>NZ_NULR01000009.1 GCF_002577405.1 Bacillus cereus | reverse complement strand
ACATTTTCTTTCTTCACTTGTGGTGATACTATATTATCTTTTTTCGTTTGCGGAGAAATAATATTGTTAGGTTTCATTTTAGTAATTTGAGGAGCTATTAACTCACTTCCTTTTTTAATTACATCTGAAATTTTATATTCTTTTTTCGGTTTTATTGGTGGTTGTGGCGGCTGTGGTAATACATTTATCGAAAACTTTGTGTTTTCTTTTTCCACTGGTTTTTGTTTTTCTATAACAGGTGGTTTTTGAATGACAGACGGTTTTTCGACTGGTTGTTCTTTTTGAATCGGTACCTGTACTTCTTTTTGCGGCTTCACTTGCATTTCCTTCTGTGGTTTTACCTGTACTTCTTTTTGTGTTTGTTGCATAGCAGGCTGCTGTGTAATTGGTGCTGTTTGATACGTAACTTCTTCCTCATCTTCTATTCCAAGTGGAGTTGGTGTTGCTGCAAATTCTTTTTGCTGCACTTCTTTTACGTATTGTTTTGGATGTGCTGAGCCTGCCCCAGCATGTTGTTTCACATGAACGCTGTTTGATGGTACTTTAATTTTCATACCTGGCATGATTAAATCTGGATTACTAAGTTGTGTATTTGTTTGTTTCAACGTATCAAAATCCACTCCGTACTTTTTCGCAATTTTCCAAAGGGTATCCCCTTTTTGCACGATATGAATTTTCAAATTTTCCCCCTCCTGTATAACTTATCTATAAGTAACAAATCTCATGAAGTAACCCTTTCTAAATAACATTAACTTCTTCTCACTGTTATCACTTCATCTATTTTCAATATAGTTTGAAGTGGAATAAGCATAAAAAAAATCACAATGATTTCTTCAAAACAATGTATGCCCATTTCGTTCTCGTTATGATTATATGCATGAAAAAAAGCAACGGGAATCCCGCTGCTTCACACACGCTCTAACATACGATTTAATGCGAGAATTGCTTCTTCCGTGACTTGTTTATCTACGCTAATAACGTTAATTTCTTCTCCTCTTTCTACCGTTTCAAGCACCCATAATAAGTGTGGCAAGTCAATTCGGTTCATCGTTAGGCACGGACACATAAATGGATTAAGTGAAACAATTTCTTTATCTGGATGTTGCTGAATAATTCGGTTCACCAAATTCATTTCTGTACCAATTGCCCATTTGCTTCCAGATGGAGCTGCTTCAATCATATCAATAATATATTTCGTTGAACCCGCATAATCCGAAGCAGCTACAACTTCATAGCAACATTCCGGATGTACAATAATATTCATATCCGGATGATTTTTTCGTACGTTCTCAATGTTTTTCACAGTAAAGTTTTGATGAACAGAACAATGCCCTTTCCATAAAACCACTTGAATTTCTTCTATATCTCCATCGTACTCTAATGAATCTGTATGTGGATCCCATACTGCCATCTTATCTAACGGGATACCTAAATCGTACGCTGTATTTCTTCCTAAATGTTGGTCTGGTAAAAAGACGAGACGTTCTTTTTGTGTAAACGCCCAAGATACCATTTGTTTTGCATTTGAAGAAGTTACTGTTGCTCCTCCGTTACGACCACAAAATGCTTTAATCGCGGCTGTAGAGTTTACATACGTTAACGGAATCATCGTATCTCCAAATAATTTCATGAGCTCTTTCCATGCTCTTTCTGTTTGTTCAATGTCTGCCATATCTGCCATCGAACAACCTGCGCGCATATCTGGTAAGATGACAACTTGTTCATCTGTCGTTAACATATCTGCTGTTTCTGCCATAAAGTGAACGCCACAAAACACAATATATTTTGCCTCTTTATTACTCGCTGCAACTTGTGCAAGTTGCAGTGAATCCCCTGCTGCATCTGAAAATTGTACAACTTCATCTTTTTGATAATGATGCCCTGGAATAAATAACGTTTCCCCCATTTTTTCTTTAATTTCACGAACACGCTTTTCCATATCTTCTGTTGACATCGTGTAATAACGCTCTGGTAACATCGTTTCAATCGGCTGTACTTTTTCTAAAATACTCATATACCGTTCTCCCCCTCTAAGCCACTTTCCTTACTCCTCAATATTGAAACTAATATCAAATGCTTTCACTGAATGCGTTAACGCTCCAAGTGAAATATAATCTACCCCTGTTTTTCCGTATTTCGATAAATCTTCAATTGTAATGCCTCCTGAAGCTTCCGTAACGATGGCGCTTGGCACAATCTTTGAAAACTCCCGAATCTCATCTGGCGTACGATTATCGAACATAATAATATCCGCACCAGCAGCTACAGCCTCTCTCACTTGTTCCTCAGTTTCTGTTTCTACTTCTACTTTCACCATATGTCCTAATTTTTCTTTCACCGATGTAACAGCTTTTGTAATCGATCCAGCAAAAGCAATGTGATTGTCTTTAATCATGACACCATCATATAAACCGAAGCGATGGTTAAATCCACCTCCGCACACGACTGCATACTTATCAAACATACGTAGTCCTGGCATCGTTTTTCGTGTATCGCAAATGCGTGTATGACTGCTATCTAAAGCAAGAACAGCTTTACGTGTCATCGTCGCTATCCCGCTCATTCGCTGAATAACGTTTAATATAACGCGCTCTGCTGTTAATAACGACGCGATTGGGCCTTGCGCAGTTGCTATTATTTCGCCTTTTTCTACAAGATCCCCATCTTTTTTATGAAGCTCAACTTCAATTCTCTCATCAATTAATTTAAATCCCGTTTCAATTACTAAACGTCCTGCAAAGACCCCTGTATCCTTCGCAAGAAACGTTCCTTTCGAAAGCAAGTTATCTGGAAAAATAAGCTGAGATGTTACATCTCTTTCTCCTATATCTTCTAGAAAAAATCGATTTAATGCTTCTTTAACTTTTATCGTGTTCATAAAACCCCTCTTCCCCTCATCACACAAATTGTAGTTTTCTTTTTACTCGAACGATCTCTTTCTTTACTGTATTTCTATCTGGATAATCACTTCGATAATGCCCACCAATGCTTTCTTCTCTTTGCAGAGCTGAAATGACTATGAGCTCACAAACCGTTAACATATTTATAAGCGTTATCTCTTCATTTGTAAGAGCATTATGCTGCAATATCATATTGCGAACACCATACTTACTAAGCCATCTCCTTGCATAAGATAAACTTTGCTCTGTTCGTACAATCCCAACATATTTCATCATGCATTCTTGTATTTCTTCTTTCGCCGGTAAATCCTTGAGAACGATAAATTTTTCTTCCTTCTCAGTCAATACGTTTAATCTTTCTTTTGCCGATTTAGATAAAATGTGTTTTCCGATTCTTTTTCCAAACACAAGACCTTCTAATAATGAATTACTTGCTAACCTATTTGCGCCATGAACACCATTACAAGCTACTTCACCAACTGCGTATAAGTTCGAAATGGATGTTTCTCCATCACAGTTCGTTTTCACGCCGCCCATATGAAAATGAGCACCAGGCACGACTGGTATAAGTTTTTTATTTATATCGACACCATTCGTTTTACATATTGATGATACGGTCGGAAAACGTTGTTCAAAGTCTTGAATCATTTCGATGTTTAAGTACACTTTTTCACCCGCAAGTAGCTGCTCATGAATAGCCCTTGCCACTACATCACGAGGCGCTAGATCCTGTTCAGGATGTATATCCATCATAAAACGCTGCCCTTTTCCATTAATAAGGACAGCTCCTTCGCCGCGGACCGCTTCAGAAACGAGGCCATAGCATCGCCCACCCGCGTATAACATCGTCGGGTGAAATTGTATAAACTCTAAATCTACAAGCTTCCCGCCCGCGCGGTATACCATTGCAAGTCCATCACCAGTAATTGTCTTATCATTAGAAGTGAAGGCGTATAAACCGCCAATTCCTCCTGTTGCTAACACCGTATAATTTGCATCGTAACGCTTCAGTTCTCCTTCACTATTTCGTGTTAAAACTCCAGTACATTTATCATTTTCTATAATAAAATCGAGCACCATTTCCTGTTCTACTACCGTAACGTACGGAGCTACTTCTTGAATGAAATGCTCTAATAAATTCTTTCCTGTTGCATCGCCACCTGCATGTAAAATACGGCGTTTTCGATGTGCTCCTTCTTTTCCAAGATGAGGACCCGTTTCATCTCCATCAAATTTCATTCCATCGTCAATGAGATTATTTATTTCTTCCAGTCCTTCCTCGACTAAATAACGAACCACTTCTTCATCGTTATAATGACATCCTGCTACTAACGTATCTTCAAAGTGATCATGAGGATCGTCATATGTAGCAACAGCTGCCGCAATTCCACCTTGGGCTAAATGTGTATTATTATTACGTTCCGTCCCCTTTGTGATAATAATCACATTCTTTTCGTGACAAATCTCTTTTGCAACACGAAGTGCCGCAATGCCACTTCCAATAATTAAGACATCTGCACTTGGCATAATTGTTGCCCCCTACTTTACACTTTTCAACTGTCTTGACACCTATATTTACATAGTTTTAAAATAATGACAAGAGTTTTTTTATAATTCTTATTTTCACTACCATTTAAAAAATACAAGAAATGTAACTCTTACTAGAGAGAGGAACTTACACGATGATATATCTTGACTATGCAGCTACTACACCTATGAGCGAAGAAGCGTTACAAACATATATGAAAGCAGCGTCGCAATACTTTGGAAACGAACAAAGTTTACATGATATTGGAGGAACAGCCTCTTCTTTATTACAAGTTTGCAGAAAAACATTTGCAGAAATGATTGGCGGAAAAGAACAAGGGGTATTCTTCACAAGCGGCGGATCAGAATCGAACTATCTCGCCATTCAATCCCTTCTAAATGCGAAAAGTGGAAAACATATCGTTACAACTCCTATGGAACACGCATCCATTCGAAGTTATTTTCAATCTTTAAAAACGAAGGGCTATATGATTACAGAAATCCCTGTTAATAAAGGTGGGCTTATTAATTTAATAGATTTAGAAGCAGCTATTACAGAAGATACCGTTCTAGCAAGTATACAGCACGGAAATTCTGAAATCGGAACCGTTCAAAATATAGCAGAGATTGGGATACTTTTAAAAAAACACAATGTTTTATTTCATACGGATTGTGTGCAAACGTTTGGTAAACTTCCTATCCATGTTTTTGAGATGGGAATTGATAGTCTTTCTGTTTCGGCACATAAAATATACGGACCAAAGGGTGTCGGCGCTTGCTATATAAACCCGCAAGTTCGCTGGGAACAAATATTTCCAGGAACTTCTCACGAAAAAGGATTTCGCCCTGGTACAGTGAACGTTCCTGGCATCGCAGCTTTTTTAACAGCGGCTGAGAATATATTAAAAAATCAAATGGAAGAGAGCTTGCGTTTTAAAGGGTTACGATCCTACTTTTTAGAACAATTACAAACACTTTCGCTAGAAATTGAAGTAGAAGGTCATTCTACTTCTTGTTTACCACATATTATTGGGGTTACAATAAAAGGAATAGAAGGTCAATATACAATGCTAGAATGTAATCGCCGCGGTATTGCCATTTCCACTGGCAGTGCATGCCAAGTCGGTAAACAAGAACCTTCGAAAACAATGCTTGCAATTGGAAAAACGTATGAAGAGGCAAAACAATATGTCCGCTTCTCTTTCGGACAACAAACAACGAAAGATCAAATTGATACTACTATTCATGCACTACACACAATTGGAAATCAATTTTATAGAGGTGTTAAATCATAATGAAACAAAATGAACAAAAAAAAATTTTAGGTGAAGAAAGACGACAACTTATCCTTCAGTGGCTTCTCGCTGCAAATGAACCATTATCGGGAAGTGAACTATCTAAAAAGACGAACGTAAGTAGACAAGTTATCGTGCAAGATATTTCCTTGCTTAAAGCAAGAAATGAACCAATTATTGCAACTGCTCAAGGGTATTTATATTTAAAACCACAAGCGAAACAACAAACTTTTGAACGCGTAATCGTATGCCAACATAAACCAGCAGAAGTACGTCAAGAGCTTACAATGCTTGTTGACCACGGCGTTACGATTAAAGACGTAAAGGTTGAGCATCCAGTGTACGGTGACTTAACAGCATCCATTATGGTAAGCAATCGCTTTGATGTAGAGCAATATTTACAGAAAATCGAAAACACAAATGCTTCTTACCTATCTCAGCTAACAGATGGTATTCACTTACATACAATTGAAGCAGATTCAAAAGAAAAGTTAGATGCCGCTTGCGATGCACTAGATAAAGCTGGATTTCTCGTTTATTAATGTAAAGCACAGAGTTTTTATAATTCTCTGTGCTTTTATTTTGTAAGTGATATAATATTGTAATCAATTGTAAAGGAGATCGAATATGGGGATTGAACTCGTTCACTTTAGCACTGGTAAACCGAAACAAATGAAATATGGCGAAGATAAAGAAATGATAACAGGTATATGTAAAGATCCTACAGAAGAGGCCTTTCTCTCAAAAGATGGATTCCTTGGTGATGACGTAGCAGATTTAAAACATCATGGTGGGCCTGATCGCGCTGTTTGTGTATACCCATATGAGCATTACGCACTATGGGAAGAAGAATTTCAAACTACGCTCCCCGCTTCCACATTTGGTGAAAACATTACCGTAACAAATATGTTAGAGCGTGATGTTTTCATCGGAGATACATATCAACTAGGTGAAGCAATCATTCAAGTGACACAAGCTCGCGTACCTTGTAGCACTATTTCAAAACGCCTCGGTATTCCTGGCATACTGCCGCGCATTGTAGCAACTGGATTTACTGGCTACCTATGCCGCGTTCTTCAAGAAGGTACTGTACGTAAAAATTCTAAAATTACATTATTAGAGCGGCATCCGAGCAATGTTTCTGTTTTGTTCTCTAACGAAATTTATTTTCATAATAGAAAAGATAAAGATGGTATTGAAAAGATTCTTGCTGTTCCAGAACTAGCCGATATTTGGCGTGGTCAGTTAGAGGATCGTCTTGCGAAGTTAAAATAAAAAATCCCACCTTCTGCAGGTGGGATTCTATTAATTACTACAACCAATAAGAAGAATAACTCCCAAGCACCGTAACAGAAAAACCAAGTGCTTCAAGTTCCATCGTTACGCCCGGCAATAATACGTCATCATATGCTTTATCAACATCAATTAAGAAAAAGTAATTTCCAAGACCTGTTTTCATCGGGCGAGATTCAATTTTAGATAAGTTTAATTTTCTCCATGCGAAAGCTGATAACACTTGATATAGCGCTCCTGCATAATCTGCAGGTAACGTTATCATAAGCGTCGTTTTCTCTCCGCGATTTTCTCCGTTATTTGGAAGTACTGCTTTCTTTTTCTTATGGAGAACAAGGAAACGTGTATGATTGTTTTTATGCGTATGAATACCACTTCTTACAATTGCTAATCCGTATTTTTCTGCTGCTGCTTCGTTTGCAATAGCGGCGATTTTTTCTTCAGGATGTTCTTTCACATATTGTGCTGCAGCACTTGTTGATGTCATATCTCGAACGGTTACCCCTTTTAATTCTTCATTTAAAAACTTATGACACTGCGCGATAGCATGCGGATGAGAATGCACTGCATATACTTCTTCCCACACTTCTGCATACTGCGGATGTACAAGTAAATGTTGCTGAATCGGTACTGTAATTTCCCCTACAATAGAAAGCGGCTGCTCATGTACAAGGTAATCAACCGTTATATTTACCGAACCTTCAATCGCATTTTCTAGCGGTACAACTGCGAAATCTACATTTTCATTTGCAGCTGCATCTATACAATCTGGAATCGTTCGATACGGTACATGCTCTGCTTCCGGAAAAAAACGACTCACCGCCATATTTGTAAATGTTGCTTCTGGTCCTAAATATCCTACTCGAATCATCGTCTTTTCCCTCTCTTTTTCGTTTTCTTACTGTTATACCATACTTTTTTATATTCTTCTATGTAAATTTCGAATATTTAAAAAAGACTAGCGTTCGCTAGTCTAAATGTTTCCTATATTCTCTTTGGGCGAAGAAGAAATAAATGATACATGCAGCGATGTAAAACAAAATGAATAAGCCTACTTTTCTTAATGATCCGTCCATAAAGACAGTATTATGAAACGTATATAACGCAACTGCACTATGCATACTTCCTACTATAATAGGCGCAAAAAATAGCATACATAATTGCCAACGAGAAACCTTCCACACTTCTTCCTTCGTCATTCCAAGTTTAGAAAGTGCCCCGTATTGCTTTCGATCCGATGCAATATTATGAAACCATTTAAAATATACAATACTACATGAAGTAAGAAAGAATAATATACTAATGAACGAGCCAACAAATAGAGTAATATCGCCGAACTCTTTCATATTCACATATAACTCCATATTACTTCGAAATGCATTATTATCATCTTGTTTCATATGTTTCCGTAAATCTCCATTTAATTTTTTCGTATTTTCGATATTGGGTAATGTGTATCCTCGATATATCATTTTTTCAGAATCCGGAACCTTATTTGCTATACTGTCAAAATCTTCATCATTCATGACGAAAAACAAACCGTTAATGTGCGCGAGATGATAATTAAATCGCGCGCCTTCTTTCTGACCGTTAAATACGAATGGATACGTTTGATTCATTACTTGTAATTGAATCTCTTTTTGATTATATACATTCGGATAATTACTTTTATTATAATAAACAAGTGTAACTGTTCCTTTTTTCGGATGATACGTTTTCTTTTTTTGTTTTCTCGCTTCTTGATTGTATTCACTTTCCTTTATAAGCGGTGCAACTTCGATTTCTCCCTTATTAGACTGGAAAGATGCATACACTCCAACAAAACTCATAAATTGAAAATCATCATATCCATATTGATGCAGTAATTTTTCAACCGTACCTTCTTCAAAGACTTCATGGGTAGAAACACCTTTTTCTATGTATGAAAATGAGTGCGCGCCCCCATCCCGCCACATATCTTGCATGCTGGAAAAATATAAAAACACCGTACCTGTTGCCGTAACTACAAATGTCGTTGCCATAGAAAGCATAAAGAAAAAGCGACCATTTTCCTTCATTCGATGTGACAATTGATTCACTATAAATAAATACGGATATGTATACATAATCTTTTTATTTCGTTTAATCATTTCTAACAATTGGATTGTACCGTGTGTAAAAGAAAAGTACGTTCCGAAAAAGACAAGTATAGACACAGGGAAAAAATATAATCCTATCGTTGCCATCGTCACTTGTAGCGCTAACATATATCCTATCCCTAAACAAATAAAGCCGAATATACAAAGCCATATTGATGTTTTCTTCTCTTTTTTATCCGTTCGAAATTCTTTCAATAACCGAATGATTTTTATGTTCCATATACGTAAAGCACTTATAAAAGATAACAGAATAAAAACAACCATATATGTAATAAACGTTACCCCAATCGCTTTCACGTCAAATATGACAGGGAGTTCTTTCGGAAGACGCATTAGCATGCTAAACACCATAAAAAAGAGTTTCAAAAAAATCATGCCAAGTCCAATACCGAAAATATTAGCAAATATCCCGATCAACATTTGTTCGGTCATAATCACTCCTATTACGTTAGACTTCGTTGCTCCCATTAACATATATAATCCTAATTCTTTCTTACGTGCTTCTATGAAAATAGAAGTAGAATACAAAATAAATATGACGAAAAAAGAAATAATGATAACATTACATACGATAAGTCCCCAGCGTACGTTTTGATACCACATCGTCTCTTGCATATACGGATGTACAATAACAGACATGTATGCGAAAGACGCAAATATTGCAAAACAACTACTTAAGAAAAATACTTTATAATTACGCCAATTCCCCTTTATATTTTGCAGTGCTAGTTGCCTAATATTCATCTATCGTCCTCCTATAACTTACTACATAGGCAAAAAGCTAGAGGTTTCTCTAGCTTTGCACGTGTTTTAAATATCCTCTTTGCGCGATCATAAAGTAAATCGCAGAAGCTACAAAGTATGCCCCAATTACAAGCGCACCTGATTTCCATAAATCGATATAAAGCATTTTCCCTAACGTATGAAGTGCAAATCCACTATGAATGGAACCGATTAATATCGGGATAAAGAAGATAACGCCCATTTGTCGAATTGCAATTTTACGAATCTCTTTATCTGTCATACCGATTCTCTTTAACGATTTAAATTGAATACGATCTTGTTCTTTATCGTTAAACCATTTAAAGTACGTCATACTACAAGCGAAGAAGAAGAATAGTACTGCTACGAAGAAACCGATAAACATTGTAATTGCTCCTGATTCCCTTATATTTTTATAAGCGAGCACCGAGTTATTTAATTCCGCTTGCTTATCTGGCGCAATTTCCTTTTTCAAATCTAACACAAGGTCTTCAGTACTTTTCCAATCTTCTATATAATAACCGTAATATTTCGTCTTTTCTTCATCTGGTACGAGCTTTGCGTATTTCTCAAAATCTTGATCATTCACAATGAGATATTCACTATCATTAAAAACAGAAAATGAAGTTGGCTCATTTAATTGAACAGAGTGCGTTTGTCCGTTAATTTTAAATTCATACGGTTTCGAAAGATCTACCTTCATCATATCTTTCGCCATATCCATTATGACCATCGTTGCACTACCTGGTGCATTATGAACTTCTCTAACTTGCTCTCTCTTTTGTTTACGTACTTCAGCGTTATATTCTTTTTCTGAAACAATCGCCATTGGCACTTCATGTTCACTGTTAAACATCGTGATTTTTTGAGTTCCAGGAAGTTTTACGTGCGTTACTTCTCGCGCTTTTTCTTCAAATCCGTGTTTTTTTATTAATTCTTTTGTTTTTCCTTCTTTGATGACATTATGCGAATTGATTCCTTTTTCCTCATACGAAATAGCATGTGGGGTACTAGTTACTGTCTTATAACTCATATCCTCAAAGAATACGTACAGTGTACCAACTGCTGAAGATACAACGGCCGTAATGATAGAAATAACAAATAAAAAACGAGCATTATCTTTCATTTTATAAATAAGATTGCTAAGTACGAACATATTTGGATATGTATAAAAAGATTTTTTTCGTTTTTGTAACGCCTTTAATACGACTGTACTACCTTGTGTAAACAGCAAATAAGTTCCGCCTATCGTCAGCCCTACAATCGGTAAAAACAGCATGATAAAATTCATAAATGTCACTTGGAAGCTAAGTACATATGCAACAATAATACATCCTATACCCGCTACACATAACCATGTAAATGCAAAAGGTTCTACTTTCTGTTTTCTTGCTTCTCTTAATAAATCAATAATTTGCAAGCGTCCTACTGTCCAAACACTAAACAATGATAAGATTAAAAAGAGAATAAAGTATACACCAGCTGTAATCAAAACGGCTTTACCATTCCATACGAGCGGGAGTGTTTTATCAACTTTTAGTAATACGCTTAATGCTTGGAAAAACAGTTTTGAGCAAAGCATGCCAATCCCAATACCTACTACAATTGCAATGCTACCTAACATAAGTTGTTCTAGTATAATTATTCTGCCAAGTTGAGACTTCGTTCCACCTATTAATGTTAATAGACCAAATTCTTTTTTTCTTGCTCGTAAAAACGTTGAGTTTGCATATAAAATAAAGAGTGCTGAGAAGATGACTACAATATAGTTCATCGATTCTAACCCTGTTGAAATCATCTCCCTCATACTAATATTACCGCTTACGACATCTGGATGATAAATGAAGGAAGCATACATGAAAAATACGACAATCGATAGACAACTACTAATCAGAAACGCTTTATAATTACGCCAATTTCCTTTTACATTATTAAGCGCGAGCTGGCGAAAGTTCATGATATTCTCCTCCTAGCATCGCAAGTACGTCCAGAATTTCTTGGAAAAAGGCTTGCTTCGTTCTTCCCTTATGAATTTCCGAGAAAATTTCTCCGTCGCGAATGAAGAGGATACGTTCGCAATAACTCGCCGCCACTGGGTCATGCGTTACCATTGCAATTGTCACTTTCTTTTGCTCATGTAAATCTTGCAGCGCTCCCATTAATGATTTCGCCGACTTTGAATCTAAGTTTCCAGTTGGCTCATCAGCTAAAATTAACGTCGGTTCATGAATAATTGCTCTCGCTGCGGCTGCACGTTGTTGTTGTCCGCCTGATACTTCATATACTTTCTTATTTAAAATTTCTTCGATGTTTAAAAACTTCGCAATTTCCAGTACTTTCGTATCAATTTCATTTACAGATTTCTTCGCCATTACAAGCGGTAAAATGATATTTTCTTTAATCGATAACGTATCAAGTAAGTTGAAATCTTGGAAGATGAATCCTAAATGTGTGCGGCGAAACTCCGCTAATTTTGCAGCACGCATTTGATTAATTTCTTCTCCATTTACAAGCACATGACCTGAAGTTTGCTTATCAATTGTCGCTAATAAATTTAAAAGCGTTGTTTTCCCGCTCCCTGAAGGACCCATAATTCCTACAAATTCGCCTTCTTCAATTTTAAAATTTATATCGTTTAAAGCAGTCGTCGCTACTGAACCTTTTGATTGGTATACCTTCGTTAACCCTTTCACTTCAAGAACACTCATTTCTAATCCCCCTATGTGTTTTCTTCTTACATTTACTATAAGAAAAATAAGAAAAAGAAACGAGTGATTTTCCTTACAAAACGTTTTGTTATCTTACAGTTTTGTCATTTTTCTCATTAATGTATGATATTCTTCATCTTTTGCAAATTGGAACGTGAATGTCGTTCCCTCTCCTTCAGCCGATTGCACATAAATTCCATGATGTAAATTATCACAAATTTCCTTTGTAATATATAACCCCATCCCAGTCGCTTCTCTCGTTTTACGGCCATTTACCCCCGTAAAGAATGGATCAAATATACGCTTTACATCTTGCTCTGGAATACCAATTCCATTATCCCTAATATGTAATAACACCTTTTGATCTTTCTCTTCAATTTGAAATTGAATTTCTTTTTTCTCTGCTTCTGAGATTTTTGTATACTTAATTGCGTTTACAACAATTTGACCGATAGCAATACTCAGCCATTTTCTATCAGATGCAACCATACAAGTATCTTCTTCAAACATCACTTTCGGAAATACAGAAGATTGAATGAAAGACTTTCTATTTTCATTGATAATGCCTCGAATGACATCTATCACATTTACTACTTCTACTTTATAATCTTTCGCAAACTGCTCTAGTCTTGCCATATGTAACGCTAAATCTAAACCATTTAGTATGCGGTTATTTTCTTCACGAATACTTTCAACTGTTTCTCTCGCTTCACGATGCTCTTTACCAAACTTCTGCAATACTAATTCAATAACAGATACTGGTGTTTTCATTTGATGAATCCACTGGTTCATAAATATCATTTGCTGTTGCTCTTTCGTATGTTGTTTATGAACTTCATTCATATATTGCTGTCTTAACAAAGTAAATGATTCTACGATCAACTCTTGCTCTGACGTATAAGAAGTATCAATAAGTAACGAGTCATGTAATGTATTTCCACCAGCAACATATTTTTCGATTCTCTTTAAAAACACACTCCGTTTTCGGTAATCGTAAATGAGGTATACAGTAAACACAACTGTCCCTAATAAAAGTCCGTATAACCACGTACTCCAATCAATAGATCGCTTTTCTAAAAGGTTTTGCAACTGCAATACGAGCCCAAATAAACAAAGACTAACAATATAAGAAAGAAGTAAAGAAAATCGGTCTATGAGATAATTTTTAACCTTCATTCCCTGCGCCCCACTCTGTAAGAAGCGCATAACCGTATCCACGTTTCGTTACAATTGCATTTTTAATGCCTAGCTCCTCTAGTTTCTTCCTTACACGTTTCACATTTACGGTTAATGTATTATCATCAACAAATGCTACTTCATCCCACAAAGCTTCTAACAGTTCTTCGCGCGTTACATATTGATTCGCCTGTTTCATTAAACACTCTAACAAGTAAAATTCATTTTTTGTCAGTTCTGTTTGTTGCCCTTGCCACTCAACAACGTGTTGAGACGGGAATAACAACAGTCCATTAACACCTAAGCAATCGCTCTCCGCCGCAGAAGCGTACTCACCATACCCACGACGAAGTGCACTTTTCACCTTAGCCATTACAATATCTAAATGGAATGGCTTCGTAATGTAATCATCTCCGCCATTTTCAATTGCCATTACTTGATCCATTTCCCCTGTTCTTGCAGAAACAAAAATAATCGGCGCATTCGATACACTTCGAATTTGACGACACCAATAGAAACCGTCAAAGTACGGTAAATTAATATCCAGTAATACGAGATGTGGATTCACTTTTACGAACTCATCTTTTATATGACGTAAATTACTTGCTCTAAATGACTGGTAGCCATACCTTTCTAAATGCTCCTCTAATATCCCCGCGATTTTTTCATCGTCTTCTACAATTAATATTTTATACATATTCTTTTTCTCCCCGTAAAATATAGTTCTAAAATCACTCCTTTTCCCATTATAAAATGAAAATTTAACCAGTGGGGATTTTTTCCTATATCAATCTGACTTTTACGGATAAAAAAAAGACCGCCATCTTTCGGCAGTCTTAATCGATAAATTCAAATTCATATTCAAGAATTTTTACAATATCTCCGTCTTTTGCACCACGTGCACGAAGCGCTTCATCAATACCCATTCCGCGCATTTGACGAGCGAAACGACGTATAGATTCATCACGTGAGAAGTCCGTCATTTTGAATGTCTTCTCGATATCGTAACCAGAAATAACAAACGTGCCGTCACTTTCACGTGTAATTTCAAATTTAACACCTTCAGTATCAAATTTGTACATTACACTTGCGTCAGACTCATCGACAACATCATGCATTGGGAATTCTGGTGTTGTTTCTAATAAATTCGCTACTTCAAATAGTAAGTCACGAACACCTTGTTTCGTTACAGCTGAGATTGGGAAGATTTTTACTTCGTCTCCCACTTTCTCTTTAAATGCTTGTAAGTTTTCTTCTGCATCTGGCATATCCATTTTGTTTGCAACAACAACTTGTGGACGCTCAGTTAAACGCAGATTGTATTCTTTTAATTCATTATTAATCGTTACGTAATCTTCATATGGATCACGGCCTTCTAAACCAGACATATCAATAACATGCACGATTACACGTGTACGCTCGATATGACGTAAGAATTGGTGTCCAAGTCCAACGCCAGCATGTGCGCCTTCAATTAGTCCAGGAAGGTCAGCCATTACGAAGCTGCGGTTATCACCAGTTTCAACAACACCAAGATTCGGAACGATTGTTGTAAAGTGATACTCTGCAATTTTCGGACGTGCTGATGATACAACAGATAATAATGTAGATTTACCTACACTTGGGAATCCAACAAGTCCAACGTCTGCTAGTACTTTAAGTTCTAGAATGACATCACGCTCTTGACCTGGTTCCCCGTTCTCAGCGATTTCTGGCGCTGGGTTCGTTGCTGTTGCGAAACGTGAGTTACCACGGCCACCACGGCCACCTCTTGCGATTACAGCTGTTTGCTCATGCGTTACTAAATCAGCAAGAATTTGACCTGTTTTTTCATCTTTTACTACTGTTCCTGGTGGAACCTTAACGATTAAATCCTCAGATTTACGACCGTGCTGCCCTTTACTCATTCCGTGCTGACCACGATCAGCTTTGAAATGACGTTGGTAGCGGAAGTCCATTAATGTACGTAAGCCTTCCTCAACAACGAAAACAACATCTGCGCCTTTACCACCGTCGCCACCTGCTGGGCCACCTTTAGGTACATACTTCTCACGACGATACGCAACCATTCCGTTACCACCGTCGCCGCCTTTTACATATATCTTGACCTGATCTACAAACATTATTTCACCACACTTTTTTCGATTGGTTGTAATATAACTGAGACTTCTTCGTCTCGTACTGTATAAGAAATGGAATACCATTTATTGTTTTGGTTCGCAAGCCAATTCTGTAGTTCTTCTACACTCGTTAGCTTACCACGAAAATCAAAAAAGAAACGAGCATTCTCCGCGTCACATTCAATTGTGATACAAACATAATTTTCAACATATACGTCTAAACTATGCTGAAGTATTGAGAAAAATTGATTCGTCCATGTACATACAGTCTCATCTAAGTGAGATAAGTTATGTAATTTCCCTAATACTTCGTACTCCAATAAGCACGGCTGCTGTTTCCAATTATATGTTAAAATCCACTCTGAAAATAAAGGCATGGATAGCCCCATCAGATTGGATTCTTGTCTCGCTTCTTGGACAAAACGATCGATGAGCCGATGAATCTCTTCCACTTTTCCAAGGGAAAGGTTTCCTTTAACCATCTGCATACGATTGAGCCAATCATGTCTTGAATGACGCAACGCATCTATAATTGTCCATTTTTCATTCATTTAGATACCCCTTAATATAGAAAAACTCTAACCTGCACTCAGGTTAGAGTTTTCCGTGAGTTCTTATGCTTCTTGAGCAACAGGATATACGCTCACTTGTTTGCGGTCACGGCCAAGACGCTCAAAGCGTACTACGCCGTCAACTTTCGCGTATAAAGTGTCATCGCCACCACGACCAACGTTAACACCTGGATAAATTTTTGTACCGCGTTGACGGTAAAGAATTGAACCACCTGAAACCGTTTGACCATCTGCGCGTTTAGCACCAAGACGTTTTGACTGAGAGTCACGACCGTTCTTTGTACTACCTACACCTTTCTTAGATGCGAAAAACTGAAGATCTAATCTTAACATACGTTACACCTCCTGCACTTTTTCTATTAAACGGATATACTTTCCGTAATCAAGTTCGATCGTCTTAAGCGAAACAACCAATCCTTCTAAAAGTATTTGTGCTTTTTCTGCTGCATGAACGTCTAAATCATTAGGCAATTCATACGTCAAGAATCCGCCATCACTTCCGAGTTCAATAGTTGCCTGCACATTACAAAGTTCTTCCACTGCATTTATAGAACCAAACACAACCGCTGTAGTTCCAGCACAGACAAGGTCTTGTCCATGTGGCGCATAATTGGCATGTCCAGTCATTTTAAATGATTGGATACTTCCTAATTTCGTGCGACTTATCGTAATTTTAATCATGTTAACCAGAATTAAGCGTTGATAGCTTCAACAACTAGCTTAGTGTAAGGTTGACGATGACCTTGTTTCTTACGATTGTTCTTTTTCGCTTTGTATTTGAAAACGATGATTTTCTTAGCGCGACCTTGTTTTTCAACTTTCGCAGTAACTGTTGCACCTTCTACAACTGGGCTACCAACTTTAACGTTTTCGCCACCAACGAAAAGAACTTTGTCAAAAGTAACAGTTTCACCAGCTTCAACATCTAATTTTTCAATGTAGATTGCTTGACCAGCTTCAACTTTAATTTGTTTTCCACCTGTTTCGATAATTGCGTACATACTTGCACCTCCTCTTAATTACTAAGACTCGCCAAAAACGAGGTAGACATAAATGTCTTTAGGGAACCTGTCTTGTGCGGTTGTAGCATATAGCCGTTTAGGTGCTATAAACTATAACATAAAGATGTTATCATGAATCATAGACTATTGTCAATAAATGTTCTGCTAACTATTTTTTCCGTTCTACAATTTCTTTCTTACTTCCAAAACGGATAATAGCATACTTTTCGATAATATCATCTTTGAAATAAATTTCAAATGGAATATTTTTTTGTAATTCTTTTTGTAAAAATTGTTTTTGCAGTTCTGTAGACGCTGCAATTAATACTGCCTCATCTTCTATATTTCCATATGTGATTAGTTCTCTCTCTAGCTCATACGCAATTGTTTCATGTGACAAAACATAACCCGTCGCTTTGCAAGATACACACTCTTCTAGTAATACGTCACGTAAAGAATGTTTTTTGCGTTTGCGTGTCATCTCCAAAATCCCTAACTCAGTAAATCCAAGTACTCTTGTATAAGTACGATCATCTTTCATAGCAGCTATGAGACATTCTCTTACTTTTTCTTTATCTTCTCTTTTTTTCATATTAATGAAATCAATTAATATCATACCACCAATATCACGAAGTCTTAATTGGCGTGCAATTTCTTCAGCCGCCATCTCATTTGTGCGAAGTACTGTATCTTGTAAATTTTGTTTTCCAGTAAACTTGCCCGTATTCACATCAATTACAGTCATCGTCTCCATTTGTTCTACAATTAAATATGCACCATTTGGGAGCCAAACAATTTTTTGAAGTGCTTTCTCGATTTCACGATTTATACCAAAATGACTGAACATAGAAGACTTTTCATTATAAAAAGATACTTTTTCTTTCCCAATCTTATCTTCTAATTCTTTTACTATACTTCTTGTATCTACAACTACTTTTTCAATTGTTTCAATTGGGTTCTCTTGAAATACACGATCTAAAAAGGTCGCCGGTCGATGAAGTAATAACGGTGCCTTTCCTTGGCCCTCTTTTCTTTTTAACTCTTCATATAACTGTTGTAACCCTTGCATTTCAGCCTGTATTTCTTCAATTGCTCCTCTTTCAGAAGCAGAGCGGAAAATGTATCCTCCCGTTCCTTCCACTTCAATTTGGAGTAACTCTTGTCTTCTTTTATTATTTTTTATTTTCCGAGAAACAGCGCGCATCTCATCAAACGGCATATAAACAACATATTTCCCTGTAAATTCTATATTCGCTGTCAATTTAGGGCCTTTCGTATCAATTGCCTCTTTCACAACTTGTACGAGCACCGCTTGCCCTTCATGTATACGATAGGAAGGTGGTACATCATCATACGAAAGGTACGCATGTTTTTCTAAACCGATGTTAACAAAAGCTGCACTCATTCCAGCTATTGTTCTTACGATACGTCCAACATAAATATGTCCGACAATTTCTTGCTCTTCATTACGTTTCCATAAAAATTCAACAATTTTTTTCTTCTCTTCAATTGCTACTCTCTTTTCCGATCCAGCGTAATTCATATATAACGTCTTCAAAATTATTTCCTCACTTTATAATCTTCTTTGCTTTTACAATAATAAAAGGTTAGTGCTATCGTCAACACTAACCGATTAATTCTTCAACAGATGAAGTTGTTCGTTTTTCAGTAAAATACGCATAGAGCAATTCATTCTCATCCAATGTGTAATTCTCTTTATATTTTCCACGGACGATAATAGAGTGCTTATATCCTCTACGAAATTTTGTGAAGATCGTATATAAACGATCTTCTGTTTGCACCTCAATAGGTGCAATCTTTTCAATTCCCCTTTTATTCCCATAATAACGTTCTAATAAGAAACGCATAAACGCATATCGTCTTTGTTTCCATTCTTGATATAACGATACTGCCAAAAATATGAGTAGTACCCACATCATAATATTGTTGCTATTCCAAAGTAACTGCCATCCTAATATTACACCAAAAAAAACACATGACAATTTCATCATCTTTCCATGTGCTTGTAAATAAGGAAAACGATATGATAATACATTAAACAGTACTTTCCCACCATCAAGCGGCCAAATAGGTAATAAATTAAATGCTAAAATCACTATATTGTTCCACATAAAGAAATAATACAACTCCGCATTCAGCCAACCTGCTTCAAACAATGCATAACCAACCAGCATCATCCAAAGATGTTGAATAGGTCCTGCAATTACGACAACAAGTTCCTCTTTTAATGACTTATTTCCATGTTCCTCAAGCTCAGCTACACCGCCAAACGGTAAAAGCTGAATCCTTTTAATGCGCCAATTATAATATGCTGCTGCAAAAGCATGCCCAAGTTCATGAATGAGAACAATGCAAAATAATAATAGTAACTCTTTAAAACGTGCCGTAAAAATACCAATGACAATAATAACCCAAAACAATGGATGCACTGAAATCTTCGTTAAGACATCCCTATATTTAATCAAATGAAATCACCTGAATCGGGTCAATAAATTTTTCATTCTTTTTTATCGCGAAATAAAACTTACCATTCTTATTATTTTCATCATTATTCACCGTACCAATTTTTTGTTTCTTTGAAACGTAATCATATAAATTTACTGACATGTCGTTTAAGTTTGCATACCATGACTCCGTGCCATCTGCATGTTGAATTTGAACTGTATTTCCAAGTTCCTCTTTCTTGCCTGCAAAAACGACTAGCCCTTCATTCACTGACTCAACCGTTGCATTTGTAGCTGTTTGGACAAATACACCTTGGCCATTTTTTTGAAACCCTTGCATCACCTTTCCAGAAGCAGGCATTGCATAATCTTTTTGCTGAATAGTTCCTTCCTTTTTCTCATTAGGTGAATAGAATACGAGAGGTTTCCCAAACTGCTTTTCATACCACTTCGCTATAGTAGCAAACTGAAATTCCTCTTTCATCACTTTTTCTGTAACAGCTTTAGCCCCATCGAAGGAAGAAGGAGCATTCTTATATAAAATAGCAACCGAAAGAACTAATATTGCTGATAATAAAACTTTGAAGAAAAATATTTCTTTTCGAAATAAAGGGTGAATTTCCTTTTCTCCTTCTTCAATAAATACCGTTTCGCTATCAAAATTTCCTCCGGCAAAATATTGCTCTTCCTCCATCCTTTCTTGCTCGGCCTTCCTTTTTGCAATCCGTTTTTTAATTTCTTCTACACGTCTATTCTTCATACTGTCTCCTTTCTTTCGGCAAGCTAATTTAAATAGAAACAGTTGTATACAGTTTGTACATATGTATGAGCTAAGAAAGAAAGATATTCGTGTGAAGAAAAAAGAAAGCACTTCGCATATGTGCGAAGTGCTCTTAACGGATTCCAAAGAAGTTTTTCACCTTTGCAAATACCGATACTTTTTCTTGTTCAAATGCTTGTAATGGTACATTCTCACCTAACAAGCGTCTTGCAATATTACGATAAGCTATCGCTGCTTTTCCGCTCGGTTGCAGCGCTACAGGTTCACCTGTATTTGTAGCTCGAATAACTTCATCATCATCTTCGACAACCCCAAGAAGCTCGATTGACAATGTACGTACGATTTCATCAACATCTAACATATCCTGTTCATGAAGCATATGACTACGCACACGGTTAATAACAAGTTTCGGTGGTTCAATATCCTCTTTTTCTAAAAGCCCGATAATACGATCCGCATCGCGCATTGAGGATACTTCTGGCGTCGTAACGACGATTGCTTTATCCGCACCAGCTACCGCATTTTTAAATCCCTGCTCAATCCCCGCAGGACAATCAATTAATATGTAATCATAATCTTGACGTAATACTTGTATTAATTCATCCATTTGTTCAGGTGTTACCGCTGATTTATCACTCGTTTGTGCTGCAGGTAATAAATAAAGATCATCAAAACGCTTATCTTTAATAAGAGCCTGAGGTAAACGGCAACGCCCTTCAACGACATCAACAAGATCAAATACAATACGGTTTTCCAGCCCCATTACTACGTCTAAGTTTCGAAGACCGATATCTGTGTCAATTAAGCACACTTTCTTTCCAGATAACGCTAGGGCTGTACCAATGTTCGCAGACGTTGTAGTTTTACCTACTCCGCCCTTTCCAGATGTAATTACTATTGCCTCTCCCACAGCTATACAATTCCCCTTTCTAACTTTGTTAAATTAGGTCTAAGATGAGTGAGAAGTTGCAGGCGATCGACAACAATGTGATTGTTCTCATTAATATACGCACATTCTGCCGTCTCCGCTCCGTCTTCTTTCTCTTCCGGAGCCCGCATTGCCACGTCACTAATTCGAAGTTGCATCGGGTTCATAATAGATGCAGCAATAACAGCTTCTGCATCTCCATCATAACCCGCGTGTGCAATCCCTCTTAATGATCCCACGACAAAAATATTCCCCCCAGCGATAACCGTTCCGCCTGGATTAACATCTCCAATTAACAATAAATTTCCTTTTACATGTAAAACTTGTCCAGAGCGAACAATTTTGGAAATAGGGACAATTTCTGTTTCTTCTTTCCAAGCTATTGCTTCCGCTTTAGTTATAACATCACTTTCAATTGAATCCACAACGAGATTCTTCTTATTACGAATTAACGTACGAATCTCTTCTTGTTGGACTTCTGTTAAATAACGATTGCCTACTTTCACGTGCACTTCAATTAAAGAGTGCCCGTCGCCACCATAGTAATGCGTAGAAAGCTTTTCGTCCAATTCACTCAGCAATTCAGAGAATGAACAACAATCATCTAAATGAAGCGTTATCCCATCTTTTGTCCCTTTTATCGTTACATTTTGTTGCTTTTTTTCTTCCACTAAAGTTCACCCCACCGATTCAATTCGACATAAAATTAGAAAATCCTTTTTTCTTTTTCTTCCATCGCTTTTGAAAGACGCGTTAAATATCGTCTCAGTGGGAAACAAACTATTAATAGAAAAATTCCATTTAGCAATAAAGTAGCTAGGAGACGATCTGTGAAAAAGACGTACGCTGACATATGAGTACGTCCTAACAAAGTTAAAAATCCATACACATAATACTCTAACGCTGCAATGCTAGCTAATACAATAGAAACAACAATAAATAAATTCAATTGTAATATCTTCATCACACTATAGACTAAATAAGCTAAAATCGGATAAGCAAATATGTATACACCGACAAGTTCTGTGTATACGGTATCAAATAAGAAACCAAATAATAGTCCGTAATAAATCCCTTGGACCGGACTATAATACACTGTAATAAAACATAACACAATTATAAAAAAATGTGGTGCTGCTATACTGTCTTTCCAAAAAACCGCTGTTGGAACAACTGTAGCAAACATATTTTCAAATAGAAAAACAAAAAGGAGCAAAAGAGGAAGAGCTGCTCTTTTCAAAATCTTCATCATCTCTTCTTCTCCTCCTATTCTAATGGCGCTGAAGGCATTTCACGTTTAGCAACTATAATATGCTCTACGTCATTTAAATCAGCGGCAGGTTTTACATAAGCTGTTTTTGTTAAGCCATATGGATCTGGCTGAACATCAACGATTTTTCCGATGACAAGCCCTTTCGGGAAAATATCACCAAGTCCTGATGTTACAACTAGTTGATCTTTTTCTACTGGTGCCTCAGAGCCAATCTTTGTGAAAAGAAGTAATTGTTTTTCTTTATCGTAACCTTCAATCAATCCAAAGATTTTCTCTTGCCCTTGTACGATAGCAGAAACACGATTTGTTCGGCTCATAGAACTTAACAACTCTACTGATGATGTAAACTGAGATACACTTTTCACTCGTCCAACTAAACCTTGTGAAGTGATTACAGCCATATCTTTTTTAATTCCTTGCTGTGCCCCTTTATCAATCCCAACTAAATCGTACCATTTATCTGGATTACGAGAAACGACAGTAGCTGGAATTTCAGTATAATCGCTATTCAACTGTGTTTTACCAGTTAACTCTTGTAATTTCTTTTTGTCATCTTCTAATTGCTTTACGTCACCTGATAACTTTGCATAGTTATCTAATTTTGCTTTTAATTCTTTATTCTCTTCATACGTGCGCTTTACATCTTCTACGTTTTCGAAGAATCCGGCAACATAATTCGCAGGCTTTTGGAATACACGTTCTACAACACCGACAGTATCTTTTATAAACTGCTCTGGCCATGTTAAACTGTTCCGTTCTTTCAATGAAATTCCAATCAATGCCACGAGAAGAATAATACTAACTAACAAAACAATTAATCTTTTGTTTAAGAAAAACTGTGGCACGTTCACACCCTCTTAATTTTACTGATTTTTATTTTGCAATATTATCGAGCAGCAGTTTTGAAAAGATCGATATTGTCTAATGCTTTACCCGTTCCAATTGCTACGCAATCTAATGGGTCTTCTGCAACAAGAACTGGCATATTTGTTTCTTCACTAATAACTTTATCTAAGTTACGTAGTAATGCCCCGCCACCAGTTAATACGATACCGCGGTCCATAATATCTGCCGCTAATTCAGGCGGAGTTTTCTCTAACGTATTTTTAACCGATTCTACAATCGCATCTACTGTATCTTTTAATGCATCTGCAATTTCTTCTGGTTGAATTAGTACTGTTTTTGGTAAACCACTTACTAAATCACGACCGCGAATTTCCATAGGCTCGATACCTTCTGGCTCGCCTGCAGAACCAATTTCTAATTTTAATGCTTCAGCTGTTCTTTCACCGATCATTAAGTTATAGCTTTTCTTAATGTACTGAATAATTGAATCGTCCATATCATCACCAGCAACACGAACTGATTGACTTGTTACAATACCACCTAAAGAAATAATTGCAACTTCTGTTGTACCGCCACCGATATCAACAACCATACTACCAGTTGGTTCCCAAACAGGTAAGTTCGCACCAATTGCTGCTGCAAATGGCTCTTCGATAGGATATGCATCACGAGCACCCGCTTGACGAGTTGCATCGATTACTGCACGTCTTTCTACAGCTGTAATACCAGATGGTACACATACCATTACGTATGGTTTACGAGAAAAGAATCCATTTGATTTTTGAGCTTGTTGAATGTAATATTTCATCATTGTTGCTGTTGTTTCGTAATCAGCAATTACACCGTCTTTCATCGGGCGAAGTGCCACAACGTTTCCTGGTGTACGACCAATCATTTGTTTTGCGTCGCTACCTACAGCAACGATTTGTTTCGTATCAGTTTGTAACGCTACTACTGAAGGTTCACGTAAAACTACACCTTTTCCTTTTACATATACAAGCGTGTTCGCAGTTCCTAAATCTATTCCAAGATCGCGAGTAAAGCCACCAAATCCAAACATATTATTTATCTTCCTTTCTTGTTTTCACGGACTCATTTTTCTTACTTTATATGATAAAAACAGTACGTTTTTTATATCTGTATCCTTTTTGTAGATAATTTTCTACAAAAAACTCATAAATCACATTATAAAACAAAATAAGTAAAAAGCATAGTCTTAAATATGACCTTTTTCCTTTAAACTCACGAATTTATGGTCACCTATTATAATATGATCCAACACTTCAATTCCGATAATTCGACCGCATTCTACCAAACGTTTTGTTACTTCAATATCTTCTCGGCTCGGCGTTGGGTCTCCTGAGGGATGGTTATGAAGGCATATGATAGAGGCTGCTGCACGGCGAAACGCTTCTTTAAAAACTTCCCTTGGGTGCACAATTGATGTGTTTAAACTTCCAATAAAAACCGTTTGCCTATGTATAACTTGATTTTTTGTGTTCAGATATAAGCACACAAAATGCTCCTGCTGCAGGAAGCGCATTTCTTCCATCATATATCTCGCACAATCTTCTGGGCTTCGAATGCTATATCTATTTTGATATTCTAAACGCACCATTCTTCTCCCTAGTTCAAAAGCAGCCATAAGCTGAGATGCCTTTGCAATTCCAACACCATGTATACTGATCAGCTCTTCTAATGTTGCATCTTTCAACATACGTAAGCCATCAAAGTGATGCAAAATCTTATCTGACAACTTTAAAACCGTCTCTTCTTTAGAACCTGTTCTAAGTAACACTGCAAGGAGCTCCCTATTTGATAAACTTCCAGCTCCTTCTAACAATAAACGCTCCCGTGGCTGTTCTTCTCTGACAACATCACGAATACCGTTCATCTCTCCACCCCTTTATTTGTTCTCTCAAAGAAAACCCCATGCACTTTTACGCATGGGTTACATCAATATCAAATTGTTTCAATTCCCGAACAAGACGTGCAATTGGTAAGCCGACTACACTGTAGTAATCTCCTTGAATATGTTGAACAAAAATAGACCCTTTACCTTGAATCCCATAACTTCCCGCTTTATCAAGAGGTTCCTTCGATGCAACGTATGCATCAATTTCCTCTTCTGTTAATTCCCAAAACGTAACTTCTGTACGCTCATAAAAAGTGGTCGTTTTTTCTTTTGCTATAATTGCAACACCAGTATACACTTCATGTGCTTTCCCTGATAATAATTGTAACATTTCTTTCGCCTCAGCCTCACTAGAAGGCTTTCCAAGAATACGCGACTCATATGTAACAATTGTGTCTGCACCTAACACAATGTAATCACTATTAGTTTCTGCCACCGCAGATGCTTTTTGCAGAGCAAGAGACATAACAATATCAGAAGGTGATGAATACGCACCAATCGTCTCTTCTACTTCACTTACAACGATTTCAAATGGCACACCAGCTAATTCAAGCAGTTCCTTCCTCCGAGGTGATCCTGAAGCTAAAATAATTTTTCTCATATTTTCTCCTTCCTTTCTCACATGAAGCAGAACAATTTACATCAATCGTATCAAAGGAATAGTTTGTCCACAAATGAAAGAAATATTATTTTCCCTAAACAAAATAATATTTCTTTATTAAATACGATTATATTCCTGCCATAGAGAAAGCACTTTGCTCTAAATTCAAAAGAAAAGAAAGAAGCACCTATACTTCTTCCTTCGCCATTTCATTATCCTATCATTTCACTTTTTGTGAAACAATTTTTTCATACGAAAGTATGCCATCAATAATAACTTGATTTAATTTCATCAAAGATTCCTTATCACCTTTCCCTTCTTTCACTGTTTGTACAGCTACTGACGTATACATATACAGTTTCTTCGCTTCTTCCTGCTTCATACTTTTCCCTTCTTTTTCAATTGCTTTCCATTCTTTTTCAATCGCTCCTATATCTTTTTCATTACTTTTTCCACTAGCCTGTACGCTGGAAACATATTTTGCTAAATGAGTATATAATGGCTGTATTTTTGTTAAAAATGCTCCCACTTCTTTATTATCTTTAAGTAACGCTTTATCTGTTATATCCCAGTTCTTTTTCAAAACGGAGACACCGTCATTTTTATACTGCGTCATTAATTGATTTATGGCCTGTTCATCGCTAGAAATACCAACAACTAATGCATACTTATCACCGCTCGGTTTCAAAGCTGCAATTCTTCCATTACCTTTCCACTCTTCAAGAGCAGCCTGTCCCTTTTCTTCAGAAGAATAAATCCCTCCTTGAACAAAAAAGAATTTCAGCGGATCTAATGGCGTTCCTACCTGTGCTTTTTGGTTTTCCTCTTTTGGTGCTGGTGTTTGTTCTGCCGTTCCACCCACCGTTGATTCTTCATTCGGAGTCTGCTTAGAAGCTGTTACTTCGCTTCCCCCTGTCGTCCCTTGTCCAGTGACATGAAGCATTCCCATTCCCAACGCCGTACCAATAATAATTGCAGTTGCAACGATTGCAATTATTGTATTACTCCACTTCTTTCGGTATTTTTCCATAGACACTGATTTCGCTTTTTGAAACGGAACGACGTTTTTCGGTCTCTCACTTTCTACTACCATCCAGTCAAATTCATCTTTCTTCTTTTCCTCATACTTCGCTTCTGTTCCATTCACTTTCACTGAGATCGTTCGTGATTGCTTGTCCATACACTCACACCTCACCTCTTATCGTTGTCCGCATCATATCATATTCATTTCACAAAAAAACGAGATATTTGTCAGAGGAATTCGCCAAATTATCCTATATAATTATCTTATATGTATGCATTTGACTTCATTTGTAGAACAAAAAAACTAGATAGTAAATACTATCTAGTTTTTTTCGCGGATATACTTTCGAACTTCAGAAATGAAATAAAGAGAACCTGTTATGATAAACACATCATTTTCTCCTATCATTTCAATCTTCGTATCAATTGCCTCTTTCCAATTCTCGAAAACTAATTTTGACTCTTTTTGTGAATATGATGCAAGCTTGTCAGCAGAAATAGCACGATCAAAGGCGAATGTTGTAAAAATAATTTCATCTGCAATAGTTTCTAATTGACCTACCATATTATGCAGTTGTTTATCACCAAGAGCTGTAAATAAAACTATTACATTTTTATCTTTATAATGTGCCTCTACTGTTTTTACAAGACTTTCAATGCCTTCTGGATTATGAGCACCATCAATAACAATGTCCGGATTACTTTGTAATTTTTCAAATCTTCCAATCCAGTATGCTTCCTGTAATCCAGCTCTTATTTCTTCGTCCTCAATTAAAAATGATACATATGTTTTCAGGTACATCACTGCCATAAGTGCTAATGCTGCATTTCCTACTTGGTGAATACCTTTCATTGCGATTTGCACATCTTCAAATGCGGCGAAAGGACAAGTAAAATCAAACTGTTCTCCATCTTCGTTAGACTGTTTATGTAGCGCTGTAAACTGCTTACCCACTTCATATAAGTTTGCATTATTTTCCTTCGCAACCTTTTGAATGACTTGCAACGCTTCCTCATCTTGTACACCAGTAACTACCGGAACACCTGACTTAATAATCCCTGCCTTTTCGTATGCGATTTCTCCTAGTGTATTCCCTAAAATATGCATATGATCATGACCGATATTCGTAATAATTGTAAGAACAGGATGAATAACATTCGTAGAGTCAAAACGACCCCCAAGCCCTGTTTCAAATAAAACAACATCACAGAAATTGACTTTACCGAAATAACAAATTGCCATAACAGTAATAATTTCAAACTCAGTCGCTTCCCCTAAATCCGTCTCGTCTAGTTTTTCAACGACTGGCTTTACCATCTTTACAAGTTCAGTAATCTCTTCATCTGCAATTGGCGTTCCGTTCACACTAATACGTTCATTAAATGTTTCAATATAAGGAGAAGTAAACGTTCCTACCTTATATTTCGCGCCTTCTAGGATATAGCGCATATATGTTAAAGTTGAACCTTTTCCATTTGTACCAGCAAGATGAACGCATTTTATATGGCGCTCTGGATTCCCGAGTTCTTCTAGCATCCAGCTCATTCTTTCTAATCCTGGTTTAATACCAAACTTCAATCGGCTATGAATCCACCCTATCGCTTCTTCGTATGTATGTATCACGTATGCTTTTCCCCTTTCAAAAAAACCTTCATCATTCTATTATACGCAAAGAAAAGAGACTCACCAATATAGTGAGTCTCTGAAAAATATTTTATTTTTCAAGATCTGCTAGACGTTGACGAACTGCTTCGCGTTTTTCTAGGTAATCTTGCTCTTTCGCACGCTCTCCCTCAATAACTGCTGCAGGAGCTTTCGCTACGAAACCTTGGTTTGAAAGTTTCTTCTGTACACGTTCTACTTCTTTATCGAACTTCTCAAATTCTTTTTCAAGACGCGCTCTCTCTTCATCAAGATTGATAAGATCAGCTAACGGTAAGAATAACTCTGCACCTGATACGATTGCAGTCATCGATTTTTCTGGCGCTTGTAAATCTGTTTTAATTGTTAATTCACTTGGATTACAGAAACGCTCAATGTAAGAGCTATTTTTCGTAAGTTGAGCAAGTACAGCCTCATCTTTTGCTTTAATTTGCATTTGAACTTTTTTGCTCATTGGCGTATTTACTTCTGCACGAATGTTACGAACAGAGCGAATGATATCAACTAGAAGGTGCATTTCTGCTGCCGCTTCTGTATCTTGTAAATCTTCGCGAACTGTTGGCCATGCCGCTACTGTAATAGACTCACCTTCATGTGGTAAATGCTGCCAAATTTTCTCTGTTACGAATGGCATGAATGGGTGTAATAGACGCATTGTTTGGTCTAATACGTAAGCTAAAATAGAACGAGTTGTTTTCTTAGCTGCTTCATCTTCACCGTATAGTGGAAGTTTCGCCATTTCGATGTACCAGTCACAGAAATCATCCCAAATGAAGTTGTATAATGAACGGCCAGCTTCACCGAACTCATATTTATCCATGTTACGTGTTACGCTTTCGATTGTTTCGTTTAAGCGAGTTAAAATCCACTTATCTGCAACTGATTTTTCACCAGTTAAATCGATTTCTTCATACTTCATGTCATCCATGTTCATTAATACGAAACGTGATGCGTTCCAAATTTTATTAATGAAGTTCCAAGTAGATTCTACTTTTTCCATGCTGAAACGTAAATCTTGACCTGGTGCACTTCCTGTTGATAAGAAATAGCGCATTGCATCTGCACCGTACTTCTCGATAACATCCATTGGGTCGATACCGTTACCAAGAGATTTACTCATTTTACGTCCTTGCTCATCACGAACTAAACCGTGAATTAATACATCTTTAAATGGACGCTCGCCTGTAAACTCTAAACCTTGGAAAATCATACGAGATACCCAGAAGAAGATGATGTCATAACCAGTTACTAATGCATCTGTTGAATAGTAACGTTTAAAGTCTGCTGAATCTTCGTTTGGCCAACCAAGTGTTGAGAACGGCCATAAAGCTGAACTGAACCATGTATCAAGTACGTCATTATCTTGATTCCAGTTTTCAATATCTGCTGGCTCTTCTGTACCTACGTATACTTCACCAGTTTCTTTATGATACCAAGCTGGGATGCGGTGTCCCCACCATAATTGACGAGAAATACACCAGTCATGAATGTTTTCCATCCAGCGTAAGTATGTGTTTTCAAAACGATCTGGTACGAACGTTACTTTTTCTTCTTCTTTTTGTTGAAGTTCTACTGCTTTTTCTGCAAGTGGAGCCATTTTTACGAACCATTGTGTTGATAAGTAAGGCTCAACAACCGCTCCGCTACGCTCACTATGCCCTACTGAATGCATATGAGGCTCGATTTCTACTAATACGCCAGCCTCTTGTAAGTCTTTCACTAACGCTTTACGGCATTCGAAACGATCCATACCGTTATACTTACCAGCTTTTTCGTTCATCGTTCCATCTTCGTTCATTACTAAGATGCGTGGTAAGTCATGACGGTTACCTACTTCAAAGTCATTCGGATCATGAGCTGGTGTAATTTTTACAACGCCTGTTCCGAAGTCTTTTTCTACGTACTCATCAGCAATAATCGGAATCTCACGGCCTACGATTGGAAGTGTAACTGTTTTTCCGATTAAATGTTTGTAACGATCATCTTCTGGATGAACTGCTACCGCTGTATCACCAAGCATCGTTTCTGGACGAGTAGTAGCAAGGCGAATGTGACCAGATCCGTCTGTTAACGGGTAGTTCATATGGTAGAATGCACCTTGAACTTCTTTATGAATTACTTCAATATCAGAAAGAGCTGTGCGTGTTGCTGGATCCCAGTTGATAATATATTCACCGCGGTAAATTAAGCCTTTTTCGTATAATTGAACGAATACTTTATTAACCGCATCAGATAAACCTTCGTCTAATGTAAAACGTTCGCGAGAATAGTCTAGTCCTAAACCAACTTTCCCCCATTGTTGACGAATGTGAGAAGCATATTCTTCTTTCCATTCCCAAGCCTTTTCAAGGAATTTCTCACGGCCAAGATCGTAACGTGAAATACCTTCTTCACGAAGTTTCCCTTCTACTTTCGCTTGTGTTGCGATACCAGCATGGTCCATTCCTGGAAGCCATAATACATCATAACCTTGCATACGCTTTGTACGAGTTAAAATATCTTGAAGAGTTGTATCCCAAGCATGACCTAAGTGTAACTTACCAGTTACGTTCGGAGGTGGAATTACAATCGTATACGGTTGTTTCTTCTCGTCTCCTGTTGCTTCGAAATACTTGCCCTCAAGCCACCATTGATAAAGGCCTTCTTCAACGGACATATGATCATATTTAGTTGGTAAATTCTTTTCCGTGTTTGACATTATTTTCCCTCCTTAAAATAAAAAATGCCCCTCATCCAAAAAAGGACGAGGGACATCGCGGTACCACCTTTATTTACAAACAAATTCAGAATTTGCTTATACTCTTAATTTGATAACGGACAAATCCGTCTTTTCCTAATGAGAACTGTTCCGTTCAGAAAAGATGCTCCAGGGCTACCTTCTAACATAACTATCTAGAGAATCTCCCAGCTAATGATTCTCCTCTCTGAAGACGTTTCATGTTATACTCTTCCCCTTCAATGCATTTATATGATTGTTAATTATTATATACAATAGTGTAAAAAACGAAACCTTATTCGTCAAGATAAATTTAAGACTACAACTTTTCGGGCGAATACAAAAGAAGATAAGTAGCATCCTCTACTTATCTTCTTTATCCCGCTATTTGCGGGCAGTAAGGCCCCTACTGATTAAAGCTTCACTTTATCCGTTCCCTTGCTGGGCAGCTTGTAATTGTGACAGGAAATATTCTATATTGCTAACGAGCCAATGCGATTGTTGCAAACTCTTTACTCCGCGCATTTCATTTTCCTCATTGCGATTCTCTCTTCTTTTTTTATAAGATTGGATTTGCCTGATAAATTGCGATGGATATGTCATATAAGCAAACATGAGAAGTTGCTCTTCTTTCGTAAATGGAAAATTCTTTTGATACATTTGATACCATTCAAACCGATCACTTCGCGCAATTGGGTATGTGTTTAAAGACCGAGAATAAAAGCCTACAATATCTTGCACAGGCGTTGCAAACTTTGATTTTTCTAAACTAATAAAATAGCCATTCCGCTCATAGTCAAATAAAAAATGATTCAGTGACACGTTACCATGTACAAACGTAATGCGTGTTTTTTCTTTTTCTTTCATCGCATCGTTCCACTCATTTAATTGCTTCGTTGCAAATTCCCGCGCCCTCATTACATGATGATAGTACGTACAATATTGTAATTCAAACGGAGACATATACCACTTCGCTTCAGACTCTACAAGAAACTCTTCTAGCATCTCACCATCATTTTCCCAACGCTCGGATATATTCGTATAATGCTTTTCTAAATCCTCTTCTGTATACGTTTCTTCTTTTACCGTTTTTTGATGCAACGTTCCAAGTGTCTGAAACATTTTATGGTATTGATCATTATCCTCGCCGTTTCCTTCCGCACGCTCTAACCAAGGCATTAAATAATAATTATACGTCCCGTCACTTAAAATATAATTCCCATCCGTCGCATGGTATATAGGTACATAATTTGAAAAACCTTTCTCTTTCAAATATTGAATATGATGCAGAAAATTATTTCGCTCTAATTTTCTATCTTCTATTTTCTTGAGCGCATATGGACCTTGATTCGTGTAAATTTTCGTTACACTTCCGTGCTCTTCCATATGCTGCGTATCCAATCTATATTGCCTTACAATGGGTTCATAACGATTTCGTAATTCAATATCCATACGAATAACCCTTTCTATTCAAAACATATCCTCTAGGAAAATAAGGGAGTGTAGACACTCACTCCCTTATTTCGCTTTTGCTCTTGAAACGGGAATATAAATAATTTGCCCTGTAGTTAAATATATATCTTCTGTTTGATTTACACGGTATAAGTTTTGTATAGATGTTTCATAACGTTCTGCAACAGATTCGATTGTATCCCCTTCTTGCACGAAATACATTCTTAACTTTGTAAATTCTTCTTCCGGTTCTTTCGTAAATAATTTCGTTAAATAAAGCGCATTTTCATCTCGCTGTGAGTACACTTCTTCTTGTTCTTCCTGCTTTTTCGCTTTTTCTTTCTTGAAATCTTTCCGTCCGAAAAATTCAAACTGTGGCGTTGGTTCTTTCTCCTCTTCACGCTCCACAAATTCATGTTCTTCTATTTCCTCTTCCTCTAATTCCTGCTCTTTTCTTTCCTCTAGTTGGAACGGTTCAAATGCATAATCTTCCCACTCATCCGATTCCTTATAGGCTGGTTCTTCCACATGCGATGCAGGTCTATTTTCCTCTTCTTCCGCTGAATCACCTTCTAACTCAGCATCCGCCGTTTCTTCCTCTTCCTCTTCATCCTCGATTCTTTCCTCATCACATAAACCTGTAATAGATATATCCGCCAGTAATTGTAAGCAACCATTTTCCTTTAATTCATAATCAAATTCCTCAATTGATACATATAATTCTTCAATTACTTTCACCCGATTTCTCGGAATTGATATTTCAAGCGGAAAGGAATGAACAAGTTCATTAACCCCATCTTCCCTTGTTTCTACATAATCAATTGACTTTGCTGGTGATAACTCTCTTAACGAATAAGCTGAATCCTCTTGCCTTGCAACATACTCTCCCGTTAAATCTAACTGCCCTCTCACAATTACTTCATGATCGAGCTCTTCTATCTCAACGTCTGGATCTAACGAAATTGACAAAAGTTCTTCGACTTCCTGTCCTTTTTGGAACCAAACAGATTCTTTTAATGAAAATCGTAATGAATGATCTAGTGCCACTTCTTTTCCCCCTCCCAAACTATATGTCATTACAGATTTATGTTTCTACAGCCTACTTTATGAATAAAAAAATCGCTCCCCTTATGGAGAGCGACTTTCTTTCATACACTATGCTTTTAATTTTGACATTGCAATTTCAGCCGCCGCGATCGTTGCTTCAATATCTGAATCACTATGTGCTGTCGATAAGAATAAACCTTCAAATTGAGAAGGTGGTAAAAATACACCTTGTTCTACCATTTCACGATAGTATGCTGCAAAGAATTCTAAGTTCGAGGATTTCGCTGCATCATAATTAATAACCTGCTCATCTGTAAAGAAAATACCAATCATAGAACCTGCGCGGTTAATGTGATGCGGGATACTATACTTTTCAGCTGCTTTACGCAGTCCAGCCTCTAACATTTCTGCTTTACGCTCAAATTCTACATATGATTCTGGCGTTAACTGCACTAACGTTTCATAACCTGCTGCCATTGCAAGTGGGTTACCTGATAAAGTACCAGCTTGATAAATCGGCCCACTTGGCGCAACTTGGCGCATAATTTCTGCTTTACCACCGTATGCTCCTACTGGTAAACCACCACCGATTACTTTACCTAAACAAGTTAAGTCAGGAGTTACGCCGTAGTAACCTTGTCCACAATTGTAAGCAACTCGGAATCCTGTCATTACTTCATCAAAAATAAGTAGTGAACCGTTTTGCTCTGTCACTTCACGAAGTCCTTCTAAAAATCCTGGCTGTGGAGGAACAACGCCCATATTTCCTGCCACTGGTTCTACAATTACACAAGCGATGTCATCACCGAATTGTTCGAAAGCATATTTTACACTTTCTAAATCGTTGTACGCTACTGTAATCGTATTTTGTGCTACACCTTCTGGTACACCAGGGCTATCTGGTAAACCTAGCGTCGCTACACCAGAACCTGCTTTAATTAATAAAGAATCACCATGGCCGTGATAACAACCAATAAATTTCAAAATTTTGTTACGGCCTGTATAACCACGAGCTAAACGTAATGCACTCATTGTCGCTTCCGTTCCAGAGTTAACCATACGCACAATCTCAATCGATGGTACGCGCTCAATAACAAGTTTCGCTAATTTATTTTCAATTTCTGTTGGTGCACCGAAGCTTGTACCTCTTTCAGCGACAGATTTTAACGCTTCAACAACTCGATCATTTGCATGTCCATGAATTAAAGGACCCCATGATAATACGTAATCGATGTATTCATTCCCATCGATATCATATACTTTAGAGCCTTTTCCGCGCTCCATAAACAGCGGATTCATACCAACAGACTTAAAAGCACGGACAGGGCTATTTACGCCTCCAGGCATTAAATCTTGAGCCTCTTCAAATGCTGCAATCGATTTATCAAACTTTTTCATTATTTAGCGCCTCCTTCTTGTAACCATCTTGCTGCGTCTTTCGCATGATACGTAATAATTAAGTCCGCTCCTGCACGCTTCATGCTTATTAATTTCTCTAATACAACTTCTTTTTCGTTAATCCAGCCATTTTGTGCTGCTGCTTTAATCATAGAATATTCACCACTTACATTGTAAGCAACGACTGGTAAGTTAAAGTTATTTTTCACATCACGGACGATATCTAAGTAAGAAAGAGCTGGTTTTACAATTAAGAAGTCTGCCCCTTCCATTACATCTGATTCTGCTTCACGGAATGCTTCCATACGGTTTGCTGGATCCATTTGATATGTTTTACGATCACCGAACTGCGGTGCACCGTGCGCAGCATCACGGAATGGTCCATAAAATGCTGATGAATATTTTACAGCGTACGACATCACTGGTACGTGTCCAAAACCATTTTCATCTAATGCATGGCGAATTGCCGTTACGAATCCGTCCATCATGTTTGATGGCGCAATAATGTCTGCTCCTGCTTTTGCTTGACTTACAGCTGTTTTCGCAAGAACTGCAAGAGACTCATCATTTAAAATAATCCCGTCTTCAATTACACCGCAATGACCATGGCTTGTAAATTGACATAAACATGTATCCGCAACTACTACTAGCTCAGGGAAATCACCTTTAATTTGTTGAATAGCACGTTGTACAATTCCATGATCACAATATGCTGATGATCCAACTTCATCCTTTTCAGCAGGTAAACCAAATACAATAACAGAACGAATACCTAAATCAACAACTTCTTGCATTTCAGCTTGCAATAAATCTAAAGACATTTGATATACGCCTGGCATAGAAGGAACTTCATTACGAACATTTTCACCTTCTAATACAAAAATAGGGTAAATAAAATCTTCTGTATGTAAAAACGTTTCACGCACAAGCGCACGCATATTACCGCTTTGTCTTAAGCGACGATGACGATTAAATTGTAAAGAGTTCATAGATTTCTATCCCCATTCTTTTATTTTATAGATTCACAAATGCATTGTAGCAATGCTTCTACAGTGTACTCTTTCGGCACAATAACATGCGGAAAATAAAGACTCGCCTCTTTTTCCGTAATAGGACCTATACAAGCAATTGTACATTTTTTTATCCATTCTCTCCAGTTTGTGCCCTCAAGTAAACGAACAAAGCTAGTAACAGTTGAAGGGCTCGTAAATGTAATAATATTTACTCTCCCTAATTTCAACGCTGTTATCAGTTCTTGTTTTTTCTCTACATTTGCTTTCGTACCGTATACGATTAACTCATCTAGAAAAACACCAAACTCCCTAAGTTTAACTGGGATTACATCTCTTGCTAAGTTCCCTTTCGGAAATAAAATACGCTCATTCCCTCTTAGTTCTTTTACAAACTCTTCTGCAAATACTTCTGCAACAAATGAAGTTGGAACAAAGTGTACGTGATAGCCCCGCTTTTCTAACTCTAATTTTGTTTTCACGCCTACCGCAGCGATTTTAATTGCTGCAGGGAGTTTCGTTCTCAAATTATCTAGAAAAAAAGCTACACCATTTTTACTCGTAAAAATAACCCAGTCATACGAATGTAGTTGCTCTGCTATATGTTGAATTTGCCTAGAAGACATACCTTCCATACGCAAAAGCGGAATTTCCAATGGAATTCCGCTCTGTTCTTTCACTGCTACACTCATTTGTTTCGCTTGATGCTGGGCACGTGTAATCAATACCGTTTTACCAGCGAGAGCGTTCATACCTATTGTTGCTCCTTATTTGCAGCAAGAATAAGTTCTTTTGCGCCTTGTTTAATTAAACGGTCCGCTGCCTCTAGTCCTACTTCCACTGGATCAGCGCCTACTACTGTCTCTTTCAATAAAACAGAACCGTCCATAGAACCGACAAGAGCTGTTAATTCAATTGCATCGTTTTCTGTAAGAGTTGCGTATCCAGCGATTGGAACTTGGCATCCACCTTCAAGTTTATGAAGAAATACTCGCTCCGCTGCTACTGTTCTCTCTGTTACGGCATCATTCATATGCGCTAACAACTGCAGTAAATCCTTATCATCCTCACGACATTCAATCGCTAATGCCCCTTGTCCTACAGCTGGTACACATAACGTTTCATCTAAATGTTCAGTAATAACTTCCCCGTCCCAGCCCATTCTCTGTAATCCAGCTGTCGCTAAAATAATTGCATCGTAATCTTCATCTTTTAACTTACGTAAACGTGTATCGATATTCCCTCGAATCCACTTCACTTGTAAATCTGGTCTCGCAGCTAGTAGTTGTGCACTACGTCTCAAACTACTCGTTCCTAAAATCGCGCCTTCTGCTAAGTCTTTAAATGATTCTCCGTTTTTTGAAATAAAAGCATCACGAGGGTCAACGCGCTTTGGTGTACAACCAATCGTTAATCCATCTGGAAGTACAGCTGGCATATCTTTCATACTATGTACTGCCATATCGATTTCTTTCGTAAGTAACGCGTGTTCGATTTCCTTAACAAACAAACCTTTTCCGCCTACTTTTGAAAGAGTAACATCTAAAATAACATCACCTTTTGTGACGATTTCTTTCACTTCAAATTCATATGGTAAACCTAACGCTTTTAACTGATCAATAAACCAATTTGTTTGTGTTAATGCTAGTTTACTCTTTCGTGAACCTACAATAATTTTGCGCATAATTCTCTCTCCTCATTATAAATACCAAAAGTGAAAATTGGATAAACTGCTCAATAGAAAAATGTTAACTAGTATTACGAGAAATGCCCCGATATTCCACAGCACAATTTTCTTACCTTGCAACACATCTGCCGCTCGTAAATATAAACCTGTGCAATATACAAATAGAACGACAAAAGACCCGATTACTTTCGTATCATACCAATGGAAATTATCCAATTTTGTATATCCCCATATGCATCCTAATATAATTGCTAATAAGAAAAACGGAACAGAAAATAAATTTAATCCGTAAGACATAGATTCAAGCTTCGGCAAATTGCCTAATCTTCTTAATCTCGCATTCCATTTTTTCTTTTTTAATAGCCGATATTGCAATAAATACATAATAGAAAAAATAAACGATACAGTAAACGTTGCATAAGAAATAATCGCCATACCGACATGCACGTATACAAGCTCTGAAACCAATTGCTCCGCAAGTACTGGCGACATCTTTCCGAGCGGTGTAAAAATAGAAAAAGCGCTTACGCCAAATGCTACAACATTTGTAAAAAAGACTAAAAAGTCAATGCGCATAAATCGGTTAATGACTAATGACATCGTAATCAATAACCAAACATAAAAATAAATCCCTGATAATAAAGTTAAAATAGGATTCGTTTCTGAATCCGTAGCCCTAAGCAACATAAAAATAGACTGCAGAACCCATACAATCGAAAGTAACCAAAAAGCAAATCGGTTCGCCTTTCGGTTACTTTGGAAATAATCTATAAAATATAAACTAATGCTACAAGCATATAAAATAATTGCAATATGATAAATAATGCTGTTATTAAAAAAACTCATCCGATCATCCTTCCAAATTATAAAGATGGAACGGATGGTGTCCACGCTCTTTTATGTTTTACTTCTTCCGCACGACTCTCTACTTCTTCCATTTCTAAATCAAAAATCTTCGCAAATAAAGCTAGTTTTTCCGTCGCCCCATCTTCAGCAGCTATTTCCTTCGCTACTAAAATTGGATCTTTTAACAATTGATTGATAATACTTTTCGTATGCTTACTAATTACTTTTTTCTCACGGTCACTAAGATTTGGTATTTTTCGCTCAAGACTTTCCATCGTGTCACTTTGAATCGCTAGCGCTTTATCACGAAGAGCCGATATTAATGGCACAACACCAAGTGTACTTAACCACGTTTTAAATAAAACCATTTCCTCTTCAATCATAAATTGAATTTTCTCTGCTTCTTTCAAACGCTCAGCACGGTTTGCTTCCACTACACCTTGCAGATCATCAATATCATATAAGAAAGAGCCTTCTAACTCATCAATCGCAGGATCAATATCACGTGGTACTGCAATATCAACCATAAATAACGGACGACCAGAGCGCATTTTCTCTACTTTCGTCATCATCTCTTTCGTAATGACGTACTCTGATGCACCCGTTGAACTAATTAAAATATCCGCTTCTAATAATGCACATTGCAATTCACTTAAAGGCTTTGCATGTCCCATATACTTCTCAGCCATTACTTCTGCTTTTGAAAGCGTCCTATTCATAACTGTTACTTTACGAGCTCCACTTCCATATAAGTTTTGCAGCGCAAGTTCACCCATTTTACCAGCACCAAGAATAAGCACGTGACAATCTGTTAACTCGCCGAATATTTTCTTTCCGAGCTCAACAGCAGCATAGCTAACAGACATTGCACTTTCACCAATGGTTGTTTCTGAGTGCGCACGTTTTGCTAACGTAACCACTTGCTTAAACAATTCATTAAAAATTGTACCTGTCGCCTTTACTTGTTGCGCTTCTAAAAAGCTATCTTTTATTTGACCTAAAATCTGTGTCTCTCCAACTACCATAGAATCTAAACCGCACGTTACGCGGAATAAATGATCTATTGCACCCTCTTGTTCAAAAATAGTTAAGTATGGTGCGACTTCTTCTATTTCAAGCTGAAACCAATCAGCTAAAAACTTCTTAATATAATACCGTCCCGTGTGTAATTGATCGACAACAGCGTAAATCTCAGTGCGATTACAAGTTGATACAATGACATTCTCTAACACGCTCTTTTGATTTTGTAATGTAGTCATTGCTTGCTCTAGCTCTGCTGCCTGAAATGTGAGTTTCTCACGAAATTCTACAGGGGCTGTTCGATAATTTACACTAACAACAAGAATATGCACGCAGCATGTCCCCCTTCACCCGTTTTATCACTTTATCTACTATCATAATACAACTTTCCTCTTATGAATCTGACAATCGTGTGAACAACCGATTATTTTTTTATTTACTCTCCGTATGTAATGAAGGAGATTCCGTAAAACTAATTAAAAACTTCTACTTTATAATGATTATAAATTAACAACTCTATTTGTACGTTACCAAAAAAAGTCCTCATAATCAAGTGATGGAAACTATTCCATATAAATTATAACATCATCTTTTCTATCTTCTTTCATTATGAAGGAAAATATGTAGGATTGTTCCAAAATATAGTTTTTCAATACAATGCATTTGACATTGTATTTCTTTTTCGTTATATTGATTTTACAAAATTAAATTGCGCACAACTTAATTAGAAGGGAGTTACTCATGACGGAAAATCCTTTGCATTTAGATAATCAACTTTGTTTTTCTATTTACGCTTGTTCTAGAGAGGTTACTCGCTTTTATCGACCGTACTTAGAAGAAATGGGCATTACGTATCCCCAGTACATTACGTTACTCGTACTATGGGAGCAAGATGGGCTAACAGTAAAAGAAATTGGAGAACGTCTATTTTTAGATTCCGGTACGTTAACACCTATGTTAAAACGAATGGAATCATTACAGCTTGTAAAACGTGTTCGTTCCAAAGAAGACGAGCGAAAAGTTTGTATCGAATTAACAGAACAAGGTAAAGATTTAAAGGAAAAGGCTTGTTCATTACCGACAACGATGGCTACAAATTTAGGAATTACAGAGCAAGAATATCGTTCTTTACTAATTCAATTAAATAAACTAATTGAAACAATGAAAATAATTAATGATCGAAAAGGGGAATAAAGATGGATAAATTATATACTGCTTCAGTAACAGCAACAGGTGGAAGAAACGGGAAAGTAGTTTCAGATGACGGCATATTAAATCTTGATGTAAAAATGCCGAAAGCACTAGGTGGTGCAGGCGGAGAGGCAACAAATCCAGAACAGCTATTTGCTGCTGGTTATGCAGCTTGTTTTGATAGCGCATTGCAACTTGTCATTCGTACAAAGCGTGTGAAAGTGGAAAGTACAGAAGTAACTGCTCACGTTTCTATCGGAAAAGATACAGATGGTGGTTTCGGGCTATCTGCTGTACTTGATGTACATGTCGCTGGCGTTTCACATAGCGAAGCACAAGAACTTGTAGAAGCCGCTCACGGTGTATGTCCTTACTCGAAAGCAACAAGAGGAAATATTGAGGTTACATTAAACGTACGTTAGTATATATAAAGAAAAAAAACGCGCGACATTCGTCACGCGTTTTTTGTTTTTGTCATTTTATGAATTGCTTTCCACGCCTCTTCTTTTCCAAGTCCTGTTTCAGAAGAGAATAGAACGATTTCATCGCCAATTTCAACAGCAAGCGTTTCTTTTACAACTTTTAAATGCTTTTGCCATTTCCCTTTCGGAATTTTATCGGCCTTCGTTGCAATAATAATTGTTGGGATTTCATAATGCTTTAAGAAATCATACATCATCACGTCATCTTTTGTTGGTTGGTGACGTAAATCAACTACTAATACAGCTGCGTCTAATTGCTCACGTGTTGTAAAGTACGTTTCAATCATTTTGCCCCATGCCGCGCGCTCCGATTTAGATACTTTCGCATATCCATAACCTGGAACGTCAACAAAATGCATCATTTCATTGATTAAGAAAAAGTTCAGCGTTTGCGTTTTCCCTGGTTTAGAAGAAATACGCACTAACTTTTTACGATTTAAAATTTTATTAATAAAGGAAGACTTCCCGACATTTGAACGACCTGCTAATGCAATTTCTGGTAAATCACTGTCTGGATATTGTTCTGGTTTAACAGCACTAATTACAATATCTGCTTTTGTTACTTTCATTGTTTCACTCCTACTAATGCGTGCTCCAATACTTCGTCTAAATGAGATGCAAGCACAAACGTAAGATTTTCTTTTACGCTTTCTGGAATATCATCTAAATCTTTCTCGTTCTCTGCTGGCAAAATAATTTTCGTTAAGCCTGCGCGATGAGCACTTAATGTTTTTTCTTTCAATCCACCAATTGGTAATACACGACCACGAAGTGTAATTTCACCCGTCATACCAACTTCTTTACTTACAGGAATACCTGTTAGCGCAGAAATAAGTGCCGTTGCCATCGTAATACCTGCTGACGGTCCATCTTTTGGAACTGCTCCTTCTGGAACATGAATATGAATATCATTTTTCTCATGGAAATTTGGATCGATCTGAAGCTCTTCTGCACGAGAACGAATATAGCTAAATGCTGCTTGTGCGGATTCTTTCATAACATCCCCAAGTTTTCCTGTTAAAATTAATTTCCCTTTACCTGGTGCTACAGACACTTCAATCGCAAGTGTATCGCCACCTGCTGCTGTATACGCTAACCCGGTTGCCATTCCGACTTGGTCTGTTTTCTCTGCTTGTCCATAACGGAATATATGTTTACCAAGTAGATCTACAATATTTTTCTCTGTCACAACAATACGTTTACGTTCTGCTGTTACGATAATTTTCGCTGCTTTACGGCAAACTTTTGCGATTTGGCGCTCTAGCGTACGAACACCAGCCTCACGTGTATAATAACGAATAATTTCAAGAAGCGCTTCATCACGTACTTGTAAATTACCTTTTCGTAAGCCATGCTCTTTTAATTGTTTCGGCAGTAAATGCTCACGAGCAATGTGAACTTTTTCAAGCTCTGTATAGCCAGCAATTGAAATAATTTCCATACGGTCAAGCAGCGGTCCTGGAACACTTGAAAGTGTATTAGCAGTTGCTACAAACATAACTTTCGATAAATCATATGGTTCTTCAATGTAATGATCACTGAAGTTATGGTTTTGCTCTGGATCTAACACTTCAAGTAATGCTGCTGATGGATCTCCACGGAAATCGTTAGACATTTTATCAATCTCATCTAATAAGAAGACTGGATTAACTGTTTTCGCCTTTTTCATACCTTGAATAATACGTCCTGGCATTGCTCCAACGTACGTACGACGGTGACCACGAATTTCAGATTCATCACGTACACCACCAAGAGATACACGGACAAAATTACGATTCAATGATGTTGCAATTGAACGCGCTAATGAAGTTTTCCCGACCCCTGGAGGGCCTACTAAACAAAGAATAGGTCCTTTTAATGAGTTCGTCAATTTTTGTACAGCTAAATATTCAAGTACACGCTCTTTCACTTTTTCAAGACCGTAATGATCTTTGTTTAAAATCTCTTCAGAATGAGCAAGGTCAATCATATCTTCTGTTGCTTCTGTCCAGGGAAGCGCCAGTAACCAATCAATATAATTGCGAATAACACCGCTCTCCGCAGAACTCGCTGGTAACTTTTCATAACGATCTAATTCTTTCAGTGCAGCCTTCGTTGTTTCTTCAGGCATTCCCGACTGCTCAATTTTCTCACGAAGTTCTTCAACTTCCCCGCCCTTGCCTTCTTTATCGCCAAGTTCAGTTTGAATCGCCTTCATTTGCTCACGTAAGAAGTATTCTTTTTGCGTGCGTTCCATTGAACGTTTCACTTTTTGTCCAATTTTCTTTTCTAAACTAAGTAATTCTTGCTCATCTTGAATAATTGAAATAAGTGTATGTAATCGTTCTTTCACAGATACAATTTCTAAAATCTCTTGTTTCTGCTTCGTTTTAATCGGCAAATGAGAAGCGATTAAATCAGCTAGTCTTCCTGGTTCTTCTACATCAGCTACCGTTGCAAATGTTTCATTTGAAACTTTTTTCGAAACTTTAATATATTGTTCGAAATGCTCTAGTAACGTACGCATAAGAGCTTTCTCTTCTAAATCATCTTCTACTTCTTCAATTACCGTATTAATAGCAACTTGCACTACATTTTCTTCTTCAATAAACTCCACTACTTCTGCTCTATGTAAACCTTCTACAAGGACACGAAGCGTACCGTTCGGCAATTTTAACATTTGCTTCACTTTCGCCACTGTACCTACACTATATATGTCATCTTCTTTCGGATCATCGATATTCATTTCTTTTTGCATTGCTAAAAAGATGATATTTTCATCCATTGCCGCCTGCTCTAGTGCTTGTATCGATTTATCACGTCCTACATCAAGATGCAGAACCATCGTTGGATATACGAGAACGCCTCTTAATGGTAGGAGGGGTACGATTCTTTCATTCGTATTCATACTAGACATAGCACCTCCATAATAAATTAAACTCCTGTTCAACTATTTTATATTACAATACATCTAGATGCAATTGCAGAGATTCTCAGCAATTGTAAATCCCTTGTTTTTTCTCCCTTATGAAAAGAAAAAAGACTCCGCTTAAGCATACAAACTTAAACGAAGTCTGGCAAATTTTATTATTATCCACTCTCACATTGATTGTGCATCTGTTTCGTCTCCAGCTGTATGCACATCAAGCCCACGATGCATATTTTCCTGCATAAACGTTAGCTCAAATACTTCTTTTAACTTACGAACAGGAATGATTTCAATTCCCTTTATTGTATACAAAAAAGGTTGCATGTTTTCAGCTGGAATAATAACTTTCTTAGCCCCTGCTTTTTTCGCTGCTTTTATTTTTGCATACACACCGCCAATAGGCTTCACTTCTCCGTGTATACTTATCTCACCTGTCATCGCTACTTCATTATTCACATACGTACGATGCACCGCTGAATATACACCTGTTGCCATAGCGATTCCTGCCGAAGGCCCATCAATCGGGATACCACCTGGAAAATTAATATGTATATCGTATCCTTCCGGCAATACATCTAGAGAACGAAGTACTGTTAATACATTATCTACAGAACCTTTCGCCATACTTTTACGGCGAATCGATTTCGTTTGACTACCAATACTTTCCTCTTCTACAATTCCGGTAACATTTACCGATCCTTTATCTTTTGCAGGAATAGCTGTTACCTCAATTTCTAATAAAGCACCTGTATTCGGTCCGTATACAGCAAGTCCGTTTACAAGACCAATTCTTGGAATAGGGTAAATACGTTTTTCATATTTCGGTGTAAGCTGACTAGAATGAACAACCCACTCTATATCTTCATCTTTAATGAAAGAGCGTTCCTCATTTATCGCCATACCAGCAGAAATTTGTACAAGATTAATTGCTTCTCGTCCATTTCTTGCATACATTCCAATCATTTCAATACCGTTCTCACCTATCTGCATTTCCACTTTATCAGCTGCATTCTTCGCTACTTTTTGAATTTCTTCTGTGTCTAACTCACGGAAGAACACCTCTAAACAACGCGACCGAATTGCAGGAGGAATTTCCTCTGGCGAACGCGTCGTTGCACCAACTAAGCGAAAATCGGCTGGTAAACCTTTTTGAAAAATATCATGTATATATGTTGGAATCATCGAATTTTCTTCACTATAGTATGCACTTTCCAAAAACACTTTCCGATCTTCTAACACCTTTAGCATTTTGTTCATTTGAATCGGATGTAATTCGCCAATCTCATCAATAAACAAAATGCCTCCATGCGCATCTGTTACAGCACCTTTTTTTGGCTGCGGGATACCCGCTTGCCCCATTGCACCCGCACCTTGATAAATCGGATCATGGACTGAACCAATTAAAGGGTCTGCAATACCACGTTCATCAAATCTTGCTGTTGTCGCATCAAGTTCGATAAATGTTGCATTCGTACGGAATGGAGATTTCGGATTTCGTTTCGCTTCTTCTAATACAAGACGTGCTGCCGCTGTTTTTCCAACACCTGGCGGGCCATATATGATGACATGTTGCGGGTTCGGACCACAAAGAGCCGCTTTTAACGACCTAATCCCGTCCTCTTGCCCTACAATATCTAAAAAGGATGTAGGACGCACCTTTTCTGCAAGTGGCTCTGTTAAAGAAATCTCGCGCATTTTACGAAGTTGTTCTAATTCTTTTTTCGATTCTCGATCAATTGAAACTTTTTGTGTTCGTTGATTTCGAAGTAAATGCCAAAAATACAATCCGACAATTACACCAAAAACAAGTTGAACAACTAAAAATATATTTGTCCAGCTCATCATTTATTTCCTCCCGCTATGTTTTACCTTTTAGTATTTCCTGGGAGGAATCGTGCTAAACATAAAGAAAAACAGCAATTATAAAAATTGCTGTTTCTTCTTCGCATTATGCAGATGTTTTTGTATCAAGTACAGTACCGTCTTGTAACACCAATTTCGGCGGTTCATTATCAGCTACTGTTTCTTTCGTAAGAATACACTTCTCGATATCTTTGCGAGATGGAAGTTCGAACATTACATCAAGCATCAAGCCTTCAATAATAGAACGAAGTCCACGAGCACCTGTTTTACGTTCAATTGCTTTTTTCGCAATCTCAACTAGTGCACCTTCTTCAAACTCTAACTCAACATCGTCAAGCTCCAATAATTTTTGGAATTGCTTAACAAGTGCATTTTTCGGCTTCGTTAAAATATCTACAAGAGCATCTTCATCAAGCGGCTCTAGGTTCGCAATAACTGGAAGACGACCGATAAACTCCGGAATTAAACCGAATCTTAAAAGATCCTCTGGTAAAACGTGAGATAAAACATGCTTCTCATTTACATCAGCATTTTTCTTCTCAGCACCAAATCCAATTACTTTCTCACCAAGGCGACGTTTAATAATAGGCTCGATGCCATCAAACGCTCCACCACAAATGAATAGGATGTTCGTTGTATCAATTTGAATAAACTCTTGATGTGGGTGCTTACGACCACCTTGAGGTGGAACGCTTGCTACAGTACCTTCTAAAATTTTCAGAAGTGCCTGCTGTACGCCTTCACCAGATACATCACGTGTAATTGATGGATTTTCGGACTTACGTGCCACTTTATCAATCTCATCAATATAAATGATTCCTTTTTCCGCTTTCTCTACATCATAATCAGCTGCTTGGATTAATTTTAGTAAGATGTTTTCTACATCCTCCCCTACATATCCAGCTTCTGTTAAAGATGTTGCGTCCGCGATTGCAAATGGAACATTTAAAATACGCGCTAATGTTTGTGCCAATAATGTTTTACCACTACCAGTTGGCCCAATAAGTGAAATATTACTCTTCGCCAATTCTACATCATCAATTTTGCTGTTAGAATTAATGCGTTTGTAATGGTTATATACCGCTACCGCTAGTGCTTTTTTCGCGTTATCTTGTCCGATGACATACTCATCTAAGATTTCACGAATTTCTACCGGTTTCGGTACATCTTTGAATTCTACTTCTTCGTCCTTCGCAAGCTCCTCTTGTACAATTTCAGTACAAAGTTCGATACACTCGTCACAAATGTAAACACCTGGACCTGCAACTAGCTTTCGAACTTGCGTTTGTGTTTTACCACAGAAAGAACATTTTAATTGACCTTTTTCATCATTAAATTTAAACATATTTTCACACCCCTTACAAAGTGCTAATCTCTTGCCTTCGTATGTACACGATAAATGTATCGTATGTAAATACATATTATGTCACTACGTGGCGAGAAATACAAATAATATGACTAGTTATGTACAAATAAAAAAATTTTAAAACTTTTGAAATATGTATATTCGACTTACAAAGGAACTTTTCCTTCTTCATCTAAAAGTTTTATAAATATATTTCTATATTTATAAAACAAGGCACGATTAAAATCGCGCCTTGTTATTTTATTATGCAGCGTTGTCTACTAAGAAGTCTACAGCTTTGCGCACTTTAATATCTTCAGCTAAAGCGTCTACGCTTCCAAGAGCTTGCTTGATAGCGTCTACTGGCATACCGTACATTTCAGCCATTTTTTCAACTTCTGCAGTTACTTCTTCTTCAGTAACTTCGATGTTTTCAGCTTCAATGATAGCTTCAAGAACAAGATTGATTCTTACACGTTTTTGTGCATCCTCTTTCATTTGCTCTTTTAATTTGTCAGCGTCAGTACCTGTGAATTGGTAGTAAAGCTCAAGGTTCATACCTTGTTGGCTTAAACGTTGCTCGAATTCACGAACCATACGATCTAACTCAGTGTCGATCATAGCTTCTGGAATGTCGATTTCAGCGTTAGCAGCAGCTAATTCTACTACTTCGTCACGTACTTTGTGCTCAGCTTCGTGCTTTTTGCCTTCTTCTAAGTTTGTGCGAAGTTTTGCTTTTAATTCATCAAGAGTTGTAACTTCTTCGTCAGCATCTTTAGCGAACTCGTCGTTTAACTCAGGAAGTTCTTTTGTTTTGATTTCGTGAATTGTTACTTTGAATGTAGCTGGTTTGCCAGCTAATTCAGCAGCATGGTACTCTTCTGGGAATGATACTTCAACGTCTTTAGACTCACCAGATTTAAGACCAATTACTTGCTCTTCGAAACCTGGGATGAAAGTACCAGAACCGATTGCAAGAGAGTAGTTTTCGCCTTTTCCGCCTTCAAATGCTTCGCCATCAACGAAACCTTCGAAGTCGATTACAGCTGTATCACCGTTTTCAACAGTTCCTTCTTCTTTAACAACTAGTTCAGCTTGACGCTCTTGTAAAGCTTTTAATTCGTTCTCTACATCTTCGTCAGTTACAGTTGTTTCAACTTTTTCTACTGCTAAACCTTTGTAATCACCTAATTTAACTTCAGGTTTCACTGTAACTTTTGCAGTGAAGATAAGGTTAGCATTTTTTTCGAACTTCTCGATGTCGATTTCAGGATGAGCAACTGGGAAGATACCAGCTTCATCGATTGCTTCACCGTATGCTTTTGGTAAGATGATATCTAAAGCATCTTGGTATAAAGATTCAATACCAAAGCGTTGTTCGAATAACGGACGAGGCATTTTTCCTTTACGGAAACCTGGTACGTTAATTGTTTTTACTACTTTTTTGAACGCAGCGTCGATAGAGTTGTTTACTTCTTTAGCATCAACTTCGATTGTTAAAACGCCAACGTTACCTTCTAATTTTTCCCATTTTGTAGACATTTATTCTTTCCCTCCAACTATAATAATGTATGCACATACCTCTATAGATTAAAATATTCATTATCTCTTTTTTGAAATAACAAATGTACAAATAATCCTCTAGCAAAAGCTTTCAGATATAATTTTCCAATCTACTAATTGTCTAAAAGACAATTACGGTATATTTTGTTCGAGAATAATATGAAACATATTAAGTAAGAGAATTATACTTCTCTTCTCTTACAAACAGGCAGATTTCTGCCTTTTGCAACCCTTACATTATAACATAGAATATGCTCGTTTCAAGAACTGAACAATTCTTTTTCATAATTATACGGGCAAATATCCTTCTCTTTCAACACGTAATAACCATTGATAGGCAATATGGAACTCTTCTAATTCAATGTTGTATGCTGTCATAAGTTCTTCTTCATCAATAGCCAATCCGAAACGCTTTCTTCCAATTCTCTCTAAAACAGCAGCCCAAATCTCTACTTTATCCATTAATAGAGCGAATGGGAAAACAGCAATTTGCAATTCTTTCCAATATGTAACCATCGCATCCAATATATCGGGATAATTTTGCTCTAATCGACTTGATAATTTATGTATAATGTTATCGGATTGCTCCTCATTATGACCTGTAAATGCTGGAATTACCTTGATCATATTTCCAAACTTTTCTACTTCTATCTCTTCTTCTACTTGATTTTCTATCATTTTATACAAAATAGAAGTTTTCAAATAAGGGTGCTGCTGTTCGTCTATTAAAAATTTCTTTAAAACAGGTAATGCAAGATCCAAGTCTTTTAACGAAAGTTGCTGAATCGCTCTTAACTTTTGCCCAAAGTTTTCACCAAAAATCCCATTAGTAAACTCATCCAAATCAAAATTAGAATCCACTAATGACGCATCTTCCTCATTTAGCATCCCTTCTGCAAATAAAGCGATCTGCGCTAATTTTTCCTTTTGCTCCGGCATTATGTCTTTCGTTTGCAGAACCTTTTCAACAGTTTCAATAACACCTTCGTAATCATTTGTTTGAACTAAAATAGTCACATACGTTTCAAGAATATCACCAAATAATACAGCTCCTGTTTCAAGCAACTGTTCACATTTGTCTTTCGCTTCTTCCATACGTTTTAATTCTAGCAAACAAATAACTGAAGCTAATTCCGTTTGTTCCGTTTCCGCATTATACTGACGTAATATTTCAAAGCAACGCAATGCATCTTCGAATTTCCGCTCTTTCAGCGCTAAAAAACCTTCATCAATATAGCGTTCTGATAGTTGAGGAAACAATACGACCGTATTTTCTTTTTTAACCATACGTCCGCCTCTTTTTCTTGATTTTAGTGATCTTCAAAGTAAATATATCAAATGCGTAATGAGAACACAACATCCCCAAAATATTTGTTTGAAATATAAAAATATTTAATTTTTATATTTCATTATGCATAAATCCTTACCAAAAATTAAAATTGTATAAATAAAAATCCTCAGCAACAGGCGCAAAGGATTCATCATCAATGGAAAGCTTTTATAATTGTGGGGTATATTACAAGGGTAATAATTTGGAGAACAATAATTGCCATAACAATCATGCTAAAATAGAAGGTAAGTTTACTTCGCTTCATTAGAAACATAATAATAAGCATCGTACAAGCAAATAAACTTAAGAAAAACAAACTCGTTGTCGAACTTAGTATACCACTCGGGACAAAGAACAATAAAACTACACTACAAGTACCTATAATTCCAAATAACCATTCCATTCATTCACTCATTCCCTTTCCCTCTCATGGCGGTTTTTTCTAAGCTATTAAATGCTTCACAACATCAACTACGTACGTTAATTTCTCATACGCTACAAATCCAAATGCTACTGTTAAACCTGTTACGATTAATCCTTTCATCATTTCTTCCTCCTCGTTTTATCATTGTTATCTTCATTATAGAGGATTCGTAACGTGTTACCATCGAACTTCCTTACAGTTACCTTACAGAATTGTAAGATTTCCAAAGGCATAAAAAATACCTCATATAACTAGAGGCGATTTTACGGAATTTCTCTATTTTTCAAAATAATATTCGTTAATTTTTTAACTTACCTTCAAATATTTTCTCATTAAAAGAAAACACTTTGTTAAAATCGTGTTAATATATTTTTGTACAATTAAGAATTTAATTTACAAGGGGGATTATATATGTTTAAAAAAATGGCTGCTGATGTTTTAGGATTAAGCGATGTAGGTTCTGTCATTACGCCGCAGGATTATGATAAGGTTGATGCTGATGATTACGTGATGCATGAAGACGGGGAAAAAATATATTTTCTAATTAAATCAAAAACAGATGAATACTGTTTCACAAACAAAGGACTAATCCACTTAGACGGTACAAGTGCGACAAGCAAAAAGCGTACACTTCGCCGCTATAGCTATAGTAGATATCAAATTAAAAACGTAGCACTTGAAACTGCAGGCACAATTGATTTAGATGTAGAAATTAAATTTCATATGGGAGATGAACATTACTCAATTGATGTTCATAAAAAACATATTGAAGAATTAAAAGATTTATATAAAGCTCTTCTTAAAATCGAAGAAATTTCATACGACAACGACATTACATTACAATATGCTCATAAAAGTTTAGATATGGCTTCTAATACTTTCAGTCGCATTACAAATGCACAAGTGAATCTGGCAGAGCAATTCAAAGAGATGAATGAGATCGCCTTTAACTGGCTCGTTGATACGAAGAAACAATATAACGTGAAAGATTATGGTTTTGTTTTTGAAAAATTTATTAATAACTAAACAAAAAACCTTGTTATCAAAAGATAACAAGGTTTTTTTAGCGTCCCAGGAGAGATTCGAACTCCCGACCGTACGCTTAGAAGGCGTATGCTCTATCCGGCTGAGCTACTGGGACATGGAGCGGGTGAAGAGAATCGAACTCTCGACCAGAGCTTGGAAGGCTCTTGTTTTACCACTAAACTACACCCGCATATGTTATTTTTTCTTCTTCGTTAGCGCCGTTGCCCTATCGACAATATTTATTATATGTATAACCATTCATAAAGTCAACACTTTTTAAAAAAAGAGGATAATTTTTCTTATCCTCTTTTAAAAGTTGCTTGTTCAACTAGTTGTCCGTCTAATGTTTCAAAGCGAACATCTATATGTTTTTCATCCATTTCTAATAAGGCAAATGTCTTTTCTACACGCTGACGCGGTAATAAAACACTTCCTGGATTAATAAATAAAACTCCATCAATGAATTCCGCACCTAATACGTGAGAATGTCCGAAGCACGCCACTTGTGCATCTACCTCTTCTGCACGGTACGCTAATGTTTGTAATGTCATTTTCACGTTATGACGATGCCCATGCACAACTACGAAACGAATACCATCTACAACAGTTACAATTTCATCTTGAAAGTTAGCATAGTCACAGTTCCCTTTTACAACGCGGAAACCTTGCAGCTCTTCATAAGCAGGTGTTAGCTCTGAATCACCGCAATGAATCATGACATCTACTTTCCCTTCATATTTCTCTTTTAACAGCTGTAATTCCTTCACAGAGCTATGACTATCGCTTACGATTAAAGCTTTCATCAATCTCTCTCCCTTATTCTCCTAAAAACCATTCCGGGATTTTTTCTTCTAACTTACGAAGAGCACGCCCGCGGTGACTAATGGCATTTTTCTCATCAGAACTTAGTTCCGCCATCGCTTTTTTATATTCTTCCACATAAAAGATTGGATCATATCCAAAACCGTTTTCCCCGCGGCGCTGTTCTAAAATATACCCTTCACACGTTCCATTCACAATTACCGGTTCTTTATCCGCTTCTGGGAATGCAACTGCTAATGCACAGTAAAAACGAGCTTTACGTTTTTCAAAGTCGACGTCAGTTAGCTCTTGCAAAACTTTATCGATATTCGCTTGGTCATCTTTCGGTTCTCCAGCAAAACGAGCTGAATGCACACCTGGTTTTCCGTTTAAAGCATCCACAATCAGACCTGAATCATCTGCAATTACGATAGAATCCAACTGCTTACTCAGACTATCTGCTTTTAAGATTGCATTTTCTTCAAATGTTTCACCAGTTTCTTCGACTTCTTCAATATGAGGAAAATCGTGTAATGATTTCACTTCTAAATCAAATCGCTCAAATAACTCAGCAAACTCACGTACTTTCCCCATATTTTTTGTCGCAACAACAACTTGTTTCATATTTTCCACCTCTACTCTATATGAGATACGATGTCACCTAACGCTTCTTTTTGCATGTCAATCAGTTGGAAAATGCCTTGTTCCGCAGCATCAAGCAGTTCATTTAACTGCGCTCTGCTAAACGTCGCTTCTTCTCCAGTTCCTTGCACTTCAACAAACTGACCTTTTCCAGTCATAATCACATTCATATCAACATCCGCTTTAGAATCTTCTGCGTAGTTTAAATCTAAAACAACACCTTGCTCTTCAACAATCCCTACTGACGTTGCTGCTAAATAATCTTTCACTGGAATTTTAGATACTTTCCCTGCTTGTAATAACTTCTCAAACGCTAATACCATTGCTACATATGCGCCTGTAATAGAAGCTGTTCTCGTTCCACCATCTGCTTGAATAACATCACAGTCAATCCAAACTGTTCTCTCGCCAAGTGCTTCTAAGTCAACTACCGCACGTAATGCTCGTCCAATTAAACGTTGGATTTCCATTGTACGTCCAGTTACTTTCCCTTTACTTGACTCCCTGATTGTACGTTGTTCTGTTGCACGCGGAATCATTGCGTATTCAGCTGTTACCCAGCCCTTTCCTTCTCCACGCATAAACGGTGGTACACGCTCTTCAATTGTCGCTGAGCAAATTACCTTTGTATCCCCAACTTCAATTAACACTGACCCTTCTGGATGTTTTAAATAATTCGTATGAATATGTATATGGCGTAATTCTGTTTTCTCTCTACCATCTACTCGCATAAAATAACCTCCTCATAACTACTACTCGTTAGTATAGCCAAATTTAAATGTATGATATGTATACAATAAAAGAAGGAGAACCCAAAAAGCAATTCCCCTTTCTTACATAAGTATATCAAATTATTCGTGATTAAAAACCACCTGTATTCACGTTTTCTGGACGATTCACAGGTTTTGTTAACTTTTCACCCTTCTCATCCATAAGATTCGCTTTCCCATTCACTTGAATAGAAACATTTTTCACACCTTGTTTTTCCGTTAAAGATAAAACTAATGATTTCAATACGTAGTTTGAAATCTTACTTTTATCTTTATTCGCAAATATATTTTCATTAAAGTTTAACGTAACATTCCCGTCTTGCAATTTTGGATTCGTAATAAGTTTGACCCCTGGATTAAAGTCACTCAACAGCGAATTTTGATTCGGCCCTTTTACTAGTTCATTTACAACTGTCGTAATATCATTTTCTTTCCCTTCTGCAACGCGGCGCGTAACTGGCACATAATATTGCTGTTTATTATTTTGTGCCATAAAATACAATGTGACTGGTTTTGTATTTGTTACATCTGCTACTTGTTCATCATCAAAGTTGATACCATTTGCACGGCTCACCCCTTCACCAAGCGGCGTGCCACCAACAGGCATCTTCGCCAATTTTTCACCATTTATTTGGAACTGCACTTGTTTTATCTCTTTAAATTGCGTCAACGTCCACGCTATAGATTCAACAATTTGACGCTCTTCTTCTTTTGCATAGTTTTTCATCTCTTTAGAGAAATCAATGACTGCCGTCCCATCTTTTTTCAAATTCAAAGTCATCATTGTATTTGCTGGAATGACCGCACGGAACCCATTCGGTAATAAATCCGTTACCGGTCCATCTTTCACAAGATATTCCAACGTTTGCTGCACGACCTCATTCGCTTTCGGAGTTGGTATAGTTAACGTTTGTGGTACAACATAACCATTTTTATCAACAAGGTATAGTTCTCTATTCACCGTTTGTCCTTGTTTATCTTTCTTCGCTACTTCTTTCTTTCCACCCTCTGTATACGTAACTTGTTTTGGTGGATCAATTTGTTCAGTCGCTTTCTCCTGATTTATAAAGCCACACCCCGTTAGTAAAACAGCGCTCACAGTAGCACCAACAACCCATTTAAAAGTGGATTTAGGCATGCCATTCCCCCCTAAAATCTAAGTTTGTACTATTATGTATACGAGCTGTTTCACGTTTTAGAACATGCCTTGCTTCTTATAAACAAAAACTCCTGATTTCTCAGGAGTTCACTTATATAAGTCTACTATTATTTTGTTTCTAAATTGATATGCTTCACATTTTCAATCGGTTGACCGAACCATTTCGATGCAATTTCTTTAAATAAGCCTATTTTACCAGTCGTTAAGAAGAGATGATCACTTTGTTCTTCTCCCTCATTTAACATTTTACTGTGATATAAAATCGTACTTACTTCTCGCGCTGTTTCATCGCCTGAACTAATTAAGTGCACTTTATCTCCCATTACCTTTTTAATAACCGGACCTAAAATCGGATAATGTGTACACCCTAAAATAAGTGTATCAATATCGGTGTTTTTCAGAGGTTGCAACGTTTCCCTCACAACTTCATACGCCATTTCACTTTCGAAATTCCCACTCTCCACAAGTTCAACGAAAGGCGGACATGCTAAACTTTCTACCATAACACGGTTATTAATAGACTTTAACGCCTCTTCATAAGCACCGCTTTTTACCGTTCCAATCGTTCCAATAATCCCAACATGGTACGTATTTGTCACTTTTAAAGCTGTACGTGACCCTGGATGGATAACTCCTACGACTGGGATTGGTAATTTTTTCTGCATTTCTTCTAATACAACCGCAGTTGCTGTATTACACGCAATAACTAACATTTTGATGTTTAAATCTAGTAAATGCTCCGTCATTTCCCACGTAAATTGACGCACTTCTTCTCGAGAACGTGGACCATACGGACAACGTGCTGTATCTCCTAAATATATAATACGCTCTTTCGGCAACTGACGAATTAATTCCTTCGCTACTGTTAAACCGCCAACTCCTGAATCGATAACACCGATTGCTCTATTCAACTTCATCACCCGTTTTCTCATTCATCATCTTATTTTATGTTTATCAGTATATTGTACGCACTTTAAGTTCGCTCACTTAAAATGCTCCTGTATGAAATTTTTTATTTGTACCTGTATAGACTAGGACCTTATTTATTTTGCTCCTTTTTTTCGTAATTTGCAAGACAGAAAATAACCGACCCTCTATATGAAAGTCGGTTTCTTCTATAGTAAAGTACGTATTTATTACGTCGCCTTTCTCTGAGCAGAAGACATTCATATTAATAAGAAGAAATGTGCAGAATTTAAAAGGACGATAATTTATTTACAGCTCTTTTTATAGCCTTACCTATTTCCACGCTAGACTGCGGATTTTGTCCTGTAATCAAACGCCCCTCTACTACAACATGTGGCGTAAAATTAGGTGCTACATAAAATAAAGCTCTTTCTTCCTTCAATTTACTTTCTAGCAAAAATGGAACTCGCTTTTCTAAATGAACAGCTTTTTCTTCGTCATTTGTATACCCTGTTATACGCTTACCCGCACTAAAAAACGAACCATCCTTATTTTTCACACCAACTAAAGAACTTACTCCGTGACAAACAGCCGCTACAATCCGGTTATTGTTATACATATTCTCAATCAAATTCGCTACATACGGATTACCCGGAAAATCCACAATTGCCCCGTGCCCACCACCAAACAAAACCGCATCATAATCCGAAAAATGAGCAATTGAGATCGACTTCGTATTTTGCAATAAAGAAGCGACATACTTAAATTCACGAGGTATGCCATTCGGAATAGACACTCTATCAATAGGCACTCTACCGCCCTTTATCGACACAATATCAACATCAAACTGAGCTTTTTTAAATAAATTATAAGGAGCTGCGAGCTCTTCAAGCCATAAACCAGTCGGGTGTCCATTCATATCATGAGCACTTGTTGAAACTAACAATACCCTTTTCAACATATCCCCTCCTTACTACCTATGTATGCATGAAACAAACAAAAAATAGCCGACCTTTGTATAAAAGTCGGCTTACTTCTTATAGTTCGAGCTCTCCCATACGAAGAAGCTCTACAACCGCTTGTGAACGTCCTTTAACCCCTAGCTTTTGCATTGCGTTTGAGATATGATTGCGTACTGTTTTTTCACTTATAAAAAGTTCACCTGCAATTTCCTTCGTTGTTTTATCTTGAACCAGTAATTCAAATACTTCTCTTTCTCTCTTTGTGAGTAAAGGTTTAGATTGATACGCTTTTTCCTTCAACTGGTATAACCCTCCTTGCTTAAGCCAGAGCTGTGTATGTGTAAGTTGGGTGTTTATTTAGTCAAGATATTGTATGAACGAAATGTGCAGGTGGTGAATGAAAATGGGCTTTATTTCTTATGTTATTTTAGACTTTTATACAGTGCGTGCACTCATTTTATCCGCTTATTTTTTAATGCGCCATATTTGTTCTAGTAATATACTTACAACTGTACCTACAAACAAACCATTTCCAAATATATATTGCATAACAGACGGCAACGATTGGAGTGCTCCGGACGGTAAAAACATAACACCGCTGCCAAATAATACTGCTACTCCTAAAATCGTTACATTCCTTTCATTAAGCTCCACTTGTTTTATATTGTTTAGCCCGATCCCAATTAACTGTACGAATGAAGCCATTAAAACTGCAGATGCAACAGCGGATGGTAACGACGCTAAGTAACGAATAATACTTGGAAAAAGCGACATAACAACTAGTAGTACACATGCCATTAAGAACGATCGTATATATTTTTGTTTTGTTAAGCGTATAAATCCTGCTGTTGCTGGTAACGGAACGACACCCACAGTTGAAAATACGGAGGAAATAATATGAGAGATGCCTCCAACCCACGTACCATCTCTCAACTGTTTTTGTTCAATCGTCGCTTTATGAATGGTAACTTGATTAATTGCGATAATAGCAGCTACTGTATTTGAAACTAAAATACATACCATAACGAAACTTGATACTGCCATACCTGCATTCCATTTCGGAAGTCCCCAAGCAAATATATGTGGAAATTGCACAAAATGAGTTACTTGAGACGGAATCGTCACTTTCCCTGCAATTAAAAAGATAATCCACCCACTAATCAACCCTATTAAAACTGCATAACTTTTGACAAAACCTTTTCCAAAATTAGATAGTATAATAACGAACAGAAATATACTAAACGCAATTATTGCTGTAAATCCATCGATTTGAGAAACGGTGGCTGTAATTCCTAGCATTCCTTTTAAAAATACACCACTTAGTTGTAAACATAACAAAAGTAAAAACGTTCCTGTCACAAGCGGCGTAAATAAAAATAAAATACGCCCTATAAAACCACTTACTCCTAATCCTATTAAAATTACACCGGAAATTATCATTCCTAATTCTAAAATTTGCAGCGTACTATGTAATTGATCCTGCCCGACAGTTGCATAAGCAAGTACGGTAAATACACCAACCCAAGATCCAGCTGGCCCATCCGCAATTGGTAATCTATGCCCGATCCATCCTTGTAGAAAAGAAGATATACCAACTACAAAAAACGTACGCTGCATTAAATAAAATATTTCTTCCGTCGTAAGATGAAATAATCCGCCAACGACAATTGGTAGTGCGATTGAATTCGCCAATAAAAATATAAACCATTGCAAAGTACCCATAATATGATTTTGATTGTGTTGATTGCCCAATTTTTTCATCCCTTCTAACTTTCCTACACGAAATATAGCGTTAGAATAAAAAAGAAGAGTTCTATATTTACAATTAGAACCCTCCTTAAAATATTTAAACGATTCTTCTATACAAGATTATTCAATTCCATCTCATTTAAACTTCCAACAACAATATTTCCTTTATATACGACTAGATGTTTTTCTGTTTGACGCGCTACTGCTTCAGCAGTACATGTTGCATTCGTCAAAACAAAACTCGCTTCATCTCCTACATTCGGCCATGCTCGCTCCCCTTCATTGTTTAACGTTTCTTTTCCTCCCGTAATAAAGCGAAGTGCTTTTCCTAAAGACCTTTCATCACTCCACCCAAAACGCTCTGCTAATCGATTTGCCTTTTGAAGCATATCACCTGTTCCGAACGGCGACCAATGATCTGTAATACTATCATTTCCTAATGAAACTTTAACACCTTTTTTATCTAATAATGGAATTGGGATTACTTGTTTACCAATCGGTACAGTTGACGTAATATCAATATGTAAAGCTGCTAGTCTTTCTGCCACTTCTTCAGCTTCTTTTTCAGTAACACCACCAAGTCCAAGTGCATGACTAATTGTTACGCGACCTTGCCATCCTGCTTCTTCTGTTAAACTTGCTAATCTCTTCATCGTAAACGTACCAAGATTATTCGCATCATGCAGATGAATATCAACATCCGCATTAAATTCTACTGCAATATCCATAATTGTATGTAATGACTTTTCAATGTCATTATCCACTGTAGCTGGATCCACGCCGCCGACTAGATGCGCACCCATACGCATCGCCTCTTTTACAAGTTGCACAGAATTACTGCGCAATAGTCCATGTTGCGGAAAAGCAACGATTCTACCAGACACCCGATCTTTATATGTTTCTAATGCCGCTAACGTCGCCTCTAAATTTCCAAGTCCAATAACAGGATCAACATTACAATGCGTTCTAATATTCGTTGCACCATTTCGAAGCAATAAATCTAGCATATTTTCCGCTCTGTCTTGAGCAGTCGCTAATTGTTTTGGCAAAATCGTTTCTTCTTCATTAAAACGTGTAAAAATACTTTCTGCTGGCATGCAAGCTTTCCAAGGCCCACTATAATACGTTTTATCAATATGAATATGCATCTCTTCGAAAGCCGGCAAAATTAATAAGCGATTGGCATCAAGAATTAGTACCCCTTCCTCTTGAACAGCCCCTGCTATAATTTTTTTAATTTGTCCATCTTCAATGAGTAAACTACATAACTCTGTTTCTGTTTTGGAAATTCTCCCTTCTTCATATGTATACCCCGATTCAAGCGTTACATTAGTCAACCAGTATACTGTCATCTCTATTTCCCCCACCCTTTATTAAAAGTTACCTTTTTTATAATTTTAATATCACCTGAAAATTAAGACAATTAATACGACCGCTCCCTAAAAAAAGTCATACAACCTCATAGTCTTCTCATAAATTTCCATATAGAATAGAAGTATGTAGTTTGATATAAAAAGGAGTTGATCGTAATATGTCAAAAAAATTATGTAAATCCGAAACTAATAAAATGTTATTTGGTATATGTGGTGGTTTAGGAGAATATTTTGATATTAGTTCTACTCTCATTCGTATCCTTTGGGTCATTGCTGTTTTATGTTTTGGGACGGGATTTTTAGTCTATTTCATTTGTTTATTACTTATGCCACGTTCGTACTAACGGTATCATTCATATACTTAAGCGAAATATATATAAATCACCTATAGAATTCTTTTCTATAGGTGATTTTTTCATGAAGAATACTTCATCGTTAAATGTAATACCGCCACTTCATCCTCATTATTTCGATAACTATGTTTCTTATTCGCTTCAAATTGAATGGAGTCAAACTCATTTAATTCATATACATCATTCTCCACTTGAATCGAAACTTTCCCTTTCATTACTGTTACAAGTTCAATAGCACCTTCATGATGAGCTTCTGGTTCATATATACTATTTGATCTTAAACAAGCACGGTGCATTTCCATCCCTGTTTCTTTCGTGTAACGGAACATCGTTTCTAAGTGCCATGCTTGTCCTACATCTACCGCAAATCCTTCCCCGCAGCGTGCAACAGCTACAGGTTCTCCAACAACCATTAACCTCGATAAAGGAATTGATAACCCTTTCGTTATTTTCCAAATGACAGCTAACGTCGGATTCGTTTCGCCTCTTTCAATTTTTCCTAATGTTAATTTACTAACCCCTGTTTTTTGAGCTAATTCTTCTAAACTTAATTTTTGTTCATTACGAATTTGTCTTAGTAGCTGACCTACTTGTTGAATAACTTCTTTCGTTTGTATATCTTCATTTTCTTTCATCTATAAAACCACCTTAAAGTATAAAATAGTTTACTTTTATTATATTAAAGTATATTATACTATACGTAATTATTTATTTTCGAAAGGAGTGCTTACTTCATGCGCGCAATATTATTAGGACTTTTATCCTCAGCCTTCTTTTCCGCAACCTTTATTATTAATAGAGCAATGAATGTATCCGGAACAAGCTGGGCTTGGACAGCTTCCTTCCGTTTTTTATTCGCTCTCCCTATTTTATTCCTTATCGTTTTATTTCGCAAAAACTTAGGGGCTTTATGGGCAGAGCTAAAGAAACATCCATTAGCATGGATCGGGTGGGGTTCCGTTGCGGGTATTGGTTTCTATTCTTTATTAAGTTTCGCAGCTGTCTTTTCACCAGCGTGGCTCGTTGCTGGAACTTGGCAAGTTACGATATTAGCAGGTTTACTACTATCACCACTATTTTTCGTTAAAATAAAAACAAAATCGGGTATAAAACTTGTACGCGGAAAAATTCCACTTCGCAGTTTATATGTATCATTATTTATTTTACTTGGTGTAATTTGTATGCAAGCGACTGCAGCAGGTCATATTACAATGACTCAGTTCATTTCAGGTTTTTTACCTGTCGTGTTAGCTGCATTCTTATATCCGTTCGGCAACCGAAAAATGATGGAACTTGTTGGCGGACGTCTTGATACATTCCAACGTGTATTAGGAATGGCAATTGGAAGTCTTCCTATTACAATTCTCCTTGGTATATACGGCTTTTCCACTACTGGTATTCCATCATCAACTCAAATGCTTCAAGGCTTTTTGTTAGCACTATGCTCTGGAGTCATTGCGACGATGACTTTCTTCTTTGCTACCGACTTAGCAAAAGATAACCTCGCTTTACTTGGAGCTGTTGAAGCAACACAAGCTGGAACGATGATCTTTACAGTGCTTGGTGAAATTATTTTCTTGGATGGTTCATTCCCTGGTGGTCTTTCCCTACTCGGAATGATTATTATTATGTTAGGAATGGTTGCAAATAGTATTTTAAACCGTTCTGCTCCAGTCATTAAACAGAAAAAATCAGCATAAAAAAAGAGTATGGTTCTATAACAAAGAGCCATACTCTTCTTTTATTGTCCCCCTATTTCGCCTTATCAGAATAGTATTTCATTAGCCGTTTACACTAAAACCTATGTTATAATACGTTTCATGCGCAATAATAGGAGGTAAATTATGTTAAAAAAAGCAATTGCTGAATTTATTGGTACATTTGTACTTGTATTATTCGGAACTGGAGTAGCTGTCACTGGTGGCGGAATTGAAGGAATTGGAACATTAGGAATCGCTATGGCTTTCGGTCTATCTATTGTAGCTATGGCATATAGCATCGGAACAGTTTCTGGATGTCACATTAACCCAGCGGTATCAATCGCTATGTTCATCAACAAAAGAATGAACGCTATGGAACTTTGTTATTATGTATTAGCTCAAATTTTAGGTGGTTTATTAGGAACTGCAACATTAGTAACAATTTTACGCTCTGCTAAAACACCTTTAGATAATTTAGGACAAAATAGTTTTGGAACTCTTGGTTTATCTGGAGCATTTTTAGTTGAATTCATTTTAACTTTCGTATTTGTTTTAGTTATCGTTGCTGTAACTGGTAAAAAAGGAAGTTCTTCTTTAGCTGGACTAGTAATTGGTTTCACATTAGTATTAATTCACTTATTAGGAATTCCGTTAACTGGAACATCTGTTAACCCAGCTCGTAGTATCGCGCCAGCTTTATTTGTTGGTGGAGAAGCACTTTCTCAACTATGGGTATTCATCGTTGCCCCAATTCTTGGTGGTATCGTAGCAGCTGTTGTAGGAAAGTTTATTTTAAATACTGAAAAATAGAATTTTCGATATTTCTGAATAAAAAAAGGCGAGCCCTCTTCATGAGGTAGCTCGCTTTTTTATTCTTTAATTTTAGACTTTAAATTTGTAACTAATTGGTCTACCGTTACGTTTGCAAGTACGTTTTCCATTGCTTCTTGCGCTTGCATTAAAATAATTTCTAATACTGATTGAATATTAGCTCCTACTGGACATTCAATGTTGGGATTTTCATGGAAGGAAAATAGATGTCCTTCTTCTACAACTTCCACTGCTTTATATACATCAAGTAATGTAATTTCTTCTAAATCACGAGCAAGTGTCGTACCACCTTTACCGGCTTGTACATCAACAAGTCCCGCTCTCTTCAACATTCCTGTAATGCGACGAATCACAACTGGATTTGTATTCACACTACCAGCAATCCATTCAGAGGTACAGCGAGAGTTTCGATCTATCGCAAGTAATGTTAGCATATGAACACCTACTGTAAACCGACTACTAATTCCCATCTGCACACCCTCCTTCGTATTCATTCTATTAAAAGACGACTCTTATTATTATATACTATTTTTAATTTATACATAAAGAAAAAGCATGATTTCAATAGGAAATCATGCTTTTCTCTCATTATTGACGCTTTATGAATTTCGCTAAATCTTTAAATTTCACTTTATCTGAGTAATTCATTACACCGTTTACGTAAATGCGGCTTGCAAGTATATTGACGATTGCAATAGTCACCAATAAAATGACTAAAGTCACAATAATCTCTACAGTTCCTGCTTCACCCGCTACAAGCCTTGAAAATGTAACCATAGGTGTAAAGAATGGAATATATGAACTAACTACAGCTAATGTACTATTAGGATCAAATAGTGATTTAATACTAATGAAAAATGCTGCTATACCTAACATTGTAATTGGGAACGAAAGAGATTGTACATCCTCAATTTTTGATACAACAGCACCAACCGCTGCATATAACATTGCATATAGTAAGTAGCCCGTAACAAAATATACAACGAACATACTAATTACTACAGCATCCAACTTAGAAAAATCTAGTGCAAGTCCCACTAAAGATGCATTTTCTAAGTCTACCCAACCTAATAAATATGGTACAAGAAAACCGAATGAAGCAGTAATAAGTAATAGTAAAGCACTAGAAACAATTGCTAAAATTTTGGCATGTAGCATTGTTAATGGTTTTACTTTCGGAAGCATTAACTCCATAACACGAGACGACTTTTCAGATGCTATCGTCGTCCCAATTGCAGTTCCAAACACAATAATAAACATATATAAAGCAAACGAGAAAACATAGCCAATGCCAAAGGAAGATGCATGATCCTTTACTGCCTCCTGTTTTAACGGAATTTCCATCTGTAACTGCTTTGCTACTTCTACTGATACATTATTCTTTTTAATCATTACTGCTGTATATTGTTCTTTTAAATAACTTGCCATAAGTGTAGCAGTTGATTGACTCGGAAAACCACTATACATATACGTCACTTCCGGAATACCATTCTTTTCTGTAATACGGAATAGACCGTCTAAATCCCCATCTTCTACTTGCTTACGTAACTCATTAAACTTATCCTTATTTTCTACAGTTACTTTAGCAGACGGAAGTAACTTTGTTAAATCACTTTCTTGCACTTTATACGTATCACTTTCCGTTACTACGGCAAATTTATCTTTCCCTTTATCATTATCAGCAGTGAAATGATTAAACGCAAAAAGTCCAAACACAACTAAAAATAAAATCGCACTTGTAATTAATGATTTTTTAGATAAAAACGCTTCCCTAAAATAAAATGAAAATACATGAGAAAATTTACGCATCGTTATTTCGCCCTCTCTACAAAGATTTCGTTTAACGTCGGCTCTAACATTTTAAATTGTCGTAAGCTAACACCTTGCTCTTGCAACTGCTGCAAAATCTTAAGAGCTTCCGCATCATCTTGTACTTTCACATAAAGAAGGCCTTGTTGTTTTTCATACGATACATGTATAGCTTCTAATCCCTTTTCATTCTCTTCTGTATCTTCAATCGTTAAATTACGGAAGCCGTATTCTTTCTTAATATCACTTAACTGGCCTTTTACGACTGCTTCGCCTTTTTTCAGAATACATACATGTTGGCAAAAAGCTTCTACTTGTTCCATACGATGACTAGATAAAATAATTGTCTTTCCGCTCTGTACTTGTTCTTCAATAATGCTAGCTAACATCCCAGCATTAACTGGATCGAGTCCGCTAAATGGTTCATCTAAAATGAGAAGTTCTGGATTATGAAGAAGAGCAGCAATTAATTGGATCTTTTGCTGATTCCCTTTTGAAAGCTCTCCAGCCGTCTTAAATTTATATTCTGGAATTGCTAATCGCTCTAACCAGTAATCGATAGCAAGATCTACTTCTTTCTTCGTCATTCCTTCTAATCTACCAAAATAACGCAATTGATCTATTACTCTACTTTTTGTATATAAACCTCTTTCCTCTGGTAAATATCCAATTGTTACCCCGCTATTACCAAATGTTTTTCCATCCCATGTAATAGAGCCTTCATTAGGCGTTAATAATCCAAGAAGCATTTTGATTGTTGTTGTTTTCCCTGCACCATTTCGTCCGAGCAATCCTAGCACTTCACCTTTTGGTAACGAAATTTGCAAACCATTAACTGCTTTTGATTCTCCAAATAGTTTCGTTAAGTTTTGAATTTGTAAACTCAAAGTATAAAGCCTCCCCTTTAGTATCATTCATACTCTCTTTCAAAGACTATGTTTATTCCAGATAAAATATAGCACTACACTTCATCCTCTTATATATAACATCGCCTTTAATCCAGTATTTGTTCTATTTAGTTGAAATTGTAAATAATACCACGTCATTTGTCAATTATAATTGTCATTTCGACAATAAAACTTGTCAAAATGATTCCCATCACTTTGCTCATCTTTCTAATATAGGACATACTACTATATATACAAAAGACAATATGTAAATGTTCATAAAAAAATTTTTATATTTTAATATATAATATAAAATGATTTTCTAACATCAAGGAGGATACATATGAAGATGAAGAGGGGAATTACCACTTTATTATCTGTAGCCGTTCTGTCTACATCGCTTGTAGCATGTTCAGGAACACCAGAGAAAACAGTGGCGAAAGAAGAAAAAGTAAAATTAACAGACCAACAATTAATGGCTGATTTATGGTATCAAACAGCTGGCGAAACGAAAGCGCTTTACTACCAAGGGTACAATATCGGTCAATTGAAACTTGATGCAGCTCTTGCAAAAGGGACAGAAAAAAAACCTGCTATCGTACTTGATTTAGACGAAACTGTTTTAGACAACAGTCCTCATCAAGCAATGAGTGTAAAAACAGGAAAAGGCTATCCTTATAAGTGGGATGACTGGATTAATAAGGCCGAAGCTGAAGCACTTCCTGGCGCAATTGATTTCTTAAAATATACAGAGTCTAAAGCTGTAGATATTTACTACATTTCAAATCGCAAAACGAATCAACTAGATGCAACAATTAAAAACCTTGAGCGTGTAGGTGCTCCTCAAGCAACGAAAGAACATATATTACTACAAGATCCGAAAGAAAAAGGAAAAGAAAAACGCCGTGAACTCGTTTCTCAAACACATGACATTGTCTTATTCTTCGGTGATAACTTATCTGATTTCACTGGTTTTGATGGAAAAACTGTAAAAGACCGCAATCAAACCGTAGCAGATTCAAAAGCACAATTTGGTGAGAAATTCATTATTTTCCCTAATCCAATGTATGGTGATTGGGAAGGTGCTTTATATGATTATGATTTCAAAAAATCAGATGCAGAAAAAGATAAAATCCGTCGCGACAACTTAAAATCATTTGATACAAAATAAAGAGGATGGCACTCGCCATCCTCTTTATTGCATATTTCTCGTTAAAGGCAAAATAAACACTTCTACACGTCTATTTTTTGCTTTTCCTTCTTGTGTATCATTTGGAGCAATTGAACGGTATTCTCCGTAACCAATCGCACTAAATTTTTCTGGTTGCAATTCTTTATTTTGAAGTAACACCTGCATAAAATTAACTGCTCGCTGCGTACTTAATTCCCAATTTGATGCGAACTGTGCGTTTGAAATAGGAACATTGTCTGTATGACCAGATACTGTAATTTCACGAGGTGATGCTGAAACAAGTAGGTTAGACATCTCTTTTGCAATCCCTAACGATTCCAATTTCACATCTGCCTTCCCTGAGTCAAAGAGTACATTTTCTAATATTGTTACCATTAAACCTTTTTCGGTTAAATCGGTTTTAAAAGAAGACGATAATTGCTTTTCTTCAATATACTTATCAATACCTTTTTGTACTGCCTTTAATTCATTCATTTCTTGCTGCTTTACTTCAGCTTCAGCATCTTTTTTAATCTTCTCAGATTCCAAACCACTTGCCGATAACTCTTTTTCGTCCTTCGGTTTTTGATCACTTAAAAACTCTTTATTTCCTGTTCCACCTGCTAGTTCACTGCGAAAAGCTACTGCCATCTGTTTAAATTTCGCAGCATCTATACTACTCATTGCAAATAAAACAATAAACAAAGCAAATAACAACGTTAGCATATCGGAATATGGAATTAACCAACTTTCATCAATATGCTCATCGTGTTTTTTCTTTTTACCTCTTCTACTTTTCTTACTCCGCATTTTTTTCCGCTCCTTTTTCTAGCTTCTTACGCTCAGTCGCAGAAAGCGCTCCTAAAATGCGGTTTTTCATAATAAACGGATATGTACCTTCTTGTAACATTAATAAACAATCAATAATTAAACGTTTCTTCTCTAATTCTGCGGCAGACTTTTGCTTTAATTTATTTGCAAATGGATGCCATAACACGTAACCTGAAAAAATACCAAAAATCGTTGCAATAAATGCACCTGAAATAGCATGCCCTAGCTTTTCAATATCAGTTAAATTTCCAAGTGCAGCTACAAGACCAATAACAGCACCTAAAACCCCTAATGTAGGTGCATATGTACCAGCTTGCGAAAAAATAGCAGCTCCTTTTGCATGCCTCTCTTCAATTGCCTCTAGTTCAGCCTCTAAAATCTGTTCTAAATCTTCCGCAGATACACCATCAATAACAAATTTCATACCACGTAAAAGAAATTCATCTTGAATTTTATCTAATTGTTGCTCTAAAGACAAAATACCGTATTTTCGACTTTCAGATGTCCAATGAACAAATAATTCTAGCAATTGCTCATAGCTTAAATCTTTTTTATTTGAACCAAAAAGAACTTTAAATAATTTTGGAATCCGTTTTAGTTGATTCATCGGAAATGCAATACAAACTGCGGCAAATGTACCGACAAAAATAATTAATGCTGCGGCAGGGTTCAATAATGCTGTTACGTCAGCACCCTTAACGAACATCCCTAATATTACCGCTACAAATCCTAAAATGATTCCAATAATTGTTGCAAAATCCATTCCCATTCACTCCTAGTCTATACAAGAAGTCCTTTATTCTCGATAATCGCTACATCTTCTTATACATATATATTACATAAAAAATGAATTTCATGAAAGACAAGAAATGAATTATATGAAAAAATACTACATTTTCGCACATTTTTTGACATTTTCTTTGCATTTCTATTACGTTACGACTCTTATATTTCTTTTTCAATAAACTAGACTTATAATAAAACCGATACATATTTTATTAAGAAAGGACTGTGATTACAAGGCATCATGAAAAAAATAATAATTATTTCTGCCGCTACTATTGTAATCGGTATCACATCTTTCGCTTACTTTGGTTCTAAATCACCACTACAAAATGAGGCGAAAGCTGTCGAAAGTCAAAAACATAGTAACCACCCAAAAGAAGCAATTCCTGCTTTTCCAAAAGCTGATCATAATGCAAAGAAACTAGATGATAATTTTTCCGTTGTAACAAATCCGGAGTCTGCTCTTGTATTAGTCAATAAACATCGTAAATTACCAGATGGGTACATTCCAGAGGATTTAACGAAACCGAACGTACCATTTACTAGTCCAAAAGACAAAGAAAAAACTCTATTACGTAAAGATGCTGCAGATGCGCTTGAAAACATGTTCCAAGCAGCGAAAGAAGAAGGGTTAGAACTTACAGCAGTTTCAGGTTATCGTTCTTACAAACGTCAACAATCGTTACATAACACATATATTAAGCGCCAAGGGAAAGCTGAAGCTGATTCAGTAAGTGCAATTCCTGGCACAAGTGAACATCAAACTGGTTTAGCAATGGATATTAGTTCAAAATCTGCTAAATTCCAATTAGAGCCTATCTTTGGAGAAACAGCAGAAGGCAAATGGGTTGCAGAGCATGCCCATGAATTCGGCTTTGTCATTCGTTACTTAGAGGATAAAACAGAAACAACAGAATACGCATATGAACCGTGGCACTTACGCTATGTTGGTAATCCATACGCTACATACATATATAAACATCATTTAACATTAGAAGAAGCGATGGAAGACAAAAAATAAGAGAGCAATTCGCTCTCTTATTTTTCTTTCACTCTATCATTGTAGCAATTTTTCTTTCCATTCTTCAGGCCACGCTTCGCCTCTTCCAGTTTTTTTCGACGCCTGCACCATCATACCGCGTCCAACTAAACAAACTTCTCCTTCTGCATTTTTTACCATATAATGCAAATCCAAAGAAGAATTCCCAACTGATCCTGCCTTTACATACACCTTCAACTGTTCATCAAAATATATTTGCTTAATAAAATTACATTGTAAATCTGCAACAACAATCATCGTTTCTGATGATTCATGTGTCCATTCTTGCATAAATCCAAGTTCTTTAAACAATGCGATACGTGCTTCTTCAAAATAAGTAAAAGCAACAACATTATTTACATGGCCAAACATATCTACTTCACCAAAACGAACTTTAACAGAATTGTAAAATGAAAAATCACTTTCCCATTTCTCGAAGTCTTCAATATAAGAAATTCTCTTCACTGTTCTCTCCCCTTTTCTTGTTAATAAACAGAATAAACTGAAAAATATAGTTATAAATATTGCCTCTTCAAGATGAAGAGGCAATATTTATTAATAGTTATTATCGCTACCAAAGAAATCTTTGAACGATTGAATTGTTGTATCACGGTTTAATGCCGCAATTGAAGTTGTTAATGGAATACCCTTCGGACATGATTGCACACAGTTTTGAGAGTTACCACAGTTTGCAAGTCCTCCATCTCCCATAATTGCACGTAAGCGATCTGCTTTATGCATTTCACCCGTTGGATGTGAGTTGAATAAACGAGCTTGTGATAACGGTGCTGGTCCAATAAAGTCAGATTTACTGTTTACGTTCGGACATGATTCTAAGCAAACACCACATGTCATACATTTTGAAAGCTCATAAGCCCATTGACGCTTTTTCTCTGGCATTCTTGGCCCTGGTCCTAAGTCATACGTACCATCGATTGGAATCCAAGCTTTAACGCGTTTTAACGCGTTAAACATACGACTACGGTCAACTTGTAAATCACGTACAACCGGGAATGTCTTCATCGGCTTTAAGCGAATTGGCTGTTCTAATTGATCAATAAGAGCCGTACATGATTGACGTGGCTTTCCGTTAATAATCATCGAACATGCTCCGCATACTTCCTCTAAACAGTTCATATCCCATGCAATCGGAGTTGTTTGGTTCCCTTTTGAATCAACAGGATTACGGCGAATTTCCATAAGCGCCGAAATAATATTCATATTAGGACGATATGGAATTTCAAACTCTTGGTCAAACTCTTGTGCATCTGGTCCATCTTGTCTTGTAATGATGAGGCGGATTGTTTTCTCAGACATGTTGTTTATCCCCCTTCTCTTCACCCTTAGCTGCTACATCGTGTTTTGAGGAGTAGTCACGTTTACGTGGTTTAATTAATGAAACATCCACTTCTTCGTAATGGAATGCTGGTGCCTTTCCTTCTCCCTCAAATTTCGCCATCGTAGTTTTTAAGAAGTTTGCATCATCACGATTTGGGAATTCTGGTTTGTAATGCGCTCCGCGGCTTTCATTACGGTTATATGCTCCAATTGTAATAACACGTGCTAACTCAAACATATTTGCAAGTTGGCGTGTAAACGAAGCACCTTGGTTACTCCATCTTGCTGTATCATTAATGTTAATACGTTTGTAACGAGCCATTAACTCTTCAATTTTCGCATCTGTTTCTAATAACTTTTTATTTTCACGAACTACTGTAACGTTATCTGTCATCCATTCTCCAAGCTCTTTATGAAGAACATATGCATTTTCGTTACCATCAAGCGTTAAAATATTGTTAAATTTCTCTGTTTCGATTAATTCATTTTGCTCATATACAGTAGATGAAACAGCATCAGATGATTTAGAAAGACCTTTCATATACTCAATTGCGTTCGGTCCCGCTACCATACCACCGTAAATTGCTGATAATAGTGAGTTCGCACCTAAGCGGTTACCACCGTGCATAGAATAATCACACTCACCTGCTGCAAATAAACCTGGAATACTTGTCATCTGCTTATAGTCAACCCATAGTCCGCCCATTGAATAGTGAACAGCTGGGAAGATTTTCATTGGTAGTTTACGAGGATCATCACCTGTAAATTTCTCATAGATTTCAATGATTCCACCAAGTTTAATATCTAGTTCTTTCGGATCTTTATGAGAAAGATCTAAGTACACCATGTTTTCACCGTTAATACCTAGTTTTTGCTCTACGCAAACATCAAAGATTTCACGCGTTGCGATATCACGAGGTACAAGGTTTCCGTAAGCCGGATATTTTTCTTCTAAGAAGTACCATGGTTTACCATCTTTATATGTCCAAACACGTCCACCTTCACCACGTGCAGATTCACTCATAAGACGTAACTTATCGTCTCCAGGAATTGCCGTTGGATGGATTTGAATGAACTCACCGTTTGCATAATATGCGCCTTGTTGATATACAGCAGATGCTGCTGTACCTGTATTGATAATAGAGTTAGTTGATTTTCCAAAGATGATACCAGGGCCCCCTGTTGCCATAATCACGGCATCAGCTTGGAAACTTTTAATCTCCATAGTTTGTAAGTCTTGTGCAACGATTCCTCGGCACACACCTTCGTCATCAACAACAGCTCGTAAGAAATCCCAACCTTCATATTTCGTTACAAGTCCTGCTACTTCGTGACGACGTACTTGCTCATCTAATGCGTATAGTAATTGCTGTCCAGTTGTTGCACCAGCAAATGCTGTACGGTGATGTTGCGTTCCACCAAAACGACGGAAATCAAGAAGTCCTTCTTCCGTACGGTTGAACATAACACCCATACGGTCCATTAAATGAATGATACCAGGTGCTGCTTCACACATTGCTTTAACTGGTGGTTGGTTCGCTAAGAAGTCCCCACCATAAATTGTATCGTCAAAGTGGATCCATGGAGAATCCCCTTCACCTTTCGTATTTACGGCACCGTTAATTCCGCCTTGGGCACATACAGAATGTGAACGTTTTACTGGTACTAAAGAAAATAGTTCAACATTTACTCCTGCTTCTGCCGCTTTAATCGTTGCCATTAAGCCGGCCAAGCCACCGCCGACTACTATAAGTTTCCCTTTCATGCTCTCCCACTCCTTACTGGTTTGCTAGCTGTGGATCGATGAACGCTAATAATGCACTCACACCTACATAAGATAGACCTAAGAAAATAGCTAATGTTACATAAGTAGAGATTCTTTGTGAACGTGGAGATACTGTAATTCCCCAGCTGATGCAGAATGTCCATAGGCCATTTGCAAAGTGGAAAATTGTTGAAACAACACCAACTAAGTAGAATGCAAACATAGCTGGATTATTTAAAATATCTGCCATCATATCATAGTTTACCTCTTTACCTAACATTGCTTGAATACGAGTTTGCCAGACGTGCCAAGAAATGAAAATCAGCGTAACGATACCTGAAATTCTTTGGAAGACGAACATCCAGTTACGGAAATAACCGTAAGAAACCGCATTGTTCTTAGCTGTAAATGCAATATATAAGCCATATATAGCATGGTACAGTATAGGTAAAAAGATGATGAAAATTTCTAGCGCATACCGGAATGGAAGGAGCTCCATAAAGCCTGCGGCTTTGTTAAAAGCCTCTGCTCCTCTTGTTGCAAAGTTGTTTACAATTAAATGTTGCGTCAAAAAGACACCAACCGGGATGACCCCCATTAATGAGTGCCACTTACGAAACGTATACTCGCGGCCTTTCATGTCCCCATTACCCCCTTGAATGTTTGACTGCTGTTTTCAGATTAATTTATAACAATAATGTTTTTTCACTATTGGCATAAGAAAAACTGAAAAAATTATTCGCAATATTTCAGCATAATTTGATACCAAGTTCATTTTACTCCTATTTTTGTCGAAGCGTCAAGAAAACGTATACATAATTTGCATATAATTTGCCAATTCTTTTTTTCTTCTTATATATTCAGATTTCCCTAAAGAAAAATCTGTTTTTATAAATGCGAAATGTTATATAATAATCCCTATAGAAAGAGGGGAATATTGTGAGTAAAAATACAATCGATATAACATCTTTAGAAGATGTTTCATTGAACGCCTTCGCTTATGAATTGCTACGTGAAGAATTACTACCTGATTTAATCGGTAACGATTTAGATGGTATTTTATACTGGTCCGGTAGAAACCTTGCAAGAAAATATCCACTAGAAACAATTGAAGAAGTCATTCAGTTCTTTGAAAAAGCTGGTTGGGGCACTTTAAGCATTATTGAACATAAACGTCGTGAAATGCAGTTCCAACTTAAAAGCACACTCATCGCTGAACGTCAAAAACAAAACAGACATTCTTCTTATCAATTAGAGGCCGGATTCATCGCTGAGCAAATTCAAAAGCAAAGAAACGTCATTGCAGAGTCCTACGAAGAAAAGAAAAAACGTTCAGACTCTATTACATTTCTTGTGAAATGGGATATAAAAGATCTCATTGAAGTGTAAGTATTACCTACAGTCAACTAGACATATAAGTTTAGTTGACTTTTTTGTATTTTCATTCAGGTCCGGTTATTTTAAATCTTCAGAAATTATAACAAAAAATAGAAGACATTGTAAACTACAACGGCTTCTTATCTGCTAAATAAGTATAGATCGTCTCCGCGACATTTTTCGGCATACCTGCTTCGACAAATTCCGTTACAGAGGCTTCTTTCATCTTTTTTAACGACCCAAAATGTTTCAGCAATATCTTTTTTCGTTTATCACCAATTCCAGGAATATCATCCAGTGCCGATTGAATGACAGATTTCCCATGTAATTGTCGATGGAATGTAATCGCAAATCGATGTACTTCATCTTGAATGCGCTGCAATAAATAAAATTCTTGGCTATTCCTCTCAAGCATTACAGGTTCAGGTGGATCTCCAATAATTAAATGTGATGTTTTATGTTTGTCATCTTTCACAAGCCCTGCCATCGGAATATATAACCCGAGCTCATTCTCTAGAATATCACTTGCAGCCGCTAGGTGGCCTTTCCCTCCATCAATAATGATTAAATCCGGTAAAGGTGAATTTTCTTTAAGCGCCCTTGTATAACGACGCCTCACAACTTCTCTCATAGACTCATAATCGTCTGGTCCTTGAACCGTTTTAATTTTATATTTACGATACTCTTTCTTCGCCGGTTTCCCATCGATAAAAGCAATCATTGCTGAAACAGGGTTTGTTCCTTGAATATTTGAGTTATCGAATGCTTCAATACGATACGGTGTTTCAATCCCAAGCTGCTTCCCTAAATGATCTACAGCTTTAATCGTCCGTTCTTCATCACGTTCAATTAAGTAAAATTTCTCTTCAAGGGCAATCTTCGCATTTTTATTAGCCAATTCTACAAGATCTTTTTTCTTACCACGTTTCGGTTGTGTCGCTTCAACTTCTAAAAAGCGCTCTACTAATTCTGAGTCTATACTTCCTGGAACGACAATTTCCTTTGGCTTAAAGTGACTACTGTTTTCATAAAATTGACCGATAAATGTTAAAAATCCCTCTTCCGGTTCATCATAGATTGGAAACATCGAAACATCACGTTCAATTAACTTTCCTTTTCGAACAAAGAAAACTTGAACGCACATCCATCCTTTATCAACCGCATACCCAAACACATCACGATCCACTAAGTCACTCATAATCATCTTTTGTTTTTCCATAATTGCATCCATATGAGCAATTTGATCTCGCAATTCTTTCGCCCGTTCAAATTCTAGCTTCTCTGAAGCCTCATACATCTTTGTCTCTAATTCTGAACGGATTTCTTTATGCCCACCATTTAAAAACTTAATAATTTCATCTACAATTTCTTTATTTTGTTCTTCCGTTACTTCTTTCACACAAGGAGCTAAACATTGGCCCATATGATAATACAGACAAACTTTATCTGGCATATTCGTGCATTTACGAAGTGGATACATGCGGTCTAATAGTTTTTTCGTTTCATGAGCTGATTGTGCATTCGGATAAGGCCCAAAATACTTTCCTTTATCCTTTTTTACATTGCGCGTAATAAGTAAGCGCGGTTGTTTTTCAGCTGTAATTTTAATAAACGGATATGTTTTATCATCTTTTAATTGAATATTATATTTTGGGTCATACTTTTTTATTAAATTTAATTCTAAAATAAGAGCCTCCAAATTGGAGGAGGTTACAATATATTCAAAATCTACAATTTCTCCTACAAGCCGAAGTGTTTTCCCATCATGCGAACCAGTAAAGTACGAGCGCACACGATTTTTAAGCACTTTTGCCTTTCCGACATATATAACCGTCCCTTGCTTATCTTTCATTAAATAGCAACCAGGTTGATCTGGTAAAATAGCCAATTTCTCTTTCAAATGCTCGTGCACTCGTCTACCCCCATTTCTACATGCTTAGCATTTTTATTTTCACATGAAAACATACTATGCCAAAACACCCAACATACGTTCTTTTATTGTAACGGAAAGGTTTCAAAAAAGAAAATAAAAAAAGCTACCAAATGGTAGCTTCTTTATTTTAGAAGTGTTTAGAAACTAGTTCTACTAACGCTTCTTTCGGTTTGTAACCTAACGCTTGATCAACTACTTTACCATCTTTTAATACGAAAAGAGCTGGAATGCTCATTACTTCGAATTGACGAGCAGTTTCTTGGTTTTCATCAACGTCTACTTTTACTACTTTTACTTTCTCGCCTAACTCTGCATCGATTTCTTCTAATACAGGAGCGATCATTTTACAAGGTCCACACCAAGGTGCCCAGAAATCTAATAATACAACACCTTCGCCAGTTTCAGCTGCGAAGCTTTGGTCGTTTGCGTTTATAATTGCCATTTTATTTCCTCCTTCAAGTATATTCTACCAAGAGTATATCATTAACTTATATACGTGGCGAATAATATGTATCGTTATGTATTGTAACAAAAAAATGTTCCTTTATACTATATAAAAATACGGATGAAATACTAAAAAGATGAGAGACAGGGGATCTCTCACCTTTTTCTATATATAGGGGTACTTCACTTGGAACTCAAGGGTACTCAAATCATGAATGTACTTTTAACTTTTTAAACTCTTCTGTTAAAAGAGGCACGACTTCAAATAAGTCACCGACAATACCGTAGTCAGCTACTTTGAAGATACTTGCTTCTGGATCTTTATTAATCGCAACGATGATTTTTGAGTTAGACATACCAGCTAAATGCTGAATCGCACCAGAAATACCGCATGCAATGTATAAGTCTGGCGTAACAACTTTACCAGTTTGACCAATTTGTAATGAGTAATCGCAATACTCAGCGTCACAAGCACCACGAGAGGCCCCAACAGCGCCGCCTAGTACGTCAGCTAACTCTTTTAATGGTTTAAATCCTTCTTCACTCTTCACACCACGTCCGCCAGCGATAATCACTTTCGCTTCAGAAAGATCAACGCCTTCTGCAGTTTTACGGACAACATCTTGAATAATTGTACGTAAATCTTTCACATCAACTGTAATAGAAGACACGTCACCACTGCGAGACTCATCTTTGTCAAGAGTCGCGATATTATTTGGACGTACTGTCGCAAATAATATACCATCTGTTACAATCTTCTTCTCAAATGCTTTACCAGAGTAAATTGGACGAGTGAAGATAACATTTCCACCTTCAACTTCTAAAGCAGTTACGTCAGAAACTAGACCAGCTTCAAGCTTCGCTGCTAATTTTGGTGATAAATCTTTACCAAGTGCTGTATGTCCAAATACAATACCTTCTGGTTTTTCTTCAGCATATACAGCTAAAAACGCTTGTGCATAACCATCAGATGTATATGATTTTAATTTATCATTTTCAACTGTCACAACGCGATCTGCACCGTAATGAATCAATTCATTTGCAAAAGAGGCAACGCTGTCTCCAACTAGAAGACCTACCACTTCACCGCCTTCTGCAATTGTTTTTGCTGCTGCTACCGCTTCAAACGAAACGTTACGTAGCGATCCGTCACGAACTTCACCCATTACTAATACTTTACGAGCCATAGATTTTCCCTCCTGCGTATATAATTTCGTATTTTATTAGATTACTTTCGCTTCTGTATGGAGCAACGATACAAGTTCTTTTACTTGATCTTGCAGCTCGCCTTGTAACACTTTTCCTGCATCTTTCTTAGGAGGCAAATAGATTTCAATTGTTTTTGTCTTTGCTTCCACATCATCTTCTTCTAAATCTAAATCATCTAATTCTACTTCTTCTAGCGGCTTTTTCTTCGCTTTCATAATACCTGGAAGCGATGGATAACGAGGTTCATTTAAACCTTGTTGCGCTGTTACTAAAACTGGTAATGATGTTTCAATAACTTCTGTGTCACCTTCAACATCACGCTCAATTTTCACGTTTGTACCGTCAATTTCAAGTTTTGTAATTGTCGTTACGTATGGGATATTTAACGCTTCAGCTACGCGTGGACCAACTTGTCCAGACGCTCCGTCAATCGCAACGTTTCCGCCTAAAATTAAATCTGCATTTTTATCTTTTAAATATTCAGCAAGTACTTTTGCTGTCGTGAACTGGTCACCATTTTCAACATCATCTTCAATATTAATTAATACCGCTTTATCACAGCCCATCGCTAATGCAGTACGAAGTTCTTTCTCACTATCTTCCCCGCCAACTGTTACGACAGTAACCTCTCCACCTTGTGCATCTCTTACTTGAATTGCTTCTTCAATCGCATATTCATCGTAAGGGTTGATGATGAATTCCGCTTCGCCATCGTAAATTGCACCGTTTTTAATTACGATTTTTTCTTCTGTATCAAATGTTCGTTTCATGAGTACGTAGATGTTCATTCCATTTACCCCCTTATTTTTCAGAAAGATTCTATCAATTTTAAAATTCTGTTAATTTATATCAAAAAAATAATTGAACTACCTGCCACTAAATGAAGGTTTACGCTTTTCTAAAAATGCCGCTACACCTTCTCTTCCATCTTCACTCGTAAATACTTCACCAAAAACTTGAGCTTCTTGCTGTACACCTTCGTAATAATGAGACGATTTTGTCGTTTGCAATAACTCTAATACAGCACGAGTTGTTGCTGGACTTTTCCCAGCAATTTGTTTTGCAATTTTAAGCGTATCGTCTAAAATTGTTTCTTCAGAAAATACCCCGTTAACAAGTCCCCATTTTAATGCTTCTGCACCAGTAATCGGTGTACTTGTTAACATCATTTCACAAGCTTTTGCTTTCCCAACATAACGCGGTAAGCGCTGTGTACCTGCAAAACCAGGAATCAATCCAAGTGTTAATTCAGGTAAACCAAGTTTTGCACTTTCGGTTACGAAGCGCATGTGGCAAGACATAGCAAACTCAAGGCCGCCGCCAAGTGCCGCTCCATGAATTGCCGCAATAACTGGTTTTGAACATTTTTCAACGCGCTCAAATGTAACTTGTCCAAGCTGCGCTAATTCTGTCGCTTGCTTCGCTTCAGTAACAGATGTAAATTCTTTAATATCTGCTCCTGCTGAGAAAAAGCGTCCTTCACCATGGAGAACAACAACACGAATGTTATCATCCTTTTCCACTTGATCGATTAACTCAGTAACATCATGCATAACTTGTGAAGACATTGCATTCGCTGGCGCGTGGTTTAACGTTGCCACCGCGATATGGTCTTCAACTCTTACAGATAGGAATTTCAACATGATCCCTCCCATTATTGACGATAACCACAAGCTGCAATAAGTAGCCCATGTACCGTTTTTGAAAGTGCGACCAGATCATACTTATGATCGCTCATTACCCAATTGGTCACAACTTCATCTACTGTTCCAAAGATCATTTGTCTTGCCACACGAACATTTAAGTCCGCTTGGAATTCACCTTGCTTTATACCTGTCTCTAAAATCTCATCCATAACTTGTAAGTAGCCTTTTAATACTTCATTTATTTTAAGGCGCAAGTCTTGATTGGACTGCCTTAGCTCTAATTGTGTAACGATAGCAAGAGGATCATTTTGTGACAACAGCAAGAAGTGCGTTTCTACCAACATGAATAACTTCGCTACAGCGCTTTCAATTCCTGCTATTTTTTGACGAATTGTTTCGACAAATTCCCCCATCTTCTCCTGAAATAAGGATATTAATATATCTTCTTTATTTTTAAAATATAAATAAATAGTGCCATCAGCTACCCCAGCTTGCTTTGCAATTTTAGAAACTTGCGCTTGATGGTATCCATTCTCCGCAATCACAATAACTGCCGCATCAATAATTTGATTGTATTTCGGTCTATTTTTCTTCACTTTACTGTCCCCTTCAAGAAGATGACTGAATGAATAGTCATTCATATTCTTATAATACTGACTATTTAGAAAAGTGTCAATCCTATTTTTTCAAAAAGAAAGGGCCTTAGCCCGTTTGCTCATCCTCACTCTTTTTCTTCTCTTCATCTATTAGGACACGGCGTAAAATCTTTCCGACTGTCGTCTTCGGTAATTCACTTCTAAACTCATATACTTTCGGTACTTTGTATGCTGCTAAATATTTACGTGCAAACTGATCTAACTCTTCTTCCGTGCATTCGGCGCCTTCCTTCAAAACAACAAATGCTTTTACTGTTTCCCCTCGGTACGGATCAGGGACGCCAATTGTTACTACTTCTTGCACCTTTTCATATTCATATAATACCTCTTCCACTTCACGAGGATACACATTAAATCCACTAGCAACAATCATATCTTTCTTACGATCTTTCACATAGAAAAATCCAGCCTCATCCATGTAGCCCACATCACCTGTATAAAGCCAGCCATCTTGCAATACAGCTGCCGTTTCTTCTGGTTTATTCCAATATCCCTTCATAATTTGTGGTCCCTTTACAACAATTTCACCAATTTCACCTGGAGGTAATGCCTCTCCAGTTTCAAGTGACATGATGATTGCCTCTGTATCAGGCCACGGCACACCAATACTTCCTGGCACACGTTTTTCCCATAAAAAGTTCCCATGTGTAACTGGCGATGACTCCGTTAATCCATATCCCTCTACTAATTTACCACCTGTAACTCTCTCAAACTCTTCCTGTACTTCTACTGGAAGCGGTGCAGAGCCACTTATACAAGCCTGAATAGAAGAAATATCGTATTCTTTTAAAAGAGGGCTATTTAAAAGGGCTATATAAATAGTTGGTGCTCCCGGAAATAATGTAACTTTATGCTTCTTAATTGCCTCAAAAACCATTTTCATATCAAACTTCGGAATAAGCACCATTTTATATCCCTGCATAATACTCAAATTCATTACCGCTGTCATGCCATATACGTGAAAAAATGGTAGGACTCCAAGAATTACTTCTTCTCCCTCTGTGCAATTGTATAACCAATGTGCACCCATCAAAGTATTTGAAACAAGATTTTTATGCGTTAACATAACCCCTTTTGGAAAACCTGTCGTTCCACCAGTATACTGCAAAAGAGCCAGATCATTTTCAGGGTCACATGGCACTTCAACATCAGCATTACTTTCTCTTTCTACTGATTTCCAAAGGTGAATTGTTTCACTTTCCGACACATTCACAACAAGGTTTGCTTGCTTTTTTTGTACAAATGGATAAAGTAAATTTTTAGGGAATGGTAAAAAATCTGCAATACGAGTTACAATAACGTGCTCAAGCCTTGTAGCAGTTTGAACATTAGTAACTCTCGGAAACACTAAATCAAGGCAAAGAATGACTTTTGCCCCTGAATCATGAAGTTGATACTCAAGTTCTCTTTCTGTATAAAGAGGATTCGTTTGTACAACAATCCCCCCCGCAAGCAAAGTACCATAGTAACCGATTACAGATTGTGGACAATTCGGTAACATAATCGCGACTCTATCACCTTTTTCAATACCAAGCCTTTGAAGATAATTTGCGAATTTCTTTACCTTATCATGGAAATCTGCAAATGTTACATCTTTCCCTAAAAAATGAAGCGCTTTCTTTTCTGGATAACGTGCGGCCATTTTTTCTAAATAACCATGAAGTGGTTGAATATCATAAGAAATTGTCTCTGGAATTTCCTCTGGATAACTCTGCAACCAAGGTTTTTCCACTCTCATTCCCCCTTCTAATACTTGTAAAAATAAATGAATGTTCATTCATGATGATTGTTTTCATTATATTATAGTCATCATTGCGTTACAATCATAATATTCTGACTTTTATATAACTATGCTTTACTTCATTAACTTCTTATTATATGTATAAACTCTCCTAACCTTCAAAAAGTAAGAGAGCTGTATTTAGCTGAGTCTTATAATCGTTAACACCGCTCCTGGAGTAGTTGTTGATAATGTTGCAACAGCTAACAATCCAAACAATTGCAGACTGATTGCACTTCCCGCTGCAAGAGTCGTAATAATTGTTGCACTAAACGAGGTTGTTGCTAATGCAGGGGCATTGATAGTTCCAGCAAGCGGTGCCCCATTAATCGTAATTCGTGAACTTACTAATAACGATGCGGTTATATTAATCGTATATGAAATATAATAATTCCCTGCATTCGCAGCCGTAAATACAGTGTTTCCCCCAGACACCGTAATTCCTGGTCCGATGTTCTGATTGTTTGGAAGCGGGACATTTGTGCCACCAAGTAGGACCGATATTGCTGTACCTGACGTATTATTTGCAAAAGCATATGTTGCCGTTATACTTGTTCCTGTTGCTCCTGTGTCGCCTGTTGGACCCGTTGGACCTGTTGCTCCTGTTGCTCCTGTTGCTCCTGTTGCTCCTGTTGCTCCTGTTGCTCCCGTTGGACCCGTTGCTCCTGTTGCTCCCGTTGAACCTGTTGGACCTGTTGCTCCTGTGTCGCCTGTTGGACCTGTTGCTCCTGTTGGACCCGTTGGACCCGTTGGACCTGTTGCTCCTGTTGCTCCCGTTGGACCCGTTGCTCCTGTTGGACCTGTTGGACCTGTTGCTCCCGTTGCTCCTGTTGCTCCTGTTGCTCCTGTTGCTCCTGTTGCTCCCGTTGCTCCTGTTGCTCCCGTTGGACCCGTTGATCCTGTTGCTCCCGTTGGACCCGTTGCTCCTGTTGCTCCCGTTGGACCCGTTGGACCTGTTGCTCCTGTTGCTCCCGTTGGACCTGTTGCTCCTGTTGGACCCGTTGCTCCTGTTGCTCCTGTTGCTCCCGTTGCTCCTGTTGGACCCGTTGCTCCTGTTGATCCTGTTGGACCTGTTGGACCTGTTGGACCTGTTGCTCCCGTTGCTCCTGTTGCTCCTGTGTCGCCTGTTGGACCTGTTGCTCCCGTTGCTCCTGTTGGACCTGTTGGACCTGTTGCTCCCGTTGGACCGAGCTTAGGCACTGTCCCGTCACAACTAAAACAGCATGAATCAACATGTACACCATTTTGATTATTACACCCACAATATCCATTTGTATTATTGAGCCATGAAGACATGCTGATCCCTTCCTTCAAATTCAATCTTTTAAGCATAAGCAACGAATTAGAAAACACCTATCAAATAATAAACTGTATTCTATGGTGATAAACACTCGTTTATTCCATACATTCTAGTAATTATTACATGCGACATTCTCTCCTTTTGCTTGTACTTTCGCCTTCCTGCTTAAACGAAATTCCTCCTCTAAAGTCTTCATACATATACAAACTTCAATTCCATATAACAAAATCCGTATAATTCGTTATTTTCCGTCGAAATTTTAAAAATATATTGACACTTAAAATAACCTCATAGTATGATTTGGTTGTTGTAATTGATAACGATTTTCAATATCGTACATTGCAGATTAAAAAATTATTTGGGGGCAGAAGATGAAGAAAATTCTCAGTATTTTCATAGTAGTTCTTCTATTCGCTGTTGGATGCGGGCAGCAAAAAGAGGAGAAAAAAGAAACAAAGACAGACGATAAAAAGCAAGCTATAACAATTAAACACGCTGAAGGGGAAACAAAGTTAGATAAACCGGCGAAAAAAGTTGTTGTACTTGAGTGGGTATATGCAGAAGACTTATTAGCACTTGGTGTTCAGCCAGTAGGGATGGCAGACATTAAGAATTATAATAAATGGGTAAATACAGAAACAAAACCAAGTAAAGATGTTGTAGATGTAGGAACTCGTCAACAACCAAACTTAGAAGAAATTAGCCGCCTAAAACCAGATTTAATCATTACAGCTTCATTCCGTGGTAAAGCGATTAAAAATGAATTAGAACAAATTGCACCAACAGTTATGTTCGACCCATCAACAAGCAATAACGATCACTTTGCTGAAATGACAGAAACATTTAAACAAATTGCAAAAGCAGTTGGAAAAGAAGAAGAAGGTAAAAAAGTATTAGCTGATATGGATAAAACATTTGCTGATGCAAAAGCAAAAATTGACAAAGCAGGCTTAAAAGATAAAAACATTGTAATGGCACAAGCATTTACAGCTAAAAATGTGCCAACATTCCGTATTTTAACCGACAATTCTACAGCTTTACAGGTTACAAAAAAATTAGGTTTAACAAATACTTTTGAACCAGGTAAATCTGAGGCAGATGGTTTTAAACAAACAACTGTAGAATCATTACAAAGTGTACAAGATTCAAACTTCATTTACATTGTAGCAGATGACGATAACATGTTTGACACTCAACTAAAAGGCAACCCTGCTTGGGAAGAATTAAAGTTCAAAAAAGAAGACAAAATGTATAAATTAAAAGGCGACACTTGGATTTTCGGTGGTCCTGAGTCTGCAAAATCTTTAGCAACACAAGTAGCAGATGTAATGACAGCGAAGAAGTGATTACACGATGAATAGCTTACAACATACACTTCGAGCAAGTCTTGTATTCGGAGGAGGAGCAGCTCTCTTGCTCCTCCTTTTCTTTATTCATATCGGGCAAGGACAAGCAAACATTTCCTACAGTATGATTATCGATGCTCTTATCTCACCGAATCAATCGCTAGAGCATCAAACTTTAATCATGCTTCGACTTCCTAGAGCTGTAATTGCCATTTTAGCTGGAGGTGCTCTTGCTGCATCTGGGGTCATTTTGCAAACATTAACAAAAAATCCACTTGCTGAATCAAGTACAATGGGAATTCATTCAGGTGCATATTTCTTTTTAGTAGCGGCTACAATTTTCTTACCGAAAGACTTGCAAATTAACTCACTTCTTTTCACATTTATCGGTGGTGCAATTACTGCTTTATTTGTATACCGTATTTCTGGTGGGAAAAAGGGAACCCCACTTAGAATGGCACTATCTGGTATGGTCGTTACATTAATGCTTTCTGCCTTTACCGGAACAATGCAGCTTTTCTATGAAAATGAAACAGCTGGTTTATTTTTATGGGGAGCTGGATCTCTTATTCAAAATAACTGGGATGGCGTTCAATTTGCTTTTCCATTTATTATTATTTCTTTCCTAGTTTTACTATTCATGTCTCGTAAGCTCAACATTCTCTTACTAGGTGATGATGTTGCTGTTTCTCTTGGTGAAAAAACAGCAGTAACACGTCTTATCGCCTTCATTGCTGCAATCTTTTTAACAGCAGTAATTGTTACTGTTGTTGGACCAATCGGTTTTGTTGGCTTAGTTGCACCACACTTAATGCGCCTTATTGGCTATCGTCAACACTTTACACTTCTCCTTTCCTCTTTCTTATGGGGAGCCATTTTATTACTTGGAGCAGATGTCGTTGGTAGACTAATAGACCCAACTGGAGCTGAACTTCCTGTCGGAGCAGTCACAGCAATGATCGGATCACCTTGGCTTATTTATTTAGTATATCGAATGATGAAGTCGAAACAATATATGAATGATAACGGTGCGAATGCAGCTGGAGCTAGTTCCCGCTATTACTCTTATAAAAAGGTAAGCATTATATCTATCACACTTTGTATTGCAACAATTGCTCTTGGCGTTGTAATCGGTAGCAATTCTTACATCGAAAGTATTACAAATGCTATAACAGGTCAATTAACACAATTTGACAAAAATATGATGATGAACCTTCGTTTACCAAGAATGCTCGTTGCCGCTATCGCTGGCGCATGCCTTGCAATAAGTGGGCTTGTTTTCCAAGGCATATTACGGAATCCACTTGCCGATCCTTCTATTATTGGTATTTCATCAGGAGCTGGTGTTGGTGCCTTAACTATTATGTATGTCTTTCCTGCACTTCCTGGTTTCTTCTTACCAATTGGTGCATTTATCGGCGGGTTACTTGCAGTTGGTATTGTTCTCTTCTTCTCATGGAAATCAGGGTTTAGTCCAACAGCTCTTGCTTTAATAGGAATTGGTATTTCGGCCCTCGGCTCAGCGATTATTCAAATCTTTATCGTTAGAGCGAACTTGAATGTGGCAGCTGCTTTAACATGGCTATCAGGCAGTACGTATGCAAGAGGGTGGAATCACTTAGAAAATATTATTCTATATCCATCGCTTATTCTTGTACCAATTATCTTTTTCTTAATGAAACAACTTGACGTTCTTGTACTTGGAGACGATTTAGCAACTGGACTCGGTCAGCCTGTAAATAAAACGCGTCTTGCTCTAATCGTGTTAGCGACACTACTTGCATCAATAAATATCGCTGCTGTCGGCACAATTGCCTTTTTAGGCCTTGTCGCACCACACTTAGCAAGAATCGTTGTTGGGATGAATCACCAAAGACTATTCGTTTGTTCAGCACTGTTTGGAGCAATCCTTCTTTCCATTGCTGATTTAATCGGGCGAACAATTGCATATCCGAAAGAAATTCCTTCTGGTCTTGTTGTTGCTGTACTTGGAGCACCATACTTCTTGTGGCTGATGAGGAAGAGTGGGAAAAAGGTTAATTAAAAGGGAATAAATCAAGTATCTCGAACTTAACCTATAAACATAATTAGGAGGGATAAATATGTACCAAACAATTGAAGGCTTTCTACAATCATGGAAATACGAAGCTGAGGCTACTCAGAAAATGCTCAATGCATTAACGGATAAATCTTTATCACAAGAAATTGCGCCTGGACATTGGAATTTAGGACGAGTTGCTTGGCATATCGTTACGGCAATTCCAGTTATGCTATCTGGAACAGGACTAAAGTTTGAAGGAGAAACAAAAGATTATCCTGTGCCAACTTCAGCAAAAACAATTGCAGATGAATATCGTAAAGTGAATGCAGCTTTTGTTGAAGCACTTCAAAGTGCATGGACCGATAAAGACTTGGCTACTATTAATGACTTCTTTGGCCGTCCTATGCCGAATTCTATATTTTTAATGACACTTATTAATCATCAAAATCATCACCGCGGACAAATGACGGTTTTAATGCGACAAGCTGGCTTAACCGTTCCTGGCGTATACGGCCCTGCAAAAGAAGAATGGGCTGTGGCTGGAATGGAAGCTCCTAAAATGTAACGACAAAAAAACAAGGTGTTCACGTTAAATAGACTAAACTAAGAAGAGGATATTATGTTCAATATATGAGCATATATCCTCTTTTCTTATACATATTAGATTAGTTATACAGATATTGAAAATATAGTTCAATATCTATTATAAAGAGAAAGGTGTTCTCCTTTCCTATTCGACTCGCGAACAAGCTTATCATTTATTACTACAACAACATAGGATAGTTGAACTAGAACAATAGATCTTTATGGTAAAATTTATTTGTGTAAGAAGAAATGAGAATTTGATTTTGAATAAGATTAAAATTTACTAAACAATCACTGTAGTGAAGGTATTATGTTTAAGACGTAAGAGGAGGATAAATAGCATGATAAATCAAGCTGAATGGTTGTGGCAACGTATTATCGAAAGAGGATCAAATTCTGAAGGTAACTTTAAAGAATCATTAAATCTTCAGCCAGGTGCAAGTGATGAAGAGTTTCAACTTATTGAGGATACACTGGGGGTTACACTCCCTGAAGAAATGAAGAGCTTTTACAGAGTGTATAACGGACAAACTTGGGAACCCGGGGTGAATCCATTTGTAAGGAATTTGACTCTGTCCCCTACTTCTGAAATTATCAATAATTGGAGATTTTTACAGGAAGAATTCGATCCTGATGATGATTTAGAGCCAGATATTGAAAAAGAGCTTAAACCAGATCTTTGGAATTCTAAGTGGATTCCAATTGCAGAAAATGGTGGCGGAGATTATCTTTGCATTGACACAGATCCATCTGAAGTTGGAGTGTCAGGACAAGTTTTATACTTTTACCATGATTGGGGAAGACGTGCTATTAAGGCAAAGAATATTTTTGAATTCATCGAAATTTGTTTAAAAGAAGAGAATTGTGAATAAATGTACTTAAAGTAACGGGTGCTTTAGTTAAATAAGAAAGGACATTACATATTAGTCATATAAAATATGTAATGTCTTTTAATTTATCTAACTTTTTTCATTTTAGGTCTTGATAAATGGTTTCACTTTGTCTTTTTCTGTAACTTGTTTCATGTGAAACTATTTTTAATAAATGGTTGTTTTATGGAAAAAATAAGTTAAAATGAATACATATTATGAGGAGGGGCAACCAAATTGAATACAAAAAATAAAAAAATAGCAATAAGAACTGTTTTACTAACTTCTATTATTGGAGTTATCAGTGTATCTCTTTATTTCACATATTATGGTACCCCTTGGAAAAAACAAACAGCAATTGCAGAATCAAAAAATTATATTACAAAATACTTTAATCTAGACGCGAAAGTCAAAAATACTTCTTACGATTCGAAAATGGATAGCTATGCAATCGCCTTTGAAACAAGTGAAGATGGAGAGTTTACTATCGAATATAAAGGTCCTAATAACTTTAACATTTCTCCAGGAGTTCAAGAGTATTTAAGTAAACACTACAAATTTAAAGAGTAGTAACGAAACATACATATACAAAAAAAGAGTTGGTGTAACGCCAACTCTTTTTTCTTATTCTTGTCACACTGTTACATCTTCCCCCTCTATATTTTTAATTCCGTAATATGCAATCGCAACTCCAATCGCTGCAAATGCTAGTTGAAGAGGAAGAAAAGTCGCTATAGGAAACATTGGCTGGTTATTAATTGCCACTAATACAACGATAATAGATGAAACAATTGTAGTCGGCACCGAATGTTTACGCATTCCAAAGTATAGAGGAATTAAACTTATTCCCGCAGTTGCAATCGCTAAAGGAACCAGGTTTATTCCTTCTTGCATCAATTGATCTACTGTGAATGGATTAGGAAGAATCGAAAAATAACTATCTATTCCAAAGAAAATTCCTACTACAAAAATATTGGATAAAATAACTGTTATGAATGTTACTATTGCTGTAATAGCCAACTTGCTAATCATTATTTTCTTTCGATTAATTGGATAAGAAAACATCAATAATATTGTTTTGTTTTTATATTCATCAATTATTAATTTGGCTATTAATACACCACCAAAAATAATAAATGTTGCTCTTACTAATGCACTAGCCATTAACAAAATCGCCTGTGGATCCCTTATTTCTGGATCTCCTTCTATTTGAGAAACGATACTAACAAAGATCAATAATGCCAGTATAACAATATTTGCAATAACTGCTCTCTTCACGTACCATCCGAGCTTAAATTTCTTCAGTTCTAGCTTCATAAGACGTAGCATTATGGTCCTCCTCCCGATTAAGACTTAATCAATATAGATTGCCCCTGTTTTACTTAAAACCAAAAATCACACTAGCAATTGTAAGAAATAAAATAGCAATTGTAAGAAATAAAATAGCAATTACTATCATTTTCTTCACTATTCATACCCCAGTTCGTCGTTGTTTTACGCTTGCTTTACGCCACATCAATCTTGTCGATTTTGCGATACGAAAGATAACTAATAAAAATCCCTAATAAACAGAGCACTATTGGGATAGCTATAAAGTTATAAAAACTTACTTGATTGTTTCCAATGTTACTGTTCATTATCATCCCAATTATTACTGCAGAAGTAATCGTTGTCGGTGCCGATTTCTTTCTCATCCCAAAAAATAAAGGAATTAAACTTATACCAGATATCATAAATGCATTTATAAAAGTAGCTGGAACGGTAGCTATTATTTCACCCATCGTAACAGGCGTTTCAACTACTCCCATCATTGGATTCATAAAAAGTATGAGCAAACTAATAGTGAAAGTAGCAATAATCATGCTCACAAAACAAAAACTAAAAACGATTGTTAATTTCGCTCTCATTAACATTTTCCTTTGCAATGGATACATAAACAATAGTTGCATTGTTTTGTTCTTATACTCATCAATTACTAAACGTGATAAAATGACCGAACTAAAAATAAGAAATGTCATCCTAATAAAGATGTTTGCTAAAGTCATATATTTTGTAAAATCAGTGAGCGCCGCATCTACTTCACCTTTCACTCCTAACCCCATAAGGCTTACTGCAACAAAAATTGCTATAATACAAATCGTTACCCCTTTAAAGTAACTAGATAGTTGATGTTTCTTCCATTCGAGCTTCATTAGTTTAAACATATAAGCCACCTCCATTAAGCATGAATGCCTTCTCCATCCATTACATTTAAGAAATACTCTTCTAAGGAACTATGTTTCTTATTAATACTTTCTATCTCTATATCGTTCATAATGAGTGCTTTTGAAATGGCTTGCTGCGTCACCTTCAATTCATACACACGAATCATATTTCCACTCATTATTTTGTAATTTTTTATACCGAGTTTATCTTCTAAAATATAAGCTGCACGTTTTACATCAAGAACAGTGATTTCAATGTACTCTGTTTGTTTTCCATTAATACTCTTCATTGAAACTTCTTTTATTAGTTTCCCATTTTGAATAACACCAATTGTATCTGCCATTTGTTCCATCTCGCCTAAAATATGACTAGAAACTAATAAAGTAATGCCATATTCTTTGCAGAGCATTTTAAATAAATCTCGTAATTCTTTAATACCAATTGGATCTAAACCGTTAATTGGCTCATCTAAAATGAGTAGCTCTGGTTTTGTCATGATCGCCCTTGCAATACCAAGTCGCTGTTTCATCCCTAATGAAAAATCTTTTACTTTTTTATTGTCTATGCCGTGCAATTTCACTAAATTCAAAGCATGATCAATTGCATTTTTATCGTAATAGCCCATATATTCACAATGTAATTCTAAGTTTTCTTTCGCTGTTAGCTTCTCATAAAAAACCGGATATTCAATAATTGTTCCCATTCTTTTTAACACTTCATAAGATGTATCTGTTAACTTCTCACCGAAAATTTCAATATCCCCGCTCGTCGGTTTTATTAAATTCGTAATCATTTTCATAATCGTTGTTTTACCTGCACCGTTCGGTCCTAAAAAACCGTAAATCTCTCCTCTTTTCACATGCATATTAACACTAGAAATGACTTCTTTTCCTTCGAACACTTTCGTCAGCTGATTCGTTTTTAATATATATGTCATGTCACTTTCCCCTTTCGCACTACTCTATATTTCTATAATAGACAACGGAAATCTCTTTTTTCTTACCCGTTTCTTACAAATTCCTTACGTTCAAAAAAGCTTGTAGAATCTACTTCTCTACAAGCTAAAACTGCATCTTTTTTAATACAACTGTAAAAATTGTTTTTTCATACGGCTTACTAGAAAGATGAATTTTTCCATCCATCGCTTCCACAAGTCTTTTCGTAATCGTTAACCCTAGACCGCTTCCTTGGTACAATCTATTTCTCGAATCTTCAAGTGTGTACATACGCTCAAACACTTTATCAATATGAGATTCATCAATTCCTTTTCCTGTATCCCATACGTCTATATACACGTTCGTTTCATCATCTCTTAAAGTCATACCGAGTGTCTTTCCATCGTCCCCATATGTAATCGCATTTGATATTAAATTATTTAACACTCTGCCTAATACTTCCGTATTTCCAAGTGCATATATATTTCTTTCTGGTATATCAATATGAACCTGAAAACCTTTCGACGTCACTAAATCATAAAAAGATAAAATCTTTTCGCGACAAACTTCATTCATATTTACTTTTGTCATCTCGATTGCTTTGTCACCAGATTCTAATTTTGCCAAATCAAAAAACTTATGAATCAGTTCCATCACTTCCAGCGTTTTCACATGCACCTTTTCAAGTAATATTCGCTGTTCTTCTTCACTCATTGTTTTATCCTTATTTAACATTTCTGTATATCCAAGAATAACTGTTAGTGGTGTTTTTAAATCATGTGAAATATTTGAAAGCATTTTTCTCATCGAAATTTCTACTTTTGCATGATCTGCATTCGTTTTCTGCTTTGCATCTAATAAATGATTAATCGCCACTAACAACTTTTGTAATTCTAGATCATCTGTCATAACGAGTAACTTCTCGCCTGTTTTTTCATGTACAATATCTTCTAACTTTTCATATGTGTATCGTAAATTTTTGCTACTAGTTTTTCTCATTTTATATTGTACGTAAATGACACATAACAATATAAAAATAATGCCCATTAACAGATTGACCATATTACATCATTTCCAGCTTATAGCCGATTCCCCATAACGTTTTAATATATTCTGGATTAGATGGATCACTTTCGATTTTCTCACGCAATCTTCTCATATGAACATTAATAACATTATCATCACCGTAATACTCTTCATTCCAAACTAACGTATATATTTGTGCTTTCGTAAATACACGATTTTGATTCTTTACGAACAGTTTTAAAATCTCAAATTCTTTTAAAGTAAGTTTGAGAGGCTTCCCGTTTTTTTCCACAGTAAAATTAATTGGATCAATCGTTAATTCACCAATCTGAATCATTTTTTCTGTTGTTTCTGCGGCCGAATATTTCGTAGACCTCCGAATACCTGCTTTTACACGTGCAGCCAATTCAATCATAGAAAATGGCTTACAAATATAATCATCCGCACCAAGACCTAATCCAACAGCTTTATCAACATCTGTATCTTTTGCTGACATCATTAAAATCGGAACTGCACTCTTCTCGCGAATAATACGTACAACTTCTAATCCATCTAACTTCGGCATCATTATATCGAGGATAACTAAATCAAAGGATGATTTAAAAAAATCCTGTACCCCTTCTTCTCCATCGGACGCGATTGTAACTTGAAAGCCTTCCTTCATTAAATATTTCCCCACCATCTCTTGAATTGAATTATCGTCTTCAACTAATAAAATATGATGTGACATATGCCTACCCCCTTTTTTACAAACATTAACAATTTAATTGTATCGTAACTGCTAAAGACTGGAAATAATTATTTGAATTTTCAAACCAACTTCCCTTCCTTCCTTAACAATGATATGATGAAATTCACTACGATTGTTCATAATTAACTTTATATAAAGGAGACTTATCATGTCAGAAAACAAAAAAGTAAGCTTAGCTGATTTAATGCGCGAACAACTTGCAAAGAAAAAGCAAGGAAATGGAAATAATTCAAATAATACAAACCAAAGCCAAGCAACAAAAAAATTACAAAACCAACAAACAAAGAAAACAAACAACCAACGTAGACGTACAGGTGTATAAATGAACGGGCAAAAACGATCTAACATCGCGCCAGGTCTTGAAGTTGATATTGTATTAAAACAAGATCAACGAACTGGCAAGCTAACAAGAGGAATTGTAAAAGATATTTTAACAAACTCACCATCTCATCCACACGGAATTAAAGTACGATTACAAGATGGGCAAGTCGGTAGAGTACGAAATATTATTCAATAAGAAAAGGAGCTCAAGTAAACTCGAGCTCCTTTTTCTTTATTAACCTTTAATTTTCTCGATGAAAACTACTTTTAAATAGTCTCCCTCTTTAAACTGATCGATTGTACGGAAATCTTCTGGTAAAGAATGTTCTTCTAATATTTTATATTTGCCATTCATTTCTTTAAATGCTGTATCAATGAAGCCTTTAAACTTTTTCATATCGAATGCACTACAATTTGTAGAAGCAACGATAATACCGTTATTTTCTGTAATGGCAATTGTTTCTTTTAATAAATTTTTATAGTCTTTCGCTGCGCTAAATGTATATTTTTTTGAACGTGCAAAGCTTGGTGGATCTAGTACAACCATATCAAACTTCATCTTTTTCTTAGCTGCATATTTAAAGTAAAGAAATACATCTTCTACGATAATATCTTGTGCTTCGTAATCAATTTCATTTACACTAAACTGCTCAATCGTTTTACTTAAACTACGATTTGCAAGGTCAACACTCGTTGTTTTGCTCGCCCCACCAAGCGCTGCAAATACAGAGAAAGCACCTGTATAAGAGAACATATTTAACATAGTTCTTCCCTTTGCATATTTATCACGAATTTGTTTTCGAACGTTACGCTGATCTAAAAATACGCCAACCATCGCTCCGTCATTTAAATATACAGCAAAGTTTACACCGTTTTCTTTTACGATAAGCGGGAACTCACCGCGCTCTCCTGCTACGAAATCATCACCTTCAATGTATTTCCCTTTCGTATCAAAACGCTTTTTCTCATAGATACCTTTAAAGTTTGCTACTTTTTGAAGCGCTGCTACGATTTCATCGCGGAAAGTATAAATCCCTTCACTATACCAACTTATTACGTAATAACCATCATAATAATCGATAATTAAACCGCCAAGGCCGTCTCCCTCACCATTTAGGGCACGGAATGCCGTTGTATCATTTGACTTATAAAAATGTTTTCGTTTATGTAAAGCAGATTTGATTTTACTTTCAAAGAAATCCTGATTAATTTGCTCTTTCTCTTTTCTCGTTAAAATCCAACCGTATCCTTTATTTTGCTTTCCATAATAGCCTTTTCCGATGAATTGGTTCTTTTCATCTACTACTTTAATAATAGTCCCTTCTTCTCGGACATCATTTAAATTTTGAATTGCATCTTTTAAAATAAGCGGGTATCCACTTTTAATTTCTTTTATGAATTTCGGTTTTATTTTTATAATTACTTCAGATCGCATGTAATGTCTTCCTTTCCATTTGAATGCTTTCTATTAACAGGAAGCATTTAAAAACGAGGCTGAAAAACAGCCTCGTTTCACTATACCATATTATTGCTTTGCTAGTACAACTAGCTCATACTCTCGCAAACCGCTATACATTTACTAACTTTTAAAGTAAACATCTTCCTATCCACAATAACCAAAAAAATTGTATATTTCATAATTACTATTGACAATGATAATGATTTTCATTATCATTTAATGTATATGAGTTCTCGAAAATAAAGTGATCTATATAGGAGGAATAAACATGATTATTGTTACAAATACAACTAAAATTACGAAGGGCAATGGACATAAATTAATTGAGCGTTTTAATAAAGTAGGTAAAGTCGAAACAATGCCTGGCTTTTTAGGCCTAGAAGTTCTTTTAACACAAAATACAGTTGATTACGATGAAGTAACAATTAGCACTCGTTGGAATGCAAAAGAAGATTTTCAAGGCTGGACAAAGAGCTCTGCCTTTAAAGATGCTCACTCACATCAAGGTGGGCGACCAGACTTTATTCTTGATAATAAAATAGCTTACTATGATGTTAAGATTGTACGTATGCCAATGGCTGCTGCACAGTAAAAATCGTTTTTTTAAAGTATAGAATATGAGGAGTGATAACGCTCCTCATATTCTATACTTTTTTCTTTAATTTCTTTTCACTAATTTTGCATGTACAACTAACCTTCCAGCCTCTGGATCAAGCGCATAGTCACATGTAGAAAGTGTTACAATTTCATCATTAGCCGTCAATTCCGTATCCGTTTTGTAAAGTGATTTATCTTGAATTTGCTTTAAGAACGCTGTATATGCTGCATCGCTTTCAAAATCCGTTTCAATGTAATAAAAGTCCGTCGTTGTCGTATATACTGAAAACACTTCAACGTCGTATCCTTCAAATAATGTATCGTAATACAATTTACGATGGGACATGAAGAAATCTTCATCCAACATCTTTTTTAAACTCCCAAACATAGAACCGTCCTTCATACGATGACCATATAAAATCGTATTTCGATTTTGAGATTTCACATCATTACGATGGTCCATAAAAATACTTCCCGCTCTCATATCTTCACCTTTGTAATTACGAAATAAATAATAATCATTATCCTTCGCTTGAACGATTGGATAATTAATTTGCGTATCATCCATCGTAATCCATCCAACTATTTCTGGGTTGATTTTTTGGAGAGCTTGAAACTGTTTACGTACCTCCCCATCTTCTGATTTTTCTTCCATTGGACTTCTCTTATAAATATGTTGCGCCTCAGCCATTACTTTACGATTTTCATAATAATCCATGAAAATCCCACCCAATTCATACATTGAATAGAAAAAGATTCCTAAAAATACAATTGTAAGTATTCGTTGAAAAAAGAATTCTTTTTCCGTTCTTTCTTACTATTCAAATTATCACCTCAAAACGGATTATGCTCAGCCTTTAAATTCCCATTGGTACCATATACAATCCTGTATCCTCATCGTGCTTTACAACAACGTCTACACCATATATCGTCTTAATCATATCTTCCGTTACGACTTCACCTGGCTTACCCTTCATCACAATTTCTCCATCTTTCATAACGATAATATGATCGCTATAACGGATTGCTTGATTAATGTCATGTAATACCATAACAATCGTTAAACCATGTACTTCATTTAACTCTTTCACTAACTCTAATATTTCAAGCTGATAATAGATATCTAAATACGTCGTTGGTTCGTCTAAGAACAGCATGGGCGTATTTTGCGCTAAAGTCATCGCAATCCAAACACGTTGCCTTTCTCCACCAGATAATGAATGTATTGGCTTATCACGCTTATCTTGTAGTCTCGTACACGTCAATGCTCTTTCGATTGCTTCGCTATCCTCATCACTTTGTGTAGAAAAAATATTTTTATATGGCATACGCCCAAAACTTGTCAATTTCTCAACTGTAATATCTGATGGCGCCTCATTTTGCTGATGAACGACCGCTAGCTTTCTAGCAAATTCTTTCGGCTTATACTGGCTAATAGCTTTCCCATCTAGCATTACTTCCCCGCTACGGGGATTATGATTTCGCGACATAACACCTAGTAATGTTGATTTCCCACAACCATTTGGACCAATAATTGTTGTAATTTTCCCAACCTCTATCTCACTACTAACAGACTTTAAACGATCCGTTACATTATCATAAGAAAAGGTTACATTTTTAATTTCCATGAACTCGATCACTCTTTCTAAGCAAGAATATTAAGAACGGACCACCGATAACTGCCATAATCGTTGCCGCTGGAATTTCATTAGGCGGTACGATTAGCCTACCGATTGTGTCTGCCGTTAAAATTAATAACGCACCTGCAAGGGCTGAAAACGGAATAAGTACTTTATGATCTGATCCAACCAATTGCCTTGAAATATGTGGGATAAGTAATCCAACGAAAGCGATAACGCCCGCAATCGCAGTTGATACAGCTGCTAACAGGACAGCAATGGCAGAAATAATAAGGCGTACCCTCGTCACATGAAGTCCAAGGTTTTTAGCCGTTTTATCTTGTAAAGATAATAAATTACACCATGCCCCTACAAACAGTGCAAGTATAAGGCCGATCGATCCATATGTAACAAGTACTTCCACATCGCTCCATGTCTTCATCGTTATATTAGATGTTGTCGTCTGTTTAATGCTTTTAATGAAATATCCGCAAATCGTAACGAAAGATTCATTTAAACCAGTAAACATCGCATTAATTGCTATACCGATTAAAATGATGCGCAGCGGACTTAAACCTGATTTCCAAGAAAACGAATAAACGAGATAACAAGCAAACGCTCCGCCTAAAAATGCGAATAGTGGTGTCCAGAAAAAGAACTGAGGAAATAGCGTAATGATAACAAGCGTCATAAAACTGGCCCCTGAAGATATCCCGATAACCCCAGCATCCGCAAGTGGATTTTTCATAACAGCTTGGAAGAGCACACCAGAAACAGCAAGCGCTGCTCCAGTGAAAAGTGCAATGATAATACGTGGAAAACGTAAATCCTTTATTACTTCAACATCTTCATTCGTCCCTGTAAATATACCTTGTAAAAGCTCAAAAACTCCAACTTCTAGACTCCCTTTCACTGCCGAAATAGTAGTCATCACAACGAGTAATACAGTAACTATGAAAAAACTCCAATTTTTTTTATTCATCGTAATCTTCCTTTATTTATGAGATGTATCATGGATACATCATTTTCTTTAGTTCATCTAACGCCTCTATAGCTGCTAAATTCCCTGTTGTTCCAAATAAACGCTCTTCTAAATCGTACACTCTATTATTTTTAACCGCGGCAAAATGCTTCCAAATATCGTTCGTTTTAAATTCCTTATCAAACATTTTCACAACTTCATCTGGCATACCATGTGCTGCACGTAAAATAATATCTGGATCAGCTTTCTTTAAGTACTCCGTATTAGAAGCTAAATACTCTACTTTTTCACCTTGTACGATATTTTTACCACCTAATTGTTTTACTAAATCCCCAATATAAGAGTGTTCCGTCGCTACTAAGTAACTACCTGGTACACCAAGTAAAATAAGGACTGTCGGTTCTTTCTTCCCTTTTACTTGTTTTTGAATGTCTGCAACCTTTTTATCAAACTTTGTTACGACTGCTTCAGCCTGTTTCTCACGCCCATATTTTTTACCCAGTTCTGTAATTGAGTTTTGCATGTTTTTTAAACTCGTTAAATTTAAAAAGTTTGTTTTAATGCCCGCTTCATTAAAAACTGGCTTCAACTCATATTCAAGCGTCGTAACAGATAATACTTCTGATGGTTTCATTGATTTTACTTTTTCCATATCAGGACTCATCGGATTTCCAACATCCGGTAAACCTTTATAACGCTTCGGTAATGTTTTATAACTAGTTGGAACACCAACTAAATCTACTTCTAACGCATCCATAATTTCAGTCACAGCAACTGTCGTTGCAATAACACGTTCCTCACTATTACTCTTTACTTTTTTAACCGTTTCTTTTTTTGGTGATGAGCACCCAGCTATACTAAATAAAAGAATGATAGCCATGAATACACTCGTGATTTTCTTCACTCTCAATCACCACTCCTTCCAGTACAATATGAAACGAGTCTTGATGCATGGTTTCATGCATCAAGACTCCAAATTTTACAGTCTACCTGCTCTATATTTACGAACTAATAAAGCAAGTGAACCTAATAGTAGCACCATATATAAACCAAGTTGTGCTGTATCTGCAGTTTTTGAGTTTTTCTCTTTTTTTGCACCATTATCTGTAGCATCGTTTTTCTTCTTACCGTCTGCATTTCGATTAAAATCAGGATTACTGATTGTTTTTACATTGTCTACTTTCGGTGTAATCACTGGATTTTTCGGATCATTCTTCGGATCGTTTTTTGGATCCTCTTTAATAGTTCCTACTGCACCAATACTATTTGTATCAAATTGAATTTGTACGTCATAGAAATGATGGTAGTTCATTGAATCGATATCTACTTTTACTTTCGCATTTAATTTCGTAAATAAATCATCAATCTCAAATTCTACTACTCTCGTATTTGCATTTTTATCTTCACTTACTACTTTTGCATCAACAAATGCACCAGCGTTTTCTGTTTGGAATTTCGTAATCCACGCACTATCTTTTAGTGTCACCGCAACATATTTTTTGCCATCTTTTACTGTTAATCTCGCTGGATTTACAACGTATTGATTCATCATTGAAATCTCATCCGTTTTATCTTTTAACACTTTAAAAGCAATATCATATTGACCGTCTTTTAAATTTTTCGGATCAACTGTTACGTGTCCATTTTTGTTATTATTTCCGCCTTGATTATTGTTTCCACCTTGGTTACCGTTACCATCTTGGTTGTTGTTTCCACCTTGGTTACCGTTACCATCTTGGTTGTTGTTTCCGCCCTGATTACCTAAAGCTTTAATACTACCTTTATCAAATGCAAATTGAATATCGTAGACATGGTGATAGTTCATCGCATCGATATCTACTTTCACTTTTGCATTTAGCTTTTTCGATAAATCATCTACTTCCACTTCTACTACTCTTGTATCTTGCTCTTTACTTGTACCTAATACTTTTGCATCGACGAACGCGCCATTCTTTTCAAACTCAAACTTTGTAATCCATGAGCTATTCGTTAATGTGAAGGATACATACTTCTTACCATCTTTCACTTTTAATACGCCTGGACTCTTCGTATATGTGTTCATCATTGAAATTTCTTCAGTTTTATCTTTTAACACTTTAAAACCGATACTGTATTCACCATCTTTAAGAGCATTTGGATCAATTGTTATGTTATTGTCTTGATTGTTATTTCCACCTTGGTTGTTGTTTCCGCCTTGGTTGTCATTTCCACCTTGGTTGTCTAAAGGCTGGATGCTGTCTTTATCAAATGCAAATTGAATATCATAGAAATGATGGTAATTCATTGAATCAATATCTACTTTCACTTTCGCATTCAATTTTTTCGATAAATCGGCTACTTCTACTTCCACTACTCTTGTATCAGCTTTCGAATCCTCACTTAATACACTTGCATTAACAAACGAATTATTTTTCTCAAACTCAAACTTTGTAATCCATGAGCTATTCGTTAATGTGAAGGATACATACTTTTTGCCATCTTTCACTTTTAACACACCTGGACTCTTCGTGTACGTGTTCATCATTGAAATTTCTTCAGTTTTATCTTTTAACACTTTAAAATTAATGTTGTATTCGCCATCTTTAATTGTTTCAGCATCTGGTTGTTTGTCTCCACCTGGTTGCTTATCTCCATCTGGTTTTTTATCTCCACTTTTAATTGGTTCAAGTTTGTCTTGCTCAAATACAAGTTGTACGTCATGCGTTTGCTTGTAATTTTTTGATGCCATCTCGATGAATACTTTTGTGTTTAGTTTTTTTGATAAATCGGCTACTTCAAACTCTACTACTCTTGTATCTTTTTCTTTATCTTCACTCACTACTTTTGCATCAACAAATGCACCAGCGTTTTCTGTTTGGAAATTTTTAATTAATGAGCTACTTTTTAGTGTTACGATTGCTTTTTTCTTACCATTTTCTACTTTTAATACTCCTGGATTTTCCATGTAAGTATTCATTTTAGATTCTTCATCTGTTTTATCTTTTAACACTTTAAATGGAATGCTGTACTCACCATCTGCAATTGTGTTAGAATTTGGTTGTTGATCTGGGTCAGGCTTTTGGTCGGGCTTCTGACCTGGATCTGTAGTTTCATTTGGATCTGGCTTATTAGCTGGGTCCTCTTTTTCGTCTGGTTTTTCTACATGAATTGGTGTAATGCTACTTTGATCAAATGCAATACGAACGTTGTACTCATGATGATAATTTAAAAAATCAATATCTACTTTTACTTTCGCATTTAATACCTTCTCTACATCTTCCACATCAAATTCTACTACTCTTGTATCTTTTTCTTTATCTTCACTAATTACATTTGTCTCAACGAGCTGACCTGCTTTCTCTGTTTCAAACTTCGTAATCCATGAACTATTTTTTAATGTAAAGGATACTTTCTTTTTTCCATCCTTCACTTTTAAAGTTCCTGGACTTACTGAATATTGATTCATCATCGACTCTTCATCTGATGTATCTTTTAACACTTTGAACCCAATTGAATACTCACCATCAGCTAAAGTTGTAGCTGCTTGAACTGCAAGTGGTTGTAGCGTTGATACGAATGTAAAAATCATTAGAAACATTGCAACAACAATTTTTAAATACCTATTCAATAGAATGACTCTCCTTTTTAAAATTTATTTACTTAACTTCACTTTACGAACTAAGAAAACACCCGAGATAAGAACTAACGCTGCAAATAATCCAATGCGTGCATCATCACCTGTTTTTGGGTTATCTGTTTTTTCAGCCTTGCCACTCTCATTTGTTCCTTTATTTGTATCTTTGTTTGTTTCTTTGCTATCTTCTTTCTTTTGCTCTTCTTTTACTTGTCCATCTTTTTTAGTTTGATCATCAGTTTTTGTTACAACAGCTGCATCGTTGTCGCCACCTACAGCTTTTACATTCGCATCAAATGCAAAACGAATTGTGTAGTGGTGATCATAGTTTGCACTTGGTACAACAACATGAATTTTTACTCCTAACGGTTTAGATAAATCATCAACTTTAAATTCAACCGTTCTTTTATCTGCTGCTTCATCCTTGCTAATTACTTTTGAATCAACAAAATTACCATTCTCTGGTGCTTTAAATTCTGTAATCCAAGCACTATGATTCATTGGAACTTGTACTCTCATCTCACCATTTTTTACAACTAACTTAGCTGGTTTTTCAAAATAATCATTTGCCATTGAAGCTGAATCATCTTCCGCCTTTTTGATAACGTAGTTAATATCGTAAGTACCGTCAGCTAATTTTGCTGAAGCTTGTCCAGATGGCATTACGAGAAAAGCTAGCATACATACTAACGTTATGATAAATGCGGGTAATACTGAAAACTTTCTCATTTTGCTTACTTCCTCCTTGTTTATCTTTCGTTTTATAATTTGAAAATGATAATTTTTCTCAATTTATGAGAAAAAAATAATCTCTTCTACCTTTATTTAATTGTCATTACTTTATGTAATATAAGCGTCATTGATTATCATTCTCATTGAAGGTCAAAAAAAATAATCACCCTTCACTTTCCCAATAAGAAGCACTATACAATACTTCAATCGATTTATTGATTATCATTCTCAATAAAACTCAAAAAAAATAACCTACCTATTCTATTGTTCTATCACCTCTTCTTCCAAAAATGATATAGTCATAGAAAACCTCTTTCCTTGCTCCCGTCACTTCCCTTCCAACATTTCCACAACTAAGTCAATCTTAGCCTACTCATAAATTTTTTGTCAACTATATTACGTATAAATTTTTTAATATCTAAATTTCTCTATATACGACTTTTTCTAAAAAAAAGAGACTTTCTATTATAGAAAGCCTCTTTTCTCTATTTTTCTACAGCAATTTCATGCTTTTGAAACTTAGAAACTACATAACCAAATCCTATACCGATCATACCTGGAACTAACCAGCCAATCCCTACACTATATAATGGAATCTTATCTAAAATAGGTGCTAACGCTGCAATTTGAAGCTTTGCATTGTGCAACCCATCAAAGAAACTGATTGCGAACGCTCCTACAATACCTCCTACATACATCGCTAATGGAAGACGAACGTAATTTTCAACAAGTGATAATACGATAAGCACAATACCAATTGGATAAATTGCGATTAAGATTGGTAATGCTAATGCGTTTAACTGAGTTAAACCAAGATTTGCTACCATAAATGCTAATACACAGAAAATGAAAACAACTTTTTGATATGAAAGCTTCGGTAATAAGGAAGAAAAGTATTCTCCACAAGCAGCAACAATACCTACAGAAGTTGTTAAACATGCTGCTGTAATTGCGATACCTAGTAATAAAGTTCCGTAACTTCCAAATAAATGATTCACAACGTTTGTTAAAATAATTCCTCCGTTTGCGCCCATTCCAAGAGATACACTAGAAGCCCCAAGGTAAGCAAGTACTAAATACACAAGTAGTAAACCAAGTGCTGCAATAAATCCTGCAAAGATTGTTACTTTCGCAATGCTGTTCTTATTTGTAACACCTTTTGCTTTTAAAGCATTAATGACAACATTTCCGAATACAAGTGCTGCAAGTCCATCTAAAGTTAAATATCCGTCAATAAAACCTTTAAAAAGAGGAGCACTATATGCTTCTGTCGGTGCACCAAACTCTCCCATTGGTGTAATAAGTGCTTTCACTACGATAATTGCAATAACGGCTAACAAAATTGGAGTTAACACTTTACCAATGCGTCCCACTAATTTCGATGGATTTAAAGCTAAATAGAAAGTTACTGCAAAGAAAATAAATGTAAAGATAACAAGTGGATATGCTTGACCAGCTATCCCACTTGGTAAAAACGGTGCAACACTCATTTCATAAGCAACTGTTCCTGTACGTGGGACACTTACAAACACACCTAAACATAAATAAATTGCAGTAATAAAAACAAGTGCAAATACAGGATGTACACGTCCCGCTAGCTCGTTAATATCTCCCTTTAAGGCTATAACAATTACTCCTAATAAAGGCAATCCAACGCCTGTTACGATAAAACCAAACAACGCGATCCATACATCTGTTCCAGCACCTTGCCCTAACGCTGGTGGGAAAATCATGTTACCTGCACCGAAAAATAGTGCAAATAACATTAAACTTATTGCAAACATCTCTGAAAACTTTAAAGATGATTTCATTTCTACTAACCCCCTAAAATGATTAATTATCAAAATATTCTGAATTAAAATCCGTCACATGTTCCCTTTCAAGCGTACTTCCCTATAAAAGAACGCAAAAAACACCCGTCCCTAACAAAGGGACGAGTGCTGAAATCGTGGTTCCACCCTTATTCTAATAAAATGAATTTATAGCGAAATAAGCTCATTTTATAGCTCGTGTAAATTGATAACGGTTTTATCCGCCAAGAATTACAATGCATCATGTATGCAGTTCACTCTCGAAGTTTAGAGGTGGTAAGCTTGTCTTTTCGTATTAGGAAGCTCACAGCCTAAGGCTTCCCTCTCTGAGAATCGTAAAATACAACTCATGTCCTCATCATTACTTTTATAAAATATTTTGTCGAAACTTGTTGTTTTTTATTATATGAGCTATTTTCAAAAAAATCAATAGTTTTATTTTTTCTGACAAAAAAATATAGGGAGAAAACTTTTCTCCCTATAACTGATCAATTAATATTTCTAATTCCTCAGATGTAACAATCCTCCATTTTCCTACTTCAAGCTCCTTTAGCTCTATATTCATAATGCGCACTCGCTTTAACTTTGTTACAGTAAACCCGAAAGCACGGCTCATTCTACGAATTTGCCTGTTCATCCCTTGCGTTAAAACGATACGAAATGTTGACTGATCGACTCTCGTCACTTTACATGGCTTCGTCATGCCATCTTTAATCTTTACACCGCTGGACATCTCATCAATAAACCAATCTGTAAAAGGCTTATCAACCGTCACAACATATTCTTTCTCATGCTCATGATCTCCGTGTAAAATTTGATTCGCAATCGCGCCATCATTCGTTAATAAAATAAGGCCCTCTGATGCTTTATCTAATCGTCCAACAGGAAAAATCCGCTCTGGATAATTGATATAATCAATAATATTATCTTCAATATGATCAGCTGCTGTACAAGTAATTCCGACCGGCTTATGAAAGGCGATATACACCTTTTTTTTCTCTTCTTTTGCAATAATCTTTCCATCAATCGTTACAACATCACCATCGCTCACGATTGCACCGTGCGTACATATTTCGCCGTTAATAGCCACGCGTCCTGCTTTAATAAGGCGGTCTGTTTCACGTCTTGAGCAGGATTTTGCTTCGCTTATGTATTGGTTGATTTTCATAGCTTATTCCTTTTCATATATATTAAAAGCGTCAATCTATGGCAATATCATTATGCCACGATTGACGCTCCTTTACTTCGCAAAAACAACTAAATAAATAACCCCAATCACCAAAAATATTCCACAACAAGCTAACAATACTTTTGCAAGTTTGTCCATAAACATATAATGGTTTCCCCTTTTGTTTGGTTGTTTGTTTGCTATTTTAATTCGACAACTGTTACGCCTAGGCCTCCCTCGCCCATGTCACCGTAACGGAAGTTCTTCACACCGCGGTGTTTCTTCAAGTAATCTTGTACACCTTGGCGAAGCGCTCCTGTTCCTTTACCGTGAATGATTGAAACGCGTGGATAGCTTGCAAGCTGGGCATCATCTAAGTATTTCTCAACGCGCATCATTGCATCTTCATAACGTTCACCGCGAAGATCAAGCTCTAGCGAAACGTGGTAATCTCTACCCTTCACACTTGCGACAGCTTTTTTCTCTGTTTGCTTCGGTGTATTAATGTATTCCATATTGGATTCTTTCACTTTCATCTTCAGAATACCAATTTGTACGCTCCACTCTGTATCACTTACTTTTTCAAGTAGTTGACCTTTTTGACCGAACGTTAATACTTTTACTTCATCACCTGCGCGTAATTGTTGTTTCGGCGCTGTGTTTTTCACGTTTACTTTTTGTTTCTTCACGAGCTCTGGTGCTGCGCCTTCTAGACGGCTCTTCGCTTCAATAAGCTCATGGTCTTTCACATTTACAAGCTGTGCTTTGCGCAATTGACGCAGTTCTTGAATAATGCCTTCTGCTTCTTTCTTCGCAGCTTCGACTTTTTCTTCGCCTTCTTTTTGCGCTTTTAATAATCGCTCATCACGATCTTCGTTAAATTCAACAATTTGACGTTGTAATTCACGATGAAGTTTTTCAGATTGTTTACGAAGCGCTTCTGCTTCGTTCCAGTCACGCTCTGCGTTCTTTTGACTTTCTTCTAACTTCGCAATCATATTTTCAATTTTATTTGTATCTGTACTAATGTGGTTACGTGCTTGGTCAATAACGCGATCAGATAATCCAAGGCGTTTCGAAATTTCAAAGGCGTTACTACGTCCTGGTACGCCGATTAATAATTTATACGTTGGGCTTAACGTGTTCACGTCGAACTCAACGCTCGCATTAATAACTTGCTCACGGTTATATCCGTATGCTTTTAATTCTGGGTAATGCGTTGTAGCAACAACGCGAGCACCACGGTTACATACTTCATCTAAAATCGAAATTGCTAATGCAGCCCCTTCTTGTGGGTCTGTTCCAGCACCTAATTCATCGAATAAAACTAAGCTTTCAAAATCCGCTTTTTCTAAAATATCAACAATGTTCACCATATGTGAGGAGAACGTACTTAAACTTTGCTCAATCGATTGCTCATCACCGATATCAGCAAAGATATTTTTAAATACACAAATCTCTGATTCATCCATTACTGGAATGTGAAGACCAGACTGGGCCATTAATACACAAATACCAACAGTTTTTAGTGTAACTGTTTTACCACCTGTATTCGGTCCTGTAATAACAATTGTCGTGAAGTCTTTACCGAGCATAATGTTATTTGGCACAATAATTTCCGGATCGATAAGCGGATGACGTGCTTGTCTTAAATCCATATAGCGCTCATTATTTACGATTGGCTTCGTTGCTTTAATTCGCTTCGCATAAAAAGCTTTCGCAAAAATGAAATCAAGATTTGCAACTACTTCTACGTTCGATAAAACGATATCAGCTTCTACTGCCACTTCTTCTGTTAACATCAATAAAATGCGTTCGATTTCTTGTTTTTCTTTCACACGTGCTTCTTGAAGTGCGTTATTTAATTCTACAATTACTTGTGGTTCAATAAATAACGTTTGTCCAGAAGCTGATTGATCGTGAACAATACCGCCATATACGCCGCGGTATTCTTGTTTTACCGGGATTACGTATCGTTCATTACGAATCGTTACAATTGCATCTGATAACATCTTTTGCGCGTTTGAAGAACGCGTCATATTTTCTAACTTTTCACGAATACGACTTTCCGCGGTACGAATTTGAGTACGAATACCACGCAGTTTATCACTTGCGCTATCGACTACTTCACCGCCATCACCGATGCAATTTGTAATTTTCTTTTCTAAGTCATATAAAGATACAATTTGAGCGACATGAGTTTCTAAAATTGGAAGCTCGACACCATTATCAACCATATCTTCAATGAAACGTTTCATATTACGACTACCGTACATCGTATTAGCAATATCCAGTAGTTCATTTGGGCTTAACATACTTCCGATCTTTGCACGCTTCACATTTGAGCGAATATCCGTAATACCACCTAATGGTGCACTACCTTTTAAACGAATGACTTTCGCTGCTTCATCCGTTGTATCTTGCATCTCTACAATTTCTTCAAAATCAGTGCTCGGCACTAAATGCTTCACTTTATCACGACCAAGTGAAGATGCTGTATGTTCAAGTAATTGTTCTTTTACTTTATTGTATTCTAATACACGCAACGTTCTTTCTAACATGTTGCAGGTCCCCCTTGTGTTACTTATTACGTTTAATATAGTCTAATAAACGTTCAATATCCCACGTGTTAATCACGTTATCTTTTTGAATCCAACCTTTACGCGCTGCTGCTACACCTGTTTCCATATCTTCTAACATTTCAAGCGTATGAGCATCCGTATTAATCGCTACTTTTACACCGGCATCTTGTGCTTGCTTTAATAGTTTCGCGCTTAAATCTAGACGATTCGGATTGGCGTTTAATTCTAGAACTGTATTTGTTTCTTTCGCAAGTTCGATTAGTAAATCTGTATCTACATCATACCCCTCACGGCGACCAAGAAGACGTCCTGTCGGATGAGCAATCATCGTGACATGCTTATTTTCAAGTGCAGTGCGAAGTCGTTTCATAATCGTTTCGCGGTCTTGTGAGAAGCTAGAATGGATAGCTCCAATAACATAATCTAATTCTGCTAATACTTCGTCATCAAAATCAAGCGAGGCATCTGGTAAAATGTCCATTTCAATTCCGCGTAAAATTGTAATGTCTGGATACTTTTCATTCATGCGCTCAATTTCTTTCGCTTGTTCGCGAAGACGCTCTTTCGTTAAACCGTTCGCTACTTTTAAGTATTGTGAATGGTCCGTAATCGCCATAAACTTATATCCACGGGCACGGCATGCTTGTACCATTTCCTCAATGGAAAAAGCACCGTCACTCCATGTTGTATGCATATGTAAATCACCTTGTATATCAGAGAATTGAATTAAGTTTGGATACTCTTTAATTAATTCAATTTCTTTTCCATCTTCACGCACTTCTGGCGGGATAAATGGAAGACCGAAATGAGCGAAGAATTCCTCTTCTGTGTCAAATGTTTTCACTTCGCCTGTTTCTAAGTTTTCCACACCGTACTCACTAATTTTTTGGCCCTTATCTTTTGCAATTTGGCGCATTTTCACGTTATGATCTTTTGATCCTGTGAAATGGTGAAGAGTTGTAATAAACTCTTCTGGTTTTACTAAGCGGAAATCAATTGAAATATCATATTCATATTGAAGACGAACAGAAACTTTCGTATCTCCACTTGCGATTACTTCAATCATATTATCGAATTTCAGTAAATGCTCACGTACTGCAGCTGGTTCTGTCGTTGCAATAATGAAGTCTAAATCCTTCACTGTCTCACGAACACGGCGTAAGCTACCAGCGCGAGAGAAACGAATCACTTCAGCAATATTCGACAATTTCTCCTCTATTTCCCCGGCAATAGGCAATACCATCGCAATTGGTAAACGCTCTGGACGAGATCCTACTTGATCGATTGCTTCTAATATTTTCTCTTCTGTTTTCTTACCGAAACCTGCTAAAGCTTGTACTTTATTTTCTTCACAAACAGCTTTTAGCGAGTCCATATCAACAACACCAAGTTCTTTATATAGCTTAGCTACCTTCTTACCACCAAGGCCTGGAAGTTTTAATAACGGTAATAAACTGCTCGGTACTTCTTTTTCAAGCTCTTGTAATACTTCGGATGTTCCCGACTCTATATATTCTTGAATAACTGCCGCCGTTCCTTTTCCGATGCCCGGAATCTTTGTAAAATCTTCAATTTCAGAAAGACTACGATCATCACTTTCTAACGCTGCTGCTGCTTTACGAAATGCAGATATTTTAAATGGATTCGCACCCTTCAATTCCATAAAAAGTCCAATTGTTTCCAGTAATTTGATAACTTGTTTTTTATTTACTTTCATCATTGCCCCGCCTTTCTTTCATAGAAAAAAACTTCTCTTTCCGAAAAAAGAGAAGTTATACTTTGCTACCTGTCTGCCATAGCTCCTTCACCTTTTCAGAAAGAATCGGTGTATCGTCTACAATTATTTTGCTAATTGATGATTTTTGTAATGGTGTTTGTACTTGTTCAATCGGAAGAATATTTCCAACGATAATTAAGACAAACAAAATAATGTATACTTCTAAAAATCCGAGGATTGCCCCCGCAAACGCATTTACTTGCTTTAAAACCGGTATTTCTGCAAACATATTTAACAAATTACCAAGCAATGAAAGTGCGATTTTTGTAATAATAAATAATACGATAAACGCAATCGCTTGATAAAATACAGTTTCAATATTATTTGCATCAATCCATTCTGGAACAGATACGTTTTTATCAAATGGATACGGAATAAATTTCGCAAGTGCTGGCGCTAAATCTTTACAGTACCAGTATGCAACAAGGTATGCGATAATGAAGCTTGTTAGCTTTACAAGTTGCAGAATAAACCCTCTGCGTAAGCCCAGGAAAAATCCCATAACAAGCAGTAAAATGATAATAATATCAATCATGTTATTCCATTCCTTTTTTTGTCATACTTTCTTTCAATTTTTCATGTTCTTCTTTTAATTTTATGTAATCGTGTATGACGTTTACCGCCGTCAATACCGCTAGTCTACTCGTATCAAGCGAAGGATTCTTGGCATTGAGTTCGCGCATTTTATCATCCACAATCGCTGCTACCATGCGGATATGACTTGTACTTTCATCGCCAACAACTGAATACTGTTGGCCATATATTTCTACATTAATTCGACTTTTATTTCCCTTTTGTTGTGACAACTCACCGGCCTCCAATCACGTACAGAATCCTAAAGTTTATAATACCATGAACCATCATAATATGGAAACAGAAAGAACAATCCGATATGATAAAAATAACAATATAAAAAAAGGAGCGACCATATTGTCAAATTCTATCGTAATACAAACAAGTTCTACAGTAATTGAAGACATGAAACAACAATATAAACAAGCGCTAAGCCCGAAAATTCCGCAAGGCGGTATCTTTATGGCAAAGGTGCCATCTTGCACAATTACAGCATATAAATCTGGAAAAGTAATGTTCCAAGGTGGACGTGCTGAGGCAGAAGCTTCTCGTTGGCAAACTGTCTCTCAAACACCTAAAACAGCTGTAAAAAAATCTGTTGATTCACACCGTTATGCACCGCCTACTTCCATCGGTACAATGTCTATCGTAGGGTCTGATGAAGTTGGTACTGGTGATTACTTCGGACCGATGACAGTAGTTGCTGTATATGTGGATGCGAAGCAAATTCCACTTTTAAAAGAACTTGGTGTAAAAGACTCTAAAAACTTAAATGATGATCAAATTACTGCGATTGCGAAACAACTTCTACACGTTGTTCCTTACAGCTCTCTTGTCCTTCATAACGAAAAATATAACGAGCTGTTTGATAAAGGAAATAATCAAGGTAAGCTAAAAGCTTTACTACACAATAAAGCAATTACAAACTTATTAGCAAAAATGGCCCCAACAAAACCAGAAGGCATCTTAATCGACCAATTCACACAACCTGATACATACTATAAATATTTAGCAAAACAAAAACAGGTACAGCGTGAAAATGTTTACTTCGCTACAAAAGGTGAAAGTGTCCATTTAGCAGTAGCTGCCGCTTCCATTTTAGCCCGTTACTCATTCGTAAAACAGTTTGATGAACTAAGTAAAAAAGCTGGTATGCCACTTCCAAAAGGTGCCGGTAAACAAGTTGATATTGCCGCTGCTAAATTAATTCAGAAAGTCGGAAAAGAAAGACTACCTGAGTTTGTGAAACTGCATTTTGCTAATACAGAGAAGGCGTTTCGCTTATTGAAAAAATAACTACTTTTTAGTATCGACAGGATTTTTATGAACTAAACAAGGCGAAAAGAATTGAATTCTTTTCGCCTTTTATGAATGAAATATGGGCAAATTAATATGCTGTTTCGAATCGCTAATATACAACATTCTTTATTAAGTAAAAAAGGAGAGTCTCCATGACTCCCCTTCTTCATATTTAACTTCGCTTCTGCTTCTTATTTGATGAAGGTACTTTATGAGAACCCGTTTCATGCGTTGTTGTTCCTTGTCCTTCCACCTCTGGAGAACCTAGGACTGATCTAGAATGATCTGTTTTCACTTTTTTACTCATTGTACTCACCCCCAAGATTACTTTTTACTTAAGGGTAAAAAACTATTCAACATAGCCATATGAACAAACACTCATTTACTCTCCTATCTGTTTTTCACTAATGTCCCATAGACGTTTTGCGGCATCTTTATCCAAGGCAGCTTCAGACGTTTTTCCGATTTGCTTATCGGCATAGTAACAGCCACTATGATTAGTAACTCCAGTTGATTCTGCTAGCCATATTAAAGTTTCAGCACCTTCCTCAGGCGTACGCGAGAAAGGTTTCATTGCTGCCATCGTTAAGCGAGCAACTAGACCATTATGTTGGTTGAAATTCGTAGCCACTAGCCCTGGGTCAAAGCTGTATGCACTAACACCCGTCCCTTCCAACTGCCTTGCCAATTCAGCGGTAAATAAAATATTTGCTAATTTTGATTGAGCATAACGCATGGTAGGACCGCCCATAAACTTCTTAACACCACGATAAAGTTGTTCTGCATCTAAATCACCGAAATCAATTCCCTTTTTAGCCATTTTGTGACCGTGAGATGCGGTGGTGATAACACGAGCAGGAGCACTTTCTTTTAAACGCCCCAACAGTAAATTAGTAAGTAAGAATGGACCTAAATGGTTTACCGCCCAAGTCATCTCCAAACCGTCCTCTGTAAGTTGCCTTGTTTGAAATAAAGCTCCAGCATTATTCACTAATATATCAATTCTCGGACACCTTTCTAAAATCTCAGTAGCTACCTGGCGTATAGATTGTTGGGAAGCCATATCAGCGAAAAATATATCTACTACTGCATTCCCATTCGTTAAATTTTCAATTTGAGTCATCACATCATTCGCTTTCACTTCATTACGAGCAATGATTCCTAGCTTGGCACCACGTTCTGCAAATACTTTAGCTGCCGCTAATCCAATACCACTTGTTGCACCAGTGATTACTATATACTTGTCACGCAAAGTCCACTTTGTATGACTTGGAATGTCCCCCATTGCATCAAAACCCCTTCCCCATAAATGTCGCATTCATTTTACTTATATATGAAGTGAGAAGGAAACTTTGAACAACATCTTTCTCAATCGTAAAATACTTTATAAAATTCGAGTTCTAATTACACCCTTTTCCAATAAAAAAAAACGAGAGCAATTGCTCTCGCTTTTTTTTATATTTTAGAATTCAGAAGAACCTGGAGTTCTTGGGAATGGAATTACGTCACGGATGTTAGCCATGCCAGTGATGTACATTAGGAAGCGCTCGAAACCTAGACCGAATCCAGCGTGTTTTGTACCGCCGTATTTTCTAAGTTCTAAGTACCACCAGTAGTCCTCTTCGTTCATACCTAGTTCTTTAATTCTGTCTACTAAAACGTCCATTCTTTCTTCACGTTGGCTTCCGCCGATTAATTCGCCGATGCCAGGAACTAGAAGGTCAGTAGCAGCTACTGTTTTACCGTCTTCATTTAAGCGCATGTAGAATGCTTTAATGTCTTTCGGATAGTCAGTTACGAATACAGGGCGTTTAAAGATTTCTTCTGATAAGTATCTTTCGTGCTCTGTTTGTAAGTCAATACCCCATTCTACTGGGTATTTGAAGTCAGCGCCTGACTCTTGAAGCACTTTAATTGCTTCTGTATAAGTGATGCGGCCGAAGTCAGAGTTAATTACGTTGTTCATGCGCTCTAGAACTGTTTTGTCAACGAAGCTGTTGAAGAATTCCATTTCTTCTGGTGCATGTTCTAGTACGTATTTCATTGCATATTTCAGCATATCTTCTGTAAGGTTCATTACGTCACCTAATTCAGCGAATGCAATCTCAGGCTCAACCATCCAGAACTCAGCTGCGTGGCGAGTTGTGTTTGAATTTTCTGCACGGAATGTAGGTCCGAATGTGTAAACATCACGGAATGCTAACGCATAAGCTTCAGCGTTCAGCTGTCCACTTACTGTTAAGTTTGTTTCTTTGCCGAAGAAGTCTTTTGATTCGTCAACTTGTCCGTCTTCACCTTTTGGTACGTTGTTTAAATCTTGCGTTGTTACGCGGAACATTTCGCCAGCACCTTCTGTATCACTACCAGTGATGATTGGTGTGTGAACATGTACGAATCCACGCTCTTGGAAGAACTGGTGAATTGCAAATGCTGCGATAGAACGTACACGGAACGTTGCAGAGAATGCATTTGTTCTTGGGCGTAAGTGAGCGATTGTACGTAAGTATTCAAATGTGTGACGCTTCTTTTGAAGTGGGTAATCAGAATCTGATAAGCCCTCGATATCAATTTTTTCTGCTTTAATTTCAAATGGTTGCTTCGCTCCAGGCGTTGCAATTACTTTACCTTCTACTTTAACTGAAGAGCTAAGTGGAAGCTTTGCAATTTCTTTGAAGTTTTCTAATTCTGTATCGAAAACGATTTGAACGCTTTTGAAGAAGCTACCGTCGTTTAATTCGATGAAACCAAATGCTTTTGAATCACGTAAGTTACGAATCCACCCTGATACTTGTACTGTTTGATCTGCATACTTTTCTGTATCTCTATACAGACTTTTTACTAATGTGTTTTCCATAGTGAAATGCTCCTTTACTCATGTATTTAAATACAAAAAAACCTTTCATCCATAAAGGGACGAAAGGTTAAACTTCGCGGTACCACCCAATTTGTCATAAAGACCAACTTTAACTCGTATGTAATACATACTTCCCGGTTTGTAACAGGCCGGATTCCCGTCTAAATCTACTCTTGAATACAAGCTTCAATTTCGGTTAGCAACTCCAAGGTGTTCTTCACATATACCGCCTCATCAGGCTCTCACCGCCCCTGACTCGCTTTGGATTATAGTATATACTACTTTTCCTTATCATCGTCTTTCATTTTGTTAAACTAAAATTAATGTACTACATTCGAGAGAAAGATGCAAGACGCCAGAAAATATATCGGCGATTTTTACAATATATCAACCGTAACTCCAAATATATCAGCGATTTTCATAATATATCAACCGTAACTTTAAATATATCGGCGGTTCGACACAGAATATCGACCTACCGACACTTTTCGACAATCGTTCCATAAAAAAAATTGCCGGAATGAATCCGGCAATTTCTTATTATTTACGTAACTCCGCACCAAATTTCTCTTCTACCGCTGTTAATACACGGTTATGTGCTTCTGTTACTTCTTCGTCTGTTAATGTACGTTCTGCATCGAAGTAGTTCATAGAGAATGCAAGTGATTTCTTGCCTTCTTCCATTTTTTCACCTTCGTATAAGTCAAATAGTGTTACGTCTTTCAGAAGTTCTCCGCCAGCTTCAGCAATGACTTGCTTCATTTCACCAGCTTTTGTTTCTTTTGTTACTACAACAGCCATATCACGTGTCATAGATGGGAAACGTGGAATTGCTAAGTAGTAAGTTTCTTCCACGTCTGCACCGAATACTTTTGCAAGAGATAGTTCGAATACGAATGTATCTTTCACATCTAATTGTTTTTCTGCTTCAGGGTGCAATTGACCAATGAAACCAATTACTTCGCCATCTAATACGATGTCAGCTGTACGGCCTGGGTGCATGCCTTCACGTTTTGTTGGTGCATATGTGATTTGATTTGCAACGCCTAGTACGTCGAATAATCCTTCTAACACACCTTTAACTACGAAGAAGTCTACAACTTTCTTCTCACCTTGCCATGCATGGTGAAGAGCAAGGCCTGTCATAACACCTGCAAGATGTTGTTCTTCTTTCGGAAGTTCTCCTGCTTCTGTTGGTAAGAAGATAGAACCTACTTCATATAAAGCAACGCTGTCGTTTTTACGAGCAACATTGTATGAAACTGCTTCTAACAATTGTGGTACTAAGCTTAAACGAAGTTGGCTACGCTCTTCGCTCATTGGAAGTGAAAGGTTTACAGGTGCTTTTTCGTTTGGCTCAACCATGTATTGTTTCGCTTTGTCAGCGCTTGTTAATGAATACGTGATTGCTTCATATAAACCAGCACCTTCTAGGAAGCGACGTACTTTACGACGTTTCGTTTGTGCTGCTGTTAATTTACCACGAGTCATCGTTCCAGAAGGTAATGTAACTGGAATGTGGTCATAACCGTATAGACGGCCCACTTCTTCTACTAAGTCTTCTGAAATTGTAATATCAGGACGACGTGCTGGTACATTTACATGGAATGTTCCTTCTACTTCTGTGAATGGGAATTTCAAGTTTGTGAACATTGTACCCATTTCACTCGCAGAAATATTTGTACCTAATACACGGTTTACTTTTTCAGCAGTAACGGATACTGTACGCTCTTCTACTTGTAAGTTATCAGCTTCTACTACACCTTCAAGTGCTTCACCGCCAGCGTATTTCGCCATTAAAGCAGCTGCGTGTTGAATTGCTTCGAATGTACGTGTTGGGTCGATTCCTTTTTCGAAACGTGCGCTTGATTCACTACGAAGACCTAAGTCTTTTGATGTACGGCGTACTGTTTGACCTGCAAAGTATGCAGACTCAATTAGAACGTTTACTGTATCATTTGTAACTTCAGAATCAGCCCCGCCCATTACACCAGCAACAGCTAAAGCTTTTGTACCATTTGTAATCACAAGGTGATGGCTTTGTAATGCACGTTCTTGATCATCTAACGTTTGAATCTTTTCGCCTTCTGTTGCTAGACGAACAACGATTTCTTTTGAACCTAATTTATCGTAATCAAATGCATGTAACGGTTGACCGTATTCCATTAAAATGTAGTTTGTAATATCAACTACATTGCTAATTGGACGAATGCCAGCTGCCATAAGGCGCGTTTGCATCCACATTGGTGATGGGCCAATTTTTACGTTCTTCACCATTTTTGCAATGTATAATGGATTTTCTTCTTTCGCTTCTACGCTTACAGAAATGTAATCAGAAGTTTTTTCTGTTGTTTCTTGTAAGTCGATAGCTGGAAGTTTCACTTCACGTCCGTAAATAGCAGCTACTTCATATGCTACACCTAACATGTTTAAGCAATCTGCACGGTTTGGTGTTAAACCAAGCTCAAGTACTTCATCATGTAAGTTTAAAATTTCAAGTGCATCCGCACCAACTTCAGCGTCACTTGGGAAGATGAAGATACCATCTGCGTATTCTTTTGAAACGAACTTTCCATCAATGCCAAGCTCTTGAAGAGCACAAACCATACCGTGAGAAGCTTCACCACGTAGTTTTGCTTTTTTAATTTTGAAGTTACCAGGAAGTACAGCACCAACTTTTGCAACTGGTACTTTTAAACCTTTTGCAATGTTAGCAGCACCACAAATAATTTGTACTGGTTCTTCTTCACCGATATCGATTAAGCATTTGCTTAATTTATCAGCTTCTGGGTGTTTTTCACATTCTAATACGTGACCAACTACAACACCTTTTACACCTTTATTTAATACTTCAACACCTTCTACTTCAATACCACTTTTCGTGATTTTGTCTGCTAGTTCTTGTGCTGTTACATCTTTAATATCTACATACTCTTGTAACCAACGATATGATACGAACATATTTATCCTCTCCTTCCCTTACGCTCGTTTGAATTGTTGTAAGAAACGTACATCATTTGTATAGAAATGACGAATGTCATCAACGCCGTATTTCAACATTGCGATACGCTCTGCGCCCATACCGAATGCGAAACCTTGATATTCTTTTGAATCATAACCAGCCATTTCAAGTACGTTCGGGTGAACCATACCTGCGCCTAAAATTTCAATCCAGCCAGTTCCTTTACAAGTGCCGCAACCTTTGCCGTGACACATCATACAAGAAATATCCATCTCTACAGATGGCTCTGTGAATGGGAAGAAACTTGGACGAAGACGGATTTCACGATCTTCACCGAACATCTTCTTCACGAAGACTTGCAGTGTACCTTTTAAGTCACTCATGCGAATATTTTTGTCAATTACAAGACCTTCAATTTGCATGAACTGGTGTGAATGCGTCGCATCATCGTCATCGCGGCGATACACTTTACCAGGACAAATAATTTTAATTGGGCCTTTTTCTTTATTATTTTCCATCGTACGTGCTTGCACAGAAGATGTATGTGTACGTAGTAACGTTTCTTCTGTAATGTAGAATGTATCTTGCATATCACGCGCTGGGTGATCTTTCGGTAAGTTTAACGCCTCGAAATTGTAGTAGTCTTTTTCTACTTCTGTTCCTTCAGCTACTTCATAACCCATACCGATGAATACATCTTCAATTTGTTCAACAACAGTTGTTAACGGATGGTGACAACCTGTTTCAACAGGACGACCTGGCAATGTAACATCAATTGTTTCAGTAGCTAATTTCGCTTCAATTACTGCTTTTTCTAAGTTACCAATTTTGTCTTCTAGACGCGTTTGAATCGCTTCACGTACTTCATTTACTAATGCTCCCATACGTGGACGCTCTTCTGCTGATAATTTTCCCATACCACGTAATACTTCAGTGATTGGACCTTTTTTACCTAAATACGCTACGCGTACATCGTTTAAGCCTTTTAGCTCTTTCGCTTCTTCAATAAGCGCTAACGCTTGTTGTTTTAGCTCTTTTAAACGTGCTTCCATTTGGAACCCTCCTAATTTTAAAAATAAAAAAACCTCGCTCCCAAAAAGGGACGAGGTAAATTCGCGGTACCACCCTAAATTGACAGAACAAGTCTGCCCACTCATTAGTTATAACGATCAATTCTGACCGGAACGCCTTTACATATACATGGTCCTGGCGTCAACTCCAGAGGTGAATTCACTTCCGTCTACCATAAGAATGCTTTCAGTCTACGGCATTCTCTCCCTATATGGCGATTTTGTAAGCTACTCTTCTCTATCAACGTTTTTCGTTATTTAACTTTTATTGTATGTTCAAAAAAGTTCGATACTCAGTTCACCACTTTTTTATGAACATGTACTTCAACTTATTATAAGAAGTTTTTTATTTGTTCGCAACTGGACTTTGTAAATAATACGTTAAAATCCCTGCTGCAACCGCAACATTTAATGATTCTGCCCCGCCGTAAATCGGAATATACAAGTTTTGATCTGTTTTCACAAGAATTTCTTGGCGTACGCCGCTTCCTTCATTTCCTACAATTAATGCAAAACTTCCGGCCGGTGTTACTTCACCATACGGAACTCCATTTTCAAGAGCTGTTCCATATACAGGGACGTTATTTTCTTTTAACTTGTCTACCCATTCTTCTAAGTTCCCTTTTACAATCGGTAAGTGGAAAATAGAACCTTGTGTAGAGCGTAGTACTTTACTATTATAAACATCAACACAACCTTCTCCAAGCACAACGGCATGAATACCAGCTGCATCAGCTGTACGAATAATCGTTCCTAAATTACCTGGGTCTTGAAGGCCATCTAATAAAAGAAATTTCCCATCAGTAAGAGCTACTTCTTTCTCATGCTTTTCACAAACAGCAAATACACCTTGTGTCGTTTCTGTTTCACGAAGTACTTTTACAATTGCTTCAGGCACAATATACATTTCCACATCATTAACCGTCCAATCTTTCGGAAGGTCTGTTTGATCTGAAACGATAAGTTCTGTTACAACTCCTGCCTTTAAAGCTTCCTCTACTAAATGGAATCCTTCTACAAAAAATAAACCTTTTTTATCGCGTTCTTTTTTGGTTTGCAGCTTTTTCCACTGCTTCACACGCGGATTTTGTACTGAATCAATGTTTTTCATAATATGTATTTCCCTCTCTTCTTGTCTTATCATTATAGCCTATTTTTCATACATATTTACATAAAAAAGAACAAAAACTAACGTCAGTTTCAATTCTGAAGAAGAGGTGAAAATCATGAGTTTTAATTTACGCGGCGCTGTATTAGCGAATGTATCTGGAAATTCACAAGACCAATTACAAGAAACGATTGTTGATGCAATTCAAAGCGGTGAAGAAAAAATGCTTCCAGGTCTTGGCGTTTTATTCGAAGTTATTTGGAAAAATGCTGATGAAAATGAAAAACACGAAATGTTAGAAACACTGGAGCAAGGATTAAAAAAATAATCAATAAAAAGTCACCTTAGAAAACACTAAGGTGATTTTTTTATGCCCATAAAATTTTTCTTTTCCTAAACATTTCTACTTTACTAACGCCATCCCGATGGAGTACAATGTTCAAAATACATTTAAACCGATCGATTTTCTTTATAGACACCATTAGATAAAAAGGAGTGAATGTTTTATGCACCGTATTACGCTTGAACAAGTTTTTAAACACCACATTACACAAAAATACGTAAACCGTTCTGGGATGGTCCACGCGATTGCTGTCGCTTACCATGCGTTTCACTTAGCTAAAAAGCATCACGCCTCAGTCGATGCTGCGACAAAAGCTGGTTTCCTTCATGATATCGGACACCATACGTGGTACACAGGCGGCGAATGGGACTATGACTTATATAAAAAGAATGACATACATGCAATTAAAGGGGCAGAAAGAGCTCACAAATTGCTTATTAGATTAGGAGAACATCCGAAACTAGCAAAAGAAATTTCTATCGCGATTCTCCTTCATACAGATTCTTTCTTAGTGGAACAAGAAATTGAAAGAACATCTCTGCAAAACATTATTAAATGGGCGGATGAAGCAGATGAAGAACCCGGCGGAGCGCACCATTATAGAACGATTTCTTATGAAAAAGCGTTAAAAGCAATGCAGCAGTTAGATCGATTGGTAGAGCGTGAATTGCAAATAGAGCAATCGAAATCGAATAACAAGGCAGAACATAGTTATCAATGAGAAAGAGGCATCACTATAGGGTGATACCTCTTTTATTATTTTATGGAAAATACACCTTTATATGTAATATTTAAATATTACATCCAAAAACAAAATGCTTTATAATTAAATATACAAATATAAAGAGGTGATTTTACAAATGCAACCCGCTACACAACTTTCTAATGAACAGAAATACTCTATGTCATGGGGACAATTTATTAGCTCCGTTTTATTCGCTTTTTTCGGAACCGGACTCATTACTTTGCTCCTAGCAATAATGCCCTTAACAATTTATACGGCTGGTCTTACAAATAAAAAGCAAATTGCCCTGTATGAATCTATTGCAAACACCGCAAGTATAGGGTTACAACTAGCCATTTTGTTATTCTTTATTTTTAAATTCGAACCTGCGAAAAGATTATTACTGAACTCTTTTAACTTTAAAGCACTGAAAGAATGGCGCACATACGTATATTTACTTCTTTTCTTCGCTATAAACATCATACTCAACTACTTCTTATTAAATTATGTGTTCCAAGACGCAACAAAGCAGCAATCTTCCGCACTAAGCTTAGACGTCTTTAAGCAATATCAAATATTATTACTTCTCAGCTTTGCAATACTCACACCCATTTTTGAAGAACTTATTTTCCGTGGTTTTATACTTCGCTTCTTCTCAGAACGCTTTCCATTTTGGATTGCAGCCATCGTAACAAGTTTCTTCTTCGGTATCGCTCATACATACTCACTTGGGGTAATGATAATTACTTTCTTTATGGGATTATTAATGGCCATTTTATGTAAAAAAACAAAGTCCATTATTCCAGCTATGTTATTTCATATTATGAATAATACGTTGGCGTTTTTAAGTTAAAAAGAGGTATCATCACGATACCTCTTTTTTTACTCTTTTATCACAACTTCAAACTCTTCTTCCGTTAACACTTTTCGATAATTCGTTTTCTTTTCTCCTTCTTCACCAGAAGTTAAGACAGGCGTCAGGACAATTTTCGTTACACTATCCTCTAATTTTTCAAATCGCCAATAATACATCATCCATACATTCCTCTTGTACATCTTGAAACGAAGCTAAATGCTTCTGAATAATACTTTTTATAAGTCCGCCATATTGGTCGATAATAAAGTATAACGCTTTTTCGTTCCTTTTCCTTAGCTGATTCACAACGTTCTCTTCTGTAATTTTCATGTGTCCCCTCCTCTCCAACATACTCTACATCTATTAATTCGTATCGTTACTATTCATTTCTATCAAATTATATATATTTATTAATAATATCCAAAATAACCCTCATGTAGTAAAATATAACTCATTACATAGAAGGAGATTATTTATGTTAAGCTTACTTTGGATTTTTTATATGCCACTTCTTGTTTTATGCGGATTTTTTGGTGGTATTTTTTTAATTATTACTAGCATTAAACATCGCAAATTATTTGTTGGTTTAATGGGGCTACTTAGCTTCTCCTTTGTCACACTACCTTTTGTTTTTTGGGGTATGGGGGTGAATAGCGATACACTCCTCCCTATTTCAACTACTTTATATTGGATACTGTTTTCTTTAACTGGATTATTCGCGGGATTAAGTGGATTACAAGGAAAAATTAAAAGTATACGTAATATGGGATTTATTATTTTTATTGCTGGAATATTAGGGGTTATCTTCTGGCAACTCATGTCAGTAGGGGATTCATTCTATATCCAATAGTTTTTTAGAAACCCACAAATCGGAGGTAAGACAGAAGTGTTTGGAATATTAACTTGGATTATTTTGGCTCCTATTTTGATGTTATGCGAATTCATCGTTGGCATTTTTTTGATTGTTTCCGGAATTAAATATCGTAAATTACTTACCTTTATAGCGGGAGTGATTAGCGTATTGCTTATCATTGTTCCTATCATTTGTATAGGAATTGGAATTGATTTAGAGCAGAGACTCCCAATTTCAGGAACTTTATATTGGAGCTTCTTCCTTTTAGCCGGGCTATTAGCTACTATAAGCGGGAGACAACTAACACATATTCGTTCTATGGGGATAATTTTGTTTATAACGGGATTATGCTCTTTGACTGCTTATCATCTTTTATATCTAACTACATGAAAACATAAAAAAGCAGGGAAATTAATTCCCTGCTTTTCTATTTCGTTTATTGCCGGATGGTAAGAAGAATGATAACACCCAAGCGATACCTGCTAATATTGTTGCAATTAAGAAGGCATCGTTAATACCGTTAATTGCAGATAGCTTTGAAATTTGTCCAAATAATAGTTGCGTACTCATTGCATCTCCTGCTTGTGCTGACCCGGCTAATGCCGCTAAGCTTTGGCCCATGCCATGAACTTTATCAACTAAAATTGGATTTGACGTTGTTAACATATTGCCGTAATCCGCTACGTGAGCAGTAGTTTGTTGCGTCATAAGTGTGATTAATATCGCTGTTCCAATTGAACCAGCTACTTGTCTTGACGTATTTTGCGTTGCTGTACCGTGAGAAATTAATTTCATCGGCAGTGCGTTCATACCAGCTGTCATAATTGGCATCATAATGAATGACATACCAATTGAACGTATAATATAATCCGTCATAATAACGATATACGGTGTATCCATCGATAACGTTGTAAATTTATATGTCGCAAATGTTGTAATGGCTAATCCAACAATTGCTAACGGGCGAATGCCATACTTATCAAATAGTTTACCTGCTACTGGTCCCATAATCCCCATAATTAATGATCCCGGAAGGAGTAGTAGACCAGATTCCATCGGCGTAAAGCCACGAATATTTTGCAGATATACTGGAAGTAATAACATACCTCCGAATAATGCCATCGTTACGATTGCGTTAATTACTAATGTGAAAGTGAACGTTGGATATTTAAACACTTGTAAATCAAGCATTTTATTGTCCGTTGTTAACTCTCTCCAAATAAATACTGCTAAACCAATGACACCGATGATCAGTGTTATAATAACTTCTGCACTAGTCCAGCCATTATTTCCAGCTTCACTAAATCCGTACAATAAGCTTCCTAGTCCAATACTTGAACTAATAACACCAAATACATCTAACTTTGTTTTAGACACCGGCTGTGCTAGTGTAAAGAATTTTAAAGATAAGAACGTAATAATTAAGCCAACCACAAACATTCCATAAAACATTAAGTTCCAGCTATAATTTTCAATTACCCAACCTGTTATAGTTGGTCCGATAGCTGGCGCTAAAATCATCGCTACCCCTAGTAACCCCATCGCTGCTCCGCGTTTATGAGGCGGGAATAATGTCATGAAGATATTCATACCAACTGGCATTAAAATACCTGCACCGACCGCTTGAATAATGCGGCCCGTCATCATCATTGTAAAGTTACCTGATGTAGCACAAATGATAGATCCTACCGTGAAGAATAACATTGCAGCTACGAATAATTTACGATAAGTAAATCGTGAAACTAAAAAGGCACTAATCGGCACTAAAATTCCGTTTACAAGCATGAATCCTGTAATTAACCATTGTGCCGTTGAAGTTGATACGTTAAATTCGTTCATTAACGGAGGCAATGCAACATTAATGATCGTTTGATTTAAAATAGAGATGAACATACCAAGAATTAATACAGTTACAACTGCCTTTACATTCACATTCTCTATCGGCAATTGTCTCTTCAGCATTTCTTTTTCCTGTTTTACTTGCTCTTGCTTCCCTGTTTCTAATTCCACAACGTTAGAAACTTCTGTTTCTTGTTCTTGTTTAATTTCTTTCTCTACTGTTTCTGCCTTACTTACTTCTATTTTACTTACGGCTGGGACTTGTTCTTCTCCCACGTTCGTTTTTTTCTTTCGTAAAAGACGATTTACAAGGAAGAAGACGATTATACAAAATAGTGCATATCCTACAATTGCAATTGAGGACATCTCATCTCCCCCTTACTTATGAATACGAACTGACACATTCATTCCAGGAACAATATTTACTGATTTACTATGGTCTAGAGAAATTTTAACTGGTACAACTTGCTTCACTTTCGTATAGTTCGCTGTTGCGTTACTTGATGGTAACATTGAGAATGTATTTGCTGTTGTTAATCCAACTTGTTCTACTTTTCCTGTTAACGTTGTATCTGGGTATGCATCTACATACACATCTACTGTTTGGCCTTTTTGAACATCATCAATAGTTGTTTCTTCAATGTTTGCTGTTACCCATAAGTTATTCATATCAAATGCGTAAGCAATTGGGCTACCTGCTCCAACGAACGCATTTGTTGTTGCGTTTGATTGTACAACTGTTGCATTTTGCGGAATTGTTACGTCTACTGTTTGTTCTCCATTTGCTGCCGCTACAGTAACAGCACCTAATTTATCGTTCTCATTGTAATTTTTTCCCACTTCAGCTTTCCAGTCGGTTAATTTACCTGCTACTGGTGACGCAATTGGAATTACCTTTCCGTCAATTTTTGCATTGTCTGTTTTTAAATAGTTTTCCGTTTGATTGTAATAGTAATAACCGCCAATACCGCCGCCAACTAATACAATCAATGTGATAATGTTGATAATTACCATTCTTCGAAACTGATTCATTGCATTCCTCTCCTTATATCGCATATAATTTTTTTCTAAACTATTTACATCCTTATTGTTTATATTGTTTAATTGTTAATTATATTAACTTTTAAACAAAAAAATCACACCATCTGCAGTGTAAACTGTAATTCGTCTGCCTGCGAGCGGTGCTGATTACTGAAGGACTATCGTTTATAATTATAAATAATTATTTTGAATCTACAACCGACAATTTGAGTATGAAATGTCGGTTAAACAACAATATAATATCAATGTGTTGTTTAAGTACAAAAAACTAAACGAGGAGAAGTTAAAATGTCTATTAAAAATACAAATGATCCACGTGTAAAGCGGACGAGACAATTCATACAGGATGCTTTTGTCGCTTTAGTAGGCGAAAAAGGTTTTGAAAATGTAACTGTTCAACATATCGCAGAACGTGCTCCTGTAAACCGTGCTACGTTTTATAGCCACTACCACGATAAATATGACCTATTAGAAAAAAGTATTGAAGAAATGTTAGAAAAGTTAACAGAAGTAATTAAACCGAAAATTAGAAATAAAGAAGAGTTTCAACTGACATTCGATTCACCACATCCGACATTTTTGGCTTTATTTGAGCATATTGCAGAAAACGCTAAGTTTTATAACGTTATGCTTGGTGATAAAGCAGCTGGAAACTATACTCATAAAATGCTGAAAACAATTCAAACATATTTAACTTTAAGCTTATCTATTTCACAGCCGAACGACGAAAAGCTTATGGTCCCTCGTGATATCCTCATTAGCTATGTTACTGGTGCTCATCTAGGAATGATTATGTCATGGCTTAAAAAGGGTATGATCTATACCCCACATTTTATGGCAATGCAATTAACGCGCTTAATTATTTTAGGAACCCATACTGCCGCAGGATTAGAAAGACCTTTTTAAAACATAAAAAGCGAAGGTGGTTATCCTTCGCTTTTTCTTATTAATTAAATGTAATGTTATGTACAGCCTCTTTATCAAGACGTTTAATAACTTCTACAATTAACTTCACTGCATTTTCATAATCATCACGGTGTAACATTGCCGCATGTGAATGGATGTAGCGTGTCGCAATTGTAATTGCCATAGATGGAATACCGTTTACAGCAATGTGAATTGCTCCTGCATCCGTTCCACCACCCGCTACAGAATCATATTGGTATGGAATTTGTAACTCATCAGCAACATCAACTACAAAGTCACGTAAACCTGTATGACCAATAACAGAAGCATCATATAAAATAATCTGCGGTCCATCACCCATTTTACTTTGTGCTTCTTTTGCCGTTACACCAGGTGTATCCCCAGCGATACCAACATCTACTGCGAATGCGATATCTGGTTTAATATAGTTTGCAGATGTTTTTGCACCACGAAGACCAACTTCTTCTTGTACAGTCCCTACGCCATATACAACGTTTGGATGCTTTTCATCTTTTAATTGTTTTAATACATCAATCGCAATTGCACAACCAATTCGGTTATCCCATGCTTTTGCAAGTAACATTTTTTCATTCTTCATCACTTGGAATTCAAAGTAAGGTACAACTTGATCTCCAGGTCGTACGCCCCACTCTGTCGCTTCTTCTTGACTAGAAGCACCGATATCGATGAACATGTCTTTAATTTCAACTGGCTTTTTACGTGCTTCTGGAGGTAAAATGTGCGGTGGTTTTGAACCAATTACACCTGTTACATCTCCTTTACGCGTTACAATCGTTACGCGCTGTGCAAGCATAACTTGTGACCACCAGCCACCAACCGTTTGGAAACGAAGGAAACCTTTTTCATCAATTTGCGTAATCATAAAGCCAACTTCATCTAAATGACCTGCAACCATAATTTTCGGGCCGTTTTCTTCCCCTACTTTTTTCGCAACTAAACTTCCTAAATTATCCGTAGAAAGTTCGTCCGCAAACGGCTCGATATATTTCTTCATTACTTCACGTGGTTCACGCTCATTACCAGCAATACCACGTGCATCCGTTAATTCTTTTAGCATTGTCAATGTCGAGTCTAATTTTGTCATTGCCAACACCCTCCTTTTTCTTCAGTCACTTCATTATACAATAATTAAATTGAAATATTCAAAAATCAAATTAATATCCTTGTGTTTGACGCTGGTGATTCACTTCATTTTTATCTAAATAGGCCTTTTCAATCTCTTCTTGTTCAAATTCAAGCGCTTGTCCAAGTCGAAGATAGCTTGTAAATAATTCAATATAGTTCGTAATAGATGGTTGATCTGTAAAACGAATCACTTTCGCATATGTGTCTAAGAAAATTTCTACTTGTGTTTTATTCGTTTGTGCACATTTATAGAATAGGAAGTTTTTATCAATACCTAAATCAATTCCGATTGATAAAATAAAATGCAAACCATCCACGTATTCTTCTAATATTACTTCACGTTCCGAAGCTGGTTTTTTACTCCAATATTTAAAACAACGTGTTTCGTTTGCAAGTTCTCCAATTTCTACAAGAAGAGCTAACATTTTTTCTTTCAACAACTTTTTCGGCTGTAAGTCATGTTCTTTCGCAATACGGTCATCTAATTCTTTTTGTAATTTAAATAGTTGTAGTAAGTCCATTCTATTGTCCTCCTCCAACATCGCATTTTACGCAACAATGTTGTTTCATCTCAAAGTTCATTATTATTTTTCGGTTCTTATTAACAAGTCAGCTACCTACATCTTTATAAAGATAGCTTGTCCTTAATTTACAAATACGTTTCAATCATCACTATTAGACTGTTCATCCAATTGGTTATGGCTAATACTTAGCCGAGGGTAGTACACCACTGATTAAAGTTTTACTTTATCTGATGAAAGTTCCATATCATCTTTCCATTATAGCAGTGTCGTTTCAGCTAGGAAAGATACACTTCATTAAGAATGAGTGCAAATAAAAAAAGGCAGGAGGATTCTCCTGCTTTATATATATATATTCTTTTATATTGCTATGATTTTTATATTAATTTTGTCATATCGATAATGACACGTCCGTTAATCTCCCCTTCTTCCATATAAACATCTCTTCGTTATCATTACAAAAGTTCTTACAAGCACATATTAATATACTTGAGCAAGAAATAACGCTAACAAATGGGGAATTTTACAAATAATAAATGCAAATAAAAAAACCTTAGAAGAAAAATCTTCTAAGGTTTTGATTAATTAGTTAATGTTGTTTTTTGCAACTGTTGCTAATTCAGCGAAAGCTTTTTCGTCATGAACAGCTAAGTCAGCAAGCATCTTGCGGTTAACTTCGATGCCAGCATTTTTAAGACCGTGCATTAAGCGGCTGTAAGAAAGACCATTCATACGAGCTGCTGCGTTGATACGTGTGATCCATAATTTACGGAAGTCACGTTTCTTTTGACGACGGTCACGGAATGCATACATTAGAGATTTCATAACCTGTTGGTTAGCAACCTTGAATAATGTATTTTTAGAACCGTAATAACCTTTTGCTAATTTTATTACTTTTTTACGACGTTGACGAGTAACTGTACCACCTTTTACTCTTGGCATAATATTACCTCCTAATTGTTCTATATATCAGCCGAACTTATTTTAAGTTGTCAAGCATTTGACGAATGCGTTTGAAGTCACCAGCGCTTACTACACCAGCTTTACGTAGTTTACGTTTAGCTTTTGTAGATTTGTTAGCGAATAAATGGCTTGTGTAAGCGTGAGAACGTTTCAGTTTACCTGATCCAGTCTTTTTGAAACGCTTTGCAGCGCCGCGATGAGTTTTTTGTTTAGGCATAGGTATTTCCTCCTCTATCTATTACTTATCGTTTTTCGGTGCTAAAACTAAGAACATACTACGTCCTTCCATTTTAGGCTTAGATTCGATTGTACTAACTTCAGCACAAGCTTCTGAGAAGCGATCTAAAACACGTTGACCGATTTCTTTATGAGTAATGGCACGTCCTTTAAAGCGAATTGACGCTTTAACCTTGTCGCCTTTCTCTAAAAACTTGATAGCATTACGAAGTTTTGTGTTAAAGTCGTGTTCATCAATTGTTGGACTTAAACGAACTTCTTTCATGCTAATTACTTTTTGATTTTTGCGCTGTTCTTTTTCTTTCTTCTGTTGCTCAAAGCGGAATTTACCGTAGTCCATAATGCGGCATACTGGCGGTTTCGCATTTGGAGCAACTAATACTAAATCAAGATTAAGATTTGCAGCTAAGTCTAAAGCGTCATTACGAGACTTGATTCCAAGTTGATCGCCATTTGCGCCAACTAAGCGTACTTCACGTGCACGAATTTGCTCGTTAATCATCATATCCTTGCTAATAGTAAGCCACCTCCAAGGTTTTATCAGAACATATTTTGTAGTCATAGAACCCGACAAAAAAAGTGCGGGCATACGACACCCACACTTGTAAAATCTTAAGTAAGAAATACATTTACCTGCTAACTGCGAATGCGTCCATCAGGTGAGAAGCGGGTGCTTCTACTTGTTCCACAAAACAATATTCTATTATCCTTGATGAGTTTATCATAGGACATGACGTCTGTCAAGAAGACGCGATGTGTTTTACTAACAACAAGAAATATTGTAACAAACAACTAGCATACTTGCAATACTTTTTTATGATAAGTGTTACTTGGTTATTTTTTCTAATTTTTCTTACTTATATTACATAGAAAAGCCGCGGTATACCGCGGCTTTGTCTTAGCGTTTTCCTTCTACTTTAATCATGTCAACAAAAGCATCTAATGCGATTGTTTCTGATTTTTGTTCACCATATTTACGTACATTTACGCCATTTTCAGTTACTTCATTGTCACCTACTACAAGCATGTACGGAATTTTTTGCATTTGCGCTTCACGGATTTTGTAACCGATTTTCTCTTCACGAGTATCTAATTCAACACGGATGCCAGCGCGTCGTAATTCATCTTGTACTTGCTTCGCGTAGTCTAAATGTACTTGCGGAGAAACTGGAATTACTTGTACTTGAACTGGAGCTAACCAAGTTGGGAATGCACCTTTGTATTCTTCAATTAAGAAGGCAACAAAGCGTTCCATAGTTGATACAACACCACGGTGAATTACAACTGGACGATGTTGTTTACCATCTTCACCAACGTAAGCTAATTCAAAGCGTTCTGGAAGTAAGAAGTCTAATTGTACAGTTGAAAGTGTTTCGTCTTTTCCAAGAGCAGTACGAACTTGAACATCAAGTTTTGGACCGTAGAATGCCGCTTCACCTTCAGCTTCGTAGTAATCAAGACCCATTTCGTCCATCGCTTCTTTTAACATACCTTGCGCTTTTTCCCACATCTCGTCATCAGCATAATATTTTTTAGTATCTGCTGGATCACGATAAGATAAACGGAATGAGTAGTTCTCTAAACCGAAATCTTTGTACACTTCTAGAGTTAAGTTCACAACACGTTTTAACTCTTCTTTAATTTGATCCGGACGAACGAAAATATGTGCATCGTTTAAAGTCATTCCGCGTACACGTTGTAATCCAGATAACGCACCTGACATTTCATAGCGGTGCATTGTTCCAAGTTCCGCAATACGGATTGGTAGTTCACGGTAGCTGTGAATATCGTTTTTATAAACCATCATGTGGTGAGGGCAGTTCATTGGACGAAGAACTAATTCTTCATTATCCATTTCCATTGATGGGAACATGCCATCACGGTAGTGGTTCCAGTGACCAGAAGTTTCATAAAGCTCTCTGCTTCCTAGTACTGGAGTGTATACGTGATCATAGCCTAAGCTTGCTTCTTTATCAACGATGTAACGCTCGATAATACGGCGAATTGTTGCGCCTTTTGGTAACCAAAGTGGTAAACCTTGTCCTACTTTTTGGCTATTAGTAAATAGTTTTAATTCTTTACCTAATTTACGGTGATCGCGCTCTTTCGCTTCTTCAAGCATACGTAAGTGCTCATCTAATTCTGCTTTCTTAACGAATGCAGTACCGTAAATACGTTGTAACATTTTATTATTGCTATCACCGCGCCAGTAAGCACCAGCAACGCTTAATAATTTAAACACTTTAATTTTCCCTGTAGATGGAAGGTGAACACCACGGCAAAGGTCGAAAAATTCGCCTTGCTCATAGATTGAAATAACTGCATCTTCTGGAAGATCGTTAATTAAATCTAATTTTAACTCATCGCCGATTTCTTCAAAGCGACGAAGTGCTTCTGCACGTGGTATTTCATGACGAACGATTTCTAAGTTCTCGTTCACGATTTTTTGCATTTCTTTTTCGATTTTCTTGAAGTCTTCAACTGTAATTGCTTCTTCCATATCGATATCGTAGTAGAAGCCATTTTCGATTACTGGACCAATACCAAGTTCAAGCTTAACATCTTTATATAAACGTTTTAATGCTTGGGCTAAAAGGTGGGCTGTTGAATGGCGTAAAATGTATAAGCCATCTTCAGAATCTAATGTAATAATAGAAACTGCACCATCTTCTTCGATTGGTGTAACAAGATCAATCATCTCATCGTTTAATTTTCCAGCCACAGCTTTTTTCTTTAAGCCTGGGCTAATAGAAGCTGCGATTTCTTCAGTTGTTACGCCTTTTGGAAACTCCTTCACAGCTCCATCAGGGAAAGTAATTTTAACTACATCTGCCATCACTGGTCACTCCTCTTTTTTTTCAAAATAAAAAACACTCATCCCGTAAAAAGGGACGAGTGTTGAATTCGTGGTTCCACCCTTGTTCCAATTAACATTATTGTTAATTGCTCAAGTTCAACATAACGGTGTTGTCCGTTAGCAATTACTAGAAAAATCGTTCACTGCTAAAGTTTAGAGGTGGTAAGTAATAATCCCGTACTAGGAAGCTCACACCCTAAGGCTTCCCTCTCTGAAAATCGTAGAAAACTACTCATGTCCTCATCATGACATTTCAATATATTTCATTTATGTAGGTAATTATATGCTCAAAAACTTAGAAAATCAAGGGCGTTACCTTTATTTTTTATTTTTTTCACATTGCGCTCAAACTCATGCAATCCATGTAATTGTAGCCGTTCTTGAAATACATTTCGCAAAGTAATAATCATATTATGGTCTTGTTCTTTCGTATATAAATAAATTTTTTTCGGCGAAATAGAAAGAAGTGGTGCAATTACTTTCGTATCAATATATACATCCTTTTGCTTTAACAAATCCTCATCTATATATTGGACCAATTTCTCTTGTTTTAAACGTCTACCTTTATCATCATAGAAAATAAAACTTTCGTCAAAAATAAGATGTATACAGGACAAACGTGACTTCCGACTGCTAACTTGTTGCCGGAGCATCTCGATGAACATTTGATATTCTTGTTCCATCTTATACTCATCAATCGCCACTTCCGCAAGCCTAGCTACCATCTCCCTATATGTACGAAGACGAAAACGAACATATGATGAAAATGAGAATGAGAGCGGATCACAAACCCAATTGTTTAAAGAAGACTTTATATACGATTCAAATGTATGACGTGTTAATTCACGAGTAACCCCTTTTCTTCTTCCCTTTAAAATCTCTTGTGCCATATGCAATATTTGATGGCATTCTTCTTGTTCTTCATAAAAAAACTTTTCTTTTAAAATTGTATAAATCCACTCATTTTGTTTCACATTCACAATGAAATACACCATTACTGGCAATAAAATCTTTTCAATATAATTCGATTCACGTACTGGTATGTGAATCACAACTTTCTGTTCCTGTAAGTACACACTCGTTTCCTTATATAACATTTCCGCTCTTTTCAGTAGTTGTCTATATACGTGCATAGCATCATTTTTTTCTTCGAAGCAAATTTCAATCACTTTTGTCCCCCCTTTTATCCCTGCTCTAAAGGATTGTATCTATACGTTACAAATCCTATAAGAGTCCGTCCTGTGGAAGTTCACTCTTAGTAGAATTACATTTCCTATCGTTAGAAAATCCACTCGATATGGCTTGCTAATTTTATATATATTAAGGGAGGGAGAAAAAAATGATACAAGCTACTATGAATTTTCAATTAGAACTGTCCATTTTACAATTCGACTACTCTGAAAAAATATCCGAAACGAAAAAAAGAGCAAGCTTCTCAGCTTGCTCTTTACTTATGACGACGATTCTTCCCACCAATCGAAATTGGTTTCGCTAAATATTTAATTCGTTCCATAATACGGGCTGCCTTCATTTCTTCTGCTTCACCGCGCTGTGTATACGTTAAATGGTGTTCCAACTCCTTGAAATCAAAGTTGGACGTAAAGAACGTCGGCAAGTTTTCTAGCATACGGAATTGTAAGATTGCACCGAGCACATCGTCACGTACAAAGCTTGACATCGCTTCTGCTCCAATATCATCTAACATTAACACTTGTACGCGTTTTACTGCATCGATCTTTTCCCCAATCGAATTATTTTGAATCGAACTTTTAATTTCGCGTAAAAATTCAGGGAAGTATACAAGCATCGAACTTATTTTCTTTCGGGCAAGCTCATTCGCAATTGCTCCTAACAAATATGTTTTCCCTACACCAAATTTACCGTACAAATATAAACCTTGCACTTTTTCACCTGGTTTATATGCGCTTAAAAATTCATTCGCTGCCCCAATTGCATCAATACGTGCATCTAAATCGGACGGATCTAAGTTTTCCATCGTTGCCTGTAAAATATCAGTTGGCATATATACACTTTGAACAAGTTTTTCATATTTCTTTCTCTCATCATATGCTACTTTTCTAATGCAACGATCATATTGAATATCAATCATCTTACCTTGGATAACAAGCTTTGGCTCATATCCTTGCAGCATATTTTTACACGACCCTAGATCCGGACAATCCGCACACCCTACACTTTGTCCAATATATTCATATAACTTCACAAGACTGCGCTCAATCATCGAAGTCGTTACTTCACCTTTATGTTCGTCTATAAATTCTTTCACACGCGGGTGTGCCATCACTTCTGCTTTTAATACTTCATATCTATTTTTAAAATTTTTATTCTCCATTAATTTTGCAAATGAATTTTGAATATGCTCCATTTTCTCACCTCAAAGAGCGTTCATTCTCTTCTATTAATCACGCTTATATTTTTTCAACACTTCTTCTAGTCGTTTTCGTTCATCTTCTAACGTACTTGCACCTTTTTCTGAACTTACATCTTTCTTAACAGGTTCTTTTGCTTGTTCGTTAGGCTCTTCTTTCAGCCAATCTGGTACCATTTCTTTTCGCACTGTTTTCTTCGCGGTACGACCTTTTTTCTTCGTCTCAGCCCACTCTTGGTATTGACGATTTTCTTCTTTTGCTAGCGCCATCGCTTCGCCTACTGTACTGACCTTTTTTCGTGCCCAATGCCCAGCGATCTTCTCAACATACGTTTTCGCAAGTTTCATATCTGAGCGTAGCATAACGTAATAAATAAGGACATTTACAACCCCTGGCGTTAACTTTTGTTTTATCATTACATCCTCAACAATTTGTAAGTCCGCTTTCGTTGCCTCTGCACCGCCCGAAATTTCTTTCAATAGTTGTTTGGGTGATATTTCCTCTAATTGCTTTATTAGCATCTCTTCTTGCGATGAAGGCTCTTTCTCTTTCATCGTACGTGCAGCATGCGGCTGTACTCTTTCACTTAATACAGGTAATGCTTGACCATTTTCAAATTGGTACCAATCGCGGGCTCCTTTTCTAAGCCTTTCGATATCAATTGTTTGCATCTCTGTCACCGCACCAAGAACGATATTTTGCATCGATAACACATCTACACCGTACACATAAGCGAGTGTGATGACACATTCTCGCACTTGATCTGTAATCGCCTTTTTAGGAACAAGAGCGGACAACCCATCTACAAATAAGGAGAAATCAAAGAAATCATTCCAAACTTTCGGAGCGTCTCCCTTCTCATTACTTGGCATAGTTGTCGTTTTTGGAATACGAAGGTCTTCTTGCGCATGCTCAAGCTGTCCTGGATTAAACGAGCCAAACACCTCATTGAAAGAGCGCGTCACATTTTCATAAGAAGCAAAATCAAATTCTTCTTCTAAGAAATATTGCTTTACTTGATTATATTTTGTCCGACTCAATCGATTGTATAAAAAGATACTTAAAACAATATCATCAAAAAACTGCTTTGGAGATAAAGGCGGTTGCAACTCGTATATAAACATTCGAATATCTTTTTCTTTCTTAATATATACCTTTAAAAGCCCAATTGCCTCTAACTTTACTCGTTCCTCATATATTTCGGGAAGTTGCATTTGCATAATCACCATAAGGGAATGATGTGTATTCTCTTTTCCAAATACACGATCTTGCTCTAACTCCCCCCATAGCGTCATGTATAAGCTAAAAGCTCTACTACCTATTAACGGCTGATACAACATCGTTAACACTTTTCGGTCGTAATTATGTAGTAGTCCTTTCGCACTTACTTTATAACGATCAATTGGCAATAGCTCCATCCATGACTGTTTTTCCATTCTTGCTTTTCCTTTCTCTCATCCAATCTATCCTCTACTTCATTCGTTCTATCTTCATTATATATTTTATTAGTGAAAAAGAGCTATTAGCTTACGCTTCTAGCTCTCTTATCTCATTACTTACAGTATGTAAAGAGAATGGAATACAGCTTCTATTCTCTTTCTTTTTGCAGTATATCTTTCAATTCTTCAATAAATACATTTAAATCTTTAAATTGACGATATACAGAAGCAAAACGTACGTAAGCAACATCATCGATATCACGGAGCTCTTCCATAACAATTTCACCAATCATATCACTTTTCACTTCTGAAATACCTAAATTACGAAGTTCACGTTCCACACTTTGTGTTACTTCCTCTAATTGTCTTAAAGATACTGGTCTTTTTTCACATGCTTTAATTAAACCGCGTAAAATCTTTTCTTTATTAAACTCTTCTCGTGTGCCTTCTTTTTTAACAACGATAAGAGGTGACTCTTCTACTCTTTCAAATGTCGTAAAGCGGCTTAAACAGCTTTCACACTCTCTCCTTCTTCGAATAGAGCGCCCTTCGTCTACCGGACGCGAATCTAACACTCTTGTGCCATTATGAGAACAGGATGGACAACGCAATTCATTCACTCCTTTACACTATACTCTTTATTTTTCTCTACTCAATTCACCTGAAAATATATATATACAATATTATATAACTCATTCTAACGCTCTTACCACTTTAAGTTTAAACGCATTATTTTATCCCGCTATTTGCGGGCAGTAAGACTCCCAGCTCAAAATTCGGTTGCAGCAAAGAACTTAAGTGAGAGATGCCCCCCACTAATTAAAGTTTCACTTTATCATCTCGTTTTCAAAAATAAGATGGTAGATGAAGCGCTAGCTTATTTGTAAGAGTTCAATTTATCCAACTAACGAGTACGTTACGTTTTTCCTTTTTTATAAACTAAAAAAGAGGTGCATTATACACCTCTTTACATTTTAAATCAATTATGTTCTTTTTTAAAGAGCTTTTGTTTCTCTCTGCTTAATTTCGAAGCTACCAGTGCCTCGAGGAAGCTCGATGCTCTCACGCGTTTTCGCGTTTAAACCTTCTGCAATATATTCTGCAGCAACATTTGGATCAATACGATCCCCACAAGTATAAACATCAATACTTGCGTAACCGTGCTCCGGAAAGCTATGAATTGTTAAATGTGATTCCGAGATAATTACTACTCCACTTACACCTTGTGGTGCAAATTTATGAAAAGCAACCTCACGTACTTCAGCACCAGCTCTTAGTGCTGCATCCACAAATAATTGTTCAATATACGGCATGTCATTAAGCTTGTCGAAATCGCAATCCCAAAGTTCAGCGATTACGTGACGACCCATCGTATCCATAGTATCCATTCTACAGTTCCCCCTTGTAAATTTATTCTAACTGTTCGAATTGAAAACTAATTTGCAATTTGGCTTGCTCCACTACCACGGGGGAAAGTTAGTCCAGAGAGGTCCTAACCCTTTAAGTAGTGACTACGTACCTCAGCTCTTAAGTTTACGAGTGTTAGTATACTTTGTTTATTTTCATTTTGCAACAACAGTTTTTTCGAATTTCTGTCATATTTTCCTCTTTACTTTTCCCTAAAAAAAATAAATGATTCACAAATACAGTAATTACAACGTTTTTGGTATGTCCACTATTTGAAAATATACCCATATAATTTTTTTCTTTTCAGAAAAAAATAAAAAAAAGAGGGCAAATATTTACTCGCCCTCCCCCTATTTCACTTAAATATGTTGTACATTTTCTTGTTTTGCTAATTCATCTACAACTAACGTTACAAGATCTACAACACGACGAGAGTAACCCCACTCGTTATCGTACCAAGCAAGTACTTTCACTTTACGATCACCCATTACCATTGTAGATAAACCATCAATAATAGCTGAGTGTGTATTTGTATTAAAGTCGATAGACACTAAAGGCTCTTCGCTAAATTCTACGATTCCTTTTAACGCACCGTTTGCAACAGTTTTGAACGCTTCATTAATAGCTTCAACTGTTACATCACGTTTTACATCTACTACTAAGTCAACAAGAGACACGTTTGGTGTTGGTACACGAAGTGCCATACCATGAAGTTTTCCATTTAAATGCGGAAGAACTTTTGCAAGCGCTTTCGCAGCACCCGTCGTTGTCGGAATGATTGACTGTCCGCAAGCACGCGCTCTTCTTAAATCTTTATGTGGGTTATCAATATTTTTTTGGTCATTTGTATAAGCGTGAACAGTTGTCATTAAACCGTTTTCAATTCCGAACTGCTCATCTAACACCTTCACAACAGGTGCTAAACAGTTTGTTGTACAAGATGCATTTGAAATAACGGTATGTTTTGTAATATCTAATTGGTCTTCGTTCACACCAACTACAATTGTTACATCTTCATTTTTACCAGGCGCTGTTAAAATAACTTTTTTCGCTCCAGCTTCAACGTGAAGAATTGCTTTTTCTTTTGAATTAAATTTACCAGTTGCTTCAATTACAACTTCAACACCTAGATCTTTCCAAGGCAATTCCTTTGGATCACGGTTGTTTAAAAGGCGAATCATTTTCCCATCTACTAATAAGTGATCTTCAAATGCTTCCACTGTTCCGGCAAACTTACCGTGTACTGTATCATATTTAATTAAATGTGCTAACGTTTCGGACGGATAGCTTGCATTGATTGCTACAATTTCGAATGCGCTTTCTTTTATTGCTTGACGAAACACCATTCTCCCAATACGTCCAAATCCATTAATTGCCACACGAGTCATAATATGTTATCCCCCTTGAATGCGTTATACTATTTATCTCTAATCCCAATAATAGTATAACACAAAAAGGAGAGATGTCACTAAGCATTTTCATTAATTTCACAATTTTTTAATCAATAATGTTCCACTTCTTTAAAATTACCTGTAATTGTGTTTTCGTTTCCATAATTGTGCCATCATTATTTATCACTTCATCTGCATTCTTCACTTTTTCTTCTAACGGCATTTGAGATTGAATACGCACCGTTGCTTCTTCTTCTGAAAAGTTATTTCGTTTCATTAAACGGTCTAATTGCGTACTCGGCGTAACTGCTACAACTAAAATGCGATCAACGAGACTTGTTAATTTACTTTCAAATAAAAGAGGAATATCTAACACAACCGCTTGCACACCTTCTTTTATGTACATTTCCTTTTGCATATTCATTTCCTCACGTACTGCCGGATGAACAATTTCATTTAACTGCAATCGTTTTTCTTCATTATGGAAAACGACACTTCCTAATTTCGGTCGATCCAGTTCTCCATCTTTTTGTAACACTTCCGTTCCAAATACTTCTACAATTTTGTTATATGCTGGTTTTCCTCGTTCTACAACTTCTCTTGCGATAATATCTGCATCAATAACTGGTATACTTAGCTCGCGAAACATTTGAGACACTGTACTTTTTCCACTTGCAATGCCTCCCGTTAATCCAATTACTACTGTCATAATAATCCCCCTCACAATATAAAAGGCGCGAAACTAATGTTCCACGCCCGTACTTACATTTTCCAAATTCCAATAATAATGAGTAATACTCCAGGCAGGAATGTAAATTTTTGTAACCATTTCATATTGGATAAAACCGTTCCAAGTTTCATTCCAATAAATAAAAACAAAGAACTCATCACTGCAACTAATACCGCCATCATCGCAGGTGCATATCCTAATAAAGATGCACCAATTCCAGCACCAAACGAATCTATAGAAAGAGCTATACCAAGAAGTAGCGCTTCTCCTGCAGAAATGGTGCCCGATTTATCAAAATCTGCAACTGTCGGTTTCCGTAAAATTTGAATCACTAGTCCTAGTGAAGCGATCTCTAATTTCCAAACCTTCTCTTCTTGCTTCGGTTCTTCTTTTTTATCACTCCGAAAAAATTGGTATAATACCCAAATCCCGATTCCAATAAGAACAAGCCCACCGATACGCGTTGCAATAACAGGTGAAAAAATTTTCGCGATCATATGTCCAATTCCCATTGAAACAAGCATAACAGCCGCTGAACAGATTCCGATAATTATAATTGATCTTAGTGGAATTCTTACACTTCTTAAACCATACGTTAGCCCTACACTACAGCTATCTAAGCTTAATGTAAAAGCCAATAAAATAAGAGATAAATAAAGGTACATCGGTAAGCTCCTCCCTTATACATAGCTCTGCTGTATGTATATGACAAATGCCTATCCGATGTTATCTCTTTTCTATATTCTAGGCTGACAAATTGGGCAGTAATGTGTTCCTCTTCCACCAACAACTGTTTTTTCTAAAATCGTACCGCAAGTCACACATGGTTCTCCCTTTTTTCCATATACATTTAGAAGTTCTTGGAATGAACCAATTTGCCCTTGCGAATTGATATACGTTCTAATTGTACTTCCGCCACGCTTCACTGCTTCGCCTAGTGTTGTAACGGTAGCCTCATAAATCCGCTCAATTTCTTCTATTGTTAAAGACGAAGCTTCTCGTTCCGGATGAATTTGAGAACGGAATAAAACTTCATCTACATATATATTTCCAAGCCCTACTAAAAGACGCTGGTCTAATAATACGACTTTTATTTTGCGATTTGTCTTTTGCAATCTCTCTTGCAAATACTTCGGTGTCAATTCAGCATCAAATGGCTCCGGTCCTAAATCAGCAAGAGGCATTTGATTCAATTCTTCACCTTTCTTAAAGAGATGCATCGTACCAAACTTTCTCACATCTTTATAATGTAATTCAGTTCCATCTGTAAATAAGAAACGGACATGCGTATGTTTATCAATCGGCTCACCCTCTTGATGCAGTAAAAACTTACCTTCCATACGCAAATGTGACACAATGACATAATTCGTTACATATAAAAGCAAAAATTTTCCTCTTCGCTTTATATTTTCAATTGTCTCGCCTCTTAGCATTTCTTTAAAGATTTCTGCATCATCTGGGCGCTTTACTATTTTGGGATAAGTAACGATGACATCTTCAATCGTTTTTCCTGTCACAAGATTTTCAAGCGTCCGTCTAACATTTTCAACCTCTGGTAATTCAGGCATTTCATCACGTCCTTATTTTGCGTCGTACCAAGTTGGACCGTAAGAATAATCAACTTTCAGCGGAACAGCTAGTTCAATTGCATGTTCCATCACTTCAGGTACAAGCTTCTCTAATTTTTCAATTTCTTCTTTTGGTGCTTCAAAGATTAATTCATCGTGCACTTGCAGAAGAAGGCGCGCTTGTAATCCTTCTTCTTCTAGACGATCCGCCATAATAATCATTGCTTTTTTAATAATATCAGCTGCACTACCTTGAATTGGTGTATTCATAGCTGTACGCTCAGCAAAGCTACGTAAATTGAAATTACGACTCGTAATTTCTGGGATATAACGGCGACGATTTAATAATGTAGCCACATATCCTTTTTGTTTCGCATCTTTTACGATGTCATCCATGTATTCTTGTACACCAGGGAAACTTTCTAAGTACTTTTCAATAAATTCCGCTGCTGCTTTTCTTGTAATTCCTAAGTTTTGCGAAAGACCATAATCACTAATACCATACACAATTCCGAAGTTAACTGCTTTTGCTTGTCGTCTCATATTCGAAGTTACTTCATCTTTTTCAACGCCAAATACATCCATAGCTGTTTTCGTATGAATATCCATGTCATGTTGGAACGCTTCCACTAACCCTTTATCATTTGCAATATGAGCTAATACACGAAGTTCGATTTGTGAATAATCGGCCGCGTACATAATCCATCCTTCTACTGATGGAACAAATGCCTGACGAATCTTCCTTCCTTCTTCCAATCGAATCGGGATATTTTGTAAATTTGGATCTGTTGAACTTAATCGGCCTGTTTGCGTTAACACTTGATTAAAACGAGTATGGATTTTAGATGAATCTTCATGTACAACTTTCAGTAAACCTTCAATGTAAGTTGAATTTAGTTTCCCTAATTGACGATAATGTAAAATCTTTGGAATAATTTCATGGTGATCCATCAGTTTATCTAGTACATCAGCTGACGTAGAATAACCTGTTTTCGTCTTTTTAATAACTGGTAAGTTTAAGTTTTCAAACAGGATAACCCCAAGCTGCTTCGGTGAATTAATATTAAATTCCGTTCCCGCAAGCTCATAAATTTCCTGTTCCATTTCCTTTAATCTACCTGCAAGGTCTTCTCCCATATTACGAAGACGCTCCGTATCAACTTTGACACCTTTTACTTCCATGTCAGCTAATACACGTGCAAGTGGTAATTCTAACTCTGTGAATAGCTCATATTGCTCATTCTTTTCTAATTCTTCTACGAACGTTTGCTTTACATCATATAATACATGCACTTTACGAGCTACATGCTCCGCTACTACACCTAACTCTGGAACAGCACGCTTCGCACCTTTTCCGTAAACTTCTTCATCTGATTTCACAGCATGTGTTTCTTTCATTTTCGCTACAGTACGGAAATCTTTGTCTGTATCAGCTGGATCAAGTAAATAAGCAGCAATTAATAGATCAAAGTCAATCCCTTGAATATCTATCTCATTCCATTTAAGTGCAACGATAGCACGCTTCGCATCAAATGTATGCTTTCTCATTTCTCCATTTGCAAGCCATGTTTTGAATGCATCTGATTTAAGAGCTGTTTCTGCCGAAATGAAATAACAACCATTTTCATTTTGAATACCAAAACCTTGAATATCCGCTTTATGATAGTTATCTTCTTGTACTTCAACAATAAGCGCACTATCTTGCTGAAGCATTTCTTCTGTAACTTCTTCCACAATATCAAATGTAATATCATCTAATTCCGCTGGAGCTGTTTCCTCTGGCGTAACACCTAACTTATTTAAAAGAGATGTAAATCCTAAATTCTCAAACATCGGAATGACATCACTTGGTTCATATCCTTTATATTCCATATCATCTACATGCACAGTAATTGGTGCATCTGTAATAATAGTCGCCAAATCTTTACTCATAAGAGCTTGTTCTTTATTTGCTTCTAGCTTTTCTTTTAATTTCTTCCCGCTTACTTGATCTAAATTTTCATATACCGCTTCTACCGTTTCAAACTGCGTTAATAATTTAATGGCAGTCTTTTCACCAACTCCTGGTACACCTGGAATGTTATCTGACTGATCTCCCATTAAACCTTTCATATCGATAATTTGTTTTGGCGATAAGCTGTATTTCTCAAATAAAGCTTCTGTCGTATATTCATCTACTTCTGTAATCCCTTTTCGAGGAATGCATACAAGCGTGTTATCAGAAACAAGTTGAAGTAAATCTTTATCTCCTGAAATAACTTTTACACTCGCCCCTTGCTCACTCGCTTCTTTCGCTAACGTTCCCATAATGTCATCCGCTTCGTAATTTTCCAGCTCATAACGCGGTACGTTGAATGCATCAAGCATCTCACGAATAAACGGGAATTGCTCTGATAATTCAGGTGGAGTCTTTTGACGTCCTCCTTTATACTCGCTATACGTTTTATGACGGAATGTTGTTTTTCCTGCATCAAATGCTACTAACATATGCGTCGGCTTTTCTTCCTCTAATATTCTCATTAACATCATTGTAAAACCGTAAATTGCGTTCGTATGTATACCTTTGTCGTTATTTAAAAGCGGTAGTGCAAAGAAAGCACGATACGCGATATTATTACCATCTACTAATACGACTTTTTTTTCCAAACTACAAACCTCCCCATACAAATTTGAAACGATTTTTCCATAGAAAAAAACCGTTTCTTTCCTCTCTCTATATTAACATGACTAATAGAGAGAAGAAAAATAACGGTTATTTTCTTTCATATATACAAACGTTTATTAACATAAAAGGGAAGTGACGAGAACAGCATAACTATTCTCGTCCAAAATTACTCCTTGGATGAAGGGGTTTTCATCTATTATATTAACAGAGCTTTATTAATATTTAATTAAGCCAATGTTAATATATTGTAAATATCCTTCATCCTATTTATCAGTTGCTGATTTTGGTAAAACAACTGTAAATGTCGTCCCTTCTCCAACTTCACTATCCACCGTAATTGTACCATGATGTGCCTCAACTAAATGCTTTACAATCGATAATCCAAGACCTGTACCACCAGTATTTCTACTTCTAGCTTTATCCACTCGGTAAAAGCGTTCAAAAATACGCGGAATTTCCTCTTTACTAATACCAATTCCAGTATCAGATACTTTTATATAAGCATTATATTTATCTTCTGCTAATTCAACAGAAACAACGCCTCCGGCAGGTGTATATACGATTGCATTATTAATTAAATTAATAAAGATTTGTTTCAAACGACTTGGATCTCCGATGACAGAAACACGCTTTAATACATTCACTTGTAAAAAGATTTCTTTTTCGCCAGCTTTATTATCAAGCACCATTTGAATATCTTCAAGAATCCCCTTCATATCAACCGTACCCATATTTAATTTAAATCCTTGCTGCTCAATTTTTGACAAATCTAATAAATCTTCAATTAAGCCTTGCATGCGCTCACTTTCTTTTAAAATAATATGCAAGAAATGTTCGCAGAATTTTTTATTATCCATCGCTCCGTCCAAGAGTGTTTCTGAAAAACCTTTAATAGAAGTAATCGGTGTCTTCAACTCATGAGAAACATTCGCTAAAAAGTCTTTTCTCATTTGTTCTAATCTCTTCAGCTCAGTAATGTCATGGAATACGAGAACAATTCCTTTCCACTCATGGTTTGTCCCAATAATTGGAGCTCCGTATACTTCAAAATGCTTTCGCTCAATACCAAGTGGCAACAACATTTGTTTACGCACTTTCACTTCTGTCATAAAGATTTCTTCTACAAGCTCAATAATTTCCGTATGATGAAACGACTCATAGTATAAACGGTCTAAATATTCTTCGTCTGTTACGTGGAAAGTCTCCTTATAAGAACGGTTTACAAGGTTTATATAGCCACGGCTATCAATTAGAATCATTCCACTTCCCATATTTTCAATTAATGTGTGCAGGCGGTCTTGTTGCATTTCTTGTTCAAGTGTCATCTCTTGTAAGTTACGCGCTAAAATATTAATTGCTTTACTCAACATCCCTGTTTCATCCGAATGACTTTCGTATGCACGCGCTTTATAATTACCCTTCGCTAATTCGATTGCAACTTTCGTAACTGATTCAATTGGCCTAATGTATTGCCCTGTAATTTTGACACCTAAGAATACAACTACAAGACAAGCAATGACGAATCCAATAATTAATAATCCCCACGTTTTCTGGTGAACGTCCCTCAAAGTATCAACTGTACTTTTCACCAAAATATATCCTTGTTTCCCTTCTACATCCTGAACGAATACAACATGATAAAACTCATTCTTTTGGTCCGTTTCTTTCGTAATGACTTTATTTTTTTGTTTTGCTGCTTCCGAAGAAAGCTCTTTAATCGTCTCTTGACTAAAGGCAGATTGTTGTCCTTTACTGTATTGAACTTTCTTTTTTTCATCTATAAATAGGATAGAAGCCGGTATTTTTTCTTCTAGCTTTTCAAATATATACGGATTTTTTAAAACATCATCAAACCCTTGTTCTTCTGCTAATACAGCAACATACCCTGTCTCTTTTGCCATTCTCTCTTTAGCATGATCGATATAGTAGTTTTCAAACACAGTTTCTAACAATAAACCTAGTCCAACTAAAATAAAAACAATAAGAGAAACAAATGTAAAAAGAAGCCTGGAACGAAATTTATTCATCCCCTTTTGGCTCCTCTAATTTATATCCTAAACCACGTATCGTTTTAATGTACGTCGGTTTTTTCGTATTTTGTTCAATTTTATCGCGCAAATGGCTAATATGAACATCAACAATTCGTGTATCACCAGCAAAATCATAATTCCATACAGCACTTAATAATTGATCACGCGTCAACACGCGACTTTTATTTTTCGCAAGATACACAAGTAGTTCAAATTCTTTTGGTGTTAATTCAAGCTTTCTTCCTTGGAAATAAGCCTCATAAAACTCCGGTAAAATTTTAAGTTCTGCAATTGTGATGCTATCTTCATCTGGTGCTTCTGCAACTTGTTCTTCTTGTTGTAACTTCGTACGGCGCAAAATCGCCTTCACACGAGCAACAACTTCCCTTGGGCTAAACGGCTTCGTCATATAATCATCCGCCCCAAGTTCAAGACCGAGCACCTTATCAAATTCATCATCTTTTGCCGTTAACATTAAAATCGGTGTCATGACACGTTGCAATCGTAATTCTTTACAAACTTCCATACCATCCATTTTCGGAAGCATTAAATCTAATATAATTAAATCTGGACGTTCTGTTGTCGCTTTTTGAAGCGCCATTTCTCCATCCATCGCTGTTATAACTTCAAAACCAGCTTGTTGTAAATTAAATTCAATTAAAGTTAAGATAAACTCCTCATCATCAACTACCAAAATACGATTGTTCATTCTTTTCCTCCAAGTTATAGACTTGAAACCTTCTTCATCCTAGTATTTTCCCCGTTATTCTCATCATACTAGAAAACAAGGTCCCCCTCAATATAATTGTCTATTCATGGAGCTCGTTTGTACTACTGTTTCGTAAATAGAAGCATTCATAAATTCATTCCTTCTACCACCGTTACCCAGACTTTATAGATGACTCTATCTTTTTCAAAGTGTTTTTCCGTATGAACTATCCACTCCCTCTCCTGCGCTAAGAAAAAAGAAAGAACATACGCTATCTTATAGTCTAGCGTTTCATATCCATCAAATACTCTTCCATACATTTCATTCGCGATCGAATCGGCCCACACTTCAGCTTCTCTCATCGTTTCAAAGATTATGTCTTCTCTTTTCCATTTCACCTTAAAAAATCACTCCTTCAATTAACTTCAACTATTACATTATGCGATAGTTTATATTATTGATTCTAATATATAAATATTAACAATGTGCGACTAGTACTACCAATTCTCTCTTTAGTAGTAACATGTATTCTTTCAACGCCCCTAGCTGGGATACTATTAAAACAAGCTGTTCAGATTTCGCTGCAGGGTTCAAACAAGGATTCTTCAACTAAAAATAGCGCTAGCTCCCTTATTAAAGGTATGCTAGCGCTATTCGCATTTTCATGTTTTAAAAATTATCTAATGCTTTTTCCATAATAGAAACAGATTTATAAGGTGGTGTTACTGTTAATGAGCCTTTCACAACAGTATCTCCTTTTTCATCATGAGCAGATACAAGCATATCAATTGTATGTTCCTCCTCTGAAACAGCCACAACTTCAAAGTGGATTTGTAACGTCTCATAATGGTGAACATGCTTCACGAATGTAAGGTCCTTCCTAGTAATATGGCTACCTGGACCTGGTAAATATTTCGTAACTGCCGTTGTAATGAGCCCTGTTAGCATAATACTCGGTACAATCGGCTTTTCGTACGGAGTTTGGGATGCGTAATCATGCTGAATATATAATGGATTGGCATCATTCGTTAACCCTAAGTACAATAACAAATCTTTATCCTCAATTTTTTCAGTGATAGATAATTTCTCTCCTACTGTAATTTCATCCATTTTACGACCAATTTGAACTTTTTTCTTTAACATGTTACAACCCCCTCCGATTTTTTCACCTTATTATCCTACTAAAAGCGATACCTTCTCCGAAATTTACTATGATGAGGGCAATGTATAGTATAAATCTATAGTTTCATTATAGGATACTACAAATGATAGCGTTTTCATATTATTTCAAAAAAACAATTCGGTAAATAGTAGAAAAAGATTCGGGGCCCCGAATCTTTTTCACTTATATTAAATCGTTAAACAAGAACTTTCATAACGTTACGTACAGATTCTACAGAACGATCTAACGCTTCTCTCTCATCTGCAAGAAGTTCTAATTCAATAATTTTTTCAATTCCGTTACCACCTAGAATTACTGGTACCCCTAAGTAAAGGTCACTATAACCATATTCACCTTCAAGGTACGCAATAGCCGGTAATACACGGCGTTGATCTTTTAAGATTGCTTCTGTCATTTCAACTAAAGAAGCAGCTGGTGCGTAATATGCACTACCGTTTCCTAATAAGCCTACAATTTCGCCGCCACCTTTACGTGTACGTTCTACAATTGCCTCTAAACGCTCTTTTGGAATTAACGTTTCTAACGGAATGCCACCTGCATAGGAATAGCGTACAAGAGGTACCATATCGTCACCGTGTCCACCAAGAACAAATCCTGTAATGTCTTTCACAGAAAGGTTTAATTCTTGTGCAATAAATGTACGGAAACGAGCTGTATCTAATACGCCCGATTGACCGATAACACGCTCTTTCGGGAATCCTGCTTCTTTAAATACAGAATATGTCATTGCATCAACTGGATTTGTTAATACAACAATGATTGCATTTGGTGAATGTTTTGCAATGTCGCGCGTAATACTTTTCATAATTTTAGAGTTTGTTGCTACTAAGTCATCACGGCTCATACCAGGCTTACGCGCAATACCTGCTGTAATAACGACAACGTCAGAATCAGCAGTATCTGCGTAATCTGATGTACCAATAATGTTAGCATCAAAACCTTGTACTGGGCTCGCTTCTAACATATCTAACGCTTTCCCTTTTGTTGGATTTTCCAGCTGTGGAATGTCCACTAATACAACATCTGCAAGTTCTTTTTGTGCTAATAAGAATGCTGTTGTTGCTCCTGTAAATCCTGCACCGATGACTGAAACTTTCTTGCGTTTGATTGTCATAATTTACCCCCCGCTTTAATTATGCGTTTTTGATTATCGCTACATCCATGTTTTTAATAAGCTCATTAGCAAATTCTGAACATTTTACTTCTGTTGCGCCTTCCATTAGACGAGCGAAGTCGTATGTTACTACTTTTGAAGCAATTGTTTTCTCAACTGAAGCAGTTACTAATTTCGCAGCTTCGTTCCATCCTAAGTGCTCTAATAATAATACACCTGAAAGAAGAACAGAAGATGGATTTACTTTATCTAAACCTGCATATTTTGGAGCTGTACCATGTGTAGCTTCAAAGATAGCATGTCCAGTAACATAGTTAATGTTTGCACCAGGTGCAATACCAATTCCACCTACTTGTGCAGCAAGTGCATCAGAGATGTAATCTCCATTTAAGTTCATTGTTGCAACAACATCGAACTCACGTGGACGAGTTAAAATTTGTTGTAAGAAGATGTCTGCAATAGAATCTTTTACGATGATTTTCCCAGCAGATTCTGCATCTGCCATCGCTTTATTCGCTGCATCTTTTCCATCTTTTTCAACGATACGATCATATTCAGCCCAAGTAAATACTTTATCGCCGAATTCTTGTTCAGCTACTTCGTAACCCCAGTTTTTGAAAGCACCTTCTGTAAATTTCATAATGTTTCCTTTATGAACTAATGTAACAGAAGAGCGTTTTTCGTTAATTGCATATTGAATTGCAGCACGAACAAGACGCTTTGTCCCTTCTTCTGAAATTGGCTTAATACCAATACCAGATGTTTCTGGGAAACGGATTTTATTAACACCCATTGCTTCTTTTAAGAAAGCAAGAACTTTTTCTGCTTCTGGAGATCCTTGTGCATATTCAATTCCAGCATAAATGTCTTCTGTATTTTCACGGAAAATAACCATATCAGTATCTTCCGGACGTTTTACAGGTGAAGGAACACCTTCAAAATAACGAACTGGACGTAGACATACATATAAATCTAATTCTTGACGAAGCGCTACGTTTAGAGAACGAATACCACCGCCAACTGGAGTTGTAAGTGGGCCTTTAATTGCGATTAAATATTCGCGAATTAAATTTAAAGTCTCTTCCGGTAACCACTCGCCTGTTTGGTTGAATGCTTTTTCCCCTGCAAGCACTTCTTTCCAAACGATTTTCTTCTCACCATCATATGCTTTCTCAACTGCTGCTTCTAGTACGCGAGATGCTGCAGCCCAAATATCAGGACCAATTCCATCTCCTTCGATAAATGGAATAATCGGATTGTTTGGTACATTCATAACACCATTAGTTACAGTAATTTTTTCACCTGTCGTCAATGTGATAACCCCCATGTTTGAAATTTCATATGTATGAAACTGAGGGAGTAACCCCTCAGTTCAAACCGTTAGTCAAATTAAAATATTCTAATCATTACATCTTCCCTAAAAAATCAGACTTTTGAAAGCGTATTTTCACTATCTAAATAGTGTTTTTTACTTATCGTTGTCCAATTGGAACATACACTTGATGCGTAGGTCCATTATAATCAGCACGTGGACGGATTAAACGGTTGTTTTCATATTGTTCTAGAATATGAGCTAACCAGCCTGACATACGGCTAATCGCAAAAATAGGTGTAAATAAGTCATGGTCGACTCCTAAACAATGGTATACAGATGCTGAATAGAAATCAACATTTGGTGGAAGACCTTTTTCTTTTGTTACAATGTCTTCAATTTTGATAGACATATTATACCATTTCTCTTCTCCTAAAAGCACGCATAATCTCTTAGACATTTCACGTAAGTGTTTCGCACGTGGATCACCATGCTCATATACACGGTGGCCAAATCCCATAATTTTCACTTTATTTTGAAGAGCATTATGAATATATGATTCTACATTTTCTTCTTCGCCAATTTCAGTTAACATCTTCATTACATTTTCATTTGCTCCGCCGTGAAGAGGACCTTTTAATGCACCGATTGCTGCTGTAATACCAGAATATACATCTGAAAGTGTAGCTACGCAAACACGTGCAGTAAATGTAGAAGCGTTTAACTCATGATCTGCATGAAGTACAAGCGCCTTATCAAAAGCTTCGATTTCAACTTCATTTGGCTCGCGATCATTTAACATGTACAAGAAGTTTGCAGCTAATGATAAATCTTTTCTCGGCTCAACAACATCTAAACCTTTACGGATTCTTGCATAAGCAGCAACTAAAGTTCCCACTTGAGCCTGTAATTTAACCGCTTTCAAATAATTGGACTTTCCATCCATTATTTCAGCGCTCTCATCGTATAATGATAGCATGGAAATTGCAGTTCGTAAAACAGACATCGGGTGTGCGATTTTTAAATCTACTTGTTTCAAATATGTTAAAATCTCACCTGGCACTTTATAGTATTCAGATACAGTGTCTTTAAATTCCGCTAGTTCTTTTTCGTTAGGAAGCTTGCGATGCCATAATAAGTACACTACTTCTTCAAATGTAGCATTCTCAGCTAAATCATCAATATTATACCCAACATAAGTTAATGTATCATCAATAATAGAGCTCACAGATGATGTTGTTGCTACTACCCCTTCTAAACCTCGAATAACAGTCATGACATTCTCTCCTTTTCCTGAAAATTCTCCCAACCTTGCTCCTTATATCTATTTGCTCCCCTTATAAATTATGAACGCCCGTTCACTCTTTAGGCAAGCAAAATGCACGATCATGCAATTTTTTTGCGATGTTCCCCTCTTAATGTCCATTGCCTACATGGAAGCATGAGCGTGAATGTCTCCCCGAATCCTCACGCTCAGAACAAAAAGTTAGTGAGGAAAATAAATTCCGAAGAGTTTTATGATAAAAACAACATAAAACAANNTTGTTTTATGTTGTTTTTATTTTATTTGGTGTAAAGTCTCTGCTGTTATGTAACTTTTCAAAGTTTCTAATCCTATTATAAACAATTATCTGACTTTTGTGAACAGAAAGAATTCAAAATTTTTATATTACTATAAAATTCCTTATTTAAACATCTGTATAATACTCATAACTGCATAGGCAATTCCAGCCCCAATTAACGGACCTACAGCAACCCCATTAAATAAGGCAACTGCTATAATCGTCCCAAAAACAAGTGCAGTTGTAATATGAGGATCCGTCGCCAATAATTGTACGCCGCCTTTCGCTAACAAAGCAACCGCTACCCCTGAAGCTAAAGCAATCCACGCATAATACGATTTCGCTGCTTCTCCAAGTTGTTTAAAACCTATTTCCCCTGTTGCAATTGGTACAAGCACCGCTATTGTAATAACCGTCACACCGAGGTTAATTCCTTTTGTTTGTAAATAAGGAAAGACTTTATCTCCTAAAAACGTAAACTTTAATAAAAATAACACACCGACAGCTACAGTAAGCGATTGGTTTTTCGCAATAAGTCCTATAATAAGTAGTATGAATAAAAATAAAGTTGACTGACTAATCATGATTACACTTCCTTTCTGAAAATAATGAACTCGTTTCCAAACAAAAATACCTTTAAACCTATCGTTATACATGCTATATCGATGACAATAAGGCAACAACTTCATTATTTATATGCATTTTCAAATTACAAAACGAGACTTTAACAAAAAAATTAAAGCATGTATACATTTTTGAAAACGCTTGTCTCTCCTTTCTTTTCTAATAAGAAACAGGTAAAATAAAAAGAAGAGAAAATGAATTTTTTACCATATAGTAGAAGCATCATCAACAGGCTTTCGCAGTCATTCATGCACTTAAAAAGCAGGCCAAATCCATCATTCCACTATAACATAAAGTGAAACTTTAATCAGTGAAGCACACTCGTTATAAGTTGAACGAATTAGGATAATCCAAATTGGAATGGGAGGTAAACATCTTTGAACCGAAACTTACTATATATGATATTGCGACTCATATTTGTCATTGTGGCAACAGTAGTTGGGTTCTATGCATTGCTATACATGTCAGGACTTATCTATCCTTTTATTATCGCTTTTGCATTTGCTTATTTGATTAATCCTGTCGTCAATTTCCTTAATCAAAAACTACAATTTCCTCGCGCACTAGCAGTACTCGTTAGTTTAATTCTCGTATTCGGAGCTATCGTCGGGCTTGTTACATACCTTGTAACTGAAGCAATATCTGCCACAACATACTTACTACAAATTGTTACAGTGAAGTTTCCAGATATCGTTACATTCGCTCAACAATTTGCACTTAATCATATTATGCCTCTCTACGATGATTTAATCTCTAAATTTAATCATCTTGGAGAACCACAGCGCTATACAATTACACAAAACATTCAAAATTTAGGAACCGAAGCAACAACACAAATGAAAGAACTTTTAACCGCCATTATAAGCGGGTTAACAAATTTCATTAGCGCATTACCAACAACTTTAACTGTTCTTGTATTCGTTTTATTAGCCACTTTCTTTATTAGTTACGATTGGCACCGCCTTGCTCAGAAAGCAAGAAAATTGCTACCGAATCGTGTACACGGCTACGGAAAAACGATTTTTGTCGACTTACGAAAAGCTTTGTTCGGTTTTGTTAAAGCACAACTTACACTCGTATCTATGACAACCGTTATTGTGTTAATTGGACTTTTAATATTACGCGTACCATACGCTATTACTATCGCAATTATTACAGGCGTTGTAGATTTACTCCCCTATTTAGGAACAGGAGCTGTCTTCGTTCCTTGGGTTATATACGTATTTTTCACTGGCGACACCGCATTCGCCATCGGTCTTCTCATCTTATACATCGTCGTGATTGTCCAAAGACAAATTATGGAGCCTAAAGTACTTTCATCTAGTATCGGCCTCGATCCATTAGCGACACTAATCGCTCTATTTGTCGGCTTTAAGCTCTTTGGTTTCTTAGGATTAATCATCGGTCCAGTCACATTAGTACTACTTAATACATTGCACAAAGCTCATGTATTCCATGACTTGTGGAAATTCATTAAAGGCTCACCATCAAAATAATAAATTCTAATTCACATACAACAAAAAACTTAACTGTAATCAGTGGGAAATTCCCACTGATTATTCATTGTACTTATTTTTATATTAATTACATTTTAAACGAGAGGGTTTCCTAAAAAAGGATAATTTTCTTGTTTTTTTGCATAGAAAACGCATATTTCGTGGCGTTTTTACATTTTTATTCTATTCCCTTTATAATTATTACTTACATTTATTACTTTTTATGTAAATGAATAAATATACAAAATAGCATAAGAGAAGACTTTTCACCAACAATTTCTCCGCTCTAATATCATTTCTTGATGCTACTTAATCTTATATATAACGTTGAGAATTATATATTGAACCGAAAATACACAGGGAACACAATAAAGCAGAGGTTCATCCCCACTGATTACAGCCCACACCAATTCGGACAGTTATCTCCCACCTAACTTCCTAGCATTCGCCGAATTTTGAAGCAGGAGTCTTGCTATCCGGCAAATAGCCGGATAAAACAATACTTTAATCTCCCGCACCAATCAGGCTTTTGCAGGATAAAAAAATAGTGCTTAGATTGCTATAATCTAAGCACTATTTCTGAATAATAATAGTAGATTTCTTTCTAAACTTCCATTCCATCCACTTCATAACAAACGGCTTCAATAAAGCCCTCGTTACAGGAATAACAAAGATAAACCCTATTATATCCGTCACATATCCAGGAAGCACCAAAAGAATACCTCCTATAAAGACAAAAATACCATCTAGGACTGCATCGCCCGGCATTTCTCCTCTATTTAACCTAAATTGAATCTCTCTAAGCACTTTAAACCCTTGTCGTTTTGCCAAATACACGCCTACAATTCCTGTAAATACAATCATAGCGAACGTAGACCATAAACCTATTACATGACTTGATCCAATTAAGACCGTAATCTCAATCGCAGGTATTAAAATAAGTAAAAATAACAACCATTTCACGGTTCCACACTCCTTTCATATTCTATCAAAAAAACTCAAACATTATCTCTTCTAACATTACCTTTAAAGCACTCACAACGCTCTTATAAGCTCCCAAAAAGATAAACAACCTTTCCCTATTAAAACTCCATAAGAAACGATTTTTAAAGCATTTCCAGGCTTTTTAAGCTATCTATATCTCTTTTTTGTGTAAAAAAAAGAGAAGGACTCCGATCCTTCTCTCCGTATTACTTATAGCACTTCCGCATGTCCATTATAAACAATTCCGCGTGCTGCATCAACTGTTACTTCTTGGCCATTTTTTAAAGTTGTTGTTACGCCATTTACACCCACGATAACAGGAATACCGATTGATACACCTACAACAGCTGCATGGCTTGTTAGACCGCCTTCTTCTACAACTAAAGCAGCAGCTTTTTCGATTGCAGAAATCATATCTTTATCTGTGCTTGTTGTAACAAGGATATCACCTTTGTTTACGTTCGCTACAGCTTCAGCAGCTGTTTTCGCTACAACTACTTTACCTTTTGCAGCTTTACGACCGATTCCTTGTCCTTTAGCAACTTCTTCACCAACAACATGGATTTTCATTAAGTTTGTTGTACCAGTTTCAGCAACTGGTACACCAGCAGTGATTACTACAGTGTCTCCAAGTCCGATTAGACCCGCATCCATACCTGTTTGAATTGCAGTATCTAACATTTCGTCAGTAGAAGCTGCACGCTTATCAGCCATAAATGCTTGTACACCCCAAACAAGTGCAAGACGACGTCCTACTTGCTCGTCAGTTGTTACAGCTACGATTGGAGATTTTGGACGGTATTTAGAGATCATTTTCGCAGTATATCCACTTTCTGTTGGAGCTACGATTGCAGCTACACCAAGAGCAAGTGCAGTGTGCGCAACAGATTGGCTAATTGCATCTGTAATTGTTGGAGTGAACTCTTTAATACGTTTTTTGAACATATCTTCATATTGTAATGATTTTTCAACACGTACTGCAATGTTAGCCATCATTGTTACTGCTTCTAATGGATATTGACCAGCAGCTGTTTCACCTGAAAGCATGATTGCATCTGTACCATCGAAGATTGCGTTAGCTACGTCACTTGCTTCCGCACGAGTCGGACGCGGGTTACGTTGCATAGAGTCTAACATTTGTGTTGCAGTAATAACCGGTTTACCTAACACATTACATTTTTTGATTAGACGTTTTTGTACTAATGGTACTTCTTCTGGCGGAATTTCTACACCCATGTCACCACGAGCTACCATTAAACCGTCAGAAACTTCTAAGATTGAATCGATGTTGTCGATACCTTCTTGGTTTTCAATTTTCGGTACAATTTGGATGTATTGAGCGTTATGCCCTTCTAATAATTCACGAATTTCTAATACGTCAGATGCTTTACGTACGAAAGATGCTGCGATGAAATCAACTTTTTGCTCGATACCGAAAACGATATCTTTTACGTCTTTTTCAGTAATACCAGGAAGCTTAATGCTTACGTTTGGTACGTTAACACCTTTTTTATTTTTTACAGTTCCGCTGTTTAATACTTTTGTACGGATGTTTCCGCCAGCCTTCTCGATTACTTCTAGTTCGATAAGACCGTCATCGATTAGAATACGAGAACCTGGATCTACATCGTCATAAAGACCCGCATAAGATACAGAGAACTTCTCTGCAGTACCTAGCACTTGCTCAGTAGAAATAACTACTTCTGCACCTGTTACAAGCTCAGCTTGCCCGTCTACGAAGTCGTGAGTACGGATTTCCGGACCTTTTGTATCAAGTAAAATACCAACTGTTTTACCAGTTTTCTTTGAAGCTTCGCGAATGCTTTTAATACGAGCTCCATGCTCTTCATGACTACCGTGAGAGAAGTTTAAACGAGCAACGTTCATACCCGCTTCGATTAATTGTTCTAATTTCTCAATACTTTCACTAGCAGGACCTATAGTACATACAATTTTAGTTTTACGCATATTGCACCTCCGAAAATTATGAAACCGTTCCCAAATATCTGACATTAAACCGATTAGATGGATAACTCTTTAGATAATTGATACATATCTTTGTCGATTGTATGCTTTTGAGCTAACGCTTCGATAATGTCATGATCAACAAGTTTATTATTTTGAATACCAACACAACGTCCGCCATTACCAGCGATCAATAATTCAACTGCTCTTGCGCCAAGACGACTTGCTAATACACGGTCTTGTGCACTTGGTGATCCACCACGTTGTACGTGACCTAATACCGTTACACGAGTATCAAAATTTGTTGCTTCTTCAATGTGCTTACCGATGTCAATTGCACTTCCAACACCTTCAGCTACAACGATAATACTGTGCTTTTTACCACGGTCACTACCACGTTTCAGACGAGCGATAACATCATCCATGTCATACTTCTCTTCTGGAATTAAGATTGTTTCTGCACCATCAGCTAAACCAGCCCATAATGCGATATCACCAGCGTGACGTCCCATTACTTCAATAACATATGTACGTTCATGAGATGTAGCTGTATCACGAATTTTATCAATTGCATCAATAACAGTATTTAAAGCTGTATCGAAACCAATTGTGAAGTCTGTTCCAGGAATATCATTGTCAATTGTACCTGGTACACCAACACATGGGAATCCTTGTTCAGTTAATTTTTTAGCGCCTTGGTAAGAACCATCTCCACCAATAACAACGAGTCCTTCGATACCGTGTTTCTTTAATTGCTCGATACCTTTTAATCGTACTTCTGGGTCTTTAAACTCAGGACATCTTGCTGTATATAATTTTGTACCACCGCGGTGGATAATATCGCCAACAGAACCAAGTTCTAATTTTTCAATATGACCAGAAATTAAACCAGCGTATCCATGGTAAATACCATATACTTCAATATCATGGAAAATCGCTTTACGAACAACTGCACGAATGGCAGCATTCATACCAGGTGAATCCCCACCACTTGTTAATACACCAATACGTTTCATTTGTACTCACCTCATAAAGATTATTTACCTTATAATAAAATAACACGAAAAAATATAAAATTACAATGGAGAAGATGTGTCTTTTCACAATAAAAACGTGCATTCGCGAAGTGGAACGCACGTTTTTATTATTTTATCCAAATGGAAGCGTTTGAAAACGAAACTTGCCCAATTTTCATATATTTTTCATAACGTTTTTCGATTAATTCATCTTTCGAAATTCCGTTTAATTGTTCAAAAGTTTTTCTAATCATTAAGTCTATATTTTCCGACTGCTTCAAAACATTACGGTGTGCTCCACCTTTTGCTTCTGGAATAATTTCGTCAATTACACCTAATTCTTTCAAATCTGCCGCTGTAATTCTCATCGCTTCTGCAGCTTCCCTCGCTTTTCCTGCATCTTTCCAAAGAATTGCCGCTGCGCCCTCTGGCGTAATAACAGAATAAGTGGAATTTTCTAGCATATGAATGTAATCTCCTACTCCAAGGCCTAGCGCGCCACCACTACCCCCTTCACCGATAACGATACAAATAACAGGTACCGTTAAACCTGCCATTTCAAATAGGTTGCGGGCGATAGCTTCACTTTGCCCACGTTCTTCAGCAGCTTTACCAGGATAAGCTCCTTTCGTATCAATAAAACAAATAATTGGACGATTAAACTTCTCCGCTTGCTTCATGAGACGCAGTGCTTTTCGATATCCTTCTGGATGAGGCATCCCAAAATTACGACGAATATTTTCTTTCGTATCTTTTCCGCGTTGATGCCCAATTACAGTTACAGGCATCCCCTTATATTTCGCAATGCCGCCGACAATCGCTGCATCATCACCAAATAGGCGATCTCCATGACATTCGAAAAAATCAGTAAATAAGTGCTCAATATAATCGAGCGTTGTCGGTCGTTCTGCATGACGAGCAATTTGAACACGGTCCCATACTTTCATATTGCCGTATATGTCTTCCTCTAAATTTTCTAGCTTGTCTTCCAAAATGCGAATCTCCTCACTGAAGTCCATCTGGCTGTTTTTCGTATAGTCTTTCAGTTCACGAATCTTATTTCTTAGCTCAACAACTGGTTTCTCAAATTCTAGCTCTGCCATACAGCCATTTCCCCTCCTTGATGAACTTCTAAAATCTTGCGAAGTGATTCTTTCATATCATCACGATGCACAACCGCATCTAATTGACCGTGGTCTAGTAAGAATTCTGCCGTTTGGAAATCTTCCGGTAGTTTCTCACGCACGGTTTGTTCAATTACACGTCTACCGGCAAATCCGATAAGTGCGCCTGGTTCTGCAAGATTATAATCACCAAGTGAAGCGAAACTCGCTGAAACCCCGCCCGTCGTTGGATGAGTCATAACAGAAATAAATAATCCTCCTGCATTACTATGCTTTTTCAAAGCTACGCTTGTTTTCGCCATTTGCATTAAACTTAATATCCCTTCTTGCATACGGGCACCACCCGAAGCAGTAAAGATAATAAATGGAACTTGTAAGTCGTATGCCTTTTCAACCGCACGGGCAATTTTTTCTCCTACTACAGAGCCCATACTCCCCATTCGAAAACGAGAATCCATTACTGCAACAACAACAAGCATGTCATCAATTGTTCCTTCACCAGTTACAACCGCTTCGTTCAATTCAGTCTTCTTACGATCGCTCTCTAGTTTCTCTTCATATCCAGGAAACTCGAGTGGATTTAATGAAACCATCTCTTTGTCATACTCACGGAATGACCCCTCGTCCAATATACTATTAAGACGTTCCCATGCATTCATAGGATGATGATATCCACAGTTCACACATACTTTTAAATTTTTTAGAACTTCTTTCGTATACATGATTTTTTTACATTTCGGACATTTTGTCATAACACCATCCGGCACATCTTTCCGTACTTGTTCTGAAGGTATTGCAGCATACTTTTTCTTTTTCACGAATAAATCTCTTAGCACAATTTGACCCCCTTCGTTGAGAGCTAAGGTTAGCGTAAGAAGAAAATGGGGCTAACACCAAAGTTTGATGTTAGCCTTATCTTCTCAATCTGTCTAATAACCTCTCTCTTTACGTTTAACTTTAACCGCTATGCGGTAGAATGTTTGTCATAACGTGTCATGGTCATTTCGACAAATTTTATACATTACGAGTGAAACTGTATATTCTCTACTAATTCATCGTAAATTTTTAGTGCATCATTTTCTTGTTTTTCTTCCAAAATCGCATAAAGCTTTCTATACAAATCGATAGAGTCTCCTGAAACTTCACAAGAAAGAGTTGCTACATAATCATTTACGATCATCCAAATGCGATATAGTAAATAATTATCGACTTGTTCAATAAGTGTTTTAAAGAACGTTTGATGAAGCGTTGGAATTGAGCTTTCATTTCCTTCAAGTACTTGATCTAATTTCCTTAGTACTTTAGAAAACGTTTCTTTCGGTAAATTACATACAATTCGAATCATATCTTTTTCAAGCAATCGTTTTGTTTGCAATAAATCACGAATTGTTTTCTCATCTTGCAGTAAAAACGGAGCGATTAATTGTACAAGACCGTTATCGTAAAAGTTTCGAATAAACGTTCCTTCACCACGTCTCGTTTCAATTAACCCTACAAGTTCTAGAGCACGCAATGCTTCTCTTACAGAGGAACGTCCAACGTTTAAGCGTGAACTTAACTCACGCTCAGACGGCAAACGATCCCCCGCTACCAATCCATCCTCTTCCATAATGGAACGGATTTTTTTTACAATTTCGAGATATACTTTTGTGTTTGATGATGTCAATGGAAATTCCTCGCTTATTCTTTACCAATCAGCGCTAATTGTTTTGTTTTCTCAGCGATCTCGTTTGGATCTACTTGACGGCGAGCTACTCCTGTCTCCATTGCAGCTTTCGCAACATAAGCCGCTACTTGAGGCGCTACACGCGCGTCAAACGGTGCTGGAATGATATAGTCTGCATTTAACTCATCTTCTGCTACAAGCTCTGCAATAGCCTGTACAGCTGCCATCTTCATTTCTTCATTAATTTGTGTCGCATGTACGTCAAGTGCTCCGCGGAAAATACCAGGGAACGCTAGTACATTATTTACTTGGTTCGGGAAGTCAGAACGACCTGTTCCAACAACAGCTGCGCCCGCTGCTTTTGCCAATTCTGGCATAATTTCTGGAACTGGATTCGCCATTGCAAAAATAATTGCATCGTCATTCATTGTACGAACCATCTCTTCTGTTAATGCACCTTCTGCAGATACACCAATAAATACGTCCGCACCTTGTACAACATCAGCTAAAGAACCTTCAATACGATTCTTATTCGTATATTTTGCAACTTCATCCTTCACCGGATTCATACCTGCAGGACGACCTTCGTAGATCGCACCTTTACGGTCACACATAATAACGTCACGTACACCATAGCGATATAAAAGTTTAATAATTGCAATACCTGCTGCACCTGCGCCATTTGCGACAACTTTAATGTCAGACATTTTCTTTCCAACTAATTTCAATGCGTTCACAAGCCCCGCTACTGTTACGATAGCTGTTCCGTGTTGATCATCATGGAAGATAGGAATATTCGTTTCTTTTTTCAAACGTTCTTCAATAATGAAGCAGTTTGGTGCTGCGATATCTTCTAAGTTAACGCCGCCAAAAGTTGGCTCCATTAATTTTACAGTTTCAACAATTTTATCTACATCGTTTGTATTTAAGGCAATTGGGAATGCATCTACACCAGCAAAGCTCTTGAATAATACAGCTTTACCTTCCATTACTGGAAGAGATGCTTCAGGTCCAATGTTACCAAGACCAAGTACAGCTGTTCCATCTGTCACAACTGCTACCATATTTCCCTTCATTGTATATTCATATACCTTACTTTTATCGTCATAAATTTCTTTACAAGGCTCTGCAACCCCTGGAGAATATGCAAGACTTAAATCTTTTGCATTTTCTACTTTTACTTTTGACACAGTTTCTAATTTTCCTTGATGCACTTTATGCATGTGAAGTGCTTCTTCACGAAGTGTTGACAAACTATCCACTCTCCTCAAATTATTCTTGCTGATATCAATTTCTCCAAGTGGTCTGACCACGAACACTACTACTATAATAATCGAAGTGTAGGGAAATTGTCCATTATATTTTCACAACCACATTTTCTTCCCCGACAATTTCACGAAGTGCTCCTAAACATTCTTCACTTGGATAAATCGATAAACTTCGAGATAATTGTACCATTTTATGTTCCTTTTCATAATAAATTAGTACTTTCGCAAAACCTGAATAGTCAAACAATAATTTTGTAACCTGATTTAAAAGCTTTTTCTCATACTGAGACGGCAATTTCACGTAAACGGATGCGTCTTTCTTTTCTTCGTAAACATCCATTTCTTCTAATGGATATATTCCGTTTACAATCCATTGCAGCTTATGGTTTCTTAGCTCAATCGTACCATCGACTAAAACAATTGCTCCTTCTTGTAACCTATTTGCAAAATGGATATACGTTTCCGGAAACATAACACCTTCCATCTCATCATTTTGATCACAGAATGTAATAAACGCCATCTTTTGCAACTTTTTCGTACGAATCACTCTCACACTTGTTATATACACGATAGCTCTTTGTACTTTTTTCTTATGTCGCATCGCCTGAGCGAGTGATGGAATTTCTAATTCTTTTGCTAACTTCACATACTGCGCTGTCGGATAACTTGATAAATAAAAGCCCAGTGCTTCTTTTTCTTTATTTAATTGTTCAATAAAAGATAGCTCTTCTCCTTGTACGTATTTTGATTTTGGAACAGCATCTCCTAAATCACGTGCAAGATTGGCGTACTCTAACGCTCCTTTAAGACTTTTCCATAAATTTGTTCTCGAAATACCAAAATCATCAAAACATCCCGACCAGACGAACGCCTCTAAATTTCGCTCTGTTACAAACTTTGATGGCATACGAAGACAAAATTCAAATAAATCTTCGAACATTTTTTTCTCGCGTTCTTCTAATAATGCCGTCACTGTAGCCATTCCGATATTTCGAATTGAAAGTAAACTGTAACGTATTGCATTCCCTTCTATTTGGAAGTTGTAACCACTTCTTTGAAGAGACGGTGGCAAAACGTGAAAACCTTTCCGCTTCGTTTCTCGTATATACTGCACAATCTTATCTTCATTTCCAATTGCACTTGATAATAATGCCGTCATAAATTCCAGCGTATAATTCGCTTTTAAATAGGCAAGTTGATATCCAATCATACTGTAAGCTACAGCATGACTTCGGTTAAAACCGTAATTTGCAAATCTTACAATTAAATCGTAAATTTTATTTGCAGATGTCTCTTCATAACCGTTTTTCAAACAACCTTGCACAAAATGCTTACGTTCTTGATCTAAAATATCACGATTCTTTTTACTCACTGCACGGCGCAATAAATCTGCTTCTCCGAGCGAAAATCCAGCTAACTTCGAGGCAATTTGCATAATTTGTTCTTGGTATACAATTACACCGTATGTTCTTTCTAAAATCGGTTTTAAATCCGGATGTAAATATTCAATACTTCTTTTTCCATGCTTCGATTCAATAAAGGTGGGGATTTGTTCCATCGGTCCTGGTCTATATAGCGAGTTAACAGCAACAATGTCTTCAAATTCATTCGGTTTTAATCCGCGAAGTACATTTCGCATACCACCTGATTCAAGCTGGAATACACCTGTTGTATCCCCTCTCCCTAACAATTGAAACGTCTTTTCGTCTTGAAGAGGTAACTTTCTTATATCAATTTGCTCCCCCGTTTTTTTCACGATAAACTTTATAATATTTTCAAGTAACGTTAAATTACGTAATCCTAAAAAGTCCATCTTGAGCAACCCGAGTTCTTCTAATGCATCAGCTGGATATTGTGTAACATAAACATCGTTATGCCCTTCTTGAATCGCTATACTTCCCGTTAATGGTTCTTGACTCATAATAACGCCAGCTGCATGAATAGACGTATGACGCGGTAAGCCTTCTACACGCTTTGCAATCTCAAATACACGTTCATGCAAAAGATTTCCTTGAATAAACTCACGAAGCGATTGTGATTCTTCATAAGCATCTTTTAACGTTATACCAAGCTTTGACGGGATAAGTTTTGAAAATATATCAATATCTCTCGGCGGCAGCCCCATTACACGTGCAATGTCTCTAATTGCTGCTTTCGCCGCAAGCGTACCAAACGTTACAATTTGCGCAACACGAAGCTGACCATATTTATCTTTCACATATCGAATCATCTCATCACGTCTTATATCTGGAAAATCGATATCAATATCCGGAAGTGTCACACGTTCGGGATTTAAAAATCTTTCAAATAATAAATCGTATTCAATCGGATCAATATCCGTAATTTCTAATACATAAGAAACGAGTGAGCCAGCAGCCGACCCACGGCCTGGTCCTGTTAAAATATGATTTTCATGCGCATACTTCATAAAGTCCCATACGATAAGGAAATAATCACTAAATCCCATGCTAGAAATGACATTTAATTCATGATTCAAACGCGCTATATGCACTTCTTTCGGCGTACCATATCGTTTACGCATACCTTCTTCACAAACACGGCGCAAATACGTATCATTCGTTTCGCTAGATGGAACAGGAAATTTCGGTAATTGATTTACATGAAACTGTATTTCTACATTACAACGTTCTGCGATTTTTGCTGTGTTATAAATAGCTTCTTCTGCTTGGGAAAATAGTGCTCCCATTTCATCTGATGACTTTAAATAATATTGATCCGTTTTCATTCTCGGTCTATCTGGATCCGTCATTTTCGTTCCACTTTCAACAGATAATAAACATTCATGAACAAGTGCATCACTTTGATTGATGTAACGTACATCATTTGTTGCAACGACTGGAACGTTTACTTTATTAATAAATTCAGGTAGCTTCTCTTGTAAAAGCAGCTCATCTTGAATCGCATGATGCTGCAAACTTATATAAAAATCGCCGAACATATTTTGATATGTTCGAGCTACTTCTTCAGCCTGACTCTCTTTGTCTTCTAATAATAACTGCTCAATTTCCCCGTCTTTCCCTGGTGAAATTGCAATTAGCCCTTTCGCATAATGCGCCAGCCACTTCTTCGGAATACCTTCTTTCGATTTCGTCATAATGCTACTAGAAATCTTTAATAAATTTTGATAGCCTATTTCATTTTCAGCAAGTAAGACAAGCGGATAAGACCTTTCTTCTTCTTCACTAAAAATAGAAGCTGTTAAGCCGATAATAGGCTGTATACCATTTTTCTTACATGCTTTATAAAACGGAATAACGCCATACATAACATTTTCATCCGTAATAGCCAGCGAGGAAAAACCAAGCTCTTTCGCCCTGACTACAAGCTCATCAATTTTACAAGCACTTTTTAATAAACTAAAAACGGTTTGACATTGTAAATGCACAAACTTCACTGTTGTACCCTCTCTTTACCTATTTGACTACTTTTATTATAGGTGAAGAGGAAAGTGGAAATCAAAACATACTTCTTATACTTTGTCCATATATATGAAGAAGAAAGGGGAATGACGATGGATGTAAGAGAACATACTTTTTTCTCTCTGCTTATTATTAGTTATTTTATTGCCTTTGGGGTTATACTTGGCGGTTCATTAATTGGCGGATTTGGTGCATTTCTTATCGGAAAACCAGCTCTAACTTATATTAATCAATTTGCTCAAAATTTAAGAATTTGGGCACTTGTTGCAGCAATTGGCGGAACATTTGATACTTTTTATAGCTTTGAAAGAAGTTTCTTTGGCGGAGATATGAAAGATATCGTAAAACAAATTCTCCTTATTTTTTTCGCAACTGGTGGTATGCAAACAGGTCTTACTATTATTAAATGGCTAACGCAGGAACATGTATGAGAGTACCAAGTGCCAATACAGCTAAAAGATGGTATTTAGTTTTAGCTGGTGCTGCCGTTGGAGGCGTATTGAGCTGGTTTGTTTTTTTGTACATATACGGTGTTTTCCAGCAAGAACAAGCTAGTAAAATAGCACAGCAACGAGAAATTATAGAAAAGCAAGAAGCAAAACTCCACGTCCTTCTCGAAGATCAAGAGAAATTGAATACAGAAAACAAACGACTCTTAACCATCCAAGAGATTAAAATAAAAATTATAAATCGAGAAAAATACGATTTAGACAACCTTACACTCGAAAATATGACCACTTCTATCCATAATGATCTTCAACATCTTTTAACGAAAAACATTCAAAGTATCGCAAAAAACAAAGACCTTCTCAAAAAAGCAATCGAAAATAAATCGTACAAACATTACGATCGTATATATCGTTTTAAAGTCGATACAATATCTTTTGATACTGTGCTTGAAATTAGCATTGCTATAGAGAAAGAAAAATAAAGAAGGAGGGCTTTAGCGCCGCTCCTTCTTTTCGTTTTAACATATAATCTCTTATTTACAAATCTCACGTAAATCAGCAAACAGACGATCCGCTTCTTCCCAAGAAGATGCTTTTGCACCAGAAGCCATCGGATGTCCTCCGCCGTTATATTGCATCGCTAGTTTATTTATAACTGGTCCTTTTGAACGAAGGCGAACACGAATCACATCGTCTTCCTCTAAAAATAGAACCCACGCCTTTAATCCATCAATATTACCAAGAGCTCCAACAACACCAGATGCTTCAGAAGGAAGTACATCAAATTCTTCTAATACTTCTTTCGTTAATTTAATGTAAGCTGCTCCTTCTTCTACCATCGTAAAGTTTTGTAAAATATAGCCGTTTAAACGAGCAATTTTTTCTTTCGTCTTATACATTTCATTGTATAAATCTGTAAATTTCACGTCCATGTCAACAAGCTCACTTACGTAACGAAGTGTTTTCGCTGTTGTATTCGGGAATAAGAAACGACCTGTATCACCGACAATTCCCGCTAAAATAAGGCGGGCCGATTCTGTTGTTATCTTTAATCCTTTATCTTTTCCATACGTGTAAAACTCATAAATCATTTCACTTGTAGAGCTCGCTGTCGTATCTACCCACGTAATATCTCCGTACGGATCTTCATTTGGATGATGATCAATTTTAATTAACATCTTCCCTTTTGTATAGCGTTGATCGTCAACACGTTCTTGGTTTGCTGTATCACATACGATAACAAGTGCATTTTCATATACACTATCTTCAATATCGTCCATTACTCGTAAGTATGCTAGTGATGGTTCATTGTACCCAACCGTATAAATATTTTTCTCTGGAAACGATTCTTGCAGAATTGTACTAAGACCGCCCTGTGAACCTAATGCATCTGGATCCGGACGTACGTGACGATGAATAATAATCGTATCAAACTCTTTAATTGCTCCTAAAATTTGCTCATGCATATGTATAATCTCCTTTTTATTCAACTTCTTCACTTTAACGTGCAGTAAAAGCCCAATTGGTGCGGACTAATCATTAGCGCGTGGAAACATCCTCACACTAATTAAAGTTTCACTTTATCCTCCATTATAACGGAAAGTATTTCATACATGCGAACAATTGCTTTATAATAAAAGTTAGAAAGTTTTGATATTTCTTTTTTCTCCACTATTATTTTTCACAAATCGATGGGAGTGTGCATTATGCCAGTATTAGTCTTCTGTATTATCGTCTCATTTATGTTGTACCTCTTCTACAAAACAAAATTCTTTCGTACAAACCGTCCGATGGAGAAGGGTTGGCTCTCTGGAAAATCTGCAATGGCACTCGGTTCATTCGTCTTGTTCTTCGGGGTAAACCAATTCTTTTTAGAACTTTCAACTGCCCGTATTATCGTTGGTGTTTTATTCGTTGTATTTGGTAGTGCAAGTGCATTTAATGGATTTCGCCAATATAAACATTTCTTACCATTAGCAGTTAAAGAAGCCGAAGCTTATGAAGCAACGTAAAAAAGCATCAACATTGTGATGCTTTTTTACGTCCTCTAACTTTCAAAATCATATATGCAACAAACGCAGAAGGTATATTAAATGGATTTCCTTGCACATGAAAATGTAATTGTTCTTCTTCAAAAGACATTTTTTCATATAATTCTCGCTGAGATAATCCTGTCCGTTTCTTTTTTTCATTTAATCCTTGTATGTATAAATATTGAAACGGTATCATCACAAGAAAGTAAAAGAGTGCGACACCACCAAAAAAGAGCACTTCTGATGACATATTGCATACCGCCTTCCTGAAATACATTTTCTTACAATAGAATTATAACATAATACACAATCAAGTTGAATTAATATTCTGTCTTTTTACACATTGCCTTCCCACTAATTTTCCCCACTTCACCTTATACATATTCCGCTAAAACTCACATCTTTAATAATGCTTTCTAAACTTAAACTAACAAAAAAGATAGAACAAATCAAAACGATTTGTTCTATCTTTTATTTATCGATTAACTGCACCATAAGTAATGCTTTTCCAACAACATTACCTTCATGATGCACTTCTACATCAACCTTACCAAATTTACGTCCAATTTCTAATACTTTCGGATGAACGGATACAACATTATCAATTTGAACCGGTTTTACGAAGTAAATTGTTAAGTTTTCAACAATTAAATCGCTCTTCTTTTGCGCACGAATGACGCGCGTCGTTGCTTCCGTCACAATTGTTGCAAATACACCGTATGATAACGTTCCGATTGAATTCGTCATCTGTGGCGTCACTGAAAATTGATATAGATGCTCATTTTTCGCTTCTTTCGGCGTCATAAATTGATTCGTTACAATATCATCGATCGTTTCACCAACTTGTGGTTGACGCTGAATCATTTGCAGCGCTTGAAGTACATCTTGACGGCTAATAATTCCTTGCAGTTTATTTCCTTCATCAACAACAGGAAGTAATTCAATGCCTTCCCATACCATCATACGTGCCGCAGCTGCGACAGACATTTTACCATTCACTGTAATCGGATGTTTTGTCATGACTTTATCAATCGGTGTTTCTTTCGCTACACCAATCATATCTTTTGAAGTTACGATACCTAGCACTTTTTTATTTTCATCGACAATTGGATATCTTCCGTGCATTGTCTCTTCATTATACGCATGCCATTGCTGTACTTTATCATCTGGCTTTAAATATAACGTCTCTTCAATTGGTGTTAAAATATCTTCAACGAGTACGATTTCTTTCTTAATAAGTTGATCATAAATTGCACGGTTAATTAACGTTGCGACCGTAAATGTATCATAACTACTCGAAATAATTGGAAGCTTTAATTCGTCTGCTAATTTCTTCACATGATCTTCCGTATCAAATCCGCCCGTAATTAGCACCGCTGCACCAGCTTCTAGCGCTAATTGATGTGCGTTCGTACGATTACCGATAATAAGTAAATTCCCTGCTTCTGTATAGCGCATCATCGCTTCTAATTTCATAGCTCCGATTACGAATTTATTTAATGTTTTATGTAGTCCTTCTCTGCCCCCAAGTACTTGACCATCGACAATGTTAACGACTTCTGCATATGTCAGTTTTTCGATATTTTCTTTCTTCTTTTGTTCAATTCGAATTGTTCCGACACGTTCAATTGTACTAACATACCCTTTATTTTCTGCATCTTTAATTGCACGATAAGCTGTACCTTCACTTACACTCAAATCCTTCGCAATTTGCCTTACAGAAATTTTATGCCCTACCGGCAGGCTATTAATATGTTCTAAAATTTGATTATGTTTGGTAGCCAAATGGTTTCACCATACTTTCTTTTCCCTAAATTCTTCATGTGTTGTATTTTCAGTATACTATATTTCCAAAACTGTTACACTCTCTCTTTCTGTATCTGTACTATTTTTTTTATAACAAAATAATCCTTACATTCCACAAGCCACTCTATTACAACAATGTAATGCTATTGTCATCTCGTTCGATAGTTAGTCCACTCGATTCCCTATACAATTAAGACAAGATATGAAACAAAGGAGCGAATACATGATGAAAAAATTTTTAGAGGTTGTAGGTGCTGTGTTTTTAGCTTTCGTAGACGGGAAAAAAGTTGCGATGGAGTTGAATGAAACACCTGAACAGCCACGTACAAAAAGACAAGAATCACCAAAACAAGTACAAACTTTAAAAACTGTACTGCATACGTAAAAAACCCTTCACTTGTCTTTTCAAATGAAGGGTTTCTTTTTTATAGTGTAATACTTCCTCCAGCGTCTAATACTTTCCCTGTACAATTTTGTAGCTTTTCAACAAATTGATATGGGTCTTGTTCAATAACTGGGAACGTATTGTAATGCATCGGTACGACTGTTTTTGCACCAACCCATTTTGCAGCTAAAACAGCGTCTTCTGGTCCCATTGTGAAATTATCACCAATCGGTAAAAATGCTACATCAATATCATTCAGTTCTCCAATTAACTTCATATCAGAGAACAGTGCAGTATCTCCCGCATGATATATAGTTTTCTCTTCTGCTGTAAACAAAATACCAGCTGGCATACCTGTATATGTAATCGTCTTATTTTCTTCATCAATATAACTAGAGCCGTGGAATGCCTGGGTAAATTTCACTTTTCCAAAGTCAAATTCATGTGAACCCCCAATATGCATCGGATGTGTATTCACACCTTGCCAACTTAAAAATGTAGCTAATTCAAATGGTGCTACAACGACCGCATTATTTTTCTTCGCAAGTGCTACTGTATCTCCCACATGATCACCATGTCCATGCGATAAAAGAATCGCATCTACTTTTACATCTTCAGCCTTTAAATCTGTTTTCGGATTCCCTGTTAAAAATGGGTCAATTAAAATAACCTTTCCATTCGTTTCAATCTTTACAACCGAATGCCCGTGATAAGATACTTTCATTATTATATTCCTCCCCTATTCACATTCACACTTTGTATTCTACATGATTTCTTAATTCCCTGTCTTTTCTAACATCTATTTACTTGTCATAACGCTTTCATCCGATGTAAAGTTATATTTGTAATTAAATATCTCGGGGGTGCCAATCGATGAATGCTAGATTAGAAAATTTAATGCAATGGCTAAAAGAAAAAAACGTAGAAGCTGCTTTCTTAACTTCTACACCAAACGTTTTCTACATGACGAACTTCCACTGTGAACCACACGAAAGACTTCTTGGTATGTTTGTATTCCAAGAAAAAGAACCTATTTTAATTTGTCCTAAAATGGAAGAAGGTCAAGCACGTAACGCTGGATGGGCACATGAAATCATCGGATTTACTGATACTGACAGACCATGGGATATGATTGCAAAAGCAATTAAAGACCGCGGTATCAATGCAAATGCAGTTGCAATTGAAAAAGAACATTTAAACGTAGAACGTTACGAAGAATTAACAAAATTATTCCCAAATGCAGCTTTCAAATCAGCTGAAGAGAAAGTTCGCGAACTTCGCTTAATTAAAGACGAAAAAGAACTTTCTATTTTACGTGAAGCAGCTAAAATGGCAGACTATGCTGTTGAAGTTGGTGTAAATGCAATTAAAGAAAATCGTAGCGAGCTAGAAGTATTAGCAATTATTGAGCATGAATTAAAAACAAAAGGCATCCATAAAATGTCATTTGATACGATGGTATTAGCAGGTGCAAACTCTGCTCTTCCACACGGTATTCCAGGCGCAAACAAAATGAAACGCGGCGATTTCGTACTATTTGATTTAGGTGTAATCATTGACGGTTACTGCTCTGACATTACACGTACAGTAGCATTCGGTGAACTTTCTGAAGAACAAACTCGCATTTACAACACTGTACTTGCTGGACAATTACAAGCAGTTGAAGCATGTAAACCAGGCGTTACACTTGGTGCAATCGACACAGCTGCTCGCTCTGTCATCGCAGATGCAGGCTACGGAGACTTCTTCCCGCACCGCCTTGGTCACGGACTTGGAATTAGCGTACACGAATATCCAGATGTAAAAGAAGGCAACGATTCTCTATTAAAAGAAGGTATGGTCTTCACAATCGAACCAGGTATTTACGTACCAAACGTAGGTGGCGTTCGTATTGAAGATGATATTTACATCACAAAAGACGGATCAGAAATTTTAACGAAATTCCCGAAAGAATTACAATTTGTGAAATAATAAAAAGGCAGCGTGATTGCTGCCTTTTTCTATTTCTGCTTTAAAACCATCTTCTCTTCATACTTATTATCCCATTTAATCACAATCTCTATCGGTTCATCTTTAGATAGGGGTGCACAACTTACACAAGAAGACTTCATTTCAACCTTTGCTCCTTTATGATTTTCTGACGTTTGTGTCATCGTACTAAAGGCTCCATTAATAGCAATCTCTAAATTTTTCAATTCTGTATTTCCATCTCCACCCTTATATTGAAACGTAAACATGCCATCTTCACTGTCATCCTCAATATGGCCTTTATATTGCCCCTTCCAACTTTTGCTCTCGCTAGAAAAAGTAACATATGAAATTGAACAACTTCCTAAAAAGAAAATACTAATGAACAAAAATAATACTTTCTTCATAATTCTCCTCCATTTAAAAGCACTTATTTCTCGTCTCATTCTTCTCAATGTCTATATGTAAAGAAGCGGAATACAAAGTTGAAAGATTACTACAAGAGCCAATCTAATATTATAAAAAAAGAAGGCCCTTTCTTTAAAAAGTGCCTTCTTCTATCTCACTAATATTCAATTGAAATTTCACAATCCAAACTGAGAAAAGATGGACGAGAAGCGCAAACGCCATACATGCTCCGCTTAAAAAAGTTAATATAGGATGCGAATACACGTGCCCTAACCCATAAGATATCACCACGAAAAACATTGTTATGTAAATATAAATTGCTCCATGTATTTGCCTCATATAAACCTCCTTTTCCCATATTATAACATAAATTTTCTGATTATTCACATTAATTACTCGTAATCAATATTTCTCAACTGTTACACCTCTTACAGCAGCCTTAATATACGGTGACCCTTGTAAACTTTGTAAATCCTCTGTTATTCCTATTACGACTACACCGTATATTTGTAAATTTTTTAGTTTGAAGCTTTTCATCTCATTATAGTTTGCCCTAAAATATTTTTGAAATTCCACTTTATTTTCACTTAAAGATATCCAAACATACCACGACTCCTTATGCTCTCCTCTCTATATACTGTTTGAGAGCATAAAATGTATACTGTTTTTCTAAAAAATGTTCATAATAAAAAGCAAATCTATTTTAATGTGCTTTTTATTATTTCATCGCTTCTTTCACAACATCTTGAATCATAACAACTTCTGTTTTCATATCAACAGACGGTACTTCCTCATCAATACATTCATACCAAAATTCCAAGTGCTTTTTATCAATTTCATGATGAGAATTTTCGACAACAGCCCCACCTTCTCCTTGCACAGAATGCCAATATAAGTACTCTTCTCCATCTCTTATTTCCCGGAAAATTGTCTCTACATACATCTTTTCGTCGTTTAATGTCAAAAGCACTTCTTTCATATTGTCATTAAGAAGCTGCATCCATTCGTCTACACGATGACTTTTACCTTGTTTCACTTTAAATCTCGATAATTCCACATTCATTTTTATTCCCCCGTTTTCTTACGTACAAACAATCTATATTCTATGGGATTATAAAAACTTAATTTACTAGCTAATTTTTGCGAAGGAATATTGTCTACATAACAATCCCAGCACGGTGTAATATCATTTTTCATGCAATATTCAATGAACCGTGTTGCAACAGCTCGGGCTAATCCTTTCCCTTGATATGATTTATGCGTCGCAATATCAATTTCAGCAAACCCGTTCCCGCTAAATATCGAAACACATTCCGCTACAATCGTTCCCTCTTGTTCTATGCAAAATCCAAAACCATCATTCAAAAACGCTTCAATTGATCCCCAATATTCTTTATAATATTCCTCTGTAAATTCATTGCTTCGTGCTATATCTTTTCTATCGATACGCTTCACTTCATATGTACTTTTATTACAATCTCGTTTTCTCTCTTCAAAGGTTACTCTTTGAAATTTCATTCGCGGGATGTTCCTAAGTGCATTACTAAAACGCTCTTCTATCATCATTTCCCACTCTTCACTCGAAGTGAACAATGTAAATCTCTTCTCTGTTTTTTCAATAGCCGTTTTTATATACGAAAATAAATCTTCGTTATAACTTTCATCTTGCGTATTACCAAATACATAATAAATGCCATTAGCTGTACTAATTAGTCCTGCTGTTAACTTCTCGTTTGCAAAAACCTCACCATCTATCATTTGATCACATACCGCATAAGCAAACGTCGTCGTTTTTGTATGACTTTCTAAAATCGGAAGGATTTTTCTATACTCGGCTACAGATAATTTTTTCATACTTGCTCCACCTTAATCGTATCAGCCTCTATATTTTCAAAACAAAGATTTACCGTTCTCTTTAATGCTCTCGTTCTATGAATCGTACAAGCCGGAATTAAGATAGAATCATTCGGCTTTAAAACCGCTGTTTCTCCATCTTCAAAATCAATAAGTAATTCTCCCTCTAATACAATGAATAATTCGTCGGAGTTAGAGTGATAGTGCCAATCATATTCACCAGTAAACACAGCAATTCGTAAGCAATGATTATTTACATTTGAAACGACGAAGTTTTTATGTTGATTTTGAATATCCTTTGTTAATTCTATTAAGTTCACAGCTTCCATCTTTCGATCCATCCTTTCATTAGTCAAAAACTAATTTAGTCTCCACCACCTCCGCAATCGCCTCCACCATCACTTGAGCTGCTACAATCGTTGCTACTGTAGTCGCCAAATCCACTTGATGAGCTTGAAGCTTGTGAAGATTTTTTGCTCCTTTTTCTATCTTTACCGCTTTCATGACTAGGCCACACTTTATCAAACAATATAAAGAATAAGACTAACTCTATTGCGACAAGTATAAATACTAAAATACTCTCAATAATATTAGGAGTTATCCCAAAACTATAAAATAGCTCGAATGAATAACCACACAAAATTACATACAGAACCATACAAATATACTTAAATGTTTTTTCTATAATACGGACTATTTTTTTTGAAATGGGTATGTTCTGTTCCTGATTTTTCTTTATATATTTTTGTCTCTTAGCTTGCTTTTTCTTCCTCTTTTTGCTCCCCATCGAATCCCCTCTTTCGACTTTCACTTTCTATTTAATTCCAAATTATCACAAAAAAACACATCATAACAAGCTATATTTCTCGTAAAATTTTGTTTACTTTTTGTAAAGTTTTATTTACTTTTTACCTAAAAATGGATAAAGTTAATGTAACAAATTTACAAAAAAAGAGATTTTGTATATTTGATTAAAAATAATGTGAAACAATTCCGCGTCGTTAGAAACATCACCCAAGAACAATTAGCTTCCTCTGTTCAAATCACTAGACAATCCCTCATCGCTATCGAGAAGAATAAATACAACCCAAGTTTAGAATTAGCATTGAAATTATGTGAGTTTTTCAACTGTAAAGTAGAAGATTTATTTCAATTAGATAAAACTGGGGAGGAAAAAAATGAAAAATAATTTCATCCAAAGGTTTGCCTCGCATCTTACTATTTTAGTGTTAGGATCAGCCTTTCTTTATTTCAGTAGTAGTGATGAAGAAAAAATTAGTTCTGTCCTTCTATTCGCTGGCGTATACATACTCTTAGCCTTGATACTATTAGTAGTGAAACGAATATTCTTTAAGAAAAAAAAGAACGATGCAGAGAAATATCCATTACCTGAGATGGATGAAAGAATCGAGAAGATGAGTTTAAAACTTATGGCGCAAATTTTCGGTCTCTCTCATTTAATCGGCTCTGCGATATTATTTATTTTATATATCACTGACAAAAATTCGACGATACGAGTTGAATATGCTCTGTATTACTTATTCGGCATTCTTTTCTTTACAATGATGTTCGGATTGAAAATTGTAAAGAAACTAGACAATTGATCCAAATAAAAAGCCCCTCCTTACAAAAGGAGGGGCTTACATGTATCTCTATTATGATAAAGCAGGAGCTTTTTCAAGAAGCTCTTTTGCATCAGCGTATTGTAAGCCGTGTGCTTCTGCAACTGCTTCGAATGTTACATATCCATCTAATGTGTTAATACCTTTTAATAATGCAGCGTTGCCTAGGCAAGCTTCTTTGTAGCCTTTGTTCGCAATTTGTACTGCATATGGTACTGTTACGTTTGTTAATGCAAGAGTTGATGTACGTGGAACCGCACCTGGCATATTAGCAACTGCATAATGAACAACACCGTGTTTTTCATAAGTTGGGTTGTCATGAGTTGTAATACGGTCAGTTGTTTCGAAAATACCACCTTGGTCAATCGCGATATCTACAACGACAGAACCTGGTTCCATTGATTGAATCATTTCTTCAGTTACAAGTTTTGGCGCTTTTGCACCTGGAATTAATACTGCACCAATTACAAGGTCAGATTCTTTCACAGCTTCTGCAATGTTGTATGGATTAGACATTAATGTTTTTACTTGGTTACCGAAAATGTCATCTAATTGACGAAGACGTTCTGCACTTAAGTCGATGATTGTTACATCTGCACCTAAACCTACTGCAATCTTCGCTGCGTTTGTACCAGCTTGACCACCGCCGATAATTGTTACTTTGCCACGTTTCACCCCTGGAACGCCTGCAAGTAAAATACCTTTACCACCTTTGTTTTTCTCAAGGAATTGTGCACCGATTTGCGCAGCCATACGACCTGCAACTTCACTCATAGGCGCAAGTAATGGTAATGAACGATTATCTAATTGTACTGTTTCGTATGCAATTGATGCGACTTTGTTATCGATTAATGCTTTCGTTAATTCTGGCTCTGGAGCTAAGTGTAAGTATGTGAATAAAATTAAACCTTCGCGGAAGTAACCATATTCACTTGCAACTGGCTCTTTTACCTTCATAACCATATCTTGATTCCATGCTTCTTCAGCAGTTTCAACAAGTTTCGCACCAGCTTGTACGTATTCTTCATCTGTAAAGCCTGATCCTATACCTGCTCCTTTTTGAACAAAAACTTCATGACCATTTTGCACTAAATGTACAGCTCCCGCTGGCGTCATTGCCACGCGGTTTTCATTGTTTTTAATTTCTGTTGGAATACCGATACGCATTATTAGTTCCCCCTTGAGTTATGAAATGACCCCTGAATCATTTTTTAAAGCGCTTTCTACGCTCTTATATTTTAACATAATATCTCAATATTTGACAAAAAATAAGACAAGTTTTCCGATAGATTTAATCTTACATTAAAGGACAGTATTATCCGCACCTTTCAGTATAAAGGATAAACTGTCCAATTATTCGAAACTTCACTTTATTTAATTCTATCGATGTCTATGAATAACATCCACTGCACCGGTTACTTCAATAATTGTACCGGTGATCATATCGGAATCGTCCTCACATAAAAACGAAATAGTTCTTGCGATATCTTCACCTGTTCCAGATCTACCAATTGGTGTTTTATGTTCTTTCTGCTGACGCGCTTCTTGAATTGTCGCCTCTTTCATTTCACCAATAATATCACCAGGACATACCATGTTCGCAGTAATACCATATTCCGCTTCTTCGTAAGCAACTGTTTTCGTTAATGAAACAAGTCCTACTTTCGCTGCCGCAAAAGCTGAGCGATAAATCCATCCCGGCGCACTATCTGCCCCTTGGAATCCGTAATTAATAATACGGCCAAAGTTCTGTTTTCTCATAACCGGAACGACAAGTTTTAATAAATGAAATACCGCTGTTAAATTGCCCTGAATCATTTCATTCCATTCGCCTTCTTCATAATCGACTAACTTTTTTCGTTCAAATACATATGGACCAGCATTATTAATTAAAAAGTCAATTTTGCCAAAACGGCTCATCGCTTCTTCTACTATTTTATGTAAATCTTCCTTTTTCGTGACATCAGCTCGCACGAACTGTAGACGTTCTTCCACATTTTTATATGTTTCTTTCATTGTTTCCATAGCAGCCATATCGCTATGATACGTTACTGTTACTGAATAGCCTTTAGCCAATAACTTTTCTGTTACTTGCTTTCCTAAACCTTTCGTACCGGCTGTAATGAGCGCGTGTCTCACAAACATGCCCTCCTTTTAAATTGCTATAGTTCATATGTAACAAGTTCTCGCTCCAATTACAACTAAAATGAATTGAAACAAAGTTTTCAAAATTCTGTAACGTTTTAGCGAGCGCATTACCATAATTTGTTTTATAATTAAGTTGTAAACAGTTATAAAAATGATTGGGAGGAATTTACTATGAATAATACATATACAAATATTTTAATTGCGGTGGACGGTTCTAAAGAAGCAGAAAAAGCGTTTAAAAAAGCAATTCAAGTTGCAAAACGAAACAATGCAACATTAACAATCGCTCATATCGTTGATGTAAAAGCGTACTCAGCAGTAGAGGCTTATAGCCGCGCGATTGCTGAACGTGCAAATCTATTTGCAGAAGACTTATTAGAAGACTACAAAAAAACTGCGCTTGAAGCTGGCCTTGAAAAAATTGAAACTGTATTAGAATTTGGTAATCCTAAATCTAAAATTTCAAAAGAAATCGCTCCAAACAATAAAGTAGATTTAATTATGTGTGGTGCAACTGGTTTAAATGCTGTTGAGCGTTTCCTAATTGGTAGCGTCTCTGAACATATTATTCGCTATGCGAAATGCGATGTCCTTGTTGTTCGTGGTGATGAGGAGCAAGGTGATCTTTAATTCATAAATAAAACACCAAGTCCCCAGGGGCTTGGTGTTTTTCATTTCACATATTTCACGATAAATACAAGACAAGCAGCAACAATCACTAAAGAAAAACAATACGTCGCATCTTCCATTCCTTTCTCATTTCCTAACATTACACTAACATACATTTTTTAGAAATAGACGGACACAATATGTGTGTTTAGAAAAGGAGGATGCTACATGGATGATTCTGAACGTATTATTTTAGATGTGAATGGGAAAGAGATCGAAATGTTAGATACGATTCGCACACATTTTAAAGAGAAACATGGTGTGGAACTAAGTAATGGTGCATTACTTCGAGATTTGATGGATATTGAGTATATTCGAATTACGAAAGATCGACATAAGTATGATTAATCGATGAAACTTTAAGCCTAGAACATATTGTTCTAGGCTTAATTAAATCTATACGAAAAATGTTATAATTAGGAAAAAACAAGTATGGAGGATGCTCTACTATGAAATCTGAAAATATCTCAAAACATTTTCATACATTACATGTACAAAGAAACCAGTTCCTTCCTAAGCTTCATTCACTTTCACAAGAACAACTATGGTATAGGAAAGAGGATGGAAAATGGTCTATTGGTGAACACTTTTATCACTTATATTTAATTGCAAGGATGCTAAAAATAGCGATTAAATTCTCTTTCACTCTTATCCCTTATGCCAAGCTAAGAAAAAACGCGCCATTTGCAACTGACATACATGATATTTATGCCGAATATAAAGAAAAACACGGCAGAGGCATGAAAGCCCCTTGGATTTTAATCCCTTCAAAAAAAGTCTATCACTCTATGAATGTAAACGAATTAGAAGAATTACTTTCACATGAAACAGATGAACTAAAAAAACTAGTTCAAAATATAGAAGAAAATATCGCAGGGCATATCGTATTTTTAGACCCCATTGCTCACTATCCTAACCTTATTCAATCTATTCAACTATTAGCGATTCATGAGAAGCATCACTTTATGATTATGCAAAAAAATTATGAAATGATAGATGCGTACCTAAAAGTCTAAATACAAAAAGGTAAGGTACTTTAAAAAAAGCACCTTACCTTCTATATCATACATCATTTAACTTCCAACAAACTCTCCAACTAACCCCTTCGCTTTTTCCAAAGCGTTTTGGATTTGTTCAAACCCTGTTCCGCCAGCACTATTACGGCGCTTTACAGCCGCATATGGTGAAAGAACTTCATATAAATCTTCTTCAAATAACGAACTCATTTCTTTATACGTTTCAAGTGGTACATCTAATAAATAAATTCCTTTTTGTGTGCAATGTAGAACTAACTTTCCAACAATTTCATGAGCTTGACGGAATGGTAGTCCCTTGTTTGCTAAATAGTCAGCAATTTCTGTTGCATTAGAGAAATCTTGCGTTACAGCTTGCCCCATCTTTTCTTTGTTTACAGTCATCGTTTCTAGCATGCCGCCCATAATATGCAGGCATCCTTCTACTGTTTTTACTGTATCAAACATTCCTTCTTTATCTTCTTGCAAATCTTTATTGTAAGCGAGCGGTAATCCTTTCATTACTGTAAGTAAACTGAATAAGTTACCGTATACTCTGCCCGTTTTACCGCGGATTAGTTCCGCCATATCCGGATTCTTCTTTTGCGGCATAATACTGCTTCCCGTTGCGTATTGATCGCTCATTTCAATAAATTGAAACTCTTGGCTACTCCATAAAATAAGTTCTTCGCAAAAGCGTGATAAGTGCATCATGAGCATAGACGAGTTACTTAAAAACTCCAGTATGAAATCACGATCGCTTACCGCATCTAAACTATTTTCATAGATTCCATTAAATCCAAGAAGCTCCGCACTATATTCTCGGTCAATCGGGAATGTTGTCCCAGCTAGCGCTCCTGCTCCTAATGGGGAGATGTTAATACGCTTTAATGAATCTTCATAACGATTCACATCGCGCTCTAACATCCAAAAGTAAGCAAGAATATGATGTGCAAATGATATAGGCTGCGCACGCTGCAAGTGCGTATACCCAGGCATAATTGTTTCAATGTTATTTTCCGCTTGATGAACAAGAACAGTTTGCAATTGTTTTGTAGCCTTTATAATATCTTGCACTTTTTCTTTTAAATATAAGTGCATATCAGTCGCTACTTGATCGTTACGGCTTCGGCCTGTATGAAGTTTTCCTCCTACTTCACCGATTTTTTCAATTAACATCTTTTCAATATTTAAATGAATGTCCTCAGCCTCGACTGAGAAACTCAATTTATTTTCTTTCGCTTCCTCTAGTAAATATTGAAGCCCTATCTTTATTTTCTCTGCTTCTTCTTTCGTAACGATGCCTTGCTTTGCTAGCATCGTTACGTGTGCAATACTCCCAGTTATATCTTGATTTACTAATTGTTGATCGAAGGAGATGGATGCTCCAAACTCTTCAACCCATGCTTCCGCTTCTTCTGTAAAACGTCCGCCCCAAAGTTTGCTCACGCTTCCACCTTCTTTTGATTCACTTGGCTGTATACTTTCGTAGGTAAACCGAATAATGAAATGAATCCAACTGCCGCATCATGATTAAATTCATCCTGAGCAGTATATGTTGCTAATTTCTCATCATATAAAGAGTACTCAGATTTACGACCTTCTACAATTGCATGACCTTTAAATAATTTCACACGCACTGTACCTGTTACATTTTTTTGCGTTTCTTGTAAGAAAGCATTAAGCGCTTGTTTTAAAGGTGAGAACCATAGGCCGTTATAAATAAGTTCTGTTATTTTCTGTTCAATCATCGGTTTAAAATGCGCTACTTCTTTCACAAGTGTTAAATCTTCCAGCTCTTTATGCGCTGTAATTAACGTCATCGCTGCTGGACATTCGTATACTTCACGAGATTTAATACCGACAAGACGATTTTCTACGTGATCGATACGTCCAACGCCGTGTTTTCCAGCAAGTGCATTTAACGTTTTAATTAATTCTGAAAGTGGATATGCAGTGCCATTTAAAGTAGTCGGTACGCCTGCTTCAAATCCAATTTCTACAAACTCTGGTTTATTCGGTGTATCTTCTAATGCCAATGTCATCTCATATGCATCTTCTGGCGGCGCTGCCCATGGATCTTCTAAAATTCCACATTCGTTGCTGCGTCCCCATAAGTTTTGATCGATTGAAAATGGGCTATCTAAATTAATTGGAATTGGTACATTATTTTCTTTTGCATATGCAATTTCTTCTTCACGTGACCATTTCCATTCACGCACAGGTGCAATTACTTCTAAGTAAGGATTTAATGCTTGAATAGAAACTTCAAAACGAACTTGGTCATTCCCTTTCCCTGTACATCCGTGTGCAACTGCAGTCGCACCTTCTTGTTCTGCGATTTCTACTAATTTTTTCGCAATCAGCGGACGAGATAACGCAGAGACAAGAGGGTATTTTCCTTCGTATAATGTGTGTGCTTGCATCGCCATCAATGCATATTCATTCGCGAATTCCTCTTGAACATCCACCATATACGATTTAATTGCACCTACTGAAAGTGCTTTTTCTTTTACAAATGCTAAGTCTTTACCTTCCCCTAAGTCTAAGCAAAGCGCGATAATATCATAATTTTTCTCTTGTAACCATTTAATTGCAACGGAAGTATCAAGACCTCCAGAATATGCTAATACAACTTTTTTCTTCTCCATTTTTGCATCCCCCTAAAGAATAAATATTCATTTTCTTTTATAATAATTCACACTTTAACACCTTTTACAAAATGTATCAAGAGTCATTTTCAATTTTTTTCAAACAATTTCGTCGAACTTCTTTCTTTTTTTATGTAAAATAGAGGCAGGAAAATGGAGGTGTATCTATGGAAAAATATTTTATATACAACGAGCATCTAGGAATTGCAGTGCCGAACATACAAGAAGAATGGGAAGACATCTCTAAAAAAACGCAGCACGCTATTTTATTAAAATGGGAGCAAATTCGGGGAAAAATACCCGATCGTATAAAAGAACTTGAACATTACATTAATCAAAAACAACATCGTTTAAATAACGAAGAGAATTTTGAAATTTCCTGTAAGCTTAATTCTGAAATTGCTGATCTTGCTTCAATTATTAACGATCTTTGGCTTTGGTATCGCCTTACCCAAAACGTATCTGAGGGAAAAGCACACCAATGAAAAAAGCATGCCCCTCAATTACTTTGGGTCATGCTTTTTTGTCGTAACACGATTTACAATATATTTCTTGTGCTGTTTTCGCCAAACACACATCAAATGGACCTACTAGCAGACTCTTTCCTTACTTATTGGACAAACTTTAAAACCTTTCCTATCTTACGAAATAACTTAGGCTTTTCTACAAAAATATTTAAACATAACAATTTTTGTAGATTTCCTCCGTTTATTGTCGGTTTCCATCCGCATACATTTTTTGAAAGTATGATATAATTATATAAATCTTGAAGGAAGGGATTTTGATATCATGATCGCCCGAAGGAGCATGTGGCATCGTATTGACGAATCATACACGTAGCGTATTTTTCAGCTCAGATACTTTAGTCTAGCGAAAAAAATACGAGAGTGGGGAAATTATGATTGCCCGAAGGATAATTTGGCAAAAAAAAGACTCTTCTTACACATAGCGTTTTGTTTAGGACTTAATTGTTATTAGCTAAACAAAACAAAGAAGAGCAGGATTGCTAAATGAAGAATTCTACTCCACGTTTTGTTTAGTCGCTTTAAGACTTAAACTAAAACGAAGGTAGGGAGAATTGATGGACGAGAGGATTATTCGTTATTTCTTCAGCGACATATAGCGTAGTTAGTTTTACGTAAACTAACTGAAAGCTACATGTGAGCTCGTAGTTAGTTTACAACACCAAAAGGACTACTAACTACGGAAAGAAGGAATAACGATGAGGAACATCCAAAGTCGACAAATTATTAAAGAAATTTTTATGGTTTTAATCGGTTCATTTATTTTAGCAGCAGCGCTATATCACATTCACTTCCAAAACCACTTAACAGAAGGTGGATTTGTAGGTATTGCACTATTTATCCAAAATTTTTATGATATTTCACCATCTATTTCAACTGTGATAATGGATATCCCTATTATTTTACTATGTGCTTCATTTTTAGGTAGAAAAATGGTTGGCTATTCATTCTTAGGTTCAATTTCATTCGGAGTATTTTATTCCCTTATGGAAAATTATTCTCCATTTACGGTAGATTTATCAAATAATTTATTTGTAGCTGCAGTAGTTGGCGGTGCGTTAGCTGGTATTGGACTCGGTTTTATATTGCGATTTGGCGGTGCAACCGGCGGAGACGATATTTTAACGATTGTATTAAGTAAACGAACTCGTTTTACAATTGGGCAAATTTTCTTCGTCTTTGACGCGATTGTTCTTGCGCTTTCATTATATTATTTAAATTGGACAGAAATTGCTTTTACTATTCTTTCGATTGCCGTACAGGCAAAAACATTGGATTTAATTTACTATCCAAAAACAGAAAAGAAAGCAACAAAGCAACCAGTATCAATTCCAATGTCCAAAAAACATGCAACAAACTAAAAAGCGAAAGGCTTCGGCCTCTCGCTTTTTTTTTACGCTCTTTTTTCTTTTTCGACTATGTGGCGCACTTGATAAAATCGATTCGCAAATTCAGTAACATTTCTTGTTAAACGATAGTTCACTGTAGATCCGATTGCCATTCCAATTACCGGAATGCCTTGGAATAACTTACGACGAAGCGCATAAATCGAAAATGTCTTCAAAATTTGCTTTAACACAACCTCCGTAGAAGCTGGTTGTAACACCGCTTCGTCTCCTTCATAAAAGAACGAATCTTCTTGCTCCAGTTCTTGCAATAAATTGTACCATGCGTACTGCTGAAGTCTTCCTGGTAGTAATGACGCATGAAATACCTTTAACGCAAGCATCATTTCATAAGGCTTGTTCACATCATGCCCAAATGATGTTGCAATAAGCTGTACGGCCTTTACATTTAACGCAATCATAACCGGAAAATCAGCTGTTAATAATAATAAACCACCAGCACCCGTTGCTCCGCCTTGTACGAATGAATATAGGCGATGACGTGCTGTTTGCTGCTCTGCTATGTATGTTAATTGATCAATAGATAATGATTTCAAATCTTCAAGTTGCTCAATTGATTCATCAAATAATCTCGACGTTCCTAAAATACGATTACGTGCATCTAGCTGTGATTGTGAACTTTGAATAAGCGCATGCAAATGAAAGAGCCATCCATCTGCTTTCGTAAAGAAATCTTTTCGTTTTTTCTCAGGTAATTTCGCAATTGTAGTATGTACCCATTTATCAAACATTTTTTGAAAATCGGTCGATTCTTGCTCAATTAATTGCGCTTCCCATTCCTTTATATTGTCTAAAATGGCTTGTTCTCGCTTCGATCGCACCGTAACAACCACCTCGTTTGATTTTTTTCTATTGTAACATATTTCCGCTTATTCTTTGCAAATATGCTTATACATTGCACATTCTTTATATGGAATATAAATTGCAAGAATCTATCCAAATAAATGTTACTAATTTCTATTCAACTACATTATAATCGTCCCTATACAAAAAAAGACGAAACCCTTTAGGATCTCGTCTTTTTCATGCATATATTAACCAATATCTCCAAGACGTAGTACGTCACGAGCAATCATAACTTCTTCGTCAGTTGGAATTACGATAATTTTTACTGGAGAGTGTGGGAAGCTGATGAATGCTTCTTCGCCACGAATGTCGTTACGTTTTGGATCGAAGTATACGCCCATGAACTCAAGGCCTTCTAATACACGCTCACGAATTAGAGCACTATTTTCTCCAATACCAGCTGTAAAGATGATTGCGTCTACACCTTTCATACGAGCTGCATAAGAACCAATATACTTATGGATACGTCCTACGAATACTTCTAGCGCTACTTCTGCACGGTGGTTTCCTTCTTCTTCCGCTTGTTCGATGTCACGTAAGTCACTAGAGAATCCAGAAAGACCTAACATACCACTTTTCTTGTTTAATACGTTAAGAACTTCTTCTACTGTTTGGCCTGTTTTTTCCATGATGTATGGAATTAACGCAGGGTCAATGTTACCAGAACGTGTACCCATTGTTACACCAGCAAGTGGAGTGAAGCCCATAGAAGTATCGATAGATTTACCGCCTTCTACTGCTGCGATACTTGCACCGTTACCTAAGTGACAAGAAAGTAAGCTTAAGCTTTCAAGTGGACGACCTAATAATTCAGCCGCACGCTCAGTTACATATTTGTGAGAAGTTCCGTGGAAACCGTATTTACGGATGCCAAATTTCTCATAGTACTCATATGGTAAGCTGTATAGGAATGCAGATTCCGGCATTGTTTGGTGGAATGCTGTATCAAATACTACTACTGCTGGTACGTTTGGTAATACTTCTTGGAATGCTTTAATACCAACAATGTTTGCTGGGTTGTGAAGTGGTGCTAAATCGCTTAATTCTTCGATATCAGCTAATACTTCATCAGTAAGTAAAACAGAGTCAGCAAATTTTTCGCCGCCGTGAACAACACGGTGACCGATACCGCTAATCTCATCTAGAGACTTAACGATTCCGTTTTCAGTTAATTTTTTAAGAAGCATATTAACTGCTACTGCGTGATCTGGGATGCTTGTAATTTCTTTTTGTTTTTCGCCATCTACAGTAATAGTGAAGATACTATCTTCTAAACCGATACGTTCTACTAAACCTTTTGTTAATACTGTTTCACTTGGCATTTCAAATAATTGGAATTTTAAGGAAGAGCTTCCTGCGTTAATCGCGATGATTTTTGACATCTAGTCTTTCGCCCCTTTTTCTCTTGGTAGTTGTGTGGATCATTCCACAAACCGCTCGATTTTATCTAATTAAACTTACTCATTATGAAACCATTTCATCATCAGTAAATTTTATACTCACGATTTTAATTTAAACATCGTCTGAGATATATTTCAAGTGAAAAAATTGTAACACCAAGAAAAAAAATATATTACAGATTTCAAAAAAATTCAGTTAAATCTTGTATATACTAAAAAATATTACACATCATATACAACTGTACTATAGTAATTACTAACCCTGTTACATATATATCGTATTATTTATGTGTTGCAAACCAAGTATTCAATTGATCCATAATGTTCTCCATAGCCTTCATGTTAGAGAACTTAGGTAATTCCACTAGTAGTGCCTGTTTCGGCATTGTTACACCTTGGCCTTTCTTTTGGAGCACAAATATACTTTTTGCATTTTTCTCGTTTTTAAACATGGAAACAGGTAGCTGTAATAACCCTTGAATAAAACATGTTTCTTTAATAAATGCATGTAATTTTGGCGCCTGATCACTTTCGAAAATGAAGTTCGGTACTAAGAAGAATAAGTATCCGCCTTCTTTCGTATGTTTCACACTTTGTTCAATAAATAAGTGATGCGCATATGACATTCCTTCATCTGCTTTTAACTTATATTCACTTGCACCGATTTCATTTGGATAGTAACCGATTGGTAAATCTGAAACAACTGCATCAACTGGATCAATATAAAGTGGTGCTAGTCCATCTTGATGGAAGAATTCGATTGCATGCTTTTGTAAATTCGCATTTACCAAAGCAAGTTTAATTAGCACTTCATCCACTTCTACACCAAATCCACTCATTTCAAGTCCTTCTTTGGCGCTATTAAACACTGTAGTCATTAAGTTACCTGTTCCAATTGCAGGGTCTAAAACAGTAATTTCTTTTTGCCCTTGCATAAATTTATGGAATAAGTAGCTCATGAACATTCCAACTGCATCAGGCGTCATTTCATGATTCGCTTGCACGCCTTCTTTCATTCCTTTTAAAATGGCTAGCTGAAATGCTTTACGAATTTCTTCCCCTTTATATGTTTCTTCATTAAACGTACTATATTCACGATTCAACCTTTCAATTGTTGCCTCGGATAATTCTTCTTGTAAAATTGCTCCTTCAAACAAGTTATCACCTGTTTCTACAAGCGCCTCTAAATATGTCACATCTAATTCTTTACGTAAAACTACCATAGAAGAATCAAAAATAGAAAATAATGTTTCTACTGCCTGACTCACGTACATTCCTCCTTCTCTCTTTTACACATAACTTATATCATACCATAATCTGATTTTTTCCCAAAAGAAAAAGCGACCTCTTTTTAGGAGCTCCCTTTTAAGTGATGTATGACGTAACGTCTTTTCTCATATATCGGTTCATTTAACAATATATGAGAAAAGACGACCTCTTCTAAAGTGAAACTTTAATTAGAGGTCATCTTCATTTACATTACTTCGCCAATTTTGCTGCTTCTAATGCTGCTTCATAGTTTGGATGGCTTGTACCTTCGCTTACGTATTCTGCGTAAACTACTTTGTCATTGCTATCTACTACGAATACTGCACGAGCAAGTAAACGAAGTTCTTTCATTACTAAGCCGTAAGCTTCGCCGAATGAAAGGTCGCGGTGGTCAGAAAGTGTTACAACATTTTCTAAACCGTTTGCTGCACACCAACGTTTTTGAGCGAATGGTAAGTCAGCGCTAATTGTTAATACTTTCGCGTTTTCAATACCTGCTGCATCTTGGTTAAAACGACGTGTTTGCGCATCACACACACCTGTGTCGATTGAAGGTACAACACTAATTAATTTCACTTCACCTTTGTATGTTTCTAAACTTACTGGAGATAAGTCGTTTGCTAACACTTGGAAGTTTGGCGCTTGATCGCCAACTTTAACTTCTGTTCCAACTAAAGTCATTGGATTACCTTTAAAAGTTACGTTTGCCACTTGAGAATCCTCCCTTATTTAAACAAAATATGTACACTGTAAATGATAGTTTGTCCCTATCGATAATGCAAATAAAATCGCTTTATTTACAAAAAAATAAAAAAAGAGAACATCCTAAAAGTAGAGCTCTTAACTTTACGATTACAATAGTAATTGAAATCCTATCGTACACAACTCTAAATATATCAACTTAACGAAAAATAAGACAATAGTAGCAACCTATACATATTAGAAGGTCGTCCCAAAACACCCTTTGAGACGACCTCTATTCGTTAAATTTGAAATTCTGGATCATCTTCTTTTCGTTTATCCATCATTTCTTTCACTTTATCAACAGCTTGTGGCGCTAATTCAATTATTTTATCGATGACGTGTGTTTGTTTATCTAAATGCAACACTTTCACACCTTCTCCATTTATAACAAGAAAGGCAACAGGATTAATAGAAACTCCTCCACCACTACCTCCACCAAATGGATGACGGCCTGAATATTCTACTTTACCAAATTCACTTCCACCAGCAGCAAAACCGAAACTGACTTTTGAAACGGTAAGAATTACACTTCCATCTGCTGCTTTAATTGGGTCTCCAACAATTGTATTAACGTCAGTCATTTGTTTTAAATGCTGCATTGCGGTTGTCATTAAACCTTGAATTGGATGGTCCATTCTATATCCCCCCTATGCTTGAACTGGTTTTTCTGTCATACCAGATCTTTGTTTCCTCATAAATATGAGTAATTTCACCGCTGTTTTTACAGTACGGAATATACGAAAAGATGCTGTTAACTCACCTCTTGATGCAAATCCCTTCCCTTGAAAGACAGGTGTAATTTCAAATTCTGGTACGTCAACAATATGCATATATTGTCCTACAATTCCAGCAGCCATTCCTTTTGTCCCCCATGCATATCCAGTGACAATTCCGGTACTGGCTGCGTCGCCTGTTCCAATTTGTGAATGCCATTTCCAACCATTGATTTTCACTCGTTTGAGAAAATCTTTAACAATAGTATGAACTTCTTGAAGCTTTTTTATCAGTTCACCCATGCTATCAAGTTGTGCCATAATTTTATTATCTATGCCGCCATCTTTCTCAGCTTTTTCGATTTTTTGCTCCGTCTTTTTCTGTTGTTTTTCAATTCTTTCCAACACATCAAATGTATATCGAATCATCCATATTTTCACTTGAAACAAACATTGCTTTTCCATTTCTGAATATAAAAACGTCACCTTAAGTGATATTTTCGACAATAGTATAAGCAAAATAAAAAGTAGAAGAATTATCATTCCAATTACGAGCCACTTCATTTGTACCATCCTTTCACTCCATACCCATTATCGACAAGTTTATTCACCATTAAACAACCTTTCATAAAATTGAATATAAAAATTTTTCTAAAAATAAAAAGGGATTTTGACAATTTATATCGAAATATATTATTTGAACATATCATCGAGGACACATTCTCATGATATGTAGCACGAAGAACAGAAAACTTAACTGCAGTGGAGGGATACATAATGGCAGATCGTCGCAATTTATTTTTCTTTTATGGTGATGACAAAGTAACACTTGTTGAAAAAATGAAACCAATCTATCGTATTTTAGAAGAGAATGGATTTACCATATTAGATCATCCAAAAAATGCAAACGCTATTGTCAGCGTTGGAGATGATGGAACTTTCTTACAAGCCGTTCGTAAAACTGGTTTTAGAGAAGATTGCTTATACGCAGGGATTTCTACGAAAGATGAAATTTCTTTCTACTGCGATTTCCATATTGATCACGTTGATACAGCCCTTCAAGAAATTACAAAGAACGAAATTGAAGTGCGAAAATACCCAACAATTCAAGTAGATGTAGATCACGGAACATCTTTCCATTGTTTAAATGAATTTTCTTTACGCTCAAGCATCATTAAAACATTCGTTGTGGATGTTCACGTTGATGATTTATATTTTGAAACATTTAGAGGCGACGGTTTAGTTGTTTCTACTCCAACAGGAAGTACGGCTTACAATAAATCATTGCATGGTGCAGTTGTTGATCCGCTTATCCCTTGCTTCCAAGTAAGTGAATTAGCATCTTTAAATAACAACACATACCGTACACTTGGTTCACCGTTCATCTTAAATCACGAACGTACATTAACTTTAGCATTAAAACCAGACAGTAATGATTATCCGGTTATCGGCATGGATAATGAAGCACTTAGCATTAAACAAGTGGAAAAAGTTGTTGTACGCTTAAGCGATAAACAAATTAAAACAGTTAAATTAAAAAATAACTCTTTCTGGGAAAAAGTACAGAGAACGTTTTTATAGTATTAAAAAAACCGACAAATTATGAAATATCATAATTTGTCGGTTTTTTATTTACCCCGATTAACGCGGGTAACCCCCTCTATTATCCGGCAACTTTTCTTGTCATTTTTTGTCGGTAAGTCGATATATTTTTACGCACCTTTTCTATACACGATTTCCCCATCAATGACGGTCATTTCTGCCTGTACTTCTTTTATTTCTTCTGACTCGATTTCAAATATGTCGCGGTCTAATATTGTAAAGTCTGCTTCATATCCTGTTGTAATTTGCCCCCGCTTCTCTTCTTTCCCAATTGCATAGGCACTTCCTGTTGTAAATAAAGAAACAGCCTCATATACCGTTAGCCTTTCTTCTGGCATATAGCATACGCCGTCAATAAAACTTCTACGTGTAACAGCACTATATATACCTAAAAACGGATTCACTTGTTCGATTGGAGCATCAGACCCACCGTTGCAGTGTAATCCTGCATCTAGTAACGTCTTCCAAGCGTATGCATAACGAAGACGATGCTTCCCTAGTTTTTCAATGACTGACGGGAAATCCGATGAAACAAAGACTGGCTGAATATCGATAATAGCCGGCAAGTGTTTCATTCTTTCAATCAACTCTTCACGAGCGAGCTGACAATGAATAATGCGGTCACGTAATCCTTTTGCTGGCGGATATAATTCGAGTGCATCAATGACATATTCAAGCGATAAGTCACCAATTGTATGAATGGCAACTGGCATATGTAAATCACGAGCTTTCTTCACTAACTCTGCAAGCTCTGCACGTGAAAAAATCGCAACTCCATTCGTTTCCTGCGCATCTTCATATGGTTTACTTAATAAAGCTGTTCTTCCGCCAAAAGAGCCATCAGAAAAAATTTTCATCGCCCCAAATTCAATGTAGTGCTCATTTTCATATTCTTTTCGCTCATTCGCTACTTCATGATGAACGAGCAAATGGGCTTTAAATGGCATTTCTTTTATAACGTGTGAAAACGCATTGTATGTTTTTCTAAAACCGCCATAATAATTTAAATCTTCCGTATGCCCACCAACGAGTCCGTATTGCCAGCAGTCTTTAATCGCTGTTTGCAGAGCCCCTTGTAAATAGGCTTCATCAATTTCAGGCTGAACATGTTTAATTAATTCTTGTCCTTGTTCATATAAAAGTCCTGTTAACTTATTTGATGAATCCCGGCCGATCTTCCCGCCTTTCGGGTCTTGCGCCGCTTCTGTTATGTTCGCTTCTTGCAGTATGTATGAATTCACCCATGTCACGTGACGACAAACGCGCTTTAATAAAATCGGATGTTCTTTAGAAATCTCATCTAAATCACGTACATGAACTTGTTTTGTATCTGTAAAATTATTTTCATTCCATCCTTCTCCGATAATCCATGTTCCTTGTGGAGCTCCTTCTACTCGCTTCTGAACGAGAGTAAGTACTTCACTATAAGATGTACAATTTGATAAATCTAGACGGAGTAACCTCTCCCCATGCCCAATAAGATGCATATGGCTATCAACAAGCCCTGGAATCATCGTTTGCCCTTTTAAGTCATATAACTTCACTTCTGAATATCGGTTTTCTAACTTTTCTTTATTCCCCACGTCAACAATGACGCCATTTTCAACGTAAATAGCATCCACTTTTTCATTTTCTTCTCTCATCGTGTAAATGGTGCCGCCGTACCAAATTTCTCCCATATATCCCATCTCCTTTATTTTTATTGTATAGAAAAAAGCACCATTTCAAAACATGGTGCTTTTTTAAAAATTAATTTTGTTCAGTAGGATTCGTTGTAATTTGCCATTCAATGCTAAATTTATCTTTTACTTGTCCGTATGCTGGGCTCCAGAATGTTTCTTGAAGTGGCATAATAACTTCGCCACCTTCTTGTAACTTATCAAATACTTCTTTCGCTTTTTCCGCGTTACTAATTTGAATTGCGATTGTCACTTGAGATCCGATCGCATGCCCTTTACCTGGGAATGTATCAGAAATCATCAGTTCCGTATTGCCAACTTTTAAAGTAGCATGTAAAACGCGCTCTTTCGCTTCAGCTGGAATCGGGTATTCTGGATTTTCAGGCATATCACCAAAGGTTTGCATGACTTCTACTTTTGCGTCTAACGCCTCTTTGTAAAACTGAACAGCTTCTTGCCCACTACCATCTAAAACTAAGTAAGGATTAATACCTAAAATCATACGGACACCTCTTTTTTAAAATTTATAAAACCGAACTCGTGTTCGTTTTTATAATATCATACGTTTTACATTTCATTCAACTATTTCCTTCACTATTTTCGAAATTATTTTGAAGGAATCTCCATCTCTTGTTTTCTAAGTTCAATACGACGAATTTTTCCAGAAATCGTTTTTGGTAGTTCATCTACAAATTCAATTTTGCGAGGATATTTATATGGTGCAGTGAGTTCTTTGACGTGTTGTTGAAGTACTGGAATCAATGTTTCTTCGTTCTTTTCTATATTCTCTCTTAATACGATAAATGCCTTCACGACACTTCCACGAATTTCATCTGGACTTGCGACAACCGCACATTCTCTTACGTATGGATGTTTTACAAGTGCGTCTTCGACTTCGAACGGTCCAATTGTATAACCGGAGCTAATAATAATATCATCTCCGCGTCCTTCAAACCAGAAGTAGCCATCTTCATCTTTTTTCGCCTTGTCACCGGTAATATAATAATCACCACGGAATTGCATCGCTGTACGCTCATCATCTTTATAGTACTGTTTAAAGAGGGCTGGTGTTTCAATGTGAACTGCAATATCACCAACTTCTCCTACCTGCACTGGAATACCTTCCTCATTTACGATATCAACATGGTTGCCTGGCGTCGGTTTTCCCATTGATCCCGGTCTAATGTCCATCCCTTTCATCGTCCCAACAAGTAACGTATTTTCCGTTTGTCCATAACCGTCTCTTACTGTAATGTCAAAATGCTTTTGGAACGTTTCAATAACTTCCCTATTTAATGGTTCACCTGCTGATACAGCGCTCTGTAACGCTTCTAAATTGTACTCGTTTAAGTTTTCTACCTTAGCCATTAATCTATACTCAGTCGGCGTACAACAAAGCACGTTCACTTTATTATCATCTAATAAATTTAAATATGTTTTCGGTTCAAATTTACCGTGGTATACAAATCCTGTTGCCCCTGAGCCGAGAGTTGCTAAAAACGGGCTCCAAATCCATTTTTGCCAGCCTGGACTAGCTGTTGCCCATACAACATCATTCTCTTCAATTCCGAGCCAATTTGGGGCGCTCGTACGTAAATGAGCATATGCCCACGCATGCGTATGAACGACACCTTTTGGATTTCCTGTCGTCCCTGACGTGTACGATAAAAAGACCATATCTTCTTTATCTGTCTTCGCCATTTCCAACATGTCACTCTCTGTTTCTAATGCTGTTTTCAAATTAATCCATCCATCTACTGACTGCTCGCTCAGGACGAACTTTTGAAGAGAGTCCATCGCCTCTATGTTATCAAACTGTTTAATGTACGGTTCATAACTTACGATTGCCTTTACTTCTCCGTGCCCAATGCGATACTCAATATCTTTTTTACGCAACATTTCCGAGCTTGGAATTACGACAAATCCTGCTTTAATCGCAGCAATATACGTCATGTAAGCTTCAATTAAACGCGGCATCATAATGAGGAGCTTGTCCCCTTTTTGTAAGCCACTTTTTATAAAAGCATTTCCAATTTTATTCGCACCTTGCATTAATTCACAATATGTAACTTCTCGTCTATTTCCTTTATCATCCTGCCAAATTACAGCAAGCTTCTCTTTATCATTCGTATATTTCTCTATTTCTGAAACTAAATTATAAGATGGTGGTGCCAACAATTCCTCTCTCTTCATAAAAACATCCTCCTTTATTTCTATGCCTCCCTTATATAATAAAGAATTTTCAGTAAATTTTGAACCCTCTTCTTTTGACAAATTTTTTATATCTATGTCGAATTGAATTTATAACGATACAAACAAAAAAAGAAAGAGCGGGGAACCCGCTCTTTCTAAGCCATCGTATATGGGATTATTTTTGGAAACCGCCTAATTGTTGCTCAGCTAGTGAAACTAGACGTTTAGTAATTTCTCCACCAACAGAACCGTTAGCGCGAGATGTTGCATCAGCTCCAAGTTGAACACCAAACTCTTGAGCGATTTCGTATTTCATTTGATCTAATGCTGCTTGAGCACCAGATACTGCTAATTTATTTGTGCTTGCCATGTTGTATCACCTCCTTGTGAGTATAGAGTGTGATAAACAACATGACTTCATACACATTTGAACGTGGTAATTTATGGGTTTAGAAAAGTTCCTCGAACTTTTCTTCTTCCGCCACCACTTCTACTGTTTGTAATACCATTGTTTCTTTGTTCGCTACAGCTTCTTCGATTAACGGCGTGAAATCATATTTCGCTTCAAAACGATTTGCTTTTTCGCGCTTTGGTTTCGTCGCTGGGCTTGCTGGTGTGAACACTGTACAGCAATCTTCATATGGACGAATCGAAATATCGTACGTTCCAATTTCTTCTGCAATTTTAATAATTTCTAATTTGTCCATTGTAATAAGTGGACGAATAACTGGATAGTTTGTTACTTCGTTAATCGTATGCATACTATCTAGCGTTTGGCTTGCTACTTGTCCAAGGCTTTCACCAGTCGTAATTGCAAGTGCGTTACGCTCCTCTGCGATGCGCTCTGTAATACGCATCATCATACGGCGCATAACTGTCATTGAATAGCTAGATGGAATTTCTTTATTAATCGTTTTTTGCACTTCTGTAAATGGAACAAGGTGAAGTGTTACACGTTTACAGTACTTCGTTAATTCTTGTGCTAAATCGATTACTTTTTGTTTTGCACGCTCACTTGTGAAAGGTGGGCTATGGAAGTGAACTGCTTCCACAGATACGCCGCGCTTCATCGTTAAGTACGCTGCTACTGGGCTATCAATACCACCAGAAAGAAGTACCATTACTTTTCCACCAACACCAACTGGTAAACCGCCAGCTCCCATGCGCTCACCACACATAATATAGCTGTAACCACTGCGAATTTCTACACGTACATTCACATCTGGATTATGAACATCAACTGTAATATCTTCTGTATTTTCTAGAATGTGTCCACCGATTTCTGGAAGTAACTCCATCGTCTTCATTGGGAAGCGTTTATCAGAGCGGTGCACTGTAATTTTAAATGTTTTCACATCGCCTTTTACTTGTAAGAAAGCTGCTAATGCACCTTTTTTAATGTCTTCTAATTCTGATGGTACTTTCATTGCTAAGTTAAACTTATGAATACCGAATACATCTTGCAATCTTTCAGAGATCGCTTCATGATCTTCCCCATTTAATTGGATGTACATACGGTCATGTGTTGCATCGATTTTAATATTTGGAAACTTTTTCAGTTTGAACTTCACATTATCTTTTAATGTGCTTACAAACTTAGAACGATTCTTACCTTTTGTCGTCATTTCTCCGTAACGAACTAAAATATATTCATATGTCATCATATTTCTTTACCTCATCACTTCATATAATTTTGGCATTGTCTCTTTTACAATACCTTCAAATTGTTTTACTTCTTCCATCGTGTTTTCCGGTGCTAAACTAATGCGAATAGCACTTGCAGCGGCGGCATGTGGTACCCCCATTGACACGAGTACTCGGCTCACTTCATTTGCTTTTGAAGAACAAGCAGACTTCGTTGATACATATACACCGTGTTCTTCTAAAGCATGAACGACCACTTCCGGTTTTAAACCGACAAACGATACATTTAAAATGTGCGGTGCCGCAAATTCAAGCGACGTATTAATCGTTACATCTTCCATCTCTTCAAAGAAACGGACAAGCTCTGTTTGTAAACTTTGCAAATGAACGATCTTTTCATTCACTTGCTCCATCGTCATACGAAGTGCTTTCACCATCGCTACAATACCAGGTAAGTTTTCTGTGCCTGAGCGATACTTAAGCTCTTGCTGACCACCTGATAAGATTGGATCTAATCTTACACCATCACGTACGTAAAGAAGTCCTGTTCCCTTTACACTATGAAATTTATGCCCAGATATTGAACAAAGATCAATATGAGAAGCGTATAAATCAAGCGGTACTTTTCCTATCCCTTGTACATGGTCCACATGGAATCTTATTTTCGGGTAATTCGATAATAACGTTCCAATTTCAACAACAGGCTGAATTGCTCCAGTCTCGTTGTTCACATGAATAATTGACACAAGAATCGTATCTTCACGAAGCGCTCGTTTTACATCTTCTACCGATACAACACCATGCTCGTTAACCGGTAAATAGGTTACATCAAATCCAAGCTCTTCTAATTGCTTATATGCTTCAAACACAGACGCGTGTTCAATATTTGTTGTAATGATATGTCTACCGCGCGAACGATTCCTCATCGCAATCCCTTTAATCGCAAGGTTATTCCCTTCCGTTCCACCTGATGTGAAAATAATTTCAGAAGGTTTAACGTGAAGGAGCTGCGCTGCAATCGTTCTTGATTGTGTTAATAGACGCTCTGCCTCTCCTCCAAGCGAATGAATGGAAGAAGGATTTCCAAAATATTTTCCAGCAACCGTTACGTACGATTGAAGGGCTTCTGGATATGGCTTCGTCGTCGCACTATTATCAAAATAGATCATCGTTCTTCCCCTTTCAGCGCTATCACATCGTATAATCATATCATAAATACGTGTAATTACGCTAAAACTACTCAAAGGTTTCGTTTTATTTTAAAACGAATAACCTTACTGTATTCCGCTATTCATTATAGCAACATCACCTTCAAAATTACACAAAAAACAAACCCTTTATGAAAGGGTTTGTTCATTGTCTACATATTCAGCTATTTTTTGAACAACGCCAGGCTCAAGTTGCTCTAATACAGAAGCCGCTTGTTCTAAAGCTGCATCGTATTGATATTCACGGAATAATTTCTCAGCGAAATTTAAGCTTTCTGCAAGATTCTCATCATGACTGCGGTAACGGTTACCGTATTGAATTAATTTTTCAACTAAATACGCTTGTCCAATTAACTCTTCTGTCATTTCTGCTACACCGTTAACAGTTGTGTACGCCTCTTCTAAACTGCTATTTACAGCATTCATATTTAACGGTTTTACTTCTAATTGATCATATACAGCTTGCATTGCCATTTGTCCTCTTTGTAAATCTTCCATAATGCTTGTCGGAAGACCTGGCAAATTCGACTTATGCATAAAGCGTTTCGTTTCTAAAATTGTGTTTCGCATTTCTTGTAACTTCTCACGTGCTTCAAATTCTTCTTTGCGCATCGTTTGTAGCATTTCTTTATACTCTGTATGGAGCACTTTTAACGTTTCACATTGCTCATAAATCTCTTCTAATTCCTCACGAATAATAGAGAAGGCAATATCTTGTTCCGCAACGCGTAATTGCAACACTTCAAAACGTTTCATTAAAATGTGCATTTGTTTTTCAATTACTTTTTGCGACTCAATATCTTTGTCTTGTAATTGATAACTTTGTTTCACAAGTTGTGTTTCTGCTTTTGTTTCGATCGTTTCAACACGAATTTCTTCTAAATCTTCATAAACAGAAAGTGTTTTTTGTTCCACATAATGTCTCGCATGCACTTCTTGTTCAAGTTGATCATAGAAACCATCTAAACGAGTTTTTAAGTTTTCTACTTTTCCTGCAGCTTCCGTTATATGAAGCTCCTGTATATCCATTAAACATGTTTGTAGTTGTGTCGTCATATCGCGAACTTCTTTAGGAATATCCAAATACTCTAATACATAGCCTTGTCTTATCATATCATCATGACCTTGTAATAAATCTTCTAGCTGAACTGGTAATGTCGCTTGACACTCTACCAATAAATCTGGAATTTGATGAATGATGATTTCTAAACTTGCTAAACCTTCTTCTAAACTAATAACAATTTCTCGTGCTTTTAAATAATCACCATTATCTGTTGCCTCTTCAAAAGTTTTGAACTTCTCGGATTCAACATCTAACATCTCTTCGATTTTTTGCTCAGCTGCTCCATACATGTGTCTATGGGCAAGAACACTCTTTTTCATACTACGATATGTATCACGTAATCCTTCAATTTCCGAGCTATTTTTCTCATGGCTTTCTAACAATTGCTGTAATTCATTTAAAATGTCAGTAATACGATTATCAGCGTCATCTAAACCACTTATGGATTCATTCATCGAATGCTTTGCTTTTCGGAAGGAGAATTGCGAGGCGAATTTTCGCGCTTGCGCTAAATCTTTTTCAGCTTTCGGAAGGGTTGTTGATACAATTTCATCCCATTCTTCACGCCATTTGCCAAACAGTTCTTCTGTTTGACCCGTCATATTTAAATCTTTTACCCGTTTTAGTTCATCTGCCACAGGTTTATCTTTTATTTCTTGTTTCCACTGCTCCAGTGCTTCAATATCTTTATATGAACGATTTCTTATCACAAGCTCTATCATGAGCAGCACTAGAATAGAGCTTACTACAATGATAACGATCGTCAGGATAGAATCCATGCAAAAAAGCCTCCTAGTTATATCTCTTTTTTTGTCCGTTCCGTTTATGAAATGGAAGGCATTATGTATAAAAAGGGAATTCCCCTATATTTAACAACTAACAATGTTCTAATCATACCATGTAATGGCGTGTTTTTGACCTAGTTTTTTTTAAAATTTCATGTTTCTTTAAATGCAACCGTAATTTTTCTTAATATTCCGTCTACCCTATCTCTCCTCTTCAAATGCACGCAATAAAAGGCCGTCTTCCCTATGAGATATGAAATAAATTTTTCGCATGAGTGGTGGTTCAATAGAAATTACATGTACATCCCCTTGCCTTATCGCCTGCTCTACCACCATTTCTGGAAGCAACGTAATACCAAGACCAGCTTTTACCATCGCAAGCATCGGTTCTGCATACGATGTTTCAACAGCTATAGTTGGTTTTACACCTATACCATGAAACATGTTCATAATCATTTTCCGTACATCACATATTTCTGGATATACAATTAACTTTTCATTTTGCAGCTCTTCCATTTGAATTACCGTCTTCTCTTTATACGAATGATTATGTGAAACGGCACAAACAATTCTCTCTTGTTTCACTTCTTTTATATACGTAGCACCTTCTACTACCGAATCGATGAACATCGCTTCAATCTTCCGCGCTTTAAATAATTCCCTTAATACTTTCGTATGCTCAATTTGCCATTCCACTTCGAATGCATCACCTAATATATCTTTACATTTTGATATGTAACGCTCCGCTAAACTTGGTAATATGCCAATTGAAAGTTTCCGGTTCTCTTGATATCCCTTCATTTCCGTTTTCACTTCATTTATTTGTTCCAAAATCGGTAACATTCTTTTTATAAATAATTCTCCAGCCTCTGTTAACTCCACTCCTTGAGCAGAACGCTTAAGTAACGTAACCTCTAAATCCGCTTCTAATCTTTGAATTTGTTTACTAAGCGCCGGTTGAGAAATATGTAAAAGCTTACTCGCCTTTGATAAACTTCGCGTATGCTTTACTTCTATAAACGATCGTACTGCCTCTAAATCCATCGTACACACCTCTAACAAAAAGTTATAACTGCTATAAAAAATCGATATTTCCTTTTAGTAGAAATCAATCTTTATACTTATTTCATCAACTTACTATAAACGAAATGTAAAGGGGAAAGAAACTCTTGGACAAAAAACAAATGCTACTCGGCTCTCTTCTATGCTTACTTGCTGTAACTGCTTGGGGATTTATGTTTCCTGTAATGGCAAATGCTTTGCAATTTATCGATCCGTTCTTCTTCACAACTATTCGATATGGATCAGCAGCTATTATTTTCCTTATTCTTCTCTTAATCGCTGAAGGAAGAAATTCACTCCGCTTCGAAAAACGAACTCTTTCGTTATTCTTTTACGGAACAGTCGGTTTCGCAGGATACGGTTTTCTCGTTTTCTACGGCCAACAACTTGCTGGGCCTTCCGGAGCAATCCATGCCGCGATGATTCAGTCTCTTATGCCACTCATCGCCTTATTATTGCAATGGATAACGAAAAACAAACGCCCTCAAAACTACACATTTTTTTGTATGTTCGTTGCGTTACTCGGTGTTATGCTTGTCATTTCAAAAGGAAATATTCACTTATTATTTGGAGCAGCAAGCCACTTATCAACAAACATATTGATGTTATGTGGCGTTACTTGCTGGGTCATTTATACGAATGGCGGTGCTCGTTTTCAATCTTGGTCACCACTTAGGTACACAACATTAACTTGTTTATTTGGTTCTATTTCACTCGTTATAATCGTTACTGCATTAACAAGTGCAAATATAGTCGCTGTACCGTCATTGCACACAATTATGAGCGTTCGTTTTGAACTCTTTTATATGTCAATTGTCGCGGGCGTTATCGCTGTATTTTGCTGGAACACAGGAAATCGCTATATTTCATCAATTAACGGCATATTATTTATGAATTTAGTTCCTGTACTTGCTCTTATTGGTTCCATATTTCGAGGTTATACCGTCGAAAAAATTGAAATTGCCGGAGCCTCATTAACAATCATTGCGCTATTATGCAACAATTTATGGCAAAGAAAAGAAACGACAAAAATCCCCACCTCAGTTCGTTAGGTGGGGATTTTTCACATATGAACAGCTCTTGGCAATTCATAATACATATTCGTGTTGCACAATGCTCGCTCCATCCATTGTTCAATTTCTTTCGTATACATTTCTAAGAAAAACGTCTCGGATGGAAAAGAATGCAGCACTTCTGATATATATTGCGGATATAAAAACGGCATATTCATCATACCTTTTAATTGCGTCATAAACATTGTAAAAGATACCTTCTTAAATTCTTGGTTCATTTGTCCCTGTCTAACAATTTGCTCTATATAATATCTTTCTTTAGAAAAATAAATCGTCATCACTTCACGAATTAATGTCGTATCAAGCGAAAGCTCTCGGTAGAAGAAACGTGTCAGTTCCCTATTTTCAAATTGATATCGTAAAATCCCGCGCACCATTTGCACCATCACATCTTTAGCCGACAAATATTCTCTCTGTTCAAATGACGTTTCAATTACATGAATATATCCTTCTAAGAAATCAGTAATAAGCTGTTCTAATAAACCTTGCTTTCCAGCAAAATAATATGAAATATTCGCTACATTCACATCCGCCCGCTTTGCAATGTCTCGTACCGACGTTCCATCATAACCTTTCGTATTAAACAACGATATTGCCGCATCAATTACCTTTTGTTTCGTCTGTTTCATGCGCTCACTTCCTCTCACTGAACAGCTATAGTGTAAATTTCTTGACTTTTAAGACAAATTCCTTTAATTTTCTATCGACAAAGTCATGTGAAATACATCGTATTTTGCTAATATTTTACACACCTCGATAAAAAGGGAGTTGTTTCCATGTTTACAAAAGAAAGTTATGCAGGATCTCGTGAAGAGCAATATGAGACAGTAATTAAACAACTGGATGCATTATTAACGGGCGAATCAAACGCCGTCGCAAACTTATCAAATGCGGCCGCACTATTAAATCAATTTTTAGATCGTGTTAATTGGGTTGGCTTTTACGTAACAGAAGGAAATCAGCTTGTTCTTGGACCATTCCAAGGAATGCCTGCTTGCGTGCGCATTCCATTCGGACGAGGCGTTTGCGGCGTGGCAGCTGAAACGAAAACAACGCAGCTTGTAGCGGACGTTCACCAATTCCCAGGGCATATCGCTTGCGATAGTGCTTCGAATTCGGAAATCGTTGTACCGATTATGAAAGAAGGAAATGTCATCGGTGTACTTGATATTGATAGTCCCGAAAAAAATCGTTTCGACGAAGTAGATCAGCACTATTTAGAAAAGTTTGTGGAAACACTGTTAAAACATATATAAAACAAAAAAAAGGTGAGTTATCGATTCAGTACGTCATGTACGAAATCGATAGCTCACTCTTTTTATTGATTCACAGTCGATATTTTCTTTAACGCCTGCTCTAAATCAGAAACGATATCTTCCCACGATTCTAAACCGACTGATAAACGTATTAAATTATCAAAAATACCCATTTTTTTTCTTAGTTCAGCCGGAATCGCAGCGTGCGTCATCGTCGCTGGATGCTGAATTAACGTTTCTGTATCTCCTAAACTTACCGCAATCGTAATAAAATGTAGATCATTGATAAAAGCTTGCGTCTCTTCTTTTCCGCCTTTTACTGAAAAAGAAATAACGCCGCCGCCCCGCTTCATTTGGCGAGATGCTACATCTCCTTCTGGATACCAAACACCTTCTACCGCATCATGATTTTTCAGAAACGATACAATTTTTTCTGCATTATCGCAATGGCGATCCATTCTTACCGCTAACGTCTTTAATCCGCGTAACAATAACCACGCATCAAACGGCGCCATAATACCGCCGATATCTTTTCGCATCGGGCGAATTTTGTCAGCTAACGTTTTCGTTTTACAAATTGTGACACCCGCTACAACATCACCGTGACCACCAATATATTTTGTCGCACTATGCACAACAGCGTCACAACCAAGTTCAAGCGGTCTTTGTAAATAAGGTGAACAAAACGTATTATCAACAATGACAAGTAAGCCATTTCGCTTCGCAACACGAATAACCTGTTTTAAATCAATTAATTTCATCGTTGGATTAATCGGTGTTTCAACGAAAATAAGCTTTGTATTTGGACGAATCTTACTTTCAAGATCCTCCTCGCTCTCCATATCACAAAACGAATGCGTAATCATAAATTTCTCTTCTAACACTTCTAAAAAACCGTACGTACATCCATATAATCCATTTGAACAAATAATATGATCTCCAGCCTTTAGAAAACCAATTAAAGTTGCTGAAATAGCTGCCATACCAGATCCGAAGGCAAGCGCTTCTTCTCCTCCTTCTAACACCGCCATACGTTCTTCAAATAATTTCACAGTTGGATTTCCAAGTCTTGAGTAAATATAAGATGGATCCACTCCCGCAAAACTTGCCTCGCCTTGCTGCGCAGTCTCAAATGTAAATGTAGACGTTTGAAATAAAGGTGGTGTTAAACTTCCTTTATGTTCCTCAGATGTATAACCGTGATGAATTAACGCTGTCTCCATATGTTTCTTTTTCATAAAAACATCCCCTTTTATGTTTTTATTGCCGCATATTCATCAATAAAAATTTGATGAACGTTTTTACCACATTTTATGTAAGCGTTTTATTTGTGTTTCTAACTCTCTTCTTTTACATTGTTTTAAATTCCTTCTTGTTAATTTCCAAAATTTATATGAATAAAACAAAAACGTACTCGCTTGACGAAACTCTGGGTAAAAGATATAATAGCGTTTGTGTAAAATAAAAAGGCAGCCTTGTAATGTGAGTTTATCGTTTGTATTTTGTTCCTCTACGGAGGTGTATCTCGTAACTCCCTGCTGCTGGAGCGAAGGTACATGAAAACAAAATGCCCGTAAATATCGATTACGTCTGTTTTTATTTTACGTAAATAAAAACATTTTTAAAGGAGGAGTCAACTATGGCTCGTTATACAGGTCCAGCTTGGAAACTGTCTCGTCGTCTTGGAATCTCTCTAAGCGGCACAGGAAAAGAATTAGAAAAACGCCCTTACGCACCAGGTCCTCACGGTCCTAACCAACGTAAGAAACTTTCAGAATACGGTTTACAATTACAAGAGAAACAAAAACTTCGTCACATGTACGGCATGACTGAGCGTCAATTCCGTCGCACATTTGACCAAGCAGGTAAAATGCCTGGTAAGCACGGCGAAAACTTCATGATCCTTCTTGAAGCTCGTCTTGACAACTTAGTTTACCGTATGGGCTTAGCTCGCACTCGTCGTGCAGCTCGCCAATTAGTAAACCACGGTCACATCACAGTTGATGGATCTCGCGTAGATATCCCATCTTACCGTGTAAAACCTGGTCAAACTATCAGCGTTCGCGAAAAATCTAACAGCCTTGTTGTTGTTAAAGAAGCGATCGAAGTTAACAACTTCGTACCAGAATACTTAACTTTCGATGCTGATAAATTAGAAGCTACTTACACTCGTCACGCTGAGCGTTCTGAGTTAGCAGCTGAAATCAACGAAGCATTAATCGTAGAGTTCTACTCTCGTTAATCTCGGTACTCTGAAAAGAGTCGTATTAAAAGCCTTAGGAACCTTGTTTATCAAGGGGCCTGGGCTTTTTTTATTTGTTATTAATAATGCAAAATAAGGCACCTGGGGCTAAGTGGGGCTAGCTTGGGGCAAAAAAATATAAGGCTGGCGTGTGTATAGAAATGGGTAAGTGTAAACAAAATAATAAGAAACTCTATGGATCCATAGTACATTTATCTTATTTGTAGTTAATAATTATTAGCCCTTCTTTTCTTCAAAAACTTTCATTGTTCTTTTATCCACATAAATAAAAAGTTCTCTGCTTCTAATGCTGGAAAATACCACTTTCCACCTATCTTAAATTTTGGAAAACGTTCATCATAAAAGAAATATTCTCTGATGGAGCTTCCACTCATACTTGTTTGTCTACACAATTCTTTCATATCCCAAAACGTTTTTCTCTGTTCAATATTATCTAGCCGTTTTCGTAACTCTTCTAAGAAAAGTTCTTCAATCTTTTGCTCATCTATTTTAATATCAAGAATGTTATTCACCTTCTTTCATGCTTTTCAATTCATTTAGCTTCTTTCTATGCTCACGTTTTCTTTGTATGATTAATTCTCTTGCAGCTGGTATCACACCGATTGGTAAAGGTGTTAAAATATTAAAATCAGGTAAAAAGGTTGCAAATACAATAGATGCAGCAACAAAACTAGAAAAACAAAGAAAAACTTTAGATACAAATATAAAAGTCGGAAAAGCATTTGAAAAAGAAATGGAAACAGTTATAAAAAATGAGAAATCACAATTCGAATTAAATAATCAAGTCACTATAATGACAAAATCAGGTGTTCGAACCCGTGTAGACATAGGTGGGAAAGACATACATGGTAAAATAGAATTAATTGAGTTAAAATCATCGCCAACAGCACCACTTACCAAAAATCAGAAAAAAGCATTTCCTGAAATTGAAGAAAGTGGCGCTGTTATTAGAAGTAAAAATAAGCCACCTTTTGAATATCTCGAAGAAATCCCACCCACTAAAGTTAACGTGATACGAAAAAAAGAATAGGAGGATTTATATGGCGTTACATGATATAGATCAGGTTGATTTAATTTCCTTAGATAATAACAATAAAGATATTGTATACTTAACTATTTTTGATGCATTAAATTGGAAAGAAGAGCATGAACATGCATTACTCTTACAAGATAAAATTAATAATTATTTAGCCTTTATCGAAAGCGGCGAAGTTTATGAAACAACACCAGAAACAGTAGGGAAAAATAAATTTGTTATACAAGTGTATGCTTTACATGAACTTAACGTATATGGAAAAGAGTTTTATGCTCTCTTACGAGATCAGTTACATGCTGCTGGATATGGCTTACAGTTTAATTACAGGCCGTCTGAAGAAATTGAAAATACAGAAGAATAATAGAAATGAAAGAAGAACGCCTTGTCATGAGGATTAACGTTCTTCTTTTTTTATTTTAAACATAGTAGAGTTGATTTAGCTGCAATTGGTAAAGAAAATAGTAAGATTAATTTATATGAGGCGAAAGCTTCCTTAACCGCACCTTTAACAAAAAATCAAAAAGCAGCTTTCCCTGAAATCGAGAAGTATGGGGCTATTGTAAAAGGGAAAGGGAAACCACCGTTAGTTGGCGGGACTGAAATACCGCCATCTAAAGTCGAAATTGTACGTAAACAGTAGAGGATGAGTTGGTATATATGTCTTTAAGAGAATTAGAACAAATAGACTTATTAGCCGTTGAAAAGGAAACAGGGTATGTTCACCTTATTATTGCTGATGAAGAGGATTGGTCAGACGAAGAAGAACACGTATCTTTATTGATAGAGAAGATTTATGCCTACTTAGGAGTTATTGAAAGTGGAGCGATATATGAAATGTATCCTGATGCTAAGGGACGACAATTTGTTATTAGCATACACGGAAAATATCGTTGTACTGAGTACGGTGAAGAGTTTTTTGAAAAGACTGAGGAAATAGTTACGAAAGCTGGATATGGTTTCCAATATATACATAAACCTCATGAAGAAGGGGACAATTTAGCAGAATAAAAACATTTAAGTCACACTCACACGAGCTGTGGCTTTTATTATGTAGTATTTATAAATTCCCCTAGACATTTCACACCCCCTTTATTTTTTAAAATGTTGTCTAACGATAAAAATACCCCCTACGCTACCTATCCTCCCCTATCGAAAATTTAAATTTTCGATAGGGGAGCTAATATTAAAAAGATTAAATCCCACAAAAAAACAGCTTTCTCAAGACAACACTTGAAATGGATATTTTTAACAAAAGGAAATATTAACAACATGATAGATTTTTAGATTTTGTATTAACAACTATCAAAATAATTCATTCGATAACTTTATTTATGCAAACAAAGTGTCATAACCCAGCGGCTTAAATTGTTTTTCAATACCCTTTTCCTCTAATATCATTTTCACTCTTTCATGACTAATACTGTTATTTTTTAAGCATTCATCCAATGTAATCCTATAATTCCGTTCTTTACAACCCACAGAAAATGGATTTACTTTACATTCAAAAAAGCGTCCATGATAGCCATCCCAATGGCCAATATCAATAGTTAATCGATTTGCACATTCATCTGCTTTTTTTTCAGTACAGCTGTATCTGACTTTATACGAGGTTTTATTATTTATTGTTACAGATTCTCCCAGTCGCTCCTGTTGCTCCCGTTGGTAATGTAAACGGCGGGATAGGTGGTAATGTTGGCCCTACCAAAATTGGATTCGATGTAGCCGCTGATAACAACTCTTTAGAAGTATCCTTTTTATTACTCAATACAATCCTCCTCCAGTTTATTCCAAAAAGAATTACCATCTATACTATATGCATGATCCCTAAAAAATTCACTGGTAAGTACTATTTCTCACCATACATACTTTCTCAAGCGCTTTTATATTTCTAATATCAAATAATTACAGCTTCATTTCATTCTAAAACTTATAAAGCTATACAAATTTAAAAGCTACCTAAAGCAACTTAGTGGTCACTTCAAATAGCTTTTATTTATATATATTAACGTTATTTATTTTCTTCTTTTTGAACATATACATAAGCATCTTTCTGCTCTTTATGTATATCAACCTTCGAATTCTCTGCAAGCTGACCCGCATTTAGCAAAGAAAAAATAATGAGCGCTTCTAGTGACATTTCGTTTTACCACTCCTTTCTATTTGTTATACGTTTATCATACCGCTTACATGTGATTTCCGTATGAACTCGAAAAGGAGATTACAACAAAAAAGTTACAGGACTGATAATGTACCCTATCCCGAAAACATTTTATTAAAGCAAATTATTACGTTATAATAACCATAAAATAGGAGGTTGATTCGTTTTGACAATAAACCAAATGGTTCAATTGGGTAGTGCATTTATGCTATTTATTACTTCGGCACTTATGAGTTGGTATCAAGGAAGTAATTTAATAGATTATCCTGATGAATGGAAATATAGCGCTAAGTTTACGAATTATTTTAAAGGGTACGTTTCACATTATGACGATATTTATCAAATCGATTTCTTTATATATGCGGCAAAATTTTATCCCGCGGCATTTGTCGTTATGTTAATTAGCTTACTTTATATGCTCGTATTAATTCTTCATATTCTATTTAAAAGAAATCATGAGGCAATATAAAAACCCCGAATTATAGACTTTTCAGCCTACAATTCGGGGTACTATTTTTTTCAATTCGTTTCTTATTAGTAACGAATTAAGAAATATTTCTTTTTACCACGGCGAATGATTGTGAATTTACCTTCGATGCGGTCGTTTTCTGTTACAACGTAGTCTAATGCTTGTGTACGCTCACCGTTTACGTAGATTGCACCGTTTGTTACATCTTCACGTGCTTGACGTTTTGATGGAGAGATTTTGCTTTCTACAAGTAAGTCGATTAATACTGTATCTTCTGCAGTACGTTCTACAGATGGTACGTCTTTGAAGCCTTGTTCGATTTCGCTTGCAGTAAGTTCTGCTACAGAACCGCTGAATAATGCAGCTGAAATTTTAATTGCTTGCTCTAACGCTTCTTCGCCGTGAACAAGTTTTGTCATTTCAGAACCTAATGCTTTTTGTGCTGCACGTTTTTCTGGCGCTTCAGCTACTTGCTTCTCAAGCTCAAGAATTTCTTCATGAGATAAGAATGTGAAGTATTTTAAGTATTTAACAACGTCGCGGTCATCTGTGTTAATCCAGAATTGGTAGAACTCGTAAGGAGTTGTTTTCTCTGGGTCTAACCAAATTGCGCCGCCTTCTGTTTTACCAAACTTCGTACCGTCAGATTTTGTAACAAGTGGAATTGTTAAACCGAATGCTTTCGCATCTTCTTCTGATTTACGGATTAATTCAAGACCAGCTGTAATGTTGCCCCATTGGTCACTACCACCGATTTGCAGACGACAATTATGTTGTTGGTATAAGTTTAAGAAGTCGTATGATTGTAAAATCATGTAACTGAACTCAGTGAATGAAATACCAGTCTCTAAACGAGATGCTACTGTATCTTTTGCTAACATATAGTTTAAACCGAAGTTTTTACCGATATCGCGTAAGAATGTAATTACATCTAAGTTACCTAGCCAGTCATAGTTGTTAGCCATCGTTGCTGGGTTGTCCACATTTTCAAACTCTAAGAAGTTTGAAAGTTGGTTTTTAATGCTTTCTGTGTAGTAAGCAACTGTATCTTTCGTATTTAATGTACGCTCTGCTTTTTTACCACTTGGGTCACCGATCATACCAGTACCACCGCCAACAAGTGCGATTGGTTGGTGACCAGCTAATTGAAAACGACGTAACATTAATACTGGTAACATATGACCGATGTGTAAGCTATCCGCTGTCGGGTCGAAACCACAGTATAATTTAACGCTTTCTTTTTCTAATAGTTGCTCAAGGCCCTCAGCGTCTGTTTGCTGATTAATTAGACCGCGAAATTCAAGATCTTGTAAAATACCCATATCCTACATACTCTCCTTTAAGTTCATTACTGGCGTGAAGGTTGAAAACATAAAAAAATCGCCCCTTCAAATAAGGGACGATTTTAATCATCGCGTTACCACCCTAGTTGCAGGCAAAAAAAGCCTACCACCTTATTTACATAACGGCTTAGCACCGTCTTTTCCCTTTTGAATACAATTCAATCGAAAAAAGATGCTCTAGGGGCGTAATTCGCGATCATCTATGTGCTGATTTTCACCGGCCATCAGCTCTCTAAAACAGGGAAATGATCACTACTTCTCCCTTTCCACGCTCAATTATTCATATACTTTTCTTTATACCATCATTTATATAGGCGTGTCAAATAGAGGTAGGATTTCTCTTCTTTCCAATCCATTACAACGTCGCAAGGAGTATCGTAATAAGAGAAAGAACTGGAACACCAACTAATATCGAAACATGAAAAACCATCGATAGATCATTCCCAATCGTCGCTTCCACAGGATCTTTCGCCGGAGAAGCAAGAAATCCGATTAATCGATCGAAGCGACTTACCGTTTTTGGAAAATCCGGTATTTCTACATGGTCACTATCTAAATGCTGCTGTAATTTATATTCATTCTTAAAGGGATTTTCGCTCAATTTCATCCACCTCCAGCAATTGTTTCAATTTCTTTATTCCGTTATGAAGTCTCGACTTCACCGTTCCGACTGGAATATCTAATACCTCTGCAATTTCTTTTTGTTGCATGTCATGATAATAAGAAAGGATTAGGACCGCTCTTTGCTCTTCGGGAACTTTCAAAATTGCTTCTCTTACTGTGAGCCGATCTTCGTGAGAAAATTCTTTTTCCTGAATCGGCACTAAAAATGGCAAAAGCGTACGCCACTTTTTTCTTCTATTTAATTTATTAATCATAAGACGATAACCAATTTGAAATAAATACGTTTTTATTTTGCCCTTTTCAGGTTCATACATATGTTTCTTACGCTCTAGCATCAAAAACGTATCTTGCACAAGGTCGATACTTAATTGTTCATCTCGGTTAAAGCGATACAAAAATGTATATAGCGCTGGTTTAATTAAAACATATAGTTTTTCTCCCGCCTGTTTATCCCCACTTTGATACGCAAGCATGAGTTCCTCCTCAATCCCAATCTGCGCCATGATTTTTGATCTCCTTTATTCCTTTTAACGTTAATGAAATGCGGGAAATTAAATAGCAACTAGCGACAATGATCCATACTTGCGATTGATTCGTAAAAAATTGAACATACGGGTTTTGAATTGTCTGTCCGGTTGAAACTAAAATATTTAATGCTTGCACACATATGCATGCATACACTGCAAGACAAGCCGAAATCGTATCAAATACATTCCAGCGAAAGTACACTTTTGTTTTTGTAAAATCAATTTTATATCCTTTTTTCCGTACTATATATTTTCTATCAAATGGAATGATGATGGAAAACATCACAATCATCATAACGCCAGCTGTAATCATTGAAACTTTAAATCCGATTGGCATCGGTAATAGCAGACCACAAGAAAACACAACTATAATTCCAACTAAAGCAAAAGTAAGAAGTAACTTATTAGACATATAAAAGCCTCCCTCATCTATTCTTTCATAAATGTATACAGACGAGGAAGGCGCTTCGTTCAAATATTATTTAATTTTTTTTATAATCTTCGCAGGATTCCCGCCAACTACTACATTATCCGGCACATCTTTCGTTACAACAGCGCCAGATGCGATAACCGCATTATCTCCAATTGTTACACCTGGATTAATAATCGCTCTTCCGCCAATCCATACGTTATCGCCAATTGTTACTGGTTTTCCATATTCTAATCCGCTTATGCGCTCTACTGGATCAAGCGGGTGTGTTGCTGTATAAATGTGAACGCCTGGAGCTAACATACAATTCACTCCGATTGTTACTGGGCATACGTCTAAAATCGTACAATCAAAGTTCGCGTAAAAATTTTCGCCAACGTGAATGTTGTAACCGTAATCGCATCTAAAAGAAGATTCAAGATGAATATTGTCTCCTGTCGTTCCGAATAGTTCTTTTACGATTTCGCTACGCTCTTTTAATTGCACTTCTGGCGTATCATTGAATTTTCTCGTTAATATACGCGCTTGTGCTCTCTCTTTTACTAAAACTGGATCAGCCGGTATGTACATTTCTCCTAGTATCATCTTTTCTTTTTCTGTTTTCATCATACTATCCCCTTTAACTCATATGTATAAGTTTGATATTATTTTACATCAACAAATATTTTTTTCAACCATAACCTTTTATACAAGCCAGCCCTTTTTATATAGCACATAATGGTTTTCTACAAACATTTCATTGTATTTAGGGAATAGGCGTTTCACTTGTTTCTCTAATTTAAAACCTATTTGTTCCATAGACCTGCACGAATTGATATTATTATCCCAAGCCTGCGCATGAACTTCATCCACATCTAAAGTTAAAAATATGTAATTATATATTAAGTTTCTCGCTTCTTGATTGACACCTGTACGCCAATACTTACGGGCAATCCGCTGAGCTTCTGAAGTTACAATTAACTTTTTATTTTCATTCACCGTTGGCATAGAAATCCAATATGTCCCTATCATTTCCTTTGATTGTTTCATTACAATTGACCAAGCCATAATATCTTTTAAATTTTTATAAGTATGCAACAAGTCCTTAATTTCATTACTATCTTTTGGAATCGTATTCCCCGTCCAATAATGCATATCAGGATCTTTCATTACCTCATACCACTGTTTGTAATCTTTTTCAGGTTCTACAGAACGCAAGCACACTATGTCTCCTTCTAAAATTGGTATCTTCATCTATATTAACTCCTTTATTATTTACAAAAAGAAAGGCCTGAACGTTTTTCGTTCAGACCTTCCTCTCTTAATCTTCCATCGTTGATAAATCACCTGTCGGTAAGTTTAACTCCCACGCTTTTAATACGCGGCGCATAATTTTACCACTTCTCGTTTTCGGTAATTTATCTTTAAATTCAATTTGCCTTGGCGCTGCATGAGCTGCTAGACCTTTCTTTACAAATTGACGAATTTCTTCTTTTAATTCTTCAGATGGTTCGTATCCTGTTCGAAGCGCAATAAATGCTTTAATGATTTCTCCGCGAACCGGATCAGGAATACCGATTACTCCAGCTTCTGCAACAGCAGCGTGCTCGATTAATTTACTTTCTACTTCAAACGGACCAACGCGCTCACCTGACGTCATAATTACATCGTCAATACGTCCTTGGAACCAGAAGTATCCGTCTTCATCCATATAAGCTGAATCACCTGATACGTACCAATCTCCTGGCATGAAGTAAGACTCATACTTTTGCGGGTTATTCCAGATTCCACGCATCATAGCTGGCCAACCTTTCGCAATCGCTAAGTTCCCCATTGTGTATGGAGGCACTTCGTTTCCTTCATTATCAACAATCGCTGCTTTCACACCTGGAATTGGTTTACCCATTGAGCCTGGACGGATTTCCATACAAGGGTAGTTACAAATAACTTGTCCACCTGTTTCTGTCATCCACCACGTATCATGAATACGAAGACCAAATGCGTTCATACCCCAGCGAATTACTTCTGGATTTAATGGCTCACCAACGCTTAATACGTGGCGCACTTGTGATAGATTATATTTTTTAATTGCATCTTGTCCAGCGCCCATTAACATACGGAACGCTGTTGGTGCACTATACCACACTGTTACACCGTAATCTTGCAGTGCTTCATACCAAGCTTCTGGGCTAAAGCGTCCACCTAAAATAACATTTGATGCTCCGACTAACCACGGTGCAAAAATACCGTAAGCAGTTCCAGTTACCCAGCCTGGGTCAGCAGTACACCAATATACATCGTCTTCTTTTAAATCTAATACCCATTTCGCCGTTTGATAGTGCTGAACCATTGCGTTTTGCGCATGAAGCACACCTTTTGGCTTACCAGTAGAACCCGACGTATAGTGAAGAATTAAACCGTCTTCACGGCCTAACCATTCGATATGTAATTCTTTTGAAGCTTGTTCAAATAAAGGATTGAACGCTACCGTTTTACCGCCTTCTTCTACATTATCTCCAACAAGGAAGACTGTTTTTAAAGCAGGTAAATCATTTAATGGTACGCGCTCTAGCAATTCAGGCGTTGTAATTAACACCTTTGCTTCACTATCTTCTAAACGATCGCGAACTGCACCTTCCATAAATGCTTCAAATAACGGTCCAACAATTGCCCCTAATTTCACTGCACCTAAAAGTGCAAAATATAATTCTGGAGAACGCGGCATAAAAATAAAAACGCGATCGCCTTTTTCAACATCGCCATAATTTTTCAGGACGTTTCCTGCTTTATTAGAAAAATCCTTCATTTCCTTAAATGTATATTTCTCTTTTCGCGATCCATCTTGATAATAAAGTGCTACTTTATTCTTCCGTTCGGATTTCGCATGCTTATCAATTGCCTCATACGCCATATTCACTCGGCCTGTTTCATTCCAAGTAAAATTTTTATTAACCTCTTCCCAGTTAAAATTCGCGTATGCCTCTTCATAATTCGGCAAATTATTTTCTCCTTTAATGACAGGAAGCGTTTCTACTTTCATACTTTACATCCCCCTCCTATGTATTCTATTATCTATTATAATGACATTATTTAAAATTTTCAGTATATTTGTTGATTTTTAGACAAATTTTTAATGACAAATTTCGATTCACATCGCATATATTATAAAGTACGATATTAATAGATTCACAAACCCTCAAGGTGGTGAGCAATACATTGATCCATAAAAAAATATATAATGCTAGAAACTTAAAAACAGCGAAAGGCACTTTAATTATTGAAGGTCCTGTCTCTACACATAACTTAGAAATGTATGAATTTCATCCAGACTTAATTGCTTTTCGTCCTGCCGAGCAGCAATATAAAGCAATTGTCGAAATTTCTAAATTACCAGAAGCTCGTCTCATTATTGCTAGACATGAACAAATGATTGTTGGATATGTTACATACTTGTATCCTGATCCACTCGAGCGATGGTCAGAAGGAAAAATAGAAAACTTAATTGAACTTGGGGCGATTGAAGTTGTCCCAGCCTTTCGCGGGTGCTCTGTCGGAAAAAACTTATTAGAAGTTTCAATGATGGACGATCATATGGAAGATTACATTATATTGACGACTGAATATTATTGGCACTGGGATTTAAAGCAAACAGGCTTAAATGTTTGGGAATACCGAAAAGTAATGGAAAAGATGATGAATGCTGGTGGTTTACAATGGATGGCTACAGATGATCCTGAAATTTGTTCACATCCTGCCAACTGTTTAATGGTTCGCATCGGTAAACGCGTTGATACGGATTCTATTCAAGCATTTGATCGTCTACGTTTTCACAATCGTTTTATGTATTAATAAAGGGGGCAACTGGAATGATTGTAGAAGAAATTATGAATCAAAATGTAGTGACACTACATCCAAACGATACAATTGAAACAGCAATCCGAACGATACGTACAAAAGGCATTCGGCACATTCCAATTGTCGATCAAAATAATCATGTCGTAGGCATTATTTCTGATCGGGATGTAAGAGATGCAAGTCCGTCTATTTTAGATGAACAAGTTTCACTCGATATGCTGAAGCAACCACTTGAACTTATTATGAAACACCCTGTCATGACTTGTCATCCTCTCGATTTCGTTGAGGAAATTGCTACTTTATTTTTTGAAAATAAAATTGGCTGCCTTCCTGTGACAAAGGCCGGAAAGTTAGTTGGAATCATTTCTGAATCTACTGTATTGCATACGTTAGTGAAATTAACTGGAGCGCATCAACCAAGTTCACAAATTGAAATTCAAGTAAAAAATGAACCTGGTATTCTCGGAAAAGTTGTTGCTATTTTTAGCGATTTGCAAATAAATATCGTGAGCGTTCTCGTCTATCCAGCAAAAGATGAGAATGATAAAGTACTCGTTTTCCGCATTCAAACGATGAATCCTCTAAAAGTGATTGATGCACTTGAAGCAGAGGGATACCGCGTATTATGGCCGAACATCATGGGGATGCAAGCATGAGTAGCGCGTTTATTTATTCGGATGACTTTCAGGGCTATTCGTTTAGCCCTGAACATCCTTTTAACCAACTGCGCGTCACTCTTACGTACGATTTATTACAAAAGGGCGGTTTTATCTCTCCCTCTCAAGTCATCTCCCCGCGAATGGCTACAGATGAAGAGATTGCCTACGTTCATACAGAGGAGTACATAAATGCGGTAAAACTTGCTGGAGAAGGAAAGTTAGAAAAATCAATTGCAATGACATACGGACTCGGAACAGAAGATACACCGATGTTTCCAAATATGCACGAAGCAAGTGCATTACTCGTTGGCGGAACATTAACAGCTGTCGATGCTGTTCTTTCTGGGAAAGTAAAGCACGCCCTCAATTTAGGCGGTGGCTTACATCATGGCTTCCGCGGCAAAGCATCTGGCTTTTGCATTTATAACGATAGCTCCATCGCAATGAAGTATATTCAAAAGAAATACGGTTTACGCGTTTTATACATTGATACAGACGCTCATCACGGTGATGGTGTACAGTGGTCTTTTTACGACGATCCTAACGTATGCACTATTTCATTACATGAAACTGGGCGTTATTTATTCCCTGGAACTGGTGCTGTAAATGAACGTGGGCAAGGTAATGGCTATAGTTACTCTTTTAACGTTCCACTCGATGCCTTTACAGAAGATGAATCCTTTTTAGAATCATATCGAACAGTTGTAAAAGAAGTTGCCGCATACTTTAAACCGGATATTATTTTAACGCAAAACGGTGCTGACGCGCATTATTACGACCCACTTACACACCTTTGTTCAACGATGAATATTTACCGTGAAATACCGAAGCTCGCTCGCGAAATCGCTAATGAATATTGCGACGGTCGCTGGATCGCTGTTGGCGGTGGTGGCTATGACCACTGGCGCGTCGTACCAAGAGCTTGGGCACTTATTTGGCTCGAAATGAACAACATCCAAAACATCTCAGGTTATCTCCCTCCAGAATGGATTGACGCTTGGAAAGGACAAGCAGAAACAGAACTTCCCCTCACATGGGAAGATCCAGACAACATGTATCAACCTATCCCTAGAAAACCAGAAATTGAAGAAAAGAATGCATTAACTGTAGCGAAATCTCTTGAAATTATTCGGAATAATATGACAAAATCTTTGTATTAAACAAAAGGAGACTCGTTTTTTTGAACGGTCTCCTTTTGCTTGTATAATTACTACCCATGTCGTTTTTTGTTGGTAAATCGATATCCTGTGTCGAATCGCCGATATATTTCAAGTTGTGGTCGATATAATCAAAAAAACGCTGATATATTTCGAGTTACGGTCGATATATTCGAAAAATCGCTGATATATTTTAAGTTACTAATCGACTATCCCAACTCTAATAAAAAAGGTCGTGATATTATGTGGGAACAACAAATGATCCACACGAAACGTGGCACATTCGAACTCTTTATAAAAGGCAATGGCGAACCACTTTGTATTACACACCATTATTCACAATTTAATGAAACTGGCGATTACTTTGCGGATGTTTTCACTACTACGCATCGTGTATTCCTCATTAATTTGCGAGATGCTGGTAAATCTGTAAAAGCCAAAGTAGAAAACGAATTAAGTATGATTGAAACGATTCACGACTTAGAAGCGATACGTGAAGCTTTACAACTTCCTACATGGCACTTCGCGGGTCATTCAACAGGCGGTATACTTGGGCTTTTATATGCGATTACATATCCAACTTCCTTACAATCATTAGTCGTTGTGGGAGCCGCAGCAAGTAACTATACCGAAACACCATTCTGCATTTATCACCCAGAACATCCGCAGTTTCATTATATGCAACAAATCATCGAAAACTTAAAAAGCCCTCATCTTACAAATGAAGAACGAAAGGAATTATCTACTAAACGAACAAAATTATCTTTGTATAAACCGGAAAGCTATAACTCTTATTTTTGTAAACCAATCGTAAAAACAATGTCTGCTAGCCGAATGAACGCTTTCGCTAAAGAATACTCTTCATTTGATTTGAGAGAATGCTTACCTTCTATCCAAACAAAAACACTTATTATGTGCGGCAGGCATGATGTACAGTGTCCGATTCAGTATTCTATTGAGATGCATGAGAGCATTTGTAATTCTATCTTCGTTCCATTTGAGGACAGTAACCATTACCCTTTTCTAGAAGAAGTCACCCCATTTATTTCTACTACTCAAAAATTTTATGAATCGTTACAACCAAAAAGTAACAGGCACTAAACCTGCTACTTTTTTCATATTTTACTTCCCTACAAACGTAACTTGCTCACCAGTCGCCCAGCCTCCCGTTGGTACGACCGTATACTTCATTCCTTGCTCTAATGTTGCACCGTTTTGTAAATCAAAGATTCCTACTGCACCTTTTCGAGAGCTGAAGCGATATTGTGCTTCTACTTTCTTTCCATCTTCACTTTGTAATTCTACTTTTCTACCAGCAAAGAGTTCCATGCCCGGATCTTTATCTAATGTCACTTGAAGAGACTCATTGTCTATTCCTTCTGCACTTTGAATGGCTAACGGTGCAATAGTTGAAGCTGTAAATTTCGGATTTTTAACAGTTGCCCAATCAGACGTAATTGTATATTCTGTTCCAGGTTTCAACGTTTGACCTACAGGTAAGCGGAATTTAGGTGCTTGTCTACCATCTGCCGCTTGTGTAAACGGAACATACGCAACTTCAATTTTCTCACCCGAACTTGCTGTAATCGTTAGTTTTCTATCACGAAGTGAAGAGATTACTTGATATTGTTTACCATCTTTATCTTTATTTTCATCATCTAGTTGGAAAGCTTGATTTCCTCTTCCAGCCTTATATGCTTCAATGATGTTCGCGTAATCTGTCACACCATCTTCTAAAAATGATTCAATTTCAAACGTATCACTCGTCACTTGCTTCGCCTGACGAATATTAAGCTTTTCCGAACTACCTTCAAACTTTTCTTTCTTCCCGCCCTTATAACTCAACGTGTATTTCCCACCTGGCTTTTGCACTTTTACAGGTACGATATATGTACTCGTTGCTCCTGTTTTTAGTCTTGGTACATTCACAATTTCTAAGCCATTACTAAACACGAAGTTTTTCTTAATAGCATCTAAGTTTTCTAATTTCACTTCTTCTTCTGATAAAGGTTTAGAAAATGTTAGTTGTAATGTCATTGCGTTTAATGGCTCTAGTTTCGTAATTTGTGCTTGTTGTTTTTTCTTCTCTTTTTTCGCTTCTTGCTTCGTTTCGTGTTTTGTTTCCGCCTTCGTTTCACCTTGCGCGCACCCCGTTACAAGCACTGTAAATCCAAGCACTGCCGGTACTAAAAATTTCATTTTTTTCATCTTTATACCCTCCAAATTTATGATTAATATTTTCATTGCTTCCTGTGATATTAATCATAAATAGCAGGTATAAATTGCTCATAAATAAATTATTAAAAAAAGATAAAATAAAAGTAATATATTTTTAATCTCATTCTTTTCAATAAAAAAACCTGTCAACAATTCGACAGGTTCACTACACATTAAAACGATAACCAGCTCCCCACACAGTTTCAATATATTGCGGATGAGCAGGGTCTCTTTCAATTTTTTCACGTAACTTTCTAATATGAACGACAACCGTCGCCAAATCACCAGCGGAATCTAATCCCCAAATACGTTCAAATAACTGTTCTTTATTTAACACTTGGTTTGGATGCATTACAAAAAATGTTAATAAGTCAAATTCCTTCGTTGTAAAGGCTACTTCCTCATTATTTATAAAAACTTTTCTCGCTCGCTGATCAATAGAAATCCCGTGAATGTATAACGTATCACGTTGCTTAACCATATTTCCTGATAATCTTTCATAACGAGAAATATGTGCTTTTACTCTTGCGACTAATTCACTCGGACTAAACGGTTTCGTTATATAATCATCCGCACCTAATCCGAGTCCGCGAATTTTATCTATATCTTCTTTTTTCGCCGAAACAAGTAAAATTGGAATATCTTTCATAGCACGTATTTGTTTACAAATTTCGAATCCGTTCATCTTCGGAAGCATAATATCTAAAATAATTAAGTCATAATCTTCCTGCAAAGCCCTTTGTAAACCTGTTTCTCCGGAATGCTCTACATCAACATGAATATCATGAATCTCTAAATAATCTCGCTGTAATTCTGCGATACTTACCTCATCTTCTACTAGTAAAACCCTTTTCATTCTACTCACCACATTCCTGTACTTTTTTCAATGAGAAGAAAATACTTGTGCCTTCCCCAAGCATACTTTCCGCCCAAATGTCCCCGCCATGTTCTTCGACAATTTGTTTCGCTATCGCTAAGCCAAGTCCACTTCCACCTGTACTAGAGTTTCGTGATTGTTCCGCACGATAAAAACGTTCAAATATATACGGCAGCGTATCAGATTCTATACCTGATCCATTGTCCATTACTTTCACAATAACTTTATTCTTACCACTCGATACTGTTACAGTAATTTTTTTCTCTTCTTTATCCATGTACTTCACACTATTATGAATTAAATTCGATATAACTCTATTTATCTTTTCACAATCGGCCGTTACATATAGTGGTGATGAAGGTAATTGTAAACACACCTCTATACCTTCCTCACTTAAATCCATCTGCATCTCTTCTAATAATTCCTGCATAAACATATTTAATTCTATCGTTTCAAATTGAAATGGGACTCGATTCAGATCGAGCTTCGAAAATAAAAATAGTTCGTCAATGAGTGTATCCATATGTTTTGCTTTCGTATGGATAGTTGTTAAATACTTATCCATTTTTTCCGGCGTATTTGCTACCCCATCCTTTATCCCTTCAACATACCCTATTATAGATGTGATCGGTGTTTTTAAATCGTGAGAGATGTTTGAAATGAGCTCTTTTCGATTTTCTTCATACTGCGTTTGCACTTCAATCGACTCTTTTAACTTCTTCCTCATTTCCTCAAACCCTTGATTTAACTGTCCTATCTCATCATGCGATGTAACTGGAATTTGAAAATCTAAATTTCCTTCTTTAATTCTCTCCGTTGCACCTTTTAATAAAAAAATTGGTTTTATCACACTTCTTGAGACGAGATAACTTAATAATCCAATAAGCAAAATGGCTAAAAGTAAGAGCGATACGAACAAAATTGGAAATAATTTTTGTGTAAGATCTACAAACGAGCTTTGCTTTTTTAATACAAATATACTCCCTTCTTCTTTCTGTGGAAAATAAAAATCAAATTTTACATATCGATAAAATGTATCGCCTAATTCCGTTGTACCACGACTATTAATATTTGCTGATTCAAATTTTGGAAGGGCTTCTTTTAAAGCTGCGCTTTCAAATACTTTTGAAGCATATGAAATTGTTTCTCCTTTCCTTACAACTATTTTCACATCCTCTTTTTCTATGGATGACACAAATGATTCATCTAATAGTTGCGATTGATTCTGTTTAGCCTCTGATTTCAATTCAAGAAAAACATTTTCTTCTTCAGCCGTTAATGGCTTTTGAATGTAAGAACTTTTATAGAAATTTTTCACTGATTCCAAGTCACCCGTTATCGAAAAAACAATTAAAAATCCCGCAACTAATATGAGCGTAATAGAAACGAGAATAACGGCAATATAAGAAAATAAAAACCTCGTTTTAATAGACATCATTTACATCCTCACTTTATCCCGCTATTTGTGTGCAGTAAGACTCCCATCTCAAAATCCGGCGAATGCGAGGGAGTTATGCGGGAGATTAACTGCACGTAAACGCCCGATTGGTGCGGGCTAATAATCCGTGTGGAATGAACAAAACCCCACTGATTAAAATTTTACTTTATCCATCCTTATTACTTCATAAGCATAAAAATATATGTTCAAATACTCAAGCGATTTTATAGTAATTTTAGCGTCATTTTATAAAAATTTAATGTTCCTATTTTACAGTTGAAATGAGGAGGTTGAAATTCCATGTTCAAAAAAACAGTAAGCATGATCTGTTGCGTAATTTTTTTGCAAGGATGCTCGCAAGAACAAGAAGTTAAAAAGGAGATGACAAACATGGAGACAGCGCTACACGGTGCTGATGTAAATATTCCAGACAACGATGGTGTTACCCCGCTAGAGCATGCGCTCGCTCATAACTTTGAAGAGATAGAAAAGATTTTGCTAGAAGGACGTAAATAAAAAGCTAATTTTTGCCTTCCTCCCCCGCCCTATGCTACATTTAACCCGTTACATCAATATTAATAGGGTAACTAACTGTTACGATTTATTTAACAAATTATAACCAAAGTTAATTAAATATATCAGTAAGCCCTGCTAGTCAAGTGATTGGCTAGTAGTGAGGGTTAACTGCGGGCAATCACTAAAGCTGATTGAACTACA
>NZ_NULR01000008.1 GCF_002577405.1 Bacillus cereus | reverse complement strand
ACAACAATCACGAACACTTACAAGAATACAGAAACAACAGAAGTAAGTGGTAAGAAAGTCTGGGAAGACTACGACAATAAGTTCAACACACGCCCAGAAAGTATTACGGTTCAATTACTTCAAAATGGAACAGAACTTAAAGCAGAAGCAGTGAAAGCTGATAAAGAAGGCAACTGGAATTTCAGCTTCAAAGATCTACCAAAGTACGATGAACAAGGAAATGAATACACGTACACAGTAAGTGAAGTAAAAGTAAATGGATATGAAACAAAAGTAGAAGGAACAACAATTACGAACACTTACAAAAATACAGAAACAACAGAAATCAGTGGTAAGAAAGTCTGGGATGATAACAACGCAATAGATCGTCCAGCATCCATCAAAGTAGACTTATTACAAAATGGAAAAGTTATTGACACGAAAGAAGTAAGCGTGGCAACAAACTGGAAGTACACGTTTGAAAAACTACAAGTATATGATGAAAACGGATTAGCGTACAAGTACGAAGTGAAAGAACAACCAGTAGCGGGATATAAATCCGAAGTAAATGGTTATGACATCACAAATACAAAAATCAAGGACGAACCAGGTGTAGATCCGAAAGATCCAAGTACAGATCCAAACACAAATACAGACAAAAATAGCGATTCAAAAGTTCCACCTACTACAGAAAATGATAAGCCAACATTACTTCCTAACACAGGAGGAACATCAGCAGAAATGAGTTCAATTCTTGGAGGTATGGTATTGTTCCTGTTAGGTGGAATCCTACTTGCTCGTCAGCGAATAAAATAATAAAAAAGATTTAGATTATTGATTACACTGTAATCTGAGTAGCAGACAAATTAAAAAATACGCCCTTTAGGTAAGTATTCAAAAACACTTCACGATAGAGTGAAGGGAAGAATGCAACCTGAGGGTTTTTTTTATAGAAAAAAGAGAACAGTTTCAAGTTGGATTCAATCAGCGGCCGAATAATATGGTCAGCTTTCATAGAGATGAGCGGCTCTAAATTACCAGAGAAACCGCTTTCAATAAGTCGATTATCCATTGGACCATAAGCTTAAAATGTGGTGTGGTATCTCATGTAATGTAAGATCAATGACCATGTTCCGTTAAGCTTTGGATGAATGCATAGCCATTTTTATGGCTAATTTAGAAATAGTATTTTGTAAAGCTTTGCTCGTGAGTAGCTGCATCAGCGTTTGTTTCAGGAATAAAAGCATTAGTTCCTGAAATAACTGTTAAAGCTAACACAACTGCAAGGATAATTTTTTCATAGTAGAAAGCTTTCTTTATTAGATGTAATTACTATTATTACAATTTTTATTCTACATGGTAATACCATTCAACAATGTAACTAGATTAATATATTACGTTTTATATTATACGTGATAAATCGTATAATTAATATACTTTAATTGATTTATTAAGATTTTTTTCGGGTAATAATGCCATGTAATAAATATGCTGTTATACATATTTATTTTTCCTTAATAAAAAGCCACCGATTAATCGGTAGCTTGAAATAGTATTAAGCAGCTTTTTGCCCTGTTTTCACGGTAGGTTGAAGGCTATTATAGACGCCTGTACCAATGACCTCTAATGCCATTTTCATACGTTCTGGTGATATGTTCTCAAATACGTTATCTTGAGGCGTGTGATATACCTTTTCGATATGATAGATTAATGGATTCCAACTATCGACGCCCATCCAAATAAATAGTGCAGAAGGAATGCCCACTTCAGCAAATGGTACGTGATCACTAGAGCCGAATTTTCCTTGAAGAACGAGATCATTATTTAATTGTTTGCCTGCTTGTAAGGCAGCATCTGTTACAAGGTTTGTTGAGCCATCAGGAGTCATTGCATACAAGTTCTTTGCTTTATCATAATTTGTTGCAACCATATCCGCGTTAAAGACACCTAAAATACGGTCACGTTCTTTTTGGGATAGACTATTCACATAATAATCCGAACCAAGTAATCCAGTTTCTTCAGAACCGAAAGCAATAAAGCGGATTTCTTTATCAGTTTCTACATTTTGAAAAGCACGAGCCAATTCTAATACTAGTCCTGTTCCAGAAGCATTATCGTTAGCACCAGGTGCTCCAACTACACTATCATAGTGTGAACTTACAACGACTGCTTTTTCATTGCCTGTACTCTTTTTTGGTTTCTTTTTCGCAATAACATTGAGGGATGTTAAATTAGATTCGTGTCTAGCTTTTAATGAAAGGAGTGTAGTTCCTTTTTTCGCGATTTCTTCTTTAAATGCATTTCCTTGCGCGTAAGCAAGACCAAATACAGGTACAGATTGTTTTTTCGTTAAGCGAGGATTGAAAGTTTGTCCATAGTTTCCTCGTCCTCCAATTAAACTGTATAAAAGAACTCCTTTTGCTCCTTTACTAACAGCATTCTCAACTTGTTTATTATAGTCTGCTACTGTTGTTCCTCTTTCAAATAAAACAATTTTGCCATTTACTTCATTTGGGATATCTTCTAATTTTGTACCACCTTGAACAAAGATAAGGGGAGCTGTAACAGCTTCTGTAGAAATTAGTGCATTAGGAGCAGCACCAGCTTGCCAATTGCGTTTTGTGGATAGTGGTGATTCAATGAATCCAACGTACTGATCGGGCACTTGAAATGGCTGATATTCTACTTCGTAGCCCATTGATTTAAGTTGCATACCAACATAGCGAGAGGCCCATTCTTCTGGTTTTGTCCCACCAGGACGAGGACCAATCGTTTCGGATAAAAATCGGATATGTTCGATGGCACGATTTGCATCAACTTGCTTTGTAATAGGTGGGGTTTGCGTGATTCCTGATGTGGAATCAGCTTTTGCTTGTCCAATTGGAGCTAAGCTAACGGCGAGTGATACAGCAAGCAAGGAGCTTACTATTTTTTGTTTCAGTGATTTTCTCATTTTTTCCTCTCCCATTCTTCTATTCTCTCTGACTGACAAAAGAAGACGGATAACGACTTTATTTTACCTTTATATGTATAAATTCTCAATAAATGTATGTTGAGAAATAAAAAACGTCATATGCATATTTGCATATTTTCGGCGGAGGTATGTATGCTATCATTTTAAATGAAGGTTCGCTTTCTGTTCTGAAGGCTCCTACATTGCATGAATCTAGTGTACCCAAACTTTAGATTATGTAGGGGGGATGGAATCACTGTAGGGTTCCATTTCTCATGTTTGAATCATGTGGTGATAATTATGTTTCCGCATTTCATAATTATCATCAGTGATATATGTAAGGCATCCATATGAAAATACGAGGCTGTCCAAGGGTTTTCCGTACTTTTGGGCAGCCTCACCCCGTTAAAAAGGTGATACTTTGATGTATCACCTTTTTATTTTATAAGCTTTCTGTTTATGGGGATGTTACATAATTAAAAATAATAAAAAACAGCCGCTTTAGTAGCAGAAATCTACAAAACGGCTGTTTTTTATTATATTTCTGTTAAGATTATCGGTTCACCGCGTGTTACGACAACTGTATGTTCACATTGTGCAACAAGGCTTTTGTCAGGTGTAACAAATGTCCAACCATCGTCACCGCGTTCGATAATATGATCAGCTTTCATAGAAATGAATGGCTCTACAGCGATAACAAGACCGTCTTTTAGAAGAGCATTATCCATTGGGTCATAATAGCTTAAAATGTGGTTTGGTGCTTCATGTAAGCTAAGACCAATACCGTGACCAGTTAAGTTTTGAATAACATTGTATCCATTTTTATGTGCAAAGTTTGAAACAGCACGACCAATTTGATTTTGCTTTGATCCAGCTTTAACTTTTTTCATTGCTGCCCAAAATGCATCAACCGCTGCTTGGCAAAGCTTTTCTTTTGCTTCGTCGTCTCCAAGTACAAATGAAATACCTGTATCTGCATAATAACCATCAAGTGCAGCAGATACGTCGACATTTACTAAGTCGCCTTCTTTTAATATACGATCTCCGGGAATACCGTGAGCAACTTCTTCATTTACACTGATGCAAGTTACACCAGGGAAATCATATTCTTTTTCAGGTGCAGAAATAGCACCATGCTCATCTAATACTTTTTTACCGATCAAATCAAGCTCTTTCGTTGTCATACCTGGCTTTGCTTGTTTTTTCATTTCTTCACGTGCAAGCGCAACGATGCGGCCGATTTTTCGTAAGCCTTCTAAATCTTGTTCATTACGAATAATCATGAAAACCACTGTCCTTCCTCAAATATATATCTTCCCCGATTGTATCATGTTTATTTTCGTCCTGCTACTCGCTTGCGGCATGCTGGTTGATTCCTCTCACAAAGAATACATGACAATTGTCATATCGATGTCATGACGCATCATACTGTTTCCTAACTTTTCCAAAACATACAATGTAAATATAAGAAACAGCGGGGGTGGAGAGATGGAAAAGATTATTGAAGTAAATGGTGTTTCTAAAAAATTCAAACATAAAAACGCAGTAAATAATGTTTCATTTCATGTGAATAAAGGGGAAATAGTAGCATTACTTGGACCAAATGGTGCAGGAAAAACAACAATGATGTCCATGATGCTTGGATTAAAAGATCCAACAGAAGGAACGGTTTCTGTATTTGGAAAAAGCCCCAAGCATAGGGATGTTCGTAATAGCTTCGGTGCGATGCTACAAGAAGTAAGTGTTATTGATAGCATTTCAGTGGAAGAAGCAATTGAGTTATTCCGTAGTTACTATACGAACCCGGTAGCGAAAGAAACATTACTCAAATTATCAAATTTAGAATCAGAGCGAAAGCAAAGATGTGAGAAATTATCAGGTGGACAAAAAAGAAGGTTAAACTTTGCGCTCGCACTTGCAGGAAATCCAGATTTGTTATTTTTAGATGAGCCGACAGTTGGAATGGATATTACGTCTCGAAGAACGTTTTGGGAAACGATTAGAAAATTAGCAGGTGAAGGGAAAACGATTATTTTAACGACACATTATTTAGAGGAAGCAGATGCGTTGGCGAATCGTATTTTATTGTTTGCGAACGGAAAGATTATCGCAGATGGTACACCGGATGAGATGAAAGCGACGATTTCTCGAAAAACGATTTCGTTTTATTCAAAGGAAAGCATCCCTACAAGGTTGCTAAAGGAATTACCGAATGTCACAGAAGTACGGTCAAATGAAGGGCGTTTTATCTTAACAACTGAGGATACCGATGCAACTTTACAAGCAATTTATCAAAAGAATTTACCTGTAACAGATGTTTCAGTTGAACGTGGAAGTCTGGATGAAGCATTTGAACAATTTGTCGCAAATCAAAAGGGGGAAATTGCATGAGAGCTTTATGGATGCAATGCAAAATAGAAATTTTACGTACGTTTCGTAATAAATTATTTATCTTTTTCTCATTATTAATGCCAGTTATGTTTTACTACATTTTCACAAATGTCGTTCAAGTGCCACAAAACGGAGATGCTTGGAAAGCACATTATTTAATCTCAATGGCGACTTTTAGCATTGTAGGAACGGCACTTTTTAGTTTTGGTGTGAGAATTTCTCAAGAAAAAGGGCAAGGATGGACACACCTTCTAAAAATTACACCACTTCCAGAGGGGGCATATTTAACAGCAAAGATTATTGCCCAAACGGTAGTAAATGCTTTTTCAATCTTAGTTATTTTTATGGCAGGGATATTAATTAATCATGTGGAGTTAACAGTAGGACAATGGATTGGTGCCGGATTATGGTTATTATTAGGTGTTACACCATTTCTAGCGTTAGGAACAGTGATCGGTTCCATTAAGAAGGCAGATGCAGCAGCAGGCTTAGCGAATATTTTAAATATGAGTTTAGCTGTAATTGGCGGGTTATGGATGCCGATTGAAGTATTCCCTAAAATATTAAGAACGATTGGTGAGTGGACACCGACATATCATTTCGGAAGCGGAGCATGGGATATTGTAGCTGGAAAGTCAATTGGCTGGGAAAATATCGCGGTACTAGGAGGTTATTTCCTTATATTTGTTGTAGTATCAATATATATAAGAAAAAGACAGGAAGCGGTATAAATGATAGAAAAGAAGAGGATTGAGATTTTTCCGAAACATATGGGTTTCTTCCCGTATATGTGGTTCGTGTATCTGTTATTTCCAATTTACCATTTAACACAAGCATCAGGGTGGAAGCTTGTGTTAGGAATCGGTATGTTGATAGTTTTCATTGTCACATACCGTCAACTTTATTTTGTTCAGAAGACGTTCATTTTATGGGCGTGTATTCAGATGGTACTCATTTTTTTATTTGCTTTATTTTATAACCCTTTCATGATATTTTTTGGGTTTTTCACAGCAAGTGCGATGGGATTTACGCCAAGTAAGAAAGCATTTCGAGTGTTGTTATGTTTATTAGTTGTAATGCTTGGGGCTTTTGTATTTGTATATAAGAATCAATTAACAACTGCAAGTTTAGTGAATATCGTTCCGATGTTTATTTTAATGCTTCTTACGCCATTTGGGATGCGTAATTTTAATCAAAAAAAGATGTTAAAAAATCAATTAAACGAAGCAAATGAACAAATTAAAGACTTAGTAAAACGTGAAGAACGGCAGCGAATCGCAAGGGATCTTCATGACACGTTAGGGCATACGTTATCTCTTATTACTTTAAAAAGCCAGCTCGTGGAGAAGTTAATTGTGAAAAATCCAGAGCGTGCAAGTATGGAAGCGAAGGAAATTACACAAACATCTCGTACAGCTTTAAAGCAGTTAAGAGAGTTAATTTCTGATATGCGTATGATTACAGTGGAAGAAGAATTAGAGCAAATAAAGGCAATTTTACAAGCTGCTAATATTGAATTAGAAGTAAAGCAAGAAGCAAGTTCAAGTTCGTTATCACCAATTGAACAAAATATTGTTGGGATGTGTTTGCGTGAGGCAGTGACGAATGTTGTAAAGCATAGTCAGGCAACGCGGTGCACAGTCTCTGTATTAGAATCACAAGGTGAGTTGATTTTGATCGTAGAAGATAACGGTATCGGTCTAGCAGATCAAAACCATGATGGAAATGGTATACGCGGTATGAAAGAGAGAATTGCTCTTATTGATGGATTTGTTGAACTGGATACGATAAATCCAGGGACACTATTAACAGTAAAAGTTCCAGTTGTCATTAGAACAGGAAAAGATGAGGTGAGGGCATGATTCGAATTATTATTGCAGAAGATCAACGGATGCTTCGTGGGGCATTAGGGGCCCTACTTGATCTAGAAGATGATATTGAAGTAATTGGGCAAGCTGCAAATGGGGAAGAGGCGCTAAAATTAATTGAATCGCTAAAACCCGATATAAGTATTATGGATATTGAAATGCCTATTCAAAGTGGATTAGATGTTGCTGAAACTTTAAAGAAAGAAAAATCGGCATGCAAAGTAATGATTTTAACAACATTTGCTCGCCCAGGGTATTTTGAACGAGCAATGAAAGCTGGCGTGCATGGGTATTTGTTAAAGGATAGCCCGAGTGAAGATTTAGCTGCAGCAATTCGTAATGTGATGAAAGGAAAACGAGAGATTTCTCAAGATTTAATGTTTGGCTTATGGCAGGAGCAAAATCCGTTATCAGATCGTGAAAAAGAATTGCTTTTACTCGCGAAAGAAGGAAAGACAGCAAATGAAATTGCGAAGGCGCTTTATCTTTCACCTGGTACAGTACGTAATTATATTTCTGAAATATTAACGAAGCTTGATGCGAAAAATAGAATTGAGGCAATTACAATTGCAGAAGAAAAGGGCTGGATATAAAAAGAAGTTTACCTATGAGTGGTAAACTTCTTTTTTCTTATAAAGTGAAACTTTAATCAGTGGGGGGTCTTATTGCCCGCAAATAACGGGATAAACAACGGTTTCGCCAGGGAATTTTGTCTCAGCTGCATCACTTGGAATTTGAAGAGTAGGGTGTAATGTAGATTTTACTTCATTTTTCGACAAAAAATTTGTTATAGTAAGATTAGGTTGTTGGTCTAAATTTTGGACAACTTTACCACTAACAGTAGTAATTACTCCATTTTTATCTACTTTTACAATGAGATCTTGACCATATACTTTATAGTTTTTATAAGTTTGTGCAAGATGAACTTCGGTTTGATTTTCTTTTGTTTCTTTATAGGTAGGTTGGAAATCTACGTTTACCGCACCTTGTAAATACTTTTTCGCAATATTTTCTTTCGCATCATTTTGAGGTTGTGTTAAGTTACAGATTGTTAAACCAGGCTGAGCAATTTCAACTTTTACTTCACTTTTGACTAATTATGAGCATGAATAGCTTCTGTTGATAAAGGACAAAGCGGACCGAATGTAACGAAAGTATGGGCAAGTTTTCTATAATTCATCTATAACACTCCTAATCTATTGTATGTGTGATGACTTGTATGGAGAATTTGCCGAATTTTATATATATTATGCATTATTTCATATCAAAAATTGTCGAATTCACATTATTGTAGTGGTATGACAACTTAAAAAATTAGATTGTTATAATGGGATGGTGAGTAAGTATGCACGCAGAAAAATTAGGAAGTGAAATTAAGAAAATTAGGGTGATGAGAGGGTTAACACAAAAACAGTTATCCGATAATATATGTCATCAATCGGAAGTGAGCCGAATTGAATCGGGCGCAGTATACCCAAGTATGGATATATTACAAGGTATCGCAGCAAAATTACAAGTTCCCATTATTCATTTTTATGAGGTACTCATTTATTCCGATATCGAAAGAAAAAAACAGTTTAAAGATCAAGTCATTATGCTGTGTAAGCAAAAAAGATATAAAGAAATTTATAATAGAGTATGGAATGAGCTGAAAAAGGAAGAATATCATCCTGAATTCCAGCAGTTTCTTCAATGGCAATATCATGTAGCGGCTTACATATTGAAGAAAATTGATTACGAATATTGTATTTTAGAATTAAAAAAATTGTTAAATCAACAATTAGCTGGAATAGACGTATATCAAAATCTTTATATAGAAAATGCAATTGCAAATATTTATGCTGAAAATAGCTATTTTAAGAAGAGCATTGAGTTATTTGAAGATATATTAAAACAATTAGAGACATTGCATGATAATGAAGAATTTGATGTGAAGGTAAGATATAATCATGCAAAAGCATTATACTTAGATGATCAATATGAAGAGTCACTTTATCAAGTAAATAAAGCGATTGAAATATCGTGCCGAATTAATAGTATGGCATTAATTGGACAGCTATATTATCAAAGAGGTGAATGCCTAGAGAAGTTGGAGTATGATGGGGCAGAGATTGAAGATGCATATAAAAAGGCTAGTTTCTTTTTTGATATATTAGAAATGCATGCATATAAAGAAGCGCTCGCAAATAAAATTAACAGATAAATGACCTAAAAAATGGATATGCATAATTGCATACAGTATGGATAAATTTTCATGATATAGTTAAAAGAAAAAAATGTGGTGATGGAATATGAAGAAACTACTTATTGGTAGTCTATTAACGTTAGCGATGGCATGGGGTATTTCATTAGGCGATACAGCTTTAGAGAAGAGCCAAGTAATTTCTCATAATGATCAAGAGGTACAATTAGCTTCAGATCTACCTTTTGAATATTAAAAAAACAACCGTCTTACTTAGGCGGTTGTTTTTTTGTGGAGTAACATCCAAACGTTTTTACTAGAAACAGGTTTACTAATAAAGAATCCTTGAATGTGGTCACAATTTTGTTCATGTAAAAATTCCCATTGTTCCTCTGTTTCTACACCTTCAGCAATAACTTCTAAATTTAGTTCTTTTGATAGTGTAATAATGGAAGAAATAATTGCTTCTTCTAAAGGACTATTTGTAATACCACAAATGAATTCTCGAGCAATTTTTAATGTGTTGATTGGATATTTTGTTAAATAGGCTAAGGAACTATAACCTGTTCCAAAGTCGTCAATTGAAATTTGAAGACCGAGATTTTGAAGCTGTTCTAGTTTTGCAATTACAGATTGATTTTGATTAATTGCGATACTTTCTGTAATCTCAATATCTAGCGCTTCCGGCTTTAGTTCTGTTTCTTCCAAGACTTTTGAAATAGTTGATATTAAATCTGCATGATTAAATTGAACAACAGATAAATTTACACCAACTTTTAAGTGAGAAAATCCTTGGTTATGCCACTTTTTTGCTTCTAAGCAGGCGGTACGTAAAATCCAATTACCAAGTTCAATAATAAAACCTGTTTCTTCTGCTAGTGGGATAAATTGAGCAGGAGATACAATGCCAAGTTTGGGATGTTTCCAACGAATTAATGCTTCAAAACCGATAATTTGTTTTGTTTTTGTATGTACTTGCGGTTGATATTCAAGAAAAAACTCATTTTGTTGTAATGCTTTTGAAAGTTCGCCTTCTAGGAAGTTGCTCTCATTTTGAGCAATACTCATTTCTTTTGAGAAGAAAACAAATCTGTTTTTTCCATTCGCTTTCGCACAGTACATAGCCATATCGGCATTTTTCATTAATTCGGTTACATCAGTTCCATAATCAGGATACATTGCAATTCCGATACTTGGTGTAATAGATAGTTCTTCGTCTTTAATGAAGAACGGCTTGTTTAAAATAGTTAAAATTTGTTCAGCGATGAAAGATGCACTTTTTTCAGAGTACATATCCGGTAATAGAATTGTAAATTCATCGCCACCTTGACGAGCGACAATATCTTTAGAACGCAAACATCCGCGTAATCTTTTTGCTACTTCAATTAACAATAAATCTCCAACGTCATGACCAAGTCGATCGTTAATTTTTTTGAAGCGATCTAAATCAAGGAACATGACAGCAATATCATTTGCACTAGTTTGAGCGGTATTTAAAATAGCTTTTAAATCTTTTTCAAACTTGCGGCGATTTGGTAATCCGGTAAGTGCATCATGAAAAGCTAAATGCTCTACTTGTTTTTGTTTTTCATATAAAGTTGTAATATCACGTGCTATCCCGAACATCCCAACAACTTCTTTATTTATAAACGTAGGGATAAGTGTAATGTGAAGATAATAATAGTAGCCTTCTTTTTCTTTCGTACGAACTTCTAAGGTTTGTGGTCTACCTTCTTTTGTAATTTGTAAAGCCCTCTTTAGTAGTTCATGGTCTTTTGAATCAATGAAATGTAGAAGGGAATAGCTAGCTACTTCACAATAGTAAGCAGTAAATAAACTTTCACATGCCTGATTAGAATGTTGAAAAATACCATCCATATTTAAAGAGAAAACGGCATCAGGATGATCTTCAAATAAGGATTTATAACGTTGTTCACTTTTTGATAACGCAGATGCACCTTCTTCAACTGCACCTTCTAGTCGTGTAGTCAACTGTTCGTACGTATCGATTAATACTTGATTATCTTTCCACATGTAAAGTTGTCGTAGGAATAATAAGATGAGTGATAATACTAGACCGGTTAACATGAGTTTATCATCCCAAGGCTGAATGACAATAAAGGAAAAAGTAATGATTATACTAAAATAAGGTAATATAAAGCGTACATAATCGAATCGATAATATTTCGTTTTTGTTTCATGTTGCATTGGTTTATCTAAAATGTATAGGATGGATGATAAACCAATTAATAAAATGGAAGTAGTATGTATCAAATAAGAGACTTCAGAAGAAGTTACCATTCCTTTGTTTAACTGAAACAGGTGTACATATCCGTAAACAAGTATGATAGTAAAGCCGATAATTAATGAGACTCTACTAGAAGAATACCGTTCTCTTCTATATAGGCTAATAACGGCGTAAATTACTAATGATTGTGCGATAAAATACCCAATCAAAAGCCACGTGTCCTTCGTCAACATACGAAAGCTAGAAATATCTAAAATAAAGGTTAAGGTAAAATAAATATTCATAATAACAATGAATATGCTATCGAATGAAAATTGAGCAAGACCTCTAATGGAGTAATGTTTTATAAACTTTATAGCAAATCCAGAAAAAAGCAAAATATATTGTATGATGAAAAAAGGTAGTGCTTTATATGAGAATATGACTTGCTCATAAATAGAAAATGAATGGAGAAATAAAGTTATTTCCATAATTAGTCCACATACGCAAGTACACAGTAGTAAAACCCAAAATAGTTTGTCACCGCTTTTCATCTTCTTAATTGCTTTATATAAGCAATAGCAAGAAAAGAGTGCAGCAAAACAAAATAAGAAGAGAATTCCAATTTCTTTTACAGTCAAGTCCTTAGGAATAAGGAATATCCAAAGAGAAAATATACTAATATACATTATGACAAATTGTACATATTTTTTTTGATTCATATTATGGCTCCGTTTCAATAAAGTTGAATCTTAGGGGGAAAATGCTAATTTAAATAATAGCATATAAAATAGGGTATTTTTTACTATGAAAATTACTTTTTTTGAAAAAAATAGCGCAACCTTACAATTTACCATTGTAAGGTTGCGCTATGTATTCTTTTTACCCCTTTTATAGAAGAAAGTTCACGTATTAATTGTAATAGTGCTAAATCTTTCTGTTTACTTTCAATCATAATATCGAAATTACGATTGATTTTTTTTGTAATGTGTAAAAAGGGCCTGATAAACTCTAAATCAATATATTCAGCGTGAGCCCTAAATTCTTTTTCGGATTTAGGAGAGGAAATGTGAACTTTCGGTGGGACGTTTGTGTGTGACCAAGTTTCAAAAATTGCAGGTAGTAACTCTTCTAGCGGTTCCGTGCAAAGATTAGCCATATGATGGTGATAATCAAATACGAAAGGGATATTTTCTTTTTGGCAAATAGACAAAGTTTCAGAAGTTGTATATGTTTTATCATCGTTTTCAAGAGTCATTTGTTTTTTTATATGTGCAGGAAGTTTCTTTATGTTTTCATGGAAACGCTCAATTGCGGTTTCTTTATTTCCATATGCTCCACCTACATGAATGTTGATATAAGAAGAATCAGCAATTCCTATCGCATCTAATACGTTGTAATGATAGTTCAGATCTGTAATAGCGTTAGTTGTAATATGCGGCTTGTCGCTTGTGAATAATGTAAATTGATTTGGATGGAAACTTATTCGTAAATTGTGCTCTTGAATTAATGTGCCTATTTTACGCCACATTGGTGCAAATGCTTCAATATAATCAAATTCAACTTCAGGATGTGTTGCAAGTGGAACAATAGAAGAAGATAAACGATATAATGGAATTTCATGTGCAATATTGTAATGAAGGATACGTATAGTGTGTTCTAAATTTTGACGTGTAACATGGTACAGTTTATCTTCGCGCTCTTGTTTATTAAGTTTTTTAAAGTTCGTAAATGTCAACGTTTTGGCAGGAGAACAGTCCCATAGCGCCATTGCATGTGAGACATATCCAAATCGCATAATCATATGTGATCCACCTCTTTAAATCATTCCTTTTCTTATAAAAAGAAAGCAAGTATCGTTCCTAGCCATTCCTTTCCTCTCTCGATAAGAGAAAGTGAATTGACATCTTCAAAGGAAAGTAGTGACGAGCATTCTAGATCTTCATGAAGTTTGTTTTTTACTGTTTGTATGAAATTTTTATCATATAAAAGGCAGTTGATTTCATGGTTAACATATAAACTTCTCATATCAAAATTAGCAGTTCCGATATCACAAATATGATTGTCTACTATAATGATCTTGGCATGAAAAAATCCTTGTTGAAATGCGTAAATATTACAACCAGCTTGTATTAACTTTCGACAATATGGGAATTTCGCTTCTCGAACAAGGGCATGATCAGCCTTTTCTGGAACGAGAATCGTTATTTGAACCCCTCTTTCTCGTGCTTTTAATAGTGCACTCATAATTTTTTTGCCAGGAATGAAATATGGTGTACCGATAAAGAGTTCTTCTTTTGCATTTTCGATTAAATGTAAAAATGTATTTTGTAAATAGGCACCATCGGTTGGAATAAATTGATGTAATATTGCACCGGGTTGTTGTTTAGGAAAATAAAGAGAAGTATTCAATAAATATTGGTTTGTATCATCAAACCAATCATGTAAAAATTGTTTTTGTAAATCTTGAACGCCTTCTCCTGTAAGACGTAAATGATAGTCCCGCCATAATCCTAATTTTTGATTGTGCCCTAAGTACTCTTCTCCAATATTAAATCCTCCAATATAACCAATCTCACCATCAATTACTGTAATTTTTCTATGGTTCCTTTGATTTGCAGAAAAGAAAAGGAAAGGGAACTTAACTTTATGACAAAATGAAAAAGAAACGCCATTCTTTTGTAGGGAGCGAATCGCTTCAGTTGATAAATAATGGCTACCAAATCGATCAAGTAACAGCCTTACTTCAATTCCTTCTTGTGCCTTGTCCATAAGTAGCTTTAAAAATTCACGACTTATTTCATCGTTTTTTACAATGAAAAATAAAACATGGACATGTTGTTTTGCTCGTTTTATATCAGTAAATAAAGCATCATATAAATCTTTTCCGTATGTATAAAGGTGAAAATCACTTTGACGTAAAGGGAAAGTACGGGAATGCACACGTTTTAAATGAAGGAATCTCCCGTATGAAAAGTCAATTGTGATCCAAAGAGTAACGCATATTAACAAGAGAGATAAGTAAAACATGAGTGAATTCCCTCCTTCGCATTCTGTTCACCTTCAATTTATTACAAATGCAAGTTTCACTTTCTAGTTTCACCGAAATAAACAGCTTTATGAAAAAAAATGTTGTTGTATAACAAAAAACTGTTGACTGAATGCTCACTCATTATATAATGAAGATAGGGGAAAAAATTCAGAAAATTATATGTTTTTGAAGATTCTAAAAAAGAAAGAGGGCTTACAAAGAGAGGGGTAGCATAAAAATGAATAGCTTACTGATCATTAATTGGCTGGCTGCCATTGCTGTTATTGCTTATGCGGGATATTTGTTTGTATATCTTATACGAACGAGGATGGCCTACATACAATTAGGAAAAAAGATTGAATTTGACCGTCGTTTTAAAGAGCGTTGGGATCTTCTTAAAGTTAATGTTTTCGGTCAGAAAAAGCTGCTGAAAGATAAAAAGAGCGGCATTATTCACGTTATGTTCTTTTACGGATTTATTCTTGTCCAATTTGGAGCAATTGACTTCGTTTGGAAAGGACTCGCACCAGGATCACATCTTCCACTTGGACCACTATATCCTGCATTTACATTCTTCCAGGAAATTGTCACACTTGTTATTTTAATTGCAGTCTTTTGGGCTTTTCATAGACGCTATGTTGAAAAGCTTGTTCGTTTAAAACGTAATTTTAAATCGGGCCTTGTTCTTATCTTTATTGGAGGCTTAATGGTTTCTGTACTGCTTGGTAACGGTATGGGTCTTATATGGCATGGCGAGGAGCTTTCGTGGAGTGAACCAATCGCTTCTGCAATCGCTTACGTTTTCTCAGGGATAAATGAAACCGTAGCCATTTCAGTGTTCTATTTCTCTTGGTGGGTGCATTTACTAATTTTGTTAACGTTTTTAGTGTATGTTCCACAATCAAAACATGCGCATTTAATTGCGGGACCAGCTAATGTATTCTTCGGTCGTCTTTCAAACCCAGGGAAGCTTGAAAAGATTGATTTTGAAGATGAAACGCAAGAAACATTTGGTGTTGGTAAAATCGAAGACTTTAGACAGAATCAACTTATTGACTTATACGCTTGCGTAGAGTGTGGTCGCTGTACAAATATGTGTCCGGCAACAGGAACAGGAAAAATGTTATCGCCGATGGACTTAATTTTAAAACTTCGTGATCATTTAACTGATAAAGGAGCTGCGGTAACATCAAAAGCACCGTGGGTTCCAGTAGTTGCTTTTAATAATACACAAGGAAATCAGTTAGCGATGATGGCAGCTGGAAAAGGGCAACAAGAATCAGCAGCTACAACGCTCGCTTACGATCCGAGTTTAATCGGAGATGTTATTACAGAAGAGGAGATTTGGGCATGTACAACGTGTCGTAACTGTGAAGATCAATGTCCGGTTATGAATGAACATGTTGACAAAATTATTGATTTACGCCGTTATCTCGTTTTAACAGAAGGAAAGATGGACGCGGAAGCACAACGCGCGATGACAAACATTGAACGTCAAGGAAATCCGTGGGGTCTGAACCGTAAAGAGCGTGAAACATGGCGCCAAGGTGATGACGAAGTAACAGTTCCAACAGTAAAAGAAAAATCAAAAGCTGGTGAGGAATTCGAGTATTTATTCTGGGTTGGTTCAATGGGATCATACGACAATCGTAGTCAGAAGATTGCGATATCGTTTGCGAAGTTAATGAACGAAGCAGGCATTTCATTCGCGATTCTCGGTAATAAAGAAAAGAATTCTGGAGATACACCGCGCCGCCTTGGAAATGAATTTGTATTCCAAGAGATGGCGACAAAGAATATCGAAGAATTTGAAAAAGCAGGAGTGAAGAAAATCGTTACGATCGATCCTCATGCTTATAACACATTTAAAAATGAGTATCCGGACTTTGGCTTGCAAGCGGAGGTCTATCATCATACAGAATTGTTAGCTCAGTGGGTGAAAGAAGGGCGCTTAAAACCTGTTCACGCTATTGAAGAGACAGTTACTTATCATGATTCCTGTTATTTAGGAAGATACAACGAAGTGTACGAAGCACCGCGTGATATTTTGAAAGCGATTCCTGGAGTGAATCTTGTAGAGATGGCGCGAAATCGCGAAACTGGAATGTGCTGTGGCGCAGGTGGCGGTTTAATGTGGATGGAAGAAACGACAGGTTCTCGTATTAACGTTGCTCGTACAGAGCAAGCGCTAGCTGTACAACCGTCAATTATCGGTACAGGATGTCCATATTGCTTAACGATGATTAGTGACGGTACGAAAGCGAAAGAAGTTGAAGAGACAGTTCAAACTCTTGATGTAACAGAGATTTTAGAACGCTCAGTTATTGGACAGAAGAAAGAAGCAATGTAGTTTGTAGGAATGCATACAACTTTAGAAAGAGGTGCAGTCAGTGCGCCTCTTCTCAATGTAAGAACACCGAGCGAGCGCTCAGCGCTAATAAAAGAAATGGGGGAAATAGACATGAGTAAAACAGTTATTTTAAGTGCTGCAAGAACACCAGTTGGAAAATTTGGGGGAACTTTAAAAGATGTGAAAGCGATAGAACTTGGAGGGATCGCAATTAAGGCGGCGCTTGAGAGAGCGAATGTTTCTGCTAGTGATGTTGAAGAAGTTATATTTGGAACAGTTATTCAAGGAGGGCAAGGACAAATTCCATCTCGCCAAGCTGCGAGGGCTGCTGGAATCCCTTGGGAAGTGCAGACAGAAACAGTGAATAAAGTTTGTGCATCAGGGCTTCGTGCGGTTACGCTAGCGGATCAAATTATTCGTACTGGCGACCAATCGCTTATTGTAGCTGGTGGCATGGAATCAATGAGCAATAGTCCTTACATTTTACGAGGGGCAAGATGGGGATACAGAATGGGTAACAATGAAGTTATCGATTTAAATGTTGCCGATGGTTTAACGTGCGCATTCTCAGGTATACACATGGGTGTTTATGGCGGAGAAGTTGCAAAGGAAGACGGAATCTCGCGTGAAGCGCAAGATGAGTGGGCATACCGTAGCCATCAACGTGCGGTTTCAGCACATAAGGAAGGTCGTTTTGAAGAGGAGATTGTACCAGTAACGATTCAGCAAAGAAAAGGCGATCCTATCGTCGTTGCAAAGGATGAGGCGCCACGCGAGGATACAACGATTGAAAAATTAGCGAAATTAAAGCCTGTATTTGATAAGACGTCATCAGTGACAGCTGGTAATGCTCCGGGACTTAATGATGGCGGTGCTGCACTTGTATTAATGAGCGAGGACAGAGCGAAGCAAGAAGGAAGAAAGCCATTAGCGACAATTTTAGCGCATACGGCAATCGCGGTAGAATCAAAGGATTTCCCAAGAACACCAGGTTATGCAATTAACGAATTGTTGAAAAAAACAGGCAAGACAATTGAAGATATCGATTTATTTGAGATTAATGAAGCTTTTGCGGCGGTAGCAATTGCAAGTACAGAGATTGCAGGGATTGACCCAGAAAAATTGAATGTAAATGGCGGCGCAGTGGCGATGGGCCATCCGATTGGAGCAAGCGGAGCACGTATTATCGTTACACTTATCCATGCACTAAAGCAGCGCGGCGGCGGAATTGGAATTGCTTCGATTTGTAGTGGTGGCGGTCAAGGTGACGCAGTGATGATTGAAGTTAACTAATTTTAGAAGTTATATAGTTTATTAACAATTAAGGGGGAAGAAAAAATGGGTGTACAAAGGATTGTTGTAATTGGTGCAGGACAAATGGGGTCAGGAATCGCGCAAGTATGTGCAATGGCAGGATATGATGTGAAAGTACAAGATTTAAAACAAGAACAATTAGATAGAGGGCTAGCTGTTATTACGAAAAATTTAGCTCGTCAAGTAGAAAAAGGTCGTATGAAGGAAGAAGAGAAAGAAGCGACTTTAAATCGTCTTACATGGACACTTGATTTAAATAGTGTAAAAGAAGCAGATCTTGTTATTGAAGCAGCTGTTGAGAAAATGGATATTAAAAAGAAAATCTTTGCGAATCTAGATGAAATCGCTCCAGAACACGCTATTTTAGCGACGAATACGTCATCGTTACCGATTACGGAAATCGCAGCGGTAACGAAACGACCAGAAAAAGTAATCGGTATGCACTTTATGAATCCAGTTCCCGTTATGAAACTCGTAGAAATTATTCGTGGTTTGGCTACAGATGACGCGGTATATGAAACGATTGAAGATATTACGAAAAAAATCGGGAAAGTGCCAGTTGAAGTAAATGATTTCCCAGGGTTTGTATCGAACCGTATTTTATTACCGATGATTAACGAAGCAATTTATACGTTATATGAAGGTGTAGCGACGAAAGAAGCGATTGATGAAGTAATGAAACTTGGTATGAATCATCCGATGGGTCCTCTAACGCTAGCTGATTTTATCGGTTTAGATACATGTTTATACATTATGGAAGTGTTGCACGAAGGATTAGGAGATAGTAAATATCGCCCATGTCCATTATTACGTAAATATGTGAATGCAGGATGGTTAGGACGTAAAACGGGCCGTGGTTTCTACGTTTACGAGTAAATTCCTCCCTTTATTAAAGTAGTGGTCTTACTAAATTATTAAAAAGATATATAGCAAACGGAGGCGAAGTACATGAATTTTCATTTTACTGAAGAACAGCAAATGATGAGGAAAATGGTTCGGGATTTTGCACAGAAAGAAATAGCTCCCTTTGTTCCTAGTATGGAACAAGGGGTGTTCCCGAAAGAGATTTTGCAAAAGATGGGCGAGCTTGGATTAATGGGTATTCCAGCGCCTGCAAAATACGGCGGCGCAGAAATGGATTTTATCTCTTACATTCTAGCAATTGAGGAAATTTCAAAGGTAAGTGCAACAGTTGGTGTAATTTTAGCTGTACATACGTCAGTTGGAATGAATCCGATTTTATATTTTGGAACAGAAGAACAGAAGCAGAAATACGTTTCTAAACTTGCGACTGGTGAATATTTAGGTGCATTTGCATTAACAGAACCAAATGCAGGATCAGACGCAGGGAGTTTGAAGTCAAGAGCTGTAAAAAAAGACGATCACTACATTATTAATGGATCGAAAGTATTTATTACAAATGGAGGTGAAGCAAGTACATACATTGTATTCGCTTCTACGAATCCAGAGGCAGGAAAAAGTGGTATTTCCGCATTTATAGTAGAGAAAGATACGCCTGGTTTAATTATTGGAAAAGATGAACATAAAATGGGGCTTCTCGGTTCGCGTACAGTACAACTTACATTCGAAGATATGAAAGTGCCAGCAGAGAATTTGCTAGGTGAAGAAGGACAAGGATTCAAGGTGGCGATGGCAAATTTAGATGTTGGACGAATTGGAATCGGTGCACAGGCGTTAGGAATTGCTGAAGCGGCACTTACATGTGCGATTGATTATGCGAAGGAACGAGAGCAATTCGGGAAGCCAATTGCTGCGCAGCAAGGGATTGGCTTTAAACTTGCAGATATGGCAACAAGTGTAGAAGCGGCGAGACTACTTGTATATAGAGCGGCATCGCTTAGAGCTCAAGGGTTATCGTGTGGTAAGGAAGCATCTATTGCGAAGTTATTTGCTTCTAAAACAGCTGTCGAAGTTGCGATTGAAGCGGTGCAAGTATTTGGTGGTTACGGTTATACGAAAGATTATCCAGTAGAACGATTTTTCCGTGATGCGAAGATCACGCAAATTTATGAAGGAACGAGTGAGATACAAAAACTTGTTATTAGCCGTGCTTTATAAAAGGGCGAGGGGGAGACAGAAATGCATTTTAAACTATCAGAAGAACATGAAATGATAAGAAAAATGGTTCGAGATTTTGCTAAGAACGAAGTAGCACCAACAGCAGCTGAGCGTGATGAAGAAGAGAGATTTGATCGTGCATTATTTGATCAAATGGCAGAGCTTGGTTTGACAGGTATCCCATGGCCTGAAGAGTATGGCGGAATTGGAAGCGATTATTTAGCGTACGTAATTGCGATCGAAGAATTATCTCGCGTTTGTGCTTCTACAGGTGTAACACTGTCTGCGCACACTTCACTTGCTGGATGGCCGATTTTTAAATTTGGAACGGAAGAGCAAAAACAAAAGTTTTTGCGACCGATGGCTGAAGGAAAGAAAATTGGCGCATACGGTTTAACGGAGCCGAGTTCCGGTTCGGATGCTGGTGGAATGAAGACAACTGCAAAGCTAGATGGAGACCATTACGTATTAAATGGTTCGAAAATTTTTATTACAAATGGTGGTATTGCTGACATTTATGTTGTTTTTGCGTTAACAGATCCTGAATCGAAGCAGCGCGGCACGAGCGCATTTATTGTAGAAAGTGATACGCCAGGGTTTTCAGTTGGGAAGAAGGAAAGCAAGCTAGGGATTCGCTCTTCGCCAACGACTGAAATTATGTTTGAAGATTGCCGTATTCCTGTAGAGAATCTACTTGGGGAAGAGGGGCAAGGATTTAAGGTCGCAATGCAAACGTTAGATGGCGGTCGTAATGGTATTGCGGCGCAAGCAGTTGGTATTGCACAAGGAGCTTTAGATGCTTCTGTAGAATATGCAAGAGAGCGCAATCAATTTGGGAAGCCGATTGCGGCGCAACAAGGGATCGGCTTTAAACTTGCAGATATGGCAACGGATGTAGAGGCAGCGCGTCTTTTAACATATCAAGCAGCTTGGCTTGAGTCTGAGGGGCTTCCATACGGGAAAGAATCAGCGATGTCAAAAGTATTCGCAGGTGATACAGCGATGAAGGTGACGACTGAAGCAGTACAAGTATTTGGTGGTTACGGTTATACGAAAGATTATCCAGTAGAGCGTTATATGCGAGATGCAAAGATTACACAGATTTATGAAGGAACACAAGAGATTCAAAGGCTTGTAATTTCTCGTATGTTAACGAAGTAGGAACGAAAGCGTAGGTATTTTCCTACGCTTTTTCCTTCCAAAAAAATAATCGAGAGAGGTGAAGGGGATGGTTAAACATAACGTACATGCATCCGTGAAAGATGAAAAATTAGTTGCTTTAAGACGGGAACAAATGATTAAAGGTGCGGTGCAACTGTTTAAGCAAAAAGGATTTCCACGCACAACAACGAGAGAAATTGCGAAAGCGGCGGGATTTAGTATCGGAACACTTTATGAGTACATTCGTACGAAAGATGATGTTTTATATTTAGTTTGTGATAGTATTTATGAACACGTAAAAGAACGATTAGAGGAAGTAGTATGTACAGAGAAGGGGAGTATAGAAAGTTTAAAGATAGCGATAACGAATTACTTTAAAGTGATGGACGAGTTGCAAGAAGAAGTATTAATCATGTATCAAGAGGTCCGTTTTTTACCGAAAGAATCACTTCCATATGTATTAGAAAAAGAGTTTCAAATGGTAGGGATGTTTGAAAATATTTTAGAACAGTGTACAGAGAATGGGACATTTACATTAAATGAAAAGGAAATACAGCTTCTTGCACATAATATTTTCATACAAGGACAAATGTGGGGATTTAGACGTTGGGCCCTGCAAAAACTGTATACGCTTGAAGAATATACTGAAATGCAAATTAGGTATGTATTGCAAGGAGCCCATATGTTTCCGAAATAAGGAATGGACAAATTATAATTTTATTGCCATATAAAAGTTTCCCGTTTTTTTTGTAGCATATTTGTACGACTTTTGTTTATAATGAATAGTATGGATTTTTTTAAGCAGACCGTTATATATAAGGTTATATTTGAAGAAAGGAAGTGCCGCATAAGTGAATTTTAAGCAATATTCACCAGAAGAGCTAAAAGAATGTTCAATGATTGAAGTTGTACATAGCGTTTTAGGGGATAAAAGACAAGCAACGACATTCAACGAGTTGGTTCAAGAAATCGCTCAAGTGCTGGGACTATCTCAAGAGCAAGTTAATGCGAAAATCGCACAATTTTATACAGATTTAAACATCGACGGACGTTTCATTAATTTAGGAGAAAATCGTTGGGGGCTACGCAGCTGGTACCCATACGAGCAAATTGATGAAGAAATCTTACCGCAGCCAAAACCGAAGAAAAAACGTAAAGTTGAAGAAGACGGTTTTGACGACTACATTGAAGAAGATGAAGATGACTTTGACGATGCAGACGGAAATGCAGACGAAGAAGATGATGTAGAAGATTTGGACAAGGTTCTTGAAGATGAAGACGGAGATGACGACGATCTTGATGATCTAGACGAAGAAGAAGACGACTTCGCTGAAGAAGAACTTGAGTATGATGAAACTGAAGAAGAAGAAGAGGAAGAGCTGTAGTTCTTGACTTTTCATTATCGTCCATGTAGAATCATTTTTGGGCTCTTTAAAAAAGGACGATAATACTTTTAAAGTGTAAATATAAAAGAAAATTGCTCCCTACTTATTACTTTATGTGATGAGGGGAGCAATTTTCTTTTTTGTTTTTTGTTTAGAAAATAAAAAGAGTCTAACAATAAGATGGATACAGTGTTATCTACATACGTTGCGCTTTGCAACGGTGATTATATAACAGCAAAGTAGAAGGGAGCTTTTTCATGACTAAGTATATTTTTGTAACAGGCGGTGTAGTATCGTCTTTAGGAAAAGGTATTACAGCAGCATCTCTTGGAAGATTATTAAAAAATCGTGGTTTAAACGTAACGATTCAAAAATTTGATCCTTACATTAACGTAGACCCAGGGACTATGAGCCCATACCAACACGGTGAGGTATTCGTAACAGATGATGGCGCAGAAACTGACTTAGACCTTGGTCACTATGAGCGTTTTATCGACATTAACTTAAACAAATACAGCAACGTAACAACAGGTAAAATTTACTCTTCAGTTCTTCAAAAAGAGCGTCGTGGTGAGTATTTAGGAGGAACAGTTCAAGTTATTCCTCACATTACTAACGAAATTAAAGAGCGCGTATACCGTTCTGGTCGCGAAACAAACGCGGACGTTGTTATTACAGAAATCGGTGGAACTGTTGGTGATATTGAGTCTCTACCATTCTTAGAAGCAATCCGTCAAATTAAGAGCGACATCGGTCGTGACAACGTAATGTACATTCACTGTACGTTAATCCCGTACTTAAAAGCAGCGGGTGAAATGAAAACAAAACCAACGCAACATAGCGTTAAAGAGCTTCGTAGCTTAGGTATTCAACCAAATATTATCGTTGTTCGTACAGAATTACCTGTTTCTCAGGACATGAAAGACAAGCTTGCATTATTCTGTGACATCGATACAAAAGCGGTTATCGAAGCACGTGATGCAGATACTTTATATGCGGTTCCATTATCTCTTCAAGAACAAAATATGGACCAAATCGTTTGTGATCACTTGAAATTAGACAATCCAGCTGCAGATATGACAGAGTGGACTGCGCTAGTTGATAAAGTACGTAACCTTTCTAAGAAAACAAAAATCGCTCTTGTTGGTAAATACGTAGAGCTTCAAGATGCATACATTTCTGTTGTAGAAGCACTTCGTCATGCTGGTTACTCATTCGATACAGATGTAGAGGTAAAATGGGTAAATGCTGAGCACGTAACAGCAGAGAACGTAAAAGAATTAGTTGGCGATACAGATGGTATCCTTGTACCAGGTGGCTTCGGCGATCGTGGTGTAGAAGGTAAAATCGTTGCAATTCAATATGCTCGTGAAAACAAAGTTCCATTCTTAGGAATTTGCTTAGGTATGCAACTTGCATCAATCGAATTTGCACGTAATGTATTAGGATTAGAAGGAGCTAACTCTTCTGAAATTAATCCTGACACGCCTTATGCAATCATCGACTTATTACCAGAACAAAAAGATGTGGAAGACTTAGGTGGTACACTTCGTCTTGGTCTATACCCATGTAAGCTTGCTGAAGAAACAAATGCTTACAATGCTTACAACGAGCCAGTTGTATATGAGCGTCATCGTCATCGTTATGAGTTCAACAATCAATTCCGTCCGGATATGGAAAAAGCAGGATTTGTATTCTCTGGTACAAGCCCAGACGGCCGTTTAGTTGAAATCATTGAATTAAAAGAACATCCTTGGTTCGTGGCAGCACAGTTCCACCCAGAACTTGTATCTCGTCCAAACCGTCCACAACCATTGTTCCATGACTTCGTAAGAGCGTCTATTACGAATAAAGAGAGCAAGTAATAAAAAAAGCGCCTGAAATAGGGCGCTTTTTTTAATATTCATTTAACATTTCATCAATTGTAAATTTCAATCCGTGATAAGCAAATAAAGCTACAATTAAACTTGGGAACCCGTAGCGGTTACCCTCATCATCTGGAATAAGGCCTTTTAACAGTTTTGTATCGATATGTACATCTGTGTATTGTTCCAGTGATTCCGTACCTTCTTGAATAGCCGAGATTCCAACGCTAGATTGACCTTCTTCTTGAAGTTTTTTTGCGATCTTTACAATTTCTTCATCCGTCGAAAAACGACTAATAAGAAGCACACGGTCCGCAGAGGTTACAGTTGCCAGTTCGCCGTTTTCTATTAAACGTTTTGCTTGTTTCATTGGTTCAGCACCGAATAATGCCTCTGAAACAATGCCTTCCATTTCGTTTGTACCGTGTAAGTAAATGAATCCGTCGCCAACTAATGCCTGGGCAAGTAGGCGAGCGCTATCTTCTAAGTTCATTTCTTCTTTTTGGGAAATTCTAGAGAAATATCCACCTAATTGAGTTGAGAAAATTTTTAACATGTTGTCGCTCCTTCCTTTCGTGTTCGCCGGTTCTCATTATAGCTCATTTTTTTTAAGAAGGGGAAATCGTAGGGGTAGCATAACGAAATAGTAAACGGTAAAATGAGAAAGAATAGGAAGGAATTTGGCAAAGAATAGCGAAAATAAATCGATAAGATATAAGAAGCTGTAAATCTTGTACTTACACAGAAAGGTTGGGGGTTATGGAAGGGAAAATTTTAATCGTTGATGATCAATATGGCATTCGTGTGTTATTGCATGAAGTGTTCCAAAAAGAAGGTTATCAGACGTTCCAAGCAGCGAATGGATTTCAAGCTTTAGATATCGTGAAAAAAGATAATCCAGATTTAGTAGTGTTAGATATGAAAATTCCAGGTATGGATGGTATAGAAATTTTAAAGCATGTAAAGGAAATTGATGAGAGTATTAAAGTAATTTTAATGACTGCTTATGGAGAGCTTGATATGATCCAAGAGGCTAAAGATTTAGGAGCTTTAATGCACTTTGCTAAACCGTTTGATATTGATGAAATTCGTCAAGCTGTGAGAAATGAGCTCGCTGTAGAGGCGTAAAAATGAATTTTTTATAAAAAATATGGAAAAAAGCGTTTACATGGACTATTGAGCAGGTGAATACGGTTGAGTTTTTGAGTACAAGTTGTTATCCTATTGAGTGTAGAAAGAAGTCCGGTATGTAGATATACATATTTTACCTTATCCGGGTCATACTACCAGCGATAAGAACTTATCGGATACAAAAAACGTTTTTTAGGAGGATTCACCATGCCTTTAGTTTCTATGAAAGAAATGCTAAACAAAGCACTAGAAGGAAAATACGCAGTTGGTCAATTCAACATGAACAACTTAGAGTGGACTCAAGCTATCTTAGCTGCTGCGGAAGAAGAAAAATCTCCTGTAATCCTAGGTGTATCTGAGGGTGCAGCTCGTCATATGACTGGTTTCAAAACAGTTGTAGCTATGGTTAAAGCTTTAATCGAAGAAATGAACATTTCTGTTCCTGTAGCGATTCACCTTGACCATGGTTCAAGCTTTGAAAAGTGTAAAGAAGCAATCGATGCAGGTTTCACATCTGTAATGATCGACGCTTCTCACCACCCATTCGAAGAAAACGTTGAAACTACTAAAAAAGTAGTAGAATATGCACACGCTCGTAACGTATCTGTTGAAGCTGAGCTTGGAACAGTTGGCGGACAAGAAGACGACGTAATTGCTGAAGGCGTAATTTATGCTGATCCTGCAGAGTGTAAACACCTTGTTGAAGCAACTGGTATCGACTGCCTAGCTCCAGCTTTAGGTTCTGTACACGGTCCTTACAAAGGTGAGCCTAACTTAGGATTCGCTGAAATGGAACAAGTTCGTGACTTCACTGGCGTACCTTTAGTATTACACGGTGGTACTGGTATCCCAACTGCTGATATCGTAAAAGCTATTTCTTTAGGTACTTCAAAAATCAATGTAAACACTGAGAACCAAATTGAGTTTACAAAAGCTGTTCGTGAAGTATTAAACAAAGACCAAGAAGTTTACGATCCTCGTAAATTTATTGGACCTGGCCGCGACGCTATTAAAGCAACTGTTGCTGGTAAAATGCGTGAGTTCGGTTCTAACGGTAAAGCGTAATAATAAAATTCCGTTTTGGAAACCGTCTAGTCTTTTAGACGGTTTCCTTTCGTTGTATAATGAAAGCGTGAACAAGTCTAAAGATTTTATAAAGTAAATTTTTGAAGCTTTAAATATAGAAAATAATGTGCATAGTCCTATTAATAAATGTGATAAGTATCTGACTTATAATTCGATGAATAGTTAACCTTCACCTATTTATACTACAGGGGAACTGTAGGTGATGGTTTTTAGGGTGGAAAGAGTGATTGAGATTCTGGGGGATCTTCTACTTCTTTTTAAAAAGAGGTAGAAGATAAATACATTCACAAGAAGGGAGCTCAATATGGAAAAATTGCTAATTGAAGGCGGAAGAGCTTTAAATGGAACAATTCGTGTGAGTGGTGCAAAGAACAGTGCTGTTGCACTAATTCCAGCGACGATTTTAGCAGACACTCCAGTAACTATCGGTGGTGTTCCTAATATTTCGGACGTGAAAATGTTAGGAGACTTACTAGAGGAAATTGGAGGGAAAGTAACTTATGGGCATGAAGAAGAGATGGTAGTCGATCCTTCTAACATGGTTGCGATGCCTTTACCAAATGGAAAAGTGAAAAAATTGCGCGCTTCTTATTATTTGATGGGTGCAATGCTTGGCCGTTTTAAAAAAGCTGTTATTGGGCTTCCAGGTGGATGTCATTTAGGGCCACGACCGATTGATCAGCATATTAAAGGATTTGAAGCGTTAGGGGCACATGTTACAAATGAACAAGGTGCCATTTATTTAAGAGCAGATGAGCTACGTGGGGCGCGTATTTATTTAGATGTTGTTAGTGTAGGAGCTACGATTAATATTATGCTAGCAGCTGTACGAGCGAAAGGTAGAACTGTTATTGAAAATGCAGCGAAAGAGCCAGAAATTATTGATGTAGCCACATTATTAACAAGTATGGGAGCACGCATTAAAGGTGCTGGTACAGATGTAATCCGAATTGATGGTGTGGATTCTTTACACGGTTGTCACCATACTATCATTCCAGATCGTATTGAAGCTGGTACGTATATGATTTTAGGAGCTGCATCAGGAGGAGAAGTAACAGTTGATAATGTTATTCCTCAGCATTTAGAGTCAGTTACTGCGAAACTAAGAGAAGCTGGTGTTCAAGTTGAAACAAGCGATGACCAAATTACAGTGAATGGTAATAGAAGGTTGAAAGTAGTTGATGTAAAAACACTTGTATATCCAGGGTTCCCAACAGATCTACAACAGCCATTCACGACGCTTTTAACAAAAGCACACGGGACGGGTGTTGTCACAGATACAATTTACGGTGCACGTTTCAAACATATTGATGAACTGCGTCGTATGAATGCACAAATTAAAGTAGAAGGCCGTTCGGCAATTGTAACTGGCCCTGTTTTATTGCAAGGTGCAAAAGTGAAAGCAAGTGATTTGCGAGCTGGAGCTGCACTTGTTATTGCAGGATTAATGGCGGATGGAATTACAGAAGTGACAGGACTTGAACATATTGATCGAGGTTATGAAAATATAGTAGACAAGCTTAAAGGGCTTGGTGCAAACATTTGGCGAGAACAAATGACAAAGCAAGAGATTGAAGAAATGAAGAACGCTTAAAGTGGTGATACTTCCGTTAATGGGGAGCGAAGAATCATCGTTAGCGGAAGTGCACTATATAGAAAAACACCGTTCACAAAAATACGGCAGAAATATTACAGACTTAAAGGAGAGGGATTATTGTGGAAAGAAGTTTATCTATGGAGTTAGTACGTGTAACAGAGGCTGCAGCATTATCATCAGCGCGTTGGATGGGACGCGGGAAAAAGGATGAAGCAGACGGTGCAGCAACATCAGCTATGCGTGATGTATTTGATACAATTCCGATGAAAGGTACAGTTGTAATTGGTGAAGGTGAAATGGATGAAGCACCAATGCTGTATATCGGAGAGAAATTAGGTACAGGATATGGTCCGCGCGTAGACGTTGCAGTTGATCCTTTAGAAGGGACAAACATCGTAGCAGCTGGCGGATGGAATGCACTTGCTGTTATTGCAATTGCAGATCACGGTAATTTGTTACATGCTCCTGACATGTACATGGATAAGATTGCGGTTGGCCCAGAAGCAGTTGGGGCAGTTGATATTGACGCGCCTATTATCGATAACTTACGTGCAGTTGCGAAAGCAAAGAATAAAGATATTGAAGATGTTGTAGCGACAGTTTTAAACCGTCCACGTCATCAAGCAATTATTGAAGAAATTCGTAAGGCTGGTGCTCGTATTAAGTTAATTAACGATGGAGATGTAGCTGGAGCAATCAATACAGCATTTGACCGTACAGGTGTAGATATTTTATTCGGTTCTGGTGGAGCTCCTGAAGGTGTATTAGCTGCGGTTGCATTAAAATGTCTAGGTGGAGAAATTCAGGGGAAACTATTGCCACAAGACGAAGCTGAATTAGAACGTTGCAAAAAAATGGGCATTGAAGATATAAATCGCATCCTTCGTATGGAAGACTTAGTAAGAGGTGACGATGCAATCTTTGCTGCAACTGGTGTAACAGACGGAGAACTATTACGCGGTGTTCAATTTAAAGGTAACGTAGGAACAACACACTCCCTTGTTATGCGTGCGAAATCAGGTACATTACGCTTCGTAGACGGACGCCATAGCTTAAATAAAAAACCGAACTTGGTTATTAAATAAAAAGTGGAAGCGGCTCGTTTAGAATCGCAGGGCATTGGAACTCTCGACCTTGAAGCGCTCTTTGCTTCGAGTGAGAGAGTGAAATGACCGGAGATTCTAGCCGCTGGAACTGGATTAAATAAAAAGCGTAAGCAGCTCGTTCAGAATGGGAGGGGGATGGAGCTTCTGACGTAGAGGCGTTTTTTGCCTCGTAGGAAGAAGTGAAGCCACCGACCATTCTAGCTGCTGAAGCTGGATTAAATAAAAAGCGTAAGCAGCTCGTTTAGAATCGCAGGGCACTTCAAACGAGAGAGCAAAATGCCTTATCTATTCTTCCTTAAAATCAGGTGAGTAGAAAAAAGAACGAAATATAAAAAGCGAAGACAAATTTTCTTGTCTTCGCTTCTTGTATTTGTGTTTCAACGTATTGATTAAAACTAGATAAAAGGGTTACAATAGTGAATATTACCCTACTTGAACTTATTGCCTTTCATTATTAATTATTTGCCTTCCGTATTTTTTCCCTTTACCCATTTGAATAGAGAATAACGTTAAAGTGTGGTGTCTGAATGAATTTGTCAATTGCAGCATTAGAAAACATGAAATTAAAAGAGTTATACGAGCTTGCGAAAGAATTTAAGATTTCGTATTATAGCAAATTAACGAAAAAAGAGTTAATCTTCGCTATTTTAAAAGCTCGAGCAGAAAAAGAAGGTTTCTTTTTCATGGAAGGCGTATTAGAAATTATTCAATCAGAAGGATTTGGATTCCTACGTCCTATCAACTATTCTCCAAGCTCAGAAGATATTTATATCTCAGCTTCGCAAATTCGTCGTTTCGATTTACGTAATGGAGATAAAGTTTCTGGTAAAGTACGACCTCCGAAAGAAAATGAACGCTATTTTGGATTGTTACAAGTTGAAGCTGTAAACGGAGATGATCCAGAGTCAGCAAAAGAGCGTGTGCATTTCCCTGCATTAACACCATTATACCCAGATCGCCAAATGAAATTGGAAACGGAACCGAAAAAGTTACCGACACGCATCATGGATTTAATCGCACCAGTTGGATTTGGACAACGTGGTTTAATTGTCGCGCCTCCAAAGGCAGGTAAAACAAGTCTATTAAAAGAAATCGCGCACAGTGTTACAACAAATCATCCGGAAGCAGAATTAATTGTACTTTTAATTGATGAGCGTCCAGAGGAAGTAACAGACATTGAACGTTCTGTTAAAGGAGATGTTGTAAGTTCTACTTTTGATGAAGTACCAGAAAATCATATTAAAGTAGCTGAACTTGTGTTAGAACGTGCAATGCGTCTTGTAGAGCACAAAAAAGATGTTATCATTTTAATGGATAGTATTACCCGTTTAGCGCGAGCTTACAACCTTGTTATCCCACCAAGTGGTAGAACATTATCGGGTGGTATCGACCCAGCTGCCTTCCATAGACCGAAGCGTTTCTTTGGAGCTGCGCGTAATATTGAAGAAGGCGGTAGCTTAACGATCTTAGCAACAGCGCTCGTTGATACAGGGTCTCGTATGGATGATGTAATTTATGAGGAATTTAAAGGAACTGGAAATATGGAACTTCACCTAGATCGTTCATTAGCTGAGCGTCGTATCTTCCCAGCAATTGATATTCGTCGCTCTGGTACGCGTAAAGAAGATCTATTAATTCCGAAAGAACATTTAGACAAATTATGGGGTATTCGTAAAACAATGCGTGATACACCAGACTTTGTTGAAGGTTTCTTGCGTAAACTTCGTCAAACAAAGACAAATGAAGAATTTTTACAAAACATTGTTGCAGACTCAAAAAGGTATGTAACAACTAAGTAAAGGGAAAAGATGGGGACTCGCTTATTTTATAGTAAGCGAGTTTTTTATGCCTTTTAGGTGATATTAAAGAGAGAAATAAGTGGGAGAACCTTAGCCAGTCAGAGCTAAACGAGCCCCCGCCACTTTAAATTTCAAAATACAAAAACAGGTAGTTGCAAAATGGAGTTAGCCTTGTTATAATTTCATCATATGTGTTTCATCAATATAGTTGTGTAAGCAGCTGAAGATGAAAAACTCTGTTTCGAAAATGATTCAGGGCGGAAGGAGATGAAAAGAATGAAAGCAGGAATCCATCCAAATTACAATAAAGTTGTATTTATGGACACGAACACAGGCTTCAAATTCTTAAGCGGGTCTACTAAAGGCTCTAGCGAGACTGTTGAGTGGGAAGATGGTAACACTTATCCATTACTAAAAATTGAGATCAGTTCTGATTCTCACCCATTCTACACTGGACGTCAGAAGTTTGCTACTGCAGACGGACGTGTTGACCGCTTCAATAAGAAATACGGTATTAAGTAATAAAGAACATAAAACAGGCAAGTGTATGTATTCGCTTGTCTGTTTTTTTTGCAAAAATATTAAACCTTTACCCTACTTTGGATTAGGAAAGTAGATGAAAGGAGAGCTCAATGTACTTAATGAATCAAAGTGGTTGGATTGAAGTGATTTGCGGGAGTATGTTTTCTGGAAAATCAGAAGAGCTCATCCGCCGTATACGCCGTACGCAATTTGCGAAACAACATGCGATTGTATTTAAACCATGTATTGATAATCGTTATAGTGAAGAAGATGTTGTATCACATAATGGATCAAAGGTTAAAGCGGTGTCTGTTTCAGCTTCAAAAGATATATTTAACCATGTAACAGAAGAAATGGATGTTATTGCAATCGATGAGGTGCAATTTTTTGATGGGGACATTGTGGAAGTGGTGCAAATATTGGCAAATCGTGGCTATCGTGTCATTGTAGCTGGTTTAGACCAAGATTTCCGTGGTCTACCATTTGGACAAGTTCCTCAGCTAATGGCGATTGCTGAACATGTAACTAAATTGCAGGCAGTTTGTTCTGAATGTGGATCTCCAGCAAGTCGTACGCAACGTTTAATTGATGGAGAACCAGCGGCATTTGATGATCCAATCATTTTAGTCGGGGCTTCAGAGTCATATGAACCACGTTGTCGTCATTGTCATGCAGTACCTACAAACAAAGATAAGTAAAACTCGCTATGTAGGGCGGGTTTTTTTCAAAATAGAGAGAATGTGCGGTGTGAGCCGCTTGCGCTTTTAAATATAATTTGCGTTTTTTTGATTAAGTACCATATACTATTTGTATTAGATACTAGGATGTAGAGGTGAATGGTGTGTTAGATCGTTTGCAAGCTGTAGAAGATCGTTATGAGAAGTTAAATGAGTTGTTAAGTGACCCAGAAGTTATTAGCGATACAAATAAGCTTCGTGAGTATTCAAAGGAACAATCCGATATGCAGGAAACGGTAGAGGTGTACCGTGAGTATAAAGATGTTCGTGAGCAATTAAGAGATGCGAAAGCAATGTTAGAAGATAAGTTAGACGCTGATATGCGTGACATGGTAAAAGAAGAGGTTTCTGAATTAGAAGGACAAGAGAAAGAATTGTCAGAGCGCCTGAAAATTTTACTTGTTCCAAAAGACCCTAATGATGATAAGAACGTTATCGTTGAGGTTCGTGGGGCTGCTGGTGGCGACGAGGCGGCTTTATTTGCTGGTGATTTATACCGTATGTATAGCCGTTATGCTGAGGTGCAAGGTTGGAAAACAGAAATTATCGAGGCTAGCTATACAGAATTAGGTGGATATAAAGAGATTATCTTTATGATTAACGGTAAAGGTGCGTTCGCGAAGCTGAAATTCGAGAATGGCGCTCACCGTGTACAACGTGTTCCTGAAACAGAATCTGGTGGACGTATTCATACATCTACAGCAACTGTAGCTGTATTACCAGAGGCAGAAGAAGTAGAAATTAATATTCATGAAAAAGATGTTCGTGTTGATACATTTGCTTCTAGTGGTCCTGGTGGACAAAGCGTTAATACAACGATGTCAGCGGTACGTTTAACACATTTACCGACTGGTGTAGTTGTATCTTGTCAGGATGAGAAATCACAGATTAAGAATAAAGAAAAAGCGATGAAAGTATTACGCGCACGTGTTTATGATAAGTTTAGACAAGAAGCACAAGCTGAGTATGATCAAAACCGTAAACAAGCTGTTGGTACGGGAGATCGTTCAGAGCGTATTCGTACGTATAACTTCCCGCAAAACCGTGTTACAGACCATCGAATCGGTTTAACGATTCAAAAGCTAGATCAAATCTTACAAGGTAAGTTAGATGATTTCATCAATGCCTTAGTAATGGAAGATCAGGCTCAAAAGATGGAGGCAGCTGAGTAATGCGTGTCTATGAAGCCCTGAAATGGGCTTCTTCTTTTTTACAGGAAAATGGACGAGATGAAAATGCGGGAGAAATTGTCCTTTGTCATGTATTAAAGATGAACAGAACAGGATTACTGATGAATATGCGTGAAGAAATAACTACGGAACAAGAAAAAAGTTTTACGGAGTTTATCCACAAGCATGTAGAAGGTATTCCTATTCAATATATGATTGGTTATGAAATGTTTTATGGACGGTCGTTCTTTGTGAATGAAGAAGTATTAATACCAAGACCGGAAACAGAAGAGCTTATAGTAGGAGTATTAGAAAGAATTGAGCGCCATTTTGGTAAGGAGAAACTGCATGTAGCGGATATCGGCACAGGTAGTGGAGCGATTTCTATTACGCTTGCTTTAGAAAATGAAAACCTTCATGTGTATACGGTAGATATTGCGCAGGAGTCGATTGAAGTTGCAAAAGAAAATGCAAAAGCTTTGGGCGCAGACGTAACGTTCTATCACGGTGATTTATTGTCGCCATTTTATAAAACAGGTCAAAAGTTAGATGTTGTTGTTTCAAATCCTCCATATATACCGGAAGAGGATTGGCGTGGTCTTTCTCCTGTTGTGAAAGAGCATGAGCCAAAGAGAGCACTTGTTGGCGGGGAAGACGGATTAGATTTTTATCGCCGTTTTATGGAAGAATTGCCGAATGTGTTGCAGAAGAAGGCAATTGTGGCATTTGAAATTGGAGTAGGACAAGGTGAGGATGTAAAGGGACTGTTACAACAAGCTTTTCCACATGCTCATGTTGAGGTTGTTTTTGATATTAATGGAAAAGACCGTATGGTATTTGCAGAAATGGAGTAAGGTATAAGCCTTACTCTATTTTTTTATGTGGAAATTCATATAGATTTTGAATTTAATAGTTTAGAAAGATGAAAGTCTGTCCACACTGTTTGTAGAAGGGACGGTGGAGGAAATGAAAAAACAAGTTATTGCTTATCTTCTTCTATTACTAATTGGTGCACAGTTGCTTGTGCAGTTTGGATATATGAAAGCTGATGCGAAAGGGCCTTCAGTTATTCCGAAAGAGGCCGTTCGATTACGAATTTTAGCAAATAGTGATTCAGATAAAGATCAGGCTTTAAAACGTAAAGTGCGTGATGAAGTAAAAGCACAAATTGATGGATGGGTAGCAGATCTAACTTCATTCGAAGAGGCAAGAAAAGTAATTCAAAGCCATATTCCAGAAATCGAAAAAACAGTTGCAAATACGTTAAAAAGAGAAGGAAGCAAAGAGTCATTTCAAGTGAAATTTAGTAAGAATGTAAAGTTTCCTACAAAGGTATATGGGAATTTTATTTATCCAGCGGGAGAATATGAAGCAGTACTGATTACAATTGGAGAAGGAGAAGGGGCGAACTGGTGGTGTGTATTATTTCCGCCAATGTGCTTCTTAGATTTTTCGAGCGGTACAGCTGTAAGAAAAGAGGAGCATGTTGTGAAGGCTGAATCTCCTGAAGAGGAGCAGGTAAAACAACTAGATGAGGAAGTAGTAGATATACAAGAGAAAAAAGAGGATGAGATGAAAGAAAAGGAAGTTGTAAAGAAGGAAGTAGCAAAAAAAGTAACGGCTTCTGAAAAGAAAGTAGTAAAAAATGAAACAAAAGTCGAAGAACAGCCTGTAAGTAAAGAAGAGACAAAAACTGTGGAAAAAGTGGAGAAACCTGTGGAACAAAAACAAGAAAAACAAAATGAGTATGTAAAAGTAGAGGAGGAAGAAGAAAAGCCAGAAGTTAAATTGTTTATTGTTGAAGCTTTTACATCTTTATTCTCTAAATAGTACTATTAACAAGTCCTTCCTCATATATAAAAAAGAGGAGGGATTTACTATGAAGAAGGTGTATTTTGCTACGAAAGCGGATGTGGAAAGATTACATTCTTTTTTCGGACAAGCTAATAAAAAAGATGATAAAATAAATGAGTTGTACGCACAATTTATGATTTTGGAAGAGGCGGAAGAAATACGAGCTGTAATTGGTTATGAACAAAGTGGGGAAGATGTATTGATTCGTTCTTGTTTATTCACACCTAATGTGGATAAACAGACTTTCTTATATTTTTTTGAAATGTTTTTGCAGTATATGAAAGAAAAAAGTATTCGACAATTGTACTTACTAACAAATCATCCACAATCTATAACAATCTTTCAGTTTTTTGATTTTGTCACTATAGAAAAAGAAAACGTGCCAGAGGGAATTCGACAGTTAGAACACTTTTGTAAAAATATAAAAGAGCCAAATGCAATAATACTAAATTGTCAGCTATTCACAAAGTTATCCACGGATTAATTAGGTTTATCCACATTTTGTGGATAAACCTTGTTTGTCTTTTGGATAAATCTCATAGTAAACTAAAAATAGACAAGTATTTCATGGTAGAAAAGGACGTGGGAAAAAATGCATACAAATATGTGGGTTGTGGATAATGTTGTGGAAAGAAAAAAATATTATCCACAGTTACAAGAAGCAGCAAAATTATTAAGGGAAAATGAAGCAATTGCCTTCCCTACAGAAACAGTATATGGACTAGGTGCGAATGCGATGAATGATGAAGCAATCGCGAAGATTTTTGAAGCGAAAGGAAGACCGAGTGATAATCCACTTATTGTCCACATAGGCACGAAATCTCAGTTAGATGGGATTGTGACGGAAATTCCGCCAGTTGCGGAGAAGTTAATGGAACACTTTTGGCCAGGCCCGTTAACAATTATTTTACCTAGAAAAGAAGGGATTTCAGAGAAAGTAACGGCAGGACTTAATACGGTTGGAGTAAGGATGCCGGATCATCCAGTAGCGCTTGCTCTTATCGAGGAGGCAAATGTACCTGTTGCGGCACCAAGTGCGAATCGTTCAGGTCGTCCAAGTCCAACATTAGCTTCTCACGTATATGAAGACTTAAATGGAAAGATTGCAGGTATTGTTGATGGTGGTGCAACAGGAGTAGGAGTTGAGTCAACTGTAATTGATTGTACGAGCGCAGTGCCAACGATTCTACGTCCAGGTGGCATTACGAAAGAACAGTTGGAAGCGGTGATAGGAAATGTTTCTTTAGATCCAGCTTTAAAGGATGAGAAGGAACAGCCTAAATCACCTGGAATGAAATATACACATTATGCACCGAAAGCACCACTTAGTATCGTTGAAGGATCGCGCGAGTTTATTCAGCGTATTGTGGATAAGAAAAAGGAAGAAGGATTTAAAGTAGGGGTATTAACGACAGAAGAATATCAGCATGTATATAGCGCAGATGTTGTATTATCTTGTGGTGTGCGAAGCGATTTAGCTAGCGTTGCGACTAAATTATATGATGTGCTTAGAACGTTTGATGCAAGTGACGTGGATGTTATTTTTAGTGAGTCGTTCCCGAATGAAGGAATAGGGGATGCAATTATGAATCGTTTAACAAAAGCAGCGGGACATCACATTATTACTGAATGATAATGTACCTTTCGCAAACAGAATATTTCTCCTCGGATAAGCATATTTTGAAGTAGCACGTCCGAGGAGGGACATGAATGACATTTGAACAATTAATGCCTTTAATAATTATGGCATTTGCCTTAGGTATGGATGCATTTTCAGTGAGCCTAGGTATGGGGATGATGGCCTTAAAGTTGAGGCAAATCTTGTATATCGGTATGACAATCGGGATATTTCATATTATTATGCCCTTTATCGGAATGGTATTAGGACGTTTCCTATCAGAGAAGTATGGGGATGTTGCACATTTTGCAGGAGCTATTTTATTAATTGGACTAGGGTTTTATATCGTATATTCGTCTATTTTAGAAAACGAAGAGACTAGAACGGCCCCTATAGGAATTAGTTTATTTGTATTTGCATTTGGCGTCAGTATAGATAGTTTCTCAGTGGGGCTTAGTCTTGGTATTTACGGAGCACAGACGATTATTACAATATTACTTTTTGGATTTATTAGCATGCTATTAGCGTGGTTTGGTTTACTAATTGGTAGACATGCGAAAGATATACTTGGTACATATGGTGAAATAGTAGGTGGTATCATTCTGGTTGGATTTGGATTATATATCCTTTTTCCTATATAATTTTATGGAGGAGGGAATTATGAACAAGTCATTGGAATGGTACATTCGATTTTTAACCTTTTTCCCTAGGTGGTTACGACAACTTATTATATGGGGTATTATTTTACAAATTTCTATTTTGGGTTGGATCAAGTTAATTCGTGAATGATAAGATAGTTCCTTTCTGTACATAGTTTTGTTTGTACTATACTTTATTGCACTAAAAAATTACAGATATAGAAAGGATGAGAAGAATGACGAGATTAAAGCAGGTTTTTGGCATTATTATTAGTTTTTTTGTTTTCTGGTTTAGTATGCTCGGTGTACAAATGTTTGCTGAGTTTTTAGATATTGAGTCATTAAAGTTTGTTGCGGGGAAAACGGAGGCAGCGCGTGCGTTTTATTCACCATATCCGTTTTTAATTGTTTTTCTTATTACATTACTTTCCTTATACTTCTTAGTAATTAAGCTTGGGAAACCGAAAAAAGAAAAATTCCCGGCTTTAGAGGAAAAAAAGGAAGAATTATAAAAAAAAATCCCCCGCTAAAAGCGGGGGATTTTATGTTTGAGCGATGAAGTTGGGCGAGCCGCTTCCGCTTTTAAGTGGTATCCAGTTCCAGTGGCAAGCTCTTCGCCACTAAGAACCTTAGCTGGTCAGAGCTGAACGAGCCGCCTCCACTTTTAGATATTATCCAGCTCCAGCGGCTAGAATCTCCGGTCATTTCGCTCTCTCGCTCGAAGCAAAAAGCGCTTCAAGGTCGAGAGCTCCAATGCCCTGCGATTCTGAGCGAGCCGCTTCCGCTTTTAAACTGGCCTCACTAATTCAAATTGTTCTCCTAGTTTTGCGTAGTTGTGTCCTGCCAGGCGGCTTATTGGTTTTAGTTCTTCGGCGTGAATGCGGCCGTTTTCGTATAGGTGTTCTGCGACGTGGAAACGAACGACGCGTCCAATTAGTAAATCGCAAGCGGGTGCGTCTTCTGTTCCACCAAGAGGAATTGCTTGTTCTAATACGCATTCCATTCGAATGTTTGCTTCTTTCACACCTGGAACGGAGATGACGTCACTTTCAATGGGTGTTAGTTTTGCTAGTTCAATTTCACTTTCATTTGGAGGTAGATTAGCCGCTGTTTCATTGATCGCTTCTACGTAGGATTCATCAGAAATATGTACGACAAACTCTCCTTTTTCGATTGCGTTTCTGGAAGTGTCTTTTTGTTTTCCTTCTTTTCGTTGTACGGAAACGGAGATAAGTGGTGGATTGGCAGCGACGATATTGAAATAACTATATGGTGCACCGTTCAATACGCCGTCTTTTGTTACAGAAGTAACGAATGCAACAGGGCGTGGAATGATACTTCCTGTTAGTAATTTGTAATTATCTTTTTCGGTTTGTTCGTTTGGATTAATGGATAACATGTTGTAATCCCCTTTCTAAATATGAAGACTTATTGTTTGTTTACAAGATATCAATGGGAATCTCCTGCTGAAAATAATATTTTTGTTATATAAAAAGAAACTTACTTCAATCGTGATGAAGTAAGTTTCTTTTTAAGAATCTCGAAATTGAGATAAATTTTAAAGTAAAACGTATGCGCCAGGTCCGATTAAAGCTACACCAACAGCAACAGCGATTAACATTAAGTTATATTCATATCCATTTTGGGTTACCCAGTAACCATTTTTTCCATGAACAGTGAAGATTGCCATTAACATTGTTCCGACAATAAATAATGCACCAATTGCAGTGAAAATACCTGATGCGAATAAGAAGCCACCTAATAGTTCAGTTGCACCCGCCATAAATGCCATAAATACACCAGGGCGTAAACCGATTGATTCCATCCAGCCGCCTGTTCCTTTCAGACCGTAGCCACCAAACCAACCAAATAATTTTTGAGCACCGTGACCCATGAATGTAATTCCTATAACAAGACGAATAATAAGAAGACCGATATCCATCATTTTTAAAACCTCCTAAAAGTTATTAACTTATCTTATGTAAGTAATAATAAAATAGTTACTTACTTTAGTCAAGCGATTTTTGAAAAAGGTATGAAATAAATTTTACATATTAACAACAAAAAATAAAATGTAGTAAAGACCTCTAGACAAGTTGGGTAAAAAAAGAGAAAATATAAGTAGAAGTTAACTTTCTTATTGTTATTCAGACAATCAGAATTGACTGGAATTTTATGAAGCGCTACAATAAGAGTCTATTAGTAATGACGTAATTTATTTCAAAAGCGTTTTTACAATATAATATTCGAAGTATGAAGTCTTACATGTATCCCGATCTTTACTAGGGATTGCCCTATAAACTTTTAGGTAAATTATAAGGAGGACTATCCTATGTTTAAAAAATTATTCGGTCTTGGTTCAAAAACAAATGAAGAAACAATCGTAGCTCCATTAACTGGAGCAGTGAAAAATATTGAAGAAGTACCAGATCCAGTATTCGCTGGTCGTATGATGGGTGAGGGTGTTGCAATCGATCCTACTGAAGGTGTAGTTGTATCTCCAGTTGATGGTGAAATCGTACAATTATTCCACACAAAACATGCTATTGGAATTAAAGCGAAAAACGGTACAGAAATCTTAATCCACGTTGGATTAGAAACTGTAAAAATGGAAGGCGAAGGTTTCGAAGCTCACGTTTCTGAAGGCCAAGCTGTAAAAGCTGGAGATAAATTAATCTCATTCGACTTAGAATTAATCCGTGAAAAAGCGAAAAGTACAATTACTCCAATCGTTATTACAAACACAGATGCAGCTGAGTCTATTAAGACTACTGTAGGTGTAACAGCTACAAAAGGTTCAACAGAAGTAATGAAAGTTACAATGAAATAATTATTGTGCGAAGGGAATCTGTTTCATATGAAATGGATTCCTTATTTTGTTTTGTAGTGTGTGTATTATGTATGATAAAATACTTTGGGCACTTGGAAATAGGGTTTCACATATATGTGGATAAGGCGCATTTTTCTTAGAAAAAATATAAGAGAAATGCGCCTTTCGTATATTCACATTTCTTTTGTTCTATTCTAATGTACGCTATGATAAATGGTAGGAAACAGAAAAAAAGGGGTGGGTTTAGATGAAACGAGTACTATTTGTTTGCACCGGAAATACATGCCGTAGTCCGATGGCTGAGGCGTTACTTCGTCATCATGGAGAAGGTAAGTTTGAAGTGCAATCTGCTGGTGTTTTCGCCTATCCTGGGAGCGATGCGTCGGTTTATGCGAAAGAAGCACTTATTGAAAAAGGAATTTCAATCGATCATGCTTCAAAGCAAATAAATGAAACGTTGCTTGATTGGGCGGATATTGTAATAGCAATGACAGAAAATCATAAGGGAATTATACTTGGGCATTATCCTAATAATGAAGAAAAAGTGTATACACTATATGGATTAACTGAAGGTGTAAGTAAGGATATTTCCGATCCGTTTGGAGGCTCTCTTTCTGTTTATAAGGAGACGTTAAAAGAGATGGAAGCTCTTGTGCAAACTTTATTGAAAAAACATTCAGAAGGTTGATGTTTCGTGTATAATACGATATTGGAGAGCATTTCCTACTATTAAGGTAGTGGAGTGAACAATGAAGATAATGGATTGAAACTTTGGAGGGGTAAAAATGAAAGTAGTAGTAGCATCTGATCACGGCGGTATGAATATCCGTAAAGAACTTGTAAGTTTATTAGAAGAGCTAAATATTGAATATATTGATTTAGGTTGTGAATGTGAAGCTGGTTCTGTTGATTACCCTGATTTTGCGTTTCCAGCAGCTGAAATGGTAGCGAATGGTGAAGTAGATCGTGGCATTTTAGTTTGTGGGACAGGCATTGGTATGTCAATTGCAGCAAACAAAGTAAACGGTATCCGTTGTGCGTTAGTTCATGATACTTTCAGCGCGAAAGCAACGAGAGAGCATAATGATACTAACATGCTAGCAATGGGCGAGCGCGTAATTGGTGCTGGTCTAGCGCGTGATATCGCAAAAATTTGGTTAACAACTGACTATGAGGGTGGACGTCACGAAAACCGTGTAGGAAAAATTAAAACATACGAAACAAAGTAATAGATTCTAACTAGAAGCAGTATGAAATATAATTTGGTGAACCAACCTGTGAAAGGAAGAGGCGTAATGACAGAAATCGTAAAAGTAAGAGAACAGCTACAAATCGCGCTTTCTGATTTCCAAGAACAAGCTTCATTGCAAAGTGGTCAAATTTTTGTAGTGGGGTGTAGCACGAGTGAAGTGCTAGGAGAAAGAATTGGAACATCAGGAACGATGGAAGTGGCAGAAGCGATTTTTTCTGAGTTAAAACAATTTCAAGAGCAAACAGGTATCGAATTGGCTTTTCAATGTTGTGAGCATTTAAATCGTGCTTTAGTAGTTGAGAGAGATGTGGCGATGAAATATCAATTTGAAATTGTAACAGTTACGCCTGTTAGATCAGCAGGTGGTGCATTAGCAACATATGCGTATCACAATTTGAAAGATCCGGTAGTAATTGAGTTTATTAAGGCGGATGCAGGAATGGATATTGGTGATACATTTATCGGTATGCATTTAAAGCATGTGGCGGTTCCGATTCGTACAAGTGTGAAGGGAATTGGAAGTGCACATGTAACGATGGCGAAAACACGTGGAAAACTAATTGGTGGAGCGCGTGCTGTTTATGCGGAGAAGGAAGAAACGATTACTTGCCGTTAAAGATGAAAAATTAGGAAGTCGTATAATAGCTTTGTATCGTAAGATAAAAGGTATGTTGTCTGACTTTATAATAGAAGAAAGAAAAGACCGATTTTCGGTCTTTTTTTTCTTTTATGATATAGAAAGTCATGTTAGAATGTAGTTGAAAACATGAATGTTCGAAAGAATTACAACCTGAATTTTCGTTTTTTCTGAATAAATGAGAAAAAACTATTGGGAATCGATGTAATTCGTTCAGAAAAGGGGGATTTTGGTGGATCATTTAAAACGTCAAGACGAAAAGGTATTTGCTGCAATTGAGGCAGAACTAGGAAGACAGCGTTCAAAGATTGAGTTAATTGCTTCGGAAAACTTCGTAAGCGAGGCAGTAATGGAAGCGCAAGGTTCTGTTTTAACGAATAAGTATGCTGAAGGATATCCTGGGAAACGTTACTATGGTGGCTGTGAACACGTAGACGTAGTAGAAGATATCGCACGTGACCGCGTAAAAGAAATTTTCGGCGCAGAGCACGTAAATGTTCAACCGCATTCTGGTGCACAAGCGAACATGGCAGTATACTTCACAATTTTAGAACAAGGCGATACAGTACTTGGCATGAATTTATCTCATGGTGGTCACTTAACACACGGAAGCCCTGTTAACTTCAGTGGAGTACAATATAATTTCGTAGAATATGGCGTGGATGCTGACTCTCACCGTATTAATTACGATGACGTATTAGCAAAAGCGAAAGAACATAAACCAAAATTAATCGTTGCAGGTGCAAGTGCATACCCTCGTGTTATCGATTTCAAACGATTCCGTGAGATTGCTGATGAAGTTGGCGCATACTTAATGGTTGATATGGCACATATTGCTGGTTTAGTAGCAGCTGGTTTACATCCAAATCCAGTACCACATGCACATTTCGTTACAACGACAACACATAAAACATTACGCGGCCCACGTGGTGGTATGATTTTATGTGAAGAGCAATTTGCAAAACAAATTGATAAATCAATCTTCCCTGGTATTCAAGGTGGCCCACTTATGCACGTAATTGCTGCAAAAGCTGTTGCGTTTGGTGAGGCACTTCAAGATGATTTCAAAACATATGCACAAAATATTATCAACAATGCTAATCGCTTAGCTGAAGGTCTTCAAAAAGAAGGGCTTACACTTGTTTCTGGTGGAACAGATAATCACTTAATCTTAATTGATGTTCGTAACCTAGAAATTACAGGTAAAGTAGCAGAACACGTATTAGATGAAGTTGGTATTACAGTGAACAAAAATACAATTCCATTTGAAACAGCAAGCCCATTTGTAACAAGCGGCGTACGTATCGGTACGGCAGCTGTGACATCTCGTGGTTTCGGTTTAGAAGAAATGGATGAAATTGCGGCACTTATTGCTTATACATTAAAAAATCATGAGAATGAATCTGCATTAGAAGAAGCACGTAAGCGTGTAGAAGCGTTAACAAGCAAATTCCCAATGTATACAGATCTATAATAGATTGAAAAAGACTGCTGAAATGTAATTGTTTCGGTAGTCTTTTTTTTGGGCATATATCATTTTTAAAGTATGTATACAAATGATGAATAAATTTTGGCGATATAATGAAGGATACAGCTCCCATAATTGGTAAAGATACTAGATAGATTCATCGTAAAATCATGATTTTGCCAAATTTGCCCTTGAATATTAGTAGCGTTTTCTTTACAATCGTAAATAGTGTAAAAAAGCGTGTGAACGCATGAATATCATCTAAAGGAGAGATTCACATGGGAAAACTGTATGTATTTGATCACCCGTTAATTCAACATAAGATTACATATATTCGCGATAAGAATACAGGTACGAAAGATTTTCGTGAATTAGTGGACGAAGTAGCAAGCTTAATGGCTTTCGAAATTACTCGCGACCTTCCACTTAAAGACATTGAAATTGAAACGCCTGTAAGTAAAGCGACAACAAAAGTGATCGCTGGTAAAAAACTTGGTTTAATTCCGATTTTACGTGCAGGTTTAGGAATGGTTGATGGAATTCTGAAATTAATTCCTGCAGCAAAAGTAGGACACGTTGGTTTATACCGTGACCCTGAAACATTGCAACCGGTAGAATACTATGTGAAACTTCCAACGGATGTAGAAGAGCGTGACTTTATCGTACTAGATCCGATGCTAGCAACAGGTGGTTCTGCAGCGGAAGCAATTAATTCTCTGAAAAAGCGCGGTGCAAAGCAAATTAAATTAATGTGTATCGTAGCTGCTCCAGAAGGTGTAAAAGTGGTACAAGAAGAGCATCCGGATGTTGATATTTATGTAGCAGCATTAGATGAAAAATTAAATGACCATGGTTATGTAGTTCCAGGTCTTGGTGATGCTGGTGACCGTTTATTCGGAACGAAGTAGGACAACAGACGAGAGGGGAGTCCCCGCTCGTCTTTTTTTTACCCAGAACGTGCGGGGGAGGGGAAGATAAATATACAGGGTGTATACAACATAAGTTACATACACATCACATATAATATAGAAGTCTTACGTCTAGGGAACACTATATTATGGAAGGAAAGCGCTATATCTTAAAAACATAATAGTGACAAAGTTGTGAACATTTTCTTCTATTATAAAGAGAAAACTGTTAGAAATTGCATATCTCTAACCAGTATTTAGAAGGGGAACGTTTTCATTTTTGGGAGGAAATGACTAATACTCAAATTTTTTGATTTTTTACGATTTCTCGTTGACACTGTTAATACCCTATTGTATGCTAACAACGGGGATAGATGGTAGGGCTTTCAGTGACAAAAATACATCTATTCCGTGACGAAAATGTAAACTTTTTATTTTGTATAGAATTTATGCAGAAAAATGAGTTATTATTAATACATCGTGAATGAGGGTTACATATTGGAGGGATGAATCCTTGCAAAAAAACGATCGCAGCCATATAAAAGCATATGCTTTAATGTCAGGAATTCTTGCTCAGTTAGTCGGTTCTATTCTTATTGGAATCTTTGGGGGGCAATGGATTGATAATAAGGTTGGAACGTTTCCATTGTTTCTTATTATAGGGTTATTACTCGGGTTAGGAACAGGGATATACGCAATGATTCGACTCATTCAACATTACTATTCGGGAGAGCAATGATGATAGACGTACATGGACTTGTCCAAAGACAAAAGAAATATATGTACTACTTGCTTGCGCTTCTAGTGCTAGGATGGGGATTTACCTCTTACAAGGATGTATTTCTTGGGCTGATTATCGGAACGATTTTCAGTTTTCTTAGTTTGCGCATCATTGCACGTAGAACAGACAAGCTATTAGATCGCGTAACAAACGGAGAAAACGTGAAGTTTAAGGCGACAGCGGTAAGTACATATTCAAGATTCGCCACGATTGGATTATTAATTTTATTTGCAGCCAAATATCAAGAGTTAATTGCGATGTGGGGCTTAGGTGTAGGATTGCTGACAGGATACCTTGTCATGATCATAGATTTTCTTTATTTAGAGTATAAGAGCAGGGAAGAGAGGTGAATTACTAGTGGAACACGGTAAATTAGTTGAATTTCTAGGTTTAACGTTCGATTTGTCATCAGTTATGATGGTTACTGTAGCGGCAGTTATTGTTTTCTTAATCGCTGTTATAGGAACTCGCAGTTTAGCCCTTCGCCCAACCGGGATGCAAAACTTCATGGAATGGGTGTTTGATTTCGTGAAAGGGATTATCAATAGTACGATGGACTGGAAAACAGGTGGACGTTTCTTAACGCTTGGCGTTACGCTTATCATGTTTATCATCGTATCGAACTTCCTTGGTTTACCATTCATGTATTCAACAGTTGAGGCTGGCGAACATATTGCATGGTGGAGATCACCAACGTCTGATCCAGCAGTTACATTAACATTAGCCGTGATGGTAGTTACCCTCACCCATTATTATGGAATTAAGATGAAGGGTACGAAAGAATACATTAAAGGTTATTTCCAACCGATGAAATTCTTATTCCCATTAAAGGTTATTGAGGAGTTTGCTAACACATTAACGTTAGGTCTTCGTTTATTCGGTAACATTTATGCAGGTGAGATTTTATTAGGATTACTTGCTAAGTTAGGCGGGGCATCAGTTCTTGGAGCATTAGGTGCACTTGTACCGATGTTAGCATGGATGGGATTCAGTGTATTCGTTGGATCAATCCAGTCATTTATTTTCGTAATGTTAACGATGGTTTATATGGCCCATAAAGTAAGCCATGACCATTAATATAATTTAAGTAAGAAAAAATTTATTTTTTTATAATACAAAGGAGGACAAATTAAATGAGTTTAGGTGTAATCGCAGCTGCAATTGCAATTGGTTTATCAGCATTAGGTGCAGGTATTGGTAACGGTCTTATCGTATCACGTACAATCGAAGGTGTTGCTCGTCAACCAGAATTAAAAGGCGCACTTCAAACAATTATGTTCATCGGGGTTGCTTTAGTTGAGGCACTTCCAATCATCGGTGTAGTTATTGCTTTCATCGTAATGAACAAATAAGGGAGACTCCCCTTACATAGATGGCGAAGAGTGTTTTTTGAACTTTCTTCGCCATTGCTTTATGAACGAAACGTATGTCTTTTTTTTTCATATGATCAATTTAGATATTTTGAAGGGAGTGAATCCTTGTGCCAACTTTATTATTAGGGGCTTCCATTCCATTTGGAACGATTGCTTACACATTGTTCATTTTCTTACTTCTATTAGTAATGCTACGCAAATTTGCGTGGGGTCCTTTAATGGGAATTATGAAAGAACGTGAAGAGCATGTTACTAATGAAATCGATGCTGCAGAAAGAAGTAACGCTGAAGCGAAGAAATTAGTAGAAGAACAACGTGAGATGTTAAAACAATCGCGTGTTGAAGCACAAGAGTTAATCGAAAGAGCGAAAAAACAAGCTGTAGATCAAAAAGATGTTATTGTTGCTGCTGCGAAAGAAGAAGCAGAGTCAATTAAAGCATCTGCTGTACAAGAAATTCAACGCGAAAAAGAGCAAGCAATTGCTGCTTTACAAGAACAAGTTGCTTCTTTATCTGTTCAAATTGCTTCTAAAGTAATTGAAAAAGAATTAAAAGAAGAAGATCAAGTGAAGTTAATTCGCGATTATATTAAAGAAGTAGGAGAAGCGCGATGAGCAATGGGATTGTAGCAAAACGTTATGCTGTCGCTCTTTTTAAAATTGCAAAAGAAAAACACGTATTAGAAATGTTTGAAGAGGAATTACGCCTTGTACAAAACGTTTATGTAAAGAACGGAGAACTACATAGCTTTTTAACGCAACCGAACATTTCAAAAGAGCAGAAGAAAACGTTTCTTGCAAACGTATTCGGATCTGTTTCTGAATCAATTTTAAATACGTTATATATTTTAATTGATAACAAGCGCATTGATATCTTACCTGAAATTGCAGATGAGTATGTTGTTCTTGCTAATGAAGAACGTAACGTAGCGGATGCAACTGTATATTCTATTCGTCTTCTATCTGAAGAAGAGAAGCTTAACATTGCAGAAGCATTTGCAAAGAGAACGGGAAGAGATGCAATTCGCGTGAAAAATGTTGTAGATGAAGATTTACTAGGCGGCATTAAAGTACGTATTGGAAATCGCATTTATGACGGAAGTTTACAAGGCAAATTAGCACGTATTCAACGTGAATTAATGAAGAATAGATAGGGGTGAAGCACATGAGCATCAGAGCTGAGGAAATTAGCGCACTGATAAAGCAACAAATCGAGAACTATCAGTCTGAAATCGAAGTTAGTGATGTTGGTACAGTTATCCAAGTTGGTGACGGTATCGCGCGTGCTCATGGTCTTGATAACGTTATGGCTGGTGAACTTGTAGAGTTCTCTAATGGCGTTATGGGACTAGCACAAAACTTAGAAGAAAACAACGTAGGTATTATTATTTTAGGACCTTACACAGAAATCCGTGAAGGTGACGAAGTTCGTCGTACTGGTCGCATCATGCAAGTACCAGTAGGAAAAGAACTAATCGGCCGTGTTGTAAACCCATTAGGTCAACCAGTTGATGGTTTAGGCCCAATCAATACAACAAACACTCGTCCAATCGAAAGTCCAGCACCAGGTGTAATGGATCGTAAATCTGTTCATGAGCCACTTCAAACAGGTATTAAAGCAATCGATGCTCTTGTACCAATTGGCCGTGGTCAACGTGAGTTAATCATCGGTGACCGTCAAACAGGTAAAACAGCAGTTGCACTTGATACAATCATTAACCAAAAAGATGAAGATATGATTTGTATCTATGTAGCTATCGGACAAAAAGAATCAACTGTACGTAACGTAGTAGAAACACTACGTAAGCACGGTGCATTAGAGTACACAATCGTTGTAACTGCATCTGCTTCTCAACCAGCTCCATTATTATACTTAGCTCCTTACGCTGGTGTAACAATGGGTGAAGAGTTCATGTACAATGGTAAACACGTATTAGTAGTATATGATGACTTATCAAAACAAGCAGCGGCTTACCGTGAGCTTTCATTACTATTACGTCGTCCTCCAGGTCGTGAAGCTTATCCAGGGGATGTATTCTACTTACATTCTCGCTTATTAGAGCGTGCAGCAAAATTAAGTGATGCAAGAGGCGGCGGTTCTTTAACTGCACTACCTTTCATCGAAACACAAGCAGGGGACGTATCAGCTTACATCCCAACAAACGTAATTTCTATTACGGATGGACAGATCTTCTTACAATCTGACTTATTCTTCTCTGGCGTACGTCCAGCGATCGATGCGGGTACTTCAGTATCTCGTGTTGGTGGATCTGCTCAGATTAAAGCGATGAGTAAAGTATCAGGTACACTTCGTCTTGACCTTGCATCTTACCGTGAGTTAGAAGCGTTCGCTCAGTTCGGTTCTGACCTTGATAAAGCAACACAAGCGAAATTAAACCGTGGTGCTCGTACTGTTGAAGTACTAAAACAAGGATTACACAAACCGTTACGTGTAGAGAAACAAGTTATCATTCTTTACGCTTTAACACGTGGATTCCTAGATGATATCCCAGTAGTAGATATCACTCGTTTCGAAGAAGAATTCCATGCTTGGTTAGATTCAAATGCGACTGACTTATTAGAAGAAATCCGCACAACTAAGAAACTTGCGGATGACGATAAATTTGCAGCGGCAATTAATGGATTTAAAAAAGTATTCGTAGCTTCTGAGTAATAAATAAAAGCGGAAGCGGTTCGTACAAGCCGCCGAAGCTAGATAATATATAAAGGCATCTCGGGTTCTGAGATTGCTAAAGGTCATGTAAAGGAAAAGAGTAGGTGCACCTATTCTTTTCCTTCAATCATGAGCAAGAATATCTTGCAACGTAGATTAGGAAGAGGATTCTTACTAATCGTGCCAACTTCCGGAAAAAAGGTGGTGAAAACCTGTGGCATCTTTACGCGATATAAAAGCGAAGATTACCTCGACAAAGAAAACGAGTCAAATTACGAAAGCGATGGAGATGGTATCTGCATCTAAGTTAAACCGTGCAGAGCAAAATGCTAAATCTTTCGTTCCGTATATGGAAAAGATTCAAGAAGTAGTAGCGAGCATTGCGCAAGGAAGCAAAGGGATTAATCATCCAATGTTAAATGCGCGTCCTGTAAAGCGTACAGGATACATCGTTATTACATCGGATCGCGGACTAGCAGGTGGTTATAACAGTAACGTATTACGTACAGTTAGTAACGTAATTCGTGAACGTCATAATATGGATTCAAACCAATATTCTATTATTGTGCTTGGACGACTAGGACGTGATTATTTAAAACGTCGCGGCTTTAACATCATTGATGAAGTAGTTGGACTATCTGACCACCCATCATTTACTGATATTAAAGATCTTGCTTCTCGAGCAATTGCGATGTTTGCAGATGGTGCTTATGATGAGCTGTACATTTACTACAACCATTACGTAAGTAAAATTTCACAAGAAGTAACGGAAAATAAAATTTTACCGCTTACTGATGTGGCGTCTGACAAACCGACGACATCTTATGAATTCGAACCTTCTGAAGAAGAAATTTTAAAAGTATTATTGCCACAATACGCAGAAAGCTTAGTGTACGGTGCATTACTAGACGGTAAAGCAAGTGAGCACGCAGCGCGTATGACAGCAATGAAGAGTGCTACAGACAACGCAATGGAAGTTATCGATTCACTTACACTTTCATTCAACCGTGCGCGTCAAGCAGCGATTACGCAAGAAATTACGGAAATCGTTGGTGGAGCAGCAGCGTTAGAATAGTATTAAAAAGCGGAAGCGGTTCGTTCAGAATGAGAGGGGGATGGAGCTTTTGACGTAGAGGCGATTTGTGCCTCGTAGGAAAAAGCGAAGCCACCGAACATTCTAACCGCTGGAGCTAGATTCAATAAAAAGCGGAAGCGGCTCTGTCAAAAGAGTCGCGTAAGCTAAACTAATAAAAAAAATTAAAAGCCGACTTCTTTTAGAAAGTTGGCTAATTAAAAGAAAGCTAGGAGGGAACCCGATGAATAAAGGGCGCGTTACGCAAATCATGGGTCCGGTTGTAGACGTTAAGTTTGATGGCGGAAAGCTACCAGAAATCTACAACGCCCTTACGGTAAAACAAAGCAACGAAAACGGAGCAAGCATTAACTTAACATTTGAAGTTGCACTTCATTTAGGTGATGACACAGTTCGTACAGTTGCAATGTCTTCCACAGATGGACTTGTTCGTGGCACAGAAGTAGAAGATACTGGTAAAGCAATCTCTGTACCAGTTGGTGATGCAACACTTGGTCGTGTATTCAACGTATTAGGTGATGCAATTGACTTAGATGGTGATGTTCCTGCGGATGTACGTCGTGATCCAATTCACCGTCAAGCACCTGCATTTGAAGAATTATCTACTAAAGTAGAAATTCTTGAAACTGGTATTAAAGTAGTAGACTTACTTGCTCCTTACATTAAGGGTGGTAAGATCGGTCTATTCGGTGGTGCCGGTGTAGGTAAAACAGTATTAATTCAGGAATTAATTAACAACATCGCACAAGAGCACGGTGGTATCTCTGTATTCGCTGGTGTAGGTGAGCGTACTCGTGAGGGTAATGACTTATACCACGAAATGAGCGATTCTGGCGTAATTAAGAAAACTGCGATGGTATTCGGACAAATGAACGAGCCACCTGGAGCACGTCAACGTGTTGCATTAACAGGTTTAACAATGGCTGAACATTTCCGTGATGAGCAAGGACAAGACGTACTATTGTTCATCGATAACATCTTCCGTTTCACGCAAGCAGGTTCTGAAGTATCTGCCCTTCTTGGTCGTATGCCATCTGCGGTAGGTTACCAACCAACTCTTGCGACAGAAATGGGTCAATTACAAGAGCGTATTACATCTACAAATAAAGGGTCTATCACGTCTATCCAAGCGGTATATGTACCAGCCGATGACTATACTGATCCAGCACCAGCTACAACGTTCGCTCACTTAGATGCAACAACAAACTTAGAGCGTCGTTTAACACAAATGGGTATTTACCCAGCGGTAGATCCATTAGCATCTACATCTCGTGCGCTTTCTCCGGAAATCGTAGGAGAAGAGCATTATGAAGTAGCACGTCAAGTGCAACAAACTTTACAACGTTACAAAGAGCTTCAAGATATCATCGCTATCTTAGGTATGGATGAGTTATCTGAAGAAGATAAGTTAGTTGTACACCGTGCTCGTCGTATTCAATTCTTCTTATCTCAAAACTTCCACGTAGCTGAGCAGTTTACAGGTCAAAAAGGTTCTTACGTACCTGTAAAAAATACAGTTAGTGGCTTCAAAGAAATTCTAGAAGGAAAATATGATGACCTTCCAGAAGATGCATTCCGCTTAGTTGGTGGCATTGAAGAAGTTATTGAGAACGCGAAGAAAATGATGGCGTAAGGCCTTAGGAGGGACGAAGTATGAAGACATTTCCAGTCAGTATTGTAACTCCTGATGGACCGGTTTACGAAAAAGAAGTAGAAATGGTAAGTGTAAAAGCAGAGAGTGGGGAAATGGGGATCTTACCAGGTCACATTCCAACTGTTGCACCATTAAAAATTAGTGCAGTTCGTCTGAAAAACGGTGGACACACTGATTATGTAGCAGTAAGCGGTGGCTTTATCGAAGTTCGTCCAGATAAAGTAACTGTATTATCATCATCTGCTGAAGAAGCAAACCATATCGATATCCATCGTGCAAATGAAGCGAAGCGTCGCGCTGAGCAACGTATGCAAGATAAACAAGCTCACGTTGACTTTAGACGTGCAGAAATGGCATTACAACGTGCTGTGAACCGTTTAAACGTTTCCGATATGAAATAAAAAATCCGTAAAGGCTTTGCCTTTACGGATTTTTTTTGTATGGTTTATGGATAATTTTACAAAAATGGTATAATTGTATTGATGCTTGTATAAGTAGAGAATGTACAACAATTTATAAAGGGGATGAATAAATGATTGGTGAAATGAAACGAGAAGCGTTGCATTCTTTAAAGGGAAAATGGGGACTAGGTGTTGGATCAACGATTTTATATTTTATTTTAAGTTATGTTGTTGCACTGGCTGCAATGCTCATACTTTTAATTCCAGGAATTATTATTTTTTTCTTATTTGTTAGTGTCACTGGTTCAGTTGAAGAAGAAACGTTATCAATTGGGGCAGGTATTACATTTGGAATTCTTTATTGCATTATGATAATTTTGAGTAATGCATCATATGGTATTACATCATACGGTTATACAAATGTATTTTTACAGATTAGTAAACGAGAAAGAGCTAGGATAGATGACTTATTCGAAGGATTTCGTGGCTTTAAAAGAATGATGAAAACGATGTGGGCGATGCTTGCGATTCTATTATATACAGGTACATGGATTCCAATGTTGCTATTAGCCTTATTCGCATTTTTTGGTGAGGAAGGGAATACGTCGTTTGCAATTGCTTTCTTCGTACTATTAGCGATTTCAATTGTTGTCATGATTGTGATGTATTTTTCTTATGCGCTGACGTACTATGTGATGATTGAAAATCCAGAATATAGTGTGTCACAGGCAATGAAAGAAAGTAAGCATCTTATGAAGGGACATAAGTTAGATTTGTTTCTTTTATGGCTTAGTTTTATAGGATGGGTTATTTTAGCGATTTTGACACTTGGAATAGGTTTTCTTTGGCTTAGTCCGTATATGAGTACAACGACAGCACATTTTTATCGATACATTTCAAAAGACGAATTGCAGTAAGAACATGCTATACTAATAGAATTATTACGTATAGGAGGCTAAGTTAAGTATGATAGGTGATTTAAAAGGAGAAGCACTAGATTCATTAGAAGGGAAATGGGGATTAGCAGTCGGAGCTACACTACTCATTTCAATTCTTATCATGATTTTTAGTTTTAGTGTTGAGTTGGGAGTTTCTTCGATTTTTGGTTGGCGAGAAACAAGGGGCTCACTTTCAATAAATATTTTCACATTTTTTGTTACCGGGCCATTAACTTTAGGTGGGTATTATCTTGCTTTAAATATCATTCGTGAAAAACAAGCTAGTATCGGTAATGTGTTTGTTTGGTTTACAAAGGGAAAAAGATTTCTAAAATCACTTTTAGTATATGTATTAGTGAATCTTTATCTTTTTTTATGGACTTTACTTTTCATTATTCCAGGCATTATTAAATCGTTTTCTTATGCAATGACGTATTTTATTATAAACGATCATCCTGAATATTCATTGAATCAAGCCATTACAGAAAGCCGTCGTATGATGAAGGGGCATAAAATGGAGTATTTCCTTTTATGTTTAAGCTTTATTGGTTGGTTTATATTAAGTTGTATTACACTCGGGATTGGATTTCTATGGTTAATTCCATATTTCTATACAACAGCTGCAGCTTTTTACGAAGAGATTGCAGAAGAATATTATGAGAAAAAAATTCCAACAATATAAAGTGAAACTGTAATCAGTGGGGGTACACCTCCCACTGATTTGAACCACTCGGACTTTTACGTGATAAAAACACCCAGTGTGAACTATTTGTTCATACTGGGTGTTTTTTGTAGAAATCTTATAAATTGCTTACTTGTTAGAGGTTTACTGAAATAGTAACCTTGCATATATTTACAGTTGTTTTTTTGTAAAAACTTTAGCTGTTTTTCTGTTTCAATTCCTTCCGCAACGACTGAAAGATTTAAAGTATTTGCAAGAGAAAGAATGGTTGAAACGATGGCCCTTTCTTCAGGTCGATGATCGGCTAGTTGTGTAAATTCTCTTGGTACTTTTAATGTATCGATAGGGAAAATCGACAAATATGCAAGAGAAGAGTAGCCGGTACCAAAATCATCAATGGATATTTGAATACCATATTCTTTTAATTGTTTTAGCCTTAATAATGTTTCCTGTTCATTGATCATCGCAATTCTCTCGGTTAGCTCGAGTGTTACAGACTTAGGATTCACATTGACTTCTTGTAGTATTTGGGAAATGTTTTCGATTAATTGATCCTGCTGAAACTCTTTTGCTGATAAATTCACGCTCATTTTTAAATCTGTGTAGCCAAGCATTTGCCATAGTCTTAATTGGCAACACGATTCTTTTAGCACCCAATGTCCAAGCGGGATGACTTGAGGAGTCTCTTCTACAATGGGGATGAACTCACACGGCGGAATCTCGCCTAGTAGCGGGTGTTTCCAGCGTATTAATGCTTCAGCGCCAATAATTTTTCTCGTTGTAATATCAATTTGTGGTTGATACACGAGATAGAACTCTTTATTTACTAAAGCAAGTGGCAAATCTTTTTCGATTCGAGCTTTTCGCTCCATTTTTTTATATAGTTCTTTTGTGTAAAGAGAGCTACCGTTTTTCCCTCTATTTTTTGCTTCGTACATGGCCATATCAGCATGCTGTAAAATAGATAACGGATCTTCACCTGCTTCAGGATATATCGCAATTCCGATACTCGGTGAGATTTGTAAATGTTGATTTTCGATTTTGAATGGTTCGTTCATGGCTGCTATAATCATATCAGCTATTTTTTGTACATCTGGCTTTTTTGCATAATTTTCGATAAGGATTGTGAACTCATCCCCAGCTAGTCGAGCAAGTTTCATATTCTGTGTCGATATTTGTTCGAGCCTTTTTGCCACTGCAATTAATAGAAGATCCCCTACCCGGTGACCGAGTGTATCATTAATAACTTTAAAGCGGTCTAGATCGAGAAACATAACAGCAAAAGGCCTTTTTGATACTTTTGCTCGTGCAATCGCTTTTTCTAAATATTGATGAAATGCACGGCGATTTGCAAGCTCCGTTAAAGTATCATGATATGCTAGGAAATTAATTTGTTCTTGTTGTTGTTTGCTTTCCGTAATATCTTTAATCATTAAATAGACCCCAGAAATATGCGCCTTTAAAAAGATGGGAACAGCCGTAACATGCAAGTAGTAAATATCTCTGTTTTTGTGATATGCCCGTATTTCTAAAGAGATAGAATTCCCTTTTTTCACATGATGAAAAGTATTAATAATTTCTTCTAAATCTTCCTCGTATATGAGTGAGTAATAGGGCTGATTTAATAGTTCATTCGTTTGATAACCGAGTAACATAGTACCAGCGTTATTCACTTTGAGAAAATTACCGTACAAATCTAATGTGAAGATTGGATCTGGATGGTGCTCGTATAAAGATTTAAACATTTGTTGGTTATGATAGAGCTCATTTTTTTGTTCTACTAAATCTTCTGTACGTAGTTCAATTTGTTTCTCGAGTTCCGAGTTGAATTGCATTTGGGCTAGCAATAATATTTTATTTTGTTTTCGAACTAAACTATGGCGTATGAGAACGAAAGTGAAAGTTATCATAAGACCAATTACTACAATGGGTGCAAAAACATATTCAATTAATATAAAAACAATAAGCATTACTACAGAAATATAAGGCAATGATAATCGGATTGATTCACCAAATTTAGGCGTTAATAGTACTTGCTCTTGTTTTTCAGGCTCTTTTGTATGAAGAATACAGGCGACTGCTACTAGTACTAAGACGACTTGATAGAACGGAGTGATTGTGAACATAGAATACGCTGGTGTGAAGTATTTTATATAAGCATAAATAGCATCTGTAGTAGCATACAAAATTAAAGCGCTGGCAAGAAGTGCACCAACCTGTTTTGGTAATAAGGATAACGGTCTGAATAAAAGATTGATTCCTATTAAAAGAAAGAGCAAATCAGCCATTGGATAGGCAAGTTGAACAAACATGTCGATATAGGTTGTTGTAAAAACGTGAATGGTTCGCTCAATAAGCAAGTAGTAACTTAAAGTAAATTGGGCTGTAACGATAATGCAAATATCACATAGCATAAAAAGTTTTTCTAATAAATCTCGGTTGTAAATGATTTCGTATAGAAAGGCAAGCGCAAAGCTAATTAAAAAAAGTAAGTAAAAAAAGTCGGACGGATCAACGAACGTATAGTAGTCCTTTAAAATTAAACGTTGATAGGAAACGACTATATCACCGATGAAATAAGAAAGAGTTCCAACGGATAATATTAACCAAAATAAACGAGGTAATCCTTCTTTCATATTTGAAAAATAAAGTATATAGCTACAAGCGATAATATCAATTAATAGGGTACTCATTCCGATTAATATTTGAAAAGAAAATGAGTATTCATATAAAAAAGGCATTGTGACGTAATGAATCGCAATAGACAATAATAAAATGCTTATAAGAATACTTACATGTGTTTGTTTTTTCATTTATATCACCTACGGTATATACATATAAACTTCTCTTTTTATTTTTTACGATTTCAAAAAAATCACTTCTATGTTTATTTTGCACAGGTATAGCGAGTTGTAAAAATAGATTTTAATAAATCTTGTTTCTGCCCCCAACATATCGACATCGGAATTTGAAGTTTGTTATAATGATTAAAATAGTTGCATTATTTAGAAAAATTTAAAAATAATAATTACTGCAACTAGGACATATTGTTTACTATGTGAACTTGTTCTTAATTCAGGGGGGAGGGTTTCACAATGGCAAGTGTATATGAAAATAGTTATATGATCGTTTTGATTTTCTTGCTATTAGGTATATTGCTGCCGGTAGTGGCTCTTACATTAGGAAGAATGCTGCGCCCACACAAACCAAGTGCAGCGAAAGCGACGACGTATGAGAGTGGGATTGAGCCTTTTCATGATGCGAATATTCGGTTTCATGCTCGTTATTATATTTTCGCTTTATTGTTTGTCATCTTTGATGTAGAAACTTTATTTTTATATCCATGGGCTGTTGCATATGACAAGCTAGGTTTATTTGCATTAATTGAAATGCTCATCTTTGTTGTAATGTTGCTAGTTGGATTAGCGTATGCTTGGAAAAAGAAGGTGTTACAATGGTTATAAATTTTGAGGAATTACATCCAAATGAACGAGCGGAATTAGAACAAAATATCTTTTTTTCTACATTGGAACAGTTGAAAGGATGGGCGAGGAGCAATTCTTTATGGCCGATGACATTTGGACTGGCATGCTGTGCGATTGAAATGATGGGAGTAGGTTCATCACATTATGATTTAGATCGATTTGGGTCATTTTTTCGGACTTCACCAAGGCAATCAGATGTCATGATTGTATCGGGAACGGTAACGAAGAAGATGGCTCCTATTGTTCGGCGTTTATACGATCAAATGCCCGAACCGAAATGGGTTATTGCAATGGGGTCTTGTGCGACAGCCGGTGGTCCATATGTAAATTCATACGCTGTTGTGAAAGGTGTAGATCAGATTGTACCAGTTGATGTGTATATTCCTGGATGCCCACCAAATCCTGCAGCTTTAATTTATGGAATTAATAAGTTGAAAGAGAAAATTCGTTACGAGGCAAAGACAGGGAAGCAGGTGACGAATAAATGAGTGATCCAAATAAAGATTTAGAGGATCTGAAAAGAGAAGCGGCTAGACGTGCGAAAGAAGAAGCAAGAAAACGTCTTGTTGCGAAACATGATGCGGAAATAAGTAAATTTGAGGCAGAAAATCAAGAAAAAGAGAAAGCGCTACCAAAGAATGACGAACTGACTGTAGAAGAAGAAAAACGTCGTGCAGCAGCGGCCGCAAAAGCAAAAGCAGCGGCACTAGCGAAGCAAAAGCGAGAAGGAACAGAAGAAGTAACGGAAGAAGAAAAGGCCAAAGCGAAAGCGAAGGCAGCAGCGGCCGCAAAAGCAAAAGCGGCGGCACTAGCGAAGCAAAAGCGAGAAGGAACAGAAGGAGTAACGGAAGAAGAAAAGGCCAAAGCGAAGGCGAAGGCAGCAGCGGCCGCAAAAGCAAAAGCGGCGGCACTAGCGAAGCAAAAGCGAGAAGGGTCAGAAGAAGTAACGGAAGAGGAAAAGGCCAAAGCGAAAGCGAAGGCTGTGGCAGCCGCAAAAGCAAAAGCGGCAGCACTAGCGAAGCAAAAGCGAGAAGGAACAGAAGGAGTAACGGAAGAAGAAAAGGCTAAAGCGAAGGCGAAGGCAGCCGCAAAAGCAAAAGCAGCGGCACTAGCGAAGCAAAAGCGAGAAGGGTCAGAAGAAGTAACGGAAGAGGAAAAGGCCAAAGCGAAGGCGAAGGCAGTAGCGGCCGCAAAAGCAAAAGCGGCGGCACTAGCAAAACAGAAAGCCTCGCAAGATAATGGAGATTCGGGAGATGAAAAGGCAAAGGCGATTGCAGCAGCGAAGGCGAAAGCGGCAGCAGCGGCAAGGGCAAAGACAAAGGGTACTGAAGGTAAGGCAGAAGATGAACCGAAGCCGGAAGAAACATCTATTAATCAGCCGTATTTAAATCAGTATGTTGGGGTTATTAGGGAGAAGGTAGGAGAGAGTGCATTAGTAGATTCCTATATTAATAAACTTTCAAAAGATGTGCCAACTCTTGTGGTGAATACATCGAAATATTATGAAGTGATGGAGTCATTGCGATTCCATGAGGAACTTGCTTTTGATTATATGTCAGAGCTACATGCGACGGATTTTGTGACACATATGGAAGTGTATGTTCATTTATTTTCATATGGAAAGAAACAGTCAGTAGCGGTGAAAGTAAAGCTGGACCGAGAAGAGCCACAAGTAGAATCGGTGACAGCGCTTTGGAAGGGAGCGGACTGGCCGGAGCGAGAAGCGTATGATTTGCTCGGCATTGTATTTAAGGGGCATCCGAATTTATCACGTATTTTAATGCCTGATGATTGGGTAGGTTATCCGCTTAGGAAAGATTATGAACCGTATGATGTGGAGGTGTAGCTTATGATTCGTACGGAAGAGATGCTTTTGAATGTAGGGCCTCAGCATCCGAGTACACATGGTGTGTTCAGGCTTGTTATTAAGATTGACGGGGAAATTATTAAAGAAGCTACACCGGTTATTGGGTATTTGCATCGCGGGACTGAAAAGATTGCTGAGAGCTTACAGTATACGCAAATTATCCCTTATACAGATCGAATGGACTATTTATCAGCAATGACGAATAACTACGTCATTTGCCATGCTGTAGAGACGATGATGGGACTTGAAATTCCGGAGCGTGCCGAATACTTGCGGGTGCTTGCGATGGAGCTTGGAAGGATTGCAAGTCATCTCGTTTGGTGGGGGACAAATCTTCTTGATATAGGAGCAGTTAGCCCATTTTTGTACGCGTTTCGTGAACGAGAGATGATCATAAATTTATTAAATGAATTATGCGGTGCACGGCTTACTTTTAACTATATGAGGGTCGGCGGTGTGAAATGGGATGCGCCGGATGGCTGGATTGAAAAAGTGGAAGAGTTTATTCCTTATATGAGAGAGCAATTGGCAGGTTATCACGACCTCGTTAGCGGTAATGAAATTTTCTTAAATCGTGTAAAAGGCGTTGGCATATATAGCGCGGAAGAAGCGATTTCTTATTCTTTAAGCGGAGCGAATTTGCGGTGCACGGGAGTAAACTGGGATCTTCGCAAAGATGAGCCATATTCGATTTATGATCGCTTTGATTTCGATGTTCCTGTTGGGAGCGTTGGGGATGCTTGGGATCGCTACGTTTGCCGAATGGAAGAAATTGAGGAGTCGTTAAAAATTGTTGAGCAAGCAGTCCAACAGTTCCCAAAAGATGGAGCGGTACTTGCTAAAGTACCTAAAATTATTAAGGCTCCTAAAGGGGAGGCGTTCGTCCGTATAGAATCGCCGCGCGGAGAGATTGGTTGCTATATTGCTAGTGATGGAAAGAAAGAGCCGTACCGCTTGAAATTTCGCAGACCGTCTTTTTATAATTTGCAAATCTTACCGAAGTTATTGAAAGGTGAAAACATCGCCAATTTAATTACGATTTTAGGTGGGGTTGATATTGTACTTGGGGAGGTTGACGGCTAATGATTGAGACGCTCTTACAATCACCTTCAAGCTGGACGAATTTCTTCATTTTTTTCGGATTAGCGGTGCTTCTATTATTTGCAGTCCTTGGCTTCGTTACATACGGCATTTTGGCAGAGCGGAAAGTGATGGGATTTATGCAAGGACGGATTGGACCAAACCAAGTTGGGGGCCGGTTCGGTTTACTGCAAACAGTAGCTGATGTTTTGAAACTATTATTAAAAGAAGATAGTATTCCGAAGGCAGCAGATAAACCGTTGTTTATATTAGCACCTGTCATTGCATTCGCACCAGCATTTATGGTACTTGCGGTTATCCCGTTTACTGATAAATTTCAGTTTGCAGATATTGGCGTAGGCTTATTGTATTACATTGCTGTTTCTGGGATTACGACGATTGGTGTTGTGACTGGTGGATGGGCATCAAATAATAAGTATTCCCTTTTAGGAGGGATGCGTGCGGCGGCGCAAATGATTTCCTATGAAATTCCGCTCGTAATGAGTGTAATTGGCGTCGTTTTGTTAGCTGGTAGCCTAAATTTAAATGAAATTGTAGCAGCGCAGGAGAAGGTTTGGTACATTTTCGTACAGCCAATTGGTTTTGTCGTTTTCTTAATCGCAGCGGTTGCAGAGTTGAATAGGACACCGTTCGATTTACCAGAAGCGGAGTCGGAACTTGTTTCTGGATATCATACGGAATACTCAGGGTTTCGCTGGGCATTTTTCATGCTTTCAGAGTATGTATATTTCTTCGGGATGGCATCTTTAATTACAGTGCTCTTTTTAGGCGGATGGAATCCAGTTATGTTCCTTGGATTTATCCCGGGAGCTGTATGGTTTGCTTTGAAATTTAGCAGTGTAGTCTTCCTATTAATTTGGTTCCGCGTTACGTTTCCGCGCATAAGGGGCGATCAGTTAATGGAGTTTGGTTGGAAAGTACTATTACCAATCGCGCTTGCAAATATTTTCTTAACGGCATTGATTAAGGAGTTATTCTTCTAATCTATAAAGGGGGTGCCAGTAAGAGATGAAAGGACTATTTAAAGGTTTAAAATATACGCTTAGTAATTTAAGTAAGAAAAAGGTAACGTATGATTATCCAAATCAGCCGTTGCCATTGCCAGATCGCTTTCGGGGGATTCAAAAGTTTTATCCGGAAAAATGTATTGTTTGTAATCAATGCTCTAACATTTGTCCGACAGATTGCATTCAATTAACGGGAAAAAAACATCCTGACCCTACGAAAAAAGGAAAAATTATCGATACGTACGATATTAATTTTGAAATTTGTATTCTTTGCGATTTATGTACTGAAGTTTGCCCGACAGAGGCGATTGTTATGACAAATAACTTTGAACTCGCGGAATATTCACGTGATGATTTATTTAAAAATTTGCAGTGGCTTGACGAAAACGACGAAAACGTCAGGAAGGAGAATAAAGCATGAATGGCGAGTTTGTAGCATTCTTTATCCTATCCTTGTCTGCAATTATCGGCGGAATTCTTATGCTGAACTTAACAAAAGTCATGCATATGATGCTAGCTCTCGTTCTTACATTCCTCAGCATTGCAGGTTTATACTTTCTTTTATCAGCCGAATTTATCGGCGTTGCACAAATTTTACTTTACTCTGGTGCGATCACAATTATTATGATTTTTGGCATTATGTTAACGAAACATGACGCGGAAAATGAATCGCGTCTTACTCTTCGAAAATGGATTATCTTCTTTGCGGTTGTAGCATTTGGAGCAGTTATGTATTTCGCTGTTAATAGTATCGATTTTTCAAATCAAAGCACACAAGGAAGTTTACCTCTCCATGAAAACAACACACTTCAAATCGGTACACTTCTCTATTCAAAATATATTATTCCATTTGAGTTAACCTCGGTTATTTTACTTGTAGCACTTGTTGGCGCGATTATACTTGCGAAGAAGGATGAGAAAGAGGAGGATTCCAATGAGTAGCGTTCCAGCTTCTGCATATTTAACGCTTGCGATTATTTTGTTTTGTATCGGGCTATTTGGAGCTTTAACGAAGCGAAATACGGTAATCGTATTGGTTTGTATCGAATTAATGCTTAATGCCGCCAATTTAAACTTAGTGGCGTTTAGCAAATTAGGTTTGTTTCCGAATTTAACCGGGCAAATTTTCTCGTTGTTTACGATGGCTGTAGCAGCAGCGGAGGCGGCGGTAGGACTCGCTATTTTGATTGCTTTGTACCGTAATCGCACGACAGTTCATGTAGATGAAATGGATACGCTCAAAGGATAGCCATTGTGACCGAAAAGGGGGAAGGAAACAATGATCGATTATGCATGGCTCATACCGCTTTTCCCGCTTGTTTCGTTTTTGCTACTTATTACGTTCGGGAAGAAAATTAGAGAAGGAAGCAGCGTACTTAGTATTTTCTTCATCTTTCTCTCCTTTATATTAGCGGTACTTGTATTAATAGAAAGGTTTTCGACAGTACCAGTGAAGTATAAGTGGGTATGGCTTAGAGCTGGAGATATAGATATATCATTTGGCTTTGAGGTGACTGCATTAGGAGCTTTAATGTTGTTTATCGTTACACTTGTGAGTTTACTTGTACATGTATATTCGAAAGGTTATATGAAAGGTGATGAAAGATTACCAACCTTTTATGCGTATTTAGGGCTCTTTACATTTGCGATGCTAGGGCTCGTTATATCGACGAATTTATTACAACTCTATATATTTTGGGAGTTAGTTGGCCTCGGTTCATTTTTACTCATCGGTTTTTATTTCTATAAAGAAGAAGCGAAGGCTGCTGCGAAAAAGGCTTTTATTATGACACGTATTGGAGATGTCGGCTTATTTATTGGGATGATTTTAATTTTTTGGCACGCAGGTAGTTTTGAATATGACGCGATTTTTAAAGCGATTCATACGGGCGACCTCCCTCCTTCTATGATTACAATAACGGCGATATTAATTTTTGTCGGTGCGATGGGGAAATCAGGTCAGTTTCCGCTTCATACGTGGTTGCCCGATGCAATGGAAGGACCGACACCTGTTTCAGCGCTTATTCATGCGGCGACGATGGTTGCAGCAGGTGTATATTTAGTAGCCACGATGTTCCCGTTATTTTCAGCAAGTGCGGTGGCGATGCAGACAGTGGCAATCGTTGGAGCGTTCACTGCAATATTTGCGGCCTCTATCGGCCTTGTACAAACGGATATAAAGAGGGTGCTTGCTTATTCTACAGTTAGCCAGCTTGGGTATATGATGCTCGCATTAGGCTCTGCTGGTTATGTAGCTGGTATCTTTCATTTAACGACACACGCCTTTTTTAAAGCGTTACTATTCTTGGCGGCAGGAAGTGTAATTCATGCCGTGCACACGCAAAACATTAATAAAATGGGCGGTTTACAGAAGAAGATGAAAGTAACTGCTGCGCTATTTTTAATAGGTACACTTGCAATTAGTGGTGTTCCTCTTCTCTCTGGTTTCTTTAGTAAAGATGAAATTTTAGCGGCGACGTGGATGAATGGCAATTACGTTTTATTCACTTTAGCAGTAATTGCGGCATTTTTAACAGCATTTTACATGTTCCGCCTATACTTTCTTGTCTTTACTGGAGAAGCGAAGACGAAGGAAGACGTGCATGAATCGCCCCGCACAATGACGTATCCGATGATTGTCCTCGGCGTTCTCGCGGTAGTAGCAGGATATATAAATACACCATGGTTTGGGACATTTCTCGGAGATTGGCTTACGAAAGATGTAGGGTTCAAGGTGGAAGAAGCTCATGGACCAGTTTGGATTATGATTGTTGCGACACTCGTTTCATTTGCGGGAATTGCCCTTGCATATTTCATATATGGAAAGAAAACTATCGCAAGGAACTGGGCTGGAGGAGAAGGATCCTTCCTTCATAATCTCCTGAAAGAAAAATATTATGTGGATGAACTATACAATGTTACGGTGCTTCCTATTACGAAGGGAATCGCTCATGTGCTTCGCTTGTTTGAAATATATGTTGTAGAAGGAATTGCAGTTTTAATTGGAAGTTTGGTTAAAGGTGCGAGTAGTATAGGATCGAAACTTCAAAACGGGAATGTACAAGTATATGGCACTGTAACAGCAGTTTCACTCGCAGTACTCGTCATTATTTTGCTATATACGGGAGGGGATTTACGATGAATGATTTGTTGTTAACGTTCTTCATTTTTTCCCCGCTTTTAGGAATTCTCTTACTTATATTAACGCCGAAAAAAGAATTGCGTACAGTGCGAGCGCTCGGTTTATTCGGGACGGCGCTTCCATTTGGAATCGCTATTGTCCTCGCTTGTACATATGCTTCTGGAAAGAGTTTATCGCTATTTGATGAAAAAGTGACATGGATTAAATTTGGGGATTTTGCAGCGGTGGATAAAAGATGGTTTTCCATTTACTATGAGCTTGGTATTGATGGCCTATCGCTTGTCATGATGGTGCTGACGGCCCTTCTAGCGATGCTTGCAGCGATTGCGGCCTTTTCTATTCAAAGAAATTTGAAAGCATTTTATATGCTATTACTCATGCTAGAGATAGGGATGCTCGGTGTCTTCGCTGCTCAAAATTTAATGTTGTTCTTTATCTTCTTTGAAATTACGTTGCCGCCAATGTTCTTATTAATTGGGAAGTGGGGGAAACTGTCGAGCGAGAAAGCTGCATATAGTTATTTAATATATAACGGTATTGGCTCAGCTATTTTACTTATCGTTTTCTCGATTTTGTTTGCGAAAACAGGTACTACAAATATTTTAGAACTGAAAGAGATCTTAACAAATGTGGGTAGCGGAGGAGCGACCATTCCGAGTAGTTTGCAGTTCGGTTTATTTCTTTCTATAATGATTGCTTTTGCGATTAAATTACCTGTCTTCCCATTGCATCGCTGGATGGTCAATGTGCATATTGAAGCGCATCCTGCGGTAGTTATGCTTCATGCGGGCGTTTTGCTAAAGATTGGAGCGTACGGTATGATTCGCTTCGGGAAGGGGTTATTTCCGGAATACTTTAGCGAGTTCGCAACGCTAATCGCGATTTTAGGAGTAATTAATTTATTGTACGGTGCCTTTTTAGCGCTCATCCAAACGGACTTTAGGAAGGTGCTTGCTTACTCTAGTATTTCGCACATGGGAATTGTTTTAATGGGGCTTGCAGCACTTAATGCACCAGGTACACAAGGAGCGCTATTCCAAGTTGTGTCGCACGGTTTAATTGCAGCCTTGCTTTTCTTTTTACTTGGCGTTATAGAACAGCGCTTTGGAACGTCGGATATTACAGCGCTTGGTGGACTCGCAAAAAGTGTCCCAGTACTTAGCGGTTTCTTCTTAGCAGGAGGAATGGCATCACTTGGACTGCCGGGGATGTCTGGATTTGTTAGCGAGTTCCTTGCCTTTCTCGGTTTATTTCAAGAGGAGCCAGTCATTGCTGCAGTTGGTGTGCTTGGTATCATTTTAACCGCTGTATACGTATTAAGAGCGACACTTCAAGTGACATTTGGGAAGAAAGAGTGGGAAGCGAAATCTGATATACACGGATGGGAGTATGTCCCCGTCCTATTGCTTATCTTCTGTATTATTACAATTGGAGTAATGCCAGAAATACTAGGGGATCCGCTTCGAAATACACTGGAAACATTGGGGGTGAAGTAGGATGGATATGGGTACGTTACTTAGTTTATCATGGCATCTAATGGTGCCAGAATTCATTATTCTCGGAGCTGCCATCCTTCTTTCCATATGTGATTTGTTTTTTAAGCTGAACCATAGGTACGTAGCGCTTGGTGCAATCGCCGCCGTCATATTCGCAATTGTGTCATTAATTACGCTATATGGCGAACCAACAGGAGATATTTTAAATGGATCGTTTGTGTTAGATGGATTTTCAAAAGGATTTAAAACGTTGTTATTAGGTGGTGCGGCTCTCATTTTATGCACCGCAATGAGCGATGACAAGAAAAATCCAATTGAAGATAAGGGAGAATATTATTACTTATTTTTAATGGCCCTTCTTGGGGCGATGTTCATGTCTTCTAGTGTTGACTTCATTACACTTTTTGTCGGTTTAGAGCTACTGTCACTTTCTTCGTACATTTTAGTAGGAATACGAAAAAAGAACCGTGCATCAAATGAAGCAGCAATGAAATACGTCATTAACGGAGGAATTGGAACGGCAATTACGCTCTTTGGAATGAGTTATTTATACGGTATTACAGGCTCAACCAATATCGTGGATATGCAAAAAGTATTCACTGAGGAGCTGGCTGGTGGTATTCAATTATTGTTAGCTCTCGCATTTCTACTGTTGCTCGTTGGGCTTTCTTTTAAAATTGCAACAGTGCCGTTTCATATGTGGGCGCCCGATGTATATGAAGGAGCTGCTACACCGGTTACTGCTTTTCTTGGAACAATTTCTAAAATTGCGGGGTTCCTACTCATTATTCGCCTGTTCCTTATGGTTTTTGCAAGTGTATCAATACAAGGGGAGATGCAATCTTTATACGGGCGTATGAGCATATACATTGCTGTACTAGCAAGTATTACGATGATTGTTGGGAACGTAGTCGCATTAAAACAATACAACGTAAAACGTTTATTTGCTTATTCAGGTATCGCGCACGCAGGGTATTTACTCGTTCCGCTTGTGGCTTTGTCACCATTTACGATGGATAGCATGTGGTTTTACATGCTTGCATATATGCTTATGAATATAGGGGCATTTGCAATTATCCATGGCTTAATCTTACAAAGCGACAAAGAAAATATCACCATTTTCACAGGGTTATATAAGCGATCGCCATTTACAGCGATAGTGATGACGATTTTTATTTTATCGTTAGCCGGGATACCAGGGACAGCTGGTTTCATTGGAAAGATTAACATCTTTTTAGGCGCATTTCATGTAGAGCCAGCTCATTACGTACTAGCTTCTATTATGATGGGTACGACAGTCATTTCATTCGTATATTATTTCCGTATTTTACAGCAAATGTTTTTCCGGTCTGGAGAGGCAGAGGAAAAAATTCGGTTGCCGTTAAATATAAAGGTTGTTATGAGTGTTTGTGCAATTTCGATTGTAATACTAGGGATTATGCCGATGATTGGATATAATTTCTTTTATGAATATTTTCCATTAATGAAAGATTTCTTCTTCTTAGGGAACGTGGTACAATAGTGAAAATAAAAGGTGTGGAGTCGTTACTCTACGCTTTTTATTTTGTGTTAATCGCAACTGAAAATGCATATAGGTATACGTTCTTTGAGAGAAAATTACGATATAAAATGTAAGATGCTTATTTGCATTTGAAAAAGTGTGGCTCCTACTTATTATGGTATCGTTTTTTTGATTTTGCATAAGTAGTAGCCAAGTAAAAAGGGGTCGATTTTTTGGCACAACTTTTAGGGCAACAAGCACTGATTGCCATTTTTTCGCATTTATTGTTTATTACCATTACGTGGTGGGCCCTGCAAGGCATCCATATTGAGCGTTTAATGAAGGCTGGAAAAGTGATGCAGACGAGAGTGTTGCTGATCCTAATTACAATTGCAATTGGGACATCTGTAAGTAACTTTTTCCTTGATTATTTAGGCTATTCGAAGAGTTTAACGTATTTAGTAAAGTAAGTGTATAGAACCTCATATCTCCGTTAACAATGGGGATAGGAGGGGATGAAATTGAAGTTTAAAGCCATTCTTATTGTTGCCTTGAGTGTCGTTTTATTTTTGGTTGGATATAGAGAGATGAAACCGATAAGCGATGAACAGAAAATGGAAAGCATGATTGCAGCTTTAGAGAAAAATGATGCTAAAGTGGAGAAATGGTCATGGTTAGCGCGAGAAACAAAAACAATTTCTAATATACATACGTTTCAAAAATTGTTAAACGATGTGAAGGACAAGGCGAATATTGAAAATTGGGAATTAGAGCAATCTCCAGATGGATATAAAGCTACATCCTATAAAAAGTTTTCTTCTTATGAAGAACGAGTAGTAGTAACTTGGAGTAAGGAAAATACTAAAGAAAACACTTTCATTATTTTTGAGGTAAGTGGGGCGAAATGGGACCCGAAGTATGTTCAGAAAATGAATGAAATTTTTAGTGGAAAACCTATAATTTACACTTGTGTTCAAGGTGTACTGAATGATAAGATTGAAGGTGTTTTGCAAAATAAAACCGATCAGGTTTTGAAAAATCTTTCAGCAAGAGCGATCGAACAGATAGAAGAAAGAGCATTTGTGTCAGTCTCCGCATACAATAAAAAGTGGGATGACGCTCTTTCAACAAATAGAGAGAAAATAAATGTGCAAATAGCAATACGTTCTACAGACAACAAGGATACAATTGTGGTTGGCACACCGATCATAACTTCTGAGTATTGAGTGAATAGATACTGAAAAAAGGACACGGAGGGGAATAATTTGGAAAAGATCATCGTCCGTGGCGGAAAGCGGTTAAACGGCACAGTGCGTGTTGAGGGCGCAAAAAATGCTGTATTACCTATAATCGCTGCAGCCCTATTAGCGAGTGATGGAAAGAATGTACTATCTGAAGTACCAGTTTTGTCTGATGTATACACAATTAATGAGGTATTACGTCATTTAAATGCTGAAGTCGTATTTGAAAATAACCAAGTAACAATCGATGCTTCTAAAGAACTAAACATTGAGGCACCATTTGAATATGTACGTAAAATGCGTGCATCGGTTCAAGTAATGGGACCATTATTAGCACGTAACGGTCGTGCTCGTATTGCACTTCCTGGTGGATGTGCAATTGGTTCACGTCCAATTGACCAACATTTAAAAGGCTTCGAAGCAATGGGAGCAAAAGTACAGGTTGGTAATGGTTTTGTTGAGGCATACGTAGAGGGAGAACTAAAAGGAGCTAAAATTTATTTAGACTTCCCAAGCGTGGGCGCGACAGAAAACATTATGTCTGCAGCTACATTAGCAAAAGGGACAACAATCCTTGAAAACGCAGCGAAAGAACCAGAAATCGTTGACTTAGCTAACTTCTTAAATGCGATGGGAGCGAAAGTACGCGGAGCTGGAACTGGAACGATTCGTATCGAAGGCGTTGATAAATTATATGGTGCAAACCACTCTATTATTCCTGACCGTATTGAAGCGGGAACATTCATGGTTGCAGCGGCAATTACTGGTGGAGACATCTTAATTGAAAATGCTGTACCTGAACATTTACGCTCAATTACAGCGAAAATGGAAGAAATGGGTGTTAAAATTATTGAGGAAAATGAAGGTGTACGTGTTATCGGCCCAGATAAGTTAAAAGCGGTTGATATTAAAACTATGCCTCACCCAGGTTTCCCAACAGACATGCAATCACAAATGATGGCATTATTACTACAAGCTGATGGAACAAGTATGATTACAGAAACGGTATTCGAAAACCGCTTTATGCACGTTGAAGAATTCCGTCGTATGAATGCTGATATTAAAATTGAAGGTCGTTCTGTTATTATGAACGGTCCAAACAGCTTACAAGGTGCTGAAGTAGGCGCAACTGACTTACGTGCTGCAGCTGCATTAATCTTAGCTGGTTTAGTATCAGAAGGTCACACTCGTGTAACAGAGTTGAAGCATCTTGACCGCGGTTATGTAGATTTCCATAAGAAATTAGCTGCATTAGGTGCAACTATTGAACGTGTAAACGAAAAAGTAGAAGAAGTGAAAGAACAAGAAGTTTCTGATCTTCACGCTTAATTGAAATAGTCTCTATGTCTTTTGACATAGGGGCTATTTTTTTGGGCTTATTACTGTTATAGTCAATAAATTCTATACTTATGCACGTACCAGTAAAAATATTTAGAAAATTTTCGTTTTATCCCGCACATGCCCGATTGGGATGGGCTAATAATTAGTGAGGGATGAACAAGCCCCCGACTGATCAAAGTTTCACTTTATACCAATACCTCCAAGTATGTTCTAAAAAACCCCATAATTCCATAAGAATGAAAGGAAGCCAACTTTATATTGGGGGAATAGGATGAAATTTTCAAAGCCACTTTTCATTACAGTAGCGCTGTTAATAGCGCTCGTTATCATTGTACCTGCTGCTCTTGTTATTCCGTTTGCGAAAGCAAAAGTAGGAGAAGAAGCAGCTTCTAAAACTCCTCCAGCGATAGAAAGTATACCAGCTCCAGGGAAAGTAGATACAGCGGTTCAAGTTGCTGTATATCGCGATCAGCAGAAGAAGGTAGAAACAGTACCTATGGAGGAGTATGTGACCGGTGTAGTAGCTTCTGAGATGAATGCCAGTTTTGAAATAGAGGCGCTAAAGGCGCAGGCATTAGCAGCGAGAACATTTGTAGTGCAGCGTATGCTAAGTGGTGGTAAGAAAAACAATGCAGACGTGACAGATACGGTGAAAGATCAAGTGTACAAAGGCAAAGAAGAATTGAAGAAACAATGGGGTAATAACTACGAAAATAATTTAAAGAAAATCGAAGAAGCAGTTTCTAAAACTGCAGGACAAGTTTTAACGTATGATGGAAAACCAATTTCAGCTTCGTTCTTCTCAACGAGTAACGGGCGAACAGAAAATGCAGCTGATTATTGGGGAAATGATTATCCTTATTTGAAAAGCGTAGATAGTCCGTGGGATGAAGCCTCTCCGAAATTTACAAGTGAACAAACATTCACAGTAGCTGATTTTCAAAAACGTCTCGGTGTGAAGGTGCTAGCAGACGGGAAGGTTGGCAATATTAAAGACCGCACAGAAGGAAATCGTGTAAAAGATGTAGCGTTTCAAGGAAAAACATTAACAGGAAGAGATGTACGTGACAAATTAGATTTACGCTCTTCTGACTTCACATGGAAACAACAAGGGGATAAAATCGTCGTGACAACGAAAGGATTCGGTCATGGCGTCGGTATGAGTCAGTACGGTGCGAACGGAATGGCGAAAGAAGGTAAGAAATATACAGATATCGTCGCTCATTATTATAAAGGGATCGAAATTAAAACGATGAACGATTATGAAGGAAAATTGATGGTGAAGAAGTAGGGTTCAAAAAGAGCTAATTTAAATTAGCTCTTTTTGTCATTATTTGTAGAAATAAATGGAAGTTACGCTGTACACTATGTGTTATAATACAGTTATATGAATATATAAAACATAATAACAGGGGGTAATGAAAAATGATGATGGATGTACCACTTCTCATTCCGTCAATGATGGAACGAGCGGAGAAATATTTTTCGAAAAAGGAAGTTGTCTCACGGACTGCATCGCGTATTCATACATTAACATACGGAGAAATTGCAAAGCGGACGAGAAGGCTCGCTAGCGTATTAACGAAAATGGGAATTGAACAAGGAGATAAAGTAGGTACAATTGCTTGGAACCATCATAGGCATTTGGAAGCATACTTTGCGATTCCTGGAATCGGGGCGGTGCTACATACAATTAATTTAAGACTTTCCGCTGATCACATTTCATATATTATTAACCATGCAGAAGATAAAATCATTCTTGTCGATGAAGATATGGTACCTATATTAGAGAGTATTCAACACGAAATCCCGCATATAAAAGCCTTTATTATTATGACAGACGATCATAAACTACCTCAAACAACACTATCACCAGCATATCATTACGACCAATTACTCGAAGAAGGCGATGAGACATTTCCGTTTGTAAAAGATTTAGATGAAAAAGAACCAGCCGGTATGTGCTATACATCGGCTACGACAGGGAAACCGAAAGGTGTAGTTTATACACACCGTAGTATTGCGCTCCATAGCTATACACTCGGACTTGCAGATGGCGGGAATATATCAGAAGTAGACACTTGTATGCCTGTCGTTCCAATGTTCCATGTTAATGCATGGGGATTACCGTTTGCGAGTACATGGTTTGGGACAAAACTCGTATTACCAGGACCACATTTCACACCGAAGATTTTAGCGGAATTAATTGAAAGTGAGAAAGTAACAATTACGGCTGGCGTGCCGACCATTTGGATTGGTTTGTTGCAGGAACTAGAAAAACATCCATATGATATTAGTAGCGTAAAAACGATATGGTCAGGTGGGTCAGCAGCTCCGCAAAGTATGATTCGTACGTATGAAGAGAAATATGAAATTGCATTTAGACAAATATATGGAATGACAGAAACGAGTCCTGCTGTTGTAATTAATTGTCCAAAATCATATCAACGTGATTTACCGAAAGAAGAATATTATAATTTACGCTCTCGCCAAGGATATTTATTCCCTGGGTTAGAAATGAAAGTGATCGGACAAGACGGTGAAATTAAATGGGATGGAGAAGAGATGGGAGAACTATGCCTAAGAGGCCCATGGATCGCCGGTAGCTATTATAAAGATGAGCGTACAGAGGAATCGATGAGAGATGGTTGGCTCCATACAGGAGATATCGTTACAGTTGATTCGGAAGGATTTATTAAAATTGCCGATCGTACGAAAGACTTAATTAAAAGCGGCGGTGAGTGGATTTCTTCAGTAGACTTAGAAAATGCTTTAATGTCACACGATAAAGTGTTAGAAGCATCTGTCGTGGCGGTGCCGCATGAAAAATGGCAAGAGCGCCCAGTTGCTTGCGTCGTATTAAAAGAAGGACAAGCAGTCGAAAGAGAAGAGTTGTACGCTTTACTAGAAGCGGAATTCCCGAAATGGTGGATGCCAGATGATATTTTATTCGTAAATGAAATTCCGAAAACATCTGTAGGGAAATTTCTAAAGAGAGCACTTCGTGATCAGCTGAAGACTTATATGGTGGAGCAGAAATAGAGAAGAAGGCTATCCTAATGGATAGCCTTCTTTGTTGACATCCTTTAAATTATAATGACTGTATTAAGTATCATAATTTTCCATTAATTGTTTGTTATAATAAAATAAAAACTATTTTGGGGGAGACGGAATGGCGTTATTGGAGTTAAAACAATTAGGGAAGACGAACCAGTTACCAGCAATTGATCTGGAAGTTGAGAAAAGCCAATGTGTTGTTTTGCAATGCAATAATCATACAGCTAAAGTGTTACATCGTATTATTATCGGAGAAGAAGAGGCTTCTTCGGGCAGTGTGTTATTTGAAGAGGAACCGATTGGAAAGGAAGTATATTCACGTATCGGTTTTTGCTTTTTGAAAGATGAAGCATATGATCGTTTAAAGGTGAAGGAATACTTCAAATTTTTATTAGGACTTTATGAATCGAATATGAGCACGGAAGAAGTTGTACAATATGTCGGTCTCTTAGATAAATTAAACGTGAAAATAGAAAAATTGTCATTTTCAGAGAAACGTCGCCTTCATATCGGGCGAGTTATGATTCATGATCCGGATTTAGTTATTTTAGAAGAGCCGGAGCAAAATGTAGATACAGAAAGTACGATTATTATTCGAAAAGCGATTATGAAGATGAAAGAACAAGGAAAGGCAATCTTTATTACGTCATCTTTCTTATCGGACGCTCTTTCGTTAACAGAAGATGTATACATTTTAAATAACGATGGTGTGAAAAAGATAGAAATTGAGCAAGAGGAAGTGGAAGAAGTCGATGAAGGAAAGGTCGTTCAAATGATTCCACAAATGAAGTTAGAAAGAATACCAGCGAAAGTGAACGATAAAATCATTTTACTTGATCCGATGGAAATTCATTTCATTGAAACACAAAATGGAGTGACACATATTCATGTACGTGAAGGTGATTTTGTGTGTGCATTAACATTAAGTGAACTAGAAACGAGATTAACAGGATTCGGATTCTTTAGATGTCATCGCTCGTACCTTGTGAATTTACAAAGAGTACGAGAAGTCATTACTTGGACTCGTAACAGTTTTAGTTTAATTTTGGATGACGAAAGAAAAAGCTCAATTCCACTTTCGAAAGGAAGAATGGATGAACTAAAAGGTGTAATCGGGATATAAATAATGCTCCAATAAGCTCAAAATACGATTCATTCACCGGTAAAAATACTCCTTTTATCGGTATTTTACTGCGCCTATCCTTTGTTTTTCATATGATTGAGTCAAGAAAAGCGAAACAACAAAATCGAAACTTGCGAAAGTGAATTTCATCTATATAAGAAAAACAAAGGGGATGACGAAATGACATTGGCAATTGAAATGAAAGATGTAATGAAAAGTTTCAACGGAAAAACAGCACTTCGAAATGTAAACATTGAGGTGAAGCAAGGAGAGATTTTTGGATTCCTTGGACCGAGTGGATCTGGTAAAACGACAACAGTGAAAATTTTAACTTCCCAATTGCTTCATAGTGTTGGAACGGTAAGAGTATTAGGGAAAGATATTACAGGGCCAAGTAGCATCGATTACAAACGAATTGGTATTTTAACAGATAACAGCGGCTTATACGAAAGACTTAGCATTTATGATAACTTACTATTATTTTGTGATTTATACGATTGTAAAAAAGAACGAATTGATGAAGTGCTAACGCAAGTGAACTTATTAGATGATAAAAAAACACAGGTAAAGAAACTATCAAAAGGAATGAAGCAACGCGTAACCTTAGCAAGAGCAATCCTTCATAAACCAGATATCCTCTTCTTAGACGAACCAACATCTGCACTCGATCCAGTAAACGTACAAAACATTCATAAAATCTTAAAAGGCTTAAATAAAGAAGGAACGACGATTTTCTTAACGACACACAACATGGACGAAGCAGAAACGCTTTGTAACCGTATTGCCTTTCTATGTGGTGGAGAAATTGTAGCACTTGATACACCGGAGAACCTTCGCTTACAATACGCGAAAGATCAAATACAAGTCGTATTAAAAGATAAGCAAAAAGAAGTAGTGCAAAAAGATGAATTAGGTGCAAAACGCATTTCAGAATGGATGAAAAAAGGAGAATTACTATCCATTCATTCACACGAACCAACACTAGGCGATATCTTTATTGAAGTTACTGGGAGGGGATTATAATGACATTTTCAATGAGGCGTGTATCAGCTATTTTTAGAAAAGAAGTACAAGATTTTAAGACAAATTCACAAGTGCTGTTAATGGCGTCTTTACCAATTATATTTGCATTTATATTTAGCAGGTTTGGGCAAGGGAGTGCAGGTGTTGGCATTATTACTTTAATGGCCTTTCTATTTGTTGCGGGGTTTGTTCAATCGATGGTAATCGCAGAAGAAAAAGAAAAACATACATTGCGTGTATTAATGCTATCACCAGCTTCTTCTGTTGAAGTTCTTCTTGGAAAAAGTATATTAACAGCATGTTTGACATTGGGTATTTGTATTGTGAACTTATTCATTCTGGATCAATTAAGTGGCAACCTTGTATTGCTAGGGTTTATCGTCTTATGTGGAACGATTCTATTTATCGTGATTGGAACAATGATTGGGTTATTAGCTGAGTCTGTACCACAAACATCACTAATTGGGATGCCGATATTAATGACGATGTATTTAGCTGCACAATTTGAGCCACTGGTTGAAAACAAAGTAATTAAGACGATGATTGAGTATCTTCCAACATCCCATATCGCAAAAGCGATTAACAGCTTAGTAGATGGAGCTGGGTTTAGTAGTATTAGTGGGCATATACTAAATGTTGGAGTGTGGCTTATTATTTCGCTTATTGCATGTTTAATCGTATACAAGAAGAAACAAATGGACTAAAAACTGAGCTGAAACGCTCAGTTTTTTCTTTTTTCATCATTTCCTCGGAAATTCTGCGAATCCTATACATATTTTTACAGATTTTGTCGAAAAGTAATTAGTTATACGTTGTATAGGATACATGAATATTGTTCAAAATGATTGCTGAGGTGATGATGGAATGCGAGGAAGAAATAATAAAAAGTCGCAAAAGGTAGTACATTTATTTCAAAAAAGATGGGTGTTTCCGGCACTATACATTGCTTGTGCAGCGGTAATCTTAATGGTTGCGCTATGGTTCCAAGGAGCTAATCCAAAGAAGACTCCGAACCATGATCAAGCAACACCGTATACACAATCGGAAGATCCAGCAGTACCAGTAACGAAATCTTCAGAAGTAGTGAAAATGCCAGCTGCCGCGAGTGTGGAAGTAGTTGTACAAAAGAAATTCTATGAAGATGCAGCAACTGAGGCGGAACAAGAAAAAGCACTTGTTTTTTATAACAACACATATTCCCCGAATAAAGGAATCGACATTGCTGCGAAAAATGGAAAAGAATTTAATGTAGCGGCTGCTTTAAGTGGTACAGTAATAAAAGCTGAAAAAGATTCACTTCTTGGTTATGTGGTAACAGTAGATAGTGGAAATGGTGTAGCAGTTTCTTATCAAAGTTTAGGCAGTGTGAAAGTAGAAAAAGGTGCAAGAGTTGTACAAGGTGAAGTATTAGGAACATCTGGTCTAAGTGCAATGAACAAAGAGGCAGGTTCTCACGTTCACTTTGAAGTACGAAAAGACAATGTGGCTGTGAACCCTGAGCGTTACTTAAATAAATCAGTAGCAGAAATTAAAGCTGATGCAGGTGCTGTAAAAGCAACGAATGCTTCTGGTAAAAAAGCTGATGACAAATCTCAAAAAGAAGAGAAGTCAACGAGCACGAAACCAGAAAGTAAAACAGAAGATAAGTCTCAAAAAGAAGAGAAATCAACAAGCGGTTCGACTAGTGACAAAAAAGAAGAACCGAAGAAAGAAGAAAAATCAACAAATGGTTCTACAGAATCATCTAACGGTTCTTCTTCACAAGAATAAGAAAGTGAAAAAATCAGCTCTCATTAGGAGAGTTGATTTTTTTATTTTTATATAAAAATACTCAATTTCGAGAAAAAAGTTGCAATAACAAGGAAAAATGACGAGATTCTCGAATATATATTACAAAAGGGAGGGGATACTGTGTCATTTTTGTTTGTTATGTCGATTGCTATTATTTTATTGTTTGTTTTATTCACCTTATATTATTATATTGCGGGTAAAAAAGAGGTTCCCCACCATCAGTTGTTAGAAGAAGAATTGGAACGAGAAGAATGACACCTTGAATATAAGGTGTCATTTTTTTGCCATAATAGTCATTGTTAACGTATTTCTCACAAAAAAACGTAATTTTTCTTAACTTAGTCCGCAAAAATAGTGAACATGTAGCATATATCAGTAGTGCGGGCAATACAATGGTATAAACCAAAGCAAAGAGAGTGTTTGAGGTGAGAAATCGTGAATCATTTCATTATAAATCCAAGAATGTTTAACGCTTACAAACAGCACTCACACTTACTTCTTAGTCGTATGCAGCGAGGCTCATTTCACACTTCTCACATCCAATTTAGGGAGGCGAGTGGTGTGCACGATTACATCAAAGAGAGAACTATCAAGATTGGCAAGTATATCGTGGAGACAAGAAAGACAGTGCGTGTCATTGCAAAGGAATTTGGGGTATCAAAGAGTACAGTCCATAAAGATTTAACAGAACGTCTACCAGAAATTAATCCAGAGCTCGCAAATGAAGTGAAAGAAATTCTTGATTATCATAAGTCTATTCGCCATTTAAGAGGTGGAGAAGCAACAAAGCAAAAGTATAGAAAAGAAGATGTAGAAAAGCCTGTACGTCAATAAAGATACAGTAGCAAACATTCCGCGTATATTCGATAACATTTTTCAGAAGAATTCTTTTTGTGAATATTACGTTTCTGTTAAATTTATGATAAAATCAGAAATTAGGTGTAAAAGAATTCGGGTGTAACCTGATTTTGAATATCGAGGAGGAAAAAACGGGAATGTTTGCGCGAGATATCGGAATTGACCTAGGTACGGCTAACGTATTAATTCATGTTAAAGGTAAGGGTATTGTATTAAATGAGCCATCTGTTGTGGCAATTGATCGTAATACAGGTAAAGTATTAGCAGTAGGTGAAGAAGCAAGAAGTATGGTGGGACGTACGCCTGGTAATATTGTAGCAATTCGTCCACTTAAAGATGGTGTAATCGCAGATTTCGACATTACAGAAGCAATGTTAAAGTATTTCATTAACAAATTGGACGTAAAGAGCTTCTTTTCAAAACCTCGCATTTTAATTTGTTGCCCAACGAACATCACATCAGTAGAACAAAAAGCAATTCGTGAGGCTGCTGAACGTTCAGGTGGTAAAACAGTATTTTTAGAAGAAGAACCAAAAGTAGCCGCAGTTGGTGCTGGTATGGAAATCTTCCAACCAAGCGGTAACATGGTTGTTGATATTGGTGGAGGTACAACAGATATCGCTGTACTATCTATGGGTGATATTGTTACCTCTTCCTCTATCAAAATGGCTGGCGATAAGTTTGATATGGAGATCTTAAACTACATCAAACGTAAGTATAAGCTATTAATTGGAGAACGTACTTCAGAAGATATTAAAATTAAAGTTGGTACAGTATTCCCAGGTGCGCGTAGTGAAGAACTTGAAATTCGCGGACGTGACATGGTAACAGGTTTACCACGTACAATTACAGTATGCTCTGAAGAAATTACAGAAGCACTAAAAGAAGACGCAGCTGTCATTGTACAAGCTGCAAAAGGTGTACTAGAGCGCACGCCACCAGAATTATCTGCGGACATTATCGACCGTGGTGTCATTCTAACAGGCGGTGGAGCTTTACTACATGGTATCGACATGCTTCTAGCAGAAGAATTAAAGGTACCAGTATTAATTGCTGAAAACCCAATGCAATGTGTTGCTGTTGGTACAGGTATTATGTTAGAGAATATCGATAAATTACCACGTCGTGCTTTGAGATAAAGTGAAACTTTAATCAGTGGACTAATTATTAGTTTTCATCAATCGAGTATTTACGAGGAGTTTGGCTCTCAGCTAAATCCTTTGCTTTTAGCTGAACTTTGGAATGGGAGCCTTACTGCTCATTAATACGGGATAATGTAGGAAGAACTAAGGTGTTTACTTTAGTTCTTTTTTGTTTGTATTTTAATATTTTTTTATTTTTTTATTTTGATTTATTGAGAAAATGGAAGGAAAATCAAGAAAAATGAAGAAAATAGGTAAAATATTGATATATATGGTTAAATTTAATATTTCCTTATTTGAAAACGTTTATAATATAATGAGTCGAATACGACATTAAGGCAAATAATGTTCATACATATTGCCTTTCCCTAATTTGGGCATACACTCTTTTCTACCTCCGTGTCAGTTGCAGGAATGTGCAACTATTTTGCTGGAATAGAGTGTGTGCATTTTTTTATAGAAGGCGATACAGATTAAAATTGTACTTTATAATGACAAATAATAAACAAAATGGGATAATAACAATATGTCCAAGTGGTAAGACCAATATTACAAAAGGGGCGATTGTTACATGCTAAATATAGAACAAATTAAAGAAATCATTCCTCACCGCTATCCATTCTTACTTGTTGATAAAATATTAGAAGTAGATGAAGGAAAAAGAGCGGTTGGAATTAAAAATGTATCCGCAAACGAAGAATTCTTTAATGGACACTTCCCTGACTATGCAGTTATGCCTGGTGTACTTATTGTAGAAGCATTAGCGCAAGTCGGAGCAGTTGCTGTATTAAAGAAAGAAGAAAACCGCGGAAGACTCGCTTTCTTCGCAGGTATCGACAATTGCCGTTTCAAAAAGCAAGTACGCCCAGGTGATCAACTTCGTCTAGAAGTTGAAATGACACGCGTACGTGGCCCGATCGGAAAAGGGAAAGCAATCGCAACAGTAGATGGCGAAGTTGCATGTGAAGCTGAAATTACATTTGCAATTGGTGATAAAAAAGAATAGAGAAACATAAAAAAATCTCCTTGTGAACATACAAGGAGATTTTTTTATTTCCGTTATATATCGCTTAAACAACGAAAAATGCAAACTAGTCAGAAAATAACTTGTAAATATATGGTAATTTCCGTATAATTATTTTATTATTTATTTGGAAAATAGGATAAAAGATAAAGGCAGAAAAGAAGTAAGGTCATTGTCATATTGTTAAGGCGTTTATATAAGACAAAGTAGAGTGGTATTGATTATGATGAAATGTGAGGAAGTCAGCAATACAAAATAGTAATTAGACGTATGAAATCGAGCATAGAGAAAAAGGAGAAATGTCGCATTTCACAAAAGGAGATTATGAATATGTTCGGAAGAAAGAAAAGAAAACCATTACGACAATTGATTACACATAAAGAGCCTAAATCACGAGTTGCAGAACAATACCGTAACATTCGTACAAACATTGAATTTACATCTGTAGATAGCCGCGTTCGTTCTATCATTGTTACTTCGGCAGATCCAGGAGACGGAAAAACAACAACAATCGCAAACTTAGCAGTTGTTTTCGGCCAACAAGGAAAGAAAGTATTATTAATCGGAGCTGACTTACGTAAGCCGACGATCCAAAACTTATTTGCCATTCACAATTCAAATGGGTTAACAAACTTATTATCAGGACAGGCGAAACTAGTACAATGTATTCAAAAAACAGATATAGAGAACGTATATTTAATGGCAGCAGGACCGATCCCGCCAAACCCAGCTGAATTACTAGGAAGCCAGGTGATGGACGAGACATTAATAGAAGCCTATAACATGTTTGATATTATTTTAATCGACACACCACCAGTCCTTGCAGTTACCGATGCACAAATACTTGCGAACAAATGCGATGGAATCGTACTTGTCGTGCGCAGTGACAAAACAGAAAAAGACAAAGTCTTAAAAGCGAAACAAATATTAGATAAAGCATTAGGTAAAATACTTGGAGTCGTTTTAAATGACAAAAAAGAAGAAAAGGAACAATATGGATATTATTGATAAATAATGTATGGAATAATAATTTTTAAAGCCAATGAAAATATTCATTGGCTTTTTTTGAATTTTTATAAAATTTTTTATTGCATTATACAAGAAAAATGATATAATGGAAATTTTGGGAAAACGATGGAATGTGTTGTCATATTTAAGATTTTTTTGTAAGATTATATATGTTTTTAAATAACGATCGTACATAGATATTACTAAATTAAATAAATGTAAGATTTATATGTTATAATTTTTCTTATGTGCAAATTTTAGAAAGTTGGAGGAACTTATGGAAGAAACAATTAGTTTGAAAGAGTTATTTCTTATCTTAAAAAAACGTCTAGCAATGATCCTCGTAATCGCCTTTGGTGCAGCTATTGTAAGTGCTATCATTAGCTTCTTCTTTATGACACCAATCTATCAATCTTCGACGCAAATTCTTGTTAACCAGAAGAAGCAAGAAGGTGCAATGATTCAAGCTGGTGAAGTTCAAACGAATATTCAATTAACGAATACATATAAGGTTATTATTAAAAGTCCAGTAATCTTAGATCAAGTAAATGAAAAACTAAACTTAAACATGACGCAGAAATCTTTAACTGAAAAGGTTAATGTTGCGAACGAAAAAGATTCACAAGTAATCTCTGTTACAGCTGAGGATAAAGATCCGAAAGTAGCTCGTGATATTGCCAATGCAACTGCAGATGTATTTAAAGGTGAAGTTGCAAAAATTATGAACGTTGATAACGTAACAGTACTATCTAAAGCGGAAGTTGCAGAAAATCAATCTCCGATTAAACCACGCCCAATGTTAAACGTAGCAATTGCTTTCGTTGTTGGTTTAATGGCTTCAGTTGGTCTTGCATTCTTACTAGAATACTTAGATAACACAGTGAAAAAAGAAGAAGATGTAGAGAGCTTACTTGGGTTACCAGTGTTAGGTATTGTAGCTCGTATGGATGAAGAAACAACAAACGTGAAATCACACGCTCCATCATCAAGAAAAGTGAGGGGACAAACAATTGGCTCTTAATTTATTTAACAAGAAAAAGAATCATCGTCAACGTCGTCAATTAATTGCTCATCAACAACCGAAATCACCAATTTCAGAACAATATCGTAATATTCGAACGAATGTCGAATTTGCAGCTGTTGATACGAATTTACATTCATTAATGGTTACGTCTGCGAACCCAAGCGAAGGGAAAACAACAACAACAGCGAATATGGCAGTTGTGTTTGCCCAACAAGGAAAGAAAGTATTATTAATTGATGCGGATATGCGTAAACCAGCAATGCATCAAATGTTCCAAGTAGATAATATTTTCGGACTAACGAATGTGTTAACACATAGTGAACGTTTAGAGAAATGTGTACAAACGACAGCTGTAGACAATCTACACTTTTTAGCATGCGGTCCAATCCCGCCAAACCCTGCGGAATTGTTAGGTTCGAAATCGATGCAAGAACTTCTTGCGCAAGCATACAGTATGTATGATTTAGTCATTTTTGATTTGCCACCAATTTTAGCTGTTACCGATGCGCAAATTATGGCAAATGTATGTGATGCTTCTATTCTTGTCGTTCGTAGTGAATCAACAGAGAAGGAAACAGCAGTAAAAGCAAAAGGATTGTTAGAATCGGCTAAAGGTAAATTGTTAGGCGTTGTTCTGAACGACCGTGAACGCGAACAAAGCTTATATTATTACTATGGTGCTAATTAATTTAAATGTGAGATATGGTAAGAACATATCTCCTTTTTTCCCTTGAATATGANNTCATATTCAAGGGAAAAAAGATTTATTTAAGAAAGGGAGGATGAAACAAATGATTGATTTACATTGTCACATTTTACCTGGTATAGATGATGGTGCACAAACCGTAACAGATAGTTTAGCAATGGCACAACAGGCCGTGGCAGAAGGAATACATACAATCGTCGCAACTCCACACCATCAAAATGGAAAATATGTAAATGAGCGCACTTCTATTATTCATCAGGTGAAACAATTAAATGATGAACTACAACAAAATGAAATTCCGCTAAAAATTTTACCAGGACAAGAGGTCAGGTTATATGGTGATTTATTAGAAGACTATGAAGCTGGTAAAATCGTTACTCTAAATGAAACAGATAAGTATATGTTAATTGAATTTCCATCTAATCATGTACCTCGATATGCAGAACAACTACTATATGAACTACGTGTAAAAGGAATGATTCCGATTATCGTTCACCCGGAGCGAAATGCCGAGTTAATCGAGCAACCGGATAAGTTATATAACCTTGTAAATAAAGGTGCGCTAACACAGGTGACAGCAGGTAGCTTACTAGGAAAGTTCGGTAAGAAAATTAAAAAGTTTTCACTACAACTTGTTGAACATAATTTAACACATATGGTCGCATCAGATGCGCATAACACAACTTCAAGAGGATTTCATCTAGCAGAAAGCTACGAATTAATTGAGAAAGAATTCGGAATGAACGTTATGAGTGACTTAAAAGAAAATCCGTACTTATTAATTAGCGGGAAAGCAATTTATAAAGAAGATCCAGAACTAATTCGTCGTAAAAAATTGTTTGGTATTTTTTAATTGAAGAGATTTGGTGATGTCTCCTAACCGTTATCAATGGAGGCACTCGGTCGTGCTGTGGGTAGAAAATTTATTTTCGAACCTACCTTAGACGCTTGTCGTCGGGAGTATGACGTGAGGATGGGTTGGATGCCCATAATTTTATTTATTATAGAAACTCTACCTATGGAGTTATAAAAATGACTCTATAGGTAGGGTTTTTGTTATTGTTACATATAGATAAAACAATATTTTTTGGGGGGATTAGATTTGAAAAAAGTAAGAAAAGCAATTATACCAGCTGCTGGTCTTGGAACGAGATTTTTACCAGCAACGAAAGCGATGCCGAAAGAAATGTTACCGATCGTTGATAAACCGACAATTCAATACATAGTAGAAGAAGCGATAGAATCAGGAATTGAAGATATTATTATTGTTACTGGAAAAGGAAAGCGCGCAATTGAAGATCATTTTGATCATTCCTTTGAACTAGAGCAAAATCTTCTAGAAAAAGGGAAGCATGAAATACTTGAAAAAGTACAAGCTTCTTCAAAAATAAATATTCATTACATAAGACAAAAGGAACCGAAAGGACTTGGACACGCAGTATGGTGCGCTCGTAAATTTATTGGAAATGAGCCATTTGCGGTATTACTTGGTGACGATATTGTTCAAGCAGAAACACCGTGCTTACGTCAATTGATGGATCAATATGAAGGTACACAGTCGTCAGTTATTGGTGTACAAACAGTACCTGAAAATGAAACGCATCGTTATGGCATTATCGATCCAGTTGAACAAAACGATCGTCGTTATCAAGTGCGCCAATTTGTGGAAAAGCCAGCTCAAGGAACAGCGCCATCTAATTTGGCAATTATGGGACGTTACGTATTAACGCCAGAAATCTTTATGTTCCTAGAAGATCAGCAGACAGGTGCAGGTGGGGAAATTCAATTAACAGACGCGATTCAACGTTTAAATGAAATTCAGCGTGTATTTGCTTATGATTTTGAAGGAACTCGTTATGATGTTGGGGAGAAATTTGGATTTATTAAGACGACAATTGAGATGGCGTTACAATATGAAGAATTAAATAAAGAATTAATGGAATACATGGGTGAGATTATAAAAAGAGAAACAGTACACTCATAAAGGAAAGGTGATATATTTGGGGAATCGTGAAATGGCTAGTGGATCATTGGAACAAAATACAATGGAGATTCAAAAGACTAGTATTATGTATTTATGTTTAAAAAGGACTATGGACCTACTCGGAGCAATAGTGGGATTGATAATTTTTTCTCCAGTATTTCTTTTAATTTCAATTTTATATATGACAGGAGATAATAAAGGACCTATCTTTTTTAAACAGATTAGAATAGGTAAAAATGGAAAAGAATTTTATATTTATAAATTCAGGTCAATGGTTATCAATGCAGAAGAGAAATTAAGGGGAAATGAAGTACTATATAAAAAATATATAGATAATAATTATAAATTAGAGCCAAGTGAGGATCCGCGTATAACAAAAGTAGGACAGTTTTTAAGAAGGACTAGCTTAGATGAACTTCCACAGTTTTTAAATGTTTTAAAAGGTGATATGAGCCTCGTCGGACCAAGGCCAGTAGTCCAAGAAGAGCTAGTAGAGTACGGAAAAAGAAAAAATGAGTTTTTATCTGTAAAACCAGGTCTTACAGGTTACTGGCAAGTTAGTGGTAGAAGTGATGTAGGATATCCAGAGAGAGTAGATTTAGAGTTATATTATGTTTATAACGCATCACTGTGGTTAGATATTAAAATTTTATTATTGACTGTTAAAGATGTTTTGGTTGGTAGAGGAGCATATTAAAATACTTACATTTCTAAAATTTTATAAAAAAGGGGGATGAAGATATGAGTATAAATGTTGAATTACATACACATACTTGTCATTCTCATGATAGTACTTTGGGCAAGTGGTTCTATTTGTTAATGCTTAAATTAAGAAGAATAGATGTAGTGGCAATTACTGATCATAATGAAATTAAGGGTGCATTAAAGTTTAAAGCTTTTCTTGAGAGATATTCAATTAAAGTAATTATTGGGGAAGAGATATTCTCTAGTAAAGGTGAAATAATAGGGTTATTTATAAATACCAAAATAAGCCCAGGAAAATCTCCGAGAGATACAATGATAGAAATAAAAAAACAAGGTGGAATAGTGTATATTCCTCACCCATATGATGAAAAAAGGTATAAAACAGTATTGGTGGAAGAAGAGATTCAAAAAAATCAAGATTTAATTGATGTCATTGAAATTCACAATGGTAGGAATATAAAGGGATATTTTTCAGACATTCAATTAGAGATTGCAAATAGATATAGTGTCGCTAAAGCTGTAGGTAGTGATGCACATACATTTCTAGAATTGGGTAGAAACTATAATGTTATGGAAGATTTTAAAGGTGCACAGGAGTTTAAGGATAATTTACAAAGTGCGCAATATGTTCAACGAGATTGTTTACAGGTGGCCCATCATATAACAAAGTTTGCTAGAGTTTTTAAATTAATAAAAAGAGGTAAATACAGTGAATTGTATAGAATTATCAATAAGAAATTTGGAAATAGAAAGCAAAAAGTTAGCCGTAAAAATTGAAAAAGAATTTCAGCCAGATGTAGTTATATTTATAGCTAAGGGTTCATTTTTAATAGGACAAACAATAAGTGAATACTTAAGAGTACCACTATTAGAAATTCACGCAGTGCGTAAAGGAAATAAATTAAAAGAATTTATTAAGCCTGTAATAAAGATTATCCCTAAATCCCTTAAGGAATATTTGAGACGTAAGGAAATTCAATCTGGGGTTCATAACCAGAATATAGATAGAGAAATTTACTTTGATAAAAGTAAATATGAGATGGGAAAAATAAATAAAATTTTGGTTGTAGATGATTCGGTGGATACGGGGCATACAGCTAATCAAGTGGTAAAATATTTAGGGAATATTTATAGTGAAACAGAGATTAAATTTGCTAGTCTAAATTATTTTAAAGATAGTGTGAATATTTTTAGTGTTGATTATTCTTTATATGAAGATTATATTTTAATAGGCCCTTGGTCCAATGATTCAAAATATAATAAAGAATTTATTGGATTATATGATCAATGGAGGGAGTTAAACCATGGAGAGGCCTAAAATTAGTATAGTAGTAGCGGCATATAATGTAGAAAGCTATATCGGAAAGTGTTTGGAAAGTCTTATTACACAGAGTATTAAGGAGATTGAAATACTGGTTGTAAATGATGGTTCACGTGACAATACAGTTGAAATTGCTGATGAATTTGCAAAGCGTGATAAACGTGTAAAAGTAATCTCCCAAGAAAATGGCGGTTTAAGTGCCGCTAGGAATACGGGAATTGACCATGCTAGTGGGGAGTTTATAGCGTTTGTAGATGGTGATGATTATTTAGATAAATCCATGTATGAGACTTTATATAAAAAGATCGTTACAGATAACATTGATTTGGTGGTTTGTGGATTCAAAAAGGTTTGGCTGGATGGGAAAGCGAATAAGCTACGCGAGAAGGATTATTATTTTAATCAAAATTTATTGAATGGTGATATCCTAGAGAATTTCCTGTGTAGACATGATGAACCTTTTGTTGTAGCTTGGAACAAATTGTATAGGACAGAAATAATCAAGCAAAATGGACTACACTTTGAAAATCGTGCTTTTTTTGAAGATGTAGGTTTTATGCCACGATATTTATACTATGCAAAATCTATTGATAGTATAGATTTTCCACTGTATTACTACGTACAAAGAGAAGGCTCAATTACTAAAAGTTACAATCCAATGATTGGAAATTCCTTGGTTAATACTACAAGATTAATAGGAGATTTTATAAAAAAAGACCCAAATTTAAAGAAATATATGGGTGCTTTGGAATTGAGATTGAAAATATATGAATTAAATTATTTAATAGATAATGGAGAAAATATAAAGACATTAAGGCAAGATATTATTGCTTTACAAGATTATAGTGAATTTTTACCACTTAAACATAGGATATCAATATTTTTAATAAAAAATAATGTATATATATTCTTTTATAAAAATATCTGGGGAAAGATTAATAAATGATATAGGCATTAATTTTATGAATAAAGTATTGAATCTATGGAAGGAAAGAAAATGAAAAATTATGATAAAATAATTATATATCTTATTATGATTGCAATCTTTAGCTTGTTTTTGGAAACGAAAATCTATATACCATTGTTTCTCTTAATTACCTTGATGTGTTTACCATATTTTAAACAAGTTAATAGATGGCAAATATACCTGTTGTTCTTCCTGTTATATGGAGGATTATTAAATATTTTTTACTTTAATAATTTCGAAATAAACTTATACATAAAGTTTATTGTAAACCTTAGTTTTTTACTAGTGGTTCCAAACTTTATCGAGAAGGTAAAAATAGACTCGAAATTTAATAATCAGTTTAAATTGTGTTTAGAGTTAATAATTATTCTAAGTTTTATACAAATAATGTATGTATACATTAGTCAAAATATATCCTTAAGCTATTTCCTAAATATAGAAAACTCTATTGATGCTTATGCTATTAGTAGGGGGGCAGATCCTATTTTTGGTCATAGTAATAAAAATATTTGGGCTTCGAAATTATTCTTAGTACAACTGTTATATTTTAATTTTATATTAAATGATAAAATTAAAACTAGAGAGTTCCTGATACTTTCTATATTTGTTATCAATATAATGCTTCTTTTATCCAGAACGGCTCAAATGGCGATGATTATTCCGTTTATATATATTTTTTATAAAAAGATATATAAAAAGAATAATTATATTAAATTTTTTGTTCTATGTTTAATCCCTATATTGTTATTTGGGTTTATTGAAGTTGTTACAGATGTTATTCTAAGAATAGGGGATCCCAGTACAGATGGAGGGGCATCTCGACTTTTTTTATGGAAAGCTTTCTTTGAGCATTTTAATGAGACACATTATATAGTTGGAAACGGTATGTATTCCAGTTATAATTTTTTAATGCAATATGTACCTCACTATTTAGTTAACACTAATATGCATAATTTTATTATAAATATTGCCATGGAGACAGGAATTATTGGAGTATGTATATACATTAGTTTCCTTTTTGGACTGTTCAGGAAACTAATGTCGGGTTTAAGAGGATATAAGGTTGAATTTTGTATAGTTTTTATTTTACCGTTAGTGCTAATAATGTCCTTGCAATATTTAGGTTATGATAATGATATTGTTGTATATCTTGTATTATTATTTTTAGTTAAGAAGAGTTGGGTTCAAGATTTTGATGTAAAACATAAATTATAGAGTGAAAAAGAGCCTTTTTATTTTATGTAAGGCTCTTTTTGTATTATTCAAAAAATACGAGGGGAATTTGAAATGAGGTAGTGAGTTAGAATATTAGTTGATGAGGAGAAGTTAATTTGAAAGCTAATTTTAAATATAAAATTTATCGATTGATAAGTATGTTTGTCTATGGTCTTTTTTATATGTTCCCCATAAATAAAAAGAAGATAATGTATACATCATATCGAGGAGAGCATTTTTCATGTAGCCCGCGATATGTCTTCGAAGAAATGTATAAAAAGAGGAGCGATCTAAAATATGTTTGGGTTTTAGATGATAAAAATAAAATGCCCGATGCATATGATAATATTACAATTGTTAGAAGGAAAAGTATAGAGTATTTCTACCATATGTATACCTCTAAGATTTGGATAGACAACTGTAATAAAGAAGCATTTCTAAAAAAGAAGAAAGGAATTATCTATATTCAATTATGGCATGGGCTCCCCTTAAAGAAAATAGGTTTAGATATAGGATTTAAACAAATTGATAGGGAGTTAGTAAATAGTTGGATTACAGAAGGGGAACAAATCGACTATCTTGTAGTTCCTAATGATTTTTGGGGAGAAATTTTATCGAAAGCTTTAAATGTTAGTAGTGAAAAGTTGTTGAATATGGGATTACCACGTAATGATTCATTATATGCGGTGCAAGAAGATAAGGGAAATCATAACAAGATAAATATTTTATATGCTCCAACCTTCCGACAAGAAAATCTGGAGTCTTTTGATTTACCAATAAATCTAGATGAATTACAGAATAGAGGAGTATTTAATAAGATAAATTTATTAATTAGATTACATCCAAATGTAAGGAATCTTAAAAATGATTTAAGCAAGTATGGTGGTAGTGTTATTAATGTTACTAATGTTGATGATTTGGAAACGTTATTAAAATCTACTGATATTTTAATAACAGATTATTCTTCTGTTTTCTTGGATTATTGTATTTTAGAAAAGCCCGTAATATTTTATCCATATGACTATGATAGTTATATAAAAATAAATAGAGAGTTTTATTTTAACTATCAAGATTTTGTTCCAGGCCCGATAGCGTATTCGTTTGAAGAATTGAAAGAGTTATTATTAAATGTTGAGGATTATATAGATAATGTAGATTTACAGTGTAATATAAGAAACTTTAAATATGAGTATGTTGACGAATTTAATGATGGAAAGGCATCAAGTCGAGTTACTAACTTTACGCTAAATTTATTAGATTGATGTAATTAAAAGCTGAAAAATAAGTAGAGGGATCGATATGAAAAATATTATACATGATTTCTTGTATAATGCTCTTTATCAAGTGTTTATTATTATTATTCCTATCATTACATTGCCTTTTCTATCTAGAACTTTAGGTGTAGAGGCCCTAGGGATTAATAGTTATACTTTTTCTATTGTACAAATTTTGACTGTCATATCTTTACTGGGTATGGCACAATTTGGGGTTAGAAATATTGCAAAAGTTAGAGATTCTCAATGTGATTTAAATAGTGCATTTTGGAATCTTTGGATTATACAATTAATAACAGGGATAGTGGTTTTATTAGGATATATAACATTCGTTATTTACGGCGCTAAAAATTACCAGTTATATTTTTGGCTGCAGTTGCCGTTTTTAATAAGTGTAATGTTTGATATATCATGGTTTTATATGGGGATTGAAAAGTTTAAAAAAATTGTATTGAGGAATATAGCAATAAAATCTATAACAGTACTTTTAATATTTGTCGTTATAAAAAATGAAAGTGACTTATGGAAATATATACTAATTTTATCTGTAGGTAATTTTTTAGGAAATCTAGTTTTTTGGATTAGTATAAAAAAGTATATAACCCGATTCGCTTTCGATAGGGCTACTTTAACAAAAAATTTTCGTGGAGCTCTTTTTTTGTTAATTCCACAGCTTTGTATTCAATTGTATATTACATTCGATAAAACTATTGTTGGTTTGATCGCTGGTCCAATGGAATTATCATATTACGATCACTCACAGAAAATTGCAAGGATAGTATTGACTATTATTACATCACTCAGTATAGTTTTACTACCTAAAATGTCAAATTTAATTGCGAAAAATGATGGTATTGAAATTGATAAAATTTTGAAAAAATCAATAGATTACACGTTAGTAGCTTCTATATTATTTTGTGTTACAGTAATGGTTAATTCCTTTGACTTTGTACCTTGGTTTTTCGGAAAAGAGTTTGCTCCTATGTCAAATTTAATGTTTTGGGTAAGTTTAATAATCGTATTTATACCCCTAGGTGGGGTGTTTGCAAATCAATATGCGCTGGTATTTGAAAAGGATAAACAGTATTTAGTCCCTTTGGTGATAGGAGCGGTATTGAGCTTATCCCTTAATTTAATAATGGTCCCATATCTAGGTGCTTTAGGTGCAACGTTTGTAATGATTATTGTAGAATTTACAGTATGCTTTTTTAGAATATATTTAGTGAGGAAAGAACTTAAATTAAATATAATGTTTAAAGGGATATATATATATATATTATTAGGAGGAATCGTCTTTCTTATAGGCGTATCTATTCCTAACATATTTGATAGCGTATTTTTAAATATGTTTATTAAAACCTTAATAATATTCCTAATATATTTAGGTGGAATTATGTTAACACCTAATGCAATATCTAAAGATATAAAAAAAATAGTATTGAAATAATTAAATTAGGAGAGTGCCGAATTATGAAAAGGGTTCTAACATATGGAACATTTGATTTACTACATTATGGTCATATAAATTTAGTAAGACGAGCAAAAGAACTAGGGGATTATTTAATAGTTGCATTATCAACTGATGAATTTAATGCATTAAAAGGAAAAGAGTCTTATTTTAAATTTGATGAGAGAAAAATGCTATTGGAAAGTATTAGATATGTTGATTTAGTAATATCGGAAAATACATGGGAACAAAAGATTGAAGATATTATAAAGTATGAAATTGACGTATTTGTTATGGGGAACGATTGGGAAGGGAGATTTGATTTTCTAAAGGAATATTGTGAAGTGGTTTATTTACCGAGAACTGAAGATATATCAACTACTCAAATAAAAAGTGAACTTTCATTACAAGCATAAGGAATAAAAAAGCTTTTATTTATAAATGTACTTGCTGTAATATGGAGAATAGCAATAATGCATAATTAGTTATAAATAAAAATTAAAGAAGGTATAAGTTATGAAAAAGAAAATTTTATTTTGGATTTTAGGTATAATAGGTTTTCTAGTAGTTGCAGGAGGAGCATATGCATATTATGTATATTCTAATGTGTCAAATACATTAAATGCAGTACATAAACCGTTAGATCGTGATAAATCTGAAAAACGTGATAAGAAAATAGATGTTGCAGATAATAAGCCGATATCTATTTTATTAATGGGTGTGGATCAAAGAGCGGATGAGACAGGGCGTTCGGATTCGATGATGTTATTTACGCTAAATCCACAAAAAAAATCTATGAAAATTACTAGTATTCCACGTGATTCTTATACAGAAATTGTAGGTAAGGGTAAAAAGGATAAGATTAATCATGCCTACGCTTTTGGTGGAATTGATATGGCTGTAAAAACGGTAGAAAATTTCCTTGATGTACCAGTTGATCATTATATTGAAGTGAACATGGCTGGCTTTAAAGATGTTGTGGATGCAGTTGGTGGAGTAGATGTTAATAATGATTTAGAATTTAAATATGAAGGATCACAATTTGCTAAAGGGAACATACATCTTAATGGTACAGAAGCGTTAAGATATTCTCGTATGCGCTATGAAGATCCACGCGGTGACTTCGGCCGTCAAATGCGTCAACGTCAAGTTATTCAAGCTGTAATTAAAAAAGGTGCAAGCGTTTCTTCTCTAGCAAGCTACGGTGATGTATTAAAAGCAATTGAGAAAAACGTTAAAACAAGTTTAACTCAAGATCAAATGTTTGAGATTCAAAAGAACTATAAAGATTGCATAGAGAATACTGAAGAAATCCAAATCCCAGGTGACGGCCACAAAGCCGCTGATGGTATTTGGTACTACTATGTTCCAGAGGCAGCAAAACAAGATATAACGAATAAGTTAAGAGCACATCTTGAATTGACTAAGTAATATGTAATAACCCAACTCCTTTGGTAGGAGTTGGGTTTATTTTTGCATGAATTTATATTAGTATTATATGTTGTGAGATTAATAGATGAGGTGAATCGATGAATAAGAAAGCAGTACTTGTCCTTGTTATTTTTGTATTGTTTGTTGCTTCGATTGTGAGCGGTAAATTGTACTGGAATAAGAAAGTTACGAATGCGACGGGACAGACGAATGAAGTAACGAAAACAAAGGCTGAAGTGAAAGATAGTGGAGAGAAGAAAACAGCGAAAAAACAAGATGAGAAGTCATCTTTTAATGAAGCATATGCGAAGAATTTACCAGATGCAGTGAAAGAGAAGTTAAAGAAAGCTGCTGAGGAGAAGAAGGCAGTAAACCTTGTTATTGTTGGTGATGAAGCTTCTTCATCTGAAAAGGATGCTTGGGCAGCTAAGTTCATTGCTAATTTAGAGGCTTCTTACGGTAAAGGTTTATGGAATGTGACGGTAAAGGAATATAAGGGCGAAAGTACAGAAGAGTTAATCGCGAATAAACGTGATAAAGAGATTGCGAAAGACAATCCAGATGTGATTTTATTTGAGCCACCATTTATTACTGATAATAGTAAAACTGGTAATGGCAACTCTGTTGCGAATACGCAGAAGTTCGTTCAAGCACTTTCTACTAGTGCAAAAGACGCTACAATTATGATTCAACCATCAAACCCGGTGTATGGTGCGAAGAATTATCCAAAAGCAATTGAGGCATTAAAACAATTTGCAACGCAAAATGGTTATACATATGTTGATCATTGGGGAGCATGGCCTGATGCAACAACAAAGGCTATCCTTCCATACTTACAAGAAGAATTTGGTTTCCCAAGTGCTAAAGGGCATGAAGTTTGGGCACAATATGTAACGGATTATTTTGTTGCTAAGTAATGAAAGGTACACAAAAGGTATACGAGCAATCGTATACCTTTTATAATAAGAAAGTGAGTAAGAAATCCTAATATATGTAGGAGGAAGACAATGAATTCAATTCTAATCTGTGGCGGAGCTGGTTATATCGGTTCTCACGCTGTGAAAAAATTAGTAGATGAAGGTTTATCTGTAGTAGTAGTAGATAACTTACAAACTGGTCATGAGGATGCGATTACGGAAGGTGCGAAGTTTTATAATGGTGACCTTCGTGATAAAGCATTTTTAAGAGATGTTTTTAAACAAGAAAATATTGAGGCGGTTATGCATTTTGCGGCTGATTCTTTAGTTGGAGTTAGTATGGAGAAACCTCTTCAATATTATAATAACAATGTGTATGGTGCACTTTGTTTATTAGAGGTAATGGATGAGTTTAAGGTAGATAAGTTTATTTTCTCTTCTACTGCGGCAACGTATGGTGAGGTAGATGTGGACCTTATTACTGAGGAAACAATGACAAATCCAACAAATACATACGGAGAGACGAAGTTAGCAATCGAGAAGATGCTTCATTGGTATAGCCAAGCTTCTAATTTACGTTATAAGATTTTCAGATACTTTAATGTTGCTGGTGCAACTCCAAATGGTATTATTGGAGAAGATCACCGTCCAGAGACGCATTTAATTCCTCTTGTGCTGCAAGTGGCGTTAGGTCAACGTGAGAAGATTATGATGTTTGGTGAAGATTATAATACACCAGATGGTACTTGTATCCGTGATTACATTCATGTTGAAGATTTAGTAGCGGCTCATTTCTTAGGGCTTAAAGACCTACAGAACGGCGGAGAGAGTGATTTCTATAACTTAGGAAATGGTAATGGTTTCAGTGTAAAAGAAATCGTTGATGCAGTTCGTGAAGTTACAAATCATGAAATCCCTGCTGAGGTAGCACCGCGCCGTGCGGGAGATCCAGCACGTTTAGTTGCTTCTTCTCAGAAAGCGAAAGAGAAGTTAGGATGGGATCCTAAGTATGTAAATGTGAAGACAATCATTGAGCATGCTTGGAATTGGCATCAGAAGAAACCTAATGGGTATGAGAAATAAGTTGTATATATGAAGAGCGGGTATCGTCTTATGGCGATATCCGCTCTTTTTGTTGTACGTATCTTTCCTTAAAACTATCTTAAAAGATAAGGTGTCATATTTCTAATCATTGGTATTTTTGTTACAATATAAGTGAATGTGTAAAACTTTGTAAAAAGAATGTAATAATATGTATTTTGTTTTCAGAAAGTTTTGTACAATTCGATTATTTATTAAACTATTAAGTTATAAAGGGAGAGAGACTATGTTACCAAATACGGTTCGTACTCCAAACAAGAAGAAAAAATGGATTATTGTCGGGGTTATTGCACTAATTGTGATTGTAGCAGCAGTTAATATTTTTGTTATGCAGGGTAAGAAGAAGGGCGCATCAACAACTGCTGATGCTGTAAGTTTTGAGAAAGTGACAGAGCGTAAGCTTAATAATACGAAGTTAATTTCTGGTCAGGTGAAGCCGGGGAATATTGAAAGTTTCTATGCAGATCCGACTAAAGGAAAAGTGAAAAATATTGAGGTGAAAGAGGGACAAGAGGTAGAGAAAGGTACGAAGTTATTCTCTTATGATAATGAAGAAATTAATCTTCAAATGAAGCAAGCTGAGCTTGATCAGAAGATGGCGGATATGCGTTATGATCAAGGGAAAAAGAAGATTGATTCGTTGAAGAAAGAAATTAAGAAAGCGAAAGATAGCGGGGCTGGGAAAGAAGTAACAGAACCAATGGAAGAGCAAGTAAGTGAGTTAGAGATGGCGCAAAAGACAACGGATCTTGAGAAAGAAAAAGGGAAGTTGCAGAAAGAAGAGTTAAGTAAAAAGCAACAAGAACTTACGGTTTATAGTAATTTTGCTGGTGTTGTTCAAAAGTTAGATAAAGATGCGGCACAAAGTTCATCTCAAGCTTTAGGTGGTCAAGGAAAAGCATTTTTACAAGTAGCTTCTAAAGATCCGTTCCAAATTCAAGGGACGTTAACTGAGCTTCAGAAGTCACAAATTCAAAAGGATCAAACATTCACTGTAACAGCGAAAGCAAATAATAAGAAGAAGTGGACAGGTAAGATTACAGAGGTAAGTGAGTTCCCAACGAGTGCCGAGATGGCTCAAGCTGGCGGTATGGGTGAAGCGACTCAAAATATGTCCCAATATACATATAAAGCAAGTCTTGATACCCAAGATGGTTTATCTCCAGGTTATCACGTTTCACTACAAGTGAATTTAGAGAATAAGACGATGATTGCTGTTCCAAGTAAGAGCATTGTAGAAAAGGGCGACGATGCATTTGTTTATATCGAAGAGAAAGGCAAGCTTCGTAAACAAAATGTGAAAAAAGGTGCTACTGATGGGGATTGGACAGAGATTACTGAGGGCGCAACAGTGGGGCAAAAGGTGGTTAAAAATCCTTCCGACAACGTGTATGACGGAATGGAAGTGAAAGAGAAATGATTACGTTAAATAATATTGCTAAGACGTATTATCAAGGGAAGCTTGCGGTGCCGATTTTGCATGGTATTAGTTTAACGATTCAGGGCGGTGAGTTTGTTTCCATTATGGGGCCGTCTGGTTCTGGTAAGTCAACGCTTATGAATATTATCGGTTGTTTAGATCGTCCAACAGAAGGCGAATATATGCTCAATGATGTGAATATCTTAACAGCAGACGAGTCAAAACTTGCTTTAATTCGTAATGAATATATCGGCTTTGTGTTTCAGCATTTTAATTTACTTCCGCGTCTTTCTGCAGTGGAAAATGTTGAACTTCCGCTCGTATATGGTGGAGTGAAGAAAGCGGAGCGCCGCAAGCGTGCGTTAGAGGCGCTAGGCAAAGTAGGATTAGCGGACCGCGTGCATCATTTACCGAATGAATTATCAGGTGGGCAGAAGCAGCGTGTAGCCATTGCAAGAGCAATTGCGAATAATCCAACGTTCATTATGGCCGATGAGCCGACCGGTGCGCTTGATACGAAGTCTGGTCAGCAAGTTATGGATATTTTTACAAAGCTAAATGCAGAAGGTACGACGATTGTTATGGTCACGCATGAAGAGGAAGTAGCATCGTATTCTTCTCGTCGCATCGTATTGCGAGATGGGAAAATTACAGAAGATAGAAGGTGTGCGGTATGAGTTTACTAGATAGTATTAAAATCGCCTTATCTTCTATTTTAGCTCATAAACTACGTTCTGCTCTTACGATGCTCGGAATTATCATCGGCGTTGGTTCTATTATTACTGTCGTTGCGATTGGGCAAGGCGGGGAAGCGATGCTGAAGTCAAAAATCACTGGTTCTGGTAATAATCTTATGCCAATTCAGTTTAAGCCAGATATTAATGATGAATTTAGTATGGGCGGATTTGAAATACCGAAGTTAACGGAAGAAGATATTCTAGAAGTAAAACAAGTGAAAGATGTCTCGCACGTTATTACGACAAATCAGACGTCAGAGATGCTTGATGTAAATGATAAAAAAGCAAATTTGAATGTTATTGGGCTTGATAATGAATATTTTGCAGTAAATAAAGTAAAAGTCGTAAAGGGACGTACTTTAAACGAATCAGATATTTCTCATGCGAATAACGTTGTGATGATTAGTACGAAAACAGAAGAGACATTATTTAAGGATACAAATCCAGTTGGACAAATTATTGAGATGAAGGGACAGCCGATGCAAATTATCGGTGTGTACAGATCTGAGAATGAGTTTATGGGATTTGAAATGGAAGAAGGTTTAATCCCAATAACGTTATGGCCTGTTTTATACGGAACAGATGAAATTCAAAGTATCGCAATTCAATCTAAAAATGTAGACGATTTAGAAACAGCGGGGAAAAAAGCTGTTGAGGTGTTGAATAGTCGTAAGCCAAGTGAAATTCCAGGTAAATATGAATTGGTAAATTTAAAAGAGTTCCAAGAAGGAGTTTCTAAAGTTACTAACATCATGACAATGATTATTGGTGGTATCGCTGGTATTTCATTAGTCGTTGGTGGTATTGGTGTTATGAACATTATGCTCGTATCTGTAACGGAGCGTACGCGCGAAATTGGGATACGTAAAGCGCTTGGGGCAACGCGTAGTAAAATTTTATTACAGTTTTTAATTGAAGCAGTTATGTTAACGCTTCTAGGTGGCTTAATCGGAATTGGTCTTGGATATGGCGGGGCATATATTGTTTCCACATTTGCGAAGTGGCCACCGCTTGTTTCATGGGAAGTTGTTGTAGGAGGCGTACTATTCTCTATGACACTTGGTATTATTTTCGGATTAATTCCAGCAAACAAAGCTGCGAAATTAGATCCAATCGAAGCATTACGTTATGAGTAATTTACTAGTGTAGTAGGGAGGGTATTCTCGACTACACATTACCGTTCTAGTGGGCGGTTCGTAGCCTCCATATGAGGAAGTGAACCGCCCGTTAGAACGGGTTACATAAATAGAAGGAGGCGTTAGAATGGAAGCGAATATGAATACGCAAAAGGTTGGTGGAGAGAAGCCATCATTATTTGGAATGATTACTTCTCCTGGTTTGCAGTTTGAGAGAATGAAGACGAGCGAGAAAGTCTGGGGGATGTTCTTCTTAGTTGCATTGTTACAAGGGCTTGTAGGTGGTTTGACGACATATGTGGTTAATACGTCACCTGAAATGATTAAAATGCAAAAAGAACTAGGTGAATTTGCTGGAAAGAGTTCAATTACATCAGAAGTTATTTATGGAATTGGATCTGGTTTTGTTGGAAGCATGATTGGTGCACTATTTGTCGCAGCTATTTATAAAGTATTTATGATGTTCTTTGGAAATGATACATCTTATAAAAAATTATTAATGATTGTTGTATATGCTAATATTGCTCTTGTTATTGGTGGACTTATAAATGGTGTTATAGCTTTAATTCTAGATGGTGGAGCAACTCAATATACAAGTTTGGGACCGTTATTTGATCAAGGTTCAGTTGCATATGGAATCGGTAATACAATTGAAGTGTTCTATTTATGGAATTTAGTTTTAATTTGGTTAGGTTTACAAGTTACAGCAGGATTAAGTAAAGTGAAAGCGGCTATTCCAATTATCGTCTTATTCATTATTAAAGCGGTATTCTTAGCAGCGATTGTCGTATTGATTGCAACGTTTTTACCAGGTATGCCTGTATAATATGATTGAATTAAAAGGTGGCTCTCCCAAGAGTCACCTTTTTTATTTTTACCCCTATTTCAAATACCACCAGCTGAATTTCAAATTCTGCCTAGCGTAATTTCAAATTTGGATAGTAGTATTTAAAATTACCCACAATGAACTTTCTTTTTCCTTTTTATATTGTAAAGGTACCGCGGAATAACAAAGAGGTATACCTTTTAGAAATAGGTACGATGTGAAGCCAACGACTTTTACTGAGACGGTTGCTTTGTATGAAGGTATGATTGTAAATCAAATAAAGAAGCTAGGTATTCGTCAAGATTATGAAGAGTATTATCAATGTGGTTTAATTGGTCTTTGGAATGCGTATGAAAGATTTGATGCGGAGAAGGGATGTTTCCCTGCATATGCACATGTAACCGTGCGTGGTTATATATTAGAAAGATTGAAGAAAGAATCTACTGTGCAAGAAAGATATGTATGTGTAGGTGAGTATGAGGACATTTTCCATTTTGAAGATATTGAAATGAGAGTGAAAGATTTGATGAGTGTGTTAGATGAGAAGGAGAAGTATATTATTTTGGAACGTTTTTTTGTAGGGAAGACGATGGGCGAAATCGCTTTAGAAGCGGAAATGACATATTATCAAGTAAGGTGGGTATATCGGCAAGCACTAGAGAAAATGCGAGATAGCGTAAGAGGATAAATATTAATATAAGAATGGAAGGCAAGAGATATTGCTTTCCATTCTACTAATTATTTTAAGGCAGTAAATGTAATAAGAGATTTTTAAATTGTAGTGAATCTTGCATGTTCATACGGGATAATACGTATCCAGCTTTTAATAATTGTTGCTTTAATTTATGGGGACTGATATGTATTGTAGTAGTAGTGCCATTTAAAAAATGAATTTTTGCTTTTTTGCTCTTTTTGAGAAATTCTATGTCATGTATATGGTTATAAAATAGCCATATACAGTTTGGAGAAGAAGGAGATTCTGTTGGAAAAGCACAAATATATTCCCTATGATTAATTGGAATTGGGACATTTTGTTTGAATTTAAAATTTGTTTGGACTGCATTACGTCTGCCTCGATAAGTAGAGTGAACATTGGTTAGACAAGATTTCTTTATGAGCTGGAGCGCAGTTTGCCGGGATTGTATATGATTCCCGCTACTGTCGATAAGTGTTGTGCAATAATAAGGGTGCTTGCAAGGCTCTAGCATCATTGTAGAACTTGAAATAAAAATATCATTTTCATCATTCATAACGTTAAGTCCTCCCTTATAAAAATTGATTGTAATATAATTATATTCGAATTAAGTAAATTAGTTGTTAATTTTGTGTTTCATATTGTAAATTTTGGTTGTTCGTTTACAATCAATAGATGATAGTCTTTCTAATTTGCATCGCTTGTACATATATATGAAAATAGAAAAGAGTAGGCGGTGAGATAGTATGAAGAAAAAGTATATTATTATGGTCCTAGCTGTTGTTCTCTTAGTTTATTTAGCAAGTAGTAACCCAAGCAAAGGTGAATATACGGATTGGGCAGCAAAACAATTTATGAAGCGTAATGATGTGAGTAAGAAGTTAGACGAGGTCGAGAAAGAAAATAAAGAGGATCTCCTTGGCGACTTAGCATCGGCAGGTAAAAAATTGGCAAATAAGTATGTTGGGCCACAAGTTGGATTATTAATTGACCATTATACAAAGCGAAATGATTATATTTTCTTCTCAACATATACGACCGAGTTTGATTTAGGTGGGGAAAATTATAAGTATGTTTGCGTTGGTTTTTCAAACATCTTTATCCCGATTGAAATGCCGAAGAAAAAAGACGAATCTGCAAAATGATGCAGATTCGTCTTTTTATTTATAGAGTAATTGGAACTTCAGAGACACTTCTTTCTACGAGACGTGCTCCTTTTTTTCGAGTATTTTCATTAATTGATGAAAATACAGATGAGGCAAGAATGGTATCCATTACTTGATTTACGACTTGTGCATCGATGGGTGTGATGGGATTATCGATAGAAAAAACAACTGTTTTTCCATCTTCTTTCGCGAAAATTAATTCTAGTACTTGCATACGTTATTCCCTCCTTTTTATTTATCCCGCTATTTGTGGGCTAATAATCAGTGGGGATAAACAAAACCCCCACTGATTAAATTTTTACTTTATAAGTTAGAAAGATCTGTCGTGCTTACAAGTTGTACAGCGTGAAGTGATGATTCTTGTAAGGAAGCAAGGGCATGTGCTACACCGTGTACTTTCTCTAAGTTTGCGTTTGTTTTCACACGTTTGAATTGTTTGTTCTTGAAAACTGTTTTGCCGTTCTTATCTAATCCGCTGTTTAATACAAGACGTAACGTTAAGTCCATTACGATTGTTTCGACTGCCATGTTTATCACCTCCTTTCACTATATAAATAGGGTGGGAATGTCATGTTTTGGCGTGAAATTTTATTTTTTTTTTGGTACTCTTAAAAGACTAGGAGAGGAGTTTCGGAAGAATGAATCGTAAATGGTTATTTTGGATTCCTGTATTACTATGGATGGGGCTGATTTTCTATTCTTCAGCACAACCATATCAAAAGCAGGATATGCGCTCGGATATTGAACAATATGTAAATGTTGAGTTTGTAAAAGAGCATTTTTCATGGGTATCTATCGATTACGGCGGTGGTACACCTGTTAGTATTGCAAATAAAGGTGTAGGCGGATTTATTGAGTTTTTCCTTCGTAAAGGTGCTCATTTTATGGTGTTCTTTATGCTCGGTTCATTGATGTATTATGCTTTTCATCGATCGGGTTATTCGAGAAAAAGATGCTTTATGTACGCTCTCCTTTTCGTTGCGGGGTATGCAACATTTGATGAAATCCATCAATCGTTTACAGGAGATCGTACACCGATGTGGCAAGATTCATTGCTTGATACGTGCGGCGGATTAACGGGGATTATAATAAGTAATTGGTTTTGGAATAGAAAAAGGAGCTAATCTCATTTCGAGATTTGCTCCTTTTTTATGTTTATCCCACTATTTTAGGGTAGTAAAATTCCCGGGTGGTTAAAGTTTCACTTTATACACCAAGTAATTCTTTTAATTCGTCTGTGGATAGTTCCGTCATCCAACTATCACTTGTAATGACAGCGTTGTTTAGTGATTGTTTTCGTTCTAACATTTCATCAATTTTCTCTTCTAACGTTCCTGTCGTAATGAGCTTATGAACATGAACGAATCGTTTTTGACCAATACGATATGCGCGGTCCGTTGCTTGATTTTCTACAGCTGGATTCCACCAACGGTCATAGTGAATGACATGGTTAGCAGCAGTTAAGTTTAAGCCTGTTCCGCCAGCTTTTAATGATAAGATGAAAATATCATACGTTCCGTTTTGGAACTGCTCAATCATTTTATCCCGCTCTTTCTTCGGTACACTACCGTTTAAGAAGAGGACGCGCTGACCGAATTTTTCTTCTAGCACACGTTTTAGCATATTCCCCATGCCAATGTATTGAGTGAAGATGAGGCAACTTTCATTTTGATCTTTTATATTTTCAATGAGCTCCATTAACGTTTTTGTTTTCATAGAGCGTTCAACGACATTTTGTGGTTCTTCTTCTTTTAAATAAAGAGCTGGATGATTACAAATTTGTTTTAGCTTGTTCAGCATAAGTAATATAAATCCGCGGCGCTCAATCCCGCTTAATCCTTCTACATTTTGCAATGTATCTTGAACAAGTTGTTCATATAAGGAAGCCTGCTCCCCAGTAAGAGGGCAGTAAGCTTTCTGTTCTTGTTTATCTGGTAAGTTTAATGCGACTGTTTGATCTTTCTTCGTTCGGCGCAGTAAAAATGGTGAGATAAAACGTTGAACTTGTTGGATTTTTCCTTCATCACGGTCCTTTTCAATTGGTGTGACGAAGCGGCGCTGGAATTGTCCTAAGCTTCCGAGGTAGCCATGATTAATAAAATCGAATAGGGACCAAAGCTCGGCGAGTCGATTTTCCATCGGCGTACCAGTTAAAGCGATTTTGTGATTTGCTTGTAAGTTTCGTACTGCTTTCGACTGTTTCGTATGTGGGTTCTTAATATTTTGTGCTTCATCCAAAATAACAGCGTCCCAGCATAACGAAGTCAGCTCTTCCTCATCGAGCTGAGCTAATGCATAAGACGTTAATACTACATCTGCCGACTGAAGGAAATCTTCAAATGAATCTCCCTTATCTCGGTTACTTCCGTAATGTAATTGAACACGTAAATTCGGCGCGAAACGCTCAAATTCTTTTTGCCAATTCCCAAGAACGGATGTCGGCGCTACGATTAATGCAGGGCCTGTTTTGAGATTGTTTTCTTTTGCATATAGTAAGTAAGTGATTGTTTGAATACTTTTCCCAAGTCCCATATCGTCGGCTAATAATGCCCCAAATCCAAGTTTTCGTAAATATAATAACCACTCAATGCCGTGTTGTTGATACGGACGGAGTGTTGCATGTAGGGAGGAAGGGACATCTACTTTCGGAATATCTCCGATGTGCAATAACTTTTGGAAGAGATCTTCATAATATCCGTCTAGTTCGATTTCAATATCAGTAAACGGACTATCTTCTTCTACAATTTCTGTTTCAGCAGTGTTCGATAAATGTTGCTGGAGGACATCTTTCATTTCTAGTCCATATTTATCGGCACGGTTCATTAGTTTTCTTACTTCTTCAATAAAGGCTGGATCTAGCCGCATCCATTGACCATTTATATTGAATAACCGTTTGTTTTGTTCAACGAGTTCAAAAAATTCGCTTTCTGATAAATCAATGCCGTTCGTTGAAATGCGCCAGTCGAAGTTAACGAGCGTATTCATGCCGAAGAAAGATTGTGTTTGTGCTACATTTTGCTTCAGCTGTACACGTAATTTTGGTTTTGTTGTTTTTAAATTTTGCCACCATGATGGTAGTAAAATCGTAATACCTGCTGCGAGTAATTCGTTACTTGCTTCTGTTAAGAAGTTCCACGCTTCTGTTTCAAAGAGTTCATTTCGGAACGTATCATCTTCTTTTAACCATGGTACGAGCTTACTAAAACCTTCTTGTGTTTCTATAACACGTTCTTCATAATCGTGCCATCTTTTCGGTAAAGAATCGATGTTTTCATATACATATATGCGATGTGCTCCGCGCTTTGGCGTAACAATCGTCTCAAGTTTCCACATTTCAAATTCTTCTAGTGGTTCTTGTAGTCTTAGTCCGATTGTAAACGGAAGGTCATCTTCAATATAACCAATTTTTCGAAGCCAATCTTCTTCATGAAGTGCAGTTTCCAGTTGCCTTTTCGTAAAGTCGTAATGTTCATATAGCCTTTTAGCATCTTCCCATCCATCATTTGAACGGTTATCTTGTAATATGCTTTCATTTACCGCAGACGAGAAAAGAGAAGCCAATGTGTTATCTTCGATTGGTGTATTTTGAACTTTCCAAGATGGTTGTTTCGGCCAACGTTCCATATCGGGTACGAAGCTCCCGCTTACGAAGGCATCCCATAATTCATTTGCTTCCTTTGCAAGTGCTGTAATAGGACCGTTTATTTGCATATTTGCAAAAGAGTTCATCGGTTTGTTTGCGATGTATTCAAATGCTTGTGCGTTTGTTAGCATAACACCTTGTTTTCCTTCAAATGTAGCTTCCTTTAGAAACGTGCCATAGAAGGAAGTGGAGTGCCATGTGAATGCATTTCGTTTCCAACTTGTTACGGATAATGGAGTACCGCTGTCATCTTCTCCCCAAAGGAACCAACCTTGACTAACGTGCTGGAGCCTAATTGTTACTTCAGTTTGATTGATCATCGATTAATTTTCCTTTCCGTAATTCCTCTTGTAGTGCACGCAGACGCGAATGGAGATTGGCGATGTGAATAATGAAAGCATCCCATTCATCGGTGCGCTTTAATCGTTTATATAATGTACGTAATTTCTTTAAGTAACGAACGGCACGTCTATATGATTTACGATTACGTTCTTCAATGGCTTCGGTAGCAGCAAGATGGTAAAGAGGAAGTGCTGCTTCTGGCGCTTCTTTTTCAATATCTTTCAGCGGCTCCTTTAATAGTTCAATTGCTTCAAATCCATATAAGAGATGAAGTTCTGCCCATGTGTGATACTGTTTTTTCGCGAGTACGTATTGTTCATAGTTTGCGAAACTATACGGCAGGAGTTCTTGCAGAATCATTTCGAATCCGGCTTGTTCATTTGTATGTGTTGCATATGTTTCATACATGATTACAAATAACCGAACGATATCTTTTATAAAGATTATATTTTCGTGCTCATGTATCGTTTCCTTTACTTGTTTATACGTAAAGGAAAGCCAGTTTTTCGCACGATCCCACTGCATGGTACTTAATAGCTCTTCTAACCAATAGAAGTACAGACTTACAACAGAAGAAGGCTGTTTTTTAAGTACGTCCATTGCTAATAGGTCTTCATCATTTAAAAAGAGTAGGTGAGAAGATGCTAATGCTTTGGAAAGTGGATTAATTTTCGTATCGATTCGTTTTTCTTCTTCTTGCAGTTTCTCTTTATTGTTTAAGAGTTCACTCCATATGTGACGATAAATGAAAAATCGTTCTTGTGTATAGGAGTCGGTGGAGAAGAATACTTCATGAATGAGACGAGCTGTTTCTTGTAAAATTGATTCAGACTCTGAAGGAATCGCTTCTGCTTGTAAGTCCCGAACGATGGATTCCACTTTATCTACAAATAGGCGAACGACGTTAACCGGTTGATGATAGGAATACGTTTTGTTTTCTTCGAATGCCTGAATTTCTTCTAATAATTTTTGAAAGCAATAAAGTGCCGCGTGTAGCCGGAACAATTCATGTATTGCAATGACGCGCGGAGCTTTTCGCTCGAGTTTCGTATAGAAGTCTGTAAAGATACTCATAAGAAAATACATTTGTTTATAAGTAAGCCGAGCTTGTTCTTTTTTAAATGATTCATATTCTTTTTCAAAATACGATTGCCAACTTTTATAATCCGTTTCTTCAAAAGCTGATGATTGCAATACTTGTCTTGCAGTTCGAATAGGAGGAAGGGAGGGTTTCGTATTATTTTTAAATAAAGTTAATACATCTCCTACTTGCCCGAAACTAGACGCTGCAGATAGTAACACAGCGAGCATATGCTCACATTGCGTTGGTGCGAAGCAATCGCAATAGCTTTCAGCGACATTACGAATCGGGATATGAACGCTATATACGCTGCCTTCAGCATCTACAGTTCCTGATAGCGTATAACCATCAAAGTCAACGTTATAGACAACACCACTACGATATAGGTGCCGAGCTGTAGCGACATGTTCCTGATCAGCAACTTGCTGCGGATCAAGCCCTTGAACGAACTCATTCGCAATCATCATAATTTCATCTTTCGTAATTGAGTGTTGCAGCATAATATTCCTCCGTACACATATTTCTTTCCTTTACCATTATAAACAAAAAATGCTCAAAACAGAAAAAATGAAATTTGGATTACATAAATTGAAAATCATGGTAATATATAAAATGTTAATTTTACATATTACTATATATTTATAGGGAGAGAAGTCATTTGTCAGATTTACAGACGAAATTAGGTAGTGGAATGAATAAGTTACAAGAGGGAATAGAACAAGGAAAGCAGAAGTTGCAAATTGCACAAGAAATTGCTCAGTTAAAAAAGGGAATGCAAGTGCAAATGCAGAAAAAAGCAGAAGTTTTATTAGATCTTGGACAACAGGTATATGTTCAACTAAGAGGGAACGGAGTAAATGAAGCGGGTTTAAAAGAAGTGATTGCTCCAATTCAAGAGTTTGATGTTGCTATTTATCAAGCAAGAAAACGAATAGTTGAATTGCAAAAACAACAAGGCGAGAAAGCAACTTGTGAATGTGGCGGGTCTTTATCAATAAATGATAAGTTCTGTGGTTCATGTGGAAATCCTAACCCAATGTTAGCGGTAGAAAGCAATAGTGAGAAGGAAAATTGTATTACATGTAATGAGTATATTGATAAAAACTCTACTTACTGCCCGGTTTGTGGAATTAAGCAAAGTGGGGAGTGAATAAGATGTATTGTCGCACGTGCGGAAAACAACATGGTGAAGAAGTGAATTATTGTCCTAATGAAGGAAGTATGGAGATTGCCGGGGCAGTAGATACAGTAACGTTAGAGCAAGATACTGCTAAATATTGTAGAGGTTGCGGTAATGAAAATGCTCAGCAAAATGTATATTGTCAAAAGTGTGGGCATTCTTTATTTGTTGTTAAGAAAAAAGAACAACTTGTAAAATTACCTACGATGGATAGTGCTCCTAAAGTTGCATTTACAGCAGATAAAGCAACTTTAAAAACAGGTTTAATTGGTGGGGCTATTGCAAGTGTTCTTATGTTAGTTGCTGGTTGGATTGGAAGTTTATTATTTGCTTCTATATTAAGTGAGATGTTTAGCGATCTTACGAAAGAACTGGAAATGCTACCAAGCTTCTATGCAAGCGCAACTTCTACGTTATTAAATTATCATTTGCTTGGTTTTACAGCCGGTGATGGTAGTGGAGTGATGTTATCTTTATCTTGGCATACTCCATTTGTTTTATTATTAATTGTTCCATTCATTATTTTAGCTGGTACAGGAATATGGTTAGGGAAACAAGGTGTTGCGAAGACGATTAAGGATCAAACCTTTGTAGCAGCAACAGTCGGTATTGTATATGGAATATTTTTACTTATTATAAGCTTTGTAGCATCACAATCTTTTACAATCCCATTCTCAGATGCAGGTAAGATAACAGTTGGTTATTCAGCTGTTAAGAGCTTCCTAAGTGGTTTTGTATGTGGAACGTTATTCACTTTAGTAGGATTTATTGTTCATACAAGCAAAAACAATATGGCAGCAGCGTTTCAAGAGTTAATGCCGTATGGAGCATCTATTTATTATGGGATTTCAGCCATGATAAAAGGACTTTTAGTGACAGCGGTAGTAACGTGTATTTTAGCTATGGCGTTAGTAAGTAACGAAGACAGTGTTGAACCATTAAAAGAAATGAAAGCTTCAAAAACGCAAGGAGCATTATTAGCACTAGAATTAACACCGCAATTATGGAGTATGGCTCACTTTTCTCCTTTAGAGGTATCAAGTCCAGCATTTGATCGTGAATTTAAAGGAATTAGTAAGCAATCATCTGATAACAAAATAGCCTTTTCGTTCGTATCGGGTATTTCTGTAAACGGGATTGGGATGAAGGATATAGCGATTACACAAGGAGGAACACAGGAAGATATTGCTGAGGTTGATGAAGTAAATAGCAACTTCCATTATGGTTTATTATTACTTGTGATTCCATTCTTCTTTATGTTTAGAGCAGGTAGGAAATTAGCAGAATTACCGACTACTAATATGTATATTACACTAGCGGTATGCAGCGGTTCTTACACAATTATGATGGTTGTAATGAACATAATTTCTAAGTTCCAAATTGATGTGTCTGGAAATGTAATGAATGTATTCGGAGCGAGCGGTACTGTATTATTTATGCAAAATTCATTTGTATATTTAATCTTGTTTAGTTTTATTGTGACATATGTAGCGGCATTTGTTGGAATGAAATTAGCGAAAAAGTAGGGGGAGAGCATATTGAAGTTTTGTGGAACTTGTAAAAAGCAGGTTGCAGATCATTTGAATTTTTGTCCGGATTGCGGAAGTAAGGTAGAAGAAATTGCTGATCAAACAGCTTCTTCTCATTCAGAAATGCAGATAGGAACAAAGCCAGTGAAAAGTAAGAAAAACATGTTTTTACTTATAGGTTTTGTCATTGTTTTTGCTATTTTGTTTGGCGCATATAAATTCGGTGCAAGTAAGTTTTCGAAGGAAAAGCAAGTAAATGCAATGATCGAAGCATTCCAAAATAAAGATGTAAATGCAATCGATGAGTTTGTGAAAGTAGATGATCCAAGCTTAAAGGTTAAGACAGAAGATATTAAAGCGTACATACGTTATTTAAAGGAGAATCCTTCGTACAATAAAGAATTACTGTCCTATTTACAAAAAGAGACAGTAGATCAAAAACTAGCAAAGGATAAAGCGTCCTTTAAAGATGGGCAAGTTATAGAAGATGGAAAAGAGTGGTTCTTATATCCGAAGTATAAGTTCAGCATGAAATCGTATTACATGAGTGTTAATACAACTGCAAAGAATGCGGAAGTATATGTGAATGATAAAAAAGAAACAGAACTTTCTAGTGATAAAACTTCGAAAGAGCTGGGGCCATACTTCCCAGGTACTTATGTTGTGAAAGCAACAGCGAAGACAGAACTTACTGAATTAGAAACAGAGAAAGAAGTAGATTTAGCAGATGAAAAGAGCGGGAAAGTAGAAGTGGATTTATCACTTGAAGGAGATTATGTAACCATTTCGTCTGATGAAAGCGATGCAACTGTATTTGTAAACGGGAAAAAGCGTGGGAAATTAACTTACGGAAGTTATAACCTTGGTCCTGTATCGACAGATGAAACAGTAGAAGTACATTTAGAGAAAAACACTGATTTTGGTGTCATTAAATCTGAAAGCATCAAAGTTGGAGAAGAAAGCACATACTATTTAAAATTCCCGAAAGAAGCTTCTAGTTCGGCAGTTGGAGATTTTGTACAAAATCACATTTATAATAACGTACGTGCGATTGCATTAAATGATTTTAGCTTAATTGAAAATGATTATGATAAGAGCGGTAAATCGTATAAGGAAGACCGTGATTACTTACAATATCTACACAAAAAAGGAATTACAGAAGATTTATTAACAATGGAAATGCGTAATGTAGAGCGTCAAAGTGATACGAAATATAAAGTAACGACATATGAAGAATATCATATTCGTTATGGTGATGGCTCTGTAAAATTCAAGAGCTTTAATAATGACCATATCGTTACTGTTAATGGAAATGGAAAGATATTGTACCATTCTCTTGGAGCGAATAATACGCTGAGATCAGAGGAAATATCTGGTCCAACTCGTTAACATAAGGGAGAGGCTGTTCAATTTTGAACAGTCTCTTTTTTAGGTAGCGTCGCTATTGTCAACCTTTGCCTGTGAATCGATATTTCATGTCGAACCGTTGATATATTGTAAGTTATGATAGATATAATTGGAAAATCGTTGATATATTGCGAGTAACGATAGATATATTCGAAAAATCGTTGATATAATTTCTTTTACTAATGTCCAATAAGGAGAAATAGAAAAGGATGTCACCTAGTTGAACTTTTTTGCTAGGTGACATCCTTTTTTGTAATTAGAAACGCGATTCCTTTAATATCGCTTGAACATATGGATCATTTAATATTTGTTCTATGATGGGTAACATGTTTTCTTCGAATGGAATATCAATAGGAAATGGCTTTTGAGAGCCTGGTTTTATTCCATATTGCACAATTTTGTAATGTGTATTTTCTTCATGGCTGAGCACAATTAATTTATAGCGATTGTCATCGTTTGCGAGTGAGAAGTCAATTGCGATTGCATCATATGTTACATCATCTTTATATATGTACGGTTTTGGTGTACCGACCCAGTCTACCTTTGCTTGTAAATTCATGGACGTCACCTCCTTATATGTATTATATAAAAAATAAAAGCCAGCTCTCAATAAAGAGAACCGGCTTTAGCAGTCATTGGTTATTTTAAAATTTTCACTTTAACAGTTTTGCGTCCCCATTTTTGAGCAGCGCTATCCGATCCAACTAGAACGTCGATACGGTTACCTTTAATTGCACCGCCAGTATCACCAGCGATAGCTTCTCCATAACCTTCTACCCATACTTTAGATCCTAATGGGATTACTTTCGGGTCAACAGCGATCATTTTCATGTTTGGGTTCGCTGTTAGGTCATGACCCATTGCAGTTAATACACGGCCACCATATGTGCCGCCATTTTCGCTCGGGTGAGCTGTATATGCTGTAGCTTCAACTGTTAACTCACGACCACCAGAAGGTTCGCTAGTTTCAGCAGCTTTTACTGCAGGCTTAGCAGCTGTTTTTACTGGTGTAGGTGCTGCAGCTTTAGCAGGAGCAGGCGTTTCTTGTTTCTCAATAACAGGTGCTGTACCTGTTAAGAAAGGAACATGAACATAAGCCGTTTTCCCGTTATATTCAAATTGTAACCACTCATTTTGTACTTGGTTCGTTGTTTCGATCATATCGTCTTTCTTAAGCGTTCCAAGAATTTCTGAGTTTGTGTTCGCTTCAGCACGTACATTTAATACGTTAGCTGTTACATAGTAAGAGCTTTTTGTAAACTCTGTACTTACGAATGCGTCTTTACCATTTAATTTGATTTTTGACCATCCGTTTTCTGTATTTAGAACATCTAATTTATGACCATTTAGTAATTTACCGACAACTTTTGATTCAGTAGTAGGGTTTTCTCGTACATTTAGTACGTCTGTTGTTACAACAGTTTCTGCGCTAGCAGATGATGTGAAAATCCCAAGACCAAAAACTGCTGCTGTTGCTATACCAATTAATTTTTTCATGATAGCCTCCATTGCGTTTGTTTTCGTGTCCTCATTATAGCAACAGATTTTTTCGGATTTTGGGAAAACACACAATTACAAACCATTCGTAATAAGTCGTTAACACTTTGTAATATAGCTAGAATTAGAAGGAAGCGTTTTTCATTCCATATCATTATTAGGTTTCTAGTTATATTCAAAATATTTAATGCAACATATTTTTTTCGGCGTAAATAAAAATGTTACAGGAATATTACGTAATGATTACTATACAGTTACATTCCTTGAGTATTTTACCGTTTTATGGGTAATATAGTTATATAAACATAAACATCTCGTTTGTGAAGTTATAAACATGCGCTATATACTAGCAAAAAAACCGCATAATTGTTACAAGAAGAAAGGGTTGTAAAGAACAAATCTGCCCTTTTTTACATCTGTAACACATCCTTTTTTGGGAAAATCTCTTCCCATCCGCATTTTTCTCACGCAATTTGACAGTAGTATTCCTATCTTATAGCTCTTGCAGAGTGAAAAGGTTATACGGAAGGTAAGGCTGTCCATAAGAATTCTAATTGGTGAAGGCAAAACTAAGAGAGCCGAAAGAAAATCACCGCAAAACTATAGTTTTCTATCCGATTTAACATATCGGAATTTATGTCATTTACAAGAAATGAAACATACGAAGGGGGATTTGATGAGGAAACTGACGAAAACATTTATTGTCTCATTAACATTATGTATTGCATTTACACTGTGGGGAATTATTCCCGAATCTATTATTGGAAAAGGTAGCTTAGGAAATGTAACGACTGCAATTCAAGCTGCGTTAGTTAGTAAGTTTGGTTGGTTCTATATTATTTCCGTTTCTATTTTCTTAGGAATTGCTATTTTCTTAATTGTTTCTAAGTACGGTTCGATTCGTTTAGGTAAAGATGATGATGAACCTGATTATAGTTATATGACATGGTTTGCTATGTTATTTAGTGCCGGCATGGGAATCGGTTTGGTTTTTTGGGGCGTTGCAGAACCGTTAAATCATTTATACACACCGCCGTTTGGAGAGGGTGCAACTGAAGAGAGTGCACGTCTTGCACTTCGTTTTTCATTTTTCCATTGGGGATTACATCCGTGGGGATTATATGCACTTGTAGCATTATGCATCGCGTATTTTACATTTAGAAAAGGAAGGGCAAGTACAATTAGTGCGACAGTGGGTCCACTATTTAAGGGCGGTGAACATGGCCGTATTGCCCATATGTTTGATGTTCTAGCTGTATTTGCGACAGTATTTGGTGTGGCGACATCATTAGGACTTGGGGCGAAGCAAATTGCAGGTGGTGTTAGTTATTTAACATCCATTCCGAACACATTACCGACACAGTTAGTAATTATCGGAATTGTAACAGTTCTTTATATGTTATCTGCACAAACAGGGCTCGATAAAGGAATTAAATATTTAAGTAATACGAATATTATTTTAGCGTTTGCACTTATGATAATTGTATTATTTGCAGGTCCAACAAACTTTATTATGAATTACTTTACTTCAACAATTGGTTCATACATTCAAGAATTACCAAGCATGAGTTTCCGATTAAGTCCATTAAATGAAGACGGAAATCAATGGATTCAGTCATGGACAATTTTCTATTGGGCATGGTGGATTGCTTGGTCACCATTCGTAGGTACGTTTATTGCTCGTGTATCACGCGGACGTACAATTCGTGAGTTTGTTATCGGTGTGTTACTCGTACCAACAATAATCGGTGCCCTTTGGTTCTCTGTTTTTGGAGGAACAGGTATTCACATGGAATTGTTCGACGGAGCGAATGTATATGACCAAATTAAAGAAATGGGCACAGAAGTAGGATTGTTTGCTATGTTAGATCAAATGGGTGGCGTGGGGCCGGCTTTATCTGTCCTAGCTATTTTACTTATTTCAACATTCTTTATTACATCAGCAGATTCTGCTACGTTTGTTCTAGGGATGTTAACGACACATGGTAGTTTAAACCCACCAAATCGCATCAAAATGGTTTGGGGTATTGTTCTAGCAGCGATAGCTTCGACCTTATTGTATGTCGGTGGATTAGAGGCACTGCAAACTGCGTCGATTATCGCGGCATTCCCATTTGTATTTGTTATTTTCTTTATGATTGCAGCACTATTTAAAGAGTTGCAAAAAGAAGGGCGTACGAAACAACATAAATAATAGAAGGAAAGGGGCTGATTTTATATCAGCTCTTTTTTATTATAGAAGGGATTTTACATACAAGTAAGGGAAATAAAACACATTACTATATAAGTAGTATGCCTTTTATATAAAGGAAAAACACTATATTTCGACAACATTCGATATTTCGCGAATTCAATTCGTATTTTTGACAAAAATTTGTCGGAAATGTGTTGTCACGTTTATTTATATGTGCTATATTATTTCCTGTAAGCGATTTCAAATAGTTTTAAATCGCATTCAAGGGGGACATCTAGAATAATGAAACGTTACGAAAGAAAGTGGAAGCATATTTGTTTGAAACGTGTGGCACATCGTAGTGTCCAAGAAAGCACGGAACCTAAGACTGAAACGCGCAAAGAACAGCAAGAGAAGCAATTGGTTCTACAAAAATAGCAATCACTTTTTCGTATATAAATGAAGGTCGATCGTTCGTTGGGGGATGGACGTGAAATTACTTTCAGCTAAGGGGTATTGTCTGATATATAAATTTATACGGCAATAAACAAGCACAGAGCTTACGGCGCTCTGTGCTTGTTTTTATTTTACAAAATAATAATAAGCGGGAGATGCGCTTATTATTTATCTTTTTTGAATCGAACCGTTTTATCCCAGCCGATGACTTGTTTCTTACTCTTTGCACGTAAGTATAAGATTAAGCTACGAATGAATAAGTACGTAAAGAGCTGTGCGTACGTAAAGTACATGATGACACTAATGAAAATATTAGTCGGTGTAAAGGTTCGTTCGACACTCTGTGCACTAAATAATTGCGAAACATATGTAATATATGCGACGTACCACATAAATAGTAGTGGAATACTATATTGAATCTGGAATATCCCAAGTAACCCAATTACGAACCAAACATTCGAAATGATTAGGAAAAGCCAAAATACGACATACACTAAAACTTGCTGTAAGGAATGGACGAGAAGTTTTCCTTTAAAGAAACTTAATGACGAGAACATTTTTTCTAAAATGTACAAATTCCCTTGGAGCCAACGTGTACGTTGCTTAATAAGAATTTTTAAATGCTCTGGTTCTTGCTCCCATGTAATCGATTCTGGAACGATTGGTAGGAGATAGCCTTTTTGTGTAATTCGTAATGTTAATTCAGCATCTTCTGCAATTGCATAAGGATCATAGCCGCCAAGTTCTTCTAACGCAGAGCGACGAAGAAGCATGTTTGTTCCTGTCAGTGAACCGGTTTGGAATAGTAACCAACGTCCAGATTGCATAAGGAGCTGGAAGATTTGAAATTCTAATGAAATCATTCGCGTTAGCCAGTTTCTTTTTTCATTTACAGTACGAACATGTCCAACAGCCCCAACAGCATCCTGGATTGTTTCAGCATGTTCTACAAGCATGCGTAAAGCATGTGGTTCAGGCTGGTTATCTGCATCATAAACACAGAAATATTCACCATCCGAAATACTCAGGCCATAGTTTAATACACGTGATTTCCCTTTTGGTTCACCAGGCGGGACACGAATGTGACGAATATGAGCATAAGCCTTGTCAAAATCATCACCGATTTCAGGTGTTTCATCTTGAGAGTTATCGTTTAATAAATAAACAGTTAGTTTTCCTGGATATTCAATCTTCGCCATCGCTTCTAAAGTATCTTTAATAACGACCCCTTCATTATGGGCAGGTATTAAAATATCGACGCTTGGATAATGTTCTAGTGTACGATCTTTTCGTTTACTATTTCGGTGAACTAAGCCTGCAAGTGTTAAGAAAGAGTAGTAAACGAGTAAGCCAGAGAATAGAAAGGCTGTAAAAATAAGTACGTATTTAATTGAAAATGTGATGCTGATCCAAAATACGAGTACGCAAAACAGAAGGAATAAAAGAAGTATAACGAGCGTCATCATAATAATGTCTGTCCTTTATTTCCAATTTGCTCTCTTGAAATTTTTATATCTTGGATTGCCTCAGCCGCAAGCCATTTTTCCATTTTTGGCTGTAGACGGTTCATTACTATATTAGCACCAACTTCATTTGTGTTTTGTAATAAAATGACTAATGTACTATTGTCGTATTCAGCGGCAAGGTCAAAATCAGTTCTTACAGTCTCAACTAATAAGGAAGCTACACGGTCCATAACACTTTCCTTCGTATATTTACTAAAGGAAGTGAAGTCAAAGTAAATAATAAAGCCTGTTTCATTACGACGGTCCATTGCAGTTGTTAATAACGCTTGGCGTCTCTCGAATTCTTGTCTTGTTAATAATTTTGACTCTCCAATATATTGTTCTAATGTTCTCACACGTTCAGTTAACTCTTTATTTTCATGTATAACCTTTTTTAATAGATGGGTTGAGATGTATACAATGAAGAAGTTTGCTGCCATCAAGAAGTGAGTAATAATATATTCCCATTGATCTGATGTACTCCATAAGTAAAGCCATGCTTGATAAAATAAATAGAATACGGAAATAATGGTTCCTAGTATGAAGAAAATAAATGCTTTTTTGTCAGCTAAAAATAAGAATAGTACATTTACGATTATATATATAATTGTAAAAATGAGCGCGTGCTCATATTTTGTCACATGTACAGTAGTAAAATAAAATACAATTTGTAAAATCCACATAGAAAGGATTTTATAGGATTTATCTTTCACGAAACTTGCCTCCTTAAAGATAATTCGCGTGGGATATTTGTAGTATGCACAACTATTCAGAAATGGACCATGTAGCTGAAATTCTTTTTAAGCGTGCAACATCAAATAGTATCCCTCTTTTTTACAAGAAAAAATAAACAGACATATTAATTATTGTAACATATTATCTATACATCCAGATGTAAGTGTTTGATATGTGTGAAAATTATATTTGTAGTATATAAAAAAATCTCCTCTTTAAAAGAGGAGATTTTACATAAAATTATAGGAACATCATACCTGCAACTGCTGCGTTTAAGAAATTCGCTAGTGTACCAGCGATAACTGCTTTAATCCCTAATTGTGCAATTTGCTTACGGCGAGTAGGAGCTAACGTTCCTGTTACACCTAATTGAATTGCGATAGAAGAGAAGTTTGCAAAACCACAGATTGCAAATGTTAAAATTAGATTTGTTTTTGCAGAGAACTCTGCCATGTGTGGTCCTAAGTTTGCGTATGCAACGAATTCGTTGATTGCAAGTTTTTGACCGATAAAGCTTGCTGCTTGTATCGCTTCATTTGGAGAAACACCGATTAAGATTGCAAATGGTGATAGTAAGTAACCGAAGATTAAATCAAGGCTAAGTTTAATATCGAACCAAGAACCAACCCATCCTAATAAGCCATTTAATAAAGCGATTAATGCGATGAAAGCCATTAACATTGCTGCTACGTTAATAACAAGTTGCATACCTTCAGATGCACCACGTGCAGCTGCATCAATAACGTTTGCGTCTTCACGTTCTGTAGAAAGTTCAACGTTATTATCTACTTGTTCTGTCTCTGGCATAATTATTTTTGCAATTAATAAACTTGATGGAGCTGCCATAATTGCTGCTGCTAATAAGTGTTCTAACGGAATTCCCATTGCTGCATAACCGACAAGAACTGATCCGGCAACAGCTGTCATACCACTTACCATAATAGTGAAGAATTCACTGTTTGTTAAGCGTGCTAAGTAAGGTTTGATTAAGATTGGAGCTTCAGTTTGTCCTAAAAATACAGTTGTTACTGAGTTTAAGCTTTCTGCTTTCGAAGTTCCAAGAAGTTTACTTAAGGCACCACCAATGATACTAACGAATTTCTGCATAATACCGAAATGATATAAGATTGCAACTAATGAACTAATAAATACAATTGGAAGTAGTGCTTGAATAACGAAGATAAATCCCCAAGGGCCTTTTGCGTTGACTAAATCCCCAGCAACGAATCTAATTCCCTCGTAAGAAAAATTAATTAATCCTTGAACACCGTCAGCAGCGTATTTTAAAACTGCTTTTCCAGCATCCCATCGTAATACAATAAATGAAAATGACATTTGTAATGCTAGCGCGATTAAAATTGTGCGCCAATTAATAGCTTTGCGGTTGGAAGATAGTAAGAAAGCAATTGCTAATACTCCAATCACGCCGCCAATTCCCCATAAAAGATTCATGCAGTGTATGCTCCTTCCTCATAGTAAAAAAAGTGTATAAACCAGTTGTCTATACTTTTGCGAATATAACATCTTAAGTAACTTATCATAATGGACATCGGAGGTCAAACGTCTAACGAAAAGTTTAAATAAAAAGAAAATTCTTTGAAAAAACACATATAAAATGAATTAACATGAAATAGGTTATGTTTTTTTGTAGAAATATATGCATTGTGATACGTTTCGGAAAAATTTTATAGAATATAGTGTATGAAATAGGAGAATGAACGCATAATTTTTGCTGTAGAGAGAGTATGAAGGGAGATTTAGCCCGTAAACGCCCAATTGGTGAAGGCTAATAATCATCAGTGGGGGATGGACAAAACACCCACTGATTAAAGTTTCACTTTATATTGAGTCCTTCAAAAAAGAGCCTTCTAGTAAACTAGAAGGCTCTGAAACTATAACTTAAGGTGCTTTCGTATAACCTAAGAAGTGCTTGCTCCAATAAGAGTTACTTAATGAAGCGATTGCGACACCTTTATCTCCAGATTGGATAAATGATCCGCCACCAAGGTAGATACCCATGTGAGAAGGACCAGCTTTATAAGTGTCTTTGAAATAAATTAAGTCACCTGGCTGTGGACTTGAAGTTTGTTGTAAGCTACTCCAATATCCTGCAACACTTTGGCGGCTAATGTTATGACCAAATTTCTTATATACGTGGTAGATGTAACCACTGCAGTCAACACCGTTAGCAGAAGTACCGCCCCAAACGTATGGTACGCCTTGCATTGATTTTGCGTATGCAAGTAGGGAAGAACTGTCACCGCTATTATTGTTTGTATTATTATTGTTGTTATTATTGTTTTGATTGTTATTTTGACTGTCATTAGGCTTATTATCTACTGCCCCACCAACTGGTGTTTTAGATAGGAAACGTGTTCCGATATAACCAGTTTGACCGTTGTAGTTAATTTTACTCCATCCAGAGTTTTCAGAGATTACTTGAACCTTCTGTCCTTGTGGAAGTGCGCCTATGATTCTATAATTTGTACCTTCACCGCTACGTACATTCAGTGCAGAAGCATTAATGTAGTAGTCACCAATTGCTTGGCTAGGTTGTTCAGGTTGTTTTGGTTGTTCAGGAGTAGTAGTGCCGCCTTTAACGAATTTTACAAACTCGCTACTAACAAAGCCTGTTTTTCCTTGGTAGTTTACTTTAAACCAACCATTTTCAGATCCAATTACGTTTAAAGTAGTACCGTTTAACACGCCGCCAATTACACTATGATAAGCAGCAGGGCCCGTACGAACACGTAGAGATGTTGCGTTAACAACGTAAGTACCACCAGTTTGAACAGTTACATTATTGTTTTGTTCTTGTTTGTTATCTTGGTTGTTGCCTTGTGTAACGTTGTCGTTAGAACCGCCTTTTGTTACATAGTCTTTGCTTACGTAAGCTGTTTGTCCTGCGTATTGAATTTTGAACCAATCTTGAACTTCACCTTCAACTTTGACTACTTGTCCTTGTTGAACAGAACCTACAGTTGGATGAGAAGTACTAGGGCCTGTACGCACACGAAGGGAAGATACGTTTACCGTATAATTTCCACTTGCTGGTTGTACAGTTGTTTGGTTGTTAGTATTCGTATTGTTGTTAGAAGAACCTGCATTAGAAGAAACACCAGATACAAATTCGCTACTTACATAACCCACTTGTCCATTATGGTTGATTTTCGTCCAACCATTTTCTTGGCCAATCACGTTTAAAGTTTGTCCTTCATATACACGTCCTGAAACAGAACTAGACGTGTCAGGAGCTGTACGCACACGTAATACATCAGCTGTAACTGTATTTTTTCCACCTGTGGTACTTACATTGGAATTACTTGAGCCATTTTTTGATACAAATTCGCCACTAACATAGCCTGTTTGTCCATTTTGGTTAATTTTGAACCAACCATTTTCTTCTCCAATTACGTTTAATGATTGACCATTATAAACGCGAGAGATGATGTCGTGAGAAGTACTTGATCCTGCACGAACATGTAATACGCTAGTGTTTACCGTATAAGATGAGTTGTTTGATGCGGAAGCTTGGACAGTTGTAGCAGCTTTTTGTGTGTTTTGTTCAGGGGCAGCTTGAACGCTATCAAGTGTAGGTGCTGCTCCTCCTGCTACAGACACTGCGGCAAGACCGGCAAGGTATTTTTTCATAATTTGTCGATTCCTTTCTGTCTGTAATGTAGTGAAGAAATATTTACCAACTGTTAAAAATTCTAAAGAGCATGTCGATTACTGTCAAGACTTATGCGGGAATCTGAATATGACAAAAAGATTACAAGAAAAAATCAAGGCATAAATCTACACCTTGATTTCCAATTAAATACATATATTGAATGTAGAAAGGATAGGGATTATTCGTGTTTAAGAAGATGACATGTTGGAATGTAACAAGCTTTGAGAAAAGGATCTTTGTAGCATTTTTGTGATAGGACCAACTTGACCATCTTGTATTGCCGTTCCATCAAGGTGAGTCATCGGTAAAATTTCAATCGTCGTTCCTGTAAAAAAGCATTCATCGGCTTGATAAACGTCACGAACGCTGAAAAGTTCTTCTTGTACAGGAATCTGAAGGGTTTTCGCTAAAGAAAGGACATATTGACGAATAATGCCGTTTAAAATAAGGTGATTGGCTGGATGTGTGTAAAGAGTCCCATTTTTGATTAAAAAGAAATTAGAACAGCTTCCTTCAGTTACAATGCCATTTCGTACGAAAAGTGCTTCTTTACAACCTTTTCGTTCAGCTTTCGTAGCAGCTAATACATTTGGTAATAAATTTAATGATTTGATGTCACAGCGTAGCCAGCGAGTATCTGGTTCTGATATAGCACGTATACCATATTCAATCCATAAAGCTGGTCGTTCTTTCTTTGTAATATAGGCATAAATTGTCGGAGGAATGTTATATGAGAATGCATGGGTACGAGCTTGTACACCGCGAGATACTTGTAAATAAATTGTGCCATCTTCGTGGAAATGATTTCGTTCAATTAATGTGTAAAGTAAGGTGATGAGTTCAGCTTTTGAGAAAGGAAGTGATAATTCTACTTCTTCCATGGAGCGATACAATCTTGTTATGTGCGGATCTAATAGGTGAAAGTTTCCTTTATATAGGCGAATGACTTCATAGACACCATCTCCAAACTGTAAGCCTCTCTCTTCAAGTTCTATGTACGTTTTATGTTTCGTTGTATCAATAACCTCATCATTCCAAAGTACAAATCTTTCGTATGTCAATTTCCGTCCCATCCTTTCGTAAGTACATAAGTAACGTGAAACTTTAATTCATTTGGAATAAGAATCACTATAGTAATTTTTATGTGAGTCATTCTCTACATATGACGTATATGTATTTATAAATCATAGAGAAGTAGAGATGATTTACAGTATTTCGTATATACAAATTCGAAAATAAGAAATGAGAATCCTGCTTTTTAATAAAAAAAAGCAACATTCGTATGGAATGCTGCACAAGGAGGGTAGCTATCTTTCATAGGGACATCGTCTTATTGAATGTTTTGTGTATGGAAACAAAACATGTTGAAAGACAATTATAAGAAAGTAGAAACAAAAGATTTACACATCTCTTTAAGGGATCTTAATTTAAGATGAGAGATAAGAAATATGTAGAACCTCGTTTACATATTTTATTATAGAGATGTTTCATTAATTCTATGTGAACCTTTGGTAAAGTTTATGTAATTTTAAAGTTAATGAATATAAGAGGCGAGAGAGAGGAATATAAAAAAAGAGGCTGAGATTACTCAGCGCTCTTCTTTTCTTCTTTAATAGCTGTTTTTACTTCACCAGTTTTGGTTTTGTTACTGTCAGAGAAGCGAAGTAAGTCGCCTTCAATGATTTTGTCAGACATGTTCAATTCATTTTGTGCACGATCAATTAGTGGTTGAGATTCTTCTTTCGGTAATTGTACAACTTCACCTGTGTTACGGTCGTAGAATGTACTGTTCGTGTACATGTACTTATCTGTAACGAAGCTACCGTCACGAAGAACAACGAATCCCTTATTGTCTGGTGAGAATACGTCGTGACCGAATTGAATTTGATCCGTAGAATCTACACCAAGTAAGTTTAGAATAGTTGGTTTAATATCAATTTCACCAGTTGGTTTTGAAATTGTTTTACCTTCTTTTTGACCTGGAACGTGAATAAACATCGGTGTTTTTTGTAAGTTCATATGGTCAAATGTAGTAATTTCTTCTTTTCCTAAGAACTGTGCCATTGCACGGTTATGGTTTTCAGAAATACCGTAGTGGTCACCGTAGAATACGATAACTGAGTTGTCATAAATACCTTCTGCTTTTAGACGTTCAACAAAGTGTTTCATTGCTTCGTCTAAATAACGAGCGGTTACCATGTAGCGATCAAATACGCCATCGCCAGAATTGTATTCATCGATTAATTTCGTACTGTCATCATAAGTGAATGGGTAATGGTTTGTTAAAGTAAGGAAGCGAGTATAGAATGGTTGCTTCACTTCTTTTAACATATCAATAGATTGATCGAAGTATTCGATATCTTTTAATCCCCAGTTTAATTTTGTTTCTGGCGTAATCTTGTAGTCAAGCTCGTTGTAGTAACGATCATAACCAAGTGCCGGATACATAATGTTACGGTTCCAGAATGTTGCGTTGTTTGCGTGGAATACCGACGTGTGATACCCTTGCTCACGTAAAATTTCTGGAGTTGCTGTATATTCGTTGTTACCGTGTGTGAAGAATACAGCACCGCGGTCTAGTGGATATAGTGAAGTATCTACTAAGAATTCAGCATCAGATGTTTTACCTTGCCCAGTTTGATGGAAGAAGTTATCGAAGTAATAACTTTCTTTCGCAAATTGGTTTAAGAATGGTGTAACTTCTTGTCCGTTAACTTGTGCACCAATTAAGAATGTTTGTAATGATTCAAGAGAGACAACAATTACGTTTTTCCCTTTTGCAGTACCAAACATATTTGGATCTGGTTTAGTTTGTGTTGTTTTCACATAGTTTTCTGCTTCTTGCAATTTACTACTATCAGCAAACGCTTTTTGTGAACTTGATTTTGCTTGTAAGCCAAGATCGTATACTTGGTGTACATATAGTCCTAAGTTTTTAACTAGCATAACGCGGTCGAATGAACGTGTTAATAGTTCTGGACGCTCAGCTTCTGCAAGTCCTAGGTTTGCGCAGAAAATAGCAACCGTTGATACGAAGTATAAAGAACGCATCGGACGTGCTACACGCTCTGTCGGTGCAAAATCTTTCTTCTTCTTCAATAGAACGAAGAATACGATAATATCCGCAAATGCAAGGATAATTTTGAAGTTCAGTAATTCTTTCACACTAGAACCTAAGCTCCCAAAGTTAGACGTTTGTCCTAGTACTGGTAAAGTAACGAAGTCATTGTAGAATCCGTAGAACATTACGTTACCAACAAGAATGAACGTTAAGATGAAGTTAATTCCAAGTGCTATATAGTTACGTTTTTTTCCTTTTGCAAATAATGCAAGTCCCACAAACAGTAATGATGCTGCTAATGGACTAATGAATAAAATGAATTCTTGCATGAAAGATTCAAGTTTTAAATCAAAGCTTGTGCGTGTAATAATGTAGGTCTTCAGCCATACGGTCAAAGCTACGAATAAAGTGAAACGCACATTTTGAAATTGTGATTTCAAGGTTTCTTTCATTCATTTCCACCCTTTCTCTATCAGGCTTGGTCGATTTTGGAGCGAAAAATGCTAAAATAAAAAATACATAGTTTTCTTTGCCATAATTAGAGGTTCTATATTCACCCATATACGACTATAACTATGCATACCCTTTTGGTTTCTTTTGTTGCTCATAAGCATAACGTCATTTCTGTATTATACAACAAAATTCATTTCTGAGAAACACTATAACATTTTACATTTTTTGTATGTGAATTGTCACTACCAGTGAAAACTTTAACATTCGTTTATATGTCCGTCAACTAGAAAATATAACAAAGATGGAACAAAGTACTAAGTGAAAGTGAAAATTTCCATGGTTGAGAAATAAAAAATGAAGATGGGTAAGTGGTTGTCTAGAAACCTATTATATGAAGGAAAGTGTGTGAAAATTAACGAACACTTGTTCTTTTTTGGTTTGTTTGTTACAATAAAAATTCATTGATAGATTATGTGCAATTTTGATGAACTTTTACTGATAACATATTGTAGCTTATTTCTTTTAAAAATAGGGAGGCTTTCACATGGAACAAAAATTTTCAGTTGAAGCGTTTTGGAAGAAAGTAAAACATGTTGCAAAGCAAGCGGGGCAGTCGGTTATTTATGCCAGTTTATTATTGTTTTACGTTTTACAAAGACCTGATGTTCCAAAACGAGTGAAAATTATTGTAATTGGAGCACTTGTTTATTTTATCACACCGATAGATGCTATCCCAGATTTCGTTGCTGGAATTGGTTATACGGATGATTTAGGGGCGCTAACGGCCGCGTTAATACAGGCGTCGTTATACGTCAATGAAGAGGTGAAAGATAAGGCACGAGTGAAGTTGGCAGAATGGTTTGGTTCGGATATAGACACATCATTTATCGATCAGAAATTAGATCAATAGGTGAGAACTGTCATAGGATGACAGGGCGAACGTAAGCGAGGAAGTGCATTATGCCATCAGGAAGAACGCATACGAAAATAAACTTAATATCCCTTCCGGTTGTTTTGTTTCTGCTTTTTTCGTATGGATTAACAAATTTTGATTTTTTATTAACTTTTGCAATTGGCTTTTTAGTAGGTACTTCATTTTTAACACCTGATTTAGATACGTACAGTAATGCGTATAATAAATGGGGATTCCTGCGTATATTTTGGTATCCGTATAAAAGGATAATGCCGCATCGTTCCTTTTTTACACATACGGTTATACTTGGTGATGTGATTCGTATCGCATACATGTTAATCGTATTTTCTCCATTTTTATTCCTATTAAATGTAATAGCGTTTGATGGGAATTTAATAGAAATTGCGAAGGAATATGAGGTTGAAATTGTAACGTTCGTAATGGGAATTGTTGTGGCAAGTACGCTCCACATTATAGCGGATAAAGTGAATACGCGCCGAAAGAAAATGATGAGAAAAAAGAAAAAACGCAGAAGATAAAGTGAAACTTTAATCAGTGGGGGGCATCTCCTACGGATTATTAGCCCACACCAATCGGGCGTTTACGGGAGAAAGGACACTTGCAATTTGCAAGTGTCCTTTTTAATTAAACGTTTGTTTAAAATTAAGCTTTCAGTACTTTAATACCTTTTACGATATTCCAAATGAAGTAGTATAAGCTAATGATTCCGCAAATACATAAGACAATCATTGCGCCGATTCCAAGTGTTACGTCTGGTTGATCAGATCCGATGCCCATAATTCCTAGAATAACTAATCCAATGAATGTAGCGATGCTTGGAATGATATGTGTCCATAGAGCACGTTTTGCATGTGGTTTTGTTTCAGAATCGCCCACAATCCACACGATAATAGGGAATAAGATAGGTGCGAATAGTACACTAAAATATGATAAAGCAGCTAATATTTTGTTTCCGTTCATATATATCACCTCATGAATAATGTCTGTTGTTATACATTCATTATGCAATAATTTTGGCAAGCTTCCTATCGATGAACATTACAAGAACGTGACGTTTTTGTAAGATTTCTATATTAAATAATGAAATTTTCAAAAAAATCTTTTTAAATAAAAGTTGTTATGATAAAGTATAAAAGAAGTTATTGAAAACGTTTTCCAGGGCGTTTTTATTTTTAGACTTAAAGGTATGATGACCTGATAGTCTATTGATAAGGTTATATCTATTTAAAAGGGGATTCTTTAGGGGGAGAGAACAATGAACACATGGACACAAGTTTACGATCCATTCGGTAACATTTGGATTTCGGCAGCAGTCGCACTTATTCCAATCATCTTTTTTTTCTTAGCTTTAGCAGTATTCCGCATGAAGGGGTATGTGGCAGGATTTATTACAGTTGTACTTACAATTTTGGTGGCGTTATTCGCGTATAAAATGCCATTCACAATGGCAATGGCAGCGACCGGATACGGTTTTTTATACGGATTATGGCCAATTGCTTGGATTATCATTATGTCGGTATTTTTATATAAAATTTCTGTGAAAACAGGTCAATTTGATGTGATTCGTGCATCTGTATTATCTATTACAAATGATCATCGTTTACTCGTCATTTTAATCGGTTTTTCATTTGGCGCATTTTTGGAAGGGGCAGCAGGGTTTGGTGCACCAGTAGCAATTACGGCAGCGCTTCTTGCAGGTCTTGGCTTAAATCCTTTATATGCAGCAGGTCTTTGTTTAATCGCAAATACTGCACCGGTAGCGTTCGGAGCGATGGGGATTCCAATTACGGTTGCTGGACAAGTAACAGGTATTGATCCGCATAAAATTGGACAAATGGCTGGACATCAATTGCCATTCCTATCATTATTTGTTCCGTTCTTTATCGTATTTTTAATGGATGGATTTAAAGGAGTAAGACAAACATGGCCTGCGTTATTTGTAGCAGGTAGCTCATTTGCAATTACACAGTTCATTACAGCGACATTTTTAGGACCAGAACTTCCTGATATTACGTCAGCGCTTGTAAGTTTAGTAAGTTTGTCGCTATTCTTAAAAGTTTGGCAGCCGAAAGAGATTTATCAATCTAAACAAGCGGATAGTGAAGTAGCCGCGGCAACGACATCAACATCTATGCCGAAACTAACAGTAGGAAAAGTAGTAAAAGCGTGGTCTCCGTTCATTATTTTAACTGTGATGGTAGTCATTTGGAGCCAAAGTTTCTTTAAAGCATTATTCGCTCCAGGCGGCGCATTAGAGAGTCTTGTATTTAAGTTTGAAGTCCCAGGTTTACACAATTTAGTAATGAAGGCGGAGCCGATTGTAAATAAACCGACGCCTTACGAGGCAATTTTGAAGCTTGACGTAGTATCAGCAACGGGAACAGCAATTTTAATTGCTTGTATCATTTCTATCTTTATTTTGAAAATGAGTGCAAAAGATGCAGTAGTGACATTTAAAGAAACGTTAAACGAACTTAAGATGCCAATTCTATCAATCGGATTTGTATTAGGATTTGCGTTTATCGCAAACTATTCTGGTTTATCTTCTACATTAGCATTAGCACTAGCAGGAACTGGCGGGTTATTCCCGTTCTTCTCACCATTCCTAGGTTGGATTGGCGTATTCTTAACAGGATCAGATACGTCAGCGAACGCACTATTCTCGAACCTACAAGCAATTACAGCACAGCAAATTGGCGTACCTGAAGTGCTTCTCGTTGCAGCAAATACAACGGGCGGTGTAACAGGTAAAATGATTTCTCCGCAATCGATTGCGATCGCTTGTGCGGCGGTTGGTCTTGCCGGGAAAGAATCAGAGCTGTTCCGCTTCACGGTGAAACATAGTTTGTTCTTCGTCATTATTGTTGGTATTATGACGTATGTTCAAGCATATTATTTAACGTGGATGATTCCATAAGTGACAAAAGAAATAAAGTTTGCATTTTTCGGATTATCGTGTATGATGGGAAAGTATTGAAAATTAAATCAGTGATAAACTAGGGGTGCCTAACGTATGCGTAGGCTGAGAGAGAAGCGTGTGAACTTCTTAACCCTTTGGACCTGATCTGGCTCGTACCAGCGTAGGGAAGTTAACGGCTTTACATAATGATGTCTTTTATGAGCCAGGTCCTTATTTTTTTATGGACCTGGCTCTTTTTATTTTGGCATGCGCTGGCCATATCTCGTCCTTGTCACGAACAGGGGGGCAACAAAGGTTATGAAACAATCTGTTTCAGCTGAGCAAATTGAATTGAAATCGAGTTTACCAGGGAGTAAGAAAGTATATGTGGATGGACCACGCGCAGGTATGAAAGTGCCGATGCGCGAGATTGAACAAAGCGAAACGAACGGTGTCCCAAATCCACCAATCCGTGTGTATGATACGAGCGGTCCTTATACAGACCCTGCGTATAAAGTGGAGCTGGAAAAGGGGTTGCAGGCGCCGCGTCATTCTTGGATCATGGAGCGCGAGGATGTAGAGGCATACGAAGGGCGTGAGGTGAAACCAGAGGATGATGGTGTGAAAGTGGCTTCGAAACATACACCTGTTTTCCCGCAAATGGATCGCCAGCCGCTTAGAGCGAAGCAAGGTGCAAACGTTACGCAAATGCATTATGCGCGTAATGGTATTATTACGTCTGAGATGGAATATGTTGCGATTCGTGAAGGAGTAGAGCCTGAGTTTGTTCGTAAGGAAATTGCGGAAGGTCGCGCTATTTTACCAGCGAATATTAACCATCCGGAAGCAGAACCGATGATTATCGGGCGTAACTTCCACGTGAAGGTAAATGCAAATATCGGAAACTCTGCTGTATCTTCTTCTATTGCAGAAGAAGTAGAGAAGATGACGTGGGCGACTCGCTGGGGTGCAGATACGATTATGGATTTATCTACAGGTAAAAACATTCATACGACGCGTGAGTGGATTATTCGTAACGCACCGGTACCAGTTGGAACAGTGCCGATTTATCAAGCGCTTGAAAAGGTAAATGGAATTGCAGAAGATTTAACGTGGGAAGTGTATCGTGACACGTTAATTGAGCAAGCGGAGCAAGGCGTTGATTACTTTACGATTCACGCTGGTGTATTACTTCGTTACATTCCAATTACTGCAAAGCGTACGACAGGTATCGTTTCTCGTGGTGGTTCAATTATGGCACAATGGTGTTTATTCCATCATAAAGAAAACTTCCTATATACTCATTTTGAAGAAATTTGTGAAATTATGAAGCAGTACGATGTTTCGTTCTCTCTTGGAGATGGATTACGTCCAGGTTCCATTGCAGATGCAAATGACGAAGCACAATTTTCTGAGCTTGAGACACTTGGTGAATTAACGAAAATTGCTTGGAAACATGATGTGCAAGTTATGATCGAAGGACCTGGGCATGTACCGATGCATTTAATTAAAGAAAATATGGAGAAAGAACTTGATATTTGTCAGGGCGCGCCATTCTATACACTTGGACCGTTAACGACAGATATTGCACCAGGTTATGACCATATTACATCGGCAATTGGAGCTGCAATGATTGGCTGGTTCGGAACGGCGATGCTTTGTTATGTAACGCCGAAAGAACATTTAGGTTTACCGAATAAAGATGATGTTCGCGAAGGTGTTATTACGTACAAAATCGCTGCGCATGCAGCCGATCTTGCTAAAGGGCACAAAACGGCTCATCAGCGTGATGATGCACTTTCAAAAGCACGATTTGAATTCCGCTGGCGCGATCAATTTAATTTATCTTTAGATCCTGAGCGCGCGATGGAGTATCACGATGAAACATTGCCAGCAGAAGGAGCGAAAACAGCTCATTTCTGTTCGATGTGTGGACCAAAGTTTTGTAGTATGAGAATTTCGCATGATATTCGTGAATATGCGAAAGAAAATGATTTAGAAACGACAGAAGCAATTGAAAAAGGTATGAAAGAGAAAGCGAAAGAATTTAAAGACACTGGTAGTCATTTATATCAATAACACGTTACACCTCTTTACTTGATTGATCACACTGTAGTACCTAACTTAATTATATAGAAGAAGCCCCCTTTGCTAAGACGGTAGCAAAAGGGGCTTCTATTTTTTATAAGGCGAAGAATAAGTGTACCCAGTAGTATAAGAGGAATAATGTGACGACTGTTGTGAGTGGGATAACGATGAGAGATACGCGTAAATAATCTTTCCATTTCACTTTGATTTTGTTTTGTCTTAGTATATACATCCAAATGAGAGAAGCTAGCGTACCAATTGGTAATAATAGTGAACCGATGTCACTACCAATGATATTTGCGAGATAGATAGTTTTTAATGTGACTGGATCTAATCCCATTTCTGTTAACGTAATGGTACCAATCATAAGGGCAGGGTGATTATTGAAGATGTTGGAGAGGATAGATACAAGTCCACCCATCGCAAAGCTTGCATAGAGTAGATGCTGATTTACAACTGGCTCGAGCCAATTTACAAGTGCCGCTGTTAATCCTGCATTGTGAAGCCCGTAAATAATTACATACATAGAGAAAGCGAAAATTAAAATGTGCCACGGTGTCTTTTTCAAAATATCGACAGGGTTTGTTCGTAAGTAGTACCATCTCCAGATGAGAAGAACGAGTGAACCGAGTACAGCAACAATTTCGATTGGGATGGATAAGAAGGATGCAACGAATAGAAGACAGCGCATAAGGAAGACGAAACCTAATACTTTTAACATGAATCTTGTACGTTTTTGTTTCGTATTAACAGAATTTTTTCCTTTAAGTGGATGGAAGTTCTTTGTGAAGAAAATCTCTTCAATATCATATGAAGAAACAGGTAATCTTTTCGGAAGTTTTTTCTTTAAAACGGCATACATAAGCCATGACATAAACAGTAGTCCTAATGTTGCAGGTACAAACATCATAGCTGTATGCATATAAAGAGTCATATGGACGATGTTTAAGGCAATTAAGTTTACGATATTACTTACACCAATTGGTGCACTAGACGCGGTTGCGATTAAAGCACCACTTAATAAATAAGGGATTTGTTGATGAGGTTTTAATTGAAGGTTTCTCAGTAGTAAAATTAAGATTGGTGTTGTAATTAAAATGCTACCGTCGTTATTAAATAAAAGCGTCATAAGAAAACATAGTAATTGAATGTACCAGTATAAGCGGCGTCCAGAACCTTTTGCTAGATTTGCAAGTTTTGCTGCGGACCAATGGAAGAAGCCGAAGCTTTCTAATATAACCGCCATAACGATGGTCGCTAATATTGTTATGGAGGCACCTCCGATTTTACTTATAATGTCCATGACGTCTGGTTTTGATACAAGGCCAGTAATCAGGATAATACCAGCGCCAATTGCTGCCGGCCACGCCTCATTTAAACCACGAGGTCGCCAAAAGACAACAATCATCGTTAAGAAGAATACAATAATAGTAATCCATATTTCAGTACTCATAATTTGCCTACCTTTCTATTTTTCCTGGAACAAATGTAACTTGTCTCAAGTTTATATTGGTAGTATATTCAGCAAAAAATAAGAGGAACTAGACGGATAATAGAATGAAGTGAATATGTGTTTTTTATGCTATAGGGCAAGTGTAATTAGTAGTGAAATAACCAGGAGGATAGAAGCCTAACAAATGCAGGGCATTCTAAGTATGAATGCCCTGCATGTATCTTTTTATTTCTAAATAGCCCTCACCAATCGGTGGGGACTGAACAAAAACTCGCGGATTAAAGTTTTACTTTATCCCGCTATTTGCGAGCAGCCCGATTGGTGAGGGCTAATAATCAGTGGGGGATGAACAAAACCCCACTGATTATAGTTTCATTTTATTATTTCTCCTTTAAAAATGTGCGGTCTTTTAAGAATAAATTCCAGAAAAAAATGAATCCTGGGAGTAAAATTGCAATCCCAATTGCGTATAGAATAAGCAGTGCATAGAATGTTTCGGGTGTCGTAAAGCTTGTAAAGACAGTTACGTCAGGATAAATAATATACGGTAAATGCGCGACGCCGTAAGCGTAGCTTGCAAATGCATATTGAGCGACGACAGCTAAAACGGCGATACGAGGGAATCCAAGTGTGCTGTACTTCTTGTTTGTCCACCAAAGAGAAGAGTATCCGATAACGAATAAAACGATAGAGACTGTAAACCATGGGAATTGTTTTATTATTCCTTGCATGAGCCAGTGTGTTTCAGGGTCCATTACAACAAGGGCAATGATCGCAGTAATGAGCGTTGCAGGACCAAGGATTATGGCGTTTCTTCTATAAATTCTATACGAATCTTCTGAACCTTGCTCTCTCGCAAAATCAGCAAGAAAGAGAGAAGATAGAAATAGTTCCGAAGTTATTCCGAAGAGCATATAACAATAAATAACAGGACTAGAAAGAAGTTTTCCGTACAGGAGTACTTCTTTTCCTTCAACCATTGTAATATAAGCACCTTCTGTAACGGGTAAAACGGTAATTAATAGAGCTGGAATTAGGAGCCCTGTAATACCTGAAATAATACGAAGAAGGTGTTGGTATTTCGGCAGGGAGTAAGCAAATACCATAAATGTACTGCGAATTGCAACGAGTACTAGAATTAGCATAACGGGTACGAACATAACGGTTGCAAGGGTAAAGGCTGCTTTCGGAAAGAAACCAAGGAAAGCGACAACAACAAAGACGAGAAATGTATTGGTTACTTCCCAAGTTGGTGATAAGTATCGATTCGCAAGTTTAGCAGCAATCGTCGGATGTTTCGCGTATACCATGCCCCAAAAACCAGCTCCAAAATCAATGGACCCTAATATACTATAAACAAAAATAAGAGCCCATAAGATGATGATTGCAATACTTTCCTCATGCACGAGAATCGCCTCCTTGATGATGTAAATCATTCTTTAACGGATGTTTCCTAAAGAACGTTCGTAGTACAAAGACTGTTAAAATAGCGAGTCCGATATATAAAATGATGAATAGAACAAATAAGGGACCGACGAAATCAGCACGTGTAGAAGCATCCATCGTACGTTGCATACCATAAATGGTCCATGGCTGGCGACCGCTACAACTGAAAATCCATCCGAACTCAATACCGAGCATCATAACTGGTCCGCACGCAGCAGTAGCCCAAAGAAGCCACTTCGGTAATTCTGCTCCTTTTTTTCGATAAACAAAGTACCAATACAAGAGGGCAATAGCTGCGACTGCAAAGGTAAATGTAGCGGCACCGACCATTAAGTTGAACAGTGTATGTGTATAAAATGGTGGCCATGTTTCTTGTGGGAAGTCCTTTAGCCCTTTTACAACTGTGCTAGGGTCTAGTCCTACTAATAAGCTAAGCATGTTTGGAATTTCAATTGCATAGTTTAGTTCAAGCGTGTCAGGATCCACAACCCCGCCGAGTGATAGCGGTGCGTGTGATGTCGTTTCAAATAAAGCTTCAGCAGATGCAAGTTTTTCAGGTGAATGCTTATGCAAGGCAATCGCTGATTCGTGTCCTGAAATCCACATCGTAGCACCTGTAATAAATGTCACGACGAGGCCTAACAGCAATCCTTTTTTGTGGTAAGCAAGTTCACGTGCATTTAAATTTTTATTTAATAATTTGAATCCCGCGATAGAAGCAATGACAGCTGCCCCGGCTGCATAGGCCGTAATAACAACGTGGAATGCACTTGTGCCAAAGCTTGGATTAAAGAAAGCTTTCCAAGGGTCAACGTTAAAAACTGATCCATCTGGCCCCATTGAAAAGCCTGCGGGTGTATTCATCCATGTATTTGCTGATGTAATAAGCACGGCGGATGCCGTGGCACCAAGCATAACGAAAAATAATGAGACTAATCTCATAAATGGAGGTAGTTTATCAGCTGCGTATACGTAAATAGACATGAATAAAGCCTCTAAAAAGAAGGCGAAAATCTCAATTTGAAACGGAACGGAAATGACTTGGCCAACAATTTTGGCGAAACCAGGCCAAAGAAGTGAAATTTGTACACCAACAATTGTTCCAGTTGGAATTGCTACACCGAGAAGGATAGCAAAAGCCTTTGTCCATCTTTTTGCCATAATGGCATAGTCAGAATCCTTCTTCCAGTGATACAATATTTCACTTATAAAAATCATTAAAGAAAGCCCGACTCCAAGTGTTGCAAAGATAATGTGGAATGCTAATGAAGAACCAAAAAACGCTCTTGCTAATGTTACGGTATCCATATGTATACTCCTCTTCTTTTTTGCCATTATTTTCTGATTGAATTGGAAGATTTATTCAATAAACTGCCAAAAATATATGTGTATTTAAAAAATGAATATGGTAATATTATGATTGAATATTCCGAATAAAAAGAAATGAACATTTGATAATATTTTGTTTGTTTTTTATTGAGGAATCTTTTATAATCTTTTATGCGAACATAAGTTCTGTCATTTCGGAAGAAAGAAGTTTATGTGAAATGGAGAGGGTGTTTTATGTATCCTGAAGTCATTAAAAAGATGGCATTTTCAAAAGAGCATAGAGATTTATTATTGAAGTTGTACAATAAAGAAATTACACGTCGTGAATATGATCGACTTGTGGAATCGCTATATAGACCTTCTAAAGAGGCTTACGAGGGATAAGGTGAGGGAGACAATCTAATAGATTGTCTTTTTTTAATTGACGTATGTTCTGTTAAAATTAAGGTTAGCCTGAATAGGGAGGTGAAAAGATTGCGGAAACGTTTATATATAGGGATTGGAGTTATTCTCTTAATCGCTTTAGGTGGAATTGTATTTTGGTCAGCTTTACAAGGAAACCGTACGGAGCATTTTATTTTAAGGCATATGGTAAATGAAAATGGAACACTTGCAACGTACCGTTTAGCAGATACAAAGGCAGGAACGGGTGGGGCGAAGGGCCGTGAAGCTTTATCAGAATCGGCAGGACTATGGCTACAATATACACTTGATAAAGATGATCAAGCGTTATTTGATGAACAAGTAAAGGTTATTCAAAATAATTTTGTACATAAGGATCACATCGTTTTATGGAAAATCTCTGAAAAGGGAGAAATGCAGTCAGCCACAAATGCACTTATAGATGATCTTCGTATTATTGAACAATTATATCGTGCTTATGAAATGTACAAGGAAGATCGTTATAAAAACCTTGCGGATCAATTGAGCAATGCTGTACTTCGTTATAATAAAAAAGGTAATTATTACGTGGATTATTACGATGCAGATGCAGGGAAACAAAATAATTTTACAACAACATCATACATAAATCCGCACGCATTCTTTTATATGAAAAAGTACGGAAAAGTTTCTGCTCAGCAATATCAGGAAGTAGTTCAGTTTTTAGCCGATTATCCAAGGCATGGCTGGGCCTTTCCGAAAGAGTATAAAGAAGATGGCACATTTACGTACGATAAAGAAGTGAATCTTATTGACCAATCATATGTTGCTTACCATCGTAGTCTAGGTGGTCTTTCATCAGATGCTTATTTGGAATTTATAAAGAAGAAATTCCAGGAGGACGGAAAGTTATACGGTCGTTACAATTTAGAAACGGGAAAACAAGCTGTGAATTATGAATCGCCTGCAGCTTACGGATTAACAATATTGTACGTACTACAAACAGGTGATACAAAGTTTGCGAAGGAATTGTATGATCATATGGCCACATTCCGAAACGATAATGTATTTAGTAGATATTACGGTGGATACGTCACAGGTGAAAATAATAATACGCATATTTTTGATAATGTTTTGCCGCTTTTAGCTGAAATGGAATTAGAGAAGAGTAAAAAATAGAGTGCCATCCTAGGGATGGCACTTTTTCTTATTTTTTTTCCATTACCGCAAAGTAATTATTTTCATTATCTGCAAAGTTGAACGCTCTACCAGTAGGTAAATCTACAATTTGGCCAACTGTGACGTTTTTCTCAGACAGGTCCTTATATAGACGGTCTAAGTCATTTGAGAAGAACATAAGTGAAGGGGTATTAAGATTTAGTTCAGGCTGCATCTTCGCAATTAACGCTTTATCGTGAAGGACGATGCTTGTTCCAGCTTCTTTTGCTGGCGCAATTTCAATCCAGCGAAATCCTTTTCCGTTATTTTCTTCTGCGATGATTTGGAACCCTACTTTTTCTGTCCAAAATTGTACGGTTTCATCTTGGTTATTTACATATAGCATAATTTGTCCAACTTGATTAATCATAGATGTCTCCTGCTTTCTTTTCATATATTTGTATAATTATATCAAATATATGGTTTGAATAGTTTTTCATGATTTTTTCGGAGTGCAATCTTCGCCCATTTCATATTTGTCGTAGGAGAAGGTCCTGTAATCCATATATGAAATGGTAGTGTGCTACAAATGACCATTGTTGAAATAGATATAACGGCTGTTAACACAAATAGTAATAGGCTATATAATATAGTATTTTCTTGTAGTGTGAATAAAGAAAGAAGTTTTGTACATAGTTGCAAGAAGAAAAAATGTGCTAAATAAGCGCCATACGTGTAGTTTCCAATGAATCGTAACGTTTTATATAAGAAACCCCGGCGCTGTACAATTGTAATAGATAACACGTACAGTATCATAATTTCACAGACTATATATAAAAACATGGACGGTTTTAAATAGGTAGAAACGGTTAAATGAATAGAGTTTGCTCCGTAAAAGCTAAATAGCTCATAATTGATGAACAAAAATAAGCTGAAAAATAAGATTGTGATAAGCGGGATATGTTTCATAACGAATAGACGCCAAGTTTTTAGTGCTACAGCGGCAATGCCTCCCATAACGAAATAGAATGAGTAAAATAAAAAGGATCGATCTGTATAATGTAAAATAGTCGAACTCGTTAATTTTTCTCCATTAAAAATATAGTGGGAAGAGAACCACATTAAAAGGAAATATAGAAACGCGAAAATGGACATATATTTATATATGTCTTTTTTATTTTCTGTTCGTTTTTGAAACCAATAAAAGAGTGTACATAGTAAAGGGAATAATAAGTGAATTTGGAACATCATAATAACGTACCAAAGATGAGGTGCGGCTGTTCCGAGTAGTAAACTTTTTATTCCGCTTTGTAATGTAATAAGATCATTTGTTGTTAATAAGTAAAGAATAGACCAAAAGAAATAAGGAATGAGTAAGTGTGTGGCTTTTTCAGAAATATATTCTTTGTATACTAATTGCTTTGTATAGTGACGAATTAAATGAAATCCAACGATAAATATGAATGCAGGTGCTGAAAACTTTGCAAGGTTAAACAACATACCCATAATGAGGGATTGTTCAAGTAAGACGTTTCCTTGATTCATTGTATATAATAAGGAACTTTGCAAAACGACAGCAAGAAAGGCAATGCTTTGCAAAACTTTGAATTCTGGTGCGCTTTGTGTCATTGTTTCCATCTCCTTTTCCATACATGATTATAGTACGGAGAATGGATGAGAGGTGTGGAATATTTGTGAAGATTTTAACAAATTTGTGGCGGATGAGATTATATAACGGTTGTGCTAATATATCAACGATGTTTCCAACGTATCGATTCGCTGACAAATAATAAAAAAAGAAGATGCTCCAAACGAGCATCTTCTTTCTATCTATTAAGCAAATTTATTTTTGATCCAGTCTTTACCTTCTACAAGGCGAGCTGTCATTACGGCACAAGCGTTATCTGCTGTTACGTTTAACATCGTTGCAGGAGGATCGATGATTGTACTAATTGCTGCGATAATTGGCAATGCTTCTGGCGGGAAGCCGTATAGAGAAACGATTAACATTTCACCAATCATACCGCCGCCTGGAATAGCACCCATTACTGTTCCTACTAGTAGAGAAACGACAAGAGCGATTGCCAATGTTTTCGGTCCTTCAAATTCCATATTGAAAATACCGAATAAGAAAGCAATTTTTAATACGCCGCCTAAAACAGATCCGTCCTTATGAAGCGTTGATCCAAGAAGGACAACTGTTTCACGAATGTCAGAAGAAATACCCATTTTCTTCGTTGCTTCTAAGTTCGCAGGAATACTTGCGGCACTACTACAAGTTGCAAGCGATGTAACTGTAGGAGAGACCATGTTCTTCCAAAATACTTGTACACCTTGTTTGCGACCTGCAAGGTACGCATAGAATGTAAAGAATACAAAGAAGTAAATAAGAGAAGCTGGATAGTATACCATTGCTGCTCGGAAGTAAGTTCCAAGAAGTTGCGGTCCGAACTCACCAACTAATGCTGCGAAGTAAGCAGCAAGTCCGATTGGAGCGTAGTACATAATGAAAGATACGACTTTCATTGAAATCTCTGCACCAGCTTGTAGGAATGTAGCGAATGGTTTTCCTTTTTCACCAACTGCTGAAGTTGCAATCCCCATTAAGATAGAGAAGAAAATAAGGGCTAACATATTTTCACGAGATAGTAACTTCGAGAAGTCAGATACTGTTAGAATACCAACGATTTGATCCGCAACGCTAACAGCTTTTTCAGCTTTATCAGGTTGTGTTAGTTCTAATACAACACCTTGTGCTGGCGGGAATACTTTCACGATGATAATCATAAAAATAGCAGCTAAAATACTTGTAAATAAGAAAGTCCCAGCCATACTAGACATAATTTTACCGAAACGTTTTAATCCATCCATATTAGCAATAGATGACGCGATGCTAAAGAACACTAAAGGTACAACAATCGTAAACATTAAGTTTAAGAAAATGTCACCAAGCGGCTTTAAAACAACTGCATCGGCACCCATGAAATAACCAATGAAACCACCAATTAGGATAGAAGATAATAAAATAAGCGGAAAGCGATATGCCTTCATAAATATACCCTCCTATCGATTATAAAAAAAATCATACTGAATCATTATAGCGAGTTAGAGTCTTCTTTACTAGGAAAATACCGATAGATGGAATAGCGTGAAAACCGAGAAATTTTTGTTTTTGAGCTCGGCATACAGTTAGAAATCTAGACATATATATTTGTAACCTAGTAGTGGCAAGGGGTGCACCATAACTTGGGTTTAGAAAAAGGGGGAGGGAAGCGGGATGAATATTTTGCTTTGCTGTGCAGCGGGAATGTCTTCCAGTTTGATTGTTACAAAAATGGAGAAAGCAGCACAGGCAAGGGGGATAGAGGTAAAGATTTGGGCTGTATCAGGTTCAGAAGTGCGAAATCATATTGATGAAGCGGACGTACTTTTACTGGGGCCACAAGTACGTTATTTATTACCGAAAATGAAAGAATTATGTAAAGAGAAAGGAGTACCTGTTGATGTCATTCAATCCGTCCATTACGGGCTTTGTAATGGGGAAGCTATCTTGCAAGCAGCCTTGTCAATGAAACCATGAGGAGAGTGGGATAGATGATACGGTTTTTAGAGAAATATGTAATGCCAGTAGCAGGAAGGGTTGCAGAACAGAGACATTTACAAGCAATTCGTGATGGAATTATTTTAACGATGCCATTCTTAATTATCGGCTCTTTTTTTCTTATTATTAGTGCTTTACCAATACCAGGGTATAATGATTTTATGGCCGGCTTGTTTGGTCAGGGTTGGCAGAAAGCTTTAGGGTACCCAGTCAGTGCTACTTTTAATATAATGTCTTTAGTAGCTGTTTTTGGAATCGCTTACAGGCTTGGTGAGTATTATAAAGTGGATGCTTTAGCATCTGGGGCATTGTCACTTGTATCATTTTTGCTTGCAACACCATTTCAAGTTGTATATATCGTACCAAGTACGAAAGAAAGTATACTGATAGATGGAGCAATCCCAGCTGCGTTAATGGGAAGCCAAGGTTTATTTGTAGCGATGATTATTGCACTTATATCTACTGAAATTTATCGATTTGTTGTACAAAAAAAGATAATTATAAAAATGCCAGAGACAGTTCCGCCAGCAGTAACGCGTTCATTTGCTGCGCTTATTCCAGGCTTTATTGTTGTGACGGTCGTTTGGATTATTAGATTGATTTTTGAAAATACGACTTTCGGTAGCATTCATAATGTTGTAGGAAAGCTTTTACAAGAGCCTCTTAGTGTACTAGGGGCTAGCATTTGGGGCGCAGTAATCGCAGTTATTATTGTCCATGTACTTTGGGCGTGCGGGATTCATGGCGCTGCAATTGTTGGTGGGGTAATGAGCCCAGTTTGGTTGTCGTTAATGGATCAGAACCGAATTGCTTTTCAGGCTGGTCAAGACGTACCGAATACGATTACCGCACAGTTTTTTGATTTATGGATTTATATGGGCGGTTCTGGCGCAACGTTAGCTTTAGTTGTAGGGATGTTACTGTTTGCGCGAAGTCAGCAATTAAAAAGTATCGGCCGATTGTCGATTGCACCTGGTATTTTTAATATTAATGAAATGGTGACTTTCGGTATGCCGATTGTAATGAATCCACTTTTACTTATTCCATTTATATTAGTTCCAGTTGTGTTAACAATTGTTTCTTATTTTGCGATGGAATGGGGATTAGTTGCCCGTCCGAGCGGGGCTGCTGTACCTTGGACTACACCTATTCTTTTTAGTGGATATTTAGGATCGGGCGGGAAAATTTCTGGTGTTATATTGCAGCTTGTTAACTTTGCACTGGCATTCTTTATTTATTTACCATTCTTAAAAATATGGGATAAACAAAAAGTGGCGGAAGAAAAGGGGGAGTAAAGAACTAAAATGGATACGATAGAGACGAAAGTTTTTCATTTAATCTTGCATGGGGGAAATGCGAGAAGTTGTTCAATGGAAGCAATTGATTGTGCTAAGCGTGGTGAATTTCAGGAAGCAGAAGCTAAACTACAAGAAGCTTTAAATGAACTGCAAGAGGCGCACCGCTTACAAACGGAGCTCATACAGAAGGAAGCTGGTGGTGAAAAGACAGAAGTTACCCTTCTGATGGTGCATGCGCAAGATCATTTAATGAATGCAATTACGGTAAAGGAATTAGCGAGTGAGTTTGTAGAATTATATAGGAAGATGTCAGCGGCAGAATGAACCTTGCGTATGCAAGGTTTTTTTATGTTTTGAAAAGATACTGTTATGACGAAACGAAGACCACTTACGCAAGATTACATTTATTGTTTTCAATTTTATGTAAAAATAAAAGTATAAAGGGGGTGGGAAATAGATGAAAGTTCGCATCGAGTTAGACCCATCACAAGTAGATGTAGAAATAATTATAAAAACAAAAGAAGTAACAGACGAAATTCAGCAACTTTTAAAAATAATAGAAGGCGGAAATGCGAATCAAATCGTTGGTGTGTTAGATCAGCAATATTACTTGTTGAATTTACATGATATTTATTGGTTTTATACAGAGGGAAGAAAAGTTATGGCACAAACGAAGAAAGGGAGTCTTGAAGTGAAGGCTCGTTTATATGAATTAGAGGAACAGTTAGCCAGAAAGCGTTTTGCTAGATTTTCTAAGTCGATACTTGCGAATTTAGAGCAGGTAAAAAGCTTTGAAATGTCTTTTAGTGGTAGTATGTGTGCTCACTTTTCTAATGGAACGAAAGAATATGTTTCGAGGAAATATGTACCGCTTATTAAAGAGGCTTTAAATATAGGAGGAGGTTAAAAGATGGTTGATAGAGTAATAAATAAAATCGCTATTGGATTAGGAATGGCGATGATATATAGTCTATTATTTTTATGGATTGGTTACGCAAATGGAATGGAAACAGTGGAAACAAAAACGTTAATTACGTATTTAGTTACAGCAAATATAGTAGGGCTAATCTTTTCTTTCGCTTCATTTGTTTTTGAAAAAGAAGAATGGAGCATATTAAAACAGACAAGTATTCACTTTATCATTTTACTAGGGACATTTTTACCTACAGCAATTTGGATCGGGTGGGTTCCGAATCGTTTCGGCTCGATTCTTGTTTGTATAGTGAGCTTTATTATGATTTACTTCATTATATGGTTTGTGATGACACTATATTGGAAACGAAAAATAGAAAAATTAAATCATCAATTAAGGTGAAAAATTATGTATGTGTGCGTACCATCAGTGGAGCTTTCGTTCCACTGATGGTATTTGCAACCCTCCTTTTCATGGATGAGTAAGAATCAATCGGTAGTAACGATTTCTCCTATACCACGAGTTAATTTTTTTATATGAATCTGTTTTGGTTTTAATATATTTACGATATAATCAATCGCTATTTGCGGTTCAACGGTTGTACCGCACGTATAGCAATCAATTGCTGCAAAATTTTTCTCTGGATAAGTGTGAATAGAAAGGTGACTTTCTGATAGCAATACTAATACTGTAACGCCATACGGCTGGAATTTTTTTGTACTTACGTTTAAAACATGTGCACCAGAGTAATCAGCAGCAGAAACTAAATGATGCTCTAAAAATTGAATATCATTTAATAGAGAAAAATCTACGCCCCATAAATCTACTATTATATGCCGGCCAAATGTAGAATAGTCCATATGCTTGTATCCCCTTAGTTAAAATATCATCAAAATTCCATTTCTTGTTGATAGCAATGATGTAGAGTAAGTTCCGATTCTAAATTTAAAACGGCATTGTTACGATGCTCTAAATGTTCTTCTTTAAATTGAAATAAAGGAGCAAGAAGAGAAGGTAATGTGCGAGGAGTTGGTACTACGTACAGTTGTTCAATTTGATTGAGTACATGTGAGGAGTTAGCAGCAATATGAAATCCCCAGTCAGTTCCGAAAGAAGGAACAATTATATGATAGTTTTTTACAGTTAGCCCGGCATTTTCAATTGTATTACCGATACTCCAATATACAAGAGGTGCATCAGCAGGTGAATTAGATTGGCAGACGAAAGCACCATCTTCTGTTAAGAACGTAGCTATACGAGCAAAAAGTTCGCTTGTATATAAAGTACTTAATAATTCTGTTGAAGGATCAGGAAAATCAATAATAATTACATCGTATAAAGAGGAAGGAGAATTCAGAAATTCTTTTGCATCGCATATATGCGCATTCACGCGATTATCAAAAAATGCTTTTTTGTTTAAAGAGACTATTTCTGGTACGTTACAAGCCATATTAATCATCGCCTCGTCTAAATCAACAAGGTCTACATGCTGTACAGTTTCATATTTCAAAACTTCTCGTAAAGCAAGGCCATCGCCACCACCTAATATGAGAACACGTTTTGGATCAATGACTTTGGACATTATCGGATGAACAAGTGCTTCATGATAAATTTGTTCATCAACGGAACTAAATTGTAGTTGGTTGTCCAAATATAAACGGATATCGCTTACTTGTAGCAAATTAATATTTTGATAATTGCTTTTTTCTTCAACTAAACTCGTATGTTCACCAGCTTGTATTTCTTTTAGAGAAATTTCATCCCATATATCTAAGTTGAGTAAATTTGTTTCTATTACAGGTTCCAATGGTGTTGACTTGGCTTTTTCTTCTTTTTCGTCTTTTTCGCCTTGTTTATCTTGCTTGTCTTGTTTATCTTGCTTGTCTTGTTTATCTTGCTTATCTTGTTTATCTTGCTTGTCTTGTTTATCTTGCTTGTCTTGTTTATCTTGCTTGTCTTGTTTATCTTGCTTGTCTTGTTTATCTTGTTT
>NZ_NULR01000007.1 GCF_002577405.1 Bacillus cereus | reverse complement strand
GCCTGTAACTCCTGTAGGGCTAAAAGGTGGGGACGGAGGGAATGTAGGGCCCACTAAATCAGGATCTAATGCATGTGCAAATAAATAATTATTTGAATCAAATTCTTGTTCATATTTATTATTCGACATATGTTTACCTCCAATCTGAATTATTAAAAAGTCATCATTTAATAGTATATGTATCGATAATAAAAGTGATTGTAATAGCTTTCTTAATTTATGAAAGAATATTAATGAAAAAGAGTTCACTTATACAATATAAAGACATAAATTAGATTAGATATATATTCACCTTTATAAGAAAAAAAGCATCCTAAATTACAGATTTAGGATGCTTTCTTTCTTATAAAATAAATCAATTTCTATTAAGCAATCGCATACGATAACAATTCATCGTTACTTCCCCAAGCCTTTGCAGTAATTGATAGTTCGCATACGCGCCGACTGGGGCACCGATTATCGGGACGAGTTGAAGCATCTTCGCTAAATCGATATAGTCTCGGTACTCTGTTTGGAACTTTTCCCAGTCCATATGATTTTCTTCTTCTGTATCCCACGTTTCAATTGCTTTCCATACTTCTTTTCGATGGTCGTCACTTGAAAAAGCGAGTTGGAAAACGTGAAGAATAAAGAGGCGTTCTTCTTTGTCACTCGTATCAAACCCGTACAATGTTGCTGCATCGAATAAAAACTTTATTTTAATGGTGAGTAAAAGCGGAAAATCAGCAAGACCGAGAAGAATTCCACCTGCTCCCGTTCCAGCTCCTTCTGCCGCAGCTATTTTTTTGTACTCATCCATTTTTTTACGAACTTCATCGTCACGTCTTTGCAGTGACCAGTTCGTCTCTTTTAATTTCGGCTTTATAAAATTTGATCCGGCACTAATCGTTTGCACCATCATCCGAATCGTTTCTGTTAACACTTTTTGTACTTTCGCCGGAATGAGCTGTTGTACTTTCGTCTGCACTTTTTTTGAGAACCGTGTCATCATAGAAGAATCTTTCATAAATGTAGCTTTCCACTGCTCCAATTCTTTTATAACCTTTTCTTCATATGTAATCATAGGTTCATTCCTTTCAGTTTAAACGCTCAATGCGTTTCGCACTGTATCGATAAACGAAACCAATATTAAATAATATGCTTACGACAAATAAAATACCGGTCATTATGAAATCTTTCGTCGCAAGTGCAAATAAAATTGTAAATACAATGCTACCGATAATAAGAATCGCATTTAATAAAGTAAGAAAATCTTCCTTCTTTTCGTCTTCCCCTACTGGATACAAATCAAGCCAAATCTTCATTCGGTGATGTTTCCATAAGGTTAATAGCTGATAACCGATTAAGTATAGGAAGATAAGACTTACGATAAATCGCCCATATAAAAATGGAATAAAGTAAAGAATAATTCCACCAAGAGCGAGTAAGCGTACATATAATCCAAAATAGTTGCCCGATCGTAAGAACGTTCTCGTATATAAGTATAAATATGTACGCTTTTCTCCGATTATCGAAAGAATGAAATCAAGCCATTTGCGGCGGGATACTCTTTCTTTTAATGCTGGTACATCAACGAACATATTCGCAATGCGGTACAGCAGCAGCATTTTTTTACCTTCTTCAGAAATTAAATACTCCCAGTTCAGCGGCTTTCCCTTCACCATTTGATGCAGGATAGTAAGGTATAACACCATGAGCAGAACAATTCCGCCAATGAAAAGAACGGAAGTACGTTCTACAAGGAAGTACACAAATAAGCCATTTAAGATAAAACGAATGAACCAATCGGCTTTTTGCACATTTTGATCTGTTAAAAATGACTTTTCCCACGCTACGAATAAATTCCACGCTTTTACAATAACAAACGCAAGTACAATCCATATGTATGCTGCACCTGTTTGTTTCATTTGTTGGAAGTATAACGGAGCGAGTGTTGCTGCTACGATTGCGATTATGTATAACTGAATCATAAACGTAAAGAGAAATGCCTTTGTAAAGTAAGGCTTTAACTTTTCTTCAACTGGTAGTAAATAAACGAGGTCCGCTTCTTTCAATAACGTTTGAATGGATCCAGCCGTTAAAACCAGTCCAATTAATAGTGCCATCACAAGCGCAGTTGGAAACGAAGGTGTTAACGTTTGTAACCATTGCTGGTAATAATACGCTCCTGCACCGATGATGAACACGAAAATAAATTTTAAATGATCATTAAATACGTATTTACTATATGTACGAACTTCTTTTAGAAAGTGCCGAAATCGTTCTTTCCATAATGCTGTGCTATTCATAATCTTCTTCCTTCGTTAACGCAATGTAAATATCATCTAACGTTGCACCTGGCATATTAAATTCGGATTGCAGTTCCGATAATGTTCCCATCGCTCTTACTTCACCTTGATGTAAAATAATGAACGAATCACAATAACGCTCTGCTGTCGCTAAAATATGTGTACTCATTAAAATACCTGCGCCGCTCTTTTTCATTTGATTCATCATTTGAAGAAGTGATTGAATCGCTAACGGATCAAGCCCGACGAAAGGTTCGTCCACAATGTAAAGAGACGGTTCCACTAAAAACGCACTCATAATCATTACTTTTTGCTTCATCCCTTTTGAGAAATGAGACGGAAACCATTTCAAACGATTTTTCATGCGAAACTCTTGTAGTAGTTGTCCTACACGTTCTTCATATTGCTTTTCATCCACGCCGTACGCCATCGCTGTTAACTTCAAATGCTCTTCTAACGTTAACTCATCATATAATACCGGTGTTTCTGGAATGAAGGAGAAACTAGAACGATACGCTGTCATATCATCACGAATTGTTTTCCCATTTATTGTGACATTTCCTTTTTTCGGTTCCATTAAACCGATAATATGTTTAATCGTCGTACTTTTACCAGCTCCATTTAAACCGATTAAGCCGACAAGTTCGCCTTTATTAACAGAGAACGAAACATCTTTCAGTACAGGGCGTTTCGTATATCCTCCTGTAACATTTTCTACACGTAATAACTCACTCATACGACACCACTTTCTTCATTTATATTCATTCTATATTCATCTTACCAAAAATTGCACTATCCTACATAGTTTCGATGTCCTCAAAAAAAATTTAAATTCCTTCGTATATATTTTTACGAAAGCGGACATCATAATTAAGGAAGAAGGAACACATTGAAAAAGCAACCACCAATTGATGAGTATAACAACATAGTGAAGTCATCATGAAATGGGGTGTCCATGTTGGACAAAGAAATTTACACATAACCAGATTATTTGTTTCATTTTAGAAACGGGGTGTCTCCGAAAGAGCATATACTGTTTTATAAATAAACAATTTCCTTAAAAAAAGATTGCAATTCATTTCACTTGAAAATGGGGTGTCTACGGCAGAAACTTTAGCCGATTTACCGTGCATTTCTTAAATAAATGAGGTGTCTGCGAACCGTAAATTACAATAATGCTTTTTCAATCCATCTTCAGAAAACAGGAAGCTGAGTCAGCTTCCTGTTTTTCGTGTTTGTTCTCTTATGTAATTATGGTAAAATACGGCTAAGGCTATTTGAAAGGATGAGATCAATGAATCATACAGCAGATAATTGTATTTTTTGTAAAATTATTGACGGGCAAATCCCTTGTTCAAAAGTATACGAAGATGAACATGTACTTGCATTTTTAGATATTAGTCAAGTAACAAAAGGACATACTCTTGTTATTCCAAAAGTTCACAAACAAGACATTTTTGCGTTAACGCCAGAAATCGCATCACACATTTTTTCTGTCGTTCCGAAAATCACAAACGCAATTAAAGCAGAGTTTAATCCAGTTGGCTTTAACCTACTTAACAATAACGGTGAAAAAGCTGGACAAACTGTGTTCCACTTCCACCTTCATTTAATTCCACGCTACGGTGAAAACGATGGTTTCGGTGCTGTTTGGAAATCACACCAAAATGAATACACTATGGAAACTTTACAAAATATCGCAAGCACAATTGCAAATAGTGTGAAATAGTGACACTATAAGAAGACGTAATACATAACAAGTCGATTCCCCAAAATGATCAAACATTAGCGTGACTTGTTTTTTCACTAAAAGTGCTGGGGTATGATTTTCTGTGCATCGCACATACAAGAAATATATGCATACTTTTGTACATCATGAATACGAACGAAAAATAAGGAGGTCTCCTTTTATGTCAAAAGCTAAATCCTTTATCACAGGTGTCATTTGCGGCGGAGCAGTTGCTGGACTAGCCGTTCTTTTCTCAACTCCTTCTTCTGGTAAAGATATGCGCGGTAAGCTGAAAGAAAAAGGAACTGATATTAAAAAGACTTTAGCTGATATTACAGCTGATACAAAGTTATTAAAGCGTCAAATCGTTGAAACTGCTTCGGAAGGTAAAGAAGTATTTCAAGAACTAAAAGACGATATGCAAGACACGCTTTCTAACTGGAAACAAGATATTTCTCAAAACAAGCGCCATATCGAGAAAGAAATTTTGGACATTCAAAAATCAATTGAAAAACTACAAGAAGCTGTTCCAGAAAAAGCGTAAACAGATTCCTGCTTAGTTTTTTGCATATAACAAATATTTTTCAGATAAATTGACCTTAACACGGCATATCACATTGATATGCCGTGTTTTTATGCATTTACAATATATGTTATCACCTAACATGTATGGACAACACATGTATTCGCGACTCATAAAACGCTCCCATAGTTATGCATGATTTGTATAGAATGTCATTTTTCCGAAAAATTTTCACAATTCTCACAAAAAGACTTTATTAATTTTTATTTTACTGGCATAATAGATAGTAATGAAAAAGAATGTTAAAGTGGGTGAGTAAATGAAAAGTGGAGAAAAAGATTACTCGGTAAAAGAAGCGATGATTTTCAGCCAACGCATTGCTCAATTATCGAAAGCGTTATGGAAATGCGTAGAGAAAGATTGGCAACAGTGGATTAAACCTTACGATTTAAATATTAATGAGCATCACATTTTATCAATCGCTTATCATTTAAAAGGGGCTTCTATTTCTGAGATTGCTAAATTTGGAGTTATGCACGTATCAACAGCGTTTAACTTCTCTAAAAAGCTGGAAGAACGCGGTTATCTTGTATTCTCGAAAAAAGAAGATGATAAACGAAATACGTACATTGAAATTACAGATAAAGGGGAAGAATTACTACTTCGCTTAATGGAGGAGTATGATCCTGAAAATAATTCTGTGTTTAATGGGGCTCTTGCACTTCGTAATTTTTATGGGAAGTTCCCAGAAAATATCGAACTGATTGCAATCCTGCGTAATATTTACGGACAAGACTTCATCGATATTTTTGAGAAATCGTTAGAAAGTATCGAGGAGAACTTTATGGAATCCGATCAAAAGTTAGTTAAGAAATAATCTATTTATTTATTTTTTCGTAATCATACTTAAGAATTCATTCATAAGTGGCTTAAATAAACCTTGTTTTGCTAGCGCTTCCGCAGTTTCGTGTACTTCGAGCTGATGTGGAAGCGCTTTTTCAAATTGATCTAACAGCGTATCAAACAATAAAAGCCCTTCTGCTTTCTCCACTACGTATTGTTCGTTCAGTATTTCACAAAGTTTTAGTATACGTTCAATATCTTTTTTACGAGCTTTTTTCTTTATGATCAAAGAATAAAATGGACACTTTTCTTCATCAATCATTTTAAATAGTAGGTCTACGTAGTATTCAGCTTGTTCTAATCTTCTAACAACGTCCATTTTCTCCCTCACTTTCTAACACAAAGTCTTCTATTTCTGAATTTTGTAACACGAACAAAATATCGTGTGATACAATATATATATGTATTTTAGCCAAAAGGAGGTCTCGCCTCATGACACTTATAACAGTTGTTTTTGTCGCATTCGCACTTCTTGTTATATTTTACACGAATTTCATGACACATACACTGTGTGAACGAAAACAAATAACTGCGAGCCGCCAACCCGGTGTCTTTCGGGTTATTAATGTATGTATAACAATTTTATTAATTTCTAGTTATATAGAAATTATATTTCATGGAAAGTGAGGAAGGAAAGCCCCTTCCTCATTTTTTTCCTCTATAAGCAAATTATACCTACTATAACCAATAAAATAAACAGTACAAGTAATAAAATAAGTTGAGAATTCATCCCCATCCCCTCCTCTATTCTGTATATGCGACATACGCCCAATATGGTACCCCTTCAAAATCTGACACGAACTGGTTAAAATTTCTTTATCAATAGGAAAAGACGTCGAAATATGATATATTAAATTTTGTACATATTGCTTATACTATGAAATAAATGACACGCATCTTAACTTTATCCTCAGCCTCGGTAAGCCCTGTTAAGTGCGCTTTACCAGTATAAAAAGCAAAAGTATCAGTGAGACTTAATCGGGCTCTTATGAACTAAAGTTCATCGGTGTAGGATAAATTAAAAATACATAATAGTAGGAGTGTTTATTGAATGAAAAAAGCTATGCTTGCCTTAGCAGCAACAAGTGTAATCGCATTATCAGCATGTGGAACATCATCATCCGACAAAATTGTTACATCTAAAGCTGGTGACATTACAAAAGAAGAGTTCTACACTCAAATGAAGCAAACAGCTGGTAAACAAGTACTAAATAACATGGTTATGGAAAAAGTACTTATTAAAAACTACAAAGTTGAAGACAAAGAAGTAGACAAAAAGTTCGATGAAATGAAAAAACAATACGGTGATCAATTCGATACACTATTAAAACAACAAGGTATTAAAGAAGAAACTATAAAAAATGGTGTTCGCGCTTCATTAGCTCAAGAAAAAGCGATTGAAAAAACAATCACTGATAAAGAACTAAAAGAAAACTATAAACCTGAAATTAAAGCAAGCCATATTCTTGTAAAAGATGAAGCGACTGCGAAAAAGGTTAAAGAAGAACTTGGACAAGGTAAATCTTTCGAAGAGTTAGCGAAACAATACTCTGAAGATACTGGTTCAAAAGAAAAAGGCGGAGATCTTGGCTACTTTACTCCTGGTAAAATGGTTAAAGAATTCGAAGATGCTGCTTACAAGCTGAAAAAAGATGAAGTAAGCGAACCTGTAAAAACACAATTCGGTTACCACATCATTAAAGTAACAGACATTAAAGAACAAAAACCATTTGATGAAGTAAAAGGCGACATCAAAAAAGATCTAGTTCAGAAGAAAGCACAAGATGCTCAATTCATGAACGATCTTATGATGAAAGAAATCAAAAAAGCTGACGTAAAAGTTGACGATAAAGATTTGAAAGATCTTTTCGAAGAGCCTAAAGCTGAAGATAAAAAAGAAGAAAAGAAATAATGAAGTGAAAAAAGCTTGGGTAGCCCCAAGCTTTTTTTGTATGCCCTCTCCTTTCGGGAAATTACGTTCAGATCTGGTAAATGAAATTATCCGATTACTTCTCCGAATAAATCAGCTTAATGTTTTAATGCCCTCACAACGTTAAAAATAAACTTGACTGCCAACCAATGAATCAAATAATAAATAAAAAAGGAGCATACCATTTTCGGTTATGCTCCCTTCTCTTTTTATAGCACTTCTAATTCTTCATGTCGATAAGGTAATTCAATTTCACATAAGAATGGTACCTGATCCCCAACTATTATTTTACAGTTATTTATGAGAATTTAGCTGATTTTTCGTTTTTGGGAACAATGAGTTTCTTAGCTGGGCACTCTTCCATGTGCCTATATTCTATGTGAAAGGTAATATGTTATTACTTATACTGAGGCTCTTCTTGTTCAATTAGCTGAAGACGGGGATTTAAAGATTCAATAATTTCTTGAGTTTGTTGTGCTGCACCTTTATATAATTGTTTTGCTTGCTGGTTATCAGTATCAAGAACAAATCCTTCTAGGCATGCTTGAGCACCCTTTAATCCAGCGATAGTTTGTTTAAGTTTAGTGCTTACTGTCATGTACGATTTCCTCCTTGTAAATGTATTTCAAAATATAGAATGCCTATTTTGTTATCATAGTACGATTTCCAATTTTAGGGTTATGTGAATAAGAAATTTTACAGTTAATTACTTGAAGAAAGAGTTTCTTATCCAATAGATACATGGAATACCGTTAAGTGGTTTTATGTTAACTTGAATAGAATATTCATAAGAAAAATCTACTCTGTAAGAACGTAATTGACTTACATATTCTATGATAAAAATTAGCTTCACGGATGGATATAGAATAGTTTTGTCCCGATAACAAAAACTAACGGAAAAAGAACGATAATATATAAAGGAGATTAAATATGCTGAAAAAGATAGGGAAAATTCTCCGAGCACTCCTCTTTGTATTTATTGGCGGATGTTTTGTTTTACTTGTTTGGGGTAAAATCGACAGAACAATAGCTGAAAAAAGTGGAAGATTTGACCAGCAGCCTAACCAATACCCTATTCGTCAGAGTGATATTACTATGTATACAGACGGGAAACAGTTAAACAATCAATTATTCTCAGATATAAAGAAAGCGAAGCATTACGTACATATTTACTTTTTCTCTATTGCTGATGATAAAGTAAGTCACCAGTTTCTAGAGTTATTGAGGCAAAAAAGTCAGGAAGGTGTAGAAGTATACTATGCAGTGGACAGGCTAGGTGGAGTTTTACTAAAGAAGAAGGAAAGAGAATTATTAGTTAAAAGAGGAGTGCATTTTACGTATTATAATAAGCCAGCTTTTCCTTATCTTGTTTCTTCTTTGGATCATCGGAATCATCGTCGTATTTCAGTTATTGATGGGAAAATTGGGTACATTGGTGGATTTAACATCGGCAAGAAGTATTTGGGGGAAAAAGAAAAACTTGGTTACTGGAGAGATTATCACCTTCAAATACGAGGAGAAGGCGTTCAAGATCTAGAACACCAATTTGTGTTAGACTGGCAGAAAAACTCAGAGAAACCAATTCCGATACACAGTGCGATAAAGGAAAAGGGAGCAACCTCGCATCGTTTTACTGCATATTATAGTGGAGAAAAACTTGGGCAAGATTATGCAATGCTGTTTCAACAAGCAAAAGAATCCATCATTATATTAACACCTTATTTTATACCAAAAGACAGAACTATTTGGAACGCATTAGTAGATGCAAGAAAGAGGGGCGTCCGTGTCAAAATTCTGTTCTCACCTCATTCGGATGCACTGTTAGTTAAAGAAGCAGCGTATCCATATATTCGAAAAGCATTAAAACAAGGAATGGAAGTATATGGTTATAAAAATGGAGTGTTACACGGTAAAGTATTTTTGATTGATGAAAAAGTATTGATGGTTGGGACCGTGAATTTTGATTCGCTCTCGTTTCATTTAAATGAAGAAATGAACTGTTATATTCATGATCCTGTCTATATTTCGAAAATAAAACCAGTGATTAATGCAGACTTACAAAATTCAAAGCGAATAATATCCTCTGACGTCAATCAATTATCTATAAAAGAAAAAATGAAAGAAAAGGTTGCAAAAATTTTTGAGTATTATTTGTAAAAACAAAGGATTTTTATTTTTAGGAGTATTAAATTACTGACACTAATAAAGAAAGCTATGGAGAAGGAACGTTGTTTTCTTAGCTTGATATTTATAGGGCATGGCGTACGCCCCTATAAATATTGCGGTTTAAAACACAACCATTTCCCGACTATATTCCTTCTGAAGATACACTACTTGGGTAGTGATTTACGTTTCATTCAACTTTAGCTTTAATCTATTTTGATTGAATTTTCCATGATACAATTAACTAAATAAAAAGGCCACAATACGTGGCCTTTTTATTATGGTTGTTGAATTTGTTCTTCGGCAATGACAGTTTTTGCATTTGTTGCAGGATCAATAACTGAAGTTTTTGCAGTTAAGCCTGTCCCGGATACTCCATCAAAACTTGCTTGTGTTCCAACTGTAGATACAGTTTTTGCTACTTCATCTATGAAAAAGTGTTTTGAAAATTCTCCTTTACGTATGAGTGTCAGTGCCACGATAGTTTGGTCTGCCGTGCGTAATACAATATCATTCGTTTGATTTAACTCTTCAATGCTTTTAAATTGGTTATACACCTGTTCACCTGTTAGATGTCCCGGTACAGTCAGCTCACGATGTTTATAGGCTTCTGGTCCCCATATTGCAGTTACAGAAGTGAATGCGAAATTATCTCCAATTTCAGTTATTCTAGTACCAGTATTCATGGTGCCTGTAGTATTTAGTTCTTCTAAGAAGTAGTCAACACGTAGAACCTGATGTGGTTTTGCTACGAGGTCATCGCCACCATAAGACAATGTTTTAGTCTCTGATGAAAGCTTAGAAAATCCCGCACTTGCTTTAAATCCTGTTGTAATCTTGGAAGTAACCTCTGCAATCCCTGGGATTTTGGCAGATGCTGACATTTCTGCTCCCACACTAACTTCTGTACTTGCATTAAATGTCATTGAGTCTGTTGTAGAATATGTTTTAGTAGGTGCTTTTCTTGTTGAAGCATCTGGATTACCGCTATTATCATTAATTGCAAAGTCAATTGACTTCAATGTTTTTTCTTGTGAAGTAATTTTGAAACCTGTAGTATCAAATGATGCGAATTTAAACATATTATTAGATGAATATACATCCTTGTAAGTGTGGGCAGTTCTCTGCCCCGTAGTATCCCATTTCCATTGATAGGAGCTACTGCTTTCGGCTGCATAAGTAGGTGTAACACTGGTTCCTATACTTGTTAACCCTAGTGTTAAGGCTAATCCTGTTGTTGCTAAAACTTTTAATTTCATTTCTCTCTCTCCTATTCTATTCTATTAAGATTTTTGAGCCTACTAGTAAATTATCATAAAAATTAGAATATTTTTATGATTGTGATACTCCTGTGAATTTAGATTTTTGGAACTAAATAATGTTAAATTTTCAGATTAAAATCTTTTTAATTCTCTAAGGAGATCAAATTTTACTAGTGGTATCTTCCACTTTTTAGTGGTCATACCATTTGTTCTTTCATTAAAACACGATGTTCCCAACGCGTAAATAGTAGAATTCTGTCGAATACATTCAAATATTTATTTATTACATATTAATATGAGTAGAAATATTATTCTTATAAAATTATTGTTTTGTTATAAGTGAATAATTAATTATTATAGTTATAACTTAATATATCAGCAGAAAAATAAATATTTTAATTCACAAGGAAAAAATAAATATATTTTAAATGTTATTAATATAATTTAATCACACTCTGCATACGAATTACCTATATTTGGATATGCAAAGTTACATCAAACTATAGCTTCAAATAGGATACGCTCTTATAAATAATTAGCTGTAGCGAAGGGGGGATTTTGTTTAGGATCTACTGAATACTCTTAAGTTGATAGATGTGTGTGTGGTGCTACCCCATATTAGGGATTTTTCAATTATATCGACTTACTAACAATAATTACGATTCTCTCTTAGAGAAAAACACAAAAAAACCTCGATTCGCGCAGCACGGAACCAAGGTTTATCTCATCATTGTTGATTAAATTCAAGAACTATGTTAAATTAGTACAGAAACACATTTATAAAAATATAAATAACGTATTTACCCGTATCTTAATTGTACAACAAAATCCATTTTCAGTCAACCTCTATTTTTCACTTTTAAAGGAGTGCTTACGTATATGAATAAAAAACTTGATCTAGAGCAAAAACGATTGGATACCGTAATCGAAACGATTACAGAACAAATTGATAAGCTGGAAAATGAAACTGGCAGACGCCGAGCAGAAGTAATCAACATCCGTAAACATTTCTGGGATGATGTGAAAGTGAACACGGATACTTTTGATGATTATCTTGAAACGGTTATCAATCTAAGACAACAAGCTCAGTCACTTGCTGTAACACAAATTACACATAAGCACACTTTTAATCGACTCGCTGCACTAAAACGTATGCAGAAAGCACCTTACTTCGGACGCATTGATTTTACAGAAGAAGGCGAACCTGCCGCAGAACAAATTTATATCGGTGTTGCTACCCTTACCGATGCAAGCGGCGAAAACTTTCTCATATACGATTGGCGCGCGCCAATTTCAAGTGTCTACTATGATTATCCACCAGGGCCGGCTAAATATAATACGCCAGGTGGTGTCATTAACGGAACTGTAGAGAAAAAATTACAATATATTATTCAGGGCGGCGTGATTGATTCTATGTTCGACACGAGCCTTACAATTGGAGACGAAATCCTACAACAAGCGCTCGGAAAAGGTACGAACAAACATATGCAAAGTATCGTTGCGACTATTCAGCGCGAGCAAAATGAAATTATAAGGCACGATGAAGGACGACTACTTATCGTGCAAGGAGCTGCTGGTAGTGGTAAAACGTCGGCTGCTCTGCAACGAATCGCCTATTTACTATATAAATATCGCGAATGGTTAAAAGCAGATCAAATCATTCTCTTCTCCCCTAACTCCATGTTCAACAGTTACGTATCTAACGTACTACCAGAACTTGGCGAAGAGAATATGCAGCAAGTGACATTCCAAGAATATTTAAACCATAGACTAAGTAAGTCATTTGATGTGGAAGATCCTTACGAGCAATTAGAATATATGCTAACTGAAACGAATAGTCCTGCCTATAAAACTAGAAATGCGAGCATCCGCTTTAAAGCATCTACTCAATTTTTTGAGATGATTAGAACGTACAGACAATCTCTTGAATCGTCTGGCATGTTATTTAGAGGAATGAAATTTAGAGGAAAACTGATTGCCTCTGCTAAAGAAATCGCAGAGCAATTTTACAATACAGACTCCTCCCTCCGTTTCCATAATAGAATTGAAAAGTTAACGGATTGGCTAAATAAACAAATAGATGCAATCGAAAAAGCAGAACTGAAAAAACCTTGGGTAGAAGAGGAAATTGAACTACTTAGTAAAGATGAATATCAAAAGGCTTATAAATATTTACAGAAAAAGGGCGAGTTTGACGACAACTCCTTTAATGATTATGAAAAAGAAACGAAAGTACTTGGACGTATGATTGTCCGTAAAAAATTAAAGCCACTTCGTAAAGGCGTTCAAACACTACGCTTCATCAATTTCACAGGAATATATAAACAACTCTTCACAGATTCATCATGGGTTACTGGAGAAAAGCCGAAAGAATGGGACGACATTTGTTCACTAACGGTGAACATGTTAAATGAAGGAAAGCTATATTACGAGGATGCAACTCCATTTTTACTTTTAAAAGAGTTAATTGAAGGTTTCCAAACGAACAGATCGATTAAACACGTACTCGTAGACGAAGCGCAAGATTACTCTCCGTTTCAGTTCGAGTTTTTAAAACGTCTCTTCCCTGCTGCAAAAATGACAGTACTTGGGGACTTTAACCAAGCGATATTTGCTCATGCAAGTGAAACGGTTAATTTCAATACACTTACTAGCTTATACGGGCCAGACGAAACAAACGGTATTAACTTAACTCGTAGCTATCGATCAACAAAACCGATCATTGAATTTACACGATATCTCGTACCGGAAGGAAAGAACATTAACGCATTTGAACGTGATGGTGAGAAACCTACAGTGACTACAGTTTCTAATTACAATGAACTGCATGACGACATCACTGCCAAAGTCGCAGAACTACAAAAACAACAGCACAATACGATCGCAATTATATGTAAATCCGCAGCCGAAAGTGCGGCTGCATATAAGGCGCTCGGCAGCATTGAAGACATTAAACTTGTGAAGAGTACCTCTGCTGAGTATGAGCAAGGTATTGTCGTTATCCCTGCTTATTTAGCGAAGGGTATCGAATTTGACGCTGTTATTATTTACAATGCAAATGATGAAGTATACAGTGATGAGAGCCTTCGTAGATTATTTTACACCGCTTGTACACGCGCAATGCATGAGTTGCATATGTATAGCGTTGGTGAGGTTAGTCCTTTTGTACTCGGGGCTGATTCAGCGAGTTTTAAGTGTATAACGAAAACACCTTGATTTTTATCAAGGTGTTTTTCTCATTCTAAATGACATATCTTTGCGGCGATACACACTTAACACAATCCCCATTATAAATGCATGAAACAGAGTTGGTATCAAGCCGTAGCTAATAAAGGGTAATGATATAGAAACACGTGGTAATACTCCTAAGATCATGCCAATGTTACAAATGAAATGGACTACAAAAAGAGTTACTCCACCAACGAGTAGCAATTTACCATAACCATCATTTATTTTATACGATATGGTCATTATTCTCACTGCAAAAAGAGAAAGAATCAAGACAAGAAGCAGCGCAAGTACATATCCATAATAGTAAGTCAAACTCGCGAATACAAAATCAGTATGGGCAGCAGGGATAGACTTTATATTTCCATATGTACCAAACCAACCTGCCGACGACATTGCCTCTTGTAAACGTAAATCCCATAGATCATGCTCTGGGTTTAACATTCCTAAAATTCTAGCTATCCGGTATTCTTTTACAGCAGACCAGGAAAATAGATCCCTAATAATAAAGAGAAAAATTGGTAACATCGTAATGAGCCATGCCGTTTTCTTTCCTAACTTACTCCACCAAAGCATAACGAATACCATCGTAATATAAATATAAATTGGCACCATAATTGATGTAGTTAAAAATAGATATAAAGAAAATACGTACAACATGAAAAGATGTATAAACTTTAATCTACTGTTATTAAAAAATGAAGCCCAGGCTAGAAAAAAGAATGGTATCGTCATTAAACAGTCAATTTTGATGGGACCAATTTTTATTAAAGCTTCCCCATTCACGAAACCAGTCGGAAAACATTTTATAGCTAACAAGATAAGTATTCCAATTGTATAAAACAGCCACCCGAGTCTTTCTAACTTCCGATAATCAATCAGCATCATCCCAAAAGCTGTTGCAATGCCGAGAATAACAAATATCACCTTATTCATTAGTAAATCATTCGTATGTCCAAAAGCTACTATTGGCAAAAATCCTAGCCCCATAGCAATCACCAATAAAATAATAAGGAACCAATCAACCTTTGGCTTATGAAGTTTGTTAAGCTCTTGCCCAAGTTTGACCGGACTTCCCATTTGTTCAACAGCTTTGTCTTCAGCAACTTCCTCACTTAACCCTTTCTTCATCCACGTGTTCTTCGCCTGTTTCAAGTGAAATTCTAGTTCAGTTGCCACAAAGCTCTTCGCTTCTTTTGATTTAATATGATTGGTAACTTCGCTTAAAAAACGCTCCCCTTTTTTATTCAATTCCGCCTCACTCCTGTACTAAGCCTTTTAATATAAACCTTGCCTTCGTAGCATTTTTTTCTGCCTTTCGCAGCGTCTTTCTTCCCTTATCACTTAATTGATAATATTTCGCCCCTGAATGATCCCAGCTAGATTGGATAAAACGGTTCTGTTCTAGGCGATGTAATACGGTATATAAAAAACCTTCATTGCCTTCGAATTTTTGAATCCCTCTCCCCCGTAGTAACTGCATCAATTCATAACCTGTTTTTTCATTCATAAGAAGTTGCAGCACCGCTAAAGAGATATCTTCTTCATTTTCCTTTAATGCATTGATTTTTTCCCGTACCTGCTTTCGATGCTGATCAGAAAAACTCAAATGTTTAAAAGTTGTGTTCTCCATTGATTTTCGCAGGCCTTTTAATCGATCTTCCATTTGATTATTCCTCCAATCCTTTCTTCAAAAGCTCCTTCGCTTTTTTCAGTCTCGTTTTTATCGTGTTTTCCTTCACTTCTATTACAATCGCAATCTCTTTAATTGATAACTCTTCATAATAAAATAGATAAATGACTTCTCTATATTTTATCGGCAAACTCATTACTGCAGAAGCCAGCCTATTATCCTCTGCATTTTGAATAACAGTTTGTTCGGCACTATCATGTTGAAACCCTACATAAGCAGATTCATCCTCTGTAACGATTACCTTTTTGTTATACCAACTTTTTATGTAGTCTTTACAATGATTAATCGCGATTCTCCACAACCACGTTTTCACATTTGATTTTCCTTTATATGTATGAAGAGATTTATAGCATTTCACAAATATATCTTGCGTTAAATCCTCCGCAACCTCTTTATTATTCACGTATGAATACACAAGCTGTAAGACCTCTTGTCCATACTTGTTCATTATTTCATCGATAAGGTCCTCCTTATCTTCTATTTCAAACATCTCTACTGTTAATTCATCCACATCATTTCCTCCTTCCCATATATTAGACGACGCACTCTATGGAAAAGTTTTATAAATACATAAAAAAATACGGATGGTAATCATCATAGTCTAACTCTCGGCTTCATATTCTCCTCTTCCAACTAAAATAGCATTTTTTTCATTTCACCAACATCAATTACCAAAATTTACATAAATACATTTTTTTACTCTTTTAGTATATTAAATATAAGCTTCCTAAAAGCTGTTATACCATTTCCCTATCCTTATTAAGGATAGGGGTTTTTTTATTAAATTCTATTTATAAAATCACTCCAAATAAGAATTTTGCCAAAAACTTACATGCATCTGTTTTTCGTTGTATAATTAAATTATCAATATATTAGGAGTGTTAAGTGTGTCAGAAACAATAATGATTTTGTTATACATCTGTTTCGGAATGAGTGCAGTTTTTAGCTTAATAAAGGAATTTCGAAAGCCACAGAGAAGCCAGTTCCTGATTTTATTTGATTCTCTAATTTTGATAGGAGCTGTATTTTTAATAGCTAGTATCTTTATCTAAATTATATAACGGACATTCTCTAGGGAGTGAAGCAGCTAGCAAAAGCTAACTGCTTTTTTAATTTAACTAACACTTTTGTTTGATTTTCATCCGCCCATATTAGGATTGATACATTCCCACATATAATCATCTAATTCAATCTCAGCCTTATAAAGATGGCTATAATTCAAACGCCATCTAATAAATTCACAAACATCTAAATAGCCCATAAAAAAACCACCTAAAGGCTCCCCTTCAGGTGGTTCTCTATTTTATGCTAACGCAGCTGCTTGTTCTTGTTGATCTACAGGAATGACAGCGTCTGTTAATGCTTTTTCTAGTTCAGCTGTGTATTTCATTTGCTCTTCTTTGCTCCAGCCAAGTTTCGCAGCCATATAGTTAATTACTGCTTCTTTCCACTCGTATACCCAGTGGATGTTGAAGAATACAGCGCCTCTGCGGCGTACGAAGAAGTCAACTGGTTTTGCTGTCATTTCGTAATCCATTGCGTATACAAGTGGGATTAGAACGTCAAGCGGCATGTTGTATTCTTTCGCTTCGTCTTTATGTTTTTTCGCTAAGTCGAACAGTACGTCAACGTTAGAGCCGTAGAATTTCGTGAATTCTTCCGCTTGCGCTGTTGTTAAACCGTATTTCGTACCTTCGCCTGCTTTTTTCGCGATAAATGCCGGGAACCCGTGTGAACCACTTACATGACCACCAGAGATTGGCATATGTTTCGTATCGCTCTTCGGATATGCGCTATGTCCTTCTTGTTGTAATAGATTCGTTACGTAGTCTACTACCATTTCAGCCATTTTGCGGTATCCTGTTAATTTACCGCCAGCGATTGTAATTAAACCAGATTCAGAAGTCCAAATTTCATCTTTACGAGAAATTTCAGATGCACTCTTACCTTCTTCGTAAATTAACGGACGTACACCAGCCCAGCTTGATTCAACGTCTTTCTCCGTAATTTTCACGCTTGGGAACATGTAGTTAATCGCATTAATGATGTATGTGCGATCTTCTGTTGTCATTTGTGGTACAGCTGCGTCTTTATCATAGAACGTATCTGTTGTACCTACATATGTTTTTCCACCGCGTGGAATCGCGAACACCATACGTTTATCTGGTGTATCGAAGTAAATCGCTTGGCCTAATGGGAAACGTTTTTGGTCAATTACTAAGTGAACACCTTTTGATAACTGAAGTACTTTTCCTTTTTTCGAGTTATCTTTTTCACGAAGTGTATCTACCCAAGGACCGGCCGCATTTACAATTTTCTTACCGTAAACTTCATATACTTCTCCGTCTAGTAAATCGATTACACGTACACCACATACTTTTCCATCTTTATATAAGAAACTGTCTACTTTTGCGTAGTTAACAGCTTTTGCGCCATACTCAATTGCTTCTTTCATTACTTCAATTGTAAGACGAGCATCGTCTGTACGATATTCTACGTAGTAACCGCCGCCTTTTAATCCTTCTTGTTTTACAAGAGGCTCTTTCTTCAGCGTTTCTTCACGGTTAAACATCTTTCTGCGCTCGCTTCGTTTTACACCTGCTAGGAAGTCGTATACACGAAGACCAATTGATGTACTAAATGATCCGAACGTACCGCCTGTATGGAACGGAAGTAACATCCACTCTGGTGTTGTTACATGGGGACCGTTCTCATATACGATCGCACGCTCTTTCCCCACCTCTGCTACCATTTTCACTTCAAGTTGTTTTAAATAACGTAAACCACCGTGTACAAGCTTCGTTGAACGACTTGATGTACCTGCTGCAAAGTCCTGCATTTCAAACACAATTGTTGATAATCCGCGTGTTGCCCCATCTAATGCAATACCAGAACCAGTAATACCTCCACCAATTACGATCACATCTAACTCTTGTTTATTTACTCCGTTTAATACGTCTTTACGTTGTTTACTTGAAAATTTCATGGTAATTCCTCCCTTTGATAACGAAAAAAGAGACCACAAACGCCGCTATAGATTTCGCCTCTATAGCGTGTTGTGGTCTCTCCAAATCTCCTACCGAATTATTAACTTGTCACCATTATAACACTGTTTATGATTATTTGAAAGCTTTAGTTGCTTCAATTGCCTTTTTCCATCCAGCATATAGCTCTTCGCTTGTTTCCGCTTCCATTGCTGGTGTAAAGCGTTTATCCATATGCCACTGTTCTTTAATTTCGTCTTGGTTTTTCCAATATCCAACCGCAAGACCAGCTAAATACGCTGCACCTAGAGCTGTCGTTTCGTTAATTACTGGACGCTCTACAGGAACGTCTAACATATCGCTTTGGAACTGCATTAAGAAGTTATTCTTAACTGCTCCACCATCAACGCGTAATGTGTTCAGTTCAATACCTGAATCAGCTTCCATTGCGCATAATACATCTTTCGTTTGGTAAGCTAAAGATTCTAGCGTTGCACGAATGAAATGCTCTTTTGTCGTACCGCGCGTTACACCAAACATCGCGCCGCGTACTTCACTATCCCAGTACGGTGTACCTAATCCTACGAATGCTGGTACAACATATACGCCCTCAGTTGATTCAACGCGACTAGCATACACTTCACTCTCACTTGCATCTTTAAACATGCGCATTCCATCGCGTAACCACTGAATTGCAGAACCTGCTACGAAAATACTTCCTTCTAGTGCATAGTTTACTTTACCATCTAAACCCCATGCAATTGTTGTTAATAGGCCATGCTCAGAAGCAACTGCTTTTTCGCCTGTGTTCATTAACATGAAGCAACCAGTTCCGTAAGTGTTCTTCGCCATACCTTCACCGAAACAAGCTTGTCCGAATAATGCCGCTTGTTGGTCACCAGCTACACCTGCAATCGGTACATTTTGACCGAAGAAGTGATAATCAACTGTTTCTCCATATATTTCAGATGATTGACGTACTTCTGGAAGCATGCTCTTTGGTACTGTTAACATGTCTAGAAGCTCATCATCCCACTGTAGGTCGTGAATGTTAAACATTAATGTACGTGATGCATTTGAATAATCTGTTACGTGCGCGTTACCACCAGATAGTTTCCATACAAGCCACGTATCAATCGTTCCGAATAATAACTCGCCGTTTTCCGCTTTCTCTCTTGCACCTTCAACGTTATCTAAAATCCATTTTACTTTCGTACCAGAGAAGTATGCGTCAATTAAAAGACCTGTTTTTTCGCGAACCATTTCGCTATAACCTTTTTCTTTTAACTCATCACAAATTTCAACTGTTTGACGAGATTGCCATACGATTGCGTTATAAATTGGTTTGCCAGTCTCTTTATCCCATACAACCGCTGTTTCACGTTGGTTCGTAATACCGATACCAGCGATTTGTTCTGGTTTTACGTCTGCTTCGCTTAAGCAAGTTGCGATAACCGCTAAAATAGATCCCCAAATTTCTTGCGCGTTATGTTCTACCCAGCCTGGCTTTGGAAAATGTTGTGTAAACTCTTTTTGAGCTGAATGTACAATTTCACCTTTTTTATTGAACAGAATTGCGCGTGAGCTTGTTGTTCCTTGGTCTAATGAAAGAATATATTTTTTCATATCGGTTTCCCCCTTATGCTACTTTTCTACTATTTGTAGTGCTTCCGCTTTTTTTACTTGTCATATAAGAGATTGCTAGTACAATCACAGTTGCAATAATCACATAAATAAGTGCTGAATTTTGTTTTCCTTCAAATACAACTTGATGGAATAAACCTGCAAGTGATCCACCTAAAATTGGACCAACTACCGGAATCCATGCATACTTCCAGTTTGAACCGCCTTTTCCTGCAATCGGAAGGAAGAAGTGTGCAATACGCGGACCTAAATCACGAGCCGGGTTAATTGCATACCCTGTTGTTCCACCTAATGATAAACCAATACTTACAATTAAGAAACCTACGATAAATGGATTTAATCCATCTGCAAATTTATTTGCTCCAATTGCTAATATACCAAATACTAAAACGAATGTTCCAATCATTTCACTTAAAAGGTTTGCAAATGTGTTCGGAATTGCTGGACCTGTCGCAAATACACCTAACTTTGTTCCTGGATCTTCTGTCTCTTTCCAGTGTGGTAAGTAATGTAAATATACGAGAACTGCCCCGATAATTGCCCCAATCATTTGTGCTGCGATATACATTGGTACGTCACTCCATGGGAACGCTCCCTTAAACGCAAGTCCTATCGTTAAAGCTGGATTCAAATGTGCCCCACTAATTGATCCAACTGCATACGCTGCTACTGCTACCGCTAAGCCCCAGCCCATCGTAATAACGATCCAACCAGAATCTTTCGCAAACGACTTCTTTAAACTTACACCAGCGCAAACGCCGCCACCAAGTAAGATTAACAACGCAGTCCCTATTAACTCTCCTAAAAATGCTGACATAGTATCCCTCCACAATCAATTTAAACGCTTTCAAAAGTGATAGAGGTAAAATGAATGGCCATTCGTTTTTTTTCAAAAGAAAAAGATCCACAGCTTACATGCCTCTATATAAAAGTATATAGAAACAATAAAATGTGGATCTCTTCTTTTCTCCGTCACGTTTATTAACTTGTCTATAATGTTAACCTCTCGTGAAAGCGGTGTCAACAGAATTTTTTCACATTTCCGTCACTTTTTTTGGTAATGTTTCCATAGTTCTTTCTTCGATGTCGTAATCGCCGTCGCACCAGCATTTAACGCTCTTTCCACATCCTCCACAGTACGAATGAAACCACCCGCTAAAATCGGCACACCAGTACGCTCTTTCACTTCAGCAATCACATCCGATAACGCTCCAGGAAGTACCTCTATATAATTCGGCTTCGTTTTTTCTAGCAAATTACAGCTCTTTTCCATCGCACTAGAATCAATTAAAAAGATGCGCTGAATTGCGACAACACCCTTTTGCTTCGCCTTCATAATTACGCTCGCCTTTGTCGATAACAACCCGTATGGTTTATATTCTTGGCATAAAAACTCCGTCGCATGCCCATCACTTTGTAATCCATGGATCAAATCAACATGTAAAAACACCTTTTTACCATGCTGCTTCGCAAGTGACACAACACTCTTCAATTGACCGACATGAATATCTAAAATAACGATATACTCATACGAACTATGTAATAGCTTTTCCAAATCTTTAATCTGCCTCACCGCTGGCAAAATCTTTTGCTCATGAAATTCCATTCTATATGTCCCCTTCCCGTCTATTCTTTATAGTACACAATTTGAGTGGAAAGAACAGCTAGTGCGGGGAAATTCCTTCATTATCTATATATTTTCTTCAACTTATCAGATCCCATACCACCTATAATCATTAATAGGAGAGGTAAAAAATTCATAACATATGGTGCATCTGGGAAAGTAGTGATTGTCGTATTTTTACCAATTTTCTTCTCTATTCCTAAATCTTTTTTATCAGGATTAATATTATCTAACATTTCATCGTTATTAATTTTTTTATTAATCGGTCCCTAACCTTAATATCATCAGCATATCTTTTTTCAATGTCTTTAATCTGAAACTCTTTTTGAAGCTCATATTTTTTCAGATTCTCTTGTTTCTGATCCAACTCATTCGCCAAAGATGTAGGTGCAAATAATCCAATAGATAAAGATAGTACAGCCATGCATGCCATAATTCCCTTTCTTAAATTCATAAATCTGCCTCCTCTTCTGATTTCCCAAAATTAGTAAATCTTATTTTAAACATACAATTAAACAGAATATTTTTCGGAAAAATGTGGTTCAAGTAGAGGGAAGGCACTTTAGGGTGTCTTTTTTCTATCTATAACCCTGAAATTATTATATAATAATAATGTTATTTTTTAGGAGGAACATAAATGAACAAAAAATTAATTATTGGAATTACCGCTGTAATAGTTGTTATCATTGCTTCCATAGCTATTTTTAAGGATTCTAAATCGGAAGAGATGAAACCTAAATATTCACAAAAAGATATGGATAAAGTTATTGATCAAAACTTTAGTGAGAAACAGGAATTAAACAAGAAAATCAAAGAATTGAATTCTAAAGTAGTCTACTATGAAGAACAACAAACCCGATTACTTCAAGAAAAAACACAGCCGAATCAGGAAAAGACTAAACCACAAGAACAACCAGAAAAAGAGAAGCCTAAAAATGAATCACCTGTTACAAATGAGTACACTCTTCAACAATTAAAAGAGTCGTTTCCAATTGGAATGGAATTTAATCAATATGTAGAGAAGAAAAAAACAATGAATGTAGATAATCCATTTGCTATTTCTCTTAAAAAAGGGAATGTCGGAAGTGTAATTAAAGCTAAAGATGGATTATTAGTAGTATGTGTTGATGGTAACACAATATTTGACCTAAAGACATTTGGATCAATTGATGAAGTGAAAGCATATGAACAAAGTTTACGAGGAAAAACAAACTAAATTACGAATGTGAATCACATTACTCAATTAAAGTGGTTCAAGTCGGTGGAAGACACCTTAGGGTGTCTTTTTTGTTTCTATTCGACAGAATATGAAAATAAACCGTTTGTTACTATGAGATGAGAAATCTTAAATTTTGCAAATTGCATCCAGTAAAAACAACAAGAATTGAGGAAAACTATGAAAAGAATCATTTTCACTATTATCACCGCGATGTTAGTTTTATCAGGTTGTGGTGAACCAGAGCATACTACTGAGAATTTGGATAGTATCGTCTCCGAAATATCAAAGGATAAAGAAATTAAAAATCATCTAAAATCCGTAACGTATAAAGAACTAGAAAAACCAGATCAAAATGCTGAAAATCCATATTATTCTTATGATATCGTAGCTTCCCTTAACGATTCATTTGATAACTTACAACCTAAAGAACAATATGAATACTTGGTATCCATAGGTAAAATCGTCGAAAAACAAGGCGGAACACCGAAAGATAAAGATGGTACGGGAGATTTATACTGTGGAAAAGGTGTTAAATGTGAATTGCTTAGTATTGTATTAAAAACAGAGAAACACGAATATTACACATATTATAACTATAATACCTCAGTTGGAGATGTTCTGCACTTAGATGATAAAGATAAAAGTTTTATTGAACGTAATATCATTTACGATGCAAGTGCTAAAGATGGAAAATATATCAAAACTGATACAATTAATAAACCTGAAAGTAGCAATCCATCACCTTCAACTAGTACTTCCTCATCAGCTAATGAAGAAGTAGAAAAGATTAAAATTGCAACCGGTAGGGATTGGGTTAATTTGTCATTTGACGATAAGTTCATATATGTTCAAACTGTGATTGAATCCATGAAATCTTCAGGTAGATCAGTAACAGCCGATGCATATTGGTTTATTGATGCATTAAACGCCTACTATGGAGGTGGAGAAGAAGCAACTGTATCAGATAAAATAATTGATATTATGGCAATGTCCGGAGTTTCTGGTGGTGTAATCAAGTAAATTAGAAATATAAAATACTTTTATACAAAATATAGATTTGAACCATATTTCTCGATAAACAATATAACCTAACATAACAAAACAACATTTGGTTAAAAATCCAAATGTGGTTAAAATCAAGGTGGTTTAAGTCGGAGGAAGGCACCTTTAGGTGTCTTTTTTTATAGATAATCATGCCCATTACGCTTTCCCCTAAAGAAGAACGTTGCTATACAAAACATTTATTGGAAGAAGTAGACCCAAATCGTGTACATATGTTATGATGATTTTAGAGAAAGGCAGGTTTTAAATATGGAAAAACAAGCTGTTGTACTTACATTTACGGAAGATATGCAGTCATACAAAACATTCTCTGTTATAAAAAAACTTCACCTTGAGCATCAATTAAAAGTAGATCAAATCGCCGTTATTAAACGAAAAATAGATGGTGAATTATCAGTAGAAGACTTTTTAGATATCACTGGTGCTGATAAAACAAATAAGGGCGGTTTAATCGGTATGTTTGTTGGCATACTCGGTGGACCTTTCGGTGTATTATTAGGTGGACTAATTGGATCCACAATCGGTATCTTTAAAGATAAAAAAGAAGTTACTCATGCATACTCTGTTTTTGAAAGCACATTAAAATCGATTAAACCAGGAAAAACAGGGGTAATTGCGATTGTTGAAGAACAGACAGAAGATACATTAAATAATCTTGTACAAGAAGGAAACGGGAAAATAGATCGTTATCCAGAAGCTACTTTACGTGCCGAAATTGAGGCAGAACGCAAAAAATTAAAATCTAAGTAATGCATGCATTACTATCGCGAATCGTGGTACTTAAAAGAGTCCACGATTCGTTTTTTATTATAACCATCTATATAAAGTGAAACTTTAATCAGTGGGGGTTTTGTCCATCCCCCACTGATTATTAGTTGAACCAATCGGGCTTTTACGGGCAGTTGATCCCCCACCTAACTTCTTCGCTTTCGCTGAATTTTGAGGTGGGGGTCTTACTGCCCGTTAATGCGGGATAAATTTCACATCACATTAATTAAATTCTAGAACTAAGTATTGTAAAATAAACGCTCAGAGCTTTTGTGCCCTGAGCAATTTTAATGCCAATTATTGTGTATCTTGTTAGTTCGAAAGCTAATTTTATTATTTATCCGCAAATTGCAATTTGGTACTTCAAAACCGCACCCGTAATCTTATGATAAGCGAGTTTTTGTTTATCATAATCAACCTTTATCTTTAACATAACCTAACCTAAATAAAAACACGCCATCCTTTTCTATGGTTCTACAAAAAGAATAGCGCTTTTTTCATAATTCGAAAAATTATTTTAATGTCTTTTTTACAAACAAAATAAAGGTTAACAAACTAATAAGTCCAGATACAGCACAAACAATAAATAGCATTTGATATCCCATAAGCTGTGAAACAAACCCTAGAATCATAGAGCCTAAACCAATCCCTAAATCAAAAGCAGTAAAAAATGTAGCGTTCGCTACTCCCCTTTTCTCTGGTGGAGCTAATCGTATCGTTGCTACTTGAAGAGCAGGTTGCGCTGATCCAAATCCAATTCCGTACAAAATAGCTGTAATAACGAGCCCAACAAGTCCGTTTGTCATTGCTAGAACGAATAATCCAACTATCATTATAAGAAGCGCAGGAACAAGAATGATCCCTTCTCCATATTTATCGGATATCTTTCCTGTAATCGGTCTAATTACTATAAGCGTGATAGCATAAACTAAGAAAAAAGTACCAGCATTCACTTGAATCTTTGCCGCAAACAGTGGTAAAAATGTTGTAATGCCGCCAAAAGTAAGGGATAGGAAAAATGTAACAATAGCGATTGGTAAAACGGTTTTTTCAAAAAATGATATAGGTTGTTTTGATGTACTTTGAACTGCTGGTATTTTTGTACCAAGCGCAAATATGAATGCAATAAGTGCTAATACTGTGCATAGAAGAAATAGATAATGAAATGAAAATGATTTCACAACCCAAAGACCTACTATTGGTCCTAAAGCCATGCCTAAAGTCATCGCAAGTCCATACCACCCCATCCCTTCTCCGCGACGAGATGGTGGAATCACATCAGTGACAGCTGTTCCAATCGAAGTTGTAGCAATTGCCCAACTCATTCCATGGAGAATACGTAATACCACTAAAAATATTATGCCTGTTACCCAATCATAACAATACATTGTCATTGCAAAAAAGAGTAGTCCGCTTATTATAAATACGCGCCTTCCGTATCGATCCATTAATCCGCCAACAATCGGACGTAAAATGACCGCAGATATTGTAAAGACACCAATAATAAATCCAACTTGAGATTCACTTCCACCTAATTGTTTAATAAACATAGGTAGTGTTGGCATTAGTAAATAAAATCCACTAAATAGTAATAATGCTGTAATTGTCAGCATGATATAATTCTTTGTCCATAAACGTTCCATTATAATGTAATCCTTCTTTCTATCGATTCAATAAAAAAAGCAGTACCCCGCTATAAAAGTGTTGGTACCGCTATATAGAGTGGCAAGTGTTTTGTTAATTAGAACGTACTTGCTACTTTTACAGCTTTTTCAAGCCCTGCAGCGATAATTTCTTCTGCTTTATCAGGGAATTGGTTGTGCCCTTCAATTACGACTTTCTCCATATCTTTTACACCAAAGAAGCTCATCATACTTGCTACATATTTAACAGCCATCTCCATTTCGGCTTTTGGTCCTTCAGAATATACACCGCCACTTGCATTTAATAAGGCAATTTTCTTATCTCCAATAAGACCTACTGGACCTTCTAGTGTATATTTAAATGTTTTGCCTGCACGGTTTAAGTAATCAATATATGTGTGTAGTACAGCTGGGATTGTTAAGTTCCATAATGGGAAACCAAAGACAACTTTATCAGCTACAAGGAATTGATCTAAATATTTATCAGCAACAGCTACTGCTTTTGCTTCTTCTTCTGTTAAATCCAATCCTCTACTTGCTTTAAATGTGCCATTAATCATATCTACTCCTACATAGGGTAATTCTTCCTTGTATAAATCAAGCTCTACCACTGTATCGTTTGGATGTGATTCTTTGTAGCTTGCTAAAAAAGCCTCATATAATTTCACGCTAACTGCTTGGTTTGCTGGACGATTGTTTGCTTTTACAAATAGAACTGTTGTCATGTTTTTTCCTCCTGTTACTCGCTATTACGTTATTGTTATTTACTTAATAAAAGGGATATCCCACTTATTTTATAACAAAAACAATGTAGTCAACTAAATTGACTACATTGTGCATATTACAATATATTTTTGATAAAGTCAATTTGATTGACTTTTTTTCGTATAGTACAATAGAACTTAAATATAGTCAATTTGATTGACTTTGTTCGAGGAGGTTTTATACGTGAATCATCAAGTATGTAATGAATTGGACCTTACATCACTTTTATCATTATCTTATAGTACATTGATTGATGAACTACATGACAGATTAAGTGAGTTGGGATTTGGAGATATTAGGCCTGCACATGGTTTTATGTTTAAACGGATTGCCCCTGATGGAGCAACAGGTATAGAACTAGCCGAATATTTAGGAATTACAAAGCAAGCTGTGAGTAAAATGGTGGATTTTCTTGAGAAAAGTGGTTATGTAATGCGCCAAACGCATCCTACTGATAAGAGAGGGAAAATTATTGTTTTAACCGAACGAGGTTGGTCAGCAGTGAAAGTAAAAGATGAGATACTAACTGAGATTGAAGGACGTTGGATAGAAAAAATAGGTGCGGAACGAATGCAGATGCTCAAAGAAGATTTAACAAAATTAGTTTATGAAGCAAATGAAGGTAAATTATTATCGAGCGCTAGACCTGTTTGGTAAATATAGAATCTATAAAGGTGATCGACCAAGCACCCATTAATCGAGGAAACTCCCCCAAAACGTTCACTAATAAAAGAAGCTATCTTAAAAAGATTGTATTTCACAATCTTTTTAGATAACTTCTCTCCCGTAATTATAATAAAACCGAATCTTTATCACTACTCTGATTACGTTTCTCTCGCTCTTCTTCTAAGCGCTTCATATAAACTTCGCCTTCTTTTTCGATAAACTCATTATCCATATCTTGCTCTTTTTTCGAAGTATATAAAACCATGTAGCCACTCAATACGATCCCAACGATTACAAGATAAACCCACCATGGTAAAGTTTCCAAATTACTTCATTCCTTTCCTTAGACAAGCCTTATTAGTTTCACTCTATGAGGAAAGAAGTGGATTTATGCTTAAATTTTTATTGTGGATGCTTCGCAAAAAATGCTTGTACATATTCCATAAACTCGATTGGTTCCTGACGAAACGGCGCGTGGTATCCTTTTTCAATAATATGAAACGTACTATTTGCAAATAACTCATGGTACAGTTCACCATTTTTCCAAGAAACGCTCTTATCATGCCGTCCCCATATAATTAAAGTCGGTACCTTAATTTTATCAGCTTCCATCGCAATGCGGCGTTCTTTCATTTTCGTAAGCTGATCATAATGCTCTTTATCATCGCGGCTATTTTTCACTTCATTTTTATTATAATCCGTAATCTCTGTTACAGTTTGTAAGTCTGTCGATAGCGGCGGAACGTCATAACTTTCTTTTTGCTGAAAAGACTCAATTCCTGTAGAATCTGCCAAAATGAGATGCGTCACTGCGTCCGGATATAAATACGCTAAATTCAGAGACATCTCTCCCCCCATCGAATGACCGAGCACCGCAAACTGATCGTATCCGAGCTTCTTCATTAACTTATAATATAAATTCACTTGCGCAGGAAACGAATACTGAAAATCAACCGGCTTAGAAGAACGCCCAAACCCTAAAATATCAACAGCGATAATCGTATGGTCTCTCGCAAGTTCTGGATAAATATCACTAAACCCATCAGAAGAACCACCAAACCCGTGAAGCATTAATAAAGGCGGTTTCCCCTCACCAATTTGCTTAAAATAAATCGTCTGTCCATCAATTTGCGCCATACTCTCTTTCGTATGTAGCTTCATCATAACAGTATCTTTCACTTCTCCAACCTTCGCAATCGGCTTATCAACGAAGTTACATACTATAAGCAAAACGAGCACAATACCGCTAATCATATAAAACTTAAACCGTTTCAAATTTCCGTCCCCTTTCTCTTGTTGCTATTTAAAGTTTTTACATATTTTGGTTGTTTTATGTTCTCTTTTTAATTGTAACCACTATGGTTACAATTATATTAAAAAAATATTACTCATTCCCATTACTAATGATTACTTTGTAACTATTATAGTTACAAACGAAAAGTAAGTCAATTATTTCATTCAATATGATAGGCCTATTACAAGCGTTGCTGTAACTAGGTACAAAGTAAAGTGGCTTTTTCTGTCATGTACTAGACTTTCAAATGATACCAAGATTCAAAGCCATTCATGCACAAAAATTATATCGTCCGGATGTAAGGACGCAAGACTCATGTCTAAACTTGTAGCCAGTTTTAACTCCAGCAATCCGTTAGCGAAAATTTGAAGAAACACAGAAGTAAAAAACTTCGTGTTTCTTCTTTTAATAAAAATAAAAAATCCCCCGGATCATTAAACAGATACAGGGGATTTTCTTATCGTTGATTCTCTATATTTCCATACGTTTCATATAATTTGTGCTGTACCATCTCACTGTTAACAAAATAATCTCAGGCTTATCATGCTTCTACTAGAATACATGCTTTATTTCCATATCCATCACAAACCTTTTTAGGATAATAGTATATACAAGTTTGATAGATTTATTGCACCGGAACCATCTTTCTTATGATTTTTTAATAACCTTATTAAGTTTTTTGTAAAATTCACCTTTTGTTTTTACACGATTAAACTGATTCGGATTAATGTTAGCTTTTTGTGAGAGTGCTATAATCTCTTCTTTTGTAATTGAATCTTTAGTATTTATAGATGCTATATTTGTATATTTTCCATCTTCTGTTTTTGGAATTTCTAAAATCCCTTTATTTACAAGATCCACTACAGCCTTATGCTCTGCAGAATGTGTATCTACACCAGTAATTTTCCAATTATGCATGATTTTTGGCGTGTATACACCATCCTTTACCTCTTTTAAATATGTAATAGCAAGGTTACGGATGGTTCCACCTGTTTCTCCGAATGCATTCTCTTGTTTAGATGACCAAATTTGTTCAAACTTACGTCCCTCTAAAGCTCCTCCTTTTGCCTGAAGAGCCTCCATTCTATATGCATTCATTCCCAGCGTCATAACATCGTTCATTTCGATTGGTTTATTTGTACGAATAGATTTTAAATTTGTAATTCTACTTCCATATGGTTTTGTTAAATCAATTTCGTATTTTACGCCCCCAAAGAAATCGTTCGTACTGTATTTAGACGCACGGCGGGTTTTATCAAAGCTAACTGTTACATCTCCGGCACGAGATGAGTTAAAATACCCTGCCGCCCATTCCATGTAGTCTTTTAAATCTTTCCCAGTTATCTTATATACTGTAATTTCTCCCAAAGCATATTGGTAATTGTACGCAATATCTTTCTTCTTAATAGGACCTACATCCAAACGGGCATAATCGTTATCAATTTGGTGGGCTACTACATCTGCTTTGCTGTAATAGAGCATAACTTCATGAAAGAAATCTGATAATGGTGTCTCTTGAATTTGCACACTTGGAATACCCTTTATTTCATTTTCAGGAACAAGATTTCTACCCTTTAATTGAGCCACTACAACATTTGCATCTCCTCTCGCATACTCGTGAAAAGGTGTTAGTGTTTCTTCAAGTGTAGGATCAGATAATACCGTTGTTCCATCAGCTTTTTTTACAGGTATAGCGGTAGCAGTTTTATCTTTTAAAACCAGCTTTCCGTCTTGCTTTGTAAAAGCAAGGTCAATACGTGAGATATGTGTTCCATATTTATCTGGTTCTGTAATAATAACACCATTTACAACTTCTTTCTTAACAAGTTTATGCATATGTGCTGCAAAAATAGCGCTTAGTTCCGGACAAGCATTCGCAATATCTTGAACTCCAGTACCAGGGATTCCATTCTCATTTTCTAGTCCCATATGCATAACCCCTACCATTACATCTACTTTACCTTCTAATTCTTTAATTGCCTTTTTTGTCTCTTCTACTGGATTTTTCACCACTAAACCATCCAAATGATTTGTCCCTTTTTCAAAGTCACTAATCATTGGTGTATTCATACCAATAATCCCAACTTTAATTCCACCTTTTTCAACAATCGTATATGCAGGAAGAAAACGCTCTCCATTTTCCTTGTAAATATTTCCTGCTAACGTCTTTCCCTTATATTGCCCACTAACTTTTTTCAATGTATCTAATCCAAAATTAAATTCATGATTTCCAAATGCCCAAGCATCATATCCCATTGCGTTCATCGCTACCATCATTGGAGATTGTGGCTTATCATTGAATAATTCTACTGAGTTTCCTTGAATTGTATCCCCAGCATCTACTAATATGGTATTTGGATTTTCTTGACGTACATTCTTTATAACCGTATAAAGCTGCGTTAAACTTCCACTCATATTTGCTCCATCAAGCGCATAATCCCAAGGCATAAATCTACCATGAATATCTGCAGTACCTAACAATGTAATATTAACATCAGATTCCTCAGCTTTAGAGATAGCTGGTTTAACCGCTACTGCTGTTACAAGAAGCATAAGAATAACAAAATAACATACATAGTTCTTCCATTTCATTTTTTGCATAATAACAATATTTCTCCCCTTTTTGTACCGTCATAAAGTTGCTTGAACTTTAAAAATGTAACTCATTATTTGGAAAACCTCAACTGTAAAAGATAATTTTGGTAGTGATTCTGTTGCAAAAATAAAAGAAAGTAAAGTATATACCCCTAACAGCGTTGTACTTATGCCACTCATCCAAACAATTGATGGATAAATTCTTTCTAATTTTGAACAGACTGGTCCAATAAATCAATCTATTCTTTTTTGATCACATTAAAACGGATAATAAAGGTATTTAATTTAGGTGTTATAAATGCAATAACCACCTATCATTATTAAACCAACAAATGAAAGTGAAGCAAAAATCCCCCAATTTATTTCCCCTTCAATCTGACTTATTGACTGTGAAGCACTTCTCCATATGAATTTCGATATTACTTTATTTTTCATATTGTTAAACAGATTATAAGTTCTAGTGTGTACCACAAAAAGGAGGTTTAAATAATAATAAAGTTGTTAAAAAATGCGGATCATTCTATTCAACAATCAGGTCATCTAATGGAATTAAGGAAGCGATTATTCAAAGGGAAATCGAAGTTAAGTTATGGCATTTTATTCGATAATCTAGAGTAACTATGTTATATAAGGAAGGCACTAATATGAGTCTTGGAAATATAAGTACTTGAAAGTTGTACAAGGAAGGATTAAAGGCATTAGGATAGTTGTGAATATATAATTATGAAACAAAGTAAGTTAGAACTTGTAGAGGAGATGAGAAGATGACAATTAGTGCAGAGAGGAAGGCCTCAAGATTGATGCGGTTGCGTAGAATCTGCGGTTATAGTGCGGCAATAGCAGTAACACCTTACCTGCTGATCAAAATTGTATGGACTTTTGGTTTCTTCCTTCCAACCGAGCAAATGGGGGACGCTAGCTGGCGCATTATAAACGCAGTAACTGCCGTTCTCGCTGCGATTGGCATCCTTCTTGCAATGGCGTTTTGCAGGCCATGGGGGGAGCGGCTACCTGCGTGGTTGGTTGCTCTACCCATTTGGGTTGGTACCGGTTTGCTCGTTCCCATTTTGTTGATTGCACCGGTTCTGGGCCCTGCAGCTATGATCCGGGATCAAGAAGCAGGTGCCGCCGACTTCTGGGTATACGAGCAGATCTTCGTCATGATCTCACTTTTCGGGATTGGCATCTTCCTGCCGCTTGCATTAGCGGGGTATGCAATGGCACGTTGGCCAGAGGCGCTGAGTGGCACAACCGACTACAAGGAGTTGCCGGGCAATACTTTACAACTACAGATCATCTTGGCTAGGATTGTCGCTGCCGGTTGCATTCTGCTCGGTGTCATCAAGGTGTTTTGGGCAGTTGGTGGCTCTTTTGGCATCGACCCGGCAACTATGGGGGGACGCGATGTATGGTGGTACCTGCTGTCATTGCGTACAGGTGTGTGGTCCTTTGCTGGTGCGTGGGGCATACTGGTGGTATCATCCCGCCGTGGATCAAGGTGGTTTCTACCTCCTATGGCAGCGACATGGATTTCATCGGGAGCGTTGTTCTCCAACAACCTCTATTCCGCCTTATCTTCAGTTCGACTCGATGCGCCACCCTCCCCAGAGTACCCGTTGGCATGGTTGTTGACCACACAGGCCGGCATTGTCTTAGGTGTAATAATGGGGATGATTATCCTGTTGGTGCTGCACGAACGCCGGCGAGCCCTTCGAGATGAGTCCAACTGAAGTTGATTACACAGAACCACGGACTATTGAAATTGCGCAAGAGCTCGTTTCGCGTGGAGAAGAGTTAGTGTAGTGTACTTTACAATCGAAGATTTTCGAGAGCTAAAATAATTAGTGGTTTATTCGATTAAAGGGCGCGATGGTTTTAAAACATAGACAGCAAATGATTAATCTTTTTTATAAAAATCAATCTTAATACCACAATATGAGAATCCGTTTTGATCAATTTTTTTCAAAATGGATTCTTTTTATTTATCGTAAAATGCTGGGATGTTGGGTATTTTTGATCAATCTTTATTTCAAACCGACAAGAAATAACGTTATTTGTTTGATTAAAAAATGTTTTAGACTGAGTATCACTGGTTTAATGTGATTTCTTTATTTTTATTTTTTATACTATTTTGGTTTCCTAAAAATACTTATAAAACGAAAATAAAAAAAGCAAGCAGTCCTAGCACTCCGCTAAAACTACTTGCCCTTCTACTTACTATCTCTATTTTTACTCTTTAATCAATTCCTTCGTACTTCTCACTGTATCAATTGGACGAACTAATTTTTCAATTTCTTCACGTTTTGGCTCTAGGAACGGAGGTAACGATAATTTTTCTCCAAGTGTTTCGTATGGCTCATCTCCCATAAACCCTGGGCCATCTGTTGCAAATTCAAATAAAATTTGCGGCGCAACTCGTGCGTATAATGATTCGAAGAAGTGGCGGTTTACATATCCAGATGAAGGAAGTCCAACGCTACCTATTCTCTCAATCCATTCTTCTAATACAGCGCGATCTTCTACGCGGAATGCGGCATGGTGCACTGTACCAAAACCTTGTTGTGCTTCAGGAAGAACCGTATTATGTTCTACGATGACAGATGCACCGTTTCCACCTTCGTTCACTTCAAATAAATAGAATTCTCCTTCTTGCGCAATCTCTTTAAATAATAGAACTTTTTCTAACACTTCTTTGAAGAAAGTAAAGTTTGCGATACGGATAAATACAGGTCCTAAGCCAGTAATTGCGTATTCTAATGGAACTGGGCCGTTTTGCCACGGTGTACCTGATTCGATCCCTTTATCTAATTCATCAGAGATTAATTGATAGTGTTGGTCATCAAAATCAACGAAAGATAGAGTTTTCTTACCAAATTGTTCTTTAATTCCTGTATGTTCCACTTCAAGTCGGTCAAAACGTTTCACCCAATATTCTAATGCTGCATCAGTTGGCACACGGAATGAAGTTTTTGAAATTTCATTTGTACCGTGTACTCCTTTTGGGACACCTGGGAAATCAAAGAATGTCATATCTGTTCCGGCACTACCTTTATCATCTGCAAAGAATAAATGGTACGTTTGAATATCATCTTGGTTTACTGTTTTTTTAACTAAACGCATTCCTAACACGTAAGTGAAAAATTCATAGTTCTTTTCTGCACTACTTGTAATTGCTGTAACGTGGTGTATTCCTTTTAATTGGTTCATATTATATTCTCCTCCAATGGTTTTAAAATTTATATTTTTTCTTCTATTACTTCTCTTCAATAGGCGCTAAATTCGCTTCAATTTCTGCTCGCTTATCTTCTAAGAACGGCGGTAAATCAAGTTTTTCTCCTAAATGTTCTACATCTCCATCAATTGTAAATCCTGGTCCATCTGTCGCAATTTCAAATAGAATTCCGTTTGATTCACGGAAATATAAGCTTTTAAAATAGAAACGATCGATGATTCCTGAAGAATGGAAACCTCTTAGTTTCACCTGTTCTTCCCAATAAGCGAGCTCTGCATCATTTTTCACACGAATTGCTAAATGGTGGATGCTACCGCGGCCCGGCTTTTCAGTAGGACCATCTAAATATTTCACAACGATTTCTCCAAAAGCTTCTCCTTTAATGGACTGAAAAATTGCTTCCTCTTCGCTGCGACTAACCTCTGTATAACCAAACATCTCTGTAAGTGTACTCGCCATTTTATCAAGTCTACGAACTGTCATTTCCACAGAACCCATTCCTTGAATTTGATGTTCAGCAGGAACTTCTGATTTCTCCCACGTTTCCCAGTGCTCCACCTTTTCTCCGTTTGAAACGAGTAGTACTAAGCGAAGACCTTCAGCATCCTCAAATTGCAAAGCAGGACGATTTGCATATGTTGTCATTTCACTATGTTCCACACCGAATTCCTCAAATCGTACTTTCCAGTAATGCAAGCTCTCCTCTGAAGGAACGAGTAATCCAATTCGAGTAATCGCATTTGTACCACGGTATGTTTTTCCTACTAAAGGTATTTCAAAAAATGATAATTCTGTACCCGGACTTCCTGTTTTATCTCCATAAAATAAGTGATACATTGACGGATCATCTTGGTTTACCGTCATTTTCACACGACGTAAACCAAGCACGTTTTTATAAAAATGATTATTTTCATTTGCGTTTTTCGTAACCATTGAAATGTGATGGTGCCCTTTAATTTCATACATTGTTTATTCCTCCGCTTCGTTTTACTAGTCAAGTGATAACTAAAAAAATAACATTTCCCACAAGTAATATGGTTTTTAGCTTTTCAATTTATTCTCATTATGTTTTTGTAAATTCATCTTAGTTTTTACTGAATAAGTTACTTTGTTTTTTTAATCGAAAGCAACTGAGTGTATGTTTTTCATACGACTCAATCACTTTCGTTACTATCACTTTACATCTCAAGTGATTGAAAAGCAAGTTATTTATCTCAAATTCGAGATATTTTTTATTGCATAACATTTTGAACTAGAGAATGGTTTAGTAAATATTAAAAACATTAGTGGAGAAAAGAACAGTCAATCTAGAGTAAAGTTGCAACGCCATTAGCAAAACAAAACACCAGATGGGCAACTTAATGGAATGAAAGGATACCTCGATCGTAGAGATTGGTGGTATGAAGTTAAGTTAGATAAGATCCGTCCTGTTGGGCGGCTTTTTTTATGTTCGTTTAATTATGCTTCATATGCCATGCTATCTGGAAATTCTTCGTTCTTTCTAAGACATCGCACAATCCTAGTACACGCACAATTAAAATAATGTTCTCTCATATTTAATGAATCCACTGGAGCTTGCTCTATGTCATAAAACATTCGTTCCTTTTTATTATAATGCATCTTACCTATTTTAGCGGGTGATTCAGAAGGATAGTATTGATAAACAACTATCTCTTCATCCTCAAATTCTTTAGTCATTAATAAACATATTGCCATAAATAAGGGCCCCTTTATTTATATTGAATTTCATGTTTGAAGTTGTCTGAGAAAAATGATTTCCTGATTTCTAGTTTGAAGTTGTTGAAAATGACTAGTCTTCTTTTAAAAATTCAATGTTGATTCTATCAACTTCAATNNTAATCCCTGCATCAATAAACCCATGATTTAACATTCCACTAATACGATACTTAAAAGAATTATCAATTCTCTTTAAATTTTTCACTCCATCTATTCCTTCATTTATTTCAATACTATCAAAAACTGTAATGTCGAGAATAACAGGATAATTTTTTCCTTCTTCAATTTTATATGGACAAACAGTGGAGAATCCCGTAAACACTACACCGTTAATATTTATTGTAACCTCCTCTTCGATTAACTTATTGGTTTTTTCTACATACGCCATATATTTCATGTTTTTTCCTCCCTTTCCTAATTGAAATTATGAGATAAAAAATGTGAACATATAAAATAAAACTTATCTAACAGAAAATGAAGCCAATTTATATGTGAAATAGTAGACAAAACCATCTATTAAAAAGGTGGTTTTGTTTATTGTCATACTTTAAATTTTCGCTAATCCCCACATACTGAATTCATAATAATATTCCGTTCTCTCAATACATAAGCCGAAATCTAAATCATCACCAACTAATACAAAATCTCCACTGCCAATTAAAAAACCTGATTTGATTGATAAATCCTCTAAATTATCAAATATTTCATCAATATTCAGTTCAACTGCTTCAAGGTCATATTCTGTAAAGAAAAATAATCTCTCTTGGTTAACTGGGAAATTAATGGTATTAATGAGTTCACTTAATAGCTCTATTGAGAGCTTTCTATTTTCTTTATAATTGGTATCACCAATTTTCTTTTTGTCTGAAACTTTTTCTAGCTTACTAAATAATCCTTTACAAAATAAATCATTTGTTTCGGCATCCATAAATGATTCTTCAGAAACAGTAACAAGACTAGATAGTTCATTTATAAGTTCTTTTCTTCGAGCTTTTCTTTTAAGAATCTCCATGCGACTTTTATTTAAATTACTCAAACTTTTTCACACCTTTAGTTTTTTATTTTTCCCCCTGTTTTTTATACCCCACAAAATCTTCTGGATAACGTCCGTCAAGCTGATCATATCTTCCTTTATCCATCGGATTCCCTTTTCTATCTGTTGCAATATGAAAATGAGTACCTCTTCCCATTCTAGTGGCGAGATATGTTTTGTTAGTTCTTCGTTAAACCCATGCGTACTTCTTAACTATTTCATTTAATTTTCAATAAAAAAACAGCCCCACTAAGCTTACTAATACTTAATGAGGCCATTTGATTCACACTATTAATTATGGAACGACGGTTTATAGAACGAACGATTATCAAGAGCAAAGACACGTTCTGTGTATTCGCCTGGTTTTGTGCGTCCTAATGCGCGGTCCATCATATTCATTTTTGCATCTAAGTTATCGATGTAATGCAGAATTTCTGCTTCTTTTACTAATGGTGGTTTTGGGCTACCCCATTCTGCTTTTCCGTGGTGAGAAAGGACGATGTGTTGAAGAATTAATACTTCTTCTGCATCGATTTGTAGTTCCTCTGCCGCTTTCCCAATTTCGTTCACCATGATCGAAATGTGGCCAAGTAAATTTCCTTCTAACGTATACGTTGTAGAAATTGGGCCAGATAGTTCGAATACTTTACCAAGGTCGTGTAAAATCACGCCCGCATATAGTAAGTCTTTATCTAATGATGGGTACAGTGTAGAAATTGCTTTCGCTAAATCTAACATCGACACTACGTGATAAGCTAGTCCAGATACGAATTCGTGATGATTTTTCGTCGCTGCTGGATATTCTAAAAACTCGTTCTGATGCTTATTTAATAAATGTCTTGTTAGACGCTGAATGTTCGGGTTTCTCATTTCAAATATGTATTGCGTAATTTTTTCAACCATATCTTCTTTTTTCACTGGTGCTTTTTCTACGAAGTCCGAGATGTCTGTTACTTCATTTTCATTCGCAACACGAATTTGTTTCACGCGTAATTGAATACGTCCTTTGTAGTTTAAAATATCTCCAGCTACTTTAACGATTGTTTCTGCTACATATTGTTTCTCAACTTCTGGTGATACGTCCCATAGCTTCGCTTCAATATCTCCACTTGGGTCTTGTAAGATTACTGTTAAAAACGGCTTTCCATTACTTGCGAGACCTTTCGTCGCTGTTTTAATTAACAAGAAAACATCGACTTGTTCACCAACTTCATACTCTGCAATTTTCTTTTTCATTCGAATTCCTCCACCAAATCAGTTACTTTTAGTATAGCATACTACAACTCATTTTCTTTACGCATATGCGTTAATTTTATAATCTGTTTTCCCGTAAAGAACGATAATAAATGAGCGTGACATGTAAAGAAGATGACTTGTCTATCCTTCGCAATTTCTTTTATTAGTTCAATCGTTCGATTCGTCCTTACCGCATCAAAGTGCACGAAACTATCATCAATAATAAATGGATAATCATGCTCAAATGTTTTCGCTAATGCAAATCGTAACGATAAATATAACTGCTCTGCTGTCGCTTGGCTTAGTTCATGGCTGTAAAAACGCATGCCGTCGTTACGTTCCACAATGAAAGGTTCCGCCTCTGACGGTGAAAAGATTTTACTATAACGTCCGCCTGTTAAATAGACGAAATACTCTTCTGATTTTTGTAAAATACGCGGCAAATGTACTTCATGATAATATTGCTTCGTTTTCGTTAACACTGTCTTTGCCGCCGCATACGCAGCCCACTTCTTCACTTGTTCACGCACTTGCGCTTTTTTCATTTCCCATTCGTGCAATAAATCACCGTACGTACTACCTTCTTCTAAGTTCGCAATTTCCATACGATGTTTCGCAATACGCTCTGTCAGTTCTTTCTCTTGCGCGAGACAGTTTTGCGCAGCTGTAATTTCTTGCTTTAATTTTTCATCATAACCGTCAGCCTCATAATGCTCGGCTAATGATAAACTTGTTAAGCGCTGTTCTAACAGATCAATTTGCGGTAATAAACGCCCCACTTGCTTATCAGCATCTTCACGTTTTTCCGCCAGTTTACCTGCTTCTAAAAACATCTCTTCATCTGTAGCTTCTGCAATATGCCATAAACCGTTTCGTTCTACTAACAGTTGCTTCAATTGCCCTTGCACGAATTCATATTCTTCTTGCCATTCAGCTAGCTTCTCTTTCAGCTGCTTACAAGTTTGGCGCTTCTCTTTCTCATGTTGCATATGACTTTGCGCCTCATGCAATTTACTATACTCCGTGCTACCGATAACAGTTTCTAGTTTATGTTCAAAGTGCGAAATCATTTCATATAATGAAGATCTTCGCGCACTTTGCTTTTCTAATTCACGATACAATTGCTGCATTTTTTCAATGCGTTCAAACGCTGGCAATATGTGTGCATACGTATAAAATTCAGGGAACATATAGCGCGTTTTATACGCATCTACTTGTTCGCTGGCGCGGAACGTTTCTCTCTCCCATTCCTCATACGATGTAACGACTTTATCATAAGCACGTTCCATTTGCTGCAACTTATACGACTCGCGTTCAAATAGCTTACGAATTTCTTCATCCTTTTCTAACTGATAGCGAACAGACAGCGCTTCTTCACTTTGTCTTCCGCCAGCGCTTTGCTCAAGAGTAAGAAGCTCTTCTTGTAACCCGCTTGACGGATCTTTATATAAAACAAGAGCAAGGACAATCCCTACAAAAACAATGACACTCATAAATAAGAGTGCGCGGTTATCTATAAATAAACTCGTGAATAAAACGCCTGTGTTAATAAGCAGTAACAGAAGACACAATCTTTGCCACTGTTTTTTCTTTTGTTTTGCGGCTCCTGCTTTTTCTTCATATTTACGCTTCATTCTCTCTGCGCCCATACCGATAAACGCCGCATCTTGGAACGATTTTTCTTTCTCAACTAATACATTTCGCTCTGCATCAGCTAACATTTGTTTTTTAATCTGTCTTATATTTTCTTCTTGCTCTTCTAATTGCTCTTGCGCTAATTTAAAACGATCATCGAGCTGTGCTTTTTGCGTTTCTAATTCGCGTGCCCTTTGCACTGTTTGCGTAATTAACTCTTTCGTTGCTAAACTCATATCAAACGAAAGAACCGTTTCTTTTTCAAAAGTAGCGCCAATTTGTTGCTCTAGCTCGGCGATTTCTTCTTTTATATTTACAATACTTCCCGTCATATCGCGCATTTCTTGGCGCGCATTTTCATACGACAAATGCTGCATACGAAGTTCTTCTACGTAACTTTCTTTTTGTAAAAATTCTTCATCTATTTCTGTGGAATCAATTTCTGATTGCACTGTTTCAATCTTTTTTTGAAGTGAATCTACTTGCAACTGAAGCGGCTCCATTTTTGCCTTGATTGCCTCATAACGCGCCATCCCGTTTACAGGAAACTGCCCATTTTCATTTTCTAACACTTTCTCGTGCGCACGTTTTTCAATAACGAGAGGCTCTAGCGCTGCTAATATTTCATAATCTTGCTTTCGTTTGTCCGCATTCTCTTTCTCTGCACGAACTGAAGCAAGTTTCTCTTCACTTTCTTTTAACTGCTCGACCTGTTTTTCATACGTGCCAATTTTCCCTTGCCACTCTTTCATCTTCTCCTCAAGCTTCTTCATCTCTTGCAGTGACACGTTAATTTCTGGCTTACGACCACTCGGTTTAAAACGCTGATCCATTTCTTTTTCTAGCTTTTTATCTAGCTGCAATAATGCATCACTACCGACTGCGCTGGCCGAAAATAAGTAGTTACCGATATCCGCTTCGCCGAGCTGATGAATGTTTTGAAGGCCATGCATATCAAATGAAAAAACAGAGTCAAATAGATTTTCATTCATACCGCTTAATATATCGTTTAAAATATCTTCGCCGCCAGTTTTCCCGTCTTCAAAATAAACGGTCACCTCACCAGCCGCTGTTTTCGGCAATCGTTCAATTTTCAAACGACCGTACTTCTCTGTTTGTACAGTCATCGCACCGCCATACTTTCCGCCTTCTTTCGGCTCATAACGGCGCTGTCCTCTCGTCGGAAAACCGAATAAAATACTTTTCATAAACGAGCGAATTGTCGATTTCCCCGCTTCATTTTCACCGTACAACACAGTCAACAAAGAAAGATCCATTTCCACATTTTCTAATTTTCCGTACCCATAAATATGGAGTTTTTCCATTCTCATTTCTTATCCCTCTCTTGCTGGAATAATTGCTCTAAAATAATATTTTCCGCTTCCTTTTGAATCTCTCTCTTCTCTTCTTCCGTAAAAGATTCAATACTATTACGCGCTACAGGAGATGTCCAAATCGCGCGCAACACTCCGTCCATATTTGTAAAAGCTTCTAACTCCTTCAGCACACTACCGACGAAATGATTTTCTTCTTTCAAACGTTCAATTTCTGCAAAAGAAACCGTCTCATTTTTCCACTTCATCGCATATACGAAATTTTTTCGCTCTTCGCCAGCTGCTAAAATATGAAAAATCTCTTCGACACGCTTTTCATCACGTAAATAAGGAGAAAGTGGGCCCTGCCCTATAAATACAGCAGTTAAAAGCGTCCCTTCCTCTTCTCTTCGGCATTCATTCATCGCTGTTGATACTGCCGTCATAAGATCATCAACCGTTTCAAGTCCATCGATACTCACTTCTATCTCATCCCATACAACATCTGCCGTATGGAAAAATGAACATTGCGTTCCTTGTTTCGTAAGTTCAATAAGGTATGCACCTTTCTCGCCCGTCTCCTTACGATGACGCCCTTGTATGTTCCCTGGATAAATCATATACGGCTCTTCTGATAAAATTTCACGTTTATGTATATGGCCAAGAGCCCAATAATCAAACTGCTTTTCTTTCAGCTCACGAATTTGAAACGGCGCATAGCGATTATGCTCTGCATCCCCTTCCACACTCCCGTGAAGCATGCCAATATGAAAAGGCGCATCACTCATTTTCGTATACTGCGCTGTCATATTATCCGTTACCGCTTGCTGCAAATAACTAAACCCGTAAATAGAAGCTAACAACTCACCATTTTTATAAAACGATTTCTCTTCTACATAAGGCTCCGTAAACACATGAACATTTTCCGGAAACTCAATTGCTGCCCAGCTTCCTCCTAAATGATCGTGGTTACCGTGAATAATAAAAACGGGAATATCGTACTGCGAAAGTCTCTTCATTTGCTCGCGCACAAACACTTGCGCCCTCAAACTTCTCGTCTCCGCATCATACAAATCCCCGGCTAGTAATACGAAATCAACGCGCTCTTGAATCGCTTTATCAACAATACGCTCAAATGATTCAAACGTACTTTGCTTCATTCTTTCCCAAACAGACTGTGCTACATTCATTTCCATTCCTTTAAACGGACTATCCAAATGCAAATCAGCCGCATGTATAAACTTCACTTGTTTCACAAATAACGATCCTTTCTATGTTTCTCTAAAAGTTTCACCTTATTGTAACACGCAATGTCATATATTTCTTTGCATATTCTATTGATTTATGACAAAATAGTTATAAGATTCTGATTTTAATTATTGGAGGGAATTTTCATGGGAGTATACGTTCTAACAGTCTTTGAAAAAGATGGTTCAAAAGCATTAGACGAATCATTCGAGGCGGCAACTGAAAAAGAAGCGAAAGCAAAAGGTGAATCTATTTTACAAGAAAAAGGATTGCACGAAAAAACACATCGCTGCACATCTTCTGCAGGTAAGCTCGTTTTATTCCAGCGCTAAAAAAAAGAAGCGTCATCCGCTTCTTTTTCACTCAACTATATCTTCGTCACACCACGTAAACACCACATCTAGAATGCGATTACCGATACGTACGCGTTTATTCCATTTACCTGTTTGGATCTGATGTTGCAATTCCGCTTTCATCTTTTCCGTCCAGTCGTGAATCGTTTCACTACCGTCGTACGGATATACGCTCGGAAACTCTTCCTGCAGTAGATACAAGCTTTCTACATCAAAATGAAAATGATAGAAGTAGTTTGCTGTAAGCGATGGTTCTTGCAATTGTAAAAAATGATCATCAACTTGCTTTCTATTTCTATAGAAAGTAAAGATATTCACTTTACCGCTCGTAATTTGGTCAATTTGAATTTCGTGCTTCTCTATAATCACGTCTTGCCCACCTCGTTGTATACTACCTTTAGTATATATGTCTTTTGCAACAAAGTTAACCATTTTCGCGCGAAATTCATTTCCTTCATTATATTGCCCGTACCTCCAAGTACAATCAGGACAAATAAAAAAGTTGAAGGGGAGCGATCACATGTATTTCGGAAGCAAAGGTTGGTATGTAAAAGAACTTAAAAAATTAGGTATCCGTACTTATGAAGGTAAAAAACTAGAATCTTATCGTACGCATATTTTATCTAGTTTACTTGAGAGAATGAAGAAAGCTTCGGCTTAATAAAAAATACAAGAAGCTACTTTGAAAGTGGCTTCTTGCTTTATAATGAAAAAATCAATATCCTTTGTACCAATCATAGCCTAAATGAATAACATTCGCCTCCATATAAGACAATGAATTCTCCTCAAGAAACGTCTCATAGTCCACAAAATTATCCATTCCAAATCTATCATTCCGAAACCACGTTACGTCACATTCATCACAAACATATACAACTTTATTTATATCTTTAATTTCTGCTTTATAAACGAGACCATTTCCATCACATCTTGGACAAACAACCTTACCCCTAAATAACTCCACCTGGAATTCCCCCATTAATACGTATTCTCCCTAATTAATCTCTATAAACCCATAATTATAGTACAAATATATCAGAATTTTTTCCTATATATAATTTTATAAAACTGAACACTCACACATCATTAACGCTAAATATTTTAATATTTGAAAATAATTATAGTCAGGAAAAATTTGTAGTAATATTACTGATAGATTAGACAGATTTAGGGAGGCATCTATGAAGAAAAAATTATTAATAGGAGTTTTGATTGTAGTCGCTATATTAGGAATAACTCTTGCATTCTTAGTAAATAAAGCGAACAATATGAAGGATGAGTTTACTAGCTTTAGAGAAGAATTAGATAAGGACTTCTTCCCTTTATTAAAGGATACTCATAAACATTTCGAGACTGTAATTCAAAAAGGAGAATCTTACGAATTACAGAATTGGTATCTTATTGAGGATGACGGAATGACTAGTAACCTTAAGTATAGTAGGAAAATAAAAGATGTAAGGGATAGAATTGTAAATACAGACGTTAAAAATGAAGATACACTTGAATTAAAGAAAAATGTTTTAAACTCATTATCCTTAATGGAGTCTGCTTTAAAAGATATTAACACTTTCTATGGGGATGATAATTCTCATTTATTATGGAATACACTAAGTATGGATATAGAGAAACTAAATCAAAACATTAAGAAGCAGAACGAGATATTAGGTAAGTATTATAAATAATAAAAAAGACGCTTATACCGGCGTCTTTTTTATTATTTATTGCTATTCGACTCATCAATATCAGTATAAGAATAGTTTACTCTTTATTTTTTTCTTTTATCTTCTCAACTTCATTTTTTATATCCTCAGATATAGCCACATCAATATTCCCTTTATATTTCTTATATTCTTGGAATAACATGTTTGCATTTTGGTTAAATGTCATCAGAGTTCCACTAGGAGATTCTGTTTGTTCTTTTAAAGATGTAATAGTTCCATACATCTTTTTGTATTCATCATAAAGTTCTTCATACTTATTTGGATTTTCTTTCGCAGCTTCAGAAACAGTTTTTAATTGCTCCTCCATATCACTATATATAACAGAAGATTGTGCCACCATTGAATTAAGCGATTTTTTCTTAGCATTGACAGCTATGTTGAAATCTCGGCGGTCATCAATTGCTTGAGACCAAGCCTCTGAATATTGTGGTAAAACAACATCAGCAACAAACCCCATTAGTTCAATATTATTATAAAATTCCGCTGCGGCTTGAACATAACCAGCTTCTCGCTTTTTCTTTTCTTCCGCTTCTTCGGCATTTTTTTGTAATACATTCATACTCACAAGGGCTATAATAATCACAATAGCCCCTAGAATTCCCCCGATTATCATTTTGTTCATGTTAATTCCTCCATTTATGCATAATTGTTAAATTGTATTTAGGAAGGCAAAATAAAAGCACTCATTCGAGTGCCTTTAACTATTTAACTATTCAACTTTTAATTTAATTTCTTTTCCTGTCATGCCACCACGAGCTTTTAAAACTAATCCTTGTGCGTCAGCAGGAACGTCAAAGATGATTTTACCTGTTTGAGATAAACCAGGGTTAAGTTGCTTTAAGAAGAAATCAGATTGACCGCCGTTACCTACATCAAAAGCCGTTTGAGCTTGTGTAGAGTACGTAAATTCACGATCTTTATTATCAACTAATTTGAAGCTGTTAGCATCAACAGTAATAGCATCTTTTTGATTGTTTGTAACTGTAACTTCAACTACTTTAAACACACCTTGTGCTTTTTCTTTTAAATATTCGCCACCTACAGAATCTACAGATTCAACAGATCCTACAGCGATTTTAACTTTAGAAGACTCACCTTCTTTAGAAAGCTCTTTTTTAGGTTCTTCTTTAGTAGCTGGAGCATTAGTTTCTTGTTTTGGCTCTGTAGAAGATTTTTCTTTTTGATCATCCCCGCCACCTAATGCCGATCCAATGATACCTAGTACGATTAAACCGATAAATCCTAAACACCCAAACTTAAAAATTTTACCCATTAAATACTTCCTCCAATGATAATATGTAAGATTTAGAAACTCATCATATCAAATGACCCGTCTTCTTTGTGTCGTATTTTGTCGAATGAAAACAAAAAATAAAAGAGAATTTTTCCCAAAATATCGTTAAAAAACGGAATTAAAGAGGGAATTCCTTCCTTTTCATCTTTATATGAACAGAAAATCTATTAATTTCCTCCTATAACTATGTTTTTCTGCCCACTTCTCCCTATTTAAAACTTTCCTCTCACAATCCCAACAAATGTATACACAGCACCTTTCTGTTCCCTTCTATCTAGTACTAATGCAATAAGCGCACAAGCTAAAAATGCTATAATAAATCTAACTAAGCTAAGGGGGATCAATTATTTTGCTTGGAAAACACATTCAATTTCACAAGTTTGGCAACCCAAAAGATGTATTGCAAGTTGAATATAGAAATATAGAACCATTAAAAGATAATGACGTTTTCGTTCGTATGTTAGTCAGACCGATTAATCCATCTGACTTAATTCCAATAACCGGAGCGTACGCACATAGAATTCCTTTACCTAACATACCTGGTTATGAAGGTTTTGGTATTGTAGAAGATGTAGGTGCGGGCGTTTCTAGAGATCTTATCGGTAAACGTGTTTTACCGTTACGCGGGGAAGGTACTTGGCAAGACTATGTGAAGACGTCAGCTGACTTTGTCGTCCCTATTCCTGATTCTATTGATGATTTTACAGCGGCTCAAATGTATATTAATCCTCTTACGGCGTGGGTTACGTGTACAGAAACATTAAACTTAAAACAAGATAATATTTTATTAGTAAACGCTTGTGGTTCCGCTATTGGTCATCTTTTTGCTCAGTTATCGCAAATTTTAAATTTCCGATTAATTGCAGTGACAAGAAATAGTAAACATACAGAGGAATTACTACAGCTTGGTGCCCATCATGTAATAGATACTTCCACTGCTCCGCTTCATGAAACAGTTATGAAATTAACAAATGGGATAGGTGCAGATGCTGCGATTGATTCTATTGGAGGATCCGACGGGAATGAATTAGCGTTTTGCGTACGTCCAAATGGACACTTTTTAACTATCGGTCTTCTATCAGGCGTGCAAGTAAACTGGGCAGAGATTGTCACAAAAGCAAAAGTGCACGCTAACATATTTCATTTACGACACTGGAATAAAGACGTATCACCGTATAAATGGCAGGAGACGTTTCGTCACTTAATCCGTTTAGTAGAAAATAAACAATTACGTTTTATGACGGTACATTCTACGTATGACTTAACAGATGTGAAAACTGCGGTTGATGTTGTGCAGTCTGCTGAAAAAGCAAAAGGAAAAGTATTTTTAACGAGTTATGAAATATAATGAAGGGATCCATTTTGCTCTATTTTTTCAAAATGGATTTTTTATTCTTTATAAATCTAAATTTAGTATCTCCGTTTCACTTACCTAAAAAATAATATTGTCAACAGAACTAGCATAGGACTACAATCATTCTTTATCTCCTTCGGTTGCTCCATTTCCTTTTTTATTAATGCTTCTCTCCTTCTTCTTTCGCATGTCCACTTTTTTGTTTTCCCCTGCTCTATAACCAAAGTAAAGTAGCGCACAAGTAATAATGGAACCTACAATGTATCCTAAAAAACATCCTAACCAAAACATAATGTAACTGCCCCCAATGCATTATAAATTCTATGTAACAAACCTCTTTAATTGCTCAATCGTTTATTTCCATGAACTACATACTCTCTAAGGCGTTCTCGGTACTTCCGTTTTTCATTACAAATTGGAAACTTTCCTTAACCACTCCCTCTATGAACAATCTATCTTCTCCATGTACATCACCATCTCTACATTTATTCATACCACTAATTCTCCCATCTCCTCAAACTACGATTTTATTATTTATCATAAAGTTCACACTCACGTTAAATAGCTGTAAAGATTACTGTATTTCTGACTTTTCCCCTTGAAAACGTTATATACTACATTTGAAATAAGCAAGTACGTCTGCTTATTATCAAAATTCCCATGCGATACCCTTTATTAAGTGCTAGGAGCAATCCTAGCTTTTTTTATACAATTTTAATTTTAAACAAAAGAAAAATAGAAGTGAAAGATCTTATGGCCTAAATTAACAGAATGGCCCTTTTCTTAAAGAATAAAGCCCATTCTTTTTACTTCTCAACTTGAAAACAAAAAATCCCCTCAAAGCATAAACTTCAAGGGGATGAGCCTGTTTTTTATTCTATTATATACGTACAGCTGTACCACTTACAGCAACCATTAACATTCCATCACGAACAACTTCATAATCTACGTCAACACCAACGATAGCGTTCGCACCTTTTTGTTTTGCAAGTTCTTTCATTTCATTCATTGCAATATCACGAGCTTCTTTTAACTTACTTTCATAAGCACCAGAACGACCACCGACAACATCGCGAACTGAAGCGAATAAATCACGAACAATATTTGCACCCATAATAGCTTCACCATTTACAATATCAATATACTCAATAATTTCTTTACCTTGAATTCCAGACGTTGTTGTTACAATCATGACTGACACTCTCCTAATAACTTATAATTTTTTTATGTGCTTTCTTATGTCTTTATTATGACATGGAAAAAGTATCTAATCTATTGAATTACCTTACATGAATGTGACAATTTTGTAAGAATTAAATATTTTTTTACCTTCTTCTTACAATCACTGTATTAATTGACAGAAAATTGTTATAATTAAGTTAGAGGAGGGGATAAAATGAAGAAAATCACTTATATATGCGCCCTTAGCGTTCTATCTTTCACTTTAATTGGTTGTACAAGCACCTCAGCTACAGATAAAACTTCACAAGCTAAGCAAGAACATACACAAAATACCTTTCAATTAAACTCCGCAAACATTACAAACATTGAATTACTTAGAACAACCGATAATGATATTTCCAAATCTCAAACAGATAATAAAGAAATGATACAATCTATCGTTTCGGCAGTTCAAAATGGCACCCCAAAAACAATCACATTAGATCAAAAAAAGAAACAATCTGCGCATTCTACTATAACCGTTACGTATAAAGATGACTCAAAAGAAGAGTTTCTTGTATGGGTTGATAATAAAGAACAAATTACGATCGCTAAAGATGGGAAGAAAGGTAAAGTAGAAGGTGTGACAGTTGACATTGAAGGCGCTAAAATTGTGAAGGATTTTTTTGAAAATGACAGAACGTAAAAAGGATCCCCTTCAGCTTAAGGAGATCCCTCCTATCATTTTCTCTCTTCATACAATCGATTTGCTTTATATGAGAAAAAGAAAAACATACCAATCGCAACTGGGATAAACAACCATGAAATGCCTCTCATTAATGCAAATGGCGTTTCAAATAAGAATGATCCTACAAATGCTGCGCCATGCATATCCCATAACCCTGGTGTATAGTATAGGTCTTTCGGATTTACAATCGCTCCTAGGTCAATTGTTTTATTAAACATAAATAGTATTAATAGCGGTAAATAACATATCGCTACTTCTAAAAATGTTTTAGATAAACGTTTATACTTCCCTGCTCGTGACATTTGATCTGAAAAAATATCATCTTCACTTTCCTCATCTACCTTTTTAAAATATTGCGTGCCTGACCACCATTTACCGGCTATATGCTCCCAGCCACTATCTTCAAATAACGTACAGTAATTAATAAAATCACTTCTTCTATTAAATATTCTATGATCTATTTTAATTGTCGCATCTTCCGGTTCTGCAGCTCTAAATTTATAACCAAATGTATTACTTTTTAGTTGATAGCCTTTCCACGCCATCTCTTCTAACCATTTTTCCTCTTTCTCAAAATCCAAAAAGAATTTCAATCTCCACATCAGCGTTTCCCCCTAACTATACATGTAATAAACTTTTTGTAACCCCTATAATGTGCTGCATTCTCATAAAGTCTAAATGCAATACTTCTTTCCCCCGTTCAGTAATGACATACACTTTTCTTCGTTTATCTTCACTTTTTACCGACTCTATTAATTGTTGTTTTAATAAATTTTCAACCGCGCCATACAGTGTACCCGCTGCGATTTTCACTTGATGATTACTAAGTTCCTCCACCTTTTGCATAATTAAATATCCATGAGCTGGCTCTAATAAAGCTAAAAGTACGTAATACGTTGTTTCCGTTAACGGCAAATTTTTATCCCTATTCATAAAGACCTCCAATGTAACGATAAATATATAGCTGAACTATATAGTTCGACTGTATAGTTTTATTTTATACAGTCCAACTGTATATGTCAAATGCAGAAATAACTTTATAATCCATAACAAAAACGCTACCTCTTTAAAAGATAGCGTTTTTGTTTTACCCTTGCTTATTCTTCGCCTTCATTTGCTCTTCATAAACAAACTTCGCTGTCATAAAGTCATTCGGAAAATCTTTCAATGCATTCTTCATTACATTCAATTCTTCTTGTGATTTAATTTCAATACCGTTTAAGAAATCAAATGCTTTCGATTGTTCTTCAGCAACAAAGTTTTGCGTCATATAGTCATCCTGGAAGTCTTGCTTCGCCTTTTCTTTCACTTTATTCATTGCCTCTGTTTTATTTATACTTTTCACAGGATTTGCGAATGCACCCGTAGGTTGTTCCGGTTTAGGATCTTCTTTCTTTTCCGGTTGTGGCGCTGGTGCAGGTTGTGGCGGTTGTTGCTTTGGTTGTTCTTGTTGAACTGGCTGCTGCGCTACTTGTTGCTCTTTTTTCGCTAATTCATCTTTTAACTTCTTAACTTGCGCATCAAGAGATTTTTTTTCAGTTTCTAATGCACTCTTATCACTTTTCAACTTTTGCGTTTCTTCAAAATGCTCATCTACTAATTTATTATATTCTTTCTCAGTGTACATTTTTTCACTAGTTGATGTCGTTTTCCCTTTCGTAACAACTACATTAATAATTACAAATAAAGCTACAATGCCTATTAACGCAGCGAAAATCTTCTTTTTATTCATTATTATTCCTCCAAAATGTAAAATTACAAAAATTATCATAACAGACCAAATCCCTTTCACCTGTCACATTCTGTCGAATTAATACAATAAAAAAAAGCATCTGAAACAGATGCTTTTTTTATTCTTAATACGTAAACGTAATCGTCACCAAAGAATATCCTTCTTTTGCATTATACGGCTCAGCTTTATAAGAAACACGGTTTGCCCCTTGCGGATAACGAATTTCTCCAATTGCCTTTTTCACATCTTGCATTGCACCATTCATTGATTGCTTATACAGAATTTCAATCTTTTCTGGCTTTGCACTATAACGTTGCTGCATTTTATTTTTTAATTCATTATAGTTATTTGCGATGTATTCATTTCCTAAATAGTTTAACTTTGTATCTTTTAATATTTGCTCATATGCAGGTTTTTTCGTGCCACCTGCCGCAATTTTATTTGTCAGTGTACTATAATAATTTGTTGTAGCTTGCGGATAGTCCCCGCGGTTCCACTCGTGATTTCTTGCAATTTGTTCATCTGATAAGTTGAAATAAGAATATGTTACTCGCCCTTGTTTATCAGGTATTGGATCATCGAATGTTGTATCAAGATGGTACCATTTGTTATCAATTTTAACTAAATTCCAAGCATGAGGCTTTCCGTTTCCAGTTCCTACTACAAAATGATTCTCAATTCCAGCTTCTTTTAATAATTGATAGGTTAATAGTGCGTAACCTTGGCAAACCGCAGAACGATTTACGAGTGCTTCATATGCTGTGTAAGCTTGATAAGACGTATCATATGAAACATGTTTTAAGACATAATCATGAATCACCTTCACTTTTTCATGATCATCCATTCCCGCCTGAACGATAGAAGAAACAATCGCCTTCGCTTGTTTCATTACATATTCCGTTTGTTCTTTCGTTTCACGATATGTAATTTTCAGCTTAAATGTATAATTTCCAGGTGATCCAGAAAGCCCATATGAAACATTCGATCTATTATAATTTGCATATTCATTTTTACTTGCCACTTCTTTGTATGCGTTAAAAAGTGTATTCATCACTTCGTCTGTGTTATTATTTTTCGTTTTATATGGAAGCGTAATAGTCGTTTCGTATGTATTAATACTCTTTTGCACTTCATCTTTAAATGCTGTTAATAATGCCGCATCTTCTGTATCTTGCACCGCAACAGCAGGATTTTCACCTTTCAAAGCATTATACAAAAACTGCGCATACTGTTCACGCGTTACCGTTTTAGCTGGTTCAAATTTCCCGTCGCCTGTACCAGATGCAATCCCGTTCGACTGCACCGCACTAATCGCATCCTCTGCCCAAAAGCCATTTGGAACATCATTAAATGTATGCTTTTGCTTAGCTGAAACGTGAAAAGCATTTTTAATAATTTGCGCCATTTCCGCACGGCTAACAGAATCTTTCGGTTTAAAGGCGCCATTTCCATCCCCTTTCAAAACCCCTAATTTCGTTAACGTTAAAACTTCTTCAGGGAACATCGTAGCACCTGAGCGAATATCTCGATACGGATTACTTAAAGTAGATCCATCTTTTAATACATAACGAGCACCGTCATTACTGAACGTACCACCTTGCTTGCTCGGTACTAACACACGATAAATTAACGCTGCAACTTGTTCCCTCGTCGCAACATCACCAAAGCCAAACATTCCATTTCCATAACCGGAAATAACATTTTTACTCGCTAAATCTTTAATCGCAGGATAAGACCAGTGCGATGTTGGCACATCGGAAAAAGTAGCTGACTCCGCAGCTTTGATCTCACCAACATTCGCACAAAATAAAGCGCTTCCAATAAAGGTTAATGAAGTAATTGATTTTAATAGTTTTGTGAACATAAAACCCGCTCCCCGTCTGTCTCTATTCTTGTTGTGTTTGTCGAAAAATCTAATATATTATTACAAGATATATTATACAATTAAAACTTTTCAAAGATACATTAAATGGCAAAATGTGCAAAAAAATTCACATTGTTATAGATATTCATAGTAATATTATGATATTAACTTGTGAATATACAAATACAAGGGAATACAACACACAAACAGCCCAAATTCCTTATTGGAACTTAAGCTGTTTTTTAATATGAATTAATACTTTTCGTACGGATTCCTATAAAATTCCGAATCGGTTCATATAGAATTCACTTTACACATAAGCCTTTCCACGAAACCCTTATCATCCTCATGGGTTATTCAATTTTATACTATTAAAGCGAATTATATTTTTTCACCTTTAAAGGAATAGATATAAAATATAAATCTATAGCATACATAGTAATCAAAATACCTTTCCCTTCAGCAGCAAACTTTGATTGAAAAAACTGTTCTGAAATTTTTCTTTTGCCCCATTTTTTCGGAAACCATTGAAATCCTCTAAACATATCATTAATCTACCTTTTCACTAGAATTTTAATAATTTATGTCTGAACTCTACTATTTCAAAATCTAAAAATCAACTAGTAATTTGATTATGATAAAAAAATCCATTGTCTTCCTTAAATATTTAGAAGATTCGACGGGACTTTTCTTTTACATAATCAATACTCATATATATTAAATTTTAAGAATCCCTTAGCATATTAGAACGTTAAAACGAGCGTTAATCCTTAAGTTCCTTATTTCCCCTCTCGAATAAATCGCACTGCGTTTAAACCGATCATCTGAGCAGGCATGGAAGTGTTGCCATCTGGCAAAATAGGAGCGATGGAAAGATCAGCCACTTTAAGATTTTTTGTACCAAAGACATTCAGGAATCCATCAACAACTCCTTCTTGAATATTCCCTCCCATTCTACAGTGCCCTCCAAAATGGTCGAAATTTGCATAAGAAGCCTGTACAAAAGCAGCAAGCTGATTTCTCTTTTCTTCTTCATTCGGCAAATTAAAAATATTTTCAGGAGGGTATACAACCTTATAAATACCATCTGGATCTAATTCACGAGCTTTCTTCATAATATTAAAAGTTTCAATATATTGATTTACTAAAAAATTTAAGTCATCTGGATTTTCGAGTGGATTGAAGTTAATTGACGGATAAGCTTCAGGATCACTATGCGCTGCCGTTATCATCCCCTTGCTTTTTGGGTTTAGGTCGACAATTGCGATACTCATGACATTGCTGGCTTGTGCCGGGTTAAATTGCCAATGATTAATGAATACGTCTTGAATTGGAACAAAATTGGATACTGGAAATCCTACTAATTGAAGGCGGCGTCCAGGTCCATCTCCTTTTTTAAAAGCACCTAGCGTTATTGGTACAGGGTCAGAAGATATTACCTGTAAAAGTCGGTTTGTTTCTACTTCTATTCCCATTCCAGCAAAATACTGCGTTTGAAAGTTGTGGCCAACATTTGGGCTTTCTACTAAAGTTGGTACCCCAATTTTCTCCAAATCTACCGAACTACCGATTCCTGAACGTTGTAGAATGACCGATGAAAAAATACCCGCTGAGACAATAATCCCTTTTCGAGCAAAAGACCGTTGTGTCACTCCGTCTTTCACATATTCAACGCCAACAGCAATCTTAACACCCTTTTTACACCCAAAAAGGATTTTGTTTACTGTTGATTTCGCGAATATAACCAACTTTCTCCTATCAATCCCAAACTCATCTGGATCGGACTCATCTCCTTGCGTTACAATATGTTCATTTAAATAACCAGTTGCAGTAGACGATCGAATAAATACATCATCTTCTACTTCTTGTTGAAGAAGTTGTGTTTTGAAAGGTACAACATCTCTTATACCAGTATTATAATCTTCTTCAATTGGAATCCCTAGAACATCAGATGTTGCCTCAACTAAAGTCTGGATGAGCCCATCACTCGGGATGTTTTGTTGTCTAACAAAAATAGGCCCTTCCGTTCCCCTCTGGTTAGGGCTTTGTGATGCTCCTTTATAGTTTTCATTTCTTTTAAACAAAGAACAAATCTTGTTGTAACTCCACTGATCACCAACAAGAGCTGCCCACTCATCATAAAGTTCACGGCTCCCGCGAACTGCAGCCATAAAATTGTGTTGCGAACTTCCCCCGATTACCCTCCCTGCTCTTAATCTAATTTGACGTCCGATATGTTCTTCTGTTTGCGAAAGAATATTAAAAGACAGTTCATTATCATTCGCTCGAACTTCTGCTACTGCAATAGAAGGACTGCTATTCTCCATATTCGTTCCCGCTTCAAGCACTAGCACGGATGTACATGTATCATCCGTTAATTTTTTAGCGATTACCCCTCCGGCAGTTCCGGCACCAATCACGATATAATCAAATTCATTTTCACAATGTGAAGACAAAATCAATAACCTCCTTAGTTCATGATAGTATATTCAATGTGAAATAGACTGTTTTGATTGTATGTTTATCTATGCTTGTCCAGCACAATTTGCCAGCATGTCTTGGTAACGGTTCTTGTGGAGTTTTGTATATTGTATTCATATCAATTTAACGTAAACTATCATTACAGGATAAGAAATCAACTAAAAAAACCTTCCACCTTAAGGCAGAAGGGATCTTCTAATTCCTATCTCAAACTACTAGCAATCTCCGTAAAGATAACCCCAAGCGCATGCGCACCTGCATCTGGATAGCCTAAGCTTCTTTCGCCAACTGTACCTGCGCGGCCCATGCGAGCTACGATTCCTTTCGTATACTCTGCTCCTTTTTCAAAGGCAGTTTTTATTTCTACTTCGTTTGAAGCACTGTCTAGCCAAGAATCTACACATGGTGCAAGTGCGTCAGCAAGCAAAAGTGTATTCTGCATTTCTGAAAACAGTAGATGGCAGATTGTGACCTGCTGAATCTGCTAAGAAAGAATATACAAGAACATCCTTAACATCATCTTTATTTCCACTAATGATGACATCAAGGAAATCTTCTATTTGGAATTCTGGAGTAAACAACACAATCTTAGTTGTTCTGTTTGGTTCTAAAGAAACAAAAGTACGAGAGATTTCAACTAATTCATTTTGAGTTGGGAAAAAAGTGTTTCGGCTTCTCTTAACAGTTACCGTTACATTACTAGTATGGCAGCGTGAATCATTGTTTAACATAATGTTGAGAGCAGTTGGAATAATCCCATTTTCAGAAACTGGAACTCGAAACACTCCAGTAGATTTATGAGCCATATAATCACATCCTTTCAAAATAAAATATATTTACAATATATTAAATGCAAAAAACGATCAGTTTGATAGGGACAAATTATATGATTAATATATCTATAATTAGAATCTATAAAGAAATGAGGCAATACCTAAATCTATAGCAAAATCTAACCAAAGAATTAACAACATTAATTCTATATTTATATGGACTCATATTACTTCTTTTAAAATCCTTATCTCAGTATTTATAAAATACATATCTTTGTGGAGAGAGCATCTAGCGAATTTATATATTAATCAACTATAAAATCCCCTCTACCTTAAGGCAGAGGGGATCTTATAATTCCTATTTCAAACTACCCGCAATCTCCGTAAAGATAACTCCAAGCGCATGTGCACCTGCATCTGGATATCCTAAGCTTCTTTCACCAACTGTACCGGCGCGGCCCATGCGAGCTACGATTTCTTTCGTATACTCTGCTCCTTTAACAGCTGCTTCTGCACCTTTTTCAAAGGCAGTTTTCATGTCTACTTCGTTTGAGGCACTATCTAGCCAAGAATCTACACATGGAGCAAGTGCGTCAACAAGCGTTTTATCACCAACTACCGCTCCTCTACCGAACGATCTTTCACCGATAGATTGTATACCTTGAAGTGCCGCTTGCAACATTTCAGCGAATTCTTTCACTGTTAATTCACGTTTTTCGCCTGCTGCTTTACTAGCTGCGCGGAATGCTCCGCCCCAAATTGGACCAGATGCGCCGCCGCAATGTTCCATAATAATCATCGAACAGCCGTCAAGGAATGATCCGATCGTTACGTTTTCTTGTTCTACAATCGAATGCCACTCGCGTTTTAATTGCTTAAATCCTTTTGCAACACTCATTCCGAAGTCGCCGTCACCTGCATGTGTATCTAACTCACAGAACGGTACTTCGTTTTTAATAATAACGTCACTCATTTTATCAACGAGATAAATCATATTATTTAATGTAATCACGTTATCTTTTATAACAGCGTACTCTTCCGCTGTTTCTAGTTCAAAGGAAACTTCCTTCTCTTCTACCTCTTCAAGCACATTCACGTACTCTACACTTTCAACTGGTCCATCTACTTTAAATGCTGGTGTATTACACTCTTTCGATAGTAATGTTTTTAACTCATCATCTAATTTCATTACTGTTAAAGACATACCAGCCATATCGATACTCGTCATATAGTTACCAACGAATACTCTATTGATTTTAATGTTTCTAGCAGCTAATTCTCTCGTAACTGCGTTGTTAAATAGGTAAAGTTCTTGTAGTGGAGTTCCGCCAAAGCCATTGACTAGAAGTGCGATTTCCTCGCCATCTTTTACTCCTAAATCTTTTACAAGATCATTTGTCATACGGTTAGCTAGTTCATCTGCTGACATCGTTTTTTCACGCTTAATTCCTGGTTCACCGTGAATACCAACGCCGTATTCCATTTCATCTTCCGCAAGTGTGAAAGTAGGTGATCCGCTCGCTGGAACTGTACAAGAAGTTAACGCTAAACCAATCGTGCGCACGTTAGCCGCTGCTTTTTCTGCGATAGCTTTTACTGCACCTAACTCCATTCCTGCTTCCGCTGCTGCACCGGCAATTTTATGAACTAAAATAACGCCCGCAACGCCGCGGCGTCCTACTGTATAAAGACTATCTTCTACCGCAATATCATCGTCCACTTTTACGTAGTCTACTTCAATTCCATCTTCAGTCGCTAAATGCGCACCGTTTTTGAAATTCATAATATCGCCGCTGTAATTTTTAATAATTAATAACGTACCTTTTTTACTAGCTGTCTCTTTAATTGCTTGGTATACCTGAATTTGTGAAGGAGAAGCAAACACATCTCCGCACACTGCCGCATCTAACATTCCTTTTCCGACTAATCCTGCATGTGCTGGCTCATGACCACTACCGCCGCCACTAATTAACGTTACTTTATTTTCGTTCATTTCTTTCTTCTTAATGACTTTATATTTTTTCAAAAGCTCAAGCTCTGGGTGAGCCATAACCATTCCGTTGCACATTTCCATTACTAATGTTTCAGGTTTGTTTATAATCTTTTTCATTGTGCTTCTCCCTCAATTCCTTTAATATATTGTGATATATTTGAAATCTTCTTCTTACTACTCATGGTAAAATGAAAGCGTTTTATAGTAAACGGACAAAATGGACAATCTGTCTAAAGACACCGCTCTCATTTTTGAATAGGATTTTTATATTACTAACATTCTAGGGATGATTCTGATGACCTCTTCTATAATTTCTAAAAAGATAATCGCAAACTCATTGAAGTATTTAATGGAAACAGAGTCGTTTCATAAAATATCAGTGAGCGATATTATGTTACACTGTCAAATGCGTAGGCAAACTTTCTATTATCATTTTAAAGATAAATTTGAACTATTAAGCTGGATTTATCGAGAAGAAACGAAAGAAAACATTATCGATTTTCTCGACTATGAAACATGGGAAAACATTTTCGATTTATTATTTGATTACTTTTATGAAAATCAAAAATTTTATCGAAATGCTTTTAAAGTCATCGAACAAAACTCGTTCAATCACTATTTATTTGAGCATACGAAAAACTTATATATGAAAATTATTGATGAACTATCCGTGAGCTGTAAATTCACTCTTTCTATTGAAACGAAAAATACGATTGCTTCCTTTTATAGTCACGGCTTCGTCGGAACGATAAAAGATTGGATTGAAAGCAAGTGTGAAGTAGATCCTTCCATCATGTCTTCTCTCATGAAAAATATGATAAACAATCAATTACTACTATTACTTGAGCAATCAGCAAAGTAATTAAAGGGTGGCAAAAGCAATGAAAAAGATTATGAATGATGTACAAAATATCGTTCAAGATATGCTGCATGGATTTTATTTTGAGCATAACGACAAAGTAAATTACGACGAAACACATAACATCATTTATGTAAAAAATATCGAAAAACTGAAGCAAGACGTCGCTATTATAAGCGGCGGTGGTAGCGGACACGAACCTGCTGATATTGGCTATGTAGGAAAAGGAATGCTTACAGCGGCAGTAAACGGAAGCATCTTCACTCCGCCTACAGTGGAACAAATTGTAGCAACAACTCGCCTTATGCCCAAGGATAAAAGTATTTTATTTATCATTAAAAACTTTAAAGACGACGTTGAAAACTTCCTAGCTGCAGAACAAATCGCTAAAGAAGAAGGAAGAAAAATTGAACACATCATCGTAAATGACGACGTTTCAATTGAAGATGATGCTTCTTTTAATAAAAGAAGACGCGGCGTAGCTGGCACTGTTTTCGTCCAAAAAATAGTTGGTGCGGCTGCTGAGAGTGGTCTTTCTTTGGAAGAATTAACAACACTCGGTCAAGCTGTCATCAAAAACTTACACACATTAGGAGTCGCCCTTTCACCTGCGAATGATCCCGTGCAAGGCAAAGCTTCATTCACATTAAGCGATGATGAAGTATTTTACGGCGTCGGCATTCACGGCGAAAAAGGTTACCGTAAAGAAGCGCTATCCTCTTCTGAAATATTAGCGATCGAACTGATGAACAAACTTAAAAGCATTTACCGCTGGAGAAAAGGTGACAACTTCGCTATACTTATTAACGGATTAGGCGCAACACCACTAATGGAACAATACATTTTCGCAAATGATATTCGCCGTTTATGTGAACTGGAAGGGTTACAAGTTAAATTCGTAAAAGTGGGTACGCTGTTAACTTCTTTAGATATGAAAGGTGTTTCGCTCAGTTTGCTTAAGGTTGAGGATTTGGATTGGGTGGAGTGGTTGAAGGCGGATGTTGGAGTGGGTAATTGGTGATAAAACAAGGTGGGACTCTAGGTTCCCATCTTGTTTTTTGTATGTACCTAGCTAAAAAAGCCTAACAACCACATAATACAATTCCACACAAAACGAAATTCTGATAATATAAAATAGATAATCATTTCTATATGGAATTTTTTTCATATACATAGATATCTTATTTAAGGGGGATAAAGAAAATTGGAGCTGATTTTTATTCATGAATAGACAAAATTCTTCTAATAACAAAGATAATTCCTCAAATAAAATGGCTGCTTTTATTGCAACGCTAGGAGCTCTATTAGTAAGTGTAGAAGTTTTATCTAATTTTTTTATGATTTTTTGGTTAATAATAATAGCAGTAACAAATTTAATAGTTATATTTTATCTTCAAATTAGTGTTTTTAGTTTAGTAACAACAATCCTTTTTATAATCTTTTACTTTATATACAAAAAGTTATTTACACATTCTAAATTCGTAGAAACCTTTTCAAAATATAATATGATTATTACAATAATTTCTTTATTAATTTTAAATATTTTATACATATATCAAAAAATGTTTAACGGTGCATTAATTACCCCTGTGGTAATAATTATTACATGGTTAATTTACAAATTTATGTTTAAAAAGCATAAAAAATAAGAAGAACTAGTTTTATAGAACATACTCAAAATGGAGTACTTGCTTTCATTGTTTTATTTTGGGGGAATTTTAGTGATTTTATTGTAAGTGTTAATAATCCGCCTCAAGTATATCGTTCCATACTTGAGGGGCTTTTAATTTCTAATTTAAAACCTACTAATCTATTCCTTCGCATCCCTCATACTGTAATACCCCAAATTAATAATAATCAAGAAATACCCACCCACAATTCCAGCAGCAAATGTCCACATGAAATCATGGTGTTCGATTTCATACATAATAATCGCACCGAGTATTGCGGCTGCGAACCGATTCATTATTCCGAGCATCGGTGCTTTTTCTTTTTTTACAATACTATCTCCGAACTTTTCAATACGCCTTCCTAAAATCCAGACGCAGTACATACTCACCAAAAGGCCAATGCTTATCCCTACAAACTGGGCTGGAAAAGGTGTCATAAACCCTCCCAATAACATCACGCCTAGCAAACAATACATTTGTATGTTGAATGATCTTAGTGCCATACGAATCATGTTGTGCTCCTTATCTTTCTCATTGTAATTCCGTATCATCAATTCCATCTTTCGGACTTTAAGTTTTCTGATATATCTTTTTTAAAATGAGGGAATTTGATTTTGCTCACCATTAAATAAGCGAGTATGCATGTACCAAACGCCACGGAAACTGGATTCTTTAAAAAACATAAAATGAGGAGACACATTGCCGCGAATGGAATTGGCATGCCGATAAAGGTTGGGAGTTTACTTTGCTGCGTATTAAATCTCGCAAGCCGAAGCATTCCGCACACACTATAAGCAAGCGCACATATCATACCGATTGACTGTAAATCTTTTAACACGACCGTATATGCAAGAATAGACGGCGCTACACCAAAGGTAACTAAATCCGCAAATGAATCTAACTCTCCGCCAATTTCCGAAACAGAACCGAGTTTCCGAGCAACCATGCCATCAAACAGATCAAATACCATACCTGTAATAATGAACATAACTGCACCATACATATCGCTTGCGAGAACAGAGTAAATAGCTAATATCCCACAAATAAAATTCGCTATCGTCATCATATTTGGTATGTAACTCATCACACGCTTCTCCTCCTCTCTATTCATTGCCTCATCTAAGTTCTTACTCATTACAATCAAGATCCTTCTGTTTTTCTTCCAATATCACTTTATTTATTTTCGTTAACGTATCCGTCATTTGTTCTAAAGCACCGATATCGATTTTTGAAAAATACTTCTCAATTAATACATCATCTAACTCAGACAACTGCTCCATATACTTACTACCGTTCGGACCAAGTGTAAGGAAATACTCCCTTTTATTATTAGGATTTACTTGTTTTGAAATCATCTTCTGCTTTTCTAATTTCGATAAAACTTGGCTGACAGCACTTTTCGATATATTAAAAGTAGTCGCAATGTGATTCGCTGTCGTGTTTTCATTTAAATTAATATGAAATAGCATACTCTCTTGTTGGCCTGTAAGACCAAACTCATCCTTTAAATCCTGAAATAGTAAGATGTAAAATTCATTATAAGCTCGGTTCATTTCGTTAATTACTTCTTTATACGTTCTAGTCATAGCACTCTTCCTCCATGCTGTTATTTCGTTTTTAATAGTTAAGTTCACTTAACTTAACTATATTATATCGTTATGTTCGTGTAAAGGGAAATATAGCTACCTTATTCACAATGAAAAAAGAAGACATCAATTAAGATGTCTTCTTTTCAAACTTAAAACTCCAAGCTCTCACCATTCGTCTCAATTACTTCTTTATACCAATTGAAACTATTCTTCTTCGATCTTTTTAATGAACCTTTTCCTTCATTATCTTTATCAACGTATATATATCCGTAACGTTTCTTCATTTCTCCAGTAGAAGCACTTACAAGATCAATCGGGCCCCAGCTTGTGTATCCGATAATATCTACTCCATCTTGGATTGCTTCTGACATTTCAATCATATGCTTTTGCAAGTAATCAATACGGTAGTCGTCGTTTACTTCGTCTTCAGCATTTAATTGGTCGATTGCGCCAAGACCATTTTCAACGACAAATAACGGTTTTTGGTAACGATCGTAAAGTTGGTTCGCTGTAATACGGAAGCCCTTCGGATCAATCGTCCATCCCCACTCTGATTTTTCAAGGTATGGGTTTTCAACAGAACCAAATACATTTCCGCTCGTTATACTTTTTAACACTTCTGGATCCGTACTTGTCGCTCGGCTTGCATAGTAGCTAAATCCGATATAATCGACCGTATGCTCTTTTAAAATAGATTCGTCTTCTTTCTCCATTTCAATCGTCAAATTGTTATCTTTAAAGAAACGTTTCGCATACCCAGGATATTCTCCTCTTGCTTGTACATCAATGAAGAAGAATGATTCACGGTCTTGTTCCATCGCGCGTTGGATGTCATCTGGATTACACGTATATGGATACGTTGCACCAGCAGCAAGCATACAACCGATTTTTGCATCTGGAATAATTTCATGACATGCTTTCACAGCTAAAGCACTTGCGACAAGCTGATGATGCGCCGCTTGATACTGAATTTGCTTTTTATTCTCACCTTCTTTAAATACTAGCCCTGCTCCCATGAAAGGTAAATGTAAAAGCATATTAATTTCATTAAATGTCATCCAATATTTCACTTTATCTTTATATCTATTAAAAATAGTTTTTGCATACATCTCAAAGAAGTTTACAAGCTCTCTACTTCTCCAGCTTCCATACTTTTCTACTAAATGAACAGGAACATCAAAGTGCGCCATCGTAACGACTGGTTCAATGCCATGCTTTAACAGTTCATCAAACAAATTATCATAAAACTGTAGCCCTGCTTCATTCGGCTTTTCATCATTACCATTTGGGAAAATACGTGTCCAAGCAATAGATACGCGTAACGCTTTAAATCCCATTTCTGCAAACAAAGCAATATCTTCTTTATAGCGATGATAGAAATCAATTGCGTCGTGTGATGGATAAAACTCCCCTTCTACCGGTGTAAATGAATGAATATTTCCTTTCATAATATCCCAACGGTTTTCACCAGTTGGTAATAGATCAACCGTCGTTAATCCTTTTCCGTCTTCTAAATATGCGCCTTCAACTTGATTGGCCGCAATTGCGCCACCCCATAAAAATCCTTTAGGAAAAATAACTTTAGACATATATAAAAACTCCTTTATATAAGAATTAACGAGGAAAGGCATTACGATTTTCCAAGAATACCTTTCTTCGTTTGAACCGGTATGAAATGTAACTACTATTTAACTCCTAACTCTAGTAAGGAATCTCCTGCTTGAATCTTTTCTATTCCAGTTTTCTTAATACTATATTTATCATAATTTGTAACAACAACTGGTGTTGTCACAATATAACCCGCCTTTTGAATTTCAGCTATATTAAACTCAATAAGTAATTGCCCTTTTTCTACTCTCGCTCCTTGTTCAATATAAGAAGAGAAAAATTCGCCATCTAATTTCACAGTATCCATCCCAATATGGATTAAAATTTCAGCACCTGAATCCGCCGTAATTCCTACTGCATGATTCGTCGGGAAAAGTGCAGTAATCGTACCAGAAACTGGTGAAAACAACTTTCCTTCTGAAGGCTCAATCGCAACTCCTTCACCTAACGCACCTGATGCAAATGCAGCGTCGTCAATATGTTCGAGCGGCTTAACAACACCGTTAAAAGGACTAAAGATTACTTCATCATCGTTTGATGCAGCTATTTTATCAATTGCTTCAGCTGTTTCTGTAGATGCTTGTTTTTTATTTAAACCAAATAAATAAGTAAGAACAAAACCTAGTGTTAAGGAAACAACCATCGCAATAATTGCGCCCCAAAATCCAGCTGTAATACCATCTTTAGGACTAATAAATGTTGGAAGCGCAAATATCCCAAGACCACCTGTCATATAAGCTTGCGTACCGAATACACCAAGTATTCCGCCGCCAATTCCTCCAGCAATACAACTCATAATAAACGGCTTTTTAAGAGGAAGTGTAATACCATAAATCGCCGGCTCTGTAACTCCGAAAATACCTGAAATAAAAGCTGGAATACTTAGCGTTTTTAATTTCTGGTCTTTCGTTCTCATCCAAACCGCAAGAACAGCACCAATTTGAGCAAATGAAGTAGCGAATATGAGCGCTAATATAGGATCGATACCGTGCACTGCTAAATTGTTATAGCCTATCGGAACAATTCCCCAATGAAGTCCAAAAATAACGAGTACTTGCCAGAAAGCACCAAGTACTACACCTGCTACTAACGGGCTTAAATTGTAAACCCAAATTGTAGCTTGTCCTAAAAATTGACCTGCCCACGTCGCAATCGGGCCAATCACAAGAAATGTAAGTGGTACAACGATAAGTAATGTGAAAAATGGTACTACGAATGTTTTAACAACATTTGGAATTACTTTCTTTAACGTTCTTTCTACTTTCGATCCAAAATAAGTAGCGAGAATAATTGGAATAACAGATGATGCATAGTTCATTAAAATAACTGGTATTCCTAAAAACGTAATATGAATTGGTGATTCAAACATCGTTCCCGCAAATAGCGTATATAATGGCTCACTTGCTGTTAAACCTGATAAAGCTGGATAAACTAAAGCCCCCCCAATTGCCATACCAATGAACGGCGATCCTCCAAACTTCTTACTTGCTGTATATCCTAGGAAGATTGGGAAGAAATAAAATAACGAATCTCCAACCGCATTTAATATTTGATACGTTCCTGACTGAGTACTTAACCAACCTAAAGCTACAAATAGTGCATTAAAACCTTTAATCATCCCCGTTGCAGCCAGTACTCCTAAAATAGGAGTGAAAATGCTAGAAAGAATATCTATGAGACTACTCTTTCCTTTCTCACTATCAGCTTCTTCCTCTTTTTCCTGAAAGCCCCCGACCGTAACGACCGCCTTATACACATCGGATACATGGTTTCCAATAACAACTTGATACTGTCCACCGCTTTTCATAACAGTAACAACATCTTCCATATTTTTCAGTATTTCTGTATTTGCTTTCCCCTCATCCTTTAATTGAAATCTTAAGCGAGTCACACAGTGAACAACACTATGTACATTTTCTTTTCCACCTACGTTTTTCAAAATATCCTTTGCTAATTTTTCATATTTCATAATAGATTCCCCTCCTTACAATCATCCCATTTATCATTTTTATAAAAGAAAAAACCTAAACCAACCCTATCCGCGTGATATGTATTAACCACTCAAATAGAAATTAATTTAGGTTTTGCCTGCCAAACAGTAACAATCCCATTTATTCAATTACATAATTCATTGCGTTTCGCTACACGATGAATGTGCAACGTTAAATACACTTTTTCATCTTTTGAAAGATGACTATTATGTGCTTTTTGTAAGTATGCCTCAATTTTCTCTGTACAACAATATGCTTCATGATACTTACTTTTCACTTGCTCATATAAAAAATCATCATCTGCCGAATTTAATTCTTTCTGCATTAAACGCTGGGCAAAATATCGTAAATGTGTTACAAACCGACTATAATTAAATGAATTTTCATCCAAGTTCATCTTATAGTGGTACTTTACAACATTTAAAATATCTTGGACGATTTTCGTCATCGCCACCGTTTGCTGCATCGCCGGCTCTCCTTGCTGCGCATTAACGAAATGTAGTGCAATTGACCCTGCTTCATCTTCAGAAAGTCTGAACCCAGTCTCTTCTTCAATCATGTTCAAAGCCTGTAGACCAATTTCAAACTCTTTCTGATAAAACCTCTTAATCTCCCAAAGCAAAGTATTTTTAAGATTCATTCCTTCTTTATGCCGAGTTAAGGCGAAACTTAAGTGATCCGTTAATGTAAGATAAATATAATCACTTAAAGTCCCCGGCAAAACTGTTTTAGCAAACTGAATAATTCTCTCTGTAATTTCTAAATTCTGTACAGGAATTTCAGTTAGCAGCCTAGCGAGTTTCTCTGATAATTCTCTTGTTTCTAGCACAAAGGTTTTTTCTATCTTAGATTCATCAATCGTATCGCCTACTTTTTTCTGAAATCCCAAACCTCTGCCCATAAGTACAACTTCTGTCTCATTATCCTTCATCGTACAAACAACATTGTTATTTAAGATTTTATGGATTCTCATATTGTTCCGCCTTCTTTTTCTACTAATATTACAAAAGGGTAATAAAAAAACCTAAACTGATTCCAAAAGCCACACTACACCCGTAGCCTTCAGATCAATTTAGGTTTTGCCTGCCGAACAGTAACAATCCTTTTAATTATTAACTTAACTTTATTATACACAATAAGTAAACGTTTACAATGATGAATTATTGAACATTTTTTTACAAGTAATTATAATAAAACTAAAATTTTTCAATTCTAATAACCTAGCTTCATTATCAAGCTAGTGCATTTTCATCTCCAAACTTGATAAAAAGCAAAACATAGATTTGAATTTTATTTCTCAATGAATAAAACAACTTAACATGGTAAAATAATATTTGGATGGGAGTCCAACATATATTATTAAAATTAAGATGGTTTAAGTCAGAGAAAGGCACCTTAAGGTGTCTTTTCTTTATTTTCAAAAGGACCTGCTCAATTATTGCGTAAAAAACATAAAGTAATTTGAATCCGTTAAAATGCATGAGTGAACCCTTGTTTTCTCCTCTTATTAAAGGAGGAACCATTATGGGATTTGGTGGTAGTTGTGGCGGCTGTGGCTTTTCTGGAGGCTTTGCTTTATTAGTTGTATTGTTTATTTTATTAATCATCGTTGGAGCTTCTTGCTTCTGCTAAAAAACTATCGGAGAAGGCACCTATATATGGGTGCCTTTTCTTTATGCCTATTATTATCCTATTCATCAATTCTATTATCAACACATGAGTGAACCTTTATTTTACCTTCTAATCTAAAGAAGAAACTATTATGGGATTTGGTGGTAGTTGCGGTGAAAGCTACGGTTTTGCTGTTGATACGAAAGTAAGTATGGACGATCCCCTACAATACAAAGGCAAAGTATACTATGTAATTGCAAATAAAGACTTCGTAATTCCATTTCAAAGAATGAACTAGGTTATTTTTTATGTTTTTCTTTTTCGATCTTTTTTACGAGCCTTTCCCTTCATTTTTTTAGCCCTTCTTTAAATTCCATATAGACCCATTATTGGTTAAAATGTTATAATTGAATTAACCTACATAGTTACTCATATTCAAACTGAGGAACTAACGTCTTATTAGCAATGCGCATAACTCAAATAAAAAAGACACTTTACTGTGTCTTTTTTATTTGCATTCAATTCATTTTTTCATAGGAATCATCTCTTTTATACACAAAATCTATCAAACAACAAAGGAGACTATCAAATGGAAAATCCTATTGCAAGAGAACTACGTAACATACGTGTATGCCTTATTATCTTAGTCATTGTCGTTGCATTCTGGGACCGTGAGCAAGTTGTGGATATTACTGATCATAGTAGCGATTCCACCTTAAACATCAGCAATATGACCCAAATTAGTGATAATACATTTGCATACAAAGACGAATCTAATCAAATTAAAATATTTAAGTTTAATCCAGATACAAATGAAATAAAATTAATAAAAGAGTTTTATGCTAACGAATATTAATTACATAAAATAAATAATTCAAATTGATAAAAGGCACTTTAGGGTGCCTTTTCTTTATGGAGTAGAATTATGAGAATGCAGATTTACAACGCTAAGCAATTTGTTGGTGCTATGCCTTGCCCATCAAGCTAAAGAATCAAAATCTCCCCAAAACGAAAATTCTATCCATTGTTGTCTATTGATAATGAGACGTTATGTTAACTTCACATGAATATAATATACATCATAAATTTTATTAGATAAGCATACAAGCTAAACTATTCAATTTGAATATACATAATTATATCCAATTTTAAAAAAGGAGCGAACAATTTTGAATTCATATTTTTCAAAACAAAAGAAATGCTGTCGTAGACTTTTTCCTGCTTTTCCACCTGCTGTCCCACCGGAAGCCAGAGTTCTAGCTTATGTGACAAATTCTGGGGATGGTCCAACAACAGATACAATATCAGTCATCGACACTGATACTAACACTGAAATCCCCCCACGCATACCCGTCGGAGACAACCCTTTAGGAATTGCAATTACTCCAGATGGATTGCGTGCGTATGTTACCAACTCAGATGAAAATACCGTCTCAGTGGTTAGTACCGTACTCAAAACTGAAATATCCCCACGTATTCCCGTCGGGGATGGTCCTAGAGGGATTGCAATTACTCCAGATGGATCACGTGCGTATGTCACTAATAGATTTGATAATACAATTTCAATAATCAACATCTTCACTAATACCGAAATATTCCCACGAATCTCCGTTGGGGATGGCCCCGTCTCAATTACACTCACTCCAGATGGATTACATGCTTATATAGCTAATGCACCTGCTGATACAGTCTCGGTTGTTAGTACCATCTCCAATACTGAACTACTCCAAATCCCTGTTGGGAACCTTCCGATTGCAACTGTAATTACTCCAAACGGATTACGTGCGTATGTCACCAATGGCTCGGATGGTACAGTCTCGGTCATCAACACAGCCTCTAACACCGAAATATTCCCTCGAATCCCAGTTGGGAATGAGCCTAGAGGAATTGCGATTAATCCAGACGGATCACGTGTGTATGTCACTAATGAATTCAGCAATTCAGTTTCAGTAATCAACACCTTCACTAATACCGAAATACTCCAAATCCCTGTTGGAACTCGTCCTATACGAGTTGCGATTACTCCAGACGGATCACGTGCGTATGTTACCAATATAGCTGATAATACAGTCTCGGTCATCGATACCTTTACTAACACCGAAATATTCCCGCGTATTCCTGTTGGGGATTTCCCCTTCGCAATTGCAATCGCAACTACCCCTATCTAATATAGACTCATATTTTGTATCCCATTAAGGAGGAAAAAGAAGACTTTCTTATTTCTATTTAAAAAGAATTAGAAGGAAATCTAAAAACGACTAGCTTAGATATCTCCCAAAAATACAGAATCACCTTTATCATCGTTGAAATCTTTTGAAGAAGGATAGCATGTTAAATACAAACTAGATTTTTTCAAAAAGGAGGTTAACTGTTATGAATTCATATTTTTCAAAACAAAAGAAATGCTGTTGGAGAGTTTGGTGCAGAAGATTTAAATGTTCCTAATGGACTAGCTGTTTTTACGTTATTCGGCTAGTAAGGTATGTTACAACGATACAACTACCAATAACCTTAATTATGTGAATACAAAAGCCCTCCATATTACTTAACTGGAGGGCTTTTGGTAATCTCCTACATACATTGACTCCCGATAATTTTGGGTTATGTTAAACTATTGATGTGTATAGAATTCATTTTTTATTTCTTATCGATTTACATTCATAATCTTTAATTTCCTGATCATCCACCACATATGGGCAAGGATCCTCTCGAATAAAACGTACTGCATTTAATCCTATCATTTGGGCTGGTATTGACGTATTACCATCCGGTAAAATCGGAGAGATAGAAAGGTCAGCAACTTTAAGATTTTTGGTCCCAAAAACATTCAAAAATCCATCAAGAACTCCTTCTTTAATATTTTTCCCCATCTTACATTGCCCTCCAAAGTGAGTGAAAAGGGAATATGAAGCTCTGACAAAACCAGCCAATTTAGCCCGCTTTTCATTATCGTCCAAAATTTTAAATATACTTTCATCAGGAAAGACTACTTGATAGATGCCTTCCGGATCGAGTTCACGTGCTCTAACAATCATATTATACGTCTCAATATATTGATCCACCATGAAATTTAGGTCATCTGGATTTGCCAACGGGTTTAAATCAATAGTTGGATATGCCTCTGGGTCACTATGAGAAACCATGACAGTACCTCGGCTGCTTGGATTTACATCTGCAATTCCGATACTCATAATATTACTAGGATTTGTCTCATTAAAATCCCAACCATTTATCGCAATTTCCTGACTGGGTACAAAAAACGGAAATGGAAGGCCTAATAATTGAAGGCGCCGGCCACCAATAGGGTTATTGACTTTTTTAAATGCTCCAAATGCTCCTGGCTGATTAGGATCAGCAGCCAATACCTGAAGAAGTCTTCCTGTTTCCACTCTAATTCCCATACCGACAGAATAGTGTGTTTGGAAGTTGTATCCGACTTGAGGGCTTTCTACTAAAGGCGATATACCCGCTTTAGCTAAATCTTCAGGCTTACCAATACCTGAGCGTTGAAGTATGACGGAGGAAAATTGGCCTGCAGAGACAATGATTCCTTTTCGGGCATAACTTCGTTGTGACACCCCATTCTTAACATATTGAACGCCAACAGCAACGTTAACTCCTCTTTTTTCTTTAAATAGAATTTTATCTACTGTTGTTTTTGCAAAGATGACCAATTTTCTCTGATCAACTCCAAATTCATCTGATTGGAATTCATTTCCTTGCGTAACAATTTGATTGTTTAAATATCCGGTTGCTGTCGAGGAACGAACCAATTTTCCATTTTCCATCTTTTGAATATATTGGCCTTTTAAGGATGTAACATCTCTTATCCCTGTATTGTAATCCTCTTCAATTGGTATATTAAAAACTTCTGAAGCGGCTTGTGCTAAAGTTTGGATTAATCCTTGATTAGGAATGTTTTGTTGTCTAATAAAAATAGGTCCGTTACTTCCACGTTCTTGAGGACTTTGCGTCATTCCTGTATAGGTTTCATTTTTAATAAATAATGAGCGAATACTATCATAATTCCATGCGTTATTATCAACTAATTGTGCCCATACATCATAAAGATCACGACTACCACGTACAGCTAACATCTGATTATGTTCAGAACTTCCACCAATGACACGACCACTTTGTGTTATCAACTGACGACCTAGCGTTTGCTCAATTATAGTAGTGACATGAAATGAATGTCTATTATCAGCAGCATTTAAAATAGAAACTATAAGATTAGGACTGCTTAATTCCTCTGTCATATTTGTTCCTGCTTCAAGAACAAGCACGGAAGTACATTTATCATCCGTTAATTCTTTAGCAATTACTCCTCCGGCAGTACCGGCACCAATCACAATATAATCAAAAATATATTTTTTTGACATCCTATTATTCCTTTCAATATAAAATTAAAAACAATAAATTCCTATACAATATACTATTAACATATCGGATTGGCTGCCTGTACTTATGTAGTAGATTAATAGTTTAGAAATGGCTTAGTTCTTATAATAGGATGCTATGTTAACTTTACATGAATATCATATTCTTATTTATAAATTATGTTAGAAAAATTGGACAACCATACAAGAAAAAACACTCTTAATGAGTGTTTTTTATGTTAGAGGGACATGCACATCGCCATCAAACTAAGATAAGTTTATATACCCAAACAGAGGTTTTAAGATTATAGAAGATGCTAAGATTCATCTGAAATCTTTATCAATTTCTTAGCGAATAAAACCCGCGTTTTGCCTTCAGTAACCCTTTATGTATCCTTCATCAAAGCTTTTTCTTATCTTTCGCAGCTGCAAACCTCATCCCGAAATCCCTGCATCTCACGCAATGTATAAGGGACAAGCATACAAGCACAGTTATTTGATTTGAATATAAATAATTATATTTAGTTTCAGAAAAGGAGCGAACAGTTTTGAATTCATATTTTTCCAAACAAAAGAAATGCTGTCGTAGACTTTTTCCTGCTTTTCCACCTGCTTCCCCACCGGAAGTCAGAGTTCTAGCCTATGTGACGAATTCTGGTGGGGATTCAGCAGCTGATTCAGTCTCGGTGATCAACACTACCACCAACACTGAAATTCTCCCGAGAATCCCTGTTGGAGACAACCCTGTAGGAATTGCCATCACTCCTGATGGATTACGTGCTTATGTTACCAATAGCTTTTATAATACAGTCTCTGTAATTGATACTACTACTAACATGGTCATCGGTAACCCAATCCCAGTTGGAAACTTCCCATTCGGGATAGCCATCACTCCTGATGGATCACGTGCTTATATTGCAAATTTAGTTGATGATTCAGTCACCGTAATCAACCTCGCCACTAACACCGAAATTCTCCCGCGGATACCCGTTGGAAACGACCCCGTAGGAATAGCCATTACTCCTGATGGATCACGTGCTTATGTCACTAATTCATTTAGTCATAATGTCTCAGTAATTAACATCGCCACCAACACCGAAATCCTCCCGCGGATTTCAGTTGGAGAGTTACCCATAGGGATAGCTATCACCCCTGATGGATCGCGCGCTTATGTCACCAGTGGCTTTATTGATGGTACTGAAGATACAGTCTCTGTAATTAATATTTTCACGAATACTGAAATCCTTCCACGGATTCCTGTTGGGGATGGTCCTAGAGGGATAGCCATTACTCCTGATGGATCACGTGCTTATGTTACCAATTTAGCTGATAATAATATCTCAGTGATCAATACTGCTACCAATACTGAAATCCTTCCACGGATTCCTGTTGGGGATGGTCCTATACGGATAGCCATCACTCCTGATGGATCACGTGCTTATGTTACCAATATTGGTAATAATAATGTCTCAGTGATCAACACCATCACCAATATCGAAATCTTCCCACGGATATCCGTTGGAGATTTCCCCTTCGCCATTGCAATCGCAACCATTCCGAACTGTATCTAACGTATTCTTATCTTCTGTATCCCATTAAGGAGGCAATACATTGAGAGAAAAAGACATTCTTATTTCCATTCAAAAAGAATTAGAAGAAAATCCACAAGCGACTAGCTTATATATCTCCCAAAAATACCGAATCCCCTTTATCATCGTTGAAATCTTTAGAATAAGGATAGCAAAAAAATCATAAAGTAGCTTGTTAAATACAAACTTCGATGTTATCTATAAAAAACACAAAATACCCCCTTCCAAGAAAAATCATCTTAGGTTTAAGCTAATTTCTATATACTAAAAAATCCCTTCAATTTGAAGGGACTTTTTGCTTATTATTTTGTTATCTAAACATGTATTTCATACTTCACGATTTAGTCCAATAGGAACACGACAACGATTCTTTCTTTTTCGGCGAATTTAGTAACAAATGAGAATCCTAACATTGCGCTAGGAGAGCAATGGATAAAAAACGCATAGATTGATAGAACAAAAAGGAGGTTCCCTTGTGAGAATGGGATTCCCCCTATCCTTGCTACCGATAATTTTGTGTTAACTATTGCTGTATATATTATTTATTTCTTATCACTTTACATTCATAATCCTTAATTTCCGTATCATCCACCACATATGGGCAAGGATCCTCTCGAATAAAACGTACTGCATTTATTCCTTAAATCATGGATGAAAACATGGGGAATTGCTTTCGTGCTTACATTTTTAACTTCTAACTTATTACCTTTTGTAGTTAAAAAGGTAATGAAAATATTCATATTTGTTGAGAATGATGCTTAAGAATAAGGTGAAACACTCCACCGATGCATTCAAATCAAAACAGATTATCAATATTACTTAACGTGGTAAAGTAATATTCGGATGGGAGTCCAATACATATTATTAAAATTAAGATGGTTCAAGTCGGAGAAGGCACCTTAGAGTGTCTTTTCTTTATAAACTAAAAAGTATGAGAAGTGAGTTCTTTAGCCATAATTACGACTAAAGGCTTTTTTGTATATAATTAAAAAAGGAGCTGACTTTATGGAGCATAATAAAAATGGAATGCTTGCTTTAATCATTTTGTTTTTAGGACTAGCATTTTTTGTTATTGGTATGGTTTATCATTTATGGGGATCAGTTTAAAAATAAATTTCGATTATACAAGTAAACGAAGACATCTTAATGGATGTCTTCGTTTCTTATACTCTTATGAATTCTTTTGAGTAGATGCTCTCCAATCACGAAAAGATGTTGGGCGTCCAGAAAAAGCTCTTTGCTTTGTAGCAGCTGGTTTTTCCTCAAGAATAGTTGATTTCTCTTCAACAGTAACTGATTTTTCTTCAAGTATAGTTAATGCTATTTGCATTTTCTCCAGCTGTTCTCTCAAAGCTTGCTGTTCAATCTTTAAATCCGTAAGTAAACGTAAAATCATTTCAGAATTAGCCATAAAGATCCTCCTTCCCCCAATACACAGAATAAAATACAATATGTAAACGGCGGAATACCGGTGACAAAAATAAGGTCGTCAACTCTTTTAAACTCCCAAGGTCCTTTTATTTTTTTAAAGGACCTGCTCCATTCATCCTTAAAAACATAAATTGAATTAAATCCATTAAATAAATGGACTTTATGGAAGGAGGAGTTAATATGGGCTATGGCGGAAGTTGTGGTGGAGGCTGTGGTTTTGGCGGCGGATTCGCCCTACTTGTTGTGCTCTTCATCTTATTAATCATCGTTGGAGCTAGCTGTTGGGGTGGCGGATTCGGCTGCTAAGTAGAGGCACTCTTGAGAGTGTCTTTTTTTTGTTTCATTTTTTCCCCTCCGATCTGTATTAGTTCTTTTTAATAATGTAAGATTTCTCATCTCATAGTAGTAAATGATTTATTTTCATATCGTCATATTTTGTCGAACGGTAATAAAGAAACGCCATCCTTTCCTATGATTCTACAGAAAGAATAGCGTATTTTTTCATTTTAGGGGATATTTTGTTTTATTAGGTTGCTAGCGATAGGGCGGTACCCCCTATAATAAATAATGCTAACATGCATTTTTAAAAAGGAAGGTCTTATAAAATGGAGAACCTTCCTTTTTTTCACGCACTGATAATGTCCGCTAATACTTATTGCGTGATGTGGTTCCATTGCTACACAGACCCTTACTTAACAAGAGGGGCTAGGCGCTGGAGCTAGACAATTCTCGAAGTCTAAAATTTTATGCTTTCTTTATTTTTAAGAAAAGCGCATGGTGCCCGACTAGCGGCGACAAGCACAAGACGGGATAAAAAGGGTCAGTCCCCGCTCCGTTAAAGTAGCGGGGGACTGACCCAAAAAATCGGAAATTAGTTTTTTATTTTCACACATTGGCCTTTCTTGGTTCTAAAATAATCTCATTTAATTTTATGTTCACTGGGTTCGCGATGGTATCTCCAACCGGGCATGTCTTTTCAATAAACGCTACAAACTCTTCAACTTTTTCTCTAGGTGCATCCGTTGCAATATGAAAGTTAAAACGAATATCAGAATAACCGCGACGAACATCAGATTTATTCATAAAGCCATCTGTGTCAAGATCACCTTCCACATCAATCCATAAATCATCAAATTCTATTTTGAACTTTCTAGCATACACACGAGCTACGATGGCTTGACAAGCACCTAATGCTGCCAAAGTCAACTCCACAGGATTCATACCAGTATCCGTTCCGCCTAATTCCTTTGGCTCATCAATAGTTACCTCAAAATTACGAGATTTAGCTTTAACTTGAATACCCTTCTGTAAATGAGCAGTAGCTTTAAATGTTGTCATCGGCATAGGTCATCTCTCCTCCTAGTTGTAGTGTAAATTTAATTTTAATATATGTTCTATCCACACTATAAATGTAAACCTTTTCATTTCAATAGTCTATGAACATATTGTGAAATATTGATAAAAATAAGTATAATAGCCCTTATATTTTCACGCTTACTTTTAAGCTTACAATCACTTAAAATCCTAATTGACTTGACTCTTGTAAAAACCCTGTCATATCGAAATTCGTCTAAAACTGTGTCATGCTCAGAACCTTTGGCGACTAGGGGTATCGCCACATCACAATCAAGCTAAGAAAAGCACATACCTCAAAACGATAAAATGAATAACTACTGTTTTTTATGAGGAGGCTGTTAACAGGGTATCCCTTTTTCGTGTCAATTTTAAAAACTTAGTTCACTATCCCGAAAAAACGAACAAAATTTCATAAGTATATTCACATCTGTTCAAACTAGAATTAATTTGTTAAAAGATATGAGGAGTGAAGAGAATGATCATTGCAAAGGTAATTGATCATACTAATAAAGAAATAAACATTACAGCAACCTTGGAAAAATCATGCGATGCCAAACGATTGAATAATGGAATTTTGTTTAGAAGTAATCACCGCATTAAGCCCGTGATGATTTAAAAATGAAAGAAAAGTTAGCAAGAATGGAAAAAACAACCCTGTTTGAAATCTTAGGCTTAATAGAGATATCAACGGAGCAACTTCCAGTGGCTTCATAAAATATGAACCAAGGGAAGTTCTATTTGAATATACTAAAATACAGGATTTCACTCGAATATTGGAAAAAGCGTTATTGTGAGTTTCTCTCTCAAAAATCACAATTTTTAAAATTGACATAGCACTTCATGCACCATATACTGTTAACAACAGTATACTGTCATTAACAGTATAAATCCCAATTCATTCTAGGAGGTATATCAATGAAACATACCGGAAGACATACAGGTGCATTTCTTTTGTTATTTTTAGCAGAAGGTGATAACTACGGCGGTCAGCTACTTCAGAAATGTGAAGAAGAACTTCCCGTCAATCCAATCGATAGTGCCATTTTATATCGCACGCTAAAGAAATTAGAAAACGAAGGAGCAATTGAATCTTACGTAAGTACAGCTCATCAAGACAAACCGAGAAAGATGTACAAAATTACTCCTGCTGGAAAAGAACAATTGGCCGATTTTCAAATGGATATTGAAGAAAAAATGAAGAACTTATCCTTTTTCTTAGACAAATATAAAGGCCTAAAGGAATCCGATCATGATTAACGGCGTGATCCTTTACACGTTAGCCATTCTTCTTACGGGGATTTCTTTTATGAAAGATCGTACTAAAACGAAAGACGCCTTAATGAAATCATGGAAAATGTTTCGAAACCTTCTCCCTGCCATGCTTTCCATCATGCTTTTCGTTGGCTTATCGCTTTCAATCTTAACGCCATCTTTCATCTCTTCTATCATTGGAGAACAGTCGGGATTTCTCGGTATCATGTATTCAGCAATACTCGGCTCCGTTGCACTCATCCCAAGCTTTGTCGTGTTTCCTCTTGGGAATACGTTAGTCCAACACGGTGCAGGCCTCCCTCAAGTTGCGGCACTTATGTCTACACTCATGGCAGTAGGAATTACAACCATTCCGATGGAGCAAAAAATATTTGGGCGAAGTTTTGCTTACGCGCGTAATGCATCAGCATTACTCATGTCTCTCCTATTCTCCTATATCATTTGGGTGGTGATGGTATGAATGAACTAAAAAGATATCGTTTCTTTTTCATTTTACTAATCGGACTTATCGTACTAACTTTTATAAACCAATCTTTAGGATGGAGCGCATTACAATTAACAGGTAATAGTATTTTAGATATGTTGTTTCTCCTCCCTCCTGTCCTAGTATTTGTAGGATTACTTGATCAATGGGTGAAGAAAGAAACGTTAATGAAATATATGGGAGAAAAATCAGGCATCTATGGTATCTTATTCTCCTTATTATTAGGCGGAATTGCAGCTGGCCCCCTCTACGTCGCCTTTCCCATCGCCGCATTACTTTTGAAAAAAGGTGCGAGCATTAAGTACATCGTATTTTTCTTAGGCGTTTGGACAACTGCGAAATTGCCGATTATCGTATATGAGTTTTCTTCATTTGGAGCGACATTTACACTTATTCATATTGGCTTCGGTCTAGTGTTCTTCTATGTAATGGGTATCATTTTTGAAAGATTCTATGATCAAAGACAGTTGCTGCAGTATGATATTACGGAAGAAATGTAAAAAGACATCTTTATCTCGTGAAGATGTCTTTTTTTAATTAACCTATAACTTCTTAAAAAAGCATAAACTCCTCATTTCTTTTAAGAATAATGATAAAAATTATTCCAAGTGTAAATGCCCCCTGGAAACCTGATATTAAACCTTTTAACTTCTGGATTCATTGAATTTGTAGAGTTTTCCATATACTGAGTTGTTTTTGGCGACATTTTCGAGAACTTTTACACTTAGAGAAAATTGTTACCGTATGACGTTACAAAAATATATAAGCTTTTTAAAAATCTTACATTTCTTATTTTTTACTATTGTATTTTCGAATATTAGAATGTAAAATATTTCAATGTAATACATAATATTGGGAAAAGGGAGAAAATCATGAAAAAATTATTAGTTTCAGCAACAGCGTTCACACTTTTAACTGTGGGGTACAGTTCTTCTGCATTTGCAGCAAAAAATCCAAACGACAAAAATTGTGGTCACTTCCAAAACAAGCAAGAAGTTATGGAGTTCTGGCACAGCAATGGATATAGCGCAACTAACGACCCTCATGGTTTAGACCGTGACAACGATGGTTTACCTTGTGAAGTAAATAAAGGGGATTACGATCAATTTGTAGCTAGTAAACAAGCTACTAAACAAGAAGAAAACAAACCACAAGAACAAACTAAACAAGAAAATACGAAGCAAGAACCTGCTAAACAAGAACAAACTAAAACTCAAACAACTGCAAATGAAACAAAGAAAGACACAAATACAGCTGTGAAAACAGAAAACAAAAAACAAGGCGAAAAATTGCCAAACACAGCATCAAATGGTGTTACAATGATGTTAGCAAGCTTAGGTTTAGCTGCAATTGGATCTGTATTAATGTTCCGTCGTAAAAAAACAAACGCGTAAAATAATTCCTTTCAAGGACAGGCTTCCCCTGTCCTTTTAAAATGGAGTGATATAAATGAAAATAAACCAATGGATAGGCTTATGTTTATTTATAATTGGAATTTCGATTTTTTCTTATTGTTTTATAGAATGGTATAGCGCTAGAAGCTCAGCGGAATCTTTAGCTACTAGTGAAATAGAGAAATATGAAACTCAAACGCCAATCACAGCACCTCCTGAAGACAATGACGATACAATAGAAACTCCTCAAAACCGTGAAGAAATTGTGCAAATTCCGTCTTCAGAAGTGAATCATCAATTAGGACAAAAAGTAGCATATTTAATCATTCCTAAAATACAAAAGAAATACTCCATATATTGGGGAGCTGATGATAAAGTACTCAAAAAAGGCGTTGGTATGTTTGTGAGTGAATTAACGACTACACCATCTGGAAATGGTCATACCGTTTTAAGTGGACATCGAGATACTGTATTTACTGGTTTAGGTCAATTAAAGGAAAACGACCAACTTATTGTGGAATACGAAAATAAGACCTACACATATAACATTAACAAACATTGGATAACAGACGCTGAAGATCGAACTGTTATTGTAGAAACAAAAGAACCTACATTAACATTAACAACGTGTTACCCTTTTAACTACATCGGCGATGCTCCAGATCGATACATCATTGAAGCGTCTTTAATTTCTACTATTTAAAAGGAGCTGTCCCACGCGTCATCTTTTGACTATGTGACAACTCCTTTTTATTTGTAAAACATTATCATATCTTTCATATATAAACCTTAATTCTCGTTCTGTAAAACCCCCGCTGCTTCTACTCCCTTTTTCTCTTCTTTTAAAAATAGCGATGCGATAAAAGCAACCACAATAAAGATTAATCCAAGTGTAAATGCACCTTGGAATCCTGATGTTAAACCATTTAACTTCTCTACTGGATCCATTGGATTTGCGGAGCTTTCCATATACTGCGTTGTTCCTGAAGACATTTTTGAAATAAATATAGCCGTACCAATCGCGCCAGCTACTTGCTGTAACGTATTAAACAGTGCTGTTCCGTGCGGATATAGATCTGGTGTTAATTGATTTAAACCGTATGTTTGTGCTGTCATGACAAACATGAGTCCAACCATTAATACGCTGTGCATGACAATAATTTGTACCATTGATGTGTCAGGCGTAATGCCTTTAAATAAGAACATTGCAATACCTACTAACACAATGCCGGGGACGATAATAACTTTCGGACTAAATTTATCAAATAATTTGCCCGCTATTGGTCCCATTACGGCACTAATAATACTTCCCGGAAGCATTATTAATCCTGATTTAAAGGCTGTAACGAGTAACACGGTTTGCAGAAACATCGGTAATAAAGTCATCGTTGAAAATAACGACATCATCACAATGACGATTAATCCAACTGATAATGTAAACATCGGAACTTTAAATGCACGTAATTCTAAAATTGGATTATCGATTTTTAATTGTCGCACGATAAAAATACATAGTGATACAAGCCCAACAATTAAAGCGCCGTACACTTTCGGATCAGACCACCCTAAGTCACCTGATGCACTAAAGCTATACACAATCCCGCCGAAGCCTAATGTTGATAAAAGAATAGATGGATAATCTACTTTCGGCCTTGTTAACTCTGAAACATTTTGAATGTACTTCATTCCAATGATAATGGAAATAATTACGATTGGAACGACAAAGTAAAATAACCAGCGCCAATTCAATGAATCAACGATTACTCCAGATAATGTAGGACCAATTGCTGGGGCTGACATCATAACGAGTGCGATTAACCCCATCGTAGCACCACGTTTTTCAGGCGGACAAATGATTAAAATCGTATTCATTAATAACGGTGAAATTAACCCCGTCGCTACTGCTTGGACAATACGCCCGACTAACAAAACGGCAAATGTCGGTGCGAAGCCAGCGATTAATGTACCGACTAAAAACGTTACCATCGCGATCAAAAACATTTGTCTCGTTGTGAGCCATTGCTGAAGTAACGCTGTAATCGGTACTAAAACACCAACAACTAACATGTATGCTGTAGAAAGCCATTGGATTGTTGAAGCTGTTACGTCAAATTCTTTCATTAATACCGTTAACGCATTACCAAGTAACGTTTCGTTTAATAACGCAACCATTGCCCCTAAAAGTAACGCAATTAAAATGGGGGTATGTTTCATTTTAGAAGTATCAACTTTGCCACTTGCAGGGCTCTTAGTTGTTATATTCATGTATTGATTCTCCTCCTGTTTTTCATTTAAAAAGCTTCCTATAAACCGGAACACATGTAATATAATATACATATGTAGATTAAAAAGGGAGAATCAATTTTCATCCATTGTATATTTAATCTACAAAAAAGGAGAATTGTAGATGAACGATAATGAAAAACAACTTGATTTACGTATTAGACGTACACATAAATTACTATGGAATTCCTTATTTGAATTAATGACGCAATCAAAGCAAAAATATAGTGCCATCACTATTAACCAAATATGCGATGGCGCGATGGTACACCGAACAACTTTTTATAAACATTTTGAAGACAAAGATGCTTTATTAGCATTTGGATTTAAACGCTATGGCGAAATGGTTGCTGAAATACCACTTTTAGATCGATTAAGTAAACCATTTCAAGTGATGGAACAATTCCTGCACCATGAAGAAATCTGTAAAATATTTGAGGCGCAAATGTCTGATGAACAATTTATTAACCGTGTACATCATTTAAGTCATGACACAAGAAAGCAAGAAACGGAAGCGTTAAATCGCCTTTGTAAAAATCATACGATGCCAAATGATTTAATTACCGAATTCTATTCAGGGGCAATTACAACATTAAGTGCGTGGTGGTTTCAAAACGAAAGAAAAGTTTCTGCAGCAGAAATGGATAGGCACTTCCATCAACTCATTAATCAAAATATTTTTCAGTTTGAAGAGGAATAACTTCAACATCAAAAAACGCCCATAGGAAAGAGGCTATTGTATGATCCGGTCCAATCGGTTTATACAATAGCCTCTTTCTTATAGAGAAAAAACCGTCGATAAATTTCCATTTAAAATATTCTGAATTAATATTAAGATATAAATGGACTATAAATTATACATAACGAGGGAATAGAAATGAGAACTCAATTAAAAGCCGATTTAATGCTACTACTAGTTACATTTTTTTGGGGTGCATCCATCCTACTTACAAAGCTTGGACTTGATGACATAGAAGAATATAATTTAATCGCATTACGATTTATTATTGCCTTTCTTTTATCAGGTTTACTATTTTACAAACATTTATTCAAGATCGATTTTAAAACTGTAAAATATGCATTCATATTAGCTTCTGTTTTATTTATCGTTTACATTTTCGCGACGTTTGGTACAAAATATACAAGTGTATCTAATGCAGGTTTTTTACTATGTCTCACAGTCATTTTCATTCCCATATTATCAGCTATCTTTTTAAAACACATTCCTGAAAAGAAAGTAATAGTAGGAATTATTTTAACGATAATCGGAATCGGCTTATTAACATTAACTAGTGAATTCAAGATCGGTAACGGTGATATATTTTGCATACTGTCTGCCTTATTTTATGCGATTCACGTCATCATTACCGGAAACGTAACGAAACATGTAAACTCAATTGCACTTGGGGTCATACAACTAGGTTTTGTCGGCCTATTTAGTCTTATTTTTTCATTCATTATAGAAACACCAAAACTTCCTAGCACAATCGACTCATGGCTCATCATATTAATCTTAAGCATATTTTGCACCGCAGTCGCATTCATTGTGCAAGTAATTGCCCAGCAATACACTACGCCTACACATACAGGACTTATCTTTTCATTAGAACCTGTCTTTTCCGCAGGCTTTGCTTTCGTCTTCACAGGTGAAACACTTACAGGGAAAGGATACTTAGGAGCGACACTTATATTACTAAGTGTGTTGATTGCTGAGGTGGATTTTAAGGGGGTGTTGCGGGTTGGTTATAAGAAGAATGTGGAGTAGGTAACTAATGAGAGGATTCATTTGCATGATCCTCTTACCCTAAGCGCAATTCTAACTGCAGCATATCTTACTATGCTTTTTATTTAGCGACAGGAACTTTATTTCCTGTTGCTGATGTTCGTTTAAAATAAAGCTCAATCAGAAATGTTTTACAACCCCTTATTTAAGAAGCCATTTTGAAAAAAGTTTAATCAAAACTCTCATTGATTGACATGGTATGTGAATATTTGCTTGCTATTGGAGGGATTTCCTAATGGTTAATGATATACAACAACTTCTTCAAGAACATAGACAATTTTTCCATCATGATCATACTAGAAGTCTTCAATTTCGGATTAAACAATTAGAAAAGCTAAAATACTCCATTCGAAAATATGAAAGTCAAGTGCTGAGCGCATTATATCAAGATTTACACAAAAGCGAGTTTGAAGCATACGCTGCAGAAGTTGGCTTCGCATTTAACAGTATCAATTTTATAATAAAATACCTAAAACAGTGGATGAAACCTCAAAAAGTAAAAACACCTATTCATTTTGCACCATCCAAAAGCTACATAATAAAAGAGCCATATGGTACCGTGCTAATTATTGGACCTTTTAATTATCCATTCCAATCAATAATTGAACCTCTCATTGGGGCAATTGCGGCAGGAAATTGTGTAGTTCTCAAGCCTTCAGAAAATGCACCTAATGTTTCAGCTGTTATTAACAAAATGATAAGTGAAACATTTGATAAACAATACATCCGTGTAATTGAAGGAGGCCGGGAAATCACTTCTTTATTGATTCATGAACCATTTGACCATATCTTTTTTACTGGTAGCATTCAAGTTGGAAAGATTGTCATGGAAGCTGCAGCAAAAAACCTTGTACCAGTAACATTAGAACTTGGCGGAAAAGGACCAGCCATTGTCGATGAAACTGCCAACCTCGATATAGCAGCTAAGCGCATTATCTGGGGAAAATTCATAAATGCTGGCCAATCCTGTATTGCCCCTGATTATGTTATTGTACATAAATCTGTCAAAGTAAAACTAATTTCGAAAATGAAAGAAATCATTACAAACTTTTATGGATCAGATGTATTAAAAAGCGATGATTACGGCCGAATTATTAATGAGAGACAATTCGATAGACTTATTTCTATATTAGAACAAGACAAAAATCATATAGTATTTGGTGGGAATTCATCTAGAAGCCATTTATATATTGAACCAACACTTCTTGAAGTAAAATCATGGGATAATGCAGCTATGAAAGAAGAAATTTTCGGACCGATTTTACCAATTATGGATTACAATGATTTAGATGAAGTCATTCATATGGTTAACACCCATCCCAAACCGTTAGCTTTGTATGTATTTACTGAAAATAAAAATGTTGAAAAGCAGATATTAGGACGAATTTCTTTTGGAGGAGGATGCGTCAACGATACGATGTCACATATGGCTAATCTCCACTTACCTTTTGGCGGGGTAGGAAATGCAGGATTCGGTGCCTATCATGGCAAACATGGTTTTGATGCTTTTTCACATCGTAAAAGCATTTTAAAGAGAAGCTCAAGGATAGATTTAGGGCTTGTATTTCCACCGTATAGGAACAAAATTAAAATTTTGCGAAAGATTTTTAAGTAATAGGTTTGTTAAACATTAATGTTGATATAAAAAAAGAAAGAATAAAGGGAATCCAGTAGAATGGACTCCCTTTGCCTTATAACAACCTAATCCCTTGCATTTATTCCAAGCTTTGTCGTATTTCCTCTTGGTCATACATTAGTCCAACACGGTACAGGCCTGCAGCACTTATGTCCATATTAATGTCAGAACGCATAAAAAAAGGGCAATAACGGACATTGCTCCTCTGTTAATGGGATAAACGCTTCTCCCACTCTTTCACCTTTTCAATTGTTACATCTAATTTCTTAGCCACTTCTTCTATACTCATTCCCTTAAAGAGCATTCCAGCTGCCGAAAGTGCTTTATCAATTTCTTCTTGCTTCTCCTGTTCATATAAACGACCCACTTTTGTCATTCGTAACCACTCCTTTACTTTTTTCGCGTATTCTTCATCAATAAATTTATCTGTAGCTACAAGAATTCTAGCAATAACTTGAATTTGTTCTTGCTCATCGGAGATACATTTTGCTACTTCTATCGTTTTTTCAATTAATATTTGTCTTTTTTCTCTACTATGCATAAGTGGTACAAGTATTAATTTCATGGTTTCTTCATCCGTCAAAGATTTTCCTTCTTCCATTTTTTTAATAACCTTTTGAAGAATAGCATCACCATTGTATTCACTTAGTAAAACCGCTTTGGAATTTAAACGTATACTACATACATCTATTTCTTCTATCGGATTCATTACCTCACTTGTATAAATAACCACGATTCGAATATCCGGTAACTCTTTATTCTTATTATAATAACGATACATAATTTGATTCGCATAATCCATATGCTTCAAGCCCTTTATCCCTATAACATTCACTTAAAAACTTCATAAGAATATCTTTATTATGATAAGAAATATCATTCCCTGCCAATAGCTAATCCCCCTTAACTATTAGTTACCATTTTCTTTATTATATAACTTATGAAATTAGCGTTACAACTTTGGTTCACATGCAAATACTATTTTCAAAACAACTACTTCACCCTCTCCACAAACCGCCCAAACTCCTTCAAAAATCGCAGTTTAAAACTGCCCACAGGTCCATTCCGATGCTTCGCCACATGGATCTCCGTCATCTCTTTCTGCTTCGTTTCCTTATCGTAATAATCTTCTCGATACATAAGCATAATGACATCCGCATCTTGCTCAATTTGTCCCGTCTCTCTTAGATCAGATAAAAGCGGGCGCTTATCTTGACGTGACTCTACAGAACGAGACAATTGCGACAACGCTACTACACAAACATTCAAATCACGCGCTAATAACTTAAGCTTACGAGAAATCTCACTAATCTCCTGAAATCGATTGCCCTTATGCTTCGGATCACCCGTAATAAGCTGCAAATAATCTACAATGACTAAAAGCTTTTTATCACCGTGCTTCCGCTTTAACTTACGAGTTTGCATCCAAATATCTTGCACTGTAACCCCTGCATTGTCGTAAATCTCAAGCGGCAGTTCACCAATCTCTGCAAACGCCATACTCACCTTTTCCCAATCTTCCATCGCAAAACGATGCTTCGGATTTTTCAGCCTACCTCCTGACACTTCCCCTACACAAGACGCCATCCTTTTTAACAATTGCTTACTACTCATCTCTAACGAAAACAATCCAACCGCCGCTCCAGACTTCGCCGCATGCATGCCAACATTTAGCGCAAACGCAGTCTTCCCCATAGAAGGACGCGCACCAAGAACGACAAAATCACCTTCCTGCAATCCGCACGTCATTTTATTTAGCGACGTATAACCAGTCTCAATACCCGTAATCTCTTTCTCATCTTGATGAAGTTCTTCATACAAACCAACTAACGCATCCTTCAAATCAAACTCACATACGCAGTCCTTTTCCTCTAACTCACAAAGTGCCGTAATCGTCTCACCAATAATTTTCTCATTCTTCTCCGCAATAAGACGCTCTCCCATCTTGTGCCCGAGAACACCCGCCTGATACATTTTCCAAGCACCTCGAACAAGCCCTTCGTAATAAGAGAAGTTAGCAGTCGTAGGCACACCATCCATTAATCCTATAAAATACTCCATCCCCCCGATCCCCTTCAAAAAATTCGGATCTACCCTAGAAATGAGCGTCACAAGATCAATCGGTTGCCCCTCATCTTCCATTTTTCGCATTAACTGAAATATAGACTTATGCACTGGCATAGAAAAATACTGCTCCGTCAAACGGCACTCCTTAATAAGCTCTCCATCAAGTAATAGAGAACCTAACACCGTCTTCTCCGCCTCTACATTTTGAATACTCATGGCCGCCACCCGCGCTCCGCTAAAAAGCGCTGCAACTCTTCCTCAGACGGCACATTCTTCTCCCACTCCTCACACTTCGCCAAAAAATTCTCCGTCTCCTTCGTACTAACAGACGACCCCTTCTTCCGAAAATTCGCAGCATCCGCCTCAACCTCAGACACTTTCGTAAATCCTTTCCCGTGCCATCCCCGCAAAATCCCCTTCACATAAGCCATCTTCCGATTTTTATTCTCATACGAAATTTGAAGAGCCTTCAGCACCAGCTCCTCTGATAACTCAACCATCCACGCATTCAATTCCTCTACCGTAAACGGAGATAAACTACCGAAATGTTGCTCATAAAACATGAACACCTTACTTCCCATTTCTTTCTGGGCAACCTCTTCTTCCTCTTCCGTCTCCTCGCAAACTGGATCAACATCATCCATAGCCAAATCACCAGGCATACCGAAATGTGCTAAAAGCATCGGAACATTCAGCTCCTCCTCCGCACACTTCTGAAGAAACATATGTACAAACTCCTTATTCTTCACACCCTTAAGCTCACGAAGCACACACTTCTCCACATTCGTATTCGTCACAGGATTATAACGAAGCCAATTTAAAACAAATAACTCCCTCGTATCCGCATCATAAAGAATCTTCCCATAATCAACAAAACGCTGCAAAAGCTTATCAACAGTCTCCCTGTTATAACCAGTCTCCATCTCAGCTAACCGCTTCGGAAAAGGAAAAATCCCACACTGAGTCGTCTTCGAACAAGTCAACAAATAAACATAAAAATACCGCTCCTCCGGCGTCAAATCCAAAACAAAATCATCCTGCCAAAAATTCACCTGCACATTACGATACACCGCCATCCAAATTCCTCCCGTCCTCATTCAAAATGTAAAGCCCCTTTGTAATATATATAGGCGGGAGGGCCGGGTTTTTGGCGTGTTATTTCAAAATTTTTTTGACTACTACTACGGTGTTTGTTGGTGTTTTTGTTTTTGTTGTGTTTTTTCTTAGTGATTTATTACTTGGTAGGGGCTTGTAATGGGCTTAGGAGGGGTTAGTTTGATTAGAAAGTTCTATTTTGGAAGGGGATTCGTTCTTTTGCTTTCTTTTTATGGATTTTGTTGATTTCTTTTAGTGTTGTGCCTTCGTATTCGGCTAGGGCGTTTATTAGTTCTAGTAGGTCGGAGAGTTCTTCGAGTTTATCGGGTTTTGTTTTTGCTTCGATGTATTCTGTTAGTTCTTCTTCTGTTTTTTTGCAGATTTCTTTTATGTATTCGTCTTTGGGTAGGATTCTTGTTGTGGGTGTTTTTCCGTTGTTTTTTATTATTTGTGGGATTTTGTTTCGGATTAGTTTGTTGTAGGTTGGCATGGGATTTTTCCTCCATTTGGTTTTTCTTCTATTTCTTTTTTCATCACCTATTCGCCTTCCAATGCATACTTATCTTCTTTAAATAACGGAATCCGTATCAAATAACGATACAGTTCGTCGCGTATTACTTTCCACGCAACAATGATCACTTGAACTACCTCAAAAGCAAACACAATCCAAAACAAAACATCACTAATACGTGAACTAATATTAAATAGAAGAAAGATTAACAAATTAAAGTTGAACGCCTTCGGCAATGATATTTGTACACCTCATTTTTACATGCCAGTGTGATGTACATAAATAATGGTGAAAAGATTCCTATTGCAGCCGAGAATAGTAGCATGATGATGGTGTTTCTGTGTTCCTTTGTGGTGGTTTTCATGGTAGATTCCCCCTTTTTTGTTTTGTTTTCTTTAGGTTAGGGGGTGACCTTGGGGGAAGTGCGAGGGGAATATATAGAAAAAATTTGGTATCACTAATATAGAGGTAAAATAAGACCTTTACCTTGACAGGGTGGAGGTCATCATTTAAGATTTCACATCCATGTTATTTACAAATAAAAAAAGAGCATATACCCCATATGCTCTTCTTCCCATAGTAAACAATACACTTTATCCAGTATATTTAATAATTGCATCTACTATCGAACATCCATCATTTTCAACAATTTCTCCACTTCACCTAAAACTCCCATCGTTCCAGGAATATCAATTCTTCCTTTTCCATCTCCTACTCTATAATCCCTCACCACAGCAACCGTCATATATCGCCCATTACCAAACCTAGGTTTCTCCACATTAAAAGAATAATTATGACTTCGTTCGATTAGCGCTTTACTCCACTTATCCCTAAGTTCTTTTCTTCTATCCTTATCAGCAACATATATTTTAAAACATAAACGTCCTTCTTCTAACTGCAAATACTGCTTACAATTATTATCTTCTTGTTCATTCCACCATAAGGCATAGAATCCACCATTCGGATTAGCTACATATCCATATTGACCTTTGATCCCACGTTGCTTTAATTCCTCATAAAATCCTTCCCAGGCTTCGCCTTTCCACTCGCTTAACGACAGTGTCTTATATGAATCATATTTTTGATCTATTTCTCTTAAATAAAAATAGTAATCTAAAAATATTTGATTCTGCACGCCTCTATCTATATTTTCTTGTAAAAATTCAAGCATTTGTTTTCTTGTAAACAACATATACTTTGCATCAATTACTGCTGAATAATCACTTTGATTACCTATTTTATAATAGATAGGCAACAGGTCATTTTCTTCATATTTTTTAAATTTCATTACATCTTCATAATAACGCTTTAGTTGATTAGAATGTTCTTTTGTATACGTTTTATCTTCAATTAAAATAGCCTGATTACCGTTAATTTCAATAAATATATCTAAACCTTTAAATTGTTTCGTAATCTTAATTTCTTTAATAGCGGCTGGAAAGGTCTTTTTATGTAAATCATATATTCTTCTAATAAAACCTATGCTGGCCTCATATAAGCATTCATCGGTTTCTTTATAAATTGGGTTCGCCCACTCTGCTAGCCAACAAATAAAAGCATCTTGCGACAACTCACTTGTTCCATATGAAAATAAATTCGGTCTCTTATCCATTATTTAATCCCCTTTTTATCTAAGCGCTATTCCCCAACATTTAATACTTCTAAAACCTCCCTAAACAACACCGAACCCCTCCCAACAACCAACTCCAAAGGAACTTCTTTAACTCGCCCATCTCTCCCAACCATAACAACCCCATTCTCATAATCAACCCAAATCTGAACATCCTGCACATAATAACTCTTAATAGAAGATGCCTCATCTAAATTACGATGATCCAGCTCAACCTTAACTTGCTTCGTAAAACGACGCAGCGTTTTCCAAAGTGTTCGTTCTTCTTTTGATTTCATGAGGAGTTCTGGGAGTTCTTGTCCTTCTTTTAATAGCGACATAGTTGTTATTGTATATGTTTGAATGCCATATCCTACTGGGCGAATGAGGTGGTCTAGTTTTTTCCATGGCTCTAGTTCGAAATGTACATATTCATTGTTTTGTTGCATTTGAATGTGTTTGATTTTAGCTACGTATTGAATGCCACCTTTTTCTCCGTGCCATTTTTTCGGTGCATATAATGCTATGTACTTCGCTTCTTGCCATCCTGGTTTTAACTGTGTGACTGATATCTGATATAAGCCATTCTTTCTATACGTCTCATAGTCGTGTTCAGTTTTCACGCTGCCTACTAATACTTTTTCTTCTAGTGAGGAGTGCCATTCTTCTTTTGTTCCTCTTGGAAGAATGCCTTCTCTTATAATTTCTTCTGGGCTTTTTTCAATGAGATGGTCTAAAAACTGTTCGACTAGTCTTGTTGCGTTTGGTAAGAATGGGAAACCACCAATATTCACTTTTTCTATACTTTTATAAAATGGATGATTCTCATACTCTTCTTCTTGGTTCCACGGGAATAGTACGTACGCTCCGTAAGCTGTTCGTTCAAATGGTCCTTCTTGTTCTACTACTAGTGCATCTCTGTAACGATGCATTGTGTTAATGTCTTCTTCCATTGGGCCAGGGGCGCCATACTTCCTTTTATAATGAGATCTTTCAGCAAAATCAATTCGATATTTCGCATCAAATATGTATTGGTATTGATAGCTCTTTCCCTTTTTCTCAATAGCGAGCATTGTATCTGGCTTTTGTGTAACTGTTGGTAATCCACTGTTTCTTTTCTGGAAGTAAAGTTCTATTACCTCATCTGTTTCTGGATGTTTGAACGTCCTTTTCGCAGTTTTACTTTCATCAAGCGTTACGTATAAACCGTCTTGTTTAACTTGAATAACATCTTGATGGAGTGGTATATACTTTTTCGATAGAATTTGTCCCAGCTTTAAATACGTCCAATATTCGTATAACCTTGCGACATCTTTTACCGACATTTTGAAAATTTGTCCTCGTAATGTTAAACCTCTTGATAGCATTAAGAAGATTTGATATGCATCTCTATATCCTGCTGCCATTTGAATAACGAGTGAAAAAACTGAGCGATCTAATTTCCCTATTCCTCTCCAAAATGGATCGTTCAATTCATTTTTCATTCGATACTTCATATTTTTTACACGTTCTAGCAATTCTTCATCAGTTACACCGCGTGTATATCTAGACTTTTGCTCTAGTGCTTTAAGTAAATCATCTATTCTATGTACGACTCTTTGAATCATCCATTTAACAAATCGATTTTCCAGCGTATCATATGACACTTCCTTATAAGCTGTAATTCCTTTAGTTGGTATACTGTTTTCTCCTTGCAACAAGTGTGGTCGTTTTCGCAAATAGTTCATTCCGACAGAGTCCAATTTACGAATTTTTTCTCCTCGTACAAGTTGATGCCTAGTCATAAGCGTATGATGCGGTTGTCTTTTAATATGAGAGATCGACTTCATAAACCGTTCAAAGGAATCATTTAAAATACGATAAAATTCACTCTTTGATGGATTTGTAGCGTAAATTGCAGATGCCCCTAAGTATGTTCTCTTCAGTAAATGAAACGCTAAATTATAAATCTCATCATTTACTTCATCTAATAAGGCTCTGTAATCATCCTTATAATCAAGTTTTGCCGGAAACACTTCAAATGTAACGGTTAATAAAGTATCTTGATCGTCTTTAATTTCAAACGTTGTATTTCCTACTTCATTTGGAAATGAAAGATTTCCCATTAACACATGAAGTGATCCCATTTGAATAGAACTAACTTGTTTTCGAAAACCCGGATGTTCATGATAAAAAGAGAGCTGTTGGTTCTTTTTCGGAACAACAACAAGCTGATAACTTCTATTTTCAAAAAAGATTGGCGGATGTTCATTCCCTTCATCCAGCCTCTGCAATCTCGCATCAAATACAGAAACGGATTCCGTCTTCCCATCTACATGAAAATACATCATTTCATCTGCGTTCATAGCGTGATATTCTTTTAAACTCTCGTATTTTTCATGATAAGGGTTTCCTTTAATCGTCAATGATAGCTCCTCTGTTTCAATCTTAACTAGCTCTATCTCATTATTAGATCCAGAAAGAGGTGAAACCATCGTACTCGAACCTCCTTAACATATGAGACAGCTTGTTAGCTGAACGAGGATATTTAGCATATGAAGCGTCATTATTGCCACTATCATATTCTTCATTCGCACATAATACATATAACTGTTTTAATACCTCTTCTGTTCTTCCATCACTCCCTGCAAGACGCGGTAAAATCTTTTGATATATTTGATAATCAAGTGCTTCATCAAACGATAATAACTTTCCTTGCTCGTTGTATGCCATATAGAAACAAATTTCATCTCGTATACGATATCCAACTTGAGCCCCAACTGATTCAAGTGTTTTATTTATTTCTATTAAAATAGTTGAGATATTCCTCACAAGATCTTCGTTTTCTTTAAAGCATTCTTTTAAATGAAGATACTTGGTTGCTAAAGAGCTATTAGAAACAATTTCAGCTTCCTTCTCTTCCATATCCATTAAGAAATTAAAATAATCTAAGTTAACGGTCTTAAATTCGATTGTATTCGCACGATCTAATACTTTCTTACTTAAAGGATGTGTCGTTTCATCCATATTTACCGTTCCGATAATATATACATTTGATGGAATCGTAATGTGCTTATTAGTAATCGATTCTGGAAGAACTGGTGACGTAACAATTTGTCCATCTTTCCATTTACGACTCTCAATTACACTTAAAAAATCGCTAAAGTAATATTCCACTCGAGCTAAATTCATCTCGTCCAACACTACAAAATAAGGTCTGTTTGGATTTGCAACTGCGGCTTCAAGCACCTTAATTAGCGGTCTTTCTTGAAATTCCCCTTGAAGATTCACATAACCAAGTAAATCAGAACTATCGCTCCAATCAGGTCGAACCGGGATTAGTGTAAACTGTCCATTCTCTTCCGTAGCCCCTAAACTCTCCGCAAACCACTGAACAATTTTCGTTTTCCCTGTACCTGAAATACCTGACAAAATCACAAACGGCTTCGTCTTTAATGAAAGGAAGAAATTAATAAGATCTTTTTTCTCATAAAAGAAACCCTTACTTTGAATATAAGAAGACACATGATCGATAATTGATTGCTGATCTAAATACACTTCTTTCCTCTCATAAATCATTTCATATTTCGTTCCTTCCTCTTTATAACCTATGAATTCTTCATAATAGCGAAGCATTTCTTCTAGATCCTCTACTAACTCTTTTTCATTTGGCATTTTATTAGCATCGTACGCAATATAAGCCGCTGTTGAATTCGAATATCCTTTCGCTTTCGAACTTGTCCCTAAGAAGATTTCATCATCTTTCTTCACCTTTTGGGACATATGTATTTGCTCTCGAATCTCTTCTTTAATTTTTTGCATTTCCTCTTTAGTTGTTTCCGTCACACCTTGCGCCAGTGTTAAATATAATCGCTCCATATCTTCACTAAATAAATAAACGATATAATATCCTCTCTGCGTAGATGTCGTAATGTCTTTATTCATAATCGCAAGCCACGGAACAGCAGCCCAGTTTCCTTGTCCAATTGATCCTGTGACAACATACTGATTATGATCAATAAATGGTAACCTCGTTATTTCCGTTGTCATTTCATGCCTAACAACCGCTCCCATTTTATGACCTGCAAATCTTTCTGTTCTTGCCTGTAAATACTCATTCATAACAGTCAAAAACTTTTCACGTAAATTACTGTTCATACTACCGCCCTTTTCTCCATCATCTTTTACATACCGTTCAACAGGAATCCATTCATCATTAATTAGTCCTACTTGTTCAAGCCAATCTAATAAGTTCCCCGTACGCCTCTTCGCTACCGATTCAACCATCAAATTATCCCCTAATGAATTTCGGACAATCGTCATCCCTAACTCCACTAATGCTTCTTTCTTATCATCTTTTGAACAATTCTTTAAAACTCCAAGAACAAATAAAGCATAACGGAAATATTCCTGTCTTAAAACTAGCTGTGCAATATAGATATTCCTAACTCCCGATTGAACATATTCGTTTAATAAAAGCTGATTCATTTCATGAGATTCATTCAAAAAGCCCAATAATCTTAAATCTTGACGCGCGCGAGACTTCCTACTATATAAATTCTCATCCGTTTGTTCACGTAACGTACTCGGATTATATGTACCATTCATTATCTCTTCTAAAAAGAGCATGACTTTATCATATTTTTCACTTGGTAGATTATCTGTTTGAAACTCTTTAAATGTAATAGCTCGCGATCCAGTCACATTCACAAATGGAAACTGAGAAAAAAAAGCTACCAAGAAAGCATTACATTCTCCCACTTGCCCAAAATCCTCATGCTTTACCTTACGAACATCAATAAGTTTTTCCCAAGCATTCTTAAGAATTTCAAAACTCACTTTAAAATAAGATATTGCTGTCTCGCCCTTTTCATATTGCTCAAGTGAAAGTTTAGTTTCAACGTATAACCCTTCATCATCCTTATTTATAATCAAATAAGATTTATTACCTTTTATATCCTCAACCTGCTTTTTTGATTTAGCTAATTCAATTATGAGTCGATCTAACATTTTCATCCCACCGTTACATTTAATTACAATTACTACTATTTTACCAAACTATATATAAAAGAAAAATCATACAATACGATGTATGATTTTCTACCTTATTATTTAAAATACTTCTGATAATCCTCTTCATTTTTAAATTCAATCGGCCCAACATCCATTCGGAATTTCCCATTTTCATACAATAGTGGTGAAGCTTCTGAATGGTCTTTCGAATAGCTTTCTACATGTGAAATTTTCATCTCATTTGAATTGGTGAAATCAATATGAGCAATGCATACCCAATAAGCATGGTTATTTATTTCTAATAAAGGAGCCGTTACGACACTACCCAAATGATTATCTACAACTGCCTTGGCTTTCATAGAATAGAAACTTCCCACACCATTTCCAACAGCACTATACGCAGCAAATAAAACATATTTTAAAGCTTCTGGTCGATAAATACGGATTGTTTCTTTTCCTGGTTGTTGCGAATCACCGTCCAGCACAATATACGGCGACGCTTTAGACGAACCTAGGTTTTTATAATAAATCTTTCCTATCTCTCCATTAGTTGTTACGTAAAAACAATATAAGTCTAAGTCTTTATTTGTTTCCCACTCTAAAGTAGCTGTTACCATTTTAGATTTTTGTATATTTATAGACTGTTTTTTCTTCAATTCAACCTTCATTACATTTATAGGTTTTTGTACTGGAGGTGGAGTAGGAGCTATTTTCTTCTCTACAGGAGGAGCAATTTGTTTTTCATCCTCTACGATTTCTATTCCAAAATTTGTACATAATGCAGCTAACCCACCAAAATAACCCGCTCCAATAGGATTGAACTTCCATCCTCCCCCATGTCGATATAGCTCTCCAACAATAATGGCACTTTCATCTGTAAATGGATGTGTGATAGGAAACTGAATAATTTCTAATCCTGATTGTGCGTTGCTTATTTTCAATTGAATATGGGAAACATCTCGTAACGCCTGTTTCTTCTCTTCCGCATTATGAATTGTAATCGAAAATACAATCTTTTGTACCTCATCTGTTATATGAGTAAAATCTATTGAAAATCTTTGTTTAATTCCATTTGTTACATGTTGATTCAATTGAACAGATCGACAACTAGAATAAGGTTGTCCATAGAAAACAAAATCTTCTTCTTTAGTAATTTTCCCATTAAAACCTACTAAAAAAGCTGATGCATCTACATCCATATTCATCGGGGCATTCCAAATTAAATCTACCAGTAATCCTTTAATCTCTAGATGATTCTTTGTGACGTCTATTTTTTGTCCCCTTACTAAAGTATGTATCATCATAATTCCCCCGTCCTACATTTTTCATTCAGTCTAATTATACTCCTCTTTAGATTTTCAAGGGTGTTTTCAAGATATTTCGTTCCTTAATACTTGTCCAAAGGAAGGTTTATCATAACTTCTAGCATGAATGTATAAATGCTCAGATGATCTTGTCATTCCTACATATAATAACTTCCGTAGTTTAATATCATTTTGTTCGGGCTGCATTCTCTCAAACTTGTCTACATCAATTAAAAATACAATTGGTGCCTCAAGACCTTTTGATGAATGGTACGTCGTTATAATTAAATGTCCTTCAGTAATATTTTTTGTAACTTTTACTTTTTGACGTATTTCATGATTTAGTTTTTCCTGTATACTCTCACAATCTTTTCGCTCTCTACACAAAATTAATATATCTTCTGGCTTATAGCCCTTCTTCTTAATGAGTTCATAAACTTTATTACTAACATCTTCGTATGAACCTTCAATAAAACTAACTCCATCTTTCATCTCATTCTCAAAAGATAATTCACTCATGGGACAATAAAATTTATTTACTTCCTCTTCCAATTTTTTTTCTTGTTTCAAAAAATTAAGGGCTAAATCTATATGTTGACTACCGGCACGATATGATTTCTTTAGTAAAGAACTTCGCCCACGCATATCAATACCTAAGCTCTTCCAACTATGATCTGAGTTATTGTAAATGCTCTGTAGTCTATCCCCTGCTAAAAATAAATTTATCCCGGTAACAGTTTCCTTTTGATTGTTAATATACGTATGTTCTTTACAAGATTTCACACACAATCGAATCCAATCATCTAGAAAGTCTTGATATTCGTCCACTAATACAGCATCATACGATGATTGCGCTCTCTGTATAGCTACTTCAGGCAACTCTTCATTCCACCATTTCACTGTATATTTTTTCGGTACGCATATACTCGCTGTATCTAGCGCAAATTTATGAAAAGTGCTAACATCTATATTCTCCAAGCGCACATTCATAAAAGTAAGATCAGCCGCTAAAGAATTCAATTTGTTTTCAATTTTTGTTTGTAGCGACTTATTATACGTTAATATTTTTATTTTCCATTCTGGATGTTCACGTACCAGATGAATCGCACGAGCTAGCAATAAAACTGTTTTTCCACTACCCGGAACCCCAGTTACCATATAGTGACCATACGGTACACGTTTTGCAAAACGTTCTTGCTCTGCATCTAGTGCTGTAATTAATTCTTTTGTACTGATTTGATTATCACTACAACTAACTTTAATTTCCGGGAATAATAGAGTTCGTATTGCAATAATTTCATCTTCTTCTACGAAACTAAATTCATTTTTAAATAATTGATTTATATTTACTTTACTTAACATGTCAGATGAAATATATTGCGCTGGTGGCTGATTAAATACTTGCTCTAATCCACTCTCTTCAATCTTATTAGAATGGAGATACGGAAATATAACATTAGTATGTAATTTAAACTTTAATTCGTTCCTTTCATTTTTTAAAATATCTTGCAATCTAAATAATCTCTGTGCTGCAGTATGGTATAAGTTAGCTTTACAAAGTGGATTATCTACCTGTTTTCCATCCGCTAAATCTATTTTTCTTCTATCTGCTCTATTAATATAAGAAAGTTCCCAATCTTTCACTTCAAAGATTGTTACACCTCTTTGTGAATCAATTAAAATAAAATCAGGTTCTAAATGTCTAATTCTTGGCTGAATATATAAATACGCTTCTCTCTGCACATCTTTATATAAAGATCGAACCTTTTCAAGTACTTTTCTCTCACCTGGAGTCAGACTTGGCAAATCATTCGGTATAATGTGTAAACCCACAAGAATCCCCTCTTTTTTCGTATTATGCACGTTATACATTTGTAAAAATAAAATATAAATATATATGAATAAATAATTTATGATACTAAAAAATGATCAAAAGTTCCCTTTACTATTAAAAATATTACTACATGCTATTCTCACTTTAAATTATATACTAAAATATAATTTTTCTGGATTATTTTTCTATATCTAAAACAAAAAGACACTTTTCATAGTGCCTTTTCCATTAGTCTATACCTAACCTTTTATATCCCTAATTTCTCTTTTCTCGTTTGCCCTGATTAATTAACTTAATAAGTTTCTCTCGATTAATTAATACCACCCGATTCACTTTAGCAAGTTTTTACGCTGCGGCTGTAAATTCACTATTTGTAACAACCCATGTTTCATCAGCTTTATAAAACTCTTTTGCACCAACAATTTCCTGAACAGATTTAATCCCAACATTATTCTTATAGCGCTTTGCTTGTATAATAATTCTTCTATCATTTTTTCTCAAAATTAAATCTGCCCCAAAATCGTTAGATGCCTTTGTAACCTCTGTTTTATAACCCAACGCTTGAAATAGACTTCCTAAATATTTTTCGAACTGGTGGCCACTCATTTTATCAATATCATAAATTCCTGATTGTCGAAATTCTCTTAGTTTTTTTACATTCACATAAATATATAATAATATAATTGCTGCTGATACCATTACTATCGGTACTAAAAATTCCGGTTTCCACAACACTCCGAAAAACGTCATAACTAGTAAAGTTCCCAATATTGATTCATCTTGCTTTTTCTTTCGCTTAGCCATCTTAACTCCTTTTCACTCATAAACCATAATAATTACTTTAATAACCTATATAAAATATCCCACCTAAAATAACTAATGCTATAGCACCTTTAATTATAGGTAGAATATCATCTGGTATATAAGATCTAATAATTACAAGCAGAGTACATACAACAAATATGAAACCAAGGAGTATCCACCCGTCCCAAAGTAGTTCTTTTAGTGATTCTGGTAACTCTATATTATTAACATCCATTTTATTTCCCTTTCTATCTTAATTTATAAAATTATAATAACGTATTATTTCAATTAAAGGAAACAATTATGTAAAAACTTTTTCATACTACATAATCTATACGTTTACACTTCTAAATAAATATACTAAGAATGATATCAATATTTCATGAGTACAGGTTGCTAAAATTACTTATCAACTCTAGCCCCACCAATCATCCCCCCATACCAACCACTACTCTCCTCCAAAAACCCCCTACTCTCCCCACTATCCTTATAAAATCCCTCCCAACCCCTCTTCCTCCATCATATCTTCCGGCCCCATAATCCCTTTCCAGTGTTGGAAAACAACGTCGATTCCTTGTTCTTTCCACGTTGGGATTTCTGGTAGTCGGTCTAGGCGTTTTGGTGCTGATACGGCTAGTATTTTTATTTTGCCGACTTTGTATTGTTTTTCGGCTTCGGATAGGGTCATGACTGCGGCGCCTATTTGTTTGTTCGTTAGGGCGTTTATGATTTTCCCTTTGTTTTCGTAGACGAAGAATTGTAGTTCAGCAGGGTTTATGCCGAATGCTTTGCTTACTTGTACGAATGATAGGTGATCGTCGTTTCCTAGGCCAGGTGCCACCTACTTTGTTTGTGACTGTGATTGTTTTTTTCTTTTGTCAGTGTTTTTTGCATTGCCCACGCTGTTAAGTCCCATCCTGCTCCTTGAATGTTTGACGCAACGATTTCTATTTCTTCTATGTTCACTTTATTGTTGTACGTTTTTCTACGGAACAACCAATTTCTTAAGTTGATTATTTTTATTAAAGAAAAGACACCATAAAGATGTCTTTTCAAATCCATATTTTAGTTAAAAGCATCCATTTGTACTTTTTCATAAATGTATCCAGCCTCTTCAGCTGTAATCCCAAAACGTTTAGCAGCTATTTCAGCAACCTGGGGATCATGTACTTCAGGGATATAATTTTCATCATTATTTGTTAGGATGGCATACTGTTGTTTCATAAAGTCGAATATAACCATATAACTTATTCCGTTACTTGCGTATTGTCCATTTGAATTAGCAGTAGATGATTTACCTGTGGCACTAGTCGTCATAGAACTTTCTGAAGATGACGGTGTATCATTTTTTAAATCGGTACGTGTATAAGCTACAAAATCACTTATTTTCATTTCATAATTTAAATCAGAAGTAGAATATCGTTCCATTACCATAGAAAAAGTACTATCTGTATTTTTTAATCTCATTTCTCCATAACGACAATCTTAATCTCCACAATAAACAAACCGATCAGCTTTTCCAACCAGATCTATTATAGCGCCTTGCATAAGCAAATATTGTTCTCTTTTGGAAAGGTCATAGAAATCGTTCGTTACGTTTGCTTGTATATCAATTTCGTATTTATACAGTGCATTGTCTTCTAATTTACTACCTTCTACATACTTAACGTCTTTTATGTATTTTGCGAGATCAGTTTTATCTAGAATTTCCTTTGAATAATTTTCTGCTGCTTTAAGATCTGGACCACACCCAGATAACAGACCAATTAATGTCATTAGAAAAAATGTAATATACATTTTCTTCATGAACATCACCCCTTATTTTATTCATGTCTGAGAGTAAAATAAAAACACCCTTTCGAGTGCTCTCATAATTAATTCTTAGATAAGTCAGTTTTGTTTTCTTGTGTAGCAGCAGGTTCAGCTTGCATGTTTTTAAGCATGTTAGAATCAATATTAACTTGAACTGTATTCACGTTATTGATCGCATTTAAGTTATTATTCCCAGCAGTGCGAGCGGCGAATAGAGCGTTTCTATAATCAACACGTCCACTTAATAGGAACAAATCAACCAGCCATAAAATACCGAATCCACCCATAGTTAAAAGATTTAAGATACCCATTCCGATATCACCAACATAAAAACGTCCTGCCCCTAAGAATCCGAAGAAAATATGTAATAAATACGCAACACCTTTAGATTTCACCTTGATTACCTCATTTCGAATGATAAAATGTAAGATTTCCGAGATTATCATAACAGAAACAGTTACAGTCCGTTTGTCATATTTTGTCGAATTAAAATTGGAAATAATTTCTTTTACGATAAAATCAAATCATAGTATATCTTTGTTGTTTTGTAGCATTTTCACATACAATGAAACTTGCTTAGCAAAACACCCCCACCAAAAATATATAAGCGATTCGACACAACATATCGACTAACCGACAAATTCCGCGCGTTCTACCCCCAAAAACTAGCAACCAATCCCACACCAAACAAGAAAAGACCACCAAAAGGTAGCCTCTCAAAACTCAATCCTATTCCCAACCCTTTGCTCCACCGCTTTCTCATACAAATACTTCGCAACGATAATATCTACTACAGCCAAACCAACTGATTTGAAAATAGTAATCTCTTCATCTAGGGGTAGCGTCCTATCTCCATCAACTTAAAAATTTAATAGTGTCCTCAGAACGAAATTTTGTGTTAACTTGTAACAAAAAAAAGAGGAGCCATCTCCTCTTAATAAATAAACACTATTTAATTTGTTCCTTATACTCATGGTTAACAAGTACATACCATTTTCCTGTATCAAATTTTTCTTTATTGATCACGTAAACTTTACTTTCTCTCATTACCTCCCCTGGTTTTAATTCCTTAGTAATAGTAGAGGTCTCGCCTTTTTCAACCGCATAAGTACTAGCTGCCCACACATCATTTTGGTAAGCATTATCATTTTCATCCACTAAATCCACTGATGGTAAAAAGGCTAATTTCATCGATTCGTTTGTAATATTTTTCCCTTCTACTTCTACAGCAATAAAGACATGTCCATCTTCAGGTTTTTGGAATCCTATACTTTCTTTACCAACCTTATCTCTTTCTACAACTCTTTTTACAGTTACATCAAATTTAGGTGTATGAAAATCTTTGTTTACAGCATACTCTTTTTCTTTTACTTTTGTTTGTTCTGTATTTTTCTGCTTTGTATTCTCTTTCGTTTTCGCCTCATCAGTTGTTTGCACTTTCTTTTCTTCTTGTTTAGAATTGGTTTCTTTAGATTCTGAAGAAGTTTTGTCGGATGTATTGTCGCAACCAGATAAATTGAATACTAAAGCGCCACCTAAAATACATGTAATAAATTTTTTCAACATCTCTTTTTATCCCCCAATAACACGATATATAAATTCCTTACTCATCATAGCAAAAAATACAACCTTAAATTGCTGCATTTTGTCGAATGATTAAGAATAATCAATTGTTTTTATTGCATATAAAAAAGCCATGATCTTGATGTAGTACCAAGATCATGGTTTACGTTGATGTTATTTATAAAATACTTTACCCTCATTATCCTTCGCTTGAAATTCGTTAATCATATATGTTTCGTAAATTTCTCTTTCCATCGGATCTTCTACAATACATACATCAATACGATACACTTCATCACGATGATTTTTAATTGGTGATACATTATCTTCAAAATGTTTTTTAACACGTTATCTTACTTTACGTGCTTTCCCAACAAAAAGAAAAAACAAATTTTCTCTTTGGGATTTGTTATTTTCCCCGTTTTAGTTTGGCTTAGATTTGTGCTCCTTCTTCAGGGCAAATCCTATGTTTTGCTTTTGTACATTTTTCTTTGAACGAGCAACCGAAACAGCCTTCACAATATTACTCTTCTTCAAAATATGAATCCGCCTTTACCGATCCTTCCGGTTTCTCTTCTACATTCTCATCTTCTTCAAAATATGAATCGGCTTTAACCGATCCTTCTGGTTTTTCCTCTTCTATACTCTTATCTTCTTCAAAATATGAATCTGCCTTCACCGATCCCTCTGGCTTCTCTTCTACATTCCTATCTCCTTCAAAGTATGAATCGGCTTTAACCGATCCTTCTGGTTTTTCCTCTTCTATACTCTTATCTTCTTCAAAGTACGAATCTGCCTTTACTGATCCTTCCGGTTTCTCTTCTTTTAATTCATTATTATTATTTTCCTCTTCATTTTTTGCTTCATTATTATTTACATCATATATAGAATGTAACATCGCAGCTGTTGTAAGCTCATTTTGCGCTATATCATTTAAAGCCATTGCCTTTAATTTAAATGTTTGATCCTCTTTGTTTAAAACAAATTGAATTTTAGCTTTTACTTCTTGTTCTTGATATACGCAATTCCCTGTAAACTCTACGAGATCTTCATGATCTTCAGAAACGAAATATTTCCATTTCGGATTCTTAAAAAATTTATGAAAAGCTTCTTCTATCGTCATCTTCTCATAACCTGGTAGTTTAGCAGTTTTTATTTGTTGTACATGTTCATGATCTTTTGTAGTAGCTACTGCAACTTCCTCCTTTACCTTTTTATCTGCTTTATTTACAGCTTCATCCACATCATCTTTACTACAACCTGTCGCTAGTAAAATAGCACTTAGTAATATACTTCCCATAATTTTTTTCATTTTATTTCCTCCATAACTATTAAATTTGAATTGCACAATTGAACAAAAACCGGATTCCCAAGGCGTTCCTTTTTTTATATATTTAATTATATCGAATTCAAGTGGACAGATTTTGTCCGCTTTTTGTTTTAGATAGATAAATTCCCCATAAAAAATCATCCTCTAAATGGTTAACTTAGAAGATGACTTCATCTACTTCAACATTGACACTCAATAAATTCTCGGAGTATCTGATACCATCCTATTTACATTTTTAATTAATTCTTCTACAGCATTCTCTTTAGTATATAACTCGTCTACCATTAGAGAATGTGCAGTTAACGCTATTTGGCTAACCAATTCGGTTTTCCATGCAACTAATAACAATCTGTCTTCTTGTGACAAACATAAAACTACACCCTTTCTATATAGAAAAATCTTTTCAATTCTATAAGTATCACCTAGATTTTAACTTCCATTCTTTGTCCAAACGCAAAAAACTCCATTCATTCTAATGAATGGAGTCATCCTTTAAATCTTCTCTTTATGCGGCCAAAATACTCATATTTTATACTTTCAAACTAAATATTTTATATAACTTCTTTGCTAAGATAATCTACTAAAGAATTAAAAATAAGTTTCACCGAACCATTCGCACATTCATAAACCATTCCATCTTTATGTAACAAAATAAGAATTCCTTCGGATCCCCTATTTTCTATAACAATATAATCTGTTGTTAATGCTTTTTCAAACTGTCTCTCTTCAAGAGTCGCCTCTACAACATTCAAATATCCACTAGTACCTAACCCAAAAACTTCATGACCATTAAGAGATATGATACCTAATTCACTTAAAAATTTCTTATATTGTTCTGGAAAATTAAACTGCAATTCTTCTTCAGCTTGTTTTATTTCAGCCGCACTAACTCCCCCAATATATTTGACACCTTTTTCTTTCATAACTACAATAAATTGTTCCATACTTATAAACCTCGCTCAATATTTATTTGCGCTGCTCTAGTTTTCCAATGCGCTTCTTTTTCTGCGTTAAACTGTGTACGATTAATTTCGGAGTCTTTTAATTTATCATGAAGAATTGTATCATTGCCTGGACCTCGGTGCTCCATTCTTGTCAACTCAGCTAATGGGCTTTCCATTTTCTGTCCAATGTGGTGTAACTCGATTGGTTTACCATCAACTAATGGAGCTTTCCCTTCAGCCATACGCTCTAAATTAGTTTGTCCAAACGCGTCAACTGCATCATAATCAATATCGGTCCGTTGAAGTACCTCACGCCCATTGATTTCTTTTAACTCAAGTTCAGCATTCTTATAAATCGCAACCTCTGCTTCACTTGCATTTTCAATCGCCTCATTAACTGTTTTAAACTGAGCATCATTTTGTACTGGCTGCTCAATTCGCAATGCCTCTCTATACCCCTGATCTATCCCTTGACTATTAAGGGTCTCAACCGCATCTTCAATATTTGGAAAAGTCTGCTCTATTTGTGCCAATTCCTTTACAGCAACCTCCGCAACCTCTGCAACCTTCTCAGCTGTTATAGCTACAGCTTCTATTACTACCATTGAATTAATTCCTCCTCAATCCAATATGCAAACTGTTTATGCAAGTTCTCATCATAACCATTCGTTAATTGGATTAATGTACGATATATTAATTGTTGTGTAACAGCATTCCAATTCCATTTCAAAAATTGATTTTGAATTGAACTCTTACACTCTTCATATAACGCCCTTGCATTCTCTATAGGTTCTTTCTCTAAATCTATAAGCTTAAAGATTCCCGATTCTATTAAATATGCGGATAACAGGACAACATCACCATCTACAACATTTCGTTTTGTTTGCATCCACATATTCGCTGGTTCTGCAAATAATTTTCTCTCAGCGGCGATTATTAATTGCGGATAAATCCGTGTACTTCTCTGAACATCAAATTGCATTAACTCTTTTTTGGACCACTTGTAATCAATATTTTCAAGTAACCTTGTAAAACAATAATTCACTTCTTCACAAGTACCTCGATAGCCCTTAAAATACGTTTTTTCTTTCAAGTATTTCTTCAAAATCCCCAATAATAGCGCAGAAACAAATATTGATTGTTGCATAGAAGGAATCGTATAACCAAACTTCTCTACAATTTTTAAAATATACGCTTTATTTTTTTCTAAAACCTGATTAAATTCCAGAGTATCTCCATATAAAATATTGAAATAGAAACGACGGAAATGGTTTAATAATTGTTTTTCTAAAACACTGTCTTGAGACAAAATATGATCTGCAATTGGATGAACTAACACATCATTTTGGATAAATGCATTATATTCTCTAGCATTTTCTTGTAAAGCTTCTAAAGATGTAAACTTCACTTTCTCTTTGATAGAGTCCACCTTTACATATGCTGCATTATACATACCACTAGTGAAAAACAAGACTTCTCCTCGTTTTAATTGTGATAAGAATAATAAATCATTTTCTTTCGATATTGCTAGAGATTGTGCAACATATTCAGCATCGTCTTGAGATACTAGTCTATGTATAATCTTAGTGTCTGTATTTTTCAAAGCATCCGGTGCTAGTTTAGTTGGAACTTGATCGACTATGATAATCCCTTCACCTCGTGAACGAATTTCACTTAATAAGTTACAGAAGTACTCTACTGCTTTTCCTTTTGTATTAGCTATTTCCGGATTCTGACTCTCACTATGATTTTTAAATAATCTATGCGCTTCTTCTATAACCGTAAAATGCTGCAATTCAGCATCAATAACTTCTTCACTTGAAACTTTTAATTGCTCAGATAATCTAATAAAGAACAATCCAATTATAAGTGCTTTATCATCCTCATCCGCTATTTCTTCAAGCTCTATTACAGTTGGATACTTTAATAAATCTGCAAAATCAAACGTTTCAACGGTATTAAGCAACTTTCCTTTACTACCTGTCATTAAGCTTTTCAATCTCGTTAAAAGCGCTGCACGAATATTCGACTTTTGTTCTTCAGCATAACCTGATTTTGATAAGTATTCATCTATTTCCTCGTAGAGTAGCTCTAACGTTGGATAATGCTCATTTAACAATCCATCTGTAGCATAAATATTTTTAGATGTATTTAAGTCCCAGCCCATCTTTTGATAAACAGCGTATAAACACTGTTCTAAAATATTTGGCATTGAAGCATACATAGAAAATGCAGACATAAATACAGCCTTTAATGAGTCAATATGGCTCATTACCGAAATTCCATTTGGAAAATAGAATGGATTCAATCTAATAGGCGACAGTTGCTCATTACCAGGTGTAAATACTTTTATATTTGGAATAAGGCTCGTCAAATGGCGATATTCTTGCTTAGACGGTTCTATAATTAAGAACGGCACAGGACTATTTTGAAGAAGTGACATAATTGTATTTGTTTTCCCACTACCTGTAATACCACTTATTAAGCAATGTTGTCGTATATTAGCGTACGGAATATAAACTTCTTTACTAGTAATCTGATTTCTTTGAAATAAACTACCTAATTTCCATGCCTTATTTTTCTCACAATTGTATTGAACACTAACTTCAAAATCATTTACTACCTTTATTTCATATCCATCATATGATTGGCTGGGAAGTCTATACAATACTGATAACTCTTTCGAATGTAAAACGTTCGAAATTGGTGAACAGTACCCTTTCAAATACGAAAAAGTATCAATTTCATATGGAATGGTTGCACTTTCCATATATCTTCTTAAATTTTCTTGCTGATAAAGCGTTACTAGTTGTCCATGTTTTTCAATCATTGTTGCAGCACTCAATGCACCAACTGCATTTTGAAGTACACTTTCCTCATCCGCAGATACATATATAACATTTTGGAATAGTCCTATCGATTTTGCTAAATGCTGCCTATCCATGTGATATTTTAATAACTCACAATACTGCTCTACAAGGTAGCTCGCATACTCTATTGATTCATCTGTAGAATAATCTGTTCCGCGAGTAGTACTTTCATTAGTCGATTCATTTTTGCTTATTACAACCGCATTCCCTCCGCGTGAAATGTTTTCTCCTTTTTGTACTTGAGTGCTTTCTGATTCTGATATAGACTTTTGTATTTTTTGTTTTGGAAACCATTTTGCATATTCCTTTTCAAGTGCAACTAAAATTTCTGAGTCATCCATTTTTTGCGAAACCATACAAACTGAAAATCTTTTCATATAATTCGCTCTAAGAAATAATGATAACCAAGAAACACTATTTTCATTTTCTTCATCGAATGTCGGCATACAAGATATAGCACCTACATGATTATATGTAGGTATTACATTTTCTTTATGATTAAATGTCACACTTGGAATACTTGAAAGTAATGTATTCCTACATACTGTCTCTTGATAATCAGAGAAGCCAATAGATAGCTTCCCTGATCCATTTCCTGATATTAATGTAATTCCCCGTCCTTTTGCCGCTGTCAGCATTAAAGAAAACCGTACAGCTACATCTTGTAGCTGCTTCTCAAATGACACTTCACTATCTGACTCTAAAAAAATTTCATTGATTTCCTGAAAAGGTAATGTGACAGGCTCTTCAGTGCATTCTCTTAGCTTAAAAGAAGCGCTATTAAAAAACTTTTTTTGTTGCATTTGAATAACTTCCATATCTTCGAAACTTCTCATTACAGTAGTCACCCTCTATCAATTAATCATCCATTTACTATTTTCTCAAACTGTCTCTCTGAATCACTAATTGCTTTTAGTAATTTGACTTCCATTTCTTTACGGCGTACTACTAAAGCTGTTTCAATAGTAGTTCTCTTAAGTTCACCTCGGGTCCTTGTCTTTGTTGAACGCGTATCTATCGGTGACTCACTACCTTTAATATAGACTTCTTGTGTTTTTCCTTGTATATCTAAAATTTTTATTATCGCGCACGTCATTCCGGCTACAATTACAAATGTGAGCCCTAGAGTCTTTGCACCTACGAGAAAACTTAGTTCTTCCACTGTTGCGAACTTCACCCCTGTCACTATTGCTGCGCTAACCGCCCCCGTACATATAGATATTGGCGTTATATTTTCAGTAATTATAGCCGGTAATTCCTTTTCACGACGTTTCTCAAATCTTTCTAATGCAGATACCTCTCGTTTCTCTAGCTGGATTGGCTCTGGAAATACCTCCCGTTTCTCTAGCTGGATTGGTTCTATAGGTACCTCTGGCATTAACTTTCTAAATCGTTCCATTAAATCATCAGCTTGTGCAGGTTCAAAGCGCTCATCTAAGTAGTTTCCAACATCTCTTCTAATTTCTTTCAATAATCCTCTTGTATAACTATTGATACTTGCGACTTCATTTTTTATAAACCCTTGTATGGACTCTTCTGAAGCACCTACTTTAATATTTTTGAGATTAGTATAGTTATGATCCAAAAACTGCTGTATGTTATACTCATATTTACGGAAATCCATTAAACCAGCTCCACTTCTTCTAATCTTTGAACCTCTAAATTTTGAATCTCTAGGTATTTCTCAGATACCTGGTCACTAATCCCTATCAAATACAATCTGCGCACATCTAAATTTTCAATTTGTTGCTGTAGCCCTGTTTTACTTTCTCTACTCTGTTCTTCTAATTTATTTAATTGTTGTTGTTTCCATTGACTATAGTATTTAATTCTTGTGTCTAATAGATGTTTCTGTATTACATTTTCCACCAAACTAGGTATTTCATCGTATGTTTTCCCTCCCATTTTACGGAGGCTCTGTATCAATTCACCGTGTGTTTCTTCAATCCCCATTCTTACCTCATGACTTACATCTTCAATAAAAGCATCCGTATCAAACACCTCACGACGTTCCTCTTTACCAATCCAACTTTTTAGCCAATTGCGAAAACCAGGTATTCTCTCCGTGCTTGTACGTATGATTCTTCTATATTCAATATCCTCTTCTACACTCTTTCTTATACCCTCAACAGAATTACCTCTAAACATCTTCTCAATTTCAATTTCTAATTCACGAATTATTTCTTGAAGATCAAAGAAAGAGGATTCTGTAGCATCTATTTCTAATTTCTCTTCATAAATTTTATTAAACGAACGCTCCATATCACTAAAGATTTCAGCACATTCTTCAACAACCTTTAACAGCTCTTTTTGAATCAATTCAAAGTTTTTCTGATTAGATGATTGCTTCGTAGTTTCTACTTTAGCATCCATTAAAACAAAGAAATCATTTGCGACTTCTTCTGAATTATAGCGCGTTAATTTTCGTTTATCAGATCTCCACACCCTTTGCATTTCACCTAACCAATCTTCGGCTACCATAGGAGCATCTTCATCAAAACGTTTTCGCATCTTATTCATCAACGTTTTCTTCTGTATATCCGAGCTATCCTCTACCATCTCTTCCACAGTATTTTTAATGTCTTTCTTCAACTTCCGAATACTTGAATCGAAAATATCTTTTAACTCTTCAATTTTCCCATTAAACTCATCTGTACCTTGTTTCAACTGAGTTTTTGTCACTTGTAAACTTTCATTAATGGATCGTAACTCTACGTCTAAAGCACGATGATACTTTTTAAAGATATCTTCAATTAAATACGAATTTTTTTCTTCGAAGTACATACCTAAACTATCTTTTACTGCATGGATTTGGCTTACTTCCTTTATAAACGGTATATCACTCTCTTGAATCGATCTTCCAGATACCGGATAACCCTCTTGATCCACAAATTTAATCGTTTCATCCTTACGAATATCCTCTAAGTTTATGTATCCATTCTCATACATCGCTGTTATCAAGCCAAAATAAGATGATACTTTAAAGATTTTCGGTGTACTAATAACTCCTTCAAGCACTTTATGTAATTCCCAATATGCTTTCTCAACTTCCGCCTCAGGATACTGATCTAATTTATTTACAGCAAAGAAAATATGTCGATCTGAATTATCTATCGTACTTCTCTTTGCATTCTCCACGTACTCTTTAATTACACGCATGAAGTTAACTTCACCGACTGTTGTTGGATCTATAATAAATATAACTGCATTCACACTTGCTAAAATTGAAGAAGTAATTTTACTATGTGCTTCATATGGTGCGAAAAGACCAGGTGTATCAATTATTTCCACACCATTTTTACATAATTCAATTGGCCAATATACATCAACCGAACTAATATCATTCTCTACAACAAGTTCATCATCTTCAATACGATTAACTGCTGTATATCGTTTCAGTTGATCTTTCAATTCAAACGAGCTAAATATTTGACCTTTTTCCGGAAACTCCATGATTGATCCATCACGATAATTAATAACTACTTTTGGCTCAGTTCCATATCTAACCGTTGTTATTGCAGCAGTTTCTACTAAAATACTTGTAGATAATAAATCAAATTCTAGTAAGCTATTTATAAATGTTGATTTCCCAGCGCTAAAAGGTGCTACTACCCCAATTTTAAAAACTCCATCATTCAATCTCTTAAGATTCTCCTCAAATTCCATTGATTGGAGAATGCTTTCTGATATATTTGCTTCAGCAACTTTTTCTTCCATATATTTTTTTGTTAAGTCTAATTTAATTTTCGTTGTTTCAATCATTTTGTCACTTCCTCTACTTTATTTAAAATCTTCAATAAGCCACTTGATCTTAATATTTCTTCATTCCAATTATCAACTTTATATTTCGGCATTGGATAACCCTTCTCGTCTAATATAAGCAGTTCCTCGTCCTTTTCTAATACCCCTTTAGGAAAGTTCCTCTTCTCATATACACTCTCGAAAAACGGCATCAGACGTTGATTTAAATCCCGATTCAAAGATGCCTCATCCGGATTAAGAACAATTACATTCACATTGCTATGACAACTTAAAATGTCATTAGCCTCGTTCAATGCATCCACTGCAACAAAAGATATGACACCCGAATTATTACTCATCACTTCGAATTCGGATTGTTTATTAAAAATAGCCACACTACATCCTAATTTTTGTTCAATCTCTTCTATAATTATTTCTGGAATATTCTTACCAATAACTGTTGGAATTGATGAATTTCTCAATAATAACAGTTTATTTTCTGACCAAAGAACAAAATATTGTTTTAATGTATCAATGCCTAAAAATTTATTAAATAGCAGCATGTATTCATTATTATTATTTAATTGCTTAATGCTACAGTACTCTTTCACTTGTTCATTCCAAAATATAAACCGATCATCTTTATTCATATAAGCTTCATATCCTGCTAGGGACATTGAAATAATATTAGGATTATGAATAAATTTCTGTAATGATTTTTCCAAATCTTTCTCAATCAATATTAGGTCTGCATCCTTAACACGTTCCCTATCGATTAAAATAAATAGAAAGCTTTGATCATGAGCACCTTTGTCTTTTAACATTTGTACTTGTTCAACTAACCAAACATTATTAGCAAAATGAGTATTTAAGAGAAAGACGGAGTAATGTGAACTCTCCTCTAAAGAGTCATCACCAAACGTTTTCTTATCAAATTGAAATCCTAAATCTTCATTCATGTCTTCATTCATGTCTTCAATCATGTACATGAAACGATCAAACTGCTCGTCTTTTTTTGTATAAACATTAACTTTCAATTTTTTCACCTCACAAAGTTCCGTCTCCTATAAGAGGAAGTACTTTCATTTCTAATTAATAAATTGCGCCGTGGTTTCATTGATCAAGAACTTTTCAACTTCTTGAATCCCACTCATAGATTCCATAATTTTTAAATCACCCTCTACAAGCCCACGCCCACTAATAATTTCTAAATCTTTTTTCACATATAATGACTGATCACGCCGAATATCATCCATTGTCAAATAACTTGCTTGGCAATATCTAGCTCGACTAGCAAAGTAAGATGAAACAAAAAATATCTTTTCTGCCTCAATTTGATTTAAAATTCCCTGTCGAATCTCTTGCTCCAATTTAATTCGATCATCTTCTTTAGGAACTAAATCCATTTTATTAACTACTAAGATACATTTTTTATTGTATTTCTTTTGGAATTCTTTAATCTTTTCTATATATGGCTGAAAACCAATTTGTAATGGATTTAAAAGATAAATAACAATATCTAAGTTTTTTATATACGCTTCTGTTATATCATCATGCTCTCTTATCTTTCCGAACAAGCCTGGTGTATCGATATACTGTATGCGCTTATCCCTCGCATAATGGGGTAACATAACTTCAATAGTCGAACATTTTTCAAGTTCTAAATCTGTCGTTATTAAGCTTAACCTCTCTTTGAAAAGATCAGCACTCTGATATTCTTCATAAGTAAAAGCATATTTAAGATGACTCTTATTCGTAATAATATAGCGATCATCATACGATATTTCAGTAACTTTTGCTGTCTTCACTAATATATCCTCTTGTAATAGCGGCATGTGCAATAGACTATTCATAAAAGCAGATTTACCATATGTAAATGGGCTAACAACTCCTACTCTTAAATCACATGATTTTGCTCCAAAATATTTACATTGAATATACTCATCTGCTTTTTTTCTAGACATGCTACGATAAGCTCCAACAATATCTTCTTTTTGCCCTTCGCTATACTTCTCCCAATTCTTATTAACTTTCCAAGCTAATTTTTTATGCCAACTCTTTCCTGAAAAATTAAACACAAATTCTGATTCATCCATGCTTGAAAGGTCAATAAATACTTTATCCACTCTATTCCAGTTCATCTCTTTCACTTTCAATTTCAATCTACGAAATAGCTCATCACTATTTTCCCAGCTAATTTCTTCATTCAGACCTAAAATAGAACTAATAAACTTTGACTTATCTTTCAGAATAAAATCTTGATTTGTAAAATAAATTACATATTCCTTCTTGTTACCATCTTTAATAACAAAATATGACGAATTTCCAAAAGATATATGGATTGCTCTGATTCCATCATATCCTTGCTCAAAACAAGACACCCTCTGTAGTAGCCCACTAATTGGAAATACATTTCTAACTCCTTGAAGATTTTTATAAACATGATCAAGAACAAATAGTCGACACCCCGGGATACCATACTCTTTTAAAATTGTTTTTATAGTATCATCAAAATTGTTTTCGTCATATATAATAATTTCCTCATTTAAAAACCAATCTTCACCGGTTTCAATCTTATATAATCTCGAATCTAACAATAAAAGATTCATATTTGATCCTCCATTTAAATAACCATGCATTTACCAAATGATAACTATATTAAAAAGATTTAATAGTGACTCATTTTTAAAATTTCACTATACCTTAGTCCTATTCATACTTCCCCAACATCTTCCCCAAACTCTCCTTCAGCTCCTCGCGAAACTCCACTGGCTTCAACACCTCAACAAAAGGTCCTTGGCTTAGTAACCACATTTTGATTCCCTTACCAAATACTTTCGCTTCAATGATGGCACCATCTGCGTCTTGAGATACGACACGTGCAGTTGGGAGGCGATCTAATACAGCTTGTAGTGATGCGCCTGAAAAACGGAATGTAAGATCCATTAACGGCCCTGAATGCATAAATTGAATTTTCTTTCGAAATTCTCCTTCTTCAAAACGATCTGTATAGTTAACTTTAAAATGCTCCTTTTGAATTTCATAGTTTGTAATTCGGTCCATTCGATAAATCGTCGGAAATTCAAAGTCACGTTCTACTGGAAAAGCCGCTAAGTAAAAATAATACTCAGAAAATAGAATTCCTACTGGTTTTACTTGTCTTTTAGTTGCTTCTGTTGCCGCTTCTTTTTTATATTCCATTTCCAACAACTTCTTCGTTCTAACCGCATCACTAATATCCCATATCATTTGAAGTAAAGAACATTGATGTTGTAATGGCTCATAGTGATGACGTTCATTTCGCATAACATCTTTAATAAAATCACGATCTTTCGGTGCTGATTGATTCATAATTTTATCAAGTAACGTATTCATTTCATTCTTTGAAAAAGCTCTTGTTTCTAGCAAAACTTTTCCTAATGATAGGATTTCTTCTTTGCTAAGCCATAAATCACTACTACGTGACAAATGAACTTGTTGTTTTTTATCGTCCTGTTCTAATTGTAATGAATTACCCGAATTCATTTCTAAATACAACTCTATTTCTTCTAAATCTCTTTTAATTGTTTTCGGATGAACTCCAAAATTGTCTGTTTCATCTTTCTTTATTAACACGTTCCCCTTACATAGACGATCATATAAAGATAAAAGTCTTATTGTTTTTTTCTCACGTTCGTTCAAATTTTTCACCAACCTTCATAAAAACATAATATAACATTATTTAAAAATAGATGTTTCAACTACAGAATATATCCTTATTCTTCCACTTCGTTACACGATTACTATACCATATGAGGGTGGACAACTTTTGTCCGTTTCTAATATTTTTTTGAAAGACCCATGACAAAATTTGTATAATCATTCCAGCAATATGATTATACTATTTTTTCCTTATAAAAGGATATATCTGGTCCCCAATATTATAAAAATATGAACTTCGATTTTTTTAAATTCAACTACTTTCTTTTATTCAGCCAAATTTGAAGGGGATACAAATAACAAGATAAAAAAAAGAGGAGAACCTAACTCCCCTCTCCCTTTCTATAAATACTCTCCCGTCCATCCATCTTCATCCGCAATTGATCTTCCGTCAACGTTAACTCTACATTTCTATACTCACCTGAGTTTTGCTTTACTGCGATGATGTATGTATTGTCTCCATTCTTTGGCTCAGAGCTTACATAAAATTTATATTGCGGGAGTCTGCCACCACCTGGCTGTTCCTGTGCAACAATTAACTCACCACTTCTTTCTCCTTCACCTAATATGAAAGCAATGTCATCTCCACCGCTTGTATTAACCCAGTCACCTTCTATCTGTGTGAATGGTATTTTTGTTTTTGTATTGTTTGATTGCTCGTTTTCACCTGTATATGTTTCTCTTTTATCAACAGGCTCATAGTAGTTCATAAATTCTTCTTTCGTTATTTGTGTAAGTGAGAGGGTTGCTGCTCCATACCCTTGTCTTATTAACTCAATGTTCTCGTCATCTATTACATTTACACGAACATTAAATGGTGTGAATGTTTCTAAGTTAGATTTCGCTTCATAGATGCGCAAACTAATCTTTTTCTCATCACTCTCTTGTTGTTTGAATAAGTATGTAGCGTTTTCTTCACCGTTATAAACGGTGATTTCACCTTTTTTATCTTCAGCTACACGAATTTCAACATGACTATCCTTACTTTTGTCTACCCAATAACCATCTATATCTAATAGTGTTACAGCGTTTAGTTGTTCGTCTTCTACTTCACTAGTTTCTACCGAAGTTGCTACTTTATCATCCTCTGAGAAAAATGAATTTTTCATCATAAGTATCGCTGTTATTACAATGATTGCTCCGATAATACTGAATAGAATAAAGTTCCCTTTCTTCCTATTATCTGTTTGTTTCGGAACTTGTTCATCCTCTTCCAGACTACCTCCACATGAGACACAAAATCGTTCGTTCCCAGACCTTTCCTTACCACAATGTCCGCAAAAACGATTCCGTCCTTTCTTCGGATCCACACGTTTTAACAATTTATCTATCATGCCTTGTCCAACTAATGTTCCACTAAATACATTCAAGGCTGTTTCTTTCTGTTCTGGAGTCATGCTTCCCCACTGTGAAGAACCCTTAGTATCTGAAGTAACTTTTACATGATCATTTCCTTGCGCTTCTACATTTACAAAATTCGCATCCGGACCATGGTATGATAAGTTATTCGTTACGTCTCCGTCTGGCGCTGTTCTTATATGGCCTTTCACCGCTACCATATCTGGATTGACCGGCTTTGCATCTGGACCATGATACGACAAGTTATTCGTTACGTCTCCGTCTGGCGCTGTTCTTACATGGCCTTTCACCGCTACCATATCTGGATTCACTGGCTTTGCATCCGGACCGTGATATGATAAGTTATTCGTTACGTCTCCGTCTGGCGCTGTTCTCACGTATCCTTTTACCGCTACCGTTTCTGGATTCACAGGTTTCGCATCTGGACCGTGATACGATAAGTTATTTGTTACGTCTCCGTCTGGCGCTGTTCTTACATATGATTGTACATGTTGTACGTTCGTTCCTTTAGTTATATGCGCATCTGAAGAATGTACAACTGTTTCTCCTGTAACAGCGTGTCCATCAACCATTCCTGGTTCTGCGACATAAACATCTCCACCAACATGCATTTTTAAAAATGGCAAAATGAAAGAAATGATAATAAGAGGTACGCTTCCCATAATTCCAAGAGCTGCATAACTACTATAATTATGACCATACAACCAAATTAACGTTGTTCTTATGCCAATAAACCCTAAACCCGAAACAATAATAGACTCCATTAATTTACTAGGTGAAGAATCATAGGCTAAAGAAGCACTAGTAGGATCAAAACTCATTCTGGCTAGTAAAATAGCCGCAATTCCATATACAAGCAATCCAGCTAAAAAAGGCCTCCAATTTTTTAGCACAAACTGAATTCTCATAAAAAAGAGAACGAGCATAACAATAAAAATAATTGGTGCTAAAAAAGGAAGAATGACCGATATTATGCCTAGTATGAGCATAAAAAATAGCATTTTCTTCAATAATTTAAATGATGTAATAATAAAAAATAAAAATAATCCCAAACCAAATAATCCTGGATGGATATACCCTAAAAATAGACTGATAGGAAATAATGTTATCGCTATTTTATGATGGTTGGTTTCTTTCTGACTTGCAATCCATTCCTCCATATTTTATATTCCTTTCTTATTGGTTCATAAACCGTTTTCATCCTTATCGATTATATACCACTTTTTTAGAATTTATATATATACATTTAAATTAAAATAAACCTGTAGTTCCCCGCAACCAATACCACATCAGAACCCCCGCCCCATGCCTCCCGGTCTTGTTAATTTTCTCCAATAATATTCAACAATTTCTTGCGGATATTTATCTAAAATTTTATTAGCAAACAGATCTAATTTTGCACTAATCCCATCAGTAACATTTTAGATAATGACTTTGAAAAACATTATTGAAAATATTCAGAATTTTCACTATAATACTCTTAATATATTAAAAAAGGGGTGAATCTATGTCTCAGATTGAAACTGAAATAAGTCAATTTGGATACAAACAAGAATTAAAGCGAAGCCTTGGTTTAAAAGAGCTGACCATTTATGGCATGGTCTTTATGGCTCCATTGGCGCCGATGCAAGTGTATGGAATGGTAGCACAGCAAAGTTTTGGTATGTCATGTTTGGTGTATATCGTAGGGGTAATTGCCATGTTGTTTACTGCCTACAGCTATAGCCATATGGCAAAGGAGTTCCCTATATCTGGATCTGTATATTCGTACATCCAACGTGCAGTAAATCCGCATGTTGGATTCGTAGCAGGCTGGATTATCCTTGCTGACTATGTGCTACTGCCTGCATTGTTGTATTCGATGACTGGAAACTGGATGACCGGAATTTTTCCTACTGTCCCTTCTTCGGTATGGGCGTTGCTGTTTATTGCTATTAATACGTATATTAATATCCGAGGAATCACAGTTACTTCTCGAATGAACATGATTATGTTTTATGTACAAGTCGTCGTCATTGCAGCCGTATTGATTGTTGGTATTAACTATGTGTTTATAGGAGGTCACGGCACTGGTGGATTTACCCTTGATCCATTCTTCCAATCTGAACATTTCAATTTTGGATTGATTGCTACTTCAACTACAATCGCCGTCCTTGGTTTCTTAGGTTTTGATGGGATCAGTACGCTGTCGGAAGAGGCGACAGAACCAAGAAAAACTGTTGGAAAGGCAACGGTTCTTTCTATTGTATTTATCGGATTTTTCTTTGTGGCTCAAGCGTATATCGCACATTTGATTCATCCAAACTATGCCAACCTTGATCCAGATTTAGGGTACTTTAATATTTTGAAAGAAGCTGGTGGTACCGCCTTTTACATAGTAATAATCCTTATCAACGTAGTTGCTATAGCCGGAGCAGTAAATTTAAACTGTATGGCAGCAACCTCTAGAATTCTCTTTTCTATGAGTCGTGACAATCTTCTACCATTTTCAAATGTTTTTAAGAAGATTCACCCTAAATATCAATCACCAGTCAATTCAACTTATTTGTCTGCCATCATATGTGCCGTTACTGTTCTCGTGTTACCAACAGAAACAATCTTAATGTTTGTTAACTTTGGGGCCGTTACTTCATTTATGATTTTAAATTTATGTGTTTTTTGGTACTTTTTCTTTAAAAAGAAAAATCGTGGTTTGAAATCTTTTATATATTATTTGGTTATGCCTTTAATTGGTTTTGGCATTGTTACTTTTGTTTGGTCAGGATTTACCCTCAAGACGTTTATTTTTGGTGCTTGCTGGTTGGTTCTCGGAATTACGGTAGGAGCAGTTAAATCAGGAGGATATAAAATAAAACCACCTGCATTCCGAGAGTAATACAATTTAATGGAGGAATGGCATATGAGATTGTTAGGGAAAGTTGCGATTGTAACAGGAGCTGGAAGAGGCATTGGCGCAGCTATTGCAAAACGATTCGCTAAAGAAGGAGCGAAAGTCGTGGTGAGTGATATCATCGACCAAGGAGCGGATGTCGTAGAGGAAATACAAAATGCTGGTGGCGATGCTGAATTTTTCCGTATAGATGTTTCAGATTCCAATCAAGTTCAAAATTTAATCAATTATACTGTGGAACATTTTGGCGCTTTACATGTTATTTGTAATAATGCGGGGATAAATGTTCCTGGGAAAATTGAGAATATTACGGAAGAGGTGTGGGACCGAACGATGGATGTAAATGTGAAATCCATGTATCTTACGACCAAGTTCGGTATCCCTGAACTGAGAAAAAGTGGTGGCGGATCTATCATTAATTTAGGATCTGTAAACAGCTTAGTTGCAGAGCCTATGTTATCTGCATATGTGGCTTCCAAAGGAGCTATATTAATGCTTACCAAAGCCATAGCGTTAGATTATGCTAAGGAAAACATTCGTGCCAATTGTATTTGTCCAGGTTGGGTGAATACTACCATTAACGATGCACATGCGAATTTAATGGGTGGTATTGAAAATGTACTAAATAGTATTGATGACTTCCAACCGATTGGTCGTGTCATTCATACAGACGAAATTGCGAATGTAGCCTTATTCCTTGCCTCAGATGAATCATCAGCAATGACTGGTAGTGCTGTGGTTGCAGACGGTGCCATGACAGCTAAATAAAAAAGGTAATCACATATTAGATATGACTAATGTGTGATTACCTTCTTATTTTTAAACAGTACGAATTTATTTCAAACCTACACTTGAAAACATATAACTTCTCCCTTATCAACAAGAAAAAGACCACCAAAAGGCAGCCTCAAAACTCAATCTTATTCCCCACTCCACGCTCCACCGCTTTTTCATACAAATACTTCGCAACGATAATATCCACTACCGCCAAACCAACCGATTTGAAAACAGTAATCTCTTCATCGTTTTCGCGGCCGGCTTTTTCTCCGCTTATAATTTGACCAAGTTCAGCGTGGAGATTGCTAGCTTCGAATAGACCTTCTTTTATCGGAATTTGAAGATCACCTGTTTCTTCTAGTGCTGCTTCTTTTGATTCGACTACTACTTTGTTTGCGCTTGCGATGGCGTGGGATGGTAGTTCTTGCATGCTCGGTCTGAATGAGCCGACGGCGTTTATGTGTACGCCTTTTTGCAATGTTTCTGTGAAGACTGGTGTGGATGCGTTCGTTGTTGTGACGATGATGTCTGCTTCGCTTATTGCTTCATCTGGACTTGCATAGACGTAAGCTGGTTTGTCGAATGTCTCTTGTATATATTGCGCAAATGCATACGCTTTTTCTTCCGTTCGATTGTATAAAATGACTTTTTCGATATCCCTAACGGCGAATACAGCTTCGGCAATTCCTTTCGCCTGTTCACCGGTGCCGATGATGCATAAAGTTTTTGCGTTATGACGAGCTAAATGTTTTGTCGCTACTCCTGATAAGGCGCCTGTTCGGATCATCGTTAAGTAGGATCCTTCTAAAAGTGCGAGTGGTTCTCCCGTTTGAAAGTCTGATAGCATAACAATCCCGTTTATCGTTTTCTTTCCTATCTTTTTGTTCTGCGGGACTACTGTTACTACTTTTAAACCGAGTGCTTCAAGTCCTTCCGCGACTGAAGGCATAATTAACGCGGTATTTTGCTCGTCCGCAAATGGTAATGAGCCGCGTATTGGTGTAATCGTTCTTTCTGCGGAAAACTCTTTTAAGGCAAGCGCCGCGTATTCAATGACTTCGTTCATATTTACTAAGTTTCTTTGTTCGTTCGCGCTTATGACTAGCATATTTGTTCACCCTTTCCTATATTCTTCTCCTCACTTTGTGCTATATTTTCATTCACGACCTGCGCTCCTACTAAATCACCCGTAATATTTACAACTGTATGGCCCATGTCAACGAGCGGAGAAACAGCTGCGATGATCGGGATAATTGTTAGCGGAAGCCCTAGTGTAGAAAGTAAAATGGTCGCGGTAATAACGTCCGCACCTTTTACTCCAGCACAGCCCGCTGCAAGGACGATTCCTAAAAATACAGTTTGCATAATAAGCCCAAATGTAATTGGAATTCCGTATACATTTAATGCGAAGACCGCTAAAACACCGAGCGCCGCTGATAATCCGTTCATATTAACAGTAGCTCCAAGCGGAATGGTGAAACCAGCTACCGATTCAGGGATACGAAGTCTTTTTTGCGCCACTTCCATCGTTACTGGAAGCGTTGCGCTACTCGATGTTGTACTAGCAGCTACAATCATAGCTGGGCTCACTTGTTTATAGAAATGAATAGGGCCAATTTTCCCGAAAACTTTCAATATAATTGGATACATAATGAACACAATGAGTAGCAATGACAAATAATCAGCTACTACATAACTAACGACCGCAGTAAGCATGTCTGCTCCAAATGTGCCAACTACATGAGCAATTAACGCCATAATTCCGTACGGAGCAAATCCAATAACGATTTCCGCAATTTTAATCATTATTTTTGATCCTTCATGAACTAATTTACGAGTTCCTTTCGCTTGATCACCAAGAAGAATAAGTGCCATGCCGACAAAAATAGCAAAGATAATAATTTGAAGCATACTTGTTTCTGCAGCCGCTTGAATGACGTTAGAAGGAAACCATTGTACGATATTATCTATAAAACTAAATTCCTCTTCTTTAAATTTCTGCCCGCCCGCAAGAAGTCCTTCTACTCCTTTACCAGGATTGATAATATAAGCAATTACTACGCCGATACTTGTCGCTAATACAGCCGTGACTGCATAGTAAATGAAAATTCTTCCGCCAATTGCTCGTAACATTTTCGGATTTTCAAGTTGTGCGATACCTGAGACGATGCTTAAAAAAGTTAAAGGAACGATAATCATTTGTAATAAACGAATAAATATATCCCCAATCGGTTTTAAAACAGCTACTTTTGGTCCAAATACTACCCCTAACGCAATACCGATTAATGCCCCTATCAAGATTTTCACAGGTAAATTTAATTTTCGCCACCACTTCATCCAAAGGTCCCTCCCCTTAAGAAAACATTAAGCTAACAAAAACCCCCGATTCAAAACATCCCTCGGATCTACTACAAACTGATGAAATCCTGTAATAAATGCATTCCCGGTTACTTTCGGAATGACTGCTTCATATTGATCTACCTCTGTTACGGACAATACTTCTCCCTCGAATTTCCCATCAGTAATGCATTCGTGGACGAAAATTTCTCCCTTTTGTAAAGCCTCTTTTTCAAAAAGGGTTGCGATTCTTGCGGAAGTTCCTGTGCCACAAGGAGAACGGTCTACTTGCCCGTCAGCGAAGATCGTTACATTTCGTAACGTAGCGTCTTTTTCTTTCGGTTCATCTGAAAAAATGACGCCGTATATTCCTTTTAACCCTTCTTCCAGTGGATGCTTTACTTCCATCTGGCTCTCGATATAGTGCTTAATTTTACCGCCCCACGCTTGAATTGCAGGTAAATCTTTAAAATCGACCTTCAAACCAAATTCTTTACTATCTACTACCGCATAAAAGGCTCCGCCAAATGCGATATCTACTTGAAATTCATAGTCATCTATTTTGATAGGAACGTCTTTCTTATATACGAACGAAGGAACATTTTCAAATGATACGGACTCTACTTCGCTCCCGTTAAATTTTGCATACGCAATAACTTCCCCGGCAGGACTATCAATAATGAACTTTTGTTTTTCACCTGTCACTTCAAACATGCCCGTTTCAATTCCTACTGTAATAACAGCGATAATGCCGTGACCACACATCGTACTCCAGCCTTCATTGTGCATAAATAATACGCCAAAATCAGCGTGAGCACTTGCAGGCGGTGTAATGATACAACCGTACATGCCGTGATGCCCTCTCGGTTCATACATAAGAATTTCACGAAGATGATCCAAATGTTCCATGCAGTATGCACGTCTTTCTAACTGCGTTTCTCCCTTTATCTCTGGCACGCCGCCCGTAATAATTCGAAGCGGTTCCCCAGCTACGTGCGCATCAATTGTTGTGTATATTTTACTAACCTTCATTTCTATCTCTCCTCTATATATTGATACTATTTTCATTGCAAGTATCATGCCAAAGTGCAAAGCGTTAATTTGTTTACATTTTTCTGAAAAAGGTGTATCCTTTTGGCAACAAATCTGTATACTACTGTCTACTTTTTTATAAAATCAGTAGGGATTTTCAGCCCACAAATAGCGGGATAAATTCTTTGGAGGCCATGTTATGAAACAATTTGATAACTTTGCAGTTCCAACGTTGCATACACTCCTCTCTTACGTGGAAGAAGCGATTTCTATCGTAAATACAGAAGGAGTTATGTTGTACTGGAACGAGGCAGCAGAAAAGATGTATGACATTAAGAAGGAAGATATTATCGGTAGAAATGTGCAAGAGTTCTTTTCAAAAGAAGATATTATGAATTTAAAAGTTCTTGAGAGCGGGCAACCGGTCCGGGATATTTATCACCTGCCTCGGCCAGATAAGCACGTATTAATTAGTACGACTCCTATTTATAACGACGACAACGAATTAGTTGGTTCTATGTCTGTAGAAAGAGATATTACTGCGACGATTAAGTTAAATGAAAAATTATCCTCTACTTCTGAAGAATTACAGCAATTAAAACAAATGATTCAACATCAGCAAGATGACCCCTTCAGCACGATTAAAGGAAATAACGCAACACTTCAGCACATTATCCACAACATGAAAAAGGTAGCAAAAACTGATGCGACGATTTTAATTACAGGAGAAAGCGGTGTTGGGAAAGAACTCTTTGCCCAGGCCATTCACGAAGCTAGCCTTAGAAGCAAGCAACCTTTTATTCCGATCAATTGCGGCGCTATTCCTGCCGCTCTCTTTGAAAGTGAATTATTCGGTTATGAATCTGGAGCTTATACGGGAGCCGCTAAAGGCGGAAAAGCAGGAAAGCTAGAACTAGCAAATGGCGGCACTTTATTTTTAGATGAAGTAGGAGAACTCCCGCTTGATATGCAAGTGAAACTACTTCGTGCTTTACAAGAAAAAGAGATTTACCGAATTGGCGGACAAACACCGAAAAAGATAAACGTAAGAATTATTGCCGCAACGAATCGTATGTTAGAAGATATGGTGCTCAGCGGGACATTTCGATCTGATTTATTTTATAGATTAAATGTCTTCACAGCGCATATCCCGCCATTACGAGAACGAACGGACGATATTTCCTTTTTAACTCATCATTTCTTAAAGGAATTTTCTTTTAAATATAACAAGCCCGCTCCTTTCGTTCATCAAGAAGCAATGAATCGACTACATACATACTTTTGGCCGGGGAATATTCGCGAACTGCGCAATATAATAGAAAGATTAATTGTCCTTCATGACGGGAAAGAAATACGGGAAGCAAATATTTTACAACTATTGCCTTCGCAAAAATCCGTCTATCATACAGAGCGTTCACTCACCGATGAGAAAAAGAGCTTGGAGAAAACTAGAATTATACAAACTCTCGAAGACACGTACGGAAACAAAAGCATCGCTGCGAAAAAGTTAGGCATGTCCCGGGCTAATTTATATAAGAAGTTGAAGAAGTATGGGATTACTTATGAAGTAGAGCGATAATCAGCGGTGTATGTTCATAAGCCAGTAAAAAAATCATTTATTCATTGTGGAATTCAAGCTACATATTCGTTCTTGGGAGGTGCTGTGGCAGATCTCTTCTGAAATAATTGGATATTCATATTAAGATTATGATTATGAAGTCATATACTTAAACTATAGGACAGGATTATGGATTTCCTATATAATTATAGCAAATAAAAGATAGGTTATTTAAGGATGGCTCATATGTTGAAAACAAAAACTAAATATCAAACTTGGATACGAATTTACAAACTAATTATTTTTTTGGTTATTTCACTCATTCTTCTCTCGGTAACATTATTACCTGTTAATTTATATTTGCGAGTCCTGTCAGGTATTTTTGCGTTACCTTTTATTTATATAGCATTTATACTTTCTTATTCAGTTTACCAATTTGCAGCATTTGGGGGGAATTATCAGTTAAAAATACATGATTTAATTGTTGCCAAGGTGAATTGGAATGGAAAAGGAAAAATACTAGATATAGGAACCGGTAGTGGTTCACTGATTATTAAACTGGCAAAGACTTTTCCTAAGTCCTTTCTAACTGGAATTGATTATTGGGGCGGAAATTGGGAATATTCCAAATCTAAGTGCCAACAAAATGCTGAAATAGAAGGGGTCTCTAATAGAATTGATTTTCTGAAAGCAAGTGCTGCAGAACTCCCTTTTACTGATGGTGAATTTGATATAATTGTAAGCTGTCTAACATTTCATGAAGTAAAAGATGAAGAAAATAAAACTGAAGTAATTAAAGAGGCTTTAAGAGTGTTAAAACCTGGTGGCGAGTTTGTTTTCTTAGATTTATTTATGGATGAAAAAATATTTGGAGATGAAAGAGAGCTCTTACATGTCTTAAAGAAACATGGTGTATCTGAATTGAATAGCTACAAGCTTGCTGAAGAAATAGAGTTACCAAAACTCTTATTGAACAAAAAAGTATTAGGAAATGCAATGATTTTGAGTGGTAGGAAATAAGAATGCCCGTATAATAGCGCGGACTTCTCTATTATACGGGCAACTACTTAACTTAACAAAGTGAGGTAGCTTTATTTCAAATCCACACAAACTATTATTTAGACATTAACGAACATTAATGGTAGAAACATACGCATTCCCTACCTACAACCAACCCAACACTCCCGCAAAAATATATCAGCGATTATTCAATTATATTGAACGTAACTTCGAATATATCGGCGATTCGACACAACTTATCGACCAACCGACAAATTCCGCACGTTTACGCTCGGTAACCACCAACCAATCCCACACCCGGTACACCCGAGGAAACCCAATCTATCCATCAAACCCTAACCGCCACCACATCCGGCACTTGCTTCGCAATCTCCTCACCAATCTTTATACTTGCTGTCGCAGCTGGAGATGGTGCATTGCAAATATGCAGCGAATTGATGCCAGGGATAATGCAGAAGTCATCAACCATATTTCCGTTTGATAAGATGGCTTGTGCCCTTACACCTGCATGCGTTGGGATGATATCTTTTTCTGTTAGCTCTGGTATTAAGCGCTGCAAGCTTTTTAAAAATGATTGTTTACTAAATGAGCGCACCATTTCTTTTATGCCTTCTTTCATATTTGGCATCGCCATTTTCCAGAAGCCTGTGTATGTCATTGTTTCCATGAAGTCTTTTATGTCGAAGTCTTTTTTCGTGTAGCCTTCTCGCTTAAAGCTTAATACTGCGTTCGGTCCTGCATGTACGTCTCCGTTTATCATTCTTGTAAAATGAACACCTAAAAACGGGAATTCTGGATTTGGAACTGGATAGATTAAATGTTTTACGAGATGGCGTTTTTCTGGGACAAGTTCGTAATACTCACCACGGAACGGAACGATTTTCATATCCGTTAATATGCCTGTCTTTTTCGCAATACGATCACTATGTAAGCCGGCGCAGTTAATGAGAAATTTCGTTTTAAATGTGCCTTTGTTTGTCTCAATTGTTACGGCGTCTTTCTTCTCAGTAATACGCTCTGCGGCTGTTCCTAAATGTACTTCTCCGCCGCTTTCTTGAATCAAACGGGCAAATGCATAACTTACTCCTTTATAATCAGCAATCCCGCAAGACGGAACTCGGATTGCACCAAGTCCTTTTACATGAGGTTCAATTTCAGCTAATTCTTCCTTATCTATTTTTAAAATATGTAAATCGTTTTGTAAGCCTCTCTCATATAAATTATGTAAAAGAGGAAGTTCTTCTTTTTCTGTAGCGACAATTACTTTTCCGCACATGTCATAAGCGATGTCATTTTCTTTACAAAATTGAACCATAGCTGCGTTTCCTTCTTTGGCAAACTTTGCTTTATAACTTCCTGGTTTATAATAAATTCCAGAGTGAATTACTCCGCTATTATGCCCAGTTTGATGATGTGCAAGTTCCTTTTCTTTTTCAATGATCGCGATTTTCGCACGAGGGAATTTTTTCGTCAAAGCCATTCCAGTTGAAAGGCCAACAATTCCTCCGCCAATAATTATAAAGTCATACATCCTACTTCCCCCTTAATAGTATAAAAGGCAGGTCTCTTTTCAAGACCCGCCGTACATATTATTTAGAAAAACAACCACGCTGACGCATTAATTCTCTATATAAATCTTTATTTTTTTCAAACGCAGCTCTTCCGTGCATCCAAAATAAATTGTTTAAAAGAACTAAGTCACCAATTGGTAATTTTAATGCATGTGTCGCTGGTGAGTTTTCAACTGAATACGATAAGTCTTTCAGATAGTTTGCTTGTTCAATATTATCTGGATACGCGAACTGATCGATAAAGCAAATGCATGGTGCGTTATTTACATCAAAAAATGTTTCACGATACACGATTTCTTGCGAATTTTTACTCGGTGGTGCTTTATACGTAATTTTAACAGATGCGAGCGAATGATCTCTAAATTTCTGAAGATCTTCCCAATCGTCTAAATGTAGTAAACGGGATTCCCCTCCTACTGCATTTTGCTCTTCAATTTTCATCATAAGAAGCCAATCTGTCGGTTCATCAACGAATGTACCGTCTGTATGAAGTGTAAACAATCGGTACGCTTGACGAAGGTAAGAATCACTACTATCCGTATCTTTCACATTAAATCTAGCATAATACGTTCCTGTCATTGCATCAAAGTTTGGCGCCCCGATTAAATGCGTTAATGCTGTTGCAAATTTCACGTAGTCTGCTGGATCTGCCGTTTCACCTTGTACCCCAATTGTAAATCCGCCCGTTTCACGGTCATGAATAATGCCGCGAATGTTATCCATAAATGATTGCCCAAAAATCTTTTTCATGCTATCCGCAATATTAAACCGAGAATACGGAATATATTGTAATGACTGCTCTGAATGCTCTTTTACCTCTTCAAAAAACTGCTGAAGCAATTGCTGATTTAATACGATATGATATAAACGTTTATGCTCCGGATGAGGAACAATTTCATACCCCTCATATTTCTTTGCAAACTTCATCTTCGCACTTTGTTCTGTAATAATCGACATTTCAATTCCTCCCTAAATTAAATATGAAGAACGTATTGACGCTTTTTACAGACAGTTATCCTTATCTTCTTATGCTGAGATTCGGTCTTACTGCCCTAACAACGAAAAGGCCAGTCATACATATCCGCGACATAACAATCGCAGATACATACAACTGGCTCATAATTACGAATGTTCTTTAATCTCTTAAAGTACAATAATAATAGACAGTTCATATGAAAATATGTGTAAAACAGGAAAACAAGATCGAATTTAGAGAAGGCTAATTTCTCGAGTGGATCTTATTAATTAAATAATAATTCAAAATATTCTAATTGTCAATTCGTTTTTTATTATTTTCTCTACAAACTTTACACATTTTACAAATACCCTTACTTTCCGCACAGCCTCTTTTTTTCGTCTCTTGTTTTACAACTTGCACTTCATTTAACTTTTTCATATTCCTTGCCTCCTCAATAAAATAAGCCAGTCGTATCCCGTTAACGGAAATACAACTGGCTCTTGTTTATGGTGATAAAGTGAAACTTTGATCAGTGGGGACGTAGTTCATCCCCACTGATCATTAGTTTCACCAATCGGGCATTTACGGGCAGTTGATCTCCCGTGGAGATCTTACTGCGCGTTAATGCGGGATAAACTAGACAGTTTTTATGGTGTTGTTTCCTCGTACTCTCCCTCGAGCTGTTCATCATTTAAATAACTTACATATTGGCGATGCAAATCTTTTACCGCACTGACGATAGCATTTTGCGCTTTTCCTTGATAATGATCTGTAATATCTTGCACGATTTCTTCAATACCATCTCGTAAACTATGTCCTCTCAAAATTTGAGCGACGAAGTCTCTACCATGCTCTGTCGCAAGCGTACATGACGCTTCAATAATGACATGATATTTATGATCTGCCTCAATTGTAATTGTTAATGTTTCATACATGCTGCGAACAGCCATACCTTTCGGAAGCCTAGAGTGTCCTGCCATAAAAAATGTCCCTTTACGCATATTGCATCCTCCATTACTATGTTTTTTATTGTTTATACTTGATCTACGTATACTGTCTTTATTCTCGTGTAAAATTCTTTCGCCGCTTTTCCTTGTTCACGCGGTCCAGCGCTGGAGTTTTTCATTCCGCCAAATGGAACTTGAGGTTCTGCTCCTGCAGTTTCTGAATTCACATGAACCATTCCAACTTCCATATCATCAATGAACCTTTGCGATAAACTTAAATTGTTCGTACAAATCGATGCACTTAATCCGTATTCTGTATCATTCGCTAAAGAAACTGCTTCTTCATAACTATTCACTTTAAATAAACATATAACTGGACCGAAAATTTCTTCTTTTGCAATGCGTGCATCTACATCTACATTTTCAAAAATAGTCGGTAACACGTAAGAGCCCTTCTGCAATTCAGCATCTTTCGGCTCGCTACCACCATACAGTAAGGTAGCCTCTCCTTTTCCTACTTCAATCATCGATAAAACAGATTGCTGCTGCCCTTTTGAAACACATGGGCCCATAAATGTATCTGGTTCTAACGGGTTCCCAACTGTAAGAGCTTCCGTACGCTGCAATAGTTGCTCACGGAACGCTTCATAAATTTCCTCTTCGACTATTACTCTACTTGTTGCGGTACACTTTTGCCCCGTTGACATAAACGCACCTTTTATCGTCATATTGACCGCCTTTTCAATATCGGCATCTTTTAATACAACTATCGGATTTTTCCCGCCCATTTCTAATTGTACTTTTTTCCTAGTTTCAACGGCTGCTTTTTGAATGATATTGCCAACGTGATTAGAACCAGTAAAGGATACCGCTTTTATATCCGGATTTCCCGTTAACTCTGCTCCAACTTCAGAGCCTTTGCCGAACACACAATTTATAACGCCTGCCGGAATGCCTGCCTCATGGAAAGCTTCCACGAGATGGTACACCGATTTTGGCGTAACTTCAGCCGGCTTAATAACAATCGTATTTCCGTAAATAAGTGCTGGCGCCATTTTCCACGCCGGAATCGCAATTGGAAAGTTCCATGGCGTAATTAATCCCACCGGGCCTACTGCTACACGTTTACTGTAAAGCATCGTACTTTCATTAGCAGACGGAATGATCTCTCCGATCGGCTGATTCGCTTCCCCTGCATAATATTCAAGAATGCTAATCGCTCGCTTCGTCTCGCCTATCCCTTCCGCAATCGTCTTTCCTTCTTCATTCGTTACATCACGGCCAATTTCATTTACTTTTTCTTTTAAAATAGCTGCCGCTTTCCATAAATAACTTGCTCTCTCTTGAAACGATAATTTTTGCCATTTATGAAAAGCTTCTTTCGCTGATGCGATTGCGACTCGTGTATCTTCTACTGAACTAAATGGGAATTCACCTAGCACTTCCCCGTTATGCGGATTATAATCTTTAACGTATGCATTCGTGGAAGGTTCTTTCCACTCACCGTTTATATAATTGAAAAACCTCATGCCCCTGCCTCCACCATTTTTTTATTTTGATAGTTTCGCAATCGCAGCTTCTAAAATAGTAAGCCCTTCTTCAAGCTGTTCATCTGTTATAACAAGAGGCGGTAAGAAGCGAAGTACATTGCTATAAATACCAGCACTTATCGTAATGACCCCTTTATTATGCGTTTCCTTCATAATTGCTTTAACTTCTTCCGCTGCTGGCTCTTTCGTCTCTTTATCTTTTACAAGTTCAATAGCAGTCATCGCGCCGAGTCCTCTAACATCGCCAACTAATTCATATTTCTCTTTCCAGCTATTAAACACTTCCATCATGCGTGCACCAATTTCTACAGCACGACCTACTAAATTCTCTTCTTCGATTATATCTAAAACAGCCAATGCAGCCGCACAAGCAGCCGGACTTCCTGAGAAAGTACCACCTAATTGACCTGGTCCAGGTGCATCCATTAAATCCGCTCTTCCTGTTACTGCACTAAGCGGCATTCCAGCAGCGATTGATTTTGAAAAAGTCATCAAATCAGGAGCTACGCCGAAATGATCCATTGCAAATAAGCTACCCGTACGAGCAAAACCAGTTTGAATTTCATCCGCAATCATAATGATTCCATATTTATCACAAATATTTCGAACACCTTGCATGAATGTAGTCGTCGGAACGATAAATCCACCTTCTCCTTGAAGCGGTTCCAAAATAATTGCAGCGATATTATCACTTGCTACTTCCTCTAACATAAAGCGTTCGAAATATGCTAAAATTTGCGCGTCTACTTCTTCTGGCGTCAATCCTTCTTCAGCACGGTAGTAGTATGGATATGGTAATTTGTATACTTCTGATGCAAACGGCCCAAATCCATGCTTGTACGGTTTCACTTTACTTGTAAGTGACATCGTCAAAAGTGTACGCCCGTGATAAGCACGCTCAAACGAAACAATCGCACTTCTTCCAGTTGCTTTTCTAGCAATCTTCACCGCATTTTCTACTGCTTCAGCTCCACTATTCGCAAACATCGTTTTTTTCTTGAAATCACCTGGTGTTAATTCATTCAGTCTTTCCGCGAGTGCAATATAACTTTCATACGGCGCTACATGAAAACAACTATGAATAGAAGATTCCACTTGATCTTGAATCGCCTTTACTACTTTCGGATGACAATGCCCGACGTTTTGCATACCAATTCCGCCCGCAAAATCGATTAATTCATTACCATCTACATCAGTAATAATCGCTCCTTTTGCTGATTGCACATACAACTCTGTAATATTGTAAGGCCCTTCTGGTACTGCATTTTTTCTTCTTTCATGTAATATGCTAGATTTTGTAGTTGTAATATCTTTCTTCTCTTTCAACATGGAACATACCCCTTTTCTTATTCTTTCTCTAAACTAACTTCCGAATCTTTTATAATCGTAAAATCATTCAACTTTTGCTTATCTACCTTTCTAACTCTTAGGAAATAGCTTATTATTACTACGATTGTAGCTAGTAACGTCATATAGAATTGCATGCGCATATCTGCTATAAATGCTTGTGAAACAAATATCGTAATAATCATTAGAAGCGTTGCATATGTGAGATAAGGGAATAACCACATTTTCACTTTTAGCTTTCCAGCCCCTTCTCTTTCCCTTTCTCGTCTTAACTTGACATGTGAAACGGCAACGAACATATACATAAGCATTGTTACCCCGCCTGAACTATTCGCTAAAAATGCGAACAGTTTATCAGGAGATATAAATTTCAACATCGCGCAAATAAAGGCAAATACGATACTTGCAAATATCGCTACAACCGGCGTTCCTCTGCTGTTTAACCTTGAAAAAGAAGAAGGTGCATCTCCTTTTTTAGCTAGTGAAAATAACATACGCGAACTCGTATATATACCTGAGTTCATAACGGAAAGCAATGATAAAAATACAACACCATTCATAATCTCTGCGGCTGCAGGTACCCCTGCCATATTAAATAAACTTGCATACGGAAGTTTTAATAACTCTTTATCCGTCCACGGAATAAACATAACTAAAATTGTTACTGACCCTACGAAGAAAAGCATAAGACGCCATACAACACTATTAATAGCTCGTATAACATTCTTCTCTGGATTCTCAGATTCCCCGGCTGCAATAGCGGCTACTTCGCTTCCCGATAAAGAGAAAGAAATAAACACAACGCTCAGTAAGACAGGGACAACTCCATTCGGGAAGAAACCACCGTGTTCCGTAATAATAGAAAGACTCGGTCTATCCACCCCAGGAACAAGTCCAAAGAACATCGAAACTCCTAAAATTAAAAACGCAACAATCGCAACAACTTTAATAAACGCTAACCAATATTCAAACTCACCGTACAATTTTACTGAATATACATTCGTCATCGTCATTAAAAGGACCATACATAAACTCGCGATCCATGCTGGAACCGAAGGGAACCAATTGTTAATCATCACGCCTAAAAGCACCGCTTCAATTGCGATAATAATGACCCAGTTAAACCAATACAACCACCCAATCGTATACCCTGCCCACGGCCCAATTGCTTTATTCGCATACGTTGCGAAAGAACCGCTATCAGGATTTTCCGCTGCCATCTCTCCTAACATCCGCATCACGAGCACAACCATTAAAGCACCGATAATATAGGACAAAATTGCCGCAGGCCCTGTCGATTGAATAATCGTTCCACTTCCTACAAACAAACCTCCCCCGATAACACCGCCAATTGAAATCATTGTTATATGCCGAGTTTTTAAATCCTTCTGTAACTCCTTTTTCTCTTTAGCCAAACAATTCACCAGCCCCTCCATTAGCGTGGACGTACACCATCTTCCCCATTACCTATTAACCTTGGTAACGCTTTCTCCAAATCCCCTCCTACTTTAACTAAAAAATAAAAAGAGCCAGAAAAACAATGTACACATTTACATTGGATTTTACTGTCTCTATCCTTATGGCTCGTCCTCCTGCTAAGGAAGTTCAAGTGGAAAGAAGCTCCGCTATTCAATTGAACAAAAGTAAACCCGGGCTTACAGAGAGGCTAATCACTGTCATCCGATAATAAGTTAATCATAATACAAATAAACTGAATATTCAATATTAATTTGAGATGAAATTTCCAAATCACCCCAACATATACTGTTCAAAAGCAAAAGGAAGTGATCTCATGTACTATGGAACAAAGGGCTGGTACGTAGCTGAGCTTAAAAAATTAGGTGTTCGTTATTTTGAAGGACGGAAGCTAGAAAGTTACCGTGGACACGTATTACGCAATTTACTAGCCGCACAACAGGAAAAACCGAAAGAAGAGTAATATAATAATATAGCGATATAAAACGATTCTCGGAATATATCAGCGATTTTTCAAATATATCGATCACAACTTATCATATATCGGCGATTCGACAAGGAATATCGACCATTCGACAAACCCCGTCCCCCCTCCCACCTAAACCACCAACCAATCGCACATCAATACAAACAAAAAAGGTCACCCAAACGGGTGACCTTTCTTTCCTATTCACAAACAAGAATTTGTCTAGAGAATGTGCCTTTTTTTGCGACGCCACGATCTGTGATTTCAAATCCGGCTTCATGAATCATGTCATCCATCGTTTCCATCGTGACAACGACTACTTTTTTTGCAATGCGGCGCGCACTTGAGAGAATTGAAAGTTGATCTTCTGGTGTTGCGTGCGTAAATAGATCGTACGGCATATCGATAATCGCGACGTCGTAGTTCTCAGTCATTTCTTCAATTGGACCTTTCGTTACTGTTCCTTCAAACCCGAAATGCGCGATGTTTTTTCTCGTTCCAAGAACTACAAGTGGATTTATATCTCTACCAACGATGTTAATTCCCATAGAAAGTGCTTCTACTACTACTGTTCCAATGCCGCAGCACGGGTCAATAGCTCGTACTCCCTCGGGGTTTGGTACAGCGATATTTGCGACAGCTCTAGCAACACGTGTGCTCAGTGATGTCGAATAGCTATGCGGTTTTTTTATGTGATGATACCAAACTGGATCACTTTCTACATAATGTCCGAAATACCAACGTCCTCCAAGAGGAACAATCCCAAATACACGCTCTGGATTACGAACGTCTGCTTCTCCTTCAATATGCATACCGAGGTCTCGCTCAATAAGACGTCTTTCTCCATATTCAATTTTATTCTCTCCAACAAGGTCATTAATTTTAACGAAGATAACTTTGAATGTCGCTCCCGCCAAGTCAATTTGTTCCACTTGTTTCAAGATGCTTTCTAAGTCGTCTCCTTCGTACATCACTTCAACTCGCTCTTTAATAAACGGACTTCTACTTGGATCAATTTTGACATCACTTTTCAAAATGTTAACGTGAGACTCCATTCCAAATAATGAACGCATTTCCAAGTAACATAAAGAACGTTCATCCTCACGGAAAGCATACGTATATATACATGCAGGTGTTTTACTATGATTACTCAATCTATTATCATCCTTTATCGTTTAAAATTATTATGATCACAATTACTCGAATACCTTTTTCATATAAAATTAAATGATATCATATGCCCGAAATAAAGAGAAACTTTTATAGTTCATTTCATAAATAAAAGAGATTGCCCATTGGCAATCCCTTTTTATTTATTAACGGAAAGAAGATACGTTATTACCCATTTCTTCGTAGTAATCTAAAATACCTTGATAAATAGCTTCTGCTGCACTTTGTCTCTGTGCTGGTGTAGCAATTTTATCTGCATCACTTTTATTATCTACAAATGCTAATTCTGCTAATACAGCTGGCATTGTATTTTCTCTAATTACATATAAATCGCCTTTTTTCACACCACGGTCTTTTGTTCCCAGTGCGTCTACAAGGCGCTCTTGAATTTTCTCTGCTAGTAAACGACTTTCTGATACATTAGGATTTGTTCCTCTTGCTGTCGCTGATTCATAGTAGAAAGTTTCTGTACCTTGTCCATTTTTCTTCTCCGTACCATTACCATGAATACTTACAAAGATATCTCCATTATTTTTTTGAGCAAATTCTACTCGTTTTTTCAATGAATCTTTTGAATCCGTTCCTGGACGTGTATCATTCTCACGAGTTAGCAGTACAGTAAACGGTGTCTTTTGCTCAAATATTTTCTGTAATCGTAATGATACATCTAATACGGTTTCACTTTCTTTCTCATAATAACCAGGATTCCCTGAGTCAACTCCACCATGACCTGGATCAATAATAATCGCTTTACCTTCTAAGAAGTTCTCTTGTTTTACTGGGTTTAATTGATTTTTATCAACCCATTGGAACCCACCATTTGTACGGATACGAATCCAGCTACCATTCTCTTCAATAACAGTTACTGTTTGTGCATCATGTGTACCTAGCACTTTAGACCCATGTGAGTCTTTTTCATATGTAGTAAATCCTTGATTAATAGATTCTGTTTTTTCTTGTAATGGTGTCCACTTATCACCTTTACTTGTTACAACCTTCAACCAGCCGTCCGCTCTTTGCTCTTTCACTTCAACCATTTGTGGCTTATGTTGAACGTCAGTAATACCAGATGATAATGATGGTTGATGATATGTAATAAAGTTTCTGTTCATATACATTCTTTTTGATGTATTTGTCTTATCTTTGTCTGCCATCGCAATGAACTGAGCTGCTTCTGCACGAGTTACAGTTCCTTCAGGGTTCCAGCCATTTCCTGTACCTTTAGAAATCTCTAAAGCTACTAAAATATTAGCTTTTTCCTTACCCCAATGAGGTTCCAAATCTTTAAACTGTGTTGGAAGTTCTCCAATAATTTTCTTATCTAATGAGTATGCTTGCACTAACATAGACGCCATAGATGCACGGTTAATTTGGCTTGATGGATTGAATTTACCAGTACCATCTCCATTAATTACACCTGCTTTTTCCACTGCAGCGATGTACGGAGCTGCCCAATGGTTTTGTGAATCTTTAAAAGATGGCTTTGCTTTTGGATCAATTGGTAAACCAAGAACGACTGCTAATATTTTTGCAGCTGATCCTTTATCTACCGCTTCAGATGGAGAAAACGTTCCATCTGGCTTTCCATCAAGGGCTTTTTTCCCCACTAAATAATCAACTGATTCTTGTGCCCATGTAGGAACATCCGAAAACTTCTTCGCTGCTGCGAAACTACTAACTGGAGACGATAATAAACTTACGGCTAAAATACCTGCCGCGACTGCACGATACTTCATAAAAAATAATACTCCTCTCAAAAACCTTTTAATAACGCGTAATCTTAATATGCGAATCATAATAAACACAAACAAAAAAAATTAGTGCGCCTCTATTATTTTATAATACTCGAATTATGTAGTAAACCTACTTTCTTAATATTGTAAAATAAAATACAATTAATTTACTTTTTGTTGCATACAGTCGTTTAAACTAACTTTAAATCGATACTTTGTGTCGTATTTTCTGCAAACAAAAAAGGCTACCCCCGGCAGCCCCTTTTCTTTCTTATTCTGAAATCATCTCTGATAATACATATGCATGAATAAGTGCTTCTGTATGCGCAATCGAACTTTCATGTGTGCGCTCAAATGCATGAGAAGAATCAATACCAGCTCCAATTAATGCATGTTTCACATCAAATCCAGCGCGAATCGCAGCTGATGCATCAGAGCCGTAGTATGGATAAATATCTACTTTATATTCAATAGCATTCGTTTTCGCAAGCTCTACTAAATGTTTACGTAATGCATAATGATACGGGCCACTAGAGTCTTTTGCACAAATAGATACTGTGTATTCATCTGATGCTTGTCCATCCCCTAACGCTCCCATATCAACTGCTAAATATTCAACCGTTTCTTCTGGAATGTTAGAGTTACCACCGTATCCGATCTCTTCATTATTAGAAATTAAGAAATGAGTTGTATATGGTAATGTTACGTTTTCATCTTGTAATCTCTTAATTAATTTTAATAGAATCGCGACACTTACTTTGTCATCTAAATGACGTGATTTTATGTATCCACTCTCTGTAATTTGAACGCGTGGATCAAATGAAACGAAGTCTCCTACTTCAATTCCTAATTCGCGTACTTCATCTGCTGAAAAGACACGCTCATCAATACGAACTTCAATATTTTTCTCATCGCGCTTCGCTTCTCCTGCATCTTTGTACACATGGACAGAAGTTTGATGCATTAAAATTGTACCTGTATACGTCTTACCGCTTGACGTTTCAATTTCGCAATATTCTCCTTCTACAGAGTTCCAGCGAAATCCACCAATCATAGATAAACGAAGACGACCGTCAGGCTTAATTTCTTTCACCATTGCCCCTAACGTATCAACGTGCGCCGTTAATAAACGGTGCTGTGCATCATTTTTTCCTTTTACCGTAATAATAAGAGCCCCTTTATTATTACGCTTCGTTTCCACATTCCACTCACTTACATAGTTTTCAATAAAACGAATGATTTTCTCTGTATTTCCAGATGGACTCGGAATAGAGACAAGCTCCTTAATAAGTTCCATCGTTTCTTTCGCATGATGTGCCATTGTCATTTCCTCCTCATTTTCTCTACTATTCAGTATACAAAATTTACTAGAAAACCTCTACTTATATAGTTTAATTTTCTAAATTGTAGTAAAATTCACTTTAGTATACAAAAGGAGTTATGAAATATGAATATATCAAAAAAACATGTACACATTGCACTCATTTGGTTTTTAGCATCATTATTTTGCTTACAAGTTTCTTACGCAGTTCATACTACTACTTCTATTACAATCGGCTGGATAGTAACAACTATCTTCTTTATCACTAGTTTAATCGCAACAAAAAAGCATAGCGTTACTCATTAACGCTATGCCTTCCTATAAAACTATTCTTCTGAAACATCTAATAAATAAATGCCTCTTTCAAACCCACCGCGCTCTACTTCTTTTTGCCTGCGAAGACGTTCTACATCTTCAATCGATGCACCTTCTGCACGCGCTAATGAGATGATAACTTCCAGTGCATCTGCAAGAGAATCTAGCGCATGTTCACGCTCTTTCATAGAAGCAAATTCACGAATTTCTTCCGTTCCAATTTTCGCTAAAGCTTGTATGTATGCTTGTCCTGTTAATTTTTGTGCTGTATACGTTTTTCCAGACATTAAAATCTTCTCTGGAACACGATCTCTTACTAATTTATTATATGCTGACATCATTCATCCTCCTATGTTTAATAACAACCGAGCTCTGCTTTATAGAAAAACCACTCTTTTTTCACACAAGCACTTAACATATCAATTCCTGATCCGTGTGCCCTTACTACCGGAAAGAAGTAATGCTCTGGTTCTTCTTTCTTATCGCCGTATAAGGTTTGGTACTCATCAGGAACCGCCTCTTTTTTCACATCTCGTTCTTTCGTCACTTCACCTGAGAAAGCAACGCTTGGATGTCCTTCAAAAAATAACGCAGTCCGAACCGCCATATATGGGGTACTATGCAAAGCATAATATACAATTACAATCATGCCGATCACACCGATAATTTTCTTCATATATTACTCCTAAAAAAAAGTGCTAACACAATTATACTAAAATGTGTTAGCACTTTCTCCACTTTATTCCCCTTTAAATGTAGGTAAACGCTTTTCTAAAAATGCAGCAATACCTTCTTTATGGTCCGCTGTTTGTCTCATCGCATATTGCCCGCGTTTTTCAAGCTGCAATGTTTGTTCTAGATTAGAGCGATTTACTTCACATAAAATTTGCTTCGTTTGAATCATCGCTTTGATCGGTTTTTGTGACCATTCACTAATCTTTTGCTTCACAGCTGTTTGGAAATCCTCGCCGATTACTTCATCAATTAAGCCGATATCTAACGCTTCTGTCGCCGATAATTTCTTTCCTTCCCAAATAATTTGCTTCGTCACATTTTCACCTACGCGCTTTTGCAGGAAGAAATGACCGCCGCCATCTGGAATTAAAGCGATTCCAATAAAGTTCATCGCAATAACTGATGATATATCTGCCATAACATAATCAGCTGTTAATGCAATACTTAATCCAAGACCAGCAGTTGGTCCATGAATTGCACTAATAACAAGCTTCGGCATCGTATATAAAGTCACAACGACTTCAGAAATGGTATTCATAATACCATCAAACTTGCTTTCATCATTACTTGAAAGCATCGATTTAATATCTCCACCCGCCGAAAAACCACGGCCATTCCCGCATAGCACAACAATATGCGCAGAACTCTCCGCTACTTCTTTCAACTTTTGTAATAGCTCTTTTAATGTTGGCTCATCTAATGCATTTAACACCTCTGGGCGATTGACCATAACTGTTGCAACGCGCCCTTCATATTTCACAACGACAGATTCTGTTTTACTTGTTACTTCCATTATATATACCCCTCTTTTCCACATAAAGATTATACTTATATAATTATAGAAAGTAGATGAAAAACCCTTCTTTTTTCTAAATTTTCTGTCTAATAATCTCATAATTTGTATATACCCTTGTATAAAACATACAATTTCGTTAAAAAATATAGCAATTAAAGTCGGTTTCCCCATACTTTTCATCTATTTACCATTACAATGAAATGGTGTATTCTTAAGTTTGATATAAAAAACAAGTATAAAAATTCATTCGCCTTCCTAGTAATACAGGGGTGCTGAAATAAAGGAATGGAGGAACATATGGTTACTAAGTTAAAACAGATGGATAACTACTTCCCGCATTTCCTACTGCTATTCATTGTATTTCAACCAATCTTAGATTTATTAACATCTTTTTCAATCTATGTATTACACATGAGTGCAACAGTCGGAATCGTAGTCCGTTTCGCCTTTATGCTTCTTGCATTAGGTTATCTACTTCTTCATCATAAACAACAAGGTGCGAAAAAATACATTCTCTATTTATGTCTACTTGGCATTGTACTCGCAATCGGCCTTGTGAATAATTTAATGGTCAAATCTCCAATTTCATTTGGAGAAGAAGTGAAATTTATTATGAAGAGTGTATATCCAATTGTACTACTGTTTGGATATATTATCGCACTTAAAGAACTAAAAAATAACGAATATGCGTTTCATAAAATCATTACCTATTTCTTATATGCAACGTTAATTTTGAGTATCTCAATCATTGTGGCAATGGTAACTGGTACAGATTTCCCAAGCTATCCTAACTCAAAAATCGGTTCAAGAGGATGGTTCTTTGCTGGAAATGATTTAAGTTCCATTTTCGCCATTATGTTCCCAATCGTTGTCTTATACTCAGTTCATAAAACAACTTCTTTCTCAAAAGTTTATTACTGGATTCCAACTGTACTTGCGATGTATGCAAGCATTATGATCGGAACGAAAGTAGGCTACGGTGCCATTGTTATTACACTTGGTATCGCTCTTTTATTCTTATTCATTGAATATATGATGCATCGTAAAAAAGAAGGAAAAGGATTCACATACCTTGTAAACACAGTTATTGCTGCTATCGTACTAGGAGGTTTACTTGTCCTTACACCACACACTCCTATCGCAAAAAATATGACGATCCATTTACAAATGTATGAATATAAAAAATCAGTACGAGAAGAAAAAGAACGAAAAGAAGGAAAAGTAATTAAAGAAGAAGAACATAAGCAAGGTGAACTAACAGACTCTGAAGTGAAAAGTTTAATTTACAGTGATCGTGACAAATATTTAAAAGTATACAAACAATATTATAAAGACGCACCACTATCTCAAAAACTATTTGGAATGGGATACGCTGGTAACTATACAACTAAAGTGAAGTTAATCGAAATGGATTTCTACGACCTATTCTTTGCATTCGGAATTGTCGGGTTCCTTACGTACTTACTACCGCTTCTTTATTTCGGTATAAAAATATTCATTCGTATGATCACAAACTTCAAGAAACTATTTAGTGTCAAACATATGCTACTTGCTAGCACAATCGTCTTATCGCTTGGCATCGGCTTTATGTCCGGGCACGTATTAACAGCGCCAGCTGTAAGTATTTTCTTTGCTGTCATACTCGCTTACTTAATTGTTGATTTAGAAATAGAATAAAAAAAGAAGCAGCATCTATTTGGATGCTGCTTCTTCTTTTAAAAATAATACATAAAATCATATTATTAATTCTATAAGAAGTATATATTGACCGAAAAAATTTCACAATCAAACTACCGTACAATTCAAATTTTTTTATTTAAATAAAACAGCCACCGAGCTCCGATAAAATATCAAATCCCGATGACTGTTCTATACTATTTACTTAGCAAGATTAATCCTCACCTATTTTTCTATTGAAACGATGCATGAATCTCTTCCAACACCTCATCAATATTATCCTTTGTAATGACAATACCGAAATCTTTCGGAACATTACTATCCTCTTCATTCACAACTTTATGTGCAATCATCTTCCCGACTTCTGGTCTAAAATGATGACCATCCATATAATTATCTAAATTCTTTGTTACAGAATTTAAATACATGAAATGATGTACTTCTCCAAACACATCTACAGCGTCATGAAGCCATCTTTTATAATCTTCCCATCGCCCCGATTGAATCATCGTACGGAACAACGGCTCTGAAACAGGCGTTGTGAATATGTAAAACTTCGTATTCGGATTATGAGCTTTTACAGTACCTAATATTTCCTTCATATTTTGATACTCATAATTTCCGCCATAAATCTCTCTACTAAATTTATCTACTTGCGCAGCAATTTGTGCATCTCGCTCTTCTTTCGTATAATCACGCATCGACTTTATGTTATCGCGATTATATACATCGATAGTCTTATTGTGATGAATGGAATTTCGAATTGTATTTCGGGAATATGTAATCCCATCCATACTCACATACGATTTAATTGGATATAGTAAGCTTTGCGCCTGATTAATATACACTTCTGGTTTATCAAAACCGATTTCTCTATTTTTGTTCGTTCCAAGAAAATCTAACCCAATAACAATTGACGATAAGTCATTACCTTTTCGCTCTTTTGCATATTCAATGTACGCATCATATTCACGCGGATCTGTACTACTTACCGCATAATTAAATGCGTTTAATCCAGTAAAATCATTTTCATTAATAAAAGTCGTTCTGCTACTTCCAAGTATAACGCCATCATACGTAAACGGACGATATGTTATATAGTTCGTTTTTTGTTGTCTCTCATTAAACCCAAACTGAACATCATTCCACTTATTTTTATGCGGGAATAACCAAAGTGAATCGGCATAGCCATTAAATATTCCAACACCTGCAAGTGGAACAAAAACACATACAAAAACTAAAATAAGCCACTGTTTGTTTTTCATATTCTCCACCTAGAAATTAAAGTATAAAAACTCACTAATGCTCGTTAAATGTAACACACTATACACAAGCAATATTGCAGTAAATAAAGCTGTCCATACTGTGGGACGGAATGAGTCTTTTAACTGAATTGAATTTTTTAAGAAGAAACTAATACATAATGCCCCGAAAATGTACGCTACTATTTTCGGATCTAATAATGAAACATGATATCCTTCCGTAAATGTAACACCGTACTCTTTTAAAAATTGTAGCTTCTCAATAATAAATGCTGGGAACACGCTATTTGCTAGTTCGAATCCACTAAACCCAAACATTCCTTTTAACACTTTCATCGCATCATGCATCGATGTTGCTCTAAAGAAGACCCACGTTATATTAATGAAGAAAAACGTCACGAGCCATCCAGCCCAGGCCGGCATGCGCCCTCCCGCTTTACTCCATAAACGATGAACGACAGAAGCTACTCCGTGCAGAAAGCCCCAAAAAATAAATGTCCAACCAGCTCCATGCCAAAGTCCACTTATTAAAAAGACAATCATAATATTGACGTATGTACGCGTAATTCCTTTTCGATTTCCTCCAAGAGAAATATATACATATTTCGTTAAAAACTGGCTAAGTGTCATATGCCAACGGTGCCAAAAATCTTGTATACTCACCGCTTTATAAGGTGAATTAAAGTTTTGGGGCAATTTAATATTAAACATTAACGCAATCCCAATTGCCATATCGCTATATCCACTAAAATCAAAGTACAGCTGGAATGTAAACGCTAATGACGAAAGCCACGCTTCCACAAATGTTAGCGACTGCTGTACATCAAATCCTTCATGTACAACGGGAGATAATACGTCTGCAATCCCTACTTTTTTAAAAATACCGATGGCAAATACAAAAATACCGAGAATGATATAATTTGATTGCCAACGCTTTTTACTACTATCAGCAAACTGCGGCATAATTTGCGCATGATGCACAATCGGCCCTGCAATAAGCTGCGGGAAAAACGTTACAAACAATGCGTAATCAAGAAAATGACATTTCTTCGTCTCTCCGCGATACGTATCTACTAAAAACGCAATCTTTTGGAATGTATAGAAACTAATCGCAAGCGGTAACGTTAATGATAATAGTGTAAAATGAGTTCCAAATAACGAATTCACATTTTGTAAAAAGAAATCATAGTACTTGAAATAACTAAGCATTCCAATATTAAATATTAATCCTACTGTTAAAAGAATCTTACTCTTATATTCCACAAGCCGCATTCCGATAAAGTAGTTCACAGTGAGCGACACTAACATAAGCGGCAAATATTTTACGTTCCAATAACTATAGAAAAATAAAGATGCTGCCACAAGCCAAGCTTTCGCTAAAGTAGTTTGTCCAAATTTATTTAATAAAAAATATAAAAGAAATGCTATCGGTAAAAATAAAAAAATAAACTCAAACGAGTTAAATAACACACCATCTCTTCCCTTCTAAACAAATCACACCTTATTCATCTTATCTTATCCAAATAGTGAGTGTCAAAAATATTCCGCACCGCTTTCCTTCTATTATATATAACACTTATTTTAATCGAATTATTAACATGCTAAAATATTAAAGGCACTTTTATATAAAAGAATATATAATAGAAATGTCGGTTTTTTTGCACGAAATGTATTTTGAAAAAAGTGAGGAGAGTCCTTTGGTATTTAGTAGTTCAGTTTTCTTATTTATCTTTTTACCTCTCGTATTATTTTTCTATTTTATAGTGCGTGCCGAGCTGCGTAATTTCGTATTACTGGCATTTAGTTTAATTTTCTATGCATGGGGAGAACCGCGATTCGTTCTTTTAATGCTCTTTTCCATCGTATTAAACTACTGCTTCGGCCTACTCGTGCATCATTATGATAAACGAAAAAATATGAAAGTCACATTTTTAATTATGGCTGTGGTCGGAAATATTTTATTACTTTCTTATTTTAAATATATTTCATTTTTCACAGACATTTTAAACAACGTATTACATTTATCTATTCATGTGGAACCTATTCCACTACCAATTGGAATTTCATTTTATACATTCCAAGCGATGTCCTATGTTATCGATATTTACCGTAAAGATGGAGAAGTTCAAAAGAATCCACTTAACTTAGCGCTATATATCTCTATCTTCCCTCAGCTTATTGCCGGACCAATTGTTCGTTACAATATCGTCGCTGAGCAAATTAAAACGCGCATCCATTCTTTTGAACGATTCACAGAAGGCATTCAAATTTTCGTTCTCGGACTAGCAAAAAAAATATTAATCGCCAACCAAGTCGGATTTGTCGCTGATAAAATTTTCGCCTTACCACCATCTGAAATGAGTGTTGGCACGGCATGGATCGGCATTATCGCCTACACCCTTCAAATCTATTTCGATTTCTCAGGGTACTCTGATATGGCAATTGGGCTTGGAAAAATGTTCGGATTTGATTTCCCGAAAAACTTCAACTACCCATACATCTCTAAATCTATTTCAGAATTTTGGAGAAGATGGCATATTACACTTGGCTCTTGGTTCCGCGATTATATATATATCCCGCTCGGCGGAAACCGCGTTTCAAAACTAGCGAATTATCGTAACCTCTTCATCGTATGGGGATTAACTGGTTTATGGCACGGGGCGAGTTGGACATTTATCGTATGGGGATTATATTACGGCTTTATTATTTCAATTGAAAAAGCTGGATTCGAAAAAATATTAAACAAACTATGGAAACCGCTGCAACATGCATACGTATTAATAATCGTTATGATTGGTTGGGTCTTTTTCCGAGCTGATAACTTCGCCTTCTCGTTCCAATATTTAAAAGCGATGTTCGGGATGCAAGGGCAATCTTTCATCGATGACAATACAATGTTATACGTACATGAATACATTATCGTATTTATCATTGCCTTTATCGCAGCGACACCAATTTTAAAACGAATTAAAAACATACTAGAACTTGCGCCCAAAACATATATGTTCACGATGCAAATTGTACGTCCTATATTATTACTAACATTATTTATGATTTCGATTATGTACTTAATTAACTCAACATATAATCCATTTATTTATTTCAGGTTTTAACTTATGTAGGAAGGAAAAGTTGTTATGAAAAAATTGGGGAACCTCGTCCTGTTTATCGGTTTTCTCACCATTATCTTTTCATTTGGCATATTATCGTTACTCAAAACAGACCGAGACATTTCACCTGTTGAAAATCGGCCGCTCGCTCAAAAACCAGCACTTACGAAAGAAGTTCTCCTAAATGGTAGCTTCTTTAAAGATTTTGAAACATACACAAATGATCAACTAATCGGAAGAGATGAGCTCATTAAAAATTATACGCTTGCTCAAATTAAAATGGGCAAGTCACTCATTAACGACATTATTTTAACTGATGATAAATGGCTCCTTAAAAATCCAGCGTGGACGAAAAAATATGATGAAATTGACCAAACCATGCCCGCTATAAACGACTTATCTCAGTTTTTAAAAGAACAAAACGTTGAGTTTTACTTTGCTTTACCACCGTCAAAAACGAATGCACTATCATTTAAATTACCTTCTCATATTCACACATATGCACAGGAAAATTTAAATTACTTTCTAAAAAAACTACCAGCTGACGTAAAGCCGATAAAACTCATGGAATACTTTAAACAGAACTATACGAACGAAGAAATACAAGACATGTATTTCAAAACGGATCATCATTGGAATATGGACGGTGCTTTCGTAGGCTACCAATATATAATGAACACAATCGCGCAACAATCTTCTATATATAAAGGAAAAGAAATAAAAAAAGAAGACTATACTCGTACATGTGCGCAAAATAAGCATTTAGTTGGAAGCTTTAACAACCAACTATACCAACTCATCGATGCCAATGGTGAAAAATTGTGCTACTACACACCGAAAGACGGTTTCAACTTCACAAGCGTAACCGCAAAAGATGTGAAAGGTACTGTTCATCAAAACTTAGATGACATATACGGCGTAGAAAAACAAAAAGATACAACATCATACGCAGGTTATTACACAGACGACTATCCAGAAATCGTCATCGAAAATAACAATGCACCAAATGAAGTACGCGCCTTAGTCCTAAAAGACTCATTCGCAAACGCAATCGTGCCACACTTAGCACAAAACTTCAAACACACATCCATCCTCGACCTTCGTCACTATCACGAAAAGGATGTATATCAATACATTAAAGACAACAACATTAACATGGTATTGTTTGTGTATAGTGATTCGAATTTGAGTGGGGACATGTTTAAGTTTAAGCAATAAAAGAAGCCTCTTGTAAAATATACAAGAGGCTTCTTTACATTAAAAAATCAGTGGGGATTCATCCCCACTGATTTTTCACTTTATCTATAATCGACTTATAGATTTGGGTTGTTAAGCACGTTCACGTGTACAGCTTGTGAACCAATTTCGCTTGTTACAACGTTTTTATCTTTTAACACTTTGAATACTAATGTACCTTTGTCAGTGTACTTAGTAGTTAAAGTATCATAAAGGTCTGCCTTGAAGTTTGGAAGTGCAGAATCACTTGTTTGAGATACTGTTACATCGCCAAGTTTTACATCACCAGCGCTAAATACAGCATTGCCGTCTCTATCTAAGTAAAGTTTACCTTGCTCTGTACCAGATTTTACAACACGTACTTTATGTTGTGTTTCTTTCGTTAAGTTAATACCTTTTACGATATCATCAAGGTTACTCTTCTCAAGTTCTAATACAGTACCGATGTTGATTTTCTTCTCAACGAAGTTTTCTGTTTCAACTGGTTTGAAGTTTACAGATTTAATAGCGATTGTCTCTTGAACGATTTCGATTGTCGCTTTACCAGCAGTTGCACCATTTTTCGTTAAGTGGATATCAACTTTACCTGGAGTTTTACCTGTAACAACAACTTTATTTCCAACAATTTTAGCATCAGCTACTGCTGGGTTTTTAGATTCAACTACATAACCTTCTAAGTTTTCAGGATCAGAGTATACGCGATCTGAAGTGTACTTAGATAATTGATATTCAACTTTGTTAGAAACATTTAGGTCAAGTTTTGTATCAGGTGATTCACCGTATTTACCTACTTTAGATACAAGTTCAAAGTTTTTAAATGCAACGTTACCTTCTGTTACGTTCACATATAATGAACCTAAAGTAGCGCCATTAGCGTTTTGGAAGTGAACTGTACCTTCGCCTACTTCGTTACCTGTAATACCAACAGTTTTTGTACCAATTGAACCAGCATCAGTCGTTACTACATCTAATCCACCTTCAGCAACTACACCTGTTTTTGGAAGAACTTCTTTAATTGCAGCTGGATTAGCACCAAATGGATCGCCATATTGGTCAGTTGTTACGAATGTAACAGGTAATGTTTTATTTTGAACAACTTGTAATTTGTCTGGGTTAGCTTTTACTGATACTAATTTACGAGAATCAGTAGTTACTTTAAATTTAACGTCTTTCGTTACATCACCTACTTTAATAGTAAGTGTAGCTTCACCAGCAGCCTCAGCAGTAATGTAGTTGTTTACTACAGAGATAATACCGTGGTTTGAAGATTTAATGCTAATTGATCCTGGATCAACTACTTTATCTTCTCCAGCAATTGTAGCAACTAATTTATTAAGAGATGCTTTTTCACCAACAACTAAATTTTGGCTATTTAAAGCAAAATCTTTACCAGAAAGCTTGCTACCATAGTTTACAACGCCATTGCTATCAGCATCTACCGCAAATACAACATTTTTAATTGCAGAAGCTGGTGTATCAAGGTTTTTCACTGTAATAATACCAGTGTTAGAAACTGTTAAACCACCGCGTTTTGTAACTTGTACTTCTACTTTGTAGTCACCTTGTGGAATTCCAACAGCAAGTTTACCTGTAGTAGAAGTAGCTGTGCCACCTTCAAAGATATTTGCTGGTGAACCGTCTAAGTTATTTGCTACAAATTTGACGTCATGATCTGCTAAGTTTAAGTACTCAACATCAGCGTTACCTTTTTCATCGTTTAATTTGAAGGCAACTGCTTGACCAGCACGATCATCATCAAATGTAAGTTTTTCAACAGCTAATTTTTTAACTTCGTATACGAATTTAGTTACGAATGATTGATCTTTTACTTTTACAGTAAGATCTTTATTTGGAGCAACTTTACCACCAAGTGTTACAGTTGCAGAAGTACCATCAGCACTTGCTTCGATTGCAACAGCTTTGTCTCCTTCAAGAGTTACATCATCAGCAGAAAGTTTGTCTAAGCCAGTACCTGTTAATGTTAATTTCGTTGGTTCAGAAATTTTCACATCAGTTACATATGCTTGTGCATTATCTTTTTTTCCATATTTTTTATCTGTTAATGCGATAAATTGAGCTGCTTCTGCACGAGATACAGTTTTATTTGGCTCCCATTTATCACCAGTACCTACAGAGATTCCAAGATTAATTAGGATGTTTGCTTTTTCTTCACCCCAATGATCTAATAAATCTTCAAATGTCGTAACTAACTCGCCGTCTACTTTATCTTTTAAGTTATAAGCATTTACTAACATAGAAGCGAAAGAAGCACGGTCAATCTTTCCTTCTGGATAGAAGTTTTCTTTTCCATCACCTTTAACGATACCAGCTTTTTCAACTGCCGCAATATATTTTGAAGACCAAATATTTTTAGCATCTTTGAAAGAAGGTTGAGCATTTTCATCAACTGGTAAATTTAAAATTTTAGTGAAAATTACAGCTGCAGAAGCGCGGTCGATTGACTCATTTGGACCATATGTACCGTCTGGTTTACCTGTAATTGCACCTTTATCTACTAAGTAGTTAATAGAACCTTCTGCCCAATGACCAGCTGGAACGTCTGGGAATGATTTTCCTGCTGCTGCTACCGGAGATACAACTCCTGCTACCATTGCTGCTGTCATTGTACCTGCGATTACTTTTTTGTAAGAGTTAGTCTTTGCCATTTTATAAATTTCCTCCTTCAGGAATATGCTACTAGTTTCATATCATATTAAATTTGAAAACTAGCTAGTTAGAAAAGCCATAAAACAATAAAAACATAAACAAAAATACTATAATGAAAAGTAGTTCACATAATAAAATGATACAAACCGTTAGATGTAAATATAAGGTTTAAATACCATTTTCTGAAACAAGTTCATCATACTATACAAAACTATTCGTTATCAAGAACTTTCTCAAAAGAAGATTCGACACATTCTGATAATTCAGTCTTTTAATTGTATTATTAAGATATTAATAATACTTGAATATAGAAATGAATAAACTGTTTTCCAATAAACTACTATCACTGCTCTTCGAATATTTTTCATATCGAATACACAATTGGAATTATAGCACATATTTCCACTTCATCACCTAAAAAAAAATTACAATAAGTGCAATTTTCAGACTATATTTGACTTAAAATTCCCTAATTCGACATTTTCTTCTTTTTTTCGAATGTTTTTTTAACGAGAAAAGGTGTGAATTTACAAAAAATTTACATATTAATGGGGTGTTTTTCTATTTTTGAAAGCGCTTTTTATTTATTTCTCAACAAAAATAACTATTAATCTTCAAAATATGATCTGTTTTTCAAAGATCGTTTTATATAAAAATTGGACCATAAAAAAAGAGCCCACATAATGTGGACTCTTTCTATTGAAATAAATTTCAATTAGCGAGTTGCTGTTACTGATTTGAAATCAACAAGTTTGTTTCCTGTTGCATCAGCAGTTGTGAATACATGAGGAGTATTCTCTGCACCTTGCTTAGCTTTAACAGTTACCGTACCATTACCTAAGTTAACTGCGTCAGTAACCTTTAGAACTACGTCTTTAGCTACTTTGTCTTCTTTAACTGCTACAGTTAATGGTGCACCATTTAAATCAAGTACGAAATCATTTGTATCAACTTTTACAGCTTCAGAGAATGTAAGAGTAATCTCTTTGTTATCTACGCTTGTAATTTTAGCTGATTGGAATACAGGAGCTTTTGTATCTTCAACTTTTAATAATAGGTTTGTTGTACCCATTTTCACGCCGTCTTTGTTTGCAACGTTAGCTACTGTGAACTTCACTGTTTCTGATTTTTCGAAAGTGAATGTTTTTGGTAATTCGATAGTTGCAGTATCACCAGATAAAGTGATTAGTGTACCTTCTGGTAATTTAGCGCCTGCTAACGTGTAGTTGTTTACATTAGCAGCTGAATCTGCACCTTGACCACCTTTTACTACCTTGTCAAATTTCACTGTAACAGTATTATTCTCTTTATTAAATACAATATCTTCATTCGTTACTTTTGGAGCTACTTTATCTACTGGTGTTACATCATCTTTCTTCGCAACTTTCACTTCTGTAGTAAACGCTGCTGAATCATTACCAGCTGCATCTTTAATAAATCCTTTTGAAGCAGCAACTTTATAGTTACCTTCAGCTGGGAATGTTAAAGTGATAGCTTTTTTATTATCTTCAACTTTTGCTGCAGTTACCTTTTCTGTTACATCTTCACTTGTATCTTGATTAATGATACGAATATCTTTTTTATCAAATTTAGCAGTTTCAACATTTACTTCTTTATCAAATGTAAATGTAGCTGCTAAGTTTTGTTCTTTATCTGCTACAGCTTTTACGAAGTTAGGAGCTACAACATCTTTTGCAACTTTTACTTCTTTAGATACTTGCTTACCTACGTTGTTAGCTACATCTTTATAACCAGTGAATTCAACTGTAAGATTTGCAGCTGTTTCCTCTTTTATAAGAGCAGCTGGTACTGTTACAAGTGCTTTTGTTTGATCATCAGCAAGTTTGATTTCTGTGTTAGGTAGTGCTTTTCCATTTTTCTTAACTACTACGCTACCTTGACCGTCTTTAATAAGCTCTTCTGAGAATGTCACTTCTAATGTAGCTGTTCCATCTACAAGTTCTTTCACTTTAATATCTTTAACTTCTGGAGCTGTAGTGTCTTTTTCTACTTTGTAAGTAGCTTTACCTTCATACATTTCCATTGTGTTACCAGTGAAATCTTTAGCGCCAGTTACGATTACGTTAAAGTCTTCGCCGTTTTTAACTACGTCTTGAACTTGAGCTTTTGTTAATGTAACTGTATTGTCTACAGGCGTAGCTTTGATTGCTTTACCGTTAATAACAACAGTAACTTCAGCTGCGCTTAATTTTTCACTGAATACAACTTTAACATTTCCATCTGGAGTAGATACTGTAGATACAGTTGGAGCTACTTCATCGTTAAAGAAGATAACTTCATATTTTTTTGGAACATCTTTACTGTCAACAGTTTTAACATTTTGAACAGTTAAAACGTAAGCTTCGTTGTTCTCAAGTTTTTTGTCTCCAGCTACTGTTAAGATTACAGATTTTTTATCTTTACTTAGTTTTGGAGCATCAAATGTCATGCCCTCTTGTGAAATTGCAAAGTTGTCAACAGTCACATCTTGAACTTCAGTACCGAATTTAACTTCGATCTCTTTAGCATTGATTGCTTTAATAGACTCAACTTTAGCTTCTGATTTTTGTCCGAAATCTTTATCAGTCTTAGCAATAAATTGAGCTGCTTCTGCTTTAGTTACAGTTTTCTTAGGCTCCCAAGTAGTAGCTGTAGTACCTGCAGAAATTCCTAATTCAACTAGGATGTTAGCTTTTTCTTTACCCCAGTTTAATGTTTCTAAATCTTTGAATTTAGTTGCTGGAGTACCGTTTACTTTAGACTCTAAGTCATAAGCTTCTACAAGAAGAGATGCCATTGAAACGCGGTCGATTTTTCCGTCTGGCTCAAATCCGTTGCCTGTACCTTTAATAACGCCAGCTTTTTCAACTGCTGCGATGATTGGAGTAGCCCAATGGTTTTGAGAATCAGCGTAAGATGGTTTAGCATCTTTATCGATTGGTAAGTTTAAGATTTTAGCCATCATTGTAGCTGCTTCTGCACGAGTGATTTCTTTTCCAGGCTCGAACATTCCTGCGTCATTACCTGTAATTGCGCCTTTTTCTGCTAAGTAGTTAATAGAATCAATTCCCCAGTGATCAGCTGGAACGTCTGGGAATGTTTTACCTGCTGCTGCTACTGGAGATACAACACCTGCTACCATTGCTGCTGTCATTGTACCAGCGATTAATTTTTTGTAAGAGTTAGTCTTTGCCATTTTATATATTTCCTCCTTCAGGAATGTAATACTAGTTCCATAATGTTTTAAATAGATATTCTATTTAATGTTGAAACTAGTAAATATAAATGTAATTAAAATACCCTATATATAGAAATGATTCCACAATATAGAATAATAAACATAATACACCATTTTTACTCGGATTTAAATCCTTAAATTCGACAAAAAAGTGAATTTCCGTAATTCTAATGTTCATTTTTTTCGACTTTTAATTTAAATAATCCGATTATAAAATCAGAATATTTTAAATGTACGAAACAATGCGTCAGAACTACGTTTGTACAATATTTATATAACCATTTACAACTATAGCAGAAAAACGTTTGCAATTTCAATATTTAACTATAAAGATATTACGACATTAATCGACATTATTTTTCTCTGTTTTTCGACATTATTCTTAAATTCATTTTTTCGAACAAACTCCACCTCGTTATCCATGTATTTTTGTACAAAACGCTTTATATCAATATTCCATATATGCTAACGTTAAGATTTTAAGATTAATACAGACCTATTCAAGAACAACTAAAACTTCAACGTGTTATTTTTTTCGACATTATTCTACAAATTTGTATGTTTGTCGGCCTTTTATTTTTCTTTAATACGCTGCTCTTTCAAATTCTTACCTACATAACAAAAAAAAGAACAGGCGATCCCTGTCCTTCTTTCCACTCAATTATTGAAATAAAAGAGGAATGGCCTCTCATCCTAAGATTCCATTCCTCTTTTTATAGACTCTTTCGCATGTAAGTCATTAATAATATATTTAGACGCTATGGAAATTTGCTCTCGCAATTCCTCTACCCTTTGTCCTAATGTTTCCTGTACATATTCTGTTTGCTCTAATTGTTTAATCGCCATACTATGTAATGTTTCTGTCGTCCAGTCTCCATCAACATTCCCAATAATCGGCTGATTTACTTGTTGTAAAAACGAATCGATCTTTGGGTCATATGAAATTCCAATCATAGGCGTGTTTGCAACTGCCGATAATATAAGAGCATGAAGTCTCATTCCTATTAAAAGAGAGCATTCTGATAAAATAGAAATTTTCTCATGAATATCCATTTTATAAGGAAGCATGTGTGCTTCTTCTCCCATCAAATTAATGATATCCCTTGATGCATTTTGATCAAATGGCCCATGCATTGGTACAAATAAAATATGGTAGCCCTCTTGCTTAAGCTTTTTCAGCGTATCTGCTAACTTCTTCATATAATCTTCTTTTGCATTCCAGTACCTTACACTAACCGCAACAACTTTTCCTTGCAGCGAATGTTTTTGAAGCCAATTGGATTTTTTTCCTTCTGGCTGACAAGCTAATACTGGATCTGGGACAAGTTCGATGTCTTTCTTAATACCAATTTCTTTTAAGTACAAAAAAGAGTCTTCATCACGCACTGATATATATTCAGCCTTTGATACATGCCATTTCACTAATAAACGATTTTGCTTCTTCGTAATAGGTCCGATTCCTTGGGCGTAAATATAATACGGCTTTTTCAAAAAACGTGCAAGTCGCATAATACCCGTATAATATAGAATACTCTTAATACTCGTCTTATCTTGCAAGAGACTTCCGCCTCCGCTAATTAAACCATTACTTCTTTTTATTTCTCGATAAATCGCTCTTATATCCCAACGATTTACTGCTTCTACATCGTACATTTTCCTTGTATAGTCAGGGTCATTTGAAAGTACAACAAGCTCAAGAGTAGGATCCTCTTCATGTAGCGCTTTAATAATTGATTGCAAAATTGCTTCGTCCCCAACATTATAAAAACCATAATATCCTGATAAAACTAACCGCACTCTTAATCTCCTCCAACATTTCGCAATCAACTCTTTTTGTAATTAAACAAATTGTCATCTATTCCTTGCCGAGAAAGGTTTGATAACTTCAAATTGATTTCTTTCACAAACATCTAACAAGTCATACCCATTTATAATATTCTTCAGTTTCTATAATAAACGATTTTATTTACGTAAAAATGGAATTTGTTCTTTCGATATCCAGTTTAGTTTCAATGCACATATGCCATATAATACTGAAGCTACACTTAGCGCTACAGCACTATATATCATTGCCAAAATCCTAGAATCTGTCACATTGATTAATGTAGACACAAAGTATAATGCTATACCTAAAATACTAGATACTCCAATCACAGCCAAAAATTTCCCTATAGCTATTGGATAGGAAAGATTTTTTCTAATATAAATATGATTTGCGATACAAATCATTATATAAATAATTAGAGTACTATACGCTGCTCCATTTATACCGAATTGGTTTACTAGCACTATATTTAATATAATTTTTACAAAACTTGCACCGATGATAATCCATGCTGCTTGCATCGAACGATTAATCCCTTGCAAGATTCCTATTGATAATACCATAAGTGAGGTGAAATACGAGCTACCAATTAAAATAGCTAACATGCCACTTCCTTTTGTATCTGTAAACAATGCAACATTAAGCGGTACTGTAAGAGCCATAAGCCATATCGTTATCGGCATTGTTAAAACGTGCGCAAACTCATTTGTACGCTTTACTGTCAGTTTAGCTAAAGCTATATCCTTTTTTGTTAAAGCCGCTGTTAATAATGGAATTAACGGAAATACTATCGCACTTGCAAATACAACAATTAATTGCATAAATGCAAAACCACGGCTATATATACCAAATTGTTCCTGAATCGTTGTAGAAGATTCATGTAGCACATGTGGAATTGTTACAGAATCAACTAAATTTAAAACAGGCATCGATAACGCTCCAATTGCAATCGGAATTGAAACACGGAGTATATTTTTCGCGTTTTTCTTAAAGTCTTGCAATGAATACGTTTTACTCTTATAGCGATACGGGCTTTTCACATATTTTACTCGCAAGTATATGAGTGACGTAATAACGCCAAAGCAAGAACCAATCATCGCTCCGCCAGTTATGATATCACTACTCTTATTCCAATATACAAATATATAAGCGATTGTTAACATAAAGAATACGCGAATTAACTGTTCAATTACTTGTGATACACCAGTAGGCATCATATCTCCGAACCCTTGGAAATATCCACGGTACACTGCCATATATGGTGCGATCAATAAAGCAAACGACGTAACAATTAATGCTAGCCTCGTCTCTTGTCCACCAAGCAAATTTGCAATGCTACTTGACCCAATAATAATAATTAAAAATCCGAGCACCCCAAATATAACACCGATAATAGAAGCGGACGTAAACAATTTAGCTATTCCGTCCCGATCATCCTTTTCATGAAGTTCAGCTATTAACTGGGATATTGCTAGCGGAACTCCCGCTACTGATAAAGTTAAGGCTATCATATATACAGGAAAAACAAGACGAAAAATCCCAATTACTTCATCTCCTGCTATATTTTGCAATGGAATTTGAAAAAAACTCCCCACTACTTTCGATAGAAACGTAGTAACGGTTAATATCGCAGCGCCTTTTACAAACTTTTTATTCATCTTCTATCTCTTTTCTTTCGATATATAATCTACATAAAATATTAAATCAGTATTATTTATTCATCTTGAGAATCATCACTTTATCTCATTTAGTTATCATACCAAATTTCTTATATATTGAATACTCTCTTTCTTTTTATGTTTTAAATATAATATTTGCAAGATATATGTTTTTTTATCCAGTTTTTTATCCAGTTTTTTCTTCAATTTACTACTTCTACTTATTAAAGATAAACATGTGCTATAATGTAGCTATTGTCAGTAAGAGGAGTGTTTGCAACATGCTGAATTCGGTAAAGAAATTGTTAGGAGATTCTCAAAAGAGAAGGCTAAAAAAATATGAACAACTTGTTCAAGAAATTAATGATTTAGAAAAACAAATGTCTAGTTTATCTGATGAAGAATTACGTCACAAAACTGTCACATTCAAAAGTATGCTTACGGACGGTAAAACGGTCGATGATATAAAAATAGAAGCATTCGCTGTTGTCCGTGAAGCCGCAAAACGTGTGCTTGGATTACGTCATTACGATGTACAGTTAATTGGTGGACTTGTATTACTAGAAGGTAATATTGCGGAGATGCCAACTGGTGAAGGAAAAACATTAGTTTCCTCTCTTCCAACATATGTACGTGCTCTTGAAGGAAAAGGCGTTCATGTTATTACTGTAAATGATTATTTAGCAAAGCGTGATAAAGAGTTAATTGGCCAAGTCCATGAATTTCTCGGCTTACAAGTTGGATTAAATATTCCTCAAATCGATCCTTCTGAAAAGAAACTTGCGTACGAAGCTGATATTACATATGGTATTGGAACAGAGTTTGGTTTTGACTATCTTCGCGATAATATGGCTGCTTCACAAAATGATCAAGTTCAGCGCCCCTATCACTTTGCTATTATCGATGAGATTGATAGCGTTTTAATTGATGAGGCGAAAACGCCACTTATCATTGCTGGGAAGAAATCAGGTAGCTCTGATTTGCATTATTTATGTGCAAAAGTTATTAAATCATTCCAAGATACCCTTCACTATACATACGATGCAGAATCGAAATCAGCTAGTTTTACAGAAGACGGTATTACAAAAATAGAAGATTTATTTGACATCGATAACTTATATGATTTAGAGCATCAAACTCTATACCATTATATGATTCAATCATTACGTGCCAATGTTGCTTTCCAGCTTGACGTTGACTATATTGTGCATGATGAAAAAATACTACTTGTAGATATTTTCACAGGACGTGTTATGGATGGTCGCTCTTTAAGTGACGGCTTGCATCAAGCACTAGAAGCAAAAGAAGGTTTAGAAATTACAGAAGAAAACCAAACACAAGCTTCTATTACAATTCAAAACTTCTTCCGTATGTATCCAGCATTATCAGGTATGACAGGTACAGCAAAAACGGAAGAAAAAGAATTCAACCGTGTATACAATATGGAAGTTATTCCAATTCCAACGAACCGTCCTGTTCTTCGTGAAGATAAAAATGACGTAGTATATATAACAGCTGATGATAAATATAAAGCTGTGCGTGAAGAAGTTGTGCAGCGCCATAAACAAGGACAACCTATTTTAATTGGAACAATGTCTATCTTACAATCCGAAAATGTTGCTCGTTATTTAGATGAAGCAAACATAAAGTATCAATTATTAAATGCTAAAAGTGTAGCGCAAGAAGCAGACTTAATTGCAACTGCTGGGCAAAAAGGACAAATTACAATTGCTACAAATATGGCAGGACGAGGTACTGATATATTACTAGGAGAAGGTGTCCATGAAATTGGTGGATTACACGTAATCGGTACAGAACGTCATGAGTCTCGCCGTGTTGATAATCAGCTTAAGGGCCGAGCTGGTCGCCAAGGTGATCCTGGAAGCTCTCAATTTTTCCTATCTTTAGAAGATGAGATGCTAAAACGCTTTGCTCATGAAGAAGTGGAAAAGTTAATAAAATCACTAAAACATGACAATACAGGACTTATTCATACGTCTAAAGTTCATGATTTCGTCAACCGTACACAATTAATTTGTGAAGGTGGCCATTTCTCGATGCGTGAATATAATTTAAAATTAGATGACGTAATTAATGATCAGCGTAATGTTATATACACACTACGTAACAACCTTCTAAAAGAAGAAACAAATATGATAGAGCTTATTATTCCAATGATCAAACACTCTGTGGATGCAGTTGCTAAGCAGCACCTTTTCGAAGGAATGCTTCCTGAAGAATGGGATTTCACTAGTTTAACAGCATCTATTAAAGAAATTTTACCGGCTGAAACTTTGCCACTATTATCTGCGAACGACGTACATTCGCCTGAGGATTTACAAATCGTTTTAAAAGATACAATTTCTAGCTATATCGAGCGTGTACAAGAATTAAATGACCATACGGATTTACAACAATCACTGCGCTACGTTGGTTTACACTTCCTAGATCAAAACTGGGTAAATCACTTAGATGCAATGACTCACTTGAAAGAAGGTATTGGCTTAAGACAATATCAACAAGAAGATCCAATTCGCCTTTATCAAAAAGAAAGTTTGGATATTTTCTTATACACTTACGGTAATTTTGAAAAAGAAATGTGCCGATATATCGCGAGACATTTAGCAGTTCCAGAAAACGTACAATCATGAGGTGAAAATTTATGTTATCATTCCTGAAAAAGGCAAAGAAAAAAGGAAAAGATACTACTGTTTCTAGTAATCAATTATTTGGACAAGAAGAAACTACTTCTCAAAATAAAACGGTAAAGCCAGTTCTTTACTTCCATCCTAGCTGGGGTGACGTAGCACAAGAACAAAAGTACATTTATCAATTCTTACATAAAGAATTACCACGTTTACAAGAATATCAAATTTCCTTATCAGGAATTGAAATTGAAAAACGTGATGGCGCATACGATGTAGCTGCATTTATTCGCAGCAGTGTCCCAAAACCGATTTCTTTCGAAGAAGTTACATTACTTCTATTAAACAAAGATAAAAAGCTTTGCGCACGTAAAACATTTAACCTGTCTGCTCTTGGCGATATTCCTGAAAATGTGAATATGCCGTTCGTATTTACATTTGAGCAAGAAACAATAATGGAAGCTGAACTATCTCAATCAGATTGGGAATTAGCTTTCGAACTTGAAAGTAAGCATCAACTAGATTTAGATCCATCTTGGGAAACTCAGTTACCTGAAGCAAGCAAAGAAGCTTTACGTAATTTTGTAGACAATTTAACACCTCCAAATGAAGGTGAAATTAACTTCCTAGGTTTACAAGCCGCACTGAAAGAGAACGGTGATTTACATACAACACTTCTAATTCGTAACGGCTGTAAAGATAACATTCAACTAGAACAACTTCCTCTTCACATTGAAGATGCTTCTGGAGAAGTCGTTGTTAAAGGTGCTTTCACGTTACCGAATCTTGAAATTAAAGCGAATACTACAAAACCGTGGTCATTTGTTTTCCCTGCTTCATCCATCTTGAAACAAAATATGGATTTATCTAGCTGGAAAGCATTTGTACCTCAAGACTAATATACAAAAAAGCCTATCATAAAAGATGGTCATCACACCTTTTATGATAGGCTCTTTTTTTATGTGAAATCTACTTAGTTACTAATAAACGTTCAATATGATACTCCGCTTCTAGTTTACACATTTCATCTACATGCTTTACGTTGCTCTTTTTTAACAGCTCAAATTGTTCTTCGCTCGGCTGCTCACTAATAAGTTCATTAATTTTTTCATTTACTTTCATCGCTAATGCTTGATGGAAATCTGGATGCCCTTTCAACTCGTCGTCTACTTTATTAATCCAAGTTGATTTTGTGTATAAATATTGTTTCCACTGTTCAACAAATTGCTGCATATCAAATTTTTCTTCATTCCATTCAATTTCTTTCATATATCTCTCAAAAGAAACAACAATTGATCGTGTAATCCCGACCTTCACTCCATGTGGTAACTGTTTGTACATCAAATATTCCCTCCAGCTTAAAGCTCTTCCTTCTGAATATAAAGGAATCTCAAAATTCATATACCTTCTTATAATAGCACATTGCTAATCTAAGATGTTACTATACTGTGTAGAAAATCAATTGTCAACAAACGTGCAACATCTAGATATACAGATTTCATACATAATAAACACAGTAAAAATAATAAGAACTTTCACACGAAATGCTTTGTAGAGTGTGAAAGTTCTTATTATTACATTGCTTTAGTTTTCAAAAATTGTAATTTTTCTTTTTGCTCATCATTCGCCATCATCACTATCGTCTTTTCAACATGCGGATGTACATGTTCAAGTGTCACACTCGCTCCTGCTTTATCCGACTGCTCAACAAAGTTTAATAATGCCATAGCTCCTGATACATCCATATAGCGTACATCTTTCATACGTAAAATAATTGGTGACTTCACATCTTGTAAAGAAGCAAAAATACGATCTACTGATAGAAATGAAAGTGGTCCCTGAATTGTATACGTCGCTTCTTTTTCTTCTATAATAGAAGCTTTACGCTCTTTACACTTCACCATGTATATAATGAAGGAAAGAATAATACCAAACGCAACAGCAACCATTAAATCGAATTTCACTGTCACAAACATCGTCACGAACATTACAATCACATCACCCTTTGGAGCTACATGCGCTTTCCTCAGGCTTTCCCAATCAAACATCCCGATGCCAGTTAAAATTAAAATGCCTGATAATACAGCAAGCGGAATATATTGTACCACTGAACCGAGTCCCATAATGAAAATAAATAATATGACACTATGCATACAAGCTGAAAGTGCCGTTTTCCCGCCACTTCTTATATTGACGATGGATCTAACAGTTGCACCTGCTCCTGCTAATCCGCCGAACAAACCGCTCGCAATATTACCAATACCTTGTCCGATTAACTCTTTATTACTTTTATGACGTGTCCCTGTCACATTATCCATTACGACAGACGTTAATAATGAGTCAATTGATCCTAGTAAAGCAATACTAAGTGCTGGTAATACAAGTGCTAACATGCCATTTGCGTCTAAAGTCGGTACGTGAAGAGATGGCATCGCTTCTGGAATTGCACCTATCTTTTCAACTACCTTATTTAAAGAAAGAGTTCCTACAATTGGTAAGTTTACCGTAAGTCCTTGTAGCATAGAAGAAAAGAACGGCAACGTTACTGTGACACCTACTAATGCCACTAAACTTGACGGAATGGCCTTAATCCATTTTCCAGAAACAATCATTACAATGATCGTTAATAACACGAGTAGAAAGCTATTTTGTACGTGCTTCATTTCACCTAAAATAATAATCAGTGCAATCCCATTCATAAACCCTGAAACAACAGGATACGGAATGTAACGAACATAAGAGCCTAGCTTACATACACCGAATAAAATTTGAAATACCCCTGCCATCGTAAAGGCAATAAAACTTGCTTCTAATCCGTGAGTTGCAATAACGCCTGTTGCAATTACTGTAATCGGCCCAGTAGGACCTGTTACTTGCCCTGGTGTACCACCAAATAACGCTGCGAATAAACCCGCAAAAATCGCACCGTATAATCCTACAAGCGCTCCCTCAGATGTTCCTGTTGCGGCAATACCAAATGCAATTGCTAATGGCAAAGCAACAATCGCAACAGTAAATCCTGCTAAACATTCCTTTGCTATTTTTTGAATCATAAAAAAACCACCTTCGTATAAAGTCCACGTTCCATTGTACACCTAAAAATACTCATTCGTTAGCGTATTTATAAGAAACTCTTTACAGTCTCGTGAAGTAAACGCATCCAAATAAAAGTTTCCCCCTTACCTATGGAAACAATTGCAACTATGCTATAATGAACAAATTAAATCTTTTACTATATACTTGGAGGCACTATGCTAACTTTTGAAGAAAAATTATCGATTATTGAATCTTTCCCGGAATTAGAAAGAAAGAACGTATCATTAAAACGCGTAAACTTTCACTTTGAAGAAAGTCGTTTAGATAAAAAGAACGTTGTATATCATTTACATCCAAACGGAAACGGATTTGTATATGCAAGCGGTATTAAAGGTTACAAAACGGATGATAAAGGTATGGTTAACATCCGTGAATTTTCAGCAGAAGAACTACGTTCATTAATTGAAAAAACAATTGAACGTCTATCACAGGAGCAAGAGGAAATTGTAACACCATTGACGCCTGCTGCCGAAGAGGAATGGCGTAACGAAGACGGCCATATCCTAACTCTTATTCAAGAGGATGACATGTGGAACGTTTACGCTGACGTAAACTTAGACGGTACATTCAACTCTTATCCAGAAGCTGCTGAATACCTTGACGAAGAAGGTTTTTCACGTAAATAATACGTTCCTTACTACTAATGAGGCCGTCCCAAAAGTTTTTTGGGTACGGCCCTCTTTTTATTAATAGGTAGGTTTTTTTTGTCGTATTTTGCAGTTGAGTCGATATATGTAGAGTTGTGTTCGATATAATTTCATGTACTATTACAATTTTCCCCACAAGAACATAACTCCATTTCAAAGTTAGGTTTTCTGGACAGTCCATTCCATAAAATTCCGAAATCAAAACTTCTTATTCTCACTATCCCCTATAAAAATTTGAATTTGACAACTATACGTCTCCGTATTAAAAAAATCATTAATTAACTCCACTTCAATAAAACTCTCCACTTCTATATCATTTTCTTTTGTATATTTAATCATGGTATTTCTACGTTCTTCTTCATTTTCTTTACTATACGCTAATGTTATATATTTCCCGCCTGGTAATACTTTTATATTTTGCATCTCTTCCATATGTACATGATCTTGCACCTTATTAAAAACATACTTTGGTTCTACATCCCACTTTTCATTGACATTGTAGAGAATTCCCATTTCCATTGACATTTTCTCTTCATAATCTTGAACGATTTTCTCTAGATTGGAATAATACAGTAACTCCTGTAAACTCCCGACTTCTTTACAAGGCGCTACAATTACATAACGCTTTTCAAAGAACTTAATAGATATTTCATCATTCTTTAATATTTCCTGTGAACTCCCTACTTTCGCATGTAACCCATCAATCGTTTCAATTACCTCTTTCATTTTCTTTATATGTTCTTCCGCTTCCGCTCTCTTTAATTGTAAAAATTGCAGCAACTTGTCCGTATTACATTCCTTAAAAATCTCTTGAAGTTCCACTATACTGGTGTTCAACTCTCTACAACTTTTTATAATATCAATGTGAATGAATTGATCTATGGAATAATATCTATATCCTGTTGATTCATCAATATGTTTTGGGATAAGAATCCCCATCTTATGATAGTACCTTAACGCCTTTATCGTTATATCCTTTATTTTTGCAACTTCTCCAATAGAAAATAATGTTTTCACCTGAATCTCTTCCTTTTTATTTTTTCCCTACCACTATTGACTCTCCCCTTAGAGGAGACCTTACTATTTATATTATAATAAGTTATTTATATTAATAAAGGGAGTATACAATTATGAACACAGTAAAATATAGAAGTCTTGTTAAGGAAGACTATGAGCCTATAAAACATTTAATTGGCGAGGCATTTAGATTTAATCAATTCATTACAGATAAAAATTTTTTAAACTCCATATTAAATGTCTACCTACACAGTTGCATTTTAGAAAGTTCCTTTAGTATGGTAGCTGAAAAAGATAATAAAATTATCGGTGTCATTTTAGGCGATTCCGAAAAAGATAAAAACCGTTTAAAGAGATTCCATAATACGTTTAGCTTTGCCTTTAACACGCTGAAACTATTCATGACGAATAAAGAGAATAGAGAGTTTTTAAAAACGTTTATAAAAGTTCAAAAAACATATAAAGAAATCATTCAAGGAAAAGAAGAGCAGTTTCAAGGTTGTATACAATTATTCATCGTATCCGAAGAATCTAGAGGTCTTGGAGTTGGGAAACATTTATTAAATCAGTTATTCCAATACATGACAAAAGAAGAAGTAACATCTTTATACTTATATACAGATAATGCATGCAACTATAGATTTTATGACAAACAAAACTTCAAACGTATACAAGAAAAAGCAGTTAATTTTGGACCAAAAGAAGAAGATTTCAACGTATTTTTATACCGCTATGACTTTAACTAATAGTAACATTTACACTTCGATGCTCTTTGCTAATTAGCAAAGAGCTATATTAAGTATGCTATCTAGCCTAAATCCTCCAGCCAAACTCTTCTACTACTATTATTTCAGTTCGATCAGTGCGAAAAAGAGGAAGATATGTAACAACTTCAATTTAAAAAGGAGCGCACAACATGGAATGGATTCACGAATTATTTCAGCAATATGGGTATTATGTAGTACTTGTTGGATTGCTTTTAGAATACATTGCTCTTCCGTTTCCAGGAGAGCCAACATTAGCCTATGCAGGATTCTTATCACATCAAGGTGATTTGAGTTTACCAATTTTAATTATTTTATCCTTTATTGGGACAAGCGTAGGTATGACATTCCAATACTTTTTAGGAAATAAACTTGGCATGCCTTTCATTCAGAAATATGGGAAATATGTATTTTTAACAGAACGGAAAATTAATTTAACGAAAATGTGGTTTGATAAATACGGATATTTTCTAATCTTTATCGCCTTTTTCATCCCAGGTGTTCGCCACTTCACAGGATACTTTGCAGGAATTATCAACTTACCGTTTCGCCGCTTTGCGATGACCATTTATTCAGGCGCCCTATTTTGGGTATCATTCTTCTTAATCGGTGGTTACTGGTTAGGGGAAAACTTAGAAAATATATTCCTAGTACTTGAACAACACATTTGGAAATTTATCTTCGGTATTATTATCATTGCGCTAATCGCCCGATTACGCCAGAAAATAAAGCATGTGCTTGTAAAAAATATGAATTAAAACGAAAAGCATGTTATTAAAATCGTTCATTCATAAGTATTATCCAGCTTAGCTGATTACACAAATAAAAAAAAGCGGAGACCCCTAGTCTCCGCTTTTTTATATACATCTTGTTTCCGAACTAAAACTACAAGAACTTAATACTCTTACATTCATTAATTTTTTCGGCGTCTAAACGTCATCGCTCCCAAAATTAATGCGAACATACCTGCAAGGATAGAAGTAGATTCAGTTGCTGCTCCACCTGTTTGAGGAAGTAACTTTGATTGCTTATTACTTTCTTTACTAGATGGTACTTCAGATTTATTTTTTACATCTTGTTTGTTTTGTACTTCTACTTTACCTTGTACATTTTGTTTACTTTGTACTTCTACTTTACCTTGAGCCTCTTGTTTGTTTGAAACTTCCGATTGCTCTTTTACTTCTGGTT
>NZ_NULR01000006.1:163005-413103 GCF_002577405.1 Bacillus cereus | reverse complement strand
AGTTAAGTTTATCGTATCGGATTACAGATCCTAGAATAAACTTAGCAATTGAAGAATATTGTGTGAAGAATTTAGATATTAACGAAACATATTTACTGTTCTACATTAATGAGCCTTCGATTATCATTGGTAAAAACCAAAACACAGTAGAAGAAATTAATGCAGATTACGTAAAAGAAAAAGGTATTCATGTCGTTCGTCGTCTATCAGGCGGAGGCGCAGTATATCACGATTTAGGAAACTTAAACTTTAGCTTTATTACGAAAGATGATGGAGATAGTTTCAGCAACTTCAAAAAATTCACAGAGCCTGTAACGAAAGCGCTTGGTAAATTAGGCGTAAATGCAGAGCTAAGTGGTCGTAACGACATTTTAGCTGAAGGTAGAAAAATTTCAGGTAACGCACAGTTCTCAACGAAAGGTCGTATGTTTAGTCACGGTACGTTACTATTTGACTCTGAAATCGATCACGTCGTATCAGCACTAAAAGTAAAAATGGATAAGATTCAATCAAAAGGAATTAAATCAATCCGTAGCCGCGTTGCGAACATTACAGAGTTCCTAAACGAAAAAATGACGACAGAAGAGTTTAGACAACTTCTTCTAGAAACAATTTTCGAAGGAGAAACAGAAATTCCAACGTACGAATTAACAGAAAATGATTGGAAAGAAATCCATAAACTTTCTGAAGAACGTTACCAAAATTGGGACTGGAACTACGGAAAATCTCCGAAGTTCAACTTACAACATTCACACCGCTTCCCAGTTGGACAAGTTGACGTTCGTCTTGAAGTGAAAAAAGGAACAGTAACAGAATGTAAAATTTACGGTGATTTCTTCGGCTCGCTAGATGTTCATGACATTGAAGAACGTTTAACTGGCGTACAATTTGATAAAGATGCATTCACTGTAGCTTTAGAAGGCGTAGATATCGTGCGTTACTTCGGTAATATTACAACAGAAGATTTCTTGCATTTATTCTTCTAAAAATAAGGGAGGCTGTCATAACTGGCAGCCTCTTTCTTTTTGCGTAAATTGTCATGTTTTGTCGGTAAGTCGATATATTGGAAAAATCGCCGATATAATTCGAGTTGCGTTCGATATATTGGAAGAATCGCCGATATAATTTCATTTACCAAAAAACATAAAATCACAAGACATCTGCCCCTTATAAATGAATATACATAATAAAAGGAGGCGGATCGATATGAAAAGAGTAATGTACATTGTATTATTGCTCAGCTTCGTCATCGGAATGACAGCGTGTAACAGTGAAACTTCCTCAAGTCGTACACTTTTATCTATTGGAAAGCCAGCGAAAGATAATGTTATATATTTTACGCATACAGATAACAAACGAAAGATACAGGAAATACAAGACATGTTTCAAAATAAGAAGTGGAAAAGAAATGAAACATTCAGCACTGTGAATAAAACACCAGATGTCGTCTTTTCAATAGATGAGGACAATACAGGGTTACCGACATTATATGTTACGGTGTATTTTCATGAAAATGGAGCGGACGTTCTTAACTTGTACGGGGAGTATACGAGTTTAAATAAAGAGGAAGTTGAAAGACTTAGAGAAAAGATGAGTGCATATTATCCTAAAATGATTTTTGGGCTAGTTTCATAAATTACTTGCAAACGAAATTCCCTTATCCTTCCAAAGTGAATCAAGAGGAGGTGATTTGTTTATATGCAGTTAATAGAATATCACTTGCCACTTTAATTTTCTTTTAATATAATTAATTTAGAATTTTTAAATATTCTAAATTTTATAAAGGTGGGGTTTGTGTGAATCTCGTTCAATCTTTGGCTGAAACGGCAAAAAAGAAGGGGGATAAACCGGCTTATGTTTTTATGGATCAGTCGGTCTCGTATGACCAATTAAACAAAATGGTCACGAAGTTTTCTAGCAATTTAGCAAAAATGGGCATTGGAAAAGGGGACAATGTCGCATTAGTTGTTGGGAATTCACCACATTTTTTGGTCGGTTTATACGGAACAATGAAAGCGGGAGCAACTGTCATTCCAGTTAATCCAATTTATACAGCAGACGAAATACATTACATTTTACAAAATGGAGATGTAAAAACAATCATCGTACTCGACGTCCTTCTACCTGTTATACAATCTCTTACAACAAGGCTTCCTTCATTAGAAAACATCATCATATGCGAAACCTCATCAGATTTTAACCATACAGAAACCGAAAAAATGAAAACGTTTACTAGTTTTGTAGGAACTGGAGATACAACTTACGAAGGTCCTGAACTAGATGAAGAAGATGTAGCGGTTATCCTATACACGTCAGGCACAACTGGAAAACCGAAAGGTGCTATGTTAACACATAAAAATTTATATAGTAATGCGAGCGATGTGGCGTCGTATTTACGATATACGGCTGATGACCGCGTCGTTGCGGCACTGCCGATGTTCCACGTGTTCTGTTTAACAGTTGCGGTAAATGCGCCGATTGTGAACGGGGCGACAATTTTAATGTTACCGAAGTTCAGTCCGAAAGAAGTATTCCATATTTGTCGCACGTATGAGCCAACGATTTTTGCTGGCGTACCGACAATGTACAATTATTTATATTTATTTGAAGAAGCGAGCGCAGAAGACGTGAAGACACTTCGTCTTTGTATTTCAGGTGGTGCATCAATGCCTGTTGCACTTCTGAAAAACTTTGAAAAACGTTTTGACGTCATTGTTTCAGAAGGATACGGTTTATCAGAAGCATCACCAGTTACTTGTTTCAATCCGTTAGACCGTCCTCGTAAACCAGGATCAATTGGCACAAATATTTGGCATGTAGAAAATAAAATTGTGAATGAGCTTGGGGAAGAAGTACCTGTTGGTGCAGTTGGGGAATTAATTGTTCGCGGGCCTAACGTTATGAAGGGTTACTATAATGCGCCAGAAGATACTGCAGCGACACTTAAAGATGGATGGCTATATACAGGTGACTTAGCGAAAATGGATGAAGAAGGTTACTTCTATATCGTCGATCGTAAAAAAGATATTGTCCTAGTTGGCGGTTATAACGTATACCCTCGTGAAGTAGAAGAAGTATTATATACTCATGATTCAGTAGCTGAAGTTGTCGTAATTGGCGTTCCTGATGAAAACTTAGGGGAAGCAGTACGAGCTTACGTCGTTCTGAAGCAAACGAACGTAACAGAAGAAGAACTCATGCATTACTGCACGTTACATTTAGCGAAATATAAAGTACCGATGAGTATCGAGTTTTTAGCAGAACTACCGAAGAATACAACGGGTAAGTTACTGCGAAGAGCATTAAAAGAGAAAGCGATACAAGTATAAAAATAGGGCAATCACCTTTATGAAGGTGGTTGCCTTCGTATTTTTTAGCATTGGTTAAGCTATGATGCCATATATTTAAACCGTAATATGACTAGTAGGGAGGAGATATACGTGGAGCAGAAGGAAGTGCGTTTGCGGAGAGTTCAATATCTTATTTGCGACATTATGGATGAAATGAATGCTGAAAATGAGAAGAAGAACTTAGAAACATTGCAGAAAGTAATTGATCATCTTTCTGGTGCGATAGGTGATTTAGTTGATCCATCGAGCACGTATTCTATCGATTATTTAGAAAGGAAAGTTCATACGGCCCATTATTTACTGTTTAAAAACGAGCGAAAAGCGTACCTATGTAGGAAATAGTATTATTATTTTTATTTGACATTGATAATCATTATCAATATGATAGTTATGTTGAGTATATTCATATAAAAGGAGATGTCGTATTGATAATGATTAAGAAAAAATATGTTAATGCGTTCGTTATAGCAGCAACGTTAGCAGTTCCATTTAGCGGTATTATAGCACCGGTTGCGAAAGCAGAAGCGGCAGTAGAAATAAAAGCAGCTAGCAAACTAGAAGATGGCACATATGACGTTATTTTAAAGACTTATAAAGATCAAACGAATGAAACATCTGTTGCTTCTACATATTTAAAAAATGCAAAAGTAACAATTCAAGGTGATAAAAAAATCGTTACGTTAACAGTTCAAGATAGTAGCTATTTTCAGTATCTTAGAGTAGAAGATACTAATAAAGTAGGGACATTCCATGATGTAAAAGTGATCTCCGAAGATAAAGCAAATAATGGCACGAAAGTTGTTCAATTTGAAATCGGTGAGTTCTCGAAAAAATATAATATGCAAATGCATATATTAATTCCAGCAATTAAATATGATCATAAATATCAAGTGCAGTTTGAAATCGATGCGAGTGCAATTAAAAAGGAATCTAAATTCTCCGATGTACCCACTTGGGCACAAGAATCAGTTCAATATTTAGTAGACAAAGAGGCAGTACATGGTAAGCCAGATGGTACATTTGCACCAGCTGAAAATATCGATCGTAGTTCAGCTGCAAAAATATTAGCAACGGTTTTAGGTTTAGAAATTAATAAAGATGCGAAACCATCATTCCCTGATGCACAAAATCATTGGGCTACTCCATACATTGCTGCTGTTGAAAAAGCAGGCATTGTAAAAGGTGATGAGAAAGGTAACTTTAATCCAAGTGGACTTATTAACCGTGCATCAATGGCTACTATGCTAGTAAATGCATATAAATTTGAAAGAAATGAAAATATTAAACTACCAAAAGAATTTGCTGACTTAAAAAATCATTGGGGCGCGAAGTATGCCAACATTTTAATCCAAGAAAACATTTCAGTTGGAACAGATAATGGCTGGGCTCCAGATAAAGCGGTAAGCCGTGCGGAAGCTGCGCAATTTATTGCGAAAGCAGATAAGTTAAAGAAATAAAGTGAAACGTATATTAGATTTAACATATGCACCAAAGGAAGAGTTGAAATTCAAATCTTCCTTTGGTGCATTGTTATATATTTCTCCTCATCAATTCCCCAACATGCTTCGCAACAAATTCAACATCACTATCAATTTCGTCTAATACGTACGATTCTAAAATAACCCTTCCAGCCGTTTCTAACAATTAGAGGTTTTTACTATGATGAACGATGTGCTTAATATTTACGTTATAAGTGCATAACAAGTTATAATAGAAGAAATCAATAAGGAGGCTGGCAGTGAAAAATCTTCGTTATCTCAATATATTTACCATATTAATTATATACACACTACTCATGTTTTACATTGGCTGGAACGGCTGGATTTGGCTTCATGCAGTATTTGGCTGGGAGTCTTGGGGATATTACGCTTTCGTAGTCGGATTTATTTCATATGCGTACATTCTCGTGCAAGTGTTTAAGTTTCTGCCATTTCTACGAACGATTGGTTCCGTTTGGTTCGCAGTTATACAATACGCGCTTATGCTGTTGCCGTTAGCTGATATTACCGTCTTCCTTTTACAGTTTTCAGTGGAGAAAGAAGCGGCAATTATTTGGACGGGAACGGCTGTATTACTTGCGTTTATCTTTATTTTTTCGTATGGCGTATTTAATGCGTATAGCCCGGTAGTAAGAACATACGAAGTGCACATACCGAAAAAAGTAGAAGGACGTAAAAGTTTACGCATCGCGATGGCTTCAGATATGCATTTCGGTAAACTGTCTGGTGTTTCGCATTTGAAAAGACTTGTCCGCCATGTGAATGAAATGGAGCCTGATATTATTTTACTACCAGGTGATATTATAGATGATCATCCAGGAGTATTCATTCAAAAAAACATGGGGCCTATTATGAAACAAATGAAAGCTCCATTAGGCGTATACGGTGTGTTAGGAAACCATGAATATTACGGCAGAGCGATTCCTGAATTTTTACAAGAGATGGATAAGATTGATATTCGTATTCTTTTAGATGAAGTGATCACAATTGAAGATCAGTTTTATCTCGTTGGAAGAAGAGATAAAACTGAGCGAGATCGCCAAAGCTTTGAGAAACTTATGAGTACAGTGGATAAATCGATGCCAGTTATCGCAATGGATCACCAGCCGTTTGAATTGAAGCAAGCAGCGGATGCTGGTGTAGACTTATTATTATCTGGCCACACGCACCGCGGACAAATGGCACCAAATCATATTGTGACGAGAAGAATGTATGAACTGGACTGGGGATACGTACAAAAAGGTGCATTCCACGCGATTGTTTCTTCTGGTTTCGGATTTTGGGGACCGCCGCTTAGACTTGGAAGTAGGTCAGAGATCTTGCAGGTGGAGGTTACGTTTGAATAGAGAGCTGATGGCTCTCTATTTTTTTGATAAAAATAAATATTTCTGTTGGTGTTAACTATATAAAAGAGGTACGATTAGAAGACTCTGCTTGAAATAAAGGAGGATTGTAAGTGGTCATATTAGATGTACTATACGGAGAATTTGAAGTGGATCAAGTGTTAGAAGAGTTGATTGTAAGTAAGCCTGTGCAAAGGCTGAAAGGCATTCATCAAGCGGGCGCAAGTTACTTAATGAACGAGAAATGGAATGTAACGCGCTTTGATCATTCAGTTGGTGTTATGTTGTTAATTAAAAAACTAGGTGGTTCAGTAGAAGAACAAATTGCAGGTTTACTTCATGACGTATCACATACTGCTTTTTCTCACGTAATTGATTACGTTTTTGATAACGAAAATGAAAGTTATCATGAAGAGATATTTAGCTCTGTTGTGAAAAACTCAGAAATTCCAGCGATTCTTTCGAAGTATGGTTATAACTATGAAGATATTTTACTAGATGATTCGAAGTGGACGTTACTGGAAAGGTCCGCACCAGAATTATGTGCAGACCGAGTGGATTATACGTTACGAGATATGTATACATACGGATATATTTCTTTAGAAGAGGTTCGAAGCTTTTTAGAGGATGTCATCGAAGTAGATGGGAAAATGGTGCTTCAAAATATCGAAATTGCAGAATGGTTTACAAAAACGTATTACAAAGAGGTAATTGATTTCTTTATGAAGCCAATGAATATATACGGAAATGATATGTTAGCGAAAACGTTAAAGTTGGCTCTTCATAAAAGTTTCATTCATGCAGATGATTTTCTTCTTGAAGATGATGAGCTTATAGTGAAATTACAGCAATGTAACGATCCCGAAGTAGAAGCTTTATTAAGAAAAGTTCATCCAAATGTAGCAGTAAAAGAAGATAGAAACGATTATGATTTGTATCAGAAAAATAAAGTACGCCTTATTGATCCGCCGTTACTTCGCGCCGGGGAAGTTGTTCCAGCGTCTGTCGTGTCAGAAAACATAAGACAGATGAGTGAGACAGCTTATGAAAAAGCGGTGAGAGGGACGTATGTGAAAGTGATTTCGGATTAATGGAAAGGAAAAGGTGTCATCAATTATGATGACACCTTTTCGTTTTTAATAATCAAACCAATTCCAAACCTCAATATCTCCAAGAGTCGCATAACGAACGTGCGGTGAGTTTTGTAATTTTAATAACTCTTTCGACGGTCCAGTAATGACGATCCCGTATACTTTTACACCGTTCTCTTTTACATACTCATAACGCTTATCTAAGTTCAGCTCTTTTTCAGGAGTCCAAGTAGTTTTACTTACAGTTTTTTTATGCTCAGAAAGAATGCGCATCATTTCGATTACCTCATCTTCTTTTGTCTTCGGTCGTTCTGCTTCACTATCAGGGAGATTTATATGTTCTCGAAATCCGATAACCTCTCCGCCATGTAGGATAAAATCTTCTTCCTTTATTCTTTCTTGTCCTGTGTCTAAAGCGTACCATACAGGAGTTGGCGGCATTTCTTGTGCTTCAAATACGCTATATAAAAGAGATTCTAATTCTTGTAAAGTGTAAGGTTTGTCAAAAGATATCGCTACTTCTGCAACGGTTCCCTCATGTACTTTTGCAAGTGTATCCCACACTTTTTTAGATGGTTCTTTCAAATGATCACCTTGCTTTATTTTCGGATGAACAAAGGAAAGTTTAGAGTAATTCAATTTGTTTGCCCAAGATTTATTTGTAACAGTTACAGACGATAAGAAGCTTTTCGTTGTTACTGTACCGAATTGAACTTCTTTTTTGCCGACAGTTTTAACTAAATTCATTTCATTTTCTGTACGGAAAAAGGGTTTGATCTTTGTACTGCCTCCAGCGGAACGACTATTTGGCATTGTTGCTTCTAGTGCGAGTGATGGAATCTCACCTACTTCGACTAACTTTTTCATATTATAGAAGTAAAAAGAGGATGAAAAATGACCGACAAAATAGATTGCTATACAAACAGCAAGAACAAAACTAACGGTTTGCCAACGCTGTCTCCATTTTATTTTCCAAAACGGGACATTAAGATTTTGTGGTGGTAGTCTTTTCTTGATCGGTTCACTCTTCGTAAGCAATTCGTCCAAATACACTTCACATTCCTCACAAGTTTCTATATGACTTTCTAATTTTTCTTGTTCATCATGTGTGAGTGTTCCTTTTTCATATTTCTCCCATAGTTTTTTAAACTCTGTACATCCCATCTGTATCACTCCTTTATGCTTCTTGTTTCTTTTCGCCCTCGGTGTAACTCAATTTTCACTTTTGCTAATGAGAGACCGGTCATTTCTGCTATTTCCTTATAGGAGAATCCGTAGTAATCTCGTAGTAGTAATACATTTCGTCTTTGGAGCGGAAGAGAAGATAAACTCTCTAGCCAACTAACAATTTCATGTTTTACGAAATATGCATGTTCTGTACTCGGTACGTTTGATAAATGGAATTCTGTAACCTCTGTTGTTTTATATTTCTTTTCTTTACGATACCAGTCAATAAAGGCGTTGTAGGCAATTGTAAATAACCACGGCCTAATTTCTTCTCCTTTATAATAGTCAATATGGACGAGCATGCGATAAAAGGTTTCCTGCATGAGATCTTCAGCACAGTGAGAATCTCCGGTTAGGGAGAGAAGATAGCGAAATAAATCATGCATATGCTCTGAATAAATGTCTTCTAATGATTGTTTGCGTTTCACTAATTTCCCTCCCTTCATAAATAACAACGAAATACATATAAAAAAGTTACAATTTTTTATGAAATTATAGTAAAAAACGTCAAGAATTGGATTGCGTTCTCTTTTATCATAATACATATAAGGCGGGTGAACAGAGATGGAAAGCTATGAAACACAAATTCAAAGGTCAATTGATTATATTGAGGAAGATGTAATGGAAAAACAGACGCTGCGTAAGTTAGCTCGCATTGCAGGTTTTTCTGAGTCGCATTTTCATCGTGTATTTCAGGCGTTAGTAGGTGATACGGTAATGGAGTATGTTCGAAAGAGGAGGTTAGCCCGGGCAGCTTATCAGCTTTCTCATACGGATGAAAAAGTTATTGATATCGCGTTTGAGCATGGCTTTCAATCTCACGAAACGTTCACGAGAGCCTTTAAAAAATTATTTCAAATGACACCGAGTGAATATCGAAAACAAGAAATCGAAACACCGATGTATTACAGTGTGAATGTAAAACAAAGAAAATTAAATCCGTATTTAGGAGGCATACAAATGGAATATCGTATTGTAAATAAACCAGAATTTTTAGTGGCGGGTTATGAACTGAAGACGACAAGTAAAGAAGGGAAGAACCATCAAGACATTCCAGTATTTTGGCAAGAATATTTACAAAAAGATCTTGGAACAACGATTCCGAATCGTAAAGATACGAGCCAATGGGTAGAGCTAGGATTATGTACAGATTTTAATTTAGAAACAGGGGACTTCACTTATATTATTGGAATGGAAGTTACAGGCTTTGAAAATGTACCAAATGAAGTTGCAAAGCGTACTTTCCCGGCAGCGACATACGCTGTATTTACAACTCCGAAAGTTCCTCATGAAGAAATGGTATCGTCCATTCACCAAACGTGGAATGCAGTATTCTCCGAATGGTTCCCGCATTCAGGGTATGAACATTGCGGCGTTACAGAGTTCGAACTATATGATGAGCGTTGCCACGAAGATAAGAGTGAGTTCGCTCAAGTTGAGCTTTGGATACCGGTGAAGAAGAAATAATAGAAAAAGAGACCGTCCCAAAAGGTATGTTGGGACGGTCTTGCTTATTAATAGCTTGCCAGTATTGTCGTAGTTTGTAGTTAAGTCGATATCCTTTGTCGAAACGTCGATATAATGCGAGTTGTGATCGATATACTTCAATTAACGTCGATATAACGCGAGTTGTGATCGATATAATTTAATTAACGTCGATATAATGCGAGTTTTGGTTAATATAATTGCATTTACTAATACAATCTTTCTTATTAAATTTGACGTTTACAAAGGAAATACAATAATAATCGTCGTTCCTTTTCCGAGTTCGCTATCAATAGAAATTGTCCCGTTATGAGCATGAACGAGCTGCTTTGTAATGGCGAGACCAAGCCCAGTTCCGATGTTACTTTCTTCTGTATTTGTTCCTCGGTAATATCGTTCAAATAAAAGGCCTTTCGTTTTTTCATCCATTCCTTTGCCATCATCTGAAATAGAGAGTGTAAAGGAATTAGCGTTTTGTGAAAGTTTTACGATTACATTTGTCGTTTCATTATTATGTTTTACAGCGTTTGCGAGTAAGTTTTCGATAATACGCTGGAACCATTTTTCTTCAATAAAATATTGGATTTTGTTTGAGCTCGGTACAAATTCAATATTTTGATTTTGAAGTGTCGGATTATTAATAAATTGTAGCAACACTTTTTGAACGAACTGATTAATTTCAACATTTACGTGTTGCGCAGGAAGAGTGTTATTTTTTAATTGATAGGTTAAGCTTAAGTCATCAATTAATGTAGTCATATATATAGATTTTTCTTTCATTACATGGCCAAATTGTTGAATATCTTGATCAGTCCAATTATATTGTTTCGATTCCAGTAGTAATGCATAGCCGTATATAGAGCTAAGTGGTGTTTTTAAATCATGGGTCAGACCGGTAATCCACTCTTCACGTGTTTGTTGCAGTACTTTTCTCATTGCATCGTTCTTTTTCAAAGTAATAGAAAGGTGCTCTAGTGAGTTTGTAACATCTTTAAATATACGGAACGACCATTTTTCTTTACCGGAGTGCCGGAACCGAACAGGTTTGCCTTTTTTACTAACAGGCTCTTCATATTTTCCTCCGGCTATGTTTTTAAGCCAGCGCATTGTGTGTAACAAAGGCTTTCCAAACTTATTTCCATACCAAATTGAAAGAATCACTAAATAAACAAACACAATAAGGAGGATTAAACTGCATCCGATTAGAAGTTTCTTAGTAAATATATCATCTAATTCATCATCTGGATAATAATGAGCGTTTGGAGCGGATACAACGACGAGGTGACCGCTATTTGAATCGTAAAAACTAGATATATTTTCTTTATAATTCCATGGTTCTTTTTCATTAAGAGCCGTTTTTATAGCCGAAAATGTTTTTTTCTTCCCAGTTGGATAAGAAAAAACTTCTTCGCCACTGTTATTAAATATTTGCAGTGTTGCTTTTTCTTTAGAAAGTAATTGTTTTTCTTGTTCAGTTAAAGCAAATTCATTTAATGATAAAGAAGGATGTTCTTGTTGTATCGTTTTTAGTAATGCATTACTTTTTAGTTTGGCACCGTAAATAACGAGAGCCGGTTTCTTTTCTAATTCAATTTCCCAATAGTTAAATTTATAGAGATTGTTGCTACCATTCTGTAAATATGTAAGCAAGGATGTCTTTGTGTAAGAGGTCGGAACATCGTTAGGTGTATTAAAGCTGTAAAGAACCTTTCCATCTTCATCTACAATTTGAAGCCAATCACTCTTTTCTGTTATTAAATCTTTTACCTCAGATTTTAAAGTAATGTTATTGTCTTCAGAAGAAATATATTGGGAGATTGTAAAGGTATCATAATCAGAAATATTAGGTTCATATAAAGTACTATTAAGAAGAAAAATTAAATAAGAAAAAGAAGCAACTACTGCGATAAGTAACGTAACTAAGACAAAAACGTGTTGTAAGATAAACTGGATTATAAGTCGCTTATTAAAATTCATATTTTCAACCTACTTTGTGACGAACTTATAGCCAAGTCCACGAACTGTTTTTATGTATTCTGGCTTACTTGGGTCTTGTTCAATTTTTTCACGTAGTTTTCGAATATGGACCATAACGGTATTGTCATCCCCATTATAGGCTGGTGCTCCCCAAACCTTTTCATATATTTCTTCTTTTGAAAATACGTAATTCGGATTCTCGCAAAAGAAGAGTAGTAGTTGAAAGAGCTGGGCGGAACATTCGACAACATTCCCATCTACTGTTAGTTCCGCAGAATGTTGATCAATTTTAAATCGGCCAAATGAAATGGAGTGTGTTTTAGATTCGTGTGATACTACTTGCTTTATATGTCTTCGAAGCTGTGCTTTCATACGAGCGACTACTTCTAGTGGATTAAATGGCTTCGTAATATAATCATCGGCACCGTATGAAAACCCAGATATTTTATCTAAATCAGATGCTTTCGCTGATAGGAAGAAGATCGGACAATCTGTTTTTTGGCGAATGATTGGACAAATTTCAAAACCAGATTGTCCAGGAAGCATTACATCTAAAATAATTAAATCGTAATTGTTTTGTTCGGTGAGAGATAAAGCTAGTTCAGCTGATGTTGCAGTTGTAATGTGAGAAAAACCTTCTTTTTCAAGAATAGTAGTTAGTAGTTGTAAAATTGCTGTTTCATCATCAACAAGTAAAATATTTGCTTGGTACATAAGAATCCCTCCTAATTTCCTCGAATATCATACCATCATTTTGTAACTTATGGAATTTTTAAGGAAATTTTAAGGTTTTCTTTCACAAAAAATTAAGAATCAAATGATATGATAAAAGTAACATAGGGGAGGAGATGAGTGTGAATCCGTTTCAACTGATGCGAGCTAGATATTTTTTAATTGTATTTGCACTATTAACTTTAGTAGCAAGAGGCAGTAATGAATTGATAGAAAGTACATTTCATATACAAAATTCTTCTTTTATAAATATTCTTATATTCTATATTCTTCCGAGTATATGGATTTTTTATGAGTATAGAAAACACCGTGTTTCATTTTCGTTTTTTATTAATAAAAATGAAACATTTAACCTGGTGCAAGTTTTTTACATTGCGATTATATTATGCATGTTCAGTTACGGTTATCTTATTTTGTACATGTACAGCTTTGCATGGATTACACCAGATTTTATTATGAATGCTTTGCATGAACCGATTGTAGATAGTGCCGGGGGATATGTATATCAATTTATTATGGTTGTGTTTATCGCACCAATTATTGGGGAGTTTGTTTTTCGCGGATTTTTACTGCAGCGATTTGCTGCAAAATGGGGAACGAGTATAGCGATGGTTGTAGTAGCACTTTTATTTGCAATGTTACACGTTGATTTCCTCGGTGCTGCCTTATTTAGCATCGTATTATCAATCGTATACATTCGTACGAAAAGCTTGCTCATGCCAATTGCAATCCATATGTTAAACAATGCATTTGTAATCGGTACGTCTTTTCTAGTCAGTAGAGAAAAGATTATGAGTTTTGCAGATTTCTCAAACTATACGACATTCTTCCCTGGACTTATGATTTTTATAATAGGATTAAACCTAGTACTCATCTTTTTATTCGTTAACCGCAAATATTGGAGTAAAGAAGTGCCAGTTATATATGCAAAGCAGGCAGATAGTTTTTCAGATGTAGTGGGGGATAAATGAAATGAAGAAGAAATTTGAAAGGAATGTATAAAATTATATGAATGAAACAATATCATCAAATAAGTTTTTTTATTTGATTTTACTTAGTATAGTGCTAATAACGACAGTAAATGTTATTCTTCGCTGGGAGGAAGCTTACTTTTTCATGTATTTAGCGCTCCATTTATTAGGGATTTTATGTATAAGTGGCGGAATCGTTACTGAAAAAAAGAGTGAAGAAAGTATTAACTATATGTGTGTGATCGGTCTTATTTTACTTTTAGCTGTACAAGGTATTATGAAATATAGTTCTTTTTCTTTACAGGATTTTAGTTTGTTAATGGATGTACTACCTTAAGGAGGCCCTTTATGTTAGCTAAAAAGCACATAGGGTACTTACTAGTTTTAGCCGGATTTTTTACGATTATTGTAACGACGTTATTTTTTCAAGACTATGAATATATACGCTATGTAAAAGGCGCCGGTTTAATGTGTTGGTTTGTAAGTGCTTTTCTTATCCCGAACTATGAACCGAAGAAAGTGTCTAAAAATAGGTGAAACTCTTCTTTATGCAGAAGAGTTTTTTCATGTACATAGAAGGGTATCGAACAATTCTCATGAATGGCTTGTTCTAATTTAGCATGTACGAACTTACAATAATAATAGACAGGCAGCATAGAGGAGGGAATAGCGTGAGGAAAGTTATTGGGTGGTCACTTTTTTTGTACGTTGGATTTGCGTTACTTATATATTGGTATTTATTTGGATGGAATCATGAACTCATTCCGGACATGTATAAAGGAACAAGTTCAGATCCAGAAACTTTTATGAATGCGAGGGAGCTTGCGCTAAGCCAAGATTATTCGCGGGTGAAAAACTTACTGTACTTTTTAGCGACGCCTCTTGAATGGATTATTTTATTATTTGTACTCGTGCTCGGTATTTCAAGAAAGTTTGAGAAATGGTCGAAGGAAACGACTAAAATAAGTGTTTTACAAGTTGCGATTTATTTCTTTTATTTGTCATTACTTACTACAGTTCTTGCCCTTCCGATGCAATGGATCGGGCGTAAAGTGTCCGTTGATTACGGTATTTCAACGCAAAGTACACAAAGCTGGATAAAAGATCATGTTATCGGTTTTTGGGAGAGTTATGCGACTATGTTAATCGTAGTTACTGTCCTTTTATGGCTTATTCGTAAATTTCCAAAGAGATGGTGGTTGGCGGGATGGGCACTCTCCGTTCCGTTTACAATCTTTTTAACATTCATACAGCCTGTTATTATTGATCCGCTTTATAACGACTTCTCGACACTGAAAAATAAAGAGTTAGAAACGAAAATTTTAACGATGGCAGATAAAGCTGATATTCCTGCTAAACATGTATATGAAGTAAATATGTCGGAAAAAACGAATGCGTTAAATGCATATGTAACAGGAATAGGCCTTAACTCGCGTATTGTAATGTGGGATACAACACTTAAGCAATTAAAAGATAAAGAGATTTTGTTTATAATGGCTCATGAAATGGGACATTATGTTATGAAACATATATATTGGGGCGTTGCGAGTTATATTTTAATATCGTTTATAGGTATGTATTTAATTAGTCGTATTTTGAATATGTGTATTCGAAAATGGGGGGATACGCTGCAAATTTCAAAAGTGGCATGTTTCTCAATATTACCTTTATTTTTCTTAATTTCCTCTGTATTATCCTTTGCGTCACAACCAGCAACAAACTATGTTTCACGTATAGAAGAACGAGCGGCAGATCAATACGCTTTAGATATGACGAAAGATGGAAAATCCGGTGTGAAAACATTTCAATATTTATCAAAAACGAGTTTAAGTCAAGTGAATCCACCTGCGTTAGTGAAATTTTTCTTATACACACACCCACCAATCTTTGAAAGAATTCATACGTTTGAACAATATGAAAAAGAGAAGAAGCAGTAGTGTACTGCTTCTTTTTATTGTGGAGTATTCGAGTTTTGGGAAATTATAGTGTATAATTTATAGAATATTCAGTGAAATGTTTAGGAGGTTAATATTTTGTTTCATTCAAAATCAATGCCGGCTATTAAAATGATTCTTTCGATGTCTATTTTCGGATCGATTGGATTTTTTTCTGTCCAAACGGGTTTACCATCGTTTGAATTAGTATTCGTTCGTTGTATTTGTGCGACTTTATTTTTAACGTTATGTTGGTTCGTAACAGGACAATATAAAAACGAAAAATGGAATAAAAAAGAGATCGTGCAAATATTAGCGTGCGGTGTATTTCTCGTTTTTAACTGGGTATTTTTATTTAAAGCGTTTGAAGTTATGTCAATTACAATTGCGATTTCTGTCTACCACCTCGCTCCAATTATCGTATTAATGATTGGGAGTATCGTATTTAAAGAGAAGTTAACAGCATTTGCGGTTATGTCGATTGTCATTTGTTTCATCGGTACAGTTTTAGTAGCAGGAGTAGATGGAAGTGTGTCGCTTGAGAAACTCATGTCATCTGGAATGGTATGGGCACTACTTGCAGCATTATTTTATGCTTTTACTACTTTACTAGGGAAAGGAATCAAGCATACGAGCGCATATGCAATGACATTTTTACAAACATTTTTAGGCATTTTTTTATTGCTACCATTCGTAGACTTCGGGAAATTTCAAGGGTTAACAGAGATGAACTGGATGATGATTACAGCGACAGGACTTATACATACTGGGTTTGTATATTATTTATTTTTTGACAGTTTAAGAGATTTATCGACGAGACTGATTTCTGTACTCGTATTTTTAGATCCTGCGGTTGCAATACTATTAGATACAGTCTTTACTGGATTTAGACCGACCAGTATGCAAATTGTAGGGATTATCCTTATATTTGTAGGAATGGCCTTTACTTTTCGAAAAACGAAGGATGAAAAAATAGTGGTAAAAGAAAGTACGTATTTTGAGGTGTAAATAATTCCCCTTTTCTCTATTGAGAATTTTCTTATTTTTTGTACAATATAAAGTGTAGGAAAATAAAGGAAGAGGCGGATGAGAGAGATGAAAAAACTAGTAAAGATAGCGACATCGTTAACTTTAATGGGAGGAATATTTGTAAGTGCAAATGGTGTGTCTGCAAATACAGATGTGATCCAAAAATCTGGCCCTGATATTATGATAGAGTTTGATGATGTAACAACAGATCATTGGGCGTGTAATGAGATTGCGAATTTAGTATATCATCGAATTATGTATGGATATGGAAATGGTAAGTTTGGGGTAGAGGATAATATAACACGTGAACAAGCAGCGGCAGTATTACATCGCGCACTTCATGTAAAAGGAAGTGTAATTAATGAGAATCCATATGGGGATATTAGTGTGAAATCAACAATGTTCCCTTACGAAATTTTACACTTAACAAAGCTTGGTATTTTTAAAGGAGACGAAAATGGAAATTTCCGTCCGAAAGAAACACTGACTCGTGCAGAACTAGCACAAATTTTAACGAAAGCATATGAGTTGAAAACAAAGCGTCCACACACATTTACAGATATACCAGAAAACTATTGGGCAAGAGATGCAATTAGCGCATTGCAGTCTAATAATGTAGTGGTAGGAACCGGGGATGGTAAGTTCGAGCCTGAAATGCTCGTTACACGCGGGCAATTCGCGAAATTTTTACAACTATCAATTGATAATTCTCCAGGGAAAATGGAATAGATAGAGAGAAAGCTCATAATCTGTAGAGGAGATATCTTCCGCTAATTATGAGCTTTTATTAATAGGTAGGTTATTATTGTCGTATGTTGTAGTTAAGTCGATATAATTGCGCTTTTTGTCTAGAAAATGAACTTTTAAAATGTGAAGGATTTCGTTTGAAAAAAGTAGAATATTTATATTATAGAAACACCTTTACATGAATATAGGAAAGAAGATTGATTTGTGTACAATTCGGTATAAAAATTGAAATTGAGAGCGAATTGGCTCTCCTTTAGTAGTGATTTTCCCAATAATAGATTTTTAAAATGTAATATATTGCATAAAGGGTGCGAAGGCAACATATGTAATATTGGAAATGATTTCAGTCTATTATTTTCCATTTTTTCAAATGGAGATAAAGGGGAGAGGGCAATGAAGAAGAACATGTTACGTATAATGGCAACGGTGACTATTATGGGCGGCTTGTTTGTAAGTACGAATGTTCCAAACGTAAAAGCAGAAGAATATCCAGAAATGATTGTGTTTGATGATGTTCCAGTAAACTATTGGGCATACGACGATATAATGGATGTAGTATACAATAAAATAATGTTAGGTTATGGAAACGGGAAGTTTGGTGTAGGTGATAATGTAACGCGAGAACAAGTAGCAGCAGTACTTTATCGTACATTGAATATGAAACAGGAAGGCCCTTTAAAAAATCCATACAAAGATATTTCTGAGAGATCAACAATGTTTCCGGTAGAAATTTTAGTATTAACAGAGCATGGTATTTTTAAAGGTGATGAGAAAGGGAAGTTTAGACCAACGGCACCAGTAACACGTGCAGAAATGGCACAAATTCTTACGAAGGCATTTACATTTGAGGTGAAGAAGAACCATACATTTAAAGATGTACCAAATAATCATTGGGCAAAAAATGCGATTAGTGCACTGCAATCTAATAATGTCATAGTAGGAACAGGAAATGGAAAATTTGAACCGAATAAAATTGTAACACGTGAGCAATATGCGACGTTTTTAAATAAAGCTGTTATTAATTTTCATTTGAAAGATGAATAACATTAAACAGAAGTTGAAAAATAATATAGTACAAGGGAATTGAAATTATATTAATATATCATATTTCTTTAAAAAAAGCGCGGGAATTACGCGCTTTTTTCTTATTTTAAATTGTTTATTTGTATATTTATTCTATGTTCATAGTTTTGTGGATATTATTAAATGGGAAAAAATAGGTTATTTTTGGTTACTTTTTAGGATGAAAAAGTATGTTTTAGTAACTTTATTGTTAACTAGGTATAAAGAAAAGTATATGAAATACAGTTCACAAATTAGACAAACATTATATGGATAAGTGTATTGTTACTTTTTCATGAATTCTTTATATTAGAAAAAAATATGTTTTTAGGGAGAGAACAAAGTGAAGAAAAAGATTTTAAAAGTAGCAACAGCTTTAACAATTATGGGTGGAATTGGATTAAGCGTACAAGGTACTACAGCAAATGCTGAAGTAGCTGTGAAACAACAACAAGCTGTACCTGGCACATTTACAGATGTACCAGCAGGACATTGGTCTTATGAAGCAATTCAAAACCTAAAAAACTGGGAAATTATTGCTGGTTACGGAGATGGAAGATTCGGTTTTGGTGATAATGTAACACGTGAGCAAGTAGCGGCGTTAATTTACCGTACGATTGATGGGGACCAATACTTTGATGAAGATCATGAGTTTGTAAGTACATATAACGATATCGTTGATGATAACTCAACAATGTTCCCAATTGAAATTTTAGCATTAACAGAATTAGAAATCTTTAAAGGTGATGATAGTGGAAACTTCAGACCAAAAGATACGTTAACACGTGCAGAAATGGCACAAATTTTAACGGAAACATTTGAATTACAAGTAAAAGGTACACCAGGATTTAAAGATGTACCAGCAGGACATTGGGCAGCTAAGGCAATTAATGCAGTAGGCTCAAATGGTATTTCAGCAGGTGACGGTTCAGGTAACTTTGCGCCAGGTATGAAAGTAACACGTGAACAATATGCACAGTTCCTATACAAAGCAATTTTAAATGATCAGCAACAATAATTTATGAAAAAGGGCCGGTGTTATACAACACCGGCCCTTTTTTTGCTTGAAATAATAACGTATAAATACAGTTTCATAAAAAAATCCATTAAATTTTCAAAAAAAACTTCCTTTTCTGAAGATTTGTTATATAATATAAAACATAAAATTAAATCTGTTATAAAACAGTTTGAGAAGGGGATGCTAATATGTCGACGCAAACTTCACGGGTTACACTCGTAGGAGAAATGTTACCAGCGTACAACGAAATATTGACACCTGAGGCGCTTAGTTTTTTAAAGGAACTGCATGAAAATTTTAATGAGCGCCGCATAGAACTTTTACAAAAACGTGTGGAGAAACAAAAACGAATTGATGCAGGAAAGTTTCCGAAGTTTTTAGAAGAAACAAAGCACATTCGTGAAGGTGATTGGACAATCGCCAAGTTGCCAAAAGATTTAGAGGATCGCCGCGTAGAGATTACTGGACCGGTAGATAGAAAAATGGTCATTAACGCTTTAAATTCAGGAGCGCATCTTTTTATGGCGGATTTTGAAGATTCGAATGCACCAACTTGGGAAAATGCGATTGAAGGCCAAATGAACTTACGAGATGCAGTAATGGGAACGATCTCATATAAAAATGATAAAGGAAAAGAATATAGATTAAATGATAAAACAGCAGTACTTATTGTACGTCCAAGAGGATGGCATTTAGAAGAAAAACACATGCAAGTTGACGGGAAGAACATATCTGGCAGTTTAGTAGATTTCGGCTTGTATTTTTTCCATAATGCGAAAGCTCTTTTAGCAAAAGGAAGTGGCCCGTACTTTTACTTACCGAAAATGGAAAGTTATTTAGAAGCAAGATTATGGAATGACGTTTTCGCATTCGCTCAAAAGTATATCGGTATTCCGAACGGAACGATTAAAGCGACTGTGTTAATAGAAACGATTCACGCTTCATTTGAAATGGATGAAATTTTGTATGAATTAAGAGAGCATTCTGCGGGTTTAAACTGCGGAAGATGGGATTATATTTTCAGTTTCTTAAAGAGCTTCCGTAATCATAACGAATTTTTACTACCAGATAGAGCGCAAGTCACGATGACGGCGCCGTTTATGCGCGCGTATTCTTTGAAAGTAATTCAAACGTGTCATCGCCGTAATGCACCAGCAATTGGAGGGATGGCAGCGCAAATTCCGATTAAAAATAATCCGGAAGCAAATGAAGCTGCTTTTGAAAAAGTGCGTGCTGATAAGGAGCGCGAAGCTTTAGACGGTCATGATGGGACTTGGGTTGCCCACCCGGGACTTGTACCGGTCGCAATGGAAGTATTTAATTACATTATGAAAACACCGAATCAAATTTTTAGAAAACGTGAAGAAATACGTGTAACAGAAAAAGATTTACTAAAAGTACCAGTGGGAACGATTACAGAAGAGGGTCTTCGCACTAATATTAGCGTAGGTATTCAATATATTGCATCTTGGTTAAGCGGACGGGGAGCAGCACCAATTTATAACTTAATGGAAGATGCGGCAACAGCGGAAATCTCAAGGGCACAAGTATGGCAATGGATTCGTCATGAAGGCGGAAAGTTAAAGGATGGCCGCAATATTACATTTGAATTAATGGAAGAATTAAAAGAAGAAGAATTAGCAAAAATAGAAAGAGAGATTGGTAAGGAAGTGTTTCAGAAAGGGAGATTCCAAGAAGCGACAACGTTGTTTACAAATCTCGTTCGGAATAATGATTTTGTACCGTTTTTAACATTACCGGGTTATGAAATTTTATAAAGTGAAAAGGGGATGGAACATATGAAAAACGAAAGAATCGAGAAGTTACAAGAGAGCTGGGAATTAGATAAGCGCTGGAAAGGGATCACACGTCCATATTCAGCAGAAGATGTAATTCGCCTACGCGGATCGATTGATATTGAACATACATTAGCACGCCGCGGTGCAGAGAAGCTTTGGAAGTCGCTTCATACGGAAGATTATATAAACGCACTTGGCGCATTAACAGGAAACCAAGCGATGCAGCAAGTAAAAGCTGGATTAAAAGCAATTTATTTAAGCGGTTGGCAAGTAGCAGCTGATGCAAATCTTTCTGGACATATGTATCCAGATCAAAGTTTATATCCAGCGAACAGCGTACCAGCTGTAGTAAAACGAATTAACCAAACACTTCAACGTGCTGACCAAATTCAGCATATGGAAGGAAACGGTGATACAGATTATTTTGTACCGATTGTAGCAGATGCAGAAGCGGGGTTTGGCGGACAATTAAACGTATTCGAACTTATGAAAGGCATGATTGAAGCGGGGGCATCAGGTGTACACTTTGAAGATCAATTATCTTCAGAGAAAAAATGTGGTCATCTGGGCGGAAAAGTATTACTACCAACGCAAACAGCGGTACGTAATTTAATTTCTGCACGTCTTGCTGCGGACGTAATGGGAGTACCGACAATTATTGTCGCAAGAACAGATGCGGATGCAGCAGATTTAATTACGAGCGATATTGACCCTGTTGATAAAGCGTTTATTACAGGAGAAAGAACACCAGAAGGATTTTATCGTACGAAAGCAGGTCTTGATCAAGCAATTGCGCGCGGTTTAGCGTATGCACCGTATGCAGACCTAGTTTGGTGTGAAACATCTGAACCAAGCTTAGAAGATGCAAAACGATTTGCTGATGCAATTCATAAAAAATATCCAGGGAAATTGTTAGCTTACAACTGTTCACCTTCATTTAACTGGAAACAAAAACTAGATGAAAAAACGATTGCGACGTTCCAAAAGGAAATCGCATCTTACGGTTACAAATTCCAGTTCGTAACACTTGCTGGATTCCACTCATTAAACTACGGTATGTTTGAATTAGCACGCGACTATAAAGAGCGCGGCATGGCTGCATACTCTGAACTACAACAAGCTGAATTCGCAGCTGAAAAACATGGTTACTCTGCAACACGTCATCAACGCGAAGTAGGAACAGGTTACTTTGATGAAGTAGCACAAGTCATTACAGGCGGTACTTCATCAACGACAGCTTTAAAAGGATCTACGGAAGAAGAACAGTTTACGAAGTAAAAGGAAGGTGATCACTTAATCGTGATCACCTTTTTGTGTTTTTTTTGATAGTGCAGGTAGTAAATGAATTTATATCAACGATTCGAAAAGATATATCGATTTACCGAAAAAAACAGCAATAATATTAAATCCACTCTTTCCCATGTTCACGAATAAACTTTATATCTTTTTCGTAATGATCCAAATGGCCTTCATCTATCATTCTTTGGAAATTTACATCGCCTTCTTTGACTTTTCACTTCATATATATACATAACCCTTCTAAGCGCGGTAATACCATCCCTAAGTAATCCTCGTCCATACTTTTACCGTAGGACTGAGCAAACAATTTCACTCTTTCTTTCATACGGCCAGCATGTTGCGACGAGTCATAATGAACTGCCTTACCTGATTCTGTATAATATACTCTACTTAAAGGCACACAAGTGTAAAGCGTATAAGCGATATCCCATAGTCTTGGGCCAAGAGCAGCAACATCGAAATCAATGTGAGATTATATTTTAATATTTACCAAAAATAAATGTAATCGTATTCAAGGGATGTGTTTGTTCATGTAGTGTTGAAATTTTTATATGTTAATATAATATATTTGCGATCGTATACTCGACTTAATTTGTCAGTTATTTTCAAAAAAGATTGTACATTTCATTTTAAATATGCTATGATGATGTCAGTTGAATAGTTAAATTAAGCAATCCATATATTATCAAGTGCTGAAAACGAACGAGAAAAAGTATGTGAGAACTAGTTTATGTTTCGTATTTGATAATGTGTGGATTCTTTGTTTATACAGGAAGACTAAAATAAATTGTATTTTCTTAGGAGGAAATAATCATGGCAGTAACAGGACAAGTAAAATGGTTTAACAACGAAAAAGGCTTCGGTTTCATCGAAGTTCCAGGCGAAAACGATGTATTCGTACATTTCTCTGCAATCGAAACTGAAGGTTTCAAATCTCTAGAAGAAGGTCAAAAAGTTAGCTTCGAAATCGAAGACGGTAACCGTGGACCTCAAGCTAAAAACGTAATCAAACTATAATTTATAGTTGATGATGGAAAAAAGGATGGCTACTGCCATCCTTTTTTTGTTGTCTAGATATACGAGCATTGTTATTCTATTAGTGATAAGGACAGGGGGATTAGGGAAGAAAGGAAGAGAATATGTATGATTGAAAAACATACAAATGAAGTTATACTTGACGTGTATCGAGGTAACGAAGAGAACTTGAAACATACGATTGAAGAGATAAAAGCGTACGCGAAAACGTATGAATATGATAAAGTGACGTTAATCGATTTGAAGAAATCGCATTCTCATGTTTTGGATGAGGAACGATATATAATCTTATTACAAATCGAAAGAGATACAGAAAACCTCGGAAGAAAATATGAATACGAAGAAGAAAAAGTATGCGGCTTTTTTGAGGATGAAGAAGAGTGAAAGGCATTCCACAAAAGGAAGGCCTTTTATTGTTCTTTTCCTGTTTTTTTCTTCTCAAGTTTCTTACATTCTGGACATTTCGAATTACGAAAAGGCTTGACGAATAGTAATAAAATGAAAAATAAACCGAATATAATACTAGCTGAGTTTTTTACTTTTACGATCACGATGCTGCTGTCTTTCATTTGAATGGTTGGTTGAATCTCTTTTTCTTCCATAAGGAACCTCCATATATTGGATTTGTATTTTAATTATAGCAAAGTTGATTGATGTAATGCTGTGAAAAGGGGAAGTGATTATAATTATTTGTAGCTAATATAAATGTTTTTTACATAGATTTTAATGTGTTTATTTGTATATTAATCTTTTATAATTTGAAGAATACTTGATAAATGATAAGAGATTGTAAAAAAGCGGAATCGGTAAAGTATTTCCTTTTTGTAAGTGCTAAAATTATATATGCAGCTGCTAATATAAATAAAAAGATAAAGGAGATAGAGGAATATGGAAAGTAAAGTGGAACGCTATGTCGAAAATTATGTTGTAAATAAAAATACGATGGCCTTACTTCCTGTTATTCTAAGTGAAAAGAAAACTGTTACGCGAGTTGTTGAAATGGATGATTCTTTTTTCGTATTTCAAAAGCCTTTAGATATTATAGAAAGAAGTTGCCGCAAACATGGTTCTAGCTTCTTAGGTAGAAAAGAAGGAACGAAAGAGTTAACTCATATTACACATAAAGCACCGATTGCGATTAGTCCGACAGATCAACTTTATTTTTTCCCTACCTATTCGTACTCTAGAAAAGAGTGCGCGTGGTTATCTCATTTTTATATTGAAAGTAATAAAGAATTAAAAGATGGAAATCTTATTATTAGATTTATAAATGGCTTTGCTGTGAAATTAGAAATATCAAAAACTAGTTTTGAAAATCAGCAAAACCGTACAGCGAAATTACGAACAGAGTATGAAGATCGTAGGAAAAAACAAGGAAATCCTTGCTTTAAAGAGATTGATAAAAAAGAGGAATCAACTTTAAGACCAGCTTATGAGAAAGTGTATTTTGTTAGAGAAGAGGATGTATGAGAGGAAAAGGGTGGGGAGACTCATCCTTTTTGATTTCATTATATATACCGTTTACGCTGTAAGATTCATAAATAAAACGAGAGAAATGTACAAACTTTTTGTTCTCGAAGGGCTCAAGATAATATAGAATTACAATATAATGGTAATTCCTCTATATACTTAATATGGTGTGCACATACACCATATTTTTTCCCTGCTGTATAAAAAGGAGATGGTATGTTGAAAAGGACCATGTTATTTTTTGTGCAATATATTCTTGTTTTGCCTATATTTTTTATTACATTTGTGTTTACTAGTTTCACTGGTAGTCAGTTGATGATAGATGCTGATAAACGATATTTTGTTTTTACACCTCAAAATGCAACAGATTATAGTCAAATTAATGAAATTGATAAATTACTATTTGCTTTTTCAATTCAACCATTTATCACCATAGTATGTTTTCTGTCGATCGTGTATGTGCTGACACTTATTGTCTTTCAAATTATTGAATGTAAGAAGCAAAGAAAGATATTACATAGCCTGCAATATATGATTCTTATACCAATTTTTCTTTACTTGTGGTTAGGAACGATGGAATTTTCCGCAGTTAATTTAACTTGGATAGATAATTGGAAAGATTACCTTATCTTCACTCCTACAACTATAACGAATGAAGAAGATATATATATGATTGATAAATTTCTATACAAATTTCGAATGTTACCTATTCCGAGTACAGTATTAATATTATCTTTCTTACATATATTAATACTTATCGTGATTGACAGTGTACGCTTGCTAAAAAAATTGCTTGTAAGAACTAGCCAATAGAAAAGGCTACTCATTTCCATATAGATAGAAATACCCTTACATGTAGTAAGGGTATTCTTATGAAAAAGACTAATTATTACTTTCTGTATTTTCTTCTTTCTCATAAAAATATAACCATTAAGCTATAATCCCGGCACGTTATCTAAATTAACTTCACGTCCTGTCGAATATTGATAGATTATCATAGCTAAATAATGAAGGGATTCTAATGAAAGATATGGAAATTTAATAATTACGTCTCCATATGTCGTATCTACCATTTCCTCTTTTATTTAAGCAATGATAAAGTAGAGGTAGTAATTAGAGTAAAGGGGTAAAGTGTAGAATGGATTTTCAGTCAATCAAAGAGTATTTTTCACCAGAAAATATGGATCATATTGTTGAAAGTTATAAGGCGTTCGGACCACTTCTTGGTATTGGTTTACCGATGATAGAGGCGCTCATTCCAGCGTTGCCACTTATTGTGTTTGTGTTGGCGAATGCTGTTGCATTTGGCTTTTGGTATGGATTTATTTATTCGTGGCTTGGATCAGTAATAGGTGCGTTACTCGTATTTTTCATCATTCGCAGCTTTGGACGAAGTCGTTTCTTTTCTTTTGTAAATAAACATGAGAGAGTGCGAAAGGCAATGGGATGGATTGAAAGAAAGGGATTCGCACCAATTTTTGTCATATTTTGTTTTCCATTCACACCGTCTGCGCTTATAAACGTTGTAGCTGGTTTATCTCGTATTAGCGTAAAACAGTTTGGGTTAGCATTAGCATTTGGCAAGCTTGTGATGATTTTTATTTTAACGTATATCGGCCATGATTTAATGTCATTTATTCATAATCCGGTGAAATCAGTAATTGTAGCGATTGGTATTTTTGTTTTATGGTATGTCGGTAAAAAAATCGAAGTAAAGTTAGAACTACATTAAAAATAGTCTTCTTTATAATTGCAGGCTTCATTATTAAAGGATAAGGGGAGAAGCGGATGAAGAAAACTTTGAAAAAAGAAGGCATAGAGTGGATACGAACAATTTTAATTGGTGTACTATTAGCTGTATTTTTTCGAACGTTTTTCTTTTCAACGTATGTTGTAGAGGGGAAATCAATGATGCCTACATTACAAGATGGCAATATGCTTGTTGTAAATAAGGTGAGTTATCAAGTAGGGGACTTGAACAGGTTCGATGTTGTTGTGTTTCATGCGAATGAAAAAGAGGACTATGTAAAGCGGATTATCGGTTTACCTGGGGATCATATTGAATATAAGCATGATAAGCTTTATATAAATGGACAATTCGTAGATGAACCTTATTTAGAGGCGTATAAGAAAGAGATAAATGGACGACAACTAACAGGTGATTTTAAACTAGAAGAGTTAACGAAAGAAAAGTCGGTGCCCCCTGGATATATCTTTGTAATAGGTGATAACCGCCTTGGCAGCTGGGATAGTAGGCACTTTGGCTTTGTAAAAGCTGATACAGTTGTCGGTAAAGTTGATTTACGATATTGGCCGATTCGAGAGGTGCAAACGAATTTTTCAAAAGGTTGATATAATGAAGTAGAAGTATAGAAAAGACAAACAACTCAGTTTGTCTTTTTTCGTGTCCTATAATACAATTATGGTAGCAAACTAACGTTCGTTATGTAAGTGAAAGGTGGGGTTACATGTCACTTCGATTTGTGATTGGTAGAGCGGGAAGTGGAAAAAGTACACTTTGTTTACGCGAAGTGCAAGAAGAGTTAAAACAACGTCCGAGAGGGAAAACAATATTATATCTTGTGCCAGAACAGATGACATTCCAAACGCAGCAGGCGTTAATTGGGAGTGAGGATGTAAGAGGTTCTATTCGGGCACAAGTTTTTAGTTTTTCAAGATTAGCGTGGAAGGTGTTGCAAGAAGTTGGCGGAGCAAGTCGTCTTCATATTGATGAAGCGGGCGTACACATGTTACTTCGTAAAATTGTAGAGTCTCGTAAAGACGGACTATCAGTGTTTCAAAAAGCAGCGGAGCAAAATGGTTTCTTTGAACATCTAGGTAGTATGATTGCAGAGTTTAAACGTTACAATGTGACGCCATCAAACGTATATGAAATGTGGCAACAATTAGATGCGCATAGTAGTAGTGCAGAGCAAAAATTGCTAGCAAATAAAGTGTATGATTTACAGTTATTATATGATGATTTTGAACGTGCTTTAATCGGCAAATATTTAGATTCAGAAGACTACCTGCAATTACTAGTGGAAAAGCTTCCGCAGTCTGAATATGTACAAGGTGCTGAAATTTATATAGATGGATTTCACTCATTTTCTCCGCAAGAGCTTGAAATTTTAAGGCAGCTTATGATTTGCGGAGCGAGAGTCACAATTGCGTTAACGATAGATGAAAAAACGTTAGCGCAGCCAGTAAATGAACTAGATCTATTTTATGAAACGACGTTAACGTATGAAAAAATAAAACAAGTAGCGCGTGAAGAGAAAATAGAAATTGAAAAAACAATTCCACTTATGGAACAGCCGCGTTTTCATTCTCCGGCATTAGCTCATTTAGAAGCTCATTATGAAGCGCGTCCGAATGAGAAATTTAGCGGTGAAGCAAGTGTAACGATTAGTACAGCCGCGAATTTACGAGCTGAAGTAGAAGGTGTTGCTCGTGAAATTCGTAAACTTGTCGGGGATGAACAGTATCGTTACCGAGATATTGCAGTCCTTCTTCGTAATGGAGAAAGTTATTACGATGTGATGCGAACGTTATTTACGGATTATAATATCCCGCATTTCATCGATGAAAAACGCCCGATGTCACATCACCCGTTAGTAGAATGTATTCGTTCTGCATTAGAAATTATTAGCGGGAACTGGCGCTACGACGCGGTGTTCCGCTGCGTGAAAACAGAGCTTTTATATCCGCTAGACGTAAGAAAAGAAGCGATGCGCGAAGAGATGGATGAGTTTGAGAATTACTGTTTGGCGTACGGTGTACAAGGGAAAAGGTGGACTTCTGAGGATCCATGGATGTATCGCCGCTATCGTTCACTTGACGATACAAACGGAATGATAACAGACAGTGAACGTGAAATGGAAGAGAAAATAAATCGACTACGTGACGTTGTAAGAACGCCTGTTATTCGCATGCAAAAAAGACTGAAGCGTGCGGGAACTGTTATGCAAATGTGCGAAGCAGTATATTTATTTTTAGAGGAGCTTGACGTTCCGAAAAAACTAGAAGAATTACGTATTCGTGCAGAAGAAAGCGGAGATTTCTTATTTGCGACAGACCATGAACAAGTGTGGGAAGAAGTAATGAGTCTTCTTGATACATTTGTAGAGATGCTTGGTGAAGAAAAAATGTCACTTTCTATGTTTACGGACGTTATGTCGACAGGTCTTGAGGCGCTTCAATTCGCTAACATTCCGCCGTCATTAGATCAAGTATTAGTTGCGAATATTGATCACTCCAGGTTATCAAACGTGAAAGCAACCTTCATTATAGGCGTAAATGAAGGTGTCATTCCAGCAGCACCGATGGATGAAGGGATGCTTTCTGATGAGGAAAGAGAAGTTCTTGGCGCGGCAGGAATTGAATTAGCACCAACGACGAGACAAACTTTATTAGAAGAACAGTTCGTTATGTACCAAATGGTAACGAGAGCGACTGAGAAATTATATATTTCATGCCCGCTTGCAGATGAAGAAGGAAAGACGTTACTAGCGTCTAGCTTTATTAAGAAAATAAAAAGAATGTTCCCTGATGTAAAAGACTCGTTCATTACGAATGATGTAAACGACTTATCGCGTTCAGAACAAATCTCATACGTAGCAACGCCAGAAGTGACGTTATCTTACGTTATGCAGCAATTACAAACGTGGAAGCGATACGGATTTGAAGGGAATTTAGACTTTTGGTGGGACGTATATAATTTCTATGTGACTTCAGATGAATGGAAACAAAAAAGTAGCCGCGTGCTATCAAGTTTATTCTACCGAAATCGTGCGCAGAAACTAAGTACAGCTGTAAGTAGAGATTTATACGGAGATACAATTAAGGGAAGCGTCTCTCGTATGGAACTATTTAACCGTTGTGCGTACGCTCATTTTGCACAGCACGGTTTGTCGCTTAGAGAGCGTGATATTTTCAAACTTGATGCGCCAGATATCGGTGAGTTATTCCATGCGGCACTAAAGAAAATTGCGGACAAGTTATTACGTGAAAACCGCACTTGGGCGGATTTATCAATAAAAGAGTGTGAGCATCTTTCTGTTTTAGTAATAGAAGAAATCGCACCGTTATTACAAAGGCAAATTTTATTAAGTTCAAACCGTCATTTCTATTTAAAACAAAAACTACAACAAATCATTTTCCGTACGTCAATCATTCTTCGTGAACATGCGAAATCGAGTGGATTTGTACCAGTTGATTTAGAAGTGCCGTTCGGTATGGGCGGTACAGGATCGCTTCCGCCAATGGAATTTGCGTTGCCAAATGGTGTGAAGATGGAAGTTGTCGGCCGTATTGACCGTGTTGATAAGGCGGAAGATGAGAGTGGTACGTTCCTGCGTATTATTGATTATAAATCAAGTTCAAAAGCGTTAGACTTAACGGAAGTGTATTACGGCTTAGCGCTTCAAATGTTAACGTATTTAGATGTTGTTACTTCAAATGCACAGACGTGGATGAAAAAAGGCGGGACAGCATCACCGGCTGGTGTACTGTACTTCCATATCCATAACCCAATCGTTGAGATGAAAGGTGACGCATCTGAAGCAGAAATTGAAAAAGAAATTTTAAAGAAATTTAAAATGAAAGGGCTCGTGCTAGGCGATGCTGACGTTGTTCGTTTAATGGATAACAAACTCACAACAGGAAGCTCTGATATTATTTCTGCGGGTCTGAAAAAAGACGGTAGCTTTAGTGCGCGTTCTAGCATTGCAAGTGAGCAAGAGTTTAACGTACTTCAAAAATACGTACACCATACGTTTGAAAATATCGGGAAAGACATTACAGAAGGTGTTATCGATATTGCTCCTTATAAAATGGGGAATAAAGCGGCATGTACGTTCTGTAACTTCAAATCAGTTTGTCAGTTTGATGAGTCACTTGAAGATAATCAGTTCCGCTCGTTAAAAGATATGAAAGATAGCGAAGCGATGGAGAAAATAAGAGAGGAGGTTGGCGGAGAATGATAGAAAATTGGCCTAAAAAACCAGAAGGTAGTCAATGGACAGATGACCAGTGGAAAGCCGTTGTAGCGAACGGACGAGATATTTTAGTTGCGGCTGCAGCTGGATCAGGTAAAACGGCGGTATTAGTTGAACGTATTATTAAAAAGATTATTAACGAAGAAAATCCAGTCGATGTCGACCGCCTGCTCGTTGTAACATTTACGAATGCAGCGGCGCAAGAAATGAAAAACAGAATTGGGGAAGCGTTAGAAAAAGTATTAATTGATGGGGCAGGTTCACAGCATATAAGAAAGCAGCTTAGCTTATTAAATAAAGCTTCTATTTCGACGATCCATTCATTTTGTTTACAAGTAATTAGAGGATACTACTACATGCTTGATGTCGATCCTCGTTTCCGTATTGCGAATCAAACAGAAAATGAGTTGCTAAAAGAAGAAGTGCTAGACGACATTTTAGAAGAAGAGTATGGAATCGAAGATAATAGTATTTTCTTTGAACTCGTTGATCGTTATACGAGCGACCGTAGTGACGATGACTTACAACGTATGATTTTAGCGCTTCATACGGAATCAAGAGCGCATCCGAACCCGGAAAAATGGCTTGATAAATTAGTAGAAGCATACGATGTGGAAGGAAAAACAATTGAAGATTTAGTATACGCTTCGTATTTATTAGAAGATGTGAAATTCCAGCTTGAAACAGCGGAAAAGCATATTCGGAAAGCGACAGAACTCGCAATGCTTCCTGACGGTCCAGCGCCTCGCGTTGAAACCCTGCAAGCGGATGTAGCTTTACTTGGAACGTTATCAGCAGCAGCTCATGAGTCGTGGACATGTGTGTATGAAGCGATGCAAAATGTATCGTGGCAAACGTTAAAGCGTATTAAGAAAAGTGATTACAATGAAGACATTGTAAAACAAGTAGACTCTCTTCGTAATAAAGCGAAAGATGAAGTGAAGAAATTACAAGAAGAGCTATTTAGCCGCAGACCAGAAAGTTTCTTACGAGATTTTCAAGATATGCATCCTGTATTAGAAAAACTCGTTCAGCTCGTAAAAGTATTTACAGAGCGTTTCCAAGCGATGAAGCGCGATAAAGGAATGGTCGATTTCACAGATTTAGAGCATTTCTGTTTACAAATTTTAAGTGAGCAAAGTGAAAGTGGTGAAATGAAGCCGTCAGCAGTAGCGCTGCAATACCGTAATAAATTTGCTGAAGTACTAGTCGATGAATATCAAGATACGAACTTCGTACAGGAATCGATTATTAAATTCGTAACGAAAGATTCTGAGAGTGAAGGAAACTTGTTCATGGTTGGTGACGTGAAGCAGTCGATTTATCGTTTCCGACTAGCAGAACCAGGCTTGTTCCTAGGAAAGTATAAACGCTTCACGCAAGAAGGATTGGGCGGCGGAATGAAGATCGACTTAGCGAAAAACTTCCGTAGTCGTCATGAAGTGTTAGCAGGTACGAACTTTATCTTCAAACAAATTATGGGCGAAGAAGTTGGGGAGATTGACTACGATGCTGACGCTGAATTAAAGCTAGGTGCTAGCTATCCAGAAGGTGAAGATGTAGCGGCAGAACTGTTATGTATTCAGCAAACGGAAGAAGAAGTGCAAGACGGAGAAGAAGGTGCAGAAGTAGAAAAAGCACAGTTAGAAGCTCGTCTTATGGCACAGCGTATTAAAGCGATGGTTGATTCAGGTTATGAAGTGTATGATCGTAAAACTGATAGTATGCGCCCAGTACAATACCGTGATTTCGTTATTTTACTTCGCTCCATGCCGTGGGCGCCGCAAATTATGGAAGAGTTAAAGCTGCAAGGAATTCCAGTATACGCTGACCTTGCGACTGGTTACTTTGAAGCGACAGAAGTAAATATTATGATGAACGTATTCCGCGTTATTGATAATCCGATGCAAGATATCCCTCTTGCAGCAGTCCTCCGTTCACCGATCGTTGGACTGAATGATGAAGAACTTGCAACGCTTCGTGCTCACGGAAAGAAAGGGTCGTTTTATGAAGTAATGAGCTCGTTCTTAAAAGGAGCACCGCTTGAAGAAGAGCAAGAACTACATGACAAATTAGAGTGGTTTTACAATTTACTGCAAGGATGGCGTGAATTTGCACGTCAACAATCACTTTCTGATTTAATTTGGAAAGTGTACGGTGAGACAGGTTATTACGATTTTGTTGGTGGTTTACCGGCTGGAAAGCAAAGGCAGGCAAACTTACGCGTACTATATGACCGCGCAAGGCAATATGAAGCAACATCGTTTAGAGGATTATTCCGCTTCTTACGCTTTATTGAGCGTATTTTAGAACGCGGTGATGATATGGGAACGGCAAGAGCTCTTGGTGAACAAGAAGACGTCGTTCGCATTATGACGATTCATAAAAGTAAAGGGCTTGAGTTCCCGGTCGTATTTGTAGCTGGACTTGGTCGTCGTTTTAATACACAAGATTTAATGAAACGCTTCTTACTGCATAAAGATTTCGGCTTCGGTTCACAATTTATCGATCCTCGTAAACGAATTAAATATACGACATTATCGCAACTAGCGATTAAGCGTAAAATGAAGATGGAATTAATTGCGGAAGAAATGCGTGTATTATACGTAGCGTTAACGCGTGCGAAAGAGAAGTTAATTTTAATCGGAACAGTTAAGGATGCAAATAAGGAAATGGAAAAATGGCTTGATGCGAGGGAGCATAGTGAATGGTTATTACCAGACCATATACGTGCCGGAGCATCGTGTTATTTAGACTGGATTGCTCCTTCACTATATAGACATCGGGATAGTGAAATGCTACTTGAATTAGGACAAGGAAATATTCCAGGTGAAATTTATGGGTATGACACTAGCTGGAAAGTAGAAGTTGTTGATGGAAACACGTTACTTGCACCAGAACCAGTTCAAGAAGAGAAACAAGAGTTGTTAGAAGCACTTCGTGAGAAAAAGGCCGTTCCGTTAGAGAGTGAACGAAAAGAAGAAGTGTACGACAGATTAATGTGGAAGTACGGATATGAGGATGCAACATCCCACCGTGCGAAGCAATCTGTTACAGAAATAAAGAGAAACTATCAATCAGAAGATGGTAGCGATAACGCCTTTATTAAAAAACTGCGTGCACCAATTAGAACACGTCCTCGTTTTATGGAGAAAAAAGGATTAACATACGCAGAGCGTGGAACAGCAGTCCATGCAGTTATGCAACATGTAGATTTGAAGAAACCAATTACAATTGAAGTTCTTCAAGAACAAATTGCAAGAATGGTAAATAAAGAACTATTAACATTCGATCAAGCGGAAGAAATAGCAATTGAAAAAGTGATTTCATTCTTTGACAGTGACTTAGGTAAAAGGGTATTAGCAGCAAAAAGTGTTGAGCGTGAAGTACCATTTACGATGATGCTTTCGGCAGAAGAAGCGTATCAAGATTGGCAAGGGAAGAAAGACGAATCAATACTTGTCCAAGGGGTTATCGACTGTATGATCGAAGAGGAAGACGGAATTACGTTAATCGACTTTAAAACAGATACGATTGAAGGGAAGTTCCCTGGTGGATTCGAACAAGCGAAACCAATTTTAGAAGATCGATACAAAGTACAGCTATCACTATATGCAAAAGCACTCGAGAAAAGCTTACAACATCCTGTGAAAGAGAAATGTTTATACTTCTTTGATGGAAATCATGTTGTGAATATCGAGGAATAAGGTTTGGAAAGGGGCTATGGAGTATGGCAACGTTAAGAACTTGTGACAATGGACACGAGTATTATAAAAGTAGCGATTGTCCAACTTGCCCGACTTGTGAGAAAGAGAGAAAGCCAAAAGAAGGTTTTCTCTCTCTTCTTTCAGCACCAGCAAGAAGGGCATTAGAACATCATGGGATTCATACTATAGAAGAACTCTCAAAGTATAGCGAGAAAGAAGTTTTAAAACTGCATGGTATGGGGCCGGCATCTTTACCTAAATTGAGAGCGGCTCTAGAGGAAAAGGGATTATCATTTAAATAAAATGAAATTGTAATTAGAGTGGGAATAAGAAAAAAGTAGGAGAGCATCTCCTACTTTTTTTACGCTGTTCCAATCTGGTCTTGATCTGCCACATCAGAATCAAACGTATTTGTTGCGCTAACACCGCTAAAAGTATTCACGACAAATCCAACATTAGAAGCTCCAGATCCATTATACGCTTTCGTATTTTCTTTCGGAGATACGTTATAAAAATCCCCTAAATTGAAAGAGCCATTACTGTTTTGAACGACAAGATTTCCAACAACAGAGGGCATACCATCCACCTACTTTTCTAAGCTTTTTAATTACTATATGAATTATTGAGCGGAAGGTTCATCCGTAATATATTGGCGGATTTGCATAATACGAGAGTTAGTAAAAGCATAATCAACATTTCCAATTTGAAAGCAGGCAGAATTTAAAAGTGTTCGCAATTCAACGTTATTGACTTCAATAAAAGGACATTCATTTATGATATTTAATTTTACATCTGTTGTTCGCTTCGGGATTGTAATGTGCTCATCTGTAAAGATTTCGAATGAATCTAAGCTGCCTTCACCTTTTATATAACAAGGGATTTCCCGGTGGACGGCAAGAGCTCTACTTTTTAATTCCATTTGATTGGCATCTCCAACTTGAAACACGGCAGTAATCCCTAAAGAAATAATAGAAACATTTTGGACAACAGACACATGGTGTAACATAATTTTTCAGTCTCCTTAACTTGGAGTAGGAGGGACATCTGTTACTAATGGTACAAATGGACCCTCTGTAACAGCTTCAAATGGTGTATCGAGAATAGAAGATAGAATGAGGAGATTGGCATCTCCAATTAAAAAGAGTGCTGACGATGATACACCGTTCATTTTAATCTGTCCGACTTTTAGCTCACGATTTACAACATTTAAATTCATACATACTTACTCCTTTCGGAAATTACCCGGTATGTGTTGAATAAAGGAAAGGAAGGCTTTGTCGATATCTTGTTTCATTGCTTGAATAATGATATCTCGTAAATAATCGGGATCTGTGGAAATACCCTCATACGATTGAACTTGTGATAAATAATATGGAAGTCTATGTTCCATCTGTTTTTTTATGTCATCAACCATCATTTGTCGATACATTTCATCAAGCGGTGTTCGCTCTTCTTGTTCAAAATGGAGAATTCGATTATATGCTTCTTCATCTAAGTATCGATGCATTTCTTGGAGGATACCTTGATAAAAGTCTGGGTTTGTGTCACTTTCAGGATTTACCTTCAATGTTTCTGTATCCACTTGAAAATCCTCAATTTGTTGTCCTTTTGCTGAAAATGGATTTAAACCAATATTTAAAGTACCATTTAAGTTTTCTACTTTTAATTGATCGAATTTGTATTCCACTTTTCCTATAGAAGAGGAGGGGCGACTTTTTAATTCATTAAGCTCTTCTTGTAGTAGGCGAACTTGATTTTCTAAGTTAAGGATGGCTGCTTGTTGTGTTTGGAGAGCTTGCTGAAGTTGGTGTAAGTAAGTATATATATCTTGATTCATTTTGTGAAACCTCCTTTTCGATAGGGAGGGTAAATATATTCCTGCTATATATTTATGACAAGGATGCCTTAAGAAGAACTAGTTGATGGTTTGATGGAAATAATTTGTCCTTTCGCCTGTAATGGGCGAAGAGGCTCTGTAAATCCGCCGGAATTTGAAAATTTAGATAGAGCTTTAATACTTCCGGCAGTGCCAATTTGGAATACAGAAGAAGTTGTAATGCTATCAATCCTAATACTGTTGATGATGATACTTTGGTTTACATAAAAATTCAATGCAATCGCCTCCTTTAAGTTGCGCCAATTATTGCTTGATCGATTACATCTGAATCGTTGACAGTCGTTGAACTTTGATAATTGTAGACAGAAACATTATCTCCAACATTAAAGGAACCGGCCCCAGCAAAAGCGCGTGAATAACTAATAGGCCTAATCGCAAATACATCTCCAATATGAAAAATACCACTTGATCCGATATTAACGATACGAATATGTCCAACCATAGCCGGCATACAAAACACCCTTCGTTTTAAAATTTTCTTTTCTACTATTGTATGGGCGTTTTCAATAAAATGTGTATTTTTTTGAAATAAAAGAAACACACACGCTATTGCGTATGTGTTTCGAACATTTGAGTGTGCGTGCAATCTGTGTGTATATGCCAAATAACATTTAAGAGCCTGTCCAGTTCTTGGCTACAATCCACTGTTTTTTGAGAAGTCATTCCGTAGCGTTCAGCAAAATAGATCATTTTTTCGCGTTTTTTTTCGATAGCTTGCTCAAACATTGAAATCGGCTCCATCTCTCAATAAATTTTTATGTATATATTTAGTACATATTATACAAAAATCCCATAAAAAAGAAACATATTCGCTAAAAAAAGTATAATTTCTACATTTTATGTCAAATAGTCGCTGAGTAACGAATAGGGTGCGAGAAGAATATTGTAAAAATTAGCGTGCATGAGAAGGGTTTTTTCTTACGGATGCGAATACAATTAAATGGTATGAGTTTTAGGATGGAGAGTGGAAATATTGCGTTTTGTAACGGCGAAGAAAGAAGAAAAGGTATTTGTAGGTATCGTGGATGAAGAAGAAGAACAGGTATTGCATTTAAGAGAAGCACAAAGGCAAAAAGGGGAAAAGGTTACAATTCCTATTACAATGCTAGAGTGTATTGAAAGAGGGACTGAATGCTTTGAGAAAGTATGTGAAATTGTAAATTGGGCAAAAGAGAACGGGGAAGCGGCGTATTATCCGTTAACAGAGGTGAAAATATTAGCACCGATTCCAAGGCCAAGAAAGAATATTCTGTGCGTTGGAAAAAACTATCGTGAGCATGCAGTGGAAATGGGCGGAGTAGAGTCTATTCCAGAAAATATAATGATCTTTACGAAAGCACCAACAACAGTTATTGGCACGAATGAGTACATTAATGGTCACCCTCACGCAACGGATGAACTAGACTATGAAGGCGAACTAGCTATCATTATTGGCAAGCGAGGGAAACAAATAAAAAAAGAAAAAGCACTTGAGCATGTTTTTGGTTATACGGTTATAAATGATGTAACTGCTCGAGATATTCAAAGGAAGCATAAACAATTTTTCCTTGGAAAAAGTTTCGATACGTTTTGTCCGATGGGACCGTATTTAATTCATAAATCAATGGTTGGGACGCCGAATGCATTACACATTGAAACAGTAGTAAATGGAGAAGTAAGGCAAACTTCAAACACAAATAAAATGATTTTTTCAATAGAAGAAATTATTTCAACGATAAGTAAAGGGATGACATTAGAACCAGGAGATATTATTGCCACAGGAACGCCGGCTGGTGTAGGAAAAGGTTTCACACCACCGAAATTTTTGCATGCAGGTGATGAAGTGGTCATTACAGTAGAAGGAATCGGTACACTGCGAAATATAGTGAAATGAAGAAGAGAGCTATCTTATCAAAAGATAGCTCTTTTTTATGGCCTTGGGTTATTGAAAAAATCTAAAATAGCGAAAATATAAAATCCGATAAGTGCTAACGTACAAATTCCGATTAGCATAACGGCAAGAGAACTTCTTTCACGGCCAAACCCGATAACTGTAAGGAAAACGGCGGCCCAAAATGAGGCTTTAAGTAGTGTGAATGTATGAGGCGTTGAATAGTGACTGAGTAACGTTGTAGATAATAGGAATCCGATGAATGTAATGGAAATAAGAATAGTAGCTAAATAGTTAATATGTTTGCCATATTTCAAAAGCATACAATTACCTCCTTTTTAAAGAAACAGAATATTCAATTTTATTTTACGGTAAATTACTAAAAAAAGAAAGAGGCAGTCCTAATGTAGGAATGCCTCACTATTATTAAGATAATACAGCTTTAATTTTTTGGAATGCCCACTCTAAATCTTCTTCAGAGATTACTAGAGGTGGTGCGATACGAATTACATTTTCATGTGTTTCTTTACATAATAGCCCAGCTGCTTTTAATTGTTCACAGTAAGGACGAGCTGGCTCGTTTAATTCGATACCGATGAATAAACCTTTACCGCGAACTTCAGTGATCATTGGGTTATCAATTTCTTTTAATTGCCCAACTAATTTTTCTCCTAATTGAAGAGAACGCTCTGTTAATTTTTCTTCTTCTAATACTTCAAGAGCTGCGATAGAAACAGCACATGCAAGTGGGTTACCACCGAATGTAGAACCGTGAGAACCTGGCTCAAATACGCCTAAAATGTCGCGGTTTGCTGCAACGCAAGAGATTGGGAATACGCCGCCACCAAGTGCTTTACCAAGTATGTACATGTCAGGAGTTACATCGTCCCAGTCACAAGCAAATACTTTACCAGTACGGCCTAAGCCTGTTTGGATTTCATCTGCTACGAATAAAACGTTTTCTTTTTTACATACTTCAAGAGCTTCTTTTAAGTAACCAGCTGGTGGGATGTTAATTCCTGCTTCACCTTGAATTGGCTCTAAAATGAATGCTGCTGTGTTTGGCGTAATTGCAGCTTTTAATGCTTCTAAATCACCGTAAGGAATTACAATGAGGCCAGGAAGCATTGGACCGAATCCACGCTTGTACTCTTCATTTGAAGACATAGAAACAGAACCCATCGTGCGTCCGTGGAAGTTATCTTCACAAACGATGATTTCAGCACGGTTTGCTTCTACTTTCTTCACATCATAAGCCCAGCGACGAACTGTTTTAATTGCAGTTTCAACAGCTTCAGCACCTGTGTTCATAGGAAGTACCATTTCTTTATTAGTTAGTTTCGCAACTTTTTCGTACCAAGGACCTAATTGATCACTATGGAAAGCACGAGAAGTTAACGTAACACGATTTGCTTGGTCGATTAAAGCGTTAATAATTTTTGGATGGCGATGACCTTGGTTTACTGCAGAATATGCACTTAGTAAGTCCATATAGCGGTTTCCTTCAGGGTCTTCTACCCAAACACCTTCTGCTTTAGAGATAACGATTGGAAGTGGATGGTAGTTATTTGCTCCGTATGTGTCTGTAAGTTCGATAATATCCTTAGTTTGAATCATGATTGTTCCCCCTTTTGTTATTACAAGAAGTTTGTAAATACTCTAAATATTATAGCATTTAAATATAAAAAAGCGAAACATTTCCTGAAAATAAATGAACATGTTATCATATAAAGTGAAAAAGTGTGAAAAGAGGAGGTAAGGGATACGATGGTACATATGCATATTACAGCATGGGCGTTAGGTTTAATTTTATTCTTTGTGGCGTATTCACTTTATTCGGCAGGAAGAAAAGGTAAAGGTGTACATATGGGGCTTCGCCTAATGTATATCATCATTATTGTGACAGGATTTATGTTGTACATGAGTATTGTGAAAACAGCAACAGGTAGCATGCACATGTGGTACGGCATGAAAATGCTAGCAGGTATTTTAGTAATCGGCGGCATGGAAATGGTTCTTGTAAAGATGAGCAAGAACAAGGCAACAGGGGCATTTTGGGGATTATTTGTTATCGCACTTGTAGCGGTATTTTATCTTGGTTTAAAATTACCGATTGGCTGGCAAGTATTTTAATTGAAAATAAAACCACCTTATGATCTCAAATGTTTGGGAGATAAGGTGGTTTTTATTTTTATGTCGCATCGATATGCAGCTCTTCTCCATTTACTTTCGTAAAACGGAACATGTTTTTATTTGATGTAGCGTGACGAACGAAATGATGCTGCAATGTACAGATCATCTCTTCGTTATCGAATAAAAGAATATTTACTCCTTCGCACATTTCCTCTTTTGGTAAGAAGGATAAATAATTATGACAATACATGCAATCATATAAAGAGTAATGAAGTGATTGTAATGCCTCTGTTAATAATGTAAAGACAGAATCAGGTAATTCCTCAAGCCATTCGTTATAACTAAGAAGTAATTTTTTACGAATTCGTATCATTTCTCCATTTTGAAGAGGGTGTTGTTCATCTGCGATTTGCAATATGTTTTGTTCATAAAAACGAGCGGGTAGCCAGTTACTGTTATATAAAACTTCAAAACCATCTTCGGCAATATCTTCTAGTAAAAAGGCTTCCTCATTTTCGTCATCAAAAAATATCCATTCATTATTTATATATTCTACATTGCCGACGGTATGAGCGCGGGGCTGGTTATATAAAATATGTTTACGTTGTATCATACATGATTTCTCCTTTATTGAAAGTAGTTATTCTTGTTATAGACAGTTCGTGCATTCTTTATAACTAGACACATCTAGACATAGGTGGGCATACAATAAAACACGTTTTACTGAGTGAAAATGCTATTCCATATGTGGATAGTAGTTTATTGTCAATTTTGTCATTTTTTTGATCCGCACTCATAGGGTGGGGACTACTGCTCGTTTAGGAAAAGAAATAAGACGGAAGGATGATGATTTATATGTGCGGGATTACAGGATGGGTGGATTATAAACGCTCATTAGAAGGAGAAAGAGACGTCGTTACGAAGATGGCTGAGACGTTAGCGAAGCGTGGTCCGGATGATAATAAAGTTTGGATTAAAGGCAATGTTGCATTTGGGCATAAAAGGTTAATTGTTGTGGACCCTGAGGGTGGTAAACAGCCGATGACTTGTTTAAAGGATGAAACGAATTATGCCATTTGTTACAACGGCGAATTATATAATACAGAAGACATTCGAAAGGAATTGTTAAGAAGAGGATATACGTTTAAAGGTCACTCTGATACGGAAGTGTTATTAGCTTCTTATATTGAATGGAAAGAGGAATGTGTCGATCATTTAAACGGTATATATGCGTTTGCAGTATGGGACGAACAGAAAGAACAAGTGTTTATTGCGAGAGATCGATTAGGTGTAAAACCGCTATTTTATAAATATGATAGCGGGCGATTATTATTTGGATCCGAGTTAAAAGCGATACTAGCGCATCCGGATGTGAAGGCGGAAGTAACGTTAGAAGGATTATCAGAAATATTCGGCCTTGGACCATCTAGAACACCTGGCCATGGTATTTATGCTGGTATAAAAGAATTACGTCCAGGGCATGCATTAACATTTTCAAAGAATGGTTTATGTATATGGAGATATTGGAATGTGGAAAGTAAAAAACATGAAGATTCTTTTGAAGAAACAGTAGAGAAAACGCGCTTTTTATTACAAGATGCCATTACGAGGCAATTAGTTTCTGATGTACCGTTATGCACATTTTTATCAGGCGGAGTAGATTCCAGTGCGATTACAGCAATTGCTGCGAAAGAATATGAAAGAGCAGGAAAAGGTCAACTACACACGTATTCTATTGATTACGAAGATAACGACAAATACTTTAAAGCGAATGCGTTCCAGCCAAATTCAGATGCACCATTTATTAACTTAATGACGGAGACATTTGAAACAATCCATCATCGCTGCGTCATTTCGAATGAACAGTTAGCAGAGTATTTAACAGAAGCAGTACTCGTTCGGGATTTGCCTGGTATGGCAGATATCGATTCCTCATTGTTATGGTTTTGCCGTGAAATTAAACAAGATTTTGTCGTTGGTTTATCTGGGGAATGTGCAGATGAAATTTTCGGTGGGTATCCGTGGTTTTATAGAGAAGATGATTTACAATCGAGTGCATTCCCGTGGATGCGTTCTACAGAAGCGCGGGAACGACTTTTGAAAAAAGAATGGCGAAATAAATTGAATTTGCAACAATATGTACAAAGGCGTTATGAAGAATCCATTCAAGAAGTTCCTATTTTAGAAGGAGAAAGCCCACTAGAAGCGAAAAGACGACAATTGTTTTATTTAAACATGGTATGGTTTATGACAACATTATTAGACAGAAAAGACCGTATGAGTATGGGCGCAAGCTTAGAAGTACGCGTTCCGTTTGCGGATCATCGCCTTGTCGAATATGCGTGGAATATTCCTTGGGAAATGAAAATGTATAAAAACCGCGAAAAAGGTCTGTTGCGAAAAGCGTTAGAAGACATACTTCCACATGACATCTTATATAGAAAGAAGAGCCCATATCCGAAAACGCACAATCCGTACTATACAAAAGCAGTAACAGTATGGCTTCAAAATTTATTAACGGATAAAGGATCAATTTTACACGAACTATTTGATAAAGAGCAGCTGGGCGGATTGATTGAGTCTGGCGGCAGTGCATTTCAAACGCCATGGTTTGGTCAATTAATGACTGGGCCTCAGCTTTTAGCACATTTAGCGCAAATTCATGTGTGGTTTAAAGAGTATGGGGTAAATATAAAAGAATAGGAAAGGGCGGCTTACATTTGTGTGAGCCGCCTTTTTGTTAAATAAAATTTGAAATGTATTACCTCATTTTTTTTGGTTTCATATATCTTACTCAATCATATGCAAAATTAGTATGACCACTCCATGCAGAAGTTCTTACTTGAGAATTATAGTTATCAAATTCAAAAACAGGTAAATGATATACATAATTGTCTATTACTGCACTCCTAACAATCAATATAAAATGGGGAGTACGTTATAAAATATATTTTTAAAATTTTATAATATGATTTTTAAGGGTTCTCATTTCATGAATAAATCATTCGGATTTTTCATAACTTACATTGAAAATGTGAAAATTGGAGGGAGTAATATTATGACCCTAAAAGAAAGAAGTGATTTATATCTTGAATTATTAAAAAAAGCGATTTTATTTGAAATCTGGCAAGAACATGAACAGTATTCACCTGCTCATGTAGAGATACCTATAAATCTAATGAGATTTATAGAGGTGCATAATTTAAAACTAATGCATCAAGTACAGCCTAATCCAGAAGCAAGGAAATATGGAATGGATTGGCCGGCTATTGCACATAGTATGGTTGGGCGTGCTAGATTAAATCAATTACATGCTGCGATGGAAACTGTTATAAAAGAAGAGATCCCAGGTGATTTTATTGAAACTGGTGTATGGCGGGGCGGAAGTTGTATATTTATGAGAGGGTTTTTAAAAGCGAATGATATACAAAATCGTCAGGTGTGGGTTGCAGATTCATTTCAAGGATTACCTGCACCGAACGTTGAAAAATACCCTCAAGATCAAGGAGATACATTATATACAATTGATTATTTACGAGTATCTTTAGAAGAAGTACAAAGAAATTTTCAAAAATATGATTTACTCGACAATCAAGTGACATTTTTAAAGGGCTGGTTTAAAGATACGTTACCTACTGCGCCGATAAAAGAGATTGCTATCGCTAGACTCGATGGTGATTTATATGAATCTACGATGGATAGCTTAACAAATCTATATCACAAAGTATCTCCAGGCGGGTTTATTATTATTGATGATTATGGCTTGCATACTTGTGAAGCTGCTGTAACAGATTTCCGGAAAGAAAATAATATAAATGAACCCCTTGTTAGAATTGATCATTATGGTGCATATTGGCGAAAAGCTATAAAAGAATGACTTAATAAGGGATTTCATGTCATAACCTCAACTGTTTTCAATTTAAGGGTTTTTATATTTGGGAAAATAGTGTGCAAGAGTACAGTGTATATATACGCTGTACGTTTTATTTTTGTTGTAGTTAGATGGTGTAGATATTAAAGAATAAGGGAAAAGCGGCTTACATGTATGTGAGCCGCTTTTTTTATTAAATAAATTGCCATATAAAACTCAAAATCATATTATAAATAATATTTATTTAGAATTATTATTTTGACGTATTTATTATTACTTGTTATACTTGGAACAAATATTCTTGAAAAAGATTCTCATTTACAAAATTGAGATGTAAGAAGAAAATAGGTTTGCTTGTGATGGCGTATGGAACGCGAGAGTCATTAGATGATGTAGAGGTGTATTATACTCACATTCGTCACGGGCGTAAGCCGTCTGAAGAAGCGCTCCAAGATTTAATCGGACGGTATAAAGCGATTGGCGGAATTTCATGGCTTGCAAAAATTACGAAAGAGCAAGCGCATAAATTAACAGATGCAATGAATAATATATTTACAGAGTATGAATTTACTTGTTACTTAGGGTTAAAACATATTGCTCCATTTAGAAGTTTTATATGACAAAGATCATGAATGTAAAGGTGTAACTGATGAATTAAATGTCGCATATTTTAGATCAAATATGCCGAATGTACAATCTGTGTTTATTGATTGCTTAGCTGAAATTATTTCTAAAAAAATGATGGAGATAGTTGACAAAGATTTAGTTTTGAATAATAATTAGTTTATAATAATTTTAAATAAATAATAATTACTATGAGAGAAAGAGGAGGATCCCCCTAGATGAATCCAAATAATCGCTTAACAACAAACCAAGGTGCTCCAGTTGGAGACAACCAAAATTCTCGTACAGCTGGTCGCCGTGGGCCGGTATTGTTAGAAGACTATCATTTAGTAGAAAAACTTGCACACTTTGATCGTGAACGTATTCCAGAGCGTGTTGTGCATGCACGTGGTGCAGGTGCTCACGGGGTATTCGTAACGAAAAACAGCATGAAGCAATATACGAAAGCAGCATTTTTACAAAATGAAGGAACTGAAACGCCTGTATTTGTTCGTTTCTCAACGGTTATTCATGGTCAAGGTTCTCCTGAAACAGCACGTGACCCACGTGGTTTTGCTGTTAAATTTTATACAGAAGAAGGAAACTATGATATCGTAGGTAACCATTTACCAGTTTTCTTCATTCGTGATGCAATTAAATTCCCAGACATGGTGCATTCTTTAAAACCAGCACCTGATACAAATATTCAAACACCAGATCGTTACTGGGATTTCATGACGTTAACTCCAGAATCTACACATATGATGACATGGGTATTTTCTGATTATGGTACACCAGCAAACTATCGTGAAATGGAAGGTTTTGGTGTCCATTCATTTAAATGGATTAATGCAGAAGGTAAAATTGTTTACATTAAATATCACTGGAAGCCACAGCAAGGTATACGTAATTTAAGTGCAAAAGAAGTGGAGCAAGTACAAGGAAAAGACTTCAACCATGCAACTCGTGACTTATTTGATGCAATCGAAAAAGGAAACTATCCGAAATGGGATTTACACGTACAAGTCATGCAACTAGATGAAACGGACTCTTTAGATTTCGATCCACTAGATCCAACGAAAGTATGGCCAGAAGATCGCTTCCCATTAATCGAAGTAGGGACAATGACGTTAAACCGTAATCCGAAAAACTTCTTCGCGGAAGTAGAACAAGCGGCGTTTACTCCAAGTGCAACTGTAAATGGTATTGAACCATCTGAAGATAAATTATTACAAGGTCGTTTATTCTCTTACCCAGATACACAGCGTTACCGCCTTGGTGCAAATTATTTACAAATTCCTGTAAATTGCCCATACGCAGCTGTTCGTAACCAACAACGTGATGGTGCGATGCAAATGAATCAAAATCCATCTACAATAAACTACGAACCGAGCCGTCATACAGAAAATCCAGTTGAAGATCCAACTTACCGTGATTCAACTATGAAAGTAGAAGGCTACGTATCTCGTGAAAAAATTGAGAAACCAAATGACTTCAAACAAGCGGGTGAGCGTTACCGTTCATTCTCTAAAGAAGAGCAAGATAACTTAATTGCAAACTTAACAAATGATCTAAAAGACGTAAATGAACGTACGAAATTATTAGCTGTTTGTAACTTCTTCCGTGCAGATCAAGAGTACGGCATGCGTTTAGCGCAGGCATTAAATGTTGATATTACGCAATATGTAGGAAATGCTCCGAAATAAATAGGGAAAGACGACTGAATTTCGGTCGTCTTTTTTATTTTACTTGTAGCGTTAGGGGGTATTCTGCGCTTCTGTCATGTCGAAATCTGTTGGTAAATCGATATGTTGTGTCGAACCGTTGATATATTGAAAGAAACGATCGATATATTTGAAAAATCGTCGATATATCCGAAAAACCGTTGATATATTCGCAAAGATACTATGCGGGGTATGTGGTCGGGGGTGATAAAAAGAGATGCAATCTACTATAAGTAGATTGCATCTCTTTTTTAATTCACTCGTTCCGTATATTCATAGGCTTTCTCGCCGTGCATCGAAATATCAAGCCCCATTTGTTCTTCGTGCTCATCGACCCGGACAGGGAGGAAGAAGTTAATGGCTTTAATAATGGCGTACGTCATGATGATCGTGAATGCATATGTTGCGCCGATTGCTACAAGTTGTTTAAACAGTAAAGCGGCATTCCCATAAAACAATCCGTTAGCACCATCACCGTTTGCAGTAGTAGTTGCAAATAGTCCAGTTGCAATACCGCCCCAAGTTCCTCCGATGCCGTGACATCCAAAGGCATCAAGTGTATCGTCGTATCCGAATTTTGTTTTTAGGAAGAAAACAGCGCCGAAACATAATACACCGCCAATTGCTCCGATAAGCAGAGCGGAGAAAGGTGTAACGAATCCGCAAGCTGGCGTAATAGCGACTAAACCAGAAACAACCCCGCAAGCAGCTCCCATCGCAGTTGGTTTTGATTGGAAGAACCATTCGGAAAGCATCCAAGTTAGAGCGGAGGCAGCAGCGGCTATATTTGTATTAATAAATGCAGTTAAAGCTACGTCGTTTAAAGATAGTGCACTACCGACGTTAAAACCGAACCAGCCGAACCAGAGTAGACCAGCGCCTAACATCGTAAATGGTAAATGGTGAGGAGAGGTACCGCTTATGTTTTTCCGTTTTCCTAGGAAAATAGCTAATACAAGACCAGCAACGCCAGAAGTGATATGAACGACATTACCGCCAGCGAAGTCTAACGCGCCAAGTTCTCTTAGCCATCCGCCAACGCCCCATACCCAATGAGCGACAGGATTGTAAACGATTGTTGTCCATAGAAGGATAAAAATAAGAAAGGCAGAAAATCGCATTCTTTCAGCGAATGCACCTGAAATTAAAGCTGGAGTTAAAATGGCGAACATGAGTTGAAACATCATGAATAAATTGTGAGGAATAGTAGATGAGTAGTCTGGATTTGGTGCGTAGGTAACGCCGTTTAAGCCGAACCAATCAAGTGTACCGATAAGTCCGTGCCAATCTGGTCCGAATGATAAGGAATAACCGATCATAACCCATTGAATCGAAACGATAGCCATTGCGCTATAACTATGCATTGTTGTACTGAGTACATTTTTACTGCGAACCATGCCCCCGTAAAAAAGTGCCAATCCTGGTGTCATCAGCATGACCATTACTGTCGTTACAAACATAAAAACCGTATCTCCCGTAGTCATTCTTTTCCCTCCTATTATGTTAGAAAAAATAACATCATTTTGTTATGTTTCATATCATATTCGAAATAAAAGAAAAAACAACTAAAAATTCAGAAAACTTTATAATTAATGTTAGAAAACCTAACATGAAGTATTTTGTGATGAATGAAATCAGCATATGCGCTTCGTTCGGATAATTGGTATAATATTCTTACAATTAAAAAACATGGGGGATGCATGTGGGAAAAATACGGACTAGGGAACTATTCATTTGTTTTTGTTTAGCTGTTATTTTGTTTGTACCAGTACATACTTTTGCGGAAGAAAAAAGGGAATGGCGAGATGAAGTCATATATTCCATTATGATTGATCGCTTCAATAACGGAGAACCGAAAAATGATAAACAGTTAGACGTTGGTAATTTAGATGGATATCAGGGCGGGGATATACGAGGAATTATAAAAAGATTGGATTACATAAAACAAATGGGATTTACTACTATTATGCTGTCTCCACTTTTTGGAAGTGAAAAGTATGATGGATTAGGCGTTCGAAACTTTCAAAAAGTAAATGAACATTTCGGAACAGAAAATGATGTGAAAGAGCTTGTAAATGAGGCTCACGAAAAAGGAATGAAAGTTGTATTTCAATTTCCGTATGAAGAAAACGAGCAACAATTAATAGACTCGATGAAATGGTGGATAAACGAAGTCGATTTAGACGGAAGTTATGTGATACATAGTGAAAAAAAGACACGTGCTTTTTGGAATGAAGTGCAAAAAGATTTGCAGAAGGTAAAGAAAAATTTTCGTATTATGACAAAAGAAGAGAATGAGTACTATGAAAAAATAGTAGAGTCATTTTCAAAAGCAGATATGTCTGTGAAACCTTTATATGATGTGAGCGGAAAAGAAGGAGAGTTCGCTACGTATTTAGATAATCAAGAAACGAAGCGATTTGCACGTATTGCAAAAGAAAATATGTATTACCCGCCGTCTCGTTTAAAACTAGCGCTCACTTACTTATATACATCCCCGGGGATACCGAATTTTTATTACGGAACTGAAATCGCATTAGATGGAGGGGATGTTCCAGATAATAGACGATTAATGGATTTTAAATCAGATGAAAAGTTTATGCAACACATAACAAAGCTAGGTGAACTTAGACAAACGAGACCCTCTTTACGACGTGGTACGTTTGAGCTTTTATATGATAAAAACGGAATGAGTATACTAAAACGAAAGTATAAAGATGAAGTGACATTAGTGGCGATTAATAATACGAAAGAAACTCAAAAAGTTTCCTTACCTGTAAGTGCTGTTGGAGAAAAACAAGAGTTAAGAGGGTTGTTAGAAGACGAGATTATAAGAGAAGAAAACGGAAGGTTTTATCTCGTTTTAAAGCGCGAAGAATCGAATGTGTATAAAGTTGGAGAAGAAACGGGTATGAATTGGTTATTTATTTCCTTAATAGTCGGTGTGAATGTACTATTTATCGCATTTTTAATGGCGGTTAAAAGGAAACGGAAATGAGTAACTCTTTTCTTCAGTAGTTCGTTTGCAGTTTCAGAAGAGGTGAGATATTTGCGGAAAAAGAAGTGGTTCACTTTATGTTTTTGTCTTTTTGTTGTATTCGTAAGTTTTCATTTTTGGGACGACGGTGACGATGGGAAATTTGTTCGGTGGGGCGATAGTGTTCATTCTGTTGATACAGCAGTTCTTAAGAGGAATAATATTCAATACAAAATCGAAAATGGTAAAGTTTATATTCCGGAAAAATCATTTGATAAAGCAATATGGTGTTGCTCTTAATAAATATAAAAACTCCTCTAATTAAGAGGAGTTTTCTTTTTAGCGGTAGTTAATAAATTGTACGTCGATTGGTAAGTCAGCGCTACGAACGGCTGCGATTACTGCTTGTAAGTCATCGCGGCTTTTCGCTGTAACACGTACTTGGTCATCTTGTACTTGTGTTTTTACTTTTAATTTCATTTCTTTAATGATGTTGTTAATTTTTTTCGCGTTATCTTTATCGATACCTTGTTGAAGTGTTGCGCGTTGGCGAACAGTGTTACCAGATGCCGCTTCAACTTTTCCGTAGTCCAAGTTTTTAATTGGAACGTTACGTTTTACAAGTTTAGAAATAAGAACGTCTTTTACTTGGTCTAATTTGAACTCGTCATCAGAAGTTAAAACAAGTACTTCTTTTTCTAATTTAATATCACTTTTGCTGCCTTTAAAGTCATATCGGTTTTGGATTTCCTTTAATGCGATATTAATTGCGTTTGTTACTTCAGGTAATTCTACTTTCGAAACGATGTCAAAAGAACTGTCTTTTGCCATAGTTAGCACCTCCAAATAAAATTCTAATCTTTTTATGTACTGTACATACTAAAGTATAGCTGAAAACGAGCTTAGACTTAAGTGTTTTCATACTTATATTCATGTAACCTCCTTTTATTATAGTGAATTTTGGGCAGTTGGACAAATAAAGGAAAAATCGTGTTATAATTAACTTTTGTTTGGAATGATAAAAAAGATAATTTTATATATATAGAAGGGAATTAAAGAATATGTATTTGCAATTAGGAGCGATTGAACAGGTAACTGTTTTACGTGAAACAGAAATTGGATATATGGTTGGAAACGAAGAGGAAGAAATCTTCCTACATAAAAACGAAGTAGCTGGAGAAATTGAAGAAGGCGATACGATTGATGTATTCCTATACCTTGATCACCAAAATCGTATTTCAGCAACAATGAAGGAACCAATCATTACAACATATGATTGGAATTGGGTAAAGGTTGTAGAGGTTATTCCTAGTTTAGGTGTATTTGTTGATATTGGTGTATCAAAAGATATACTAATCCCGGCTGATGAGTTCCCAATTTATATGCCGGTATGGCCAGAAGTAGGCGACGAATTGTATTGTACGTTAAAATTAACAAATCGTGATCGTTTAATTGCGCTTCCGGCAAGAGATAGTGATATGCAAGAGATTATCGTAGATGCGACGCCATCTATGCGCAATAAAAACGTAAATGGACGTGTGTATCGTTCACTTCAAGTAGGTTCATTCATATTAACTGATGAGCATTTCCGTGCTTTCTTACACCATACAGAAAGAAAAGAACAAGTCCGCATCGGTGAGCGTGTAACGGGCCGTATTATTGATGTGAAAGATGACGGTACAATTAACATTTCGCTTCTTCCTCGTAAAGAAGAAGGAATGGAAGATGATGCTGCAGTAATTTATGAGTATATGGAAGAACGAGGCGGAGCAATGCCGTTTTGGGACAAGAGCCATCCAGAAGATATTAAAGAACGTTTCAATATGAGTAAAGCTGCATTTAAGCGTGCGCTTGGTAAGTTGATGAAAGAAGAAAAAGTGTACCAAGAAGAAGGTTGGACGTACTTTAAGAAATAATTTGAATAAAAAGCACCGCCTTATTTTTTATAAAAATAAGGCGGTGCTTTTTTAGTTCTCTGGCTCAGACACAAGTGTAAACGTATCTTTTAAGTCACTATCATTTATTTTAATATTTGCCTTTTTTAATTCATCTTGTAACAATTTGTGACCGAATGTAGGATCTGCAATACGTTCTTCTTCTAAGTTTTTGCGGATAGAGTCTTTTACTTCATCGTAAGGTTTTAAATCTTTTATATCAGTTAATTTAATAATATGATAGCCGTTCGTTGATTTAACGGGATTGCTGATTTGTCCGACCTTTAGTTTGTAGGCAGCTGTTTCAAATTCAGGCGTCATTTTACCAGAATTTAAGTATCCGAGGTCTCCGCCCTTATCTTTTGATAGTAGGTCTTGAGATTCTTGTTTTGCTAATTCTTCAAATGAAGCACCAGCGTCTAATTTGTTCTTTATTTCTTTCGCTTCATTTTCATCACTTACTAAAATGTGACTCGCTTTAATTTCTGGTTTATAGTGGTCTTTCACGTCTTTTTCTGTAACGCTTTTCTTAATTGCTTCATTCATAGCAAGTTTGAACTCAATTTGATTTTTGAAATCATCTTCATCTTTTAAGCGATTGTTTTCTAATACTGTTTTGAATTGGTCACCGTATTGCTTTTTCGCTTTTTGTACTTCTTTATCTACATCATCGTCAGATACTTTATATTTTTTTGTGATAACGTCTTGTGCCATCATTTCGTATAGCATGTCTTTTCCGTAACGATCCTTCAATTGCTTTTCGAAGTCGCTCTTCGTAATGGTGGAGTCTGTTGCTGTAGCGACTGTAGCTGAGCCGTTTTTTTGTCCGCAAGCAGATAGCATTACTATACTTATTAGTGCAGTAATAATGAAAATATGTTTCCCTCTCATGCCAACACCTCATCCGAATATGTTATCGCTATTGTAGAATATAGAAGTGAACATGAAGTGAATTTTCAATGTTTTTTCCTGTGAAATGTAAAAAAAGTACATCAACAATTATGTTGATGTACGATGTAATCAAAGGTGATCGGTTTTCTTAGAATATGCGCGTTTTCCTTGCTGAATATTTTTTTGCTCTTGTTCATTTTTTTGAGTGCGCTTTGCATTATTATCGCGTGCTTTTTTGTCGTTATCGCTCGTATGCGGCATATGTATCAACTCCATTTCTAAACGTTGTACGTTTATCATTTCCTTTTTCGTAAAGACTATGTATAGCGGTACATTCATGAATAATAAAGGTGGATTAGAAATGGATTTGAAGTTAAATTATTCCGAACTTATAAAGAAGTTAATTGTTGTAATCATTGCGGGTTTATTAAATGCTATTGGGATGAATTTGTTTTTAACACCAGCGAAAGTGTACGCGAGTGGTTTTGCTGGATTGTCTCAATTATTATCACAAATATTAGGTGACTTTTTGTCTATTCATATATCTACAGGGGTATTGTTTAGTTTATTTAATATTCCTGTCGTTATTTTAGCGTGGAAAAAGGTTGGGAAGGCTTTTACGTTTTTTAGTTTTCTATGCGTTATATTTATGACGTTGTTTTTAGAAATTATCCCAGTTCGGGCGGTTTCGAACGATATCATTTTGAATGCGATTTTTGGTGGGATTATTTCAGCAATTGGAGTAGGAATCGCGTTAAAGTGGGGTGCTTCTACAGGTGGTTTAGATATCATCGCGATGATTTTATCTAAGATAAAAGATAAACCTGTCGGCACATACTTTTTCTTTTTTAATGCAATTATCATTATCGCTGCAGGTTATGTGTATGGATGGGAAAAAGCGTTATATACGTTAGTGACTTTATATGTGTCAACGAGAATTATTGATGCAATTCATACCCGCCATGTGAAAATAACAGCATTAATTGTTACGAAGAATGGGGCAGATGTACGAAAGGCAATTCACTCACGATTAGTAAGGGGGATTACAACTATACCAGCAACAGGTGCTTATACGAATGAAAATAAAGAAATGTTAATGATGGTTATTACTCGTTATGAGTTGTATGAATTAGAGCGGATTATTAAACAAGTGGATCCAGGTGCGTTTACAAATATATTGCAAACGGTCGGGGTGTTTGGATTGTTTCGAAAAGATTAAAGAGGACCAAAACTGGTCCTCTTTTTTTAATGCAAATTCGTAATGTTTTGCAACTGCTCCTGCATTTCGCGTAGCTGAACTTTTTCAGCAGTTGAAGAGTTTGCATAAGCGGATTGCAAAGCGTTTTTTGCTGTATATACGAGATCTTGTTGTTCAGCGCCGCTTGAACAAGATACAGCATTTGCAACAGCATCTCTAGCTTGTTGGAATAGTAAGTTCCCCATTTAAACCCCTCCAAAAGAAGAGTTACTTCTCGCTTTTTCTGCCTCAGCTAATGTACCTCTGTACGGGAATCTTGCATCATGCTTCATAATAGAATCGGCTCCTTGTTGGATAAAACGTTTTGATTTGTTCTTTTTACCCATTCGAAAAACCCCCTTTATTTAGCTGAACACAATCGACGCGGTAATCCGGCGTCTAATTATAGTATGAGCGTTTGGCGAGAAACTATAAGCAGGGAATTTTTAGATTACAACCCAAGAACCTCTTCTAAATATAGAGCGATACCATCTTCTTCATTCGTTAACGTTGTATGATTTGCGAGTGATTTTAATTCAGGGATGGCATTTCCCATTGCGATGCCATGACCAGCAAATTCAATCATTTCAAAATCGTTATCTTCATCACCGAAAGCAATGATTCGCTCTTTTGGAATGTTGTAATGGCTTGAAATTTTTTGTAATCCGACAGCTTTATTTAATCCGCTTTTTACAATTTCAATAATTGGCCAAGGTGCGCCCCATTTTCTATGGTCGATAACTTCAGCGTGCATGTCTGTTAAATGTTGACGAATTGCAACGGAATGATCATCGTGTGCGTCAATTAATAAACAAGTCGGATGATCGTTTAAAATATTTAATAAGTCTCCTGTGAAAATCTTTGGAGAACCGAATTCGAAAATATGTTTTTTATCTTCATCAATTTCACGAATGTATACATCATCCATGACTTCAGCATAGACATTTCTCACGCCGAAATCAAAGCAAGCTCGGACAATTTCTTGGGCTGTTGAAAGCTCAAGTGGAGAGTGATGTGTGCCCCAATTTGAATCAAGAGGGTGATGCACGTAAGCGCCATTAAAGTTTACGATCGGTGTATTAAGATTAAGTTCTTTATAATAATCAAAACTAGCACGGAATGGACGTCCCGTTGAAATGACGACGATATGTCCTTGTTCCTTTGCTTTTGCAATTGTCTGTTTCGTTCGAGTGGAAATTATTTTGTTGTCTGTTAATAAAGTGCCGTCTAAGTCTAATGCGATTAAATGTTGTTTACTCATAATTTCACCTCTTATAATAATTTTTTTGTATCTATCTGTATTTCCGTTTTTCATATGCAGAAATAAGAGGTTAGACTGGGTGAGACCACCATAGATGGAAATTTCACTATATATCCATCTTACGTCGCAAAGTGCTGTGGTGTCTACTATTTCTCGCTGGAAATGAAGAAAAGTCAATATCTTTTCGGAAAGTTCAAATAATGTTTCTTTCATTATGTACAAATTGTGAAAAGGGTTACATTGCTCGTATGAGGAGGCTTATAATGAATATGTAATCTTCTCGTATATGTTTGACTCTCCTTTGAAACTAGCCTACAGTTAGGTTGGTTTCTTTTTTTTCTACAAATAGGAAAGAAATCCCTGCTTAAGCTTGTGTAAATATATATATGTGCATGAGTAAACGGTAGTACTTGTTTCCTAAACATGACAGAAAAGCTTTCTTCTAAAATGGATATACTAATGAGGCAAAGACGTCATGGAAGGAGAATGGAAATGGGACAAAATCGCAGGTTTCGTTCTGGACAAAAAGCGCCAAATGATGGCATTTACGTAGAAATTGGTGAAACGGGAAGCATGGTGAAAGATCCGCAAATGGTGAAATTAACTGCCGGGGATAGGTTTCCAGAGAACACAAATCATAACCGTCAGTGGACATATAAAAGAAAACCGTAACAGAAGCCGCAATCGTTATTGCGGCTTTTTTTGTTGTTACATAATGAATGCTCCTTTTTTCTTTTTCAAATAATAAGTTTGAAAATACATAAGCAAATTTATTGTATAAAAAAGTCAGTTGGCGTATAATCAAATCAAAGGTCAAAGAAAGTCAAACTTTTGGAGGGCTGTAAAGATGGACTTAAATCAAATGACAACGAAAACACAAGAGGCGATTATGAGTGCCCAAACTTTAGCGGTATCTCATCATCACCAAGAAGTGGATACTGTTCATCTATTGCTTGCATTATTAGAGGAGCAAGATGGATTAGCAGTACGTATATTTCAAAAAATGAATATTGATATAGAAGCATTAAAGCAAGGTGTAGAAAATTTAATTAAAAAGAAACCTTCTGTAACGGGAAGTGGAGCAGAAGCTGGGAAATTATATATAACAAGCACGCTGCAACAATTGCTTGTAAGAGCAGGGAAAGAAGCGGAAAAACTGCAGGATGATTACATTTCAATAGAACATGTATTGCTTGCTTTTTCTGAAGAAAAAGGCGATATCAATCAATTATTTATAAAATTTCATATTACGAAAGATAACTTATTACAGTCTTTAATGACAGTTCGGGGGAATCAAAGAGTGACTAGTCAAAATCCAGAAGCAACTTATGAAGCATTAGAAAAATATGGCCGTGATTTAGTGGCTGAAGTGAGAGCGGGGAAAATTGATCCTGTTATCGGCCGAGATAGTGAAATTCGCCGCGTTATTCGTATTCTTTCACGTAAAACGAAAAATAATCCAGTTTTAATTGGTGAACCTGGTGTTGGTAAAACAGCAATCGTTGAAGGATTAGCGCAGCGTATTGTGAAAAAAGATGTACCAGAAGGATTAAAAGATAGAACAATCTTCGCATTAGATATGAGTGCACTTGTGGCCGGAGCAAAATTCCGCGGTGAATTTGAAGAGCGTCTGCAAGCTGTATTAAATGAAATTAAAAAGAGTGAAGGGCGCATTTTATTATTCATTGATGAACTTCATACAATCGTTGGTGCTGGTAAAACAGAAGGAGCGATGGACGCAGGGAATATGTTAAAACCGATGCTTGCGCGTGGTGAACTGCATTGTATTGGGGCAACGACATTAGATGAATATCGTAAATATATTGAGAAAGATCCAGCGCTAGAAAGACGTTTCCAACAAGTATTAGCAGAAGAGCCAACTGTTGAAGATACAATTTCCATTTTGCGTGGATTAAAAGAGCGTTTTGAAATTTATCACGGTGTAAATATTCATGACCGCGCGATTGTAGCAGCATCCGTTTTATCAGATCGATATATTTCAGATCGTTTCTTACCAGATAAAGCGATTGACCTTGTTGATGAAGCGTGCGCAACAATTCGTACAGAAATTGATTCTATGCCAACAGAATTAGATGAAGTAACGCGCCGCATTATGCAGCTGGAAATTGAAGAAGCCGCTCTTGGGAAAGAAAAGGACTTAGGTAGCCAAGAACGTCTTAAAACATTGCAACGTGAGTTATCGGATTTAAAAGAAGTTGCAAGTGGCATGAGAGCGAAATGGGAGAAAGAAAAAGAAGATATTCACAAAGTTCGTGACTTACGTGAACATTTAGAGCGCTTGCGCCGTGAATTAGAAGAAGCAGAAGGTAATTACGATTTAAATAAAGCAGCTGAACTTCGTCACGGGAAAATTCCTGCGATTGAAAAAGAGTTAAAAGAAGCAGAAGAAATGGGTGCGCATAATAAACAGGAGAATCGTTTATTACGTGAGGAAGTAAGTGAAGAAGAAATTGCAGATATTGTTTCACGCTGGACTGGTATTCCTGTTGCAAAACTCGTTGAAGGCGAACGTGAGAAATTACTGCGCTTAGAGCAAATTTTATCAGAGCGTGTGATTGGTCAAGAAGAAGCGGTAAGCTTAGTATCAGACGCGGTACTTCGTGCTCGCGCTGGTATTAAAGATCCGAATCGTCCAATCGGTTCATTCATTTTCCTAGGTCCTACAGGTGTCGGTAAAACAGAGCTTGCAAAAACGTTAGCACAAACGTTATTTGACAGTGAAGAGCAAATGATTCGTATCGATATGTCTGAGTATATGGAGAAACATGCCGTGTCACGTTTGATTGGCGCACCTCCTGGATATGTTGGGTACGAAGAGGGTGGCCAATTAACAGAAGCAGTAAGACGTAAACCATATTCTGTTATTTTGTTAGATGAAATTGAAAAAGCACATCCAGAAGTGTTCAACATTTTATTACAAATGTTAGATGATGGACGTATTACAGATTCACAAGGCCGTACAGTAGACTTTAAAAACACGGTTATTATTATGACCTCAAATATTGGATCTGCTCACTTATTAGAAGGGCTAGAAGAAGATGGCTCTATTAAAGAAGAGTCAAGAGAACTTGTAATGGGGCAATTAAGAGGGCATTTCCGACCAGAATTCTTAAACCGTGTTGATGAAATTATTTTATTCAAACCTCTTACAACGAATGAAATTAAAGGTATTGTTGATAAAATTGTAAAAGAATTACAAGACCGTTTAGCTGACCGTCACATTACAGTGGAATTAACAAATGCAGCAAAAGAATTCGTTGTAGAAGCAGGCTTTGATCCAATGTACGGAGCTCGTCCGTTAAAACGATATGTACAGCGTCAAGTCGAAACGAAATTAGCACGCGAATTAATTGCAGGAACGATTACTGATAATAGTCACGTAGTGGTCGATGTAGAAAATAACCAATTGATTGTTCATGTAAAGTAAAAAAAGAGTTCGGATAAAATCCGGACTCTTTTTAGTGTTGTTCTACTGGCTCGTTTGGAATCGCAGCTGCAATCGCTAATACTAATACCGCAAGAACAACTGAGAAAATAGACGCTTGGTTAAAATCGTATGTACCGCCAGTCATAGAACCAATTACATAGCTCATCATATGTACAAGCGCGAACGACCAAATTAATGCCCAAATGAAACGCATATTTTACACCTCTATTCGTTCAATCTGTCCTTATTGTAACACAATTGAAAAAAGAATATAGAAAAATATTTGTAGATTTTTCAACGCAAATTTGCATTCTGTTCATACATTATAAAAGAGTACTTTTATACGTTTAGAAAATAAGGCGGGGGAAAAATGAGTATTACAGAACGTTTTTTTTACTTAGAAAAAGAGCCATGTGTCATTTATTTACCGGAGAAGCCAAATGGATTTTCTGTTATGCTTCTCGGTGATTACAACTACTTTATTGAGAATGGTACAAGTTTATGGACACAGCATGCGGGAAGATCTTATTTTTTACATGGCCTTATTGAAGAGGGCTACACGGTTTTTTCCTCTAATTTATACGGAAGACATTGGGGAAACGATCAATCTGTTCGTCTCGCAAAACGTTTATATGATGTTGTTTTAAGAAAAGAGACATTAAATGCGAAAATGCACATTATGGCAGATGGTATGGGGGCGCTTGTAGCGCTTGAAATGATGAATAAATACCCTGAATGTATACGCTCTGTCGTTATGTTAAATCCATGTTTAGATTTACCAGAATATGTGGAGTTCGAGAAAGAGCATAAGTTTTTTTACAAAAGATTAGTGAAGGAATTAAGTTTGGCGTATGATTCCAAAGAAGAAGAATTAGAATCAAAAATAAATAAGAAATCATTTACGCTTCTTCCATCTTGTGTACCTGTTAAAATTTTCGTATCAACACAAGAAAAAAGAGGAAGAAAACAATTGTTACGTAAATACGAGAAAATGAGGCAATTTAATCAATGTGATACTTCTGTTTTATTCCATCTGCAAGATGTGAAATATAAAATGGTTAGGCAAACGAGTGATTTCTTTAAAAAATATGAAGAAGAATTGTGAAGCTCCCATATACATAAATGAGGAGCTATTTGTTTCAAGGGGAAAGGGTTGGTGGTATGGAACGCGTGCTAATTATAGGTGCACTTACGTTTGTAGGTTATCACCTTGTGAATAAAATGATTGCAGAAGAAGTAGAAGTGTATGGTCTTGATTTTGATGAATTCGATAGTATGACAAAAATCAATGAAGAGAAGTTATTGTTAATTGGGCGAAATGCATTATTTACGTATTATTCGATAAGGGATGAAGATGGATGGAAGTCGATAGAGGAAGAGAAATTCGATGCCGTTTACGTTTGCTTATATGAGCCGAATCAGCAAAGCGGTTTTCGGAATGAGAGAGTCATATTACAATATTTAAAACGGATTATAAGAATGTGTGAAGAACATAAAATGAAGTTAAATTTAATTTCTTCTATTGAAGTAGGGAGCGCAGATGAATCCGAAAATAAACGTCTATTTTCAAAAGTGGAAGAAGGATTAAAAAAAGGGGAATTGCAATATAGTGTATTTCGAGTTCCTACATTATATGGACCGTGGCAACCATCCTTTATGATGTATCATCAGCTCATTTTATCAGAACTGGATGAGAAAGAGTGTCATTGTACGAGTAAGGAAAAAGGGAGCGATTTACTTTACGTTGAAGATGTATGTGAATACTTATGGGAAAATGGAACGAACGGGGAGCATCTTGGGATATATAATTTACTTAGTGGTAAACAGTCATTGTGGGAAAAAGGCATGAATCTTTTACGTGCAGATGATAAAGTAAATAAAAATAGTAAGGAAGAAAGAGATGAAGCGGCCGAGGATATTTCAATAAAAAGAAATACCCCGTTAGAATACGGTTTAAATAAGCAATTGGCACATGTGAAAAAATATAAAGAGTTATACGAAGGATAGCCCGCGTGTTACACTATTGTATGGATTATGAATTGAAAGTTTTAATGGAGAGGAAGAGCATAATATGAACGAAAAAAGCATGCAATTTTTACAAATCGCAATGAAGCATTTACCAGAGGCAAAGGCAATTTTAGATGATAACGGAATTGCACTTGATATGGAGAAAGCACAGCCAGTGTTAGAGCTATTGATGAAAGTAATGGGCGAAGCGTATGAGCTTGGGAAAGCAGAAAAGGAATAAAAAACATCTTTTTAAGATGGAAGAGAGGCCCGAACCGTGGATAGAAGCGGTCAGGGCCTTTTTTATTCTCGCCTGGGGGAAAACCAGAGATATGAAGAGGATAAAGGAAAAGTAGTGAGGAGAACTCTCTAGTTTAGAAGAAAAGCAGAAAAGGAATAAAAAGCATCTTTTTAGATGGAAGAGAGGCTCGAACCGTGAATAGAAGCGGTTTGAGTCTTTTTATATTTGAGAGGTATGTTTCTGTTTCTTTTAATGAAAAATAACGTGAATAATGCGTTAGCTTTATGTTTTATGCGAAATATATTCTAGACAAAAATACATTTATGTTTTAAAATTAGTACCAAGTCATAATAATTGATATAAAACGGAGGGCTGCGATGTGAACGTGGGCATTTTAGGGATCGGAAGATATGTGCCAGAAAAAGTAGTCACAAATCACGATTTAGAGAAAATCGTAGATACATCTGATGAATGGATTCGTACGAGAACGGGAATTGCAGAAAGACGCATTGCCGATGATACAATAGATACTTCAAATATGGCGGTAGAGGCTTCTAAAAAAGCACTTGAAGATGCAGGGATTAGCGGAGAGGATATCGATCTTATTTTAGTGGCAACAGTAACGCCAGATCGCGCATTCCCAGCAGTAGCTTGTGTAATTCAAGAAGCAATTGGCGCAAAACATGCAGCTGCAATGGATTTAAGTGCAGCATGTGCTGGCTTTATGTACGGAATGATTACAGCGCAGCAATTTATTCAAACGGGGACTTATAAAAATGTATTAGTAGTTGGCAGTGATAAACTATCTAAAATTGTAGACTGGAATGATCGAAATACAGCAGTACTATTTGGGGACGGAGCAGGTGCTGTCGTAATGGGAGCTGTTTCGGAAGGAAAAGGTGTACTTTCATTCGAATTAGGAGCGGACGGAAGTGGTGGCAAGCATCTTTATCAAGACGAGTATGTTATGATGAATGGCAGAGAAGTCTTTAAATTTGCTGTTCGTCAACTTGGTGATTCTTGTCTTCGTGTGTTGGAGAAAGCTGGTCTTACGAAAGAGGATGTGGATTTCTTAGTACCGCATCAAGCAAACATTCGTATTATGGAATCTGCAAGAGAGAGATTAAATTTACCGCAAGAAAAAATGAGTATGACAATTGAAAAGTTTGGTAATACATCAGCTTCTTCAATTCCGATTGCAATGGTAGAGGAATTGCAAAATGGACGTATTCAAGACGGTGATTTAATTATACTTGTTGGTTTCGGCGGCGGCTTAACATGGGGAGCGGTAGCTCTTCGTTGGGGTAAATAAGGACTGAGAGAAAAAAAGGAGTGTATTTTGTATGGAAAAAAAGAGGGTCGTAATTACAGGACTAGGGGCTGTTACACCGATCGGAACAGATGTTGAAACAGCTTGGGAAAACATTAAAAAGGGTGTATCTGGAATCGGACGAATTACAAGAATTGATCCAGAATTGTTTCCAGCAAAAGTAGCAGCAGAAATTAACGACTTTGAAGTCGAGAAATATATTGATAAAAAAGAAGCGCGCCGTATGGATCGCTTTACACAATATGCAGTAGCAGCAGCGAAAATGGCAGTTGCAGATGCGAAGCTTGAAATTACAGAAGAAAATGCACCTCGAATTGGTGTATGGATTGGTTCTGGGATTGGTGGTATGGAAACATACGAAGAACAATTTAAGATTTTTGCTGAAAAAGGTCCACGCCGAGTGAGCCCATTCTTCGTACCGATGATGATTCCAGATATGGCGGCAGGTCAAGTATCAATCGCGACAGGAGCGAAAGGAATTAATACTTGTTCTGTAACAGCTTGTGCATCAGGTGCCAACTCAATCGGTGATGCATTTAAAGCCATTCAGCGCGGTGATGCTGACGCAATGATCACAGGCGGAGCAGAAGCACCGTTAACAAGTATGGCATTTGCAGGCTTTAGTTCAGCGAAAGCATTAACATTTAATGAAGATCCAGCAACTGCTTGCCGCCCATTTGATAAAAACCGTAGTGGTTTCGTAATGGGTGAAGGTTCAGGTATTATAATTCTTGAGGAATTAGAATATGCATTAGCACGTGGTGCTCATATTTACGCGGAAATCGCTGGTTATGGTGCAACTGGTGATGCGTTCCATATTACAATGCCAGCTCCTGGCGGTGAAGGCGGAGTTCGCGCGATGCGTCAAGCTTTAGCTGATGCAGGTCTACAGCCAGAAGATATTGATTATATTAATGCACACGGTACAAGTACGGATGCAAATGAAAAGTATGAAACGATGGCAATTAAAGAAACGTTCGGCGAGCATGCTTATAAAGTAGCAATTAGCTCAACGAAATCAATGACAGGTCACTTATTAGGAGCGGCAGGTGCTGTTGAGGCGATTTTCTCTATTAAATCAATTACAGACGGAGTAATCCCTCCAACAATTAACTATGAAACACCAGATCCAGAATGTGACTTAGATTACGTACCGAATAAAGCGAGACAACAAGAAGTAAACGCGGTATTAAGTAACTCACTAGGATTCGGTGGGCATAACGCAGTATTAGTATTTAAATCATATAAATAATAGATGAAATAAGGTGTTTTTTCGTAATATATTGCGAAAAAACACCTTATTTATTTTTACGTCTTTTTCTCCTTTTGCATATATATAAGAAAAAGGAGGGATAAAGATGGGGGTTGTTGAAACAGCCGAGTGGTTACATCTATATTATGGACGGCCAGAAAAGCTTTGTGAGAAATTTACGAAGTATATTCCGTTGCCAAAAGAAAGGTTGTATCGCTTTTTAATTTCTAAAGGGATGTATCGCCCGGTCATGCGAGGAGAAAAAGAAATTAAAGAGTTAGAGAAGAAGGAAATTTGGAAAGAGTTAAGTATAGAGTATGATAAATTGAAAAATTGGTTAAAAGGTCCGGATGTCCCTGTCTTTATTTTACTATCAGATTCATATAATCGAACGATACAGGAAGAGTATAACGGGAAGGCTGGACTATCTATGCGCCACGTTATTTTCTTATTCGTATGTGGACGAAATTCGGTGGAAGAGTTAAAAGCGTTATTGGCACATGAATATCATCATATATGCAGGTTACATCAAATTGAGACGAAAGAAACAGAATATACATTACTTGATACGATGATCATGGAAGGGTTAGCTGAGCAGGCGGTAACGGAAAGGTATACAGAAAAAAACAATGCGCCGTGGACGACGTATCTTTCAAAAGAAGAAGCACTTTATTATTGGGAAAACGTTGTACAGGAGAGAATAACGATAAAACGGGGAACGAGGGAGCATGATATTTTATTAAATGGACTTCATTCCTATCCGAAAATGCTTGGTTACGCGCTTGGATTCCATATTGTAAAAGATTGTGTAGCTTTTGAAGGAGAAGATACGCTTTCTTTATTATCTATAGATGCGAAGGAAATATTGAATAAAGCAAATGCATTTCATGTGTCATGAAAAACAGGAGGGCTATCTCCTGTTTTTTTATATTATAGAAGAAAAAATAATAATTAGAATATATTTCCTAAGGTGGAATAAAGTTAAGCAAAGTTGAACATAATGATTGGTACAAACAGTAGTGAAGTGAGGGGTAGAGAATGTTATATCTACATGATGTATGGGTAAATTGGTTTGAAGGTGAAGAAAATGGGTATAACGTTTGTCATTTTTACGAATGGCGGAAAGATGATACGATTGAGCTATTAGATCAAGTGCCATTATTAAAAGTAGATTCCACATTATATCATTACATCGAGAACGAATTGTTAGAGCTTCCGCAAAAGTTATTGGAAGACGTACATCATAAGGCTTATATTCGTAAAAATCACGAACGTTTGCAGCAAGAATATTGTTTTGTAGTTACAGATGGGAAAGGAATTATTGCGATTGATTCAATTGGCTACAATGTGCCGATTCGAAAAAGCAGACTTATACCTCGTCAAGAACAGATGGTATATGAGATGGTAGAAAATGTGCAAGCAGAAAAGTATGAGTTCCAAGTGGAAGAAATTGAAAAAGAACATCATATTTTATCACCATCACCTTTCATTATGAATGGCTTGACTCGTAAAGAAAGACAGCTTAAACAATTATTATTCATGGCGTTAGATCAATTACATACAACGAAAAATCCAGCTGAAATTCGCTATTGGTTCACGGAGTGGGATCCATCAGCATACGGAATGGTTCAACATATGGAGTTTGAAGATGTTTGGACTAAGCTTTATGATGAAGCGAAAACTGGATGGTCTAAAAAGCACGAACAATTATGCGAGCGCCTTGTAAAAGGACAACCGTTTTTCGAAAAGTTATGGGAAATGGAAAATGAGCAGAAGGTAAATTAAAAAACCGCCAATTGGCGGTTTTTTAATTTGTAGAAATCCAGCTCCAGCGGCAAGCCCTTCGCGTCTAAGAACCTTCCGCATAAGAAGACAAAGAGCGTCTTCTATGCGAAAGAACCTTAGCCGTCAGGGCTAAACAGTCGCCTCCGCTTTATATGTTACCTACGTTTTCTGCTTAGTCCCATTGCGTTTTCTACTTTGCGTAGTTGTTTGAATGCAACGCGGTTTGCTTTTTCGGCACCTTTGTCTAGAATTTCGTCTAGTTCTGGTGAGTTGATTAGTTCGTTATATTTGTCTTGGATTGGGCGAATTGCTTCTACGACTACTTGTGCTAAGTCGCCTTTGAAGTCGCCGTATCCTTTTCCTTCGTACATTGCTTCTATTTCTTCAACTGTTTTTCCTGAGAATGAAGAGTAGATTGTTAATAAGTTAGAGATTCCAGGTTTGTTTTCTTTATCAAATTTCACGATGCCTTCAGAGTCAGTTACGGCACTTTTAATTTTCTTTTCGATTGTTTTTGGCTCATCAAGCATACTGATCATTGATTTTGGATTCGGATCAGATTTACTCATTTTCTTCGTAGGTTCTGTTAATGACATAACGCGAGCTCCTACTTTTGGAATGCGAATTTCAGGAATCGTGAACACTTCACGGAAACGTTTGTTGAAACGTTCTGCTAAATCACGTGTTAATTCCATATGTTGTTTTTGGTCATCGCCAACAGGCACGATTTCTGTGTTGTAAAGTAAAATATCAGCAGCCATTAATGGTGGATACGTAAGTAATCCAGCTGGAACTGAATCTCTACCAGATGCTTTATCTTTATATTGTGTCATACGCTCTAATTCTCCAACATACGCAACTGATTGCATAATCCAGCCTAGTTGAGCGTGCGCTGGTACTTCTGATTGTACAAATAAAGTAGCTTTTTCAGGGTCAATGCCGCATGCAACATATAAAGCTGCAAGACTACGGATATTTTTACGAAGTTGTATAGGATCTTGAGGTACTGTAATGGCATGTTGGTTTACAATGCAGAAATAACAGTCGTGTTCGTTTTGAAGTTCTGTAAATTGCTTCATAGCCCCTAAATAGTTTCCAAGTGTAATCGTTCCGCTTGGCTGAATACCAGAAAAGATAACTGACATAAGTAATTCCTCCTAAAATTGAGTGTGCGATAGGGAAGAGAAGGCATACAAAAAAGCCCATTCATCCCAAATTACATAGGGACGAATGGACCGCGGTACCACCCTAATTATTTCACAGCTGTGAAATCTCTCAGATCCATAATAACGTTTGGATATAACGCCAAAGCCTACTACTTTCGGTTCGGTTTGGTGCTCAAAAGCCCATTCCATATTGTACAATTACTTGTTCACACCAGCCACAAGCTCTCTGAAATTGCCCCAATATGTACTCTTCTTTATCATCGCATACATATAAATTTATTTATTGTTAACTGAGCCCTTTTAATATGAAAGAACTAAAGTTTTATAACAAAATGTTTTGCTGATTATTATATCATATGGAATAGCGTTTGCAAACTACATCAAAATAGTAAAGCTAATGACAGTCGAGAACAATCCAAGTACGACACCAGTAATACAAATCGGATACGTCCATTTGAATGAATATGTTTTATAAATACGTTCTTTCTTATCGATAGGTTCCTCTGCTTCTTCAATTAAAGAGTCAATTTTTTTATTCGTACCAAACACTTTTTGGAATGCGTAAATTGTTACGTTAAAAAATCCCTTTTGAAAGATGAATAAAAAACCACCTATAAGAATAAAAAACAATGCGATATAGAATGAGATGTTGACAAAATTCAACAAAAACTGTGATGAAACGAGGAATGCGCCCACACTAGAAGCGATTATCGCTACAAAAAATAGTATACAAGTATGAAAAAAAACTTTATTCAAAATATTCCCCTCCGTCAAAATATTACTAGAATTATTATACTATAAAAGTTATAATAAGTAATATAAATAATTTTTTGAAAATTGCATGCAATTGAGTTCTAATTTCAAGATGATGGTAGCAATGTTAACGTATTCCTTTACAAAAAATTTAAAATATAAACATTTTATTAAAAATTTTAACAAAAAAACAAAAAACTATATTCACAATCGTCGTATTATATGTATAATGAAAATTGTAGAAACTTGGAGATTATTCTTTCAATTCTACTTTTTTACAAGTGGGGGCACAGGAATGGCAATTAGGGGAGGCAACACAACATGAAGAAAAAGATACCGTTATTACTTGCATCAACTTTAACTGCAAGTATGTTGCTTGGGGCGTGTAGTTACGAGAAAGATGACGCGAAAGCAAAAGGGAAAGAAAACGCTACTAGTAGTAGTAACGGGAAACAGATTCTTAATCTAACAGAGTTATCTGAAATTCCGTCAATGGATGCATCATTAGCATCAGATTCTGCATCTTCAACAGCATTAAATAATACGATGGAAGGTTTATATCGTACTGGCAAAGATCAAAAGAGAATGCCTGGGGTTGCTGAAGACGTCCAAAAGCTAGATGATGGGAAGAAATACATATTTAAATTAAGAAAAGATGCGAAATGGTCGAACGGGGAGCCTGTAACAGCGAAAGACTTTGTGTATTCATGGAAAAGAGCAGTAAATCCAGATACAAAAGCTACGTATTCGTACATTATGTTCGATATTAAAAATGCAGAAAAAATTCATAAAAGAGAATTACCTGCTGACCAATTAGGTGTAAAAGCGATTGATGATTACACATTAGAAGTGGAATTAGACAATCCAGTTCCTTACTTTATTGATTTAACAGTATATCCAGTATTTTACCCACTAAATGAAAACTTTGTGAAATCACAAGGTGATAAGTTTGGTTTAGAGGCAAATACAACATTATATAACGGGCCATTCGTTATGAGTGATTGGAAACATGAACAAAGCTTCCAATTTAAGAAAAACCCGTCATATTGGGATAACAAAACAGTTAAACTCGAAGAAATAAATTTCAATATTTCGAAAAATACATCAACTGATGTAAATTTATATGAAACAAATGCGATTGATCGTGCGGTTTTAACATCGGAATTTGTTGATAAGTTTAGACAAAATCCAGAGTTTGAAACACGAAAAGAAGCTGGAGTTGCCTACTTAAGATTTAATCAAAATAATAAGTATTTGAGTAATAAAAACTTGAGAAAAGCAATTTCGATGTCCTTTGACCGTGATAACATTGCAAAAGTTATTTTAAACAACGGCGCAATCGGTGCTTACGGATTTGTTGGAAAAGATTTCGCTGAAGGTCCGAATAAAAAAGACTTCCGTGCTGAAAATGGAAATCTAGTGGAAACGGATGCAAAAGAAGCGAAAAAACTTTGGGAAACAGCGAAGAAAGAGCTTGGCACTGATAAAATCGAACTAGAATTCTTAAGCTTCGATAACGAAGATGCTAAAAAAATTGGCGAATTCTTAAAAGGTGAGATGGAAAAGAACTTACCTGGTTTAACGATTAAAATTAAACAGCAGCCATTTGCGCAAAAAAATAAGTTAGAAGACTCTCAGGAATACGATATGGCGTTTGGTATTTGGGCTCCAGACTTCCCAGATCCAATCTCATATTTAGATATGTTTGTTACGAATGGTTCACAAAATAAAACAGGATATTCTAATCCGAAATATGATGAGCTAATTCTAAAAGCAAAAACAGATACAAAAGATTTACAAGCTCGCTGGAACAACCTTTTAGAAGTAGAGAAAATATTAATTAAAGAGGATGCAGTTATTGCTCCGATCTTCCAAAAAGGTTCAGCATATGTGGTAAAAGGTGCCGTGAAAGATATTATCCCAATTAACTATGGTGGTAAATTAACTTACAAATGGGCATCTGTTGAACAAAAATAATCTTTTTTTCCATCGTTTACAAGGGTATATGCCTATGATGGGCATATGCTCTTATTTTAAAAAATAAAAGTAAGAATATTTCAAACTATCTTATTGCTTTTGAGAAAAACGGGGAGGTGCTTGACTATGGGACGTTATGTATTAAAACGTTTCGTGTACATGGCTTTGACATTATTTTTAATTACTACACTGACTTTCTTCTTGATGAAATTACTTCCGGGTTCTCCGCTGAAAAACCAGGAGAAGTTATCACCGGCACAAAAAGAAATCATTCTTGAAAAATATGGTTTAAATGATCCAGTACCAGTTCAATATGCACGTTACTTAGGTAACTTGGCACAAGGTGATTTAGGGGTATCATTCCAATATGATAACCGTCCAGTAACAGATATGATTGTGGATCGCATTGGACCATCAGCACAACTTGGTTTACAAGCGATTATATTAGGAACATTTATCGGTTTAATTTTAGGAATTGTTGCGGCACTTCGTAACAATACATGGGTCGATTATGGAGCGACAGTCATTTCCGTACTCGGGATGTCGGTACCATCGTTCGTATTCGCCGCATTACTACAATATTTCGTAGGGGTAAAACTTGGTTGGTTCCCAGTAGCGTTCTGGAAAGGACCAGAGTTTACAGTAATGCCTACAATTGCTTTATCGATGGGAGTTATCGCAACAATCGCACGTTTCGCTCGTGCAGAGTTAATTGAAGTTATGCAAGCTGACTATATTTTAACAGCGAAAGCAAAAGGGATTAGCCAAGGCGTTATCATTGTAAAACACGCACTTCGTAACGCGTTAATTCCAGTTGTAACAATTTTAGGACCAATGGTTGCAGGGTTAATTACAGGGACACTAGTTATTGAACAAATTTATGCTGTACCTGGACTTGGGGAACAGTTCGTTAAATCTATTACAGTGAATGACTATACAGTTATTATGGGAACTACAATTTTCTATAGTGCGATCTTCATCGTAGTTATTTTCATTGTCGATATTTTATACGGAATTATTGATCCTCGTATTCGTTTAGCGGGAGGGAAAAAATGATGAAAGATGTACAAAAATTATCTCCAGATTTATTTCAACCAGCCAATCAAAATAATGTTGATAATGAAGTCATTGCCCGTCCAAGCTTAACGTTTTGGCAAGATGTAAGAAGACGTTTGTTCCAACATAAAGGTGCGATGTTTGGTTTCGTATTATTAAGCATTATTGTACTACTAGCAATTTTTGGACCGATGGTAAGTAAACATTCTTATAAAGAGCAGGATTTAGGTCGTGCAAAAATGCCACCGAAAATTCCAGTGATTGAAAATATTCATTGGTTACCATTTGACGGTACAGATCAATATGGTGTTGACCAATATGAAAAACGTGATATTAAAGAGTACTTCTGGTTTGGTACAGATGATCTTGGCCGTGATTTATGGACAAGAACATGGGAAGGTACGCGAGTATCATTATATATCGCTCTTTTAGCAGCAGCGATTGACTTAGTAATTGGGGTTGCATACGGAGGTATTTCCGCATTCTACGGCGGTAGAGTAGATAACATTATGCAACGTATTATGGAGATTATTAACGGTATTCCATACTTAATCATCGTTATTTTAATGGTAATCATTATGGGATCAGGTATATGGTCGATTACACTTGCAATGGCAATTACAGGTTGGATAGGGATGTCGCGTATCGTTCGTGGACAGATCCTAAAGTTAAAAAACCAAGAATACGTATTAGCATCTCGTACATTAGGCGCAACGAATACACAATTAATTGTGAAACACTTAATCCCGAACGTAATGGGACCAATTATCGTAATGACAATGTTTACAATTCCAACAGCGGTGTTTGGTGAAGCATTCTTAAGCTTCATTGGTTTAGGTATTCAGCCACCATTCGCATCACTTGGATCTCTTGTAAATGACGGTTATAAATCAATTCAAACGTATCCACATATGATGTTCATCCCAGCGGTTGTCATCAGTATGTTAATCTTAGCATTCAACTTAATGGCAGACGGATTACGCGACGCGTTAGATCCAAAAATGCGTAAGTAAAAGAGGGGAGAAGTACAAATGAAAACATTGCTAGAGGTAAAAGATTTGCAAGTCTCCTTTGATACACATGCAGGTGAAGTACAAGCTGTACGCGGTGTTACTTTTGATTTGAAAAAAGGAGAAACATTAGCGATTGTAGGAGAATCTGGTTCTGGTAAATCAGTTACTTCTAAAGCGTTAATGGGATTAATTCCGAATCCTCCAGGACGTATTAAAAACGGTGAAATCGTATTTGAAGGTCGTGACTTAACGAAACTAACAGAAAAAGAAATGCAGCAAGTACGCGGTAAAGATATTGCGATGATTTTCCAAGATCCAATGACATCGTTAAATCCAACGATGACAATTGGTAATCAGATTATGGAAGGTCTTATTAAACACCAAGGGATGAGTAAAGCAGATGCACGTAAAGTTGCTGTAGAATTAATCGACCTTGTAGGTATTCCGAATCCAGCAGCTCGCTTAAAACAATATCCTCACCAATTCTCAGGTGGTATGAGACAGCGTGTAGTTATTGCGATGGCGTTAGCTTGTAACCCAAAATTATTAATTGCCGATGAGCCGACAACAGCGCTAGACGTTACAATTCAAGCACAAATTCTAGAGCTTATGAAGGACATTCAGCAAAAAACAGAAGCGGCAATCATTTTCATTACGCATGACTTAGGTGTAGTGGCAAACGTTGCAGACCGAGTTGCGGTTATGTACGCTGGTAAAGTTGTTGAAATTGGAACTGTTGATGAAATTTTCTATAATCCACAACATCCATACACATGGGGCTTAATCGCATCTATGCCAAGCTTAGATGGTTCAGAAGAAGAGCTATATGCAATTCCTGGAACGCCTCCAGACTTATTGAAGCCGCCAAAGGGTGATGCTTTTGCACCACGTAACCCGCAGGCGCTGAAAATTGATTTTGAAATGGAACCACCTTTATTTAAAGTAAGTGATACACACTATGCGGCAACTTGGTTACTTCATGAGCAAGCGCCAGAAGTAAAACCGCCGGCAGTCGTTGAAAAACGCATTCTTCAAATGAAAGCAGGTGAACAACATGACTAAACAACGTGAGAAATTAATTGAAGTAAAAAATGTAAAGCAACACTTCGACGTGAGTGGTGGTGTTGTCAAAGCGGTTAATGATATTTCATTTGATATTTACCGCGGAGAAACATTTGGTCTTGTAGGAGAATCAGGTTGTGGTAAATCAACAACTGGAAGAACGATCATTCGTTTATACGATGCGACTGCTGGTGAAGTGTTGTTCGATGGTGAAAATGTACATGGTAAAAAATCACGCGCAGAACTGAAGAAATTCAACCGTAAAATGCAAATGATTTTCCAAGATCCATATGCATCATTAAACCCTCGTATGACAGTAGGGGACATTATTGCAGAGGGTATTGATATTCACGGACTAGCAAAAAGCAAAAAAGAGCGTATGGACCGTGTTCATGAACTGTTAAACACAGTTGGCTTAAATAAAGAACACGCAAACCGTTTCCCACATGAATTCTCAGGTGGACAACGTCAACGTATCGGTATTGCTCGAGCACTTGCTGTAGAACCTGAATTTATCATTGCCGATGAGCCAATCTCAGCACTTGACGTATCGATCCAGGCGCAAGTTGTAAACTTACTGAAACAGTTACAAAAAGAAAAAGGTTTAACATACTTATTCATCGCCCATGATTTATCAATGGTAAAATACATTAGTGACCGCATCGGCGTAATGTACCGTGGTCAAATCGTTGAGCTAACAACAAGTGATGAGTTATATGCGAATCCAATTCATCCATATACAAAATCACTATTATCAGCGATTCCGCTTCCAGATCCGGATTATGAGCGCAATCGTAAACGTATCGTATACGATCCATCTCAACATGATTACGGCAATGAAGTGCCAACAATGCGCGAGATTCGCCCAGGACATTTCGTACTATGTTCTGAAGCGGAGTATAAGAAATATAAAGAAATCTATCAATAAGAAAAAGAGCCATTCTTCTGTTACGGGAGGATGGCTCTTTTTCTATTATATAAAACATTTATATTATAAACATTCGTCAATAAATTGATATATTCAAAGAATCGCTGGTGGGAATTTCATTTATCATTATTGATACCTTAATCAAATGATTTTTACTGCGCTTGAACAGAAACACTCTCTTCTTGTTCAGGTGGTTTAACAAGCGCATAACGTTCCCACGCTCTACTTTTCCAGCGGAAGAACATAATAATTGCCCGCGTCCATTCGTCAATCGCAATCGCTAGCCAAATACCGACTAGCCCCATATCTAAATGAAAGGCGAAAAAGTAACCGAGCGGTAAACTCATTAACACCATAGAGAATGCACCGATTAAAACAGGATATTTTGCATCACCAGCTGCACGAAGTGAATTGATGATGACAATGTTCATTGTACGTCCCGTCTCAAGTAGTACACTTAGTAAAAGAACTGACGCGCCTAATGCAATAATGTGCGGATTATCTGTAAACAGTCCCATTAATTGTGTACGGAATGTAATAACGAGAGCGACCATACATAAAGTTACGCCAATTGCCCATTTTACACTTTTCCATACGCGTTCATATGCTTCATCTTTTTCACCGCCGCCAACAAGGCGCCCGATAATAATTGCAGTTCCCATACCAATCGCAATTGCGAATAAATAAGTGAACATGGAAATGTTAGTAGCGTATTGTCTAGCAGCTAATGAATCCGTTCCTAAATATGTTACGTAATATAGGAAGACAATTTGACAGGCTTGATACATGACTTGTTCAAATGCAGATGGAATGCCAATCTTTAAAATTTTCCCGATGTATTCTTTTGATAAGGTGAAGTAATATTGTAATTTCACACGATATTCCATAACGCGGTATAGTAACCAGAAGAACACAATAAGTGCCAGTAGTCGACTGACAGCGGAAGAAATCGCAGCACCTTGCACACCAAGTTCAGGGAAACCAAATTTCCCGAAAATAAGTACGTAGTTTCCGGCGATATGAATAATATTCATTCCAAGTGAAACAAACATCGCTTGCTTTGTAAAGCCGTGTACACGGATAATTGCGGCTAATGAATTAATGATGGCTTGAAGGAAGATAGCTCCTCCGACGATGGATAAGTAGTTTTGCGCATACGTTAGTACGTCGCCTTGTAAGTTCATTGCCATCATCATATGTTTTGAAAATAAAAGAAAACCAGCGCTTATAACGAGCCCGACCACTAAATTTAATGTGATGGCTAATGCTGATATTTTAGATGCTTCCATAAAACGTTTGGAACCAAGGTATTGAGATACGACGATAGCTGCGCCGTTCCCGATAACTTCTAGTACCAAAATAGCGATATGAAGATATTGATTCGCTGCACCAACCCCAGATACAGCATCGTCTGATAATGCACTTAACATGAAAGTATCAGCGATCCCCATCAACATAAAAAGAAAAACTTCTAGAAAAATAGGCCATGTTAATAAGAATAAACTTAATTTCTCTGTCGGCCCGTTTTTGGAGTGAATTGCTGTCATGTCCGTCCCCTCTTTACCGATATCTATTTTTAGCAAAGTGTATCGTAACACACTTTCATATCCTTTGCACTCATTTTAGCCTACATATTTTTAATATGAATAAACCTTTATTTTATGATAAAAAGGGAGGAATAATTATACATAGGATATTATAGAATATAAAATTTATTTTTCTCTGATAATTTAGAAAAGTATAAAATTTGGTATTTTTAACACTTTAGTTCAATAAAAACGCAGTATGAAACGTTTACAAATTCGTTGGGTGTTAACAGAAAATTTTAATAAAATAGAAATATAAATATACAAAAAATATATTTGTGTGTATAATATGAATTATTAGAACATATATATATTTCTTTCTGTTTGAAAATGAAAGGGCTAACATTTTTTGGAGGGGTGGAAGTATGAAAAAAAAGATACCAGTTTTTGTAGCATCAACAGTAGCAATGAGCATGATTTTAGGGGCATGTAGTTATCAAAAAGATGAGCCGCAAGCGAACGCAAAAGGGGATAGCGGGAAAAGCGGTACGAAGCAAGTTATTAACTTAATTGAAACACAAGAAATTCCAACGATGGACCCAGCTTTATCAGCTGATGCAGTTTCTTCGAAAGTAATGAACAACACGATGGAAGGACTATACCGTCTTGGAAAAGATGATAAGTTAGTTCCAGGTGTAGCGAAAGAATTCCAAAAGTCAGAAGACGGTAAAAAGTATACATTTAAATTACGTGAAGATGCAAAATGGTCAAATGGTGAACCTGTAACAGCGAAAGATTTCGTATATGGATGGCAAAGAGCGATTAATCCAGATACAGCTGCAAAATCAGCGTACATTATGTATGATATAAAAAATGCAGAAAAAATTAATAAAAGAGAGATGAGTCCAGATCAATTAGGCGTAAAAGCAATTGATGATCATACATTAGAAGTAGAATTGGATAATTCTATTCCATATCTTGTTGATTTAATGGTCTATCCGATCTTCTATCCTGTTAATGAAAAGTATGTGAAAGAGCAAGGTACGAAGTTTGGTTTAGAAGCAAACACAACACTTTATAATGGTCCATTTACATTAAGTGATTGGCAGCATGAACGTAGCTTCAAGATGACAAAGAGCCCATCATATTGGGACAATAAAGAAGTGAAGCTTGACGAAGTAAACTTTAATATTGTAAAAGATACGTCTACACCAATTAATTTATATGAAACAAACGCAGTCGATCGAGCGACGTTATTAGCAGAGTTCATCGATAAATATAAGGGGAAACCAGATTTTAAAACGGTAGAAGATACTTCTGTATTCTTCCTTCGCTTAAATCAAAAAGACCCAGCTTTAGCAAATAAAAATATTCGTAAAGCAATTTCTCTTGGTTTTGACCGTAAACCATTCGTTGATACGTTATTAAATAATGGTTCTAAGCCAGCGACGGGATTAATTCCAGATAACTTTATTAAAGGGCCGGATAACAAAGATTTCCGTGCTGAAAATGGAGATATTGTCACACCAAATGTGAAAGAAGCGAAAAAGTATTGGGAAGCTGGTAAAAAAGAGCTTGGTAAAAATGAAATTGAATTAGAGTTATTAAATGAAGACGTTGAATTATCGAAGAAAACTGGTGAATATTTAAAAGGTGAGTTAGAAAAGAATTTACCAGGTTTAACAGTGAAAATTAAACAACAGCCATTCGCACAAAAACTAAAATTAGAAGATGCGGGTGACTATGTAATGTCATTCTCTGGATGGAGTGCAGACTTCCCAGATCCAATTACATATCTTGATATGTTCGTAACTGACGGGCCACAAAATAAAATGAATTATTCTAATCCGAAGTACGATGAGATTATTATGAAAGCGAAGAAAGATGGAAGCGACGTAAATGCTCGCTGGAAGAACTTATTAGAAGCGGAAAAAATGTTACTTGATGACGCTGCGATTGTTCCAGTATATCAACGTGGTAGAGCATACTTACAAAGAGAAACAATTAAAGATATGTACAATCATAAATATGGTGGCGAAGTAAGCTTCAAATGGGCATCAGTAGAGAAATAAAAAAAAGCAGGTGATTACCTGCTTTTTTTTAATACGTACGTTTCTTATAAATACCTTTCCCGCCAACTTGGTTCCAGCCGGACTGCACATCCAAACTTTTATTAACAAACTTCATCTTTTCTTTTCCGCCAAAGAGTTTTTCACCGATGCTATTTGTAATGACACCAATCAATGCTGTGATTCCGATGATGAGGGTAGCAACAATGATAAAATCAGTAAAAAAAGCGATCATATGCAAATTCCCCCCTTTGCCTGTCTCTATGTTTATTGTATGAGATAAAAGGAAAAAAAGAAAGAAATGTCAGAAAAATATTTCATTACTTTAGAAATCATGTAGACATGGGAAAGAATGTTTGTTAAAATAAGAACGAATGTTCTTGCTTTTCTTTCTTCTATATAGTCTTACATTTCTTAATTGAATTATCAGGGAAAGGTAAGAAAACGTTCTCTTTTTCATAGGAAAGATTATGGGAAAATAACTATATATCATATGAGAAATCTATGAAAATCGCGTGTTCAAAGGGTTAGATATCGTTGTTAAAGGACAGTTAAAGACAGTGTAATCATGTTACATAGCAGTGGAATACTCGGAAGAGTTTTCTCAACTAGCAGGAAATTTACTGTATATTTCTTGCAAAATCTATTGTATAATGATTATAGAAGTTACTTATTAAAAGTAATTGTTGTTTGTTATAAGTTGTTGCTTACATGAAATGCGATTTTTGCACTTTGCTATAAGACAAGTTATCGCAAAAAATTGCTGAAATTAGAAATTTAAACTGTAATTAGTACAGAATTTGTACTCTTTAAGGAGAGTGAGCTTTGTATGGTAACATTATATAGTTCTCCAAGCTGTACGTCTTGTAGAAAGGCGAAATTATGGCTAGAGGAAAATCATATTCCTTATACAGAACGTAATATTTTCTCAGATCCATTAACGATTGAGGAAATTAAAGAGATTTTACGTATGACAGAAAGCGGAACGGATGAGATTATTTCTACTCGTTCTAAAGTTTTCCAAGAATTAAATGTAAACTTAGAGTCTTTACCACTTCAAGATTTATATAAGATGATTCGTGACTATCCAGGAATTTTACGTCGTCCAATTATGATTGACGAAAAACGCCTTCAAGTAGGTTACAACGAAGACGAAATCCGTCGTTTCTTACCACGTACAGTAAGAACGTTCCAATTGCGTGAAGCACAGCGTCTTGTAAATTAATTATAATAATATGAAAACCTTCTACTTATTATAGAGTAGAAGGTTTTTTTTAATGTTTCACATTCCGTAATCGTACTTGTTGAACGATAAAGCCGATGCATAGAACGGTGAAAATGAACAAGAAAGGAATGCCTTTGGTGAAACTTGGGTTGTTGTGAAAAAATGTTGCAAGTCTGTCTTCGTGTGTAACCATTTTTCCTGCTGTATAGGAAAGAATGGCTGCTCCGCAATAAATGAGGAGTGGAAAGCGTTCCATAAGTATTAAAATAAGTTTACTGCCCCAAATAATAATCGGGATAGAAATGAGTAAACCGATTATTACGAGTATAAACCTCCCGTGAGCTGCACCTGCAATGGCAATAACATTATCAAATCCCATAACAAGATCCGCGAATACGATTGTACGCACTGCTTGGAATAAAGTTGTTTTTCCTTGAATAGCAGAAAGATCGTTGCTATTATCAGTTAGTAAATTTACTGCAATTAATGTAAGTAAAACCCCGCCAGTAAGCTGTAGAAATGGAATGTCGAGTAAATAGACAGCTAGTATTGTAAGGAGAATGCGTAGCACAATTGCTAAAACAGTACCGATCAGAATGGCTTTATTTCGTTTTGATTCAGGTAAATTTCGGCTAGCTAGTGCGATGACAATGGCATTATCACCACCTAGTACAACATCGATACCGACAATCATTAGTACAGATGTTAAAAACTCTAAGTCCATTCTTCTGCCTCCATTTATGATGTTTTAATAAGCGAACTATATGTATGTGATGAAGAAAGATTCCTGCATCTTTGGGGACTAAAAACCTTCTCTAATAGAAGTTTCACTTTATTACAGTGTACGGGGGAATGTGGAAATGTATGTCCAAATTTTTTGTGAGTAAGAAATCAATATAATGATATATTTATGTAGATGATCGAGTGAAGATAGGCATATAACTATTTTTGTAAAATAAATCGATTTTATTTCCATTCTGGAGAATCTTATCATAAAATGAAAGTACAAGAATCTATTGATTTATCATATGAGTGGGGAATCCCTTCATAACAATACTAAGCAGGAAGGGAGAGTTATATTTTGGATATTGAAAGAATTAATGATCATACGATGAAATTTTTTATTACGTACATTGATATAGAGGACAGAGGTTTTAATCGAGAAGAAATATGGTACGACCGCGAACGAAGTGAAGAGCTCTTTTGGGAGATGATGGATGAAGCGCGTGATCACGATGATTTCTTTATTGATGGACCGTTATGGATTCAAGTGCAAGCAGTCGATAAAGGGATTGAAATACTTGTAACGAAAGCAGAACTTTCAAAGGATGGACAAAAGTTAGAACTGCCGATAGGTGTAGACAAAATTATAGACATTCCATTAGATGAAGGGATTGAATCCTTATTCCAGCAAGAATTAGTGGAAGAAGTAGAAGAACAAGCAGGAACAACCTTTAATGAAGATGGTACGTTAGGCTTTTTAATTAAGTTTAATGATTTTGAAGATGTCATTTCGTTAAGTCATCGTCTAATCTTTGAGGATATAAAAGATGAACTGTATTCATTTGAGGACCGCTATTATGTATATGTGGAATTCGATGAAGTGCTACATGATGAAGAAGAAATCGATCGTATTTTAAGTATTATTTTAGAATATGGAGAAGAATCTACTTTAACAATTCATCGTGTAAGTGAGTACGGGAAACAAATTGTGAAAGAGCATGCGCTTGAAACAATTCGCAATAATTTTCCGGCTAAAACGTAAGCCGATTTCTGTAGTATGAAATCGGCTTTTTATATGAAGAATAGGAAAGCTTTCTGAGTTAGGAGGTAAGAGATGAAAAATACGTTAAAGCTACTTTTCTTTATCCTACTATTGTTCGCATTATTTGTTTCGTTACGTATGTTTATTGATGTAGCATTTTATTCGGATGTCATTGGGATAAAAGATATTTCGATTTTAGGTATTATTAGTATTGTATTTACCGTATCTGCGTTTTTAATTGGTTGTGTTATTTTCTTAGAAAACCGCCATCCATCTAAAACGCTTACGTGGTTAATTGTATTAGGTATTTTTCCGGTATTTGGGTTCTTTGCTTATTTATTATTCGGACAGAACTTTCGGAGAAAAAGAATGTTCCAAAAGAAGGCGTTACTCGATGAACAGGCGTTTTTACAATATAAGGGACATGAAGATTATGAAGAGCGGATTTTGCGTGATCATAAGCATCAGGAGTTGTTATTTCGTTTAGCAGATCGATTAGGTGCTTTAAATATTTCATTCCAAACTGAAACGAGAACATTAACAAATGGAGATGAAACGTTTCAGGCTATTTTGGACGGATTGAAACGAGCAAAACATCATATTCATATGGAGTATTACATTGTACGTGATGATAAGCTAGGGACAGAAATTAAAGATATTTTAATACAAAAATCAAAAGAAGGCGTTGTCGTTCGTTTTTTATATGATGCAGTTGGAAGTTTTAAATTATCAAATTCATATATTGAAGAATTGAATGATGCAGGAGTAGAAATGATTCCATTTTTCCCTGTGCGCTTTCCGATTTTAAACGATAAGATTAATTATCGGAATCATAGGAAAATCGTTATTATTGATGGAAATGAAGGGTTTGTAGGTGGATTAAATATTGGTGATGAATATTTAGGGAAGGATAAATATTTCGGTTTTTGGCGAGATACGCATTTATATTTACGTGGTGAAGCTGTTCAAAGTTTGCAACTTATTTTTCTCCAAGATTGGTTTTATATGACTGGTGAGGCTGTGTTAGCCCCTGAATATTTACAAGCAGAGGCAGTCGAGGGCGATCATTGGGGTGGCGTGCAACTCGTTGGAGGTGGACCTGATAATAAATGGGAGACGATTAAACATTTGTATTTTGCAATGATTGCTTCGGCTCGGAAATCAATTTGGATTGCAACGCCGTATTTCATTCCTGATGATGATATTTTATCCGCGTTAAAGGTAGCGGCACTTGCTGGTATTGATGTACGTTTGTTAATGCCGAGTAAGCCTGATAAGCGCACTGTCTTTTACGCATCGAGATCGTACTTCCCAGAGCTATTAGATGCAGGAGTAAAGATATATGAATACGAAAAAGGTTTTCTTCATAGTAAAGTTGTCATCGTTGATTCTGATTTAGCTTCAATTGGGACAGCAAACATGGATATGAGAAGCTTTCATTTGAACTTTGAAGTAAATGCCTTTTTATATGATACAGATAGTATTCGAAAACTTGTGCAAGATTTTAAAGATGATTTAGAAGAATCAAGTGAAATTCATGTCGACCGTTTTCATAAAAGACGTCTTCATAGACGCATTGTGGAATCGGCGTACCGGTTATTATCACCTTTATTATAAAAAGAGATGTCCGAAATTGGGACATCTCTTTTTTGAAAAGGAATTTGTAATAAATTGTAGAATATAAGAAATCGAAAGGGTGTGATGACGATGTTTATCGCTAAAAGAGAGAACGGAGAAAAACTTCATTTACTCTACAACCGTGATGAAGAGCTTTTACACCGTATGCGCCAAAAAGAACGATTCTTTTGCGTAGCTTGCGGCAAGGAAGTGCTAATGAAATTAGGGAAACAAAAAAGCTGGCATTTTGCTCATAAGAAAGTGGATTCATGCCTTGCCTTTTATGAAGCGGAATCTATGTATCATAGGCACGGAAAAGAATTGTTATATAGATGGTTAAAACGTCAAAAGTTTCATGTGGATATAGAGCATTATCTTTCAGAAATTCAGCAACGACCAGATATTTTCGTAGAGAGAGATGGCAGAAACATTGCGATCGAATACCAATGCGCCAATATCTCCGTAGAACAGCTGTATAAACGAACGTATTCGTATTGGCAAGCTAGTATACAAGTTATCTGGATTATTGGTGGAAATCAATTAAAAAAACAATCTGCATATTGGATGAAATTCTCCTCACTTCTGGCTTTCTCCTTACAATCTTATCCTCAGCCATTTCTTATTTTTTTCTGTCCGAAACAAAAATCGTTTATGAAATGCGCTTTTATCACTCCATTTTCTACAAATGTTTCTTTCTCACATACGATATATTTACCAAGCGATACGACCACGTTTGAAATGCTCTTTTCTTCCGTACCTTTCCAAAAAGAAAAAATAGGGCAAGAATGGAAGAAAAGGAAGAACTATTTTCGGCAAAATGCCCTGCCGATTTGGAATTATAATTATAAGTCACTATTGCGCCTCTTATATCAATATAAGTGTACCCCAGCGAGTTTTCCTTCTGAAATAGGTGTTCCGCTCCCGTCTTTATTTGCTTTTCAAACAAATCCATTTATATGGCAGGCTTACATATATATGAAGTGTATAGGTGAGCTTGCGGTAGGGGACTGTATTTCCCTTCAATATGTATGTCATAACGTGAAAAAGTATACGAAGAGACGTCTACTACCATATTTTTCGCAACACATATGGAAAGAGGCAGTAACTGAATATATGACCTTTTTATGCTATGTAGGTGTGTTGCATAAAGTAGATACTTATACGTACCAGAAAATGAGGGATGTAGTTATGTTACAAACAGAGGAAGAAGTTAGGAAGCATGATGAAATTTGCTTAACGCATGCGCTATCTTTATTTGAGGCAAAGTATAACATGAGAGGAGGAAAAGGGGATATAATAAAGACTGATCGTGAAGGAATTACATAAGAAAAAAACGAATTGTACTTAAGTAGAGATATTTAAAGGAGGGCTTACAGAATGGCTGAACAAAATAGAGTAAAATCATTACCAGATCGCAATGAGATTGAAGAAGCAAACACATGGCGATTAGAAGATATTTTCCAAACAGATGCAGAATGGGAAAAAGAATTCCAAGCTATTAAAGAGCTATTGCCAAAGTTAACTGAATTTAAAGGGAAGCTTGGCGACTCTGCAGACAATTTGCTTGAGGCATTGCAATATGAAGATGAAATTTCAATGCGATTAGGTAAGCTATATACATATGCACATATGCGTTACGATCAAGATACAACAAACTCTGTGTATCAAGCATTAAATGATCGCGCAACAAATTTATATTCACAAGTATCTAGTAGCACAGCTTATATCGTTCCTGAAATTTTATCTATTTCAGAAGAGACGCTACAAACGTTCTTACAAGAAAATCGAGAGCTAAGTGTATATGAGCATGCATTAGAAGAAATTACACGTCAACGTCCGCACGTATTATCTGAAGCTGAAGAAGCGCTATTAGCAGAAGCATCTGAAGTGATGAGTGCATCAAGTAATACATTTGGTATGTTGAATAATGCGGATTTAAAATTCCCATCTATTAAAGGTGAAGATGGAGAAGAAGTAGAAATAACACATGGTCGTTATATTCAATTTTTAGAAAGTGATGATCGTCGTGTGCGTGAAGATGCATTCAAAGCTGTATATGAAACGTACGGAAAATATAAGAACACTTTTGCAAGTACGTTAAGTGGGGCTGTGAAACGTAATAATTTCAATGCACGCGTTCGTAAATACGATTCTGCACGTCAAGCTGCATTAAGTAATAATAATATTCCTGAAGCGGTGTATGATCAACTTGTTGAATCGGTAAATGATAATTTACACTTACTACATCGCTACATTGATATTCGTAAGCGTGCCCTAGGTCTTGATGAGCTTCATATGTATGATTTATATACACCACTTGTACCAGAAGTGAAAATGAATGTGAAGTATGAAGAAGCGCAAGAAATGTTATTAAAGTCTTTAAATGTACTTGGTGATGAGTATGTTGATATTTTGAAAGAAGCATATGAAAATCGCTGGGTAGATGTGTATGAGAATAAAGGAAAACGAAGCGGAGCATATTCATCTGGTGCATACGGGACAAATCCGTATATTTTAATGAACTGGCATGATAATGTAAATAATTTATTTACACTTGCTCATGAGTTTGGTCATTCGGTGCATAGTTACTATACAAGAAAGACACAACCGCACGTATATGGAGATTATTCAATCTTCGTTGCAGAAGTAGCATCAACTTGTAATGAAGCACTTCTAAATGACTATTTATTAAAAACGACAGAAGATAAGAAAGAGCGTCTATATTTATTAAATCACTATTTAGAAGGATTCCGTGGTACTGTATTCCGTCAAACGATGTTCGCAGAGTTTGAGCATATTATTCATAAGAAAGTACAAGAAGGACATGCTGTTACGCCAGACATGTTAACGGAGATCTACTACGATTTAAATAAGAAATATTTCGGTGACGCTTTAGTAATCGACGAAGAAATTGGCTTAGAGTGGTCTCGTATTCCGCATTTCTACTACAACTACTATGTATATCAATACGCAACAGGATTTAGTGCGGCAACAGCACTATCTAAACAAATTTTAGAAGAAGGGCAACCGGCAGTAGAACGTTACATTAACGAATTCTTAAAAGCAGGAAGCTCTGATTATCCAATTGAAGTGCTGAAAAGAGCAGGAGTAGATATGGCATCTCCTGAACCTGTAAAAGAGGCACTACAAGTATTTGAAGAGAAATTAAATGAATTAGAAGCGTTATTATTTGAAGAGAACTAATGAGAAAAGACGAGGGATTTTATCCTCGTCTTTTTTGTTTAGCGCATGTTTTAAAAAGTTAACTATGTCGATATTTGTCGAAAATAATAGGTGTATTTCCTTACTTTTTCTAAATTAGGAGACAGTTTTACAGTTGATTTTTGAAGTTAAAACCCTTTAAATCGTTTTCTATGATTGAAATAGGAAAGAGCGATGACGATGACCCCAAATAAAAGAGGCAAGGCAATAATTTTAGGGAAAGCTTGTAGTAGAGAGAGAATATACAAGAAAAAAGAAACAAGGATACATAAAAAAATTAGTAACATATAGGATTTTTTTATGAAAAACACCTCCTTTCAAGAGCTTTTATATAGCTTATTCAAAAATGAAAACGTTTAGAATGTGACAAAAGTGTGAAATTCGACAAAAGGGGTTGTCATCTGACGTCGAATCTTGTAATATAATAAGCGTGAACGAATTCACATACAAACATATACCCCTTTGTTTGAACGTGAAAATTTCTCCCATCCCCTTTAATATTTTTATAAGCCGTAAAGAAAAAGACCTGGTGTTTACACCAGGTCTTTTTCTTTTGCTATCCATTTCCAATACCGTTCGCATTTTACTTCAATCATTTGTACTTTTCGTTTCAGTTGTAATTTTTTTAGTTCGCGCTCAATTTCTTGCTGCGGGCAGTCGTATATAAATGCTATTTCTTTTGAAGAGATAAATTGTGTTGCTTCTAGTAACACCTCTAAAGGTGGTAACGGTTCTGGCTCAATTTCGCATTTTACAAGTTCTTTCAATAATTGTACGTATACGTCATAGGAATAAGTTCCAGCGATTTTAATACCTTCTTCATCTGAATTCGCATGAAAAAATACGAGGGAAGGTATTTCTGTAATATGCATCTCATTTGTGAATTTCAAGTCACATTGGAAAGCTTTTTTTGCACTAGCGGAATGTAAATCTTTTTTGAATTCTTCTACATCAATATTGCTATCTTTCGCACATGCAAGTAATAATTCGCAGTCAGGGTTCGATACATTTTCAAGGAAAATGTATTCTTGGAGTTTGCGCAAAAACTTCGAACCTGCTTTTCGGCCTTGCAACTCCGCCGCCTTAATTGCCATCGAAACTAAATATGGTGTTGATGATGCTTCTTGCATATGTACCTTTCCGTCACATGAAAAGCCTTGTAAACTTGTTGTCTTTTCCCACACAAATCGAATATTAGCAGGTTTATTCCATTTGTGTGAGGAAGCGTTCGTTCCGTCCACTTTTCCTGTTACGATATGACGAATAGAGAAGTATTTCCCGTATTCGAGCCATAGTTTAATAATAAATGGCTCGATTTCCCAGCAATCTTTACAAAGTGGATCAATAAATAAATATGCTTCTACAGACTTATGCTCACATGCGGAAGGAGAGGGCATATTGATATGCTTTGCTTCCTGCTTATCCATTACACTTCACCTGTTTCGTTTGGAGTATTAACCATATGCTGAGCAGTTAATGCTAAACGTTCAAAAACAAACTCTCTTATATGACCATGCACTCCTGTATCATCCATTGCTTGCTCCATACATGATAGCCAAGCCTCTGCTCGTTTTGGAGTAATCTCAAACGGAAGATGGCGTGCTCTTAACATAGGATGACCGTGTTCTTCAGTGTACAAATTAGGACCACCTAAATATTGTGTTAAAAATTGTTTCTGCTTCCTAGCGGTTTCTGTTAAATCATCCGGGAAGATGGGAGATAAGTCAGGGTGTTTACTGACATAGGAATAAAATGTATCCACTAATATTGCAATGCATTGTTCACCGCCAATTGCTTCAAATGGTGTCATCGGTTGCTTGCTCATCCTTTATAAACTCCTTTTTCCATGAAATGTATATCTATTGTAGCAATGGAATGTTCGAGAGGGCAACTAAACAGCCTTCATAACATTCTTTGCCTATTCTATATGTTATAAATGAATATTGTACTTTTTAAGTGAGATGTATCCACCAGTAAAACGTACTCACTAGTGGAATTTTCACTTTAGCGTGCTTTGTTTTGTTTGGCAAGGAAAAAGCGTTTTACTTTGTTATTTGTATGGCGAACTGGTATGTTATGTTGCTTTAATAAATTCATAAATGAGGCTTTACCAGTTTCCTCATCTTGTACTTCATATTCGATTTCATAATCATCGTGATTGTAATAGAAACTATGGTCAAAGACAAGTGTTCCGCCTTCAAATAACGTTTCTGCTCTTTCTGTTGTTAAATTGCCCATATACGTTAAAGAGGAAACGGGAATTTGTAATTTGTGTAGTTGGTCTACTACATCCCCTTGAATGATTGTGTTTGTTTCCATCATCAATTTTGCTTCATCTGCTGTTACGACTTGGTGCGTTTCTAATAAGCCGATTTCCGCAGGTTGTTTCAATGTTAATGTATAAGTTTCCCCTTTATGACGAATACGAAGTGCAGAGCCAGTTTCTTTTAACGAGAAGCTCGGTGTTTCAAAGTAGTGATTCACTTGTTTTGTAAATGCCTCAATCGAAAACGATTTGCATAATATGCCGAATTCTTCTTCTGTAACTATATTTTTAAATTCAATTTCAATTTCTTGTGTCATTGTATGCGCTCCTTTTGAAAAATAATTCTTTTCACATTATCGCTTTTTCGCAAATTTGGTTCAATGTTTTATTTGTTTGCGTCCATGTTATGATACAATAATACTGTTAAGTAAGACAGGAAGTTGAGATGGAGGAGTTAGAGCATGCAAAATAAAATTCAAGTTAAGAGCGTAGAAAAGAGAGAGAATGCTCTTATTTTTTGTGCAGAAAATACTGAAATAGAGGTAAAGGAGTTAAGTGCGCGTAATCACGTACTTGTAGACTCAGACAATTTATCATTTTTATATATCCTAGAAAACGAGTCATCTTTCATTTATGTAAGCATTCCGCATACATGCTGGGAAGCAATGCATGAAGCGATGAATAAAGATGCAGCAATGTTTATTCACGTGAATGATGTTGAAATGGAATTAGAAGGATTAAAAGAAGAAGTAGAATATTTAGTTGAAAATATTGAAGGTAATGCAAATTACGGAGAAGAATTAGTAACTGCTGTAGAAAAAGTATTTCTATAAGCAAATGGATTGATTTTGGTGGTGGTTGAAATGAATCGAAATTGGGAAGAATTTTTAGCACCTTACCACCAAGCGGTGGCAGAGCTGAAAGTGAAACTAAAAGGAATGCGTACACAGTTTGCAATGTTGACGGAGCATTCCCCAATTGAGTTTGTAACTGGACGAGTGAAATCAGTTGCGAGTATTATCGATAAAGCGGAAAAAAGAAATGTACCGTTAGATCGATTGAGAGAAGATATGCAGGATATTGCTGGTCTTAGAATGATGTGTCAATTCGTGGATGAGATTAAGCCTGTTGTAGAATATCTTCGAAAACGAAATGACTTTGAAATCGTGGAAGAGCGTGATTATGTCACGCAAAAGAAAGATAGCGGTTATCGCTCTTATCACGTTGTTATTAGTTACCCTGTTCAAACGATACAGGGAGAAAAAAAGGTATTAGTAGAAATACAAATACGTACGCTAGCAATGAACTTTTGGGCAACAATTGAGCATTCTTTAAATTATAAATATAGTGGGCGTTTTCCTGAAGATATTAAAATACGCTTACAACGTGCAGCAGAAGCGGCATTTTTATTAGATGAAGAAATGTCTTCTATTCGTCTTGAAATTCAAGAAGCGCAAAAGGCTTTCTCAAGAAAGCAAGAAACGAAAGATTCCGAATCATAAACTAAAGGGTGTTGGGCGATGAAATTTACAATTATGTCAAAGGGAGATCAATCATCAGATACACTGGCAAGCACGATGAAAGAATATTTGCTAGATTTTGGATTTACAATGGATGAAAAGGAACCCGATATTGTAATTTCTGTTGGGGGAGATGGAACTCTTTTATATGCGTTTCATCGCTATTATAATCGATTGGATGAAACAGCATTTGTGGGTGTACATACAGGGCATTTAGGTTTCTATGCAGATTGGTTACCGACAGAAGTAGAGAAGTTAGTAATTGCGATTGCTAAAACACCATTCCAAGTGGTGGAATATCCACTTTTAGAAGTGATTATTCGCTATGTGAATGGTAGTAAAGAGTCACAGTATTTAGCGATGAATGAAGCGACTGTAAAAAGTGCAGAAGGTACATTAGTAACGGAAGTGGAAATACGCGGAGAGTATTTTGAAACGTTCCGCGGTGATGGTCTTTGTATTTCTACGCCTTCAGGAAGTACTGCGTATAATAAGGCTCTTGGCGGGGCAATTATTCACCCTTCGATTGAAGCGATTCAGATTGCAGAAATGGCATCCATTAACAACCGTGTGTTTCGTACCGTAGGCTCACCGCTCGTATTGCCGAAACATCATACATGTGTGTTGAAGCCGGCTGCAGGAATGAACTTGCAAATCACGGTGGATCATTTGACGATGGTTCATCAAGATGTGAAATCAATTCAGTATCGCGTTGCAAACGAGAAAGTACGATTTGTTCGTTTCCGTCCGTTCCCGTTCTGGAAACGTGTCCGTGACTCGTTTGTTGCAGATAAATAGAAGGGGTTTATATATTTGAACAGGTTTACATTAAAATGGGATATAGGACCGGCTGAAGAAGGAACTTTAGTTAGGGAATTTTTGAAAACGAAAGGGATTTCTAAAGCCGCATTAACGGATATAAAGTTTCATGGCGGAGCAATTGAAGTAAACGATCAACATGCGAGCGTTCGTCATCAGTTACAAGCTGGTGAAGAGTTACGTGTCTTTTTTCCAGTAGAGGAAAGAAGCGAAGGGATGATTGCGGAAAATATCCCTTTAAGCATTGTATATGAAGACGATGCAGTTCTTATCATCGATAAAGAAGCGAACATGTCAACGATTCCGTCTAGAGAACATCCGGTAGGGAGTATTGCCAACGCGCTTTTATCCCATTATGATAAGCAGCATCTTGCAAGTACGGTGCACATTGTAACAAGGTTAGATCGTGATACTTCAGGGCTTATGCTTATTGCAAAAAATCGTTTTGTGCATCATCTATTATCGAAACAGCATCAACAAAAAGCTGTGAAACGAACGTATGAAGCAGTCGTTCATGGAGAAATGATAGAACGAGAAGGAACGATTGACGCACCGATTGGACGAAAATCGGATAGCATTATTGAGCGAACAGTTTGTGAGGATGGACAGAGGGCAGTTACTCACTTTAGAGTAATGAAGAGCTCATCTCATAAGACGCTTGTATCGCTTGAACTTGAGACAGGAAGAACGCATCAAATCCGTGTGCATATGGCGCATATAGGTCATCCGTTACTTGGCGATGACTTATATGGAGGAAGAAGGGATGAAATGAAACGACAAGCACTTCACAGTACATCTTTGACGTTTTATCATCCTATTTTAGAAAAGGAAATGTCTTTTACTACAACGATTCCAAGCGATATGCAAGAGTTATTAAGGCATACTTAAAAAGGGAACAAAATTCTTACGCACTGAAGAATTTTGTTCCCTTTTTTCTTAGCGGAATAATATTAAAATTTGATTATCACCCGTACGCTTAATAACGAAAAATCCACTTTCAGCTTTTGTAGCAATGCCGTCATCATTTGGACGACAATATCCATGTGTTTCGCAAGTCCCATCATCACGTACTAACATTTGTCCAATTAATCCGACAGGAAGCCACTCAGTACGGTCTTTTCTTGCTATATACTTACAAGCTGGATCCCATTCGGTATTTAAAAGTGGTTGTATTTCATGTGTTTCTGTACGCACATATTGACGCTTTCCAAAGTTATCGGTTTTATAGCGTTTTTGCCAACTTAAAGCACCGCTATTTCCTATAAGAGCGGGGGTTGCACTAGATATTCCTAAAATGAATGAATCGTTTGAAGTAGCTATTCGAATTTTTTCGTCGCTACTAAATGTAACGAAATAACCGACATCAATAGGGCTGGAATCTGCCGTCTCAAACATTTGTGCAAAATCCGTTCCGCCCGCATTGTAAGAAGAACCATCAATATACATTTCTCCGTTATGAGCAAGCCATTTTGCACCTATATTATGATCAGTGTCATTTGTCCCATTTGCAATAAACCAGGAATAAGCTTCTTCTGCTGTACCAAATTTGCCCATAATATGGCTACCTGCAAAATGAGCTGTTGATGTATGATTACCTTCCGCATGAGATGAGAATCCGTTAGCAATCGTTGCGGTTCCTTCTGCATGTGCTGCTTCACCGAAAGCAATCGTATGTTTACCTTCCGCGTGGGCATAAGAGCCGCCTGCTGTCGTTTCACTTCCCTCACTATGCGAACTATGTCCAGTTGCTTTTGACTTTGATCCTTCTGCATGAGAGAAAGAACCTTTTGCGTGTGTAAGAAGCCCTTCTGCATGTGAAGCCGTGCCCTCTGCATGAGAGTGAAGGCCCTCTGCATGTGTATACCGGCCGCTTTTTTTCACTTTTGCATTTTCAGCTGTAGGGGGCTTAGTTATGATCGGTTTTTCGGTTTGGATCTCAATTGATGAAGCTAATGATTCTTTTATTTTTTTTACTTGATTTATAATAGCGGCTGGAATTTCTGGTTCTATGCTTTTATTTATTGCTGCAGGAATGTTTTGTTCCGTATTTTCCTTTTCTTCTTCAGAATGCAGTACTTGTTCATTGTGATTAGAGAGATGTTTATTTTTTTGCTGCATCTTTATTTTTCTACGATTGATTATGCGGCTCATTACAGCATTTTCTAAAGAGACATATTTTGTTTTATCTTTTCTTTTTTTTGATGACTCTTGTTCTTCAAGTTCTTCTATCGCTGCAGCTCGAATGCCGCACCAGTTGTTAATTCCGTACATGGGAAGATATAAAGGGGAGAATTTTCTTTTTTGTTTAGAAGATTTTTTCTTCATTCTGTCACCTCCTGCGACAGTATATGCCGCACAATGAAAAAAAGATGCACTTTATCGCATCTTTTTTAATTGCTTCACCCAGTTTTTATGTGGGATACGTCTAGAAAATATGAGAATCCCTTGCCACCCGTGGATTGTACTAAGCTAGGAAGGGTTATGAAATTGGGCGGAATTTCTCAGGAACAAAAGGCAGGGAAGAAGGAACGGAAATAGTCTCCATTTCAGGATAACGTAGTCCCGTTAGTTTACCACCAAATACAGCACCAGTATCGATATTGATTGTATGATTCACGAAACGAGGTTCTTTTACTGGTGTATGTCCATATATAATCCAAGCGTCCCCTTTATACTCTTTCGCCCAGTCACGACGGACAGGTGAGCCATCATCATGTTTTTCCCCTGTAATATCGCCATATAATACAAATGTTTCTACTTTTTTATCTTGTCTTCCTATGTAATCTTGCCGAATACCAGCGTGACATACAATTAACCGTTTCTCAGCGAGTACGTGATATAAAGGGGAATGTTCATAAAGGGTGATGAACTTTTCTTTTATGACTTTTTGTTCGTGAGAAGGAAGTGCTTCGTATTCGGCAACAGTTGTTTCAAGTCCGTGAGCGATTTTCACATTACGTCCGAGGAAAAATCGGTACAGTTTATTACAGTGATTTCCAGGAGCGTAATAAGCCTCTTTTTTATGTATGACAAGTTCCCATACAATTTCAATCATCCGTAATGAGTGAGGGCCACGGTCTGTAATATCACCAACGAATGCAAGCTTCCGTGTGTCGGGATGAACTGGCAAGCCACTATTCCATTTATATCCTAGTTTCGTCGTTAAGTTTTGAAACTCTTGGAAGCAGCCGTGAATATCCCCTATAATGTCATATTTCATATTTAAACCTCCAGCCTATTTTTCATTAGTATATCTAAAAAAGGATAGAGATAAAAATATCGTTTTTATACGCTTTATTTAAACATAAAGATTTTCGTCCGTGAGCGAACGTTTAAAATAAATCCAATCGCAATCATGTATGTAAGCAACGAACTTCCTCCATAGCTCATAAGGGGTAATGTAATCCCTGTAATAGGGAGTAATCCGATTGTCATACCGATGTTTTGGAATACTTGGAAAGTAAACATACCGATTGTGCCAGCGCAAATGTAACTACCGAAAGGATCATTGCTTTCTAAAGCGATATGAATCATGCGGAAAATGAGTAAGAAAAAAAGTGAAATAATGATACTTGCACCTAAAAAACCAAATTGTTCAGCGACGTTAGTGAAAATAAAATCTGTATGTGGTTCTGGAAAATATACTTGTCCATTTTCCCATCCTTTACCTTGCATTTCTCCTGATCCAGTAGCTAAGAAGGCTTGTCTTAATTGATAGCCTTGCGCGTCATATTGGTAAGGTGCTAGCCAGCCATAGAATCGGTTTAATTGATACTCTTTTAATATATGCTCTTTAAAGAATTCCGTATGAGCAAAATAAATATATGTTAAGGTAGAGCCTAATGCAAACATGCCGGACGTTAATCCGAAAATGAAGCGCCAATGTATACCAGAAACTAAAATCATTGCTGCGAGCATCGCTGAAATTACCATTGTATTTCCTAAATCAGGTTCTTTTGCAATAAGTAGTAGTGGTGGCAAACTCGTTGCGAATATTTTTCCGAGTAAGATAAAATCTTCACGTGGTGTTCGAAGAAAGTATTTTTCATTATGATCCGCTATAATTCGTCCAATGACGATAATTAAAAATAATTTCATAATTTCTGAAGGCTGAAAATTCCCGATACCTGGAAGCCTGTACCAAGCGGTAGCCCCTTTAATTGTAACGGCACCTGGAACTTGAAGTTCTAGCCCAATAAGTAGTATCATTGCAAAGCTATATAAATACCAAGCAATTTTTTGATATCGGTCGAAATCGATAATCATAATAACACCAATAGCGAGAAATCCAATGAAGTACCATTGAAGTTGCTTTAGTGCAAAATTTACGTTTTGTAAAAATGGTGGTAAAGAGGCTTGTGCACTTGCAATAGCAAAGCAACTAACAGTCCCAATGGCAAATAAAATGAATAGTAATACGTAGTCTATTTGATATTGAGAATTTGTATCTTTCACTGTATGTAATCCTTTCTACTGCTCTTTATATTAATGGATTTTATAGTTTAGAAAAAATGTAAGAACTATACGAACAATGTATAGTTCTTACATTTTTTATTTTGTCGAATAGCTTAATAATTTAACTCTTTAATAATTATATCCAAACAATGGGAAAGACGTACATGTGCATCTGGAATGAGATCTGGTAGACTGTGATAATATTGTAAAGAATTTTTACACCACTGATAGGCGTTAAGTAGAGCTGCTCTATAGTCCGTGGTATTTTGTAAAAAGCCATATTCTTTTGATGTTATAACGAGATGTGTGAAATCTTCAGAGCCTTGAAGGAGCTTGTTGTGTACTTGTTGTCCAGCATGGTGGCGGAATTGACTTAATGGCTCGGAGATATACACAGCATCACCTTTAGAAAGTAAGGAAATCCATGATGCCATATCGACACTACAAGCATATTGTCTACCTTTTAGTGTGCCAAAAGGGTCAGTGAGTAACTTTTTTTTGAACAAAGTAGTTGTCGGCTCCCCGATAATATTGTGGCCAGACTTTAACATCCAGTCCCCTAATAATATTCCGTTTAATGGTGTGTCTTCGCTATATAATCTTTGCGTTGAACGGGAGTCATCTATTAGATGGCCATCATCATCAATACGTACTCGGTAAGAAGTGACAAGAGCAAGGTTTTCATTGGAATTCTGCAAAAAATAGGACATCATTTTTTCTATTTTTTTCTTGTAAAATACATCATCGTCCATTAAAAAATTTATATACTCGCCATTCGATTTTTCTAAGAGGATAAGGTCGTTGTGAAATTGTCCTAGGGTAGGATTGTTTCGAATGTATGTTATGTTTTTATAATTTGGTAAATACTGTTCAAATATTAAAGTTTCTGTTTCATCATCTGTACTATCATCACCGATAATAATTTCTATATTTGAATAAGTTTGGGCTATTGCACTTTCTAGAGCAATTTTGAAATAATGAGGTCGATTATAAGTAGGAATAAGGATGGAAACGAGAGGCGTTTCTTTTTCATTCGTCATACGTAACTTCCTTTCAGAAGCTTTTTTTTGCAAGAACAATATCTTGATAACTTGTATATTCATGTCTGCCACACCATAAGCCGTAATGAGGTTTATTAATCAGTTCTAGCCCGTATTTATTTAATAAAGTACAAATATCTGTTTCAGGATAAGCAACTGCGAAATTAGGAATGTCTTTATTTACAACATAGCAATTTTCAATTTGATGATAAAATCCTAATGTACTTAGCCCTGCATTTAAGTAATAGGACGATTCAGGGTTTATTAAAAAGAATGTAATAAAACATCTTCCATCTTTTTTGAGCACACGTACAATCTCTGATACATAATGCTCTAATTCTTTCGGGAGAAGATGTGTAAATACAGAAGTTAAAAAGATGAAATCAAATGTTCCGTCTTCATATGGAAACTTATATTGAGAAGCATCTTCTTTTCCTTCGGGATTGTAGAAATGATTGTATATGTCAACGTGTTCAAAATGAAAATTATTACGCATAGTCGCAATATTGTTTTGACACCAAGTGATTCCCTCTTTAAATAAATCAAATCCATAGTATGCTCCATCATCAGTTAAGTAACTCATTAGTGGCACAGCCATTCGGCCGACACCGCATCCTACATCTAGTACTTTTTCGTTTGATTTTAAACCGCCAATTTTAATAAAGTGCTTTATAAATTCTTTTCCAACTTTTTTGAAATCGCCACCTACATATAGGACGAGTTCGGGAGGGGGGAGTAATGTCATTTCTTTTTCAAGTTCGCTCATGAGTACACTCCTTTCTTAGGGGATAAATAGATATTGTTAATATACAATATCTATTTTATCCCGTTATTTGCGGCCGATCTAGTAATTGTAGTTTCACAATAATATGCAAACGACTATGTTATGTAATGAGATTCCTGAAATATTTTACTATTGATGAGAATGAACAATTGGTCGGAATGGAACCTCTTGTTGAATAAAATGATTCTTATTCTTTTCTCCAATAAACGCCAAATAAATCAATTTTAATAATAGGGGCTTTTAAATTTCTTTCATTTCTAAAATCTGTCACAGCCTCAGCGCATGGTGGTAGCCCATAGTCATCAATAATTATATAGCCACCCTTAGAAACTTTATCGTATAAGTTCACAAGGCCATCCATGGTGGATTCATACATATCACCGTCAAGGCGAGCGATTGCAATTTTTTCAATTGGCGCTGTTGGTAAAGTATCTTTAAACCAGCCTTTTAAAAATTTTACTTGATCATTCAATAAATTATATTTTCTAAAATTCTCTTGCACTTGTTCTAAAGAAATACGTAAGTAATCGAACGTGTGTAAATAGTCCCCGTAATCTTTCGGATATTGTTCTAAATTAGGTGCTGGCAAACCTTCAAATGAATCAGCAACCCACACATTACGATTCGTAATATTATAAGCTTGTAAAAAACCATTCATAAAAATGCATGATCCACCACGCCATACACCTGTTTCAATAAAATCACCATCTATATTTTCACGAACAACGGTTTCCATTGCTTCGTGTAACTGATTAATACGTTCTCGGCCAATCATGCTATGTGCTGCTCTTGGCCAATCCAATCCATCTTGACGTTCATTTTTTAAAACACTTGGCTTCACAATTTTCAAGTTATGGTTTTCGGCATATTGTTTAATGAATAAAGGGAGCGGTAATGTAACTGGTTCGTATGGAATTTCCTTAGAAATATGTAACGAAGCAGGTAAATATGGTTCATATTCTAGCCATATTTCAAATAAAATTGTTTTCTTCAACAACTCTAGATAAAGCTGGACAGCTGATTTATTTTCCATATATGTGCCTCCTGCAAAATGTCATACAACAATATGATTATGTAGATAACGAAGGTTTCATGATTGAATTTGAAATTGAAAAAGCAGTAAAACTAATATCAGTTTTACTGCTAAGTAAAATATTAAGCGATTTTCTCAATAATAATAGATGCGCTAGTACCAAGAGCTAGAGATAATCCAAGTCCTGTAACAACAGCTTCAACCATTGATGGAGTCATTGTAATTTGTGTAATTGCTTGGATAACGAGAGGCGCCCCAAGTGAGATTAAACTTGTTCCAGCGCCAGGTATGTTAAGGCCGTTCACTTGAATTGCAAGGCCACCTAATATACTAACTGATGCAGTATATGCGATAACAGTAATTTTATAGAATCCAGTTTCACTTATGATGAAAGTATCATTATCTAATTTGGAGATTGCTGTACCAAATTTAGATCCAACTGTATTAAACGGTACAGGCTCATCAAAACCAAGAGCTAAGCTAACTGTAGCAGCGTTAAATGCATATAATCCTGCTGGAAGACCTAATCCAGAAGGCCCAGTCGGCCCAGTCGGCCCAGTCGGCCCAGTCGGTCCAGTCGGTCCAGTTGGTCCAGTTGGCCCAGTCGGTCCAGTTGGCCCAGTTGGTCCAGTCAGTCCAGTTGGCCCAGTCGGCCCAGTCGATCCAGTTGGACCAGTTGGACCAGTTGGTCCAGTCGGTCCAATTGGTCCACCAGAAGGCCCAGTCGGTCCGGTTGGCCCAGTCGGTCCAGTTGGCCCAGTTGGCCCGGTTGGAAGAGTAAATGGTGGTATAGGTGGTAATGTCGGTCCTACAAGGTTAGGATCAAATGCACTTGCGGATAATGATTCTTCGGGATTTAAGCCATCTGAATAATTATTATTTGACATAAATTCACCTCCATAAAGCTTTCATTATATAGTAGATGCAAAATCTTAAGAAAATGACACGGACGCTTGAATTATTGAAAAGAAATCTAAAATAACTTGAACAATATAAAAAAGTGGAAAGTTTAGTATTTGTATAACATATGATTGAGTTGGAAGAAGGTGATTATATTGAACAAGCAAGGTATTACAATTAGTTTATGTATGATAGTTCGAGATGAGGAAAAGACAATAGCCCGATGTTTGGAGGCAGTTGAAGAAATTGTTGAAGAAATTGTAATAGTTGATACAGGTTCCGTTGATCGAACGAAAGAAATTGTAGAGAAATATACTTCTAACATATATGATTTTCAGTGGATTGATGATTTTGCGGCGGCTAGAAATTTTTCTTTTTCAAAAGCGACGCAAGAATATATATTATGGCTAGATGCAGATGACGTATTAGAAGAAGGTGCTCAAGAAGCATTGAAACGATTAAAAGGGGAATTAGATTCTAATGTGGATGCTGTTTCGATGCCATATCATCTTGCAATGGATTCTAACGGGAAACCTTTATATTGCACGAGAAGAAATCGACTGATAAAGCGCGAAAAACAGTTTCAATGGTTTGGTAAAGTACATGAGTATTTAGCGGTTTTTGGTGAAACTTTTAATAGTAACATTGCTGTTACACATAAAAAAGAAAAAGATGTAACGGATCGTAATTTGAAAATTTTTCAAAATGCTGTAGCAGCTGGAGAAGAATTGGGTCCGAGAGAATTGTTTTATTATGCAAATGAATCTATGGATAATCAAAAATACGATGAAGCGGTTCCTTTATATGAAACATTTCTGAATCAAGATGAAGGGTGGTATGAAGAGAAAATTTATGCATGCGGTAAGTTAGGGGATTGTTATGCGAAGCTCGGAACGTGGGAGAAGGCAGTTGAGGCTTGTGTAAAGTCATTTCGGTACGGTGTTCCTAGAGGGGAGAATTGTACAAGAATAGGATATATATATATGGAACAGCAAAAATATAATGAAGCGATATTTTGGTTCAAATTAGCAACGGAAGTACCACTTGCAGAGGATAGCCCGTTTCATAGTCCAGCTAGTTACACATGGATTCCGTATTTGCAAATGTGTATTTGCTATAGCAAGTTAGGAGATCAAGATAAAGCGTATTATTACAATGAATTAGCTGCTTCTTATGTTCCGAATAATGCTGCAATCGAGTATAACCGCAAATATTTTCGGGGTGTTTTTGATAAACAATATAAAGTGTAAGGGGTTTCGTTTTTTAGAAATGACTTATCGCTATTCTAACTCTAATAGATTGGCTATATATTAGAGTATTAGTAATGTAATCAATGCAGCTAACAGCTTTTATCCCGCTTCAAAATTCGGCTGGAGCAAAGAAGTTAGATGGGAATCGGGCTGCCCGTAAATGCTCGATTGGTGAGGGCTAATAATCAGTGAGGGATGAACCCCCCCTACTGATTAAAGTTTCACTTTATAGAATTCATATGAGATTTATATTTCAAATTCAGTTTGCATAAGGAGCGTGTGAAATGAATCGGGAAAAAAGTTCTTTATATGAAGAAAAGTCGGAGCATTATTATAATGCAGCGAATCCAAATTTATTAAAACATATAAAAAAGGAATGGAAAGAAGTTCTTGATATTGGTTGCTCTAATGGTGCTTTAGGAGCGGCTATTAAAGAAAATGGTACACGTGTATCAGGAATTGAAGCATTTCCAGAAGCGGCGGAAAAAGCAAAAGAAAAGCTGGATCACGTTGTTCTCGGGGATATAGAGACGATGGATTTGCCTTATGAAAAGGAGCAATTTGATTGCGTCATATTTGGGGACGTATTAGAGCATTTATTTGATCCATGGGCTGTGATAGAAAAAATAAAACCATATATAAAACAAAATGGTGTGATTTTAGCTAGTATACCGAACGTTTCTCACATTTCAGTGTTAGCACCCTTACTCGCTGGAAATTGGACGTATACAGAGTACGGCCTGTTAGATAAAACACATATTCGTTTCTTTACTTTTAATGAAATGATAAGACTATTTTTTAAAGCAGGATATTCTATTAGTAAAGTAGATCGTGTATATGTTGATCATAAAATGTATGAACCACTTATTGAAGAGTTATATGGAATTTGTAAAAAATATCGTCTTGGAAGTGGCTTCATGGCTGAGACGGTTGTATTTCAATATATTATTGAAGCAGAAAAATCACAATTATGAGTGCTGCAGAAAAAACAATATTATTCGTTACATGTATAAATGATCGGAAATTGTATGCACAATGTGCGCGACATATATTGAAATTGGCAGTACCTCCCGGGTATACTATACAATTTATGCCAATTCGGAAAGCGAAAAGTATGACAAGCGGATACAATCAAGCCATTGCACATCCAGCGAAGTATAAAGTGTATTTACACCAAGATGTTTTTATTATAAATGGAGCTTTTCTATACGGATTAATTCAATTATTTGAGGAACATGAACACCTTGGGATGATTGGGATGGTTGGAGCGCAATATGTTCCTCCAACTGGTGTATGGAACGAAGGGCGTGGGATTGTCGGGAAAGTCATTGGTTATATGGATGATTTGTTTTATATGGCAAGTTTAGAGCAACCATTTCATGAATCAAAAACGTTTATTCCTGTTGAATGTATTGACGGTTTATTAATGGCGACACAATATGATATTCCGTGGCGGGAAGACTTATTTGACGGGTTTGATTTTTATGATGTATCTCAATCATTGGAATTTAAAAAAGCGGGGTATACAGTCGGTGTACCTGTACAACGCGATGCTTGGTGTATTCATTATCATTTTGATGTGAATATGACGAATTATGAAAAGTATAGAAAAGTACTTGTAGAGAACTATATGTCAGATGTGAATAAGGAAAAATAAAGGGGATACAAAATGAAAGATCATACAATATTAGTCGTTGTTTGTATAAATAATGAAGAGCTTTTCAAGCAATGTGAGAGACAAATAAGAAACATTTTTGTTCCCCCTGGCTATGCCGTTCAAATTTTTCCGATACGAGATGCAAAGAGTATGGCAAGTGCTTACAACCGGGCACTTGCATATCCGGCGAAGTACAAAGTATATATACATCAAGATACGTATCTAATTAATCGGGATATGTTTTATACCCTTATTTCCCTTTTTAAAGAAAATGAAAAGCTAGGTTTAATAGGAGTCGCTGGTGCTCAATTTTTACCGAGTAACGGGATATGGTGGGAAGGAAAAAATTTAGTAGGGAAAGTAATTGAATACAGAAGACGGAATTATCAATTATTAAATTTAGATCAGTTGTTTTACGAAAATAAATCATTTATATCAGTGCAGGCAATTGATGGTTTATTCATGGCAACGCAGTATGATATTCCGTGGCGAGAAGATTTGTTTCAAGGGTTCCACTTTTATGATGTATCACAGTCTTTAGAGTTTCAAAGGGCTGGCTATTTAATTGGTATCCCTAATCAAGCAAACTTATGGTGTATTCATTACAACGGAGATGAGTTTGATGCGGATACATATGAGAAGTACCGAACAGTGTTTGTAGAACATTATAAAGATATACTATCTCCATCATAAGGGAGAGATGCAGGGTGAAAGGGATTATTTTAGCAGGCGGAACTGGATCGAGACTATATCCAATAACGAAAGTCACGAATAAACACTTACTTCCTGTTGGACGGTATCCGATGATTTATCATGCGGTATATAAGCTGAAACAATGCGAGATTACAGATATTATGATTATTACAGGTAAAGAGCATATGGGAGATGTTGTTAGCTTTTTAGGAAGTGGCCACGAATTTGGCGTGTCTTTTACGTATCGTGTGCAAGATAAAGCTGGTGGAATTGCACAAGCATTAGGGCTTTGTGAAGAATTCGTCGGGAATGATCGTATGGTAGTTATATTAGGGGATAATATTTTTTCAGATGATATTCGTCCATATGTTGAAGAGTTTACAAAGCAAAAAGAAGGTGCGAAAGTGCTATTGCAATCTGTAGAAGATCCTGAAAGATTTGGTGTAGCACATATTCAAAACCGAAAAATAATTGAAATTGAAGAAAAGCCGAAAAAACCGAAAAGCTCTTATGCTGTTACGGGAATTTATTTGTATGACTCGAAAGTCTTTTCTTATATAAAAGAATTAAAACCTTCTGCACGGGGAGAACTTGAAATTACAGATATAAACAATTGGTATTTAAAACGAGGGGTTCTTACTTATAACGAAATGATCGGCTGGTGGACTGATGCGGGAACTCATGCTTCTCTTCAAAGGGCGAATACGTTAGCGCGAGATATAAACTTTGGGAAACAGTTTAACGGAGAATAGGTGAGAATATGAAAGTTGTAGAAACAAACTTTACCGATGCAAAATTGTTAGAACCGAGGTTGTTTGGAGATGAGCGGGGATTTTTTACAGAAAGTTATAATAAGAAGGTGCTAGAAACATTAGGGATTACGTATTCGTTTGTACAAGACAACGTATCTTATTCAGCACAGGCGGGAACAATTCGGGGACTACATTTTCAAAAAAATCCGAAAGCGCAAACGAAACTCATTCAAGTTATGCAAGGAGCAATTTATGATGTAATCGTGGACTTACGAAAAGATTCACCAACGTTTAAACAGTGGAGAGGATATATTTTAAGTGCGGATAATCATCGGCAATTATTGGTTCCAAAAGGATTTGCTCATGGGTTTTGTACGCTTGTCCCGCATACTACTGTTATGTATAAAGTAGATGAGTATTATAGTGCTAATCACGATTCAGGTTTGCTTTGGGAAGATAAAGAATTAGCGATTCCATGGCCGGTAACAAACCCTATCTTATCTGATAAGGACCGCATATTACCATTACTTCAGGAATATGAAGATAGTTTTTAAGTAGGAGAGTTGTTTATGAATATATTAGTAACAGGTGGGGCTGGATTTATCGGAAGTAATTTTGTTCATTACATGTTACAAAGATATGAAACATATAAAATCATTAATTACGATGCATTAACATATAGCGGAAATTTAAATAACGTAAAGTCTCTTCAAGATCATCCTAATTACTCTTTTGTAAAAGGGAAAATTCAAAATGGAGAGCTGCTAGAGCATGTCATAAAGGAGCGAGACGTGCAAGTGATTGTAAATTTCGCAGCTGAATCGCATGTGGACCGTAGTATTGAAAACCCAATCCCGTTTTATGATACGAATGTAATCGGGACAGTCACTTTATTAGAACTAGTGAAAAAGTATCCGCTTATTAAGCTCGTGCAGGTATCAACAGATGAAGTATACGGTTCTTTAGGGCAAACAGGAAAGTTTACCGAGGAAACCCCGTTAGCTCCAAATAGTCCATATTCTTCAAGTAAGGCGAGCTCAGATGTGATAGCTTTATCTTATTATAAAACATATCAATTACCAGTTATAGTGACTCGTTGTTCCAATAACTATGGACCGTATCAATATCCTGAAAAGTTAATTCCATTAATGGTTACGAATGCACTGGAAGGAAAAATGCTGCCGTTATATGGTGATGGATTAAATGTAAGAGACTGGTTACATGTAACGGATCATTGTAGTGCGATTGACATTGTTTTGCATAAGGGACGTGTAGGAGAAGTATATAACATAGGTGGAAATAATGAAAAAACAAATGTAGAAGTTGTGGAACAAATTATTACTCTCTTAGGAAAAACAAAAAAAGATATTGAATACGTTACAGACCGTTTAGGACATGACCGCCGTTATGCGATCGATGCAGAGAAAATGAAGAACGAATTTGATTGGGAACCAAAGTATACATTTGAACAAGGATTACAAGAAACGGTGCAATGGTATGAAAAGAATAAGGAATGGTGGAAACCACTAAAAGAAAAGTAAGGGGCATGTAAATGAAAGAGCGGGTTATCATAACGGGAGCGAATGGTCAATTAGGAAAGCAACTAGTAGAGGAGTTGAATTCTGGAGAATATGACATATATCCATTTGATAAAAAATTACTAGATGTCACAAATATGCCCCGAATTCAGCAAGTGGTACAAGAGATAAGACCACATATAATCATTCATTGTGCAGCCTATACAAAAGTAGATCATGCAGAGAAAGAACAGGATCTTGCGTATGGAATAAATGCGATAGGAGCTCGAAATATAGCAGTTGCTTCACAATTAGTAGGGGCGAAGTTAGTTTATATTAGCACCGATTATGTATTTCAAGGTGACAGACCAGATGGCTATCATGAGTTTCATAATCCATCGCCGATAAATATATATGGGGCTTCAAAGTTTGCTGGAGAGCAGTTCGTCAAAGAGTTACATAATAAATATTTTATCGTTCGCACATCGTGGCTGTATGGTAAATATGGAAGTAATTTTGTGAAAACGATGATGCGGTTAGGGAAAGAAAAAGATGAAATATCCGTTGTAGCGGATCAAGTTGGCTCTCCTACGTACGTGGCAGATTTAAATATGATGATTAATAAGCTCATTCGTACTTCTTTATATGGTACGTATCACGTATCCAACAGGGGATCGTGCTCTTGGTTCGAATTTGCCAAAAAAATATTTTCGTATGCAAATATGAAAGTGGATGTATTACCTGTTTCAACTGAAGAATTCGGGGCTGCGGCTGCGAGACCGAAATATTCTATCTTTCAACATAACATGCTACGATTAAATGGTTTTTTACAAATGCCTTCTTGGGAAGAAGGATTAGAGCGGTTTTTTATAGAAACAAAAAGTCATTAACAAATTTACGTTAATGACTTTTTTGTTTGCCTTTAAGCGGTTTTATGGTACTATAATTATAAGTATCAGGTACTAATAACAAGTATAAGTATTTCTGGGAGGATATATCATGGAACTATTACAAGGGAAAACATTTGTTGTTATGGGCGTTGCGAACCAAAGAAGTATTGCGTGGGGAATTGCTCGCTCTTTGCATAATGCAGGTGCAAAATTAATATTCACATATGCAGGAGAACGTTTAGAAAGAAATGTTCGTGAATTAGCGGATACATTAGAAGGGCAAGAATCACTTGTATTACCTTGTGATGTAACGAATGATGAAGAACTTACAGCTTGCTTTGAAACAATTAAACAAGAAGTTGGTACAATTCACGGTGTTGCACACTGTATTGCTTTTGCAAATCGTGATGATTTAAAAGGTGAATTTGTAGATACTTCTCGTGATGGATTTTTACTTGCACAAAACATTAGTGCATTCTCTTTAACAGCTGTAGCAAGAGAAGCGAAGAAAGTAATGACAGAGGGCGGAAATATTTTAACTTTAACATACCTTGGCGGCGAGCGCGTTGTGAAAAACTATAACGTTATGGGTGTTGCGAAAGCTTCATTAGAAGCAAGCGTGAAATATTTAGCAAACGATTTAGGTCAACACGGCATTCGTGTGAACGCTATTTCTGCAGGACCAATTCGTACGTTATCTGCGAAAGGTGTAGGCGATTTCAACTCAATCTTAAGAGAAATCGAGGAGCGTGCTCCACTTCGTCGTACAACAACGCCAGAAGAAGTTGGGGATACAGCAGTATTCCTATTCAGTGACTTAGCGCGCGGCGTAACAGGAGAAAACATTCACGTTGATTCAGGATATCATATTTTAGGATAAATATTGATTATAGTTTTTAAAGGGCAGTCTCTAAACATTGAGGTTGCCCTTTTTTATTGTTCTCAGAAAGAACGATTTTACGAAAGTTCTTGCCGCGTGATGAATATAACTATAATAGTACACGATTTATTCAGCTACGTATGGAAGTGGGAGGGACGAGTGTGAAGAATAAAAATAAAAGTTCAACAGTTGGAAAACCGTTGTTATATATCACGCAAGTAAATTTAGAACTTGCTGCACCGAAAATAAAAAGAATTATTCTTACAAACTTTGAAAATGAGGATCGAAAAGAACAAAGCAATAGAAATGAAAATATTGTAAGCAGTGCTGCGGAAGAGGTACTAGAACAAAAACAACAAGAAGAGCAGCAAGTAGAAGCAAAAATAGAAGAAGAGGAACAAGAAGAGCAGGAGCAAGTTAGAACGATCCCGTACAATAAATCATTTAAGGATATGAATAATGACGAAAAAATTCATTTTTTATTAAACCGCCCTCATTACATTCCGAAAGTAAGATGCAGAATAAAGACAGCGACGGTCTCATACATTGGATCGATTATATCGTACCGTAATGGCATTGTGTCTATTATGCCGCCAAATAGTATGCGAGATATTAGGTTATCTATAGAAGACATCAAATCGATTGATATGGCCGGTTTATAAATATGTAAAGGTGGTAGAGAAATTCTACCACCCTAATAGTTTTTTAGTTTACTTAACTTATTAGATAGAAACGTCGCGTAAGCACTGAATCGCACAGAAACAGCTTAAATCAACAGTAATGCAAGTAGCAGTCGATTTTAATTTAGCATTTGGTACATTTAAAAACGTACAAATCGGATCGTCACCTTGTGGAACAGAGGAACCATTACCTAATACTACCGCTAATACACGTAGTACAGCACAGCTATCGTCATCTACGCTCTCAACGCGGAAAATCGGGGAAGTACAGTGTTTAAGATCTCCTATTGGTGCAAATGCTTCAAAAGGCGTTCCAGCTTTTGTGTATAAAATAAAAGGGCGTGTATTTGCTACTGCAGCACTATTGTGTGCTCCTAAAAATGGGATTTCACAACCAGATCCACACGTTGTTGTAGAACAATCTTGTAATTCATTGATGAATTTTACAACGTCAACTACACAATGAGAAGAGCCATGGTGTTTATTTTCGTTACAACTCATTAATGTCACTCCTTATCTTCTTGTTTGTATTTACATTAATAAGATATTGGAGTCGGGGAGATTTGGTCACAATCTCAAGACCTTTTTTTTTAAATAGGCGAAAGAAGATAAGGGAAGGTGGGATCATGCTGTTTACAAGTTGGCTTTTATTTTTTATTTTCGCACTGGCAGCTTTTAGGTTAACTCGTCTCATTGTTTATGATAAAATTACAGCCTTTGTACGAAGACCGTTTATTGATGAGTTAGAGATTACGGAGCCGGATGGAAGTGTATCAACTTTTACAAAAATAAAAGGTAAAGGATTAAGAAAGTGGATTGGCGAATTATTAAGCTGTTATTGGTGTACAGGTGTTTGGGTTAGTGCTTTTTTATTAGTTTTATATAATTGGATTCCTATCGTTGCAGAGCCGTTACTGGCATTATTAGCTATTGCAGGTGCAGCAGCGATTATTGAAACGATTACAGGATATTTTATGGGAGAATAATATATTTGTTATAATACCGAGAAAAAGCGGAGTTTAAAAGAATGAGGGAACGAAAATAAGAAGTTGTTCATATAGTGAATAGACAGAATTGACAGTAGAGGAGATGTTTGCTGTGAGCAATAATCCAAGGCGAAATTCATATGACCTGCAGCAATGGTATAACATACAGCAACAGCACCAAGCGCAACAACAGGCATATCAAGAACAATTAGAGCAACAAGGATTTGTGAAGAAAAAGGGATGTAATTGCGGGAAAAAGAAGAACATAATAAAACAATATGAAGAATGAAACACTCATGTTACTGTGAGTGTTTTTTATTATAAAAATAAAATGGATTTACTCAAAAGGGTATGCTACTCCAAAACGTCAGAATAAAAGGAGTGTCACATAGTCAGAAATTTGACTTATGAGACACTCCTTTTTACTAACCGATTTGTACAACTGTTAATGCTGCAGCGCGAACATCTACACTACCGAATAATTCGACTGGTACAATTTGAATTAAGTTGCCAGGGTTTAAGTTAATAAGGATAACACCGCTGGAGATATCTACTTCACCAGTTCCAATAACGTTAGAGCGGACCGCAGTACCAGAGCCTGGAATAATGTTGTGTGGTGTATCTAATGATAAGAAGAAACGACCAGCTTCAGGGACTGCATTGGAATTATCAAGGCTTATTGATAATGTATAACTGATTTGATAAATACCAATTTGTTGAATTTTAATACCATCTCCGACACTTACTGTATCATTTACTACTGGAACAGTAATATTTGGATTTGGACTTACGCTAGGTAATAGTAGTGGTGTGAATAGTGAAGCAAATTGAGGTGCAGATGCATTGAAAGCAAAACCGAAGGCCGGTAATGTGCTAGCTGGTTTCGCTTCGCAATCGATGTTAGTAAATTCGCAATCAGAAGAGAACATGTTTTTCACTCCTTTATCTGTTTCTACTTTCAGTTAATGAAAAGGACAGGTTCAATGTTCTAGACAAGTTCCTAATTTTACGAAAAATACATAATAATACCTTTTAAGCATGGATTGGGTGGCANNTGCCACCCAATCCATGCTTACATTAGTATTTAGTTTTATATAGAAACATCGCGTAAGCATTGAATAGCGCAGAAGCAACTTAAATCAACAGTTAGACAAGCAGGGGTCGATTTTAATTTGGCATTTGGTACATTTAAAAACGTACAAATCGGATCGTCACCTGGTGGAACAGGGGAACCATTACCTAATACTACAGCTAATACTCGTAGCACAGCGCAGTCATCATCATCTATACTCTCAACACGGAAAATGGGGGAAGTACAATGCTTAAGATCTCCTACTGGTGCAAATGCTTCAAAAGGTGTTCCAGCTTTTGTGTATAAAATAAAAGGACGTGTATTCGCTACTGATGCACTATTATGTGCTCCTAAAAACGGAACTTCGCAACCAGATCCACATGTTGTGGTTGCGCATTCTTGTAATTCATGTATGAAACGAACGACATTAGATACACAATTAAAATCAAAATCATGTTGATTGTCTTCATTACAATTGCAGCTCATTATGTTCACTCCTTATCGTGAGTTCTGACATACACTATTACAATATGAGTAGGATATGGTCGATATTACGTTAATTCTCATGATAAAAATAGGGAATTTATATAGAAGGGATGTACATAACGTGATATGGAAAAAAGACATCCTTATTTAGTGGATGTCTTTTCAGGCAAATCTTTTCGCATAGTATATAAAAAACGTGAAATATCTAGTTTCTTTCCTCTGAAAAATTGCGGAGAGGAAATGTAAAGTTCTTCTTTTGCACGTGTAATTGCGACGTAGAGTAAGCGTCGTTCTTCTTCTAATGCTTCAGAAGTCTCAGTTACACGGTCATTCGCGTCTTTTAAAGAAGATGTATGCGGCAGTATGCCATCGCTTGCACCAAGTAAAAAGACGCATGGAAATTCAAGGCCTTTTGCGTTATGGATCGACATAAGCGATACAGCATCTTTTTGAGGCATTGTTTTTAATGCTTCCATTTCTTTTTGCCCTTGAATTGTTTCATTAATAAATTCTAAGTAAGCGGAAATATCCGTAAATCGAGTCGCGGATTCCATTAATTCTTCTAGCATTTCTTCTTGTATGTCCTTATGCATCGTAAAGGAAGAACGATCGTTACTTTGTAAGTACTCTAAATATTTTCCTTTACCATGAATAATTTCTTTTAATGCTTTTTTCGGCTCTAGCTCTTTTATAAATTTAATAAAATCGATACGTTCATTTACTTTTTTCACTTGAAAAGGTTTCAAGCTTGGATTTAGTAATAAGAAATGAAGAAGAGAAGGGAAGCGTCCTTCACCATACTTCCATTGCTCACGTTCAATAAATGAAATACAATCATCACGGCCAATATACATCGTTGGCAATATATTAGAAAGTGATTCTAGGCGAAACGGTTCAAGCACGAGTCGTAAATGATCTAATACAGGTTTAATTAAAGAATGCTCGTAAAATGATTGACTCGCACCATGTTTGATAAATGGGATTTTATGAATTGTAAGCTGGTCAAGTAACGAGCGGCTTACAGAATGTGTGCGATATAGTAAACAAAAATCTTTATAGTTTCGCTCACCACTATCTACCTTTTCTTGAATGAGCTGCAAAATTTGATTCGCTTCATCAAGAGTCGTAGCTGGTCGTGCATAAAATGGCTGTACACCTTCCTCACGAACAGAATATAGCTCTTTATCAAAACGTTCTTGATTTAGTTTGATAACTTCATTTCCAAGTCCGACGATAAATGGATTGGATCGATAATTCGTATTAAGCGCAATAATCGTAGTGTTATCAAATTCTTTTGGAAAAGATAAAATAATTTGGTGACTTGCTCCTCGCCAGCCATATATCGCTTGATCATCATCACCTGCGATAAATAAATTATTTCTTGGAGAGGCTAACAATTTTACAATTTCATATTGTGCATACGATGTATCTTGGAACTCATCTACTTCAATATAGTGGAAACGTTGTTGCAATTGAGTAAGCAAAGGAGCATTATTTTCTAACATATAATACGTTTCTAATAAGATATCATCGAAATCGATGTAATTATATCGCTGTTTTACCTCTTCAAAACGTTCGTATACTTCTTTGAATTCTTGTTCAACTGGTGTTTTCGCTTTTACATCTTTCGGACGATTCAATTTGTTTTTCTCAAGCGAAATCATAGCGAGCATCGTTTCCGCATCATAACCATCTTTTAAACGTAATTCTTTTAAAATTTTCTTTATCATAATTTGTTTATGTTTTTCATTTGCTAAAATTTGCTGATTATATCCTTGGCTACGAAGCAATTTTAAAAAGACAGAGTGGAATGTACCAGCGACAACATAGCTACTTGCAGCATGGTTCATACCAGGTAAGTTCGCTACGCGAGTTCGAATTTCTTCAGCTGCTTTTTGTGTAAACGTTAGTAGTAAAATATTTCGTGGATGAACTTGTTTTACATTCACTAAATAACCTACGCGAGTTGTTAAAACAGATGTTTTCCCGCTTCCGGCACCAGCTAATGTAAGGACAGGACCTTCTGTCGTTCGCACTGCTTCTAACTGTTTTTCGTTTAAATAAACATTTTGCTGTTCAAGAGCACGAAAATACGCCGCATCTGCATCTTCTTCCATAATTAAATGAGTAGATGTTTTCGGAATATGATATGTCGCACGCGGAATGTCAGCGTATGTTAACGATTTTTGTGAAAATTTTTCTTGTGTCATATATTCACCTTCAAAACTATAGCATCAACATTTAACTTTAGCGGAAGAAAAAGAAAATAGCAATGTAAAAAACAGGAGGGGTTACCTCCTGTTTTCAAATTATAATTCTTTTATCATAACGACATGAGGAATATTTGCCTCCATAAATACATCAGAATTCGTTACGTATCCAAGTTTTGTATAGAAATCTTCAGCATGTGTTTGGGCATGAAGTTTCAATTTTGGTAGCGAGTTTTCCTTCGCATACGCCTCAAGTGCATCCATAACAATTTTTCCAATGCCTTTTTTGCGATGGGAACTTAGTACGCAAATGCGTTCCATTTTTCCTATCCCATCAACGATGCGAAAGCGGCCAGCACCAACTGGAGCATCATGATCATATATAACAACATGTGTAGAAGTTTCTTCAAACTCATCATACTCTTCTTCAGCAGAAACACGTTGCTCGTTCACAAATACTTGCTTACGTACAGAGAATGCATCTCTTAGTTGTTCTTCCGTTTGTACGATTTGTGCGTGCAAATTAGTTGTTCCCCTTTCCAAGGTGGAATGTTTCGTATACAGTCCAAGTTCCGTTTTCTAATTGATATAGAAGGTGGAAACGATCGATTGGTTGCTCATAATAGAAATCTTTCATACGTAATCGACCTAATACATCAGCGTGCTCTGCATCTGATAAGCTTTGAGCGATTGTTAAATGAGGTACGAAAGAGTACTCGCGTTCTTGTGTGAAGAATCCATTATGCATTTCTTCATTTAAGAAAGTAAGTTCAGGCGTTTTTTCTACTTTAAAATATAGAACATTATTAACAGGTGCGAATGAACCAACTTTTCCAACATGAAGGGTGAAAGGGTTCGTTCTGCTTGCGATTGTATGTAACTCTTGTACAATCGATTCTAATTGCTCATCTTGCGTCTCAAAGGGTGTTTTCAATGTAATATGTGGCGGAACTAATGCGTAATGTGGATCATAACGTTTACGCAATCCGTTCGCTTTATCTTGAATCATTTTAGATGGAAAAATTACAATGCCTAATTTCATGTTCCAATTCCTCCCTTTGTAAGTCTAGTTAGATTTTGAGAATAAATCTCTTTATCTATTATATCAAATTATTCTGAATACTGCTCTCTATTATTTCATTGATAGAATATGAGAAAATGCTTTCGGTAAATCTGCTTGCCAATATTTCCAAGTATGATTCCCTTCAAATTCCTCGTAATGCGTGATGAAATTTCTATCTGTAAGAAGAGCGTTCAAATTATGATTCGGTTCTACGAAATCAGATACTTGTCCGTCTGTACGCTTTACAGCTGTTTCTTCTGTTCCAATGACGTGATAAAGTTCTAACGCCTGTGGATCTTTGAATTCTTTTGCTAAGTTCATCACTGTTTCATCCACAAATGGTGATTGCATCACAACTTTACCGAATGTATGCGGATACATAAGCGCAGTCATAAAGGAAACTGTTCCGCCAAGAGAATCCCCAATTAAAACACGGCCTTTCCCCATTTGATACGTTGGATAATTTTCATCGATATATGGTGCAAGTTCATGAGCAAGGAAACGAATATACGCAGCATTTTTTACTTCATTTGGGAAATATTTTTCTTTACGGTCGTGTACGTTTTTATATGGAATACCGACAATAATTGTACGGTCAATTTCTTCAGTTTCACGAAGGCTTTCGATTACACGGTGTGCTTTACCAAGCTGAAAATAGTCTCTACCATCTTGTGCAATTACAACTGTATGTTTGTGCAATGGCGTGTAATTTACTGGTAAATAAACGAGAAGCGTAACTTCTTCTTGAAGTGATGTACTAAAAAATGAAATTTCTTCAATTCTCCCTATTGTTTGGTTCATGTAGATCCCCCTAAATAAAATTTACTGTAATGATTGTAAGAGCGACGCTTGTAGTGAAAAGAAATATTCACTAATGGGTGCCTTAATTTCTATTTTACCATAATGGTACGAAGAATCTAAAAAATTAGTATTTAAGTTATGAAAGAAAACGGATATAATGAAGTGGGATTTTTTACAGGTGAGAGGGGAGACAGGATTTGAAACAAGAAAAATCAATCGCACTACCATTAGCTATTTCCATTATAGCCATTTCATTCGCAGCAGTTTTTGTAAAGATGTCCTCAGCACCATCTTCAATATTAAGTATGTATCGATTATGGATTATCGTACTTATTATGCTGCCTATCGTTTGGAAAAAACGGGAAGAGTTTAGTAAGATTCAAATAAAAGACTGGGGATTTTTAATTGGATCTGGTTTCTTTTTAGCGCTACATTTTCTTTTATGGTTTGAATCTTTAAAGCATACGACAGTTGCGAGTTCAACGATTATTTTAGCACTCCAACCAATCGTATCTTTAGTTGGAGGGTTTTTCTTATTTAAAGAAAGAACAACATACTCAGCCATTGCGACAATGGGAATTGCGATACTAGGTGTAATGTGTATTGGGTGGGGAGATTTAGGACTAAGTGAACAAGCAATTTATGGAGACATATTATCCTTTTTAAGTGTGATAGCAGTTGTCGGTTATTTATTTATCGGGCAAACAACAGTAAAGAAAGTATCACACTGGATTTATAGCTTTACAGTCTTTGCATTCGCAGGTATTTTCATGGGAATTTATAATGTTATATTGAAAGTGCCTTTTACAGGCTATACGAAGTGGGATTGGACCGTTTTTCTTTTACTTGCGGTCGTACCTACAGTGTCACATGTAATTAATAACTGGCTGTTGAATTATGTGAATGCAACAACGATTTCAATGAGTATTTTAGGGGAACCAGTTGGGGCATCTATACTAGCGTTCTTCTTACTTGGAGAAAAATTAAATGCAATGCAAATTATCGGCAGTATTCTCGTATTGTTGGGTGTATCTGTATTCTTACTACAGCAACAAAAGCGAACAGCGAAACATGTGGTAAACAAGCCGGTGTATACGCAGGAATTATGACGAGTTGCTAGGAAATAAAATGATATAAGAGTTGAACAGAGAAGTAGTTAGCGACTTCTCTTTTTTGTTTTATACCAAAATAAAAGAGAAAGGAAGGATTCATTGAATTAAATTAAAAGGGGGAGTGTAATGGAATTTTCATCAAAAAAAGATGCATGGTTATATCCAATCTTTTTTATTGTTGTAGGCGCCTGTTTTGCACCAATATTTGCAGGGAGAGAATATTTTCTTTTATTTTTCACAATTCCGTTCGCAATATTATTTATTTGGAGTTGGTTTACAACGAAATATACTGTCGGGGAAGAAACAATTACTATTAGATCAGGTCTCGTTAAAAAACGCATATTTATACGAGATATAAAAAGAATTTCGAACACGAAAAATCTAATAGCAGCTCATGCACTATCATTTGATCGACTTGAAATTGTTTACGGGTCATATGAAACAGAGATTATTTCTCCTAAAGATAAGGAGCGATTTATCCATCTTGTAAAGAGTAAAAACTCAAATATTGAAACAAAGTAAAAGAGTGGCTAAGGAAGCCACTCTTTTACTTTGGATTTATCATATAAGATTGTACATGAACGATACATAAATCACGGAATTTTCCTTCAGCGGTAGTCACAATTACTACGGCTCTTCCAGCGCTTTTTCCTGTAATCGTTACCGACTCACCTTTCGGATAGATGGTAATGATATCGGAATTCATATTTGTCCATATAAGCTCTTGATTTGTTGCCTGTATTGGCAAAACGGAAGCTGATAAATCGGCGCTTTGTCCGGTTTTTATTTTAAGCTTATTTTTTTGTATATGAACACCAATAACTGAAATAACAGAAGGAGCAATGGAAATTGTAGGTTTAGGCTGTATGTGTAAACAAGAAGTAGAAGCGTTTGTAATAGGTGAAAATTTTCGTGTTTGTTGTTGCTGGAAAGATGCTAACATATTGGAGTCCCCTTTCTGTATAAGTGCTGATACTAACACTATAAAGGAGTAGTGTTATGCTAAATTTAACGAAACATAAAGAATTTGTTAAATTCGCGAAGAAGATTGTCGAACTTTGATTAAAAAAGCTCTGCTGTTATCGTAACAGCAGAGCTTTCTTTTTATAGATTATGACGATGTTGTTTTTCGAAATCTTCAAATTGTTCTTCAACTTCTTTTGAAGGTTGTGTTAGTAAACTAACAATTATGATCACTAGTAAACTAATAGCGAAACCAGGAATCATTTCATATAAGAAGTCTTTTAAGAATTTAAACTGTGTCCATATAATAACAGTCGCGGCACCAGAAATCATACCAGCAAGCGCGCCCCATTTTGTCATACGTTTCCAATATAGACTTAATAAAATAGCAGGTCCGAATGAGGAACCAAATCCAGCCCAAGCATATCCAACAAGAGCTAAAATCGTATCATTTTGTTTAAACGCTAATGCACACCCAATTAGTGCAATCCCAAGTACAGCCATACGACCGACAAATACAAGCTCTTTATCAGAAGCAGATCGCTTAAAGAATGTACGATATAAATCTTCAGTTACCGCGCTTGAAGTAACGAGCAACTGAGATGAGATTGTACTCATAATAGCCGCTAAAATAGCTGCTAATAAAAATCCAGTAATAAGTGGATGGAATAAAATTTTTCCAAGTTCAAGGAAAATTGTCTCTGGGTTAGATAATGTCAACCCTTGTTGTGAATAGTAAGCAATACCGATAAGACCAGTAAACATAGCTCCGACAACAGAGAAAATCATCCAGCTCATACCAATTCTTCGTGCGCTTTTAATTTCTTTTACAGACGAAATCGCCATAAAGCGTACAATAATATGAGGTTGTCCAACATAACCAAGGCCCCATGCGAATAAAGAAATAATTCCTAAAGTAGAGGCACCTTTAAAAATATCTAAACGTGTTGGATCTACAGATCGAATTGTATCAAACGCAGGTCCAAGTCCGTTCGAATTCATAATTGTTACGATAGGAACAAGAATAAGAGCGACTACCATAATGATTCCTTGCACGAAGTCTGTCCAACTTACTGCTAAGAAACCACCAAATAATGTGTAAGCTACGACAACTGCTGCGACAATGAATAATCCGACATGATAATTCATGCCAAATGAATTTTCAAATAATACAGCGCCTGAAACTAGTCCTGAAGCTACATAGAAAGTAAAGAAAATCATAATAACAAGTCCAGATACTAAGCGTAGCATGTGAGATTTGTCGTGGAAACGGTGTTCCAAAAATTCTGGAATAGTAATAGAGTTATTAGCAATTTCAGAGTAGGTACGTAAGCGAGGAGCAACATAAAGCCAGTTTGCGTATGCGCCTAGTGTTAGGCCGATCGCAATCCAACTACTACTTAATCCAACGCTAAACATTGCACCGGGTAATCCCATTAAAAGCCAACCACTCATATCTGATGCTCCAGCACTTAATGCTGTTACTGCGGGGCCTAGTGTACGCCCGCCAAGCATATAATCTGTTAAGTTGGACGTTCGTTTGTAGGCGAAATAGCCGATTACTAACATCCCCAGCATGTAAATAGAGATAGAAGTTAAAGTTAACATCTGCGTACTCATGTAGTTCCCCTTCCGTTTGTCATGTCTTTTGATGCGTTATGCATATTTATAATCTATCATGATTATTCAGAAAAATCCATGCTGAAATATGAATTTTCTGAAATGTAAGCGTTTTTTGATAATGGTTTATTTTTTCGATATATAAATATAAGACAAAAAACCTTAATTTTAATAGAGTATTTATTATATTTACATAAAAACAGGTTGTTTTGTCAATATAATATCTAATGAAGAAAAAATATTTTTTTCTAAAAAATCATTGACTTTTTAGAAACGAGAGGAATATAATGAGTGCAACTTAAAAAAATGCAAGCGTTGATGAAGAAGAGTACACATGATGAACATGTCAGAGAGCTGATGGTTGGTGCGAATCAGTATGGGATTGATGTGGAATGGGCTTCGGAGCTTCCAAACCGAAACGAAAGAAGTAGGCTTTGGCGACATGATCTCATCGATACAAGAGACACGTATTGTTTTTGATACGGCAAAGTGCGTTACGTTTGTAACGAATTAAGGTGGCACCACGGGAGTACCCGTCCTTTTTATAGGATGAGTACTCCCTTTTTGTATACAAAAAATTAAATAAATGAAATCGTTTAAGTAAGAAGAGTACGTATATTTGGAGACGTTACAGAGAGCCGGGGACAGGTGGGAGCCCGGTGCGGTGCCATATACGGAATGGGCTTACGAGAGGTATGCTGAACAATTATTTCAGTAGGCAACCCGGGTTCCGCCGTTACAAGGATAAGGTATATATTTTGTACCTGAATAAAGCGGGATGCTTTTGCGTCCAACATGAGGTGGTACCACGGTAAATTTATCGTCCTCTACATATTTTCGATATGTAGGGGACTTTTTTATTTTTCAGGGCGAGGTGAAGGACATGATGACGAAAGAAGAATTTATGAAGCAAAAAGAACAAGGAAAAACATTTTTAGTAATCGCTGAAGAAGAAGGAGATAGCATTACGCCAATTTCTTTATATAGACGTATGAAAGGGAATAAGAAATTTTTATTAGAAAGCTCACAGCTTCATCAAGATAAAGGGCGCTATTCTTACTTAGGGTGTAATCCTTATGGAGAAGTAAAAAGCGTTGGTATAGAAGTAGAACGAACGATGTACGGCCGAACAGAAAAGTTGCAAAGCAACGTACTGCAAGTATTAGAAGGTGTAATCGCACCAACGGAAGTAGACAGTCCATTCCCGTTTTGCGGAGGAGCAGTTGGTTATATTGGCTATGATGTCATTCGGCAATATGAAAACATTGGAGCAGATTTACACGATCCATTAAATATTCCAGAAGTACACCTTTTACTATATCGTGAGTTTATCGTTTACGATCATTTACGCCAAAAGTTGTCGTTTGTATATGTATGCAGGGAAGAGGATGCAGCTTCTTATGAAGAAGTATACGAAAGATTACAAGTATGCAAAGAGGAAGTACTAAAGGGAGAAGAAGCGGAAGTAAATGAAATACGATCAATGTTATCATTCACGTCTTCCATAACAGAAAAAGAGTTTTGTGAGATGGTAGAAACGGCGAAAGAATACATTCGAGCTGGGGACATCTTCCAAGTTGTATTATCTCAACGTTTGCAAAGTGAATGTAAAGGAGACCCATTCGCCCTTTACCGGAAACTTCGAATTGCGAATCCATCACCATATATGTTCTATATCGATTTTCAAGATTATGTTGTACTTGGTTCTTCGCCGGAAAGTTTGTTATCAGTAAGAGAGGATAAAGTGATGACAAATCCAATTGCTGGTACGAGACCGAGGGGGAAAACGAAGAGGGAAGATGAGGAAATCGAAAAAGAACTGTTAGGAAATGAGAAAGAGAGAGCAGAGCATATGATGCTTGTAGATCTTGGGCGGAACGATATTGGCAGAGTAAGTGAAATCGGCTCAGTTACAATAGACAAATATATGAAAGTAGAAAAATATTCTCACGTTATGCACATTGTATCTGAAGTTTACGGAACATTGCGAAAACTGATGAGTGGTTTTGATGCATTGGCGTATTGCCTGCCAGCTGGCACAGTATCAGGAGCTCCGAAAATTAGAGCGATGGAAATTATAAATGAACTAGAGAAAGAAAAAAGGAATGTATACGCAGGTGCAGTTGGATACGTTAGTTTTTCAGGTAATCTTGATATGGCGCTCGCAATTCGAACGATGGTTGTAAAAGATGAAAAAGCGTACGTTCAGGCAGGAGCAGGCATCGTGTATGATTCAGATCCAGTAGCTGAATATGAAGAAACATTAAATAAAGCGAGAGCGCTTTTGGAGGTAATGAAATGATTGTACTTATCGATAATTACGATTCATTCACATATAACTTGTATCAACTATTAGGCGAATATGAAGAGGAAATTGTCGTCGTAAGAAATGATCAAATAACAATAGAACAATTAGAAGCGATGAATCCAAAAGGAATTGTGCTTTCACCAGGACCAGGGAAACCAGAAGATGCTGGTATTTGTATCGAGGTCATTCGTCATTTTTATAAGAACGTTCCCATGTTAGGTATTTGCCTTGGCCATCAGGCAATCATATCTGCATTTGGAGGAGAAATTGTGAGAGCGGAGTGCATTAAACACGGAAAAACATCACGTGTGAAACATAACGGGACATCAATCTTTTCGTACGTGACGCAACCATTAAAAGCAATGCGCTATCATTCTCTTGTTGCAGCGCAAACTAGCTTGCCAGAGTGTTTTGACGTACTGGCCACGGCGATGGACGACGGAGAAATTATGGCAGTTCGTCACAACTATTATCCGCTCTTCGGATTACAGTTTCATCCGGAATCAATCGCAACAGAAGAAGGCGGAAAGTTAATACGTGCCTTTTTAGCAGAAATGAAAGAGGAGGAAAGAGTATGAATAACTATCTTCGTAAATTAGTGGAGGGACAACATTTAACAGAAGAGGAAATGTATAAAGCTGGACTACTTTTATTAAGTGAAAACCTATTAGAAAGTGAAATTGCAGCTTTCCTAGTATTGCTGAAAGCGAAAGGCGAAACAGCAGAGGAAATATACGGCCTTGTTCGTGCTCTTCGCGAAAAGGCATTACCGTTTTCAAACCATATAAAAGGCGCGATGGACAATTGCGGAACGGGTGGTGACGGTGCGCAAACATTCAATATTAGTACAACATCGGCATTCGTACTGGCAGGAGCAGGTGTAAAGGTTGCGAAACATGGTAATCGTGCTGTTTCTAGTAAGACTGGAAGCGCTGATTTATTAGAAGAACTTGGTGTAAACATTAGCAGTACGCCAAGAGAAATTGATTATTTATTAGAACATGTTGGGATCGCCTTTTTATTCGCACCAGCGATGCATCCAGCATTAAGGCGCATTATGAAAATAAGAAAAGAATTAAACGTTCCGACGATCTTTAACTTAATTGGACCATTAACAAATCCAGTTCATTTAGAAACACAATTTGTCGGTATTTATAAACGAGATATGTTATTACCAGTTGCGCAAGTATTACAAAAGCTAGGACGGAAACAAGCGATTGTCGTAAACGGAAGTGGCTTTTTAGATGAAGCATCACTGCAAGGAGAAAATCATGTCGCCCTTTTAAAGGATGATGAAATAGTAGAAATGAGTATTGATCCGGAAAAGTATGGTTTTTCAAGAGTGAAAAATGAAGAAATTAGAGGCGGGAATTCAAAGGAAAACGCAAAGATTACAATCGGCGTATTGAGCGGAGAAAAGGGAGTATACCGCGATACCGTTTTATTAAATGCAGGGCTTGCTCTTTTCGCAAACGGAAAAGCAGAAACGATTGAAGAAGGAGTTAAACTAGCAACGCATAGCATTGACTCTGGAAAAGCATTAGCAAAATTAAATTTATTAATTACAGCAAGCAACGAAAAATTAGAAAGGGTGAATTAAAGTGGGGACGATTTTAGACAAAATTGTAGAGCAGAAGAAAGTAGAAGTTGCGGAGTTATATGAAACGTATACACCATTAAAAGAAAGTAGAAAGACACATTCACTCGTAGAAGCGTTGCAGCAGTTCACTGTCATTGCAGAAGTAAAGCGAGCATCACCATCAAAAGGAGATATCAATTTACACGTTGATGTACGAAAGCAAGTAAAAACATATGAAGAATGCGGTGCTGGAGCAGTTTCGGTGTTAACAGACGGTCAATTTTTTAAAGGATCGTTTCATGATTTACAAACGGCAAGAGAAGAAAGTAACATTCCGCTTTTATGCAAAGATTTTATAATCGATAAGATTCAAATTGATAGAGCATATGAAGCAGGAGCAGATATTATTTTATTAATCGTTGCAGCATTGTCAAAAGAGAAGCTAAAAGAGCTATATAGTTACGTACTAGAAAAAGGATTAGAAGCAATTGTTGAAGTGCATGATGAACGAGAATTAGAAATTGCAATCGAATTAAATCCGCACGTTATCGGTATAAATAACCGTAATTTAAAAACGTTTGAAGTAGATTTAAAACAAACTGAAAAGCTCGGAAAACGATTGAATGAGGAAAACCTACTTTGGATTAGTGAAAGTGGCATTCATTCAAAAGAAGATATTATCCGCGTCAAACGAGCCGGAGCAAAAGGCGTATTAGTCGGAGAAGCGCTTATGACATCATCTTCTATCAGTACCTTTTTTGAAGACTGTAAGGTGAACATATGAAAGTGAAAATTTGTGGCATTACTGATATGGAAACAGCAAAACGTACTTGCGAATACGGAGCAGATGCAATCGGATTTGTTTTTGCAGAAAGTAAGCGAAAAATCGTCCCAGAGCTAGCTAAAGAAATCATTCAGGAGCTTCCAGCAAACGTGTTAAAAGTCGGTGTTTTCGTAAATGAATCAGTAGAAGTGATACAGAAAATTGCAGATGAGTGCGGGTTAACACATGTGCAACTACATGGGGATGAAGACAATCATCAAATTAGAAAATTGAATATTCCGTCTATAAAAGGGGTAGGAGTAGCTGTAGAGAAAGATATTGAACATGCGAAAAAATACGAAACAGATTATCTATTATTCGATAGCCCAAAAGAAAAGTTCCATGGAGGAAATGGAAAGACATTCTCATGGGAATTACTCGCACATATGCCAAAAGAGTTGCGAAAGAAAACGATATTAGCTGGTGGATTAAACATCCTTAATATAGAAGAAGCCATTCGAACTGTTCAGCCTTATATGGTTGATGTGAGCAGCGGAATAGAGACAGAAGGAAAGAAAGATTTGGAGAAAATAAAACAATTTATTAAAAAAGCGAAGGAGTGTTCCAAATGAACTACACATATCCAGATGAAAAAGGACATTACGGTATATACGGAGGACGATATGTTCCAGAAACGTTAATGCAATCTGTATTAGAACTAGAAGAAGCATATAAAGAAGCGATGCAAGATGAAGCGTTTCAAAAGGAATTAACTCATTATTTAAAAACGTACGTCGGAAGAGAAACGCCGCTTTATTTTGCTGAAAATATGACGAAGTATTGCGGCGGAGCAAAGATTTATTTAAAACGTGAAGATTTGAACCATACAGGAGCTCATAAAATTAACAATACGATTGGTCAGGCACTTCTTGCAGTACGAATGGGCAAGAAAAAAGTTGTCGCTGAAACAGGAGCAGGACAACACGGAGTGGCAACAGCTACTGTATGTGCCCTTCTTGGATTAGAATGCGTCATCTTTATGGGAGAAGAAGATGTGAGACGTCAAAAATTAAATGTGTTCCGAATGGAATTACTCGGAGCGAAAGTAGAAAGTGTAGCGGCAGGTAGCGGCACATTAAAAGATGCGGTGAACGAGGCGCTTCGTTACTGGGTTTCACACGTGCATGATACGCACTACATTATGGGATCTGTTCTCGGACCACACCCATTTCCGCAAATGGTTCGTGATTTCCAAAGTGTAATTGGGAAAGAAACGAAAAAACAATATGAAGCGTTAGAAGGAAGACTACCAGAAGCAGTCGTTGCTTGTATTGGCGGTGGTAGTAACGCGATGGGAATGTTTTACCCGTTCGTACACGATGAAGAAGTAGCTCTTTACGGCGTAGAAGCAGCTGGAAAAGGCGTTCATACAGAAAAACATGCAGCGACTTTAACGAAAGGAAGTGTCGGTGTTTTACACGGATCGATGATGTATCTTCTGCAAAATGAAGAAGGACAAATTCAAGAAGCACACTCTATTTCAGCAGGACTTGATTACCCTGGTGTTGGACCAGAACATAGTTTATTAAAAGATATTGGGCGCGTTTCTTACCATTCCATTACAGATGAGGAAGCGTTAGAGGCATTTCAATTATTAACGAAAAAAGAAGGGATTATTCCGGCGCTAGAAAGTTCACATGCTGTCGCGTACGCTTTAAAATTAGCACCGCAAATGAAGCAAGACGAAGGACTTGTTATTTGTTTATCTGGCCGTGGTGATAAAGATGTAGAGAGCATAAAACGTTATATGGAAGAGGTGTAAACAATGGGAGTAGAAAGAATTACAGCAGCGTTTGAAAATGGTAAAAAAGCATTTATTCCGTACGTAATGGGCGGAGATGGTGGCCTTGAGAAATTAAAAGAAAGAATTCGTTTTCTAGATGGAGCAGGAGCAAGCATCGTTGAAATTGGTATCCCGTTTTCAGATCCAGTCGCGGACGGCCCAACGATTCAAAGAGCAGGGAAACGAGCGTTAGATAGCGGCGTAACATTAAAAGGTATTTTTCAAGCGTTAATAGAGGTAAGGAAAGAAGTACAAATTCCATTTGTACTCATGACATATTTAAATCCGGTACTTGCATTTGGAAAAGAACGATTCATCGAGAACTGTATGGAAGCAGGGGTAGACGGTATTATCGTTCCAGACTTACCGTATGAAGAACAAGACATTATTGCCCCATTACTTCGAGAGGTGAATATCGCTTTAATTCCACTTGTAACTGTAACGAGCCCAATTGAGCGAATCGAAAAAATTACGAGTGAATCAGAAGGATTTGTTTACGCAGTTACAGTAGCAGGCGTAACGGGAGTACGTCAAAACTTTAAAGGCGAGATTCATAGTTACTTAGAAAAAGTAAAATCACATACGCATTTACCAGTAGTTGCAGGATTCGGCATTTCAACAAAAGAACATGTAGAAGAAATGATTACACTATGTGACGGTGTTGTCGTTGGGAGTAAAGTTATTGAGCTGTTAGAAAATGAAAAGCTAGATGAAATATGTGAGTTAATACATGCAGTAAAAGAAACAGAAGAGGCATAAGTCTCTTCTGTTTCTTTTATGTGATAAATGTTAAAATATACAGAAAATATATATGTTTTAGAGGTGAGAAGGCATGCTAAGACGGAAACTATTATATCTTCTATTAACAGTACCACTATATGCCTGGCTAATTAGCATGACGAAAATGGAGTTAATGGCTCTATTTCTAGGGTATTTATTCATCTTTTCCAACTTAAACAGGATTCAAGAGCAATCTATTTTCGAAGTATGTATATTTTCGATTAGTATAGAACTATTTAGTATCGTTTCGATTGTATTATTAAATGAATTATTCCGATGGATCCATTCATTTGAATTAATGAAACTTGGGAATATTGTATTGCAAGTAATATGTGCTTATATTGTGTTTGTTGTGTTAGACAAAATAATCGGACAGCAGACGGTTTTTCAAGATAAAAGAAAATGGGATTGAATCAAAAAGGAGCCGCTTCGGTTCTTTTTTGATTCTGTTACAAAAACAATTGAAAATCGTTCTATCTGTTATATAATAGTTAAAAATTGTATTTTTAACGAAATGAGATGATAACATGTCCATATTGTTGGCACTCATCCCAATTATGATGATTTTCATTTGTTTATTTTTGTTTAAACAAACGTCATTAAGATCCTCATTAATTTCTTATGCCGTTTCTGTTGGAATTGTTTTACTCTCGCCAACATTTCGGTTAGGGATAAGTGAAACTGTGCACGCGACGATTAAAGGTTGGTTAATTTGTTTTATTGTTGGATACGTTTTATTTTTCGGTATTTTTTTATTTCACCTCATGAACAAAATGGGATACATCGATCAAGTAGCACGTTTTCTAGAAGAAGTTACTCACGATCGCTTATTACAAATGCTGCTTATGTGTTTTGGCATTTGTCCGCTTATTGAATCAGTAAGTGGATTCGGTATTGGTTTCATGGTCGCGGCACCTATTTTTCTTTCATTAGGATATAAACCGTTTCAAGCTGTACTACTCTCATTTATCGGGTTACTAGCTAGTTCATGGGGAGCGATGGCAACAGGTACGATTATCGGTTCGCAGCTTATAAATATGCCACTCACGACACTTGGTACAAATACAGCACTATTAAGTATCCCAATGTTTGCTTACTTCGTCATTCTTTCTTTACACGTTGTTGGTGGCTGGAAGGCTGTTATTGAAAAGTGGAAAGAAGGAGTAGGATTCTTTCTATTATTTTCTCTTGGAATCTATCTTTCTAATGCGTACGTAAGTGTTGAGCTAGCAGGGATACTAAGTTCTATCGTTACGATTACGTTTGGTTTTCTTATCATTAAACTAAAAGGAAAAAGTGAGCAAAACCTTATGACAGAACATGCTGCGGCAACGGAGAGAGAAGTATCCATTATAAAAATTATTAGCCCTTATATATTTTTAACAGTTTGCATTTTACTTTCTCGCCTCGTTCCAGCATTACATGATTTGCTCAGATCATATGCAGTTCTCGATTTAAAATCATATTCTTATAGATTAGAAATGCTGTATTCACCAGGATTTTGGCTCGGTATGACTTGTTTATTTACAATTATTTTCTTCCGTATTCCATCAAAAATTATTAAACAATCACTCTCGCAAACGATAAAACAATGGATTCCTTTCGCTATTACAACGACAATGTTTATCGCCATTTCAGAACTAATGGGTGCATCTGGCATGCATTTATTACTTGCAAAAACAGCTGGTGAAACATTTGGTACGTTTTTTGTTTTCGTAGCTCCGTTCATCGGCGGAATCGGCGGTTTTTTAACAGGTAGTAACGCAGGATCAAATGCAATGTTTATAAAACTACAAATGCAAACAGCGCAAAACGTAGCACTCCCGTGGCAATACGTCACAACGCTTCAAAACACCGCATCATCAGTAGCGACAATCGCTTGCCCATCACGTATTACACTAGGTGCTTATTTATGTAATATACCTCATCGTGAAAATGAACTATTAAAGAAAACGACATTAATGATCTTTGGTGCGGTGTTGCTTGTAGTGGTGGAGGTAATTATTTGGTATGTGTTGATAAAGTGAAAAATCCTCCTAACGTAGGAGGATTTTTTTTATGATTGGATAATGTTTTAAATATGAAAAGCTTCTACTAAATGAATAGGAGATGAAAGGTATGCCCCTAAAAAACTATGGTGTATTAAAAGGTACAGTTGTACAATCAAAGATTGGAAAAGGGAAAACACCTCATTATCAAGTTCATTTACAAGGCGAAGCAGGAGTAGACTATCGCATTGCAATTAACGTAAAGTCACAAAGTTATCCGTCAGAAGTTTTATATTTTGCGAGTAATAATACTCAGTCAGAGGCGATTCATATATTACCGACATTACCGTTTGGTTTTACGGAAGTGAAAAACAATGAACCGAAAGTCGCTTTAGATTATGTAAGAGGCAATTTATTTGATTCGAAGCAAATGATTCCTTTACCTGCTGAAAAAGCAGGTGTTGATAATGATTTAAATGAAAAAATAGAACGTTATATAAAACGAGCAATCGAGGAAAAAGCAATTATTTACGCGTTTGGTGAAAGATGGGGGCCAGAAGAAAACACACCCGATTCTTATTTTCATTTCAAACCAGGAAACGGTATACACGATATTCATATGAATCAAGGGAATGTAGAAAAATGGCAAGGTGATAATGGGATATGGCAAGACGGAGGAATACTCATTCACTTTGAAAAAGAAGAAGAATGGATTGGTATCTTCCTTGCATTCCAGTCACAGTCATGGTGTACCGATGAAGAAGGGCACGCTCGTGTTCCGGTTGAGCATTGTGATTATAAGAGAAGTAATTAAAGGGAAGAGCTAGTTCGCAATGAACTAGCTCTTCTCATTATGAGCAAGATATATGTTGTTTAATGGTGAAATTGTGTTTGCAATATGAAAAACAGTGATAGGGTTATTGTTTTTCATTCGTATTAGAAAGTAGATACCAATTAGCAGTACAAGGAGGTCTACCTTTGAAGATAACGGAAGAAAATGTTGTAAAACAAATTAAAAAACGTAATGAGAAAAGCATTACGTTTATTATTCAAACATATGGAGGATTACTCAGCGCTATTATTAAAAAATATGTACAGAGTAATCAGCAAGATTATGAAGAATGTTTAGATGATGTATTATTAGCCGTTTGGTTTCATATCGATTCATTCGATCCAAGTAAAAATACGTTTAAACAATGGATGGCAGCCATTGCTAAATATCGAGCAATTGATTATCAACGGAAAAATGCGAGAAATCAGCAACAAACTGTCTGTACAGAAATTAATGATCGTCTGTATCAAGAACAAAGAAAACAAAGCGACTTCTTAGACGTACAGGAACTACTTAGTAAGTTGTCAGCAACAGAGCGTAACATTTTTGAAAAGTATTATTTAGAAGGTGTACCGTCTCGCGAAATTGCTTCCCATCTTAACGTGAAAGAATCATGGATCCATAACAAACTGTCACGCGGACGAAAAAAGCTCAAACAGATTTTTATTTTTAAAAATGGAGTGTGAGGGCATGTCGATTTATAAAGAGTTAAATGACATTCAGTTGGATATCACAGAATTTGAGGAGGTTTCCTTAACCAAACTAGAGGGAAAGCAGTGGGAAAAGCGTGTGAAAAGTAAGCTCCGTAAAAAAACACAATCAAAAAAATGGTTCGGAGTCGCTGTAGTTTGCATGCTAATTGTCAGTATTACAGTGCCACTTGGACAATCTTCTTTAGCAAATACACCATTTTTTGCGGGATTGATTGAAAAATATATTGATGAAGAGCAACCACTAGACTATTCATCGTATAAGACTGCTATTGGGAAAACTGCTGAAAATAAATACGGTAAACTGACTTTAAACGAGGTACTAGTGGATGACAATAAACTACTTATCAGTTCAACATTTGAGCCAGCGAAAGGTGTGAAATTTGATTACCAAACATATTTAATTCCACAGGTACGAATAAATGGGCATGACTTTTCTAATACAAAGGATGCACAATCAATTGAAGTAAATGATTCTATGTTTACAATCTACGGTGGTGTTGAGTTAAGTGAAATGCCACAAACTGATGTACTTCAAATCGAAATTACTTATGATACATTCAACAGAGATACTGTAATCGAGCAGCCATGGATATTTAATATAGAAGTATCGCAAGCTCAGTTGATGAAAGAGAGGCAGACGTTTGATTTAAATGAAACAATTATTTTATATGATGGCAATAAAGTAACTGTTAATAAAGTAGTTTCTACGCCGATTTCCACAACGATTTATTATGATGTGACACAAAGTACAAATGAAGATATTTATTTTAAAATCGAATCAGAATCTGGAGAAGTGTATACATTTAAAGAGGCATCTGTATCGAATAAAGATGGCGGCATTTCTATTAGTAGATTTGATGGAATTAATATAGTGGCGGGGAAATATTCACTTGTACCGTATTCGGGGAAAGCAAACGAATTGATTGGACCATCAATTCCGATTCAATAGCTTATTAAATCTGATAAATAATTATTTAAAGATAGAAGAGGGCGTTCAAAACGAACGCCCTCTTCTCATCTTATAAAACCCAAAACTCACAAGTGTAGAAATACAAGAGAACAGCAGTGCCACACTAGAAAATGCAATGAGATACATATTATATTTCATAACCTGTCCAATTAGCAGATTACTGTCGTATTGGAAAAGCCCTGCTATTATATTGAATAAAAATAAGACGATAAACATGACGATAACACCGTCTATGGATCCTTTAATGTCTGGTTTACTTAAAGCAATATGTGCGGAAATGCAAATAGCGATAAATAAAAAGAACCAAAAAGAAGGATTCAATAAATTACTCATTGTAAACAAGCTTTTTAATAAAAAGAATGTTGATAAAAACATGTTTTGGATCATGTCTAAGTTAATAGAAGTAGAGGCAACAGTTGTTTCGAGAGTTGTATTAAATAAGGAATACGACTCTGGTACGAAATAGCGCATTAAAAGGATTAATGCAGTAATACCAGAAATGATAGGACCGATACCGATAAAGAAATTCCCGATTCGTTGATATATACTTTTTGGATTGTATTGATGTTGTACGTAACCTAAAGCTCCTTGACTTGTATCTGTTGGGAAGAACTGCGTTGCTACAATTTTATGACGGAATAGTACGCACATAATGGCATGTCCAAGTTCGTGAATAGGAACACCAATCCACGCAGTTAAAAGGAATCCTTTTCTTCCGAAAGCCCTCGACCAATACATTCTTGTTAGTGATTCTAAATAACCTAATAGCAATCCGATTACAATGATGACTCCAATTAAAGAAAATAATTGGATTACACTTGTAAGAAGTATTTGAAAAATAGAGTTTATAAATTCCATTGTCTTTCATCCAATCTGTTTAAAGGTTCACTTTATTTGCTCTGTTTCATAATAGCATTATTTTTCTAGATTGCTAGTCTCTATATTTTCCTTCAAAAGGAGGATTTCATAATCTTTTTCTTGTAGTCATGTTTTATGTACAAAGTCATATATTGAATTTGTAACACCCTATAAGGTATATGCTTAAGGAGGGATGAGAGCATGAAATGTCCGGCGTGTAATACGGAGAATGCAGCAGAGGCGAAGTTTTGCGGGAATTGTGGACAGTCGTTAACGGCAGAAGTGGTGGCAAGTGGTGCAGAGGAAGGAGGAGAGCAACAAGCGCGCGTAGCACAAGTAAAGGAAACTCGTCCGAATGAAACGGTAGAGCAAGCGAAACGATTTGCGAGTGGCTATTTTCAGTTTTTTACACATGCTTTAAAAGCACCGACAGCGATTATGAAAAGTGGCAATATTGAAGTGCGAAATGGAATTGTAAGTCTTGTTCTTATTTGTTTTTTAGGAGCATGTATTTTTTATAGAATGATGAGTGCTGCAGCAACTGTTACGAGAACATTAGTACCAGATGTTTCTACTCCTACATTTTTTGGAGAAGCTGTAACGGTCTTTTTCTTTTTATTAATTTTAACTTTATTTGTCGGATTTATTATTTTTGTAAGTGGTAAGATGATGAAATCATCTTTTTCATTTCTTGAAGTATTCGGCATATGGGGAACGATAGCGACTCCGGCTATTGCCATATTAGTTCTTTCTTTTCTGTTTAGTTTCCTATTAATCTTTTTTCTACCAATATTATTAGGGGTGGCTACAACGTATATGTCAATTAGTATCATCGTAGCTATATTAAAACTAGACAACGGTGGACTAGATCCAGTTTACACACTTATTATCGCAAATATTTTAATTGGAATCGCAACATTCATTGTACTTTGGTCTTACATTAGCACGATAATTCAAACCATTACACAGGGATTAACTGGCTTCTAACGAAAAGGTGGTTGAATGGATGAATGTATGTACAAAGTGCGGAATTCGGTTTGAAGATGGTGTGCAATTTTGTCAAAACTGCGGGACGAAGAGGGGAAGTCCTGTAGTAAAGAAGAACATGAGCGGCGGTACAAAAGTTGGTATTACACTTTTATTAATACTTATTGTAGCGATTGTTGGATTGTATTTGTACGGATCATCGTATTACACGCAGGTGGCACAAGTAGACCGGATGATTACGATTTTACAAGAGCGGGACGGGGAGAAATTAGCTGAGATCATCAAGGCAGATGATCCATCGGTTATTGTAACGAGAGAGAGTTTAATGCCTCTATTTTCGTATATAAAAGAAAATCCATCTTACGTGAATGAATTGAAAGAATATTTGAGGCAAGGTGAAAAACAAGGGGATGGAATAGAAAGAGCAGATTTTTCTTTAACGAAAGACGGGAAGTATTTCTTTATATTTGATCGGTATAAATTGAAAGCGAAGACGTACTATACAACTTTGCTTACAAATGAAAAAGGCACATCTTTAAAAATGAACGGAAAAGAAATTGATAAGACGGATGAAAAAAAGTTTGAGAAGCAATATGGACCATTTCTTCCAGGAACTCAAGTATTTCAATCAGAATTTAAAAATGAATATGTTAAACTATCACGTGAGGAAAAGGTTGTACTTATGAAACAAAGCCAAAATAATGTAACGATAGATTTAACACTACAAGGGCAATATATTACAGTCCAAACGAATGCACCTGGTGCGACATTGTACGTGAATCAAAAGCCAGTTACAGCGCTGACCGGAGAAGAGATTACGTGGGGACCGATAGCGACTGATGGAAGTGCGGCGATTTATTTAGAACGAAATGGAGAAAGTGGAAGGGAAACGACAAAGGTAGAAACGGTAACGGCACTTTCGGCTTATAATCTCCCGTTTCAAAAGAAAAGTGCAGAAAAAAACGTTGTTTATAATGTCACTCCGCCAGTGACGACTTCATATGTATATAATGGTTTCATCTTCCCAGATAGTGATATTCGAAAATTAACGAGTGCGGATTTAAGATATTTATCGAAAGAACAATTGAAAATTGCCAGAAATGAAATATACGCAAGGCATGGACATATTTTTCAAACGAAAGATATGCAAGCGTATTTTTTAAAACAATCTTGGTATAGAGAAAATCCATATTTTACAGGGGCGTTAACTAATATTGAGTCTTATAATGTTGAACTGATCAAATCAAGAGAGTAGAGTGCGTAAAAAAGGTACAGTGCATAACTGTACCTTTTTTATGGTTTTTTATCTGAACCAGGATCCCTTGAGAAAAAGATGTGAAAGAGGAATGTGACTTTGCTTGCTCCTCCTGATGTACTAGCTTGCACATCAGATAAAGCACTAGATGTTAATACAGCTTCAGAATGAGGGGGAACGACTATTTTGAGCGCATCATCTGATCCTGATGATGCAGTAACTGTTATTGTATCATCAGGATCAGATGATGCAGTAACTGTTATTGTATCATCAGATAAATTTAAAATTTTAACAGTACCGATTGGTAAGATGGATTTGCCAGCGTGTGAGGCTGAAGCGAAGTGAGAACCTTTCCAAATAGTTTGTGAGAAAGTCTCATCATTAGATAACCAAGCACGAGCACTATAAAGTGTTGTATTAATGGAAAACTCTTGGTCAAGTGATAAGGCGGGTTTCGGTTCTTGCGGTTCCTCTGGAGTTTGGGCGAGAAGGCCGGCGCACATGTATATTTCACCTACTTTCAATAGTAACTGTTATAGCATATTACACATGTTGTTTATAAGACACGACGGTTACCTAGTAAGGTATAGGTTTGTGCACCAAATTTGTAGATGAAATTCTCTTTCTTTACAATGGAGGTAGGTGTTATTTCTATAAAATATGGAAATCGTAAAGAGTATGTAAAAAAAGAAGGAGTGGTAAAGTGAACTATGTCATTATTGGCGGAGATGCAGCTGGTATGAGCGCAGCAATGCAAATTGTTAGAAACGATAAATCGGCGAATGTTGTGACGTTAGAAAAAGGTGAAATCTATTCATACGCTCAGTGCGGATTACCTTATGTCATTAGCGGTGCGATTGCTTCAACTGAAAAATTAATTGCGCGGAATGTGAAGACATTTCGTGATAAATACGGAATTGATGCGAAAGTACGTCATGAAGTAACAAAAGTGGATACGGAAAAGAAAATTGTGTATGCAGTACATACGAAGACGAAAGATGTTTTTGAATTTTCGTATGACCGTTTATTAATTGCGACCGGAGTACGCGCTGTTATGCCAGAATGGGAAGGACGAGAGTTACAAGGTGTTCATCTTTTAAAAACAATTCCAGATGCTGAGCGCATATTAAAAACGCTAGAAACGAATAAAGTTGAGGACGTAACCATTATTGGCGGCGGTGCAATCGGGCTGGAGATGGCAGAGACATTCGTCGAACTTGGTAAGAAAGTTCGAATGATTGAGCGAAATGATCATATCGGTACGATTTATGATGCAGATATGGCGGAGTATATACATAAAGAAGCAGATAAACATCATATTGAAATTGTAACGAATGAAAATGTAAAAGCGTTTATTGGAAAAGAGCGAGTAGAACAAATTGAAACGGATAAAGGTACATATAAAGCGGATCTTGTTTTAGTATCTGTCGGAGTAAAACCAAATACTGATTTTCTTGAAGGAACGAATATACGTACAAATTATAAAGGGGCAATCGAGGTAAATGCATATATGCAAACGAATGTGCAAGATGTATATGCTGCTGGTGATTGTGCAACACATTATCATGTTATAAAGGAAATTCATGATCATATCCCGCTCGGAACGACCGCAAATAAACAAGGGCGACTTGCTGGACTTAATATGGTTGATAAACGAAGATCATTTAAAGGTACGTTAGGTACAGGCATCATTAAATTTATGGATCTGACATTAGCGAGAACAGGCTTAAATGAAAAAGAAGCGAAAGAAATAAACATCCCGTATAAGATGGTCAAAGTAGATTCAACAAATATAGCAGGTTATTACCCAATTGCCAAACCACTTCACTTGAAATTACTATATCATTCCGATACGAAACAATTATTGGGCGGACAAGTAATGGGAGAAGAAGGTGTAGATAAGCGAATTGATGTAATCGCGATGGCACTTTTCAATAAAATGAGCATTCACGATTTAGAAGATGTTGATTTAAGTTACGCACCACCATATAACAGCGTTTGGGATCCAATTCAGCAAGCGGCAAGGAGAGCAGAATAGCACTTTTTTAAGTGCTATTTTTTTGTGTAAAGGGAAGTAATCTTTTTTACCGAATAATAAAGTGGGAGAAATAGTTACATATAGGGAAGGGGATTTTAAAAAATGGTTGTAGCACTTCAAAAAGTTCAAGAATCAGAAAAAGAAATACTCCGTAATTTGTACGCATTATATCTTCATGACCTTTCTAAATTCACTACTAATATAACGATTGGAGCGAACGGATTTTTTGAATACGAGGATTTGCACATGTTTTGGGAAGTTGATGGAATTACTCCATATTTCATAAAAGCCGATAATAGCATTATAGGGTTTTTATTACTATTGGAACGGCCATTTTTGAAGAAGGAAAACGATTTTGGTATTAATGATATTTTTATATTGAATCAATATAAGGGAAAAGGAATCGGGAAAAAGGTTATTGGAAATTTACTAGAAGAGAAACGAGGACAATATTTCGTTATTGAACTTATAAAAAATATACCAGCTATTTCTTTTTGGAAGAAAGTATATAGCGAGATGAAAATTGAATTTGACGAACAAAAACAGCTAATTGATGATGAAGAATGCCTCGTTCAAACGTTTAAAATATAATGAAATAGATGTTCCTAATATATTACTTTGAAAGTTAACTTTATTTTGAATATATCGTTCGCCCTTGAAAACATAGTACTTATCACTTATATTTTCATATAGTATTTATTTTTAAACAAAGCGATGAACGAACCAGGGGGCGCAATATGGCAATTAACATGAAAACAATCGAAGAATGGATTGCAGAATCAAACGCAAGACAAGAAGAAGACTTTGGACACGTTGTGGAAGAGATGAAAGAAGTATGTGTTGGACTTGATAATGCGACATTAATTTATACGAAAAATGTATTTTGTTTCGGTAAGAAAGTAGAAGTATTGTTCTTCTTCCAAGACCATGTCGTTATCGGACAAGAAAAAGAAGAATATATTGAAATTGAAAAATTAAAGTATGATGACATTACAAATAGCAACTTAAAAACAAATGACAAAAATACAACGTTAGAATTAAAGTTTGCTAACGGAAAATCTATCAATTTAGATAGTCTAAATGATAACTACGGTACGAAAAATTGGTTATTTGCAAGACAAATTAAGAGTATCTTTAAAGTAATCTAGTAAAAACAGCAGTCCCTTCAAGGTCTGCTGTTTTTACTTGTTTCCTATTACACAAAGGCAACCTCTTTCTTCATAATATTTCACACTTTGAAAGCCTGTCGTATAAAAGAGGCTTATTAATTCTTCTGTCGTCTTAAATTTATCCATATGATATTGAATTTTGAAAGTTTCAGCCACTAATAAAAAGGATCCGTTCGGTTTTAAGACGCGAAATACTTCTTTTAAATCGTGTTCAACATCAGGCCAAAAGTAATGGGTTTGAAAGGCAGTAATGAGGTCAAAGAAGTTCGTATGATATGGAATAGAGGAGACGCTAGCTTGATGAATGATTACTTTCTCTGTTTTTATATCTTGCATATTTGCTTTCTTTGAGTTTTCAACAGCTTGATTGGAGTAATCAATCCCATATATTTTCCCAAGTGGGGTTTGTTTTGAAAGAGTATGTATTGCCTTACCACCACCACAGCCGATATCTAATATGACTGCATCTGTCTTTATATGTACTTTTTGCAATGCCCACTTTGTTAATTTCGTATGTGCAGTGTTCATAATACAAAGCATGGAGGAACCAATTGTTCCACGAGGATTTTTTGCTTGCGCGATTAATCGTTGTAAAATGCTCAATTCAAACTCTCCTTTTATGTAAGAATATATACTCATTTCGCTTTTTATAAATTAAGTCCTTTAAAAAAGCACGCCGTCTATCAGCGTGCTTCTAATTATGCAAAGACCCTTTTAGCCAATTCCGCGCTCGATACGCCCCAACAGGAACCTGAATGAGTGACGTTTTATCTCCGCGATCAATTCCATATAATTGATCACATGAATTTGTATCAAAACTTAGTAACGGATGTCCGCCCATTCCCATAGCGGTCGCAGCGAAAACGAGCTTATGAACGAGTATACCAGCTTCCATTTGATGAATTCGGTAACCTCTATAGCCTAATGTACGTGTATAGTAATCTTTCTTTCCGACTACATGTAAGCAAAGCGGTACTTGAAAAAGGTTTACGTTATCCATCGTCATACTAGATTGAAGGGGATAACGAAGGTCTCCATGCTGTATTGGTTGTATGGAATGTGTTTTACTGTTATAAGCGTAAGCGCCGTTTGCTATGTCTTTTACGTTATAAAAACATCCATATAGTGAGACTCGCGCATTGTCATTTACATACTTGCCATCAAGGTCGTTGTAATAAGGGAAGGAGAGACTCGCTTCTTGTAGTAAAGTAGCGAGCTCGGCTACATCCCATTTCTTTAAAATAAAGTCAGCATCAGGTGAATATCGTTTTTTACAAAGTTGTAAGAAATCATACGATAAACGTTCTACTTTCGGTAGCTGTATAGCGTGAGCGCTATGTTGATAGTATTCTTCATGAGCGAATGTTTGGAAGTGTTCTGTCGATTCGATCATAGAAGCCTCGTTTATTTTTGTTATCATCGGATATTCATTCACATGCTTTGAGCGAACGAAATGTTCATGTGCTAATGGCGGAATTTGCTGTAGTAAGTCATGAGAAGTAACAGATTTATTTTCACGATGATCGTTGTAAAACCAATCTGTATTCGGTTTTGTACTTAAAGGAATAACAGCATACACACTTTCTTCACCTTCTGACAGTCCAAGTAAATGATTCATTGCCCGGTCTAGAAACTGAAAATATACACCATTTGTATAACCGAATTGTTTGGCACATTCAAGTAATTGACCGATGAGAACACCACTATCTAATCCTTGAAGACGATATGAAAAGTTATTGTATTTAAAGAAGTTTTTCCAAAATATAGTGGATACAAATGCAGCGCCAAAACAAGACTGTATGTTACAACGATTGCCAAGTGCTTCTGTAAGGTAAGAATCGAAATTTCCTTCGCGAAGTAAGATAAGGCGATGATGCGCGGCATCGTAATGGTAAATGCCGTTTGGATAATCTTCAATCTTTAAATATATATACAATTCATTCGGATATAAAGCGCCGCCTGAAGGGATAGATCTTCGGAATACATTCCTCTCGCTACTTAGCTGGCATAATTGTGTTAAACCAAATGAGTGCCAAAGATAATGACCAATCTCATCCAAAGTAGGTGTAGTAGAAGAGCTCAGCAAAGATAATGGGATTTCTAAAGAGAGAGGGATGACAGGTAAATTTCGATATAATTTATAAGCAAGCGGCGCGTCTTGCCAATCGACTTCATGATTCGGCATAATTTCATCAATAGAGAAATGGAGATGATGTAAAAAAGTATCCAGCTGCATGAAATCCCCTCCTTTATTATGGAAACGGATGCGGATGTGGATTTAATTGTTCATTTGTTAAAGGCTCAACTCTATATCCAAGTGTCACCGGTACGGTATACACTCGATCTAATCCTGTAACACGAGTAAGGTGATGGCCGAACGTCATTGGTAACATGCCTGGAATTATTACTTTTACACAATGTAATCCATTTTTCTCTATAAGCGGTACCGTTTGATTTACAACGATCACCTCAAGTCCAGATTGATGTATTCGGTTTAAAAGTTGATGAAGATCGGATGTCAAATCCATATGAAATGATTGTAATGCGTTCATTTCTTGGAACGTTTGCACCGGAGCATCGTTATGCAAAAGGAAGTGAAGTCGTTCTTCCGCTTCTTTCAATCCGTACAGCATACTATGGTCTTCCATTTTATTAACGAGATAAGGATCTTGTAAGCAATTTTCGTAGTACTCTCTTTTTTGCTCGAGCTCATCGTCTGTTATTAGTAACATGCCTGCTATTTCGTGAATCGCACTTTTTAGCGCTCGGATTGGATCCAAATGAGCGCCACCCGCACAAACAACATTCATTCCATTTTCCCGTGTATTTTTCGCAATTACCCATAGGCTTGGGATGCCGTGTTCCATCGTTGCGTTAAAAACATGTAACTCATATCCGGTAATCGTGTGTAACCGCTGGATCATTAATTGTAATTCCATATCATTTGCTGAACTCAGATCGAGGCGGGGAAGAGGTAATTCGGCATACCAAGTGAGCAAAAAGGCGTCACGCTCTACAATTTCTAAAATACCGTGAAAAATAGCCTCTTCTAAGCTACCGCCAATCGCACATCCATTTGATGTTTCATACAAGAAAGCGTCCCGGTGGCCAAGGCTGTAGTAGGCGATGGATTCAGGTACTAGAAGTGGCCTGTTTTGTGATAAAGAATATCCCCATACCCAGTTTTGCTCATAATCAGGGTCAAACGGCTTAAATGGAAAACTATCACGATTATAATGTTCATTTGTATGTACACCGAGTGTGAGGGGATTCAGTGCATGATCCTCTAGTTCATGAAAACTGCCATGCACATTCGTTTTTTTTCCGCGAGGTGACATACCGCAATATCTCTCTAAACCTTCTAAAATAGCAGTTGCTTCACTCAGTGCAAATGAATGAGTTCGGCCTGCAACGCCTTCATTTCCGAACATTAACGGCATGTTTATAATAACGTCAGCAAATGGTAATAAAGAATGCTGCATTTTGCCGTTCAAAACACCAACCCGATAATCTAAATAATCTCTCGTTAAAAATGTGTTTAGTTCATGAATAGAACGGCAGCGATACGTTTCAGTACTTGTTTTTAAGCTTGGTTGTAAGGATATCGCTGCTGCATCTGCAGTATCATCAGGTAAATTACTACATACAGGACAGAGAGGATCTGGAAGAAAAGAATGCCTCGTACATTGTAATGTTTGTAAGTTTAGTAAAATGAGTTCATTTTCTAAAGAAGAATGTCCGTTAGCTAATATTTTCTCCGTTTCGGCATGAATGAGCTGGCACATTTGTAACATTCCATTTTTTGTGGCGCGTACATCCCGTCTCGTCACGTCATCTGCTTTTATTGCATATTTTCGCTGTAGTTCCCACATTTCTTTTTGATCAAAACCAGCGATAAAGCGTCGTCCATCGGCACAATGGGTGCATCCCGTTGCAAGAGGAGGAATATAAGGACCGATAACACCTTCACCAAATGAAGTAAATGCACGTAACCACGGAATATGATTGGAACGAAAAATCAGCTCAGCATCATGATGAATAGTAGAAGGAGAGCCGTCATGTAATACGAGAGCGAGGTCGATATTTTCAGGGATGCTCTCTGTAACTGTATGTTGGCGAATGATGGAATATTGTTTGCACAATTGATCATGTACATAATCTGCAAGTAGGCCGTCTCCTATAAGCAGTATATTTTGAATCATAGACTGTCCTCCTTTGCAATTAATACCCCATACACACCATCTAAATTTTCTTTCAAAAATGATTCAATCGCTAAATCAAACACGAATGGATAAAAATTATGTTCTGCTAAATGTTGCAAGGCGAGCTGTACGGATTGCACACCTGGAATTTCTTCTTCCTCTTGTATTTCTACTCTAAAAGAATCAGTGTCATATAAAATAATAGATGATTCATTCAAAATATTAGCTCTGTAAGGAGTCTCTTCATTTTGAATGTGAAGGAGCGATAGCTGTAGTGCGCTTCTTAACGCTAACGTCATATTAATATTAGCTGCACCATACCATCTATCATTTACACCGACCCAAACGACAGGAAAACTGAGAATCTCTTCACTCATTGCTATTTTAGGTAGCTCATGAATTGTAGAGAGGGCATCATAATAAAACCTACAATGTTTATCATGAATTTCGGTTAAGTCAATTGTTGTAATTTCCTCTAGCGTATGTGACTGCCGCTCATACAGTTTATTGTTTAAATGTTGTTGTAGTGCTCGGTAAACACCTTCTGTCATCGTTTCCCCAGCGCCAATACCGATATCGTTATGTTCAGGAATAAGGCGATGAATGATTTCTGCTACATACGTTTCAATTCCTGTTAGACCAGCTTCACGGCGCGCTTCATTATGAGTCAATCCGCCGCAAGTCATAAGCGGAAGGAGGGAAGCAGGGCCATCTGATAGCGGAGTAGCTACTTGAATATGACATTGTGATAAAGGTAACTGATATGAATTTTGTTCATCCCACAAATGGAATATGCCAGCTTCTTTAGAAGTTAATGAGTCGAAAAAACGGAACAATTCAGTTGAAGTATGTTGATTGGACCGATGCTCAAGTTTTTCAGAAAGATTTTCTATTGTATCAATTGTAAAACTTTCATCAGTTGCGAGAGGGTGTTTTATAAAAGGATGCCATGTCCCTTCGAGTGTTTCACAGTTTACTAAAAAGAATTGAGGCTCTTTTTCTCGGTAAGAATCATCAGCAACATGTTTAAATAATTCGAAAACAATTATATTTGCTAACATTGCGCCTGTAATCGGTGAGAACGGCGCTGGTGGATTTTCATTTTGTAAAGTATCATGTAGCCGATGCCATGCGGATTCCCAGCATTCTTCACGATCAGCTGTTACAACAGGACCAGCTAAACCGAAACTTGATAAACAAATGGCCGGTATGAAGTTTTTTCCTATTTCTCTACAAATAGTGTGAACTGCTCTTAAGCCTTCAATATCTCCATTTTGAGAAACGTACAAAATCGAGTCGAAAGGTTCGAATACTTCATGCAGGGAACGGTCAATTGTCGTATCTATTTCTTGAATCAGTACATTGTCATCAATTTCATGTGCACGTTCTATTAGCTCATGAATTCGGTCATAGTTTGTTTCAGCACGATCTGTAACGAGGTAATGAAATGTAGGTAAACCGGATTCTAGTAAAGAAGAAACTAAGGAAGTAAGCATATCTCCAGAACCAATTATAAGGACATTTGCTGCGCGGTACGTTTCGAATTTTAAAGCACCTGAATGAGAATCAGCTTCCAAAAATTCGATTTGGGAAGCATATCTGTCGAGCAATACACTGTTTAATTCATGAGGAGCATCTTGGCTTACATCACGAACGAAACCATTTTCATATAAAATCTCTCCAATTTCAAATACACGATTTTGATAGGGGAGAGGGAGACCGTCGGTTATTTCTGCTAAAGAATGATTACCGTTAAACATAGGCATTAATTTTTCAATCCAGTTATAAATTCCATCACCGTCCATACGAAATGAACTGGCGTTATTTCGAAAATAGACACCCCCGTTTGAATCGGGAAGGAAGAAAGTATCCTTATTTGCTTTAAGTTTTGCATGAGATGGAAGGTTATTCATTTTAATCCTCCTTACGTTTTAGGCATACGTTATTAGCTTATGTCATGTGATTTGTCCCGTATGAACGCAATAAAAAAAGGCTGTAGAATGATTCATTCTACAGCCTTGAATAGACTTTTAGTCTATCAACCTTCTAATAATAATGATTTTGGATCTTCAAGCATATCTTTAACAGCAACAAGGAAGCTAACTGCTTCTTTACCATCAACAATACGGTGATCGTAAGATAGTGCAAGGTACATCATCGGACGGTTTTCCATACGCTCGTTATCGATTGCAACTGGGCGTACTTGGATTTTATGCATTCCTAGAATACCTACTTGTGGGCTATTTAGGATTGGTGTCGACATTAGAGAACCGAATACACCACCGTTTGTAATTGTAAATGTACCACCTTGTAGTTCTTTTAATGAAAGTTTGTTATCGCGTGCTTTCATACCTAAATTACGAATTTCGCTTTCGATTTCAGCGAAGTTTAATTGGTTAGCATCGCGTACAACTGGAACAACTAATCCATCTGGAGCAGCTACTGCAATACCGATATCATAGAATTTTTTAATGATAAGCTCGTCGCCTTGAATTTCAGCATTTAATAATGGGAATTGTTTTAATGCTGCAACAACTGCTTTTGTGAAGAATGACATGAAGCCAAGACGTACATCATGTTTTTTCTCGAAAGCGTCTTTACGTTCTTTACGTAATTCCATGATTGCACTCATATCAACTTCGTTAAATGTTGTTAACATTGCAGATGTTTGTTGAACTTCTACAAGACGTTTTGCAATTGTTTGACGGCGGCGGGACATTTTCACACGCTCAACTGGTTTTTCGAATTCAGTTTTTGCAACTGGAGCAGGAGCTGGACTTTTTGGAGCAGCTGGTGCTTCTTTTGGTGCTGCAGCATGAGCTTGTACATCGTGTGGTCTCACACGTCCAAGTGGATCTGTGCTACGTACGTCGTTTAAGTCGATTCCTAATTCACGAGCCATTTTTCTAGCAGCTGGTGATGCGATAGGACGGTTTGTATTTGGTAAACCTTGTAGAGTTGCAGTTTGTTCAGCACTTGGAGCTGCTGCTTTCGGTGCTTCAGCTGTTTCTTGTTTTGGTTGCTCAGCAGGTGCTGCAGGTGTACTTACTGCAACTGGTGCGCCATTCGCATCTAAAATTGCGATAGTTGCGCCAACTTCAACTGTATCCCCAGGTTCGCCTAGTAATTTCGATACAATACCTGAATCTTCTGCAATGATTTCTACATTGACTTTATCAGTTTCAAGCTCAACAACGCTGCCACCTTTCTCAACTTTGTCGCCTACGTTGATAAGCCATTGTGAGATAGTTCCTTCTGTAATAGATTCTGCAAGCTCAGGTACTTTAATTTCGATCATTTTAAATGTCCTCCCCTTATTTGCCTAACGGTGTGTTTTTTCTTCTTTTGTCTTCGGTAATCTCCATTTGTTAGCCTGACCCTGGGCAGATATTCTGCCCAAGGCAAGCTAGAAACCTTCATTCTTACTTTTAGTTGCTGTAAACTTCAATTTCTTGTTTATCTTGACGGAAGTTATACTTCGCATCTAAAGCGTGTGCAACGATTAGTTCTTGCTCAGCTTTGTGGGCGAATGGATCGCCACCAGATGGGCTAGAACGATCAGGGCGTCCAATGTAACCTGTTTTCACTTTATCTCCAGCTAGTTCGAACAGAATTGGAGCCATGTAATGCCATGCACCCATATTACGAGGTTCTTCTTGAACCCAAATGATTTCTTCTAAGTTTTTAAAGCGTTTCATAATAGACTGAACTTTCTCAGCAGGGAATGGGTACAGCTGTTCAATACGAACGACATGAACTTCATCTAAGTTGTATTCATGTTTACCAGACTCAATTTCTGCTGCTAAGTCAATCGCCATTTTACCTGTGCTTAAAACAAGACGTTTTACTTTGCTTGGTTTTGTACCAAGGTTTTCTTGTTCTAAAGCAGGTTGGAAACGTCCTTCACTTAACTGACTAGCAGTTGAAAGCGTAAGTGGGTGACGTAATAAACTCTTCGGCGTCATAAGCACTAATGGTCGAACAGCTTCTGTTCCTAAGATAGATGCTTGACGGCGTAAGATATGGAAGTACTGTGCCGCACTCGTTAAGTTTGCAACAGTCCAGTTGTTCTCAGCAGCTAACTGTAAGAAACGTTCAGGGCGTGCACTAGAATGCTCTGGCCCTTGACCTTCATAACCGTGTGGTAATAGAAGAACTAGACCTGATTTTTGACCCCATTTTGCTCTTCCTGCTGAAACATATTGATCAAATAATGCTTGCGCAGTATTTGAGAAGTCACCATATTGCGCTTCCCACATAACAAGAGTTTCTGGAGCGAATACGTTATAACCATATTCATAACCAACAACTGCAGCTTCAGATAACGGACTGTTATGAACAGAGAATGAAGCATTAATGTTTGGTAAGCGATGTAATGGTGAATATGTTTCATTTGTATCAGTATCGTGTAATACAATATGACGATGCGCGAATGTACCACGCTGTGAATCTTGACCAGTTAAACGAATTGGCGTACCTTCTTGTAAAATAGAAGCGAATGCTAATGACTCAGCAAGTGCCCATTCAATTTTACCGTTCTCTTCAAGAGCATCTTTACGGCGCTCAAGAATTTTCTTCACTTTCGGATATACGTTAAATCCTTCAGGCCAAGATAATAAGCCTGCATTAATTGCACGAAGTGAGTCAATCTCAACACCAGTATCGATTGGCTGAATGCCTTGTGCAACAACATCTGGCACTTTAACGTGAATTGTTGCATCGCTCGTATCAGCTGGTGGTACTTGTGCATAGTCAGATTTTAATTGCTCTTGTATAAACTGTGTAATTGTTTCAACTTCATCTGCATTTAGAACACCATCAGCTTGTAATTGATCTGCATAAATTGCTCTTACAGTAGGGTGGTTTTTAATTTTTTTGTACACTTGTGGTTGCGTAACTGCTGGGTCATCCATTTCGTTATGACCATAGCGGCGGTAACCAATTAAATCGATCAAGAAGTCTTTTTTGAACAACATGCGATATTGAATCGCAAGGTTAGCTGCAGCAAGACAAGCTTCCGGATCATCAGCGTTCACGTGAACAATCGGAATATCAAAACCTTTTGCAAGGTCACTTGAATATTTCGTAGAACGAGAATCATAGCTATCAGTCGTAAAACCAACTGCATTGTTTGCGATAACATGAATTGTTCCGCCCGTTTGGTACGCGTTCAATCTGCTTAAGTTGAGTGTCTCAGACACAATACCTTGACCAGGGAATGCAGCATCACCATGAACTAAAATTACGAATGACTTTGAAGTATCTTGTTCTGGAAGACCAGATTTTTTACGGTTTTCTTGAGCCGCACGTGCGAAACCTTCTACTACAGGATTAACGAACTCAAGATGACTTGGGTTATTTGCTAATGTAACGCGAGTGCTAACTTCTTCATTACTAACGACTTGTTCTCTACCTAAGTGGTATTTTACGTCGCCAGTCCATCCAGAATTTGCTACTGCGCCTTCTATTTTTGCATGTTTGAACTCAGCAAACATGTGACTATATGGTTTTTCTAGTACGTGTGCAAGTACGCTTAGACGACCGCGGTGAGCCATACCAATCATGACATCTTCTACGCCGCCCTTGGCACCTTCTAGAACAATTTCATCTAGAACAGGTACAAGCATATCAACGCCCTCGATAGAGAAACGCTTTTGCCCAACGAATGTTTTATGCAAGAATTGCTCGAAACCTTCAACAGCTGTTAAACGTTTTAAAAGAGCAGTTCGTTTTTTATTTGATAGTGGTTGACGCAATGAATTTGATTCCACCATTTGATGCAACCACGCGCGTTCTTCACTATCTTGTATATGAGAAAATTCATAAGCTAAAGATTTTGTATAAACATCTTTTAATCTATGAATTACATCAAGTGCAGTGTGAATACCTTCTGGTGCATCTTGCCATACTGTTTTTGCTGGAATCGCTTTCAAATCAGTATCGCTCAGTTCGTTCATTGCTTTCTCAAGAAGAGATTGTCCATTTGCAGCATCTTCCATCGGGTTGATGTGAGCCAACGTATGCCCGAAAGAGCGAATCTGCTCAACAAGTTGAACGACTTTAAGAATTTTTTCAATGTTCCCTGTGTTTTGAGGAGAAAAATGTGTTGCTGTGTTGTCCCCTGTTACGACATCATCTTGAAACGAAGGAGCTCCAAAAATTTCAAAAAGCTCTTGTAATTCCGGATCAACAGAACCTGCTCCAGTTACGTAAAGATCATACTGCTCAATAACATAACCAAGGTTCGGACCGTGGAACTTTGCCCAAGGGTTTGTCGTTGAATTCTTCCTCGTCATTTGTTTAAACCTCCCAATGCATATAATCCTTTTCCATACAAAAGGTGCATTTTGCTCTTTTTCAATAATTGATTAACTAATAAATAATGTAATTGTTTTCTTTACTCTTATGTTATTACAATAATTTACATAATACCAAACACTATTACTTATCTGTTTTGTAAAAAAACATTCACAATAACTTATCACCCAAGTTAATCTTTCACGTTATAAAGTAATTTTACAGAAAAATGGGGTGGATATATTTGGTATACCTATACTAACAACTATAATTGTTGCATTTTAATATAGGTATAATGGTTAGAATGTTTTGATAAAATGTGGTTCGAATTATGTATATTGAAATAATAAGCGCTTTCATTGATATTATACAACAATATAACGGAATATAGTATAAAAAATAAAAAATTATGAATTTATCGTAAACTTTATTTAGATAGTGTTAAATATCGAAAGGAAAATGAAGGATTTCTACAAAAAAAGTGGCTAAACATAAAAAATGCTTCATAATCCGTTAGTTTCTATAAATATGCCGAAAAACACCGTAAAACCAATAACACATTTCATGGAATAAAGAGATAAATGAAATGTTTTAAAAGGATAAAACAAATATGGAGATATTAAATTTTTATAAAAGCGGGGAGGAGATATAGTAACGGATATATACATTGTTCCATGATTCATTTCAAAATAGACGTGCTTAAATTGAAAAAGTTTCTTCTATATAAATAGCGTGAAAAGTAATTGGTATAAATGTAAAGGGACCTTGACGTAAAGGTTCCTTTACACTTATACTCGTTATAAGGAAGGAGGGAGAAATTTCCTTGGAAAATAAAATGGTCGAATACCGAAAGAAATTTGGACTATCACAAGAAAAATTGGCTGAGAAACTTGGGGTTTCTAGGCAAACTATCATTTCAATTGAAAAAGGGAAATATGATCCATCACTTCCGTTAGCATTTGAAATAGCGAAAACATTTCAGACAACGATAGAACATGTATTCATTTATGAAGGAAAAGAAGGGGAGGAGTAAAGATGAACTATTCACAAAAGTACTTCGTTATTATGGGAATTATTTTTCTATTTATGAGTGGATTTATGATATTAACAGGTATAATGACGCATTCGGCACCGCCAGCTATAACGTATCCATTACTTGGGATGATGATTATGAGTTTTTGCCTAAGTTACTTGCACCCACAATTTAAAGAAAAAGACGAGCGAATGAAACTCATTCGTTATAAAGGAATGTTCGTGACCTTTTTTGCATTAACAGCATATTATCTTCTTTTCTCTATCGGCTTAAACTTAAAAATACTTACACTATCTGCTACTGAATTATTGAATATACTTATGGCACTTACGATGAGTACAGTTTTTATCTCATTTGTTGTTTTATCGAAAAGATATTAAGATGTAATAGAGAAAGGAAGATTAACATATGCAAATGATGTATGCTTTTGGTATGGGGCTCGTTTTATTTTTAGCTATATTCTTATTTATTCGTAAAGACGTTCAAGGTGGGACGTTAACGAAAAGAGGGTTTTATAAATTAATCGGCTGTTTAGTCGTTATGTTTATAGCGATTATCGTAATGATTGTTTTAATAAATCAGTCATTGTAGAGTTTAAAACCGGAACCTTACTTACGTAAGGTTTTTCTTTTTTAAAAAAACTAAAAATTACCATAAAATCCATTTACTATCTATATCTTATATTATATAATCCAATAAAATGATAGATAAGGAGAATAGTATATGAATAAAAAAGCTATCTTCTTTATACTAGCGATATGTCTACTACTTATAGCTAGTATTACTTATATAATATGTAACAAACGAGAACAAGTACCACCTATATTAGTATGGGATGAACAGGAATACTATGTTACGGATGAACCTGCAAAAGTAGAAGAAGTTGGGCAAAAACTTGGTGAAGTAACAAAGAAAATTGAACTAAGTAAAAAACCTACTCAAAATAGTGAATCCAATACATTACAAGAAAAAACAGAAGTATTTGAAATGATTGTAGAAGAAGAGGATGAAAGGTCGCCCATAATCGTAAAAGAGCCTAATAGTGAAGAATATAGAGTAGCAAGGCTGATGTTAAAGCAAGTATTATAATGAAAAGGCGATTCATATGCAGACAGCAACGTCATATCCATGGTCGTTAAGAAAAATATTTGTCTTTTTCCTTTGCTTTATCCTGCCTCCTATCGGTGCCATTTACATTTTGGTGAATAGAGAGACTTCATTTTATATTTAGTATTTGCTACTTCGAAGATCTTATAAAATACCCTTTTTAGGTTAGAATGGTTTATTTTGCTTTTTAGATAATGAAGCAACTTGGGGGAGAGATTACAATGGTGAGATGATAGAATATGACTATCTTCCCATAGTGGATAACTCTAGCAATATCCTTGCAGCGCGTCTCCGTGAGTATTTATTTTTTAGAAAACAAAAAGCATTACTTAAAGAAATACCCTATACAAAATTTATGGAAGATTTTCTGTCTCCAAAAATAAACTTACTAAAATATTTGATTTATCCCCATATTTCAACAGATCCGTAACTTGAAAGCCTAATGGTTCAGTTTGAGAATGCAATAGACTTAATTCGTCAATTTATACGCAATCGTAACGATTATCTTTGAAACTACTTAATAGACTTAAAATGTTAATTTACGATTTCTACTAATACATTTGTAAAATGAGTCATCTCTCTGGACAAACTCCCTGACAAAATATCTCTTCTTTGAATATTATATTGTGAGTCGGACAATGATTTCGACAATATGATAAAGGAGAGATGTAAATTTGACTGGATTTGTAGATTTACTAGTTGGACTCAATCCTAGTATCAGCAAGAAGGAACGAGATTATTTACATGAGGAAATAGGAGGAGAAGTGAAAAATCAATTCCCTGAAATCAATGTGGACGTAGTAACCGTTCATGAAACAAATGTAGCTCAAGCTATAAAAGACTATCAATCCTCTAAAGTGGTTGTCTTTGTTGAAAAAGACCACATCATTTCGGCTGACTTCAGCCCAAATGATCCATTTTATCGGACTCCAACTCAGACCTCGAATGATGGTTTACAGAATCAATGGGGACTGCGACGTGTAAATCCTGAAAAGGCTTGGGATCGGGCTAGGAATATTCAAGGTAGTGTAACTGTTGCAATTTTAGATTCAGGAATTGATCCAAATCACCCAGATTTAGCAGCAAAAATCGTATCACCAACTAATTTTACCAATAATAACCCAAATGATTTTATTGATCAACATGGACATGGAACTCATGTTGCAGGAATTGCTGCAGGCATCACAAATAATAGAACCGGTATTGCCGGAATGAGCTTTAATACAGCAAATATTATGCCTGTTCGAGTTTTAGATGCAAATAATTTGGGGAGAATAACATGGTTTATTGCTGGGGTTTTATATGCCACAAATAATGGCGCAAATGTCATTAACATGAGTTTAGGTGGAGCATTTTATAGTAATACATTTCAACTTGCCATTAATTTCGCATGGCAACAAGGTATTATCATTGTTGCAGCAGCGGGAAATAGAGGAAATGATCAAGTCCAATACCCAGCCGGTTATAACTTTGTTCTTGCGGTTTCTGCAACAAATCAAGCGAATGATAGAGCTTCCTTTTCAAGCTGGGGTATGAACGTTGGAATAGCTGCACCAGGTACTGCTATTCTTTCAACTACACCAACGTACAATACTGGAAACAATTTATTAAACTACGATGCTCTTGCTGGGACTTCCATGGCAACTCCTTTTGTAAGCGGATTGGCTGCAATGATATTTGCCATTTATCCACAACTCAGTAACCAAGAAGTGATACAAATAATTCAAAGAGCGGCAAATCCTATAGATGCAACCATAAAAGAATGGAATACTTTCTTTGGATATGGTTTGTTGGACGCGTCTAATGCAGCAAAACGGACGTTTGGAAAATCTATTAATAGATTGACAACTGGAAGTAGAACCACTGGTCGAGGGCCCAAAGGCAAGCGCTCCTCTGGAGAAAAATTAAGAACTAGATTAGGCAGCTTTTATGGACAAGTTGTAAATCAATTAGGTATCCCAATAGCAGAGGCTCGAATATCTGCACGAAGACAAGGAAGCGTTGCCTCTGAATACCTCACTAGAACAAACGTCCCAATTGACCTTGGCATACTAGGCACTGATGGAATGTTCCGACTTCAAAATCTTCCACCTGGAACCTATGGTCTTTTTGTCCAACTCCCGGGGCCTGGACAAGTTCCAGTGCAACTCCAAACCGCAACCATTACACCAGGCGCGGATCTTTACGTTCGTTTAGTAGTGTAATATGAACAATAACCTATCCTCATGGACTTTCTTGTTGTTTCTTCACTTCTTTTCCGCATGAACTTAGTTGGAAGTTTACTTCTTCTCGTACCTTTCATACAGGAATGTAACACAGGGGAATTCTAGCATTCAAGTGGTAAAGATTTTGAAAAATAAATCATGGAAATAAAAGAATCCCTTTCCTATACAAACAGACCATGCCATACCTTCGGACAACCAAATACAAAAAAACATTCGAGAAGTAGTGTTTTCAGGTAGCTTAATAGAATTATTGAAAGAGTTACAAAATGAACCAATTAAATTAATTGCAGAAAGGGTAGGAGGTCACACAAAAATAACCACTACATTAGACACTTAAGGCCGTATATTATCTAATATGCAAAGAGATGTCTCAGATGAAGTAGATGATACTTTATCTGAGACATCTGAAGAACGATAATACTTTGCATGCCATAGCAGATTCCAGAGGAACAAGTATGCATGAAGTCAAAAGAAGGCGTATGTATGAAGAGTGAGACCTTTGTGTACACAGATGTACATGCAGCACAATAGAATATCAATCATGATGCTGTGTATATAATTAGGCACTTTTCTGTGCTACCAGGAGATACAGAAAATTTAAATGTGAACTTTATGCGATTATTTTATTACTTTGGAAAACGTAAGGGACTTTGCTTGAGTTATGACGAGATGGCTGAGATACAAGAATACAAACAATCTTATATTTGTCCAAATGATGGTGATGTGTGGGTGGACAATACATGTCGACATAGACAAGATCATCCCTTGGAGTATTATAGAAGTATAGACTTAATGAAATATGCCTTGAAACTATAATTGGTAAGTACTCAATCAGTGGGATGTTCATTGTCCTATCTGCAATCAAAATTATGACGAAAACGTGTTAAATACTGATGTTTTCGGAAGATAAATTTTCCTTTCGTTCTCTTACATATAAAAGAGGTAACTTTGGTAGATCTTCTCTGAATGCACAATTGTAAGAAGTCTGTTCTGATTATAGACAGGCTTCTTATATGTTGTTAGAGTAACATAGTCATTTAATAAGAAAACTGTATATTTCCATACAACTGATAAAATACTCATTCTTTAAAATAAAGGACCGAAATTAAAAAAGAAGATAGCAGAAGAATCTTAGTTATACTATTTTTTATGTTGTAGATATGAAGACTAAAATATACCTATTTTGAATCCACAAAAAAACGAAATGAGTGACCAAAAGAAAATGGTATTGACTAAATCTTGACCAGTAAATAAAAAGTTTACTCTTTAAAAAAGTATATTGATTGGCTACATAAAGCCCCCTTAATAGTCAAGGGGGCTCATATGATCCCGACTGGCCTCGAACCAGCGACCTCCACCCTGTCAAGGTGGCGCTCTCCCTGCTGAGCTACGGGATCTTCAAAATGCTTATGTAATAGCACCTTTAATCATTATGTTAAAGCAATTATATATAATTAACTGAAAATTTACAATATTTTTCGTGTAGTAAGTTTTTAAAGAGGTAGTGTAATAGAAAATAGTTTTTATTTTAGAGGGATATTAGTATGTAAGTTTTTATATTTAATAAGTAGAAGATGTTGGAGTGTTATGATTTCCGATACCAATCCAAAGGCCCCTCATTACTCAAATCAACAAGAAAAGGAAATAAGAAGTGTAGAGGTAAGCTTATAAGTTCTGGCATAGCATTCAATGTTTTCTTTGATATATATTGTCTTCCAAGACAATACGGACAATCTTTTTCAAATGTCATGAGTATCGACCATACATCTTTTACTTTCCACTTCGTTTTACAATACGTACAACGCGCCATGGAGTTCCTCCTCATTTTAAAATTGTTTTCTAATATTTTCCACTTAATTGTACCAAGGTCAAGTGTATTTGGTGTGATAGAATATAAGGTGTTTTGTTTTTGTATATGGATGTATTTAGTAATTTATGACCAAATGAATGTAGTGTGAGGATTATATATTGGTCAATTTTCATTTTTAATATGCAAATTGGCCAATATATCCTTTTTACAATTTACTTAAAATCATGTATAACAGAGATACATGATTATTTCATAAATATTCAGGAGTAGAGGGAGAATAATTGTAATGGTAAGAAAAACGTTCAAGATGCGTGTACCTAGAAATAGAACGATTTCGATTAATGGTTCGATTCTTGATGTGGATGTGACGCATGATGAGTTTTTACAAGAGTTCGTTGAGTGGGTAGATTCTAAAGGTTGGTCGTTTATGGGTATGACGGATGAGATTACAGCCGAGGAAGCTGGGCAAAAGTTAATAGATTCGTTGATTGATGAGAAGGATAAGAAAGAGTAATTCCTTCTTATTTTTTTGTTGTATATTTATGTTCTTAATCGTAAAAGTGTGATATAGTAAAAAATAGTGAATATTCTTCCAGTTTAATACAAATTATATATAGATTGGTAGATCCATTTTTTTGTTATGGGAGTAAATTGAAAAGGGAGAGTCATATGGTTAATTTTAAGAAGATTTCGGCTTTTATTACAGTTATTTGTTTATTTTTTTTGACACCTATGACGTTACATGCTGAGACAAATGTTGGGGTGGATCCAGGACAAGTAGCACCGCCACCCGCGGAAGGACCGAATGTTTTTAGTCAGTTTGCAGCTACGATTGATGCGAAAACAGGGGATGTGTTGTATGACAAAAATGCACATCATCGTGCATTTCCTGCTAGTATGACGAAAGTGCTAACAGCAATTTTACTTATGGAGCATACGAAGCCGGAGGATCAATTTACGTTTTCACAATTAGCGTTAGATCAAGAGAAGAGTAATTATCAAATTGAGTTTCAACCTGGTGAGACGATTAACCGCAATACTGCGCTTATGATTTTAATGGTGTTAAGTGCGAATGATGTGTCGTATGCGATTGCGGAGCGTATTGGCGGGAGTGTTGAGAATTTCGCTAATATGATGAATGAAAAAGCGAAGCAATTAGGGGCTACAGATAGTCATTTTGTAACACCAAATGGATTGCATGATCCAAATCATTATACGACGCCATATGATATGGCTATGATTACGAGAGGTGTGCAGCAGTATCCTGAAATTTTGCAAGCGATGAATATGAAAAGAACAACCGTTACGACATCTAGGCAGACGGTTTCTATTTTTAATAAATCTACTTATTTTGAAAATCCATACAGTATTGGTGGTAAGACGGGTTTTACGAATGAAGCGCGTAATACACTCGTTTTATTAAATGAGAAAGATGGAAATCGTATTATAAATGTAGTAATGGCTTCTCAAAGACCTGAAATTTATGAGGATTTGAAGCAGATGGCGGAATATTCTTTTGGGCAATTTGTGAAGCAAACGGTGCTAGATAAACAGAGTTGGCATCAAAAGACAACGTATTTAAATAAAGATATTGATAGCGAACTTGAAAAAAGTGCAGAGCTTATGCTTAAGAAAGATGAAGGGAAAAATGTGAGAACTACTTTCCGGGCAGCTTCATTAGATAAAGACTCTTTGTATCATAAGGGAATCCATCGTGGTGAGGTAGTTGGTGCAGTTGATATTACGAAAAATAATCAAACAATTGCGACGATAAATGTTCTTTCAAAAGAAGATGTTACTTTTGCGATGCCTAAAAAAGATACAGTTGCGCCTGAAGTAAAGGAATCAAATGTGAAAGTGATAAGTGTTGGGATAGGCGCGATTGTATTAGTGGGAGCCATTTTATATGTAGTGTTGCGTCGGAATAAACAGGGAATAAAATCAGAAGAAAAATAAATTGCTAGTATGGAGACTGTGATGAGATTTTGTCACGGTCTTTTTTGTGTGCATATATTTTTAAAAATTAACTAATAATTGTAAATTTTCTTATTGCATTTCCATATTGTTCGTTATATTATTTACTTGTGTTCTTGTTAGAGAACTAAGATGAATATTGCATACTTTAAATAATATAAAACAACGGAGAGGGAGAGAAACGATGAAATTAATTTGGAAGGTGATTAGCAACGTTATCTCATTTGTTTTATTTGCAGTAATGGTTTGTTTAGCTTTTGTGGTTATTTCGTCAAAGGCGAGTGGCGGGGATCCGACTGTGATGGGATATCAATTTAAAACAGTGTTATCAGGATCGATGGAACCGACGTTTTTAACAGGATCAATCATTGCGATAGAGCCAACGAAAGATGGTTCTAAATATCAAAAAGGTGATGTTATTACCTTTAAAGAGAAAGATGACAAAATTGTCACTCACCGTATTATCGGTGTGAAAGATACAAATGGCAAAGTAATGTATGAAACAAAAGGGGATAACAACAACGGACCAGATTTAGCACCAGTACTTGCGGAGAATGTAATCGGAAAGTATGCAGATATTACAGTTCCGTATGTAGGTTATTTACTAAATTATGCGAATTCAAAAGCGGGAGCAGCATTACTTCTTATTATTCCAGGAGTCTTTTTACTTGGTTATTCCGCATTTTCTATTTTTGGCGCTATTCGTAGCATCGACGGAGAAAAGAAAGATAAAAAAGTAGAACAATCCGTCTAGTTATCTTGGTTATGATTTCCTACTAGGAAATTAACAAATATATATTATGGGGGATTTGGACATGACTTTAAAGAAAAAATTAGGAATGGGTATCGCATCAGCAGTACTAGGAGCAGCATTAGTTGGCGGAGGAACATTTGCATTCTTTAGCGATAAAGAAGTGTCAAATAATACATTTGCTGCTGGGACACTTGATTTAGCATTAAATCCAACAACAGTAGTTGATGTATCAAGTTTAAAACCTGGCGATACAATTAAAAGAGATTTTAAACTAGAGAATAAAGGTTCTTTAGACATTAAAAAAGTTCTATTGAAAACAGATTACAAGGTAGAAGATGTGAAGAATGATAATAAAGATGATTTTGGTAAACATATTAAAGTAATATTCTTAAAAAATGTAGACAAGCATGAAACAGTTGTAAAAGAAACAACATTAGATAAATTGAAGAGTGACACAGTTACAGCGGTTGACAATGATTTAGGTGCTTGGTTCTGGGATGAAAAAGGTATTTCTGCAGGTAAATCTGATAAATTTACGGTGAAATTCGAGTTTGTTGATAATGGTAAAGATCAAAATGAATTCCAAGGTGATAAATTACAATTAAATTGGACGTTTGACGCACAACAAACAGCAGGTGAAGAAAGATAATAATAAAAAAGGGCTATCACATGGATAGCCCTTTTTCTATTTTTCTAGTATATGGCTATCATTTTGTATCGTTCTTTATTATAATAAAGATAACGTTCTATATAAAGAACACGTTGTTCGATGGGAGAGATTAAGATGCTGAAAAGACCACGTAATTTTAAAAAGATGCTTATATTGCCATGTATGTGCTCTATTACGTTTTATTTAGGATCTCAAATTATGACGCATACAGAAGCGGCGTTTATTCATGAAACGAAAGTACAGGCTACCATTTCTACAGCAAGTATTTTTCCAAAAACAGTCGATCAGTTAACAGAACAAGCTAAGCAACATAAGGAAGTAATTTTACATGAGTATGAAAATATGAAATCGAAATTAACCTTCACTTCCACTCAAGAGTTAGAACAGACGCTAGTTACGTGGAAGCAAGGACGTGAGAAAATTGCTGTTGAGAGGGAACTATTACAAAAAGTATATGAATCAATAGAAAATCCTTATAATAAAGCGCAAGAAGAGTTAAAAGGGAATAAAAGTGAATCGACTAAGCAAGTATTCTCATATGTGAATACTGGTTTTCTCATAATTAAAGAGAATTGTGAGTTTGTTGATAAAGAGGTTAGTTTGCAGGAAATTGATAAACAAATTCAAGTTTTTGAGAAATTATTAGTAGATGAAACCGCAAAAAAAGTGAACGAGGAACAAAAGAAACAAGAAGAAGCGAAAAAGCTAGAAGAGAGTAAGAAAGCAAGAAGAAGCGAAAAAGCTAGAAGAGAGTAAGAAACAAGAAAATCAGAAAAAATAGGAATAGCAAGTCAAATACAGCAACATTTCGGAACGGATAGAGATTATAAAGCAGATGGGTGAGAGAGCATTGTTACTCGCCTATTTGTTATGTCCTTCTTATTTTACTATTCGGATAAGAGGTAGTCTGGTGGCTATTAATTAGTAGGAGATGGACCAAAACATTAAAAAAGTTTTTCTATATTTCTCAATATTTTTCTGAAAAATCAAAATATTTTTGAGAAATCAAAAATGATTGAAAATACTAATAAATATTTGTTGTATTTATATAGGTTTGTTCGCTATAATGAACATGAGGTTTTCAAAAAAGAACAAATATTAGCTTAGCTAATATAGTTTTAGTTACATCTCTTATTTTGAAATAAGAGATAAAAATACAAAAAACAGCTAGGGGGAATTGATTGTGAGTCTAAAGAAAAAGTTAGGTATGGGAGTTGCATCAGCGGCACTGGGGTTATCTTTAATTGGTGGAGGAACATTTGCATTCTTTAGCGATAAAGAAGTATCGAAGAATACATTTGCAGCGGGGACATTAGATCTTACATTAAATCCTAAAACGCTTGTAGATATTAAAGATTTAAAACCAGGGGATACTGTTAAGAAAGAGTTCTTATTACAGAACAATGGAACGTTAGATATTAAAGAGGTTAAACTAGCGACAAAGTATGATATAAAGGATGCTAAAGGTGATAACGCCGGAGAAGATTTTGCTAAGCATATTAATGTGAAATTCATTTGGAATTGGGATAAAGGAAGTGGGCCTGTATATGAAACAACATTAGCAGACTTACAAAAAACAGATCCAGATGTAGTAGCGAAAGAAGTCTTTGCTCCTGAGTGGGCAGAAGAGGGTGGTTTAGCAGCTGGTAGTGAAGATTACTTATGGGTGGAATTTGAATTCGTAGATAATAAAGATGATCAAAATAAATTCCAAGGTGATTCATTAGACTTAGAATGGACATTTAATGCAATGCAACAAGATGGCGAAGAAAGATAATAAATCAAAAAGCGGGTATCCCCCGCTTTTTTTTATAAAGAAAAAAGGAGTGCTATATGCACCCCGTATTTATTATTCTTGATTTTTCTTCCACTTTGTAAATTCAAGAAATTCACGAAACTGTTCTTTGGAGACACCGGAGCTCATTGCATCTTTAACGAGCTGTGTCCATTCGGAGTCTAGGTTAGTTTCCGTTGTTGTTTCATCGTGAAGCAAAGTATCAACTGGAATTTGTAGAACTGCTGCGATTTTTTCAAGAAACTGAATGGAAGGGTTTTTTTGTAAATTTCGTTCTATGGAACTAATGTAAGATTTAGCGACACCAGCTTTTTCAGCGAGTTCTGTTAATGAAATGCCTTTTTGTAAACGAAGGCGTTTTATACGTTCTCCAATCATATTTGCGCACCTTTCTATCAATGTGTAGTCGTCTGATGATGTCATTATTATAACATAAACTTCGTTAAAAAGAACAAGGCTATTGAGCCTGGCTCGTTTGCTTCATACGTTGGAAAAAGTGTTCGATATCTTTCAGGGCGATACCAGCATCTAGAGCTTCAAGCATTAAATCAATCCATTCTTGGTCCAGTGCGTCTGTCTTATCTTTGTACAAGTGTAATTCCTCCCTAATTATTGGTCATAATTGCTGCTACAGAATAAATGATAATGAATCGAATTTTGTATTTTATGTATCGAATTATCAAGTATTGTGTAGATAAAACAAAGATAAAATCCCCATTAAACTCCCTCAATGGAAATAATTATAAATTGTTCGTCATAATTTTTCAATATTTTCAGAAAATATTGTTGAATTGTGATATATTCGTATGCTAACTATGGAATTTTTACAAATATATTAAAAAAATTACATAATAAAACTAAATATTGAAAAAATATTGAATTTTTAATAAAATTCAATTTGTAATACATATTATTTATTTAGGGGAGGAAATAAGGGATGAAAAAGAAACCATTTAAAGTGTTATCATCAATTGCTTTAACAGCGGTTTTAGGTATTTCATTCAGCGCTGGTAGCCAATCTGCTTATGCTGAAACGCCTGTAAGTAAAACAGCTACGAGCCCAGTTGATGATCATTTGATTCCAGAAGAAAGATTAGCAAATGCGCTAAAAGAACGTGGGGTAATTGATTCGTCAGCTTCAGAGACAGAAACAAAGAAAGCTGTCGAAAAATATGTAGAGAACAAAAAAGGTGAAAATCCTGGGAAAGAAGCAGCAAATGGGGACCAGCTTACGAAAGAAGCATCTGACTTTTTAAAGAAAGTGAAAGATGCGAAAGCAGATACAAAAGATAAAGTAGATCAACCTGCAACGGGTACACCTGCAGCGACAGGCCCAGTTAGAGGCGGACTAGATGGTAAAGTACCAACTTCTCCAGCAAAGCAAAAAGCATATAACGGTGAAGTTCGTAAAGATAAAGTACTCGTTTTACTTGTAGAGTACGATGATTTCAAACATAACAATATCGATAAAGAGCCTGGTTATATGTATTCTAACGATTTTAATCAAGAACACTATGAAAAAATGTTATTCGGTAACGAGCCATTCACATTAGATGATGGAAGTAAAATCGAAACGTTTAAACAATATTATGAAGAGCAATCTGGTGGTAGTTACACTGTAGATGGAACAGTTACAAAATGGTTAACAGTTCCTGGTAAAGCTGCTGATTACGGTGCTGATGCAGCAACAGGTCATGATAATAAAGGACCAAAAGGACCACGTGATTTAGTAAAAGATGCATTAAAAGCAGCTGTAGATAGCGGTCTTGATTTATCACAGTTTGATCAATTCGACCAATATGATATAAATGGCGATGGAAATCAAAATCAACCGGATGGTTTAATTGACCACTTAATGATTATTCATGCGGGTGTTGGACAAGAAGCTGGCGGCGGTAAATTAGGTGATGACGCAATTTGGTCACATCGCTGGACAGTTGGACCAAAACCATTCCAAATTGAAGGTACACAAGCGAAAGTTCCATATTGGGGCGGAAAGATGGCAGCGTTCGACTACACAATTGAACCAGAAGATGGCGCGGTTGGTGTATTCGCACACGAATATGGTCATGATTTAGGTCTTCCAGATGAGTATGATACACAATATAGCGGTAACGGTGAGCCAGTTGAAGCTTGGTCTATTATGAGTGGCGGAAGCTGGGCTGGTAAAATTGCAGGAACAACACCGACGAGCTTATCACCACAAAACAAAGAATTTTTCCAGAAAACAATCGGTGGTAACTGGGCAAATATCGTAGAAGTAGATTACGAGAAATTAAATAAAGGTATCGGTCTAGCAACATATTTAGATCAGAGTGTTACGAAATCTAACCGACCAGGTTTGATTCGTGTAAACTTACCTGATAAAGATGTAAAAACAATTGCACCAGCATTTGGTAAACAATACTATTACAGCACAAAAGGTGACGATCTTCATACAAAGATGGAAACACCACTGTTTGATTTAACAAATGCAACGACTGCAAAATTTGATTTCAAATCATTATATGAAATTGAAGCAGAGTATGACTTCCTTGAAGTACACGCTGTAACAGAAGACGGTCAACAAACGTTAATTGAAAGAATTGGTGAGAAAGCAAATAGTGGAACTGCAGCTACGACAAATGGACAATGGATCGACAAATCATATGATTTAAGCCAATTCAAAGGTAAGAAAGTAAAATTAACATTTGATTACATTACTGATGGTGGTTTAGCATTAAATGGATTCACTCTTGATAATGCTTCATTAACAGTAGATGGTAAAGTTGCATTCTCTGATGATGCAGAAGGTGCACCACAATTCAAATTAGATGGTTTCGCTGTTTCTAACGGAACAGAGAAGAAAGAACATAACTACTATGTAGAGTGGAGAAACTACGCTGGTTCAGATAACGCATTGAAATTTGCTCGCGGTCCACAATATAACACTGGTATGGTTGTATGGTATGCGGATTCAGAGTACACAGATAACTGGGTTGGCGTACATCCAGGACACGGTTTCCTTGGTGTAGTTGATTCTCACCCAGAAGCAATTGTAGGAACTTTAAATGGTAAACCGACAGTTAAGAGTAGTACACGATTCCAAATCGCTGATGCGGCGTTCTCATTCGATAAAACGCCAGCTTGGAAAGTTGTATCTCCAACGCGTGGAACGTTTACGTATAATGGCTTAGCAGGTGTACCGAAGTTTGATGATTCTAAAAAGTATATTAATGAGCAAATTCCAGATGCAGGACGTATTTTACCGAAGCTTGGTCTGAAGTTTGAAGTAGTAGGACAAGCTGATGATAACTCTGCAGGTGCTGTTCGTTTATACCGTTAATACCATAAAACTACCGGGAGATTTTCTTTCGGTAGTTTTTTGTGAGCAATGAATTTTATATAAAAGGAAAAATTATATATAATGTAACTTTACGAATAAAAAAAGTTCTATATAAATAATGAAAGAATTGGATAAAGTGAAACTTTAATCAGTGGGGATTGTCTTCTGCTGATTATTAACCCGCACCAAGTGGATTTTTACGGGCAGCTAGACTCTCGTCTAACTTCCACGAGTTCGCTAGATTTTGAGGTGGGAGTCTTACTGTCCGTTTATAGCGGGATAAAAATAGTGGGAGAAGGTGAATGAATGAGTGTTTCTTCTATTGTAAGTAAGCAAAAGAAATATTTTTTAAAAGGGCATACGAGAAGCATAGAAACAAGAAAAAATAATTTGAAGAAGCTTTATGATGGAATTCAGCGTTTTGAAGAAGAGATATTTGAAGCTTTGAAATTAGATTTAAATAAATCAGTTCACGAATCATTTACAACAGAAATTGGATATGTATTAAAAGAAATTTCTTTTCAATTGAAACATATCTCATCGTGGAGTAAACCGAAGCGTGTTCGAACAGCGCTCACTCATTTTGGGTCAAAGGGAAAAATAATACCAGAACCGTATGGTGTGACGCTTATTATTGCACCGTGGAACTATCCGTTTCAATTAGCAATTGCACCACTTGTAGGAGCATTGGCAGCTGGCAATACAGTCGTTTTAAAGCCGTCAGAATTAACGCCTAACGTTTCAAAAGTTCTTATGAGAATGTTAGATGAATTATTCCAAGAAGAGCTTGTAGCGGTAGTAGAGGGTGGTATTGAAGAGAGTACAGCTTTGCTGAGGGAACCATTTGATTATATTTTCTTTACTGGTAGTGTGGGTGTTGGAAAAGTTGTGATGGAAGCAGCTGCGAAGCAATTAACGCCTCTTACGTTAGAACTTGGTGGTAAAAGCCCATGTATTGTACATAAAGATGCAAAAATAGATGTAACAGCAAGACGGATTGTTTGGGGTAAGTTTTTAAATGCAGGCCAGACGTGTGTAGCGCCTGATTATATGTATGTCCATTCTTCTGTAAAAGAACAGTTAATCGAGGCATTACGACATGAAATTACGGAGCAGTATGGGGAAAACCCACTGAACAATGAAAGTTATGTACGAATTGTGAGTGAGCGTCATTTTGAACGGTTATGTACATTTTTGAAAGATGGTAAAACCGTAATCGGTGGGAATTATAAAAAAGAAACGTTGCATATTGAACCGACAGTAGTAACAGACATTACATGGCAAGATGCAGTTATGGAAGATGAAATTTTTGGTCCGATTTTACCAATTGTAGAGTATGACAACATAGAAGAGGTAATTGAAACAATTCAGCAACATCCGAAGCCGTTAGCGTTATATGTATTTTCTGAAGATAAAGAAATGCAAAAGAAAGTGACGAGTAATATTTCGTATGGCGGAGGCTGTATTAATGATGTTGTCTATCATCTTGCAACACCATATTTGCCTTTTGGTGGCGTCGGAAGTAGTGGATTAGGTAGTTATCATGGGGAAGAAAGTTTTCGGACTTTTTCACATTATAAAAGCATTTTAGCCCAATCTACGGCATTCGATATGAAAATTCGTTATTCTTCTACAAAAAGTGCTTTAAAATTCATACGAAAGTTGTTAAAATGATGATGGTGTTTATCAGTAGGCGTAGCCGTATGATAATAGCCCCTTCGCAATGGAAGGGGTTTTTCTGTTCGACGTTATGTATCATGCGAAAATGAATCAAACATACTACATAAAGAATAGAAGCGAACGCTTGCTAAATAATCATTTTTGTTTGGATCGAAACAAAAAATAGTCTATAGAACATAAATATTTATTCATGAATATAAAAATTAAAATTTAAGGTAGATAGGACGGGAAAATGAAAAAGATTATTAAAGTTGAAGCAGTAGAAAAACATTTTGGAAATCAAGTGATTATCCCACCTCTTTCTTTAGATATTAAAGAAGGAGAATTTTTAACAATTTTAGGACCAAGTGGTTGCGGGAAAACGACGTTACTTCGTATGATCGCGGGTTTTGAAACGCCAACTAAAGGGAATCTTCTATTAGATGATGAAAAGATTAACGATTTGCCGCCATACAAGCGTCATATGAACTTAGTGTTCCAACATTATGCACTATTCCCGCATATGAACGTGGAGAAAAATATTTGTTTCGGTATGAAAATGCAAAAAGTACCAGCAGCGGAGCAGAAAGAACGTGCTGAAGAGGCAATGCGTTTAACGCAGTTACTTGAATTCCGTAATCGCAAACCTTCAAAGCTCTCTGGTGGACAGCAGCAGCGTGTAGCAATTGCAAGAGCAATTGTAAACAATCCACGTGTATTACTATTAGATGAGCCACTTGGAGCACTTGACTTTAAGTTACGAAAAGATTTGCAACGTGAATTGAAGAACTTACAACGTAATTTAGGAATTACGTTCATATACGTAACACACGATCAAGAAGAAGCGATGAGTATGAGTGATCGTATTGTTGTTATGAATAAAGGGCATATCGAACAAGTCGGCACGCCGAAAGAAATTTATAATCAACCGAAAACATTGTTCGTTGCGACGTTCATCGGTGAAAATAATATCGTGAAAAATGGGGAAAACTACGTAGCAGTTCGCCCTGAAAATGTAAAGGTTCGTTCGGTTGAAGAGCCAATTTTAAAAGAATACCATCTTGGACATATTGAAGATGTTGAGTTTGTTGGAAATATGGAAAAGCTTTATGTACGTGATGAGAAAACATCAGAATTACTAATGGCATATCAAACTGCTGAAGAAGCAGCACAGTGGAACATTGGAGATAATGTATATGTAGGCTGGGAGCAAGAGGACGAGGTGACCTTAAATTGAAAAAAGGGAAATTACTCGCATTACCTACAGTCGTATGGCTGTTACTCTTTTTCCTAATTCCGCTTCTGTTCGTACTCGCATTTGCCTTCATGCAGCGCGGAGCATACGGGACAGTGGAAATGAAATTTACATTAGATAACATAGCGCGCGTGTTTGACCCATTATATATGGGGACGTTATGGGAAACAGTGAAAATTGCGGTTATTACGACAGTACTCTGTTTAGTAATTGGTTATCCATTTGCTTATACAATTACAATTGTTGATCGTAAATATCGTTCTATTCTTTTATTATTGGCAACGATCCCGTTTTGGATTAACTTCCTTGTTCGTTCATACGCATGGATTGTTATTTTACGTTCACAAGGTCTTGTAAACACATTGTTATTGAAACTAGGTATTATTAGTGAACCTTTAAATTTACTATATAATACACCTTCTGTAATACTCGGAATGGTATATTCTTTATTACCATTTATGATTTTACCAGTGTATGCGGCAATTGAGCAGCTGGATAAGCGTAAGCTAGAGGCAGCTTATGATTTAGGGGCAACACCAGCAAAGGCATTTTGGAATGTAACAGTACCGATGACGATGTCAGGGATTGTGACTGGTTCTATTTTAGTATTCGTCTCTTCTATCGGAATGTTTGTTGTATCAGACGTTATGGGTGGATCAAAAGTAGCGTTAATCGGAAACGTAATTCAAAATCAATTCTTAGGCTCGCGTGACTGGCCGTTTGGTTCCGCGTTATCTCTGATTGTTGTTCTATTCTCTGTTCTGTTAATTTACTTATATTATCGTGCAACGAAAATATATAAATATGATGGAAACGGAGGGGAATAGGCAAAGATGAAGAAGTTTTTAGTTTCTTATTCTTGGTTAATTTTATTGTTTTTGTATTTTCCAATGATGGTTTTAATGGTATATTCCTTCAACGATTCGCGCATTAATGCAGAATGGGAAGGCTTTACATTCCATTGGTATACAGATTTATTTCAAAAACAAGATGTTATTGATGCGTTTATAAATAGTATGACGATTGCAGTTATAACGACGGTTGTAACGACAATTCTTGGTGTGTTTTTTGCGATTGCCTTACATCGTTACAAATATCGTTTTGAAGGGGCAATTAATGGTCTTGTATACTTACCAATTTTAATTCCTGATATTTTAATGGGATTATCTTTACTAATCTTATTTAGTCAATTAGGTATGGAACTTGGACAAGTAACGATTATTATTTCTCATATTACATTTAGTATTTCATTTGTTGTTGTTATTTTAGCAGCCCGTCTTTCTAGTATGGGACGTGATTTAGAAGAGGCTGCAAATGATTTAGGGGCAACACCGTGGCAAACGTTTCGCTATGTAACATTTCCAGCAATTGCACCGGGAGTTGTTTCAGCAGCATTATTAACATTTACATTATCAATTGATGATTTTGTAATTAGTTTCTTCGTATCAGGACCAGGATCAACAACATTGCCATTATACATTTACAGTATGGTTAAGCGCGGAGTATCACCTGAAATTAATGCCCTGTCTACAATTTTAATTGTCGTTATCGTAGGATTAATGGTTCTATCTGAAATCTTCCGTAACAAAGGTGCAGATGGTGAAGAAAACTCTGGAGGACACCTTCCTTTATAATACGAATGATATAGAAAGTACGAGGAGGTAATAAACCGATGAAATTAGTGAAAACATTAGCTGGCGCAGCTATTAGCTTTGGCCTTGTTGCATGTGTACTTGCGGGCTGTGGTGAGAAGAAAGAAGAATTAAATATTTATAGTTGGGCTGACAACTTTGATGAGCAAGTTTTAAAAGATTTTGAAAAGAAATATAACGTGAAAATTAACTATGATAAATACGCAAGTAACGAAGAAATGCTTGCGAAATTACAAGCTGGTGGCGCGACGTATGATTTAATTCAGCCATCTGATTACATGGTGAAAACAATGGCGAAGATGGACTTATTAGAGCCATTAGACAAGAAGAACATCCCGAACATTGACAACCTTGTTTCTAACTTCAAAACACCTGCGTTTGATCCAGAGAATAAGTATTCTCTAGTATATACTTGGGGTGTGACAGGCATTGCATACAATAAAAAGTATGTGAAAGAAACACCTACAAGCTGGGCAGATTTATGGGACGAGAAATATAAAGGGCATGTTACTTTATTAAACGATTCTCGTGAAGTGCTGGGAATGGGGCTTAAAAAGAATGGATTCTCAAATAGCACGAAAGTTGATGCAGAGTTAAAGACAGCGTCAAATGATTTACAGAAGCTACTTCCAAACTTATTAGCATTCGATACAGATAATATTAAACAAAAATTTATTACAGAAGATGCTTGGATTGGGACTGTATGGTCTGGAGACGCAGCATTTATTGCGAAAGACAATAAAGATGTAGGATACGTTGTACCAAAAGAAGGCGGCACAATTTGGGCTGACACGTTAGCAATTCCAAAAGGTGCGAAACATAAAGAACTTGCAGAGAAGTTTATGAACTACTTATTAGATGAAAAAGTAAGTGTGAAAAACTACGAGTCAATTGGTTACAGTAATCCAAATGAAAAAGCCTATCCTCTACATAGTAAAGAATATCGTGATAATGAGATGATTTTCTTAACGAAAGAGGAATTAGATCGTACAGAATGGCTTGTTGATGTAGACGATAAGTTAAAAGACTATGATCGTTACTGGACAGAGTTAAAAACAAAAGGTAAATAAGTAAGGAAATGCGGTTTCTAAAATAGAAATCGCATTTTTTCATAAGTAGGAGGAAATCGTTTGAAGAAGAAGTTACATCAATATGAGATAATGTGTATCGGTTTATTACTTGCTGTATTTAGTATTATTGCTTGGCGCGTACATGCAGGTGGCGTTACAGTGATGGATACATATGTCCGTGGATTGGTAAAAGGGTTACAGACAGAAGGCTCACTTACATTTTTCTCATATTTTACAAAGATGGGATCTGAGATTGGGATCATAACTACGCTCGTTATAAGTTTGCTCGTTTTTTGGAAGAAGCGTTATTATGCTGCGATGATTGTGTATCCAGTAGGTATTTTAGTAACGCATCTTGTGAATAAAGGGATTAAAGAAATTGTGAAAAGAGACCGTCCGTCATTAAATGAAGCGCTAGATGCACTTGGATATAGTTTCCCTAGTGGACATGCAATGCTATCCATTATGACATTTGGTTTTCTTGCTTATATCATTGCTGCAAATTTGAAGAGTGTAACGGGGAAATATGTCATAACGATTTTGCTAGGTATATTAATCATATTGATTGGATTAAGTAGAATTATTTTAAATGTACATTATCCAACTGATATTTTAGCTGGTTACTGTTTCGGTGGCATTTTGTTAATTATAGCAATTTATTTTCATCGCTTGCTTACCGAAAGGCTTGGGCTTAATAACGAGAGATAGAAAAACGTCTAAAAAAACTATCATTATAGTTTTTCTAGACGTTTTTTGTTTATGTGAAGATGTGATACAGTATAAATGACAATTGAATTATTTAAAGTAGGTGAAAATGTGTGAAGACAAATGTACATAAAGTTGATAAGTGGGGGAAGTTAGGAGCTTTTTTGTATCAGTTTCGTTATACGGTAATTGTAGCGTTACTATTGCTTGCGATAGCACTCGGTATTTTTGCTCCAAAGCTGCCGGGAGTATTAGGCGGTGATGGGTTCCAAACAGAAGGAGATTATCAAAAAACAAAAGAAATTTTAGATAAAGATTTTAAGAGGTCCCAAGATACACTCCTACTCGTTTTTGAAAAAAACAAGGATGCTTCGCATGAGGAGTTCCAAAAGCAAATAGAGAAAATTGTAAAGACTGTTCAAGAGAAAGAGACATATGAAACTTTCCATCATCCAATAGAGAATAAAGAGATGTTACAGGATGATATCGGCTATGCAACAATTTTATTTTCCGGGAAAACAAATAAAGAGCGAATGGAAAAGACATTACAATTTGCTGATAAAATTGAAAAGGAAAGTAATGAAGCACTAAAAGTAACACCTACAGGTTTTCCGAAAATTAATCAAGAGATCAATGAAAGAACACAAAATGATTTAAAAGTAGCAGAGATGATTGGTTTACCAATTGCATTTCTCGTATTACTATTTTCATTTGGTAGCCTTTTGGCATCTATTTTACCGATTGTAAATGGGGCGCTTAGTGTTATTAGCACGATGGGCATATTATACTTTATCGGTATTGATAAAGAATTATCTATTTTCGTATTAAATGTTGCACCGATGATTGGACTTGCACTGTCCATTGATTTTGCACTATTATTTGTGAACCGTTTTCGAGAGGAAGTTGCAAAACGAACGGTAAAAGAAGCGATAGCAATTACATATCAGACAGCGGGGCGCGCCATTGTATTTTCGGGATTATGTGTATTTGTCGGTTTGTCTGGTTTGTTTTTCTTTAAGATAGATTATATTCAGTCTGTCGCAATTAGCGGAATGATTGTTGTGATTATGAGTATTTTATTTTCACTCACACTTCTTCCGGCGCTATTATCGTTAATTGGTAAACGAATATTAAAAAAGAATCAAGTAGCGCATACGCCGGCAAAGGCGTGGCGTAAATTTGCACAATTTGTAATGAAACATCCAATCGCAATGATTATTGTTGTTACAACATTTATTGTGATTTGTTTATTGCCGTTACGTACTGCGAATTTGCAGTTCCCTGATGTGGAAGCTCTACCTAAACAGAGTGATACAAGGATTGCATATGAAAAGTATGAAGAAGCATTTAATAAAATTGTCAAAACACATGCGGATGTTACGTTAGTGGTAGAGACGAAAAAAGATATGAAAGAAAAAGAAAGTTTACAAAAGATAGAAGAAGTCGTTCAAAAGTTAAAAGATGATAAGAAAGTACATGAAGTAAGAAGTTTATACGACGGATTACCTGGAATGAAAGCAGAGCAAGTTGCTGGAATATTACAGTCGCCAGAAGCCGCGAAACTAGCTCCTGTATTTGAAGTGTACACGAAAGAAAATAAGACAACGATAGAAGTCTTTTTGAAAACAAAACCACGTACGGAAACTGCTAAACAGTGGGTTCGTGATTTTAAAAAGAATTATAAAGAAACAGATGTTACATACTATCTAGGCGGGATGACGACGTTCCAACAAGAGTTAGAAGATGAAATTAAAGATAAAGTTGCAATTGGTATGTCTGTTATATTTGGATCGACCTTTGTAATATTATTATTTGCATTTCGTTCTATACTCATTCCAATTAAGGCTATTATTATGAATATACTTAGTTTAAGCGCAACAATTGGAATTGTTGTTTGGTTATTTGAAGGTGGTCATTTTGGTTTAGAAGCGAGTCCTGTTCTATTTGTATTACCAATCTTCATTTTCGGTCTCGTATTTGGGCTTAGTATGGATTATGAAGTATTTCTTATTTCACGTATTCATGAGATCTATGAAGAAACAGGAGATAATGATCAAGCAACGTTAGAAGGGCTCGTTTCAACGAGTAGAATTATAACGTCAGCTGCTTTAATTATGATTGTTGTAACGGGTGCGTTCGCATTTACTGATATTTTACCAGTAAGGCAAATGGGTCTTGGTGTGGCATTAGCGATATTTCTTGATGCAACAATTATTCGTCTTATGCTTGTACCAAGCTTAATGAAGTTATTTGGGGACTGGAACTGGTGGCTGCCGTTTCGAAAAAAACGAGAAAAATCATCGTGAAAAACACTCATCATATTGATGAGTGTTTTTTTATGAATAGCAAAGCCTACATTTTGCAAATAGTATGTGATAAGAACATTACATAATAAGTAGGTGAAGGCAATGTTTCGTTATTTTAAGTTTAAGTTAAATGATACAGTACAGTTTGCTGAGAACGATGGGCATATGTATCGCATTGTCGGTTATCGGTTAGAAAAAGGGTTTTATCCAAAAGATGAATGGACTCATATTATTTATGAACTGCTTAGAGACTTTGATGGGTATACGATGGATGCGGAAGAGGAGGAACTTGTAAAGGTCATTCAAGTAGAGGATGAGTATTACAAAATACAAGAAGTATCAGGCTATCGTTATCCAGTAAAAATGAAGCAAAAACAACAATTGATAAAAGTAGAAAAGATGGATGACTTATTAGATACGTATAACGACTATAAACGATTGGCGGATTTCTTTAAAGATTTATCTTATGAACAAAAAGCTGAAGAATTATTGCGGGAAATGAAAAGACTTAGAGCGTGAGGGGGACAGTCTACTATAAGACTGTCCTCTATTTTTGGCGGTGCATCAAAGTGTGTTTTCCGTTACAATGAGAGAATCAATAGAAATAAGGTGATACAATATGGAAACAAAGAAGAAGGGCGAATGGTGCGAAATTACTGTTCCAACTAAATGGAGTGGTATAAGTATTGAATCGCTATTAAAAGTAGAATGGGAAATACCGAAAAAATTATTACACCAGCTTCGTATGGAAAAAGGTGTTACTGTTAACGGAGAACAGAGAAGGTGGAATGAGCTTTTAAAAGAGGGCGATAAATTACAAATTCATATGTTTATTGAGGAAGAGTACGGTGTAGAACCAGAGTATGGTGAGTTACATGTAGTATTTGAAGATGATCACGTACTCATCGTAAATAAACCAGAGAAAATGGATACGCATCCTTCTGAAAAAGGTGGAACGGGAACACTTGCAAACCTTGTTGCGTTTCATTTTCAAATGCAAGGTTTAGAAACGAAAGTTCGTCATATTCATCGCTTAGATAAAGATACAACAGGTGGTGTTGTGTTTGCCAAGCATAGAATTGCTGGTGCGATTATGGATCGTTTATTAATGGAACGAAAAATTAAGAGAACGTATGCGGCGCTTGTTGAAGGGAAAGTAAAAAAGAAGCAGGGAACAATTGATGTAGCTATTGGAAGGGATCGACATCATGCTACGAGACGTCGAGTTTCTCCAAAGGGGGATGAAGCTATAACTTACTATAAAGTAGAAAAATACTTTAAGAAGCAAGATACAACATTCATCACGTTACAATTAGAAACAGGTAGAACGCATCAAATTCGTGTTCATATGAGCTATAATGGTAACCCGTTAGTAGGGGATGTATTATATGGTGGACAAACAAAATATATGTCAGCGCAAGCGTTGCATGCAATGAAAATTAATTTCCTACACCCAATTACGAAAGAAGAGATAGAAGTTGATGTACCATTTCCTACAAAATTAAACAATACTCTGAAAGAATTTCAAAGAGTGAATGCGTAAAATGTAAATATCAATTTGAGAAAAGTAGATTTTTGCAGGAATTTCTCTAAAAGAAGCGAAGCCGTTAAGAGAAAAGAGAGGTGAGAATCACTTGGTCAAATATAAATATATACTAGGAATATGTTTCGCTTGTCTCTTAGTTACTCTATGTCTCTATCCATATTTACCAAACCGTATGGCAGTGCATTGGAATGAAAATGGCGGGCCGAACGAGTTTATGAATAAACAAGTTGTAGTATTATTTATTCCTTGTCTTATTATTTTCTTACATGGATTCGTGTATATTATTTCACATAATATATATAAGTTTAATGAAAGAGAGCATTTTATTATAAGAGGGTTTATAAAGACGATTACTTTATTTATGTTGTTTATCCATATGCTCATTCTCTTTATTAATTTTGGAAGCATTATATCTTTTCAGACAGGATTAACGATTGGGATTAGTATGTTTCTTTTTATGCTTAGTAAAGAGTTTAAAAAAGTTAAGAGTACGGAGAAAGATCCAATCAAATTACAAAAGATTCGTTTAGTGAGTAGGCGGATTTTTCAAGTGATGGCATGTGGTATATTATTTTCATTATTTTTGAACTTGAAGTGGGGATTTTATGTGTTACTTAGTGTAATAAGCTGTGGTTCTATTTTGTTTATGTTCTACATTTTATATTCCTACATAATAGAAAGTTACGAAACTTAAAAAAGAGTCTTCTCGTTATGAGAAGACTCTTTTAATCTATTTATTTCGTAATAAATTGTTGTGTCCAGTAGTTTCCATTTTCTACATAGCCAACACCAATGTGAGTGAAGCCACTATTTAAGATGTTTGCACGGTGTCCAGCGCTGTTCATCCAAGCTTGTACTACTTCTTCAGGTGTACGTTGGCCTTGAGCGATGTTTTCACCTGCAGATGTATAAGAAATACCAAATTTCTTCATCATGTCAAACGGAGACCCGTATGTAGGGCTGTTATGATCAAAGTAGTTATTTTTCTGCATATCTTCAGATTTAATACGTGCTACTTTGCTTAATTCAGTATCGATTTTTAGTGCTGGTAAGCCTTGTTTTGTACGCTCAGCGTTTGTTAATTCAACAACGCGTTGTTCGAACTCACTTAAAGATTTTGCTTCTTCAGCAGGCTTTTCAGCAGGTTTTTGTGTTTCGTTTTGAGTGTTATTATTTTCAGCTGGTTTTGAAGCTTCTGGTTTTTGAACTTCTTCAGCAGGCTTTTGTTCAGCAGGTTTTTGCTCAGCAGGATTTTGAGCTTCTGGCTTAGCTGTTGGTTGCTCAGTTACAACATTTTCAGTAGGTTGTTGAACAGGAATATTGCAATTTGGTTGGAAGTTTCCTTGTTGCCATTGTGCTAATGATTCAACTCCCATAGATTGTAAGAATGCTTGTAATTCTTGTTGGCTCATTTGCTTCATCATTACTTTTGAATGCTGAATATTTTGAACCTTTATGTTAGATGGTTGTACTGTTGCAGCTTGTGCATCTAAAGATGATACTCCTAGAGTAAGAGCTGTTGCAGCAGCTACAGATAATAAAACACGCTTTTTCATGATGTGTGTCCCCCTATATAAAGTTTTAATTTGTTTTCACACGATTTGTTTTTGACAGCCTGTCTGACTGACAAATTCATCGTAGCATACAATTTACGAGAAAAAAGATGGAAAAAAATTCATAGACTTAAAAATTACCTAATTTATCCTAAGTGAAGAAAAGGAAAGAAATAAGAGAAACGTAGAGTATAAAAGGAATTTTCAGCATCTGTATACTTCGTTTTAAGAGGGGATTTTTGGATAAAGTTACCTAAATAGAAAATGAAGAATCCTATTGTATCAATGGTTTGAGCGGTTTTTCGAGGAATATAATGGATTGATTTTTACAAAACTGTAATGTTTCTGTTGTTCTTTTTTATAATAAAGTAACATATTTTTAATGTTGTAGCGGACAAAAAAGCGGCTATCTCTTTACATAGACGAAGGAGATAGCCGTTTTCTTATTATTACGTATGTTACGAGTTGGTTTCAATTGCTTCTAATAATAGATCTACAATGTGAATTCCTCTCATTTTATGAGAAAGTCCTTCTCGCTCAATACCTAATTTCATTTGTAATAAACAACCTGGATTGGCAGTAACAATGGTTGCTGCGTCTGTTTCATGTACACGGTCCATTTTGTAATCTAGAAATTCCATTGATAACTCTGAATGAACAATATTGTAAATACCAGCAGAACCACAGCAGCGATCCGCGTCTTTCATTTCACGGTATGTTGCACCTTGGATTGCTTCTAGTAACATACGAGGTTCAGAAGATGTTCGCATAACATTGCGTAAGTGACAAGAATCTTGATACGTAATAATTTGCGGCGTGAGTCGTAAGTCATTGCGTTTATGGAAATCTAATTCTACTAGTATAGCAGTAATATCTTTAATTTTAGAAACAAACTGCTTTGCACGTTCAGCCCACTTAGGATCATCTTTTAAAAGATAGTCATAGTCTACGAGGTAAGCTCCGCAACCACCAGCATTCGTAATAATATAGTCAACGTTTAAATCTTCGAATGCTTTTATATTTCGTTTCGCTAATTCTTTTGCTCCACTCTTTTCACCAGCATGCCCGTGTAATGCCCCGCAGCAGTTTTGTGTTTTCGGAATAACGACATCACAACCAGCTAACTGAAGAAGTTTCATCGTTGCGTTATTCGTTTCTAAAAACATTGTATCCATTAAACAGCCTGTGAAGAATGCAACTTGTTTTTTCTTTGTGCTTTCAGCAGGTAAAAATGTAGGGCGATCTTTCATTGCTTTCATTTTAGGGACTTTTGGTAAAACTAAATCCATCGTTGCAAGTGTTTCAGGGAATAACTTCATAATACCTGTTTTATGTGTTAGCGATTGTAAACCAGAGCGCTGATAAAATCCAATGAGTCCTGTTAATGTTCTCATTCGATTTTGATGTGGGAATAGTCCTTCAAAAACGACTTTACGAACGGCTCTTACTGGCATTGAGAACTTTTTATTTTGATTAATAATATCACGAGCTTCTTCTAATAAATGTCCATAGTTCACACCAGATGGACAAACAGGTTCGCAAGCACGACAGCCAAGGCAGACGTTTAATGTATTTTCAACATCTTCATCTGGCTCAATTAAACCATCAACGACTGCTTTCATTAATGCGATACGACCGCGTGGGGAATGTGATTCTTTATACCCAGATTGAATGTAAGTAGGGCAAGTAGGTAAGCAGAAACCACATCGCATACAGTTTAGTAACTCATCTTCACTTAATCGTTCTTTAAATTCCTTTTGAATGTTTTCTTTATTTAATGTAGTCATCGTTCAACCACCACTCTTTTACGAGTGTCTTTTGCGAACATCTTTCCTGGATTCATAATGTTATTCGGATCGAATGCTTGCTTTATACCTTGCATAGCTGCAATACCCTCTTTACCTAGTTTCATTTCTAAATAGGGAGCTTTCATTGCACCAACACCATGTTCACCAGTAATCGTGCCGCCAAGTTCAATTGCTTTCGCAAATATTTCAGCAAAAGCTTGTTCAGCACGGTGCATTTCTTCTTCATTGCGGGCATCTGTCATACAAGTTGGATGTAAATTACCATCACCAGCATGTCCAAACGTACAAATAGGAATATTATATTTTTTTGCAATTGTATTAATCGCTTCAACCATCGGAGCGATTTGTGAGCGTGGTACAGTTGCGTCTTCTAATATTGTAGTAGGTTTTAACCTAGCAAGCGCAGATAAAGCACTACGGCGAGCAGTACGAAGCGCATCTGCTTCCGCTTCATCTTTTGCAACGCGAACATCAACTGCGTTCATAGAGCGGCAAACGTTAGCCATGTTTTCAATATCTCGATTGACAACTTCAGGCGGACCGTCTTGTTCGATTAATAAAATTGCTTTTACATCGGTAGGTAAACCGATTTGCGCAAACTCTTCTACTACTTCAATTGTCGGTTGATCTAAAAATTCCAGTGTCGCTGGAATGATTTTATTTGCAATAATAGAAGAAACAGCACGTGCAGCTTCATTAATATCTTCATATAGTGCAAGCATTGTTTTCTTCGTTTCAGGCATAGGAACAAGTTTTAATATCGCTTCTGTTACTACACCAAGTGTTCCTTCAGAACCGATAAATAAACGAGTTAAATCGTAACCAGCTACATCTTTTGCTAATTTACCGCCAGTACGGATAATATCTCCATTTGGTAAGACAAGTTCAAGTCCCATTACATAATCACGTGTTACGCCATATTTTAATCCGCGCAATCCACCTGAGTTTTCATTAATGTTTCCACCGATTGTAGAAATCTTCATCGAACTTGGATCTGGTGGATAAAATAACCCTTTGTCCTCAACTGCTTTAATAATATCAAGTGTAATAACACCCGCTTGTACAGTAATTGTTAAATTTTCTTCATCAATTTCTAAAATGTTGTTCATATGGCGGAAAATAAGGACGATACCGCCTTCAAGTGGACATGTTCCTGCGCAAAGGTTTGTTCCAGACCCGCGAACATATACAGGAATTTTGTGAGTGTTACACACTTTTAACACTTCAGCTACTTCATTTGTATTACGAGGAGCAATGACTGCATCAGGCATTGCTTGGAAGTTTGGAGTGGCATCATAACTATAAGTTAAACGCCCCATATTGGATGTATCTACATTATCTTCGCCAACAATGGATACGAATGAATCAATAATTTGCTTTTCTAACATTGGAAATCCCCCTCAAACTGTTAACGTGTTTAGTTATAATAAAAAACGTTGTAACAGTGCTTTCATTATAATGATAAAAAAATCGGGGGATTCTTTCTATGTGTAATCATCTAAAGATTAATCTGTTTTGTCGTTCTTTTTTGTATGATTATCTAACAAGAGGAGTGCGAAGTATAAAACATTTAAATCTTTGAATTGTTTTGGATCAAGTCCTGTATATTCCTCAATCTTTTTTAGTCTGTAATGCAATGTGTTAATGTGTATATGTAATTGCTTAGCTGTCTGTTTATAAGATTGGTTATAATCGATAAATAAACGTAAAGTTTGCATAAGCTCAAGAGATGATACTAAGTTTTCAATGGTACGCTCTAGAAACTGTTCCCGCGTTTCAGTAGAAATATCTTGTAAGCACATTTCTAAACGTAAATCTTCATTAAATACAATTTTTTTCGTTTCAAGTGATACAGAAAGAGCTCGCAATGCTTGTTCGTATGATATGTTCATATTGCTTGGCGTAACTGTCTGTCCAATCCCGATATATAAAGTAATAGAAAATAAAGTTTCGCAGTCTTGCTTTAACCGTTTTAGAAATTGATAAGTTTGCTCTTTGGAGCTTATCGCCGTAAATAAAATGAATCGATCATTTCCCCAACGAACAAATAGATGTTCCTTTGTTAATGTATTGCGTATATGCTGCCAAATTTTACGTTGGAGCATCGTGTCATTTTGGCCGATAGAGAACAAAATGAGCTGTTTCTTCTTATATAAATCAATGCCAAGTGTTTTTGCACGATCGAGAAAACTAGGAGACCAGTCTGTATTTTGAAGCCAATCAAAGACAAATGCTTCATACGAACGGTGCTCAAGTTCCAGCTGTTCTAAAAAGTAGTTTTCGTGAATTAATAGTTCGGTCATCTTACGTAATATTTCGCCGTACTGTGAAATGTTTTCAGGTTCTCCTGTAATGCCGATGACACCAATTACTTCGTCATGGAATAGTAGCGGAAGATTCATCCCAGCTTTTACACCTTGCAGTCGCCGTTCATCTTCTTTTGTAATGATGACAGTTTTTTTTTGTTTCGCGCAGCGGAGTGCACCTTCATGAAATTGACCAATTCTTTCTGCATCTGTACTTGCGATAATAACACCTTGTATATTAATGATAATAATATTTTCTGTAATTAGTCTGCGTACTTCTCGTACAATTTTATTCGCTAAATCAGGAAAAAGCATAATTGACACACCTCAAATTTTATTTGTTGTACATTATATATGTAAATGGAGTAAGAAAGGAAAATTTCACACTTTCCACACATTTATTTGGTATTTTACAATTATAACGAAATCATCTGAAGATGGAGGGAATCTTTTGAGAAAGTATGTTTTTCTTCTCTGTTTTTTATTTCTATTAGTAGGGTGTCAAGGAAGTCCATATACACCGATTGCTAATGATAAAAATGTTATTATAACTACGAATATAAAAGAAGGTAGTATTAGTTTTATTGATAAACAAACTAAAAAACTAATTACGACATGGGAACTAAATGAGCCGATGGCAGGAATTGCACTACTTCCAAACGGTGAGGACATACTTGTATACGGCAAGCAATTAGAGTACATGTATGTATATTCACTAACGGAAGGAAGGCAAGTGGAAAAATATAAAACTGGAAAAGGCATTGTAAATGTAGTCGTATCAGAAGATAAAAAGCAATTATTCGCTGCCGATCAAACTGCTCAAAAGGTAAGGTTCTTTACGATAAAAGGGAAAGAGACAGGGAGCGTGTCAACTGGAAAAGGGCCAATAACGATGGTAGAGCATCATAACCAGTTATCTGTATTAAACTTTTATGATACGAAATTAACGACAATTGATACAAAGACAAAAGAGGTTATACAATCCTTTATGATTCCACCAGCATCAACAGGAGCGACGGTTAGTCCTGATGGGAAAGAAATATGGATTGGCGGACATGGTGATGGAAATCAAGTGAATGAGAAAGTATTAGTGTATTCATTACAGAGCGGAGAAATGGTACGTTCTTTACACGCTCCATTTATGCCCGTGAACATAACGAATGATAATCAGTACGTCTATGCATTAAGTCACGGTTCGAATACACTTCGAAAGTTTGATGTTAGCACGTATAAAGAGGTAGCTTCTGTAGAAGTAGGATCGAACCCATTTGCATTTTTAAAAAGCGGGGCAGAAGGATACGTAGCAAGTTATGATAGTGATGAAGTGTGCGTCATCGATATGAAGAATTTAAAAATAAAACAAACAATTAAAGTCGGAAAAGGACCGTTTCAACTCATAGAGAGAGAAGGGGAAGGGTAATGAGTAAATATAGAGTGCTAGTTGTAGATGATGAAAGTGATATGAGACAACTTGTAGGAATGTACTTAGATAACTTCGGATACGAATGGGGAGAAGCCGAAAATGGAAAAGAGGCTCTGAAAAAATTAGAGTCGGATCACTATGATTTCGTTGTGCTAGATATTATGATGCCTGAAATGGATGGACTGTCAGTTTGTAAAGAAATTAGAAAAACGTCAGATGTGCCGATTATATTTTTAACGGCAAAAGGTGAAGAGTGGAATAGGGTGAACGGTTTACGTATGGGAGCAGATGATTATATTGTAAAGCCGTTTAGTCCTGGTGAGTTGATTGCTCGTATGGAAGCTGTGTTAAGACGATATACAAAGCAAGAACAGCAAGAGGAGATTCAGTTTGGACCAATCTTTATTAATGAAAAAAGTAGACGAATTGAGACGGATGGACAAGTAGTATCACTTACGGTTAAAGAGTTTGATTTACTATATTTCCTTTGCCAACATAATGGACAAGTATTTAGTCGGGAACAATTGCTTGAAAAGGTGTGGGGATATGATTATGCAGGAAGTACAAGAACGGTAGATACGCATGTGAAAACGATGCGTCTAAAGCTCGGAGAAAGTGGAAACTACATTCAAACTGTTTGGGGTGTAGGTTATAAATTTGAGGTGTAACGTATGTTTACGATGGTACAAAAGCTTTGGCTTACAGTAGTATGTGCAGTATGTGTAACAGTTTCCTTTCTTTATTTTGTATCTTTATACTCATATGAAAAGCTATACGTGGACAATTTAAAAGATTCATTAGTAGTGGAAGGGAAGCGTCTTGCTACGCAATATGATAAACATGAAGGAGTAGCCACTTTCGAAGAGAAAGTAAGAGCATACGATCAAATATCTAGTTCAGATGTTCTTTTCGTGTACAATCCGCGTGATTTAAGCGCATGTTTGCCTTTTGATGTTCACCATCATTCTCTTATAAGTGAAGGGGATAGACAGTCGCTATTAGATGGAAAAACTGTGACAAAGATAGGGTATGAAGAACATTTTGATCGCAATATTATGGGTGTTGTCATTCCGGTTTTAGATAATAAAAAATTAGTTGGTATTGTATACTCTTATATTCCTTTAAAAAGTATAAAAGATTTGATATTTGATATGGGTCTTATTTTAGCGCCGTTAGCACTTGCTATGATTTTAATTACAATATGGATTGGTAGAAAAATTATTATTGCTATTACAAGACCGCTTTCGCAAATGGAACGAGTTGCAAATCATCTGGCTACAGGAGATTTCTCAGAGCGAATTACAATTTCTTCAGAAGATGAAATTGGACGATTGGGAAAAGCGTTTAATAAAATGGCGAATTCTTTAGAAACAGAAGACGTAAAGCGTAAGGAATTTTTAGCGAATGTTTCGCATGAACTTAGAACGCCACTTAGTTATATTAAAGGATATAGTGAAGCTATTTTAGACGGTGTAGCAAAGGGGCCGCAGCAGGAAAAAGTAACGCAACTCATCCATAAAGAAGCAGATCGCATGCAGCGCCTCGTTCATGATTTATTAGATTTAGCGCAGCTAGAAGGTGAACATTTTCCGTTAAAGAAGCAACCTATCGTTTTTTCACAACTTATTGAGGATGTATTAGATACGTATGAGATTAAGTTTATAGAAAAGGAAATTCGTATTTCAACAAATTTAAATCCAGAGATCATTGTAATGATTGATGAGGATCGTATGCAACAAGTACTTCATAACGTGTTAGATAATGCGATACGTTATACAAATCAAAACGGGGATATCATAATAACATTAAAGCAAATCGATGATTATTGTGAATTGCACATAAAAGATACAGGAATAGGTATTGATATAGAGCATTTAGAAAATCTCGGGGAACGCTTTTACCGAGTAGATAAAGCGAGAAGTCGTCAACATGGTGGAACAGGTTTAGGCCTTGCAATTGTAAGGCAAATTGTTCATATACATGATGGTGAGTGGAGAATAGAAAGCGAAAAAGGTAAGGGAACGACAGTTATTATTAAATTAAAAGTACAAGATGAGGAAAGCATGTTCTAATGTAAAAGGGCATGCTTTTTATTAAATATAAATTAATATCAAATAAATATTAAAAATTTGACGGTTTTATGAACAAAACATTTGTACTTCTTTCCAATTCGTTCTAAAATAGTTATGGATGCTAAGTTCTTATAAATCGTTTCAATTGTTGTTTGGAAGATACTGAGGTGATTTAATTGGAGTACAAATCTATTAAACCGAAAAAAATTTACGAAGAAGTATCTGAAGCTATTTTAACAATGATTAAAAATGGTACGTTAAAACCTGGTGACAAACTACTTCCTGTGCATCAATTAGCTGAGCAGTTTCAAGTTGGCAGATCTGCTGTTCGTGAAGCGCTAAGTGCGTTAAGAGCGATGGGCTTAATTGAGATGAAACAAGGAGAAGGTACATATGTGAAGAATTTCGATTCTTCTTCATTAACAAAATCATTAAATAATAAATTATTAATGAAGAAAGAGGATATTTTGAATTTATTAGAAGTACGAAAGGTGCTTGAAGTGGGGGCAGTTCGAGCAGCGGCGGCAAAACGTACGGAAGATAACTTGCAAAATATGAAACATTGGTTAGATGAAATGGCAAAGAGCATAGGAAATGAAAAGGCTGGCGAAAAAGCTGATTTTCAGTTCCATATGGGAATTGCAGAGTCTTCGCATAATAACATTTTACTTGAACTCATGAATCACGTTTCAGAGATGATTGCTGAAACGATTGGTGAATCAAGACGCATTATTTTATATGGTGAACAAACAACATCAGAACGACTTATAGAAGAGCATCAAGTCATATATGATGCGGTGTTAAAGCAAGATGTAGAATTAGCGCAGCAAGCAATGCTAGATCATTTAACAAATGTAGAACATATTGTCACAGGTAAAACAGATATAAATTCGTAATTTAATCTTTTAAAAATTTAATTTTCTGATAAAATAGAGAGAGATTAAGTAAGCGTTTTCCTTAGAAGAGGGAGAGGATAGGCCATGGTTGAGCCTACTTCTTCTAATCTTAGTCATCTGATGACCATATGATTGTTGGCGAAGTTGTAATGAGGGGGAATTATAGTTATGAAAGTTACTTTATTTGTTACTTGTTTAGTCGATATGTTTGAAACAAACGTCGGTAAGGCAACAGTTGAAGTATTGGAGCGTTTAGGTTGTGAAATTGAATTTCCAGAAGCACAAGTTTGTTGTGGACAGCCTGCTTATAATAGCGGCCATGTAGAAGCAGCAAAAGAAGCGATGAAACATATGATTGAAACTTTCGAAGATGCAGAATATATCGTTACACCATCTGGCTCTTGTGCGACAATGTTTCATGAGTATCCGCATGTTTTTAAAGATGATCCAAAATGGGCTAAACGTGCACAAAAGGTTGCTGATAAAACATATGAATTTACACAATTTATTGTAGATGTTTTAAAAGTTACAGACGTTGGTGCAAGCTTACCTGGGATAGCTACTATTCATAAATCTTGTCATATGACACGTCTGCTTGGAGTAAAAGAAGCACCAGGAATTTTACTATCAAACGTAAAAGGATTAACTGTGAGAGAATTACCAAACGCGCAAAATTGTTGTGGGTTTGGGGGAACGTTTTCAGTTAAGATGACACCTATTTCTGAACAAATGGTAGATGAAAAAGTAGATAGTGTAATGGAAACAGGTGCTGATTATTTAATCGGTGCAGATTGTGGGTGTTTGTTAAACATTGGCGGACGTATTGAGCGTTTAGGAAAAGAAGTAAAAGTGATGCATATTGCTGAGGTACTGAATAGTCGCTCATGAAGGGGGAACATAAGCTATGTCTATGAAAATCAGTGAGAAAAAATTTAATGATCGCGTTGGCGATGGAATTCAAGATTCGTTTATGCGCGGAGCAGTATCTTCTGCACAAACGCGTTTATATACGAATCGCTTAAAAGCAGCAGACGAATTAGGAAACTGGGAAGAGTGGCGTGAACTAGGTGAACAAATTCGTCAACACACGTTAGAAAATCTTGATTATTACTTAACGCAGTTAAGTGATAATGTAGCAAAAAGAGGCGGACACGTGTACTTTGCGAAAACGAAAGAGGACGCAGCAAAGTACATTCAAGACGTTGCGAAAAAGAAGCAAGCGAAAAAAGTAGTGAAATCAAAGTCGATGGTAACAGAAGAAATTAGTATGAACCACGCACTTGAAGAGATTGGTTGTGAAGTGTTAGAAAGTGACTTGGGAGAGTATATCTTGCAAGTAGATAACGATCCACCTTCACATATTATTGCGCCTGCACTTCATAAAAATAGAACGCAAATTCGCGATGTATTTAAAGAAAAGCTGGGCTATGAAAATTCTGATGATCCATACGAAATGACAAAGTTTGTTCGTAAACAACTTCGTGAAAAATTTATGGATGCGGAAATTGGTGTAACAGGTTGTAACTTCGCTGTTGCAAATACGGGTTCTCTTTGTTTAGTAACGAACGAAGGTAATGCCGACCTTGTCATGTCGATTCCAAAAACACAAATTGCAGTAATGGGTATGGAACGTATGGTTCCGACAATGGAAGAATTAGATGTTTTAGTTGGTTTACTATGTCGTAGCGCAGTAGGTCAAAAGTTAACAAGTTATGTAACTGTAGCGGGACCAATTCAAGAAGAGGAAGTAGATGGACCTGAAGAGTTCCACTTAGTTGTTGTGGACAATGGCCGTTCTCAAATTCTTGGATCTGAATTCCGCTCAGTATTGCAATGTATTCGTTGCGCAGCTTGTGTTAATGTATGCCCTGTATATCGTCACGTTGGCGGACATTCATACGGTTCTATATATTCAGGACCAATTGGTGCGGTATTAACACCACTTCTAGGTGGGTATGACGATTACAAAGAGCTTCCATATGCATCTAGTTTATGCGGAGCATGTACAGAAGCTTGTCCAGTAAAAATTCCATTGCATGATTTATTATTAAAACATCGCCAAGTGATCGTTGAGCAAGAAGGCCGTGCTCCACTTGCAGAAAAATTAGCAATGAAAATGTTTAGTATGGGCGCATCTTCAGCAGCTTTATATAAAATGGGATCGAAAATGGCACCGGCAGCAATGAGTCCATTTACATCTGGTAACCGTGTATCAAAAGGTGTTGGACCACTTAAAAACTGGACGGACATTCGTGAATTCCCGGCTCCAAGTAAAGAACGATTCCGTGATTGGTATAAAGATCATAAGAAAGGCGGGGACAACTAATGACAGGATTAATTCAAAACCGTGAGTCCTTTCTAGATAATATCGCAAAAGAACTTGGACGTGAGCGGAAGACAGAAGGCGTAGAACGTCCAGTATGGAAAAATAATGTGAATGAAGAAACATTAAAAGATTATTCACAAGAAGAATTGTTAGAAGTATTTAAAAATCAATGTACAAACATTCATACAACTGTTGTGGAAACAACAAACGACCGTTTACGTGAAGATATTCAAAAAGTAATCGTTGAAAACGGCGGGGGACCTATTATATTATCAGCAGATGAACGTTTTGATTCCTATGGATTGACTTCTTTATTTAAAGAAGAGCTTCCAAAGCAAAATGTTGAAGTAAATGTATGGGATCCTGAGAAAAAAGAAGAGAATATGCGTATAGCGGAAAAAGCGAATATTGGAATCGCATTTAGTGATTATACTTTAGCTGAATCTGGTACGATTGTTGTACAAAGTCATAAAGGACAAGGGCGTTCTTTACACTTTTTACCGACTGTATACTTTGCTATTATTCCACGTGAAACACTTGTACCTCGTATTACGCAAGCAGTTCAGGATATGAACTTACGTGTAGAAAATGGCGAAGCAGTTGCATCTTGTATTAACTTTATAACAGGACCAAGTAACTCTGCAGATATTGAAATGAATCTTGTCGTCGGAGTTCACGGACCATTAAAAGCAGTATATTTCATCGTATAAAATAGGGGAAAGCAGGCCGGAAAACGGCCTGCTTTTTTTATAGAATAAAGATAATATGAAGTAGAAGTTCTCTCCTTTTTTTGCTATGTTCTTTTGGAAAGGAGAGGAAGGGATGTTCACTTATGTATATGCATTGTTAGTGGGTATGGTGTTTGGTTCTTTTTTTATGGTAATCGCAATGAGGGTTCCTGTAGGTGAATCTATTATTACACCGCGCTCGCATTGTCACTACTGCAAGTATACGTTACAGCCGAAAGAACTGATTCCAATCATTTCATTTTGTATGCAGAAAGGGCGTTGTACGAATTGTAAAAGAAAAATCTCAATTTTGTACACAGTATTTGAATTTGTTACAGGAAGTTTATTTTTTCTTACTGTATATGTAATCGGAATAGAACAGGAGCTCATTATCATTTTATCGCTTTTTTCTTTACTGCTTATTATTTCAGTTACAGATTTAGTATATATGCTAATACCTAATCGTATTTTAATTGGGTTTGCTTTTTTGCTTATTTTAGAATGTATTTTTGTACCGTTAGTTACCTGGATAGATAGTATAGCTGGCTGTGGAACCATTTTTATTTTGTTATATTGTGTGCAAAGGATTTATCCAGAGGGTCTTGGCGGAGGTGATGTGAAATTACTTGCGTTACTTGGGTTTGTAGTAGGAGTGAAAGGGAGTTTTATGATTTTATTTTTATCATCTTGCTTTAGTCTTTGTTTTTTCGGGATTGGTATCGTATTAAAACGTATAGAAGCAAGAAAGCCCATTCCGTTTGGACCCTTTATTAGTCTTGGAGCAATATGTTATGTGTTAGTTACATATTCAAAATAGAAGGGAATTAGAAAATGAATGTGTATATGGATGATCAAAGAAGTTGTCCGTTCGGATATGTGCTCGCAACGACAGTAGACTGTGCCTTGCAAATGGTTCGGGATTATGATGTGAATATTCTTTCCCTTGATTTTAATATGGGATGGCGCCAGCGTAATGGGCTTGATTTCGTAGATGCTTTTTGTGAAGAGCAATTATATGTTAAGGAAATTCACTTTCATACAAATGATGTCATTGGTATGCATAAGATGAGGCAAAGAATAGAAAGAGGGAAAGAACAAGGAGAGATTGAAGCACATATTATTGTGAAATATGTAGGGAGCTAAAAACTCCAAAGTAAAACTTTGGAGTTTTTAATGTTTCATATGTGCTTGTAAAGGAATGATTTCCTCTGTTGGAACTGCTGCTAATTCAGTTTCTTCCTGTTTAACAGTAGGTGCTTTCTTTGTTAAGTAATGATATACCATACCAACAAATACTGATCCGCCAATAATGTTACCGATTGTAACTGGAATTAAGTTATGAATAGCCCCAGCGAAAGTAATTGTATCAGGATGTGGTGAAACTAAAGATAAGGCAAACAATGATAAGTTTGCAATGCTATGCTCATAGCCAGATAAGAAGAATGTGAAAACGAGCATCATTATCATCAATATTTTTGCTGTATCACCTTTTACTTGAGAAGGTAAGAAACAGGCAAGACATACGAGCCAGTTACATAAAATCGCTTTAAAGAATAATTGCATTGTAGGTGTATTCATCTTTCCTTCAACGACTGTATTCATTAAATGACTGTGATCAATTGCTCCGAAAATGCCAGTTGCGTAAAATAATAAAGCAAAGAATAAAGCACCAGCTAAGTTACCTGCATAACAAGCAACCCAGTTACGAAGTGTATCAGAAATCGTTGTTTCTTTTCGTAAAGTTGCCACTGTGAAATACATTGTATTTCCAGTAAATAATTCAGCACCGCCATATATAATAAGTACGAGAGCAATTCCGAAAAACATGGACTCAGCTAAATAGGTTGCTGGTGAATCTGCAATGTGAAAAAAGTTACCTAATTTAAAACATAGTACAATAATAAAACCGATATAAATACCAGCAAGTGCAGCACGAATGAAATATTGCATTGGGTTTGTATCTATCATTTGCTTTTTGCTCTTAGCCAGTTTGACAACATAATCTAATCCTTGTTCTAGCATGAATAATACGCTCCTTTAGTACATCATCTATAAATACTCCTTATATGAATAAAGTACATGGATTTGTTCTCGTTTTCAATAAGTTTGTTCAATATTTCACAAAAAGGACATACATCCGCGAGGGAAGCGTTTACAATAGGTAGTATAATGGAATTTTTTCTAAAAATAGAGAGGGATTGAAATGAGTGAAAAAGAAAAAGCGCTGTAATTACAGCGCTTTTTCGTCTAAATTCTTTTCTACTTTTACTTCTACTTCTTTTGAGAAGAACCAACCACAAACTGCGATTCCAATTAATACACCCCAGAATGTAAGCTTCCACGGAGTAGATTCTGGGAATGAGTGTGGAAGGACACCTAAAGCAGGGTGTGCTAGCGTATACACTGCTAATTTCACACCAACCCAACCTACAATTAAAAATGCTGCAGTTTCAAGCCCTGGTTTACGTTTTAATATTTGTACGAAAGCAGATGCTGCAAATCGCATTATAACTAATCCGATAAGTCCACCTGCAAAAATAACGATAAATTGACCTGTATCAAGACTACCAATCTTACCTAATCCTGTTTCCGGTAAAGTCACTGCTAATGCAACAGCAGCTAAAATTGAATCAACAGCGAAGGCAATATCTGCAACCTCGACTTTAAAGACAGTCCACCAAAAGTTCTCTTGCTTTTTCTCTGTTTCTTTTTCTTCTGTTTCTTCAGGTGCATTCTTTTTAACATACGTTTTAAATAAATGATTCCCCGCGATAAACATAAGATAAATCGCACCAATTGCTTGCACTTGCCATACATCGACTAGGAACGAGATCATAAATAACGATCCGAATCGGAAAACAAATGCCCCCGCTAATCCATAAAATAGTGCTTTCTTTCGTTTTTCTTCTGGTAAATGTTTTACCATAATTGCAAGAACGAGTGCGTTATCAGCCGCTAAAATCCCCTCTAGTGCAATTAGGATGAGTAATACCCAACCATACTCCAATAATAATGATACATCCATGTACATTCTCCTCTCATTTCTCTAAGTACTAAACAAGTGAAGAAATTCCCCATTGTTTAGCTTCCCCATACTCCTGCCTATTAACTTTGGAATAATTTGGTAATTAATACAAAAAAGACCTCTGCCGTTAATAGGCAAAGGTCTTGCTAGACATATGTAATGAAAATGCCAACAAAGCCGGAAGAACTAAGTTCTACGTAATGACGACTTTGTTTCCAAGAAATAATTCTTGGACGCTACTCCCCTTTGGAGATATGCTGTTATATTCTCATTATATGGATAATTTATACGGTTGTCAACCTGTTAAAATATCTTCATTCGGATATTTTATTTTTCGGTTCTTTTTACGTGCAAATGAAAAAGCCAATGTTAAAGGTCCCATTTTTCCAAAGAACATCATAAAGATAATAATAGCTTTTCCGATAATTGTTAAGTGTGGTGTTAAATTCATACTGAGGCCGACAGTACCAAATGCTGAAAATACTTCGAAAGCACTCATCAATAGAGGAACACGTTCAGTAATACTCAAAATTAAAATAGCAAAAAAGATAAATGAAATGGAAATAATAGTAATGGTTAATGATTTGACAATGAGAGTATCTTTAATGGATTTTTTAAACACGACAATATCATCTTGTTCTTGTAAAAATTTAAATACGCCAAAAAACATGATTAAAAATGTTGTTAACTTAATTCCACCACCGGTTGAAGCACTACCAGCACCAATAAACATAAGGAGCATCATTAATAGTAGGGAAGGTTTGGATAATGCAGAAATATCAACCGTATTAAATCCAGCAGTTCGCGTTGAAACCGCTTGGAAATAAGCTGCCATTCCTTCTTCAAATGGGGTGAAATCTCTCATAGAAAGAGAGTTATGGAACTCGAATATAAAAATAAAAACGGTAGCAATAATATTTACGATTAGAGTAGAAGAGAGCATAAGCTTTGAGTGTAAAGTAAGGTTTTTAAAGTTTTTCTTTCTTTTGATATCTACGATTACTGTAAAACCAATCCCGCCTAAAATGATGAGAGAGGAAATAACAAGATTGACAAGAATACTATGGGAATGGGACATTAAATTATCACTCCACACAGAAAAACCAGCGTTATTAAAGGCTGAGATCGAATGAAAAAAACTATAATATATCCCTTTAGCAATCCCGTATTTTGGTACCCATTCAAAAGAGAGAAACAAAGTAGCGATACATTCGACTGTAAAAGAGAATAAAAATAATGCTTTTGCAAGACGAATGACACCGCCGATATTCGTTTGATTTAATGCTTGTTGCAATAAAATTCGGTTTTGAAGGCCGATTTTTCTACCGAGCATAATCGCAATTAAAACAGCAAAGCTCATAATGCCAAGCCCGCCCACTTGTATAAGCGTTAAAATGACACACTGTCCGAACAAAGTAAATACTTTTCCAGTATCTACAACACCAAGCCCAGTAACAGTACAAGCAGAAACTGTTGTAAATAAGGCATCGAGCCATGAAATAGACGTTGTTGTAGCTATTGGTAGCTTTAATAAACATGTGCCGACAATAGATAATACAATAAAAGATAAAGTAAGAACGCGGGGAGGACTCATACTAATGTTAATCCGTTTCATGTCACATATCGTTCCTTTCGGTTTGCTCTTGTTAGTATGTGAAAAAGCGCTAATATGTATGTTGAAAATAGAAAGAGGCAGAGAATATCTGCCTCTAAGCCATATGATATATAATTATCCACGTAATTGTTGTTGAGCTAAAGCAACAAGACGTTTTGTTACTTCGCCTCCGACTGAACCGTTAGATCGAGATGCTGTATTAGATCCTAAGCTAACACCGAATTCTTGTGCAATTTCATATTTAAATTGTTCAAGCGCTTGTTCTGCACCTGGAACTAGTAATTTATTTGTTTTTACCATGTTGATACACATCCTTATGAGTAGTCCAGTTTAGGTAAGTACTATCTAAGCTGGTAACGTTATTTTATGTGGAAATAACGTACTCATACCCGGAAGTAATCGGTGTGATTAGAAGTTCTTGGATAGAAAAAAAGAGTAGCAAATTTGCTACTCTTTTTTCAGTATTGTCGCTGTACCTTCCAAGACAATATCACCGGATTGATTATAGATGTTTGTTTGTAATGTAATGATTTTTTTATCATCCCGTTTTTTGATGACTTCTGCCACTACACGAAGTGTATCGCCGATTTTGACAGGAGCGCGGAATGAAACGTTTTGAGATAAATAAATCGTGTTTTTGCCAGGGAGTTTCGTTCCGAGAATGGTAGAAATAAAACTGGAAACGAGCATGCCATGAGCAATACGTTCTTTAAACATTGTCGTTTTTGCAAACGAATCTAAAATATGGATGGGATTTACATCTCCAGTCAATTTTGCAAAATTGATAACGTCCTCATCCGTAATTTGTTTTATTAAAGATGCTTGGTCACCGACTTGAATCTCATCATAACGAAGCTCCGGAACAGTTTGTGCTTCTTGAAATGGATTCATTTTGTCCTCCTTCTTTTCCATATCGAAAAATGCCAGCCATCTTGATGTAGTAGGAGGAAGAAAGAGTTTTGTTTGTGCTGCAGTTAGTTGCCACATTTTTCTTACTTGATGGAAGTAAATAGATTTTTTGAGTTTTCCTCGAACTGCTTTGCGAGTTCTAGTTGTTTGGACTTGAACTCTCCCAAAAAAACTTCTAACTGTTTTTGAACCTCTTCACGTTGAGACTGTTGTTGCTCGATAAAGTGCTTTGTTGTTTCTTCAAATTGCCCACTTGTTTGAGTAAGAATAGACAAAGATGTTTTCGTAGGAGAAACAGTAAGTTGGTGCATTTGAGTAGAAAGCTCATTCCATTTTTCTTGCCACTCGTTAATTTGGTCATTTAAGGAGTTTCCAGTTAATTGTTTCACGTAATCTGTATATTGGTTATTGAACTGAGCAGTGAATTGGTGTAGTTCTTTTTCTAGTTCATCTACTCCTGATGTTAATTTATGCAAAGCGTCTTGTTGTTGTTTTAACGTTTCTAAAGTAAGTTGCTCTAATTGTTTCCCTGCTGAAGAGAAAAGGGAAAGAGATTGAGACCAGTTTTTCCAAAATGCATCGACTAATTCGTATGGCTTAGTTTCCATTGTTTGAACCTCCAAATGTTTTTTTGCATATTGTGAACGCAGATTACTCTGCTGTACCACCAGGTGAAGATGAAGAATCCTTTTCATCCTTTTCTGGAGAAGTAGAAAATGGAAAGAATGCGTTGGTGTATAACGTGAAAAACGTCCGCAGCATATTTTGGTAATGCTCAAAAGAAGTCGCACATGTTGTTAAATATTGCTCTCCATATTCAGTTAAAGAATAAATTCTTTTTGCTGGCCCTCCATCGCTTGTATCCCAAGTAGAAGAAATAAGATTTTCTTTTTCTAATTTGCGTAGTGTTCTATACACATTGCCTTGGTCAACAGAAGAAAAGCCGATATCCATTAGCATTTGAATAAGTTTGTAACCATGAAGACTCCAGTCTTTTAGACAGAGAAGTAAGAAGGGAACTAAGAAGTTTTTTGGCATGGAGTTTGGTTGTTTTGCTTGGTTGTTCTCCAAACTTTCGCGTTGTTCTGGTTCATTTTGTAGCATGATTGTGCATCACCTCATGAATCAGTTAGATGGAATTTTTTGCTTATAAGTGCAATTTACACCTATCTGTTTTTAATGTCAATACATTTGTTGGAAAATAAAGAAAAATAAAATATGTACTTGAAGTTTTATTCAGAATATTAGAAAATAGTGAATAGGTTGAATTGTTTCAAAAACGAAAAAGGGAGTGTAGGTAAAGTGATTGATCAAAAATTCGATCCACTACAAGCATGGAAAAATGCTTATGAACAAACCGAAACATTTTGGGGAAAAGCGCTCAATGAAACAATTAAAACAGAAGAATATTCTGCTTGGATGGGTAGCGTTCTAGATTTGAATTTGTTTTATCAAAAAGCATTAAATGATACGACAAAAAATTATTTAGAACAAGTAAATGTACCGACAAAAGAGGATATCGCAAGAGTGGCTACGCTTGTTATTAACTTGGAAAATAAAGTAGATAACATCGAGGAAGTTCTAGAAGAGAAAGTAGACTCATTAGAACAAGCTCCTACATTAAAGCGTGATGTTACGAAAGTAAAACAAGATCTTCGCACGTTAGAAACGAAGGTTGATCAAATTTTAGAATTACTAGAAAAGCAAAATGCGGTACTAGCTAAACTGCAAGTACCTGTAAAAGAAGAAGTAAAGCCTGCGAATAAGCCAGAAAATAAAAAATGATAAAAGCGTTTGTTTATAACGTGTAAGAGAGAGAGGGAGAATCTTTTTTCATGTATAAACAACGAAACATAATTAATATATGGACTCTATTAGTATGAGTACCAAAATGATTCATAACAATCGTTCACAAATTCATTTAAGGGGGAAAAGAAATGGTTCAATTAAATGGCAAAGTAGCAATCGTAACAGGTGGGGCAAAAGGAATTGGAAAAGCAATTACAGTAGCATTGGCACAAGAGGGCGCTAAAGTTGTTATTAACTATAACAGCAGTAAAGAAGCAGCTGAAAATTTAGTAAATGAATTAGGAAAAGAAGGATATGACGTTTATGCAGTTCAAGCGGATGTTTCTAAAGTAGAAGATGCAAACCGTCTTGTAGAAGAAGCTGTGAATCATTTTGGTAAAGTTGATATTCTTGTTAACAATGCCGGTATTACAAGAGATCGTACATTCAAAAAGTTAAATCGTGAAGATTGGGAGCGCGTAATTGACGTGAACTTAAGCAGTGTATTTAATACGACAAGTGCGGTACTTCCATACATATCGGAAGCAGAAGAAGGAAGAATCATTAGTATTTCTTCTATTATTGGCCAAGCTGGTGGATTTGGACAAACAAACTATTCAGCAGCGAAAGCAGGTATGCTAGGATTTACAAAATCATTAGCATTAGAACTTGCAAAAACAAATGTAACTGTAAACGCAATTTGCCCAGGATTTATTGATACTGAGATGGTAGCAGAAGTACCGGAAGAAGTACGTCAAAAAATCGTTGCGAAAATCCCGAAAAAACGTTTTGGTCAAGCTGATGAAATTGCAAAAGGTGTAGTATATCTATGCCGTGACGGTGCGTATATCACAGGTCAGCAATTAAATATTAACGGCGGATTATACATGTAATGAAGTAAGAAAAAAGTGCATATCCATATCAGGAATGCACTTCTTTTTTTAGAAAGAAATCGATCGAAAAGGAGATAGAAAAATGACTACATTCGTAACAGAATGGGAAAAGCAATTAGAGTTGTACCCAGAAGAGTACCGAAAAGCATATCGTCGTGTGAAAAGAGCGAGTGAAATTTTATTACGTGAACCAGAACCACAAGTTGGTTTAACACCGAAAGAGGTTATTTGGACGAAGAATAAAACGAAGCTGTATCGTTACATTCCAAAACAAGAAAAAACTCAAAGAGTGCCAATCTTATTAATATATGCTCTTATTAATAAGCCATATATTATGGATTTAACTCCTGGAAATAGTTTAGTGGAGTATTTAGTGGATCGTGGTTTTGATGTGTATATGCTTGATTGGGGAACATTTGGTTTAGAAGATAGTCATTTGAAATTTGATGATTTCGTGTTCGATTATATTGCAAAAGCAGTGAAAAAAGTAATGAGAACTGCAAAATCGGACGAGATTTCTTTACTTGGTTATTGCATGGGTGGAACATTAACATCTATTTATGCAGCACTTCATCCGCACATGCCAATTCGTAATTTAATCTTCATGACAAGTCCTTTTGACTTTTCTGAAACAGGATTATATGGTCCTTTACTAGATGAAAAATATTTCAATTTAGATAAAGCGGTTGATACATTCGGAAACATTCCACCAGAAATGATTGATTTCGGAAACAAGATGCTAAAACCAATTACAAACTTTGTCGGTCCATATGTTGCTTTAGTCGATCGTTCAGAAAATGAGCGCTTCGTCGAAAGTTGGAAGTTAGTTCAAAAATGGGTTGGTGACGGTATTCCGTTCCCAGGTGAATCTTATAGACAATGGATTCGTGATTTTTATCAAAATAATAAATTGGTTAAGGGTGAACTCGTTATTCGCGGACAAAAGGTAGACCTAGCAAATATTAAGGCTAATGTCTTAAATATTTCCGCGAAACGTGATCACATCGCTCTTCCGTGTCAAGTAGAAGCTTTACTTGATCATATTTCTAGCACGGATAAACAATATGTATGTTTACCAACAGGACATATGTCTATCGTTTACGGTGGAACAGCTGTAAAACAAACATATCCAACGATTGGAAATTGGCTTGAAGAGCGTTCGAATTAAAAAGAAAAAATCCAACTAGCCTATGTTAGTTGGATTTTTTTATGAAAAATGACGAAACATAGGAAGGAGAAATTTACATTGTAGGAGTATAATTATGAAGCTTATAACTGGTAAGTTGTTTTGGAATACAGGAGTTTCTGTACCTTGTTATCCAACGCTAGAAAATGATATGATATGTGATGTGCTCGTAGTTGGAAGTGGAGAAGCAGGCGCTCATATAGCGTATGCGTTAGCGAAAATTGGAATGCGCGTTACGCTCATTGAAAAAAGAGCAATTGCATGTGGTAGTACAGCTGCCAATACAGGTTTATTACAATTTCTTCATGATAAATCGTTGACCTCTCTTATCCATACATTTGGCGAAGAGAAAGGGGCACGAGCATATAGACTTTGTTATGAAGCGCTCAGAACAATGGAGAAAGTGCTGCCAACTCTCGATATTAATCCTCATTTTATTCCGCGAAATAGTTTGTATTATGCAAGTAGGGATGAGGATATTTTATTTTTACAAGAAGAATATAATACGTTACGCCATTATGGATTTCCAGTCGAATACTTTACAGAGTCTGATATTAAGAAACGTTATTCATTTGCAAAACAAGCAGCGTTATATACAAGCGGTGATGCAGAAGTGAATCCATATTTATTAGCGCATAGTCTATTGCATAAAGCGAGACAAATGGGTGCTACTATTTATGAACATACAGAGGCACTACATATTAAAAAAATCCAAAATGATTTAATTTGCTATACGAAAACAGGAAATAAAATCGTAGCAAAGAATATTATTATGGCGACAGGTTATGAAGCGATACTTGGAAAGAAAGAGAAAAATACAATAGTAGAAACGTCTTATGCAGTTGTGACAAATGAGATAGATCATTTTGAAGGCTGGCATGAGCAATCATTAATTTGGGAAACAGCACGGCCTTACTTATATTTTCGAACGTATCAAAACCGTATTATTGTAGGTGGATTAGATGAAGCGATGCAAATTCAAACAATCGGTGATACGAAATTATTGCACAAGCGTGATATCCTTATTAACATTGTAAAAGAAATGTTCCCGCAGTATAAAAATATACAGGCAGAGTACTATTGGGCAGCAGCATTTGGTGGCAGTCATGATGGTCTCCCTATTTTAAAAGAAGATAAAAAAATACATAATTTATATTACGCACTGCCATATGGGGGAAATGGAACTGTGTATGGAATGGTATTTGCCAAATTATTTGAGCAGTTGTTTACAAATAAAGAAAGCGAAGATTTTTCTTTATTTAATCGATAGAAAAAAGGTAGCGAAGTGATGGAATGAGAGATATAAAAAAATTTTTACAAAAATTACGTCCCGTACAACTCATTGTTTTGTTTTATTTATTAGCAGTAGTCGTATCGGTGATATTGCTTAGTTTACCGTTTGTTACGAAGGACGGTGTGAAATGGACGTTTATCGACGCCTTATTTACATCTGTTAGTGCGGTAAGTGTTACGGGATTGTCTGTTGTTACGATTCCAGATACATTTACTACGGCAGGAATTATTGTTCTAGCCCTAATTTTACAATTAGGTGGCTTAGGAATTATGGCGCTTGGTACATTCGTTTGGATCATAACGGGGAAAAAGATTGGTTTGCAGCGAAGAAGATTAATTATGGCAGACCATAATCAAGGGAATTTATCGGGTCTTGTAGAATTGATGCGTTCTATTTTAATTGTAATTATTTCGATAGAGCTCATTGGAGCAATACTGTTGGGTACAAGATTTCTACTTTACTTCCCGACTTGGCAAGAAGCTTATTTCCACGGTTTCTTTGCTGCTATTAGTGCAACTACGAACGGAGGATTTGATTTAACTGGACAATCACTGATCCCGTACAAAAAGGATTATATTGTTCAAATGATTCATATGTTACTTATTATTTTAGGAGCTATCGGCTTCCCAGTGTTAATGGAAGTAAAGCAATTCCTTAGTAAAAGGCGACAGCAACTATTTCGTTTTTCATTATTTACGAAATTAACGACAACGACATTTTTTGCACTTGTTGTTGTTGGAACAATTATGATTTTTCTATTAGAACGAAATCATTTTTTAGCAGGAAAGTCATGGCATGAAACGGTATTTTATACATTATTCCAATCTGTGACGACGCGAAGTGGTGGACTCGCTACAATGGACATACGTGAATTATCACAACCGACGCTTTTATTTATGAGTATATTAATGTTTATAGGAGCATCTCCAAGTTCAGTTGGGGGCGGGATACGTACAACAACATTTGCTGTTAGTATATTATCCTTATATACATTTGCAAGGGGCGGGAGAACAGTCCGAGTCTTCAAACGTCAGATACATGAAGAAGATGTACTGAAAGCATCTGTTGTTATGACGATGGGGATTTTATTATGTGCCTCAGCGCTATTTATTTTATCTATTACAGAAAATGTACCACTTATGAGCTTAATCGTAGAAGTTTGTTCTGCTTTTGGGACAACGGGACTATCAACAGGTATTACTCCAGATTTAACAACTGTTGGTAAACTTGTACTCATTGTACTTATGTTTATCGGACGCGTCGGTATTTTAACATTTATATTGGCTAGTGGCGGAAGAGAGCAGCCACCTCGCTATAAATATCCGAAAGAACGAATCATTATTGGATAGTATGAAACCATTCTACCTACGTTAGGTAGAATGGTTTTTTAGTCGTTAATGCCAAATTGCGGATGCATAAAAGCCTCATTTTTATTATCAACTTCATTTTTTAGCAACTCTTGATTTTCTTCTGAAATCCACCCAATATCATTTGTGGGGTGTACCCATTCTTTCCCAGCCATAATGGCAGGATCTACTTCATCGCTCCAATTGTTAAGCGGACTGTTCTCGGAATTATATTTACTGTCTCCAATTACAACATCATATTGATTCACAAAAGGTTGTTGCATCTTTTTTCCTGTGCCTTTAAAAGATGGAAAGTTCATTTGATGCGGGAGCGTCTCGTCTAAAACTGGCGATTGGATCGTTTCTTTCTCCTTCAAAGTCATCGCTCCTTTTTGTAATGGCTTGTTCGTATGTAGTATTTCCATATATAAGCTCTTATGTACTTGTTAACACTTGCCAGTAATAATTATTGCGGGTTGTTTCAAACTAGAATAGAAAGTTATTTCTTGAGAGCAGGTGAATGTATTGGTGAAAAGAAAAGTGAAACAAAATGCGGCAATCAACAATAATAAAACTCCGAAAGAAAGCTTACCAGATGCAGAATTTGCATTAGAGTATGAAGGAGAAAATAGTGCGAAGTATGCAAATCGTAATTCAAAAAAAGGTAAACAAAAATGAGGCGTTTTTTACAAACGCCTCATTTTTTTGTGGGATTATAAAGGTTTTTTTAATTATTTGTAAATTTAGTGTTTATTATTAGCAGAAAAATGTGAAAAAACATAGAAGTAGCAATGTATTACACAAAAACAACCAACAAACAAAAGATTAATGTTGGTTTAATACTGCTTTTACACTAGTTGTTTATATTTGAGTTGTACATAAGATTTGTAAAAGGAGAGAGAAACAGTGAAAAAAACAATCTTTAAAGCTGTAGCAACTGGAATGGTATTTTCGTTATTAATGGGGTGTGGTGCAAAGAAAGAAGAAAGTGCTGGAGCAAAAGTGAAAGATGATAAATTATCTGGATCATTAACTGTTTACACAGCGATTGAAGAAGAGCTTGTACCAATTTATCTTGATTCTTTCAAAAAGAAGTACCCAGATGTGAAGTTGAACATTGTTCGTGATTCAACAGGAGTTATTACAGCGAAACTACTTGCTGAAGGAAAAAATACACAAGCAGATGTTGTATGGGGAACTGCGGCGTCTAGTCTATTAGCTTTAGAGAAAAAAGATATGTTAAAAGAATACTCTCCAAAAGGAGCAGATCGTGTCCTTCCGCAATTTAAAGATGATAAGAAACCTGAAAAATGGGTAGGTAATACAGCGTTTATGACGGGAATTGCAGTGAATAAAGAAGAGTTAAAGAAGAAAAATTTACCGATGCCAGAATCATACGAAGATTTAACGAAACCGGAATATAAAGGAACGCTTGTTATGCCACATCCCGCTTCTTCTGGAACAGGATTTTTAACAGTTTCTGCATGGCTACAAATCATGGGTGAAGAAAAAGGCTGGGATTACATGAAGAAACTTCATGATAATATGGCATCTTATACGCATTCAGGTTCAAAACCAGCGAAATTAGCAGGAGCAGGTGAATATCCAGTTGGTGTATCAATGGTTTATAGTGCGTTAAAAGAGAAACAAAAAGGTGCACCAGTTGAAGTTGTGCTGCCAAAAGAAGGATTAGGCTGGGAAGTAGAAGCGAACGCACTTATTAAGAAAGATAATGCTAAAAACGATAAATTAGCACAAGCATTTTTAGACTGGGCAATTACAGATGATGTAATGAAGTTATATTTCGAGAAAAATGGATTTGCGACAATTAAAAATGATTATAAACTTCCGGATGGATTCCCTAAAGATGTTACTGAAAAATTATACAAAAAGAATGATTTCAAATGGGCAGCAGAAAATCGTGACAAAATTTTAGAGCGTTGGGAAAAAGAGTTTGGCCAAAAAGCAGAACCGAAAAAGTAAGTGAGTGGGAGAGAGGAAAATGAGCGAATATTTATCAATTCAACACATTCAAAAAAAGTTTGATGCATTTACAGCGTTAAAAGATATTTCTTTTACTGTGAAAAAAAATGAGTTTGTTTGTTTATTAGGCCCAAGTGGTTGTGGGAAAACGACGTTGCTTCGTATTTTAGCTGGGCTAGAAGAACCAACGACAGGCAGTATAGCTGTGAATGGAAAAGATATTACAGCATTGCCGCCTGGAAAAAGGAATTTTGGAATGGTCTTTCAATCGTATGCACTATTTCCAAATTTAACAGCACTTGAAAACATTGAATACGGCTTAAAGACAAAAAAATATGGAAAAGCAGAAGTAAAAGAGAAAGCACTTTCCGCATTAGAACTTGTAGATTTGCTGAATGTAAAAGATAAATATCCTGCTCAAATGTCTGGTGGACAACAGCAGCGAGTAGCACTTGCACGTGCGCTCGCTCTGTCTCCTGACATTTTGTTACTCGATGAGCCGTTATCTGCTTTAGATGCAAAAGTGCGTGAAAAGTTGCGTAGAGAAATGCGTGATTTGCAAGAAAAAGTGGGAGTAACAACTATTATGGTAACGCATGATCAAGAAGAGGCATTAACGATGGCTGATAAAATTGTTGTAATGAATCATGCGGAAATTATGCAGATTGGAACACCAGAGGAGATTTATCAAAGACCAGCCAATCCGTTTGTGGCAGATTTTATTGGTTCTATTAATTTCTTTTCGAAAAATAACGAAGAACATGCAATTCGTCCTGAACATGTAACAGTTGTACAAAATAATGGTATGAAAACAGTTGTAGAAAGTATGGAATTTCGCGGATCTGTATACCGGGCGGAAGTGCGGGTTATAGAAGAGAAAACGCATCTTTATAATGAGAAAATTGTTGTGGATATATTGGCATCAGAAGTAGAAAAAACTGCTATTAGAAAAGGAAAGCCAATTCAAATCTCTTTCTCAGAAAATCATATGTTGTCATATGGAAAGAAGGTCATTGTATAGATGGTGATGCTAGAAAACTATCAGGCAGCAAGTACGAAAAAAAAGATTAAGAGACGTATCGGAAAAGAGGAATGGATCCAAAGGCTCATAATTATTGGTATGCTTCTTTCCTTTCTTATCATGCTTGTATTACCGTTATTACAACTATTTACACAAGCCTTTTACGATAAAGATGGAGCGTTCGTTGGTGTTGCGAATTTTAGTAAATATTTCACAACACCCACGCTAGTGCAATCATTACAAAATACGATATGGATTTCGGGCGCTACAACAATTATTTCAGTTACACTCGCATTCGCTTACGCATATGCGATCGCTCGTACAAATGTTTTTGGAAAACGCGTATTTCAATACGTAGCGTTGTTACCATTATTCGCACCGACGATGATGCATGGTATTGCGCTTACATATTTATTTGGTAATCAAGGGTTAATAACGAAAGGGATGTTCGGTTTATTTGAAGGTATACAAATTCCTTTATACGGACCAGTAGGAATTGTAATGGCTGAAGTTATGTATACATTTCCACAAGCATTTCTTATTTTATTAATTGCTTTCCAAGGTTCTGATTACCGTTTATATGAAGCTTCTAATATGTTAGGAGCGAGTAAAACAAAGCAATTTTTCACTGTTACTTTACCTAGTGTAAAGTACGGATTAATTAGTGCAATGTTCGTTGTGTTTACACTTAGTTTCACTGATTTTGGAGCACCAAAAATTGTTGGTGGACAATATAATGTGCTTGCAACTGATGTATACAAACAAGTAATTGGACAACAAAATATGCCGATGGGTGCTACTGTCGGAATGATTTTATTAATCCCAGCTATATTTGCATTTGCAGTTGATCGTTTTACACAAAGAAAGCAGGCGAACTTCTTATCTTCAAAAGCAGTACCGTACAGAATAATAGCTAATAAGAAAAGAGATGTAATTTCATTTATATATTGTAGTGTAATTACACTTATGATTATTCTTTTGTTTGTTGCGGTTGGTATCGCTGCAAGTGTGAAAGTATGGCCGTATAATATGAGTTTTACATTTGAGCATTTTAATTTTTCGAGTTTAACAGGAGATGGACTTGAAGCGTTTAAAAATAGCGTAATTGTCTCAGCAGTTACAGCGGTTATTGGGGCAATTTTAACATTTATATTCGCATATGCAATTGAGAAAATAGACCAGCTACAATTTTTCCGAAAAACAGGTTACTTTTTCTCTATCGTGCCTTTAGCAATCCCAGGTTTAGTACTTGGATTAGGATACGTTTTTTTCTTTAGTCAGCCAACGATTCAAATTCTTGGACTATCAGTAACGAATCCGTTTCATTCTTTATATGGAACAATCGCTGTGTTAGTACTAGTAAATATCATTCATTTTTATTCTGTAACATTCGTTACGGCAACAACAGCTTTAAAGAAACTTGACCGAGAGTTTGAGCTTGTTTCGCAGTCGATGGGTATTCCGTTTTATAAAACATTCTTCCGAGTAACAGTACCGATGTGTTTACCAGCCATTTTAGAAATGGTTATGTACTACTTCGTAAATTCAATGGTAACTGTCTCAGCAGTCGTATTCTTATACGCAGCTGATTTTAAGCTAGCTGCCGTATCAATCGTAAATATGGATGATGCAGGAAATGTGGCACCAGCTGCCGCGATGAGTGTACTTATTGTTGTTACGAATATTGTAGTGAGAGTCTTATATGAATGGGGAACGAAAGCACTTCGTAACCGAACTTTACAATGGCAAAAAAGCTAAGTAAGAAGGGTGATGGATAGAATGAAAATTGAAGCAGTTATTTTTGATTGGGCAGGTACGACAGTTGATTACGGATGTTTTGCACCACTGGAAGTATTCATGAAGATTTTCTATAAACGTGGAGTTGAAATTACAGCAGAAGAAGCACGTAAGCCAATGGGATTATTGAAAATAGATCATGTAAGGGCACTAACAGAGATGCCTCGTATTGCGAATGAGTGGGAGCGTGTTTTCGGACATTTACCAACTGAAGCAGACATTCATGAGATGTATGAAGAATTTGAAGAAATTCTCTTTACTATTTTGCCACACTATGCCACGCCAATTGATGGGGTGAAAGAAGTAGTTGCTTCATTACGTGCAAGAGGCATTAAAATTGGCTCAACAACTGGTTATACGAGAGAAATGATGGACATTGTTGCAAAAGAAGCAGAAATACAAGGATATAAACCCGATGTTCTTGTGACGCCAGATGATGTTCCAGCAGGCCGTCCGTACCCTTGGATGTGCTATAAAAATGCGATGGAACTTGGTGTGTATCCGATGAATCATATGGTAAAAGTGGGAGACACAGTGTCAGATATGAAAGAAGGCAGAAATGCTGGGATGTGGACAATCGGTGTAATCCTTGGCAGTAGTGAGCTTGGTTTAACGAAAGAGGAAGTTGAAACTATGGACCCGGTAGAACTTCGTGAAAAGATGGAAGTAGTTCGTAATCGTTTTGTTGAAAACGGGGCTCATTTTACGATTGAAACGATGCAAGAACTCGAGAGCGTAATTGAACATATCGAGAAACAAGAACTTATTATTTCATAAAAGGGGCATAGGATCATGAATGAAAATCATTACTTATTATTAACGCCAGGACCATTAACGACAACCAAAACAGTAAAAGAAGTTATGTTATACGATTGGTGTACGTGGGATGTTGAATATAACACGATGGTACAGGAAATAAGGGCTAAACTTGTATCGTTAGCAACGAAGGAAGAAGAGAAATATACAACGGTTTTAATGCAAGGAAGCGGTACGTTTTCAGTTGAAGCAGTGATGGGTTCTGTTATTCCTACAGACGGAAAGCTTCTTGTTTGCACAAATGGTGCTTACGGTAAGCGCATTGTGCAAATGGCAGAGATGTTACATATAGATGTGGTGGTCAGTCAAACAGAAGAGTGGGAACCTACTAATATTATAGAGGTTGAAAAGTTATTGCAAGAAGATAAAGAGATTACTCATATTGCAGTTGTTCATTGTGAAACAACAACAGGCATTATAAACCCAATTGTAGATGTATGTAAATTAGGAAAGCAGTACGAAAAGGTTACAATTGTTGATGCAATGAGTAGTTTTGGTGGTATTGAAATAGATATTGCTGAGTTGCAAATTGACTTTTTAATTAGTAGTGCAAATAAGTGCATTCAAGGTGTTCCGGGATTCGGATTTGTAATCGCAAAGCGTGCTGAATTACTGAAGTGTAAAGGGCAAGCTCGCTCTTTATCTCTTGATTTATATGATCAATGGGAAACGATGGAAGAGCAAAATGGGAAATGGCGTTTTACTTCACCTACACATGTTGTACACGCTTTTTATCAAGCGCTACTTGAACTAGAAAAAGAAGGCGGAGTAAGAGCGCGTTACAATCGATATTACAACAATCAAAAACTATTAGTGAATAGAATGAAAGAAATCGGCTTTAAGTCACTAGTAGATGAAAAATATCAATCGCCTATCATTACATCTTTCATTTATCCAGAAGAGGACTTCGAGTTTCAACAGTTGTATAACGAGTTAAAGCGTTATGGATTTGTTATTTATCCTGGGAAAATTTCGAAAGTAGATACGTTCCGCATTGGAAATATCGGTGATGTACATGAAGAAGATATTAATCGCTTAGTTGATAGTATTGCTAAAGGAGTCGTTATAGGATGAAAGTATTTTGCTTAGGTGGAGCAGGTAAAATTTGTCGTGAAGCAATTTTGGATTTAGTTCAATATTCATCATTTGAGACGATTACAGTAGCCGATTTTAATGAGGAAGAGGGCCTTAAAGTAGTAGAATGGCTCAATGATCCTCGTGTTGATTTTGTGAAAGTAGATGTAACAAATCATGAGGATACAGTTGCAAAAATGAAAGGCTATGACATTGTTATGGACGGTACGACGATAAAGTTAAATGGCTTGTCTACTCGCTGTATTGCAGATGCTGGCTGTCACGGTGTGAACTTAAATGGATTTGGTGAAGAAAATGAATCCCATTCTATATTTGTTCAAAATGAAAAAACATGTCTACCTGGATTTGGTATGACGCCAGGTGTAACGCAAATGATGGCCATGCATGCAGCAAATCAGTTAGATACGGTGGAGTCTGTTCGTGTAAGCCACGGTTCGTATCGTCCAATGGCTTTTTCTGCATCAATTACAGAAACAACGACATATGAATATGATCCACATTTACCATCGCGTACAGTGTATGAAGATGGTGAGTTTAAGCAAGTACCCCCGTTTGCGCGCCCGAGAGAAATTGAATTGCCAGCGCCTTACGGTACAACAACTCAGTATATAATCCCGCATTCTGAAACGTTTACGTTAGCAAAGGCGTTAGAAAATAAAGGCGTCAAACTGATAGAGACGAGAGGAACTTGGCCGCAGCAAAACATGCAGCTCGTACGTGCTTTATATGATTACGGCATATTGCGTAATGATCAGATTGAAATAAATGGTAAAGAGATTGGTATTATGGATTGCATTTCGAAGTATCTACTAAAATCGAAGGAAGGACAAGAAACAGAGCTTTATGGTTATGCGCTTCATGTAGAGGTAGTAGGTATGAAAAATAATCAAAAACAGCGACATGTGTTATACCATACGCATCCGCTATCTGATGGTTCTGTAGTAGGCTGGGAGAAGTTAAGAGCTTATACAAGAAATGTTGGAATCCCATTTGGAATCGCTACAGAGTTAATTGCAAAAGGAGTAGTTAATAAAGTTGGTGTTATTACTCCTGAATTCGCTTTTGAAAATCCACAAATGATTTTTGATGAACTAGAAAAGCGTGGTATTCATATTCATGAAGAGATTTCTACTTACAAAGAAAATTATAACTTTGTATAAGCAAGGAAGTTTATGAGATAGATATAAATGGGGTGAAGCTATGTCTGTAGTAGGAGAAGAAAGAAAGCGAACTATTCTTGAAAAGGTAGAGTTTAAAGGGAAAGTGAAGGTTTCAGAATTAGCGAGAGAATTTGCTGTATCAACAGAAACAATTCGTCGGTATTTAGAAGAATTAGATCGTGAAAAAAAATTGAAGAAAGTATATGGTGGAGCCGTTCAACTTCCGGGAGCTGGGATAGAGGCACCAATGTTAGAACGAGAGATGTTGCATATAGAAGAGAAGAAAAGAATTGGTTATAAAGCAGCAACGTTTGTGGAAGATGGAGATGTTATTGCGATTGATGATGGGAGTACACCACTTCAAATGGTACCATATCTTGTTCATCGTAAAAATTTAACGATTGTGACAAGCTCTTTTCCAGTAGCGACACAATTAATCTCTTCTATTAATAAAAAGATGTTTCACGGTGAAGTTTTATTTATAGGCGGGAAAGTATCTCCAAAACACTCACGTGTGTCGGGATCTATTTCGCAGCAAGTAATCCATCAATTTCATTTTCATAAAGCATTCGTTTCGATTGATGGGTTATTGCCTAGTTTTGGAGTTTCTAGCTTTGAATTAGAAAAAGCGAAACTGTCAGAAGCGATGATGAAATTAGCGGAAAAAACATATATTCTATGTGATCATACAAAGGTAGGCGTAAAGGGAAATTATCGAATAGCAGCATTTTCTCGTATTCAACACGTCATTTGTGATAAGAAAATGCCTTATAGTTTTGAAGAAGAAGTCAAAAAGCATAATATTCAATGGACAGTGTGCTAAATAAAGTGAAAGTATCGAGACACCCGCTTAATTTTTAGGAGGGTGTCTTATTGTCCACAAATAAAGGGATAAAAGATTTGCATTTACGCAAGAAATGGACACATTTTCTTACTTCCTTCATATAATTTACCAATATAAAAAAAGTTGGTCGGAGGAAAGAAGGGGTAATATGTCAGAACGGATTTATAACAAACTGGTATTGTATACAAATATCTTACAAAAAATCGGTGTAATTAATGAGAAGGAAAAAAGTGAAATTCTTCATACATTAAGTAAAAAAGCCCTTTGAATAAAGGGTTTTTTATTTTTTTCTTTGAAAATATAAATGTAATGTAATATTCTCATTGACAATGATAATGAGTTTCATTATCATTTATTTGTGAGTAATTGATAATCTTTATCAATTGAATAATTATATACGATAGGAGATATTATTTTGAAAAAAAATTATATTAAGGCGCTAGTAGTAGCAACAACATTAGCAATTCCATTTGCTGCGTATTCTACTCCAGCATTAGCAGCAATAAAAATTGAAGCAAACCAGTCGGTAGCAGCAGCGAGTGATCGCACGTATGATACTGAGATTAAAATTTATAAGGATCAAAAAGACGAGCCATCTATGGTTTCTCAATACATAAAAAATCCTAAAGTAGCGATTGAAGACGGGAAAAAAATTGTTACTGTAACAATGCAAGATAGCGATTATTTTCAATATCTTAGAATAGAGGATAAAAACCAACCTGGTGTATTTCATGATGTGAAAGTTTTGTCAGAAGATAAGAGGAAAAATGGAACGAAAGTAGTTCAATTTGAAATTGGCGAGTTTGAGAAGAAGCATAATATGCAAATGCATATACTTATTCCGGCTATTGGATATGACCATAAATATCAAGTTCAGTTTGAAATTGTAGATCCAACTTTAGGCAACAAAGAAACTGAAAACCCAGATGATAATTCTAATTCAGGTAATACGGGAACAGATGATCAAGTCGACAGTCAAAATATGATAACAGATAAAAAGTTAAGAGAACTTGTTAATAAAAAGGTATTTAATAGAAAAGATGTAGATACACCAATTACGAAAGAGGAATTATTACAAGTAAAAGACTTGTTTTTAAATACGAATGAGATTCTTGATTATAGTGCATTAAAATATATGCCAAATTTAAAATCTTTAACAGTTGCAAATGCGAAGATAAAAGATCCGTCATTCTTTACGAACTTAAAGCAATTGAAACATTTGGCTTTACGCGCTAATGAAATTGTAGATGTAACACCACTTGTTAAGATGGATAATTTAGAATCTCTTGATTTAAGTAATAATAAAATTACGAACGTTGCACCACTAACGGAAATGAAAAATGTTACAAGTTTATATTTAGCAGGAAATCAAATTGAGGATGTAGCACCATTAGCGAAAATGGAACAATTAGATTACTTGAATGTGGCAAACAATAAAATTTCAAATGTAGCTCCGTTAAGTAAGTTGAAAAATGTAACATACTTATCTTTAGCAGGAAATCAAATTGAAGATATTACACCGCTTTATACGTTGCCGTTAAAAGATTTAGTATTAACACGTAATAAAGTGAAAGATTTATCAGGCATTGATCAATTGAATCAATTACAAGAGTTATGGATTGGGAAAAACGAAATAAGAGATGTTACCCCTCTAAGTAAGATGACACAGTTGAAAGTTTTAAACTTACCTAACAATGAGTTAAAGGATATCACTCCATTATCAAGTCTAGTAAACTTACAAAAACTTGATTTAGAAGCAAATTATATTTCAGACTTAACACCAGCTAGCAATTCGAAAAAGTTAGTATTTCTAAGTTTTGTTGCAAATGAAATCCGTGATGTTCGACCAGTTGTAGAGCTAAGTAAAACAGCTTACATCAATGTTCAAAATCAAAAAGTATTTTTAGAGGAAACAGAAGTAAATAAAGAAGTGAAAGTACCTGTATACGAAAAAGATGGTAAAATCTCTACAAAAATTCGTTTGAAGAGTGAAGGTGGTACGTATAGTAACGATGCAGTGAAGTGGAGTACACCAGGTGAGAAAGTATATGAATTTGGTGTTAAAGCCCCATTTGCGGATACAGGAATATTTTTCACAGGTTCTGTTATTCAAAATGTAGTAGAAGGTAAAGAGGACAATACATCTAAAGAAGATGAGAAAATAGAAGTAGTAGAATTTAAAGATGTGCCAAAGGGTCACTGGTCAGAAAAAGCAATTAACTATTTAGCGAAAGAAGATATTTTTAAAGGATATGGAAATGGACAATTTGGATTTGGTGATCATATTACTCGTGGACAAGTTGCATCTTTAGTACAAAGGTACCTGAAATTAGAAAGTAAAGTCGATCAGAAAGAGCTGTTTACGGATACGAAAGGGCATATGTTTGAGCAAGATATTGCTACAGTTGCACAAGCTGGAATTATGCAAGGAGATGGTACTGGAAAGTTCCGTCCAGATGGAGTATTAACTCGATATGAAATGTCAGTAGTACTACAAAAAGTATTCCAGTTAAAGGAAAACAAAAATAGTGTAGAGAGCTTTAAAGATGTACCAACTGGTCATTGGGCAGAAGGATATGTGAAAGCTTTAGCGGACAATGATATATCAAAAGGCGATGGGAAAGGAAACTTTTTAGGTGATGACTTCGTAACACGTGAACAGTATGCGCAATTTTTGTATAACGCAATAATGAAATAAAAAATAAGAAAAATACGTTATTCTTTAAATAAGAAGAATAACGTATTTTTTTATGTACGAAATGAAGAGGACAATAAGTATATGAATGGCCCATTTTATAGAAGAGCTGTGAAACCATATTGACAAAAAAGCATTCTCATGTGATAATTCAATTAAATTTTTAGAATAATCAAAAAATATTCCTTTTACATAAAAAGGATTCGAACCTTATATGAATATTACGCCGGGGGTGACGAAATGTTATTTTTTCTGAAGAAATGGAATGAATTAAAAGATGTGAAGTCTGAATTGGCACTTCGTGATTGGTTTTATGGTACGAAAATTAGTTTATCGTTATGTACGTCAAAAGAGCCATTAACATTTTTAGTGAATGTCGAGGGAAGAGATAAAGGGTTATTTTCAGAAGAAGATTTTATTGTCGTAAATTGCATGTGTGAGCCAGTCTTTGAAAATGAAGAGAAACCAGCTGTTGAATCATTTATGCATGCGGATATTTATAAAAAAAGTAGTGCAGAATGTATTTTACAAGTGCAGACTGTAGATAGTCATTTAATATCAGAGTTATATGGAAAAGAAGGAGAAGTAACATTTGATAAACGCAGCGTGGAACGTGTTTTTGGAAAAGAAGGCATAACAGAAATGACCATTCCGATTGTAGAAGATGAAAAAAAATTCGCTGATTTATTAGAAAGTAGTGTTCCAAATTTTATTGAAGGTGGAGGAGTAGTTCTTGTTCACAATTATGGCATGATTGTGTGGGGGAAAACGCCAGAAGAAGCGAAAAAATGGCTAGAGGGTATAGAATATTTAATGAACTATCACGTAAAGTTGTTAATGATTAAAGGTGCGAAAAGTTCTGTTATATAAAAAAGTTTGTGATGCTGTTACAAGTCAATAAATAAATGAAAGCGTTTTAAAAATAATTTTACTCATAAAATATAGGTCTCCTTATTATATATAGATTACATGTTGACATGTAAGGAGGAACATATTTTGCGAGTTAAATATCATTTTCTGCCAAAACAGCAAGTAACTTTTTGCAAAATGAACGATTCCGGTGAAGAGGCTTTGCAAATTATGAATGAAACGGGATTTCGAGCAATCCCTGTATTAGCAGAAGATGAGAAGAAATTCATGGGGATTATTTATAAAGTAGATTTATTAGAAAAGAAGTGCAATAGCGGCTTAGAGAAATTAAGTGCAGGAGATATGCTGGAAGACTCCTCTGCATTTATTTTTGAAAAGGATTCTTTCTTCAGAGCATTTTATGTTATTCGTCGTCTACCATTTTTATCGGTTTTAAATGATTATAGTGAATTTGTCGGTATCTTAACACATTCTAATGTATTTGATGTTATTGAAGATTCATTCGGTATGCAGACGGGTGGGTATATATTAACAATTGCAACACAAGATTGTAAAGGAACGATTAAAGAACTTGGGACATTGTTAAAAGCATATAATATCGGTGGAATGTTTACGCTAGATAACGGTGATCAATATATTCGCCGTGTTATTGTAAATATAACAGATGAGTTAAAGGAAAACAGATTAAAGCTATTAATCGAAAAAATAGAGAAAAAAGGTTTTAGGGTGAGTCATGTAGATTATATTTAAGTTAAAAAGAAGGTACCTATCTGTTATATGTAGATTGGTACCTCTTTAATGTGAGTAATGAATCTTATTTTGAAACAGGAGGTGGAGATAATGCTAAATCAGATAAAAAAATAAAGTCTGCATGCTCGCGAATTTTAGGAATAGAAGTTTCTATAACACGTGACGTAATTTCACCTGGAGGCCCAACATGTCCGATAGCTACCATAATGGTTTTTTCTTGAATTTTTCTGATGAGTAATTGGGCTTGTTTTGAAATATGTCCTGCTGTATACACATCATCAAAAAATAGTTGGTTTTCAATAATAGGCACTCCTAATTCTTTTCCGATTCTTGGGACGACACTATTAGGGTTTGTTTTGCTATCTAAATAAAATAAACCGTGCTTTTTACAAGCTGCAAGTATAAGTCGTACAATTCTTTCGTCCGCTGTTACTTTTGACCCCATATGATTGTTCATTCCAATTGCATGCGGTACTTCTTGAATCGCTTGTTCGAGTCGATTGTTTATTTCTTCATCACTTAAATCAGTTGTGATTGCTTTTGGTCCAAGCCATTCTTTTTTACCTTTAATAGGTTCCATTGGCATATGTATAATAACTTCGTGTCCTTTTTTATGGGCTGCTATTGCGTCTTCTTTTGTTGAAGGAAGAAAAGGCATAACAGCAACAGTCAGTGGAATGGGAAGTGATAACATTTTATCCGTCCCCTTCATATTATTGCCGAAGTCATCAATGACAATGGCTACTTTATTCGTATGAGCATTTGCATGAATCGGAAACAAGAAGGATGGTAAGAACATAGTAAAAATGAGCACTGCAATTGTATATTTGCGCATATAAATATTTCCTTTCTATTTTATCCCGCTATTTGCGGGCAGTAAGATTCCCACCTCAAAATTTGGCTGGAGCAAAGCAGTTAGGTAGGAGATTAAATTGCCCGTAAACGCCCGATTGGTGTGGACTAATAATCAGTAGGGGGATAAACAACACCCTCACTGATTAAAGTTTCACTTTATCAATCATCATTATGTTTTGCTTTTTTATATAAATTAAACAAAAAATGTCGAAGAAAAGTGTGTCGAAAATAGAGAATCCGTTATTTAATTGGTGTTTGTAAAAAAAGAAGATGAAAAAAATGTCTATTATTGCGAATGTATTTACAAAGATAGAATAATTTGTAATAATTCTCAAAGTGAGGGTAAAGATTTGTAAATTACAGGGAGAAAATGTTAAATTTTCTGATTCTTCAAATTTACATATGATTAAGCGGTTAAAAGATTAATGGAGAAGTGAAGAGCATGGAAGTATACTAAGGGGGATATGGATGTTTACTGTAAAAAGGAAGTACACATTAGAAAAGCTTTCACGTGATATTCATATGAAACGTGAAGAAATGATTCAATTAGGATTAACAAGTGGGTTAAATAGTATGGAGACAATTCAAGTTAGTCAAGAGTTGGACAAGCTTATTTTACAGTACCAGCGCTATAAGGAAAAACAAACACCGAAATGGTTTTCAATTATAAAGGTACCTATTTTTCAAATCGGGTATGAAGGGAAATCAAGTAATTTTTGGCGAATGCTTGTGGCTGGTTTTATGAAATAAGTATAATTATCCTTTCGGGATAAGGATAATTATACTATGTGTAACGGGATTTCGATATGAACTGTCGTTCCTTCGTTTTCTATACTGTCAATAAAAATACGCCCATTGTACATCTCTACAATTCGTTTACATATGACAAGTCCAAGACCTGTTCCAGTATCTTTATTAGTAAAGAACGGATGAAAGAGGTGTTTTTGAATATGTTTTGGAATCCCTTTTCCAGTATCTATAATTTGCAATTGTGCGTGTGTTTCATTGTTTGTTACGACAATGGTTAGTGTATCACTAGAAGTCATGGCTTCAATTGCATTTTTTGTAATGTTTAAAACCACTTGTTTCATATGGTCTTTTGAGCACCGAATATGAACAGGATGATCTGGCAAATGTAAATGGAATACAATGTTATGTAGATTCGCCTCTGATTGAATAATCAATGCTACCTCATTTAGAATCGTTCTTACATCATATGTTTGTTCAATGATGGCAGTTGGTTTTCCAAGAATAAGAAATTCGCTTACAATTTCATTAATTCGTTCTATTTCTTGTTCAATGATGGAAAAGTAGAACTGATCTTGCTCTTCTTTATATTTCTCTTTTAATAGTGCGACGAGTCCTTTAATTCCGGTAAGGGGATTACGAATTTCATGGGCTGTACTAGCTGCGAAAGTTCCAACCAATTCAATTTTTTGTAGTTCATTTTGTTGTCTTTCTAGTTTTGTTTGACGTTTTAACAACATATATTGAGCAAGTAAAAATATAATAGACAATAAAAATAAAGTAGCTATACATTCAATTGAAACTAACTGGTATAAAGTTTGTTGATCAATAGGTAACGGAGCAACAGAGACCTTCCAATTTAATCTTTGGAGTGGGGTAGTAAGCATGCTATGATGCTCATTTCTTGTTTCATTATTATCATCGGTTAGAAAAACTACATCATGTTTATCAGTCACTTCGAAATGATATTGTGGTTTAATAGCATTTAAAGAGGATGAAATGTAGTCAAAGCGTAAACTTGCTAATAATAAGCCGGAGAGTTCTTTTTGCCTATTAAATATTGGTGAGGCAATTATAATAGCTTGATGTCCAAGAACGCGATCTGTAATAACTGACGATACAGTTGTTTTCTTAGATTGTAATGCATCTTGGATATATCGGCGGTCAGAAACGTCAATAGGCGGCGAATCGCCTTGTTGCGATGCGATTGTAATCATCCCATCCGTCGTAGCGTAATATAGCCCGGAAAAACGTTCATCATTTCCATCCGTATCATATACAATCTGTTTAATCCCATTGATATTTCCGGTTTCGGTCCCTACGACTTTTGCGAGCATTTCTAAGGCTGATATAGCTTCACCAAGGTGATGGTCTAAATAGTCTCTATATAAAAAGAGAACAGTGTGAGCAGATTGTTTGTTTTCCTGATTCATTTGATAAGTGTGATACGAAAAAAATGTGGCACCGATTCCTATCGTTGGCAATATAACAAGCAGTATGTAAAAAACTATGCTTTGTAATTTGACTTTCAAATTTGGTACTCCTTTTTTTTATTATCATTATATATAAACTATGTTAAAATTGTCATGTTTTTATTCAAGAATCATTTGCATTACATTAGGGAAAGAAAAAGGGATGGGTGACTATTCATTCGATATTTGTAATGAAGTGCTACGTTGCTTTTCTTTTTGTTGCGGAGAATTTAAGTGAAGGGTTGAAAGCTGTATGACATCAAATAATGAACGAGAAGATATTTCTCAATCTTTAAAAGTATTTATTGCATTATCCCGTGTACATCGTTCTGTTATGGATATTACAAATAAATCCATACAAAGTAACGGATTAAATCCAACAGAGTTTGCTGTATTAGAACTACTATATCATAAAGGAGGCCAACCACTTCAACAAATCGGTGAGCGTATTTTAATAGCTAGTGGCAGCATTACATATGTTGTAGATAAGCTAGAAAAAAAAGGGCTAGTAAAGAGAATTCCATGCCCGAATGATAGACGTGTTATTTATGCACAATTAACTGAGTCTGGAGAAAGCTTTATTGCTTCTATTTTTCCAGGGCATGAGCAAGTTATACATCAGTCTTTTGAAATGTTAACGAAAGATGAAAAGGATGAATTACTTGATCTACTAAAAAAAATTGGAAAGTATGAAAAATAATAATATGTTCCAAAGAGGCTTTGGATAAATAAATCCAAGGCTTTTTTGTTTACATATAACCATGGTAGCATCTGCCGCATTTCGCTGGGAAATAAGAGGAGATTTATAAGGAAGCATTGAATTATAGTAATGATGCATATAATGGAGAGGAGGCCCATTCATGTCATTTAAAGATTATGAATATAAACGGCCAAATATTGAAGAGTTAAAAGAGAAATTTACTGTTGCTTTAGAGAAGTTTGATAACGCAAAAACGGTAGAAGAACAAAAACAAGTCATCAATTTAATTAACGAAATTCGTAATGACTTTGGTACAATGGGGAACCTTTGTTACATTCGTCATTCTGTTGATACGACAGATGTTTTTTATAAGAAAGAGCAAGATTTCTTTGATGAATTTTCTCCAGTTGTACAAGGATATGGCACAAAGTATTATAAAGCATTAATTAATTCTCCATTCCGTGAAGAGTTAGAGGAGTATTATGGAAGACAATTATTTGCTCTAGCAGAATGCGATTTAAAAACATATTCAGATGCAGTTGTGAAAGATTTGCAATTAGAGAATAAATTGTCTTCACAATATACACAGTTATTAGCATCTGCAAAAATTGACTTTGCAGGAGAAGAAAGAACGTTATCACAGCTTATTCCATTTATGCAAGGGAAAGAAAGAAGCGAACGTAAAGCAGCAAGTGAAGCATACTACGGATTTTTAGCTGAGAATGAGGAAGAATTAGATCGTATTTATGATGAGCTTGTTAAAGTGAGAACGCAAATTGCAAAATCTTTAGGTTTCAAAAACTTTGTTGAACTCGGATATGCAAGAATGTACCGTACAGATTATAATGCGGAAATGGTGGCGAATTATCGTCAGCAAGTACTTGATTATATCGTTCCAGTTACGACGGAATTAAGAAAGAGACAACAAGCACGTATCGGTGTAGAGAAGTTAGCATATTACGATGAAAACTTTGAGTTTGCTACAGGTAATCCAACTCCAAAAGGAGATGCAGATTGGATTGTTAATCATGGGAAAACGATGTATAAAGAGTTATCGGCTGAAACAGATGAGTTTTTCAATTTTATGCTAGATAATGATTTATTAGATTTAGTTGCAAAAAAAGGAAAAGCTGGCGGTGGATATTGTACATATATCGAGAATTATAAAGCGCCATTTATTTTCTCAAACTTTAATGGAACATCCGGTGACATTGACGTATTAACACATGAAGCGGGTCATGCTTTCCAAGTATATGAAAGTCGTAAATTTGAAATTCCAGAATATAATTGGCCAACATATGAAGCATGTGAAATTCACTCTATGAGTATGGAATTCTTTACATGGCCATGGATGAAGTTGTTTTTTGAAGAAGATGCAGATAAATATTACTTCTCTCACTTAAGTTCAGCACTTCTGTTTTTACCTTATGGTGTATCTGTTGATGAATATCAACATTATGTATATGAAAACCCTGAAGCATCACCAGAAGAGCGTAAGACAGCATGGCGTAACATAGAGAAGAAGTATTTACCACATCGTGATTATGAGGATAACGATTATTTAGAGCGTGGTGGTTTCTGGCAACGTCAAGGTCATATTTATAGTTCACCTTTCTATTATATTGATTACACGCTTGCTCAAATTTGTGCACTACAATTTTGGAAACGTGCAAGAGATAATAGACAAGAGGCGTGGGAAGATTATGTGAACCTTTGTCAACAAGGAGGAAGTAAATCGTTCTTGGAATTAGTAGAAGTTGCAAATTTAACATCACCATTTGCTGAAGGCTGTGTAAAAAATGTTATTACAGAAATTGAAGCATGGTTACATGCGATTGACGACACAAAATTGTAAAAAAACATGCGCTTTTTTCACATGTTTAACATCGACATAATGGGGAAATGATGAGATAATAAAAGAAAATTCAGAATTATTGAAGAGGTGTTTCGAATAAGGAACACCTCTTTTCACCAACAAAAAGGGGGGAAAGAAGTATGCTTCAATCTAATATGGATGTGAGTTTAGAAAGTTTGGTGAACTCATTACAGTCTACTCGAAGCACGCTATTATCAGAAATTGAAATGTTAAATGATACAGAAGTGAATGTAAAGCCACGACGTGATAAATGGAGTATTATTCAAATTTTACATCACTTGCATTTAGTTGAACAATCTGTCACATCTGCCCTTGTATATGCTTTACAAAAAAAAGAAAGAAAACTGGCTCCATTTAAAGACCTCCAACTTACGCTTGATCGCACACATAAACGAGAAGCTCCTCAGCAAATGAAACCAACAGAAACTTTAATGAAAAAACAACAAGGAATTCAATTACTAGAACATTCACGACAAGAACTATTACACGCGCTGCATAGTGTCATAGATGAAAACGAATTATTTGAAAATGGATTAAAGCATCCTATTTTTAATGATTTGAATTTGTATCAGTGGGTTCAATTTCTTGATTTGCATGAACAAAGACATCTTACGCAGTTAAAAGAGGCGAAACATGCAATACTACAACGGTAAGATGAGAGGGGCGGGGGGATCTTCCTGCTTCTTTTTTTGTGCGTAGCTCACTGCAAAGGTCGGTGAATGTGTGGTGAATAATCAAAAAGGATAGAAAAAACTATGCATAGTTTCCTGTCTTACTTTGGAATAATACTTGGTGAAAGAGTTAGAAGGAGTTGAACAGAGTATGGCGAAGAAGAAGCGAGAAGAAGAGCGTGCTTGGAAAGCTCGGAAAGAAAATCAAAAACCACATGGAAAAGTGAAAACTTTTGCAGAATTAGTTGAAGAAACAGAAAAAACGTGATGAACTTCATCACGTTTTTTGTATGATTGGGAAAGTTAATAAGAATGTTGTACCTGTTCCTTTTTCACTAATAATATCAATCTTTCCATTCATTGCTTGAATGACACTGAAGACGACCATCATTCCGAGTCCAGTTCCTTTTTCTTTCGTCGAGTAGAAAGGTGACCCGAGCCGTTTTACTTGTTCTTGATCCATACCAACGCCTGTATCTTTTATATATAATTGGATATGTTTATGGTCTGGAACTAATGTAAGAATAAGGTCGCCGCCGTTAGGCATTGCCTCAATACAGTTTTTGAAAATATTTAATAAGCATTGGTTCAACTTTTGCTTTTCACCAGCTATAAAGAAAGATGTACTTTGTTTTATGTAATGTATACGAACATTTGTTAAATTGGCGAGAGGTGTAATTAAAGATAACGCATGAAGTAATTCTTCTTCTACTTGTAATTGTTGTTCTTTTTCAATACTCGGTTTTGCAAAAGTTAAGTAGTCTGTAAGAACATGATTTGCTTGTTCGATACCATTAATGGCTATGTCGATATATAATTTTCGTTCTTTCTCCGAACATGTATCTGACTGTAAAAGTTGCAAAAATCCTTTCGTTGAAGTTAAGGGATTGCGAATTTCATGAGAGATAGAAGCTGCCATTTCACCGATTAAATGAAATTTTTCAGCATTCATAAGTTCATTTTGGAGACGAACTTGCGTTTGTAATATGTGTAGCAAATATAAAATAAGGATTGTTCCAATTATTGTACATATTTCGTATACGATAATATGCGGTATATAATCAGCTTTATTTGTAACCTCTGCAAGGAAAAATGGTATCCAGCCAAATCCGAATATGAGACTGTAAAAGATAGCGAGTGCTATTTTTATACGATTAGAACTTCGGCTAAACAATTTGTATGTTAATAGTAGAACGATAAATAGGAGAACCGAAGCGATAAGGGATGGGAAAACACCTACTCCTCCTAATAAGAAGCGGTATATGTTTAATACGGTTAAGATAGAAGCACCAGCAATCGGACCTCCAGTTAATGTACCGATAATTAATACGATATGACGCATATCAAATTGAAATCCATAATTTGTTTCTGCAGCGAAAGTGATGCATAGTATGGTAGCAATGCAACATAACACAATAAATATAGCTGAATTTAATTTAGGAGAACGTTTCCCTCTTTGATTCCAAAATAAATGATATACAAGCATTGTAACAAGGATAGATAATATATTTAAAAAGAGATAAATAATAAAGAGTTTCAGTGGGATGCCTCCTCTCGTCTCACATTAAATTAATCATACTATAAAATGAAAGAAATGAAAAAATAAATAGCGGAAAAATCAGAAATTTTTTCTGGTAGTATACAATATGTTACAATAAGCTTTGTCAATGAAAGAAGAAATTCCGTGCACTGCATGGGAGAGGTTCGCGAACTCCCTCTATAAAAAACTATGGAAACAACAATATCCTGGGGTATTGTTTTGTTTTTTTATTGTGACAGTTCAAGAACGTTCTTTCTTCTTATTCGTAGTAGAGAAGGAGAATGAGTGAAATGAAAAAAGAAAAAGCAGTTGTTGTTTTTAGTGGTGGACAAGATAGTACAACATGTTTATTTTGGGCAATGCAGCAGTTTGCAGAAGTGGAAGCTGTAACGTTTAATTACAATCAACGTCATAAATTAGAAATTGATTGTGCAACGGAAATTGCGAAAGAGCTAGGAATTAAACATACGGTACTAGATATGAGTCTATTAAATCAACTTGCTCCAAATGCGTTAACGAGAACGGATATGGAGATTACACATGAAGAAGGTGAATTACCATCAACATTTGTAGATGGACGCAATTTACTATTCTTATCATTCGCTGCTGTATTAGCAAAACAAGTTGGAGCACGTCATATTGTAACAGGTGTATGTGAAACTGATTTTAGTGGTTATCCAGATTGCCGTGACGTATTTGTGAAATCGTTAAACGTTACATTAAATTTATCTATGGATTATCCGTTTGTCATTCATACACCACTTATGTGGATTGATAAAGCAGAGACATGGAAATTATCTGATGAACTTGGTGCATTTGAGTTTGTTAGAGAAAAAACATTAACATGTTATAACGGAATCATTGGTGATGGTTGCGGTGAATGTCCAGCATGTCAACTTCGTAAAGCAGGATTAGATACGTACTTACAAGAACGCGAAGGAGCGAGCAACTAATGGATAATTTCTTTGGATTTCGCATCGTAGAAAATTTGCAAAAAATGGACAAGGATATTCAACGTAAACAACTTAAATATCATAATAAAAGAGTAATGGTCAGCAAGGAATTTACATTTGATGCAGCGCACCATTTACACTGTTATGAAGGAAAATGTAAAAACTTACATGGTCACACATATAAAGTTGTATTTGGGATTAGTGGATATGTAAATGAAATAGGCCTTGCAATTGACTTTGGAGATATAAAAGAAATTTGGAAAAATGAAATAGAAATTTATTTAGACCATCGTTATTTAAATGAAACGTTACCTGCAATGAATACGACTGCTGAAAATATGGTCGTTTGGATTTATGAAAAGATGGCAGAAGCATTAACAAAAGATAATCGTGCGAACGAATATAAAGGAGCTCGTGTTGAATTTGTTCGTCTATTTGAGACGCCGACTAGTTATGCGGAAGTAAGACGGGAGTGGATGCTCGATGAGTAAAATCCCTGTCTTAGAAATATTTGGTCCGACTATTCAAGGTGAAGGAATGGTTGTAGGCCAAAAGACAATGTTTATCCGTACAGCTGGCTGTGATTATAGCTGCGCTTGGTGTGATTCTGCTTTTACGTGGGATGGATCGGCTAAAGATCAAATTAGACAGATGACAGCGGAAGATATTTGGAATGAGCTTGTTGCAATTGGAGGAGAAAATTTTTCTCATGTTACGATTTCAGGCGGAAATCCGGCATTGCTGAAAAATATTGAGTTTCTTCTTTCTATATTAAAAGCGAATGGAATGCGAACGGCAATCGAAACGCAAGGGAGTAAATGGCAAGATTGGTTACTTCAAATTGATGAGGTAACGATTTCTCCAAAACCACCAAGTTCGGCAATGAAAACAGATTTTCAGAAGTTAGATTCTGTTATTCAGAAACTAGCAGGAAAAGATATTAGCTTAAAAGTAGTAGTATTTGATGATTATGACTTTGAATATGCAGTTAAGATGCACGAACGTTATCCGGATGTACCATTCTTCTTACAAGTAGGGAACGATGATACGAAAACAGTGGATGATGCAATGCTTATTAAAAAATTATTAGATAAGTATGAGTGGCTGATTGATAAAGCTGTAAATTGTAAAGAAATGAATGATGCGAAAGTATTGCCTCAGCTTCATGCGTTAGTATGGGGGAATAAACGCGGCGTATAACGAGAAGGGATGTTTAAAATGGCAGGAAGATTAGATGAAGATTTAAAAGATGTAACATTACTAGGAAATCAAAATACAAAATATTTATTTGAATATAGCCCAGAAATTTTAGAGGTATTTGATAATAATCATCCAAACCGTGATTATTTTGTAAAATTCAACTGTCCTGAATTTACAAGTTTATGTCCGAAAACAGGACAACCAGACTTTGCAACAATTTATATTAGCTACATTCCAGAGCAAAGAATGGTAGAGAGTAAATCTTTAAAGTTATATTTATTTAGTTTCCGTAATCATGGTGATTTCCACGAAGATTGCATGAACGTAATTATGAATGATTTAATTAAATTAATGGATCCACGTTACATTGAAGTATGGGGGAAATTCACACCACGTGGTGGTATTTCAATTGATCCGTATTGCAACTATGGTCGCCCAGGAACGAAGTATGAACAAATGGCAGACTACCGCATGATGAACCACGATCTATATCCGGAAACAATTGATAATCGTTAATAGAAAGAAAGGGCCTGNNCAGGCCCTTTCTTTCTATTATATTATGCATTTTGGTTAATGACAGTATAGTTTTTATGACTTACAACTGTAAGAGGTTCCATATCTAGTTCTCTAAAATTCTCCATAATTGTTATATCAACAATAACAGAGTTTTGATTTACCTTTTGAACACGGCCTTGCATGCCACCTTTAAATTCGATGATATCTCCAGTTTCTGCGATCTGCATAAGCAACTCTCCTTGTTACAGTTTTTCCAAAAAAGAATAATTTGGGATTTTTTAGTTTCCTTTATTTTGAACTATGTTTCCTGTTTTGTAAATGTTTTCAAAGTAAAAAGTCAAAAAATATTCACTTTTTATAAAGAAATATACGAAAACACACGTTGTTAGGAGATGCATGGTAAAAATGATTATATCTTTATATAGGAGTATAATAAAAATGTACAATAACTTACTAAATTAGGGGCGGTAAAATGATGTTTGAAATTGTGGGGAGCTTTATAGCGATTATATTATTTTTATTTTCTTCTATACAGTTGAAGAAAATTCGGCATCATGAAACAACTACATATTTTGACGGATTGGATGGTGCGCACGTATCGATAACACATGATAGTGGTGGGGATATGTAATAATGTATAACTTTCTTTTTACGCATGGTATGATGGCAATAAGAAATAGTACATAATAGAGTTCGTAAGTGATGAATGGAGAGTGGAAAGAATGAGGATTTCTTTTATTCGTCATGGTCGCTTAGATGGTACTATGGAACCAATGACGGTTACTTCATTTCATGAATGGATGAAACGATATGATTTACAGACTATAGCAACAAAAGCTCCTATACCAATGGAAACAATTGAAGCGATGGAAGCAGCAAAATTGGTCGTAACGAGTAATCAAAGGCGTGCTGTGCAATCAGCAGCAGAATTAACAGATTCCTTATCTTTTGTGCAAAATTCTCTTTTTAGGGAAGCTGAGGTTCCAACGAGTTTTCATGCTCCGAAATGGTTGAAATGTAAACCTAATGTATGGATGTTGATTGGGCGCACATTATGGATACTTGGTTATCGTAAAGATGTTGAGTCTTACAAGGAAGTAAGAGAGAGAGCAAGGCAAGCGGCTCATATATTACACCGTTATGCCCTCGTGCATGGCCGAATTGCTCTTGTAGGTCATAATTATTTTAATGCGATGATTGGGACTGAGTTAAGGGCAATGGGTTGGTCTGGTTCTCCTATTTTACATAGGAAGCCATGGGGATGTACAACATATACATTTCATGAGGCGATGAATGGAAATGTATTAAATACGAATTTAACATAAAAGCACACGATTTATATAAATCGTGTGCTTTCTTTTTAAGATACAGAAACCTTTGTATTTAATGGTTTTACTAGGTGGGCGTAAGGTTCACCCACAAGCATAACGATTTGATCTTTTTTGTAACCTAGCTTTTCGTATAATGAAAAAGCACGTGTATTTTCTAAATTAACAAGTAGTGCGATTTTTTCATACATTTGTTCAGTTGCATGAATTTCAGCAGCTTCAATTAATTGAGAACCTATGCCTTTTCCGCCGTATGCATTTGAAACTGATAACGTATCAATGTAATACTCATCAAGCTCAGCTTCTTTTTCTAACGTAATGGATTCATCTTTATGTAATTTTCTTAAGTGATGTGCAATTGGTGCGTCAAGTATTGTTGCTTCACTACCGTGATAAGCGACGATAATTCCGACTGCAGTCCCGTCTTGTTCGTATACAAAACAGTTTTCGTAGCTCAGTCGATTGCTCTCTTTTGAGAACCATGTTTCTAGTCCTAGTAATACTTCTGCCTCAACTGTGCTACCAGTGATTTTTTCAGCAATTTCGTGCAGAGCGTTATACAATAAAGGAGCTATCGCCTTTGCATCTGTCTTTTTTGCTTTTCGAATCATAGTATCCCTCCTAGTTCTATTTATATATTGTAGCATAGTGGTATGGAGTTTTATAGTGGTATGGAGTTTTGCATGATTGAATGTCGAAATGTTTGATATAGACAAGTAGCTATGTTAGTATATGATATTTAGTGGACATATAGTAAAGAGATATCGTTTGTGAAATAGTGAAAATAAAATTACGGCATAGCAATGGGATAAAGTGAAACTTTAATCAGAGGGGTTTTGTTCATCCACCACTGATTATTAGCCCTCGCCAATCAGGCGTTTACGGGCAGCCCGACTCCCACTTAACTTCTTCGCTTCAGCCGAATTTTGAGTGGGAGTCTTACTGCTCGCAAATAGCGGGATAATTTTACAGTTGTTGACCTATCAAAGATACGATAGAATAGAATATTGCATAGAGGTGAAATACATGGATAAACAATTAGCAAATACAATTTTGGATCAGCTGAAGAATGGTGAAATAAAGGAGTATATTGCAACGAAAGATGTATTTTATACGTTCAGAGAAGTTGTTGTAAATCGAGAAGATTTTAAACATATTATTGGAAACGCACAGCGCGGTGGACAAGTAATTTATACATATTCAGAAACACCACGTTCATAAATAGAAGATAAAGGAGAGGAGAATTATGGGCGATTTTAAACAAGGCATTTTACCACATTGGGATTATATGTGGAAAGATAGAGCCGGCAATAGATTTATGGGAATGGTTATGTATCCAGAGAAACGGAAATGTTCAGCAAAGATGCTTCAGAAAATAAAAAGAGCATATGAAGAAGCGATAGAAATTAAAGTAACTGTACAAGTTCAACATACATATCAGTACGTAGAAGGAATGATTGTATATTTTGATGAAGAAGCTCCTGTATGTACAATGCTTGATAAAGATGAAAATCCACACCATATATTTGTAAAAGATATTTTGCGTATTGAGCACTCTGAATAATCTTTTCATAAATAAATTGAAGTTCCATAATAATAATCTTTTTCTATAATAGTTATCTTTCAGTATGTAACGAGAAACGAAAATATATGTATAATATTTAATAAATTAAAATTGATAAATGTAATCGTTTTTTAGAACAGATTATCGTTTAATGTCTGTTCTTTTTTGCGTGATGCTGGAGAAATATATTCCTCCAGCATTTGCCGTTTTATGACAAAATATATTGGTAACTTTTTTAAAAATAAGGTTAAATTCGTTGACAACTTTTTTGAAAAGCACTTTATTGACATGAGTTTTAGAATGTTGTTTCATAGTCATTGTATTGAAAAAAATCGACTGTCATGTCGAAAAGTAAAAGTTAAAAAAAGAAAGAATTTATACATACATCTTGTGTCTTATTTTGAAACGTAATACAATATATAGAGAAATCAAGAAACGACATACAGAGAATATAGATTGGAGAGGGAGGGTCGGAAATGTTAGTTGCATATGATTCTATGACAGGAAACGTGAAGCGTTTCATTCACAAATTAAATATGCCGGCCGTTCAAATTGATGAAGATCTAGTAATAGATGAAGACTTTATTTTAATTACGTATACAACAGGTTTTGGCAATGTACCAGAACGTGTTTTAGACTTTTTAGAACGCAATAATGACAAATTAAAAGGCGTATCTGCAAGTGGCAATCGTAACTGGGGAGACATGTTCGGTGCAAGTGCAGACAAAATTTCATCCAGATATGAAGTACCTATTGTATCAAAATTCGAGTTATCTGGAACAAATAAAGACGTAGAATATTTCAAGGAAAGGGTGCGGGAGATTGCGACACATTGAACTGAATAACGAAATCACGCAAATGCAGGACGGTTTTTATCAGCTTCATAAAGATAAAGAGGCATTAGAAGTCTTTATGGAAGAAGCTAGAGAGAATACCGTTCATTTTAATAGCGTGGCAGAGCGAATGGAGTATATGAAAGAACATGATTACTATTACAACGTTCTGGACGAGTATAGCTTGGAGGAAGTAGAAGAGGTATATAACATCGCTTATGGTGAAAACTTCGAGTTCCAATCTTATATGGCAGCATCTAAGTTCTACAAAGATTATGCTTTAAAAACAAATGATCAAAAGCAATACTTAGAAAGCTATGAAGATCGTGTAGCAATTGTGTCATTATACTTAGGACGCGGTGATGTTGCGAAGGCAACACAATTCGCAAGCATGATTGTAAAACAAAACTATCAACCAGCGACACCAACCTTTTTAAATGCCGGAAGAAGCAGAAGAGGAGAAATGGTGTCTTGTTTCTTGTTAGAGATGGACGATAGCTTAAATTCAATCGGCTTTAACATTAATACTGCAATGCAATTATCAAAAATCGGCGGGGGAGTAGCTTTAAACTTATCTAAGCTACGCGCACGTGGTGAGCAAATTAAAGGTATCGAAAACGCTGCAAGTGGTGTAGTACCTGTTATGAAATTGCTTGAAGATTCGTTTTCATATGCGAATCAACTTGGCCAACGAAAAGGTGCCGGCGCAGTATACTTAAACATTTTCCATTGGGATATTATTGAATTCTTGGATTAATTGGTAGTCCCTCTACACAGTAATGTGTATGAGAAAACCTTGTGAACCTAACCAATAGGGTGTCGCATTAGCGGCTAACGGTATCAGTTGAATAAGGGGTAAAAGAAAAAGAACCCACGAAGAAGCTGACTAAGAGAGCCTACGGTCCATGTACGTGGATAGCAGGTAATACCGTGCCAAGCTTGAAAGAAATGTTACTTGGGTGAAGTGGAATCTTATATTCACCGGAGGCGAGATTCCATGAACTGTGGAATTTATTTGATAATTAATAAGGAAAATAGGAAGTTTTATATTGGTAGTTCTAATAATTTTAAAGTACGATTTAAAACTCATAGAAATCAATTGAATGCTAATCGGCATCATAGTAAACATTTACAAGCAGCCTGGAATTTATATGGTGAGAATAAATTTGAGTTTAAAGGGATAATCGAGTTACCAGATGATAAGAACATTCTTCATAAGATAGAGCAAAGTTTACTAAGTCAATATTATGGGAAACAGTATTGCTACAATGGACATCCTATCGCTAGAGGTGGGGCGTTGAGTGGGGAGAAGAACCATATGTATGGGAAAACTCACTCAAAGGAAGTAAAAAAATTTCTTTCTGAAATTAATACTGGGCCTAATAATTATTGGTATGATAAACCTCAACATATGGAGAATATGAGATCTAAGATTACTAAACGATTTCATGGTAGAAAACATACTGATGAAACAAAAGAAAAAATGTCTAGATCTCGTAAAGGTAAAAAGCATACAAAAGAAACATGTATGAAGATGAGTAAAGCTCAAAAAAACCAATATAATTCTGGAAGAGAAAAACAAAAAAAGCCAATTGTTATAAATGCCATTTACTATGAGTCTTTAGCGGAAGCCGGCCGAGCGTTTAATGTGCCTGCTAATACGATAAAATATAGAGTACTATCCAATAACTTTCCTAATTATCAATACTTTCAAGAAGGTGTAGAGACTATCGAACGCACGTCATTAGACGAAAGCTAGTAGAGTAGGCTGGAAATAGGTACCAGTCGAAGTGCAAGGCAACCAGTTACAGGTTGATGATATAGTCCAACCTTCATAGAAATATGAAGACGAGTTGACCAAAAAAATAAATGCCGATGAGAAGAGCCGTATTCAGTCTCTATCAATCGGAATTATCGTTCCAAGTAAGTTCTTTGAACTTGCTGAGAAAAACGAACCTTTCCATGTTTTCGCGCCTTATACGGTGTATAAAGAATACGGAAAACATTTAGATGATATTGACATTGATGAAATGTACGATGAATTAATGAGCAATCCGAAAGTGAAGAAGAAGCCACTAGATATTAGTGCACGTGATATGCTTATTAAAATCGCTATGATTCAGCTCGAGTCTGGTTACCCATACTTAATGTTTAAATCAAATGCAAATAACCAACATCCACTGAAGGATATTGGAACTGTGAAGATGTCGAACTTATGTACAGAAATCTTCCAGCTACAAGAAACTTCTGAAATAAATGATTACGGTACAGATGACATTATCCGTCGTGATATTAACTGTAACTTAGGATCGTTAAATATTGTAAACGTAATGGAAAATAAAGAAATTCGTGAAGCAGTTCATGCGGGAATGGAAGCTTTAACAGCTGTTTCTGATATGACGATTATTCCGAATGCACCAACTGTGAAAAAAGCAAATGATGAGCTTCATTCAGTTGGACTTGGTGCAATGAACTTACACGGATATTTAGCCAAAAATAAAATCGCTTATGAAAGTGCGGAAGCGAAAGAGTTCGCTCGTACATTCTTTATGATGTTAAATTACTACTCTATTGAGAAAAGTATGGAAATCGCTAAAGAAAAAGGCGAGACATTTAAAGACTTCGATAAGTCTGATTATGCGAACGGTACATACTTTGAAAAGTATGAAACGACAGATTACAGCCCAGTAACTGAAAAAGTTCAGCAACTATTTGAAGGAATTCATATTCCAACAAAAGAAGATTGGACAAGTTTAAAAGAGCAAGTGCAGAAGAATGGTTTATATAACTCATATCGTCTTGCTATTGCTCCTACACAATCTATTAGTTACGTTCAAAATGCAACTTCAAGCGTAATGCCGATCGTAAGTCAAATCGAATCAAGAACTTATGCGAATGCGACAACATATTATCCAATGCCGTATTTATCAAAAGATACGTTCTGGTACTATAAATCTTCTTACGATATGAATCAGTTTAAACTAATTGATTTAATTGCAGAAGTTCAAGAACATATTGACCAAGGAATTAGTACAATTCTTTACGTTAATAGTGATATTTCAACACGTGAATTAGCACGTTACTACATTTATGCACATAAAAAAGGCTTGAAGAGTCTTTATTATACGAGAACACGTAAGTTAAGCGTGGAAGAGTGCGTAGCTTGTACCGTTTAATATAAAAAGTAAGACATTATGAGCAGGGTTTTTCTGAACCCTGCTCATGCTTAGTTATCAATTTTTCATGTTTATTTAGAGAAGGGGCGATTTAATGCGTGCGGTAAACTGGAACAAAAAAGAAGATGATTTTAGTTTAATGTTTTGGAAGCAAAACATCGCTCAGTTTTGGACAGAAGAAGAAATCGCAGTGTCTTCTGACAAAAATACTTGGGTGCAATTATCAAAAGAAGAGCAAATTGCTTATAAGCGTGTATTAGGTGGTTTAACACTTTTAGATACGAAACAAGGTGGCGAAGGGATGCCTCTTGTACTTGTTCATCTTGAAAATTTACAAGCGAAAAGTGTATTAGCTTTCATGGGCGCTATGGAAGAAGTACATGCGAAGAGTTACAGTCATATTTTCACAACGTTAGCTACTGAAGAAGAAATTGATGATATTTTTGAATGGGTAGATAACCATCCATTACTTGAGAAAAAGGCTGGTATTGTTACTGGTTACTATCGTCGTTTACTAAAGCCTGAAGTAACGAAAAAAGAATTATACATGGCAATGGTAGCAAGTGTGTTCTTAGAAAGTTACTTATTCTATAGTGGATTCTTCTATCCACTTTACTTAGCTGGCCAAGGTAAATTGACGGCAAGTGGCGAAATTATTAACTTAATAATTCGTGATGAGTCCATTCACGGCGTATTCGTCGGTATTTTAGCACAACAAATCTTCGCGGAACTTTCTGCAGAAGATCAACAAGAAGTGCAAAAAGAAACGCAAGAGTTATTAATGAAACTATATGAAATTGAAATGGCATATACAGAAGAAATTTACACTTCTATCGGTCTTGTAGAAGATGTAAATCGTTTCGTTCGTTACAATGCGAATAAAGGACTTATGAACTTAGGACTTGAGCCGAAGTTTGAAGAAGAAGAAATTAACCCAATCGTTTTAAATGGTTTACGTACTGATACGAAAAACCATGACTTCTTCTCTGTAAAAGGAAATGGTTACGTAAAAGCGACGAATGTTGAAAAGTTATCTGACGATGACTTCGTGTTTAATTTTTAATATACGATCATAAAGAAAAGCTGTCTNNAGACAGCTTTTCTTTATGATTTTGTTTACATAACACTATTATTTTTATATAGTGATCTCTGTTTAAAGAGTTCTATCTAATTAACGGATAGAACTTTTTTGTAATTAAATGGGTATTTACAATACTTTTGTATCAGTGTATTATTTAACTAGTACACTGATACAAAAGGAGGGAAGAAATGAAAATAGAGTTTTCTCCAAATACACCAATTTACATTCAAGTAATGGAATACATAAAAAAAGAAATTGTAACAGGACATTTAGTGCCTGGTGATAAAATTCTCTCCGTACGTGAATTAGCAAGTGAATTACAAGTGAATCCGAATACGATTCAGCGTACATTTCAAGAGCTAGAACGGGATGGAGTTGTTGTAACACGTAGAGGAATGGGACGATATGTAACGAATGAAGGGGAGAAAATTATGGAGCTGCGAAAAGAGATGGCGAAAGAATTACTCCATTCTTTTATAGATGGAATGGACAATTTAGGTTTTTCGGAAGAAGAAATTTTTACAATCCTTCGTTCTTCATTAAAAGAGAAAAGGGAGGAGAGCGAATGACAGGGGTATTAAAAATAGAAAACGTATGGAAGAGGTACGGATTAAAAGCAGTAATCCGTGAATTAAACATAGAGATTACAGAAGGAAAAATCGTTGGGCTTGTTGGAGATAACGGGAGCGGGAAAACGACGTTATTAAAAATGATTGCAGGCTTGCAGTATCCTTCAGAAGGCAGTATAACAATTAACGGTAAAAAGTTAGGGTTAGAAACGAAAGAAATCGTTTCATTTATGTCTGATAAGCCAGTATTTGATGATTGGATGACGGTAAAAGATGCTTTATTTTTCTATCGTGATTTTCATAAAGACTTTGATATTCAAAAAGCAGTAGATACGATTGCAGAATTTAAAATACCGTTAGAAGAAAAAATTACAGCATTATCAAAAGGTATGGTTGAAAAGCTTCAAATCATTTTAACGTTTTCTCGAAAAGCGAAGTTATACGTACTAGATGAGCCGCTTGGCGGGATTGATCTCGTTTCTAGAGAACATGTATTAAAGTTAATATTAAAGTTTTATAGAGAAGATTGTACAATGTTAATTTCAACCCATCTAATAAATGAAATTGAAAATATTTTTGATGAAGTGATCTTTTTAAAAGATGGAGAAATTGTACTATATGAGAATGTAGAAGACCTCCGTTTTCAGAGAGGAAAAGCAGTTCATGAATTGTTTAAGGAGGTGTTTAGTAAGTGAACTCGTTACTTTCTTATTTATGGAATGTGAATAGGAAAAAATATATTGTTACTTTTTTAATTTTTGTGTTAATTGAAGCGATTTTATTTTCACAAATGATTGTAAAAAAGAGTGAGACAGCTGTTGTGAAACAAGAAGCGATATTCGGATTTATTATTATGATATTCATGTTTTATGTGTTGTATATGTTTTTACAAACGATGAAGTCGTGTTCACGGTTATTAACAAATCCATTGTTACGAGTTACAGCAATATCTGGGAAACAATATGTTTTTTCTATCCTTATCTACTTTTTTATTGTAATGGCTATATGGTATGGCATATGTGGAATTCTTTTCTATGTAGGTTATGCATTAGCATTTCCTACGACGTATGTATATAGAGATGCACAAGAGATTATGCAAGCAGGTATAATAAATAATTTGATATATACAATGAGTGATTTGTTTGAGTTTTTATTTGCGGTGTTACAAATTTTATTAGTAGTTACTCTCGTTAAATTGCTTACTAAGAAGAAAAAGATACAAAATATACTGATTGTCATTATTTCTCTAATCGTAAGTATAGCGATTACTTTAGTGACAACATTGCTAGGAAAATTGGCTCCAGCTTTCCAAGGATTGCGAAGAGTAGAGTATCGTAGTGAAAGTGAAAATCTGTTTGTTGATATGTTTCAAGAAAATGGATTAAACATTTTTAATATAAGTTTTATGGTAATTGTTAGTGTCCTAATCGTATATGTAATTGCTTATATCATCGATAAAAAACTAGAAGTCTAAAGGAGGAATCATCATTGGGAAACGTAGTAGTAAAATTAGAAAATGTACGAAAAAAAATCGGTGGAACAGAAATTATTCGTGGTTTATCATTTGAGGTTCGCGAGGGAGAAGTATACGGGTTCCTTGGACCGAACGGTAGTGGTAAGACAACGACGATCCGTATGATGACAGGTCTTATTTCAATGACAGAAGGCAATATTACAATTTGTGGACATAGTATTCGCACGGAGCGTGAAAAGGCGCTAGAGCAAATTGGAGCGATTGTAGAAAACCCTGAACTATATGATTATATGACAGGAATGCAAAACTTAAAGCATTTTGCGAACATGGCTGTTACGCCAATTAGTAAAGAACGTATCAATGAAATTGTGAAATTGGTGGAATTAGAGCATGCGATTCATAAAAAGGTGAAAACATATTCTCTTGGTATGAAACAACGTTTAGGAATTGCACAGGCGTTACTTCATCAGCCGAAAATTTTAATTTTAGATGAACCGACAAATGGATTAGATCCGGCTGGTATTCGTCAAATTCGTGATTATTTGCAGCGATTAGCGAAAGAGGAAAATATTGCAGTAATCGTATCGAGTCACTTATTAAGTGAAATTGAACTCATGTGTGACCGCGTTGTTATTATTAAACAAGGTGAGTTTGTACAGGAGTACAATTTACATGAACAAGCGAAACACGATGAGGCAGTAGTTGTAGCCTTTGAAGTAGATGAAGTTCAGAAAGCGAATGAAATCATTAAAGGTAAAACAAAAGGAAATGTAATCATGGTATCTGTAACAAAAGAGAACATTCCACAACTTGTAAAAAAACTTGTAAATGACGATGTGCTTGTATACGGAGTTACTGTTCAAAATAAAACATTAGAGGATGAGTTCTTAGCGATTACTGGGGGAGTGAAAGCGTAATGTTTAAATTAATTCAAAATGAATTTTTAAAGTTACATGCGAAAAAAGGTATGTATGTTTTAATCGGTGTAATTGCTTTACTGGAGGTTTTAGGAGCAGTAGTAATGGCAAAGTGGGGTCAAGCTGGTAGTTTAAGTGGATCTTACTTAGATTTTGTAAGTTCAAATATCGGCTTAATTATGATATTTATAACGATTTTTGGAATTACAATAGCTTCTCGTACGATAACAGATGAATTTCAAAAAGGAACGATTAAACAACTATTAATTCGTCCGAGAAAACGAATTACAGTCTTATTTTCTAAATATATTACCGTGTTATTAACGATGTTATGTATCGTATTTGCGAGTACATTAATTGCAATGATTATTGGCGGAATTGTAATGGATGGTAGTAAAACAGAATTAACGTTAGCGATCGTAATGAAATCTACTTTATATCAATTACTTTCACCGTTCTTCTTTGCAACGCTTGCATTTTTCTTAGCAAACGTATTTAGAAAGTCTGTATTACCATTAATTATTACGATCTTCCTCTTCTTCTTACAAGGAGCAATTAATATGGTACTAATAATGTTTGCAAAAGGTGTAGCGAAATTTGTGGTGTTTTTCCATTTGAATTTAAGTGTTTACGACGGCAATAAATTAGTAAGCGGTGGAATGGAACCACCATTTACAGAATTTACGTTTATAACTTCATTATTACTTGTCATCGCGTATTTTGCTGTATTACTTGTAGCATCAAGTGTATTATTCCAAAAACGTGACGTATTATAATAAAAGAAATCCCCGCTTGTAAAAACGGGGATTTTTATTACACACCTTTCTCCTATCTTTCAACTTGAAGAAAGGTGATACGGTATGTTAAATAAAATGATTATTATATATTTTAAGAGATATGCTGTTTGAAAGTATATGAGAAAAATAGGAAGATTTTCAACTATATTCATATTATAATTTAGTTATCCCGCCATTTGTAGGAGATGGATTGCCCTTAAAACATTGATTAATGCTTTACTTTTTACTATCTTTGGAGGTGCTTGATATGCAATATGCATTTTCACGTATAAGGCTACGTAGTTTTTTTGGATGGATGATTATAGGGTTGTTCCTTACGATGATCCCATTAGGTTTATCAAATGTTTCAGATAATACGTTAGAGGTTATTTCACAAATAACTATATTTTTTGTATTTCCGTTATTTTGGTTATACGTAAAAACAAATAAAAACAATGTTGTGTTTCAAAGTTTTTTTGATAAGCCAAGTCGTTTACCGTGGGGACTAATATTATTAGCGACGATAATGGGAATGATTTTTTCAGTCGGTATATCTCATATTCAATTTTACATATTAGCACATACGTTACCTAAGTTCTTAGTTACTATGTTAGAAGACGGAAATGTTATTAATACGAGTAACATATATATGACAATATTTACTTTCATTTCAGCATGTGTATTAGCGCCTATTATGGAAGAAGTTATTTTTAGAGGTTTTTTCTTGCAGCGAATGGCTTATAAATGGGGGATTAAACGAGCTGTAATTATATCTTCACTCATCTTTGGTCTAGGACATTTTGATGTTATCGGTGCGTTCATGTTCGGTGTTATTATGTGCCTTCTATACATAAAGACGAAAAATATATGGACGAATATTGCTGTGCACGCATTAAATAATTTGATTGCAACGAGTATGCAATTTGTAGGTGGAGAGGGAAGTGATGCAATTTCAATTACTGAATTGCAGGCACAAAGTAATTTATGGATCGGCATTGGTCTTACGATTATCGGATTACTTTGGTTAATTCCTTACATATGGAAACAGTGGCGTACAGTAAAAGAAGTTGGTGTGCCGCCGATGCGATTCATAAATGAAGAAAAAGTAGTGAATACATCAGAAGAAAATAAAATACATAGCCAAGTGATTGTAACAGATAGATTAATGGCTGTAGAATTACCAGATGAGGCTGTAAATAAGCTTCGGTTAGAAGAAAATGATTATGTAACAGTATCTGTAGAAGAAGATACAATCGTTATAAAGAAAGCGCATGATAGATAATTAAAAAGTAGCTCTTTAGGAGCTACTTTTTAATTCGTAATAATTTCTACACGAAAATTGTTACCGTTCTTTACATATTTTATATCTGTAACGATCCGAACTGTTTTTAGAAGTTCAACTTTTTCACCAATTCGAGGGATGGTCGGAACATTGTCCCAAATACCAAGCAAGTCATCTAATTGTGTCGTTTTTTCATAAAACCAGATTTTCAATGTAAAGCCCCTTTCTCGAACTTTATGTATTTTAATACATAATATATTATTTTTATTCTTAATGTAAGGGGTTTTTTATATTTTTATGAATAAAAATTAATTAATCTTCTGGGAATATATGTTCAATGTCCGGAGTAAGAGATACTTCTGATAATACGATATGAGAAACTGTCGTTGCATATGAAGAAACATCATTGATAAATTCTTCAAGTTCAACAAGTGAAGGAACAGAAATTTTTACGATGTAGCATAAGCTTCCTGTTACTCGGTAACAAAAACTTGCAGATGGATAAGATTGAATAAACTGTTGCATACGTGTTGTATCACCATTTTTTAAAGTGATTTCTAAAATACAATCTAAGACAAGTCCTGCTTTTTTATAATCGATATCGATTGTATATTTTTGAATAACTCCTTCATTTTCGAGTTTATGAACACGTTCTGCAGTAGATGGAGCGGATAAATTTACCCGTTTGGCCAATTCGCGCATCGAAAGGCGACTATCATTATATAACTCATTTAAAATTTTACGATCAACACGATCTAATTGCATTTGTAAATATACCTCCAGTAAAATGATGATTTTTGTAAAGGAAAAATATAAATTAAGATTCATATGAAATGTAAAGAGAACTTTATTTATTTTACAATAAAATAGAAGGAAATAGGAGGGAAAATGATGGAGAGAATTTCATTATCAAATGTAGGAGATACAAAGTTTCAAAAATTATTAGGGCATAATTGGGATATATTACATTCGTGGAGTACGTTAGAAAATACACTGTATAACAAAGGAACTCTTTCGGCAGAGTTGAAGGAACAAGTAAGAAGAACATTGGCGTATGGGAATGAATGTCCGTACTGCATGGCAAAGGGAAGACCAGATGATATGCAAAAGGTAGAAGAAATTAGTGTAGCTGTTACTTTTGCGCATACATTTGTTCATGACAAAAAGGCGATAGATGATAATATGTTTCGTGTATTAAAAGAATATTGGACGGAAAAAGAAATTGTAGAGCTTTGTGCTTATATTTGTTTTATTACTGCGTCGCAGCAACTTGGTTTTCTGTTTCAATTACAGCCTAATTAAGGAGAGAATGATGACCAACCAAACAGCACTTATCATAATTGATGTACAAAAGGCGTTTCAATTACCATACTGGGGCGAGAGAAATAATCTTTTTGCCGAAGAAAATATGAAAAGTTTGTTAGAAGAATGGAGAAGAAGGAAGCGACCAGTTTTTCATATTCAACATGTAAATAAAGAAGATGTTCAGTCGATGTTTTACCAACAAGCAGAAACAGTAAATTTTAAAGAAGAAGTGAAACCACTACCAGATGAAGTGATTATTCAAAAGCCTGTTAATAGTGCGTTCATTGGGACAAATTTAGAAGAACAATTAAGAGCGAAACAATGTAATACGGTAGTAATTGTAGGATTAACGACAAATCATTGTGTGGAAACTACAACACGGATGGCAGGTAATTTAGGGTTTACAACGTATTTAGTGAGCGATGCGACGGCTACTTTTAATCGAAAAGGTCCAGACGGGGTAGAGTATAGTGCAGAGGCTATTCATAATATGACACTTGTAAATTTACATGAAGAATTTGCAACGATTGTGACGACAAAAGAAGTATTAAAATTATTTCGAGAAAATAATTACGGAATTATGTAGAAAAAAATAAGAATATTTCGTATAATCTAAGTATAATCATTTTGAAAATAGGGGTGGCATCATATGAATCAAATTCCAGTAAAGAAAATAGAAGAAGTACTTGTTTTAGCAGGAGATAATAAACAAAAGCAAAAAGAATTTTATAAATTGCTCCTATCAACGGAGTTTTATGTTGCCGGTTCACTAGAAGCAGAGGACGGGGCAACAGAAGGAACACTTCGTTTGCGTCATTTCCAAGGAGAGGGTAGATGGATCGTGCCGTTCTTTACACAATTGGAATTTGTAAAAGATGTGTTGCCAGAAGGTACACCCCTTATTACGATACGTGGAAAAGAATTATTTAGTAGCATTGAGAAAGATGCGACTGCTGTATTAAATGTTGGTACGGATATAAGTAAAACATTTATTCCAGAAGAAATTGCAGATATCGCATCTGGACGAATTTTTAACTATTATAAGTAAAAGGAAAAGCGTAATTGCTTTTCCTTTTTAATTTGACCATGGAGTGACTATACCAGAAGAAATCGAGAGTGTTTTATTATTTGTATTTATTGTCGCTGTAGCCCCAAGCGGAATACCGATGTTTGGGCTTATATGTCCAATCGGTAAACCGAATAGTACAGGTATATCATATGGCATGAAATATTCATATAATATTGTTTGCAATGATTGGGATGGTTTAGAAGGAATACAGTCATGACAACTTGTGAAAATAACACCGCTACATTCATGAAACTTTCCAGATAAAAGTAGCTGATTTAACATACGGTCAATGCGGTACGGTTCTTCCCCAATGTCTTCAAGCAATAAAAGTGTATTAGCTGTATTTATCTCGTAGGGCGAGCCTATTATACTTGTTAACACAGTTAAATTACCTCCAACTAATGTACCTGTAACTGCACACGGTGAGCTAGGTACGATACATTCTGATGCAGATAAGATCGATGAATACGGATGGAATAGTTGATTGAAAGAAGATAAAGAGAGAGAGTCTATACCTTTTCCTAATTCTTCAATCATTGGACCATGAAACGTAACAAGCTTTGGATAACGTGAAAAAGCAGTATGTAAAGCTGTAATATCGCTATATCCCCAAAAAATTTTTGGGTTTTGTTGAATGATTTCATATTGAATGTAAGGGAGAAGGCGAGCACTTCCGTAACCACCTCGTGCACAGAAAATGGCCTTTACTTCATGATTTGTAAAGGCTTCATGTATGTCATCAAGACGAATTTGATCACTTCCAGCTAAATATCCATACTTTTCATAAACACTCTTCCCGATTATTACGGATAACCCCATTTCTTGTAATACGTTCACACCTTTTAATACATTCTCAAGTGTTGGTGGGCCAGACGGTGCAATAATCATTACTGTATCACCTTGCTTTAATGCATTTGGATAAATCATTGTTCTCAGCCTCCTTCTAATTCAATATATTCGCTTCATATGAAGTTCAACCCTTGTAAAAGGAGGGGAAAGCTTGGCAAATAAAGAAGATATAAGGGGGATAGGAGGGAAATGATGTTTACAAATCGAGTAACAGATATATTGCAAATTAAGTATCCCATCATTCAAGCAGGTATGGCAGGTGCTATTACAACACCAGAACTCGTTGCAGCTGTAAGTAATAGCGGAGGATTAGGAACACTTGGAGCAGGTTATATGAGCCCAGAACAAATTCGTGAAGCGATTTATAAAATAAGGAAACTAACAGATAAACCTTTTGGTGTTAATTTACTTTTAACAAAAGAGGTACAGATAGAAGAAGAGAAGGTAAACGGGGCGAAAGAATTACTTAGTGGAGTGAATAGAGAATTAGGTATAGAGGAAGAAGAGGTATTAAAGCTTCCAACAAGTTATAAAGAACAATTACAAGTGCTATTAGAAGAGAAGGTACCAGCCGTTAGCTTTGCATTCCAAACGTTAGAACAAGAAGAAATAGATGATTTAAAAAGAAGAGGAATAAAAGTCATCGGAACAGCTACTCATGTGGCAGAAGCGAAAGTACTTGCCGAATTAGGGGTAGATATTATCGCCGGGCAAGGTAGTGAGGCAGGGGGGCATAGAGGAACGTTTATCGGGAAAGAACAAGATGCTATGATTGGTACGTTCGCGTTAATTCCGCAATTAGTCGTATCAGTACCTCATATTCCAATTATCGCAGCAGGTGGTGTAATGAACGGACAAGGGCTTGTTGCAGCATTTGCACTTGGAGCAGAAGCTGTGCAAATGGGATCAGCCTTTTTAACGAGTGAAGAAAGTATTACGCATGGTGTATATAAAGAAGCGATTTTACAAAGTACAGATACGAGCACAACTATAACCCGTGCGTTTTCCGGGAAATATGCACGGGGGATTCGCAATGAATTTATAGAGAAACATGAAGGGAAAGAAGAAAAACTGCCAATGTATCCTGTGCAAAACGTATTAACTTCTAAAATACGCCAAGAAGCAGCGAAGCAAAATAAAGGAGAATACATGTCGCTTTGGGCCGGGCAAGCATCATCACTAGCGCGAGTAGAATCCGCTCAGCACGTAGTGAAACGTGTCATGAATGAAGCAGAGAATGTAATCGAACAATTACAAAATGTATATAGAAAAAGACCGCTTGAATAATTCAAGCGGTCTTTTCGTTAGTTTGCTTTATAAAATTGTTGGATAGCTTCGTCGATGTAAACCCAGCCCTTCCAACCTAAATGCATATGATCTTTTAAGAAGTACTTATCATATTCATGATTTGAGAAGTCAGCAATTGGATAGCCAGCTTTCGTAATTTGCTCATGAACTTTATTGTAGTATAATTCGCGTTTTTCTTTTGGGAATCCTGCGTAATCATACCAAGGACCTTTTACAGGAACAGAAATGAAGAGTGGTTTTGCACCAGATTGTTTTAATAAATCAAGTACAATTTGTAAATCTTCATACTCTGGTGATTCGTCATAAGAATCATTTTTTAAGTAGCCTTCACGTTGCTTTAATTTCTTCTTAATTTTGCTATTGAAGTAATCATCTTCGATACCATATTCGTTAGATCCTGATTCTAATGCACCTGTTTGATCAGCATGCTTACGAGCTTCTTCCCAGTTCATTTGTTTCAATGATGGATCAAGCGTTTCTTTATGCGGTTCAATATCAAACATTACTGTAAATAAATCTTTACGATCTAAAATGTTACGATAAATATAAGCGAAAGGTTTAGCAGCAAGTGCTTTTACTTTATACTTTGTATCATCGTAGGCGATACCTTCAAGCGAAGTTTTAAGTAAAGTTTCTTTCTTAACAATCTCAAAGTTTAATAAACGCTTTGCAATTTGTTTTTTCATTTCAGGCTTTAAATCATCGTTGAAAATGAAGTGATAACCTTGTTGTTTTGAAAAGTTAGGTGCAAAGTGCGTTTCATCAATGCCTTGTGGTACAAACCATTGCGGAGAAAGAACGAATATCATTTTCTTATCTTTCAATTGATCCATTGTAGATGCGAAGTTTAATACATGTACAAGGTCTTGTGTTCCGCCGCGTCCAAGTAGGAATGGTGTGAAGCCTTCAGGTTTTACTTTGAAATAATTCGATGGATGGAAAGCATCCATACGTGCGAATTCCGATGAACCGTACATCGGAAGATATTTTGGGTCTGCTAACATCTTTTGCTGTAAAATCATACTTTGAATCTTTTCTTCTTTTAAAGAAGTCGCAGCTTGTTCTACTTTCTCATCACTTAAAAGTGGAAGTAGAAAGCGCGTTGGAATAAGTAAGAATACAGCAAAAAGGGCCAATGCTAAAAGCATCGGACCAAATTTTGCTTTGTTCATCGGATTTCTTCCAACTTCTTAATAACCATATTTGGTGTAGCCCACTCATCACGGTCAAAATCAGAAATAGAAACTTCAATATCTAAACGCTCTTGGAATTCAACTAATAAAGATACTACAGCGAAAGAATCAAGAATACCTTCTTCAAATAATTGAACATCTAAGTTCTCTTTCACAATATCGTTTTCACATACTTCTTCTAAAATATCTAATACTTGCTCTTTGAATTCTGCCATTTTTAAAATCTCCTTTATATCCGAAATATATTATATGTGCAACTTCTTAATGGAATAAGAAGGGTGCATTAAAAGTATCTGTTAAGGTGTCCAGAGAAGATTAGGAAACCGAAACATACAACGTGGAACGTAATTACAATTGCAAGGACATGCGTAAATTTATTATTTGGCCAAAACTTATGCTTCTTGTTTTTTCGTTCGAAAATATCGAACAAAATAAACAAGGCAGCGTGATAAAGACCATAAATAATGTATTGATATACATGCTCACCAGTAATATGCCATATTCCCATGATGAAGAAGTTTAAAAATGCACCGATATACGAAATTGTGTATCGGTTTTTAATTAACTTTTTCTTCGTTGCAAAAAAGACGAAACGCATGTAAATAAAATCACGGAACCAGAATGATAAACTCATGTGCCAGCGATTCCAGAAGTCTTTAATGTTACGACTAATGAATGGTTTATTAAAGTTTTCTGGCGTTTTAATCCCCATCATATAACTTACACCGATTACAAATGAGCTATAACCAGCAAAGTCGAAGAATAAATATAAGCTATAGCTATACATGTAAATCATATTTGAAAGGATTGTATCGTGTTGAGCGAATGCCGGATCCATAAAATACTGTTTTATTAAGTAAGCAATAATAAATTTATACAAGAAACCTTGGAAAATACGATTTAACCCTGTATATAGTAAGTTTTGATATTCTTCTGCACTAGGTGGCTTTTGAATATCTTTTTGAAATCTTCGGTAACGATCGATAGGTCCTGTTGAGATAGCAGGAAAGAATAAAACAAATTCCCAGAAATTAAAGAAGGAAAGTTCTTTAATTAAGCCATCGCGAACTTCGAATACCATTTGTACTGCTCTAAACGTTACATAGGACATTCCTAAAAATACAACAAATTTTAGTTCAGGTACAAAGGGTGCGATTTTTGCCAAAATAAGCGGTAAAATCGATAAAATAACAGCTATACAAAATGTGAATGTACTATTATTTTGTTTTCTTAAAAGTAAATAGCCTTTAATAAGGGCATATTGCCAAATAATAAATGCGGCTAACATAATCGCTTGCTTTGGTTTATCAGAGAAGATAATAGCAAGCATTACTAATGTTAAAACGGCATTATATTTACGCAACATTTTACCTTTTAATCCAGCTATGATAGTAGGTATTAATAAAATGCCCACTATAGCGAAAAAATAAAATGATCCATATGCGGTCATGCTGTAACCTCACTCAATAATTTTTTGCGATCTACCTTTCCATTTGGTGTCATTGGAATAGAAGATTGATACATGAATTTACGTGGAATCATGTAGTTTGGTAATCGCTCATTGAGTTCTTTTTTAATTGCAGATGTTAATTTGAATTCTTTTTCAAACGAATGCTCTCCAGGAACAACAACCGCTAATAAATAATCGTATTTCTCACCTTTTTTAATTGGAACAATAACTGCTCCTTCTACGTAAGAACACGCACGAAGATGATGCTCAATTTCTTCTAATTCCATTCGATAACCATGAAGCTTAATTTGGAAATCAAGACGACCATTATAGAATAGAAGACCATTTTCAACATAGCCAGCATCGCCTGTTTTATAAGCACGCTCGCCGTCAATCATAGTAAATGCTTTTTCTGTTAATTCAGGGCTGCCTAAATATCCAACGCTTACGCTTGGACCGACAATTACGATCTCACCTTTTTCACCATCAGGTGCAAGTGTGCCATCTTCTTTCATAATAAGAAGGCGACAGTCTGATTTACAGTAGCCAACTGGAAGTGATTTGTATTGATTCAGCACTTCTTCTGTAACGTGAATACCTGTTACAGCGACAGTAGCTTCTGTTGGACCGTACGTATTCATAATTGTTGCTTTCGGGAAACGCTCAATTAATTTTCTAGCTACTTCATTTGGCAACACTTCACCGCAGAATAAGAATGTTTTCATGTTCGGTAGCATACTCTCAGAGAAAGATGCTTCCATTAAACACATTTCAGCGAAAGATGGTGTTGAAGTCCATACTTGAATATCCGATTGCTCTAAAGAAGCAAACAAGTCTTTTGGACGTGCAATCATGTCTTTATCGATTGCCCAAAGTGTACCACCTGTTACTAATGATGGGTAAATATCCATTACAGATAAATCGAATGAGAAAGGTGCTTGGTTTAAGAATACTTGTCCTGTTTGTAGGTTGAAATCTTCTACAGCCCATTTTGTAAAGCTAACGAGACAGTTATAAGTAATCTGAACCCCTTTCGGATTACCTGTGCTTCCTGATGTGTAAATAATGTAGAAGTTCTCATCACCTTTTACCGCATGTTCAGGATTTGGAGTGTTCCCTTTATGAGTAAAGAAAATATCTTTTAAGTTGTCTTCACCTACAATGCGAACTGGTAAATCAGTTACAGTTACTTCTGTTCCTGATAAAAGTAATTTCGCACCAGAATTTTCAGCGATACGCTGTACACGATCAGCTGGGATAGATAAATCTACAGGAATGTAAGCATGTCCAGCTTTTACACATCCTAAAAAGTTAATAATCATTTCAGGTTGCATATGGCCATACACCATAATTGGTGAACAATCATCTGGATACTCAGAAGAAATCCAATGTGCTAACGCATCAGAATCTTCCTTTAGTTGTTTGTACGTAATTTTCGCATCTCGCCAAACAAAAGCGGCTTGATCAGGCGTTTCTGCAGCCCACTTTTCAATTTGTTCTAATAACTTCATAACGTTCCCACCCTAAAATTCGTTGTAAATAAATGTACTTGTGTTTGTATCATGGAATCCATACAACCAAAGCAATGCAAATAAAATTGCAAGGTAATAAACCGTCTTTGCAACCCATTGTGTGAGTGGTCGAGACCATATCTCTTTTAATCTTTCCATGTCTTTCCCTCTCTTAATGAAATAATAGCTCTTTGTAGGTATCATGTCCTACATTATTGTGAAAAAAACAAAATTCCACATTTTAGGTAAAAATAAGACGAAAGGCTCTTTTCTGATATTAGCACTAAATACTAAAAAAGAAAATCCCTAACTTAGCAATTATATTACATTCAGCATGAATTTGTAATGGGTTTGACATGTAAATAGAAAGTGGATTGTGTGAATGTATGAAAGTGGACTGGAAGAATGTTTAGAAATGCAATATTTGCTTGTATCTTTGAATCTTTCAAAGTTAATTTCTGAATTGTTAAAGTTTCTTAAAAGGAGGAATTTCTGATGAAAAGCGTGTGGAAGGATATTATTTCAGAAGAAAATATTATGAAATGGAGACGTCATTTTCATAAATATCCGGAATTATCATTTCACGAAGAAGAAACTTCGCAATTTATATATGATACATTATGCTCATTTTCTACTTTGGAAGTAACGAGGCCAACGAAGTATAGTGTACTAGCAATTAAAAGAGGAACGGAACAAGGAAAAGTAGTTGCAATTCGAGCTGATATAGATGCTTTACCAATTCAAGAGGAGACAAGGAAATCTTATACGTCTGTGAATAAAGGAATGATGCATGCATGTGGACATGATGCACATGCAGCTATTTTGTTAAGTGTTGCAGAGACGCTAGCAAATATGAAGGAAGATTTTGCAGGCGAAATTCGTCTTTTCTTTCAGCATGCAGAGGAAGTGTATCCGGGCGGCGGACAAGAGATGGTGGAGGCAGGTGTTATGGATGGTGTTGATTATGTAATAGGTTTACATGTTATGTCTGGATTGGAAAGCGGGAAGATCGGAATTGTGTACGGGCCGATGATGGCAGCACCAGACGTATTTACAGTTGAAATTCAGGGGAAAGGAGGGCATGCGGCAAGACCAGAAGAAACGATAGACCCTATCGCTATTGGAGCGCAGATTATTACAAATTTACAACATATTGTATCAAGGAACACAAGTGCTTTCATGCAAAGGGTAGTTTCAGTTACGCAGTTTCATGGGGGAACGGCTGATAATATTATTCCTAGTACAGCAACTTTAATGGGAACTGTGCGCTCGTTTAATCAAATATTAAGAGAGGAAGCAGAAGAGAAAATTGAGCAAATTGTGAAAGGAATTACAAAAGCACATGGAGGGAATTATACATATACGTATCGCTATGGATATGATCCGGTGATTAATAATGAATATATAACGAAAGTAGTAGAAGAAAGTGCACTACATTTGTTTGGGAATGAGCGTGTTGTGAAGCTTGAACCTTCCATGGGAGGAGAAGATTTTTCAGCATATTTAAGAAAAGCACCGGGTTGCTTCATTAAATTGGGAACGGGGAATGAGAAGATAGATACTTGTTATCCACATCACCATCCAAAATTTGATGTAGATGAATCAGTTTTAATTTATGGAGTGGAATTATTTTTAGAAACAACGATAAGGTTACTAAAATAATAGAGAAGTATAAAAAAAGGCAACTGCGCTCTATCGCAGTTGCTTTTATTTCTTTCCGTCAGAGAGGGCTGAGAAAGAACTATGCTCATTTATAGTATATGAATAGCTAACGGACAAGCTTGTACATTTTAACTATTTTTTAAAAAATAGTTATTGACATTGATTATCATTGTCAATTAATCTAAAGATAGTTAAAATTGATAATCATTATCAATAGGGTGGATGCGACATGTTAATGAGAAAAAAATTTCACCTTCTGCGGAGGGGATTAAAAGATAAAAATAAAGATGTTGATCAGCATATTGAATGGCAACGAAATGTAATTCGTTCTGAATATGTAGATGAGAAAAGTACACTTCAAACAGAAAAAGAGATACAGGATAAAAGGAGAGGTTAAGTTGAGTAAGTTAGTAATGATTTTTGCAAGTATGAGTGGAAATACAGAGGAAATGGCCGATCATATTGCGGGTGCAATTCGTGAAACAGAAAATGAAATTGAAGTCATTGATATTATGGATTCACCAGAAGCTTCTATTTTAGAACAGTATGATGGGATTATTTTAGGGGCTTATACTTGGGGAGACGGTGACCTTCCTGATGATTTCTTAGATTTTTATGATGCAATGGATTCTATTGATTTAACTGGGAAAAAAGCGGCAGTATTTGGGTCATGTGATTCTGCTTATCCCAAATACGGCGTGGCGGTTGACATTTTAATAGAAAAGCTGCAAGAGCGCGGGGCAGCAGTTGTGTTAGAAGGACTAAAAGTAGAATTAACGCCAGAAGATGAAGATGTAGAAACATGTTTACAGTTTGGAGCGGAATTCGTAAAACACCTTTCTTAATGGCAGAAGGGAGATAAAGAGCAATTGCATGAAAAAATCTCAATCAAAACGATGACAGATTACCATTTGTATGATTTTATGCGTTGTCCGCATAAATTTTATTTCCGTCATATAAAAAGAAGAGAACCTTCTTCGTTTGAATGGCAACAAATAGCACAAATGATTGTGAATCGAATTATTAACGAGTACTATACGCTACCTGCGGGCCAACAAACGAAAATTGTACTTTTAATACTAATAGAAAAGTATTGGAAAAAAATAAGGATTAATATGTTTGCTTCGAAGACGGAGTACTATACTGTTTTAGCGAAGCTAACTGATCATTTACTACAGTTTGTTGAAAGGGATGATAGTCAGACGCCACCATTGTTTTTATATGAGAAGTTTCAAACATATATGGAAGAGTTAGGTGTCCACATGTCATTGACATTTGAAGTTGGTGAGTGGAGTACTAAGTCGTTTGTAATTAAAAAGTATGTTGTTGACGCGGATGAGGAAATGCTTGCTCTTTGTCAGAAGTTAATGACAGTATTCAGTTATAAAGCTTTCGGCATTCTTCCAGGAAAAATTGAAGTTATTAATTTAATGGAAGGGACTAAGTATGAGTACATTCCGAAACAAGAAGATATTATAACTGGAATGGATGATTTATTTAGAATGAAAGAAATGTTGCAACAACCTGAGCACTACACAGAGCGTCATTTTCGTTCTGAGTGTATGAGTTGTGCTTTTCGTAGTGAATGCCAAGAGGAAGAAGTAAAGGAAGAAGCGACGCAGAATAAAAATATCATACATTAAGGGATGCGATTTTGCATCCCTTTTTGTTATTGACATGAAAAGCTTTTCATCATTTACGGTATATTTGTAGCAGATTTTAATAAAGGGAGGAATAATCAATGAAAGATGAAACGAAAGTATTTCAATGGTTAAAAGAACAAAATGCTCCTTTTGGAATTCAACTGCAAATTTTACAGGCGTTTCAACTGTATAAAGTTATTGCTGAAATGGATAAAAAGTTAATGATGTATGAGGAGAAAGAATATAGGGAGAGAATGTAATCTCATCCCTGTAATATTACTTTCAGCTGTTCTGTATCCGCTATGAATTCAAGTTCATTCTTTGTTTTAAAGTTATAAATAATATTATGTAGTAAAGGGCTGTATTGATAAAAACTAGTGATGCGGTGAATGAGTAATGGATCATGACGAGAAATAAGTGTACTGTATTGCTCATATACAGATGTAGTAAACTCATGACCGAAATCATAATATAGCCCAGCAAAATCAAAAGCGGGATCGCCAATTTGAGCATCACCAAAATCGATAACTCCTGAAATGGTTTTATTCTGCTTGTTAAATAAAATGTGATGATGTGTAAAGTCAGCGTGAATAATTGTATTTTGAAAAGTGGATGTAGCTATACATGCAAAGAAATTTTCGAATAAACGATGTAAGGCTAATTTCTGTAATGAAGTAAGGTTGTTAGTAACATACTGATTTAATTTTGTTTGTAGCTCTTTCCAGTAGGTAAGTGTTTTTTCAATAGGGCATCCTAGCGTTTCCACACGTTTTAAAGGAATACTATGTAAAGCTGCAAGGAAAGTGGCTAATTGTGTAATAATTACTTCAAGTTCTTTTTTCTCTAACTTGGCAACTATTTCAGCTTTTAACGGCTTACCATGAATGAGAGGGTAATAGCTACAAAATGGAATAGTATCACAACCATTCTTATACAAGAGGTGATACTTAGGGACTTCGATTCTTTGTAATGAATGAGAAAGAATGGTGCATAGTTCCTTTTCTAACGGAATTCGGTTTGCATATTCCTGTTTTCGTGGGAAACGAAAGAGTAAATCGTCATTTATAATAACTGCTATATTATCCCATCCTTCTTCATTTTGCGTATATGAATGTATAGAAAGATTAGGAAGAACTTGTTTTATATATTGTTTGTAAGAGTCCATAATCGTTCCTCGTTTCTAATTGGAAGTTGAATTATTCCACTTTATAATATCAGAATCTTCCGTCTACGTGTTAAAATTTAACTATCATTATGAATAGGGATGGGGTGTATTGTGAAGAAAAGAATATTAATCATTTCTATATGTATCGCCTTTATTTTGTTTTGGTCATATAAAGAGGCAGTTTTCGCTACCTTTAAACCGATAAATCAGTACGAGTTGAATAAGGAATTAAAGAACAAGAGTATAGAGAATTTAACTTATAAAGAAATGAAGAAGGTAGGAGAACACTTTGTGACAGCGCAATTATCAGTGTTTGAATTTAATAATAGAGAAGATGTGAAGAAAAAAGGTGAAGAGATCTTTGTAAGTAGAGGATATGAACAATTGATACAAAATTATTACCCAAATCGTTTTCGGGATTTAGAGTATAAATTTACAAGCGAGGAGATACGTGAAGAAACGGATGAGAGTTTTCTTTATCATACTGTAGCGTACGTTTCTGGTACGGAAAATGGTAAGAGAAGTGAAATGAAATTAAATTATGAGATGAAAATTGTAAAGGTTAATAATGTATTTAGGGTGCTTGAGCAAAAGCAGTATGTACAATAAAGTGAAACACGAATAAGTATCACAAATAGAGGATGAAAAATCCCCCAGTTCTTTGAGGGATTTTAAAGATTTTCATTTTGTTGACCAAGTTCTTTTTGAGCAATATATAAATTTCCTTGCTCGACTTGTTTAAGTTTATTAACAGAATCTCCTGCATATCCTTTTTCTGTTTTCACAGTTCTTTTTGAACGATTGGATTCTTGTTTCTTCATATAATATGTCACCTTTCCTTAAAAATAGACGAAAATGATGAGTACGAGTAATACAGCAGCGAAAATGGTAATGCCCATTAAAAACGAAGTGTTTTTATATTTAGGCGGCTTATGTACATCTTGCCGGTATCCAGGTGAAATTTCAGGGGCGAATTCTTCGTCAAATGCTTGCTTTTTGTCTTTTTCGTCCATATGTATCCACCTTTCTTTTTCATTATATTATACGTTATAAGCAAAAATATGCATAAAGAAAACAGCCGCTTTATCGTTAGCGGCTGTTTTCTGTTGTATATTTTCGTTGTACTTGAAAGAGACGGATAAGTAGGAAGCTAGCGCCAAATGCTAGACCGATAATAAGACCGATCCAATACCCTTTCGCTGCCCAGTCAGTATACGTTGCTAATATGTAACCAAGAGGGAGGCCTATTATCCAATAAGCAATTAATGTCATAATTAAGGCAACATTTACGTCTTTATAACCACGAAGTGCTCCTTGTACGGGAGTTGCAATCGCATCAGATATTTGAAATAAAATCGCAAATATAAGAAATTCTTTTGCTAAATGATGAACTTGTACATCTGTCGTATAAATAGAAGCAATTTCATCGTCAAAGAAATAGAGAAGGATTGAATATAATAGGGCGAATGCAAGGGCTAAACCAATTCCGATAAATCCATATTGCTTTGCATTATTGTAACGTTTTGCTCCAACTTCAAATCCAACCGCGATGGTCATCGCCATTGCTAAACTGAGCGGAGTCATATATAACAAGGAAGCGAAGTTCATAGCTGCTTGATGTGCTGCTATTGTTGTCGTACTAAAGTTACTCATCATAAGTGTTACCGCAGCGAAAATACTCGTTTCAAAGAAAATAGCAAATCCGATAGGTACGCCAAGTTTTAAGAATGCTTTCCAACTCGCGAGAGAAGGGCGGTATAATTGTTTGAAGATATTAAACGATGCGAAAGGCTCTTTCGTACGAATAATAATGACCGTAATAATTAAAATGCACCAATATGTTGCTGCAGAAGCAATTGCTGCACCAACACCGCCGAGTTTTGGAAACCCGAAGTGCCCAAAAATTAATACATAATTTAATACGACATTAATTGGTAATGATAGTAATGTAATAATCATCGTTGTTCGAGTTTTTCCTAATGCATCAATAAATCCACGTAAAACAGTGTAAGTGAATAAAGGAATAATTCCGATCGCGATAATAATTAAAAATTGTGCTGCAATACGTTCTACAGGTTCCTCTAAACGCATGCCGTTTAAAATAGGTGAAACAGCGAAGAAACCGATTAGGATGACAACGAAACTAGCACAAATTGCTAAATACACTGCTTGTATGACAACTTGGGGAACATCCTCTTTTTTCTTGGATCCAATGAGTTGTGCAACAATTGGTGTAGTAGCCATTAAAATTCCTGTTAATCCCGTACTAACTGGAATCCATATACTCGTTCCGATAGCAACACCAGCTAAATCAATTGGACTAGCATGTCCTGACATTGTTGTATCAAAAAAGCTCATCGCAAATAATGACATTTGCGTTACAAAAATCGGGAAAAAGAGTAATACGAATTGCTTTAACTTTTGTAAGAATGAAGTAGTTTCTTTCATAAAATCCCCTTTCAACGTAAGAACAAACTCTTACTATCATACAATTTAATCAAAAAATAGAAAAGAAATACGCGTATACAACAAATGAAATCAATAAAAAAAGGATGCACTTTGAAAAGGGATAAGGTATTATGATAAAGTGTGAAAAAATTACATATTCGTTATTAAGGAGGCACTACTTGTGGCTGATTGGTTAATTGGATTAATCATGGGTGCTGTTGAAGGTTTAACAGAGTTTCTACCAGTTTCATCAACAGGACATATGATTTTAACAGGTCATTTAATTGGATTCGAAGATGAGAGAGCGAAAGTTTTCGAAGTTGTTATTCAATTGGGATCGATTTTAGCAGTTGTTGTTATATTTTGGAAACGTCTATGGTCATTAGTTGGAATAGGGAAAGTAACTGATGGACCATCGTTAAATTTATTACATATTATTATCGGGATGATTCCTGCCGGCGTACTTGGTGTATTATTCCATAGTGCTATTAAAGAAGTATTATTTGGTCCAGGACCAGTTGTTATTAGCTTAGTAGCTGGTGGTATTTTAATGATTGTTGCTGAGAAGTTTTCAAAACCAAGTACAGCAAGAACGCTAGATGAAATCACATATAAGCAAGCATTTACAATTGGTATGTTCCAATGTTTAGCACTTTGGCCAGGATTTTCTCGTTCTGGATCGACAATAAGTGGTGGTTTATTAGCTCGCGTGTCGCATACAGCGGCAGCTGAATATACGTTTATTTTAGCAGTACCGATGATGGTAGCTGCAAGTGGTTTAGATTTAATTAAAAGCTGGGATATATTAAGCGTAAATGATATACCATTATTTGCAACTGGATTTATTACAGCATTCGTTGTTGCGATGCTTGCAATTGTTTCATTCTTAAAATTATTAGGTCGTGTAAAACTAACACCGTTCGCTTATTACCGTTTCATTTTAGCTGCGGTATTCTATTTCTTCATTATGTAATAAAAAAACTGCCGATTTCGGCAGTTTTTTTATTTTACTACTTTTTCCATCATGCTTTCCATTACATGTTCCCAAAGAGAAGTATCATCAGCTAACGTAGCACGGAAATTAGCATACATTTCTTTTTGTTTTTCTTCGAATGCTGGATCTTCTTTTTCAGGCAATGTAGTGCGCATTGAAGTTACTAATTCTTGTACTTTTGGAGCGCGTGGTCCCCAAATAGCTTGTTCATTTCCGTCTTTATCAATGAAAATAAAGATTGGAATCGCACGTGCTGTTCCATTTGTTAAGTATTGATCCATTAATTCTAAGTTTTCATCGCGAATTAATAATCTCATATCAATGTTTGCAACTTCAGAAATTCGTTTCATAACAGGTACACATAAAAGAGCGTCACCGCACCAGTCAGCTGTTAATACGATAACGCGCCAGCCATCATTTTGACGTTCTTCTAAAACTGGAAGTAATTCATTTGGAATTAAAAAGTTATTGTAAATGTGTAGTAGCTCGTATTGGTTTACTTTCATTTCATTCACATATGTATCAAAGGACATACCTTTATCAGCCCATTTTTGTAAGTTCACAAGTAACACCTCTTTAGTATGATTTGCTTTTATTGTACCAATTTTTATATAGAAAAGCTTGTATTCTTACTCTTTCTTGTCACTTAATAATTTATTTAATAGGAAAAAGAATAGTACGACACATAATTCAGCTATGTTAGACAGTTGTACGCTCTCTATCCAGTCGTCAGCGGTATGTATGACAAACCAATCTAGCGTAATTTCAATGATGGAGAGCAGGGCGATTGAGAGGTAATTGGGCATACTTGTCATCATTGGATGTAGGAGCACTTTAAAGAAAACGAATATAAAATATGTAATGCCATCTAATAAAAGAATAAGTAAAAAAAAGAGTAGTAGAGCTGTTTTTGATGAATATTCTATACCTGTAATTTGAAAGATTCCTACATATACAAAAAATATAAATGCAAAAAACATAATGAGAAACAGAATAACAAAACCAATAATCAAAGTCTTATCTTTTAGATTAAGATTAGAAAATTTGTCTTCTTCACTCACTACTTCAACTCCTTTTTTTGGAAATTCAATTTTATTGTATCATGAAATAAATATTAAAAAACTACGAATTATGGGAAAATAAGGTGACAAAAAGTAAGATTTCATGTAAAATTATTAATAAGGTTTTTATTTAATCAAATGAAATAAAAGGGGCTGTCAAAATTGTCTCAAAATCGAGAGCAATTAATGGAAGAACTATCGACAAATGTTTTTGCTATGTTTCGCACATTGCGTAATGATATCGGAAAAATATTTGGTGGTTACATACCGTGGAATGAGTTCATTGTCCTTAGAATATTGAACCGTACGAATAAAGAGATGGTATCACGTGTAGCTAACGAATTAAATGTATCGAATAGTCATATTACAGCTGTTACAGAAAAATTAATTAATAAAGGCTTTGTAACCCGTTCACGTTCTACATCAGATCGCCGAGTTGTATATTTAGAGATTACAGAACAAGGGAAAGATTTAGTTACGAAAATGGAAGGTGAGAAAAAGAAATATTTACAAGAAAGATTCTCCGCACTTTCAGAAGATGAAATGAATGTAATGATATCTATTTCTAAAAAACTTATTTAAGTAATTATAAGTGAGAAAACGCTTACCTAATGAAAAAGAAGACCTTCCTCATATATGGAAGGTCTTCTTTCGTGTGTAGATAGATGATAAAAAATAAAGTGTGTATGAAAAAAGATGGAACACCATACTACTAATAAAGGAAGGAGGGAGAAATATGACGAATCGTAATGGTAGTCAAGGAAGTGGAAATCAAGGTTCACCGAAATCTGGGCAATTCCAGCAGGAGTTTGGTACTGAATTTGAAACAGGTAATGATAACAAAGGAAAAGAATATCGTTCGAAAAAAGGAAGCAAGTCAAAAAAGGAGTGAAATGATTCACTCCTTTTTTGATTTAAGATGCTACAGATTGATCCGTATTATATTTTTCTTCTGATGTTGCGACAATCTATGTTGAAGAATAGGGACAAGAAAATAAAAAATAAGACCATCACATGATGGCCTAGGGAAGGGGACAATTTATGTCAATTTAATTAGGGATGGAAGGCTGCTCTGAGACACTGGGGAATGTCTTATAAATTAGGGAGGAACAGCTCCGATACGTATACTATAAAAGATGGATGTGACCTAGATGTGAACGTAGAGTGAAAGAGAGAGGAA
>NZ_NULR01000006.1:162816-162946 GCF_002577405.1 Bacillus cereus | reverse complement strand
TTAATTAGGGATGGAAGCTGTTCAAAGACACTGGGGAATGTCTTATAAATTAGGGAGGAACAACTTCGATACGTATACTATAAAAGATGGATGTGACCTAGATGTGAACATAGAGTGAAAGAGAGAGGAA
>NZ_NULR01000006.1:0-162688 GCF_002577405.1 Bacillus cereus | reverse complement strand
TTAATTAGGGATGGAAGCTGCTTCTAGACACTGGGGAATGTCTTATAAATTAGGGAGGAACAGCTTCGATATGTATACTATAAAAGATAGATGTGACCCCCATGTGAACATAGAGTGAAAGATATGGGGATTTGAAAAATGATAGATATGAAGTTATTGTTGTAAGAGTTGTAGAGTAAAGCGAGTTATAATAGAAAGTTTTCCGTTATAAGAGGAAATGAAGTCCGAATATAAATAAAAGTTGAAATCTATGAAAAAAAGGATTATGCTCAACTACGTTGGGCTCTTAAAAAGCTTTTATTTATGAGGAGAATAAGGGAGTTAGTGAATATGCAAGTAGCCAAAAGACAATGGTTATATAATCGTTTTATACGATTAAACCCGCCACAAATATTAGCATTAGGCTTTTTTTGTTTAATTGTGGTTGGAGGTTTGCTATTAAAGTTACCGTTTGCAACGAAAGTACATATTAGTTGGGTAGATGCTTTCTTTACAGCTACGTCGGCAGCGACTGTAACGGGTTTAGGAGTTGTAGATACTGCAAGTACGTTTACGATGTTTGGTGAAATTGTTATTATGTTTTTAATTCAAACAGGTGGTCTCGGTCTTATGACAATTGCCATCTTAATTGTTTGGGTATTAGGTAAAAAAATTGGTTTACGTCACCGATTATTAATTGGAGAAGCTTTTAATCAAACAAATATCGGTGGTCTTGTAAAATTAGTGAAACGAGTTTTTATTTTTTCTATTTGTATTGAGCTTATTGGAGTGGTCTTTTTATCCTTTCGCTTTATTCCAGAGTTCGGTTTTGGAAAAGGTTTATACTATAGTGTATTCCATGTAATTGCATCCTATAATAATGCTGGCTTTGCTCTTTGGCCGGATAATTTAACAAGGTATGTAGGAGATCCTATTATTAATATTGGGATTTGCTCTTTAATTGTAATAGGTGGCCTTGGTTTTACCGTATTAATTGATATATGGTATAGTCGCAGTTTTCGAAAACTATCGCTTCATTCCAAAATTATGATTGTTGGAACGGTAGCGCTAAATGTTATAGCGATGATTGTGGTTTTTGTATTGGAATATAATAATGTGAAAACGTTAGGGAATTTATCTTTAAATGAAAAGTTATGGGCTTCTTTCTTCCAAGGCATTACACCACGGACAGCTGGTTTTAATACGGTTGACTATGGAGGTATGGAAGAATCAACTATATTATTTACGATGGTTTTAATGTTTATTGGTGCAGGAAGTGTATCAACAGGTGGAGGGATTAAATTAACAACGTTTGTTATTTTAATTACATCTGTCCTTTCTTTCTTTAGAAAGAAGGAGGAAATCGTTTTATTTCAGCGTACCATTAAAATGTCGACAGTAACGAGAGCGCTGGCGATTGTCGTAGCCAGTCAAATCCTTATTTTCACGGCTGTATTTGTATTAATGCTTACAGAAGACTTCAGTTTTATTCAGTTATTATTTGAGACAATTTCAGCGTTTGGTACAGTGGGATTAACGATGGGGATTACTGCGAAGCTATCAGCGTTCGGCAAATGTATTATTATGTTTGTTATGTTTTGTGGATTAATTGGACCGTTAACACTTGTGTTTTCTTTAGCGCGCCCAGCAAAACAAAAAATAAAATATCCATCGGAAGATGTATTTACAGGATAAGGTATCTCGCAAAAAGCGAGATACCTTTTTCTTTTTTTTAAAAAAGGGAAAACAATAAGCCGATAAGTGCTACACGGAATAAAATCGCGACAAGTGCTGCAATACCACCCACAATCGCAGCGATACTACCAGTTACAGTAGCTCCGCGATTGTAAGCGTAAATTCCTAGTAACACAGACACAAGACCAAATAGTGTTGGGAATGTGAAGAGTGATAATATTGCTAAAGCAAGAGCAATAAATCCAGCAGTCGATCCAGCAGCAGATGATCTTACATCATTTTTATCATCTTTATCATCGAAATCAATGTGCTGTGGTGCGACCTCAGCTGCGTATTCTTCTTTATAGTCACTATAATCACTATCTATTCTATCTCTTTTTTTATACTCATCAAATTTCTCAGTCAAAGTCATGACTCCTTTCATAACAAGGTTCAATAGTAGTATGTATCTCTTTTTCCTTTTTATTCGAGCTTGTACAGGGAGTAATATCCATTTGGAAGGAGGAAATTGTTTTTTCTAAATAGGAAAACTTAGTATGACTTCCTCTATTTTGGAAAGTATAAAAAGGAATAATGAAGAAAGGGTGTAGTACATAATGGAACATCCAATTGAAAATTTAATGAAAACAGCAATGACAAATTTAAAAGAGATGGTAGATGTAAATACGATTGTTGGAAGTCCAGTTTCAACAGCTGACGGAAAGGTAGTATTAACGGTATCTCAAGTGGCTTTTGGTTTTGGAGCTGGTGGAAGTGACTTTAAAGGGGATTTCACTACTGAAAAACATAATGGCGGACAAGGCCAGCATAAAGAGAACAAGCAAAGCCATCCATTTGGAGGCGGAAGTGGTGCTGGGGTTTCCATTAGTCCAGTGGCTTTTTTAGTAGTTGGTTCTAATGGCGTACAAGTTTTGCACCTTAACAGTAGTACACATTTAATTGAAAAAGCTTTAAATGCTGTACCAAGCACTGTAGATAAATTTGTGAACGATCGCTAAAGGTGAACTTGCATTTTTTAGGAATTATGATATATTAGAAAAAGTGCGCTTTGAGATGATCGGAATAATTGAACTGTAAATATATATGATGTAAGGAATAAGGGAGAGGAATTTATGATTAACATTAAAAACTTAGTAGTTGGCTTATTTATGTTAGTAAGCGGCTTTGTTGTATATGTAATTAAAGAAAAAGCTCCATTCTAAAACAGACAAACCGTTACTGTCTGTTTTTAATTTGTGGAAAAATGTTGACAAGTTATTGTATTGGTGTTAAAATTTTAATTCGTGTCTCGGTTACAGCTAGTGTAAAGTAAATAACTCTTATGAATATAATACGAAAAGTTTGCGAAAGATCGGGTAATCTTACCAACAACTTTTGTGAACAAACCCTATAAATTGTATTTGTAAGCTTTATATGTATACTAGTGAATCAAGGAGCGGTCAGTGGAACCGTAATGATGAGAGAGAGGTAGGGCTTTCATCCAGTATATGTTACTTTCCCGTTAGGTGAATATAAAAAAGAGGACTCCTTTCCAAAAGGAGTCCTCTTTCATTTTTAAGTACGGCTTTCAACTTGTTGACAAATTTCATCCGTTGTTAAACCATGTGCTTTAATTACAGATCCTTTTATCGATGCATCTGCAATGCCCATCATATTAGAATCTTGCCCGGTTACAACGCAACAATCGCACCCATGTGCATCATTTTCAGAGTTAAGTGAAACGACTTCATGTCCTTGTTGCTGAAGAGCTTGTTGAACATCAGTTAAAGAGTTCTCAACGCCGATTTTAGCCATAATTCTCACCTCCTACCATCTAGTTGCTAGTATGCTCAAGTACATAGCATATATTTATGAAAAGATGGTAGGAAGAGAATATTTGTTTAGTCGTTATATACACCAGTAAGCATTTGACTAACGAATTGATCATTTAATGTATCTTGTGCTGAACTGTTATTAGATTGAATATCGATTGAAGCTGTATAGTTGTTATGTTTCCTGCTATTTGGTTCTACTTCAACGTAATTATCGAATTTACAAAACCCTTTCGTATCCATTAGATCAAATAGTTGTAGCATTTCTACTACCTCTTGTCTCGTTCCTTTAATTTGTACACACGCCATATTTATTTCCTCCTTCATTTTGACAAATTGTTTTTTAAAAATAGGATTATGATTCTGAAATGAAAAATATGAATGTTATTTTTAGACAGCGTTAATTTTTTTATTTTCCCCCTTTTTCAGCAAAAGTCGTTATATATTCCCGAATTTGTAAAATCGGACGTCCGTTTATTGAATACAATAGATTCGTATTAATTGACGAAACTCCTTCTTTTAAACAAATATTTTTTTTAGTGGAAATTGGCGAAAAAAATTTTTTGACTTTTTGTAAACGTTAACAATGTTGTTAAATCAATATAATCAAAGATGTACGTACGATTAAAAATTAAAAATTTTCTAAAAATTCACTTGATTTATTTGGAAAGGAGAGTAAACTAGGAAACAATAAAAAAATCATAGAACATAGGGGGCGCTTTCCAGTGAACGAGCAATGGATTTTCTTAAATGGAGAATTTGTTCCAAAAGACGAAGCAAAAGTTTCAGTATACGATCATGGCTATTTATATGGCGATGGCGTATTTGAAGGGATTAGAGTTTATAGCGGTAATGTTTTCCGTTTGAGGGAGCATCTTGTCCGGTTATATGAATCAGCAAAATCCATTATGTTAGAAATTCCATATTCGTTAGATGAAGTAACAAATATTGTTGTTGAGACGATTCGACAAAATAAATTATCTAATGGATATATTCGCCTTGTTGTATCAAGGGGAGCAGGGAATCTTGGCTTAGATCCTGATTCTTGTAAGAAACCGAATGTAGTGGTAATCGCAGAACAACTATCTTTATTCCCGCAAGAATATTATGAAAAAGGAATTCCGATTATAACAGTTGCAACGCGTCGTAATCGTCCGGATGTTTTGTCGCCACAAGTAAAATCTTTAAATTACTTAAATAATATTTTAGTTCGCATTGAGGCGAAATTAGCTGGCGTACAAGAAGCACTTATGTTAAATGATCAAGGATACGTAGCTGAAGGCTCTGGAGATAACGTATTTATTGTAAAAGGAAATAAGTTAATTACACCGCCTAGTTCTGCTGGAGCGTTAGAAGGTATTACGCGAAACGCAATTTTAGAAATAGGTGAAAAACTTGGGTATGACGTAAGAGAAGAGTTATTTACAAGACATGATGTATATGTAGCTGATGAAGTGTTTTTAACAGGAACAGCTGCTGAAGTCATTGCTGTTACGACAGTAGATGGTAGAACGATTGGTTTAGGAAAAACAGGTCCAAATACGAATCGTCTATTAGAAGAATTCCGTAAATTAGTTGTAGAAGATGGTGAGAAAATTTACGAAGAAAATAAAGTTGGATAATAATCCTTTATGACATGATAAAGCGTTGATAGGGAGTAGTAGTTGATTGTGAAGCCTCACAGAGAGTCGGTGGTTGCTGAAAACCGATGGTTCACGTCGACGAACATCGCCCTTGAGTGCTAAGCTGAAGCGTTTGTCTAGGCTTAGACGGTAGCTCCGTTATTAGCTAGACTCATTTATGGGTCACTGAGGCAAGAGTATTCTTGCGAAGAAGGGTGGTACCGCGAAATCTTTCGTCCCTTCAGCACATAGCTGGAGTGTGGACGTAGGATTTTTTTTATTTATAAAAGTTTTTAAAAGGGGGCTTATAAGAATAATGTCTTCAAAAACGGAAGAGAAACTGGCAACTGGTGCACAGCTATTGTTAGAAGCGCTAGAAAAGGAAGGAGTAGAAGTGATTTTCGGTTATCCAGGAGGTGCGGTTTTACCTTTATATGATGCACTTTATGACTGTGAAATTCCGCATATTTTAACAAGGCATGAGCAAGGTGCGATTCACGCCGCTGAAGGGTATGCCAGAATTACTGGGAATCCAGGAGTTGTAATTGCAACAAGCGGTCCTGGTGCTACAAATGTTATTACTGGTCTAGCTGACGCGATGATCGATTCATTGCCACTTGTTGTATTTACAGGGCAAGTAGCAACAACGTTAATCGGGAGTGATGCTTTCCAAGAAGCTGATATTATGGGGCTTACGATGCCGGTGACAAAACATAATTATCAAGTGCGAAAAGCATCGGATTTACCCCGAATTATTAAAGAAGCATTTCATATCGCTAGAACAGGAAGACCGGGTCCAGTCGTAATTGACCTTCCAAAAGATATGGTAGTAGAGCAAGGTGAGCGATGTAGTGATGTACAAATGGATTTACCAGGATACCAGCCTAATTACGAACCGAATCTACTACAAATAAACAAATTATTACAAGCGATTGCGACTTCAAAAAAGCCGTTAATTTTAGCTGGAGCGGGTGTATTGCATGCAAAAGCATCAAAAAAATTAACAAGCTTTGCTCGTAAATATGAAATTCCTGTTGTGCATACATTACTTGGCCTTGGTGGTTTTCCACCAGATGATAAATTATTTCTTGGGATGGGGGGAATGCACGGTTCTTATACAGCCAATATGGCGTTATATGAATGCGATTTACTGATTAATATAGGTGCGAGATTTGACGATCGTCTTACTGGGAATTTAGCTTATTTTGCTAAAGGGGCGACTGTCGCACATATCGATATTGATCCAGCAGAAATTGGGAAAAATGTGCCGACTGAAATTCCTATTGTTGCAAGTGCTAAGCGGGCGTTAGAAGTATTACTTCAAACAGATGGAAGGAAAGAAAATCATCATGAATGGCTCTCTTTATTAAAGAGTAGAAAAGAAAAGTATCCATTAACTTATAAACGAAATTCTGAAAGTATTAAACCTCAATACGCGATTGATATGTTATATGAAATCACGAAAGGAGAAGCGATTGTAACAACAGACGTTGGGCAACATCAAATGTGGGCAGCACAATACTATCCGCTGAAAAATCCAGATAAATGGGTAACTTCTGGAGGGCTAGGGACGATGGGGTTTGGATTTCCGGCAGCAATTGGTGCACAAATTGCAAAGCCAGATGAACTAGTCATTGCAATTGTCGGTGACGCTGGATTTCAAATGACATTGCAAGAATTAAGTGTATTAAAAGAACATTCTTTACCCGTTAAAGTATTTATTTTAAATAATGAAGCTTTAGGGATGGTAAGGCAATGGCAAGACGAATTTTATAATCAAAGATATTCACATTCTTTATTGTCGTGTCAACCAGATTTTGTCGCTCTTGCGAATGCGTATGGTATAAAAGGTGTTCGTATTGATGATCCACTTCTTGCAAAGAAGCAATTGAAGCATGCGATTGAATTACAAGAACCAGTCTTAATTGATTGCCGTGTACTTCAATCTGAGAAAGTTATGCCGATGGTTGCGCCAGGGAAAGGTGTTCACCAAATGGAAGGAGTGGAAAAAAGGTGAAGAGAATTGTTACAGCGACAGTTCGTAATCAGAGCGGTGTGTTAAATAGAATTACAGGTGTTATGACCCGAAGGCATTTTAATATTGAAAGTATTTCAGTAGGGCATACAGAATCATCGGATATTTCACGGATGACGATAGTTGTGCATGTGGAAAGTGAACAGCAAGTTGAGCAGTTAATTAAACAACTTCATAAGCAAATCGATGTTCTGAAAGTATCAGATATTACAGAAGAAGCAATGATTGCTAGAGAACTTGCTCTTATTAAAGTAGCAACTTCTGTAGCAAGGGCGGAATTATATAGTTTAATTGAACCGTTTCGAGCCGCTGTAATAGATGTTGGGAAGGATTCCATAGTTGTGCAAGTAACAGGTACGCAGGATAAAGTGGAAGCGTTAATTGAATTACTTCGACCATACGGTTTGAAAGAAATTGCGAGAACAGGTGTAACAGCATTTACACGTAGTATGAAAAAGCAAGATAAGCAAGTTATGTTAATTCAATAATCATTTAAATATAGGGGGAAAAGAAAATGGCAAAAGTTTATTATGAAAAAGACGTAACGGTAAATGTATTAAAGGAAAAGAAAGTAGCAATCATCGGATATGGTTCGCAAGGTCATGCGCATGCACAAAACTTACGTGATAACGGATTTGATGTAGTAGTAGGGTTAAGGAAAGGGAAGTCTTGGGATAAAGCGAAAGAAGATGGCTTTTCTGTATATACAGTAGCAGAAGCAGCAAAAAAAGCAGATGTAGTAATGATTCTACTACCTGATGAACTGCAGCCGGAAGTATATGAAGCGGAAATTGCACCAAATTTACAGGCAGGAAATTCTCTCGTGTTCGCACATGGGTTTAATGTTCACTTTGATCAAGTAAAACCACCGGCGAATGTAGATGTATTTCTAGTAGCGCCAAAAGGTCCTGGGCATCTAGTGCGCCGTACGTTTAGTGAGGGAGGTGCTGTTCCAGCATTATTTGCAGTATATCAAGATGCAACAGGAGTTGCGAACGAAAAGGCACTTTCTTATGCTGACGGAATTGGAGCTACGAGAGCAGGTGTATTAGAGACGACGTTTAAAGAAGAAACAGAAACAGATTTATTTGGAGAGCAAGCTGTACTTTGCGGCGGAGTGACTGCGCTTGTAAAAGCAGGGTTTGAAACGTTAGTTGATGCAGGATATCAACCTGAACTTGCATATTTTGAATGTTTACATGAACTAAAACTAATTGTTGACCTTATGTATGAAGGTGGACTTGAAAATATGAGATATTCAGTTTCGGATACAGCGCAGTGGGGAGACTTCGTATCAGGACCACGTGTTGTTACTGAAGATACGAAGAAAGCAATGGGTGAAGTACTAGCGGAAATTCAAGATGGTACATTTGCAAGAGGATGGATTGCAGAGCATAAAGCAGGAAGACCAAATTTCCAGGCGACAAATGAGAAAGAAAATGAACATGAAATCGAAGTAGTTGGACGTAAATTACGTGAAATGATGCCTTTCGTACAACCGCGAGTAAAGGTAGGGATTAAATAATATGAAGCAGATTTTGTTCATGGATACGACGCTTCGTGATGGCGAACAATCACCAGGAGTTAATTTAAATGAACAAGAGAAATTACAGATTGCAAGGCAACTAGAGAGACTTGGTATTAATGTAATGGAGGCGGGATTCGCAGCAGCTTCTGAAGGTGATTTTCAATCGGTAAAACGTATCGCAAATACCATTCAAAATGCTACGGTTATGAGTTTAGCTAGGGCGAAAGAAAGTGATATTCGAAGAGCCTATGAAGCTGTGAAAGGTGCTGTATCTCCTCGTCTACACGTATTTTTAGCTACGAGTGACATTCATATGAAATATAAGCTTTGTATGTCAAAAGAAGATGTGTTAGATAGTATTCATCGCTCGGTTACGCTCGGAAAATCATTATTTCCGACAGTACAATTTTCTGCAGAAGATGCGACAAGAACATCAAGGGCATTTTTAGCTGAAGCAGTAGAAGTAGCGATTCGCGCAGGAGCGAATGTAATTAATATTCCGGATACAGTTGGATATACGAACCCAGAAGAATACTATTCTTTATTTAAATACTTACAAGAATCTGTTCCTTCGTATGAAAAAGCAATTTTCTCTTGTCACTGTCACGATGATCTTGGGATGGCAGTAGCAAATTCATTAGCTGCGGTTGAAGGTGGAGGACTGCAAGTAGAAGGAACAATTAATGGAATTGGAGAAAGAGCGGGGAATGCAGCTCTAGAAGAGGTCGCAGTTGCTCTTCATATTAGGAAAGATTTCTATAAAGCGGAGTCTTCTATGACACTAAAAGAGATTAAATCGACAAGTACGTTAGTAAGTCGTTTAACAGGTATGGTTGTACCGAAAAATAAAGCAATCGTTGGAGCAAATGCTTTTGCTCATGAATCGGGTATTCATCAAGATGGTGTTTTAAAGGAAGTAACGACATATGAAATTATTGAACCGTCACTTATAGGAGAATCTCAAAACTTATTTGTACTTGGTAAACATTCTGGGCGTCATGCGTTTACGGAAAAAATGAAAGAGCTTGGTTATGAGTTTACAAAAGAAGAACGGGATGTGGTGTTTGAGGCATTTAAAAAATTGGCAGATCGTAAAAAGGAAATTACAGAAGAAGATTTACGGGCACTTATGCTTGGTGAAGCAGCATTTGCAGCGCAGCAATATAACATTACGCAATTGCAAGTACATTTCGTATCCAATAGTACACAATGCGCGACAGTCGTTCTGGAAGATGAGGAAGGAAATGTATACGAAGATGCAGCAACTGGTTCTGGAAGTATTGAGGCAATATACAATGCAATCCAAAGAATTTTAGGTTTAGAATGTGAATTGGCAGATTATCGCATACAATCTATTACACAAGGTCAAGACGCACTTGCTCACGTTCATGTTGAATTGAAAGAAGGAACTCATCAAGTATCAGGTTTTGGTGTTGCGCAAGACGTATTGGAAGCATCGGCGAGAGCTTACGTCCATGCAGCAGGGAAATTGAAATCTTTTATATCACTTGTAAAGTAAGTTTTTGATAGGTGAGGGAAACTTTCCTCACCTATCAAATTAAAGTTCTGAAAATTCAGATAAAGAAGGAGTGTTTACATTGGAAAAACGTATCGTTTGTTTAGCTGGTGATGGTGTTGGCCCGGAAATTATGGAAAGTGCGAAGGCAGTATTGCATATGGTAGAGAGGCTATATGGACATCATTTTCATTTGCAAGATGAGTGTTTTGGCGGGGCTGCTATTGATTTAACTGGTCAGCCATTACCACAGCGAACGCTTGCCGCCTGTTTAGCGAGTGATGCGGTTTTACTTGGCGCAGTGGGTGGACCAAGGTGGGATCATGCGAAAGAAAGGCCGGAGAAAGGATTATTAGCATTAAGAAAAGGACTCGGTGTATTTGCGAATGTCCGTCCTGTAACAGTAGAAAGTGAAACTGCACATTTATCTCCATTGAAAAACGCTGAAGAAATTGATTTCGTTGTTGTTCGTGAATTAACAGGAGGAATCTATTTTTCTTATCCGAAAGAACGAACGGAAGAAGTAGCGACAGATACACTTACGTATCATCGCCATGAAATTGAACGTATCGTTTCGTATGCTTTTCAATTAGCGAGTAAGCGGAAGAAAAAAGTAACATCAATTGATAAGGCAAATGTTTTAGAGTCTAGTAAACTATGGAGAACCGTAACAGAGGAAGTAGCACTGCGCTATCCAAATGTGGAATTAGAGCATATTTTAGTAGATGCAGCTGCTATGGAGTTAATTCGGAATCCAAGGAGATTTGACGTTATTGTAACAGAGAATTTATTTGGTGATATTTTAAGTGATGAGGCTTCTGTATTGGCTGGATCATTAGGAATGCTTCCATCAGCAAGTCACGCTGAAAATGGCCCTTCGTTATACGAACCTATTCACGGATCAGCACCGGACATTGCTGGGAAAAATAAGGTGAATCCAATTGCGATGATGCGTTCTGTTGCAATGATGCTTGGGCAATCATTTGGATTAACGAGAGAAGGGTATGCGATTGAATTCGCAATTTCTGCAGTTCTTAAATCAGGAAAATGTACAGCAGATATCGGGGGGGATGAAACGACAACTTCATTTACGAAGGCAGTTATGCAAGAGATGGAAGAGCAAGCGCTAGTAGGGAGAGGACGATAATGGAAAAAAGATTACTAGATAAGCTTTGGGAGAGACATGTAGTTGCGACAAACGAGAATGGATTGGATTTATTATATATCGATCTTCATCTCGTTCATGAAGTAACGTCACCGCAAGCCTTTGAAGGCTTGCGGCTGGCAAATCGAACGGTCCGGAGACCGGATTTAACATTTGCAACAATGGATCATAATATTCCAACGAAAGATGTTTGGAATATTACCGATCGCATTGCAAAGCAACAATTAGATACACTTCGTGAAAACTGCAAACAATTTCAGGTGCCATTAGCAGATATTGGTGATGAAGAGCAAGGGATTGTTCATGTTATCGGGCCAGAACTTGGACTCACACAACCGGGAAAAACGATTGTTTGTGGTGATAGCCATACAGCAACACACGGTGCTTTTGGTGCACTAGCGTTTGGTATTGGTACGAGTGAAGTGGAACATGTATTGGCAACGCAAACGTTATGGCAACGAAAGCCGAAAGCGATGGGCATTGAGTTAAAAGGAAAGTTACCGCAAGGTGTTTATGCGAAAGATATTATTTTACATCTCCTTTCAAAGTACGGTGTAGCAGTTGGAACTGGATATGTAATGGAATTTTACGGAGAGACGATTCATGATATGGAGATGGAAGAGAGGATGACGCTTTGCAATATGGCAATTGAAGGGGGAGCAAAAGCGGGTATTATCGCACCAGATGAAAAAACATTTTCTTATGTAAAAGGGCGTAAATATGCACCGAAAGACTATGAATCTATTAAGAAAAAATGGTCGGAACTTTATACAGATTCAGATGCAGTTTATGATTTACATATTTCGATAGATGTTACGGATTTAGCACCGTACGTTACTTGGGGAACAAATCCGAGTATGGGTGTTCGTATTGATGAAAAGTTGCCAGAAAAGCATGATGCAAATGATGAAAGAGCATTTTCGTATATGGGATTAAGCCCTGGACAAAGTACGTATGAAATTCCAGTTAAGCATGTCTTTATTGGATCTTGTACAAATTCTCGATTATCCGATTTAGAAATTGCCGCATCTGTTGTGAAAGGGAGAAAGGTAAAAGACGGTGTGCGAGCACTTGTTGTGCCTGGGTCTAAAAGAGTAAGAGAAGCCGCGATGCAAAAAGGATTGCATCACATATTTGAAGAAGCTGGATTTGAATGGAGAGAGCCCGGATGTTCAATGTGTCTTGGAATGAATCCGGATCAAGTGCCTGAAGGAGAACATTGTGCATCTACTTCAAATCGAAATTTTGAAGGAAGACAAGGAAAAGGCGCACGAACGCATTTAGTTAGCCCAGCAATGGCGGCAGCGGCTGCGTTATATGGTCATTTTGTTGATATTAGAAAGGAGAGTTATGATGGAGCCATTTCGTATTCATAAAGGTACTACCGTAGTACTTATGAATGATAACATTGATACAGATCAAATTATTCCGAAGCAATACTTAAAGAGAATTGAAAGGACGGGATTTGGAAAATATTTATTTGATGAGTGGCGTTATGATAATGAGCGGCATGAAAAACCTAATTTTCCGCTTAATGCACCAGAAAGAAAAGGTGCGAGTATATTAATTACGGGTGATAATTTTGGGTGTGGCTCTTCCAGAGAACATGCTCCGTGGGCGCTTGCTGATTACGGTTTCCGCGTTATTATCGCTGGTGGATTTGCTGATATTTTTTATATGAATTGTATGAAGAATGGCATGTTACCGATTGTAATGGATAAAGATATGCGCGAAAAACTTACTAAGACGGACGCGAGAGATCAAATAGAAGTTGATTTAGAGAATGAAGTAATTACTACGAACACACACAGATTCCATTTTACAATCGAGAAAATGTGGAAAGAAAAATTAGTAAATGGCCTAGATGAAATCAGCATTACAATGCAATATGGACAAGAAATTGAAGAGTACGAAAGGGAAGTAGCTATATATTAAGAAATAACGGAATATTGAAAATCTATTTACATTCAGAATTAACTGTTATATACTATGTGAAAATCAGAGGAGAAAGGGAGTAAGTATTATGAATACAATACAATCTATTAAAATGCTTACACAATTACATCATCATACATGAAACCCTTGAACCTAACGTGAAAACGTGTAGGCACAAGGGTTATTCCCGTTGTACCTACACTCTACTAAAGAGCCTTGTAGGTATTTTTTCTACAAGGCTCTTTTTATTTTCGGTTTAGGTGAATGAAATAGGCATACATTAGAGAGGGAAGGGTGTGTGAAATGAAATGACAAAGTGGAAGCGTGCAAATCCGAATGGAACGAGGGATTACTTATTTGAAGAATGTACGTTAATTGAAGAAGTGGAACAAAAATTAAGACGGACTTTTTTAGATAGGGGTTATGAAGAAATAAGGACACCTACAATTGAATTTTACGATGTTTTTGCATTTCAAAACAGACCGATAGATGAAGAGAAGATATATAAATTTTTCGATGAAAAAGGGCGGATAATCGTCTTACGCCCAGATATGACAATTCCTTTAGCAAGAGTAATTGGAACGCAGAGATGGGACACTCCTCTTAAAGTGACGTATAGCGGAAATGTATTTCGGGCGAATGAGTCTCTTTCTGGAAAATATAATGAAATGGTACAAAGTGGTATTGAAATTATCGGGATTGATAATGTAAGAGCGGAAATTGAGTGTGTCATAAGTGTAATGCAAGCACTTCAAAAATTGAAGGTACAATCTTTTACAATCGAGATTGGGCAAGTACAGTTATATAAATGTATTGTAAAAAAACTCTCCATTCATGATGAAGAAGAGAGTGTGCTTAGGGCATATATTGAGAGTAAAAATTATGCCGGTCTCTCAAATTTTATCGAAGAAAAAAAGTTAGATCGAAGTGATGAAACAGTAAGATTACTTGAGAGATTGCCAAGGTTATTTGGGAGTTTAGATGTTATTGAGGAAGCGGAAAAACTCGCATCAAGTAATGAAATGAAGATGGCTATTGCAAGAGTGAAAGAAATATATGAAACAATTGAAAGGTTAGGATATGGCTCGTACATATCAATTGATTTAGGTATGGTTCAACATTTGGATTATTATACAGGAGTTATTTTCAAAGGGTATATATATGAAATTGGAGAAGAAATTATTAGTGGCGGAAGATACGATGAGTTAATTGGAAATTTTGGGGAAATGATGCCAGCTGTTGGACTCGCGGTGCAAGTAAATCAAATTGTTAAGGCACTTCAAGAGCAACAAGAACCATATAAACGAAAGAGAATAGATATTATGATTCATTATGAGTTAAATAGATTAGCAGAAGCGGAAAGATTACGAAATTTACTTCAAAAGGACGGGAAAAAAGTAGAGCTATCTTTGTTCTCTAATTTAAACGATACGTTTCAATTCGCAAAAAAGAATAAAATAATGACAGTCGTTGAGACGAAGAGTGATTCACTAGTGGAATATGTATGGAAAGAGAAATGGATCATCCAGAAAGAAGGGGAGGCTTCATGCGTAACGTTCAAATTGCGTTAACGAAAGGAAGATTAGAAAAGCATGTGATTCCACTGTTTGAGAAAATTGGAATTGATTGTTCGGAGCTTAAAGATAAAGGAAGAAAACTTGTGTTTAAAAGTAAAAACACAAATATTTCATTTATTTTAGTGAAAGCGGTAGATGTTGCTACTTATGTAGAACATGGCGTAGCTGATATTGGGGTCGTTGGAAAAGATATTTTAATGGAATGTGAGAAAGATATATATGAGATGGTGGATTTAGGAGTAGGTGTGTGTAAGTTTTGTGTTGCTTCTATTCCTACGTACAATCCGAAGAGTTACCGGAAGAAACGAATTGCTACGAAATACCCACATATCACTTCTACTTATTTTCATGATAAAGGAGAGGATGTAGAAATTATAAAAATAGAAGGATCCGTAGAGATTGCGCCACTTCTAGGATTGGCAGATGCGATTGTGGATATCGTTGAAACTGGAAAAACATTACAAGAGAATGGGTTAATTGTATTTGAGGAAATGTGCTCTATATCAGCGAGGATGATTGTAAATAAAGCAGCTTTAAAAACTAAAAAAGACGAAATATTCAGTATTATAAATATGATGGAGCAAGAAATTTTGTCAGGGAAGTAGGAGGCTTAAAATGGAGATAGTTTATGAAGATTTCAAAGAGGCGTTATCCAAAATAAAACTGCTACGAGAAAGCGCTAATATAATAGAAGAAACTGTTCAAAGAAATGTTAGAGAAATTGTTCAAAATGTAAGAGAGAGTAAGGATGAGGCTTTATCTTTGTACACAAAAAAGTTTGATGGTGTGGAGATTACAAATTTTCGTGTAAGTGAGGAAGAAATAGAACAAGCAAGTATGTTTGTAGAGCATTCTTTTTTAGAAGCGTTACAAGAGGCGAAGAAAAATATTATCTCGTATCACGAAAAGCAAAAAAGGCAATCTATGTTCGATTGCGTGAGTGAAGGGGTAATTAGAGGACAGCTCATTCGGCCGTTAGAAAATGTAGGTGTGTATGTGCCGGGCGGGACGGCTTCTTATCCTTCATCAGTATTAATGAATGTATTGCCAGCAAAACTCGCAGGAGTGAAAAAAATTGTAATGGTAACACCGCCGAGAAAAGGAGGAATTGATCCGCATATTTTAGCTGCCGCAAACCTTGCGGGGGTAGATGAAATTTATATGGTTGGTGGTGCGCAAGCAATTGCTGCTTTAGCATATGGAACAGAAACGATTCCTAAAGTAGATAAAATAGTTGGACCTGGGAACTTGTATGTCGCTCTAGCAAAACGAGAAGTATACGGAATAGTAAATATTGATATGATTGCTGGACCGTCAGAAATTGTAGTTATCGCAGATGAAACAGGAAATGCCAAGTATATTGCTGCTGATTTATTATCACAGGCAGAGCATGATGAAAGAGCGACTGCTATTTGTATTACAACAAATGTACAGCTTGCTAAAGAAATAGAAAGAGAAATAGAAAAACAGTTAGGGACATTACCACGCAGTGAAATCGCTCGTGAATCCATAAAAAGAAATGGATCAATTTGTATTGTTCCTTCTTTAGAAGAGGCATTTCAATTATCAAATGAAATTGCTCCAGAACATTTAGAGTTACACATAAAAGAGCCAATGAATGCTCTAGCTTATGTAAAGCATGCAGGTTCCATTTTTCTTGGTCCATATGCACCTGAACCACTCGGTGATTATTTGGCAGGGCCGAATCACGTATTACCGACAAGTGGAACGGCAAGATTTTTCTCTCCGTTGTCAGTCGATGATTTTGTGAAAAAATCAAGCTTCGTTTCTTATACGAAAGAAGCGTTAAAAAGTGTACAGCAACATATTGTAGAACTTGCAAATAAAGAGGGGTTACATGCGCACGCGAGAGCGATCCAAATTAGATTTGAGGAGGAAGAATAATGAGGCAGTCGAGTCAAGTACGTGAGACGACAGAAACAAAAATTAAATTAAGTTTGCATCTTGATAAGAGTACGAATGTTTCTGTTCAAACGGGAGTTGGTTTCTTTGATCATATGCTAACTTTATTTGCACGGCATGGAAGGTTTGGTTTGCAAGTTGAAGCTGAAGGTGATGTGTTTGTCGACGCTCATCATACAGTTGAAGATGTTGGAATTGTACTCGGAAATTGCTTGAAAGAAGCATTGCAAAATAAAGAGGGGATTAATAGGTACGGATCTGCATATGTACCGATGGATGAGTCCTTAGGTTTTGTCGCAATTGATATAAGTGGTCGCTCATATTGTGTGTTTCAAGGAGAATTAACAAATCCGAAGCTCGGAGATTTTGACACAGAATTAACGGAAGAGTTTTTTAGAGCAGTTGCTCATGCTGCAAATATTACGTTACATGCTCGCATTTTATACGGAAGTAATACACATCACAAAATTGAAGCTTTATTTAAAGCATTTGGTCGAGCGCTTAGAGAGGCAGTTGAAAAAAATGCCAACATTACTGGGGTAAATTCAACGAAGGGGATGTTGTAATTGATTGCCATTATAGATTATGGAATGGGAAATATTCGTAGTGTAGAACAAGCATTAAAATATGTTGGAGCAGAGTACATCGTAACAGATGATACAGAAGAGATATTAAGAAGTGATGGAGTGATTTTACCAGGAGTAGGTGCATTTCCGAAAGCGATGGACGTTCTAGAAGAAAAAGATTTATCATGTGTGTTAAAAGAAGTTGGGGGTTCAGGGAAACCGCTTCTGGGTATTTGCTTAGGCATGCAACTTTTATTTGAAAAAAGTGAGGAATTAAAAGACTGTAACGGATTAAATTTATTGCCAGGTGTCGTTCGAAAGTTAAAAGTTCCTTATAAAATCCCGCATATGGGGTGGAATGAATTAAAGAAAGAAAGAGAAATTCCGCTTTGGAATGGGATAGAAGACGGTTCCTTCGTATATTATGTTCACTCTTATTATGCAGATTGTCCGAATGAAATTTTGTGCGGGGCAAGTGATTATGGAGTGCGAGTACCTGGTTTTGTAGCAAAAGGAAATATATTCGGCGCACAGTTTCATCCTGAAAAAAGTGGCGAAATTGGCATGCAAATATTTAAAAATTTTAAAGGAGTGGTAGAAGCATGGAGATCTTCCCAGCTATCGATTTAAAAGAAGGACGATGCGTGAGGCTTTATCAGGGAGAGTTTAGTAAAGAAACGGTGATGAATGAAGATCCGGTTGCGCAAGCGATCATATTTGAAAAGCTAGGAGCGAAAATACTACACATTGTTGATTTAGACGGTGCAATTGCTGGGGAGTCATTAAATTTGCCCGTCATTGAAAACATTTGCAGGGCGGTACGTATTCCAGTGCAAGTTGGAGGGGGAGTTCGGTCACTTGCAGCAGTAGAGAAGTTATTATTAGTCGGTGTAGAAAAAGTGATTTTAGGAACAGCTGCCCTTTATGATAAGTCATTTTTAGAAGAATCAGTTCGTCTATATAAAGAGAAAATCATTGTTGGAATTGACGCGAAAAATGGTTTCGTAGCAACGAGAGGCTGGCTTGATGTATCTGAAATTTCTTACATTAATTTAGCGAAGCAAATGGAAAGTTTAGGTGTTCAAACGATTGTATTTACAGATATCTCGAAAGACGGGACACTTACAGGACCAAATTTTGAACAATTAGAGTTACTACAAAAAAGCGTGAGTGTTCGTCTCATTGCCTCTGGAGGAGTAGCATCTATTCAAGATGTAAAAAAATTAAATGATATGAATATATATGGCGTCATAATTGGAAAGGCACTTTACGAGAAAACGATTGATTTAGAAGAAGTGTTACAGGTAACAAAGTTATGTTAGCGAAACGGATTATTCCATGTCTAGATGTAAAAGAAGGGCGGGTAGTAAAGGGTGTAAATTTTATAGGGCTACGAGACGTTGGTGATCCTGTTGAGATAGCTGCTGTATATAATGATGCGGGAGCGGATGAAATTGTATTTTTAGACATTACTGCGACACATGAAGGCCGCAAGACGATTATAGATGTTGTAGAAAAAACGGCTTCAAAAGTGTTTATTCCTCTTACAGTTGGCGGTGGGATTTCAAATGTTAAAGATATGTACAATTTACTAAGAGCTGGAGCTGATAAAGTTTCAATAAACTCAGCGGCAGTGAGAAATCCACAGCTAATCAAAGAAGGAGCGGAACACTTTGGATCGCAATGTATTGTTGTGGCAATTGATGCTAGAAAAGTAGCAGAAGATAAATGGAATGTATACGTCAACGGCGGAAGAGTTGATACGGGAATGGATGCAATTGTATGGGCGAAGCGCGTTGTTAAGCTCGGAGCAGGAGAAATTTTGTTAACGAGTATGGATGCAGATGGAACGAAAAATGGATACGATCTTCGTTTAACAGAGGCAATTTCAAAAAGCGTTTCCGTTCCAGTCATCGCATCAGGGGGATGTGGTCATGCGGATCATATTATAGAAGTATTTCAAAAGACAACAGTTGACGCAGCATTAGCAGCATCAATCTTTCACTATGGTGAAGCGACTGTACAGGATGTGAAAAGGAAATTAAGAGAAGCAAATGTTGAGGTGCGGTTATGAAACCTAACTTTTCAAAAGGATTGATACCAGCTGTTGTTATCGAGGAAGATACGAAAGAAGTTTTAATGTTAGCTTATATGAATGAAGAAGCGTATGAAAAGACGCTAGAAACGAAAAAAACATGGTTTTATTCCCGTTCGAGACAATCGTTATGGAATAAAGGAGGTACATCCGGAAACGTCCAATATGTTCAATCCTTGTATTTAGACTGTGATCAAGATTCAATCGTTGTTGTCGTAAAGCAAGTAGGACCTGCTTGTCATACGGGAGAGAAAACGTGTTTTCATTACAAAATTATATAGGGGGATACATATGGAAAATGTCTTTAAGTTATTGTACGAAACAATTGAGGAACGAAAAGAAAATCCACTTCCTGAATCTTATACAAATTATTTATTCTCAAAAGGAGAAGATAAAATTTTAAAGAAAATTGGTGAGGAGTGTACTGAAGTAATCATTGCTTCTAAAAATAACGATAAAGAAGAACTAGTAAAAGAAATGGTCGATGTGTTGTATCACTGTTTTGTTCTATTAGCTGAAAAAAATATTGCACTGGAAGATGTCATGCGAGAAGTGAAAGAAAGAAATGGAAAGCTTTCGAGAGTAGGAGATCGAAAAGAAATAGATACATTATAAGGGGGAATACATATGAAAGTGGATTATCACCTTCATTTAGAAGAAGGACCTTATTCAATAGGGTGGCTCGCTAAAATAAATGAGGCTCTGGAATATTATGAGCCGCTTCAAGAAGAAAGGCATTCTATCGATTGGCTTATGAAAACACAAGAGCGTTTGCAAAGACGTGTGAAGGAAGGGCCGTTTACAGCAAAGTGGATTGATTTATATTTAGAAGAAGCGTTGCGAAAAGGTATAAAAGAAGTTGGCATTGTTGATCATTTCTATCGTTTTCATGAGGCGAAAGGATATTATGAAAAATATGTAGATATTAGTGATTCAAAGCTTGGTCGTTTACAGAAGGAATGGTTAGACCAAGTAAGAGTAGTTTCACTATATGATTTTACAAAGGCAATTGAAGAGGCGAAAGAACGATGGAGTAAACGGGGGGTAACACTAAAACTGGGAATTGAAGCGGATTATTTCATTGGTGGTGAAAACGAGTTAAAAGAATTATTAGCATTAGGAAACTTTGATTATGTAATTGGTTCTGTTCATTTTCTAAACGGTTGGGGATTTGATAATCCAGATACGAAAGAATATTTTGAGGAGCATGACTTACATGCGCTATATGATACTTTTTTCAAAACAGTTGAGAGTGCAGTTCGCTCCGAGTTATTTGATATTATAGCTCATCTTGATAACATAAAAGTATTTAATTATCGATTGGATGAGAATGAACAGCTTTCTTATTATAAAGAAATTGCACGTGCATTAGTAGAAACGAATACCGCAACAGAAGTAAATGCAGGATTGTACTATCGCTATCCTGTTCGTGAAATGTGTCCAAGTCCACTATATTTACAAGTGTTAGCTAAATATGGAGTTCCAATTACGATTTCTTCGGATGCTCATTATCCGAATGATCTAGGGAAATACGTAAAAGAAAATGTGCACACATTACAGGCTCACGGTATTACTCAAATCGCAACATTTTCGAAACGAGTAAGAGTAATGAGACAACTTGAAGAAGAAGTAACAATTTCAAAATAAAACACGATTTTTTGATGAAAACCACCCTTTTTGTTCAAAATAAGAAAGAATGAAAAGGAGGGTGAAAAATGGTGAAACAACAAAATAAACAAAACGTACAAGCAACAGATCAAGCGACAGATCAAGTGACAGATCAAGCTTATACTTCTGAAACGAATAATACAGCTAACTCAGTTATCGAGGAACAAATTAGCGATACAGTTGCAGAAGGAACAATTGATGCGAAGCTTGGAAAAGAATCGCAAGAGAAAGCGTAAGAAGAGAGGAGAGATGAATCTCCTCTTTTCTTATGTGAAAAAATGACGATTTTCAAAACTATAATCAAATTCCTTGGTTTTTATATGTAGATTTCTTACAATGAAATATAAGAGATAACTTATTTTGCATAGAAGAGGTGTTAGTAGTGGCGAAAATATTAGTTGCAGGGAAAATTCCAGAAATCGGATTAGAACTATTAAAGGATCATGATGTAGAAATGTACGATAAAAAGGAGTTAATTTCTTTAGATGAATTAACAGAGCGTGTAAAAGATAAAGATGCATTGTTAAGTTTACTTTCGACAAAGGTGCCAAAAGAAGTTATTGATGCAGCGCCTCATTTAAAGATTGTTGCAAACTACGGTGCTGGTTACGACAATATTGATTTCACGTATGCAGGAGAAAAAGGGATTGCAGTATCGAATACACCGAAAGTATCAACTGAAGCGACAGCAGAATTAACATTTGCACTTCTTTTAGCAGCGGCACGTAGAATTCCTGAAGGGGATACATTATGTCGTACAACTGGATTTAACGGATGGGCACCATTATTTTTCTTGGGGCGCGAAGTGCACGGTAAGACAATTGGAATTATTGGTCTTGGAGAAATCGGGAAGGCAGTTGCAAAGCGTGCGAAAGCATTTGGAATGAATGTTTTATATACAGGACCAAATCGTAAGCCTGAAGCGGAAAGTGAACTGGGCGCAACATATGTGACATTGGAAGAATTATTACAAACAGCAGATTTTATTACAATTAACTGTGCTTATAATCCGAAGTTACATCATATGATCGATGAAGAACAGTTTAAAATGATGAAGAAAACAGCATATATTGTAAATGCTTCCCGTGGACCAATTATGAATGAAGCGGCACTTGCTCATGCATTAAAAACGAATGAAATTGAGGGCGCAGCTCTTGATGTGTTTGAATTTGAACCGAAAATTACAGAGGAGCTAAAGGGATTAAATAATGTTGTGCTCGCTCCTCATGTAGGAAATGCAACATTTGAAACTCGTGATGCGATGGCTGAAATGGCTGTAAGAAATATTTTAGCTGTATTAAATGGTGAAGAACCAGTAACACCTGTAAATCAAAAAGTATTAGTTACAAAATAAAAAGAAACCTTCCAATTTCGGAAGGTTTCTTTTTATTTTTCTTTATTTTCTTTTTTAGATGGTCTTTGTCTAAGAAATTGAGATAGCATATACAAAATATATAGTGGAATGGCAATGAATAAGAAAACAGAAAAATTACCAAAACCTGTTTGGTACATTGTGATAATGCTTCCAACTAAAAATAGTGTAATAATGATGCTATATCGTGGAATTGGTACATCTTTTAAACTTGGGATACGAATGCGGCTCACCATTAAAAATGCGAACGTTACAAATACTGTAATAAGAACGATTTTTGGAATGGTATCTGAAAATAATGTTAGGAAAGCGACAAGCCCTCCTGCTGCAGTAATCGGAACTCCAGTGAAATACTTCATTGAAGTAGAAGATGGTGTTACATTAAATCGTGCTAAACGATATGCTCCGAAAAGGGGGAATAATCCCGCTATGTATAGTCCGATGATTCCGTAGTTGGAGAAAGATGTGTAATACATTAAAACAGCAGGTGCTGCGCCAAATGTTACAACATCTGCAAGTGAATCAAGCTCTTTTCCCATTTGTGAATCAACGCGTAATAAACGAGCAACACGCCCATCAAGACTATCTAACATCATCCCGATAAGTACTAAAATAGCAGCTGATTTATAATATCCTAAAGATGCATAGCCGATTGATAAAAATCCGCTATATAAATTTCCGAGCGTAAATAAGTTTGGAATAGCTGCTCTATACAAAATCTGATCCCTTGCTTTCTTTAATGAATTCTTAATTAGTGTATGAAAGTTTACTCATTTTATCATACCATAAATTTATTCTTCATACGAAAGAAATTCCCAATTTGTGAAAGATTTCATAGAGGAACAATTTGAAAGATAAGTAAAAAAAGGAAGCAACTTTTCTAAAGTTGCTTCCTACACTATTCAAATTTCGTTGTCATCGTTCCAGTTTTATATCGATTGTTAGGATCGAATCGTAATAAATCTCCATAAATTAGTTTGTCAGAGAATTTTAATTCTGTTTTTGCTTTTTCAATATATGGCTGACAAAGTGTTAAATTAGTTTCTTCGCCCGTACTTCTTTTATAGCACATATTTTTTGTATAAACATAATCTTCCGAAACAAAACTACCATCGCGCATTACCATAAGTGGATCTTTTTCTTTTATAAATAAGTCAGTTCCAAATTCAACTGATTGATTCGTTTTAATACCAAGTAAATGAAGCAGCGTCGGTTTAATATCGATTTGACCGGATACTTTAGAAATGACTTTTCCTTCTTGACCAGGCACATGAATAATGAGAGGGACGCGTTGTAATTGCATAGCATCAAACGGTGTAATAGCGTCTTTCCCAAGGAACTGAGCCATAGCTGCGTTATGGTTTTCGGAAATACCGTAATGATCACCATAAATGACAATAACGGAATTGTCGTACAGTCCTTCTGCCTTTAATTGATTAATAAATGATTTAAGAGCTTCATCCGTGTAACGAACTGTTGGGAAGTAGCGGTTTAAAACATCACTTTCCGAATTAAACTCATCAACATATTGATCTTCTGGATTTAGAAGAAACGGAAAATGGTTTGTTAAAGTAATAAATTTTGTATAGAACGGCTCTGGTAAAGATTTTAGTTTTGGAATAGATTGTTCAAAGAACTCTTTATCTTTTAATCCCCAACCGACAGACATTTGTTCTGTGCCTACGTAGTCATTTAAATTAAAGTAACGATCATATCCAAGCGCAGGGTACATTACATCACGATTCCAAAACGCTTTATCGTTTGAATGGAAGACAGCAGAAGAATATCCGTATTTCTTTAATTGTTCTGGTGTGGCTGTATATTCATTTGTTGCATGAGTAAAGAACACAGAACCACGATCTAACGGGTAAAGTGAGTTTTCCACGATAAATTCAGCATCAGAAGTTTTACCTTGTCCAGTTTGATGATAGAAGTTATCGAAATAAAAACTATCTTTAATAAATTCGTTTAAAAATGGAGTGATTTCTTTTCCATTTATTTTTTTATTAATAACAAAATTTTGTGTAGATTCCATTGAAATTAAAATTACATTTTTTCCTTTTGCAGCTCCAAATAAGTTTTTATCAACTTGCTTATTTTTTGCGTCAGTATAGTTTTTAATTTCAGAGAATTCGTCCCCACTTGCAAATACACGTTCAGCTGACGATTTAGATTGAAGTGTAATATCAAATAGGTGATATGTGTATAAACCTAAATTTTTCACGACAGTTTGACGGTCAAATGAGCGTGAGAACATTTGTGGCTTATAAATAACTGAAACAACGATTTGCAGTGCTAATAGAGCTGTTACACCACTAAAGAAAGTGCGCTTTTCAGATCGTGAAAGTGGTGTTTTGTCACAAAATGCCGGGAATTTACGTGATATAAATATTAAAATAATTGCATCCGCAAATAAAAGTAATGTTTTATACGTAAAGAGTTCTTTAATGCTCGTTCCTAAATCAGCCATGTTATTTGTTTGGAATAAAACGGGGAACGTAACGAAATCATCATAAAACCCGTAAAACATTGCATTTCCAAATAAAATAAATGACAGAACGAAACTAATTCCGATAATAATCCGGTTTCGGTGCTTAGATGCAAGTAAGGCTAAACCGAAAAATAAAAGTAACGAAGCTAGTGGGTTAATAAAAAGCATAAATTCTTCAAAGAAGTTATCAATTCTAATATCGAATGCTAGCTTGTACACAATATATGTTTTAATCCATAATAAAACGACTGCAACGAGTGCAAATCGTAATTTTGGAAACAGATGTTGTAGCATAATATACTCCTCTCTTAAAAGCATGACAGTTCTTGTAAACCCCTTTGAATAGGGCCTCACTTTATATATACGAACAGTCCTTTATTATTATGATTATTATACTATGAGTATCATTATACGAAAATAAAAGCGGGTTGTGGGCTTTTTTTGCAACAATTGAGTAGAAAAAGCGAAGTGGGAGACAATAAAATGGAATTTCTATGTGCGATTATTATCATTCGTTAAACATAGAAAGTATCGCGTAATGGTACGGAGGTTATGATGCGAAAATTATTATATCTTATAGTATGCATTAGTTTTGTGCTTTTTGTTTCACCGAGTGTATCAGTAGCACAATATGATGCACCGCTCATGGAAGATGCTCTTTATTCTGTGTTATTTCCAAAAATAAATGAAGCGATTGAGAAACAATATGGAAAATTAAAACCGTTTGATTGTCCTAAAATTATTAGTTTAAAAAAACTTTATAGCGGTACATATTTATTTCAAGCAGTAATTGAAATAACGAAATATGAATCAGGAATAGGTGGTAAAGTACTTCCTCCGTTTGAGAAGATAAGTATGACATTTAACAATGAAGAAGGAGAATGGACTATTACAAAAATATCTATAAAGCGCTTACCAAATGATACGAAACTGAACTGTAAAAAACCAATGTAAAAAATTGTTTGACAAATAAAATGGTCCTTTGGTATTGTTAATAGCAACAATTAGATGTTTGAAAATTAAATAGACTTACCTCATCTACTCTCAAAGGTAGAGGCCGCGATAGGAAAAAGTAAGCTATGGGAGATTTAGTGGAATCTGTGATCATAGGTTGAAAGGGACTATTGCCGAAATATAAGAATGACCACCTTATTCATATATTGGGACTACATTGAATAAATGTAGTACTGTCATAAGATTTATTTTATGGAGAGCTATTTGGAGATGTTGATGCGGTTTCTTATTTTGAGAAGATAACAACTCGTTTATTTTTTCAATATATATTTTTCCTAATAAGAAACGCGTGTGAACATTGTTCCGCGCGTTTTTTGTCTATCTAAAAGCGTGCTGCAATGAATAGAAGATTGGGGTTATGAGTTTTAGAGGAAATAAGGGAGGAATTCAAATGTATTTACACGGCACAAGCCGAATCAATGGGCAAGGACACTTAGAAATTGGAGGGTGCGATACGACGCAGTTAGCAAAACAATACGGAACACCACTTTATGTATACGATGAAGAGTCTATTCGTGGGAAATGTCGTGCGTTTCATCGCGCTTTTAAAGAAAGTGGTTTCTCTTATCAAGTAGCATATGCTAGCAAGGCGTTCTTGTGCATGGAAATGTGCCGAGTAGCTCGTGAAGAGAATATGTCTTTAGATGTTGTTTCTGGAGGAGAGTTATATACTGCGCTCCAAGCAGGATTTCCGGCACCGCGCATTCATTTTCACGGAAATAATAAAACAGAAGAAGAAATGATTATGGCTCTTCAGGCGAATATTGGTTGTTTTGTAGTAGATAATTTCTTAGAATTAGAAATTTTACATGATTTAGCAGTGCAACATGGAAAATTTGTAAACATACTAATCCGTGTAACGCCAGGAGTAGAGGCACATACACACGAATATATAACAACAGGTCAAGAGGATTCGAAATTTGGATTTGGTGTTTCAAATGGTCAAGCGATGCAAGCAATTGAGCTTGCCTTGCAAAAATCAAATTATAATGTGCTAGGAATTCACTCGCACATCGGATCACAAATATTTGAAACGGCTGGATTTGTTCGAGCAATTGAAGTACTCCGCCAATTTTTAGAAGAAGTGAGAGAACGAACACATTATGTGATGAAAGTATTAAATGTGGGCGGAGGTTTCGGTATACGTTATACGGAATCAGATACACCGTTAACACTTGAAACGTATGTGCACGCTGTAACAAGTACGATAAGAGAACAATTTACAGTATGTAACTATCCATTGCCAGAAATATGGGTTGAACCAGGTCGTAGTATCGTAGGTGATGCGGGAACGACACTTTATACAGTCGGATCGGTGAAAGATATTCCTGGCATAAGGAAATATGTTTCAGTAGATGGTGGAATGACAGATAATTTAAGACCTGCCTTATATAACGCTCGTTATGAAGCGATGTTAGCGAATCGAGGGAATGATGCGAATGAGGAACTCGTTTCGATTGCTGGGAAATGCTGTGAGAGTGGAGATATGCTGATTTGGGATATTCATCTACCGAAAGTCGCTTCTTCTGATTTACTAGCAATTTCTTGCACGGGGGCATATGGGTATTCAATGGCGAATAATTATAATCGTATTCGGAGACCAGCTGTCGTCTTTGCAAAAGGTGGGACATCACAAATTGTTGTAGAGCGTGAAACATATGAAAATATTATCGGGAACGATCGCATACGTATTAAAGAGCTGGTGTGAATGAGAAAGAAGGAGTTGTCTAGTAAAGGCAACTCCTTTAAAAAAAAAAGAAAAATAATTAAATATATCGGAAAACTAGGATTGAAAAAAATCTGAATTGTGATAAAATACAAATACAAAGCTTATCAAGAGAAGCGGAGGGAACTGGCCCGACGAAGCTCGGCAACCTGCTTATAGAAAGCAAGGTGCTAAATCCAGCAAAATGGAATCCATTTTGAAAGATAAGGTAAAATATATTACCGAACAGTCTTTTCGAAATGGGAAAGATTTTTTTTATGAATAAAAGGGGGGCTGTTCGCGTGAGCGTACGGGAGCATTTTGATGAAGTGTCTGAGAAGATTCAAGCGATGCTTGCTGATATGAAATATGGTTCAATTACAATTGTTGTTCAAGATGGAAAAGTCATTCAATTAGAGAAAAGTGAAAAAGTACGTTTAAAGTAAAAAGCGCTGACTAGAAAAACTAGAGGCGGTTTTAATCTATTTTATTAGGTTAAAACCGTCTTTTTGCTTTTACAGGGGGAAAAAATATGTTGACGTATGAAACGTGGGAAGAAAATAGCGTTTCATTTTCAGAAGAAGATGAAACGAAAGGCGCGTTATCAGTATTAAGTTGGGCTTATAAAGAATATAAAGATGAAATTGTATACGCATGTAGCTTTGGAGTGGAGGGTATGGTGTTACTACATCTTATAAACCAAGTAAATCCATCTGCTAAAGTTGTATTTTTGGATACAAATGTTCATTTTCAAGAAACGTATGAATTAATTCAAAAGGTGAAGGAACGATTTCCTTCATTAAATATTATAGAAAAACAGCCAGAACTTACACTTGAAGAACAGGCGAAGCTTCATGGAGAAAAATTGTGGGAAAGTAATCCGAACCTTTGCTGTAAAATTAGAAAAATTTTACCTTTAGAAAAATCATTAGCAAATGAAAAGGCGTGGATATCAGGTTTAAGAAGGGAACAATCCGAGACACGTAAACATACAAGATTTGTGAATCAAGATCATCGTTTTCAATCTATTAAAATTTGTCCGCTCATTCATTGGACTTGGAAAGAAGTTTGGCGATATGTATACAAACATAGTTTGCCATATAATCCACTGCATGATGTTGGGTATCCAAGTATTGGGTGTGAAAAATGTACATTGCCTGTAGGAGATGGTGGTGACTCAAGAGATGGAAGATGGGCTGGGAAAATGAAGACAGAATGCGGACTCCATTTTCAATAAGATAGATCTTGAAATAACTCTAAGAAGGGATATAAAAAGATGAGTACAACAAATAAATTAGTAAACCGTATTGATGAAACATATGACATATCGAACATTGTCAAAGAAATTGAGCTAGACAAAATTGCGCTTAGTGATTTAGAACTTCTGGCGATAGGGGGATATAGTCCACTTACAGGATTTTTAGGAAAGAGAGATTATGACTCAGTTGTAGAAACGCTTCGTTTAGTAAATGGGAGTGTTTGGAGTATACCAATTGCATTACCAGTAACAGAAGAAGAAGCGGATAGATTGAAAATTGGAGAAGAAGTAAAACTGGTTAAAGATGGAACTGTATATGGTGTTATTCAAATAGAAGATATTTTTGTGCCAGATAAAGAAAAAGAAGCGTTACTTGTATATAAAACGACGGATGAGGCTCATCCAGGAGTGAAAAAATTATATGAACGACCAAACGTTTACGTTGGAGGAGCTATTATTCTTACAAAACGCTTTGAAAATAATCAGTTTCCTTCTTATCATTTAGATCCAATTGAAACGAGGGAAGAATTTAAAAAACGTGGCTGGAAAACAGTAGTGGGATTCCAAACAAGAAACCCAGTGCATCGAGCTCATGAATATATTCAAAAGTCTGCTCTTGAAATTGTAGATGGTCTCTTTTTGAATCCGCTCGTTGGGGAAACGAAATCAGATGATATTCCTGCTGATGTAAGGATGGAAAGTTATGAAGTATTACTGCAAAATTATTATCCGGCAAATCGCGTTTTTTTAGGGGTATTTCCCGCAGCAATGCGCTATGCTGGGCCACGTGAAGCGATATTTCATGCGCTAGTAAGAAAAAATTTCGGTTGTACACATTTTATTGTAGGACGTGATCATGCTGGGGTAGGAGACTATTACGGAACATATGAAGCACAAGACATCTTTACGAATTTTACAGTAGAAGAGTTAGGGATTACACCGCTATTCTTTGAACATAGTTTTTACTGTACGAAATGTGAAGCTATGGCTTCAACGAAAACATGTCCGCACGGAAAAGAGGATCATGTCATTTTATCGGGTACGAAAGTAAGAGAGATGTTAAGAAATGGTGAGATTCCGCCAAGTACATTTAGTCGTAAAGAAGTAGTAGATGTGTTAATTAAAGGGTTAATAAAAGAAGTAGTAACAGAATAGGGAGAGAATGAGATGGATACGAATATTACTTGGCATACAGCTTCTGTTTCAAAAGATGAGAGAAGAGTGAAGAATGGGCATCATAGTTTTGTAGTTTGGTTTACTGGTTTATCGGCTTCAGGTAAATCTACCGTAGCGAATGTGGTTGCTCGGAAACTATTTGAAAAGAATATCGGAAACTATGTATTAGATGGGGATAACATTCGCCACGGTTTAAATAAAGACTTAGGTTTTTCTGAAAATGATCGCATGGAAAATATAAGGCGTATTGGCGAAGTGACGAATCTATTTGTAGATCAAGGTACTGTTGTTCTTACAGCGTTTATTTCACCGTTTCGAGTAGACCGAAAACAAGTTAGGGATTTATTAGCTGCAGATGAGTTTATAGAAGTGTTTGTGAAATGTCCAATTGAAGAGTGTGAAAAACGTGATCCAAAGGGGTTATACAAAAAAGCAAGACAAGGTGATATTAAAGAATTTACTGGTATTGATTCACCGTATGAAGAGCCGAAACAAGCAGAATTAATTGTAGAAACGCACAAGTATTCTATTGAAGAATGTGCAGAACAAATCGTGAAGTACTTACAAGAGCGTAGTTTTATATAGGGGGATTTAAAAATGAGTTATGAAAAAGTATGGGCTAACAATGAAAAATTAAATCAGACTGAGAAAAAGAAATTACAAAAAGATGGATTAGAAATTTTTAATGATATTCCTTACTATGCGGAGAATGGATTTGAATCTATTCCGAAAGAAGAGTGGGATTCCTTTAAGTGGGCGGGATTGTATTTACAACGTCCGAAAGAAGCTGGATATTTTATGATGCGTGTTAATATTCCTTCTGGGATTATTACAAATGCGCAGGCAGAAGTTCTTGCTTCTATCGCTGAGGACTATGGACGTGATGTAATCGATATTACGACAAGGCAGGCAATTCAGTTTCATTGGTTAGAAATTGGGCAAATTCCAGATATTTTTAAAAGATTAGCGAGGGTTGGATTATCTTCAGCAGGGGCGTGTGGTGATATTACACGTAATATTACAGGGAATCCACTTGCTGGAATTGATGCAAATGAACTGTTTGATACAACGCATATTGTGAAAGAGGTATATGACTACTTTCAACATAATGAAGAGTTTTCTAACTTACCACGTAAATTTAAAATGTCTATTAGTTCTAACATTTATAATTCAGCGAATGCAGAGATTAATTGTGTGGCATTTACACCTGCTACGAAAGAAATAGATGGTGAGAAAAAAGTTGGTTTTCATATAAAAGTAGGCGGAGGCTTATCAGCTCGTCCGTACTTGGCGGAAGAATTAGATGTATTCGTTTTACCAGAAGAAGTGAAGGCAGTATCGATTGCAATTGCTACTATATTCCGTGATTTTGGATATCGTGAAAAACGCCACTTAGCACGTTTGAAATTTCTTGTTGCTGACTGGGGTGCTGAGAAATTTAAAGAGAAACTACTAGAGTATACAGGACCTTTACAAAGTAAAGGAGAAAGTGCACTCAAAGGATGGAATGCAGGATACTTTTATGGCGTCCAAGACCAAAAACAAGAAGGATTAAAATATGTAGGTTTTAATGTACCGGTAGGGCGTTTACATGCAGAAGAAATGTTTGAAATTGCTAGAATTGCAAAGCAATATGGAAACGGGCAAATTCGTACTTGCAACTCACAAAACTTCATTATTCCGAATGTTCCGCCAGAAAACGTAGCAGGGTTAATTAGTGAACCGTTGTTTGAAGCGATATCTGCAAGTCCGAAATCATTTATTGGTCATGCGGTTTCATGTACAGGTATTGAATATTGTAATCTTGCACTAGTAGAAACGAAAGAAAGATTACGAAAGATTGCAGAATACTTAGATACACAAATTGCACTCGATGTTCCAGTTCGAATTCATATGGTAGGGTGCCCGAATTCATGTGGTCAACGTCAAATTGCTGACATTGGATTACAAGGGGTGAAGATGAAAACGAAGGAGAAAGGAATTGTTGAGGCTTTTGAAATATATGTAGGTGGCACATTACTGGATGGAGGAGCGTACAATCAAAAGTTGAAAGGGAAAATAGATGGTGAAGATTTACCAGATGTACTCGCATCATTTATAAACTATTTCAAAGAGAATAAGTTACCAGCTGAAACGTTTTTTGATTTTGTTGAACGTATCGGTGTAGATGCACTGCAAATAGTGTTGAATAACGTGTTAGATGAAGTTATAGCGTCTTAGGAGGGATAGTATGGATTTATATCGATTTGAAGCGGCATTAGCAAATACTATTGTTCCAATTGTTGTTGTTGCTCAAAGTGAAGAACAGGCATTTAAGCTTGCGGAGATTGAGCTCGAAAAACATTTTTTACCGTTGCCAGAAGTAAAAGAGATTTCCTTGTTTGAAAAAAAGAAGATTCGAAAAGGTGCGGCCTTTGTTATTCATGAGTAAGGAACATTGGAATACGAAGTAATGTAAACTTCCATTCATACTATAAGGATGGAAGTTTCACTTTAATAGTAGAAATGAGGCGAGATGATGGGAAAAGTATATATCGTTGGAGCGGGTCCTGGTGATCCAGAGTTAATCACTGTTAAAGGATTGAAATGTATTGAAAAAGCGGATGTTATTTTATACGACCGTCTCGTGAATAAAGAGTTGCTCTCGTACGCAAAGCCTGAAGCGGATTTAATTTATTGCGGGAAGCTCCCGAATTATCACACGATGAAGCAAGAGACGATTAACACATTTCTTATTAAATACGCAAAAAAAGGAAAGGTTGTAACGCGGTTAAAGGGCGGAGATCCGTTTGTATTTGGCAGAGGCGGAGAAGAAGCTGAAGCGCTAGCAAAGCAAGGGGTACCATTTGAAATCGTCCCAGGTATTTCGGCGGGAATAGCTGCACCTGCTTATGCTGGAATTCCAGTAACGCATCGTGAGGCAAGTGCGAGTTTTGCTATTGTGACAGGGCATAGGAAAGAAGATGCTGAAGAGGAAGTGAAGTGGGAGAATTTAGCGAAAGGTGTAGAGACTTTAGCTATATATATGGGGGTTAGTAATTTACCCTACATAAGTGAACAACTTATGAAGTATGGAAAAGATAAAAGTACACCCGCTGCTATTATTGAGCGAGGAACGACGTCTATGCAGCGTACAGTTGTCGGGACATTAGGGACAATTGTAGATGTTGCGAAAAAAGAACAAATTCAAAATCCGAGCATGATTGTAATTGGAGAAGTTGTCCGTTTTAGAGAAAAAATCCATTGGTTTGAGAAACAAACGGAAAATGCCTATCCAGTAAGCGGAGTGCTGTAAAATGAAGGCTGTTTTATATATATGTCACGGAAGTCGTTTGAGGGCAGCGAAAGAAGAAGCGATCCAATTTATTACGTCATGTATGAGCCGTATAGGGGCAACGATTCAAGAAGTTTGTTTTTTAGAGTTAACGAGCCCTTCTATTGAAGAAGGGTTTCGTACATGTGTGAAGCGTGGTGCGACAGAGGTTATCGCTATTCCTGTTTTTTTATTAGCGGCAGGACATGTAAAGAAAGATATTCCGCTTGAATTACGAAAGTTAAACGAGGAATATCCGGATATCAAAATAGTGTACGGTAACCCATTTGGTGTATCAGAAGTACTTGTAAAGGCTGTATATAATGGAAGTGACATTAAAGATTATGAAGAGGATGTTACACTTTTGCTTGTTGCAAGAGGGAGTAGCGACCCAGAAACTTTACGAGACATAAAGTGGATTTCTTCTTTATTTCAAAGAGAAAAGAAAATTAAAAAAGTGGAAGTTTGTTATTTAGCGGCAGCGGAGCCGAAGTTTGAGGTGAAGTTAAAAGAAGTTGTAGAACGAAAAGAAGAGAATATAGTTGTGTTACCTTACTTATTATTTACAGGCTTACTCATGAAACATGTTGAGAAAGAAGTGCGTCAATATGAGTCGAAAGAGATAAGAATAAGTCCATATTTAGGAAAGAATGAAGCGTTTCGAGAGATGTTAATTCAGAAAACAGAGGAAATATTGAAGGGAGATCAGTATGTATCCACTTACAGTGCGAGTTGATAAGAAACGTGTTGTTGTCATCGGTGGAGGGAAAGTAGCAGGGTTTAAAATTATTCCTTTACTAAAACAAGGTGCGGATATAGTTGTGGTAAGTACAGAATTAGATGCGAATTTAGTGAAACTTGTAGAAGAAAAGCAAATTCGTTGGTATCAAAGAGAGTATGAAAAAAGTGATATCAAAGATGCTTTTTTAGTAGTTGCAGCGACTAGCGATTCGGTACTAAATGAACAAATTGCTGAAGATGCCTCGGTAAATCAATTGGTAAATGTTATTACGAATCCGGAAAGTGGAAATGTTCATTTTCCGGCGGCAATTCATCGTGGACTACTTAATGTAGCTGTTTCTACTGGAGGAGCAAGTCCGAAGCTTGCGAAAAAAATTCGTGACGATATCGCAAATAAATATGACGAGACGTATGAAACGTATCTTGATTTTTTATATGAAGTAAGAATGAAAGTGAAAGAATTACAACTAGAGAAACGGCAGAAAAATATAGCATTACAAGAAGTGTTAAAATCGATATATGTTCAAGATGAATTAAAAAGAGAACTCTTTTTACAGGAATTAGAGAAAAAAGTTCATATAGGATAGTAAGTAAATTGTACTTTACAAGTATAAAAATATAATTTATAATCACAAGTAACTTCAATAGATGAAATCGATGAGCAAGAAGAGTACGTATATTTGAGGCGTTCAGAGAGCTGGGGTAAGGTGTGAGCCCGGTACGATAAAATATACAGAATGGGCTTGCGAGAGGTATGCTGAACAGAATAGTAGGCAACCCGGGTTCCGCCGTTAAAAGGATAGAGTATCGGATTTTTCCTGTACTTGAACAAGTGGGATTTATTGATCCAATTGAGGTGGTACCACGGTATTTATATTACATATATCGTCCTCTACATGCATATTTGCGTGTAGGGGACTTTTTTATTTTCTAAAGGAGGTGTGCGAGTATGAAATGAAAGTGTATAATTAATAAAAGTTTAAATATTCAGAAAAGGAGAAGTTATAATGAAAGAAACACAGCAATGGACGTCGAAAATAGGCTTTGTACTCGCAGCAGCGGGAGCCGCAGTAGGTCTTGGAGCAATATGGAAGTTTCCATATGTTGCAGGTAATGGCGGGGGAGGCGCATTCTTCCTTGTATTCTTACTATTAACTGTATTTATTGGTATGCCTCTTCTTATAGCTGAATTTGTTATCGGACGTAGTACTCAAAAAGAGGCAGTTACAGCTTATAAAGTATTAGTACCAAATAGCAAGTTATATCCTTGGATTGGTCGTATGGGAGTTGTTACTTGTTTTAGTGTACTATCTTTTTATAGTGTCGTAGGTGGATGGATTTTACTTTATTTATACTATAGTGTCACAGGTAGTTTCTGGAACGGAGTAGTCGATTATGGGCAATTGTTTGCTGAAACAATTTCAAATCCAGTAAGTGCGATTGGGGCGCAATTCATCTTTATGCTTTGTACCATTTTTGTTGTTAGTAAAGGTGTGGAAAAAGGCATAGAAAAAGCAAGTAAGTATATGATGCCGCTATTATTCATTTTATTTATTGCTATCATTATTCGTGCTTTAACACTTGATGGTGCTATGGCTGGGGTAGAGTTCTTCTTAAAACCAGATTTTTCAAAGCTTACAGCAGATACGATTTTATATGCGATGGGACAATCTTTCTTCTCACTAACGGTAGGTGCCTCGGTAATGGTAACGTATAGTTCGTATTTAAAGAAAGAAGAGCATTTAGCGAAATCAGCAACATCTATTGTAAGTTTAACTGTATTTATTACAGTACTTGCAGGATTAGCGATTTTCCCAGCGATTTTCGCATTAGGAGTTAAACCGACAGAAGGACCAGGACTACTGTTTATCATTCTTCCTGCTGTCTTTGCGAAAATTCCATTTGGACAATTTTTCTTCATTATGTTTTTAGTGTTATTTTTCTTTGCGACTTTAACATCTGCGATTTCAATGCTTGAAATTGTAGTGGCATCTGTTGCGAAAGATAATGAGAAGAAGCGTCCGTCAGCTTCGTTATTAATTGGTATTCTTATTTTTGCAGTTGGAATTCCATCAGCGTTATCGTTTGGAATTATGAGTGATGTGAAAATATTTGGTAAGACATTCTTTGATTTCGTCGATTTTTCGGTAAGTAATGTATTAATGCCGTTAGGAGTACTAGCCATTTCGCTATTTGTACCAAATAAAATGAGTAAAGAGTTATTAATGAAAGAATTAGAAGTTACGGAAACGAAAGGGAAAACATTATTTAACATTTGGTTCTTCTTACTTCGTTATGTTATTCCGATAACTGTAATTATCGTATTTTTAAATGCGATAGGCGTATTTAAAATGTTTGCATAATAAAAAGACGGAGATTTCTCCGTCTTTTTATTATGTTGTAGAAGTATTTAATAAGCGATTATATGCTTTATAAGCTGTGACAACTGCGATAAATGATCCAATTAAAAATAACGCTGAGCCACCGAATGTGAATAACCGGCCGATGTATGCTTCTCTAGCTTCTTCTATTTCTTCTTGTAATTGTGTATTCATATTTATCACCCCGCAAAATATAGGCATTTAGTTATAGTTTATGTAAAATGCCTACAAAGTGTGAAATGGTAGTAAAAAACTCGGTATGCACCGAGTTTTTTATAATCCGATATAAGGAGATGGATCAACTGCGTTTGTCTTACCGACATTCCATTCTCCAAGGTGAAGTTCAAAGTGTAAATGTTGCCCGTATGATTGACCGGTATTCCCCATAAATCCAAGCTGATCGCCTTGTTTTACAGTTTGTCCATTCGATACAGAACGACTGCTCATATGAGCATATACTGTCGTATATGTTTTTCCATTTATACGGTGTGATAAATACACAACGTTTCCGTAACTAGATGATAATTCTGAGCGAATAACAACGCCATCTGCAGCAGCGATAATTGGAACGGTTCCTGAAGCAGCGATATCGATTCCTTTATGGTTATCTAAAGAACGTGCGCCGAATCCAGAAGTTTTTGATCCAGCCGCTGGTTTAATGAATCCACCGATGTTTGTATCATGTGGCGTTGGTGCAGCTTGAGCAGATGCGGTAGCGTGTTTGCGAGCTTCTTCAGCCTTGCGTGCCTCTTCAGCTTTACGAGCTTCCTCAGCACGTTTTTCTTCTTCAATTGCTTTTTGAACAGCTTGACGCTGGTTTTCTAAAATACCTTTTGATTCTTCTAATCCTTCAATCTCTGAGTCTACTTTTGCTACTTTCGTATGTAGATCGTTAATAAAAGTTTGTTGCTGCTGTTGGTTATTTTGTAATTCTTGCTGTTTTTGTACTAATTTTTGCTCAGATTCTTTGAGTTGTTGCTCTTTTTTCTCAACAGCTTCTTTTTCTGTCGTTACAGCATCTTGATCAGTTGTTTGTTTTTTCACAATATCTGTATCGCTGTTTAATATTAAACTTACGGAGTACATATTATCAACAAGATCAGCAATGTTTGTAGAAGTTGTTAATACCTCTGTAATCATATTTGTACGAGGTTTTTCTTGCATAGATTGTAATCGTTGTTTAATAATTTCCTGACGCGTATCTATGTTTGTTTGTAATTGCTCTATATGTTTCTTTTTGTCAGCAATTACTTGTTGTGTTTTGCTAATTTCTTTTTTCGTATCATTTAATTCAGCTTCGTTTTTATTAATAGAAGTAGTTAATTCGTCGATTTTCTTTTGTAATTCTTGAATTTCTTTTTCTATTTGTTCTTTCTCAGCTGATTTATTTTGTAAGTCATTTTGTTTGCCATCTAATTCTGATTGTATATTAGATAATTTATCTTGATTCGTTTCAGCGTATACAGGTGAAAGTAGGGGAGAAACAAAAATTGTTCCTGCTGCTAAAACACTAAACGCTGCAAATTTCTTTTTCATTGTTGTTTGGCTCCTTTCCCTATGAATGTTATATATCATAAGAAGAGGAGTGTCTATCGTTGTAATCATAATGTAAAGAAAATTTTATAAAATTGCTAAGTTTTGTCGGAATTTATCATCTTTTAAGTTTAATTGTCATGATAGTTACATTTTTTATAAGTGCAGCAAAGAGAATGTATTGGTCCTTTTTCTGTAAAATAAAGGGAGGAAGTGCGTTTGTTTTATGTAGTTAAATATTATTGCAAAAGCCAATAAAACACTGGTAAGGAATCGTTCTCATGTGAGGTTTTCTGACATGAGGTTTGTTTTTGTCAAGAAAATTATTTGCGTTCGGGCAAACTTATTTTGTTGTCAGATTTAAATTTTTGATTTATGATTTTTAACAGGGACAAAATGTAGTGAATTGTCGAATAATATGTAATACTCTTAATTTCTTATTTTTGTAGAGATAAATAGAATGAGAGATAGATAGAGTGACACATCGAGGGGGTTACAACAAGTATGAAAAAAATAGGACTTGCGTGGCAGATATTAATTGGTCTTGCACTAGGTATTGCAGTTGGTGCGATTTTCTTTGATAATCCAGCAGTTGCGAAGTACTTACAACCAATTGGCGATATTTTCATCCGATTAATTAAAATGATCGTTGTGCCGATTGTTGTAGCAAGTATTGTTGTTGGGGTTGCTGGTGTTGGCGATGTAAAAAAACTAGGCCGACTAGGCGGAAAGACAATTCTTTACTTTGAAATTATTACAACAATTGCAATTATTGTTGGTCTATTAATAGCGAACATTTTCCAACCAGGAAAAGGCGTTGATATGGATCAATTAACAAAAACAGATATTTCTAAATATGCAGAAACAACAGAGCAAGTACAAAGTCATTCGTTTGCGGATACATTTGTAAATATTGTTCCGACGAACATTATGAAATCATTAGCTGAAGGTGACATGCTTGCTATTATCTTCTTCTCTGTACTATTTGGTTTAGGTGTAGCAGCAATTGGTGAGCGTGGTAAACCAGTTCTACAATTTTTCCAAGGTGTAGCTGACGCCATGTTTTACGTTACGAACCAAGTTATGAAATTTGCACCATTTGGTGTATTCGCATTAATTGGTGTTACAGTTTCTACATTTGGTCTTTCTTCATTAATTCCATTAGGAAAATTACTCATTGTAGTATACGGAGCAATGATCTTCTTCGTTGTAGTTGTATTAGGAATTACAGCGAAAATATTTGGAATTAACATTTTCCAATTCTTTAAGATTTTAAAAGACGAGCTGATCTTAGCGTATTCTACAGCAAGTTCAGAAACAGTTTTACCGAAAATTATGGAGAAAATGGAAAAATTCGGTTGTCCGAAAGCGATTACATCTTTTGTTATTCCGACAGGTTATTCATTTAACTTAGATGGATCAACTTTATATCAAGCAATTGCAGCAATTTTCTTAGCGCAAATGTACAATATTGATTTATCCATTACGGAACAAATTACATTATTACTTGTATTAATGGTTACTTCAAAAGGTATCGCGGGTGTACCGGGCGTATCATTCGTTGTATTATTAGCGACACTTGGTACAGTAGGTATTCCAGCTGAAGGTTTAGCATTCATCGCTGGTATTGACCGTATTTTAGATATGGCTCGTACAGCGGTTAACGTTGTAGGTAACTCTTTAGCAGCTGTAGTTATGTCTAAGTGGGAAGGTCAATATGACGCTGAAAAAGGACAAGCTTATTTAAAAGAGATATCTGAAAAGGGTCAAGCGGCTTAATTATAATATGAAAAAGCTCTCACATAATATGTGAGAGCTTTTCTATATATAGAAGAGGAGCGGACGTAATGAAACGTAAATATGGTGACGGTTCTTCGTGGAAGCGGCTAATAGAGAAGAATTATATAGTCAAGCAATTTAAAGCAGGTATGTTAGGGATATTAGATATAAAAAAAGTGAGAGAGCCTAGTTATAAAGAATACAATGGTAAAGAGCTTTGTATTGCAGATGACGGGTATACATGGATGCAATATTTTATAAGCGGAAAAAACTTTGCTATTACAGCTATGTTAGACGATCAACAAAAATTAGTGCAATATTATATTGACGTAGCGAAGGAATATGAAATAGACGAACGTGGTTTACCTTATTTTGATGATTTATATTTAGATGTAGTATTGTTACCAAATGGTGAAATATATGTATTGGATGAAGATGAGTTAGAGGATGCTTATAAAAGTGGCGATGTTACAAAAGAAGAGTATGAGTTAGCTTGGTACACTACGAAATGGATAATAGATGCAATAAAAAAGAGTGAATTTTATTGGATTTCAATATTGGAAGAAGAAATAAAAAAGTTAAAATGATTATTGTATTCAAATTTTTGTATAATTACCAAAAAAATCTATACAAAAAATAATTGACTTTTGTTTTGTAAGCAAGTAAAGTTAGGGAAGAAATTATTATTAAAAAATAAATATGAAACCTTCTTATAAAGAGAGGCGGAGGGACTGGCCCTACGATGCCTCGGCAGCGGACTCGATTTCAGAGTGCTGTGCCAAATCCAGCAAGCATGTGCTTGAAAGATGAGAAGAGCGTTTCTTATAGATGTATAAGACCTCTTCTCATTGGAAGAGGTCTTTTGTTATTCATTAGAAAAAGGTTGAAATTAGGGAGAGATGGTACTTTGAAAGAAACGAGAGGAAATGGTTTGGCTTTATTACCGCTTGGGATATTTTTGGCGCTATTTATTGGTTCTGGAATTATTACAGGTGATTTCTATAAATTGCCGATACTTGTAGCAATTTCAATTGCTGTAGGAGTCGCTTTAGCGATGAATCGTAAAGAAAGCTTTAATGTAAAAGTGGAACGATTTGCTAAAGGTGCAGGGAACCCAGATATTATGATTATGGTTCTGATTTTTGTACTTGCAGGAGCGTTTTCTGAAACAGCAAAAGGGATGGGCGGAGTCGATTCAACTGTTAACTTAGCGTTATCTATTTTGCCGCAAGGATTTATCGTTGCTGGAATTTTTGTTATAGGGGCATTTATTTCATTAGCGATGGGAACTTCAATGGGAACAATTGCTGCATTAGCACCGATTGCTGTAGGTATTAGTGGGCAAACTGATATCTCAATTGCACTTACGATGGCTACCGTTGTGGGCGGAGCGATGTTTGGTGATAATTTATCATTTATTTCAGATACAACAATTGCAGCTGTACGTTCACAAGGAACAGAAATGAAAGATAAGTTTAAAACGAACTTTTTAATTGTATTACCAGCTGCAATCATTACAATTGTACTATTAGTAATGATTACTTTAGGTAATGATACAGAAATTAAAGCTCATAGCTTTGACTGGATAAAGATTTTACCGTATGCAGGAGTACTTATTACAGCGCTACTTGGCTGGAATGTACTTATTGTGTTAACTGGTGGAACTGTATTATCCGGCGTTATTGGTCTTTTAGATGGCAGTTACACGTTAGAGAGTTTCTTTAAAAGTGTAACGACTGGAATGGGCGGTATGATGGAGTTAGTATTACTTGCTATTTTAATTGGTGGTATGGTCGAACTGATTCAATATAATGGTGGTATTCAATATTTAATGAATCTTTTAACACGTAATATTCGTTCAAAAAAAGGAGCAGAGTTTGGTATTGCTGGCTTAGTGAGTATGACGAATATGTGTACAGCGAATAATACGATTTCTATTATCTTTACAGGTCCGCTTGCGAAAAACATTGCAGATCAATATGAAATTGATCCTCGTAAATCAGCGAGTGTACTAGATCTTTTCTCATGTTGTGTGCAAGGGTTAATTCCGTATGGTGCGCAAATGTTAACGGCAGCAGGATTTGCGGCTTTATCTCCGATTGAATTGTTACCATATGCGTTTTATCCGATCTTAGTTGGAGTATGTGGAATCATTTCTATATTAATTGGTTTCCCGAGGTTTTCTAAAGTGGCGGGAAAGAAAGAGTATCATAAAACAGCATAATTAAATTGAATTTTATTAGTAGTAACAGAAGCCAAGCCGTACAGAGAACATTCTCTGTACGGCTTTTTATGTGCGGTAAAAGAGTAAATCACCTGTGTTTTTACAAAAGGCTGAATTCAACTCAGTCTTAAGTCTGAGGCGAAAACGGTTCTTAAGCTCGTTATGGAAAAATGAAAAAATAGTTAAGATAAGAGTATCAAATCGAAGGGAGGCAAGCACAAGATGAAACAATTTCTAGCGTTTATCGCGGCCGGTATTTTGGCTTTAATTGCTCTTGGTAGTCTTGCTGGTATTGTAGGATTCGCAATTGGAGCAGGAGTTGTGTACTGGAGCTATAAATCATTTGTGCGAGCTAAATCATTCTTTGGAAAGTTAGCTTGGGGTATTGTTGGTTTAATCGGTTTGTCCATTGCACTTTCTCATTCCCCAGCATTAATCGGTATCGCAGCACTAGTAGTTTTATACTACGGATACCGTGAGTGGAAAAAAGAAAAAAATGTAGTTGTTGATTCTGCTCCAGAAAGTTCTAAACCATATAGCAACTTTGAAGATGAGTGGAACAAGTTAATGAAAAACTAATATAAAATAAATCAAATTATAAAGTAGAAGAGAGGAAGATTTATAATGAAACAATCTTTATTCGGACGTGTACGCGATGCAATTTTAGCTGATTTTCATAATGTGTTAGATGAGAAAGAAAGAAAAAATCCAATTGCTATGTTAAATCAATATTTACGCGATAGTGAGCGTGAAATAACAAAAATTGAGAAGTTAATTCAGCGTCATAAAACATTAAAATCTAACTTCGCTCGTGAGCTTGAGCAAGCACGTTATTTCGTTAACAAAAGATCAAAGCAAGCTATCATCGCACAAGAAGCAGGCGAAATCCAATTGCATGAACGTGCATTAGAAGAAGTAGCATATTATGAAGGGCAAGTAACTCGCTTAGAAGAAATGTATGCTGGTGTTGTAGAGCAAATTGATGAGTTAGAGCGTCGTCTTTCAGAAATGAAAAATAAATTAAAAGAAATGAACGCAAAGCGTATGGAATTAATGGCACGTGAAAATATGGCGCATGCAAACCGTCGTATGAATACTGCTATTCATAAAATGGATGAAAATAATCCGTTCTTACGATTCGAAGAAATTGAAGATCATATTCGTGATTTAGAGCTTCGTATAAATGAAGAGCATGAGCGTGATACATTTGATATGAAAATTGCAAAATTAGAGCGTGAGATGAAAGAGAAAAATGAAGTATCGTTAACGAAAGAAGTAACAAAATAATTGTAGTATATAATAAAACAGGCTTATGATATAGTGATAGAAGAAAAGGTGTTGGAAAGCAATGCCTTTTCTTCTATGTATATGTGATTAGAAGGGGGGAGCTGAAATGAAAAAGCAATTTTCAAAAACACAATTAATGGGGATGCTCCTCATCATATTTGGATTCGGTCTTTTTCTTGATATGGTACTTGGACATTTTGAACCAGGTGGTCTAATTTTTGCATTTATTATGATTATGTTTGGTAGGCATTATCGGAAGAAGAATCGTTATGTAAGGGGAAATGTATTTTTATTTGTTGGTGGTATAGTATTTTTATTCTTCTTATTTTCATCAGCAGCCTTTGTACTCGTAGTATTTGCTTGTCTAGCTTTAATTGGTTATCAACTTATCCAGCAAGGGCATCAGCAAAAAACGATGAAAGTTGAAATTAAAGAAAAAGGATATATAGATGAAGAGAAGCAAATATATCGTACAGAGCCATATTTGAAAAATATGTTTGTAGGTAATGTCCGGATGATGGATCATATTTATGAACTGGAAGATATAAATGTTCAATATGGTGCTTGTGATGTTGAAATAGATTTAACGAATGCGATGATTCCAGAAGGAGAAACGGTAATTGTTATTCGGGGTGTTGTTGGTAATATTCGGTTATATGTTCCGTATGATTTGGAACTGTCTTTAAATCACTCTGTTATTGTTGGGCGGGTGCTTCTGCCAGGACACGAAGAAACAGGATTTAATCGTAATGTTACGTTTAGAACAGAACAGTATAAAGAAGCTCCTCGCCGTATAAAAATTATTTCTTCGCTTGTCGTAGGCGATACGGAAGTGAGGAAAGTATAATGAAAAAACAAAAGAATATTTCCTGGATGTATATTCGTTATTCCCTGTTGTCCTCTGTGAGTATCGCACTTATTTGTACAATTGTATATGTATGGAAAAGCGAGCAACCAGTTTATGATTTATTATGGAAAGAATCCATAGCTTCTGTTCCAATTGGCTTGTTTATTATGAGTACTAGTCTTCTTATCGGAGGAATTGTAGGGTATGCAATCAGTTATTATATAGAGCAGCGTATACAAGGATTAAATACGTTTCTGTTTGAAGTAGAGCGAGGAAATTTTCCAAGTGATGTTTCGTTTACTGCGGATGATGAATTTCATGAAGTGGAACGAAAAGTAATCAGCCTTGCTCGTCGATTAGAGGAGCAGGCTGGACTATTTCAAAAAGTAACGAATGAACGAGCTCATTGGAATGAAGAGATGAGACAAGAAGCGATTTCTCAAGAAAGGCATCGATTAGCAAGGGAACTGCATGATTCAGTAAGTCAGCAGCTTTTTGCAATGTCGATGATGATGTCAGCTATTAATGAAAAAGTAGCTGAAATTCCAGACACGACGAAAAAACAGTTACAGCTTGTTGAGAATATGGTTGTAAATGCACAATCAGAAATGAGAGCACTACTTCTTCATTTACGTCCTGTACAATTGGAAGGTAAAAAACTGACAGAAGGTATAGAAGAATTATTAACGGAACTATCGAGAAAACAACATATGAAAATTGAATGGCTAATTGAGCCAATTGAATTAAAAAAAGGTGTAGAAGATCATTTATTCCGTATTGTACAAGAAGCGTTATCAAATACGTTACGACACGCGAAGGCAAAGAAAACGGAAGTGCGTCTTCGTAAAATTGATCAATATGCGATTTTAAAAATTATTGATGACGGTGTTGGATTTGAAGTAGGAGTTAATAAGGTGGGTTCATACGGCTTACGATCAATGCAAGAGCGTGTTCATGAAATTGGTGGGACATTAAAAGTACTTAGCTTTCCAGCCAAAGGTACGCAAATAGAAGTAAAAGTTCCGATTATGATTGAGAGCGGGGGAGAAGTATGATCAAAGTATTACTTGTTGATGATCATGAAATGGTTCGCATGGGTGTATCGGCATATTTATCGACACAGCCAGATATTGAAGTAGTGGGAGAAGCTGAAAACGGAAAGAAAGGTTCAGAATTAGCACTGCAATTAAGACCGGATATTATTTTAATGGACCTTGTCATGGATGAAATGGATGGGGTTGAAGCAACAAGAGCAATTATTCAAGAATGGCCAGAAGCGAAGATTGTTGTTGTAACGAGCTTTTTAGATGATGAAAAATTGTATCCTGTTATTGAGGCTGGGGCGACAAGTTATTTATTAAAAACATCAAGAGCGAGTGATATTGCGGACGCTGTGCGAGCTACTTATGATGGGGAGACAGTGTTAGAGCCTAAAGTTACTGGTAAAATGATGTCTCGTATGCGCCAAAAGAAGGAACAACCTTTGCATGAAGAGTTAACAGAAAGAGAGTATGAGATTTTGTTATTAATTGCAGAGGGGAAAAGCAATCAAGAAGTTGCAGATGAACTATTTATCGCTCTTAAAACAGTGAAAACACATGTAAGTAATATATTAAATAAGTTAAATGTGAGTGATCGAACGCAGGCAGTCATTTATGCCTTTAGACATCAATTGACGAAATGATAAAGGGCTTTGGCTATTAATATTGCCAAAGCTTTTTATTGATGATTATTAATGTAAGCGTTATTATTGTTGTGTTAACAGTACATACAAGGGAGAGAATGTGTATGTTAGTTCAAACAATATTTGGAATGGATAAATCGAAAAAATTAGGGGATTATGTGAACGCATTACAAGCGCTTTGTGAGCAATATAATGTTGAAACAGATCGAATTACTATTGTTGAAGCGACAGAAGAATACTATTTATTTTTAGTAAAGCAAGAAGAGTGCTATGATGTCGTCAAAGTAGAAACAGTAGATACAGATATTGATTATTATACGAAAGCGTATAAAATAAGCAGTTTTAATCATAGTGCTTATCAAATGTGAAAAACTCCCTTTCGGGAGTTTTTTTAGGATACTTTTGTTTCATGGGAGTCGGTTATTAGTGGTACTTTTTTTGCACCGCTTAGCTTAGCGGTAGTAAAGCCGATAAGAGCTCCGGTTAATGCTGGTACTAGCCAGCCGATTCCTTCATTATACAATGGAATAAATTCAAAATAAGACGTGATGAATGAAACAGGAATGTTTCCTTGCTTTAACCCGTCAAATACGCTCACAGCTGCTGCTCCAATTAAAGCACCTACATAAACAGAGCGATATCCGCCGAAATATTTATGAAGTAGCGATAGTAGCACGAGTACAATGGCTATTGGATATACAACAAGTAAAATAGGAAGAGAGATTGCAATAAGTTTTGTTAAACCTAAGTTGGCAACTAGTAGTCCTAAAAAGCAAATGATACTTGCGAACATTTTGTATGAAAATTTTGTCAATAATGTTGAGAAATATTGACTGCATGCAGATACAAGTCCAACGCATGTCGTTAAGCAAGCGAGTGTAACGATAAGTGATAGTAGAAGCAGACCAGATGGACCAAGTAGTTGCTGCACGATAACAGTAAGCAGCTGTCCACCATTTTTTGCGTATCCGAGAGAGACGCTAGTCGCACCTAGCCAGCCAAGTGCACCATATACAAGTACGAGCCCAGTAGCGGCAATTAGCCCTGCTTTTGCTGTTGCGATGGCAATGGATTTGCGATCATTCACACCTTTAGAACGAATGGCATTTACAACGATAATGCCAAATGCAAGTGCTGAAATGGTATCCATCGTTAAGTATCCTTCCATGAAACCTTTGAAGAGTGGAGAAGTTTGATACTCTTGCATTGCTGGTCCTGATTGCCCGAGTGGTGTAAATACACTTTTAACAAATAATAAGAAAATAGAGAGTAATAAAATAGGTGTTAATATATTTCCGATACGGTCGACGAGCTTAGAAGGATTTAAACTAAGCCAAAATACGATAGAAAAGAAGATGACTGTGTATAAAAATAGCGCTAGGCTGCTAGAACGAATCGTTTCAGGCAAGAAAGAACTAATTCCCATTTCATAAGCGACGTTAGCGACGCGCGGAATGCCCATAGATGGACCGATTGCAATGTATACAACTACAGTAAAGAAGATTCCGAATAATGGGTGAACATGACTTGCGAGTTGTTGCATACCATTCCCTGATAAAGAAATAGCAATAACAGTTAATAATGGTAAGCCGACTCCTGTTAGTAAAAATCCAATCATTGCCGGCCAAAAGTTTTCACCTGCATTTTGTCCAAGCATGGGAGGGAAAATTAAATTACCTGCCCCAAAAAATAAAGAAAATAGCATAAGACCTGTGGAAAAAATATGTTTTTTTGATACAGTGTTCATTGTTTTTTCCTCCTTTTTTAAATTCATTTGTAAGAACACAAAAAACTCGCCCCTAAAGAAAGGGACGAGTTATATTTACCCGCGATACCACCCTAATTTATACATGTAGAAATAAATCTATATGTATACGGCTTTGCAACGTACAACATGATACGTGGTCCTTGTAACGGAGGCCAGCCGGTAAGAACTTACTGTAACATTCGGTTCTACTTCTCGGAGATGATTTTCGGTTATGCACTGAACGTCGGCTTTCAGCAAATCGCCAACTCTCTGGGAAACAGTTCTATAACGTACTCGTTCTCGTCAGTGAATTTTTGTTAAAGTATTCTGACAATATTGTTGCATGATTTTTTTTGAAATTCAATATATTTTTTGAATAGAACAATTGAATATTGAAATATAGTCGGTAATATAAACCTTTTAAAGGGAATAGATTTTCAATATTTTTTTGTGAAAATGAAGTGAAAAATTGTAGGGGATTTTAAAAAATGTGGAGAAAGTTGATAATTATAGGAGTGAAGAAGGTATTGATTGAATTTATAGAGAATAATACAACAATCCACTTGCTGGAAAGAACAAACCAAAAGAGGTGACTGAAATGCTTGCGATGGGAGTATTATTTGGCATTATTGCTATAATTGGTTTTATGTGGTTATATTATTCGCGTTCGTTTAAACAAGCAGAAGTTTTACTCTTTCAAAAAGGTAGTTTGTTGACAAATCAGTCTAGATATTTAGTATGTCCGAAGTGTGGAAGTGCACAGGCCAGAAGTGGAGGATATCAAGAGTGTTGCAAAACTAGATTATGAAAGAAGGAAGCCTCACATTATTTTGTGAGGCTTCCTTCCTTACAATTTCATAGCACTCCAAATTGTCCAACGATCTCTTTCGATAATAGGAGAGGTGTTTTGTAATGCTGTTTGAATATGCTGGAGAAGTTGAGAAAGTTCATGATCTGTTAACTCGTATAGAATGGATCTTCCGGTTCGAGGAGATAAGTCTTGTAGCAAGTCTTCTACAGAATCATGTATTTTCCGTACTTCCCATTGTGTTTGAGTAGGGAACACGTGAAGGGAATGGTCTTGTAATTCTTGCTGTATAGTAGCAGTTTTTGGTCTTCTTTTTGATTCGGTTTCAATAAGTTTTGGAAATGACGAGAAAAAATATCCACGAATGTGTTCAGGACTTCCTGGAATTGTACAATCTTCAATGGTTCGATCTTGTAAAATAAGTACACCGTTTTTCTTTAATATGCGAGAAGCTTCACGTAGAAATGTAGGAATGTCTTGTAAATGATGAATAACTGCGCGCGAAATAACAAGGTCAAATGTTTCATTAGGATATGGGATATTGTGCGCATCACCGTGAATGAATGAAATATTTGGAAAGCCGCTACAATTTTCTTTTGCAGCTTGTAATATTTCTTTTGAAAAGTCAAGCCCAATAACACTTTTGGCTCCCATAAGAGCAAGTTCTTTCGTATAAATTCCCCCGCCACAGCCTATATCAATTATTTGCTTGTTTTGTATATCTACAATGTTGTTTATCATTTTGTTCCATGAAATATGTGCATTACGAGTTGCATACGTATACTTATTATTTGCATCATGAAAATTAATAGACATTGTAAAATCCTCCCTTCAGTGAATAGTATAGCGTATTATTTATCATGCAACGTTTTTGTTTTCTGTATGAGTATTATAAGAAATTCTTATTGGAAAAGGAGAATTGAGTTGAAAGGAAAATACGTCATGTTTTTATTGGTGGTTTTACTCGCGGCGTGTGGCCAAGCTGAACCAAAGAAAGAACCCAAAAAAGAAACAAAACAAGTAGAGGAGACGGTGAATGAAGTGAAAGAAACTGTAGAGATAACCGTTATACAAAAAAAACATAAAGAGAAACAGTTAAAAGACTCAGAAGCTAAGCTAGTAATAGATATTATAAATAAAGCAGAAAAACAAGAAGTAACAGGTAGTTTTGGTGAACCGGAATATGAAATACAAATTAGTAGAGATGGGAAAAAAGAAACATATTATGCATGGTTAAGAGGGGAAGATCGACGAGGATGGGTGCAATATAAGGATGACATGTATATGCTGAATGAAAAAGATACGGAAAAACTTCTAGAGATGTTCCCAAAAAATCCAGAACAAAAAGAAGATGAGGTGCAGGTAGGTCCTTTAACGGAAGTAACAAAAAAAGATTTGCAGATTACTGCGTTTCATATTAAAGCAGGCGATCAAAAAGTGAATTATACGGTACGTTATACGATTTCACAATCACTATACAACAAATTAGTGAAGGAACAAGAATATTATTTGCAACTCATTTTCCCGGAAAAAGTTCAAAAAATAATTGGAGCAAAAGAGAGTGAAATCATTTCAGCTGAAAAAGTTAAGGAAGGGTATAAGCAGTACGAATTGAATGTTACTGTACCGATAAAAGATGCTTCATTGTCACAATTAAAAGCATTAGAAACATATTATGAAAATTACGATTTGAAAATATTAAATAGTAAAAAAGAAAAAATAGGTGTTTTTCAAAATGTAATTCAAATTGTTAAAGAATACGGTGAAAAAATGAATTTACAAAGGTAAAGTCAAACTTTAATGAGTGGGTGTTCATCTCCCTATTGATTATTAGCCCTCACCAATTAGCGGGATAAATGTGAATCGTAATGTCTATATGGCCTTTCCTAGGAAATGATAATAGAGAGGGAAAGAATACCCTCTCTATTATTTTACTTTTGCAGATGGCTCATTCATGGATTTTCGTGTAATAAGAAATGAAATCATAAGAGCGGAAAGAATGATAAGAGCAATAAATAAGTGATTTGGCAACCAATCTAATAATAATACGTAGCTAACTGTATAAAAAATAAGAGTTGAAGCTAAAAACGATAGAGCGCCTATCATAAGAGATTGTAATTTCATTTGTGTATACCTCCTTTCATTTGTATTTTTGGCTAAAAATGGATGAAATAAACATTATTTCTAAGAAAAGAAAAAAACATGTCATAATAGAGAAAAGAATAAGCTTTGATGAGTGAATATGTCTCGTTAAAGAGAGGTAAAGGAGAGGGCTATGAAAAATAATAACAAAGGATTATGGGGAATTATTGTTGCAATAGGGTTATTTTTACTGTCTAAGTTAAAGTGGGTATTTGCAATTTTTAAATTAGCAAAATTCTCAACAGTATTTAGTATGTTCTTATCGCTTGGGGCATACGCGGTTATATATGGATGGAAATTTGGGGTAGCGCTCGTTTATTTGTTATTTGTTCATGAAATGGGTCATTTATGGGCTGCGAAAAGAAAAGGGATACCAACATCGCCAGCGATCTTTATTCCATTTATGGGAGCTCTTATTGGCATGAAAGAAATGCCGAAAAATGCAAAAGATGAAGCTTACATTGCCTTTATGGGGCCTCTTTTCGGTTTGCTTTCATTTTTACCGGCTATTCCATTATATATAATAACGAAAGAGCCATTTTGGGCGCTTATTATTTTGCTTGGAAGTATGATCAATTTCTTTAACTTAATTCCAGTTTCGCCGTTAGACGGTGGCCGAATTATTTCAGTTGTAAGTACTAAAATTTGGGGAGCAGGTCTTGTTATACTGCTCGGTTATTCAATTTACTTTAAAAGTATTTTGGGAGGATTTATTGTTATTATCGGCTGTATGGAACTATATAGAGTAATAAAGAGAGATGAACCGATTAAGGAATTAGGATATAGAGTTGATGAAATGAAAGAATATGTTGCTAAGCTTGAATGGGAATTAAAAGAAACCGGTGCGGTGCATCGAACTATATATATGATGCATCACGAGATGAATGTATTGAGACAAAGAGAGCGTGAGAAAGAATTAAAAACAGGAGAACTTCAAAAAATCGAAGTGTTAGAGTATCTTTTACCAAAGTTTGAACCGCTTGATTACGTCCCGTATGAAGATGAAAAAGAAACGCATACAATTCATGTACGAGAAGCGTTTGAAATGTCAGAAAGAAAATTAAATGAATGGGATACAGAAAAGAGACAACAAGAAAACTATTATAAAGTTGATACGAAAACGAAGTGGACAGTATTTGCTTGTTATATCGGATTAATGGCTATACTGGGTTATACAGCTTATGAAGGGTATATTGTTTTACAAGAACATTTACCACGGAGAAGTTTGTAGAAAAATAGTGTCGAAATGACAAGAAAGATTTAAACAGGAATTACATTTCTACGAGAGAATGTTACAAGTATAACAGTACATTGTAATATTCATAGTAGAAAAGGAGTTCTGTATATGAAGAAATTGCTAAATGTGTTTGGTATTATTATCGTGATGATAATTGCGAGTTATAGTCTTATGAAAGTATTGTTACATTATGCAAATAAACCCGCTGGGGTAAGTACAATAGCTCAAACAGAAGATGTGCAAGAAGAGACAAAAGTACTTGATTTTATTCGTATGACACATGAAAGTTATAATAATTTTTTAAATTATGGTAAAGCAGAGAATTATACAGACGGGGACTGGAATCAATTTAAGCAATGGTTTCAACAACAAGAATCATCTTTAAAAAATATACATACAGAAATAAAGAATGAAAAAATAAAACGTGATGTAAATAGAAGTTATGAAATTGTAAAAAAAGGTGTGGAACTTCAAAATGTTGAGTATGTAGTGTATGCTCATCGTGTATATCATGACTTGGATATTATCGTAAATAAATATAGAGGCGAGACGAACATATGGGGGTATACAGAGTTTGGGGATGGGAAAGATATAAAAGTAATTGAACAAGCTATAAAAGAAAAACAATAAGCTAACTAGAATTCTAGTTAGCTTATTGTTTTTTGTAAGTGTATTGTTCATATATTTTTCACAAAAACACCATGTTAATAGTGATTAAAATCACAATATGTATTATACAATTCAGTTAAACTAAAAACAGTTAAAGAAACAGAGGAGTGGGATACAATGTTAAGTGCAAAAACAATTGAAATCGTAAAGTCAACAGTACCGTTATTACAAGAAAAAGGCGTTGAAATTACAACAAGATTTTATCAAATTTTATTTTCAGAACATCCGGAGTTATTGAATATTTTCAACCATACGAATCAGAAAAAAGGAAGACAACAACAAGCGTTAGCAAATGCTGTTTATGCAGCTGCGATGTACATTGATAATTTAGAAGCTATTATTCCAGTTGTAAAACAAATCGGTCATAAGCATAGAAGTCTAGGTATTAAAGCAGAGCATTATCCAATAGTAGGTACATGCTTACTACGAGCGATTAAAGAGGTCGCAGGCGCACCAGACGAAGTTTTAAATGCATGGGGAGAAGCATATGGTGTTATCGCTGATGCATTCATTAGCATTGAAGCGGATATGTATGAAGAAGCTGCACATAAAGAAGGTGGATGGAAAGATTTCCGCAACTTTGTGATTGTTAAAAAGGTGAAGGAAAGCGACGTTATTACATCATTTTATTTAAAACCTGAAGATGGCGGGAAAGTTTCTTCATTCATCCCAGGACAATATGTAACGATTCAAATAAATATTGAAGGTGAAACATATACACATAATCGTCAATATAGCTTATCTGACGCTCCAGGAAAAGAATATTATCGTATTAGTGTAAAGAAAGAAAAAGGCGTAGATACACCAGATGGTAAAGTATCTAATTATTTACATGAGCATGTAGAGGAAGGAGATGTCTTACCAGTAAGTGCACCAGCGGGAGATTTCGTATTAAATATGGATTCGACATTACCTGTTGTACTAATTAGTGGTGGAGTAGGTATTACACCGATGATGAGCATGCTAAATACGTTAATTGAACAAGACTCAAAACGTAATGTATGTTTTGTACATGCGGCGATAAATAGTAATACACATGCGATGAAAGAACACGTTAAGGCAGTAGACAATGAATACGCACAAGTAAAAGCATATACTTGCTACTCTTCACCGACTGAAAAAGATTTAGAAATGAAGAATTTTGATAAAGAAGGATTTATTGAAGGCGAATGGTTACAATCTATTATTCCGACAACTGAAGCAGAATTCTATTTCTGTGGTCCGGTGCCATTTATGAAGCATATAAATGCTGTATTAACTGATTTAGGTGTGAAACAAGAGCACATTCATTATGAATTTTTCGGTCCAGCAACAAGCTTACAATAGATTAACGTTGAACGAGCAAAAAACGAGGTATTATTTTACCTCGTTTTTTACTTGTTCTCTTAATAATCGATTTACTGTTTCACGGCGTACACCTATCAGTTGACCAATTTCGCTTTGCGTTAATATTTCATAAATAGGGATATCACCTAAATATAAGGTGAACCACTCTTGTAAACGATGAAGACGCTCTTTCGGAGATACGGTTGTTAATTGATCAATACGTTGTTGCATCATTCTTAATTTTGATTGCAATTGCATAGCGATGTTGGCATATGCTTCAGGATTTGCTTGAAGTTTATCGTACCATTCGCTACTCATAATAGGCTCTACTTCTGTTTTTATTAAAGCGATAGCTGTACCGTGATATTCTTTCGGTGAAATTAAAGAATGGTGAGGTATCGTTTCGCCTGGAACGATAATGTTAAATAAAAATGGTGTTCCATCTTCTTGTAGCCTCACCACTTTTAATAAACCTGTTTTAATAAAATATAAAGGACCGTCTTCACCTTGACGGAATAGTACATCTCCCTTGTGTAGAATCAATGTTAGCCCCCCATTTAAACATTTCTATTTCTACTATTGTAGCTTATATGTATAAAGACAATATGCTATTTAAATAGCAATTTCATTGACGAAATGTATGCTATTACAGTAGTATACTATTTAGTGTGTAATAGTACTAGCAATGAATACGCTGTAGGGGGGTTAGTATATTGTTAGATGCGATGAATATGACGGATATGAGAATTCCGGCGAATGCTACCGTTCATATAGAAGAGATGAAAGGTGGAGTTGTTCTATCCGTTGAAATAGACGGCCAAATTATTTATACAATGGCCTATGATGAAGAAACAGATAGTTATGCTGAATTATATGATCGAAACGATAAGAGGGCGTGCCAAGTACATGAAGACTTTATGGGATGGTCACTTCTTCACTAAAAAGATGTCAATATGACATCTTTTTTTATTGAATCGATAGATTATACAACGAAATGAAATATATGGATAAGATTTGTAATAAATGATTTTGCATTGTTAACACTTTGTAACTGCAGGCGAACCATTTTTTCGCTATCATTAAGATAATAGTCGTAGTTATAGGAGTGGTCAACTTGAGGAATGTACATATTTCAAATTTTATGCTATTAGGTGTTTGTCTCATCTTATTTGTTCTCTTAGTAACGTTTTTATATTCATGTGTATAAGAAAAAACGCATTCTAGAAAGAACGCGTTATAAAAATGAAGTAATGATTAATCTAGTCCCAAGAATAATTAATGTGATACGTAATAAATTAATTACGGCATTACCGCTTAATTTTGTGTTAATATAAGCCCCGATTTTTCCGCCAATCCATGCACCAGGAATAAGAATTAATGCATAGGTCCAGCTAACATTTCCAAGGGAGATGTGAGTTGCAGAACTTACAATTGCTGATAAAAATACGATAAACATCGAAGTTGCTACTGCAATGTGTGCTGGGAATGCAAAAAGAAGCATCATTGCTGGAACAAGTAAGGCACCGCCACCAATTCCAAATAAACCAGATATAAATCCGACTATAAAGGCGATAAAGATAGCGAGAAGCGGTGGAAATTGATAGTTTACAGTATTTCCTTCGTTATCTGTAAAAGAACGCTTAATTACAGTCATATTTGATAAGGAAAGAGGTTTTAATTTGTCTCGTAACATAAGAAGAATGGAGACGAAAATAAGGAAAACCCCAAAATATAAAGAAAATGTATCTTGGTTTAAAAATTTGTTTGCCCATGATCCGATAATACCACCAGGGCCACTCCCGATAAATAAAATAAGTCCACTTTTGTAATCTACTCGTTTATGCTTCATATAAGTAAGGGTGGAAGACAGTCCTGTAAAAACGACTGTTACCATAGAAGTTCCTACTGCGAGCTGTGGGGATAAACTGTGTAATCCAATTAATAACGGAACAATAATAATTCCGCCTCCGAGTCCAACTAGGCTCCCGACTGTCCCGGCGATTAGTCCGATGAAAAGTAACATGATGTATTCCAAAATTGCCAACTCCTCTAAATAACTTATCCACCAATTATTATACACGCTTTTCAATAAGAAATAGGGTTGTTCACAAAAAAGTCGTCTTCCTGGAAAAAATAAGGAAGACGACTTTTAATTAAAAGATTAAGTATAATAAATAGTACAATAAAGCAGCTATAGAAGCTGAAATAGGAAGTGTAATTACCCATGTAATCAACATGCGTTTAGCAGTTCCCCATTTTACACCTTTCACACGGTGAGAAGCACCAACCCCTAAAATAGAAGAAGAGATAACGTGTGTTGTACTAACCGGTAAGTGAATGAATGTTGCACCGAAAATAACAAGTGATGATGATAAATCAGCAGCTACACCATTTACAGGACGAATTTTCATAATTTGTCCACCGACAGTTTTAATAATTTTCCATCCACCGACAGAAGTACCAAGACCCATTGCAGTTGCACAGGCTAATTGTACCCAGAAAGGGATCTCGTCAGAAGTATGATAGTTATTGGCCATAAGAGCCATCGTAATGATTCCCATTGCTTTTTGTGCATCATTCGTACCGTGTGTAAAGGCTTGTAATGCTGCAGTGAAAATCTGGAATATACGGAAGTTTTTATTCGTTTTCGTTAAGTTAAAGTTTTTAAAGACGACTTTAAAAATACTATATACGATATAACCAATAACAAAAGCGATAATCGGTGAAATGATTAAAGCTTCAAGAATTTTTGTGAACCCTTTAAAGTTTAATGAACTAAAACCAGCAGCAGCGATTGCTGCGCCTGCGATTGAGCCAATGATTGCATGCGAAGAACTACTTGGAATACCATAGTACCAAGTGATTAAATTCCATGCTATTGCCGCAAGCAAAGCAGCTAAAATTACAAGAGAACCATTAGGTAAAGCAAATGGGTCAACGATATCTTTTGTAATAGTTTTTGCTACACCTGTAAATGTCATCGCACCTAAAAAATTCATAATAGCTGCCATAATAATTGCATGTCTAGGCTTTAGAGCTTTTGTTGAAACAGCAGTTGCAATAGCGTTTGCTGTATCGTGAAATCCATTGATAAAGTCAAAAGCTAAAGCGCAAATGACTACTAAAATGGTCAGTATCAAGAGTGTATCCATGATCAAACTCCTTACGCGTTCTTCATAATAATTGTTTCTAATACGTTTGCAACGCTTTGGCAGCTATCTGCTACTTCTTCAAGCTCTTCGTAAATCTCTTTATATTGAATAATCTTAATCGGATCTTTTTCACGAGAGAATAAGTTCTTAATCGCATGACGGCGAATATCATCACATTGTGACTCGTAATCCTTAATCTTAATCGCATTTGTACGAATGTCGACTAATTTTTTGTTAGACATTAATTCAACAGAGTTTGCAATCTCAATTGCACATTGATTAATTGCTTCAACGAATTTAATCATGTATTCATCAGCTTCTGTAATAGAATACATTTCGAATAGACCAGCACTGTGATCTAATCCGTCTAATACATCATCCATACTCATTGCAAGTTGCAGGATGTCCTCACGTTCAATAGGAGTAATAAACGCTTTGTTTAGCTCCATAATGATTTCGTGAATAAATGAGTCACCTTTTGACTCATATTCTTTCATGCGCATAGAAAATTCTTTTAAATCGCTAGCATTTTTAATTTTATACTCCACGAAAAACTGCGCGCCTTCTTTTAAATTTTCGGAAACGTTCATTAGCATTTCAGAAAATTTATCTTTTTTTGATTTAAAGACCATTATTGTTACCCCCACAAAAGTAATATATGTAAAATATATTGGCTAGTCAATTCTAACAAAAAACTGTCGTTTTTTAAAACATTTTATCGAAAAATTTACAAAAACTTAACATTACTCACATTGTTGCATTAATAATATTAATACTTAATGGTGAATATCTTACTTGTAGAATGTCCTTTTCTTGTAAAAAGTATGAATGTGAAAGAAAAGCTTTACACTATAGTAACCACTACGTTATTATAATAAATTTAAAAGGAGGTATATTCTTCCTTTTAAAAAGAAGAGTGTAAACAAACGAAGGAAGTGAACAAATGAAATTGAAGAACACTCACTTTAAAAAAATGCTTGAGTGGTTCAACAAGAGGAAGAAACTTCGTAATGCATTAATTGTATTAGGAAGTTTGTTCGCTACTATATTTATTGTTATAAATATAATAATTTCCATTCAAGATATATCTGAATTAAAACAAGCTGTTCCGCAACCGACTTTAATTTACGATGCAAATAATGAAGTTGCGACCAAATTAGCTTCTTCTAAAACAGAAGGCGTTAAAAGGAAAGATATTCCAGATGTTATGGTGCAGGCAATTGTTGCTGTAGAGGATAAGGAGTTTTTTAACCATCGCGGTATTGACTATAGTGGAATTATAAGTGCCGTTTTTAAAAATCTCACCGCAGGAGAAGTTGTAGCAGGGGGGAGTACCATTACACAACAACTTGCGAAAAATGTATTTTTGACACAAGACCGCACATACTCACGTAAAATAAAGGAATATTTTCTAACAAAAAAAATAGAACGTACTTATACAAAAGATGAAATTATTGAAATGTATATGAATCAAATTTATTTTGGCGAAGGTGCTTGGGGGATAAAGAGAGCGGCTAAATCTTATTTTGATAAGGATGTAAAGGATTTAACAATTTCAGAAGCTGCAACGATTGCGGGATTGATTAAAGCTCCATCTACGTATTCGCCCTATAAAAACTTTAATAAATCAATTGAACGACGTAATGTCGTATTAAGTTTAATGAAAGAACAAGGATATATTTCTGAAGAACAGTACAATAAAGAAAAAGAGACAGGGCTTGTATTAAGACGTGGTGTTGATGACAAATATAAGGGGAAATACTCTCAATATGTAGATTATATTGTTAGAGAAGCAATGGACAAGTATGAATTAACACAAAATGAAATTTTAGCAGGTGGTTATCGCATTTATACGGAACTTGATCCGAAAAAACAACAAGCTGTAGAAGATGTTGTGAATAATGATAATTATTTTAAAGATAGTGGTTCAGATCAGCTCATGCAAACTGGAGTGGTTCTTATGAATCCGAAAACTGGTGGTGTTCCGGCTTTAGTTGGGGGCCGAGGTCCGTATCAATTTTTACAGTTTAATCATGCAACACAATTAAAAAGGCAGCCAGGTTCAACATTAAAGCCTCTTGCTGTGTATGTGCCAGCGTTAGAGGAAGGATATGAAGTATACGATGTATTAAAAGATGAACCGTTTAATATTAAAGAATATGCACCACAAAATAGTGATCATACGTTTCATGGTAATGTGACTATGTATGAAGCTGTGGCAAAGTCGTACAATGTTTCAGCTGTTTGGCTATTAGAGCAAATAGGATTAGATAAAGGATTGAATTCTTTAGAGCGATTTGGTATCCCATTAGAGCCTGAAGATCGTACGTATCCGATTGCTTTAGGGGGGATGCATGTAGGGACTTCTCCATTTGTAATGGCTCAAGCATACAGTGCGTTGGCAAATGATGGTGTTCAAGTGGAAGCTCATGCCATTAGAGAAATACAAAATGCTGAAGGGGAAACAATTGGAAAATGGTATAAGAAAGAGACACGTGTAACGAGTGAGAAAATTGCTCAAAAGATGACATACTTATTAAAAGGTGTTGTCGAAAAAGGAACGGGTGAAAAAGCGAAAGTTAATAATATTGATACCGCAGGCAAGACAGGGACTACCCAGCTTGTAAATGGACCAAGCACTGGTGCGAAGGATTCGTGGTTTGTTGGATATACACCGGATTTAGTAGGTGCGATTTGGGTAGGGTATGATAAAACAGATAGCGAGCATTATGTCCCGGGAGGGAGTCAAATTACGACGACGATGTTTCGGGATATTATGAAAAAGGCGAATGCAAACCCAACTCAAAAAGCATTCCAGTTATCGCTAATACCTGAGGCTGACTACAAAAAACAATTGCAAACAATTGAAGAGGAAAAACGAAGAAAAGAAGCAGAGAAGCGAAGAAAAGAAGAGGAACAACAAAGAAAACAAGAGCAACAAGAATGGTTTGATAAAGTGAAGGAGTGGATTCCATCATTATGGTAAAAGAAAGAGGCGAATAACGAGATTCGCCTCTTTTTTTTGTGGAAAATAAAGTGGAAATTTGATTAGTGGGATTTGGGCCATCTCCACTGATTATTAGTCCACACCAATCGGGATAGATGATATTACTCGTTTAATGTAACATTTGCATTACCAAAATATTGAGAATCGTATGTGACGATTATTTTCCCCCTACTAATAGGTTCATAAGGCAATTCTTCTTCGAAATGACCATTATTTTCATTATGGATAGTAAGTGTTATTTCATCAATGTCTTTATTTTTATATTGATCTTTAATTGTTTCAGCAATTTGAAGTAGGTTTTCGTAACTAGAAGCTTTTGTAATAACCATTCCTTTTATAACCTTCTTTTCGTTATGAGTATCAGAAGAATAAGGGACGCTACTTTGCTTTGTATACAGAAGTTCGTATGGAACTGTTTTTCTCTCTGCTTTTGATATAGTGGAATATTTTAGAGTTAAAAAAAATCCTACACATAAAATAATGCATACCATAAGACCAATCCAAATGCGTATTAGTGATATAACTCTCATTTTCATCCCTCTTTCATATCTTTGACTTCACTATTTATCATACAAAATGAGGATTAAGATAGAGTAAATTTGAGGTAAAGAAACGTAAAGAAGGAGTACTTATCCTCCAAAATAAGTGCTCCTTTCTATTTCAGCAAGAATAATTAAGAGATAGAGAAAGATTTATATAATACAAAGAAGAATAGGATAGAATAAAAAACTACACGCCAATTGTTAAGTTGTATCTAACAATTGGCGTGTAGTTCGTGGAACAGTCTATTATGTGTATTGATTTATTCTTTCATGATTTGTGTTAGGGAAAATTGGAATAGAAATAGTGAAAGTTGTACCGTTTTGATTACTAGTCATTTTTAATGTACCGTTATGATTTTGAATAATTTTCTTCGTTACTGATAAGCCCAATCCTGTTCCTGAATCTTTTGTTGAGAAGAATGGATCAAAGATATATTCTTGAATAGCTGGAGGAATACCAGTTCCGTTATCTGTAAATGTAATCCGGACGAAGTTATCTAGGCGATAACTAGTGATTTGAATAGAAAGAGGTTTTTCACTTTGAGCATCGACAGCGTTTTGAAATAGGTTTAAAAAAACTTGTACGAGTTCATGACGATCAATATTGACTAAAATATGATCTAAGTCATTAGAAAACTTATAATCAATTGAAATATTATGCAAAAAGACTTCACTAGCCAGTAACTGTTGAATATACTCGCGTAAAAATGTATTAATGGGAAATGATTCCCTTGTACATTCGCGTGTTTTTGAAATAGCTAAAAATTTTGTAATAATACTATTTGCACGATCTAATTCAGGAATAAGTAAATTTTTAAATAAGTCTTTATTAGATGAAGAAACACTATCTTGTAAAAATTGTAAGTATCCCCGTACTGTTGTAAGTGGGTTACGTACTTCATGTGCAATCCCAGCTGCAATTCGCCCTGCTAATGAAAATTTTTCTGCATCACGTTCTGTGTTCAAATAATGGAAGACGCTAATAACTCTAAAAATCTCTCCGTTATAATCACGAATAATTCGGTTATTTACAATACCGTAGTTTTTGTCTAAAACCTCTTCATTATATATTTCAGTTCCTGTTTTTAATGTTTCAATAGCTTTAATTTTTTCTTCAGGCAAGTTTAGCAATTGTTGAATTGGCTTTCCAATGATTTCATTTCGTATTACGCCAAAATCATCTGCAGCAGCTTGATTACATAAAGTGATATTCCCTTTACTATCAATAAAGGTCACATGATGTGAAAAAGCATCAAAAATATGAAGAAAGTGTTCTTCAAGTTGTTCAAATAAAAATAATGAATCGCAAGTAAGTTGAAAATCAGCCTCTTTATTCTCTTTTCGTATGTTTTGAATGGAATGGGTTGTTTTTGTTTTTTTTATTTGTAAACCAATATGTGGACTTTTATATGTGAAATGATGTGGCAATTGATTCACAAGTTCTTCATAAAAACGTACTTTATTTTCTAGTTCTTCAATTCGTTTTTCATGAGATAAAATAGCATCGTTTGGAAGCATAAATAAGTAACTCCTCAATTTAAAAATTCTTCCATCTAGTATATCATATTTTTATACGGATACTCTTAAAGAAAGAGCTACTTAACAAAACTGATTAGCCGAAGTGATTGGGGGGTAGGTAGAGTGAATGCAAGATGAAGGTAGAAAGGGAGGAATATGTTTGCTTTTCATTGGAGTGACAGGGTGGGGAGATCATGATTCTTTATATATAAATCCCTATGAAAATAAAAATAAATTACGAACATATAGCGAGAATTTTCCCATTGTGGAAGTAGATAGTTCATTTTATGCGATGCAACCTGCACGAAATTATACAAAATGGGCGATGGAAACACCAAACGATTTTTCTTTTATTGTAAAAGCATATCAGGGAATGACAGGACATATGAAAGGTGAGATTCCTTTTTCTACGTTCGATGAGATGTTTGATGTGTATAAACAATCTATTCTTCCTTTAATAGAAGCGAATAAATTAAAAACCATTTTATTTCAATATCCACCATGGTTTGATTGCAAAAAGAAAAATGTAGATTTCCTTCGATATACAAAAGAAAAAATGGAAGGTTTCCCGTGCGCAATAGAATTTCGAAATCAAACATGGTTTTATCCAGAAATGAGAGATAAAACGGTACAGTTTTTAGAACAGGAGAAATGGATTCATACAATTTGTGATGAGCCACAGGCGGGAATAGGTTCGGTACCACTCGTGTTAGAAGTAACGAATTCGGATATGGCTTTAATACGTTTTCATGGAAGAAATGTTCATGGATGGCTTGATAAAGGGGAAAATTGGAGAGCGGTTCGCTGTTTATATCGCTACAACAATAAAGAATTGGAAGAATGGGTAGAACGACTAGAGCAATTAAAAAAGAAGACAAAAGACATATACGTACTATTTAACAATAATTCAGGGGGGGATGCAGCAGATAACGCGAAACAGCTTATGAAAATGATGAACATTACATATGGTGAGCCGAAACCTGAGCAATTAAATTTGTTTGAATGATAAAACAAGAAAGGCACTGTACAAACAGGGGGAATGTACAATGCCTTCCTATATGAAAAAGAGGGGTAACAATGTTACTGAGCGTTTGGTTGATTCATCAATTGTTGGCTTCGTAATAAATGATAATGGTTATCATTATCATTGTCAATAGTTTTTCGGAAAATAAGTAAAAAACTTTTTATATTTTGAATAGAAATAAAAAAGAACAGCGATTAATGCTGTTCTTTTTCGTTGATGAATTGTTGTAAATCAAAAGGAGTTATCGCTTGGATAAATTCTTTTGAGATAAGTGTTTGAACAAGAGTGCTCTCAGAAATGCTGGCACCTGTTTTCTTTTCGTAAGCTTGTTTTAATAAATCGAGTTTTTCAGCCGTTTCTTGTGGTAATTCAATTGTAAGTGTGTTCATAATTTCTCCCCCTTATTATTAGAGTACCACTACAATATAAGAGAGACAAGAAAAGAGAGCATAAAAAAGGTTACCAAATCTTCAAATGGTAACCTTTTTTATGTATAAGAGGTATTAAGCGATACCGATATACTTTAAAGTTTTTGATGGAGTACTATGATCAAAGAAGTGTTGTAAAAATGCAATGTCAACACCTGATTTGTATGCACAATAGCCCCAAGTTTTTCGAAGTGTATGTGAGCTAATCCCTTCTAATCCAACTTCTTTTGCAGCTTTGTTTAAAATGTACCATGCATGCTGTCTCGTAATAGATTTTGTTCCTTTTTGAGACTTTAATAATGGCTCATTACGTTTCCAAGTTTTACGTTCTTTCATGTAGTCTTCGATTGCGTGCTGTAAGTCTTCATTTACAGCAAACCATTTATGTTTCTTTACTTTTTCATTGTAAAATAAAATGGAATGGCGAACATTTTCATTTTCATCAATTACATCACTAACTTTTAACTGTAAGATTTCACTTACCTTTAAACCAGAATTTACAGCTAATACGAATAATAAGCCATCACGTTTCGAAGATTGTAAAAGTATATTTTTGATAGTTTCTAATTGTTTTTCATTTTGAATAGGTTGTCCTGCTTGTTTCATTTCACGCACTCTCCTCTTTTATATGTGTAAAGGAAAGGATTAACTTGTTTCTTACTATAAAGGGAGAGTGTGAATTTCATGTGAACTCCTAGTGAAATTAAGACAAATTATTTGACTTCTTTTACTTTTTGTAAATTAAAATAAAATACAACGCTATTAGTCGTATTATATACACCGTATTCGGCGTGATGGAGATCTAAAATGTTTTTCACAATAGATAATCCAAGGCCAGTACCTCCAGTATGACGGCTACGAGAAGCGTCTAAACGATAGAAGCGATCCCAAATTTTTTCCAGACTTTCTTCTGGGATAGGGTTTCCTGTATTTTCGATTTCGACTTGTACTGTATCTGCCATTTCCCTAACAGAGACTTGAATTTTTTCTCGATCTGGCGTATAGCGAATGGCATTGCTTAGTAAGTTCACAACTACTTGCTCAGTGCGACTACGGTTCGCTATAACAAATATAGAAGAGTCTACATCGATGTTCACTTGTAAATGCTTTTCCTCCATGCTAAATAATAACTTTGTATAGACTTGTTGAATTAATTCACCGATTGAGAATGTTGTCATTTCTAGTTTATACGTACCAGATTCTAATTTTGCTAATTCTAACATTTCAACAATTAGTCTGTTCATATTTTCTGTTTCTTCTAAAATAACATCGGTATAATAAGTCGTATCTTTACTAACGCCATCTTTAATTCCTTCTGCGAAACTTCTAATTACACTGAGTGGTGTTTTTAATTCGTGTGATACACCAGAAATGAATTCTTTTCGCGTCTTTTCCAATTGACGTTCACGTTCAATATCTTGTTGTAATTTTGTATTGGCGACATTTAATCGATCGATTCGGTCTTTTAAGTTTACTGATAATGTATTAATACTGCCGGAAAGCCCGCCAATTTCATCATCTGCTGTAACAGGTAATTTCTCGCTAAAATCAAAATTAGCCATTTTTTTTGTAACGCGATTAATCTTAAGTAATGGCTTTACAATGATTTTTGAATAGTAGAAGGATAACAAAATAATCACGAGAAATACAATGATTAAGGCATAGACATAATAATCTTTTAAGACGAGCATAGCTTCATTGACAGGTTGTAAAGATGCTATCGCAAAAGCGTATTCTGTAATTTTTCCGTTTTCCATAATAGGTTTTACAAAGATACTATTTTTTATATTCTCTCCGCCATCTAGTATATAAGTGTTTAATTCCTGTGAGTTAGCAGTTCCATCTCTAATAATCTCTGCAAAATATTGAACGGCTTGTAATGTTTCAAGATCATTTGCAAGACGAACATCTGCTTTAGTTGGAAGCTGTAACTTAGATACAATACCAGTAAACTCAATTTGAGTTGGAGTTTTGTATCGGTTTGTAAGTCTATTTTTAGAAGGGTTGCCATTAATGGATTGAAAATCTGAGTTGACATTTTCGTTTTGCCATCGATTATAATTCGTTGTCAATTCTAGTGGCGTTATTATATTATCTTGTACAAAACCGACGACGTTTATCACTCCATCTTTTTTCAATCCTAAGTTTTCGAATTTATTATATTCTTCTGGTGTTAAAAGATTATTGAGTGGAATGGAATATGTTTTATTATTTTTAGGATTAATAACATCAATATAGAAATTGTTGTCACTTTTAATAATGCCGTTAGAATTTAAAAATTGCATTTCAGCATTTGTTTTATCATGAAATTCTTGTTTTAGTTTTCTAATCTCTTCATAAGTTTTACCACTTTTTTCATAATTATCTACGAATTTTTCAAAAGCAGTTTGAACGGTTTTTACTTTTTTATTAATATAAAATTTCTCTAAAAATAGAGATTGTCCTAGGAAAAATAGGAGGAATATGATTGTGAATAATGTTGACGTTAATAAGAATAGTTTAAAGACGATACTTCTGTTTTTCACTGCGTCACCTCTTATGAGAAATACTGTAAATGATTACTTTATTATAACAAACGTTACAAGAAAGTAGAGGAGAAAATCTGTCTCTTCTGAAAGTAGTTTTTTATATAAAGTCATATAAAAAGAACTCGCCAGACGTATGACAAGTTCTTTAGTGTGTTACTGTTGAATTGCTGCATCTAAAGCGATTTCAATCATTTCGTTAAATGTAGTTTGACGCTCTTCAGATGTTGTTTCTTCGCCAGTGAAGATATGATCGCTTACTGTTAATACAGATAATGCATTGACACCATATTTCGCTGCTAATGTGTAAAGAGCAGTTGTTTCCATCTCTACTGCTAATACACCGTAATCCCCAAGTTTTTTAACCATGTCCATGCTTTCGCGGTAAAATACATCTGCAGTTAAAACATTACCAACACGAACGTGTAATCCTTTTTCAGTTCCTGCATCGTAAGCTTTCTTTAAAAGGTCAAAGTTTGCAGCTGGTGCAAAATCAAAACCTGGGAATGTTAAACGGTTCATATTAGAATCAGTACAAGCTGTCATTGCAATAATAACGTCACGTACTTTTACGTCTTTTTGAATTGCGCCGCAAGTTCCAACGCGAATTAAATTTTTAACTCCGTAGCTTTGGATTAATTCGTTTACATAAATAGAAATAGAAGGAACACCCATACCTGTACCTTGAACAGATACACGTTTTCCTTTATAAGTTCCAGTGAACCCTAACATACCACGCACGTTATTATAGCAAGTAACGTCCTCTAGAAATGTTTCAGCGATATATTTTGCACGTAATGGATCACCAGGTAATAGAATAGATTCAGCGATTTCACCTTGTTTTGCTTCAATATGTACACTCATGAAAAGTCCTCCTTATAATGTATTGATAGAAATCAATATCATTTGCATTATACACTATCAATCCTTTCAATTAAAATCTTTTTAATTATTTGTAATATGTTCAAAATAGGAGGATTTCATAAATCATAATCTAGAATATATATGTAAGAAGTTTTGTATAAATAGAGACAATAAAAATGGTAGGTGATGTTTTGAAAAACCTTGTCATTGGACTTGTTGCGTTGTTACTTATTGTAGCAGGAGGATTTTACATAAAAAAATATCAAGAAACCGTAGAGACGGTAGGAGATGTTGAGGAAGTGAAATGGGATCTGACAAAGGGAAATGAGAAAGTAGATATTCTGTTTCAATTACTAAATAAAAAGAATAGTGAAGTTCGCGGTGTGAATGATGAGATTCGGGCAGTTATTGTAGATGGACAATTAAAACAGGTGCAACAAATGAAACCTACATTTGCTGGGAATGGATCATATAAGTTATCTTCCAAAATAGCAAAAGATGAAGGGTATACAATATTTTTATATGAAGACAAAAATAAGTCAGTGAAATCATTTGCTAAGAAAGATTTCGGGGAAGAAAGGGAGGGGGGAAATAAGAAAAAAGCGAAATTTCCAATCGATAGTGTACTTACAAAAAAAATAGGAGAGTATGAAGTTTCTCTTTTATTTGGTGCATTGCATCCAAATGAGCCTGCGACGTTAACATTTCAGTTTCAAGCGAAAAAGGGTGAAAAATTGAAATTACATTCAGAGAGAGGAGAAGTGGAGACCCTCTATATCGTGGATGAAGCGAGGGAAAACTTTTTATACGCCATGCCTGTTGATACGGATGAGCAATTACAATATCGTATTACATTTCCTGCCCAGGGCACGTATAAAATGTGGGGAACTTTTTATATAAATGGTAAGAAATATGAAAAGGAGTTTATTGTACAAGTTCAAAAAAGAAAAAACAGCTAAATGTTTAGCTGTTTTTTCTTTTTCCTATTAATTTTGTTACAGAGAGCATTGTAAGTGGTAAAGAATGATTCTTCCTAAATGCTAAATATTTACCGCTCCATGCGGGTTTGTATTTTTCTTTAAAATGTCGTAGTCCGCTAAAACTATACGTATAACGAACATTATTAAAGATTGCAGCTGCAACTCGTTCAGACCAAAAAGATTGTGTTGATAAACCAACATTTGAAAGTGGTGCCATACCAATATTAAAGGAGTGGTAGTTATTTTCTTTTGCCCAGTGGAATAAGTGGATGAAAATTGCATCCATAATTCCGCTAGGCGCATCTGGATAATAACGCATTAAATCAACAGACAATAATCCGTTTTGATATACGGGCATAAAGGTTGTGAATGCGATAATTTTGCCATCTGCATCAGATAATGTAGCGATAGGAGCACGGCTAATATATTCACGATCGAAGTATCCGAGTGAAAAACCTTTCTCTTTTTTTCCACCAAGCCATGCATCTGAAACTTTCCTTAACTCTTCATATAATTCGTCTGAGAATGGCGGCTCATGAATAGCGAATGTATAGCCTTCTCTTTCAAAACGATTGAAAGTAGCCCGCATACCAGCGCGTTTCTTTCCTGTTATTGTAAATGTATTTAAATCAACGACAGCTTCTTCACCAAGCTTAAAGAAGTTATAACCAAAATCATGGTATAAACTCATCCATTTACTTTCGATTTGATAGAATACGCAAATGTATCCAAATCGATCAGCCTCAGCTAAAAACTCTTGCAACACAGTACGGTAGGATGATGAATCACCAATTGGATCACCTAGTACAACAAGACGTTTCCCAGTTATGGAGAAGAGAAGGAGTGCTTTCCCATCACTACTGAAGAAGCATTGTTTATCTCCTAAGAAGCCTAAATGACTAAGTACATTTCCGCCATGTTCATCTAAAAAGTTTTGCAATCTTTTATCGTTAGCTGGTTGCCCGGGAAATTCAGTTCGATAACGATTGGCAATGAGTGAGCCAATCAGTAAAAAAGTAGGAACGAAAAAGGCAGCGGCTAATGCGCTTCGTTTCACTTGTGTAATATTACGAACGACAAAATCAGGTTTAAAAGCTTCTTTTGCACCTGCAAATAAAATACCTAAGTTTTTATATAAATATAACGTTACAAGTAAGAATATAAAAACTTTTACGATATCAGAAAGGGAGACTTCTATTTTCTCGCGTACAAACCTTTTTCGAAGCATATATAATACAGCGAGTACGATTAATAAAATAAATGTTTCTTCAATATCAATTCCTTTTAGTGTATTAAAGATAGCCGCTCCGATTAAAGAAACAATCGTCATGTAATAAGAACGTTTTGTTCCGTAATATATCCCACGTGAAAGGATTAGGAGGAGAATACCGAATGTTAGCGATAAGCTAAAAGAAAATTGAATGAGATATTTTGGAGCTAGAATATGTAAGGCGTGCGCCCTGTTTATACTTGTTGGTAGAATGGTCGACAAAATAACCATTAAGCCAGCAAATACTGTTAAAGCAGCAGATGCCCATGAACCTAGTTTTCCTAAAAAGTCACGCTGCAAAGTCCATATAACACCAGTTGTTTCTAATGCAGGCGCAATAAAAGGCTTATCTTCAAACTTTTTAATGGCTGCTCCAGTCATTTCAAAAGCTGCAAAAATGAGACCGAGGCAGAAAGGTAAGATGTAATAGACAAGGCGATATAATAACATAGCAGGCAGTAATACACCTGTATCAATGCCGTATTGTCCTAGTCCAGTTATGAAGACAAGGTCAAATGATCCAAGACCACCAGGAACAAGACTTACGACACCAGCTAAAGCAGCGATGACATACACACCTAAAAACTTTTGAAATTCGATATCAATTCCAAATAATATTAAAATCACGTACATAACAATACCAGCAGATACCCATTCGACTAATGAAACTAATGAGTATAAAACAGTTGGATTTTTCTCTTCTTCTTCTTCTTCTAGTCCTTCGGTTTGCTTTGTTTTTCTATTTTTAAGTTTAGAAAAGCCAATGTATATAGGGACGAAAAGAGCAAAGAAAATAAGAACAGGCCATAGCCATGGCTTTTCATGCAAAATAAAACTTGTATCTAATATTCCGATAAGGCCGAGGAATGAAAGAATGGCCAACCCGTTAATAAAAGCAGTTGTCATCCAGGCGATACTTTTAATAAGTTTGCCATTTTCCTTTATGTATGGACGGTACAGCATTGTGCGCACACCAGCTCCAACGAGACCGCCAAATCCGATAAATCCATTTAAAGTATTAGCAATCCATGAGATACGGAAAATCTTTTGGACGGGTATATCAGCCTTTAAGTAACGAAGCATCACATAGTCATAAAAGAACATTGTTGATACAGCAAATGCACCAAGTGTAATTGCTAAAAAGACCCCTCCAGTTGGAATGTTTTTAATGGAATCAATCGCTTCTAAGAAAGAAATGCCTGCTAATTCTTTTTTTGCTTGAAAAAATACAATTGTTAATACAACAAATGGGAAGATTATTTTCCCGATTTGTAAGAAACGTTTCCATGAAAACGACATAAATACAACTCTCCTTGTATAAGAAAACTGAGACAATAATATTATTATGACAAACTTCAATAAAAATAAAAAGGTAAATTCCTGTATAGGGAAGCTATTTTTTATATAGGTATATTTAAAAGAATATTTCGTTTGTCAGAAAATTAGGTTAAAATAAAGTGAAAGAAGGAAGAGAGGGGAAACAGATGATAATAATAGGTTATGCAGGGTATGAATTAGAGAAAGCAAAACCTAATACATCAGAAGATTTTTTTAATAGGTCTGAAGTGACATATATATTAAATGGTAAGGAGAAAACTTTTTCAGTTTTATACGTTCGGTATTTTGAAGAAGTTTTACAAGAAATTACGCCTTTTGAAGGAAATCCAGTATGTAAAGTAGAAGAACAAGACATATATTTGCGGGATATTGTAGCGATATCTTGTTTAGTAAAAGATAAGGAGCTTCGTACACAAAAACGTTTGTATCTCAATAATATAGAAGAATTCCAACAATATTTTGATGCCGGTACAGTGGTGAAAGTACAAGAAATATTGGCTGAATTACATAAAAATAAAAGAGTAGAAATTGCGTGAAATGGCAAAGGAGAGAGAAGAAATGTCTAATTTGATGGTTGAAAATCAAACAGAACAAGTTTCTATGTTTTTAGAAGATGTTATTACTTTAATAACCAATTATGTAAATTATCATACGTTGCCTTCTTTATTAGAAGAGACACCAGCAGGGAACGAGCAATATTATAAAGGGTTATTAGCATCAATAAGACGTCTTCTCGTTTTTTGTGAAGAGGGACATGATGCGTGTTTTGTTTTATTGAATAGCCAGCCATTTCGAAAAACAGCAGCTGAAAAAACTTTGTATAAGATTTATCATCAAGTAATTGCAGAGTTTTTTTCACCAAAGAGCGATCACTGGTATGAAAATAGTCGTTCTGCATATACAGGGAAAAACTCTATCGTTTTTCAACAAACACCACCTGCATCTATAGGGCAAGTGATGAAGAGTTTAGAAGGTAAATTTCAATTGATGCGTGAAGAACTAGAATATTATGAGACGGATTACCAAACAAAGATGTTACACAAATACTAATTAAGGAAAAGAAGCTAAGAGTACTTAGTTTCTTTTCTTTTTGTACAGTTATATAAGGGATTTTCTTTGAATATATTTAAGTGGATAGCATTAAGGAGGTGTAACATGAGTCAGCAAGGTGTATTTACAGATTACTTTCATGAAGTAGAAAGCTGGTGTGAAAGTGTTCTTCACGTATTAGATAGCCGTGCAATGGAAGTGTATGATGTCCATATGCTTGCTTATAAAATTCAAACGTTATTAGAGCGCATGAAAGAGCATGAATACGATACAGATGCGGAGTTTATGTATGAAATAAGTGATGATGTAGAACATATTCAGCATCACCTGCAGGAAGTATTTATGCAGGACGAGGGCGAATATGAACTGCATGAAAGAGGGGATAGTGAACGGGCTGTTCCGATTGGAGGACATACACTTCCCCCATTACCTTATCCGTATAATGCGTTAGAACCGTATATTTCTAGAGAGATTATGATGTTACACCATGATAAACACCATCGCAGTTACGTGGAAGGATTAAATAAGGCAGAGAAAATGATGGAAGAAGCGAGAAAAACCAATCAATTTGATTTGATTAAGCATTGGGAAAGAGAAGCTGCTTTTCATGGATCAGGTCATTATTTACACACAATATTTTGGGGTAATATGAAAAAAGATGGTGGCGGAAGTCCAAGAGGTGCTTTTTCACAACAAATCGAACAAGATTTTGGGAGTTTTTTACGTTTTCAAAAACATTTTACAGAAGCAGCCTCAAAAGTAGAAGGTTCAGGCTGGGCGATTCTCGTTTGGGTACCCCGATCTGGAAGGTTAGAAATTTTGCAGAGTACACTTCATCAATTATTTACACAATGGGATACGATACCACTCCTTGTACTAGATGTATGGGAACATGCGTATTATTTACAATACCAAAACCGAAAAGATGAATATATTAAAAACTGGTGGAATGTTATAAATTGGCCTGACGTAGAAAAAAGATTTGAAAGTGCGAAACAAATTGAATGGACACCGTATTAGACGCATATTTTATGCGTCTTTTTTATTAGAAGGAGAAGGAAGATTTCGTTCATATTTTAAAAGGCCAAGCATACACTTGTACAAAAAGTGCCAAAAGGACGTGGGGGGAAATATGAGACGAATTTGTGTAATAATCACGCTTTTTATTATGTACGCAAGCGTTATGCCGATTCCTACATATGCAAAGATGAATAGCAATGTGAGTGCTCGAAATGCAGTATTAATGGAACAACATTCTGGTCGTGTATTATACGGAAAAGCAGAGCATGAACCACAAAAAATTGCTAGTATAACAAAAATTATGACAGCATTGTTAGCTGCTGAATCAGGAAAGATGAAAGAACTAGTATCGGTTAGTAATGAAGCAGTACGAGTAGAAGGATCGGCAATTTATTTGAAACCTGGACAAAAAGTGAAGTTAGAAGATTTAGTCTACGGACTTATGCTTAGGTCTGGTAATGACGCAGCGCAAGTAATTGCTGAAAATGTGGGTGGAAGTATAGACGGGTTCGTATATTTAATGAATGAAAAGGCAAAAGAAATTGGAATGAAAGATACTCACTTTTCAAACCCTCATGGCCTGGATGGAGATGGATCACATTATTCGTCGGCTTATGATATGGCACTTTTAACGAAATACGCAATGGGGAACGAGACATTTAAGAAAATTTTTGGGACAAAAACGTATAAATCAGATTCTTGGGATTATCCATGGAAGAATAAACATAAGCTGGTGACGTCTTATTATGAATTTGCAACAGGAGGAAAAACGGGCTTTACGAAGAAAGCGGGAAGAACGCTTGTTACAACGGCATCAAAAGATGGACTAGATTTAATAGTCGTAACTTTGAGTGCTTCTAGTGATTGGGATGATCATATGAATTTATTTGACAAAGGGTTTGAACGTTTCAAGCAAACAAAAGTTTTAGGACAAGGAGCACTCGCTGAAATAAATGAAAAGAAATATGCCAATCATGTTTATACGAAAAATAGTTTTTCTGTACCTTTAACAGAAGAGGAAAAAAAGAGCGTGGTATTAAAAGTTGAACTGGATAAAAGTGTAAAACTTATGGACGGAGTAAAGGTTGGAAAGACAGATGTTTATGTTGGTAATGAGAAAGTTGGAGAACGGAATTTATTTTATAGTAAACGGAAGTTAGTAGCTACAACGGGCATGTACTGGAGTAACGTGAAAGAAATTTTTTCTTATATGATAGGTGTTGGTATCGATGGTTAATCTCGTATGGGCAGCGATGGCGGTCATAGGGATTGTATATGCCATGATAAACGGAACGATGGAAGAAGTAACGAAAGCTGTATTTGACGGGGCAAAAGATGCGGTAACAATTTGTATAGGGCTGATTAGTGTTTTAGTATTTTGGCTCGGTTTAATGAAAATTGCAGAGGAAGCAGGGTTGTTAAAGAAGTTAGTTACACTTTTTATGCCGATAGTAAAAAGATTGTTTCCAGAAATACCAAAGGATCATCCGTCAATGGGATTTATTTTATCCAATATGATGGCGAACTTTTTTGGACTAGGTAATGCAGCAACCCCCCTTGGTATTAAAGCGATGGAACAACTGAAAGAATTAAATGGAGGAAAGGATTCAGCGAGCCGTTCTATGGTGACGTTTCTAGCACTAAATACATCTGCTATTACATTAATTCCTACTACCGTCATTTCGATTCGAATGACTTATGAATCAGCGAATCCTACTGAAATTGTTGGGGTAACATTCATTGCACAAGTACTCTCTATGATTGGAGCAATTTGGATTGACCGCTATTTTTACCGAAGAAGGAGTAGAAAGGGGCGGAAAAAATGAGTATTGTAAATACAATTTCATTATGGGTAATCCCTTGTGTAATCGGTTTTATCCTTTTATATGGCACGATAAAAAAAGTTCCGACGTATGAATCGTTCGTTGAGGGAGGAAAAGAAGGGATTCAAATTGCAGTTTCAATTTTACCGTTTATGGTTGGAATGCTTGTATCCATTTCGATTTTTCGAGCGTCTGGAGCGTTAGATGCGATGATATCTGTAATGAAGCCGATGTTAGACTTAATTCACGTCCCAGCGGAAATTGTTCCACTAGCACTTATACGTCCAATTTCGGGATCTGCTGGTTTAAGTATTACGACTGATTTAATTGCGACATATGGGCCAGATTCGTTTATTGGGAGATTGGCTTCCACGATGCAAGGGAGCACAGATACGACTTTTTATATTTTAACAGTATACTTTGGAGCTGTTGGGATTAGGAAAATGGGAGATGCATTAAAAGTAGGATTGTTTGCAGATTTAATCGGAATTATTTGCTCGATTGTGTTTGTTTCTCTATTGTTTCGGTAATACTATTCATTTTTTGTGCTATTTCGCTTATAATACGTATACGACCACTATTAACGTGTAGTTTAATAGTGGTTTTTTTATGTGGTATTTTTGACAAAATGATGAACTTTTATTGTGAGAAATATGAAAAATGTGGACAATAATAAAGGATAAAAACATGATGTGACCTTTATATGTTTATTATCATCGCTATGTTGTTTAAGTGAGATGGAGTGAATAGCCGCAAAGCGTATGCGGTTGCCAAGTCTTTCTAATGTAAGGTAAGATAAATTCGAGGTGAAAAAAAGAAATGGAACGATTACAAAAAGTGATTGCACAAGCAGGTATTGCATCGAGAAGAAAGGCTGAGGAATTAATTCAGCAAGGAAAAGTGAAAGTTAATGGGAAAATAGTGAAAGAGTTAGGAACAAAAGTAACTCCTCAAGATAAAGTAGAAGTAAATAGCATCCCTCTTGAAAAAGAAGAACCTGTTTATTTTTTACTATATAAACCAACTGGCGTAATTTCAAGTGTATCAGATGATAAAGGAAGAAATGTTGTAACAGACTTTTTCCCTGAAATTAGACAACGTTTATTCCCAATCGGACGTTTAGATTATGATACGTCTGGCGTATTATTGATGACAAACGATGGAGATTTCGCGAATGTATTAATGCATCCGAGATATAAAGTTGAAAAAACATATGTTGCGAAAATTAAAGGGCCATTAACAGGTGAAAAAATTCGCATGTTAGAACGAGGTGTTGCATTAGAAGATGGAAAAACAGCACCAGCAAATGTGAAAATTATTTCTTGGGACAAGCGTAAAGAGATGGCAATTGTACAATTAACGATTCATGAAGGACGTAATCGTCAAGTACGTCGTATGTTTGAAGCGTTAGATTGTAAAGTAGTGAAATTAAAACGTGAACGTTATGCTTTCTTAGAAGTAGGGAGCCTGCGACCTGGTGATGCAAGAGAATTGACACCACATGAGGTGAAACAATTACGTGCGCTTGCTTCTACAAAGCCAAGATAAGCTATAGAGTTAAAATTTCACCAGTGGAGTGCTCTGCTGGTGATTTATTCAATACAACATTTACAGAAAATAATACATACATTTGTCGAAGAAAGGAGAGGCAATATGAAAAAAAATCGCTTATTATTTCGTGTAATCATTATGCTCATTTTATGTGGTGCTGTAGGATTTACACTCTATCAAGGATTTTTCGCTGATAAAGAGAAAATGAAAATCGGAAAAGAAGCACCAAATTTTGTTGTGACGGATTTAGAAGGAAAGAAAATTGAGTTAAAGGACTTAAAGGGAAAAGGGGTATTTTTAAACTTTTGGGGAACTTGGTGTAAACCTTGTGAAAAAGAAATGCCTTATATGAATGAATTATATCCAAAGTATAAAGAAAAAGGCGTTGAAATTATTGCGTTAGATGCAGATGAAACAGATATTGCAGTAAAGAATTTTGTGAACCAATATGGATTGAAATTCCCAGTTGCAATTGATAAAGGACAAAAGATTATAGGGGCATATGGAGTGGGTCCATTACCGACAAGCTTTTTGATTGATAAAGATGGAAAAGTAGTAGAGCAAATTATAGGTGAACAAACGAAAGAACAGTTAGAAGGATATTTAAAGAAAATTACTCCGTAAGAAAGAAAGCCTTTACATACGAGGTGCATACCTATAGCGCCTCTGGTTTAAAAATTCTGAGTATTGTGGTAACTTGAGGTTAGAATATACAATAGTACATATAGATACAGGGGCGGTGAGAGTGTTGAAAGAAATTAAGTGTGAATGTGGACATGTTAATCCGATAGGAACCGTTTTTTGTGAAGCTTGTGGGAAACCATTTGAAAGCAATGAAAATGTAAAACTATTGGATATGCGCTATGAGGGGAGTGCTCGGAGATCTCTCACGCAAACAAAAACGATAGTCGATAAAATTTGGAGCTTTTTCTCTTCTGTAAAAGTGGGCGTATGGCTAATCGTAATCACTTTAGCTGCTTCAGCGATAGGAACTATTTTTCCGCAAGAAATGTACATAACTCCAGGGATTGCACCAGCTGAATATTATAAACAGGAATACGGATTTTTGGGGCAATTATACTATCAATTAGGATTTAATAATTTATACGGTTCATGGTGGTACATGATGTTAATTGCTTCTATAGGGATTTCACTAGTGATTTGTAGTTTAGATCGTGTCATTCCGCTTTATAAAGCTTTAAAAAAGCAAGGTGTAAAAAGACACCCAAGCTTTTTACAGAGACAAAGATTATACGGGACTGGCACTCCGCAAGATGGTGACTTGGAAAGATTACAAATGAATTTAAAGAAAAGAAACTATAATGTAAAAGTGGAAGACGGAAACGTTTTAGCGGAAAAAGGACGTTTTTCACGCTGGGGTCCATATGTAAATCATATCGGTCTTATTATTTTTTTATTCGGTGCAATGCTACGTTTTTTACCGAGTATGTACGTAGACGAAGCACTTTGGTTACGTGATGGTGAAACGAAAGAAATACCAGGAACTGATGGACAATACTATTTGAAAAACGAAAAATTTATAAAGGAAGTTTATGATAAGAGTAAGGATAAAGAAGTTTATGATGAGGCAATTGATCGTGTTGGTGATAAAGTGATTGCGAAAAACTTCCAAACGAATGCTGTATTATATAAAGCGGTAGGAGAAAATATAGCAGGAGAAAAACCGAAACTGGAAAAAGTAAAAGACGCGGAAATTCGAGTGAATGAGCCACTGAAATTTGATCGATTTGCTGTTTATCAAGTGGATTATAAAGAAAGTGAATTTAAAAGCATGTCTTTTAATTTACAAAATAAAGAAACTAATCAAAAGTGGGGACCGATTAAAGTAAATTTAGCGAATCCAACAGAAAAATACGATTTAGGAAATGGTTATTCTCTAGAACTATTAAGTTATTTCCCAGATTTTTATTTTGATGAGAATGGAAAACCTAATACAAAAACGAAATTACCAAACAATCCTGCATTCGTATTTAAAATGTTTACGCCTGAGACGCCAGATGGTGAAGTGAGTTTTGTTGGTATTCAGCAAAATATAGAACCTGATGGGAACAATAAATATAAAATGTCATTCGCAGGTGTGGAAATGCAAAATGCAACAGCACTTACTGTAAGGAAAGACTTAACGCTTTGGATTCTCGGTATTGGAGGATTTATATTTATGGTTGGTGTAATTCAAGGTATGTATTGGAATCATCGACGTATTTGGATACAACGTGTTAATGATGAATGGTGGGTTGCAGGGCATACGAATAAAAATTGGTTCGGTTTAAAGAAAGATATTGAAAGAGTACTAGAAGGTACAGCAATTCCGCAACCAAATGATAAAGTAATTGATAAAAAAATTAGTTAAGGTGGGGAAACGATATGGTGCAAATAAGTAGTAACTTTCTCTTTACCGCATTTATTTTATATTTAATTGCAACTCTATTTTTTGGGGGAGCAATTAAAGAAAAGGGTCATAAATGGGCAAATATAGGAATAACGATAACAATTTTAGGGTTTGTTGCACAAACAGTATATTTTGTTACAAGATGGATTGCATCAGGGCATGCGCCAGTTAGTAACTTTTTTGAATTTGGTACGTTTTTTGGCATGATGCTTGTTGGGGCATTTATTGTGATGTATTTTATGTACCGCGTAAGTATAATTGGATTATTTGCATTACCAGTTGCGCTTTTATTAATTGCCTATGCAAGTATGTTCCCAAGGGAAATATCTCCGCTTATTCCATCTTTAAAAAGTAATTGGTTACATATTCACGTGACGACTGCAGCAGCAGGACAAGCGATTTTAGCAATTAGTTTTATTACGGGCGTGATGTATTTATTGAAAAATGTAGATCAATCAACGAAAAGTAAGCGTACATTTTGGCTAGAAACGGTAGTATTTACACTTGTTTGTACAGTAGGATTTATTGCGGTAACAACGGTATTCTCTAGTATGAAATATGAAGCTAATTTTCAATGGGTTGATAAAAATGAACAACAAGTTGAAATGAAGTATAATCTTCCGGCTTTAGTTGGACCGCATGAAGGAAAGCTATTGACAGAAAATAAATTAGAGCCGACAGTTGAAGTTCCGGCGATTGTAAATGCAAAAAAATTAAATACTGTTATTTGGTCAGTGATAGTTGGAACATTACTTTATATTGTATTAAGACTTGTTTTACGCAAACGAGTATCAGCGGCACTTCAGCCGTTAGTAAAAAATACAAATAGTGATTTATTAGATGAAATTGGATATCGTTCTATAGCAATTGGATTCCCGATATTTACATTAGGGGCGTTAATCTTTGCGATGATTTGGGCTCAAATCGCTTGGACACGTTTTTGGGGCTGGGATCCAAAAGAGGTTTGGGCGCTTATTACTTGGCTCTTTTATGCTGCGGTACTACATTTACGCTTATCAAAAGGATGGCATGGAGAGAAATCAGCGTGGTTAGCAGTAATTGGTTTTGCAATTATTATGTTTAACTTTATTGTAGTAAACTTAATTATTGCCGGTTTACATTCATATGCATAGAGAAATAAAATAGGAGAGTGTATGTCACTTTCCTATTTTATTTTTGTCAACTTTTCTTCTTTTTTGAGAAAAACATGACAAAGTAGCGGTTGATTTTGTAAAATGATGTCGAGGACATTATATACTGTTCAAAAAAAATACATAGTTTTGGAAAAAAATTGAACAAAATTTATTATTCTTGTGAAGCATAGTATGGGAAGTGAAACATTTAGAAGATTGCTTAAATAAACGAGAATAGCGCAACATAATAGTGTAGAAGGGTAGGTGTGAACCGTTGTTGTAAAAATACGCAGCGGGTAGAAATGGAAAATGAATCAAGAATTTTAATTGTAGATGATGAGGATCGTATCCGCCGTTTATTAAAAATGTATTTAGAAAGAGAACAATACACAATTGAAGAGGCAGATAATGGTGATACAGCTTTAGAAATGGCGTTACAAAATGATTATGATTTAATCCTATTAGATCTTATGATGCCTGGTAAAGATGGTATTGAAGTGTGTAAAGGGGTTCGTGAGAAGAAAGCGACGCCAATTATTATGTTGACAGCAAAGGGTGAAGAAGTAAATCGAGTACAAGGGTTTGAGGTAGGAACTGATGATTATATTGTGAAACCATTTAGCCCACGTGAAGTAGTGCTTCGAGTGAAAGCGGTCTTACGCCGTTCTGTACCGACAACATTCTTTACACAAGATACAACGACAAAAGATGTTACTGTTTTCCCTCATTTAACAATTGATAATGATGCACACCGTGTAACAGCAGATGGAAATGAAGTGAACTTAACGCCAAAAGAATATGAATTACTGTTATTCTTAGCGAAAGCTCCTGATAAGGTATTTGATCGTGAGCAATTGTTAAAAGAAGTATGGCAATATGAATTCTTCGGAGATTTACGTACAGTTGATACGCATGTAAAGCGTTTACGTGAGAAGTTAAGCAAAAAATCACCAGATGCAGCGAAGATGATTGTTACCGTTTGGGGCGTAGGTTACAAGTTTGAGGTTGTGAACGACTGATGCTTTGGAGAAGTGTAGTAGGGAAGTTATGGATGACCATATTACTTCTCGTTTCGTTTGTTCTTGGATTTGTTGCGATTTTACTTTCACAGTTTTTTAGAACGTATTATGTTGATATGAGCGAAGCTAGACTTCAGAAAGTCGCGACAAGTGTTTCAGAGTTAATTGAAGAAGGTGCCGATGTAAAAACGATTGAAAATATCGCGTACAAATTCTCTGATCCACTTTCAAGGATCATTATTGTAGAAGATGGTAAGGAAATATCTTCTTCGCCGAAACAAGAAGGGTTAGTCACTCTTACAATGGATGATTTGAAAGAAGATAAAGAATTAGCGGCTGTTTTTACAGACAAAAAAGAAATTAAGAATAACATTAGAAAAGCCTCTAATAGTAGAAAGATTAAAAATACTGAAAATGACATTATGATCGTCGGGAAACCGGTGCAGTCAAAAAATCAAAGTGCTGTGTTCGTATATGAATCTTTACAAGTTCCGATACAAGGTATGGAGAGAACGACTGACTTCATTTTCTTATCAGCAGGTATTGCGATTATTTTAACAACGTTCTTCGCATTCTTCTTATCTACGCGAATTACAGCACCACTCCGAAAGATGCGTGAGGTTGCTTTTGAAGTGGCGCGTGGAAAGTTTGATGCGAAAGCTCCTATGGTATCTCAGGACGAAATTGGTGAGCTTGCAACGGCCTTAAATCAAATGGGTAAGCAGTTGAAGTTTAATATGAATGCTTTGCAGCAAGAAAAAGAGCAGTTAGCTAGCATTTTGAGTAGTATGGCAGATGGAGTTATTACGTTAAATCAAGAAGGTGAAGTCGTTGTTATTAATCCACCGGCTGAACATTTCTTACAAGTTTGGCAAGAAGAGAAAGAGATAGAGCTAAGTAAAAAACTACCTTCTGAACTTGTTGAACTATTCCATCTTGTTGTAGAAAGTGAGCAACAACAAGTTGTTGAAATTAATTTGCAAAAAGGGAACTACGTAGTTCTTATGACGCCGCTTTACAATCAAACGAAAATTCGTGGGGCTGTAGCAGTGTTGCGTGATATGACGGAAGAACGTCGTCTTGAGAAGATGCGTCAAGACTTTATTGCGAATGTATCACATGAACTTCGTACACCGATGGTAATGCTTCAAGGGTATAGTGAAGCGATTTTAGATGATATTGTGCAAACGAAAGAAGAAATTAATGAATTTGTTCAAATCATTTATGATGAATCTGTTCGTTTAGGTAAACTTGTAAATGAGTTATTAGATTTAGCACGTATGGAAAGTGGTAATGTAGAGTTACATATAGGTGAAGTAGATATTCATCCATTTGTCGAAAAAATTGGTCGTAAATTCCAAGGGATTGCAAAGGATAAAGAAGTTGAACTAACAGTTGATTTCCAAAGTCCAATTGAACAATATCCGTTTGATGCAGACCGTATGGAACAAGTGTTGACGAATTTAATTGATAATGCAATCCGTCATACGAATGCAGGTGGGCATGTGACACTTGTAATTGATACGAAAAGTAATGGCCTTACTTTCGAAGTGCAAGATTCAGGCGCAGGCATTCCAGAAGAAGATATTCCATTTTTATTTGATCGTTTTTACAAAGCTGATAAAGCAAGAACACGAGGGAAAAAAGGTGGAACGGGACTCGGACTTGCGATTGCTAAAAATATTGTTCAAGGTCATGATGGGAAAATTTCTGTCACAAGTGTTGTTGGAGAGGGAACTACATTCTCTGTATATTTACCGAATCGTATAATTTAGATATGTGTTTTTAAAGTTGATAATGAATAAAGTTCTACTGTTGTTTATTTTTTTGTAAACTCAATTAAATAAATAATAGTAGGACTTTTTTTCTATCTTAGTCGAAATAAGAATAATAAGAGAGGTGCTGTGAAGAAATGAAATTATACACAAAGACAGGAGATAAAGGAACAACAAGTGTAATAGGTGGTAGGGTGGATAAAGATGATATTCGTGTAGAAGCATATGGCACAATAGACGAGGCGAATTCTCATATTGGATATGCAATGACTATGCTCCAAGATCAATCTTTTGGAGATATTTACAAAGAACTTGAAAATATTCAACATGAACTATTTGATTGCGGAGGAGACTTGGCGATAGTAGAACAAAAAATTCCTTATAAAGTGACAATCGAAATGGTTGAAAGCCTAGAAAGAAGGATTGATTTGTATATAGAAGAAGCACCACCATTAGAGCGCTTTATTTTGCCCGGTGGTAGCGGGGCGGCAGCTGCTATTCATATTGCGCGTACTGTTATAAGAAGAGCAGAGCGCTCTATAGTATCGTTGCAAAAAGAAGGGAGAATAAATGAAGTCGTCCTAAAGTATGTAAATAGATTATCTGATTATTTGTTTGCGATAGCTAGAGTGATAAATGCTCGATTACAAGTAAAAGATGTGGAGTATAACCGCAGTGCATTAGTTTTTCGTGATAGAAAAGAGAAGGAAGTGGAGTGATTCACTTTCTTTTTTCGTATACTTTTTTCTGTAATATACCAAAATAGAGAAGGTATGGCGGTAATTAGAAAACGGAGGATGTATATGAAAGTGTTAAAATATGGCGTCATGTTATTGGTTGTATTGTATTTATCTCAATTACATGTTTACGCAGAAGGAAATCGATGGACATGGCCTGTTGAAGGTCAGATAAGTGATTATTTTGGGACAAGGCATGGGAAACACTATGGTATTGATATAGCAGCACCGATCGGAGCACCTGTGACAGCTATTCAAGATGGTAGGGTGACAAAGTCTTATTATTCAAGTAGTTATGGAAACGTTGTATTTATTAAACATGGAGAATATGAGGCTGTGTATGCACATTTAAATAAGAGATATGTAGGTCACGGCGATTATATTTCAAAAGGAGAAATAATCGGAGAAGTAGGAAATACAGGAGAATCACGAGGTGCGCACTTACATTTAGAAGTTCATCAAGGAAGATGGACGATGGCGAAAAAGAATGCAATGAATCCATTGCTTGTTTTAAATGAACAAAGGAATGAAGTTGTCTCTTCATTATTATATGTCGTGCAAAAAGGAGATACTTTAGTCGGTATTGCACGGAAATTTAGTATGACGGTTAAGGAAATTAAAGAAAAAAATGGATTGCAGCAAGAGCGAATTTATCCAAATCAACAATTATACGTGAAGTAAAGGAGGAACCGTCAAAACAGTATAACTTTTGAATTGATTTATTTTCTTTTTTGGCAAGATTACAATAGTAAATGAAATTATATCGATGTAACAACAAAATATACAGTAAGAGTAACCTATTCCAAATAGAAAACCGTCCCAAAAGATATTTTGGGACGGTTTCTTTTACCAAAAAATAAAGACACATATAAATCCAGAAATAGCTAAGTAGCTATATAAGTAAAAGACTTTTGTTCTTGTTTTCTCTTTTGTCCGGAACAGTACAATCGTCGGTTCAATTAAACCGATTGTCAGACAAAGTAGGCCAAGAAGCATACAACCGATTGAAATAGAGTACAGGGCGATTTGAGGTGCTTGAAATGGAATCATCCATTTTAATAAAAATGCAATAAGTGCAGTGTAGCAAATGCTGCCGATGTATTTATTCAATGGTGTATTAGAACGAAAACCAGGAAGTTTTTTTAAGAAAGAGCGGGAAACAACTTCTGTTTGTAAAGATGTATGCTTTTCGATAATTTTTTGAGCTTCTTTTCCTTTTTGGAAAAGGGATAAAATCCAGTTTCGCTCGCCTTGAAAAATAAATTGAGAAGTTGTCAAATAGTGATCAACCTTCACTTTATTCCAACTCTTCCATGGATGACGCTCACACAATTTTAATTTACTTTCTGTTTTTTTATCATACTGATAAATACTGATGCCATCTTCATCGAAAGTAGCATAGTATGTCCCGTTTGAGAATGTGCCTAAATCAATTGGACAGTAGAAAAGTAATTCTTTTTTTAAGTAAAAGTATTCTTTTCTTAAGTTTTTTTTCATTGCTTCTCGAATAGAATGTCTCTTTTCTTTCTTCATGACATTTCCTCCATAATTCAGAAAATGTTCTTATCTTAACAATTCAACATCTTATCACTTTTCATTATATATGACTAGGGGATTCATAAGAGAAATACCGAATAATAAAAAATATGGATTGTATTGTAAAATATTTTGCGTTTTTTGATTGTAAAAAATAAATAACTAATTTTAAATAAGTTATTTATTTTTTAGTTCACAATGTTATGAGGTTGTTGTATAATGAAATGGAAAATAGAATATCGGTCTATCTTCGGGGCAGGGTGAAAATCCCGACCGGCGGTGATGAACTAGTTATAATTTCGTTCTAAGCCCGCGAGCCGTTAAGGCAGGATTTGGTGTGATTCCAAAGCCGACAGTATAGTCTGGATGGGAGAAGATGGAGGTTCAAGCGTTCAAAAAAGATATGTATTTGAACGTCTGTTTGATGTGCCTTAAATTCTCCCTTTGTGTAAAACACAAAGGGTTTTTTCATTTTATGAAAAAATAGGCATAGCAGAACCTTTCCACTTTCCATGAGATGATCGATGGAAAAGGAGAGAGAAAGATGAAACAAAAAAACAGTGTAGTACAGATGGTGAGTGTAGCGATGCTAAGTAGTATTGCATATTTACTGATGATGTTGGATTTCCCGTTTCCAGGGCTTCCGCCATTTTTAAAAATTGATTTTAGTGATGTACCAGCTCTAATTGCAGCAATTATCTTCGGACCAATTGCGGGGGTAATTGTAGAGGCGATAAAGAATATTTTACATTACGGGATTCAAGGAAGTTTAACGGGAGTGCCAGTTGGAGAAATTGCTAACTTTATTGCAGGATGTTTATTTATTGGACCAGCAGCTTTCTTATTTAGAAAGTATCGTACTGTCAAAAGTTTAACGACAGGATTAATGCTAGGGACAATTACGATGGCACTAATTATGAGTGTATTGAATTACATCATCATATTCCCAGCTTACACTTGGTTTTTAAATTCACCAGCTATGTCTAGTGAGGCAATAAGAACAACAGTTGTAACGGCAATCTTACCGTTCAATTTGATTAAAGGTATTGTTGTGACAATTGTATTTGTAGCGTTATTCCCACGCCTGAAAGTATGGGTGTTTGCAAAAATGAAAAATGCATAAAATATAAAATAAAACCATTAGTAGTATGGAACTACTAATGGTTTTTTATTAAGTAGAATAAAAACAGAAAACAAAAAATACCCCTCATCAATATGAGGGGTATTTTTTGAAGTTAATAAAAGACTATTCGAATTTTAAAGAGTCGCCGTCAAATGATTCGTCAGCAACTTTAATTGAGTCAGTTGGACAACCTTCGAATGCATCCATCATATCTTCAATTAATACATCTGGAATTTCAACGATACCTTGGTTATCGTCTAAAGTTACAAATGCAATACCTTCATCATCATAGTCATAAATGTCTGGTGCAGCAGCGCCACAAGCACCACATGCAATACAAGTATCTTTATCAACGATTGTATATTTTGCCATCTTTTTTCCCTCCTGATAATATGTATGTGAAAAGCTCGCCATAAAAATTATAATCTTATTGTAAAACGGTTTTTAAAACTTTTCAACATAAAATTATAATGATAATGCTTATCAATTGGGGTGTCAACTTGTTTTTGAATTATGTCATAAGATTTTCAAAATACGTAAATGTTATTTCGTTTGATACAATAGAATATATACAAGTATATGGTGCCAATATGATAAGTTTAATGAGTAACAGTAGACGGTGCCAATCATAGTAAAAAAGAATTAGTTTAGATAGGAAGGTGGAAGCGGTAATGCAACTACAATATACTTTATTGTATTGTTTAAAACAATTGAATGGTGAAAGAACCGTTTCTTCTATTTATTATTTGTTAAAAGGAAAACGTTCTTCGCAAACGTTACAAGATGGAAATATGTTCCGGATATCTTTTTTGTTTGGGATATACAAATCTTTAAATAGATCTAGCTATGATCAGGAAGTTGCAAAGTTGTTGCAAGCAAATTTTATTCAAGAAGTACATGAAAATACATATGTGTTAACGGCTACAGGTAAAGCGCAGTTACATAAATGGGAAGATGCTTATGCGTTTCCAACTCATTTACATGGTTTGGATTATGGTGAATTAGGTGAAACGTTTTGGAAAAGATTGTCACTAATTATTCAAACTATATCAAATTTACAACAGAATAATACGAAATTTATCCCGATTCAACAAGACACAGAAATAATGGTATGGGTGAAGTATTTTCTAACGGGAACACCATATAAGAGAAATGAATTGGCGAAAAGGTTATGGAAAGAAATATATACTATTCTAGAAAGAAGTAGTGTGGTAGAAGCGACGATTGTAACATATCGACTAACAGGATATGAACGCATCGGCTGTACATTGCAACAATTAGCGGAAATTACGAAACAAGATATATTTAGGGTGTATTTTTTATTTTGGGGGACAATTCACTTCTTTATACAAGTAGTTCGCGATAAAGAAAATGAATTTCCACTATTAGCTGAAATTATATCTTATCCAAATGAAAGAGCTGAATTATTTAGTTTATCAACGAAAAAAACATATAATTTCTGGAGACAAGGGCGTTCTTTAGAAGAAATAGCGACAATTAGAAATTTAAAGGTTGCAACTATAGAAGATCATTTTGTTGAAATTGCTTTGCGGGAAAATGAATTTTCCATTGAGATGTTTATGGAAAAATACAAAATAGATAAAGTGAAAAAAGTAATTGAGACATTACAAACACGTAAGTTGCGTGTATTGAAACAAGCGGTCGGAGAAGATATCTCTTATTTTGAAGTCCGTCTTGTATTGGCGCGGATGGAGGGTATAAATGAAACTTGAGGAATATTTATATAAGTGGTTTGGATATTCTGAATTTCGTCCAGGACAAAAAGGGGTTATTACAGACATATTGGAAGGAAAAGATGTGATAGCAATGCTTCCGACTGGAAGAGGAAAATCTATGTGCTATCAACTTCCGGGCTTAATACAAGAAGGAACAGTACTTGTTGTATCACCATTACTATCTTTGATGGAAGATCAGGTTACACAATTAAAGTATGTTGTGAAAAACCGAGTAATTGCATTTAATAGTTTTCGGACATTAAATGAAAAAAGAGAAGCAATGAAAAAATTAGCTTCTTATAAATTTATTTTCGTTTCACCAGAAATGTTGCAATCGGAATTATTAATAAGAGAATTGAAGAAAGTTCATATTTCATTATTTGTTGTTGATGAAGCTCATTGTATTTCGCAATGGGGCTATGATTTTCGTCCGGATTATAAAAAGTTAGATCAAGTAATTGACAGCATAGGATCTCCTACGGTACTAGCATTAACGGCCACAGCGACAAAAGATGTACTGAGAGATATAGCAGAGAGTTTAAATTTAAAGAACGTCGAGCAGCATGTGTACTCTATTGATCGTCCAAATATTGCAATGGAAGTGCAATTTGTAGAGACGATAGAAGAGAAGAAAGAGGCGCTTTTGGACCAGGTAATGTATTTACAAGGACCAGGGATTGTATATTGTTCAAGTAGAGCGTGGACAGAACGTTTAACGGAATACTTACGAGGAAAAGGTGTTACTGGTGTAGCTTTTTATCATGGTGGCATGGAACATGAAGAGCGTATGTTAATTCAACAGCAGTTTATGAATAATCAGTTGCAGCTTGTAATATGTACAAGTGCTTTCGGTATGGGGGTAAATAAGTCGAATACGAGATATATTATTCATTTCCATTACCCGACTAATATAGCCTCCTATTTACAAGAAATCGGAAGAGCAGGAAGAGATGGTGAATCAAGTATAGCCATTTTACTATGTAGTCCGCTAGATCACGATTTGCCAATTTTAATAATTGAGGATGAATTGCCAAGTAAGTCACAAATACAATTTTTATTTTCGTTACTACAAGAAAGAATGTTTCAAACGAAAGAATTACGAATAGAAGATGTAGAGGAAATTTGTTATAATGCAGCAAGATTTAATGAACAATATTGGCGTTTCATCCGCTATCATCTCGAACAGTTTGGAATCATACAACAGCAAAAATTAATATTAGAGAGCTTGTCAGATGAAATAATGAACAGATTAATAGCCGAAGTAGAAATAAGGCTACGTAATAAATATAGTGAACTAGAAAATATGAAGTCATGGATACAGGTTAAAGGATGTAGACGTGAATTTTTGCTGCAACAGTTCGGTTATAGAAAAGAGAACGAGTTAAAAAATTGCTGCGACTATTGTAGTATTACAAAAACAGATTATAAAAAAAGACAAGCGCAACAATCGGATTTCGACTATAATTGGGAAACAGAGTTACAAAAGCTTTTTGGCCTAGAAAAGATGGAGGAATGATGAACATTCAAAGGCATAATATTGAAGATATGAGCCCGAAGGAAATAAGGCTGAATCTATATATAACACAGTTGATTATTATTGGTATTGGCTGTTTACTAGCGTATATATTATTTCAAGATACAAAAGCAGTGTATAGTCTGTGGAAATGGGAACCTGTGTCCATCCTTATAATAGGTGGCTTGTTAGCGATTGGTATTGTGTTATTAGATTATGTTGCGATGCGAGTATTTCCAGAGTCTTGGTTTGATGATGGTGGTATTAACGATAAGATGTTTCAAGGAATGTCGGTAATGCATTTACTCGTTATTACATTCATTATCGGCTTTGCAGAAGAATTTTTATTTAGAGGTGTCGTGCAGACTCACTTCGGAATTGTAATAGCGAGTTTAGTATTTGCAGTGTTACATATTCGGTATATCACAAAGCCATTTTTGTTTTGTTTCGTCTGTTTCATTAGTTTTGTCTTTGGTTATGTATTTGAATGGACAGGAAATTTGTTTATAACAATCTTTGCACACTTTCTTGTTGATTTTATAATGGGACTCCAATTAAGAAAATAAATGGAAGGTGGTGGTGAACAACATGAGGAAACGAATTCCTGATTTTGAAGAGGAATTAGAAGTTGAGCGAGTGGAAGAAAATGAAGGTTTACCGCCGCGTAGTGAAATTCATAGAAATAAAGAGAAAAAACAAAAGTTTAAAATGAATCACATTTTCGTCCGGGTTTTAACATTTTTATTTATATTGCTACCGATTAGTATTTTATGGTATACGGACAAATATATTCAGGTGAAAAGTGATAGTAATAATGCTGGAAAAAGTGCGTTTGAAGTAATTTTCTTTGATACAGCTAAATCTGAATCTCAGAAACAGTCTGAGAAAGTGGCGACGCATACGGTGAAAGAGGGAGAAACTTTAGAAAGTATAGCGCAGCAATATTTTTCAGATGAAAATGGGATTGAAGTAATTAAAAAGTATAATAATTTACAAGAAGATGAAGTGAGTGTTGGTCAAGAATTGAAAATTCCGATAAAAGATAAATCCACAAAGCAAGAGAGTTAGTAAAATAAGCGATTCACAACTTGTTCTAAAAATGGAGGATTGTCTTTATGAGGAGGGGAGTAAAAATATATGATATGGATAATATTATTGAGTACTCTCATATGCATCGGTATTATATTCCTTCTTGTAATGTATAAAGAAGCGATGCGTAATACTGTATTGGAACATACTTTAGTATTTAAAGAATTTCCGGAAAGTTTTCAAAAAGTGAATGTGTTTTTTATTTCTGATATTCATAGAAGGACTGTTTCAAGTTCGTTAATTGAACAAGTAAAAGGAAAAGTAGATCTCGTCATTATTGGTGGTGATTTAGCAGAAAAAGGCGTGCCCTTATCGAAAATTTCTGCAAATATACAAAAGTTAAGAGCGATAGCTCCTGTATATTTTGTATGGGGAAATAATGATTATGAGATTGAATACCATGAATTAGATGCTTTGTTATTAGAAAATAATGTGAAAGTTTTAGATAATACAAGAGTCGTATTTGAATCTGAATTAGGAGAGAAAATTTGCTTACTTGGTGTAGACGATGTTGGATTGAAACGTGATCGTTTAGATTTAGCGTTGGCCGATTGTAAAGAATATGGTTTTCGCATTTTAATTAGCCACAACCCTGATATAGTAAAGAAAATGTCTGGAAAAGAACAAATTTCACTCGTGTTAAGTGGACATACACATGGAGGGCAGATTCGATTATTTCCGTCTAAAAAACATTTAAAGGGTGGCGTGTATAATTATTCAAGTATGACTCTCTTTGTTAGTAATGGGTATGGAACAACATTGATTCCACTTCGCTTTCGAGCACCTGCTCAAACACATATCATTACACTATGCGGAGGGAAATGATGCCAACTCTAAATGGAAAATATAATATAAAAGCTGTTTCGAATATAATTGGAATTCAGCCGAGTACGCTTCGGGCATGGGAAAGACGATATCAAGTTATTGCCCCAAAGCGAAATCAAGCGGGGCATCGTTTATATACAGAAGAGCATATTCAAATTTTGGAATGGTTAATGGAGAAGGTTTCTTCCGGTATGATGATTGGACAAGCAGTTCAGTTATTGGAAGGGAATCGTTCGCAGAACAACATTCAAAAAGAATTACTTTATGATAAAGAAGTTGTTTTAGTGGACGATTTACTACAAGCTTTGTTAAAATTTGATGAAATTACAACTTCTGTATTATTAAACGAGGCTTTTAGTATATATTCAACAGAAAAGATTGTTACAAGTATTATTCTTCAAGTTACTAACAAATTATTAATGTTAAAACATAATAATGAGATTACAATGGTGCAATTCCAATATGTAGTATCATTTTTACAAACTCGTCTAGGAATGGTGTACCATAATGCGTCATCATTTTCTTCCTTACACAAAGTTATTGTTTTGGAAAATAATATGTTGAAAGGGTTTGTTTTCTCAACGTATTTACGCTTAAAAGGATATGAGGCAATATATATTAGGACAAGTTTAGAGGAAGATGGTACTCTGGTAGCTCTTGAACAAATACGCCCCAAATATTTATTTGTATCTTTTGAAGAAGGACGAGAACTTAAAGAGGCGATGAATTTTGTTAATTTGTTACAAGAAAAAAATAAGAACCTTTCTGTTGGACTTATAGGGGAAATAGGAGCTCGAGATCAGTTGAACAGGCAAACGATCCTAATCGGTGATAAGAAAGAAGAATGGGATGAATGGTTAAAAATGTCAGAATAGTTGTTCGAAAAGAACCATCTATTTTCTATTTCATATAATAAAAATTAGATTCATTGGTTACGTAGGGAGGGTATGAGATGAGGCTGGAACGATTAAATTACAATAAGATAAAAATTTTCCTAACATTTGACGATTTATCTGAACGAGGATTAACGAAAGAAGATTTGTGGAGAAATGCACCGAAAGTACAGCAATTATTTCGTGATATGATGCAAGAAGCAAATAAGGAATTAGGATTTGAAGCAGATGGTCCGATTGCAGTTGAAGTATTTTCTCTACAAGCACAAGGCATGGTTGTAATTGTAACGAAAGAACATCAAGAAATGGATACAGATGATGAGTTCCGTGACGAGTTTATTGAAATGCAAGTGACTCTAGATGAAAGCGAGCATATACTGTATGAGTTTGCTGCACTAGACGACATAATTAACCTGTCGAATCGCTTATATAACCTTGGTGTAACTGGCGGAAAGCTGTATACGTGGGATGGGCGCTTCTATCTTTGGATGGAAGAAGAGGAGCAAATTCAATTACTGAAAGCGGATTTTATAGCTATTTTAGCGGAATATGGTAATCCGTCTACAGCGACCATTTATCGTATAATGGAGTATGGTAAGGAATTAATGGCTTCTCAAGCAATCGAACAAATACACAACTATTTTGTGAAGAAAGAAAACCTCAGCTAATGTCGAATAGCTTGAGGTTTTCTTTTTATTTGGCCAAGGATAGTGAATTTGAAATTTTGAAAACAGAGCGATGAAATAAAGTTGATTGTAGCTGTTTGGTTATGTTTTTCTTTGGCGAATATATTCGTTTTTTTAATACTGTATTTGATAACATTAAAAAACATTTAAATATTTAAGTATTTTACTTTTCTAAAAGTAATAAAAGGACTATAATAATAGTGAAAACGCTTGCAACAGAAAATAGTTTGTATATATTTGTTAGCGTTTTCTATTGCATTCCAAATTTAAGGGTGTATACTAGGCAATGAAGGTTTACTAAACAAGTGAAATTACAGGGGGTTTACTTACTATGGTAGCCGAAAAGGGAACTCAAACAAAAACACAAGAACAAAGGGAACAACATTTTGAACTATTGAATTCGACACAAATTGTTATTAGTGAAGCATTAGAAAAATTGGGTTATCCAAACGAAGTATATGAATTATTAAAAGAACCAATTCGTATGATGACAGTAAAAATACCAGTTCGTATGGATGACGGGACTGTTAAAATATTTACAGGATATCGTGCGCAACATAATGATGCTGTTGGTCCAACGAAAGGTGGAATTCGCTTCCATCCGAATGTAACAGAAAATGAAGTGAAAGCACTTTCAATCTGGATGAGTTTAAAATGTGGTATTGTTGATTTACCATATGGCGGAGGTAAAGGTGGAATCATCTGTGACCCACGTGAAATGTCATTCCGTGAGTTAGAAAGATTAAGCCGTGGTTATGTACGAGCAATTAGCCAAATCGTAGGTCCGACGAAAGATATTCCAGCTCCAGATGTATTCACAAACTCTCAAATTATGGCATGGATGATGGATGAGTATAGCCGTATTGATGAATTTAATTCACCAGGATTTATTACAGGTAAACCGCTTGTATTAGGTGGATCACATGGACGTGAAACAGCAACAGCGAAAGGTGTAACAATTTGTATTCGCGAAGCTGCAAAAAAACGCGACATTGATATTAAAGGTGCACGCGTTGTTGTTCAAGGATTTGGTAATGCTGGTAGCTTCTTAGCTAAATTTATGCATGATGCAGGTGCGAAAGTAATTGCAATTTCAGATGCTTACGGTGCATTACATGATCCAAATGGATTAGATATTGATTATTTATTAGACCGTCGCGATAGCTTCGGTACAGTAACAAAACTATTTAATAATACAATTTCAAACAAAGAATTGTTAGAAATTGATTGCGACATTTTAGTTCCAGCTGCAATTGAGAACCAAATTACAGAAGAAAATGCTAATAATATTAAAGCGAAAATTGTTGTTGAAGCTGCAAATGGTCCAACAACATTAGAAGCAACTAAAATTTTAACAGATCGCGGAATTTTACTTGTTCCAGACGTATTAGCAAGTGCTGGTGGTGTAACAGTATCATACTTTGAGTGGGTACAAAATAACCAAGGTTTCTACTGGACTGAAGAAGAAGTAGAACAGCGCTTAGAAAAAGTAATGGTAAAATCATTTGATTCTATTTATGAAACAGCACAAGTTCGTAAGGTGAACATGCGCTTAGCGGCGTATATGGTCGGTGTTCGTAAAATGGCTGAAGCAAGTCGCTTCAGAGGTTGGGTATAAAATATTATATCTTGAGAAAACGTGATTTCCTTTCGAGGGAATCACGTTTTTTTGTTGAAGTATTAAATGAGGTAGTGCATATGGGCAATGAAATGATGGAGCGAGTAGAACAATTAGAAGAGAAAGTTAAGGTGTTAGAGAGGGAACTTGCAAGAGCTAAAAGCGCTCAAAAAACAAGTATTGTTCGGGTGTTCGGAGAAGGATTATTGTTTTTAATATTTGGCATGGTTATAGTAGGACCAATGATTGCTTTTGTAATCTCGATTCTTACTTGGCTTGCTGAAAAATAAAATAAAAAATAAAAAGAACGCTTGTTCTACACGAACAAACGTGCTATACTCTCCTTAGATAAACAAAACGGAAATGATTTTAAGGAGAGATAAATGATGAAAATGACAGTAGACCAAAGATTTATGATGCCAGCAGATGTTGTGGAACGAGTGGAAGTATTACGAAACAAGAAAAGTAAGCGCGGCACATTATTACAATCAGTAAATAAATTTTTCGGTTTAGATACGAAAGAAGATTGTGTTTGGTTTTACGGTTTTTATGGAGTCGCTGTAAGTATTGTGTTATTTATGGTGTTCACATCAAATATTTTCGATTTTCTCTTCGCGTAAGAAATATGCTATAAGGACATTGCTACCGAATACATATATAAGGAAGTAAGGTAATCTTCTGAAGCGGGAGTTGGTAATAATGGCGATGTTTCCTATAGAGCGTAACTATATTGGATATGGAAGTTCACGACCGGGAATTCCTCTTTCTAAAGTAAGGTTTATTGTAAGTCATGATACGGGAAACCCTGGTAGCAATGCGATAGGGAATCGGGATTATTTTAATGAAATACAACCGAAAGCTTCGGCACATACATTTGTAGATGATAAAACAATATTGGAAATCATCCCTATAAATGAAGTTGCCTATCATGTTCGATATGGTGTGCCGACGGATAATGACTTATATGGTTATGATGCGAATAAGGCTGCCATTGGGGTGGAACTCTGTTATGGCGGTGATGTTAACTTTTGGGAAGCATATAATCGTTTTACGTGGTATCATGCGTATTTATGTCAAAATTTCGGCTTGAATCCGAAAAAAGATATCGTATCACATAAAACACTTGACCCAGCTAGAAAGATTGATCCTGAAAATGTATTAGGGAAACAAGGTATTAAATTTCAGCAGTTTTTAGCAGATGTCTATCGGATGTACGTTTCGTTTAGATGACAAATATATGAAAAATGAATACAATAAAGATAGGTGCCTACTGCTGTAAGTAGGTTTTTTCTTGTTTATATAAATAGTGCACAGGTAGAAGACTAGGAGTGAACCGAGTATGCAGAAAGAAACAGCTATCATAATTGGAGGCGGTCCGTGCGGATTAGCGGCAGCAATTTCGTTGCAAAAAGTAGGGATAAATCCGTTAGTAATTGAAAAAGGAAACATCGTAAATGCGATTTATAATTATCCAACTCATCAAACATTTTTCTCCTCTAGTGAAAAATTAGAAATTGGTGAAGTTGCTTTTATTACAGAAAATCGTAAGCCAGTTCGAAATCAAGCACTTGCGTATTATCGTGAAGTAGTAAAGCGTAAATCTGTACGAGTGAATGCTTTTGAACGAGTGGAGAGAGTTCAAAGAGATGGAGAAATATTTAAAGTTGAGACGACAAAACGTGACGGAAGTAAAGAAATATATATAGCGAAATACATTGTTGTAGCAACTGGATATTATGACAATCCAAATTATATGAATGTTCCAGGTGAGGAGCTGAAGAAAGTTGCTCACTATTTTAAAGAAGGACATCCTTATTTTGATCGAGATGTAGTAGTTATAGGTGGGAAAAATTCAAGTGTAGATGCTGCGTTGGAACTTGTTAAAGCAGGTGCGCGCGTAACGGTTTTATATCGCGGAAGTGAGTATTCACCAAGCATAAAGCCGTGGATTTTGCCGGAGTTTGAGGCATTAGTACGAAATGGTACAATTCAAATGCATTTCCAGGCTCATGTGAAAGAAATTACTGAACATACATTAACGTTTACAGTTGATGACGAGGCATATACAATCCAAAATGATTTTGTATTTGCGATGATTGGTTACCATCCTGATCATAGCTTCTTAACGAAGATGGGTGTTCGGATTGATGCAGAAACAGGACGTCCGATTTATAATGAGGATAGAATGGAAACGAACGCTGAAAATATTTTCATTGCAGGTGTAATTGCTGCTGGAAACAATGCAAATGAAATATTTATTGAGAACGGTCGATTTCATGGAGATGCGATTGCGCAAACCATTGCATCAAGAGAAGAATAAAAAAAAGCTGTCGAGAAAACTTCGACAGCTTTTTTTATTCGTGCATAAACATATTTTGAATTGTTTCATGAGAATTTGTATTCTCTAATGCGACTAATAATTTAATACGCGCTTTTTGAGCATTTAAACCGTATGTGAATACAATGCCCATATCTTTTAATTGTTTGCCGCCACCTTCATACGAATATACGTCTTGAACGATACCGTTGAAACAGCGAGAAACTAATACGACAGGAATCCCTTTATTTATTAATCGTTCTAGGCTAGGAAGTGTTCTTGGAGGTAAATTACCTTGTCCAAGTGCTTCAATAACAATCCCGTCTACGGGAAGATTTTCAATTGCTGCTAGCAATGTATCATCCATGCCAGCGTATGCTTTTAGAACAACCACATTTTTAGAGACTTTGTTTACTGAATATGTTTCGTGATGTACTAAAGCATGATGGAAGACGACACCGCGTTTTGTTACCATACCAATGGGTCCATATTGTGGGCTTTGGAATGTCGCGACATTACTTGTATGTGTTTTCGTTACATTTGTAGCGCAATGAATCTCGTCGTTTAATACGACTAGAACACCTTTTTTTGCAGCTTCATTACTGCTAGCAACTTTTACAGCGGATAAGAAGTTATATAGGCCATCAGCTCCCAGTTCATTACTAGAACGCATTGCTCCTGTTACAACGATTGGGATAGTTGCTTGAACTGTTAAATCAAGAAAATAAGCTGTCTCTTCTAATGTATCGGTACCATGCGTAATGACTACGCCATGAATATCGTCTTGTTTTACTCTTTCGTCAATGATGACTTGTAATTGTAGCATTTCGCTAGGAGTCATATGAGGAGATGGAAGATGGAACACATCTTCAACAATTAAATCAACATCGCCTTCTAAATCAGGAATGAATTTTAAAAGAGGATTCTTTTCGCCTGGTTGTACAACCCCAGTTTCTTTATCTTCCTCCATTGCAATTGTTCCGCCAGTGTGTAAAACTAGGATTCTTTTCAATGCGTATACCCCTTTCAAGTTAAAAAATACATTTAGAACATAACATGTTTTGAGTAAATTCGACAATGAAAATGTATAAAAGCATGCTTAGAAAATGACAATAAATATAGGGATTCTTTGCATGTTTTATAAAATCAAGAATGAAAAGTGTAAATAGAAGGTGGAAAGGAGCGATACTTTGAAAAAAGTAGAGAAAATTTTCATTCGTATTTTAGTAATACAATTCATTTGTCTTTGTGTTGTACAATTGTTATTTATACATAAGTCTTCGGTGAAATATTTATCTAAAATTGTTTATTATGAAGGTGTCGTCACGAAAAATAAAGTGGAAATCTTGCCGGTGAATAGGTAGTTTTCATTTTCTTCTATAGAGGATTATGCTACAATAATTGAGGATTTAATGACGTGAAGCAAATGAGAAGAAGCAGGGATGAATACCTGCTTTTCGTTTTGTTTTATAAGTGAAAAAATGAGGTGTTACAATGGATAAACGAATTTCAATTGCTATAGATGGTCCAGCAGCTGCTGGGAAAAGTACAGTTGCAAAAGTTGTTGCAAAAAAACTTTCTTACGTTTACATCGATACAGGCGCAATGTACCGTACACTTACGTATGCAGCCCTTGAACAAAAAGTGGACATTGAAAATGAAGAGAAGTTAATGGAAGTTGTAAAGAATGTAAATATTGAATTTCAGCAAGGTGAAAATACACAACTTGTATTTTTAAATGGACAAGATGTTTCTGAAGTCATTCGTACACCTGAGGTGACGAATCGAGTATCCATTGTGGCGAAACATCGCCTTGTTCGTGAAGAAATGGTACGTCGTCAACAAGAATTAGCGGAAAAAGGCGGCGTTGTCATGGATGGCCGTGATATTGGTACACATGTGTTACCAGATGCTGAAGTGAAGATCTTTATGCTTGCTTCTGTAGAAGAAAGAGCAGAAAGAAGACATTTAGAAAATATGAATAAAGGTTTCGATTCTAATTTAGAGCAGTTAAAAGAAGAAATTGCTCAGCGTGATAAATTAGATTCAGAACGAGAAGTTTCTCCTCTAAAAAAAGCTGATGATGCATTGGAATTAGATACAACTTCTTTATCAATTGAAGAAGTTGTCCAAAAAATTATGAGTATTGTTTCAGGGGTGTTTGCAAAGTAAAGAAAGGGGATAACCTCTTTCTTTTTTGTTTGTATAGAAATGTAAAGGATACGTGAATTGTGAGTCTCTTTCCTTGACAAATGATCGGATTTGTAAGAAGTTAGTAAAAGAGGAGTAAAACTTTCAGAATATATTCGCTATTATATTTCAAAACATACTTTCTTCAAGATGATTTTGCTGTATACTATTTATATAGGATTAATATATTTTCTTGTGAATGGTATTGAAACAGAGTATGTGATGATAAATTCTTAAACATGCAAATGAAAACTTTTGTTTTCATTTCGTATATACATAAAAATGCTTTGTCAATTCTGTAGGGAGGTATTTCCATGGTAGAGAAAATGAATGAAGAAGTTATGGATTCAAAAGAATTACAAGTTGGTGACGTTGTTACAGGTTCTGTAACGAAAGTTGAAGAGAAACAAGTGCTTGTAAATGTTGGATACAAAACAGATGGCGTAATTCCAATTAGTGAATTAGCTAACGTTCATATTGAAAAAGCAAGCGATGTTGTAGAATTAAATCAAACACTAGAATTAAAAATTATTAAATTAGAAGAAGATGATCTTGTCTTATCTAAACGTGCTGTTGATGCAGAAAAAGCATGGATAGAATTACAAGAGAAATTTACTTCTGGTCATGTATTTGATGTTACTGTAAAAGATATTGTGAATGGTGGATTAGTTGTGGACCTTGGTGTTCGTGGTTTTATCCCAGCTTCACTTGTAGAAGTACATTATGTAGAAGACTTTACTGACTATAAAGGTAAAACACTAGCGGTGAAAATTGTTGAATTAGACCGTGAAAAAAATCGTGTAATCCTTTCGCATAAAGCTGTAGTAGAACTAGAACTAGATTCTAAGAAAAAAGAAGCAATCTCTTCGTTAAAAGAAGGGGACGTTGTTGAAGGAACAGTACAACGATTAACGGATTTTGGTGCTTTCGTTAACGTTGGTGGCGTGGACGGATTAGTTCATATTTCACAAATTTCACACGAACGTGTGGAGCAGCCTTCTGAAGTATTAGAGCAAGGTCAAAAGGTAAAAGTAAAGGTGCTATCGGTTGATGCTGATACACAACGTATTTCTTTATCAATTAAAGCAGCTCAGCCGGGACCTTGGGAAAATGTTACTGGTGAAATAAAAGCTGGGGATATTCGTGAGGGAGTAGTAAAACGCCTTGTTACATTTGGTGCATTCGTTGAAATTTTACCTGGTGTTGAAGGGCTTGTGCACGTATCTCAAATTGCAAATCGTCACGTGAAAAATCCAAATGAAGTATTGGAAATGGGACAAGAAGTAACAGTGAAAGTACTTGAAGTTCATATAGCAGAGAAACGTATTTCTTTAAGTATAAAAGAAGCGCTTGAGGAAAATAATGTAACTGAAGATTACAGTCAGTATGAACCAAATGCTGATTCTGCTACTTTCCAATTAAGTGATATTATTGGTGAACAACTGAAAAAATTAAAGAAATAAAGAGGGGTACAAGTGGTAAGGGCAAAACGTAAATTAGATCATATTGAATACGCTCTTTCTACTGGTCAGTCTCGTACGCATGGCTTTCATGATATTGAATTTGTGCATCAAAGCTTGCCAAATTCAAGTTATGATACTATAACATGTGAAACAAAAATCGGCGAACTTTCACTAAGTTCGCCGATTTTTATCAATGCGATGACTGGCGGTGGAGGAGAGCAAACGTTACATATTAATGAGCAATTAGCATATGTAGCGAAACATCATAATCTTGCTATGGCTGTAGGTTCGCAAATGGCAGCGTTAAAAGATGAAAGTGAGGCGGCTTCTTATAAAGTCGTTAGAAAGGTAAATCCAAATGGGGTTTTCTTTGCTAATTTGGGTAGTGAGGCAACTGTCGACCAGGCAGAGCGTGCCGTTGCTATGATTGAAGCGAATGCATTACAAATTCATTTAAATGTCATACAAGAGTTAACGATGCCTGAAGGAGATCGTGATTTCACGGGGGTACTTCAGCGGATTGAGCAAATTGTTTTAAAGAGTAAAGTTCCTGTTATTGTAAAAGAAGTAGGATTTGGGATGAGTAAGGAAACAGTGCAACAGTTAGCGAGTATAGGTGTAACGGCAATTGATATTGGTGGACAAGGTGGTACGAATTTTGCTGCTGTTGAAAATGAACGAAGACAGCGTATGCTTTCTTATTTTAATAACTGGGGCATACAAACAACTACCTCGATTATTGAAGCAACCTCTACAAATAATAACCTCTCTTTTATTGCATCTGGGGGCATACAAACAGCGATTGACGTAGCGAAGGCGATTGCATTAGGGGCGAATACAACTGCGTTTGCTGGATATTTTTTACGGATTTTAATGCAAGATGGTATCGAGAAGTTAGTGGATGAAATCGATCTATTACATACAGATTTAAAATTTATTATGACAGCTCTTGGGGCAAAGACGATAGAAGAGTTGCAATCGGTACCTCTTGTTCTAAAAGGCGAAACGTATCATTGGTTAATGCAGCGTGGTATTGATACTGCGCATTATAGTAGGAGATAAAAAAATCAACCGTTCGGTTGGTTTTTTTCTTTTTATAAAGTGAAGCACTGCCCTATATAATTCTATAAATGGAAAAAAGAGAGATAATATATTATAATTAAAATATATGAATATCGTTTATGGAAGTTGTAATAAAAAAGGGGTTATGAAAATGAAGAAGTGTAGAAAGTGTGCTGCTGAATTATTGGAGGGGGCTAATTTTTGCCATGTTTGTGGGGAGAAACATGGCAAAAATAAGAAAGTGTGGATCTCTATTATAAGTATCATTACTATTGGAACAATGAGCATGGGTGCTTATTTGTATTATAATGGTCATTCTAATAAGAAAGTTACAGTTGATGAAAAAAGAGATGTAAAACCAAAAAATGAAGAGATTAAAAATGAAAATAGTACTATCTCTGAGGATGAGGTAAAGAAAGATTTAATCGCATATGCTGAACTTATTGAAAGTGGTGCAAATGAAAGGAAAAGTGTTGCCGAGGAATTAAGAGCATATTTTGTAGATGCGAATCAAGATGAAGCTTACAAAGATGTAATCGCTTATATAAAGTTGTGTAATGAGAGAAAGGATTTTAAATCGGTAGCACTAGACGTGAAGATAGATGATATTAAAGAGCGGAAAGATAAACAATATGAATTAACGTATTCAATGACATATAAAACGAATTATACGAATGGGAAAGCAGAACGTGTGCAAACTTTTCAATTTAAATGGTTGATGATAAAACAAGATAATAGATTACAATTTAAGAGCCAAAAGAAGCAAGAAAAAACTTACGATAATTTAGTGAATGAGGAGGTTAATAAAAAAGGAGAGAATATATCTTCAAATGGTAAAAATACAATAGGACGTATTACGTATAATAGCGATGATGTTAATATCCATGCACGGAATATAAGAGAAGATACAGCGCTTTCTGGATATAATCAAAAAGTTGAAATTTCACTAACTTCAAATGTGAGAGAAGGGGGTTCTAGTTCAACAACAGCACAATCGACAATTAAAACGGAGAATATTGCAATTGCAGTCGGGAATACATTGTATAGGAATCCAACGGTGAATGCAGGAAGTGGAATGGAAGCACTAATTTTGCCAAGGGAATTAGGAGAAGACAAAAATAATCCATCGGAAGATTCATATATAAATTATTATTTCAATATACCGAATGAGGTGGATTTAAGTGCAGCTGAAGTAGTATTACTTTCCGATCAAGGAAACATCATCGGAAGTAGAAAAGTTAAAGAGGAACGAGAAGATACTGCAGATGTGAAAAAAGAGGTTGAGCGAAAGTTAAAAGAATTAGGGGAGACGAATTATGTACGTGTAGAAGTAAATAGTAAAGATCCTTCTCTTCATACGTATTATGTTGTTACATATTCAAAAAAACCAACAGGTGTAGTTACGATTGATGCCTCGTCAAGTGATCGAATTTATAATGCGAAAACAAAAGAATTATATTATGAGTAGAAATTATTAAAATAATTTATGTGAAAGACGGTTTCGTACAATATCGAAACCGTCTTTTGTATTTTTAGTGCTGATTTTGCTTTCGAGCTTGCTCCGGTGTATCAAGACTAGTTGCACCAGGATATTGAAGTGATTGGTCGCGATCAGATTCAACGCGGCGTGATTCTCTCAGTTTTCGTTCTTGGCGATCTTTACCCATTGTGAATAGCACCTCCTTATTAAAAGTGTTGCTGTTATATGAAAAAACTATGCGTAAAGAAAAAGGGATTAACTTTCATAAAAAGTTCCCATAATGGAAAACATAGGAGGTGAAATGATGGATGGGAGTACGTTTTATTTTGTAGCTTGGATAGGGTGGATTATCGTAACTTTCTTTATGAAAAAGGATTCTATTCGATGGAAGTTAGGTGCTTGTATACTGATTTTTATCATTTTCTCTCCGTTACATGTGACGATTGTTTCATTCACTGTATCAGTAAATGCTCTTTTGCTTTGTATTATTTCTTTTATAGGAATCACGCTATATTCTATTTGGCAAAAATTATATGGCTTACTTTCGGCACTTATTATTGCAATGTTATATACAAGTTTTTATTTGTTAGAAGTATATGATCCAATTTGGATTGTGGTGGACAGATTGTTTTTGTTAAGTAGTGTTCTTGTATATGCTTCGGTTTTATTAAACGGGGATCGCATATTGAGATTATGTTCCCTTTATATTGGAATGTTACAAGGTGAATTACTAGTGACACTTATTTTTCGGAAACTACATTTTCCTTATGATTACGGTAGTTTAGCATTTTTTGATATCGTCGCCGTTTCTACATTTTTCATGGCAATTTTGTTTTGGATTGCAAAAGCATCAGTATACATGGAACAGGTTAAGAAAAAAACACGTAAAAGAAAGGCGAGGGTAATACATGACTGAATATACACCGGCCATTTTATGTGGCGTAATAGCGGGGACAGTAACGAGAGTGTTAATGCTTCGGACAGATACGCGGCAATATCCGACGAGGCTTCACGGGAAAATTATCCATGTTGCGATGGGGTTAATTGCAGCTGCTTTAGGAGCGATTGCTATCCCGTCTATTTTGAAAAAAGATTTTTCTGCAATTACATTTCTTACGTTAGCAGCGACGCAATTTCGTGATGTGCGTAATATGGAAAGAAATACACTTCAACAATTAGATGGATATGAGCTCGTGCCACGTGGGAATACATACATTGAAGGGATTGCATTAGTTTTTGAAAGTCGCAACTATTTGGCGATGTTAACGTCGTTTGCAACGACGTTTGCATATATAGGATTCCATTCATGGATTGCCGGGGTAATTACTGGTATGGTAAGTTTTTTTATTGCGAAAAAATTAATGTCAGGTAAAAGACTTCATGATCTTGTAGAAATTGAGCATGTTCCACTTCATTTTGAAGGAGCGGGACTTTATATTGATAATATTTACATTATGAATATTGGATTGCCAGCAAGGCAAGAAGAAATTATGAAATATGGAATGGGTTTTATTTTAAAGCCGAAATCAATTGATGCGATGGTTACAATTGCAAACTTAGGACAAAGGCAAGCTATTTTGCACGATGTTTCTGTTGCTTTAGGGATATATAGAGATTCGGGTACACCAGCGCTTGTACCGTTAGCAAAGCGTGATTTAGAGGATGGCAGGGTTGGAATCTTTGTCTTGCCACAAGATCAAGATGCAGAGAAAGCGATAGGTGTTATAGGGAATGTGCCGACGTTAGAAAGCGCGGTTCATATGTCATCAGAGGCTCCGAAAGGAAGGGGAGATAAGAGATGATGTTAGAAAGTGTTATTCTTGCGGTTATTACAACGAAACCGGAGAAATTTGCAGGTGGTGCTCCTTTGTTTACTTGTGAGACGACAGAGGAACTAGAATTTGTTGCAAATAATTTAGAAGCCATTTTAGATGGTATTGCGCATCGCTTACAAGAGAATGTATATATTATTGTGAAACATTAGCAACGTGTGGTATAATGTGAGGTGTTTTGATACGTTGAGAATTATTCTGGAATGCAAATCCCTTCTTGCACAAAGAAGGGTTTTTTACATAATAAACAGAAGCAAGTTGAAAGGATGAAAGTATATGCCGAAACCAGTAATAGCAATAGTAGGCCGCCCGAACGTAGGGAAATCTACTATTTTCAATAGAATTGTTGGAGAAAGAGTTTCAATTGTAGAAGATATACCAGGTATAACGCGAGACCGTATTTATAGTGCGGGAGAATGGTTAAATCATGAGTTTAACATTATTGATACAGGTGGAATTGATATTGGAGACGAGCCGTTTTTGACACAAATTCGTCAACAGGCAGAAGTAGCGATTGATGAAGCAGATGTTATCATTTTTATGACGAATGGTCGCGATGGTGTAACTGCAGCAGACGAAGAAGTTGCTAAAATTTTATACCGTTCTAAAAAACCAATTGTACTTGCGGTAAATAAGGTTGATAATCCAGAAATGCGTAGTGATATTTATGACTTTTATGCATTAGGATTTGGCGAGCCATTCCCGATTTCAGGAACACACGGTTTAGGACTTGGTGATTTGTTAGATGAAGCTGCAAAGCATTTTCCAAAGATTGAAGAAGAAGCGTATGACGATGAAACAATCCGTTTCTCTTTAATTGGACGTCCAAACGTAGGGAAATCATCACTTGTAAATGCACTTCTTGGTCAAGAACGTGTAATTGTAAGTAATATAGCTGGAACGACACGTGATGCTGTTGATACACCATATAGCAAAGATGATCAAGATTATGTAATCATCGATACAGCTGGTATGCGTAAAAAAGGGAAAGTATACGAAAGCACAGAAAAATATAGTGTGCTTCGTGCACTTAGAGCGATTGAACGTTCTGACGTTGTTTTAGTCGTTTTAGACGGAGAAGAAGGAATTATTGAACAGGATAAAAAAATCGCTGGGTATGCTCATGATTCAGGACGTGCTGTTATTATCGTCGTAAACAAATGGGATGCAGTGAAAAAAGACGAAAAAACAATGAAAGCATTTGAAGAAAACATTCGCGCTCATTTCCAATTTTTAGAGTATGCGCCGATTGTATTCTTATCTGCGAAAACGAAAAAACGTACACAAACATTATTACCAGTTATTAATGAAGTAAATGAAAGCCATAGCATCCGCGTACAAACGAACGTATTAAATGATGTAATTATGGATGCGGTAGCGATGAATCCAACGCCGACTCATAATGGTAGCCGTCTGAAAATCTTCTATGCAACACAGGTTGCGGTAAAACCGCCAACATTTGTTGTGTTTGTAAACGATACAGAATTAATGCACTTCTCATATGAGCGCTTCTTAAAGAATCGCTTACGTGAAGCATTCGGCTTTGTAGGGACGCCGATTCACATTATCGCTAGAGCAAGAGACTAATGGAGAGGATGTGATTTTATGACAAAAATCACAGTAATAGGAGCAGGTAGCTGGGGAACAGCGTTAGCGATGGTATTAGCTGACAATGGACATGATGTACGTATTTGGGGAAATCGTTCTGAACTTATGGATGAGATTAATACGAAACATGAGAATAGTCGATATCTTCCAGGAATTACATTGCCAAGCACAATCGTAGCCTACTCTTCTTTAGAAGAAGCATTAGTAGATGTAAATACAGTACTGCTAGTAGTACCGACGAAAGCGTACCGAGATGTATTACAAAAGATGAAAGAAATTGTTACAGAACCAGTTACTTGGATTCATGCAAGTAAAGGAATCGAACCGGGTACGTCAAAACGTATTTCGGAAGTGATTGAGGAAGAAATTCCAGAGAACTTGATTAAAGATGTTGTTGTATTGTCTGGACCGAGTCATGCTGAAGAAGTAGGTTTGCGCCAAGCGACGACTGTTACGTCTGCAGCAAAGCGTATGGAAGCGGCTGAGGAAGTACAGGATCTGTTTATGAATAGCTATTTCCGTGTATATACAAACCCAGATATCGTTGGAGTGGAGCTTGGTGGTGCGTTAAAAAATATTATCGCATTAGCTGCTGGAATAACGGATGGTCTTGGGTTAGGTGATAATGCAAAAGCGGCATTAATGACACGTGGTTTAACAGAGATTGCTCGTTTAGGAAGAAAGATGGGCGGAAATCCGTTAACGTTTGCTGGCCTAACTGGTATGGGAGACTTAATTGTAACTTGTACGAGTGTTCATAGCCGAAATTGGCGTGCTGGAAATATGCTTGGAAAAGGGCACTCTTTAGAAGAAGTGTTAGAAAGCATGGGTATGGTTGTGGAAGGTGTTAGAACAACGAAAGCTGCTCATGAATTAGCAGAGAAGATGGAAGTTGAAATGCCGATTACAGCTGCTTTATATGACGTGCTGTTCAATGGGAATAATGTGAAAGATGCAGTAGGATCATTGATGGGACGCGTGAAAAAACATGAAGTGGAAACTATACCTGATTTACTTTAAATAAAAGCGGCAGAAGTACAAAGTGTACTTCTGCCGCTTTTTATATTTTCCTTGGGTCTTTTCACCATTTTTTTATTTTTGCATAGGATGAAGAGTAACTTGAGGAGAGGGTGAAAAGAATGGATAATAACATTTTTAGTAACATTGAAAAAGAAGCGAAAGTGAATAAAGAAGATATTTTTAAATTAGCATCGTCTGTACAAAATGCGAATTTGCGTGATGAGACAGTGCTTCGTCAATTGATTCATCAAGTTGCTCTTATGGCAGGGCGTGAAGTGCCGAAAGAACAAGAGGATCAAATTGTAAAAGCGATTATTAATAATAATATGCCAGCAGATTTTGGCTCGTTAAGCAAAATGTTTAAAAAATAAAATATGAGAAACAAAGAGTTTGAGGGTTGCATATGATAGTCATGAAAGAATGGGAATAGAGCTGTTTTGGGCATATTTGGTCAACCGGAGCGAAAGGCGCAATCGCTTCGGTTTTATTTTTTATCTAGATTGGCGAGGGTTAGAAATCAATGGGGAATGGACAAAACCCTCACTGATTAAAGTTCCACTTCATTAATTCGTAGTAAAATGTTATTTTTTTATTTGTTTAAAGATTTTAATTTGTTAAAATAGTATAAAAATAGATTGATAAAAAGGGGTGTGTATATGTCAGAAGGGCTTATAAAAATGTGGTTTTCCTTAGGGGCAATGGGATTTATGTTTGTTGCAGTAGCTTTTATTTTATTAAGTAGACATAAAATAAAGAATAAGTTTTTGAAAGGGATTACAGCGTTAGTAGCATACACTCTTATGATTGTGTCCGGAATTGTTATTTTTCTTGTTGTATTTAGTGGACCTGTGGAGCAATAAAAAGAGGTTTACGTAGTAAATGTTACATAAGTGGTAAGGAATACTAGCATGAAAAGGTGATTACTAGTGAAAAAAATCCATATTATTTTAATATTTTGTTGCATAAGCATTTTAACGGGGTGTATGTATCCGAAAGAAAATATGAAGCAAAACGCTATTCCTTATGAAGATCAGTTACAAGTTGTTCAAAAAGCTATTACTACATATCAGGAACAAACGAATGGTTTATTACCAATTAAGACGCGTGATATGAGTACGCCGATTTATCAAAAATATCCAATCGATTTTCAAAAAATTGCTCCGAGATACATACAAGAGGCACCAGGAAATGCGTATGAAAGTGGCGGAGTATATCAATACGTATTAATAGATGTTGAAACAAACCCGACAGTGAAGTTAATTGATGTTAGGATGGCTGAACAAATTCAGGAATTATCATTAAAGCTTAGGATGTATCGTGATGAACATCAATATCCACCTTTTAAAAAAGTGATTTCAGATGGTGTGTATGAGCTGGATTTCAAAAAACTAGGATATAAAGATGTACCGCAAGTGACAAGTCCATATTCTGGTAAAGGGCTGCCGTTTGTAATTAATGAAAAAGGAGAAATTTTTGTTGACTATAGAATCGACTTATATGAAGCTTTGAAAAAAAATGAGGGGCAATTTAAGGAGGGGGAAGATATTCGGAATATACTTTTGAAAGATTCCCCGTTTGTTCCTGCATATTCTTTACCGTACACAGTGAAAAATGGAGAACCAATTTTTTTAAAATCATAAGTCATGAACCTTTCTTTTAGTGAATAAGTTCTAGAAGAAAGGTTTTTTATGTTATACAACTTGCGATGCAAACAAAAGATATTTTTAAATAGTCATATGAAATTGGACAAAATTATATGATATATTGTCCGAACTTCTAGAATACCATTATATTATATCAGATATTATAGGCAACGTTAGAGAAGGTATTAGTTGACTATAAACGCGGAATTATTCCCAAAAATATTGAGGGAGGGAATCACTTGGAAAAGGTAGATATTTTTAAAGATATTGCGGAACGCACAGGCGGTGATATTTACTTTGGAGTTGTAGGAGCTGTTCGAACAGGGAAATCAACATTCATTAAAAAATTTATGGAGCTTGTTGTTATTCCAAATATTGAGAATGAGTCAGACCGTCAAAGAGCGCAGGATGAACTGCCTCAAAGTGCTGCTGGTCGTACAATCATGACGACGGAACCGAAGTTTGTTCCAAACCAAGCGGTTTCTATCGAAGTAGATGAAGGTCTTGAAGTAAATATTCGATTAGTAGATTGTGTTGGATATACGGTTCCAGGAGCGAAAGGCTATGAAGATGAGAATGGTCCGCGCATGATTAATACTCCTTGGTATGAAGAGCCTATTCCATTCCATGAAGCTGCAGAAATTGGAACACGTAAAGTAATTCAAGAGCATTCAACAATTGGCGTCGTTATTACAACAGATGGAACAATTGGTGAAATTCCAAGAAGAGATTATATAGAGGCAGAAGAACGCGTTGTAAATGAGTTGAAAGAAGTAGGAAAACCTTTCATTATGATTATTAATACGGTACAGCCATATCATCCAGATACAGAGCAGTTACGTCAAAGTTTATCAGAAGAATATGATATTCCAGTCATTGCGATGAGTGTAGAGAGTTTAAGAGAAACAGATGTGTATAATGTACTTCGAGAAGCGTTATTCGAGTTCCCGGTTTTAGAAGTGAATGTAAACCTTCCGAGCTGGGTAATGGTGCTAAATGAAGGACATTGGTTACGCCAAAGTTATCAGGAAGCAGTTCAAGAGACTGTAAAGGATATAAAACGTCTTCGTGATGTGGACCGTGTTGTTTGGCAGTTTAGTCAATATGAATTTATTGATCGAGCAAGTCTAGCTGGCATCGATATGGGGCAAGGTGTGGCAGAGATTGATTTATATGCGCCAGATGAATTGTATGATCAAATTTTAAAAGAAGTAGTAGGAGTAGAGATTCGAGGGAAAGATCATTTATTAAAGCTTATGCTCGATTTATCTCATGCGAAAACAGAGTATGACCAAGTGGCGGATGCCCTGCGTATGGTAAAGCAAACCGGTTATGGAGTAGCAGCGCCTGCATTAGCTGATATGAGCTTAGATGAGCCAGAAATTATTCGTCACGGTTCAAGATTCGGTGTCAAATTAAAAGCGGTTGCGCCGTCTATTCATATGATTAAAGTGGATGTGGAGTCCACGTTTGAGCCGATCATTGGGACTGAAAAGCAAAGTGAAGAATTAGTTCGTTATTTAATGCAAGATTTTGAAGATGATCCGTTATCAATTTGGAATTCCGATATATTCGGACGCTCGCTTAGCTCGATTGTTCGAGAAGGGATTCAAGCGAAACTATCTTTAATGCCAGAAAATGCTAGATATAAATTAAAAGAAACGCTAGAAAGAATTATTAATGAAGGATCTGGCGGATTAATTGCGATTATATTGTAAGAGAAAAATCCCTCTCATTGTAGAGGGATTTTTTCTTTTTACATATGTAATAGAAAAATAAACAGTCATTATCTAATATATTGTTGTAAATTGTCAAGTTTCATCAGATTTTCACATTTTAAGAGTAACAATTTCCTTAAAAATATTGAATTATAAAGGAGAATCGTATAATATAGGCGTTGATAATGATTTATCTACATCTTTGTAGTATAGAATTTGCAAAAATTGCCTACAAATGAAAGTAAGACTCATTTTATGATCATTATACAGTCTTATCTTTGGGAGGAGGTGAATGGCATGAACAAGACAGATTTAATCAATGCTGTTGCAGAAGCAAGTTCCCTTTCTAAAAAGGACGCAACAAAAGCAGTGGACGCTGTTTTTGATTCTATCTTAGAAGCTTTAAAACAAGGTGATAAAGTACAACTTATCGGATTCGGTAACTTCGAAGTTCGTGAGCGTGCGGCTCGTAAAGGTCGTAACCCACAAACAGGTGAGGAGATTGAAATCGCTGCAAGTAAAGTACCTGCATTCAAACCTGGTAAAGCGTTAAAAGATGCGGTTAAATAATCCTTACATATTAACAGGGAAGAAGAGTTTCCTTTTTGGAAACTCTTCTTTTTGCTTTTAAAAACATAAATATGCTAGAATGTGTTCGTATCACTTTTAGGTTTTTCGGGAGGGCTAGCGGATGGCAAAAGTTAATTTAGAACAAATTGAACACGCGGTACGTCTTATTTTAGAGGCAATCGGAGATGATCCAAATCGCGAGGGAGTACTTGATACACCGAAGCGTGTTGCGAAAATGTACGCAGAAGTATTCTCAGGGATGCATGAGGATCCAAAAGAGCATTTACACAAAGTATTCGGAGAAGATCACGAAGAGCTTGTACTAGTAAAAGATATACCATTCTATTCGATGTGTGAGCATCATCTTGTTCCTTTTTATGGAGTTGCTCACGTTGCATATATTCCGCAAGGTGGAAAAGTAACGGGACTGAGTAAATTAGCTCGTACTGTAGACACAATTGCACGTCGTCCGCAACTACAAGAACGTATTACATCAACAGTAGCTAACTCTATTATGGAAGTACTAGAGCCGCACGGTGTAATGGTAGTGGTAGAAGCAGAGCATATGTGTATGACGATGCGCGGTGTGAAAAAGCCTGGTGCGAAAACAGTAACGACTGCTGTGCGTGGCGTGTTAGAAAATGATGCGGCAGCACGTAGTGAAATTTTATCTTTCATTAAAACGAAGTAAAGAAAAGCGGGAAACTGCTTTTCTTTTTTTTTTTTGTAAATAAATGATATAGTTTTAGTTGGGCAGATTGAGAATAGAAAGATTATTTAAATGAAGCGAAGATATTATTTAATTCAGTGGAAGTTTGGAAGGGATAGCCAAGTTTTGGTTATAGAAAATAGACTGTATGTGTTATAATAAGTTTTATGAATTAGAAAACAAGGGTGATTTTTTGTGTGTGACATCTACGGAGGGTATGCGGGTATAAAAGAGAAATTGATGGAGAAATTACGCCATCCTTATTTTATAAACTATATTGAAGAACCATTTATTGATGAAGAAAAAATAGCATTGCTATATGGGGCTTTAAAGAGTGAAAATTTACATATAGAACAAATTGAGCATTATGTAGTAACAATTATGCTTGTGCAAATTGCGCTTGATACACATGAAAGAGTATCAAATAAAGCAGATGAAGAAGCGATTGAATCACATAAATGTCGCCAATTAACAGTACTTGCAGGTGATTACTATAGTGGGCTATATTATTATTTATTGTCTATGAATCGTGATATTGTTTTAATTCGTGCGCTTGCTGAAGGAATTAAAGAAATCAATGAACATAAAATTATGTTATATCAAAAAGCGCATAAAACGATTGATGACATATTAGAAAGCGTAATAACGATTGAGTCTGCGCTATTACAGAAAACATGTGATCATTTTCATTTATCACATTGGAAGCCATTTATAACGTATGTGTTAGGAAAAAATCGTCTTCAAAACGAATGTCAATTGCACGTTGATAAACAACATTCGCCTGTTTTTCAAGCAGTTCAAGGGGTTTTTGGGGATGAAGCAGATGCAGAAACGATTATTAATGGCTGGATGATGGAATTGAGAAAGAAAGAAAATCAATTTTTAGAAAATCACACAGACATAAATGAGATAAATTCTGTGTTAAGAGATAAATCGAAGACATAAGCAATTTTACATTGGAAGAAGGTACGAGCATGCAACAATCAAAAGAAGAAAGAGTACACGATGTATTTGAAAAGATCTCTGATAAATACGATGTGATGAATTCTGTAATCAGTTTTCAAAGACATAAGGCATGGCGTAAAGAGACGATGCGTATTATGGATGTACAACCGGGCAGTAAAGCGCTTGATGTATGCTGCGGGACAGCGGACTGGACAATTGCGTTAGCTGGAGCGGTAGGAGAGCAGGGGAAGGTTGTTGGCTTAGACTTCAGTGAAAATATGTTATCTGTCGGTAAGCAAAAGGTAGAGGCTTTACAATTAAAACAAGTGGAACTTTTACACGGGAATGCAATGGAACTTCCATTTGAAGATAATACATTTGATTACGTAACGATTGGATTTGGTTTACGTAATGTACCAGATTATATGCACGTATTAAAAGAAATGGCGCGTGTAGTAAAACCAGGTGGAAAAGTAATTTGTTTAGAAACATCGCAGCCAACAATGATTGGTTTTCGACAAGGGTATATTTTATACTTTAAATATATTATGCCGTTATTTGGAAAGATGTTTGCGAAAAGTTATAAAGAATACTCATGGCTTCAGGAATCTGCTAGTACATTCCCAGGGATGAAAGAATTGGCTCATATGTTTGAGGAAGCTGGACTTGAACGTGTACAAGTGAAGCCGTTTACTTTTGGGGTAGCAGCGATGCACTTAGGTATTAAACCAGAATTAAAATAGAAAAAAGACGTTTTAGGTTAAGGTGAACAATATGAAGTTACAACTTATGTACTCTTTTTTACGATCGGATATTAATGTGATAGAAAAAGAATTAAAAAAGACGGTTGCATCTGAACAGCCATTAGTAGAAGAAGCGGCATTACAACTTATTGAAGCTGGTGGGAAGCGAATCCGTCCCGTATTTGTGTTACTTGCAGGGAAATTTGGAGATTATAAGTTAGATGCAATTAAGCATGTTGCTGTTGCGTTAGAACTTATTCATATGGCTTCTCTTGTTCACGATGATGTTATTGATGCTGCATTTTTACGACGCGGTAGTGCGACTGTGAATGCGAAATGGGGAGATCGTATTGCGATGTATACAGGAGACTATCTGTTCGCTAAGTCTCTTGAATGTATAACAAATATCGAAATTCCAGAGGCACATCAGGCGTTGTCGCATACCATTTTAGAAGTCTGTAAAGGTGAAATTGAACAAATTAAAGATAAATATAACTATGACCAGAATTTAAGAACGTATTTAAGAAGGATAAAGCGAAAAACAGCATTATTAATTGCTGCGAGTTGTCAGCTAGGAGCAATTGCTGCGGGTGCTAATCGTGATACGGTAAATCGTCTGTTTTGGTATGGGTATTTTGTAGGGATGTCTTATCAAATTATTGATGACATTCTAGATTTCGTTTCAACGGAAGAGAAACTTGGAAAACCCGCTGGTGGTGATTTATTGCAAGGGAATATTACGCTTCCTGCTTTATACGCTATGGAAGATCCAATACTTCGTAAGAAAATCACATCTGTACATGAAAATACAACAGCGGGTGAAATGAAAGAAATTATTGATGCTGTGAAAAATAGTGCAGCTATTGATAAATCGTTTGCGTTTAGTGAACGTTATTTACATAAAGCATTGGAGATAATAAAACCACTCCCGCGCGGACAAGCAAAGTATGCATTACAAAATGTAGCAAAGTATATTGGAAAACGAAAATTTTAGTGTTTTTTCTAAAAAATAAAAAAATCTCTCCTTTTCAAAACTATTGCACAATTGTGATAAGGGTGTTAATATGTGTGTGGGGATATACAATTACATACATAATTCAGAAGTGGAGAGATTTTTTATGGAAAAAACATTTCTAATGGTAAAACCAGACGGTGTACAACGTGCATTCATTGGGGAAATCGTAGCTCGTTTTGAGAAAAAGGGTTTTCAATTAGTTGGTGCAAAATTAATGCAAGTCACTCCGGAAATTGCTGGAGAACACTACGGTGAGCATAAAGAAAGACCTTTCTTTGGTGAATTAGTAGACTTTATTACATCTGGCCCTGTATTTGCAATGGTATGGCAAGGTGAAGGTGTAGTAGATACAGCACGCAATATGATGGGTAAAACACGACCACATGAAGCTGCTCCTGGAACAATTCGTGGAGATTTCGGTGTAACTGTTGCGAAAAATATTATCCACGGTTCGGATTCTTTAGAAAGTGCAGAGCGCGAGATTGCTATTTTCTTTAAGGAAGAAGAATTAGTTGACTACTCAAAATTAATGAATCAATGGATTTACTAATTATTTTGAAATAATTTGTAAACGCTTTAATAAATGTGATAATAGTAAAAAGTGCAAGGAGAATAGGGGTATTCTTCTTGCACTTTTTTTTATTTCGGTCAGTTACGAAGCTAGGGTTGTTATGATATATTGGTATGTAAAGTAAAAGGTCTATCGGAAAGGATAGAGCGAGTAGTAGATTTACTAAATAACTACTTTGATTTTTTGAATGATGATAAATAATATCGTTGCTTAATATGGCGGGATAAATACATATACGAAAAGAGGAATAACGTATGCGATATATTACAGCTGGTGAATCTCATGGTCCACAACTTACAACGATTTTAGAAGGTGTTCCAGCAGGACTGCCTATAGTAGCGGATGATATAAATGAAGAGTTAGCTAGAAGGCAAAAGGGATATGGGCGTGGTAGACGCATGCAAATTGAAACAGATCAAGTGCAAATTGTAAGTGGTGTTAGACACGGAGAAACATTAGGTTCTCCCATTGCACTTGTTGTTGAAAATCGTGATTTTGCACATTGGACAAAAATTATGGGCGCAGAGCCTTTAACGGAGCAAGAAGAAAAAGAAATGAAAAGGAAAGTGACAAAACCAAGGCCTGGACATGCTGATTTAAATGGTGCGATTAAATATGGTCATAGAGATATGAGAAATGTACTTGAACGCTCTTCGGCACGTGAAACGACAGTACGTGTTGCTGCTGGTGCAGTTGCTAAAAAAGTTTTAGCGGAACTTGGTATTAAAGTGGCAGGACATGTAATTGAGATTGGTGGTGTACAAGCTAAGCAGATTACTTATAGTTCAATTGAAGAATTAAAAAGTATAACAGAAGAATCACCTGTACGTTGCTTAGATGAAGAAGCTGGTAAACAAATGATGCGAGCAATTGATGATGCAAAAGCAAATGGTGATTCAATTGGCGGAATCGTTGAAGTAGTTGTAGAGGGAATGCCAATCGGAGTAGGTAGCTATGTACATTATGATCGAAAACTGGATGCAAAATTAGCAGCTGCAATTATGAGTATTAATGCTTTTAAAGGTGTGGAGATTGGAATTGGTTTTGAAGCAGCACATAGACCAGGAAGTGAAGTTCATGATGAAATTCTATGGAATGAGGAACATGGCTATACAAGAAGAACGAACAATGCAGGTGGATTAGAAGGTGGCATGACGACTGGAATGCCAATTGTTGTGCGTGGTGTGATGAAACCGATACCTACATTATACAAACCGCTTCAAAGTGTGGATATTGATACGAAAGAAGCTTTTACAGCGAGTATTGAGCGTTCAGATAGTTGTGCAGTACCAGCAGCTAGCGTTGTGGCTGAAGCTGTTGTGGCTTGGGAGCTCGCGACAGCTTTAATTGAACAATTTGGATTAGATCGTATCGATCTTATACGTGAAAATATTGAGAAACATAATGAATATGCGAGGGGATTTTAATGGAAAACATACATATTCAAACGAAATCAAAAGAATATGATGTACATGTTGGGAAAGAGGCATTATCACATTTGACAACGATTGTTCAAAATATGCAACCGGCTGTATCTAACGTAATGATCATCTCAGATGAAGCTGTTGCTTCTTTACATTTACAGACAGTTGTTAATGCATTACAAGTGGAACAAAAGGTATTTTCATTCGTTGTACCGAGTGGTGAAAAAGAGAAGTCTTTTGAAAATTTCTATGCGGCTCATACGTCGGCTCTTGAAAATAAATTAGATAGAAATTCTTTAATTATCGCACTTGGAGGCGGAATGATTGGGGACTTGGCTGGTTTTGTTGCTGCGTCGTTTATGCGTGGTATTCGCTTTGTTCAAGTTCCAACAACTTTATTAGCCCACGATAGCGCAGTAGGCGGGAAAGTAGCAATTAATCACCCGTTAGGAAAAAATATGATTGGAGCGTTTCATCAACCAGAAGCTGTTGTATATCATACGCCATTTTTACATTCACTTCCTGAGAAAGAGTGGCGATCAGGTTATGCAGAAGTAATCAAGCATGCTCTTATTGGTAATGTAGAGCTGTATCATTGGTTAAAAGAAGAAGTGCAAACATTAACAGATCTTCGTGATGAAAAATTAATTCACATATTAACGAAGGCGATTCCTGTAAAAGCAAATATTGTATCGCAAGATGAAACAGAAAAAGGTGTACGTGCCCATTTGAACTTTGGACATACGTTAGGACATGCTCTTGAAAAAGAGATTGGGTATGGAAATATTACTCACGGTGACGGAGTAGCTGTTGGCATGTTATTCGCTATATTTTTAAGTGAACAAGTATACAAGATTGATCTTGCCTATGAAGAGATGAAGCAGTGGTTCTTGAAGTACGGCTATCCAAAAATGCCAAGTGATTTGAATGTAGAGCGCCTTGTTCAATTGATGAAACAAGATAAGAAAGCAAATGCAGGAACAATTCATATGGTGCTTATGCAGGAATATGGGGTAGTGAATGTCGTATCTATTCCTGATGAGACTGTTCATATTGCGTTAGAGGCATTTCAAAAGGATATGGTTTAAAAATATAGGGAACAGCTATGAATTGCTTATGTAGAGGTGTTTTCGTAATAGTGACGGTTATGATAAAAGATTACAGTAAGAGATTATAATCTCTTACTGTAATCGAATTCAATAAAATGACTGGGGGAAGAAAAATGAAAGTGAAAGAGCAATTGTTAACTTTGAGAGCATATGTACCTGGGAAAAATATTGAAGAAGTAAAAAGGGAATACGGATTATCAAAAATTGTAAAATTAGCATCGAACGAAAATCCATTTGGCTGCTCAGCGCGTGTGACAGAAGCATTAACGTCGTTAGCGAGCCAATATGCTCTTTATCCGGATGGATATGCCTTCGAGATTCGGACAAAAGTAGCAGATCATTTAGGTGTAAAAGCGGAACAACTGTTATTTGGTAGTGGATTAGATGAAGTCATTCAAATGATTAGCCGCGCATTACTACATGAAGGAACAAATGTTGTAATGGCGAATCCTACGTTCTCGCAATACCATCACCATGCTGTCATTGAAGGAGCAGAAATTCGTGAAGTGCCACTTAAAGAGGGTATTCACGATTTAGATGCAATGCTACAGCAAGTAGATGACAAAACGAAGATTGTATGGATTTGTAATCCGAATAACCCGACAGGTACATATGTAGAGAAACAAAAGTTACTTTCATTTTTAGAATCAGTTCCTAAGTCAGCACTCGTTATTATGGATGAAGCATATTATGAATATGTGGGAGCGGAAGACTATCCGCAAACATTACCACTTCTTGAAAAGTATGAAAATCTTATGGTTTTACGTACGTTTTCAAAAGCATATGGCTTAGCTGCTTTTCGTATCGGATACGCGGTTGGTAATGCGAAGTTAATTGGGCAACTAGAAGTAGCAAGGTTACCATTCAATACATCGACTGTCGCGCAATCTGTAGCAATAGCTGCATTAGAAGATCAAAAGTTTCTAGAAGAATGTGTGCAGAAGAATACTGAAGGTTTAAATCAATACTATGCATTTTGTAAGGAATATAACGTATTCTATTATCCATCTCAAACAAATTTCATTTTCTTAAAACTTGGTATTCCTGGTAATGAAGCTTTCGAGCGATTAATGAAAAAAGGATACATTGTTCGTTCTGGTGCTGCATTTGGCATACATGACGGTATTCGTATTACAGTCGGTTTAAAAGAAGAGAATGATGAAATTATAGAATTACTGAAAGAGCTTGTAAATGAGAAGGTAAAGAAAGAGGAAACATATTCTTAAGAAATTGTGAAGGCTCCTATTATAGGAGCCTTTTTTATTTAAGGTAACGAGGCTCCACTTTTTAACAAAGATTGAAGTGTGCTAGTCAGGTTGGCTTTATATAACTTAATAATCAACGAGAGAAGTTATTTGCACGGTAATGAAAGAAAACGGTACAATAGAAAGTAGGGATGCGGTATCGGTGTCATATGAGAACCTTTGGAACAACGAGCCGTGCTATAAGAGAAAGTACAAGAAGAAGTATGCTCATTCTAAAGGTTGCGTTCTTACAGTGAGTTGCTTATGATAAATGAACAGAAGAGAATATTTTTTAGAATTAAAGGAGACGTTTATGCAAAAGTTTGAACAAGCTGTTTCATATATTGAAAATGGAGAAGCGGAAAAAGGGTTACAATTATTAAAAGAACAATTACAAATTGCGAATGATGAAGAGAAGTATGATATTGCTCGCTATTACCATACACTTGGATTTATGGATGAGGCGCTAGCAATTACTGAAGACTTACGTTTACTGTATCCAGAAGAAAGTGAATTTACGGTATTTTTAGCAGAATTATATATTGATCTAGACAAAGAGGATGAAGCGATTGAAGTGCTTCATGATATTCCAGAAAATGATGATTTATATGTTCAATCGTTATTACTTGTTGCAGATTTATTCCAAATGCAAGGCTTTGATGATGTAGCGGAGCAAAAACTATTAAAGGCGAAAGAAATGATGCCTGACGAACCTGTTATTACGTTTGGATTAGCAGAATTATATAGTAGTAAAGGTGAAGAACAAAAGGCAATTACTTATTATGAGTCGCTATTAGCAGAACATAAAGTAATGGGTGGTGTTGTCATTGCGTTGCGCCTTGCGGAAACGTTAAGTGCGATTGGAAACTGGGAAGAGGCAATCTCTTACTATGAAGCAGGCTTAGAGGAGCAAAAAGATATTCATTCATTATTTGGATATGCCTTCACACTATACCAAGGAGAAGAATATCAAAGAGCAATTGGTGCTTGGCAAGAATTAAAAGAATTAGACCCTGAGTATGCATCATTGTACATGTATTTAGCGAAAAGCTATGAAAAAGAAGGAATGCTTCAAGAAAGCTATGAAACACTTCATGAAGGAATTAAAGTAGATGAGCTTTCTGTTCCGTTTTATGTAGAATTAGCTAACATTGCAGCAAAATTAGGGAAAGTAGCGGAAGCAGAAGAAGTGCTTCAAAAAGCGCTTGAGTTAGATCCAGGACATTTAGGTGCAACATTGAAATATGCTTATATTTTAAAAGAGCAAGAAAAGTATGAAGAGTTAATTGCAGTTGTAGAGCGTGCAATTGATAGCGGAGAGCCAGATACACAACTACTTTGGGATCTTGCGTTTGCAAAAAAACAATTAGAAATGTATTCGGATGCATTAAAACACTATGAAAGTGCATATACTTCTTTTAAGAATCATCCAGACTTCTTGGAAGAGTACGGTTATTTCTTATTGGAAGAAGGAATGCGAAAAGAGGCGAAAGAAGTATTTACTCAGTTGATACAACTAGACCCGACACAAATTCATATTGAAGAGTTATTATATAATTTATAGGATTTTTCATAAGTTGGAAGGAAACTGAATGCCGCTTCTTGAATCTAAAAAGAAAAGAGAAAGACAGAGGAGGGACTTAATTGCTATGAATACCCCTGTTTCTGTAAACGAGAAGAAGGATTTTGTAAAATGGTTTTTGAATAATTACCAACTGAAACAGCGTGAATGTGTATGGATTTTGAATTATTTAATGAGTCACGACCAATTAATGCATAAAGTCCACTTCGTAGAGCATGCAAAATATTGTCCGCGTGGCTTAGTGATGTCAGCGAATTGTGTGAAAGATACACCGTTTCACTTTTTTAAACAAAATGTTATGACAACAGATGCTGAAAAATCGTTTCATGATATTCGTTTAAATCGAGATGAAGATATTTATATTCAACTCAACTTTAAATCATCGTTCCAAAATGCAAATTATGTAGCTGTATTAGAAGAAAACCCATATTTACCAAAGCATATTGAAGTAAATGAAAAAGATCGTTTACTTGCAGAGAGATTTTTAGAAGAAAGTGTATTTTCATTTAGAAGAGAACGTCTTTTGAAACAAATTGATGAAGCGTTGGATAAGCAAGATAAAGAAGCGTTTCATAGGTTAACGGCGGAGTTAAAGATTTTATAGAATTTATTTGGATTATTAAATTTTTACAAATTTCAGACTTTATTAAGAAAAACTACCGATATTAGGTAGTTTTTCTTTTTTTACCCCTTTTAGTATGGTTTAATATATATAAAGTGAAAGTTCTGTTATTTTAAAATGAGGGAGGGAAGAGACTTGAAATGGATTGTAAAAGATGTGGAACAGTTTGAGCAAGCAAGAGAGTATGTCGATACAGGAGTTATACCACTTTTATCAATTTCGGCAGCAAAAGAAATGAAAATGGTTGTAGAACAAGGTGAATTTATCGAATTGTTGAGTATGGAATTGGAAAGAGAATATAAAGGAAGAGTGCTTTTATTACCTGCATTTACGTATTTAGTAGAAAGTCAAAAGAATGAAAAAGGTCGTTTGCAAGAATGGACAGATCATTTACAAAGCCAAGGTTTTAAGCACGTTGCTTACGTTACAAGTGATTTTTCATGGAAAGAAGATATGCAAGAATTACAGGGAGATTTATTTTGGTTTCCTTCATTAGCGTTAGAACAATTTAGTGATCAAGCGAAGAGAGAAGTCATTCACGCTCATATAAAAAATATAATGGTAATGTTAGAAGAAAAATGGGGAAAATAACAATAAACAGAAAGTTCTCATTATTATGAGTAGTATGATATTGACCTGTGCATGTGGGTATTATATCATGATAGTGTCCTAGTTTTTATTTTTTATATTATTTTTCACGAGGGGACAATTTCTGATAGAGGGGGGAAATTTTCGTGAGCGAGAAGGAACATCGTGTGTCAAGAAGACAGTTTTTAAATTACACACTTACAGGGGTAGGAGGCTTTATGGCAGCGGGTATTTTAATGCCGATGACGCGATTTGCGCTTGATCCGGTGTTAAGAAAAGAAGCAGGAACGGATATGGTTGCTGTTGCACAAGTGAAGGATATTACAACAGAACCGAAGCGTTTCGACTTTAAGGTGAAGCAGGTTGATGGTTGGTACAAGTCTGACGAGCCAAAATCAGCTTGGGTTCATAAAGATGAAAGCGGAGACATTGTTGCGTTCTCTCCAGTATGTAAACATTTAGGATGTACAGTGAACTGGAATTCAGACAAAGCACATCCGAATCAATTCTTTTGCCCGTGTCACGGGGGGCGTTACACAAAAGATGGGGTTAACATTAAAGGCACACCGCCCCTTGCTCCGCTTGATGTGTACGAGTCTAAAGTGAAAGATGGAACATTGTATTTAGGAAAAGCGAAGCCAAGAGGGGGTGCAAAGTAGATGCTAAATAAAATTTATGATTGGGTAGACGAGCGGTTAGATATTACACCAATATGGCGCGATATCGCTGATCATGAAGTACCTGAACATGTAAACCCGGCACATCACTTTTCTGCATTCGTTTATTGCTTTGGAGGGCTTACCTTTTTCGTTACTGTAATTCAAATTTTGTCTGGAATGTTTTTGACAATGTATTATGTGCCGGATATTAAAAATGCTTGGGAATCGGTTTATTATTTACAAAATGAAGTTGCGTACGGGCAAATTGTTCGTGGTATGCACCACTGGGGTGCTAGTCTCGTAATTGTAATGATGTTTTTACATACACTCAGAGTTTTCTTCCAAGGTGCATATAAAAAGCCTCGTGAGCTAAACTGGATTGTTGGTGTTCTTATTTTCTTTGTTATGTTAGGTCTTGGTTTTACCGGATATTTATTACCGTGGGATATGAAAGCATTATTTGCTACAAAAGTAGGGATTCAAATCGCAGAGCAAACGCCGCTCATTGGTCCTTATATAAAAACATTACTCGCTGGTCATTCCGAAATTGTTGGCGCTCAAACATTAACTCGCTTCTTTGCTATTCATGTCTTCTTCTTACCAGCAGCACTTCTAGGTTTAATGGCCTTCCACTTCATCATGATTCGCAAACAAGGTATTTCCGGTCCACTATAAGAGATTGCTAAATTAAAGGGGAAAGAACTAAAGGAGGGAGATTATGCATCGCGGCAAAGGGATGAAGTTTGTAGGAGATTCTCGGGTACCAGTAGCTCGGAAACCAAATATTCCAAAAGACTATTCTGAATACCCAGGAAAAACAGAAGCATTTTGGCCGAACTTCTTGTTAAAAGAATGGATGGTTGGTGCAGTTTTTTTAATCGGTTATTTATGTTTAACAGTGGCGCATCCGTCACCGCTTGAGAGGATGGCGGATCCTACAGATGCAGGATATATACCACTTCCAGATTGGTATTTCTTATTCTTGTATCAGTTATTAAAGTATTCTTATGCTTCAGGCTCATTTACTGTAATTGGAGCATTTATTATGCCAGGGATTGCGTTTGGAGCATTACTGTTAGCTCCATTTCTTGATCGAGGCCCAGAAAGACGCCCATTGAAGCGTCCTGTAGCAACTGGATTTATGCTGTTAGCAATTGCGTCGATTATCTTTTTAACTTGGGAATCTGTAGCACACCACGATTGGGAAGCTGCAAAAAAACAAGGAGCAATTGTAAAAACAGCACCAGTGGATAAAAATGATGACGGTTATAAACTAATGCAAAAAAATACTTGTTTAACATGTCATGGTGACAATTTACAGGGCGGGGCAGCAGCACCGGCTTTGCAAAACTTAACTTTAAAACCAGAAGAAATCGCTAAAATTGCGAAAGACGGAAAAGGCGCAATGCCTAAAGGTGTATTTAAGGGAACAGATGAAGAAGTGAAAAAACTTTCAGAATTTATCGCAAAGTATAATAAGAAGTAAGAGAGAGCTGACTACAAAATTTGTAGTCAGCTTTTTATTTTGATGATAGAAAGTTTACTATATAATAGAGTAGAGTTCGATGAAAGAATGACTTTGTTTGAAAGGTGTTGGACAGACAGCTTGGTTTACTTGTATGCAATGTTAAGGCAACGTTCGGTACTATTATTTTTATTGATTGTTAACATATTAGGTACAATTTACGGATTTATATGGTATGGAAATCAATTAAAAGAAACTTCACCTATATTTTGGCCGTTTGTACCAGATAGCCCTATGGCGAGTCTCTTTTTTGTTTTTGTTTTAATTGGTTTCTTAATAAAGAGAAACTGGGGATTAATAGAGGCTCTGGCAATTGTTACTTTAATAAAATATGGTATATGGGCTGTTGTTGTAAATGGGGTTTTGATTTATGTAAAAGGTCCTATTGGTCTTATGGGGTACATGTTAATGCTGTCGCATTTTGCAATGGCTGTGCAGGGAGTGTTATATGCTCCGTTTTACCGCATAAAAAAATGGCATTTTGTAGTAGCAGGTATATGGACATTACATAATGATGTAATTGATTATTTATTTTGGCAAATGCCGAGATACGGAATTATGCATTTGTTTGCAGAGAAAATTGGTTATTTTACGTTTTGGCTAAGTATTGCTGTATTGTGCATTACATATTATTATTGCTTACGTGAGAACCGAAAACAGTTTTCTTTATGATGTTGAGGACATTTAGGGGGAGAAAATGAAGAAAAATAAGAGTGGCACAAAAATATTGGATCGATTAATCACTTTAGTTGTTTCATATAGCATAGCATTTTCTATTTTTGCACTCGCAACGATGGCGGTTGTATACGGGAAATGGCTGTATTATTTTGAAATTGATTTTTTAAACATCCCAGATTTAGCGGATATGACGAAGGATGAAATTAAGAGAAATTATGATGTGCTGATTACATATTTATCTCCGTTTTATGACGGAGCATTACAGTTTCCTACATTAGATATGTCTACAAATGGTCGTATTCATTTTGTAGATGTTAAAAATATTTTAGTGAAGATTCAATATGTGATGTATGCGACAATTATGATCGTAGTAATAGGCGGCGTGTATTTATTAAAAAGAAAAAATGAAAAATTTTTACTGCACGGATCGATTTTAACAATCATATTTCCGATAGCACTGATGTTACCAATCGCTATTAATTTTGAAAAGAGTTTTGTATTATTCCATAAGCTTTTATTTAGTAATGATTATTGGATGTTTGATATTGAAACGGATCCGATTATATTAATGTTACCAGAAGAATTCTTTATGCATGCTGCGTGTGCTATTTTATTATTCATTTTAAGTGGTAGTATACTTTGTTACAGTTTGTATAGATATTTCGTAAAAAAGAAAAGGGTTTCAAAGAAAAAATTCTCTGCTTAAAGAGAATTTTTTTGTTTTTAAAATGATAATATATTTTTCGGTCCAGTTCTGTTCTATTCTTGTCCAAATTAACATATTTTGTACTAGTAGTTATAGGGGGGACCGGGATGAAGAGAACATTAATTGGATTGATAGCATTTCTAATTATAATGTTTCCGTTACGTATATATGCTGAAGAGTGGAGTGAATTAACAGGATTGTTAGACGACTCGTTACAGTTAGTGAAACGTAATGAAGATGAAAAAGCAGTACAAGTATTACAGTATTTCTCGGAGCAGTTTGTAATGAAGGGGAATGAAAAGAAGCAAGAAGTAACACCAAATCAATTTAGAGTTATTTCTTTAGCTTATGACAAGGCGAAACAATCTCTCTCGGAAGAAAATTTAGGTAAGCAAGTTAAAATTGATAATGTGTTGGCACTGCAACTTGCTGTTGATGCGCAAGTATCGAAATATCAACCACTTTGGATGGAAAGAGAAGGGAAAGTAATGGAGGCCTTTTCTCAAATGGAAAAAGCGATGAAAAAAGAAGATGCTGGGCAGTTTCAACAAACGTTAAATACATTTTTAAAGGAATTTAATATTATTTACCCAAGCCTAATGATTGCTTTGCCGGAAAACGAGGTGCAACGTGTAAATGCTCATTTATCTTATTTGGACGAATTTCGTAACGTTATGTTAAAAACGAAAGGCGGTCAAATGCAATTAGGAATCATTAAAGGGGATTTACAAAAGATATTTCACACAGTAAAAAAGGATGAAATTGCTCCCTCTCTCATTTGGTTTATGACAATTACTGGAGGGCTTATTTTATTCACATTAACTTATGTTGGATGGAGAAAGTATAAAGGAGAGCGAGAGAAAAGAAAAAGTAATGTCCATTCTAAAAATAGATAATGCAGATAAATAAAGATACGGATTGTAAGGTTTATTCATTGACAATAATGGCAGAAGAAAATAGAATGAGAAGTACTATAATTAAAACTTCAATGGAGGTTCATGATGTTTTATTTAATTTACTTCGCGATCATAATGATCATACCGTTGTATGCACAGTCAAGAGTACGTAGTGCCTATAGCAAGTATTCACAAGTTTATTCAACATCAGGTATGACAGGAGCGGAAGTGGCTCGCAAAATTTTAGATGAAAATGGATTATACAACGTAGCTGTGGAAGAAACACCAGGTCACTTATCAGACCATTATGATCCAACTGCCAAAACGGTTCGATTATCAACAGATAACTATTATGGTCATTCAGTTGCTGGTACAGCAGTTGCAGCACACGAAGTAGGACACGCAATTCAAGATGCACAAGATTATAACTTTATGCGTATCCGTCATTCGTTAGTTCCAGTGGCGAATTTTGGATCGAATATATCATGGGTATTTATTATGATTGGTATATTTGCGACAATGTCAAAACTATTGTTATTAGGAATTGTTTTAATGGCAGCAGGTGTTGTGTTCCAACTCGTTACATTACCAGTTGAGTTCGATGCTTCAAAGCGTGCAATGCAACAAATTGAAGCGTTAGGTATCGTATCAACAGATGAATATGGCCAAGCTCGTAAAGTATTAAATGCAGCAGCATTAACATATGTAGCAGCTGCAGCTGTAGCGGTATTTGAATTATTACGTCTCGTATTAATGTATACTGGTATGCAGCGTAGCGACGACTAAAGACTATCAATTATGATAGTCTTTTTTTGTTTTGTAGATTAAATCTTATAACGTGTTACAAATGGAAATAATAGAAGTGATGAGGAAAGGTGGTGGGTGAAATTAAATATCCAGATCATTTAGTAAAACAAGTGAAGGAGCGTAGCGCTTCTTATCAGTTAGAAGGTTTTTTAAGTGGACGAGGTCCTGAAAATCCAAAATTTATGTTGCTAGGAGAAGCGCCTGGTGAAACAGAAATTCATAATGGGATTCCGTTTAGCGGGAGAGCGGGAAAACAATTGATGGTTTTTTTAGAACGGATTGACGTTACAAGGGAAGAAGTATATATTACGAGCGCTGTTCGGAGTAGGCCTTATAAATGGCGAGAGAAAAAAGAACGAGATGGTGAAATCATACAGAAAAAGTATAATAGGACGCCAAACCAAGGAGAAATAATTGCCCATGCCCCTTTGTTAGATTATGAATTAGAGAAAATAAACCCGAAGCTTATCGTCACACTTGGTAATATTGCATTACAGCGTTTAGTTGGTAAAAATAATAAAATTACGGATGTTCATGGAAAATTGTTAAAGCAACCAGTGCAACAACTGAAAGATAGTAGTGGTACAGAATTTATATGGACAGAAAAAGAATATTCTATTTTTCCGACCTTTCATCCAGCTTCAATTTTTTATAACCGGAGTTTATTGGAGTTGATTTATGAGGATTTAGAGAAACTGAAGCAACATATATCAATAAAAAACTAGAAAAGCTAAGCAGCTTTTCTAGTCATATTAATTATGTAACGGGTTTTTATTTTCATCTAATGTAAATCCTTCGCCGACGACATCATGTACATCACTTACAGCAACAAAGGCATGGGGATCTACAGAAGTAATAATATTTTTTAATTTCACGATTTCATTTTTAGCAACAACGCAATATAATACGTTCCGTTCCACTTTTGTATACGATCCAACAGCTTTTAAAAAGGTTGCTCCGCGTTCCATGTCGGATAAAATTTTTGAAGCAATTTCATCGTTTTTATCCGAAATAATAGTCGCTCCTTTCGCTGCATAAGCTCCTTCTTGCATAAAATCAATAACTTTAGCTCCGATAAAAACAGCAACTAACGTGTACATGCCTTCGCGATATGATAAGTATGTAAGAATAGAGACGACAATAACGACGGCATCAAACATAAACATCGTTTTTCCCATACTCCATCCAAAATATTTGTGAGCTAGCCTTGCAATAATATCAACACCGCCAGTAGTACCGCCGTATTTAAATATAATTCCAAGCCCGATACCGATAAATGCCCCAGCGAATAAAGCAGCCAGTGTCATATCATTTTGTAAGTTTAAATGTAAGTTGAGTACTTCGTAGCGCTGGAAAATCCATAGGAATAAAGATACGCTAAATGTACCTATTAAAGTGTACAAAAATGTCGTTCGGCCGAGTAACTTCCAACCGATGAAAAATATGGGAATATTTAAAATTAAGTTTGTGTAGGAAGGGTCAAGCGAAAATAGAAAATATAATAATAGCGTAATACCGGTAAAGCCACCCTCTGCAAGGTGGTTTTCAATATTGATATTTACAATACCGAAAGAGAAAATAGCGGAACCAATTAAAATGAAAATGATATTTCGAATTTTCAAGTTTGCTTTCATATAGAAATCCCCCTAATTATGTAGATTGCATTGCTCCGCTGAAACGGTAAAACATAATGGTAAGTAATTTCTGGTTGCTAGTGAAAATAGTAAAAGCTGTAGAACCCTGATTGGTTCAGGCTAATCTTTTGTAAAACCGGCAAAAGAAGTTTCACTTTACCCCGTTCCAACGGCTGGTAGGAGATAAAGCCCTGAAGAAAGGCGAACCAGCCGTAAGAACCCGATTGGTGTGGGCTGATCTTTTGCAAAAAGCGCAAAAGAAAGTTTCACTTTATTATAGTCTATCCAAAAAAGGGGCGCAAATAGGTGATTGGCGGGGAATAATATTTGTCAAATCGCGATGAATTGGCTAACATGAAAGAGGAAGGATTAGAGGTGAATTATATGGAAGCAAAAACGATGAAAGATATGCAGAAAGAAGTAGATGCATATATTGGTCAGTTTAAAGAAGGTTATTTCAGCCCGCTTGCAATGATGGCTCGTTTAACGGAAGAAATGGGAGAACTTGCGAGGGAAGTAAACCATTATTATGGTGAGAAACCAAAGAAAACAACTGAAAAAGAACGCAGTATTGAAGAAGAGCTTGGAGATGTATTATTTGTTATGATTTGTATGGCAAATAGTTTAAATATTGATTTAGAAACAGCGCATAACATTGTAATGAATAAATTTAATACACGCGATAAAGATCGCTGGACACGTATTGATGAGGGAGAGAAAGAATAATGAAAGAAATTAAAGTAATTATCGCTGGACCAAGAGGACGTATGGGACATGAAGCAGTCCTTCTTATGGAAAGAACAGAACATTTCAATTTAGTAGCAGCAGTAGACTATAAGCATGGTGGAGAAAAGATTTCGGATTTACCTGGTATGCCGATGTTAGACACACCAGTTTACGCAGATTTACATACTTGTTTAGATGAAGTAGAGGCAGATGTATTATTAGATTTAACAACACCAGAAGTTGGAAAGAAACATGTGACACTTGCAGTTGAACGTGGACTTCGATCTGTTATTGGTACAACTGGATTTACTGAAGAAGAACTAAAGCAATTAACAGAAAATGCAAAAGAAAAAGAAGTTGGAACAATTATTGCTCCAAACTTTGCAATTGGTGCAGTTCTAATGATGAAATTCTCACAAATGGCAGCGAAGTACTTCCAAGATGTTGAAGTAATTGAATTACACCATGATCAAAAATTAGACGCGCCATCTGGTACGGCTGTAAAAACAGTAGAATTAATCCGTCAAAATCGTGTGCCAAAAGAGCAAGGACACCCTAATGAAACGGAACAATTAGAAGGAGCACGTGGTGCGAATGTAGACGGTATTCACATTCATAGTGTACGTTTACCAGGCCTTATTGCGCACCAAGAAGTAATGTTTGGCGGGGATGGACAAATGTTAACAGTTCGTCATGATTCATTCAATCGTGCATCATTTATGTCAGGTGTAAAACTATCAATTGAGACAGTAATGGACCTCGATCATCTTGTGTATGGTTTAGAAAATATTATCGACTAAAGGGGAAACAACGGATGAAAATTGCCTTAATTGCACATGACAATAAGAAAAACGATATGGTTTCGTTTGCATACGCATATAAACCAATTTTTGAAAAACATGAATTATTTGCAACCGGAACGACAGGACTTCGTATTATGGAAGCGACTGGTCTAGTTGTAACAAGATATCAATCAGGTCCTCTTGGAGGCGATCAAGAAATTGGTGCAATGATTGCAAAAAATGATATGGATATGGTGATTTTCTTCCGCGATCCACTAACAGCACAACCACATGAACCAGATGTGAATGCGTTGCTTCGTTTGTGTGATGTATATGCGATTCCACTTGCAACGAATATGGCAAGTGCTGAAATGTTAATGCACGCGTTAGAGCGAGGAGATTTAGATTACCGCAAGTTAAGAAAATGAGGGGAACAATTATGAGTGGATTACATATATTAGCGTTTGGTGCTCATGCTGATGATGTCGAAATCGGCATGGCGGGTACCATCGCTAAATATACGAAGCAAGGGTATGAAGTAGGTATTTGTGATTTAACAGAAGCTGATCTTTCTTCAAATGGAACGATAGAGTTGAGAAAAGAAGAAGCGATGGCTGCAGCTCGTATAATGGGAGTAAAGACGAGACTGAATTTAGCGATGCCGGACCGTGGTTTGTATATGAAAGAAGAATATATACGTGAAATTGTAAAGGTGATCCGTACATATAAACCAAAACTAGTTTTTGCACCGTATTATGAAGATCGCCATCCGGATCATGCGAATTGTGCAAGGCTTGTGGAAGAGGCCATTTTTTCAGCGGGAATCCGTAAATATATGCCAGAGTTTCCACCGCATCGTGTAGAGTCTTTTTATAATTATATGATTAATGGTTTTCATAAACCGAATTTTTGTATAGATATTAGTGAGTACCTTTCTAAAAAAGTCGAAGCGTTAGAAGCGTATGAAAGTCAGTTTTCAACAGGGAGTGATGGTGTTAAGACGCCGTTAACAGAAGGGTACGTTGAAACTGTGGTCGCTCGTGAAAAGATGTTTGGGAAAGAAGTTGGAGTAATGTATGCCGAAGGATTTATGAGTAAGAAACCGGTCTTATTACATGCTGATTTAATAGGGGGATGTAAATGAAATTGAAAATAGGTATTACATGTTATCCTTCTGTAGGTGGTTCTGGAGTTGTTGGAACAGAGTTAGGAAAGCAATTGGCGGAACGCGGGCATGAAATTCATTTTATTACATCGGGTTTACCATTCCGGTTAAATAAAGTGTATCCAAACATTTATTTTCATGAAGTGACGGTAAATCAATACTCTGTATTTCAATATCCACCATACGATTTAGCGTTAGCGAGTAAAATGGCAGAGGTTGCACAAAGAGAAAACCTTGATATTTTACATGTTCATTACGCAATACCACATGCAATTTGTGCTTATTTAGCGAAACAAATGATTGGGGAGCGTATTAAAATTGTTACAACCTTGCATGGAACAGATATTACTGTGCTAGGTTCCGACCCTTCGTTAAATAATTTAATTCGCTTTGGTATTGAGCAGTCTGATGTTGTTACGGCTGTCTCGCATTCATTAATTAACGAAACGCATGAGCTTGTAAAACCAAATAAAGAAATTCAAACGGTATATAACTTTATAGACGAACGTGTATATTTCAAGCGTGATATGTCCCAATTAAAGAAAGAATACGGTATAAGTGAGAGTGAAAAGATACTTATTCACATTTCAAATTTCCGTAAAGTGAAACGTGTACAGGATGTTGTGCAGGCGTTTGCTAAAGTTGTTAAAGAAGTAGATGCGAAGTTGCTTCTTGTTGGGGACGGACCAGAATTTTGTACGATCTTACAGTTAGTGAAAAATTTACATATTGAAGATCGCGTCTTATTCCTAGGAAAACAAGATAATGTTGCAGAGTTACTTGCGATGAGTGATCTCATGTTGCTTCTATCAGAGAAGGAAAGTTTTGGTCTTGTTTTATTAGAAGCGATGGCGTGTGGTGTACCTTGTATCGGAACAAGGGTTGGAGGTATTCCAGAGGTCATTCAACATGGTGAAACAGGCTATTTATGTGAATTTGGCGATACAACAGGAGTGGCAAATCAAGCCATTCAGCTATTAAAGGATGAGGAACTTCACCGTAATATGGGGGAGCGAGCAAGAGAAAGTGTTTACGAGCAGTTCCGCTCAGAAAAAATCGTCTCACAATATGAAACGATTTACTATGACGTACTAAGGGATGACAAAAATGGAAAGATTTAAAAAAGCTAGTTCTATTATTGAGACATTAAAACAACAAGGACATGAAGCTTACTTTGTTGGCGGGAGCGTACGAGATCTTATTATCGATAGGCCGATTGGAGATATTGATATCGCGACATCTGCTTTACCAGAAGAAGTCATGGGAATATTTCCAAGGCATGTTCCTGTTGGTCTTGAGCATGGAACTGTAATTGTTGTAGAAAATGGTGAACCTTATGAGGTAACCACTTTTCGAACAGAAAGCGAATATGAAGATTTTCGAAGACCTAGTAGTGTTCAATTTGTTCGTTCATTAGAAGAAGATTTAAAGCGGCGTGATTTTACAATGAATGCGATTGCCATGACAGAAGAAGGCGAAATGGTTGATTTATTTGCTGGGCAGGAAGCGATTCAAAAGAGAGAAATTGTAACAGTTGGAAATGCAGCTGATCGCTTTCAAGAAGATGCCTTACGAATGATGCGCGGTATTCGATTTGTAAGTACGTTAGGATTTTCTTTAGAAACAAAAACGAAGCAAGCGATTGAAACGTATGGACATTTGCTGGAACATATAGCAATTGAGCGAATTACAGTGGAGTTTGAGAAACTGTTAACGGGTACATATTGTGTGAAGGGCCTCCAAGAGTTAGTAGAGACGAAGCTATTTTCTCATTTACCATATTTACAAATGTCAGAAGAGAGACTGTTAAAAGCTACGCAGTATAAATGGGATTCTTTTGAAACGGATATTGAGGCATGGGCATTTTTCTTATATTGTATCGGAGAAGAGCATCCATCTGTCTTTTTACGTCAATGGAAGTTTTCGAATAAAAAAATAAAAGATATTGTTGCAGTTTTATTAACAATCCGTACTAGAAAGGAGAAGGAGTGGGATACAGTCCTTCTTTATAAAACGGGAATTCATATTGCTGAAATGGCAGAGAGAGTATATGAAGCGATGATTGAAAGCTATGATCGTACATCTGTTAAACGAGTACAAACAATGTTTCGTGCATTGCCAATCAAGGGTCGTCAAGAAATGAATGTGACTGGGAATGATCTATTAAGCTGGGCAAATAAAAAGCCTGGTCCGTGGGTTGCTGAAATGATTCAAAAAATTGAAGAAGCAATCGTACAAGGAAATGTAGTTAATGAGAAAGAGAGTATAAGGGAGTGGCTGCAAGGATGCAATCTACTATAAGAAAACAGTTATTGCAAGTTTTTTCTGAAGCGGATGGAGAGTTTGTATCTGGCCAAACGATTAGTGATAAGCTTGGTTGTTCAAGAACCGCTGTATGGAAACATATGGAGGATCTTCGAAATGAAGGGTATGAACTTGAAGCTGTGCGTCGATTAGGTTATCGAATTGCGAGTAAGCCAGATAAAGTGACTGCTAATGAAATTCAGTTAGGGCTACAAACGAAGCGAATTGGTAGAACAGTGTATTTTGAAGAAACTGTTGAATCTACGCAGCATATTGCGGCAAAACTTGCTTATGAAGGTGCAGAAGAAGGAACGATTGTTGTGGCAGAAGAACAAACAGCGGGAAGAGGTCGTTTAAGCAGAAAATGGTATTCACCAAAAGGAACAGGAATTTGGATGAGTATTATTTTACGTCCATCGATCCCGGTTCATCATGCACCGCAGCTTACTTTGTTAGCGGCTGTTAGTGTTGCGCAAGCAATCGAAAAATGTACAGGTGTAAACGTAGGAATAAAATGGCCGAATGATATATTAATTGAAGGTAAAAAGGCTGTAGGTATATTAACAGAAATGCAAGCGGATCCTGATAAAATTAATGCTGTCATTATGGGCATTGGTATTAATGCGAATCAAAAGCAAGAACATTTTGACGAAGAAATTCAGCACATTGCTACTTCATTAGCGATTGAATCAGGTAAGCCGATTGTTCGTGCAGAGCTTATGCAACAAATCTATTTACAACTAGAAAAACTATACGAAGAGTATTTACAAAATGGTTTCTCTGTAATTAAAATTCTTTGGGAAAGTTACGCTGTAAGCATCGGAAAAGAAATTACCGCCCGAACGATGAGAGAGACGATTACGGGGGTAGCAAAAGGAATTACAGAGGATGGTGTATTACTTCTGGAGGATCATGAAGGGAAAGTACATCATATTCATTCTGCAGATATCGAAATTAAGTAAAAAGAAGTTCCTCTTTTGGAACTTCTTTTTATTTCAATATTTTTAAGTTGAATTCGTAAATTGATAATAAATTTTATTATCGTCTGTCTAGCTGGCCTTGCATGTTATTTGACGATTACTTTTCCCTCCATTCCTTTAAGGAGGTGGTACCGACATATTAATTCATATGTACCAGTATTTTTAGGTTTCACAGTAATATTTTTTTCTTTTCCTGACTCGACTACGACGTCAATGCCGAGTTTTTTCACTGTAAAGGTGTGCTCGTGTTTACCTTTATTTTTCAATAGTAATGTTGTTGATTCTTCAATCGGAATCGTGATGACATTTGGATTAAAGTAATCATCGTTTAGCTCGACTTCAATCACTTTCGTTGAATCAGTAGGTTGTGTTACGACGTTAACTGAGGCAAATGCATGGAAGGAGCTAAAAGTTATTATCCCTATAATCATCACAAGCAAACAGATGAATCGAAATAACCATTTGTTCATAGACATTCGCAATTCTCCTTTTGTAAGTATGTTTCCTCAATTAACCTGCATCATTATTGAAAGAGTTATACTATGCATGTAAACAAACTATTTATCTTTTTATAATTTGAGTTATTTATGGAAATTTCACATACCGTAATAGGGATAAAAATTATTTTTTCAAAAAAATGTAGTAATTTCTTTTTGTAATTTGCTATAATTAGTTCGAATATGGGCAGTATCGGAGCGAACTGCACCATAATTCGAAGCAATACGAAAAAATAATAACTTGGATTCTGCCTTGATCCAATAACGGACTGGGACAGAGGGATGAATAATGCCGACTAACACACAACCCTTCTGCCCTTTTATGGCCAGAGGGGTTTTTTATATGATTTCGGCCATCTCCTCTCTCCTGCATAAAGGAGGAGTAGTTTTTGAAAACAAAAACAGACTTTTTGAAGATGAAAGAGCAAGGTGAGCCGATTACAATGCTAACGGCGTATGATTATCCATCTGCTAAATTAGCAGAAGAAGCTAAGGTCGATATGATTTTAGTTGGTGATTCTCTAGGAATGGTTGTACTTGGATATGATTCAACAGTTCCAGTAACAGTAGAGGATATGATTCATCATACGAAAGCTGTACGCCGCGGAGCGAAAGAGACGTTTATTGTAACTGATATGCCATTTATGTCTTATCACGTCTCATTAGAAGATACGATGGTTAATGCACGTCGTATTGTTCAAGAGAGTGGGGCACATGCATTAAAGGTAGAAGGTGCTGGAGAAGTTATATCAACGATTTACTACTTAACAAATGCGGGAATTCCTGTTGTGGCGCATTTAGGTTTAACTCCTCAATCTGTAGGAGTGCTAGGTGGGTATAAAGTACAAGGGAAAGATGCTGAAAGCGCAAAAAAATTAATAGAAGATGCAAAGAAATGTGAGGAAGCTGGTGCGATAGCACTTGTGTTAGAGTGTGTGCCAATGCAATTAGCAGAACTTATTTCAGAGCAATTAACAATTCCTACAATTGGAATTGGAGCGGGAAAAAAAGTAGATGGGCAAGTTCTTGTATACCATGATCTTATCTCGTACGGCGTAAATCGTGTTCCGAAATTTGTGAAGCAATATACGTCTGTTCAAGAGGAGATTGTGCGAGGGATTTCACAATACGTTACTGAAGTAAAGACAGGGCAATTTCCTGAAGAAAAACATTCGTTCACAATGAAAGAGGAAGAATGCTTAGCGTTATACGGAGGAAAACAATAATGAAAATCATAACTACAGTGCAAGAGATGCAACAAATTACAAACGAACTTCGTACAAGTGGAAAAAGTATCGGTTTTGTTCCAACGATGGGATATTTACATGAAGGGCATGCTACATTATTGCGTAAGGCAAGAGAAGAAAATGAAATTGTAGTTTTAAGTGTATTTGTAAACCCACTACAATTTGGACCAAATGAAGATTTAGATCGATACCCACGTGATATTGATAGAGATGAAAATGTAGCAAAAGAAAACGGTGTGGATTATTTATTTTATCCGAGTGTAGAAGAAATGTATCCGGCAGAACAAACGACAACAGTAGAAGTTGTGAAGCGTACCGACGTATTATGTGGTAAACAAAGACCTGGTCATTTTTCTGGAGTTGCGACTGTGCTAATGAAACTATTTAACATTACATTACCAACTCGTGCTTATTTCGGTATGAAAGATGCACAGCAAGTTGCTGTAATTGAAGGGTTTGTAACTGATTTTAATATTCCAGTTACAATCGTACCAGTTGATATTGTAAGGGAAGAGGATGGATTAGCGAAAAGTTCTCGTAACGTGTATTTATCACAAGAAGAACGTGAAGAGGCTCCTCATTTATACAGCAGTCTATGTATAGCGAAGGAACGAATTGAGGCAGGCGAACACAATCCAGAAATCATTATGAATCTTGTGAAAGAGCATATTGAGACGTATACGAAAGGCACTGTAGATTATGCTGATTTATATGCATATCCTTCATTGACTACAATAGATAAAATTGAAGGACGGATCATTTTAGCAATTGCAGTTAAGTTTGAAAATGTACGATTAATTGACAATATAACATTAACGGTTAAATAAGGGGGAGCATCTATGTTTCGCACAATGATGAGAGCGAAGTTACATCGCGCAACTGTAACGGAGGCAAATTTAAATTATGTAGGGAGTATTACAATTGATGAAGATTTAATGGATGCAGTAAATATTGTAGAAAACGAAAAGGTTCAAATTGTAAATAACAATAATGGTGCTCGCTTAGAGACATACGTTATTAAAGGAGAACGTGGTAGCGGTGTTGTTTGTTTAAACGGTGCTGCTGCAAGGCTTGTACAACCGGGGGATAAAGTGATTATTATTTGTTATGGTCTAGTTACGGAAGAAGAGGTTCATAAGCAAGAACCAAAAATTGCGGTGTTAGACGATCATAATCAAATTCTTGAAATGTTAGGCGCTGAAAAGGCCGGTACAATTTTATAAAATGGGAAGCTATCTCTATTTCAGGAGATAGCTTTTTTGTGCATCTTTTCATTAAGATCAGATAAAACGTGGTATAGTAACAATATATGAATTATTGTTGTTTGAAAGGTAAGAAATTGAGGTGTTACATATATGAGTAAGCGTTATGTCGTTGTTGATTTAGAGACGACCGGGAACTCCTGGAAAGATGGGAAAGATAAAATCACCCAAATTGCAGCTGTTGTAGTAGAAGATGGAGAGGTATTGGAAATTTTTTCATCTTTTGTTAACCCGATGAGAGAGATTCCCTTATTTATTACCGAATTAACAGGGATTGATGAAAATCTCGTAAAACAAGCCCCGTTATTTCAAGATGTAGCCCCGATGATTGTTGAGCTATTACAAGGTGCAGTTTTCGTTGCACATAATGTTCACTTTGATTGGAATTTTTTAACGGAAGAATTAAGGCGGGCTGGATATACAGAAGTACATTGTCCAAAAGTTGATACAGTTGAGTTGGCGCAAATTCTTTTGCCGACAGCTGATAGTTATAAATTACGTGATTTAGCTAAGAAACATGAACTAGAGCACGATCAACCGCATCGTGCAGATAGTGATGCTCTTGCAACAGCGGAATTGTTTTTACAATTTTTAAATGAAATTGAAAAGTTACCACTTGTCACATTGCAATCGCTATATGAATTAAGCGATGTTTTTCAAAGTGATATAGCTGATGTACTTTCTGAAAATATTTTAAAGAAAGTAATGCATGGAAAAGAAGCGACAGCAGAGTATGAAGTACATCGAAATATTGCGCTACGAAAGCGGAACTATTCTTTAAGCATAGGAGAAACATGTTCATCAAAGTTCGATGCTTTCTTGAATAAAACGATGGATAAACTTGAATTACATATGCCAAAGTTTGAAAGAAGAGAAAGTCAACAAATGATGATGAAAGAGATATATACGGCGTTAAGAGATTCTCGTTTTTCTCTTATTGAAGCGGGTACAGGGACGGGAAAGACTCTTGCTTACTTACTTCCTAGTCTTTATTTTGCAAAGAAAAAAGAAGAACCTGTCATTATAAGTACACAAACGGTACAACTACAACAACAAATATTGGAAAAAGAAATTCCGTTATTACAGAAAATAATGCCATTTTCATTTGAGATAGCTCTTCTAAAAGGAAGAAAGCATTATCTTTGTTTACATAAATTTGAGTATGCTATGCAAGAGGAAGAGAAAAATTATGATATGGCACTTACGAAGGCAAAGGTTTTAGTTTGGCTATTGCAAACTGAAACGGGTGATCGTGACGAATTAAATATTCCTGAGGGGGGAAAGTTACTTTGGAATCGCATATGTAGTGATGCGTATAGTCCAGGCGGTATGCAAAGTAATTGGTTTAGTCGTTGTTTTTACCAGCGAGCAAAGAATAAAGCTTTATTTGCAGATATCGTTATTACAAATCATGCGTTATTATTTCAAGATTTTTCAAGTGAAGAACCACTGTTTGCTTCATCCGAACATATTATTTTTGATGAAGCTCATCATATTGAAGAAGCTGCGAGTAGAACATTGGGCGAACAGTTCTCCTGTATGTATTTTCAATTGATTTTATCTCGCCTTGGTACACTCGAAACAGATGATGTGCTGTCCAAAGTATATAAAATGATGAAAAAATCAGAGCAAGCATCTCGTTCGACTTTCCGTATGATCAGCCATAGCTTGAAGGAACTAAAATTTGATGCGGATGAACTATTCCAAATGTTACGCACTTTTATATTTAAGCAAACAAAACAAGAACAAGGAACGAACAATATGCCGCTCATTTATCGATATAACACGGAAGTAGAGAAGGGTAAGTTGTGGGATAGTATTGTTGAATTAACAAATCGTTTTGTATATGAATTAAGAAGATTAGTGACTAATATGGAGAAACAAGTGGATATATTACAAAGCAAGATAGAATGGGAGATGCATGTTGTTACAGGTGAATTTATGCATTTAATTGAGTTGCTGAGAAAGATGGCACAATCTTTACAATTACTCATTTTAGAAAAAAATTCATATGTGACATGGATGGAGACCGAAACGAAGGGAACGATTCATTCAACAGTTTTATATGCGCAGCCTGTTCATATTGGTGAAAGATTTGCTGATGAATTTTTAACGCAGAAAAAGAGTGTTATTTTTACATCTGCAACATTAACAGTTAACGATACGTTTGATTATATAAAAGAGGAGCTCGGATTACATGATTTCGCTCCAGATACTTTAAAGGTTTCATCACCATTTCGCTATGATAAACAAGTGAAATTAATGGTTTCAACGGATGTGCCTTTTATTAAGCAAGCGAGTAATGAAGAATATATTAAGTCTGTCTCGGAACATATTGCAAAAATAGCGAAAGCTACAAAAGGCAGAATGCTCGTTTTATTCACTTCGTATGAAATGTTGAAAGAAGCGTATGCGAATTTGAAAAATAATGATGCACTAGAAGGTTATTTATTATTAACACAAAGTGTGAATAATAGAAGTCGAAGCCGCTTAATTCGAAAGTTTCAAGAGTTTGACAAATCGATTTTGTTAGGCACGAGTAGTTTTTGGGAAGGAATCGATATTCCAGGAGATGCCTTAAGTTGTCTTGTCATTGTCCGTCTTCCGTTTACACCTCCTCATCAGCCAATGATGGAAGCGAAGGGTGAATGGCTAAGAAATCAAGGTGAGGACGTCTTCGCTAAATTAGCGCTCCCACAAGCAATATTACGTTTTAAACAAGGGTTTGGTCGTTTAATTCGAACAAATACAGATACGGGGACCGTAGTAGTATTAGATCGTCGTTTGACGAGTTCTTCTTATGGAAAACGATTTTTACAATCAATTCCTAGCGTGCCTCTTTATGAGGGACCGTTAGAAGAATTACTAGTACAATTAGAAGAACCGTCAAGTTAATAAAATTTGGAAGAAAAATACGCCTGAAGTATTTATAAACTTCAGGCGTAAAAAATGTGGGTAGGAGGAATTTTATTTTTCTTACTTCTTGTATACAAAATGTATTGGTTTTCGACTTGAAACCTTTTTTTGCTGTACATGTCCTGCTATAATAGATGGGTGATGAAGCAGGGGTTGTAAAGAATGTACTCTTATTGTAACCGTATTGCGTTCTTCTATAATTAGAAATTTTTGTGTAACGGAGGAGTTTTTTCATGGAGAAGAAAATCGAAGTACTATCAACAACACGTATTAAATATTCGTCTGATTTGTATAAAATTGTTGATAGTTTGAATCGTACGTTAAAAGAGCAGGACCTCATGTTCGGATTAGCATTAGACGAAAAAGACAAAGAAACAGCTGTATTTACCATTTACAGAACGTAGTGATACAATGAAAAAGTGGATCTTTGCAATCATTATTGTTATCGTTGCTAGCGGAATATATGGGGCGTATGTTTATAATAAAGCAATGGACAAGAAAATTCCAAAAGAATCAAAATCTGTAGAAATTGCTAAAGAAAAAGCAAAGCTTACAAAAGTAAAATCTGTTGATTATTATAACGGAAGATCTGCATATACAGTCGTGCAAGGTGTAGATGAAAAAGAAGAACAAATTATTGTTTGGGTACCTGATAAAAAAGGAAATGTCCTCGTGAAGAAAAAGAGTGAAGGTATTTCTGAGAAAGAAGCTTTACAAAGGTTGGCGGAACAAGCAACAGGAAAAGGCGATGAGCCGAAACCGAAGCCAAAGCAAATTGTAAAAGTAAAATTAGGTGCTGAAAACGATATTCCGTTGTGGGAAATTACATATATTGATCAGGAAGATCGTTATACGTATTATTATCTAGAATTTCAAAATGGGGTATATGCTGGACACTACAGCATTGAAAAATAGATGTAGGGGGAACTACAAATGAAATTAGCAAAGCGAGTAGCTGCTTTAACACCATCTGCAACTTTAGAAATTACAGCAAAGGCTCAAGCATTAAAAGCGGAAGGTCATGATGTAATTGGATTAGGAGCAGGAGAACCTGATTTTAATACACCAGAGCATATTATGGATGCTGCGCATAAAGCGATGTTAGAAGGACATACGAAGTATACACCAACGGGTGGATTACAAGCGTTAAAACAAGAAATTGTGAAGAAATTTACTCGTGATCAAGGCATTGCGTATGATCCGTCTGAAATTATTGTATGTAATGGTGCAAAGCATGCATTATATACATTATTCCAAGTGTTACTTGATGAAGGAGATGAAGTTATCATCCCAACTCCTTATTGGGTAAGTTATCCTGAACAAGTAAAACTTGCTGGTGGTAACCCAGTTTATGTAGAAGGTTTAGAAGACAATGAGTACAAAATTACAGCAAAGCAGCTGCGTGAGGCAATTACAGAGAAAACGAAAGCAGTTATTATTAATTCACCGAGCAATCCAACAGGAATGATTTACAGCAAAGAAGAATTACAACAGCTTGGAGAAGTATGTTTAGAACATGATATCTTAATCGTTTCAGATGAAATTTATGAAAAATTAATTTATGGTGACGCAGAATATACTTCAATTGCCCAGCTTTCTAATGCATTAAAAGAACAAACACTTATTATTAATGGTGTATCTAAGTCTCATTCTATGACAGGGTGGCGCATTGGATATGCAGCAGGAAATAAACAGCTTATTAAAGCGATGACGAACTTAGCAAGTCATAGTACGTCAAACCCAACTTCCATTGCTCAGTACGGTGCAATTGCTGCGTATGCAGGCACGCAACAACCTGTAGAAACGATGCGTCAAGCGTTTGAAGAAAGATTAAATATTATTTATGATAAGTTAATCCAAATTCCTGGTTTCACTTGTATCAAGCCACAAGGTGCTTTTTACTTATTCCCAAATGTAAAAGAAGCTGTAGCACTAGCTGGGTATGAAACAGTTGATGAGTGGGCAAAAGCATTATTAGAAGAGGAAAAGGTGGCTCTTGTTCCAGGTACTGGATTTGGTGCACCAAATAACGTTCGCTTATCATATGCAACATCTCTTGAACAAGTAGAGAAAGCATTAGAACGCATTCATACGTTCATGAAAAGTAAAGTGCAAGCTTAATTGAATATTTCATTCATGTAATACAAAAAACCTCCCTACATAATAGGGAGGTTTTTTTGACGAATTGTAGCAAATTGAAATAGCGAAAGGTGTGTTATACTAGAGAGCGAGGTGTTTGGTGATGAAAAAGAAAATGATGTTACAGTGGTTTGAGCAGGGAAGCATTGCAATTCCAAAATTGCTTATGATGCACTATAAAAAATTAGGATTAAATGAAATGGAATTTATGGTTGTGCTTCATGTGCACACATTTTTAGAGTCAGGTAATTCGTTTCCGACTCCTTCAGAGATTTCAGAACGGATGACAATAACGGAAATGAAATGTATGGAAGTAATTCAGACGTTGATTCAAAAAGGTTTTTTATCACTAGAAGGTGGACAAAGATCAGAGGCGATGATGTGCGAAAGTTATTCTCTACAACCGTTATGGGAAAAAATATTGCATTTCTTAATGGATGAATCAATAGAGGAAGAACAAAAAGAAACAAAACAGCTACAAATAAATTTATATACAGTATTTGAAAAAGAATTCGGAAGACCACTTTCACCATTTGAATGTGAAACGTTAGGAATGTGGGAGGACCAAGATCAACATCATCCGAATTTAATTCAAGCTGCTCTCAGGGAAGCTGTGATGAGTGGTAAGTTGAATTTCCGATATATTGATCGTATTTTATTTGAGTGGAAAAAGAATGGTATTAAAACAGTAGATCAAGCTCAAAATCAAGGACGGAAATTTAGAGCGAATCAGCAACGAACGCAACAAACGACACAACAAGAGACGAAATTTACTGGTAAAGTGCCTTTTTATAATTGGTTGGAGCAGTAATGTAGGAGGAAGTATATGTTAAATAAAACGCAAATTCGTTATTGTTTAGATACAATGGCGGATATGTATCCGGAAGCGCATTGTGAATTAATTCATGATAATCCATTTGAACTTGTAATTGCCGTGGCATTATCTGCACAATGTACAGATGTATTGGTAAATAAGGTGACGAAAAATTTATTTCAAAAATATAAAACACCAGAAGATTATTTAAGTGTTTCTCTAGAAGAATTACAACAAGATATACGCTCTATTGGATTGTATAGAAATAAAGCAAAAAATATTCAAAAGTTATGCCGAATGTTATTAGATGATTATAATGGAGAAGTACCGAGAGATCGCGATGAACTTACGAATTTACCAGGTGTAGGAAGGAAGACAGCAAATGTTGTAGTATCAGTAGCATTTGGAATTCCAGCAATTGCTGTTGATACGCATGTGGAACGCGTGAGTAAACGATTAGCGATTTGTAGGTGGAAAGACTCTGTATTAGAAGTGGAAAAAACGTTAATGAAGAAAGTTCCGATGGATGAGTGGGGAGTTACGCATCACCGTATGATTTTCTTCGGACGTTATTATTGTAAAGCACAGCGACCACAATGTGAAGAGTGCCGATTACTAGAAATATGTCGAGAAGGAAAGAAACGAATGAAGGGGAAATAAAGGATGGAGCGAGTTATAGAAATACCGAAAGAGTTTCGGTGCGTACCATTTTTTAAAGAGAGTGCAAATTCGATTACGTATCACACGGACCAATCTTTTACAGAAATAATACAAAATACGTACTTTATATTTGATATAGAAAGACAATATGAGCCATGGAATGAAATTGAAAAAAGTGTTCCTGCGATGTTGCATGTATGGAAAAGCAAGCATGAAGAAATTGCTATACTATTTCAAAACAGAAAAAAACAAGAAGCTGAAGAACCAATGATTCTTTTTGCAGCGCACTTGCTATCGATTGTATATTGGTTAAATGGCCAGCCTGTTCATAGTTTGAATGAAATACAAGTAAATACGAATAAATTGGAAGTGCAGCCTGTTAATTTTATGGAGCGATATTCATTTATTATAAAGAAACCGAGTAATTATCATTCTTATATTCAATTAGCACAGTTGTATATCGAAATAGAAAAGCTATATGTAAAGAAAATGATAACAAAAAAGAAGTCCGTTTCTCGTTAAGAGAAAGGACTTCTTTTTGTTTATTAAGACGCTGTTGTAACAACATTTCCGTCTGCGTGAGGTGTATCTTCTCCGGTATTCTGTTGTTGTTCTTCTTCAGCTTTTTTCTTAGCTTCTTCTTCAGCCTTTTTCTTAGCTTCTTCTTCAGCTTTTTTCTTAGCTTCTTCTTCAGCCTTTTTCTTAGCTTCTTCTTCAGCAGCTTTCTTTTGAGCTTCTTCTTGCTGTTTACGTTCTTGCTCTTGTTGCTGCTGTAGCTGTTCTTGTTGTTTACGCTGATCTTCCTCAGCTTTTTTCTTAGCTTCTTCTTGTTTTAGTTTATCTTCATTAGCCTTTTTCTGATCTTCTTCAGCTTTTTTCTTAGCTTCTTCTTCAGCTTTCTGCTTAGCCGCGTCCTCAGCTTGCTTTGCATCCGGAGTTCCGCCAGGAGCAGTGAAGGATGCACCAATTGCAGGACTTGTTCCTGTACCTTTTTTCGCTACTACAGAGAAGCTGTAAGTAACACCTGGTTTAATGCCACCAAGAGTAGCTGTCTTACCATTTATTGATAAGCTACCACTTGAACCGTCAGAGGCTTTATAACTAGCCGCATATGCATCAACTTCTGCTGGCCCAGACCAGTTTAGTGTCACTGTGCTAGCGCCATCGAAAGTGACATTCAGGCCACTAGGTGGATCTACTTTAATTTGTTTAATTGCATCTTTTTTCGCACCTTTTACGTATAACTCACCGTTTAGTTCTTGTACAGAAGCAGGACGTTCGAAACGAGATGTATCTGTAGCGAATTTGCTCATCATAACTTGGAACATTTGTTGTGCAATTTTAGTAGAACGATCGCCAATGTAATTTTCTGGGCCGTCCTTTTCGTAACCAGTCCACACAGCCATTGTATATTGAGGTGAATAGCCAGCGAACCAGCTATCTCTGTTTGCATCAGCTGGGATGCCATATTTTTTAATAACTGACTCATCAAAGTTCTGTGTTCCTGTTTTACCTGCTACGTCAATACCTGAAACATATGCTGTTGGACCTGTACCGCCAGACCCAGGCTTTACTACGTCACGAAGAACGTCAGTAATCATGTAAGCGGTATAGTCGTGCATTGCACGTTGTTCTTTCGGTTTAAAGCTTTTCTTTTTCCCATCTGGGAAGATAACTTCTTTTACGAAGTGAGGCTTGTTATACACACCGTCATTACCAAATGCGGCATACGCCCCTGCTAATTCTAATGGAGAACTATCGTTACTACCAATTGCTGTTGATTCATATGCTTTGCCGTCTTTAAATGTCATACCTAAGCTTTCAGCAAAAGCTTGTGACTTAGGAATACCAACCGCTTGGGCTGTTTTTAAAGCAGGGATGTTTAATGATTTTTTCAAAGCTTCACGTAGTGAAACGTCACCTTTGTAACTATTTGTTGCATTTCGTATTTTTTTACCATTGGAATACGTATACTCTGAGTCATTTAATTGATGGTATGTAGACCATTGTAAATTCTCAATTGCTGGGCCGTAGTCGAAAATTGGTTTCATTGTTGAACCGACTTGGCGTTTTAAATCAATGGCCATATTATGACCTTTGAAAGTAGACTTACTTTCTTTACGCCCAGCACCAATTGCTCGAACTTCTCCAGATTGTGTATCCATAAATACGAATGATCCTTGGAATTGATCGTTCGGATATTTAATAAGATTGCCATCCATAATTTTATCAGCGTAATCTTGAGCATCTTGATCAAGTGTTGTATGAATCGTTAAACCATCTGAACCGATATTTACATCCGGATATTCTTTTTCAACTTCTTTTACAACAGCATCTAAAAATGCTTGATACTTCATTTCAGTTACTTCTGAAGATGGTTGAAGACCCTCAGTTACAGGGATTTTCATTGCGTTATTCATTTCTTCTTTTGTTATATAACCATGTCGATTCATTAATGATAATACGACATTACGACGATTTGTTGCTCGTTCAACATTTTCTGGTTTTGTTGGATCATATATGTTAGGACCTTGGGGTAAACCAGCAAGCATTGCAGCTTCATGTAATTGTAAATCCTTTAAATCTTTGTCATAATATTTTTTAGCTGCTGTTGCAATACCGTACGAACGGTTACCTAAGTTAATCTTGTTTAAGTACATTTCTAAAATCTCGTGTTTAGAGTATTGTTGCTCTAATTTGTAAGATAAGTACCATTCCTGCACTTTTCGTTTTGCGGTTTTGTCCATCGTTAGAAAATAGTTTTTAACTACTTGTTGCGTAATCGTACTACCACCTTGTGAACCGAAACCACCAGTGATATTTTCCATAACCGCTTTAGTAGTTCGTTTAAAATCAATTCCATTATGATCATAGAAGCGTGAATCCTCAGTTGCTAGGAATGCATTTTCAACTACTTTTGGAATTTGATCGTAAGTAACATGGGTTCGTTTTTCAGCACCGTATTCATAGAAGAAATTTCCGTCCTTATCAAGGAACTTTGTTGATAAAGGATTGACAAGTTTTGATTTGTCTAATTTTGGAGCGTCCTTTATCATAACAAAGAAAGCGGAAACGCCAGCTACGAGACCGACGATACCAAGAAGTAGACAACCTATAAGGAATTTCTTAAAAAAGGAGCCTTTTTTCTTTGGTTTTTCTTCTTTATTTGTTTCTTTCTTTTGATTTTTCACATGATTTCGTTCTGTACGAGAACGATAATTATCTGACATTATACTTTCTCCTACCTTTCATTCTCTCCCCCAAAAGTCGAAAAAAGAGCCTTAGTGATGACTCTATCACGAAAAATAAACCGTGTCTAGTACACGGATATAGTCAATCCGAGGGTGGTAACCGCATGACAATAAAGATCCATGCTCTTCTATTTCTTCTTTAGTAATTGATTTCCGTCCACCAGTATTTTGACGATTCCAAAATGCAATAATATGTTTCGCATCGAGTAAATAAAGTTCATCAAAAAGTGTAAATCTAATAATAACAAATGCAATTCCATTATGAGCGATTACTTGCTTCATATGTTCAATTTGATGAAGGTGGAAGTTTTGAAGTGGAAAACTAGTTTTATTTTTTGTTTCTTTCGCTTCAAAATCGATGTATTTCCCTTTATATACACCGTTGTAATCTGTTGTAGAAGGTTGTTTAAAATACGCTTCTTTTACCACTGCAGCACTTCGAGCGGGGTAATCTACTTTTACAATTTGAAGAGGTGTAGGTTTTTTATGTACACATGCAATATTATGGGTTAAGTAATATTCATTTGTCTCATTCAATTCCTCTTCAAGGGACATACCTCTATTACTATAAGTATGTTTTTTTATAGGTGTTTTATGAGGTTGTGAAGCTTGGTTGTACCGTTTTCCATTTGGGTAACGAATGGTCATAGTGTGTCCACTCCCAACTTGCTAAGAATTACTTACAAAGGTGATTATATCAAAAAATGAAAGAAGATGTGAGTTTTTTCAAGAAAGGTATGAGGACTTATCCATGTTTACACCGAATGATTATATGAAAATTAAACAATATCGTAAAAATATTGTTTGTACAGAAGAAGAAAAAGCTATAGTTTGCAATATTAAAAAGAATACAGAAATCGCTAATGTTGACAACATTTCTCGGACACAATCATATCAAGAATTTTACATAAGAAATAGTGAAATTCGGTGGTCTTTTTTAGCGAGTATGGTCTCGAGAAATGCCGGCTGGAATATGACCGATTTAGAAGGAAGATACTATGCTACTGTTTTACCTCAATCAGTGAAAAAACATTTTTTTCTTATGTATGAACAGGCTAATTGGATTATTTTCTTAGATGCATTTCCGCAGCTATTGCTATATGAAGAGAGTAAGAGGAGACGTATACCTCTCTTTCATTTGTTACAATTTTTCAATGTATCAATTTTTATGGAAAAAGAATGGACATTTTTCTGGGAGAGAAGAGATATTAATAGGCTTATGACAGCGCTTATTATAAATGAACAAAATAAAATTCAAAAACCCGTAATTGAGAATACATATTTTAAAAAGCATGTATTTCATACTGCACTTTTTAAAGTGCAAGAGATGTTTCATATTAGTGCAGTTATTTTCCCAACAATTGAAGGAAGGCTGTATGGGTTTTCAGTTTATCAATTTGAAACGTTACAAAAGCGTATAGAACTTGGGAAAAAATTAGCGTGGCTATTGTTTCATGAGAAATATAAAAATTTATTTTATACGTTTGCATTGGAAACAACACATACAGGTTCAAGGGAGGATTATGAATATTACTTAAGGGAAACTAGAAGGTCTTATACACCGGTACTTAGAGATGTTTGTTCTGTTGTTGCGCATGAGGAAATAAGTATGAAGGATTGGTTTTACGAAGACGTGGAAATGAATGTGCTGTTTCTATTCGAAGAACCAAAGGGTGAAGTTCATATAACAGAATGGTATAGAAGAAAGAGAGAGAACATTCATGCTGTTTCTATCGTAAATCGTTTTGTTAAAAGGATAGATGAGTTCATGATATAATAAAAAAGAAGTCCCGTCTTCAGTTTTGAAGACGGGACTTCTTGATGTGAAGTAATTTTACCATGTGTGCTAAGGACTTAATCTCAAAACTTAAAGAAAGTAAGAGATTAAAGATAGTTTGGAAATTAGCTACTCTAATCGTTAAAGCTTCACTTTATGTAGCAGGAAAGTTTGGACCGTCTAGCTTTGGATTGCCAGTTTCGGGTTTATTTTGTTGCTTGTTTTGTTTCTTCTTTTTTTCGTTTCTGTTCTTTGCCATCTTAATACACCTCCTTTTTGTATTGTTACCATTCTCATAAATGACATACAAAATGATTTCTTTGACGAATAACAACTAGTTTTGTCATGTGAGCAGGAGTGATAAATCGTTCGGCGAAATTACATGACAAAGGAAAAGCAAAGAAGGAGGCGTTTTGTATATGGCGATGGTTCAGAAGGAAGATGTAATGAAAAAAATGGATCAAATGTTAAGTTCTCTCGATTTGCTGGAAATGAATATAGGGATTAGAATGAATCATGCATTGAAGGACAAGGGTGAAAAAATATGCAATAAGATAGAAATAACAGAAATGCATATTGAGCATATGGAAAATAAATTAGTGCATCACGAAGAAAAAGGGAATTGGGTGAAAACGTTTCAAAACGTCGTAGTGAGTGCATAGTAAGGTGGGAATGAAATGAGGTATGAAGCGTTAATACAGTCTTCTGAAAAACTCATGCAGTATAATAATGAAGCGAATGTGAAAAAAAGAGAAATGATCGAATACGATTTTTATGAGGATATGAAGCCATTTGTAAACATGGTAGATGAGGAATTAAATGTGTGGAAAGAATTAGCTTATAGATGGATTAAGGAAGAAAAACCGAAGTATATACATGTACAGCAAATTGATCAAGTGTACGATAATTTACAAACAAATGTGTTGCAATGTTTTGTAAATAAAGGTAAAGGTAAGCGATTCTTTGAAACACATCAAGCCATTTCGTATACTTTGCAAAATATAGTTGAGCAATGTAAGTAACAAGAGGGGAAACTCTCTTGTTTTTTATTTCGCTATTTGCGGACAGTAAGACCCCCACCTCAAAACTTTGCTGAAACAAAGTTTTGAGGTGGGGGGCGGACTACCCGTAAAAGCCCGATCAGTAAAGGCTAATAAGTAGTGGGATGAACAAAACCCCACCACTGCTTAAAGTTTCACTTTAAGCTTCTGTCATTGTTGTAGGTTTTGTTGCACCGTTTATTTCTAATTCTTTAATTAATGTTCGGTAATCTGATATACATATTTTCCCTTCGAGATAACAATGTCTTGCAAAGTCTAACAATTCATTTACATTCTCTGTGGAATACCCCTTCTTTTGAGAAAATGTTTGTTTTAAATCCCCTAATACCATGTTGATTCCTCCCCAATGAGAATCTTCTTCTTAATTATCATAGCATGGAAGGGTTTTCTTTCTTAATTTTTTAAAAATTTAAACTTCCGACAAAAATAGACAGATACTCCGTCACACATATTATTTTACAGGTACATATTATATATGTAGAAACTTATGTGAAGGAGGAGAGAATGCATGTTTCAAGAACCTAACGTATATCAGCAAGGTAATCCATATGCACAGCAAAATATGTACCAATATAATACGGATACATATTTACGGTATAATATGTATCCTTTCGAGCCTCATTATGGAAATCAAAATTATTACCAGCCATTTGAAGTGTCATTTATGAATCAACAGCAACAACAACAACCCTACATGAACCAATCACAACAGCAGCAACCCTATATGAATCAACAGCAGGAACCTTATATGAATTCACAATATTATATGCCGCCACCATCTCCCTATGGGAATCAACAAGCGATGTTTTATCCACCAAAACAACCGTATCCGACGCAGAGTAAACAAAAGCAACAACAGCAACCAAGTCAGTTCTCTAGTTTTGTTTCCCAATTTAAAACATCAGATGGAAACTATGATGTGAATAAAATGATGAATACAGCTGGACAAATGATGAATGCGATGAATCAAGTGACAGGAATCGTTAAGCAAGTTGGGGGTTTTTTTGGTAAATGATGATGGATTGTTGTCCATTATGCATATTATGAATGAAGCATAGTTCTAGACAAATTTCCATGAAATAAATGGGTGTATATAACAAGCGGCTTCATCTCTTTTCTCATATTGTAAAGTGTAATCAGATTTTTTTAATGAGAGAGGAGAGAAAAAACTATGCATCATTGTCATCCTTGTTTTGGAGGGCATAAGCCTGTAGGACCTATTTGTACAACTGCTCCTGTCATTCATCCGACGAAACAGTGTGTAACACATTCTTTTTCAACAACGGTGGTGCCACACATTTTCCCAACGCATACAACACATGTACACCATCAACAAATTAAAAACCAAAACTTCTTCCCACAAACAAACTCGAACGTAAATGTTGTAGACCCTGGTGATCCAGGATTTGTTGGTGGATTTGGTGGTGGGTGTGGACCATGTGGTCATGGTCACCATGGACATCATGGTCATCAAATATCACCATTTGGACCAGGACCAAATGTATCACCATTTGGACCAGGGCCGAACGTGTCACCATTCGGACCTAATGTAGGACCAAACGTTGGTGGAATGTTTAAAAAGTAAATGATATGTTAGAACTAGCGAAATGCTAGTTCTTTTTTTGTAATTGAGGTGTGGATATGAAAGTTGTTGCTGTAACAGGATATAAGCCATTTGAACTTGGGATATTTAAAAATGATCATCCAGGAGTAGAATGTATAAAAAAGGCGCTGCGTCGTAAATTAACTGCTTTTGTAGAAGATGGTTTAGAGTGGGTGATTATAAGCGGCCAGTTAGGAGTCGAACTATGGGCTGCTGAAGTTGTTTTTGAAATTCAAGAAGAATATCCAGATTTAAAATTAGCGGTATTTACTCCATTTTTAGAACAAGAAGAAAATTGGAAAGAAGATAGTCGTGAATATTACGAATTTATTCTCTCGCAAGCAGATCATGTTGATAGTATCACAAAACGAAAGTACGAAAGCCCAGAGCAATTTAAATTAAAGAATCAATTTTTTATTGAAAAAAGCGATGCACTTTTAGCTGTATATGATGAAGAAAAGCTTGGGAGCCCTAAATATATTGTAGAAGTAGCTAAGAAAAAAGGAGAAATAGAAAATTATCACAGTTATTTCATTCTTTTTTCTGATTTACAAGATATAATGGAAGAGGAACAGTGGAATAATGCAGATTGACACTCCCACAGCTAAAGGCGGACTAAAGTCCAATATGGGATTTTTGGTATCACGAAATCTGTAATATGTCATATAGTGTTTGTATATTTGATTGACAAAAGGCATTGTTTCTGAAAAAATTTAGTTAATGAAAGCTTTGGCAAAAATTTGAGGTGAAGAAAATGATTTCGGATAAAATTAAATTAACAGCGAAAGATATTTTAGAAAAAGAATTTAAAACAGGTATGAGAGGTTATCAACAAGAAGAAGTAGATAAGTTTCTTGATATGATTATTAAAGATTATGAAGCCTTTCATAAGGAATTTGATCAATTAAAGCAACAAAATGCTCGTTTGAAACGTGAATTAGAAGAACAGAAAGTAGCGGCAACACAAGTTCCGCAACAACCGGTACAAACACCAGTTGCACAACCTGTATATAACAATACAAATACGGATATTTTAAAACGTCTATCTAATTTAGAAAAAGCTGTATTTGGAAGTAAGTTATACGAGTAATTAAAGGTGGTAAAAAGGTTAAAGGATTTTACATAGAAAAAAACATTGCAAAATCTTTTTGTTTCCACTATACTAATGTTTGTCATAACGTTTGGGTAATCGCTGCAACGCCAACGTTGTAGAGGAAAGTCCATGCTCGCACGGCCTGAGATGGCTGTAGTGTTCGTGCCTAGCCAAGTCATAAGCTAGGGTATTCTGGCTGTAAGGCTGGTTTAACGGCAGGGAAAAAACCTAAGTCCTTTCGGATATGGTTTGACTACCTTTAAAGTGCCACAGTGACGAAGTCCTTGAAGAAATGATAGGAGTGGAACGAGGTAAACCCCACGAGCGAGAAACCCAAATAATGGTAGGGGAATCTTTTCCAAGGAAATGAACGATGGGAAAGGACAGGTTTTCGTAACCTGTAGATAGATGATTACCACCGGAGTACGAGGCGTGGGCCGTTTGCAGTACAAAGGAACAGAACATGGCTTACAGAACGTTATGAACCAACTATGAAATAACTCAGCTCTCCTTTGTTAGAGGAGGGCTTTTTATTTGTATGAAGTTATAAATTGTGAGTTAAAATGGTAAATGAGAAAATTTTTCGTAATATGTAATAATTAATAGGACAACATGTTATTAATTATTGTTTGATTATACATAAGAGGTGAATGCAAATGGGAAAAGTTACTTTAATTGCAACAGCGGCAATGGGTATTGAAGCGTTAGTTGCCCGAGAAGTTCGCGATCTTGGTTATGAATGTCAAGTAGAAAATAGCAAAGTAACATTTGAAGCAGATGAAAAGGCGATTTGTCGTACGAACTTATGGCTACGTACTGCGGATCGTGTGAAAATTAAAGTTGGCGAATTCAAAGCAACAACATTTGATGAGCTATTTGAAAAAACGAAAGCATTAAACTGGGGAGATTATATTCCAGAGAATGGGGAGTTCCCGGTTATCGGTAAATCTTTAAAATCCGAGTTATTCAGTGTTTCGGATTGCCAACGTATCGTTAAAAAAGCTGTCGTTGAAAAATTAAAAACAACATATAAACGTACAACTTGGTTTGAAGAAGATGGTCCTTTATTCCGTATTGAAATTGCTATGCTCAAGGATATCGCAACGTTAACAATTGATGCAAGTGGTGTTGGACTTCATAAACGTGGATACCGTATGGATCAAGGGGAAGCTCCTCTAAAAGAAACATTAGCTGCATCTTTAATTAAATTAACGAACTGGAAGCCAGATCGTCCATTTGTCGATCCATTCTGTGGATCAGGTACAATTCCGATTGAAGCAGCATTAATTGGACAAAATATCGCACCAGGATTTAACCGTGGCTTCGCATCAGATGAGTGGGGCTGGGTAGGTAAACAAAACTGGCGTGAAGCTCGTCAAGAAGCTGAAGATTTAGCGAACTATGATCAACCATTACAAATCATCGGATCAGATATTGATCATCGTATGATTCGAGTTGCTCAAGATAACGCAGAAGAAGTAGGTTTAGGTGATTTAATCACATTTAAACAAATGCAAGTAAAAGATTTCACAACAAAAGAGGATTATGGCTACGTTGTAACGAATCCTCCATACGGAGAACGTTTAAGTGAAAAAGCACTTGTTGAGCAATTGTATAAAGAAATGGGACAAGTATTCCGCCCATTAGATACATGGTCAGCATATGTATTAACAAGTTACGAAGCATTTGAAAAGTGTTACGGAAAAGATGCGTCGAAAAAGCGTAAGTTGTTTAACGGTTTTATCCGTACAGACTACTACCAATACTTCGGAAAACGTCCACCGCGTAACTCATAGTATAAAACTCCTCCAGCACGCATATACTGGCTATTATGTAATGCGTAAAGGAGGAACTGATATGGATAGTTTTCAATTATCAATGATTCAAAAAGCTATTCACCGTACGTATGATGAGATCGGAAAAGAAGTGGATAGTCAAGGTGCAATTGTAGATGAAATACAAAAAGCACAAGAAGAATATTTATCAGCTCTTTCACATGAAATAGCGATTGATAAACGGTATTTAAAGTCATTAATATAGAAAAAAATTTTCCTTTTTCGAAAGGGAAATTTTTTTTCGTGTATTTCTATGTATTGCAACAGGGGAAAGTAACTGCATACATATGAGTAGCAGTTACTGTGTCTTTTTATAGAAAAACTTTTTGGTTGGAGGCTAAGGATGTTTACTGAGAAGAGATTACCATTTGAAGTAGGGAAACAAGATAATTTTTATGATAAGTTGAATGAGTGGATTGGAGATGTGTTTTACGACATCCTTCCGGAAAAAGGCTTTGAAGAGCGTGATGAACAAATTTTTATGGCGTTTCAATTAGAGCGTGCTTTTCAAGAGAAGAAAGTTATGTTCGCAGAAGCAGGTGTAGGAACAGGGAAAACAATTGTATATCTTTTATATGCAATTTGTTATGCGCGTTATACAGGGAAGCCTGCTATTATCGCTTGTGCAGATGAAACGTTAATTGAGCAGCTTGTAAAAGAAGAAGGGGATATTGCTAAATTATCTGAAGCATTAGGACTATCTGTTGATGTAAGACTTGCGAAATCGATGGATAATTATTTATGTTTACGTAAACTTGAAGACGTTATGAGTGGACGAGCTCCAGAAGTAATTGAAGATGTATATTATGAATTACCACAGTTTGTATTTGATCATGGTACGATGCAAAACTTTACTCACTATGGTGATAGAAAAGAATTTCCACTTTTAAATGATGAGGAATGGTCAAAAGTAAACTGGGATTACTTCCAAGATTGCTTCACATGTGATTCTCGTCATCGTTGTGGTCAAACTCTTTCACGTGAACATTATCGTAAAGCGGCAGATTTAATCATTTGTTCTCAAGATTTCTATATGGATCATATTTGGACATATGATGCTCGTAAGCGTGAAGGGCAAATCCCGTTATTACCTGAAAGTAGCTGTGTTGTATTCGATGAAGGTCACCTTGTAGAGTATGCAGCTCAAAAAGCTTTAACGTATCGTTTAAAACAAACGATGATGGAGCAACTTTTAACGAGATTGTTGCAAAATGATATTCGTGAAGAGTTTGCACATTTAGTAGAAGAAACAATTTGGCAAACAGAGCGATTCTTTGATGTATTACAAGAGAACAAAAAGGAAATTGCTGGTTCTGATCGTTTGAAAATTACTGTGACAGAAAAGGTAACAGCTGAAGCGAAGCGACTTTATGCGAAAATTGGTGAAGTCGGTGATGCATTAGTGTTTGAAAGTGAAATGCATACAGTAAACACATATGATTTAAATATCGTTGATGAGCATTTAGATGTGTTAGAACATTCACTTCGTCTTTTCATGCATGAGAAAAATGTAATTACATGGGGTGAAGAAGGTGATGGTGCCTTCACATTAGTGATTATGCCGCGTGCAGTTGAAGAAGTGTTACAAGAGAAAGTATTCTCGAAGAAAATCCCTTATATTTTCTCTTCTGCAACATTATCTGATAACGATTCATTCGCATTTACAGCAAATAGTTTAGGGGTAAAAGATTATTTATCATTCTCAGTTGCCTCACCATTTGAATATGAAGAACAAATGGCAGTAAACTTACTATCGCATACGAAAGAAAATGAATGGGAAAGAAAGTGCCAATATACACTTGAAAATATACAGAAAACAAATGGACGTACACTTGTATTATTCCGTACAACGCAAGAGCTTGCAGCGTTCAAAGAATATGTAAGTAAAGAGCAAATGTCAGTTCCGTTCCTATATGAAGGGGATCAAGAAATTAGTCAGCTCGTTTCTCGCTTCCAAAATGAAGAAGAGACTGTACTTTGTGCCGTTCATTTATGGGAAGGTTTAGATATTCCTGGTTCATCATTATCACATGTTATTATTTGGTCACTACCATTCCCTCCAAACGATCCTGTGTTTGAAGCGAAGCGCAAGCACGTAAACGATCCATTCTGGGATGTAGATGTACCATATATGATTTTACGTCTTCGTCAAGGAATTGGACGTTTAATTCGTACGAGTGACGATAAAGGTGCTATATCAATCTTCTTATCTGATACAGAAGATGAGAAAGTGATTGCAGCAGTGAAAAATGTACTGCCAGTAGAAGGTAAAGAATTATAAGGAAAAAGCTTGGTACTTGCCAAGCTTTTTTTCTATTATAAAAGGAATTTAAGTCGCCATGTCGAATTAAGTTTGAGGTAGAAAAAGGAGGTTTTTTATACTATGACAGTTGTTACATATGAAGTAGAAAAACAATTTTTAACATATGTGAAGAAGATAGAGAATTACGGAGAAGCATTAAGCTTAATGTTTTGGGACTTAAGAACAGGTGCGCCTAAAAAAGGTGTGGACCAGCGTTCAGAAGTAATCGGCATGCTTTCATCAGAAGTGTTTGTAATGTCGACTTCAGATGAGATGGGAAACTATTTAACAGAGCTGGAAGCTTTAATACGTGAAGATAAACTTTCTGAAACGACGAAGAAAATGGTTGAAGAGTGTCGTAAAGAATATGATAGAAATAAGAAGATTCCACAAGCTGAATACGAAGCATATGTGAAATTAGAAGCGAAAGCGGAAAGTGTGTGGGAAGAAGCACGCGAAAAATCTGATTTCGAAATGTTCCGCCCGTATTTAGAGAAAATTGTTGAATTCAAAAAGAAATTTATTACATATTGGGGTTACGAAACATATAAATATAATACATTATTAGACATGTATGAGCCAGGAATCACAGTAGAAGTATTAGATCACGTATTTGGTCAACTTCGTGAGCGTATCGTTCCGCTTGTAAAAGAAATCTCTGAGTCTAAAAAAGAATTAAAAACAAATGCTTTAGCTGAACGTTTTTCAAAAGAAAAACAAAAGAACTTTACATTAGAGCTATTAAAGCAATTGAATTATGACTTTGAAGCAGGTCGTCTTGATGAAACAGTCCATCCTTTCGAAATTACATTAAATAGAGGGGATGTTCGTATTACGACACGCTATGATGAAAAAGATTTCCGGATGGCTGTGTTTGGAACAATTCATGAATGTGGTCATGCTGTATATGAACAAAATATTGCAGAGAAATTTGAAGGTACACCACTTTGCAGTGGCACATCTATGGGAATTCACGAGTCACAATCATTATTCTTTGAGAACTTTATTGGCCGTAATAAATCATTCTGGAAGAAAAATTATGATTTATTAAAAGAGTATAGCGATGGTCAATTTGACGATATATCAGTCGATGAGTTTTACGATGCGATTAACGAATCAAAGCCATCATTCATTCGTATAGAAGCAGATGAGCTTACATATCCGCTTCATGTTATGGTTCGTTATGAACTAGAGAAAGAATTATTTGATGGCACATTACAAGTGAAGGATTTACCAACAGCTTGGAATGATAAGATGGAAGCATATTTAGGAATTCGTCCGGAAAATGACGCACAAGGTGTATTGCAAGATGTTCACTGGGCTGGCGGTTCATTTGGATACTTCCCATCTTATGCGCTTGGTTATATGTACGCAGCGCAATTTAAACAAAGGATGCTAACGGATATTCCAAACTTTGATGCATTATTAGAAGAAGGAAACGTAACACCAATTCGTGAATGGTTAACAGAAAATATTCACCAATATGGTAAAACGAAAAAACCACTTGAAATTTTAGAAGATGTAACAGGTGAAGGATTAAATGCAAACTACTTAGCAGATTATTTAGAAGCGAAGTATAAAGAAATTTATGGGTTGTAAAAGAGAGCTGCTTAATTGCAGCTCTTTTTTGAAGGGGATGGAAAAATGGGTTATACATATACAATAATGACGCAAAAAGAAGCGGAGGAAATTGCATACAACTGGCATTATGAAGGGGAATATTCTTTTTACGATATGGAGGCAGATCAAGAAGATTTAGCTGAGTTTTTACGTGATGAGAGTAGAGGAGATCATACATTTTCTGTGAAGGAAAATGGTATTCTCATTGGGTTCTTTAGCTTCTGTAAAATAAATAATCGAACGGTTGATATAGGGCTTGGGATGAGACCTAATATAACAGGTAATGGATTAGGTTTACAGTTCGTAAAAACTGGATTAGATTTTAGTAAAGAAAACTACGACTGTGACTATATAACATTATCAGTAGCAGCATTTAATGAGAGAGCGATTAAAGTATATAAAAAAGCAGGATTCGAAGCAGTTGGAACGTTTATACAGAAAACAAATGGCAGTTGTTTTGAATTTTTGAAAATGAATTATATATGTAAGAATGAGTAAAAAAGCAGAAGGGCTCTTCTGTTTTTTATTTTGACCTAGAAATAAATGATACTTGTTGTAATTAGAAGTTTTGAAATTTTGGAAGAGGATGTGTATGATTGAATTTTAGTAGCAAATAGCAAGTTTAGTAAGGAGAGGTAGCATGATTACAATTAAAACGAAAAATGAAATAGATTTGATGCATGAATCTGGGAAATTACTAGCTTCTTGTCATAGAGAAATTGCGAAAATAATGAGACCAGGTGTAACTACAAAAGAAATTGATACGTTTGTTGAAGCGTATTTAGAAAAGCATGGTGCAACGTCTGAGCAGAAAGGTTACAACGGGTATCCATACGCAACATGTGCATCTGTAAATGATGAAATGTGTCATGGGTTTCCGGCCGATGTTCCTTTAAATGAGGGAGATATTGTGACAATTGATATGGTAGTAAACTTAAATGGTGCGCTTTCAGATTCTGCATGGACTCATATAGTGGGGGATAGTTCTGATGAAGCGAAAAGTTTATTGTTAGTAGCAGAGAGTGCTTTATATAAAGGGATTGATCAGGCGATAATTGGTAATCATGTAGGAGATATTGGTTATGCAATTGAAAGTTATGTATCTAATGAAGGTTTTTCTGTTGCAAGAGACTTTACGGGGCATGGGATTGGGAAAGAGATTCATGAAGAACCAGCAATTTTCCATTTTGGAAAGCCAGGACAAGGACCTCAGTTACAAGAAGGTATGGTAATTACAATTGAGCCGATTGTAAATGTAGGGATGCGATATTCTAAAGTGGATTTAAATGGATGGACTGCAAGAACGATGGACGGGAAATTATCAGCTCAATATGAGCATACAATTGCGATTACAAAAGATGGACCAATCATTTTAACGACGCTTTGAGATGGAATGTAAGAGTTTGCAAAACTCGAACGAAAATGGTGTTTTTGTAAAATTTGTACGTGTTTTATTAATAAATGCTTTTCAAAGTACAAAAAGTGCGTTATAATCCTTCTATAAAATAAATAGTTAGCTACACTCATATAATCGCGGGGATATGGCCTGCAAGTTTCTACCGAAGTACCGTAAATACTTTGACTATGAGTGAGGACGAATATATTTGCTTGTTTAGCATTCTTTTTTGCGAAACTCCAAAAGCGCGTCTCTCACTTGTAACGAGTGGTGGCGGCTTTTGGAGTTTTTTTATTGCATAAGAGGGGGAACAAACATGAAAGTATTACAAGAAAAGATTTTGAACGAAGGAAAGGTTTTATCTGGTGATGTATTAAAGGTAGATGCGTTTTTAAATCACCAAATTGATCCAGTACTTATGCAAGAGATTGGAAAAGAATTTGCTAAACGTTTTAAAGAAGATAACATTACAAAAATCGTGACGATTGAATCTTCAGGCATTGCACCAGCGGTTATGGCTGCATTAGAGCTTGGTGTAAAAGTAATCTTTGCAAGAAAACGTAAATCGTTAACGTTACAAGATAATATGTATGTTGCAAACGTATATTCATTTACAAAACAAGAAACGAATGAAATTTCATTATCTCGAAATCATATCGATGAAAGTGATCGCGTTTTAATCATTGATGACTTTTTAGCAAACGGCCAAGCTGCTTTAGGCTTAATGAGTTTAGTAGAGCAAGCAGGAGCAAGTATTGCTGGAATTGGGATTGTTATTGAAAAAGCATTTCAAGATGGAGGAAAGAAGCTTCGTGAACAAGGCGTTCGTGTTGAATCACTAGCAGAAATTGCATCACTTGATAACGGCACAGTTACATTTGTACAGCAAGAAACTGCGGAGGTGAAATAAACGATGAAGCAACATCCATTTAAAATCGCATCGCTTGGTATACAGCATATGCTTGCTATGTATGCGGGTGCAATTATAGTTCCGCTTATTGTCGGCGGCGGACTTGGTTTAAATCAAAAAGAATTAACATATTTAGTCTCAATTGATTTATTAATGTGCGGCGTTGCGACAATTTTACAAGCATTATCAAATCGCTTTTTCGGTATTGGACTTCCTGTTGTACTTGGTTGTACATTTACAGCGGTTGGGCCGATGATTGCAATTGGCAAACAATACGGCGTGTCTTCCATATATGGAGCGATTATTGCTGCTGGATTATTCGTTGTTATTTTTGCAAAGCTATTCGGGAAACTTGTAAAGCTTTTCCCGCCTGTTGTAACAGGATCTGTTGTTACAGTAATTGGAGTTACACTTGTTCCAGCAGCGATTAATGATATGGCTGGAGGAGTAGGAAGCAAAGATTTCGGAAGTCTTGAAAACTTAGCGTTAGCATTTGGAGTATTATTGTTTATTATCATTATGTATCGTTTCTTTGACGGATTTATCCGTTCAATCTCTATTTTACTAGGACTTTTGTTCGGTACAATCGTTGCAGCTTTTATGGGGAAAGTAAGTTTCCAAGCGGTTGGAGAGGCTGATTGGTTCCACGGTATTCAGCCATTTTACTTCGGTACACCGACATTTGAATTAACGCCAATTATTACGATGATTCTCGTCGCTTGTGTAGGGATTGTAGAAGCAACAGGTGTATACTTTGCATTATCTGATATTTGCAATAAAAAAATTGGTGAAAAGGAATTAACAAAAGGTTATCGTGCAGAAGGGTTAGCGATGGTGTTAGGTGGTATTTTTAACGCATTTCCATATACAACGTATTCTCAAAACGTAGGGCTTGTTCAATTAACTGGAGTAAGAAATCGCGTTATTATTTATACTTGTGGTGGTATGTTAATCGTTCTTGGATTTATTCCTAAAATCGCAGCTATTACAACAATCATTCCGAAATCAGTACTTGGCGGTGCTATGCTAGCAATGTTTGGTATGGTTATGGCTTATGGTATTAAAATGTTAAGTAGCGTTGATTTTGGTAAACAAGAAAACTTATTAATTGTAGCATGTTCTGTCGGAATCGGACTTGGTGTTACAGTCGTTCCAACGTTATTCTCACAGCTTCCTGAAAACATTCGAATCTTAACAGATAACGGAATTGTACTTGGAAGTGCATCAGCAGTATTGTTAAATATCGTGTTTAATATGGTGCCGCAGCGTAAAGTGAAAGTAAAAGAAGAACCCGTTCCGATGCAAAGTGCAGTAAGAGAAGCGTAAAAAACTTTGCAGGTTAAACGGATTTTTTAATACATCTTTATCCAACATATTACCATCTAAAATATGTTAAAACGTCGTCTATATTTTCTTTCCTTTTGGAATGAATTTAGAGGTGGCGTTTTTTTATGAAAAAAAAGAATTAGTGTTCGAAAAGTATCTGATGTCTTTTATGAAATGTTTTTATTTTATTAGAAGGAGATACAGTTCTTCACAAACCCTTAAGTCACCCATAAACTGAAACTAGGGTGATAAAAATGCTAAAACATAATCAACAGGACATAACTTCTTATCCTCAAAAATATTTTCGTCCATCTTGCTTGAAAGCTTTAAATTTAAGATTTAGCAATTGGGAATTTTTTGCTCCTTATTATAATAAAACCCAAAAAGAAATCCAAGTGCCTACAGAATTGACTAGAACCCCCGAAGATACCCTTCTTAACTATTTTAGTATTTTGCGTGAAGCTGAAAATATGGGAGAGAGGAGTTGCGGTTCCATTGGTCAGGCGCGTATACCGTTTCCTATTGCATATAATTTTTTGTCTAAAGAGTATCAAAATAAATTAAGCTATGAAGAATACTTTAATTCGTTTGCTGGGATAGGGCATACGAGTTTGCTAAAGCTTTGTCG
>NZ_NULR01000005.1 GCF_002577405.1 Bacillus cereus | reverse complement strand
ATGGCGGTTGTGGCGAAGTGGTTAACGCACCGGATTGTGGCTCCGGCATTCGTGGGTTCGATTCCCATCAGTCGCCCCATTTTTATTTTAAAAATTACAAATAATATAATGGATACTTACATATAATTAAGTAAGAATTCGATGGGCTATAGCCAAGCGGTAAGGCAACGGACTTTGACTCCGTCATGCGCTGGTTCGAATCCAGCTAGCCCAGCCATTTTTGCGGAAGTAGTTCAGTGGTAGAATACAACCTTGCCAAGGTTGGGGTCGCGGGTTCGAATCCCGTCTTCCGCTCCAATTAAATTTCATATGGCGGCATAGCCAAGTGGTAAGGCAGAGGTCTGCAAAACCTTTATCACCGGTTCAAATCCGGTTGCCGCCTTTATTTTGTGCCGATGTGGCGGAATTGGCAGACGCGCACGACTCAAAATCGTGTTCCTTCGGGAGTGTCGGTTCGACCCCGACCATCGGTATCAAGCAAACGTGATGAAATCAAGACTTCAACAGAAATGTTGGAGTCTTTTTTTTGTTTTTTCAACACGACAAAATAATCTAAAATCGTGTGCGGTGAATCGTGTGCGTAGGAGGTTATGGTGAAAAGACGTGGAGAATTAACAGATGAAGAACTGAAAATTATTAAGAAGAAAATTTCTGATGAAGAGGCTTATGAAAAATTTTTTAAGGATTGTTATTTAAGAAACTTGAGACCAGCAACAATAGGGTACTACAAGAATGAATTTCATGGTGCAAAGAAGATTGTTAATAAACAGTTAGTGGAATGGGAGCAGAAGGACGTAGAGGATTTAATTTTGAAAAGTAAACAGTTGATGAAGGTCACAACTATTAATACTCGTTTACGTGCTCTCCGATCATTTTATAACTTTTTAGATAAGAATAAGCTGATTGATAAGAATCCAATGAAAAATATCAAATTATTACGTGATAGACAGAAAACAATCGAAACTTTAGATAATCAAGAGATAGAGAAATTGATTAAAACAATAAGAAAACAAAAAACGTTTGTGGGTTTTAGAGATGAAGTGATCTTACTTGTTTTTCTAGATACAGGAGTAAGATTGTCTGAACTAGTTGGAATCAAGGTAGAAGATGTTCGGCATAACAAATTAATTATTAGAAGAACAAAAAATCTATTTGAAAGAACAGTTTATTTATCTGATACGACTCAAGAGCGATTAGAAAGTTATATTAAAGTTCGAGGTGAAGTTGCTACTAATAAGCTGTTTATTAGTCAAGATAATAAAGAATTGAATCCTCATAGTATTCAAACGAGACTTACAAAGTACGGTAAGGAAGCTAAGATAAGTAAACGAGTTAGTCCTCATACATTCAGACACACTATGGCAAAAAGAATGATAGTATCTGGCTTAGATGCTTTTTCTTTAATGCATTTACTTGGTCATACAGATATTACGGTCACTAAAAGGTATGTAAATCTGTGGGGACAAGATTTGGAACAGAAGCATAAAGAATACGGTGCATTGAAAGGTTTGAATCTTTAGATTTACGAATATTCAGATAAAATATATAATTAAATAAGAGATGGTATATGAGTTTGGCCGCTCCACCATCTCTTAATAAATAAGAGCAGAAGAATAACTTCTACATCAGTATTATATGTAGTCTTTTTCTTCTGTGTCAAGGAGAGTAGAGAGAAGCATGAAACTAATATCAGTTTTAAGTGGGAACGGATTTGTCATGTATAACAAAGAGCTAGCTCATACGGTATCAGTTAACGGAGCTATTATTTTTGGACAGTTATGTTCAAGTTACGAAAGCTTTTCTAATAAAGGTATGCTAACAGTTAAAGAGGGAAAAGAGTATTTCTTTTTAACGAGTGACACTTTGGAAGAAGAAACAGCTCTGTCATATAAACAGCAGTTAAAAGCTATTAAGGAATTAGAGCAAGCTGGTTATATTGAAACTAAGGTTATGGGAGTACCTTCTAAGAAGTACTTTAGTATCACAGACAAGATTGTTCAAGAATTACTTTCGGAGGTAAATCCTAGCTCTGACAAAAGGGAAGACCTGGATGTATCAACAAATCCAGAGATAGCACAGCAAGATGGGAGCTCTAGCCTTTCCAAAAAGGAAACCCTAGCATTACCCAAAGGTAACGGCAAGCCTGTACAAAAGGGATCAACTATTAAAAAGAAAAATAAAAAAGAACAAGATAAAGATAATAAATATAATTTCAATTGTAATTACAAGGAATCTCCAACAACTAATGAGTTTGAGGAATTACTTACGAACTCATGTAATGAATTTTATACTCAGTTCTCTGTTGACAGATACTCTAAAAAACAATGGAATACTTTAATAAGGAAATTCGTGAACGATACTATTGAAAGTGGTAGATACCTAAATGTTCCAGTAGATAAAATTAGGGGATATGCTTATAAGTCATTAGAGATTATTTGTGATAATTCGGATTATAAGCGCTCAGATGAATTCGCGGAGTATCAAGAAGTGATGAGGGAGCTTTCGAATAAAGAAATAAATAAGAGTAAACCAAATTATGGATTACATAATCGCTTTGAGATTGATAATGACGAGTTACCATATTAGTCTTTATTAGGAATAGCTCCTAGAAGATCCAGAAGGCCCACGATTGCATTTTAATTTGAGGGATATATATTTAATTGTATTTTATTTGCAAATCATACAGATGAAAATTAGGAGGAGAATAAAAATGGTAGATGAAAAAGTGATTTTAGAGAAAATTATAAGAATTAATCGAAATACGGTTTCAGGCATACATGAACGCTTTAACAAGATTGATTCTGAAATTGGAAGAAGAATAGCTGTAATTGAAATAAATACTGATTCACTTGTGAAAACATTAGATACGTTAGGGAAAGAGCTTAGAGAACAATATTATTCTCTAGGAAGGAGAATTGACCTTTTAGAAATGCAGATGATTAAATATCAAAATGAGAAGGGGTTAAACAATGCACAAGTTACAAATATGCTAAAAAACGTCGATGACGACGAAAAAGCGAAGAAGCAGCATCAAAAAATATCGTGCCAGCTTTTCTAGGTGATAACCCAGTTTTGCTTTATATAACTTTTGATAAAGAGTAATAAGGAATTACAAGATACTTTATAATAAACGAATAGGAGTTGTTGAAAATGGAAAAACAAATTCTTGAGATGTTGGCCGAAATGCAAAAGGAACAAACAGAGTTCCGAGAAGAAGTACGAGCTAGTTTTTCGGAAGTAAACAATCGATTAGATAGAATTGAAAAAAGACTTGATGGTGCAGGCTATCGGTTCGATCAAGTAAGAGTTGAAGATCTAAATAAAAGATTAACAACAGTAGAGAGCGACATCTATCGAATGAAAAGACAATAAAGCTGAAATGAAAGTGCTGGTTGAAAAACTGGCGCTTATTTTTTTGTTTTTACCCCGTATATTCTTCCGCTTTTAATATAAAATTCCAATTTTATTTCCCAGATTGATTTACGTTTTTTGCGAACGGTATATAAAAGTATTGTGAAAGAAATCAATTTAGGAGGAATCTGTAATGGATATATTTGAAAAACTACGACAAGAAACTCTAGTTCAAATTAAAGAGATGGAAGAAAGAGAAATAGCAGCGAAGACTGAACCAAAGAGTCACTTTATAAGATGGGTTGAAGAGAAGCAACGAAAACAAAAAGAATATGAATCCAACATTATTGAGAGAAAACATCCATATGAAGAATTATGGATAACAGACCAAATCTATCTTTTAAGGGATGAAGAAGAACAAAGCTATGAAGAATGGCGCAACATCAACAGAGATTATCTCGAGGAATCTAAATTAATTCCAACAAAGCAGCGATTTCTTTACCATCTTATTAACAGTTAATTCAGCAGGAGGAAACTAATATGATCATTCTTAGAAATGCAACTCAAAAAGAATCAAATAAACTCAATGAGCATGGAATTAATCATGTTTTCTTCGCTGCTCAGATATATGTTAATGTTGAGTTAAGTTCTGATGAAAGAGTTAACGAGGCACTAGCTGGTATGATTAAGAAATTAGCTGGGCGCTCAGTAGATAATGGAGCATATGAGGTGCGAAAAGATACAAAAAGTGACATCTCTATTAAATTTATAATAGAGGAGTCAAAAAATGTATCTTTTCGAGTTGAGTTGTTTGATTTATTCATATCATTCTTAAGAGAGCTCTCAATTGGAGAGTTGCGTCATAACTCAAACAGATTTGCTAAGCATTGCAAGCTCAACATGTATAATACTCTTCCTGCAATCATACTTGATGATGGTACTATATTCTCTGAGTCTAACAATGGAGAAGATATGGTTAAGCATGCTGGCTTGGTATTTTCATTTCAACGAGCAAAGTTACTAAAGATTAAAATTAAAAATGAAAACGATTATCGACAGCCACTAGATAAGATTCAAGGTTTATCAGAGTTAATTGACAAGTGGCTCAAAAAGGAAGAACTAACTAATGAAGAATTATTATGGGTTTATACGAATGCGATTGAATTTCGAGCATTAAGATCAGTCATCAAAGACAGAAGAATAACCCAAGATTTTCCTATCATACATTTAGCAAAATCTTACGTGCAACCATTGTCCTACCAAAGAGTTGTAGGGGATGGAAAGTTTGAATATCAATTTTTATCTCAAGCTATAAATAATCGATTGCAACCAACAATAAAGGTTTGCAGTATGAAAACTATTTCGAAAGAAGAAGGTCGACTAAAGTTAAAACAACATCTTACCGACTATCTAGAATCACATAAGAAAGAGATTTGGCTTTTGAAAGCTGATACAGGAATTGGTAAATCACATACAGTCGCTGAACTCGCAAGAGAGAAAGTTTTATTTGTTGTTCCTACAAAAAAACTAGGACGAGAATTAAAAGTGAAAGTGGAAGATAAACATCCAAATTTAAAAGTAGTAATTATTGATCCTGTTGATGATAAAGAAATTCTTGATTGCTCTGAAAGAGAAAAGATGATTGAAGCTAGAAGGAAAGGTCTTAGTAAACAAGCCTCGGATTACAGGAACAAAGCTATTGAGAAGTGTGATGACGAAGAAATTAAAGCTAAACATGAGAAATATAAACAAGCCCTATCTACTAAGCAGGCATTCTTCATTATTACTCATAAACGTTTTGCAGATGGATTTCTAGAGGGGATTGATCCTCCTGAAGTCGATTCTATTATTATTGACGAGGACCCAATTAATGAGATGTTAGCTGACGAGACATATTCAACTGAAACGTTGTTGTATGAGTTAAACCAACTGGTTGCTACTGTGAATGGCAAGAGTTTTGGTATAGATGCAGAGCTAAATGAAGTTGAGGAAGAGATTGTGTGTAAAGTAAAAAAGTTTATGGAATTAATACAAAGGAGCAGATTAGAACTAACACCAAATCCATATAAATATTTCTTCAAACAGAACAGTAATAAATTGGCTGCAATTATCATGAAGAATTCGATAATTAAAAACAATTTATTTGCAGCATTAGAATCAGACTGCTTAATATCTCATCGAAACAAAAAGAACGAACTTGAAACTACTTGCGTTTCGTCTTTATTGACTGCTTTCTATCACAAGAAAGTTATGATAATGAGTGCCACATTAAACAAGAAAATTCACGTACCTTTATATCAAAGACACGTGAACAGCATGACGAATTGGATTGAACTTCCTTCAATTGAAAGTAAAGGTAAGGTTGTACTATTCGCAGATCGTTCTACATCGAAAATAGCTTTAAAAAATACTAAACTTGTTGAATCTATCAAAGAAGTCATTAAACCTTTTAATTATGAAGCTCTTATCACTAACAAAACAATGAAGTATCTATTTAAAGATAATAAAGCCCATGAGAAGATACACTTTGGCAACTGTGCTGGTTATGATGAGCTAAATGGCAAAAATATTGTTGTCATTGGCACTCCGAGTTTACCACCTTGGAAGTTAGCGATATTAACTTATCAAATCTTTGGAGAGTTACCTAAATCAATCTATTATAACTCTAAGAGAGAAACAATTGATTTTGACTTTAAGATGCAGAAAATAGAGGAACATGGTTATCAATTTGCAATGAATACTTTTGCTAACCATGATGACTACAATGCTAGGGAAGTTCATTTATGGCAAACATCTTCTGATTTAGAGCAAGCAGTTGGAAGAGCTAGATTGATTGATAATGATTGCGCAGTATATGTATTCAGTAGGATTCCTGTAAAACAATGTGAAATAAAAAAATATTCTGAGGTAGCCTAATGGTTGTCTTTAAAAGAAATAACTGAAGAAGTTATGTTGCGTTGTCAAAAGTGTACAGTATCTCGGGTTGGTGTATATATATTATAAGAGAGTTGTTTCAATAAGCAATATTCGTCTAAAATCTTCTAGTTATATATATTATTTAATGAGAGATGTATAAAGTATACTCCGATTTGCTTTATATATCAGTTCCATCTTTCATCATGATAGGTGGATTCAATTTCATTTCAATTTCGTAGTTGAGTTTTAAAGTTTTTGCAAAGGCTTTAAGGTTCATTGGGGAGTTGGTTAATCCTATTTCCAACTTCCTTCTTCTTTTTAAAATTGTCATCTAGAGCTACTTTAATGGTAGCTACTAATAATATAAAACGACAGAATGAGTTCTATCGTTTCCTATCGATTTTTTCTTTTTGAATAGGCGTATCCTTCGGGGTACGTCTTTTTATTTTTGCCATTTTTCAGGTTTGCTTCGGCAAGCAAATTTTATATGGGAGTGAAAGAGCTTATGAAAATGGAACTACGTTTTCAGGGCACTAAATTAAGTGCTAATGAAGACGGGACAATGACTGTAAGCGGCTACGTTAATAAAACGGATCAACTGAGTAATGTACTTGGTACTACCAAGAGATTTTTGGAAAAAATTGCAAAAGGAGCTTTCTCTAAAGCAATTCTTAATGCGACAAGAGATATCGATTTTCTAGCTGAGCATAATTCAAAACTAATCCTTGCTTCCACTCGTAACGGTTCATTACAACTGCGAGAAGATGAGCAAGGTTTATTTATGTCCGCCACAATTTCTCCAACCACGTGGGGGCGCGATTACTACCAACTTATAAATGACGGAATTCTCAGAAATATGTCATTTGGTTTTAGAACCATTTCAGATTCTTGGAAATCTCTTGGAAACGGTCTTTTTGAAAGAACTATTCAAGAAATGGAACTCTTTGAAGTTTCAGTTGTAAAAGACCCAGCTTATTCTCAATCAACTATCGCTTCTCGCGGTATCAGCTTGATTGAAGATGTTGAGATTCCGAGTTTAGCAGAAAACAAAAAAGAAGAGGAGAAAAAAATGAAAAAAACAGAATTTAGATATGTAAGCAATAAAAATGAAGTAGAACTTCGAAAAGAAACAGAAATCCGCGAGTTTAACGATAGCTTTCGTGACTTACAACTTACTTCTGGAAATGAAGCAGTTATTCCGACCGCAGTTGCTGACATGATCGTTGAAAAGTTAGAAGAAACTTCCCCAGTATTTGCTCGTGCTCGTAAGATTCCATCTGCAAGCGGTTCAGTAAAGATTCCAAGAGAAACTGCTGTTGGAGTTGGTATGTTCGTGGGCGAAGCGCAGAACTTATTAGAAGAATCCATGTCTCTTGGAGAAATTTCTTTGAATCAAAAACGAGCTGGAGCCTACATTGCTCTAACAAATCAGCTGATTAATGATGCAGCAACGAACATGCATGAGTATGTTCCAAATTTACTTGCAAAACGTACATTCAAAGCAATTGAAAAATCAATCCTGCGTGGTACTGCTGCTGAAGAATTTCGGGGAATTGTTCCTGATGTTACGGTTGAAAAGAAAACTTTATCTGTTGCAGCTACCGATGCTCAGTTACTAGATACATTGTTAGATATGGTTCTTAACGTAAATCCTGAGTATCTTCAAAAATCTCAGTTCATTATGTCTAGACCATTCTACAATCGAGTTGCTAAGTTGAAGGATGCTTCGGGTCACTTTTATGTGCAGAACGGAATCGTCAATGGCAAACCAACTTATACTTTGTTCGGATTAGAAGTAGTTATCACTAATTCTTTAGATGCTGGTGATGTTGGACAAGTTCCATGTATTCTTGGAAGTTTAGAAGATGGATATGCAGTCATGGTGAAGCAAGGTCCTAAAATGACTATGGTTCAAGATACTGAACATTCCTTGAGAGGTTCAGTTGGATTTTTGTTCGATGTTTTTCTTGATGGTGCAGTATACAATCCAGATGCGTTCACTAAATTAGAAATCATTGCGTAGTCTTATGTGAAATGATTCGTAAATTAAGGAGTCAGAATTTTTGTATTTTGGCTTCTTTTTTATTTTAAAAAATCGAAACGAGGTAATTATGAATGAAAATGACAGGGATGAAATGCAAGGTCTATATACACGACGGAGCTACTGGGAAGTTACTTGCTGGGCAAAGGAACGCAACATTATCAAGAAGTGCTGAAACAATTGATGCAACGTCCAAAGACACCCTGGGGTTCTGGAAAGAGTCGCTTGCTGGTTTTAAAGAATGGTCAATCGATTGTGACGGAGCATTCATCGAATCTGATGCAGCTTATGGTCTTTTAGAAACAGCATTCATCAACTCTACAAACGTGGTAGTTTACATCGAGCTACCGTCCGGAACCAAGTACAAAGGTGAAACTACTATCACCGACTTCAGTCTTGAATTCCCTTATGACGACTTAGTAACTTACTCTATCTCTCTTCAAGGCTCAGGGGCATTGGAGACAATCACAGAAGTTTAATATTAGATAAGGCTAGGGGTTATACGCTTTTAGCCTTTATTTATTATCTGATATTTATGAGCTGTTGTTTTTTCACAGACAGTAATACAGATGCAGTTGATTTTAGGATGATTGCAGTAGCACAGTTAAACGATAGAAAGGAGAAATACTAATGAGCGTTCATAACAAGCTATATCACTTAATACAAGTGAGAGAGTATCTAAACTCAACACAGTATAGAGAAGCAGCAGCATCAATCATTGCTAAAGACTTAGTTGAGAAGATACAAGAGAGAGAGATTGAAGTTAAAAGAACAGTGGTATTAGATCGTACTAATCTACAGTTACGCTCGATGAAGTTACCGGACGTATCATATGGATTCATTCGTAAGTTCCTTTGATGATGAAGATGTAGATGCAGTAGATGATGACGCAACAGTCGTAGCAACAGTGATGTTGTTGATGAAGTGATGTGATGTGATGTGGTAGTGTAAGTGTTTGTGAAATGATAAAGAGATTGTAATGCAAGTGTGATGAGAAAGTACAAACTAAAGTGAGCGAGTTAGTGAGATACCGCCTACCCTTTTTGAAAAAAAGCTAAAATATCATGTAATAACTGGGGAAGTGTCACTCACACCCAAGGTACCAATTGGCCCAAACTCCGTTGAAATAAAAAAAGATTATTCTGTACGAATAACCCTTCGAATTATTTTTTATTCTTTATCCTTCTTTTCGTCTTCTCCCGACGATTGAGTGCCACGCCATTCAAGTGTGACTTTATCTCCGGCTACCATGCCTGGATAAGGTCTTATGTGAACTGTAACACCTTCGCCAAATTCCTCTCGATTGCTCGGCTCATCTAGACTTGGGATTTCTGGAAGGGCTAATTCTTCTTTTGAATCATTTTGCTTCTTATCAGACATATTCATTTTCTCCCTCTTAGTTCAATTTTAATAGCCTCACCGATATTATTTCTTTTTTATGAAAGCTTATACCTTCTTTATTATCTAGTAGACGTTAGGTCTCTGACATTAAAGAAGACTCCCAAACTTAAAATAAAGCTTATGCAGTTAGTGCACAAGCTCAAAAATATCTACTCTAGTTTATACATGATACAAAGCTTAAGAGTTAACCACCAAAGATAAATTGTTGAAACAGAGTAAAATTCATGATTGCCAATTAATCCATGGGAAGCATTATTTCTTAAGTTATCTCCGTGTTTTTCTACCAATAAGCTTTGAAGATCGAATACTAAATCCTCTCCCCATAGCTCTTTTAATTTTGGTAAATAAAGTAGGGTATTTAAATTTTTTTCTTCTTGGACTCCATCATTGCCTAGATTTGAAACTATTTCCCCTTCTTTGCTAAGTATATAACGAATAGAGTTTTCAATTTGAGGTATTAATAAATTAGTGCTGATTAAAAAATCTCCATGTAATCCATAATATAAGCCCTTTGCAAAAATTTCTTCTCGTCCTTCTGGAATAAAAGGATTATTAATTACTAATGGCGCAAGATGTCTTAACATTATAAAGTGTTCTAACAAGATTTGTTTACGTACTGGTTCTATAATAGCTTCTACTATAGCTTGGCGACGGTACCCCGCATTATTATACATTTCAATTTTTATTTCTTCTTCATAATCTTCGGTGCTGTCTGATAAAACAGAAGGAGATTTGCCAATTATCTTACCCTCTGAGTTAACTTTGACTGAGGTCATAATATCTCTTAAAGGAGACTTTCTTATTACAGCTTCAGCTGTTTCTCTTAGCTCGTTAGTCCTAAGACTTTTATACATTAAGGCTAAAGTAACAAGCTTATCATTAAAAGATTTCCCTTTAACCTCATTGATTGAATTTTCTATCAAATCACTAATATCAATCCCTTCGGTTTCAAATTCTTGCATTTGCGAAACTGATTTTTTCTGATATTCTAACATTCTTCTGTGAAGGTTATTTACTGTCTCGGTTGTGCCCTCAATTCTTCTGTATGCTTCAATAGCGCTTTGTAAGTGAGAAACGGCTATGAAGTAAGTAGGATTATCCCTTAAAGCCATTTCAGCTTCCATTACGTATGTATTGGCACTTGATAACTTTGCTTCTTCACGTTCATTAAACCTTTTTTCATATGTTAAGCATTCAATACAAAGATTCCAATATTCTCTTGCTCTACTCCAATCTTCTCTTTCTTCTTCAAATACTGCTCGTTCCTTCAAAATTTCAATGTGTTTTTCTAAATCGAACCTTTTTAATTTTAAAAGTAACTCAATAAGGGACTTAACAATAAATGATTCTTTATCTGTTTTATGTTTCTCAATTTCTTCTTCTAGTTTCTCAATTAATGATTCCCTAACCTGGCTTTTTCTGAATAAACCTGCTAATTGAACAGCTCTTTCTAGTTTGGCTCCTCCAATATACCAAGAATTCACAGAATCTGTTTTATCATATACTTCAATATAACTTTCTATTGCAAGAATGGCTCTTTTAAAATTTCTTTGTCTTATCCATAAAACATCAGCTATTCTTGACTTAATTTCTGGATTGTTAATTTCCTCAATAATTTCTTCTAAAAAGGAAAGTTCCGATTTCTTCAGGTCTTCTATACTTGCTGATCTTTTTCCATCCATTATCCAAAAGGGCGTAAAATGATTATCCTTTGAGTCTAAATCTAAATAATAAGATGTAACATCCCCTAATAATTTAAAAATATATTCTTTTTTTTCGTCACCACTATCTTTGGCTTCCTGCATTGCTTTATAAAAACTTTGACTATAGTCATGGTTTTCTTTTATTTCTTCCGAGCTTATGATGTTTTGCCAATTAGTCTCTAAAAAATCTTCCTTTGTTAACAATATATTAATCATATTTTTTCTCCTCATTTAATTTTGTAATAAATTAGATAAAAGGTGAAGTAACATATAAATGTTTTTCTAGTACAATTTACTATATAATCCAATTATACAATAGTTTCCATAAATAAAAGTGAAAATATATATTGAACAAGTAGTTAGGAGAGATGTAAATGGCAATGTTAAGTTGGAATGAACTAAGGGATTGAGCCGTTTGTTTCTCAAAAGAATGAAAATAAGAAGGTGGAATTAGAGTACATAAAATATTTAAGGCATTAGATAGGTTATGAGATAGTTATTATGGTAGCTGAATAAAGAAAAACGTGTACTATTCTAGCAATTCACTGACAATGAATGGGAGAAGACAGATGGATAATAATATGAAAAAAATCGATAATATAAAATTCCAAGTAAAACAATTGATACAAGATAATTTATATAGAGAAGTTACACCAGAAACAAAACATAATATTTCAGGTATATATATGATTTATATAGACAATTTCATTTCTGAAAAGAGTGTTCCAATTTATATAGGACAAGCAAAGGATATACAAAGAAGATATAAACAACATTTCGAAGAAATTATTGCTTTAAACAGGCTTTCTTATGATGAGTATCATAAATACTTCTTTTTTGAATCTGGTTCGTTCTATGAAGGGTCTTTTAAATCATGTAAAATTTTTAAATACATGATTGAAAATAAATGTACTCTACAAGACTTCCATATGACTATCCTAGAAGAAGTAGATGAAGAATATTTAGATGAAAAAGAACAAGAATACTTTCACAAATTATTACCCTCATTTTTCGGCTTTAACCAGTTAAATTCTTTACTTAAACAGCTTAGTTTTCGATTTTCAAAGTCACAAATGATTGACTCGGAAATAAAGGATTATTTAAGTATATTGCAGGAAGATATTAAAGGTATTTACTCTTATTATGAATATGGGTTTACAAGATTTAATTTTGAACATTCGTTACCTAAAGATATTACTTATTTATTGAAAGAAAAAGAACGGCTAGATAGTGACCTATTATTAAAATTTGATGAAGTAAAATTAAGTCTTTATGAATTGTGCAGACGGTACATACCTGATTTTGAAGAAATTCAAAGAATGGTTGAAAAGAAACGAAGACTATATGAAGTTTATAAAATCTCCAGAGATGAATGTTATGAATCATTAGAATTGCTGAAAAGAGATATTAGTGAGAAATTTGAAGAACTGAAAATCTACAGTGAGGAAGCAATTAAATGTTTTATCTATAGTTTAGAGTACAAAAGTAATCCTACGTATAAAGAACTCTTTCTTAAATATCTAAAATCCAAAAAGTGCAAATTGGATTTTTATAAAATTTTTGATGAACGGATTATAGATGTGAACAAAAAATTAGAAGAAAGAGATAATAAAAACGTTCCTTATCAAGAAGTTCGTGATTTATACCTTAAAAGAGAGGATCAAATGAGACCTGAAAGATATAAATTAATATTTCCTTCTTTTCAATTTGATTCTTTTTCTTTAAAAGATAGAAATAACAACTTTTCCATAAAAATAAATGAAAATAATGATTTATTAAACACGTGCCATATCCAAATATATATTTCGAACAATGCAAGGACTAGAAATTTTGAAATCAGAAAAGACCCAGATATTATTAGGGTTGATTATTGTTTTATTGATAACGAAGGAAATAAAATAGAAAATAAGTACTATATTGATAATGAAACAACAAGAAATTGTCAGGTTGGAATAGAGTATTTTGAAAAAGATTTTGATGACCCATGGGCTATAAAGAAAGAGAAGTTTAAAATTACTAGCATAATAAATAATGAAGTAGATAACTCTTTTATATCGGTTTTAGCTGAATGTAATCATGGAATTAATGATTATACAATAAAAGATAAAAAATTGATTAAATTATCGGCTGTATTGGATGAAATTCAGCAATTAACCGATGAAGAAACTCAATTTAATATCAATCTTTCCGAATCATATAACTGTTTAAGATTATGTATGATAAATGAGGGACTTCAAAATAATGAATTTGTAGAAAAAATGATTGCGAAAAAATTACCTAAAATTAAGAAACGTAAAAAGTCTTCAATAACGAAAGCTAAGAAAGTAGTAGATAAATCGAGCGAACCTAAAGTTGAAAGCAAGGTTAAAAGGGCAGAAAACTATAAACAAAAGGTCATAATTAAGTCTAATAATACCATTGAAGTATTAAAGTATGTTTCAAGTAAAGAAAAAGTAACAGCGCAATGTAAGAGCTGTGGATATGAGTGGGAAATACGTAGTGACCATTTATTAGCAAGACCATATTGCCCTTTATGTAGAAAAATGACTAATAAATAAATACTAGTACAAATACAATCCAAAATTATAAAATATCAATTTTATTACTAACATCTTTACAAGTAAAAATGGGGCGGTCATATCTTCACAATAGATATGGCCGCCTTATTTTTGTCTGTCTATTGATGATTGAAGAGTTATGGGTTAATTTTATGGTACCTATCAAAAAAAAGGATCCTCAGATTACCTTGTATTACTTTTCAAGAGGGTTTTTAATATATTTATATTTAAAGTTGATAAAATACAACAGATGGCATTCTGGGTCTCGTGGTGGATTTTTGATTTTACCACACCTTTTTACAAATGAATTTGATCAGATATAAAGGTAAAGAGGTGAACGGAATGGAAAAACTACCAAATAAAAATCAACTTATTGAGTATTTATCGGAAAAAATGACTAATCAGGATATTGCAAGTGTTTACGGAACTACTTTTCAAAAAATTATTCAATTAATAAAGAAGCATAATCTTAATCCAAATGAACTACGAAAAGTGAACAAATTTATTGTTTATGAACATTGGCTCAATAATGAAGCTGTTTATGTTGGAAGTGGAGTTTGGTATAGATGCAGAAGATATACTAATAGAAGAAACTTGGTTCATAGGAAGTTTATGCAGGATGGCAATATCGAGTATAAAATTATCGGTGAGTTCGATAGATTAGAGGAAGCGAAAGAATTTGAAGTTCGACTAATAAGGAAATATAAGCAATTAGGACAAGCAAAATTTAATAAACAAGTTAATTAAGAGCTTGACGATTTTGAGGAACAAAGGCATAATAGTCAGTAATCGTGTCGATTGAAAAAAAGAATAGTTCAACAACTGTTGTGGTTGTTGATTTCATTATACATATGGTGCTTTTTGGGACTCAAAATCGTGTTCCTTCGGGAGTGTCGGTTCGACCCCGACCATCGGTATCGGCGATGTAAAAAAACTCTAACAGAAATGTTAGAGTTTTTTTTGTTAAATTATATTATGTGATTTTAAAATTCGTAATAAACTTAGGGATTCATGTATAATATAACTTGTCGAAAGAACAAAATGACATTGATTTATATTATGTCTGTAATATGAATCAAACATGAACTTTTTATATTTCTTTTAAAAATGTGTTGAACACACATTATATTTTATATTAATATTTTTATGTAGATTTAAAACGGGAAAGAGAGTGGAAAGTATGGGCCGTAAATGGAACAACATTAAAGACAAAAAAGCATCAAAAGATGCAAATACAAGCCGTATATACGCGAAATTTGGACGTGAAATTTATGTGGCGGCAAAACAAGGCGAGCCAGATCCTGAATCAAACCAAGCGTTAAGAGTAGTATTAGAGCGTGCGAAAACATACAATGTTCCAAGAACAATTATTGATCGTGCGGTTGAGAAAGCAAAAGGCGGTTCAGAAGAGAATTATGATGAGCTTCGTTACGAAGGATTTGGACCAAATGGAGCTATGGTAATTGTAGATACACTTACAAACAACGTAAACCGTACTGCTGCAGATGTACGAGCTGCATTTAGCAAAAACAGTGGTAACATGGGAGTAAACGGTTCTGTAGCTTACATGTTTGATGCGACAGCTGTTATCGGGCTTGAAGGTAAAACATCAGATGAAGTTCTTGAAATTTTAATGGAGGCAGATGTAGATGCACGTGACATTTTAGAAGAAGAAGATGCTGTTATCGTGTATGCTGAACCTGATCAATTCCATTCAGTACAATCTGCACTTAAAGATGCTGGTGTCGAAGAATTTACAGTTGCAGAATTAACAATGCTTGCACAAAATGATGTAACACTTCCTGAAGATGCTCAAACACAATTTGAAAAAATGGTTGATGCATTAGAAGATTTAGAGGATGTACAGCAAGTTTACCATAACGTAGACTTAGGAGAATAAATAAAAAGACCATTTCATATTACGAAATGGTCTTTTTTATATGGGAATTATAGTTAATACAATGAGCTTGTAAAGGTATTTTATTGATGTTAGCGAATATTGTTATAGATTATATAAGCAATAAATATATTTCCAGGAGGCATTGATATGGAACATAAAACACCAAAGCATATAGTTGCGGTAGCAGGCTATTTAACAAATGAAAAGAATGAGGTACTTTTAACGAAAGTACACTGGCGAGCTGATACGTGGGAAATGCCAGGAGGGCAAGTAGAAGAGGGAGAGGCACTTGATCAAGCCGTTTGTAGGGAGATAATGGAGGAAACGGGCTTAACGGTGAAGCCTATTGGGATTACAGGCGTGTATTATAACGCTTCTATGCATATTTTAGCTGTTGTGTTTAAAGTGGCATATGTTAGTGGTGAAATAAAAATTCAGCCTGAAGAAATTAAAGATGCCAAATTTGTTGCATTAAACGAAGAGAACATCGATGAGTATATAACGCGTCCTCATATGAAATCAAGGACAGTTGATGCGATGAAAGCAACGCATTTTATTCCATATGAAACGTGGGAAGTTCAGCCGTATAATCTTATAGGTAGATTATAAAGAAAGGGTAGCTATTGGTATCTCAAATAGCTACCTTTTCTTTATGTATATCACTTCAAAAAAAGGTAAAAATGATAATAAAGCTAGTATTGATTTTTGGAACACTTGTTCTATATAATGGTGATATATCATATATAATTAGATTACTAGATGTTTAAAAGTAGAAATCTGTAGATGATATAATAAAAGAATAAAGTGAAATGAAAGGAAGTATAATCTTCTTAATTTCTACACTGTTATTGGTTCTTAATGTTTTAACACAATTTATATTCAATATTTCAGATGAATAGTAGATAAAAAAGGACTGTGATACAATACATTTTTACACCTTACAATGTTGTAAGGTAGCTGTAAGAGAAATCGATGGGATATTTTTTTACAACAAGGTATTCTTAAATTAAGAGTTATATGTTGTGTGGAAAAGAGGTGTTCAAGATGAAAGAACGAGTATTATCTAGGGTGAACTATCATCAAAAAGTTGCATTAAATCCAATGACTAAATTTTTTTATAAAGCCATTATTTTATTATTATTGTTAAGTTGTACGTTATTATTCGTTGGAAATGTAATGATTGAGAAAAGTGATATTAGTAAATTACATGTACCGGCTAAGTTAGAGGTACCAGAATCATTAACACATGCCTTTATTGCGACAGAAGATAAAAGGTTTTATCATCATAACGGTTTAGATTATATAGCAATTATCAGGGCGTCTATTGAGAATATAAAAGCTGGCGGTGTTGTGCAAGGGGGAAGCACGATTACACAGCAGTTATCTAAAAATGCTTTTTTAACGAATGAACGTACATTTTCTCGTAAGTGGAAAGAGATTTTCTATACGAAAAAAATTGAACGTACATTTACGAAGGATGAGATTTTAAAATTGTATGTAAGTAATATTTATTACGGAGAAGGAGCATGGGGAATTGAAAAAGCAGCAAACCTTTATTTCGGTAAAAAGGTGGACCAATTAACTTTGTCTGAAAGTGCAATGATGGCTGCTGTAGTAAAAGCACCTGCTTATTACTCACCCGCTCAAAATTATGATAAAGCAGTTGAAAGAAGAAATGTGGTTTTAAGACTGATGGAGAAAGAAGGCTATATAAATCATGATGAATATGTGCAAGCAGTTAGTGAGAAATTAGTGATTCGTCATGATATAAAAACAGAGCAGTCGATGTTAAATAATGCGCGTGAAAAAGCAGTAAGTTAAGAGAAGTTCCTACATAGGAGCTTCTCTTTTTGAATAAAATGTGACAAATGGTGACACAATATCGTCACAATTATTGTATTTTTGTAATTTATGTGAGCGTGTTCATTGCGTGACATATGTAAGTATTGATATTATGTGTATTGTGTACAAAGATGTATACAGAATATGAATTTAAAGAGGAATGTATATGAAATCATCCAACAAACTCATGGCTCTTGGTATAGTTTTTTCTATCGCAGTATTGATTGTAATCGGAGCAATTGCGTATAGCATCATAAATGACAAAAGAGATAAGGGGAATGAGATGTTTGCTTATTCCACACAACAATCTTTAGGGAAAGATGATGCTCCGGTGAAAGTAGTTGAATTTGGAGACTTCAAATGCCCAGCTTGTCGTACTTGGGATGTAACGGTATTGCCGCGATTAAAAGAAGAGTATATTGATAAAGGTAAAGTGCAGTTATATTTTATTAACTTCCCGTTTATCGGAAAAGACTCTGATTTAGGTGCAGCAGCTGGTGAAGCAATTTATAAACAAGACAAGGATTCATTCTGGATTTTCTATGATGAGATTTATCAAAATCAAAAGAAAGATACGGAAGAATGGATTACAGAAGAATTACTTCTAAACATTGTGAAAGAGAAGCTTCCAAAAGTCGATGTAGAACAATTTAAAAAAGATTTGCATAGTAAAGAAATGAAAGAAAATGTACGTAAAGATTCAGATCGTGCTCAAAAATTGAAAGTTCAAGGTGCTCCTTCAGTATATGTAAATGGAAATCTTGCAAACCCTGATTTCGATAGTATGAAGAAGGCGATTGATAAAGAATTGAAAAAGTGATGAGTTATCTCATCACTTTTTCGACTTTTTTCGATAAAATTCTTGCTTCGTATTTTTTTACATGCTATACTTCTTTACATAAGTTATTTCAATATCTTATATTTATTTCATATTTGCGGGTGTAGTTTAGTGGTAAAACAAGAGCCTTCCAAGCTCTGGTCGAGAGTTCGATTCTCTTCACCCGCTCCAAATTTTATTTAATGTTTTTCTAATAAATTGTGATCAACGCAGTGTTTCGTTTCTAAGATAAACGAGGCATTGCGTTTTTTAATGTTTGAAAAACATCATTGTATGCGAAAATAGAAGTAAAGAATAGTATTCCAAAAGTGAATTGCTAACCAATAGATCGTTACATAATGGATAGATTCATCTGAGGAGGCGATTAGGAATGGATTTTGAACAATTAAAGCAAGATGTCATTGCTTATAGTAAAACGATTGGTATAGATAAAATAGGCTTTGCTAGTGCGTCACCATTTGAGGAATTAAAGCAGCGTCTAATCCAGCAGCAACAATTGAACTATCAGTCTGGATTTGAAGAGCCTGATATAGAGAAGAGAACGAATCCGCAGCTTTTATTACCGGGGGCAAAATCAATTATTGCGATTGCTTTAGCATACCCTTCAAAATTAAAAAATGCACCGTTAAGTAAACGAGGAGAGCGCCGTGGGATTTTTTGCCGTGCTTCTTGGGGGCAAGATTATCACCTTGTTTTACGAGATCGGTTGCAAAAGTTAGAGGCATATTTAATTGAAAAGCTTCCAGAGATAGAAGTAAAGTCAATGGTTGATACAGGTGAGTTAAGCGATCGTGCTGTATCAGAGCGTGCAGGTATAGGATGGAGTGGTAAGAACTGCTCTATTATTACACCTGAATTTGGTTCGTACGTATACTTAGGAGAAATGATTACGAATGTTCCATTCCCTCCTGATCGGCCAATAGAAGATCAATGTGGAAGTTGTACGAAATGTATTGATATTTGTCCTACAGGTGCTTTAATACAAGGTGGACAGTTAGACTCGAAGAAATGTATTGCATTTTTAACACAGACGAAAGGATTCCTACCTGAAGAATACCGCGATAAAATAGGGAATCGTATATATGGATGTGATACATGTCAGACTGTTTGTCCGAAAAATAAAGGAATGGATTTTCATAATCACCCTGAAATGGAGCCAGACCCTGAGTTAGTTAAGCCGTTATTAACACCACTTTTAACAATTAGTAATCGTGATTTTAAAGAGAAATATGGGATTATGTCAGGTTCGTGGCGAGGTAAAAAGCCATTGCAAAGAAATGCGATTTTAGCACTTGCACATTTTAAAGAAGCATCAGCAATTCCTGATTTGATTGGTGTTATGAAAGATGACCCAAGACCCGTACTTCGCGGAACAGCAGCATGGGCACTTGGGAAAATTGGCGGAGATGGAGTAGGCGAAGCCATTGAAAAAGCGCTGGAACGTGAAAAGGATGAAGAAGTTCTTCATGAAATGAATCGCGGACTTGAATTGTTAGCACAGAAAAAAGAGTAGATAATATTTCCCTTTTTCATATTGTAATATGGGAGGGAGACGAAATGGTTGTAAAAGCGAATATTGAAAAGCAAGTACAACAGTTTTTAGCATATATCACAGAGAAACGAACAGACGTGGATCGTATGGCTGAAGATTTACTACAAATGGTGCAGAGAAAGAAACAATTGTTTCAAAGGCGTAATGCCGATATAGTGAAAGCAACTGCGGATGTTTCTTTCATTAGACAATTAAATAGTAGTGACCATCAAGAAATTGATTATCAAATACATTTTAAATATTTAATTAGGCATAAAGAATTATTTTATATTGAAGAGGAACAATTAAAACGAAGAGTTTGTTTAAATAATAGCCGGATAATAGGTGATTATGCTATTGAAGTGTCAGAAGAAATTGGAATGGGTGAGACATTAGAGCGGGAAGTTACGAAAGAGAAGTACGGTTCTTATCAGTATAATCGTTTAGAGGCAGTAAAGTATGCAGAGCGTTGGTGGGATGACCGAAACCCAGTGTATCGTAATTTCCCTGATAATTGTACGAATTATATTTCGCAATGTCTTCATACTGGAGAAGTACCTATGAATGGATATCCTAATATTCGTAAAGGATGGTGGCAAAGGGAAAACCAGTGGAGTTGGAGCTGGGCTGTCGCACACTCATTTTATTGGTATTTGTCAGGTGCTACAACTGGTCTTCGAGCAGAGGCAGTAGAGAGGCCAGAAGACCTTATTCTTGGTGATGTCATTGTTTATGATTTCGAGGATGACGGTAGGTGGAATCATACGACGATTGTAGTAGCAAAAGACGCAGATGGTATGCCACTTGTAAATGCACATTCAGCGAATAGCCGTCGGCGTTATTGGAACTATGAAGACTCTAGTAAATACACACCACAAATGAAATATAAATTCTTTCATATTATTAATGGGTAGAGATTTTTCGCTCAAGTGGTATAATACGTAGTAGACAAAAAACAGAGGTGAATATCGCGTGGGAGTACATGTTGTTTTATATCAACCAGAAATTCCAGCAAATACAGGGAATATTGCTCGTACTTGTGCAGCAACTGGAACAGAATTACATTTGATTAGACCGCTTGGATTTTCAACGGATGATAAAATGTTAAAGCGTGCAGGATTAGATTATTGGCAGCACGTAAAAGTTACGTATTATGATTCAATTGAAGAATTTTATGAGAAAAATAAAGATGGTGAATTCTTCTATTTAACAAAGTATGGTGAGAAAGCTCATACAGCGTTTGACTATAGCAAGCGTGAGAAGGATTATTATTTTGTATTTGGAAGAGAAACAAACGGCCTACCAGCTAATGTAATCGAAGAAAACTTCGATCATTGTTTACGTATTCCAATGACTGATAAAGTGCGTTCATTAAATTTATCTAATACAGCAGCAATTTTAATTTATGAAGCGTTCCGTCAACAAAATTATCCAGGATTAGATTTAGAAATCGTATATTAAAAGTCGCCATTGGGCGACTTTTTTTTATAAATCAAAATAATATGTAATCATACATTTTAAAAAAGGTACATATTCATATAGAATGGGGTATATGAATAAAAATAGATTAGACGGGTTGAGATAAATATGAAGGAACAATATAGTAATCAAAATACCTTTTTAAGTATGATAGATATGGATTTAATAAGAAAAGGATTATTACACGCTACTCAAGATTTAGTATTTATTGTGAAAGTTACTGATGATGAGCTCTTTAAATATATTTATGTAAATAAAATAGGAATGAATTACGCGAAGCTAAGCGAAGAATGTTACGGAAAAACGTTTACTGAAGTATTACCAGTAGACAAAGCAAATATTTTACATCAGCAATATACAAAAGTAATAAAAGAAGCGAGATCACATACTTTTTGTGATGTAATCAGCTTACCAACGGGGAAGCTACATTATGAATCTTCACTTAACCCTGTATACGACGAAGAAGGAGTATGCCAGTTTATTATTTGTATTACAAGGGATATTACAGCTCAGATTGAGGAAAAGGCAGAAATAGAAGAAAAACAAATGTTATTTAAGTCATTACTTGAATATAATAATGACTCCATTATATCTATAGATTCTATAGGTAGAATTACATATGCAAATCCGGCAACGTATGAAATATTTGGATACCGGCATGAAGAATTAAATAATAGGTTTATTTTTAAATTTATTAATAAAGAATATGAAAAAGACTTTCAAATGATATTTAAGGAAGCTTTACAAGGAAGGGCAAAACAAATTGTTTCAAAGAAGTATGTTCATAAAGAAGGGTACGAGCTATATATTTCTTTGAGAACTATCCCGATTATTGTGAACAGTGAAATTGTTGGGGTATATATTGTTACAAGGGATGTTACAAGGCAAGTATTAAATGAAATGCGAACAGAATATTTAGCTTACTATGACCAGTTAACAGGGTTAATGAATAGAATTTCGTGTACAAATAAGTTAAATGTTTTTTTAAATGAAAATATAAATTTTGCGCTTGTTTTTATAGATTTAGATGAGTTTCATCGTATTAATGATACATTTGGTTATAAAGAAGGAGATAAAGTATTACAAAAAGTTACAGAATGTTTGAGCAATCTACCAATAGAAGATATGCACTTATTTAGAGAGCACGATGATCAATTTGTTATGTTAATAGAAAATATAACGAAAAAATGTGTAGAGAAAGTTGCAAAAAACATATTAGAAAGGATTAGTGAACATTTTGTAATAGAAGAAGAGGACGTGTATTTAAGTGCGTCGATTGGAATTGTAATGGCTCCAACAGATGGAGCAGATGAAAAAATACTTTTTCAAAGAGTTGATGCTGCTTTAGAAAAGGCAAAGGAAAAAGGAAAAGGTCATTATTATTTTTATTGTAGTGGATTAGATTGCGAACGTGAACAAAGGTTTATAATAGAAAACCAGTTACATCGTGCTATAGAGAAAAATGAATTTTTCTTATATTACCAGCCGCAATTTAATATTGATACGAAAAAAATAGCCAGTATGGAATCTTTAATAAGATGGGAAAATAAGGAACTTGGATTTGTCTCACCTAATCAATTTATTCCACTGGCAGAAAGAACTGGATTTATTATTAAGCTTGATGAATGGGTAGTAAATCAAGTGTGTCAGCAAATACGCGAATGGTTGAATAAAGGATATGAAGTTGTCCCGATTGCAGTTAATATTTCTGCTAGACATTTTCGTTCTATTACATTAATAGAGATGATTACACGGGCTTTAAATAAGTACAATGTACCAGCTCATTTATTAGCGATAGAGGTTACAGAAGGGGCCCTTATACATAAAGACATATCGAAGAGAGTGTTGCTCCAATTAAAAGAACAAAATTTAAAGATCCATTTAGACGATTTTGGAACGGGATATTCATCTTTAAGTTATTTAAAAACATATCCAATTGATACTTTAAAAATTGATCGTTCCTTTATGGAAGGTATAAATAAAGATGAACGCGATACAAATATTACGGCTGTGATTATTCTTTTAGCTCGTACTTTAGGGTTAAATATAATTGCAGAAGGGGTAGAAAAAGCGGAACAAATTCAATTTTTGAAGGAAAAGAATGTGAAACTTGCACAAGGCTATTATTATAGCCGACCTTTATCAAAATATGATGTAGAAAATATGTATTATAAATGATTGATACATAAAAAAGTGATGTGCTAAAAGCACATCACTTTTTATGTGTACCTGGTTTATCGTTGTAACCAGATGTGAAAATAGCTGTAAGAAATGTTAGTGATACACCTAAAATTAATAATAATTTCATACTAATATCCTCCTTACCTTTTTCGGTGTATGATTCCTACTTATTACTCGAAATGTATGTAAGGTTCTTAGAAGAAAAGAATTAATTTAAAATGAATAGCAGTGTGAAAACTTTAATACCTTTATTATACAGAATTTTCTTTGAATTTTGGAGAGAATTTTATGATGCTATTATATATTTCATTTTGATTTCAAGAATGTTTAAGGACATCCTAGCATACCTTTTATAATAATCCGATTGAACAAGGAGATGGGGGAGGAGCTATAATGGATATTCTAAAGAAAATTGAACAGTATCGAGAAGCAGAAGAACGTTTACAATGGGAAGGTACGTTTGCGGAGTATTTGGAGCTTGTGAAAGAAAGACCATGGGTGGCTCAAACAGCACACTCTCGCATTTACAATATGATAAAAGATGCTGGAATTGAAGAAGTTGATGGTAGAAGAAAGTATAACTTCTTTAGTAATCAGCTATTTGGATTAGAGGATGCTTTAGAACGCCTTGTAGAAGAATATTTTCATCCATCTGCAAAACGATTAGATGTTAGAAAACGTATTTTGTTGTTAATGGGGCCTGTTAGTGGAGGGAAATCAACATTAGTTACGATGTTGAAACGAGGTTTAGAAACATATTCACGAACAGATCGAGGAGCTATTTTTGCAATAAAAGGCTGCCCGATGCATGAAGATCCACTGCATTTAATTCCACATCATTTACGGGATGAGTTCTTTGATGAATATGGAGTAAGAATTGAAGGGAATTTATCACCATTAAATGTTATGCGCTTAGAGCAAGAATATGGGGCAAGAATTGAGGATGTAGTTGTAGAGCGTATCTTCTTCTCAGAAGATCGCCGTACAGGGATTGGTACATTTAGTCCTTCTGATCCTAAATCACAAGATATTGCCGATTTAACAGGTAGTCTAGACTTTTCAACAATTGCAGAATATGGTTCAGAATCAGATCCACGTGCGTATCGATTTGATGGAGAATTGAATAAGGCGAATCGCGGCATGATGGAATTCCAAGAGATGTTAAAATGTGATGAGAAATTTTTATGGCATTTACTATCGCTTACGCAAGAAGGGAATTTCAAGGCGGGCAGATTTGCGCTTATTTCAGCAGATGAATTAATTGTAGCGCATACGAATGAAACAGAGTATCGTTCTTTTATAGCAAATAAGAAGAATGAAGCATTGCACTCAAGAATTATTGTAATGCCAGTTCCTTATAATTTACGAGTGAGTGAAGAAGAACATATCTATGAAAAAATGATTCGTGAAAGTGATGTGTCAAATGTTCATATTGCACCGCACACACTTCGAGTTGCAGCAATGTTTACTATTTTAACTCGTTTAAAAGATCCGAAGCGTCCGGATATTGATTTAATTAAAAAGATGCGTTTATATGATGGAGAAACGGTAGAAGGTTATAATGCGATTGATGTAGAGGAGCTGCAACGCGAATATCAAGATGAAGGTATGAAAGGCATTGATCCTCGTTATGTCATTAACCGAATTTCTTCTACAATTATTCGAAAAGAGGTACCATCTATTAACGCACTAGATGTACTGAGATCTTTAAAAGATGGATTAGATCAACATCCATCAATTAGTAATGAAGATCGGGAGCGTTATATGAATTTCATCTCATTAGCGAGAAAAGAATACGATGAAATTGCTAAGAAAGAAGTACAGAAAGCATTTGTTTATTCGTACGAAGAATCAGCTAAGACACTTATGGATAATTATTTAGATAACGTTGAGGCGTACTGCAATAAGTCGAAATTACGTGACCCATTAACAGGTGAAGAAATGAGCCCAGATGAAAAATTAATGCGCTCAATTGAAGAGCAAATTGGAATTTCAGAAAATGCTAAAAAAGCATTCCGTGAAGAAATTTTAATTCGCATTTCTGCTTATGCACGTAAAGGGAAACGCTTTGATTATAATTCACATGAACGTCTTCGTGAAGCGATTCAGAAAAAACTATTTGCTGATTTAAAAGATATAGTGAAAATTACAACATCAACGAAAACACCGGACGAAAATCAGCTTAAGAAAATCAATGATGTCGTTGCACGTTTAATTGATGAGCACGGCTATAATTCTTCTTCAGCAAATGAATTATTACGCTATGTAGGTAGTCTGCTAAATCGATAGTTTGATAACAAAACGCTGTCTCTTGTATTTTGCGGGACAGCGTTTTATTATCCGTTCATATGTGTATAAAGTGTCATACCTTGTCCAAATGTAATAAATTAAGATGCAATTTCATGAATTTATTGTCAATTATTTTTACAATATGCATATGATAGAGTAACCAACCATTCATACGAAAAAAGCCAACACAATACAATATGTTGCAAAGTGAAAATGTGTGCAACAATGCATTGTGTTTCTTTCTTATCGACGGTTAAATGTCATTTCTATTATGTGAGTGGCAAAATTTTGTTTAGGATGCTCGGAGTATTGTATGAAAAACGTTATATATGTTTATGGGATGATTTTCGATGGACAGTTACTTTTCAAATATTCTAGCTTGCACATTACAGAACAAAATTTATAGATTGCTGTTCATAGAGAAAGACAATTACAGTAAGGAGGGAAAGGAATGGGCGAAGAAAATCAACCAAATTATACGATTTCACAGGAAAACTGGTCCCTCCATCGCAAAGGATATGACGACCAACAACGCCATCAAGAAAAAGTGCAAGAGGCAATTAAAAATAATTTACCAGACCTTGTAACAGAAGAAAGTATAGTGATGTCTAATGGCAAGGATGTTGTAAAAATACCAATTCGTTCTCTAGATGAATATAAGATTAGATACAATTATGATAAAAATAAACATGTTGGGCAAGGAAACGGTGATAGTAAAGTTGGTGATGTCGTTGCGAGAGATGGATCAGGTGGTCAAAAACAAAAGGGCCCAGGAAAAGGTCAAGGTGCAGGAGATACGGCTGGAGAAGATTACTATGAGGCTGAAGTCTCTATTTTAGAGTTAGAGCAAGCATTTTTCAAAGAGTTAGAGCTGCCTAATTTAAAGAGAAAAGAAATGGATGAAAACCGGATTGAGCACATTGAATTTAATGATATTAGAAAAACAGGACTATGGGGAAATATTGATAAGAAGCGAACGATGATATCTGCATATAAACGAAATGCAATGCGTGGTAAAGCATCTTTCCATCCAATTCATCAAGAAGATTTAAAGTTCCGCACTTGGAATGAAGTATTGAAGCCAGATTCGAAAGCAGTTGTATTAGCGATGATGGATACGAGTGGATCGATGGGAATATGGGAGAAGTATATGGCACGTAGTTTCTTCTTCTGGATGACTAGATTTTTACGCACGAAGTATGAAACTGTAGATATTGAGTTTATTGCCCACCATACGGAGGCAAAAGTAGTTACAGAAGAAGAGTTTTTCTCAAAAGGAGAAAGTGGAGGAACAATATGTTCTTCTGTATACAAAAAAGCACTCGAGTTAATCGATAATAAATATTCACCAGATCGCTATAATATTTATCCATTTCATTTTTCAGATGGTGATAATTTAACTTCGGATAATGCTAGATGTGTAAAGCTTGTGGAAGAGTTAATGAAGAAGTGTAATATGTTTGGGTATGGAGAAGTGAACCAGTATAATCGTCACAGCACACTCATGTCAGCCTATAAAAATATTAAAGATGAAAACTTTAGGTATTATATTTTAAAGCAAAAAGCAGACGTATTCCATGCGATGAAAAGCTTTTTTAGAGAAGAATCAGGAGAGAGAATGGCATAATCCCTTTTAAAGGGATTATTTTTTTGTGAAATTTTCAAGAAATTTTTGCGAAATATGTATGTTGTCAGTTGATAACGCGAATGAAAATCATTATCATTTACCCGAGAAATGATTACATTTTGAATTATATATTTCGAGGGAGATGTAAGGTTGAAGAATAATAAAAGAAAACATATAAATGCAATGTTAATAGCGGCGACATTGTCGTTGCCGTTTGCGGCATATTCAACACCGGCGTTAGCGGCAGTAACAATTGAGGTGAATAAAACTGGACATGCTTTAGAGAATGGTACATATGATGCTGTTATTAAAGCGTATAAAGATAAAACAAATGAAGAATCCATGGCAGCTGTTTATATAAAGGATCCGAAATTAACAATTGAGAATGGAAAGAAAATTGTAACGGCAACGTTAAGTGATAGTGATTTCTTTCAATACTTGAAAACAGAGGATATCCATGCTCCTGGTGTGTTTCATGATGTGAAAGTAATATCTGAGGATAAAAAGAAAAATGGAACGAAGGTTATTCAATTTGAAGTCGGAGAATTAGGAAAAAGATATAATATGCAAATGCATATTTATATTCCGACAATGGGATATAACAATAAATATCAAGTACAGTTTGAAGTAAATACTTTAAATTTAGAAAATAATGTACCAGAAAAGCAAAAGGAAAATAAAGAGGATAGAGTGGAGCAACAAGATGAAAGCGGAAATGTAATTGTAGATAAGCAGTTACAAAGGCATATTAATAAATATAATTTGCATAGAGAGAATCTAAATACGCCAATAACTAAGGAGGATTTATTAAAAGTTAAATCTTTAATAGTTGTTGAGGCAAAAAGTAAAGGAATACAAGACGTAAGTGGTCTAGAGTATATGACGAATTTAGAAAACTTAACGTTGGAAGAAGTTAAGTTAGAAAATATACAATTTATCTCGAAGTTGAGGCAACTGAAATCGTTAAGTATAACTTATGGTGAACTTGAAGATATTGGATCTTTGGCTGAGTTAGAGCATATTGAGTTTTTAACTTTGAGAAACAATAAAATTTCAGATTTAAGCCCATTAAGTCAAATGAAGAAGATTAAAATGCTAGATGTAAATAGTAATTATATTAAAGATATTAAACCATTATTTACAGTGACATCTTTAAGGGATTTGACTATAGCAAATAATCAAATTAACAATGCAGGTCTTGAAGGAATTCACCAATTAAAGAATTTGAAGACACTTGAAATAAGCAATAATGGATTGAGCAATGTTGAACATATTAATGGAATGAATAAATTAATTGAGCTAGGGCTTTCAAAAAATGAATTAGTAGATCTTAATCCATTATCACAATTATCAGGATTACAGAAACTAGATTTAGAGGAAAACTATATTTCAGATATAACGCCACTTAGTCAATTAACAGGTTTATATGATTTAAAGCTAGGCTCAAATGAAATTCGTGATGTTAGACCGGTTCAAGAGTTAGGAGAAAGAATATACATCGATATTCAAAGACAAAAAATCTTTTTAGATGAAGCAAGTATAGATGAGGAAGTAAAAATTCCAATATACAATCTTACAGGAGCACCACTTCAAAATATTAATGTGAAAAATGAAGAGGCCACTCTGGATAACGGGTTTATAAAGTGGAATAGTCCTGGAGAAAAAATATATGAATTTAAACTAGATACGAATTCTGCTGAAAGTAAAATAAGCTTTAGTGGGAAGGTTATACAAAATATAGTTGAAAAACAAAAAGAAAGTAAAAATGAAATCCTTGATAAAAATTTACAACAACATATTAACAAAGAGAATTTTAGTAGAGAGAATCTAAACGCCCCTATAACAAAAGAGGATTTATTACAGATTAAAAGATTAGAGATACTTAAAGAAAAAGGAAAAGAAATAAAAGATGTAGCAGGTTTAGAGTACATGACGAACTTAGAAAACCTCACTTTAGAAGGAGTGAGCTTGAAAAATATAGAATTTATTTCGAACTTGAAACAATTGAATGCTGTGAATGTATCGCATAATCAAATTGAAGAGATAACACCGTTATCTTCATTGGAAAATTTACAGTGGTTAAATCTGGCGGACAATCGTATTAAAGATGTAACAGTTCTTGGATCAATGTTAGACTTACTTAGCTTAAATTTAGCTGGAAATGAGATTCGTGATGTAAGGCCGTTAATACAACTAGGTCAGTGGTTTACAATTGATGTTGGAAGACAAAATATCGTTTTAAATGATGCAAAAATAAACGAAGAAATTCAGGTTCCTGTATATGATTTAGAAGGAGAAAGTATTGATAATATTAAATTGATAAGTGAGGATGGAACGCTTAATAACGGAGTAATAAAATGGGGTACCCCAGGTGAAAAAGCGTATAAATTTGATTTAGATTCTGATGAAATTAGTATAAGATTTAACGGAACAGTTATACAGAATATAGTGGGAAAAGAAAATGAGAAAGAACCAACAAAAGAAGTTGAAGGGCCAAAAGAAGACGAAAAAGAACCAATAAAAGAAGTTGAAGGACCGAAAGAAGAAGTAAAAGAATCAACAAAAGAAGTTGAGGGACCGAAAGAAGAAGTAAAAGAATCAACGAAAGAAGTTGAGGGACCGAAAGAAGAAGTAAAAGAGTCAGCAAAAGAAGTGGAAGGAATAAAAGAATCAGTAACTGGATTGAATCAAGAGCCAAAAGAGGATAATCAAGTTGTGCTAGTGAAAATCGTAGGGCAAGAGAGTGCGAAAGAAAAAGATTCAAATAAACAACATGCTAATAAGCAAGAGGAAAATAAGAAGTCTTTAGCAGCAACTGGTGGTCAAGTTAACACATCGACTTTACTTTCTGGATTAGCACTTGTTCTTTCAGCATTAAGTATGTTTGTATTTAGAAAGAGATTATTTAAGAAATAAAAAACGTTTTATCTTATTATTATATAAAATAATTATATAAGTTTTTGAGAAGACCTGATCATAGCAATTTCATGTTGAAATATGCTTATGATTAAGTCTTTTTTGAATAGGGGAAGGATATTAATACGAGGATGTTTTGATCGCTTAAATAATGGAGCCACTGTAGTAAAAATTGTAAGTCCTTTTCGCTCACTATATGTTCAAAATGTATGAAGAAATAATATGAAATATTGCATTTTATATCATTTAATCCAGATAATATGTTAATTTTAAAATGGAATATAATAATGGTGATGAGACATACTCATTATCAGTAAAATAAGTGCTTTTCCAATGTATGTTTAACTTTACTTTTTGTGGAAAAAGATATATTATATAGATATATAATATATCGGTTATTTTCTAGGAGGAGCCTGTCACAATAGGTTCCTCCTGTTCTTTTTTAGAGGCCTGTTTTACAGGTTTTTCTTTAAAGGGTAAATAACTGAAAATTAAGAATGATAATCTTTGAAAGAGGTGGGGCATAAACATAACAAAAGAGGATTGTTTAAGAAAGGGGGATAAGAAATGGTTTTGTTTGGTTATCCACTTGAAACAATTTATTTATACGGATTTATTATTGCTACTATACTTACTGTTATTTATATCTTCTTTGGAGATATATTTGAATCAATATTTAGTTTTGGAGGCGGATCAGTATCCGTCGTAACTTTATTACTTAGTTTCTTCGCCATGTTATGTGGACTTAGTTATATAGGAGAATATTTATTTTCCTTTAATAGTATTGTTATTTTCGCTGGTGCATTTGCTATATCTTTTATCGGGGTTTTCATCATGAAAATATTAATTTTAAAACCGATTGCAGAAGCAGAGCAAAATACAGCACAACGTATGGATGAATTCATTGGTTGCAAGGGAGAGGTCATTACGACAATTCCTACAGAAGGATTTGGTGAAGTATTAATTTCTTCCCAATTTGGAAGTAATGCAATCCCAGCTAAAACAATTGGAAAAAAAGATATTTCACAAGGAACCGAGGTTATTATCGAGGGAGTCCAAGATGGTGTTTTACTTGTACAAAACATCGCTTATTCTTTAAAAAAACCAAAATTATAAGGGGGAATTTACATGACGATTCCATTAATTATTGGTGGAGTGTTACTCGCAATTTTAATTCTACTTATTTTAGTATTCATTACGAAGTATCGAACAGTTGGACCAGATGAAGCGTTAATTGTTACAGGAAACTGGCTTGGTGGTGGAAAGAACGTTGTTACCACGGATGATGGAAAGAAGATTAAAATTATTCGAGGTGGCGGTACTTTCGTAGTTCCAATTATGCAAAGAGCAGAGCTTTTAAGCTTATTAAACTATAAATTAGAAGTTGGTACACGTGATACGTATACGAAGCAAGGTGTACCGATTACAGTAAATGGTGTTTCTATTATTAAAGTAGGATCGACAATTGAAGAAGTATCTACAGCAGCTGAACAATATCTAGGAAAAGAAACAGAAGAGTTGAAAATAGAAGCGAAAGAAGTTTTAGAAGGACATCTCCGTGCTATCTTATCTTCTATGACAGTAGAAGATGCTTATAGTAATAGAGAGCAATTTGCTCAAAAGGTGCACGAAGTAGCTTCTACAGATTTAAAGAAGATGGGGCTTCGCATCGTTTCCTTTACAATTAAAGAAATCATGGATAAGAACGGCTATTTAGATGCACTTGGTCAGCCGCAAATTGCGACAGTTAAGCGTGATGCAACAATTGCGAACGCAGAGCGTGAAAAAGAAGCACGTATTGAAAAAGCACGTGCTGAGAAAGAAGCAAAAGAAGCTGAATATCAACGTGATGCACAAATTGCTGAAGCTGAAAAGCATAAAGAATTAAAAGTACAGTCTTATAAGAGAGAGCAAGAACAAGCTCGTGCAGATGCGGATCTTTCTTATGAATTACAACAAGCGAAGGCGCAACAAGGTGTTACAGAGGAGCAAATGCGCGTTAAAATCATTGAGCGTGAAAAGCAAATTGAATTAGAAGAGAAAGAAATTGCACGTCGTGAAAAGCAATATGATGCAGAAGTTAAGAAAAAAGCAGATGCAGATCGCTATGCTGTGGAGCAGTCAGCAGAAGCTGAAAAAGTAAAACAAATTAAAAAGGCAGATGCGGATCAATATAAGATCGAAGCTGAAGCAAGAGCGCGTGCAGAAGAAGTACGTGTGGAAGGTTTAGCGAAAGCGGAAATTGAAAAAGCACAAGGTCAAGCGAAAGCAGAAGTACAAAAAGCACAAGGTACAGCGGAAGCAGACGTTATTAGGTTAAAAGGTTTAGCAGAAGCAGAAGCGAAGCAAAAAATTGCAGAGGCGTTTGAATTATACGGTCAAGCCGCGATTATGGATATGGTTCTTAAAATGCTTCCAAGTTATGCGAAAGAAATTGCAAGCCCACTTAGCAATATTGATAAAATTACAGTTGTCGATACAGGCGGCGGTGGTAAGAATAGCGGCGCTGGGAAAGTGGCAGGTTATGCGACTGATTTAATGGCAACGATGCAAGAAACGTTAAAAGCTTCTTCTGGCATTGATTTAAAAGAGTTATTAGAAGGATTTGCGGGCAAAGGTGCAGTACAGCAATTATCGAATGATAAACCTGTCGTATCTGTGGTAGAAGAGAAGGAAAAAGAAGTTGAGAAAGAATAAAATAGTAAAATGGAAAGAACCTCTAGTAAATAGTTACTAGAGGTTCTTTCATGAGGGGAATATTTCGAATAATATACATTTTTATATATTGTTTTAATTATTTAATTTATATAGAATGAAATAGTTATGTAACGATTCTTTAAATGAGAGAAAGATGAAAAAAGAGAGTCTCATCGATGAACTTGAATCGTTTGATTTATATAAAGAGATTAAATGTAAATTAATTACATTTAAAATGGTATGGAGGGGTAGAAATATGTTTCAAGGGAAATTCAGGAGTAGTAGTTTGAAAACGAAGTTACTTGTATCATTTATTATTATTTTAATTGTGCCAAGTGTTATCATTGGTTGGACGTCTTATCAGCAAGCGAAGACAAATTTCAATGAAACGATTTTACAATCGGCAAAAGATAACGTGAAAATATTAAATGATGTAATTAATAAAGAGTTAGATAGTAAGAAAGTAGATGCAGTATATTTTACAAAGCTATTTAATGGGGGAAGTTATCAAGCTGATCAGCTTCAAAACGTACAAAATAAGTTAGAGGAATATAATAAGTTACATCCAGAAATAGAAGCGATTTATACTGGATCTAGCAATGGACAATTTATTCAATCACCAGCCATTCAAATGCCAGAAGGATATAATCCTACAGAAAGAGATTGGTATAAAGAAGCAGTGAAAAAAAGCGGAGAAGTGGTTATCACAGCTCCATATAAATCAAAAACGACAGGGAATATTGTTCTTACAATAGCAAAGCAAAATGAGGATAAAAGTGGCGTTCTCGGTATTGATCTAATTATTAACGATATTGTAAATACCTCGAAAATGGTTAATATCGGTAAAGAAGGGTATATAGCAATCTTTGATCAGTCTAAAGACGTAATAGCTCACCCAACGATGAAGCCAGGGGATAAAATAGAAGATAAACTTGAAAAAGAATTGTACAAACAGGAAATGGGTGATCTTAAATTCTCATTAGATGGTGAGGATCGTAATATCACGTTTAAAACAAATAAGCAGACAGGATGGAAAATAGTGGGGGTAATGCCTTCAAAAGAAATTATTCAAGCGGCTGAACCTATTCTCTATAAAACGTTAACTGTTCTTGCTATTTCATTAGTAATTGGTGGGATTTTAATTTACTTCATAATTGTTTCTATTATTAAACCATTAAAACAACTTGTTATCTCATCGAAAAAAATTAGTGAAGGCGATTTAACTGAATCGATTACAGTTCATTCTAAAGATGAAGTTGGACAGCTAGGCGAAAGTTTTAATGAGATGGCATCATCATTACATAATGTCATTTCGAATATAAATACTTCAGCAAGTCATGTAGCAGCATCTTCAGAAGAATTAACAGCTAGCATGAAGCAGACAAGTGAAGCGACGGAACAAATCACACAGGCGATGGAACAAGTATCAAGTGGTGCAGAAATACAAACGAGAGAAGTTGAAGAGGGCGCAACGTTATTAGAAGAAGTTACAGAAGGAATTCAGCGTGTTGCAGATAGTTCTTCATTAGTATCCAAAGCATCTATGTATACGAAGAAAAAAGCTGAAGATGGTGGGAAATTAGTTGAACAAACTGTGAATCAAATGCAATCTATTCATGAGTCTGTTTCACAGTCAGATAAAGTTATTGCCTTGTTAGGTGATAAGTCAAAACAAATTGGAGCTATCCTTGAAGTGATTCAGCATATTGCAGAGCAGACAAATTTATTAGCATTAAATGCTGCAATTGAGGCTGCAAGAGCTGGAGAGCAAGGAAGAGGATTTGCAATTGTAGCAGATGAAGTGCGGAAATTAGCGGAACAATCGGGGCAATCTTCTACGGAAATTGGTAATCTCGTGAAAGAGATACAATTTGATATAAAAGAAACAGTAAGCTCTATGAATCAAGTGGGAACAGAAGTACAGTCAGGGCTTGTAGTTGCAAATGAAACGAAGCAAAGCTTTGATGAAATATTGCAATCTACAAATGATACAGTTATACAAATTGATAGTATGGTAGAAGTAGCGAACCGAATGACAATAGATGCGAAACAAGTAAGTGCATCTATTAATGAAATTGCAGCAACGATTGAAGAAAATGCAGCAAGTGTCCAAAATATTGCTGGTTCTTCTGAAGAACAACTAGCTTCAGTAGATGAAATAAATGCAGCAGCAGTTCACTTATCGCAAATGGCAGAAGAATTACAAGAGATGATTAGTAAGTTTAAAATATAAAGTAAAAAAAGAAACGAAGTAGTTGTTACTTCGTTTCTTTTTTTGAAAAAATACAATACGATAAAAAGTAAAGAAGTCAACTATGTAGTAATCATGGTATGATTAAATGCGAATAAAAACTGTATATTCTTAAAATTCAATTTCAAGGGACGTTAGGGGAATGGTTTTGAAATTTAAAAAGTTAAAACTACAACCGAGAATTACATTAACCATTAGTACACTTATTCTAGTTGTACTTCTGTTAACGAGTTATTTATTTTACTACATATTATCAGAAACAGTAGAAGAGCAAATTGGTAAAAGGGCCTTGCATGTTGCGAAAACAGTTGCGGCTATACCAGAAATCCAGGAAGCCTTTCAAAAAGAAAATCCAGCTTCTATCATTCAGCCGATTGCAGAAAAAATTCGAATTGATACAGATGCTGACTTTATTGTAGTTGGAAACAAAGAAGGGATTCGGTATGCACATCCTGAGCGAGATAAAATAGGAGAAGCAATGGTTGGTGGAGATAACGAAGGAGTTTTATTAGACGGGAAATCCTATGTTTCGAAAGCAACTGGATCATTAGGACCTTCATTACGCGGAAAAGTTCCAATCCGTAATCAGGAAAATGAAATTATTGGTGTAGTATCTGTTGGTTTTTCAATGGATGATATTCATGGTGCGGTAGAAGTGTATGGGAAGCGCGTGTTGTGGATTACAATAATAGGTCTGTTAATGGGGATAATCGGCTCTATATATTTAGCGGGAAGCATAAAAAGAATGATGTTTGGGATGGAGCCAGAAGAAATTTCATCTTTATATGAAGAGCATAGTACAGTGATTCAATCTGTACGTGAAGGGATTATCGTAATTGATAGAAGTGGAATGGTCAGTTTAGTAAATCAAGCAGCTTACGATATTCTTTCATTAGATACACAACAAAACATTATTGGAGAATTTATTTTAAATGTAATTCCTAATTCATCGATACTAGATGTACTGCAAACTGGTGAAGAACAGTTTGATCGTCAATTAAATATAAAAGGGCAGGCTGTTATTGCAAACCGTCTACCTATTAAAGTAAATAATAAAGTAACTGGAGTTGTATCAAGCTTACGTTTGAAATCAGAAATGGATCAGTTAACATCAGAATTGTCTCAGACGAAGCAATATACAGAGGCATTGCGGGCACAAACACATGAATATAACAATTTGTTGTATACGCTTTCGGGTCTTATCCAATTAGAATCATATGAAGATGCTTTAGAGCTTATTCATAAGGAAACCGCTGTCTATCAAGATTTCGTTCAATTTATTATGAAACGAATTCAAAATCCATGGCTAGGTGGAATTTTAATTGGATTTTACAATAGGGCACGAGAGTTGAAGATTGATTTTGTATTAGATCGAGAAAGTAGTTTAGAAAAATTAAGTCCGCATATTGATAGTAATTATGTAGTTTCTATTTTGGGGAATTTAATTACGAATGCATTTGAAGCAATTGAAAAAAATCAAGAACATAATAAGAAAGTTAGAATGTTTGTAACGGATATTGGGGAAGAAATATTAATTGAAGTGGAAGATTCAGGACGAGGGATTCAAGATGAAATCATCACAAGTATATTCTATAAAGGCTTTTCGACGAAAGAAGGAGAAAAGCGTGGATATGGATTAGCAAAAGTAAAAGAGCTAGTGGAAGATTTAAATGGAAGTATTGCAATCGAAAAAGGGGATTTAGGTGGTGCGTTATTCATAATTGCATTACCGAAAGAGAGAGGCGAATTGTAATGACTGAGGGAATTGAAGTATTAATTGTAGAAGATGATGTCCGGATTGCAGAGATCCATCGTCGTTTTGCTGAAAAAATAGATGGATTTAAAGTGATTGGAACGGCGACGACTGGGGAAGAAGCAAAGGAATGGTTAGATCTTGTGAAGCCACAGCTTGTTTTATTAGATGTATATTTACCTGATATGCAAGGGACTGAACTCGTCACATATATTAGGCATAATTTGCATGATACAGACATTATTATGATTACAGCCGCGTCAGAAACAGATGTTGTACGGCATGCTTTACGAGGTGGGGTAACAGATTATATTGTAAAGCCACTTACGTTTGAACGATTTAAAACAAGTTTAGAAAATTATCAAAAGAAGATTATACAGTTAAAGAGAAATGGCCAATTATCACCAGAACAAATTGAACATCTCTGGTCTCAAAGAGGAGTGAAGGGAAATCCAATCGAATACGCTCCAAAAGGAATAGATCCTTTAACTTTAGCGAAAATAAAAAAGCATATGTTAACAGTTAGTGAAGAAGGAATTACCGCAGAAGTGTTAAGCTCAATGGTCGGGGTAAGTCGATCAACAGCAAGGCGCTATTTGGAGTATTTAATATCTGGAAAGAAAGTACATGCAGAGCTTATATATGGAAGTGTAGGGAGACCGGAGAGAAGGTATTTTCTTGTCCCCTCATAACAAAAAACAGTAGAGGATTGCATTTTCTCTACTGTTTTTTCCGTCTTATATTGGAATAACCCCAATTATAATGCCAGTAATCAACATCACCATTGTAGTTCCAACTGCCCAAAGTAAAGTAAAGCGTTGGTGTTCACCAAAATCAACTTTTGCCATTCCGACTAATAAATAAGTGGATGCGACAAGAGGGCTTAATAAGTGAACGGGTTGACCGAGTAAGGAAGCACGTCCCATTTCAGCTGCACTAATTCCGTAAGTAGCAGCAGCTTTCGTTAAAATAGGTAATACCCCAAAGTAAAATGCATCATTGGACATGAAAAATGTGAAAGGCATACTGAGAAAAGCTGTAATAATTGGCAATTGTGGTCCCAGTGCATCTGGTATAAGAGTTACTACCCCTTGAGCCATCGCATCTACCATTTTTGTTCCAGATAAAATACCTGTGAAAATACCAGCAGCAAATACGAGAGAAACGACCGCTAATACGTTTCCTGCATGAGAAGCAATACGTTCTTTCTGTTGTTCCAAGTTTGGATAGTTAATCATAACAGCAATAGCAAAAGCGACTGTAAATAAAACAGGTAACGGCATAACTTCTAGTATGAGACAGACGAGCAGGGCAACAGTTAATAAAAAGTTAATCCATAATAGTTTAGGGCGTTTATGTACTGCCGCTTCGACTGTTGCAGCTTGCTCATCTATTGTTTGCATTTGTTTTAAATATTGTACATCCATAATTCCTAAACGTTTTCTTTCTTTTTTTCCAAGATAGTAGGCAACGAAAACTACCCAAATTGCACCAGCAATCATTCCTGGTATAAGTGGTGTGAAGAGCTCTGATGCATCAAGTCCAAGAGCACTCATAACTCGAGCAGTTGGTCCACCCCAAGGCGTAAGGTTTGTCACACCCGCTCCTAACATAACAACCCCAGCTAATATAAGTGGATTCATTCCAAGACGTTTATATAGCGGGTACATTGCGGAAACAGTAATCATATATGTTGTTGTTCCATCCCCATCTAATGAAACGATAATAGTAAGGATAGCTGTACCAACAACAATTTTTAAAGGATCCCCTTTTACAAATTTTAAGATTTTACTAATGACAGGATCGAATAAACCACTATCAATCATAATTCCGAAATATAAAATGGCAAACATAAGCATAATACCAGTAGGTGCTAATTTTTGAATTCCCTCTAGCATCATAGGTCCCATATTGGCATAGAAGCCGCCAATTAATGCAAAAACACTCGGAATTAATATTAATGCTACTAATGCTGACATACGTTTCGTCATAATCAAAAACATAAAGACAAATACCATTGCAAATCCAAGTAGAGCTAACATATGATCTCCCCCTCAACAAAATGATTACGCTTTCAAAATGGAATGAAAATTCAGAAAAGTATTTTTGTTTATCATAAAAGCATCCATTCCACTGGTAAATAATTTGAAAAATAACACCATTAGAAGCATAATTTTTATTTTGGTCATTTTGTTCACAAAGGCAATTTTGAATTTTTAAAAATATAATTTACTTCTTACAAGAATGATAGAATAAGGTGAAAACAGTGAAGTGCGAAGTAGGGAGTAGATTTTAAATGGAAACGAGAATAGAAGAAGTTTATAGTTCTTATGAGGGAAAAATAGAAGAGATTTTTGTTAATGAATCCTCTTACGTATATGAATGGGAAAAATTAATGATGATCCGAAAAAATGACGGTGAGCTTGAAAAAATCGCAGTAGGGATCAGTGGAAATATAAGATTGGTAAATGTAGAAGTTGGACAGAAAATTAATACGGATACATTATTAGTTAAGTTAGAAGATGATTTATTAATTACAGGCTGTGAATGATGAGAGATGTGTAGAAATGACTACACATCTTTTTTTATTCCATATATTACAAAAAACACATTGTTTTTTCACAAATTTCACACAACCTTTTGATATTCTTTTCGTGGAGTATATGGTTTTTAGGGAGGAATAGTGATGAGAATAAAGTATGTTGTGCTTGCTATATGTTTATGTTTCCTATTTACGATAGTGGGATGTGGGAAAAAGGAAAAAACAGCTGTGGCAATTGATGAGAAACATGATAAGTGTGATATTTGCCAAATTGGGGTAATGGATAATCAATTTGCAACAGAAATTATTTTAGAAAATGGAAAAGCGTTAAAGTTTGATGATATTGGCTGTATGTATAAATGGATGGAGATTAATTCAGGTGAAAAGACGAAAGAAAAATTTGTTCGAGATTATGATTCGAAAGATTGGATTTCGTTAGAAGATGCCACTTACGTATATGATAAAACAATAACGACACCAATGGCTTATAATGTCATTTCATTTAAAAATAAAAAAGATGCAGAGAGCTTTGTATCTAACTATAAGGGGAAGGTTCTTTCGTATAAAGAGCTATCAAAGCATAAATGGGAAATGAATAAAGAGATGATGGGGAATCCGAAAAAGGGTAATAGCGGAGGGCATTCTCATTAAGATAAAGAAGTATTTAAATGTAGGACAGCCATGTATGGTTGTCCTTTTCTATTATTAATCAGGTGTAAATATATAAAAGGTGTAAAATTTTTAAAAGAACGGTTACAATGGAATATAGTAACCTAAAGCAATCATGTATATACTTTTTAGAAATATATACAAATGAGGTAAAATCGTGCTAAACTAATTGCTTCATAATGTTAATGATGAGGCTACCTGGCGTATCATTCCAATAGGTTGAGAAACATAATATAAGTTTAAGATAGTCCGATTAAAGAAGGAATATAAAGAACTTATGGATAAATGTAATCAAGAAGAATTATTGTATGTGATGGAGGAATGGTTAAGAAAACATTATCTTTCATAGGAGCTGTAGTTGTGAGAAAACAAAAAATTTTATTATGTATGTTGTTGGGACTTTTAATGACGGTAGTGGCTTGCGATAAGCAAGAAGAGCCAGAATCGAAACCGGTTCATGTGAAAAACGAAGAGAAAAAAGAAAAGCATAAAGAACAAGAAGAATCTAAAGAAGAAAAAAGTATAAATTTAATGGACAAACAGTTGCTACTTTCTGCAACTCTTGGGGACACAGAAACAGCTATGAATTTAATCCAAGATGGAGCGAATATCAATGTAGAAGGTGACAACGGAGAAACACCTATTCTTGCAGCAACGTATCAAAATCATGTAGAGACAGTTAAAGCATTAATTGATGCCGGTGCTAATCTTGAAACGAAAGATGAAAAACAAAGTAATCCATTTCTTTATGCAAGTAGAGAAGGATATACGGGTATTGTGAAACTATTAATTAATGCAGGGGTTAATACGAAAGAAACGACTAAGTCAGGTGGCACAGCACTTATTTCTGCATCAGAGCGTGGCCATGTAGAGGTTGTTAAAGAATTATTAGAGCATACAGATATTGATGTGAATTATAAAAATGATCGTGGTGGAACAGCTTTATTAGAAGCAATTGTATTAGGAAATGGTAGCGAAAATCATAAGAAAGTAATTCAAATGCTTATTGAGCATGGTGCAGATGTAAATGTGGCTAACAAGGAAAATATTACGCCACTGCAATGTGCTGAAAAAAGAGGTTTTAAAGATATTGCAAATATGTTGAGGCTAGCTGGAGCGAATGAAGTAGTACAGCCGCAACCACAACCGGCGGAATAACAAGCTGAAGAAATAAAAGTACGAAATAATCCCATTTAGATAGACAGAATGAAGAAATCAGTTAGTATGATGGATTCGGTAATGTGTATTTGAATGGGATTTTTGTTTTGAAAGAAAGCCGTATCCTTAAGAGGGATACGGCTTTCTCTATAGGGAGATAAGGGATCAAAGAAATGGTGAAGTCTTATCTCTTTTATATGAGTAAAGGGTTTAGAACGAATATTTTCCTTTTCATTATTTGTTTAACTCCATTGCAACTTGTTTGCCATTTAAGAAAACCTCTGCCACCGCCACTACAACTTCCATCATTTTTTTCATATCTTATCTCTCCTTATTTTTTGTTTCATTTCTTATTTTTAGTATAAGGAAATGCAGTAATTGCAACCATCGAATTGGATGACAAGAGACTTACATTGTTGTAAGGATAATAGTTTTATTTGTAATAAATGTGATTTCGAATCAGGTTCAGAAATTTCTGTTGTTTTGAAATATAATTAGAAAAAGAGTGATGTAGAAAGAAGGGGGAAGAAATGGAAAGGACACTTGTCATTAGTGATATTCATGGAGAAATAGATAAGTTTGAACGGCTACTTGAGCATGCGAGATATCATTCTAAAAAAGACCGGCTAATTTTATTAAGCAAAATTTAAGAAAAAGCCTTTATAATAAAGCTTCAAAATTCTATATGAAAACTTTATAAGGAAATATTTGGAGATGAAATCACATAATGTGACTACATTCTTTCTTAATGAGAAGAAGAGATGCAATAATAAAGAGAGTTGAAATATATTGTGGAAGGTGAGAATATGCGCTTACTTGTAGTAGAGGACAATGCTTCTTTATTAGAGTCTATTGTCCAAATTTTACGCGATGAATTTGCAGTAGATACAGCACTGAATGGAGAAGAGGGATTATTTCTTGCTTTGCAAAATATATATGATGCAATTTTGCTTGATGTAATGATGCCAGAAATGGACGGGTTTGAAGTGATTCAAAAAATACGTGATGAAAAAATTGAAACGCCAGTCCTGTTTTTGACAGCGAGAGATTCTTTGGAAGATCGGGTGAAAGGATTGGATTTTGGTGGAGACGATTATATTGTTAAGCCGTTTCAGGCCCCCGAATTAAAAGCGAGAATTCGTGCTTTACTACGCAGAAGTGGCAGTTTAACAACACAGCAGACGATTCGCTATAAAGGGATTGAATTGTTAGGAAAAGATAAAGACGTTCAAGTAGATGGACAAGCAATTAAGCTTACATTAAAACAGTATGAACTTTTAGAGTATCTCATCCAAAATAGCGGAAAGATTTTAATGCGTGAACAAATTTTTGATCGTGTTTGGGGATTTGATTCAGATACGACAGTGGCCATTGTAGAAGTGTATGTACATCATTTACGTAAAAAATTAGAGCCATTCGGCTATCAGAAAGATATTCAAACTGTTCGTGGTATTGGATATATATTAAAAGAACAATGAAAAAAGGAAGTATGTTTCAAAAAACACGCATTCGTCTAACTATATTAAATTCGTTAGTATTTATTATATTAATTGGGGTGTTAGGAAGTTTAGTGTATTCATATACATCCAATGAAATTTATAAGGGAGTAGATGAATCGATAAAGGACTTTATTATAAAGATAACGAGAGAAAAGCCACTAGGGCCTCCGCGATTTGAGGTGGGTAAAGAATTACGTATAGGGGATTCAAAAGCTTTTTACTTACTATGGGATGAAAGTAAGCAATTGCGAGAGATTGACCCGAGAGTTCGAGATCGTAGTTTTCTGGAAGAAAATAAAATAAAGCTATTCCCCAAAAAAGTTGGAGATTTCTACGATATAGAAATAAAAGGGAAAAGTTATAGAACCGTGGCAGTTAAAGAAACTACACGTTCGGGAGAGAATGTCACGTTTCAAATATTACGTGAAACTACGACTGAAACAGAAGTACTGCGTACATTGTTTTTAATTCTTGTTATTGGTTGTAGCATAGGAAGTCTATGTGCAATAGGAATCGGCTTTTTCCTAGCTGGTAGAGCGCTTGTACCCATTCAAAATTCATGGGAAAAGCAGCAGCAGTTCGTTTCTGATGCATCGCATGAACTAAGGACACCACTTGCAGTTATTCAATCAAAAACGGATGTGTTATTCCAGTCACCATCCGCTACGATAGAAGAAAAGGCGATGGATATTTCTACAATTTCAAAGGAATGTAGGCGATTATCGAAACTAGTTAGCAATTTATTATTGTTAGCCCGTTCGGATTCCAATCAAATTGAGATGGACAAGAAGACATTTGACCTTGATAAATTGTTAGAAGAAATCGTAGATCCATATAAAGAAATTGCCTCTTATCAAGAAAAAGAGATGATATTAAAAGTAGAACGTGACATATCGTTTATGGGGGATAAAGAGAGAATTCATCAAATGATGGTCATATTGTTAGATAATGCAATGAAGTATACAAATGAAGGTGGGTATATTCAAATTGATTGCACGCAAACGAGCGGTTCAATTCGTATACAGGTGAAGGATGATGGGATAGGAGTGAAAGAAGAGGATATTCCGAAATTATTTGATCGTTTTTATCAGGGGGATAAAGCAAGAAGTACGTCAGAAGGAGCTGGATTAGGTCTTTCAATTGCAAGCTGGATTGTCGAAAAGCATTATGGAAAAATATTAGTAGAGAGCAAATGGGGAGAAGGCACTTGTTTTGAAGTGATTTTTCCTAAAAACCAAAAAATATAAGTGAGAAGATGATCTTGTTTTTACAAGGTCGTCTTTTTTTTAAGGGAAAGTTAAGGAACTGTTTATATTATGTATTGTATAAAGAAAGTTCGATACATGAAGAAGCAATTATAGAGGTGTATTTGAGAGGGTTTTATCGATCATAATGTTATCTCAAGCAGTGATGAGATGTATGTATAGTATTAAAAAAATTATGGGAATGATGGAAAAGACAGTGAAAGAGGGAGGAAGTAAATATGAAAAAGAAAATGATGGCGGTATTCACTATTGGAGTAATGAGTTTAAGTATATTAGGGGGTGCCTCTCCTTCTGAAGCACAAAAAGGAAAGACAGATTATGCGCAGCGCAGTAAAGAACAATTAAACGATGGCAAGATACATACAGTGCATACAGAAGAAAAAGCAGAGAAACTAGGTATTGAAACGGAAGGTAAAGAGCAAATTACGTTAGAAAAAGAAATTCATGAAACAGAAGTAGGAAGAGAAGCAGAACAGTTAGGAATTTCGATTGAAGGAAAAGATGTTGGAACTCTTTCAGAAGAAATCTATGAAACAAAAGTGAAGCAAGAAGCATTGAAATTAGGCATATCTATAGAGAATACATCGATTGTAAATTTAATTACTCAAATTAATACGATTAAAATACATGAAGAAGCAGATAAATTAGGGATTTCGACAAATGGAAAAGAAATAGAAGACATTGAGGAAGAAATCTATGGAACGAAAGTAAGAGAAGAAGCAGGAAAGTTAGGTATTTCTCATAAAGAGAAAGAAATAGAAGAGTTAGCACAAGAAGTGTACGAACAAAAAGTACAAGAAGAAGCAAAAAAATATCATATTGATTTGTACGGTAAAGATATATATCAAGTATTAAGAGAAATTAATGAACAAAAAGTAATACAAATGGCAGATGAGCTTAATATGGACAAAACAAATATGAACATTCAAGACTTGGCAGTGAAAATAAAAAAAGATTATCCTGAAAAAGGAAAAGAATTAAATTTTGTACCGGTGATTCGAACAGATGCTGACGCGTTTTATTCTTACTTAACGAATTAAAAAGGGCGTGAGAGTGATACGGAAATTGAAGTGGTATATATGTATGGCTTTACTTAGTATAGCAGTATGGAGTATATATACAAATGGAATTACAAAGTATGTGGATCAGTTAAATTTCTTCAGTATACAAAGCGGAAAACGAATGGAGTTTAGTAATAATGATGAAAAGGTCATCTTATCAAATGTACCTTTGATTCAGCAATTACCAGAGCTAGATAGAGGTTGTGAAGTGACAAGCTTAGCGATGATGTTACAATACGCAGGCATTTCAGTAGATAAAATGAAATTAGCAAATGGAATAAAAAAAGTTGATTTTATGGACGATGGTGTACGCGGGAATCCGAATGAAGGGTTTGTAGGAAATATTTATACGTTTTCTGAATCAGGGTATGGTGTATATCACGGACCACTTTTTCAATTAGCGAAAAAATATTTACCAAATCAAGCTGTGGATTTAACAGGGAAGAGTATAGAAGAAATGTATAAGAGTGTAAAAGCAGGGCAACCAGTAGTCATGATTACGAATGCAACATTTGCACCATTAGATGCGGATGAATTTACTATATGGGAAACGAATAGTGGAGATGTTTCTATTACTTATAATGAACATTGTGTTGTACTTATTGGGTACGATAAGGAATCTGTATATATTCGAGATCCTCTCGATGATAGCTTAAATGTAAAAGTGCCGAGAGAAAACTTTGAAAAGGCGTGGATGCAAATGGGGAGTCAGGCAATTAGTTATGTAAAGAGCTCAAAATAAATTAGGAAGGAGAGCTTTAACTATAAGGTGATGGACAGAGGGGTAAGGAGTTATAAGAGAAGTTTTGCAAGGTGTGTTTTTAGAAGAGAAGCTGTTAAGAAATAAGAGAACTTTAACATNNATGTTAAAGTTCTCTTATTTTTATGGTTAAAATGCTTAAGAGAAGTGAATATGTAAAAATGCATAATTGATGAAAAAATCACATATTATCATTATATATTGTTTTATACATGCTAATTGTATAAAATTACACAAGTGTTCCACATTATATAAAGGAGGCTTATTATGCAAAAAATATTCAATGGGGTTAAAGGTATGAGTATCAATAAAAAATTAATCATTTCATTTTTTATTATTTTAACTGTACCGGGATTTATTATAGGTAGTGTTTCATATCAAACTGCTAAAACAAATTTTGAACAACAAATTACAGATAAAGCAAAGGAAAATATTTCAGTTTTAAATACTGTTATTTCTCAAAATATAGAAGAGAAATTTGTTGATGCGGCGTACTTTGCAGACATCTTAACAGAGGATACATATCCAAATGGGCAAGAAGAACTAGTAAGAACAAAGTTATCGCAATATATAAATCTTCATCCGGAAGTAGAAGGTATTTATATTGGAACGCAGACGGGAAAGTTTATAAGAGAACCGTTTATTCAAATGACTGAGGGGTATAATCCAACAGATAGATCGTGGTATAAAGAAGCTCATGAGAATAAAGGGGAAGTAATTGTTACTGCACCGTATCAATCAGCATCTACAAAAAATATGGTAGTGACAATTGCGAAAGAAGTAAAAGATGGTAAAGGTGTTATAGGCATTAATTTGAATTTGGATAACATCTTAAAAATTTCAAAAATGATTAACATTGGTGAAAAAGGTTATGCAGTTATTTTAGATCAAAATAAGCAAATTGTTAGCCATCCATCTAGAAAACCAGGTTCAAAGGTTACTGAGCCTTGGATTAAACCAGTTTATGAAGACAAACAAGGAAATGTATCTTACACAGAGCAAGATGATAAAAAGAATTTAATCTTTGCGACAAATGAGAAAACAGGATGGAAAGTAGTTGGAGTTATGTTTGACGAAGAAATTGCCCAAGCTGCGAATCCAGTGTTTTATAAGACTTTGATTGTCATTGCTATCGCTATTGCATTTGGTAGTATATTAATTTATTTCATTACAAATTCTATTACAAGACCATTACGAAAAATAGCGGACTCGGCACATAAAATTAGTAAGGGAGATTTGACAGAGAAAATTACAATCCATTCCAAGGATGACATAGGGAAATTAGGGAATTCATTTAATGAAATGTCTACATCTTTACAAGATATTATTACCCAAATTAGCTTTTCAGCAGAACATGTTGCAGCATCGGCAGAAGAGTTAACGGCGAGCGTACAGCAAGCGAATGATGCGACAGATCAAATTACAATTGCAATGGAACAAGTATCAGGTGGGGCTGAATCACAAAGTCAAGGTGTTGAAGAAGGCGCGGCTACACTACAACAAGTAAATACAGCAATTCAAGATGTAACTGGAAGCGCGGAGTCAATTTCCATCTCCTCATTACATGCGAGAGAAAGAGCTGAAGAGGGAGAAGAATTGGTTGAACAAACCGCAAAACAAATGCAGTCTATTTCTAGGTCGGTATCTCAGTCAGACGCTATTATTAAACTTCTTGATGAGAAATCAAAGCAGGTAGGGGCTATTTCTGAAGCAATTCAAAACATTGCTACTCAAACGAACTTATTAGCTTTAAATGCAGCTATTGAAGCAGCAAGAGCAGGTGAACAGGGCAGAGGATTTGCTATTGTAGCAGATGAGGTTAGAAAATTAGCAGAGCAATCAGGAGAATCATCTGGAGAGATTGCAAATTTAATTGCAGAAATTAAGGCTGATATTGAACATACTGTTAAAGCAATGGATCATGTGAGCGGGGAAGTTCAGCAGGGATTAGATGTTGTAACAAAAACGAAAGTAAGTTTTGCGGAAATTTTAAGTTCTACTACACAGATTGTTTCTCAAGTTAATCAAATGGTAGAAACAACGAAGAGAATCGCTGGAGATACAAATGAAGTAACAAATGCTATTGATGAAATTGCAGCGGCTGCAGAAGAAAATACAGCTAGTATGCAAAGTGTTGCAGCTTCAACAGAAGAACAAGTTAATTCGATGGAAGAAATTAGTTCAGCTTCGCAAAACTTAGCGGGGATGGCAGAAGAACTACAAGCAATGACTAGTAAATTTAAAGTATAATAACAGCAGATAAGTAAGGTGAATATAATATCACCTTACTTATTTTTCTATTCAGCAATTAGGGGAGTTATTAATGGGATGAAAAAAAGAAAAAAACTATGGAATTTATGGAAAACGATTACATTGCTAGTGTGTACAGTTGTAATTTTTTCTTTACTCGTAACAGATTTTTTAATTAGCCATAATGTTGAACGAACGACAGAAGAAAGCCAAGCAGAGAAAGCAAAGACAATTGCACGTATTGTGGCAAATGATTCTATTGTAATTGATGGGTTGGCGGGGAAGGTAGATCCTTCCTTGATTCAAGTGTATACAAATAAGCTATTAAAGAGTACGGATGTTCAATTTATTGTAGTTATGGATATGAATGGAATCCGGAAATCTCACCCCAATCCTCAAAAAATAGGGCAACATTTCATTGGAGGAGATGAAGGAACGGCATTGAAGGGAAAGGAACATGTGTCACTAGCAAAAGGAACTTTAGGGGTCTCTATGAGAGCATTTATACCGGTTTTTTCTGAAACAGGGGAACAACTTGGAGTGGTTGCGGTTGGAATTTCAGCAGATAATGTAAAAGAGCGAGTTAAGGAAAGTAGACATATTATGTATATCGGTGTTGGAGTTGGGCTATTAGTTGGCATTATAGGAGCGATATTGCTAGCTAGACATATAAAGAAAAGTTTATTCGGTCTTGAGCCGCATAGGGTAGCGAAAATTCTTGAAGAAAGAAATACGATGTTACAATCGGTCAAAGAAGGTATTATTGCTGTAGATAAAGAAGCGAAAGTAACGTTAATTAATAATGAAGCAAAACGGCTATTTAAGAAAAGCGGACTTAAAGACGACTTTATCGGTAAAGATGTTGAATTGTATATGCCTAATTCACGTATAAAAGAAGTGCTGCAAACAGGAGTGGTACAATTAAACGAAGAACAAAATATTTACGGAATTACGATTGTTACGAATCGTGTTCCTTTGTATGTAAAAGGAGAAATAGTTGGCGCGATTGCAACATTTCGTGATAAAACAGAGATTAGAAAATTAGCAGAGGAATTAACTGGTATTAGGCTATATGCGGAAGCGCTACGGGCACAATCTCATGAATTTATGAATAAGATGCATGTCGTGCTAGGACTTACACATATGAAACAGTATGAAGAACTCCAAAAATATGTGAGTAGTATGGTATCAGAGCATCAATATGAAATTGGCGGGGTTATGAAAAAAATTAAAAATCCAGTATTCGCTGGTTTTTTATTAGGTAAACTTAGCTATTCTAGAGAGAAAAATATAAATTTAATTATAAGTGAAGATGCCTACTTGCCAGAAATATATGATGAAAGTATTACTCATGAACTTATTACGATTGTCGGAAATTTAATAGATAATGCATTAGAGGCAGTGATGAATTGTGAAAAGAAACAAGTTGAAATTGGGATACAATATGGGGATACATTGACTATTACAGTACAAGATACGGGGAATGGTATAAAAGAAGATGAGATATATACATTATTTACAAAAGGTTATTCCACAAAAGGAGACAATCGTGGGTATGGTTTGTATCTTGTAAAAGAAAGTATACAGCGAATAAATGGGGAGATTCACATTTCCTCATTGTTAGGAGAGGGAACAACGATAACAATTGAAATACCTAAAGGTAGGGATGAGAGGCAAATATGATTAAAGTTTTAATTGTAGAAGATGACCCGATGGTAGCGATGTTAAATACACATTATTTAGAGCAAGTAGGAGGGTTTGAACTTATTCATGCAGTTAACTCAGTTAAATCGGCGATAGAAGCATTAGAAAACTCACGAGTAGATTTAGTGTTACTTGATATTTTTATGCCTGAAGAGACTGGATTCGAACTTTTAATGTATATTCGGAATCAAGAAAAAGAAATTGATATTATGATGATTTCAGCTGTACATGATATGGGGAGTATTAAAAAAGCATTACAATATGGGGTTGTAGATTATTTAATTAAACCATTTACATTTGAACGATTTAAAGAGGCATTAACTATATATCGAGAAAAACTCACTTTTATGAAGGAACAACAAAAAATTAGTCAATCGGAATTAGATTCATTAATTTTGCAAAAAGAAAAAAGAGAGCCTACTGTCACTAAAGAGCTTCCGAAAGGATTAACGAAGCAAACGTTGCAATTAATTTGGCAGAAGATCGAGTCACTGAATGGACGAGCGTTTACAACAGATGAAATGGCGCAATTAGTAGGAGTTTCAAGAGTTTCTATTCGAAAGTATGTAATGTTTTTGACTGAAATTGGAGTGTTAGAAAACGAAATGGTATATCAACATGTGGGAAGACCTGTGAGTAAATTAAGATGTGTTGACCAAAATAAAATAGAGTTTTACATATAAGCGACTTATTTATAAGTCGCTTATACTTTTTTTAATTACAAAATCAATTACAAAACTTACAAAAACTATTTTTACTATTGAAAGCGTTTTAATATTGTTATTAAGAAAACAAGGGGGTGCCATATGGGAATTCGAAAGGATATGGAAGCGATATCATTATCTGAGGAGAATGAAGTACAAAGAGAATCTTTTGCTTCTAAAATTATGAATGTAAAAATCGGTGTTATACCTTTACCGTTATATGTAGTATTGGCTGCTATTATTTATGGGGCATCTGTATATAATAAATTACCAGCTGATATGATTGGTGGATTTGCAGTTATTATGATTATGGGTATTTTTTTAGGTGACATTGGGATGAGAATTCCAATTTTAAAAAATATCGGTGGTCCAGCAATTCTTTCGTTATTTGTTCCATCGTTACTTGTATTTTTTAACTGGATGAATCCAGCTTCAATGGAAGCTGCGACTATGTTAATGAAAAAATCGAACTTTTTATATTTATATATTTCTTGTTTAGTAGTTGGAAGTATTTTAGGAATGAACCGTAAAGTATTAGTACAAGGTTTCGTTCGCATGTTTATTCCTTTAGTGGTAGGGACGCTAGCTTCTATAGCAGTAGGCTTATTAGTAGGTTCACTATTTGGATTTGAAATGAAGCAGACATTCTTCTTTATCATTGTACCAATTGTGAGTGGTGGTATTGGAGAAGGGATTTTACCATTATCGTTAGCTTATGGTGATATTTTAAATGAGTCATCAGCAACATTTGTATCACAACTTATTCCTGCAGCTATTATCGGGAATATGTTTGCAATTGTGAGTGCAGGTTATATGAAGCGTTTAGGTGAGAAGAAACCTGAGCTTAGTGGTAACGGTGTATTAGTGAAAACAGACAATCAAGCAGAATTACTAAAAGAACAAAATACAGAGAAGCCAATTGACTTCTCATTAATGGGAGCAGGTTTATTAATTGCATGTACGTTCTTCATCTTTGGAGGATTCGCTTCTAAGTTCATCGGTATTCCTGGGGCAATCATTATGATTTTCTCGGCAGCACTTGTGAAGTACTTTAAATTAATGCCAGCAAAAATGGAGCAAGGAGCATTCCATTTATATAAATTTATTTCAAAAAATTTAACATGGCCGTTAATGGTCGGCTTAGGATTGCTATATATTCCGTTAAAAGATGTAGCGGCAGTTCTTTCTGTAGGATATGTTGTTGTGTGTGCATCAGTTGTTCTTACAATGGTAGCATCAGGTTTTCTTGTAGGAAAAGTGATGAAAATGTATCCTGTTGAATCAGCAATTGTAACGGGATGTCATAGTGGTTTAGGTGGAACTGGAGATGTTGCGATTCTATCAGCTTCAAATCGTATGGAATTAATGCCTTTTGCGCAAATTTCAACGCGTTTAGGCGGGGCAGCAGTGGTCGTAACAGCGACAATTTTATTAAAAATGTTTTCATGATTAACAAGCTAGCTATATTCATATAGCTAGCTTGTCAAATTAAGGGGAGATTATAAGTATGTTAGAAAATCAAATTAATGAAAGATCATTGTTATTGCATAAAGAGTTAGTAGGGAAAATTGAAATTACAAGTAAGGTGGAAGTGAATTCAGCGGATGATTTAAGCTTGACTTATACACCAGGCGTGGCGGAGTCTTGCAAAGCAATTGCAGCAGATGAGGAAGCAGCTTACGACTATACAGCACGTGGTAATATGGTAGCGGTCGTCTCAGATGGAACTGCAGTACTTGGCTTAGGGAATATTGGACCGAAAGCGGCTATGCCTGTTATGGAAGGTAAAAGTATTTTATTCAAGAAATTTGCGAATGTAGATGCATTCCCGTTATGTCTAGGAACGACGGATGTAGATGAAATCGTTACCCTTGTGAAAAATTTAGAGCCTACATTTTCAGGTATCAATTTAGAAGATATTGCAGCGCCACGTTGCTTTGAAATTGAAAAAAGATTAAAAGAAGAAACGAATATTCCTGTATTCCATGATGATCAACATGGAACAGCTATTGTCGTTTTAGCAGCTGTTATTAATGCACTAAAAGTCGTAAGTAAACAAATGGATAATGTGAAAATTGTTATTAACGGTGCTGGTTCGGCAGGAATTGCAATTGGAAAATTATTATTAAAAGCCGGTGCAAAACATATTACGTTAGTTAGCTTAGAAGGTATTGTTTGTGAAGGGGAAACATGGATGAATGAAGCGCAAATCGAAGTTTCAAAGAAAACAAATCGAGAATTCGTGCGCGGAACATTAAAGGAAGCGATTCATCAGGCTGATATTTTCATTGGTGTATCTGCCCCTAACGTATTAACGAAAGAACTTGTACAGACGATGAATGAGAAGCAAATTGTGTTTGCAATGGCGAATCCAATTCCAGAAATATTCCCAGAAGATGCATTAGCAGCTGGTGCAGCCGTAGTAGGAACTGGACGTTCTGATTACTCGAATCAAGTAAATAATGTATTGGCGTTCCCAGGAATATTCCGCGGTGCGTTAGATGTGCGAGCGACTGATATTACAGAAGAGATGAAATTAGCGGCAGCATATGGAATCGCTAACATCATTACGGATGAAGAGCTTCATGCGAGTTATGTAATTCCAAATCCATTAGATAAAAGAGTTGTTCCAAGTGTTGCAGAAGCAGTAGCAAAAGCAGCCATTGATTCAGGAGTGGCACAGATTACGAAAATGCCAAGTTATTAATAGTTAAAAGCAGTGCCTAAAAAGGCACTGCTTTTTTGAAGTAAGAAATTAAAATAATGAAGAAGTGTAGAATTATTGATGTTTCTCCACTATTCATCTCGCTATTTGCTGGCAGTAAGACTCTCGTTCAAAATTCAGCGGGTGCAAGGAAGTATATTAGTTTTATCAACTTACTCCGCAGTGATCACAAACTGATCATAATATTTTTCATTCACATATATATTTAATACCCATAATCCAGATGAAGGTAGTGACATAGTGAGAGGGAGTTCGTTTGTAGTAGAATCGATTGTATTTGAAGCAGTCCAAGTTTGTTTGGAAGTTTCTTGTTGAAAGAGTACTTGTGTTGGAGTTACAGATCCTTGTTTTAGCGCAATAATAGATAATTTTCCTGTTGGCATTTCAGGATCTAGAAAGTACCACATTATTTCATTTTGTTCATTTGCGATAATAGGGCTATCAGCCATTGCGATTTTTTCTTCGATACCTTTTAACGGTATTTTTCCTTCTACGAAAGATGGGGCTTCTTCCCAATTTACATCTTTTAAAACGCTAAGATGAAAAAAGGAAGGGGCGTTAATTTGAGAGGATGACGTTTCTAGTATTTCTTTTTTAGGTACATTTGAATCGGGTTGCACTTGCGCACAGCCAGTAATGAGAAAGGAGAAAAGTAGCATAGTTCTGATTTTTTTCATGGTGCCACACTCCTAATTTTTATTGTTAGTGTAATTGTATTTGCTAGCAGGCGGGACAATTCCTTTAAAATATAAAAAGAGGTCGTAAGTTTTGTACGACCTCTTTTGACATTTTCTATATTTGTTCAGTTGAATAGGCTGGCTCGCGCTCTTTTTGAGGAACTGTTAAGAAAATAACAGAAAGAACGATACATACGCCGCCTAGTAATTGATATGCTCCAAAAGATTCATTAAGCCAAGCGATTGAAACGATGGCTGCTACAAGTGGTTCAATACTAGATAAAATACTTGTTTCTGTTGCTGCTAAATATTTAAGGCTACCGATATAAAGAAGGAAAGAAAGAGTGCCACTTATAATGATAAGAATAAGCATAGAAAAAGTTTGGAGTGTGAAAGTTTGCGGAATTTGATTCCACCCAAAGGAACGATTACAAATAAGAAGTGCGATCCCTCCAATTAACATCCCCCAGCCAATTACTAAAGTTGTTCCACATTCTTTAATAAGGGAAGCCGGATGAAGGGTATAAAATGCAAATCCAATTGCTGTTAATAGGCCAAAAATAATGGCTTCTTTAGATAAAACAATATTTTCAATTGAACCGTTTGTAATAATGAAGTATGTCCCTGTCAATGCGGTTATAATTGCGAGCATTTGCATAGAAGCAGGGAATTTCTTTTGTTCAAAGGCAACATAAATGGTAATAAGAACAGGACCTAGAAATTGAAATAGTGTTGCTGTAACCGCATTACTAATATGAACGGTTTCGATAAAAGCGTATTGCGCACCAAGCATGCCGAGAATAGAGAAAATAATAAGTTGTATAGATTGTCTAGGATGTTTCCAAATCTGGAATATGTTTTGTTTCTTTATAAGTAAGAAAGACAAAATAAATATTCCTGCAAGCAACAAGCGAATTGTTAAAAAATCAATTGATGATACGTTAGTATGTTGAAATAGCCACTGAATCATCGGGCCAGACAATCCCCATAATGTAGCTCCCGTAATAATCATGATGAGTCCAATACGTCTACTATTGTTCACTATCATGCATCTCCTCTCTAGTATTTGATTTTTTATGTGTGACATGATAAAAGGAATTATATATAAAATCTGGTACTGTAAAAAGTATCAGATTTTAGTTTTATTAAGGGGTCAGATATTATGTTAGAATTAACGCCTAATTTAAATACGCAAAGTAAAATCGCGTTGTATGTGCAATTGTATGAGTATATAAAAAAAGAGATTAAAGATGGAACGATTCCAGCTTTTACGAAATTACCGGCTAAAAGAAAGCTGGCGATATATTTACAAGTAAGTAAAAATACAGTAGAAGCGGCGTACGAGCAATTACTTGCAGAAGGGTATATTGAGTCAATTTCGAGAAAAGGTTACTTCGTGTGTAAAATTGAACAAATGATTCATGTAGAAGGAAGCGAAGATTGGATAGCGGAAATACCCTTTCGGGAGAGGGGTTATACATTTGATTTCACACAAACAGGAGTCGATACGAATACTTTTCCATTCAATATGTACCGAAAACTTATAAATGACGTATGGCAGCCATACAATAATGAGTTGCTCTTTCTTGGTCACCCACAAGGAGAAGTAAGCTTAAGAGAAGAAATTGCAAAGTATTTGTATGAATCTAGAGGTGTGCGTTGTTCAGCTAGTCAAATTGTATTAGGAGCGGGTACGCAAATATTAGTAAAGTTACTTTTTCAGTTATTACAGGGAAGCTGTTATGCAGTCGAAAATCCAGGGTATCATAGGAAAATGGTTGTTTTTGAACAGGGAGAAAAAAGCGTTCAGATGTTATCTTTAGATAAGGATGGAATTTGTATTGCAGATTTAGAGAATAGTGATGCGAATGTTGTATTTGTTACACCGTCTCATCAGTTCCCGTATGGAATGATTATGCCTATTACGAGAAGGATGCAGCTTTTACAATGGGCGAAGAAAGAAGAAGGTAGGTATATTATTGAAGATGATTACGATAGCGAATTTCGCTATTCAGGAAAGCCAATACCTGCACTGCAAGGGCTAGATGCAGATGGGAAAGTTATTTATATGGGGACGCTATCGAAAGCATTGTTACCATCGTTACGAATGAGCTATATGGTATTACCAAAGAAACTGATTAAAAAGTATCAAAAGCAGTATTTGTTTTATACACAAAGTGTTTCAAGAATAGACCAAGAAGTGATTAGAAAGTTTTTAAATGAAGGGCATTTTGAAAAACATATTCATAAAATGCGTGTCGTCTATCGAAAGAAGAGAGATCGACTTGTTTTTGAAATAGAAAAGTATTTCTCAAATCGTGTGGAAGTGATAGGAGAAGATTCGGGGTTACACATTTTATTAAAGGTGCATAATGGAATGAGCGAAGAAGAATTAATTAAAGAAGCCACGAAGCATCGTATTAAAATATATCCTGTTTCTACGTACTATAAAGATGGTACCGCACCTGAAAATGTAGTTCTACTTGGATTTGCAACTTTATCAGAAGAAGAACTTGCAAAAGCGATTCAATTATTAAATATGGCATGGTTTATAAGACAGTAAAAAACATCCTCATATATGAGAGGATGTTTTTTGTTATTTATTTTCATCTAGGAATAAGACCATATGCTCTTCATCCCAATATTGTCCGTTATATTTCAGTGAACGCTCTTGTACACCAAATGTTTTAAAGCCCAATGACTCATAAAGTTTCTTTGCACCATCGTTTCCGACTACAACATCAAGCATAACTTGTTCTACTTCTAAAGATTTAGCAAGCTCAAGACATTCTTTAATAAGTGCTTTTCCTGCTCCAAGTCCGCGTGCTTTTGGAGAGACATATACAGAACCGATTTTAGCTTTATGTTCTTGTTTTACATATGGTTTCGTTTCCAGCGTTGCCACTCCGATTAATTGGCCATCTTTAAATGCACCTAGTGTATAGTTTTCGTCTTGTGCTAATTTTTGCGCTTTATATTCAATAGCACACTCTTTATTAATAATATCTTCATAAGAAGAACTGAAAGCTTCAGGGTTTTGCTTTAATCCTTCTACGCGAAGTTCTAAGTAAATTTCTGCTTCATCTTTTGTTAATACGTGGATATCCAATTATATCACCCTCCAAATCTTTGACAAATGTACCTTTATTTTATATTGAAATAAGAATAATTTCAAAAGCTTAGCTTATATGAGCTGGTTTTATGAACAAAATAACACCAGTAGTGTTTACTACTACTGGTGTTTTCACACACTTATTATTCACAAGGTAGTTTGATTATAAAGGTTGTTCCTGCTCCTAATTCGCTTGTTGCTTGAATGGAACCGTTGTGCAATTCTACGATTTCCTTTGCAACAGCCAGTCCGATACCTTTTCCTCCAGTAGCTCTTGTTCTGGATTTATCAACGCGGTAAAAACGATCAAAAATATGCGGGATATCTTCTTCTGGAATACCTTCCCCTTCATCTTGTACACTTATTGTGAAATGATCTGATTCAGTTAGTACACGTATTGTTATAGTAGTGTTTTCTGGTGAATGCTGATAAGCATTATGCAATAAATTTAACATCACTTGCTCCATACGTCTTTCGTCTATACACGCTTCTAAATCATCTTTGCAGTATACATGAAGTTGCATTTGTTTGTTCGTTAATGTTGTTTTTGTTTTTTCAACCATGCGTTCTAAAAATGGTTGAAGAAGCATTTTTTGTTTTTTTATAACAAACTGGTGTTGTTCTAATTGTACAAGCATAAATAAATCTTGTACGAGATCGGTTACACTATCTGTTTCGTCTTCAATGATTTGTAAGTATTCTTCGCGTTCTTCTTTCGTTAGAGAATCTCTTTTTGCTACCTTTGCATAACCTTTCATATAGGTTAATGGAGTTAATAACTCGTGAGCAACACTAGCGAGAAATTCATTGCGTTCTTTTTTCATATACGTAAGCTCACTAGATAACTCTTCAATCGTTTTTGCTAAGCTTCCAAGTTCATCATTTCGTTTAATTCCTAATTGAATTGGTTTGTTTAATTTTGATATTTTCTCTGTTGCTCTCTTCATTTTTATAAGCGGTTCTGTAATAACGCGTGAGAAAACAAAGACAGAAATAGTTGTTAAAATAATTGTCAAAATACTAATGATAAGAAATTGATTCATGAGTTTAAGTAACATATCTTCTAAGAAGGATGTTTTTAATAACATATGTAAGTTACCTTGAAATCCTTTTATTTCAAGTGGGCTTACTGTTGAGATGAATTTTGATTTTTTCCAGTTTCCATCTACTATTAATCCATTTTTGGGAACATGTTTTGTTTTACAATTAAGATGTTTTTGCATTTCTTTCGTTACGGGTTCTGAGGTGGAAATAATTTTGCCGTTATTGTCAGTTATAATGATAGTTATATCAGAGTTAGCGATTAATTCGGATTCAATTAACTCTTCAGCCGCATGCTCGATAGTGAAATCTTGATACACCGGTCGTTTATGGCGATCATTGTACTGTTGTGGTTGTTGTTTAGAATACTCATTCCATTTTGCTCGTTTTTCAATCTTACTACGATACCGATTGCCTTTTTCTAAAAGAGCGAGTGTTTCCTCTTCAACTCGCATTTTTGAAATACTTTTGTAAAAAGATACGAAAGCAATGGTTTCAATACATAAAGCTAATATTAAAAAGTATGTCCCAATTTTAAGGGAAAGTTTGCTCATTTTCTCACCGTACCTTATTTCATATAAAGTGAAATTTTAATTAGAGGATTCTACGGATTATTATCCCGCATCAATCGGACACTTATTGCCCATTGATGCAGGATAAAGGGTCAGTGGTATACTATCGTCCACTGACCGAAGTAATTATTCACCTTTCCATTTATATCCGACCTTATAGACAGTTTCTAAGTAATTTTCAACTGGAAATCCTTTTTTGCGTAATTTATCACGGATATTACGAATATGTGAATCGATCGTTCTATATTCGATGTCTGTTTCATAGCCCCAAATTTTTCCGATTAAATCATCTCGGCTGTAAGCACGGTTTGTATTTTGTAAAAATAGTCCAAGTAATGAGAATTCGATAGGAGTTAGCGAGATCTTTTCGTCATAAACTGTGACAGTATGTTTCGTTTTATCCCACTCAATACCATCGAAGCTAACAAATCCATCGTTCTTTGTACGACGTAATATAGCCTCAATTCGTGCGACTAATACATGTTCATCAAATGGTTTTGTAATATAGTCATCTGCTCCCATCGTAAGTCCTTTAACCATATCGTAATTTTGATTACGAGCTGTTAGCATAATGATTGGAACGTTGGAAATTTGCCGGATTTGATAGCAAGCCTCCCAGCCATCCATAGTTGGCATCATAACGTCTAACAAAATAATATCGAAGTCTTTTTGTTCGATTAATTTTAGTGCTTCAAGGCCAGAAGTAGCTTTCATACAAAAATAACCGCGAGGACTTAAGAACAGATCTAATAATCGTAACATACGTTCTTCATCGTCTACTAATAAAATTTTCACCATAATCTTGTGCACCCCAAACTATTCATTCTACTTGTATAGTTTACATGAAAATAATAAAAAACTCTTTTTATGTGATTGAATGGAAGGCTGATTTTTTGCCTCAAAGCAATTGACATAAAAAATGCACTAGTTTTGCACAACTATTTTTTATAATAGAAAACGTAGCGACACAAAATACCCTATGTTGCGACATAACGTCATGTCATTTTATTTATAAAATGACAATTCCATTCTATTGTGTATGTGAGATAGAGAGGGTTTTCGTATTCACCTCGCATCGGATAAGAAAAATTTCCTATCTCACACTTTTTTTAAAAGGGGATTATACACATGAATCAAAAAGAAGAAATTTCAAAAAAAGAAAAGCAAGATCGTAATACGGTTGTAATGTGTGTTGCCGTATCTATGGTTATTATTATAAGTTGCGTAAATAAATTTTTAGGGATTTTATAATATATAAAAGCTGATTGCTTATTAACAAGCAATCAGCTTTTTTTATTTTATGTAGGTAAATACTTAGTAGGGACGGACATTTCCTCACTAAGTATAGTTTCAAGGGAATAGTTCTATATAATAAACCAAGGTAAAATTGCTAAACCAGAAGTTACAATCGCTGTAGTAAATATTAAACATATAGCTCGTTTGTTTTGTTTCATGTCACATTCTCCTCTACATATCAATTGAATGCTATACGGTCATTTAATGATCAGTGCCTTACTAATTAAAGTTTCACTTTATATTTTTAGTATAATGAATGGCAAGGATTGGTACGATCGATAAAGGTGACATGAAGATTACATTGTTGTAATGAAAAAAGCATCTTTTTTAATAAGAAGATGCTTTTGGAAAATTTATAGTGAGATATTAATCATTTAAGAATAAAGCCATATGTTCTTCGTCCCAATATTGACCATTGTGTTTTAAAGAACGTTCTTGTACGCCGTACGTTTGGAAACCTAATGACTCATATAATTTTTTTGCGGCAGCGTTACCAACGACAACATCGAGCATAAGTTGTTCTACATTTAATTTATCGGCATTTTCAATAATTGCTTTAATTAGAGCTCGTCCTGCACCAAGACCACGCGCTTTTGGAGAAACAAAAACGGAGCCGATTTTTGCTTTATGTTCTTGTTTAATGAATGGTTTTGTTTCCAAAGTAGCAATACCGATTAAATCGTTATCCTTGAAAACACCTAGAGTATACTTATCCGGATTACTTAATCGTTTTGCCATGGCAGATACAGGATCTTCATGTTTAAGAACATCTTCATAAGAAGAGCTAAAAGCTTCAGGGTTCTTTATTAAACCTTCCATACAAACTTTTAAATATATTTCTGCGTCCTCTGTTGTTAATAAGCGAATTTCCATAGTTGTAACCTCCCTGGTGGATTTCAAATAAATCCATTATTTTTATAAGATTGAGTATGTGTTTTGTTAGCGGTCTCTTTTAATTTGTAAAAGAATGAAAAGATATATGCTACAATGTTTTGTTTTAATTATGTAATGAAATTATATATTAACTTCATTAACTATTCAAGTTTTTAATATATTACATTTTTATAACTAAAATAACTCCTCGATTGAGGAGTTATTTTAGTTATTCGATCGATAACCATCAATTCGCTATGGATGTGTGTAAATATTACAAGATTCACTTCTAATAAATCCGACGACTGTAATGTCTAAATCATGAACAAGATAGTAGATTGTTTTGGTTATTATTGTATCTGTACGATATAATAGAGAGGTAGAATAGTCACATTTTTAAGCTTTCGTAGCTATACCTTATAACATCTAGAATCGACTTCATAAGACAGTATTTCAACAGAGCGTTTCAAAAATATGTATAGTAATGCGTTTTTGAAAACGGATTCATAATCGCGTTGTACAGTTGGTTGTAAGGAGAGGGGAAACTATGGCAGAACAGATAGTCCGTGTAACCATTGACGGTAAAGAATTTTCCGCATCAGGTGAAAAGACGATACTACAATTATTTAACGAGAGTAACTTGGAACATCCTCAAATTTGCCATGTACCAGAAGTAGATCCAATTCAAACTTGTGATACATGTATTGTAGAAGTAGATGGGAAGTTAATGCGTGCTTGTTCAACGAAGCTAGAGAATGGTATGCATATTGAAAGGCAGTCCCAGCGTGCAAAAGAGGCACAGACTGAGGCGATGGATCGAATATTAGAGAACCATTTATTGTATTGTACCGTATGTGATAACAATAACGGTAATTGTAAAGTTCATAATACAGTACATATGATGGGAATTGAAGAACAGAAATATCCATATGAACCGAAAGTAAGTGCGTGTGAAGTGGATATGTCACATCCGTTTTATCGGTATGATCCAAATCAATGTATTGCTTGTGGACAGTGTGTAGAAGTATGTCAAAACTTACAGGTCAATGAAACTATATCGATAGATTGGAGCTTAGACCGCCCACGTGTTATTTGGGACAGTGGTGTAAGTATAAACGACTCATCTTGTGTGAGTTGTGGACAGTGTGTAACAGTATGTCCGTGTAATGCGTTAATGGAAAAAACAATGCTAGGTGAAGCTGGGTTCATGACTGGATTGAAACCAGATGTGTTAGATCCGATGATTGATTTTGTAAAAGATGTAGAGCCTGGATATAGCAGTATTTTAGCAGTTTCAGAAGTAGAATCTGCTATGCGTAAGACGAAGGTTAATAAAACAAAAACGGTTTGTACATTTTGTGGTGTCGGTTGTTCATTCGAAGTATGGACGAAAGACCGTCACATTTTAAAAGTACAACCTGTTTCGGATGCACCGGTTAACGGTATTTCCACATGTGTAAAAGGCAAATTTGGATGGGACTTTGTAAACAGTGAAGATCGAATTACGAAGCCATTAATTCGCCAAGGAGATATGTTTTTTGAAGCTTCTTGGGAAGAGGCTCTTGAAGTTGTTGCCTCTAATATGCAACATATTAAATCAGAATATGGCAGCGATGCATTTGGGTTTATTTCTTCTTCAAAAGTAACGAATGAAGAGAATTATCTTATGCAAAAACTAGCTCGACAAATATATGGAACAAATAATGTAGATAATTGTTCGCGTTATTGTCAGTCCCCAGCGACAGACGGTTTATTTAAAACTGTCGGTATGGGCGGGGATGCTGGAACAGTGAAAGATATCGCTGAAGCAGGTCTTGTTATTATTGTTGGTGCAAATCCAACAGAAGGACATCCTGTACTTGCAACAAGAGTAAAGCGTGCTCATAAATTGCACGAACAAAAATTAATTGTAGCAGACCTTCGTAAACACGAAATGGCAGAGCGTGCGGATTTATTTATTCATCCGCGTCAAGGAACGGATTACGTATGGCTTGCTGGTATTACGAAATATATTATTGATCAAGATTGGCATGATAAAAAGTTCTTAGCCGAAAATGTGAAGAACTTTGATGAATATAGCAAAATGCTAGAAAAATATACGCTTGATTATACAGAGGAAATTACGGGTATTTCTAAAGCTCAGTTAAAAGAAATGGCTCGTATGGTATATGAAGCGGATGGTACTTGTGTACTTTGGGGAATGGGTGTAACTCAAAATACAGGAGGGAGTACAACGTCAGCAGCGATTTCAAATTTACTTCTCGTTACGGGTAACTACCGTCGTCCTGGTGCAGGTGCATATCCATTACGCGGACATAATAACGTACAAGGTGCTTGTGATATGGCAACATTACCAAACTGGCTTCCAGGTTACCAAGCAATTTCAGATGATACGCTTCGTGCAAAATTTGAAAAAGCATACGGTACTACAATTCCGAAAGCACCAGGATTAAATAATATTGCAATGTTACTTGCAGCGGAAGAAGGAAAACTGCGTGGTATGTATGTTATGGGAGAAGAAATGGCTTTAGTAGATTCGAATGCGAATCATGTACAACATATTTTATCGAATCTAGATTTCCTTGTTGTGCAAGATATGTTCTTATCAAAAACAGCTCGTTTTGCTGATGTTATTTTACCGGCAGCACCAAGTTTAGAAAAAGAAGGAACATTTACGAATACAGAGCGCCGTATTCAAAGGTTGTATGAAGTATTGAAGCCACTCGGTGATTCTAAGCCAGATTGGTGGATTTTACAAAAAGTAGCTCGTGCACTTGGCGGGGATTGGAATTATGAAAGTCCAAGTGAAATTATGGATGAAATTGCATCACTTGCACCATTATACTCTCAAGCAACGTACGACCGCCTAGAAGGCTGGAATAGTTTATGTTGGGGGAGCCATGATGGTAGCGATACACCGCTATTATATGTAGATGGATTTAACTTCCCAGATAAACTTGCTCGTCTGTCATTAGATGAATGGGTACCACCGGTTGTAGCGCCAGATGAGTATGATTTACTCTTAAATAATGGACGTATGTTAGAACATTTCCATGAAGGGAATATGACGAATAAATCGGCTGGTATTTTATCTAAAGTATCTGAAGTGTTCGTTGAAATCTCGCCGGAACTTGCCCTAGAGCGCAATGTGAAAGATGGTGGTCTTGTAGAATTAGCATCACCATTTGGGAAAATTAAAGTACAGGCACTTGTTACAGATCGTGTAACGGGGAAAGAGCTATATTTACCGATGCATGCAACGGTAAATGAAGAGGCAATCAATATTTTAACTGGAACGGCGACAGATCTTTATACGTGTACACCAGCGTACAAACAAACGATGGTAAAGATGCGTGTACTACGTGAAAAAGGGAATCGTCCGTTACCATCTTCAAACCCGAGAGATAAAAAGCGTAATCCGCAAAACGGTGTTGAAATTGAGCAAAAGTGGCAAAGAAAACAATACGTATCACTTGTGGACTAGGGGGCGGAGATAGTGGCGAAAGAAATTACTTTAATTAAAAAGAAAGTTGTAACAGAAGAAGAACAGAAACAGCAATTAGCAGAAGAACTATTCGCTGAATTAGCGAATAATCGTGAAGCAGTCGAGGAAACGATGCAGTTACTAGCGCAATTACAAAAAGCCGGTATTTTAGATGCAGCGATTAGTTTACTTGCTGCGAAAGAAGATGTTTCGAAAATCGCTGTAGAGCAATTAAATCGTGAACCAGTGAAAAATGCATTAAATAATATGATGGGAGCAGGAGAAGCGTTGTCTTCAGTGGACCCAGAAATAACGAAACAAATAGCATCTAGTTTAGTCACTGGATTACAATTTGCAACGGATGAATTAAATAATGGAAAAAAAACAAAGGTAATGGATTTCTTTAAGGTATTAAAAGATCCCGATATCAATAGAGCAATTACATTTGGTTTTAGCTTTTTAAAAGCATTCGGGCAAGGGCTAGAGAAAAAATAGAGAAAAAATAGAGAAAATGAAAAAAGTGATGGGAAGTAGCCATCACTTTTTTCGTTGTATGTATAAGAGTGTTCACGTTAAGCGGAATATATTATTATTAAAAGATGGATTGGAACTGGAAATGTGGAATCCATCTCAAATACCGTTTTAGAATTTGGAGGAATATATGCAACACCGTAAAAAACTATCTATACCAGGAGTAATGGGACATTCCTTTCAAACAGTTAGATTTGCTTTTTGGAATGTATTAACCTTTCAACTTGCTTATAAATTATTAGCAGCGATTGTATTTGTCCCGCTATTTGGGATCATTTTTAATAAGTTATTGTATTTTGCTGGTTATGCAAATGCAACGAACGATGAATTATTAGCGTTTTTAAAGACACCATACGGCATCTTGGCAATCGTAATTTTGTCATTGTTAGCACTGTTTCTTATTTTTACGGAATTTGCGGTACTTATTATTATTTCGTATTTTGCTCATAAAAGACAAAAGGTGAAACTACGTCCGATTTTATATAAAACGGTAACGTATTTACCTACTCTTTTCACATATTGCTTACCAGGATTTATTTTATATGCTGTCGTATTGTTACCTCTTTTAAATATGGGGTATGAAACAGCATTAATCCCGCAAATTCAAATTCCTAACTTTATTACAGGAGAACTATTTAAGACAACGATGGGGCAAGTGGGTTATTACACGTTCTTTGCTGTAGTTGCGTATTTGAACCTTCGTTGGATTTTTGTATTACCTATTGTCGTTCTAGAGCAAAAGCCATTTCGTATGGCAGCACGTAAAAGTGCAGTTTTAGTAAAAGAAAGCTTTTTTAAAGTATTGTTCTTTTTAGTAGGATTTTTTATTTCAATAGGGATCGTGTATAGTGTGTTTTTTGGAATGTATTTATTGTGTCTATGGGGCGTGTATGAGTTTACGAATCCGCAGGGAACATTTGCGTTATTAGCTGAATCAACAATCTCTGTATTTTTAACGAGTACATTGTATTTATTTAGTTTTATCGTGACACCGTTTTATATTATGGCGATTACACGATTGTATTTACAAAAGGTTCCCGTCGAAGATGTTTTACTAGAAGAAGGGTTAGATTATTCAAAATCGAAAGCAGATAAATGTTTCTTCCAAAAACATCGATGGAAATTTATTGGTGTATATATTGTAGGGATTATTACTGCTGGAATGGTCGTTGCCTTCATTGTAACGTTTATTTCAAACTCGTATAAAGAACCGATTATTATGGCACACCGCGGGTATATATCAAAAGGGGTAGAAAATACGAAAGAAGCTGTGCAAGGTGCTATTGATGCAAAGGCAGACTACGCTGAAATAGATGTATTACAAACAAAAGATGGTGAACTAGCGGTTATACATGATTTGAAGTTAAAACGTCTTGCCAATGCCAATGTGCATGTGTCAGATTTAACGATGGATGAGTTAAGGCAGCTTACTCTTAGTCAAGATGGGTTCACAGGGGAAGTTAGTACATTAGATGAGATTATTAAGCTTTCAAAAAATAAAATAAAACTCAATATAGAAGTGAAGCTTCACGGTAATGAGAAGGATTTCGTAAATAAAGTATTAAAAACAATTAAAGATAATGACTTTGAGAAACAATGCGTTATTCAAACATTACATTATCCCCTCATAAAAGAGTTTAAGCGTGCAAATCCAGATATAAAAGTAGGATATATACTGTATGCAAGTAGAGCTAACTTAAAGAATGTGAAGGCTGATTTTTATGTAGCAGAAGAATACATGTTAAATAAAAAATTAGTAAAAGAAGCAAGGAAATTAAATAAGCCGATTTACGTATGGACAGTAAATGATATGGAAAGTTTAAAGGCATATTATAAGTTAAACGTAGATGGTATCATTACCGATTACCCTGAAGATGCACGTGAAACAATTAAGATGTTAAAAGAGCAAGAAGCGGAAGAAAGTGATTTGTTTGATAAAATTACTGAAACGACAGATGATTTATTTTCAAAGTTATTTATAAGTTACCCAGCTGCTAGCTAAATGCTAGCAGCTGTTTTTTTGTGAAAAGAATATATCTCTAAAGTATTGAGTGAAGTGATAACTGTATATGTATACGTTGTCATTGGGGTTTCTTACATCGCTACATTATTGTCAAATAATAAATGATTGCTGTTTATTTTGAAGAAGTATAATGAAAATAGAATAATAGATAATGGAATGATACGAACGCCCTAATAGAATCAATGTTTTATATATTTACACTATTCTAAATATATAAACTTTAAAAAAATAGTATGTTAGCGTTTTCATAACTTTGAAGTTATGCTAGAATAAGGACATAAGTTATTAATTATTACAAAAAGAAAAAAGACTTTCTTTTTTCTGTTAATTATAAGGGGGCATTTCATTATGCGTATTGGAGTACCAGCAGAAATTAAAAACAACGAAAACCGTGTGGCAATGACACCAGCAGGTGTTGTACATTTAATTCGTAACAATCACGAAGTATTCATTCAAAAGGGTGCAGGTTTAGGATCTGGTTTCACAGATGCTCAGTATGTTGAAGCAGGAGCAAAAATTGTTGATACAGCTGAAGAAGCTTGGAACATGGAAATGGTTATGAAAGTTAAGGAACCAATTGAAAGCGAATACAAACACTTCAGTGAAGGTTTAATCTTATTCACATACTTACACTTAGCTCCAGAGCCAGAATTAACAAAAGCTTTAGTTGAGAAGAAAGTAGTTGCTATTGCATACGAAACAGTACAATTAGAAAACCGTTCATTACCATTACTTGCACCTATGAGTGAAGTAGCTGGTCGTATGGCTGCACAAATTGGTGCACAATTCCTTGAGAAAAACAAAGGCGGTAAAGGTATCTTACTTGCAGGTGTTCCAGGGGTTAAACGCGGTAAAGTAACAATTATCGGTGGTGGACAAGCTGGTACAAATGCTGCTAAAATTGCAGTTGGACTAGGTGCGGATGTAACAATCATCGACTTAAGCGCAGAACGTCTTCGTCAATTAGATGACATTTTCGGAAACCAAGTAAAAACTTTAATGTCTAATCCTTACAATATTGCAGAAGCTGTTAAAGAGTCTGATCTTGTAATCGGTGCAGTATTAATCCCAGGTGCAAAAGCGCCAAAACTTGTAACAGAAGAAATGATTAAATCAATGGAACCAGGTTCTGTTGTTGTTGATATCGCGATTGACCAAGGTGGTATTTTCGAAACAACTGACCGTATTACAACTCATGACAACCCAACTTACGAAAAACACGGCGTTGTTCACTATGCAGTTGCAAACATGCCAGGTGCGGTTCCACGTACATCAACTCTTGCATTAACAAACGTAACAGTACCATATGCAGTACAAATTGCTAACAAAGGCTACAAAGAAGCTTGCCTAGGCAATACTGCATTATTAAAAGGTATCAATACATTAGATGGCTATGTAACATTCGAAGCAGTTGCAGAAGCTCACGGTGTAGAGTACAAAGGTGCAGTAGAATTATTAGAAGCAACAACAGTATCTTGCTAATAGTAGCATTATACAAAACAAAATCGAACAATATATAAAACAACATGATAAGAGCTAAGAGATAACACCTCTTAGCTCTTCTTGGCAAAAGGGGGCATTCATCGTGGCCAACCTATTTAAAAAGAAATCCGTTACGCAATTGTTAGGGGAAAGTAAAAGTAAAACTTTGACGAAAACGCTAGGGGCATTTGACCTAACAATGCTAGGGATTGGTGCGATAATTGGTACAGGAGTTTTAGTATTAACTGGAATAGTAGCAGCAAGAGATGCTGGTCCGGCAGTTATTTTTTCATTCATGATTGCAGCAATTGTTTGTGGATTTGCAGCTTTATGTTATGCAGAGGTTGCGTCTACACTTCCTGTTTCAGGTAGTGTGTACACCTATTCATATGCGACAATTGGTGAATTTGTTGCCCATTTAATGGGATGGACATTACTATCCGTATATGTCGTAACAACTGCCGCGGTAGCTGGTGGATGGACAGGTTATTTCAATAATTTAGTGAGTGGATTAGGAATTGAAATTCCAAAAGAATTGTTAACGATTCCAGCGCAAGGTGGTATCGTGAACTTACCTGCAGTTATCGTTACGTTGGTGATAACTTGGTTATTATCACGAGGTACGAAAGAAAGTAAGCGTGTGAATAACATAATGGTATTAATTAAAATTGGTATTGTTGTTTTATTCATTGCAGTTGGTGTATTCTACGTGAAACCAGAAAACTGGATACCATTTGCACCGTATGGCTTAAGTGGAGTCTTTGCCGGAGGAGCAGCAGTATTCTTTGCTTTCTTAGGATTTGATGCATTAGCAACTTCTGCTGAAGAAGTAAAAAATCCGCAACGTGATCTACCGATTGGTATTATTACTTCGTTAGTGATTTGTACAATCATTTATGTTGTAGTTTGTCTTGTTATGACAGGTATGGTTTCTTATAAGGAATTAGATGTACCAGAAGCTATGTCATATGTACTAGAGGTTGTAGGACAAGATAAAGTAGCGGGTGTAATTGCTATTGGAGCTGTAATTGGTATTATGGCTGTAATTTTCGCTTACATTTATGCGACAACACGTGTATTCTTCGCTATGAGCCGTGACGGTTTATTGCCAAAATCTTTTGCGAAAATTAACCAGAAGACAGAAGCGCCAACATTTTCAGTTTGGATAACAGGAATTGGTAGTGCTTTAATTGCTGGATTTATCGATTTAAAAGAATTGTCGAATTTAGCGAATATTGGAGCATTATTAACATTTGCGATGGTTGGTGTAACTGTTATCATTCTTCGTAAAACGCATCCGAAATTACAACGTGGATTTATGGTACCACTTGTACCAATCTTACCGATTATTTCAGTTGCATGTTGTCTATTCTTAATGGTAAATTTACCATTAACAACATGGATATACTTCGGTATTTGGTTAGCACTTGGTGTAGTTGTATACTTTGTTTATTCGAAAAAACATAGTCATTTAAAAGACGATGGAAGTTCGCAGGATAATTTAGAAGAAGCTAATTAAAGGGATATAAAGTAGTAAGCCTTGTGCGTCTAGGGAGCGCGCAAGGCTTTTTTTGTGCAAATTGTGCATCCTTTTTTGTATGAGAATATAATGGATGCGAAAAATATGTGTACGTCTTTTTAAACTGGGAACGAAATATTCGAAAAAATGTATTAGATTTCATTGACACATATGAATAGATGCTCATATAATAAAGATATAAGACATATGAATGATTGTTCATATGTTCAAATGAAGAGGTGAGCTATAATGGCTGGAAATAAAGTAGAAACACCACAAGAGACATGTTCTCAAACGATAATTCATGAAGAAGTCGTTGATCAAGTAAAACAAACAATTCCAACTGATGAAAGTTTAAGTAAAGTAGCAGAACTATTTAAAGTATTAGGTGATCGTACACGTACGAGAATATTACATGCATTATTTGAAGCTGAAATGTGTGTTTGTGATTTAGCTTATTTATTAGGAATGACGCAATCTTCAATCTCACATCAGCTTCGTGTATTAAAGCAAGCAAAGCTTGTAAAGAACCGTAAAGAAGGAAAAGTCGTTTATTATTCGTTAGCTGACCAGCACGTAATTCATATTTTCGAGCAAGCGTTTGAACACGTAAATGAGGAAGAATAAAAAGGAACGCGAGGAGGGAGAACGATGGCTGAAGCATTAGTGAAAAAGAAACTGATGTTAGAAGGTTTAGATTGTGCGAACTGTGCGATGAAAATTGAAAAAGGTGTTGGGAATATAGAAGGAGTAAATTCTTGCTCGGTAAATTTCGCAACAAAGACAATGGTTTTAGAAACATCGAAAAATAAAGAAGACGAAGTTGTTACGGAAGCGAAGCAACTCGTTACAAAATTAGAACCGCATATTAAAGTGCAAGAAGAACAAAAAACAAAATCGGCAAAAGAAGTATTTATATTAGAAGGTTTAGATTGTGCGAATTGTGCAATGAAAATTGAAAATAAAGTTAAGGAAATGCCAACTGTTTCAGAAGCAACTGTTGATTTTGTATCAAAGAAATTACGAGTACAAGTTGCGAATAAAAGAGAATTAGAAGCGACTGTAGAAAATATAAAAAATGTTGTTCAAAAGTTAGAACCAGATGTAAAAGTTGTTCGTGAAGAGAAAACTGGACACGACCATGGGCACAGTCATGATCATGGTGATGGAAATGTGAAAAAGATGATAGGGCGATTAGTAGTTGGTGGAATTTTGACAGCAATTGCCGCCTTAGCTGGATTACCACAAATGATAACAATTCCGTTATTCGTCCTTGCGTATTTATTAATAGGTGGAGATATTGTCTGGAGAGCGGTAAGAAACATAACTCGCGGCCAAGTGTTCGATGAAAACTTTTTAATGGCAATTGCAACTGTAGGAGCTTTTGCAATTCAACAATATTCAGAAGCTGTTGCGGTAATGTTATTTTATCAAGTAGGGGAACTATTCCAAAGTATTGCGGTAAACCGCTCTCGAAAATCAATTACTTCATTAATGGATATTCGTCCTGATTATGCGAATGTGAAAGTTGGAAATGAAACGAAACAAGTATCACCAGAAGATGTGCAAATTGGTGATTATATTATCGTGAAACCGGGTGAGAAAGTACCATTAGATGGAAAAGTAGTTGAAGGAACATCAATGATGGATACTTCAGCACTCACAGGTGAATCGGTACCACGTGAAGTAGAAGTTGGGAATGATGTACTAAGTGGTTTTGTAAACCAAAATGGTGTATTAACAATTGAAGTTACAAAAGAATTCGGTGAATCAACTGTATCGAAAATCTTAGATTTAGTACAAAATGCAAGCAGCAAAAAAGCGCCGACCGAAAACTTTATTACGAAGTTTGCGCGTTATTATACTCCAGTCGTAGTTATTACAGCGGCGATCATGGCGTTCATTCCGCCACTTATTTTAGAAGGTGCTACATTCTCAGATTGGATTTATAGAGCGTTAGTATTCTTAGTTATCTCTTGTCCATGTGCGCTAGTTGTATCCATTCCACTTGGTTTCTTTGGAGGAATTGGCGGAGCATCTAAAAGTGGGATTTTAGTAAAAGGAAGTAACTATTTAGAAGCATTGAATGATGTGAAATATATCGTTTTTGATAAAACAGGAACATTAACAAAAGGTGTCTTTAAAGTTACGAAGATGGAGCCTAGTGAAGGCACTACAGCTGAAGAGCTATTAGAATATGCAGCATTTGCAGAAGTATATTCAAATCATCCGATTGCACAATCTATTCGAAATGCATATGGAAAATCAATCGATGAAAATGCTATTGAAGACTATAGTGAAATCTCTGGTCATGGTACGGTTGTAAAAGTACAAGGAAAAGAGATTTTTGCAGGTAATGCTAAATTAATGAGAAAAGAAAACATTACATTTAAACAACCAGAAACAGTAGGTACATTAGTTCATGTTGCTGTAGAGGGTAAATATGCAGGTTATATTGTTATCTCTGATGAGGTAAAAGAGGATTCAAAACAAGCAATTCAAAAGTTAAAAGAACTAGGTATTAAGAAAACTGTGATGTTAACTGGTGATGCAAAACCAGTTGGTGAAGCTGTTGGTAAAGAATTAGGCTTAGACGAAGTTCATGCAGAGTTATTACCACAACAAAAAGTAGAAGAGATTGAAAAAATCGATGCGGCAAAACACGGTAAAGAAAAGGTTGCATTTGTCGGTGATGGTATTAATGATACGCCAGTATTAGCACGAGCGGACGTTGGTATTGCGATGGGTGGCTTAGGATCAGATGCAGCAATTGAAGCTGCGGATATCGTTATTATGACTGATGAGCCTTCGAAAATTGCGACAGCTGTAAAAATTGCAAAACGTACAAGAAGCATTGTATGGCAAAATATAATATTTGCATTAGGTGTTAAAGGGTTAGTGTTATTACTTGGTGCGTTCGGTATTGCAACAATGTGGGAAGCGGTATTCTCAGATGTGGGTGTGACATTAATCGCAGTATTAAATGCAATGCGTGTATTACGAGTGAAAGATTTATAAAAAATAGGACGCGATTGCGTCCTATTTTTTATTGGTTATGTTGTTGAAATTGACTCAATAAAATAATATAATATTGAAATTTACAAATAAAATATATTTGCCTTCTTATCTTCGTATATTTTCCAAGAAAATATATATAGTATTGAAAAAACAGAGAAGGAGCAACTTCTCTGTTTATTTTTGTATGTTTTTTTCAACTTGTTCTCGAACAGTTTGAATGTAATTCATTTTATGATCCCAACATTCTTGGCTTAAATCGACAGGATACTCTTCGGGATTTAAAGTTCGCATATATTCCTCCCAAAAAAGCGCGAGACTCTGTTCGTTATATTTTTGAATATCTAGTATGCTTGGTAATTCGTATGTTCGTTTGCCGTTAACGAAAATGTCTTTATGCAGTTCGCATGCTTCAAAGTTTGTTACGAATTTACTTATATATGTGTGAACAGGATGAAACATTTTTAAGCGTTCTTCTGTTCCTGGTTCTTCAGCATCTAGTGCAATATAATCGCCTTCTGCATGATTGTTAACTCGATTGATAATACGATAAATTCGTTTAAGTCCTGGAGTAGTAATCTTTTCTGGGTTAGATGAGATTTTAATCGTATCATTTAATTTTCCGTCAGTATCTTCAATCGCAACTAGTTTATAGACAGCCCCTAATGCTGGTTGCTCAAATGACGTAATCAATTTCGTTCCAACACCCCATACATCAATTTTAGCTCCCTGAGATTTTAAATGCATAATTGTGTATTCATCTAAATCGCTAGAAGCGATAATTTTTGTATTTGTAAATCCAGCATCATCAAGTAATTTTCGTGCTTTTTTTGATAAATATGCCATATCTCCGCTATCAAGACGGATGCCATAGAAATCAATGCGATCCCCAAATTCTTTTGCAACACGAATTGCATTTGGAACACCTGATTTTAAAGTGTCGTATGTATCGACAAGAAAAACACACTTTTTATGTGTCTCAGCATATTTTTTAAACGCAACATATTCATCACGATATGCTTGAACGAAAGAGTGGGCATGAGTACCGGCTACAGGGATGCCAAAAAGTTTTCCTGCACGAACGTTACTTGTAGATGAAAATCCACCAATAAAGGCAGCTCGTGTTCCCCAAAGGGCAGCATCAAACTCATGAGCACGTCTTGTACCGAATTCTAAAAGTTCGTCGTTATTTGCAGCGTGCTTCATACGTGCAGCTTTTGTGGCAATTAATGTTTGGTAATTCACAATATTTAAGAGTGCAGTTTCAATAATTTGTGCTTCACCGAGCGGTGCATCAACACGTAATAAAGGCTCGTTATTAAAAACAACTTCACCTTCTTGCATACTACGAACCGTTCCGGTGAATTTCATATTTTTTAAATAATGAAGAAATTCTTCTTCAAATTGTAATTCTGCTAAATAAGCGATATCGCTTTCGGTAAAACTGAAATTTTCTATGTACTCTACAATTTTCTCAAGGCCAGCAAAAACAGCATAGCCGTTTTCAAATGGAAGCTTTCGAAAATATAAATCAAACACAGAACGGCGATTATGAATACCGTCTTTCCAATATGTATAAGCCATATTGATTTGATATAAATCTGTATGTAAGGCATAACTATCGTCTTTATAATAATTCATCGCGAAAACACCTCCATAATTTGGTTATAGTATACCAATTTTTCCTCGTTCGTAGCAAAGAAGGAATATGAAATGAAGTCAAGAGAGAAAAAAATGAAATAATGCATATTTTTTAGAAAATTAGCATTTATCAATTTATATTTCGCTAGATTTTATGTATTATTAGAGTAATGGGGGTAATGAGAATGGAGGAGGACAATGCAACAAACATTAGAAAAAATAGGCAAACAAGTCTTTTACAAACGGCTACAGCAAAAAATGACACAAGAAGAATTATGTCAGGGCATTTGTTCTGTCTCATATTTAAGTAAAATAGAAAATGGAAAGATCGAAGCATCAGAAGAAATTCTACAATTGCTCTGCGCAAGGTTAGAAATTGCTGTGACGGATTTGAGAGATGTGGAAGAAGATGTGAAGGTGAAGCTGGATGAATGGTTGAATGCACTAGTTCATTTGGACAAGCAACAGGTAGAACGTATATATGAAGACTTACAAGGTGAAATGAAGCATGTTTTAGATTTTGAAATTATAAATTATTATAAGTTACTTTATACACGATATTTAATTATGAAAAGGGATTTTTCTGCTGTTGAAGAAGAATTGGATAGATTGAAGAAAGTGTACAAGAAATACTCACCTTTTCAGAAGATGTTGTATACGTATAGTAAAGCTCTATTACTTAGTTTGCAATATAAGCATAAAGAAAGTTTGGAGTATTTAATTGAGACAGAAGAAATGGCTAAGGAGCAAGGGTATTATGAAACGGGGATATATTATAACTTGAGTCTAGCGTATAGTCATCTAAATATACCACATTTAGCTATGCATTTTGCCCATATTGCTATGGAAGGATTCCGTAATGAATATAAATTCCGTTATGTAATCAATTGCCAAACAATTATTGCTTTAAGTTATGTAGAAAAAGCGCAATATGAAGAAGCTCTAAAGATTTATGAAAGTATATTACGAGAAGTAGATTCTTTTGCGGAAAAAGATATGATTAAAGCTATGACTTTAAATAATATGGGAGAATTATATCATTATAAAAATGAGCATGATAAATCAAAGAACTATTTTCTTCAAAGTTTTGAATTACAGAAGATAGTCAATATGAATTATATTGAAACGATTTATGGACTTGCTAAACAATGCATTCATCTTAAACGTTATGAAGAGGCACAGGAATGGATAGAAAAAGGAATTGATTGCTCACGTAGTGATGAGAAATATAATAAAATGATTTATTCGTTTTTTATATTTAAGTATAAATATTTTGGAGAACCTCAAGAATTTAAGAGGTTCTTAGAGAATGAAGCTATTCCGTTCTTTAAGAGTGTAGGTAGTATGAAAGAATTGAAAAATGCTTATTTAGAACTAGCTATGTATTTGGAGAATGAATTTAAGTATGAAGAAAGTAATAAATATTATAAAGAAGCTATTAAAGTTTTAGAAGAAAAGGAGGAGTTGAATTGAAAAAGCGTATGTATGGTGTGGTGGGAATGAGTATAGTTGCAATTTTGTCTTTAGGGGTTAACTATTCTAATCCAGATATATATGGAGTGAAGTCTCTTAAAGAAAAATCAGTAAATTACTCTAATCCAGATATATATGGAATGAAATCTTTAAAAGAAGGAAGCATAAACTACTCTAATCCAGATATCTATGGTTTTAATTTTTCGAAAGAAAAAGTTATAAATTATTCTAATCCAGATATTTATGGTTAAGAAAATAACGAGAACCCCTTTCCAACCGGAAAGGGGTTTTTTTCAATATTTGTTCATCAAAATTCTACAAAACTTGAGAAAATAATTAATTGAATTTTTAGTATATTAATAGTGGAAACATAGTGCTAATATGAAACTACTCTTTTTCAAAAAAATTTTTATTAGGGGGAAGGTTCATGAAAAAGAAAAGTTTAGCGTTAGTGTTAGCGACAGGAATGGCAGTTACAACGTTTGGAGGGACAGGCTCTGCGTTTGCAGATTCTAAAAATGTGCTCTCTACGAAGAAGTATAATGAGACAGTACAGTCACCTGAGTTTATTTCTGGTGATTTAACTGGAGCGACTAGCAAGAAAGCGGAATCTGTTGTGTTTGATTACTTAAATGCAGCAAAAGGTGATTACAAGCTAGGAGAAAAGAGTGCGCAAGATTCTTTTAAAGTGAAACAAGTGAAAAAAGATGCTGTAACTGATTCAACAGTAGTACGTATGCAACAAATTTATGAGGGAGTACCTGTATGGGGGTCTACTCAAGTAGCTCACGTAAGTAAAGACGGTTCTTTAAAAGTGTTGTCTGGAACAGTTGCACCTGATTTAGACAAAAAGGAAAAGTTGAAAAATAAAAATAAGATTGAAGGCGCAAAAGCAATTGAAATCGCGCAGCAAGATTTAGGAGTAACACCGAAATATGAAGTAGAACCAAAAGCGGACTTATATGTATACCAAAACGGTGAAGAAACAACATATGCATACGTTGTAAATTTAAACTTCTTAGATCCAAGTCCAGGAAACTACTACTATTTCATTGAGGCAGACAGCGGTAAAGTTTTAAATAAATACAATAAACTTGATCATGTAAATGATGATAAGACACCGGTGAAACAAGATGCTCCTAAACAGGATGCAAAAGCAGCTGGAAAACCTGTAACTGGAACAAATAAAGTAGGGACAGGTAAAGGGGTATTAGGTGATACAAAATCCCTTAATACAACGTTATCTGGATCGTCTTACTACTTGCAAGATAATACGCGTGGAGCAACAATCTTTACGTATGATGCGAAAAATCGTACCACGTTGCCTGGAACTTTATGGGTAGATACAGATAATGTTTTCAATGCAGCGTATGATGCAGCAGCAGTTGATGCTCATTACTATGCGGGTAAAACATATGATTATTATAAAGCTACATTTAATAGAAATTCTATTAATGATGCAGGGGCATCACTGAAATCAACTGTGCATTATGGAAGAAATTATAATAATGCATTCTGGAACGGTTCACAAATGGTATACGGAGATGGTGATGGTGTAACATTTACTTCGTTATCTGGTGGAATTGATGTAATTGGGCATGAATTAACACATGCTGTTACGGAAAATAGCTCGGATTTAATTTATCAAAATGAATCAGGAGCGTTAAATGAAGCAGTTTCAGATATTTTTGGTACGTTAGTAGAGTACTATGATAATCGTAATCCAGATTGGGAGATTGGTGAAGATATTTACACACCTGGTAAAGCAGGAGACGCGCTTCGCTCTATGAGTGATCCAGCGAAATATGGTGACCCAGACCATTATTCTAAGCGTTACACTGGTACTAGTGATAATGGTGGTGTTCATACAAACAGTGGCATTATTAACAAACAAGCTTATTTATTAGCAAATGGCGGTACGCATTCAGGTGTAACGGTAACTGGTATCGGAAAAGACAAATTAGGTGCAATTTACTACCGTGCAAACACGCAATATTTCACACAATCTACTACGTTTAGCCAAGCGCGTGCTGGTTTAGTGCAAGCTGCAGCTGATTTATATGGTGCTAGCTCTGCGGAAGTAACAGCAGTTAAGCAATCATTTAGTGCTGTTGGTGTAAACTAAGGTTTTAAGAGATAGTTGTTAATAACATACCTCAAAAATAAAGAAGGAGCATAGGCTCCTTCTTTATTTTTTTCTCCATTTTTTCCACAAATACAACAATCCAATGCAACCTGCGATTGCTACAATCCACTTCGCTTCATTTGTCCCATTTATGACATGGTAGGCAGAATATACCTCGATCAATAAAGCCGGTATTTTACCTATTGTACTGGCAATACTGAAGGAGAGTAATGACATTTTTCCTAGAGCTGCAAATAAAGTAACAATACCTGATGGAATGAAAGGGATGAGGCGAAAGGATAGAACGAGTAGAAAGGCCTCGTTACCTTCTACATAAAGGAGGCGTTCTACCTTTGGGTACTTATTTACTTTGTTGTGAGTGAATTTCTGAAGGCCTATGCGATAAATGTAAAACGAGATAATAGCCCCTAATGCCTCACCTGTGATCGAAATGATTGTTCCATTTGTTACACCAAAGAGCTGTATATTAATAGCGGTCAAAAAAATACTAGGGATAAAACCTAAAAGACTGATGATGATGTTGATTACGATACTAAGTGGAATTGCGATGGAATAATAGTCTGTTAAGAAATTTTGAATTGTTTCGGCCATTGTTTAAAATCCTTTATCTTTTTTTGCATTACACCATATTTCTATTGTATCAGCAAGTGTAAATTTACATAATGTAGAAAAATGTTGATAAAACGGCATTTATATACCTTATATGGGTATTAGGTATATAAAACAAGGGGTATATTTAAGTGCCGTGAAAAATACCTAATAAAACCTTTATTTAAGGCGTTTGTTAGGTATTTTTATTGGTATTTTATTTCGGGAAATAATTCGAAAAACATAGGGGTATATTTTGGAAAGGGTCAAAAATAGTGGTTTGATGAAACTAGGGTGAGAATAGGGCAAAATAGATGAGGAATTTAAAAAATGTGTATGTTTTTTCGGTGTGAAATTGACTTTTAGTGAAGTTACGATAATAATCATGAAAGAGGTGATACGATGAAACGAATAAGTAGTCTTTTCTTGAGTAGTTTATTGGCACTAATGCTGATCTTAAGTGGATGTGCAGGAAAAGAACAAAAAACAGAGAAACAAACAGGGAATCAAGCTACATCAGTAGAAAAAATTAGTGATAATATTTTAGATGAAATGGAAGGGCCACCTAAAAATGGCCATACGATTGAAAGGCATGTAGGTAGATCAGAAGAAGATTTGAAGAATCGCTTGAAGACAGATAAAGTATCAGCAGCAAGTACATACTATGACAAGGAAACAGCGACGAAAGCTGTAAAAGATAGTTTGAATCAGCATGATAAAGAAATTCAAGATTGGTTGAAAAATTCTAAAGAGGCTCGTCTCGTATTAAATACAACTCATTCATTCCCAGTTGGAAAAACGGTAATCAAGAAAAATATGAATGTAAAAGACAAGTTAGTAAAAACAGTTACTGTTTTAGCGAGAGATAAGTCAGGGGAATTAGGATATAAGATCATTACTTCTTATCCAACTGATAAATAAGAAGGGGGAGTACATATGTATACGACATTACAATACTTTCTTAAATCGTACTGTACGTTAAGTATTCATGAGGATGAAATAGCGAGCGTGATGGAAGAATTTATAGAGCAAGAGGATGAAGAGATTGTTTTGAAATTGCGCGATGAATTAGTAACTATGAAAAAAAAGAACGCATGGGAAGAAGCGTGCGTATTAGCTGCGAAGCAAGGGAATCGTATGTGGTCTTTAGAAGAAACGAAGGACCATCTCGAAACTTTTATACTATTATTGCAAAAGAAAAGGCGTGATTAGATCACGCCTTTTCTTTTGCTTTTTGAAATTTGTCTGTTTGATAGTATCTCATTGTTTTGGGGCACTTTTATATACGCTTTTTGAAATTTGTCCATTTGATATTACTTCACCGTTTTGTGTTACTTTTTTATACGTAACCGCTGTTATTTTATCACCAGTATTACTAATTACTTGAGAAGAAACTTCAACATTTTTACCAGTATTTGTACCGAAAATGCGCGTAGTAATACTACCTCCATTTGAAAATGCTTGAATATAAATATGATTACCTGTATTGTTTTTAAATTTTAAATCCGGACCATAATCTGCCACTGCTGCATCTTGCCCAAGTGGCAAATAATTTACGGGCATAGAATGATTGCTTCGAGAAACAATTCCTAAATCTGCCCTTAAAGCTGCACTATATAAAGTACTACTGACTTGGCAAACGCCCCCGCCTGCACTTTGTATCACTTTACCTTGTGAATATACTGCTGCGGATTTATAACCATGTGCCGCATCAGTTACGCCAACACGGCCATTAAAACTAAACGTTTCATCAGGGGCTACAATAACTCCACTTAAAGTATTAGCTGACTTATTTACGTTAAAGGATTGATTGCCATTACGACCAGCCATTGGAGTCGAGTATTCAGCGATTACTTCTTTAATCCCCATTTTTTGTATATCTTCTGTAGATCGCTCAGGTTTTATGAGTGTAACTGGTAATGTAACGTCTGATGTGCCAGCAGTAATGGCTTGTTTCGTTAAATCAGTTAGTTTTCCTTTATCAATTTTTTCTCCATTTTGACTTTGGCTAATATTTACGGTAGAACCTTCAACATTTAATTCTGCATTAACAGGATTTTTTAATGTTTCATTATATTTGTCCTTTATAAAGCTTTCGTAAGTTGTTGTATTTAATTTTGATGTTAATTTATAGTCACGTTTTAATTCGCCATTTTCAGCTTGTTTACGCATGTTATAACGATTAATCATATTGCCTTCTTGTTCTTTAAAAATGGTGTCGGCAATTTCTTCCCCATTATATTCCACGCCTAAATCTTTCCATATATATGTTTGTTTATCATCTTGGGATACGTAGTTAAGAGATTTTTGATCTAATTCATTCACCTTTTGATTAATAATAGCTTGAATATCTGCTTTATTTTTTCCATCAAGAGAAATGCCTTCAAATGTAGTGTTTGGTAATGCGGTAGTATTTAATTGGGTATTTAATGCAGATACATATTGATAGCCACCAATACCACCTATACAAAGTAATATGCCACCAGCGATAGCTGAACCGATTAGTATTTTACCTCTCTTCATTTATTTCCCCCCCAGAAAAATTTGTATAAATATATGTATTACATTTTTTGTATAAAAATGATGAAAATAACAGTATGTATGTCCTAGTATACTATCATTTTCACTATGTGTGTAATGTTTTTATAAAAAATGTTACACTGTTGTAATAATTGTCTCTTTTTGTCACAATATGTGTGAAAAATATGTTGAAAATTATAATAAAAAGGCTNNAGCCTTTTTATTATAATTTTTTATGTTCATTTTTATTCGTAACACCGAGATGTTCTTGAAGGGTTGTCGATATATCATTGACGCTTTTTTCGTCTGGAACGTAATAATAAATACCATCTATATATTTATCGGTACCTTCTACTTGCAGTTTATCCATTTTTAAATCTGAACCCATTGAATTCTTTGCAATTGCCATCATATCATCAAAAGTTAAATTTGTTTTTAAGTCGTTATCGACAGCATCTAGTAGGCCACCGATTTTATTAATGGAATTAAGGGATAGTGCTTTTTCAGCGATAGCTTCTAAAACAAGTTGTTGTCGTTGACCGCGCATATAATCACTGTCGATATGACGAGTTCTCGCTAGTGCAAGTGCTTCTTCGCCATTTAAATGTTGACGTCCTTTTTCTAGATGAATTGCATTCGGTTCGTCTTTACTATTTTGTTCTGTGAATTCAACTGGAACGTCGACAGTAATACCACCAAGGGAATCAACAATTTTAATAAATGATTTAAAGTTGAATTTTACATAATAGTCAACTGGAACATCTAAAAAGTTCTCTACTGTATCAATCGTGCTGTCTACGCCACCGAATACGTGTGCGTGTGTAATTTTATCGTATTTATCACGTGATTTAATGTAGACACGTGAGTCACGTGGAATGCTGACAAGTTTAACGGATTTATCATTTTTATTAATTGTTGCCAGTAATAGCGCATCCGTACGAGTTGCTTTTCCGTAATTCTTGTCCCTAATATCACTTTCGTCAACACCCATAATAAGTACGGAAATGTTATCAGTCATAGGTTTAACAGCTTTTTCACGTTTGCTTGATTTATCTCCTCGTCCTAGTTCAGCATAAGCATTACTTAAAACGGATTTTGCTTTACTGTATATATGGAAGGAGTAGCCTCCTGCTCCGAGTGCTACAATCAGTAAGGGAATAAGAAGGAGCCAAAGTAGGCGTTTTTTCTTTGAGCGTCCTTTTTTGGCTCGTGTATCTTTGTTCATGTCGGATTTCATCATTTTTTCTCCTTTAAAACTATCAAAGTGTATACATCTAAAAGTGTATTCAAACACATAAAAAATATTGTACGCTAAATAAAAGAGATTGTACATGTATAAAAAATAGACGTCTCGATTATTTATAAGACATCTATTCGTTATTGTATACAAAAGATAGGGATAAGAAAATGATAAAATTTTACCTTATTACAGCATAATGCTTACGATAATCGCAGATAAAATACTAACGAGAGTAGCTCCGTATAGTAATTTTAAACCAAATCGTGCAACAACGTTTCCTTGTTCTTCGTTTAATCCTTTTACCGCACCGGAAATTATTCCAATAGAAGAGAAATTGGCAAAAGAAACGAGGAAGACGGAAATTATACCAACTGTGCGGGGAGAAAGGCTGTTGGAAATTTTACTAAGGTCTATCATGGCTACAAACTCATTTGTTACAAGCTTCGTTGCCATAATGCTACCAGCTGTGACAATTTCAGAACTTGGTACACCAATCAGAAATGCAACAGGAGCAAATACATAGCCGATTAATTGCTGGAAAGTAATGCCGAATATAATGAGGAATAGGTCATTAATGCAACTCATTAATGCAACGAATCCGATGAGCATAGCGCCAACGACAATGGCTACGCGAAAACCATCAAGAATATATTCTCCAAGCATTTCAAAGAAACTTTGCTTTTCACCTTTTATTTCCAAAATATCTTCCTCATCTTTAACGTCGTAAGGGTTAATGATGAGGACAATAATAAAGCCGCTAAATAAATTGAGAACGAGGGCGGTTACTACATATTTTGGTTCGATCATCGTCATATAGGCACCGACAATGGACATGGATACTGTTGACATAGCAGAGGCGCAAAGTGTATAAAGTCGATGTTTGGGAATTTGGGCTAATTGTTTTTTCACCGTAATAAAAACTTCTGATTGGCCGACAATGGCAGAGGCAATCGCGTTATAAGATTCTAATTTCCCGAGGCCGTTTATTTTACTAAGGAAATAACCAATCCAACGAATAAAAAACGGTAGTATTTTAAAATGTTGTAATATACCAATTAAGACGGAAATAAAGACAATTGGTAATAATACAGTAAGGAAAAATGGCATTTCGCCTTTATTTGCAAGACCGCCAAATACAAAGTTTATACCATCAGCAGCATACGCGAGTAGCTTTGTAAATAGGCTGGAAATGATTGTGATAAGTACAAGTCCGATTTCTGTATTTAATAATAAATAGGTTAAAATTAACTGTATAATAAGCATGATAAAAATTGGTTTGAATTTAATATGTTTTTTATTGTTACTAGCAATGTAGGTAAGGAAAAAAACAACGATAAGTCCAACGAAAAAAGTGATAAATTTCATAGTAAGCCCCCTAAAAGAGATATTCTGCTATATATGTTTGTCATTTCAAGGGAGAATATGCATCTTTGGTAAAGAAAGGAATAGAGGAATCATGAATATATGTAGAGTACATCACGTTGCAATTATTTGCTCAGATTATGAAATATCAAAGGATTTTTATACTAGGATATTAGGTTTCAAAGCGATAAATGAAGTATATAGAGAGGAAAGAAATTCTTATAAGCTAGATTTATGCGTAGGAGAAGAGTATCAAATTGAATTATTTTCATTTCCAAGTCCGCCTGACCGCGCAAGCTTTCCAGAAGCTGCTGGGCTTAGACACTTAGCTTTTGCTGTTACTGGTATAGAAGAAGCTGTTAAACATTTAAACCGATGTGATGTTGAGACGGAATCGATACGTATTGATGAAATAACGGGGAAAAAATTCGTTTTTTTCCAAGATCCTGACGGTTTGCCATTAGAATTGTATGAGGACTGAAAATTGGTGAATTTTATATAGGGTTGCTTTCAAGTAAATGAAGAAACTAAAGTGAAACTTCTTTTTTAAAGGAGGTGTAACTTTAGCTAAGAAAAGCTAAAGGACATATGTGGATATTTTAAAATTATTGATGGTAGCTGTTCTTATTGCGCTAACAGGTTTTTTTGTAGCTGTAGAGTTTGCAATTATAAAGGTGCGTAGCAGTCGTATCGATCAACTCGTTAGTGAAAAAAGACGAGGCGCATTGGCAGCTAAAAAAGTAACTTCAAATTTAGATGAGTATTTATCGGCATGTCAGTTAGGAATTACGATTACTGCTTTAGGGCTCGGGTGGTTAGGAGAACCGACGATTAAACATTTACTCGAACCACTGTTTTTAAAATTGGATTTATCTCCTGCAATTGCAAGTACAGTTTCATTTATTATTGCCTTTGCAGTTATTACGTTTTTACATGTTGTAATTGGTGAACTTGCTCCAAAGACTTTTGCAATCCAAAAAGCAGAGCAAGTTAGCTTATTATTATCAAAGCCCCTTATTTATTTTTACCGAGTTATGTATCCATTTATTTGGGTTTTAAATGGCTCTGCACGATTTGTGACAGGCTTATTTGGCTTACATCCGGCTTCTGAACATGAAGTTGCGCATTCTGAGGAGGAACTAAGGTTAATCTTGTCTGAGAGTTATGAGAGTGGCGAGATTAATCAAACTGAATTTAAATATGTAAATAACATCTTTGAATTCGACAACAGGGTAGCAAAGGAAATCATGGTACCTCGTACTGAAGTTGTTGGTTTATATGAAGATGAGCTGTTTGAGACACATATTAAAGTAATCGCACAAGAAAAATATACGAGATATCCAGTATTTGGTGAAGATAAAGATGAAATTATTGGGATGGTTAATGTCAAAGATTTATTTATTCATTATATGGATGGTAATCGAGATGAAGAGTGTTCGATTACACCATATACACGTCCAGTTATTGAAGTGTTAGAAAATATCGCAATCCATGATTTATTATTGCAAATGCAAAGAAGGCACATTCCATTAGCTGTACTATATGATGAATATGGTGGTACAGCAGGGATTGTTACGTTAGAAGATATTTTAGAAGAAATTGTCGGAGAAATCCGAGATGAATACGATGAAGATGAGCATCCACCGATAGAACATATAAGTGAAGGTTGTAAAATTGTAGAGGGGAAAGTGCTTATTAGTGAAGTAAATGATTTATTTGGCGTACATTTGGTCGCTGATGATGTTGATACAATCGGTGGCTGGATTATGGTACAAAAGCAAATCGTTGCTGAGGGGGATATTATTGAGAAACACGGCTTTTCTTTTAAAGTTCTTGAAAAGGATATGCATCAAATTAAGCGAGTTGAAATAAAGAAAGTAGAAGAATGAATGGATTTTCTATTATATAAACTTTAATAAAAAGGATATATAGAAAAATAAATGTTTGCGCTTTCAAAATATGTACTATATAGTGAAGGTGGATACTGAAGAATTCTTTTTAATGATACTCGTAGTTTATAGGGCGAATTCTTTAGATAAGGATTTAGAATGAAAAGTATAGGTGATGAAAAATGATAGCAACGAAGGATATACGTATAGAAAAAGATTTTTTAGGTGAAAAGGAAGTACCGAGTGTAGCTTATTATGGTGTACAAACATTACGTGCCGTAGAAAACTTTCCGATTACAGGATATCGCATTCATCCGTCACTCATTACGGCAATGGCAATTGTAAAAAAAGCGGCAGCGCTTGCGAATATAGATACAGGTTACTTAGCTAAAGATATCGGCCAAGAAATTGCAGAAGCTGCACAAGAGATTGTAGATGGGAAGTTCCATGATCAATTTATCGTAGACCCAATTCAGGGCGGGGCAGGGACTTCAATTAATATGAATACTAATGAAGTAATTGCTAATAGAGCGTTAGAACGTATGGGGTACGAAAAAGGTGAATATGCGAAAATTAGCCCAAACACTCATGTGAACATGGCGCAATCAACAAATGATGCGTTCCCAACTGGGATTCATATTGCAACTCTTATGATGCTAGAAGAACTTCTTGTTACAATGGAAGGACTTCATACTGCTTTTCGTGATAAGGCAAAAGAGTTTGATCATGTTATTAAAATGGGGCGTACGCATTTACAAGATGCAGTTCCGATTCGTCTTGGACAAGAATTTGAAGCATATAGCCGCGTGCTTGAGCGTGATATAAAAAGAATTAAGCAGTCTCGTCAACATTTATATGAGGTGAATATGGGTGCGACAGCTGTTGGTACGGGACTAAATGCAAACCCTATGTATATTGAACAAGTGGTTAAACACTTGCGAACATTTAGCGGATTCCCACTTGTTGGTGCAGAGCATTTAGTTGATGCAACGCAAAACACAGATGCATATACAGAAGTATCTGCATCACTAAAAGTATGTATGATGAATATGTCTAAAATTGCAAATGATCTTCGTATTATGGCATCTGGTCCACGTGTTGGATTGGCGGAAATTCAATTACCAGCTCGTCAACCAGGTTCATCTATTATGCCGGGGAAAGTAAATCCAGTTATGGCAGAAGTAATTAACCAAGTTGCTTTCCAAGTAATTGGAAATGACCATACAATTTGCTTAGCGTCAGAAGCTGGGCAATTAGAGTTAAATGTAATGGAGCCAGTACTCGTATTTAATTTAATTCAATCTATAAGTATTATGAACAACGGATTCCGTGTATTCCGTGAATATTGTATTAAGGGTATTACAGCGAATGAAGAGTTACTGAAACAATATGTTGAGAAAAGTGTTGGAGTTATTACAGCGGTGAATCCTCATATTGGTTATGAAGCAGCATCTCGCATTGCACGTGAAGCGATTGCGACAGGAAAATCTGTTAGGGAGCTATGTTTAGAACATGGTGTACTTACAGCAGAAGAGCTTGATATTATTTTGGATCCATACGAAATGACGCATCCTGAAATTGCGGGAGCCTCTTTATTAAAGAATAAAAAAATGTAATGAAAAAAGCACCGATCCATTTGGATCGGTGCTTTTTTTTAGAAGATATTAAATACAGCGTTTAATTGCAGTAAGCTAATAACAGCTAAGAAGATTAAACTGTATTTCATTGCTGTTTTAAATAAGGCAGATTCTTGACCAACTAGTCCAACTGCTGCGCAAGCAACCGCTACAGATTGTGGTGAAACCATTTTTGCCATTGTACCACCTACTACGTTTAATGCAACGAGTGTAGAAGGAACGATGTTTAACTGGTCTGCTGTTACTGCTTGAAGTGGTGCGAATAATGAACCACTTGATACTACTGATCCTGTAATGAATACGCCAATCCATCCTAAGATTGGAGAAAGAACTGGGAATGCATTACCAGTAGAAGAGAATGCAAGTCCAAGTGTAGATGACATACCAGAGTAGTTCTCTACGTAAGCTAAAGCGATAACGCTACAAATTGTATATACTGGAGCTTTTAGTTCTTTTATTGTTTCAAACATTAATTCTTTAACCATTTTACCTTTTACGCGATAAACGATAAGTGAAACGATAATTGCTAGTACGATCGCAGTAGTTGTAGAAGAGAATACATCGAATTTGAAAATTGCTGCGAAAGGTGTATCTGCTTTTGTAATTGGTGTAGTTTTCATAACCACATTATGAAGACCAGGGAATTGAATGTTAAACACTAAGTTTGCTAATGGACCATCCGGAGCAAATAAAGCTTTAATCGGTTTTAAATTAAAGATTGTTACGAATGCAGTTAAGAATACGAATGGAGACCAAGCATATAAAATTTGATTGAATGTATGAGATTCTTTTGCTTCTTGTTTTTCTTCTTTTTTAGAAGATTTTGGCTGCCAAACACGTAAGAATAATGCAAGTGATACCATACTTACAACGGCTGCGAAAATATTAGTAAGTTCTGCACCTAAGAAGTAAGTTACAAGGAACTGAGTAATGGCGAAAGAAACACCACTTACAAGAATACCTTGCCAAGTTTCTTTAATACCTTTCATTCCATCGACCATTGAAACAAGTAAGAAAGGTAAAATAATGCTAATGAAAGGTAAAATAATAACAGTTTGACGACCGATAGTTAATGGATCTAATTGAGTTAATTGTGCTGGCACTGTAACTGGAATACCCATAGCACCCATAGCGCCACCAGCGATGTTGGCTACTAAACAAATACTTGCTGCTTTTAATGGATTAAAGCCCATACCTACAAGTAGTGCAGCTGTAATAGCAACTGGAACCCCTAGACCAGCTGCGCCTTCTAAGAAAGCACCGAAAGAATAAGCGATTAATAATACTTGTAGACGTTGATCATTTGTAATGCTTGAAATACTATCACGAATGATATTGAATTGCTCTGTTTTAACAGTTAATTTATAAAGGAAAATTGCTGCGATAACGATAGTACAAATTGGATAAAATCCAGATAAAACACCGAATCCGGCAGATGCTACAGCTACTGTTGCTGGCATTTTATAAACAAATATAGCAAGAATAATAGCGACAATCACACTGTAAAGACCAGCCATGTAACTTTTCATTTTGAGTCCCATTAAACAAATGATGAAGCAGAAAATTGGAAGTGCTGCGATTAGTGCAGATAACCAAATATTGTTTAATGGGTCATAAATTTGTGTCCAAGTACTCATAATAATGACAACTCCTATCTATTTATATGTGAAGAAATTCACATTATTTGTGAAACTATTCACAATCAACTTACATGCTTAGTATATTCTCCTTCAACACTATTGTCAACGTAAAAAAGTATAATTATTCCATAATAGTGTTTGAAGTAACATTTTGTTCATAAAGTAGACAAAAAACGTACTCCACTCTATTTGAGTGTGCGGTATAAATTATTTGCATATTCCTTTATTTGTTCATATGTCATTGTCTCTACAGGAATATATTAGATGACGTCTTTGTATCGAGTATAGAGGGTATTTATTTTTATTATTTGATCAATAAGGAAAGGTAAGGGGGAGTTATCCCGTAAAATCCCGATTAGTGTGGGATAATAATCAGTGTGGGATGGACAAGACACCCACTGATAAAAGTTTCGAATAACAGTTCAGGTGATTGCAATATTAATTAAAACAACAATGAGCCGATTTTTAATATTACATTACCTCTTTTTACTGAAAATTCCTTTTAGCGTAACAAAGAGATTAAATATGGTTCAACTACGTTACGATAGGTTATCAATTATAGACGGTATTTTACAATATCGTTACTGTACGTTTCAATGAGGTGAAAATATAACAAAAAGCTTGATAAAACAACGTTTGTAAGCAAAGTAATCATAACCCTTACTTTTGCTTTTTCGTTATATCATATAGTATAATATTCAAAATCAGCAGGGATTTTTTCCTGAACTCTTTGCTGATGAAAGTGGAAAAATTTTTCAGCTTTCTAGGTTGATAAAGTTATGTCGTAACAGGAAATATAAGAACAGATATATAAATAAATAAAAAGAAAATAAAAACGAAAATGAGGGGAACTTTATGAGCCAAAATCAATTCGAATGTCGTATTTCAGAAGAAGATGTACAAATGTTAAGAGCGTTAGCGCATCCATTGCGTCTACGCTTAGTAATGGAACTAATGCAGCGTGGAACTTGTAATGTAACACAATTACAGGAAGTATTAGAAATTCCGCAATCAACGGTTTCACAACATTTAACGAAATTAAAGCAAAATAAAGTAGTACGCTTTGAAAGAAGAGGATTAGAAGTGTATTATCAAGTTCATAATGATAAAGTAAGTGAAGTAGTAAAAACATTATTTTCTTAAAATTTGAATATTTTGGAAAGGGACGTGTGAAATATACGTCTTTTTTATTTGGAAAAAAAGACTATTAATCAACATGCTGGTTGATGGAATATATTCTGAAGGGAAAAGAAAAGATAGAAAGGAGTGTTGTAAGCAAAAGGAGGAATAATATAATGGATGTAAAACGTGTGAAACAAATATTATCTTCTTCAAGTAGAATTGATGTTACATATGAGGGAGTCCCCGTATGGATTGAGAGCTGTGATGAGCAGAAGGGGAGCGCTCAAGTGTATGATGTATCCAACCCAGGAGAGAGCGTTCACGTGGACGTGACGGCTTTAGAAGAGAGGTAATAAAAAAGACGCTTCTAATTTTAGAAGCGTCTTTTTTGTGTTATTCCATCATACTTGCAACTTTTTTAGAGCAGAGAAGAAGTACAACTCCTAGGACGATAACGATAATACCGATACTTGCAAATACTTCAAGATAGCCTAATGATTGTGTAAAGGAAGCAAGTTTACCAGCTAACCAGTTAGCCATACCTGAACCAGCTAACCATACACCCATTAGTAATGATGCTAATTTAACAGGTGCAATTGCACTTACCATTGATAGACCGATTGGTGATAAGAATAGTTCGCCAATTGTATGGAACATATAAGTGATAACGATGAATAATAAGTTTGCTTTAACAGTTATATCAGCTTCATTACTTCCAGTTTTTAGAACCGCTAATGTTAAAACAAGGTAACCTATACCTAGTAAAATCATACCAAATGCCATTTTTGTTGGTATTTTTAAATCGCCGCGCTTTGATTTAGAAAGTTTTAACCATAGCATAGATACGAATGGTGCGAATAGTACGATGAATGCTGGATTAACGGATTGGAACCAAGATGTTGGAACTTCCCATCCGAAAATTGTACGATCAACAAATTTATCTGTATAAAGTGTTAAAGAACTACCAGCTTGTTCAAAGCCTGCCCAGAAGAATACTACGAAACAAGTTAAAATTACAATTGCCCAAGTGCGATTTTTTTCTTGTTTTGTTAAAGGTTTCTTTTCGGTTGCAGGTTGATTTTTTGTTTTTTTACCAACAACTGTTGTTCCTGCTGTACCAAGGTAGCGAGGAGCTAATAAGTTGAAAACAATTTGTCCAATAATCATACCGATACAAGCTGCTAAGAATCCGTATTTATATCCCATAACCATAACGCCATCAACACTTGTTTTAAAGAAATCTTCTGCTAAAAATCCACAAATAAGTGGAGCGAAGAAAGCACCTACGTTAATACCCATATAGAAGATAGTAAATGCACTGTCACGACGTGAATCATTTTCGTCATACAATTCACCTAACAGTGTAGAAATATTTGGTTTGAAGAATCCATTACCAATAACTAATAGTACTAATCCAAGGAATAGTCCTGTTTTTGTATTCATGGAGAATAGTACAAAGTTACCAATCGCCATAATAATTCCGCCGAGAGTAATGGCATGACGTCTCGTAATATAATGATCAGTTAGCCATCCGCCTATAATTGGCATGAAATATACTGCCGCTGTAAAAGTACCATATAATTGCACTGCAACTGCCTTATCAAATCCTAATCCGCCACTAACGGCAGCAGTTGTTAAATAAAGAACTAAAAGGCCGCGCATTCCATAATAACTAAATCTTTCCCACATTTCTGTTAAGAACAACAAATATAATCCTGGTGGATGTTTTTTTGGTGATTGTTGTTCTCCAGCTTTGTCTAATTTTAAAGCTGAATCCATGTTTGTTTCCCCCTAATCCTGTATAACGGATATTTATGTAATTATTTTAATTCACAAAATATTTAGAAGTCAATAGAATTATATGGAAATAGAAAGAAAATTTCTGAAATAATTCATTTTGTCTTCAACCGTTATTGTATTTTTCCCTGAAAACGAGATAATAAGCGTTTTCAAATGTAGTAATTGAATTCTAAAAGAAAGTAAAATAGTGATTAATCAGAAAATTTAGATTAGAATATCTATTCCGATATAGAGAAAATACACTGTATTTACTTTTATAATATAACATATTGGGAATAAAAATACAAAATGAAATAATGTGACACTTCAGTGAAATGAAAAAACCAGCTCCATAAAAGAGGGAGCTGGTTTTTTTATTATTTAATAAAGCGTTTTTCAATGTCGTCTAGCATTAAGTTCGCAGCTATTACACCGCCAGCTGTATTCCAAATTACATCATCAACTTTATATACTTTATTGTTTTTAGAAGCATTTAAATTTTTGAATAGAGGATCGTTTATATAATCTTTCTCTAATTCAGAACCTTTTTTCTCATTACCTTTATCGTATGTGAAGTAGAAGATGATATCTCCATCCATTGCAGGGATACGCTCTTTAGACACATTACGTTCTGCAAAGTCATTTTTATTTTGATCACCAGGGCGTTTGAAACCAAGCTCTTTTAAAATAACGCCAGAGAATGTATCGCCATGATAAATACGAACATCACCAGGCATGAAGCGGACCATAGAGATTTCCTGATTTACTTGATCTCCAAGTTTTCCTTGTAAGTCTTTTATACGTTTTTCGTAATCAGCTAAAACCTTTTGACCTTCTTTTTCTTTATTTACTGTTTTTGCATAAAGTTTGAAATTATCTTTCCATTCACCACGCAGTGTTTCTGAAAAAACAGTAGGAGCAATAGCATTTAATTGCTCATATACTTTTTCATGGCGAAGTTTGTTACCGATGATTAAGTCAGGTTTTAAAGAAGCGATTGTTTCCACATTAACTTGAAGCTCAGTACCGACAGTCTTTACATCTTTTAGTTTATCCTTCGTATGTGGATACCATGGGTTCCCAGTAGGTGCTTCAGCAGCGCCTACTGGCGTTACACCAAGGGCAAGTAAAGCTTCCGTTCCTTCATTTGTTAAGACAACTATGCGCTTTGGATTAGCAGGAACTTCTGTTTTACCCATTGCGTGTTCAACCGTAATCATTTCTTTTTTATTATCTTCTTTTGTTGTTTCTTCTTTGGTATTTGACTTTCCACAAGCACTTAAAAGCAGTGAAAATGCTAGTAGAAATACAAATAATGTAAACGATTTCTTTTTCGTGAAATTCATTATGTACCCCCTACATACTGAGAATATATTTCAATAACAAGCATGATTTTAAGTCTTTATCTTTCGAATGTCAATGAAAATAATTCTCAATGTCATTGACAATGAGAATTAAGTTGAAATAAACTAACAACGTATCAATATACATTGAAGGGGAAACGCTGCATGTTATTAAAAACAAATCAAGCAAAATGGATTGGATTATTTGTTGGAATCATTGCAGTCGTTATTTGTATTTGGGGGAGTATTATTTTCGGATATACAAATACAAGTTGGAAATTAGCGTTAGATGCTTTTTTCCATTTTAACGGTTCCAATGAACATATTATTATTCAAAATGTGCGTCTACCAAGGGCGTTAATTGCAGCAAGTGTTGGTGCTAGTTTAGCCATTGCAGGTTGCCTTATGCAAACTTTAACTAAGAATCCACTTGCTTCTCCAGATTTTATTGGATTAAATTCAGGTGCTGCATTCTTTATAGTTGTAGCAATTGTGATTTTTTCCGTCACATCATTATCAGCTTTCACTTGGATTGCCTTTTTAGGAACGGCAGTTGCAGCAGTACTAGTATTCGCTTCTAGTTCTTTAGGGAAAGAAGGGACAACCCCGCTCAAGTTGACTTTAGCGGGTGTAGCGATAAGCGCTTTATTTTCATCATTAACACAAGGGTTACTTGTATTAAATGAAAAAGCGCTGGAGGAAGTTTTATTTTGGCTTGCTGGATCTGTACAAGGGAGAAAGCTAGAAACATTACAATCCGTATTCCCATACTTATTAATAGGTTGGATTGCATCTCTTATGATGGCAGGGAAAGTAAATACATTGATGATGGGAGAAGACGTCGCGAAAGGACTTGGACAACGAACAATTTTAATGAAATCATTCGTACTACTTATTATTGTATTGTTGTCGGGTGGTTCAGTTGCGGTTGCTGGCCCAATAGGATTTATTGGAATTGTTACTCCGCATCTTGCCAGATCTCTTGTTGGAGTTGATCACAGATGGAGAGTACCCTATAGCGGCTTGTTAGGTGCAATACTACTAATCTTGGCTGATATAGCAGCAAGATACGTCATTATGCCACAAGAAGTACCAGTAGGGGTTATGACAGCATTTATCGGGGCCCCATTCTTTATTTATATTGCACGTAAGAGAGGGCTTAGCAAATGAAGAAGTATATTCCGTTTCGTATAGGAAAAGATGGGTTCTCGTTTTTAATGTATAAACGAGCTATTCTAGTCTTATTAAGTTTACTAGCTATTTTAATAGGGTTATTTTTTGCCAGTGCAGGGATGGGCGATATGAAAATTGCTCCTTATGATGTATGGCAAGCAATTACTGGAAATGGCGATGCGATGTCAAATATGGTTGTAAATAAATTTCGTATGCCGCGTATCTTAATTGCGATTCTTGTAGGAATTGCGCTTGCGGTAGCGGGCTGTATTTTACAAGGGCTCGTTCGAAATCCACTTGCTTCTCCTGATATCATTGGAATCACAGGTGGTGCAAGCGTAGCGGTAGTACTCTTTTTAGCGATATTTAGTGATAAAAACAATGCGCTAACAGTAAGCATTCATTATATGCCGCTCGCAGCTTTTGCTGGTGCGACGATTGTTGCGTTTTTTGTATATTTATTTGCATGGAGAAATGACGGGTTATCACCAATTAGTCTTGTTTTAATTGGTGTTGGATTTTGGGCATTAACGAAAGCGGCAACGACTTTATTTATGTTGTTAGCCCCAATTTATCAAGCGAGTCAAGCGAATGTATGGATTACAGGTACTGTTTATGGTTCTTCATGGCAAAATGTTATGGTACTTGCACCTTGGGTACTCATTTTAACGATCATATCATTTATCGCCGCTAGACATTTAAATGCACAAGAGCTAGGGGATGATATTGCAGTAGGACTCGGTGTTCCTTTAACGAAGTCGCGCGTATTCATGCTACTACTTAGTACAGCTTTAATTGGTGGAGCAGTCGCTTTCGCAGGAGGAATTGGATTTGTCGGTTTAATGGCACCTCATATTGCACGAAGATTAGTTGGCTCTTTCTACGGTGCATTGCTCCCAGTTGCGGCGATTATCGGTGCAATTTTAGTACTTGCTGCAGATTTAATTGGGCGTACAGTTTTCGCGCCACTTGAAATTCCAGCAGGTGTATTTACATCAGCGATTGGTGCACCTTATTTTATATATTTACTTTATAAAAGTCGGAATTCATAAAGGGAGATGAATATGCAAAAAGCATTGGAGACGAAACGTTTGACGCTGTCTTATGGTGAAACAATTATTATTGATGAGTTGAATTTAGAAATTCCAAAAGGTGAAATTACAATCTTTATCGGTTCTAACGGTTGTGGAAAATCAACTTTATTACGTTCACTAGCTAGATTGTTAAAGCCAACAACTGGGGACATTTTGTTAGATAATCAAGCAATTCAAAGTATGCAAACGAAGCAAATTGCTCGTCAAATGGCGATATTGCCACAAGGGCCTCAAGCACCAGAAGGTCTTACCGTATTGCAACTTGTAAAGCAAGGGCGTTATCCATATCAAACATGGCTGAAGCAATGGTCAGAAAAAGATGAGGAAATGGTCCAGAAGGCACTTGCAGCAACGGGTATGACAGAATTTGCTGAGCGTGATGTGCATGTCCTTTCAGGTGGACAACGTCAACGTGCTTGGATTGCAATGACGCTTGCACAAGATACAGATATTATTTTACTTGATGAGCCGACTACATATTTAGATATGACGCACCAAATTGAAGTATTAGATTTATTATTCGAATTAAATGAAACAGAGCAAAGAACGATTGTTATGGTATTACACGATTTGAATTTGGCATGCCGTTATGCAGATAATATTGTAGCAATTCAAGATAAACAAATATATGCACAAGGTAGGCCTGAAGAAGTGGTAGACGAAAAGCTAGTACGTGATGTATTCCGAATGGAGTGTCAAATCAGTACAGATCCGTTATTTGGAACACCACTTTGTATCCCGCACGGAAGAGGAAGACGATTAGTTAAAGAAGTTGCTCAAGCAATGAGATAGCGAAAAAAGACGATGAGGATTCATCGTCTTTTTTATTTTTGGCAAGAAAATAGTAGAAAGAGGGGAATACGTAAACGTCGTTCATATTCTTCTTCACTCTGAAAATAGGTTTGATTTGGTGTAGCTTCTTTTAAGTTTGTAATGGTAAATCCGGCCTGTTGCAATAATGTGAAATACTCTTCCGTTGTACGATGATATTTAATAACTTCTTGATCAATCCAGGGTTCAACACGTTTTCCTGTTTTGAAGTAATCATCAACGAGCCAACTCGTTCTTTTGCCACTCCTTTGCAAGCTTTCAAATGAAGAGGTAATAATAGGATGTTGAACACTAAAGGTGAAAATTCCATTTGGTTTTAAAGTTTGGTATACATTTTGAAAAATGATATGAAGATGTTCAATATAATGTAAGGCGAGTCTAGATGTTACTAAATCAAAAGTAGAAGGTGGGTATGTGTAGTCTTTGAGGTTTAAAAAATGAACGGTGCCATTTTTATTTTCTAGTTGTTGTACTGCTTTTTCATACATAAGCTCGGAGCCTTCAATGCCGGTGTAAGAGTGGCAGTCCTTTTCTAATAATTCCACACCAAACTTAGCATCGCCACAACCTAAATCGAGAATTTGTTTTCCTTTTACATCGCCAATGAGCTGACAGAATATCGGCTTCTCAATTAATTCATTCGGGCTATTTTCTCGATATCTTCGTTTCATATATTGTTCAAAAAATCCTTCGTTATTATATACATCAGATTCTGTAAATGCCATGTTCGAAAACCTCCTGAATATTTTTTTAATTCTATCAAATATGAAAAGTAAAAGATAGATTTCTTGTAAGGAATCATTTATAATTTAAATTTGTAAGCGGTTACTTTAAACTATTTTTCTATAATAAATTCTGAAAACATGTTAAGCTAGTAAAGGGATTATTAGAACTATTAAGATAATAATTCGCTTACATGAACGATGGGAGGCTTCACGATGTCTAGTAAAACACTTGCGAAATTTTTAGAAGAGAATTTAGAGGATTTAAAATCAAAGGGGCTTTATAACGTAATTGATCCGCTTGAAAGTCCAAATGGACCGATTATTACGATTGGCGGAAAAGAATATATTAACTTATCTTCAAACAACTATCTTGGATTAGCGACTGATAATCGCTTGCAAGAGGCAGCAATTGGTGCGATTCATAAGTACGGCGTTGGAGCAGGAGCTGTTCGTACGATTAATGGTACTTTAGATTTGCATATTAAATTAGAAGAAACAATTGCGAAGTTTAAACATACAGAAGCAGCAATTGCTTACCAATCAGGATTTAACTGTAATATGGCAGCGATTTCAGCTGTTATGGATAAAAATGATGCGATTCTTTCAGATGAATTAAATCATGCATCTATTATCGATGGTAGTCGTCTATCAAGAGCAAAAATCATCGTTTATAAACATTCTGATATGGAAGATTTACGCCAAAAAGCAATCGCGGCGAAAGAATCAGGTCTTTACAATAAATTAATGGTTATTACAGACGGTGTTTTCTCAATGGATGGAGATATTGCAAAATTACCAGAAATTGTTGAGATTGCAGAAGAGCTAGATTTAATGACATATGTAGATGATGCACACGGTTCAGGTGTACTTGGAAAAGGCGCGGGAACTGTAAAACACTTCGGTCTTTCTGATAAAGTTGACTTCCAAATTGGTACATTGTCAAAAGCAATTGGAGTAATTGGTGGATATGTAGCAGGGAAGCAAAACTTAATTGATTGGTTAAAAGTTCGTTCACGTCCATTCTTATTCTCTACAGCGTTAACACCAGCTGATGCAGCAGCTTGCATGAGATCAATTGAAATCTTAATGGAAAGCACAGAGTTACATGATCGCCTATGGGAAAATGGTCGCTATTTAAAACAAGGGCTAAAAGAACTTGGCTTTAACATTGGAGAAAGTGAAACACCAATTACGCCTTGTATTATTGGTGACGAAGTATTAACGCAAGAATTTAGTAAACGTCTAAATGAAGAAGGCGTATATGCAAAATCTATCGTGTTCCCAACTGTAGCAAAAGGAACAGGTCGCGTTCGTAATATGCCTACAGCAGCTCATACGAAAAAAATGTTAGACGAAGCAATTCGTAAGTATGAAAAAGTAGGGAAAGAAATGGGTATCATTTAAGTAACGACATCTTTTGAATAGCTTGCAAATGAGGAGTGGAAAAAATGAAAAAAATTCTAGTAACCGGTTCTTTAGGGCAAATTGGTTCTGAACTAGTAATGAAACTTCGTGATGTATACGGTGCATCGAACGTTATTGCAACAGATATTCGTGAAACAGATAGCGAAGTAGTAAAGTCTGGTCCATTTGAAACGTTAGATGTAACAGATGGACAAAAGTTACATGATATTGCAAAGCGTAATGAAGTAGATACAATTATTCATTTAGCAGCTTTACTTTCAGCAACAGCAGAAAAAAATCCATTATTTGCTTGGAATTTAAATATGGGCGGACTTGTAAATGCATTAGAAGCAGCACGTGAATTAAACTGTAAGTTTTTCACACCAAGTTCTATTGGTGCATTTGGTCCATCAACGCCAAAAGATAATACACCACAAGATACAATCCAGCGTCCTACTACGATGTATGGGGTAAACAAAGTAGCAGGGGAATTACTGTGTGATTATTATCATCAAAAGTTTGGCGTTGATACGCGCGGTGTACGTTTCCCAGGCTTAATTTCTTATGTAGCTCCTCCAGGAGGCGGAACAACTGACTATGCAGTTGAGATTTATTATGAGGCGATTAAAAAAGGCACATACACCTCATACATTGCAGAAGGAACATACATGGATATGATGTATATGCCGGATGCTTTACAAGCGATCATTTCATTAATGGAAGCTGATCCAACTAAATTAGTGCATAGAAATGCGTTCAACATTACAGCAATGAGCTTTGAGCCAGAGCAAATCGCAGCGTCAATTCGTAAACACATCCCGACGTTTACAATGGATTACGCAGTAGACTCAGCTCGTCAAACAATCGCGGATAGCTGGCCAAACTCTATTGATGCAACAGCAGCAATGAAAGAGTGGGGCTTTAAAGCAGAATATGATTTAGACAAAATGACAACTGACATGCTGGCTAAGTTAAAAAAAAAGCTTGCAACTGAGTTAGTGATGAATTAAAAGGAAGGGTCGATTCTTAGGAATCGGCTCTTTTTATTTGTATTTTGGGAATATGCAAATAATTACAAATGTGATAGAATGAGTTAATTTGTGTGTAAAGGGGAGACAGGGAATGGAGAAATGCAACATGCAAAGAGTTGATGTCGTATATGCACTAATACATGACGAAGAAACAGATAAAATATTAATGGTACATAATGTAGAACAAAACGTTTGGTCATTGCCAGGCGGGGCTGTGGAAAAAGGTGAAATATTAGAGGAAGCACTAATAAGAGAAGTGAAAGAAGAGACAGGTTTAACTGCTACGTTAGGTGGACTTGTTGCGATCAATGAAAAATTCTTTGAAGAATCAGGGAATCATGCGCTATTTATTACATTCCGAGTGAATGTAGTAAAAGGTGAACTTATTGCGGAAGATGAAGGTGAAATTTCTGCAATAGAGTGGGTGGATCGAAAAATTGCGAATGAGCGCTTCCCATACTATGACGGAGGATTTGAATCTTTATTAGAAGTAGCCATTCCATACAAGTTTCAACCAGAAACAAAGTAATTGAACGAAAAAACAGGAGCCACAAGGCTCCTGTTTTCTATTCAATCGTCTTCAGTAATAGCTTTTTCAATAATGGTTTAATCTTCAGGCGTAAATCTTCAGCGTGATTAGCCACTAAGAAGTGATGGTTATAAATGTTTTTCATTAATTGATAAGTCGCTTCTTTCGCTTCGCCTTCTTCGATGAAGATACCGATTACTTCCATACCACTTTTACGCGCGAGTTTAACCGCTTCGTGCGTATCTAAAATTCCGTCTTGTTGATAGTCTAACGCAGAAGGCTCACCGTCTGTGAAGACTAGTAGGAATTTGTGTTTTTCAGGTCTTTTCGCAAGTTTTTCAGATACGATGCGAATAATATATCCATCGCGGTTATCTTCTTCCTCTCGAAGTTGCATAATTTCTGGACCGACGTTTGGTAAAGTTGAGTTTTTATATGTCACAACCTCATGGATAACGTTCGGCTTATCTTCAGGTTTAGCACTAGAAGCATCTTCCCAAAATCCACTAATAGCGTGCGGAATTTTTAAAGATTTTAAAGCTTCATGGAATAGGACAACACTCTTTTTCGTTTCTTCCATTTTGTTATACATAGAACCAGAGCAGTCGACTAATAGTTGGAATGCAACGTCGAGCTCTTGTGACTCTTGTCCTTTTTTATAAAACATGCGTGGTTGTTTTTCTGTATAAATACGAAGGAATTTCTTACGAAGTCTTCCGTAGTATTTATCACTATTTGCATTCGTTTTATTTTCAATCGTTTTCTCGATAATTTTCTTTAATTCTTTTACATCTTTATTAACGACTGATTTGATAGCTTGGTAATCTTTTTTCTCGTCAGGATTTGCTTTACGAGCTTCTTTAAATGTATGAGAGGCACCAGCGTTATACTTACCGTATGCACCGTCGTTTTGACTAGAAGCATGAGACGCTCTTGCTTCTTCTGTATCAGCACCATCAAAGTTGGATTGTGTACTTTTTTGGGAAGTACCTTGTACAGAACCAAGAGCTTGATCACCATCTTCTGATTCGCGAGCAGTATCACCCATCATATTTGTTTTTGTTCCGCTTTCTAATTCGAAGCGTAAAAAGTTCTCATTTTCATTATTTTTATTTTCACGGTGCCATGTGGAGAAGCTTTCATCCATTTTGTTTTTATTATCGTCATCATCTACGAGCTGCGTATCATCATTTGCTAGATCTTCGACGCGGCAGTTCTTTTCATCTGCAATGACAGATAAATAGAGCGGGGCATGTCCAAAATAGTTGTTAAGCATATCACTTTCAAGAAGTCCTTCTAAGCGATAGCGGATTTTTTCAACGATATACATAATGTCTTCTGTATTACGAGCTTGGAATGCTTCATGCAAAATTGCTTCAATTTGCTCGAAATATTCATTATTAAACATTTCATATTTATCGCTCGTTAATGAAAGATAGCATAGACAAAATAGACGATCACCGTGATAGTTACGAACGCGGTTTATTTCATTTTGTGAGCCGAAGTAATTGCGGTACATTTCTTTTCGGCGTTTAAAAACATGCTTTGTCCCAGGACGTAGATTTTTGACGATTTCCTCGACACGTAAATCTTCTAATAGAACAAATAATTGTGTTAAGAACTTTTTTAGGGGTGATTCTTGTAATTCAATTGCATAAGAACGAATTAAAGTCATGTCCGAGTAATGTTTATTACCAAGTGCTTTTAAGAACACTTCGCTTTTTAATCCGATTACGGTATCTTCTTCTTTTCGATCATCCCAAAAGTGACTAATGACAACCTTTTTTTCAATTTCGTCGTAGTATGCTTTATAGCCATATTCAAGATAAGCATCGTCTTCTTTTAGAAGGGCATACATTAAGTTTTCCATTTGTAGAAACAGCGACGCATCAATTTTTTTGTCACTAAAAATTTGTCTCATGAATTATCCCTCAAAGAAATAACTTTCTGCTAATTCACGGACAGTCATTTGTTCTGTTTCATCATTTAATTTTGCAATAATGCTTCGCTCAATAGCTCTCATAACAGGAATATATACACCTAAATCACATGCGTCGATAATACCACGAATACTTGCAGCTTCTTCACTTACACGTCCATCACGAGCTAAAGGCATAAGATCGCTTGCAAATGCAACGAATTTTTCAATTGTTGGAGTATCTTTTAATTTTGATTCTGCTAATAATAGTTCTTTTAATGTATCACCTTGAATGTAAGGAACTTCAATAATAACGAAACGGTTTTTTAATGCTTCGTTTAGTTCACTTGTTCCAACATAGCCTTCGTTAATCGCAGCAATTACGCGATATTCGTCATCACCGTATACAACTTCTTGTGTAAATGGGTTTGTAATCATTTTACGGTAATCTAATGCACCATGAAGAAGTGGTAACGTTTCAGGTTTTGCCATATTGATCTCATCAATATATAAGAAATGGCCGTTCTTCATAGCCTTCATAAGAGGGCCGTTAACGAATGAAACTTCAGATGCACCATCTTTCGTTTGCAATGTGTTGTATCCTAAAATACCTTCTACATCTAAGTCGACAGAACAGTTAATGCTATGCATTGGTTTTTGGAATAAAGAAGAAAGAGTTTCCGCAAGTACTGTTTTACCACTACCAGTCGGTCCTTTTAATAGAATGTTTTTACCAAGAAGAAGAGCTGTAATAGCATCTTCGATGATGCTGTTATCAGATGCTTTATATATTTTCTTTCCAATTAAATGTGCATTTTCGCCAGCTTCTTGTTTATTTTTTTCGTGAATTGTAGAAAGTTGCTGCTTTAAATCAGCATGTATATGAAATTGTTCTAACATGTATTTCCCACCTAACATTATTTTCATAAAGTAATACATCTTATGATAACTTGTTTTTATATGGTATGCAAAGAAAAGGAGAGAGAGGGGAAATGGAAAAGAAAAAACAATCAATATTATATTGATTGCTTATAGTAAAGGAGAAATGAGTCGCATGAAAGACTCTAATATTCGTTTTTTGATACTTCTTTTTTGGAACGAGTTCCATTTAATTTCAGTGGAATGCTTAAAGTCTTCTTCAAAATCTCGCTTAATATCATGCACAGTTTCTGATTCGTAAAGTACGCTTATAATTTCATAATTCAATTCAAAGCTACGTACATCCATATTTGCGGTGCCGACTGTTGCAATTTTATCATCAACGAGTACAATTTTGGCGTGCATAAAACCATCTTTATAACTGTAAATGGAAGCACCGGCTTTTAGAAGTGGAGTGAAATAGGATTGAGATGCTTGATCGCTAATAATACTGTCACTTTTACCTGGATATAAAATGCGTACATCTATTCCGGAAATCGCACTTAAGCGTAATAATGTTAAAGTTTCTTGATCTGGAATAAAGTATGGTGTAGCGATCCAAATAGACTTTTTTGCAGAGCCCATAACAGCTAGTAATGTATTACGAATACTTTTATCGTCTGAGCTTGGCCCACTTGCGACAATTTGAACAGCACCTTCTGCATTCGAAATTTCTTTGCCAGGGAAGTATTGTCTATTCATAAATTGTTTCCAAGAATACGTACTCAATCCACTAGAAGCATAGAGCCAGTCCTCTAGAAAGATTGCCTGTAATTTATACAATGCTTTTCCTTCTATTTTTAAATGACTATCACGCCAAACAGGGAATTTTTTTGAACGGCCAAGATATTCATCACCGACGTTGAGTCCCCCAGTAAAACCGATTTCACCATCTACAATAACGATTTTACGGTGGTTACGATAATTGACTGTTTCAAGTAACCAAGCTGAAAAAATAGGGTCAAATTCTACAATTTCAATACCAGCTTCTTTCATAGGCTGTAAAAATCGTCTTCTTAACGTATTACTTCCGAGCCCATCATAAAGGAAGCGTACAATAACACCAGCTTTTGCTTTTTTTACTAACGCATCTCGTACTTTTGTACCAATCTCATCAGATTTATAAATATAGTATTGAATATGTATATGATGTTTTGCCTGCTCGATAGCTTGCAATATTTCTGAGAATGTTTGATCTCCGTTTGTTAAAAGTTTTGTAGTTGTTCTATCTGCGGCAGGACCGCCTCCAAATTTTTGCACGACTTCTGTTAAATGTACGGAACGTTCATGTAACGGGACTGTGAGTGATAATTCTAATCTTCTTCCTTCTAATATTTCACGAAATAATTTTCTTTGTTCTTCTGAACGATGGAGATGTTTTTTTCTTCTCCAACGGCTACGACCGAAAATAGAGTATAAAAGTACCCCGATAATAGGTAGAAGTGCTAATACTAAAAACCAAGCTAATGTGCTTTGGGGAGACCTATTTTCGATAAAAATAACGAATGAAATCCCTACGATTGTGATAGACCATAGGACACCGACAAATGTATATAACGAAATAGCCGATATATTTAAAAGTAAAAGAACGATAGATACAATTGTAAATACTAATAATAATTGAACGATAGGCTTCTTCATTTTTATATAATTCCTCTAATCTTTCTTAAATATAGACTTTTTAAATAGGAGATGTAATGTAACATAATATCTTTATTATAAGGTGTTTTGTGTTTTTTACAAAACGTAGGTATTTCCCTATACTCTCCGCATTTGTCCTACATACAGTATATTGTGACGTTTTTATATAAAAAAGGAGTTGAATAAAATGTATGGTCGTCCAATTGGAGGATTTGGTCATGGGGGATATAGTTATCCATATTACCAGGATTATTCTTACTATACAGGTTATCAACAAGATCCATATTATTCATACAACACCTATTAAGGTGAGAAAATTGAAAAGGAGAGGGGAAAAATGAACTATATAGAACATAACGGAGTGTATTATCGTAATCATCATGGGGGGCACCATCATAACGGTGGACATAATCACTATGGTGGACACGATCACTATAACCATCACGGTCATGGATGGGGTGGTGGCTCATGGGGCGGCGGATTTTTCCCAGGAAGTTTTGCTGGTGGAGTATTAGGAGGACTTACAGCTGGCGCATTAACAGGTGCAACAAGTGGGGGCTATTATCCAGCACCGTACCCAGTAACATATCCAGCACCATATCCAGTGCCATACCCAGGTTATCAGCAAATACCATATCAGTATTAAACTAAAAAAGAGGTGATCCTCTTTTTTTAGTTTAATACTGTATTTATTTATAAAATACTTCCAAAATAAAGGCCAAAACATGTTAATATTTTATTATCATAATTCAAAAACGTAGATGCCAATTTATATTTGGGGCATTTAGATTTACGACTTACTATTCATGCAAGTAAAGAGATTAGGTACGAGCAGAATTAGTAAGACATAGAAGTTACATAGAGCAAGTTAAATGAATGCGGTATAATAATATGAGATAATTAGAGAGAGAAGAAGCTACTATATATAATTGAAATGATATTATATTGCTTTTTGTTACAAATAATATTATGTTATTTTAATCGGTCTATTTCAAAACGTGGTTTATGTAAAGGGCCATTATTAGAAAATGAAATATCTCTATTTCTATGAAGAGAAACAAGTTGTGTTTTAGTCAGATAGGAAGCAAGGAGAGATGCGCATGCTAGAACAAAGAGGTCATGCATTGTATGACTCTTCTTTGCGAGATTTAAAGTTAGCATTAGATGAGTCTTCAATTGTTGCAATTACAGATCGAAAAGGTCTTATTACATATGTAAATGATAAGTTTTGTGAAATCTCCAAATACAAAAGAGAAGAGTTAATAGGAAAAGATCACCGTATTTTAAACTCAGGATATCATCCGAAAGCATTTTTTCAAAATTTATGGAAGCGTATTTCGAATGGAAAAGTATGGAGAGGTGAGATTCGAAATCGAGCAAAAGATGGTACATATTATTGGGTTAAAACAACAATTGTTCCATTTTTAAATGAAAAAGGAGAGCCATATCAGTTTATTGCGATCCGAAATGATATTAGTAGTAGAAAAGAAGCAGAACAAAGATTGCGATTAAGTGAAAGTCGTTATAGAGAACTTGCGTATCAGGATGCTTTAACGAACTTACCGAACCGTTTACAGTTAATAACGACTGTTAACGAGCTGATTGCAGAAAACATAGAATTTGGTATGATTTACTTTGATTTGGATCGTTTTAAATTAGTAAATGATACGCTAGGTCATATGATAGGAGATTTACTTTTAAGCGAAGTTGCTTCACGGTTGCATTATGTGTTAGGAGAGAAAGATGTTCTGGCTAGACTTGGTGGAGATGAATTTGTACTGTTAACAAACCATCATACACAAGATGAGATGAGGCAGCTAGCGACATCTGTATTGTCATGTTTTCAGGCACCATTTATGTTGGAAGGTCATGAAGTATACATTTCAGCTAGTCTAGGACTTTGTTCATATCCACAAGATGGACAAGATGTGGAAACATTATTGAAAAATTCGGATTTAGCTATGTATAGTGCGAAAGAGCAGGGGAGAAACGCTGCGTGTTTCTTTACAGATGAGTTACGTGCAAAAATAAATCGTAGAATGAAAATTGAATTTGCTTTGCAAAAGGCAATTCGTGATGAAGAATTAGACGTGGCGTTACAACCTATTATTGATTTGAAAACGAAGAAATATACTGGGATTGAGGCCTTAGTACGTTGTACGACAGAAGAAGGACCTATTTCTCCCAGTGAATTTATTCCTATAGCTGAAGAGTGTGGACTTATTATAAAATTAGGCGACTGGGTATTAGAAAAGTCATGTCGATTGTTTAAAACATTGCCAGAGTACCAAGACGGATTAAGATTATCTGTTAATTTATCGATACAACAATTAATGCAAAAGCGTTTTATTTTGTCTGTACGTAGTATTTTAAGAAGAACAGGTTTTCCTCCGAATCGTTTAATTTTAGAAATAACAGAAAGTATTGCTGTTCGCCATTTTGATTATATTATCGCTACATTACAAGAAATAAGAAGTATGGGTATTTTAATTGCTTTAGATGATTTCGGAACGGGTTATTCTTCTTTATATTATTTAAAACAACTCCCACTTGATATCGTAAAAATTGATCGTAATTTCATTCGTGAATTTCATTACGATCACGCACAACCAGAACGAACGATTGTAAAATCAGTTATTGAAATTGCTCATAGTTTAAATTTAGCGGTGGTTGCTGAAGGGATAGAAACAGTAGAACAAGAAAGTTTATTACAATCCATGGGCTGTGATTACGTACAAGGATTTTATTATGCAAAACCTTTATCTGTAGGAGAGTTAAAAGAAAAGTTAATTACAGATTTTTAATAAAAAAGAGAAGCCAGAAGCTTCTCTTTTTTTAATTCGTTTTTTGTGAGTCTTTCATTAGTACGGGGTAAAGAATCAGACCCAATACAAACAATCCAATTCCTAAGAAGAACGTTTTTAAATCAGCAGTTCCCGTTTTGATAACCCAAAGGGAGTATACCAATGCCAGTATAGTAATGATTCCATCTTTTACTCGAGATCCTGGCAGTATATCATATGTCTCTCCTGTAATAACTAATTTTAATTGGTACAAGGTAGAAACAAGGTATGGAATTAAATACGCTAATGTTGCTACGACGATAGCGAAATTATATGCTTCTGAAACAGTACCAGAAATCGTTGAAAATAAGAAAATTTGCGTCATCACATTTGTAATAAATAATGATTTTGAAGGACTACCTTTTTTATTTGTTTTGCCGAAAAACTTAGGGAAAAGTCCATTTTTTGCTGCCTGATAAGGTACTTCTGAACTTACAACGATCCAGCCAACGGTAGATCCAAATAAAGATACAAGTGCGAGCAAAGCCATTATATATGCGCCTTTATTGCCAATCGCTAAATTTAATGCGTCAACTAATGGTTTTTGAGATTCCTTTAAAGCATCTTGTGGAAGAGCTCCCATTGTAAGTAAAGTAATTGCCATGTAAATAACAAGAGCGATAATTAGACCGAAAATCGTAGCTTTTTTCACATCGCGTTGTGATTTTGCACGATTTGAAAGCATAACTGCTGACTCAATTCCGATAAACGCCCAAAGTGTTGCAATAGCAGCTGAATTGATTTGTCCACCTAACGAGATAGATTGTCCAGCTTCATTCATAAATGTTTGACCGTCTCCGAAATTAGAGGCATTGAAAATGAATAATGTAATTACAATAAACATTGTAAATCCAATAATTTTTGCAATGGTAGCAAGAAGGTTCATATTTCCAGCTCGATCAATATTTTGAGAAAGAATATATTGAATTCCCCATAACATAAGGCTACACACGATGAAAGTTAATCCTTTTCCGACCTCTAGTGAAAATCCATTTATTGAAAAGAGAACTTGCTTACTTTGTAAAACAGGAAAGAAGGTTGATAAATATCCTGCAAAAGAAATAATTACAGATGCTGTTGCAGCCCAGTTCGCAGCCCAATATCCCCATGCCATACTATATCCTGCAACTTTACCCGCTTTTTTTGAAGGAAACATTGCTTGAGCGTAACTTTGTGGTCCAGCTTTCAATTCTGGCTTGCGAATTGCTAAATTTCCAAATACGAGTGCAATCATAAATACACCAAGTCCTGTAATACTCCATGCGAGTGTAGAACCCATTGGACCTGATACTTGTGCTAAATTTGCTGGGAGCATAAACACGCCACCGCCAACCATATTCCCGATAACAAAAGCTGTTAAAATCCATAATCCCCATTTTTTCGTTTCCATTTTTGTTAACTCCTTTGTAGTAAGTTTTGCGTAAACATCATTTTTTACTAGCTTTTTGGCAATAAAAAAAGAGCCATGTAGATAAAAAATACCTACATGGCTCTTTGCCTAACGTAGGTACAACGGGAATAACCCTTGTACCTACGCGTAATTTTTCCGCTAGGTTTCAAGGGTTACGTATGATGATGATGTTTTTGTGCAAATGTAACTACAGTTGTATAAGTAAGCATAGTTTTTTTGCTCCCTTTCTCCTCTGATTTTGAAGTTAGTATACTACATGTTTTTTTGAATGAAAAGAAAAATATGAAAAAATTTATAAAAATACGTATTAACGATTAAATATTTACCTATATTTTTCTTGTACTGGAAAATAAGTGAGAGATTGGCAGAGGAGTGTAGCATGGTATAATACATACAGAATTAGAAGGTGACAAGGGGCTAGTGTAGATGGTGAGTAAGTATGAACAAATTTATACAGAAATCAGCAAGTCTATTGATAATAAACAATTAAAAGAGGGATGCAAAATCCCATCAGAAACAGAATTAATGAAGCGGTATGAGGCAAGCCGAGGTACTGTAAGAAAAGCGGTAGATTTATTGCAAGAGCGTGGATATGTTCAAAAAATACACGGAAAAGGTGTTTTTGTATTAAAGCGCAAAAATATTGAATTTAACTTCGGTGGTATTGTAAGTTTTCAAGAAGAAAATGAACGTTTAGGACGTCATTGTATTACAGAAGTCGTGGAAATGGAGAAAGAAAAAGCGACAAAAGAGATTGCAAAACTGTTAAATGTAAAAGAAAAAACCGAAATCGATCATATTAAACGTGTACGAAATATTGATGGAGAAAAAGTAATTTTAGATATAAATCATTTTGTATCTGAATATATTCCTGGGTTAACGAGAGAAATCGCAACTGCATCAATTTATAAATACATTGAGAAAGAACTAGGGCTACATATTAGTTATTCACAGAGGGTAATTGAAGTACAACCATGTACAGAGGATGACAGAAAATATTTAGATTTAAATGGAACAGACTATGTTGTCGTTGTGAAAAACTTTACACACTTGTACGATGGGAGTCAGTTCGAATATACAGAATCACGCCACCGTTTAGATATTTTTCACTTTTCGGATGTGGCGCGGAGAAAGTAAAGAGATGGAACAAAATATTGTTTCGTCTCTTTTTTGTATAAAAAAATCACCAACTCGTATATATGAGTTAACATGTAAGTGTAAACGGTATCAAAAAAAGAAAAGAGGGACGGGAATATGGGGAAAGACTATCGTAAAACAGCAGAGGAAGTGTTGCAGTATATTGGGGGGAAAGACAATATTGAACAAGCTGCGCACTGTGTAACGAGACTCCGTATCGCTTTAAAAGATGAAAGTAAAATAGATAATGATAAATTACAGTCTGTTTCATTAGTGAAAGGAGTGTTTCATAACGCTGGGGTATTTCAAATTGTAATCGGTCCAGGGACGTAGATCGTGTTTACGCTGAATTGATAACGCTTGCAGGATGGATATGATGTAAGTGATTACTACAGTATTGATCCATCTTACGGAACGATGGTATGAAACAAGAAGTAGTAGTATCAAATTATAAAGATTACAGTAAGGATATTACAAAGCTTACGTTAAGACCGTATGAATCAATTGTATATCGATATACGAAATAAAAGGGTTGTATGCCAAGTTGCATACAACCTTTTATTTTAAGACACCACTATACAAAATGTTTACCTCTACTTCAGGTTTGAATTTTACTTTTGCGTAATCTTTATTCCAATTTTTTTTCTTCCATAAGTCAGGATGATAAGCGATGAGATGTCTGCCGATTCCGAAAGCATCACAATTTGCTGTTTGGAGTTTGTTGGTTATTTTTTTCGCTTCTTTCGTGAGCTGTTTAGACAAGGTTTTATTTAATTTTTTTCTTTCTCCCATTTTGTAAAGGTTATCTCTTGGAGCTTCAAGAGCTATTACTTGTAGTTTTAATTTTAGATGAGCGAAAACAGTACCTTTTTTATCAGTTGTTATTTTTAATTCTCTTTTTAGTTTTTGATGGCTAATTTCAAACGTTAAATAATCGGATGTGTTAGACGAATCACTTCCCGTAAGTTTTTGTGTAATATGTGCGCTGTCCCCCATATTCCCTGTTAACAATACGAAGAGTACGGATTGCTGAGCAGGTAAAAGGCCTGTTAATTTATCGTTATTAAATAAGGCGATTCCATTTGTTACTACTTCTTTTCCTTTTAGTTTTATTGAAGGAAGGGTGAAGTCTTTACCAGGGTCTAACATTTTTGTTACCGCTGTTTCTAGAGTTTCCTTTGGGAAAACGCTCATATCTTCTAAACTTTTGATTTTTTTCTTTAGAAAATCTCCAATTAATAAGTTTCCTACCTTTTTTTTCTCAAGTATTGTAGAGGTTTCACCGTCAATTGCAATAAGTTTTACTAGTGCGGTTGGATTTGTTGGATCACGAAAAGCAACGTCTAGATAAGGCAGTATCCCCTTTTTTTGTATTTTCGTTCCTAATAGTTTTACACCATATTTAAAGTATCGAATGTTACCAGTTACATTCTTTTTCAACGAGTCACTTGTGTCACGTATGTTATAGCCAGTTGCAGAGTGTATTTCGTTCTCAAATGAAGACTGCTCGCCGCTAGAACTTTTTACGAGTTCAATCGTTTGCTGAAGTTTATTTTCTTCCGTTATATCGTATCCAAGGCTATAGGCTAATCGGGCCTCTCTTAATGGTTCTTGATCCCAACAGCCAGAAAGGAATGAACTAGCACATAGTATAAAAAGTAATTTAACTCTTTTTTGGAACATACTGTTCTCCTTTCTTATTTCTTATTACTGAATAGAGTAGAAATAAAAGAGGGAGGACCACGATGAAAATATAATGATTTACCTTGTAATAAAAGCTGCACACCATAATTTAAATTTGTTTCTTTTTTCATATTTAATGTGGAAAAAACTTTATCTAAAGACAGTTCAGATCGAGTTAATAGGGGCTCAAGAGCGAGCTGATGAATTAAATTTGGGTCTGCTAAAGATTCGATATATAAGATTGTTCCTTTTCCATTTTGAAAAGGAACATCTAATTTTTTTATATCATCTGAATGGGAAAGTTTGTTTTCGATGTAATTAATGTTCTCCGGAAGTGATGGAAACATATGCTTTTGGCTCTTACTCTCTTGTTGTTTTTTATAATCTGTCATAATTTCCACCTCTTTTAGAATAAAGTCACTGCTGTTAATTTTTGTTTTTTGTGAGAAATTTATGCTTGGATTATTTAATATTAAAGCAGTACTTTTTTCCGTTACTATCGAATTAGATAAGGGATATATAGGAGGGATACATATGGAAATAGCTGTAGAACGAGTTTTTACAAAAGAGATTTTAGCAAGAGCAGCAAAGGCGTTTCATGTAATAGTGGAAGACAAGCCGCTCGGTGATTTTGAGAATTATATTTTTAAGGCGAAGGGCAAAAATAATGAAGATTACGTATTACGCTTAACGCATTCTTCTCATCGTTCTAAAAAAGAAGTAGAAGCTGAAATAGATTTTTTACGATATGTTGCGGAGAATGGGGCAAAGGTAGCAGGACCTCTTTACTCAGCATCTCAAAATCTTGTAGAAGAAATCGTAGCAGAGGATGGGACTTTCTTTTTTGTTTCCCTATTTACATATGCAAAAGGTGAGCAAGTAAAAGGAGAAGAATCGTCTTATTGGGGAGAGGCTTACTTTGAAGCGTGGGGGAAAGCGATTGGACAACTACATCGCCTTACAATGAATTACCCTAAAACAGATTACCGTGATACGTGGGAAGAGGATGAAAGTAGCATTGTTAATGAATTAGAAGATGAGAAAGTGAAAGAGATTGCTACGATATTAATGGATGAAATAAAGGTCCTTCCGATTGAAAGAGAGACATTCGGCCTTATGCACGGTGATATTCATCCAGGTAATTTTCATTATGATGGAAAAGAGCTAACAATCTTTGATTTTGATGATGCATCTTACAATTACTTCATTCATGATTTGGCAATGGTTCTTTATTACTCGGTTTTATTTACACTGTGGACAGCGGAGGAGAAAACGAAATTTGCGCGTAAACAGTTACAAGTGTTAAGAACGGGATACGAATATGAGCATAGGCTGGCGGATAGTTGGTATGAATCGTTACCGTTATTTTTACGTTTACGTGATATTGGTTTATATGGCACACTTCAAAAAAAGTTTAAAGGGAAAGATATGCCCGATCATTTTCGAAAGTTATCAGAAGAGCTATACGAAAGAATTATAAAAAGAGAAGCAATTGTGAATATATAATACATTTTCTTCAAAACAAAGTGTATAAAATAAATATATACTTTGTTTTTTTATACAAAAATATGTTTGTTTTATTAAAATAATATTGTTATAGATTCGGTATGCACTTATAATTTTATATATATTCTGAATATTCTTTATAAAGAAGGAGGGGGTATGGTGGAAGCTTTCGTAAATTGGTTAAATAATATTGTTTGGAGTCCCGCACTTGTTTATTTATGTTTAGGAGTAGGTTTATATTTTTCCATTCGAACGAGGTTTTTACAAGTAAGGCACGTAGGAGAAATGGTGAAGCTTACATTTCAGGGAGAAAAATCAGAGGCTGGTGTTTCTTCATTCCAAGCGTTAGCACTTTCGTTATCAGGACGTGTTGGAACAGGGAATATTGCTGGGGTAGCAACAGCGGTTGCATTCGGTGGACCAGGAGCTGTATTTTGGATGTGGGCAGTAGCCTTTTTAGGAGCAGGTTCTGCTTATGTAGAATCGACATTAGCGCAAATATATAAGACGAAGCATCAAGGGCAGTTCCGAGGCGGTCCGGCTTATTACATTGAAAAAGGTTTAGGAGTTAAATGGTATGCTTTAGTATTCGTTGCAGCAACAATTCTTGCAACAGGACTTTTATTACCAGGTGTTCAAGCAAATAGTATTGCTGTAAGTTTAGAAACGGCTTTTGGTATTAATACTACAGTATCAGGGGCTATATTAGTTGTCGTACTGGCTCTTATCATTTTCGGTGGAGTAAAGCGAATTGTTAACGTAGCACAAGTTGTAGTACCGTTTATGGCAGTTGGTTATATTTTAGTAGCTTGCGTTATTGTTGCTATGAATATTGAAAAATTGCCAGAAGCATTTATGTTAATTATAAGAAGTGCGTTTGCATTAGAAGCTGCTTTCGGTGGCATTATCGGTTTAGCAATTTCTTGGGGAGTAAAACGTGGTATTTATTCGAATGAAGCAGGACAAGGAACTGGGGCCCATGCGGCGGCAGCTGCTGAAGTATCACATCCAGCTAAACAAGGGTTAGTACAAGCATTTTCCGTTTACATTGATACATTATTTGTTTGTTCAGCAACAGCATTTATGATGATTATTACAGGCATGTATAACGTATTTGATGCAAGCGGAAAAAACTTTATCGTTAATAAACTAAACGGTGCGCAGCCAGGGCCTGGATATACACAGGCAGCAGTAGAATCTGTATTCCCTGGTTTTGGAAACGGTTTCGTGGCAATCTCGTTATTATTCTTTGCATTTACAACAATTATGGCATATTACTACATCGCGGAAACGAATATAGCGTACTTAAATCGTGATAAAGACCGTCCGTGGATGTCAATTGTACTAAAGTTTGTATTTTTAGGAGCTGTATTCTACGGTTGTATAAAGACAGCAGCAACAGCGTGGGCTTTAGGCGATATCGGTGTAGGAATTATGGCGTGGGTAAATATCATTGCGATTTTACTATTACAAAAACCTGCATTAGTCGCATTAAAGGATTATGAAAAGCAGAAAAAAGAAGGAAAAGATCCAGTATTCGATCCAGGACCATTAGGAATTAAAAATGCTGATTTCTGGGAACATGAATACGGAAAAGATAAGAAAGAAGAAGTATCTTAATGAACACTCCCCCACTTAGCAAAGCTTGAAGTGGGGGTTTCTAACGTTTCGACCTAACGGACGATTAACGTCAGGGGAGTTAACACATTAGCGAGCTGTTTCACGCCTAACCCCTCTATCCCATTTGTCCATGCATTTGGGATTACTTTTCGTAAAATGTTAGCCGCAGCATTTACATCTGCATTAATTAAAGTTTTATTTGCTGAACGATATATGCCGCGCTTTATTCGTTTTCCTGAAAAAGTTGTATTTTGGTCATTTTCTCCATACGTTGGAATGAAGTCGTTATCCAGAAAACTTGCTTTCGATGTATATGATTCTTCAGTTACAACAACTTGAATGCCTACAGCATTTGCTTTGTATGTAATCATTTGAATCAGTAAACTATGTGGGATATGACAAAACGATTGGTTATTTCTTTTTCCCATATTCGTTTCTTGTTTCCAACTTTTGTTTTGACCAATAACGATTTTACAAACTTCTTCTTGAGCTAGTTTTACGATATGGTGACTAACTTTATGGAAGACGTCTTTTATTTTCAAATAACGTTTTTGATGAAGTTTTTCTATCCTTTTAGAAGTAAAAGGTCCTTCATTAGTTTGTTTTCCATTTCTAAGAACGCTTGTAAAATGACTCTTCATTTACATTTAGAGGTGGGAGTCCTCTCGAAAGGCATGATAGAAATGAAAAAGCAAAGGGAAAATCCCTTTGCTTTTTTTATGGACAAAATGAAGCTGAAAGTTATTTTTTTGCCTATTTTTGAATATAAAAAGAATGTACATGCTTTGTTAGGGGAAGGGGGGAGTATGGTGATTGAGTTTCGTAATGTAAATAAATATTATGGTGACTTTCAAGTTTTAAAAGATATTAATCTTCAAGTACAAAAGGGTGAAGTAGTAGTTGTTGTTGGCCCTTCAGGATCAGGAAAAAGCACGTTGCTTCGGTGTATAAACCAATTGGAGATAATTACAGATGGAGAATTAATTGTACAAGGTACAGAGGTGCACAATAAGAAGACGGATATGAACGAATTACGCCGGAATATTGGGATAGTCTTTCAGCATTTTTATTTATATCCACATAAAACAGTTCTTCAAAATATTACACTAGCACCAATTAAAGTAAATAAAGTTTTAAAAAAAGAAGCAGAGAAAACAGCGATGTTTTATTTAGAGAAAGTAGGAATCCCGGAAAAGGCTAATGTATATCCACACCAATTATCCGGAGGACAACAGCAAAGGGTAGCAATTGCTAGAGGACTTGCGATGCAACCTGAAATTATGCTGTTTGATGAGCCGACGTCCGCTCTTGATCCGGAGATGATTGGAGAAGTGCTTGATGTTATGAAAACGCTAGCTAAAGAAGGGATGACGATGGTCGTCGTCACGCATGAGATGGGATTTGCACGGGAAGTAGCAGATCGGATTTTATTTATGGATAACGGTCAGATTATCGAAGATACAACACCAGTACAATTTTTTGCGAATCCTGAACAAGAAAGAGCGCGTCTATTTTTAAGCCGAGTGTTAAATCATTAAAGGAGGAATTTCATGCTTAAAATGAAAAAGCTTTTTACTTTAATCGTATTCTCATGTTTATTCGTGCTTATCGTTGCTGGATGTGGAAGTAAAAAAGATGAGGCGAAAGAAACGAATACGAAGCAAGGCGGAGCTATAGAGCAAATTAAGAAGCGTGGGAAATTAGTAGTTGGGGTGAAGAATGATACGAATTTATTCGGGCTAAAGAATCCTTCAACAGGACAGGTAGAAGGATTCGATGTTGATATTGCGAAGGCTCTTGCGAAAAAAATTCTTGGTGATGAAAAGAAAATAGAGCTGAAAGAAGTAACGTCTAAAACACGTATTCCCATGCTGAAAAATGGTGATATTGATGCAATTATCGCAACAATGACAATTACGGAAGAGCGTAAAAAAGAAGTGGATTTCTCAGATGTATACTTTAAAGCGGGGCAATCGTTACTTGTGAAAAAAGGGAGCGATATTAAAAGTATTGATGATGTGAAAAAAGGTGTGAAGGTATTAGCTGTAAAAGGCTCAACGTCTACAAATAATATACGTCAAAAATCACCAGAATCGACTGTATTAGAATTTGAAAATTACAGTGAGGCATTTACAGCGTTAAAAGCAGGAAAAGGTGATGTTTTAACGACAGATAATGCAATTCTTTATGGAATGGCAAAACAAGATTCTAATTATGAAGTTGTAGGGAAAATTTTCACGGATGAACCGTACGGAATTGCCGTACAAAAAGGTGCAGATGATTTAACAAAAGAGATTAATAGTTTATTAAAAGATATGAAAGCAAATGGAGAATACGATAAATTATATGAAAAATGGATCGGTCAAAAACAAGAAAAATAAAGTGAAACTAACTGGAAGAAATAATAAGAATGAGAGGATGAGGGATACTCATCCTCTTCTTGTAAAGAAAGAGGGGAGAATATGTGCCGGACTTTTCTATATTAACGAATAACATTGATATGTATTTAGAAGGGTTTAAATATACGGTTATGTCTAGTGTAATTGCATTAATAGGAAGTTTTATTTTAGGAGTAATTTTGGCGGTAATGCGTATTGCACCTATTCGTATTTTAAATTGGATGGGATCTGTTTTTGTAGAGTTTGTAAGAAATATTCCGCTCGTATTAATTGCATTTATATTTTATTTCGCGTTACCTGTAATAGGAATTACGTTAAATGGTTTTGTAGCAGGGACAGTTGCACTGACGGTATATACAGCGGCTTTCATCGCAGAAGTAATTCGTGCTGGTATTTTATCAGTTGCGAAAGGACAAATGGAAGCGGCACGTTCTTCCGGATTAACATATACGCAAGCGATGTATCATGTCGTTTTACCCCAAGCGTTGAAAATCGTAATCCCCCCTTTAGGAAACCAATTTCTCAATTTAGTTAAAAACTCATCAATACTCGGAATTATCGCCGGTGCTGATTTAATGTACCAAGGAGACTTAATTTCAACGAAGACGCTTGTTACGTTTGATGTATATATATTTGTCGCGATGTTTTATTTAATATTAACAATTCCGCTCAGTATGCTAGTGCGTTATTTAGAAAAACGCTTGGCAAAGGAGGCGGTGTAAATGGATTTTAAGGGAGCAATTACAGGGGATCATATTCTATTTTTATTAAAAGGATTACTTATAACGTTAGAGGTAGCGCTCGTAGCAATTGTACTTAGCTTTATTATTGGTAGTGTAATAGGGATATTGCGCTACATGAAAATACCTGTCGTCTCACAAGTATTAGGTTTTATCGTTGAAGTTATTCGAAATTTACCGCTTCTTTTAATTATATTTTTTACGTATTTTGCACTTCCAGAAGCGGGATTGAAATTAGAAATTATAACAGCCACAATTGTCGCTTTAACAATATTTGAAGCTGCAATGATATCTGAAATTGTTCGAAGCGGTCTATTATCTATCGAAAAAGGGCAAATCGAAGCAGCGAGATCTTCCGGATTAACGTATGTTCAAGCGCTTTGGCATATTATTTTACCGCAAGCATTAAGAAGAATGGTTCCGCCGCTTGTCAGTCAATTTATTTCATTGCTGAAAGATACGTCGTTAGCGGTTGTTATATCACTGCCCGAGCTTATGCATAATGCTCAAATTATTAGCGGACAAAATGTAAATTATATGATTCCGACTTTTATAGTAGTAGCTTGTATGTACTTTATCGTAAATTACAGTTTATCAATTTTATCGAGAAGATTAGAACTCCGTTAACCCTTACAATATATGTGAGGGTTTTTCCTTGTTTATCCTTATTTTCCTCTAAATAGAATCTTAATCTTACAATGATTCGATTTTTTGTATTGTTTTATCAGAAAAGTTTTAATTTTATATAGAAATTGTAATCGCTTTCGTGTATATTTTTATTATCAGAAAATTTTAAAAAGAGACAGGGGTATTTGTAGGGGAGGATTAAGATGCAGCAAACAACGAATGAGAAATTACATCGTACGATGAAGAGTAGACATTTATTTATGATCGCACTTGGTGGTGTAATCGGGACGGGCTTTTTTCTAGGGTCAGGTTATACTATTAATCAGGCTGGACCAGGGGGAGCAATTCTCTCTTATTTAGTGGGCGGATTTATTATGTATTTAACAATGCTTTGTCTTGGAGAGCTAACGGTAGCGATGCCAGTTTCAGGTTCTTTCCAAAAGTATGCAACGAAGTTTATTGGACCGGGAACAGGGTTTATGATCGGCTGGCTATACTGGATTGGATGGGCAGTAACAGTAGGATTAGAATTAACGTCGATTGGTTTAATGATGAAAAGATGGTTTCCGAATGTTGATGTTTGGGTATGGTGTCTTGTATTCGGGGTTATTTTATATGCTTCAAACGCTATTTCAGCAAAAAGTTATGCTGAATTAGAGTTTTGGTTCTCTAGTATTAAAGTAGTTACAATTCTCGCATTTATTGTTCTTGGTGGTAGTGCATTATTAGGATTTATACCATATGACGGAAAAGAAGCAGCACCTCTTTTCTCTAACTTTGTAAGTGATGGCGGGCTATTCCCGAATGGACTGGCAGCGGTATTACTTACGATGATTACAGTTAACTTCTCGTTCCAAGGAACAGAGTTAATCGGGATTGCAGCAGGAGAGAGTCAGGAGCCTGAAAAAACAATTCCACGTGCAATTCGTAATACAGTATGGCGTATTATGATATTCTTTATCTTAACAATGACAATTTTAGTAGGGTTAATTTCTTGGAAAGAAGCAGGAGTAATTGAAAGTCCATTCGTAGTTGTATTTGATAAAATCGGTATTCCATATGCAGCTGATATTATGAACTTCGTTATTATTACTGCTTTATTATCTGTAGCTAACTCAGGATTATATGCAGCAACGCGTATACTATGGTCACTTGCAAATGAAGGAATGGCACCAACTTCTTTCAAGAAAGTAAATAAACGAGGTATTCCAATTACAGCACTAGTCGTAACGATTGCTGTTGCAGCATTATCCCTATTAACAAGCTTCCTTGCAGAAGATACAGTATATATGTACTTATTATCTATAGCTGGTTTATCGGCTGTTTCAAGTTGGATCATTATTGCTTTATCGCAACTACGCTTTAGAAGTCAGTATATCAAAGGCGGAGGGAAATTAGAGGATTTAAAGTATAAAACGCCTTTATATCCGATTGTTCCAATTCTAGCTTTAATTACAAATAGCATCGTTGTTATTAGCTTAGCATTTATTCCAGAACAAAGAATGGCGTTATATTGTGGTATTCCATTTATCATTTTCTGCTACATATATTATTATATAAGTAAGAAACGGAAGAAGCCGATGAAAGTGGAGATGGAAAATACACATGAAACTAACAATCAAACACGATGATATAGAGGCAGATTTATCATATGGTCCATTAGCGATTGGAAAAGAAAACGGGTATTCACCGTTACAATTACTCGTTTCTTCCATCGCGGGATGCAGTGCAATTGTCTTTCGCACAATTTTAGAAAAGAAACGCATTACATACGATACGTTTACAATTGAGACTGAAATTGGTAGAAGTGAAGCTTTATCAAAGCCAGTTGAAAGTATTCATTTGCATTATAAAATTAAAGCGGAAAACATTACAGAAGAGCAGTTGGACAAGGCGCTGCAACTTGCGGTGAAAAATTGCACGATTGTTCAATCTGTAAAAGATAGTATAAAGGTTACGGAAACAATTGAACTAATAAAGTGAAATAGAAAAACGTGAGAATACGGCTCTCACGTTTTTCTGTTTTTAACAGAGGGGGAAGTATTATGAAATGTTTAGGTTGTAAATTAGCAAACGAAGAAGAAATGATATATAAAGTATATGAAGATGACTATGTAACTTGTTTTTTAGATCATGAACCTTTCTATCCAGGACATACTTTAATTGTGCCAAAGCAACATGTTTTAGAGGTAGATGAATTAGATGATGTTGTAGCAAAATCGATTATGGATGCTTCTAAGATTATTGCAAAAGCGATTAAGTCGTTATACAAACCAGATGGAGTTACGATTTGTCAAAATGGTGGAATCTTTAACGAGCTAACACACTACCATATGCATGTCGTACCAAGATATAAAGAGCGCTCATTTGCTGAGTTTTATACGATACAACCGGGAGAAAAGCAGAATTATAACTTGGAAGAGACAAAGAATTTGTTAAAAGAAGCGATAGAGCAAATACTGCATATTGAAAAGGTGTAAGAGGATTTTTCTTAGAGATACAATCAGGAAAATTCTAATAAACAAAAGCCCAATTTNNAAATTGGGCTTTTGTTTATTCTGTTATTCAATTTTACGCATTAAAGAATGCTGCCGTGTCACAAATTATATCGTCCATTCGTTATATAGAATGAGAGGAGGAATTATATGAAAGTTACAAACAAAGATTATGAAAAAATGGAAGAGTTATACGAGTTATATGAACAAAAAATTTATTATGTAGCTTATTCTATTTTAAATAATATTCAGCAGGCTGAAGATGCAGTTCAAGAGACGTTTATTACTCTTTATAAGAATTTGGAAAAGCTCCATAGTTTGAATACTCAAGAGCTTAAACGCTACATTTTGAGGATTGCGAAAAATAAAGCGATTGATAGCTACCGGAAAAATAAACGACATGAAACATTTTTAGAAGAATATCAAAGAGAATCAACAGAAGTAGTAGATGAAAATATTGAAGAGTGGGAAAAACGTCTAATGTCCGAGGTTCAAATTGATACATTGCTAAAGGAGTTAAATGAGTCTAACAGACAAGTTTTTAAGTACAAAGTTTTCTATAACTTAACGTATCAAGAAATTTCAAATGTAATGGGGATAACTGAGGTTAGTGTCCGCAAGCAATTTGAACGCGCTCGAAAAAGAGTACAAAACATTATAGGAGGTACACAAAATGACGAATTCGAAGAACTCCAAAGAAATGTATGACCTTGCTGAAAAAATTGCTTTAGATGATTTTGATAAACTCGAAGAACAACATGAATTTTCACATACATATACGCGCAAAAAGAAATTGTTTCTGGAGGAAATGAAGCTGAAAGATGGGCAACCACAGAAAAAGCGTAAAAGACATCGTATGTTAATCGCTGCCGCTTGCTTACTAATTGGCATGCCGACAACTGTTTTTGGTGCAGTAAAAGTCTATAATATGATTGTTCAAAAACAAAATTACGAAGTAAATGTTTCAGTAACAAATAAGGATTCGAAAAAGAGTGATCAGTGGTATAAGTTGAAGGTTGGTAAATTACCAGAAAATATGGAAGCGATTGATGACAGTGCTATGAAATATTCATTTAAAGATAACGACGCAAAGGGTGGTTTTTCATTTGCTCTTTGGAGAATAGGAGAAAATGCAGATTTTCAAACTTTGTATTCAAAAAGCTACGAAGAAAAAGAGATAAATGGTAGGAAAGCAGTAATTGTTCATAAAGAAACTGGAAACAACAATGTAATGTTTGACAGAAAGGTCCTTCTCTTTTTTGAGAAAGAAGGGATTATGTTAGAAAGTTTTATTGGATCAGATGTAAATGAAGAACAAATGATGGATGTGTTAGGGAACATTTCACTTGAGCCTACGTCAAAAGAAAAGGCATCATATATAGCAGATTATGATGAAAATCGTTTTAGCAAAGCAGATGGACCTAAAAAAACTAGCATTATTCCTTTGAAAAAAGATAGTAAACAATTATTTAGTGTAGGTCAAAAGGTTCCAGTAACGATAGAGCAAATTACAGATAACAGTAAACTTGAATATGTTATAGAAAAAGTTGAAGTCTTTGATTCAATCAAAGATTTTAAACAAGAGAACTTTTATGAACTCGGTCTAGGAATACTAAGCAAGAATAAGGCTTTAGATCAGACGGGCAAATTGATACCGTACAGACGGGATAAATATAAAGTTGGAAATGGTAAAGATTCAATTGATAAATTAGTAGAGTCGAAATTAGTTAATCCTAAATTTGTCTACCTGACAACAACAGTGAAAAATATTGGTACAAAATCGACAGAAGAAATCTATATGCATCCATCCGTAAAATTGCTTGAATCTGAAGGTAATGCATGGAAATACGCTAAAGAAGATGGAATTGCCGAAAAAAATATTATGACGGGCGAAGTTGATTATCTAGAACCCCACGGAGACGGAAAAAGCTTTTATAATATTGGCAGTATCCGACCAGGACAAGTGATGAAAGTTAACTTAGGTTATTTTGTAGATGAGGATAAATTGGATTCACTTTTCCTTGATGCTTTCCATTACAGAGGATTTAGTGGCACTGAAAATATGAATGCGGAATATCGTTGGTGGATTGATATTCGTCAATAGTAAAAACAATAGGAACAAATAGACTAAAAAGCTGCTTATATTTAGCAGCTTTTTAGTCCCCATACATATGTAAAACTTCTTCCGCACGTATACGTAAACCATCTATCAATTCTTTCGGTTCTAACACTTTTGCATCTTTTCCAAGTCTATAAAATAAAGGGGTAATAAAATTGACTTCACCTTTATCAATTGTTGAATGTATATATCCTGTTCCATCTTCGTTTACTACAACAAACTCTTCAAGGTAAGGAACGCTTTTACATTGGCGTACACCTTCTGTTGTTAGTAAAACATGTAACTGAGTAGGACTGTGTACTACGTTAGAGTTAGAGGTAAACCACTCTTCTAAATTCATGAATGTATCTTCATTTTCTTCTGTGGATAATATAGAGAGAATACGATCGACGCGATACAATAATACTTTTTTTCTACTAAAGTCATAGGATGGTAAGTACCATAGCCCGTCATGAGCATATACACCGATAGGATGAACATGTTTTGTTTTTATTCCTGATTTAGATTCGTATTGAAAGTGTAAATTTTTATTTTCAATGGCGGCAGTTAATACTTCTTTTAAAAGTGGTGTATCAATAGTTCTTTTCGGATTCCAAAAGGCAATATAAGAACGTATTTTATCAACTTTCGCTTTCGCATCATGTTGTAGGGAGCTATACAGTGTATGCGTAACAGAATTGATTTCTGCATTAAAAGGCAAGTCTCGGTAGTAGCTTAAAGATTGAAAGGCAAAAAAGATAGAGACTGCTTCTTCTTCTGTAAATAAGATAGGGGGAATTACTCTATTCGTTAATACTTTATATCCTCCGTTACGACCTTGTTCAGCATAAATAGGTAACCCCATATCACTTAAATCTAAAATGTATCTATGAACCGTACGGACGGAAATATTAAATTCATCAGCTATTTCTTGAGCTGTAAATGTTTTTTTGGCAGAAGCAAATATAAGAATATCTAATAAGCGTTTAGCTTTTGACAAATGTATCACCTTTTTTCTTTTTTTAAACATGACATAAATTGTCGTGTTTTATTGTTAGTATATTGTTTATATCATAATGTTATCAAGATGAGATGCAAGGAGGAATAGATATGTCACGTGAGATTGTTTTGTTTATAGCGGCGAGCTTAGATGGATATATTGCGAAAGAAAATGATGATTTAGAGTGGTTAATGGAAACGGAAGGTGAAGGAGATAACGGTTATACAGAAATGTATGAAACAATTGATACAATAATTATGGGAAAGAAAACGTACGATTATGTAGTAGAGCATACGGAAACCTTTCCGTACGTTAATGAAAAATGTTATGTTTTTTCTAATTCAGAAAAAGGTTCAAACGAACATGTAGAGTTTGTAAATGAAGATATAGTGGAGTTTGTAAAAAAGTTAAAAGAGCAGGAAGGATCTAAAATATGGATGGTCGGTGGAGGAAGTCTACTGAGAGAGTTCTTTAAGAATAATCTAATTGATGAATATGTTGTCACGATTACCCCTCACATATTAGGTTCTGGCGTTCCGTTATTTCAAGACAAGAATCCAGAAATTCATTTAACTTTAACGGATACGAAACGTTTTGGACAGTTTGTAAATCTATATTATAAAGTAAAATAATAAAAACACGACTATTGATGATAGTCGTGTTTTTATATAGATGGCAATGAAATAGTAAAGCAAGACCCATGATCAATTTCACTTGTGACAGAAATATTCCCGCCGTGTAGCTCTACAATTTCCTTCACGATAGATAGTCCTAAACCGGTTCCGCCTGTAGCACGTGTTCTTGCTTTATCAACACGATAAAAACGGTCAAAAATGTGAGGGAGGTCTTCAGGCGGAATACCTTCGCCTTCGTCTTTAATTTTGATGAAAATACGTTTATGTTCTTCTGCAACAGAAATATTTATAGAAGAATGCTCCTTTGAATGCCTATAAGCGTTATTTAAAATGTTCACTATAACTTGTTCGAATCGCTGTTCATCTAAGTTTACTAGCAGGGAAGGAGGACAAGTAAAAGAAACTTTAACGTGTCTTTCCTTATACATGGCGTTTACTTTTTCAGTTATACGAGTAAGAAAAGAGTGTAACTGAACTTCTTTTACTTCAATAGAAAAGCTATGTTTTTCCATCTGTGCAAGTGAAAATAAATCTTGAACTAAGTTTGTAATGTAATCAGACTCATCTTTTATAATAGATAAATATCGCAAACGTTGCTCAGGAGATGTGGTTTCTTTTAAAGCAATGTCTGCATAACCCCTTACGTATGTTAACGGTGTTCGTAATTCGTGAGCAACACTTGCTAGAAATTCACTTCTTTCTGTTTTCATATAATGTAAATCATTTGCGAGCGTTTGAATGGATTGTGCTAGTTCACCAATTTCGTCATTTCGAGTAGTCGTTAATGAAACTGATAAATCGCCGTTACTCATTTTTTCGGTCGCTTGTTTCATGTGTAACAATGGTTTTGTTAATAAACGCGACAATAGAAAAATGGTAATGGCCGTTAATAGGAAAGTAATGAGTCCAGCAATAATAAATTGTTTCGTCACCCCGTTAACCATTTCTTCGATTGATTCCGTCCCGAGAAACATATATACATAGCCTTCCGTTTTTCCGGCTACTACAATTGGGCTAATTGTGCATATATAATTAGATGTTTTCCAATGATTTTCTATAATTGCTCCGTTATGATTTGTACGCGTATTCATCTCTGTAATATGTTTCTTTATAGTAGTATCTAGTTCGTTAGATTTTGCTAATACTTCTTTATTCGTATCTGTAATAACGACAGTTGTTTCAGCTTCGGATTCCATTAAAGCGACATGGGAGATTGTTTGCTTGTCATAATATTTTTCAAGAACATCTCGGTGACTATTTCCACGCTTTAATAAAGCAGTCATTTCTTCATTTACTCTATTGTTTACAAGACTATAATAAAGCAAAACAAATAGAACGCTTTCTATTAAAAGTGTAACAATTAAAAAATAAAATCCGAATTGAATAGAGATACGTTTCATCGTTTCGCTCCTTGATCTTCCATATCAATCCATCGATAACCAACTCCGTATACAGTCTTTAAATGATGATCAATAGGGAAATTTCCTTTCCGTAATTTATCACGCAAATTACGAATATGTGAGTCGACTGTTCTATCTTCTGTATTTGTATTGAATCCCCAAATGCGTTCAATGAGCTGATCACGGCTTAATACGTAGTTCACATGGCGTAAAAATAATCCGAGCAAAGAGAATTCGATTGGAGTGAGAAGAAGTTCTTCATCATGGACAGACACAAAATGTTTTGCTTCATCCCATAAAATGCCGTGATATTCGATTTGCGCATGTTGATTCGTACGCCGTAAAACAGCTTCAATTCTTGCGAAAAGCTCCTCTTCATGGAAAGGTTTTGTTATGTAATCATCTGCCCCGAGTTTTAATCCTTGGACGACATCTACTGTTTGATCACGAGCAGTGACCATAATGATAGGAACGTTACTAAAGGAACGAATTCTTTTACATGTTTCCCATCCGTCCATCTTTGGCATCATAATATCGAGTAAAACAAATTTGAAATTTCGATTCTCTATATGTGAAATAGCTTCTTCCCCAGATACTGCACATATGCAGTTATATCCGATTGGAGTGAGATAAAGCGTTAATAATTCAAGCATTCTTGGTTCATCGTCTACGAGTAGTATATCAATCATAGAGAGCCCTCCATATATAATCTTTACTTAAATTGTAATGCAAAATTCTGAAGAAATGGTGCAGATTGTAATGCGTCTGCATAATTTCTTCAGAATTGCTTGTTATTGTTTAGTTGAACTTCTACTTTAGGTAAGGATATTGGCTCAATAATGACGAATACGGAGGCGATATAATGAAAAAAACAACCTGCATTTTGGGCGTAACGATAATTACAGCATTTGGTCTTGCTGCATGCGGCCAAACGAATAATATGGATCATACAAAGCATGAATCTACAAAAGAGAAGGAAACAGAGAAAACGGAAATGAAAATGGAGCAGGAGGTAACTGCGCCGAAAGAAATGAATACAGGTGCATCGAATGATTTATTAACGACAAGTTTAAAAAATGTGACGAGATTAAATACAACTGATCCATTGCAAATGGCAGTATTAACTTCACAAACAATATGGCCAGCAACTCATAAGGAGAATCAGCCAGGCGCGGTTATTTTAGTGCCAGTAAGCGATTGGCAATTAGGTATTGCAAGTGCAGATCTTATTCATCACCCAAACAACGGGCCTATCTTATTTATAGAAAAAGAAAAGGTACCTGAAATGACGTTAAAAGAAATAAAACGATTAAATCCGTTCGGAACGAAAGATGGAACACAAATTATGGTGATGGGTGATGTAGGTGCAGCTGTTCTTGAACAATTAAAAGACTATAAAGTAAAGCAAATAAAAGAAACGGAACCAGCTAAATTTGCGAAAGATGTTGATAAAGAATACGCCAATATAACAGGAAATTATCCAAATAGCGTTATTATCGGTTCATCTGAAGAAGAAGGGCGTTTATACACAACACCAGCTGTAAACTGGATTTCTCATATGCCGGAGCCACTTCTATATGTAGAGAAAAATAAAGTACCAGAGTCTACGATAGAAGCATTAAAGATGAGAAAAGATAAAGCAAATATATATGTATTAGGCCCAGAAAAAATTGTGTCTAAAGCAGTAGAAAAAGAGTTAAGTAAATATGGGAAAGTAACGCGTATTAGTGGGGAGACTCCGACAGAAAATTCAATTGCGTTTGCAAAATTTAAAGATGAAAAAACGAAATTCGGCTGGGGATTTACAAAACCAGGTCATGGTTTGTCGTTTGTTTCGAGTACAACACCAGATTTAGCAGTTGCAGGAGCGCCGTTTTCACATATGGGTAAACATGCACCAGTTGTCTTACTGGAGGAAGGGAAAGCTTCGCAACCAGTGTATGACTTCCTTGCTACTATCCAACCGAAGTTTAAAGATGATCCAACACTTGGACCGTATAACCACGGCTTCTTATTAGGAAGTACGAGTGATATTTCATTTGAAACACAAGGTATACTAGATGAGAGGTTAGAGATTGTGCAAGAAAGTGGTCAAGGGCACGGTGGACATTAATGAAATGAGAAAAGACGCTGCTAAAGTAGCGTTTTTTCTTTAGGAAACTTTTACATAGCAAAGATATCTCTACTCGTTATATAATAGCCTTCGTGCAGTCGGCTAGATTTTCTTATGGAGAAAATCAAATGATAAAAGAGTAGAGGAGTGGTATTTTGTTTCAAACGATAAAAAATGATTGGTTCTCCAACGTGAAAGGGGACGTACTATCAGGGATTGTTGTTGCTTTAGCATTAATTCCTGAAGCAATCGCGTTCTCCGTTATTGCAGGCGTAGATCCGACCGTTGGATTATACGCAGCCTTTTGTATTGCAGTTACTATTTCATTTGTTGGCGGAAGAACTGGGATGATTTCAGCTGCAACAGGTGCAATGGCGTTATTAATGGTCACTCTTGTGAAGGATCATGGTTTGCAATATTTATTTGCCGTGACAATATTAACCGGTATTGTCCAAATTATTTTTGGTGTGTTCAAACTGAGCTCATTTATGAAGTTTATTCCGAAATCAGTTATGAGTGGTTTTTTAAATTCACTTGGAATTTTAGTTTTTACAGCACAATTGCCGCATTTTAAAAATGCAACTTGGCAAATGTATGCACTTGTCGCATTAGGACTTGCAATTATATATGTATTTCCACGTATTACGACGGCTGTACCGTCTACACTTATTTCAATTATCATTGTGACAAGCATTGCACTTATGAGCGGATTACAGTTAAAAACAGTAGGGGATATGGGAAGCCTGCCGAAAGAATTACCGTTCTTTAGCATTCCTGACGTGCCTTTTACACTTGAGACATTAGGGATTATTTTACCGTATGCAGTTATGCTTGCAATTATTGGATTATTAGAGTCATTATTAACGGCTTCGGTTTTAGATGATATGACACATACAGAAAGTAATAAGCACAAAGAGGCCCGTGGACAAGGGATTGCAAATATTGTGGCTGGTTTCTTCGGAGGAATGGCAGGATGTGCAATGATTGGGCAATCTGTTATTAATATTAAATCGGGTGGACGAGGTCGTTTATCAACATTTGTAGCAGGTGGTTTTTTAATCGTATTACTATTCGTTTTAGGAGATTATGTTGTTCATATTCCGATGGCAGCTTTAGTTGCCGTTATGATTATGGTTTCAATCGGAACATTTGATTGGAACTCTGTAGCAACGATTCATAAGGTGCCAAAAGGGAATGCTTTTGTTATGATCGTAACGGTTGTCGTTGTTCTAATCACACATAATTTAGCGTTAGGTGTAATTATCGGAACAGTAATTAGTGCGGTTTTATTTGCATTCAATATGGCAAAGATTCACGTGAAACATTTATATATTGAAAATAAGAAAATATATGAAATTCATGGTCAACTTTTCTTTGCGTCTACGGCCGATTTTATAAAGAATGTTTCTTACGATGAAAATGTGAAAGAAATTGAGTTGAACTTTACTCACGCACATGTATGGGATGATTCAGCGGTAGCCGCAATTGATAAAGTTATTATGAAGTATGAACAAAGTGGTGTGAAAGTAAGTATAACGGGATTAAATGAACGTAGCTCGAAACTCGTTACAAATTTAGCTGCTTATAATAAAAGAATTGCTGGTTAAAGAACTACAATTTTTAAATTTTATATTCATGTGTAAGTCCTCTTTTTTGAAAGGCAAAAAAGGGGGCTTTTGTATTATAATACGAGTAGGATAACGAAAAGGGGATTCAGTATATGTACAAACAAATTATATTAGCATGCGATGGTTCTGAACATGCAGTTCGAGCAGCAGAGCACGCAACATATATTGCGAAGTTTAACGAAGAAACAAATATTGAAGTTGTGTACGTAGTAGATAATAGAACGGCAAAATCAGATATTATACAAGGACAAACAGATTTAGAAACAATATCAGCTAGTCGAAAAGATAAATTAAAAGAGATTGAGGGTTTATTAAAGAAAGAGAACATTTCCTACAAAATTACGATTCTACACGGTGATCCTGGAGATACGATCGTTCAGTATGTAAATACAGGGGATATAGATCTTGTTGTTGCTGGAAGTAGAGGATTAAATACATTGCAAGAAATGGTACTTGGTAGCGTAAGTCATAAAATAGCAAAGCGTGTGAAATGCCCGGTGATGATTGTAAAATAAATTGAGTGAAATATGTATTAGCGAAAGCAAGACCTGGATATAATTCGAGGTCTTTTTTGACGTATAAAGGGAGAGTGTATGGACATACTAAATATATAAGTTTTAAAAAATGTTAACTTACAAATTTGTAAGTTAGTTGTCAGAGAAATCGATGTTATGAAATTTTTCCCGTTGGTAAAATAAGAGTATCAAAGGGGAGATAGGGAGGATGGAAGAAATGAAATCATTTCAAAATTTATCATATAGTCAAGGGGTAAGCTTAATTTGTTTAGGGGGATTTGCTGCATCTGTTACGTTAGCAGTTTTAATAAAGACGTTTCAGCAAATGTTTTAATTTTATAGTAGGGAAGGAATTGGTTGTTATAAATAGTAAGAAAAGTGCTGTAAATAAAGAATAGCTCTNNAGAGCTATTCTTTATTTACATATTATATTTTGTTTAAGCTTGTTTTGCTTTTGTCGATCCTGTGTTTAAAGTAAGAGCAAGGAAGAACATTGCAAGTACACAAGAAGCAAGTAATAAAATGAACCCGCCGTCCCATCCGAATGCATCTACAATAAAGCCCATAGCTGCGCTAGCAAAAGTAGCTCCGCCTAGGTATCCGAAGAATCCAGTTAAACCAGCGGCCGTTCCAGCAGCTTTCTTTGGTGCTAAATCAAGAGCGTGAAGACCAATTAGCATAACAGGTCCGTAAATTAAAAATCCAATAGAAACAAGTGCGATACTATCAACCATTGGATTACCAGGAGGGTTTAGCCAGTAAACAAGAACGGCGATAAATACACCAACCATAAATAAAATACCAGCAGGTGCGCGGCGTCCTTTAAATAGTTTATCACTCATCCATCCGCAAAGAAGTGTACCTGGAATACCAGCCCATTCATATAGAGCGTAAGCTGTACGTGAGCTACTATGAGTAAAGCTTTTTTCCTCCACTAAATAAGTAGGAGCCCAGTCTACAACGCCGTAACGAACGAAATAAACAAATACGTTAGCGATAGCGATGTACCATAAAAATTTATTGTTTAGTACGTATGTAAATAAAATTTCCTTTACCGAAAGTTCGCGTTCACGATCTTTTACTTTTTCACCTGATGGATATTCACCAGTATGTTCTTCAATAGAAGGTAATCCGCAAGATTGAGGTGTATCTCTCATCGTAATTAATACATAAATCCCAACTAAAATTGAAAGAATACCTGGGAAGTAAAATATACTCTTCCAGTCATTTGCAAAGAGATATAAGCCTAATGTAACGAGAGAAGGCATAAGTGCGCCGCCAACGTTATGAGCGACGTTCCAAATAGACATTTTTGTACCACGTTCACTTACAGAGAACCAGTGAACCATCGTACGGCCACAAGGAGGCCATCCCATCCCTTGTACCCATCCATTTAAAAATTGAAGTACAAACATGAGTATAATGCTCGTTGTAATGAAAGAAAATGAGCCGAAAATAATATTAATGATACCTGATAAAAATAGCCCAGCTGCTAAAAAGTAGCGAGGATTACAACGATCGGATACGATACCCATAAGAAATTTACTTAATCCGTAAGCAATTGATACTGCTGAAAGAATAACCCCAAGTTCCCCTTTACTAAAGCCTTGTTCGATTAAATATGGCATTGCCAGTGAAAAGTTTTTTCGAACAAAGTAGTAACCTGCATAACCGATGAAGATACCTAAGAATACTTGTAAACGCAATTTACGGTATTCGCTATCAACGCGTTCAGTAGGTAAGCGTTCTGCGTGGGGCGCAGGTTTAAATAATTGTGTGAAAAACATAAAATGAAAATCCTCCCCTAATTAATTGAAAGCGTTTTAAGACAGAGAGAATACAAAAAGGCCATGAAATATAAAAAAGTCTCCTTTTTTATGATTCATAGCCGTATACTCCGTTTCTCCGTGACTGTCAATATTAACTTCGTCGAAAATTATACAACTTTGTGACAGAAATGTAAACGTTTTTATGAATAAAAGGTGTTGACGGATTTTGTTTGTGGGATTAATATTTAAATACGTTAAATATTTTATTGTTTAAATAAGAGGTGGATAACATGCCAAATGATATGACTCATATTGATAAAATTCAAGCTCTTACATTCTCTATAGGAAAGAAAATGCAAACAGAGCTATTGGAACAAATGCAAGCATCGGGACTTACACCACCACAGTTTTATATTTTAAAGATTTTAGATCATCACGGAGCCTCAAGAGCGACACAATTGGCGGAGAAAATGTACGTGAAACCGAGCGCGATTACAGTAATGATTGATCGTTTAATTGATCATGGATTAGTAGAGCGTTATCACGACAATAATGATCGCCGCGTTGTTGTCATTGAGCTAACGAAAAAGGGGAAAGCTACAGTAGAAGAGGCTATGGCGGCTCGTAATGAGCATATCGCCAAATACTTCTCACAATTAGAATTACAAGAACGAGAAGATTTGTTACGCCTTTTTGAGAAGCTAGAAACAATTATTTGCGGGACACAAGAGAAAAAAGAGAATAACTAAGAGGAATTGAGGAGATTACATGGAGCAACAAGAAAATCAGAATAGAAAGTTGTTGTTAGTCGGTTTAGTAATCGCGATGCTATTTGCTGCATTAGACGGAACAATCGTTGGTACAGCAATGCCTCGTATCGTTGGTGAACTAGGCGGATTAAGCTTAATGACGTGGTTAACAACAGCTTATATGTTAACATCAACGACAGTTGTACCAATTGCAGGTAAATTAGCGGATTTACTTGGTCGTCGTAACGTATATATAGCAGGACTAGTTATCTTTATGGTTGGTTCGGCGTTATGTGGTATGGCAAATGGTATGACAGAATTAATTATTTTCCGTGGTATTCAAGGTCTTGGTGGCGGTATTATGATGCCAATGGCTATGATTATTATTGGAGATATGTTTACGGGAAAAGAACGTGCGAAATGGCAAGGTATTTTTGGTGCGTTATATGGTCTTGCTTCTGTAATTGGACCACAAGTTGGTGGTTGGATTGTAGACGCAGTGAACTGGAGATGGGTATTCTACATTAACCTACCAGTTGGTATTTTAGCGACGATCTTTATCGCAATGGGATTAAAATCACATAAACAAACGGGACCAATTAAAATTGATATCGCTGGAATCTTTACGATGATTCTCGGTGTTGTAAGTTTATTACTTGCGTTAACGTTTGGCGGGAAAGATTACGCATGGGGTTCTTGGCAAATTATCGGGTTATTCGCACTATCTGTAATTGGTATCGTTAGCTTTATTATTGTTGAAAAGAAAGCTGAAGAACCAATTTTACCGATGCATTTCTTTAAAAATCGCACATTTACACTACTGAATGCGATTGGATTCTTTATGAGTATTGGAATGTTTGGCGCTATTATGTTCGTACCATTCTTTATGCAAGGAATTGTAGGAGTAAGTGCTGCTGAATCAGGAACGATTATGACGCCGATGATGATTACGATGATTGTAATGAGTATTATTGGTGGTCAACTTGTATTAAAAGTTGGTGTGAAACCACAAATTATTACAGGAATGCTTATTATGGCTAGTGGATTCTGGCTATTAACAACGATGGATATGCACACAACGAAGCTTACCGCTACTTCTTATATGATGGTTATCGGTTTAGGAATGGGTCTTGTTATGCCAACATTAACATTGGCGTTACAAGAAAGCTTCCCGAAAAAAGATCTTGGTGTAGTAACATCATCAAGTCAGTTCTTCCGTCAAATCGGTGGAACATTCGGTATTACAATTTTAGGATCAATTATGAATAATACTTCAGGTACAACATTAACAAATAAATTAATACCTGTATTAGATACGTTCCCGAAAGAAGCGGGACAAATGGTAACTAAATTGAAAGATATGATTCATACAGACCCACAAGGTTTATATTCGATGCTCTTTAATCCAGAAGCATTAAAGCAAATGCCGGAAGCATTCTCTAACAGCATTGTACCAATTTTGAAAAGTTCTTTAGTAGACTCACTTCATACTGTATTCTTAACAGGATTAGTATTTATCGTAGTAGGTGCTATCTTCACGATTTTCTTACAGAAGATTAAACTGTCTGATCGTAAAAAAGGTGCTGAAGAGCCTGCTGTAGAAGAGAAAGAACGAACTGCATCATATTCGTAATGAAGAAGCATCGCCTTATGGCGGTGCTTTTTTGAGTATAACCTTAAAAGCTTTTTAATGAGAAATGATTGACGTATTTTTAGAAATACGTTATATTATTTTCTGTAAACGGTTACATGAAATGGAGAGAAAAGAGAATGAGTACGATTAAAGACGTTGCAAAATTAGCGGGAGTATCTGTTGCGACCGTTTCCAGAGTGTTAAATAAAAATGGATATGTCCATGAAGATACATTAAAGAAAGTAGAGCGAGCGATTGAAATGCTAGATTATAAACCTAGTACAGTAGCACGTTCTTTATACAATAAAAAATCTCGTTTAATTGGCTTAGTTGTTCCAAATATCGTGAATCCATTCTTTCCAGAAGTTGCACGTGCCGTTGAAGATGTAGCACATAAGCAAGGTTACACAGTTGTCCTTTGTAACTCTGATGAAAGTTTAGAAAAAGAGAAACAATACATTGATGTACTTAGACAAAATAATGTGGATGGGTTTATTGTGGCAACGAATCCACAAAATAGTGTTAATTACATGAATTTGTCTATTCCAGTTGTTGCGATTGACCGTATGTTTAATGAGCGCATTCCTACTGTATATGCAGATAACTATGCAGGGAGTCAAGCGGCGACAAAGTTATTAATAGACAAAGGATGTAAACATATTGCACATATTCGCGGACCCCGTGATGTGAGTACAGCCAATGAACGTTTTGAAGGTTTTGTAGACGTTATTACGCAAAATAATCTTTCTTATATGATTGCAGAGAGTACATTCGATCCAGCTCATAGTGAGCGTGTAGCGGTGGAATTATTAGAAGAATATCCGCATATTGATGGAATCGTTGCTGGGAATGATTTAATTGCAATAGGTATTGTAAAGGCTGCACTTCAAAAGGGAATTTCTATTCCAAACGATTTACAAATTATTGGATTTGATGGGATTTCTTTAACTGAAATGATGTATCCATCTATTACGACTGTTGCACAGCCAATTTATGAAATGGGGAAAATTGCAACAGAATTGTTGTTAGAGCAGATGGAAGGAAATGCATTAGAAGAGAAACACTATCGTTTACCGATTGAAATTATAGAAAGAAATACAACGAAGTAAGGGGATGAGACAGATGCCAAATATTGCGGTAGTAGGTAGTATTTCAATGGACTTAGTGGCTGTTTCAAAAGTACGGCCGAAAGCAGGCGAAACAGTAATTGGGGAAGCGTTTCATACGATCCCAGGGGGAAAAGGGGCAAACCAAGCAGTTGCAGCAGCTAGATTAGGAGCAAATGTAGCAATGGTTGGTGCAGTAGGAAATGATGATTACGGAACAGTAGTTAGAAAAAATTTAGAGAACGAACGCGTTTTTATCGACTATGTGGTACCGGTTACAGATAGAACGACAGGAATTGCTCATATCGTTTTAGCAGAAGAGGACAACAGTATTGTTGTTGTACAAGGGGCAAATGCTCTTGTAAATGAGTCGATTGTAGACCGTTCAAAAGACCTTCTTGTAAAAGCTGATATGGTTGTTCTTCAACTAGAGATTCCGCTGGAAACAGTAAAATATGTTCTATCTATTTGTGAGGAGCATAAAATTCCGGTTATGTTGAATCCAGCTCCAGCACAAGTTTTATCAGAAGACATTTTAGAAAAGGCAACGTACATTACGCCAAATGAACATGAATGTCGCATTGTATTAGATGATTTTACGTCACCAATCGAGGATTTATTGGCAAAATACCCAAATAAACTATTGATGACTGAAGGATCTAATGGTGTTCGTTTCCATAATGGTACGGAGATTGTACATGTTCCTAGTATTGCTGTTGATGTAGTGGATACGACTGGAGCGGGTGATACATTTAACGGCGCGCTAGCAGTTGCACTTTCTGAAGGAGAAACACTTCAAAAAGCAATTCGTTTTGCGAACATTGCTGGTGGTCTTTCTGTAACGAAACTTGGTGCACAAGGCGGTATGCCAACGAGAGATAGAGTACGTGAAGTGCAGGTGATTATTGGATGAAAAAGCATGGTGTATTAAATAGCGAAATCGCAGCAGTCCTTGCTTCACTTGGACATACAGATACGATTGTAATTGCAGACTGCGGATTACCGATTCCTGACGGAGTAAAACGAATTGATTTAGCAGTTGAGATTGGGAAACCAAGTTTTTTAGATGTATTACAAGTTGTAGCTGATGATATGGCAATTGAAAAAGTGACGTTAGCAGAAGAAGTTATTATAAATAATGCGGAAGTAAATAAAGAGATTGAGCTGCGATTAAAAGAGCCAGCATTTGAATATGTATCTCATGAACAATTTAAAGAGCATACGAAGAAAGCAAAGGCAATTATTCGCACAGGTGAGGCTACGCCTTATGCCAATGTTATTCTACATGCAGGTGTGATTTTTTAATAAAGGGAAGTGATGAGAATGCATATTGAAATGAAAAATATTTCAAAGGCGTTCAATGGTAATCCTGTTTTGAAGAATGCACAGTTTATGATTGAAACAGGGGAAGTTCATGCATTGATGGGGGAAAATGGAGCGGGTAAATCAACGCTCATGAAGATTTTGACAGGTGTATATACAAAAGATGGTGGAACAGTCACGATTGATGGACAAGAACGTACTTTTAAAAATGCGAAAGAAGCTGAAGAGTACGGCATTGCATTTATTCATCAAGAATTGAACATATTGCCGAATTTAACAGTAGCTGAAAATATGTATCTTGGTAAAGAGTTAATGTATGGGAAAACAGGTATTTTACGTACTCGTCAAATGAACGCACTTGCACAGCAGCAATTAGCGGAGCTAGGATTGCATGTAAAAGGCGCTATGTTAGCTGGTGAATTATCGGTTGGACAACAGCAAATTATCGAGATTGCGAAAGCTTTAATGACAAACGCGAGCGTTATTATTATGGATGAACCAACTGCGGCACTGACGGATCGTGAAATTGAAACGCTCTTTACAGTTATAAATAAGTTACGCAAAGAAGGTGTTTCATTCGTTTACATTTCGCATCGTATGGAAGAGATTTTCTCAATATGTGATGCCATTACGATTTTACGTGATGGAGAATACGTAGGAAAGAGGTTAATTCCAGAAACGTCATTTGATGAAGTAGTGAGTATGATGGTGGGGCGCAGCATTGGTGAACGTTACCCAGAGCGAAATAGTCAAATTGGCGAAGTGATTTTTGAAATGCGTAACGGAACGAAAAAGGGGAAATTCGAAAATGTTTCGTTTCAAGTGAGAAAAGGTGAAATTCTTGGTGTAGCTGGTTTGATGGGAGCTGGGCGCACGGATATTATGAAAGCGATATTTGGATATGAACCGTTAGACTCTGGACAAATTTTTATAAATGGACAAGAAGTAAAGATTGATAGTCCGATAGATGCGATTAGACAAAGAATTGCTTTTATTACAGAGGACAGAAAATCAGAAGGGTTAGTGTTAGATTTCTCAATTCGAGAAAATTTAGCGTTACCAAATTTAGAAAGTCTTTCAAAGGGAAGTGTTCTAAGTAACGCACTAGAGCAGCAATTTACAGAAGACATGATGAAGCTTCTTAATGTGAAAGCAGCTAACGGAGAGCAAGCTGTGAAATCTCTTTCAGGTGGAAATCAGCAAAAGATTGTAATTGCAAAGTGGCTCGGTATTCATCCACAACTACTCATATTAGATGAACCAACGAGAGGTGTAGATGTTGGGGCTAAAAAAGAAATTTACTCTATTATGAATAAGCTTACAGAGCAAGGAGATGCCGTTATTATGGTATCGTCTGAGCTTCCAGAAGTTCTAGGAATGAGTGATCGCGTTCTTGTCATTCATGAAGGGAAAATCGGTGGTATTTTAGAGAAAGATCAGGCATCGCAAGAGTCTATTATGGCACTAGCTACAGGGGGAGAGTAAGGTATGGCTAAGAAGGGGAATGTATTACAACAACTTGGTTCTTTAATCGGTTTAGTGTTAATTATCGTAGTAATTACAGCTTTAAATCCGGCATTTATTGAAATCCCAAATTTGTTTAATATACTGCGTCAAGTATCGATTAATGCACTCATTGCATTCGGAATGACCTTTGTAATTTTAACAGGGGGTATTGACTTATCGGTAGGTTCTATTTTAGCATTATCAAGTGCACTTGTTGCTGGAATGATGGCAAGTGGCATGGATCCGTTCCTTGCAATGGCAGTTGGATTATTAGCTGGTCTTGTAATGGGAGTTATAAACGGTATCATTATTGCGAAGGGAAAAGTAGCTCCGTTTATTGCGACTTTAGCAACAATGACTATTTTTCGCGGGTTGACGCTTGTTTATATGGACGGACGTCCGATCACTGGTCTTGGTGATCATTTAATGTTCCAAATGTTTGGCCGTGGTTATTTTCTTGGTATTCCGGTACCAGCTGTTACAATGATGATCGCTTTCGCAGTATTGTACTTCATTTTGAAGAAAACAACATTCGGTCGCCGTACCTTTGCGATTGGCGGAAATGAAGAAGCAGCAGCACTATCAGGTATTAATGTTACGAGAATTAAAGTAATGATTTACGGTCTTTCCGGGATTTTGGCAGCGCTTGCAGGTATTATCTTAACATCACGACTAGATTCTGCACAGCCGACTGCAGGTACTTCTTACGAATTAGATGCAATTGCAGCAGTTGTATTAGGTGGAACAAGCCTTTCAGGAGGAAGAGGATGGATTGTTGGTACATTCATCGGTGTACTTATTATCGGTGTACTAAATAACGGTTTAAATTTATTAGGTGTATCTTCTTTCTTCCAACAAGTTGTAAAAGGGCTTGTAATCTTACTAGCTGTATTAATTGATCGTCGAAAAGAAGCGTAATGGAGGGACAGTTCATGAAGAAATGGTTACTTATACTCGTTGCATGTATTATGGTCATTACTGCTGGTTGTTCAATGGAACCACCAGAATGGGCAAAGGATTCTAGCGATAAAGGTCGAAATAAAACTATTAAAGTTGGATTCTCTGTTTCAACTTTAAATAATCCGTTTTTCGTGACTTTAAAAAAAGGTGCAGAAAAGAAAGCGAAAGATAGCGGCATTGAATTGATTGCTGTTGATGCGCAAAATGATGCAGCAAAGCAAACAAACGATGTTGAAGATTTAATTCAAAAAGGTGTCGATGTAGTTGTTATTAATCCAACCGATTCAGACGCTGTTGCTTCAGCGGTAAGTGCAGCGAATGCAGCGAATGTTCCTGTTATTACAGTTGACCGCGTTGCGAATTCAGGTAAAGTTGTTTCTCACATTGCTTCTAATAATATCGAAGGTGGTCAAATGGCTAGTGATTACATTCGTGAATTAGTTGGCGAGGGAGCAAACGTTGCTGAGTTAGAAGGAATCCCTGGATCATCTGCTGCTCGTGAGCGCGGGAAAGGATTCCATAACGTAGCTGATAAGTCTTTAAAAGTAGTAGCAAAACAAGCAGCTGATTTCGATCGTGCAAAAGGTTTATCTGTTATGGAAAATATTTTGCAAGCGAATAGCGATATTAAAGCGGTATTTGCTCATAACGATGAAATGGCATTAGGGGCAATTGAGGCATTAAAATCTGCTGGAAAAACAGATGTAGTTGTTGTTGGATTTGATGCAACAGAAGATGCTGTGAAAGCGGTTAACGATGGGCGTATGGCTGCAACAGTCGCTCAAAAACCGGAATTAATCGGAGAGAAGGCGATGCAAACAGCAAAAGAGATAACACAAGGTAAAAAAGTGGACAAATTTATTCCGATTGAATTAGAGCTTATTAAGAAAAACAAATAAATATAAAATGAAAATTAGGAAGGAAGAATAACAAATGAAATTCTTTATTGATACAGCAAACATTAACGAAATTAAAGAGGCAAATGCATTAGGTGTAGTAGCTGGAGTAACGACAAATCCATCACTTGTAGCAAAAGAAGGCGTAGATTTCCATGAACGTATTCGTGAAATTTGCAGCTTTATTGAAGGACCTGTAAGCGCAGAAGTAATTAGCTTAGAAGCTGATAAAATGATTGAAGAAGGAAAAGAGTTAGCAAAAATCGCTCCAAACGTTGTTGTAAAAGTTCCAATGACAACAGAAGGCTTAAAAGCAGTAAAAGCATTCTCTGATTTAGGAATTCGTACAAACGTTACACTAGTATTCTCAGCAGTTCAAGCATTACTTGCAGCTCGCGCTGGTGCGACATACGTTTCACCATTCTTAGGTCGTCTAGATGATATCGGTCATAACGGTATGGACTTAATTCGCCAAATCGCAGAAATCTTTGCAATTCACGGCATTGAAACAGAAATCATTGCAGCATCTGTACGTCACAGCGTTCACGTAACAGACGCAGCATTAAATGGTGCACATATTGCAACAATCCCAGCAAACGTAATTGCTTCATTAGTGAAACACCCATTAACAGATCAAGGAATTGAGAAATTCTTAGCTGATTGGGAAAAAACACAAGAGAAATAATAGAAAATCGAGAATCCTAGTTTAATTGACTAGGGTTCTTTTTTTATCCCGTTATTTGTGGGCAGTAAAATTCCCGCCTCAAAATTCGGCATATGCGAGGAAGTTAGGTGGGAGATAACTGCCCGTAAAAGCCCGATTGGTGAAGGCAAATAATCAGAGGGGGATGGACAAAACATTCCTCTGATTAAAGTTCCGCTTCATTTAAAAGAATTTTCATGCAATTGTGCATATTGTCTTTTAAATTTGTTATATAAGCTATTTAATATATATCAAATCACTTTTTATTTTTCATATTTCGACATAAAAGGTAGAGGGTCTGACCAGAAAACTGGAGGGCATGATTCTATAACAGAAAGCTTAACGTTTATAGAATTATGCCTTTTTATATAGGGAGGGCAGAAAGTAGGGATTTCGATTAAAATGCACTTATTTATCTGAATTTTAAGTTTTATAAAAGGAGAGAAATAGAATGAGAAGAAAAGCGCCATTTAAAGTGTTGTCGTCATTAGCAATTACGGCAACCATTGGATACACAGCTGTATTGAGTGCTCCGTTAGCATACGCAGAAACGCCAGTGAAAGCAAAAGAAAATATTTCTACGACGCCAATTGATCATAATTTAATTCAAGAAGATCGTTTAGCGGAAGCGTTGAAAGAAAGAGGAACAATTAATCCAGCATCTTCTAAAGAAGAGACGAAAAAAGCTGTAGAGCAATATATTGAAAAGAAACAAGGGGATCAGGCGAATAAAGAAATTCTTCCAGATGATCACTCGCAAGAAGTATCTGATTTCACGAAAAAAGTAAAAGAAAAAAAGATGGAAGAAAAGGAAAACGTAAAGAAGGCTGAAAAAAATGTTAGCTCTGAGAAAAAGCCAGAGCCAAATAAAAAGCAATTGAATGGGCAAGTCCCAACGTCTAAAGCAAAACAAGCTCCGTATAATGGAACTGTCCGCAATGATAAAGTGTTAGTGTTACTCGTTGAATTCAGTGATTATAAGCACAATAATATCGATCAAACGCCAGGTTACATGTATTCGAAAGACTTTAGTAGAGAACATTATCAAAAAATGTTGTTTGGTAATGAGCCTTATACATTATTTGATGGTTCGAAAGTAAAAACATTTAAACAGTACTATGAAGAGCAATCTGGTGGTAGTTATACGACAGATGGGTATGTAACAGAGTGGTTAACTGTCCCAGGAAAAGCATCTGATTATGGAGCAGATGGTAGTAGTGGTCACGATAATAAGGGGCCAAAAGGCGCACGTGATTTAGTGAAGGAGGCTTTACATGCGGCAGCCGAGAAAGGACTAGATTTATCTCAATTTGATCAATTTGATAGATATGATACAAACGGTAATGGGAATCAAAATGAATCAGACGGTGTAATTGATCATTTAATGGTAATCCATGCTGGTGTTGGTCAAGAAGCTGGTGGCGGTAAATTAGGTGATGATGCAATCTGGTCACATCGTTCAAAATTAGCAGTAGATCCAGTAGCGATTGAAGGTACAAAATCAAAGGTAGATTATTGGGGTGGAAAAGTAGCAGCACATGATTACACAATTGAACCAGAAGATGGAGCAGTAGGTGTGTTTGCACATGAATTTGGACATGACCTTGGTTTACCGGATGAATATGACACGAAATATACTGGAAATGGTTCACCTGTTGAAGCTTGGTCATTAATGAGTGGAGGTAGTTGGACAGGGAAAATTGCTGGAACAGAGCCAACTAGTTTTTCGCCGCAAAATAAAGACTTTTTACAAAAGAATATGAATGGAAACTGGGCAAAAATTTTAGAGGTAGATTACGATAAAATTAAGCGTGGTGTAGGAGTTCCTACATATATTGATCAAAGTGTTACAAAATCAAATCGTCCAGGCATTGTTCGTGTGAACTTACCAAGTAAGAGTGTTGAAACAATTAAGCCGGGATTTGGAAAGTATGCATATTATAGTACAAGAGGCGATGATATGCATACAACATTAGAAACACCGTTCTTTGATTTAACAAAAGGAACAAACGTAAAATTCGATTATAAAGCAAATTATGAGTTAGAAGCAGAGTGCGATTTCATCGAAGTACATGCTGTAACGGAAGATGGAACGAAAACATTGATTGATAGATTAGGAGAAAAGATAGTACAAGATGATAAAGATACAACCGATGGAAAGTGGATTGATAAATCATACGATTTAAGTCAATTTAAAGGAAAGAAAGTGAAACTACAATTCGACTATATTACAGATCCAGCTTTAACATATAAAGGTTTCGCAATGGATAATGTAAATGTAACAGTTGATGGACAAGTAGTATTTTCAGATGACGCAGAAGGACAGTCTAAAATGAAGTTAAATGGATTTGTTGTTTCTGATGGGACAGAACAGAAGCCTCATTATTATTATTTAGAGTGGAGAAACTATGCTGGATCAGATAATGGATTAAAGGCGGGAAGAGGTCCGGTGTATAATACAGGACTTGTCGTTTGGTATGCAGATGATAGTTTCAAAGATAACTGGGTTGGGGTACATCCAGGTGAAGGCTTCCTTGGTGTTATTGACTCTCATCCAGAAGCACTCGTTGGTAATTTAAACGGGAAACCAGCGTATGGTAATACGGGCATGCAAATTGCAGACGCTGCATTTTCATTGGATCAAACGCCAGCATGGAGTGTAAATTCATTAACACGCGGGCAGTTTAATTATGCTGGCTTACAAGGCGTTACAACGTTTGATGATTCAAAAGTATATAGTAACAAACAAATTGCTGATGCAGGACGAAAAGTTCCAAACCTTGGACTTAAATTCCAAGTTGTTGGACAAGCAGAGGATAAGTCAGCGGGCGCTGTTTGGATTAAACGTTAATAATATAAAAGCACATTCTTCATATGAAGAGTGTGCTTTTAAAATTTGTATAGTAAGTTATTATTTTAGCTCATGTAATACAACTGTTGGTTCATGTGTAGTGTATCAAATTATGTGGGGAAAGGAAATATTTCCGAGGAAATTGTCGAAGTATCGTCAGTATTTATTCAGTTTCTTTCTTAAAGGAAGAAGGTAGTATTGATTTTATAAATAAGTTTATTTACAGTATTACTTGGTTATACACAAAAGTAATATATTAGGAAAAAAAGACAATGATGAAATTAACCCATCATTGTCTTTTTTACTTTGTCTTTTACTTTGCTTTTTACTTTGCTTCTTACATAAATCATTCCAGCAAATGTTAATAAGAATGCAGTTCCGATAACGAAGCTAGCACTAGGAGATGCTCCGATTGCTCCAACTGTAAAGGAACCAGCAACAACTCCTAATGAGAAGAATGCATAAAACAATCCGAATGCTTTCCCACGGTTACCATCTGTCGTATTTTCAACAAGTAAAGCATTAATTGCTGGGAAGAGGATAGCGAATCCAATTCCATAAATCATCATAACGATAAAGAGCATGCTTTTTGTTGCAAACAATCCAAGTAAAGATAATGCTAGTGCCATTACTGCAATCCCGATTAGCATTAGTTTTGAACGATTAAATCGATCGTAAATACGATTTGTTGGCAGTAAGAAGAAGAGGATAGCGGTAATTCCAAATACACTTAACATCATGCCTGTTGTAGATGCTTTAAGTGCTAACGCCTCAACTTTTACTGGTAACATATAAGTGACAATCCCTTGTGAAAACATTAGTGTGAAAGCACCAATATATGCTTGTAATAACGGTTCTGATTTCAATAGTTCAATCATATCTTCTTTGTTCATCATTTGTGTTCTTGATATATCTTTTCTTGATACGTTATTTGGTAAGAAGAATAGAGATACGATTGTACCAAGGGCCATTAAAATAGAAATCGTAATGAAAACCCACTCTATACCAGCTGTTGCTTTCATAATGCCACTGAAAGCAGGTCCTACGATTGCCGCTGTTCCAACAGCAGCACCAGATAGAGCCATTGCCTTACCTTGCCTTGCTGAATTTGTTTGCTTTGATAAAAACGTAAAGGCAGCAGGAATTAAAAATCCGTCACTAAAACCGTGCATAAAGCGCACAACTAATAGTTGTTCACCACTTTGAACAACGGTATATAACAAGACTATGAAACTCGTAATTCCCATGCTTATATAAAGGATTTTTTTTGCTCCAAATTTATCGACAGCGGCTCCAGCAATAATATTACCGATCATATTAGCGAATGAGTACATACCGACAACTAGTCCAATAACAAGAGGGGTTCCCCCAAGACTTTGAGCGAAAGTACTCATAATAGGTAATTGTGAAAATGTATCGAAAAACGCTACGATAACAATAAAGTAAATAAAATATTTCAAGCGATATTCACCTCTCCCATGCTATTATGGCATAATGCTAATTTCAACTGCAATGAAATTGAATTAACAGATGTGGAAAAAAGTACAAAGTGACAAAATAGTGAACGTTATTTGTTAAAAATTAGTGGAAATGAGATTGTTTTTTTGAAATATATGGATGGGAGTATTATAATAGGTTTGTAAACTTCACCAGGTTAAGTATATACATAGAGAGGGATGTATAAAATGAAAGCATTACTTTGGCATAATCAACGTGATGTACGAGTAGAAGAAGTATCCGAACCAACTGTAAGACCAGGAGCAGTTAAGATTAAAGTTAAATGGTGTGGTATCTGCGGGACAGACTTGCATGAATATTTAGCAGGGCCTATCTTTATTCCGACAGAAGAACATCCATTAACACACGTAAAAGCACCGGTTATTTTAGGTCATGAGTTTAGTGGTGAGGTAGTAGAAATTGGTGAAGGAGTTACATCTCATAAAGTGGGAGACCGCGTTGTTGTAGAACCGATTTATTCTTGTGGTAAATGTGAAGCTTGTAAACATGGACATTACAATGTTTGTGAACAACTTGTTTTCCACGGTCTTGGCGGGGAAGGCGGTGGTTTCTCTGAATATACAGTAGTACCAGAAAATATGGTTCATCATATTCCAGATGAAATGACGTATGAACAAGGTGCGCTTGTAGAACCAGCAGCAGTAGCAGTTCATGCAGTACGTCAAAGTAAATTAAAAGAGGGAGAAGCTGTAGCTGTATTTGGTTGTGGTCCGATTGGGCTTCTTGTAATCCAAGCAGCAAAAGCAGCGGGAGCAACTCCTGTTATCGCAGTGGAACTTTCTAAAGAACGTCAAGAGCTAGCTAAATTAGTAGGTGCTGATTACGTATTAAACCCAGCAACTCAAGATGTACTAGCAGAAATTCGCAACTTAACAAATGGCTTAGGTGTAAATGTTAGCTTTGAAGTAACAGGTGTTGAAGTTGTACTTCGTCAAGCGATTGAAAGTACAAGCTTTGAAGGCCAAACTGTAATTGTTAGTGTGTGGGAAAAAGATGCGACAATTACTCCGAATAACCTTGTATTAAAAGAAAAAGAAGTTATCGGTATTCTTGGATATCGTCATATATTCCCAGCTGTTATTAAATTAATTAGCTCTGGTCAAATTCAAGCAGAGAAATTAATTACGAAAAAAATCACAGTGGATCAAGTTGTTGAAGAAGGCTTTGAAGCACTTGTAAAAGATAAAACACAAGTTAAAATTCTTGTTTCACCTAAATAATATATAATAGAAGAAATTAGCCCTTTTCTAGAAATAGAAAAGGGCTAATTTTTTCTATACTGAAAGGTGATAGACTTTCCTTTAACTAAAAGTATTCTTGTTTGGAAGGGGAAGTTCGATGCTTTGTATTTTAGTGTGGTGACATTGACAACTGTAGGAGATAAAGATTTTAGTTCTCAAACTGATTTTGGGAAGATATTTACGATACTATACATATTTATCGGAATCGGATTAGTTTTTGGGTTTATACATAAGTTGGCAGTTAACGTGCAACTGCCGAGTATATTATCGAATAGAAAAAAGAGTAAAGCATGTAATTGCTTTACTCTTTTTTTACATTATTTTAGACAAACATTTGCAGTAGCTTAATAATACTTTATTACAATGTAAGTGCATTCATTCATTACGTTCACTATGTATAAAGTTATAGCAATATGAACATTTGCATATTTTGATTTAATAATAGAAATTCGATGAAAGGTGGGATATTCTAATCATAGGTTAACCGAAAGACATCGTAGGATCCTAACAAAATATTTACAATAACTTAATTATAAAATGGAGGATTTCAGATGAAAAAGAAAGTTCTTGCTTTAGCAGCAGCAATTACGTTAGTAGCTCCGTTACAAAATGTAGCATTTGCACATGAAAATGATGGAGGGAATAGAGTACAAATTATTCAGTATTGGTCTGCTGAAGATAAACATTCAGAAGGTGTAAATTCTCATTTATGGATTGTAAATCGTGCAATTGATATCATGTCTCGTAATACGACAATTGTAAAACAAGATCAAATTGCGCTATTAAATGAATGGCGTACAGATTTAGAGAACGGTATTTATTCTGCTGACTATGAAAATCCTTATTATGATAATAGTACATTTGCATCGCATTTCTATGATCCAGATGATGGAAGTACATATATTCCATTTGCAAAACAAGCAAAGGAAACGGGAGCAAAGTATTTCAAACTAGCTGGTGAGTCATATAAAAATAAAGATATGAAACAAGCATTCTTCTATTTAGGATTATCTCTTCATTATTTAGGAGATGTAAATCAACCGATGCATGCAGCAAATTTTACGAATATTTCTTATCCACAAGGATTCCACTCTAAATATGAAAACTTTGTAGATACAATTAAAGATAACTATAAAGTAACGGACGGAAATGGATATTGGAATTGGAAAGGTATGAACCCCGAAGATTGGATTCATGGGGCAGCAGTGGCTGCGAAGCAAGATTACCCTGGAATTGTAAATAGTAATACGAAAAGTTGGTTTGTAAAAGCTGCTGTATCACAAAGTTATGCGGACAAATGGCGTGCTGAAGTTACACCAATGACTGGTAAGCGATTAATGGAAGCACAGCGTGTAACGGCTGGATATATTCAGCTTTGGTTTGATACGTACGGAAATCGTTAAGTATTGGCGAAAGGTCAAATGTCAAAATAGAGCATCTCTCAAAAAAGTTTCTTCGTGCAGAAGAAACTTTTTTTATTTGAAAACAGGAAAATCATTCTTTCTTTCCAATATGTATAAGACATATATAGAAGAGGAGAGAAGAATGTGGATAGAGGAATTTTTAAGGAAGTTCCATTACCGTGTGCATTTTTAGATGAAGTGGCTTTAGAGAGGAATATTCAATTGATTATAGAGTTAAGTGGAGATAAGAAGATCCGTATAGCTAGTAAATCATTACGATCTGTTCCAATTATGAAACGAATTTTAGCTGCAAATGATCGATTTCAAGGTATTATGTGTTTTTCACCTAGAGAAGCTTTGTTCTTAATAGAACAAGGCTTTAATGATTTATTGTTAGGGTACCCTGCTTATGATGAACGAGCTTTACATGAAATTAGTTTACTAACAAAGAAAGGGTTCATTATAACTTGTATGGTGGATTGTGAAGATCATATTGTTTATTTAGAAAAAATTGCTGAGAAGTCTAAAGGGTGTTTTCGTGTTTGTTTGGATATTGATATGAGTAGTCTTTTTTTTCAATTTCATTTTGGTGTAAAAAGATCCCCGGTAAAAGATGTACAAGTCGCTTTGAAAATAGTTAAAAGGGTGAAGGAATCATCATATTTAATACTAGATGGTGTAATGGGGTACGAAGCTCAAATTGCCGGGGTGGGGGATCATATACCTAATCAATGGATGAAAAGTAAAGTGATTTCGTATTTAAAGAAGAAATCAGTGCTAGAGGTTAAAGAAAGAAGGGGACATATCGTAAAAGAAATCCAAAATCTTGGTATTGAACTAAGGTTTGTAAATGGAGGAGGGACAGGAAGTATAAAAACAACTGAGCAAGATAATTCAGTTTCAGAGATTACAATAGGTTCTGCTTTTTATTCTCCAAAACTGTTTGATTATTATAAAGAAGTACAATTTCATCCAGCCGTTGGATTTGCTTTACCAGTTGTGCGCAAACCAGCTCCGTTTATTTATACTTGCCTAGGTGGTGGATATATTGCTTCAGGAGCAGTTGGTAAAGATAAAGAGCCTGAAGTTTGAGGACCGGGTGGTGCAAAATTATTAACTTTAGAAGGTGCTGGCGAGGTACAAACACCAATTTTTTATAACGGTGAAGAACGAGTAGATATAGGCGATTCTATCTTGTTTCGCCATAGTAAAGCTGGAGAGTTATGTGAGCGGTTTCCTTTTTTATATCGTGTTAAAAAAGGAGAGATTGTAGGGGAGTATTCAACATATCGGGGGGATGGCCAATGCTTTCTATAAAGGGACAAAAATGGAGAAATTGGACAGGGAATGTAGAAGGAACGCCGCATTATACAATGTATCCAGAAAGTATACAAGATGTAGTAGAAGTTGTAGGGCTTGCACGAAAAAAAGGGAAGAAAATTCGTGTTGTCGGTTCAGGGCATTCGTTTACACCTCTTGTGCAAACGGAAGAAATTTTAGTTTCTTTAGATGAATTAAAGGGCATTACGAATATTGATACAGAGAAGATGACTGTTGAAGTGTGGGCAGGAACAAAGTTACATGATCTAGGGAAGTTACTTGAGGAAAAAGGTTATGCACAAGAAAATTTAGGGGATATTGATTCACAATCTATTGCGGGAGCGATTAGTACGGGAACGCATGGGACGGGTGTTACCTTTGGTAGTTTATCAACACAAGTTATAGAGATTACGGCAGTTTTATCAACAGGTGAGAGTATAGTTTGTTCGGAAACCGAAAACGTCGAATATTGGAAAGCGTTTCAGCTGTCGCTTGGAATGCTAGGTATTATTGTAAAGATAAAATTGAAGGTTATTCCAGCATATTCGCTCGTTTATGAAAGTGAAAAACAGTCATTCTCTACTGTAATGAACAAATTAGAAGAATATAAGAAGAATCGTCATTTTGAATTTTTTATCTTTCCTTATTCAGATGAAGTACAAGTGAAATTTACAAATGAAACAATGAGTAAAGAAAGTGACTTGAGATGGCATAAATTAAAGGTGGAGTTACTTGAAAATAGAATGTTCTCTTTGTTATCTAAAGGGTGTAAATGGTTTCCTTCTATAAGTAAAGGAGTAAGTCGGTTATCTGCTAAGACTGTACCAAATACAAAAATAATTGGTCCAAGCTATGCAGTGTTTGCTACATCACGTACGGTTCCATTTTTTGAAATGGAGTATAGTGTTCCTTCAAAGTATATGAGGACTGTTGTAGAAGAAATTTCAAATCTTATTGAAAAGAAAAAGTATAAGGTGCACTTCCCGATCGAATGCCGCTATGTGAAAGGTGATGATATATGGCTCAGTCCAGCCTACGGAAGGGATTCAGCGTATATCGCTGTTCATATGTACAAAGGTATGAAATATGCTGCTTATTTTGGTGAAGTGGAAAAAATTTTTCTGAAGTATGAAGGACGTCCACATTGGGGGAAAATGCATACATTATCGTATAAGCAATTACCAGATATATATCCAGAATTTCATTCGTTTTTACAAGTGAGAAAGTCGCTAGATGAAATGGGAATGTTTTTAAATCCGTATGCAGAAAAGTTATTCCTGAGTATGAAAAAAGCTGACAAATAATTATTTGTCAGCTTTTTTTAGTATAATTGCATTTCTTGTTTGACTAATACGCTCGTAAAATAGTAACTTATCACGGCTAAATACATGTAATAAAACATGAATAATAAATAGGCCGTTAATTACGAATTGGAATAACAATATAACTAGTAATACTAAAGGCTCTGTAAGATTTAAGATAGAGCTACTAGAAAGAATATAATTGATTCCCCCTAGAATGAAATAGAATATACCGTAACGAATGAATAATTCCTTCATCGTAATACGATCTGACTTTCCTTTAACATAAATACGAAGTAATGCTTTTCCAATTGTTTTTCCGTTCGTAAAGTATGGAATGATAATAAAGTAAATAAAGATCGAACACGTTATGAAAATGAGTTCGTATATATTGGTGTAAGATTGAATATTAGAAATGAAGAAAGAATTTCCTTTATTTTTAATGACAGGTACAACGATAGATAAGAAAATCCAATCAATTTGCATCGCGATAAGGCGGCGAACGAATCCAACTGGTTTCGTTTCCAAATCAATATGACTATCTAATTCGTTTGCTTTCGGAAGGAAGTACGTGAATATTGGTGCGATAATAAAACCAATGATTCCTCCTAATGTATTTAAAAACAAATCGTCGATATCGAGTAAGCGATAGGCACAATTATATATACCGTATAATCCAGTTACCTGTGTTAGTTCGAAAAATAGTGAAAGACAAAAAGAAATACAAATAGTCTGTAAGAAACTACGTCGGAAATAATAACGTAAGTAAATACCGAATGGAACGGTTAATAAAACGTTAAATGCAACTTGTAAAAATGCAGATTCTTTTAATAAGTAGAAATAAGTAGCTGGTTTCGTTAAAATTGCCGATGTATGATTACTAATCTCTTGTATGAAATAAAATGGCGATAGTTGCATGTGCTGTGTATTAGCCGGTTGTAGGCTACAAGTATCGTACGTTTGTGGTAATGGCAAAATAACAAGGAAATAGGCATTTAATAAGTAGAGTAATAATGAGTATAAAATAAATGAGCGCCATTTATTTAAATAACCGTATTTTCGATAATTAAATATTAAAAAAGGAATTAAGAGAAAGATTGCTAAAATAGGAAATAAAATAAATGCTGTTTTTACTGGAAATAAATATGCAGTCAAAATGAAGCTCCTTTCAATTGAATTTCGTTTATCATTATAGCGCTAAAAAGAATTGAAAACAAAGTTGAAATAGTTCGAAATATAATAAAAAACCCTTATGGGCAGATAAGGGTTTTTTATTATTAATTAGAAACTACCGTTTTTTGAATAGTTTGAGCCAATTGAGAGTCGACTTTTTCAGCATCATGAATATGATTCATAATAGTAGTGTTTAATTTTTGGAACATTTGTTGTGTATTAGCGAATTCTCGTAATATATCATCATTACAAGATTTTTGGTTTTCGATAGCTTTAATAACATTTGTAGCACCATTTTGTAACGTTTGAATCATGATTAAAATATTTTCAATTCTAGCGTTTGTATCGGCACTCATTTCTACACCTTCATCGACTAAATGTAAATTATCTTTTGTGTTGTCATATGCTTTTTCAATTTCTTCTTGAATTTTTTTCGTTAAGTTACCGATGTTTTTTGTACTTTCTGCTGTACTTTCCGCTAGTTTTCTTACTTCATTGGCAACAACAGCGAATCCTTTACCATGCTCTCCAGCACGTGCGGCTTCAATACTTGCATTTAACGCAAGTAAATTTGTTTGTGCTGCAATGTTTTGAATTACTTCAACAATTTGCTCGATTTCTTTTGAGCGTTCGCTTAAATGATTCATACTATTAGACGTGCGCTGGGATTGTTCACCTAATTTATTAATTACAATAAGTAAACGGTGAACGGATTCTTTTCCTTCATTAGAGCAGTCAATAATTTCTTCAATAGATTGGATTAAGCTTTGTTCTTTCTGTAACATTTCATTATTTAATTCATTGGAATGTGTTGTACGTGCTGAAACATTTTCGAAACATGAGCTCAATTGCTGAACTAAATTTTGGAGTGTATTGTGTTGGTTATTTACAAGTTTATGTTCTTGAACAACGCGTTGTACACGGTTGTGGATAGAAGAAATAGTTTCTTGGTTCTCAATATCTTTTTGTTTTAATTCCGCTTCTAATTCTTGTATACGATCTTCTAATTGATCAATTTTATGTTGGAGTGATTTCTTTTGAGTAAACATGTGTTTATTTCAACCGCCTTTAGAAGTTATATTTTCTCTATATTTGGATTTTAGCATCTTTTGTAATTTTTAAATATAGGAATTGTTAAATATTTAAGAATCTATTACATTTTATTCATAATTCCCTTTTTTTTGTCATGAAAAATAAACTGTATTTAATCGTATTGTAAACAAACTGTAAAATAAATCATGTATAACTGTATAAGAAGGGAGTCGGATTATGAACTATTTTAAGCGAATCAGTAGTCTAGTATTAGCAGGAATTATTGGTCTTTCTAGTACAGTCGCTGTAAAAGCAGAGTCAAACGACGAGAAACTTAACAACATGCAACAGCAATTGCAGCAAAACGATGCAGATATGCAGAAGAAAGAGCAAGAGAAGCAAGCTGTTACTAAAGAAATTCAAGGTATCGAAAACGAACTACATAATTTAAATAATACAATTGCAAAAAATAAAGAGGATCAAGCTGCTATTCAACGTAAAATCGATGAAACACATAAGCAGATTGAACAAAAAAAAGCAGATATTATCGTTTTAGAAGATAAAGTCCTTGCTCGTAAGGATATTATGAAAAAACGTATGGTTTCTGTTCAAAATAGCTCAAATACGAGTTTAGTAGTAGAAGTTGTTGTAGAATCAAAAAACTTTGCTGATTTCATACAACGTATGAATGCAGTATCTACAATTCTAGATGCAGATAAAGAAATTTTACGTCTACAAGAACAAGATCTTCGTCAAATTGAAGAAGATAAAAAAGCGATTGACGAAAAAGAAGCATCTTTAGTAGTAGATAAGCAAAAATTAGCAAAAGCACAAGCTGATTTGCAAGATAACTTGAAAAAACGTCAAGATAACTTACAAACAGTTCAAGCGAAATATAATCAGCTTGCAAGCGAAATCAATTTAGCAGCAGAAGAGAAAGCTAAAATTGAATCGAATATGAAGACAGTACAAGAAACGATTGCTCGTGAACAAGAAGCAGCAAGAATTGCAGCGGAAGAGCGTGCAAAAGCAGAAGCAGCAGCAAAGGCTGAACAAGAAGCTTTAGCGAAAGCGAAAGCAGAAGCAGCTGCTAAGCCAGCAGAGCCTGCAGCAAAAAATACAGCATCAGAGTCTAAGCCAGACACGAAACCAGCTCAAGGTGGAAAAGAATTTTATGTAACAGCAACTGCTTATACAGCTGATCCATCTGAAAATGGCTATAAACCAGGTGAAACTGTAAAGTCTAAGCTGGGACATAATTTGACTGCAAATCCAAATATGAAATTAATTGCTGTAGATCCAGCTGTTATACCGTTAGGTTCTACTGTATATGTAGAAGGATATGGAACAGCGATTGCTGGAGATACTGGTAGTGCAATTAAAGGTCATATTATTGATTTATTAATGCCGGATTCAGCGACAGCTAATGCTTGGGGTAGAAGAACAGTTAAAGTTACAATTTTAAACTAAAACATGATCCAACTTTACAATACGTAAAGTTGGATTTTTTTACAAGAAATATGTTAAGTTGAGTTTACATTTTGTTAAGGGTAGCATACAATGAGGGTGAGAGGTGGTAAATTTGACCATTTTAAATAGGGTAAAAGAATTAAGAGCACGCTTTAATTTTTCGCAAAGTGTATTAGCGGAAAAGGTTGGAGTGACGAGACAAACAATTGCTGCAATTGAAAAAGGGGATTACGTTCCTTCTTTGTTATTAGCACTTACGATTTGTGATGTATTCCAGTTAAAGATGGAAGATGTGTTTGTTTTAAATAAGGAGGGGGAAGAGGATGAATAGAATTGCTTTTTCTTATATTGTAAACGTGCTTTATACTGCGTTAGCATGCTGGACATTTGTTGAACTGTATGGTGTTACTACAGAGCTAGCAGATATAATTAAAAACGAGAAGTTCCCATTTGAAGTATGGTTTAATGGAGTACCATTCATTTTATTATTTATTGGAGCAACTATAGTTACAATTTTTTATAGAATTCAAAAGAAAAAATACAAAAATTTATCCTTCTGGATGTATCCATTATTATTTCCGCTAGAAGATGAGCGTGAAAAAGCAATTACGGAGAAAGCTTGTCGAACAACTTTTGTTTCATTATGGTACGTGTTACCTTGTGCAGTTGGATTTTTAACTCTTTCTCCTATTACCAATGAATATCTTCCAGGCTACCCGTTGTATATTATATTTTCTATATTCTTTATTCAAATGACAGTATTCCACGTATCACTATACAGAAATAAATTAGCTTAAAAAGAAACCTTCTTGCACCGGCAAGAAGGTTTCTTTTTAGCTTACACTTGTACATATAGCAATATTATCTTATCATTTTATATAGAGTAAGATTTTGTAAGGGAAAGGAATTGTATATGAATAAGCAAAGAATTTATAGTATAGTAGCAATCCTTTTATTTGTTGTAGGTGGTTTTTTAATTGGAAAGCCATTTTATGATGGATATCAGGCTGAAAAGAAACAGACTGAAAATGTACAGGCTGTTCAAAAGATGGATTATGAAAAGCATGAGACGGAATTTGTAGATGCTTCAAAAATTAATCAGCCAGACTTAGCAGAAGTAGCGAATGCATCGTTAGATAAGAAACAAGTAATCGGTCGTATTTCGATTCCAAGTGTTTCAATAGAACTTCCCGTTTTAAAATCTTCTACTGAGAAGAACCTATTGTCAGGTGCAGCAACAGTAAAAGAAAATCAAGTAATGGGAAAAGGGAATTACGCACTAGCAGGACATAACATGTCTAAAAAAGGTGTTTTATTTAGCGATATAGCATCTTTGAAAAAGGGCGATAAAATTTATTTGTATGATAATGAAAATGAATATGAGTATGCGGTTACTGGCATATCTGAAGTAACTCCTGATAAATGGGAAGTTGTAGAAGATCATGGGAAAGATGAGATAACGCTTATTACATGTGTATCTGTGAAGGATAATTCTAAGCGTTATGTTGTTACGGGTGATTTAGTAGGGACGAAGGCGAAGAAATAAAAAAGAAGGTCAACTCTTTAAAGAGTTGACCTTCTTTTTTACTAATGTTGAGAAATAATAGAATATTTTAGTTGGTATTTAAGTATTTTTCTATTTATGTATAATAAAGTTAGAATTCTAGATTTTGGGAGGAACAAGAGTGAAACAACAGGTGAAGAAACTTCTTTTAACAACAAGTATAGCGTTATTGGTAGCTCCAATTGCAGCTTATGCGCATCCAGGGCGTACAGATGCTAATGGTGGACATACGTGTCGTACAAATTGTGAGAAATGGGGATTACAGTACGGGGAATATCATTATCATAATAAACCAGCTTCTAGTAGTGGTGCAACGAGTCCTGCACCTAGCCAAAATAATAATGGCGCTGTAGAAGCTGAAAGACAAGCAGAAGCACAGCGCAATGCTGAGGTTGAAAAACAACGTGCTGCAGAAGCACAGCGTAAAGCAGAGGAAGAGAGGCAGCGTACTGCAGAAGCGCAGCGTAAAGCTGAAGAAGAGAGACAACGTGTAGCTGAGGAACAAAGAAAAGCAGAAGAGGCACGTAAGCAAGAAGAAGCTAAGCGCCAAGCTGATATGGAAAAAGGTCAACTTGAAGGCCAAAAAAATGGAGAAACTGATTTTAAAGCTGGAAAAAATGCTGCAGAAGCACATGTAGCTGGAAAATCGGATACATATAAACAAGCATTTACAACTGCTTATGCTGCGGCATGGTCTTTAGAAGAGCAGAAAAAAACGCATTTTGAAAAAGGGAAAGAGCAGGGGTTAGCACAAGAGGTAATGGACGATAGTCAAGTTGCCCCAGAGTTTAAATCAAACTTTGAAGAGGGATTCAAAGTAGGAAATAAAGAAAGAACGGAAAAAATTGAAAAAGAGCAAGCTGAACTAGGGGAAAAGGCTGGTAAAGAGTTAGCAGAAAAGAAACCTGGGAATAGTGATAAAGATGCATACGTGAAATCATATGAAACCGCGTATGAAAAAGGCTATAAGTCTACAAAAAAGGCAGCAGAAAAGGCTGGCTATAAGTATGCATTTGAAAACTATGATTTGAAAGTTCCTGCTAAGTATGAAAAGAATGAATCATTAAAGAAATGGTTTATTGAAGGATTTAAATCAAATAAAAAGGCAACGGAAATTCGGGAAGAAGGATACAAAAAGGGAGACAGCTGGCTTTCATTCTTCTATAAGAATTTCGTTCCAAGTGAATATAAAGAACATAAAGAGCTGTATGAGCAATCTATAGAAAAAGGTAAGAAAGCATAAAAAAGATGAGGAGAAATTCCTCATCTTTTTTTATTCCATCCATTTCACTAATCTCTTAGAAATTAATAATAAAACACAACCTAAAACGATCGCAGCAGCGCCGATTACTGTAAATACTTCAGAATATCCAAGTGAAGTTGTAAAGCTCGCAAGTTGTCCGCCTAAAATGTTGGCAATTCCTGAGCTTGCTAGCCATACTCCCATTAATAAAGAAGCAAGTTTTACTGGAGCAAGTGCACTAACCATTGATAGTCCAACAGGTGATAAGAATAGCTCACCTAACGTATGGAAAAGATACGTAAAGACGATAAATAGTAGGTTTGCTTTTTCTGTAATGTTATGTTCATCACTACCTGTTTTTAATGTAGCGATAACGAGAATGATATAACCGATACCGAGTAGGATCATACCAAGTCCCATTTTTGTTGGGATTTTTAAGTCCCCATTTTTTCTAGTTGCAAGTTTTGCCCATAATGCTGAAATGGCTGGGGCAAGTAAAATAATAAATAACGGATTGACCGATTGGAACCAAGAGGTTGGGACTTCCCATCCGAACACAGAGCGGTCTACAAATTTGTTTGTATATAATGTTAACGAACTACCAGCTTGTTCAAAGCCAGCCCAGAAGAAGACAACGAAACATGTTAAAATGACGATAACTGCGGTACGTTGTTTTTCTTTTTTTGTTAACGGTGTATTTCCTACTGTTTGTTGTCCATCTGTCGTTTGTAAATCGCGAGCTGGTTTTTTACCGATCTCACCAAGGAAGCGATTAGATAGAGTTGTAAATAAAATTTGTCCAATAATCATTCCGATTGAAGCCGCTAAGAAACCATAACGGAATCCGTAATGAACAACGCCATCTACTGTTGTTTTGAATAAATTTTCTGATAAAAATCCGCAAACGAGTGGAGCTAAAAATGAACCGACGTTAATACCCATATAGAAAATGGTAAATGCACTATCACGTTTTGGATCATGTTCTTCATATAATTCTCCAACAAGTGTAGAGATATTCGGTTTGAAGAATCCGTTACCGATAATAATAAGCGCTAATCCGAGGTATAGGCCGATTTGGTTTTGCATGGCAAATAGTGTAAGGTTACCGATTGCCATTGTTATACCACCAATTGTGATAGCCTTTCTTTTACCTAGGAAGCGGTCTGTTAAGTATCCACCAATTAACGGGGTGAAATAACAGGCTCCAGTATAAAATCCATAAATGGAGAGTGCCCATGCTGGACTAAACCCAAGACCACCGCTTACTAAAGCTGTCGTTAAATATAATGTTAATAATCCTCTTAATCCATAGTAACTAAATCTTTCCCACATTTCTGTAAAGAAGAGTAAGTATAAACCTGGAGGATGTTTCTTTTTTCTTTGTTGTTCTTTTTCTAGTTGTATCGCTGATTCCATGTAATTTTCCTCCTGACACAAACAAAAACAAAGTGAATAGTTTTGTATATTTAATAGTTTACTTTATTAACTATTAAAAGTCAATAAAGGTCGATTTTTCAGAAGAAATTGGAAAAGGGGTATAGCTATAGAATGGGTGATTCTTTTGTGATAGACTATGGACTATGTTTTCTTTGTAAGGAAGCGGATTATCGCGTTTTTCCTATGTGTGGAATAGATTTCATGCGTGATGAAATTGAAGAAGGAGAAAGAAATGAAATTGTTACAGAAAAAAGAAATTTTACTTATTAGTCTTATGTTATTCTCTATGTTCTTTGGAGCAGGGAATCTTATATTTCCGCCTTTCCTTGGATATGAAGCAGGAGAACATGTATGGATTGCACTGTTAGGTTTTATTATATCAGCAACAGGTCTTCCAATATTAGGTGTTATTGCTATTGCGAAAGCGGGAAGTTTTCAAACGTTAGCGGGGAGAGTTCATCCTTCATTTGCAATTATTTTTCCGTGTATTGTGTACTTGTTTATTGGACCTGGTCTTGGTATACCACGTGCAGGAAGTTTAGCATTTGAAATGGGTCCAGGGCAGTTGCTCCCAGAAGCGGGAGGCATTGTATTATTGTTTTACACGGTTATTTTCTTTAGTATTGTTTATTGGTTAAGTTTATCCCCATCTAAATTAATGGGCTTGTTTGGAAAGGTTTTAACACCTTTATTATTATGTATGATCGCCATTATATTTATAAAAAGTATGTTTACATCAGTAGGCAGTTTGAAAGAGCCTGCTGGAAACTATGGACAAGCGCCTATGTTCCAAGGGTTTTTAGATGGATATTTAACGATGGATGCGCTAGCAGCTTTAATCTTTGGGATTGTTATTGCAAATGCTCTACGTGCAAAAGGTGTTGAAGATGATAAAGGTTTAGCGAAATATATGAGTATTGCTGGAATCGGGGCAGGACTATTACTATCTATTATTTATGTCGTCCTCGGATATGTTGGTTCAATTAGTGGCTCGTTAGGTACATTTGATAACGGTGCGCAAGTGTTAGCACAAGTTATGACGGCATTATTTGGACAAGGCGGGGTAGTTTTATTAGGTCTTATTTTTACTATTGCGTGTTTATGTGTTTCGATTGGACTCGTTACGTCCTGTAGTCAATTTTTCGCTAGTGTATTTCCGAAAGTATCTTATAAAGTTTGGGCGTTTATATTAAGTTTTATTAGTATGGTTTTAGCTAACTTAGGATTAACGCAAATTTTAAAAGTATCAGTACCAATTCTCGGATTTATTTATCCGGTTGCACTAACCCTTATTATTTTAGGGTTATTCCATAAGTATATCGGAAAGTATGTATATGTATATTCGGTAACGATTGGAATCGTAGCGTTATTTAGTGCGATTGATATTTTAAATAAAAATGTACTGATGGATCAGTGGACGTCAGTATTGAAATACATTCCTTTTTATACAGAAGGTGTTGGGTGGATTGTTCCAGCTATTATAGGTGCTTGTATTGGCAGCATCGTTAGTATTGCTCTAAATAAGAAGAAATAAGTAAAAGGTGTTTTCCATAACGGGAAAACACCTTTCTTTTTTTGGGAAAAATAGTCTTGAAAATGAATAGACTAAGAGTATGATAAAGATAATTGGTAATATATAGGTTTCGAATGAATGATGAGGGGGGAGCGTATGAAGGAGGATTTGAATAAGAAAATAGAAGCACTCGAAACTGCAATAGAAACGATTCAAGAAGCACTTTCTGAATTGAAAGCGAAACAAAGAGAAATAGAAGTAGAAAACGCTCAGCAACATGTTCGTAAGGAAAAGAAAGTGTATATTGAACCGATAGTGGATGAAAAATCACAAGAAAGTGTAGTTACAATTAAAGAGAACATGCAAGAAATTGAGGAAAAACAAGTAAATATATCTGCTTTTAAACCGGAACCATTCAATATTATTAAGTTTTGCCAAACGTGGTTGCCGCGCATATTTGTCGGTATTATGTTACTCGGGGTTATTTGGTTGTTTAAAGCAGGGGTAGATGCTGGTTTATTAACACCAGCAATACGAATTGTGTTTGGTATCGCCCTATCTATCGGTTTGTATTATATAGGGGATGTTCAAATTAAACGAGAGCGGCAAGCTTTAGGGCTAGTATTAGCTGGAGGGAGTATTACGGGTATTGTTTTAACGACGTTTGCGGCACATTATTTATATGGATTCATTCCAGCAAGTGTCGCATTTATTTGTAATATTGCATGGGTCATTTTAGGCATTTATTTAGCGAAAAGATATCAATCGGAATATCTCACTATTTTCGTAGCGGTCGGGGCGTTCTTCGTGCCATTCTTGTTAAATAGTACGACTCCTAATTCTTACATTTTCTTTGGATATGAGATGATATTAACACTTAGTTTATTATGGTATGCGTTGAGAAATCGTTATAAGTATTTATATATGATTTCTTATGCTGTTGCTGCGATTGTCCTTTTTGTTTTCTTTGCGGTTATGTCAATGTTAGTAGAGAATTTGCAAATACAATTAACGTTTGTTTATGGCTTGATTCATTTACTATTATTTTGGCATATGTTTACGGAGAGAAGTTTTATATTAGAACCACGCTTGGCGATATTTAGTGCGAATGCCATTTTCTTTATATTAACCATTGCAAAAATTCCAGAATTCACAACATGGGGATTAATCATTAGTGCACTCGTGCATGCTATTATGTTCGTATTTGAATATAGGAAGAATAGACACTCTACATTTACAAATCTGTTATTTGGTTTCGCAATGGGAGCATTTAGTTTAGCCATTTTATATGAATACAGTTTAGTGAATGCAGCGATCGTATTATTGTTACAAGGTTTCCTCGGCATGATGACTGCTATTAAAGTAAAACAACAGATAAAATTGTATGTGAGTGCAACGATTTACGCGATTGGAATGATACAGACGATTTTTAGCCCATTTGATCAATTCCTCTCATCTGGATGTGTTGCTCACCTTATTTTAATAGGTACATTTTATTACTGCATGAAACAAGCGAAAGATGTGTTAATAAGCTTTGGAAAATATGTTTATTCTATAGCACTCTATTCGTTTATGGTCATTGTATTCGTTGCAATTACGAGAGTCGGTGAAGTTCTTTCTACAGATGGAAGTATAATAAGCGTACCTGTATCGTTATTATGGATGGTATATGCATTATTTGCAGTTTGGCTTGGAAGAAATAGAAACATGAATGAAATATTGTATGCTGGTTTAGTCGTATTAGTCGTAACGATAGGGAAGCTATTCCTTCTGGACTTACCAGAAGTATCAATGATGATCAGGGCAGTGTTATTTTTAATTGTAGGTAGTATAGGTATCGTTATTTCAAGAATGTTTTTCTCAAAGGAAGAAAAGTAAAAAGAAGGCAATCCATATGCGGATTGCCTTTTTCATTATTTTTTATTAATCGTTACAGTTTCACTATATTTCGCTGTTGTATTTTGACGTAGACGAAGCGTTGCTTGTCCAGTTGTATTTGGATTAATTTGCACATTTACAATTTTCTCAGCAGAACCTAAGCTGTTTGTTGTGAAAGAGAATGCACTGCTATATCCGAAAGTAGATGGCCAAGTGCCGTTTGTATTTTGAACCTTTGCTACTTGTGTTCCGCCAGTAGTGAATATACCTAAAGAGTAATTATTGTATGTTGTGTTTGGGAATAAGTTATTTACTTGAATCTTTATTTGGAACACTTCATTGTTTGGTAGAATGTTAGGGTGTGTAATTATATAGTCGTTTGTTGTTACGGCACCTTTATATCCGTATGAACCTGGTTTAAAAGTATTTGTATTGAACCATTGGTAACCTGCGTTTGGTGCACTCCAAGGCTCTGGTTGTGGCTCTGTTGATAAGCTTGGTTGTTCAAATGTTTGTAAAGCGGTAGGTGCATCAAGTTGTAAACCATTTACTTGATCTAAACTTGTAAATGTCTCTTTTTTCGATAGCCAATTTACGATGTTTTCTAGTAAGATAGCATCGTTTTCTTCTTTATAACCATCGTAGGTTTTCTTTGTTTGACCAGAGTCTTCGCGAACGTATTTTGGCGATACATCTTCAACGGGAGAAGAATCCCCAATAAATGCAGCTTTTCCAAGTCCTACTTTTGCAATTGCAGCATAAGGGCCTTCAGCAACACCGCCGCCGTTATAAACACCACTATCAACAGCATTATTCCATTTTGACGGGTTTTCTGGAAGATAAACAAGTCCTTTTGCTAGTTTTGGATTTGTAATAGCTAGAGTAGAACCAGCATGCATTGCTACAGATGATACGCCTTCTGTAATTCCGAATGATTGTTCAGGTGACACAATGTTTTTAGCTGAAACATCACCAATTGCATTATAGCGGAAACGAATACCGAAATTATCGGATAGCCAATCAGAGCTTTCGACTCCTTGCATAGCCTGTGAATTTACTTCGTCACTAGACATGCCTTTTGCTGGATTCTCCCATGCACCGCGTCTATATCCATTGAATACCTCTGAGGAGTCCCAACGGTTTTTATTACGATCTGCATTATAATGATCAGCAATGAAGAAGATACTGCCGCCAGTTTTTACGTATTGTAACATTGCGTCTTGTTCAGATTTTTTATAAGGAATATTTGCTTCTGGAACGATAAATACATTGTAATCTTTTAAATCTTCGTATGTAATAGGTGTTGATTTACGAAGTTCTTTTACATGATATCCGTTCTGGGCAATGCCGTTTCCGAAATCAGAAAAGCCGCCATCAATAACCCAGTCAGCTGTCCCTGCTGTTTGACCGTGCGTATTATCAAATAATACTTTCTTCCCGTTGTTTTGATTTACAACTTTTGCAGCAATCTCAGGAGCTGGGTCTACGGAGCTTTCGGCATAAGTAGATGGAATGTACGAACTCCCTATACTAAGTGTAATTGCTGCTGCTAAAGAAAATATAATCCATTTTTTATTCTTCATAGAAGAATCCCCCTAATAATAAATATATGTGCTTTCATAATGTAATCTATTTTGTTCAGGAAAGAAAGACGGAAAATATTAAATAGTGTAAAGATAGCGTTAATTTGATTGATAAATATTTGTGTGAATAATGAAAAATCTCTTCCGGTAAATAGGAAGAGATCACAGGTTTAACTTATTTTTGAATTAGGTGTTTCATCACTCTTATGAAACCCTTTCATGTAATATACGATCGCTAAGCCGATAAGCCAAATTGGGCCAACAATCAATGCGATTCGTGTATCTTCCGAATAGGCCATTATACCTAGTACAAGTCCGAGGAAACCGAGTGAGAAATATGAACTGAATGGATGTAAAGGCATTTTATATGTTAGGTTGTCCCTTTTATCAGTTTGCAATCCTTTTCGGAATTTAATTTGAGCGACTAAAATAATGCCCCAAGTCCAAATTGCCCCGAAAGTTGAAATGCTAGTAAGCCATGTAAATACTTTAGCAGGAACAAGATAGTTTAATATAACGCCGACGAGTAAAACGATTGCTGTTGCTATAATTCCTTGACTTGGGATACCGTTTTTATTTAAACGGCCGAATCGTTCAGGAGCTTTCTTTTGTTGTGCTAATGTATATAGCATACGGCCTGTACTAAATAAACCGCCGTTACAAGAAGAAAGTGCAGCTGTTAATACAACAAAGTTAATAATTCCAGCCGCCTTTGCGATACCGATTTGCTCGAATGTTAATACGAATGGACTTCCTTTCTCACCAAGTTCGTTCCATGGATAAATTGCCATCATAACGAATAATGCCCCAACGTAGAAGATTAATATTCTCCAAAATACGTTATCAATTGCTTTTGCGAGTGTTTTCTTCGGATTTTGAGCTTCACCAGCAGTAACACCGATTAGTTCAACTCCCAAATAAGCGAATAGTACCATTTGCAAGGAGAGTAGTAATCCAGAAAAGCCATTAGGGAACCAGCCACCATGTGACCAAAGGTTTGAAATGCCAGTAGCGATACCACCATTTCCGAATCCGAATAAAATAATTCCAGCTCCAACAACTATCATACAGATAATTGTGACAATTTTAATGAGAGCAAACCAAAACTCAAGTTCTCCAAATACTTTTACTGATAAGAAGTTGAAAGCGCTCATTAATAATAGAGCTAAGAGTGCCCAAGTCCAGCGTGGAATATCTGGGAACCAGTACTGCATATAAATCCCTGCTGCCGTAATTTCAGCCATACAAGTAACAACCCATAAGAACCAATAGTTCCAACCGGTAATATAGCCAGCTAGTGGCCCAATATAATCATTTGCATATTTACTAAAAGAACCAGCAACAGGCTGTTCAATTGCCATTTCTCCAAGTGCTCGCATAATGAAAAAAATAACGAGTCCGGCAATCATATAGCCTAGCAAAATAGAAGGGCCAGCTAGTTTAATAGCAGAAGCGGATCCTAAAAATAGGCCAACGCCAATAGCTGAACCGAGTGACATTAAAGTAATATGTCGTTCTTTTAAACCACGGTTTAAAGTTCCAGATTTGTTTGAGTGCTGCATAAGAAGAATCCCCCTTGTAGAATGACCGATATTTGAATGTTTACACTAAATATTTAACTATTTCAAATTATAAAACATTTCTATCTGTTATGCTACAAAAATAATCATAAAGAACTGTACTATATCTGAACTTGTCAGACTTAAACTTAAAATTCTCACTATTAGAGAATATATTGACTCTTCTTTTTATTGATTGTTAAGATTAAGTATTATATTTTCTCACATACTAGTAAGAAAAGAATATGTAATAATAATTCAGATGTAGGAAGGGTACATAAGCATGTTTCAATTACAAAAATATAACACTTCTGTGAAGCAAGAGCTTTTAGCTGGCATCACAACTTTTTTTACATTTGCGTATATTCTTGTCATCAATCCGAAAATATTATCTGATGCAGGTGTACCATTTGATCAAGCTTTTACGGCAACTATTATTGCGACAGTTATTGGAACGCTATGTATGTCGTTTTTAGCTAACTATCCAATCGTTATTGCTCCAGCTATGGGAATGAATGCATATTTTGCTTATTCTGTTGTTCAACAGGCAGAGGGGATTACATATGTCATTGCGTTTTCAGCAGTATTTGTAACAGGGATTATTTTTCTTTTATTATCTTTTACTTCGTTTAGGCAAAAGTTAATTTTAGCAATTCCTGATAGTTTAAAGCATGCAATTGCAGGTGGAATTGGACTCTTTATTGCTTTTATTGGATTACGCCTTTCTGGAATTATCGTGGATCATCCATCAAATTTAGTGACGATTGGTGATTTTCATTCTCCAGCCGTTATATTAACTTTAATTGGTTTAATTTTAGCGGCAGTATTAATGGCATTACGTGTTAGTGGTGCATTATTTATTAGTATGATTGTGACAGGAGTTATCGCCTTCTTTACAGGGCAACTGAAGTTTGCCGATAAAATTGTTGCGATGCCTCATTTACCAGAAGGAATTATCGTTTCAAATCCAATCAATGCATTTTCAGATGTAGTTGAATACGGATTATATGGTGTTGTATTTTCATTTTTACTTGTGCTTTTATTTGATACGACAGGTGCATTACTTGGTTTAATTAAACAAGCAGGTTTAATTACAGATAATACGGAGAAGCGTTTTGGTAAAGCATTTATCGCAGATGCGATTGGCGGAACGACAGGCTCTATCTTTGGAACAAGCCCAACAGCAGCGACGATTGAATCGTCAGCGGGTATTGCTGCAGGTGGTAAAACTGGATTAACAGGTATTGTGGTTGTTGGACTAACAATTATAACGGCATTCTTCAGTCCTGTTATCGCGTCTTTATCAAGTGTAGCTGCTATTACAGCTCCTTCATTAATTATTGTAGGTAGTTTAATGGCGCAAAGTATACGTGATATTAATTGGGATGAGTTTGAAGATGCATTACCGGCATTTTTAATCTTCGTAGGTATTCCGTTAACATCTAGTATTGCGAATGGAATTGCAATTGGATTTTTAGTGTATCCAGTCTTAAAGATTGTGAAAGGGAAAGGGATGGAAGTACATCCGTTACTATACTTATTTACAATTTTATTTGGATGTCATTTATTCTTATAGTATAGATATAGGAGAGGGGCTTCTTATGAGAGGCCCTTTTTTGTGTATAATAAAGTGAAACTAAAACCCTTTACGCAAAATATAAATTACTTAACGGAATATATATATTACAATAAAGGCAGAGGAGGAGCATGAATGGCTGTAAGTAAAATAAAAGTCGCGCGTGTTCAGTTAGATTTAACACAGCAACAATTAGCAGAAAAAGTAGGCGTTACAAGGCAAACGATTAGTTTAATTGAAAAGGGGAAATACAATCCGTCTTTAGATTTATGTTTGAAAATTTGTTATGCGGTAGATAAAACATTGAATGATTTATTTTGGGAGGAACAGGAGTGATAGGGTGAAAATCGTGAAAGATGAACGTTTAATGATTGAGGGATTAAAACATATTAGATTAGCTTTCGTCTTACAAAATATCGTCATACTAGGTATTGTTTTTTACCGCTATGTCTTGCAAGGAGCGGGATATGAAAGTGTTTCGGATTTATTAATGGTATTTATGGGCGGGATAGTAGTTATTAACTTTTTAAATTTAAAAAATTCAGTGGAAGTGTATGAGCATACAGGAGGAGTAGCACGTCGTTATTTCATGAAGTTATTATTCATTCCGGTAGGTGTTGTGATTGGGATTTTAGCTATTTGTATAATTGTAACACCAGCTATTTCAATAAAGGAGATTAGTATAACAGCACTTATTATGGTTGCTTGTTTTTTAGTTCCTAGTTTGTTTATATACATATATATGAAAAAAATAAAAAGTGAAGATTGAAATATAAGCAAAGCTCTCCTGCATTAAGGAAAGCTTTGCTTATATCTTTTTATACAGAACTTTATGAAGACCAATCGGTTCAATTTCAAAGATTTCACCATGTTCGTGGAAACCTAATCGTTTGTAATAGTCAGCTACAGTAATACGGCCATTACACCATAAAACGTTTGCGTTACGCTCTTGTAAGATTTGCTCGGCTTTTTGGATTAAGGAGCTTCCAGCGTATTTGTTTCGAAAGTTTGGTAACGTAGCCATTCCACGTAGTCGATAATGGCTACCAGCTGGTAAGGCAGGATATATTTCTTTTGAGAAGGAAGCAATACTAATCAGTTCATCGTTTATAAAAGCACCTAAGTGGAAAGTGTCTACTTCGAAGTCAGAAGAATATTTACAATCTGCTAATGTTTGACTCGGGCGCAAAATTTTTTGACGTAATACGTAAGTTTCAGACCCATCAATATTTTTCACAGTAATCATATTAACATCCTTTCTTATAAACTTTTTTCTGTTAGTTGTATAAAGAAGTAGGCAGGTGCAGCGAAAAGTCCGAGTATGCTAGCGGTTCCAAGAATGAGTGAAAGTAAGAGACAAGAGTATTTGACTCCATTTGATTTTTTCCAGCCATAGCTACAAATTTCAATACTAATACCGATAAGAATAATGGCGACGAGTACTTCCGCTAATAATAAAAGAGCTAAAGTTGCAATAGACATTGTGATTCATCCCCATAATATGTGATAGTAACATTTTACCATATAGAATAAAAAAAATGCCCCTCAATTATGTGAGGGGCATTTTTCTATTCTAATATGCTTTTTAGTGTATCGATATGTTCTTTTGAACCTGTTACAAGTAATATATCACCGTGTTGTAGCTTCGTATCACCATGTGGTATTAATGCTTTATTCCCACGATAAATTTGAATGACGAGTACATCACCTAAAAACGGAAGGCGACGAAGTGCAACACCGTTATATTTATTGCTACGCAGTTCAACTTCACGTACTGTTTCGTTCGCTGTTGTAATTAAGCGAACAAGACTTGGTTTATCAATCAGTGCACGTAATAAAATACGTGTAGAGTTAATTGTCGAGAATACCGCAATATGTTCTTGCGTTGCTTTTTCTTGTAGAAGGGGATCTTCTACGCTTGCGATGACATGTTCAACACCTAACTCTTTTGCATGTTCTGCTAATAATAAGTTTTGTTCATCATCGCTTGTTGCAACAACAACGCGATCTACATCAAATGCTGTTTGTTCAGTTAAGGATTCAATTGTAATTTCATCAAGTTTAACGATAGGGAAGTCATGAGATTTCACTTCCTCATCATCTAGTTTATTTTGGCGTATCATATATAGTGTTACGTCATAATCTTCGCGTTTTAAATCAAGTGATAAAGGAAGGGTAATTCTGCTTGCTCCAATAATAGATACTTTCGGTTTTGGTGTTTCCACTTTTGGGAACATCTTTTTAAATAATATAGGTGCAAAAATACAAGTAATAACTGCGCTTAAAATAAGAGATGCTGATAAACTTGGACTAATGATTTCTAGTTTTTCACCGATTTGTGCAGCAGCAATAACTAAAGAAAGTGTCGATGTTAATAAAATGGCACTTCCGAGTACGATATTACGTGGGTACCATTTTCGTAATACAAGTGATGGCAGCAGTTTTGAAATAAAGAGTCCCACAATTAAAATTGGAATCATTAGCATACTAGAAGGCTCTTTAAAAATAGACCATACTTCTAGATTTACACCAACCATTACGAAGAAAATAGGGATGAAGAAACCATATCCGATGGAATCAAGTTTTTCAACCATATCTTCATTTGGTGATAATAAAGATACGAGTACACCTGCTAAAAAGGCTCCCAAAATGTTTTCTGCACCAACTGATTCAGATAATCCAACTAATATTAAGATGAGTGCGAAAACAGCTCGTGTATCAATTTGTACACTACCGGCTTTTAAGCTTTCTAGGTATGGAATATTTTTAAAGCGTCTTGCGACAAAGTAAATGACAATACCAGCACCGAATAGAAGAAGTAGAAGCCACATGCTTTGACCACTTTCGGAATTTAATCCGACGAATACAGCGAGTAAAATCATTGTAACTAAGTCTGCAATAACAGCGACTAATAAAATGATTTGTCCGATTGCCGTTTTTCCTAAGTTATTTTCTTTTAATGTTGGTACGACAACACCTAAGGAAATAGTTGAAATAATTAAAGTCATGAACATTGCATTGTCTACGAATCCTAGCCATACGAATAATAATGATAAGGCATAAGATAAGATGAAAATAAATAAGAAGATAATGCTTGCTGCTTGGAATGTGTTTGGTTCGTTTGTCGTATTCTTTTTCCCTTTTTGCTTAAAGATCGAAAAGTCAATTTCTAAACCACTTAAGAACATTAGGAAGATAAATCCTAGTGTCGATAAGACTTGAAGCCACATATCTGGCTCAATGATGTTAAATCCACTTTTACCTACAAAGATTCCTGCGATAATTTCTGCAACAACGACAGGAAGTGCTTTTAATTTAAAGCGTTGTAACAAAAGGGGAACGAAAAACGCGATTGCAACGACAACCATAAGTGATAGAACAGAAGTGTGATGTTCCATTGCGTTCTCTCCCTTCAAATAAATATAGTCCTTATTTAGCCATATAATAGGAAGAAAAGCAACGCATATGGATTCGATTTCATAAAGAAAGACTTTTCTTAACATTTGTCATAATAAGTATATTTTACATAATTTTGTTGTTAATTCCGTAATGTAGATGTAATAGGGGAGGGAATAAAAAAAGACTACTGAGGAATCTCAGCAGTCTTTTTCATGTACATTACATTGAGAAGAAGATCCATACAGTTAAACCAACTGTTGCAGTTGCAACGAAGAAACTGTATATCATTGTAAGGATTTGAACTCTTCCTTCTCCTTCTTTTAAATGCATGAACATAATTAATTGTAACAACGCTTGCGCAACAGCCATTATGATAATAGTTGTTAAGATCGTTGAAAGTGGCAGGCTTGTGTAAAGTGCCACGTATAACGCTAGAAACGTTAGTGCCAGCGATAAAATAAATCCGAAAACGTGTGACCAAGGGAATCCGCTATGCGCATGCCCGTTTGCTTGATTGTTATTTTGAGCCATCTACGCCACCATCCCGTTCAAGTAAACTAGTGTGTAAATAAAGACCCAAACAAGATCAAGGAAATGCCAGTATAAGCTGATAATAAATACTTTACGAGCTGTAACTGGTGTTAAACCTCGTTTTAAAATTTGGATGATAACACAAGTTGCCCAGATGATACCACCTGTTACGTGGGCACCGTGCGTTCCAAGAAGAACGAAGAATCCAGATAAGAAAGCACTTGTCTGAATTGTTGCGCCTTCACCAATGTACATAATGAATTCTTCGATCTCGAAGAATAGGAAACCTGCACCTAAAAGTAATGTAAAGATGAACCATCCAAGCATTGCTTTTTGGTTGTGCTTACGCATTTCGTGAATTGCGATACCACATGTGAAACTACTTGTTAAAAGTAGTAGTGTTTGAATTAAAAGTGTTTTAACTTCAAACAGCTGCGCTGGTGTTGGGCCGTCTGCCGTACGACCAGCAAGGACTAGATAAGAGGCGAAAAGTGTTGCGAACAGCATAATTTCAGCCCCAAGAAAAATCCAGAATCCTAGGATATTCAATCTGCTTTGTTCGGATTGATATTCCAAAGGTAAGCTTTTATCTAAAGCCGCCATGTCATTTCACCTCTCATGCTATATGTTCTGTTTCTTTAATTTCATCAACACTGATATAGTAACCTTCATCGTAATCGAATGAACGATAGATTAAGCAACCTAAAATACCAACGCCGCCGATTGCTGCAATCCAGAACCAGCTAAATACTAATGCAAAACCTGCAAGACCGAAGAATGCAGACATAATAATAGGCACACCAGAGTTACTTGGCATGTGAATTGGTTTTAATTCCTCTGCAGCTGGTGTAACTGTTTCTCCACGTTTCTTCATGAACCAGAAAGCATCAGCTTCTTTAATTTCAGGAAGTTTCGCGAAGTTGTAATGTTGTACAGGAGATTGAGTAGCCCATTCAAGTGTACGACCATCCCAAGGATCTCCAGTTGTGTCACGTTCACCGTGACGTGCACTCCAAATTACGTTGTAACAAAGAAGTACGAATCCGATACCCATCATTACTGCGCCGACAGATGCGATTTGGTTCAACCAACCCCATCCAAGACTTTCAGAGTAAGTGTACATACGACGAGTCATACCATCTAGACCTAGGAAGTACATTGGGAAGAAACAGATGTTAAATCCGCTCATAAAGATCCAGAATGTCCATTTACCAAGGCGTTCATTTAGCATATGACCTGTCATTTTTGGATACCAGAATGTGAATCCAGCAAGCATAGCGAATACTGTACCTGCGATTAATACGTAGTGGAAGTGAGCGACTAGGAAGTAGCTGTTATGATATTGATAATCAGCTGCTGCCATTCCAAGCATAACCCCTGTAACTCCACCAACTACGAAGTTTGGAATAAATGCCAATGACCAAAGCATTGGAACTGTAAAACGAATACGTCCTTTATACAGTGTAAACAACCAGTTAAAGATTTTAACTCCGGTTGGAATCGAAATCGCCATTGTCGAAATCGAGAAGAACGAGTTAACCGCTGGACCTGCACCCATTGTGAAGAAGTGATGAAGCCATACGACGAAACTCAGTAAAGAAATTGCGACCATTGAGTACACCATCGCACTGTAACCGAATAGACGTTTACGTGAGAATGTACTAATGATTTCAGAGAAAATACCGAATGCCGGTAAAATAACGATATACACTTCAGGGTGACCCCATACCCAGAATAGGTTGGCCCATAACATTGGCATACCGCCGCTCGCCATCGTAAAGAAGTGAGCATCGAATAGACGGTCAAATGTCATTAATGCAAGAGCAACTGTTAATACTGGGAATGCGAAAATAATGATAACAGTTGTAATTAAGATTGACCAAGTAAACATTGGCATTTTCATTAATGTCATACCAGGTGTACGCATTTTTAAGATCGTAACTAGGAAGTTAATACCTGTCATTAACGTACCGAGACCGGATATCTGTAATGCAATTGCATAGAAGTTATTTCCTACACCAGGAGTAAATTCTGTACCCGCCATTGGGAAGTAAGAAGTCCACCCAGCGTCTGGAGAACCACCGATAACGAAAGCGATGTTGAATAACATTGCTCCGATAAAGAATAACCAGAAACTTAAAGCATTTAAGAACGGATATGCAACGTCACGAGCACCAATTTGTAATGGTACTACAAGGTTCATTAATCCCATAACGAATGGCATTGCCATGAAAAGAATCATAACTGTACCATGTGTTGTAAAGATTCCGTTATAGTGTTCAGCGTTTAAATATGTTGTATCTGGGAATGTTAATTGTGCACGGATCATTAAACCATCCATACCACCACGGAATAACATTATAACGGCAGATATAATATACATGGCCCCTATTTTTTTATGGTCAACAGTTGTTAACCACTCATCCCAAAGCCATCTCCATTTTTTGTACTTTGTTAGTACGAAAAGAATCGCTAATGTCACAAGAACGATAGATGCGTCAGCGCCGTAAATAATCGGGTCACCTGTGACAAAAAATTCATCAAGCTTCAATGTTTTCACTCCAATCTGTTGGAATAATAGCTATTATTTTTTGTTTTTATAGTAGTTGTAATCACAATATTCAAGTGATTTTGGATCTACATAACTTAAGTGATGACTAGAGAATGTCATACGACCAACTACACCAGGTTTAACAATTTCGTTGTACTTATCTTCTGTTAGTTTAGGAGCAGTTTCTTGTACTTCTTTTACCCACTTGTCATACTTTTCTTTTGTTTTTGCTTCAACTTCGAATTCCATGTGAGTAAATCCTTCACCTGAGAAGTTCGAGCTACGCCCTAGGTAAGAACCTGGTTTGTCAGCTTGTAAATATAAGTCCATAATCATACCATCCATTGTATACTTCATACCACCAAGTTCTGGTACCCAGAAAGCATTCATTGGACCTACAGAAGTCAGTTTAAATTGAATTGGTACACCAGCTGGGATGTTTAAATAGTTAACGGTTTCAATTTTTTCCTCCGGGTAACTAAATAACCATTTCCAGTTTGCAGATGTAACATAAATTTCAACTGGTTTAATATGTTTGGACTCTTTCGGAACCTCTTCCGAAGCATAAGTTGCTTTTACTGTTGGAATCGATAATGCGATAACGATAATAACAGGAACAAGCGTCCAAATAATTTCTAATAATGTGTTACCGTGTTGATCAGGTGGCTCATAGTCCATATTCTCTGGTTTTTCACGATAACGAACCAAGATGACTGTAAACAGGATGAATACGATTGCGATAATTAATGACATAAGCACGAATGACCAAACAATTAAATCATATTGTGCTTTTGCAACAGGTCCTTGCGGATTTAATACTGCGAGTTTCTTATCACAGCCACCGAGGAACAGAAGTAATGATAACGGAAGAAGCGAAGCCAGCTTCCAAAACGTTTTCTTTAGTTGCACGATTGAAAATCTCCTTTCTCCTTGGATTGAAACTATGCCAATAAAACAATATAAACCTATTAATTTATAGAAGGCAATAGTTTTTGTGATATTGTTAAAAAATAGACACAAATGCACACTTTTTAAGGTGAATATCATTTGTAACTTGATTACATTGTAAACTATTTTCCAGAGAAAAACGTGATTGTGAAAATTTTAAGATAAATAAAGTTATACCAAGATATCCAAGAAATAGAAAAAAGCTATCTTATCATAAGAAAGATAGCTGAATATTTTGTATTTTTAGTTTATTCCCCGAATTATAGTTCGTTGCTGTTCAAATGTGACAACTTTTTATATGTAACTTGGTATAAAATGTAACAAATGATCATAAATGGAATACCGCAATAAAGAGCGATTCTCTAGTTTGGAATGAGGGCTAGACTAACAAATATAATACTTGTTGATTCATAGCTCCCCTCCCCCGTTATTTTCTTGTATGTGTTAACTGGTTTTCATTCTAAGTTTTTAATCATTAGTGAGGAATGTGACACATAATCAGTTTATTTGTTATGAAATGAATGGAGTATGTAAAAAAACGAACTATGACGAAATACTCTAAGAATGTTCATTAACATGGTGATATCTTCACCATGTTAATGATTTTGATTTTAGCAAAATGTTTCGGGAAAGTATATTGTTTTTTCTTTTTGTTAAAAATAATTAGAATTTTATAACGATATAAGTGTAAATAATAATTCATAGAATCTTTCTAGCAAACTAGTAAGAAGAAAGGTACAATGATAAGAGTTGTGTCTATAAAATAATAATTAATGGAGTTTTGTTTATAATGAAAAAGCTAAAATATCTTTTTGTTTTTGGAATTATACTAGCTGCCGCGTTTTTTATAGGGAAAGATAAAATTATACAAAAGGCGCAAGTGCTACGCTTAGATTTTCTATCTGAAATGAAAGAAGCGGCTATGATTGAAGATGTTCCATTTATAAAACAATTACCAGAATTACCTCGTGGATGTGAAGTGACAAGTTTAGCTATGTTGCTGCAATATAAAGGTGTACAAGTAGATAAGATGCAACTTGCTAGCGAAATTCATCGTGTTCCATTTGAACAAAATGGTTTGCGTGGAAATCCTTATGAGGGATTCGTTGGAAATATTTATACGAAAGCTGAACCAGGATATGGTGTATACAATAAACCAATCTTTAATTTAGCAGAAAAATATGTTCCTGGAAAAGTACTTAATTTAACAGATAGAGACGTAAAAGATCTATATAAGGTAATTAGTTCTGGCTCTCCAGTATGGGTTATTATTAATACAACGTTTAAGCCGCTAGCTGAAAGTAGTTTTGAAACATGGAATACAAGTTCTGGTGAAGTGAAAATTACATATTTTGAGCATAGTGTAGTAGTGGTTGGATACGATCAAAACTTTGTATATGTAAATGATCCTCTAAAAAACAATCCGCGTTTCGCTGTTCCGAGAGCAGAGTTTGAGAAAGCCTGGGAGCAAATGGGGAAACAAGCAATTACTATATTATAAAAGTGAAAAGTCATCTTGTGATGGCTTTTTATTTTTATGATTATATTATAGAAAATTCAGAAGATTCTTTTAAAAAATGACAATTCACGCTATAATAGCATTTAACTTGGTGAAGAAGGAGAGAAGAGAAATGGATGTTGCAAAGGAACTTATTTTGTCAAAGAATCAGTTGGTTGAGTGGAGAAGGCATTTTCATAAGTATCCAGAGTTATCTTTTCAAGAAGAAAAAACATCTCAATTTGTATTCGATATACTTCGAAATATCCCGAACTTAGAAGTTTCAAGGCCTACTAAATATAGTGTAATGGCAAAGTTAACCGGTAAGAAGCCTGGTAAAATAATTGCGGTTCGAGCTGATATGGACGCTCTTCCTATTCATGAAGAAAATGATTTTGATTTTATTTCTACATATTCAGGTGTGATGCATGCGTGTGGTCACGATGGACATATGGCGATATTACTTGGGGTCGTACATAAGTTAGTAGAAGAAAGAGAAAAAGTTAAAGGAGAAATTCGCTTTTTATTTCAGCATGCAGAAGAAAATTTCCCTGGCGGTGCAGAGGAGATGGTTGCGGCAGGTGTAATGGAAGGTGTGGATTATATTATTGGTGCTCATCTATGGGCCTCATTAGAAGTTGGAAAAATAGGTGTAATTTATGGTCCTGCGATGGCCGCACCGGATGTTTTTAAAATTACAATAGAAGGAAAAGGTGGACATGCTGGAATCCCTCATGAAACAGTTGATAGTATTGCAATCGGTACACAAGTTGTTTCACATATTCAGCAAATTGTATCTCGTCTCACGAATCCGTTAGATTCTCTCGTAGTGTCTGTTACGCAATTTCATGCTGGGACAACCCATAATGTGATTCCAGAACAAGCAGAGATTGAAGGGACAGTGCGGAGTTTAAGACATGAGTTGCGAGAAGAAACAGAAGAAAAGATTGAACGGATTGTAAAGTGTATTACGGAAGCGTATGGAGCGAAATATACATTCTCTTATGAATATGGATATCGACCAGTTGTAAATAATTATGAGGTTACAGAGCTGATTGAGCAGACGGCATTACAGCTTTATGGAAGAGAGCGGGTTGTTCGTTTACAGCCAACGATGGCTGGAGAAGATTTTTCAGCATTTTTACAAAAGGCACCGGGGACATTCTTTTTTATCGGAGCAGGAAATAAAGAGAAAGGAATTATATATCCTCATCATCACCCTCGTTTTACAATTGACGAAGATGCATTACCGATTGGAGTGGAAATCTTTGTATCATCCATTATGAATTTCATAAATAAAGGAGAATAAAATGAAGAAAATACATGTGCTAGCACTTATTCCAGTTCTTTGTTTAGTAGTTGGACCAGTATTTGCAAATTCGGTCACTCCTTACGTACTTGGGATGCCTTTTTTATTATTTTGGGTATTATTATCGGTACTCATTACGTCTCTTTGTATGGGCATTGTATACGTATTCGATCCTGCTAATAAGGGGGATGTAAAATGACAGCATTACTTATCATTATTTTATTCTTATTTCTAGCGCTATTTTTAGGGATTCGAGCACAACATGGAAAAGATATGAATTTAGAGCAATGGTCAGTTGGAGGAAGAGGGTTTGGAACGATTTTCGTTTTTCTCCTTATGGCAGGCGAAATTTATACGACATTCACATTTTTAGGAGGAAGTGGCTGGGCGTATAGTAAAGGAGCACCCACTTTCTATATTTTAGGCTATGGTGCACTAGCCTATGTTTTATCGTATTTTTTATTACCGCCAGTTTGGAAATATGCAAAAGAGCATAACCTTGTTTCACAGCCGGATTTTTTTGCGAAAAAATATAGAAGTAAAGCGCTTGGATTGATTGTTTCGATTGTTGGTGTCGTTTCCATCATCCCATATCTTGTTTTACAGCTAAAGGGGTTAGGGATCATCGTTTCGGAAGCTTCTTATGGAAGAGTATCGCCTGTTATTGCAGTTTGGATTGGAGCCATTGTTATAACTATATATGTAATGGTTTCAGGTATACATGGTTCGGCTTGGACAGCTGCTTTGAAGGATATTATGATACTATTTATCGTTATGTTTTTAGGTATATATTTACCGTATCATTATTATGGGGGATTGCAGCCGATGTTCGAAGCTGTAGAAGCTGCGAAACCAGGGTTTTTATCTTTGCCTGAAGAAGGAATGAGTATTTCTTGGTTTGTTTCTACTATTATATTAACGGCCCTCGGTTTTTATATGTGGCCTCATACATTTGCTTCTGCTTTCTCTGCAAAAAATGAAAAAGTGTTTCGGAAAAATGCGGCGATTATGCCACTGTATTCTTTAGTTTTACTTTTCGTATTTTTTGCAGGATTTGCTGCTATCTTACAAGTCCCGGGATTAAAGGGAGCGGATGTAGATCTTTCATTATTTCGCCTTGCTTTACAAACCTTTGATCCTTGGTTTATTGGAATTATTGGAAGTGCGGGGGTATTAACGGCACTAGTTCCAGCATCCATGCTTGTTATGGCTGCTTCGACATTGCTAGCAAAAAATATTTACCGAACGATGGCTCCATCTGCTTCAGATAGACAAGTTGCTAAAGCTGCAAAATTATTTGTGCCTGTAGTAACGCTTGTATCCGTGTTGTTTACCTTCAAAGGAGGAGAAACGATAGGTGCGCTTCTTTTAATGGGGTACAGTATCGTTACGCAGCTTTTCCCTGCGCTTGTATGTAGTTTGTTTCCTCGCCAAATTATTACGAAGCAAGGAGCGATTGCAGGAATGGGGGTTGGGTTGTTAGTTGTCGCGTATATCACTTTAACAGGTTCTACTTTAGCTACAATGTTTCCGAGTTTCCCGCAGTATATAAAAGATTTGAATGTAGGTATAGTCGCGTTGTTAATTAATATGATTGTGATGTTTGTAGTTAGTGGATTTACGAAAAGTGTATCTATAAAGGCAGACAATATAATAGTAGAAAAGTAATCCGTGTGTTAGAGCTATCTTTGAAAAGAGATAGCTCTTTTTTTGTATATATTTCCTTCTATTAGCGGAATCTAACTAAAAACTTGTTGAAAAGGAAGTTAGGTGGGGGAATTGTTAGAGTTAAAAGGTAACTTGTTTGAAGTTATGAAAGAAATTAGGGATGAGTTAGGTTCACCTAATGATTTAACAATTAGAGAAGTTGCTCTTGCTGGTAGTTTTACACGCTGCGCTGTCATTTTTTTATGTGGGTTAACAGATAAAGATAATGTTTATAAATATGTAGTTCGCACGCTTCAATATGAAGAAATAGAAAAAGAAGCAGCTGTTGTTCAAACGTTATTGGATCGTTTCATTTCTATCGCAGAAGTCGGTATGAAGACGACGTTCCCGGATATTATAAATGCAATTCTAGCAGGAGACACAGTTATATTAATTGAGAATATTCAAACGGCTATTGTCGTTAACAGTAGGGCTTGGGAGAAAAGAAGTCTAGAACCTCCAGTGACAGAAGATTTAATCCGTGGACCGAGAGTTGGATTAAATGAAGATATTAATGTGAATAAAATGCTGATTCGCCGTGGTTTACGTGATCCGAAGTTGCGGTTTCAATCTTATATTATGGGGAAGCGATCACAGAAAGAAGTAACCCTAGTATATATAGAAGATATTATTAACCCTTATATTGTAAAAGAACTAGATCGGCGCCTTCAATCAATAGTGACAGATGTTATTTTTGAGACGGGTACGATTGAACAATTAATTCAAGACAATAACCTATCGCCATTTCCGCAGTTTTTGAATACAGAAAGGCCTGACAATATTGTGGCCTCATTAGTGAAAGGAAAGGCGGCTATTTTAGTAGACGGATCACCGTTTGCTCTTATTGCACCGCTCGTATTTGTTGATATTTTTCAATCTGTAGAAGATCATTACGAGCGCTGGGTAATTGGCACGTTGTTGAGAATTTTACGAATGGTTTCTGGTATTATGGCGGTTTTGTTACCGGCGATGTATGTAGCGCTTGTTTCATACCACCAAGGACTTATTCCATCTAAATTGGCCTATTCAATTGCTGGAGCGCGAGAAGGGGTTCCGTTTCCAGCGTATATTGAAACATTAATGATGGCATTAACGATGGAGTTAATACGAGAAGCTGGAATTAGATTGCCAAAGCCAATGGGGCAAACGATTGGTATTGTAGGTGGTCTTGTAATTGGAGAAGCGGCGGTGAATGCCGGGATTGTGAATCCGTTTTTAGTCATTATTATTGCAGTTACTGCAATTGCCACATTCTCACTGCCTGTATATAGTATTACGATTACGTTTCGGATCTTACTTTTTGTCTTTGTATTTGCTGCGACAGCCTTTGGGTTATATGGAATTACCTTAGCGCTTATTGCACTTACTGTTCATATTACGAATTTAAAAAGCGTTGGTGTACCGTATACAACTCCGATTGCTCCTGCATTTTATAAAGATTGGAAAGAAGAACTTATTCGTATGCCAAAATCGATGTTGAAAGAGAGACCGGAATATTTACAAACGAAAGACTCTACATTACGTCCAAAGGAGCGAGAATAATTGAAACCATTTGAGTATGGCGATGAAGAAATTGGATCTCGGGAACTTGGTTTCGCGGTATCTTCAACCATTATTGGTATAGGTGCATTGTCTATGCCAAGGGATATTGCCAACCAAACTTTATTTTCGGACGGTTGGATTATTTTGCTTTTGGGTGGATTGATATGTGCAGTTTTAGGTTGGTTTGTAACGAGGGTGGCTATTTTATTCCCAAAACAAAACTTTGTTCAATATACAAGTACACATTTGACGAAGCCTGTTGCATACACAATTAGTAGCATTTTAGTATTAACATTTGCTACTTTGACAGCATATGAATCGCGAATGATTGCAATTATTTCACAAACGTATTTATTTAGTGATACGCCGATACAGCTACTGTCTTTCTTCTTCTTATTAGTTGTTATTTATGGAATAGCAGGATCGAGAGCAGCTTTATTAAGGTTAAATGTTATGTTCTTACCTATTGTTTTAATTGCGATAGTACTTCTTTCTTTATTGAATATAAATTTAATGGAAATAAATAATTTATTTCCAGCTTTTCAAACGGGCGTCACTCAATATGCTGTAGGAGTTAAAAATTCTATTTTTACGTTTATTGGATTTGAGGTAGCTCTGTTTTATGCTGTGATGTTGAACGATAAGACAGCGAAAAAAGCGCCAATGGCAGTTGCAAAAGCAGTGATGGTAAATGTGCTGTCGTACATTTTAATTTATGTAACTTGTATTAGCGTTTTTACATATATGACAACCCGTGGATTGACATATCCAACGATTGAATTAGGGAAAGAAATTGAAATTGGAGGAGGGTTTTTAGAAAGGTTTGATGCAATTTTTTTTACGACTTGGATTATTACTATTTATAACACTACAGCAATGTATTATGACGTAGCTTCTTTGTTGTTTTGTGCTATGTTTCCGAAAGTGAAGAAGCATATTTTCATTTTCGTAAGTGCACCAATTATTTTTATGATGAATATGTTACCTGGTAATTTGAATGCTTTATCAAATTATGGGACATATTTAGCTTGGGTTGATATGGGTTTTGTTGTGCTAGCGTCTTTCTTAGTTTTTATTGTATATAAAATAAAAAGAAGGAATGGTGGAAATGAAACACCTTCTTAAAATGATGATAGTTACGGCTTTAGTTGGATTTATGAGCGGGTGTTCTGAATTAGAAGAGATAGAAGAAAGAGGGTTTGTAGTAGGTGCAGCCTACGATATTGTGAAAGAGAAGAAATTGAATCCGATTATGAAAGGGACGTATCAGATGGTACTCCCTAGTAAATTGTCGCAACAGGGTGGACAAGGGGGCGGAGATAGTGAAAATTATATTAACGTAAGTGCGAAAGCTGATAATGTCTTCGAACAAATAAGAATTATTGCTAAAAAAATTAGTCGAACGTTATTTTTTCCACATATACAAGTGATTATTTTTTCTAAAGACTTACTAGCGAATCCATATGTTTTACAAAATACGTTAGATGTATATATTCGCGATCATGAAATGAGAAGAAATATTCGTTTGTTCGTGTCCGAGAAAAATGCAGAAGCTATTTTAAAGCAGAGTGCAAAACCTGAAAACTTACCGGCGCAGTACATTGATATGTTAGCTGAACATCCTCCGAAAAACGCTCAAATGATTGAGGCGGCAAGAATTGGGGAAGTACAGGGGAAAATGATTGCAAACCGAAGTTTCGCATTACCTCTTTTAGGTCTAACAAAACAAGGAGTGCAAATGGAAGGCGCAGCATTGTTCCGGGGAAAGGATAATAAGTGTGTGGGAACCTTGAGTGGGGAACAAACATTAGGGATGAACTATATAATAGGTAAAAAAATTGGAGGTTTTTTTACCATCCGTAAAAAGGATCAACTTATTACATATGAGATTCATAAGATGCATCGAAAAATTAAAGTATCTACGAAAAATGTTACAAAACCGAAGTTTGATATTCATTTATCTCTGGAAGGGACTTTGGCTGAGTTACATTTTAATGATCATAAACAAGTTATGAGCGAAAAGAAGGTAAGGGAAGATATTTCAAAGGAAATGGAGAAGCGGATCCAAAAATCAATTAAGCTTGTCCAAAAAAAATATAAGGTAGATGTATTAGAGTTAGGAGAAGTGTATAAACGGCATAACTATAAAGAATGGAAAAAAATAAGTAAGAATTGGGATCAAGGTGAAAATTATTTTAGTAATGCTGAAATTACCGTTCATGTTCATCCAACAATTGAACATTCAGGTTCGGCATTACCGAAGAGAGTGAAATAAGGTGATGTAAGCTGTTTACTGGATTAGGAATTAGCTGCACGATATTAATGGCGGTACTTCCAGGGGCTGTATACTTTATTCATAAAAAAATTACAACGTATGGAGCGCAGCCGTGGAATAATGATACGCAAAAAAAGAAACCTGAATAACTTTCAGGTTTCTTTCGTGCAAAGCATATGTGAAGGGGGATACCTTCACATATGCTTTGCTTTATACAAGCCCTAACCAATGTACCAATTGTGTAGTGAGGAATGTAACAACAATAGCGATTACAGTAGGGATTGCAAACGATAAGAATGTCCATTTCGCACTTTTTGTTTCTTTATATATGTTAACTAGTGTTGTTCCGCAAGGGAAATGAAGAAGTGAGAACAACATTGTGTTTAATGCTGTTAACCAAGTCCAACCATTTTCTAAGAATAGATTTTTAATCTGATTAAAATCATCTATTTCAGTTAAAGCTCCAGTTGATAAGTAGGACATTAATAAAATCGGTATAACAATTTCATTAGCGGGTAACCCAAGAATGAATGCAGCTAGAATAAAGCCGTCAAGTCCTAGCATTTTAGCGAATGGATCTAGGAAGTTTACGAAATACATAAGTAGGCTTGTGTCACCGACGAAAATATTAGCAAGTAACCAAGTTAATGCAGCCGCAGGGGCAGCTACAACTATAGCTCGCTTTAAAACATAGACTGATTTATCGAGTGTTGCACGAACAATGGTATTCCAAACTTTTGGCTTACGGTATGGCGGTAATTCAAGTGTGTAGTGAGTTGGAACGCCTTTTAAAGCTGTTTTTGATAGGACCCAAGAGACGGTTAATGTCATAATAACACCAATTACAACCATTCCAACTACAACGCCGGCAGTAACAAGTGTTTGCATGCTACCTGTATATCCAGCAGCCATAAATAATGAAGCCATTAAAATTAATGTAGGCCAGCGTCCATTACATGGAACAAAGTTGTTTGTTAAGATAGCAAGCATACGCTCACGTGGTGATTCAATAATACGTGTTGACATAATAGCTGCAGCGTTACAACCAAATCCCATTGCCATTGTTAAAGATTGTTTACCATGTGCACCAGATCGTTTAAATAAGCGGTCCATATTAAACGCGACACGTGGTAAGTATCCGTAGTTTTCTAATAGTGCGAACATGGGGAAAAAGATTGCCATAGGTGGTAACATAACGCTAATGACAGCACCGATACCACGGAATAAACCAAGTATTAAAATGCCATGTAACCATTCAGGTGCATGCATTGCTTGGAACCAAGATGTTAAATATCCTTCTGCCCATCCAAAGAACTCAGCAATCATATCAGAAGGTACGTTAGCACCTGCAATTGTAAGATAAAAAATAATAGATAAAATACCTAGCATGATTGGGAATCCCCAGATTGGAGATGTAAAAATTTTATCTAGTTTCTCAGAACGATACAATTTATCAGTATTTGTATATTGAACAGATTCTTTACAGATGCTCGCAGATGTTCGATAAATATCTCCGACAATATCATCTCGTATATCTTCTTTTGAAAGTGTTTGAGCGTGTTGAATAATATAGTCTAATGGAAGAGCTTTACTGGCTGAGTGAGATTCCATTGATTATGACCTCCCTTACAAGTGGTTCGTTATGGTGTTTTTGAAGTGCAGTTAAGAAATTTTTATCTCCATCTAATATACGTAACGCAATCCAACGTGCCGGATACGTATCACCGAACACTTTATAAATTTGTGGTTCTAATTCCCGAATCATATTTTCGATTTTGTCGCTATAAGTAATTTTAATTGGTGTTGGAATTAGTTTTTTATTTGTCACTTTCGCGATGACATTTAGCAAATGACCAATCCCTACTCGGTTACGAGCTGAAATTTTAACTACAGGTACACCAAGTGATTTTGTTAATTTCTTTTCATCAATAACGATACCTTTTTTCTCGGCTTCATCAATTAAGTTAATACAAATGACTACGTTGCTTGTCATTTCCATCACTTGGAGTGCTAAATTTAAGTTTCTTTCCATAGCAGTTGCGTCTACAACGACTACAGTTACTTCTGGCTTTTCAAATATAATATAATCCCTTGCTACTTCTTCATCTGCAGAATTTGAATACAGCGAATAAGTTCCGGGTAAATCTATTAATGTATAATTACTTCCGTTATGTTCATATTCCCCTTCAGCTTTTAAAACGGTTTTTCCCGTCCAGTTTCCAGTATGTTGTTTTAAGCCTGTTAAAGTATTAAATAATGTACTTTTCCCGGTATTCGGGTTACCAGCTAAAGCAATACGATGTTTGCTCATCTGAAATCATCTCCTATTAATATCCCGAAAATAAGGGAGCTTTCTTCCTTACGCAGTGCGATAGTTGTGTTGCTTACTTGATAAGCGACTGGATCTCCAAGTGGACTGCGCTGTAATACTTTAATCGTTGCCCCAGGGATAAATCCTAAATCTAATAAACGTCGTTTCATAGTTCCTTCTAATTGTATCTTCTCAATTTGTACAAATTCCCCTGTTTTAAAATCGGAAAGAGGTTTAGTATTAGCCGATACCATAAAAGTTACCTCATCTCTATATTTTTAGTGTTAGTTTAAAAAGTTTCCTTAGGTAAACTTTTTGTTAGTAATATAGTAGACCACATTGAATGATGCTGTCAATTAGTACTTTAAAAATATTCAATTATTTTTAGAATTGTTCCAATTTATTTAGTTGTACTAAAAAATATTACTGAAATTCTTTTTAATGTAAATAAAGTAAGGGCGTAAAAATGAAAAAGATAGCGAAATTGTAAATATATTTTTAAGCTAAAGGGCAAAATATAGAAAGTTATTTACATTAGATTTACATTTTTAAAATTAAATTTACAATACTTCATGTTTAATGTGGGTTTTGTTGGCTTTTTTAACTATAAATGTTGGAATGTCTAGCTTTTACGGGATGTTACCTCTATTTACTTAAACTTAAAAATTGCTTAACACTCACATAATATTGTTGTCCTACAATAAATTTATGTTCGAAAGAAAATGAATTCGAAAAGCGATAATCCAAATGGGGGTACAAGACATGGTTATGAAAAAAGGTATTAAATTTTCTTTAGCAGCTTTAGTTATGGCAGGTGCATTAGTTGGATGTGGAAAAGCAGAAAGTACGGATAAAGAGGCTGCTAAAGGAAGCGATAATGCAAAACAAGAATTATCAGGTACGATTGCAGCGGCTGGTTCTACAGCTCTTCTACCTCTTGCGGAGGAAGCTGGAAAGAAATTCATGGAGAAAAATTCAAAAGTTTCTATTCAAGTTCAAGGTGGCGGTAGTGGAACTGGGATTAACCAAGTAGCTTCTGGTGCAGTGCAAATTGGTAATTCAGATGTTCCATCTGGAGATAAGATAAAAGATGCTGAAAAGGCAAAAGAATTAGTAGATAACAAGGTCGCGGGTATCGCATTCGCACTTGTCGTAAATAAAGATGTAAAAGTTGATAACTTAACAGTACAACAAGTACAAGATATCTTTACTGGAAAAGTAACAAACTGGAAAGAAGTAGGCGGGAAAGATGAAAAAATCAACGTAATTAATCGTCCGGCTTCATCTGGTACACGTGCTACATTTGAAAAGACAGTTATGAAAGATGCGAAAATCAATGATGGAACTGGTACAACACAAGATTCTAACGGTGCAGTAGAGCAAGCGATTAATTCTACGCCAGGCTCAATAAGTTATTTAGCAATGTCTTACATGGTTGGAGAGAAAAAAGGTGCGCTACAAACAGTGAAAATTGATGGTGCTGAACCAAAAGTTGAAAATATTTCGTCTGGTAAATATCCATTCTGGTCTTACGAATACATGGTAACAAAAGGTGAAGCGAAAGAAGCAACAAAAGCTTACATTGATTATGTAAAAGGTAAAGACTTTGAGAAACAAGTAGAAGATATGGGTTACATTCCAATGTCTAAATTAGATAAGTAATCAAATTTATGGGGCTGGCTGCAAGGCCAGTCCTGTTCATTTCAATCTATGAAGTGGGGTCTGTCCTGTGATGAAGGGGAAAAAACAAATTAATTACGTAAAAAGTGAATATATAGGAAGATCACTTGTTACGTTTTGTGGTATTTTAATTGTCTTAATTACATTAGCTATTATTGCGTTTATTTGCGGTAAAGGAATTCAATCTTTTACGCAAAGTGGTATCTCATTTACTGAGATGTTAACATCGACAAAATGGAATCCAAATGCTGACGAAGGAAGCTTTGGGGCTTTGATTTTTATTGTAGGTTCAACAGTGGTTTCGTTAGGTGCGGTTATTATTAGTGCGCCGATTGCTATAGCTCTTGCTATATTCATGAATTTAATTTCGCCAAAGTTTGGAAACAAAGTATTGAAGCCTGTTTTAGAATTATTAGTTGGTATTCCTTCAGTTGTATATGGATTATTAGGGGTTACGATTTTAGTTCCGTTATTACGTGATTCATTTGGGGGAGTAGGCTTTAGTTTAATTGCAGGTATTATTGTACTAAGTATTATGATTTTACCTACTATTGCTAGTATCGCTTCTGATGCAATCCGCTCTGTTCCGTTTGAATATTTAGAAGCTTCTTATGGTCTAGGATCAACGAAATGGCAAGCGGTTAGTCGCGTAATTGTTCCGGCTGCTAAAAAAGGGATTTTAACAGGTATTGTTTTAGGTTTAGCGCGTGCTTTTGGTGAAGCGTTGGCGGTTCAAATGGTAATCGGAAATACGATTAAATTACCAGAAGGAATATATAGTCCGACAGCAACGTTAACAGGTATTTTGACAATGGATATGACAAATACATTGAACGGAACTGCTTGGAACAATGCGCTATGGACTTTAGCGATGATTTTACTTGTTATTTCATTCCTGTTTATTTTAGTAATTCGAGCGATTGGACAAAGAGGTGAGCGATAATAATGAATGCAAGAACGGTAGATAAAGTTTGGACGGGTATCTTTTATGCAGTTGCGGCTTTAGTTGTAGCGCTGCTAGTATTCTTAGTGTTTGAAATTTTACAAAAGGGATGGGGATTTTGGGATCCTAATTTCTTATTTGGAGAACCAAGCAATACAAGAGCTGGTGGTGGGATTGGTCCGCAGTTATTCAATTCCTTCTACATGCTTGTTATAACGCTTGTTATATCTATTCCTCTTGGATTAGGTGCTGGAATATATTTAGCCGAGTATGCAAAACAAGGACGTTTTTTAAGTTTTGTTCGTTTATGTATTGAGACAATGGCGTCTTTACCTTCTATTGTCGTTGGTTTATTCGGTTTGCTAGTGTTCGTTACAATGACAGGTTGGGGATACACTGTAATAGGTGGTGCTCTCGCTTTAACTATTTTAAACCTACCAGGTTTAACGCGTGTTTGTGAAAATGCGATTTCGGAAGTTCCTCCTAATGTAAAAGAGGCAAGTCTTGGATTAGGTGCAACAAAATGGCAAACAATCGCTCGTATTATTATTCCGTCATCATTACCACAAATTATTACAGGGATTATTTTAGCGGCGGGTCGCATATTCGGGGAAGCGGCAGCATTAATTTACACAGCGGGTTTAACATCTCCGATTTTAAATTCAGCAGCGGATTTATCGAGCCCTTCGCATCCTTTAAATCCATTTAGACCAGCTGAAACGTTAGCGGTTCACATTTGGAAGTTAAATTCTGAAGGGGTTATCCCAGATGCGAAGTTAATTGCGACAAAATCTGCCGCTGTATTAATTATTATGGTATTACTATTCAATATCATTTCACGTTTTATAGCATCTGTATTACACAAGCGTTTTACAGGAACGCAAAGAAAAAGTAAAACGACGAAAAAAGTAAAAGCGGCATAAGTTGCAAAGAAGAACTCTCTATTTATAAATAGGGAGTTCTTTTATATAGAAGGAATGGATGATTATATTGATAGGTAGAGAAAAAGGCGTTATCTTCGTTCATGAAGATAACGCCTTTTTGCTTTAAATATCGGGTGTTTCTGTAGAGGTGCTTATTTTTCTGTGAGAGCGTCTTTTTCTCCCGATTTTATCCAATAGTTCATACATAACGGGAACGACTACTAACGTAAGAATCGTCGAGACTGCCAAACCACCGATGACAACGACGGCTAGACTTTTTGATACCATACTGCCTGCCTGAGATTGGCCGAACAGGAGTGGTAGCATAGCAACGATTGTTGTAATGGCTGTCATAATAATTGGGCGTAATCGAGTGGAACCAGCTTCTAGTAAAGCTTCTCTGGTTTCCATACCGTGTTCCCGATTTTGTTGCACTCTTTCTATTAATACAATAGCGTTTGTAACGACGATTCCGATTAACATTAATGCACCGATCAAGGAATTTATATCAACAGGTGTTCGTGAAACGATTAATCCTAAAATACCGCCGATAGTAGCTAATGGCAAGGAGAACAAAATTGCAAAAGGAGCGCGCGCCTGCCTGAATGTAATAACCATAATTAAATATACAATCCCGATTGCAATTCCCATGATTTTGAATAGATCTGTAAAGTTTTCTTGCATAGATTCAGTAGCACCTGCGATATTTACTTTTGCGCCGCTAGGTAAATCTAAGTCGGTTATTGCTTTGTTTACTTCTGCGCTTACTTGACTTAAATCTTCGTTTGAAGCTTCTGCGGTAATTTGAATCGTTTCTTTTCCATCTTTATGGAAGATTTCTGTTTGAGTTTGTTTTTCTGAAATAGTCGCGATGTCTTTTAAAGGAATTGGTCCGTTAATAGGTGATAGCATGTTTGTGTTTAAAATATCTTCTTGTTTATTAATGTTTTCCTTTTTATGTTCTATCATAATAGTAGTTTTTTCATTATTGATTGAAATTTCACCAATAGGTGATTTCTTCATAAGGAATGCTACTTGTTGAGCAGCTAATTCTGGTGTTAAACCTAGTTGTTCAGCCTTTGTTTGATCAATATGAATTTGCCATTCTTTCTTAGATTCTTCTAAATTCGTTTTTACTTTAGATAGAGCATCCATGCTCTTTAGTTTCGTTTCGACGATGTTAGCAGCCTTTTTTAAATTTGCTTCGTTAGTAGCTGTTACGTTAAATTGCAGATTGTTGCCACCGCCAGAGCTTGAATAACTCGTTTTTATATACTCGAGTTCGGCGGGCTCAAAAGCTTTTTGTTCTTTTTTTAATTCTTTAATATATTGATCGATGTCAGAACCTTTTTTGAAGACTACAAATATACTAGCAAGATTATTTTTAGTCGTTTGTCCCCATTGTGCATCTTCTGCGCTTGATCCCATTCGTAAAATAACATCTGTGACAGCAGAATTAGAGAGTAGTTTCTTCTCGAAATCAAAGGCTTTTTGTTTTTGAGATTCAGAATCATAATCGGCTGGAAATGTCATATTAATGGATAGCATTGTATCGTCTTCAGACTTTATGTTCGCTTTCGGTAGTACTATGTAGGCGGCGATTGATCCTGCAAATAATAAAAAAGAAGTAAGTAGAATGATAAATTTATGAGAAAGAGCCCATTTTAATGTAGCGACATATCGTGGTGAAGAAATCGTCTTGCGATGCTTTGTTTTTTTGAGTAGTAAAAAAGCCATAAGTGGAACAACTGTTAGTGCAACGATTAAGGATGATAGAATAGAATATACAACGGCTAATACCATAGGTAACATTAATTTTCCGATTACTCCCGATACGAGACCAATAGGTAAAAAAACAGCGACTGTTGTTAAAGTAGAAGAGGTAATTGCAATGGCGACCTCTTTCGTTGCATCTAGAATGATATCTTTAGAGAAAGATTCTTTTTGTAAACGGCGGAAAATATTCTCTATGACAACGATACTATCATCGACGAGACGTCCAACTGCAACGGCTAAACCACCAAGAGTTAAAATGTTAAGTGTGATGTTGGATTGATGTAGTAAAAAGAGTGTTAATAAAATAGATAATGGAATGCTGACGACAGCGATGAGTGTCGTTCGGAAGTTACGTAAAAAGATTAAGATAATTAGAGTTGCAGCAATTGCCCCCAGGATTACTTCTTTCCCCATACTAGTAACAGCATTTTCGACTTGCTCGTGAGTTGAGGCTAGAAGTTTAATAGAAAACTGATCTTTATATTCTTTGCTTAAATCCTTAACTTTTTTATCAATTTCCTTTCCGATTGCCACCGCATTTTTACTCGGTTCTTTCATGATGACTAATCCTGTGCCTTCTTCTCCGTTTATGTGTGAGATTGTATCATAGTGTTGTTTGAGTTCAATTTGAGCAACATCTTGCAATTTCACTTGAGGTGCAACGGTAATATTTTTAATATCATCTACATTTTTTATAGCTCCGATTACACGAAGGTTGTATTCTTCTTTATTAACGGTAATTGCTCCAGCTGGAGTGGAGGTTTCTTTTCCTTGTAAAACTTTTAATGCTTGCTCTGATGTTACGTTTTTATCTTTTAGTTTGTTAGGATCAAGTACAATGGATAATTCGGAAGTTGATTTTCCGAAAAACATGACACTAGCAACACCATCAATGTTTTCGAGTTGTGGCACGATTTCTTTCTCGATTTGTTTTTCGTCAGCTTTTGAAAATCCGTTTTGCTTCTGGATGGTAATTTGAGCGAGTGGAATCATAGAAGTATTTAATTGGCTAACTACAGGCTTCGATACATCTTTAGGTAATTTAATCGTATTAATTGCTTTTTCGACTTCGCGTGCCGCGTCTTTCATATTTGCCTTGGATGTATATGCAATGTCGATACGTGATAATCCCTCGTGTGTGGAAGAAGTGATGCCATCAATATGTTCTAAGTTACGAAATTGTTTTTCAAGGGGATCAGTTACTTCCTTGGTCATCGTTTCAGCATCGAGCCCTTGAGATAATGTCGTGACAGTTATTGCAGGGTTATCGATGCTTGGTAAAAATTCCATAGGTAATTTAGAGCCGGAATAAACACCGAGTACGGAAATGAGAAAAACCATGATAATAATAGCGGCTCGGTTTTTTAATGAAAACTTTGTTAACCTATCCATAAGATAATTCCTCCATTAGTATTTATAGTTTTGTTGGCACTTTCTTACTATATAACAAAAAATGGATATTTTTCATTAATTAAATGTAAAAAAATTCTAACAATAATCTTAAGTTAATGTTTTTGTGGAGATTTTAGTATTTGTAGAAAGTGAAATGGTGGGTTGGAGAAGAAAGTGTTCATTTGAGTTGCTTTTTAATGTGTGAGGGATTCGTTTCTTGAGGTTAATTTATATCGTTATTCTATAGAGAGGTAAATGATTATGAACCTTAATATAGAAGGGAATGAAAATATGGGAAGTTATTGTGGAATACAATTTGGTTGATCAGGGTCTGTTAGTATACAATTGAAATACTCGTTTTCAGTAGAAAGGATAATAGTTCTTTCTATAGAAGGAAGTAGGATGGATAATTTTTTTGTATTTTTTATAAAAAACACTTGTTATTTCAAAAACATGATGGTATATTAATAAACGTCGCTGATGCGGAAACGCAGAAAACGACAAAAAAGAAATTAAAAAAACATGGTTGACATCGAAAAATGAAGATGTTAATATGATGAAGTCGCTTTTGAAGCGGCGGACAAGTTCTTTGAAAACTG
>NZ_NULR01000055.1 GCF_002577405.1 Bacillus cereus | reverse complement strand
TGTAGAAGATATCCAAGGAGCTGGCCACGCCGCTCGCCACTTCCAGGTACACCTTCTTGCTCAACAGGTAGCGCAAGGCAATGGTGCTGGCCGGTTCGAACACGCCTACCCCATACCGCAGGCTGAGTTTCTCGGTGATCTTGCCGCTGGCCACCACGGCGGTGTTATTGCCGCTGCCCTGGGTGTCGAGTTCGAAGTCCTGGATGCCCAGGTTCTTCGCCAGGTCCGAGGTGACCCCGGCACTGCCCATCAAGCCCAGGCCCAGCGCAGCCTGGGCCAGCATGTTGTTGTC
>NZ_NULR01000054.1 GCF_002577405.1 Bacillus cereus | reverse complement strand
GAAATTCGAGATCGTTCTTATGAGGATCAATTACATAGAGCGAGTGGTTTGCAACTTCTTATTTCAGCAATTGTATTATGGAATACGGTATATATATCACGTGCAGTAGATGCTTTACGTGCAAAAGGCGTGGACATTCCAGAAGACTATTTACAACATATATCTCCACTTGGATGGGAACATATTACGTTGACAGGTGATTATGTGTGGAACTTAAATGAAAAAACAAATTTTAATAATCTAAGACCATTACGAGAGAAAAATTATATAAAAAAGTAGTAAAGTAAGTAGCCGGTTCCTTAACGTACAGGGAACCGGCTACATTGTGTCCAAATTGTGTCTAAACGTACAATTTTCTTTTTTTGATATGGTGACCC
>NZ_NULR01000053.1 GCF_002577405.1 Bacillus cereus | reverse complement strand
AACGATTAAATTTCATCGCTAAGAAGGTCGTCTTCCACAACCGTATATTGAACGTTCTTGGGTCGTTTATCTTCCCAAAGATACTTGTTTTCCTGCGGTCTAAACCGTATAATCCGCAACCCTCGGGTTCAGTTTCCGCTTAGACTAACAAAGCTAAAAACTTAGCACTCTTCCGGCTTACCAGCATTCGATGCTGTACGGAAAGATGATCCACATCCACATGATGCGATTGCGTTTGGATTATCGATTGTGAATTATACGGTCAGTTTGCATTAGAATATAGTGCAGTAATATCAGCATTTAAGGCGCTTTACTGCGATTGTTTCCGTTCAATAAGGTTGTGTACATCACGCATTATGGAAGGTGTTGACCCCGACACTGGCGAAAAACTTTCTTGGTGGGAACGCACTGGTGCTGGTGTCATGGTTTTTGCGGGGCTTACTCCTGTTGGTAAGGGAATAAAAGTAGTCAAAGGCGCCCAAAAGGTAGCTGACGCCGTAGATACTGTGAAGAAGATAGACAAGACAGCGGAAGCAGTAAAAGCTCAAAGACAGGTGCAAATAGGAATAAATCAAGCAACTGGGAAAGCCTTTGAAAAAGAAGTGCATAAGGACTTCTCAAAAGAGGTAGATACAGTAGTAGAACAAATAACTTTAAAGACTAATAAAACAGGGACAAAGACAAGACTTGATTTTCTAGGAGCGAATAAAGATTTAGAAGATATAAGAATAGTTGAAGCAAAAGGTTCGCCAACTGCTCCCCTTACTAAAAAACAAAAAATTGCGATTCCTGAAATTGAAGAATATGGCGCGACAGTTGTAGGTAAAGGGAAACCACCGTTTGTAGGCGGTACAGAAATACCTCCAACTAAAGTTGAAATTAGAAGAAAACAATAGATAAGAGGTGTACTTATGTCTTTATATGAATTAGAAAAAGTTGATTTTATGGGCTACAATAAAGAAGAAAAAATAGCCTATTTAGTCATTGCTGATGAATTAGACTGGACAGATGAGGAAAAACATATTGAATTACTACAAGAAAAAATCAATTTATATTTGGGCTTTATAGAAAGTGGCGAGGTTTACGAAAGGTATCCTGAAGTAAAAGGGTATGGTTTTGTTATTAAGATATTCGGGAAATATCTTTTTACTGAATGGGGTAAAGAATTTTTAGAAAAGGTTGATGAGGTTCTCGTTGAAGCTGGATACGGTTTTCAATACGTGCATAAACCATTTGATGAGACTGAACAAACAGATAATATAATTGACTAGCAAAGAGCGTTTTTATGCGCTCTTTTTTATTTGCAAAAGAAAAGACCTCCCT
>NZ_NULR01000052.1 GCF_002577405.1 Bacillus cereus | reverse complement strand
CTTTTTCATCTAAACACTCTTTTTCGGGCTTCATGTTAACCTGTTTCCACTCTTCATTTCCTACTTTACGAAATTGAGCAATTTCTACGTCGGTTCCATTCGTTAATGTAACAAAAATAATACAATAATCCGCTCCATCATTACCATGAAAGTAAATATTTTTAACGTATCCATTTTTCATAGTTGGGTACATACGCTGAATCAATTTACACCAATTTCCATATTTCACTTCTACAACCGCTTCCCCGTCATGGTCCCAACCATGATATGGTGCGCATAAAAAATCTTCTTCAATTTTACTCAAATCAGAAATCCGAAAACCTTCTTTTTCGTATTCAAGTTGGATAAATCCGTAAGAATAGCTGAAATACTCAGCATTCTTGCCTTCGAATCCCTCAATCGTTTCAATTTCATAAAAAAATCTTATTCCCCGTCTTCCATCTGGCACTCGACAAAGCTTTAGCAAACT
>NZ_NULR01000051.1 GCF_002577405.1 Bacillus cereus | reverse complement strand
AAGTTTCCGTGTTTCGTTTTCGTTTAGTTTTGAGAGTTCAATTAAGTGTTGACTCTTAAATGAGGATATGATATAAATAAATCCTGCAATTTGTATGGGCCTATAGCTCAGCTGGTTAGAGCGCACGCCTGATAAGCGTGAGGTCGATGGTTCGAGTCCATTTAGGCCCACCATACAACTTGGGGCCTTAGCTCAGCTGGGAGAGCGCCTGCCTTGCACGCAGGAGGTCAGCGGTTCGATCCCGCTAGGCTCCACCAAAAAG
>NZ_NULR01000050.1 GCF_002577405.1 Bacillus cereus | reverse complement strand
TTTCTCGTGTTAGGAAGCTCGCACCCTTGGCTTCCCTCTCTGTAAACCGTAAAAATGATTTCATGTCCTTATCGTTACTTTTTCGCTCATGTTCATTTGTTAACTCATTATACTCGCATAAAAAACAAAATCAATACTATTTTTTAATTATTTTAAATTTTCAATCTCTAGAGCTATAAAAAAACACACTCATCCCTAGAAAAGGGACGAATGTGTTTTCGTGGTTCCACCCTTGTTCCAACCTAGACTTATTTTCTTCTAGATTGCTC
>NZ_NULR01000004.1 GCF_002577405.1 Bacillus cereus | reverse complement strand
AAGGGACGAGGGGTATAACACTCCACACGAGGCAGTATCGTTACCTCCTATTATCAAGCATTTATTTTACCCATCTTGATAAATTTATCGCAGCATTTACATCCCTATCGTGATGGCTATTGCATGGAACACAACGCCACTCACGTATTTTTAAACTCCACTGTCCTTCTGGTTGAACTGAATGGTCGTATTTTACGCCGCAACATGAGCAAATCTTGCTTGAGGCGAACCATTTATCAGCTTTTACATACTCAATGCCATACTTCTCGCACTTGTATGATAAACATTGAAAGAAGAAGTGTAATTTTTGAAATGAAAATGCTTTCGATAGTTTTTTATTTTTTAACAGGTTTGAGATAGGTAAGTCTTCCACAACGATCCTCATTGGTTTGGTTTTCACCAATTTAGCTGTTGCTTGATGGATATGGTTATTTCGGATATTCGTAATTTTCCTAGATAACCGCAGGTGCTCAGTTTTAGCTTTTTCATATCCGGCAGATTGAATTTTTACACCTTTTTTAAATCTCCTAGACATATCTCTTTGTGCTGATTTTTTCCTTTTCAAAAGCTTTTTAACCTTGGCATCTTTGTTTATATTTCGTTCTTTCGTACCATTAGAAGCTACAAACAGCTCTTTTAAACCAACATCCACACCAATCGACTCATTGGTTAGTTCTTGGGATTCAAAGTCTTCTTGGAACCCTACACTAATCCACCAGTGACGACCATCAAAGGTAACTCTTGGATTGGATGGTTTTTTGTTTCTTGGTAGTTGTTGGCTTGTTTTCACTTCTCCAATGGACTGAATATGAACTACTTTCTTTCCTATAATCAGTCTTTCATAATTGGCATAAAATCCTTGGATTAAATCTTTTTTGGATTTATAAGAAGTGTGATAACCATTTTTGTACTTTTTGAACGAATGTTTCCTCGCCGTATCAAAATCTTTTGAAGCCTGTTTGGGAACTTGTGCGTTGATGTCTTTTAACCACTCATATCTCTTTCGCTTCTTGATCTTTGTAAATCGTTTCTGTAAAGCTAACTGTGAAACAGATTTTCCAAATAGCTTATAGTATCTATCACTCATTCTTTTACAATAGTTATAAGCGAATCTTGCAGCACCAGCATGGTTTCTAAGCACTTTTTCTTGTTCAGGCGTTGGAATCAGTCTGACTTTTTTCGCCAATATCATCAGAATGTAACTCCTTTAATGAAAGATTTGTTCTTCTGAATAGTAGCGTGTTCCACCAGCATTCTCCTTAGACTACTCGGATGCAAACCTGTTAATTCTGATACTTGACTAACTCGTGAAAATTTCATTATTATTCTTACCTCATTGAATTTACCATAATGTATAGGTTCGGTAGATTCAATGAGACTTGATAGATTTAATTAATTTTATCTCGTTCAACTAAGGGCGCAATTCCTTAGCCAGTTCTCTTATGAACTTCTCATGTTTTCACATGAGCGCAGACTATATGTTTATCTACTTAAAGATAGAGGATTTTTCCACCACCATAGGCTTGTGATGTACTCTCGTCAGTTATACGAGATAGTCGTTGAACGTTCATCTTATCCATTTTGACTTAGATGATTCGAGGCGGAAGACCCATTGTTCTAATGTTTAGGATTTAACCTTGCACCATCTGATTGATTTTTTCTGCTTTCGCAACATTCACGCTCACCATTTCTAGCCACGTTGTAGTTCAATCAGCTTTAG
>NZ_NULR01000049.1 GCF_002577405.1 Bacillus cereus | reverse complement strand
GCACCAGTAGCACCTGTGTTGCCTTGAACGCCCTGAGGACCAGTAGCACCCGTGTTCCCTTGAGCACCTTGAGGCCCAGTGGCACCAGTAGCGCCCGTGTTGCCTTGAACGCCCTGAGGACCAGTAGCACCCGTGTTGCCTTGAGCGCCTTGAGGTCCGGTAGCGCCAGTAGCACCCGTGTTGCCTTGAGCGCCTTGAGGTCCAGTGTCCCCCGTAGCGCCTGTGTT
>NZ_NULR01000048.1 GCF_002577405.1 Bacillus cereus | reverse complement strand
AGGTTTTTTTGTGTTTATTTCTATTTACCAAATGTCATAATCCATACATTTAATAACGCTAAAGAAGAAAAGGGAATGAAATAGAAACTATTTTTAAAAAATTGGATGATCAGGTGACAAAAAGGTTATAAAGTAATACGTTTAAATGTTAGTTCAAGGTAAGAATTACCTTTTTATATTAATTAAGTTGTAGAATGACTAAGAATATTTTAGCTTTTATATGAAAAGGTTATGTGAAAAATAGCTATCTAGCTCTTTTTCACATAACCTTTTGTGTTTTTAAAGGATTTTACATAAGAAAAACTCTATAATTAAGGTAGTTAACATATATTTTTTGATGGGTGTGGGGGATTGTGAAGGAAATATGCATGTTATTAGTGGCTGTTATACTATGGGGAACGGCAATTGCACCAACGAAATGGGCGTTAGAATCCATTCAACCATTTACGTTGCTGTTTATCCGCCTTTTCTTTGCGGGTGGAATTTGTATGCTTTTCTCATTTAACGAACTACAAAAAGCGATTGTACATAAACATATTCCATGGAAAAGAATGAGTTTGCTATCTTTTACTGGTGTAGCTGGGTACTTTATGTTCACATCATACGGCATTTCTTTAACAAGTGGATTACATGTTAGTATCATAGATGCTGCGTTACCATTAGTTACAATTCTTTTTTCGGCGTTCTTTTTGAAAGAGAAAATTCAGCTGAATTATTGGATCGGTATTATATTAGGGGTTATAGGGGTACTTCTTATTACAATTCCATCTAACAATGTCGATCAAGAGGTGTCTTTAATAGGAGATATCCTTATTTTATTAAGCACTTTCTTATTTGCTTTCTATACAGTATTGTTAAAACAGCCAAAACAGGAACAGTATCTATCAAACAAGGTTTTTACAACATTAACTTTAATTATAGGAGCTGTTATTCTATTACCATTTGCAATGGTAGAAACTATTTACTACGGCTTCCCAAAGATGGAAACATGGAAGACGGGATTTAGTGTGATGTATCTTGTTATTGGAGCGACAATTCTAGCATATTGGTTTTGGAATAAAGCACTAGAGAGAGTTTCCGCATCAGTAAGTGGATTATATTTAAATGCATTACCGTTAATAAGTATTGTTGCTTCAATTGTTCTATTAAATGAATCTTTAACGTGGAGAATAGTAATAGGCGGTGGCTTAGTCTTATTTGGAGTGATATGGGCGGATAAACGTAAATTAATTGATTTATTTATGTCAGGAGATCGAAGCATTAAAGAGAATGAAGAGTGTTAAAGTTTATAAGTGTATGTATATAATGTGTAATAAAAAGGACGCCTTGTATGTAATGAGCTGTCCTTTTTATTATTTTATTATTAATTGAATAAAAGTTGTTGACGATTAGCCTATAGAGGTGTAATATAGAA
>NZ_NULR01000047.1 GCF_002577405.1 Bacillus cereus | reverse complement strand
CAGTTTTCAAAGAACTACTTAGTCGCTCATTTGCGACTTCCTTATGTTAACATCTTCGTTAGTTAATGTCAACTAAGTTTTTCATTTTGTTTATTTCGTTTGTCGCTTTCTGCGTTGTTGCTATCGGCGACTTGTTCTATATTACACCTCTAACGTACAATCGTCAATATGTTTTTATAAAAAACTTCATTTTTATAAATCCTATTTACTTTATCAAATAATCTATTTACATATCTCTTCTATAAGAATATATAAGCAACCCATAAAACACCCCATGGGTTGCTATTCCACCAAAAACCTATTGTTCTTTTGAAGGAACCGAACAACTTCCATCAGTACAAGACATATCGCTTCCTTCGTCTGATGAAAACTCTTGTAACTTAGGCGCAGGATTCTCTTCCTCCCACACTTGCTGAAGTGCACCAACAAAAGTTTCAAGTGGTTGCGCACCTGAAATAGCATATTTTTGATTAATAATAAAATAAGGTACTCCCGAAATTTGATATTGCTGTGCAATCGCTTCATCAACTCTAACATCATTTGCATAAGCACTTTTGTTATTGATAACATCTAAAACCTCTTGCTTATCTAATCCCGACTTTTCAGCAATAGCAGCAAGTGTTTCCACATCACTTAAGTTTTGTGATTCAGTAAAATATGCAAAAAGAAGATTTTCTGTAATCTCCTTTTCCTTCCCTTGATCCTTAGCAAACTTCGCAAGACGATGCGCATCAAAGGTATTTGTCGGCTTCATCTCTTCAAAATTAAAACTTAACCCCATACTAGCTGCATGATTTCCTAGTTGTATGTTATTACGCTTAGCTTCTTCAATACTAATTCCATACTTTGATGCAAGTACTTCATTAATGCTCGTCCCAGAGTAAACAGGAGTATTCGGATCTAATTCAAAACTTTTAAACTCAACTTCAACATCGCCCCTATGCGGGAATTGTTCCAAAGCCATTTCTAATCTACGCTTCCCAATATAGCAAAACGGGCATACAAAATCAGACCAAACTTCAATTTTCATATGAACACCTCATTAACATTTAGTTTTCAATCATTGTAGCACTGGCACTGAGGAATTCAAAAGTTTATGCCTCAAGGAATCACGACTACTAACTAAAGAATCTTTCGTACCCATATATACACTTAAATTATAAATAAGCTCCTTGTTCACTATTCCTATATCTCACTACATACTTAGCATAATATAGCTGTTCTCATATAGTAGAAAAATATCTGTATTATTTTACTAGGTCACGTACCACTTCCCTATACACTCAATAACAAAAACTATTCCTCAAAACACTACTATATATAAGACTAAAAATTAAGCAGTATAAAATATAATTCCAAATTATATAGGTAACTTGTTTAATAGATTGAACAAACTGCAAGTTAAAAGGAAGCAATTATGAATGAAGTTATTTCAAAAGCATATTGGTGCGGAAGATTTAGATGTCCAATCATGAAAAAGGAGTATTTACTGGCAGGAATACCTCTAATTTTTATTAGTTCGGGGATACTGTACATAGGAATTTAAAGAAGAAGAGCTATACAATTCATAAACTATTAAATCATTTAGAGTATAAAAGCTTTAATTATGTACCAAGTTTTTTAGGGATTAACCATAAAGGAAGAGAAATCACCTCTTACATTAAAGATGATTTAATGAAAACTTATTAGAAATAGTGCAAATGCTTCGCTATAAATGATCTTTCAATTGATATAAGTTGGCAATCAATATCTTCAATCTTGTTTCTAACGAAACAAATATACAAAAAAACACAAGTCAAAAGACTTGTGTTTTTAGTTGCTTGGCG
>NZ_NULR01000046.1 GCF_002577405.1 Bacillus cereus | reverse complement strand
AGTAGGACGTTGCCAGGCAATATTATTCCGCAGTAGCTCAGCGGTAGAGCTATCGGCTGTTAACCGATCGGTCGTAGGTTCGATTCCTACCTGCGGAGCCATTGGAGAGCTGTCCGAGTTGGCCGAAGGAGCACGATTGGAAATCGTGTATACGTCACAAGCGTATCAAGGGTTCGAATCCCTTGCTCTCCGCCATAAGGATTTATAATATTTGGCCCGTTGGTCAAGTGGTTAAGACACCGCCCTTTCACGGCGGTAACACGGGTTCGAATCCCGTACGGGTCACCACTTTGGAGGATTAGCTCAGCTGGGAGAGCACCTGCCTTACAAGCAGGGGGTCGGCGGTTCGATCCCGTCATCCTCCACCATATAAAATTATATAAATAATATTGTCGCGGGGTGGAGCAGTACG
>NZ_NULR01000045.1 GCF_002577405.1 Bacillus cereus | reverse complement strand
GATCCCGCTAGGCTCCACTTATTTTAATATCATTTATGGCGGTGTAGCTCAGCTGGCTAGAGCGTACGGTTCATACCCGTGAGGTCGGGGGTTCGATCCCCTCCGCCGCTACCATAAAGGACCTTTAGCTCAGCTGGTTAGAGCAGACGGCTCATAACCGTCCGGTCGTAGGTTCGAGTCCTACAAGGTCCACCACTAAAGGTTTATATCTCGGAGGTATACCCAAGTTC
>NZ_NULR01000044.1 GCF_002577405.1 Bacillus cereus | reverse complement strand
AAGTGGAGCCTAGCGGGATCGAACCGCTGACCTCCTGCGTGCAAGGCAGGCGCTCTCCCAGCTGAGCTAAGGCCCCATGTTTTTGGGAATTTGGGAATATCGGGAAGACAGGATTTGAACCTGCGACCCCCTGGTCCCAAACCAGGTGCTCTACCAAGCTGAGCCACTTCCCGTTAATAAAAGCGCGCCCGAGAGGAGTCGAACCCCTAACCTCTTGATCCGTAGTCAAACGCTCTATCCAATTGAGCTACGGGCGCATATGGTGCCGAGGGCGGGGGTCGAACCCGCACGGTGGTCACCCACCGCAGGATTTTAAGTCCTGTGCGTCTGCCTGTTCCGCCACCCCGGCATGTCATATTGAAAATTGGAGCGGAAGACGGGATTCGAACCCGCGACCCCAACCTTGGCAAGGTTGTATTCTACCACTGAACTACTTCCGCAAGACATGTATGAGTTATTTTATTAAAAGTGCGGGTGAAGGGAGTCGAACCCCCACGCCAAAGGCGCTAGATCCTAAGTCTAGTGCGTCTGCCAATTCCGCCACACCCGCATATT
>NZ_NULR01000043.1 GCF_002577405.1 Bacillus cereus | reverse complement strand
CCCCCGTAGCGCCTGTGTTTCCTTGAACACCTTGAGGTCCAGTGGCCCCAGTAGCGCCTGTGTTGCCTTGAACGCCCTGAGGTCCAGTAGCGCCTGTGTTGCCTTGAGCGCCTTGAGGTCCAGTGACCCCCGTAGCGCCTGTGTTTCCTTGAACACCTTGAGGTCCAGTGGCCCCAGTACCGCCCGTGTTTCCTTGAGCACCTTGAGGTCCAGTGGCCCCCGTAGCGCCCGTGTTGCC
>NZ_NULR01000042.1 GCF_002577405.1 Bacillus cereus | reverse complement strand
TAAGAACGATCTCGAATTTCTCCCAAACGATTGAAAAATACAGCCCTTGCAAGAGAATGCGCTCTTTATTTATTTAACTCTACATGAACCTTTCTTTGATGTTCATGTTGTTGTAGCCATTTTAAAGTATATGACCTTCTATTTATACAATCGATTTCACGTAATATTACTGAATAAGCTATTTTGTCGTGAATATGATGAAAGTTTCCATAAAAGCGGTGCTGATACCACCCGCAAAGTAAGAATCACTACTTTTAATTTCGAGTTATTAAATCCGACTGGACACCGTTAAATTTAGGAAACATAAAGCAGAGATAGGACCTCGTCGTACCATTCACAACCGTCGAATTTATCACTAGTGTTCCAAAACCAAAATGAAATTCGAAATAGTTATAAAAAATGATTTGAGTCCCAAAGTGGTAGTGTCTCAATTTTTATATTTATTGTACAGATGATTACTCCAAAATCGACGGATTCTCCTTCTACCCCATGGAGATGTGGCGATCGCCCTTATAGAGCCTGCATCTAATCTTGTTTACTGATGAAATCTTTATAAGCCGTAATTTTATATTCAAGCATCTCATCCGCATCTTGTAACGTTCTGATTTGCTTCTTAATAGAGTGTTTATGTTCTTCTAAAAGGCTTAATCGCTCTAGTGCGGTATGTTCTCCTTCTAAAACTAATGAAGCATACTTCTTTATTTTCGCGATAGGCATTTGTGTTTCTTTTAACTTGATAACAAATTGCAGCCATTTAATATGTGAATCGTTATATCGCCTGTCTCCGCTAGCATCACGAACAGGAATTATAATTGTTTCTTTTTCGTAATACCGCAATGTATGTGTACTTATCCCTAAAACTTTAGCCACTTCCCCGATGGTATGCATAAGAAACCTCCACATGAATTTTTTTCTTGACTTAGAGTTTACTCTAATCATTATAATCAACTCATAGTTCGTTCACAATAAAATCAATTGGATAAAATTCAGGAGGAATTTATATGAAATATACAGTTATTACGGGTGCGAGTTCAGGAATTGGGTATGAAACGGCTCTTGCTTTTGCGGCTCGCGGAAAAAACTTAATCCTAGCAGCACGCAGAACGGAGGAATTGGAAAAGCTAAAATCAAAAGTGGCTGATATTAACGCAGACCTGGATGTTGTCATTCGAACCGTAGACTTATCTGTTACTGCAAATGTTTATGAATTCTACGAAAGTCTTCAAGATTATCAAATTGAGACCTGGATTAACAATGCTGGATTTGGAAACTTTGCTTCCGTTGGGGAACAAAATTTAAATAAAATTGAGACGATGCTTCACTTGAATATTGAAGCCTTAACCGTTCTGTCCTCTCTTTATGTACGTGACTATGGAGATGTTGAAGGAACACAAATTATCAATATTTCTTCAGGAGGAGGATACCTGATTGTTGCCGATGCTGTGACCTATTGTGCGACAAAGTTCTATGTAAGTGCATTCACTGAAGGTCTAGCACAAGAATTGAAAGAAAAAGGAGCAACCATGCAAGCAAAAGTCTTGGCTCCTGCTGCAACTGAAACTGAATTTATTAAACGTTCTTTGGATACAGATGAGTTTACTTATGAAGAAGTAGTTCCAAAATTTCATACCGCAAAAGAAATGGCTGGATTTATGTTAGATCTGTATGATAGCGAGAAGGTTGTTGGAATTGTGGATGGAGAAACATATGACTTTGAATTAAGAGACCCGATTTATCCGTATGTAACGAGAACGAGAAAATAGTTTTGTGTACCACATTTGAATTTTTAGATCATAATCAATTTAGATCCTAAAGGAGCGTAAAAAACATGGACAAATTTAAAGATATTCAGAATAATCATTTAGCATTAACACAATACCATCGTTGGTATCAAGTATATGAAGTCCCACTTAACAAAGCTCGTCTAGAAAACCAGTTAGACATTTTAGAGGATGAAATTGAAATCTCATCTCAAGCTGGAACTACGAAAGGTAAAATGGGTTTAGAAGATAGATTAAAAATGTTTGAAGGATGGAAAAATGCGCATCATGTTGAAAACACATCAATCAATCAGTTGAACGATGAGGAACTTTCAATAGAAGCTGATATTCTTTATCAAAATATACGCCCAGATGATAGTAGATACAGCTACAGAATTCATTATTCAACAATCCTGAAACTTAGAGAGAATGACTTGCCTCTTTTTACAAAGGTCCATTTAGAGCCAATCGGTACTGTAGAAAATCCAGAATTTACATCTGCCTATGCAGACAATAGAGCAAAATCATTTATGCATTATTGGTTATATTTAATGGAAACAGCATCTGTGAACGGTGACAAATTCAAAGAACTATTAGCAGAACAATTTGAGTTGAATTTAAGCACAGGTTCTAAAATCGATACATTAGAAGGATTTAACGCATGGTTATCAAACGCGCCGAGTCAAGTGAAAGAAAGTGGACATTATCCGAAAAATCTCTCTGTTACAGAAAATACGGATAATACAATACATGTTTCTGTAGATTTTGAATGGGAAGGTATTTCTGTTGAGAATAAGCCAATGATTGCAGAGACACATCATGAATGGGTACTTGAAAATAATTTAGATGAGCGATTTGCTCGTATGAAAATGATGAAAGTAACTCAAACAAAGCCATTTCAAGTAGTAGAATAATTTAAAACATAGCCTTTTTCTTATGTGATAAATAAAAGAAAAAGGCTATAGGTTTGATAAGAACAAAAAAACTGTATGTTAAGAAGCCGATGATTCTTAATATTTTTTCTCGTAATGTTCATAAAAGAAACGGAACAATAAAATCAGCAAATTAGAAAATAAAATAGGATGTGAGTCGATTATTATGGAGCAATCAAATAAAGCGTTTAGCGAGGCATTAGTAAAATCGTTAAAGGGAGAACGAGGACATCTTCCCATCAAGAATGCCTTGTCAGATATAGACGCGGTTCTTGCAGGAAAACACAGAGAGGAACTGCCTTATTCTATTTATCAATTAGTGAAACACATGACCTATTGGCAAGATTTTCTCTTATTAGCCGCTCGGGACGAAAAACCTGTATTGCCTAACCAAGTGGGAGAGAGTTGGCCTGAAGAAGAATGTCCTGGCAGTGAGGAAGAGTGGAAACAGGCTATTCAATATTTTCTTCAAGGGATTGAGCAGGCATGTACGATTGCTCAAACTGTTCAATTGGACAAACCATTGGAGAGCTGGCCTGGTGAAACCCCGGGCGGTGTGCTACGCAATATTGCATCTCACAACTCCTATCATTTAGGAGAAATTGTACTGATTCGCAGATTATTTAGTGCTTGGCCACCGCCAACAGGCGGATATCCAGTTTAAACAAGGTTATGGATCGAACTCTTTCCTTTGAATTAATTAATTTGAAGGTGTCGAATAGCTAATAACTTTTTCACTACCTCAATAGGAAGGGAATTCATGAAGAAAAAAATGATTAATATATTCATATTTTTAGGTGTAGTATGTATTACAGTTTCATTGTTGTTAAACTTACATCCCGCATTTGGCGGAAACCCAAGTAAAGAGCAAAAAGAAGTATATAAAAAAATGAATAATTATGTTAATGGGAAATTTGTCAATCAAATACCAACAAAGAGAAACATGAGTGCATCTGATATTTTCTCTATGATTAAGGATTCTATTTCAGGTGATAAAGATCGCAATCCTGTTAGAAACATTCCTCTTTCTCAGATTGACTGGAACAAAATCAAAGGTGAGGAAGATAGTTTAACTTGGTTTGGGCATTCTGCTTTTTTACTTAGTATCGATAATAACAAGATACTCGTAGATCCCATGCTAGGTTCAATTGCTTCACCTGTTTCTTTTGCAGGTAGCAAACGCTATAGTGCAGATGTTTTGGATATTATTAATGAAATGCCGCCTATAGATGCTGTCCTTATTACACATGATCATTATGATCACTTAGATTATCCATCGATACTAAAGCTAAAGAGTAAGGTCGGTCATTTCTTCGTTCCTCACGGTGTAAGTGCCCACTTGATTCGATGGGGAGTTGCAAAAGAAAAAATTACAGAATTAAATTGGTGGGATGAAACGGAGTTCCAAGGTTCTACTATTGTATTGACTCCATCCAAACATTTCTCTGGAAGAGGGATGTTTAATCGAGATACAACCTTATGGGGTGGTTGGGTCATTCTTGGAAAACATACACGTTTCTATACTAGCGGCGATAGTGGTTATGGTGCACATTTTAAGGAAATTGGAAAAAAATACGGACCTTTTGATATCACTTTAATTGAAGGCGGTCAATATGATAGACGCTGGTCTTGGGTTCATATGACACCAGAAGAAGCTGTACAGGCTCATTTAGATGTAAATGGGAAGAATATGATGTTAATTCATTGGGGAGCCTTTACCCTTGCTTATCATGGTTGGACAGAACCTGTAGAACGAGCATTAATAGAGGCAAAAAAAACAGATGTGAACTTAATCACTCCTAAAATTGGTGAAACTATTCCATTAAGTGAAAATTTAGTAATTCCTAATTCTTCATGGTGGAAAATGTAAGTTGGAAAAATCAAAACATTGTTTATGCACTATGGTATACATACAGATATCGGATTGGTAATGAGTGTTTGTGTTGGTTTGAAAACTCCCATTATGCTTGTGTTAGGTATCTTGGGTTGATGATTATCGGATGCTTTATCGCGATTATCTACTACATCACCTACCCTCGTTAAAATATACGCTAAGCAAATTTTGATATAAAATGAGCCAAATTTCCTACTTTAAGGAACAGTCGGCTCATTTTCTTTATTTAGTTTGTAATTTGTTCTCTTCATATTCTTTCAGTATCTTATAAAAAGTATTTTTCTTAAGTTCTAACAGTTCCATAAATTGAACGGCTGTTATTTTTCTATTTTTCCACTTCGGATAAGTTTCTTCTATTATATATAGCTGTTTTTTGCTTAATGATGAGAGGTTAAATTGAGGACGCCCTAAATGTTTTCCTTGAGATTTAGCTACTGCAATCCCTTCCGCTTGTCTCTGATGAATTTTTTTTCGTTCTTGATCTGCAACATAGGAAAGCAAAGATAAAAATTGATCTTCCATTAATCGTCCCATGTCACCCATCTCACGGAATTTACGACTATCAAACAGCGTTTCATTTTCTAAAACCACAATATCTGCTTGTAATTCTCTTGTTATGTATTTCCACTCCGTAATTACTTCATCATAATTACGCCCCATACGATCTAAGGCATCTATGTAAACAATATCACCTGTACTCAATATTTTTCGTAATAATTGATACTGAGGACGATCGAAATGTCGTCCACTTGCTTTATCGACAAAAATACGTCGAGCTTCCACACCTCGTTCCATCATTTTATGTAATTGACGTTGTTCATTTTGATCTTTTGTACTTACACGTATATATCCATAAATATTCGCCACGTTTGGTATTCTCCTTACATTTGTTACCGCCATTATACCATTTTCGTTTATAAAGGTATTAATTAAAAATAAACGTTTATAAAATGATTCAATTCACCTTTATAAACTTGATATTCCAATGTTTCATAGATATAGACCATCCGTTTACAAAGGTATACCTTTGTAAACGATTTTGTATTTTTTGTAGTAATTGCTGAATTTGATTATTATTATAGAAGTAATTTAAATTTTTAAAAATTTAAATTATAAGGAAATCGTTGCATTCTATAATAAATAATATACGAAGGGAAATGGGAAGTTGAAAACGAGAGAGCTTCTTACTGTAGAACAAAGGGACTACTTTTATGGAGTCCCTGAGCATATGGATGAGAGAGAAATTCTACGCTATTACACAATATCTGATGAAGAATTACAAATTATAAATAAACAACGCGGTGCTGCCAATCGATTAGGTTTTGCCATACAAATCGCTTACTTACGCTTTCCTGGACGACCTTTATCTGCGAATGAAAAAGTTCCAGATTTTATTGTACATACGATTGCTAAACAATTAAGGATTTTACCTTCAGCTATAGAGAACTATGCACGTGGGCGTGATGCAACTCGGCGAGAACATTTGAGTAAAATCAGAAATACATTAGGATTTCGGACATTTACTTTAAAAGAATATCGAGAGTTAGCACGTTGGCTTCTCCCTATGGCAATGAAAACAGATCAAGGACATCTTTTAGTAGAAGCTCTTATTACAGAAATGAGGAAAAGAAAAATTATTGTACCAGCTATATATGCAGTTGAACATTTAGCATGGGCTGTACGTGAACGAGCACATAGAAAGATTTTCAAACAATTAACAAGAAACCTTACTTCTTCTCAATGTAAGCAACTAGACAAGTTATTAAGTGTAGGAAAAGGATACAAGTTTTCGTATTTATCATGGCTTCGACAACCTTCAGGTGTTGTTTCTGTTAAAAATTTTCACAAGATTATGGATCGAATAGAGTTTATCCAAAAATTAATTTTACCTTTAGATAACGGCAGAGAAGTGCATCAGAATCGATTGCTACAGATGGCACGTGAAGGGTCACGTTATTCCAATCAACATTTATCCAGGTTTCATGAGCTCAAACGACATGCAACTCTTATGGCCTTTCTCATTCATATATATGCTTTTTTAACAGATCAAGGAATAGAGATGCTTGAGAAACTAATGGGGAGAATGTTTAATCGTGGAGAAAAGAAACATAAGGAACATTTTCAAAAGGACGGAAAAGCGATTAATGAAAAGGTTCGCTTATACGCAAAAGTTGGAAAGGCTTTAATTGAAGCAAAAGAGTTAGAACAAGACCCATTTGAATCTTTACAGTCTATCATTTCATGGGAGCAATTTGTACAATCAGTGGAACAGGCTGAAGAACTAGCCAGACCAGCAGAATTTGACTATTTAGATCTACTAGATAATCATTATGGACATTTTCGGAAGTTTGCACCTAGATTATTAAGAACGTATGTATTTAAAGCCTCTAAAGCGAGCCATACTTTATTTCAGGCCCTAGAGATGTTGGAAGAAATAAACCAAACAGGAAAAAGAAAAATCCCTGAAACAGCTCCGATGGATTTTCTCAAATCGAAATGGTTCAAGCATGTGATTAAAGAAAATGGTATTGATCGTCATTACTATGAGTTCGGTATCTTTTCAGAATTATGTAATCATCTTCGTTCTGGGGACATGTGGGTCGTAGGAAGTAGACAATATAAGGATTTTGAAGAATATCTTTTACCTCAAGAAAAATGGAAAGAATTAAAGGAGAAAAACCAAGTTCCACTAACAATTCCAACCAATATAGATCAGTATTTGCAGGAACGATTTAAGTTAATGGAAGAGCAACTCTCTAAGGTAAATCATTTAATTCAAAATCAATTATTGCCAGATGTTGAAATCTATGCAGATAAAATACAAATTGCATCTTTAAAGAAAATGATTCCGGATGAGGTCGAAGATCTAACTAGACTTATTTATAGTGTATTACCGCGTATTAAATTAACAGATCTATTGGTAGAAGTAGATAGCTGGACCCATTTTAGCAAACATTTTGTTCATCTTCATACCCAAACTGAGCCAAAGGATAAATCCGTATTATTCGCAGCTATTTTGGCTGATGGAATTAATCTTGGTCTCTCAAAAATGGCAGATGCATGTCCAAATATATCTTATACACAATTAGCTTGGATATCGGATTGGTATATAAGGGATGAAAATTACTCCAAAGCTCTTGGAGCGATCACTGATTTTCAGCATAAATACCCGTTCTCTTCTCATTGGGGAGATGGTTCGACTTCATCTTCTGATGGACAATTCTTTAGAGCTGGTGGTCAATCTAGTCCATTGGCACAAGTAAATGCAAAGCATGGTAGGGATCCAGGATTAAGTTTTTATACACATATCTCAGATCAATACGCCCCATTTTATGTACAAGTTATTAGTTCTTCAGAAGAAGCGCCACATATTATTGATGGCCTACTATATCATGAAACAGATTTGGAAATTGAAGAACATTATACGGATGCAGCAGGCTTTGTAGATCATGTCTTTGCCATGTGTCATATGTTAGGATTTCGATTTGCTCCTAGAATTAAAACGTTTAATAAAAATAAAATTTATACTTTTGAAAAGCCCTTAAATCAACTGCATCTAGAATTTATGATTGGTGGAACAATTCATACAAAGAAAATAAGAGAGAATTGGGATGACTTATTACGATTAACTAGCTCTGTTCGTAATGGAACAGTCACAGCTTCTCTTATTCTCAAAAAGCTTGCGGCCTATCCAAGGCAGAATAGCTTATCTGTAACTTTGCGTGAGATAGGAAGGATTGAAAGAACGTTATATACATTAGAATGGTTGCAGAGTCCTGAACTTAGAAGGCGTGTTCAGGTTGGTTTAAATAAAGGTGAAGCAAAACACGCACTTGCTCGAGCTGTATTTTTTAATCGATTAGGGGAAATTCGAGATCGTTCTTA
>NZ_NULR01000041.1 GCF_002577405.1 Bacillus cereus | reverse complement strand
GGTGCTCAAGGCAACACAGGTGCTACCGGGCCTCAAGGTGTTCAAGGAAACACAGGCGCTACGGGGGACACTGGACCTCAAGGCGCTCAAGGAAACACGGGTGCTACTGGTCCTCAGGGCGTTCAAGGCAACACGGGCGCTACTGGTGCCACTGGGCCTCAAGGCAACACGGGTGCTACTGGTCCTCAGGGTGTTCAAGGAAACACAGGTGCTACTGGTGC
>NZ_NULR01000040.1 GCF_002577405.1 Bacillus cereus | reverse complement strand
TTCTATATTACACCTCTATATACTAATCGTCAACATGTTTTTCTAAAAAAATATAAAAAGGCTTATTCTTTTTCAAATAAGCCTTTTTATCACATATAACTCTATTCATTTACTATTTATCTATAATTGGTAACGAAACGATAAATTGAATAATACTGTCCTCATATTCTGCTCGTATACTACCACCCTGCAATTCAACAATACTTTTCGCAATCGCCAGCCCGAGTCCAGAACCTTCTGTTACTCCACTTCGAGATTGATCCTTCTTATAAAAACGTTCAAACAGATTAGCTAACTCTTCTCTCGTAAACTCTTCACTATGATTCGCAATTACAATTTGTATATCCCTGCGCTGCCTTTGAAGAGAAACTTTTATCTCTCCATCATCTTTACTATACTTAATCGCATTCATTAGTAAATTATCAAATACACGGACCATCTTTTCCGAATCAATTGATGCATAGGCACGTTCCTCAGGAAATTTCTTAACAAATGTAAGTCCATGTTCTTCCGCCTGCGGTACTAACTCTTCTATTAATTGCTCCAGTAATTCATTTATACACACATCTTGTTTTTCTAGCATAACTTGTTCATTTGTTAATTTCGTATACTCAAATAAATCTTCTATTAAATTCTTTAACTGCTCCGACTTCGCAAAAGCGATTCTCGTATACTCATCATGTTGTTCCATATTCTCATATTTAGAATCTCGAAGTAATCGTAAGTACCCCATAATAGAAGTAAGTGGCGTACGCAAATCATGAGATACATTCGTAATAAGCTCATTCTTTTGCTTTTCTAATTTACGTTCCTTTTCTATATTATTCATAAGCTCTTCTGCCATATTATTAATATTCTCAGTTAAAGCCGCAATCTCATCTTCACCTTTTGTCTCAATACGGTAAGTTAAGTTACCCTTTTCTATTTCTTTTACCCCTCGCGCCATCGCTTCAATTTGCTTCATCTTTCTCTTTGTTATATAGAAGAAAGAGAAAATGAATACAAGTACTCCTATGAAAAACGGAAACGGCCCTTCTTGCGTATCATATATTACTTCACCTTCCGGAATCCCACTAACAAACATGTATAAATTCTTTCCTTCAATTGTAATAGGTGCAAAAGCAACAAATTCTTTTCTCGTACTTTCAAATTCTTTTCTACCATTCATATAATTAATCGCAAACGATGATGCATTACGAATTGTATTATGCAAATCAATTTGTTCTTCTTGTGCCTGCTTCGTTTTATATAAAACTTTACCACCTTCATCGGTGATTAATACCTTTAAAGCTCTAGAGCCTTGTTCCAAATTTTGATTTTCCATTTCAATCATATTCGATACAACATCCAATTTATTTTCATGAACCATCGTATTTGCTGTGTCTTGAGCTTGCTGGTTAATACTCTCCATACCCGCCCGATAATCGATAGTCGCTTCACGATTCGCATTCTCAAAAAATGGTGCCGCTGCTTTCGATGATAGAACCCCTAATAATGCACAAGCAGCAAAAGTAGTAATTAGTTGAATTCTTATACTCCGCCTTACACGCTTCACTAATTTCTCAACTAAGCTTCTAGCTCCCCTAATATAATTAAATGGATTAAATATCTTTTTCAACCTTATACCCCACTCCCCATACTGTTTTTATATATCTAGGTTTCCTCGGATTCTCTTCAATCTTTTCACGCACTTTCCGAATATGTACCATTACAGTATTATCAGACTGGAAAGACCTTTCGTTCCAAACTTTCTCGTAAATTTGCTCAGCACTAAAGACCATCCCCGGATTACGAGCTAGTAATTCTAAAATCAAAAATTCCCTCGGGGTCAATTTCACTTCTTCTCCATCCACAATAACTTTATGGGTCGAAATGTTTATTTTCATATCTCCAACTTCTAACTCGTCCTCATTTTGAATAGCGAAACCATTCATTTTCATATAACGACGTAACTGAGATTTAATTCTTGCGATTAACTCTAACGGATTAAATGGTTTCGTTACGTAATCATCCGCACCTGTTGTTAATCCTAAAATCTTATCCATATCTTGCGTTTTCGCAGAAAGCATAATAATTGGCATTTCTTTCGATTCTCTTACTTTCATACACATATGAATACCATCTACTTTCGGCATCATAATATCTAATACGACTAAGTGCACTTCATTTTTTTCTAATAGACGTAATCCTTCTTCTCCGTCTCCTGCTTGCAGTACTTTATATCCTTCATTCTTTAAATAGATTGTAATTAAATTTCGAATTTCTTTTTCATCATCTACAACAAGTATTGTTTCGTGCGCCACAATATCTCCCCCATCATTTTTTATCCCTAACTTCTATTATAGGAAAACTTCTGAAGAAAAACGTTCGGAAATCCTTAAGATTTTCTGAAGACGCAAAAAAGGTCTAGACTCCCCTTAAGTCTAGACCTTTCAAAAAACCCCTTTTATTTACGAACGTAGATGAAATATAGTACGAATAAAACTCCCAGAACATACATAATTGGATGAATCTCTTTACGACGACCACTCACAACCATTGTAATTGGATAGAAGATAAATCCGATTGCAATTCCCGTTGCGATACTGTACGTAAGCGGCATTGAAATGATAGTAAAGAATGCCGGTACTGCAATCTCGAATTTCTTCCAATCAATTTCTCCTAAAGATGAAACCATCAAGATCCCTACAATAATTAAAGCTGGTGCCGTTACTGCTGGTGTCACAACACTTAGTAATGGCGAGAAAAATAGTGCCAGTAAGAAGAATCCTGCTGTTACAACTGCTGTAAATCCAGAACGTCCTCCTGCCGCTACCCCTGCAGACGATTCAATGTAAGACGTTGTTGTTGATGTACCTAAGATCGCCCCAATTACAGTTGCAATCGCATCTGCAAATAACGCTTTTCCGGCACGTGGTAATTTATTGTTCTTCATTAATCCAGCTTGATTCGCAACCGCTACAAGCGTACCTGCTGTATCAAAGAAATCGATGAAGAAGAACGTTATAATAACAATCGCCATTTCAACAGTGAAAATGTCCCCGAAGTGAGTTAACGCCACCCCGAACGTTGGTTCTAGACTCGGTATTGCTCCCACTACAGCTTTCGGAGTATCAATTAATCCTGTTATCACTCCTAAGATTGCTGTAAGAATCATACCGTAAAATACTGCACCGTTGATTTTCTTAATCATGAAGATAATTGTAGTAACAACTCCGAAAATCGCTAGTAACGTTGTGCCCTTTGTTAAGTCCCCCAACCCAACAAGAACAGCATCATTTTTCACGATAATTCCGGCATTTTGGAATCCAAGGAAAGCAATGAATAATCCGATACCTGCCGCTACTGCAAACTTTAACTCTGATGGAATTGCATTAATGATTTTTTCACGAATACCTGAAGCTGTAAGAATAATAAAGATAATACCTGACATTAATGTTCCAGCAATTGCTGTTTGCCACGGAATCCCCATCGTTAACACTGCTGTATAAGCAAAGAACGCGTTAATTCCCATACCTGGTGCTAAAGCAATTGGATACTTCGCGAAAATCCCCATAATTAGCGAACCAATCGCCGCTGCTAATGCTGTAGCAACAAATACTGCACCTGGATCCATTCCTGTACCTGCCGGTAACCCTTTAACATTTCCAAGCGACAGCGTAGCAGGATTGACAAATAGTACGTAAGCCATAGATAGAAATGTCGTTAATCCTGCTATGAACTCTGTTTTATAATTTGTACCGAGTTCATCAAACTGAAAATAGCGTTTCATCTTACGTTTCCCCCGTTATATGATTACTCGCCGTATTTCACCCTAGCCCTCTTTTATCTATAAGAATAAAAAAGGCTTCCATTGCATATACATGGAAGCGTTCTATAAACAAAGACAAGTTTCCCCTCATCTTTATACAAACGCCTCGTAGTCAAGCCATTTACGGTAGCTAGGTAGAAACTTTCGGGCCATATCCCCGATATTATACGACGGCATAATATTCACTTTTCGTTTGAATTACATACTCATATTAACTCGAGAAAGTGGTTTTGTCAATTTAAAAACGAACATTTTTATAAAGTTTTATATTTTCGTTCGTATTAAGGTTAAAATTAAAAAAGGTCCATCTATGCATAAGCAATAGATGGACCTTTTTTTATAATACTATTCCCACTCAATAGTTGCTGGTGGCTTACTCGTTACATCATACACGATACGGTTAACGTGTTTTACTTCGTTTACGATACGTACAGAGATTTTCTCTAATACGTCCCAAGGGATACGTGCCCAGTCAGCTGTCATACCATCAATAGATGTTACTGCACGGATACCTACTGTGTAATCATAAGTACGCTCGTCACCCATAACACCTACGCTACGCATACCAGGAAGCGCAGTGAAGTATTGCCAGATTTCGCGGTCTAATCCTGCTTTTATAATTTCTTCACGTAAAATCGCATCAGATTCACGAACGATTTCTAATTTCTCTTCTGTGATTTCACCTAATACACGAATACCAAGACCAGGGCCTGGGAATGGTTGACGCCATACGATTTCATCAGGAATTCCTAGTTCAGATCCTAATACACGTACTTCATCTTTAAATAAAGTGTTTAAAGGCTCAATTAATTTGAACTGCATGTCTTCTGGAAGTCCACCAACGTTATGATGAGATTTAATTGTTTGTGCAGTTGCTGTACCACTCTCAACGATATCTGTGTAAAGTGTACCTTGCGCTAAGAAGTCCATCCCTTGTAATTTAGACGCTTCATCATCGAATACGTAAATGAATTCATTACCGATGATTTTACGTTTTTGTTCCGGATCTTCTACACCCTTTAACTTGTTCATGAAGCGTTCTTTTGCATCCACTTTAATAACGTTCATATGGAAGCCTTCGCTAAATGTTTTCATAACGCCTTCTGCTTCATCTTTACGAAGTAAACCGTGGTCAACGAAAATACATGTTAATTGGTCACCAATTGCTTTATGGATTAATACTGCTACAACAGAAGAGTCTACACCGCCACTAAGTGCGCATAGTACTTTTTTGTCTCCAACAGTTTCACGGATTTTCTCTAATTCTACTTCGATAAAGTTCTCCATGTTCCATCCTTCAGAACAACCACATACGCCGAATACGAAGTTTTTAATTAAATCGTTACCGTGCTCAGAGTGACGTACTTCTGGGTGGAATTGTACACCGTATAAGTTTTTCGCTTCATTGCTCATACCAGCAATTGGGCAAGACTCACTTGTTGCATCTACTACGAATCCTTCAGGTAAACCAGTTACTAAGTCACCATGGCTCATCCATACAACTTGCTCTTCTGGAAGGTTCGCATATAATTTTGATTCATTCTCTACTTTAAGAACAGCTTTTCCGTACTCACGGTGGTTTGCACGCTCTACTTTACCACCGAATTGTTGTGTCATAAGCTGCATACCGTAACAAATACCGAAAATCGGTAATCCTAGTTCAAAGATTTTTTCATCACAATGTAATGCACCTTCACCGTATACACTATTTGGTCCACCAGAGAAAATAATCCCTTTTGGATTCATTGCTTTAATTTCTTCTGCAGTAATTGTATGTGGATGAAGTTCACTGTATACACCGAACTCACGAATTCGACGTGCTATTAACTGATTGTACTGACTCCCAAAATCTAAAACGATAATTGTATCATGCTGTTTCTTCAAAATAATCACCCCAACGTTAGTTCTCGTATATAAATATTTTCACCAATTTAGGCGAAAAGCATTACCAATATAATAAAAAAAGCCAGTCCTCCGCCTCTAGTCTCATAACAAAGAAAAGGCAGGGGTCTGGCTTTATAAAGAAAGATAGTCTCCGCTCTTTATAAATATAAGACACACTGCCTTCATAGTCAGGTTGTTTACGGTAACCCGGTAGAGACTCTCAAACCATATCATTGAGGATATATGAAGGATCGTTTTATATTATCTTCCTAGATTCTAACAATGAAGTATCAATATGGTCAAGAGAGAAAGCGACAAAATTCTACAGAAATTAAATTCTTCCTCTCAAAAACACAAAAAAACATCCATTTCTATATAGAAATGGATGTTTTTCGAGCAAACGGAATTACATCATTCCGCCCATGCCGCCCATGCCCATGCCGCCCATGTCAGGCATTCCAGCAGCACCAGCTGGTTCTGGCTTGTCAGCAACTACAGCTTCAGTTGTTAAGAACATAGCTGCAACAGATGCTGCGTTTTGAAGTGCAGAACGAGTTACTTTTGCTGGATCTACGATACCAGTTTCAAGCATGTTAACCCATTCGCCAGTAGCTGCGTTGAAACCAACGCCTACTTTTTCGCCTTTTAGACGCTCTACAACTACAGATCCTTCTAGACCAGCGTTGATTGCGATTTGACGAACTGGCTCTTCTAGTGCACGAAGTACGATGTTGATACCTGTTGCTTCGTCGCCTTCAGCTACGATAGAAGCTACTTTTGTGTATACGTTCATAAGTGAAGTACCACCACCTGCAACGATACCTTCTTCTACTGCTGCACGAGTTGAGTTAAGTGCATCTTCAATGCGAAGTTTGCGCTCTTTTAACTCAGTTTCAGTTGCTGCACCTACTTTAATTACCGCTACGCCACCCGCAAGTTTCGCAAGACGTTCTTGTAATTTTTCACGATCGAATTCAGAAGTTGTTTCTTCTAATTGCGCACGGATTTGACCGATGCGAGCTTCGATTTGTTGTGAATTTCCAATACCTTCAACTACAGTTGTGTTTTCTTTCGTTACAACGATTTTACCAGCGCGTCCTAAAGATTCAACTGTAGCAGATTTTAAGTCACGTCCTAATTCTTCAGTGATTACTTCGCCACCAGTTAAGATTGCGATATCTTCTAGCATTGCTTTACGACGGTCACCAAATCCAGGAGCTTTAACAGCTACTACATTGAATGTACCACGAAGTTTGTTCACTACTAATGTAGCTAAAGCTTCGCCTTCTACATCTTCAGCAATGATAAGAAGTGGTTTACCTTGTTGTACCACTTGCTCTAATACTGGTAAGATTTCTTGGATGTTCGAAATCTTTTTGTCAGTAATTAAGATGTATGGGTTATCAAGAACCGCTTCCATTTTGTCAGAATCAGTAATCATGTAAGGAGATGCATATCCACGATCAAATTGCATACCTTCTACTACGTCTAATTCTGTTGTGAATCCTTTAGATTCTTCTAAAGTAATAACGCCGTCGTTACCAACGCGCTCCATTGCTTCAGCGATTAATTGACCTACTTCTTCGTCAGCAGCAGAAATAGCAGCTACTTGTGCGATTGAAGATTTACCTTCGATTGGTTTAGAAATCGCTTTTAATTCTTCAATTGCAGCAGTAACAGCTTTTTCGATACCTTTACGAAGACCCATTGGGTTTGCACCAGCTGTTACGTTTTTAAGACCTTCACGAATCATAGCTTGTGCTAATACAGTTGCAGTTGTTGTTCCGTCACCAGCTACATCATTTGTTTTGCTAGCAACTTCTGCTACTAATTTTGCACCCATGTTTTCGAATGCATCTTCTAATTCGATTTCTTTTGCGATCGTTACACCATCATTTGTAATAAGTGGTGAACCGAATTTTTTCTCAAGTACAACGTTACGACCTTTTGGCCCAAGCGTTACTTTTACTGCATTTGCAAGAGTGTCGACACCGCGAAGCATCGAACGACGTGCTTCTTCACTAAATTTAATATCTTTTGCCATAATAATTGACCCCCTTGGATTTTTTAAGATTTATATAATTAACCGATAACCGCTAAAATGTCACTTTCACGTAAAATCAAGTACTCTTTACCTTCGTATTTCACTTCAGTACCTGCATATTTTGAGAAGATGATAAGATCACCTGCTGCTACCTCTAAAGCAACACGCTCACCATTTTCAAGCACTCGACCAGTACCTACTGCAACTACTTTACCCTCTTGTGGTTTTTCTTTTGCAGTGTCTGGTAATACAATACCACTTGCTGTTTTTTCTTCTGCTTGAACAAGCTCAATTACAACGCGATCACCTAATGGCTTTAGCATGAACAATAACCTCCTCATTTTGTTATGTAAATTTTATTTATTAGCACTCAAGTCACCCGAGTGCTAACACACTTATAATAATAAATAATCTCAATTTCTTTTGCAAGTAAAAAAATCATAATTTTTTCGCAAATTACTATATATACTTTTCTATATAAAATCCTTCTTCTACTACCTTTACTATATGAATCGTTGTTTCCACCACTCGTATGTTACAATATGAAAGACACCCTAAGTTGTTTTCGCTACACACACAACTTTTTCCTGTCTTCTATTTTAATTTCAAATACAGATTTACAAAAAAATCATAATTCGAATGAAAGTTTATATGATAGGTAGCATATTTACATGTTATCCTACTTTATCTCATACACTAGAGTTAGAAAGGATGGTTAAACCATTTGAAGAAACAATATTGGTGGGTTATCGTTACATACATTTTAATGCAGTTATCTGGAATTGTTGGATTACCATTACTCTTAAAAACAGGTCTCTATGATAATAGAGGATTTACCACCGAGGAAAAGGGACAAATCATAACTGGCCATTGGGCGATTATTAGCTTTTTCATTGCATTATGCGTTGTACTTTGGTTACTCAGAACAGACATTCGCGATCGACATTTAGATAAAATGCGCTCTACTGTTCCAGCTACAATTGGATGGATTTTTATCGGGTTCTTCTTAGCATTTTTCTCACAAAGTATCGCTGGTATGATTGAAATGTATTTACTGGACATTAAACCTGGATCTGAAAATACAGCAAGACTTATGGACATCGCAAGAACCACACCTTGGTTCCTTATTGTTGTATCTATAATCGGACCTATCTTAGAAGAAATTGTATTTAGAAAAATTTTATTTGGTACACTTTATAAGAAGTTTAACTTCTTTATTGCCGCTATCATTAGTTCTCTTGTATTTGCAGCGATTCATTTTGATTTTACTCACTTATTGGTATACACTGCTATGGGGCTCGTATTCGCCTTTTTATATGTAAAAACGAAGCGTATTATCGTTCCAATTGCAGCTCATGTTTTGATGAATACACTCGTTGCAGTCGCCCAAATTGCAGTAAGCAATGAGCAAATTCAAGAAATGATTAAAGAAGCTGAGAAAATGCAAGGCTTTATCGGAGGATTTTTAGTATGAGAAACTCACCATTGTTCATGGCTGCATTGTACTTCCTTCTTGGATGTATCTTTACACGTTTCGCCATTACGAACGTAACAGATACAATCTGGAATATGTGGACAATACTATTTGCAGTGATGGCAACAATTGATTTTAATTTGGCACTTCGCCTTATATTAGTCAAATTCACAAAGAAAAAACAATAATAAAACGCAGAGGTCGCTTCCTCTGCGTTTTATTGTGGGTAATTTTTCAAAAAGTAAACAAGTGTTTGTAACTCTACAGCTAAATCAATATGATGAATTCTTATATTTTCTGACACATTTAAGCGTGCTGGTGTAAAATTTAAAATACCATGCACGTTCGTTTCTGCCAATCTATCTGCCACAGATTGTGCTACTGTAGCCGGTACTGTTAATATTGCCACTTGTATATCAGTTGATAAACGTTCTTCTAATTCATCTAAATGATATACAGGAATGCCCCCGATTTCTGTTCCAACTTTCTCTTCACTAACGTCAAATGCCATCTCAATTTTTGTATTATTGTTTTTCGTGAAATTATAATGTAAGAAAGCGGTCCCTAAATTACCTACTCCAATAAGTGCTACACGTGTTATATCATCTTGGTCGAGTGTTTCACGGAAAAATGATAATAAATAATTCACGTTATATCCATACCCTTTTTTCCCTAACGCTCCAAAATATGAAAAATCTCTTCGAATAGTTGCGGAATCAACCTTTACCGCTTCACTCAATTCGGCTGATGAAACACGTTGCTTACCAGAAAGAGATAAGTTTTGGATAAATCGATAGTATAGAGGCAATCGTTTGGCAGTGGCCTGTGGAATTTTTTGCTGATCCATATAACCTCTCCTCTCTTCCTATCTTTATTCATATACTTGAATCAAATACAGAAGTTTAGCACTCATGAATTTCCTTGTATAATAAAGAGAAGAAGTATTCTCTCTTTATTTTAAACTATACACTATTTTTAGTATGATTGAGAAATATAAACATGGCAAAGTTAAGAAATTATTTGAGGTGAAAACATTGATTTTATTACAAGTAAACGGGCTTTCGAAATTATACGGTGCAGAAACGATTCTTGCGAACATAAAATTGGAAGTACAAACGAAAGATCGTATCGCATTAGTCGGACGAAATGGAGCCGGAAAATCTACATTATTAAAAATAATAGCTGGTGAGCTCTCTCATGATGGTGGTGAAATTATAAAACCGAAAGATGTCTCAATGGGTTATTTAGCTCAAAATACCGGATTAGAAACGTCTTTAACAATTTGGGATGAAATGTTAACCGTCTTTACACATTTACAGCAAATGGAGACAAAACTTCGAAGGCTAGAGCAAGAGATGGGAAAAGAAGAAAACTTTTCGAATGCGGCTACATACGAAAAATTGTTAGCTGATTATGACCAACTACAATTAGATTATAAAGATCAAGGTGGCTATCAGTACGAAGCAGATATTCGTTCAATTTTAAGCGGTCTTGGTTTTCCAGTTGAAACGCACCAGACGACGATTTCTACATTAAGCGGTGGGCAAAAAACACGATTAGCTCTTGGTAAATTATTATTAACGAAACCAGACTTACTTATTTTAGACGAGCCTACAAACCATTTAGACATCGAAACATTAACATGGCTTGAACAATATTTACAAGGTTATCCTGGTGCGATACTAATTGTTTCCCATGACCGTTATTTCTTAGATAAACTCGTTACACAAGTATATGAAATTTCGAATAAAGAGAGTAGACGATTTGTTGGTAACTACAGTAAATATTTAGATTTAAAATCAGCTTTATACGAGCAAGAAATGAAGCGTTACGAAAAACAACAAGATGAAATCGCCAAGCTTGAAGACTTCGTTCAAAAAAATATAGCTCGTGCATCTACGACAAAACGTGCGCAAAGCCGTCGTAAACAATTGGACCGAATGGAATTATTAACAAGACCATTAGGCGATTCTAAGTCAGCATCCTTCCACTTCGATATCGAAAAACAAAGTGGGAATGATGTTTTACAAGTAAGGGATGCAACTATTGGCTATGATGGAGAACCTATTATTGAACATGTAACTATGCGCTTAACTCGCGGAGATAGTGTTGCCCTAGTTGGACCTAACGGAATTGGAAAATCTACATTATTAAAATCCATTGTGAATAAGTTACAACTCTTACACGGTGATGTTGCTTTCGGTTCAAATGTATCTGTTGGTTATTATGATCAGGAACAAGCAAACTTAACATCTTCTAAGCGCGTGTTAAATGAACTATGGGATGAATATCCACTGCAACCTGAAAAAGAGATCCGCACTATACTCGGCAACTTCTTATTCACAGGGGATGATGTATTAAAACCAGTATCTTCTCTTAGTGGTGGACAAAAAGCTCGATTAGCTCTCGCAAAACTTATGATGCAAAAATCAAATTTATTAATTCTCGATGAACCTACGAACCATCTTGATTTAAATAGTAAAGAGATTTTGGAGAATGCTTTAATTGATTATCCAGGGACTCTTCTATTCGTTTCACATGACCGCTACTTTATTAATCGCGTAACAACAACTGTTATTGAGTTATCAACAGAAGGTGCACAGGAATATTTGGGAGATTACGATTACTACGTTGAAAAGAAAAACGAAATGATTGAACGTGCAGAGCTTGAACAGCAAGAAAATGAAACACCTGTTCAAAAGGTGGTTGCACAAGAAAAGTTAAATTATCTAGAAGAAAAAGAGCGTAAAAAACTAGAGCGTCAACGCACTAGAAAAATTGAAGAACTGGAACAAAATATCGTAGAATTTGAAGAAGAAATTGCTACGTTAGAAGATCAGCTTTGCTTACCAGAAATATATGCCGATTATGAAAAGACTAGTGAAATTACAACTAAAAAGCAAACACTACAAGAACAACTTGAAGCTTGTATGGCAGAGTGGGAAGAACTGCATTTATAAGAGCATTTTAATAAGAAGGATGTCTCATAAGTCGAAATTTTTGACTATGCGACATCCTTTTTATTTTCTAGTTGGAATCAACTTCATAGTACATGAACAATTTTTCAAATATATCTACCGCAAATTGAAATATATCAACGGTTTTTCAAATATATCCATCATAACTCTAAATATATCAACGATTCGACAGAGAATATCGATTTACCGACAAAGTTTGACATTGGTACCGATCCACGTATAAATAGAAGATTATCCCGAAATATCTTTTCGGATATTCACCTCTATTTTATTTCCCAGAAAAAGATATATCAAAGGTCAGACTTCATCTGTTTTATCCACAACGTTATACACATATCCACCTTTATAATATAAACCTCAGAATAACTTTTCCACATTATCCACAGAAAACAAAAAAGTTATCAACATTTTATATACACAATAAAACCCATATTATCAACAGATAATACGGGTTTTATCCACAGTCTGTGGTTAATTTTGTGCATAACTATGCTTCAATATCTAATCCTGGATTTGCATTTAAAGCTAATGTGGCACGCTTTCCTTGTTCATAAGCAATTGTCCCTGCCGCTGCGATCATCGCTGCATTATCTGTGCATAAAGACAGCGGTGGAATAATTAGCTCAATATTTTCTTTTTGCGCAAATTCCGCTTCTAAACGTGCACGAAGTCCTTTATTAGCAGCTACTCCACCAGCGAGAAGTACTTGCTTTACGTTATAAGCTTCCGCTGCACGAGCTGCTTTCGTTACAAGTACATCGATTACACTTGCTTGGAAACTTGCTGCTAAATCTTCTGGCGCAATTTCTATACCACGTTGTTTTGCGTTATGCACAGTGTTGATAACTGCTGATTTCAATCCACTAAAGCTGAAATCATATGAATCAGGCTCTAGCCATGCACGAGGCAAATCGATTGTCGGCTTCCCTTCATGCGCAAGGCGATCAATATGAGGACCACCTGGATATGGCATGGATAACGTACGAGCTACTTTATCATATGCTTCTCCTGCTGCATCATCTCGTGTTTCACCAATCACTTCAAATGAACCGTGTTCTTTCATATAAACAAGCTCTGTATGTCCACCAGATACAACAAGTGATAATAGTGGGAATTGAACTTCTTTGACTAAACGGTTCGCGTAAATATGACCAGCAATATGATGAACACCAACTAGGGGAATATCGTGTGCAAAAGCCACTGCCTTCGCTGCATTTACTCCTATTAGAAGTGCTCCAACTAAACCAGGTCCTTCTGTTACAGCAATTGCATCAATATCATCAAATGTGATATTCGCTTCTTTTAAAGCTTCCTCTAACACAACTGTAATTTCTTCTACATGATGGCGGGATGCAATCTCTGGTACAACCCCACCAAAACGTTTATGGCTTTCAATTTGTGATGCAACGACATCCGCAATGATTTCCGTTCCGTTTTTAACAACTGCTACTGCTGTTTCATCACAGCTTGTTTCAATACCAAGTATAATCGTATTTTTTCCCATTATATATTCACCCACATTACAAGACCATCTTCCTGATTGTCTGCATAGTATCGTTTACGAATTCCACCATTTTGAAATCCGTATTTCCTGTATAACTGCTTTGCTGCTTCATTTGATACGCGCACTTCAAGTGTCATCGTTTTTACCCCTAATTCTTTCGCCTGGGAAATAACTTCTTTCAATAAGGCATCCCCTAGCTTTTGACCTCTATATTCTGGCAAAATAGCTATATTTGTTATATGTGATTCATCAATAATTATCCACAATCCACAATAACCAATTACGAGACCATCTTTTTCTAGCACAACATAATGTGCATGTTCATTCATCGCTAATTCACGGTGAAAGGCATCTGCAGTCCAAGGAGTTGAAAAAGATGCTTCTTCAATAGCTACAATTTGAGCAATATCATCGAGTGCCATCTTTCTAAATATCATATCCATTTTCTAAAGACCCCTACTTCTTTTGACTTTCTAACCATTTTGTTTCAGCTTCAGCTAAACGAAGGTAACTCGGAACAAACGTATGCACATCTTGCTCTTCTTTTTGTAATCCTAAAAATGCTAGCTCACTTGGTCTTGGGTTATTCTTAGTAAAAGGTGCAAATACAGCTTGATCGCCTAAATGTTCTACAATTGTTTCTTTATGCAGTTTAACATCGTTACCAATAAATAAAACAGGCTGTCCTTTATCTTTTAACATCTGCAACCAGTCTACAATAAGACTAATTCTGTCTTCTTCTATTGAAGCTAACTGCTCTCCTTCATATGTATATAGCCCAGTATAAATTTGTCCACGTCTTCCATCAAATAAAGGACAAATTAGTCCATTAAAATTAGCACCGTTTGCAGCAACTACTTCTAAACTGGATACACCTACAATTGGTATTTGAAGTGACCAAGCTAATGTTTTTGCCGCTGTCACACCAATACGAACACCTGTATAAGACCCAGGTCCAGCAGCTACAACGATTTTAGTTAATTCTTTCGGTTTTACACCACACTCTTTTAACAGTTGTTCTACAGCTGGCATAAGACGTACAGAATGGTTTTTCGTTAAATTTGTAATGATTTCCCCAATCACGTTTCCTTCCTCAATAAGGGATACACCCATTACGTAATTTGAAGTATCAATTGCTAGTACTTTCATCTTGTAATAGCTCCTCACATAATCTAATATAGCGATCTCCAATTGGCTCGAGTACAATTTTTCTTGTGTCATCTCCAGCATGGAATAAACTAATTTGTAACTTTTCATTTGGCAAATAAGCTTCTATTAAATGAGCCCATTCCACTACTGTGATCCCTTCACCGTAGAAATACTCATCAAAACCTAAGTCTTCTTCACTTTCCGCTAAACGATACACATCCATATGATATAAAGGTAATCTTCCTTTATATTCTTTAATAATGTTAAAAGTAGGGCTGTTTACGACTCTTTTCACTCCAAGACCTTTTGCTAGTCCTTTTGTAAAAGTCGTTTTGCCAGCTCCAAGATCGCCTTCTAAAATAATTACATCTTGTGCCTTTACAAGTTCACCTAATTTTTCTGATAACCTTTGTGTTTCCTCAGAAGATTTTGTTGTTACTTCATATTTACTCACAGACTTCACCTACTTTGCTCACAATGTTCTCTGCTTTTTATTATACAGGTTTTAAATATATAAAAAAGTCCTTAGGAGTTTTCCTAAGGATAGTTTGACTGTCTTTATTAGTTTTTTGTTAAAACAAATAAAAAAATACGAAACAACTTGTTTCGTTCTTTTCTTTATATAAAATGGCGGTCCCGACCG
>NZ_NULR01000003.1 GCF_002577405.1 Bacillus cereus | reverse complement strand
CCGGTTGGTCCAGTATTGCCAGTCGGCCCAGTGTCTCCAGTTGGTCCAGTATTGCCGGTTGGTCCAGTGTCTCCAGTTGGTCCAGTATTGCCGGTTGGTCCAGTATTGCCAGTCGGCCCAGTGTCTCCAGTTGGTCCAGTATTGCCGGTAGCTCCAGTAGCACCCGTTGCTCCAGTGGGCCCCGTAGGAAATTGAAAAGGTTGCATAGGCGGGAGTGTAGGTCCGATTGAGCCCGGATTTAGTGCAGCAGAAGATAAAAATTCGTCCAATATAATTCACCTCTATAAATTCGTATTACTAATAGTAAATGCTGGAGTAGAGCCAAAGGAAATGGACAAGCGATTATATTTTATAAGTTAAACAAAATAGTTATTTGCGCGACACGTTTCCTTATAAGTGTGTAAACACGAAATAGGAGGGTTATCAATTTGATAACAACAACTGATTGACTGAAAGTAGGAATGAAAGCCGTCAGGTTGAGCTGAAACTACTTATCTGATACTCCTACATGCAAGGCGTAATAGTAGTCACAAATTGTATGAAGCTAGGTGAAGTCGGCTGAACAAAACCTAAGTGAGAAATCATATGGTAATGGATAGGCCGGGATGCTACAAACTATCTATGGTGAGAATGTCCAAACGGACTGACGAACTTGCGAATATACGGGTCTAAACTATTAATACATTAGAAATATGTATGTCGTTAATGACGACGTTATTTACCGAAAAGTAAGAGTAGATAATATGAAATTCGGAACATCCAACGATGAGGATGTAAAGATAACAGGCTTACAGCAAGCACCTAAGGACATATGTATAGCTAGGTTAATCGGAACGTGGTAAGCAAGAAGCTGTCATCAACGCCTACTAGCGGACAGATGCATATAAGGTTCTAACGAACCGAAATTGCTTCATTCTTGTGAAGGTGGGGATACAGTACCGATGAAGCATGTAATGAATGTGGAGGGATAGTCCCTAGTCTTGTTCTTTGAAAACTAAATTAACTAGATGCAACTCACAGGATCGAGTAGGATGATGGGACTTTTCGTAAGAAAGGGGAAATAATACATCGGTGAGTACAACATTACGACATGCAGAATATTATGATATGCAAAAAGTGTTTGATGATTTATATGAACGTAGTGAAAACAATGCTACTAAAGGTGTAAATCTATATAAACACATCATATCAAAAGAAAATATTCTATTGGCATATAGAAACATAAAGGCTAACACTGGTTCTAAAACCGAAGGAACAGATGGTATTACAATCGACCATTATAAAATGAAAGATGTAGATTCTTTTGTTAATAATATAAGAAAAACTCTTGTAGACTACAAACCTAATACGGTACGTAGGGTAGAAATCCCTAAACCAAATGGAAAGAAACGTCCATTAGGAATACCTACTATGAGAGATAGATTGATACAACAAATGTTCAAACAGGTTCTAGAGCCAATATGTGAAGCAAAGTTCTACAAACACTCATACGGATTCAGACCTAACAGGTCAACACATCATGCAATGGCTAGATGCCAATTCTTGATGAATCGAGGAGGATATAGTCACGTAGTAGATATTGATATACAAGGTTTCTTTGATAATGTAAACCATTCTAAATTGCTGAAACAACTATATAACATAGGTATAACTGATAGACGAGTACTAACAATCATCTCGAAAATGCTAAAAGCACTAATTAAAGGAGTAGGCATCCCTACAAAAGGGACTCCGCAAGGAGGAATCCTAAGTCCATTACTTAGCAATGTTGTATTAAATGATTTGGATTGGTGGATATCTAGTCAGTGGGATACTATCAAAACAAGAAAACCACATACAGTCCAAACTAAAAACTATCGGTTAGCAAAATCCAAATTGAAGAGAATGTATATAGTTAGGTATGCAGATGACTTTAAAATATTTACAAACAACCATCAATCTGCAACTAAAATATTCTATGCAGTAGAGGGTTATCTTAAAAAGATGTTAAACCTTGATATATCTAACGAAAAATCAACTATAACTAACCTAAAAAGAAAATCTTCAGATTTTCTAGGGTTCTCCATCAAATCTGTTAAAAAGAGTAAAAGGTACGTAGCCAACACACACGTAAGCAAGAAAAAGATAAAGGATATTCTTGAAAAAGCAAGGATACTGATTAAAGCAATTCAGAAGAGTCCGTCAGGAAAGACAGTACAGGACTATAATTCCTATGTGCTTGGCATAAAAAATTATTACAAAATCGCAACACATGTAACCGTAGACTTCACTGAAATAGCCTTTCGTCTCTCGAAAACCTTGTTTAATCGTCTGAAATCAATAGGGAAATATAAGATTCCTACCAATGCAAACGCATTATACAAAAGAATTCACAGGAATAATTATAGAACCTTTGAAATAGCAGGTAATCATGTATATCCACTAGCGGACATACAAACAAGATTCCCTCAAAGTTTCAGTCAAGACATGTGTAACTACACTATAAAAGGGAGACAAAAACTCATCAAAAGCCTAAAAGGTAACATTGCCAATGAAATGCAGAAGATGTTGCTATCGTCCAATAAAGGGCAGAGCGTGGAGTATACAGATAACAGAATGTCGAGATATTCTATGCAAAATGGAAAATGTGCTGTTACAGGAATCTTTCTATTAGCTGATGAAGCACACTGTCATCATAAAATACCGAAAGGTATGGGAGGAACTGACGAGTTTAATAACCTAATTATTGTACACGAATTTGTCCACAGACTGATTCACGCTACAAATGAAGAGACGATTAGAACATATATGAGAATACTTCAATTGAATGATAAACAATTGAAGAAAATAAACAAACTCCGTAAAGCTTGTAATCTAGTTACTTTAGTATAGAAGAATAAGATGGGACGCTGTATGCGATGAAAGTCGCACGTACAGTGTTAAGCGGGGGAAAAGATGGAGATAACTTCAAAGTCTTACCTATCGCAACGAATAAGAACTGAAACCGACAAGTGAAATATTAATTGTATCTTGATATGTGTACGTAACTTCTGCAGAGCTGGGCGGATCGATAAATATAAGGATATGTACCAATCGTAATTTCGAGGACTATTCGTCTGAACAGCTCCATACCCGTCACGGTCGGAAATTAAGATCCAACTGTGACGGGTATCTGACTTATATTATTGAGGGAACAGGCCGGAAGGATGCTACGGTATTGTTGTAGGGTTCCAGACGGACCTGCGTGCTTGCCCCAGCATTTGCGAGTGCAGTCACGGCATTCAAGATAGCAGTTCTGCTACCAGATATGAAGGCTGTGCTATAGTTCATGATTAGGGGATAAACGGGGTGTTGATTGAGAATTACTTGATGATAAATTGTTTTCATCGTGACGTTCGCTGTCAGTGTGAAGCCTTCTGTAGTGATGCCAGTCAGCGAAGTCCCATTAAATGAAGTGAGTTTGACTGTAAGCATGTGACCTTTTTTTATATTTATTCCTCCTTTATTATTAGACTCAATTTATTTTATGCTTGTCCAGCAATTTAGTGTGGCACTTGCATCATAATAAGTTGAAAGATATATAAGATTATATTTTGACAAAGCGTGAGGATTAAAAGGTATAAATTGAACAAAAGCGTTATTTGATATAAAATAATCCCCTGAAATCTTGGGGATTTAGGGAAATATCTATGGAAAATTATTTTATAAGTACTGGCATTCTTTTAGTTTCAAATCTTTCGAATTCTATAGGACAATATGCAAATGTTGCTATAGGCTCTGAAGTTTTGTTTGTTAAAAAAGTGTGGTTAATTACTTCACCAGAAGAAGAATAAAATGTAATTTTGGTTTTTGATATAGGAGGAAGCGTTATTACTAGTGGTTTATTTGTCATACTAATCAACTCCTAAATTATTTGATTTTATAAGAACTTAAAATGTATTCAATAAATATGTATGAACTCATTTTATAAAGTTAGTACTTTGTGAATTGAGAAATTTAACAAAATAGTTATTGTATGATGATAAAAATTAAAGAACCTGTTAGTTATAACAGGTTCTGTGTACAAGGAGTTCAAGGGATACAAGGAAACTGGTCCGGAGAAACCTGTTTTTTTCTATAATGGTACAGGCCTGATATTGATCCGAAAAGAAGTGAAATGGAAATTATCATGATGAGATACTGTCTTAAATAGATAGTATTTGTAGGCATCCATAGAATCAATATGGCTAATAAGACAATTAGTGAAGTGCACATTGTATAAGATATTTGGAGCTTGATTCTAAGTCTTTCTGTATCGTTGGTACCTATTTTCTTAAACGTTATAGAGAATAAGACAACAGACGCAAGAGAGAGAAGGGTTGTCATACCTACAAATAAATTAAAATGAAGAATATCACTAGATAACCATGATTCTATCCATTGGAAAATAACCATTTTATCATCCTTTCTTAAATGTCTAAAAAAAATGTTAATCTATGTATATATTAACATATTGTGGTTTTTTTTGAGGGGATATAATAAAAATTTCATTTTGTATTAGTTTAAAAGCAAAAAAGAGCACTTAATAAAGTGCTCCCGTGACGAGATTCGTTTTGTAAAGACTACTTCATTTTATAAAGAGAGGAACTCAAAATATTATATGTATGTCCAGTTGATTGCGTGCACTTTTCTAAACAAAGAGCAGCTAGAAAAAGCTAACTGCTCCATTTTTAAAAAGGTTCCGAGCTGCTATCACTGTTAAGAAAGCAGTTTACAGGTAGTATGTGCAGAATTGTGAGGATTATTCGGATAAATAAAAAGAGCACCTTCGAACAGTGCTCTTTAAGGGTAAATGAGTGTATGTTAACTATAGCTGTTTACTAGCTGAATCATAGTGTGGAAGAAGAGATATTACTAGATTTTGTATGCAAATATAAAAATTTAAATACAACTTGGTGTTATAGCTATATCGAAAGGGTCAAGTCCAACAGGTATGGGTGCTCCGATTACTGTATTGGAGATAGTATTAATGACAGACACCACTTGATTAGAATTAGTAACATAGGCGCGAGAGCCATTGGGTGTTATAGCTATACCATGAGGAGAAAGACCAGCAGGTATAGGTGCTCCAATGACTGTGTTAGTGAGAGTATTGATGACAGATATATTATTGTTACCCTGATTAGTAACATAGGCGCGAGAGCCATCTGGCGGAATAGCTATTCTTCGAGGGGAAGCACCCACGAATATAGGTATTCCAATGACTGTGAAAGTGAGAGTATTGATAACAGATACATTACCGTCAGAAACATTAGTGACATAGGCACGAGTACCATCTGGAGTTATAGCTATACCATCGGGGTTAGAACCAACAGGTATAGGTGCTCCAATAACTGTATTAGTGAGTGTATTGATAACAGATATATCATTGGTAAGTTGATTAACAACAAAGGCGTGAGTACCATCTGGTGTTATGGCTATATTTCGAGGATTAGAACCAACAGGTATAGGTGCTCCAATAACTGTATTAGTGAGTGTATTAATGACAGATACATTATTATCAGGTCCGCCATTAGTGACATAGGCGCGAGTACCATCTGGAGTTATAGCGATACTGCTGGGATTAGAACCAACAGGTATAGGTACTCCAACAACTGTATTAGTAATAGTATTGATAACAGATACATTACCGTTAGAAAAATTAGTGACATAGGCACGAGTGCCATCTGGAGTTATAGCTATACCTTGGGGATTACGGCCAACAAGTATAGGTGGTGCGATGGTTGTATTAGTTGAAGTGTTAATAATTGATACAGAGTCAGCATCCCTATTTGTGACATAGGCAAGAAGAACAGAAGTAAATAAAATAATATCACAGATAGAAATGACACTTGTTCCTTCATCAGAAATAAAAACAATGCTTCCTTCATCTACACTAGAGATTTGACCTTGAATCGAATCACAACATCCCGTAAGGTGAAGAGAAACGAAACGTCCTGTACAATGTTGAAGTGCGGTTCTGATATCTTGGAAACAGGTAGTTCCTGGGGCAGGTGGCCCGGTGGGTCCAATAGGCCCAGTATTCCCAGTGTTCCCGGTAGGTCCAGTATCGCCGGTATTTCCGGTGTTCCCAGTAGGCCCAGTACTACCAGTGATGCCGGTAGGCCCTGATGGTGATTGGAATGGCGAAAATGTAGGACCAATCGCCTCTGGATCTAATGCAGCACCGTATAAAATTTCGGGTGAATTCAATTCTTCTTCTTTAGACATGTGTTCACCTCCAAAAAATTCCATTCTTATTTAATAGATGCATAGTATGGGTGTAATATGAAATGATTTTGAATTGAGGAGATGGATATGAAATGGAGATTCAGCAAAATAATCCTTTTAAAGTGAGGTGGAGAGAATGAAAGCTAACGTAAAGCTTTTAGGTGATGATGGGATGTTAGGGATGGAGTACAAGGAAAGGCAAATTCGTGTATTTAACACAGAAGGAAATGTGATGGAATTACTTTCAACAAAAGGACAAGTTCAAGAGGCTATCGATTATTTAAAAGAATGTCAAAAAGAAATGAAGTAATGTCTTAAATAGTAATCAGATCGAACGGAGGGGAACCGTATCGTATGAATCAATTGTCATTTTTTGAGGACATCGATGAAAAGGAGATGCGTAGACTGTGGTGAAGGAGTTGAAAAACTACAAAGCATTGTGCGTCCGGATGAAAAATCAAGAAGAACAGGCTCAAGCGGGAGGCATCGTTCTTTTTCCTAAAATGAAAGGTGACGATAAGAATCATGAGATACGCTTTAAACAAATTGAACGGACGTTAAAGCATGCTCTTGATGAAGATGAACGCAGGATAATTGAAATGAAGTATCTGGGGAGTCGGAAGGTAAAAGATTCGTTTGTATACAACGAATTAATGATAAAATGGTGCTTTTCTTTAGATTTCCACCAATCATTATTCCAGGACATTCTTTTATACCTCCCTTCAATTAGGGTTCATATTATTCTATGTTTTAGTAAAAAATGGCTTGTTTATTAACCTATTATTATATTATTAAATGATAGAGTGCTTTCTATTAGATATAGAATTTATTGTTGGTTTCTTAGTTTTTTGTAAAATTATTGTAAATAATAAATATAATACTTTTATATATTATATAATCAGAATGTATAATTTTATCGATGTTAGAGGGTGATGTAAATGATAATTACTTTAAACTTTTAAAATAGTTGTTTTAATAACGTATAATTTAAATAAAACGTTATTCGATTTTCTTTTAAATACTTGGTTTAAATTGATTAGATTAAGTAACGGTTTTTTCTAGTTTTTTGATGATCAAGACGAATGAAGAAAGGAAGTAATCATTATATGGAAAAATTGCGGTTATTAACATTTGAAAATATAGTAGCACCCCTTTTAAACGAAAGTGTATCATTTATATATTTTCCTATTGAATGGCTGGACATTGTAGAAATACATTATAAGACGTTTCTATTAACGAGTAAGTTGAAAGGTTTGAATGAAAGATTGTATGATATGTTTTCTGATATATTGTTTATTCAGCATAATCCGTATGTGTTAAATGAAAATACACCATGGATTATATCAAAAGAACCTATAATACAAGAACAACTCGATTATATTTTACAAAGCTGGTATGAGGTCATTCATGATTGGAAACCGAACAAATTAATAGAACCACCCAAATATGAATGGCATAACGATTTAATTTCTAATTTGCCAGTCTTACATGATAATGAAACGTATGCTAAGTGGGTACCCGCTTTAATTTCACATATTTTTTGTGAGTGCCCTGTAAAAATGGAAGATAAAATTGAAGAAGAAATCTTTTTTTCACCACTACGATCACAAAATATTTGTGAGGCCATGTCAGAACCAATTAAAGATGAAAAAACACAAGATTATTTCGCTTATGTATATCGGTTTGAATGCATAACTCGTGCAGGAGAGAATATCCCTTTATTAAATGTTTCAGTGGGCATTCGAAGGTTCTATCAAGAATATAACCATCCAGATATTCCTTTACTTTTGAGACGAAAACGGGGCATGATATTGATTTCTACCACAGATTCTGCATTAAATAATAAAAAGTTGAGGTTTGTAAAACTGAAAGTACAGCAAGCGACAAACGGTATGAAATGGATTAAGTTATTTAGAAATTTAAAAGATGATTTTCATATAGGTGGAGAAGTTGAACTAGATCATATACTCCAATATCCGAAAGACTATATCATCGGGACAAATATAACGGTGTTACTTCCATATAATGAGAGAATATATAAAGTGCAAGGTACTAAAATAAAATCTGGTATAAAAGTAACGGATAGAGAGTATTTATTTAAAGAATTTCAGCAAAAATTCTCTTATTTCACATTACTTCCAGAATGTAAAAAGGTAGTAACAAATAATGAAAATGAATTATTTCCTTTAATTGCACCAAAAGGATTAGAGACCTTAACGTTAGAAGTTTGGACCGACAATATATTAATGGAAGTAGAACAAGCATTAATTGATAGTGAAATTGTTTTAGCTAAGATCGGTGAGTCATCTTATGTATTAAATGCAGATTCTCCAGTATTGCTAAAAGTAGCGAGGTTTAATATTGAAAAAGTGTTGCAAAATCCATATAAAATGCAATATTGCCAGAAATATAAAACAAATCTTGTAGATGATGTTATGAAAGCTGTTTATGCAACTGCAGGAGAGCGGAGTGATGCGACATTAGCGTTAATCGCAATGGAAAATTGTGATGGGCGAGAGAAAATTGACCCAAAACAAATCGTTCGAGAAGGGTTTGTACGAACAAATCGTATTTCAGCATTTATTAATTTATTTATAGGTAAAAGTGTATCTCGTCAAACAATTGTTAATTGTATTCTTAGTTTATTAGAACAGAAAGGATTTTTGAAACGGAGTTGGAATAAGATAAATTTACCTTGTACATATGTCAATTTATCAATTGAACGAATTTCGAAATTTGATTTCTTGCCTATTTTTTCAAAAATACAAGGCAGAGAAATTTTATATAAATTATATGGGAATACAGAGTGGCAAACGATTGACCGGTTATTATTAAATGTAAATAAACATAATGCATTTTTGCCGCAACCATCAAAAAGAAATGATATGGGTGCTCTTTTTAAACAATATGTTTCCGAAACATTAATGGAAATTTTACAACATGCGAAAGAGCGGAATGAACAAGTTTATTTCATTGTAGATGCGAATATGAGAAAATATTGGATAAAAGAGTTACAAAATGAAAAAATTGATATAGATATTGTACCTGAGATTGTTCCGAATATGAAAAAAGTTTCAAACTTAAACGTGATAAGAATAAATACAGATTTTGATGTACCATGCTACGGTATGATGGAATGTGATGATGTGACGGATGGTACAGGTTTATATGCGGATCAAAAAGGTATGTATTATAGTACTGGCGAATACGCATTACATTGTAGTGAAATTTTGCAGCGATATATACTTGAAATTCTACCGTTAGGTGCAAAAACTGTAGAAAGGGATTATGTCGTAAAAATGATTCATTACATGTGCTGTAATTCAAGTATGCTCTTGGAAAAAAATATACACATGACGTATTCCATGCATATGGCTAAAGTAATAAAAAGTTACATGACTGATATAGATGCAAGAGAGTTCAAAGAGTTTGATGATGAATTGGATGTAGATATAATGAAAATAGAAAAGAAAGATTCAATTATTTTACTTTAAATAATAGTAAACAAATCCTGCTCGTTATATCGATCAGGATTTGTCATTTTTTAATGTAAATAATGCTATCCTTTGTCATGTATCACTTCTTTTAAGTATTTACTTTATTAACATACAGGATTAAGATGTTTTTTAGAAATACAAAAACTATATCATATGGAAAAACGAGTTTTATTAATTGAAAAAATTGAAAGGAATGGGGAATTGTGAAGAAATTAGATGTGCTATTAATGCTACTGAGCGGCCTCTTTCCAATTGCAGGAATTATAAAGCAAATCCCGCTAGAACAATCTTTATATATTGGAGGACTATTATTTTTTACTAGTTTTGGTAGTTATTTTGCGAAAAAGATATATTCACGTATATGTAGCTGGATAGCGTATGCACCATTTATAACACTACTGTTAGTCATTTGGAATCAGGATATATCAACAAGTTCAATCATTTCGAACGCAAAAATCGCCGCTTGTATCGCGTTAATTCCGTGTTTATTCCGTTTTCGTACATATGGACTTACTTTGGGCTTATTCTCATTATGGGCTGCTTTACTATGGGATATAAAAGAAATACAGTCGTTAGTCATACTTGAACGCATGACAAGCTTAATGACAAGTCAGTATGTATATCTTCTATTTTTAGTTGGAGGTCTTATATTAGGGGGATTACTTGCGATATTAATACACCGCAAAGAGAAAGATAATAAAGAGAAAACAAATCTATTTCAACAAAAAAAGAAACGCAAAAGGCTATCATTTAAGGTCCGTCTTCCAAGATTACCAAAATTAAAAATGAAATTATTTAAATTTGGGAGAAAGACGTCTAAACGTAAAAATCCAGAAAAAGTCCATGAGCGTAATTACGAAGAACCAGCTGCAACGTATGAAATGAAAGAGCAAATAGATCAATATAAAGAAGGGACTGCTCAAGGACAAACAAGGATGGAACGTAGAAGGAATAGGTATAATGCGTAATGAAATTTAGTAACCCTTTAATGATTTATCGTTAAATAGATAAATTGTTAAGGGTTTTTTTGCGTAATTAAATATAGGTTGCGAATGAAGGCCTCATAATATATGTTAAAAATGGGAACTGAAATAAAATAAATGGAGGGCAAAATGCTTATTATTACATATATCTCTGTTTGTATATTATTCTTAGTTAGCTTTTTGCATGTTTATTGGGCTTTTGGAGGTACGTGGGGAACAAATAGTGTTATTCCAACTATAACGGGAGAAAAAGCGTTTACACCTCATACAGGAATTACACTGGTCATTGCGTTGTTATTAAGTATAGCAGCAATAATTTTATTACAACAAACAAATGTTGTTCACATTGCAGTTCCTAATGTTATTGTTCAAGCCGGTTCCTGGATTTGTATGATTGTTTTTTTCATAAGGGTAATTGGTGAGTTTAATTATTTTGGTATCTTTAAACGAAAAAAAGATACAAAGTTTGCTAGGATGGATACAAATTTATATATTCCACTTTGTTTATTTTTATCTCTTACATTTTTATTAGTAATAATAAAGTGAAAATAAATAAGAGCATAATTATATAATACTCAGAAAAAATTGTAATCACATGAGGGCATCCGATATTGAAGATGCTCTTTTTGTTTGTAAAACATGTCGCATCAACATAATAAATAGCAATATACCAATTACACTGAAAGCGACAAAAGATATTTGTACAGAAGAAAAGGATACGAGCAATCATTTTGGGGCAGTGTGAGTTTCTAATAAGAATCTAATTAGAAAAAGTATTGAACCTAAAAGAATCATGTTAAATCATAAAGTACTATCATCTTTAATTTTAAATTTATCTTTAATATTGATAAATAGAATGAATAAGATTACAGCAGATATTAAGTTAGATAAGTAGAAATCTTGGTGGTACAGTAGTTCAAATATAACGTCGAAAATGTAAAATAAACTAATTGTAGGGAGTATGCATATGAAAATATATCGCCAGTTTTTTAAAAGGTATTTGTAATTAGTTAGTGTTTTCATTATAGAAATTTCTCCCATGTTTTCTTTTTATATAATTATACATATAAATAAAGTGATTTATAAAGTGTTTTCTTCATAAAAATAAAATATTTTACAAATAATTTGTATTTGAATTTGAAGGTTCGTTAGATGAAATGCGTTTTTATAGTGTGAAATTAAAATAATAGGAAAGATATTAATTATTAATTACATAAAAAGGTCCGCCTCTATTGATGAAAAATGAAGGCGGACTTTTTTTATGAATTTAGGCTATACATAAGCTTCCTATAGATGGTGTATTACATATGAATGTTAAAGGTAATTAATGAAAAGAAGGTGATTTATTAAAATGTATAACCAACAAAACTATCCATATGATCAAGCGATGTATTATTATCCACAGCAATACGCATATGAAACTGTAGATGAACTTAGAGATATTGAACAAGAGGATTATAGACCAGATGACGCGGAAGATGCTCCAACGTCACCACCACCATCACAAGCTCCATCGCTACCATCTACATTTGCTTCTCCAGCACAAGCAGGAAATATGAAATCATGGATGTGTAACTGTCTAGGAAGATGGGGATATTTACGTTTACATCGTCCTGGACCTTTTGGAAGAGACCTATGGTTCTTTCCGACTGAAGTTAGAAGCAATGGAGTATCAGGTTACACTTGGCAAGGTGGTCGTCGTCGTAAAGTAAGTTACCGATATCAACAAATTAGTAATTTTATGTGCTTTGCATAAAGAAGAGTGAGAGAGTAGAAGGATTATACTTTCTCACTTTTTTATTTTTCAACATACGAAGTGAGATTTTGATTAAAAATTTACAATTTTCACGTTTTTATTAGAGTATAATGCAAATGTTGGTTGGTTTTCAAAAACTAATGAGAGTGAGGGAATACAATGTCAATGAAAAATAAAGTTGGACTAAGAATAGAAGATGGTATTAATTTAGCTTCAGCTCATTTTAAAGAAGATGCTTATGAAATTTATAAAGAATCAAGAAAAGTGCAACCTATCTTATTCGTAAATAAAACTGAATTAGGTGCCGAATGGCTTATTACAAGATATGAAGATGCTCTGCCACTTTTAAAAGATAATCGCTTAAAAAAAGATCTGGTAAATGTGTTTCCTCAAGATACAAAGAACATGTATCTTTCCATTGACAATAGTGATCATTTAACAACGCACATGTTAAATTCAGATCCACCTAACCACAGTCGTTTACGATCTTTAGTCCAAAAAGCATTTACACCGAAGATGATTACACAATTAGACGGAAGAATTCAGAAAATCGCGGATAGTTTAATAAGTGATGCAGAGCAAAAAGGTACATTAAATCTTGTAGATGATTATTCATTCCTATTACCGATTATTGTAATAAGCGAGATGCTTGGAATTCCAAAAGAGGATCAAGCGAAATTTAGAATTTGGTCGCATGCTGTCATTGCATCGCCAGAAACACCTGAAGAAATAAAAGAAATCGAAAAACAACTATCTGAGTTTATTACATATCTTCAATATATAGTTGATGTAAAACGAAAAGATCCAAAAGAAGATTTGGTTAGTGCGCTAATACTTGCAGAAAATGAAGGGCATAAACTTAGTGCTCCAGAGCTATATTCAATGATAATGCTATTAATCGTAGCAGGACACGAGACGACTGTGAATTTAATTACAAATACGGTATTAGCACTTCTTGAAAACCCTAATCAATTACAATTATTAAAAGAAAATCCAACGTTAATTGATTCTGCTATTGAGGAAGGTTTACGTTATTATTCTCCAGTTGAGATTACAACTGCAAGATGGGCGGCTGAACCTTTTCAAATCCACGATCAAACAATACAAAAAGGAGACATGGTTATCATTGCATTAGCTTCTGCCAACCGTGATGAAACAGTATTTGAAAATCCGGAAGTATTTGATATTACGAGGGAAAATAATCGTCATATTGCCTTTGGTCATGGTAGCCATTTCTGTCTAGGAGCTCCACTTGCTAGGCTAGAAGCAAAGATTGCTATTTCTACTTTGTTAAAGCGTATGCCTGAACTACAAATAAAAGGGAATCGTGAAAAAATCAAATGGCAAGGTAATTATTTAATGCGTTCTTTAGAGGAATTACCATTAACATTCTAGAATATTTATTTTTAGACATGCATACATCGAAAATGATTTACATAGAGTATGTATGTGTTATTTAAATTCGAAACGGAAGGGTGAAAACATCCCAATGATCAACTAATTCTATTTGTAAGAGATCTTCGTTAAAAAACGAAATATTCTTCTGAATAGGGTTAGTATGTACATTTATAGAAAAGGGATGTGTTTCGCGCCGCGAAAATATAGTCTTTTCATATGATTTGTGCTGCCTCCTGTTCAGAACATGAAATAGGAGGCTTTTTTATGTCAACGACTGTGGAAACGAAACAAAATCATGGGGTATCACAAGTGTTAAAAAATCGGTTTGTGCAAGGGATTCTCGCATCAGCATTATTTCTACAAATAGGAATATGGGTTCGAAACTTTGCGGTATTATTGTATGTTATGGAGATGACGAAAGGTGATGCTTTCGCTATTTCCATGATCTCAGTTGCTGAATTTGCCCCGATTTTTATTTTCTCATTTATTGGTGGAACTTTTGCTGATAGGTGGAAGCCAAAGAAGACAATGATATGGTGTGAGACTTTGAGTTCTTTATCAGTATTTGCAGTATTAATTACACTTATGTTTGGAACGTGGAAAATCGTATTTTTTGTGACGCTTATCTCTGCAATCCTTTCTCAGTTTTCTCAACCATCGGGAATGAAGTTATTTAAACAGCATTTATCGGCAGAACAAATTCAATTAGCAATGTCTATATATCAAACGATATTTGCAATATTTATGGTGTTAGGGCCAATTCTCGGCACATTTATTTTTCATAGTTTTGGAATTTATATTTCAATCATTATAACAGGTATCGCGTTTTTACTTGCAGCAGTTGTATTGTTAGTTCTTCCAAAAGATCTTGAAAACGAAGCCGAAAAGAAAAAAATAACGCTGTTACAGGAAATGCTGGATGGTATTAAATATGTAAAAAAGAAAAAAGCATTAACTTTGCTTGGACTATGTTTTATGGCAGCAGGACTAGGTATAGGTTTAATTCAGCCACTAGGTATATTTATTGTGACTGAGCAGTTAGGGTTATCAAAAGAGAGTTTACAATGGTTACTAACAGTAAATGGTGTGGGGATGATTGTTGGAGGAGCTTTAGCGATGGTGTTTGCGAAAAATGTTGCTCCGCAAAAAATGTTAATTGTAGGGATGCTTGGTCAGGCAATTGGCATCGGTATAATAGGCTACTCTACAAATTTATGGGTGACACTTACAGCACAACTTTTTAGTGGGTTAGCTCTTCCATGTATCCAAATAGGTATTAATACGCTCATTATTCAAAATAGCGATACTGATTTTATTGGACGGGTAAATGGTATTTTAAGTCCGCTATTTACCGGTTCAATGGTAGTAACGATGAGTATTGCTGGTTCATTAAAGGAGATGTTTTCATTAAGTACGATGTATGAGGGAACGGCTCTACTATTTATAATTGGATTATTGTTTATTTTACCCATATACAATTTAAAGCCAATAATAGCGGTAGAAAGTGAAATGAATGGTAAAGGAAGTGCTGTGCAAAATGAATCCTAATCCAAATGTTAAATACCCAATTGAAGGAAATCAAAACGTTCATTTTATTAAAAATACAATAACGAAATCTAATATACTCGTTGGTGACTATTCTTATTATGATGCGAAAGATGGAGAAACATTTGAAGATCGAGTATTACATCATTATGAATTTCTTGGAGATTGCCTTACCATTGGAAAGTTTTGTTGTATTGCATCTGGAGTTACCTTTATTATGAACGGAGCAAATCATCGAATGGATGGATTTTCGGCATATCCATTTAATATATTTGGAAATGGGTGGGAGAAGTATACACCTAGTTTGTCTGATTTACCATACAAAGGGGATACAGTTATAGGAAATGACGTTTGGATTGGTATGGATACAACTATTATGCCCGGAATAAAAATAGGTGATGGTGCAATAATTGCAGCTAAATCTGTTGTGACCAGAGACGTCGCACCATATACAATTGTTGGTGGAAACCCTGCCAATAAAATAAAAGAGAGATTTTCAAATGCAATAATAGAAGAATTATTGCAAATTCAATGGTGGCATTTTGACATTGAAAAAATAACTGAAAATATAGATGCTATTGTACGAGGAGATATTGAACCATTAAGAAAGCTAAAAAGGTAATGAAAAATGCATAACAAAGAGTATCATACCTCCGAATTTTGTTAATGATAATAGAACAAGGAGGTGTGATACTATGGCACAAGACGTTTTATGTGAAGTAAACAACTGTAAATTTTGGGCTAACGGTAATAAATGTAGTGCAGATGCAATTTATGTAGTAAGTAATAAAGGGAAACAAGCTTCTACTACGGAAGAAACAGATTGTAAAACTTTTGATCCAGAACTATAAGTTTTTGAAGGGTAGCCAAATCGTGGTTGCCCTTTTATTAATTATAGTATTGATAATAAATCTCATTTTCATTCATGTTTTTTAAAATTATTTCTTGACCTGAAACGCTTTTCATAAATTATAAATAAATAGTACTTTACGAGCTCTGTATGAAAACGATACCTTTTAATCGATTAGAACTCGTGTATTTAAAGAAAGTGGTGAAGAAATAATGAAATTAATCGCAATTGATTTAGATGGAACTCTTCTTTCTGGTAATAAAATGATTAGTAAAGAGAATGCAGAAGCAATTCGAAAATGTCAAGAAGCCGGTCATGTTGTCGCAATTTGTACAGGACGTTCTATTGTTGATATTGAACGATTATTGTTAGAAGTTGATTTAGAGTGTCCAATTATTGCGGAAAATGGTGCACTTATTTATAAAGACAAGAAAATGATGAAGAGATATCCCATTCAAAATATGCAGGCACTTGAAATTGTAGAATATCTTGAAGAGAATGGCTTATATTATCAGCTTTATACAGATAAAGGTGTATATGTACCGGATTATGGAGTAGAGAGTGTACGTAATGAAATCGAGTATGTGAAGAATACAAAAGAAAATTTCGACTTGGAAGAGTTAGAAACGATCGCAGCATTATACCTTGAGCATACAGCTTTTCATAGTGCGGAAAGTTGTAAACCAATTGTAGAAACAGATATCCACGTGCATAAACTGTTACCATTTTCTTATGATATTGAGAAATTAAAACAATTAAAAGAGCAGTTTCTGCATAATACAGATTTAGCAATTACATCTTCCTATTGGCATAATTTAGAAATTAATCATCGAGATGCTCAAAAAGGCAATGGATTATATACTTTAGCAGGACATCTTAATATTCCAGTTGAAAATACTGTAGCGATAGGTGATGGTCTAAACGATGTTTCCATGATGGAAAAAGCAAATATATCAATCGCAATGGGAAATGCGGTTGAAGAAATAAAAGCGATGTGTCAATACGAAACGTTGACAAATGAAGAACATGGTGTTGCACATGCCCTGTATACGCATGTGTTAGCATAAAAAGTAAAAAAGAATCCAATGAGGATTCTTTTTTACTTTTTATTAGGGGTAAGGTATTCTATGAGATTCACAGAAGCCTTATTACTTTTTATTATATAGAATATATTGGAATAAATGTTTTGAATTTTCATAATAATTGTGAAAATTTTATGAACTTTATATTTTTTGTATTTTTATTCTGCTAAGAGTCGTTTAACATTTTGAAATTTAACGAACATAAAGGAAGTTAGGGTGAAGGGTAGCATACAAATAATAAGTCGCTTGGTACGGAATGGATAATAGCTGATGGATGAAAGTTTCACTTGAAGCGTATACTATTATCTATTTTTAATTGAAAAATAAAATTTGTTTGAATAATTATTCTACAGCTATATACCTATACGCACATTCTTCGTATAATGGAGAAGTATGAATTTTGGAGTTGTATTAATTTTACATATTGAGGTGAAAAAGGAATGAATGCGCGGCTAATGGAACTTATTGATGTGAGTACAATAGAAACCATGGCAGAACAATTTTATAAATTAACAAACATATCACATCAACTTCTTGATGCTGAAAAAGTATGTATATTTTCATTTGGAATAAATGAAATGAAAATATGTAAACTTCCCAAAATTGAAATTCCCATTTTCTTATACAATCAATATTTAGGATCTTTTGTGGTATGGTCCCAAAAAAGTGAAATTTTCAATTGTCAAAAATACTTTGAAATGCTAGCAAACCTAATTTTAGATGGGGCAATAAAAGTATTTCAAAGTAAAAATGCAACGTTGCTCTCTCAAAAAGAGGAGGAGCTACATACAATTTTACAAAACATGCCTGTCATGGTTGATGCGCTTGATTATAATGGAGATTTTATTCTATGGAATCGTGAATGTGAAATTGTAACAGGTTATACTGCTAAAGAGATAATCGGGAATCCAAATGCACTTCAATTATTGTACCCAGACCATAATTATCGTCACCAAATACAAAATAAATTTTTGACTCGAGGAAAAAATTTTAGAGATTGGGAAATGCGTTTAACATGTAAAAACGGAGAAGTTAAAACAATCATGTGGTCAAATATATCAGAGCAGTTTCCTGTAACAGGATTCAGCTACTGGGCTGTTGGCGTAGATATTACACATTTAAAAGCGATAGAAAAGCAGTTGAAACAACAAACATCTGAATTGGAATTAATTTTTAAAGCTTTACCAGATTTATGTTTCTTAACAGAAGATGATGGCACAATTATAGATTATAAAGCAGGATCTCCTACAAAATTTTACGTACCCGCAGATGCTTTTATGGGAAAAAAGTTTTACGAAGTATTACCATCTCCAGTAGCGCAGCAATTTCAAGAAGCAATTCGTCAAGTGAAAGAAAAAGGAACAAATGCAATTGTCGAATATCAACTTGCAATTAATGGAAGTGTCGATTTCTTTGAAGCTAGATGCTTACCATCATTACATGATAAAATTATGATTATTGTACGCGATATTACAGAGCGGAAAAAGACAGAAGAGTTGCTAAATAAATCAGATACATTAGCAGCAATCGGTCAATTAGCAGCTGGGGTAGCTCATGAAGTAAGGAATCCATTAACTGTAATTAAGGGGTTTATACAGTTATTCCAAATTAATAAAGAAGATCAAGAGCAATATTTTGATCTTATGCTTTCCGAAATAGAAAGAATAGAATCAATCCTCCAAGAGTTTTTATCAATTGCTAAAACAGATGAAATAAATACTGAAAAGAAAAATATTTATCAAATATTTAAAAATGTCGTATCTTTAATAAATACAAAAGCAATTATGACAAATATTCAAGTGGACTTATATACAGATTCCCAAGAAGTAATCATTGAATGCTCAGAAAATCAACTGAAACAGGTATTTATTAATATTTTACAAAATTCAATTGAAGCTATGCCAGATGGTGGGGAAATTTCAATCCATATAAAAAAAATCAATAATGATGGTGTTATTATTCATGTAATAGATGAAGGAATAGGAATACCTGAAGAAAGAATTAAGAGATTAGGTGAGCCTTTTTATAGTACGAAAGAAAAAGGTACCGGTATTGGATTAATGTTAAGTTATAAAATTATTGAAAGTCATCAAGGGACAATAAGCATTATGAGTGAGGTTGGTGTCGGGACAACTGTAACGATGTACTTGCCGAAAATTCAAAGTAAACAATCTCTATCAAATTGTGATGATAGTTGTATATCAATACGATCTACTATTAATTCTTAAATTATTAAATACCCAATAACAAAAAGNNCTTTTTGTTATTGGGTATTTTTATATTTACTTTAGTAAACTTTACCTTTTCTTTACCTTTGTTTTAATTTCAATTAAGTTTTTAATATTATAGTAATATTCATATGAAGTAATGTATAGAAGTTGTACATTATTTTTAATATAGAGATACCGTTATTATTCAAATCGCTAAAAGGAGGAGATTATGACAAAGTGAAGAAGCAAAAGAAAAAAAGTAGTAGAGCAATGCCAGTGCGGTTAAACATTTTATTCTTTTGTGTATTTTTATTATTTTCTGCCATGATAATAAAGTTAGGTAAAGTGCAAATTATCGATGGAGAGACGTATAAAAATGAAGTAGAGAAGAGAGAAAATGCAACCGTGAGTCTTTCTGTCCCGCGTGGGAAAATATTTGATCGAGAAGGGAACCCAGTTGTTGATAATAAATCTTTACGCACGATTACATATACAAAGATGAAAGGAGTAAAATCAGAAGAAATGCTAAAAACTGCAAGACAACTTGCAGAAATAATCGAAATGCCGCAAGAAGATATAAATAAGTTAACTGAGACAGATAAGAAAGATTTTTGGATGCAATTAAATCCAAAACTTGCTGAAAATCTAGTATCAAAAAAAGAAATAGATTCATTTAGGGAGAAAGATATTAGTGGAAAGAAGCTAGATAAAAAAATAGAAGAGTTAAAAAGAAAACGAGTTACAGATAAAAATCTTAAAGAATTAACAGATAAAGATATAAAAGTGTTAGCTATTAAAAGTAAAATGACTTCTGGTTATCAAATGGCACCTCAAATTATTAAAAAAGATGTTAGCGAAAAGGAATATACTGTAATTAGTGAGAGTTTAGCGAATCTCCCAGGTGTAGACGCATCAGTTGATTGGGAGAGATTCTATGTAAATGATGGATTATTCCGATCCGTTCTTGGAAATGTTTCTAATGCCGATGAAGGATTACCAAGTGAACGATTAGATTATTATTTGGTGCGTGATTATAGCCGAAATGATAGAGTCGGTAAAAGTTATATCGAGCAGCAATACGAAGATGTACTTCACGGTACGAAAAAAGAAGTAAGAAGCATTGCCGATAAACAGGGTAATACGATAAGAACAGAAACGGTTTCGGAAGGGAAAAGCGGAAAGAATTTAACTTTAACGATAGATATGGAATTACAAAAAAAAGTTGAAGAGAGCATAGAGAAAATATTAAAGGCATATAAAGGTTCAGAATCGATGTTAGACCGTGCTTTCGTTGTAATGATGAATCCGAAAAATGGCCAAGTATTATCAATGGCTGGGAAAAAGCTTGTAGAAAAAGATGGAAAAACGGAAGTGGAAGATTATGCTTTAGGTACGATGACAAGTTCATATGAGCTTGGATCAACTGTTAAAGGTGCGACAGTGTTAACAGGGTTTGAAACAAATGCTATAACTCCAGGAACACATTTTTATGATGCACCTATGAAGTTTAAAGGTACTAAGGAGAAGAAGTCTTGGAAAGAGTTTGGAAATATAGATGATCAAAGAGCGTTACAAGTTTCTTCAAACGTTTATATGTTTAATATAGCATTAAAAATTGCCGGCGTGGATTATGTGAAAAATAGTTCACTAGATATTAAACAAGAATACTTTGATAAAATGAGGTATTATTTCAGGCAATTTGGACTAGGCGTACAAACTGGTATTGATTTACCGAATGAAACTGCGGGACAAATTGGAAGAAAAGATAATCAGCCTGGTTTCTTATTAGATTATTCGATTGGACAATATGATACGTATACGCCACTTCAGCTTGCACAATATATATCAACTATCGCAAATGGCGGTTATCGAATGAAACCGCAAATTGTTCAAGAGATTAGAGAACAAACCGTTCAAAAAGATGAAGTTGGTAAAGTGGTGCATTCAATAGAACCAGTCGTTTTAAATAAAATAGATATGAAAGAGGAGTATATAAATCAAGTAAAAGAAGGATTTAGAAAGGTATTCCAAGAAGGGGATGGAACGGGAGTAAGAGCGTTCCAAAAAGCACCGTATAAACCAGCTGGTAAAACAGGGACCGCACAAACGGTATACGGTGGAGAAAGTGATATTGGGCGAAATGAGAAAGGCGATCGTAGAGAATGCTATAACTTAACATTAGCAGGATATGCCCCATATGATGATCCAGAAGTAGCATTTTCTATTGTTGTACCGTGGGTTATAAATGATAAATCTGGTATTAACTCTGATATTGGAAAAGAAGTTTTAGATGCTTATTTTGAATTGAAAAGTAAGCGATTAACTGAGGAAGCGACAAATGTAGAGAATTAAAAAATGTGAATCGTCTCTAGTATGTATAGAAACTAGGGACGTTTTAATATAGGAATAAATTAGAAAAGAGGCATAAAATAATTCTATTAACTATTCACGTTTTATAAAATAAATCATATATTGATAGCATAGGACAAGCTGAAAAGCTTATCCTAACCTCACAGAACACTCCTTATCACGGTTAAGCATCTACTTTTGTAGATGCTTTTTTTGATGACTGACAATTATTTATCAACCTAATGTTCCATTTGTGATAATACCATATGATAAAAAACAGCTTATTAGCACAAAGGCTAACAGAGCTTGAAGCTGTAAATAGGTATCAAAAGAAGCGATTACAGTTATTGAATCTCTTTTAAATTAATAGATTGGACAATTAAAAACATAGAGGGCACATTTTTATGCTTTTATTATCCAGCAAACTGCACAGCAGTATTTGCATGTAAAAAAGCAGTATCAAATACAGGAACTGTTAGATCGTTCTGGAAAATGAGCAAAGGTATTTCAGTACAACCGAGTAGTATACCTTCCGCACCATTTTGAACTAATGAGTTTGTAATTAGTAATAGTTTTTCTTTTGATGTTTCTGAAATAATCCCTTTACTTAATTCATTTAAAATAACATGATGGATAAAAGTCCTTTCCTCGTCATTTGGAATGATTGTCTCAATATTATAATTTGCTAGTCGTGATTTATAGAAATCTTGTTCCATCGTTTGTTTCGTCCCTAAAAGTCCGATACGTTTTATATTGTGTTCTACCATTTTTTTAGCACTTACATCGCCAATATGAAGAAGCGGGATGGATATTGCATTTTCTACTTCTTCAGCAAATAAATGTACCGTATTTGAACACATTAATAAACATTCAGCCCCAGATTTTTCAACCTTTTTTGCAACTGTGACTAATTCATTTTTCACTTCTTCGTATTGGTGGTTTTGTAATAAAGTAGTTACTTCACCAAAGTCCATACTATATAAAACAAGCTTCGCATTTTGATCGTATTGAGAAAGTGTAAGTGTATTAATATGTTTATAGTATAACGATGTAGATTCCCAACTTAGGCCACCAATTAAACCGATTACTTTCATCATACATTCCTCCCGTAACAATTTTGAATTCATTATTTCATAATTCCGATAAGAATACAATGATATAAATGTGCCATTTAACAAAAAATAAAAATAATTAGAAAAGTGTTGAAATTTATTCTTCTTAGTGCCATAATACGAATTACAAATTAATACTTATCCAGAGAGGTGGAGGGAACGGCCCTATGAAACCTCAGCAACCCCTATGTAAATTCATAGGAAGGTGCTAATTCCACAGAGGACACGATGTGTTTTTTGAAAGATAAGAGGATTCTTGAACGTGAAAGAAAATGACCTCTTATGTAAGAGGTCATTTTTTGTTGTATAGAAAGGGAGTGTAGATGCATAATTCATTTTCAAAATAAATATAGAGTAATAAAAGTTGAATAATACGAGAGGGGAATTGTAATGAATAAATTATCAACAAAGTTAGTAGTAGCAATCGGAATTGGAGCGGCCTTATACGGGATTTTAGGACTTTGGGGATTTTCTATTGCTCCAAATACATTTATTAAACCTGCTTTAGCTATATTAACTGTTTTTGGAGCTTTATTTGGTCCCGTGGCCGGACTGTTAATAGGACTAATTGGTCATACCGTAACAGATACGATCGCTGGCTGGGGCATTTGGTGGGGCTGGGTTATTAGTTCAGGCATTATTGGTTTTGCGATGGGTCTCATTCAAAAAAGAGTTGGTTTTAGTGTGAAAAACGGGACGTATAGAAAGGGAGATATTTCTTATTTAGCAATTGCTGGGTTAGTTGGTATTGTCATTGCTATTATATTTGCTGGAGCATTCGATATTATTGTGATGGGAGAACCGTTTGACAAAATTGTTATACAAGTACTAGGGGCAACAATTTCGGATGTTATTGTATTTTTAGTTCTTGGATTACCGATTACAATTGGTCTGGCTAAATCAAATAAAAAACATACACATTTAAAAATTGAAAAGTAGGGATGTTAACATGCAACCAATTATTTCGTTCGAACACTTCACCTTTCAATACGGGCATGCTGCGCAGCCTACTTTAAAAGACATTACATTTCATATAAATTCTGGTGAAAAAGTACTAATTGCTGGACGAAGCGGTTCAGGGAAATCAACGTTAGCTCATTGTATCAATGGGCTAATCCCATTTTCATATGAAGGGATTAGTACGGGTAACGTTTTAATTGCTGGTAAAGACCCGAGGGAAGGCAGTATTTTTGAACAGAGTAAACATGTAGGAACAATTTTGCAAGATCAAGATGCTCAATTTATTGGTCTTACAGTAGAAGAAGATGTAGCTTTTTATTTAGAAAATGAGTGTATAAATCAAGATGATATGAAAAAAATTGTTTCTGACTCATTAACAAAGGTGAAGATGCATACTTTTCATACACAAAGTCCACATGAATTATCAGGAGGCCAAAAGCAAACTGTTTCTCTAGCAGGTCTGTTAACAACAAATGCCGATATATTATTGTTCGATGAACCGTTAGCAAACTTAGATCCGCTAAGTAGCTTACATACGATCGAACTTATTAAAGATATACATAAACAATATAATAAAACAATTGTAATTATTGAACATCGAATAGAAGAAATTTTAAAACTGGATGTGGATAAAATTATTTTAATTGATGAAGGTGTAGTTGTTGCGATAGGGACACCAGAAGAGATTTTGGCATCAAATATATTACCTCGTATTGGCTTAAGAGAGCCTATTTACATCGAAGCACTAAAGAGATTACATTTTGATAGTAATAATGACGTAATATATCCACTTGAAAATCTTCACAAGGAAAGAATCTATAGCGCTATAAAAGAGTGGATGAATAAGCAAGTTGTATTAAAAGGTAATACTAAAAACAAGGAATTACTTAAAGTAGAGAATTTGTCATTTTCATATCCTAATAAACAAAAAGTATTAAAAAATGTAAGTCTATCAATATGCGAAGGAGAAATTGTAGCACTTTTGGGACATAATGGAGCTGGGAAATCAACGTTAGCCCATAGTCTGATTGGTATAAATAAAATAAAAAATGGAGAAATTTTGTTAGATGGAGTAACTATCAATTCTTGGTCTATTCATAAACGTGGGGAAATTATATCTTATGTGATGCAAAATCCAAATCATATGATTACACAACCTACTGTGTTAGAGGAAGTTTCATTTTCTTTGAAATTTAAAAAGTTTTCTAAGGAAGAAGTTAAATATAGAGCTGAAGAATCGTTAAAAATCTGTGGTTTATATCCATTTCGTAATTGGCCAATTCAGGCATTAAGCTACGGGCAAAAAAAGAGAGTAACTATCGCATCTGTATTAATCACAAATCCCAAACTTATCATATTAGATGAACCGACAGCTGGACAAGATTACTATCATTATAAACAGTTTATGTCGTTTATTAAAAAACTGACTAAAAAGGGAATATCATTTATGTTTATCACACACGATATGAATCTAGCATTAGAATATGCAGATCGAGCGGTAGTTCTACATGAAGGGGAAATTATTGCGAATAATACAGTTTCTACTGTATTAGGGAATGAAGAAACGTTACAAAGAGCCAATCTAAGTGAAAGTTCTTTGTTTAAGCTAATTAGATTTAGTGGGATTTCATATCCTGAAAAGTTTATAGAACTTTATTTCGATGTTAACAGGAGGGAGGAAGATGCATAATACATATTTTCATCGTATGGATGGAGCAGTGAAATTGCTTCTATTTATATTTTGTATGACGCTTACTTTTTTATTTTTTGATTTTCGTATATTGCTAATTTTATTTATGATTGGATGTATCGGTCTTTTTATTGCTAAAATTCCACTTCGTAAAATTATAATTATTTTTAGTGTTATATTTACATTTAGTTTATTAAACTCTGCCATGATTTTATTTATTACACCAGCCCATGGATCTGAACTAACCGGATCATATACTTCATTTTTACATATTGGTTATGCAACAATTACATATGAAACATTATTTTATGCAGCAACACTTTCTTTAAAATATTTTACGTTATTACCATTCACACTTCTTTTTATTTATACGACAAATCCAAGCGAATTTGTTAGCAGTTTAAGTAAACTGGGCATTCATTATAAAATTACATATGCAGTAAATATTGCATTACGTTATATACCCAATATTCAGTCTGAATATAAAGTCATTAAACATGCGCAAGAAGCGAGAGGAGTAGCTTTTGAAAAAGGAGAAGCAGGTGTATGGATTCGTGTGAAAAACCGTATCTTAATTTTCTGGCCTCTAATTATTCATTCTCTAGAAAGAATCGATACAGTTTCAAATGCAATGGATTTAAGAGGGTTTGGAAAGAAAGATAAACGTACATGGTTCTATACAAATAAAGCGAAAAATGGGGATTTTGCCGCTTTATTTGTAGGTGTTTTCATTTTAATTATTGCAGTATATTTAAAAATAAATGTATTTCAAAATTTTTGGTATCCATTTTAAAGCACTCACAAGCGAGTGCTTTTACTTATTTTTCGGTAGACATGCTCAAAAAAGGGATATACACATAATGTATAATACGAACCAGTTAAAATGATCAATTACCTATTAGTTTTCAAACCAAAAGGAGGAGAAAATATGAGTCACGGTGGTTCTTGTGGTTTTGGTGGAGGTTTCGCTTTATTAGTTGTGTTATTTATTTTATTAATTATTGTAGGATGCAGCTGCTGGGGCGGGGGGTACTAATTATTAATTAGTCTCCACAAATGTAAATTTAAAAAACATAGTAGATACTCATGTATCGAAACAAATAAAAAAGGAGCTATTATGCTCCTTTTTTATTTGTTTTAAGATGGATCCTCATTATTTTTTGGGAATGTAATCATCAAAGTTGTGCCTTTAGTAACAACACTTCGGATTTTTAAAGTACCTTGCATCGTTTCGATGATCTTTACAGCGACCATTGTACCTAAACCAGTACCTTTCGTTTTTGTACTAAAATATGGTTCACCGAATCGATTTATTTGTTCTTGTGACATCCCAACTCCGCTATCCTCAATTCGTATTATAACTTTATTATTACTAATAGATGAAGAAATGTTTAAGGTGCCACCATTAGGCATTGCTTCAATACCATTTTTTATTAAGTTTAAAAAACATTGTTGAAAGTGTTGTTTATTACCAACAATTGTTGCCTTAGAGAAATCTTTTGTAATATGTATCGTATTCATATTACATAATGGCAAGATCATATTAATAACTCGATTTAATTCTTGTTCTACTGCAATATGATCTAGTTTTTCTGATGCAGGTTTGGCAAACGTTAAATAATCATCAATAATCTCCTGGGCACGATTTAATTCTTCAAGTATATGTTCAATATATTTGTCTCTTGATTCAGGAGTTAAATTTGGTGTTTTTAAAAGTTGTGTAAACCCTTTTACAACAGTTAAGGGATTCCTTACTTCATGTGATATACTAGCAGCGAGTTGGCTAACAATCTCCATTTTTTCCATCTTAATCAACTTTGAACGCATAAATACTGCATCTTTTAGTACTTCATTAAAATAAACAATAAATAGCATCAAAGTAGTTGGTAATATTATAAAATAAATAATATACAAATTATTTACTTCAAAGTCTGATAAAGTTAATACAATCACAGTTGTAAATATTGCTAGGAAAAAAGTTAAAAACATAGCAAAAGCTACTTTAACTTTTCTATTATATGTATTGAATTTTGAAGATGCGAATGCTGTAATGATAAGCATAGTGCCGTAAACAATGACTGTTAACATGTTAAATCCATAAAATGCAAATCTTGTAATTAACAAAATAGTAAACAATATGATACCGACAGGGAATCCACCATAAAGCGTACCTATTAAAACAGGGATTTGCCTTAAATCATGAATACAATTTTCATCCATATAGATAGGATAACGCATACATAAAATGAGTGGGATACTCGTACAAACGGTAATAAGTACTGTTCTATATTTCTTTAAATAGCGCCCGCTATCATATATGAAATAAAAAACAAATATACTACTTAAAATGTATAGAAGATTATTTAATACGTTTTGATTAATATAAACAAAGTCCATGATATCTGCCTCGTTATTCTGAATTTCCATTCCATATGTATTATACATGATATAAGTATAAACTCTATAATTCTTTTAATAATATAGGGTTATTCCTCTACCGCATTAGACACCTTTAACCAAGCTTCATAAAATTCTTTAACTGATGCATACCGTTCTGCACGGTTTTCATTTACTGCACTATATGCTACCTCATATAATTCCTCGCTTGCGTCCCATTTCAAAATGGAACGGTCTTGTCCACAACCTAAAAGTGCAAAGGCTATCGCACCCATATTATACACATTTGTTTTTTCATCAATTATAGCGTTTAGCTGAAATTCCTCAGGTGACATAAAACGAGAGGAGCCCCATAGTCTTCCCATTTTATTTATGTATGGTTTTTTAGAGTATAAATCAATATCACAAATCTTCGTCTCATTTGTATTGAAATTATATAAAATACTACCATCATAAAAATCTATAGCTACATAGTTTTTCTTTTCTATAAATGTATGGAAAGAAAAAATGGAGTTCAATGAATGAATTCGTTTCCTAACAGATAAATGCCTAAATTTATAAAATGGTGAATTGGGATTCACATATTTCTCAGGAGGCGGGAAACTCCAATGTGGATGAAGGCATTCACCATCAAACCAATCAAATATTACAACATATCCAGATTGAACCGGAAAATGTTCAATTAATTTTATAAGTGAATCATGCTTTAATTCCTCGTATATATTAATTGAATTTTTTAATCTTTCAATAGCCTCATTCGTCTTCCCATTATATGCAATTGTTTGTGCCCCTGCATATTTAATGAATTTCTTATGACCATCTTTTTTCACACCAAAACTTATATTACCGGAATCTTGCTGGTCAAAAACTGCAAATACGGTCCCTAATTTTATAAGCCAATCAAAATTATGATGTTCTTTTAATTGGAAACCTACATGATTAATCTGAATTTTAACTGGAATATCTTTCATATTTTACCTCGTATTTAATATAATTAAGTTGTATATTTCAGTATTCGACATATTTTGTAAAAATCCTATATCAATAACATAAAATTTTACAAATATAATGATAAATTTTTATAAAGAGGTGTAGAAAATGGATCAACAAATTGTTATTAAACCATATCAAAAAGAATGGCAGGAAGAATATTTAAAAGAAAAAGATAAATTTTGTTCTTTATTAGGAGAAGAAATGATTGCTATTGAACATATAGGGAGTACATCCATAGAAGGATTAGGAGCGAAACCCCTTATCGATATGATGATTGGCGTAACGGATTTACAAATTACCGAAAAGTGGATTGAACCCCTTTCGAAAATTGGTTATGAGTATGTTCCAAAAAAAACATCTAATTGGCGTTTTTTTAGAAAGGGAGAATGGAGAGCTGGTACTTACCATTTACATGTTTATATTTATAATAGTGATGAATGGAGAAACAATCTATTATTTCGAGACTTTCTAAAAAAACATGAATGGGCACGTAAAGAATATGAAGAATTAAAAGAGATGCTGGCAACTACATATCCTTTTGATCGTGTATCTTATACAAATGCAAAGGCGCCGTTTATTCAAAAAATGATAATGTTAGCTAAAAAGAAAAATCAATACAAAGTTTAAGTAGTTTGGAATTCTCATTTTATTTTAATCTTTCTCTCATGCTCTTTTCTTTTTTATTTGATACATTGCTTGTTACAGGATCTTTATAAGTAAGGGGATTAAATAAAATGGAGAAGATACTAAGAAATAAATATTTACATATGTATGTTAAAATTACAGGTATTACTATTATTATTTGCAGTGTGGAATTGCTATTTATTAATGTTACGTATGGGAACGTATTAAATGTAAAATGGCTAAATAAAAAAATAGGTTCTATTGGTGAATATGGAGCAATTATAGCTGCATTGTTATGGTTTTTACGGCATTTATGGTTATTTTTAAAAAAGAAAAATATACATGTATTTAAAAAGGTTAAAGAATTGTATCTTTTCATTAAAAAATTTCACATATTAATTGGATACACTGTAATATCTGTTGCGACCACCCACGGTGTTTACTTTTTATTAAACGGGAGTCAGCATATTTTATTATTCTATAGCGGGATATTTTCTCTTTTAACCTTAATCGTACTAGGATGTGTCGGATTTTTTTTACACCAAACTAATAAGAAGACGAAATTGATAATGTATCGAAAATTACATCAAATCTTCGCAATTATATTTGGAATAGGATTACTCATTCATTTAACCATATAGGAGGAATTACCATTGCAACACATACTAATTATTGAGGATGAGGAAAGTTTATCGGATTTTTTAGAGTTAGAATTAAAATATGAAGGATATAGAGTAGATATACAACCTGATGGAAGAAAGGGATTAGAAGTTGCGCTTGAAAAGAATTACGATCTCATATTACTCGATTTAATGCTTCCAGGATTAAATGGGCTTGAGGTATGTCGTCGATTAAGAGCAACTAAAAAGACACCTATTATTATGCTGACTGCTCGTGATAGTATTATGGACCGTGTGACAGGATTAGATAGTGGCGCTGATGATTATCTTCCAAAACCATTTGCGATTGAAGAATTGTTAGCGCGTATGAGAGTTATTTTTAGACGAGAAGAAAATACAGAAAATAAGCACGTCTCATTTCTTATGTTTAAAGATTTACAGCTCCAGATTGAATCTCGAACTATTACAAAAGGAAATGAAGAAATTGAACTTACAAATAAAGAATTTGAGCTATTACTTATGTTTATGAAAAATATTAATCGAGTACTTACCCGTGATGTTTTATTGGATCAAGTATGGGGATATGACGCAATCGTTGAGACGAATATCGTGGATGTATATGTTCGTTATTTACGAAATAAGTTACATAGTGTTGATAAGGAGGAATATATCCAAACCGTCCGAGGTGCAGGATATATAATGAAATGATAAAAAATATCATGTTTCGAATTCGAAATCTACCTATAATGTGGAAGTTAACAATTTGGTCAACTGCATTAGTATTTATTTTATTCATGTTATATAGTACTTTGCAATTTATAGTAATTAATAAGTGGACTATAGATTATGAACAGAAACAGATAAATAGACAAGTGACAGAAATATCGGCATATTTCAAAGATAAAACTGATAGTCTCTCAAGTGAAACATTTGAAAACAGTAAAGATTTTCTAAATAATATGATTGATAAACATCAAATGATTCGTATTATCGACATTAACGGGAAACCGATTGTTTCTGTCTCACGAGATTTTAATGAAAATTGGATAAAACCGAAGTATGTTACAGAAGATGAATCTTTAATAACAAGACATCTAGAAGATCGAATATTAGTTGAACGTATACCAATTCAAACAAAAGGGTTTACTGGAACGATTGAACTTACGAAAAACTTAGAGACTTTTGATCACTTATTAAAAATCATCTTAGTTGTAATGGTTATTTCTGGGGTATTCGGATTGGTATTTAGTTTTTTAGGCGGGATACTTATATCGAAAAAACTATTATCAAGTGTTCAAAATATAACAGATACGATGAAGCGTATTAAGAAAAACGGACTAAATGAACGGGTTCCAGTACGAGAAAATAATGATGAACTTGCGAAATTATCATTTCTATTTAACGAAATGATGGATGAGGTAGAAACTTCTTTTACACAACAGAAACAATTCGTAGAAGACGCATCTCATGAGCTAAGAACACCATTAACAATTATTCAAGGACACCTAGCAATGTTAAATCGCTGGGGGAAACATGATCCAGCGGTAGTAGATAAATCTCTTCAATCTAGTTTAAAAGAAGTAGATCGTTTAAATAAATTAGTTGTAGAATTGCTAGAACTATCAAGAGCTGAATCTGAACAAATGCATCCAATAGCAGATGATCCAGTCCATGTAAATAGTGTATTAAAACAAGTTACGCAAAATTTTGCGATACTTCAAACTGACTTTCAATTTGATCTGAAATTGGATGGTGATGCAGCATATGTGTCAATGCCATCACCGTACTTAGAACAAATTATTATTATCATAATGGATAATGCAGTTAAATATACAAAAGATGTTAGTAAGTATATTTGTATCGAATCCAGTATACAATCGGGGCAAGTTAAAATTTGTATAATAGATCGTGGAGCAGGAATACCTGAAGCGGAGTTACCTTTTGTTTTGAACCGCTTTTATCGAGTTGATAAAGCGAGAAGTAGAAAGCAAGGGGGAAATGGGCTTGGTTTGTCTATTGCAAAACGTCTTGTTGAGAAATATAACGGAGCTATTCAAATAGAGAGTAAAGAAAACGAGGGAACAATCGTTACGATTACAATACCTTGTATAAAAAAATAAGTGATCAAAAGTATTGAAAAGAAGGTGTGTTTTATACATGCCTTCTTTTTTTGTAATTAAATCATTTTGTTTATTACGAATACTATATTGTATTAGGATTATTAGGGTAGCATAAAAATAAAATTCAAAGGTTTTTAGGCTGTATACATAATTCTCCAATAAAATTATTTTCATCATTGTAAAATGAGAATTAGATGAGAAAAGCTTAAGCCCATTTTCATAATGATGTTGTATACTGTGTGAATCAAGAACACTTGTATTTAAGGAGAGAATATTATGAATTACACAGTATTTCAATGGTTTAATCATTTAGCGGGATCGTCCAAGCTTTTAGATATGCTAATGATCGCTATTACAAATAGTGCTGTTTATGTAGCAATTCTGTTTATGCTTATCTTATGGTTTAATAACGGAAAGAAAGAGAATGCAATTAGAAAACAATATACAGTTTTATATACGACACTTTCAGTTATTATTTCATTACTAGTAAATGTTTTCATTCATGCGGTATATTACCATCCGCGTCCTTTTGTAACACATAATGTACATCAATTAGTACCTCACGCAGCAGATTCATCGTTTGTTAGTGATCATTCTGTACTTGTATTTTCGATTGCATTCGTATTTATTCTCAGAGGTGAAAAACTTAAGTATATTGCACTTATTTGGGCAGTATTAGTTGGCATATCACGCATGTACGTAGGCGTTCATTATCCACTAGATATACTTGGTGCTGCTTTCTTAACATTTATTACGAGCGGCTTAGTAATGCAAAGTGCACGTATGTTTGAACCGATAGCAAAATTTATTTTTAAAATGTATGGATTGGTAGCCAAACGAATTCCTTTTTTAGCGAAATATAACCATATAGCTTAAACTTAAGAACCTACAAAATAAGTAGGTTCTTTTTATCTGAAGATTTTTAAATTTCACGCACCGTATTTTATTGGAAATTAAATAAAAAAAACTAAAAATAAATATTTACACATCTAGCTTTTTACTAATATAAAGGGATTACCAAAAAAACTTCGAAAAATATAGTATTAAATAAAAACATACTTAGAAGCGCATCTTTTCATTAATCAAATGTAAAAGAAAGGAGAAAAGTATGCATAAACTTCAAACAAATAAAGGCGCTCGGTATATGATGATTGCTTTTATTATTTTGTTTCTTACTATGCTTTTACGTTTTTTTTACATTCAAGCAGTAGGGGTCGTACAAAATGTTGATGTAAAGGATCTTGCGAATGAACAACATAATAAAAATGGTGTTTTAGAAGCGAATCGTGGCACAATTTATGATCAAACTGGAAAAGTGCTAGTTCAAGATTCCACAACGTATCGTGTTGTTGTGAATTTAAAAGGAAAAGATAAAGTGAAAAATAAAGATGAAACTGCAGGGCGATTAGCTGATGCACTTGAAATTGATAAAGAAGAAGTAATAAAAAATTTTCACGAGGGACGTACGCAAGTTGAAATTGGAAAAGTTGGTCGAAATTTATCTAGAGAAATGAAAGATCAAATAAAAAAACTGAAAATACCAGGAGTGTCTTTTACGCCAGAGAAAGCAAGAGTATATCCAAATGAAGATTTTGCATCTTATATACTTGGATTTGCTAGACCCGACAATAAAGGAAATACAGAAGGGAAATTTGGACTTGAAAAAAGTTTGGATAAATATTTGCGCTCTACAAACGGGAATGTAGAATATGTAGGCTCACAAAAAGGTATTCCACTTACAAATGATATAGGAAAAGTAGAACCTGCTAAACATGGAAATAACGTATATCTTACGCTTGATAAACAAATTAATAGTTTTTTAGAAGAAGCGATGAACAAAGCAGAGCAACACTATGAGCCTACCATGTTACTAGGAATCATCGCAGACCCAAAAACAGGGAAAGTTTTAGCAATGTCTAGTAAACCTAGTTTTAATCCGAATAAAGGTGATATCGAATACTTTTTAAATGATCCAATAGCAAACGCATATGAACCAGGTTCAACAATGAAAGTGTTTACGTTAGCTGCTGCAATTAATGAAGGTGTATATAACGGGAAAGAATATTTTCAATCTGGAAAATATTCCGTTGGTTCATCGGATATAAAAGATCATAATGGCGGATTTGGATGGGGATCGATTACTTTTGATGAAGGGTTTGAGAGATCGTCGAACGTAGCTTTTTCTATTTTAGAAGATCAGCTACTGAAACCGAATAAATTTAAGCAATATATGAATAAATTTGGATTCAATCAAAAAACAGGAATAGATTTACCTGGCGAGAGTAAAAATACTTTATTATTAAATACACAAATTCAACAAGTTACAACTTCTTTCGGTCAAGGTTCTACAGTAACACCTATTCAGTTAATCCAAGCAGCTACAGCTATAGCAAATGACGGGAAAATGATGCAACCTTATATCGTTGATAAAGTTGTAAATCCATCAAATAAACAAGTTATTATGGAAAATCAACCGAAAGAAATTGCAAATCCGATAAAAAAAGAAACGGCGGAGAAGGTAAGAAGCTTAATGGAGCGTGTTATTACGTCTTCAAAAGGAACTGGTACAATGTATAAAGTGGATGGCTATCCAATTGGAGGAAAGACAGGAACAGCGCAAATTCCAAATCCTGAAAATGGACGATATATGGAAGGGAAAGAAAATTATATTTTTTCATTTTTAGGGATGGCTCCGATTGATGACCCTGAGCTAATCGTATACTTAGCTATTAAACAACCGAAATTAAAGGGAGACGAGTATGGAGCACAGCCACTTGCTGAAATATTTAAACCGGTTATGAAAAATAGTCTTGAATATTTAAAGATAAAACCATATACAGAAAAACAAATGGCAGATGCAGCGAAACAATCTCAATTAAAAGTACAAAATTATGTAAATCAATCGATGGATACAATAGAGAAAAGTGTAGAAAAAGAGAAGCTACAGCCGGTAATTTTAGGAGAAGGAAAAATAATAAAACAATATCCACAGTCTGGCGAGGTAATGAGTGAAGGTGATCGTATATTTTTATTAGGGAATAACGCACAAATGCCAAATGTAAAAGGTTGGTCCATGCGTGATGTTATGTATTTCTCTAAGCTTTTGAAATTAGATTTGAAAACTTCTGGTACGGGTTATGTAACGAGCCAAAGTATTGAAAAAGGACAAGATTTACAAGAAGGAGATACACTAGAACTAGAATTAGAACCGCCGTTACAACCGTTAGAAGAAGCAAATACAAATTAATTAGGATTTTGAAAGAGCTTATAGTATAATAGGCTCTTTTATTTGGGTTATAAGCAATTTCACGCACCGTACTTTTAGAAATAAAAAGAATATACGAATTCATAAGGGGCATTCTCCCTAACAAAAACTGATTATTCCGTCTTATTGTTGACAATTTAATATCCCCTTGTTAATATGGATAAAATTACATGCAATGAAGAGAAGAGTAAATAAAATGAATTTTTCACAGAGAGCTCCATTTAGCTGAAAAGGAGTAAAAATTTTTTATTGAACCAAGCCTCTGAGCAGCACATCGGAACCTATTATTTGGGGATGGTGTGACGGGAGCTCCCGTTATAGAGCTAAGGTATAAGCATGAAAATAATGCAGTACCTGATAAGGTTAATATGGCGACATATTAATAAACTAGGGTGGCACCGCGATGATAAATCTCGTCCCTAAGACTAAAAGTCTTGGGGGTGGGATTTTTTTATTGTTTTAAAACAATTTGGAAAGCGGGGGCCAAAAATGAAAAACTTACTTAAAGATTGGAAATATCCTTTATTACTACTGTCCGGAGTTGGTATTGCGAATTTAGGTGCATGGATTTACTTAATAGCGCTTAATGTACTAGTTTATAATATGGTTGGCTCAGCCTTAGCTGTTGCTGCTTTATATGTAATAAAACCATTAGCCACCTTATTTACAAACGCTTGGTCTGGGAGTATGATTGATCGTTTAAATAAACGGAAGTTAATGGTTCACCTCGATATATATCGTGCGTTATTTATCGCTATCTTACCTTTACTTCCGTCACTTTGGATTGTTTATGTATTCGTATTCTTTATAAGTATGGCCAGTGCAATTTATGAGCCAACTGCTACGACGTATATGACGAAATTAATTCCAGTAGAACAAAGACAACGTTTCAACTCATTACGTAGTTTAATAGGATCTGGAACATCTTTAATTGGTCCAGCAATAGCAGGGGTTTTATTAATTACGAGTACACCAGAGTTTGCTATATACATGAATGCTATAGCATTTCTGTTATCAGGGTTAATTACATTACTTTTGCCTAATCTTGATAGAAAATACAATTCTAATACAACAAGTGATAAATTATCTCTTGCTGTATTAAAAAAAGATTGGAACATAGTTTTAAGTTTTAGCAAAAAATCTGTGTATATCGTATGTGTTTACTTCCTATTTCAAGGGATGATGGTATTAGCTACTGCTATTGATTCACTTGAGCTCTCATTTGCGAAAGAAGTTTTATTGTTATCAGATAGTGAATACGGTTTTCTAGTTAGTATAGCTGGTGCAGGCTTTATATTAGGTGCAATAACAAATACAATCTTGTCAAAAAAATTAGCACCTTCATTTCTAATTGGAATAGGATCATTACTTATCGCAATTGGTTATTTAATTTATGCTTTTTCAAATGAGTTTTTAATAGCTGCCATTGGATTATTTATTTTATCCTTCTTTATGGCATATGCAAATACAGGTTTTTATACATTTTATCAAAATAACGTTCCTGTTCATATGATGGGACGAATCGGGAGTATATATGGACTCGTTACTGCAGTGGTAACAATTTTTATTACAATACTCTCTGGTATTGCAACTCAGTTCATCTCCATTCAGCTTGTAGTCATTATAGGAGTAGTTGTGATGCTGCTTATTACTATCATCTTGTGCGTGTTTACTTTATTGCCATCGCAGTCTAAGGCATATTCTGCTGAATCAATACATTTAAAATAATTTCCATTGTGTTTATTTGTAATTTATGGTGTTGAATAGGAGGGTTATTTCCCCTTTATATGGAAAAATATTAAGGGGAAATAACAACACCAAAGGATAAGGGGAGTTGTCGTGATAATAACAAAAGATGAAATAGACAAAATTGTAAAAGAAATGCATGGGAAAATAGATTTCTCTGGAGTTGTTTTAGTAAAAAAGAAAAAAACTTAATATATGAAGAAGTATTTGGTTACGCAAACCGAAGTGAATGTATAAACAATACACTACAAACCAAATTCGGAATTGCTTCAGGATGTAAAATCTTCACTGCAATTGACATCTGTCAACTTGTTGAAAAAGGTGTTATTTCTTTTCATACAAAGTTATACGTATTAAAGTTTTTAAGTTGAAATGATTACTATTATATTTAGATATACAAACTTTGAATTGTGATATTGATATGAGGGGATGTGTTAACAATTTGTATATGATTAGTGGTAGTTTGTTTATTATTTTAGGAGTTAGTTGTTACTTGGTTGTTCGGATTATTTTAATTAGCATGAAAAACAAAAAACAGATGAACTGGTGGAAAGAATTAATTCGTTTTCTATTCACAATATACATTTGCATGGTTGTTTCAGTTACTTTGTTTCCCCTACCTATCGGTTTTTCATCTAATTTTGAATATATTGATTGGTCTATCAATATTATCCCCTTTGCATCAATTATTAAAGATATTGGTCAAATAGGGAGTGCTTATGATGGTGATGTCCTATTTATGACTAGATTAATCGTAAGAAATGTAGGCGGGAATATTTTATTATTAATGCCTTTAGGATTTTTAGCGCCAATTTTATGGGATAAATATAAAAAGGTCAAAAATACTATTTTATTAGGATTTGCTATATCAGTTAGTATTGAATTGCTACAATTAACTGAGTCTTTATTTAGTGGAGTGGGACGTATTACTGATATTGATGATGTAATCTGTAACGTTCTAGGTTCTATTTTTGGATATTGTATTTATAACATTTTTTTAAAACTAGCTACTAAATTCAACATTCGAAAGTCAGAAAAAACAGTTGCTAATACTGTGAAATGTATTGATAAATAAAATTGAAAATAAATTCATCCCGTGTTTAACAATACTGTGAACGGTAATACTAATTAACATTGAACTTTTACAACAAGGGATGATAATATGATATTCATTTACACAGATTTCGGAGGCACACATACAACTTCACTAGCTGCAGCATATCATTTAAATAAATTACCAACCGATCGAAAGTTAACGAAAGAAGAAATATTAAATGTCGAGTACTTCAATAAATTAAAAACAGAAGATATGGGGAAAATTATTTTTCATGGAATAGATGAAAACGGTAATCCTGTATATACGATTGGATGTGGCGCATCAAAAGTCGTTGTACCTGCGATGAAGCATTTAGGGGAAATTTTGCAAAAACATTATCAAAATCATGAAAAGATTATTTTTTCTAATACATCACCAACAGTGCCTTTACCTATGACTTTTGGGGGTCTGTTTTCTAGAAGGTTCCATATCGACTTTATCGGTGTACCATTACTCGTATGGGGAGCAAAGATTTGCTGTGATAACATACAAAGGCTTGTCAGTTATACGAAAGAAGCTGGCCGGTTGACGAATGATTATGTTGTAATATTAGATAATGAAACTTTTAAATAATGTATGTAAGAAGAAAATTGGGCAAATACTTCGATTTTCTTCTTTTGTTATTGAAATAGACAAAAAATAGTCACATTTAATATTCATCTACTATAGCCAAAACAATAAAGTCCTGTTACTATTACAGGGATATTCTCTTTTCATAGCATAAATATATAGAAAAATTAGAAAAGAGGAATTGAATTAAGGGAGGAACAACATGAAGCGTGTTGCTTGGGTTACTGATAGTACAACTGCGAGTTTTACAACAGAAGGAGATAACTTTGTTATTCCAATTGAAGTTATTATTGATGGAGTGTCGTACAAAGATTGTGAAGAAGGTGTACGTGAACGTGTCTATGCTGCGTTAAACGAAGGTAAAACTGTCACTACATCACAACCTAACATTGGGGAAATGGTAGAGTTATTTACAAAATGCAAAGAAGAATATGAAGAAGGCTTTGCAGTTGCTATTAGCGGAAAAGTAAGTGGAACTTATCAAAATATGAAACTTGCTGCAGAAATGGCAGGGTTCCCTTTAACTGTGTTAGATAGTGAATCAACAAGTTACCCAATGGATGAACTAATTAGAAAAGCGAAATCGTTATACAATGATGGTATGACTTTACAAGATATACATAAAACATTAGTAAATGAAAAAAGAAGACCTTTTTATGTATTTCCAAAGAGTTTAAAAGGTCTATACGCAAGTGGGCGTGTAAAGGGAGTTCAATTTTTACTTGGAAGTTTATTAAGTGTCAACTTAATATTAGAAGTAAAAGGTGGAGAACTTTTACTTGAAAAGAAAGTTCGCAAAATCCAAAAGTGCAGAGAATATATTAAAAATGAGCTTGAAAAAGAATTACCAAAAGTACTTCATATGTTTCATGCCAATGATAAAGATGGAGCAGAAGAATGGATTGCAGATATTAGACAAGCATTCCCTGAAATGGATTTCAAACTATATCCATTACCAATTTCATTCGCTGTACATGCAGGTGAAGGAACAATAGCAGTTAGTTATTAAAGTAAAACCCGTGAATCATTCGCGGGTTTTTATTTTTATTTAATTAAAACGAAAATGCGATCCCGCCCCATGGCAATTAAGCTAAGAATTTCGTGAACCGCCAAATTTCCAATTTCTGAAATTAGCAATTCTAATTCATGCTATAAATAATTTTGTATAAAGAGATAAAAGGATTTTTAAAAATAAAAAAGAAGTATATATAAACAAATATATAAATGGTAGTGATAGTATGAAAATCAGTAAGTTTGCAGATGTAAATAATATAAGTATAGATACGATAAGACATTATATAGACCTCGGGCTCATTATTCCTGAAAAAAAGGACAGTCATTATTTTTTTGACGAGTATTGTCAAAAGGATATAGAACTAATATTAGAGTACAAATGGTTAGGGTTTAGCCTGAATGAAATTAAAGAACTGTTCCTTTATAAAAATTTAGGGAAATCTATAGATTACGAAAAAGATATTTTTTATCAATCTTTATTTAAAGTAAAATATGAAAAGATTGAACAAGAAATAAAAACTTTAGAGGAACGAAAAGATAAATTAAAGGAAGCGTTAAATAATTTATCATTAGCAACTGAAATGTCGAATTCAATTTTAGGGATAGATTTAAAAGTACTTAATTTATTTAAATGTTTTAAGTGTAACGGGAATTTAATTCTTGAAGATGGCATTATTAATAAGAATCAAATTGTTGAGGGTAAGTTAATTTGTAATTGTAATGAAGAATATGCGATTAATTCAGGGATTTTAACAGTTGGCAAATTATTTAAAGCGTATGAAATGACATCGCTTGAAGATTCTATCCCAGATTATATCCATGAAACAGATACTATTTTTTTGGAAAATATACAAAGAGGCGGAGAATGGGCGAAAAGGAAACTAATACAGCTAGATTTAAATAACAAGATATTACTTGATTTAGGATCAGGTTTTGGGTTCTTTTTAAGAAATATTTATGAAGAACTACCAGAAAATTGCTTATACATCGCTGTTGATCGAGATTTGAATAAACTTTTACTTTTAAAGGATGTAATTGAGAGAACAAATCCTAAAAGAAACATTTTATTTATCTGTGCCGACTTTTTAAACATACCTATTCAGAATTATTCTGCCGATATTGTAATTGATCAGTCAGGTACAAGTAATTATAGTTTTGAACATGAGGAGTTTTTATTACATAAATTAAATCCTCTTTTTAAACCTGATTGTTATATATTAAGTTCATTTATTTTATTTAATAAATTTAGCATAAATAGCCAAATTGCACCTCGACTTCGAGAGAATTTTACATCTTCAAAAGTTAAGGAAGAAATCCAAAAGCTAAAGTTTCATTCCATTGATGAAAGGACTTCTAAATATTTGGAACGGGGCGGGAAATACGAAAATTTCTTTGTCGAAGGAGAAGAAATTTATACATATTCATTTTTCGGAAAAAGATGGGGTTAACCCCATCTTTTTTAATTTTTTATTTAAATTTTTTGTAAAAGCATATTGATATTGGGTTTACACGAGAACTTACACTGTATGTAATACAAAGTTAAACAGGGGGGAAGTTATGGGACGCTTACAAATTTATTCACCAAATGTAAAAAGTAATCAAGAACTAAGAAATATGTGTCTCTATTCATTTGGGAAAACAGTATCAATATTTGGTAGCTCTATTTATAGTTTTGCATTAGGATTATACGTTTTACAAATAACCGGATCAGCATTAAATTTCGCAATTACGCTTATTTTAGGAACTATTCCAATGATTGTTATGAATCCATTTGCTGGTGTAATTGCAGATAAAGTTGATAAAAAGAAATTGGTCGTTTGTATGGATTTACTAAGTGGAGGTCTATTAATTACTGTTTATATATTTAGCAGTAATTATGGATTAAACTTAATCACCATTTACGCTACTACCTTTTTTATAACGGTATTTACAACATTTTTTGGGATAGGATTAGAATCCGCGAAACCGAATATTGTTTCTGAAGAGAGGTTAATGAATATTAATTCTATAAGTAAAATTATTGACTCTGTATCTTTAATTCTCGGTCCTATGTTAGGTGGTATCGTTTTTGCTGTCTTAGATATAAAAACGTTCATAATAATAAACGGTATTTCATTTATTCTTTCAGGCATATTCATAATGTTTATTCACTTTAAATTGTTCGAGCGCAAAATAAATGAGGAATGTTCAATAAGAGAAATTAATTTTATTAAAGATATAAAAGAGGGATTCTATTACTTCATGGAGAGAGAAAGCTTAAAGAATACGTTTAGTATTTTGATTTCCCTTAATTTTTTCTTAGGGTTTGCTGTAACAGTCCCATTACCATACATTATAAACACAGTGCTCAATCTTAGCTCGAAGCAATTTGGTATCATTCAAGGGACTTTTCCAATAGGAATGATAGTTGGTGCAATGTTAGTAAAAAAGATAACTGATCGTTTTTCTTATTCTTATTTTTTGAGAAAAATAAGTTTTATGTTGGCAATTTTTATGATAGTTTCAGGTATCCCTGTTTTATTCAAAAGTATTGAAGTAAATAATTTTGTATTCGTTACTATATATTGCGTTATTATGTTCTTTTTAGGGCTAATGATAGCATTAATCGATATCCCTTTAATTTATTTCATGCAAAAAGAGATTCCAGATGAATATAGGGGAAGAGTGCTCAGTATTGGATTAAGTATAGGTAAAATGATGCAGCCGATAGCACTCGCAATTTCAGGTCTATTATTAAATTATATTCCAGCCTACATGCTTCCAATTGCAGGAGGTATTGTATTTCTTATTTTGAATAAGGCTCACTCAAATAAGCTGAATTTAGAAATTCATTCAAAAGGGTATAGTATTGAACGTAATTAAATAATATTGAAAAAGCGCAGGAATATCATCCTGCGCTTTTTTATCGTAATTCAGCTGTTTTTCTAATAACAATCTTATCAACATCATCTTCTTCATCACCAATAAATAATCCTCGTTCTTTTAAATACGCTTCAAAATATAAATCTGCTTCAGCACGTTCATCATATGGCTTTACAGATAGAACGAAACCTAGTTTGTTTTGTTCTTCTAAATGAGAAGTGGAGATGTAGGCCGGTACATTGTGGCGTAAAAAGAGTTCTTTAACCGGAATAATCATATCTTTCATTAATTTCGTTAACATACTCATTTCAAGCTCGAAATTAAAGCGATCTATACTAGATAAATCAGCAAATACTACACCGATAAAACCTGTATTAAATACTTCGTGATATTCTACATCTTCGTCATGACCGCCGTAAAAATTCTTTTCGATTAAATAATTTACAAAGTAAGCAACGCCATCACTTTGTTCAAATGGTTTCGTTGAAAGAACGAAGCCAATTTTCTTTTGTTTATGTAAATACACACATGACATGTATGCTGAAATGTTATGTTCTTTAAATAGAGAACTCGTTGCCCCAGAGAGACCGTCTAAAACGTGATGAACGATTTGGAGTTTTTTACGAGCGAAATAATAGGATTTCTTTTGTAATTCCAATGTATCAATAAAGACAGAGCCGATAAAGCCTGTATTTGAAATAATAGGTGTTTGCTTTTTTCTTCCTCTGCGCTTTGCTTGAACCATTGTTAAAATCATCCCTTCATGTACAATTAAAGTAAAAAGAACGTTTGTTCGTATATTTATATTTTACTATTAAAACACTCTAAAGTAAAGGGTTTTTGATGAAAAAACAACAAAAAAGACACCTGTAAAAGGTGCCTTAAATGCCGTAGGGAAGAGGGTTCATCCCAACTATTTATATTATGATACAGAAACAATCTCTTCTGTATCTTCTACATCTAAATGACAGTCCATAGTACGAACATCTTGATCTTCATGACTTCCGAAATAAATAGTAATTTTCATATGTATCGCTCCTTTATTCTAGGAATACCTAAAATAATTACTAGTAATGTTAATATTTATTATATACCACTTTTTTCATTCCGACAACGTTATATCTTTTTAATATTTGTAAAGCTAGTTTTTTCCTTGAAAAATAGGTTTTTTAATTAATGAAGTAACAGGACGTATGTTAAATACAACATACTGCGTAAATAATGCTATTAATAATCCATGTACACATCCTGCAATTACATCAAATGGATAATGTACGCCTACCCATATTCTTGAAAAAGCTACACCAAGCGCTAAGAACAACCAAGTATATTTAAAACGATATGCAGATAACAATAGTGTAGCTGCAATTACAATAGCTGATGTCGCATGATCACTTGGAAAAGAAGAATTAGCAGCATGATCTACGAGTTGTGTGATGCTATGTGAGACAAAAGGACGCTCCCTATAAATAAATATCTCGATGATTCTATTGATGGAATACGCTAAAGTAAACGCAACCATCGATTGAAAAGCTATTACACGAAAATTAGGTTTATTCTTTATCCATAATAGTATGAGTAGTAACACGAAAGCATATTGTACATATTCTGCAAATAAAATCATTACATTATCTATCAGTGGATATTGTTGTACTCTATTATTAATAAAGTTGAACCATTCATAATCTAAATCTTTAATATTCATTACATAATCTCCTTTAATGCTTTAACATGTTACATTCTAAAAAATATACCTTGTTAAACAATTTTTATAAAATCCTAATAAATTCTTATTATATTTTTTCATTGTTTTCTACCTTTAAATAATATTCTATTCAATATTAAAAGAGTTACTAACAATGTACTATCTTATTTTGTGACATTAACATTACATTTTTGTAAGGTTCTTTTTTTATTTTAATAGTTCAACTTAGGGTCCCGCCAGCATTTTGGAAAAAACCACGCTAAGCAAGAAAATAAAATAAGCCATCCATTTGGACAGCCCATTTACATAATTATCGTTCTCGGAAGTTATTGTGTAACCCATTTTTGTTTAGCTTAATGGGTATGTGTAGCAATGGAACAGGATAATGCAACAAACATTAGAAATGATAAAACTATCATTTTTTATATGAAAATAGCTTAATTTTAGATGATTTTTCATTCGTTTGAAACAGAAACATACGATTTTGTAAAAAGATCAAGAACATATTTCACTGAGAATGTCCGCTAATACTTAACCTAAGTTTTTGTTCTACTGCTACACATACCCCTATTGCAAAAGAAAATGGTATAACAAGGCAAACTGTCTACAGAATAGAGTATGTTATATTTAGGACATATATTTATTTTAGAAAGGATAGTTTTAAAAATGGAAATAGAGAATTTACTTAGAGTTACGACAAGGTTAGCATTAAGAGATTGGTTTGAGGAAAATTCAAAAACAGAAAAATTTTGTTGGGTGATAGTAAGTATAACTGAACAATCAGAAGTAATTCAGTATTTAGATGCAGTTGAAGAGGCACTATGTTTTGGTTGGATTGATGGCATAAAAAAGAAAATATCAGATACTGAACTTGCTCAAAGGCTTTCCCCAAGAAAGAAAAACAGTAATTGGACAGAATTAAATAAGGAAAGAGTAAGGAGATTATATCAATTAGGTTTGATGAAAGAAGAAGGACTAAGAGTTCTTCCTGATATGCGACCTGAATCTTTTACTATAGATGCAGATATTAAAACTCGTCTGAAAGAAGATGAACAGTTATATCAAAACTTTATTAATTTCCCTGATCTATACCAAAGGATTAGAATTGATACGATACAAAGTTATAAAAATGAACCTAATATTTTTAATAAAAGATTGAATAAGTTTATTGAAAATACCAGAGAAAATAAAATGTACGGTCAATGGAATGACAATGGTCGCTTAATCAATTATTAAGGCTACCAAGGGACTAACGGGGGATTTGGTATAATAAAGGTTTACGAGGTTATGAATAAACTAAACATAATGGAGGATTTAACTTTATATAGTCCAGTTCTTTGCGGAACAATCCCTATTAGAATTGATACTCTTCATTCTGACTTAGATATTGTAATGGAAGTACATAATTATAATGCTTTTGAACAGGAAATGAGATTGTGGTAAATAAGATACGTAAAAAGATCCTCTTATAAGTAAAAGAGGATCTTTTTCAAGCCATTAACTCACAGATTAATGCACTGAGCAATTTAACCTCGTGAGTAATTTGTTCCGAGGAAGCATATCCATATGATAAACGTATGTACTGATTTGATTCTTCTTCATAAATACATCCCGGATTTAAAAGAACCCCTCTTGATAGTGCCTTTGAAAATAGTTTTTCCATCGGAATGTTAGGTACAATCTTTAGCCATATAAAAAATCCGCCACTAGGAATATCCCACGTTGCAATGTCTGCACAATACTTATTTAAAGTTTGTACCATCATTCGTCTTCGTTCTTTCAAGTGAATTCTTACGTTCGCTACAGGTTATTTATAATATCCTTTACATAACCATTCCGCAGCAACTCTTTGAGATAAAGAACTTGATCCATAATCTGTTTGCATTTTTATATCTGACAATCTATCAATAACATATGTCATAGGTTGGAAATGATTGCATAAAAGAATGAACCTTTCAATTCATGAGGGAACATGGCCCCTTTGTTAGCAAGTTGGAAAACTAATTGCCAAAAATCATCCTGGATTGATCAATCCTTTACCTAGCATCATAATCATAAGCATATTGGTAAAGTATAGAAATGAAGCTAAACGATCTTATATGATTAACTTTTAATCTCAAGCCTTTTCACGACCAAACTTATCCTTTTATTGTAAAAGGGATCGAATTGGATGTTCTTGCAGACCAGCATCCGGAGGAACTCGTTGTCATGTTGTTATCATCCGTTGCATATCAACAGGCCACCCCTCATGTTTTCGGGAACTTTACAACTGTAACAAAAGACAGAGAGAGATGGAAACAAGTTATCAAACACAGCTTAAAAGTAAACTTTTTAAAGTAGTGCAGGTAAGTGAAATTTTTCAAGCAAGAATAATTACTAAAATAACATGCTCTTTTGAAAGGATGTTTTTAATGAAAAAGCTTAATGACATTCCCCAACCTAAAACGTTTGGTCCATTAGGTAATGTACCTCTACTTGATAAAGATAAACCGCTCCTATCGTTTATCAAGCTGGCGGAAGAGTACGGTCCCATTTTTCAGCTTCAAACTCCAGGAGGTACTGCCATTATCGTTTCTGGGCATGAACTGGTAGAAGAAGTCTGTGACCAGTCACGGTTCGATAAAAGTGTAGAAGGTCCTTTAGCAAAGGTTCGTCCCTTTGCTGGAGACGGGTTATTTACAAGTGGAACAGACGAGCCTAACTGGAGAAAAGCCCATAATATTCTGACGCCTACATTCAGTCAGCGGGCAATGAAGGATTACCATGCCATGATGGTCGATATTGCCGTACAGCTCGTTCAAAAATGGGCACGGCTTAATCCGAATGAAGAGGTGGATGTCCCGGAGGATATGACCCGTCTTACATTGGACACGATTGGTTTATGCGGTTTTAATTACCGATTCAACAGTTATTATCGTGAGACTCCTCATCCTTTTATCACCAGCATGGTCCGTGCTCTAGATGAAGCGATGCATCAAACACAACGATTAGATATACAGGACAAACTCATGGTGAGAACTAAACGTCAATTTCAGCATGATATCCAAGCCATGTTTTCTTTAGTAGATAATATTATTGCCGAACGTAAGGCCAATGGAAACCAGGAAGGAAATGATTTGCTTTCCCGTATGTTAAATGTGAAGGATCCGGAAACGGGCGAAACACTGGATGATGAAAATATTCGCTTCCAAATCATCACCTTTTTAATAGCCGGGCACGAGACAACAAGTGGATTGTTATCCTTTGCGATCTATTACTTATTAAAAAATCCGGATAAATTGAGAAAAGCTTACGAAGAAGTAGATCGGGTATTAACAGGGCCCACTCCGACATATCAACAAGTTCTGCAGCTTAAGTATATCCGGATGATTTTAAATGAATCGCTGCGTCTATGGCCTACCGCACCAGCATTCAGCCTTTATGCAAAAGAAGACACGGTGATTGGCGGAAAATATCCGGTAAAGAAAAGAGAAGAGCGGATTATGGTTCTTATTCCACAGCTGCATCGAGATAAAGATGCATGGGGGGACAATGCAGAAGAATTCCATCCTGAACGGTTTGAAGATCCGGATAAAGTTCCTCATCATGCTTATAAGCCATTTGGAAATGGACAGCGAGCATGTATCGGTATGCAGTTTGCCCTTCATGAGGCCACTCTCGTACTGGGAATGCTTCTCCAACATTTTGAATTCATCGATTATGCGAATTATGAGCTGGACATTAAACAAACATTAACGTTAAAGCCAGGTGATTTTAAGATACAGGTTCGATCCCGAAATCAAGCTGCCATCCGTCCATCTGTCCTAACACCTGTAGCAGAGACGCCGGAGGACCACAAAACGGAAAAGCAAGTTCAGAATGCAGCTTCTCTCCAAGGACTCAATAATCGTCCGCTTCTTGTTCTTTATGGTTCTGATACTGGAACTGCTGAGGGTGTAGCACGGGAACTTGCAGATACAGCGAGTTTGCATGGCGTACGGACTGAAGTATCGCCTTTAAATGACCGAATTGGTAACTTACCGAAAGAAGGAGCCATTCTCATTGTTACTTCTTCTTATAACGGAAAGCCACCGAGCAATGCTGGACAATTCGTACAATGGCTCGAAGAACTACAACATGGTGAGCTACAAGGTGTTCATTATGCGGTGTTTGGTTGTGGAGATCATAACTGGGCCAGTACCTATCAAAATGTCCCAAGATATATTGACGAGCAGATGGCTCAACAGGGAGCCACAAGGTTCTCAACACGCGGAGAGGGAGATGTCAGTGGAGACTTTGAGGAACAGCTCAATCAATGGAAACAAAGCATGTGGTCGGATGCGATGAAAGCTTTTGGATTGGTGCTCAATGAAAATGTAGAAAAAGAACGCAGTACCCTAAGCCTTCAGTTTGTCAGTGGCCTTGGAGGATCTCCTCTTGCTCGTTCATACGAAGCAATGAATGCAACTATTGTGGAAAATCGCGAACTCCAATCAGCTGGCAGTGATCGGAGCACTCGGCATATCGAGGTGGCCTTACCGCAAGGAGTTACTTATCATGAAGGAGACCATCTCGGAGTGCTTCCACACAACAGTGAGGAAAATGTCAGCCGCGTTCTCCGTAGGTATAATTTGAATGGAAATGATAAAATAGTACTGACAGCAAGTGGACGAAACGCAGCTCATCTGCCACTTGATATGCCTGTTAGTTTACGTGATCTTCTTAGCTATAGTGTGGAAGTACAGGAAGCAGCAACGAGAGCACAGATACGGGAACTGGCATCTTTTACGGTTTGCCCTCCGCACAAAAGAGAATTGGAAACTTTAGTGGAAGAGGGAACTTACCAAGAGCAAATATTAAAGAAACGTATTTCCATGTTAGATCTTCTCGAAAAGTACGAAGCATGTGAAATGCCGTTTGAGCGGTTTTTAGAACTTCTCCCTGCACTCAAACCACGTTACTATTCTATTTCAAGCTCACCACTCGTTGCCCAGGATCGCCTGAGTATTACAGTTGGTGTTGTAAGCGGACCTGCACGGAGTGGACAAGGTGAATATAAAGGGGTCGCTTCTAACTATTTATCTCAAAGTCACAACGAAGACAATATTGCTTGTTTTATTCGTACTCCACAATCCGGTTTTCAGTTGCCAAAAAATCCTGAAACGCCAATTATCATGGTTGGACCAGGAACTGGGATTGCACCATTCCGAGGGTTTTTACAATCACGTCGCATCCTGAAACAGCAAGGCATAAAATTAGGAGAAGCTCACCTGTATTTCGGTTGTCGTCATCCTGAACAGGATTATCTCTATCGTACAGAATTAAAAAAAGATGAAAAGGATGGCATATTATCCTTACACACAGCTTTTTCGCGTCTGGAAGGACATCCAAAAACATATGTACAGCATTTAATGCAACAAGATGGAGACAAGTTAATTTCTTTATTAGATAACAGCGCTCATCTTTATATATGCGGTGATGGAAGTCGAATGGCTCCAGATGTAGAGGATACTCTTTGTCAAGCTTATCAGCGAAATCATGGGGTAAGTGAACAAGAGGCAAGAAATTGGTTAGACCAATTGCAACGTGAAGGACGATATGGAAAAGATGTGTGGGCTGGAATCTAAGCTCCATTAGACAGTAATACACAATATTTAAAAATAAAAATCCCGTATCCTTTATTGGTTTCGGGATTTTTACTTAAACATAGATATCCAATTTTCTTTAAAGGTGTTATTCCACGAACTGGCCCTTTAGCTGAGTAACTTTATTACTACTCAACAGTTCCTTAATTCTCCTTTCAGTTCAGATCTTCTTTTCACTATCCACCCCTTTTAGATAAACAGATCCAAAGGGGCAAAACATCGAGCTTTTAAATAAACTCCGTGACTTTATTTAAAAGCGAAACATGCTTAATAAAAAAATGGGATTTTCGAATCATATGTGTTCACGCTTTTACGACTCTACTAGGGGGAACTGCTTTTCCAGCAATTCGTATGGGGCTTGAATCTTACACACCTGAACATCTTACTTTACTACGCTTGTTAATTGCTTCATTCATACTTCTAGCCTTTTCCTTTATATACAAACTACAATTTCAACACATCTCTAAATATCAAGTACTCACTTATTAAAATTCAATCAGGATTTTATAAAAAACACTTTATAAGGTGTTGTCTAAAAAGGGAATTATTTCACTCTGTCGAATATAAAAATACATCCTCTTTATAAAGGAGCTTAAAATATTGAATGTCCAGTTAAAGGTTGTTACGAGAGAAAATTGGGAAGACGCATTAAAGTTACAAGTTAAAGAAAGTCAAACAAAATTTGTCCCGGCTGTAGCAGTTTCGCTTGCTAAAGTATATATAAAGCCAGATGGTGAGAATGTAGAGTATAGACCATTTGCTATATATGATGGCGATCTTATAGTTGGTTTTATTATGCATGCTTTTGTAAGAGAAACATCAAATATGTATTGGATAAACGGATTTATCATTGATCAAAAGCAGCAAGGAAATGGCTATGGTAAAGCAGCATTACAGGAAATTATTAATTTAATAAAAAATAGATTTAAAGAGTGCAAAGAAATTAGATTAACTGTACATAAAGATAATATTTTTGCAAAGAAACTATATGAACGTAACGGTTTTCAACCATTAGAACAAGATTATGATGGCGAGCAAGTATATCGTTTATTGGTTTAACATTTATAAAGTAAAGGCTCGAAATAAAAGGCATTCTTGCAGTCATAAATATAATTCCTGCGTATGAAACACCTATGATTTATATTATCCTGCTTTTAAATGAAAATTTTTTAGAAATTATAGATTGAATGACTCTAGGAGGAATACCCAATGAAAAGTAAATTCCATCATATTGTACGAGCTGTCATAATAAAAGATGAAAAATTACTAGTTGCTGAATATATTGGCCATCATTATTTCTTACCTGGTGGCCACGTTGAAACTGGCGAATCAGCAGAAAATGCATTAATAAGAGAGCTACGAGAAGAAATTGGAGTAAACTGTAGTATAAAACAATTTTTAGGCGTCATAGAAAATCAATGGCAAGATCGAGAAGTTCTTCACCATGAAATCAATCATATTTTTGAGATAGATTCACAAGAGTTACATATTGATTTCATACCAAAATCTAAAGAATCTCATTTAGCGTTTCACTGGATAGATTATAATCAAGAATCTTTAAATACTTATAAAATCATGCCAATGCCTTCAGTTAAAGAATTACTAGAAAGAAAATTAAGTGATGAACTACTAAATTGTTGGATTAGCAATTTTTAACTCACTCTATTGATAGTAAATTCGTCCATTGAAAGGATATAAAGAAAATAGGCTGCAAAACAAGGTACATCACCTAGTGTAAGTTCATATTTTGTTGATGTACGCATTTAGTCTATAGCCTTGTTTCTATATTAATTTTAATATTTGGACGGAATTTATATTGATAAATGGAGGGGTTCGTAATGAATCAGTTTCAACAAGAACTACAATCATTAAACCTTAATGATTATCAATCTGGTCATGTTGTGTATTGGGATCAACAACAACAAAATCAATATCCATATTATCACATTCAAGACGATGCACGTCGTTGCGGCGGCTGTGGACGCTGTGGAGGTTGTGGCGGCAGATGTGGTGGTTGTGCAGGTCGTTGCGGCGGCTGTTTCGGTTGCGCTGGCTGTTTCGGCTGTTTTAATTGCTGGAACTGGTGGATTATTTAAGCATAGAAAATCAATAATATTTCACATGAAGGAAAGGTGTAAATACTATTTTATACTTTTCTTTCATGCTGTAATTTTTTATTAGTATTAAGGGGGATTTATTTGTATACATACGAAAAATTGATTTCTTGGGTAGAGAATATAAAAGAAAAAAATCATAGTTCAGCTGCGGCGCTTTGTATTATAAAGGATAACAAAATTGTACTAGAGCATTATAGTGGATACCATTCAAATACATCCAATAGTAAAAAGGTGACAGCATATTCACAGTTCAACGTCGCTTCTGCGAGAAAAAGTTATTTAGGATTAATGGTAGCATATGCGCTTTATGAGGGGAAAATAGATTCAATTGATGATGAGGCGATAAAATATTTTAAAGACTTCGACGCTGTATTACTTGGTAAAACAACGATAAGACATTTAGTAACTCATTCGCACGGTTTGGAAGAAACTGATGATGGGACGATTTTTCGTGAATTTGAACCTGGACAAGCTTGGGCGTATAGAGATATTAATGTAAGAATGATGACGCGTCTTATGTATCAGCTTTATAACATAAGTTTTCCTGAATTGTTAAAAGAGCGTGTATTTACCCCTGCTAATTTCCAAGAAACAGGATGGAGAATACAGCAAAATGAAAATTTAGTTAAAGTAATTGATAATCCAAATGAAGACGCGATCAGTGAGGTTGGTACAGTAGATGACGGTACTGAAAAAAATCTGTTTGTTTCAGCTAGAGAATTTGCTTATTGGGGCAACCTTCATTTAAATCAAGGTATGATAAATGGTAAACAGATTGTTCCAAAAGAAGTTATAGAAATTGCTACGAGTTTGCAGAGTACGACGTATAAAAATAATGAGCTACCACAAAACGGTTTGTTTTGGTTCGTTCAAAATGAACCTGCACAATTAAGTGAACTTGGTGAACGTGTTCCAAAAGGAGCATATCAAATATTAGGAATTACTGGACCGACCATTTTAGTAATACCTGAATATAATGTAGTTGTTGCGAAAATGTACAATAAAAGATATAACTACGGCGGTGATAATTATTTATATTATTTACGTGAATTTAGCAATTTAGTCGCCGATACATTTAGTAGCGGTAATAGGGCATAATTACTCCTATAATAAAAAGGAGTGAACTTAAATGAACAAAAAAATAAACAAAAACAAAAAAGAAATTATAAAAGATACAAATACAGAACAAAATGCGATTTATAGTGATCCAAAAGATGCAGCTAATATGCAAACTGTACCGCAGCCGAAGGATTTTGATGAAATTGAATATTAATTTCTTATCCGACTATATGATGAATGAAAAATACGTCTTAAGTCCCATCACATTTAATTGATCATTTGGTAATATGTATACATAAGCATTTGAAAATGTCTTATCTTAACAAAGCTTTCTTTAAAGATATCTGATATAACCTGCGAAAAGGCACTTCTTTATGAAGTGTCTTTTTGTGTAAACTAACTTAATTTCCATTTTTCGTACAGTATCTTGCAATTTATCATGGATATACTAACTGTGAAAATTCATGTCATGATAAAAGAAGGGGACAGTACGTATGAAACAAACATCTGTAAATCCGTTACTAATTGTTCTAGGTACAATCATTGTTCAAATTGGCCTAGGAACAATTTATACATGGAGTTTATTTAATCAACCCCTTGTAAGTAAGTTTGGATGGAATCTCAATTCAGTCGCGATTACTTTTTCTATTACGAGTTTTTCTTTATCATTTTCAACTCTATTTGCAGGAAAGCTACAACAAAAATTTGGCCTTCGTAAACTTATCGCTACTGCAGGAATTGTTTTAGGACTCGGTTTAATACTTAGTTCACAAGTTTCCTCATTACCATTACTTTATTTATTGGCCGGTGTTGTCGTTGGATATGCTGATGGAACAGCATATATTACATCACTATCTAATTTAATTAAATGGTTTCCAAACCGTAAAGGGCTCATTTCTGGTATATCTGTTTCAGCATACGGAATGGGGAGCTTAATTTTTAGATATGTAAACGGTAATCTTATTGATAGTCTTGGTGTATCACAAGCATTTTTATATTGGGGTATTATTGTCTTACTTTTAGTATTAACTGGATCGTTCTTCTTACGTGAAGCAATTGTAAGTAACACAGTAACGGAAACATCACACAATGATTATACGCCGCGTGAAATGATGAGAACGAAACAAGTATATCTCTTGTTTTTCATGCTATTTACATCGTGTATGGGCGGGTTGTATTTAATCGGTATGGTAAAAGATATTGGAGTACAACTCGTTGGACTTAGTGCAGCAACCGCTGCTAACGCCGTTGCAATGATCGCAGTTTTTAATACGATTGGTAGAATCATTCTCGGAACATTATCAGATAAAATAGGTCGATTAAAAATTGTCTCTGCAACGTTTGTTGTTATTGGATTGTCCGTTTTCACTTTAAGTTTCATTCCACTAAATTACGGGATATATTTTGCTTGTGTAGCAAGCGTTGCCTTTTGCTTTGGTGGTAATATCACTATATTCCCAGCCATCGTCGGGGATTTCTTCGGATTAAAAAACCATAGTACAAACTACGGGATTGTTTACCAAGGTTTCGGTTTTGGTGCACTTGCAGGATCGTTCATTGGAGCACTACTTGGAGGATTTCAACCAACGTTTATTACAATCGGTGTTCTATCTGTTATCTCTTTCGTTATCTCTATATTAATCCGTCCTCCAAATGCAGAAAAGAAGAAAGAAATAAAATCGTTACATCGAAAAACAGCTTAATTTGAAAAAGAGTCCTTATGATAGGGCTCTTTTTCATTACAACGCCGTTAATGTAAAGAAAGGACAATACAATTTGAAACGAGTTAATGGTAGAATGAGATGAAGACAGAAAATTCCTTTTATTAAAAATAGAGGAGGTAAGTATGAAAAAAGTCAATGTTACATACGCGCTTTTATATGATAAAACTAACGAAAAGATCTTAATGGTAAAAAATAAAGGGAAGCATGGCTCTTATTACACATTACCAGGTGGCGCAGTTAAATATGGAGAAACGTTAGAAGAGGCAGTAATTCGGGAAGTGAGAGAAGAAACAGGGCTACATATATCTGTACATGGGATTTGTTCCATCAGCGAAGCTTTTTTCGAAGAGAGAGACCATCATGCAATTTTCTTTAATTTTTTAGGCGAAATAATCGGCGGGGAGACATATATATCAAGGCCGAAAGAAATCGAAGAGATTTCTTGGATGGAATTACATATAGCAGCGCCGCATTTACGTATATCAGCACATTTACTAAATATGTTACAAAAGAAAGAAACAGTACCTTACTTTTTTAACGGAACAATCATTCATCAATCTTCATAAAGATATCATTTCATTATATGTCTAGCCTCATTCCAAATGAATTTCAAACGGTTATTAACTTGGATAGAAAAAAGATTTTACAAGGTGTAGATCGATCAAGTTTATTAGCAAGTGAATGGGCAAATAACAACGTCAACTTAGAAATCATCAACGAATCCACTATTAAAATTTCTTCTAACGCTACTCAAATCGGTAAAATATCTGAGACACAAAAAATAAATACTATTCGTGGCGAAAAACAATTAAATATATCTTTCGATGGACGATTTATGGTCGATGCTTTAAAAGCAATAAAAGAAGATATAGTTACTTTAAGCTTTGGTGGTTCTATGAGGCCGATATTAATTGAAGCAGGAGAGCAACCTGCAGCAGTACATCTTATATTGCCAGTAAGAGCTTATCAGGAACAAAGGAATGTATCACATTATGTACAAGCACACTATGTTTTATTAAAAAAATGAAGAAATACTTATGCTAAATAGAGAATATGACATTGTAAAAGGATTATGGAACGAGGGAGGAGGAAAATAAAAAAGAGACGAATATTAGAGTGTTAGAAGTATAACTAAAGAGGAAATATAATAAGAGGATGAGTATTATGAAAAGAATAATCGCTTTACTCTTAGGTATAGTTTTAATTATTTTTGCTTTATATCAATACAATAAAAAAGAAAATTCAGCTCAAAATGATAAGTTGTATGTAGAAGACTTTAAAGGGAATAATGATTCAAAGAAAATTCAATCTGCTATTAATAAGGCTGAGTCTAGTGAAATTAAAACAGTATTGCTCGATGATAAAAAATATAAAATCACGTCACCGATCATTGTTAAAAAAGGTGTTAAATTATTATTTGGTTATGGAACGCAATTTGTTGTAGAGGGAAACTTTAGGGTTTTGGAACTAGAAAAAAATGCTTCTATTGAAGGAGCTTATATAGCTATTGATGATCCTAAGTTCAATTCTGAAGTTATCTATTTAGACGGTAAAAATAAGTATTATAACACTTGGAACAAAACACAAATAAAAGATATAAATATTATTAATTGGACTGAAACGAATAAAGGTATAGGAATTTCTTTGTACTCTGGTGGACAAGAAAATGAAATCTCATTTATTAACTTCGAAAACATTAAAGTAGCAGGAATGGAAACAGGGCTAAAATTAGTAGCAAAAAAACCAAGTGCTGGACATGCTTGGATAAACGCAAACCGTTTTATGAACTTTTCTTTAGAGGACTGTGTAAATATGATTTATATGGATAGTCAAGTAACTACCCCTAATGAGATTAGTGGGAATCAATTTACAAACCTTCAAATACAGCCTTCCAATAAAACAAAAAGTATTATAAGGGTAAGTGGACAGCATAATGAGTTTCATGGAATGGTGTGGGATTTAAATAAAATAAAGCACGAAAACGAACTCATTGAACTGACTGATAAGAGTGCGAATACAATCATTGATATCACCTCTGTGCCGACAAGTAGAGTTTTAGATAGTGGGAAAGCAAATACAGTGAAATAAGCTTAAATACAAAAAAGGGCGAATTCCTTAAAAGAAGGTTCGCTCTTTTTATATTTATAATTAAATTTCTCTCCACCAAGCTGATGAAGGATAGTCTGAAGATTTTAACGTAATAGATTCACCAATTTGCGGCGTTGCGATTTTAACTCCTAAACGTCTGGCTTCTTTCGTAACACGTTCTACCGGATCACTCCATTCATGTAATGCCAATGTAAAAGCACCCCAATGAATAGGAACAAGTAAATCTCCTTTAACGTCTATATGTGCCTTAACAGTTTCTTCCGGTAACATGTGAATAGCAGACCATCTCGTATCGTATTGCCCACATTCCATTAAAGTAAGATCGAATGGACCGTATTTATCGCCAATTTCCTTAAAGTGAGGAGCGTATCCACTATCGCCACTAAAGAAGACTTTAGTTTCTTGTCCAAGGACAACCCATGAACACCATAACGAACAATCTCTATCTGTCATACTACGTCCTGAGAAATGCCTTGCAGGTGTACAAACTAATTTAATATTATCAAACGAAATTTCATCCCACCAATTATGTTCACTAATTTTATTAGGTGAGACACCCCATTTAATTAGATAACGTGCAACTCCAGTTGGAACATAAAAGTGCTTTGCACGATCTTTTAACTCCATGATACTTTTATAATTTAAATGGTCATAGTGATTATGAGAAATGATAATCGCATCAATTTCTTGAAGGTCTTCACGTTCTAAAGAAAACGCACCACTATAACGTTTACTATTAAAGACAGGAAATGGGGAAGAGGCATCTCCAAGCATCGGATCTAATAACAGTTTTTTACCTTCTATTTTTAAAAGAGCAGCAGAGTGCCCAAACCATGTCACACTCTCTAAAGATTCATTATCTGTATTCGATAAAACAATAGGTAAATTCTTTAAAGGACGCAGCTTAGATTTTATTTTAAAGTAATCAGCCATTAAACCTATAATATCTTTCGGTTTAAAACTCATATCAGTATGGATTTGATTTTCATATTTCTTTTTCATTATTTCTCCTTTTTACGTTTAACAATCTACGTATGTAGTTATTGTGGTTATTTGTAGTGTAAACTATATCATTTTACCTTTCATCTTTAATGCATTACATTTCATAATTCCATCAAATTTATTATTCGTATATATAAAATGAAGTTTATTCAGCAGCAGATAAAACCAATATAAAGTAAATGTAAATTGTTTTAATTTAGTAAATTTCTTTTTATATGCAACAAAGAACGTATGTTTTGTTATATGTTATAGAAGAAAATATGTCTCTAATTAACAAAAGGAAGAAGAGGATGCCAGTGCAAATACAGGGAAAAAAGAATTCAAAATGTAAACTATCAAAATCTGAAATCATTCATCTGTATGCAGAAGGGAAGAGCACCTCAGAAATCGCCATACTTGCTAATGTGTCTGCTAGGTATATACGTATGGTTTTAACAGAAAATAACGTTCCAAGACGCGCTATAGGGAGTTGGAAGAGAAAGTATGACATAAAAGAAGATTATTTTAAAACGTGGTCAAACAACATGGCTTATATATTAGGGTTTATAGCAGCTGACGGCGTTATACAAAAAGAAAACCAATGTGTCAGTATATCACAAAAAGAAAGTGACATTTTAGAAGATATAAAAAAAGAACTAAACACAAATCAGCCACTTTACCAAAACAACAAAACAGGCGTATATATGCTAAACATTAATAGTAAAACAATAAAAGATGATCTTATGAACATACACGGAATTATGCCATGTAAATCATTTAACATTGAATTTCCTTTTGTACCAGAAGAATATCTACATCATTTTGTTCGTGGGTATTTTGATGGGGATGGTCATGTAAACTCTCATAAGTATTTTGTTAGCTTTGTTGGAGGATCATATAATTTTATGAATTCTTTTAAAAGTATCCTTAAGAATAATAAATTCCAATCAAGTTTTGTCGACAAAGAAAAACAATATCGTATATACCTAAGTGGTAAAAAGAATGTTAATAAGTTCTCGGAGTGGATTTATAAAGATAAAGGGTTGTATTTAAAGCGTAAATACATTATTTTTCAAAAAAAGAATAATTGTATAGGTTAATATGTAAGAATTAGAAAAATACTTGCTTAGTATACATCAATACAAACAAGCCACCAGCAAGTTCAGCCACAAAAGTTAACGGATTAATTCAAGACAAATTATTAATCGAAGCAATTGTTGCAACAAACTAATGTATAAAACCTGCTAATGATTAACCTTAAAGCAACTTGTTTTTATTTAAAACAAGTTGCTTTTTGTTGTTTAAATAAAAAACATTTATAAGTACAAATGAATTATAAATATCAAAGCAATCGAATGGCATTGATTTAATAACAAAGAACTAATTCACGTACAAACAAAGAAAAAGAAAAGGGAAGCATACAAAAACCTACAACTAATATATAATAAGTTTATTACTTTTATTTAGTTGACATAATATATATTATAGGCAGTTACAGAAACAAAGTGATTTCACGTATCAAAAACCAAGTAAACTATACTTAATGAGACGAAACAGAGATTTCCAATGAGATTCATATAAAATCTTATCTAAATGAATTTATACCGTTTTTATCGTTTATTTGCTATAAATTAATCACAGCAAATTTTAATTGGTTATAAATTATCATTTACCGAATCAAAAATAATTTAGAGCGGCAAGAAAATTTTCATGCGAAATAATTTTTTCTATAGAAAATATACATTATAAATTTCATTTTATGTTTTACTTTATAGATTTATTGCTAATTACACACTTTTTACAGTTTTATATTTTTGTTGTTATTTCTTTTATTTACGCTTGACTTTTATTGTACTCGTCTTTCTATATATTAGTTAACATAACGCTTATTTTTAATATAAAAAAATCCTCCTAAACTTCAGGAAGATTTTTTAGCTTGCTAGTAATTCATTTTAGTTTTTTTAGTAACAGTCCCAATTGTAAATAACATTGGAAAAATCTAGGTTCAACAAATCTTCCTTACGTATAAAGAAATTAGCAACACCAGAATCTCCCCACATAATATTTAATGAATTGTCTGTATCGATTTGCAGCAATAATATATCATGTTGTTGGTATTTTTCTTCCCATTCCCTTGGATCTGTCTGTGTGAAAAATGGATAACCTCCAATTTTATGCCCTTGATCTTCACATAAATCATCATACAGTTCGCCTAATTCTGTATTGTTTTCTTTATCAACAGTTTCTTCCCAATCAATGTTATCGTTAAAAATCTTTTCAAATCGATAATCTCTTGATGTTACTGGTTGATAATCCAATTCAAAATTTAGTTTTGCTGCTTCGGGTATGATAAAGTCCTCTAATTCTAAAGTGTTTAAATAACTAAAATCAGTAATAACCGTAGTTAAATCTTCTGTAATTGTAGAATGATAAATAATTCGAAAGTCTTTTTGGCTTGTTGGATGATCAAAATCTGCTCCAAAAAGCTCATCATCAGCACTTACGAAAAACTGTAACATTCCGTGTTGAGGCATAAATTCAATATGCGGCATTTCTTCAAAGTTTAACTGCGCAAGAAGCATCATAGGTTGTCCTGTTGAGTCTTTAGGATGTTCTTGATTGGTAGGTAAATACGGATATCCACCAAACTTACTTTCAAAAAGAGTTGTCTCTGCTTGTGTTCCAGACACTTTAATATACGGTTTTACACTTTCTTCTAAATTACTACGATACTGTTCTAGTTCTTTCGGAATTTGAAGTTGATACGTATTCTTCACCACATTTGCCTCCCTATAATAATAAGTTGAAAATGCCTTACTTAATTATATAGTAAGAGCTAGCTTAATTGAAAAGTGTTAAAAATCCGTTTTCACCCTCGTTTTTTGCGCACTTGGCGGACAAATTAAATTATGTTCTGAAACCTTTTTATTAATAGTTTGAATTAAATACGCTGCTTCTGTTGTATTTGTTGTTTCTTTTAGACTTTCTTTTAAAACATCAATTTCCTTTGAAAGTTCTATCCATTTAGGCAAAACATGATTATTTTTCAAAGTTCTATACAGTTGCTTGTCAGGATTGTATGAAAGATCTTTATCAAGATTAAGAGGTTTCCCTTTACCAGGTAAATTATCAAAAGCTCCTTTCTTCTCTGCTTGTTTAACGATAGAACTAATATGATCCTCATACGTATAGGACCAAACTTTCTCATCTTTCACTAAAATTTCTTGTTTTTTTAATTTTTTATCTAGTTCTTCTTGATTCATAGATTCAATCCTCCTTCTATTTTACAGCGTTGTTTTTGTATGTTTTAATGCTCTTAATCCATCAAACAACTTTTCGCGCCACCAAACACTGTCATGACCACCTTGAAACTCTTCATAAGTAATTTGGTATCCCTTTCCTTTTAAAGTTTCATACAGGCGTCTATTAGCCGTTAAAAGAGGTTCATTTTCAAGTTCTCCTGCTGCTATATAAAATTTAAGATGATATGCGTTTAAATTATTAAATAGAATCTGATACTCAGTCCAAGGAATTTCTTTTTCAAAACCATCCTTTTTCCAGTGTACGGATCCAGACATTGACAACACATTCCCGAAAATATGTGGATTTTGAAGCGCTGCATAAAAAGCTGCTAAGCCACCAAGACTGAAACCAGCAATGATTGTATGCCTCTCTTCTTGATATACGTGATACTTAGTTTGAATCCACGGAAGTAATTCCTCCGTTAAAAATGTATTCATTTTATCGTTATAAGTTAGCTCTTCTAGCCGATCAACATGATCTATAGCAACAACAATACAAGACGGGATTTCTTTTTCGTTAATTAAATAATTGAGTGTGCTTGCGATTGAAAGGTCATTAATGAATGAATTTCCATCAAATACAATGAGAAGTTCTTGAAGATGTGAAGTGTGAGAATAATCATGAGGCGTATAAATATGAATTTTACGTGTGTTATCTAGAATCGAACTATGAAAAGAATATGTTTCAATTTTTCCAGATGGATAATGATTTGAAGGAAAACGACTGCTATACTGCACTTCCATACCTATGTTTAACACAGACGCTTTATGGGCACCTTCTCCAAATGTATTTCCATTAAATCGGTCTAGTTGGTACTGTTCACTACGCTTTATCCAATCATTTTCGAAAAAATCGTTTACTGTAAAATAGTAAGTTGAAATAAAACTCTTATCCGTCCTAAACGTTTGATACCAAATATCCGTCTGTAACAACCGTTGTAATTGATTTACAGACAGATCCCAACCAGGAAAACTACCGAATACATAAACGTTTTCGGTTTTTCGGTCACCTAACCATATATACGTTATAAGCTTATACTGATTATCTACAGGACATTGTTCTATTAGTGGGCATTATTTGAACTTATTTCATGCAAAAAAGTATAAAAAGCTTTCTCGTTTCCGTTTTTTAATTGTTTATTAAGTTCCTCTAACTTAGGACTAATTATTGAAGTCACTCCTCTTCCCCCTTTGTAGTATTCTATATGTAGTTCTTTCTTCTCATTAGAATTCCTATATAAAAATAGTCGAAAGTTATGTGTTTAGAGGAGTTATTTATTAGAAAAATTATCAATTGCTTGAATAGAAAGTTCCAACGATTTTATTCTTCTTTCTAAAAGCGTTCTTTGAGGACTCCCAGGCTTTGATTTATCATAAATCTTTTCAATTGATGGTAGCAAACCAATAAGAACATTTCGAGCTTCTACTAAATCTTCCTGAGTATAATGATGAGTTTCTTGATTCCAAACACTTTCTAACATAGCTAAGCCGATACTAGCTGCTTTGAGTCTTTTTTTCACTAAAGTAGTGTTTGAGCCTTTTTGAGTCATCTGTGATAAGGCCTTTTCAAGTTTACGGATTGTTGACTGTAAAGATTTTATTGATTCTACTTTATCTACATTTGATACGTTTTCCATATTAATCCTGTCCCTTCTTCATTTCTGAATTTTTTTCCTTGATATTTGATAATACCATTAAGAAGCGGATTTTACTCAAAATATTTAAGTTGGGCATTAATTTAAAGGAAAACAGCTACCAAACCTCTCCTTCCTTACATCATTCTATATGTAATTCTTTTTTCTCATTAGAATTCCTATATAAACAAGTTGTTAATAGTGTATATTTTATGAACGAAAAAACGCACAAGTAATGTAACCTGTACGTCTCCACTTTTATTCAGTAAGGTAATAAAGTAACAGTTTCCGGACCTTCTCATAATTCATGAAATCTCTATACAAAATGGGATACTTCACAATTTCTGTTTCTAGAAAACGATATTGCGGAAACCATTCAAAAAACGATTTTCGCAGCCACTTTATTTATTGAACCGTAATATTCTCTTCGTTTTCATTTAGTACAGAACTTAAAGTTCCTGCTGTATGCATCCAATAATAATTAAAATCAGCGTTTATACAGTCATCTTCGGTAAATTTACTGTTTAAGTCTCGCTGTAATTTTCCTGTAGCACGATAAGGAAACGGTTTATGTAGTGGACTATGCATTTTCTGCAATTCATTAAAAATAACCTTTTTTCCTAATATCAACGTTCCACCCCTTTATTTCTCTATCCAATTCAATAAATTTTCAAAATGATTATGGGCATCTTTATAGCCAAGATTATATAAATTAACGAGCTTTTCCTTATTTCTTTCTATTCCGCTTGTTGGAAGCTGTACACTTGGTTGAATGACATAAAAATTATCTTTTTGTTCTTTTTGATTCATATAAGATACGGTTTCGTTATAAAAACGATAATGCTCTATTAAATGTTCTGCGATTTTCGGATATTTTCTATATAAAATTTTAGCAAGTCCAGAGAATTTATTCCGCTGCTTCTCGTATCCTTCTGGTTTTGTCATAATAACGACGTTTTTTTGATAACCATCATGTTGTGCTTTTAAAACTGGTATAGGATCTATTATTCCTCCATCTAACAATTTCCGATTATCGTATTCTACAGCAGGTGCTATAAACGGAACAGAGCTTGATGCACGAATGATTTTTAAAATATCATTTCCATGTTCCTTTTTATTATAATAAACAGCCTGTCCTGAATTACAATCAGTCGTTCCAATTACAAACTGTTCATTAGAGTTTAGGAAAGTTTGAAAATCAAACGGGACAATTTTATTAGGAACTTCATCAAATAAAAAATCCATTCCAAATAATTCACGTTTTCGAATTAAGTTTCGATAAGATATATATCTGTGATCTGATACTAGCTCTGTATTTACTTTCTTATTTCTCCCTTGTTGGCGTGACAAATAGGTTGCTCCCATACAGGCTCCAGCAGATACACCGACTACATATGGAAAAAATAAGTCCTTTTCCATGAAATATTCGAGTACTCCTGCCGTATATAATCCTTTCATCCCGCCGCCTTCTAATACTAAACCGATATTCTTCATGCTTAATACCTCTACTTCTGTTTTCTTAATTTCATATTAGCATAAGATGTTAGGATGAGGTTGTATAATATAATTGCAATAATAACCAGAAACTACTAAAGTAATGTCATAATTTCTTAGTAAGTAACATGGTACAATGTAAGTAACTCATTCCACAGATAATAAAGGAGGAATTTTATATGGGTTTATTTAGTGGTATTTTAGGAAACGCATCAAATGCGAGTACAGAAAGCGTTGAACGTGATTTAGAAAAGATTATGCTAGATGATGAAAAAGTTGAGCATGCCTATAAATTAATTCGTGATTTAATCGTATTTACAAATCGCCGTCTTATTTTAGTAGATAAACAAGGAGTAACTGGTAAGAAAACAGAATACCATTCTATCCCTTATAAAAGCATTACACAATTTAGTATTGAAACGGCTGGGCATTTTGATTTAGATGCAGAGCTAAAAATATGGGTTTCTAGTTTGAGTGCGCCAATTACGAAAGATTTTAAAGGTGACGATAGCATTATAAGCATTCAAAAAGCGTTAGTATCATATACGACGAAATAGTCTTTTGTGCATTTTTATTCATATCTGAAATTACTAACCCGAGTATTTTGGAAGAATATGCATTGATTTTGTATATTTAATCTGAAATAACATAAAAAGGTAAAGCGTATTTCAAGTGCTTTACCTTTCTTTTTTGTAATAAATAAGTGTAGTTTTATCATTTAATTTCTTTATAACTTCTATTCTTTTATAATCCATCTTTTCATATAAAAAACAATTTCTCTCTTCTTCTAAAATAGTAGCAAGTTCCCAACTTATCGCTTCAGGAAACATTCCTTCGATTAAAGTAAGTATCTTTTGAGCAATTCCTCTTCCTTGATAGTTTGGAAGAATAAACATGGGACTAATCCAAAATCTAGATTTCTCTTCTTTATGTGATATACATATTGCTCCAACAAGATCCGAATCCACTTTTATTTTATAGTAGCCACCATCGGTATTATTAATTCTTGAAATAGTTTTTTCAACAGATTCATTTGCTGGATTTGTTTCATAGTCTTTATATTTATTTAATAAAGGCCTAAATGAGTCTATTTGCATTTGAAATATAACTTTTGCATCAATTTCTGTCGCCTTCTCTAAAGTAATCTCCATGTTACCAATTTAGTCGCTTTCTTAGTGAAGTTATATGAGCTGTATGATGACGTCCGTGCCATGCATATAGTCCAATAGCAGCAGCAAGTTTTGTTTCACCAGTTTCAGGATGATTAAATGTCTTTTCTAAATCTTCAAGTTCTAAAGAATATAGAAGGTTAACCCATCTTTTATGTAATGAATCTAGCATTACTAGTGAAACATCTACTGGTAACTTTGAATCCGGTAACTCTGCCCACTTTTCCTCTTTATACGGTTTAATAGTTGGATTCTTTTCTGTAAGTGCTAATTTAAAGCGTATGTAGCTATTCATATGACTATCCACAACGTGATGAACAACTTGACGAACCGTCCATCCACCGACGCGATATGGCGTATCTAACTGCTTCTGATCTAAATCTTTAATTGCCTTTGTTAATTCATTAGGTAAATCCTCAATTTCTTGAATCCATGTATCAATCATTTCTTCAGTTATAGGATGTTTGTATGTAAATTGGCCAATTGGATAACGTAAATCATTCATGAATAAGTCCCCCCTATTATTTTGAACATGAAGTATTTCTCCAAATATAATGTACGAAATTTACATGTTCTCCGTTTAATACTACAGAAGTTGTATCTGCTTCATTTTTATAAGAAAACCCGCTTTTTTCTAGTACAATTTGTGATGCGAGATTATTAATCGTTGTTTTAGCATGAACCTCATTAATTTCATTATTTTTCGCTACGTCTAAAATTAATTTTACAGCTGCGGTTGCAACGCCTTTTTTAGTAAACTTTTCTCCAACTCGATAACCTAATGAACTGATTCGAGTTTCCGTATCTATATCTACTAAATTTATTCGTCCTACAATTTCTTTTTCTTCATTATGAATTAGATAAAAATAAGAATTTCCATCTGCTTGTTCTATTAACAAATCGTTTAGTAGTATTTGAAAATATTCAAAATCATAATATTTTGAACCACGATTTGGTACCATTGTTTCAAAAAAAGATTTATTCGTAAGTTCAAACTTAAATAAATCCTCAGCATCACGTTTCTTTAGTTGTTCTATGTATATTTTCATAGCACTTACTCCTTCTTAATTTACTAAATGTTATACATTCTTTTTTAATCAATTATTTTCCTGCTATTTCTTTCGATTAAGTAATACAGTAAGTAGCACTTTCGGATGAAATAGATGAAATGGACTACGAATTAAATTCATCACTCGTACTAATCGAATATACACGTCAGAATCACTTGCAGATAGTCGATATATTTGTTTCGTATACCATAACTGAAATTTTTGTTTACTAGTTAACTCTCTCTTCAGCTTAGGGTGACGTGATATTTCCGTTGTTGTCATATCCCAAGGGGTTTCTATTATGTTAGCGGCCTTTTTATAAAATTGTTGCGTAAATGTTTTATCAAGTTTTGTCCTACCTTGCAGAAGTAATTGCAACTGATAAGCTTCCATAGCTGCAACTGAAACACCTTGACCGAAAACAGGATCAAAACGACATTGTGCATCCCCAATAACTAAAAATCCTTCTGGTAAATTATTTACTAGATCAAATCGCCGACGTACTTGATAAGGAATTTTGTACGTTTTAATATCCGTAATTGCGTCAGCTCTATTTAAGAAATCTGTTACATTAGGAATTAACAGGTTTTCAGCAAAATTATAAAATTCTTCATCTGTTTGTGGCGCTTTCTCATTTGCATATCCACTAAAAGTAACAAAATAACGATTATCTTCAATTGTTTGAATTAGAACACCGTAAGGGTTTTCAGGGAAACTTGGCGACATTAGAATATTACAGCAGTCTAGCTCCTCATTTTCTTTGAGTTTAAACAATCTAGTTGCGTAAAATAAATCAATTCGCACTTTCTCTTCTATTACTTCGATATTGTATGCTTGTAACCACTTTATACTTTTCGAACCAAATCCACTTGCATCAACAACAATATCTGCGTGAAATTCTTCTTTCATTCCTGTCTTCAAACATTTAGCATTTATTCCATATACTTTATTAAGTTTTTCATCTACTAGTAATTCCTCAACCGACATGTCATACTTCGTAATAACATTTGAAACTTGTTCAATTCGTTTTTGTATATGTGATTCTAACAGGGCACGGCTTTGTTGAATCATATGTATTTCACCTTTGAAAGGTTGTTTCCATAGACCAAATTGATGCCATTTTAAATCAAGAGTAAAGTTATTTACGATGCTACCTGATTTGATTAATTCGTTAGTAATATTAGGGAACAATTCCTCAAGTGCTTCTTCGCCGCCTTTTAATAACACATGCGGATGATTACTTTGTGGAACTCTTTTCCGATGACTTATTCCGTCCCATTTTTCTCCAGCCTCTAAAATGATTACTTCTTCAAAAGTATTAGATAATACCTTTGCTGCGAGTTTTCCTGCCATACTGCCACCAATAACAATCGCCTTATTAAACATATTTTCCCCCTTAATAAAAAGAGATCCTGTTGTATACAAATGAAAACAGGATCTTAAGTAATTAGCTTCTTAATTATTTTAAAACACACGAGTAAATTGCAACGTTAATATTAAAATACCTAATCCCCATACATAATACGCGAATACTTTTAATGAATGATGTTTTAAATATTGAATCATCCATGAAACTGCTATGTATCCAAAGAACGCTGCTGATAACGTTCCGACAATTAAAGATGTACCAGAAATAGATTCTGCTTTTCCTTGAAAAACATCTGCCAATTGCAAGATGATAGCTCCGACAATAGCTGGCGTTGATAATAAAAAAGAAAAATAAGCAGCTGTTTCACGGTCTAGCTTTCTCCATAATGCAGCGACGATTGTCATACCAGAACGAGAAATTGCTGGGAAAATAGCTGCCGCTTGAAATGAACCAATAATTAATGCGTCTTTATATGTAATGTCATCCATTTTTTTACGACCATTTCTTTGTTTATCTGCCATGTAAAGAAAGAAACCGGTTACTAAAAATTCCCAACCAATCGTTATACCTGTTTTTGAAATGTCTTCAAAGAAGTCTTTAAATAATAATCCAATCACAACAGCAGGTATCGTCCCTACGATAAGTAATAACATCAGCTTTGAAAATGGATTTTTAATTAAGTATATAAATTCTTTTTTGTAATAAATAAACACCGCAAGCAAAGTCCCAATATGTAGCATCGTATCTAAAAACAACCCTGCTTCATCTAATTGAAACAAATGTCTTCCTAAATAAAGATGCCCTGTACTACTTATTGGTAAAAACTCTGTTAAACCTTGAATTATACCTAAAATAAAGGCCTCTAACCAATTCATGATTGTCTCCTTTCGCATTTGCTTGTACCAATATATGAAGATTGAATTTTCGTTATGAAAAAAAGTGCATTTCTCTTTGGAATTTACGTATATCTTGTGGATATATATGTGAAATAGAATGAGGATGGTTTACATGTGGAAACATACAAAATTCGGAAATGTATTACTTTGGGCGGGACCTATCCTTGTGTTTTTCGGGTTATGTATGACAAATGTTATTTCAGATATCCCTTTCTTTGAAGGAAAACATAAAACACTTGGAATTGTACTTTTATTTATAGGTGTCTTTTGTTTCATTGCTGCTAATCATTTTAAAAAAGGAGAAAAATATGAAGAATAAAGCTAAGATGAACCAACAAATAGGTTTGATCCACTAGTTTGTTTAAGTTTGACTAACCAATACCAAATAGTAGTATTTCTTGTACAACTAAACTGCTGGTTAGTTTAATAAAAAAGACTGTCGAAGTAAAACCCCAGAAATCCAAAGGTCTCTGGGGCTTTATTATATATTTATCTCTTTTTGTTTTTTGGTTTGTTTATGTCTATAAAGGAATTTACGACCTACTAGAGAGATTAGCAATAAAATCAGTATTAGTACTAAAATTTGCATATATGATAAATCAAAATATTTAGCACCTGTAACAATTAAAAGTGTCGAAATCGTACCTTTTACTATGAAAAAAATAATAATCCATAATCCGCCTTTTTTCCAGTTCATTTTTACTTTATCCCTTCCTACGTTTAAATTCATAAAAGAATCAGTCATAGTTCTTGAAACTGACACCCTAATAAAAATCTATTACTATTATAAAATAGTAGACTTTCTTTACAAAAACCATGTTCAATTAAATGTGTCGACTTCATATTAAATAAAAATGATATTCATTGTCAATTTTATTCAACTTTTTAAATTCCGAACATGTCCATAATAGTACGATTTGAATATAAAAAACAATCCTAGCGTATTTGCTAGGATTGTTTTTTATTTGCTGTTGATTATTTGTAGAATACTTTATCAACGTTATATTTTGCTTTATATTCATTGATAATATATGTTTCGTAAATTTCTCTTTCTGTTGGATCTTCTACGATACATGCATCAATGCGGTATACTTCATCACGATAGTTTTTGATTGGTGAAACATTGTCTTCAAAATGCTTTTTAATACGTTGTCTAATTTTACGAGCTTTTCCTACGAAAAGAAGTTCGTCATTAATATTGTAAAACATAAAAATGCCGCCTTTATCTCTAGGGAACAAGTGGAAATCAATAAAACCATTAATTGGAGTAATGATTGGCTCGTCTCCTTTAATAACTTGTTTACGTTCAGTAATTGAAACATCTGCTTCAGGGATATTAATTTTAATCAAGTTCATTCACGTCCTCTTTTATTATAAAGATAAATAATAGCATAAGTATGTAAGAAAAGCTATGTTCTACAGTATATTTCATTTTATAATCCAAATATTATAGGTATATCATGCAAACTCTTTTTCCAAATCATATGATTGTTTGATTCTCCCCAGTAATCCTTTAGTACATAACTAGGCTTTCCAAACTTTTTCGTCCATATACTTTGCGTTTTTTTGTATCCACTATCTAAACAATATTCTGTTATTCCTCTACTAAGTAATGTAAGATACATCGCATTTAGTAATAAACTCCCTATACCCTTTCTTTGATACTCAGGAAGGATAAATACAGTTCCTATTTCATACAAATCCTTAAGTACACCGCTTGTACAACTATTAATCAATGTACTTGCTGGACCAATTTCAATTGTTCCAATGATTTTATCGTTATTTGTATCTATCGCTAATAAAAAGTAACGATTTTCTCCATTACTATCAAAATCATTTTTTAAATATTGCTTTTTCGAGTTAATTTCATTTTCTATGTCATCTACTAATTGTGATAACCCTTCGTCTTTATATGTATTCGTAATGACTATACGGAAAAATAAGTATAGTTCATCTATATCATTCGAATTCGGCCTTCTAATCGCAACATTAGTCATGAATTAATTCTCCAATCTATGAAAATATCCGAGAAAAGTTTAGATTGTAAATGTATTTTGTACTACACAGTAGCCTTATCATATTTACGGATTCTTTTTAAACTTGTATGGCATCACACGTATATTTGTTCAAAAATATTTTATGACATTATTAATACAATACTTTATATAATCTATTCATCATTATTTTACAAAGACCTGCATAGATCCAGCAGTATAGAAAGCTCAGTATAAATATTAATGAAATAATTTTCAAATCCATTGTTGTATGAACAGTAGGGCCGAGTACTGGAAAACGGAAAATATCGAGAACGATCATAATACCTATAAGTAGGCATATCGCCGAAAAAGAAACCACCCATATTCTCCTCTTCAATTGTAAAAAAGATATTCCTAACGCTATACCTAATAAGCCAGTAGTAAAAGGGAAAACAAATAGTTCGCTTGGTTGAATAATAAATAGAAGGAAAATAGTTAAAACATAAGAGAGTATTCCCTCACGAATAGAATAACAAATAGCAAAAAAAACCGGTAACGTCGCAAATGGACTAATGAATAATCCTATACCGGGAATTAAGTTCCCTGCTGCTTGAAACATGGTAGCCAGTGCACTCATTAAAGCTGTAATTACTAACTTATTTACAAGGGACAACTTTCTTTTATGAACAAAGTACGCATCCTGCTCTATCATCAGTTGATACCAATAACGGACAAATCGATTCATCAAAATCCCCCCTAAAGATACCTAATTCATCACTCACTATATTATTCATACACTTTTTGTTTATGTGTTACTTTCTGCTGGTTACCGATCACTATACAATAGTCGTTTATACATAGAAGTATTTTTAGGGGGACAAAAGATCGTGCATTTTGAAAAATGTAGACTGCGAGTTTATATCGTATCAAGGAACAATTTCAAAAATAGTACCTTTGTTAAAATCAGTAACTTTCATAGAACCGTAAACGCCTAAATATAATCTACTTTGATCTAAGTTTGTTCCCAAACTAACGTGATAAGCTGATTGAGACCCAAAATCATAAGTGGTTTCAATAACTTGAAAATCATTACGTTTACCGTTTATATCTGCTCTAGTATAAGCTAAAACACCTTTAACTGGAGATTGAGATTCTTCTTTCTTGGCGAGATCAGTAAACACAACGCTACCTGTTAAATTCGGGATTGCAATTCCCATATATGGCTGGACTCCTGTAAGTGCAGTTCCTCCAAATTTATCTGGTCTTGAATCTTTATGAAAATAACTAATTAGAGGCTGTATACGACTCACTGATGTTTGTATTGTTTCATCATAATAAGCCATCGTTCTCTCATCCAAAGTCGGATTTTCAGAACAGTGTTTTATAAAAGAGGTGGGCAAATCTCCTTCCCATCCTCGCCAACCAAAGTTAATAAATCCTTCTTGATTAGGAGTAGATCTCATTAAATACGTTTGAACGAGTTCGGTAACTGGGATTGGTTTATAATGAACAAACGAAAAAATAGACTCTACAATATCCTGTCCGACGTTTCCAGCATATTTTACATATTGATTATAAAACCGTTGAAATGAAATGCCTGTTATATTACGAACTCCTTTTGCAATTACTGTAAGTGTTTCTTGCATAGATAAAGGAAGTTCATTAAAGCGTGTAACTACTGGAGGATTATTTATGAATGTATTTTTACTTATATCAATTTCAATTATTTTACCCGCTATTTCTAAATCATCCTGGCTTAAATTAAATGGATCATAACCCGATCCACCATCTCCATTTGTAAAAACAAGTTTTCCAGTTTCCGGTGAAAAGTTTAAACTATTGACTCCGTTATGATTAAAAAATGGTCTTCTTATATTAAGTAATGTTCTTCGTTTTTGAGGTTGACTATATGACTGTAAAATCCATTCCTCAACTGTATCGATATGATCATATTGAGTATCTCTATTTACCCACTTTAAGTTTAAAGTTTTAGGGTCACAAGGATTCGGTTTAAATTGTTCAGAAAGCGCGCCCGGTCCTTGAGTTCCAGCTACTGAATAATGAAGATAAAATAAACCGTTTTGATGAAATTGTGGATGAAACGCTAGACCTAGCAATCCTCGTTCATCATATCCACTACTAGAAACACCTTCTTCAAATGTACCTAATTTAATAATCCTGTGACGAATATCTAAAAATGTCTTTATAGCTCCGTCTCCTATATGAAAAATCTCTCCTAATTGGGTTGCAATAAATAGTCTTTCAGTTGAATCGCCTGGGAGTATAGTTGTTTTTATCACGGTCGGTAAATTTATATTATGAACAATGGGTCGTAAACTAACTTTAACTTTTGTCAATTAACTTTACACCCCTTTTTATGCTTTTTTATAGAAGAATATGATTAGAGTAGTTCTATTAGTATCAAACAACTGATATTCCTTTTTATTACAATTTTTTATATAATATAATTATAAATAATCTAGGGGATGAACTATGACAATCGTACTACAAATCATCTTACCACTAATTTTCGCAGTGTATTTATTTACCCTCTATCGCAATGGGACGTTTGAATCAGCTTCATTTCTTTTATCAGTCATGATTGGGATTTTCGGTTTAGAGAACATTTTTCAATATGCTAGTTTAACAGATTATGCTGTTTATCCATATTGGGGCAGTTTAAAGGCTGTAATCATTATTTTATCAGTGGTGTTCTTATTCAAAAGAACCCCCACTCCATATAGTAATTAGCTAATAATAAAAAAGATTAGGATTCGCTCCTAATCTTTTTTATTATTCAATTGCTCCAGCAACATCATAATCATTTAAATCTAATTCAATTGGTTGTCCTAACGCCAGTTTAGCAAGTTCTGAACCTAAGTATGGACCAGCAGTTAAACCTGAAGCACCTAATCCGTTTGCAACGAGTATCCCTTCAAAGTTAGGAAGTGGCCCAATAACAGGTAAGAATCCTGGTGTAAATGGTCTAAATCCAACTCTCGTTTCAAGCATTGTCCCATTTTCTAATCCAGGCGCAACTGTTAACGCTTTATGGAATACTTCATTTAAACCACCAGCCGTTACACGATGATCAAAACCAGTATCATTTTCATGTGTTGCACCAATTACGACACGCCCATCGTCAAACGTTAAGATGTATTGATCATTTGGCGGCATAACAACTGGCATATTTTCTGTTGCTGTATTTTCCATTTGTAAATGAACAATTTGTCCTTTTTGGAACGTAACTAAGAAATTAATTCCTAATGGGTTCAAGACTTCGTTTGCCCATGCGCCTGCAGTTACAATAACCTTTTCTGCTAAAATTGTTTCATCGTTTACTTTAACTCCAGTAATATGATTCTCTTCACGGACTAATATGGCATCTCCTTTTATAAAAGTTGCACCATGTTTTTTCGCAGCGCTTATTAATGCGTTGCGTAATAATCTTCCATTTACTCGTGCAGCACCACTAATGTGAACAGAACTATATTCTTCCGATAATGCCGGGAATAATTTTTTCGTTTCTTCAGCTGATAAGCGAGTGATCTCACCGATTTCTGGGGCATCTTCACGTCGTTTATAAGCCCGCTCTTCCATTTGATCTAACTTTTTCTCGTCAGTATGTAAACTAATTGCACCTACACGGCTATATCCTGTATTCGTTTCACCGTCTTCTTCTAATTGCTGAATTAACGAAGAATAGTAACGTGCACCGCCTTTAACGATTTTATACCATGCTTTATTACGACGTTGTGAAAGCCATGGACAGACAATACCTGCTGCTGCATCAGTTGCTTGACCTAATTGTTGGCGATCCACGATAGTAACGTTTTCACCAGCCTTAGCAAGATGATAAGCAGTAGACGCTCCTAAAATTCCCGCTCCAACTACAATATACGATTTCATTTCAAACACCTTTTCTCTTTTGCTAATTATGTAAGAACATTCCTTAGTATAAAGGAATGAATCCTTTTTTAAATGTACTCATCACAATTAATTGTTGCATCATTGTGACTTTCCTAATCTTATTTTTTCTTTTTGCGGAATAAATCAATTGTTTTATAACCTTGTGAAAGAACCTCAATCATTTTTTCTAGACGTTTTTCACGCGTTTTTTCTTGTTTTACAGAAAAAAGATTACGTGCCCAATCTTTTTGATATCCAGGAGTTAAACTTTGATAAAATTTAAGCTCATTTGGATGATTAGTTAGCAATGCTTCAACATCTTTAATTCGATTTGCATAATCAGCAACGCATTGACTCGCAGCGGGTGTTTTCTTCTCTTTTTTCTTCTCACGCTTCAAACCTACAACAGTAAAGACGTCATCCATACTTACCATGCGCGCAAATTTAATATCGCTTTTTCCTACATATCCGTCTTCACCAACATGTAATGCTGGAAACATCTCATCACGGTGAATAAAAGTACTATAACGAGCATTTCCTTTTTTCGGATATGCAAAAAACACATAACCTTTTTCAAGTAACAACTCTTCATTTTTAATAATGAAATTTGTATGCTCTACCATCTCATCAAGCGTTTCTACAAAAATAAAAACAGCATCATGTTCTTTTGAAAATGTAGTTTCTTTACCTGTAAAAATATCATAATCACTTGGCTCATTAATAACAACCATATTTGTATACTTATTAAGTTTCAATTTATCAATTACTGACATAATAATCTTCCTTTACATCTAATATTCATTGTATATACTTTTTTATACTGTTCTAGTGTATTATATCTATTAAGAAAATCAAACTTTAAATCGTATCATTCTGTTGCAAAAAAACATAATTCTTTACTAGAAGGAGTAGTTTTATGCCGTATGTAATCCGGGATGAAGGACTAGTTTTGCAAGGAGACAATGGAAAAGAACCAGTTTTTCATACATATGAAGAAGCTGCAGAAACGTTAAAAACACTAACTATACCGCAGTTTCCGAAACATATTAGACGAAAACCATTTAAACCAAAAATAATTAAAATAGCCGATTCTGAATAAGAACCGGCTATTTTGATATTTACAACTCAATAGTAAATAAAGTATATAACAACTCTCTATATTGATTCTCTGTAATACTACGCTTCGTTTTTTGACCACAATTAATTTCAGTTATATTTGTATTTGTTAAAGAAATATGACCGAAATCCGTCAATTTGACTGCAATTGGTCCTTTATTAAAAATAGATTTCTCATCTTCTATTACTCTTCTTTGGACGTCATTTACTACTGTTTCATCAATCATACGATTATAAAAAGCATGACAAACTTTCCACTCGCCGTTAGTATCGCTTCTTTCTAAAATATAGTTTCCTTTACTCGTATCTTTTTGTCTCACTCGGTACGAGCCATTTTTAGAAGAAACAAACCCATCATTAAATGGTATTGGTGCGAGAGGTACCAACGAAGCTATACCTACATCAATTAAATATTGTGCATTATCATAATTTAAAATAATTGTTATATGTCCATCTTCAAGTGCCCAAGCGTTTATATCATTTTTATATACGGTACCTAATGCTAGTTGTACATCATAACCACAATCTTTTAAAAAATAGTAAAAAAGAGTATTTAATTCATAACATAGTCCACCGCGAGAGTTAGTTAAGATTTTCTTCTGTAAGCTTTCTTTAGAAATTATGTTTGTATTACCTGCTATAACATCTAAATTCTCAAATGGAATAGTGTGTGCAAATGCATAGAGTATTGTATTTAACGCTTCAAACGTTACGTCATTACGTTTTTCAAGGTTTAATCTTGTGAAAAGCTGATCTTGTAAACTTGTCATATACAGCACCCCTTAAAAAGTATAAGTAAAAATAGTATATGATGATTGTATATTTAATGTTGTGCTGTAACAATGTACCTTTTATTTAATTGTACCGGTACAAAAATTTTGATTCACAAGATAGTAAAATATAAGAATTAACCATTACAAATACCTTTTTTATAATCCGTGATACAAAAGGATTGCTTCTTTTTGGATCCAATCAAAAGCTATGAATACAAATTCAATAATTTTTCTATTGGCAATTTATTATTATCACTGAAATCAACAAAATATTGAAGTTGCCACATTTGGCTCTTTTTAGCTTGATTGCTGACAGGGTTATCCCATATAGGATAAATCCTCATAGCCATCTTGCCTTTTTGATTTTGTGTTCTCAAGATTTTTTCCTTAAGAAGTATCTCTATAGGGAAAATAAATTGTCCTAGTTTATTATCATCTATACAAGTAATAACTAATAAGTCAGGAGCAGCTTCATAAGAAAATGCTTGATTTTGCATATTGTCATCTTTCTCCCAAAAAGAAACAAATTGACCAATTTTATTAGGAGTAATTTTTGATTTTCTAAAACGAATGGTTTTGTTATTTAAGTGAAATATACATCCTGCATATTCTGCGTTTTGCTTTTCTTCTTTTAGATTCGTAATTATTAAATTGTTAGGTTTGTAAACTATATTGTTTAAATTTCGGATTGTATCATTAAAATTGTTCAAGAAAACTCCCCCTTTACTCATTTCTCAGTTTACCACAAACATCAGTTCTTATATGTTGTAAATAATAAGCGATATGAAAAAGAGGGAGATTTTATTGGGGTATTATTATTACTTCAATGTACTTAATTTTTCAATTGCTTGTTGTTCAGTTGCTAAGTAAAAAATATCTCTACCTTTATTACATTCATAAATAAAATCCTTTAAGCTTTTACTAGTATACATAGAGAAATCTCCAATGATAGCAAACTTTACCTTGTAGTTTATAAACTTTTGAAGAATATCACCCGCAAGACGTGTTTTTAAATCAAAGAAATCTTCACTTATTAAAGATTTATGGATGATAATATGTTTCGCATCTACCTCATATTGAACTGTTGCCATAAGATCCAGTGCAGTTTGAACATCGGATATTAGTACCTTATCATTTCTTATGACCGCAATATTTATTCCGTCAATTACCACTGTCTTTATTTCCATAGTCCCACCTCTTTATAATTTACACAGTATGAGTAAAATTTTTTTACAAAACTTCGTATTAACCATAGATTAAATTAGCCGCAGTTATTAAAATCGCCTCTATTTTTTATTGTATTTTATTACTAATACGGTCGATGAAATTAATTTTACTTGTTAAAAAAATATTGTGGCGTAACATAACTTAACAAGCTATCCAAAGTGTTAATCTCGGCATATGGTTGTATTTTGGTAGTATTCTTGATTTTCTGAGGGTTAAACCACACACCTTTTATATTTGCATTTTGAGGACCAGCAATATCCTTTTCTAAGTCATCCCCAACAAATAAAGTATTTTCCGGCTGTAAATTTAGCTTATTTAATGCTAGTTCGAATATACGTTTATCAGGTTTACTAAATCCCACTTCTTCAGAAATAATGATCGTATCAAAGTAATTGTTTAAATTCGTGTTAATTATTTTAGCCTTTTGCCTTTGAGTTGAGCCATTTGTTATAATTCCAACTTCAAAGTGCTTTTTTATATGATTTAAGAAATGAATAGTATTTTGGTCTATCGAAAAACATTTAGGGAATTTTTCATTCCAAAAATCTTGGATGTAATTGCGTGGTAATCTATACTTCGGCGGGAATTCATCAAACAATGATTCTAAAACTATCGTTTTATCACTCATGCCGTATTCCCTTTTATCGTATTCTTTGAATTTCTGTAACATATTGTTTTTAACTGTATCACTAACATCCTCATAACACTTTTCTAAAACAAATAAAAACAATTTATCTACTGCCATATCCCTATTAAGTAACGTATCATCTAAATCAAACAGCATAGCTTTATAACCCATCAAATAAATTCACAACCTTTCTATATTTCCTCGTTATCATCAAAAATAATCAAAAAAACAATTAATATCAAAGTACTCGTAATAGAACGATATTCTAAGAGTTAAATCAAAAGTCCTTTTTCTGTTTGTTAATTGATGTGAAAGTACACTATTTCGACTAAGGTAGTAGGTAAATTTTTTAATTGTAATTTCGAACTTTCAGATTAATTCAAAACTCTTTTGTGATAAGTTGTACTTAAAGATTAAATATAAAGGATGATTCGTATGCAAATTAGACCAAAGGCAAGTGAATATAACTCCTATTATGCAACGTATATTAACTTGGTATCAGACGGAAATATCATACATATTCTAGAACAACAAATAAAGGAAACGAATCTTTTATTAAAAGAGATTTCTGATAGCAAGGGGCTTTTCCGATATGCTCCTACTAAATGGAGTATAAAAGAAGTATTCGGTCATATAGCAGATACAGAACGTATTATGGCGTATCGCTTGTTATCTATTGCTCGAGGCGAGACAGCAGAACTTCCAGGCTATAACGATGATATGTATGTTCTTAAAGCTGCTTTTGATAAGCAATCTATGCAAGATCTTCTTGAGAATCTAATAGTTGTTCGCCAATCTACCGTGCATTTACTTAGAAGTTTAGATAAAGACACTTGGTTACAAAGAGGAAATGCGAACAAATCTGAAGTTACAGTTCGTGCATTAGCATACATCATCGCTGGTCATGAGCTTCATCATCTTCAAATTATAAAAGAACGTTATCTCGGTTCTAATGCATATCCAGTAAATTAATACTTAAAGAAAAAGGAAAACATCGAACTTTCTTACAAACATTCATGCATTCTTACAGTTTTGTCATTTTCTTGTTACTTTGTAAATCGGTTCACCGTCTTACCTTTTGCTATTTTCAAAAACTCTTATATTTACAATTATGGAAACCATAATTACACATAAAAAAGAGAAGAACCTTGGTGAGTTCTTCTCTTTTTGTTTATTAAATTGTAATATAATTACAGTATGTGAAATTATACTGTTTTAAATTTAAAAGCGAAGTGAAAACAACCTTCACTCCGCTTTTGGCATTTATTTAATCGGTTTCTCTGTTTTTAAAACTAATGAACTTAACGCAGGAACGTTTATCCCATAATGTATGATTATCATGTGCTTCCATATAAGTTAATACCTGCTCCGGATCTTGATAAGAAGAGGTCAATACATTATTAATTTTCTGTTTTTATAGACTTTAAACCTTATATATTTGTCGCAACTTATTAAAAATACCCAGCCTAATCATTGCTTAGTAAGTTTATTTTCACTAATACATAGTTACGTAACAAACAGTTAATATCCTTAAAAGGACATTAGCTGTTTTCACAATGTATTAATATATGGCTGTATTCGCTCCATATTTATTAGTTGCGACTCGAATATATGCGGATTTCAACTCTTTGAAATTAGAAGTCATGTTTAACTCATCTTTGCTACATTACTAAATTTGTAGAAGTTATAGGTATGAAAAAATTTTATTTTAACTCTAAATAAAAAATCTCTTTCATCGTCCTAGCAACTTAATAGAAATGTAATAATTAAAAGCATTGTTCTTTCAATTTATCATTAAATAAATGTAAAAAATGCCCCTATTCATTCATTTTTCATGCGTATGTATGTACATTTGTTAATTTATTCGATATATTATGGGTATTGAATGATTACGAAAAGTTTATAGATCGCTTTATTTAACACCTTATATTTTTATATCCGTGAAAACTACAAAATGTATGAAAATCCATTTGTCAAATGAATTTAATGCGGAAGGAGGTTTGTGGTTACTTCATTAGGGTATAATAATCAGTTTTGAACTGATAAAAATATAGGAGGCGACATAATGTTTCGTACGATTTCAAATTTCATGAGAGTAGCTGAGATAAGAAACAAAATTCTTTTTACACTAGCGATGCTAATTGTTTTTCGAATTGGCACGTTTATTCCAGTTCCTCATACTAACGCAGAGGTATTAAAAGTACAAGATCAAGCCAATGTTTTAGGTATGCTGAACGTATTTGGCGGAGGAGCACTGCAACACTTCTCGATCTTTGCTGTAGGTATTACACCATATATTACAGCTTCCATCATAGTACAATTACTACAAATGGACGTTATACCTAAATTTTCAGAATGGGCAAAGCAAGGAGAAATGGGCCGTAAGAAATCAGCTCAATTTACTCGATACTTTACAATCATTCTCGCATTCATACAATCCATTGGGATGTCTTATGGTTTTAATAATATAGCAGGTGGACAATTAATAACAGATCAAAGCTGGACTACATACTTATTTATTGCGACAGTATTAACTGCAGGTACTGCATTTTTACTTTGGTTAGGTGAACAAATCACTGCTAAAGGTGTTGGTAATGGTATTTCGATGATTATCTTCGCAGGACTTGTTGCGGCGATTCCGAATGTCGCTAATCAAATTTATTTGCAACAATTCCAAAACGCAGGCGATCAGTTATTTATGCATATCGTAAAAATGGTTTTAATTGGACTCGTAATTTTAGCGATAGTTGTAGGTGTTATTTACATCCAACAAGCGGTTCGTAAAATACCGATTCAATATGCAAAAGCTGTATCAGGAAACAATCAATATCAAGGAGCAAAAAACACTCATTTACCTCTTAAAGTAAATAGTGCTGGTGTTATTCCCGTTATCTTTGCTTCCGCATTTTTAATGACGCCGCGTACAATTGCGCAACTCTTCCCTGATTCAGGCGTATCAAAATGGATAATTACGAATTTTGATTTCGCACATCCAATTGGAATGGCGCTTTATGTTGGCCTTATCGTTGCTTTTACATATTTCTACGCATTTATTCAAGTAAACCCTGAACAGATGGCTGAGAATTTGAAAAAACAAAACGGTTATGTTCCGGGGATTCGTCCTGGTAAATCAACAGAACAATATGTAACTAAAATTTTATACAGACTAACATTTATCGGTGCAATTTTCTTAGGCGCAATTTCTATATTGCCGCTCGTATTTACAAAGGTTGCTGCATTACCACCTTCTGCACAAATTGGTGGTACAAGCTTACTTATCATCGTCGGTGTAGCACTAGAGACAATGAAGACTTTAGAAAGTCAGCTTGTGAAACGTCATTATAAAGGTTTTATAAAAAAAGCGAATTAAGTATAAAAACACAGTTGGTTATTTTTCCAACTGTGTTTTTGATTCTACTACCTCTAATTTTCCCACTAATGTACCAATGACTTTTTCCAAGTTCATTATTTTTTCTTCTAAGGCTTGAATGCGTTTATTGCTATCATCTACATCATTATATTTTAAATGATCATTAGAAACTTTGAACTGCTCCCCTAATTCGGAAGTGGTATTTTCAATAGTTGATTTTGATTTTTCATTATTATTGGTTCCATTTGTATTTGATTTTAATTCAAATTGAAGGTCATATGTATTTCCAGTTACTTCTTTGGCTATTTGCGAAATTAAATCTTTATAAGACTGTTCAACCCACTTTTGTTGGAATTCGTTTTCAAAATAAATGATCAATGAATCTTCATTTATTCTGGCTGTCGTTTCTTTGACCCATGTTTCAAATGAAGGTCTTGAAATGATTACTTGGATTTTATCTTTTATTTTATTCCAAATTGTTTTTGATTCCTCTTGTCCGGAAGTGAGTTGGTTATTTTGCATGTGATGAATCTGTGCTATAGAAGTAGCGTTTGATTCTATTTCGAACCAAATTTGATATTCATCGTTTGTAAGTTTCTGTACGGTACTTGAAATTAAACTCTTATACTCCCCTTCAAGCAAATCACGATGAAACACATCTTCACAAAAGATTATTAATTTATTATCTTCAATAATAGCATTTGTATTTCTAATCCATTTCATAAATGTTTTCTCTGCTAGTTTAGGTCTTAATGCTTTCTTTACTTCATCCCAAATATTAATTCTATCTATTGGAGTATCTTTCGCTTTAGATGGTTCGTCTATGAATACATCAAACTGAATTTCAAACGTTGTATGAAACATTTCTCTTAATGTATTAAATATTAATTCTTTATAATGTGATTCTAACCAATCACGTGCAAATTCATGAGGACAGTAAATTGTTAATATATCATCTTCTAAATAAACAGTCGTATTAGTAAGCCAAGTTTCATATGATGGTTTTGAAATTTGTGGTCGAATTTTTTCTTTTACTTCATTCCAGTTCATTTCTATAATAACTCCCCTCTTTTTACAGTTCACTTTAGCTTAATAATTTTACGGCTTTCTAGTAAATAAAGTCAATGCGTATCATTAATAAATTTCAAACAGCCCTGTAATTTACAGGGCTGTTTCTTTGTCCGATTACATTTCCTTCTCTAATAACCGTCCTTGTTTGAAATAAGTTCTGAGCGTGGAACGATTTGCTAAAAACACACCAATCAATATGAAACAAGCACCTATTCCCATTGCAGGGTTTAATGGTTCTCCTAATACAAAATAACCTGCAATAACAGCGATTAATGGTGACACATACAACCAAGTCGATGGAAATATAGGATTTATTTTTGATAAAAGCCAGTAATATAAACCGTGTTCACCGATAGATCCTATAAATATGAGATATAAAATTGGCCATTGCACATTCCAAAATGTTAATACATCTAGATTTGGCTGTTCCATTACAACAGATATAATTAACAGCAAGATTCCCCCATAAAACATATGTGAATCCCACTTTTCAGAACCCGACAGGTACTGTGATGAGTAAAGAAAGAAGGATGGAACTTGTAGAACTAGCAGAGTTATATCAATTTTTTATTTTAGAGGATGATTCTTTCGGAGAGATATAGTTTCCATTACCTCTCCTCTTTGCTGTTTATTTTAATAACACACAATTATTTCTCAAAATTTTTCGTCTTGAATGATAATAAACTTATTTTTGGGAGGTTTTATGCTACGCTACTAATTAACATTATGAGTTCCAAAACAATCTTGTGTACATCTTAGAACCTCTCAAAATTGTATTTGTAATTAAACTCAAAAGAATGGAGAGAATACTATGAGCGCAAAGTTAATCAAAATAAACGGTATTGATATATGTACAGAAAGCTTTGGTAATCCTAATAATCCTGCTATTTTATTAATTATGGGAGCTACGTGTTCCATGGTTTACTGGGATGAAGAGTTTTGTGAACGGTTGGCTAATACAGGGAAATTTGTTATTCGCTTTGATAACCGTGATGTAGGACGCTCTGTTACATACGAACCTGGAACTTCAAATTATACAGTAACAGACATGGCTGAAGATGCAACTGGGGTACTAGATGCGTATCATATTGATAGAGCACATCTATTTGGTATGTCATTAGGTGGTATGATTGCTCAAATTGCCGCTGTAAAACATCCTGAAAGAATTTTAACGTTAACTTTGTTAGCTACAAGTGTAATAGGATCTGATAACAACACTCGTGATTTACCCCCAATGGATGAAAGGATTTTAACACATCACGTAAATGGTAAAAATATAGATTGGGCAAATCAAAATGCTGTCACAGAGTATTTAGTTTCAGGATCTCGTCTATTATGTGGATCCAAACGAACATTTGATGAAAACAGGGTCTATAAACAAGTAAAACAAGAAATAGAACGAGCTAACAATCTATTAAGTATGTTTAATCACGCTTTACTTCAAGGTGATGATGCTTATGAAGGTATACTTCATTCGATAAAAACTCCTACGTTAGTAATTCATGGAACAGATGATACAGCACTCCCATTTGAACATGGTCTTGCACTGATTGATGAAATTCCAAATTCAGAATTATTAACTCTTGAGGGAGCAGGACATGAAAATCACCCTGATGACTGGGAAAACATAATTCAAGCAGTTACAAAACATACATCCAAAATGTAAATAAAATCAATAAATAGAAGGGGCACAAATTATATTGTGCCCCTTCTATTTATTGAAATGGCTTCACACAAACAAAAGCCCATCACTTTATTCGTATGTATAGTGATGAGCGTTACCTATATTTTTCTATGTCTAAAAAAACGGACAATCTAATTGATCGACAGATTCCCATGATCTTTTTTTTACGCTCTCGGTGGGTTTGTTTGCTTCTAGTGGTACGTTTTTAAAAGGATTTACTTCGATCTTTAATAAGGACGATGGCTCCACATATAATGAGAAAACATGGCTACTGGGTAAAGCTTTTGACACATCGATATCTCCCACTTGTTTAAATAGTTGCTGTGCAGCAAAGAAAAAGAAATTAGTTGGGTTTGATTGTTTATTAAGCCATGCAAGCATTTCAGGTGATACTGATTTATGAATATTGATTTTTACTCGATCACCACGTTTATATCGCCTAGATCGCATACTTCCACCAACTAACTTATCGTTAAGTTTGTAAACCCTAACTCTTTTTGCTTATGCTCTCTATATTTTGGCGAACAAGTGTAGACTAATAATCCTCGTGCATTTGTAAATAATGGATTATCTACGAAGATTACATTTTTTAATCGTCCTTTTTGTTTTAAAATCATCTTTAAACTGTTTTTAATAATTACTGCGCCCCCGCCATAAATAAATACGTATGGATCGTCTTTCATATCATCAATTTTATTTATAATATCGGTTGCGACACGAGCTGCCAAACCTAAGAGTGCTGGTTGTGATTCCTCAACTAATGATGCATTTCTCGGGTGTTTATCATTTAAATAAATTTGATTAAATTCTGTAATACTATCAATCGTCTTTGTCGGATATTTCCGGTTCCACCTTGTAATAACTTGTAGTAATGTTTCTTTCACCCCATAAGATAAGCCCTTACTTAATTGAGGTCTAAAGTTTACCCCTAACGATACAACTTCTTCTGTCGTTCCAGCACCTATATCAAAAGATAGTAACGTTTTATCTACAAAATCAATTTCAGAAACTTTGTTTTGTTCACATTCTATTTTATGCTTCACAACATTTCCTTCTTCATCATATACAATGCCCCACGTCCCAGAAGCACCTTCAGGTAGACATTTACAAAACTCGATAGAAATATTAACTGTCACATCACGTCCGTTCGGATAATGGAAAACAACCTTATGATTGCCCATATAACGTTTCGCGTTTTCCGCAGCTATTTCTTGTGTAATAAGCTGCATAGGAAGAGCGACCGATAAATCATATCGAATATTAATATGACCGGAAGTTGGGCTTTGACGCATAGCACTTACCGCTAAACCTGATAGAATTGTAATAACCATTAACTCATCTGTCGACTTATTCGATTTCTTCTCTACCTCAGTACCTTTTAATTGATCTTGAATTACTTTTTCTCCAACGATGTACCGTACATTATTTAACATTAGTGATGGAGAACTAATGGTCACATCAATGTGATTTTCTAATTCTGATAACGAAACATCGCCCTCTTCTAACAATCCTGTAGGTTCTCCTATATATAAAGAATAAATACTCGGAATAAAAATAGGATCTTGCCCTTTCACCATTAATTTCAGACCGTTATTTCCTGCATCTGCACCCGCTTTTAAAAGAATAGACATAACTACCCCCTAGTTTAATCTGACATCCCTTCCCAATATATGCGAGCCCATTCTTTTACATTCAGATGTAATGTAATTTTTTATTTATCTTTAAAACAAAATATTATATACCTTCACCATGCATGTAAAAAATATTTGACATGCAACTTTTCCAATTTTATACTATAATTGTAAAGAGTTTTTTACAACAATGGAGGTGTCATTTCTCATATGAATCGCAAAAAATTCATTTTAATAACAATCGTTTTATCATTACTTGCAGTGCTTATACATGGAGTTTATAAATACATCGCTGAAGGTGAGATTTTAGGTGGCACAATTTTCACTAGCGCTATAATAATTAGCTACCTCATCAATCAGATTACATGGGGAGATCCCCACGGTGTATCAGAAGAAAGTCAGGATGAAATGGGGCAACAAATTACATATAAAAGCTCTAAAATTGCGTATTTTACGCTCGTAGTTGTAATGTTCCTTATCTTACTCTTCTCTGAAGGATTTTCTATGGGAGCTAATTTAGATGGGGTTAAAAACTTCCCTCTTTTTATCGCACTGTGCTCTTCATTCTTTATTTATCCTATCATTGAACTCATTGTCGCGAAACAATATAAATAAAAAGAAGAGGTTTTCTGTCTATAGGAAACCTCTTCTTTTTATAGTTGCATACTCTCTACTATCGCCTTTAACTTATTCACAGTCCGCCAATTCCATACTGTAGCTGGTGTATGTAACTTCTGAAACTGGTTCATTAATTTAGAATTCCGAATGCTATTTTTGAAAGATAAATACACAACTTTTTCATGTATATAACAATCTTCAGTCTCATTTTTTTGCATAAGCAACTGATCTTTTTCTTTTTCAGAAAGTTCATTCGCTAAGAAAGCAACGTATATACTTTCTCCTTTTAGCAATGAATTAGCTTCATAAGGACACCTTTTTATAATATTTACAAATTCATCATATGTTCTTAGCATAACTGGAACATCAAAATCAAAAACGTTTTTAATTTCAGATTGTATTCGTCCCTTTAGAAAGTTTATATCTTCCTCAGATTCGAACACGATATTACCGCTTTGTATATATGTTTTTACTTGTTTTAATCCTATTGATTCAAACACTTTTTTCAGATCAGCCATTTTGATTACTTTATGTCCACCTACATTGATTCCCCTTAGCAGTGCAATATAAATTGTCATATCATTACCCCTCATCTTTAAATAGACTTAACAATTTCATTTTAGACAAATATATTTTACATCAAAAATCGTTATAATAAAAAAACTTACTACATGATTATTCAATAGCAAGTTTTTCATCTTATTATTTCATTATAGGTAAATGCATTATTATTTGTTGGCCAATTGGTCCCATTCTTCTAAAGCCTTTATCTTGGAAACCAACTTTTTCATATAAATTTTGTGCAGGAATATTCTTTTCATTTACAGCAAGTACAACTTCATTTTTTATTGGAAAATAACGTTTTACAAACTCTTGTAATAACGCCAGTGACTTTTCAGCATATCCTTTTCTTTGTTTATCGTAATTTATAGAAAAGGATGTTAAAAGTAAAGCGTCTTCATTTTCTGTGAACTCCTGTACTCTATCACCTGTTTGTAATGCAAAAAGACCAACAGGTACACCGTTATAATCTAAAATAACGATTACATTTTTTGTACGATCACTTTTTGCTTTTTCCAATAATCCCCCTGGATCTGATGTGAATTGAACTTGTTCACTTGGTAAAGTAAATGATTGTATAATTTCTTTATACGTCTCCTTATACGGAACTAATTGAATTTCCCCAGTATGTATGTTCATGATCAACTCTCCCATTTTTCAACTAATTAGCTTAAACCTTGCTGCACTTTAGAATGAACTTTCCCATCTAAAAATATAATTTCAGCAAATGAATTTGGGTCGGTTCCCTTCCAAGCAAAAATTTGTTTAATTTGTGTAGAATGTTCTACCCCTTCTTCTATAAGTAAATTCCCTTCAAAACCGATTAAATCCTTCACTTCAGCATAAGTCATTCCTTCATCTATTTTCGAGAAATGATTTATATTGATAGATTCTTTCTTCTGACTTTCCATCACAGTAGAAGAAGTTGCTGTTTGCTGTTTCACTTCTTTCGTCTGTTCACACGCTGTCATACTGAAACTGAGGCATAAACTACATAATATACATGCGCTTTTTTTCATCATAACAGTTGTCCCTCCTATACATAATTAAACCATATATTTCCTTATAAATAAACTGAATATTTAATGATATGATAAAATAAGCCTCGCACAATGTAGTACGAGGCTCATTTTACTTATTCAAGTGATTATTTGATTGGTCATCCTGTTCTTTTCTTAGTTCTTGTTCTTCATCTTTTGGTAATTGCTTGTCATTATCTTTAATTGGATTCGTTTCTCGATTTTCAATCATATCATTTGGAACTTGCGGCATTACTCGGCCAACAATTGCTGCTAATTCTTCTAGTATACCTTCTCCCGTGTTACCTTTTTTGATTTGTTTTCCAATTTCCTTAAGACGTTCGTACGTATCAATATCCGCTACAACTACTGCGTTTGCACCATCAGGATCATTTTTTAAACTTTCTGCAACAGAGTATTTAATTGATTCTACACGAGTTCTATCTAGTTTTGCTTTTACATCAATACCGACAACAGCATATTTGCCAACTACTACTGCTGTTGCATCATTTACTCCAGGTACACTTGCAGCTAAAGATGCTAAATGGTCCGCTGCTTTTTCATTTGGCTTATTTGATTTGTTCGTATAATTAACATTTTTTGTTGAAACATTTTTTTGTTCTGGCTTTTCGTTTGGATTGTCTTTTTTGCCAATGCTGCATCCAGTTATAATAAAGCAAAGCATCAACATATATATTAGGATTTTCATTATTTTCACCACTTTACTATTAAAGTTTAATCATAAATTTTTTCAACGGATTGCATTTTCTTCACTTTTTCCTCTGCTCCATTATTTGCGTTAATAAAAATTTGATACGTATCTTTCCCTAAAGTACCCACAAATTCATAGCAAAGTACTTCGTTATGCAAGTCATTTACGACTACAGCTTTTCGCTCCTCCATCACTTTTACATCAGGGTTTATTTTCTTTCTTGCCTCTGCAGCAGTAAGCTTTGCAGATGGAATTGTTCGTTTTTGATGTGATGCCAAATATTCTTTTGCAGAAAATCCTACGATGGAACCGTCATCTAAAGCAATTTTCATTTGAATTGCTTCCGGATAAATACGTACGCCATTCTCATTTACTACATACGTAAATACACCGATATTGTCATACTGAGAACTATCATAAAGCTCCATATTATTAAACTTATGATCCTTTAAAAACGTCAACCCTTTACTTCCGGCATCATTTAAACTAATTTTCTGTTCTTTAATTTCTCGATTATTCATTACCCAAATTGGATATCCACCTTTTCCTGTAATATCCATATAATACTCATTATTCGTTGCTGGGTCTTTAATTTTCACACTGTAGAAAGACTCTTTTGCACCTTTTCCACTTTTCTCGACATCTACTTTTTCATTTCCTTTTAAATTCAAAAATGATTTTGCGATTTTTACTGCTTCATCTTCAGAAATTGCTTTTCCTCCTGCTTCAAATCCACCTTTTTTATTTTTTTGCGCACTTGTAAATGTCGGTCCAAAATTTGTAGATGAATAGGATGTTACATTCTTTTCAACTGTTTTAAATCCGTCAATAATTGTGTTATCTGCTGGATCACGATTTGAAGCAAGGGCCAGTTCCACATCCATCCATCGTAAATTATTTTTCAAAGCAAGATGCTGTACTTTTCTTAGCTCATCTTGAATATCACCTGCGTTCGAATATAAAGTTTGTAAAGTTTTATACTCTTGATCATTTAACGGTTCTTTTTCTAAATCACGAATGGCTGCACGGTAACTAAAATCACCGATATTCGCTAAAAATTCTTCTGTTTTATTAAACGGCATTAATGTTAATGGCAGTTGACCTACATCAGAACGAGCTTCAGATGTTAAACGCCACACATCCGCTAATGCTGGTGATAAAGATGTACGCGAATTCATTGCAAGCGTTGTCCCAATTTTATCGTGTAACAAATCAACCTCGTATGCTAAATCATGAAATGCACGTTGATAACTGTTTTCCGCTCGAATTAAAACCGCATTTTTCTCTTGATGCTCTTTATAGCCCCAATATCCTGTTCCAACTACACCGACTGTTAATAAAACAATGATAATACCTCGTAACATGTTTCCACCTCCGCTCTATTTACAGAAAATATGTTTACCGATTTTTTTAATTTGTGGACGACTCCAAATCCATTTACTTGTTGCCGTATCTGGGTTGAAATAATATAAAGCATTACCTGTTGGATCCCATCCATTAATCGCATCGAGTACAGCTTTTTTCGCTGTTTCATTTGGTGTTAAATATATTTGTCCATCTGCTACTGCTGTAAAAGCTCTTGGCTCAAAGATTACACCTGATATAGTATTTGGGAATGATGCACTTGTAACACGATTTAATATAACCGCTGCTACTGCAACTTGTCCTAAGTACGGTTCCCCACGTGACTCTCCATATACCGCGTTTGCCATAAGCTGTATGTCATTTTGAGAATAACCATTTGGAACATTTGTCCCTTTACTTTGTGGTGGTTTATTTTCTTGTGCAGTACCACTGCTATTTCCTTTATTCGTTGTAGTACCTTTATTAGCGGTCGATTTGTCATACTTCGTTGCTTTAACAAGTTTTTGCTTCGTTGCAGCACCCGCTAAACCATCAACAGGTAGTCCAAATTTCTCCTGAAAATTCCGAAGTGCCCAGTATGTACCCCATCCGAAAACACCATCTACTTTCCCTGTATAAAATCCGTTATATTTCAAACGAGATTGCAGTTCAATGACATCTTCACCAGATGCTCCTCTTTGAATGACTTGATTCGAAAAGGCTTCTACATTTTTCAGTTGTATACTACTGACCATCAAAGATAGTCCTATGAACGCAAGTAAAACTGCTATTTTAAAAATAGCTTTTTTACGCATAGATTTCCCTCCTTAATTACGGAAATGATTTCTTGGTTATGTTTTGTAAAACCATCGCTTTTATGTAAAGAAGACAAAAAAATCCAAGCTTATATCGTTGAAAGAATATGTAAACAATATACAAAAAGAATAAAAGGAGTTTATTATGAAGCAATTCTTAAAGCGTATCGCACTCGTCATTTTTTTATTAACAACATGTTCAAATATATATACGGGGTCATCAATTGTTCACGCACAGCCGCCTTATGCGAAATGGGGGAAACTTGCTGTAGAAAAGACGAAAGAACAATACCCAAAAGCGGAGATTGTTGATTATCTTCATATAGGTAGAAAACCAAAAACAGTTCAAGTAACAGTTGAAAAGTTTAAATTATGGCTACGTGAAAATGGAAAAGAATATGGTGTTTTTGTTGATGTAGAGTTTGATACGAAGACAGAGAAATTTATAAAGATGTCGTTTCAAAAGACTAATCGGTAGAATAAAACTTAAAACAATGTGAGCTTCTATCCCAGATGATTATGAACCTACACCAATCGGATTTTCGCAAGTTAAATTAAAGAAACCTCCGTCTTTACTTACAGACAGAGGTTTCTTTATATACACATTCAAGACATGCTAGTATTTCATTTTCTTGTATGCTAGAATTTTTACCAGTCCACAAATAACACCAATTACAACGGCTATCCCTATACTATATAAAAATACTCTATCATACCCACCTATTCTCGGATCTAAAAACGGATATGGGTACCAATTCACGAATGGACCGCGTATTAGGCTATAGACTACATATAAAAGTGGGAAAATGAGCCAACTCGCAGCCTGTTTCCATGTAATGGTCTTCGTAGGTGAATTTATAACCCAATCTAATATCATTGCAAGTGGCATGATGTAGTGCAGCACTGTATTTACCCAAGGAATCGGTGTTTGAAGTGATTCCTCTAAACCCCTTAACAACAAAAAATAAATAAGACCTGTTGTTAGTATGTATACTGTAGCTGCACCGCGAAGAACTCCAAACTGCTCTGATCGACCAAATGTAGCTGTTCCAATGCTGCTTAAAAGTAGGATGAATGCAACTAAGATGTTACTTTCAATAGTGAAGAAACTAAAAAAATTAGTTGGATTAAACGGTTTTACTTGTGCCCTCGTAACAAATTGAGTAATCAGTGCACTAAACGCTAAAAGGCTTAAACAAAGTCTAAATACCGCTATCATTTTAGCACTGTTCATAACATATTCCCCCCTCCTTATATATAATGGGAATTTTGTTGCACATGCTCAATAAATAATTTTAATGGAACGAGTCCACGTTTTGGCATATGACTGCTCATTACAGCGACAAGTTCTAACTGCGGAATGATAACAATGTATTGTCCTCCATATCCCATAGCAAAATATATACAATACGGTATGTGAAATCTTTCGTTATTTAATATCCACCAGTGAAATCCATATGCCCCAACGTGCTCATACGTTTCAAATAGAGCTTTACTCGATTCTTTTATCCATTTCGATGATACTATTTCATTCCCCTGCCAATATCCATTTTGTAAACATAATATACCTAACTTTAATAAATCTTTAGATTTCATTTTCATACCGAATCCGCCGACATATATACCTTGTGGGTCTTGTTGCCACTCATATTCGCTAATAGCTAATGGCTCAAATAAATATCTTTTCGCAAACTGCTTCGTAGACATTCCGGTAGCTTGTTGAATGATGTAACTAAGTAAGTGAGAAGAACCTGAATTATAATTCATTCTCGTACCTATTTTTTCAATAAGCGGCTTTTCTAAAATGTACCTTACCCAGTTATCTGATTCAACAAAATCATTAGGGAATACTACTCCATTTCCGAACTCTTTCCAATTCTCACCCGTAGTCATCGTTAATAAGTGATAAAGCGTCAAATCACTCTTTTCCTCCGGTACATTTTCAATCCACTCCGTAATCGATGTATGTACACTATTTATATATCCTTTATCAATTGAGATACCAATTAATATAGATACAATACTTTTTGTAATCGAATTTATTTTATATAAGTTACTTTCACATTCTAATGTTTTATAATACTCAGTTGTTAACTCACCTTTTTGATAAACAAGAAATGTATTCACTTTTTTCTTTTCGAATTTATTTTCTAGTTGCTTGAAATCCAAAAACTTTACCTCCAATTAAATAGTTATTTAATTTATTATATCTTTTTCATTCACTGAATACATAATTGTGCTCGAATATAAAAATAAACCTGTCAGCCAAACTGACAGGTTTATTTTTATAATTTCGTACGAACATTCCAAAGCTCTGGGAAGAACTGTTGATCAAGTACTCGTTTTAAATATGATACACCAGAAGAGCCACCTGTTCCCATTTTATGTCCGATAATTCGTTCTACCGTTTTCATATGACGGAAACGCCATTGTTGTAGCCAGTCCTCAATATCGATTAATTTTTCAGCAAGCTGATATAGATCCCAATATTTCTTCACGTCCGCATACACTTCTATCCAAGCTGCTTCTACTGTTGCATCTTCTTCGTAAGGCTGCGTAATATCACGATTTAACACATCTTTATGAATTTGGAATCCTTCTTTTACAAGTGCTTGAATTGCCACATCATACAAACTTGGTGCATGTAGCGCTTTATGAAGACGAGCGTGTAATTCTGGATCCTTTTCATAAATTTTTAATGCATGTGGCGTTTTATAGCCAAGTGCATACTCAATCATACGATATTGATACGATTGAAAACCTGAAGCTTGACCGAGTGAATCACGAAACTCAATATATTCTGATGGTGTTAACGTCGCAAGAATATCCCAAGATTGAATAATTTGAGACTGAATTTTTGATACACGTGCTAACATTTTAAAAGCTGGTTGTAATTTATTTTGCTTAATTGATTCAATTGCCGCATTCAGTTCATGTAAAATTAGTTTCATCCAAAGCTCACTTGCTTGGTGAATAACGATAAATAACATTTCATCATGGTGGTCTGATAATCTCTTTTGAGAAGATAGTAAACTATCTAATTGTAAATATTCCCCGTACGTCATATTCTCTTTAAAGTCCGTATGAATTCCTTTTTCCATTATTACCTTTTCGTTTTCTTTCATATTAGCCAAACGCCCCTTTTTTATGTTTCTACTTATATTGGTCTAATCACTGCTCGAACTGGACTACCATCTGCATCTGTTAATGCAAGTGGTAATGCTATTAATTCATAATCACCGTCTGTTACGTGATCTAGTACGACATTTTCTAAAATGTGAATTCCGTGTTTAAATAATTGATGGTGTGCTGCTAATTCTTTATCATCTAATGGATCAACTGATGGTACGTCCACCCCGATTAAACGAATACCCTTATCTGAAAGAAACGGTGCAATATCAGCGCGTAAATGCGGAATTACATCTGGGAATTCATTTGCTTTACCATGTGAAGATGTGCGTAACAACAATCGTTCTACACCTTCTAAATTAAAGCATTCTAATTCCTTTTTCCCTATGCTTTCAAGATTTGAAACATCAATGATCCGCGCAGGTCCGACATATACTTGGACATCTAAATCTATTACTTTCTTACCCTCATTATCAAAGTGAAAAGGTGCATCAATATGAGTACCTGTATGAATACTCATCGTTAACTTTCCGACATTTACTGAGCCACTCTCTTCTTTGGACCATGAAACCTCATACGAGAATGGTGTATCACCTGGCCAAGTCGCGATTTCATTATTTAGCGGTTGCGAAATATCAATCCACTGTGATGGTTTCATGCTTACGCCACAACCTCTCGCTTATTTTCAAACTGCTTATATTCTTCTTCTTTCATAATTTCCTTTAAAATCCGAACAGAATTCCATACTTCCTCGTACGTATTATATAAGGCTACTGGCGCAAGTCTCACACCGTTTGGCGCCCGAAAATCAGGAATTACTCCATTCGCTTTTAACGCTTTACATATGCGCGCTGCTTCAGTGTGCTCTAAATAAATATGCCCGCCTCGTTTTTCATCCTCTAACGGATTTCCAATTGTAAATCCGAAATCTTTTAATTCATAATCAATTAAATCTAGCATGTATCTCGTAATATGAAGTGATTTTTCACGTAACTTCTCAATACCAGCTTCTTTAAAAATTTCCAGAGAACCGACTAACGGCGCTGTACTTAATACGTGAGGTGTACCAATTTGATAAGCACCTGCGTGATCAGCCGCTGTTAATATATGCTCCATATCAAATTGCTTATCTTTTCTAGAACTAAACCAACCAGACAATCCTGGGAGTCTATTAAAGTGTTTTTTATTTACATATAATCCCGCAACGCCACCAGGGCCAGCATTTAAATATTTATAATTACACCATACAGCGAAATCAACATCCCACTCATTAAAATGGTGCGGAATAGAACCAATTGAATGACATAAATCAAAGCCAATATGAATACCGCGTTTATGTGCTTCTTCTGTTAAACGTTTCATATCAAGAATTTGTCCACTTCTATATAAAACAGAAGGTAATAAAATTAAAGCGATATCATCTGTCATTGCCTGAATAATATCATCTTCAGAAAGTGTTCTACCATCTCGGCTTTTCACTCGTACTAAATGCTCATCTGGATCTAAGCCTTTTAAACGAATTTGGCTCTGAAGTGCATATATATCTGACGGGAATGTTAACTCATCCGCAAGAATTTTTGTACGTATACCTTTCGGCTCATAAAAAGTTGCAATAACTTGGTGTATATTTGCAGTTGTGGAACCGGTTACAATCGTTTCTTCTGGTAAAGCTCCGATAAGAGGTGCTGTTAATTCACCTAATTTCTCTGAAAGGAAAAACCACGGATGCTCTCCTTCTGTCCAGCCATCAATACCAAACTCTTTCCATGAATCTAGCAACGTAAGCAACGATTTCTCTGCTCTTTTCGAAAGCAGCCCTAATGAGTTTCCATCTAAATATATTGTTCCTTCTTTTTTATAAAATTCAGTTTGAAAATCTTTCAGTTCATCATGTTTATCACATTCAAGCGCATACTCATAAGTTGGTTGAAATGGTTCTTTATACATGGTGTCACCTTCTTTTAATTTTCTTTTTATTCTAACTAATTGAAATATATCATCTTAGTTGATATAACGTCAATGATATTATGTCAGTTGACTTTATATACAAACTTCTTTTACAATACAGTTATATTTTCAGATATTTCAGTATAAAGAGGTGATTCTTTGGAAAATTCTACTCTTTCAACAAGAAAACACCGCTCCTTAGAAACGAAAAAGAAGCTATTACACTCCGGTTACACTATTTTTATTAAAAATGGATTTCAGAAAACGACAATCACGCAAATTATTAAACATGCAGAAACTGGTTATGGAACAGCATATGTATACTTTAAAAACAAAGATGCTCTCCTTATCGTTTTAATGGAAGATGTCATGAATCGCTTTTATGATATTGCTGAGCGCTCTTTTTTCCCTCAATCAAAAGCAGAAGCACATAATTTGATTCAAAATCAAGTTAGAGCATTCTTACAATTAGCTGAAGAAGAACGGGCTATCTTACAAGTTGTAGAAGAAGCGATAGGATTATCAAAAGAAATACATCAAAAATGGGATGAGATTCGCGAACGCTTTATAAAAAGTATTATGCGGGATATTACTTGCTCTCAAGAAAGTGGATTGGCGCAGCTGGAATTAAATAAAGAGATTGTAGCACGCGCTTGGTTCGCGATGAATGAAATGTTTCTTTGGACAATTGTGCAAAATAATAAGGAAATAGAACTAGAAGAAATAGTGTATACACTAACGGAAATGTATACGACAGGATTATATAAATAGCACACTCATTTACATAAGTGTGCTATTGTATCGTCTATAAAAATATTTTATCTGGGTATGGTAATGCTAAAGGTGGCTTTTCAGATAAAGGGAAATATTTTAGTTTTAAAGATTCACCATCTATCGATTTCAACTCACCACCGATAACTTTACACTCAAATACAACAACAATATATTCTACTTGATCTCCATTCGAATATGTATGACGGAACTCTCTCCCTCCAAATACCCCTTTTTCTTGTTTTACTTGCACTTTTAATCCTGTTTCTTCCCAAACTTCTCTAACTATTGCTTCTTCTGGAGTCTCTCCAAGTTCAATTGCTCCAGCTGGCAAACTCCAGTATTCTCCTCCAGGATATTGAAATAAAATATCACCCTGCTTATTTTTTATAACAGCAGCTACACTCGGCATGAAAATAAGTTCATGTCCTAATTTCTCACGGATTTTTGCATAGTATAACGACATTGGCATAGCATCCACCCTCCTATTATAATTCAAATCTTCGGCTATATTGATGGCTTCAATTAATGGTGATGCACTAAAACTGTATTTCGAAGATAAGAAAAGAGAACATATCCTTAGCCTTTCTCAACTTAATTATTGGATAACAGAAAAATTTTGTATTGATAAGAAAATATACCAAACAGCTACTGAAATTTTCAATCAGAAAACTTCAAAAAAATAAACCGTTACTCAATATGTTACAGTAACGGTTTATTTTAAATATTTTATGAGTGATATAATGATACAAAATAACGATGTAAGTAAAAGCAAACGCCCCATATTCTTATTTTCTTTTTCATCCTTCTTAAGGTGTTGTATCCCCATACCAGCAAGCATAACACCTAACAGTACTTGTAAAATAAGCATGCTTTGCTTTGAATCATCATTCCAACTATAAATAGAATAGCCCATTACAATGATCGCGAGTATATATGTGGTAATTCTAATTATAAGAACACCCCCTGTTTTATTCTATTGTTTTAACCTACTCACAATTCCAACAATAAACTTATACTCATCTCTACTTTTCCTTACTTTCTTAAAGCCCTCTTTCGTATCAAAAATAAAACATGTTTTCCGAAACCAAACACGGACATAAAATGATTCAAAATAAATTGGTTTCACAATTCCTTTTTCCTCAAATTCAGTACCATCTATATTTTCGGTCTCTGTTCGAACAAACCATCTATTCCCGATACCAATTTCAATATACTTCACTTTCAACTCTCCTTCAGGAAATCTTTTTTCTAATTATTCTATTATTTCCCTGGCAACCGCACATTCCGACAGAACTTGAGCACAAAAAGAAAAAGCAGATTACAAAAATCTACTTTTATATCCTAAATTTTTGCATTCGCTTATAAAGTTCAACTAATCGGGCTTTTATGGGCAGTTGATTTCCCAGCTAATTCCTTCACATTCACCGCATTTTAAGGTGGGAATCTTACTGCCCGTTAATGCGGGACAAAATGTACTACTGGGTACAATTTTCTGTTTGTAACTTGAGTTATTTCTAATTTCCCATCATCGCTTGTAATATTTATTTTTCGCTTATTTCCCGTCCTTGCGACAAAATGTAAATACGTTCTAATACATTTAATAATTCTCGAATACTCCCTGGCCATTTATACGGTGCGAATTCGTTACAAATACTCTTTGGAAATTACACATTCCATTTCTTTTGCTCACAAAAATGTTGTATGAAATACGGAATATCTTCTATTCTTTCTGATAATGCCAGAACAAATAGTGGATAAAAGCGTTTTTAATAAAAACTAGAAAGACAACGCGAATATGTTTAAATGCGAATATCTTAATGATACTCTTTGCTCTTTTTTAGTAGAACTATATTTTGTATAATGGCTCCAAAGAGAATACATAACCACAACCACTTTTGTGGATTGTTATTTATAAAGAAAACTATCACCGCTATTGCAAATAAAATCGTGGATGCTAAACTAATATATAATTTTGTTCTGATTTCCATTAGGCTTCATCCCCATCATTTCACAGTACATAGTACCTCTTCATTTTTTAACTCTAATATGTACTCCTGTAAAACATATTCCTTCCCGCCATGTTTTTCATACCAATCATGTATTCTTTTAACATGCTTCTCGTCATTTCTAATTTTCGATTCAATTTCTTCATACTTTTCATAACTATCATATTCCCATATGGCAAATATTTCAGTCGTACCATCATTATTATCTTTCATCCAACGTCCTATTAAACGAGAACCATATTTTAATTGATTAGGTAAATTAGTATTGCTGAAATGGTCATTAAATATTTCTATAAATTCATTTTTTACTACATAGTACTTCCTTCTGTAAAACATTCCACTTCACCTCTTTTATGAAATGTATTAGTAAACCTTCCCATTACTACCGTATTATAATACTTACCATCCGACAGTCTTTTATCATTTTTTAGAACACCTTCTACTTCAAAACCTAATTTTTTATACAGATTAATAGCTTTCTCATTTGTCTCTAACACTTGTAGTGATATCTTTTTCACTTTATTTTTGTCAGCCCAGTTAATTGATTGCTGTAATAAGTTCTTACCCATCCCATATCCCCAAAACTCTCTTAATATACAAACGCCAAACTCGACTTTATGAGATAATCTCTTCAAATTAGATCCTTCGCATCTTGAAAATCCAACGATTCGATTCTGTACTTCTATAACTAAAAAGAGATTCTTCATTTCTTCACTATCTATTTTTATTATTTCCTGAAATCCCTTCATATCAATAAATCCTTCCCCAGCTTCTCTATCCATATTTTCAGTTTCTCCATCAATCTGTATTCGTATTTTCGACAACTGATCAGCATCTGTCTTAACCGCTGAACGAATTGTATAAACTAATCCATTTATATGAAACTCTTGCTCTTTTATAATCATTGTAAACTCCTTTCAAATTGAGTAGACTCCGCTATTATTACTTTCTTACCCTGTTTCTCAAACACTTGAATTAATTCCTTGCTTGCCTCTTCATCCGTTATAATAAGATTAATTTCATTTAATGACTCCCCTTTTATAAAGCACTCCACACCAAGTTTGTTATGAGGAGCTAAGCAAATATTTCTACGTGCAATTTCACTTACTTTTTTGCTGAAATAGGCAACCTCTGGTGTTGTAGTACTTATACCTTTCAATGAAATACCACCACCTGTAGAAAAATAAAGATCAATAGAAAAACTACTAATTGCTTCTGAGGCAAGTGTATCCGTAATATTCCCTGAAGATTTTACCTTGCCACCTATTAAATACGTATCAATGTTCTTACATTTCCGTAACTTACTAGCTATTTCTATAGAATTCGTGATAACTGTAAATGATATTTCCGGTAAATATTTTAACATTGCATAATGAATAGAAGTCCCGCCGATAAAAATTGAATCACCTTCTTGTATATAAGATGCAGCAATTTTGGCGATTGCGTCCTCATATACTGAACTATGACTATAACGTTTAGCTGGTTCCACAGCTAAGTTTCTCACTCGCGCAAGTTCAATGGCACCACCATGCGTTCTTTTTAATAACCGGTCTTTCTCCATTATTGACAGGTCTCTTCTTATAGAATCAATAGACATATCGAATCTTTCCGCAAGGTCCTTTGCGATTACTCTTCCTTCTATTTTAAGTAATTCCAAAATTTTCTCTCTACGTTCTTCAGTGAACATATTACCACCACCGTTATTGAAAATTCAGAAACTTAATTTCTAGTTCAATTATATGCACGTTTTTTCCGTTTTACAATGTATTCCATCTGAACCACTGCTGTTTTATTGATGTTTCATATAGTTTTATTAGGCCTTACCAATTTAACAGCTTCTCATTGACTAATCAAATTCCAATATTAACATCTTTCCATTTCTTATTTAATAGTTTTGATTTGAAACAAAGATGTACCGTTTATTAAAAAGGTGCATCGTAATTATCTATAACTTGTTTTTCTTATTACACTAACGGACAAGTCTAACTAGCTATCAAAGGTATATGTTAACATTTAACTGAAGAATTTTTAAAATTCAGGGAGATTTACGTATGAAATGCTAAATAAAATTATGATGATTGAATTTCACTAACCCTTGACAAAAGAAGGCTCTTTTCATTTATTCATGGTAAAATAATCTAAATTTGAATTATTTTTAATTAAGGGAATGGGGAAAAACATGAAAAAGTATTTATTAAGCGTATCGATTTTATTACTGGCGACAGCTGCTTGCTCTCCTAGTGCTGATAAAAGTGATACTACTGTAAAAGAAGAGACAAAGAAAACGAAACCAACTGAGAAAGACAGAGATGAATACTTAAGTTCCAACAAATACATCCGAGAATATAGACATACATCTTCCGAAGACTTTGATTACCTTACTGTTAAGATGAATGATGATTTTTCTAAATTGAAAACTAGTGAACAATATCTGTATTTGGTTGATTTTTATGCAAACTATAATAAGAAATATAGCGAGTTACTTCCTAAATTAGGCTTTCTAAGTACATTAAATGTATATTTAAGTAATACAGAATTCCCAACATATGAGGTGTATTTAAAAACTTTTGATATTGTAGCAATGAATATAAATATTGATCGAGAACTAGGTGCTCAACCAGGAAAAGATACACTACAATTACTAGATACGTTGGATAAGTCACAAATTATGTCTGGAACAGAATCTGGGCGTACACTTGCACAAGTAGAAAGTAAAATCGAGCCAACTATTAAACAAACAATTATTTCATCTTCAGGCGAAATAAAAGGTGCGCTCCAGCCATCAACTGGTGCAGCAAACGGAAATAGTTCTTCAAGCTTTTCAAATAGTAATTCTGACACGGAAACTTATATTAAAGGAATGATCGGCCAAAATTGGGTAAGTTTGACGGACAATAAAAAATTTCATGCTATCTCAAACGCGTTATTCAGTTTAAACCAGAACGGTTATACAGTTAAAGAAAACGAATATTTCTATATTGAGGCATTAAATTCATTCTATATAGACTCTTCAACTATGAACGTACCTGTGAATGAAGCATTATCCTCAATTGGTGCTATGTCAAACACCATAACCAAATAATTCTTATGTACCTCCCTTCTCGTAAATAGTTTTTATTAACATTAAACAAAAGTTGAATTAGTTCCTGTCAGAACAAGTGCAACATCCAACAAAGAAACTTATTAAAAAGAACCAAATCCAATTTAATTAAACTTTTTTCAAATTGGATTTGGTTTATGTTCTGTATAATCTTGTTCTAAATCATTCATCTTTTTCTTATAATCCTCTGTTCACTTAAGCATAAGTTTCTTTAATTTTTCTGATGGATATTCTGAATTAATTGTGTTGTCATGAATATATCGATGTAGTGACTTAGGAAGGAACTTTAATAAATCTTCTTTCAAACTTTGCTTATAATCCATTCCCACCTTTTCGCTCTCTCGCAAAATCTCTTCCCATTCATCTAATGTTTCTGAGAAAATTAAAAATCCAGATACTTACATTTCTTTATACCAATCTCTTGTAAAATATTTCAATGACACCTCTCCTAAAACATTTTATCATCCAAGAAAAGCAATGTATTCGCTTATTATATCATTCCAATAACCATTTTTTCTAAAGAAAAGATGTAAAACTGTAAATATTCTGCCTATTATTTCTAAAACTTCAGAATATTTACAAAACTTCAGAATTAGAATACATTTTAACTTGTACAAGATTCACCTGTACAAAAATCTAAACAAAAAGGGATGGTTATATGTTGAAGAAATTAGTAGCAAGCACATTAGTAGCGGGTTTTGCATTAACTGGAGGATTAGGAGTCGTAAGTGCTGCAGAAAAGGAGAATACAATTAAATCATTCGATTATTTAAAAGTGGATGAAAAAAATGTTAGTACATTTGCAAAATTAAGTGATCAAGCAAAAAAAGACATCCAAATTACAATGGTTTTACCTAAGCAAAATGAAAATGGAGATTGGTTAGCTTATGGTTTTACTAGCAGAGAAACAATGAATGCTTTTATTGAAAAGGATAAAAAAATACTTAAAAATCAAATTAATTCTTTAGGTAGTGGTGCTGGTAGTACTGATTTTTATGAACATCAAAATAAAGGCGGACAATATATTTACTGGAGCAGCGGGTTTAAAAACTTACCATCTAGCTGGAACGACAGAATTTCCTCTGTAAGTACAGCATCACCTTCTGCAAGTTATTCAACGACGCTTTGGGAGCATACTTCAACACAAGGATATGGAAAAGGTGTCTTCTTTAGACATTCTGAATGGTATGGTAAAACTGCTAATTTAGCTGCAGATTGGAATGATATAACTTCAGCAATTGAAATCAAGTAGTGACGGGGCATTTCAATTAAACTAATGAAGATGTCTCAAAACCACTATTCTCCCTTAGATTAAAAGATATGAAAGAATAGTAGTTTTTCTAAATTTCTTTTGTTAATATTGCTTTAGCCGTTAGAAAGACCAGTCATTTTAAGACTGGTCTTTCCCATTCACTGTAAACGGGAATTCTCCAATGAGAATATCCCATATTGTTCCCTTAATAAAAAAATCATTTCTTTATTCATTATCAAAACTCTTCTGTAATTTCCGAATGTAAATAATTTGTCCAATATGATATGCATTATGGGTTGTTACATTAGCTAGCACTTCCCACCACTTTGCAGAAACAGGAAATCCAACTACATCACTTTCAATCTTTTCTTCATTTATGAGATTTTGCCATTGTAACAGTTTCTCTAATAACTTTTCTCTTAACTCTTCAAATGTTTGATTATTCGATAACATAAAACTTTTGTTATTATCTCCAATAGCGGGTACAGCATTAACATTTGATTCTTTGTACCTTTTTTGCCACGTCGAGTTCCAATACAGTAAATGCTGTACAATTTCAGCTATACAATTACTCTCTTCATTTGGTTTCCAGAAAGCTTCTCTCTCAGATAAATCCTTAACTGCATCTGAAAATGGAATATACCAACTCGGATCATTCGCATTTGCTAATAACTGATCTGCTAATACATCTTTCGCATGGACCATTTTTCTTCCTCCATTTCATCAACTTTTATAATATACTCTCTACTCTATATACGGTGATGCGGTACAATTCCCTTCTTTCAAAACAATTCCATACATATGCAAATTAAGAATCAATAAGCACTTTAATAATAAATAAGTTCCTGAAATATAGAAATAAAACGAATATATATAGAAACAATATGTAAGATTAATAGATTTTCTCCTTACAACTCGTTATGATAAAAGAAAAAGAAAGCGAGCGACAAATGAATAAAAAAATCGCGGTTATTACAGGGGCTTCAAGTGGATTCGGACTATTAACTACACTTGAACTTGCGAAAAAAGACTATATAGTCATTGCTACAATGCGAAACCTTGAAAAACAAGCAAACTTACTATCTCAAGCTACTAAACTCAATTTACAACAAAATATAAAAGTTCAACAATTAGATGTAACAGATCAAAGCTCTATACATAACTTTCAATTATTTTTAAAGAAAATAAATAGAGTAGACCTTCTCATTAATAATGCAGGATATGCAACTGGAGGCTTTGTAGAAGAAATTCCAGTAGAAGAATACCGTAAGCAATTTGAAACGAATTTTTTTGGAGCTATATCCATCACACAACTTGTCTTACCTTATATGCGTAAACAAAAAAGCGGGAAAATCATTAATATAAGCAGTATTAGCGGTCAAGTCGGATTCCCTGGTTTATCCCCTTATGTATCTTCAAAATATGCATTAGAAGGCTGGAGTGAATCGCTTCGCTTAGAAGTAAAACCTTTCGGAATAGATGTTGCTTTAATCGAACCAGGTTCTTATAACACGAACATTTGGGAAGTTGGTAAACAACTAGCTGAAAACCAATCTGATACGACCTCTCCTTATAAGGAATATATGGATAAAATACAAAAACATATTAATAGTGGCAGCGATACATTTGGTAATCCAATAGATGTTGCCCAAAAAATAGTTAAAATTGCAGAATCTAAGCGTACTAATCTACGATATCCAATTGGAAAAGGTGTAAAGTTTATGATTTTTGCGAAGAAGATTTTTCCGTGGAGATTGTGGGAATTTCTTGTTTTGAGGAGTTTTAAGAAAATGTAACTAATTTTATTAGGAAATTATGTACCGGGGGTGCTAATCAAATGTTGGGGTTACCATATGGTAAAGTATTTTTAGTTCCGTGGACCGAAGAATGGGAAAATGAGTTTATAAAAGAGAAACAATTAATCAAGGAACAAATTGGCGAATATATTTTAGCAATACACCATATTGGCAGTACCTCCATTCCATATTTAAGCGCAAAGCCTATTATTGATATAGCGATTGAATTAAAAGATTTCAAAAATGGTCTAAAGTGTATTCCGAGTCTAAAACAATTACACTATACATATAGAAAAGATGTATTACCCGAAAGGTACTATTTCAATAAAGGTGAACCAAGAACTCATCAAATTCATATGTATGAACAAGGGAATAAATATTTAATGGAACAATTAAAATTCAGAGATTACTTAATAGATAATAAAACTTCTCGTATACAGTATGAACAGTTAAAGATCCAACTTTCACAAGCTAATCCTAATGATAAACATAAGTACGCAGAGGATAAAACAAATTTCATTAAATGCATATTAAATAAAGTTAAGGATTAATAACATAGTAATTTTTCACACGAAAAGTAACCATTTATCACCTAGCAGATAAATGGTTACTTTTTATTTTATTGGCTAGCGCACTTTTTCCAGCCACAGCCATCAATGCCTATTATTATAAGTGATTGCTCTTTATATTTTTCATGCATCCGTTTTAAAATCACATCTAAATCCAACCTAATTCATCCCCCTTATATCCCTTTCATTTTTTATGCAGCAGGTGGAACGAAGTAAAATAACATCGAAGTCATAAAAACAAATGTAAATACTCCAATTAGTGAAAATATATAATCTTTCGATTCTCTATCATACTTCCATTCCATCCATGCTCTTAAGATCAACGTACCCCCTAAATAAGTGAAAATGACATAAGCAATATTAACACTTTCGAATTTAAAGATAAAAATAAAGCTAGTTATTAAATAAATAAAAAGTAGTCCTATTTCCAATTTTTTATGTAAACTATTTACATGTTTTTTATATCCCCAAAAACCTATCTTTGGCATATTTAATTTTTTTCTTAAAAACTTATCAAAAAAATAGACAGCTATACAAAAAACAATACTTATAATCCAAAAAGTAGAAGTTCCCATTAACATTCCTCCTATTACCCCATTGAATTATCTAAAATAAAGTGGACTATATTACGGTTATTCTCTTCTAAATAACTTAAGATTCCTTCAGAGTATGTTGGCTTTGCCTTTAATTCCTCTATACTTTTCCAGATTAAAATAATATTCTCATGCTCTTTGTGCCTTATTTCATTTGTAACTACTTCTCGAACAGTTCCCCAATGTATTAATGTACAGTGATGTCCCTTTTCTCCGTTCCATTCAAAAATATTCTCGTTTACAACTGCTAATTCTTGAACAAAAACTTTTAAATTATATTCTTCCCATAGTTCTCGTGCTATTGCTTTTTTTGCCGTTTCACCAAATTCGATGGAGCCACCTGGAAAACGGTAAAATGATTTGTTCTCGTCACATTGAACAAGTACTTTAGAATGATCTTCATTTAAAATCATTGCTTCTGCACGTAATCGAGGACTTTTCATTTCTACTCTCCCTTTAATTGCTTATTATATGACATTGCTATAGGGCTGTAATTAATACGTATTAAATAAAAAAATATAGAATCAGCCCTGTTATCATTAACGATACAGCCCCACCTAAGGACATCAAGAACTCCCTCGATTCCCTGTCATATTTCCATTCCATATATGCATCAAAACTATATAACGTAATTAAAAACAGAAAAGGTAGAAAGCTCATGTATAGGGGGTTTGAAAGAGAAGAACATATAATAATAACCACTATATAAGAATAAATAATAATTCTGTTTCCCCATTTATGAGATTTGTTTACATATTTATTATTCCATCCTTTTTGTTTCGGTATATTCATCTTTTTTCTCACTATATTTTCTAAAACAACTAAGAATAGAATCCATAAAACTACTACAATGACTTTCACATGAAACACAGAGGTATCCTCCTTTACTTAATCGTTTGGATTTTCTCCGGCTGATCACTCGGATACGTAGCATTCCCTTTGTTTTCAATATCCCAACTAATAATTGTGGCACTATCTCGCCCTAATTGATGATGAACGTGTTCTAAAATATTGCGAATATTTTCTTTAAGTGTTTTATTATTTCTATTCATATCACTATATAGATTTCTATGAGTTTCATATCGTCTTTCCCCACACTCTAATACCCCATCTGTCACCATTACAATTCGATTCTTTCCAGTACGTAATTCACGAATTCCTGATGAATAGCAAGGAACAGGTAAATCAAATGTATTAACATTACCAATCCACTCGTAAAAATGACGTTGATTTAATGTATATTGTCCTAATTTATGTAATTCTTCATGAAATACATACACTAGACAATCGCCAATAGATAGCCACCATATAAAATTATCTTTTCTTACACAGATTAAACAAGCTGTCTCACCTTTAATTTTTTCACATTCTTCTTTAAATGACTGTGATTGAAAAATCGTAAGTAAATGATTTTCAACAGATTGAAATACTGTTTCAATTGATTCTTTCATAATCGCTTTTATATTTTCATATTCTTTTTCGATTGTATTTACTACTAGTTCAACACTTTCTGCGCTATTGTGTCCGTCTAATATAACAGCGAATTCCCAGTCACCACTTGACCAAACTAACGCACCATCTTCATTCTTTTTCGCTCCGGCACTTATATTACCACCGTATTTACCGAGCACGATATCACCATAATGTTTAACTGAAATTTCTCCTAAACACATTTCTATATTTCCAACCCATGAATATTTTGTATTATTTGTTGTATGCATACTCATCTACCATATACTTTCGTATTCTTTCGCATAGTTTTTTAATTTCATTTGAATTTCCATATGGTGCCCCAGTCCAATTTGCTACCTCAGTCGGTGACCAAAACTCTTTTGGTGTATTCGGATAACGCGGTATAATGTGCATATGCATATGTGGTACACCATTTCCTGAAACAAATGTGTAAATATGTTCTGCACCTTCGCTTTCTTTTAGCGTTTTACTTACTCTGCTTGTTATGAGTCCGAATGCTTTTGCCTCATCTTCAGTTAATTCAGCTAGACCAGGTACATGTCTTTTTATATCAATCATTACGTAACCAAGATATGTTTCTTCCTTTTCCCAATGGACATGTCCAACGTATATGAGATCGTCTTCATAAATAGCACCGCCTGGAACTTTAATGTTTCCTTTATGTTTTTCGCAAATGAAACAGTTTTTATCTGCTTGATTGTTTATTGACATATCCATCACCATCCTTTTCATATATAATATCATAAAAAAAGGAAAAACAGGTTTTATATTCCGAAAATTCAATCTCTTGAGTTAGCAATTTCCTCATTAAAATCATATACGATCCAATCAAATTTCATATTTCAAATTTACAATTGATTATTTCTTCAACACAATAATCCCTATACAAATTCCAATGACAATTCCGATTACTAAATTATCAGTAAATAAACTAGGTACTACACCGATTACAATACCTATAGCGATACCGATTGTCATTGCGTCATTTCTTTTTGTATTATTAGCCAAAATTGCATCTCCTCTCATAATTTCTCCTCATATAATATCCATTTACATGAACGTTACTATCTCCTAATATATTTGCTTTCCCGCTTAAAAATTTCCAAAATATGTACTTTATTACTTTTCCATTCCCCCTACATAATCCTCTTCATTTGAAAGGATTTTTAAGTCACCATTACATATACATAGGCATTTACTATAAGAAAGAACAGTAATTCATTGAAGGAGGAACGATTCAAATGCATCCTCATTGGAATCCAAATCTAAATCAACAATATGTTTACTCGCCCCACGCTGCAAGGAATACACTGCATTATGATTCTCAGTATATGATGCAGCGCATTGCAAGCCTTGAAAGCCAATTAGCGAAATTAATCTCATTAATCGAAGAGAATAATCATTTAATAAAATCAATGGAACAACAGCAAAATCAAGTTTGCGCACCAGCTGGCGGTTCTGTTATTGTTCGTATGTAATTTTTCCGAACAAAAAAACACACTTTGTATAATAAAGTGTGTTTTCTTTTTATCTTCTTTTTTGATGAAATCCTTGTGTAATGCGGTCTAATATAATCGCAATCACGACGATGGCTAGTCCCGCCTCAAATCCCATTCCGATATTTACTTGTGTAACAGAACGGTACACATCGACTCCAAGACCTGGTGCTCCTACAAGTGATGCTGTTACGACCATTGATAATGAAAGCATAATACTTTGATTTACACCTGCCATAATTGTTCCAGTTGCGAGCGGTAATTGCACTTTAAATAGTTTTTGTGATGCGGTTGAACCAAATGCATTCGCTGCTTCAATTAAATCCTCTGGAACTTGTCTAATTCCTAGGTCAGTAAAACGAATTGTCGGTGGCATTGCAAAAATCACTGAAGCAATAATACCAGGAACAACACCGACACCAAAAAACGTAATGGCCGGTATTAAATAAACGAACGCGGGCATTGTTTGCATAAAATCTAAAGTCGGTTTTAAAAATTTTGAGAAACGTTCATTTTGAGATGCTAATATCCCAATTGGAATTCCGACAATAATAGAAATAATAACGGAAGTAAGTACGAGTGCTAATGTTTGCATCGTTTGTGCCCAGTAGTTAATATTTAAAATAAATAATAATCCGATAAGCGTAAAAATGACTAAAGATAATTTTCTCGTTGTATACCAAATAAGGAAACACAAGATAATAATCATCAATATGGCTGGTATTATTGTTAAAAAATTAGTGAGTAAATCAACGAATCCACCAATAATATAAGAGAATCCTCGGAACAAGCCTTCAAAGTGCTCATATAAACTCGCAACAAATGAATCAACCCATTCTCCTAATGGAATACGCGGTATATTATTCATCATCCTTCACCTCTTCCTCAATGTTACCTGCAAGAGCTTGAATGACACTTTCACGTTTAATAATTCCTCTTAGTCTTTTCTTCTCATCAATTACGGGTAACGGATATTTCATCTCCGCCATTTTTGCATACGTTTCCTCAAGTAAAGTATCTAAATAAACATGCGGAATATCGTTAAGTAATAAATCAGCAATCGGCCACTGTTTTTGTACTGCTTTACTCGCATCATCTGCGGTTAATATACCTAAAAACTCATACTTTTTGTTTACAACATATACTGTAGAAACACCAGCGTTCCTCATAATTTGAAGTGCTACACGCGGCCCACGGTCAATTAATAAAGTCTCCGGTCGTTTTAATATAGATTCCGCGGTAATTACTTTTCCTAAATTAACGTCCGCAACGAACTTCTCTACAAATTCATTAGCAGGGCTCATCATTATCTCTTCCGGCGTTCCAATTTGAACGATTTCTCCATCTTTCATTAATGCAATACGATCTCCAATTCGAAGTGCTTCATCTAAATCGTGTGTAATAAATATAATTGTTTTTTCCATTTTATCTTGTAACTCTAACAATTCATCTTGCATTTCTTTTCGAATAAGTGGATCTAATGCACTAAATGACTCGTCCATTAGTAATACATCTGGATTATTCGTTAGTGCCCTTGCGATTCCAACACGCTGCTGCATACCACCACTAAGTTGACTTGGGTAATTATCTTTATGATGATCGAGTCCTACTAACTGTAGCGATTCTAACGCCTTATTTTCTCGTTCCTCTACTGGAACTCCTTGAATTTCTAACCCGTACGCAACGTTTTGTATTACTGTACGGTGCGGAAATAAAGCGAACTTTTGAAACACCATGCTCATCTTCGTTCTTCTCACTCTTCGTAATTCTTCTTTCCCCATCGTTGCGATGTCTTCACCATCTATGTATATATGACCTGCGGTTGGTTTAATTAATTGGTTTAGCATACGAACTAACGTAGATTTCCCGCTACCTGACAACCCCATAATAACGAAAATTTCTCCAGAGTACACTTCAAACGTTGCCTTTTTCACACCAACGTTCATTCCTGTCTCTTTCAAAATTTCTGATTTGCTTTTCCCTTCTTTTAATAAGGCAAGGGCTCTTTGCGGATGTTTCCCAAATACTTTTGTTACATTTTCAACACGCACCTTTGTATTATCCATGTCACTACTCCTTTTCTACCCATCTATTCACATAGTGTTGCGATTTTACAAAGAAATATTACATAAAGTGAAACTTTAATCAGTGTGGGATGTTCATCCCCCACTGATTATTAACCTTCACCAATCGTTATTTTACAGGCAGTTGATCTCCCACCTAACTGCTTTGCTCCAGTCGAATTTTGAGGTGGGAGTTGTACTGCCCGTTAACGCGGGATAAAAATGACATTCATAAGATTTCTTTAAAATTCTCGTTTCCGTTCATAATAAGAATGCTTACTTATACATGTATTTAAAAAGGCAAAAGTTTTTTGGGAGGTTTTCAATGAGAAAGAACATATGGCTTATATGCCTTGCATTATTTATTACTATGATTTTCACTTCATGTAATGCAACAAATGCAAATTCGAAAGGGAAAATTAAACTTGGTGTAACAAGTTGGAAAGAAAATATTGCAACTGCAAACATGTGGAAGGTTTTATTAGAAGAAAAAGGTTATAAAGTTGAGCTCATGTATTTAGAAAAAGCTGCGATTTGGACTGGTGTCGCCCGTGGTGATGTTGATGCTAATTTAGAAGTATGGCTTCCTGTTACGGATAAACCGCTAAATGATCGTTATAAAGATGACATTGTCTTAAAATCAAAATGGTATGAAGGCACTGGTCTTGGTTTGGTCGTCCCTTCTTATATGAAAAACATAAACAGCATCGAAGATTTAAACGCTCACAAAGATGAACTAGATAATAAAATTGTCGGAATCGAACCTGGTAGTAGCCTTATGAATTTAACGGATAAAGCAATGAAGGCATATGAAATAAAATTAAAACTTGTCCAATCTTCAGAAGCTGCGATGATGAGCGAACTAAAGAAGGCATATACGAAAAAGAAACCAATCGCAGTTACGCTTTGGAATCCGCATTGGGGCTTTTCAGAATTTGACTTAAAATATTTAAAAGACCCTAAGAAAGTATATGGTGAAAAAGACGACATTTATTACTCTGTTCGTAAAGGTTTCGAAAAAGATCATCCCGATATTGTAAAATACTTTGATAAATGGAAAATGAACGATGAACAGCTTGGTACGTTAATGGTCATGTTAAATAAAACGAAAGATCCGGAAGAAGCTGCACGAAAATGGATTAAAAAGAATCAAACTTTAGTTGATGACTGGATAAAAGATTAAAAAATAGGCTAGAGAATTTGGGATATTCTCTAGCCTATTTTGCTTTATTTTTTCTCAATGACTGCATCAACAATACCATATTCCTTCGCCTCTTCTGGCGTCATAAAATAATCTCTTTCTGTATCATGTGCTACTCTTTCAATTGGTTGCCCTGTTTTATCTGCAATCATTTGATTAATATCATGCTTCAACTTTAATATTCTTTTTGCTGTTATTTCGATTTCAGTTGCCTGCCCTTGTGCACCACCGAGCGGCTGATGAATCATAATTTCACTGTTAGGGAGCGCAAACCGTTTTCCTTTTGCACCTGCTAATAATAGCAATGCACCAAATGACGCCGCAAATCCCATACAAAGTGTTTGCACATCCGGTTTAATTAGATTCATCGTATCTAATATCGCAAAACCTGCTGTCGTTGAACCGCCAGGACTATTAATATACAGGAATATGTCTTTCTCCGCGTCTTCTGCTTCTAAAAATAATAATTGCGCCACTACACTACTCGCTACTTGATCGTTAATTTCTGAACCGATCATTATAATGCGGTCTTTTAATAACCTTGAATATATATCATAGGAACGTTCTCCTAATTTCGTTTGTTCTACGACGTATGGAATTGTATTCATTTTTAATCCCTCCAATAATTGTTATGCCGCGCAAAGCATACAACTGTAGGAAGAAGGCTTTTTCGCATTAAATAATAAGACTGGCTGTTTAGATGGTAACTTAGTAAAATCTATTGTCGGAAGAAGCTTTGTTAACAATTCCGGCCTTTCTTCACGAATAGATGTTACTACAATTTCAATATCATCTGTGTATTCGACTATCTCAATTCCTTCTTCACTTACAGTTTTCAATCTATTTCTACTCCTAAATAAAGAAGCTTTCACTGCTCCTTCTGATACAGAACATACTTTAGCAATATCAGCGATACTATATTGAAAAACATCCTTTAATAATAAAATTGCGGATTGTTTTACATTTAATGAAAATAACATTTTTCCTACCATTTCATGCAAATCAGCAATTTTCTCGTGTGGTTCTTCAAAAGTAATTTGTTCCTTTATTTTTTCATGAACTGATTTCGACTTCATCTGGTCTAACCAACTATTTCTGGCCATTTTATATAGAAGCGTCATACAAATATCTTTATTACCGTATTTTTGAAGAACTTTACAAACTGTTTCTTGGGCGAGGTCTTCACCGTCCCATTTGTTTTTCGTTAAAAACATACAGTATCTTTTTAACTCTGCATGATTTTCAATTAAAAAATTTATATTTGAATGATTCATATCGATATGATTATTTAAAACCTGAGTTATTTTTGTGCACAAAATAACCACTCCTTTTCAGCGCTTACTTAATAAACGATTGATTAAACGAAAAAGTTACGGGGCTTATAAAAAAAATGTTTATGTTCAATAATTCGCGGTCATAAATATGTTATGTACAATTTTACGTGAGGAGGAACAAATTTGCCAAAATTAACAATTGAAGGTGCTGGAACTTTTGATGTGACAGAAGGAACAAAGTTAGTATTAGCTATTGAAGATAACGGTGTACATATTCTCCATCGTTGCGGCGGAAAAGCACGTTGCACAACTTGTAGAGTAGAAATTATAGCGGGTGATTTCTTGGAAGCAAGCGCAAATGAAAAAAATGCGATTACGGAAAAAGGAATTGAAGATCATTTACGCTTATCGTGTCAAATGCGCGTACATAAAGACATAGTCGTTCGTCCGGTACTTACAGTTGAAAATTCAGGTCTTGATGCTGGACCACGTCCGGCGGAGTAAAATGATGAATTTAAAACAGCTCGCTGGCGAATACGCCGCTGATTTTGTACAAGATGGAATGAAAGTTGGGCTTGGTACAGGCTCAACTGTATATTGGACGATACAAAAGTTAGGAAAACGTGTACAAAAAGGTTTATCCATTCAAGCTGTACCTACATCAAAAGAAACCGAAATATTAGCACAGCAACTAAACATCCCGCTAATTTCCTTAAATGACATACAAACTCTGGATCTTACAATCGATGGAGCTGATGAAATTGATTCAAATTTACAGCTAATAAAAGGCGGCGGTGGTGCATTACTTCGCGAAAAAATCGTTGCCTCCTCCTCTAAAGAACTAATAATTATAGCTGATGAATCGAAAATCGTTACATATTTAGGTGCATTTCCGCTACCTGTTGAAATCACACCTTTTTCATGGAAACAAACTGAAAATAAAATTCAATCTTTAGGGTGTCAAACAACATTACGTTTAAAAAATAACAATACATTTATTACGGATAACAATAACATGATTATCGATTGTGTATTCCCTAATCATATATCTAATCCTACCAATTTACACGATCAATTAAAAATGATTACTGGTGTAGTTGAAACAGGATTGTTTATAGATATGACGAGTAAAGCGATTATTGGAACAGAAAACGGCATAAAAGAGTTAAAAGGCTGACTTATAAAAGTCAGCCTTTTTCTACTATTACGTTACAATATGATATACTATGAAAACACATTCATATCGCACTAGAAAGGACTGAACATTTTGCAATCCCAACTCATAACAGAACTTACAGATTTAGAAACTGCCTTTCATATTCGAAAAGAAGTATTTGTAAAAGAACAAGGTGTTCCTCTTGCAGATGAATTCGATACATTTGATCAAATTGATGAAGAATGTAAACATATTTTAGTTTTTCATAATGAACTCCCTGTAGGAACTGGCCGTATACGTTTTGTTGATGGAATCGGTAAACTAGAAAGAATTTGTATTTTAAAAGACTATCGTAAATATGGACTAGGTAAAGTAATTATTCAAGCATTAGAAGAGATTGCCCGAAACAAAGATGCAACAAAAGTGAAATTACATGGTCAAACACAAGCGGAAGGATTTTATGGGAAATTAGGCTATCAAACTTCTTCTGATATGTTTATGGAAGATGGTATTCCTCATATTCTTATGACAAAAGTATTGACGTAATAAAAAGGGTATTATATGCATCTACATTATGGATTCATATAATACCCTTTTGTACTTGTTTTTCTGAATCAGAATCTAGTATCTGCTTTTGAACTCGCAGGATTTTCTAAAGAAAACATTTCAGAAACTTTAGAACAGCAATATAAAATGCTTGATAAACTAATAGTAAAGTATGAAAGGATTGATTATTAATGAATATTCTAGAAAGATTAAATGAGGCCTTCACATTAGAAGCTTATGAATCACCAGCGAGTAAAGAGGCTATTCAAGAATTACAAAAATTCTCATCAATAGATGTACCATTAGATTATTTAGAAGTAATTTAACATTGTACAAATGCAGAGATTAATGTACAAAATGAACTTTACATACGTATTTGGAGCCCAACTGATTGCATAGAGATGAATGAAGCACATGATATTCAAAAATATATACCAAATTCACTAGCAATTGGTGATGATGAAGGTGGAAAAGCACTACTATATGTAGCTGGAAAAGAAGGATTCGGATTATATACAGTGGATTTTGGAGATTTAGATATTGAAGAGACAATTAAAATAGCTCCTTCATTAAAAGCACTGTTAATAGATAGCGTCAGAGTAGAGGAGTTGTTGTCATAGTTAAAAGAATAACAGCCGACGTATTTATATTGAGTCGGCTGTTATTTTTGATTAAACTATCCTTTTGTTTTATTTCAAATACTCATACCACCAATCTCTACGATCAAGGTACTTCTTCATCGCATTTAATTGAGCATCTGAAGTTGGATCAGAAATAAAATATGCTAATCCATCTGGTTGTAAAATGAATTGAGCTGTCATTTTTAATGATGTTAATGCTCCCATAACATCTTCAATGTACTCCCTTGAAAAAGCTCCTGATTGGATTATATTTTGCTTAGTTGCTCGCACTTGCTCTTGTACTGATTCAGTAAACCTAGACAGTGACTTATTACCTATAAGAGAATTCAGGTCACACTTACCGATGCCAGGTACATTTCCTGTTTCCGTGTACTGCCAAATATCACAAGAATATACTGGTTTATTACCACCATAACGAGGAATCCATACAAAGTCACTCTTTACATTCGCCATACCAAAAGGCGTATACATATGATCGCCAACATATAAGCCAACTTTCATATATCATTTTTCTGTTAAATTGACCTAGCAAGCCTAAATCCAAGATCATCTATATGAAATGTAGGATGGCTACGACGGCGACAAGTAGCTCCGCAACCTCTGGCTGCTTCCGCCCAACTACCACCTCGAAAAATCCGGTACGATCCGTACACTTTTTCATCATACAAATCATAGCACCATTCCCAAACGTTCCCCAACATATCATATAGTCCCCATGCATTTGGTTCTTTTTTACCGACCTCATGAATTTGTCCACCTGAGTTTTCATTATACCAAGCTATCTTATTAAGTTCTCCATATATGTATCCAGTAGTCCCTGCTTTACATGCATATTGCCACTCAGCCTCAGAAGGTAATCGGTAGCCGTTCGAATCTAAATTACAACTAACCATTTGACCGCCATCACTAATAAAATAATACTCTTTTAATCCTGCTTTTTTTGAAAGTAAATTACAAAAAGCGATTGCATCATTCCATGACATATTTACAATTGGCTTGTTGCTATGTTTATAATCATTTGCCGTACTATTCGTAAAAGCATAATATGTTTCCATCGTTACAACATACTTTGCAAGAAGAAATGGTTTAATTTGAACATTCCATTGCTGTTTAATTCGATCATCTCTTAATATTATTTCTCCTGCCGGGATTTTCACCATATAAGAATCAATTGAGCGAATGATTTCTTTCATTATTATCCCCCATTTCAAAATGGAACATAGTTTAATTTCTAATACAGCAACCCTTACCTTACTTCTGTTAAGAATCGTTGAACCTCATTTGGAGATTTTAAAATAATAACTTTTTTGTTCTTACTTAATTGATCTAGTTTTGTTAAAATTGCAGGTCTTTTCGTCTTAGGATATTCCCATATCCATTTAAAAAATTGCAAATCAAATCTTTCTTCACATCCCGCGCCCATATCTGGTCTTGTTTTATTTCTATATTGAATCATTCTTTTAAAAGCACGATAAACACAAATTGTTCTATGAATATCAAGAAAGATAATTGTATCAGCTGCCTTAAGTCTTATATCCATCGTCCCACCGTAATTGCCATCAATAATCCACTTCTCACCTTTAACTAAGTTGTTTTGAACTGTTATTTGTTCATCTCTCGGAACACCTTGCCAATTCGGTTTCCAAAATAGTGCATCAAGATGATACACCTTAATATTTAGTTTATTTCCTAACTGCTTTGCTAATGTAGATTTTCCTGAACCACCAGAACCAATTAATATTATTTTTTTCATAAAGGGCCCCTTTTACAAACCTCTTATTTCTTTTGTAACATCAATTCACAAAGTATTCCTATCCCAACACCAATTGTATAAGCCACTAAATCACTCCACAAAAATCCGTACCCTAATACAAGTCCACCTAAAGTCGTTGCACGAATGTTATCTATCCAAGCCGCATGGTACAATTGGCTCAGTTCAATTCCATAGCAAAATAGCAAACTAATAAAAGCTAATTTCTTCGTTTCTATTTTAGGAAACAAAAATCCAAATCCCATGAAAATCATTAATGCCCATAAAGCATCACCTAAGTACTCATTTAATAAATCAGGTAACGCGAAAGCAAACTTTCTGGAACTGAGACCTAAAATAATTACGATGATAGTAAAAATTGCATATATTAATCTGTTTCGTTGCATACTCATTTCAAAATCTCCTAATAAATATATTGAAACAATAAATAGCTAGTAAATTAATATCATTTTACTAGCTACTTATTGTCGACTTCACTTTGCATTTCATCCATTAACTCTTGCTGCTTTTTCTTTGAAAATGATTGTAGTACTAAATCATACGACCAATCAATCATCTTATTAATTTGCTCCTGTTCTACACCCTTATGTATATACACGGTATTCCAATGTTTTTTATTCATATGATACCCTGGAATAATTGTTTCTGGGTAATCTTCTCGTATTCTTAACGCAAGTTCTGGATCGCATTTTAATGTAATCGCAGCTTTTTCACCTTCTTCATGATTCAATATCGCAAATATTTTATTATTGAGCCTCATGCAAGTGGCACTCCAGCCATCTGGAGAATCTTCTGTCGCTTTTCTTTTTGATAAACAATACTCTCTCGTTGTATTCATTCTTACTGACACCTCTTATTCTTTCACAATTTGATTACGGTGCATCACAATTTGCTTCGTCGCTTGAAATTGCTGTTCACCATAAAACTGTATTAGTTTCTCTCCGCAAAATAGACTAACAATATGAATATGAGATATTTCTTCAAGTAACATTGTAAGCATCTTCTCTCCAATGCCGTTATTTCTTACACTTTCATGTACAACAACATCTTCTATGTACGCGCGAAAAACACCATCAGAAACGACTCTAGCAAATCCAATTAATTTATTTTCTTTCCATACTCCAATTGCTATACTATTCTTTAACATTTTTTCAATATCTATTTCTTTTCTTTCTGGCCACCAACCGACAGAATCATAAAGTGTTTTTATTTTTTCTACACAGATCGGTTGTTCATGTTGCAATTTATAAGTGTACATTTTAATACTCCCGTCATCTAGTCTACATAATATTATTATAATCTCTTTTCAAAAAAGTGTTGACTATGACCTTTCGGGTGATTTTCAACAACACCATATTCTCTGTAGCCATGCTTTTTGTAAAACACTGGCGCTTGGAAACTAAATGAATCTAATAATATTAATCTACACCCTTTTTCCTTCGCAATTTCTTCGATTTTATGTAACAATTGACTGCCGTATCCATCATGGCGAACTGATTCATCAACCCATAAAAAATCGATATGAAGATGATAAAAATACATCGTTCCTGTTACACCACCAAAAATTTTCCCTTCTTCATCTTTCACTACAAAACTTACTTGTTCCATCTGTTGTTTTACTTCCTCTGTTAAGATGGACATGTTATATTGAATTACTTTATTTTTTATGTATTCTCCTTCATTGCGAGTACCACTCTCTATATGTTTCATATATACCATCCTTCCAGCTTAGTAAGCTACATTTAATTTTTATTTCTTCGCTTTAAAATACTTATAAATACAAATCCTCCGTATGTAATAAAGCATGTAAAGCCAATTATCCCTGGTATAGAGACATAGCCTGTTCTTACGTAACTTACAACTGCAAAACAAGCGATTGACAATAAAATAGATGGCCAAAATATAAGAGCAGTTTTTCTCCGTCTCTGTTTCGATGTATTTTCTTTATCTTCAGAAATACGTGTACCAAAAAGCAATACAATGCAAATAAGAATCGCGGCAAAGTAAATTGTATCTAATGACAAATTGTAATCATATAGTGCGATTCCAACTTCAAGAGCAATAATTGTTACAATTAAAATGATAATCGTTGAAGTTTTTAAGTTTCTCTTCAATTGTTCACCTCTAGCATGTTTTGAATATATTCTTTGTAAATGTGCTTCAAAGCTGCTGCAAACTCTTCATCTACCTCTTTATTTTCACGTCGATTAGGTAAATCTTTCCCACCAATAACATAAAGAAACGGGAATTCGTTAAACATTCCTATTATACCAATATTTATTGTAGCTGTAGGCAATCCACCTGTCATATGAGCTAAATGATATGAAGGTATTCCTTCATATTCGCCTTGCTGTCTTACCATTCCGTTAATAATTGGCTCCCATGCTACTGGTTCTGATTTGTAACCTTGAAATATATGTACTAAAAGTGAAAGAAGTTGATTTAACTCTCCTACATTTTGCTCATCTCTAGGATTTTCCTGTATATGAATCTTCGAAAAGTATGTTGAAATATATTCTCTGACAGTATCCCATCCTCCGCAATACATAACAATTGACTTAGCAATATAACTGTCGTGACAAGCTATCATCACTTCAACCGCTTTATTAAGTGTTAATGTATTTCTTCCCTGTATATGAGGATATAACTGCTCACTATCCTCATTTGGATTAAACTTAATGTGATGAAGTGTATCATTCCAACTAATTTGTTTGTCCTTTACCATTTTTGCTACTACAAATCCAATTGCTACTTTTGCTGCTGATGCTAACGGAACATATAGCTCATTGTTATGGGAAGCAACTATATTTCCATTCTTTGTTGAATAAACGAGTATTCCGACTTGGCCAGTTTGTATTTCTTTTATTTTTCGTATGACAGTTTCCATCTTCATTCCTCTTTCTATATCGTTTTATCACCCCCGTGAAAATTCGATATAGAATGTAAAAACCCTTTATTTGTTAAATGATATTGTTGAATACAATAAGAAAAAGATAGTATGAAAGTTCTTCACACTATCTTTTAAAAAATTCATTTCGCATAACTGATATATCTATTTCTCAGTAGGATTTTCAGGCCCGTTAAGCTCCAATTGATAAAAGACTAAGTCTAGCCATCTATTGAACTTATAACCGGCCTTTTTAATTGTGCCTGAATGAACAAATCCAAAGTTTTCGTGCATAGCAATGCTTTTTTCATTTTCTGCGTCAATTCCGGCAATTATGGTCATATATTCTCTTTCCTGTGCAATTGCTATTAGTTCTTTCATTAAAGAAGTCCCAATTCCATTTTTTCTATATTCCTTATCAACATACACAGAATGCTCAATTGAATATTTATAGGCAGGCCAAGCTCTAAATGGTCCGAATGTCGCAAATCCTACTACTTTATTATCTAATTCGTATACAAAAACGGGATAACCGTCAGCCCTTTTTTGTTCATACCAATCTATTCTATTTTCAAGGGTCACAGGTTTATATGCATATACAGCTGTTGTATTCAGTATCGCATCATTATAAATATCTAACATAAAGGCTAAATCTTTTGTCGTTGCTTCCCTTATCATTGTTTTCTTCCTTTCAAAATGCTTATCTTTTTTAGTAGTTTTATTATACCGAAATTTCAGACTTATAACGACTTACGAATACTAGCTTTTCGGAAACCATCAAATATATTTATCGCAGCAGATAACGAGTAAATGAAAATTCCACCGCCAATTAACCACGTTTTAAATTCCTCTGGGGAAGTAGTAAATGCATTTGCCAAATACGTAATAAATCCTTCGTTAAATAAATGTGGATTTACTACAATTACAATGAATATGATTGCTCCGACTACTTGAAGAATCGCATTCCCAATTGCTAATCTTTTCGTCCATTGTCCCTGTACTAACTTATAAAGAGATATTGCTACTTCCAAAACGATCATAACCACAACGATTGGCCAATATTGAAGTAATACATCTTGATTAAACGTTGGCGCGACAAACTTCAGCCCATTTTCTGTACCATGATATACGCCTACAAGATGATTCGCATAAAAGTAAAGTGTAGCCCATATTGCCGTCCACATTAACCCTCCAAAAACTTCAAACTTTGAGATCGCCTTTTTCTTCGGGATATACGAAACATTTTTCAAGTCATCTGGTGTCCATTTTTTTAAGCTTGTTGTTAATGGGTGTGGATCCTTTTCTTTATCAGTTCTTTCTAAAACAGCAAATACAAGTGTTAACCAGAAAAATACATGGAGACCCACTTCAAAAATTTCCCCAATACCTTTACCTATCAATTGTAAAATAACATTTAATACCGCTTGATCACCATTATAGCCTATAAAATTTTCTGCAACCATTGAAATGAGCGCAATAACAGCTGCAATTGGTATAATCATTTTTAATAGCGTCGTATATACATCAAAATAACGTGGTCCAATTAAATGCATGGGTCTATCCAAGTACCCATTAGCCAATGAAACTGGACTTCCCAATTTTTCGAGTACGCTCTTCACATCTTCCTCATTATAATCGTCTGGTAACATATCCTCTATTGTTGACCGTAGTTCAAGTGTAATATCTTCACGATTTTTTTCAGGTAATCTCTTCGCAACTTCATGGACGTACATATCAATCATACTCATTTTCATCCTCCTCCTTTAATAAGTTATAAAGTTCTTTCGAATCCTTTACCCATTGCTTTTTCAATTGTAAAAATATCTCTGATCCATATTCACTTAAAACATAATACTTACGAGGTCTACTCTCCGTTTTATCCCAACTACTCGTCACTAACTCCTGCTTTTCTAATCGGCGAAGTAGTGGATATAAAGTACTTTGATCGATTACGATTCCTGATTTCTCTAATAGTTGGACAAGTGAATATCCATACTGCGGCGTTCTTAATTGGCTTAAAACCGCCAATGTTAAAGTCCCTCTTCTAAGCTCAGTAATTAATGAATTTAATAAAGCATCCATTTATTCACCTCATTTCCATTACTATATGTCATACAGTATATGTTTTATACTATGTATCGTACAGTATTGTTGTGACAAAAACAATGATTATTTACCAAAAAAATACATAATTAAAAGCACAAACTATATGATTTGTGCTTTTCTAGCTAACTTAAATACCTATAACATTCTTAACTTTGTACCTTTGGTAATATATATTCTCCTTTTTCTTTAGGAAATGGGACAACCTCTACAATCGCCTCAACATTGATTACTCCATATACATGCGGGTATTCTTGACCGTTTGAAGCAAGTTCATATTTTATTTCTGCTTTTACAAGAGATGGATCTATTGTAAGTAATAAAACCTCTTCTTCATGATTAAAATGTTTTTGAGCTACTTTTAAAGCTTGGTCTAATAATGAACAATGAATAAACCCCTCATCCTTAAGAGATGCTTCATTAATTTCTCCAGTGGTTTTTGCGACTTCCCAATTTCTTTTCGTTATTACTTTTGTAATCATACTCATTCTCTCCCCTATTTTTATATAGAAAAACAAGAGGATTTTCTGTTTATTACTAGAAAGTCCTCTTGAATTTTTTATTTCTTAATTAACGGAGATGCTTCCCCACTATAGAAAATCCATAAATCATGAAGTGATCTCGTACATCCGACATACAATAACTTCGCATCGTGTTTTGTGTTTTTGTAATGTTCTTCATCCACATCTATTAGTAATACAGCGTCAAATTCTAAACCTTTTGCTAAATAGACAGGTACTACTGAAATACCACCTTCATATTTGCTTTGATCCGCTTCGATTACGTTCACTTTTAATCCTGCATTCGTTAATTTTTCATACATTTCACGGCATTCATCGTCCGTTCTTCCGATTACCGCAATTGTTTTCACATCTTCATTTTGTAGATATTGTAATGTCTTCACAATTTCAGTGAATTGATCTTCTGTACCAATTACTTTCACATCTTCCCCGCTACGGAAAACTGGCGTTGCGAGCCCTACAGGAATTTCTGCATTTTTAATTATTTCATTCGCAAATTCAATAATTTCTTTTGTCGAACGATAACTTCTCGTCAGTTCATAATAACCTGTTTCTTGGAATACTTCCTTAAAAGCGTTCCAATCTTCAATTCCTTGATAATCATAAATCGCTTGCGATAAATCACCTAATATAGTGAAAGAATTACCTAGTGTAATTTCTTTTAGTACATAAACTTGGAATGGCGAGAAGTCTTGCGCTTCATCAATAACGACGTGATGAAACTTTTGTCCGATTTCAATACCTGTTATGCGATGATGTATGTAAATTAAAGCAGGCAAATCTTCTACATACACTTCTTTTTTACGACAATTCTTTTCTGTTTCTTGCACTAATTCTTCAGGTAATACGTCGAGTATTTCTTTACTTTTCAACATTGAACTGTATAGTGAAAGCGGGCTCATCTTTGGCCAAAAATTCATATAGGTGTTCAATCTCTTTGTCGCTTCTTTTTTTAGTAACTTTTTCTCGTTTGTTTCTCCAAACTTTTTAAGTTCAATTTCAATCCAGCGCTTCATACGGCCGACTAAACGTTCTCTTCTTCTCTTTAATGGATAATGTTTATATTCAACTTGCATCCATTTTTTAACGTCTTCCACTGGAATAACTGCTTTATCCCATGCCTCAAAATCTTTCGTCGGTACTAATTCTTTTTCAAATTGAACCATTCTCTCTTCAATGAATGACTTAAATTCAAGCGTGCCTTTAAACTTACCTAGCATAACCTTTTTTTCATCACGATTAATTGAAAAGGCTTCTTTCAATTTTTCTTCTGTCTGCTTTAGTTTCACCGAACCCTCTAACGTACGCAATGCCCAATCTGGAAACGTTGTTTGACTAATATTGCCTACACCCAATTCAGGAAGTACGCTCGAAATATAGTCTAAAAACAAACTGTTTGGAGCGAATACGATCATTCTCTCCGCTTCAAGTTGTTCACGGTATTCATAAATTAAAAAAGCAAGGCGGTGTAAAGCAATTGTTGTCTTTCCGCTCCCTGCAACCCCTTGAATTAATAATGGTAAGTTTCTTTCCGCACGAATAATATCATTTTGCTCCGATTGTATAGTCGAAACGATATCTTTCAATTTATTATCTTTATTCTCACCTAATCGATATAGAAGAAAATCATCAGCATGCGATACATCTTCATTTCCTTTCACATATGTATCAACAACACGTTCAAGTTCTCTTTTTCGAATAGAAATATTTCGTTTTAAATAAACATCGCCTTCTACTAACCCGTCAGGTGATTGATAAAATGCTAATTCTTCACCACCGGTAAATGAATAAAACATACTTGCAACAGGTGCTCGCCAATCAATAACCATCGGTTTCATCGTATCTTTATCTGAAACACCTACTTTACCGATGTAAATCGGCATAACATCTTCTTTTCCATCCTCCTGGAAGTCTAATCTTCCAAAGTACGGCTCTTGCACACCGATACGTAAGTTTTGTCTATTAGACTCCCTCATACTTTCAAGAATTTGCTCTTTAAAATCTTCTCCATAATAAACTGGGATTTTTTCAAGCTGCTCTAATTGCTCATCCATCGTACATAAAATATCTTTCATTTTCTGTAATTCTTCTTCAAATATGTTACTCATTTGATGATTCCCTCCTGTCCGTTCCAATTTTTTCAGTCGAAATATAATTTTATTAAAAATCCATTCGTAAAGTCAATAGAATAAGTGAGAATTTTCCAAAATAAATAAAGGCATAAAAAACCATGCCCTTCGATCTAAGATTTTGAAGTATCCTCAAAATAACTTTTTTCTCTTTATATTTATTTATAAAAAATACATTCATTTTATTAGTTAAGTGACCAATTAATTTGTCACTTACATGCAGGAATTACATACTTACCAAATAAGTCCAAAGATGAAAGAACTTTATGATGTTCTAGTCCACCAAAATTCATTACTGCCATAAAATTCGTAACACCTATTTCACTGTAGGACTGAATTTGTTTAATAACTTCATCAGAACTTCCTATTACTGGATTGAATTTATGTGTAAGGTCTTCATATGAAATATTTGTCCCACGCGGAGTATTCATAAATCGTTGATATGGATCTTTCGCATTAGATTCAGCCTCTGCATATGTTTCACCGACATGAACATGAAATGCAACAGGGATTTCCAGTTCTTCTGGATTACCGTATCCTGACTTTAGATACGTATTCTTGTAAGTATCAATCAGCTTTGCTAATTCATCTCGTGATTTACTAAACCCAAGACCCATGAAATTGTTTCCCATACTAGCAACATGACTAACACCTGTTTCACTAGAGGTTGCAATCCAATGAGGCGGAAAAGGAGCTTGTATGGGCTGAACATTAAGTTTAAGGTCTTTGTATTGATAAAAGTTCCCTTGATGAGAAAAGATCTTGCCTGACCATGCCTTACGCAGCACTTCTAGAGACTCGTTAAAACGTTCAGTTTTGTCCTCCAATGAAATATTATAGCCATCAAATTCCTTCTGTGCATATCCACTACCTAGCCCTAAATCTAATCTTCCGTTTGATAAAAGATCAACTATCGCATAATCTTCGGCAACTCTTATAGGGTTGTGTAATGGCAGTACTGAAACACCCACGCCGAGGCGAATTCTATTCGTTCTTTGAGATACCGCAGCGAGCAAAACTGCTGGTGAAGGATTAATACCAAAATCTGAGAAATGATGTTCTGCAAACCATACCCCATCAAAATTCATTTCTTCAGTTCGAACGGCTTGCTCCAATACCTCATTGTAGAATTGTCTAGGAGTTCGAGATAATTGATCGGGGTAATTATCAAATATAGTCAATGTACTGAATTTCATTTAATATCGCTCCTGATACTTTATTTTCATTTCTATATTTCATAAACCTTTTACATAAAATCTAAATGGTATTATTAATATTCTAGTTATCCGAATCATTCCACTTACGACTTATTTCTAGGCCATAATCCATATCGTAAACTTCTTTTATAGCTTTAACTTTTTCAAGGCTTTCATCACTAAACACAGGTTTGTTTTCAAAAGAATGTAGAACGATTCTTTCAAGAAGAACACCAAGTGAAATATCATGATATTCTGCCATCGCTTTCAAAACTTTTACCATTCTTTTTTCCATTCTAATTCCAGTTTGCACACGTTCAACTTTAATTCTTGTATTCTTTTCATTTATTTGTTCATTATTTTGTTTCATAATTTCACATCCTTATCGTAAAAAAAACGATATTTTGTTACCTAGATAACAAGGTATCATTATAACACTGATGTATGTTTTGTCAATTGTGTCATTATATTATTGATTGAACATAATAGATTCTCGCCCTATTACTATTATCAAGATAATATAATCTATCCTCTATCACTTTGAGAAATCCAACTGTAAACACACTAAAAAGCAGATAATGATTCCATTATCTGCTTTCCAATTTTTATCTATGGCTACTTTAATTATACTTTTTGATACACGAGCCAATCCCCAGAATCAATGATTTTCTTTAACATCTCTTTATCCTGGGCAATATACACATACGCGTGTATTTCTCTATCAGCAACATATACTGTTTGCGTAATTCTATCATATAAATCAGTTTCTGCATTGCCTGTGTATTCTTCAAGTTCATCTAACTTTTGCAAAACATCATCATTTACTTCATAAACTTCCCCATGTACCTTTTCCTCGTTTGAGCAAATCATTGCAGGATATCCTTCATTTGTATCGAAAAGCTTACCGTACACCCAAGCCTCTTCTGCGATACAGGTTGCACCTTGCATATAATGAGCATTCGTTTGCCCATTTCTTAACGTGCCATACACGAAAATATGATGCATATATCCCAATCCCCTTTATATGTCTCTACTTTCTTATTTGCAAATATGCACGAATCATAAAGTAACTCACTTCATTTGGAAGTTGTTCTTTAATAGATTTCAAACCACCTTCTACATTTTGTACGGCAGTTTCAATAAGAGATTCATACTCTGCTGGAACAAAGCTTTGCCAATTCACTTCCATACCATCTTCAAAAGAGCGAATTAAATGGTTTTCAATCGTTTGTCTTGATAGACCTCTATCTTTCGCAATCTCACTTAAATCAATGCCTTGTTTATACATTTCATACGTTTCTAAATGAGAATTTGCTGAAGCTTTGCCAGACTTTTTGCGCTCTGTAACAACTTCTGTCTTAATCGTTTCAGCATAATTTGGATTTTCTTCAATAAAGTGCTGAACTGCTTGTAAGAAGTGAGAACCGTACTTCACAAGTTTATGTTCCCCAATGCCTTTTACAGTAAGAAGCTCGGAATCATTTCGTGGCATTTTTGCACACATATCTTTTAATGTTTGGTCAGAGAAAATAACGAACGGAGGAACACCTTCTCCTTGTGCAATTTCTTTGCGCACATCACGAAGCACTTCAAATAAAGGATGATCTTGAACAATTTGTCTCGTTTCTACTCGTTCTTTGCGTAAAACGTTCTCTTTCCCAAGTAATACTTCTTTCCCTTTTTCTGTTACTTTTAATGTCGGATAAGTTCCGTGCTCAACTGCAATTAACTCTTCTGAAATTAAAAACTCAATAAACTCACTGACTTCTTTTACACTACGGTTTGATAAAAGACCGTACGTTGGCAAAGTATGAAAATTAAATTCAATGACTTTCTTATTTTTCGACCCAGTTAATACTTGTGCAATCATTTGTTTTCCGAATCGTTGGTTCGTCCTAATCATACAAGATAGTACCATTTGTGACTCTCTCGTCACATCTATACTTTCACGGTCATCTGTACAATTACCGCAGCGCCCACAATCTTCCTTCGGCTCTTCTCCAAAGTATTGCAAAATAAATGATTGTAAACATTGTTCTGTATGACAGTAATCGGTCATATTTTGCAGTTTTTCTAGTTCATTTGAAAAACGTGATTCTCCCGTTGATTGATCAATTAGAAAGCGCTGTACTTGCACATCTTGAGAAGAATATAACAATATACATGCACTATCTAATCCGTCACGACCAGCACGTCCTGCTTCTTGATAATAACTTTCCATATTTTTTGGCAGCTGATAATGAATAACATAACGAATATTTGATTTATCAATACCCATACCGAATGCAGATGTTGCTACCATTACACTGACTTCATCTCGTAAAAAGAGTTCTTGCTGTTCATTTCGATCGTGATCGCTCATACCAGCATGATATTTCGATACCGAAACTCCTGCTTTCCCTAAGTCTTCATATAATTGATCGACTACTTTTCTTGTAGCTGCATAAATAATCCCAGATTCCTTTTGATTTTGACGAATATAATCTGCTAAATACGCATTTCGATCTTGTCCTTTAATTACTGAAAACGATAAGTTCTCACGCTCAAACGTTGTCATAATTGTATTTTCTTGATTAATTCCAAGCGTGTTACAAATATCATCACGTACTTGTGGTGTTGCCGTTGCTGTTAATGCTAAAACAAGTGGTTTTTCCGGAAGATAATCTAATATGCGATGTATATGTAAATAACTTGGGCGGAAATCATGACCCCACTGCGAAATACAGTGTGCCTCATCAATCGCAATCATTGGGATTTTCATATCAATAAGTTGATCAACAAACTCCATAGAATCAAGACGCTCAGGCGCCACGTAAAGTAACTTATAATGTCCTTGTTTCGCCAATTGAATTCGTTGATTCGCTTCTGTAATAGAAATAGAACTATTAATATATGTAGCGGAAATACCGTTTTGTATTAATGTATCTACTTGATCTTTCATAAGTGATATCAAAGGTGATATTACTAACGTCGTTCCTTCAAATACTAATGCGGGAATTTGATAACAAATTGATTTACCACCGCCCGTAGGCATAATACAAACTGTATCTTTCCCGTCTAAAACATTTTTAATTGTTTCATCTTGTCCTCTTCGGAATGACGAATAACCGAAATAAGACGCTAAAAGTTCTTGTGCTTTTGTAAACAAAAAAGAGTCACCTGCTTTTCTTTATCTTTCATCTATTTATATTATATATCATAAAAGTGATGAATGTGGAGAACATGAATTATTCAAAACGTTCTAAGGAGAGATTTTATATAGCCTTATCGAATATATAAATGGTGTACATATAATTTGAGGAGGTCACGGGAATGAAAAATCATTCTAGCAAAATTAAAACTAAAAGTGAACAACTTGAATTTCCAAATAATGACGTATGGAAATATGAATCTTATTACAAATATCAACCATTATTTTCTTACAAAACGCTATTTAATTTCCTGTTTCGCCTTTTTAAACGATAATATTATCACTTAAAATATGACTATCACAAAACTTTCTCAATATTACCATCTATACATCCTACAACCTAAATCAGCAAGTATAATTATTTTAGAGCCTCTTTTTCAGCCAAAGCAAATAATTAAAATCGAAAAAAGTATCATATAAATTTGTTATATTCACGAAAGCAATTCATATTTCTCAATACACAAATCGAATTTTACTTGTTACTATAAAAGTACTCCAGATGAGTTTTTGCTCATCAACATTATCTAGTGAAAGGGGGCTGCCGCAGGAAGCAGCTCCCTTTCACTTTATTAAAAATTCACTTTCATTTGGACAGATTTACCAGGTTTATTCAAAATAATTTTATGGTAATATTACGTAGTCGAGTCCGACATCTCGGCAATACCCTTTTGAGGCTCTGCAACTTCCCTTGCAGAGCCTCTTTTACGTTATATTCGATTAATTCATATATATCACAAGTGTGTTTTCAAACTTTCTCCCTTTTTAACCTTCCACTTATCAAATTCTTGAAAATAATCTAGGACACGTAACTAAAAATAAATCTTTATCATACTTTGAGTTATACATGTTCAAAGGAGTGTTACTATTTATGTATTCTTATTGGCAATCGTATTACTCCCCCTATCATAATCCTTATGTAAACTTTGATGTATCTGTACGTAATTATCGAATTAGTAAAAACGAGAACTTTTTAAAAGGTTATATGCGTTCTTTATGGGAACAACACGTCGCTTGGACGAGGTTAGCTATTATAAGCATCGTCTTTAATTTACCAGATGTTAACGTGACAGTTGGACGGCTTCTACAAAACGCAACACATATGGGACTATCACTTGAACCATTCTATGGTGAGAATGCAGTAAAAAAATATAGTGCCTTAATTAAAGACCACTTAGTCATTGCAGCGGATCTTGTTAAAGCCGCAAAAGCTGGTGATCAAAATGCAGCTGCCGCTATAGAGAAAAAATGGTACGCTAACGGTGATGAAATTGTTGAGTTTCTTAACAGCATCAACCCACATATAGAAAAAGAAGAATTTAGAAAAATGTTTTATGAACATTTAGCACTAACGAAAGCAGAGGCACTTGCCTTTCTAAATAAAGATTTTGATGCAAGTGTAAAACTGTACGATAAAATTGAAAAAGAAGCATTAGAAATGGCCGACATGATAACAGACGCAATCGTAAAACAATTCCCACAAGTTTTTCAATAAAAATAAGCCGATTTGAAAAACCAAATCGGCTTATAAAACTTTCTAGCAATGATATTTTACCTCTCCTCTTTACATTTAGTTTATATCGATATATTTTATTAATATCCGTTTTTTATAGGAGGAAATAGTTTGATTAACGCCATTGGTCTCGTATTTATCCTCACAAATAAACACGAGAAAAAAAAGAAAGTTTATCTGAATGAAAAATTTGCATTAATAGACATTATTGATTCTAAAGAAGTATTTGATGATGAAGGTAATCCATTAGTAGAACTAACATGTAAATACAGTATATATTTAGATGAAAAATACTATTGTAAGTCTCTCGATGATTATACTGGACAAGTATTCCCCTTCTTAAGCGCAAAAATAGGGAAAGGTCTTCTTAGGAACTTAAATTATTACTTTTCCTACGTTGATGCCTATGATAAAAAACCACCTGTTAAAGAAATAAGACCGCTTATGCAACAAGTAACTAACAGGTAATGGAAACTAAAAAAAGAAAGCATCTAACTTCAGATGCTTTCTTTTTTAATCAATAGCTCGTTACCTTCATCCTCTTCTAAATATATGTATCCAAGCATACTTTAAGTTAAAAACATTGGAGGATTAGACTGAATGAAATACTCAGAAACTATTGTAAGTAAGCGGCTTCGAACACTAAAAATGTCTGGGATGTTTATCATGCTATTTTTAATCGCATGGCTTGGATATACAAAATTCCTTTATGAAAATGGATTTCTGCAAGAAAAGAAAAATTCAGTTGAAGTAATGAATACTAGCATTACAGGAGAAATTGAACAGAACTTTCATGTAAACTTACAAGGTTACCGTAAAACGAGCCTTGATACCGTTATAGATGCGAGTAAAACCGATCCAAGTGAACTATCATTAATCGAGCTTATTAATACAGCCTGTTCGCGAGATTGCATTGGTGAACCATTAACATATGTGAAATCAAACAATGGTTATATCTTTTATCAAGCATCAAACGGAACTTATGTACCTATAAAAATTAAAAAGAAAGATACATGGGAAATTGAAACCAAATCAATTCAAGATGGAATATAAATTAGTAATAAAAAAGAGTANNTACTCTTTTTTATTACTAATACCCTTCATGTTTACAATTGCATTTCGGTTTCTCTTTACAATGACACTTTTCACAATCACACTTCGGTTTCTCTTTACAATGACACTTTTCACAATCACACTTCGGTTTCTCCTTACGACGACACTCATCACAATCACATTTCGGTTTCTCTTTGCAACTGCATTCATGACAATTCCTGCATCTACATCCTCCAAACATTAAACCATCCCAAAACGATCGTCCACAATGACAATGATTCCCCATGAATATACTTCCTCCTAAATAGAATTCATTATATTCTATGTTTGAAATCATAGAAGAGCATGTTTACTAGTCTAGTTTTTACGAATTAGAATAGATAAATCATATTTAATGAATACTAATCTAGTTTAAAAGTTTCTGTAAAATAATCACTTGTAATCTATCATTCTATAAACCGAAAATAGATTTTATACATAATAGAAGGATAAATTCCGAAGAAAATTCGATTATATCTTCTTTGTGGAGCTGTTCTTTAGATAAGGGATATTCTAAATACACAGACTTAAATCACTAGATTTCCTTATACCACCATTTTTTACGTTCAAGATAATCTTTCATTGCATTTAGTTGCGTGTCTGAAGTTGGATCAGAAATGAAATATGTTAATCCATCAGATTGTAAAATGAACTTAGCTGTCATTTTTAGAGAAGTCAATGCTCCCATAACATCAGGAGTTTCATACGGTGAAAAAGCTCCTGATTGGATAATATTTTGTTTATTTTCTTGTACTTGCACTGGTTGTTGTACTGTTCCAGTAAACCACGATAGAGGTTTATTTCCTATGAGTGAATTGAGATCACATTTACCGATGCCAGGAACATTCCCTGTATCCGTGTACTGCCAAATATCACACGGATATGCTGGCTTATTGCCTCCATATCGCGGAATCCATACAAAGTCACATTTCACATTTGCCATGCCGAAAGGTTCATACATATGATGACCAACATATAAGCCGATTTTCTTAGCACCCAACCGGCGTAATTCGTCGATAAAAGCTTGTGTACCTGTTCGCATATCATCCATTGTTTTAACTTCAACATCTGCAGCCCAAACTGTAGCACTCTTATCTCCACGGTTCCAAAAATCACGAGCTTCTACTTTTGCATCTTCTACTGAAACGAAACGGCAGAATGCATAGTTACCAAATGGAATATTTCTCGCTTTCATCGCTTGTACATAATTTTTATATAGAGGGTCTACATAATTTGAACCATCTTGCACACGTGCAATTACGAAATCTAATTGTGGTGATGCTACATCCCAGTTAATATCGCCATTCCATTTCGAAATATCTACAATGTAACCCATTATTCAACATCTCCTTTTTTTATTATCATATTCATAGCTTGTCTTTTTTGCTCTTACCGTTTAAAATTTTGCCTACATTCTTTTAATGGCTGTAGAAATCGGATTACAATGTTTCCTGCGTTTTCTAGGGCTGACAACACTTCAATTCCCACGAAGAAGAGGAAATGGAAGAATCCACTTATCCTGTTTATTCATCTTTTACAGAATTGCTGGATAGCTTACGCGATTTTGAAGACGAAGAATAAAATAAAAAAGAAGAACGCCTTGCAGTAAGGATAAACGTCCTTCTTTTTATTAGTCAATGTAATTATCCATCAAATATCATCACGCTTGGGGCATAGCTCAATTAAAACAACGCTCGGTATCATACTCTCACGTGTTACCGAGTATAGATAAGTCAATATCTGACGAACTCGAAAAGATTATTAAAATGTGACCACATTTGTGACCAATTAAAAAGAGTAAACCAAAACTATAATTCCTTTCCTTCCTGCACCGCCCTCTTCAAGCTCTGCAACATATACCCAATCCCTTTACATCCTTCTAACGGATATGTAATGATTTCTTCTGGATATAACTTCGTCACTACTTTTTTATGCTTTTTTCCTGCAAGTAAAAAGATTTCATCAAACTGAAGTAAATCTTTTTCAACCATCTGTTTTTGTAATTGTTCTATACTAATAATCTCATTACTTTTAGAGTCAAATGCAAGATCATAGTTTTCTTGTACAATATCATTTGGTCTTAAAAACCCATGCTTCGCTGATAAGATAACCCAGTTCTCAAAAAACTCAGTCGCGTACGCCTGACATGCTTTTCCAAACGGGCTAATATATACGTCTTTTGCCTCTGCCTTTCCGTAATCTGGGTACTTATCCCAAACTTTCTTTTTTCCGCATGGAATTATGCATAGCCTTTTCATCGTTATTTCGTACCTCGTTTCTATCTTACTTATGAAATATTAATTTTTCAGTACATTTTTTTGCAAAATACTATATAATAATCTCAAAAGATAAAATTACATTATATCCCATATTTAGTTTAGTTTCTTTTAGAACTGTCGATTAAACATATATATTATTACATAAACACACCGTACTAAAGTCAATTTCATACAACATGCATATACCTCATCCTTTAATTCATTTGTTAAGGTTTCGTAAAATCAAGTACACTTAATCTTCTAATCCCCACTCAATAGTATAATATATAAATATATTGTTAGCAGGAGGTGAATAAATATGAAAAATATACTCCCAGCATTATTAGCTTATATCATTGTTTGTATCATCGCAATTATCATTCCAGCATCTGACGGCTATAATTCTGTGGGATGGAAATTATTTGTTGGGCAAGCGTACGCAATACCTATTTTCATTATTGTTGCTATTGTTACATTTTATATAAACAAGAAGCGATCTTATGAATAAACGGTTAGGAGGATAGCAATCGCTATCCTTTTTTATTCCCCTTTATTAAGTAGATCTGTAGTTCTATAAAAAAAAGACAAGCAGCCAATCTGACTACTTGTCCTTCCTGTTTATCCGTATTCAATAATATTAAGCTTGGAATGCTTCTGTTAGTACTGGTACGATTTGTTTTTTACGAGATACAACACCTTTTAATGTAGCTGTGTTGTTTTCAAGAGATACATTGTAAGCTTTCTCAACAACGTTTGCTGCTTTACCAATCGCAAGACCTACAGAATCGTTAGTTAAGATATCAGTTACAACGAATAAGAATAGGTCTAAACCTTTTTCTTCTACTACTGCAGAGATAACTTTTTCAAGTTCCGCTTGGTGTACAAGAACGTCGTTTGTATCAACAGCGTTTACTTGTGCGATTTCAACTTTCGCGTTACCCATTTGGAATTCTTTAGCGTCAAGAGAGATTAATTGCTCCATTGTTTTTCCGCTTAAGTCAGCACCAGCTTTTAGCATTTCTAAGCCGTAGCTATCTGCATCTACACCAGCGATTTCAGCTAATTCACGAGCTGCTGCTACGTCTTGCTCTGTGCAAGTTGGAGATTTGAATAATAAAGAATCTGAAATGATTGCAGATAACATTAAACCTGCAACTTCTTTACGAATTGTAACTCCATTTTCTTTGTACATTTTGTTTAAGATTGTAGCTGTACAACCAACTGGCTCACAACGGTAGTATATAGGATCGCTTGTTTCAAAGTTAGCAATACGGTGATGGTCAATAACTTCTAACACACGAACAGATTCGATATCGTTAGCACTTTGTTGACGCTCGTTATGATCAACTAAAATAACGTTGTCCACTTCGCTTGCAACTGTCTCAACAAAACGCGGTCCTTCTACTTTAAAATAATCTAACGCAAATTGAGTTTCACCGCTGATTTCGCCTAAACGTACAGGCTCAGCATTCATTCCTAATTCTTTTTTCAATTCTGCATAAGCAATTGCAGAACAAATTGCATCTGTATCTGGGTTTTTATGCCCGAAAACTAGTACTTTTTCCATGTTTTCCACCTCTTCATGAAAAGGATATCTTAAAGAAGCAAATATGACAATATTTAAAGCCGAATTTTTTATAAATAATTGCACTTTCTTCTATATTTTTCATCGTTTTCACAAATAAAGACCATCTAAAATAATTTAGATGGTCAAAAATTATCTTTTCGTTAAAATAAAGATGGAACTTGCACTACGTTGTTAAATGCGAAATTGGCATAGGCAGTCTAATTATCGAATAGCCCTCTTCCTCTCAAATTTGCGGAAACAGGCTCCTTTCCTATTTCACGTGCCCATATAGATAACTGGCCGATATGGTGGATTTCGTGGACGATGACATGGCGTATTATCTCTCCGTGTGTACATTCAGTGACTCTGCGCCTAATTGGTGCGTCTCTAGAGCTAATCGGTTCTTCAGTGAAATCAGTTTCTGAAAGTTTCCGAGAATCCATTTCATTTGTCCAAGATGTCACAAATGGCTTCACTTTCTCGTGGTATTGAGCTGAAAGATTTTTTACTTTTTGTAAACTGACATACTCTTCAAACAATGGCTCATCGGGCACTGGTTCACCGCGCAAACCTAAGATCCACATATATTCCACATCTACAATATGAAATAAGGTATGTAAGATACTGCCGAACCCACCGACTCGTTTCTTTAATAGTTCTTCATCCGGCATGTCTTCGCACAATGTAAACCAATCATCACGAACTTGCCAGTTATATTGAAACAGTTTCAACATGACAGCAACCTCCATCTTTTAGATTAACATTTAATATTCACCAAAAGACTTCAAAATCCCTATTTAAATAATAACTCTAAAAAACCTATTAAAGCCTTCTACAAACTGGTCTTTTAATTGAACATTCCAGATGAAGTTACAGGATCAAAAGAACAACCCTATTATATAGGGTTTTATCAAACTTTGTTTTAAATTATCTTCCTTTTCCAATAAAAAACTAAATCATTTTATAATAAATTACCGTTGCATCTAACTCACCATTCGGAGAAATCGCATACCCTGGTATTTTCCCAACTTCTTGGTAGTCTAATGATTTGTACAGTCTATTGGAAGGATCTCCTTCTCTCGTATCTAGCACTATAAGAGACCTGTTTTCTTGTTTTGCTCGTTCCTCTGCTTTTTGCATAAGCAAACGTCCAATGCCGTTACGTCTAAAGTTTGGATGAGTCATTAACTTACAAATTTCGGCTCTATGGATCCCGTTTGGCTTTGTAACTAAATGCAATTGAACACTTCCTGCTACTTCATTATTTATTTTAGCGACAAACAAGATTACTTCTGGTGCTAATACAGTTTTCCAATACTGCATTGCTTCTTTTTGTTCAAGTGGAGGTAAAAAACCAATTGACGCCCCATCATCTACTACAGTTTTCAAAAGTTTAGAAAGCTCTTCAATATCATTTTCTAGTTGCTTAATTTCTTCAATTACTAAATTTCGCATTACATTTCCCCCTTTTGTTTCATTGTAACAACTTTTAAAGAAGGAATAATTAAATTCTAAGATGAAATTATTTAAAATATGATTTTTTAGAGAAAGGATAACTATATGAAACAATTGAAACTCTTTCATAAAAATTAGGATAAACTAGAAAGCCCTCCTTAAAATAATATTTTAAGGAGGGCTTTCTGTTTAATACTAAACAAATTCTGTATATAACCTTAATAAAAGAGTGAATTTTCAGTTTTTTAATAACGAAAATTTACATATTTAAAATTTAACGCTATCATCTACTGGCACTTTTTCTTTAGAACCTTTCTTTTCAACCTCTTTACTCCGCTCTTCCCAAATCGTTAAACCTTCAATTCCTACTTTTTTAGGATCAAAAACCGGATCTTTTCCTTCTTTTTTCTGTGTTTCATAATCTTTTAATACTTTTAATGCGGTTTTGCTTAACAATAGGATTGCTATAAGGTTTAACCATGCCATACTACCTATTCCAAGATCCCCAAGGTTCCATAAGAACGAAGCTGATTCTACACTACCGATATAAACCATAATTAAAAATCCAATTTTTAAAACTGATTTTAACCAGCCATATTTTAATTCGCGATCTAAATAAGTGAGTGTCGTTTCTGCAATATAGTAGTATGCGAGCAAAGTTGTAAATGCGAAGAAGAAGATTGCGATTGAAATAAATATTGGACCAAATCCTGCCATTACAGTTTCAACTGCTTGTTGTGTATAGAGTGGTCCAGCTTCCACATTTCCTATATTTTTTACAATAGCACTTTTCCCTTCAGGTATTACATTATACATACCTGTTATTAATATCATAAGAGCAGTCGCTGTACATACAACAATTGTATCAATATATACGGAAAACGCTTGAACTAATCCTTGTTTTGCAGGGTGTGACACTTCAGCAGCAGCCGAACTATATGTCGCTTCTCCAACACCAGCAACATTTGAAAATACAGCACGTTTTACGCCCCAAGCAATAGCTGCACCAACGATACCACCAAACATTTCATTTACACCAAATGCACTTGAGAAAATTAAAGCAAACATACTTGGAATTTCTGCTATATTCGCAATTAAAATGATACATGTAACAATTACATATCCAATTGCCATAAAAGGTACTAACATTTGAGACACACCAGCAATTCTTTTTACGCCCCCAAATATAATTGCTGCTAACAGCACAACTAATAGTATTCCAGTTATATACTTGCTAATGCCATTAGAGTTTTCAAATCCAACTGCGATACTACTAGATTGAATACCTGGTAATAAAACGCCATATGAAAGTGTTACAACTACCGCAACAATGACCGCAAACCATTTCATTTTTAAACCTTTTTCAATAAAATATGGTGTACCACCGCGGTATTCATTTCCTACTTTACTTTTATATACTTGAGATAATGTTGATTCAACGAATGCACTAGCTGCTCCTAAAAGGGCCATTACCCACATCCAAAATACAGCTCCAGGTCCGCCAAAAGCGATAGCTGTCGCTACCCCTGCGATATTACCTATTCCAACCCTACCTGATAAGGCCAAACAAAATGCTTGGAAGGATGATATCCCAGTCTCTGAGCTTTTCCCTTCAAAAAGTAGCTTAATCATCTCTTTAAAATAACGAATCTGTAAAAAACGAGTCGCAATGGTGAAATATACGCCTGCCCCTAATGCGAAAATAACTAAACCAATACTCCATACTTGCCCTACTAACCACTCTACTAACTGCTCCATCAAAGTCCCCCTCTTAAGTATTTTGAAAAAGAATATTTATATATAGAAAGCGGACAACCTTTGACTTGCATTCCAGTTGTCCGCTTCTCTTATTTATTCCGTTATTTACGGGCTATAGACTTCTACTAAATAGAGTTTCACTTAATATTGACCCAGACACTCTTCACTTCTGTATAATTATCTAGCGCATATGAGCCTAACTCACGCCCAATACCAGATTGCTTATATCCACCAAACGGGGCAGCAGCATTTTCTAAGTTATAATCATTAATCCAAACTGTTCCTGCCTTTAATTTATTGGCAACTTGATGTCCAGTTTTAATATTTTGTGTCCATACCCCAGCAGCAAGCCCATATGAAGAGTTATTCGCTCTTTCAATTACCTCTTCGGTCGAATCAAATGGAAGTACAACGACAACTGGTCCAAAAATTTCTTCCTTAACAATCGTCATATCGTCAGTAACATTTGTGAATACTGTTGGCTGTACAAAATAACCTTTTTCAAATGCACGTTTACCGCCAGCTGCAACAGTTGCACCTTCAGCTTTTCCTTCTTCAATGTAATTCAGCACTCGCTCTTGTTGTTTTTTAGATACGAGTGGACCCATTTCAGTTTCCTTCTCCATACCTGCTCCAAGCTTGACTTCATTTGCCATTTTTACAAGTTCATTTACGACTGTTTCATAATGCTTTCGATGAACGAATACTCTAGATCCTGCACTACAATTTTGTCCGTGATTATACATAATACCTTGGAACGCACCGTTAATTGCTTCTTCTAAGTCAGCGTCTTCTAAAATGATATTTGGTGACTTACCACCAAGTTCTAATGTGACATGTTTAATTGTTTCTGCAGATTGGCGCATAATATATTTTCCCGTAACTGTTGAACCAGTGAAAGCTACTTTATCAATATCATGATGATTTACAATTGCCGCTCCTGCTTCTTGGCCGAAACCTGGTACAAAGTTTACAACACCGTTTGGAAAACCAGCTTCTTTAAATAGCTTCGCTGTATATAATAAAGATAAAGGCGTTTGCTCTGCCGGTTTTAATACAATGGTACACCCTGTCGCAAGTGCAGCTCCCATTTTCCAAGAAGACATAACGAGCGGGAAATTCCACGGAATAATTTGACCTACAACGCCAACAGGTTCATGGCGTGTGTAATTTAAGTAGTCTTTTGAAATCGGAATGGTTTGCCCGATAATTTTTGTAGCCCATCCCGCGTAATAACGATAGTTTTCTACTGTCGCTGCAATATCATCATCCAGTGCTACTTGATATGGTTTTCCGTTATCTAAAGCTTCAAGCTGTGCTAATTCTTCTCTATGCTCTTCAATTAAGTCTGCTAATTTATAAATAAGATGCGCTCTTTCAGCAGTAGTCATTTCTGCCCACGGACCCGATTCAAATGCAGATCTTGCTGCTTTTACTGCGACATCAATATCTTCTTCTTGCGCTTCACATACTACTGCTAGAACATCTTCTGTTGCTGGATTGTAAGTTTCAAACGTCTTACCGCTCATAGAAGAAACAAATTCACCATTAATAAACATTTTAACTTCTTCATTTAAAAACGCTTTCACTTTTGGTTTCAGTTCAATGTTTGTCGTTAACATACATGCTCTCCTCCTTATTTAAACAGCTGCATGAGCTGCAATTTCTGCTAAAATCGTTTGAAGCTTTTGATCTTCTTCTTCAGTTAATCCTAATCGCGGATAACGAGAAGGTCCGCCAGCTTGGCCGTGTAATTCCATTGAACGTTTAACGATTTGTACATATTTCCCTGATCCTTCAAGAAACTCGCAAAGAGGTAAAATAGCATCGTTTATTTCCCACGCTTTTTCTAGTTCACCATTTTGAAAATGCTCATACATTTTCGTAACGAGACCTGGAACAATATTTCCAGCTACTGAAACCCATCCTGTTGCACCAACTAAATAAGATTCCATAACTAAATCTTCAGATCCGCAGAAGACTTGAAACGCACCTTCGCCTTGTCTTACTAAATCTCTCGCTTTTCGAATATCTCCGCTAGATTCTTTAATATGTGTAACATTTTCACACTCTTTACCAATGCGAAGCATAAGCTCTGTACTCATATCAACACCAGAAGTAAATGGGTTATTGTATAGCATAATTGGTATATTTACAGCGTTTGAGATTTCTTTAAAATGAAAATAGATTTCCTCTTCCTTCGGTTTACAATAGTAAGAGTTTATAATTAATGCACAATCCGCTCCATGCGCTTCTGCATGTTTCGTATATTCAATCGTTTCTTTCGTCGTTTCCGCTGCAGTTCCAACAATGACTGGAATACGGCCATCAACTTCTTTCAAAACAGTTTCTACCATGTTAAATCGTTCTTCTTTTGATAAACTAACAAATTCTCCCGTACTTCCATTAATAATAATTCCAGCTACTTTTTGCTCAATAAAGTAGTTTACGTTTTGTTTTACACCATTCCAATTAATCTCTTGATATTCATCCATCGGTGTTATTAATACTGGAAATGCACCTTTAATTGTTTGCATATTTATCTCTCCCTTTAACATTTTATTTTAATAAGAAACCTGCTGGAAACGGATCCGTAGGGTCTAATAGAAATGTCTGCATTCCTGTAATAAACCCTCTACTTTCAAAACGGAAAATGTATCCTAATTCTTCTTTCTTCACTTGTTCCACTATTATAAAGCTATTAAAAATACTTTCATTTTTAAAAGGTTTATCCGCTATATAATTATTTTTAAATAAAGCATGAACATAAGACACAATTGTAGAAACAAAACCTGGTGAACGTACGATAAAGTTATCTTCATGAAATGTGATCGACTTTATATGATTCTTTTCTTTTTGCGAAGAATCTACTAAAATAAGTCTTTTTATAAGTGACTGTTTTTGTATAGCTTCAAGTGTAGCTTCTCCCCATTTTTTTAATTCAGATATATTTTCAACAGAAATTTCAGGCGAATACGTATCCTTTTCTACAACTGCATAAACTTTATCTGCTTGTATGAGAGAGTAATTTATATTACCAATTTTCAAATCTTTCTCAACCATATAACAAAGTTTACTTTCAAACGAAACAGATACAACTTCATCATGCTCTACATAGGCGTGAACTGAAAAAATTCCAGACAACGTTTCAATTTTGTATTGATCAGACTCTCTCTTTTTTAAATAACCACTTTCTAATAACATTGTTATTACCGCTACTATACCGCCATAATGAAGAGGAATAGATCCTTCATGATCAAAAAACAATACTGCTGCATCCACTTCCTTATGAATAGAAGGAACGACAATACATCCATTTAAACCGATAAAACCACGTGGTTCATTTAATAAAAGCTGCATTTCTTCTGCTAATTCCCCAGAAAACTGTTCATTTAAATGTTCTAAACTGTAGTAGTATTTGCATGGTACATCTTTTATTACACGAAATGCTTCGCCAGCTACGTGCACATCTACTGCTGTATACATTTTTTGAATGTTCATTTTACATCCTCCGTTTCATGCTCCATCGGCGGAATTAGCAAAAAGCCTTCTTTAAGTGGATCCTTTTCATTGTAAAAAAATCTATGCATACCCATAAGCCAAGCTGATCCCGTAATTTTTGTTACTACAGCTTCAATATTTTCCACATATGTTGTATTCATAACACACCCTTTAAATAAAGAACCTACAATACTCTCATGAACAAATTCTTCATCGATGTCGATTTTTTTATGAGCGTATAATACAGCCAACTTCGCTGATGTTCCTGTACCGCATGGAGATCGATCAATCCCGCCTGGTGGTACAACAACTGTATTTTTCACATGTGCACTTTCATGAGTAGGATCTGTATAAAATTCAACATGTGTTAATCCACTTATAAACGAATACTCTGGATGAATGATTTCAAATCTCTCATTAATCGTATTTCTAATATGAATAGCCTTATCGATGATTGTAGAAGCATTTTCTGGTACTAACTCTAAACCTACTGATTTCGCATCAATAATGGCATAAAAATTCCCTCCATACGCAATATCAGCCTCTACGGTTCCAATTCCTTCAACGTCTACAGTAATGTTTTTCAGCAAAAAAGCTGGTATGTTACAAAAGGAGACTTCTTTCGCTTTCCCATCTTGAACAGAAATATCTACTTCAACTAAGCCAGCTGGTGTATCTAGCTTTAAAGAAGTAACCGGTTCAACTACTGGAATTAAACCTGATTCGACTAAAGCTGTACATACACCAATTGTATCGTGGCCACACATCGGTAAATATCCACCTGTCTCTATGTATATAACACCTATATCAGCTTCAGGGTGACACGGATCTGTTAACAATGCTCCTGACATTACATCATGACCACGCGGCTCATTCATCAACAATTTGCGAATCCAGTCATACTCCCTTTTCATATGTAACATCTTCTCTGCCATCGTTTCTCCAATTAACTTAGGAAGTCCGCTAATTAATGTCCTCGTTGGATTCCCGCCAGTATGTGTATCAATCGTCGTAAAGACTCTTTGTGACCTCATCCGTTTAACACCCTTTCTGTAAAACGACTCAAACGAAGTGGTTCAATAGGAATGATTGTTTCTTTTTCATTTAATAACTCTTCAATCACTTTCCCAGTAACTGCCGCAAGACTAATTCCATCACCTTCATGTCCTGCTGCAATAAAGTAGTTTGGGATATGTTCCACTCGTGAAATAATTGGCAAATGATCTTCTGTCCATGGGCGTAATCCAGCATATGAACGAATCACCATCATATCTGCCATTTTCGGATAAAAACGAATTGCTCTGTTCGCAATACATTTAATAACCTCGTTATTTATCTTCGTATGAAAGCCCACAAATTCTCTACTACTACCAATTAAAAAATTTTGGCTTTCTGTCGGTTCAAATACAAGTGCCACCCCATACTTTTCAGTTAAAGCATCCACTTTTCGTTTTCCGCCAAATTTAGAAATCAAATAACCAAATTCCATTACTTTACGGCAGCCAACGTGTTGTTGCCTTGAAGCTACAATAATATGTCCCTTTCTCGGTTCGATTGGGATATTCACATCTAACATCTGTCCAATTTTAGGAGCCCACACACCGGCCGCGTTTACCACTTGCTTCGCAGTAAACGTCCCATTTGTTGTTTCTACAATAAAGGAACCGTCTATATCTCTTTTCATTTCTTTTACTTCTGTATGATTAAAAGCTTTCGTACCAAATTTTTTTGACTCTGCGAGAAGTGAAAAAGCAAGAAGGTACGGATTTACAGTCGAATCCGTTGCACATTCTAAACCACCTAATAAATCATCTGCAAAAAATGGTGATTCCTCTCTTATGTCTTGTCTATCTAGCATACGAAACGGTAAACCAGCTTCTTTTTGCCGATTGACCCATTGCTGCGCCGCTTCCATCTCTTCGTCTGATTCACAAACGAGAATGCTTCCTGGTGCCCTATATTCAAATGAGTGCTCTAACTCTTCACTTAAATCCGTTACTAATTTTTGACTTACTAACGACATTTGACTATCAAACCCTGGGTCTTTATCAATAGCCAAAATATTCCCATCACACCGTGAAGACGTCCCGCTGACAAATTCCCCTTTTTCAATGATTGTTACGTCTCTTCCATATTTTGAAGTGTAATAAGCGATCGAACATCCAATAATACCACCGCCTATTATTAAAACGTCACAGTGTCTCACATAGCACTCCTCCTTTCTCCTAAATCTCTCACTTTCTTTTATGCAATTGGTGTGCCAACTCTACATATAGAACTATTTATATAAAATAAATTTATTTGTAAAAATATTTTAAATTTATCGTAAATAAGTGTATTATTTCTTTATCACTGTCTAAACTTTTATACATAACAGGAGGGCAATATGACATTTTCATTTCCAACAATAAAAGAGTTTATAAAAATTTTGTCAATCGATCTTAAAAATTCCGGTCCACACATCAAGCAAGTAGACGAAAAAATTTATTACATTCATTCACCTACTGAAAAATGGAATTGTGCAGTTGTATATGAAGATGATTCTTTCACTACTTTAATCGACGCATTTTCTCATGAACTAGCCGTTGTCATCATTAACGAAAACCAAGAACCTATATGCTGTATTACTACTAAGCAAATGATTCCTTTTCTTTATAAGTATTACAATGAACTACAAGCGTTTTATAACACTGTTATTGAAACGTCTGATTCTTCTGTTACAGTCATCGATGAGAAAGAATGCGTTCGGACATGGACAGATGGCGCCGAAAAGATTTTTTCAGTCCACCATAATGAAATTATCGGGCAACCGATTACTCGTTTTTTTGATTATAAAGATTTGGAAATTTTGCAATCATTACATAGCGGAAAAAGCATAATCGCGCAGTTTCATCAGCCTCGCCCTGATTTGTTCGTATTAATTAATTCAAACCCAGTTTATTGTAACGATGAAATTATCGGCGCAGTCGTCTCTGAAACTGATGTTACAAATCAAGTCGCTTTAAATGAAAAACTATTTACTATGTCACATGAAATGCACCGATTAGAACAAGAAGTAGCAAAATATAAAGATACATCCGATCCTTTTCTTGCAATGAATGGTAAAAGCCCTGTTATACAAAGAACGATACAATTAGCTAGAAAGGTTTGTTCCGTAAAATCGACTGTTTTAATTCTCGGCGAAAGTGGTGTTGGAAAAGAAGTATTTGCGAAAGCAATTCATGAAGCAAGCGAGACAGCAAAGTCACCTTTCATTTCGATCAACTGTGGTGCAATCCCTGAAGCATTATTTGAAAGTGAATTATTCGGTTACGAGCGTGGGGCGTTTTCTGGAGCAAATAGTAAAGGAAAGAAAGGTAAAATCGAGCTCGCACAAGGAGGCACTTTATTCCTTGATGAAATTGGAGAAATGCCACTTGATATGCAAGTGAAACTTTTGCGTGTACTACAAGAACGAAAGTATTACCGAGTTGGTGGAGAGAAAGAAATAAATATTGATTTCCGCATTATCGCTGCTACAAATCGTGATTTACAAGAAGAAATGAGAAAAGGAACTTTCCGAGAAGATTTATATTATCGCTTAAATGTAGTTAGTTTGCATATTCCGCCACTACGAGAAAGACGAGAAGATATTATTGAATTAACATACTCATTCTTAAACGATTTTTCAATTAACTATAACAGGCCGATTCGTGACTTACCTTCAATCATTATGCATGAACTACTTCATTACAATTGGCCTGGTAATATTCGCGAACTTCGTAACGTAGTTGAAAGACTCGTCGTATTCGCGACGGACGGTATTATTAAACAAGAATATTTACCATTTCACACAAATGATACTTTAGAAAACGAAACGTCTCATTCCCTTTTACTAAGCAACAATAACGCGATTCTTTCTTTACAAGAAGAGATGGATGAACATGAGAAAAAAGTCATTGAAAGAGCTTTACGAATTTTAAATGGGAATAAATTAGAATGTGCGAAACAACTTGGCGTAACGAGGGCCACTTTATATAACCGTTTAAAAAGACTTGGATTACACTAATCCTTTTCCTCCTCTATATTGGCATAGTTTTTGCATAATAATTTGTGCAAACCGAACTAGAGGAGGAATACATATGACGAATAAAGAGAACTTAATTGTTTGTCGTTGTGAAGAAGTTACATACGGACAACTTCAATCGACAATTGCTGAATATAACTGCTCGGCAAGAGAATTAAAACTAAGAACACGTGCTGGCATGGGATTTTGCGGTGGCCGCACGTGTAGAATGATGATAGATCGGATGATTGAAAATGCAAATCCTGATATAAATTCTAATGAAATCCCATTAAAATATCAGCCACCTGTGCGGGCAGTTACTTTCGGAGCGGTAGGTGAAAGTAAATGAGCAGAATTACACATCACCCTATTTTAGGTAGTTTAAATAGTAGTCAGCGCATCACGTTTCAATTTAATGGTCAACAATATGAAGCATATGAACATGAAACGATTGCGGCCGCTTTACTTGCAAACGGAATTCGAACGTTAAGAGTCCATGAAGATAGCGGGAGTCCGCGAGGCATTTATTGTAATATCGGGCATTGTTCTGAATGCCGCGTAACTGTAAACAATCAAACGAACGTACGAGCTTGCTTAACTGTAGTTGAAAACAATATGGTTGTGGAAAGCGGAAAACAGCACCCGAATATCGTGAGAGAGATGGTGAAAAAACGATGATTGATGTAATTATTATTGGCGCAGGACCAGCAGGATTATCAGCTTCCATCTCTTGTGCACGCTTTGGACTTAACGTACTTGTTATAGATGAATTTATGAAGCCAGGTGGGAGGTTGTTAGGACAGTTACATCAAGAGCCTAATGGAGAATGGTGGAACGGAATAGAAGAGTCAAAACGCCTTCACGAAGAAGCAAAATCCCTTTCAGTCGATATTCAGTGCGGTGTTTCCGTCTTTAATTTAGATAAAGATGAAAGTAATTGGTTCGTACATACAAATATCGGTACGTTAGAAGCACCGTTTGTACTAATTGCTACTGGTGCCGCTGAGTATTCTATTCCCCTTCCTGGCTGGACACTTCCAGGAGTTATGTCAATTGGAGCAGCTCAAGTTATGACAAATGTTCACCGAGTGCAAGTTGGGAAAAAAGGAATCATTATTGGTGCTAACATTTTGTCATTTGCGATTTTAAATGAACTGCAATTAGCTGGAATTCAAGTGGATCATATTGTACTTCCTGAAAAAAGTGAATTAAGCCAAAAAGCTGGTGAACCAGAAGAAGTTTTAAACTCTCTTTTAAATGCAGCTCATCTTGCTCCTTCTGCTTTTCTACGCATAGGTAGCCGCTTTATGAAATATGATTGGATTCGAAAAGCTGGGTTAACCTTCTACCCAAATAACGGGATGAAAATAAATGGGACACCACTTCATCTCCGTAAAGCCGCACTTGAAATTATTGGAACAGATCAAGTTGAAGGTGTTCGCGTTGCTAACATTGATTCTATAGGGAATATTATTAATGGATCAGAAAAAATATTAGAGGCAGACTTCGTTTGTATTGCAGGTGGTTTATACCCGCTTGCAGAGCTTGCTGCTGTAGCTGGTTGTCCTTTCCGTTACATCCCGGAATTAGGCGGACACGTCCCTCTTCATTCCGAAACAATGGAAACCCCTCTTTCGGGCTTATTTGTAGCTGGAAATATTACAGGAATTGAAAGCGGAAAAATCGCAATGGCGCAAGGAACAGTTGCTGGCTACTCAATTGTAAAACACGCTAATATAAAATCTAATTCGATTGAACAACACTTGCAACAAGCCATTCAAACTGTTCACTCCGTTCGTCAGAAAGCAGCGCTTCAATTTAATCCAATGATTGATGCTGGCAGACGAAAAATGAATGAACTTTGGCATGATTATTCTTCTACATATGCACATACTAAAAAGAGCTGTTGAGAGTACTCTCAACAGCTCTTTTCGCTACTCATCTGAGTTATTAAATTTCGCTAATGCGTAAATGCCTTCTTCATCGTCTAATTCAAGTTGTAATCTTGCCGCAAATGAATTGACGTTGTATTCTCGATTAAGTAATAAGCGCAATGCTTCAATTAAGTTTGCTTGAATTAATATTTGCTTACGACCATTTACCTCTACTTCTGCGGAGAAACCGTAGTCATCATCATACATCAGTTCAACTAAAACCGCTTCTGGACCAACTTGTCTTTTTTCAGCGATATATATACAAAGCGCATTTATTAATTCTTGTTCAGAAATTTTTATTGTTTCCATGCAACTTCATCTGCCTTTTTCTTACGTTGATTTTTGAAGTATTTAAATGCACGAACTGCTAACATTACGATACCAGCCATAACTAACATATTTACCATAAACGCTAATACAGAACCAAGAGCTCCCATATTTGCAAATAAGCTACCCATTAGTAAACCACCAAGACCACCTAGTAATAAACCTTTCATAAAGCTTCCTTTATTACTTTTTGGCGCTGTGTTTGTTGCTTTTGTTTTTGAATCTGTTGTCGTTTTTTGTGAATTTACATTAGAATCTTTTTTGTTTAAATCCACCTTAGACTTTTGACCAGAACTTGGTGTATATGATTTTTTACCAGATTTGTAACTTTTCGCTTCCGCGTGATTTACGAACATAAAGCTACTAGCCCCAAAGATAACCATGAATGCTGTCATTACTGCTACAAGTTTTTTCAACATATTATATCCATTCTCCTTTTATATAGATATATGTGAAATCTACCTTTCTAGTAAATTCAGAATGATAGATTTATTTTAAAATCATTTTAAAGGTTCTTATGAACTTATTATATGAACTTTTGTCGAAATATGCAAGTATTATTTACTTAAGACAATAATTCCATAACAAAGGAAAAATTAAGAAAAACGGAATTGACTTTAAATGAAACAAAACATATTATAAGTTCATAAGAACTTTTTATAATTTTGGAGGTGAAAAGATGGAAACATTTCATCTCACACGAAACGAAATGGCAACACTCCTTCTATCACTTAGAGGATGGAATCCGAAAAAGCCTCTTAGCATTTTGCAAGAAGCTTGGGCAAAGTCACATAAAAAAGATATTGAAAGCGGACAAAGCGTTACAGCTTTTATTACAACCGCACTTTCACCTATTTTTGAAAAAATAATTAAAATCGATGATACGGATGTCGGTTTTTCTTTAAATGAAATAGTTGCGCTTGGCAATCAGATTGAAAACACGAGTTTCTCTGTAACCGCTATGCAAAACTGGGTGAAGCGAGATATAAAAGAAATGATCGGCTCCCCTCAAAAAGGGAAGAAATACTCAATCGAACAAGCAGCCTTACTATTCATTGTCGAAGATTTAAAAACAGCACTGGATTTTGAATCAATTCGTAAGCTATTGCGCCTTATCGTAAATGACCCAGCTGATCGAAGTGATGATTTAATCAATCCTGTTCATTTATATGTAGCATACTCTTCTCTATTTGAAGAACTAAATCAAGGGAATTGCTTACAACTAAATGCAACAGATACAATTCATACGATTGAAAATATTGTAAAAGAAAAAGCTGATAAAATTGCAAGCAAGTTCGATCAAGTTAATAATGAACAACGCGAAGCAATTCGTAACGCTATTATTATCGCCACGCTTTCTGTACATACCGCTTATGTACAAATGCTAGCGAAACGTTACGTAACAGCAACGTTATTTTTACAAAATTTAGATGTGAAACCGTAAAAACAGGAGCAATTTTGCTCCTGTTTTTTGATAATGAAAACAAGCATCTACCTGCCATATATGTAAATAGCCGTTCTTTCCAATCCACATTCCCCCTCATCCATGTTTATTTTTAAACCCACTTAAATTGAATATGCATATTCTTTTTTTGGCAATTTTACTATCTCTTGAATGAAAGGTGATTGCTTTATAATATCTTCTAACTCATCTCTACTATAAACATAAATACCACCCACATATGAACTGTACGCCTTTTTTTCAGTGATTACGGCTAAGCTGCTATTTTCCTTATTAAAGTCACCCTCTGTTCCTTTTTCAAATGCTAAACTTTTAGATGTTGAAAAATATAGCTGGGTTAATGTTGCTATTTCTACGTCGTTTGATTTTGTAAAACACTTTAATTCATTGAAGATCATTCCATCATGTAACGGAAGAAAACCCTCTACTTCTAACTTCTCTCTTTTATAAAAGAAGTTTTGAAGCTCAGGAGTATAGAATGAAAGATTTTTCTCTTCTATCTTTTTAAAAATTTTTTGCAACAATAAGTCTTTACCTACCACAAATGGGTGGCCAAATCCATTATGGTATAACCCTTCTTTCATTTTCATTAGTTGTTCGATTAAAGGGATTCCCGGTTCTTCAATTACAAGTTTACCTTTAATGAAACGCATATAAGTAATCAATTCTTCTATCCGTAAACCTTCTAATTCAAGCGATGAGTAATATAAATCTCTATTCCAAAAATCTAATTGATCCATTCCTAATGAATTAAATAATAGTTCATCTATAATTGGAAAAACTCCATCTTCTGTTAAAGCTTTCGTTACATCATCTAATAATCTAGGAGCCTGATTTAAAATCGTGCGTATTTCTTCGTCCTCTTGAATGATTCGTACCGTCCACTCACCATGATCTTCACCCGATATTTGCTGAAAACAATGCGAATATGGGCCATGTCCAACATCGTGTAGGAGAGCTACAACAGATAATAATTTCCTCTCATATTCTGATAAATGAATGTCACCAATATCTGTAAGGTATTCTATCACTTTATTCACTAATACATATACACCTATTGAATGATCTTTCCTAGTATGTATTGCGTTTTCGTGTAAAAAGTATGTATGTCCTTGTTGTTTAATATACGCCAACCTTTGAAATGCTTTTGTATCTATCAATCGAAGGATTTCTCTATCACGAATAAAGATTGTTCCATAAATCGGATCATTAATTTGCATATATTCTCCTCCTATTTTTATAAATAAAAGCTCACATAATTATACTTAATTTTCAGTTTATTATCATTAATATATGAGAAATTCTTAATAATCTTTTCATTATCTCTTCATGAAAAATCAGCTTATATGCTTTACTATAATATTTAAGAGAGACATAAAAGAATTGAAATAGCAATCCCCTATGTAAATAAGGTATAATCTACACATGATAAACCTTTTACTTTATTAACAAAAAGGTTTATCTATTCAAAAATTCATAAACTAGAAGGTGCAACAATGTTAAGTAGTTTTATTCATTCAGTTTTAACATTTTTTGAAGGATTAGGTTATTGGGGCATTATGCTTGGACTAATGATTGAAATTATTCCAAGTGAAATTGTCCTTGCTTATGCGGGATACTTAGTATCAAATGGCAGTATCTCATTTGTAGGTGCCGTTATATTCGGTACAATTGGCGGTGTAATTGCCCAAGTCTTTATTTACTGGATTGGTCGATACGGTGGTCGCCCTGTATTAGAACGTTACGGAAAATATATTTTCATTCATAAAAAACAAATCGATGCTGCTGAAGATTGGTTTAATCGTTATGGAACAGGTGTAATTTTCACAGCACGCTTCATTCCAGTAGTACGTCATGCGATTTCAATTCCTGCTGGTATTACAAAAATGCCAATTTCACGTTTCATTACATTAACAGGACTTGCAATCATCCCTTGGTCTATCATTTTCATTTATTTAGGTGAAAAACTAGGCGAAAACTGGGAGAATATTAATGATATTGCTGGACCATATGTGAAATCGTTCGCAATTGGCGGCGTCATACTTATTCTTTTATACTTCGTCATAAAAAAATGGACAAAAAAGCGTAAAAATCTTGCGTAAAAATATAAATAAAAACCGCTATATATTCATTACGAATGTTAGCGGTTTTTATTATAGGCTTGATTATATATTAGAAATTGTATTATTTCTTCTTTATGCTTTAAATCATGCTGAATGAGTGATGAAAAGTAATTATTTAATTTCACTTTTTTAGTGTCAAATTGGTAGTCATTATAAAAATATTTGGTAGGAATTCGCTCAATTTCATCCACTAATTGTTTACGAGTAACACTAAATTGATTTAATAGTTCTTCTTTTGAAATACCAGATCTCGCATATTTAATTGCTCCCATATTCATTTCCTCAACATCTATTGGAACATTTGGTACAGATTGTCCACTTATAAAGTATGGAATTCTATCCTTTATTATAAACACATCCCAAACGATAAAATGTGAAATCACATCCGCAATTGCCCATGAACCTTTTTTTAATGCCTGAAACCATATATCATCAGGCACTCGCTGTAATGTTTGACACCACTCTATTAAATTTAATTTTTCTTCCAAAATATTCTCTTTCTTCATTATTCATTCCTTTCTCGTACTTATAATTCATTCATATTAATATCTTCTAGAAATTGTATAAAAAGCCTCCATAATTATGTGGATAAGCTACAATTCACTCATTCATTTCGTATATTATCTCAAAAAGGAGTGATTTTCCTATGCACTGGCAACAAAAAATACCATACTTAATTGGACGCCCTATCGGCATTTCCTTCATTAACGGGCAAGGAACTTCTGGTGTATTATGTTCAGCACATGATGGCCAATTATATGTATATGAATACCTGTACCAAGCACAATTCGCCATGAAACATTATGATTTTAGACAAATTCAAGATATACATGCATTTCCGAATTGTCCGCACCAAAATCCTCTATACTAAAAAACCGGAACGGCTAATAGCCATTCCGGTTTCTCTACTTTATTTCTCAGAATAAAACTTCTGCACCGCTTCATCAAAGTAAATCCAACCTTTCCAACCTAAATGAATTGTATCTTTTAAGAAATACTTATCATATTCATGGTTAGAGAAATCGACTACTGGGTATCCAGCTTTCTCGACTTGCTCGCGAACCTTATTATAATACACATCACGGCGTTCTTTCGGGAAACCAGCATAATCATACCAAGGTCCATTTACAGGAACAGAAATAAAGAGTGGTTCGACATTTTTTTCTTTGAAAAGATCTAAAACAATTTGTAAGTCATCATATTCTGGTGATTCATCATACGATTCATTTGCTCTAAAGTTTTTTAGACCTTTTAATTTTTTCTTGAAATTATGTTTATAGTAATACGGATTTTCAATTCCGAATGTATTTGTTGTAGATTCCGCTTTACCTTCTTGTTCCGCTTGTTTACGTGCATCTTCCCAAGAAAGTGAACGTAGTCCCGTATTTGTTTTCTCTTTCATCGGTTCGATCTTAAATAGGGAATTAAATAAATCTCTATGATCTAAAATATTCCGGTACATATATGCTAGCGGTTTAGCTAGCCCAGCTTTTATATTATGTTTTGTATCGTTATATACAATACTTTCTAGAGAACTACTTAATATCGCATCTTTACGAACAACTTTATAATCTAGCAAACGTTTCGCAATTTTTTTCTTCATTTCAGGATTTATTTCGTCATTAAAAATAAAATGATAGGCTTGTTGTTTGGAGAAATTATTTGTAAAATCCCCTTGTGATACACCGGTTTTTGTAAACCATTGTGGTGAAAGAACAAAGACTACCTTTTTACCTTCTAATTCATCCATCGTAGACGTCATATTTAAAATATGAGCTAAACTTTGCGTACCGCCAGTTCCTATTAAAAATGGAGTAAAACCTGCCGGATTTACTTTAAAATAATTAGACGGATGATATGCATCCATTCGTAAAAATTCTGATGAACCGTACATCGGTAAATACTGCGAATTCTCTAACATTTTTTGCTGTAAGAAAACACTTTGCAATTTTTCTTTTTGTAAGGAAGTTGCCGCATCTTCAACTTTCTTATCGCTAATAAGTGATACTAAACTTTTAGATGGAATAAGCACGACAATGAAAAAGAGTAGACATGCTATAATAATTGGACCAAAAGCATGTTTCATCTTCATCGTCTATTCCTCTTTCTCTCGCTATTAAATTGTAACCCTTGTTTTTGACACGTCATTTTTTTCTCCTTTTTCACTATACATGTTCCATTCTATTTATCTATTATATACATGTATGTATTTCTTTCCTTGTTCTATTAAATCCTATATAAATAGCGCAAGAAAATGTTTCCATAGAAACACGTTAATTATACAAGATTCTACATAAATTTCACACTGGAATTTTTGTAACAATTTTATTTATCAAAGATGAAAAAACATAATAAATGTCTATAATTCATTTGAATATAAAAGAAAAAAACAGACTATCACATTTGTGAAGTCTGTTTTTCTACCATTTTATTTTTGTACATCTGCCCACTTTAAACTTGTTGCTGGACCGAATTGATGTACGTATAAATCTTTCACATAAGGTTTTTGCAAGTAAGATAGACCACGCTGGAATACCGGTGCAATTACTGCATCATCAAGAAGTATTTTTTCAGCATCTTGCAGTGCTTTCCAACGTGCTTTTTCATCATTACCTAATTCTGTTTTAATCTTCTTAATTAACGCATCGTATTCTGGATTTGCATATCCTGTATTATTGACAGTACTTCCAGAAAGGAAGACTTCTAAGTATGTCATCGGATCTGGATAATCAGGTAACCAGCGTGATAATGACATTTCATATTCTTTCTTCTTCTCAAGTGCTAATTTTTGGGTATGTGGCTGTAATTTCACATTTACTTTTAGGCCTGGTAAATTTTTCTCAAGCTGCTCTTTAATGTACTCTCCTACTTTTTTAAAGTTTTCTAAGTCATAGTTTAATAGTTCTAATGTCACTTCATTTGTACCTGTCTCTTGTTTTGCTTTTCCCCAATATTCTTTCGCCAGTTTTACGTCCGTCTTATTAAACTCACCTGCTGTACTTCTAAAATCTTTCTTATCTGGGCCTTTTAAAAACCCTTTTGGTACGTAATAATTCGCTGCAACCGAACCATCATTTAAAAATGAAGTCGCGAGCCCTTTTTTATCAAACACTGTACTCAGCGCCAAACGTGCATTTTTATTTTGTAGAATCGGCACATTCTCATTGAATCGGAAGAAATACATAACTGGATCCGTATATTGTTTTAGTTCTTTATTATTTTTATATTTATCTACGAATTCTGTGGAAATGACAGCTCTATCTACCTTATCAGTTTCATATAAATTTACCGCAGTTGAAATTTCTTTTACAATTTGATAGTTGATTTCATCTAATTTCACTTCTTTTTTATCCCAATACTTATCATTTTTCTTCATTGTAAAACTAGCTTCATGCTTCCACTCTGATAATGTAAATGGCCCATTATATATCGTTTTATTTGCTTCTAATCCGTATTTATCACCTTGCTCTTTCGCATACTTTTCATTGATTGGATAGAACGATGGTAAAATGAGTAGTTTCGTAAAATACGGTACAGGATGTTCTAGCTCTACAACGAACGTTTTATCATCCTTTGCTTTTACTCCTAATTCATCTATTCCTAGCTGTTTCTTATTTATTTTCTCTGCATTTTTCACATCGTACGCAATATATGCATATTGAGAAGCTGTATCTGGGTTAATCAGTTGCTTCCAAGCATATACGTAATCATGAGCGGTTACTGGATCTCCGTTAGACCATTTTGCATCACGTAAGTGGAACGTATATGTCTTTCCATCTTTACTCACTTCATATTTTTGTGCCCCTGCTTGAATCACTTCATCATTTTTCGATAAACGGAATAGCCCTTCCATTACGTTATTTAAAACGTTAAACGATACCGCATCTGTTACTTTTCCTGAATTTAATGATGGGATTTCACCCGTTTCTAGTAGCTGTAATACTTTCTTCTCATCTTTCGGCGTTGTAGTTGTTTTTTCTTTTGCACAGCCAACTAAAAATGAAGAAACTAATAGAGTACTAACTAATGAGTAGCGAACTACTTTTTTCATTTCAAAACCCCCTCTATTTTTTAAGGTAAGTAACGACGAGCACCAGCGTATTCTTCTATATATCCTGGTGTATTTAGCGGTATAATTTCTACCGATCTTTCAGCTTTTGGAGAGTGAATCATATTTCCGTCACCAATATACATCCCAACGTGATGAACACTACCTTTTCCTTGATTATGTGCAAAGAATATTAAATCGCCCTTTTGAAGATTTTCTTTATCAACCGCAATTCCTGCTTTAGATTGCGGTCCAGAATCTCGCGGAATAGTTATTCCATGCGATTTATAAATCGTATGTGTAAATCCAGAACAATCAAATCCAAAACCACTTGTACCAGCCCATATATATGGTAATCCTAAAAACATTTTTCCTGTGTTGATTAAATCATCGGCCGTCGGAGCCGGAATATCATTTTGAGAACGATAAACAGTTCCATCATTTTTTCGTAGCCACGCCTTCTGACCATTTGGCAACAACACACGGTATGAAATTGTATCTTCACTAAGTAGCGGCAGACGCGTATTATAGCTAACTTCAAGTGATTTATATTTTTCAGAAGGATTAATATATAAAATCGCTGTCGGTTTCGTTACTAATACGAAAGGTTCATTTGTTTTATCAGCAAATTCCTGATTATATGTTAATTGTTTTTCAGGCATCCATCCCGGATAACCTTCTTCGTTTCGTGGTGTTGGCTGACCATGGACTAACACTTTCACCCAGCCACCTCTCTTATCAACAACCGTTACTTCTTGACCGAGTAGTGCTTGCGTTTCTAATTTATTCGCACTTGTTAACCATAACTTCTCATCAAGTGTCATTGATTTCGTCCACTTCCATAAATCAACTGGATTTGTTGCACTTGGTGCATCGATTGGTCGTAATGAATCAGGCGTGGTCCAAAGCGTTGCAGCAGATACATCTATAAACCCTTTACGATCCTTTTTTTCTTCAGCATTTACCGATGTAAACGATGAAAAAATAAATAAAGTTGTTAAAAATGCAGTTCCTACTTTTTTCATATATATCCTCCTTAAAAGATAGTTTACTAGTCACTTCTTCTAAGATTAAATATTCACTGTAGAATGGAGGTTTACCTTTGAACCAGAATACGTCATTCCCTCAGGCTCCTCCATTAACCACAGTGGTGCATCAAGATCAAAATAATGAATATTAGGATGAGCTGCCGCTAAATGTGCAACAGCGCTAACGGAAAGTGAAGATTCCATCATGCTACCAACCATACATTTTATCCCAGCTGCTTCTGCGATATCTGCAATACGCCATGCTTCACGTATGCCACCACATTTCATTAATTTAATATTGATTAAGTCTGTATACCTTCCTTGAACGAGTTTTAAGGCGTCACTTGCTGAAAAGATGCTTTCATCAGCCATAATTGGCGTTTGTACATTTTCTTTCACGTACTTTAATCCATCCCAGTCCTTCGCGTGTACCGGTTGTTCAATAAATTCTATCTTTAAATTACGCTTTTCCATCTCTTTAATAATAGAAACTGCCTCTTTTGGACTCCATCCTTGATTTGCATCTAATCGTAACGTCGTACTTTTGGGTACGCTATTTCGAATCGCCTCAATTCGTTCTAAGTCTAAATGAGCAGATTTACCAACTTTAATTTTTAAAGTTTGAAATCCTTTTTCTACATGTTGCTTTGCCTCTTTCGCCATAATGAAAGGTTCATCTACACTCACTGTAATATCTGTATAAATTTCTTTCTTCCCGCCTAATAATGCGTAAAGTGGAACGTTTTGATATTGACAATATACATCGTATAAAGCGATATCTACCGCTGCTTTCGCACTTGTATTTCCAATACAACTCATTTGAATATACTGTATCAATTGTTGAAATTGAATCATATCTTGACCAATTAAACATAAACGAATCGGCCCTAATATCGCTTCCTCAATCCCACTTGCAAAATCACCTGTAATAACTGGTGTTGCAGCCGCGGCACCCTTTCCAACAATGCCTTCGTCCGTATGAATATATACATCTATACTTTCAATTTCTGTTACAGTGCGAAGTGCTGTTTTAAAAGGAGTATGAAGCTTTACATGTCGGCGCTTCACTTTTATATCCGTAATTTTCATGTCGATCATCCTTTCGTTGTCCAATAAAAAATCCAGCCGTAAGAACATGCTTACGGCTGGATTTTGTCTATGATTGAGTAGACAAAGCAGCAATCTGATTATATTTTTTCTGTGCATCTTTTAGCGCTACAAGTAGCGCCTTTTGAGATGAACCGAAATAACGATTTTTAATTTCCATGAATAGCTCTAGGTCGTTAATATTTTTATGTAAGAATAAATATTTAACGAACTGCGATGTTAATGCAATTGTTGCGGAACAATCTGCATCAACAATTTTCCCTGTATCCTTTTCGATTACAAATGCTATAAAATAACTTTTAAACTTCTCTGTAATTGGATTATTTTGAGGAGATTTCGCATCCCCTACAATATAAATTGTATTTGAAGCGTACACAACTATCTTCCTTTCCTATACGAGGATAACGGTTTTCTTAATAGACGTATGAGTGGTAAACTCAGCATTGATTAAGAAATGTATCCGCTTGCACATATTATATAAAATTATCAGAATTTTAACAACATTTATTTTCACATATATTCCATAATTAAACATCCATACATTTAACTGGAAAAATCTCTAACTCTTCATCTAAAAATATGTCACTATCCCTTGTAACATGCTATTGAACGCCTTCTTTTTCCGCACTTTCTTCACAAATAAAAAAACAGTTAGCTACGGGCTAACTGTTTCATTATTTTACTTTGGTAATACGAAAATTGTTTCGTTTGATTTAGAAAATTGATATTCTTTTCTCGCAAACTTCAAAATTTCCTCTTCATTATCCGTTAAATTCTCGATATTAGTCTTTAAGGACGATTGATCCTTCTTTAATGAAACTAATTGTTTCTTTTGATTTGTAATCGTATCTTTTTTATTTATTATTATCTCATGCTGTTTCGTTAAAATATATTGGACGTACAAAGTAGCCGCAGCAATAAAAAGAACCATTAAAATAAGTCGTCTTAACTTCTTTTTGTTTATACTACGATTGTGACTAGGCTGTGATTGTTGCTCTGGTATATTAGGAACATTTACTCTTTTGAGTTTCCTCATTTCAAATCCCCCTAACCCATATTTTTCACTACCATCGGCACGTTTTCTTATTAAACTAAATTCTATTCTTAGAAAATAAGTTCCTTCACAAAAATATCTCATAAATTAACCAATTAAAGATAGCATTCGACGACATTTCCATATTTACATTAAAATTTTTTATGTATGCTGCAATAAAATAGTAGTTTATGTTATTCTTTTTCTACTATTGTAGAAGAGTTTTTCCACACAATAAAATAAATATAGATAAATGACAGGACATTACATGACTAATATGTAATGTCCTTTTCCTCACCAATCCAGCAACTATAAACTTCAACATAAGCACCCTTTTCAAGTTAAAAATCCATATAGATATATTTTAAAGAATCCATTTGCGACAATATATTATGTCTTCTAGTTTGAATATCCTCTTTTTTAACTTTAGTAATGGAAATAAGCCGATATTACACAACGTTGTATAATATCGGCTCTAATAATTTTATACGTTATAGAAGATTAACTTTTCATTACATTTACAGAATCTTTCTAATTAAAAATGATTGGAAAAGTAAATATAACGAAAGCTGCCCAAAGTCCATAGACCGGCAAATACTTAGTAACGGCATCTTGGATTGCCCAAGGTCCAGATTTGTTTTGTAGAAAACGCATATAGGAGAACATAATCCAAATTAGATTTGTCCAAATAAGTATGTTTACTCCTAAAACAGCAAGTCTATTAGGCGTAATCCCATAAGAAGAAAGTCTGAACACGATAGCTGACAAAGCTACACTGTCAATGATAAGCGCAAGAACAATTAAGGCAAAATTTATATAATCTGAAATGTTCTTTTGCTCGTTTGAATCGCTCTCGGTAATGGAAAATATGGTAACGGCCAATACACCAATGAGTATTCCGTTGAAGGCTATCAGGAAATTGCGGTCCAAGAATGGATTTTTTCCGACCCATATAACCGTTATAAGATAGATCAACAATGTGATCAGGACCAAAGGACTAAAAATTTTAGCTATATATGGTGTAATATTTTTAGCAAGTTTAAGATTCATTGATACCAAATATGTAGCCACAATAGCTAGAGCGGCAGCACCAAATAAAATGACATTACGAAAATAGAAGTCTTCTATATCCAAGTCAACAAAGCTAAATAACTGCATGGTTAATGCTGCTAGTATCATTCCGCTAACTGCCATGCTGGCGTAAAGAATGCAATATTCTAAATTAAATTTAATATAGGCTAATCTTTTACTTCCTTTTGAATATTCATTTCCTGTAAATGCAAGCCCTACCAATACCCATAAGAATATGGGAAGGTGTAAATAAGCAAGGATAGTACTGTCTTTATAATTTAATGGCAGCATATTAAGATAAAACCCAGAAATTAGGAACAACGCAACAATGGAATAAATAACACTTTTTTTCGGAGTATTATTGTAAACAAAATAGGCAGCAATAAAGGGAATTATACCAAAAGCCAGGTTAATTGGAGCAATTACTTCCTGTTCGACAAAATGGAAAATGATCCTGGTGCTTATCCCGGCCAGAATAGCTAAAATGCCCATGAATAAGAAACCTTTTTGAATCAAGGACGTTTTCCCTGTATTTTCCGTCTCCTTGAAATGTAATCTTTCATACCAAATACCCAGAACTTGAGAATCAGGATTTTGTTCCCATGCGTGTGAGAATGATTTTTTAAAAGCTTTCGGGTCTTTTCTATACATTCTCTCCAGTTCATGAGGGTTATCAATATTTTCAACAATCAAATTGTTAATTTCCATAGTTATACCTCCTCTAATAATTGTAATATTAAGTTTCCTCCAAGACATTTAACTGTCTTCATCACTTTTGTATTCTGAAATATCTCCAGGCTGACATTCTAAAACCTTACAAATTCCCTCTAAAGTGGATAATCGAATCGCTGTTTCCTTTCCATTTTTCAATATAGAAAGGTTCGTCATTGTTATTCCAACCTTCTACGAGTTGTTACTTTTCCCATAAAAAGAACCTCACTTGCTTATTCTGATTTTAATACATATTTTATCGTTTTACAATAAATTTTTATTAATTAAAACGTTTTTTTTATCGTTATTTTGTTTTAAGTGAAAACAAAAAGCATTCCTCATGTAAAGAAATGCTCTAACACTTTTTATAAATATCGACGTAAGCTACTTCCAGTTGTTATCTTAATTGCTCGTTTTCATTTTAAAATCAATAGTTTACATAATAATATTACATGATTCATTTTGACTAAACTTTATTGTTCGTTTTAAATATTAAAATTTTCTGTCAAAATAATAGTATTATGCTTATTTTAAGGGGGAGAGATCATGTTACAAGTAATGCCTTTAAACACTGAAGACTCTGATTTAATTAAAGCTGCTGAAAAAGTAATCAAAATAAACTATAAGTATGGTCGCCATCATATCGGTTCAGCTGTACGAACTAAAACGGGAAATGTTTATGCAGCAGTACATGTTGAAGCGAATGTTGGAAGAATAACGGTATGCGGTGAAGCTATGGCAATCGGAAAATCTATTTCAGAAGGTGATCATGAATTTGATACCATTGTAGCAGTTGCTCACCCACATCCTCATGAAGATATAGAAAAATGTTGGGTTGTTGCTCCATGTGGCATGTGTCGAGAATTAATAAGTGATTATGGAAAAAATACGAACGTTATCCTTTCTTATAATGGTGAACTTGTAAAATGTAACGTAATGGAATTATTACCTGAAAAGTATACAAGTGAGGTAGAATAATCATTCATCCTTTCAATTTATAAAATAATAGTATTCCAATAAAAAAACAATCCGTTTTAAAAATCGGATTGTTTTTTTATTTCTTTTTTATGCAGTTTATTTTATTTTTTTATTTTTAGTTCCGGTAGAAATACATTAATAAAAATGAAATTCAAATATATTCATGTATCTCCCAATATATTTTATCAATTGAAAACAAAAATGCATTTTACCCTTACATCTGAAAAAACATGTATAAAGCTCTCTAAAGTTAGCAACCTTATCATACCAATCTATAACAATTCTGTCTTCTACCCTTACCTGTTTCCTTTAACACATACGACTTCAAAACAAGTGCCGTTAATGAATCTGTTAATGTTTTATATGATAAATTAGAAAGCGCCAATAGATCGTTTGTATATAACATTCTATGCTTCTCTAACAATAATAGTACTAATCGTTCAGACGGTTTTAATCCCTCGTCACTTTCTAGTATAAAGTCTATATTTTTCATTTCTCTAATCCTTACTCCTTATATAAAAAAATACGTTAAATGATTATTTAATATAAAAATAATACATAACAAAATTTGAAGTATATTAAAATAACATCATCTCAAAACACTATTATACTATAACATATAAAAGGCATTTCCCCAAATTGGAAATGCCTTTTATATGTATCTCTCTTATTTATATAATTGGTATGATTGTTCTAGCCCTATATTATATTTCATATTATTATCTGTCCATTCTCCCCCTAAATTTCCTGGCCATCCTGATGTATTGGTAACATATTTAAGTAAATCTCACTCCTTCAATCCTTTTTTCCAACACGTTCATACGATTTGACCATGCTGGAAACTGCTATTAATTCACTGTAACATATGTTTTAAGTCCCTAGTACTTTTTTACCAAGAGGTTTCGTGCTATTCGAATCTGGTTCAATTGTAATACCAATGTTATCAAAGGACTGTTTTTGTGAGATTTCATATGTCAGAAGTCCAGAACCAGTTTCATCAGGTTTAAATATTCCAGCGTTTTTTCTTTCTCCATCTTTTAATAACCAAACTTGATACACTTCTGAATTTTTTACTTGTGGCAAATGATCAGCTTGTACAACTAATTTTTTCTTATCTCCTTGTTGCATAACAAATATATTGCCCTTTGTATTTTCATGGTTTTGATCGCTTGATACTAATGGACGAGTAGAGATTACTTTAATCGGATCACTGTTTAATTCATGCTTAGCTTCAGATTGTATTTTTAATTGCGAATTTTCAATTGTTACTGCTACAGTAATCACTACCATTATTCCTAATAATACCGTTGCCAACGGTGTAAATTGTTTTCTTAGTAAAACCGTCCATTCTTTCAATTTCGCTGTTACTATGTTATCTCTACTCGTTTGTTCGTGAACAAATATAAAATCAAACACTTCCGCTTTTAATGTTGCTGGTACTTCTTTCTCTTCAAAATCGAAATGTAACGCTTCCCAAGCTTCCTGCATTGATGAATACTCAGCTTGACATTTCGGGCATGTCTTTAAATGTTCTTGAAACTTTCTTTGTTCTCTATCATCAAATGTATTCGTAACGTAAGATAATAAATGGTCACATTCTCTCTCCATACTATCCCCTCTATTCTAGATATCTTTTTAATCGCTTTAAAGATTGATGAAGACGACTTTTAGTGGTTCCTAATGGTTCACCTTCCATTTTAGCAATCTCACTAAGGGAATAACCTTTCCAATATAGCAAGTCGATTAATCTTTTTTGAGGTATAGACAAATTCTGCTTTGCCTTTTGAATTTCAACACTGTGCAGCCTTTTCTCGATTTGATTTTCTGAATCTGTTATATGCATATGTTTTTCAGAATCATAAATATTATGAAAGTTTCTATACATAAGTTCTTTATTTTCTTTTCGGACATAATCAATACATATATTCCTCGTAATTGTAAGTATCCAATTTACGAAATCACCTTTTGAAGGATTATACATACTTTTAGTTGTCCAAAGTTTCAAAAAAATCAATTGAACAACTTCTTTTGTTTTGTCTTCATCTCCTTGGAAAAATTTAAAAGTGAAGCTATATATCAACTTAATATATCGTTCATATATTTCTTCTAATGCAGGACGATAGTTTTCTTTTACCAATTGCATTAATTCATAATCATTTTTTTCTTTCATTCTCACCTGCACTCCCTATTGTTTTTCTTTGATTTCTAATAATTCTAAATTAACTTAATTATATAATCCAAATAGAGAAAAAGGAACCACCAACAACGTTGGTCGCTCCTTTTAGCAGAATATTTATCCCGCTATTCGCGGGCAGTAAGACTCCCACCTCAAGATTCAGAGAAAAGCGAAGAAAATTGATGGTGGATAACTGCTGGCATGCGCCCCATTCAACATGCTTCCCATCACTGTTTAAATGTAGTTTCACTATTCAGTACAAACCATATATCTTTAACCCCTTGTCCATTTATATCCCCTTTTGATTTATCATTAGCAAAATAGTAAAGGGGATAGCCTTTATACGTTACTTGTTTTTCTTTCGTATCTTCTCTTGTTATCGTAGCAAAGTCTTTTTTATCAAATCCTTTTGGAACTTCAAAATCTTTCGCAACAAATGGCGGCCAAAGCTTTACACAGTCACCACTACAATTACTTACCTTAGATGTGTCTTTTGCAAAATAATAGAGTGTCTTTCCGTTTGAATCTGTTAAGTATTTTCCAACCTTATCGTTCTCTAATACTTGTAAACTAGGAGATTCGTTTTTATCACTACTAACTTCACTCACCTTTTCTCCACCCGTTTTCTTACTTTGAGAATCTTCTTTCTGATCACTATTACACGCTGTTAATAAAAAAAGGCTTGCTAATATGGACACAATACATTGCCATGCTTTCATACTGATTCCTCCTTCAATTTTTTATTTATATTTAAGGTAACGATAGAAAGGTTTAATTGGTTTGATAAAAAATAAAAAAAGATGCAAGTTGGTCATCTCTCTCTGCTTACATCTTTATTAACTCTATCAAATTATGTATTTTTCTTATGCAAAAAAGGGCTACTCTCCTAGTAGTATTCTGTAGCTTTACAATAAAGTTTACTCAAAAATACCTCATAACCAAAAGTTTTACGATAAATAAAAAGAATCCCTTTTGAAAGGATTGATCAAAATGGATTCTCCCTCAGTAGATTTAAGTTTGGTTTTTATAAAAAAGGGACTTAATTTAAAAGCGACACACACTTCATGTATTATGATTTGTTGTGTGATTCTACATTTATAACGACATTTCCCATTTATCTTATTTCCGTTACAAAAAGAAACACATATATACGGATTAAAAATTATGGGACTGCCAACGTCTTTTTATTAACATTTTTACCTTATATAATATCTCTTGCAATATGCGGTTTACTATAATGACTCGTTCCACCACCACCTACTATTACTTTTCCACCTTTATTAAAGATTAATAATTTTCTTGAACCATCAGAAAGTAACACTACTACTTCCGCATCGTCATTCGTAGCCGTATATATTACATATCCACTTTTCGAAATACAAGTTGCCCAATTCTTATCAAATTCCGATCTTAATACTCGATTAGAATACACTTGATTTTCAATTCTTTCAGGTTGTTCGTTTTCCAATTTCTTCTTACCTTCCTTCTGAAGTTATCATTTTTATATAAATGACGGTTTCTCAATAAATTAGTGACCGTCTTTACTATAAATAGTATATGTGTTTATTAAGAGAATGCTTGGACAATGAAAACTAGACCGCGTTTCTGAATAATTATAAATTTAAAATAGGAACGGGTTTAGATTAATATAGTATAAAAAGGCTAAAGGTATCCCCTTTAGCCTTTTGTTTAATCAGTACTTCTCAATTTTAGATTTATATTCATTTGGAAACTATTTGAGTTAATTTACGAATAAATTCCACTGCGCTGTTTTTATTACCTGATAATTCTATAGGTACAGAGGTGTAGGATACATTATATAATTTTTTCATCATATACCTTCTAAGGTAGTTTTAACAAGGTAATGGGTTATTTTTCATTGTGATATTCTTCTAAAGTGATACCTTTTTCATATATTTCTGTTGCAATGTCACCTACGTATCGAATATGCCATGGTTCATATGAATAACCTGTAATGTGCTCTTTTCCTTTTAAATAACGTATAATAAAGCCAGCGCGATGAGCATTGTTTTTAAGCCATTTTCCTTCAATCGTATTTGCGAATTGCGTTTCTAGTGTATTATTGACACTATTCGCAGAAACATCCATCGTTAACCCTGTTTGATGTTCGCTATGACCTGGCTTTGCAGAAACTTTATCAGCTTGGATTTGACCTTGTTTCTCTACATTTCGTCTATAAACAGTTTGTTGATATTCTTCAGAACGAAATCCAGATATAGCATGTAATACGATTCCTTCTTGTTTCGCTAAGGCAAATAACTTTTCCAAAGCGATAGCAGCTTCTTTTCGCAAATGACTTTTTTCTTGAATCCCATCAAATGCAAACTTAACATTAGGCACAACTAAATCGTCAGGTCTATAATTACTTGGAAGCTTCCTATTTTTATTAACTATTACATCCACAGTATCTGGGGATCCAATAGTTATAGATCCATCATTATTTTGTATATCGCCTTTACCTTTAGCAATGTCAGTGATGCTAGGTGAAAAAATATATATGCATAGAAAGAGAAAAACAGCTCCTCCTACTAAGCTACCTATTAATTTTCTAATCATTTTATCTACTCCTTACAGTGATCCATTTTATAATTTGCATCGTATTGTGATAAAACTAACTAATAACTTGTTTTTACATCTCTATATAATTCATTTTAGTTATTTATTATAATTTAAAGATTAGTGCTGCCAATTCAAAAAAGTTGAGCCAATTTTATTAAATCCATATGAAAATAATTTTTTTGTTTCTATAAATCTCTTAGTATCTTCGTTAGTTCCCATGACAACAGCGATCATTCTTTTTTCACCTTGTTTTGCTGTTCCTGTGAAACAGTATCCTGCTGCATCTGTAAATCCAGTTTTCAAACCATCAATTCCTTGGAAATACAATTCATCATTAGATGTATCGAGCATCTTATTTGTAGTCATTATAGTTGCACCATTATACGATAATGTATAGTTTGTTAGCTTGGTTATATCTAAAACTTCGGGATATGTTTTTAACAAATGTTGTGCGAGTGTTGCTACATCAAAAACAGTCATTTTTGATTCTTGATGTTGAGCATTTGGTAGTCCTGTAGCATTAACAAAATGAGTCTCATTAGATAAATTTAATTGTTTTGCTTTCGCATTCATAAGCTTTGTAAAGTTCTCTTCACTTTTAGAAATATGCTCAGCTAAAGCAACAGCAGCATTATTGGCTGACGATATTACCATTGCATGAAATAAATCTCTAACAGTCAAACGATTACCAACTCTTACATTGATCTTAGCTCCAATGCTATTTACAGCATTCGGACTAATTCTGACGGAATCGCCCCATTTTAATGTACCGTTATGAATTTTCTCTAGTACAATATACTCGGTCATCATCTTTGACATACTTGCTGGAGCAAGGGGCACATTTTCATTTTTACCATAAATAACTTTTCCTGATTGCGCATCCATTAATATAGCAGCCTCAGCTTCTATAACGGGCTCTTTTATAAAAGTCAGATACGTATATAAAGTCAACAAAATAGCAACAAATACTATAAGTATGTTCCTACTTTTCTTTGCTATTTTCATTTTCTATTCTATTCTCCTTCATCATTGTTACTATCAAAGTGTATATTTCAGGTTCTGTTGCAAAGTTTCCGAAGACATAAAGAGATGGGAAAATATTGCAACAAAACCTGATTTATTATATTTTTATTATTACATTGCAATAGTAAATAAACTATCTACTAACCTTACGTAAAGATGACAATTTTGTAAGATTTCATAAGTGAAAAATGAAAGTAAAAAAAGAATCCTATTAATTTAGGACTCTTTTTTTGTTTTATGGAAGAAGATGTTTTCGTAATTGGCTTAGTTCTAATGTCAGTATCGAAATTGGAATTTTTCTCGTATGTGCATATAGAGCTTATAAAGTGTATAAATACTATAATAAAGCATAAAAAAATCAAACACCTTAGTGGTTTTTAAAAAAGGAAAGATGCTGTAATCTATTTAAGGAAGAATCTAGATACTGGGAAATATTATGTTGGACGTGCAAAATCTTGGGCTAGGTATGAAGAACATGCAAAATGAAGCATAAAATGATATAACTATTTATTACATAACAAAACAACTCAATATAAAAGAGCTTACCTTAGTAAGCTCCCCTAACTCATTTCTCTCATAAACCCTACTTCACAATTGGCAAAGTCACTTCACTCAATTTCACCGTAAGCTTCGTGCCGGCTTTCGGTCTAATTGTATAGTCGTAGTCACTTGCGATTAAAACGACTCCAATTTGATGCCCCGCTTTAAATACATAATCATCTGGCTGCATGTCCCATGTAAATGTATAATCTTTTCCAGGTTGAAGTGCTGTTGAGTCTTTTATACTATTCAAGTTTTGCGGATCCATCCAACCTCTCGTTACGATTTCAGGCTTTGCTCCGCCGTAATCTACAAGTAATGCTGTTAAATTCGATACAGAACGGTCAATATTTCCTTTAAATGAAATCTTCGGTGTACCACTTATACGCATATCTTTTTGCAGTACAGGCATTGTATACACTAATCGATTTGCAACTTCTAATTCTGGGTTTGCTACTAATTGATTTGATTTAAGTTTTGCATCATCTACGAATGAGAAAACCTTATTAACAGATCCCATACTTAATGGTAAATTAACTGCTTTATTACTTAAATACATACGGATTTTTGATGGCACAGCTGCTGGATCTGGCCAATTTTTCAACTTTTCCCATGTTTTATTTTCTCGTTGTACATCAACCATTGGTTCATCCATAATTCCATTTTCAATTCCGTACAACCAATAATCTAACCATTTATTTTGTGTTTGCTGCCAGTTATTACTTGATGTTCCGCCGTGTCCACCTTGATGTAACCACATTTTACGAGGTACATCATTTTCTCCAAGCGCATCCCACCATTGTGAAAATTGCTTCGTTTTAACGTTCCAATCGTTTAAACCATGAACGACAAATACGCTTGCTTTTATATTTTTAGCATCTTTTACATAATTTCGTTTATCCCAAAAATCATTATAATTACCTGTTTTCCGATCTTGTCCAGCAGTAAGTTCTTTAATTATCGGACCACAAACTTCTGGGTTCTTTCTTGTCAGTACTGCTTCTGCCATATTATCTGTATCTTCCCCTTGATATCCACCTGGAGCAATGACTGCACCATTTGCACGATAATAGTCATACCAACTACTAATTGCTGCAATTGGAATAATTGTTTTTAAACCTTCTACTCCAGTCGTTGCAACAGCATTTGGTAATGTACCATTGTAAGAAACCCCTGTCATACCTACATTTCCTGTAGACCAATCAGCCCTAACTTCCTCACCATTTTCTGTATATGCTTTCGCACGACCATTTACCCAGTCAATGACAGACTTCGTCCCAAGTATTTCTTGTTCATCTCCAGTTGTAGGGCATCCATCTGACTTTCCAGTACCGATACTTTCTCCTAAAATCACTGCATAACCTCTTGGCACGTAATAGTTTCCGTATGAGCCAAGATTAACCGCTCCATACGGCTTTCCTTCATACGCATACAATTCTTCATCTACATTATAAACTGGAACATCTTTTAACCCTGCTCGATATGGGCTCATTTCATAAATAACAGGAACCTTCACATTTGAATCTGTCTTTGGACGCATTACTTTTATCGATACACGGTCTTTTTTACCATCGCGATCACTATCGACTTCTGTCTCTACAAATAAATTTTCAATAATTGCTTCATCAAGAGAATAAATTGGTTTTGTCATCCCATTTTCTAATTCGAATTTCGTATTATTTGTCTCTTCCTTCTTCTCTGCATGCACGTCCATTGTAAAGCTAGGTATACATGTTGCAGATAACATTGCCGAAAGTGTAATTGCTATTTTCTTTTTACTCAAAATGTCCCCTCCCCTTAATTGCTCTCTTTTACTATATAACAAAATAACTGAAAATTCAGTTTTAATCTTATATAAAAGTTGAGAAACTTAGAGATTTCTTATTATGTAAAGTTCACTGCAAATGTAAAAGTGTTTTTTCATTCACTCTTTGCTTGTACAATCGAGAAAAGACAATCAATATTTCTATCGATTGCCTTGAATTTCATATGAACAAAACGGTAAGATTGTACAACTAACTTGGAGGTTAGAGAAGGATTTCACGAAACTAAAATAAAATTTCACACTAATACTTTTATATGATTTAAAGGACTAATATTTCTATTAGCCCTTTTTCATATAAATATAAAATTGTATTTCTCCATCTATAATAGAGACTTCATATTCAAATTCATGCCTTTCTAATATGCTTTTTACTATCGCTAGTCCTAATCCAGTCCCTGACTTTTCTTTACTACGAGAAGATTCTAATACGTAAAAAGGCTCCCAAATTTTATCGATATTTTTAATTCTTTCAGCATCAATGCCGTTTTGAATTTTAAAGTATATACCGTCAATTCTCTCTTCTAAATTAATTTTTATATTTTGATTCGTTGTATATTTAATCGCATTAGAAATAAAGTTTTGAAACACCATTCCCATTTTATTCAAATCTGCATAAATGACCTGATTTTTAATATTACTATTCACCTGCAAGTTAATTTCTTTCGATTCTAGTTCGATCTTATACTTATCTATAATACTTTGGACAAGTGGTTTAATAGGGAATTCTTCTTTTTGTAAAATATCTCTTTCTAGTTTAGAAAATCGCAATAACTCTTCAATTAAGTTGGATATTTGATCTGTTTGTTTAATAATTGTATCCACGAATGTACCATCATCTAAACCATCTTTTATTCCTATAGAATATGCTTTCACTAATGCGATTGGTGTTTTTAATTCATGAGTTACATCACCCATAAATCGTTTTAAATGTTCATTCCGATCTGTTAAATCTTGATGTGCCTCATTTAACTTATCACTCATAATATTGATACTATTGGCTAAGTCGCCTATTTCATCATTCGTTTTCACTTTCGTTCGTTTAAACTTCAAACGTGAAATATCTTGAGCTACATCACTTAGCTCTTTCAGTGGAGTCGTTATTATTTTTGAAAGTACCCAAACAAGTAAAATAATAAGTAGGAGTGAGAAACATAAAATGTATAAATAAAATGTATTTAACGTTTTTATAATTTCATTTGAATGTGCAATAGAAGAACCTATTAAAATTAATATATCATCTTTCGCAATATATTTAGTAAAAAAACTCGCTTTTAACTTCCCTTGATCATACAGTTTATTCGATTGCCCTTCCGTACTCACTTTCATGACTTCATCTTTCGTAATCCACAGTTTATTTAACGTTACTTTCTTTTTCACTAGTTGCATCCGTAACGCTTCGTTCATATCATCTTCTGACTGATTGATTGGCGTATACGCAATTGTAACGTTATTGTCACTTTCGATTGTATGAATAACATCTTCTAAATCTTTAACCGGTGTTTTTTTTATTTGCGTTGTTAATTCATTTAAATTTTCACGTGTTTTATAAATGTTATATTTTGGTAGTAGATAGTTAATTAATAATAATGAAATCGTAAAGATGAGAACAACAGTTAAAGAAATGCTGAGAAATAGCTTTTTTCCAAGTTTATTCACTTCGTTCCTCCAAACTATATCCTAGCCCCCGGTGCGTCTTTATAATATTCTCTCCAATTTTTTGACGCAGTCTTCTTACATGTGTATCAACAGTTCTCTCTTCTCCAAAATAGTCAAATCCCCATGCGATATCTAACAATTTTTTACGAGTTAAAATCATTCCTTTATGTTGCAAAAAACACTTTATTAACTCTAGCTCTGTTTTTGTAATATCTAACTCTATATCATTTTTATATACTTTATTTTTCGCGAAATTTATCTTTACATCTTGTACTTGAATTACATCATCATGCTGTACTAGTTTTTTTGCACGTGTAAGTAATACCCCGGGATGAAACGGCTTTTTCACATATTCATCAGCTCCGCTTTGAAAAGCAGCTAATTCATCTTCACTTTCACTTTTCGCCGTAAGCATTAACACTTTTACACTTGAATTCTTTTTTATTTCCTGACAGACAGTAATACCGTTACATACAGGCATCATCCAATCTAAAATAGCTAAATCTATTTTCTCATCATAAAAAATTTGAAGTGCTTCCTCTCCGTCTTTCGCTAACAAAACTTCGAAGCCTTCCTTTTCAAAATAAGCTTTTAAAATCTTTAACATATCTTGTTCATCATCTGCGATTAATACTTTCATGCTTATTCCTCCATTACTTTTAAACAAAAAACCAATTGTATCATACGACTTCTTTGTTACATGAATGTGACAGAAAAATATTTATAACATTTGAGGGTATAGTAATGATGAGGTGTTTTATTATGATAAAAAAAATCGGGGTCATTACTCTTCTTTTCTTCTTATTATCAACAAATGCGTTCGCAAATACAAATAAACAAATCGAAGTATTTGATTGTCAAAAAGAAATGGTCGTTCAAAAACAATCTTTAGATCTAGCGATTGAAAAAGAAGCTGTCCAATACGCTAAAGCAATCACTGGCCCATTTAAAAACTTAAACGTCGTTCCGAAAGATGGTCATATGATAAAAATCCCTTTAACTAAACCCGTTTCTATTGTAAATCAATGGTTACATTCAACGATTGATGAAGTACTTATTTTACTTCCTCTGAATGAAAAACCTTATATTATGCTTTACGATGATGAAAATAATCCGCATTTTTATTATGTAAAAGGTGATCCGAAAATTTTATTAAAACAAATGAATGTAAAAACCTAGTTGACTGAAGAAGAGTAATCTCATAAGCTTATTTGTAGAAGCTGAGGTCTCTTTTTTGTACTAACAATTCGGTAAATGAAATTATATTTGTATTTTTCAAATACAGGAGCCCCACTTGAAATATATCAGCGATTGTCAAAATATATCGATTTACCAACAAAAATCGACAATTAAAATAGCTGCCCAATTTTTTTTTTTTGGACAGCTACTTCTATAATACTTTATAGTGACTAGATTTTTTATATAATTCCCCTTTCACAAACCCATTTGCAGTATAAAACGCATCACCTTGCTTTGTATCTGTATGTAAAACAACAACTTCAAAATACTTTTCTGCATGAGATAATAGTCGGTTTAATAACAAGTTCCCTAACCCTATACGACGATAATCCTTTAAAATATAAAATCTCCTTAATCGGCCAATCTTATTATTTTCTGTGTATGGATTCTCATTGAACCCTCCAATTCCAATTAAATTTTCTCCTTGAAAAATGCCATATAAACATTCACCAGTTTTATTAAATGTATTTATTTCGGTTTCATATTCATTTACTAATTTGGTTAGGAAGTTAAAACCTTCTTCTTTACTTTCTTGGACAAGGTGATTAATCTCATATTTTAATACATCTTCAAATTTCTTCATTTGTATTTCTTTCAGCTTTGCCACCTACTCCTTCTTTTAAAATTTATTTTAACGTTTCCTTATTCATTATTTAACCAATTCAACAGAAGGATATCTTCAACCTTTAACGAATACAGGATTATAAATAAGCTAATCAAAAGTGGTGAGATAAATAGGAAAACAATTTAATATCTTTTTAGACGATAAAACGGAAAAATGTATAATTAACAAGCTTTGGAGCGCGGGTTGTGTTTTCGCAGCAGAAGAGACTCGCTTACTTATCTCAGAGGCACGAACTCCAGAGGAACTAAAAAAAATGGTGGAAATGCGAGTCGATGGTTTGCCTTTGGAATATGTTGTTGGATACGCTGAGTTCTGTGGTTTGAGGATAGAAGTGGATCGAGGTGTTTTCGTGCCTCGCCAACGTACCGAGTTTCTTGTTCACCAGGCAAAAGCCCTATCACGTTCTAATGATATCGTCATTGACCTATGTTGCGGGTCGGGTGCTGTCGGTGTAGCACTGGCGGCAACTTTAGGACGAGTTGAATTGTATTCTGTTGACATTGACCCTATCGCAGTACAATGCGCTAGCCGCAACGTAACAGATTTCGGTGGCCATGTTTTTGAAGGTGATTTGTATAACTCTCTTCCCCTCTCACTTAAAGGTCATGTGAACACCTTAGTTGCGAATGTACCTTACGTACCTACCGAAGCAATTAAGCTACTTCCACAGGAGGCTCGCCTACATGAATCAAAGGTGGCGCTTGACGGAGGAATGGATGGACTTGACATTCAGCGACGAGTAGCAGAAGAAGCATTTCTCTGGCTAGCACCAGGAGGACATCTTTTGATGGAGACAAGTGAAATGCAGGCACCTCAGACCTTTGAAATTTTTGCTCGTGCTGGTCTCACTACGAAAGTGGCTAGAGATGAGGAACTGGACGCTACTGTCGTTATCGGATTGTATTCTCGTTTTCAGAGCTAATAATCAGAATAATTAATCAATATTATCATTCCATTTGGTACAGTTAAAACTTCGATGATATAATCTTCACGAATACCGTATCGATCGATTATCATAGACTAAAAACAAAAAGGATTGATCAAAAGATCAATCCTTTACTCTACTTCATTTAAGAAAAATAACGTGATAACACCAGGTCCAGTATGTGCCCCGATTGCTGCTCCAATTGTATTTACAATGAATACTTCACAGCCAAATCTTTCAGTAATTAATACTTTTAATGCCTCGGCTGTTTCTAAATCATCACCATGAGTAATACCGATTGTTTGACCTTTAAGGTCTTTCCCACGCTCTTCCATAATATCAACAATTCGGCTTAATACTTTCTTTTTCCCTCTTACCTTTTCAAGTGGTACAAGTTTTCCTTCTTCCACATTTAAGATCGGCTTAATGTTTAATAAACCACCGATGAATCCCGCTACTTTACTTAAACGTCCACCTCTTACTAGGTACTGTAAGTCAGCTACAGTGAAGATGTGTTCCATATGCTTCATTAGAAAAGCGACACGGCTTAAGATATCTTCTTTTGTTGCGCCTTCTTTTGCCATTTTAGCAGCTTCTAATACGACAAGCCCTTGACCTAGCGAAGCGCATTTCGTATCGATAATTTCTAAATCTAAGTCAGCATATGTTTCTTTCACTTCTTCTTTAATAAGAACTGACGATTGATATGTACCTGATAGTTCAGATGAGAAAGCTAAATATATACAAGGATTACCTTCTTTTGCATAAGAAACAAATTTTTCTTGGAATGTTTCAAGTGAAGGCAATGACGTTCTATAAGCAGCGCCTTCTCTCATGTTTTGCAATAATGTAACTGAATTTAATGTAACTCCATCTAAATACTCTGTTTCTGCTTCATCATATACACGGAGTGGAATTAAATCAATATCATATGCCTGCAGCAATTCTACCGGTAAATCCGCCGCACTATCCGTAATGATTTTAACATCCATTTTTAAACCTCTATTCTGTTAAAAATATAAAAAAATAAAATAAAAATAAATAATAGTACTTTTAAATTATATACGTAAAACTTAAATGAAGAAAGGAAAAGACTTTATATTGTATGCACTACTCTTCAAAACTTGAACCACAGAAAAAAATCATTTCGATTTATCCTCTTTTCACCAGTTATTGAGCTATATATAATGAGAATATTAATACTCTTCCAAAGGAGGTTACTCATGAGTATACAACTAGCTACATCTAAAGATTTAGAATGGATTAATAAACAATACGAATCAATAGGATTTGTACCAAGTGATTTAAAGCGGGATAAAGTTGCGATTATTACATATAAGGGTGAGTATGCAGGTGTAGGTCGTTTAGTCCAAATTGATGGAGAGACTATGGAAATGGGTGGTATTTTCATAGTACCTAAATTTAGAGGGTTACAATTAGCAGGAGCACTCGTTTCATTTTTAGTGCAAACAGCGCTGGAATCACATATTCAAAATGTATTCTGTCTCCCTTTCGAGGAATTAAAAAACTTTTATAAAAAATATGGTTTTACTGAAATAGATACTACACAAGAGGTTGTCCATCCAATTATTCTAAAAAAGTATAATTGGTGTTTAAAAACTTACGATAAACATGTATTACTATTTAAGTTGTGAGTTTTCTTTACTTGTAGAGAACACACCTCTAATACACATCATGTTTTAACGAAAATTTATCAGTTTCATCTATCAAATAATTGTTTCAATCAATCCATCAGTTGTATTTCGCATCTTTGCCATCCTTTATTTGTAAGCTCGTTTACAAATTTTCTAGCACTATTTTTAAGTTTCTCTATTACATATTCCTGAAGAAATTTTCAGCTAATAAATGGAGAGATGATCATTTATTTAATCCGAACCCAAACTTCCTGTTCTTGTAATAATTGTACAGTTAATTCCAATACAATGTTTTGCATTAATTGATACGCGTTATCATGCGGCGTACTTCGTTCCGATATAAATTCAATACATTGAGAAATATAACCTTCTACAAGTAAGCTCCCTTTTTCAATTATAGATAGATTATTTCCTTTCTTTATTATTTTTGGCAATGAGAATTCTTTTTTTGTTAAAATAATTTCCTGTGACATCTCTTTTATTTCTATAACTTTTTCTTTAAATACCACTTTTTCTCGTAAATTAATTTCACCTTTATACTTCCCTATTTCTATTGGGAATTTCGCAGGTATATAATTATTTACTCCTACTTCATCTTCCTTCTCTAATATTATACCGTGGATAGGAATCCACGAAGATGTGCCTACCCAATTCTCTTCCGTATTCCCTTTTATTTTTTGATTTGAAAGTTCTAAAAGCACTCTCTTTTCATAAAGGTTTGAAGAAACTAAATTACAATTAACTTCTCCATGATAATGTTGCACTGTAGTTAATAACTTAGCATCCAATTCACGACCTCTTTCATCTTTTTGATTCCGAAATACAAATACTTCTTGATTTTTCACATTAATATTAGGAAATCTTATAAAACTAGTCACATCTGAAATAATAGAAAATGGGGTTTTCACTACTATTGAACGCACTGAAGTCTCTATTTTCGATCCTGAATCTATACTTTCTTTCTTTGACTCTGTTTCTTGACTTTTTTTCTCTAATTTAATTGCTTCTTCTTTTTGGAACTCTGTTTCTTCACTTTCCTTCTCTAATTCAATTGCTTCTTCTTTTTGGGACTCTGTTTCTTCACTTATCTTCTCTAATTCAATTGCTATACCTTCTTTCTCTGATTCTGTTTCTACACTTATCTTCTTTTCTCTTTTTTCATGTGAATCATCTTGAACATCCAGCACTTTCCCTTTGTAAACTTTGTTCCATTTCCCCTTACCCATCCATGGATTTTTCATCACCATCCCCCCATCTGATGAAATTCAAAAAATATGTTTTTTGCACGCGAGCATTTCATCATTATATATGTTTTATAATAATAAAAAAGACATTGTCTTTTCATTAAAGACAATGCCTTTTTTATTTTTATACTTGTACTTGTTGTACTTGCAACACTTTTAAAGTAAGATCTAGTACAATTTTTTCACGAAGAGTATCAAATGGTTCGTTTAGGGCTGTTGGACAAGGTGAAAAGTCTAATTCGAAAAATTGAGCGCTGACTAATTCACAATACGGTTGTTCATTATAAAAAACTGTATTTTCGAAGAAGTATTTATCTAAACGTGGTAGATCACCATTTTTAGGATTAATAAAGTGAGAAGTAGTATCTGAGGAAGCAGCTACTATAGCTTGTGATAGAAAATCACCAGCTGTTAAATCAGCAAAACCAGAAAATGGAACATTAGCAATACGGTCATATAGCACTCCATTACACTCGTCATTTGCATATTCAATGTTTTTACGAATAAATCCTTGTACAAATAATTTCGCTCTTGTAACTCGGCGATAATTTGTACCTGGTACTGGAGTAAATGCTACAGGAACTAACTTACATTGTGTTAAAAATGCATTTTTTAAGATACGTTTAATTTCAACTGCTGGAGGATCTAATGAAACATCAGATTCTACAACAATTTGAATCGTTCTTTCTGCTAATACAACTGGTATTTTTACAATCGGTGCTCCCGGAGTAGTAATTGGTGTTGCAGCTGCATCACTTAATGGTGTTTGAGTTTGTCCTTCTACTTGACATGGTACATTAATTGGGCATTGTTCACTCATATTTTATAATCTCCTTTAAAAGAATTTAGAGTTTTTTAACTCTCTTTACTGTATATGTACTTTTTCTATTAATGCGCGGGCTTGTATCATAGTCACTTTTATCATTTACAAATATAAAGAGTATTCTCTCTTTAATAGTCAAATATGCAAATTTAATATACTTGTTTTCATGAATATTTACCTATTAAAAATGAAATTTCTTAACTATCATCGCGGAAAAATACCATAATATGTTGAGTAAGTTCAATAGTAAAAAGATAACAATATTTCCGAAGAAACTTTCAAAATATCCATGCACCAGCAAATTAATATTGGAAGCACCTTACCTTATTGTAAAAAAATAAAAACCGACTTTTTTAAGTCGGTTTTTATACCCAATTTGTAATTTTAAAAAGGAACTAATTAATATTAATTTAATAAGATTTACTAGTTTTTTTACGTTATACAATTCTTACAAATCTCCGTTCATTTACCTATTATCCACAAAATAAGTATCATACGCCTTATCAAAAACATAACCTAGCTTTTCTGCTAGTTTGGCAGATGTAGTATTCGCTGCATCCCAGTTTGGATATTTACCCTTTTCTAAACAATCCAATATTAACGCCGCACTTACTACAGTCGCCAACCCTTTTCTTCTATGGTTTTGAACAGTTGCAACTTCAATTTCAATTCCATCATCATAAATACTATACGACGATGCACCACATACAACTTCTCCTTTATACAAAATACTATAACCTATACCTCGTTTTATATAATCTTCTATTGATTGAAATTGACTTGTGAAATCTTCAGAAAGCTTGTGTAGTTTAGGATTGTTTGCGATATGTTCATCTATTCTTCGTAACTCGTATCCTTTTGGAAAAGTTGATATAAAAGATTGTAATTTTGAACGATCAAAAACTTCCGAATTACGTTTGAATTTATAGCGTAAAAACTTATCTATTTTTCTTTCATAAAATGTTTCTAAACGCTTTTTCCATTCTTCACTATTTACGATTACTAACATTCTTTCGGGAATATTACGTAATAACTCTTCTGTTTCTTTCACATTTGAATCTCCAGCGTAAAATGTAAAAATCCCTACCGTAATTTGTGCTACTGTCGGGTTTTCAAGATCGTTCACCCAAGCTTTTCCCATATGCCCTTGTAAATAAGAAAGTAAAACAACATTATTGAAATCCTCGAACATAGAAACTAATTTTTTTCTTGTATGTATATTCGCTTCATATATCATTTACATTCCCGCTTTCTATAAAATCAACTAGCCTTTACAGTTACATAAATTAATCAATCAACATTCATATTCTTATGTACATTCAATTTTTTCTCATAAAAGCATACATCTATTAAACTAAAACTTTGAATTATCATAAATTTTATATGAATATAAAATGATTATAACATCTATTGCCTATGAAATGATTGACCTATAAAAATAGGTTAACAGCTTATTTATTTCTTACTAATTAACAAACAAACTAAACGGTACATATAATCTAGAATCCGTTTACTTATTCTATTATGTAACAACCCTCAACAATAATTTGAGGGTTCATTGAAATACATATATTATAATTCATTTTTAAAAGTATATGACTCTGTGGCACCATTTTTATATATTTTAGTCAACTTAATGATTGACTTGTACATTGTATTATCATCGATTATTATTTTTTTCATCTCTTCTATTTCGGCATTACCAGTCCCGCTCTCTATTTTTAAACAGTTCGAAATTTTGAGGTATCCGCTTGATGCGAAAAGAATAATAAACGTAACATCAGGGAAATTAATGAACAGTACTCCAAACTTTAAAGGATTCGTAGCCGTATCTGATAATACTAATCGGAAATTTAATAGTTCAGGCACTTGAACAAAGTCTTTAGAAACAATCGCTTCACCTACAATAGTAATTTGCTTTACTACATTCCCAAGTTCATCTGTAAATTCAATACATCTAGGTGCATCAATTGTTTTTGCTTGTAAAGATAAATTTAATTCTGGATTATGAAAGTCAAAAAAGAGTGTACTGCCCTCTGTTAAACATTGCGGACAAATATTTCCAAGTAGACTAAAATCCTCTTCAATAAATTTAACTTTCGTTTTACAACTACACACTTTCCCTATTCGGATCGCATCAATCCTTGAACAATCTACAAATATAACTTCATTGTCCTCTTGTAAAAATGATACGATACCTTTCATCTTGTTAAATGAAAGGAAATAGGTTACAACAATTTCCTTTCCAGCTATAACGATACCCTCAACTTTAGTAAAGGGTTCTAGACTTTGTAAAAATTCACATATATTATTTTGGCAACACGCACAATCGCGTTTCGGCTCACAGTCCACTTACATTCAATCCCTTCCCTATATATGTTTTATCTACTACATATAATATGAGTGGAATATAAGAAAAGCTTGGACAATATAAGTTTAACGTAGGGATATAGTTATCTACTCATAACATTAGTAAGGAAATTAAAACAATATTGAGTAATAACACATAATTTTTACTATAAATACATATAACAATTTCATCTTTCATGAAAAAAACGTTATAATGAAGTGTAGCCTCTACGATTACGTTATAAAGGAGATTAAAACAATGGCTAAAATTAAAGTGTACCAAGCAAAAGAAGAAAATATGGAAGCAGTAAAAAATATTATTGATGTTGAAGAACAAAATCCAACTGCTGAAAACTTACAAAATCTATACACATGTGTATTAGATACTGAAGATATGGCATTGCCTGAATCATACATTGAAGAAGATATCTTAATTGATTCTATGGAAGTTATGGTTAACGCTTCTCAAAACAAAGTAAGAGACTTAGGTGCTTACGATGTAATCGAAGTTCAAAACAAAGGTAAGAAAACACAAATTTTATTATTAGCAGACGAAGAATACGAAATTATCGAAGGCTAATCTAACACCGTACATACGAAAAAAGCTCCTTTCAAATTGAAAGGAGCTTTTTTATGCTTTTGATGCTTCACTCTTTTTATTCGTTTGTTCTTTCTTAATTACCATGCGCTCATTTCCCATAAAGAAAATGAATACGAACGCTAAAATTGCTGGGACTAATGCCCACATAAATGTTTGAACAATTGAACTAGAAAGAGCTTCAATAATTTTATCTAATATTTGCGGCGGAATTTGAGATCTAGCCGATTCTGATAAAATAGCTCTTGAATCTCCTAATGCGTTTGTATTCATTCCCCCGCTCATACCTTTAAACGCTTCTTCTAATTGACCTTGGAAACCTGTTCTTTGGATCATTCCGAAGATTGTAATACCAAGTGTCATTCCTAATGAACGAATGAAGTTACTCGTTGAAGTCGCAGACCCGCGTTGCTCCATACCGAAGTTGTGAATAGCTGCCATACTTAGTACAGAGAATGAGAAACCAACTCCAAATCCGATAATAATCATATAAACCGTTAATAATATACGACTAGTTTCTGGTGTTAAAGTGCTTAATAAGAATAATCCGATGAGCATAATTACAGCAGAAATAAACATAATGTTTCGGTAGCTAAGCTTTGTCGTTAATAATCCGCCTAACTGCGCTGTAACTACTGATCCTAACATCATCGGTAAAAGTAATAATCCTGAGTTCGTTGCGGTACCACCGTATACACCTTGAATAAATAACGGAATGTACACAGTTGCTGACATAAATGCAGCCCCGTAACATAATGCAATAATTGTACTCATTCCGAACAAGCGCTGTTTAAACATCTCAAATGAAATAATTGGTTCTTCTACTTTTCGCTCAATAACAATAAAAGCGATGATTAAAATAGCAAATCCAGCAAATAAACTTAAAATAAAATTAGAATCCCAATCATATTTTTGGCCACCTAGCTCTAAGGCGAACATTAAACAAACTACTGCACCAACTAAAGTAATTGCGCCAAACCAATCAATTTTTTGTTTTCTATGAACTCGTGACTCTTTATAAAAGAATGTAATAAAAATAAGTGCTAAAATGCCAAGTGGTAAGTTAATATAAAATACCCAGTGCCAACTAATATAATCCGTAATGTATGCACCTAGTAATGGTCCAAAAATACTTGATAAACCAAATACTGCTCCGAATAAACCTCCCATTTTCCCGCGCTTTTCAGGAGGGAAAATATCAAAAACGATCGTAAACGCGATTGGCACTAATGCCCCGCCCCCAATACCTTGAATGGCACGATAAATACCTAACTGCGTAATATTTTCAGCAGTACCACAAAGTGCCGAACCAATCATAAAGACGATTAAACCGAAAATAAAGAATCTCTTTCTACCATACATATCTGATAGTTTACCGAAAATCGGCATACCTGCCATTTCTGCGACCATATAAGCAGAAACAACCCATACAAAATTTTCAAGGCCTCCTAAGTCACCAACAATCGTTCCCATCGCTGTTACGACAATGGTATTATCCATTGATGCCATTAAAATACCTAGCAATAAACCGGCAACAACGAAGCCAAGTTTATTATTCTTCTCAACCATATCTCTTGCTCTCCCTCAAACTACTTATATTTGTTTATGTTCTTTGACGACTGCATTGCCTTTCTGATTAAAACTAGTATGATATTCTACAACACTAATTTCACAGCCAGGGCCAATTATAACATGATTTCCTCTTACTACGTCTGCTATTGTATGTTCTAAATAAATATCATCCCCTTCAATGATAGTTGTTTGAAGGTTTCCGGCATGACTTGTAAAAGGTATAAATCTCGCTTTTTTACGAACGGTAATCTTTTTGCCCCCGATTTCTCTTACTTTACTTCCTTCATAACGAAGTGAAATTTCAATATTTTCCGCATTAAGTAAGCCATCACTTTCAAGACCACCAGTTAGTGATAATTTTTCTACTTCAATATCTCCCTTCACATTTAAAGCACCTTTCACATCTATAAAATTACCCGAAAACTTTCCTTTCACTTCAATCATACCTCTAACTTTTGTTTTTTCAATCTGAGCATCACTATGCATTTGTGTATTACCGTATACTTTGACATATTCCGCATCTACATTTCCTTGTACCTCACTATCTCCATACACGACATAGTTTTTAACTTTCATATTACCGCGTACATCACTCGTGCCGTACGTTTTAAATTCATTACAACTCATATCATTAGAAATTGTTCCTTCACCGCGAATCTTCACTTTGTTATAATCTCCACCCGCCGAACTACCAGAACCATTCACTGTAAGACTATGTTGATGTTCCATACTAATTCCCTCCTTCCTTACACCTGCTTAATTTCTTTTACATTTGCACTTTTATCAACAGTAAGAACACCAGTATACTCAATGAGTTCAATCTCACAGTTCGGTCCTACTGTAACATTGTTTCCTCTGACCGTTTTTATGTGAGCATAATCAATATCGATATTGTCACCTTCTAACAGATCAGCTTCTAACTGCAAGCCAAACACTGATTTAAATAGTCTACTAAAAGTACTCAACCTATGTCTTACTTTAATCGTTTGACCGCCAATTTCTTTCGCTCTACATGTACCGTGAATATTTATATTAATCTCATCTGCGCTTAATAATCCACCAACTGTAAATTGTCCTTCTGAAGAAAACATATCAACTTCACAATTACCATCAATCGTCGCTTGACCGTTGATTTTAAGTTCTTCACCAGTTATATTTCCACCTATCGTTCCTTTTCCTGCAATCTTTAAACTATTCGCCTTTACATCTTGTGTAATTGTCGCTTTCCCATCAATTCGCATCATTTCTGCATGAACCGTACCATCGATTTTACCTGACCCGCTAATTCTTGCATTATTACTTTTCAAATCACCAGTAACTGCACCGTAACCATTACATTGAAATTCATCGCATTCAACATTTCCATTTACAGTCCCTTTTCCATTTAGTTGTACCTTGTGAAACTCGCCACCATTCGATGTACCATAACCGTTTATAATTAAATTTTCTGTACGCATTACTTCTCCTCCACTACAACAGTTTAGTTTTTACTGCTTCGGTATACTTCATAATTGCTTCACGTAAAACAATCTTCGTTCCCTTTTCAAAAATTAAATCCTCAACGTTTGATAGTAAGAAGCATGTAGAAATTCCTATTTTTCGAATAATAACTAATTCACAATTTTTATGCTTAATTGCTTCATAATTTTCTCGTAAAACTTGCAGAACCATTTTTCCTTCTTCTAAACTAACATCTCCCGATTGCAGTAGTTCTTCTAACATATACACATAAAGAATATCTACAAATCGAAAGTCTGCCGTTTTGTTCGTTTGCTCTATGAAGAATTGTAAAACAGGTTCTGATGTAATCCCTTTATGAATGAGATCTTCTTTCGTTAAAAGAATCTCTGTTACACTTGGCGAAAACATATTTGCTAATTCATCTAGTGATAAATCCTCTTTCATCGTTTGGATTTTATCAATACGCTCTAATATCTTTTCTTTCGGAAAAAATGTTTCCTGACCTGTGAACGTTGACTTCCGTACAAACCAATCTTCCGGTATTAAATTTTTTCTTTTCCACCTATATAACTGTCCGTATGAAATACCAGTAAGCTCTAATAAATCTTTTTTTGAAATTAAATCTGTACTCAACTGTATAACACTCCTTCCTGATAACAATGTAACATAACACTGTTACGCTGTAAATATACTTTTATAACAAATAGCGTAACAATGTGTAAAAAAGGTTTGTTTTACACACAAAAAAAGGCTCTTACACACCTTATAAGAATGCGCAGCAGCCCATATATATCAAGACTTAAACCATATTTCATAAAAATCGATCCACCCTTGTGAATTAATCATTATATTTTGTACTTTTTCATGTGTACTTATCTCTTGTTTGTTACGATATAAAGGAATAATGTGAATTCCACGTAACAATGTGTCCTCAATATCGCGCAACCGTGTGATCCGTTTCTTTAATTGATTTTCGGTAAAATACGGCTGTACTACTTCATTAAAATTTATATTACTATGCTGATGAACGAAACTGTTTTTTGTAAGAAACATGTACAACAGACTATCTTCTAACCGTTCACTAATCGTTGCACTATCGTGCATAATATCGGCTTTTTGTATCGTATTTATTTGCAATAACTCTTCTGTTTCAAGAAAATTGACTTCAATATTCACGCCATATTTTGCACACACTTTTTGTATCCAATGTGCATCTTCAACATGGTCCCTTCCTTTAAATGTATAAAGTTGCAGTACTTCATTGCGGTAAGTACTTTGCTTAATTAACTCCTTTATACTTTCTTCACTCTCTATTACGCTGCCATTTGTTAATATTAATTTCTTTGCCACTTCTCCACGTTCTCCGCCGAGTTGTTGAACGATTGTATCGCCATGAATAATTTTATATAGCGCTTTCCGGAATAACTCATTTTGCATTGGTCCCTCTTTTACAAGATTACATGTTATATATGTCACATTCGACTCAAGTCGAGTCAATTCTTTATTATGTTTCTCTCTATCTTTATACTGCGCTTTTACTAAAACATCATATGTATTTACACTTTGTTCTACATTCCATAATTCAACGCGATCTAGAAAAGGTCTCTCTCGAAAATACAAATGATGAGCTTCTAGTATAAATACATTTTCATTCCTTTTATATAACCTAAAAGGCCCTGTCCCAATTAAGCTTCCTGCTTCATCTTCATTTACTATAGAACACTGTTCTGCACTAAGCATATGTAAAAACATTCTATTTTCCGTATGTAATTGAATTTCAACAATATAATCATCTACTGAACGGACACTTGCAACATGTTGTAACATCCATGCGTGTGGGTTGTTATCAGCTTTCTTAAATCGATTCAGTGAATATACAACTTCATGTGCAGTAAGTTGTTTTCCGTTATGAAAGTGGACTCCTTTTCGTAAATAAAACGCCCATATCTTTTCAGCCTCATTATATTCCCAGTGAAATGCAAGCCTTGGTTCTATACTGTTTGTATTACCGTCTACATATACTAGTGTGTCGAATATATGTTTTACCATATGACATTCCGAGCGCATTGTAGCGTATACAGGATCTAATGCAATATCTAAATTCATTTGTACTTGCAAACGGAGTACATCTCTTCTCCCTTGAGATGTACGTTCAACTTGATAACCAAATATCGAATCGACCCAAGTTTTAAATTGCGTTTGAAGCGATGGAAAATACGAGCTATACCTTTCAATAAAGACATTTCCGCTTTTTACATCACCTTGTCTCGTTATTTCTTTTCCTCTTTCTAAAATTAAAAATACTGGTTGTTTTTCAAAGGACAACTTTGAACGATTTCCTCTTCCTCTACCAGGAAACCACATAATCCAATGAAGTTCTTCCAATTTTTTTATGATTAGTTTACTATTTCTCTCTGTACAAAATAATGTTTCAGATATATTTTGTATTGTTATTTCTATTTTTTCCCCCTCTGCTCTTCCTTTTCCGTACTGAAGCCATAGGTGCATATATTGCTCCAAAATCGTCATAAAACGCCCCCTAAAAGATGAAAAATCTCCCACTTTCATTCTACCCTTTTTCATTTCTTGCTTCCATCTTATCATTTCAATATAGAGAGGAGGACATAGAAATGAATCAACTGATAACACGTTATAACAAGCCCATTCTCATTCGATTTTTTGGTGAATTATTAGTCCGAACGACAGAAGCGATGTTAGCCATCATTTTTATTGTTCACGTTAATAAAGCGTTAAATGGTAATATCATCGTAACGATGCTTCTTTTCGGATTACAGCCGCTATCTGATATTGTGTTTACATTAATTGCTGGTGGTGTAACAGATAAATACGGCCGAAAGAAAATCATGTTAATCGGGTTATTTTTACAAGCTTTCGCCGTAAGTGGGTTCATTTTTGCTGAATCAGTCATATTTTTCGCCTTACTGTATATCGTAAATGGTATTGGACGCTCCTTATATATTCCGGCACAGCGCGCTCAAATTGCTGACTTAACAAAGAAAGAACAACAGGCTGAAATATTTGCTGTTTTGCAAACAATGGGAGCGATTGGATCTGTCATCGGCCCATTAATTGGCGCCTTTTTCTATAATAGCCACCCTGAATATTTATTTATACTGCAAGGTGTAGCCCTTGCGCTATATGCCATTCTAATTTGGACGCAGCTTCCTGAAACGGCTCCACTTATGAAAAACGCCGAAACAACAAAAGAAGTATATTCACCAAAACAATTTATTTCAAAACATTATGCAGTATTTGGCCTTATGGTTTCTACACTGCCTATTAGTTTTTTCTACGCTCAAACAGAATCGAATTATCGAATATATGCCGAAAATGTATTTCCAAATTTTTTATTCGTACTCGTATTTATCTCGCCTTGTAAAGCTATTATGGAAGTCATTCTCCAAATATTTCTTGTAAAATGGTCTGAACGATTTTCTATGCCTAAAATCATTGCGATTTCCTATACTTGCTATACGTTAGCTGCGATTGGATACGGTTATTCTACAACAATATGGTCATTATTCTTTACATTACTCTTTTTTGTAATTGGGGAAAGTATTGCTTTAAATCATTTACTGCGATTCGTTTCACAAATTGCTCCAAGTCATAGACGTGGATTTTACTTTTCGATTTACGGTATACACTGGGATATTTCAAGAACTTGCGGGCCGTTTGTAGGGGCATTATTAGTAAGCACATTTAGCGGTAGTACTCTATTTTATATTTGTGCCTTCTTCTTAACAATTGGCGGGATCATTCAAGCAATTTTCGTTCAATCATTAGAGCGCACAAAAACAAAAGAGCTGTCCCTATAGGAACAGCCCTTTCTTTTAACCTGCCATTTTATTAATACTATCCTCCGGTGAGAAAACCGAAATATGATGTACTTTACCAGTTGAATTTGGAATAACAAACTTTAATTCAAATTGGTCATTTACTTTATAAACGTATATTTTATCATTACCATTTACTTTAACCGATGCCGGTTTTCCTAAAGCTTTTTCGATTTCTTGTAACGTAATTGATTTAAGCTCAGCATGGTAAGAATGAACATCAAATACTTGCGATCCTTTATTAAATCCGAATGCAACATTTTTATTTGTAAAAGTCGCATACATTCCGTTCCCTGCTTGCTCAGTCTTATCTGCTTTTCCCCACGCTTTTTCGATTTCCTCGATGTCACCTGTATGTGCTGCGTATGGTACGTTAGGTACTTTCCCTTCTTTTGCTTGCTCAAATAACTCTTTAACATGGTTAATTGATTTTTGATTAAGTGTTGTATTTTTCGAATTAGAATCCGTTGAAGATTTTACCGAATCTTGACTTTGTGGTTTCTCCACAGACTCTTTCTCTTTTTTCGAAGCGGTGTCCTCATTCTTTTTTTTCGTACTATTTTCTGATGCTGGATTTGTTTGTTTCTTTTCCTCAGCACTAGTACAAGCAGTCAAAGCCATTACACATATTAAAGTTAAGAAAAGTATAAGTGTTTTCATTTGTACTTTCATACTTTTCAACCTCCCACTTTATCATATTCACTTTTGTAACCATACCATAACACTACTTTTCAAATTAATTTTGCTCCAAAAAGTTAGTGCTTCATATACACCTTCTCTCCATACTTGTTATATCCTTTTTTATAACTTAAAATAAACTGCTACAAAAACCAACTAGAAGTGAATATTTTTTGCTTTCTAATTCTTATTCAAACTGTTTGTCGCCATCAGAAATCTATTAAGATTGCCTATTTGTATAATTAAAAAAGCTGTCCTATTTAAGGACAGCTTCAAATATGTATTTTTACACTTCGATTGATTTACCATCTTCAACAATATGATAAAGTAAATGTGCTAAATGATGAATCGGACCATATTCTTCCTCTTCCTCATCTGTTTCTCCGTGGAATTCAAGATCATTTAAGTATAGTGCTAAAAATTGATAGTATAGTTTTAAATCAAATCCGTAGCAAGCACTTGGCTCTTCATGATCTCCTTCATATTGTAACATTAAGTATTGATCATTTCCTTCTGCATCTTCTGCATCAAAGAATACGAAGAAGCCAACGTTTGTATCTAAATCAAATAAATGACGAGTACCTTTTTCTGTTGCTTTATTGAAGTCCTCTTCACTTAGTTTATGTACTGTTGTCGCTTTTGCATTATCTTCTTGATGGAAATTTACTGTAAATGTTTTCAATGCTGACACCTCCTGATTGTATAACAGTAGCATAACAGATTAGACAATATAATTCAAAGGGACTGCTTACAAACATAAGCAGTCCCTTTTATTCATTTTCGCATTGCTCGGAATATAAAGCTTACGATGAAAATCAAAATAATCGCACCTATTAAAGCCGGAACAATCGCATATCCACCTATAACAGGTCCAAAATTACCAAATAGCGTCGTACCAAGCCAAGAACCGACAATACCAGCAATAATATTACCAATTACACCACCAGGTACATCCCTTCCAGTAAGTAAGCCTGCAAACCATCCTAATATACCACCGACAATTAAAGACCAAATCATATGAAAGCCTCCTTTATATAGAAACAAAAAATTATAATCAGAAACAATTGCTTACCATTAGTTATGTTTCATTTCTCATAAGTTATTCGTCCTTTACAAATCAATCAGATTGTACTTGCAAAATTTAAGGACAATCTGGCTTTAATATCGTCTTCATAAACTCTTCTCTAAAATCCGCAACACTTTGCCCCCTCGTTACATCATTTGTCGTACTTATCCAAATTGCTGATTCTTTATATTCAAAAATATCATCATTTATAAATGAAATGAACGGAAGTAAATCGTGAATCTGACTCCCACCAATACCCGGATACTCTTTTTTATAAAAGTTCTCATAGTAAAAATCAATCATTGGCTTAATTAATTTCGCCTGTCCGGTTCCTTGTTTATCTATAATATCGACCATTTCAGGTGTAATAAGTGCTACTTGCGTTACATTAAACGGATATATAGTAGCGTTCTGCGCATACTTCATAACAATATTCGCCGCAATTAGGTCGCCGTAAAAATTCGCTTCAGACACTGGTGTAACATTACTAGGAAATAGGAAAGCGCCTCCCATTATATAATATGAAGAAATACGATTCATTACATTTGGATACAATAAAAATAACGTTGCAAGTGTTGTCAAACGTCCCGTCTCCACAATAATAATCTCTTCTGGACACGGCTCAATTAATGTAATCAATTCACAAAAATTTTTCCTTTTACAAATCCTCATTTCAGGAGGGATTATTGGTCTTAAACCGTGATCACCATGAATTTCAGGGAAAAATAAAGGTTCTTCAGCTATCATAGGCCTACTAGCGCCCTCAATAATTTTCACTTCTGTCGCATAATATCTTTCTAAAAAATATACATTTTCCGTAACAATTTCCCTCGATACATTTTCTGCTGTATATTCTATACATGTTTGGTTAACATAACGTCCCATTATCGGTAGCAAATAATTTCATAGAATCCTTGTATGTACAGGGATTCTTGTTTTTTTGTCTATGTATCTCTTATACAGGATTTTATAGTGCGAGCGAATCAACAGACCGTAACATAAAGTGAACCTTTCCACCTCGTTAAAAGGAACCTAGCAATAGGACAAAGGGAAGTTGATCCTGGTGAATATAGGCGAAAACCATGGAAGATGTGAAGAACTTGGAAATACAGCATCGAAGAATCCCTTGGGGTACGGAGGACGGTATGTTGAGAAAGTAGTGTCTGGAACTGGGGAGACCCTCCTTTGCCCTTTCTTTCAGAAAGGAGAGAGAAAGCCTATAAGCATATGCGAAATGGTGGACTGTAAAATAGACAAATTAACTTGATCCTATGATGTAACTGGCAATTAATTTATGTATGTTTCGGAATAACCCAATATATATTAATAACTTCGAAATATTGTATAACAACTAATTTTTATGCATTATTGATTAGCATTGCTTATTGTGCTAACGAATCAGGATAGTATGGCGACCAACTAAATGGTTGCTTATCCTCAATTATTAAAAGGAAAGTTCTATCATTTCGCGAATTTATTAGACATAGACGAGTGCTATAATTTTCTATATCTCCATAAAGAGGTGACTACGCATGAATCAAAGACCGTCAGAAGAAGAATACGCTGGGGGCTCCGGCGAATATATCCGTTTGGTGCCGGACGGTAACATCATCGACATTCTACTCGCCCAGGAAAAGCAAATGACCGAGCTCCTGGCATCGTTGACCGAAAGCCAGGCCGCATATCGGTATGCGGAAGGAAAATGGACGCTGAAAGAAGTCGTGGGCCACATCGTAGACGCGGAACGCGTCATGACCTACCGCCTGCTCCGGTTCGCAAGAGGGGACCAGACGCCTCTGACCGGTTTCGATCAGGAATTATTCATCCCTCCTTTCGGAAGCTGGACAACCGCGCAATTGGCCGAAGACTACCGGGCCGTACGGCAAGCAACAATCACATTGCTGCGCGGGCTACCGGCGGAGGCGTGGACCCGCAAGGGCATAGCCAACAACCTAAGCATTACGGCGCGCGGCCTCGCGTACGGCATCGCAGGACACGAACTTCATCACATGAAGGTCATCCGAAATCGGTACTTGAGTTAATCGTCGGCTGAGGCCTTTGGAATTGAACTAACGGGTAACTTTAACAAAATAAGGAATACAATTAAACAGCCTAAAATATGCAAGTTTTTATGCATAACTGCTTGCGTATTTTGGCTATTTTTGCATTCATAAAAAATACTGCTATAAGTAAACAGCATTTTTAAATTTCCAAATACACCCCATGACATCAATGGGACTTAGCGTATTTAAAATAAGCCTTTTTCTGAAGACCAGGCTCTTATCGTAGGATTTTTACAAAAAGCTGACGGTACCCCATTAAGAACAGAAAAGCGAGTGCTCCTATCTTACTAACATTCTCAAGGATCATTTTCGAAAACCACCTACTTTATAATTTATATTATATCAATAATCCACTATCTTACTCGCATATTGTCCCTGTATTCTTGATTACTGCTTCTTCTTTCTGCTGTCATATAACGACTTCCCTACCATGATGAGAAATATAATAAATATAGTTATATAAGGGTTATCGAAAACTAGGAAATATACACTAACTGCAAACATAAATGCTAAAATTAAATATCCCAATTCCCTCACCTCGTTACACCAAAAATATATTCATACTTTTTATGTTCTTTCCTTCTTATTTAAGGTTTTAAAGCCTGTTTTTCTACCATAAACAGGCTCTTTTATTTTCATAAAACCCCAAATTAAACAGTAAGACTCTCACCTCAAAAATAGACATTAGATATCTAATTTTAAAAATTCGTTTGCTTCATCTATTAATCATCGGGGGATTTGCTCCCTCCACTGACAGAGCCAATCGCACGTACTTATGTATCTATTCCAAGTGTAACCCCTAAATTACAAGCTGTCACTAAACTTAACTACTAAAGTACTTTTGATTGAATGTATTTTTTTATCATAAACCTTAAACCACTTTTCTATTATTTTTCATACGAATAAAACGCTTGTTAATTATATAAAAAACACATAATAAAACAATTTTTTTATATTGAAATCTTACATCAACATATCTGCAAAGAAGTCCCTACATTATTCTTTCGTTTCATATGCTTGGGCAAGTGGTGTAATTTTATAACCCAGCTGATTAAAATCACCAAATCCATAAAGTCGATAACCTGTTAAGTCAATATCAAAATCTTTACTATAATCATATTCAAAACAGTCTTTGATATCTTAGGTGTTGTGTATGATTGTACGCTGTCACAAAGTTTCCAAGTTGCATAATATTTTTAAAAACACCTATTTAATAGGTTTATTTGTTATGCAAATCTTTAGTGTAGTCGTAGAAATTTCAAAAAACACATTCACATATACCCTCTTGTCCCCCTTAGCTTGATGGGTATGTGTCTTCACCCCTCTTCAGCATAATCTACTATCATTATTATGCGAAAAAGACAAGGTGGTGAAACCGCACAAAATAATAAAAGCCGCCTATTTATTGGCGACTTCTATCTTTTTATAAGATAAATATGCTAATACATTTTTACTGGAATCATATTTTGGATTATTGCCTCTTCTGGGTTCTCTCATATGTGTTTTTTCAAAACCAGGAATGTCCGGCATTTTCTCCATAAATTCAAGCATTTCTTCCTCAGTTCCTTCAATACGTACACGAATCATTATTACTATTCCTCAATTCTCATTTTCTCTGTACTAAGTATATCGTACTTCGGAAAGACTGCAACATATTTATTCTGCTATTTGCCGGGCAGCTCGATTGGTGAGGCTGATAATCGGTAGGAGTGAACACCCTCCCACGGACTAAAGTTTCACTTTATCTTTTTAGTGTTGTACTTTTTTTACATATAAACATTGCCATTTCAGTATAGAACGACTCTACTTTATGATTTTCAAATTGAATATGAAAGTATTCTTTCATTTCGTTTGGTGTTTTCATCATACACTCTGTTAACTTTTCACGTTTTTGCATCGGTACGTCCATCATGTCACACCACCAGTCGAAATCGAACTTTTTATCAAAGGTGAAACATGACTGCATTTGTAAACTGTTTTTTTCCAATAACGTAATCCATTCTGTTTTTTTCAAAGCTCGCTCATGACTCGGATCTCGTTTCTTTTCTATAAAGTTATAGAAAGTATCAAATTCATTATTTTCTGGTGATACATTATCTATTAATATAAATAGCCCCTTATCTTGTAACGTACGATTTACCTCAAAAATAAATTGCACCGGATTCGTAAAATGATGTGCTGCAATACGGCATGTAATTGTATCAAAAGAATGGTCTGCAAATGGTAAATTTTCTGCGTTTCCAGCTACAAAAGACACATTTTCATGGCCATTTTGCTTTATAAAACCTTTCGCTTTTTCCAACATCTTTTCTGTTAAATCAAGTGCAACTACCTCTTCAAACATAGGTGCTAATATATTTGCAACATGTCCACCACCAGTAGCAATATCAAGAAGACGAGTATTATGGCGAGTTTCAACTTGTTGAACTACATGTTGTAAATCCGGTCCTTGAGCATGTATTTTACTTTTCACATACTTTTCTGCATTACTACCAAACTGCTTCTTTACAAGCTCTTCTTTGCTCATTTTTTCATCTTCTTTCTATTGTTATTTACATATTCGATTCATATAATTATTACAATTCTCTTAATGTATTTTCAAATCCTCTTTTCATCTCACTTCTTATCATAATTTCCTATCATCAAAATAATATAATTTTACGTTTTATCATTAAACAAAAAAGGCTACGGGAACTTGTCCCATAACCTGACTAAATCTTTATTGAATTTTTATTTATTTATATCTATATAGTATAAATCCTCTTTCAACTTCATAATAACATCTACTTCGTTATAAGTAGCCTCACGAGCATGTAAACCAAATTGATCCATGCCAATCCATATCCACCCAGGTGTATGATATAAAACATCTACGTTAAAATAATCTAATTTAGTAAGCTCCGATGTAATAAATTTATCTTTATTAGCGATTTGTTTATCTATTAAACCATATTCTTTTCCATTTTCAAATAGCGATATACAATTCCCTACAATCGGATGTTCACGAACAATAAAATGATACTCCTTTTCTTCTACATTTGCCACAATCAAACGAGAAACAGATAAATCCGAGCCCGAATTCGACATATTTGTTTATTCACCTCCTTATATAGGTTTCTTAAATATAATAACAGATGAATATTCAGATTAAGTTAATGTAATGTAAAAAATAAAAAAGCTGACTTCCCTTTAGAAATCAGCCTTTATAATTTGATCAACTTTATACTTTTACAAATTATTATAATGTTTCTTTTTCATCATCATTTCCGGAAACTAAACTTCCTATAGCATCTGCTGTTACTTCTACTACAAATTCACAAATTCCAGCTACAACTTCTCCAATTACTTCATCCATCTTTTTACCCCCTTATTTTATGGAACTTATTTGTATTATAGTAGCAATTGATTAATTGAAACTATCGGAAAAGGTGACACAAACCTTACAAATTTGTAAGCTCTTTCATCTTCCCGCTTATCCTCTTTCAAACTCCAAGTATTTTTAATAGGGATATCGGCTATCATAATATGAAGCAAGATATAACCAAGTTAGAGGAGGCGTTTAAAATATATTACGTAAAATTAATTAAAGGTCAATCCTTTTATGCTTTTAATCGTCGTTTTTTAGTATCTCAAGAAGAAGAAGTTTCGGAAAAGACGTATAATTACTTACGCCGAAATGAATTCTTCGAAGTACGTAAAGAAGAATTTTCTGCCTAATTTACATTGAAAGGTCAAACCCCTCTCACATGAGAGGGGTTTGACCTTTTTTATTTCCTATATCGATGTTTATCGATTCTTTTATAAATTGATACGTTTCTAATTCTAATTCTGTCACTTTTTTCTATATATACCAGATTCATTAAAAATTATCCATAACCAAGCTTTAAACAAGTCTTTTTTTAATTGACCTGTTATATAAACTCCTGTTTTCATAGCTTGTTCTTCATGTAATAAAATATATTCTCTTTCATTCTCTAATAAACATAACGTTTCTCCAACTATTTCATCTTTACGAAGGAGAAATTTGTATACTTCCTCTTCAAACTTTACACTAATCAAATATGTGCTACATGGATTTACTTCATATAGATGCGTTTCTATACTATTCACCTCCTATCAATAATCACATTTCAACATCCCGATATTTAAATAAAAATAGTATTATATAAGAATTTACAATTGGATTACACATTCATATTTTTACACTATTTCAATATATAAACCTGCTAACATTTCGACAAATCAAAAAAATTGAAATCCACTAATGAAACACGTATTATAGACTCTGACTCTAAAAAAGGGCGTAAAAAAATAATACATAAATAAGGAGATTTTATATACGAGTTTTTCATTTTAAAAGACGGAGAGGTTTTATATTATGTGGCGTAATAAAAACGTTTGGATTGTTCTAATTGGGGAATTTATTGCTGGTCTAGGATTATGGCTTGGTATACTTGGTAACCTTGAATTCATGCAAAAATATGTCCCTTCTGATTTCATGAAATCAGTTATATTATTTATCGGACTATTAGCAGGTGTTCTAGTTGGTCCTATGGCTGGCCGTGTCATCGATCAGTATGAAAAGAAGAAAATTCTTCTATATGCTGGCTTTGGTCGGGTTTTAAGTGTTATTTTTATGTTTTTCGCTATTCAATATGAAAGTATCGCCTTTATGGTTGCATTTATGGTTGCACTTCAAATTTCAGCAGCATTTTATTTTCCCGCACTACAATCTGTAATCCCTCTAATTGTTAGTGAACATGAGTTATTACAGATGAATGGTGTACATATGAATGTTGGTACAATCGCTCGTATTGCAGGTACTTCACTAGGTGGAATTCTTTTAGTTGTAATGAGTTTACAGTATATGTATGCTTTCTCTATGGCAGCATACGCTTTATTATTCCTCTCAACTTTCTTCCTACAATTTGAAGACAAGAAATCAACAAAACCAAGTAAACAAGCCGCAAAAGACAATAGCTTTATGGAAGTATTTCGTATTTTAAAAGGAATTCCTATTGCTTTTACAGCACTTATATTAAGTATTATTCCTCTGTTATTTATAGCTGGATTTAATTTAATGGTTATTAATATTAGCGAAATGCAACATGATCCAACGATTAAAGGATTCATATATACAATTGAAGGTGTCGCATTTATGCTAGGTGCCTTCGTTATTAAACGTCTATCTGATCATTTCAAACCTGAAAAGTTACTATATTTCTTCGCAGTTTGTACTGCGTTCGCACACCTTTCGCTATTCTTTAGCGATGTAAAATGGATGGCTCTTGTATCATTTGGTTTATTTGGATTTAGTGTTGGCTGTTTCTTCCCAATAATGTCGACAATCTTCCAAACGAAAGTAGAAAAAAGTTATCACGGACGTCTCTTCTCGTTTCGTAATATGTTTGAGAGGGTTATGTTCCAAATCGTTTTACTCGGCACTGGCTTCTTCTTAGACACGATTGGATTACAGTACATGGTCTTAATTTTCGGGGTCATTTCCTTGTTAATTATTTTTATTTCTTTATCAAAACAGAAACAATATGAAAAACAGCCTTCGCAATCTGCGAATTTATAGTATAAACACCTTAGGCATGGATTTAGTTTTATACTGGACCATGCCTTTTTGTTTTATAATAATCCCATTTATTACGTTTATCGAAAATGTTTAAAGGAGTAAACCATCTTACTTGCGAATACATTATATAGCATATTATCTATAAAAAAGGGGGGGTAAAGATGTCTGATGGTATGCAGTTATTTATTATTTTTCTTTTTGATATTATTATGTTTGGCATCATTAATTTTTTAGCTATTTCCCTATCTCAACATAGCTTTAAAAGAAGAATTGTGGCAGGTTTTGTATTCTTACTATTAACTCCTTTAGTCTTTTTCAGCACTTTGACCTTCGCTTCTATATTTGATAAAGGTGGATTTGGATCAGCTACCTTGGCCTTCATTATTTCAGGTATATATATTTTAAATGGAATAATCATCCTTCTTTCCTCTACATTAATCCCCATAAAATCATAACAAAAAGTATACTGTTAGGCATGAATTCTAGTATCACGCTAGATTCATGCCTATTATTTTCCCCACCGCTTTTCCCAATTTTTATGTGAAATTTAGTAATTCTTTATAAAAATTTAAACTTTATTTTTTACAATATTCATATCGTACGTTTTATAAGCATTACATACGAAAGGAGAACAAAATGAAAAAATTTCTATTAATATCTCCTATACTCGCCATTCTTCTTAGTGGGTGCAGCAATAATGATATATACGGTTCTTGGGAAATCGTTGACAATAAAAATGGGGAATGTCCTGTATCTTATAAATTTGAAACAATTGTAAAAGAGGAAAAGAAAGTAGAAATTGTACAAAATTTAGTGGAAATGCAAACGACAAATAAAAAAGAAGATTTATATAAAGGTTCGTTTGTAAATAACTCTAGCTTATACCACATTGATTATGGTAACTCCTTTACATCGGATCAATCTTTAAAAATTGTCGATAATAAATTAATTGTATATTTTACTAATGCTGAAAAAATATGTACATATAAAAAAACAAGTGATTAACTATAGGGATTTTACAAAACCGCAAAATATATTTTTGCGGTTTTGTACTATAGATGCTAAAAATATTTCCCCTTTTAAATCCTCTAATTATAATATAGAATTAATTAATAAACAATTTTTATTGTGAGGTGTTTTTTTGAGGAGCTTAAGTTCTTTAATTATATCAACAGTTTGTTCCGTAATCCTTATTCTATGGAGTGCTATTTTATTCTATGAAAAATTCACTACAGGGAATTCATACTATTGGCTTAGCGGCATAATAGGTGTGGTGTTCGTATTCTTTTTAATACAAAATATCCGAGATATTATAAACAAAAACTATAAAACATCTTAACTGTTTTAGAAGAAATATATAATACTCTAATCCTTCCTCTAAATTTGTCAATCGTTTTAATTTTCATAAAAAAATGATAAAATATAAACATGTGTTTTCAGAATAATTAAAAACGCAGAAAGAAAACACAGTTTTTAGGAGGGGTTTTGATGACTTACACGTTAGCAACTAGAATGAAAGCATTCCAATCTTCTATTTTTAGTGAATTAGGGGCCTATAAAAAAGAGAAAATTGCAGCAGGGCATAAAATGATTGATTTAAGTATCGGGAATCCTGATATGCCTCCTGCTGACTTCGTAAGAGAAGCACTGGTACATACAGCGAGTGAAAAAGAAAGCTATGGATATACATTAGCAGGTATACAAGAATTTCACGAATCTGTAACTGAATATTACAACAACACTCATAACGTTATATTAAACGCTGAAAAAGAAGTTTTATTATTAATGGGTTCACAAGACGGACTCGTTCATTTACCTATGGTTTATGCAAATCCTAGAGATATAATATTAGTTCCTGATCCAGGATATACAGCTTATGAAACAGGTATTCAAATGGCCGGTGCAACATCTTACTACATGCCATTAAAAAAAGAAAATGATTTCTTACCTAATTTAGAAGTTATTCCTAAAGAAATCGCCGATAAAGCGAAGATGATGATTTTGAACTTCCCAGGGAACCCAGTTCCAGCAATGGCTCATGAAGATTTCTTTAAAGAAGTAATCGCATTCGCGAAAAAACATAATATTATCGTTGTTCATGATTTTGCTTATGCTGAATTTTATTTTGATGGCCAAAAACCAATTAGCTTCTTATCTGTACCTGGCGCAAAAGAAGTTGGCGTTGAAATTAACTCTTTATCTAAAAGTTATAGTTTAGCAGGTAGCCGTATTGGGTATATGATTGGTAACGAAGAAATTGTCGGCGCGCTTACGCAATTTAAGTCTAATACAGATTACGGTGTGTTTTTACCAATTCAAAAAGCAGCATGTACTGCACTTAGAAATGGCGCTGCATTTTGTGAAAAAAACCGCGGTATTTATCAAGAACGTAGAGATACTTTAGTCGATGGATTCCGAACATTTGGCTGGAACGTCGATAGACCAGCTGGCAGTATGTTCGTCTGGGCTGAAATTCCAAAAGGGTGGACTTCTCTAGAATTCGCTTATGCATTAATGGATCGCGCAAATGTCGTTGTCACACCAGGTCATGCTTTCGGCCCTCATGGTGAAGGCTTTGTACGTATTGCACTTGTTCAAGATAAAGCAGTATTACAAGAAGCAGTTGAAAACATTAAAAACAGTGGTATTTTCTCTCTTGGAAAAGTAGAGGAACTAGTTAAAAATTAATAATAACTCCCCTGCTTAACTTTAGCAGGGGTATTATTATTCCTGGAGGTACGCTATGAATATTAAAGATACTCTTCCCCATCGCTATCCATTTTTAATGATTGATAAAATTACAAACGTTAAAGAATCACAATCAGCTACAGGATACAAACTGATCACAAATAACGAGTGGTTTATTAATGACAATCAAAGATGTATGCCTCATATGCTAATTGTAGAAGCACTGGCTCAACTTAGTGCCTTTGTAAGTACAGGTGAATCTGTAGGGCTTGGCTTCCTCTCCTCTTTAGATGGGGTAAAATTTCATAAAAATGCGTATCCTGGTGATAAACTTGATTTACATTATGAGCTAACACGTAACCGACGAGGTTTTATTCTCGGCAAAGGAACTGCAACTGTTAACGATCAACTAATTGTTACAGTGGAGAAACTATTAATTTATCAAGCTGATTAAACAACACATAGTTAGGAGTAGAAAAATGCAGCGTGCTATCGGGATTGATGCTGGAGGAACATTAACGAAAATTGTTTACTATAACGTAGAGAATAAAATATCTTTTGAGAAATTTTATTCATATGACCATCAAAAGATTAAAGAATGGCTTCATCAAAACAAATTCATTACAAAATTATGCATTACAGGTGGTAAAGCGGCCCAATTGCAAGATTTACTTTCGGATTCATATGAGACAGTAACATTAAATGAATTCGATGCTACTATAACAGGTGTGCACTATATCCTAAACAAAGAAAAGCAAACTATCAATAATTTTGTATTAACAAATATCGGTACAGGTACATCGATTCACTACGTTCATGACAAGCGATATGTTCGTGCCGGTGGAACTGGTGTTGGCGGCGGTACAATTATGGGGCTTTCAAAACTGTTAACAAATATTGATCAGTTTGAAGATGTAATCCCTCTAACAAGAGTAGGATCTAGAAAAGATTTAGATATTACAGTTGGAGATATTTATGACGGTATTCTTTCCCCCATTGATAATAGCTTAACAGCTAGCAATTTCGGGAAAGTAGCCATTACAGAGTCACATTTTAATAGCTCAGATATACTTGCTACCATTCAAGGACTTGTAGGTGAAGTTGTTACTGCATTAAGCCTTCAATTCGCCGAAGCTAAAAATATTGACCATATTATTTACATCGGTTCTACTCTATGTAATAACGGACATCTTCAAAGAATTATAAGTAGCTATACAGAATATCAAAACAAAATACCAGTCTTCCTACAAGATGATGGTTACAGCGGTGCAATTGGTGCTTTGCTTCATGTCACGAATTAAAAAAGCTGACTTGTGTCAGCTTTTTTGCAATGGTACTTCAAATTCAATAATTGACTCTCCGTTCTCCCCAATACGTTCTACACTAATTCTATTAATTACACACGTTAACTTCTCATGAAAACTAGGAATATCATTAACTACTTCCACAGCTCGCTCGGCACATTCTTTTCTCCCTACTGTTATATGCGGTATGTACGGAATGTCCCCTTCCAAAAATTGTGATAATAGTCCTGTATACAGGATATCATGTAGTTCTTCTATTTGTTCTTTTCCCTTTTCAACTCGTAAAAACAAATATTCTCCTTCACTCGTAATTTGATTCGCAAATTCAATTTCAATACTCTGTATCCCTTTTGACACATACAAAATATGTAATTTCAGCTCATCATTTGAAATCGAACTTTCAAATGGAAATACAATTGTAATATGCGGTGGGATTAGTCCGAATAAAGGATCATGTTTTTGTCTAATACTCTCTATTTCATTGATGGACATGTTATTTAGAAAAAGTAAAATTGTACGCATTTTTATCCACCCTACTTCCCCTCATTTTTTATATTTATCATATTGTATCGCAGTTTGCACTTCAACAAATTATTTTGCTTGTTATATAAAGTGAAACTTTATATAACAAGCAATTCTCCACCGAATGATATACGTTACTGCAAAGACCTAAAATAATAAACCAATCGTTTGTTGATCTAAATCAACAATATATTGTCTTGAACCATATCTTGAAATATCAGATTCAATTGTTTCTGCAATTTGTATGTATATTAATTTATTTTGTTCTAGAGTAGGTTTCACGATTTCACCACCAGATAAATTTTTAACAATCGCTAACACATCGGTATTATTTCCAACGTATGTCCCGGTATATTTTTTAATAGCCCCAAGTTCGATATGTGATATTTCTTTTACTTGTTCCCCATTAGAACAAGCGGTAACAAATAAAAAAAATGTTAGCATAACACCTGCTAATCCATTCATATACTTCATTAGACACCCCAAAGTTCTATTTATTATCCAATCAATACAATGTATCCTTATAATCCCCTTTAATATATACGCATTTTAATCAAAATTAAAAATTTTCAATTTTTATGTTTACAATTATCCATTAATTGTATATACTTACTAACGTAAGAAAAATATTCTAAAAGGAGGTCGAAGGAAATGATGAAATTACATTTACATGCTTTAACTTTAGCGTTAACTGCACCTGTGTTTTTCGGACAATTAAATATGAATTCGACCACCCTAACGGAGAATTGAAAATCGTACTTTATTTCTATTAATTCATAAATTCGCCACAGGAGGTCGTATACTTTCCTGTGGCTTTTTCACGCCTAGCCATAGGAGAACTATATCTTCCTGTGGCTTTTTTGTGCGATTTTTTAGTCTCTTACATTATTTTTTAAAGAAAGGAGCAACATTCGATGACTATTAGCGTATTGTTTTTAAGTATTACGATTCAAAGAAATACAATTTCCAAAGCTGAAATTTTTCATAATGAGCAGATTGAAAAAGCTATGAATGATGTTAAGGAGCGCCAAGTGCTGTATTGTGATCACCTGTAATTCCTTTTCGAAAGGAGGAATTCGTCTATGACTTTCCATATTTTCTTTTTTACGACTGCACTTCAGAAAAAAACATTATCTGAAGATGAAATTATTCGTAAACAACAATTAAAACAAACAACTGATAAATTAACTGACATTAGAAGTACGTACTATACACAAATGTGTTAAAAATATATTTTAAAGGGGCAATATCTTAATGAAATTCAAAGCATTCTTTTTAACCATTACTATTCAAAAACGTAAGCTTTCACAAAATGAGGTTTTACACGATCAACACGTTCAAAATACTATGGACGAAGTAAAAGAGCTGCAATCCTCTTTTTACAACCGTCTTTTCTAAATAATTCTTAAAGGGGCCATTATCTAATGAAATTTAAAGTATTCTTCTTAACCATTACCATTCAAAAAAATAAATTTTCTGGGTCTGAAATACTTCATGAACGACAAATTAATCAGGCTATGGATCATGTAAAAGAAAGACAAAGTCATTACTGTAGTCATCTGTAATTCCGATTTGAAAGGAGGAATTCACTTATGAAGTTTCACCTTTTCTTTTTAACTATTACGATTCAAAAAGAAACGATGTCTCAAAATGAATTAAAACAAGAGCAACAATATAAACAAATTATTGATGAAATTCGTGATCGTAGAAGCAAATACTACACTCACCTATAATCGTTTAAATATAACAAATTGAAAGGAGTCGATTATGATGTTGATAGCACGGTGTAAAGAAATGATTTGGATAGTTCAGAGGGATTCCACATAGTTTTATAGGGATCATATCACACAGGCTTACCGTTGAATTTGATATGTAAAAAATATATATTAAAACTATATTAGTACACTTTTAAATATTAATTTACAAACAAAGATACACCACTTAAAAAGCGGTGTATCTTTGTCAACAATTACTATTTTCGATTATTTCGTTTCGTCTTAAACAATCTCACTAAGTTCGAAACAACCGTTTTTGTTACTGCATAAACTGGCACTGCTAAAATCATCCCGATAATTCCCGCAAAGTTACCTACCCCTAAAATTAAAATAATAATTGTTAACGGGTGGATATTTAATTTTGAACTCATAATACGCGGTGAAATAATGTTACTTTCAAACTGCTGTACAATTGTTACGATAATTATTACGTACAATGCTTGCATCGGAGATACGAACAGACCTACAATGACAGCCGGTGCTGCACCGATAAATGGACCTAAGTTCGGAATTATATTTGTAAATGCTGCGATAATCCCTAAAACGAAAGCATACGGTAAACCGATAATTAAATAACCAGTAAATGTAAAGGCACCTATAAATAAACAAACGAGCGCTTGGCCTTGAATATATGCAGATAATGTTTCGTTCGTTTCCTTTATGATACGAAGTCCTTCTTCTCGGTAAGACTCAGGTAATAGGCTAACTGCTTTCCCTGGAAAGGCATGTCCATCTTTAAACATATAAAATAATATGAACGGTACTGTAAATATAACTAACGCAACATTCGTGATGATACCAAATACAGCCGTTGCACTCGACGTAATTGTGTTTGGTATTTCCTTTAAAGATTCAACCACATTTTTTTCAATTGTTTCAATGGAAACGTAGTTTTGTGTAGATATCCATTCAAAAAATCTATGATGGGATAACTCTTGTATGTATATTTTCCCCTCTTTTATGTAAGTTGGCATATTTTTTACTAAATCCATTAACTGTTGTGAGATAGTTGGAACGACTACTCCAATAGCAACCCCACCTAATGTGATAATAAAAAGGTATAGTAGCAAAATCGCTAAATTTCTAGGAACTTTTTTATTCTCTAAAAAAACTAACAAAGGGTTAAATACAAAGTATAAAAATAACGCGATTAAAATTGGGAAAAATAATGTTGATATGAAGATACCAATTGGTTGAAATAGAAACGATATTTTTGTGCAAATAAATATAATCCCTACAACCATCAGCACTTCTAATGTCCAAAAGTGCACTTTCGATTTCAAAAAAACGTCCTCCTTTAAACTAGCACTTCTCTATATTGTACCAAAATAAACATGAATTTCACATAATATTTTCCTTAACAATATTCCAAAATGCCAATAAATACACTACAATGAGATTACATACAAATTTGCAGGTAAAGGTGATAAATATGACACAATGCATCATTTGCAGAAAAGATACGAAAGAACTTAGTGAACAATATGTCATCCCAGAAATATTATGTGGATATTATTTCACAAACTCAATTTGTGATACTTGTCATGAACATATGACAACAAATATTGATCGTCCTTTAATTAGGCATAAATTAAGTCAATTTAAGATTGAGCAAATGAAAAAACAAATCGACTCCCCTCTTTATACGAATGAACATGGCGAGGAACTTGCGGCGGCTGAGACAGATGTTATTGAAGTAAGTGATGAAATACTTTATTCCAATGCATTAATTATGAAACTATGTAAAAAGCACGATATTTCATTACATAATGAAATTTGGAAAGAAGAACGCGTAACGAAAGTAGCTAGCTCTATTCAACGTGAATTACTTCTAGATAACCGTAAATACAAAATGAGCGTATTAAAAATGGCTTATACTTTCGCTGTACAAACAATTGATGGCTATTTTGAAGATCAAGATGCAATTGATATTTCTAACATTCTATTAAATGCAGATTTCATGGAATTAAAAGAAAAGAGTATTGTACGTGACTTAAGCAAAAGTTCTTTATGGAATACATTAAATACAAAGAGTGATAACCATTATTTTATTTTATTAAGCGATAGAGACGGTCTGTTCTGCTTCATTCGTCTATTTGATATCTTTGACGTTGTCGTTCATTTATCAGAAAAGCGATATGAACTTCCATCACCCATTGTTGGCGTAAATAACGTAAATAAGCAGGAATTTTATGTCCAAAGTTTAAAACAATATATGGACGGGCTATTTAAAGAAAAAACACCTTCTATATAATCAGAATCAGAACATACGGTCTCCTTTCTTGATGAAAAGACACTGTGTTATAATGATTATGAAAAGAACAATACAATCACATAATCTAATTATAAATTGTATATAAATAAAAAAGACTAGTGTGCGGCTACACACTAGTCCACGTAACTTAGCAGATTGGATTGTTCATTTATCCTATTTGTTTCTTACAAACAAAACAACCCACATTCTATAGGCATAGGTGGGTTGTTATTTTTTGAGCTTGTCAATTAAGACGACAATAAACGTTAACAATGCAACGAGAAACAGTCCACCTTGCAGTAACAACGTAATTTCACTCATGTATTATCACCCCCCTCCTACTTTGGAGAAGTGATAATTGAACAACCAACCGTACCATAAGTTACCTCTTAATTTTACCATATTTATTAATTGTTTACGATGAAAACCCGTAAGCTTAATAACTTGCGAGTTTTTTTGTTTGAACATCTTGACTGTTGTTTATTTGAAAACTATTTTTTACGGTCCTTAATCCACTGTAACCAATAAGAAAACTCACATGCCAAATGCATTTGATGCGATTTAATAAGGCTATTAGGACAAAGTGCCGGGAACTCTACAACTAGACTTACTTTTATACCAGTATCTGTATCTTTAAATTGATGCCGGACTCCACCAATAATAGTACCGTCTTTCATACGTGCACCACCTGTTGACTGGTATGGATAAGACTTATCTCTAGGTGTTTTCAATCCCGTTTCGTCACCAAAAACAATAAAAAATTGAACCGGAAACGGAGAATTACCAGTAGTTTCAATAACTTCTAATTCATTTTCCCCAAAGGGTCTTAGTACATAGTGATCCGGACAAGCTGATAAATTCACTTGATCATTTTCACGTGATTGTTCAAGCATAAAACTATCAATTCCATTTATCGCTTCTTCTGCCGTAATCCCGTCTAAATAAATACTTGTTTTTGAAAATTTTCGTCTATCGCCAGATAAAACAGTACAAATACGCATACCCATTTCACTTAATTTAAGTTTAGATTTCAACTTATCATACATTTCATTATATGAATAATTTAACTTTAGTTCCGTTAGCTTTTTTATCATGACGTCTGTATCATTTAATTCCGGCTCTTTATGTCCTAATGTATTTAATACTTTTTTAATACGTTCTCTTTTCCACTTTGTAAGTTGCTCTTGCGAAATATTGTTTCCATCGATAATAATCTTCATATACATTCACCTTCTTTTTGATCGTATCGTAGTGTAATTAATACTAAATTAACCATTTCTTGCTTCGTATCTAGATTCAAATTTACTTCTGAATGAGCAATACTGCTAAGACCGTATAAAATAAATCCAGAAGCTAATAATGAGTTCTCAGTATAAAAAATCCCCATTTTCACTCCTTCTTCAATTACTTGTCGAATTAATGGTTGAATTCTTGTGAATAATTTCTGTTCCAATTGAAAATGTTGTTCCGTCTGAAACGAACTCACATTTTTATATGGTGCTAATTTTTCAATAAATGTCCAAAATATATCTAGAGAATCTTTCATCTTCTGCATTACAGACCGTTCATTTGAAATAAGTATTCCTTCGATTAACTCCATATTTTTCACAATGAAGCTATTTAAAGTCTCATCAACAAAATCTTCTTTAGATTTAAAGTAATAGTAAAACAACCCTGTCGCTACACCAGCCTGACTAACAACATCTTTTATGCTAAATCCTCCCATACCATTTTTCATATATAGTTCAAAACCAATATCCATTAACTCTTGGCGTCTTATATCTGGTTCTTTTGATATTCTTTTCATACGTCATCTCCTACTATGTTTTTTACCACGACTGAATCTGATTCAATCATAAATGACTGAACTTAATTCAGTCAATCTTATTTGATAAATTTAAAAATCAATTTAGAAACTAAGCAACAAAACTCCTACAAAAAAAGAGTAATCCAAAAAAATATGCTTCTAACCCTAGATTTATCAAAAAAGTTAGATCATATAATTTGAGACTACTCATTCTCATTAAACACGTATTTTCTTTTCAAATCGATTAAATTTTATTTTAGCTGCACCATTTCTGTCTCTACAATCATTTGAGGAAGCGACTTTTGAATTATTTCTTTTAATACATACAGAGCTTCATCCACATAGCCACCTTCAAAATTCTCTAAGGGCTCAGGTAATTCATCTTCATCTAATATATAGTATTCTTCACTTGGAAGTACCAAAATATCAATAATTAAGTCTTCAAATAACACTAGTTCGTCTGTTATGTACGTATTTTTTACAATATTAAAATAAGCGCCTAAATACATTCCGTTCTTATCTCTCCATATGTATAAATTGTACGGACGATTTTCCCAGTAGTATGCAATGGTGTAACTTCCTTTTGGGATTGTTAAACTCGAATCATTTGTATTCATCGTAAATGAATACTGAACCTCATGAAATAACATGATACTTTGAGATTTCTTTTCAAGTATTAAGCAATTGTGATCTATTATTGTTGAGTCATACCGAATTTTTCTTTCTATAATTTCACTTTTAGGCGTTAGTAATTTATTCATTTTTTGTTTCCCCTTATGCTATTTCTAGTCTTAATTATATCCGTTTATATAGTGATAAAGAAGTGTATGACCTACAATTACACAATAAAACTCCTTCTTATTTAGAAGGAGTTTTTCACTATCCACCATTCATATGTTTTAACCTTTCAGTAACCGCATCATAAAATTTTCGTTTCTCATCAACATTTAAGTGCACACGACTTACTGTTTTAGTAAATCCATACAACAACTGCGCTTTCACTGGCTCTTTTAACGTTATTTCAAAAGTAGCAGGTTCTTTTATGAACTCCATAACAGTTGCATCAAGAACCTCTTTTTCTTCTTTCTTTAAAAGTTCACCTTTATAAAACACAATGTTGTTAATTTGAGTAAATGGCAAAACGATTTTCTTTCCTAATCCGATCTGAATGATTATGTTGTCTTCTCTTACGACAATTGGATTTTTACGCATCGCTTGTATTTCAGCTAAAAAATAAATCATCGCATATACGTTTAATATGAGTAAAATCCAAGCTATTACTGGATTCCATTGATGAAGTAAATAATGAAAACCAATACTTTCAATTAATGTTGCGTGAATAATCATGATATACACACCTATTGCACCGGTCTTTTTGTGATAGGAATATGTGCATTCACCATCTGGTACTTTTTCACGCCACGATAAAAACGCATAATAGATTAACTTACACTCAGTAAGAATGATACTTACAGCCTTACTTCTTTTCATAGTAGCATCAAACGCTGCATCAATTGCATAAGAAAATGACGAATATTCACTTCTATATTCTTTAAATCTTTTTACTATGTTAGGAAGCATTCTAACAATTTTATATAGAAGGAATAATTCTAAGCCTACAAATACAATTTCTCCTGCAACTATTATATAAGTAACGAATGAAAAAGCTTGTAAATAGTCACTAGGAATTATAAATCTTGCGAACACGTATCCAGCTATAACTACAGGAAATATATACGTTAACGAGTATCTTTTCCTAATAATAAAGAAATATGTGATGACTGGAATTACAAACATAAAATCTAATAACGAACCAAGCACTACTTCTTTTGGAGCAGCTGGTACAATTGGAAGAGCATACAATAAATAGTTTGATAACATAATTAAAGATACGAGTCCAATCCAAATACCTTTTCGCTTCCGTGAGATGGCAACATTCATGCGTTCACTCCTCTATTTAAAAACCTCGTTTAAATGTTCTTTATAAAATGAAATGGCACGTTCAAATTCTTTTACTGTATCTACTTTTACGACAGTTTCAAGTAATAATTTCATCGCGGATTCGTGATCGTTCACATTATATTTGGCTAATGATAAAAAAACTTTCATAGCGTCATTCTCTGGGAACTTCTGTATCCCTGCTTCTAAAATAGTAATTGCTTTATCATACTCTCCAATACAACGATATGTACTACCAAGACCAATATAAGCTCCGCAAAGTGATTCACCTTCAAGACCGTTTGCAATAGCCTGTTCATAATACGGCACTGCTTCCGTTTCAAGACCCATTAAATCATGTATCCAAGCGCATTGATAAAGCACTTCTGCATCCCTCGTAAAATTTGTTAATCCTATAAGTATTTCTCTGGACTGCGCATATTTCTTATCGTTCCGGAGTTTAATAGCTTGCTTTAATAAATGTTCCATAGAACCCACTCCTCACCAATTATTCTCTGTATAGATCTTGATTGGTTTACGCTTCACATTCGATTAAAGTCTCACTCATTTATATACTATGCGGATTCATTCTTATCTAAAAACTAAATTTTACAAAGCAGTAATACGAGTACATAATACTTCTAAGCTTTTGACAATTTCTTTCGCTGTATCATCTTTCCCATGACATAACTTCCCTTTACCATCTTCTCCAATTACATAGTGTACAGCCTCGCGCGAATATAAAGAATGTGGTGAATTCGCTATCATTACATTCGCCTTCGCTTCTTTCATTCTCTTTTTCGCTCTATCGAACAATTCTTCTTCATTTAAATCACTTTCCAGTTTAAAACCAACGAGTACTGTTTCCGGATCCCACTCTTTGATTTGCTTTAATACTTTCGGTGCCTTTTGAAAATGAATAATAGGTGCGATATCACTTGAAATTTTCCCATTCATATTAAGAACATTTCCATCTTGATCACAAATTTTTTCAACAATCCAATCTGATCCAGCCGCTGCCATAATGACGGCATCAACTTTTTCATGTGTAATGATACTTTTCATTTTATCTTGCAAATCAACAATTCCCTCAAATGGATGTAACTCTAATCCTTTATTTACATCGCTTGGTTTCTCAGCAAAATAACCGTGTAAATATATTACATGTGCCTCTTTAGCTATAAGTTCTTCTGCAATTATTCTACCAATTGTTCCTTTTGCCATATTCGTATGACCACGCACTTGATCCCATTTTTCTAAACAACCACCACTCGTAATTAATACCTTTTTCCCCTTCATTGTAACCATCCCTTACTGATTTTTCTTACGAAACCATTCTGTTCCAAAGTCAACTATATCACGTTGCTTCATAAGACGGCACGTTGCGTTGCCTATTTTTCCGTTTGTTACAGTTCCTTTTTGCTCAAACTCTACACCGATTTCTACAAACACATCAGAATCATAATCCATTTCAACAAACTCTTTCCATACTCTTTCACCGTTTTCTAAAATTGGTGCTCCTACTTTTATTAGCTCACGCGCACCAGTGCGTATTTCAGATAAATGGACAGACGTATTGGAATCATATCCAACGCCAATTAATAATATATATCCATCTAAATCGTATATTTTTCTTAATGGTGATTCCTCTCCTAAACTCATTGATAGTGAATGATTCATCGTTATTGCCTCTGCATATTTTCCCCATGCAGCAAAACTTCCTAATGGATGATTGCTGCGCACTACATTCGGATATGTACGGAAACATTCAACTATTTCACCCATTCCTCTTGTTGGTGTTATGCGTGGATCAAATGCTGGGACATTATCACGGATAATCTGCCACCAGTCTTCAGGTACAGGTGGTCTTGACCAATGTTTCGGATCGGATAAATCTGAAGATTGCGTTGGCATAATTATCGTTCCTTCTTTTGTAACGACTTTCATTAACGCTTCTACTACCGCAACCGCTCCACCAGAAATCCAACCGATCGAACTTAATGATGAATGAACGATAATTGTCATTCCTTTTTCGACTCCTAATATCTTTAAATCTTTTGTAATTGATTCAATTGTATTAGGAAATCGTGTATTCGCTACTATTTCATTTATTTTCATAACGGTTCCCCCACTAACACTATATATTAAAATTTAAACCTATTCATAAATATATTATCATATTTTTCTTAATATTTAACTTAATCATTTTCATTTTTATTAAAATGCTAATAAACACATCTGGTATTGTATTACATATCGAAAAAAAAGAGAAAAGATATAAACCCGATTATGTATATTGATGTACCTCAACTTAGAGAATTTATTAAAATCGCAGATGAAGATGAATACTCCTTTAATCGAAACTATATCTTCATGTTAAACATATTGTAACATTGTATATCCATCCTTTTTCATGAAAAAAGATTAACTCTTTTTTAAAGAGCTAATCTTTTTACGCCGTTATTTTTTCTTCTTTTTTCACAACGACTGCTACATAGCTATGTAGTATCATCCCGATAATAACAAGGCTCATACCAATCCAAGATAAGGATGACGGAATTGGGGCAGATAACCAGATGAGCTCTCCTACAAGCGCAAATAATACTTCACCAGACTGCGTTGCTTCGACTGTTGCTAATTTTTGCGGATCATCTTTTACAAGATCTGTCGCAAAGAAGAATAATACTGTTGCGATTAAACCAGAACTAACTGCTACAATAAAACATTGAAAAACTTGGCTACTTGACGGTAATCCATTTGTAGATACCTCATAACCAGATAGAATAAACCAAAATGGTAAACTTGCTAATGTCATACCGAGAACCCGCTGGAATACATCTAATTCCCCTTTACAAACTTGCATCATTTTTCTATTTCCAAGTGGATACGCAAACGCTGCAATGAGAACAGGAACTACACATAAAATGGTTTCACGAATTCCTAAAGAAGACGCATGTTCTACTTGCATGAGAACAACACCAAATAAAATAATGCCCGACATAACTAATTCCTTCATCGGAAGTTTTTTATGTAATGGGTCTACCGCAAAAAATGGCGTTAACAAAATACCAGCGATGATCGTAATTTGCCATGTTGACGCAACAAGCCAACCGGGCCCAAATGCACCAGCAAAACTAAGCGGTGCATAAAAAAGACCGAATCCTATAATACTCCATAACAACCATTCTTTCGGATTGTTTTTCATATATTGAAAGAGCTGCTTTAAATTGCCTCTATACATGACAATCAGTAAAAGCATTGGAACCATAAAATAATAACGCAATGATGCACTCCATATCCAGCTTCCACCTTCTAAGTCCATCGACCGATTTAACACAAAGGTAAAGGCAAAGAAAAATGATGCCAATATTCCAACTGCAATAGCTTTCATCTTAAAACCCCTTGTTAAGTTTCTTCCTATATCATACAACAAAGAAAATATAATTAAAATTATAAATTTTCAATTTATATGCAGTATGATAAACTCCCTCTTAAAAGAACAACACCATATGTTCATCATCACTATACACACCATTCATCTTTATAGCTCTCTTTTCAATTCCATACGTTTTAAAGCCGAGCGATTCATATAATTTCTTTGCCGGTTCGTTTGTTGATACCACACCTAAATTCAATTGCTCTAATTTCATTTCGCTTGCTCTTTCAATTGCCTTACGTATTAAATTACGCGCAAGACCACTTCTTCGATTACTTGCATCTACATACATCGCAACGATATGCCCTTTATGCTTATATGCTTCCTTTTCTTCTGTTAATAAAGTAACAACTCCAACTAAACGACTCTCTTTATTAAAAGCACCAAATGTAAAACTACTATTAGACGAAAGATTACTAGCAACGCGGTCAAGTGGCTTTTCTTGACTCACTGCTTCTTCATATGTCGTTACAAATGCTTCTGGATTTACTTGTAATGCTTGTAAACGTAGCTCCCAATATTGCTTTGCATCCACTTTTGTAAGTAATCGAATCATTTTATCTATCCCCTTTTTAATTTACATAATATTTTTATATACAATTAACTTTCGATTCATACTCTTCTTTTAATAAACTGTAACGATAGCGATGAATGAACTTACCATGGCGCAATCGATCATTTCTCATTAATCCTTCACATACAAATCCTGCTTTTTCATAACTCTTTCTTGCTTGTGTATTATCTTCATCTACACGTAACCAAATTTTCTCTAATTCGAACTGAGAGAACCCTATTTGTAACATGCTGTTTAGAGCAGCCATTCCAAACCCTTTTCCCCAATACTCTTTCTTACCAATCGCAATTCCTAATTCTGCATTTTTATTTGTTTTATCAAAGTTTTTAAGATCTACCCAGCCAATATGTATACCTTTCTCTGTATCGATAGCTCTTTGTTCATAACCATTCTTTCGACTTATACATGCTTCAATCCATTTTTTCGTATCGTCACGAGTAAACGGTGGATATTGATCTGGTACGACTAAATATTCGGTCACTTCTGTATCTAATGACCAGTGATATCGATCATCTACATCATCAAGTGTCAGTTCTCTTAATTTAACGTTTGGTACATTCATTTTACTATCCCCTTTTTATTTGCCAATAGAAAACCCTTCGAACACTCTTCCTCCATAATGTTCTAAAGTCTTTTCAATAAAAATAATTAATTCATTTTTCTCTCCTGTTTTATAAAAATGATCAAAGGCCGTTACAAACTGTTCTGCGTATTGCTCATCATATCTTTTCAGCACTCTTATAAACCATTTTGAATTTCCAAGCCACCTACTATTTACTCTTAATACATATTCATGTACTAAATCCGCTAATAAATTAGCAATGAACAATTCTTCTTCTCTCTTCGTTGCACCAATGAAATCATCCAAAGTATCTGTAATAAAATAGCGTTTCTGTTTCATCGTTTCTTCATTCCATTTTCCAGGACCTTGCTTTAATAAATCATTCGCTTCTCTTTTTAATTTCTCAACAATTTCATTTTCCCCTTTTAATACAATCCCCTCTGAAACTAATTGCGGTAACGAAGGTCTCCCTCGATCACAATCCATTTCAAAAAAGTTTTTATACGTTTCAAAATTATGTACAAATACTTCAACGGGCCAACCATTACTATAGAAGGATTCTCTATAACAAGATGACAAACTATGATCTATTATTACAATATCAAGGTCAGATGTTTTAGTCGCTTCTCCTCGTACGACGCTTCCTCCGAGTAAAGCTACATCACAATTCGGAAATTGTGATGTAATTATGCTTTGTGCCGCTTCAATTGGTTTCATAGCCATTCTCCTTTTTTATTTCACTTTCTTTTTTTCAGCTCTTTCTCTCGCCTTTTTTATATACGGTTCTGCGTCTGGCGTTTTACATGACGTTGCACCGTGATCAACTTCTACTTTTCCAATTTCACGTGCAATTTCAATTGCTTGTCGTTCTAAGTATTCATTACGAATTCCTATTGCGATTAAAGCACTATTCATTGCTTCTTTTTTTCTATTTTTTTCATTATGTATATGAATTCTAATCTCTGCTAAATACGGTAAGAAGAAATCATCATGTAACGTTTTATTTTTAATTGCAATATTCGCTAATAAAGACCATCCAGCTCTCCCAATCCATTCATCGTCAGATTTTGTCCATTCTTCCATCCTATCTATTGCGATTGGCGAAGTACATATCGCTGTCATAAGAACGTCCATTAAACAATAATAATCGACATCCTGCACCCAACTATTAAGCTGTTCTGGCGTTACTTTCTTCGGGTCTAAAATATATGTCGCTAAAGTCATAGCATCCATATTTTTCGTTTCCCATAACGAGATTGCTAAATCATGATCTTTTTTTATTTTCTTTTTTAACAATTTTAAATTCGCAAAGCTAACTCCAAATAACGGCTCTTTCGCCCCATGGTTTTTATACGTCTTACACGTTTGTACTGTCCCATATTCCTCTAGTTGCTGCATTACTTCTTCAAGTAACATATGTCCACCTCATTTATGTTTTATGTTGACTTAATATATATGTACGATATATTCTACATTATTTTTTGATTTTCCTATATTTATTTTTTAAATACGGTATGTGAAATTTTAATCCTTTTCATCTTTTTGCCCATAACCATCTTACTTCCTAAACGATACCATATCATATCATTTGTCCCAATCTATATCGTTGGACCGATGGATGTAATAAAACCTATTAATAAGAGTATCATTTCAAAAGAAATGCTTAAAATATAAAAGCCACTTACCTTAAATGTAGGAAATGGCTTTTATAATTTAAAGTTACTTGCTTCTATTTTTCATTTTTATGCTGTAAATTTTACAGATCAATAATTACTCATTTTCTTTTTTCTCTTTTCTTTCTTCGGAAGGCTCTTCAGTTGGATCTGGCTCCTGTTCATCCTTTTTATTTAACTCATTATTTTTTTCATTCGTAGGATCTTGCTGTTTATTCTTATCCTGTTCTCTTTGCTCAGAAGGTTCCTCCGTTGGATCTGGTTCCTGTTCATCCTTTGGAGCTGTATTACACCCAAAAAGCAGCCCTACTGTAAATATACTTGTCATACAAATAGAAAGTATTTTTTTATACTTCAATTAAAGCACCTCCTAAAATTAATATCCTTTGTAGTGTTTCCTATTAAGGATTAGAATTATCCATTTTTTGTCCCATTTACTCAAAACACCATTGTTATAAAATCTTGCATACTTTCGGACAAACTTTCTTGTACTTGTAAAAAAGTTTTTTTGCATTTCCCTACCTATAATTGCTAATATAGTAGAGTAGAACTTTTATAGAGAGTAGGAAAATTATGCACAATGGAATTCGGATGACAACTTTAGTGAAAAGGGCTATGTTGATTTGCGCTGGGGTATTATTTACTTACGAAGCCGCTTTTGGATCAGTACATACTGCTCTAGCAAGTACAGAGGATGAAGCAAAATCAGTTCAACTTGTAAGCGAAATTCAAACTTCTCTTGCACCAAAAGAAGCTCCAAAGCAATATAATGGGCAAGTTAGAAAAGTCGCTTACTTAACATTTGATGATGGTCCTGGAAAATACACAGCTGAGCTTTTAGATATGTTAAAGAGTGAAAATGCAAAAGCAACATTCTTCCTAATTGGTTCAAACGTTAAAGCTTTCCCCGACCTTGTAAAACGTGAAGATGCTGAAGGCCACTACGTTGGGATGCACAGCATGACTCATAACTACAAAAAACTTTACACAGAGGGTCATTACGTTGATGAAATGAAAGAAGACCAAGGCTTAATCGCTGGTGTTCTAGGAAAATCACCAGTATTAACTCGTCCTGCTTACGGCTCAATGCCAGGTTTAAATGAAGCTCTTCGTAACAAAGTTGCCGAGAGTGGTTTAAAAGTTTGGGACTGGACAATTGATTCATTAGACTGGAAGTACAACAAAATGCCTGTTGATGCTGCATCAGCTAAAATTGTAGAAAACGTTTTAAATGGTGCAACAAACCCAACAGAAGTTATTCTTATGCACGATATTCATCCACAATCAGTTAAAGCAGTACCTGGAATTATTAAAGGGCTGAAAGAAAAAGGATATGAACTAGAAAGCTATCATGAAAACGAACACTTCCCAGTAAACTTCTGGCATGATAATCGCATGTAATAAAAAGACTTGATTCCCTCTAGTAGGTTATCAAGTCTTTTTTTATCGTTTTGGGAATTTTCTTTGTTGCTCTTCAATAGAACGAATAATGTTCTCTCTTTCATCTTGAGTTATTCTAATAGAAAATTCGTATTCCTCTTCCCTACACCATGAAGGATTAAGTTCCAACGATAAACGAATAACAATATGAAACTCCCCTTCTTTTTCTCCCATAAATTCAAATGCTAAATTTGGTTCTATGAAATCTAGTTCGTTATATGTAGGGTTTGGTAAAGATTGAAACCATTTTATCATGTACTGTAAGTCGGAAGTTTGTAAAAAAGGATCTATCTTTTCAAAAATATTATTCTCTTCTAAAAGTTTCGCTTTTACCATTAGCCAATTACGATCATATGTATCATTTGCATTTTCAAACTCGTACTTCACAACCTCTAAGTGTAATGATATTTTTTCGTTTTGAAAATTCATGAATTTCTCCTTCCTTCTATGAATCTTTTGTTTAATGAATTTTATTAATTCCGATACTTAAAAACCATTATCCTTTATACATGAAATAAATTTGATTTGCCATATAATCTGAACTAAAGTGAAGTCCATTCCTTATCCACCACATGATAATACCTACCAATGAGGCTGTTTTAATATCAACTGCAACATAATCATCTGGTAAATCCTTTTTCGTATTCTCTCTTCTCGTTTCTATTAATTGCTTAATAAATAAAAATAATTGCTCCTCAAATTTATTCATTTTAAATAAAATAAATAAATAGTTTCGGTGAATATATAAATAATCCAGTAGTTGTATTAGCTTTTGTTTTTCTGATAAATCTTTTGCATGTATTAAATCAACAATTTTATTAGAAAGTTCATTTAAAATCTCATTCGTAATTTGGTCTAGTAAATCTTGAATGTCTTGATAATGTAAGTAAAATGTTGTTCGATTTAATCCTGCTTTTGTTGCGACTTTTTGGACCGTTAAGCTTGAAATACTAGGATTCTCACTTAGAAGAGAAAAAACAGCATTTTTAAACATTTCTCTTGAACGAACTGTACGAGGATCTTCTTTTTTATGTGTAGACACTTTAAAACTCCTTTATATATTTTCTCTTTACTTACTCGACAGTGCATACCTTCAGTGCCGAGTAGTGAACATTTTCAAAAAAACTGTTCATGGTCAAAGAAAATTTATTTTGTTACCATTAATTTTATCGACACAATGTCGATAAATCAAGTGAATAATGAAGGAGTTTACCAATGCAAAATGAAATATCAGAAAGAAACAAAAAAATTATATTAGCTGTCCTCATTACTGGCTGTTTTTTATCAACACTCAATCAGACTTTATTAAATGTGGCGATGAGTAATTTAATGGAAGTATTTGATGTAACAGCTACAACAGTACAATGGCTATCAACAGGCTTTATGCTCATAAATGGTGTTCTAGTACCAATTACTGCATTTTTAATGAAACGTTATACAACACGGCAACTATTTATTAGCTCGATGCTCTCTTTGTTTATTGGAACTGTTCTCTGTGCATGTGCCATGAACTTTGGCGTTCTGTTAACAGGAAGAATGATTCAAGCAGTTGGGGCAGGAATTATTATGCCACTAATGATGACAGTTATTTTATATTTATACCCTAGTGAAAAGCGCGGAAGTGTAATGGGGACTATCGGCTTCGCTATCATTTTCGCTCCAGCCATCGCTCCAACTTTATCTGGTTTTATCATTGAATATGTATCATGGAGATGGCTATTTATCGGATTGGCTCCATTTGTATTTATCGTTATAATTCTCGCATTTAAATATTTAATGAATGTTGCTGAGACAACAAAAGCCACATTAGATATCGTAAGTGTCATTTTATCAACGATTGGCTTTGGTTGTGTTATATTCGGATTTAGTAGTGCAGGAAGCAAAGGTTGGGATCATCCGGTTGTTATTACTACCATTATCACCGGTATATTCGTTACAACTTTATTCTGTTTACGTCAAATAAAGTCAAATGATCCATTACTAAATTTATCCGTATTTAAATATAAAATTTTCACTCTTACTTCAGTCATTAACATTCTCATTACGATGATTATGTATGCTGATTTAATTCTTTTACCAATTTACTTGCAAAATGGACGTGGTTTTACCGCATTTGAATCCGGTCTACTTCTTTTGCCTGGAGCTGTGATTAATGCCTTCTTATCCCCTATCACGGGCAAAATGTTTGATAAATACGGAGCAAAGCCACTCTTTATTACAGGTTTAATATGTATAATCATTTCAATGTGGGGTGTAATTGATTTAACAGAATCTACAACTTATATGTATTTAATGGTTCGTACTATTCTTTTACGAATTGGGTTAAGCTTCATTTCGATGCCTTTAAATACTGCAGGCCTAAATGCTTTACCAAGAGAACTAGGTTCACACGGTTCAGCAGTAAACAATACTATCCGCCAATTAGCAGGCGCGATTGGAACAGCGGTTATCATCACCGTATATACGATCCAGTCAACTTCACATACTTTACAGTTATCTAGTGAAAATGGAAACATATCTGCTATGCAAGTAACAAAATTATCTTCTATCTTCAGCTCAAGTGATGCCTACGTATTTATGTTAGTATTATCTTTTGTTGCTTTGATTATTGCATGTTTCATGCCTAAGAAAGTAGCAATCCAAAAATATGAAAGTAAATCTTAAAACTAAAACCTACACATTTAAAATTAAATACTTAAAAGATGGCTCCGGAATTGTACCGGAGCCATCTTTTTGAATGTCCATTACTAATAATCATAATAATAATTGTGTAATTCATCCTCGATTACTATTTGAAGCAATTGTTTTTTTAAGCTATTCTTTTCTTAATTATGCATCAAAATAGATTACCCTTGTAATTTTTCATACCGTTTAACAGCTTAGCACATATTACTCTTAAGGAGTGATATATAAATGGATTTTCTTTCATCTGAATATTTGTCCGCCTTGCTTGCCATTATTGTAATTGATTTAGTTTTAGCTGGTGATAATGCTATTGTAATTGGATTAGCAGCAAGACGATTACCGAAAGAACAGCAAAAGAAAGTCATCATTTGGGGAACTATCGGAGCAATCGCTATAAGAGCTGCTGCCACCTTAGTTGTTGTTTGGTTATTAAAAATACCAGGATTACTTCTAATTGGTGGTGTACTTCTTATATGGATTGCTTACAAATTAATTGCTGAAGGCAAAGATCATGATATTAAGGCAGAAGAAGGATTCTGGTCTGCTATTAAAACCATTATTATAGCTGATGCGTTAATGGGAATAGATAATGTTCTCGCTGTTGCAGGAGCTGCACATGGTAATTTTTCTTTAGTAATCATCGGGCTATTAGTTTCTATTCCTGTAGTCGTATGGGGAAGTACATTGATTTTAAAATGGGTGGACCGTTTCCCTATCATCATTACGATTGGAGCAGCCGTTTTAGCCTATACTGCTGCGAAAATGATTGTAAGTGAAAAATGGTTTGTAGGATTTTTCGAGGGAAACCCTTTAGTTAAATGGGGATTCATCATTATTATCATTGTAGGTGTAGTATTCTTCGGAAAGGCGAAACAAAAAACAAAAGATCCTTCTGTATAATAACGATGGAATTATATACAAACAAGAACGCTACTCATATGAGTAGCGTTCTTTAGTATTTATTTAGCTTCCTCTTCCGGAGTCGTCTTTACCTTCGGCTTATTTTTATCACGATTGTTGTAATTGTACTTTGAAGGATCTACTGGGGTAAATCCTTCCGGTGTGTAGAATCGTAATAAATCTCCGTTAACAACTTGGTCAGAGTATTTTAGTGATTTTTGAACCATTTGTTCATTTTGTTTTATTTCATCTGTAAATTCTACAGGTTTCCCAGTCGCTGTATCATAATATTTGCCGTTCAGTGCAGTAACTGTTGGGCTTACGTAGTTACCATTACGGAACGGAACGACTTGTTTATGCTCTGGCGATAATAAATCTGATCCGAATTGGACATAATTTTTTGTATCTGTCCCTAGTAAGTGTAATAACGTTGGAAGAACGTCAATTTCTCCGCCGTATTGATGTTGTACGCCGCCTTCCATTCCTGGTACGCGAATAATTAAAGGTACACGTTGTAATTGAGCATTTTCAAATGCGTTCATTTCTTTACCCATTATTTGAGACATTGCTGCGCTATGATTATCTGAAATACCGTAATGGTCACCGTACATAACGATAATTGAGTTATCATATAAACCAGATTGTTTCAAGTAATCCATGAATCCTTTTACAGATTCATCTAAATAACGTGCTGTTTGGAAATACGTATCTACAGAAGAGTCACCTGTTTTGGCTGGTTCAATCGTTGCTTCCGCCTGATCAATAGGATAAGGGAAATGATTCGATAACGTAATGAACTTCGCATAGAACGGTTGTTTTAACGTTTGTAATAATGGAATTGATTCATTAAAGAATGGTTTATCTTTTAATCCATAGTTTACTACATCTTTTTCGTTCATATCATAGTATGACGCATCAAAGAATTTATTAAAACCAAATGATTTATAAATTTCATCACGATTCCAGAACGTTTTGTAGTTACCGTGGAATACTGCTGATGTGTATCCTTGTTGCCCTAAAATAGCTGGTGCTGATTGATATGTGTTATGAGCTTTATTTGTAAAAACAGATCCTTGTGGTAATCCGTACATTGAGTTCTCTAACATAAACTCCGCATCAGATGTTTTACCTTGTCCTGTTTGATGGAAGAAGTTATCAAAGTATAACGTATTCTCATCTTTTATAAATGAGTTTAAGAATGGTGTAACCTCTTGGCCATTTAATTTGTAGTTTAGTAAAAAGTTTTGGAATGACTCTAAATGAATATAAATTACGTTCATTCCTTTTCCTTTACCAAAGTACTCAGGATTTGGACTTGCATATGTTGATGTAAGATAGTTTCTAACTTCTGTCATATTATCTCCATCAGCTAATGCTCGTTCTGTTGATGCTTTCGCACTTTGAATACCATCATAAATCGTAAAGTTATACACTCCTAAATATTTCACAATATAATTACGATCAAACGTTCTAGTTAATAACTGAGGACGATCCGATTCTGCGAGTCCTAAGTTAATACTAAAGAATAAAATACCTGCTATAAACACAAGTGATAATTTATGCTTCGCAACACGGATTGGTTTAGGGTTTACAAATTTCGTTGCGACTAAAACAATTAAAATGATTGTATCTAAGAAATATAGTGGATCATATACATGTAGCAATGCAAAAATACTATTACCTAAATCTCCAAAGTTATTCGATTGTGTTAATGTCGGGAACGTAATAAAGTCGCTGAAAAAGCGGTAATATACTACGTTTGAGTATAAAAGTATAGACATTAGCAAATCAATAACAATTAACCAAATGTAAGCTCGTTTCCCCTTTGCGAATAATGCGAGCCCTAAAAATATAACTGCTGAACTTAACGGGTTGAAAAACAGTAAGAACTTTTGGATTGTATTTGATATCCCTAAATTAAATTCTATCACATATGCTGCATACGTTTTTAACCATAATAAAATAACTGCAAACACGAAAAATCCAAAGTGATTGCTTAACACTCGTTTACTCTTTAATAGTAATTGTTTCATCTCTCCACCTCTTTTGATCATCCAAGGCTTATTTTGATATAAGTCTGTCTCTCTATTCAATTTTTCTTCTTCAACTAGATTTTTTTATTTAACTATATGAAGAATATTAGTAATTATAATTTGAAGCCTTTATTTATTCAACTATTTCTTTTTAAACATTTTGACCTTGGTTTCTATTTAACTAAATTAATTTGTAACATTTCCTGTTTTCTCCCAAAGTCCATCCAACTAATTATGACTCCACATACTATAAACCTATATTCACTGCTTCGCAAATAAATATGTCTCCAGTTTTGGAACATTATTGTAATGTATTTAAATTCACTATACATAACATTTGTTTTTTCATTGTATAAAAAAGGATACATTAATTCGATGTTTATTAACGTTCGGGTAATTCCACTGGATGCAACATCAAAATCAATTACCTCCACTAAAGTTAGTTTTGAATAATTATTCATAATACATAAAAAACCTCGCTCTCAAAACGAGAGCGAGGTTTTTTCATATATTATTGACCTTTATACATTGCATCTACTTGTTTTTGAAGCTCTTCATTTTCTAAGAACTCATCGTAAGTAGCCTCTTTATCGATTACACCGTTTGGCGTTACTTCGATAATGCGGTTTGCAATTGTTTGTACAAACTGATGGTCATGAGATGTAAATAACATTGTACCTTTGAATGCGATTAAACCGTTGTTTAATGCAGTGATAGACTCAAGGTCTAAGTGGTTCGTTGGATCGTCAAGTGTGATTACGTTCGCACCACTTAACATCATTTTAGATAGCATACAACGAACTTTTTCGCCTCCAGATAATACAGAAACGTTCTTCTTAACTTCTTCACCTGAGAATAACATACGGCCTAAGAAACCACGTAAGAAGCTTTCTGACTCATCTTGTGGAGAGAATTGGCGTAACCAATCAACTAAGTTGGAGTCACTGTTCTCAAAGTATTTAGAGTTATCTCTTGGGAAGTAAGATTGAGATGTTGTAACGCCCCATTTGAATGAACCGCTATCTGGCTCCATTTCACCCATAAGGATTTTAAATAATGTTGTCATCGCAATATCGTTACGACCGATAAATGCAACTTTATCACCTTTATTTAAAGTGAAGTACACATTATCTAACACTTTTTCACCATCAATTGTTTTAGAAAGACCTTCAACAGTTAATAAGTCATTTCCTATTTCACGCTCAGGTGTAAAGCCAACGAATGGATAACGACGTGATGATGGTCTAATATCATCTAATGTAATTTTATCTAATAATTTTTTACGAGAAGTTGCTTGTTTCGCTTTAGATGCGTTTGAGCTAAAGCGTGCAATGAAGTTTTGTAACTCTTTTACTTTCTCTTCTTTTTTCTTATTAGCATCTTGTGTTAATTTTAAAGCTAATTGGCTTGACTCATACCAGAAGTCATAGTTACCAACATAAAGTTGAATTTTACCGAAATCAAGATCAGCCATGTGCGTACAAACTTTATTTAAGAAGTGACGGTCATGGGATACAACGATTACTGTATTTTCAAAGTTCATTAAGAAGTTTTCTAACCATTGAATCGCTTTTAAGTCCAAGTGGTTGGTAGGCTCATCTAGTAATAGAATGTCAGGTTTACCGAATAAAGCTTGAGCAAGTAATACCTTTACTTTCTCTGCACCAGTTAATTCTGACAATTTCTTATCATGAAGATCTTCACCAATACCAAGTCCTTTTAGTAAGATTGCAGCTTCTGACTCAGCTTCCCAACCGTTAAGCTCAGCGAACTCACCTTCAAGTTCAGCAGCACGCATACCATCTTCATCACTAAAGTCTTCTTTCATGTAAATGGCATTTTTCTCTTGCATTACTTTGTAAAGTTGTGTGTGACCCATAATTACTGTTTCTAATACTGGGAACTCTTCATATTCGAAGTGGTTCTGTTTTAATACTGCTAGACGCTCACCTGGCGTAATATGTATGTCACCTGTTGATGGCTCAATTTCTCCAGATAAAATCTTTAGAAATGTTGATTTACCAGCACCGTTTGCTCCGATTAAACCGTAGCAATTACCTGGTGTGAATTTTATGTTAACATCTTCAAATAATTTGCGATCCGCGAAACGCAAACTAACGTTACTTACTGTAATCATTTGTGTCCTCCTACTAATACCGCTTATTTCAGCGTTTTCTCACCGATTGTCTTAAAAACCGCAAATTACGATTCACTTATTGTAGACTATAGCTATTATATAGTAGAAGATGGATGAATAGCANNTGCTATTCATCCATCTTCTATGTTATTTTCCCATACATACGCAAAAGGCAACTTCCTTTTACAGATGAATGGCGATATGAAAGACGAAGAATTCGTTAAATATAAAGATGTGATGGACAATTTCACTATTTTTTATTACTTATTTTCTTTGTATAGTCCTTCATTTTACCTGTTACCCCCATTAAAGCAGGTAATAACACTGGCATAATAATAAAAGCTAATAATAGAAGTCCAATAACAGCAACTGATGCAACTTGTATAAGAGTTAATACACCTGAAGGTATTAAAGCTGCAAATGTCCCGCCTAAAATGAGTGCTGCTGATAATACGACTCCGCCTATGTGACGAGATGCAGTTATAATTTTTGTTAGTGAATCCCCTTCTAGCTCGTTATAGCGCATCATCAAGAAGATGCTATAATCCACTCCTAAAGCGACAATCATTATGAAACTAAAGAATGGAACATTCCAGCTTAATGACTCAACGTTTAATACATGCGTACTTATTAGCTCACTTATACCAAGTGATGTGAAGTACGTTAAAATTAAAGATCCAATAATAAAAATCGAATTTAAGAATGAACGGGTAATTACAATTAATACAATCCCAATTCCAATCAACATAATCGTAGCAGTACGCAAGAAATCTTGCCCAGTTACTTCTTTTAAATCAACATTTCTAGCTGTTGTCCCTCCGATTGCTGTTTTCGCATCATTTAATTCCGTCCCCTTTAACGTGCCATCTATCGTTTTATTTATTTCATGAATAATAGGCATCGCTTCTTTTGAATACGGATTCACATCTAAAATGATTGTCATTTTAGCAGTTTTTCTATCATGTGACATATACGTATTCAATGCTTTTTGGAAGTCTTCTCCCTCCAAAACTTCTTTTGGAATATAGAACTTCTCAGAGCTTTTCGATTCATTCAGCTCACCTAAATATTTTTGAGCATCCCCTAGACCGTTACTTACTTTTCCTAAACCTTCTGTACTTTTAGATAAGCCTGATTGTAATTGGCCCATCTTTTCTTGCAAATCTTTTAGCCCCGTTAATAACTGCCCTTGCCCATCGTTTATTTTCGTTAATCCAGATTGTAACTCACCTGATTTGTTCGCAATTTGTTTTGAACCTGTAGCTCCTTCGTTCAAGCCATTTTTCAGCTCGGTTGCTCCTTTTTGTAATTGCGTAACGCCACTGTTCATTTCTTTTAAACCGCTATCTACTTTCAGTAACGATTGATTCGCTTCTTTAAATAAACTCATCGCTGCATTATGCTGCGTTGCTAGTTCGTTTAATTCTTTTGAAAGTGCATTTAATTGCTTTTGAGCTTCCTTCGCAATTCCTATCGTTTGCTGTATGTTTGGATCATTTGCTAATTCTGGTTTCGTTTGAATGAAATTGGTCATTAACATTTCAATTTGTTCGTATCCTTTTTTCGCACCATCAATTGCTTGTGCAATACTTCCAAAGTATTGATCGTAAGAGCTTAACCCTTTTTCTAATTGTGCATAGCCAGCATGAAGCTGCGACGTTGCATTAGATAGGACATTTATATTTTCATTTACTGAAGCTAACCCACTCTCAATTTGCTGTGCTCCTTGTGCTCCATCGTTTATTCCATTTGATAATTGATTTAACGCTGTTCCTAAAGCCGATACACCATTTTTCGCTTCATTTGTTCCATCAATTAACTTTTGAACATTTGCGAGACTGTTTGAGTCATTACCACCCATTTTTTCCTTAGCATCAGTTAGCCCGTCATTTATTTCTTTAATACCACCATTTGCATCCCCTATGCCTGTATTCAGTTCTCCAGCCTGTTTATTTATATACAGTTCTTTTATTTTTTCTCCTGTTGGACGCGTCGGTGAATATACTTCTGAAACACCTTTAACTTTCGAAATTTTATCAGTTAACTCATCCAATGTTTGTAGAGAAGTCGCCTCATCTAACTTCTTATCCGATTGAATGACTAACGTACCTGGTGACGAAAATCCTGGTGGAAAATGGTCTTCTATTTCGTTAATCCCCATCTTTGACTCATACTTATTATCGACTTCAAATAAGTCATTATAATTCAGCGTGTTGGAATATTTTAATACGAAAGGAATCGATATCACAAACACAATAATTAAAGCAACAAATGGTCTTGCTACCGAGTTTTTCGCAAAGAAACCCCATAAACGACTATCTTCATGTCCTTTAAATGTTTTAACTGGATAAAACATTCCTTTTCCTAATAGCACCATGAAAAATGGATTTAATGTCGTTAAAACAAGTAATAATACTGCAACTCCAATTGATACCGCTGAAGTTGATTGATACAATTTAAAACTTGCTAAAATAAGTGAAGCAAATCCAATTAGCACCGCTATCCCGCTATATAAAACGGTTTTCCCAGCCGATTTAAATGTCTCTTTCGTAGCCAAAAATGCATTTTCTTGTTTACTTAATTCTTCTTTAAATCTTGTATATAATAAAATGTTATAATCTGTTCCCACTCCAAATAATACAACTACGACAAACACCTGTGTAAAATTCGAAAACGGAAAATTAAATTGATCTACAAGATGAGCAATTACGCCCATTGAAACTAAATACGATACCCCAACTGTAAGAAGAGAAATGATTGGAACAATTGGTGAACGAAATACAATGATTAATACAACAAGAATGAAAATGATTGAAATAACTTCTGTCTTTTTCACTCCCTCTTGAGAGGACTTAAGAAAATCATCTCCGATTAAGTCACTTCCTGTTAAGTATGTTTTTACCCCTTTCGGTTTAACTTTTTTATGTAGCTCCTCTGCAACTTTTGATATTTCACCATGCTTTTTATCTACCGATATTTGCGTTAAAATAGTCGTATTGTCTTTAGAAATTAACTGTTTTTCCAAGTCTTTATTATCTAAATGTGAAACAACTTCCTTAATTCCTAATTTCTCTTTTTCATTTTGTAACGCATTGATCGTTTTTGTTATTTCCTCTTTTTGCTCAGTAGTTAAAGCTGCTTTATTACCACTATTAAAAACCGCTATAATTTCGTACTTTTCAGCCCCTTCTTTATCCATCTCTTTTATCATCTTGTCAGCAATACTACTTTGTTCTGTATTAGGAATCGAAATTTGCCCTTTTTCTTTCACTAACTTATCCATATTAGGCATCGTTACGACCATTGTAATAGTAATAACTATCCATAATAGAAAAGATAAACTTCTCCAATTTTTTAAGTTGCTCATATGAATCATCTCCTACTTTTAGAATTTCATGTTGCACCCGGAATGAACGTTCATTCCTATTATTCTATTAAATTATCTTTAAATTTATTTACCTACATCTGTCGGAATGAATATTCATTCCTTTAGTTGTACGGATATATCATCTCCTGTTTTCATTTTACATATCTATTTCGGAATGAATGTTCATTCCTGTCCTTATAGAGCTATAGAATCAAATGATTCTAATAGCATTCCAAGAGCTTTCTTCCAATTCTTTTACTAATTCTTTTGAGTATTCTAATTGCCCTGTTGCCATTACTTTAGTTAATTTTTCTAACGGTTGATATACAATAATAATTAAAGCAACTGGAGGCAATGGACGGAGAAAACCTTTTGCGATTCCATCTTCTATAATATTCATAAAGAAGCCTATAAAATCGTCAAATATTTTGTTACTCTGTTCATCAAGAAAATAACTATCACAGTGAGAATTTGTAAAAAGAAAAGCATCCACATTGTTTCTCGCAAATTCAAATAAACGGTTATAAATATGACTAAACTGTTCACGAATATTTGCTTCAACAGGAAAATCAGTTTTTAGTATTTCAGATAATTGCAACATGCTCTTTGAAAATAGTGAGTTAACGAGTGCCTCTTTATTTTCAAAATAGCGATAAATAGTACCAGCGCCAACATTTGCTTTTTCAGCGATCATCGGAATTGTCGTACCATCGTAACCACGCTCTGCGAAAAGTTGTATCGCAGCATCAAAAATATCCTCTTGTTTGTTTTTAGCCACTTTTCCCACCTCAATTTTCAGGAATGAAAATTCATTCCGTTTTTAATTATAAATTACACGGATTAAAAGTCAAGTGCGTGACAAAACTAATGTAGTATTTATGCCCCTACAGCTTGCATAATCATTCTCTTTTTCCTCCTAAAATAATGATTTCACTCTATTAATAGAAAAGTACTATAGACTGTTTTTCATTATAGTACTTTTCTAATCACACATTGCACACTATACTAATTAAAAGAAATCATAAATAAATGCTTCACGTACTGGCACTACATTCTCAAATACTCGTATTTCCTCTTCGCTTCCGCTAATTAATTCAAGTTCATTTAGCTCTAATGGACGCTTGTAGCCAAACATTATTGTAGATAACGCATTGATATCTAGTCTAATTCCTTTATGCAATGTCTCTTCTTTTATAATTGTTACTTCATGATTTGCAAGTTTCACAGTTACGTTATTCCAAGGTGCAAATGAATCTGTAATTTGTAAGATCACTTCTTGTTGCGCATTGTTCCAATTAAACTCATATTGATTTAAGAACTGCTCTACATCTACAATTCTACCCATAAAATATGGCTTCATTTCTGTCTTCACTCGTGGCTCTTGCAATGTATATAACAACGGTTCTTTTTCACTTACTATCATTTCAAGTTCTTTAATCATAGAATCATGCTGACAAATAAAGTTCCATAGACCATTTCGTGCTTCATTATGCAGTGGTACAAATTCTTCTACTGTCATTTTATAGTTTTCTATTTTATATAACATGTAACCAGCTGCTATTTTATTTTCATCATAGTAAATTGCTAACGTTAAGTCATGATAAACTGCTTGTAACCACCATTTTTCTCCACGCACTAACATACCTGATAAACGTTCTGCAAATGTTTCATAAATTTGCTCTACTTCTTCTGGATGATTTTCTTTATTGAAACGCTTCACAGTGCCATTTACATGTTTTTTCATAATTAAATCGCTCTTCTCCATATGACACACAAGGCGATTCGCACAAAGTTCCCAGCCGTATTTACGGTAAAATGAAACGGCAAATGGATGTAACATCGATACTGTATATCCATCTTTTTTCATCGTTTGAAGTGAATGTTGAAGCAGCTCTTTTACATATCCGCTTCTTCTATATTCCGGATACGTCGCTACCCCTGCAACGCCTCCCATTTTAAATTTTTCTTTGCCTATGTAAATATGAAACGGAATAAGATGCAGTTTTGCTGCTAAGTCTTCCCCTTCCATAATGCCGTATATTTCATGACTTTCTTTCATTCGAGTCATTTGTTGCTGCACTCGTTCCTCATCTGCTTTATATTGAAACGCGTATTCTGATAAACGTAATGCTTCTCTGAGCTTATCTTCTTTTAATTGTATGACGTTCATATACTTCCCCTCCATTCCTTGTTTGAATTGTACCATAATTCTTACTATATTATTTCGGTAAGTGAAATTATACAGGCGTTTCAACAAAAGATATCGATTTAATAACAATCTAACATAAAAAAGCAGATACATTACGTATCTGCTTCTCATTACTTTATTTCGCTAACTTTTGAAGTTCTTCAAAGAACGTAGGGTATGATACTCCTACTGCTTCTGCATCTTCAATTGTTGTTTTTCCTTCTGCTAGACAGCCAGCAATCGCAAGCATCATTCCGATGCGGTGATCACCGTAACTATTTACTGTATTGCCTTTTAAAGCTGATTTTCCGTAAATAATCATACCGTCATCAGTTGCTTCTATACGAGCTCCTAGTTTCGTTAACTCTGCAACGACTGTATCAATTCGGTTCGTTTCTTTAACTTTTAATTCGTGCGCATCTTTAATTACTGTAATTCCTTCTGCTTGCGTTGCTGCTAAGGCGATAACAGGAATTTCATCGATTAATCTTGGGATAATATCTCCGCCAATTTCAATTCCTTTTAATGAAGATGTTTCGATTGTAATGTTTGCAGCTGGCTCTGATGCCCCTTCGTTAATTGGCTCTACAGTAAATGTAGCACCCATTTTCTCTAATACATCTATAATACCTGTGCGAGTTGGATTCATTCCTACATTTTGTAATACTAGTTTACTATTTGGAATAATTGCACCTGCTACTAAGAAAAATGCTGCTGATGATACGTCACCTGGCACTTGAACATCTGTTGCTGTTAACTTCTGTCCACCTGCAAGTTTCACAGTTTTTCCTTCGCGGGTTACTTTAACTCCAAATGCTTCAAGCATTCTTTCCGTATGGTCGCGTGAAATATGTGGTTCTGTAACAGCAGTTACACCTTCTGCGCGAAGACCTGCGAGTAAAATAGCTGATTTTACTTGCGCACTTGCAACTGGAGACGTATATTCGATTGCTTTTAAATCACCGCCGCGTATTATTAGCGGTGTAAACGTTCCTTCTTCTCGGCCATCAATGTTTGCGCCCATTTGCTTTAATGGATTTGTTACACGTTTCATCGGTCTTTTTGCGATAGAAGCATCCCCTTGTACGCAAGAGAAAAATGGTGTGTTAGCTAATATTCCTGACATTAATCGAATTGTTGTACCAGAGTTACCAACATCTAATACAGCTTTCGGTTCTTGTAAACCTTCTAACCCTTTACCAATTACTGTAACTTTATCACCATTTTGCGTAATGTCTACTCCCATTTCTTTAAAACAAGAAATTGTACTTAAACAATCTGCACCGGGCAAGAAACCTTTAATTGTCGTTTTTCCTTCTGCAATCGCGCCGAACATAACAGCACGGTGTGAAATGGACTTATCACCTGGAATTGTAATGTTGCCATTCAATCCGTTATTAACAGGTTGTATTGTTTTTTCTTTCACGTTTTCACCTTCTCATTTAAATTGTTTCATACGTTTGATATTTTTCTTGTCCAAGCGCAAGTTTTGCTTTCATTCGATCTTCTTCTCTTTGGAAGCTAATACGTAATACTCCAAGCAACCCTTCACGCGCTTCTAATATTTGCAAGTTCGTAATGCTAATTTCCTCACGCGCCAAAATACTCGTAATGTGAGCTAAAGCCCCTACTTTATCTAAAACATCGACGTATAAGTCGTGATAGGCAGGAATTGCGCCGCTCTTTCGTACTGGTAAAGAATCACGGTATTCTTTTGCGTCTGCAAAATAGTTTTGAATCTCGCCTGCGTCTCCAGTAGAAACTGTATCATATAATTCTTCCATTTCAGAGATCCACTCTTTTAATAATACCATTAAATGTTCTCGATTTTGCTTTACAATATCACTCCACATTTTCGGGCTGCTAGATGCAATGCGTGTAATGTCTTTAAACCCTCCAGCAGCTAGTTGATGAATGAGTGGATTATCACCCGCATGCTTCTCAACTTGCTTTACTAATCCTGCCGCAATAAGGTGCGGAAAATGACTAACGATCCCTGTTACATAATCATGTTCTTCTGTATTTAAAACGAGAAAATGTGATCCTGTCCCTTTTAACCAATCTTTTAACTCTTCCACTTGCTCATTTGGCACGTGATTCATCGGAGTTAAAATGTAAAATGCATTTTCAAATAAATGTGCTTTTGCACTTTCAACTCCCGTTTTATGAGAACCTGCCATTGGATGTCCACCAATGAAAGAAACTTCCTTTGAAAATAAAACTTCCGCTTCGTTCATAATCGTTCCTTTTGTACTACCAACATCGGTCACTATAACATCTTCTCGTAAACGGAATGACGCTAGTTTGTGTAATAGCTTCTTCGTTTCTTCAACTGGAGAAGCAAAAATAATTAAATGTGCCTCTTCACATGCATGCTGTAAATCTACTGCTACTTCATCTACTACGTGTAATTCTTTCGCGCGTTCTACTTGTTCTTGAAATATATCATAACCCGTTATTATTACATCGTGCTCTTTCTTAATTGCTAATGCGAGAGAGCCTCCTATTAAACCAGTTCCAATTAATACTACTTTTTTACACATTTTCCTCATCTCGAGACTTACTTTTTTTATTTTCAAAGTGTTGTTTTAACATTGAAATCACTCCTTCATTTTGCTCCCTTGTTCCGATTGTAATACGGACACCATTCGGGAACGGGCGAATAATAAATCCTGCGTGTGCACAAGCTTCATAAATTTCTCCACCATTATCTACCGGCAAGAAAATGAAATTTGTTTGCGACGGATAGAATGGAATTTCATTTTCCTTACAGAAACTTTCGTATTGTTGTAATCCCTTTGCATTAACACGTACAATTTCCTCAATAAATGCTTCATCGTTAAAAGCAATTGTCGCTGCTTTTTGCGCTAATGAAGATACGTTAAATGGTAAACGTACGACATTTAATTTCTCGATTAACTCTTCGTGTCCAATCGCATATCCAACGCGGAAAGAAGCTAATCCGTACGCTTTAGAAAACGTTCTAAGTATAAGAATGTTTTTATGTTTTTCTAGAAGCGGTAATGTCTCCGGAAAATCTTTTGCTGTTACGTATTCATAGTACGCTTCATCAATGACAATTAACGTATTTTCACTAATGCCTTCAATAAATTGAGTTAATTTTCGCTCATTAACATATGTGCCTGTCGGGTTGTTTGGATTACAAATCCATACGATTTTTGTATTGTTATCTACTGCTGACGAAATTTCGTCTAAGTCATATTCACCATTATTTAAAGCAACTTCTTTCACTTCACAGCCTTCAATAACCGCATGATGACGATACTGGGGGAATGTTGAACCAGCCGTTACAATGTTATCTCCAGCTCGTAATACGGCGCGACTTATTATTTGAATGACTTCATCTAGGCCACTACCACAAAGTACTTGTTCCATTTGCACTTGTAATTTCTCTGCGATTGTTTGACGGAGCGTTGTAGCACCTCCGTCAGGATATAAAGCATGTTCCAACCATGATTTTTGCAACTCTTCTAACACACGCGGTGAGCAGCCGAATGGATTTTCATTTGATGCTAATTTTACAAATGAATGATCACCATATACTTCTTTCATTTGTTCTGGTGATTTACCTGGTTTATATGGTTGTAATGATGATAGTTGATCTTTTACTTGCATGTTAAACCCGCCTTTTTATTAAAATTCTTTTGCGTATTTATTATGTTGCATAATATTTTGTTGAATTAAATCCATACGATCTTTTCCGAATTGTTCGACTAATACATCTGCAAGTTCCCATGCTACAACAGATTCAGCTACAACACCGGCTGCTGGTACTGCGCAACTATCAGATCTTTCAATACTCGCTTGGAATGCTTCTTTCGTATCAATATCAACACTTGCTAAAGGTTTATATAATGTAGGAATTGGCTTCATAACGCCTCTTACGACAATTGGCATACCTGTTGTCATACCGCCTTCTAAACCGCCGGCATTATTCGTTTTTCTCGTGTATCCTTTTTCTTCATCCCATAAAATTTCATCATGCACTTTACTTCCTGGCTGTCTCGCTGCTTCAAAACCAACACCTATTTCAGCACCTTTAAATGCATTAATACTCATAATAGCACCAGCAAGTTTTGCATCTAGTTTACGGTCGTAATGAACGTAACTACCAACTCCAATTGGCATACCTTCTGCAATTACCTCAACAATACCACCGATAGAATCTCCACTACTTTTTGCGTTATCAATCGCATCCATCATTTCTTGTTCTACTTCTTTATCTAAACATCGAACAGGTGAGTTTTCAGTTATCATTTGAATTTCTTCAATTGGTAAGTTTGAAATATGTTTTGCTTTTACACCACCAATTTCAAGCACATGCCCTGCAATATTGACACCTAATTCTGATAAAATTTGTTTCGCAACTGCGCCAGCTGCAACCCTTACTGTTGTTTCTCTAGCAGATGAACGCTCTAATACGTTTCTTATATCACGATGGCCATATTTAATTGCTCCATTTAAATCCGCATGTCCTGGACGTGGTTTTGTAATTGTACGTTTCATTTCTTTACTTTCTTGCTCTGAGATTGGTTCTGCGCCCATTACTTTCGTCCAATGTTTGAAATCATCATTTTTTACAATTAACGTAATTGGTGATCCAAGTGTCATTCCGTGACGTACACCACTTACAATTTCAACTGTATCTGTTTCAATTTGCATGCGTCTCCCGCGACCATGCCCTTTTTGTCTTCTTAATAATTCTTTATTTATATGTTCCGCTGCGAGTGTTAAACCTGCAGGTACACCTTCTAAAATAACCGTTAACTGCGGACCATGTGATTCTCCAGCTGTAATGTATCTCATTTCTCTTGCCCCTTTACTATTTTTTTGTACAAAAAAGTCCCTACTGAGCGCTCAGTAGGGACGATGTTTATCGCGGTACCACCCTAGTTGTAGACTTCTTTCGTCTACCTCTCTTCTTCTTTAACGATCGTTTGACCGTCCTTCCCTCCATTATTGGCGGGAAAGATGCTCCAAGGCTGTAATTCATGCTTATCTTTGTACTGATTCACACCTGCCATCAGCTCTCTTTAACAGTGAGATAAGCACTACTGTTTCCTCTTCAGCGCATATATGATATGGAATTAAGATAATTTATTTTTGAATCCTTTTAACTCTTCCATGAATTTATGGAATTCTGGAATGTCCATTTGTTGTGCAGAATCTGATAATGCAACCGCTGGGTCTGGATGTACTTCAGCCATTACTGCATCCGCACCAATTGCTAGTGCCGCTTTCGCTGTTGGTAATAATAAATCTCTGCGTCCAGTTGAATGCGTTACATCAACGATAACTGGTAAATGTGTTTCTTTCTTTAAAATCGGTACTGCTGAAATGTCTAATGTGTTACGTGTCGCTCTTTCGTATGTGCGGATACCACGTTCACAAAGAATGATTTGATCATTTCCTTGCGCAATGATGTATTCTGCTGCGTTAATGAATTCATCAATTGTTGCTGCTAAACCACGTTTTAGTAATACTGGCTTGTTAACTTTACCTACAGCTCGTAGTAAGTCGAAATTTTGCATGTTACGTGCGCCAACTTGAATTACATCAACGTAGTCTAATGCCATTTCAACATCGTTCGGATTTAAAATTTCACTAATAATCGCTAAATCGAACTCATCTGCTACTTGGCGTAAAATTTGTAAACCTTCTACTCCTAGACCTTGGAAGTCGTATGGAGATGTTCTCGGTTTGAAAGCACCACCGCGCATTAATTTTAAGCCTTGATCTTTCATCGCTTGCCCTACTTGGCGAACTTGTTCTAAACTTTCTACCGCACAAGGTCCCATGATGAATGTTTGTGTGCCGTTACCAATCAATTCACCTTTCACATTAACGATTGTATTTTCTTGTTTCTTTTTACGTGAAACAAGTAACGCCTTTCGGTTATCGTCTTCTTGCAATTCTAAGCTTGCTTTGAAGATCGTTTTGAAAATATGTTGAACCGTTGATGTTTCGAATGGTCCTTCGTTATTTTCTGCGATCATGTCAAGTACTTCACGCTCACGTACTGGATCAAAACGTTTCGTACCTTGCACTTGCTTTTGCTCCCCGATTTTTTGAACGATTTCACCGCGTTTGTTTAATAGGTGTAATAGTTGTAAGTTAATTTCATCTACCTGTTTACGTAATTGATCTAATTCATGATTTGCCATTTGGAAATCCTCCTCTAATGTTTTAAAAGTATAGTAAGAGAATGGAAAATTCTCTATTTTCTGAACTGGTTAATTATACAAACTTAAAGTGGAATCGATACCTCTTCTTATTTTAAACTAATAATTACCATAAAGACACTATCGATTCAGTAAAAATCCACATTTTTTGTACAAAAAATCCCTACTGATCCAATCAGTAGGGACGATATTTATCGCGGTACCACCCTAGTTGTAGACTTCTTTCGTCTACCTCTCTTCATTGTTAACGATCAATGTGACCGTCTTTCCCTTCATAAAGATACATATCTTTACTACGAAAAAGATGCTCCAGGACTGTAATTCGCTCTTGTTTTTGTACTGGTTCACACCAACCACCAGCTCTCTGTTACAGGGAAACAACAACTACTCCTTTTCCTTTCAACGCATATATATTTTATTTTCAAGTTGGACCATTAAAATACAAAAAGTCCCTACTGAATAAATCAGTAGGGACGATATTTATCGCGGTACCACCCTAGTTGTAGACTAACTTTACTGTCTACCTCTCTTCACTGTTAACGATCAATTGACCGCTCTTTCTTCATAAAGACGATACTATCTTTACTACGAAAAAGATGCTCCAAGACTGTAATTCATGATTATCCCTGTACTGGTTCGCACCAACCACCAGCTCTCTGTTACAGTAAGACTAACCACTACTGTGATCTCTTCATTGCACTTTGTTTATTCAAATGTTTTTGAAATTGAATAAGTATGATTCGTATTATAGAACGCTTTTCAAAACACTGTCAACAACTTTTTATATATTTTTTAAAATTCCACTTTCGACCTATAATTCCTTTTGTAAATTTCCCATTACAATTCCGATGCGAATTATCTCATTTTCTATTAAATTTAATACATGTTTATCTACTTCATACTCGATTAATTGTTTTTTCATTTGTATAATTTCACTTTCAAGTAAATCGGCTTCCTGACATGTTTGTAGTAAAATAAAAAACACATTTGCATACATTTCCTTATGTGCTTTTATACTTTCCTTCTTATCCAGTATTTCAGTAAATAACTGCTTCATTTCCCCCTCCGTACATTTTCCGTTTACATCTAAAAATGTACGAGATATAATACATAATCCTTTTTCTACAATCTCATCCATGTATAAAATAATGCGTAAAAGCATTACATATTCTCTCGTTGTTATCTCACCCATTTTTGGTCGTTCTCGCAAAAATACACTAAGCCAAGCTGTCCAAAATTTTTGCTGTTCTTTTACGCTTAATGTTTTGACATAATAGCATACATGCTGCATAAACTTAATTTTATTCTCTTCGTTTCCTTGTATAAGTAGCGGGTATAACCAATCTGTTTTTTGCTCCCAGTACAGTACACATTTAATAAACACAAAGCTAAGCCACTTCAAGAACGCTTCCCGTGTATGCGGATGCAAAACTTCCAAATGTTCTACCGCATACTTAATAAATCGCTTCATCTCTGTAAATAAAGGTAAATTAATTTGCGTATAACATAAGCCCGCCCACGCATATTTTGTAATCTCATTTTCTTTCTTTAAATCTAAGTACGGTAATAAATATTTTCGGCACCATTGCTTCTCAATATGATATAGAAATGTAATATCTGCTATTAAACGCGCCAACATAAAGTTTGTCCGTTCTGAACTATTTCTTACTTGTTCTTCAAATAAAAATAAATATTCATACACATTACGATCGTATAAATGATCATATGATAACAGTTTTAATAATACAGCTGTCATTTTCCCAACAGGATGCTGAATCGATTCATTGTAAAAGTCTTGTTTTCCAAGCTTAAAATCCGTATTACTTTTCATTACTTGAGGGAAAACTGAAAAAGCAAAGCGTTTTACAACTCGTATACTATTCTCCTCTAACTCTTCTAATCGATTGCTAATTTCATATAGAAAACTACTAATTAACCAATGAAATGCTGTATTTCTAACAAATTTCTGCAATAGCGGAATAATTTTTTGGATTTGCTCATTTGTCAGTTCCCGGTTATTTCGCCACTCTCTAATACAAACAAACCATACTTCATTACTTATTTCGTGCACGCCTACTAATTGATATGCAAATGAAATACTCCACTCTGTATTCAATTTACATGCTTTAGATAGCATCTCTAAAAAATGGCGTTGTTCAAACACACCGTCTTGAGAAAATTGCTGAACTTGCTTCATAATTTCATCATCTTTTAATTGCAGTAAGCCATCCGCAGTCACATTACAAATAATGCTTTGTTCTGTCGTCTTCTTCTTTTGTACACTGTATCGATCAGAATGAAAGTGAGGATGCTTTTGCTTCATTAACTCATACCCTTTTGCTGTAGATGGACTATTGGGATCACAAGTGAATAATAAGTCTAATACGAGACATACATCAAATGCTCTTTCCTCTGTAAGGTGTTTCAATACAGTTTGAATGACTTCTTCCTTTGTTTCTTCTAAAGAATGTGTATACTGCCTTTTTAAAAGTTGAAAAACTTCGTGTTTATAAGTGAAATCTAAAAGAAGCCCTTCATGTAACAACCATTTCATTTTGTCATCTACACTAACGAATATATTTTTATTCATCGCATCAATTGCGATTCGCTTTTGAAGTACACTATTTGCTTCTATCATTTCTGTAATATAGTAATTCGCTTTTTTCTCATTGTTTTCACATAAATAAGTTAAACACTCTTTTACAATTTGAATTAAAAATGCAAGGTCATTTTGATGAAACTCTTTCTCTTCATTTTCCTTATCTCTTTTTTTCAAAGCTGTTTGTCTTAATGACAATAGTCGCATCTTCTCTAATCCCATAATCATTATTGGAACAGCGTAATAAGAAATATACGGTCTCATCTTCTCATCCCAAATTTTCTCCACCTGAGAAAATATAGACACTGGTATACGACTCGATTCCTCAAGTTCTATTGATTCTTGCGTATCATTTCCCCACTTTCTTACACGCTTTAATTTAAGTTTCCCATCTAGAATAAACGCTAGTAACAATAATGCAATTTCTTTATGCTCAGGAAAAGAACATTTTTGCAGTAAATATGAAATATTTTCAATAGAGCTACTATCTTTTTCAGCAGTTTCTAACAAAAGGAGTGTCCACCTTGCAAACAACAACGGATCCATCTTTATTTTCATTTCGTTTAAATAGCGACAAATTGTTCGCCACAATAATGGGGATATTTTTGAATGATTTTTATAAATAAGTTGAAATAGTTCCTTCTGATGACTAAAAAGAAATTGCTCTACTAACCATTCTGCAAGTAATTCCTCTACCTCATTATAGTTTGGCGTGAGCAAGAATAAATTTCGTAATTTCCCTTCTGCCTCAAGCCATTCCACCCATTCATAATCTCTGGCAAATTCAACAAAATAACGGACTGTTTCAATTTTTTTTATTGATTGCTTTATGTATGATAATTGTTCTTGTTCTACTGATGGTGGCACTGTTACAATATCCCGAATACGCATCCTTTTTGTAATATAATTATCGCCCATTAATTCCGCCCATCGCTTCACCGCTTTGACGAGGGATTGATGATTATTGACCTTATTTGGATACACAATCGGTCTGATTCCTAAATGCTCCCAATGATATGTATTTTCCCCTTGGGCGACAAATGCATAACGCCTTGTACTTGGTGGTAAACCAGTCGCTAAATATTTCATTACTGGGTCATTATGACTATATCCAACGAATAAAACGGTATAATTTGAGAATAAATCAACTAAAAATCTTCTCGCCCATCCTTCCGTTAAGTAAGCCCTTCCAAAATCACCGTCTGTTAAAATTAAAGCATCTTTCTCCTGTTCTACATTGCCGTGTATATAAGCCAGTCCTTTGAACGCTCTCCCTGTCGGTAAAGCTGGTGCGTAATAAACATTAATCTCTCTATTCATTTCTTTAATTACAGTTGTAAAATGTTGATCAAAGTTTGTTGTTACAATACGGACATCTATATCTAAAGGAAACAGCCTTGGAATTGCATAATGCAGTGGATTCGGTTTTGATTTTTCTATATGAACAACATCTCTCGCAACTTGATGTATGTCTTTCGTTTTTGCAATTTTACCAAGATAATAATCATGCGGTTCAGTTATTTCACGTTTTTCTACATATAACTTTTTCGCAATTTCATCAACTAAATCATCAAAATTTGGTAAGTTTGATTTCCCTTGCATAGAAACTCCTGCTCCAACAAATAACACTAGCTTCCCTTGTTCAAGATGATCGATTAACTCATCTGGAATTTCTACTTCTGAAGTAATCCACATCCCGGATTCCCCCTTACCTAAAAATGTCATATACTCTCATTTTACTATAACATTTTTTCGTTGTTTTTATAATATTTAGATAAAAACAACGACATGAAAAAGTTTTATTTAAATAAATCCGTTACAATGTATGAACTCCTGAATTTATTGCAAAACTATGTATAAATCGGAGGTGTAAATATTGAATGGTTTTACTGTAGTACTTATCAAATTTATATCGTGCATTATCGCATTTAGTATTGGACTCGCTTTGTTTTTCCCTGCAACGTTTGTTCAAATTATTTCGTTCAGTCTCTTCGTTACAATCGTATCTTATATGTTCGTTGATAAAATTATTTTAGAGCGCATTGGCAATAATGGTGCCATTATGTCGGATTTCTTACTCACATATTTAAGCGTATGGATTTTCGGTAATATTTTATTAGACAACTATATGCAAATTGCATGGGGCAGTATCCTTTCTGCGATTGTCTTTACATTATCAGAAGTAATCGTTCATCGTTTTTCTAACTCGCACACAAGGCACAACAACGATAACATTCATATTAATCGCCGTTTTGCATATGGTACAGAGTTTGCGGAAGAACAGAATGTGTTGGATAAAGATAAAAAGAAGTAATGTTTTGATGAAGGAGCTCCATCGCCATCAAGCTAAAAAAAGCAAATACCTCAAAACGAATAAATGGCTGTCTCCAAGAGAAAATGTACATCTTTTGTTTTGAGGTGTGATTAAATGCTTAAGTTGATGAACATGTTGTGCTATCCCATCTAAAAAAGTGTTTATCAAGAGTAAAACTACCTTAACTGTAATAACCAATTAAAGAAAAGGGCAGAATNNATTCTGCCCTTTTCTTTAATCACATTTTTCTATTTGGTCGCCTTCTTCACCTGCATTTTCTGCCGAGCTATCCGTTCCGCCTCCCACTGCATGTTGCTGTTTAGTATTAGAACTTTCGATGGCAGCGTTAGTTCCCGCTGCACTGTCATCTCCACCACCACTTGCCACTTGAGTAGCACTAGCCTGTTCCTTACGGGTTTTATTAATTTGATTATTGATGATAAGTACAAATTCTACCTCTTCATCCGAATTTTCTTCTTTCATTTTATGCGGCTCAATCTGGTCCCCACTAATCCCCTTATTTATAGCTTCGCCTCCAGCGCCCACCGTTTGTTGCTGTCTAGTATTCGATGAATCAATTGCTGCATTACTTCCTGCTGCACTGTTTTGTCCGGCCCCACTGGCAATTTGTGTTGTATTCGGTGCAAATGTAATCTGATTATTAATGACAATGACAATTTTTCGTTTATCAGCAAGATTTCCCAAATTAATTTCTTCTCCATCTTTTTTTACAAATCGAAACGTGATTTCTTCATTGTTTTCCATGTTCTCCCCCCTTTGTAATATTAAATGACTGGAGAATGATAATGGATTGGACAAGCGTATTTTTTTTATAAATATGTACCCCCGCCCACAATGAAGGATGTATGATAAGGTTCCGGTATTTTGCTCGTATTAGGTACGTCGACTTGACGACAATCCAGCGGAATGTATGGAGAAAAGCCTTATAGGAGATATAGAAAGAGAGATGAGTAGAAACATTGGTATATAAAGGTTTCTAGGTTGCATTTTATTTTTCTACTTTCCTTTTCTTATTTGGATTTATCAGCCAAATATCTAGCATAGTGAATTAAATTTCTAGCTACATCTAATTCAAGATTAAATATATTAGGTACCCCTGGTCTCCAATTCACCTCAAATAACCACAATTTTTGATCTTTATCAATCCCTACATCAATTCCTAACTCATCAAATAATACATCCTTAAATAAAGAATTAAAATGGCTAGAAAAAGTTACTGCAAATCGTTCTAAATACCTTTTAATATTATACCAATCGTTATCAAACTCCGCTTTTAAAAAAACATCTAAATAAGTACTATAACCACCCTTAGCCATATTTGATACAACACTTCCTAATGGACCTATTCTCGGGAATATAGAAGTAACAACCCACCTGCCTTCCCCATTTCTTTGAACATGCAATCGAAAATCATAAACATGACCAGATTTCATTTGACATGAAATAAACTGTTGAACTATGTATCCTTGCTCTTGAATCTTATCCGATATAAAACTCCGTAATTGTTTTTTATTAATAGATGAAATTTGTTCTGACTCATTCATACTGTAATTCATCCCATTTTTTTCAATGAAAACAATACCACTACCTTGATGTCCAGAAATTGGTTTAATAATAAGTTTTTCATAACGATTAATCATGACAAAAAACTTATTAACATCATTTAATTCATAAAAAGGAATAAGATATTGCTTAAATTTTTTTGCTCTATTTATTCTGTTATATACACTTAATTTATCTCCAATTGAATGACTTGTAAAAGGAACTTTTTCATGTAGATAATCATAGATTTGCTGATTTTTATCACTAACATGAACACTTGCATTGTAAATAACATCTGGAAAAGAAAATTCTTGTTCAATCCACTTACCATTTTCATAAGTTTTACCTAAAATCTTCTTCGTTTCTATATTTACTTTCCCTAAAGTAAAATAAAAAAATTCCACACCTTCAGCTTTAGCTACAGCAGCATAAGTATATGCTTTCTTTACGTCATTCGGATCTTTCCGATGATGAAGCATACCAATTATAGTCATATTAGTTCTTCTTCCCTTCTTTCTAAAGGTCTTTTTCAAAACGAATATCAAATTCAATATATATATATTCATGTTCTCCCTCATTCAACCATTTTTCGAAAAATCCAGAACAAGCTTAACCTCATTTTAATATTCTACCTATAGAAATAATAAACTTGAGGTTTTATAAAATGATAAATGATAAAGGTTAAGGTGACATAAAATGGATACTATCGTTTTCATTGAAACAAATAAATCTGGATCAAGTAGGGAAGCAATCAAAGCAGCTGAAAAACTTAATTTCTTTACTGTTTTATTAACTAAAAAAACAAAATTTATTAATGAACGTACTATATTCCCTGATGTACATCAGATGATTTTCACTGATATAAATGATTATGATAATATAATTACAACAATTGAAAAATTAAATAAATCAGGAAAAAACATAAAAGGGATCTTTAGTTTTATTGACCCTTATGTTTATATGGCTGCACGTTTATCAGAAAAATTTTGCTCAAATATTGTATCTACTAAAGCTATCCATCATATGGAAAACAAAATATTAACTCGTCATGTACTTAAAGATTTACCAATCTCACTCAACTATTTAATTTATAAACCGACAGAATCATTATCATCTTTTTTTAAAAAAACTAATAAGATAAATTTCCCTCTTATTGTGAAATCCCCTAAATCAACAGGATCAAAAGATGTATTATTAGTAAAAAATAAAGATCAATTAATTTTATCTATACAAAGTCTTTTAAAAAAACTACCTAATGAAGAAATTCTACTTGAAGAATATATAGATGGACCTCAATACCTAGTCGAAATTTTAGTTCAAAATGGAAAAGTCCATATTATAGCAGTAATTGAACAAGAAATTACACTTTTTGAACGCTTTATTGTTACTGGCTATTCTTTACTAGTACAGGTAGATAAAAGACTATACAATAGTCTTTTCAATGCAGTTAATTCTGTTATTCAGGCTTTTAATATGAAAAATGGAGCTTGTCATCTAGAACTCCGAAGAGTAAATGATGTTTGGAAATTAATTGAGATAAACCCCAGAATATCAGGTGGAGCAATGAATGACATAATTGAAATTGGGCATGGAATCAACTTAGTACAAGAAACTATTCAATTAATGTTAGGAAATAAACCTTCACTAAATAAAAAACATCATAAATATGTGTATGCTCATTACCTAACAGTTAAATCTATAGGAAAACTAATTCGAGTTACAGGGAAAAATCGTAGTTCTAGATATCCTGGTGTAGAGAAAGTTTATATAAAACCTAAAAAAGGAACTTTTCTAAAACCACCTACATCAATGGGACATCGATATGGATACGTTATAGCAGCGTCCTATGTTAAAGCAGAAGCTAAAAAAATAGCTTTAGAAGCAGCTAAAGAAATTTCATTTGAAATCCAAAAATAATAAATACAACATATATACACCAACAGATAAAAATATACAAAACATCATATCCCTTATAACTCTAATTATTATCATCTGTCATTATTCATAACAAAAAGGCTCACTCCTCATCTATTTTTATATGAGAAGTGAGCTTTTTTATATGGGCTATACACTAGCGAAACTCCCCTTAATGCCGTACATTGCGTTAACTTATGCAATTAGTGAAAAATTTAATTTGAAATTCGGTAAAGCAAAAATTTCAAGCAATTTAATAAATATTTGTGTGGCTGGTACAATATGTGTAATTTTCATTCAATCATTAGGATCAATCAAATCGATTTATTGATTCATTTCGAAAACTTGATTTCAAATCAAAAAAGCGGCCATTCTTTTAGAGACAGCCGCTTTCCCACTTACACTTTCAAATCTTTAAATGCAACAACATCAGCAAACGCTCCAAACACTACGTTATGATGCTTAACAATATCTTCAGCACGTAATACATCAGTATCAAACGTACTATGCGCATCACTAACTAACGTTACTTTGTACCCTTCACTACACGCTCTACGCGTTGTCGTGTCCACGCAGTACTCTGTTTGCATACCTGAAATAATTACGTACTCAATCCCTTTTTCCTGTAACACTTCGTTTAAGTTCGTTTTATGGAATGAATCTGGCGTCGTCTTTTCAACGATACTGTCCCCTTCTTGCGGAGCAATTGCCGCATGGATTTCCCAGCCATCTGTACCTTTTTCCAAAGGATGATCTTTCGGCCCGTTATGTTGTACATAAATAACCGGAATATCATTTGAACGGCATTCCCCTATAAGCTCTTGTAACGTTTCTAAAAACTTTTCCCCATTATGTACTGGCATTCCAGCTGTATACATACCCGCTTGCACATCAATTACCATTAATGCTTTTTTCATTTCACGCATCTCCCTTTGTTTGTATAAGCTATTTTTATTGTTTATATTCCATCATCCAGCAATCTTCTAATTTCCCCTCATGTAGTTCATGTTCCTTTAGTATCTTCACCTTTTTAAATCCACATTTTTCGTAACATTTTATCGCACGTTCATTATTTACTTTAGGGTCCATTGCAATTATTTCCGCACCAACTTCTTTTATAATGTATGTAATTGCTACTTGAACGAGTTTTGTTCCAATTCCCTTTTCCCAATAGGCTGGTTCACCGATAAATTGGTCCATTCCCCATACATTATGCAATTCTTCATATCCATATAACGCTTTCCATCCAGAATCTACTGGGTACATTTGTATGTAACCGATCGGAACGGCATCAAATTCTACTAAACATCTTTTTTCATTACTGCTTGGATTATGTATAAAATGAGTGAGTACTTTTTCTACAGACTGAGGATTATCTCGTCCTTCGTAATACTGCAGGACTTCTGGATCTGTTAACCATTTGGAAATGATAGGTGCATCATCTTCTATTACGTATCTAACAAATAATTTTCCTTTTTGAAATAGCATGTGACACCTCTATTGTTCATTTATATGTTTTCTTAATGTTAAATCTTTAATTGCACCTATTAGTGCATATGGTAGTAATGTAATCGCAAAAAATGCTGTAAATACATTAAATTGCGGAATTTGATATGGTGTGAACCATTCTGTGAAAAATTGAGAATTTAAAATTCTATTAAAAAATTCTCCGCCAGGTCTAAAGTTTGGTGCCCAGGCAGTCACTTCACAAGTAATAAATAGTACTTGAACAAGTATAAATGCCCCTAGATAACGAAACCAAGTCCGCTTCCATATAGGTGGTACTTTCTTTAATTTCTCTCCCATCTAGCCCCCTCCTTTATATTTCCAACATATTGATTATACACTTCCCACACTTTATTTGTTAAAATTTTCTATATAATAAAATTCAGATTGAAAGAAGTCGGAGGAAATATATTATGTCACATCCTATATTAAAATCAACATTACTCATCCTTAGAGGAAACTCCGCAAGTGGCAAGACAACAATCGCAAAAGAACTACAAGAATATTTCGGGCAAGGTACACTTTTAGTCTCTCAAGACGTTGTGCGTAGAGATATGCTAAAAGTGCACGACACGATGGGTAACTTATCTCATGATTTACTATTTGAAATTGCGAAGTACGGAAAAGGAAAATGTGAATTTGTTATTGTAGAAGGTATTTTGAACAATCGTAGGTACGGTGATATGTTAAGAGAATTAATACATTATTTTGATAAAAATGCGTTTACATATTACTTCGATTTATCATTAGAAGAAACGATTAGACGGCAAAATACAAGAGAAAAACGGCATGAATTTGGTGAGGATTCATTACAAAAATGGTATAATCCACACGATACAATTGAAGTTGATAGAGAAATTGTTTTTACTGATAATTTCACGCAAAAGGATATATTTCATGCGATTCTTAATGATGTTACACAACAAAAATAAGACTGATTTATTATGTCAGTCTTATTTTATTATGTATTTTGTATTTCTGTTTTCATAATTGAACAATCGTTACAAATGGTAGTTTTACTAATGTATCAGTCATTACTCTACCTATAACGACTAGAATAGGACTTTTTGATATAGCAATTACACCGAATTGTATTTAAATCTATCAAACAAAGAATCACTGTAAGCAATACTTGTATCTAAAAGCCAAAATTCCTTTTCGCATGTTCAAGGCTCCTAGACACATCATCTAAACTCTATAAAATAAAGATTTTGTTAAATTAATAAAATACAATCACTTGTCCATTTCATTTTTCTCTCTCCTGCATTTAATATTAGTATACAAATTATTCAGAGGTGAAAATAAAATGGATGAGTTTCTATCTTCTGCTGCATTTAATCCGGATTTAATTGGACCTACACTCCCACCTATGCAACCCTTTCAATTCCCTACTGGTCCTACTGGTCCTACCGGTCCTACTGGTTCTACTGGACCTACTGGACCTGCTGGATCTACTCAATCTACGGGCTCTACTGGTCCTACTGGTCCCACTGGTTCTACTGGTCCCACTGGTTCTACTGGTTCTACTGGTTCTACTGGTTCTACTGGTTCTACTGGGACAATTTCATTAGCTTTCGGTAATTTTTGGCAAACAGGATTTATTACAGTTCCTATTGGAGGACTTTTTTCTTTTGACCAGACTGGACCAATTGCAGGGGGGGTTTCTTTATTAAACCCTTTTACAATTGGTATCACACAAGCTGGTATTTATCAAGTGTCTTTCATTGCTTCAATTGATTCGAGTTCGATTTCTTTATTTCCTTACGCGGCTGGTATTTCTATACTCTTAAATAATAATCCAATACCAAATGCTCAAGGAAGTTTTGGTATTATAGTTGAAAATCCATTGAGTATAGAATGTAATCAACTTTCTGGTCAATTACTTTTGTCAATTCCAGCCAATTCAACAATCAGTCTCACAAATATTGGAAGTGATATTATTACAACCTGTGATAATGGTATAAACGCCATAGAATTAACCATTTTCAAATTAAATTAACAACGAACCTTTTTGAACGACAATTTTATCTAGCATACCTAGTGTAAGTAATACAGATTCATGAGCTTTGTCCCCTCCTCTAAACCAAGTGAAGTTGGGGATAGTTCAATTCCAATCTACAATTGAATTTTTTTGTGAAATTCATTGAAAACATGCAAACAGCCATCGTTTCATAGAATGATGGCTGTTTCTGTTTACCATTATACATAATCTTAACTTGGTGGCTGCGTTATTTATAACAGCCGATCAACCTTCCTACTATACAATAGAAAACATCATATACACTCCAACAACGAAGAAAACGGCTAATGTCTTAATTATCGTAATACCAAAAATCTCTTTATAAGCTTCCCGGTGTGTTAATCCTGTAACTGCAAGTAAGGTTATAACTGCTCCGTTATGAGGGAGAGTATCCATACCTCCCGCTGCCATTGCAATTACACGATGCAGCACATCTAACGGAATATCAAAGTTCGCTGCCGCTTCAATATATTTATCTGCCATTAAACCTAATGTAATACTCATTCCACCCGAACCTGATCCCGTCAGCCCGCACAATATATTCGTCATGACCGCTCCGCTAATTAAAGGATTTGAAAATGTCCCTGTCAAATAATTTTGAATCATGACAAACCCAGGTAAAGCTGCTATAACGGCACCAAATCCATACTCGGCTGCAGTGTTCATTGCAGCTAAAATGGAACCACTTACACCCACGCTTGTAATAGATTGAAAATGTTCTTTTACCGCTTGGAAGTTTAATAATATAGCAGACATTATTCCGATAAGTAGTGCTATTTCTACTGACCAAATACCTACAACTTGTCCCATATCAATTGTTCCGTACTCCTTCAAACCTATGGATGCAAAATCAAATCCTTTTGTATACCAAGCCGGGATGAACTCTGTAAAGACCTTATTCATCACGCCAACCAGTACAAGCGGAAGAAAAGCTATCCAGTAACTAGCTGGAATAACATCACTGGAAGCAATCGGCGTAGGCACCGGTTGTACGCTAGCTGTGGCAGCCAGTTCAGAAGTGGCACCGCCTTTTCCGAAGTACCCCTCTCCCTTAGCAGCAGCCTTTTTCCTACATCTTTCCAAATACAGCATGCCACATATAAAGATAAACAATGCGCCGATAATTCCTAATGTAGGCGCTGCATAAATATCTGTTTTAAAGAACGTAGTTGGAATAACATTTTGGATTTGGGGTGATCCAGGAAGTGAATCCATCGAAAACGTGAATGCGCTGAATGCAATTGTCGCTGGAATGAGACGTTTCGGAATATCCGCCTCGCGAAATAATTGCGCCGCAAATGGATAAATCGCAAATACTGCGACAAATAAACTGACACCACTATATGTAAGAATCGCTCCCATTAACACGATGGAAAGAATCGCTCTTTTCACACCTATAAAATGGATGATAATTTTCGCGATTTTTTCTGCTATTCCAGTGATTTCTACCACTTTACCGAATATCGCTCCAAGCAAAAACACAGGAAAATATAATTTTATGAATCCGACCATCTTCGCCATAAAAACATTAGAAAAGAATGGTAAAACATTCGCCGGTTCCGTTAAAAATACAGCCAGCAAAGCACATAACGGAGCGAATAAAATGACTGAGAATCCTCGGTAAGCTACAAATATAAGCAAGCCAAGCGCTAACAATACGATCAATAAATCCATAACCACAATCCCCCTCAATAATATGGATTTTTTATCTCTGTATCCTTTTCTGTTTATATATATTGTTGTAATGCCTGCCAGAGGCAGGCATTACTTTTTGCATATTATAGTTATAGCTTTTTATTTATGATGAAAGATTGGCACCCTCTTTTCTATAAAGGCCTCTACCCCCTCTCTTACATCACTCGTTTGAAATACATGACCAAAATTCTCAGCTTCTATTTTTAACCCTTCCTCAAGCGAAAAAGATAGCCCATTATTAATAGATTGCTTCATCAATGATAAAGCAGGAAGGGAAAATCGAGTCATCTTCATGGCTAGTTCCTTCGCCTTATTCAAAGATTCGCCACGCGGAACAACATGATTCACCAAACCAACTCGCCAAGCTAATTCGGCAGTGAGCGGTTCGCCAGTGAACATCATTTCTTTCGCACTTGCCGTTCCTATTAATCGAGGCAAACGTTGCGTTCCTCCCGCACCTGGAAACAAGCCTAACTTCACTTCGGGAAGCCCGATTTGGGCATGTTCTTCTATAATCCGTAAATCACATGATAAGGCTAATTCACACCCACCCCCAAGCGCTAATCCGTTAATAGCAGCGATTACAGGCTTCGGCAATCTTTCTATTTTATTTAATGGGTTCTGAAGCCACAATGATTTTTCCTCTGCATATTCACTCCCTTTCCCAATCCAGTCCGGAAATGACTTAATGTCCCCTCCTGCAACGAAAGCCTTTTCTCCAGCGCCAGTTAGAATTACAGCAATTACTTCATCATCCCGTTCAATTTCATCGACCACTGCCGTCAGTTGCTCGATCACAGCACAGCTCAGTACATTCACAGGAGAATTATCAATGAGAATCGTCGCGATTCCTTTTTCTTTGGACCATGTAACAACCCGTTTATTTTCCAATTCAATCCCTTCTTTCCAATATGTAATGAGGTTAAAAACTATCCCTTTTACTACCGTCAGCCCATCAACTCGTTCTTTTAATTACATAGCCGACCTGTTCGCGATCCCAAGCGATGCCGATTCCTTCCTCCTTCAGCTTGAACTTCTGAATCCGTTCCGTCGCAGTTTTTGGGAAAGTTTCACTGAACTGAACATATCGCGGCACCATGAAGTAAGCCATACGTTCTTGACACCAATCTATAATCTCTTCATGGGATATCGTTTCTCCTTGCCTTGCGATCACATATAATTTGACATCCTCTTCTCCTACTTCCGATGGAACACCGATGGCCGCTGATTCAAGTACTTTCGGATGATTATTCACGACCTTTTCGATTTCCCAAGAAGAGATATTTTCTCCACGCCTCCGAATACACTGTTTAATTCGATCGCAAAAATATAAGTAACCTTCCTCGTCTAGATAACCGCGATCTCCTGTGTGGAACCATCCCTCCTTCATCGCCTCTTCTGTTTTATCCGGCATTTTATAGTAGCCTTCCATGAATGTTTGTCCCTGTAACGAACGTATAAAAATCTCTCCAATTTCACCAGTCCGTGCTTCATTTCCATCCTCATTGACAATCTTCGTCTCTACGTAAGAATACGGTTTTCCAATAGAAGGCGGTTTATTGGCATTAAGTGGATTCGTTACACAAAAACCCGTCGTTTCCGTTAATCCGTAGCCTTCTATAATCCGGACGCCAAACCTCTCCTCAAACGGCTTCCAAAATTCCTTAGGAGTAGCAGCACAAGCGGTCACTCTTACAAAGTTTTCATTATCGTTTTCCTTTTCTGGTTGCTTACAGAGAATAGGAATCATAGATCCTAAAGAATTAAAAATGGTTGCGCCATGATCACGAATTTCATCCCAAAATCTAGAAGCACTAAATCGCTTTCCAAGAGCAATCGTCGCATTGGAAGAAATAGCACCGAGTACTGTATGGGCCTGGGCGTTAATATGAAATAACGGTAGAGCTGTAAATAAGATATCTCTCGAACCCGCGCCAACCATATAGGTGGCAAATGACTGCGCAGAATTTACATAGGCAGAATGACTTAACATGACCCCTTTAGGTAATCCAGTCGTTCCAGAGGTATAAAGGATACTGTTAATAGAAGAATATGAAACAAATTCAGCTGGAAGATGATGATTATTTGTATTCAGTACATCTTTTAATTCGATTACGAGCCGTTCCTTACCATCGCCTGTTATAATTGTGTTCTCATTATTTCCGTAAACGACAATTTGAATTTCCCTTTGTATAAATGGCAAACAAGACGCTATTTGAGGAACAAATTCCTTATCAACGATAATTAGCTTACAATCAGAGTGAGATAAAATATACTGCAAACCTTCCCCTTTTAAATGCACATTCAGAGGCACTGCAATTGCTCCCATAAAAGATAAAGCAAACCATACATCCAGATATTCAGGAGTGTTATGAAGCATAATGCAAACTTTGTCATCTTTTTGAATACCGAGCTCACATAATCCCGCTGCGGCTCTTGCAATTCGATGATAGAGCTCCTCATACGTAACCCTCTGTTCTTCAAATTGTAAATACACCTTACTCGGTGTTTTTTCGATACTTTGCATAATAAAATGTGGCAAACTATGATTTTCCAGCATTGACTTCCATCCCCTTCCTGCTAAACTCTTTTTTATTTATATAGCAAGAAACATGCCAAAAATCGACTCATTTCCTCTTCACTTATTTCATGAGGGATATACCCTGTGTCTTTCTTACATGATCGCTATCATATGTCGCATTTGTGCTACAAATATTAACAATCGTGTCGCATCCATAAGAAAATGTCGCAAAATAGAGACAGTATTTATTACTGCAAAACAAACAAAAAAAGGGCCTGTTTGCCCTTTACTTTCCTTCATGATATTCCGTATCTTTCTATTTTCCGATACAAGCTGGCCCGATGAATCCCTAAAAGCTCAGCTGCCTCTTTTATATTTCCAACTGTTTTTTCCAAAGCCCTCCTAATCGCACGTTTTTCAGCAGCTTCCACTTCCTCCTGCAGTGAATAACTCATCTCATTCTGCTCTTCATCTATCGCATATATTTCAGGATATAACTCTTCTTCCAAATCTTTTTTCCGCAAATAGACAGGAAGATGATGCACTTGAATAATCATTCCTTCTATAACATTCATCGCTCGTTCTAACACATTCTCTAGCTCCCTAATATTACCTGGCCAATTATGCTCCATGAATATATCCCATACTCTCTCATCCAATGAAAGAACGTTACTCCCCAGCTCCCCGTTCAATTTCTGAATTAAGAATTCCGTAATATGTATCATATCTTCCTTTCTCTCTCGTAAAGGAGGAATATCAATCGCAAACACATTTAACCTATAATATAAATCCTCTCTAAATTCCCCTCTTTGCACCATATCACGGAGATTTCGATGTGTCGCCGCAATGAAACGGACATCAATCTTTTGAATTTTCGTACCACCAATTCTTTCAATCTCTTTCTCTTGCAACACACGAAGCAACTTCACCTGCATGTCCAAAGACATATCACCAATCTCATCTAAAAACAACGTTCCCTTATGGGCTAACTCAATCTTCCCGGGCTTACCACCTTTTTTCGCTCCTGTAAAAGCCCCTTCTTCGTATCCAAACAATTCAGCCTCCAAAAGATCCCTCGGAATTGCAGCACAATTCAAACGAATAAATGAATCACTAGCACGCGGACTTGCACGATGTACCGCATGCGCAAAGAGCTCCTTTCCTGTACCACTCTCTCCTCTTATCAAAACGGTAGACCGACTTTTAGAAACCTTCAAGGCCATCGTTTTGACTTCTTTCATTTTCATACTCTCTCCTATAATGCTTTGAAAGGACAACCTACCTTCTTGCAGCCGCTGTAATTCAGTTTGATAGTAAGATAACTTTGATTCCATTGCACTAATCTGATCCCCTAAAGCTTTAAACTGTTGTATATCATGAAACATAATTTTACCAATCGCACCAATAATCTTACCTTCCTTAACAATAGGTATACGAGTTGCGATAATATTCCGATTACTTATACGCTGGATATGCCCAATTTCTACCTGACCCGTCTTTACGATAATATGCATCCTCGTATTCTCAACAACTTCCGTACAATGCTTACCAATCGCTTCCTTCGGATCATCAATCCCTAAAAATTGTGCATAAGAACCACTTAAAAAATTGACTATTCCTTGTTCATTTACCCCTAGAATACACTCAGATAGTAAATTTAAGGCATTTTCATACCGACTGATGATGCTTTCTAAGGACTGTATACTTCTTCTCTTACTTTCCAGAATGATAATTGACCCGTCTTCTTTCCCACTCTGATATACACTTGATTCATTCACAATAAACTCTTGGTTGCCAATCTTACACTCGTACTTGTACAAACTATCATTTTGTTTTTTACGATCAGGAATAATCGTTGATATGTGCTTACCTATTATTTCATTTTCTATTTTATGTAACATGCTACAGAATCGTTGGTTGCTGAATGTTATAATTCCATCATGACTTATAACAGCAATTCCATTATTCATTACCTGAAGAGCCTGGCTAGTTAACTGCAAATTCATTCTTTCAACCTTATGCATTTGAAGCCCCCCTATCAAATTGTGCTCTTTCTCGCATGTATTATATATTCATTTTAAACATTTACTTTCCCTCGGATCTTCCGTTTGAAGTAATAATTTTTTGAACTAGAAATATAGCTGATTAGCCGGTAAGGTCTGTATCGACACTGGGCAAATCGGCTATTTGCAACCTACAGCAAAGGAATATTTTCCGCTTATCTTTGATACCTAATGAGTTTAGTAAAAAGTAAAAAACAGTTGACAGAGTATCTTCCATCAGCTGTTTTAATTACGAATATTGGTGATGAAATCCATAATTATTAGGTTTTCTTTAGCATATAGTCTTATCCGAAAGCTTCCAGCTAAACCATCTACCATGGCCTTCTGTTTCTCCAACTGTTTCACAATATTCGTTTCCGTTAATATAATAATCCATATGAAGGTCCCGGTCCCACATGTTGTTATAAAGGTGGCATACATCACGTTTTGCACCGATTTCTTGAATTTGATTTTCTAGCTTACGTTTTACTTGTTCAGGTATTTGATTTGCAACGTGTGTATGAAAAATGCAAATAACAGCATCTTCGCTTATTTGATTAATGATAGATGGCAATAGCTCCACACCATCTCCTTCTTTTAATTGGACAGATTCCTTTTTTACTAAAGATGCTGCTTGATCAAACATTTTAAGCCTTTCTTTATGTTCCGGCCAAATTAGTGCACGTAACCATAAATAATCTTCCTCATTATGTAAATCATTCACATGTAAATCAAGCCCAACTCTTTCTACGACAGGTGGACTTTGTTTTAGAAAACGAGGTACGTTCTCCCCCCTTATTTCAGAGGTTACATGCACATGCGAACTTATATTTCCGTATGTTTCATCTGTCCCATACGAATAACGATATTGGTCCCAGAACAGTTGTAATCCAGAGCTTGTCCCAATTTCAATTAATGCTAACGGTTTCTTCACTTTGTTAAATATGTAGCAGAAACTTGGGTATAAGTACGCACAGCGTCTTACTTCATTCGTTTGAACGAGTTTCGTTTGTAATAACGTAATGATTTCTTCTCGGTACTTCTTACAAAAATCTTTAAAGTGTTCAAAAGCTTTATCTAAATTTGTAGTAACATTTTCAACTAAGCTACTATAATACACTTTTAAATGATGGTCTTTACCTTTTAGCAATAAATAATGTACTGCGCCTAATAATAAATTTGGGATTGGTTGGCCTGTTTGAGCATAAGAAGATAGTGTAAGCACTTCCTCATCTTCAGCAATGTTTATTGATAAATATTCATATAAATCACTTGATCCTTTACATTCCTTTATTGAAAAGTTTCGAAATAAGTTTGCGATTTGTTCTTGTGTACGCATTGGTATCCCACCTTTTCATTTTTCTGAATAATCTTACCATTAATGGGAATAAAATTCTATAAAAAGGTATACTCCCTAACCACTTAGGGGTACGTAAGCTTTTTCGAGATAATTTCAAACTGTGATTTTTTCAATTCATGAGCTGAAAAGTGCTTGTTAAATAAGAATTTTAGCAAATACAACACTAAATAGTTTAAAATTATCAGATAACACTAGATATTTTAGTCTATTAATTATTATAATAGAGTATGAGATGGTTATATAATTGAGACAAAAAAGGTATACACCTAGGTGGGGCCTAGGCGGTGTTTTCAATTTTACGGCTTAGACATAAAAAAACACCTACTCTTTTTTGCCAATATAGGGGATGGAGAGATTATCATGAGCAACATGCAGCAAAAAACAGACGTTATCTTAATCGGTGCAGGAATTATGAGTGCAACATTAGGCTCATTGCTGAAAGAATTAGCACCAGAATGGGAAATTAAAGTTTTTGAAAAACTCGCGAGTGCCGGGGAAGAAAGCTCTAATGAATGGAATAATGCAGGTACAGGGCATTCTGCGCTATGCGAACTTAACTATACTTCCGAAAAATCTGACGGATCTATAGATATTAATAAGGCTGTAAAAGTGAATGAGCAATTCCAGCTTTCAAGACAATTTTGGGCATATCTTGTAAAAAGAAACTTAATTCGCAACCCGCAAGATTTTATTATGCCACTACCTCATATGAGTTTAGTACAAGGTGAAAAAAATGTAGAGTTTCTAAAAAATCGTTTTGAAGCGCTTTCAAAAAATCCACTATTCCAAGGAATGGAATTTTCTGATGCTCCTGAAACATTAAAAAAATGGCTTCCACTCATTATGGAAGGCCGTACATCGAATGAAGCGATCGCTGCAACAAAAATTGACTCTGGAACAGATGTTAATTTTGGTGCATTAACACGCATGTTGTTTGACTACTTACAAACTAAAAATGTCGAGCTAAACTACAAGCATAGCGTTGAAAATATTAAACGCACAAAGAACGGTTTGTGGGATGTAAAAGTACATGATATGAACAGTGGAAAAATCGAGCATCATACTGCAAAATTCGTCTTTATTGGCGGTGGTGGTGGTAGTCTACCTCTACTACAAAAGACTGGTATTCCTGAATCAAAACATATCGGTGGATTCCCAGTAAGTGGACTATTTATGGTATGTAAAAATCAAAAGGTTGTTGAGCAACATCATGCAAAAGTATACGGTAAAGCTAAAGTTGGCGCTCCGCCAATGTCTGTTCCTCATCTGGATACAAGATATATAGACAATAAAAAAGCTTTACTGTTTGGACCATTTGCAGGTTTTTCACCTAAATTCTTAAAAACTGGTTCAAACCTTGATTTAATTGGCTCTGTAAAACCGAATAACGTCTTAACGATGTTAGCTGCTGGTGTAAAAGAAATGGGATTAACAAAATACTTAATTCAGCAAGTTATGTTGTCACACGAAAAGCGTATGGACGAATTACGTGAATTCATTCCAAATGCAAAAAGTGACGATTGGGATATTGTAGTTGCTGGGCAACGTGTGCAAGTAATTAAAGATACTGATGCTGGCGGTAAAGGCACGCTTCAATTCGGTACAGAAGTTGTCAGTGCCGCTGACGGATCAATCGCTGCGTTACTTGGCGCTTCTCCAGGTGCTTCTACTGCCGTTCACGTCATGCTTGAAGTATTAGAAAAATGCTTCCCAGGCCGTATGCTTGAATGGGATTCAAAAATAAAAGAAATGATCCCTTCTTATGGCATTTCACTAACTGAAAATCCAAAGCTATTCCAAGATTTACACGCTTCCACAGGACGTGCACTTGGATTAAACGAAAAAGAAACTGTTCATAATTAATGAAGAGATCAAAAAACGTCCGAATATATCGGACGTTTTTTCGTTTCTAGAAATTGTACTTATCAATATTATCCTTTGTAAATACGACTCGTTCTGGAAGTACGATAATTCCGTTTCCTTCCGCCTCATAGTCATATCCCTGAATAGAGTTTGGCTCTACCTTCACTTTGCCAATTCCTTTTACTTCGAAGCTATCCCCTACTTTTAGCTTCTTTCCTTTTACAACGATTTCATTTGCAACATACGTAGCGAGAGCACCTTGTTGTTTTACATCCCATAGTCCGAATTGCTGTACTGTTCCTCGTTTTACATAATCACGCATAACGTTTGGTGTAGAGAATCCAGTTACGGCTACCTTTTTATCCATTTTCAAATTTTCAGCTGCCTGTGCCATTGCCGGAAGTGCCGTTGCATCTGGACAAATAACCGCATTAATATCAGGATACGTTTTTAATATATTCTCCCCTACTGATAACGATTTTTGTGCATTATTTTCACCATATTGTGTTGTTACAATTTCCCAGTTTGGATATTTCTTTTTAATAATTTCTTTCGCTTTCGTTACCCATTGATTTTGATCTGTTACTGTTGGGCTAGAATAAAAGAATGCGACTTTTCCTTTATCTCCGATTTGCTTTGAAGTCATTTCAATTAATAAGTTTGCAAGTTGGTCCGGCGTTCCTTGGCTTATATAAAAAGAACGATCTTTCGGATTCACATCAGAATCCCACGTTAACACCGTCATCCCTTTTTTCTTAGCACGTTGTAATGATTGTGAGAGACCATCCACTGACGTAGATGAAACCATAATCGCATCATAGTTTTGATTAATGAAATTGTTTATATATTTTACTTGCCCTGAAACACTCGCTTCAGACGGTCCATCATACTTCACTTGTACGCCTAACTTATCCCCCATCTCTTTTGCTCCTTCACCGCCCGATGTGAAGAAACCAACTCCAGTTAATTTAGGAATGAATGCAAATTTCACATCATCTGCTTTTTTCTTATCTTCCGTTTGACTAGAGCAAGCAATTAAACCGATTAAACAAATACATACAATCAATACAATCCCCAGTTTTCTCTTCATGACATTTCCCCCTTATGCAAATTCCTTCTTTTCCCCATTGTGAATAGATGTAATTTGAAATGTCTCATAATAACTGAAAGAATAAGGATAATACCAATTACTACATTTGATTGTTCATTTGTTAAACCTGTCATTTGTAGACCGTACTGCATAAGTCCAATGAAAATACTAGCAAGTACAGTACCAAAAATACTACCTTTTCCACCTGTAATAAGTGTCCCGCCTAATACGACTGCCGTTATGATTGGTAAAATTGTTTCACTTCCAATATCAGCACGTGCGGAACCGAAATATGCAGTTAAGAACGCTCCCCCTAATCCACCTCCTAACCCAGAAAGTATGTAAGCAATGATAACTACTTTTTTCGTTTTGATCCCAGTATACTTCGCTGCATTTTCATTCGCCCCTGTTAGTTTTACATGGCGCCCATATATCGTTCGGTGAAACAATACCGTAAAGGAAACTGTTAATAATATGAGTAACCATAATAAATTTGGTATACCTATACAACTACCATTAGCTAGTTGTACATAAGCTTCAGGTAAACCACTAATCCCTTCGTATCCGGAAGCACCTGATCCTCCTGAAATGACGAGTGCAATTCCGCCATATAAAAACATTGTTCCGAGTGTAACAACAAGTGGTTCTACATCTGTCATTTTTATAATGAATCCGTTTAAAGCACCTGCTAAGCAACTAATTATTAGAGCAATTATGACAGCTAGCAAAATAGTTATTCCGTTCATCCATATCACACCAATCAAAATCGAAGTGAGCCCCATTATAGAGCCAACTGATACGTCAATTCCTCCTGTTACAATAACGAAAGTCATTGGTACCGCCGCAATTGCTATAAATAGAAAATCATTTGTACTAAAAAGGAGATTACTTACGTTTAAGAAATCACTATTTAGAAAACTAAAGAGAATGAATTCTATAAGAAGCAATACGATTAGAACGCCTTCCCATCTGTAAAAATACTTCATAGATTCATCCTCCTTTCTGATTTCCACTTTTTCATAACACTATCCAATATGATGATAAGTAATAATAAAAAACCTGAAATAGCATTATTCCAAAATGCCGGTATCTTTAAAAAGACGAGTGAACTGCTTATTGTTTCTAAAAATAATGCTCCTAATGCGGCTCCAAATATAGATCCTGTTCCTCCTTTTAAATGAATCCCTCCTAGTACAGCGGCGGCGATTACTTGTAATTCTAATCCTGTACCTGTTTGATTTGGAACGAACCCGATATTCATAACAAATATGCAACCAGCAAGCCCGGCACTTATGCCTGAAATCATAAAAGCGTATATCTTTACTTTATTTACAGGTATTCCAATAAGTCTCGCACCGTCTTCATTATCACCAACCGCATAGAAATACCTTCCGTATGGTACTTTCATTAAAAAGAAATATAGTAGTAATAAAATAATAAGAATACTCCATACTGTGATTGGCAAGCCAAGTATAACGAGGGATGACAGCTGCTTAAAATCGTTTGGAATATCTTCAATCCACTTTCCGCCTGTGAAAATTAACATCGCACCTCTAATGATTCCTAGCATGCCTAACGTCATAATGATGGCCGGTACCCGAAACTTTGCCACACCAATCCCGTTTACGAAACCGATAATAGCGCCAAGTAAAATAGCAGCAAGTATAGACAAAAATGCACTATAGCCATTCGTTAACATCATTCCGCAAACCGCCGCGCTTATGCCCATAATCGAGCCAACTGATACGTCTATATTTTTCGTAAATAAGACGAAAGATTGGCCAATTGCTAGAATGACTAAAATAACACTTGATTTCATTACTAAAGATAATGAGTTAAATTGAACAAAACTAGGATTTATTATTCCAACAATAACTATATAAATGAATAGTAACAATACGATAGACGTCTCATGCATTTTAAACAAACGCTTCATTCTGTTACACCTCCGTATGCAAGGCGTGTAACTTCATCCGCACTTATTTGTTCTTTCTCCAAACTAGAAACAAATTGCCCATTTCGCATTACATATACACGGTTTGCTAATTGGACAATTTCCTCTACATCTGAAGAGATTAATAATATGGCAAGTCCTTCCCTCTTCATTTCTTCTATCGTCTCATACACTTCAAGCCTTGCTTTCGCATCAATTCCACGCGTTGGTTCATCTAGAATAATGATTTTCGGATTACATGCGAGATATTTCGCAAGCACGACTTTTTGCTGATTACCTCCTGATAAAGATGCAAGTTCTTCATTCATATTCGGTACAACAATTCGAAACTGTTCTATAAACGATTTTACTAAAGCGCTTTCTTTTTCTCGATTAATAAAAAAGTTCTTACTTTGCTGTAAACTTGCTGCTGTCATATTTTCTTTCACAGATGCAATTGAAAAAATCCCATTTCTCGCCCGATCCTCTGGAACGTAAACGAGTCCTTCGCTTAGCCTTTTATGTAAAGAGCATGTATCAATTGATTTTCCTTCTAATAAAATAGAACCTGATTGTATAGATTTCAATCCGAATATCGCTTCTGCTAGTTCTGTTCTACCTGATCCAACAATGCCAGCAATACCTACAATTTCTCCAGCATGTACAGTTAGTGATATATTTTCGAATGCGTGACCATTCACATCCATCACTTCTAGTATTTTTCCCGTCCTTTCTGTTTCTTGAACTACTTCTTTTTTCTCTTTTTGTTTATACCCTTTTGGCAATAATCCCTCCATCAGTATGTCGTATGTATAGTCACATACATCCCCTTGGTTTGTAATCATTCCATCGCGTAATATCGCCACCTTATTAGCAATTTCAAAGATTTCTGGAAAGCGATGCGTAATGTATATCATCCCAATTCCCTTTTCTTGCAAACTTTTCAGCAACACAAAAAGACTCTTCATTTCGTGAGTTGTTAATGTCGATGTTGGCTCATCTAAAATAAGAATCTCGGCTTCTCGTATTAATCCTCTAACGATTTCTACTAATTGTTGCTGCGCAATGGATAACGATCCTCCTAGCTCATTAAGATCAATATCCCAACCTAAACTGTCAATTAATTGCTGAACTTTTACCTTTAGTTTCTTTCTAGTCCCCTTTAGTCCAATACATATATTTTCTTCAATGGTCATATGCGGAAAAATGAGAGGTTCTTGTGGTATTAAGTAAATACCTTCTCGATGTGCTTCTTTTGGATTTGTAAACTGCTGCCTCATACCTTTTATATACATTTCTCCACTATCATACGAATATAACCCCGTTAATATTTTCATTAATGTTGATTTTCCAGCACCATTTCCCCCAACTAAAGCGTATATATCACCACGCTCTACTTGTAAGTTCACTTCTTTTAGTACAAGTTGATTTGAAAACGCCTTACTCATTTTCTTTACTTGTAATAAGGGCACGTTCTCCACATGATGTCACCTGCCTTTATGCAGAACATTTTTTGAGAAAATGATTATTTGTTCTACTTGTTTTGTAGCATTGTATATTCCTTTTTTCATATCTAGAACACTTTTTTCACCAGACTATTAATCGTTTCAACTGGAATAAACAAAATATACGGCACATATGTTTAAGCATTGGCCAATTGTTGAAAGGGATGAAGAGTATGTCACAGCTGAACTTTGAAGAAAATTTATTAACAAAAGTAGCTTGGTACTATTATAAAGATCAATTAACACAACAAGAGATCGCTTCACTTCTTCACATTTCAAGAAATAAAGTGGTTCGGTTATTAGATAAGGCACGCAGTGAAGGAATCGTGACATTTCACATAAAAGGAACTGGTTTACACTGTTTAAGCATTGAACGTGACCTAATGAAAAAATTTCATTTAAAAGATGCTTTCATTATCCCTACTCCAATAGACGATTATGCCGCTTCTCTCGGAAAAGCTGCTGCGCAATATTTAGAAAACCAGCTCCAGCAAGGGGATTTACTCGGGATTGGCTGGGGCGAAACGATAAGCAAAATGCTGGAAAACATTCATTTTGAAAGTTCTATAAACCTTTCAATCGTAACACTAACAGGCGGAGTAAATCATTATCTCCCGAGAAAACAAAACTATTTACACTACATGCAAGGCGATCTTCACATTATCCCTACGCCGTTTCTAGCATCTACAACTGAAATGGCACAAAGCATTCTATCAGAACCGAGTGTGAAAGATATGCTTCATGTCGCTTCACTTGCTCAAACAGCAGTTGTCGGTATTGGCGGTTTATCTCAAGATGCCACTATTGTGAAAGAAGAAAAATTAACACTACGTGAAATGACATATATTCGTAGCAAAAACGGTGCTGGTGATATTTTAGGACAGTTTTATAATACGAATGGCAGTTTATTAGAGCTTCCACATCACAATCGCCTAATTGGCACGCCTCTCTCTATTTTGCGCAATATGAATCATATCGTTGGTGTTGCTGGAGGCATTCATAAGATAGATGCCATTTTTGGGGCTTTAAAAGGGAAATTTATTCATACATTAATTACTGATGAAGAAACAGCGCTCTCTTTATTACGAAAGGACGGTGATTCTTAATGTCTACTTTATTAGCTTTCGATGCTGGCACAGGAAGCATTCGAGCAGTTCTTTTTGATTTACATGGCAATCAAATTGCAGTAAGTCAAAAAGAATGGATTCATAAATCTGACCCTCGTTACCCAGGCTCTATGAATTTTGATGTGAAAGAAAACTGGCAGCTTGTACAAGAATGCACGAAAGAAGTTATGCAAAAAAGTAATACATCTCCCTCTTCTATTCAAGCTATTAGCGCTACAAGTATGCGTGAAGGTTTCGTTCTATACGATAAAAACGGGCAAGAAATATGGGCCTGTGCAAATGTTGATGGACGCGCATCCGCCGAAGTTAGTGAACTAAAAGAAATCCGCTCACATCTCGAAGAAGATTTATATACAAAGTCTGGGCAAACCTTTTCATTAGGAGCTTTACCTCGCCTACTTTGGATTAAAAAACATGAACCCGACGTCTATAGCAATATTCTTTCTTTTACGATGCTAAATGATTGGATTTTATATAAATTAAGCGGCGTACTACAAATCGATCCTTCCAACGGATGTACGTCTGGTATTTTTGACTTACAAAATAGAGTTTGGGCTAACGATGTTGCTAAAGAGTGCGGTTTAATTCTGCCTTTTTCACCAAAAGTAAATGAAGCTGGCACTGTGATCGGTAATGTTACGAAAGAGTGTTCCGTATTCACTGGTTTACGGGAAGGGATTCCTGTCGTCGCTGGCGGCGGTGATGCACAAATGGCATCACTCGGAACTGGAGTCGTGAAACCCAATCAAACACTAATATGCGGGGGCAGTTTTTGGCAACAAGAAGTGAATATTACAGAGCCTATAACGGATCCACATGCCGCAATTCGTGTAAATTGTCACGTCGTTCCGAACCTATGGCAATATGAAACGATCGCCTTTTTCCCTGGTCTCGTTATGCGCTGGTTTCGAGATGCTTTTTGCCAAGAAGAAAAGAAACTCGCTGAAAAACTCGGTGTAGATGCATATGAATTATTAGAAGAACAAGCGAAAGATGTTTCGGTCGGATCACATGGCATTATCCCTACTTTTTCAAACGTCATGAACTACATTTCTTGGCGTCATGCCGCACCTTCTTTTTTAAATTTAAGTTTAGACGCTGACAAATGCGGTAAGAAAGAAATGTTCCGCGCTATTGAAGAAAATGCCGCATTCGTTACACTTGGCAACTTAAAACTAATTGAAAATATTACAGGTACGTTCCCTTCCGAAGTTATTTTTGCTGGCGGCGCCGCTAAAGGAAAACTATGGCCTCAAATTCTTTCAGACGTACTTGGCATTCCTGTAAAAGTACCCGTTGTAAAAGAAGCAGCTGCGTTAGGAACTGCAATTGCTGCTGGAGTTGGCGCTGGAATATATAATTCGATGGAAGAAACGGCTGAACAGTTTGTACAGTGGGAAAAAACATTCGAACCAGTCACTGAAAATCACGAACTATATAAGGAATTCTATGAAACATGGAAAACTGTGTATGACAGTCAGCTCGCTTTAGCCGATAAAGGGCTCACCTCACATATGTGGATTGCGCCCGGTGCTCTGTAACACTTTACATAAAGTGAAACTTTAATCAGTGGGGTTTTTGTTCCTCCCCCACTAATTATTAGCCCTCACCAATCGGGCGTTTACGGGCAGCCCGACTCTCACCTAACTTCTTTGCTCCAGCCAAATTTTAAGATGGGAGTTTTACTGCCCGTTAATTCGGGATAAAGGAGTGAAATGTATGTTAAAAGCGAATGAAAATGACTTCTCCTATCGCTTCGGTGATAACGGGCCAAAATATTTAATACAAGGTCCGAATATAGATCTTGGTCTTGTTGTTATTCAGCCTGGGCAAGAATTTCAAAATCATTACCATACAACGTGCGAAGAAGTTTTTTATGCGTTAGAAGGTGAAATAGATTTCTATGTAAATAACGAAAGAATTCCAATTAAACAAGGTGATGTCCTGCAAGTTCGTCCTCATGAATCTCACTATCTTATTAACCATTCTGATAAACCTTTTAAAGCTGTTTTTATAAAGTCACCACATTTACCAAATAAAGATACGGTACAAACGGAAAATCCAACATTAACGAAGGAGTGATTACCCATGACTTGGGGATTTAAAAATCGATTAAATACAATTTTACCTGATGGCAGAGCGGTAATGTTAGCAATCGATCACGGTTACTTTCTAGGACCAATTCACGGACTAGAACAACCACTTGAGACAGTTAAAAACTTACTTCCTTATACAGATTCTCTCTTTTTAACGCGTGGTGTACTTAGCTCCTGTATTCCTGAAAACTGCAACACACCAATGGTAATGCGTGTATCCGGCGGAGCTACTGTCATTGGTAAAGATTTAGCGAATGAAACAATTGTTACACCTGTAAAAGAAGCAGTTAAACAAAACGCAATTGGCGTCGGCGTTTCTGTTTTCGTCGGATCAGACTATGAAACACAAACCGTTACGAATCTCGCAAACGTAGTTTCAGAAGCTCACGATTACGGCCTGCCAGTTCTCGGTATTACCGCAGTCGCAAAAGAACTACAAAAACGTGAAGCTCGATTTCTAGCACTTGCGTCCCGCGTATGCGTTGAAATGGGCGCTGACATTATTAAAACGTACTACTGCGAAGGATTCGAAAAAATTACGAGCACATGCCCTGCACCAGTCGTCATCGCCGGCGGACCGAAACTAGATTCAATCGAAGACGCATTAAACATTACGTACAATGCGTTGCAAGAAGGTGCAATCGGCGTAGACATGGGCCGAAACATATGGCAATCTGAACATCCAGCTGCGATGATTCAAGCGATACATGGTATTGTGAAGAATGGATTGAATGTGAAAGAGGCGCTCCAGTTATATGAAGATGTAAAAAATTAATGTAAAAAGACTTACTATGTATTTTGTTCAGTTAAAAGGTGTAAAAATTCATTTGACGCTCAAAATACACAAAGAAAAGGATGGCAAGTGCCATCCTTTTTGACATATATTGAACTTTTACTGTTACTAATGTACTGCCTATGTAATAACCTAAAATCTTTAATCAATCTTTACTTTTATAGCTTTCGTAGCAACAAAAGTTTTAATATGCTTATCTAATATCCTTGTTCCACCAAAATCATCCTCATAAAAACCCGTTATTACAAAACCAGCTGCAACTTGCCCTTGGATCTGGTCTTCTAACGTATGAGCATATTCTATTGTTTGATTTGAATTGATATAATCTTGAACTTCATCCTCTGGCAAATAATCCAATGTTGATGAAGGGATTGAATGTTTCACATCAAGAATACCATTTCTCTCTTGGTTATCATCAAAAATCCATAGTAAAGGATTTGTAAATCCAGAAATAAGAATACCTTTATTCTTTAAAACCCTTGAAATCTCATTCCATACAAGATGAACATCTTTTACAAATAAATTAGAAACAGGATTTACGACAATATCAAAATATTCATCTTCAAAATCACTAAGGTTTGACATATCTCCTTGCACTGTTTTTAAAGTTAATCCATCCCGTTCCGCTACCTTTTCATCTTGTTCCAATTGCTTCTTAGATATATCAGTAACTGTTACATCTGCTCCAGCAGCAGCCAAAACAGGCGCTTGTTGCCCTCCACCTGATGCTAAACAAAGTATCTTTAACCCTTCTAATGACTTTGGAAACCAATTTCTAGGAACTGATTTCTCCGTGGTGACTGTAATTTCCCATTCACCTAATTTACTTTTTTCAATAACCTCGCTACTTACAGGTTGAGTGTACCTAGAACCTTCTTCAACCTTCTTATCCCATGCATTACTATTTTGTTGTGTAGTATCCATTACGATTATTCCTCCTAAATATCTTGTTGCATTTAAAGTGTAACAAGTTTAACTGGTTACACTCTTATCCTATTGACCTGCCAATAGTTAATAAATGGTAGTCTATTATTATTTTAACGCATAAATATTTTATTTTCCTTACTTTTCAAATAATTTGTTATATTTTAAAAATATTGTTCGTTTCAGTTATAATTAAATGGGAAAACAAAATAAAGGAGGAATGATCATGAAACGAATGACTTTCGAACGCTCTACCGATTTTTACGATGAACGCTTATTTACTATCGATGAAAAATTTGCGCCCTATTAAGAACGAAAAGAACTTTCAAACAATTATGCTTGATGAGCATCATTACGTTTTGAAACTTTCTTACCTTCTCTATAATCAAGGCAAGACACTTCAATTAACAATCCATTAAACATTGAAAAATAAAACCCATAACTACTACCTCTCATTGCATACGGCTCCTTGTCTATTTCAATGCCCCCAGCTACTAAACGATTATATGCTTGATCAACTTCACTTGTAGTTTCCACTAAAAAACCAATATGAAAAGCTTCCGGATACGTAACTTCCTTACTCCCCTTAAATGCTTTCGGATCACTTAACACAAGTATAAATCCACTCTCATCACTCATCACTACAAGCGCCTTTCCCTTTTGTTCCAAAAATTGAAAATCAAAAAATGTTTCAAAGAAATGTCTCGCTTTTGATAAATCATCAACGCATAAATTTAAATGATTCAACTTCATTCACTCATCTCCTTTTAAACAATGGTTATACGATAGTATATTGACCCATATTAATAACCCCATAATAGTAAAGGGGTTGTATTCAAATGTTCATTTTGTAATAGTCTAATACCTTTTTTTATCGTCTAGAACATTTTTTCAATGAAACATTTAAAATACAGTGAATGAAATTATACGAATGTCTTGGAACAGAGTATCTATTTACCAATTAAAATTAGCAATTATGTTCGTTTTATTATTTACTCTCCAAATTCATTAACACCCACTCCATCAAGAAAATTGCTGAAGAGATACGCTCTCGTGTATCCCCTAAAAACACTTTACTTATCATCTCGTCAAAACGATTCGGTCTATTAGATAGCGTTTGTATATACTTCAAAACAGATCCAGCTGGAGGTACTGGCTTATTTTTAATAGCCTATATTCCTTCTAACAATGTCCAAATTGACGTATGAACTATGTATGAAGCTTTTAACTCATCGTTTGCTTTAAGAGCAGACTGAATTTTAATGAGCGAACTATGCAACTAATGAGAAATGCCTTTCACTTTGTCGCTAGAAACACGATAGTTTTCAAATTCATATGTAGCTATTTCCTTTAACTTTTTTAACTCACCGCTTTTATCGAACAAAATTCCCCCTTCTAAAAATGAGTATAGTTCCATCGGATTGTTTTTAAAGTTTACTTGTATTTGATTAACATCTGCATACTTATATTCAACTAATATACCTGCTCTTGTTTCGGTATAAAACTCTTTCTTTTGTCCATCCGCTAAAAGAATATAGAAGTCTAAATCCGATTCAGGATATGCATCTCCTCTTGCGACAGATCCAATTAACATTAATCCGCTTACTTTATCTATAGCTAAACATTCGCTTAAGATTGTCTGTATTAATATTTTATGTTGTTCATGTTTAATAAATAATTGGAATTCTAACATTTTTATCCTCCAAATATATTATTATTGAAGTTATTTGTGACTTTAACATATTTACTTCTTTTACACCTTTAATCCTCTCCCTACTTATTCAACAATTGTTAGTTCATATTGTAATTTAAATAAACATATCGAGGTGAAACATGGGGAAATTTAATTTCAAAAAATGTTTGGACATAGAAGGACTATATGTAGTAGAGACTAAAATATTTTCAGATGACAGAGGATACAATTTAGAAACATACAATTCAAGCGATTTTAAAAAAGCCGGTCTTGATATGGAATTTGTTCAAGACAATCAATCCATGTCTAAAAAAGGGGTTATTAGAGGTTTACACTTTCAAAAAACATATCAACAAGGAAAACTAGTGCGCGTCATAAGCGGTGAAGTATTTGATGTGGCCGTTGATATTCGAGCAGGATCTAAAACATATGGAAAATGGTTTGGTGTTGTGTTATCGGCTGATAAGAAAAATATGTTATATGTTCCAGAAGGATTTGCACATGGGTTTTTAGTTCTTTCTGAAACAGCTGAATTTGCTTATAAGCTATCTGATTTTTATCATCCTGAAGATGAAAGTGGTATTTTGTGGAACGATGCAACCATTGGAATTAATTGGCCAATTCCACAAGGGATGGAGATTAGAACATCAAAAAACGATAATAATCGTCCTACTTTTAATGAAATAATAGCATTAAAGCCTAAAAGAGGTTAACCCAAGTAGCTATTCAGCTACTTTTGGGTCAGCCTCTTTTTCATTATATATTACGACTGCTGATAAGCCGCCTTCGATGATTTCACATAATAAACACCATGTTCAACGTTAATAATATGATCAGGTTTTGGTTTACCACGGCTCGCTCTATGTCCAGCTAAATGTTCTTCACTCGTTTCCCAGTTTTTCCATGCTTCTTCAGATTCCCAGCGAATCATTACGACTACTTCTTCGTCTCCGCGTCTTACTTTTTTCACGAGAACACTTAAGTCGATGAAGCCTTCAAATTTTTCAATAATACCTTCTCCAGTGAAATGTTCTACAACTATATTTGATGTACCTTCTTTTACTGTAAATGTTTTAGTTTCAATAAACATATTTTCCACTCCTTCTTTGTAATACGAATACTAGTATTCTTCTATTATAATTGATTATGATAATTATTTTCAATTAAAAAGTTTTAAATTTTTAGAATTATGCAGATTTCTCTTCAATCGGCTCATCTAAAAATTTAAAATACGGAAGTAATATCCCGATTAAAGAAGTGACACATATAATCGAACCGATGATAAAGTATAATACTCTCACTCCCCACATTTCACTCAGTATGCCGCCTAATAACACACCTAACGGCATAGCAGATCGTATGAAAAATAATCGCACTGAAAATACTTTTCCTATCATATTGTTTGGGACTGATTGTTGGCATATTGTCGTGTTATGAGTATTGAAAAATGCAATGCAAATACCTGCTATTACTTCAATTACTATCGCAATGATAATACTGTGAGTAAGCCCTATTGAAATGTATGTGAGCCCCCCTACAAACAATCCTCCAAGCATAAGTATACGCCGACTTTTATATGTTACTTTTCCGACTAGTATGGATCCAACTACATAACCAAGCGGGAAACCGGCCATAAAATAACCAAACTCCGCATATCCAGCTGACAGTTCATCTTTTATATAAGGAAGATTTGTGACCATTGTTACTCCTACTCCAAATTGAACGAAAGTAAGAAAGACACCGAGCCAAACGATAATTGGTTTTGTGAAAAAATATGTAAAACCGTGAAGAAACTGTTCCAGCCAAGTTTTTCTTAGTTCTTGTTTTACCCTTGTTTCTTTTATAAAAAATAACAAACCGCCACTTATAAATAAACAAGTGCAAACAAAAAATATCGTTAATTTGAGCCCGATAAATTTAATAACGATACCACCTAATACTGGCGCAAGAAACATCATAAGACGAGTCATTCCATCAATATAGCCATTTGCATCTTGAAGGTGCTCTTTACTTACAATGCTCGGTGTAATTGCTTGACTTGCAGGTGTATAAAGCGGAGTAATGAGCCCGATTACGATTTGAACGACGTACACATGCCAAACCTCTATACTGCTACTAATTAGCATGATGAATGGTAGTAAGAAAACCGTTGCCCGCGCCCATTGAGAAAAAATCATTATCCACTTCCGGCTCCATTTATCAATAAATGGTCCACTTATTAATTGCAGTATGAGAGACGGGATAAAATATAATAGCCACATACTGCTTAATGCTGTTTTTGACCCTGTTAACTCATATACTAAAATTGAATTACATAACGTCCCAAAAGCCCCGCCTAATTCTGAAATTGCACTACCAATCCACATATAAAAGAATGAACGGTTTTTCAATACACTCTTCACTATAGCGCACCAACTTTTCTATTAAATTCCTCCCTTTATGTACATTCTCGTTGTATATTATCTATTCAAAAACGCTTCTAATTCTTTCGCTAACGACTGCACTGCTTTCTTCCTCAATACATATTTTCCATCGTGTATATCAACTAGCTTAGCTGAACGTAACAGTTTCAAATGATGATGTACTGTCGATTTACCAAGTTGCAATCTTTCTGTCATTTCCTGCAATGTACGTTCTTTTTCAAACAACATTTTTACAATGCGTAATCTTGCTTCATCCCCAAGTGCTTTATGCTTTTGAACTAAAAAATAATTCGGTTCATACGGATCTTCAGGATGAATGCTTTCATTCGCAACTGGATAATGAAATACTTTCGTATCTTCAATATCCGCTTCAATATTCCACGGTCTATACGTCATTTGCGGAATAAGGAGTACGTGATGAACACTTGGCTCTGGCATATAGCTCACGCCACCAGTGGCCCACTCGACAAACTCTTCTTGTTTCATTTTTTTATTCATTTCATTCTTTGCTTCATAGTCTCGTTTTAATATAGAAAGTAGTTCTTCTTCCTCTTTCTTAATAATGCTCTCATACCAACCTGTCATAACAGCGATTAAATGAGATTTCAGCACTTGCACATCAACATCACATATAAAACGAATATAAGTAGAGAAAAACTGATGTTCTTGTGTCAGTTCCATTAGTTCATGTATTGCAGCTACGTTTCCACTTGCCGCTAAAATTCTTTTTTCTTGATACTTCTCTCCTAAAAACGGTAAACATGTATACTTCAAATCTTCTTCTGAAAGTGAATCGATTTTAGCATTAAACTGCGATAAATCGTGAAAATCTTCTTCATACAACAACTGAAGCAACGCTTTCCACGTATTATGTTCTTCGACAAATTGTAAGTGCTCTCTCATCTCTTTTATTAATGATTGTCTAATTTCTTCCCATTCACTTTGAGACTTTTCAAGGGTATCAATTAACCTTTTATGAGTAATCGCTGCAATGCCAAGTGCACATTCGAAAAGTATCGAATATTTTACTTGCACATTATAAGTTTCCCTTTTCCTACTCGTTACGTGAAAGACTTCCATTTTATCCCCTCCTTGTTTGCTATGTATTGAATTCTATTTTTTTCGAATTAAACCTTCTATTTTTTTGAAATTTTAAACTTTTTATACTTACAATCCTTTAGATTTAATAATTCATTGAACGTAAAAAAACGTAGTTTAGTTGTAAACTACGTTTTTTATTGATTATAAATTTTTTGATCGTAATTAAAATTCATTCACCGCTTATCGATTCATCTGTGCATCATTTAATAGCACAATTATTCCACTTAACATTTCTTCTGTAAAAGCACCTGCGCTAAAGTTCACTAACGCTCGTAACGGCATGTAGTTTAGCATAGCACCCATCATTTCAGAAGTATCACTATCCCCTTCAGCCATACTACCAAACGGGCTGTCTTTTAATGCCTTTTCCATAATTTCTTTTGCAATTGGTGCTAAAACTTGGTCCGCAAATATGTCTCCTAGTAAAGTATTACGATGTACTGGTTTTCGAATTATAGCCGTTGATTGAACATATATGCTATCATGTAAAATTATCTCTCTTGAAGACTTTCCTACTAAAATTTCGAATTCACCTGTTTCAACATGCCAATCTTTCAATTCAACATTATAATAAGCAAATGATCTTTTATTTAAAGTAAAGCTAACCGTTTTTTCTTCTCCCGGCTGCAATTCCACTTTTTCAAATCCTTTTAGTTCTTTTTCAGGACGAATCATTGTGCTTTCAACATCTTTTATATAAAGCTGAACAATTTCTTTACCTGCTGTACTACCAATGTTTTTCACGTTTACACTTACAGAAACAGTCTCTATATCCTTTATTTCTTTCTTATTAATTGAGAGATTACTATACTCAAAGTTTGTATAGCTTAACCCAAAACCAAATGGGAACAATGGTTCAATATTTTTCGTATCGTAATAACGGTATCCTACGAACACGCCTTCTTTGTATTCCACTTTGTCACCTTCACCAGGGAAGTTTAAGTAAGAAGGGTTATCGCTTAAAACTTTCGGGAATGTTTCCGCTAATTTTCCGCTTGGATTCGCATCACCAAATAATAAATCAGCAATCGCTCCGCCTAATGCTTGACCACCTAAATAGCCTTCAAGTATTCCTTTTACTTTACCTATCCAAGGCATTTCAATTGGTGCACCGTTACTTAAAACTACAACGATATTACTTTGAACTTCAGCAATAGCCTCAATTAATTGCACGTGATTTTCTGGCATCTGTAAATGTTTTCGATCAAAGCCTTCAGATTCATAACGATCTGGAAGTCCAACGAAAAGGACCGCTGTATCTGCTCGCTCTGCTATTTTTTTCGCTTCATTAACCATGCTTTCATTTACATCATCACTTGCAATATCATAACCTTGGGCAAACAATATGTTCGTTTTTTCACCTGATACCGTTTCAATTTCTTCGAGAATACTTTCAAGCTTTGTTGGATTAATATGAGAACTTCCACCGCCTTGATAACGTGGTTGCTTTGCAAATCCTCCAATTACTGCTACCGTTCCCTCTTTTTTCAATGGAAGGATGGAATCTTCATTTTTTAACATAACCATACTTTCACTTGCAACTTCTCTTGCAAGCTGATGATGCTCGTCCTTACTATATATAGCGTTTTCTAATTGGTTATCAGCGGCTTTAAAAATAATGTAAAGAAGACGCTCAACTGCTTGGTCAAGCTTTTCTACACATAGCTCACCACAATTAATTGCTTCAATAATTTTCTTCTCACCAATTCCAAAGCTTGAAGGCATTTCTAACTCCAAACCGTTCGCTAAACTTGCGACACGCTCATTTACTGCGCCCCAATCAGATACGACAAAGCCTTCAAATCCCCATTCATCTTTTAAAATATCATTTAACAGATAGTTATTTTCCGAAGCGTATTCCCCATTTATTTTGTTATAAGCACTCATTACTGTCCATGGCTGTGCTTCCTTAACGACATCTTCAAAGCTAGCAAGATAGATTTCACGCAATGTCCTTTCATCAACAATTGCATCTACAGACATTCTGCGATGCTCTTGATTATTAGCAGCGAAATGTTTTAATGATGTTCCAATTCCTTGGCTTTGTACGCCTTTAACATGATTTACAGCCATTTGTGATGATAAATACGGATCCTCTGAAAAATATTCAAAGTTTCTTCCGCATAGCGGCGAACGTTTAATATTTGCACCTGGTCCAAGTAGAACACCTACATTTTCCGCCTGACATTCTTCTCCTAGCGCAACTCCTACTTCATTTATTAAGTCTTTATTCCATGTACTTGCTAATCCTACTGCTGATGGGAAACAAGTCGATGGAATACTGTTATAAATCCCTAAGTGATCTGCTCCTTCTGCCTGTTTTCTAAGCCCATGTGGCCCATCAGTTACCATAATAGAAGGAATTCCTAATCGCTCAATCCCTTTTGTATTCCAAAAGTCTAATCCAGAACATAGACTTGCCTTTTCATCTAATGTCATTTGTGAAATGATTTTCTTAATATCCCTTTTCATGGTAGCCCTCCTAAAAATAATTAAGTAAACGCTTTCTTAAGGTTATTATAATTATTATTTTTTAGATATTATGGTATATTTTTTAGAATACTTGTAAAAAATTTAGCTAATTTTTAAAGGATAGAGGTTAAAATAATGAATTGCTCCAAACTAGAGGATTTATATTATATTTGTAAACTAGTCTTTGACATACATAAAACACCTATCTATTTTCTTAATAACAAAGGAGATTTAGTATTTGAAATCTCGTCCAATATTCAGCATAACCCTATGTATTCTTCAAAAGAGGCGATACTTAATGAACTATTTAAGGAACAGCCTCCCTATACTTTTCCATCATTAGAAGAGACTGCCTTTCTCGAAAATTTTTTCGCAATTAATCTACGTTTGAACGACCAAATTAGTGGGAATATCATTGTTGGACCAGTCCTTTATTCCAGGCTAACAGAAACATCAATTAAAGGAATTGTTAATGATCTTCAACTAAAAATAGACAAAGAAGAAATGATTCGATATTATCGTTCTCTACCCGTATTAAATAATTTGAGTTTTTTAAATATAAGTTTAGTACTTTATTACATGCTGTATCAACAAAAATTGGATGTTGCTGATATTTTGCAAAAAAATATATTGTTAAAAAAGAATGATTTTGAAATTGAACAGCCTGATATACATATATCAGAACAACGACAAAGTACATTAACTCATATCGATCCACTAGCTGAGAGGAAAATATTTGAGTGTATAAAGCAAGGGAAAAAGGAGGATTTAATTAAAAATCTAAGGAGATTACCTGAATCAGGAGAGCTTGGGGTGTTATCAAAGACAAGTCACCTGCGAAGCCAAAAAAATTCTGCCATTGCAGCCATTACACTTGCAACTAGATCTGCTATAGAAGGAGGACTTTTCCCTGAAATCGCATATACTCTTAGTGATTTATTTATACAAAAACTTGAAGAAATACATAAAAATGAAGCTATTCCCCCTTTTTTGGAGAATGCTTTACTCGAGTTTGCAGAACGTGTCAAAAATGGTACAATGCAGCAACATTCAAAACCTATAAACGTATGTCAAAATTATATATTCACTCATCTTTATGGTGATATTACACTAAATATCCTTGCAGAAATAGTCACATTAAACCCTAGTTATCTATCTTCCCTTTTCAAAAAAGAAGTTGGAATTTCTTTAAATGACTATATTCAGCGCGCTAAAGTGGATGAGTCAAAAAAGTTAATGACTTATACGAGACATTCTATATCCGAAATTTCTACATTACTAAATTTTCACGACCAAAGTCATTTTACAAAGGTCTTTAAAAAACATACTGGTATTTCACCTAAAAAATTTAAAACTGGATGCAGGTATTAGTTGTCCTTCATTCCGCCAATAGATTTATTTCGTTGCTCTACATTACTAACTAAATATACTTTATAGAGCGAATAAACATTAATTTTTAGTACATTAATTAAAATAAATTGATCCCAAGCATAATTTACATTCTTCATAACTTCTGATAACAATCCAAATTTGGAAGAATAGAGGCTTTTTTATATACAAATAATAAGCGTTAAGGAGTTGTTGACATGCATTTTATATTAAATATGTTAGGGATTTTCGTTGTCATATTAATCGTTTTCCTATGTTCGCCTAATAAAAAGCAAATAAAATGGAGACCAATCGTTATTCTAATCATATTGGAGCTTTTTATTACGTGGTTTATGTTAGGCACGAAGCTCGGCAGTATTATCATTAATAAAATCGCTTCATTTTTCAGTTGGCTACTAGCATGTGCGAATGAAGGTATTCGTTTTGCGTTTCCTTCAGCTATGGACAGTCCACACATTGATTTCTTCTTTAGCGCATTACTTCCTATCATTTTCGTTATTACTTTTTTCGATATTCTTTCGTATTTCGGAATCTTGACTTGGATTATTGATAAAGTAGGTGCAGTTATTTCAAAGATTTCTCGTTTACCAAAGTTAGAAAGCTTCTTTTCGATTCAAATGATGTTTTTAGGAAATACAGAAGCACTTGCCGTTGTTCGTGATCAACTATCTGTGTTAAAAGAAAATCGTTTGTTGACTTTCGGAATTATGAGTATGAGCAGCGTTAGCGGATCCATTCTTGGCGCTTATTTATCAATGGTTCCCGCAACCTATATTTTTAGCGCCATTCCTTTAAACTGTATTAACGCATTAATTTTAGCTAATGTTTTAAATCCTGTAGAAGTTACGAAAGAAGAAGATGTTGTTTATAAACCTTCAAAAAGTGAAAAAAAAGATTTCTTTTCTACTATTTCAAACAGTATGTTAGTTGGGATGAATATGGTTATCGTTATTTTAGCCATGGTAATTGGATATGTAGCTTTAACAGCATGTTTAAATGGAATTTTAGGATTTTTTGTAACAGGTTTAACAATTCAAAAAATCTTCTCGATTATCTTTAGTCCTTTCGCTTTTTTACTCGGTTTATCAGGTAGTGATGCGATGTATGTAGCTGAATTAATGGGGATCAAAATAACAACAAATGAATTTGTTGCAATGATGGATTTAAAATCAAACTTAAAGTCTTTACAACCGCATACGGTTGCGGTTGCAACAACATTTCTAGCTTCTTTTGCTAACTTTAGTACTGTAGGTATGATTTATGGAACTTACAATTCATTATTTGGCGGCGAAAAATCATCAGTCATCGGGAAAAATGTTTGGAAGCTTCTGGTGAGCGGAATGGCAGTTTCTTTATTAAGCGCTATGCTCGTTGGGCTATTTGTATGGTAAATAATTTTTAAAATAAAAGACACCCAAGCCAATTGAGTGTCTTTTATTATTATTTTCGAATCTGTCCATTTCCGCGAATTACATATTTTGTAGAAGTCAATGCAGGAAGCCCCATTGGTCCCCTTACGTGTAACTTTTGTGTACTGATGCCAATTTCTGCTCCAAATCCGAATTCAGATCCATCAGTAAAACGAGTTGATGCATTATGATACAGTGCAGCCGCATCAACAGCTGTGAAAAATTTACCGACGTTTTCTTCGTTCTCTGTAATAATCGCTTCAGAATGCATAGATCCATACGTATTTATGTGATGAATCGCTTCTTCTACAGAGGAAACCACTTTAACTGCCAGAGTGAGAGATAAAAATTCTGTCTCCCAGTCTTCTTCTGAAGCGAGTACAATTGACGAATCAATTGCCAATGCTTTTTGATCACCACGTAGCTCCACGCCTCTTTCCTTCAAAGTAGAAAACAACTCGCTACCATATTGCTGCGCCCACTTCTCATGAAGTATAATCGTTTCAATTGCATTACATACAGATGGACGCTGCGTTTTTGCGTTTACTATTATATCAAATGCCATTTGTTTATCCGCTGTTTCATCAATTAAAACATGACAATTTCCCGCACCTGTTTCAAGTACTGGAACAGACGCTTCTCTTACTACAGTATCGATTAACTGCTTGCCACCTCTTGGAATAAGAACATCCAAGTAGTCATTTAATGTAAACAACTGCTTCGCGCTAACTCGCGTTGTATCTTCTATAAGCTGTACGCTTTCTTGAGGCAAGCTCGTTTGTTTAAGCGCTCGGTGAATAACAGCAACGATGGCTTTGTTAGAATGAATAGCAGAAGAACTACCACGCAATATTACTGCGTTTCCTGTTTTCAAACAAATTGTAGCAGCATCCACAGTTACATTCGGTCTTGCCTCGTAAATCATTCCGACAACACCAAGTGGTACGCGCATCTCCTGAATAGATAGTCCATTTGGCCTTTCCCATGCACTTACACATTCTCCAACAGGATCACGTAAATCAATTAACTGCTTAATACCCTCAGCCATATCAACAATACGCTGCTCATTCAGCATAAGGCGATCAAGGAGCGAATCAGAAAATCCTTTCACCTTACCTTCTTCGATGTCTCGTTTGTTTTCCTCTAAAATATAAGCTGTTTCTACTATCAATTGATTCGCAATTGCGGCAAGTGCTTCGTTTTTTTGGTCTGTAGATTTAAGCACAAGTTCTCTAGCAACCTCTTTCGCTTTTTTCCCTTTTGCCAACACTTCATTCATTATTGTTTCCTCCTCTTTAAGTTCAAATTAATCTCTATTCTTAAAATGAAACCCAATGATCTCTATGAATGACTTCATAACTATGCCTTTCGCCTCTTGCTTGAATATCTTGGCTCTGCATACCTTTTAAATCTCTTAGTTCCTCTGCACTATATGTGCATTGTCCTTTTCCTATTACGCGCCCTTGTTGCGTTACAACCTCTACAACTTCACCCACTTGGAAAAATCCTGACACATTCGTAACACCAGCTGGAAGTAGACTCTTTCCATGTTGAATGATGGCAGTAGCTGCTCCGGCGTCTATTTCAATTTGTCCGCTCACAACCGAATGCAAAGCAATCCATTGCTTATTCATCTTCATTTCTTTTTGAGGAGCATTTCCGACATACGTTCCATCACCTTTGCCCTTCAAAACATCTACAAACTTCTCTTGTCCACGTCCAGTTCCGATAAATACACTCACACCAAGAGATAGTGCCGTTTTTGCCGCATCAATTTTTGATTTCATACCGCCAGTCCCAAGTTTTGATCCGGCATCTCCTGCAAGAGAAGCGATTTCTTCCGTAACTTCTGGAAGGAAATAATATTTCTTCGCATCTTCATGTTTCTGAGGATTTTTGTCATATAAACCGTTCACATCCGTAAAAATCATAAGCATATCCGCTGACACAAGTCCGCTTACTAAAGCTGACAGCATATCATTATCCCCGAACGTTAGCTCCTCTAAAGAAATGGAATCATTTTCATTGATGATAGGAAGCGCAGAACGGTTTAGTAACTCTCCTAAAGTAGCGTAAGCGTTACTATATTGTTCTTTTCTAGAAAAATCACTTCTCGTCAGCAATAGTTGAGCAGTAACGATACCATATTTACGGAATTCCTCCGTGTACGCCTGCATTAATAAACTTTGTCCGACAGCTGCTGCAGCCTGTTTCCCTTTAATTGTTACAGGTCTACTAGGATAGCCTAGAGCAGAAAAACCTGCAGCGACGGCCCCAGATGTAATTAACAAAACTTCATGCCCTTCTTCTTTCAATCGAGCCAATGCGGCAACGTGATCTGAAAGCTGTTCTTTAGAAATTCCTCCATGACTATCTGCCAAGGAACTGCTCCCAATCTTTACAACAATTCGTTGTTTTTTCATTTTTGTATCCCCCAAGTCTAAAATCAAAGTTTTTTATACATTACACTTTTATTTATACAGTTTGCAGCTATGTCTATCCTCTTCCATGCTGCACCTATCGTATGAAAGGGCAAAATAAAAATGACCGCTTCGCCCTTAATAAAATAAAAAGGACGAAACGGTCATTGTTCCGCGGTACCACCTTAATTGATATACATAGATATCCACTTGGCGCCTATAACGCAGGCGAACGCCTAAACTTTCATTTAAGACTCAGGGATAGGTTCGATACATTCTATACGAGGAATCTTTCAGCCGGTGAATTCCACTCTCTTTCGCAAGAAGACATATGTACTATTTCCCTTCAACGATTTTCGGTTTAATTTTTTTATATTATGCGATATAGTTCGATTTGGTGTCAAGAGGTATTTTAAAAATAACTAGAGCGACAAGTTACTTGTATGAAATTATTGCCCTACTGAATGAAAATACAAATTGATATAAGTTTAACTCAGATTCATAAATATAATACCTGAAATTATAGTGTATATATTTGCATAATATCGAATATAATTGTTTTTTATTTTTTGGTGTTGCAAAAAGGAATATATTCTCTTAGAATGTTTCTTTATATTGCACAGAGATGTTATTATTATTCTAAGATAACAATTTCGAAATGATATAATTTATTATAAAAGGAGCAAAATCGAGTTATTATGAACAAACAAATTGGATTCATCGGATGCGGAAATATGGGGATGGCTATCATTGGTGGGATGATAAACAATAATATAGTGTCTTCAAATAAAATCATTTGTTCAGATTTAAACACTACGAATTTAAAAAATGCTAGTGAAAAGTACGGACTAACTACAACTACTGATAACAATGAAGTAGCTAGAAATGCTGATATTTTGATTTTATCAATCAAACCTGACCTTTACTCATTAGTAATTAACGAAATAAAAGAAGTGATACAAAACGACGTTATCATCGTAACGATCGCTGCAGGGAAAAGTATTAAAAGTACTGAGGATTCCTTTAGTAAAAAGTTAAAAGTTGTACGAGTGATGCCTAATACACCTGCTCTTGTTGGTGAAGGAATGTCTGCGTTATGTCCTAATGAAATGGTGACAGAAAAAGATTTAGAAGATGTACTAAACATTTTTAATAGTTTTGGTCAAACAGAAATCGTAAGCGAAAAATTAATGGATGTTGTAACATCTGTAAGTGGTTCTTCGCCGGCATATGTATACATGATTATAGAAGCGATGGCAGATGCTGCTGTACTAGATGGCATGCCAAGAAATCAAGCATATAAATTCGCAGCTCAAGCCGTATTAGGATCTGCAAAAATGGTACTGGAAACAGGAATGCATCCAGGTGAATTGAAAGATATGGTTTGTTCTCCAGGCGGAACAACGATAGAAGCTGTAGCAGTATTAGAGGAAAAAGGTTTACGAACAGCCATCATTTCAGCTATGCAGCGTTGTACACAAAAGTCTGTTGAACTATCTAATCAAACTAAAAAATAAAAACGAATCTCAAATCTTTTTTGACTAAATACACATGTAGTTTACATACTCCCCGGTTGTCACTAAAAGATAAACGGACAAATTCATAAATAATTGAGTTTGTCCGTTTTGTTTTTTGTTATATTAAAATAACTCTATTCATTTCTATTTAAATCTTATTCTGAGTTAAGAAACTACACAACCGAATCTTACAGTTTCGATTCTTCTCTTCCTATACAGGCCTTACTATGACTGGGTAATTTTATTAGGAACAAGCAATTTTTCAATACATATCGGCAACATATCTAATAGTGTTTCAAATGCGTAATTCACGTCGAGACGTTCTGTCCATTGGTGTGCATCTTTTCCTACTGGCCCCATATTTAATACTGGAACATCAAACTCTTCTAATTCCTGAAGTGGAATCGAATAGCCTTTATCCCATAATGGCATATTGTCTACAAGAGAACTCATTGAATCTAGTGGATACTGTAAACCCACATAGCTTAAATCTGAAATCCCGCCAAAATAATTTTGATTTTCAAATGTAATACTATGATTAGATTGGGCATACTTTTCCATTTCTACAACTACCTCTTTAATTAAAGGGTTGTTGCGTGAACTCACAGCTGGATAGTATGGTGGTGCAAAGAATTGCACAATCATCGGTGCCTTTTCTTTACATAAAATAGCTAATTTATCTACTAACTCAATCGTTACCGCACGGTCATCTTTATCTTCTCTATTTTTTATAATAGTAGATTGAATTTCATCTATTTTCTCTTTCCCATGTTGTTCAATTGCGTATGTGATAAGCTCTTCATACGTTAATACATTTACTTTAAGGTTAGGTGGTATGAATGGATTATATTTAGAAAAGCGATATGCATGTTTTTCATACGATTCTTCGATTTTCTCTGCTACTTTCGTTACCTTTTGACGTAATAACGAAACTACGTCCGTCATCGATTGTTCTAGTAAAAACAAGTTAAATAATGTGACTGCACGATGCGGAATTTGTACAGAATAATCCTCCTTTAAATCCCTTTGAAGCAAGTTAGTTGGCGGAGGACTCGCTTCCCCTTCTACAATATCACAAAGATCTGTGTTCAATTCTAATTCTGCGGTTAATAATGCAGCCATATAACTCCCATTTAAGCCTGCAAAAGGTTCGCCTACATGTGTCTCTTTTCCATAGCAAAGAAAACCAGGTAATACTTTACCAATAGAACCAGTATAAATATATTTATTTTGGTCACCAGGATGTCGTGAAAACATAGGCTCTGAATTTAGGACTGTTTTATAATCTAAGTCATGTTCTCTTGCTAAATCTAATAATCTTGGAACAGCAGCCCTCATCCCTACAGAGTTCACTTCTTCATCTGGAACAGCTAATAAAAGAATATTCCCATCAAATCTTCCTTCACAAGCTTGCTCAACCATCGCCATTTGTAATGCTAGGCCGCATTTCATATCCATTGTTCCTCTACCAAATAACCAATCTCCTTGTTCTATATCTTCACGTACATGATCTGGTAGCTCATCTTTATGAGCATAGAACATAGACGTTAACTTTTTAGGGTTAAATGCATCTTCTTTCCACACACCGTAATCTTGTACATCTACAACGTCAAAATGACTAACAAGAATTACGGTATTTTTCGTACTATCACTTTTCTTTACTAGTGCTGTGACAAAATATCGTCCATCCCCCGTCGGATTTTTCTGCAAATGATGCGGATTTTCTTTGAAGTAATGTAAATCAGATAATTGTTCTACAACAAAGTCCGGCAATATAACTTCAGCTTCTGAACCTGTAATACTAGGAATTTCAACAAGATTACTTAATAATTGCACTAATTGTTCTTTTGATTGCCACTTTGACATATAAATCCCCCTATTTTTCCGCATTATGAAAATGAATTCCAGTATATGAATAAAAAATGACGACAGCTATCAAAATTATAGTTCTGATGTACTGCCGATTTTTATTGATATTTCATGAGCAGCTTGCTTCACCTTACGAATAAGAAAAGATAATCGATCATCATTGATGCGATGACTAATTAACCCAATACTTAATGCTCCTACTACTTTATGATTAAAACCTATAATAGGTGCAGCTACTGAAGCTGTCCCTTCTGTTTTTTCACCATAACTCACAGCATATCCTTCACTTCTTATTTGCTCTATTTGATCAAAAAGAATTTGCTTTTGTTCTGGTAAAGAAGAAAGTAGCTGTTCTACAATGTATTCCATTTCATTCTGTTTCAAATTGGCAAGCATCGTTTTATTTGCGGCACCAACCGAAAGCGGAATTTGTTCCCCTAAGTTATCGATAACTCGAATTTTTAAAGGACTATCAATTCTTTCAATGATAATAGAATGTGTTCCGTTTGGGATGTTCAAATAAACACTTTCTTCCACTTCAGAGGCCAAACGCTTCATCACTTCTCTTGCAACAGATCTGTAATCTACCTTCTCCAATTGACGTAATCCTATTTCCATCCACATTGGTCCAATTTTGTATTGTTTTGTTTCTGAAATTTGTGTAACTAACCCATGCTCCATTAGAGAGTTCAGTAACCTATGTACTGTACTAACCGGAAGATGTGTTCCATCAGCTATATCAGAAATAGCCCAATACTCTTTTTCATTTGTAGAATTCAATAGCTTAATAATACTTATCGCTCGATCAATGGACTGTACCATAACTCGCCTCAACTTTACTTGTAATATGTTAGTACGCTTAATTAACTATCAATTTAACAAAAATTTAAACTAAAATCAATTAATTTATTAAATTTTCTAAATAAACAAAAGATACACTTTTAACAATTTGAAAACGCAAACAAAAAAATATTGACTTTTCTTCTTAATTATCTGAAAATTATAACAAGATTTCACATCACGGAATACATTCCATAATACGGAAAAACATCAATTCTCATACTACCAATTATGAAAGTGAGGAAAACAATGACGCAAGTAAACAATACAAACAATGAATTAAAGCGCACGATGAAAAGTAGACATTTATTCATGATTGCACTCGGTGGTGTGATTGGAACGGGGTTATTTAACGGATCTGGTTATATTATAAGTCAAGCTGGACCTGGTGGATCCGTACTTGCCTTTATGGCCGGTGGATTATTAATGTATCTCGTTATGCTATGTCTTGGTGAACTTGCTGTAGCAATGCCTGTTTCAGGTTCTTTCCAGGAATATGCAACCAAGTTTATTAACCCTGCAACTGGGTTTACAATCGGATGGTTATATTGGTTAAGCTGGGCAAACACGACCGGACTTGAATTTACAACTGCTGGCATTACAATGCAGCGCTGGTTTCCTGATATTCCCGTCTGGGTTTGGTGTTTAATATTTGGTGTTACGATATTCACGATTAACGCATTATCTGCTCGTAGTTATGCAGAAACAGAATTTTGGTTTTCAAGTATTAAAGTATCTGCCATTATTGCTTTTATTATCCTTGGCGGCGCCGCTATGTTCGGTTTTATTGATTTAAAAGGAGACGAACCAGCACCGCTATTTTCAAATTTCGTAAATCATGGTGGTTTATTCCCAAATGGACTTGCCGCTATCCTATTAACAATGGTTACAGTCAATTATTCCTTCCAAGGTACAGAACTTGTAGGGATCGCAGCAGGTGAAAGTGAAGATCCAGCGAAGACTTTACCTCGTTCTATTAGAAATATTATATGGCGCACGATGTTTTTCTTCGTCTTAGCAATCTTTGTTCTTGTGGCTTTAATTCCATGGGAAGAAGCAGGATTAACAAAGAGCCCATTTGTTGCTGTTTTTGATAATATGGGTATTCCATATGCAGCTGATATTATGAACTTTGTTATTCTTACTGCTGTTCTTTCTGTCGCAAATTCAGGACTATACGCCGCAACTCGAATGCTTTGGTCGTTATCACAACACGAAATGGCTCCAGCCTTTTTAAAGAAATTATCATCACGAGGAATACCTCTAAACGCTTTAATCATGACGATCGCTATTTCTGCTTTTTCACTTTTGACAAGCGTTGTAGCTGCTGAAACGGTTTACTTATGGCTTATTTCAATTTCCGGTGTCATTACAATCATTGTTTGGATGTCGATTTGTGTTTCTCAATTCTTTTTCCGTAAACGTTATTTGGCTGAAGGTGGAAAATTAGAAGACTTAAAATTCAAAACTCCACTTTACCCTCTTGTACCAATTCTTGGTTTTGGATTATACGGCATTATCTTAATAAGTCTTATCTTTATCCCAGAACAAAGACTTGGAATCTATTGCACTGTACCATTTATTATCTTTTGCTACACCTACTATCACTTTAAGGTTAAGAAAAGGATTGCTACTAACAATCAAACAGAAACTAAAATTAGCAAAACTATGTAATGCAATACATTTACATAAAAGACCGCACATGAACTAAAAGCCATGTGCGGTCTTTTATTGTTATACTCCTTGGCTTGGATGGCAAGTTTTGCAAAGGATAATGTCATTTTCCATAGTATAGAAAACACTACAATGCTAGTAATTATAATTTTTCACTTTTTATAAGTGAATGATTTTCCTTACGATTACTGTTTTGATATATTGAATATATGTTGCTTAAAAATTTAAAAATAGATAGGAGTTATGTACGATGATAAAAGGCTTCGGAGGAATATTTTGGCGAACTAAAAATATTGATGTTGTAAAAAAATGGTACAGTGATGTATTGAAGATTGACATAGAAAATTGGAATGGGACTGTGATTAAACCCGAATTAGGAACTGCGACTATCTTTTCTTTCTTTACCGAAAATGATAATTATTTTCCAACAGAACAACAAGTGATGTTAAATTTCCAAGTACATAATTTAAGCGAGACTATTCAGCATCTTGAACAAATTGGTGTACCTCTTGAAAAGAAAGAAGAGGTTAGTGAATTTGGAAAGTTTATTTGGATTAAAGATCCTGAAGGTCGACTAATCGAGCTTTGGGAGAAATAGTCGGTTATAATCATTCGTACTTTCATTCAACAATGTAAGTAAAACAGCAAATTCCTTATCAGGATCATCTATCTACTCTTTAAACAAAGACGCCCCTTAAATCAAAAATGATTAAGGGGCGTCTTATATATGATGAAGTTATAGTTCAGATTTCACTCGAATAGAAACATTGTTTTTCACTAAATTTTTGACGTCTTTAAAGGTAACAAAATTATTACTTTTCTCATCCCAAAGACGGAAACGGAGTGATCGCAAACTTGTAGCAAGCGTAATCGTTGGTACATTTTTTAAAGGAAGCGTATTATTGTGTGCCTCTTCTAGTTTATAGTTAGGTACTCTTGGGCTTAAATGGTGAACATGATGATATCCAATATTACCAGTTAGAAATTGCAGGATTTTTGGAAGTTTATAAAACGAACTTCCTTCCACTGCTGCTTTCACATATTCCCACTCTTTATCTTCTTCAAAATAAGAATCCTCGAATGTGTGCTGTACGTAAAACAGCCAAATACCTATTGAACCTGCTATTAAGAATATGGAACCATGTACTAGAAGAAACGATTGCCATCCGATTGCCCAGCAAAGTAATCCTACTAATGCAACGATTAAAACATTCGTCAAATAGGTGTTCATACGCTCTTTCTTTCTAGCACCTTTTCGGTTAAATCTATTTTTAAGCAGAAAAACATAAATCGGACCTAATCCAAACATAACGAATGGGTTGCGATATAAACGATATGCTAAACGGAGTCTAAATGGCGCTGCTAAATATTCATCCACTGTAAGTGTCCAAATATCTCCTGTACCTCGTTTATCCAAATTACCACTTGTAGCGTGATGAATGGAATGCTCATGCCCCCATTGATCAAACGGGAATAAAGTTAAAACCCCCATACATGTCCCAACTATTCTATTTGCACGTCGACTTTTAAAAAATGAATAATGGGTGCAATCATGAAAAATAATGAAAATCCTTGTCATAAATCCAGCGGCTAACAGAGATGGAACTAATGATAACCAATAAGAAACAGACAAACTTTTATAAGCAAGGTACCATAAAATAATAAATGGCACGATTGTGTTGATAAGTTGCCACACACTTTTTTTAATCGTTGATTTTTCAAAAGGAGCAACTTGTTTTTTTAAATTTTTAGTATTTTGTAAGGTCATTTTTTCTAATTCCTTTCTTTTTGTTGCTAATTCACATTATAGCATACTATTAGTAGTAGGTGTTAAGTGTAGATATAATAAATATTATATACTATGAAAATCTCTTTTTTCTTACTTATTACTTACAAATTACTTACGTCCAAAATAGCTATTATAATGGGATAAAGGGAGCATTTATCCCGGAAAATTCGAGTTTTTTCCAATAAATACATAAAAAAACACAGAGTTTTTTCACTTCTGTGTATCTTTTTTTCCTTTAAATATTAAAGGAAAACTTTTTCAATTTGTATTTATATAGTAATCTCTTTTTCACAATAAGAAGAGAGCTGTCCATAAGTAAGTTTCACCGACTTATAGCAGCTCCTCTTCGTTTCACCTTATTTTATCGATGAATCCAAACTGCACCTGCAGACTTATCTTCAGCTTGGCCTACTACTTCAAACTTCAATCCTAAATTCGGTAACTTACGTCCTGCATCTGGAATGAGACTGTTGATGTACTGCTTAGAGTCATCAAATTTTGCAACTCCTGGTAATCCTTTATAGTCAAAGATACCGCGAGTTGGCGAATTTACTTTCCATGCTGGCGTTTGATCAAATGAGAATGCTGCATCGGCAATTTGATAACGCGTACTGCTCTTCACAGTCGGTTGTCCGTTTAATGTCCCTACGATTGCCTCTGGATGAGAATCTACTACTCCTAAGAACCCTTCACCTGGATGAACGCCTACCCAGTTATCTGTAAAGCTTTGATCCGCATACCATACAACCATTCCTGTATTAAATACTGGTCCACGCGCATGTTGTAACGCCGTGTCAGAACCAGCATAGTTTCTCCACTCTACATAGTAGTTATTTTTTTTCTGTTCAAATCCGTTTGACACAGTAAATCCTTTTAACGTCATTGCTGGCCCGCTCTCTGCATCATCAGAGAAAACAACTTTTCCATCTACAGTTAATGCAGCATTATCTAACGCAAACCCTTTATAAGCCACTGCAATATCTGTTACATACTCAAATTGCAGTTTTACTTTTTTTCCTTTGAATTGGCTTAAATCGTAAGTTTTATCAACCCACTTACCATCAGTTGTATCCGCACCGCCTTTTACATCTTTTTCACCCATTCTATCAATACGTGTCTTCGTTCCGTCTTCTGTAATCACATTTACGTCAAGGAAATCATACTTCGCTTCAAGCTCGTAGAATGCCTTATAATCAAACTTAGCATCCGTTGCATTTGTTAAGTCAAATTGTGGTGTCTCCAGTGTCGTATGAATGTCATTTCCTTTTGTACTGTAATAGAACTTCTTACCAAATGCCGATTCGATATTTTTTATATTTTTGTCCGGCAAGTTAACACGAACGATTCCTGGTCGTTTTGATTTTGTAGTACTTTGATCTAAATAAGTTGCAACGCCGATTCCTTTGCTAAGTTTATCATAATCTACCTCAACGATATTCGCCCAGTTACCTTTCATATTCTTTTGGAAAAATTCTTTATTTTGTGGCGAGAAACTTGTCGGCTCTGTTCCTGCAATTTTTCCAGCCCAGCTGCCGCCGCTCATAATAGACCATGATTCAACAGGTTCACCTTGTCCTGAGTACTTTGTATCGTATTCATCTGGTAAGCCTAAATCGTGACCATACTCATGTGCAAACACACCAACTGCTCCGTCTTCAGGCTCGATTGTATAATCGTATGCAGCCATCTTTCCGCCCCAATTCGAAACAGAAGATTTTGTGCCATCAATCGCATATGGTTTTGATCCAAGTTTTGAACGATGAGACCAAATCGCATCATCTTTCAATTTACCGCCGCCAGCTTCTTGACCTACGCCAGCATGTACAACCATTAAATGATCAATAATGCCATCTGGCTCGTTTTTATTTCCATCACCATCTTGATCGTATTGATCAAATTGATCATAGTCTGCTAAATTTATCCCTTTTGCTACCGCTGCTTTTAATGCTTCTTTCACAAAATCACGTGGCCCTAAAGGACCTTTGTTATCATGACCGGTTCCTGCATCCGCACCATAATCTGAAGCTTTTCCTGGAACAGTAAGCCATTCCGTTACAGTTCCATCAACTGTGTAGCTGCCACCAGATTGCTCTTCATAATATTGTTTAAATGTGTTAATCTTCGATCCATCAAATAGCGTAAATTGCTCATCACCAAATAACATTTTTTGATAATGTTCACGATTGAAATCCTTAGAATACATATATCCTGGCTCTTGATCGATATTGTTATGCTTAAAATCGCTAAATTCTACAAGTAAAACAAGTACTTTATCTGTTCGAACAGATCCATTGTACTCAGCTTGCTGAGCTGGTGTCGTAGGTACTTTTCCATTTAATTTTCTAGAATTCAATCCAGTATCTTGTCCAGCTACTGGTCCTACCGCCCGTTGCTGCGCCTGTTCATTTTCCTTCATTTTGGCATCTTTTACTGTTTTCATAAAATCAGAAGCTTCTTGCGTAAGACTATCTTCTTTGATGATTTCTTTTCCAGGGTTTTCCCCTTTCTTTTTCTCAACATATTTTTCGACAGCCTTTGATGTCTCAGCTTGCGATGCAGATTGATCAATTACTCCCCGTTCTTTTAGCGCTTCTGCCAAACGCTCCTCCGGTATTAAATGCTCATCTATTGGTAGAGATGATGTTGGTGTCTCAGCATATGTTGCATGACTTCCAAAAGCAAAAGTACTACTTAGCACTGCCGTTGTTGCTAGTACCGATAATGGTTTTAACTTCTTATTCTTTTTCAATGCATTTCCTCCCCAGTGTTTGCGAATTATCGTTTTTTGTCGATAACAACATAATATTCGTTATAATGCGAATATTCAATGTTTTCTCGACGTACAATTGTTGAGAAATATTTTTTATGTAAGGTGAAACACATAATAAAATCTTAACATTGTAATGTTTAATATTTAAAACTTTAGGACAAAAGAAAAAAATCGCTAACCACTTAGCCTATGTAGGATAAATGATTAGCGATTTTTTAACGTGAATGTTTTTTGAACAAATGAATTGCTTCTTCTGGTACATAGAACTTTCCATTACTTTCAACGACGATACTTCCTAATTCATACTCTTTACCATCGATACGAATTATATTTTTATTAACAAATAATTGAGCTTCCACATTATTATGATTTACTATGAGCACTGGGTTTGCTACATTGGTTTTATCGATTGTTACAGTTGCACCGATTTGTTTAAAGCCTGATTCACTTTCTAAAAATAATTTATTTGTTAATTCTTCTAAGTTAAAACCCATTGCTTTCGCCATTGTCTTCGCAATGTCCGTATTTTGGACTAAGCCTTGTGGTTTTTGAGGTCCATAAGAATACAAGAATACATCCTCACCTGTATGACCACCTGTCGTAAAGCCGATGTTCGCACGGTTGGCCAATAATGTAGTAAGTATTGGACCTACATCCATATTCTTTTGCGCTGCTTTTAACTTTTCTTTTTCATCATGAGTTAAATTGTCTAAACCATATAGTGCAGCGACCTCTTCTACATTAGATAAATCACTTTTTAGTTTTTTTGTAGCACCTTCAAGTGTCAATTTCGCCTTTTTCAGCGGATTAATGTAAGCAGATACAGGCGTCGTCTTATATCCTTTTGTCGTATTCATATTCCCAATGGAAATACCGCTGTTACCATGGTCCGCTACAGCAATGAGCATCGTATCACCATCTTTTTTCGCAAATTTTAACGCTTCTGCAACCGCATTATCAAATGCCAATACATCACTAATCATCCCAATTGGATCATTCACATGCGCTGCCCAATCTGGCTTACTTCCTTCGATAAATAAAAAGAAGCCATCTTTATCTTTGGATAATGTTTGAATTGCCTTTTCCGTCATTTGGGATAGTGTTGGCTGCTCAGGATTAGTTGCTTTACGATCCATATCGAACGCAAGTGCAGTATGGGAAAAAGAGCCCCAAATTTTATCTGATTTAGCATTCAATAATGCATCTTTCGTTTCAACAAAGTCGTATCCTTTTTCTCGAATCACTTTTATTAAATTTTCACCATCTTTTCGGATTCCATTGCTTTTGACAGGTAAAAGCGCTGCCTTTCCCCCGCCTAATACAACATCTATATTTTGATACACTTGCTGCTTTGCAAGTACCTCAAATTGCTTGCGGTTTAAGTGGTGAGCAGAGAACCCAGCTGGAGTAGCATGTTGAATTTCAGATGTAGCAATAATTCCTGTTGCGCGCCCTGAACGTTTTGCACCTTCTAGTACGTTGGCAACTGGACGAAGCCTGTCTTCTTCTTTAATTGGCTTTAAACCTGGTGAATTCACAATAGACGGTAATACACCTATGTAGTTTGAATTTGATTTATTCCCAGTTGCTAATGCTGTTGCTGCTGGGGCTGAGTCTGTAGTAGCTGATTCCGCCGAAAACGTACGAACACCTCCTGTTACAATTTGATCTAACGCAAGTGGTGCCCCTTTATACCAGCGAGCCAATGTTGTAGCTGAAGAGCTCGTTCCATCCATAACCATCATAATTACATTTTTCGGTTGTCGCCCTATTTTTTCTCCCTTAGCTTCGACCCCGTTATCGTTAAGCATGCTTCCTGTAACTAATAAACTTAATGTTAGCCCCATTATCTTTTTACACAGATTCGTCATTGTTATTCCTCCTTGTCACAAAACTAACAATAACTAGTTTCCCCAAACGATAAAAAACGAATAACATGCATAAATGAAAGTAATGTTCACTCATTGCAACTGATTTTACCGGAACTGAATCTATTTCATGAAACATTTGATTTTTTATTAAGATATATAACTTTAATAAATATAATAATGATCCATATTTATTTTCTCGTTTTCAATTTATTAAGCGAATAGTTATAATTCATCAAATACAGAAATTGACATACAAAAACGCCATCCTTTCCTATGGATTCCACAGAAAGAATGGCGCATTTTTTCATTAAAGTTAGCATTTAAACCAAACTTAGTAATATCGCTTTTGTACGATTGTCCGTTACTTCATAATAAATTTCTAATCCTTTTCGAGTACCTGTAATGATTTTAGCAGCTCTTAGTTTGGATAAATGTTGACTAATTGTACTTTGAGGCATTTGTAATTTTTCATACATTGTTGTTACATTAGTAGGGCCTTTTGTACGCATTATTTCTACTAAAGATAAACGGACAGGATGCGCCAATACCTTTAATACTTCAGTGATTTCTTCATACATTTCTTTCATATTTCTTTCTCCCCTTTTATATAAATATTAATGATATCCATATATATAATTCGAAATGATATACGATTTTATGTCCGTCATTTCAAAAAAAATTTAAAAAACTTTTCGGTCTGAAACTCAAAGGGTTCCTAAACATCCTCAATATTCTATGGATTCTTCTTTCCATCCCCTTAATGTTGTGTGGTAGGAACATTTTCCCCCTCATTTTTAGGCCTGTTATTTTCGTTTATATTACCTATATTTTCTTACTGAGACTCTTTATTTTCTTGGTTATATCCTCTACCGTTGTTTTCTTGTTGGTTTCCATTATTTCCTTGCTGTGGACCCTCTACCGTTGTTCTCTTGCTGATGTCCATTATTTCCTTGCTGTGGTCCTCTACCGTTGTTTTCTTGTTGGTTTCCATTATTTCCTTGCTGTGATCCTCTACCGTTGTTTTCTTGCTGGTGTCCATTATTTTCTTTTATTTGCTTGGATTGCTGTTTCTTAGATTGCTTTTGTTCTATATGCTCCTGCTTCTCGTATTTTTCTTCTTTTACAGGAGACAAATCCGATGATGCATCAGGAGATGACTTTGGTTGCGTTTGTATCTCCCCATCGTGTTCCTCCTGATCAGACGACGGTACAGGAGGAGTAAGCGCTTTTTTCTTCTCATTCTCTTGCTTTATATAAACACCTGTGCCAATTCCTGCTTTCTTAGCATTCTCTCGCATTTGCATCGTACTGCTTTGATATTCGACTGTAACATGTTTTATCTCATACTCTTTCTTTAATTCTTGCATAGCCTTTTCCAACTCTGGTTCTAGTGACTTGTCCTTTGTAACAGCTGTTAGCATAACTTGCTTATCATTCGTTAAGTACTTATCCTCTTGACTCTGCTTTATAATAGTACGTATTACGTCTTGCAGGTGTTTATTTTCCCACCGTTTCATTTCTTTTAAAATGCGCTTTCCATCATCATTACAAGCTCGTAAATCTATAACGCGAAGATCCTTTGTTACGCTCACCTCTAAACTCGGATTTATATCTACTGAGACATAAGCGAATACTTTTTCTTCCGGTTGGTTGTAGAAAAACAGCAACACACATAGAAAACAAGCAAAAAGTAACGATGCAGGCTTTAAGAAAGAAGGGATTGAAAAACGCGGTGCCCTTTGCTTTTGTTCATTAAACGAGATTTCCTCTCCAATCATGTAAGAGTGCGCTTTTCTTTTAAACGCAATAAACTCTCCATTTGGCGTTAAGACAACTACACTATGTTTTTTTATATCCATCACAATCCCTTTATTCATCATGCTTTCCCCCTCTTATATAATCCAGAATATATGTATAGTTGTTTGCAAAGATAATACACATTGCAATGATGTATTTTCTATGACGCTCCAACGTTTTACGACTTACCCTAACACGCGGTTCAATATGTTTAAGCGGTAACTTTTTCTTTCGAAACAGTTCTTCCATCATTTCCTCTTCTTTTATAATAATCTTTACAATTTCTACTAAGTGCTCACGCGTATCACGATGCTTAGGAGATTCTTTAGCAAGCTCTGAAAATGTGATTTTAAAATCAGCTAGCACACTTTGAAAATGAAGAATTTCTTCCTTACGGTTACTATTTTCTATCTCTTTCAAATACTCCGTAAGCGATACTTGCATTTCTAACATTTCCTCTTGCTTATCTTCTTTTAAAAAGACAAGATTATGCTTAGATTCCTTGCGTATATAGTCAATTACATCTCTTTTTATAAGAAGATCAGCAAACGCTAAAAAAGATTTTCCTTTTTTATATGAATACTGTTCAATTGCTTCGTTAAATGCAAACAACCCAATGCTATATTCATCATCCTGTTCCGTAATGTATCGGCGACAGATAGACGATATTGATTTTTTAATAAAAGGTTGATACTGTACGATAAAAGCTTCCTTATCTTCTCTGTTGTTTTGTATGTTAAATACGATATCTTCTATTTTCGGTTTTTTTAAGATCTTCATTACTAAACTCAACACTAGTAATCTCCCTGCCTCCTTCTGCTTCAAATAGCAAAATGGTCACTAAACAAGTGACCATTTAACCACATCTTCTTAGTACTGTTCTTTAGGCTTGTCTTATTGCTATTTCTCATATTTTTCACGACCGACTTTTTTCACTGTTTCTTAATAATTATTCTTTTCTGTTGGCGCTAGAGTTAAGTCTATATTTTGATTTACTTTCTTATTTTCTTTCGCAATAACGTCTGCTTGTTTTTCTTGCTCTATTTCTATTTTAGCTGTAATCTTTGAATAACTCTTCACTATATTTTTGGTAATTGCAGTTTTTGCTTTCGGATTCCCCTAAGTCTTCTGTCGCTTTTTTCTAATATATCTTGTGTAAGATTACTTTTCCCATCAGAAACGAGCTACAGACCAGCATAGGTCATAGTACCTTTTAATAGTGCTTTCCATAATTATTTTTCTTCCTTATATATATTCGAAGGAAGAAATAATTTTATGGGGGTCAAAATATTATTTTTTATAAATAACTAAAATACACTACTGATTATTTAAATTACAGGGGTTCATTCACTATAAAAATATAATTTTTCGTTTTGGGGGCATTATAAAATTTCAACTTGATAGCAATGAAGCGCTCCCAACAAAAAGCGTTTTTCGTACGCTAAACGAGCTTTTATATAAAAAAGCCGATTTCCTGTAATGGATAATCGGCCATGTTACTATTCATTTAATTGAAGAAGCTTAAAAGATATAATTACCTTAATTATTAGCCTTCACTGATCGGGCGTTTATGGGCTGTGGGATCCCCCACTTAACTTCTTTGCTCCAGCTGAATTTTGAGGTAGGAATTTTACTGCCCGTTAATGTGGGATAAAACAATTCGTTTCTCAGTTTCTGAATCGAAATAATGAACTTTGTCCATGTTTAAACCGAGCTCTATATTTGATTGACTTTGCACATCTAAAGAAGTGTCTACACGAGCTACAAAAGATTGTCCATTTAAGTTGGAATATAGATATGTTTCTGCCCCCATTAATTCTGCTACATCAATAGATACCGATACTTTTGCGTTGTACGATAAAGCCTCGATTGCTTCTCCATAATAAAAGTCTTCTGGACGTATTCCTATTATGATTTCTTTATTCGTATAGCCCTTATTTCGCAAGCCTTTCATCTTCTCTTCTGGCACTTCAATTTTCCACTTATCAATCATAAGCGCATTATCTGTTAATACCCCTTTGAAAAAATTCATTCCAGGAGAACCAATGAATCCTCCGACAAATACATTTTCAGGATTGTCATACACTTCTTTCGGTGTACCGACTTGTTGTACAATCCCATCTTTTAGTACAACAAGGCGCGTTGCCATCGTCATAGCTTCTATTTGATCGTGTGTAACATACACAGTTGTTGTTTGCAGCTGCTTGTGTAATTTTGTAATCTCAGCACGCATTTGAACGCGTAGCTTCGCATCTAAGTTTGATAAAGGCTCGTCCATTAAAAATACCTTCGCATTTCGAACAATCGCTCGGCCCAAGGCAACACGCTGGCGCTGTCCACCTGAAAGTGCCTTTGGTTTTCGACTTAAATACTGCTCAAGCCCAAGAATTTTTGCTGCATGTTGCACACGCTGGTCAATTTCTTCTTTACTATATTTTCGTAGTTTTAATCCAAATGCCATGTTTTCATAAACACTCATATGCGGATAAAGTGCATAGTTTTGAAACACCATTGCGATATCTCTATCTTTCGGCGAAATATCATTTACACGCTTTCCATCAATATAAAAGTCGCCATCTGAAATCTCTTCAAGTCCTGCAATCATACGTAATGTTGTAGATTTCCCACACCCTGAAGGGCCAACCAAAACGATAAATTCTCCATCATTTACTTCTAGGTTAAAATCTTTTACGATTGTCACATCATGATCATATTTTTTGTAAATGTTTTTGAATGATAGTTGAGCCATAATATCCTCCTAGAATTTAAGCTATATTTATAGATATTGTTAAAAATTATGATGACATGAATTATAAAATCTTCGAAATATCCTTCATACTGTCTAAAATATAATCCGCTTTCCCTTCTAGATCTTCTTTCCTACTCGCACCCGATAAGACGCCCACTACTTTAATGTTACTATTTCTCGCAAATGTAACGTCTGTTAATGTATCACCTACCATTAGCACATCTTCTTCAGTTAGAGAAAATTTTTCTTTAAACATATGATAAAAATCACTTTCAGGTTTTGTTCTATTCACACCATCATCTGCACCTAAAAAATCTACGTAATCATATAACTCAGTCATTTTCAGAGAATGAATCGCTGCATCCACATCGTCTGCCGTAACAACCCCAATAATATATTCATTGTCTTTTAAATATCGTAACGTTTCCTTTGCACCTTCCACTTCTGTAAATACAAGATCATCTGCTGTAGAGTACTTTTTGAATAAAAGACATACATCATGAATGAAATTCTCTTTATCCACATGTTGATTTTCTAACAACGAGTACCATGCAGCCGCAATAAAGTAATTTGTGCGACAAGCTAGTAAACTCGTACTCTCAAAATCGTTATCATTCATGCCAATAATCGATAAGTAATCATCTCGTTTACTTTTTTCACTTGGATACGTTTGAAATATATCATCTAACACACGATGCACAATTTTATACCAAACTGAATCTAACTGTATTAATGTTCCATCTTTATCAAAAATAATTGCTTTATTCACCTTTTATTCCCCCTATAACTTCATTCCATGTTTTCATATTTTTATTCTCAACTTTATTATGAATAGGATTAATAAACGCTACTAATTCGTCCTCTTCCCATCCCTCAACCCTAGCGTATTCCCCTTCATTTAAAGAGAATGCAAAGGTTACATCGCTGCCAGATTTTTGTTCAATTATTTGCCCATTTATTACTAGTCTCCACTCACACGGTTTGTCGGTAGAAATGTTGTAAATAATATTTCCTTTAGCCTCATCACCGACATAAATCGTTTCACCTTCGTTTTGAATATCTATCGCTAGTTTTCTAAATCGAGAGAAATAAATTCGTCCCTTTTTGATCGCAGATTTTAAGTTTTTAATTGATAAACCATTACATAATACATATGTTCCTGGATCACCGTAAATGGATGGGTCTTTTGATCCTGGGAATGTTTTAGACGGATGTAAATGAGAATCACTTCCTCCTATTCCCCAGATTTTAAGACCATTTGACCACATTTGATCGAAACAACGTAAAGCCTCTAAAGTGGATGATTTACTTTTTTTATAAGTTGGATCACACATAATTTCCATCGTATGAACATTTTCTAAGTTAATATTCACTTGGTTCGCCCAAGGCTTCATAAACGGATGATTCACACTCAATAAATAACCTTTTTCTTTCATGAGTGAAAATAGTGCATTCATTTTTTCGGCGCTAAATGATTCATCTACATACTCTGTAAAATCCACGTATTCCCTCATACCAAAAATGTTGTAATGACCGTAAGGAGTTGTAAGTTCCATAGATGGTATAATTAATGTGTTTCCTTTTTGATACGATGGCATAACAATATTGTGCTCCGTCGCATATAAAAAATCTAATTCCTGTTTTTCACATACTTGCATTCCAAGTTCATCATCTATCTCGCCGTCTGTTAAATCTGTATGTTCATGAAAATCCCCTTTGTACCAGCGATGTTCTTCATTTACTACCTTATTAAAACGGTCTTCATTGATAAAAACATTTCCCTTACAAAAATGATCTCTATTATACTTTTGTTCCAACTGATCATTCACTACTATATTTACTGTGTAGTCAACTTTTTCTCCGGTAAACTTTACTGCTTTCTTTGCACAATGAGGAATATAGACGACTTCTAATTCCCAATTACCTGACTGTATTTCTCCTCCAATACAACCAGCAGAGCAAAACATTGAATCTTTCGAAACGACTAGTTTTTCATTTACAATTGGCGTTTGATATTGTATACGTACATAACCGTTAGGGTCTCTCAAGATTAATAATAGCGGGATTTTCCGGCCGTCCCCTTGATCAATAGTTAATGTGAAATTTTTAATATCAGTTTCATCCATTTGGAAACAATGTTTATTTTCTACGAATGGAGAAAGTGTTATCATACTTGTTATTTCGATCATCATTCTCACACCTTTTACGTTTTAATGAAGGAATTTTAGAGGCACTTCCTTCGTTCAAAAGCACCTCATGTTGGTAATATTACTTCTTCTTTTTCAGAACTTTATCTAACTCTTCTTGCGCAACTTTAGCTGCTTCATCTAATGCTTTTTTCGCTGGAACTCCTTCAATCTCTACTTTATCTTTCGCTACATTTAAAGCATCATTAATTTTCCCGCCTGTTGGATCTACAAATGGTCCCACTCCATTATTGTTAGCTTGTTCTAATGGAACTAATGCTTGTGGTTGTTTTTTAACGAATTCAGCATATGGACCATACTCTGTTACATTGTTACGAACAGGGATATATCCTGTAGCCATGGACCATTCAGCTGTTTTCTCCGTACTTGTCGCAAACTTCATAAAGTCATACGCGCCTTTTGCTACTTCTGGATCAATATTTCTCGTTAATGTGAATAAATATGTTTCTAGTTTTGGCGCTGGTTTATTATTACCCCAAGCAGGCTGAGGTAATGCTTCAAATGTGTTAAGGCGTTCTTCTTCCGTCATTCCTTTTCCTAATGATTTAAAAACAAATCCTTGATCACCAGATGATCCTGTAAATCCTAATGTTCTACCTTCAACTAAATCAATTACAGTTTTATCCCAATATTCCCATCCAGTACCACCTGAATGTATTTTCATAATTTTATCTTCATGTAGCCATGTACGGAATTTCTCCCATACCGAAACCCAAGTGTCATCGTTAATTAATACTTTTGTACCATCTTCGCTTAATACATTTCCACCAGCACTGCGAACTGCATCAATTAAATTTGAAGTTCCCCACATTGGCATCCAACCAGCATATGTCACATTTCCATTTTCACCACGTTTTGCGACTGTTTTTGCTACCTTTTCTACACCTTCCCACGTCTTTAAATCATCTTTTGTAAAGCCATTCTCCGCTAATGCTTTTTTATTGTAATAAAAAATTTGCGTTGTACCGTAAAACGGAATGCCATATAATTTATTGTCAATTGTTGCTTGCTCCATAAAACCTTTCCCATAATCTTCTTTTTTGAAATTAGTATCATTTTTAACATATTCATCTATAGGTACGATTAACTGTTTTTTAGCATATTCTTGAATGACATCTGAACCTAGTAATGCAATTGCTTCTTGGTTATTCGCTGCAAATCCACTTTGTAGCTTTTGATATGACTCATCGTAGCTACCTGCTTTTGTCGTTTTCACTACATATTTGTCCTGACTTTTATTGTATTCTTCCACAATCTTATCTACACTATCTGCAAGAGAGCCCCCTACTCCATTAATGAATGGAACAACAACCTTCTCCCCTTCTTTACTCGCTTTAACCGTACTTCCTTTTCCGCCTGAACAACCCGCAAGTGCACTAACAAACAATGTTATAACTGTTAGAAGCATGAATAGTTTTTTCATCCCACAAATCTCCTTTAATATTTATTTACCCCTTTATTCCTGAATCAGTAACACCAGATAAGAACCATTTTTGTAGAATCAAAAATACGATTAAGAGCGGCACTGTTGCGATTGTGCTTGCAACCATAATGTGTGACCAATCTCGCCCTAAGGAACTATTAATGAAATAATCAGCAATTCCATTCGTAATTAACTTTTGCGTATTATCTTTCAATATAAGAGCTGGCCACATGTAATTATTATAATTACCAATAAATGTGACCAATCCTAGTGTTACAAATGATGATCGTGTCATTGGAAAGATAATCTTCCAAAGAATACGCCAATCACTTGCTCCATCAATTTTGGCTGCTTCTACTATTTCAAAACCAACTTTGTGGAACGATTGTTTTAAATAGAAAATACCGAATACGCTAACAGCCATAGAAATCATGTATCCAAAATGTGAATCGAGTAGCCCGAATTTCCCTAACATTACATATACAGGAACATATGATACAGCTCCAGGGATCATATAGGTTGCCATCACGACACTAAATGTAATATTTTTACCTTTAAACTTGTAAAATGCCAACATATAAGCAAACAGTGCAGATGAAACAAGCACATATATTGTAATGATGAAAGATGTATAAAAACTATTAAATAAATATGTGTTAAATGGTAGTATGTCTAATACTTGCTGATAATTTTCCCAGTGAAATTCTTTAGGCCAAAATCCCCCTTGTAATACTTCACTAGATGTTTTAAACGAACCAAGTACCATCCATATGAACGGAAAAACAAATAGTATACTTGATAATGCTAAAAAGAGATGCTTTACAATTAATGGACCTTTTTTCATATTATTCACCTTAATAGTTCACCCACTTATCACCTATTATTTTGTTAATAACAGATAGTAAAATTGTAATGATTAGTATGATAAATGCGATTGCTGTTGCAGATCCCATATCAAACTGTTCAAACCCTTGTTGGAAGAATAAATACAGTAACGTACGCGTCGAACCACTAGGCCCACCTTGTGTTAAAATTTTTATTTGATCGTAAGCCTGCACCGAAGAAATTGTATTAACGACAACTAAGAAGAAAGTTGTTGATGAAACCATCGGCAGTGTTACATATCGAAATTTCTGCCATGAATTTGCTCCATCAATACTAGCTGCTTCATATAAACTATCTGGAACTTTTTCTAGTGCGCCGATATAGAAGATCATCGTCCAACCAACTAATTTCCAAACTGTCATTATAATGACTGCTAACATCGCTGTTTGACTACTTTGAAGCCAGTCCAAACCTGGTATTCCGAAAAAGTTTAGCACTTTATTAATAACTCCAAATTGAGGTTCATATAGGAGTGACCACACAATGGATACAGCTATTGTTGGCGTTACCCAAGGTGAAAAGATCATTAATTGGTACAATGCAGAACCTTTAAATTTTTTTCGGAAGAATAATGCGAAACCTAAGCCCAATGCAATTGTTGGAATGACTGTTCCAATTCCGAAATAAAACGTATTGAGCAATGCTTGCATAAAAGAATCTTGTGTAAATAAATTAAAATAGTTTTCTAAACCAACAAAGTTAAAATCATTCGTCATAAAATCCCAATCAGTAAAACTAATACCTAAACTAATGAAATTCGGAATAATCCAAAACAAGATTAGAGGTATTCCAACTGGTAGTAAAAAGAACACAGCTTTTGATAGTTTTATTTGCATTCTTGCCACCTCCTAATTCATATTGTAAGGGTACATTATTAACACAATGTTGTTAATTTGTTAACTAATTGTAAAAACAACAAATTAACAAAACAAAACAACATATAAACAATAAAAGAAGACTATTTCTCAACTTACTAAGAAATAGTCTTCTTTTAGCTTTTCTATACTGTTATTACTTCAACCCCGTTACTTGTTAGCATATTTTGCCACGATTCATCGAGCTTCGCATTCGTATATAACGCATCTATATCACTAAAACTTCCGCTTTTATAAAACTTTATCAAATTAAACTTTGATTCATCAGCCATCATTACAACTTGTTTTGCATTATTCTTTAGCTGCTTAAATATTTGTGCATCTTCAATATACGAACATGTTAGTTCTTTTTCTAATGAAATGCCATCACAAGAAGCAAATAACTTATTAACAGTGAAATGATCAAGATAGTTTAACGTCATTTCTCCAGACAATGCTAAGGAATTCGTATTCAATATTCCCCCTATGACTATTAACCTACAATCAAAGGAATCATACTGGTCTTTCAGCTCAATAATTTTATTTACAGCTGGTATCGAGTTTGTTAAAATTGTCAAATTCTTTTTATCGTATATGTAATCTAAAATTTGCATTGTGGTTGTCCCAATTTCAATTGCGATAATATCATTATCTTCTACGATTTTACTTGCTTCCATTGCAATTTTTCGTTTTTCTTCAATATTCTCAGATCGACGTTTATCAAAATGAAATTCTAGTGTTTGATCTTTCTTCTTAATTGCACCACCGTGTATTTTCGTAAGTTGCCCTTCCTTGTGCAACATATCTAAATCTCTTCGTATCGTTTCTGTTGTAACATTTAATACCTTCGCTAAATCATTTACCATCACTCGGTTATACTTTTCTAATTCATCTAGTATGTGTTTTCTTCTTTCAAATTGTGTGTACGATTTCATTTCATTAACACCTCGTCAAATTACGCAAAATATTGATTTTCTAAAAACTCTTAATATACAAAAGGCTTAATCTTTACTTTTAACATAACATCATTTACAGAAATAAGGAACGATTATATTCACTTTATTCCAAAATTTATTTAACAATAAAAACATGATTATAGTGAATAAAAATTTATTGTTAAACGATAAAATCCATGTTAAATTTAAAAGATATTAAATAAATGAGGTGCTTTTTATGAAACAAGGGTCCACACTCTTTTTAAAAACCGTTGTGATTCTAATTGGAATCCCTGTTCTAGCTATGTGTATATTTTTGGTCCCTAAAATTGGGAATTTCGCAGCAGAATTGTATCCTGATATTGCATTTATAAAATATCTTGTCTTTATCAACTTATATGCAACAGCCATACCTTTCTACTGCGCTCTGTATCAAGCTTTTAAACTTTTAAGCTATATTGATAAAAATAATGCTTTCTCGGAATTGTCTGTTAGCGCTTTAAAAAATATAAAATATTGCGCTATGACAATCAGTGTCTTGTACGTATTAGGCATGCCACTCTTTTATCTCATTGCGGAGAGAGATGACGCTCCAGGTTTTATAATTATTGGCATGATTATGATTTTTGCTTCCATGGTTATCGCAGTCTTTGCTGCCGTTCTCCAAAGACTTTTACAAGATGCAATAGATATAAAATCAGAAAATGATTTAACGGTCTGAGGTGAATTATATGGCAATTATTATTAATATCGATGTAATGTTAGCGAAAAGAAAAATGAGTGTAACAGAACTTACGGAGAAGGTTGGAATTACAATGGCTAACCTTTCTATATTAAAGAATGGAAAAGCAAAAGCAATTCGTTTTTCCACTTTAGAAGCGATTTGCAAAGCATTAGAATGCCAACCTGGGGATATTTTAGAATATAAACCTGAGGATACCGAATAAAAGAGTCCTTCTCGTATGAAGGACTTTTTTTATTGCTCATTACGGTGCGAAGCTAATTTGACCAGTCAACAATAAAATAATTGCGATAATCCAAAATATAAAGAACGATGAGGACAGTATTAATGAAATAATAGCAATCCCCTTCTTCTCTGTTTTTTTCGTCATTGTGATTATTGAAAGTATGATACCTACACCTGTTAGAGCAATCGTTATATAATCTCCCACTATATTACCTGCATTCGCTATCCTTGTCGGTGTTATAAAAACGAACAGAAAACACAAAATGCCGATGAGTAAAGATATATAGCTTATTATACTGTACTTCTTTTTGGGAACTATTTCGGTGTTCATCCTATCATCCCCCTTCTATATAATTATGAGATTATTTTAGCACAAATAACCAAAAATTGGATGGTATAAAAAACAGATAAAGTGGACACTACCACTTTATCTGCCATTATATTTCTATTTAATATACAGCCCTGCTATTTCTTCTTTATCATTATAAGTTATGATAAAGGTACGTTGTTCTTTACTATACTTTGCTACAAGAATAACAGTATATAAACCATCTTTTTCTTCAATCGACTTTTTCTCAATTTTTTCGAACGTACCAGCTTTCTCAATTACTGGTGTAAGCTCTTTCATTTTTTCTTCTGATAACCCTGTTTTCATTTTACTATCAAAGTTGTCATGCACTTCTTTATACTTCGCTTCGTTTAATAGTAATACAATTTCTTCCGCCTTCGGAATAAATTTTTTTGACGTACTTTCATCTACTTTATTTCCCGTACATGCTGCAAGTGCAAACGCCGCGATAGCACTTATAATAATGAGTAACATTCTTTTCATTTTAATACACCCTTTCTTTTTAAAATAAAACTATAACTAAATACAAGTAAAGCGCTTATTGCTATTGAAACCTCAACAGCAATTATCCCACTTTCACCTGGTACATATAGCGAGATCGTGCTAGCTAATGTATTTACAACTCCATGGATGAGAATGGCAATAATAACATATCGAAATTTCTTCTGAACGACAGCTTGCAATACAATGAAGGAAAGTCCAATATGGAGTAACATCGCAAAGAAACGTTCAATTCCGCCGACAAAATAACTATCCATATTTCCACTAACTGTTTGCGATAATAATAGAGATAATACTGGAATACCAACTATTAATATCGCTTCAATACCACCGTGTCCTGCTCCGAATAGAAAGCCAGATTGCCAATCACGCTGTTTCATAAAATAACGCATTGCGATAAAACGAGCTACCTCTTCAAAAACTCCAGCTGATAAACTAAGCAAAATCGCAAATAATACAGGCTGCATCATACTAAACATAGAAAAAGCTGTGCTATTTCCATTTAAATAATTTAGTATCGGTATGCGAATTAACACTTGTGATACAACAAAAGCCAATGTACCCAATATATACGGGATATAGCGTTTCTTACAAAAGGCATATATAAGTGCAACAAGCGGTAATCCTATGCTGATAAACGCTGTAAAAATAAGACCATTCATCTCGCTTCACCTCTTACTTGAAGTGTATAAAAACAAGTGAAGAAAGTATGTAGTTATTTCCTATTCGGTTTCATTTTCATCATAAATGGTCATCTCATGTCTTTTAAGATGAAAGTTTGGGTGAAATAAGGGTTTGTATAAGTCGTTTCTAACGTTGCATTGTTTGTTTTATTTATAATACGTTTTAATGAGAATAATCCGTATCCTCTTTCCCCTTCTTTACTCGAATAGTTCTTCTCATATATTTTTTGTAGATCCAGTTCTTTATAATGAGAACTATTACGCACAACAAAATATTGTTTTGTATCCATTTCAAATAAAGCAATTTGCAGTACCTTTTCCTCGCTATGTATTGCTTCTTCAATTGCGTTATCTAATAAAACAGAAATGATACGAATAAATGGAATAATTGGCATCGACACTGTTTCGATTTTATCTGGAATATCAAGCATTACTTTTATTTGTTGTTGCTGTGCCGTACCAACTTTCGCTCTTAATACACTTTTCACTTCAGAAATTTGAATTCGCGATAATTTCGCGATATCTAATTCATGATTATTTATTAAGTTTAATGTGGGAGTAATAACTTCGCCGTACACTCGTTCGATTTCTTTCACATTCTTTGTGCGTATCCCCTCTTCTAACGCCAATAACACATTCATATAATCATGGCGGAAACTAGCAAGTTCATCATGCATATCCTCTAATTTCTCCACATAATCTAATAACTCTTTGTCCAAACGCTTTTCATGTTCTTCTAGTAACTTTTCTTTCGATAAATGTGAGCTTATTAATACAATGATTACTAATAATAAAAATAAAATTATCGCTGCTATATAACTTAATTCACCGTATTGTTGATTTAACTTTGCTAAAAAATGAGTAGATGGCCTTGTTAAAATTAGTTCAATTATGAATCCAATAATTAGTAATATATACGTTACATAATATAGTGGACTTCCTACTATATATTGAGCAATTTTTTGAATTCTTTTACGAGCTAAAATAATACCGATAAAAGTAATACTGGATACGATAAGATGAATAATGCTACCTGTCCATAGATATAAATTGAGTGGCGTTAACATAAATAGTTTCATTCCTAAATCAAGAAGCAGCATTTTCACTAAAGTTATAATAACCATACTCACTAGTGCAAAATATAAATTCCGCATAAATTTCAATTCATTTTGCATTAATCCTAAGCTTATAAGAAATAACACAATTGTGCTATTTAACTCTGGATATCTAGTCACTGTTACAACAACTGCAAGTAAAACAATAAATACAGCACTTAAAATCACTAACATTCTATATGACAATCTGTTGTACCGAATTAATTGAATGTATAAAAATGTATGACTCATACTTGTAAGCAGTAGTGCAAATAAATCATAAATATACATTACATCTCACCCTTTAACATGTTACGTACTTTACTCACTAAACGACGTGATACTGGGATACGTTTTCCACTTTTTAAAATCATCATTTTTTGCTTTGCATCATAAGAAGACATTTGCTTCGTATTCACGACGTAGGATTGATGGCAACGAAATAAGCGTTCATCTATTATTTCAATCTCCTTTAATGTCCCGTAAAAATAAACGTTACGATCTAGCGTCACTAATGCTAAACGGTGTGGTTCATCGGTCATAATATATTCAACTTCATGAAATGGAACTTTCACAGTCGCATTATTATTTTCAACAATAAAGTCATCAGGTGGAATGATATGCTTATTACGCGCTTCATATTGAAGTAAACATTCTTCAAACACCTTATATCGCTCTTCGTATGGCAAACCTTTATCAATAAAAGTTAAAGCAGATACCATGTATCGATAAGATATGGGTGCAAATTCAGAATGCGTCGTTACAAACACAATAATCCCTTGCGTATCATACTTTCGTATTTCTTGTGCTACTTGCAAACCCTTCCGTTCTTCTCTTTTTATCTCTATATCTAAAAAATAGATTGGGACATACTTCGTCCTTGAAATGTTATGAATAATGTTTTCACTTTTACTAGTTACCTCAATAAAATCGTAAGGCAACATATACTTTTCACAAATCTCCTCAACTAGCCGCTTCATTTGCTGCGCTTGTATGACATCATCTTCTAAAATGAAAATACTCATATGATCACTCGCTTTATAGAAATCTATCTTTAGAATAACACGATTACTTACAAATACTGAATAATATTCCCTATATTTTCAAACGTAATAACAGCTATTATTGTTTTTTCTGCATATTAAAAAGGCATTTAAACTACTATTATAGAATACAAACTAGAGGTGATTTTTAATGAATAGTATACATATAGAAACGAATATACTAAATACATAGATTTAACAATTTCTACCTGAATATGATTTATTCTTTTTCCCTACCAAACATGGAACAGTAGTAAAACATTTCACTTCTAATACTTTACTTATGTCTAAAGAAGAATTTTCTAACCATTCCATTTTTAACAATATCGATAATAGAAATAGCTATCAAGTATGGAATAGCTCAAAAAAATAAAAACTGTACCTTTAAATTGAAAGATACAGTCTTTAATAAAATTGATAGCTCTTTACGAATAACTACTTGAAAAACTTATTTTTGGCACCCTCTATTTAATATCGTTACATATGACTAAATCCGCCCTATTCTTCGGCAATTCCATTTCCAAATAATAATCCTCTGCTTTCCAATACCTATTTTGAAACTTTGAAAGCTTCTTCTGCGTTTCCTCACTCTCGCGAAGAAACCTTGTCTCTCTTGGGCAATCCAAATACACCATATAGTGAAAGAAATCTCTCCATTCTTTTCGCTGCAAAAAGACTCCTTCAATTACAATTACACCTACTATAGGGATCTGTACTTTTTTCATTTCACAAGTATCGGTATCATCGCGGTAGAAAGGCAACTTCAAATTTGTTTCACTTTGTAATTTTCGAAAGAATTTCTGCCGCAGCCATTTAATATCCCATTGTAAATGGTAATACTCATACCATTCTTCAAATCCTGTATGATAGCGTTTATTTCGCTCCACTATATGATCATCAATATGGAAAATATGAAACGGAATACCTTCTTGTTTCATATTTTCCTTTAAATTTGTTACAAATGTTGTTTTTCCCGATCGACTTAAACCATCTATACCTAAAATAAATCTGTTTTCTTTATGTTTCTTCATAACATTTATAAGTTCACTTGTACTCATTACTTCTGCCATTCTTCTTTTAATAATGAGTATAAAATTGTATCATGGGCAACACCATTTTGAATCATATGTTTTCGAAGTAACCCTTCTTCTTGAAACCCTGCTTTTAATAACAATTTTTGAGAAGCTTTATTTTCTATATATACGACAGCAGCGATTCTTATGAGCTGTAACGATTCAAACCCATAAGTCAAAATGGCCTGAAGTGCTTCAGATGCATATCCCTTTCTCCAATATGTATCATCTAATTCATAACCAATTTCGGCTCTTTTATGGTGATTGTTAATTAAATGAAACCCACACGTTCCGATTAATTGGCCGGTCCCCTTTTTCTCAATTCCCCAGCGAAACACACTTCCCTCTTCATAACGATTTTTGAACGTTTGAATCGTTGTTTTCGCTTGCTCAATATTTTCGAAAGAATCCATTCCGAAATAACGAATAACGGGTTCTTTTAAGAAATAGTGGAACATCGTTTCTGCATCTAATAGTGTAAGTTCTCTTAATAGTAAACGTTCTGTTTCTAGTTTCGGAAACCCCATCTCTTTTTCTCCTTCTATTCTACTGAACTGCAAATTTCAATATAATTTCCATCTGGATCAGCAATGTATGAAATTGTTTGTCCCCATGGCTTTACAATTGGTTCAACTAAAATTTTAATACCTTGTTCTCTGAATTGCTCAATCATTTCTTGTACATTATCAACAACAAATCCTAATTCGAAATGAGAAGACTGTAATTCACCTTCTGTAAGTGGTAATCCCGTTAACTCCTTTACATCATCTCTTGTATTCATCGCTAAAATTGTAGATCCAGTCTCAAACTCAATATATGTACCGTGCTCTGCTTTTATTGGTAACTGTAAAATCTCTTTATAGAACTTTAAACATTCCTCAAACTTTTCTACATATAAAATGATGTATTTCATTTTCAAATCCATTTTAAATCCCCCTTTATCTATCCCCCTAAAAATTCGACAAATGTTTCAAATAACCTTGTTTCATAAGGACAAAAAAATGAGGCCGATTTCTCGGCCCCCAGCTTATTGGCATAAAACAGGAGATTTGGTTTGGACATAACCAGTTCTTACATTTATTATATTTTATTTTTTCTGAATTTTAAATACATTAAACACCTATTTATATTGAGAAAGTTTTTTTACTTGTATAAAATCAAAGCGCTTAAGAAATGCTACAAATGGAGGTGTATACATATGGAACCAATGCTATGTCCAAGCTGTAAAACGAACCGAACTCGCTTTAATATTCTTGAGCAACAAGTGAAACCAGTAAAATTAAATCCACAAACTGGTCAAGTAGAAGAAGAATACACGAATGAAACGATGAACGCTTTTCATATGGCTTATCAAGGACCTACTTACCGCGTCCAATGCGCTGTATGCGGGCTTGTTGAAAACCCAGAACAATTTATTAAACCTGCGCAAAATCAGTCTTTCTCATAAAATCGTTACTATCCCTTATTGAAATAGATTTTTCTATAAGGGATTTTTCCTTTTAATACAGTAATATAAAACGTATTTCTTCCTTATTATAAGCTCTTTATTTATTCGGTAACCTTTACGTAAACGTGGTAAATAGAAGATTAATGATTCCCTCTACACCGCTACTATCCACTTGTCACATAATCATCTTTTACTTTTGAATCTGCGATTGGAAGAAGATCACGACTCCTCATGGTCTAGCAATATGGATTGTTTCTATCATTTGTGGTTTTTTGCTTTATTTCCACATTAAACATCAAAACTCTAACAAAATAGTATTAATCGGTAGTTCAATATTATTAATCATTTCTTCATCATTTATGATTTTTTAGGTATTGTTACTGGGTTGTCTTTGTAACTGTTAGTTCTATGCCTTAAGTATATAAGTTTTTATTATGTAAAAAAGAGCGGACAAAATGTACAAATATATAAATTTAAGAAGATGATTCCCGTAATTTATATTTACGAAATCATCTTCTTTTAACATTCACCCTCTGTTATAAGATTTCATTTTTTAACTTTTTAATCTTCCATGATAAATTAATAAAAATATATAAATACATACAACCAATAACTCCTGTCATTCCTTTAAAAATTATAGGAATGATAGGAACGCTAGATTCTGATGTTCCAATAAAACATAAATATAGCGCTGGCATAACTGCTGCAAACATAAGAATAAAAAATTGTAACAAATCCGTAAGCTTCTGTACCCTCGTCTCCTTCTCTGAATATATATCCGGTAACTCATTTTTCTCTTCTACCTCTTTACAAAAATAATTCCATTTTGTAAAACTCGTTACATGTTTCCACCCACACATTTCATATATATCAAGATATTCTTTTTGTTTTTCCTTTGAGTCTTTATAATCTAATCTAAAATCTGCTTTATATATTACATCTTTCGGTTCAGTTTTCTTAAACGTATACATGACGTTATATTTTTGTAATGACCAGCCTTGTTGATGCATTTTCCGTAAAAAAGCTTCTTCTTTTTCTAAACTCCATGCCGCGAAAAACTTCAATACCCTCTTTGTCTCCATCTCCCATTCACTCCCCTAAAATACTGTTTCCATTCTTGACAGATCGTTGTAACCTTTCATACTCCAATTCCAATACTTCTCTCCCAAACGGTGTTAACTCATAGCACTTCTTCCTATCTGTAGAGGCAACCTCAACAATTAACTTCTCTTTTAGTAACTTCGTCGTATTCCCGTATAAAGTACCGGGACCGAGCTTTACTTCTCCATTTGTCATCTCTTCTACCATTTGCATAATTCCATAACCATGCATTGGCTTCACTAGTGACAACAATATGTAATATGTCGCCTCAGTTAATGGAATATATTTTTGCGCTTTCACATTCATTATAACTACCTCCGATACATCGCTTCATGATATATCGACTTACGATACATCGTATATCGATATTGTATAATCATATCCCAAAATATACAAGTGTAATATTAAAATTAAATATCCATTTCTTTGAATTGAAAAATCATACCAATTTTCTGAATAATTTGTTAAAATATAGAAATATTAGCTCTTTTATTATGAAAGGAATGTTACATATGATTAATAAATTAAAAGAAAATATAGGTTCTGTGTTTGTTGGTAAGGAGAATGTTATTGATCTACTACTCGTTTCATTACTTGCTGACGGACATGTACTTCTTGAAGACGTGCCTGGCACCGGGAAAACATTACTAGCAAAAACAATTTCCAAAAGTATTGGTGGTAATTTTTCTCGCGTTCAATTTACACCTGATGTACTTCCGAGTGATGTAACAGGTATTGAATATTTCAATCCGAAAACGAGCGAATTCGAGTTAAGACTTGGACCAGTCGTGACAAACATATTACTTGCAGATGAAATTAACCGCGCGATGCCTAGAACACAGTCTAGTTTATTAGAAGCAATGGAAGAACGACAAGTAACGCTTGAAAAACAATCTACTCCTCTTCCGAAACCGTTCTTTGTTATTGCGACGCAAAATCCAATTGAATCACAAGGAACTTTCCCTCTTCCAGATGCACAGCTTGATCGATTTTTAATGACAATTTCAATTGGGTATCCGGCTCCGGAAGATGAATTAAAAATGATGCGCCGTTTTCGTAACAATACACCGTTAGAAAGCGTTACTTCTGTCATTTCTTTAGAAGACATTTTAGAAGCACAGCAAAGTGTAAAAGAAGTGTTCGTATCCGAAACGCTAGAACACTACATTATTAAACTTGCGCAAGCTACAAGAAATCATGATTACATCGCTAATGGTGTAAGCCCGCGTGCCACATTAGCTTTAGTACGCGCAGTCCAAGCACTAGCCTTTTTACGCGGCAGAGAATATTGTACGCCTGAAGATATACAATTTTTAGTTCCTTCTGTTTGGGATCACCGTATCGTCTTATCAATGGAAGGTGCCCTACGCACAACAAAAAATGAAATTATGCAAAGGATTTTAAAAGAAGTGGATGTACCAGTGGAGATTGAGCAAGTATGAATGGACAGCGCGTTGTAACTGTACCTTTATTTTTTCAACTTCATATTATTCAATTAACTGTGCCCGGCGCTATACTATTTACGTTTTTTCTGCCGCAACGAATGATTATGTTTCTCTTTTTCTTCTATTATTTATTCGCGATTTTCATTTATAAATATGTCGCTTACATAGAGAAAAGGTTTCAAGTAATAAATGAGAAACAAACAACTCGGCTATTTCCTTATGAATCTGGACAGTTTTTTATTCATTTAAAAAATGGGGCAAATATACCACTCGTTAATGGTGTTTGTTATTTTCATTTAAATCCGTCCCTTATGCCGCACAAAGATCAAGGGATTGAACAAATATCAAAAACGTTATTCTCTTTCCCATTTTCACAACCTGCACATTCGGCGCAAAAATGGGATTTAACATTAACCGCAACGAAACGTGGTGTGTTTCAAATTGAACAGTTCGAATGTGTCTTAAAAGATCCATTTCATCTATTAACTGTACATTTACCTATTTTTGATAAATTAAGGACTGAAATTATTGTGTATCCTTCTCCTAAAGAAGTAGCAGGTTTGCAAGAACTTCAGCAACTATTACATGGTTCTTATCGAACGAATTTTTCTTTTTACAATGATGAAACATCTATTATCGGTGTAAAGCGCTACGAGCGTGAGTCTTTCCGTTCTATTCATTGGAAAGCATCCGCTAAAATGCAAGCATTACAAGCGAAGCAATATGAGCCTGTAAAAAATTATAGTTGGACGATTTGTCTTTCTTTAGCTGCCGATCGCGGTTTTGGTTGGAGAGATAATGTAGAAGAACTTATTTCATATGCAACATACATTTGCCAATACGCAACGAAGCATCAAATACCGTTTGAATTATTTATTAGTGTATTAGCAGAAGGTGGTGCATTACATATACCGTTAAATGAAGGACAAACGCAATATGCAAAAGCTTTAGAAGAATTAGCGCGTATTTCAGATGATAGTACGTTACTTCCGAAACAGGGATTCCTCCATTATGTAACGAAAAAAAGAGAGCGATCATCGACTATGATCTTTCTCGGTTTGCCAAAAAAGGAACTCCCTCTTTTAACACAACCGACATTTGTCATTCATGATGAAGGGATGGTGGAACCAGTTGAAAACTTGGCTATATCACATTCATGATTTCATTCTGCTCCTCCTGCTTTCATTATTAACAGAAAGAAATGAACTAATTGGTATTGCTATATTTTTAACAACAGGCTATGTAGGAGTATTTCTTATTCATAAATTAATGAAGAAAAAAACGACAGGCTTTGTCATACTATTAGTTCTTCAAATAGTCGGTTTTTCTTTATTTCTACCTTTTTCTCTTTTTGGCACAATCATATTACCACTATTTTTCTTTATCGTACACGCGGTCGGACCTGGACATCCCGTTCAAAAATCTCTAGGTGGTATTGTTTGGTTTGTCATTTCAGCAATATTTTATGCACCCTTTCCACCGTTATGGAAATTGTTATTACTAGTTTTACACATTATGATTACATTTTGGCTAACAGGTTCAAATCGTAATCAGCAGCTATTACGTTTCACTTCTATTATCGCTATTGGAATAATTAGTGCTTTACTTATTCCGGTATTTCCTTATATTCGGCTTATTTTTTCTTATATCGTTCAAGTAGTTGCTTTAGGATTCGGATATGCTATCAACCCATTGTTCTCGGCAGCTACTTTAAAAGATACAGACGACTTTTGGTCAAATAAAGGGAATTTAAACCAAACTCGAATTGAAGAGGAAATCGGGCAGCCTTCTTTCGACCCAACTCTCATAAATAGCATTACAATAATAGTCTGTACAACGATTGCTTTTTATGTCGTTTGGAAAATAGTAAAAAAACGAAAACATTTAAGTTTACCAAATACGCCAGTCTTCGAATCTACAATCATTACTGATAAAGAAGGTATGAGCCAAAAACGAATGAAGCGAAATAAAGCACCACATAACGAGATTCGAAAAGAAATTTTCAAACTGGAGAGTAAGCTATCGCCTCCTTTAAACCGTGAACGAGGAGAAACAGTTGAAGCTTGGCTAGAGAGAATTAATGATGATGAAAGTGTAAATATAGAGAGGAATATTATTATAGATGCGTATAATACAGTACGTTATTCAAACGAGGAAAACACTGTACTTCTAAATGAATTTAAGGAAGAGATTCATAAACTTTATACGTATCAGAAGAGTTTAAAGAAACGGAAGAAATAACGAAACAAAAAGACTCCTATTAAATATAGCAGTCTTTTTGTTTACTTCTAAGTTACTTTAGAAATTTAAGCATTTTTCCCTGCTTCAATTTCTAAAGATTCTTCATGCCACCAAAGTGTTTCTTCTGGGTCTTCTTTAGCGATTAGGTGTGCTTCTTTTTTTGTTTCTACTGTAGGATATGAACCTTTTAGCGCACGTCCTGATGTTGTAACGAATAGTACACTAAATGCAACTAATCCTATAATACTTACACCTGTTAAATAAAATGCCGGTGCGAGCGGATTACCAGTCGCATGAACTAAGTATGAACATACGAGCGGCGTTGTTCCACCGAATATCGATACAGAAATATTAAAGGAGATCGAAAGTGCTCGATAACGCACATCGGTGAAAAAGAGCGATGGTAATAACGAAGGTAATGTTCCTTCATACACACTTAGGAAGAAACCTAATACGAAAATACCTGCAAATATAGCGGCAATATGTCCGTTACCTATTAGTAAAAACGCTGGAATGGAACATACTGTTAAACCTAATAAACCAATTTGCACTACGCGTTTATTACCAATTTTATCACTTAATTTACCGAAATAAAGTGCCAGTGGAATCATAAGTGCCATCGTAATTGAAATGATTAATAAGCCAGTTGTTTCTTTGACTTTTAATACTTGTGTTAGATAAGAAGGAATATACGAAAGGATCATATAGTTTGTAATGTTAAAGAAGGCAACAATTACTGTGCTTAATAAGAAGTCTTTTTTGTGATATTTTAATATATCTATAAATGAAAATTGTTCGTTGTCTTCAGATTCCTCTTGTGCTTTTTCCATCTCTTCAAAGATGGGAGATTCATCTAAATGACGTCGTAAATATAAACCGACCAAACCAATTGGTGCAGCTATTAAGAAAGGAATACGCCATCCCCAGCTGAGCATTTGCTCATCTGTTAATAATAACGTCAAAATGGTAACAATTACCGAAGCAGCAATGTAACCTGAGAGTGTTCCAATTTCAAGACCACTACCGAGTATACCACGCTTTTTATCTGGAGAAGATTCTGCGATATAAACCATTGCTCCTGAATATTCGCCGCCTGTAGAGAAGCCTTGAATCATTCGAGCAACTAAAAGTAGTATTGGTGCCCATACACCAATTTGTTCATAGGTTGGTAGTAATGCGATGAATAATGTAGAAAGTGCCATTAAAATAATAGTTGTACTTAAAACAATTTTTCGGCCATACTTATCTCCTATTCTACCAAAGAAAATACCTCCGATTGGTCGAACGAGAAAGGCCGCCGCAAATGTACCAAATGTTAGTACAAGTTGCAAACCACTATTATCCACACCTGAGAAGAATATTTGACTTAAAATAACCGCTAAATACGCGTATAATCCAAAGTCAAACCACTCCATTGCATTCCCAATGCCGGTAGCAACTACTGCTTTCCTAGCTTGTTTAGGATTGACAATATTAACGTCTTGAGGTTCAAAATTTAAATCATTATTTTGTTGCATATAATAAAAACAGCTCCTTATTTAATTTAACTTCTTTAAGCACACCTTCTCTTACTAGAATAAATTCAATACGAAGCACTTAAGGAAAAGCAACGTCTCCTTATCTGTTATTATTGTTTCACATAATTAATTATTTGTCCAATGAGATGCTCCCTTTGTTAAGTAATTAAGTATTTTAAAAAGCTGACAAAGGCGCTGTATGAGTGCCTTTGTCAGCTTTTTATTTTAATACGTAAATTTATTTTTTCACCCCTATTTTCTTCCTGCACGAATTAAAAATAAGGTACTTTTTATATTTGTAGTTTCATAAAGATTTTTAAGCATTTGCTATCACTGCCACACTATGAATAGCGAATATAAATTCATTAATAAATGCATCAATTTCCTCTTTTGTAATTATATACGGAGGAAGTAAACGGATGATATTCCCTTGTGTAACATCGACTAACATCCCTTTCTCCATTAATTCGAGCTGTAATTTCTTCACATGTTCATTCGTATCGTTCACACTTATCCCAAACATCATCCCCGCATGACGCACTTCCTTAATATAATAAGAGTTTTCTTTCTGAATTTCTTGTAGTTTGTCATTTAAATATAGTGACGTTTCATAAGCTTCTTGCATTAATCCATCATCGAGTAATGTATTTAATACCGTTAAACCTAAAGCAGTTCCCATTGATGAATGAGCAAACGTTGTGCCATGATCTCCTGGTGAAAATACATCACATAACTTTTCACCCACAATGATTCCTCCAAGCGGTATCCCGCCTCCTGCTCCTTTACCAATTTGAATAATATCCGGTGTAATATTGAAATTTTGATAAGCAAATAGTTTTCCGGTTCTACCCATACCACTTTGTACCTCATCAACGATAAAAATCACATTATATGTATCACAAAGATGTTGAACACTATGCAAATATTCACTTGATAAAGGATAGATTCCGCCGCTGCCTAATACAGGCTCTAACATAATTGCAATAGGCTTTTCATTTATGATTGTTTCTTCTAATTGCTCTATATTTTCTCGCTCTACTTCATATACAGGAATAGATGTTTTAGGGAAATTTTGATATACATTTTCTTGTCTTGTAAAATGAAGTGCTCCTAACGTACGCCCGTGAAAACTATTTTTCAACACAACAACTCCGTTACGCTCTTCATTCGTAATAGCTCTATATTTGTCAATTAATTTCAAAGTCGTTTCTGTCGCTTCCGTACCTGAATTTGTATAGAAGACCTTACCATTTCCTAAAGAATTATCAACTAATTTCTTTGCATACTCAATCGCAACTGTGTTTAAAAAATGAAACGGTAGATGCAACGATTTCGTAACTTGCTCCATTGTCGTTTGCACAATTTTCGGGTGATTGTACCCTAATACATTTACTCCTACACCAGAAAACAAATCTACATACTCTTTTCCATCTACATCATACAGTTTACAACCTTCTCCTCTTTCTATCGCAACCTTCGTACGACAATACGTATGCATCATATATTCTTTATCTAATTGAAACCAATCCGACATGATAAATTCCTCCTAGTTTTTCTCCCTTTTCTAATGTTCATTATCTATATAATCATTTACAAATTAATTTTTAAGATTGAAAGTTTAATAGTACTTTTTTCCCCCTCATTAATAAAACGTGTCATTTCTCTTCCCAATATTCATTTTTTCATAATTTTTTCTATTTCAACAGGTCCACTACATGTGTGTTTTTTTCATCTAGCGGTATGTTTCTAATTTGAACTTTGTATGTAATACATAATCATGGCTAAAAAATCATATTTAGTAACAATCGACGAAAAAATTTGGAGGCTATATTAATGAATGAAAAATATGATAAACAGAGGCAATCTTTATTAGAAGAAGACTTTAATCAAAATCGAGCACTTAATGAGCCAGCTAAACTTCACTCTCAAACAGTTGGTTCACGTGGACCTGTTCTAAAGCAAGATAGTGTACTGCACGAGGCGTTACAAGAATTTATTCATGAAAAAATTTTAGAAAGACCTGTTCATGTAAAAGGATTTGGTGCGTTCGGTTATTTTCAAACGATATATTCGATGTCTGAACATACTAAACTAAGTTTTTTACAAAATTCTAATGAGAAAGTTCCTGTTATGGTACGGTTTTCATTCGCAGTTAGTACGAAAGGAACTCCTGATACTTCTAGAAATGTACGCGGTTTTGCTACAAAATTTTATACAAATGATGGTGTTTTTGATCTTTTATGTAATCACATTCCTGTCTTTTCTGTTCGTGATCCGATGCGTTTCCTTGAAACTATTAAAGCACTCTTACCTTCACCTAAAAATAACTTAATAGTCCCTGATAGATTTTGGAGTTTTGTCGCTAGAGCACCCGAATCCATTCATTTTGTTATCCATTTATACTCTGATGCTGGTACGGTAAAAAGCTTTCGCCACATCCCAGGGCATAGTGTAAATACGTACGTTTGGAGAAATGCTGAAGGTAATCGAAAGTATGTAAAGTATCATTGGTATCCATTTGAAGGTGTACAATACATTAATAGTGTGGAAGCAAACAAGCTAGCTGCCGAAAATCCTGATTATAGCGGGAAAGATTTATATGATGCAATTGAAAATGGTAAACCAGTGGAATATGGATTATATGTCCAACTCATGGATCCAAAAGATGAAGCACATCTTTCTTATGATCCTTTAGATGATACAAAAGTATGGGATGAAAAGGCTTATCCTCTAATTCCAGTCGGTAAAATGATATTAAATAAAAATCCTGAAAATTATATGGAGCAAGTAGAAAAAGTGTCCTTCTCTCCTTCTAATTTACTGGATGGAGCAGAATTGTCTGACGATAAAATGCTACAGGGCCGCGCTAATATTTATAGCGATTCTCAAAGACGAAGAATTGGTCCTGAATTTCGTAAATTAGCGATTAACCAACAGCAAAATTGGACACCTGCTAATCAAATAACAAGCGGTGACGGAAGATATGTTGAAGGTAAAATTGAAAGAACTCCTATAACGAAACAGGATGACTTTCAGCAGGCTGGTGAATTTTATGCGAAGTTAAAACCGATAGAAAAAGAACATCTTGCTGAAAACTTAGCCAGTGATTTGAAAGTTATATCCGATGATATTAGGAAGATAGTTTTGGGGTATTTCGATCAAGTGTCAACTGCTTTGAAAACAAGCATTGAGACAAAAATGAAAGAGCATTAAGAAGATTAAAACATGCTTTACGAATGAGAATTCAAATCTATATTAATTATTTTCTTGTCAAAATCCAATGAGGTTATTTAATTTAAAAATACAAAGCCAATATATCCCTGTTCTATAATTAGAACAGGGATATATTGAAGTAGTTCAATGTTTAACATTAAATACTTTACTTAGCTAAAAAATGCAATAAGTAGCCTTTCAAAACAAACTATAGTAAATTATTTTACTTGCACTGTATAATTCCCTGTTCCACCACCATATTTATATACACTTAAGTAATATTTCCCTGGCTTCGCATTATAATTGCCAAGCAATTTGTTTCCATCACGTTTTGTTGCATAAGTTACATAATTATTTAGATCTGATTCAGAATATAGTACCCAGTTCAATCCAATGTTTTGTTCATTCGTAATAGTAATTTGTAAATCTTTTGGGTCCTTTACATCAATAACAAATCGGTCAACCTGATCTTGATCGCTTAAGTTTCCTCTTAGTAACGTATTTAAAGATAGTGGATTCGCTGTATCAAATGAATTATTCGGTTCTTTTTCTACAACCGTACCTTCTTCCGTATTCAGGCCGCTAAATACAACATCATATTCAAATTGTCCAGCATTATTTACACGGTAATTTACAAAATAAGCAGTCAATGTTTTATATCCAGTCCACTCTTTTCCTGAAAGACGTTTCAACATATCATTCGTTGCTTGATTCATCACTTTCCAGTCCTCAATTTCTCCTTTTGCCGCACTTCCTGTATATGTCCCCTGTAGTGTAAATGTATTAAAGAATTGTGATTTATTTTTTGTTACCTTCGCATCTTTTAACTTTGCTTCATTTGTGATCTCTGACGTAACATCCGCAAGCGATTTTGGATCATGCTGCGCTAAGTAATCATCTGATACTTGTGGAATTGTATACTTATCACGATTATCAATAAGCATTTGCATATAAGATTGATATTCTTCATTTAATTTATTATCTTTGCTTAATGTAGAACGGTATGCATCGTAACTTGAAACATCATTTGCACGAATTAAATCATGCACTTTATCGAACATTTCAGGACGGTTATTATACATATATGATTGCAATGCAAACGAATAATTATAAAAATCCCACGTTCCATATTTCGCATTTAATGTTTGTGATGCTGTATAACGTTTTGCAGGATCATTAGATAACCCACCAATTATACTTTTTCGCGGTACTACACTATCTAATCGCGTTGCACCTGCAAAGAACTCTGCATTTCCTTCTTCAAACCATGTTAAACGTTCATCTTGATACATTTCCCCTTGGCCCCATAATCCCTGAACCTCGTATCTTCCCTGTAAATAGTGTGTAAATTCATGGCGGAACAATTCTTCCAAACTATAAATACTTTGCTCTGGTGTACGTTCATATGTAAAGAACGTTCCTGTCCCTTCAATATAAATTCCACCATTATTCGTTTCATATCCGTACAGTTGGCGATTAAATTGATACTCATCTGGACTATTATAAATAACCATCGTTAACACATCATCAGCATGTCCACTTTCAAGTGGTTTATCGCTACCAACTGTACGATAAAATTGAGAGCGTACTTCTTTCGCTGCCCAGTATAGTCGCTTAATTTTCTCTTCACTAACTTTATCTCCTGCTTTAAAGACAATAGCTCCATCATCAAACGTATACGTTTTCGGTAAATATTTCTTTTTACCCTCTTCTCGAATTTGATCTAAATTTACAGTTTTTCCGTTCGCATCTATTCCTCCATAATTTGTAGTAATTTGTTCTGCCGCAACAAAGTATTGCTCCCCTAAATATGGATAAATTCGCATTGCATCTGTAACAACTTGTTGTCCTTTTGTCGGCGTGCTATGAAGCTTGCCCAATCGGCCGGCATAGTAAATTCCGTTATTTATTAACCATCCATTTTTATCTGATACAGTACCAATTAGTGCGAAACGACTTACTTCATTAATAAAGTTATCGATATTTCGATACCATATCGTATCTTTCGGCTCTTTTCCAGTCGTGTACATATCCGTCTGAATATCAAAGTCAATCCCCTTCATCAACTCATATATAGCGTCTCCTTTTGTTCGGTCTTCAATGAAAGTTGCAAGATTATCGTTATATTGTTTGAAAATTTCACCTGCATATAAAACCGTTTCAACATCTGCTGATGCATTTCCAATTAATTTTCCATATGATGAAATAACTTTATTTTGTTCTGATGTACCTAGTTTGAAATTTGGATTTTTTGCAATTGTTTTTAAAGCCGGTAAACATTTATCATGGTAGCTACGCTCATTTAGTTTGCTTAATTCATCATGGTAAAAACCTAAATAAAATGCTGCACGTAGAGCTTCTACTAATGTTTCAATCCCTTTTGAATCATCTTTCGTATAAGTTTGACCTTGTTCTGCTAGTTTATCAATGATTGCTTGCATTCGACTATCATCTTGATAGAACTTGAGACTATCACTATTAAACTGAAATAAATCCGGGATTTGATACCATTTAATCGTCACAAGAAGATCAGTTAATTGTTTGTTGCTTAATTGATTTAGTTCGGCCATCGAATACTTTTTTTCTTCAGCTAACGGTTTAATATTATCGGTTGGTGCTAGTGGACGCTGCGATAAATCCGCTAACTTTAACCGTTTTGTAAAAGATGCATTTTCTTGTACTGTTGAAGAGTGCGCCAACTCATCAACGGATTTCTGTATTCCTACCGGCTCCATTTGTAATACGTTCTTCACATTTTTCTCTTTTGTCTCTGCTTGAATTTGCAAACCATTACATGATATTGTCACTAGTCCAACACCAAGAATCAACTTAGAAATTTTTGAATATTTAACCATACCATTGCCCCCTTAATTATTTAAAGAAAATTCTGAATTTTAATATCGGAACATACTTATTTGTATGTATTTACAGTTCCGCTATAAATACATGTAAAATCACTAATGCAATAGTAGCTCGTTTTATACTATTACGAATACAGATTCCTTACATACAATCCCCTTCCTTAAATTTAATACAAGCAAAAACTGTGCCAATTATATTTCTTATGCATAGCTAGCATTCTTTCATTAATACTGTAGAATAAAATATACATAGTTGGCTCCGCAATGTATAAATATTTCGACACAAATTCCTCTTTTTATGACGAAAGGACTAGTTGAAAATTATTTTTGCATTAGCCAACAAATAATTTTCAACTAACACCATTCCGAATTTTAAACCCATTCAAAAAGGTAAGTAAACATATTACAAAAGGATAATATGTTTACTTACCTTTTCCTATTTTATATAGATAACAAGCTATCGGTTGATAAAAACAACCTTAATTAGCATTTTGTTACATTAGTTCATATTATGTTCATTTCTCTTTTTCACATTGTAACGGCTTGAATTTCACTTTTTTCCCTTTCTTCTTTTTCGTTTTTATAACGATCCATTCCCCTTTTTCGACGTCTAGGTTTAGGTGTTTCATTACATTGATATTATCTTTTTCTTTATAAAGTAAAAATGCTTCTTGTGCACTCACAAATAAGCTAGGCTGCTCGCTAAATCCACCACTATCATAAATTTTAGTTAGCGAATTATAATAAGAATCATTTTCCTTTCCACCATACATCAAATGGGCAGCCTCCAGATCTCTTTTACTTACTTCCCAAAAACTATGTTCATCAATATTTAAATTAAATGTTGATTTAATGTCCTGTATTATATTCTTCACATACTTTTCATCACGCATTTTACTTTCTTCCAGACAATCCGAAGATAACCTTGGTGCATTTGATTGGGAATGTACAACGTGTTGTATAGATACACACAAAACAAATATGCTTAAAATGTACAATATTTTTTTCATATTTACATATCACCTCAAATGATTTAGATACTATATTATTTGAGGCTTAAGATTTTCTTATGCTAGGAATGTGAAAGGTCCTATAAAATAGACTTTTTATAGGACCTTTTCTTTTAATATTGCTTTATCAAATTCACCGGCTCGGCAACTACCTTACTACTTTTCACATCATATAACCCTATAGGCGTTACTCGTATAAATGGCAAGTGCGTCGCAGAAAAGAATAAAATTGTAAATGCTGGATCGTTATAAGCATATCCTCTTTCTTGCAGTAAGTTCACCATCTTTTTCTCTTCCTGCATTAAATCACTCATATTTACATCCGACATAATCCCAAGTAGCGGTAATGCAATTTCATGTAACACTTCATTCTTTTCAGCTATTACCATTCCCCCGCCGAGCTCTTTTACTCTATGAAAAGCTGTAAGCATATCCTCTTTACTTTTTCCAATCAGAATCATATCACCTGTACCAGAATAAGAGCTAGCAAGACCACCTAATTCTTTTGCAAAACCTTTTACAACTGTATTTACTCGCCAAGTACCATCACGAGCAATCATCATTAAGAAACATTCATCATGATCAATAGAAAGTTCATCATGGTTTAAATCAATTTCACTTACATATGGTTTTGTTATAACATTATTCAGTAAATGTATACCTGTTTTATTAGAAAAAATTATATCCTCTTTTTCTATGGTCCAGTCTAATGATAATGGAGTTACTTTGAAGTTACTCCACTCTATAAGTAAGGATTCATTTTTATTTACTCCATCACGCTTCATCCATTTCCCCTTTGCAATGACGCTTATTGGAATCGGATTTTCTTTACTTTCCAAAATATTAATATTAGCAATTCTCCCTGTGGCAATCGAACCATGTAGATGTTCCATATTATAATAACGAGCAATATTATAACTTGCCATTTGATACGCATCTATTACTGGTACCCCTTGTTCTATCGCTATTGCTATCAACCGATTCGTCATTCCGTTTTCATAAAATGATGGATGCGAACCGTCTGTTGTAAAAAAGAATTTATCAAACTGTTTTACACCTAATTCCAGCAATTCTTTTAATAAAACCTCCAAATCCGGTCTAATCGAAGAATTTCTAAGAGATACAGTGTAACCTTGCATTAGGCGAGTTAACGCTTCCTGCCCTGTCATCGCTTCATGATCGCAATCTGTACCTAACAACTTTAACTTTGCTAACGTTGTTTCAGATGCACCTGGGAAATGTCCTTCTACTTTTTTCTGTAATCGCTTCGTTTCCTGAACCCAATTTAACATTTCATCATCGCCATGTAATAGTTTTGGCCATGCTGTTAACTCTCCGCCTTGAAGAACTGCTTCATGCTGTAGCCACTCCATTATTTCTTCACTATTAAACAACGATTCTCCGTTTTGCAATTCAGTCTGTCCATCAAAACGACACCACCAATACATACTTGCTGGAATCTTTTTAAATTCATCTAATAAACGAAATGCTTCTTCACGCTTTAATGTGAAAAATAAAGTTAAATTATCATTAATAAAAGTTGTTGTCCCAAACTGCATCGCATGATTTGCTAACGTCTCTGGGTTATATAATTGATATGGGTGTGCATGAGGTTCTATGTAACCGGGTACGACACACTTTCCTTCGCAATCAATCACTTCACAATCTGTTAATTGCTCCGGTAACTTCTCTCCTACGTATACAATCCTGTCATCATAAATCCAAATATTTGCTACTGTCCAATTACGTAAGTAAGAATTTAAATACGTTGCATTCTTTAATAAAATGTGCGGACTCCTCTTACCATCTAATACTTCAACATGCTCTCGTAATTGTTTATTACTCCATTTAAAATGATTTTGTCCCAATGTACTCAACTCCAAATCTATTAACTGTTATATTCGTTGAAACGAGAAATAGTTAATCAACTAAAGTATTCCCTATTCATAACTCCCCTGTATAAAACCCTATAACCTTTATTATATGTAATAGTTGTAAAAATAACAATTTTCGGAATTTAAAGTGTACCTCTTTGCTCCAAAATAAACAGGATGTCATGCAACAGACATCCTGTTTATATTTTACTAAGCTAATAGATATAAGATTATTTTAGCTTGATGTTGATGTGGTAGACCCCTTTTGAATCGATATGTTTTTTGAAGCTAAGCTTACAATAAAAGTTATTACGATATTAATAAATAATGCTATTGCTCCTGTACTAATGTCGTTAATAGCGTGTGGGACTGTTGGAAAAAAGGTTGCGATTTTTATATTGAAAATCGTAGCATACAATACAACGAGCACTCCCGTAATGATTCCAGTCATTGCGCCATATATTTTTTGAAAAATAGTACCCCATGCCCACCAAATTAAGATTTTGAAGTCCGTTCAAAATTTCATCTCCCTTTCTCACAAGATTACGATTTTATTAAGAACTAATAATTTTTATAATTAGTTAATTTCTCAATATAATTTCTGTATATGATTCCATTCAAAGATACAAAATATCTAAGTAACTATTTATAATTACATTGTTTTTATATCTAAATTCACAAAGGAGCTACATAACATGGATGAAAAAAATCTATTAAGTCAACAACTTGACCACGTATCATCAGATGCTCTAAATACTCCTAGTAAAGCTCAAGAACAGATGGAAGAAACATCTCAAGAGGCACATAATCCAGACAACACCAATGTTAAAAAGAAAGGCATTACTCAAGATTTACATGGCGTGGACTTACCAATTTCAGACGTATATAGAACAACGAACAAAAAGTAGATTTCAAAGGGAAAACTCTTAAGAACGAGTAAACTTAATTCTTTTCCCTTTTCCTATTGGGGTCCCGCCAGCATTTCGGAAAAAAACCACGCTAAGTAAATTTGGATAAGAAAAGAGCCGCGTTACCCTATTAAGAGTAACGCGGCTCTTTAATCATTAAAAAACGTAAAAATATAGTTTGTATAAATTAATTAAATTGCTGTAGAGAATTTAATAAGTTTTTATAAATAAATGATGTTATATAAGAAAGTTGGTACAAGTTAATAGATGGCAATAGATAAGATGACTTTAACAGGTAATTCAAGGGTTAATCTTATCTATTATCATCTATATTCGAATATAAATTATTAGAAATTAAGGTTATGGATAACTGGTATATCTATTCTAGGGAAACCGCCCATACCCATTCCTGGGAAACCTATAATACGGTGAGAATCTAATGTCATGTTTGCACCTACTTTTTATAAATATTTCATATTCTTTTACATGTTATGCTTAAAGAAAATAAAAGAGCTTATTCTCATTTGAACTTAGGCAGACTAACTACTGATAAGAGGGTTTTATGTCAATTAGTTTGCGGGACCCCTACTAAAAAAATCCTCTATTGCTATAAAAATAAAGAAAAGGCACCTTAGGGTGTCTTTTCTTTATTTCAAGAGGACCTGCTCAATTAATGCGTAAAAACATAAAGTAAATTGAATCCATTAAATTACATGAGTGACCTTAATTTTCCCCTCCTACTCAAAGGAGAGATTAAAATGGGCTTTGGTGGTAGTTGTAGTAGTTGTGGCGGTGGCTTTGCTTTATTAGTTGTATTATTTATTCTATTAATCATAGTTGGAGCTTCTTGCTTCTGCTAAAAAAACTATCGGAAAAGACACTCATATATGAGTGTCTTTTCTTTATGGGGTACTGCCCCATATAAAGAAATTTTAAACATCTTAATCTACCTTTCCTTTATGTAAATATGGGAATAATGAAATTACCCCAAGGATAGCTAAACAAGCTCCAATCCATAGCGGAGATACAAAACCATATCCTTTACTGATCCCAAGACCACCTAGTGACGAACCAATAACAATACCTAGCGTAATAAAAGAACTATGAACGGTATTTATCATCGTTCCATTACTAGCTGTTTTCATGACTCTCGCAACCATAGCTGGATTCATTGCTACACCAGTTAAACCAATAAAAACAGTAGAAATAACGGCAATATATTTATTTTCTGCTCCTAAAGCAAATAAAGACAATGCTACTATCAATATAATCAATCCGCACATCAATATTTTCATTGTATATTTATCAGCAAACTTTCCAATTATTATATTGCCAATTACCGTCGCGCTACCATAGAGAGCAAGTAAATATGGAATACTTGTGCTTGAAAAGCCTGTAACATTTGTAAAAATGGGCGTAAAATAACTAAATGCTGCAAACGTACCACCAATAATAAACATACTTGTTACGTACGCTGCCCAAAGATGAATATTCTTAAATCGTAGAATTTCGTCTTTCCAGTTTAATTGCTCTTTATTTGAAGATGATGGTAACAACCATTGAATCATAATCCCTGATACTAGCACAAGAACAGAAACAGCTCCAAAACTAATACGCCAGCCAAAATATTGCGAAATAACGGTTGTTATAGGTAAACCTAATACAGTTGCGAGCATTAAACCTGCAAGTACAATTGATGCAGCTTTTCCCCTTGAATCAGAGTGAACCAATGTTGCAGAAAAGGAAATCGCAACTCCAAAAGCTGAAGCTGAAGCAATACCAGTTATAATACGTGAAATCATCATAATATTATAGTTCCAAGCAATAGCTCCGAGCGATTGACCAATTAAAAATACAAACATTAAAAACAATAATGCTTGTTTGCTGCGCATTCGTAAGAGGATTGCAGTTAAAATGGGGCCTCCTACCACCATTGCTCCTGCATAAGCTGTAATTAAATACCCAATAGATGATACAGAAACCTGGAATGCAAGAGCAAGTTCATTCATCATACCTGCAACCATAAATTCTGATGTAGTCATACAAAAGATTGCTAAAGCTAATAAATAAATAATCGATGGCATAAAAACACTCCTTATTCATTTTTGTAATGATTGGTACAAAAATATTGCAAAAAAAGAGCGCACTAAGCGCCAAAAATAGACTCCATTGTTCCTTTGATAACTTGTTCAGCTAACATCCGATTTTGCATCGATACATTAAGAACACGGAATCCGTAATAACTGCTTAAAAGCAGACTAGCTAATTCCTCAGCTGATTGCTTCTTTGAAATTTCACCTGTTTGCAATCCTTCCTCCATCACTGTTTCAATAGCTTGTTTAAGAAGCTCAACATGCCTTGAGAAAATTTCTTGAACCATTAAATCGTTTTTAGCACGTTCTACACTGGCATTAATCAATAAACATCCTTTTTGATCAAAATTCTCAAAGTCTTCCTTCAATGCCCACTCAAAAAATTTACTTAATCGTTCTTTAACTGGAATTGGAGTATCTAACAATTTCTTTTGTTCCCTAATCCCAATTTCATGGTAGCGTTCTAATACTTGTTTATACAGTTCATGTTTACTACCAAAAGTATTGTATAAACTTCCTTTTCCAAGTCCTGTATCACTGCATAAATCTTGTGTAGAACACCCCTCATATCCTCTTATCCAAAATGTTTTCATTGCAACATCTACAATTGAGGAATAATCAAACTCTCTGGGTCTGCCGCGATTAGTCAATCTTATTCTCCTCTCATTTTAAAGATAACATTAGTAGAATACACTTTTTGTACCGTTTGGTCAATAAAGGTGTTTTATTGTATTTAAAATAAAATTTGATTATTGTAGACAAGGATCGTTTCATATCTAGTAATTTACTTGGTTAGCTTAATGGCTATAAGGCGGTACCCCATTCCCACCAAATTAAGATTTTGAAGCCCGTCCAAAATTTCATCTCTCCTTCTCCCTTTCTCACAAGAATTCACAGTTACCTTTTGTCATTTAAAAAGAGGACCTGCTATTCGTAGCAAATCCTCTTTTGTTAACCTGAAACTTAATAAAAAATGCTTTCTTCAAATTATTTTTAAATGAATTCCAACAAAAAGGATATTTCCATTTTACTTTCATTCGCTATCAAGCATATATAGTTTCATACGAAATCGATTAAAAAATCGTACCATCCTTTGTAACCTACATTGGATAATACATGAAACATTACACCTTGTAATTCCTAAATCTCTTTCTTTCAATTTTTTTAACTTAATCCAATTTCCCATCCCCTTCTATCCACTTCATTGTTTTTTCCACATCTAATTCCGTATAAGTCTTTTTACCATATCGAACAGACTCATATATCGGAATAATGTCTCTCGTTCTACATATTCTCTTTAACCATTGTTGCATCGTTTCATAGGATCTTCTCTGTTCATGAAATGGTAAAGTTCTTTCCCATTCAACTAACGTTTTCCTTATCGTATCTGTAGGTAGTGGATGCTCTGACTGATGAATGACTTTTTCATTTTTTACAGTTCTTACCGCATTCTCTTTTGTTACCGATTGTTTCTCCTGCTCTATTTCTGTTTTCGTCAACCTTTTCCTAATATACTTGTAGATGGAATATATAATTGACATTGCGATAATCACATAAAAAGCTATACTAATCCATGAGTTTGAGAGTACAGAAAATACGTCCCCCCATTGAAAACTGGAAATTTTCTATCCGTTGTCGTTCTTATACCTGTATCTCCTATTTCTTCATCGATAAATCTTGCAGAATCATCAAACTGTTCGTCTTTACTAGTATCGTTATAATTTTTTTCCGATTTAGTCTCAGTCTCACTAAAAAAACGCTCTTTTACAATGTCCTGTACATACACAACACCCTGCGATAAAGTTATCGCACTAACCGTGAAGAACAGTATGATTAAAGCTCTTACACTCCAAAACTTCACTTTCATATGCCGCTTTTTATTCAACATGACATAAGCCCTTTCTTATTCTTTAATTACAATCCACTTATTCGTTCTACTGTATTTCCTTGGTGAAGTACCAAGAATTAAAGGAACCGCATCCAATTCCTTAAGGCGAAAACCAGCAGTGTAAAAATAAGAAGAAGAAACAGGAGTATCTTGATCTGATATTGAGGCAAGTACTTTTAATACATTTTGCAAATGCTTCCGATTATCACCATTCTTTACATGCAACAAGCCGTTTTCTTTCACGCTGTTAATCCATAATTCAAATGAACAATCTTGCATAAGCAGTTGTTTGCATATGCCTGCTGTTAATTCAATTAGTTCTTCAATATCATTTCGTAAAGAAACGCCACTTTTATGTTGTAAGTTGAGATAAACCGCGTATTTATCTGACTGTGTTCGTTCATATTTTTTCGCCGTTATCGTCCCTGTTTTTGCTGTTGCACTCCAATGGATGGAACGAAAATCTTCATTTTCATAAGATTTCACTCCCATTACTTTCGTTTCATCATACAGCGGAGACGACATTGCTTTTCGAAATCCACGGGACCATTCTTGTAATTCAGGTACTTGTATTTTCGATATAGCTGGTAAAACTAAATAGGACGGCGTATCAACGTGACTATATGTTATAAGGTTCGTTATAAATCCAAAAGGATCCGTAATAACAATTTCAACCTCTTCCCATTTCGCAATGCCTCTTTTTAACGCTACAGCTTGTAAATCAAATGAAACCGTCTCTCCTCCTTTTATATTGAAATTCAAATAATAATTTGAACCTGTACTATGATTTTTGTTTAGTTCATCATGATTCCAAGTTAACTTATTTTCACATTTAAATCGAAATACGATATTGAAAATAGGAAATATCGAGTTGTTTGAAATTTTTATTTTGCACATATTTGTTTCACCTATAAATACATTCGAATTCCCTTGATTGTATTCCCATTCAACACGAGACACTCTACGTATGTATCCATGCGTGGCTCCTATTAACATTAAATATAAAAATACGAGAGATAAAATGAGTAGATTACTTGAAAATATACATAAAATAACGGCTACAATTGATATAACGACTATTACGAAAGGATCCGCTAAGGGGGTATACACAGGCTGTCGCTTCATCATACATTCTCCACTGGCACATGAATCGTATGAAGAATTTCTTTTATAATTTGTTCTTTTGTCGTTTTCATCTCCCCTTCAATCGTTAACGTTAAACGATGTGCACAAACGGATGCGGCAAGTGTCTTTATATCATCTGGCGTACAATAATCTCTTTCATTTAATATCGCCCGTGCTTGAATCGCCCTCATAAATGCCAACGTCCCCCGCGGGCTTACACCGATTTCAATTAACTCATGCTTACGGGTTGCTTCAATCATTTCAAGAAGATAATCTTGTACATCGTTTCCTACTAATACTTCTCTTGCACGTTTTTGCACCGTAATAATTTCTTCACTTGGAATAATAGAATGTAACGTTTCTAACGGATCATTCGTTTGAAAACGTTTCATCATTTCCTTTTCTGCTTCTCTCGTAGGATAACCTTGACGGATAGTGAGTAAAAACCTGTCTAACTGAGCATCTGGTAGTGGAAATGTGCCAGCCGATTCAAGAGGATTTTGCGTTGCTATAACTAAAAAAGGTTCTGGTAATGAATGTGTCTGTTTCGCAATTGTAACGGTACGCTCTTCCATAACCTCAAGTAACGAAGATTGTGTTCTCGGTACAGCTCGATTAATTTCATCCACTAATACGATATTTGCAAAAATAGGACCTAACCTCGTTTTAAAATCCGATTCCTTCACATCAAAATATTCAAGACCAATAACATCTCCAGGTAAAGTATCCGCTGTGAATTGAATTCTTTGGAATTTAGCATCCACGCTTTTTGCTATACTTTTTGCTAATGTTGTTTTTCCGGTCCCAGGGACATCTTCTAATAAAATATGCCCTCTTGCTATGAGAGCTATTGCTGCAAGTTCAATCGATTCATCTTTCCTTATAATGACCTTTGAAATATTGTTAGTGATTTTCTTTAATATGTTCATATATTTCACTACCACCTTTAAATATTTTTAAAATTAAGAATATTTATTTTCCAAATTATAACACATTACGTTAGAAGTAAATATATTCCTATCAAAATAAAAAAGATGACCTCAGCCATACGCTAAAGTCATCTTTTTCTACCTAATTATTTTACTAACTCTCCATTATAAACCTTTATATTAAGCGGCGCAGTTAAAAACTGTGATGCCTTACTAACGAAAGATGTGAAGTGTTCACTCGTATTATGAGCCGCAACTGCGGCTTCATCTTTCCATACTTCTACCATCGTATAAACACTTTCTTTTTCTGTATCTTTATATAAATCATAAGATACATTTCCACTTTCTTCTCTTGAACCATGAAGAAGTGGCTGAATTTCTTCTAAAAATGATTGTTGTTTTGCTGAATCTACTTGAAATATTGCGTGAATAATAATCATGGTGTTTCTCCTCTCATATTCCACTTATTTCTTTTAAAATTACTTCCACTCGGCAACTTTTTCAACTGGAAGACGTACTGATTGATAACCACTGTCAGCTGCTTTTCCGATTGAAATTAACATAACTGGTACGTAACGTTCTTTATCTAATCCGAATGCTTCTGCGATTTGGTCTTTTTCAAATCCACCAATTGGGCAAGTGTCATAGCCGTGAGCACGAGCTGCTAGCATAAATTGCATCGCTACAAGACCACCGTCAATTAAAACAGTATCTTTCATTACTTCTGGTGTAACCATTGAGAAGTAAGCTGAAAGTTTTTTCATTTGATCTTCTTTTACTTCAGCTGGCATTAAACCACGCTCTACTGCTGTACCGTAAATTTCTTCTGCGTTATCAAAGTTGTTTAAATCACCAAATAAAGCGATCATCGCTGAAGATGTTTCTACTTGAGATTGATTGAATTTCGCAAGTGGCGCAAGTGTTGCTTTCGCTTCGTCACTTTCAATTACTAAAAATCTCCATGGTTGCATGTTTACTGAAGATGGTGCAAGTGTTGCTTCTGTAAGAATTTCTGTCATTTCTTCTTTGCTAATTTTTACTGAAGAATCGTATTTACGAATTGAACGGCGTCCTGTTAAAATTTCGTTAAAATCATTTGTTTTTACTGAGTTAGTCATAGTTGTATTCTCCCTTTTTTATAATTCTTTTATATTTTCTTGAATGTGATTTAGCATATTTAAAAGATTGTCGCGTTCTTCCTCACTTAATCCTTTAAATGCAGATGCTGCAAAACGTTCTTTTTCCTCTTGAAACGCTTGAATTTTATTTCGTCCCTCTTCAGTAAGAGAAACTAACGTAATTCTGTTATCATCTGGATTTTTACGTCTTACAATCATTTCATTTGCCTCAAGCTGCTTTAAATGTCTCGTAATCGCCGCATTATCAATATTCACTTCTTGCTGAAGTGCTTTTTGACTAATTTCACCTACTTCATATAACTGAAGTATAAGCTCTAATCGAGACTGACTCATACCCGTACACCCTTCAAACTTCGAACTTACTTCTTTATTTAGAAAGTGTAATTTATATAAAATAATCGCTTCTTTTGAGCATGAACTTGTCAAATTAACCCTCCTTCACAATCAAAAAAATGTTTGATGTATCAATAGTTGATATATCAATTAATATAATCTATATCGATTTAGAATGCAAGCATTTTGTTTTCATTTTTATTTTTCCAAATTAAGGCGCTTTGTAGCGTTACAAAAAATGTAAATTTCATTATAATAGTAATAATTTAAATGACTGGAGAGTGATTGTAATGCGGCAATACACAAATAGAAATGAGGAAATGAAAATGGAAAATGAAATGAGGATATTTATATATGACAACAATAAATATAGGGATTGTCGCGCACGTAGACGCTGGCAAGACGAGTTTGACTGAGCGTATTCTTTATGAAACAAATGTGATTAAAGAAGTTGGCCGAGTTGATAGCGGAAGTACGCAAACTGACTCAATGGAATTAGAAAGGCAGCGCGGAATTACGATTAAAGCATCTGTCGTTTCTTTTTTTATTGATGATATAAAAGTAAATGTCATTGATACACCTGGACACGCTGATTTTATCGCTGAAGTGGAGCGATCATTCCGCGTTTTAGACGGTGCGATTTTAGTTATTTCTGCCGTTGAAGGTGTGCAAGCACAAACAAAAATTTTAATGCGAACATTACAGAAACTAAACATACCGACTATTTTATTTGTTAATAAAATTGATCGTAGTGGTGCAAATACTGAAAAAGTTATGAAACAAATAAAAGAAATTCTTTCAAATGAAGCATTCCCCTTCTACTCTGTCCATAACGAAGGAACAAAGACAGCTCGTATTATTGAATATAAATCATATGACGATTGTATAGAGCGATTAGCGCCATATAACGAATCATTGCTTGCATCATATGTAAATAACGAAATAATACCGGACGCATTATTAAGAAAAGAGCTAGAACAACAAATACAGCAAGCAAATGTATATCCAATCTTTTTCGGATCAGCCATGACAGGCATGGGCGTACCTGAACTACTTGTAAATATTTCAGCCATACTTCCAGCTAATAATTCGTCTCAAGATGAAGAATTATCCGGTGTTGTTTTTAAAATTGAACGTGAATCTTCCGGAGAAAAGATTGCTTATGTAAGAGTTTTTTCAGGTAGCTTACACGTTAGAAAATATGTGGATATACAGCGCAATGAATCTCTACCACATAAGGAAAAGATTAAAAAAATGTGCATATTTCATAATGGAGATGCCGTTCAAACTTCTACTGTTCCTAGTGGAGAGTTTTGCAAAGTGTGGGGACTGAGTGATATAAAAATTGGTGATATTATTGGTGAAAGAACGGATTATATAAAGGATATTCACTTTGCCGAACCACAAATGGAAGCAGCCATTGATGCGGTACCTAAGGAACGAATTCATGATTTATACGCTGCTCTTATGGAACTATGTGAAGAAGATCCACTCATTAAAGTGTGGAAAGACGATATTCATAATGAACTATACATTCGCCTTTTCGGTGAGGTGCAAAAAGAAGTCATTGAAACAACACTGTATGAGAAATATAATTTGCAGGTTACTTTTTCAAATACGCGAATTGTATGCATTGAGAAACCAATTGGCGTAGGTAATAGCGTGGAAGTAATGGGTGAAAAAGCGAATCCATTTTACGCAACAATTGGTTTTAAAATTGAACGTGGTGAACTTAACTCTGGCATAACGTATAAATTAGGTGTTGAGCTTGGTTCATTGCCTTTAGCATTTCATAAAGCGATTGAAGATGCAGTATTCCAAACGTTAAAACAAGGTTTATACGGATGGGGAGTTACGGATATTATCGTCACGTTAACACATACCGGCTATGCAAGTCCTGTTACAACAGCGAGTGACTTTAGAAACTTAACACCGCTCGTTTTAATAGATGCTTTAAAGAAAGCCGAAACATATGTATATGAACCAATAAACGAGTTTGAATTAACCGTACCGGAACGTGCAATTAGTACCGCAATGTATAAGCTCGCTGCCATTCCAGCAACTTTTGCAGAGCCTATATTATATAATGATTCTTACCAATTAACAGGATCATTACCTGTTGCGAAAACAGAGCATTTTAAACGAATGCTTCATTCATTTACTGAAGGAGAAGGTATCTTTACAACAAATCCAGCTGGTTTCACAAAGCTGAAGCCTCCCTTCCCTACTCGAAAACGTGTTGATTATAATCCGCTGAATCGGAAGGATTATTTGCTTCATGTGCTGAAGGCTTATTAAAGTAAAAGAGGTGCAATTCGCACCTCTTTTTGCATGTATTGATAAGTTAGTTTTCCCTAACAATTTCTTTAAGCTTTTCTATTATTTTCGCTATTGCTTCAATTGAATTTTCTGTTTCATATTCTCCAACATTTACAGAATGATTTGCGTTTTTGATAACATCAATTTTTAAATTTGTATTTTGTAACTGATTAATTTGATCTGCATTGTATTGGTGATCTTTGTCTCCAATTACTAAAAGCCCTTCATGATCACTATGTAAGATAGATTCAAAAATCGTATCAAACGTCAGTAAAGGTGTAAGTAATATCATTTTTGACTGCAAAAACTCTTCTCTCTTCATTACACCATTCGCAATTGGAATCGTTCCAAGTGATTTCCCTAAAAACATTGTATGACTGTATTGCTCATCTTTTAATACTTCATTCATTATAGGATGAATATCATCCATCATTACTTTCGTTACTTCTTCCATTAGTTTATTCATTAATTGTCCATCATAAGAATAATGAATATGTACAACATCAATTTTATGTTCAAGCATTAACATCGTCGCATAATAAAATAACGGCTTATCGTAATTGTATCCTGAACCTGAGAACATAAAGCAAACCGTACTAGAACCTTTTTCTATATGTGTATAATGAATTGCTTTGTCATTTATATGTATCTCTTTTTTAGTCCCCTTCACCGTTCTCCCCTCCGAATACATTTAATCTTGTAAGACGATATGTTCTGTATGAACTGCTATATCCTTTACTTTCTCTTTTATAAACGCGGGCTGTAAATTATATGCATCTAACTCTTCTACCGGCACCCACTTAAATAAATACTTCCTTCCCTCTTCTTCCAAAATATATTGATCTTCTCCATTTGCAGGTAACTCATGTAGCTCTACTTCGTAATAAAAACTAATCTCATGAAACTTTCGCTCAGAAAGTGTGAAGAAATTTTCTACTGACCATATTAATCTCTTCACTTCAATAGGAACATTTAGTTCTTCTGCAAGCTCTCGTTTTAATGCACCTTCACTATTTTCTAGCATTTTCACCCTTCCGCCTGGTACGTACCAAAAATCTTCACCTTCACCTTGCTGAATGAGTATTTTATTATCGTATTTACAAATTGCTCCGACACGGTAATTAAAACATGTTTCCTCTACTTTAAACGTAAGATCCATCTGTAATGCCCCCTTATATATTAAATATCGAATTATAAAAAAACGATTATGTATGTACAAATAAGATTACTAAATTCGCCCACTTCATTCAATCATTTTCGAATTTTCCGAACTCTTATTTTTCATCATTACAAGTGTATATACATATGTTACAATCACATTGCACACTAGAAAAACAGTATGGGGGTACGAATGGAAACGTTATTAATCCAGCAAACTGAGAAATCCAATAAGTTTTGGAAAATCGTTGTGAAAGAAAAAGACTACGTTGTGTTTTATGGGAAAATTGGCACAGCTGGCAGCGTGAAAGCGAAAGAGTTTGAAACAGAAGAAGAATGTATGAAAGAAGCTAACAAACTAGTTGCTTCCAAACGTAAAAAGGGATATATAGACCCAATTTTAGGGGAAGATTACATAAAAGAAAAAACGATAACAGAAGAAGAATTTTGGGAACTACTCGTTCGTGCAAAAACGAAAGGCGAAGATCAAGAAGAACAAATAGAATGGCTTACTTCTCACCTCGCTAAACGTACAGTACATGAAATTGTAGCTTTTGATACGCATATGCATCGCATATTAAAAGCTTCCTATACTTCTCGTTTATGGGCAGCAGCCTATATTATTTTAGGCGGTTGTTCGGATGATTGTTTTGATTACTTCCGTGGATGGTTATTATATCAAGGAAAAGAAACTTACGAAGCGTGTATTGAAGATCCTGAACGGGTAATTCCTGTATTAGAAAATTTAAGTGAGTATGATGTACCAAATATTGAAGAACTTTCTTTATACTTCGGTTACACTGTATATGCAGAAAAAACCGGGGATGAAGATGATACTTACTTTACACTTTATCACGTACTAACTAATGAAAGAACTTATAATGACGACATTGAATTCGATTGGGATGAAGATGACGAAGAAGGATTGAAAAAAATGTTTCCTAAGCTGTGGGAAATGTACGGGGAAGAACCGATTGAATGGTAGATGAATATTAGGACTCTGTTTAGCAAATAGACAGAGTCCTTTTTCATTGGGCTCTTATTTAAACTCTCTTTATTTCATGCCACTTTTCTAACAGCACCTTTTCTCTTTCCTTTGAAATACCTGCTTTTAATTCCCTATTTTCTATTTCCTTCATCCACCCATACACGTCTGTAACTGTATCTTCTAAACTTCTAAAAGTAAGCCCTTCTTTAACGGCACTCTCGACACTAATAGAAAATCCACCTTTCCACGGCTTCGTTTCACCTTCTAATGGGAAAGTTTCGGGAAGCCATAAAGGCATCTCTGTCCAAGGCTGCACTTTATGTTCATTCATAAACGATTCATCGACCCAAACAAATTCAGCATCGCTATTCGTAAACTTTTTACACGTATTTAATAGCTCTTCCATCGTCAATTCATCATTCGGACCTGTTATATTGAATGTACCTGCTTTATTATTTTCTGCCATGTTGAGTCCAAAGCTCGCGACATCTTTTATATCGACTAATTGCACTGGACGATCTTTTCTTCCTGGAACTAACACTTTTCCGCCCTTTGCTACACGCCCAATCCAGTATGGAAGCCGATCTGTATAATCAAACATTCCTGAAAGAAGCCCTGCCCTTACATGTAAAACACGCCCCGGCCAATACTTCTCTACTTCTTTTTCACATAATACTTTAAGCGCACCGTAATGCTCATAAGGAGATATTTCACCATTCTCTACAGCCTTTATTTGCTCACCCGTTGGTTCAGGTTGTAATATATAGTCTTCTTTTATGCGATGCGGAATCCAATCTTTATATACGGAAAGACTTGAGATGAATATATAATGGTTTACATTATCTTTTAATACTTCTCCAACATTCCTAATATGATGCGGAGAAAATCCGCACGTGTCGACTACCGCGTCCCATTTTCGATTTTCTAAACTTGATACATCACCATTTCTGTCACCGATAAGCTGCTCCACTTCAGGAAAAACTTCTTTGTTTGTTCCGCGGTTAAATAATGTAACTTCATGACCTCTGTTCAAAGCCTCTTCTACAAAAGCTCTTCCTAAAAAACGTGTACCACCTAGTATTAGAATTTTCATGGTTCTCCCCCATTCGTGATAAAAAATCTATTCATTTGTTTAACGATTTTTTATTGTGGAAAGTTACGGGTGAATAATTTATTTTGCCAATACACTTTCAAGTTCATAAACAAAAAAGAAACCCTTTTGAAAAAATTAATCAAAAGGGTTTCTTTTTTTATTAACTTTTCATTTTATTAAAAGAGTTATAAATACATTATACTACTCTATTGTAATACTCCAATCACCATCTGCTTTTATCGCAAAGCTATACATCCCTGAATTCTCGAAAACTTGAGAAGATGATCCTTCGTATGCACCAATTTTATTTACTAACAAATTCTGATCGTTCACTTTAACAATAAAATTCCTTGAACCTGTATGTTTTAATTTAACAATATGGTTTCCACTAGGAACATCGATGAAAACTACGTCATCACCATGACCATTAATCGTACCTGGAACCTTTTCAGATACAAGTGGTGTTTCTTGTGTTACAGTAGCATTCCAGTTGCTACTTGATTTTACTTCTAAATAATATTCTCCACTTACTGGAATAGTAGTAGATACTTTTCCTGAATAATTTCCGATAGTGTTTACTAACAATTCTATCGTATTACCACTACTATCTTTTAGATATACAATAAAGTTTCTGGAACCCGTATTATTAAAATCAAAGAATGCTAAGCCTGAATTTAGTTGTATTTTATTTGTGACAGAGTCTCCAGAACCTTCCATTTTATTCTTTTTGCTTTCATATAATTCCTTTAATTGCTTATTCGCTTCTTCATTTGCAATTCTTTTTTCTTCGTTCATCCTATTTTCTTCATCTTTAATGAAATTCCCTAATGATTCTTGATTATTTAATGTTTCAACTTTAATTACTTCCTTTGCATTTAATACTACTGCTACAATTTGTCCCTCTTTAGTATCAAATGTGTATAGTCCAGCTGGATTATAGTTATTATAATTTCGTACTTTTATTTTACTCTCTTCTTTTTTATCATCAAATTCCTTAGTACTCATACCAGTAATAAACAAAGATTTTATTTCTTCTGTACTATACTCTTTATATATAGGCTCTTTATCTTTCTTTACTTCATCCGAAGAAGTTACTTCTTCTTTTTTTGAATCCTCTTCACTTGTCGTTTCTTCACTTACCTTCGATTCATTTACCGTAAAAGTGTCCTTTTTCGGAACAAATACAATGCAAATGAATGCAACTGAAAAACATCCGAGACATGCTACAATTGCTTTCATTCTTTTTTGCCAGTCCATTCTCTTATGAAATCTAACAATGAATAACCCACTGATTATCATTCCGAACACTAATAAAAACATAAAAATACCATACATACCTAAATACCTTCCTTTTCCTTTCTTACAACAAAAGACCCTGTTTATTCATACAAAAAATGCACATACCTTTCTCCATTCCAGCTATGATATTAACACATTATACTTATACATGAAACGTTTTTATTATACAAATATAATTATATTTGTATTAACAGCTAAACTAGTAGGCTAAAATTAGTAGCAAATATACAAAATAAACAAAAAAGGATTTTCTTAATTTTAATTTTTAAATAAACTTTAATAAAAGAAAAAATCCTCCTGCAGTGTAGGAAGATTTTTAAATTTAACTATAGACATCGCTTAATTAACTCCCATATATCCTTAGCTTCCAATATAATTCCAGCTGCTATGGCCACCACCAATTCCTCCTCCGGAATACAACAAATCACATTCCCACCATCACCCATTGCACTGTATGAAAAGACCCCATCTTCTTCTCTTAACCACCATAAGTAACCATATTGATTCTCGCTCATTTCCGTTGATTCTTTTATCCATGATTTTGAAAGAATATGGTTTCCATTATAAGTACCTTCGTTTAAATATAAACCTCCAAACTTGGCCATATCTCTAGCTGTCAACGTAAGTCCCCAGCCACCTGTTGAAATACCGTTTGGATCGTGAACCCACCCTTTCACATCTTTTCCGAATAAGTCATCGAATCCAAATGCTTTCATATTGTAGTTTGGAATTTCTCTCATACCAAGTGGTTGAAATAAATATTCATTGGCAAATTCACGCGCACTTTTCCCTGTTGCGCTCGTAATAATTGCTGATAGTACATGCGCTCCTGCAGATGAGTATTTAAAAGATCCGATTTCTCCGCCGTTCCCCATTCTATTAAGTGTATACTGTACCCAATCCTCTTGTGTACATAGTTCTTCTAACGGTTCTTGCCAGTCTACAAAAGGATATGGCGCTGTCATTGTTAGAAGATGGCGTACTGTTACTTCAGATGCCTTAAGTTTATATTCAGGGAAAAACTCTATTACTTTTTGATCAACGCTTTTTATATAGCCTTTATCTATACATATCCCAATTAGCGCAGAGATTATCGTTTTTGTAACTGACGCTACATGAAATGCATCCTCTGGACCGTGACCGTTATAATATTTTTCAAAAATAACATTACCTTTCTGTACTACTAACATACCATTCATATTTTTATATTCTTCTTTTATAATCTGATCTAACTTTTCAGCAGTTTTCATTATTCCTTCCCCTTTAACCTATAATTAAAAAGGTTCGATAGGTACATATATATCAACTATATGTTTATGCTTTGGATGCTTCTTTGGATCATTTCTATACACTTCAAAAGGATACGAATCTCTCGGTTTATATCCGCTATTTGGCAGCCATTCACCGTATATAAAGTCCCATGCTCCTTTATATTCATCTTGGAATATTTCAAAATGCCCTACTGCATACTTTCCAGAAGGTATTACCATTATTCCAACGTCATTCGTTTCTACTGTGGATTCATCTGAAATTGTTACACATAGACTTGTTCTTAAATGATAATCCTCAGTAAATTCATGATGATCGTGGTAAATGGTTAATACTTTCGTATCCTCAAATACATGATAGTTTTGCTTAGCTGCGTAATGAAATAATTTCTCTATCATTTTCGGAAAAGCTATAGTTAACTCTTCATATGTACCGATATGTCTTATGTATGCGACGTTTATATCGTCCGCTGTTACAATTTCAACATTTCCTCGAACCTTCTTACATTCATTGTATTGAGAAAGTTCACTTACGTCTTTGCAATTCTTGCTATTATGGTTTCGATATTGAGACGGACTTACACCGTAATAACTTTTAAATGTCCGAGAGAAAACTGCTGAATCTGTGAAACCAAAATGGTAAGCGATATCCGTAATCGTCATATCCAATCGATATGTAAGAAGGTTTGTTGCCCTTTCTAACTTCAAGCGATTCACATACCGGGATAACGGTTCATCTACTATTCCTTTAAAAATTCTATGAAAATGATACTTTGAAAATCCTGCTACATCGGCTAGCTCTTCAATGGATAGTGAACTGTCTATGTTTGATTCTATATAATCTTGAACCTTATGTATGCGTCTTAAATACTCATTTCTACTTTGTTTACTCTCCATATTTCTAGCTCCTCACAACAAAAAGAACCATCCTAGAATACTTTTAGGACGGCTTTCTATTCGTAATAGGTTCTTCCATATTTTATTGTTAAATCGATATAATTTCACTATATTTTTTAAATTGATGGTAATGTGGCGGTATCCCGATTTAATTTAAAGAAACAACTATTTTTTTATAACCTTACGCAAGTTAATAATATTATTGGGATTTAGCTCCCATTGTCTCATTAGTTCTTTTTGTCTTGTTTTTAAGTCTTCAAATGGTTCTTCCACCATGTCGATTTTATTAAATTTCCCTTCGAAAACTAAAGCATTTTTTATCTTTTTATATCCACCAAACCCTAAATCATCATTTAGTAACCAGACTACTCTCTGTATTTTTGCAAATAAAATACCACCTGTACACATTGGACACGGTTCCAACGTGCTATAAATAGTAAACTTCTCATTTTTTATTTTTGCATCAAACATTGCTTCCCCTGCATTGCGAATAGCATCTATCTCTGCGTGAGCTGTTATGTCTTTTTGCGGATGCACTCTATTCCTTCCTCTTGCAATGACATTATTATTTCCATCAACAATAACTGCTCCTACTGGATAGGTGTTTTCTTTTAACGCCTTTTCTGCTTCTTCCAATGCCATCTGTAAAAAATATCTATCCCTCTCAAAATTCATATAGATCCCTCTTTTTTAGATGAATTATGTTACCGAAATTCCTTTCGACTATCAGACTACCTTCTATCAAGCTAACAAAGTCAACCATTCTTTATGCAACGGATAACATTTTCATATACATTTAACTTAGTGCGTTTAGGTAAAGCTTATTTCTCTACACATGTTTCAAAAACAAAACTCTACTACCGCCGTTCCCATCATAATTTGTATGTACCGATACACCCTCTACCTCATCATCCCCAGCCTCAATTCGAAAACCGATTTCTTGATGAAATAATATCGATTTTTTATTAATTGGTGATGTGATTGCTTTTACAACTTTACGATTATTTGCACGAGCGACATCGAAGAAATAAGAATACAATGTCGATGCGATTCCTCTTCTTCTATACTTCGGATTTACTCCGATAAAATGAACGTACGCTTCCTCTTTATGCGTTTGTGAAAAGAATCCGCATAAGAAACCTAACGTTTCTCCCTCTTCTTCAATAATAAAACTCGTTTCTTGAAAGTGGACGAAAAACAATTTTGGCAACATGCCAGCCATGTCTCTCCCGCCCCACCAATCATTTAAAACAGAATGAATTTTTACATAATCTTCCCTTTGGATGTTTCTTACTCGCATATGTTTCTCCCTCTCACTCACTTCATTTTTTCATAAATTTTAATGACTGTTTCTACTAAAAGGATGAATACCCATATCCCGCAAAATACAAGAACTGACTGAAATATAGATCCTAGCATAACAATACTTATTAAACCTAATTCTGGGCCTGAAATGGATATTTCATCAAATCCTATATTATGTATAAATGGACCAGTTGAAAAAGCCATCAAAATAGATGCTATTAAATAGATAACACTCATTATTTTTAATATTTTTATAGAAAGATACGAAGTTTGTTCTTGCTCCACTTGTGATAATTCGATTTCTCCGCTCGCAATTCCTTTTTGCAAACAATCTTCACATAGAAATTCTTCCTTAATTTTTTTACCACCGTGCAATGTACCTGTTATTTCTTTACAGCGTGAACACTTTCGATTTATCATTGTGGTATCACTCCCATCTCATAAGATTATACTTATACAATTCCATTTTTACCTTAATATTCCTTTTATGTATTTTATAGAAAGATGAGGTGTTTTATGATGTCTAAACTTACTTTTGGTTGTAAAAAGCTTACTGAGCAATATGTATTACGACCTAGTTGTTATGCAATTATTTTTAACTCAACTTCTTCAAAGATTGCTGTTGTCCAAAAAGGGGAACGATACTTTTTACCTGGTGGCGGTATGGAAGGTACTGAAACAAAAGATGAATGCTTACATCGTGAACTACTAGAAGAATTAGGATGGGCAATTGAAATTGAGCAGTATATCGGTAATGCAATGCGATATTTTTATTCTGAAAAGGAAGATACATATTATTTAAACGATGGGTTCTTTTATATTGCTAATATGGTGCAGAAACAAACTGAACACTATGAGGAGGATCATGTTTTGCGGTGGATGTCTCCTTTACTTGCTATAGAGCTTCTCATTCATGATCATCAAAAATGGGCCATTGAACAAGCGATTTTATTACGAAATAAAAAATGATCTCCTTCTATGTGAAAGAGATCATTTTTACTACTAACTTACTTTTTTCAAATTGAGAGCAGGCTTTTTGATTCCGCCTTTTTTGACTACATATAAACCGATGAAAATAATAAGACCGCCAACTAATTGCATCATATTGATTTCCTCTCCGATTGTTACAGCTGCAAAGATAACTGCGAACAATGGTACAAGATACATATAAACCATTACTTTCGTTGAGCCGATTTTACTAATACCGACATACCACATGGCAAGTCCGAAGATTGTCGCAAAGACGATCGAATATGCTAGAGAACCCCAGCTTGGCATATCTACTGGCCACGTTAATGTATTTACATTGAATAAACAATATACAACGAGAGGTACAATTCCAATTAAAGTAGACCATGATGTGACTCTCATTGCAGAGTATTTTGTAATGAGAGGTTGCGCTAAAATTGGATACCATCCCCACGCAATTGCTGCGACTAATCCAATTATATTTCCGAGCCATGCATACTCGTAAGTAGCTCCTCCTGTATGCCCTGTTAATAAAACGAATGCTGCACCAATAAATGCTACTATCGAACCAATTTGCACTTTCATCGAAAAACGTTCTTGTTTGTGTAATACTGCTAATATCCCTGTAAATATAGGTGACATCGCAATTAATAATGAGGCGTTCGTTGCTGAAGTATATTTCACAGATAGCATAAACATCGTTTGATACATCGTCGTTCCAACGATGCCGACTGCTAATAATCGTAACCAATCTTTTCTTTCAATACGTAATGAGCGTTCCATTATAAAAGTAATAAGTAATAATACCGGTGATGCTACTAAAAATCGTAAACTATTAAATTGAATGGATGACATAAATGCCACACCATACTTTCCAATTGTATAATTTGCTCCCCATACTAATGCAACTGATACTAGGAGCCACTCCATTTGCCATCTTTTCATCCGAATCTCCCCTTCCCTATTTAGCATAGTAAAATTGGCTGGATATAACACCGTCCAATTGGCTGTTTTTTTACCCAGCCAATTTGTTATACTTGATGTATATAAGAGATGCGGAGGCGTTTGTATGGAATGGAAGCTAGATAATGACAGTAAAATACCTATTTATCAGCAAGTTGTTGACTTTATTGAAAGACGTATTACATACGGAGAGCTTCCTCCAGGTAGCTTCCTCCCTTCAGAACGGAAATTAGCTACGCAGTTAAATGTAAACCGAAGTACAGTAACGACTGCTTATAATGAACTTCGCGCTATGGGAATTGTAGAAAGTACAACCGGTAAAGGTACACGTGTAAGTACACATATGTGGGGCGTTTCTCCAACATTAACGCCAAACTGGAGAAATTTCGTAGAAGGTGGTACTTTTTTACCAAACTTACCGTTACTCCGGCACATTCGGGCAGAAGTACAGCAAAATGAAAATATTATAGATTTCGCTAATGGAGAGCTCGGTTGTAACCTCTATCCTCACGATCAACTTCAAACGATTTTACGAGAACAACCGTTAACGCAGTCATTAAGTTATGATCATCCCCAGGGCTATCTCCCGCTCAGACAAGCGGTAGTAAAATATATGAAAGATTATTTAAAAATTGAAGCGACCGAACAATCGATTATGATTACATCTGGCGCCCAACAAGCACTTCACCTTATCGTACAATGTTTACTAAATCCTGGTGATGCAGTCGCTTTCGAAAGTCCATCGCACTGTTATTCCCTGCCGTTATTCCAATCAGCAGGTATTCGTATTTTCCCATTACCTGTCGATGAACACGGTATTAATCCAGACGATGTGCAAGAGTTATATAGAAAGCATCGTATTAAAATGATCTTTTTAAATCCAAATTTCCAAAACCCTACGGGAACGATGCTTCATCCAAACCGTAGAAAAAAGCTGTTATCACTTTGCGCAGACTTACGAATTGCGATCGTTGAAGATGATCCGTCCAGTTTACTAACGCTAGAAAATAAACAACCTTGCCCTACTTTGAAATCGATTGATGAAAACGGAACAGTCATTTATGTACATTCCTTATCAAAAATGATCGCGCCAGGGTTACGAGTTGGCTGGCTTGTCGCTCCGCAGTCTGTAGTCGAACGATTATCAGATGCACGGCATCAAATGGAATTAGGAATGAGTATATTCCCGCAGTGGCTTATGCAACAATTTTTTGAAACTGTACCATTTCAGTCGCATATCGTACCGTTACGAAAACAACTAGCAGAAAAAAGAGACGTTATCGTCCGTGCCCTAAACGAGCACCTTCACGATAAAATCTCTTTTTCAAACCCGACCGGCGGTATATACATATGGGGAAAATTAAAAGAACCGATAAACGAAAAACAACTCATTATGCAAAGTTTAAAACAAGAAATTGCCTTTATGCCAGGTAGTATTTTCGGCGCGAAAGATGGTTATATTCGTTTATCTTATGGGAAAGTGAATATTGATCAAATTGAGGAAGGTATTGCTCGTTTGCGTGAAGCTATTTTGGTTTGTGAAAAATAACATTAGGTAAAGAGATCTTGTTTGACAAAAGATAAATCTACCATTATTATCAAGTCGAACCTATTTATCCCGCTATTTGTGGGCAGTAAAACTCCCACTAATTCAAGTTTCACTTTATAGGAGTGATAAAAATGAAAATTTACGTTGATGCAGATGCATGCCCTGTAAAAGATGTTATAATCTTTGAAGCTACGAAGGTGGAAATTCCTGTTACCCTCGTTACTAGCTTTTCTCATTATTCTAATGCTAAACAGCCAGCAGGTGTGGAAACAATTTATGTTGATTCTGGAGCAGATGCTGCGGATTACCGGATTATGCAGTTAGCAAAAAAAGAAGATTTAATCGTTACACAAGATTACGGTCTTGCTTCGCTCGCTTTAGCAAAAGGCTGTATCGTTCTTCACCATAAAGGCTATAAGTATACGAATGAAAACATTGACCAACTATTACAAACACGTTATTTAAGTGCAATGGTTCGAAAAAGCGGCAAGCGCACCAAAGGTCCAAAACCATTTACAGCAGAAGATAAAGAGAAATTTAGAGAGCTCTTTAAAAGTGTAATTTCACTTTCGAAATGAACCTTCTATTTGTAGAGAAAAAAAGAAGAGGATATCCAAATGAACATTCTCTTCTTGAGGTTTACCCGTTTAAAAAGACGGTAAATTATCTAAGTTATTTTCCTTTATACCATCCGGTTCACTACGTATAATATCTCTACCATACTTATGAAATACGTCCAAATGAGCTAACTTCCCTGATTTTGCTTCATGAAGAGCAGTAATATAATCTAACTCTCTTCCGCCACTTGTTTTAAAAGCAATTAAATCCCCGTCATCATTTTTACGAACGGCAATTATTTGTTCTGCCCCTGAAACGACATTCTGAGCTACTTCAAATTGAACTTGCTCTTCCCCTTGATGTAAGTAATCATTATATACTTTTTCAAAGTCTTTTTTGTCCATTAAACTCACCTCCAACACATTTTATTAGTATGGTTGGGAGGTAGTGGTTTTATGTACTTTTCTCTTAGGAAAATGTATTTTTAATATCTACGCAAATCCTTCAAAGTCTCCAATATATCATCTGTAAAGGCTGTACTGCCCTCTGTCTCTAAAACTCTAAAATATAAACTTCTTAAGAAAGCTCTAATATTTTGAACTAAAATATCATACTGAGGGTGCGGGATGTCTTCAACGATTGCTATACTATGTAGCCAGTTACTCCATTCTTCTTCAGTTAAAAGATTTTGGTTACGTAACGACATAATTGGCGTTACTAATCTCTCATCCTCAAAGTGTATGTATACGTAGTCATTTAAACGAACCTTTTGACGAACAGCAGCTAGTATTGCATATGAAAACTCACGATTTTGGATTGTACGAGCTAAAGCATCTAGCGCATCTGCAGCATGTGCAGTAGAATGTGCCCAGCCTTTTCCTTCTACGTAACCTCTTACGTCTTCTTCTAAATAGACATATTCTAGCACTTGTTCTGCCACACTGTACAGTTGTTCTTCAGATAACAACGGTTCTCTTTCATGAACAGATAAAATAAGTGGCGGGATTAATACGGAGAACGCACGTTTAAAAACAGAGTCTGTTCCCTTTTCTCCAATTTTATAAAATAAATAATCAGGACTAATTGCTTGTAACATTAATCCTCGTAATTCTTTTTGTCTAAATACATCATTTGTAATCCATTTGTGAAGCGTACTATAAATTAGTTCATCACGTAATTCAGCATCTGGTGATCCGATATAATCTAGCATCCACTGTGCATATGGATATGCGTCCACATCTTCTGGTACAGCATAATTGTTATTTTTAATTTGTTGTAGTTCTTCTTTTAGTTCTAGTACTTCATTCATTATATGTTCTATCCCCTTTTTATGTTTTTTAACTTGCCTTTTTTCCTTATCCCCTGGAAATTACTTCGGAAAATTAATTTCATTATACGAGAATTATAACAATAAATATAAGGTTATACATATATTTATGATTACGCATTTACTCTCTTTCATGAAATATAACTTTTGGGTTTTCTAAATCACTATTCTGAAATACAACATCCGCACACTCTTTCGGATTATGCTCATCTATATACATTTTACAAGCTGCATGATATCTGTTCAAAAACATTTTCTCTGCTTCTTCATAACTTCCAAAAGCTTCAGTCTCCCGCTTCGCACCACGTTTTCTCGCAATCTCAAAATCTGTATCTACAAAAATTTTGTAATCAAATAAATGCTCAATGTCTTTTTTCAATAGGAATGTTCCATCTACTATTAATACCATATTTTGCAGGGCTACTAGCGGTTCATTCTGTACAGCGATATCCGTTATTAAGTTATGAGAAATCGTTTCATAATGTAAATTCCCAGCGGGCCCTAAAGGTATTAATAACCTTTCTTTAAAAGCTGTATAATCGTGCGCATCTTCATAATATCCTCTTGCAGATTCTTTTCCTTGCGCATATCGAACCGCTCTTAGATTATGAAAATCGTCAATGCTGGCGCGTGTTACTGGTACTCCTCGTTTCTTTATTTCTTCTGCAAGTTCGTTTGCAAATGTTGTCTTTCCTGATGCTGTAATACCACTTACTCCAACTCTTATTGGATGCGTTAAGTTTAACGTTAAAATATGACCTGTAATTTCTTTAATGATTTGTTTTCGGTTCATGATATCTCCTCCTGTAATTAGTTTACATAATATAATTACAAGTAACAAAGTATGTCACTATTTGTCGGTAAATCGATATTCTTTGTCGAATTGTTGATATATTTTTAGTTGTGTTAGATATATCGAAAAAATCGTTGATATATTTTAAGTTACGATAGATATATTTGAAAAATCGTTGATATATTATTATTCGCTTACTTCCCCTTAAACCCTCGATACAAAGCAGTCCGTAACTCCTGTTTATATTCTTCAATTTCCGGCATATCGAGTTCTTCTGCTAGTCTGATAGCTAATTCAATATCATACGGTACTCGTACGAGTTGGATGGAAAAACTTGCTGCTTCTTTTTCATTGTAAGTTCCTTCAAAAATTAAATAGGAAGCTTGTGTAATTTCGAGAGGATTTCCTACGCTACCTGCATTACATAACGTTTTGCCTCTGAAATTTTGAACGAATGCTTGGTGAACGTCACCGTAGCAAACGACATCTGGTTGTCTTTCTCCTTCTATATTCTCTGTGAGGTCACTATTTTCGAACATGCTAACACGTTCTTCTCTTGCAGCGTGTGGTTGAATTCTTTCGTATAAACTTCTCGGTGAAGCGTGGAACATACGAATGAGTTTCCCGCTCATATAAAACTCGATTGAAAATGGTAAACTTCTTAAATACTCATTTTGTTCTTCTGATAGTTGTTTTTGATGCCATTTTAACGCTTCAAATTCAGTCGGTTTTGTTATAAAATCATCCCAGTTTCCCATTACGACTACTTCACATTCTTTACGAATAATTTCAATTACTTCGCTTGAATGAGGGCCTTTTCCGACTAAATCTCCAAGACAAATAATGCGCTCGATTCCTCTTAATTTAATATCTTGTAGCACAGATTCTAAAGCTGGAATATTACCATGTATATCTGAAATTACTGCTATTTTATCCATATGAATTCCTCCGTTATTTATTGTTTATTATATCTACATGTTGTGATTGATACCATTTTGGAATATAGGATGAAAAATGATTATGATCTTCTAAAATTCGGTTTACTCTCTCTTTCAATATATGTACAAACTACCTAACACTTCATGCTCTCGTTTATTTTCCCCTTTAAACTCCACTTCAAAAGGATATTCGCCTTGATTCTTCAAGCATTCTAGTACTAATCCTTCCCCAATTGGTTCACAAAACTGTACATAAATGTCACCAAATGATACGCTTTGACACTCTGCATTCCATTCTTCATTTTTCACGATCCGGCTTGCCGTTAGCCCCATTACTTCTTTCCATTTTCGCACCGTTTCTCGAACGTTTTTCACTGCATAATGAATCGTTTCAATTTGTTGTACTTTGTTTTTATGTTCAGCAATCGTCCCTGTTTTATGTAAATCGATTCTTCTTTCTTCGTCCGTTACATTCCACTGTATAAAGAAGGGTAATTTCGGTCCGTTCTCTTCTTGCTTTACAAATAACATTTTCCATTCTAAAAGGCGTCCATCTTTTCTCATACGTTTCCCTTCAAATGGTCCAATCGTTTGTATGCCATGCTTTCTGAACTTAACTGCTAATTCTTCAATTGCATCTGTTCGAATTGCGATTTGTAGCATTCCTTCTCCAGTTTGTAATTTCACGACCGTTTCCTGCACTAATGGATTTTCTGCTTCTTTCGCTTTTTCTTCATGTTGAACGGCTAAAAACTCTATATATGATAAATCAAAATAACATAAACTATTCCAAGTACCCCAGTTTGTATGTTGTCCACCTAATGCAGTATGAAACCCACGCTCCTGCATTTGTTTTGCTGCTTCCTCCGGTGTGCAATGCACTGCGTGAACGAGATGATCAAATGCTAACATTGTCTTTCTCCCCTTTCTCTCCATCCTTTTATTGTATATTTTATTTTTCTTTCATTCAATTCAAAAAACTTTAAAACCTAGTTGATTTATACGATTAATGTGTATTATAATGAAACAAATCTAATTATTGCTGATTGGAAAAACCAAAGGCACTTTTCTCATACGGGAAAAGTGCCTTTTTCATTTATTATTACAGGGGGATTATTTATGCAGAAATTAATTGTCTTTGCTATTATTGGATTTTTCGCTCAATTGATTGATGGAGCACTTGGTATGGCGTATGGGGTAACCTCTACTTCTCTATTATTAATGTTTGGTATCGCACCGGCTGTAGCTTCCGCTTCTGTTCACTTAGCTGAAGTCGTTACAACTGCCGCTTCTGGTGCATCTCACATTAAATTTGGAAACGTGGATAAATATACCGTTTCCAGGCTTACATTACCAGGAGCAATTGGTGCATTTATTGGGGCATGTTTTTTAAGTAATTTACCTGGCAATGTGATTAAACCGTACATTTCAATATTTTTATTCACTTTAGGGGTTTATATTTTATTACGATTTCTTATTCAAAAACAAATTGTCGCTTCAAAAAAACGCATGTCTGCCAAACAACTTGTACCGCTCGGTTTATTCGCTGGATTCGTCGATTCAACTGGCGGTGGTGGCTGGGGTCCAATTACGACACCTGTGCTACTTGCAAGAGGAAATGAAGCTAGAAAAGTGATTGGCTCTGTAGATACGAGTGAATTTCCTGTTTCGCTCGCTGCAACAATCGGCTTCTTCATCTCACTTGGCTGGGAACAAGTAAGCTGGGTTTGGGTATTCTCCTTAATGCTTGGCGGTATTGTCGCAGCTCCAATTGCAGCATGGTTAGTACGCATCGTTCCATCTCATTTACTTGGCGTATTAGTTGGTGGCCTTATTATTTTTACGAATATACGTACACTACTTACAACATTTAAAGTGGATCCAACTATTATTTCACTTTCTTACGTGGCAGTTGGTCTTGTCGTTATTATATCTATTTTTATTGCTGTCCGTAATCATTCGAAACATTCGACAATTGGATACCCGACAGATCAAAAACAAATACTACCTTAATTACAAAAATACCGCCCGATTTATTTCGAGCGGTATTTTTCTATTTTCCAATTGATCATCGTTTCTGTAGCTTCTACTCTCTTCATATGTAATTTTTCTAATACACGGATTGAACCATAATTATCTAGAAGTGTCTCTGCAATAACCGTTTCTACTTCTCCTGTCTGAAAAGCCCACTTTATTAATTCAGCTACAGATTCTGTAGCATATCCTTTATTCCAATATTTCTCAATAAAACCGTAACCAATTTCTACTGTACCATTCTCGCTTGGTTTCCCTTTAAAACCTATATCCCCTAGTACGATGTCATCTTCTTTTCGAATGACATACCATGCGTCCCAAGGTAATAAAGCTGCATCTTCTTTTACATGTTCTACATGGCCTATAATATGCGGACCACTGTTATACCCTTGTTTTTCAGCAACACGAAACATCTCTTCTGTACATGGTACTATATAGAGCCTTTCCGTTTCTAATTTCATAATGATTTCCCCTTTTCCTTTAAACGTTTATCTCATTATAACAAAAAATATGACCACATTATGAATGTCGAATTATATTTTCCGAATTTTCTTTTAATTTTAAAGGGTTTTTCATCATTTTTTGCGAAACATTTGTATAACAATTTCTTTCTTTATTTTTTGTTACATAACAGTAGGTTCGGGTGGAGTTTTGCAAACGTTTCCTAAACAATAACCGATATTTTTTGACTTTTCCTAACAAAATTCCTTGCAATATATTCAGAAAGTGATTACAATTGCGATATATTAAAAATCTTAGCAATATATAAATCCTCATCAGTCCGATGAGGTAGAGGTTGCGACTTTTAAAAGTAAAATGGACGAGACACAGAGAATGTCACCGACTCCGTTTGAAAGGAAAAGTTGCCGAAGTTTATATTTCTTCTCTGGAACTATAAGCTGGGGCTGTCTCCGAAAGGAACAGAACTGTCACGTTTACAAAATTACCGTGTAAACGTGGGGTGCTATCTTAACGGAAGGGTATGATGGGGTGGTTATTTGTGAAACGTTCCGCCAAATTCCTTTGGCGGTTTTTGTACTTTTCTCCCCCCGCTCCTTCCTATCTTACAAGAAAAGGAGTGTTGAACATGAATAGCGCAACGAATCAAACTACCTCTAAAACGCAAACTACACAAGGAAAAGGTGAATTAAAACGTAGTTTAAAATCAAGACACCTTACGATGATTTCTCTCGGTGGTACAATTGGTACCGGACTATTTCTTGCCAGCGGTGGTGTTATCCATACAGCTGGACCTGGTGGTGCATTAGTTGCATACGCCGCAATTGGTATTATGGTTTATTTCTTAATGACAAGCTTAGCAGAACTCGCAGCATACATGCCTGTAACTGGATCTTTCAGCACGTATGCAACAAAATTTGTTGATCCATCACTTGGTTTCGCACTTGGATGGAACTATTGGTATAACTGGGCAATTACGATAGCGGCTGAACTCGCAGCTGTATCGTTAATTATGAAATTTTGGTTTCCAGATACACCTTCACTCGTTTGGAGTGGCCTTTGTTTAGCTATTATTTTCCTTTTAAACTACTTATCTGTTAAAGGGTTTGGTGAATCTGAATATTGGTTCGCACTTATTAAAGTAGTTACGATTATTATCTTTTTAATTGTCGGTTTTATGATGATTTTCGGCATTATGGGCGGCGAATCTGTTGGCTTTAAAAACTTCACTGTTGCAGATGCACCATTTAACGGCGGCATTATGGCAATTATCGGTGTATTTATGGCAGCTGGTTTCTCCTTCCAAGGTACTGAATTACTTGGGGTAGCTGCTGGTGAAACGTCTGATCCAGAACGCAATATTCCGAAAGCAATTCGTTCGATCTTTTGGCGTATTCTTTTATTCTATATCCTTGCGATTCTCGTTATCGGTTTATTAATTCCTTACACAACTGAAAGCCTTGCTGCAAGTGATGTTACAGTAAGTCCATTTACACTTATTTTTGAAAAAGCGGGCGTTGCCTTTGCTGCTTCTGTTATGAACGCTGTTATTTTAACTGCCGTACTATCTGCTGGTAACTCTGGTATGTATGCATCAACTCGTATGCTTTGGGATTTAGCTCGCCAAGGCAAAGCACCGAAGTTCTTAGGGAAATTGGATAGCCGCGGCGTACCTGTTAACGCATTAATCGTAACATCAATTGTTGGTAGTGTCGCTTTCATTGCTTCTTTATTCGGTGACGGTGTTGTATACATTTGGTTATTAAACGCATCTGGAATGTCTGGCTTTATCGCCTGGGTCGGAATTGCAATTAGTCATTATCGTTTCCGTAAAGCATATATCGCACAAGGAAAAGATTTAAAAGACTTACCATATAGAGCAAAATGGTTCCCGTTCGGTCCAATCTTCGCATTTGCACTTTGTGTCATCGTCATTTTAGGACAAAACTATGGCGCATTCATGGGAGAATCTATCGATTGGAACGGTGTATTCGTTTCTTACATCGGTTTACCACTTTTCTTAGTACTATGGTTAGGATATAAATTTACGAAGAAAACAAAAGTGATTCCACTTGATAAATGTGAACTAAAATAAAAGTGCAACGAGCAAACAAATTTGTTTGCTCGTTTTTTATTGCAATGCTTCTCCCTTCCCTATTGCTCCTGTTTTTGCAATAATAAAGGAAATATACATAAAGGTTGGGATACTATGAACATTCGTATTACTGATGAAGCAAAAGCAGCTATACATAGACTAGAACGTGAAGATAAAAAAATCATTCGCATTAGGGGAACAATGACAAACTCTTGTAGCATTTTCGTTGATGTTGATTTAATTTGGGATACCTATCATGCAGATGATGTTGTCTATGAAGATGCAGACCTTATCGTACAAATGGATTCATTCACGAAAGACTATACTGGTGATACAGTGAAACTGGATTATAAGACGACAGGTTTTAGTATTACGACTCCTAGTGAAACTTTGGTTTATGGGTTGTCGATTAAAAAATAAAACTTGTTTTCAACTGATCACTGAGGTGAAAATATGGGTAAATATGTTCCGTTAAAATTTTTATTTAATGAAGAATTAGCAGAAAAAATGGCTGATTCTATTTGTAAACATGATTCTAATTTCTCTAAAAAAACCTTTGTAGCTTCCGTAACATGTAAAGTTGAAAATTTAGAATTAAAGCAACGTATTGAAGTAATCGCAGATGAATTACACAATGCATTACAAAAAGATTTTAGTGAAGCAATACATATATTACTGAAAACATTGGGACCAGAAAATACAACAGAAGTAGGCACATTTACAAACGGATATATGTACATGCCTATTGCAAAATACGTTGAAAAATATGGGCTTAACGATTTTCAATCCTCATTCGACGCCATGTATGAAATAACAAAACGGAATACTGCTGAATATGCCATCCGGCCTTTTCTTGAAACATACCACGAAGACACACTAAACATATTACAAAAGTGGATTCATGACGACAACAGCCACATTAGAAGATTAGTTTCTGAAGGTACTAGACCAAGACTTCCTTGGGCTAAAAAAATGGGAGCTCTGAAAGGTGATTTTAAGAACAATTTAAAACTTCTTGAGCCATTAATGAATGACCCTTCTAAATATGTTCAAAAATCTGTAGCCAATCATATTAATGATATTACGAAAGAAAATAAAGAGCTCGTTTTTCAATGGTTACAGCAATTACGCGATAACCAGCATCCAGTTAACCCTTGGATTATAAAACATGGGTTACGAACGGTGATAAAAAATGGTACTTTACCAAAAGATTTTTCTTTTTGAGTATTTTACACAAAAACGCTTATGCTTCAAAAATGAAGTATAAGCGTTTTTGCTTTTTGAATAGGCTCTGTTAGTCACAGTAATGAAAGCACTAAGCAACATATTAAAGAATTTCTATTAACATCATTTATATTTGAAATGACTTACACATTTGACAGTTTGCGATTGTCAAATGTATAGTTTCGATTAAAACTTTGTAATCCGAATAGTTCGATAATAATTAATTAAAGAAAATAAGATAAGATAATCTAATTAGTATTAAATCTATACACAGAAAGGAGAATTACTTTGAAAATAATGAGAATTCTACTTCTATCAGCAATAGTCTTACACTCTTTCGTTTTAAGTGGTTGCCAAAGCTCAGATAAGCAAACAGGAACAAAAGCAGTACAAACAACAAAAGACGTGCGGGAAATTGCTTGGAATTCGCTTACTGACTCGGAACGAAAAGAAATTGTCGGTGATTGGAAAGACGCAAAAGTAAGTAAAGTAACAGCAGACACAAAGAGATTTAGTTTAATTGACCCTTCCTTCGATGGTAAAGAAGTGTCAATGGTTACGTTAAGTTCTAAAAAAAGTGCTTTGTTGGGCGACATTATCAAACTTGTTGATGAAAAAACACAAAAAGTTATCGGGAGAGTAATGAGAAAATAATACTATTTTAGCAACTCTCCACTTACACAATTATGAGGGACGGACTATACTAAAACTGTGTAATAAAATAGGAAACCCCTAAGTATATGTTGGGTTTCCTAAATTTAAGGTTCCCCATTTTTACCGACATTTTAGATTTTAATAGATATTTTTTAACCACGTAATAATTCGTAGTATCTGAAACGACTCAAACCAAGTAATTAAAAACATCACAACGAAGAAAGAAATAAGTGATATGAATTTTAAGTTTCCATCTTCACGTTTAACAATCGCGATAAAACTTAGAACAATGCCGACTAAAAAAGAGATATAACCCAAAAGGACAATAGGCTCAGAATTGCCATCTATTATCCAATTTAATCCAAACAATACTAGTCCCAAAATCATCAAGGTTATTGATAACACACTAAATTTTTTCACAATTCCACCCCAATCTAATTTTACCATTTTATGGAGAAAATAAAAATATTTTTTGTAGCATATGAATGAAAAATTACACGATAAACTCAATCCATTTTTTCATTAAACAATTGCCCTCTCTTATAGCTTCAAAGGATTTTCACTCAATTATCCCGAATATATAAATAACCATTCTTGCAAGGAGCAAACTTATATGAATCGATTCGAACACGAAACGTAAAACCACTTCTCTTTAATAAGAGGTCCTCCCTTTTTTTCTCATCATATCATCCATTAAAAAATAGGAGGACAAAATTATGAAACGTGATCCATTATTTTTAACGCTATTAGAAAGTGCAAATACACATTTTAGCGGCTGGGATTTTTCTTTCATTTCAGAAACGGGCCGAATGAAGAGCGAGCCTTTATCGTGGTCGTACGGCAGCACAGCTTTCCAGCTTATGCAGCGTGCAGAATCAATGTTAGATATGGGTACTGGCGGCGGAGAGTTTTTGTCTATGTTACAACCGTTCCCCTCAACTATTTATGCAACTGAGGGCTACGCACCAAACGTGTCAATTGCTCGAAAAAAATTAGAGCCTTTAGGGGTTACTGTTGTAGAGTTGACCGATGATACTGCTTTACCATTTCAAGATGGTCAGTTTGATTTCATTATGAATCAACATGAATCCTATGCTGCTTCTGAGGTAAGCAGAATCCTTTCTCCTAATGGGATATTTCTTACACAGCAAGTTGGCGGTCTTGATTGTGCGGAACTTAATGAGCAGTTTGGCACACCGCTAAATAGCGAATTTGCAAGTTGGTCACTCGAAACTACATGTGGTGAGTTAGAGCAAAATGGATTTACTATTTTAGAAGCAAAAGAAGAATTTCCTTTCCAACGTTTTTATGACATTGGCGCTATCGTCTATTATTTAAAAGCAATTCCGTGGCAAATGCCTGATTTTACTGTCGAAAGGTATTATGAAGAATTATTTCGTATACATGAGATTATCTTACAAAAAGGATATTTTGATGTGAATCAACATCGCTTTATGATTAAAGCGATTCACAGATAACAAAAAAGAGATGGCAAAGCCACCTCTTTTTTGTTCCAGTTTAAGTAATTACAATTATATATGCTCTATTATAGTGAGAGCAATCGAAACCTACTTGCCGATTGCTCTATGCAAAAATTTTATTAACTAGAGATTAGAGTGATTTTTAATCATGCATTCTATTGGGAAACAAGTTGTTTTTTATAACGTTTTTTCATATCATCTTCTGTCAAAAGTACAGTTGTGTAATTAATAATATTCCGGTTATCATATGTAAATATATGCTCTAACTTATTTTCTTCTGTTAATACTTTTGGTAAGTATTTGGATAAATTGCTAACTACACCTCTATTATCACAATCTACTATCCAATCAATTTCTTTCCATTCTAAGATGCCTTCATCCGTGCTTATTGGTGTGTCCATATGTACTCCATCTGGTAAATCAGCAAGGAATACATACATCCCTTCACTACCCCTAGGCTCATCCTTATTTTTGAAAATCACATTCCCCTTATACGTTACACTTGGAAGATCTATGCCTGTTTCTTCAAGCGTTTCTCTAATTATTCCTTCATATGGCGTTTCATTGTCTTCAATTTTTCCACCAACACCATTCCACATTCCCATATTCGGTTTTTTATTCCTATTTAATAAGAGTATTTCATTTCCTTTTCTAATAAAGCAAATTGTGTACTTATACATACGATCACTTCCTTCCATTTACACATGAGGTATTTAACTTATTTTTAAGTAAAAACACTCGCTTTACAATTCCTTATCACATAAGATATAGTACAACTTTCATTCATAAACACTTTACAGCAAACGAAAGAATCCTTTTTAGAAAGGAGCATTTAAAATCGATACTATAAGCAGTGAATTTCTAAAACAATACTACGACAGCCTCGTTTGGGTAAAAGATACACACTGGCTCGGTGTTCCAATCTGTAAACTTCCCTCCGATCTCTTTTTGTACCAAGAAATCATTTATGAACTAAAGCCCGATTTAATTATTGAATGCGGGACTTTTCAAGGTGGTAGTGCACTGTATTTAGCTTCTATGTTAGATTTAATTGGAAAAGGTCACGTACTTACTATCGATATAACTCCTCAACCAAATCGGCCATCCCATAATCGAATTACGTATTTAACAGCTTCTTCTGTTTCTGTACAGGCCGTACAAACAATAGTAAGTATGCGCAAACCTGATGATGTCATTTTAGTTATTTTAGATTCTGATCATAGCAAAGAGCATGTATCAAAAGAACTCTTACTATATAAATCTATCGTCACTACTGGTAGTTATATTATTGTAGAGGATACATCTATTAACGGGAACCCTCTTCTTCCCAATTGGGGTCCTGGCCCGATGGAAGCTGTTGAAGAGTTTTTAACTAAAAACAACAATTTCATAATCGATGAATCTAAACATAAATTTTTCATATCTTTTAATCCAAAAGGTTTTTTAAAGAAAATAAAGTGACACTTTAATAAGTGGGGTTTTATGAATTCCCCACTTATTCTATGATTTTCATTTTTGAAAAAGGATAATACACAAATTCTACCTTTCCGATTACATTATCTTCTTCAATATATCCTAAACCATTGCGACTATCCCTACTAAGTTCACGGTTATCCCCCATTACAAATAACTTATTGGGTGGAATCCTTGTCTTTTGAAAGTTGTAAAACACTTGTGTATTGTTATATAAATCTTGATTTATGTAAGGTTCATCTTTCTTTTTATCATTTACATATACAGTTCCATTCGTGATGTTAATTACATCACCTGGAAGCCCTATTACACGTTTCACATAATATTTCGATTCATCCTCTGCTTTAATAATGATAATTTCTCCGTACTGTAAATTTGAAAAATGAACTGCTGCTTTATTTACAAATACGTAGTCTCCTTCATATAAAGTCGGCTGCATTGATTTTCCTTCCACCTTACATAAAGTAAACGAATGGTACGCTATTATCATGACGAATATAAATAATATGTACTTCCCCCAGCCTCCCTTAATCTCCTCTTTCATATCCATTCCCACCTTATTCAAACGCTTTTTAACTCCAAAAATAGTATCACTGCACAATTTGTCTCTGTGCAATGATACTATTTTTACTGTGCCTTGTTCTGTTGCTCTATTGGGACTGGATTTGCACCCGATCTTTTCGTTTTCAATTCAAAATACGCATCCAAAATTTCTTTACCAATCGCGGAATTAATTCCTGATTTATCATTATTCACCCATGGTACAACAACTGAAAAAGCGACTTCCGGATCAGCATCATATGGCGCATAACCGGCAAGAGTTAAATTATAACATTTTTTTCGGTTATAGTTCTCATCTCTTCCAATATCACTTTCTCCACCATACACTGTCTCAGCTGTTCCTGTTTTTCCAGCTGGTTTATACGGTAATCCTTTAAACGTTCCAGTACCTGTTCCATCCCCTTCTTGGAATACTCTTCTAAATCCTTCTTTCACATGATTTATATAGGAAATGTCCATATCTACTCGATTTAATACAGTTGGTTCAATCGTCCGAATGACTTTTCCAACATCCTCTGGTCTATTTGGTTGTTCCCTAACTTCTTGCACAATTTGTGGTTTCATTCGGTAACCGCCATTTGCAATCGTTGAAATATATTGGGCGAGCTGAAGCGGTGTATATGTATCATATTGTCCAATCGCATAATCAAGTAAAAAACCAGGTATATTATCAGTTCTACCTACTTGACCAATCGATTCATTCGGCAGGTCAATACCAGTTGGCACACCTAAACCAAATTGTCTAAAGTAATAACGCATTTTATTAAACGCTTCTTGTTTAATATCTAGCGGATTGTTTGGTACATAATCAATCCCTGCAATCTTTAACGCTGTATTAAACATGTAGACATTGGATGAAACTTGCAATGCTCTTAAATCATCAATATCTCCAAAGTCTTTCCACGATTTCTTCGGCTTCGAACTTCCTTTAAAGTACATTGGCGCATCAAAAAAATGCGTATATGGCTTAATCGCTCCTGTTTGATATCCAGCTAATAACGTAGCTCCTTTCACCGTCGATCCTAACTCATAAGAGCTTATCATCGTTCCTAAAGCGTAGTCTTCTATTTGCATCTCGCCTTCTTTATTTACAATTCTTTTTCCTGCCATTGATAAAATTTGACCGTTTTTCGGATTCATCATTACAACGAATGCGCGATCCATCATCGGTTCTGAAGAATGAAATGCTCGTAAATTCTTTTCAAGACTTTCCTCCACTTTTTTCTGTAACTCCATATCAACTGTTAACATTAAATTATTTCCACTTTTTCCTTTTGTCACTTTTTCAGTCCGAACTATATTTCCAGTTTTATCTATAATATTTTTCGTCTGTTCTTTCGTGCCATGCAGCGCATCTTCGTATTGTTTTTCGATATAACTCTTACCAATACGATCATTTCGATTATAATCTCGTACTAAATAGTAGTCTAATTGCTCTCTCGGTAATCCTTCATTTTCACTAGAAACACTACCAAGGACAGAACGGAGTATTTTATCATTTGGATATTCACGTTCCCAATCCACAGTCGTATCTACTCCTGGCAAACTTGCCAACCTTTCACTTACGACTGCATATTCATTTAGACTCACATCTTTTTTCACAATTTGCGGTGTCATTTTATATCCCGCATTCATTTTACCTTTAATTGCTAACACTTCTATATCATCTTTTGAAAGTTCATTTAATTCTTCTTGTGTAATTCTTTCTCGGCGCAATTCTTCTACTTTTTTATCTAATTCTTTCCCTTCTACTTCCTGCTTTCTAAATTTACTTTCATCTTCTTTCGTTACTTTTGTTGCGGCACGCTTTTCATTTAACTGCATCCAAAAATCTTTCTTATCAGTCTCCGTTAACTTATCCATATCCTCTTGCGGCATTTCAATTAACTGTGCTAAATCCCTTGCTACTTGTAAAACCTCTTTCGAGTCTACTCCTTTCATTTTCGTATATGTAACAGTTCGTAACGGTTTATTATTTACAATCACTTGACCTTCCCGATCATACATCTTCCCTCTAGGAACCGGAGTGCTCACCGTCACATCTTCCTTTTTGTTCACTTCATTTCTATACGTTTCTCCATCAATAATTTGTACTTTACCTAATTGAATTATAATAGCTGAAAATAAAAGAAAGACGATAAAAAATAGTACATTTAACCGAAATGGAATATGAGTCTTTTTCTTTTTCGGCTGTTTCTGTTTCTCCTTTTTCTGCCTCATTTCGCTCCCTCGCTTCATTCTATTAACTTCTACGCTTAAATGATTATGTATCAAATTTATTTATATGATATATATAGAATTTTATATTAATTACAAAAGAAAGAAAAGATTTAATTTTCAGTTTTTTAATTTATCATCCTATTTATTACCATTCCCTTAATAAGCAATAACATGAACGGTATTCAAAAAGAAAGAGAGTATAAAACTGGTTTTTTATACCATTCGTTTACATTTCTTTGTATACTAAAGAGATAAATCAATAAAAGACATTACGGAGGAGTAAATGAAAATGCCTGATTCGTTTACAATACATACTAATACGTCGCATTGTTTAAACTTTATGATTTATATTCAAAATATTTATCTCAATCAAAAAGAGAACAAAGGGAATTTACGGTTCCCTTACATAGCAAGAAAATTAAATTTCTCTAATGATTTTGAAGCAAATTTCAAAGAATTATGGCATACACTCCATAAACAAATTGCTAACGACAGATATGATTTACAAATTTTCCATGAGGAGAATCATATGTTTTATGAGAAGCTTTTTGACACCCGTGTATGTAATGAAGAATCATTCAAAGAATTAATATGTAGTTTTAAAGTATGGTGGACTAGCATAGCAGGTCAGCTTTCATTAGAACATTCTGTAAGTGAGTATAGTGAGCAACTTTATAATGACTTAGTTTTATATCTTAAGCAAAATCAAATAGAACCTTTACACCTGCTACATATTAGCTTACTTTATGACGATTGTGTATTCGCTAAAGATAATATTTCTTCTTACGCTGCTATTTTACCTACCAAACACTTTTTTATAAATTATAGAGATGTGGTTACTACATTATCGACATGTTTTCATGTGGTTTAAAACAACGATTACCCAAATAAAAAACTGAGGTGCTCTCTATACACCTCAGTTTCTTTACGAAAACATCAATTTATTTAATCGAAGATAACCCTGCAACAAATCCACCAATTTTTTCTTGAAAAACAAAATCAAAATTATATTCCTGTCCTGTTAATTCTTCATTTACTAAAATAGTTGTTGCTCCTATTTCCCTCTTTGCGATTTCTGGGAATGCAGCGACAGGCTGTACTTTTAATGACGTTCCCATAACGAGAAGTACATCTGTTTCATATAAACGTTTTATCGCATTTTGATATTGCGGCAGTGTATCTCCGTATAAAACAACATCTGGATTTAAAATGAAATTACACTTCTCGCAGCGTGGTACTTCATGATCAATCATATACTGTAAATCATATCCCAATTTACACTTCGGACAATGTGCTGTTTGCAGTGTTCCGTGTAAATCAATGACATGTTTACTACCACCTACTTGATGCAAACCGTCAATATTTTGCGTTAAAATCGTTATATCTTTCCCTTGTTCTTCTAGCTCAGCCAAAAAGCGATGCCCACGATTTGCTTTATACTGGTGAAATGTATTAATTTGAAATATTTCTTTATAATGCTTCCAAAACTCTTTCGGACTTCGGTTATAATATCCTCTTGATAAATACATCTCTACATTCGCATCAGCATATAATCCATTTGCTGAACGAAAATCTGGGATACCGCTTTCCGTACTGGCACCAGCACCTGTTAATACTGTAATTTTCTTCGCTTTTTCTAAAATTGAACGTACTTCTTCAAATTGCTGCACAAAAATCACCTCTATGTATTTTCCTATACTTATTATACCAGTTGTTTACAGTAGGTGTTGTATAATTCGGTTTACTTACTACATGACGATTTTTCAATTCATTTAGAAAGCAGCCAGAAGGCTGCTTTTCTTCATCGATGGGCTTAAATAATTACGGACTACTGGGGAAAACCTTTTAAATTCCAGCCTCTTAAGTTATACTTATATAATATCAAAAATTAATAAGGGGAAATATTAACATTATGAAAGAAAAAAACGAACTTGCTCAAAGTATTCCTCAAACAGGATTTTTTGGGCATCCAAAAGGATTATTCACTTTATTCTTCACTGAGTTTTGGGAAAGGTTTTCTCATTATGGAATGAGAGCTATTTTGCTATATTATATGTACTATTCGGTCGCAAAAGGTGGATTAGGAATTGATCAATCTACCGCAACCTCGATAATGGCAATTTACGGCTCCTTACTGTTCATGTCTAGTATTATCGGTGGATGGATATCGGATCGTTTATTTGGTCCAAGTAAAACCGTATTCTTTGGTGGCGTTTTAATTATGATTGGCCATCTTATTTTAGCTTTACCAGGTAGTAAAAGTGCGTTATTTATCTCTATGGTCTTCTTAATTCTAGGAACAGGGTTGTTAAAGCCTAACATATCGAACATCGTAGGAAGTTTATACAGTAAAACAGATGCGCGTCGTGACTCCGGGTTCAGTATATTCTACATGGGTATTAACTTAGGTGCCTTACTTGCACCTTTAGTTGTCGGAACATTAGGTCAGCAATATAATTTCCACCTTGGTTTTGGAGTTGCGGCAATTGGTATGGCAATTGGGTTAGGGGTATTTGTTGGAACAAAACAGAAAAACCTTGGTCTAGTCGGTACGCAAGTACCTAATCCATTATCAGAATCGGAAAGAAAAAAGACTATTAAGTATTTCAGTGTTGGTCTGATTGTACTAATATTGCTAGGTGTGGTTACAATTCCAACTGGGTTGTTAACTATAAATCGTTTTACATTCCTGATTAGTATCTTAGGAATTGTTATTCCAGCTTATTATTTCATTTATATGTATCGTAGCCCTAAAACAACAAAAGTAGAGCAATCTCGTCTTCTTGCGTATATACCACTCTTTATTGCAGCTACAATATTTTGGTCTATACAAGAACAAGGTGCTATTATCTTAGCGACATATGCGGATCAACGAACTCAATTACAGTTCAATGGAATTACATTGCATTCCGCTTGGTTCCAATCATTAAGTCCAATCTTTATCGTAACACTTGCACCGATTTTTGCATGGATTTGGATAAAGTTAGGCAAGAAGCAGCCTTCAACGGCAAAAAAATTCGCTATTGGATTGCTATTTGCAGGTTTATCATTCTTAGTTATGATTATTCCGGCTTTAATCAACGGTACTCACTCTTTAGTGAATCCTATGTGGTTAGTCCTTAGCTTCTTTTTAATTGTAATTGGAGAAGTTTGTTTATCTCCTTCAGGATTATCAATAACGACGAAGCTGGCTCCAGCTGCTTTCTCTTCGCAAACCATGAGCTTATGGTTCTTATCAACTGCGTCTGCGCAAGCAATAAATGCCCAAGTTGTTAAACTGTATAATCCTGCAACAGAATCAATTTACTTTGGTGTTATTGGTGCTATCTCCATTTTAGTTAGCATCCTGCTGTTTGCATTATCATCAAAAATCCAAAATTTCATGAAGGGACTTCAATAACGGTCTCTTATTGAAATAAACAAATACAAATTTCTATGTGAAGAGTAGCCAAACGGGTTACTCTTTTTTTCTATAACCATAGCAATCTCCACACAAACGCAATATACTGTATGCTGGAGCAATGATATTTCTAGGAAAACAAAACATACCTAATAGACTACTGCAACTTGGTAAGAGAGCTGACTATTTATCTAAAGAGGAGCTTTTTAAACATAAAGACTGCGTCATCGATTTACTTGATGACCGGGAAATTTGCGAATAAAAGACCAAACCCCCAACTCATTCATGGTTTAAAATACTAATGAGCTGGAGTTTTCCCATTGCTATATATACAAATAAAATAAAGATTACTAAAGGGATATATGTGAAAAAACTATTTCTTTTGGAGGATTTCAATAAAAGAAATAGTTTTTTGGTTGTTACAGTAAATGAAGTTATGTAGAGAGTTACTAAAATACTATATATCCAACTTATTCTAATAATTTTATTTGGGTAGGAATCCCTTTATCTTCTAGTAAATTATTTGCGCTTAATCCCGAAAGATTTTCAATATCCTCTCGAAGAACAGAAACACTCATTTCTAGAACATTAATAATGTTTGAGTCTTTATCGGATTTATTTTTTTCTTTTTTTAACATCAAAATTAAGTCTGTTATCAACTGTTCTTTTTCATCAAGATTCTTCATTAAATCTTGTGTTTTTTTATCAAATTCATCCTTTTGCTCCTCAATCTTTTTATTATATATTGATTCACATTTAGAATATCCTTCCATCCTGAACCTTCGTTCGGTACTACTTAGAAATACCATATACATGTCTCCAATCAGAAAATTTATTATCTAATGCCAAGTATTTCATATCATTAGAAGAAAAAGAGTTTACATCATCATTAAATACATCTAAACATCTATTAAGCAATTTCATTCGTTCGTCGTTGTCAGTATTTAAATTATCTTCTCTTAGCTTGTTAATAACTAATATTAAGTAATTAATTAATTTTTTCTTTTCTTCATCAGTTTCCTCGAGCTTTGACAACATTTCCAGAAACCCCTCATTTAGTTCCTCTATTATTCTAGCGTAAACATCACTTGCTTCTTTATATCCCTCATCTAAATAATCACTTTCTGATTTAAATAATCGTGTAAAAAGAGAGTCGCACTTTTGCGCATGTATCCTCCTCAAAAGATTGTCTGTTTTCATTCTCTCATTCGAATTTGGATTCATTTCTTTACCCCTTATTTAATATTAAAATTGTATTCTTCACCTTGTATTAGCTGATTAAAATTATTGTAAATGAATTCAGCTTTTACATTTGCTATAAATTGAGTATCTGTGGCAATACGATATAAAGTAACCAACAAACCCCCAATATCTAAATTCCTTATGGTTGGTTTTCTTTTTAGTGCAGACTCAACTGCCACTACAACAAGGTTACTAGCAGAAGCAATTATATTTGAGTACATCAATATTTTTCTTGTTTTCACTTTATATAAATCTAATGAGCCACATGTTTCTTCGTTATAGAAGATTCTATGAAGCATAGCTATTAACATATTAATTAATATAGAGTATGTGACTTGTTTCCCAACTGTTTTTAAATTACCAGCATCAATACCGTACTGAGCAAGTTCTTGAGAAAAGTCTGGTGAAAGTAAAATAGTACCTGGTATCGGTAAGCCTGCTTTTGAATATTCATCAGATTTTATGTGTAATCCTTGTTTTATTAATGCAGCCGCAAGTATCTCCGGTTCATTAAAAGCCCGAGTTTTTGCTTTCTCAAACATGATTGCAGTATCAGCCTGTTCCGTTATTTTTGATTTCAAATTGCCATTTGCCATTGGAGATGGCGTTATATGATACGTATTTAGTTTCCAGCTAGTTAGAGTACTAGTCATAATGTTCGAAGTTCCAAATATCCAACCTAATAATGGATCATGTCCCAGCGTTCTATAACGATGCGCATTACCACTCAGCCCAAGATCAAAATTTGGACTACCAAATTGCACATCATACGGTACCCCATTTGCTATTATGTCACTTAATGAAGCTGTATAACTTATGCTATTTGCTTCGTTATCTATTTGACCAAACTTATCATCAAAAATCTCTTTTTCTCTCTTTTTGTAGTCTTTTTCACTGACATCGTGGGTACTGCGTTCTTCAAAAGGAGTTAAAAGATACTGCCTTAAACATTGTAAGGACACTGCTAAAAATAGAAATGAATAATCCTTGATGTCTAATTTCGTTGCTTCTGCAAACTTCCTATCAATATCTTTCAAATAGAAACTTGCGTTTTCAGCAACTTCTTTAACCCTATCATTTTCATCAATAATCATTTTCATATCTTCTCGTAACAACTTCGATTCATTCTCTAGCTTTTTACTCCTAATAATTAATTTTTCAAATTCATCCACTCAATTCACTCACTTCGTTAATGTAATTCTTTACACTTAAACAATCACTAATGAAACCATTTATCGATTTATTTCATTATAGGAATTATATCTATTAAAAAGATTATCTCACATTTTTTTTACAAATAATAGGTGTATATTTAGCAATCACTCTTTTAATATCAAAATATATTAAAATCACATGAATTTATAAAATTATTAAATAAAAGTATATAAATAACGAATTATTATTAATACAAACACACAAAGAGGGCTACATCAGCCCTCTTTAATTAACATACTTTTACTTAATGCGTCGCGCCCCCGCACTCTACAATATCTACTTCTACTTCCGTCGTTACCTCAATTGCCAACTCTATCCCTTTACTAATAGTAGAAAGTGACATACTCGGTTGACCTGGATAGTTAGTAGCTTGTTCTGGTAAGAACGGAATATGAACAAATCCGCCTTTTATTTTCTTATCATGGTTCTCTAATTCATGCATGAGACCATAGAATAAATGATTACAAACGAATGTACCTGCTGTTTGTGAAACGGAAGCTGGTATACCTTCTTCGCGAAGTTTTTTTACAATTGCTTTCATCGGCAGCGTAGACCAATACGCAATCGGTCCTTCTTCTACAACCGGTACATCCACTGGCTGATTTCTTTCATTATCAGCAATTCTTGCATCATCAACATTAATTGCTATTCGCTCTATCGTAATATCTGGTCTACCCCCAGCTTGTCCAATACATATAATCATTTCAGGCTTTAGTTCTTCTATATACTCTTTTAATACGCTTATTGATTTATGAAAGACAGTTGGAACTTGTTTACTAATAACCTTGTATTCTCCGATTGTTTTTTCATGTAAACTTTTTGCTACTTCCCAAGCTGGGTTGATGCTTTCTCCTCCAAACGGATCGAATCCTGTTAGTAATACTGTTTTCATATTTTTATCCTCCTAATTAGAAACGATATACAAGGCTGTACATGATAAACATATTTATAATGAAAATGGAAAGAGCAATTGGTACTTGCGCCTTAATAACAGCGTTCTTATCTTTCAGTTCTAAAAGCATCGCCGGAACGATATTAAAGTTTGCCGCCATTGGCGTAATGAGCGTTCCGCAATATCCAGCAAACATACCGAGTGCTGCCATAATTGCCGGGTTCCCGCCGTGCATTTGAACAATTAAAGGTAAACCAATTCCGCCAGTAATAACGGCAAACGCTGCGAATGCATTTCCCATTACAACTGTGAATAGCATCATTCCTAAACAATACGCCATTACAGCAACGAACGGATACTCTGTCGGTAACACTTGTCCGACTAAATCAGAAACGACTTGTCCTACGCCAGACTTCGCGAAAATACCACCAAGTGCCGCTAACATTTGCGGTAAAATAACTGCCCAGCCAACAGCTTGTAATAGTCTACTTCCTTCTTGAACAGGCGTTGTTATTTTTGCTTTTGTAATACGCATCGCTGCAACGAATGCGAGTAATGCACCTAACGCTAATGCGACTAACGTTACTTTATCAGGATCAACAAGATTGACATTTCCCCATTTGATTTTCCCTAATGTCAGTGTACCGATAATTGTAAAAATAGGTATTAACAGTGCAGGCATAAAAATTTTATTTTTTAATTTCTCAGCATGTTTCACACGTTCTTCTACAGCTACTTCTTTTTCCTCGGATTTTGTTACTTTATTGAGTGAAGCTAACACGACCATAGCGAGTACGATACAGCCAACGTAAAACGAAGGTATTACATTTCCAAATAAAAATGTAACTGCAAACAATGCCCAAAACAAGCTAGAACCAAATCTGTTTGGATGTTCACGATCGAATGCAATACGCACAGCGATAAAGGCAACAATTATACCTAATACATAGTAGATTGTATCCATAGTTATGATGTTCATATTATATTGCCTCCTTCTCTTCTTTTACTTCTGCCTTCATTGTTTTCTCTATATATTTATCCAATCTTCTAAACCTAATCCAGCTCACAATTAGTGCGGATATTGCAGTTGGAATTCCCCAAAGCGCCATATCCCATACTCCGACATGCATACCTACTGAATCGAAGAATCCTTTCATTAATAAAATGGCACCTGTCGCGATAAATATATCCTCTCCGAAAAACCAAGCTGTATTTTCCGCAGCTGCTGCGTTTGCTTTAATCTTTTCTCTCAATTTTTCAGGGAGTTTACCGTATCTTCCTTGCGCAGCTCCTTCTGCCATCGGGGCAACGAGTGGTCTTACCGTTTGTGCATGACCACCAATATTAAGACCTAGCGCTGCTGATGATTCTCTTATCGTAAAATAGGACATTAATACTCTTCCAGTTGTTGCTCCTTTTGATTTCGTTATAAGTGCTTCTGCTCTTTCTTTTAAGCCATAACGCTCTAAAATTCCGATTACCGGTAAAGTTAGTATAATCGGCATAGACATATATCTATTTTCTATGAAAAATTTACCGAACATGCTGATGACATCATGAAAACTTAAACCAGAAACCATACCAGTAACAATACCTGCAACCATAACTACTAACAATGTATTTAGTCTAAATAAAAACCCAACTGCAACGATTAGTATCCCGATTAATTTAATCATTTCTAGCACTTCCCCTCATTTTTTATTTCGGCGCACATATAGTAACATCATTAAGTTCGAATGTTCCGTATATTCTTTTCGCAAATTGTACTGCTTTCTCTCCATCACCATGTAAACAAATTGTTTGTGCCTGAACTGCTACTTTCCCTCCGTGCACCGCTTCTACATATCCTTCTTTCACCATTTGAAGCACTTGCTTTATTGCTTCGTCTTCATTTTTTATGAGCGCATTTTCTTCTGTACGACTCGTTAATGTTCCATCTTGCTTATACGTACGATCCGCAAAAGCTTCTTGCACGAGAGTTACGTTATATTTTTCCGCAGCCCGTATAAATGCCTCGCTATTTGCTAACCCGTAAAGTGATAGATTTGGATTTATATGTGAAATTGCCTTTGCAATTGCATCTGCAATTTCTGAATTCGTTGCCGCCATATTATATAACGCACCGTGCGGTTTTACGTGCTGCATAGTCCCTCCAGCCACTTTCACAAACCCATCTAATGCGCCGATTTGATATAAAACATAATCGTATACTTCACTTGCTGAAACGTTCATATTTCTTCTCCCAAATCCAATTAAATCAGGAAATCCAGGATGTGCGCCTATTGCTACGTTATGCTCCAAGGCCTTTTCAACAGTTTGCCTCATAACAGTCGGGTCACCAGCGTGAAAACCGCAAGCAACGTTTATAGAGGAAACGAATGGAAGGATTTCATCGTCATTCCCCATCTTATAGGCTCCAAAACTTTCTCCTAAATCACAATTTAAATCGATTGTCTTCATGATGTTTTCCTCCTAATTTCAGCTTCGTAAAGCGATGAATTTCTTTAATAGACTCATATCTTTTTCCTGTTCTATATATAATTGCTCAGCTTCCTCTATCGTAATTTTCCCAAAAGAAACATAGTCCCCTGGTTTTAGCTGAGCAAGAAGAGGTAAATCTACTGAAATGACATTGCCAATTCTCGGATAGCCACCTGTCGTTTGTCTATCTGCCATTAATATAATAGGATGTCCACCGTTTGGAACTTGAATGGTTCCGAATGTAACTGGGCTCGATAAAATTTCTATTTCTTTAACTCTATTTAAAACTTCTCCGTCAAGCCTATATCCCATACGATCAGCATAATTAGACACTTTATACTCTTTCGTAAAAAATGAGTCTATACTCTTTTCTGTAAACTGATCATATTCAAAATCTGTTATGACGCGAAGTATTGGATGCTTCTTATATTTCGGTAAAACATTGTTACAAATTGCCCATTTCGTTTTTATACGCTCTTCATCTTGTAAATTTTGGATGAAGCGACTCGCAATGTCTGCCCCTTTACCAATTTGAAAATAATCTCCTTTTTTCAGCATTCTTCCTTCAATACCGCCAAGAGCAGCACGTATGTAAGTACTTTTACTTCCCATCATACGATCAATATTTATACCGCCTGCAAAGGTTACATATGTCCTACACCCGTTTTTCGCTTTTCCGAAACAAAGCATGCTACCTTCTTCTGCTAGGATTGGACGCCATAACGGGATGCGTTCACCATTTAACAACGGTTCCATATCCGCACCGCCAATCGCGAGTAAAGTCGTTTTCTTTATTAACAATTTAGGTCCCATAATCGTCATTTCGAGTCCCGCTTCATTCTCTTCATTACCAACTAACATATTAATCATTCTAAGTGCACTTTGATCCATAGCCCCGCCAACAGGTACACCGTATTGTTGATAATGAGATCTCCCTAAATCTTGGACTGTTGTAAACATTCCTGCATGCAAAACCTCTACATCCATTCTTTAGCCCCCTCAAGCGATACGTACTCTTCCTTTGTTATCGGTATAAATCGTAAATACATACCACTTTGAATATATGTTGGTGTCTCTTCTTTCGGGTTAAATAGTGAAATCGGTGTTCGGCCAATAATATTCCATCCACCCGGTGTTTCTAGTGGATATATCCCCGTCTGATTCCCACCAATACCTACTGAACCAGGTGCAATTTGTAACCGTGGTGTTTCTTTTCTAGGTGTTTCTAGTTCTTTCGGTAATCCGCCTAAATACGGGAACCCTGGTGTGAAACCTAACATATACACAAAATATGTTGTTTCACTATGTATTCGAATAACATCTTCTACTTGTAACCCATGATAATTTGCGACCTCTTCTAAATCTGGCCCATATTCTCCCCCGTAACAAACTGGTATAGAAATATGTTTCACATCTCTTTTCAGCTCTTCCTTATTAGTATCATATAGTTCATTTATGTACTGGCATACGTAATCATATGGTCTTACACTTCTATCATTTTCCTTCCATACTTCGTACACATTGTAGTAAACGGCCAATGAAGTAAACGACGGGACGCATTCAATCATTCCCGCAAATGGGTGCTGCTGCAGTGCTTGAAATAATCGTTGTACTTTTTCGTATATATCCATCCTAATTTCTTCGCCAAATGTAACAATAATTGCTTGATCCCCTAACGCAGAAAATTTCATCCTATTCCCTCTTTCTATGCCCAAAAGCCGAGTTCTTTCGAAATACGGTTCGCTGTTTCTTTCACTTTCGCAATAAAATATGAAATGTTACTTTCGCTATACTCAATTGCTACACCTGAAATACTAATACCCGCTACAACCGTTCCATCATTTGCGAAAATTGGCGCTGCTATAGCTGCTGTATGATTTTCTAATTCAGAATAACTAATTGTATATCCAGCTTTTTTTGCCATATGTAACACTTCTAGTAAATGCTCCTTATTCACGATTGTTCCATCTGCAAACTGCTTTAAATCTGTTTCCTCTATGTACTTTCTTTTCTCTTCCTCAGAAAAATACGATAGTAAAATTCTAGGACATGCACCTGCATATAGAGGAGCTCTTCTTCCAACCGCCGTATAAACACGTACCGGCTGAACTCCTTCCATCTTTTCAACGTAAATCGCATCATTACCATCTTGAATAATTAAATTAACTGCTTGCCCTAAACTATCTCTAAGCTCTTTCATATATGGAATCGCAATATTTCTTACTGATAATCTTTGCGAAACAAGTTGACCAAATCGTAAAAAAACGACTCCTAGACGATATCTCCCTTTCTCGCTTTTTTGTAAAAACTCCATTTCTTCTAGCGAGCCAATTAAACGATAAACAGATGTTTTCGGCATATTTGTAAGCTGAACCATTTCTGTTAAACTTAGCTCGTCATGCTCATAAAACAACTCCAAAATATCCATTGTCTTTACTGCTGTTTTATTTATACTCATCCTATCTCCTTTTTGTTCCGAATTTCGGAACTTGAATTCCGTTTTTCGAAACAAGCGTATAATTTAAAATTATAAAATATTCTTTTAATTCTATCAATATTTTTTTTAGAGTTCATAACCCGATATATTTTGTCAGTAATTCAAAAAATGCAAATAATTATATAAATTTGTAAATTATTATATTAAACTATCATTCTTTCTATTCATTCCATTTATTATGTAATTAGGATTAATAACATATAAAATATAAAGAGTGTTTCTTTTGAAAAAACTGCTAATGATTCCTGCAATTATGCTATCTTTTTGTATAAGTTATAATGTGACATTTGCGACAAACGAAGATACTCTTTCAAAAGCTCAAGTTATAGCAAAACCAACAATTTAAATAAAAAGACACAAAAAAAGTATGGAAGAATATTTCTCCCATACTTTTTTACTTTATAACGCTCTCACTTGTTTCAACGGCCAGAAAACAGCTTGTCCTTTTCCGACAATCTCATCTTCTGAAATAAAACCAAACATACGACCGTCTTTAGAAACTTCACGGTTATCTCCTAAAACAAACACTTGGCCTTCTGGCACTTTCGTTTTCCCTGTTATTTGTTCTAGCGTAAAGTCTGGAGTTAATACACGGCCAGCTGCTTTTTCTTTAAATTCTTTTAAATATGGCTCTTCCATCGCTTTTCCGTTTACATATAAAACATCATTTTTATACTCAACTGTATCACCTGGTAAACCGATTACTCGTTTTACTAAATCGTATCCTTCTTTTCCGTGGAAAATAATAATATCAAAGCGATCTAATCCACTTATATTATAACCAATCTTATTCACGAGAACTCGCTCGTTATTTTCTAAAGTTGGCATCATCGACTCACCTTGTACTAATGAGGGCGTAAATAGTACCCCACGAACGATAAAAGCAATCGCAAGTGTAATACCTATCGTTTTAATCCATGAAATCAATTCTCTCTTCGTATTTTTCTTCATCGTTTCTCCTCTTTCTTTAATACTTACTTTATTATTTCAACTAATTCTTGCACTAACTTTAGATCAATTTCAGAAAAACATGATTTCCCTTCTCTTACAGCTGTACCGACATGCGCCTGCGTAATTCCAGTTTCATCTAGTAGTTTCTTTATATTCTCTTTCGTTACACCGCTTCCAGCAACAAGTTGAATTTGACCATCGCTTACCTTTTGCATCTCTGTAAGCACTGGAATATTATCTACTATATTTCCTTGTCCACCTGAAGTTAAAACGTGAGTCACTTTATGAAATTTCTTTAAAGTTTTCATCGCTTCTACTGGATTTTCGGTATCATCTATCGCACGGTGATACGTTACATTTATTCCATCTACAACAGACAATAAATCTGCTAATTTCTCTTCATCCACTTCATTTTTTTCTTTTAATACGCCTAATACAACGCCTGCTGCACCCAACTTCTGCGCAACTATAATATCTTCTTTCATCATTTCAATTTCTTCTTCCGTATATGTAAAAGACTTCGCATGCGGACGAATCATAACGTGAATTGGTATATGTACCGCTTCTACCGCTTTTTTTATAAAAGCATAGCTCGGTGTTAAGCCACCTTCTGTATAAGATGAAATTAATTCAATTCGCTTCCCGCCAGCTCGTTCAATTCGTTTCACATCTTCTAAACATGTTGCAATAACCTCTAGCATGAGTTAACCTCTTTTCGTGCTTTTTTCTTATTATACAGTAGGTGAAATAAGAAGCATAGCATTCCACTATAAAACTATAAAAAGAAGAATGAAAAGAAAGATTTTTTCAATTGATAACAGTTATCGGTAATGGTATATTTTTCATATACAACACTATTATAAGGAGAACAAAATATGCTTCTTACAAAAAAACATTTCCTTATCTCTAGTTCATTTATCCTCATCGCATCACTTTGCACTATTACTTTATTAACAAAACAAAATACACAACTAGATTCTATCCCTACTAACATAGAAGAAACAGAAACGATTACTCTCTCATCAATTGAAACAAACGACATCCCAACATTTCGTTCGTCATCATTCAATAATACACATACATTCCGCGGAAGCGTAGGTACTGGATTCGACTTTAGTGGTCTCGGTGACCTGAAAATCACTGTTGAAAATACTGGTAAAAATGCATTTACATATTCAATCAAAACAAAAAATGAAGAACAACTAGTAAGACATACAATACAACCAAATGAAAGTAAAACATTTACTTTGCGTTCATTCGTTTCTTCTCCAGAGCCAGGGTACTATTATTTATCCGCTTATAATGAAGATGGATCTGAGAGTAGTATGAGACTTGAGCTGCAGCCTCAGTAAACAAACTACATAGATATAATAACTGAAATGACAAAAAGGCTGTTCCGCTTTGGAACAACCTTTTCGCTTATTCATCATGGCCGAAACGCCGCATCCGCCAACATAGACAGTGTCGCATCATCCATCGGCGGATTGTGTAATCCTGCTCTGACGTTTAAATAGTAACGATGAAGTGGATTTTTTTCTGATAAACTTTTTGCTCCTACGATGCGCATTGCTTTATCTACAATGGATATCGCCGCATTTGTTACTACGTATTTCACTGCCGCTAGCTCTGCTTGTAGTGAAAGCTTATCTTCTGCTTCATCGTACTTTTTCGCAATTTGATATAAAAAGACGCGAGCTTGCATAAGCTCAAGTTCTAATTCTCCGACTAATCTTCTAACATTCGGCAATAAACTAATTGAATGATTTAAACTATTTGGCTTGTATGATTCCGCAAACTGAACTGCATAATTTCTTGCTGATTGTGCGATTCCTAAATAACATGCTGGTATATGTAGCAACCAGCCAATACCCTTTTGTTTCACTTTCCCGCCCTTTACATCCGTAAAAAAGCGGTTCTCTATTTCTACATTTTGTAAGACGAGGTCGTGGCTAGCAGTCCCTCGCATTGCGACGCTATCCCACGTTTCTTCAATTGACACGTCTTGCGCATTTCTTGGAATGACAAACTCACCAACTTCTTCTCGGCCTTCAATACTTGCTGAAATAATAAAATAATCAAGTACTGGTGCCATCGTTGTAAAAGTTTTTCTTCCATTTATAATCCACTTATCACCTTTTTGAACCGCTATTGTTTCTGGTTTTCCGCCACGCGTCGGACTCCCTGTTTTCAGCTCTGTTGCTGCCCGGTTAAAGAGCGCACCATTACGCACTTCCTCGCAAAGCCATTGGAACATCTCTTCACTCCAAGAACGATTTTCCGCTAGCTCTTTCACAATACCAATATGCCATCCAATTGATAGAGCAGTAGCTCCGCAGCCTTCTGCAATTTTCTCTTGATACAATACGAAGTCGTATAAGGAAATTGCATTCCCTCCACATTCTTTCGGTAGTGTTAATTTCGTATATCCGATTTCTTTTAAGTTTCGTATATTTTCATATGGAAAAGAACCTAGTTCATCTAACTCCGATTCTCTTTCCATAAACTTTGGAATTAAAGCATTTAACTGCTTAATAATATAAGACTGTTCTTCTGTTTCCACAAATGAGAGTGCCATATTATAATCTCCTTTATGTCCGATTCATCAACCGTTCATTTTGTCATTATGATTATATGAAGCTACCTCTCTATTGTTTCACTATTCCGATAAAAATACAATGTTTTTGAACGATAAGAAAAGTTCCTATTTTAAAATAGGTTCTTTCCTTATATTAGTCTCCCTTCAATGTCTTTAATGGCAATGAGGTTACATATCCAATATACGAGAATAATTCTTTAAAGAAGAATGGGATTTCTGTATCTAACGTTTTATAGGCTGACGTTGGCGTTGGTGACGCATACGCTTCAATTTTAATATGTTTTGCAATTCTCATCGCACGTTTCATATGAAGTGGATCACTCACGATCGTATATGTGTCGATTCCGTTCTCTATTCCAACTTGCTTAGCATTCTTTAAATTCTCCTCTGTGAAAAGGGATTTTGTTTCAATTAGAATATCCTCTTCTTTTACACCATGTTTCAGTGCATACACTCTAGCGGTACGCGATTCCTCAAGCTCTGCCTCAAACTTTGTACCACCTGTAAAAATAATCTTTTTAATATTTCCGTTCTTATATAAAGAGATTGCATGATTAATTCTTTCTTTAAATACAGGAGATGGTTTTCCGTTCCATGAAGCTGCTCCTAGTACGATACCAGCATCTGTCTTCACATTATCCTCTGTTTTAAAGCGGTAACTCCAAATATCGTAAGCTGCATAACTTACATATAAAATGATAGAACAAATCATTAGTAAAAATACTTGAAAGATTCGTCTTTTTTTACTTTTCTTATTTTCTTTCATTTAATTGCCTCCGTACATCATCCATACTTCTATAAAAAACGTATATATCAAATCAGTTTGTTTGAATTTATTTAAAAGAAGAAATTTTTCTTGTTTTATTTGTATAAAAGGGTTTTCATTTAAAATTGAGGATTATCAATTCATTTTTCGTTTGCGGTTCTCATTACTTTTTGTAATATAAGTTTATTACCATACAACTCCATTGTAACGAATTTTTTATCAGAAGGGAACGATGAAACAAAAGTAATTAAAATATAGTAGCATTTTGTAAGAAAAAAGGTATATTTTTCATGTATCACAATCCATATACCTTTCAAAACACGAATTATAACTTTTCTTTATATAACTCTAGTTTTTCTAATAAACGAGTTTTCACAATTGGCCATCCACTTGCAATTATACTGTACACAACTGCATCTCTCACATATCCACTTGGCAATCTTCTTTCGTTTCTCAGTACGCCCTCTTTCACCGCGCCTAACCTTTCGATTGCTCGTTGTGCCTTTTCATTTCTTACATCCGTCTTAATTTGCACTCTTAGCATATGCAGTTTTTCAAAAGCATATTGGAGAAGCATGTACTTACACTCTGTATTTATACTCGTACGTTGTACACTTGGATGATACCACGTCTGCCCTAACTCAACTGTCTTATCTTCTACTGAAATATTATATAACCGTGTACTTCCTACAATCGTATTCGTCCGTTGATCCACTACAACGAAAGGTATTTGAGTCCCCCTTCCGTAGCCCTTTATTGCTTTTTGAACGTATTGCTGCATATCTTGAACACTATCCATTTTAGAGATTAAATACGCCCAAATATCCCGATTTCCTTCTATAATTGAAAACAAAGTTTCGACATCATTGTTATCTATTAACCGTAACTTTGCTCTTTCGTGAATAATTTCCATTTTCACCCCACCTTTGTTGTTACTATAACATACTATTGTATATCGTTTTATCATTATATAAAATTAAATCGTTTTTAACAAGAATAAAAAATGCGATGCCTTTAGTCCAGCATCGCACTCATAATTTCAAATGAAATTTACTTCTTTTCCATTACTGCAAAATAGTTATTTTCGCTATCTGCAAAATTAAAGATTCTACCTGTAGGCATCGTTACAATTTCTCCAACTGTAACGTTTTTGTTTACTAAATCGCTATATAAACGATCGAAGTCTTTTGAGAAGAACATTAAAGAAGGTGTACCAAGATTTAACTCAGGCTGCATTTTAGCAATAAGCTCTTTATTATGGAGAACAATGCTTGTTTCAGCTTCTTTAGTCGGCGCAATTTCAATCCATCGCATTCCTTGACCGTTATCTTCCTCTGAAATTACAATAAACCCTACTTTTTCTGTCCAAAATCCCTTCACTTCATCTTGGTTATTCACATATAACATAATTTGCCCAACATTATTAATCATTTATTTTAACGCTCCCTTACAATTTTTTATTAAACTTAACTATCGTCAAAAATGAAATTACAGTACAAAATCTATTTCAATAACTCAAGCCGTTCATTCAAACGATCCCAAGTTTCAGTAATACCTTGTAGCATTCCCATATCCATAACGGTCTTAAGGGCCTTTTCGTTAACATATTCAGCACGATTTATTAACTTTGTCTTTCCACCTAAATCAATGAATTCCAATGTGATCTCCGTTGATGGCATAGAATCATTCACATTGCCTTCAGCATCCGAAAAATAATCGGTATAAACAATTTTCTCAGGCTCAATAATCTCTTTATATACACCTTTACCCCATGATTCCATACCAAAAAATTGCCCTTGTTTTTGATCAACACACTTCATACAGTAGTGCCAAACTCCCCCAGGACGGAAATCAACAGTACATGATGGAATTTCCCAGCCTCTTGGTCCCCACCAATGTTTCAAATGCTCTGCTTCTTTAAACATACTGAATACAAGATCACGTGGCGCATCAAAAACGCGCTCTAGTACTAATACCTGGCCATTCTCTACTCTCGATACCATTGTATTGTTTGACATCTTCATTCCTCCTTAAGACTTTTCCTTATTTTGCAATTCCTTCAAATACGTATCTAAATTATCAAATCTCTCTTCCATTACATGCTTAAATGACTGTATCCAACAATCAAGTGCTTGGAAAGGCTCAGGTCGTAACTTATAAATCCGGCGATTCGCTTCCGCCTGCACTTCCACAATCCCAGTATCACTTAACACTTTTAAATGTTTTGAAGTTTGTGGTTGCCTTAAACCCAAGTGGTCGGCAATTTCCCCAACAGTTAGAGGACCGTTACGCAAAAGTTCAACGATATTCATACGATTCGGTTCAGATAAGGCATTCAGCGTCGCCATGTTCACGCCCGGAAATTTCCCCGACATATCACTCACCTCGTTAAGCGATGGTCTCCGGTTATAACACATCCATATCATCACTACTATTATCTTCTTGTTGAATCGATTATATCCAAGTTCGAATATTCCTGTCAAGGAATATTCGAAAGTTAAATTTGACCTTTACGGCAAACAAAAAGAAGTCATTCGAATCAAAATGACTTCCCTTTGATTACAGTCCACTCTGTAAATTTCAATGAGTGTTTACATACTTTCATGAATACTCTGCACATCAACTTTCTTATTTCTCCATATATACTTTTTCGTAGATATAAAAACAATTAATGAAATAGCGACTCCAACTGTAACATCTGAAGCAAAATGGGCCCCTACCATAATACGGCTAACTGGCACTAGTATCATCCACATAAGAATGAAAATCCAAACACCTATTTTTTTACGTTTGAATGAAGCAAAATACCCTGGTAATAAACTCAACCAAATAACGAGCGCTGCATTCGCACTATGGCCTGAAGGAAATGACATAAACTCATCACTTTTAGCAATTCCTTGGGGTATAAACCATTTTGAAAATCCTTCAAAAGATCCTATAGAAATCATATGACGATAGCGTTCTCTACCCCATCCTAATTTTATTAGATTAAATGTAATTAACACGATCACTACACTTAATAATCCAATTAACGCAATATCTCTCAATCTTACATCATCATACTTACTCCATAATTTAGAAATCATATAAGTAGCTACAATGAAGCAAATCATAATAATTGGAATTAAGGATTTTGAAATTGTTAAATAATGTACTAACATAAATGAAGCTATGAAAGCGAACAAGAGTATGATTACTCCATATCCAATTCCAGATAGATAATATCCTCTTGAACCTTTATTTTTTCTAGTTTTAAATAAATACATACTACAAAATAAGGCGATAAGCATCGCCGGAATTTCTCCTATAGCTTGTAAAAAAAGAGCGATCTTATTAGTTGGTTCATATAAACTATGGGATATCTGTAGGTCTGTAAATGCGAATATGCATAGTAAAATAGCAAAAGTTAGACTTACTATCACTGTTTTATTTTTCATCATTCCCCCCTACTTCCCACTATGTTTTAATATAAAATTACCCATCTCAATCGCTAAATCTTCACTTTGAGGATAGACACCTACATTATCACCATATGCGTGCCCTAAACCACGATAAAGGACTGTTTCAGTATCAACTCCTTCTTTAGTCAATTTAGCTGCATACGCTAAACATTCTATCATTAAAAAATCATGCTCTCCTACCGTAATAAATGTACATGGATAGTCTGGATTTACATCAACATATGGACTTAAATACTTCGAATGAATGTCTTGCGTACCAAGTATTTCTGCCATCCCTCCGGCCATTGAATGCATCACATTAAGCAGTTTTTCTAATCCTTTTTTATATTTCGGAGCGATCTCATATTTATCTATACTCCAAGAATAAAACTCGTCTTCATAGTCACACATATTAATTGTAGGATACAGAAGCAATTGTCCTTTTACGAGGTTTCTGCCATCTTCCATATCTCTCGTTGTACAATACTGAGTTAAGTTCCCGCCAGCACTATCACCCGCTACAAAGATATTATTCTTATCACCGCCGAATGCTTCAGCATTCTCATAAATCCATTTTAAAGTAGTGTAACAATCTGTATGCCCAATTGGATAAGGATGTTCCGGAGCTAATCGATAATCTACGGAAACGGCTAGTATATCTGTTTTTTCTACTATTAATTTCACAAGTTCTTCTACCACATCTGGTGATCCCGCCATAAATCCACCACCATGAATAAAGTATAGAATTGGAGCATTCTCTCGTTTAGAAATACTATTATAGATTCTTATCGGAATATCATATCCATCTTCCGCTTTAACTGTTTCATTCATAATATTTATATCTTTAGTGACAATCGGAACGCTTTTAATACCATTAAACTGTTTTCTCATATTCTTTACTGATTTTTCGGAAGCGTCCATTTTTATCATATTTTTAGGCATAAATCTCATTATGTTCATTTGAACCTTCATGTCTTTATAAAGACGTGGATCCATCGCTCCCTTTTCATCGCAATCTGGTATGTTTTTCACTAAGACTTCTGCACCTTGTACATTGATGGTTTCTTGTTTTTCTTGAATTTTTTCTAATAAATCTAAGCTATATTGTCTAGTCATCTTTTATTCCCCCTACCTCTTGTTAAAACGCTTACATTTTTAAAAAAATTATATACTCGTGTAAATTTCCATTTACTAAATAAAAATACGTTCCATGTACAAAATGTAACACGGAACGTATTTTTATTGTTGTTCATATTTGATTCAATTATTGTCATTTTTTGATATCATATTTTTTCTATATTGTAATGGTGTAAATCCATATTTCCCCTTAAACTGTGAAATGAATGACTTTACATTGGGAAATCCATGTTTTATTGCTATATCTTGTATAGAATTTGTACTGCTAATAATATCTTCATAAGCTTTATGAAGCCTGTATCTAGTTAAAAAAGAGGTGAAATTTGATCCGAAAGATTTTTTGAACATACGGGAAAAATGTTCCTCACTTACAAAAAAGTGTTTCGCCATATCTTTCAGTTTAAGCTCTTCATCGTAATGCTCATAAATATATGTAATCATCTCTTTTTGTTTATTTCCAAGTTGAAAATCATTATCTACTTTCTCCCCATCTTTACAGTGGCGCAACAAAATATAAACAATCTCATAAATTAAACTATTAATTTTTATATAACTTAAATCATCAGAGTTTGTGACTAATCCCTTTAATTCATAAAATATTTCTTTGAGCTTTGTGTTCTGAACGACGGATTCTTTTAAATTAAATCTATATGTATCAAAGTCATCATTTAGCTCTTTAAGAAATTCATAAGAAACAATTAACATCATGACTGCACAACTTATATTTTCAACTTTTTCAAATTCGTGAACATCTCCACTGTTTACAAAGATAAACTCACCAGCTGACACTTTCTTTTTTTGCCCATTTACATATAAAAAAACGTCTCCATATATAACTAAACTAATTTCAATACTTCTATGCCAGTGTGGAGGAATATAGTAGTGAAAATCAGCTGGAAGCCTTGTGCTATCTATATATTCAACCATACCTGGAATGCCATCACGCAATTTTATTTCTTCATATTTCCCTTGCTTGACTTTCAATCATATTCCCTCCTTTTGATTGCACAGTAAACGTCAAGTAACTTCAATCAAAACTGATGCTATATAAACCTTTTCACTTTATTGAATAATCATCCACAATCACTTGGATCACACGATACGATTCTTCTGCCACTTTCTTATTACTCCCCTTATTTGCATCATATGTAATTAACGCCTTCCAAAGCGCCCAACCTCTCGCTCTATTCCACGTTTCTTCGTCCATACGTAATATTTCTTTAAATATGTTTCTACTATTCTGATCAAAGAATGTCCAAGCCATCGCCGCATCACAAGCCGGATCTCCTACTCCTAATATGCCAAAATCAATTACGGCACAAAGCTTTCCATCCTTAACGAGTAAGTTCCCTGGGGCAACATCCCCATGAACCCAAACTGGCTTACGCTTCCAAGTTGACTGAAGTGCTAAACCCCAAAGGTGCTTTAATACTGTTTCATCAAAAACGTCCTTATTATTTTCGATAGCATCTCTCGCCTCTTTATCATATACAGATATAAGCCCACCTCGGTAAAAATTATGTGCTCCAGCTATCGGTCCGTCACTCGCATCAATAGATTGCAATGCTACTAGAAATGATCCTAAATCCGCCGCAAATTCATTTAAGTCACGTACATTTTCTTTCGTAACTGTCTCTCCTTCTATCCACTTATTAATTGACCAAGGCCACGGATATTCTTCACAAGGATTCCCTTTCGCAATTGGAGAAGAAATTGGTAAAGAAAGTTCCTTGCTTAATAGAGGAAGCCACTTGTTTTCCTTCTCTACTTGCGGTGCATATGCTACATCACTTGGTAATCTTACACTCATCTGATCGCCTAGATGAAACGTTCTATTATCATGCCCACTAAGCTTTACAGATTTCACTTCTAAATGTGCCCATTCAGAAAACTGTTCCTGTATTAACTTTTCAACTAAACTTACGTTAATTGGATGCATTCACATTCCCCTTCTCTTTTGAAACTTGCTAAGCCCATCCGTACTTCCAATATATTCAAAACCACTTCTCTTATAAAAATCATTCAATATCCGATTATGCCCTACACAATCTAACTTCAAATACTCTTTATCATGTTGCACATTCTCTTCTATCCATCGTAACATCCATTCTCCTATTCCATTCCCCTTATACTTCCGTTTCACTGCAAATCTATGAATATACAACGAATCAGAAACTTCCTCTTTACCAAAAATATATTCATCCCATTCACTTTGTTTAGGAGAAACTGTAACCGTACCGACAATTTCTTCTTCTTTCATAACAACATATGTATATGTCTCTCTTATAGCTTCTAATATTTCAGCTGTAGCTTCTTCTCCTAAAAGGTACTGCCACTGATCTACTTCTTTATGTTGTAACCACTGTGCTACTTCTTTTAATAGAATTATAATATTATCGCTTTCCTCTTGAGAAGCAATTCGAATGTTATAAGTTTCAACTGTATTTCTCTCCATATTGTCGTTCCCCTTTCATATTACTACCAAACGGTTAAACGCGTTCTACCATCATTTTCGTCTGTAACGTATTCAACGTAAAAACCTTGATTCATTTCATCTTCATACATTATATACCAAATTCAACTACTATATTTTGTCGATCCTATGTAACTTGCATTTCATCGCAAGAAAACCGCTCCACTACTGTGAAACGGTTTTCTTCTACTTATACTTAAGTATTGTATTCAATACTCACTTCGACTTCACAAAATAATATAAAAACCACACCGCATGATTTTGTTCATCTGCAGCTATTCTCCGCAACAACTCTTTCATAGATGCATCTGATGTTTCATCAGCAATTTCCAAATAAAAATCTACTGTCTTCTGCTCATCTTGTATAGCGAATTCTAATCCTTGCAAGTACGTATTCGGGCAGTCTTCAGTAATCTGTGGTTTCGGCTGCCTGCCAGTTAAATTCGTATACATTTGTACAAATTGATGGAAATGCTTTATTTCATCGTTACGAATTTCAAGAATTTGTTTTTGTTCTACTTGATTTGGGGCCATGTTCGCTAATTTCGCATAGCAACTGATAGCGCTATACTCTCCATTAATCGCTTTTTCAATATCACTAATCAACTTATCATTCTGTCTATACCAATCATGATAATTCGAATTATACATCGTATCCCCTCCTTAATTTCGCATAACATTTTATGCATTTTGAAATATTCGGAGCATGTGTATATAACAGGACAACTGTAGATCTAAAATAAAGATTGCTGCAATGGTCTATTTTGCAAAGGAATTGCTTATTCATAAAGTGAAACTATAATCAGTGGGGATTTTACTGCACGGCAAATGGCGGATAAAATATCACTATTTTTTTGTAAACTGTTACTATACATTCGCGAATGAATCGGGTTTCCAACCAGATGTGGTGTTGAGATGCGAAGCTATTATGAATCCATTCATATAACTAGGAGGTACCACTATGCCATCTTTATTTAAACCTATGGCGTTCCAGCTGAAAACCGAAAGACTTGAGCTTAGTATGTGGGAGGAATCCGATGCAGTTTGGCTGAGCAAATTAATTGGCGAACGTGGTGTGGACATGCCAACCGTTGACTCCGTTCGTAGCTGGCTTATTGAGATGCGCAAGAAGGCAGACGAAAATGGCATTTCCCTTCTCACTATTCGAAGGCTAGATGAAGGCGATTTCATCGGATACTGCGGCTTGATTATCGGGCGTTCCACACTTGAAGAGCCGGAGATTGCATACGAGTTGTTCCGTAGTGCTCACGGTAAAGGCTACGCAACTGAGGCAGCATCCGTTGTACTGGACGCTGCGATTGCTACTGGGCGCCACAAACTTTGGTCGACTGTAGGCGCTTGGAATGTTGCTTCCCTCCGCGTGCTAGAAAAGATAGGTTTTAAGCGGCATCACAGTACGTGGGACGACGAGCGCGGTGAGATTGTTTGGAACGTACGTGATCTTTAGAGCTCTCGATACTATGGAAAAGACGAAAGGTCATTCGCTTCAGCAAAAACCTATATAAATTTCATCATAAAAACCGCTTCACTACTAGTGAAACGGCCTTTCTTTTTAAGCATGTAATTCTGTTTTATGTCCCTTTACTGCACGAGACTTCCATGCAGTTGCTAGTATAACAACCATACTTACTATCCCAATCCAAACGAGCACAGTAACAGGTGTATTCCAGCTTAAACCTTTTCCGAAGAAGAAAATGTCCCTTAATCCTTCGATCATAAATCGCATTGGCAACCATGAGTATACCCAGTCTTGATAAAACGGCGACAACATTTCAGGCGCTAGCGATAATAATGGTGCTCCGAAGAACAGCAATAAAGCAAATAATCCGATTCCATTTAGTCCAACTAATGAGAGCACTGCAGAAATCATTAAGAAGAAACTAAACGCTGTAATAGATAAGAACAACACCGTATCCGTTACATTCGAAATATTTAATCCTACCATTCCATCTGCAATCCATGTAAGACCAAATCCAATTACAAGCGCCGCAACAGCTCCTGTTACTATTTGTTTTACTTTTAATACAAAGTTTTCTTTTCGTGTACCTACTGGCATTTTACGAATCGCAATAAAGATGATTGCTGCGCTCGCTAAACTTGCAATCCATAGCGGTTGGAATAATGAAATGGGCGAGTTACCGTTCGCACTATTTTTTCCAACCTCATTCACATTTGTCACTTTCTTCGCAATAGGTGTTACTAAATTTGAAACTTGATCTGTTGTTAAAGTAGCACCTTTTGCTTTAAACCCATCTAGTAGCTGCGTACGAACAGTATTGTTCATATTATCAACGATCGCCTGTAATACTTGCCCTGCCATAGTTGATGCAGCTGTATTCATTCCTTGATTTATGAGTATTTCTACTTCTGGCGAAGACGGCTGTGTTGTTCGTAATGATGCTTGTTTTGCACTAAATTCTTTCGGAATAACTAATGCCGCGTAATACTCTTTATTATTTAACCCCTTTTGAACCGATTCCTTATTTTTTACTTCTACCCATTTAACCGCAGGTTCTTCATCTGATTTTGATTTATTTTTAATCGTATCAACAATCGTTTGCCCCATATTCATTTTAGATTGGTTCGGAATTTCTACTCCTTGATCCTCATTTACAATTGCAATTGGCAAGTTTTTTGGCTGTGGTTGAACTGTCGGGAATAATGTTAATGAAAAAATAAAGACAATAAGTAGTGCAATGACTGGTGATAATAATAAAAGTTTATTTTTAAACATGTTCTTTTCCCCTCCTTTAATTTCAGTTACAATAAGCGAACAACGTGTTGTTTATTTATATTTTGAATTATATGTTTGCATTGAACCTTATACAATAATCAAAAACCGCGAATGTGTCGGTTATAAGACACATTTGATAAATATGTTGAAGAAAATTTAGGAGGGACATACTTTGCGAGATAGTAATTTAGATTTACGCGTGATTCGTACGAAAACGGCAATACGAAATGCATTTGTGGAATTAATTGAAGAAAAAGGCTTTGACGCCATTACAGTAAAAGATATTACAACGAAAGCGAACATAAACCGTGGTACGTTTTATACACATTATCTAGATAAATTTGATTTAATGACGAGATGCCAAGAAGAAATTATGCATGAGATGTCTAGCATTGCAAAAAAGAAATTTCCGGAAGTTATTGCGGATCTTGGATCAAATCCTTCCCCAACGACTCCATTTGTACTTATCGCTTCTATTCTTGAATTTCTAAATGAAAATAGTGATTTTATAAGAGCCGTACTTAGCCCAAAAGGGGATTTATCATTCCAAACAAAACTGAAAGACTTTATGTGGAAAACACTGTTTGAAGATACGAATGATGCTCTCATAAAGAAAGAGAATTTACTTGTCCCGAGCCAATACTTAGCTTCTTATATGGCATCTGCTCATATAGGTGTCATTCAGCAATGGTTAAATAGCGGGCAAAAAGAAACACCAGAGGAAATTGCTCATATTTTATCAACAATCGCAGTTCATGGACCTTTTTATGCAGCTGGGTTAAAGAAATAAGCCCGCTTGCTTAGTAATTTCTATTATTTTATTAATAACTTGGAATTTATGTTTCTGTAAAAAAAAGCTGTTGAAAGGACTCCCTTTCAACAGCTTCTACATTATTAACGATATAAACGAACTGCGCCTGCAGAACTATCATCTGCTTGTCCAACTACTTCAAATTTCAATCCAAGCTTCGGTACTTTACGTCCTGCATCTGGGATTAAATCGTTCATATACGATTTAGAATCATCAAACTTCGTTACACCTGGTAACCCTTTGTAATCATATGTTCCGCGTGTTGGAGATACAACTTTCCATGCTGGCGCTTGGTTAAAGGAGAACGCAGCATCTGCGATTTGGAATCGTGTACTATTTTTAACAGTTGGTTTGCCGTTTAGCGTTCCAACAATTGCCTCTGGGTGAGAATCAACAACTCCTAAGAAACCTTCGCCTGGATGCATACCAACCCAATTATCTGTAAAGCTAGAGTCTGCATACCATACAAGAAGACCTGTATTATACGGTACACCACTGCTATATTTTAACGCTTGATCAGCACCAGCGTAGTTTCTCCACTCTAAATAGTAGTTATGCTTCTTCTTATCAAAACCGTCTGCTACAACGAAACCATTTAATTTTAATTTTGTTTCGCCTTCTGCATCATCAGAGAACACAACATTTCCATCGACAGTTAATGTAGCATTATCAAAAGTAAAACCGTTCGGTGCTAAACCACCATCTGTAATGTATTCGAATACTAATTTTACTTTCTGACCTTTAAATTTACTTAAGTCATATGACTTATCTACCCATTTACCATCTGTTGTGTCTAGACCATTTTTTACATTCTTTTCACCAATTCGATCCACTAACGTTTTCGTACCATCTTCTGTTACTGCATGTACTTCAAGGAAGTCATAATCCGTTTCAATTTCATACAATGATTTGTAATCAAACTTCACATTTGTTGCATTTGTTAAATCGAACACTGGCGTTTCTAATGTTGTATGAAGATTATCGCCTTTTGTACTATAGTAGTATTTCTTACCGAACGCAGGCTGAATACCTTTTACTTCTTTATCTGGTAAGTTAACACGAATCAGCCCAGGACGATTTGATTTCGTTACACTTTGATCTAAGTACGTCGCAAGGCCGATACCGCGGTTTAATTTATCATAGTCAACCTCTACAATATTTGCCCAGTTTCCACCCATGTTCTTTTGAAAGAACTCTTTATTTTGCGGAGAGAAACTCGGTGGCGTTGAACCTGCAATTTTACCAGCCCAGCTGCCGCCGCTCATAACAGACCAAGAGTTAATTGGCTCACCTGATCCGGAATATTTCGTATCATACTCATCTGGAAGACCTAGATCATGGCCAAATTCATGTGCGAATACACCAACTGCTCCGTCTTCTGGCTCAATTGTGTAGTCGTATGCTGCCATTTTACCGCCCCAGTTATCAACTTTTGCTTTTGTTCCTTCAATTGGATATGGTGATCCAAGGTTCCAACGATGTGACCAAATTGCATCATCACCTAATCTACCACCGCCTCCATCTTGCCCAACTCCAGCGTGAATGACCATTAAGTGATCAATCAGACCATCTGGTTCATTTTTATTGCCATCACCATTATTGTCATATTGATCGTATTCGTCAAATTCAGATAAATCAATACCACTTTCTACAGCCGCATTTAATGCCTCTTTTACAAAATCACGCGGGCCTTTTGGTCCCATATTATCATGACCGCCATCTCCTGCATCTGCGCCATAATCCGCTGCTTTACCAGGAACTGTCAACCACTTTGTTACTGTGCCATCTACTGTATAACTACCACCAGATTGCTCTTCATAATATTGTTTAAATGTTGGGATTTTTGAACCATCAAAGAGTGTAAACGGCTCATCACCAAATAACATTTTTTGATAATGTTCTGGATTAAAATCGTTTGAATACATATAACCTGGTACTTGATCAATATTGTTATGCTTAAAGTCATCAAACTCTACTAGCAATACGAGAACTTTATCTTTACGAACATCACCGTTATATTGTTTTTGCTTCGCTGAAGTAGTTGGTACTTTGCCGTTTAATCCCCCTTTAACCGGCTCTTGTCCAGTTACCGGGCCACTAGCAGGTTGATCTGCTTTTTCTTTCTCATCTGCTTTTGCATCTTTAACTTTTTTCAAAAAGTCAGCAGCTTCTCTTGTAACACTGTCCCCCGCTGCTGGTTCTTTTCCAGCATTTTCGCCTTTTTTCTTCTCTACGTATTTTTCAACAGCTTTTAATGTGTCTTCTTTCGACGTAGATTCACTAATTACACCGCGTTTCTTGAGCGCATCTGCTAAACGCTCCTCTTGAATTAAATTTTCATCAATTGGACTTAAAGATCCTACATTAGACGGCGTTGCCGCATAAACAGATTGACCCCCAACCCCAAATGTGCAACTAAGCACAGCTGCCGCCGCAAGCGTAGACAGCACTTTAAAAGGCTTTTTCTTCATCCCTATTCCTCCCCAATATTGAATATGTTCCAACTTTTATATAATAAAGAATATTCTGACATTACACAATACATTGTCTTAATTTGTAATATTTTTGAAAATATTCTTTGTTTTAGATTGATATACATTCTAATTCATCAATGTTTTTAACGCTTACTTCTTGCATGTGAATTCGAATCGTGGCATGTATAATTTCTTCTACGACAGGGACATTCAAAGAAATCCAATTTATATGCTCATTTTGATTTTCAGTTTCAGGTAATAGTAGCTAGCTTAAAAACATAAAAAGATCGTCCACTATATTTAGCGGACGATCTTTTTATTTATCTAAAGCACAACTACAATATCTCAATATACCCTTCTGTTCCATGTACTCGTATTCGTTGCCCATCTTTTATTAATTTTGTAGCATTCTCTACCCCAACAACTGCTGGTAATCCGTACTCACGTGCAATAACTGCCCCATGCGTCATAAGTCCACCGACTTCAGTGACTAATCCTTTTATAGATACAAATAATGGTGTCCAGCCAGGGTCAGTAAAAGCAGTAACTAATATATCTCCCTCTTCTAAATTCGCATCTTCCATATTTAAAATAACACGAGCTCTTCCCTCTATAACACCTGAAGAAACAGGCAGACCTACAATCGCGTCAGCTGGGAGGTTTTCTCGTTTATATTTACCTGTAATGATTTCTCCATCAGACGTCATTACACGCGGAGGCGTTAGTTTTTCATATAATTTGTAATCATTTTTTTGCTTATGAATAAGCTCATAATCCAGTTTATTCGTGCGAACGACTTCGTGAAGTTCTTCAAAAGTTAGGTAGTATATATCATCGACTTCATGAATGACACCGCTTTGCACAAGTTGCTCAGCTTCTTTCAGTAACGCCTGCTTATATATGAAATAACGATTAATCATGCCGTATTTCGGGTATTCACGATAACCGATGAAATTCCGGATGTTACGAATCATACGCTTCGTCTCTTCCACTTTTTGTTTACCATCCGGCAAGTGCTGCAATCGATCTACTAGCTCTTCTTCTTTTTCCGTAGCTTCCTGCAGCCCTTCTTCAAATTTCCGTTTACTAGCACCCGCTTCAAAGTCTCTTATATTATTTAAAATCATTGGGATAATTGTAATTGGCTGTTCACTCCAGCGCGTTTTCGTAATATCGATTTCTCCGCTACATCTCATTCCGTATTTATTCAGAAAATCATTCATCGCATCTCGAGCCTTTTCTCCACCTTCAAACTGAACGAGTTCATCTAAAAAGCTACTATCGTTTACGTGCTGTAAATATGCAATGACCTTTGGATACGGACGAATCACATCTGCAACATCCATTAATGCTAAACCCATTTCTGACGTAATATTATTTTGTATAGATTGCGACAGCGTGTCTGCTGCGTTTTTTTCACCTAACCATTGCTCTATCTTTTCATTTATCCATGATGAAGCATTCATACCTGCCATAATAACAGCCGTACTTTGCGGGCTAAATAATATCTTTTGTAATTGCTGCTTCATATCTTCTAAAATAAAATCAAATACAGCCGATCCTGATTTCATTTGAATGTTTCGTTTTAACTCTTCAATCGATGCTTGATTATTCTTTATTAAATCCATCACAATTGCCGGATCGTTCTCGATTTCTGGTTGCGAACTGGTAGGTGGCACACTTTTACTACCACTCTTTCCTTTTTCATCATCCGGTAACAATGTAATAAAATTATCTCGCTCGATTACAGTCGTTAATGCATCTCTTACGAGTGGATCCGATTTTCCTAACGTGTTTATTAAGAAATCTCTGCTAGCAGGTGAGGCTAATTTTTGTGTAGCATCAACAAACAGCCTTCCCCCTGCTTTACGCATAGGCGCATGCGTCGTTAATAGGAAAAAGGACAATCCTAGTGGCTTCATCGCATCCGTCATCATTTGTTGATGACCAACCGATATATACACGTGATTTTCTCCATCATTTGCTTCTGGAATTGGATATAAAGTCGTAATTGGCCTGCTTTGAACAATATAAATTGTATCATTGGCTAAACACCATTCAATATCTTGCGGACAACCAAAATAAGCTTCAATCTGTCTTCCGATACGTGCTAGTTGTAAAATTTGTTGATCCGTAAGTGTTTGAACATTTTGCTGATTAGAAGCAATTTGCTTCGTCTCTATTCCGCCTTCTTTCCGTCCATACATAGCTATTTTTTTAGTTGCAATCATCTTTCCAGCGATTTCGCCCTCTTTTACTTTATAATTATCGGCAGAGACGAGTCCTGAGACTAGCGCCTCACCAAGTCCAAAACTGGCATCGATTGATAACACCTTTCGGCTAGAAGTAATCGGATCAGCAGTAAATAAAATTCCCGACGCCTCCGGGAATACCATCCTTTGGACGACAACACTTATAGAAACTTGACTATGATCAAAACCGTTTTGCATGCGGTATATAACCGCTCGATCTGTAAATAAAGAAGCCCAACATTTTTTAATATGTTGTAAGATAGCTTCTTTTCCAATCACATTTAAATACGTATCTTGTTGACCTGCAAACGAGGCATGTGGTAAATCTTCAGCAGTCGCACTCGAACGTACTGCATAAGCATGCTCATCGCCAAAACGTGAGAGATAATGAGTAACTGCTTTCTCAACATCAAAAGGAATGTCTACTGCCATAATGACTTCTCTAATCTTCCTGCTAATTTCACCAACTTGAGTTCGGTCTTCACTTTTCAACTTCGTTAGCTGTTGCAACAAAGCTTGAAACGCTTCATTTTGTTCGATGGCCTTTTCATACCCTACCGTTGTAACACAAAATCCTTCTGGCACTTGTATCCCTCGCATGTTTGATAACGCCCCTAAATTCAATCCTTTTCCACCGACGAGTGAAAGCTGCACCTTTTCTATTTCCTGAAAATCGAGAACGAAAGAACTCATGTAACATCTCTCCTTATTTTGCATGTGTTCTTGATTGTAGCAGTAGTAAATGAGAAGAAACAGTCTATTTTGAACTTTATTTACGTGGTATAATTAAGTTAGGAAGAGATCATCACTTCTATTCCCTCCTCTAATTCACTTCAATCACATCAAAAAACTTAAAAATCCGTTCATTACAAAAAGCATCTGTACAAGTAACCGTCTCATTTATTGGATTTATATCAACTACTGTTATGTAATTTTTATATAAATAACCATCTTTATAATATGTAAGTAAAATCTCTTCTTCACCTAAAAATGAAGTTAATAACTTATTTTCCAGCACCTCTTTTGCATCTTGCGTTAAGATTGGACGCTGGGCTTTCGTTTGCTCCTGTATCATTTCTTTAATCACTGCAAACTGTTCTGGCATGCTGGCAAACGGTTGCCACTTTACCATCCCTCTTCCTTTTGGCATGTTAGCATTCTTCACGATTTGTGCCCTCCTAATAATGTGTTTCTATATCTTGCTGTTGCGACGCTTGTGTAGGAAATCCCTCGTAAAATACTGTTCTTACCAAACCGTGTTCGAATTTCGTCCATAACTTTCGTTAATCGCATTTCTTTTTCTCTTTGTACAATGTTATCGAAAAGCGAAATTTGCTCTTCCCCTTCATTTATTAAATTGGTTAGCGAAATACTTATCGATCTAATCGGTTCTCCTGTATGGCGCTCATATAAAAAATATGTACAAACATTATAAATATCCATCGTTAAATTTGTTGCTCTATTTAACGTATGTGCCTTTTTTATTCCCCCGCCGTATTCCTTACTATATCCAACTGAAAAATGAATTGTTTGCGCGCATTTCTTTTCTCGTCTCAACCTGTAACAAACTTCTTCTATGTGCTCTAGTAAAATAACGATAAACTCTTCTATCGAATAATCACGTAATAATATTTGGCTTTTCGCTATAGATGTTGTTGCAGGAACATATTTTTCTGCTATTCTGCTAAAATCAATCCCGTTACTGTGTAAATGCAATTCTTCTCCTATTACACCGAACGACTGCTTTAAATATTTCAAAGGGTACTGCGCTAACTCCCCTATTGTATGTATACCTTTTCGGTTCAATTTCATTTCCGTTTTATACGATATACCCCAAAATTTACTGAGTGGTCTAATACTCCATAACTTCTCGGGTATATCGTCATACGTCCACTGTGCTATTCCATCCCGATTCTTTTTTGCTTCCACATCCATCGCTACTTTACTCAATAATAAATTCGGACCAATACCAATCGTACTTTCAATCCGTGTACGTTCATATATTTCTCGTTTGAACTTTAATGCGAACTCGTGCGGATTACTCGCAAACAAATGAATACTTGCAGTCATATCCATGAAAAATTCATCAATACTATATTGATGAAAATCTTCCGGCGCGACATACTGCAAAGCTAAACCAGTTATGAAAGTTGAACACTTCATATACGTATGCATAATTGGATTCACAATAATAATATCTGGTCGCTTCGGTATTTCGTACAATCTTTTATGTGGGTGATTTCGCTAATAATTAAAATTTAAAATAAATATTCTGAATTATATGTTGATTAACAGGTAATTTACAGATAAACTTAATTTATCTCAAGATGATATTTTAAGAGATTAATCAATTAGGAGGACTTTAAGCATTGGTTAGATTACTAAAGGAGGATGCTATTGGATCCGAATAATAGAAATATCAAGTTCAGTGTGAAGAAAGCATGTGTCGATATTGGAAATGACTATCAAGTGGAGTATGCAACTATAGTTGTTGAAGACACTAAGACTAAGTTTTTTAGAGTTCACCCTACAACCAATTTTATTAAACAACGCTATGGGAAAACAGATCACAATTTTAACTCGCAAAAAAGAGCTGCTGATGTCATTGTACAGTTCTTAAATTGGCTATTAATTGAAAAATACAGTACTTATCAAATAAGTTCTTTAAAACAACTTACCTTATCACATGGTGTTGATTTCTTGAATTATTTAAAAACCACTAAATATAAAAAAAAGAAAGATAGAAATAGCGTATACAGGTCTAGAGGGACTTTAGAACATGCAGATCTGTACTTAAGATATTTTTTTAAATTCTTAAAAGATCAACACATCCTTCAAGGTGCATTAGCAGATGTTATTGAAAAACATACATACAAAGCAAATAATAAAGAAATAATTAGCTCTATTTTTATTGGAAATGGTTTTTCACTCCCAGCAAAAAACGTTACAAGACATGAATTTAAACTAGAGCACTTCCCTCACCCCCAATTAATTACTTTATTATTAGAAGTATCTGATTTGGTAGCGCCAGAAATTTCTTTTGGGATTTATCTACAAATATTTGGTGGATTACGCAGAGGTGAAGTTGTTAATGTCTTACGAAGTGACCTTCGCGAAATCGGTCCTAATGGAGAACATGGTTTATCTGTTAGGATAGGCTACAAACCTTATATATGGGAAAGATTAAATGATATTTCATCTTGCTCAGTTAAAAGAGATACTAAACTTTTCCCTATACAACCCATTCAAGTTATCCCAACTATTTCAGTCCCTATTTTAAAAAGTTTGAAGATACGATTAGAAACGTTACAAAAATCGAACAGACATAATGCGCTATTTGTTGATAATAATGGTAATCCAATGAGTGGTGATACTTATGATGCTCGTTTTAATAAAGTTAAGCGTAAATTTTTAATGACTGTAAAAAAGAAAATGCCTGCTTATTTCTCTCTACTTTCATCTAATACCTGGGGGACGCATATTGGTCGACGAATATATACTAATCTGATGGCAAAGATCGTTAAAAGTCCAGCTGAGTTAGCTATTCTTCGAGGAGATAAAAGTCTTGAATCTGCCCTTGTTTATATGAGCAAAGAAGCAATTCGTGAAGAAATACAAGAAGGTTTACAACAGATGTATCAAGAGAATATGAACACCAACGATAATTTAGATGAAGAAGCAATTAGTTTAGCACAGCAATATAACAATAATTTTATAAATTCCATTTTAAGAGAGGGTGCTGTAAATTTTGAGTCGATTACTAATACAGAAAGAAGTTATTGAGTTAACTGGTTTCAGTGCAGATAAAGTTAGACGGTTAGCAGAATTAAACCTAATTAAGTTTAACGGAAAATATTATCAGCAAGATTCCATACTACAATACTTAGATTATGAAAAAGGAATAATTGATACTTCTTTCAACATCAATGATTTTACAAAATTTGTACAGATACCGAAGTATACCGGCATTCAGAATCTTCAATCGCATTTCCCTGAAGAATTTCACCTTCTTGAAATAATAAAATTAACTTTTCCGATCAACGGAAAGTATATTTTCATCACAAAAGAATCCTCCCTCACCTTTAGAAATACTTTAGATAAAAAAAGAGTACTATTTTCTACTCATATTTCCACAAAAGAAGCTAATAAAAGATATGGTTTTGGATTTGCTAGAATTAAATATTATACAAAAATCAAAAAATTAAATCCTATTATAGCTCCTCCTAATATTAGTGAACGCGGCTTGTATTATCCTATCGAAGAACTAGAAGCAGTCGCCGCAGAAGAACAGACCTTTTTAGAAGAGCATTATTCAGTTTCTGCAGTAAAAAAAATGCTTGGATACGCTGAAAGTAGCCTATGTTCAATTATGGCTCTAGTTGAAGAAGGGTTTTTAACCTTTCGGAAAACGGAATATGGAATAATTAATGAAAATGCTGGCAACAATACATTTTGGATAACAAAAGAGTCTGTTCATTCATTTTTAGATTTATTGGAAAATAAGTATTTGAAGCTAGAGCATATAGAGAATAAGTTAAAACTTTCACACATACATTTACTTTCGGTTTTTTCAAACAATGACAAGCTCATTATAAGTAAACAAATATACATAAAAAAAGAAAAAGCATTTAAACTTTTAGAAAGATATGACTTAAAAAGTATAGAAAAGGCTTACTCTCCGAATCCCAATATCCCTTCTACTATCTATGACTACTATACTTTAAAAGGTATCGCATCTCTTTCCTCAAGAACTGAAAAAACCTTATATAAACTGCTGCAAAAATCTGAATATAAGAACCTTTTTAAAGATTATATAGAACCCATTAATCAAGAAGAGTTTTGGAAAATCAGCAAAAAAGAAGTCGATAATTACTTAAAAGAAATAATAAAACTGAGAGAAAAATATTATACACGCGCTGAATTATTAAAAAAATTACAGTTACCAAATAACTTTCAATACATCCCTATCTCTTCTATAAAGGTACCGTTGCATATGAAGTTTTTCACCAATATTTTAAGTAGTTATCTATATGATAAACAAGAAGCACAACTTTTTTTAGATAACCCAGAACTATCTCACCTTATTTTTAAACAATCGCACCTTAGCCTTAGCGATTATATAAAATCATTTATTGATTTAAGAAAATTTCCTGAAAGCCTTAAAGAAACCGTAGATCTCTTAAAGTCTTTTACTGAGCAAAATCTTTCAGCAAAACAAGCTAACCCTGATACATTAAACAGTTATAAAAGAGAATATCTAATTGCGATAGAATATTTAATTAAATATCCCCTCAAAAAAGAACTCTATCTTTTCGATAATACTGAAGTACAGTTATTTATTGAGAAATGCTCCTCAACACATCATAAAACCTGTTTATGGAGGATCTTAACTTTTATAGAAAAAGAAAGATTATGTAGATATTCACTAAAAAAGTTACCCAATCCACGTAAACAAAGGCTTAAAAAAGAACAAGAAAAACTTTGTTTTGATGATTGGCTAGAAATTTATAAGTATGCACAGAAAATCGATGCACACTTACATCAAGCTATTATTGATAAACAGTATGCAAATTTATGGTTATTCGTCATAATACTCTTAACTAACGCTTGGAGACCTAGTGATGTTTTTCGAATACCCCCTATACAGCCTGAAATTATTGGTATCCCTAACATTGATTGGCTTACGCATCATAAAATTACTAAACCTAAGGCACAAAAAATTATAAATATTATCCGTAGTTATAATTTAGTTACAGCTAAAAACGGAATGCCTAGGGATTTCACATGCAATCTTGATCTACTTGAACCAATGGTAACTGCATTGTGTATTTGTGAATTTCATAGACGGAAGTCTAATATTCCAACAATAATGGACTTTACAACCGAAAGAAAAAAGAAGAATACTATTAAAGGGAGTGATTTTAATCATTTTTTTGGAAGAAATATGAATCTAAAACACATTAAATTTTCTCCTTTAATCGCTAACCGTTCATTGATGGAACATTTATTTTATTCTATTCAAGAGAAAAAAGGGAAAGGTAATTCAGCATTTGAACTAGTGATGAAATTACGTAAACATAAAACTGAAGTTACAAAGGAATACATAAGTGATGGAGGAAATACAATCTCTCTCCACTTATTTTCTCGAGGAGAATTTGGCTTTTTATATGACCATTTAATTGAACTTCTTACAGATAAGCGTGAAAGTACGTTATCCCAAAGAACACTAGACATTTGCCAACTCAAACGATTTTTCGAACCATTTGAGGTTGAAAATTTTTCTTATTTTTTATCTAAAGTAATGAACGATGAAGAACAAAATTTAATGGATAAACTCTTATCCTTAACCCCAGATCAAGCATTTGAACACATGCGAAAAATGTATTTAGGACATATGCCATCAAAAAACTTAGATGCACAATGTTTAATTTATCCTAATTGTCATAGACCATCTAACATGTTTAGTTGTAATCAATGTCCCTTTGCAGTGCATAACGTTTATGCACTAACCTCCATATTCAATGAATTTGATGATAGCATTCAAAGGTATAAAAATACAAACAAAAATGGAGTAAAACAAAGAGAACAAAATACTATTTTAAAATTACAAAACCTTCTTATTAAAGCAATAGAAAAATTTGGTGAGGACTATGTATTTAGTTTTTATACTGGCGGAGAAAATGTCTTTGTACAGCAATTAACCCTTATAGAGGAGTGATCTTTTCTTGTCACAAATGAAAATTCAAGGTAACTTATATGGAATTAATTATCCTCAGGAATTTTCGGAGGATGAGTTTCTAAAAGAGCATTCAATTGAAAATGCAAAAGAAATTATTGCAGAACTTACTTTAAACAAAGTTTTTTTAGATGGAAAATTCGATGATGATTCCTGGGTTTTAATAAATAACAAAGAACTAAATATACGTAAATATTTTAATTTTCAGGACATCTTGGATACTGAAATTAAAATTAAAGCCAAGTGTTGGATTTTAAATTATTTACTGACAGTAGCACCTAGTTCTGCAACAGTGTATTTAAATAACTTAAAAAATTTTTTGCTTCTTACAAATTATTTATCATGCCTTGATATCGATGAAATAGAAGCTTCTTTAAATGAATTTAAATTATCAGTTCGATACAACGTTTTAATTTCCGGAATAAATTTCTTGGACTATATATATGGTAGTCAAGTAACTAAATCTAAAATAGAATTATTTTCAAATCAATTACGGTCAATAGTATCTAAGTTTTTCTTTTCTAATACCAGAGACCTCCCCCCTTATAAAGACATTATCAGATTTAGTTTTATCCTTACTTCATTCTCTAACGTTTGGGATGAAAAATTAGAACTGAAGTTTTTCCCAGTTTTATTGTGGTGGAAATTAACATCTGTTATACCAATGAGACCTTCTGAGTTTTGTTCTATTAAAAGAAACTGCCTATCTATTCAAGGTAATGATTTTTTTATAACTTTGCCTAGACAAAAACAAAAAGCTACATCAAAAACTTTTGAAGTACCTAATACCCTACCGATTTCTAAAGAGCTCTACAATCTCATAAAACGCTATATTCACATTTCAGATTCGTACGGTGAAACAACCACTCTTATATCAGCTGCTGTATATCGTAGTACATTAAACTATCCTACACAATCAAAACGTAGGATATTAAATCAAAACCATTTTTTTCTTTATATGTTTAATAATTTACTACATGCTTTTTATTCTGAAGTTTTAAAGGATATATATGGTCTGGAACCAATAGACAAATCAAAGTGGCTAAAAGAAAAAAATAGCGTAATAAAATTAAGATCTAATGATGGTTTGAGTGAATTTACTGCTGAGAAACAAATTATCAAAATCCAACCGAATGACACAAGACATTTTGCAATTTGTAGTATGATGATTCAAGGATTTAATCCATTAACTATTGCACGTATGGCTGGTCATCAACATATTGAATCACAATACCACTATCAAAAGCATATTGAATTTTTTATAGATTCCAAAGCGTATGAAGCAACATTATTAAATCGTTTAACAAATTCATCTAGGGATACAAACTATAACTCCACGCTTGTAATAAAGGATTTAATTAACAGGTCCTTAGCTCCTGAGGAAATGTTTGAGTATAAAGAGGAAGTCGAAATTGGCTATTGCACAGATGAATTAAGACGATGTGAATCAAGAATTTGCATTTTCTGCTCTAAAAATTGGATCCCTCGTGAAGAAATAGAAAGTAATTTTAAAGAAATTGTTGAATTAAAAACTGAATACAGCAAAAAACTAAAAATTAGAGCACACACACTATCGAGAATTTATAAAGATATTAAAATAGAATATAAATCTTGTAGAGTAAATCCTTTAGAACTAGCTGAACTGGCTAGAGAGTCTAAATTAACAAACAGTGAAATACATGATTATGCTGTACTTATTTCAAAAATTTTCGAGTAAAAGGTGAGATAATTGAGCAAATTAAAAAATCCCAAAGGTGCTGGACGTAAAAGAAAATATGACAATCCGGCGGAACAAACTAGATTAAAGAAATTAGTTTATCTTTACAGAGAAAGAAATCCTTCAGGAATAATTAAAATCTCTCATTTAGTAAGATTTTCAGAAGAAATGAATAAAATAAAACCCGATGAATTTCCATCAACATATAATAAAGATGTTTGGAGTAACTGGGGAAGAGAAATAATTAATCTAGCAAACGAACCAATTACTATTAAAATCGTGTCAGAATTAGGTGATCATCATGAAATACCTAATTTTTCTGATATCGTTGATAAGTATATGCATGATAAACCAAAGCTTTTAGAACATTTGTTAACATGTGAAAATTTACTACATGAATCGTTAACCAAAAATAATGACTTTAAATTGCAAAATAATATACTTGAGAAGCAAATTAATTCACTAAAACTTGAAATATCTGAACTGGAAGGAACGATTAAAAAATATGAAAAAATGACCTTAGAAATGGCTCATCATAGTGGTGTCGAAAAATATAGAGTAAAGTACGGCTTAAAAAATCAAATATCTGTATCAAAAAATCAGAAGGCTTTTGATAATTTGGACGACCTTCACTCATTTCTCGATCCTGATTTAACCCTCAAAAATAACGAAGAAAAAAATAGTCTAAAAAAAATTGTAAAAGAAGAATCCCCTATCTTAGCTAACTGGAAAAAATTACGGAATTAAATCCAGTAACAATTATAACTAAATTTCTGAGTATCATTACTTCTCTAATACATCAAAAAAATATTGATGAATTGCAATTCATCCTAAAGTTTATTCATAGCTTCTCTGAGTTCGTAGAAAGGAACAGTATAAAATAATGACTGCAACATGTCCTTAAATAATAATCAAAACATTTACTTACAATAAATGTTTTAAATCATCTAAAATTACTAAAAAGATTTCCTCGCGCATAAGAAATATCTGTATTTTATCTACAGCTGAAATGTAAAGTACTTCTTATCCACTTTTGAACTTAAGAAATTTAATACCATTTAATAAAAAAGTTATCCTTTCTAACACATTTAGAAAGGATAACTTTTTACATTTTTTAATTTATAACATTAACTTTAGACTAAATGAACATACATGCAATTTTGAACTTTAAACGCATATTTTTAATTAAACTTTTTATATTAAGAATCTCCATTATATTATGTAAAATACTCTAATTTTGCATTTGGAAAAAATTTATTCATATATGAATAAAGTTGATTTTTTATATCATCTTCTTCTTCTTTTTGATAAATATATTTACCAATTCCATATTTCCCCCATTTATATCTTCTTCTCTCTTCATCTAATTCTAATTTTGTCATAGGATAATTTTTTTCAATCACTCTCTTTGCAGGCTTTGTAAAACGATGTTGAATAAATTCAAATGTAATGTCATCTCTTACATCAAGAGGTAATTCAGCATCTAGACGTTCAAACATAAGAAAATACCCGTTCTGCCAACCTTCATGAAGATAAATAGGAGCCACTATGAACCCTAACGGGTATCCTGCTCTAGCTACTTTTCCTGCTGCTTCAATTCGTTTAGCTAAAGGGGACGTACCTGGTTCAAAGTTTTTAATAACATAATCAGCATTTACACTAAATCGAAATCTTGTTTTTCCATTATGTTTTGCATCAAGTAAATGATCTACATGATGAAATTTTGTAACAAACCTCAGCTTTCCGTATTTTGATTCCCCAAAATGCTCAATTGCCCGTTTTAGCGTATGTGTTAAGTGATCAATTCCTACAATATCTGATGTACAAGAAGCTTCAAATCTTGTTAATTCTGGCTCACGAGCCTCCATGTATTTGTCAGCGGCTTCTAAGATTTCATCAACATTTACATAAGTACGGATATATGGCTTACTTCCCATTGTTGTCTGTAAATAGCAATAATGACAATGTCCCATACACCCTGTTGCAAAAGGAATTGCATACTCCGCTGAAGGTTTGGAAGTATCAAATTTCAGCGTTTTTCTAACACCAACAACAAGTGTAGATTTTGCTAATCGATACTTTTGAAAATCATTATCGCCTGGCAAATCTCTTACTTGATTATGGGAAGTAGTATGTCGAATTTCAACATCCATCTTTGAAAACTTCTCAAACAGCTCTTTCCCCAAAGGATAATCTAATGCTTTAGGTTCAAAATATACGAGCTTAGGCATAAATGGCTTATTCATTCCAACATCCCCTCTGGAATATCACCATAATAGTAAGTGTACGCTTGGTTTGCCTCTTCTTCCGTAGAATAAACCGCCATCTCATTTGTTAGTGGATAATACGTTTCGTAAAGGAACAACGCTAATTCATTTGGTCTCTCAGGGTTATTTACAACTGCTGCGGCTTGTATATTTGCTACATCTTGAGTGTGGGGATTTCGATAAAAAATATAGACAATATCTCCAGCATAATAAGTTTTACTTTCATTAGAAAGCTCCATTCAATCACCTTTTCTTTAAAAAAAATTGTAATGTGCAAAGTAATACATTCTAAATTTTTTCCTATAGTCCATAAAAATATGTCTACTTTTATCAAGAAGAATCTTTATTTTGAATTACATTTATGATTGACGCTATGGAAAGATATCCCCACACGCTCATAACCGATTAACTTAAGAGCAGAAACCAAATAGAATTTCCTTTATCAGGACTAAAATATTCTTAAAAAAATAGTACACTCTTAATTCTCTTTCTTCGTACTGAGTACATATCTATTTGAAGTATTAGTACCACAATGGCCTAGTTTGAAAGAACATTTTTTAGTCCTTTAAATTTGTTACACCAAAACCAACTTAATTGGGGTAAACGATGGTTGACATTGTTAAAATAAAAATTTTTACATATAAAATAAGAATTTGCACAAAGTAAGTATGGTTCTATTACTTAAAAGTGAGGTGATTAATTATGTCAGTGCTAGACAATTTTGATCAATGGAAAAGCTTTTTAGGAGAACGATTAGAACAAGCCGAAGGAAAAGGAATTGCTGGTGAGGCAGTTTCAGATATGGCATTCCGTGTAGGTGATTATTTGGCAAATGAAGTAGAGGCGCGAAATGACCAAGAAAAACTATTAGCTGAGCTTTGGAAAGTTGCTAATGAACAGGAACAACATACAATTGCCAATTTAATGGTGAAGTTTGTCCAACATAAATAAACAATTATGCATTTTTAGTCACACTTCTATATGAAAAGAGTGTGACTATTTATTTTTTTAGACTCCCATACTCTTTTCATATAGAAATGTGTTTAATATTTGATTTATTTTATGTAACTGGTTTTATACGAAAACTTAAATTACAGTGTGTATATCAAATAACTATATGTTTTTGTTGTACGCTTATTTTCTATAAAAGTTGATGCTACTAGAAGTGAAAGTATAATAGCTTTTCAGTATGTTATGTAAGCAAACAAGTAATCTTTGTCATTGATTCCTATCACTTATACACGAAAATTTCTATTTTGTTCTAAAACAGCAAAGGAATTTGTAGTTCTCCTTAGTAATCTCTGCCCTTTCCTGAATCTGAAATTTCTACTAAGGTTTCTGGATAAGGTTCAAAATAGGTTTGCCTTAATAAATATTGTTCTTCAAAACGAAGAGCCCATGATTTTAATACAGAGAGCAAACTGCTAAGCGGTATCTTTTTTTCTTTATACTTTTGAAGAAGTGTTAAAAAATGCTCTTTTTCTTGATTTTTCAAATTCTTTTTAAAATAACCAAAGATATGCTGACATACGTTTACATGTGATGTATAACGAGGTGTTCTTTTTAATAATTCATATAACATTTCCTCATATTTTTTAAATATGCTCTCAACTTTATCTTTTTTGTGATTGGCAATAATTCTGCCTAACTCTTTTTGTTTTGACTGATTATATGCCATGAATAAATACTTATAAACGGATTGAAAAGCAATCAATTCTTCTAAATTTCCATTTTGTTTGATTCTTCTAAAATGAGTAATTGTAAATAATTTTGTGAAAAAATGTTCTCGAATAGTGAAATTTGACAATCTCCCTTCCTCTTCTACTGCAATATGAGATAATTTTCTTAGTACAGCCCCACCAAATATGCCAGGACCTTTTCCTTTCGTTGGTGACTTTTCATACCCCGTATAGATATTCACATCTTTTATTCCACAACTTGGAGATCGACTTTTTAAAATAAATCCATCGACATCTGGTAATGTACTTAAAAAATAATTAGAAAAATGCTGCATTTGTTCTGTTAAATCTTTTCTTGTAGAAGGCTGCACAAGTTTTTGAACGCCATTCTCCTCAATGATTCGAATTGTTTCACGAGGTATACCCAATCCAATTTCTACTTCAGGACATACAGGAATAAATGTAACAAATGGTTTTAAATTTTGAATTGTAACATCAAAAATCATATCTCCGTTATAACGACAGGTATCAAATTCCAAGCATTTACTCACAACCACTTTTGGTTTAGGAAATTGTCTCTGCATGTTATTGCCTCCTTAGGATTTAATCAGCAATATATTAAGTATTAAATTATCTTTTAAACTTTTATGCCATCATTACAGTGTTTTACATCCAATATAAAAATATTCCGTAATGTTGTTAGAATTGTCAAGAATATCGATATTCTATAAAATTGGTATTTGTTTAATAAAACATTTGAACATTTATTTTTATTTTTTTTGGTTTAAAAAAGAACATTTTTGAGAAAACCCTTTTCCCCATAAAGGTAAGAGTATTTTTAATTTGCTTTCCCATCGAATCCTCTTGTAAACTGTGTCTAAGAATCAATTCTTGAGCACCTTGACTTAACAGTTTTCTTTTTATAAAAATTGGGCCCTTTTAATTAAAAGGACTTTTTGTCCAAACATATAAAAAATTAAAAGTTTTTTATCATAAATATATTGGTATGTAATAGTTTGAAAATACATTTAGAGATGATGGCTTTTCCAAGTATTATCTCTAAATTCCTCTACTTTGATTTCTGTAATGACAATCATACTTTTCACTGTTATTTTAACATAGTCACAATTTTTTTTAGAATTAATATAATGAGGAGGGAATTTTATTGAAAATTGCAATTTGTGGTGGAAGTGGATTTATTGGTAGACATCTTTCAAATTTTCTTAGCAATGAGGGGCATACAGTTTATATTCTTACACGGAAAAAGATAGATGATTTTTCAACTTCTAATATTCAATATGTAAAATGGGATGCTAATTCAAATACATTTCCTTTTTCGTCTATTGATGTTGTCATTAATCTAGCTGGAGAATCTATTAATAACGGTAGATGGACAAAGAAACAAAAAGAAAAGATTTTAGAGAGTAGGTTACAAACTACAAAAGGACTTATTAAGCAATTACACACCCTTGAAATAAAACCTCAAACTTTCATTAATGCCAGTGCTATTGGATACTACGGGGCATCTCAAAAGCAGTCTTTCACAGAGGAACACGAAACTCCGGGAAATGATTTTTTAGCAACTACAGTATCTTTATGGGAACAAGCAGCATCTCAAGCTAAATCACTCGGAATACGTACTATTTACACTAGATTCGGTATTGTATTAGGTAAAGATGGAGGTGCTTTTCCAAAAATGCTCCTTCCCTATCAATTGTATATTGGGGGTACAATCGGAACCGGAAACCAATGGTTATCATGGATTCACATAGATGATGCCGTACGTATAATTGATTTTGCTATCAACAAAAAGGAGGTAAAAGGACCTCTTAATATTACAGCACCAACACCAGCTACTATGAAAGAATTCGGGAAAAATATGGCAAAAATTACAGGGCGCCCACATTGGCTGCCAGTCCCTTCTTTTATCCTCCATACTTTACTGGGAGAAATGAGCATGCTGATATTAGAAGGACAGCACGTATTACCTCAAAAAGCTATTGAACACGGATATCAATATAAATTTTTAACATTAGAACATGCATTACAAAATATAATTCCATCTACAATGTAGTACTTCAAAATACAACTTATCTATATTTAAAATATGGCAATAAAATTGCGGAAGATTAGAAATACATATTTTAAACTTTAATCTATGTGAGATTTAGAAGATTTCTCCACCTTTTAAGAGGTTAATTAAGGAATTTTCTTAATAACAAAATGATAAAAGGTAGGCATCTCTTATAAAAAGATATCTACCTTTACTTCCCTAAAATATATTGTATTTCTAAAAAATCCATATTCGCAACTTCTGAAAAATTCTATATTCATTTCATTATTGTATTAAGCATCCACATTCTCTCTCTTTTCCATTCTAGATTTCACCTGAACAAAATTTGAACCATCCTAGAATCAACGTACTGGCAGGGTCAAGAAGAGACCTAACAATGAATGTATCCAACATTACTCCTATTGCCGTAATAATTCCAAATTGAACAAGTACTTAGATTGGTGAATTAGCTTAATATTACCTAACACACACGAGACATATCGAATTACACCAACTGTTAATCGATCAATAAAAGATTTTGAAGTAATACTTGGAAAAAGACTATTTAGACGAGAAAAATAATACCTTCAAGTTATTCTACTTCTGGATCTAAACTAAATAACGATTTACTATGTATTGAATTATCAATAGAAAAAATAGCAGATACTTATAAAGATATTAATATTGATGACCTAATAACACTTCGTAATATTGAATTGCAATCCCAAAAAAACCAGAATATTAACACATTCTCTTTATTCGGTAATCAATGATAGGAAATTTAAAGAACCACAGAGATTTTTCAACTCTGTGGTTTATTTTGCGGTCTATGACAGTAATCGTGTAACTACCCAATAAAAAAAGACACCTTAAGGTGCCTTTCTTACACTTAAACCATCTTAATTTTAATAACATCATTTTAAAAACTAAAAATACACCTTGAATCTTTCATATAATATTTTAACATATTTACATATAAATAGAAGTGCTAAAAAAGAGAAAATGCCTGAAAACTATTTCTTATAATTTGAATTTATTGTATCTTTATAGTAATTTTTAGAAAAGTGTTATTTAAATATTTCTTAATTATTATTTGTGATGGTCCAGGAGGGTAAACATTATGTCTAATGATTTTAATATGGATTATAGTCATTTTGAAAGGAGTGCTAAAATCCTTGAAATGCTGGGTAATTCAAATCGTTTATTGATTGTTAGTGAATTGATTAAAAATGGTGTTATGACAGTTTCTCAACTTAGTGCAGCAACACAAATTGCAGAATATAAAATTCTACAACATTTAAAAAAATTAACGATAAGCAAGGTTATCAGTAGTGAGCGGAAGGGTACAAAAATCTATTGCAAAGTAGAAGAGAAAAAAACCATTGATATTATTTTTTTATTAGAATTGTTAAATTAAAAATTAAACTTAGTGTCAATGGAGGAAGACACCCTCTGATGCCTTCCTCCAACTTGAACCATCTTAAATTTAATAATATGTGTATTGGAATTCATTCGTATATTATTTTATCGCGTTTAAAAATTTTACACATTGAGAAATAAGACACTATTCTTCATTTTCAATTGAACGTAAAAACCCCTAGAGGGGGCTAGGGATTTTTATAGAATGAATATGATTCAAAAAAGGACTTATCCAACATAACATATGAATGTTTCATAAATATAACATTTGAATAAATGTTATATTTATCACATAAGTTAGATGAATATTAAATAAAGAAAGATTCTAGCTATTATTTCTACACTAATGGTTACTGAAGTGTTATGAGATAACAGCAACGATTTCACGACTCACTTTATGGTCTTAGAATTTCTCGTTCAGTAATGGATGTAATAAGCATTTTATTAATCATCCAGAGAATTACGTTGTTTAGATGTATAGTTTTGATTTGAAGATTCTCTAAGATCTACTATATCTGTTTCTTCACCAAATTCGGTACCATAATTTATTTCTGTTGATTTGTTATAATTGAAATCCTGATTTACGTCCCTCATTAGCTGAAATAAAAGAGTTATGCACATTAATCCACTTAAACCAACAAGAGCAAATACAACCCGCGATAAAAAGGCGCCTTGTCCACCGAATATTGCAGCTACTAAATCAAACTTAAAAAATCCAATTAATCCCCAATTAATAGCACCGATAATAATTAATGCTAAAGCAATCCGCTGTATAGTTTTCATTTATTTAACACTTCCTTTAATAATTTGATAATATTATGCAGATCAATATTTTTATGAATCCTTAGCTATGCTTCTTCATAAAACATTATGCATACCATATACTTACCATCAACATATTAAATTCCATAACGTAAAATATGAGTAGACACTTAATAATTAATATTATGATTAAATAGTAACTTTCATGTTACTTCACAGCATTACTAAAGTTCATATTTATTATTAATATTTCTTACTACTTTAATACATAAAATAAATATTAAACGTGTAGGTATTTTTATCCTCAGAATGAATCACAAGCACCTTTTTTTGCATACTATAATATATTGTATTTATACTATATAGGAACTATTTAAGTGTTAGCATAAATAGTTAACCTTTCATAACAAGTGAGTAAAGCGGGCCGTAAAATTACAGGCTGCTTTATTATATATAATTTTTCTAAGCAGTACTTAAGCATGGTTAAAGACTAAACTATCTTACACAGCTAAGGAAATTACATATGCCCAAAATATTATATCCTTTCTTAAAGCAATCCATCCCTTTAACCTCGATAAAATATTTTTATAAAAATTTAAATTAATTAACATTCCTTATAAGTACCATAAATATTTTGGTTTAATTTATTGAATTACTTCATTTAAATACAAATTTTAATTAAATTATGAAAAAAGCAAGCATTAATATGCTTGCTTTCCATTCTAACCACGATGTTCTACAAGATCAATTACACCTAAAACAACGTGAGCTAAACCAAATCCAAACACTGTATTTGCAATCATTTTATTAGTTCCACGAGTTTGTTTAAGAACATAACCTGCTGCTGTCACTGCTGTACCTAGTGCTGTTGGAATTAATCCTTCACGAATATCCACAGTGATTGCCTCCTTGTATCGTAGTTAATAATTTTGTATTAATGCTTTAGAAGTACAGCATTAATACATCTATTAGTATTTTACTTTTGATCAAAATTATGTGGATTTTTATGAACAATGTCACAGTATTCGCCTTTTGTATTTAATTTTAAAATTAGTATCTGTTTTTTATTTACAATTATGATTAATCAAAACTATTTACGCCCATACTAATCTTTGTTTAATACACACTGAATATGGAGTTGAATTTAAAATGGAATATAAAGATAAAACTTCTACTGAAGCTGCACTATTACAATACAAATATGGATTAGGTGTATTTGCTGAAAAAATGCCCAAACTCACTGATAAATTCCATTCTTTTACAGAAGAGTGTTTCAAAGATGGTACGTTATCAAAGAAAGAAAAACAATTGATTGCATTGGGTATAAGTCTTTATTCTCAAGATGAGTATTGCATCATTTATCATACAAAAGGATGTATTGATCAAGGTGCTTCAGAACAAGAAATTCTTGAAACAGTTGGAGTAACAGCAGCATTTGGCGGAGGCCCCACTATGAGTCAGGCAGTCACACTTGTTCAAGAATGTATAAAAGAATTAAATAACCATAATTAATTGCTAAAAAATTCACTTGAGGGTAAAAATTCGTGTGTTTTCCCGGCACCTCCTATATATTTACTAATAAAAATAAAAAACTTGAGCATTTTCTTTGTGCTCAAGTTTTCATTTACGTCTTTAATTTATACTATAAATTGTCCAAGATAAATATGTAGCAAATGTAGCCCATAAAAAATATGGGATTAGCAACCATGCCGATACTTTAGATAAATTGGAAGAAAACATAATGAGAAGTAACGTAGTAATAGCGACTAGTAAACAATCTACTGTTGCTAAAAACAAATTCTTTTGGCTAAATTGAAAGTAGCTGAACGCTTGATTGAATATATAATTTAAAAGGAATAAAAACCAAAATGTTTTTGGCTTGAATCCATAGTTGTTGTAAATAATTGCAACTGATAATGCAATAAGTCCAAATAATACAGCCCATATCATTCCGATTGTCATACCAGGAGGTGTCCAAGACGGCTTTTCTAACGCATCATACCAAGTACGATCAATAGGGAATAAAACACTAGAAACATAAAACAAACCATATGTTAGTAAAAATACTATAATACTAGATTTTTTCATAAACATTCTCCTTTTTACTAGAAGATTATAGAAACTTTATATGATTAGTATGCCCTTGTAATGGATAAAATTCTAATATTTAAATTCCAAATACATATTGTTTAACCTATTTTATACAAATTCTTTCATACTTTTATATGCACAAAGGGCTCTCTCTCGTGCTGCCTTATGATCAACAATCGGAAAAGGATATGTATCACCAAGTTTTATATTGGCTTTTTGTAAAATATGCTCAGGTGCTTCCCAAGGTTTATGTATATATTTGTTTGGGATATCTCTTAATTCTGGTACCCATCTTCTTATATACTCTCCATCTTTATCAAACTTTTCTCCTTGTGTGATGGGGTTAAAAATACGAAAGTACGGTGATGCATCTGCTCCACTTCCAGCAACCCATTGCCATCCCATTGTATTATTTGCAATATCAGCATCTAGTAGTGTATCCATAAACCATTTTGCTCCTTCTTGCCACGGAATTAACAAATGCTTTACAAGAAAAGAGGCTACAGCCATTCTTGCCCGGTTATGCATAAAACCTGTTTGCCATAGTTCTCGCATTCCCGCATCAATAAACGGATAACCAGTTTTCCCTTTTTGCCATACTCTTACTAACTCCTCTTCCTTATCCCACGGGAAATTTTCAAAGCTCTTATTAAGAGGTTTATATACTGTAAATGGATAATGATATAGTAAATAATAAGAAAACTCTCGCCAAATTAATTGACGTATAAAGCTATTAACTTGTTTTTCAAAAAGACTACATTGTCTTTCGGTACTTTTATTTATTAAGTAATGAAACATTAGCTTTACTGATATTTGACCAAATGAAAGATACGGTGCCAACATCGAATGGACATTTTGATCTGGAAAATCTCTTCCTTCACTATAAGAGACTAATTTGCTAGAGAAAAATTTCTTGAATGTTTTATATGCCCCTTCTTCTGTCGGATCCCATATTGCTTCCATATGAGATGTCCACGGTATAGTTGGCAGCAAGTGTAATTCTGAAACAGATAAGCTTGCTGGTAAAGAGTTTCCCCACTTTATATTCTGCACTCTGCTAATAGGTTTAGGTATTACCTGCTTTTGAAATGCATTGTAAAAAGGCGTAAACACCTTATATTCAGTGTTATCTTTCTTTTTAATAATCCACGGTTCTAATAATAAATGTGAATTAAATTCTTTACAGATAATACCTTTATCTTCTAACATCATTTTCATTTTTTGATTAGATTGTAATCTGTCCGGGTCATAACAAATATTCCAATATACAGCCGTTATATTTAATTGTTCTATGAGAGAAAGTATTTCTTCCTCCGTACGTCCTTTACGAATTATTAAAGTAGAGCCCAATGCCTCAAGTCGCTTCTTTACATCTATTACAGCATGGTGCAACCACCACTTTGCCGCACTTCCTATTGAAAAAGTTGCATCTTGTATATATACCGGAAGAACCTCACCAGACTGAACAGCCTCAAATAGAGCTGGGTTATCATATAAGCGAAAATCTTTTTGAAACATAACAATAATTTTTTTTTGCATAGTCATCCCTTCTAATTTCGATACGATAATCCTTTACTTAATAAAAAAATCTGATGTGAACTTTTCATCTCATTTAGCGACATACAATCCACTATTAGTCCTACTAATAGTAAGTATTATACCTCTCTTTACATTATAATACTTATGCCTACAAACATTGATTTTCAATATCTCTAAGTACGTCATTTCCTATACTGCCTATTTTTTTATTTTTCATATTAGCATATAAATTCCCCAAGACTTTCAGCTCCGTTTTTAGATGTAAAATAACACTAGATAGTATATATAATTTAGCCATGCTCTCTTTTCCGTATTTGTTCTCATACACTTTTTGAAGAGTAGTAAGGTATAAGGTTAGTTGAGATATTTTAATTCTTAGCTGTTCTAGAATTAATCTGTCATCACCATGCTGTGCAAAAAGTAATGCTTCGTATATAGGACGATGCATATCCTCTTGCTTTATCATTTGTTCTAATAATAAATGCTCAAATTCTTGTTTACCACTTGTAGTAATACCATAGATAGTTCGTTCAGGACGTTGTTCATTACGAATAATATCAACAACCTCTATAAAGCCCTTCTTTTCAAGTTGCTCAAATGTATAATATAAAGAGCCTTTAGTAATTTTTATATAATATTTCATTTCACTATTTTTTAAAAGTTGCTGGACTTCATACGGATGCCTATTTTTCTCCATAAGAAGACCCAGCATAAAAAGCTTTGTATTCATAACTCTCCACTCCTTAATAACCTATACCAATAGTATAAGCTAAAAATAAGTAAAGAATCTTTTTGTTTTATAAAATTTATGACTTTACATTTACTTTATCATTATTCTTTGTACCTGCTTTGACATTCCCCATAAATAATATTGCTATAAACGAAACTGTAATTGGAATTAAAGCTAATAGAAATACAGTAGTAATTGAAGATGACATAGCAGCTATAATTTTTTCAAGAATAAAAGTAGGGATACTGGACCTTACATCTGAGCGAAATATTGTACTTGGATCACCTAGATTATTTAACATGCTGGAACCGTATTCTATTCCCTTAAAAGCATCCTTTAAGTTAGCTGTAAAGGCACTATTTTGAATGGAGCCAAAAATCGTTACTCCAATTGTCATACCTAGTGAACGAAAGAATGAATTTGTTGAAGTAGCTGAACCACGAAATCTCGGTTCCATATTATGAATAGAAACTGTGGGAAGCAAAGAAAACGAAAATCCAACTCCAAATCCCGTTATAATCATGTATATCGTTAAAAGCACACGGCTTGTTTGCGGATCCATCGTTCCTAATAAATACATACCTATCCCAAAGGATATTACAGATAGTAGCATCAAGTTGCGGTAACTAATTTTCGTTTGAAATATTCCACCAATTGCACTACCTACCACAGAACCTAACATCATTGGGGTTAAAATTAATCCAGCATTAGTTGCTGTTCCACCATATACAGCCTGAACAAAAATAGGAATAAATACTGTTAAAATAACAAATGTTGCTCCATAGAAAAACGTAATAATTTGTGATATTGCAAACTCCTTACGCTTAAACATCCAAAATGATATTATCGGATCTTTCACTTTTCTTTCTACCAATAGGAAGCCAACAAAAAATACAATAAACGATGCAAATAACCCAATGATTTGTATCGAATCCCACTTAAATTCTTTTCCTCCCAATTCTAAAGCGAACATTAAGCTAATTACTGCTATTACGAGTGTTATCGCCCCCCACCAATCAATATTTTGCTTAGTAGGTGGATTATTTTCTTTATAAGCTTTTAAAATAAAAATTAATGACATTAGACCAATTGGAATATTGACGTAAAAAATCCAATGCCAACTAATATTTTCTGTTATATACGCACCTAATAAAGGTCCTAATACACTTGAAGAACCAAATACGGCCCCTAATAATCCAGTCATTTTCCCTCTTTTTTCAATAGGAAAAATATCAAATACAATGGTAAAGGCGATTGGCATCAGTGCCCCCCCACCTATACCTTGAATTGCACGATAAATACTTAGCTGAACAATACTTTGCGCAGTACCACATAATGCAGAACCAATTAAGAAGATTAATAAACCAAAAATATAAAACCTCTTTCTACCATACATATCAGATAATTTCCCGAAAATAGGCATACCCGCCATAACTGCAACCATATAAGCAGAAGTAACCCATATGAATTTATCCAATCCACCCAAATCTGAGACAATTGTACCAATTGAAGTGGCAACAATTGTATTATCCATTGCAGCCATTAAAATGCCTAGCATTAACCCAGCTATCACTAAGCGTAAGTTGCTCTCTTTTGCAACCATGCCTCTTTCCTCCTTTTTTCACACTCAATAAAATATATAGTCTAATTAAACTATATACTCATTATAGTCTAATTAGACTATTTTTCAATAAATCATAAAAAAAAAATAAATCCCCCCAAATATATTGGAGAGATTATAATTGTAGAATTGCTTCCTATATAAAGTAATTAAAACCGTAAAAACTATTACTTTTTTATACTACCTTGATTTTGCATACATGCAACTTACTCATTTAGTTTTGGTCTAGTTTGTAAATATAAATTCAAATCCGGACTTGAACCTTTAATAATTATATCTCGAACAATTTTAGAAAGTACCATACTATATACTAATCCATTATCTCCATACGCATAGATAAAGTGACAATTTGGAAACTCTTCATACATTCCAATTATAGGTAAACCATCATGAGTACCACCATAAAAAGCACTTAAATAAAATTCAGGTTCAACTGTTATATTGGGAAAGAGCTTATTAAATCCATTTACTAATTTCTCTTTTTTATGGATTAATTTTGAATCTCTTTCTTGAGCAATGTTTGTGTCTTCATCTAGCCCACCTATAATAATCCTGTTATCTGCAGTAGTTCTCATATAAATATATGGTCTCGCAGTTTCCCAAATGAGAGTACGTTTATACCAAGAAGATAAATCTTCTACAGGATTAGTAACAACTGCATATGAGCTAATCAGTGTAGCGTTCTTTTCCTTTTTCAATTCCAATCCTTCATATCCTGCAGCCACAATTACTTTATTGGCAGTAATAGAATTGCCCCCCTTTGTATAAAAAATAGCACATTCTTTCTCTAACTTTTTGCCAACAATCTCTGTATCTTCATAAATGTGAACTCCTTTATTAGAAGCTTGTTCTAATAAACTATGTGTAAATTTATAAGGATTTATTTCACCATCATTATACGTATAAATAGCTGCACGTTTTTTAAATGGATATCTCTGTCCAATTTGTTCCTCTGATAGCCAAGTCGCTTTAAAATCATGCTTATGTAAATAATACAGTTCTTTTTCTAATTTCTTTATATCCTCTTCATAACTTGCATAATATAAACTGTCACGTCGTTTAAAATCAGAGCAATAAGGCAAGTTTTGATCAGCATATTCAATATCATTAATAGCTTGTTCACATAATTTCATATGCTTAACTGCATACTCTTCTCCAAATGTATTTACAAGTTCAAAAAACATCTTATCTCCTAAATATTGAATAAGTGCTGTATTTGTAAGGTTACTTCCATGTCCTACCTTTCTTTTATCAACGACAACAATATTTAAATCTGATTCACTCAAATAATATGCTGATTGAGCACCTGAACTTCCTGCTCCTATTATTAGTACGTCACATTTTATATCTTCGTCCAAACGAGGATAAGAAGGTGTATTAGAAAAAGTCGTGTTCCAATATAATTTCCCTTTCTGTAAATCCATTTTAATTGCACCATCCTAAATAAAATAGTTATATCCCCATCTGTATCTCCAAATCATTCTTACTATATACTTCTTATTAAAATTATTCTTGCTATCATTAATAAAAATTCTTATAAATCTAATAGACTTATCTTAAAGAACATTTTTTCCAAAAACGCCACAAAGTTTTTTATTTAAATTATGTACATACTCAGCACTTCTTATAAAATACATTAAAATATCTAACAAAAAGAGCAAAAGATATCCATTTATAGAGGCTTTCTTTTGCTCTTTTTAAGGACGCAAGCCCAAAAATTTAATATATTATAATATCCAATAAATAAAAGGTACTTACCTATTGATAATTTATATATAAGAGTGAATTTTTATTCATTTTAGTAAATTAATTAATGTATTCAAATACTTTATTAGCAGGAATTTTAACAACTGTTTCTTTTCCACCTGTTTTATCAATCATGAAACCATGAACTTTAACATCAGGAGGCACTAGTGGATGATGAAGAATCGCATCTATACTCTTCTCAATATTTTCACTAACATTTTCTTGTCTAATCAGCCATTCATTAAGGGTACCATTTGAAAATTCAGGCATGCAATTTTTAAAGAGATAGTCTAATTCTATATTATCTTTTGTAAAATCACGTTGAGTTTGTAGATTAACTGAAGAAGTTTCTTTGTCCTCTATTCCTACAATAAAAATTTCTTCAACATTCTCTTGATAAATAGCAATAATAACAGATCTCATTATATCTCCATAAGGATGTGCAATTACAGAATAGTAGCTGCGTATAGTCAACATGTTTTCTCGTTGAACGTTAGTTATTTGTTGAATAATAGCCTCTATTCCGTTTTCAATGTCTATTAACAATAAAACTTTTTATTCTTCGAATTCATTTGGACACATTTACCAGTATTTCCACAAAAAAATTCATGGTATTGTTAATTAGTCGAGTACGTTATTACTTGACAATTACCCTTAGAAGCCCCGCAGACAATCGGGGTTTCTTCTATTTATCTTTGTCACCTTTTATGGATATGAGTCTTGGTCATAAAGTACCTAAAAAAGCACTCTTTATTTTTCAAAACTTTTCATATTCAAACTGAAAAAACATATATTCTTGTATCAACGCTTTTTACTCATCTGATTCCAAAACCCTTATCCAGGAGCACAATTATTTGTTTGCTTTTGAATATTTTTTGTAAAATAAAAATTTCATCAATATATTTATTTCTAAATATTAAAATTATTTTATTGCAATTACGTGTCCATCTTTTACTTTCGCTTCAAAGATGATACTTCACTTTTGGTCCTAGTTCCCCTAGGCCTTTTTTTATTCCATTAAGGATTAGCACCGTACTATTAAGCTAATAAATGTAAATACATCAAAAATAAAAAATCTCACTCCTTATCAATGTTTATTTATCTCTATTTTCATTATTTACATAGACAATGTATAAATAGGGGTATTTTTTAACGAGCTAGTAACAACAAAAAATCAAAATCATCAATACACATTATTGACCACATTTTAATTGATTCCCTGTACGTTAAAGAATTAGTTTGTATATTTGAGTAGATGTGTGAGACAGATGTAAATTTAGGAGGATCCAATATTTTCTATTCAAACATGATACAATAGAAACATATCCAAAATGGAGGAACAACAAATGAATCCAAACACAAAACAGTTTATTTATGATATCCAGCAAAGAAAGAATAATTATATAGAAGATGTATTAACAGCAATACAACACCCTAAAAAAGAGCAATCTGAACAGGTCATTCAAAATATAGTAGAGAAGATGGATATGATGATTAGTTTAGTTACTACTTACATGAGGATTGAATCAGGATCAACGGCAGAATTAAAAGAACTTCAGGAAGAAATTATTCATGCTCAAGGATATATTCAAAAACGAAAATTTGAAGAAACACAGAGATAAAACCCTGTGTTTTTATTCAGTCGTCTATGACGCTAATCTGCTATAAATCCAATTAGATGTATTTTGATTATTGTTTTGGCATAATCCATACAATTTGTTGAATGCGTACAATATAACGGTACTGTATCTTCAATGAGCAAATGATCTGGTTTCACACCCTTTAACTTTCCTCTTACAGTTTCAATAACCACATGTTTACCAATTACTGATTGTAATGTCTGATATACGTAGTGATTAAGTATACTTACCATATATTGCTCACTAAAGTCATTTCCCTCCAAATAACACATTCTATAAGACTCCTTTCTAACTTACATTCTTTCTCTTAATAAATGATATAAATCTTATAAATATGCTAGAAGGATAATTCATTATATGAACGAAAATAACATTTTAATAAGGTGCATTTTCTATTCCTAAATTGCAAAAAATTATTTATATAAAGTTACTTTTACTAGTTAATAGGTGATGATATAGGGATACTTTGAATGTATATCCTTTCAAGATATGTATCATTTTAAATACGTCCTTTATTAGAGTACTGCTCATACTTTTTTTGAGATTCTTTCGTAATACGTGCGTTAAGTAAAATTGCCAACAATAAAAACACTCCATATTTTCCTCCTGTAGCTCCTATGATAATCACACTACTACAAACAAGTACAATTAATAGGATAAACGAAACTAAATAAATACGATCATAATTCTTTGACATCTTCTCGTATTTTATGCGTTCTTTCCTTGCATCCATCTAAATTCCTCCTTTAAATTATCCGTTTCACTATAAGATAAATCCCGCTCTTAAAAAGAAAACAATCTATCGTTTCAAATACTTAGTTTGTTTTTGATCAACTAATGTATATAAAATAAAAAGAAATCCTACCAATATTAAGCTTTCCACTATGATAATCCCCACCCTCTCCTTCCTTTGAACCCCATCACATCAGATGGAATATATGTATATCCTGTTATTAGCCGTAGCAAACAAAAAGGATCTTCCCTTCTCGTAAAGGCTGATCCTTTTTTTCGTTCATTCAACTATTTTTAGCTATTCTTGATTAATTAGAATCACAGCTGGTCCATCTACACGAATTCCACCAACTTCGATTTTTTCATAAGGCTCAACTGTAATAGAAATAATCCCTTCTCGCTTCTTTAATTCATTACTTAATTCTTTTGTTAACATTTTTTTCATGTGTGCACTCCTTCTTACTGCTTAATTTACTATTGTTATGTAAATAAGATTAAAAATGGTTTCCTGGTCTGGAAACCATTTTTTGTAGTTGACCATATGGTGTTACCAGTTCGTTTATCAATTTTACGTAAAGAAGATAAACAATTACTATTCACTGTCTCAGTAGATGTAAAGAACTCTTAAAGAGATAGCGGTGAGATTAATTGTTTTTTCTTCTAGAAATAATGACTTAGATAATATATTACCTAAAACAATGAAAGCCCTACCTCTCTTTCATCCTTACGGATCCTTGTCCGTGCCAGTGTGAATCAGGATTGCAAAAATCAAGTGACTATTTAATCGAGTTATTTGATGAAACTTTGAACGTTCGTAAAAGAAATTTAAAAATAAAAATGGATAAGATTGAAGTAATAACAAAAGAGGTTCCTACTCTAAAAGTGAGTTGAAGAAGCTGAATGTCTTTGAAATGATTTACTTTTAATAATCATCATATTCCCGAAAAATTCAGGATATTTCCGGGGGATGTAATACATTATCTATAATGAATCTTAACAGAAACTTTTTATTTGATTTTCAGTGATTCCTTTAATTAATCCTAGTTCACTAATCAAAAATTCATGTGCGTTATCCAACATTTTTTTTTCGCTTGTATTCAGTGCCTTTTCTTTCTTCATACGCATTAAATCACGTACAACTTCAGCACCATCTTGTATTTCACCCGTTTTTATTTTGTCCGTGTTCACTTTATACCTTTGTTTCCACGGCAATAATTTATCTGATTCTCCATGCTGAAAAATGTGTATAATGTGTTTTAATGCAAGTATATCAGTAACTGGGCGTATACTCGAACTTAGTATTTTACCCATAGGAATCATGACTTGCATATTACTGATTGACATTTTTATAACATAATACTGTTGTTTTTTTCCTGAGAATTCTTTTTCTTCTATGGCTTCAATTATACCTGCTCCGTGCATTGGATAAACAATGTTATCGCCAATTTGAAACATATAATCCACCTCCATATATGGTAACTTCCTTAACCTTAACACATATGTTATTTTTTATCAAATATTTTATAATATCATAAAATTATTTTTATCGTCAATAACTTTTTAACAAAAAATTAAATTAAGTAAAAAACATCCCAAAAACAATAGGAAGTGTGTCAGATTCCCCATAAAGGGAAGGGGAATTCCCCCGCTTATATTCTAAAATTTCTACTCATTAACGTAGATCAGTTTTTCCTTGAAAACGACCAAATCGATCACGTATTTTTTTCAATCTTATGTGGTATTCCAAAATCTCAATTCTTGCTTTTTCAGCTAAAGGTGCAATTGATCGTAAGTCTTTTAACCCCCAATAATCAACCACTACATCAAGTACTTGATCAAAATATTGTAGTGGTCCATAATTCGCTTCTTTTGCAATTACAGCCATTCTATTTTCAAAATTAGGCATGACAGCACCTCGCATTTTAAAATTCCTAATCACATTGGCAATATAATAGCAATAATTAGATTCCAATTCTAAATGTGTTCGAATGACGTCTCGATAAAACGCATATTGAAGAGTTTCCTCTTTTGCAAGACGGCTTAATAATGTAGCAAGATCTGGATCATGCTTACTTGCAATCTTAGCAACATTATTGTAAAACACCACCGTTGCAAGTTCTTGTAGCGTCGTTATACGTCATCGCTTCGATTGGTGTATGAAAATCAGGCTAAAATCCACCCTCAACGACTGACTTTCTTATAATTCATGTGATCGTTTAGAGTCCACACTTCGAGTGAGTAGTAAATATATCATAAATTCGAATGTTAATCCTCTTCTGAAGTCTAAGTATGTATAAAATCTGTAATAACAGAAAGAGACCCTTTAAAAGTCTCAGATAGTTAGAGAAAAAAGAGTATAGATATCTACACTCTTTTTTTATTTACATTCCTATATAGAGTATCAAGACAAGTTGTCTTAATGCTCTATATCAAGGGTGTTGCCAAGCCAAACAGACCAAAAACGAGGATTTTGGGAAGAGTTCCCCAGTGGTTGTATATACAGTTTAAAAGTAATTAAAAACAGAAGGATGATTAATAAAGTGGCATTGTTGTAAAAATGGTAGGATATATACTTTGAGGTGTATATTCTATAGAGGGATGATATTGTATGGTTTCATAATAAGGTATAGCGGGATGTTGATAATATGGCATATGCTGCATTGCATGATATACTGCATGCATTGTTGATTGAGCTCCATGGGTTGTATAGACTGAGCCTATTGCCCTGTTTTTAATACAGTAAGGATTTATCATAATAATTCACCTCAGTTAATAATTAAATAAACATTTATATAATATGTCTAAAAACTAAACCGTGTCACATCAGGATTATGCAGATTTATAACGATAATGAGATAAACCTATTCATACCAAGCATTATGAATAGGATATACGCTATTAATAATATAGCAAGTTGTTTATTTTAAATGCTTTAGAAGCTCTCAAATTGACTTATCAAAATTAAAATATAGGATTTAATTCCAGATTCCCCCCTGAAATCCATAATTGTTTCCGTACCCCTTTTATGCTAAAAAGCCTTCTTTACAAAAGTTACCTTTAGTCTAAGTACATTAACTTAACCAGTGCATAGGATAATTTTATAAAATCGTGAAGGGTTGATAAAAATGTACTATATTCCTTTTATGTATCCATGTCCTTATTATGTTAATGTACCGTATAACTATGGAAGACCGCCTGTTTACTGGACTTTCCCCAATGAGATAGAGTATGCAAACAGATTTGATTCTTTTAGTTTTTCCGACGGTGTTGGAAGTATTTCGTTAACAGATTATGGATCAGAACCATTTGTTGTTAATATAAATGAAGCAACAAAACAAAACAATAAGTATCGTACTGCTTTATGGACAGGTAAACATTTACAAGTTACCTTAATGAGCATCAATATTGGCGAAGATATTGGCTTGGAAATACATCCTAATGTCGATCAATTTTTACGTATTGAACAAGGTCAGGGGATTGTTCAAATGGGCAAGAGTAAAGATAATTTAAACTTTAAAAGAAATGTCTATGATGATTTTGCAATAATGATACCTGCGGGAACATGGCATAATGTAACTAATACAGGTAATATTCCGTTAAAACTTTACTCGATATACGCTCCTCCAAATCATCCATTTGGTACCGTTCATGTTACTAAAGCAGATGCATTGGCTATGGAAGAAAGTTATAGTCATAGCAATAAGAATACAGTTAGTTATTAATCAAGCTTTATTAATAAAGACTTTGCAAGAAACTCTAATAAAGTTGTGTTCCCAAAAGTAATGATCTTATTTTTTCGAAATTACATCGATATTCAATCTCTACTTTTTCTGACGGTTTCTTATACTTCATAAAAACCAAAACATGTCACCTACTTCTGCAAGGATATAGCTGTGTGAAAAAACTTGACTCTTAATATAGAATGTACACGTTTCTTAATAAAGTGATGCTCTTGTTCTACAATGTTATTCAAATATTTTGGTGGTCTTGTTTGGGGGTCATAGTAACATATTAAACTTCTAAATTACATCTATACAGTATCAAATCAACATAAGCCAATAACAACTAGTTAATGGCAGGTTAGGTGGCTCTGAGATTACCGTTGTATTATACCCCACAATAAAACTAAGTGGAATGGTCGCAGAAGCCCATCCTAGAGTGAAAAATTGATTTGCAATTGTATTACCCGAACTAAAAATAGGTGTTTGACCGATAGAACTCGAGTCAATTCCGATAATTCCCTTTCCGGCAGTATTTTGGATACTGTTACCATTAACTTCTATGAATTTAAATATAGTAAAGTCCGCGTTAAACAATAAAACAGGTACATTTCCTTCATTTACTGTTGTGTTGTTTAAAAGAAACAAACCAAAATTTGTACCAACAAATTCCTCGATATCTAACAGGTGTCTTAATGTAGCCGGAGATAAGTTGTCTTGTGTATTATTGCTTATTACTAAATTCCCTTGAAGTGTGCCTGAATTAACGGTTATATTGGTTATGATGATAAATCTGCATCTCGTGTTACCTGAGTCAGACACAAAGGTGTTACCGTCAATAATACTTTGCCCTGAAGTAGAGGAAATAATGATATAGAAGTATCCGTTGTTAGGTGAAGCAGCGGGTGCATAGGTAAAATTACAATTTGTTATTTGGAATTCAGTTGCTTTAATGGCGATACCGAGTTCGCATACTGAAATTTCACAACTATCAACATATATTCCTGTTGCTAACAAATTATTAATTGAAATAACAGACTCTACACTCAAAACAGAAGGGAAATTTTGGACAATTGACATATTACGAAAAATAACGTTAGATACTGTAACATTAAACATAGAGATTACAGTATTCAAGGTAGTAATGACGGTAGTTGCCCCTATTCCTTGACCCTCAATCGTTACCGATTTATTAACAGTAACAGTGGATGTAATTATAAAGGTCTCAGCGTCAAGTAATAACCTGTCACCATTATTAGCGACAGCTAAAGCTGCATCAATTGTAGTATAAGTCTGCGTTGAACCCACAGGAATTGTGGCACCGGTAGGTGCTGGAATAGCTCTGACCATTGGAGGCACTGGCTGAGAGAGCTTATAATATGTTCTCCCTGTGGATAGGTCAATGTAAATATCTCCTAAATTTCCAATAGCGCATGTGGGATCTCCAACCCCTGTTAAAACCATGGTACCTGTTTCTCCCGTTGGGCCTGTTTCTCCCGTTGGACCAGTTTTTCCAGTTGGGCCGGCTGGCCCAGTTGGGAAAGTAAATGAAGGAATTGCTGGAAACGTTGGCCCCACCAAATTAGAATCCAAAGCTCCAACCTGAATCCCTTCCCATTTCCTATGTTCATTTTGATTATCGAACATCTTAACACCTCCAAACAGAGTATGCTCATTCCTTAGATGAGGAAAGCGATTTTGCCTCTATGGTATTTTATGTGAGGAGATTCGCCAATTTACCTATATTATGAAAAAGCAAAAAATAAAAGACTCTGTTCGGTCCTGTTGCGAAGCATCTTAAACTAAGTTACAACCTTAAAAACAGACACAAGAAATGAGTGAAAATAAATCAAAATCGTATGGCAAACAAGTTATTATGTTATCTAAAACATTTGCTTCTAATCAACTATGTACCAATTCTGAATAGAAAAACAAAAAACTTAAAAATCTTGCAATTCGCGAGAGAAATTGCCTCTCTAAAACAATAACACCTTTTCAAGAAGGGACTGCACCTAAAAAAGACAGCCATACAGTATGAGATATTAATCACAGCATTATGAGGGGATACAGTAAAACTGAAACATAGTATAGAGATAAATTATTCTATATGAGAGGTGTTTCAGATGAAAAAACAGTATGATGAAATGTTTAAAAAACAATGTATTGAATTGGTGGTTAAAGAAGGGGGTACAATTTCCAGTATTCAAAGAGAATTTGACCTGGGGAACGGGACACTAAATGCATGGATAAAAAAATATTCTTCCCCATTTTTTGATGATGAGGTATCTGATATGAAAGAACTGCGTTCTTTACGAAGTGAAATCCTGTCATTAAAAAAGGAAAATGAATTTTCAAAAAAGGAAGCAACCTTCTTTGCTAGCAACCAAAACTAACACGTTTTCAGTTTGCAAGACGATATAATCAAATATTTGGAGTGCGCTGGATTACACCATATAATTGCTCATGAGACTCACAACATTATTCAACTCTCTGTTTGGTCAAGAGAAATAGAACTCATCCCCGTACCTACTAACTTTATTGGAAGAAAGTTTAAATCCATTCATTCTTATTAAACTAAATGGTGCGTTAGTGGTATACGGAAAATTCAATTAATCAGACTTTTTTACAAAAAACAGTTCTGAAAAATAATAAAAAGCCAGCGTTTTGTTCAATTACTGTTTAAAACAATGGCTTTTTATATGCATTGAAATTCCGTTCATACTATAATTACATCTAGAGACACATCCCTGTTTGGAGCAGTTAGCTTTTGCTAGTTGCTCCTTTTGATTTGCATCCCAACCATGAATACAGTAGTTATATAAACTTCCATCAATATGCTCTGTACGTCCGTTGTATGTAACTTTCGTCCCACAAACTTCATTAAATTCTCGGACACTGCTTCTTGCTGTAAAAATATCATCTGAGTTTGCCAGGTAAATATAGAAGTGTACTAATCCTGTATTACGGAACATCGCTTTTCCTCTGCAATCTTTCTTCAATTTACTTCTTAATGTGTCAATGTACATCTATTTCACCACTTTTCTACAAAATGAAATTTTTATATACATAAATACCTGACTAAATACCTAAAATAATTAAAAGTTTAGGTGGTATTCAATGAAAACAGTACTCACAATCCTTAAATATTTATTAATTACACTAGGAATTACTTGCTTAATTATTTTAGGTTACATATGGTATTTTCCACATTAATTCAAATAGCGTTTTGTTCAAATTAACGACCATAAAACCGGACATATTTACCAGTATTTTTACCAATAAATTCATGATTACCTTAAATTTTTTTCACCTTTTAATTGGACAGGCATATGATATTTATGGAGGCATCCATTTATATCAATCTACCTTTCTTGTCAAAGGGCATACTTATATGTGTGCTCTTTTTCTTTGTTATGAAGAAACGCTTTGTTCACATTTCTGATACATTTATGAAACATTATTGAAATAACGATTTTATAATTCATCAACATCTTCATGCTCGCGTAATACATCTGTAAACATTACTGAATTTCTTGCTTTTCTCCTTAAAAACGTTATATACTACATTCGAAATAAGTGAATTTGCTTATTATCTTTTCTCATTTCCCATGTGACACAACCTTTTATTGAGCGCTAGGATCAATCCTAGCCTTTTTTACGCAAGATAAAGATTTTATTTAAACTCGCACCTACACAAAAAACCTACATACAATATTATGGGTATTCTTTTTCAATATTAGTTTTGGGCAGAGCGTCTTTCTCTCAAGGCGCTCTTTATTCTTTAATGACAGGCTCCATAACTCCAAGTAAGGCATACAATATAAAAAATTCACTCGTAAAAATCTGATTACGATTTTCTGAATTTTTTATATCTCATGAGACATTCACATACCTTACTAAGGGTGCATATAAAAATGCGCTCTTTTTATTTGTTGTTAAATCATGATTTAGTTTAAAGGTTGCACATAAACCATACGTACACATACGATATAATTGTAATCACCTTTTTCCAAGATGTATCTTGGCCATTGAGCGCCTTAAAAAGCACCTTTTATTTTTAATGTATACTTTTTGAAGCAATACATATATTTTAAATAACCTGTTATGTCTTCAACTAATATTTTAGTTCCACTCCACTTTTCTTTAGACAATACCCCTCCGGCTATTGTCTTTTTCTATATTCAATAAGAATTTCGTTAATGAATTTATAAGATTATCACCATTAGGCAAAAGCAACATATATTGTTATGGATTGTTGTTCATAATTTTGGGCGGAGCACCCTGATCAGGTGCTCTTTTTACATACTAATCATTGCGATGGGTAAGACTTTGAGGTTATCTTCATCTTTCCCCCTACTTAACACTGTACGTGCGACTTTCATCGCATACAGCGTCCCATCTTATTCTTCTATACTAAAGTAACTAAATTACAAACTTTACGGAGTCTGTTTATTTTCTTCAATTTTAATTTTACAGAATTTTTATTTGATTGTCCCATATATCAAATTCATAAAATAATAAAGTCTCAAAAACGGTAATGTTTTTGAGACTTAGATGAATTATACATATAAACGTTTCAATACTTGTTTCATTTCTGGTTTGATATTAATGCTTGAACGGATTTTTTTTGCTTTTTGTTCCGCTTCTTCTACGTTAGATGCATGGCCTAATTCTACTAATAATCCAGTTGCAACTGTCCCTGTACGATTTCATCCACCAGAGCAACGGAAAAATACTTTTCCCTCCTCGCTCTACAGCTTCTTTAACGGCTCCAATTGCATTTTTAACAGACCCCCATTAGCCTAATAATTTCTCCCTGGTAGGCGCATCGATGACTGTATGGATTAATGGAAGCCCAACCAACGATATAAGATTACCTGTATTTACAATCATCTCATGGACATCAGTAATTTTTATTTCTTGTTCACCTTGATGACCTACAATGTCCATTCCATTTTTCGTTCTAACTACGTATTGAATTTTATATAGTGTCATTACCTCACCGCTTCCTTCATCAACCAATTGATGAATACGGCTACCCAAGACGCCACACGCTTCCAGAGCATCTTTTCCCTCTCCTCCGTATGCTTCTTCCACACGTTGCTTTCCCATGATCCATATAATCTTAGTTTCTGGATAGAATTCCTTTAATTTTGCCAACTCTAACAAAGCATTGATTGCAGAATGACCACTTCCCACAACAGCTACATGCTTATTAGCATATCGCTTTTGTTCATTTCCTAAGATATCTGGAATACCATAAAAAATATGCTCGTTAAAAGATTGTTCTTCTTTCAACCAAATACCATTAGAATTTGACGGATTTGGATTTCCCCACGTACCTATGGCATCTAACACCACTCTAGCTTCATAAACTTGCAGTACACCTTCTTTTTCTGTATAAATCATGAATGGAATTTTTTCACGATTCGCTGTTTTCATTTTATCTGTGTCTTTCCTACCTATAGATAGTACTTTAGTATTCAAATGAATCGTTTGATTTTGGAAGGGTCTCCAGCGGCTGTAAGGATTGTTCTACAATTTCTTTCCCTGTTGGCAATGCTTTTATTTCTGGTGACTCCCAGCCACACTGTTCAAGAAGAGACAAAGCCGCTTTATCAATGTTATATTGCTAAGGTGAGGATACCCGCACATGGCCCCATGTCAGAATGTTTAATCCTATCTTGTCTCCACCTTCTAATAAGATGAATGATTCACCTTATTTTGCTAAATGTGCAGCTGCAGCCCCCTACAGGGTCTCCTCCAATAATGGCTACTGGTAACTTTTTCATTCTCTGCATATCAAATTTTGCTTCAAAAACTTTTCTTCTTTTGAGAAAAATTAAGATAACCTTTGATATAGTTATTAATTTTAATTTAACTCTATAAAAAATAGCAATATAAAATCTTGCCATCTTCCTGATTCCTAACGCTTTTAACGGCGGTGTTGCTGCTAATACGATTGACCCGCTCTGATTCACATCCCCTACGACAGCCAACTTTGTATAACGTGGATCCAGTCCTTTTTTAATACATGATACACTCGCATAAAAGCTACGAAGATCTACACAAAGAATAATACGATTCGGTAAAAGAAAATAATCATACAAGGTAATCACTCCTAACAAAAGAACGTTTGTTCTCATTATATACGAACTCTTGTTCTTTTTAAAGGGATTTTCATGAAAATTTTGGTTAAAATAACCTTAAAATTCTTTTTAAGAAAATCTTAAGAAAATCTCCCTTTATTTATAAGAATTTTTTTCTATACTGAAACATGTAAATGAACAAAAGGAGAAATAACCATGAAAAAATTTGTAATTTGCATAATAGGAATAGGCCTTCCTATATACTTACTACCTTTCATATTACGCGGGGATTTAGACAGATTTAATCCAATTGCTGAAGAAAAAAATGTATACGCCGTTGCGAAGGGATATGGCGTTCCGGATTACCATCATAAAGGCCGGGCTATGTACTCACTAAAAGGTGTTGATGAATTAAGGAATGAGAAAGAATATACAGTAGGGACGAACACTCCTAATGACTTTATAAGAAAAACTTACTTAAAAATTCATGTAAAAGGAAAGTATGTGTATTCTTACGATGTTATCTCTGAAAAGGACATACCGGAGAAAATAAGAGGACAATTGAAAATAGTAGATAACTAAAAGAGCCTACTCGTATGAGTTGGCCCTTTATTACCTCTCCCACCTACCCCTTTACAGACCAGGGGAAGGAGAATTCTTTCGGTAAATATATTAAATGTATTATCATTGTTTTAGTAACCATTGTTCAATTACTTTCACTGTTTCATCTCGTTGTGCTTTTGGCGTAATTAAGCTCGCATTATCACCCTTTTGCTCACCATACATGCCAAAATTAGCATGATTTCCACCTTTTATCATGTGCATAGTTGTATTCTTTGACATGAACTTTTTACTGTTCTCTATTTTTTCTACAGTCGCTAAAGCATCTACTTCCCCATAAATTGATAACATCGGAATCTGTTTAGTAGAGAAATCATCTGCAGGATAAGAACCTAAGAAAATAATCCCATCTATCTTTTCTTCATGTTGAAAGGCATACTTAGAAATCATAGCTCCGCCCATTGAATGCCCAGCAACATACCATTTTTGAACTTCAGGATACTTTTCAATTACACTATCTACCTCATTTATTCCAAATATCGCTAAGTTTAATGGTAACTTAGGCATTACTACAAAATGTCCATCTTTTGCAAGAGTTTCTCCTAAGTAACTATAAGCCTCGACTTCTACTTTAGCCCCTTGGTAAAAAATAACCCCTATTTTAGCATCTTTCTGTCCAAATACTATATTATCTTCATCTTTTTTATCATCCACTAACGACAAAGCCTCTTTCGTTGGTTTATAAGTAAACTGAGACCAAACAAAAAACGTAATACTTCCCATAAGTAAAATACCTAATAAAGAGTACAGAACAATTTTCATCCATTTCTTCACATATATGCCCTCCCTAAGATGTGTATATTCTATACTTTAATTATTATTAATATGATTGTCGAATAATCTTAACTAATAAGTTTAGAAAAAATACTACGATCCCTCAAAGGCCATTTTAAAATAAATTAACTGAAACATGGACTCCCTACTTTATAAAGAAAAAGCCGATTTCTTTATAAAGTAGGAAATCGGCTCTTGGCTTAGTTATTGATTTAGTAATAAAACACAACTCTTTCAGATAACTACCTTTATACTATAGACGTTGATCTTTTTGGAAGTTTAGTTGAAAATGATCTGCTTCATTTTAACTTACTTTACAACAGAATCCTTTTTCCATTTGTATAAAACTATTTCATGATAAACAGGATCAAATAATGGGTTTGAATGAAAGACGGCTTCCTTTTCAACTTGTCCTTCTATATGAATTCCTTGTTTTTGAAATCCTTCAATGAGATGATTGGTAACATATACATTCTCATTTTTATGATATTTTTTATCTTGTAAAAAATATGAATATGTGTAAAAACGTTTATGTTCATACGGCATTTGTAAATATTCCATAACCCTCGTCTCTTCCCAAGTGTATACGATAAACGGCTCTTGTTTTCTCTCTAAATATGACGCGAGTTGATATGTTGCCGGTACCTCCGCATGTTGTTCTTTCATGAGCGGTATACTTATCACAAATTGACTGGTTGCAAACAAAAGCAAGATAATACCACGATGTGTTTTTAACCATGAAATAGCAAGTATGCAAAGTAACATCGCTACAATTGGGTAAGAGTGACGAGGTTTATCAATATTTTGTCCAAATAAATTCCACAGAAAATAGAAAGCTACAAGAGCAATCAAAACCTTTGGGTAGCAACGTATATTTTTCCATTGTAAAACAAATAGAAACAAAAAGAACAAAAAGAAACCTACTAAATAATAAGAGTGGATACCTATTCCTGCAAAGATGATGTTTTCAGAAATTAAACGATAGAGACGTGAAATAAGTGGTTCACTCGTACCTGTAACTGCTCCACCCCATTCGGTAAAATGGCCTTCTACAAATCCAAAAGAAATTTCCCATAGCCCCCTGATTCCACCAATGTTCCAAATAAGAGCACTGACCCAAACTAGTTGTGAAAGGATAGCTGTACAAAATAAGATTATAAATCGCCATTTTTCTTCATGCCATTGTTGCCATAATAATAAAATAAGTGCAATTCCAAACGGTGCATAGGATAACCTTATACCCATTAATAGCGCAAAGAAGAGAATTGGCCAGAATTGAGTTTGAAAACGTTTTGTGCGAAAGGCACGTTCTATACTCCATATATACCACCATACAATTGCTAAAGCTGCGCCTTCTGACATAGGTTGCGTTACTAAAATAGAGAAATACCCGCTCGTTTGTAAGACAGCTACAACAATAAGAGCACTCGTTTTACTTAAATAATGGCGTGCAATCCAATACATCGGGAAAGCTGCGCCAAGTGCCATAATGGCATTAAAAATCCCTAACGATTGCACAGGATTTTCTATAAAAATATGCGTTATCATTCCCCCTAAAATAAAAAAAGGATACCCTGGGAAATGTGGCTGCATCGCTAATATGTCATATTGCTTTAAAGCAAGTGTAAAATCGACTTCGTCCCACGTTGCTGCAAACGGACTTGCATAGAAAAAACGAATACAAATCACACTAATAATAAGGATAACTGCCCATATACGTAGTACTTGTTTCATCTCATTTCCTTTCTTCAAAAAAAGTACAAGGAAAACACCTTGTACTTTAACTAACTGACTTATTTTCTTCCATTATTTCTTTCTTTTTAACAGGCTTTTTAAAGATAATTAACATGTACAACACTACAAAATATCCGATATACACAAGTACTTCTTCAATGGATGGCATTGAGGAATATCCTAAAAATGCTTTTAAGAAAATGCCGATATCACCAGAAAGAATTGGTGCAGTACCATGATCACGAAGATAATGCTCATAATCAATAGGATGCTCTGGTAGTAGCCAAGTAATATCATATACATGCGGCATTACGCTGCCAAGTATCTTTAAATCTTGAAGCATAGCAACACCTTGTACAAGAAGTCCTGCTGCGATTAATACGATAAATGCACCTGTTACTTTAAAGAACACTTTAAGTGAAATACGCATCGTTCCTTTAAAGAATAAGAAGCTAACAACTGCTGCAACGAGTAGACCAGATATAGCTCCCCAGCCTTTCATCGCTTCTCCAATATTTCCACCAGTAATAGCTGCGAAGAAGAACACAGTTTCTACACCTTCTCGAAGTACAACAAGGAAAGAATGCACGACCATTCCAATTATATTTCCAGCTGTAATATATTGATTCATTTTATTTTCCATGTTAGCTGTCATATTCTTACTATGTTCTGCCATCCAAAATACCATTTGTGTAAGTAAAATGGCTGAAATGAAAATAATGGATATTTTTAAATACATTTCACTCCCCATAGCAGCAAAACCAGTAAATACAACTTGGAAGACTAGGGCGACAATATAACTTGCTACAACCGCAAGCCCTGCTCCTAGCCAAACATATTTCACATACTGCTTACTATCTGTGCGCTTTAAGTACGTTGTAATAATCCCAACGATAAGCAGCGCTTCTAATACTTCACGAAATGTAATGAGAAATGCCTGAAGTTGCATTGCTCTTCCCCCTCACCCTTACTTGCGTTTTCTTACAGCATATACAATGACCCCAACAAGTATAAGTACAATCACTACGATTGGAGCCCAGTTTTTCAGGCTGCTTAAATCTGTCCACTCTGTTTTCCCCGTATTATCAGAAGCTGCTTGATCTTCTTGACTATTTGCACTAAAGTGTCCAACTTTAAAGTCTTTAATTTTAAACTCTTTTTGTAACTCTGCTAAAATAACGTCTTTGCTTTTCTTGAAAGCCTCTTGATTTGCTTCTTTTTGACCTACTCCAAATAAGCCTGGATTTCCTAATGATTCTAACGCTTTATTAAATTCATCCTTTAGCTTCGTATCCAGCTCTTTATTGTGCTCACCAACAGCTGGTGATAACGCTTCATATGTAGCAAATGCTTTAGCTAATAAACGTTTGCTTGTATCATAGTCTTTAAAATTTTCGTCTACATTTGTTAAACGACGATTAATATTAAGCGCAAGAATTTTTTGCATATCAGCAATAATATCTTCTTTATTTTGTTTATCAAAGTCCTTCATCATTGCTTTAGAAGGTTCTTTTCCCATATGCTGATCAATTTCTTCTTGCACATTTTCATATGCTTTTTTTGCTTCTTTAAAGTTTGCCGGATTTTCATCTAACTTAGTAACCATCTGCTTGTATGCTTCAGCTACTTTTTCTTCGTTCGGATTTCCATACGAATAAGCAAATGCAGTTGGTTGTATTGAGAATAGTAAGAAAATACTAACAAATAATGATGTAATGATTCTTTTCATGAACGTTCCTCCCGAGGTTAACGATAATTATTACTACTTTCATTATTAAGATAAGAAACGCTCGCTATGAGCACCTCTTATCCTCTATTAATACATGAGCCGTATAGTCTATACTTACTTTCTCTACTGGACGCGTCATTTCTCTCCAAATCGCTGGAAATACACGTGTCATATACTTACGAAACGATATGAAAGACTCACCTGTTTTTCGTACTTTATAGGTAATCGGTACTTCTTGTACTCGAAATCCTTTTCGTACTAAATTCAAAGTAATGACTTGTGCATAGTTATAATCGTGAATAATTTCCCCATGCTCCATCGCTTGCCTAGAAAAAGCACGCATGCCTGACTGCCCATCTCGAATCCATTTCCGTAATAATAAACATTGCAGCGTCGTAAAGCAATAATTTCCAAGACGTCGATGTAATCTCATTCCTTGAATGGTTCCTCTAAAACGAGAACCCATCGTATAATCTGCTTCTCCCATAAAGATAGGTTCAAGTACATTCGGAATTTCATCAGCTGGGTACTCATCATCAGCATCAATCATTACACTAATGTCAGCCCCTAGACGATAGCTTTCCTGCAACCCTGCTCGAACAGCTGCACCGAGTCCTCCGTTTTTTGCAAGTGAAACGATGTGATCAGCCCCGGCCTTTTTTGCAACCTCTACCGTTCTATCAGTTGAGCCATCATCGATAACAAGCACTTCTACCTTTACACTTGGATGAAAATGACGCGGCACTTTTTGAATGACATGTGCAATAGAATCCTCTTCATTTAATGCGGGTATAAAAACAATTACTTTCATTCTTTTTCCTGCTCCTTTAGCGCTTCTACTAAGACAGGACCCCGACTATGAGATGGATACGGTGCTCCTAATAAATAAGCAATTGTAGGGGCCATAGAAACAAGACTCTTCTTTTCTTCTACTTTTACACCTTGAGCAATATGAGGGCCGTACATAAAGAATGGTACAAAGCGTTCCCCTTCGTCTAAATGACCGTGACCACCAATCCCATCCGCTTGTCCATGATCTGCACAAATGATAAATGTCGTATTTTCTGCTTTTCCTGTTTTCTCCAAATGCTCAATAAATTGCTTCACATGCTGATCTGCTTCATGAATTTTTTGTAAATATTCATCATATAATACGCCGCGACTATGACCTGTTTGATCTGTAGAAATAAGCTGGACGATAAATAAATCTGGATCTTGTTCATCCATAATCTTTCTTGCTTTCTCCATAATTTTCGAGTCAACAACATCATTTTTCATCACAGCAGTAAATGTTTCCACATCATCGCCAAACGCGTCAACAAGATGAGCAACCGCCAACATCTTCCCTGTTTTATCCACTTTACGAAGAGAATCAAAAATACTCTCTACGTTCACTCCATGCTTCCACACCATATTCGATTTAATCCCATGCTCAAAGGAATATGTTCCTGTAAACATAGATGAGAAACATACAACTGTACGAGCTGGATATACAGTTTCCATATTTAAAAACTCTGTCCCTTGTTTTCGAAGGGAATCTAAGTACGGTGTATGCGCTGCCTCAAAACGATCTTTTCGCATACCATCTATCACAATTACAACTACTTTTTCATTTAATGCCTCTTGATTTTCAGGCATGTTTTCTGTATAGCTAGAAATTGCCTTTGGCTGCCAATCAAATAAATTACGGTGTAAAATAAGCGTATATATAAGAAGAGCACCATAAAATATACACAGCACTTGCCAATCTATACCGTTAAATGTACCGCCTGCTTGGAAGAAATCGTAATAGTAATACCAAAGTGAAAGTAATAGTAAGAACTTTGGCATCTGTTCTTGTGCATTCCCACTTGTAGAATCACTATTTTTTAAAACTAGCTTCCAAAAACGTGTGAAGTTCAACCATGATGTACCAATTCGCAAATGATAATATAAAGTTCCCCAAAATAGAATTGTAAAGAAGAAATATAATCCTAATGCAAAAAAGAATAATGGTAAATGTACCGTCTTAAATACAATTAAATATGCAATAAACGGAAACCATAAATAATTTCTTAAAAACAATGGGAAATCAAACAAATAATATAAAACAAGTAAAGGTACAATGAGGACAAAGCTACTAAAAAATGCTGAGATAAAACCATTTTGTCCAAACTGCGAGATAGAAAACAATAAAAATGTACCGAATACAAAAATAGGTGTAAACGGTTTTCCTTCATTCAGTAAGTTCCAGCAGCGGGCTGCAACTTTTTCAAACTTTGATGCTTTTTTTACTTCTTCCACCGGATGTTTTCTCCCTTCTGACTGACTAGTGAACGCAACTCCATTGGATATAAGACGAGCAGAATTGCACCCACACCGTAAGAAAATATAAATTTAAAGCCGTGACTCATTAATGACCATTCATATGCTGCCACTTCACCTACTCCAAGTGCCCTTAGCGCAAACGTCATTACCGTTTCATAGGTCCCAAGACCACCTGGTGTTAATTGAAATACTTGTCCTGCTATGGTCACACTATTCACCCAAACAGCCTGTAGGAATGTAAGTGAGTTCGCAATCTCATAAATGACAAAAGCTTCGCAAATCCAGCTCATTACAATTAGTAAGATAATGATAACGCCTTGTATTGTAAACAAAACGGTCTTTAGTTGCTTCCATTGTCCCTCGATAAATTGCGGTACTTTCTTATATAAAAGAAACAACGCTCCACTTCCGATACATATGCAAGCAAGGATAACAGGAACATTCAGTAAAACATTCCCCCACAATATAAACATTCCTACTGCTCCAAATACACCAAGAATAAGTAAATCTAATATACGAAGAATAACAACCGATTGTGTCGCTTCTCCTAATGTCACTTTCTTCTCTTTTGTAATGATCGCAATGCGAACAGCATCTCCTACTTTCAATGGAGAAACATGATTAATAAACAAGCTATAAAACAATCCATATAGAGCCTCTTTCATTGTAATATGATGATGAAGATACAATTTCCAAGCGTATGCACGAAAGAAAAATGCAACGCCATACATCACAATAATAACTATTAAGGTATAAGGATGTTTCCATAATTCATATAGTTTTCCCCACAAAGAAGACATTTCAAATGACTGCCACGATATAACAAAAAAAACACATAACAAGAAAATCCCACAAAGATTAAACAGTATCCGGATATTCTTTCGCCCAAGCAATAGTCTGCTCCAACCCTTCTGCAAATGATACACGAGGTTCATATCCTAGCTGATTTTTCGCCTTCGAAATATCAGCCCACGTCGATGTTACATCTCCTTTACGATGCGCCTCTCTATTTACACGCATAAGCGGGAAGTGCTTCTCTAGCTGTGCAAGCAATTCGGTCATTAAAATTGGTGCATTTGAACCTAAATTGTAGACATCGCTTCCATTCGACTCTAACGTAAGAGCAATCCCTTCTGTAATATCATCAATGTATGTGTAATCTCTTCCTGTTCCCTTTCCATATACGACAATTTCTTCACCACGTAATAATTTTCGAATAAAGCTTGCTATCGCCATATCAGGGCGCCCCCACGGACCATATACGGTAAAGAATCGTAAAATATTCATTTGAAATCCATACATATATTGATAAGCATGGCAAAGTGACTCCATCCCGTACTTCGATGCTGCATAAGGAGATAAGACACTGCCGTTTGCCATTTCCTCTTTCAAAGGCATTCCTGTTTGCTCTCCATACACAGAAGAAGAGGATGCCACAATGATTTTTTTTACATTTTCTTCTCCTGCGCATGTTAATACGTTACTTGTCCCTTTTATATTAATATCAATATAAGCACCTGGCATTTCAAGCGATGGTCTCACGCCTGGAAATCCAGCTAAATGAATAACTGCATCAACCTTCTCTTGCTGCATAACAGCTTTCACATCTTCTTTATGCAAAATATCACACTCATAAAATGGTACATTTCCAGATCGCTGCACTTGTTCAAGCTGAAACTGTTTTCGTGATTTCGCATAATAGGAGTGGAAATTATCAAGTAGTACAACTTGCTTTCCTTGTTCTAACAACTTTAAAGCAAGATGACTCCCGATAAAACCAGCCCCTCCAGTAATTAGTACTTTCATTCATTTCACCACCCTTTACTACACTATGTAAAAGAAGAAACCTTGTCAAGACAAGGTTTCTTCAAAAAGGTATACGTATGAGCAGATTATTTCGCTGCTTCAATAGCTTTATTTAACGCGCCCTCAAGTTGTGGTAACAATTTATCAGCATCTTCTTTCTTCTTCGCTTTTACTGCATCTAAATAAGACTGTGCTGTTTTTGTTAACTCTACTGTTTGCTGTTCGCCAAGTACTGTTTTTAAATCATTTTCAATGATATTAATGAACAACGCGCCTTCTAATGCTGTAATAGGACCTTTATCTTTTCCGAAGTTTTCTTGGCTTTCTTTATACTCACCTAATGCAACTTTTGAGAATCCACGTACAAACGCTTGATTTACTGCTTTTGCATCAACTGTTTTTACATCAGTTTTCAAATCAAACTGCTGTAAGATAAAGTCTGCATCTTCAGGAGCTGCTTTTTTTATGTACGGATAGATTGCTTGATAAAATGCCCATCCCTCTGCTTGCTCAATTTCCGCTGTTTTTTCATCAGTTTTTGCTGCTTCTACCATTTTTGTAGCATAGCCATGTGGTACTCCACCTGTCGCTAGGTAGAATGTTTTCATTATCGTTTTATCTACAACTTGCTTACCAAGTGCAAATGCAAGTTTGTCGTCTTTATCAATTGCAGCTTGCATTTCATCAAAGCCGCCTTTAATTTGAGAAGCCATTTGTGTACCGTACGCTGTATCGCGTTTTCCAACTGTACCTTCTACGCCCTTATAAAACGCAAGTGCTTCATCCATTTCTTTTTTCACAACATCTTTTTTGCCCCAGTTTGTGTCGATTTCTTTAAATTCATGGCGCATCGATTGGAAAAACTCTTTTTGCATTAATTTATCAAATAGTTGCTTTACAACCATTGGTTCCATTTCTTTCTTTTTCCCTGCTTCTAATGCAGCTGTAATTGTTTGGTCGATTTGTTCATTGAATTCACCATCTCGCTTTTGAACAAGAGGTTGTAATTTTTCTTTATATAACTTTGTTACTTTATCAAAGTCAACCTCTTTGCCTTCTTTCGCCTTTTCAAGTTCAGCTACTCCATCCTTGTAAGCTTGTACAAAATCCACTTCTTGTTGTTTTGTTTCTTCTTTTTTCACTGTCTGTTCTGTCTTTTTATTTTGTGCTTCCGTTGCTTTTGTTTCCTCTTTTGCACAACCTGTAAAAAGAAGAGATGTTACCGCAGCTGCAGATAATACTTTCAACTTGAATGTCATAAATTACTTCCCCCTGTTACCCCTAAGTGATAGTGATTTTCATTATTGTCAAATTGATTATAAAAGCGCTTACGTTAAGTGTCAACATAAATATTTCAGTAGTTGTCATATTTCTGCATGGTAATTTCGACCAATTTTTAAAAAACTAATAAAAAGACATTTCCCCTTTGTTTCAAAAGCTTCAAAAGCACTTAAAAATCCCTGTCACGCATGAGATATCACACAAAATTTGGAACTCCCTTACCTGCTCAGGTTATGATAGTTTTTAGACATAGAACCAAATATACTGAAACGTATTTTCTTCGATAGACATAATCATTGGAACAAATTAAAATCAAATATGGTATAAGAATACTTCCAAACAATTTGGAGTAAGATTCTTCCAAAAGACATACTTCGAGTTGTTTTTCTTTTGCACCGTTATTTAAAAGGAAAAACTAGCACTAATTTCAAAAGGATGATTATTTTATGGATATATGTATTATAGGTTCTGGCTATGTTGGACTAACATCAGCAGTAGTATTAGCCGATTTAGGACATCATGTTATTTGTGTTGATAAAGATCAAAATAAAATTAACGCTCTCCAAAAAGGAGAGTATCCTATCTATGAACCAGGTTTAACAGAACTTATGCACAAAAATCGCAATCGGTTACAATTCCGTAGTGATGTTGGTCAAGTTATTCAACAAACAGCAGTTATTCTTATTGCTGTAGGAACTCCTCCCATGTCCAATGGAAAAACAGACTTAAAATATATTGACTCTGTTATTGATATATTAGCTCAAAACATAAAATCATATAAAACTATTATTACGAAAAGTACGGTTCCACCAGGTACCAACCAATTTATGAGCGAAATGCTTATAAAAAAAGGTGTAGAACCCTCACTTTTTAATATCGTTTCTAATCCAGAGTTTCTTCGTGAAGGCTCAGCTGTTCATGACATGCTCTTTCCAGATAGAACCGTCATAGGAATACAAAAAGATGACACAAAGTCACTAGAAATTATGCATGCACTCTATAAAGGTATTCAAGCACCGTTTTTTCATACAAGTTTAGACGGCGCGGAAATGATTAAATATACATCTAATGCTTTTTTAGCTACGAAAATATCTTTTATAAATGAAATTGCTAGAATTTGTGACGCTTATCATATTGATATTACTGAAGTAGCAAAAGGAGTTGGGTATGATTCCCGAATCAATCCCGACTTTCTTCAAGCAGGACTTGGTTATGGAGGATCCTGCTTTCCGAAAGATTTGCATTCATTAATTTACACAGCAAATAGTAAACAAGTATCAGTACCTATTTTACAAGCTGTGCAATCTATCAATTCGACACAAGTAGATCTTTATATTGAAAAAATCAGAAATCATTTAAAAGATCCTTCTTCAAACAGATTAACAATTTTAGGGGTTTCTTTTAAACCAAATACAGATGATACACGTGACTCTCTCGCTGTCACACTTATTGAAAAGCTAATCCCGCTCGGTTACGAAATTCATACTTATGATCCAATAGCCCTTCTCCCTTCTCATGTAAAAAAACAAGTTACACAACATACTGAATTGGAGTCCTCTATTACAGATTCGGATTGTATAATTATTGCCACAGAATGGGATGAATTTAAAACACTTGATTGGCAACGAGTAAAAAAATTAATGCGAGGATGTAAAATCGTTGATGGCCGTAATTGTCTTGAACGAAATGAAGTAGTAAAAAACGGACTACATTATATTGGGATTGGCCGGCCATAAAAATCCTTGTGAGAGAAGCAGTACGATGTTATTGCTGAAAAGGACATACGGAAATAAGAAGACAATTGGACATAGTAGATAAATAAAAGAGCCTACTCTTATGAGTTGGCTCTTTTAGTTTGTTTTATAATGTTACTTTTCCCATAAGCTAAATTGTATGAATCGATTCTAAATGAAGTTGTTCGGAGCACTATCGGATTCTTTATTAGTAAAATTAGATAACATGTTACTGATAAAGAACAATTTTTTAAAATAACCATGTTAATACTATAGACGTTGATCTTTCTGGAAATTTCAATATTAAAAAGCCCGATTGTTGAGGGTTTTTATTTAAAACAAATAACTGATTAATAATCCTGCTGATAATAAGAAACCAAAAATCGTATTTGTCATCGCTGTTGATTTCATTGCTATGCGCATATATCCAGGTTCCTTTACTCCTTTTTGGAAACCTTGAATTGCAGAGATTGGCTTTTTCAAACCTAGGAACATAATTAATGCCCAAGGGCTTATATAACCCATCAACACAATCACAACGATCCATAAATAAGCAATAAAAAAGGCTACAGCTAGTGTTACCACTGCTTTCTCTCTCCCAAGGAGGATAGCTAACGTCTTTCTTCCACCTTTAATATCTTCATCGATATCTCGGATATTATTCGACATGTTGATCGCACCTACTAAAATCCCAATTGGAATGGAAATCAATACACTTTCAATCGTTAAAGTATTCGTTTGAATAAAGAAAGCAATTAATACAAAACATGTCCCCATTAACAAGCCAGAAACTAATTCTCCAAATGGGGTGTACGCAATCGGTAATGGACCACCTGTATATAAATAGCCAACCGCCATCCCAATTAAACCAATGACTACTAACCACCAGCTACTATTCATACAAATATAAATGCCAATAAATGCTGCTACCACATACAATAAAAGCGCAACTGTTAAAACGTTTTTTGGCTTTAATCCATGACGGACAATTCCACCACCAATCCCAACAGAATCAGCGGTATCTAACCCACGTTTGAAATCATAGTACTCATTAAATAAATTCGTTGCTATTTGCAATGCTAAACATGCACTCATCATCGCAATAAATAAAAGCCAATGAATTTCGGCAACATAAAGTGATGCCACCGTCCCTAAAATTACAGGAGAAAACGTCGCTGTTAATGTATGTGGGCGCGTCATCTTCCATATTAATTTAGCGGAACTAATTTCTTTTTCATTCCCCATAACTCTGTTCAATCTCCCTGCATTTTAAATATAAATTACTAGAAATATCTTTCTATCTCTTGCTGCACATCTATTATATCCAAAAAAAGAATTGGCATAGAACTCTAATGTCCTTGCTTGTATACCTATAAATCTTGAAGTTTCTCCAAGTCCTTTATTTTTATCGATAATTCTAAAAGGGATTCCTTGTTTTGTAAGTCCAATAGCTAAAACTAATCCAGTTGGTCCAGCTCCAACAATTAACTATTGATTCTTCATAAACTTCCCTCCCCATTTTCAAGCAAACTAATGAACAACGTGTTGTTTTTTACTTCAAATTATAAATCTTGAGTAAAACTCCTAACAACAATCAAAAATGATGGATGTGTCGTATATCCGTCATTTTTTCTTAATGTGTTGAAAAAATTCAGGCTGAATATCGTTTACGTGATATATATATCGATTTACGAGTCGTTCTTACAAAAGAGCAATCCAAGATGCATTTGTGGAATTGATAAAAGAAAAAGCAACTGTACCGTGAAGGATCACCCCATCATTTCAGGAAACTGTGACACAAATTAACCGGTACCTTATACGTAAGGAACCGGTTAATGAAATGAATGAGCAAAGATTATTTACATTGGATAAAACTTCAGACAACATGTGGTTACACCCTTCTTGCACATACTCCCTTGAAACCATTGTCTTCCCTTGCTAATTTAATTTCAATACCACACTAACTGGATTATGATCGCTGTTTTCAAATTTCAAATCATGCCCTTGTACGCTTACAATCTCCACATTTTGAGAGACTAAAAACCCATCAATAATCGTAACAAAGTTCTCACCTTCAACAAAGCTCTTCACATTATCACGAACTGTCCAAACAGTATCGTCAACAGCCCACTGGAACCCACCATCAGTGAAATCTTCTGGTAACTGTACTAACCACTCTGGCCATCCTTCTTTAAACTTCGAATCCTTTAACTGCACATCAGATAATAGTTGATTCCAATCTCCACCAAGCACGATATAATCGCCACTTTTGAAATGTTTATTCATATACTCTTTCAAAAACTCAACTTGTTGCTTTCGAATGTTTCCACCCTTATCATATGCAGATAAATGAACGTTCACCATTCGTAAATATTTTTCGTTATCAACCGGAACCTTATGCTCAACAATCGCCCGATCTACATCGAATAATTGACGAAGCCACATTTCTCTTCCAGGAAGTTGATATCTCGTCGCTTCTTCTACTTTATATTTTGAAAACGAACCAAGTCCACTGTTCGTATATCCGTGTGGCTTCTTAATTGGTACCGGCACCCACTGCACATTAAAGTTATCACCAAACGTAGACGCATGATCTTTCAGTCCATCTTGAAACGCCTTATACTGATTCACATCAAATGAACGAAGTGACTTCTCATCCATCTCTTGCGTTAATATAAAATCAGAATCTTCCTTTTGTAAAAAAGACAGCATATTGCTGATATTCTTTTCTGTTTGTTCTTTACTACTAGAACGCGAGCCTTTCCCTCCGTCTAAGAAGAAATCTTGCTCTTTATCTAAACCGCCGTAGCCAATATTAAACGTTGTCACCTTAAACTCTTTACCGACTTTAAGAACGTGCTCGTTATTATTGGTCACCTTCAATTTCTCAACATCCTTATGCTTCACATTCTTAATTGCCACATAAGTAATAAATGCTGTGAAAGCACCAAATATAGAGCCTGTCCCCCATAATAAACATTTCGCTGTCTTCTTCAATCTCATGGCTCCTTTATTCTTTTTCTATAGTTTGTATATGAAATATTTTAAAATGTTTCTATGTTTAAAATATATAACGTAACTCTAAATGCTTCAAGCGCGATAAGAGGGATTGAAACGATTCACGTATTATATAAATGAAACCGAACTCTGATTTGTTCACAATTTCAATCGCTTGTTCGTCATAAGACACAGCTGTGCCGAGAAATAAATGTCCCCTATAGAATAGACACTAAAAAAAATCATTCAGTTTTTCGAAAAGGCATCCCATTAATAATTACACCACAAATAAAAAGCCGCATTTGCGGCTCATAATCTTATAGAACTAATTCATGCGGTTAATCACTTACCGTTTAATCGCATCAACAATTAATGATGGGAAACCAAGTTTATCTCCTTGATTTCTAGAATCATATCTTTTTGAGCGGAAGATAACGCCATCATTCGCGTCCCATTCTTTGTAATAAAATTGCCCATTTTCATCGCAATACTCAAGTAAAACCACCTCAAACCCAGCAGTTTCAAACATTTTCGTTAATGTTTTATAATTATGAACGATTTTATGGCTTGCAGCTGGATGGTCTTTGGGGCCAGGTCCGCCTACTTGAACTATATTTTGATATGTTTCATCTTGGAAAAATGCATCAGGGACGCCGCACCGAATATGACCTGACGGTTTTAAAAATTCATAGCAAATTCCAGCTGCTTTTACCCCTTCTTCAAAAGTAAGATGCTCCCATACATGCTCAGCTAAAATAGCTGAAATGGAATTATGTTCAAATCTTTCTTCCCATGTCGTTTCAACTAATAAGTTCAGCTCATCTTCTTTCGTTTGAATCCAGCCTGGATTGTTATTAAATGCCCCAGCTCCAACTACTACTTTAATTTCATCTTGTTTTATTGCCATTATTTTCACCTCGTAAGAATTTCAAGTCGTTAAACTTTTTCTATGCTTACTATAGGTTTTCCTTCTTCAACTAAACTACCAGTTCATTCAATTGCAGCTTTGACTTCCAATTGACAAAGAGCCAATCTCCTATACATTAGAAGATTGACTCTTTCCTTTATTTATTCACCTGTTTCAAAAAATCGTTTAATCCGTTCACCAATTTCATCACGAACACGTTGAAACTCAGACCACTCTTTTCCTGCTGGATCATCAAATCCCCAGTGAACACGATTCACGTGCGGAGGTGTAGATGGACAAACAGAATCCGCATGACTACAAAGGGTAACGACTAAATCAGCGTTATTTAAAATGTTTGGATCAATAATGTCTGATGTTTGATTTGTTATATCGATATTTACTTCATTCATTGCTTTAATAGCATTTGGATTTACTCCGTGTGCTTCGATGCCTGCAGAATATACATTCCACTTATCTCCTAAATATTTCTTTCCCCAAGCTTCTGCCATTTGGCTTCGGCATGAGTTTCCTGTACATAAAAAGTAAATTATCTTTTTGTTTTCCATGTTGGTTTCCACCTTTGTTTTTAAGTTGGTTGATCATTAAAATATTTACGTTTAAACCAAAAAGCGACATTTACAAGCGCAATCATGACAGGTACTTCGACTAACGGTCCAATGACAGCTGCGAATGCTGCGCCCGAATGAATACCAAACACACCAACCGCTACCGCAATCGCTAACTCAAAGTTATTACTACCTGCTGTAAACGCTAACGTTGTTGTTACCGGATAACTTGCACCAATTTTTCTTCCCATAAAGAAAGAAACGAAAAACATCACGATAAAATAAATGAATAACGGAATCGCTATCCTTACTACATCTAGTGGTACACTCACAATCATTTCCCCTTTTAAAGAGAACATAACGATGATTGTAAATAACAATGCAATTAATGTAAGTGGACTAATCTTAGGTATAAACACCTTTTCATACCACTGTCTTCCTTTTAACTTCACGAATACAAATCGTGTCAACATACCTGCTATAAAAGGAATTCCTAAATAGATAAACACTGATTTCGCAACTTCTGCCATTGTAATAGCAACGATAGCCCCTTCAATTCCTAACCATTCTGGGATTACTGTTACGAACACGTATGCATAAACCGAGAAGAACAACATTTGGAATACAGAATTAAAAGCAACTAAAGCAGCTGCATATTCTTTATCACCATCAGCAAGATCATTCCAAACAATGACCATTGCAATGCAACGTGCTAAGCCAATCATAATGAGTCCGACCATATATTCTGGTTTATCAGGAAGAAAAATAATTGCTAAAACAAACATAAGTATCGGACCAATAATCCAGTTTTGCACTAAAGATAGCACTAACACTTTTACATCTTTAAATACTCGGCCCATTTCCTCGTAGCGAACTTTCGCTAATGGTGGATACATCATTACAATTAAACCAACAGCAAGCGGAATAGACGTCGTACCAACTTGTAATGCATTTAGTCCGTCTACTACACTAGGGAATACAAACCCTAAACCAATCCCAATAGCCATCGCTAGAAAGATCCATAGTGTTAAATATCGGTCTAGAAATGATAAACGTTTCATTTTATTCTCCATCTCCTATTAACAACAAGAATTTTTAGCTACTTCATTAGAAGTCGTACAACAAGATGACTCTTCTATTTTGTGAACATCACTATCTGCTTTCGTATAAAAGAACTCCCACTCATTACCATCAGGATCCGTTACCCAAAACTTATCTTGCACCGCATAGCAACAAGTCGTATCCATCTCATCACGCGCAAAGAACCCCTCTTTTTCTAATCTTTCTTTATGTAATGTAATCTCTTCAGCTGTATCCACTTGGAAACCGAAATGATTTACTTGATTTCCATTCACTTCATCTCGCACGTTCAGCGTGAAATTAAGTCCTGGTGTCTCTAATAAAAATTTTGCATAATCCGTTTTCACCTTAACTGGTGACACACCAAATACCTTTTCATAAAATTCAATAGACTTCTCTAAATTCGTAATATTTATACCAACGTGAACATATCTCATACCTTATTCCTCCTCTTTATATGTAATTAATCAATTTTTTTTGATTAATAGTGCAAAATTTTAACAACAGCTACCTTTTCCTGTTTTTCTAAAAATACAGCACAATTCTTCTGACAATAAATTATTCACTTCCGCATCATTTAAATCATAATAACTCCACGTACCTTTTGTTTCTTTTACAATTAAACCTGCGTCTAATAAAATCTTCAAATGATAGGACAACTTAGATTGTGTCATTTCAAAAACCTCTGTTAAATCACATACACATGTCTGTCCTCGCTGACAAAGTTCATACATAATTTCTAAACGCTTTTGATCAGCCAATGCTTTAAACTTTTTCTCATATAACTGAAAATCTTGTGCCATTGTAGTTCACTCTCCTTTCATCAAATTTTTTTGATATTCATAGTATATACGTTGTTTAGTTCTTTATGCAACTTATTCATCAAGTTTTTTTGATTAATATAGATCCACTTTCTCTAATCCTACCTGTATCAAAAGTAAAAGAACCTTAGCTTTCTGAGAATGAAAAACTACGATTCTTTTTACAACACAATAGTTAATTCAAAAATATACGAGTATATTCATAATAATTTCAAAAAATAAAAAGACCTCATCCTTGATACGTATCTTTGAATGCGGTCTTTCTATTAAAAAAATGGTTAACTTCTACTATCTTAAGAGTATTTTATATTCATTGAATTCAAACAGTTAGATTAAACTAGTTCTGTTATATGAACCTCACATTTAAACCTTTTTAACAAATTCAAATTTTAACTTCTTAATAATCTAATGTCTTTACTTTATTCTTTATCGTATCCATTTCCTGAATTTGCTGAGCAAGCCCCGTACATTCACGAAAAGCGAAGTGCTTACATCCTATACATTTTTTCGTATTCAAATAGCTTAAAGCACAGTTGATCGCTTCCCCTGTATGATCAAAAAAGTTTTGTTCTCCAATTTCAGCAAATAATCCATTCTTATCTAGAGTTGTTTTTAACTCTGATTGAATTCCTGATATAAGAAGTACGCCACCTTGCTTTTTAAAATGCTGAACAATATTCCTAAAATATGATTCTCCTGTTGTATCAATAAAAGGAACTTTTCCCATACGTAAAATTAAAACTTCTGGTTTATAATGAATGGTCGCTAGAATGTTTTGTTCAAATGTTTGAGCAGCCCCAAAGAATAATGGTCCTTCTATTGTGTAAATACTTATTTGTGGACAATCATGAGCTTTAGTTACCACATGCGGTAACAATTTTTCGTTCTTTCTTGTGTGATCTGGAAGCACTTTAGATATAACAAGCATGTTACTCATACGTTTTGTAAATAAAATAACAGCCAAAATAAGTCCAATTTCCACAGCTGTTGTCAAACTTGTAAATACAGTCAGCAGAAATGTTACAAGTAATACAAGGGAATCCCCTGTCTTCATTTTACATATGTGAATAAAATGCTTTTGTTCGCTCATATTCCAAGCTACCACCATTAAAATAGGAGCCATACTAGCAAGGGGAATATGTGAAGCATATGGAGCTAATAATAAAAGCGTGAGTAACACAAATCCTCCATGAATAACACCCGATAACGGAGATACAGCTCCACTCTTAATATTGGTTGCTGTGCGGGCAATTGCTCCAGTTGCGGGAATACCTCCAAATAATGGTGTAACAATATTGGCAATTCCCTGACCGATAAGCTCTTTATTACTGTTATGTTTACTATTTGTCATACCGTCTGCTACGACAGCAGATAAAAGAGATTCAATCCCACCGAGCATAGCAATCACAAATGCAGGACCAATTAACTGTTTTATACGCTCTACCGTGATTTCTGGTATATCAAACTGAGGCATTGTATTCGGAATCGTACCATATGCTGTACCAATAGTAGGTACATGACCTGAGAAAAATATCGTTGCAATTATAGTCGAAATCACAACACCTACTAATGAACCTGGTACTTTTGGCAAAATCTTTGGTGTTATGAGTATGACAAGAAGACAAATTAAAGCAGTTATTACACTGTAAAAATTGGTCGTACTGATATGCATAAAGATTTCTTGCAGATTTGCTATAAAGTCCTCATGCTTTTTTATACCTGTTAGACCTAAAAAACTAGCAATCTGTCCTGTAAAGATCATGACAGCGATTCCTGACGTAAAGCCAATTGTTACAGGACGTGGAATAAATTTAATTAAAGACCCTAGCTTAAAAATTCCCATAAGGCATAAAATAATTCCCGCTAATAAACCAGCAAGTAGTAAATCTTCATATCCATAGGTGATGACAATTCCTAAAAGAATTGGAACAAAAGCACCTGTAGGTCCCCCAATTTGATACTTTGAACCACCAAATAGCGAAACAAGTATCCCTGCAATACATGTTGTATAAATTCCATACTCTGGCTTAACACCAGAAGCTATGGCAAAAGACATAGCAAGAGGAATCGCAACAACCCCAACAATCATTCCTGACAGAAGATCCTTTTGCAAATGTCCTAATGAATAGCCTTCAAACCTTCCTGTAAATAACCCTCTCATTATAAACCCTTCTTTTCTATTCTTAATAAAGTGAAACTTTAATCACCCCGCACCAATCAGGCGTTTACGGGCAGTTAATGCGAAATTAATCTAGGTTAAAAATGTATTTCTTGTTCCCTTATAGAACGCCAGCCTAATACTTACTATACGTTTTGCTTAAATGTCTCTCTAATTTACTTATATCTCCACCTTGTTGTAAGTAGGATTCCAACCTTTCCGCTAGAAGCTCCCCTGCTCGACTATTTAGCTTCTTCGTGTCTATAAATGTTGTAATCCTTATCTTATCTGGAGTAATATCTCTACGAAACATTTTACCTGGAATTTCAATCCAAAAACGATTCCATTCATCTAATAATCCTATTTGATCAAATAAAAAACCTTGGATCCCACATAACCAAGCTGTACAAGCCGTATTTCTTTTTTGACACCCGACGCTATCTTGTAGATGCTGGCATGAAAAACAACAAGAATTCCCACTTTTAATACAAACATTACAAACATAATGAGCTCCTATCGAGCGAAATACTTCAATTCCATGTTGGATGACATCTTCTTTCTTAACTTCAATGCTCAACCTATCCCTCCTTAACCATAGGTGTACGTTCTGTCTCATCCAGTTCCTCTAACATTGAAATTGTATCAATTAAATGATTGTTAAAAATTCGCTTTGCAACTATTAATAAATCCACAATCATAGGATCTCGTAGTGAATATAAAACTCTTTTTCCATCTTTTATGCCAACAACAATATTTTTTGAACGTAATACACTCAGTTGCTGAGAAACAGCTGAACCTTCTTTATTTAAGATCGTTTGTATTTCATTTACACTTTTTTCACCTTCAGATAATAGTTCAAGAATACCTATTCGCAAAGGATGAGATAAAGCCTTAAAGAAATCGGCTTTAAATTGTTGCATTTCGTTTCCCATTCCAATACCTCCATTGGTTATTTTTTCTTTTTAAAAGTATCATATACATCTTCAAATGTTTGAATATGTATATGATACTTCTAGAAATTTGAAATTTCAATACAAATTTTTAAAAAAAGAAAACAGCTTCTTCAAAGCGTGCAAAAGGATTATTAACGCCAGAACAGCATTTCAAATTTTCATCTATTCCAAAACAAGTATCAAGCATGGACCTCTTAATAATGAGAGTTTATAAGCTTGAGTTATACAAAAAAACAAAAAAGAGAGTGGTCAAACCCACTCCCTTTAACCTTCTACCCCTGATTCCTCTGCGCCTCCCTAAACTCCTCCTTCACCTTCTCTAACAACCCTTCTTCTGTAATTAATCGATAAGCGGTATTCGCTAATGCTTTTGCCGATGTAATTAGCGCTTTGTCTCCTAGTTCTGAACGTGCTGCTTCTCTAAATTCATTCGTATGTGCAATTAAGTCATCTGGGCCGATTTTAATGTACGGATGAATTGTCGGTACGACTTGGCTTACGTTTCCTGCGTCCGTTGAACCAATGCCCACTCTTTCTTTACGATTTACATCTTCACCTTGTAGTTCTAGTTCTTCGGCTACGACGTCGTTAAATGTTTTTGTTACGAGTAGTTCATCAATTTCATTTTGGAATTGATGAATTTTTACTTTTGCGCCTGTTGCTAACGCTGCTCCCTGTGCGATATTCCTTACTTTTTCTGTTACTTCCGCACATCTTTTTCTCGTTGCTGCGCGGATGAAGAACCTTGCTGCGGCGTAGTCAGGAATAATGTTAGGTGCTTTTCCGCCCTCTGTAATGACGCCATGAATTCTCACATCTGACGGAAGTTGTTGGCGAAGTGCGTTAATACTGTTATACAGCTGAATCACCGCATCTAACGCGTTAATTCCTTCTTCTGGTGAAGCTGCGGCGTGAGCTGTTTTTCCGTAAAAATGAAAATCAAGTGGATCGACTGCTAGTGATGGACTCGTTGTCGCTGTTTTTCCGCTCGGATGAATCATAAGTGCCGCATCAATGTTTTTAAATAAACCTGCCTTTACATAACTTGCTTTCGCACTACCGTTTGGCCCGCCTTCTTCTGCTGGTGTTCCAAACACAACAACTTCTCCGCCAATTTCTTCAAGCGTTTCTGATAATGCGATTGCGGCTGCAACACTAATGGTACCAATTAAATTGTGACCACACGCATGACCGAGTCCTGGCAGAGCATCATACTCAGCTAAAAATGCGATAACTGGTCCTTGTTTTCCTGAACTTTTTCGCGCGATAAATCCCGTTTCATGTCCAGCTATATTGTGCTGCAGCTGAAATCCTGCACTTCCTAGCAATAAACTTAACGTTCTTGATGCGTAAAACTCTTGATTACCAATCTCCGGATTCGCATGAATATTATGACTTGTTCGTATGTACTTTTCCTTATTTCTCTCTATACTCTCTTCAATTGTTTTTCTTTGTGACGTGACTCCAGTCGCTCCCATTTTTCTTCCCCCTTTTATTTTCACGTAAAAAAGCCTCTTTCTAAAAGATAGAAAGAGGCTTCTGTATATACAGTCAAAATGAGCTTCTTTCTTATCTTTCAAGTTACCTTGCTGGAATTGGCACAGTATTCATAAAGAATCCGCTGCCGAGGTATCATAGGGCCAGTCCCTCCACCTCTCGTGATAAGAATTTTCATAAAATTATATTAAATTATTTTCATTCTAAATTTATTCCAGGCAAAAGTCAAGGAATTCCTATCCGAATTTACCGAATATCTAAAAATCCTTTTAATACACCAATCGTTTCCGGTGCTTGCAATCTTGCACATACGTACGGAAATTCGGTACTACCTTCAAACATCATTTGAGATGTGAGTGGTGCCCCTGCCCAAAAGGTTTCATCATCGATTACGATAAACGGGAACGCTTTGTTTTGTCTTTGTAACTTTACATTCTTTAACGGAACAGGTCCATCACTATACACTGTTATTTGCGCATTTGTACGCATTAACGCTTGCCATACTCGTTTATCCACTTGTCTTGTACTCGGAAGTGAAATAATAATTTTTCGTTTTGCGGCTAAAATATCTTTTAATAACCCTTTTGGCTCTTCAAGATTCATTTCCATAAACCAGCGTAAACGTTTCGAAATTTTCCTTTCCCACAACTGTCTTGATGTCGTGCGATCATACACATCTCCGTGACGTTCGATATGGGCTGTTAATTGTGATAACGCTTGTTTTCTCGAAAGGTTTTTACGCATATAATGGCAATCTGATAATTGAATGAACTTCCGATAAGATAAACTTAACTAAATCTATACAATTCAATCAAATTTACACAAGTTAGTGCTTCATCGTGTTCTCGCAACCCCAAAGGGACGAGGGGTATAACA
>NZ_NULR01000039.1 GCF_002577405.1 Bacillus cereus | reverse complement strand
AATGTCAACTAAGTTTTTCATTTCGTTTGCCGCGTTCTGCGTTATTGCATCGGCGACTTGTTCTATATTACACCTCTAACGTACAATCGTCAACACCTTTTTATAAAGATATTTAATTTAATATGTTCACACCACTTTATCCCGCTATTTGTAGGCGATAAGACTCCCACCTCAAAGCCCAACTGAGGCAAAAAAGTTAGTAGTGAGCCTAACAACCCATAAAAGCTCGATTAATGAAGACCACATAAGAATCCACAAAAATATTATTAAATAGCAATCATTGTCTACTCCTATCTACGACTCTCTCTATTTCAAAAAATTATCCCTCATACATTACTGGGTTCCAAAAGAATTTTTTTCTATCGACTTCATTTACTCTCCTTATCTTAATTACAATAGCTCTTTTCTAACAGTGTACACACTCAACTTCACTACCCTGAAGCATTCATAGAATGAACCAACTAATAGACTAGATCCAATTAATATTAAAAATTATGAGGAGTACAGTGCAATCGGTAGATTATTTCACCAAATCAGTTGGAGATAGAGTAATTGGCTCGTTTACAGATTTCGCGATACTTTCATAAAAGAACACTTATTATTTTGATACACTTCAACTATAGACAAGAACAAGACACTAAAACATATAAACATGCAACAGTCATAGTACCATAGCCCACGAACCTATATAGTCTATCTTGAGAGTAGTGATGGTACACCGCAATCTTGCAGCGATACCAGAAATGGACTTCGCCTTTGGTAACAAGAATCACACTGATGTTAATCAGCTTGCCCCTTTAGTAGTGGGAATGTCAATACATCCAATTTCAATGAAAAACCAATTCACTAAAGTATGTAAAGTTACAAGCTTTAATAGAGAACTGAACCTAGCAATGTAGCTATTCTTTCAATACATATGTTCAATAAAAATAAGCAGCCCAATTGATCGAATATGCCTATTACACCGCAAGAGAACAAACGTTCTAGTTCCTTGTAATAGACCACTACTTCCTTGCATTTAAGTAATCACACTATAATTTTTCACTTACACTTACCTTCTATATAAAAGCTCCAAAATTATAAAATTTAAAGGGTTATATTCTATATCTATATACAGACTATCGTAGGCTTTTCCTTTAGAAGAACAAATATCATTGCTAACAAAGCATTTAGTTTCATTATTGTAGCCCAAATTACAAATAGAGTATATGAAACTGAATTTATTCCTAATTAACTTATTCTCCCTCCCACTTATTTATATCAACGTGATAATAAAGATACATATGCCATTCGAATAGCAATCAGTGGCCAACTATACTTTAATGACCTTATTTGTAAGGTTACACAAAAATGACTCTTATCCAACTACTAGAGGAAACAAGTATAATTTGTAAAGAAGCTGAACACTATTTACAAGAGCAGTTCAAATATTACTACTCATAACTGGTCTTCCCATCCGAAAAATTTCTTGGGAAGCTAATGTAATGAACTATGCAGACTATAAAAAAGATTATAGAGTCTAGAAATTAACCCACACATCGCTATCCAAAATATTATATATGAAAGTAATACACAAAACTTGCGAGAATTATATTTTGAAATTATCGCTGCTCTTCAAAAGCCAGATCCATAAAGAAAAACATACTCGCTATTATCTTTTTAACTCCACCACTTTTATCACATAACTACTTAAAACAAATAAATAAGATAACCTGTTACAAAAACACCTCCTGAATTTTCATACTTAGTATGCGAATTCAGGAGGTGTTTTTTTCATGTACCACTATTCGAGTTCACTTCAATTTAACATGTCGTAGCTTCTTTTCTATTCACGAATTAAAATCATTATCATACGAAACAATTCAGATATTAAATATCCTGTCTATTATGTTTCTATGAAAAAGATGCTCGCGAATGGAGTGAACTTGTTTAAAGGCCATATATATTTCTTCAGTTTATTACCTGCATTAATCCGTGGATGTGAACTACTCGCCACTTAGCAAAGCTTCTCAGAGTTCCACGACGAAAGTAACCTTTCGTCTCCCTGAGCGTTACTTTACGCAGGAACCGAATGGCTTGGTTTTCGCACTCTATTTTCTTCCTGCAACCTTCTATATCAAGTTATCAAAGAACTTCATATAGCTAGTACAAATAAACAATATACTACTTGTTCATGAAAGTTTTGAGCTTATTACTGTAAAAAAGTAATACTATAGTAAGTAGAATGAATGTATTTATTTCATTAAACACAAAAAAGACGAGTCATTC
>NZ_NULR01000038.1:35410-37102 GCF_002577405.1 Bacillus cereus | reverse complement strand
TCTGGTTTTTCCGGTTTCGGCTGTTCTTCTAACTCTTCTGTTGTTTCCCAATTCTCTTCTAGAGTTTCTTCTTTACCTTCGTGTATCTTCACATTTGTAATGTCATATCCATTAACTTTCGATTGATATCCCGATACTGGTTGTTCTTTCACTTCATACTTATAAGCTTTTCCTTCAGAATCAAATACTCGTAAGTTTTCAAACTCATATTTCCAATCACTTGTTTCCGTTACTTCTTTCGTTTCAATTACTTTGTCATTTTGTATTAAATCTACTTTAATTGCTTTTGGACGATCATTTACTTTGTCGCCTTTCCACGTTTTCGTTCCCGCAATAGATGTAGTTGCATTTAAATCCCCTTCAGCGCCACCTTCAGCTGTAATATTTTCAACTTGGGCAACTTGTGAATCAGAGACTGCTTCATTATCTACTACCTGATATTCAATCGCATACTTGTTTTCCAGTTTCTTAATTTTCTTTCCAGCTTCTGTTATATCAGCTTTGTAAGAAATCGAAAACCTAGTACCACTCGCTTTATCTTTATTGAAAATAGCTTTAAGAGTCATATCATTCACAAACTCTATTGTTCCATATCCTTGACTCTCAAAATCTTTTAATGAAAGTGACTTTTGGCCTGCTGCATTATCGACACTGATAGAAAAGCTATCTTTATTAAACTTTTGTCCTTCTTGCAGACTATCAGATAACTTAATGTCTGTATTTAAAACTTCTTTGTTATAATTGACCATTAAAAACCAACGAACCTCATCAGTATTATCTGGTTGAATATCCCCGGCTTTGAAAGAAAACGGTCCTTTATGATTTTCTCCACTACCTCCACCACTGCTTGGTCCAGTAATCGTTACCTTTTGCATTTCTAGATTTGTTCCTAGGTTAGTTTGAATTTCTTTCTTTTGATCTGTTTCTACATTTGTAGCTTGAACATTTATAGTAAAGAATCCTCTAATATTATTACGCGTACTTACTTTTTCATTAAATATACATTTCGCAACGCCTGCTGATACTTCACAAACACCATAATCATCTAATGGTATTTTCCCATTAAACCCTTTAAGTTCTGGCGGTAATGTTAATGTCAATACATCTCCAGGCTGTAGCTTATAACCATCTTTTTCACTAAAATTGACATTGATTTTAGTTCTTTCTCCATAATATAAATCTGTTTTTTCAATGTTAAAACTATCCACAAATCCCATTGCATTTAACTCTTGTGCTTTTGCAATTGTTGGCACTAAACTTTGAGCCATAACAACTACAAAAATTAAAAAAGTTGAAATCCATTTTTTTGAATTAATATTCATATTTCCTCCTATTATCATTAAATAATTATTGCTCCTTGCTACAACAATCTAACAAACTTACACTCCCCCTTAAAAATATCGCAACAAAAAGTTTTTATATAAACTCCTTTTAAAAATATTAAAAAAGAGTTTTTCCTTTTCTTATCCTTTAATGAATAGCATTCTAAACTAGTAATTAAACACATTAAGTGAATTGATTCTATACGATTGTATAGACAACTTACTCTCCAAAGTGATAACACCTCTCTAATTAATTAGAGAGGTATTATCAACGTATTTCTAGCTATTCAAACATAAAAGAAACGATAAACACTAGTTATTTTACTTCATTACAATATTATTCATTTATAAGAATCAAAAACAGACCGAA
>NZ_NULR01000038.1:0-35370 GCF_002577405.1 Bacillus cereus | reverse complement strand
TTCGGTCTGTTTTTGATTCTACCATTTGTTCTACGCCATTACAATATTATTCATTTAATTTTTTCATACAATCTCTATTTTACTAAAATAATTTTAGAATCATTTTGATGTTGACTTGTGATTTTTAAGAATTTAGCACAACGTTTCTTATTTATAATAAGTTACTAATATAACAACACATATATATTTTTTTTTGACTATTACTAAATTCTAGTTATACACTTTTTTTTATGCTATGATTACATTTGAAATTTTGATAAATATTGACCCGAAAGATGTAGTGATCAATTTGACTTCAAAGGATATCTTCCTAATATTTTTAAAATATAATGTTTATTTTTGGGGAAAATAATCTAAGTTTGTCCTTCTTTATTAAAAATTTTTTGAATGACAATAAAAATTACTATTCATCAAGTATATATCTCATTTTGATATACATTATGCTTGCAACAGAAGCTCGGTAGAGTACTGTATTTTTATTAGGAGGGAGGTATGTAAATTAATGACTAAAATTGATAAAATAAAAAATAAAATCATCGATACATCTTTACTTTTATTTAATACACAAGGTATAGCTAATACATCGATTCAAGATATAATGACAGCCACTGATTTGCCTAAAGGAGCTATTTATCGTAGATTCAAGAGCAAAGGTGAGATTGTACTTGCTGCGTTTGATAAAGGCGGTGAGATCATGTGGAAACATTTTCATGAAGCGATGGAACATAAAGAGAAATCAATTGATAAAATCATTGCGATTTTCCTTGTGTATCGAGATGCAGCCAATAACCCTCCGATTGCCGGTGGGTGTCCTTTGCTTAATAGCGCAATTGAAAGTACAGGTGTATTTCCAGAGCTACAAAAAGCTGCCGCAAAAGGATATAATAATACTATATTATTAATAGGATCTCTTATTGAAGAAGGAATAGAAAAACAAGAGTTTAAAGAAGATGTAGATGTTTTATCACTTGCTTCTTTTCTTGCATCGTCAATGGAGGGAGCTATTATGGCTAGCCGAGTGTCTAATAATAATGAATACTATCATTATTTTATTGAACAAGTGAAATATCTTCTGACTTCTTATTCTAACTTTACATCTAGTTGTAGTTGACCACCTATCTATGAGCTAGAGTTAAACGGCTACATTTTTAAAAGTACAAATTAGAAACACTATACATTTCCATCAACTTAATGATATAAACTACTCCAAAAAATATAAAACGTTATTCTTTCTAGATAAAATAAATTAGAAAGAATAACGTTTTTTTGTACTTGAGGGTGTTATAAAATCTCATATGTCGATGGTGATGACCACTTTGTTCAAATGGTCGTTTTTTTATAGTAATAAAAGGATTATCTTAATTTGACAATCCTTTTAATAAATAAAGTTCAAATAATTCTGCGATTTTTTCTTTTTCTAGCGGTTCATGGTTTTTTTCCCAATCAAAAATAAGCGATACGTATAAGCGAAGCATAATAAATGCTGTAATTTCTGGATCACATTTGCTAATTTCACCTTTTTCAATCGCCATTTCTAAATACGATTGAATAACAGAAACGATTTCCACATCAACTTGTTGCATCACTTCTTGTACTTCTTTCGTTCCCATATCGCGCTCTTCTTGAATTAATTTAATCATGAGCTGATGTTCTTTTCTAAATTCTAAGATGCTATATAATGCTCTATGTACATTTTCAAAAAATGAAATATCTGGACGAATTGCATCTTTTGCAACTTGCCTCATTTCTGTAATTAAATTAGAAATAATTTCACCAAACAGTTCTTCTTTATTTTTGAAAAAAGTATAAATTGTTCCTTTTCCAACATTCGCTAATTTCGCTACTTGATCCATCGTTGTTGCTTTATAACCAAACGCTGAAAAAGACTTTGTTGCAGCTTCAATAATAGAACGTTTTCGATCTATCGCCACATCGTCACCTCCAAAAATGACCAATTGGGTAATATAGTCAATTAGTACACTTTCGATATTACCACACGCTTACATTCTATACAAGTTCTCTTTTTTTATTATTCCCAGTATAAAAAAATTCCAGTCAAATTATATAATACTGTCATAGTGTATCAGAAGGAAAGAGAAAAAGAAAAGGTGTTCTTAAGATATAAAGATAAACCTTACTTATCAACAACAAAATTCCTCTTTTTTAAATAATCAAATGAAAAAACAAGAAAATCTTTACAATTAATAGTAATATAGAAAATAGACAAGTTTATCAAAATAGTGGAGGCTTTTTCATTCATGATGCGTGCGCTTCGTTTAAATATAAAGCAAGCTTTTTGTAATCGTGTTTCTTTAATTATTATGTTTAGTGGATTAGCTCTTATTTCTATTTATCATTATTATTATGTAATTCGTTATATTGGAGACGGAACGGATGTGTTTGTAACAACAGCTTTTAAATGGATTGGATTTCGGGATAATGAAATGGATGTTTATTTATTATTAATGCCCGTTATTGCCAGTCTCCCCTTTAGTACGAGTTACAACTCGGATAAATCAGATGATTTTAAACCGTTTATTAGTAAAAGGATTTCTTTATTCCCTTATTCAGTTACGAAATATATCGTTACATTTTTTTGCGGAGGAATTCTTTATACGTTTCCATTCATCTTATCGTTATTATTTTGCATTTTAACCATTCCAAACGGAGCACCTGCCTTCGGTGCTGGCATAATAAACGACAATGGGATGTTCGCAAACTTATATTACGATTCTCCCCTCACTTACATTATTGTATATATCGGTATTAATTTTTTATTTGCAGGTTTAATGGCTCTTTTAGGACTTGCTGCATCTGTATGGTCACAAAAGGACTATATGGCGATTCTATTTCCATTTGCAGTTACCTCCATTCCTTACGTCCTGTTAAATACAATATTCCCTACAATCGGCGGGGCACCTATTCATTTATATGATCCGAAACAACCATTGCAAGGCATGTCACCGTATATTTTAATGTTGCAATGTGTTTTCTTCCTCTTCGTTAGCCTATGCATGTACATAAAAGGCGTACAGCGTGATAAAAAAAGGTACAAAAGAAGACTGCAAAGAAGAGATCGGTGTAGAAAAGCGTTTCAAGCCATTTCAGACTAAACGATTGAACGAATAAGAGCGTAATTCCCTAAGTTCGATTCGGAATTACGCTCTTATTATCAGTTTTCAAAAAAGTTATACGCGATATTACACATTTGCTTTGGCTGCTCCACTACCGTCCAATGTCCACAATTTGTAATTTCTAAAAACTCTATATGAGGTATGTACTCTATAAAATGTTCTTTTATAGTAGTAAGAGTTAATATATCATGACTCCCTTGTGCAATTAGAATCGGAATTTTCGAGAGCCTTTCTACATGTTTAGTCACATCATAATTTCCCACCATATCTGCACCTAGTATCGTGTTAACTTCATTACTAAAGGTTGTTTTCTTTTTATAAGTTAAAGTTTCTATAGCAAACACATAATAAGGGTCTAACACTTGTAGCATCTCGTATATAGAAGCCTCTCCTACTTTAATCTTCTTGTTTATTTCAGAAATAATTACTTTGTCCTCTTCCGTTAATCTCTTTTGCAGTTCTTCTCCAAATCTTTCTAACCCTTTCACATTAACTCCTATCGCAGCTGTTAAAAGTAATTTATTCACTCGTTCGGGATATGTAGTTGCATACAGTAACGCAAGCATTGATCCCCATGATTCCCCAAATATATTTATTTTCTCAAACCCCAATTGCACACGCAATGCTTCTAAGTTTTCAACCTCATTCCTCATAGAATATTGTTTATCCTTTGGCTCTTCCGATTCCCCACAACCTGTTTGATCATAAAAAACTAGTTGGAATTTTTCTGCTAGCGGAGCCATATAGGGAAGAAAAAAGCGGTGTTCACTTCCAGGTCCTCCATGAAGAAATATGATTGGTTCACCTACCCCTAACATTTTTACATAAAGATTATTGTCGTTTACATTTACGAATCGTACACTTTCACTACTCATATAACCATCTCCTCTTTTACGGCGTACCAGCCAATCCCCATAAAATAACAACCGCCGCAAAATAAATTGCTTTAATACCTACAACTAAACATAATGAAATAATTGCATATTTACTTAATTCTCTTCTTGCACCTATTAAAGTGAAGATAACCGCCAAACTAAATGTTATATAGGACGCTGCTGTATTTATTAAGTTATACGTAATATCTAAATTCTGTGTAAGCCCTGTTATCTCGGCAGCAAATTGAAGCAAGACAATACTACTAAAAAAAATCGCTAGCTGGTTCATTAATTTTCCATGTATTTGTGCTTGCATCGTTAACCCCCTCATAAAACTGAATATTTAATTAATTCTATCATCATATTACAAAAAAAGGAATTCCCTCTTCATAATTATATGCCGATGAAAAAACAAAAAAGAACGCTTAGTCACCTAAGCGTTCCCTACTTTAAGATGCCTTCTTCAAATCAATTTGAGCAAGTACTGGATCGTGGTCACTTACACGTCCGTGCTCTTTCATAATGTTTGAGTTTAAGTGTACTGGGTCTACAATTGTGTGCGGTGCGATGTTGTTTGTTACTAAAATATGATCCAACACTTGTGCATTTCCTTCATGAATGTATGTGTAACGATTCTCTTTCGGCACTGTGTTTAACATATTTTTTAAGATTGTTCCTTCTAGTTCTTCTAGTGGTTTAGCGAACTCGAAATCGTTCATATCTCCTAGCACAACAACTGGTGCATTCGTATTCTTTTTCTGAATACCTTGTACGAAATGATTTACTTCTTGCGCTAACTGAATTCGTTTTTCTTCACTCTTTAATACGAGCGGTTGTACTTTTCCAAATGGCGTTGCATCTCCTATTTTTGAGTTTAAGTGATTTGCAACGACAACAACGTTTTGCCCTTGGAACGTAAATTCTGCAGCTAACGGTTTACGTGTACTTCCAAATAATGGATTTTCGTCTCCAATGCGGACAACATTTTTATCAAGTAACTTCGGTACTGTTGCTAATTTCACGCGTGATGGGTTATAGAAGAAACCGACGCGAATGTTAGCTCCTGGTGCTCCTCCGTCTTGATTGTTGTTTGGAGCAATCTCTACATACTCATACTTCGGACCTCGAATTTCTACCACTGCATCAATGATACGTTTTGCGCTTAATGAAGCATCTGTTGTACCGTCATTAATTGATCCATTATTATCTTGCATTTCCTCTACACCGATAATATCTGGCATTTTTAAATTGTATTTAATAGAATACGCTAACGCTTTTACTTTTTCATCTGTTGTTTCTTTCTTATTCGCCGAGAAGTTTTCAATGTTAAATGTAGCAACTGTTAATTTATCAAGACGCGGCTGAATATTTGCCCCTACTTGCTTAAATCCACCGTCTACTACAGATGGTAATTCTGTTACTGGCGAAATACGGAACGAACCGTAATCATATCCTACTACCCCTGTTATATCTCCAGTGAAAGTATCGCCTACTTTTGCCACATAATCACGAGGTACTTTTACAGAAAGACGCTCTGGGTTTAATTGATTTTCAGCTAAAAGGGGTGTGCCATATTTCGTTACTACTTTATCACCACCATTTTGTACTGTTACATATAAATTCCCGTTTTTCTGAGGTGCAATAATTTTTGGCGTTGGCATCGTAACGCGCATACCTTCTACACTTTCATAAAAGTCAATGCCATCTTCATTTGGATCAAATAAACCGAATGCATCATTATCAATAATTTGATCCGGGATTTTTACACCATTTTCTCCAAGTACGATCGGTGCTGGTAACGGTTGATCTTTTGCGATTACAGCAACGCGGCTCGCCTTAATTTCAGTCGTTGTTAAGTCTGTTTCAAACCTTTCTGCATATCCAGGTCCAACATATTCTTCTACTTCTCCATCAACTTGAATAAGATCTCCTACTGCTACATTCGCATCTTTTTTGTATACGTACATACCTTCTGATGTAGCTGGATCATTATCCGGCTGATTATCTTCTATATAAAAACCATTTTTATCAAGTGCTGTGACAACGCCTTCCACATTGTATACTTTCTTCCCATTGTAAGGAGAAATATGTGATTTCCCTTGAATATCATGAATACGAACTGGTTCATTGTTTACGATAATAAATGAAAATGTCGAAACCGCCGAAGAAGTAAGCCCTTCTTTTTCTGCGATTGCTTTAATTACGCTATTTTCATTCACTATAATTTGTCCGTTATAAAGAACACTCTTGTTGGTAGGAGTAGAACCATCTAGCGTATAGTAGATTGTTGCTCCTTCTGTGTTTGTTGTTAATGTTACCGCTGTTCCTTTCGCAACTTCCCCGCCACCAGGTGAAGCTACTACATCGCTAACACGGTTTTGTCCTTCTCCTTGAAACTTATAAGCTGTTGTTGATTTTAAACCTGGGCTACTAAAATATAATTCAAGCGTCCCTGTTAACTGTACTTTCTTCCCTATATTTTCAGGGTGATCTTTCACATTTACTGCCGATCTCACATCACCTTTTGGCAACTGAACAGGCATGATTTTGTCTGGATTCGTTTCATTTGGCGAATCAGCAATTGCTACGTTCGTGTCGTCAAACTTAGCCGGATCCTTCGTGTACTTAGAAGGACCTTGCGTATATCCAACAATATACCCTTCCACTATCCCCTTCGTTTTCCCTTGCTGCTTAAATACTTGAATTGCTTTTTCTACTGACATAGAAGTAGTTTCTTCTGCTTGCGCTAAAGTTCCAGTAAATGAAAGCAATAGCAAAAGTGATAAAAAGACACTTAACAATTTCTTCACAGCCATTTCCTCTCCCTATTTCATATTTTCTCAGCATTTCTATCATATCAAATGATTCGTTATATAGAACGTTATTTCGACAAGTTTTACAAAAAATTAATCTAATTTACTCGTTTTCAAACTATAATACAAAATAATAATTTTACAGACTCTATGAATGCACTCTATAATGTTAGAGAGAGAAGACAGAAAATATCGAAATTTCATTGGCATGTAAAATGGATTCATTTAAATAGGAGTGATTGGATGGAAGTACAAACAGAAACATACCGTGCAGCTATGAATGGAACATTAGAACGTCATTTTTCAGATATGATTGCTGTTATACCAACTAGAATTACAATTGATCAGCTAAAACAGCGGCTAGAAACTATCTCTACTAAAGTTGATGAATTAAAAATTGTTTATAGTGATGAGACAAGCCTTATTGTTGAGTTACATATGGATGAAAAAGTCATACCGTATGAACTGCATATTGATGAAACGAATGATCCAGAAGAATATAAAATGTACAATAGACAAGATTCCACAATAGTAGATCGTACTTTTGAAGATGCGGCTTTCGGCACTGAAATTTTCACTCGTACGCTATTTGTAGGCGATGTGCTGGACTGCTTTTTCCAGCAGTTACAATTTTTATGGAACCTTGCCCCAGATTTGTTATTTGTAATCGATTCAAGCGCAGCAATGAAAGTGATATCTAGAAGCTATATTGAATATCACGTTGAAAATGAATTGTTACCTGACATTCCTGACTTATACGTTATTCATTCCGTATATGAAGACGATAAAGAAGGCGAGCCTACGCAATATTGGTTTCATACACACGGCCTTTTAAGAGCAGGCGTAACTGAAATAGAATTAATTATTCCAAATCGCATTTCTTCCTACTACGGCATTGGCGATCTTTTTCAAACATTTGCTAATAATGCCGTTGAGAATGGCCAAGTTCCAATGAATGAGCCTATCGTTATTGCACATAGTCAGCAAGGTTCCATACATACAGTAGCTGTTCCGTGGGAAAAAGGTTTATCTTATATCGGACGTAAAACGAGTATGGATCAATTATCTTCAATTGAAGATGAAGAAGTGAAATTACAACCAATAGATGCACAAAACATATTTCTTGGCGGGATGGATGCCCGAGATGAATACCATCAATCTCCCTCTGTTCTCTTGTTCCAATATAATACTTCAGGAGAATATATAGAAAGCTTTTTCAAAGAACACGAAGAAGCTACAGGGCTCATGTTCTATAAAACAAATAGTGAAACGGCTCGTATGGCTTATAATGCAAAAAATACTTTCGGGTATTTCAGCAACATTTTTCAAATTGAACAATCAAATGAAGATTTCCGTTTCCTCGCTAAGTTTGGTGTCTCTTACGAAGAAGGAAAAAGTGAACATATGTGGTTTGAAATGCAAGACCTTACGGAAGATCTCATTCAAGGAATACTCATTAATGAACCGTATTTTATAGAGGAGATGCATGAAGGGAACTCTTATCATTTAGATTTTGACAACTTAACAGAGTGGGTTATTTATGCGGGAGATGCGGTTATAAAACCAAATAACTTATATATGTTTATTGGTTAACAAGTATTTCATATAATAAAAGAAAAACCTTCAATTATATTGAAGGCTTTTCTTTTGAAGTATTTTATTGTGCTATTAATTCCGTCTCCATTACTTTCTCCAAATGAGATACTACACGCTGTGCTGCTTTTTCACCTTGCTTAATACAGTCCGGAAGACCAGAACCAGCGTAAGAACTCCCTGCCAAGTATACGCCTGGCAACTCTTTCTCCATAAATGTTGTAAGTTTCTTCATTCGCTCGTTATGGCCTACTGTATATTGAGGCATCGCTTCTTTCCAGCGACTCACAATCGTGAAATCTGGATCCATTGTAATGTCCATCGTCTTTTGTAAGTCCTCTAAGACAAGCTGTACAATTTCCTCATCGGTTTGTTCCACAATCGCTTCATCACCAGAGCGTCCAACATAGCAGCGAAGGAGTACTTTCCCTTCTGGCGTTGTATGCGGCCACTTTTTGTGTGTCCACGTACATGCTGTAATCGTATAATCGCTATTTCTTGATACGACAAATCCTGTCCCATCAATATCTCGCTGAATGGCTGATTTCGGGAAAGCAAGTGCCACGTTTGCAACTGATGTAGACGGCATGTTGCGGAAGAAACGGAACTGCTTGTACTGGGCAAACATAGATGGCAATACTTTATGCGAGGCTGCCATAACAATCGCGTCTGCCTCGATTTCTTTTCCGTTACTAAGTGTAATCGTATAAACGTCAGCAAGCTTCGCGATTTTTTCAATACGTGTTCCCTTCATTACCGTACCTTCATGAATCTTCACTTCAAGAGATTCTACTATAGATTCTAAACCTGTTTTCACCGTTTGGAAGATTCCCTTTTTCGGTGCAGCCTTCTCTTCTTTCGGAGCGAGCGTACGCATGCCAAGTGAAATACTACGATGTTTTTGCTCCATTTGATATAACTGCGGGAATGTAGACATAAGACTCATTTCATCAATATCCCCAGCATAAACACCTGATAGTAATGGTTCTATTAAATTTTCAACTACTTCGTTTCCGAGGCGATGTCTGAAAAACTGCCCGAGTGATTGATCAGATACTGGTTTTGATCTAGGCATTAACAGATCAAAACCAGCTCTTAATTTACCAATTGGGGAGAACAAGCCGGAAAATAGAAACGGAGTAATTTGCGTTGGAATTCCCATCATTGAACCACTCGGCATTTTATGTAACCGATTGTTGACGAGGACGAATGATTTACCGGTCGTATTCTCTACAATTTCATCACCAAGGCCTAATTCTCTCACTAATTTAGCTGCACTTTCTTTTCTTGCTAAGAAAGAATCCGGTCCGCGTTCAATTGTAAATCCATCTTTTCGAACGGTTTGAATTTTCCCGCCAAGTTTACCCGATGCTTCTATAAGTAATGTATCGATCGGCAAGTTTTTTTCATGAATATTTTTTTGTAAGTTATACATTGCGGTTAATCCAGTGATGCCACCGCCGATGATCACAACTTTTTTCCTCAAGTAAGCTCCCCCTTTCTTTTTACAAGACAGATTCTTTTTTCTTTAATACAACATCTGTTAAACAATCAATAAACGCGTCCGATGCGTTTGGCATTTCTGGACGATAATATTTCGCGCCAATTTCATCCGTTACAACTTTACACTCAAAGTCATTGTCATATAAAACTTCTAAATGTTCCGCAACAAATCCAACTGGTGCATATACGAATGAACTGTATCCGTACTTTTCATTTAGTTCTCTCGTTAAATCTTGTACATCTGGACCAATCCAAGGATCTGGTGTATTTCCGGCACTTTGCCAACCTACTGCATAATTTGCTACTTCAGCACCGCGTGCGATATAATCAGCTGTTTCATTTAATTGATCTGGATATGGATCGCCCATTGCGATAATTTTTTCTGGTAAGCTGTGCGCAGATACGATTAACACTGCTTTTTCACGTTCTGCTTCTGACATACCGTTATATATACCTTTCACTGCATCAACCCAGTACTGGATGAATTTCGGTTCTTTATACCAGCTATCGATGCCATGAATTGTTAAGTTTCCAAGTTTCTCAGCTTCTTCTTGTGCTCGTCCAACGTATGATTTTACGCTAAATGTAGAATAGTGAGGCGCAAGAACAAGTGCAATTGCATCTTGTATGCCGTCGTTATGCATATCTTTCACTGCATCTTCAATAAACGGTTCAATATGTTTTAAGCCAAGATACATATGGTACTCTACTTCATCTTGCACTTCATTTAAACGCGTCTCTAACTTCTTAGCTTGCTCTAATGTAATAGTAGCTAAAGGAGAAATACCACCAATTGCACGGTAACGCTCTGTTAAATCTTCTAGCATTTCAGGACTTGGCTTTCTTCCTCTGCGAATATGTGTATAGTAACGTTCAATATCTTCTTCTTTATATGGCGTTCCGTATGCCATTACAAGCAAACCAATTTTCTTTTTCATACAGCCAATCTCCTTTACTTCGCTAACTGCCCTTTAGAGTATTCATGAATAAATGTAGTTAAACGTTTTAATGTATCTGGATTTACTTCTGGGAATACACCGTGACCTAAGTTAAAGATATAACCTGGCTCTTTCATCCCTTGATCTAAAATACCTTTTACATGTTCTTCAATAACAGGCCAAGGTGCTAATAAGAATGAAGGGTCCATATTTCCTTGGACCGCCTTATGAACACCGCGTGCGCGTGCCTCTTCGATCGGTAAGCGCCAGTCTAAACCAACTACATCAAGCGGTAAGTCGTGCCATTCATTCACTAAGTGTGCAGCGCCAACACCGTGCATAATCATTGGTACACCCATCGTGCGAACTTCTGCGAAAATACGCTCCATTGCTGGTTTAATAAATACGCGGTAATCTGCTACATTTACTGTTCCAACCCAAGAATCGAAAATTTGAACTGCTTTTGCTCCTGCGTTAATTTGCGCTTTTAAATATGTAATAACCATATCTGCAAGCTTATCCATTAAAGCGAACCAAGCTTTCGGCTCAGCGTACATAAATGCTTTCGTATTATGGTAGTTACGAGAAGGACCGCCTTCAATCATATAGCTCGCTAACGTAAATGGAGCTCCTGAAAAACCGATTAACGGTACGTCTAACATTTCTGTCGTTAATAAACGAATCGTATCTAGAATGTATGGTACGTCATCTTCTGGATTGATTTCTCCTAATTTTTCTACGTCTTGTAAAGAACGGATTGGATTATCGATTACTGGGCCAATACCAGATTTAATTTCAACATCCACACCAATTGCAGGTAGTGGTGACATAATATCTTTATAAAGAATTGCTGCGTCTACATTATATTGATCAACTGGTAACTTTGTAACGTAAGCACACAACTCAGGATTATGTGTAATTTCAAATAGAGAATATTTTTCTTTTATCTTTCTATATTCCGGCTGTGAACGACCTGCTTGACGCATATACCATGCTGGTACATACTCTGTACGTTCCCCCCTACATGCTTTTAAAAATGTCTCATTTATAGTTCTTACCAAGACCCTTGCTCCCTTCCTTGCCAATGCTTCGAATACGTGCGATATTTATCTTTTTTTACTATACAGCTTGTAAAAACAAAATGCATAATATTATGTACGTTGTTCATGAAATTGACACAAACATATGTAAAACCGCTTACTATTTTCACAACATTCTTATTATAGCACAGAGAAAAACTATGGTTTAGCTACTTTTGACTTTTCTCCTTCGCGATTCGTTTGTGTGTTATATGGTACAACGTAAAAACTCGGTTTTGAAAATATGTTAACAAACTTTTCCTCATATTCTCCAGCACCTGTTACAGTGCCTACATGCGTATGAATTCCGTTTTCCACTCTGTAAATTCGATACATAACTCTTTCATCTGGAAGTGGTGTCCAGCTTAATTTTGTTTTAAATAAACCGAAAGGACTAAACGATAGTTTCATTTTTACATCTTCAATCCTGCGCAATCGAATCGGAGCACCGATTGTTTCCACTCCTTCTGGTTTCATAAACTTCTCTTTATGCTCTACATTTGCCTTCGTTAAAATTTTCTTAAACAATTTCGTCGCAGACGCACTTTCTCCTTGCAACTGATGCTCTTTATCTGTGCGGTCATAACCAATCCAAACAGCGCCTACTAAATTCGGCGTATAGCCAACGAACCACATATCTCTTGCTCCCTTGTCGTCATTTGGCAATGAAGTTGTACCCGTCTTTCCAGCTAACGCACCGTTATATACCCCTGCTTTCGCTGTCCCTTCCTTCACAACTCCTTCTAACATTTTCGTCATATACCATGCCGTTTGTTTCGAGAAAATATTCGTTTCTACTTTTGGTGATTCCCCAATGACTGCACCGTGTCTATTTAACACTTTATCAATCACGTGTGGCTCAATAATATTGCCATTTGCTAAAAATGCACGATACATTTTCACAAGATCCAACGTTGAAACGCCACTTTTCAGCCCGCCAAGCGCTGTACTTAGACCAGCGTCTGCAATATGAACATTTCCTTTCTCTAAATATTGCTTTCCTTCTTCTACCCCTAACTCATTTAATAAAGAAACTGCCGGTACATTCGCTGATTCTATAATCGCATCGTACATCGTCATTTCTTTCGAATACTCATGATTGTAATTTCGAGGCTCATACCCTTCAAAAGAACTTCTTTCATTCGTTAATAAAGAATATGGATTATACTTTTTCGTTTCTAGTGCTGGCGCATACACGAGAAGTGGTTTTAAAACAGAGCCCGGTTGTCTTTTTGCAAAGACGCGATTAAACCCTCTCGGGACATACTTTCTTCCGCCAATCGCAGCTTTAATCCCGCCCGTGCGATTATCCATTAATAAAAATGCCCCTTGCGCCCCATTTTCTTTACCAGGGAAATTTCTTGCATCTTGAAACTGGTTATACGCTACCTTTTGAATCTTTTCATCCATCGGTACGACAAACGTATAGCCTCCGCGAAGCACTTCTAGATGAGATAATCCGTATAAACGTGCTGCTTCATCTATGACCATATCAATGTACGGCATATATGCGAGTTCATTCTCATCTAAGTTTTTATAAAGAGCAATTGTCTTACCTTGATAACGAACACTTTCTTCTGCATTTAAATAGCCTTGTTTATGCATCAGTGACAATACGAGATCACGGCGCTCCTTACTCTTCTCCGGAGATAAGTAGGGTGAATATCCGTTTGGTGACTTCGGAAGACCTGCAAGCGTCGCACCTTCTTCTACTGTTAAATCCTCTACATTTTTATTAAAATACAGCTTTGCTGCCGCTTGAATACCGTAAGCACCATGGCCAAAATAAATATGATTCATATACATTTCAAGAATTTGCTGCTTCGTATATTTTTGCTCTAATTGAAGAGAAATTGCGACTTCCTTCAATTTACGTGTAAATGTTTTTTCACGAGTTAAAAAGACATTTTTAGCAAGTTGCTGCGTAATCGTACTACCGCCCTCTACCTTTTCACCAGCTATCGTATCTTTATAGAGAGCCCGCAATATAGATGGGTAATCAACCCCTTGATGCTCATAAAAACGAGAATCTTCCACCGCAACAAACGCTTGCTGCACATACTTCGGAATTTGCTCGACTGGTACGATTTCTCTATTTTCTACATATAATTTCGTAATTTCTTTCCCTTTCTGGTCAACGATACGTGATGAAGAGTGGAAAACGAGCTGCTTTTCATCCATCATATAGCCACCAGCTAACACAATAAGTTTATAGAATACAATTGCTAATACAAACGTTGCTAACCCACCTAATAAAGTCCACTTTACTTTCTTCATACATCGGCCTTCTTTCCAAATGATGGTACATTTATTATTTGAAAAAGAATTATCTTTATGTATATAATCTTCGAAGTTTTTCTAAAGAGTTGATATAATAGAAACAAACTATAAAGGGGGCATTAAAATGAAGGCGATTATTTCATACGAAACACCTCTAGAACAAGCACATTTCACTGCAAAAAATGATGAGAAAAATATGTTTTATAAAGAAAATACTGAAGAATCTGTAGAAGGCTCACTTCAGTATGACGTACTAGACGCTGTTGGCGAATTTAAAGGACAACCTGGCTATATCGTTTGTAACAACATTTCTGTAACAGACGAAGGTCGCCCTGTATTTGAAAACCGTTTTAAAAACCGAGCAGGCCTTATCGAAAACGAGCCTGGATTCCAAGCGATCCGCGTTCTTCGCCCATTAAGTAACGATACATATGTCATCTTAACAATGTGGGAAACAGAGCAAAACTTTAAAGACTGGACAGAATCACGTTCATTCGAAAATGCTCATAAAAAACGCCCTGCACAAGCAGAAGGACAAGCTCCTGCGCATCCACATGCAGAAGGGCAAAAAAGCATTTTCTCTCGTCCATCTTTTGTGACTACTTTTGATGTGTTAGTTTAGGTTTCTGATTTCAGATTCAGCGGCGCGTGAAATTATATCAACGATTCGACTAAAGATATCGATTTTACGCCAAAAAAGGAAACACCATTACACACTGGTGTTTCCTTTTTCTTTGTACCAATTATAAATACGAAGTGAATCTTCTTTACGCATATGCTTCACTTCATAACCATGCCCCGCTACTGATACGGCAGCTGTACATAACTCGTCTTTCTTTTGAAAATACGATTGATTGTATCCAACTACTTGAACATGTCTTCTACGCATGATCCCTGTATATTTCGCAAGACGACGGTACACCATCGTTAATTGATTTTCCCTCATCATGTAACCGCCGCTTGTGTAACGAGCGTATGCAAGTATTGTAAATATGATACTTAGCGGTATCAGAGTGAACAATGCGGTATGTTGTTTAAAATATATACTCGCACTGACAATTGGTACAGCGAGCACCGCACTTGTAATCCAGCCCATTATTACGTAACGGCGTAATGCCGCTTTCGGTAAATGAACGATCCCCTCTTCCATTTCATACGGCAATTGTAAATAGGTAAGTAACTGCTGTACATCTTTTTTCTTCATAAAAGGATGTAACATCACTTCATTCCCAACGGATTCTATACTTTGAATGACTTCCACTTCGACAGAGCAATAACCGAAAGGCTGCCGAAGAATTCCTTCTTTCACAGTAATTGCTTGAATGCGGTGTAGTTTTAACACAAACTCTTTCTTATCAAATAAACCTTGAACGATACGAATTTCTTTTCTGTTTCGCTCAATTTTAAAGTTCGCATATTTTAACGCATAGCCGGCTGTAGAAATGACCCACGAAATTGCCATTAAAATCGCGGCCATAACGATTAATTCATATACACCGTTATCCATCACATACGCTTCCACCTTATTAATGAGCCATTGTGGAAGAAATTCATTAAACTCTGAGTAAATAAGAAGTAGTCCAGAAAATACTAATCCGAATTTACCAGATGTAATGGCTGCGAATAAAATTTCTTTCGTTGTTAACTGATACACCGTCTTACTTTCTCCTGCTGCGGGCACTTCTTCAGTCACAACACTTCTGTCTTTATGTAATAAGGCAATTAGTTCCTTCGCTTCATCCTCTTTAATACCCGCTAACATCACTTCTGGCTCAGTACCGCCGCCAGCTACTTCTATGTTTAACTTCGTAAGTCCAAGTATTTGATAAATAACGTTAGAAGACGTACTAATATTTTGCACACGATCTTTATTTAAATAACTTTCTTTCTTCACGAACACACCATGTTTTATATGTACAACATTATTTTCAACCCAGTACACTTTAAAATACCATTTTACAGCTGAGAAAATAGCCATAATAAATAATAGAGCCAAAAGAACAAGATGCAATAAATACCAAGGTTTCACTTCACCATCTGAACGAAATAGAACAAGAAAAATAAAAGGCAATAAACCTGCAATTCGAATACCTAACAATATTGTGATCGGATGTTGCCTCTTATACATCCTCATCACTCACTTTCGCAAGTTCTCCAATTTGTCTTTTCAGCTGCTCTGCTTCTTCTTTCGTTAAACCTGGAATACTATGAGAAGTTGCCGCTGTTGAAATGTGTAATTCTGCTAAATTATACTTTCTCATAATCGGTCCTTGTTCGATTGTAACGTGCTGCACGCGAATCATCGGGATAAGTACGCGTTTTACAACGAACATTCCTTTTTGAATTTCAATCTCTTCTTCATTTAATCTGTAACTATAATAGCGCTGACGTAAATTTGGAAATACGAAATAATCAAGTGGGATAAATGTAATAGCTCCGGTTACTAACAATCCAAACAACCAGCCCCACCAGTTAAAGTTAATCATAAAAAAGAAATACGCAATTACAACTGCTAGTATAACTGCTGCCCCAATTAAAGCGTGAATCCTCCACACTTTTAGCATATTAGCATGAATCTCCCTTTCTAACGGCTGCATCTCATCACTCCAATTATATGAATTTACTAATTATATTTTAGGCTTTATATACATTTTTGTAAATTTATAGTTTTTTACATCATATCAAGCATTTCTTTAAAATTCCCTTCATTAATCGAATACACTTGAAACTGAATATAATCTATCTCATTCGTATCCTGATGAGCAAATGGCAAAACAGTAAATCTTGCTGCCGATCTCCCTAACATATCTATAATCATAAGAGAAACATCAATATATTCGAAGTCTACACGGAATGTTACCGCTTCTCCCGTACATTCATAATCTTTAATCGCATCATACGATTTATTTGCACTAATCAACATCACTTTGAATAGTTGGTTCAAGTTTTCTGGTTTGAAATTAATCATTTATACAACTCCTTTTTCGAACAAAACACTATGAAAACAATGTAATCCTATAACCTCATAGCCTCACACATCAATTATATTAAAAATAAAGCTAGTTTTTTATAATTTTTTTGATATAATTACTTACGGGAAACGGGAAGAATTTTGTCTTCCCTTGTGTTTTTATTTGCATCTAGTACTTTTGCTAGATGCTTTTTTTTATGCTAAGAAGGTATCCTCCAATAAGAAGGATACCTTTTTACTTTCATTATCTCTGTTTTGTTGCTGTTAAAATCCCACTGCCTAGTACACTTGCGATTTATAACTATCTAAAGTTACAGATTAGTAGTAGATCTAGAAAAATAACGATAGGATAAGCTTGGCATATTTCCCCACTTCAAATATATCCGTAAATATCAAAATTAGGTCATTTTCACTCTACTATGATAAAACCTTCTAACTCGAATGCAATTGATGGTTCACTCTTTACTTGTGCATGTAAGTTACCTTCTTCATCTGTTAACCCATCTGCACTTAATACATCACCTAATTTTAAGCCTTGACCCTTTACCGTTTTGATCCCTAGTTCTATATTTGGAATCAAGTTCCTACCCCTCCTATTAGAAATTAGAAATTATAATTTAAAAATGGTAACTTTACACTAGTGTCTACTTCTCCTGTATACAACTCTACAAATGCATTTGAAGTTTCATGCGGTATATAGATTGTTGTGACTTTCTCGTCAATATGTACGTAAGCAATTACTTCCATGTATTCATCACAGTCTTTCATAGGTACAAAGGTTAGACAAGGAGATACCCCTAAAGGTACTTCTTTCTTATCTATAAATTCCTTACACATGACGGTCTTCTCTACTTGATATGTAGTTATATGTACATTGTCTACTTCTGTTATTTTTACATTAGTCGGTATCTCTATCCCTAATAGATTACACCAACTGTTTAAGATGGACTTTTTCTCTGTACTTAATATAATGTCACCTTCACCATTTAAAACAAAAAGAGACTCCTTTTGGTCTCTCCCTACTTTTACCTGTTTCATCTCAATCATATTGCATACTCCTTTGTGAGATATTAGTTGAAGTATTGTTTCAGTAACTCACTACCTGTTTTAAGTCTTGTATAATATTGCCCATCTTTCTTCTCGAATTCACCGTTGTCAGCAAATTCTTCCTTTACACTTTCTAAGTTTGATGAATCAATAATACCAAATACATCACCTATTTCAAAGTTACCTTCTTCATTTATACACTCTTCTAATAAGTAGTGCTTGTCTTCTTCTAAAGGAACTATCTTACCTTTTGTAATCGAATACAGATGTTTTGTTTCCTCTACCTGTACCGTAATAAAAATCCAACCAACTCTTACAATAGTACATGGCGTTAACCCCTCAAATGTAAGTGCAACTACTTTTTGGTCTTTCTTGAATTTCCCCATCCTTGATACCCCTTTTAAATAGATTTATTTCTCCTAAAGTCTACTATTTTATAGCGTAACCATAGTCTCTCAAACATCTATCTGCCCTAAGTAATACATCTCTAAGAGTTTCCTTTTCTGTATATCCTAGTTCACTAATCTTTTTTTGGGCATGTTCTATCCCTCTCTTATTTTAATATGATATTATAGCGTTCTCTTTGTTGTAAACTCATAAACTGCCCTACAAATTGTAGTTCATGCCATTTAAACTCTTTCATTTGCTGTTTTTGTTTATTTGTTTTCAAGCTTACTTTGACTACCGTTTTAAAGACTTGCTGACCTGTTTCATTTAATGTATTAAACTTTGTAACTACTCAGCCCATAGTTAAAAATGCAAGACAAATAGAGGTAATTGCTAAGAAGCACTACCCCTAAGTTTCAGATGAAATTAAATGATTGAATATTTATATTTAAATAACCGACTATTTATGCTTTAATATTTCTATGTACATAACTGGGATAATTGGGAAATTATATTTAATATGTTTTAAGAAAGGGGAATGTTTTTTTATATGGAAACTCCAGAACATCAATTTAAACGTGCACTTAATCCTTGGTTCTCCATTTGGACAAAACCACGTGATACAATGAAAGAAATTTTTATATCCAAACCTAAGAATGTGATTTTACTCATTTTATTAGGCTCATTCGTACAGACTTTAGATCGAGCATCTTCTAAAAATGTGGCGGATTCAATAAGTAGTCCATTTTCAATAATCTCAATAGTTATATTCGGTACCTTCGTTGTTTTCTTAACTTATTATTTTTTGCTACCAGCGTTATTCAATTGGGTGGCAAAAAAACTTGGCGGAAAAGGTACCTTTGAAAAAACACGTTACTCAGTTGCCTATTCTTATATCCCTTACGTTTATTCTCTTATATTAGTTTGGATGCCTTCATTTTTCTTGTTTGGGATAGAAAACTTTACGAGTGAGACACCGAAAATGGATAGTAGCATAACTTTAACGCTTTTGTTTATTATTTTTGTCATAATTGATGTAATTATTGGAATTTGGACAATCATTATTTCCTTAAAATGTTTAGGAGAAGCACACCAATTTTCAGCATGGAAAGCATTATTAACAGTAATAGTGTCCTTTATGATTATCATTCTTCCTTTGGTAATAATAGTATTTCTTATAGTAGGGGTTACAACCCTTTAATAATTTATTTGCTTCTTATTTATCCAAACGTTTTCTACGTGCTGTTAGTAATATTGACTTGCTGCGGTGTACTAGTGGTTAACACGTGAAAATAGAGATATCAATGAAAATTAAAGAAGATGACCTCTGTTGAATACAGAAATCATCTTCTTGTTGTTGCATAACTTTTTTCAAAATGTCCCTTACAAAGGGTACAGATTAATCATTAAGCTTCTTTTATTATCTACTGTTTTCATAAATCATTATAACTACCAAAATATTTTTCACAAAAGTTTACCGTTATTTATGATACGGTTCACCGTACATACTTAAATGGCCGTTTTCACTTCTAAAATATACATGAATCTTTACTAGAAATATAAAGATTCATCGTATCCTTTTCATCAATTTAGTGCATTTCAACAATTGTACCATCTTCAAATACCTTGAATACTCCAGTAAATCCTGATCCAGCTGCGCCTTCTATTTTATATGTCGTACGCACTCTAATTTGATAATATTTCTTTCCATTCTCTACTTTCGTATCCTCTAACGTGTAATTATATTCTTCTTTATACTCATTTTTGATATATGCTTTAGCTTTCTCAAAAGTAAAGTCATCTTGCGTTTTTCCTGTCTCTACTTTTTGAGTCGTATCTGTTTCTACCTTTTTATTATTTTCTGTCGTTACTTTTTGAGTCGTATCTGCTTCTACTTTTTTATTATTTTCTGTCGTTGCTTTTTGATTTTTGTCTGCCTCTGCCTTTTGATTATTCTCTGTCTCTACTTTTTGAGGCTTTTCTGTCGCTACCTTTTGACTCGGTACTGCATTCGTTTTTTCTGTTTTCGCTGCTACCGCTTCACTCTTTGCATTTTTTTCTTCTTCACTAATTTTCGTGATTAATCCTGCGGCTTTTTTATTATATTCTTCAAGGTTCTTGTTATCTTTTGTGTCTGAAACTAGCTTATTTAATATCTCTTTCGCTTCTGAATAATTTTTCTTACTTATTAACTCTTCACTTTTCACCAGTTGCTCACTATACTTCTTTTTTTGTTCTAAGATGGCTAGTAACGCTGTTCGTTCTTCCTTTGCTTGTTTTATAAGCGTACTACTTCCATTCTTCACACTCTCTACTTTTTCGAATGACTTAATAGATTCTTCCACCTTTGTTTCTTCTTTTAGCTTCATAGCTTCAATCATTGCTTTCGTTTGTTCTACAAGCACTTTTACATCTGAATCATCTTTTTTCTCATCTAGTGCTTTTTCAAATGATGATAAGGCTGTTTTATATTCTTTATTCGTTAGTGCGGTATTTCCCTCATCCATCGCTTTTTCAAAATCCCCACCACTACATCCAGCTAACATTAAAAATGTAAGTCCAATTACTGCTAATAATTTTTTCATTTTTTTCTCCTCCTATATATCCCCTAAAACAATAATTTCATATGTATAAAAGTCTGTGTAGCAATTAGACTGAAAGGAAATATGTACTTTGTGTGTGGGAAAGGAAGTACACTTCATTTGCTATCATTACTTAAAACTCCTAAATAGTTGGTAGTCTTCTTCTTTCAAGACAGAAAGGAATTTTAATAATGCGCATAAAGAAAGCTCTCACTCAGACTCTTTACTACACACACTCTTATACACATAAAAAATCATTTTTAGTTGGAATACGAACTACAATTCGTAACATACCGAAAAACAACAGAAAACAAACCGTAATATAAGTCACAGTTTGTAACTATTTTGTAACACAAATGTAACATAAGGTTTTTAAACATACAATAGTTTTTTTACATTATTTTTCCTCTATCTACATTTTTAGGTTTTAATATGGTTTCAGTCCTTAGTGTAATAAGCATTTTTCATAACAATCACACCACATCGTTATCAAGATACCTCCCCCTAAAAATGAAAAAATACGCTATTCTTTCCTATGAGCCTATCGAAAGAATAGCGTATTTTTCAAAAATGAGTTCTTTTATTAAAATGCTTTGGCTCTATATCACAATTAAAAGGGCAATCAACGCTAATATAGCTGGAAGTCCTTGTTTCAAAATAATTGATTTATTAGATGTAACGCCGCCGAAAAGAGCTGCTACTACCACACACATTACAAAAAATAATTGAACCATATAGCCAATTGAATTGAGCCCCAGTATAAGTCCCCAAATGAGACCAACGGCTAAAAATCCATTATATAAACCTTGGTTTGCAAACATAATGGCTACGTTTCGATCTCCTTCTAAATGCTCCGGTAATTTAAAAGCACGTTTTGCCACTTTCGAATTAATAAAAAACATTTCGAGAATCATAATAAATAAATGTTCTAATGCTACGATCCCGACTAAAATAGCTGCGATTATTTCCACACCATTCTCCCCCTCTATTCCCTAATATCAAATTTATACTATCTTCGCTTTAACTTTGTAGCTTATATAAAACTCCCTCTTCTTTCTTTTTAAAATATTAATTGATACATCAATATTTGATGCGTCGATTAATATACAACTCCCCTTTTAGTTTTGCAAGTTTTTTTGCTCAATTAGTTTTATTTTGTTCCATCAACCTTAAATCAATTCAAAACCTCTATTCACATCTCTAGAGACTATAATGTTTTTTAAATAACTACATAAAAGGAGTCAGCTGTATTATCAAATTAATAATTAGTTGTCTCTAAAAAAGAAAATTTCATGTCTTTTCTATTAATAAAACTCATTTTTATTATTTTAGGAGCAGTCCATTTGGTTAACTCTACGGGCATGGGGTCGCACCAACGAAACAAGAATTTCATACTAAAAAAAGTCTACTAATTAAAGTAGACTTTTTTTTTAGAGTATCAAATTAATAGTTCATCAGTTCATTTTCAGGTGTTTGAATAATAACAGGATTTTTCCCTGGATCAATCCATCTTAAAATATCAATAACAGCTTCATTTGCCCCGCCTTCGAAGTCAGGATCGTTAAACTGTACCTCATCATCTTCCCAGTAACATATACTGCAAATTTCATATGTACCTGGTGGTTCTTCTTCTAATGTTCTATACCCGCAGCATGAACAAGTGTATTTCATTTTGCCAACGCCTTGTTAACTTCTTTTTTCTCCCATATATTCCGGCCCACAAAGAATGTAACAGCGCAAATCATAGTTATCGCCATGAAAAAGATATTAGAAACTCCATATATAGTTGGAATCCCTACCGTTACGGAAACAATACTAAAAGCTAAAAGTAGATATAATAATAAAGATATAATATAGCTTAATTTAAATCGTAAAATGATACCTCTAAACAATAGCTCACCAAGAAGACATCCACCTAAAATAATAGGTACTCCGAAATACAATGTAAGGACTCCCATTTGCGAAGTAGATTGAATTACCTTTCCAATTATGTTCGGCGAAGTCATCTCATCACTTTTTCCCATCCTATCATATAAATCAAGTGCCGTTGCTGAAATAAAGAAACTTAATATAGAAAATGAGTACGGAATTAAAAATTTGCTCACTCTCATTCACCTCACTTTTTTCTTTACCTATATTATTCATTATTTCCTATCATTTTCATATAAGAAAATAACTCCCTATACTAAAATATAGATGGAAGAATTTCTATATAAAAAAACCTAAACCATTTGCTCCCTATATTCTTTAGGAGAGATGGTTTAGGTTTTTTATTAGAAAGTAGTACTTTCTTTTTTATAATATTCTTTTGAAATCTCTTCATAAAACGCTGCCGATGTCGAGTAGAAATAAGGTGCTAACCATAAGAAACCGATTCCTATAGTAAGAATACTTAAAATGAACCAGCCAATGAAGCTTAAGCATAGTAAAAAGTAATCCATTTTATGTCCATTCATCATACGGCGACTTTCAGTAATTGCTTGATTCGCTGTGTATTCTGGATGATCATTCAAAATAAAATACGTCATAGAATAAGAAAATGATTTAATAATACCCGGAATAATAAGAAGTAATGTCCATAGAATCAAGTATACATACATTAATAAATATGTTAAAAACGATTTCATAAACTTACTTCCATCGCTAAACCATCTAAACATATGACCAATACGAGCATTATCCCCACGGATTACATTTAAAACAAGATAATAGGCACCTACTGTTAACGGACCGATAATAAGCATTACAATAATACTTACTGTAAGCGAAGCACTTGCTTCTTCCCAACCCCAAAATATCGAGAAAATACCTGTGAATAGCATATTAGCAGCTCCAATGAGGATTCCAAGTAATAAGGTTGCCCCTACCGCTAATCCCCATTTTCCTTTTAATGCATCCAGTGCTTCTCTTTTCAATTGACTTATCATATACAACCTCCTAAAAAATAGTTCTATATCATTATACCATTTATATCAAAAATTCCACAAAATTCCCTTAAATAGAAACAGACTACCTTTTTAATACGTATTGATACATGTGTGCTGTATTTGTACTAACATATAGATGAAACCAAGAAAAAACTAGTTCAAATGTAAACCACTGATTTTTCTATAACAAAAAAGCCTGCCTTTTATAATAGGCAAGCCTTCTCAAATTACTCCTCACTTATTCTCTTCTTATACCAATCCTGCATTCTCTCCGCATCTTCTACTCTCGTATGCTCTAATTTATACTCCGATGACGCACTAGAAAACTTATACGTACATAAATCCGATCGGCGCTGGAAATATGATTGTGTTTTTTCAATTGATTGGACGTGCCTTCTTCTTACAAGTCCTGTATGTTTTCCAATACTACGATGTACAATTGTAATTTGCTCTCCGTTTACACTGTAACCATTTGTTTTAAAAGTTGCGTATCCAAGTGTAAAGATGAGAATTGCGAGCGGTAATAATGCCCACATGATAAAATACTTTTCAAAGTATATGCTTATTCCCGTAAGCGGGATTGCTAGCATGGCGAAAAAGATGAAACTATCAATTAAGTAACGGCGTAGTGCTGCTTTTGGTAATGAAATAATGTTTGTATTCAGTTCATATGGCAATTGTAAATGAGCGAGTAACTGTTGTACGCGATCTTTTCGAATGATAGGATGCAGTGTAACTTTGTCTTTCTCTTCTCCCATTCCCTTACTTTGAATGACTTCTACTTGCACGGCACAATAACCGAACGGTTGGCGTAAAATGCCTTCTTTTATTGTAATACCTTGAATACGATGTAACTTTAGTACGAGTTCTTTTTTCTCAAGTAATCCTTGCGAAATGCGGACTTCATCATTTCTTCGATTCACTGTGAAATCCCCATGCTTTAACGCATAACCGATTGTAGATATAATCCAAGAAACGACTAGTAAAATAGCTACCATGTAAATCCAGCCATATATGTCGTGGTCCATTACATAAGATTCTACGCTATTTTTGATCCATTTCGGAATGTACTCATCCACTTGGTTATAAACGAAAAATATTAAAGAGAAGAGCAATCCAAACTGACCAGATGTAATAGACGCTAATAAAATTTCTTTCCAAGTTAACTTGTATTCTGTCGCTTGTTTTTCCTCTGTAATAATTTCTTTTTCTACTGCATTTTCTGCTGCTTCGTCTAACGCTTCTTCTGCTTTCACTTCTGGAGTCGGCTCATTTAGTAAGGAAATAAGCTCCGTCGCTTCATCTTCCGTAATACCAGCTAAGCTCACTTCTGCATCATCGCCTCCGCCAGCTGTTTCGATTTGAATTTTCTTTAAACCGAGCATTTGATATAGCACGTTAGAACTTGTATTAATTGTTTGGACACGTTCTTTATTTAAGTAGCTCTCCTTTTTCACAAAGAGCCCTTGTTTAACATGTAATACGTTATTTTCCACCCAATATGTTGTGTAATACCATTTTTCAAACGCTGAAAAGATAGTGAGTAAACCGAATGCAGCAGGAATTAAATACCAAAAAGGGAATTTCCCGTTTAAGCTAAACATGAAAATAATTAATGGTATAAAATCTGTTATTTTTAATTCTAATAACATCGTGATTGGATGCTGCCTCTTATACATCCTCATCACTCACTTTCGCTAATTCTGCGATTCTCGTTTTTAACATTTCTGCTTCATACATCGTTAAGCCCGGGATGCTATGCGAAGTTGCTGCTGTTGAAATATGTAATTCTGCTAGTCCATGTTTTCTCATAACTGGCCCTTGTTCAATCGTTACGTGCTGTACACGAATCATCGGTACTAATACACGTTTTACGACGAAAAGACCATGCTGAATTTCAAGCTCTTCTTCATTTAATTGATAGCTATAATAACGTTGACGCAATTTCGGAAACGTAAAGTAATCAAACGGCGTATATGCAATTGTTAATCCGATGAGCACATAAAAAATCCAAGCCCACCAATTAAACTTAATCATAAAGAAAAGGTATGCCAAAATGACTATAATACTTATTCCTAGTTCAATTAAGGAACGCGTTCTCCACACCTTGATCATGTCAGGGTGAATTTCATTTTTCAATGGCTCCATGTAACCACTCCAAATCTAGTAATCTAATATATGAATACTCTCAATCTATATTTTACATAATTTTACACAAAATTGAAATTTTATTATTTGTCCACTTTTTTCTCAGGAATAAAATATCCGAACCAAAGTAGCCACACGAAACCGATTAATGCAAACCAACCTTTATCCGCTTGAAAAGCTTCAATCATACCTGGAATTTTATACACTCCAACGAAGCCAAGAAATCCGCGCCACCAGTTTTTTGCATTTTCATTTTTACGCCCTCTTCATTACGTTTTTCACATTTTGAATCCAAATTTCTTTATACTTTAAATCGAATCCTATTAATATGTAATTACTCATGTTATCAATAACGAGCGCTAACGTATGAGCATTTTCTTCTGTTGCATCTTGTGACACAACGTCAAGTTCCACACCTTTCTTCAATAAATCGTGGAATCCATTTAAAAACTCCTCTTGTATTTCAAATAAACGTTTCTGATACTTTTCATTTCGCGTCGCACTTACGATGAATTCATTTATAACGCGTAATATACCTTCTTGGCCTTTATACTCAGACAACATTTGTAAGCCATCTGCGATCAACTTTTCTGCAAAGTTTTCTTTCGTATATTGGTCTTTATCGAAGTAACTCACAAATTGATACCCAGAAAAAATCTCCTCAAATAAAAAATCTACTAACGCTTCTTTAGAAGGAAAATGATAATAAATAGCCGGTTTTGAAATCCCTACTTCTTTCGCAATCATGGAAAGGCTCATTTTCTCAATACCGTGCTCTGCCATCAGTTTAAATGACGCCTCTACAATGTGCTGCGATGTTTGTAAATTCTTTGTCATACTATACCTCACTTATTTTTACTTACCGGTCGGTAAATAAATTGTAAAATGAAAATGAATGATTTGCAAGTTTTCTTTATTAAAACTACTATATGGTACTTTCTTGATCTATATTATGGATTCGAGCCATATTCCTCAATAATCACTACAGTAATCTTTAATCCATTTAAACCACAAAAAGCACCTTTATGAGTGCTTCTTGTAATCTAATATTTAGGCCCCATGTAATCATAACTTTGGTCCAACGCTTTTAGTAAATCAATCGCACCCTTTAACTCTCGTTTATCAGACTCTAATTCTTCCATTCTTCTTTCAATATCTTTTTTAAAAGATTCTAAATCGCTAATGGCTTTTTTCCCTACTCCAAGTTGAGACCAGCTTGATAAGAGTAAATCATGTACAGTACTTACCATTCTTTTATTATGGTTTAAGTCTTGAATCATATGGTCAAATTGTTGTAAAGCTTGGCTCAATGCTTCTTCATTTAAGTAGATTCTCGGCATCCTAATCTTCTCCCTTAATATTGTTGATCCGTCTTCTTATAATCATCGGCTTTCTTCTCAATAAAATCTGAAATTTCCGTTGCTGTTCGTATGTACCAAAAACTTAAATGCTCTACATGTGCACGTATATTATTTACTTTAGCTTCTACCCGTCTACTTTCAGCCGTTTCTAATAATGTCATCATATTAGAAATTAACCTCGGTACTCTATCTTGAAATTCTTGCGCGTTTCGCTTCATATCTCTTACGGCCTTTTCCAAATTCTCTACAACTACACGAATCTCTCCCCCGCCTAATAACGCGCCCGGTGAATCATAAACTCTTTCATTCGTGTCTACATTTAACAAGTATTTATTTGATAAAGACCCATTCTCTCCAAATCGGAAGTTCTGATCTGTTTGATAATGATAACCAGGGCCACTTATTGAATTCAAAAATCGAGCAACATCCATCCCAAGCTTTTGCTGTAATGATAGCTTTGACATTTCTTCTTTCGAAATTGGTGGTGTTACCGCATAAGTAGATCCTATATGACTTTCATATGCACCAAATGGTCCATAGCCAATTGAATCATTTCCATGAACAACACTTACAATTCTATTATTAAACTCACCATTATTTGCTTTTTCTTGTAAATCAGGCGGTAACAAATGTTTTGCACTTGGCGCATTCCATGACATACATCTTACATTGTCATTAGATGCCGCTGCATATTCCGCTAAAGCTCCCCCTAACGAATGACCCGTCGTATATATCTCCACATCATCCCTGTCCTTATATGTATCCGTTACTTGTTTCATGACCCTTTCAGCTTGTTCGAATTGATTGTGTGTTTCCCAACGTTGATTCTCTTCATTCCAATATTTCTTTGAACCTTCATTCTCAGCCCCCGCTACAGGAGGTGCTGCCGGTTCATGAACACCTTCTCGTAATACAAAATGATTGGTATCCGTTTTTAAATCCTTCATACCTTCCCCTGGCTTCATCGGAATGCCTAAAGAGTTTTTCTCTATAATTTTATCCCCTTCTGTCCCTCGAAAAGCTACCATAACTTGCTTTTTCCCATCCACATCTCGTTCAAAGACTACTGCGTCCATTCCGGTTTGTTTGTCGTGGAATGTTTCTCCCTTTTCCCATGTTTGTAAACTTCGACCATTTTTATTGGTAATAACAACTTCTTCATCAATATCTTTATCAGATTTATACGCAGTGTCTGCTAATTGATAGAAAGTAGAATCTAAAACTTCATTTTTATTACTCAAAACATTTCCCTCCTACAACATTTGATATATTCTTATAATTAAGATAACATTTATGGAGGATAAATATGGATATTACTATTAAAAAATTTAGTTTTTGTTTATTATTTATACTTATTTTAAGTACTTTAGGAGGATGTACTATGGATCAAAAAAACAATGAAGAAAAAGTAGTAAAAGAAGCAAAAGCGACAACCATTACATACTTTAAGGAAAAGCAAGATTTGGACGTAGTAATTACTGGGCATGAGTTTGGTCCTAAAGACCTACAATCCATTTATATCTCTGGGCATGTCAAAGATGATAAAGACAAAACATTTAATATAACTATTCAATATAGCGGAGATAAATACACGATAGGTTCAATTTCTAAAAGTAAAAGTTTAAAATTAAAATACTAACACTTCCCATAATTTTCATCTAAATCATTCCTATATGCTCCCAAGGATTTTTAAATAGTTTTTATAAACGGACATGTGAAAGATAACAAAAATAAGATTTTTTCTATGGACGAAGAATATGATGGAGGAGAATATCATATAAGCTCTATGTCTCACTCCAAAAATTTAGAGCTTAAAAACTAATAATCCAGGCACTTTAGAGTGCCTTTTCTTTATGCTTCACCACACAATGTTCAGTGAATATAAAATTTAGTGAAGAGGAATATAACGCAAGATCCATGGAGTGATTATACATGAACAAATTCGGTACAAAATTATTCTTTATTTTTGCACTTATACTTTTAGGAGGATGTACTATAAATCAAAAAAATGAGGAACAACAAATAGTTGAAAAGGCACAAGAAAGAACAATCCAATACTTCAAAGAAAAACAAGACTTAGATGTAGTAATCACTGATTATAGATTTGGTCCAAGTGATTTACAAGGTATCTTTATCTCCGGCTATTTAAAAAATGATGAAAGCAAAACATTTAATATTACAATAGAATACGGTGGAGATGAATATACAATAGGTTCAATCTCTACAAGTGAAAATTTACATTTAAAATAATAAAGGAAAAGGCACTCTTTTAAAGTGCCTTTTCTTTATACCCCACCACAATGTTCAGTGGGTATAAAATTTAGGAAAAAGAAATATAACGCAATATTAATGGAGTGATTCTACGTGAAAAAATTTGGTATAAGATTATTCTTTATTTTTACACTTATACTTTTAGGAGGATGTACTATAGATAAAAAAAATGATGAACAACAAATTGTTAATCAAGCAAAAGAAACAACCATTCAATATTTTAAAGAAAAACATAATTTAGATGTAGTAATTACAGGGCATAGCTTTCCTCCAAATGATTTTCAAACTGTATTTATAGATGGTTATGTTAAGGATGATAAAAGTAAAGAATTCTCAGTAGATGTAGAATTTGGTGATGGGGAATATAGGGTCGGTTCTATATCTCGTTCTGAAAACTTTAAATTAAATTATTAATAATAAATCTAAAAAACTTTAATAATACTTAAGATTAATATAATATATAGGGTTTGGTTACCAAGTCTATTGAAGACACCTTATGGTGTCTTTTTTGCGTAAAATACTTTAGCATATGAATTTCTTTCTTAACAAAATAATTTGTATCTGTTTTTAAATCCTTCATACCTTCCCTAGCTTCATCGAAATGCCTAAAGAGTTTTTCTCTATAATTTTATCCCCTTCTGTCCCTCGAAAAGCTACCATAACTTGCTTTTTCCCATCCACATCCCGTTCAAAGACTACTGCGTCCATTCCGGTTTGTTTGTCGTGGAATGTTTCATTTACGTCCCACTCTTGAATTACATTATTGCTACTATCTTTAATATAAACTCTATCTTTAAGTTTCTTATCATTATAATATGCCATATTAGATAATTGATAATATGTACTATCTAAAACTTGATTATTTTCAGCCATCTTTTCTCCTCCTATAAAAAAAGTATGATAATAATTAAGATAACATTTTTTGGAAGGTAATTATGGCAAATAAAAACAAAAAAATTAGTTTTTATTTCCTTTTAATCTTTGTATTTGCTACTTTAGGAGGGTGTACTGCGGATAATAAAAAAGAAGAGCAACAAATAATTGAAAAGGCCAAAGAAGAAACCATTCAGTATTTCAAAAAAACAGAGGGCTTAGATGTAACAATTACTGATCATGAATTTGGACCAAAAGACTTTCAAACTATCTCTATATCAGGCTATGTGACTAATGATAAAACTAAAGAATTTACTGCTTCAGTTGAATACGCAAATAATTATCATATCGGTGCTATTTCAACCACCAAAAATTTAGAACTTAAAAACTAATAACCTGGGCACGCAAAATAAAAAGCCCCGGTTATATTTAACAGCCAGCGCTTTCTATTTTCAGTACTCTTATAATGTTTCATTTATATTTCCAACTCGTATGCGCGGGCGCTCTGTCGCACACGTAAATCATTATTGATCATCCACAATAATATACGCTGTTCTAATTGGCCCATGCACACCTACAACAAGGTTCATTTCAATATCTGCGCTATTTGACGGACCAGAAACGAAGTTCACACAAGCCGGCAGGTTTTCTCCCGCTTTATTTTGATCATGAATCAGTTTTGTAGCTTGGGTTAATCTTGGTACAATCGTACTTTTAGGAACGATTGCAATATACGACTCTGGAAGAAGACTAACATGCCTTCCTTTTAATCCATCATTAAATAGTACAACGGTTCCTGATTCTGCTAAAGTCATATCACTGAACGTAATGCCTAGGTCAGCAGCTTTCGCAAATTTTATATCCTCTTCTTTATGATCTAATCCCCATGTGCGAAATTGTGTTGTGCCTTCATTTTTGAAAAATGGAGTAAGACCATATTCATTAAAGCGCTCATCATTCGCACACATCGCAGATTTGATATTCCATTCTTGTATAAAAGACTCCAATGTTTCAACAAGATTTTCCTTTGTTGTTCGCTTTACTTCTGTATGAATCACTTCGCAATGTTCCATTAACTGTAATACAAGTTCATCTTGCGAAAGTCCGTCAAAAACATTCCACTGCGGGGAAACAGACCATGTCGATTTTTTCACTGCTTCTGGACGTTTCCTACCCAGCTTTTCTGATAATTGGAGTAAAAATTCCTCACGATTTTGGATGGCCATCATTGTTCTCCTTTTCGTGTTTTTTAAACCACTCTCGAAACGGTTGTTTTTTCGGAACTGGAAAATCTCTCGCATCCGTCCAATCTTTTAATGGCCCAATGCCGCGCTCAATCTTATCGCCTTTCGCAAGAGGTTTTAATGCATACGGAGCGCTCTTCGCTGCAAAAGAAAATAATCTAGGACTATTCACCGTTTTTTCAAAGCCTTTCATAGCCACGTTCCAAGCCACAGGTGAGTATTTTTCTTGTACAATGCGGCTGCGATGTTTAATTAATAAGTCGTGCAATGGGATTTTCACTGGACACGCTTCTGTACAAGCACCACAAAGGCTAGATGCATAAGGTAAATCTTTATATTCATCATATCCCCCTAAAAGCGGTGTCAACACAGCTCCAATTGGCCCTGGATAAATAGAGCCATATGCATGTCCACCAATATGCCTGTATACAGGACACACATTAATACATGCTGCGCAACGAATGCACTGAAGGACACTTTGGAATTCTGTTCCTACAATATCAGAACGACCATTATCAACAATGACTAAATGAAATTCTTCAGGTCCATCTGTCCCGCCAGGCTCAGTTAATCCTGTAATATAACTTGTTAACTTTTGTCCTACAGAACTTCGGCATAAAAGCGTTACTAAAACATCAAGCTCTTCCCATGTCGGAACAATACGTTCCATCCCCATAACTGTAATCAACGTTTTCGGAAGTGTCGTCGTAAGTCTTGCATTTCCTTCGTTTGCTACGATAGAAATTGAACCAGACTCTGCAACAGCAAAGTTACATCCCGTCACCCCTATATCCGCTGCAAAAAAATCATCACGTAAATATGCTCTTACAAATCTCGCCATTTCCGTAGGGTCAGATGTTCCCGTATAATTTAACTTTGTTTTAAATATTTCACAAATGTGTTCTTTATCTTTATGAAGACATGGAACAACAATATGTGACGGAGGATCGTGGTCGTTTACTTGTAGAATAAATTCAGCAAGGTCTGTTTCTAACACTTCCGCTCCAGCTTCTTCAATTGCTTCATTTAAACTAATCTCTTCCGTTACCATAGATTTTGATTTCACGATTTTTTTCGCATTTTTCTTTTTTACAATCTCTTTTACATATTCCCTTGCATCTTCTGCAGTCTTTGCAAAATAAACAGAACCACCGTTTTTCTCAATATTTTCACTCAATTGATATAAATAATAGTCTAGGTTTTCTAACGTATGCTTTCGAATTTCTTCTCCTAAAGCTCGCCACTCTTCCCAATTACCAAGACTCTCCGTAGCTTTTAACTTCTTACCTCTAAGACCATCTTGCGCTTTCCTAACAGCTCGCCGCATAAATGGATCGCCAATACCTGTTTTCGTACGCTTATGAAAGGGATCGTTCCCGATTTTCATTCCCATCTCTATATCCACCTCTTATTTTCGATCTTCATTTAATACTTGAGCAATATGTTTTACATCAATTGGATAACCATTACGTGTTAAACGTCCTTTTATATTCATTAAGCAACTACAATCCATTCCAATTAACACTTCCGCACCGGTTTCCATAATATGCTTTACTTTTTCCTCAACCATTTCTTCAGAGATCTCTGGCATCTTCACCGAGAATGTCCCTCCAAATCCACAGCAATCATAATTATGCGGCAGTGAAACAACTTCCAATCCCTTTACACATTTTAATAATTTTTGCGGTGGTTCTTTAATCCCCATTAATCGGCTCATATGACAAGATGTATGAACTGTTGCTTTTTTATGAAGCTCTGCACCTAAGTCTTCTTTCCCTAATACTTCAACAAGAAATTGTGTGAATTCATATGTTTTATTTGCAAGTTCAGTCGCTTTTTTCTTCCACTCCGCTTCACTTTCAGAAAATAAACCGGAAAACTCGTGAACCATCATAGCGCAAGATCCCGACGGCGCCACAACATATTCTGAATTAGCAAAGGCTTCAATCATATGTTTTGCAGCTGTTTTTGTTTCTTTCACATACCCGCTATTATAAGCAGGTTGTCCGCAGCAAGTTTGAGTTTTCGGAAAATCAACTTCACAACCTAAATCTTCAAGAATTTCTACAACATCTCTTCCTACTTCTGGATAAAAAACATCTGCAACACAAGTAATAAATATTGATACTTTCATATTTGCACCCCTAAATACAGTAAAATAAGCTCAAGCAACTTTATAACCAAACCCACTTTATTTGTATATTATTGGTAATAAAGTAAAACTTTAATCAGTGGGGGTTTTACCGCCCACAAATAGCGGGATAAAATAAAAAATATGAGTAGCAATAACAAAAAAAACTCTCAAATTTGAGCATAGCCATCAACTTTAGAGAAGTGCCTCCGATACTAAAAGCATCGGAGGCACTTTTTTGTAATCTTAGCTGAATTTAATTCTTCTGCTTCTTCATCAGTTACTTCTGCCAATATAATTGTATTTTCACCAACGAAACGACACATTTCATCAATATGTCCATTTGCAACTGCAGCCTCACTTACCCAACATAACAGTACAAAATCTTGTAGCTCGAATTCACCTGGGTATCTAAATAACACTGCCACCCCCTCATTTTTAGAGGGGGTGGCAGATCAAAAAGGTTTAGGTGTTGTGAATTAGTCAACTCTTTAATGCTTACTTTGTTCTAGTTACTGTTGATTAATATTTATATATCATTTTTCAATTGTTTTTAAAGTTTAAAACAATTGAATTTTAAACAGAAGGTCCATCTGCAAATTTAATTATGAGTAAATCAGCTGAAGAACCTCCACTTCCTCCATTAGAGATAATTCTAGATCCGGTATTACTATTATTTAGAGTAAGAGTAAGTGGGGTAGTTGTTACATTAATTAGTGCTCCACCTGCGACATTTCCTCCATCTGCTGTAGGCGTTGAAGCTGCAGTAGCAAAATCGGTACCATTTGTTACTATAACGAAAGCACTTGGGCCAGTTGTTACAGCAACATTAAAAGCTGCATAGTAAAGACCTATTTCATTAATAGTCACAGTATCTGTACCATTAAAGGTAAAGGCAGTTCCGGCACTTTGAACACCATTAAAAGTAATTGCCTCAAGAGAAGCCAAAGTTTGATCTGTGTTACGTGAAACCTCAATATAACTAGATAAAACTGGTCCTGCAGGTGCAGTACCTCCTGTAGGTCCTGTAGATCCTGTAGATCCTGTAGATCCTGTAGATCCTGTAGGTCCTGTATCTCCTGTAGGGCCTGTAGAGCCCGTAGAGCCTGTAGGTCCTGTATCTCCTGTAGGGCCTGTAACTCCTGTAGGGCCTGTATCTCCTGTAGATCCTGTAACTCCTGTAGGGCCTGTAACTCCTGTAGATCCTGTACCT
>NZ_NULR01000037.1 GCF_002577405.1 Bacillus cereus | reverse complement strand
GTCTGGGAAGACTACAACAATAAGTTCAACACACGTCCAGAAAGCATCACAGTACAATTGCTTCAAAATGATAAAGTGTTTACAGACGCAAAAGTGGAAGCAGATAAGGAAGGAAACTGGAATTTCAATTTCAAAGACCTACCAAAGTACGATGAAACAGGAAAAGAGTATACGTACACAGTAAGTGAAGTAAAAGTGAAAGACTATGAAACAAAAGTGGACGGAACAACAATTACGAACACGTACAAAAATACAGAAACAACAGAAGTAAGTGGTAAGAAAGTCTGGGAAGACTATGACAACAAGTTCAACACACGCCCAGAAAGTATTACGGTTCAATTGCTTCAAAA
>NZ_NULR01000036.1 GCF_002577405.1 Bacillus cereus | reverse complement strand
TAAATAAATCGTAACAGTTAATTACCCTTTATTATCAATAAATAACATCATATCACCTCATGAGTTCCATACGTAGCCACTATGTGCTAGCGTAATATGGCCACTGAAAATTTGTTTTGTTTCTGTTACTAAATCAGATGGGTTGCCTGTATGCGGTAAGTGCGTTAATAACAGTTCTTTTACATTCGCAGTTTTCGCAATACTTGCTACTTCTGTACTATTCATATGCCCTGCTTTTGCAGCCTCTTGATGTGCATACATATTACACTCACAAATGAAAAGATCAGCATCTTTCGTGAATGGAATAAATTCAGGAATATAGCTTGAATCAGCGCTGTATACTATGGCATCATCGCCAGCTGTAATACGCATCGCAAAGCATGTAACAGGATGAACAGTTTTTAAAAATGAAATGGAAAACGGTCCAACTTGAAGTGTTTCTTCTGGATTGTACGCGATTCCTTTCGTGTGTGGTTCATGCGTTAAAGAATGGAATCCATTCTCATCAAACGTATGACCGTATATCGGTAACTCCGGTAGTTGTCCTTTTGTTACACTTGTAATTAATCTCGCATATTGCAATACCCCAATGTCTGCAACATGATCGTGATGATAGTGCGACAATACAACTGCATCTATATCAGATGGTGTTATATATTTTTGAAGCTGTGCTAGTACACCACTACCACAGTCTACAAGTAAACGAAAACCATCGTGTTCAAACAAATACCCCGACGTTGCTTCTCCCGCTTCTGGAAAGCCGCCCCAAAAGCCGACAACAGTCATTTTCATATGTATCCTTCCTTTCTAAAACCGAGTAGCCATGCAGTTTTTACTTACATCCTACATTGTTAACTATAATCCATTTCCTAAACTTTTTCATTAATTTTCAATTTTGTTATAAAACAGTTGTTGACTTTTATTTTTTGTACTAATACAATGATAGTAAGAAATGGAAATGGAGGGATTGACATGGTCGATCAACCAATGGAGTTTTTCAGAAATTTACCGACGAAAACTTGTGCGAATTGCGGGAAAGAAATTGATGAGCAGCACGAAGCATACCATAACAAATGTGATGATTGCGTTCATGAAGAATAGTAGCTTGTGAACATAAAAAAACCTAGCAGACATAGTCTACTAGGCTAATAACATCGTATCCTTCATCGTTGAACCTTTCACCAAGAGCTCCAGTTCAAACTCATACAATTCTTTTTTTCGATAATTTTTCGTATGGATTTTATCCATCATTAAGTCAACAACTTTTCGAGCCATCTCATCGATTGGCTGTTCAATTGTCGTAATACCTGGTTCTGTAATTTGTGATAAAATTTGATTATCAAAACCAATAACAGCAAGATCATCTGGGATACTCCAGTCATGGCGTTTCGCCTCTGAAATAATTCCAGCTGCTACCTCATCGCCTCCTGCCAAAATCGCGGTAGGATTTTTTTTGTCCTTTAATACTTCATGGAATATTCTCTTGCCATCATCCCAAGAGAAAGCGTTTTCAAGAAAATCGATCGCTTCCACTTCTCTGCTCTTTTCAGTAATAGCACGCAGAAAGCCCATTTTTCGCTGTTGGCTAACAACTTTGGTTTCGTTACCACGACAAAAAATAAGATTACGGTATCCTTGTTCTAACACATGCTTGGCAGCTATGTATGCCCCTTGCGCATGATCAAACTTCACTGTTGGAACATTTGCTTCCTCAATATATTCATTACATAACACGATTGGACCGTGTTGTAAGTATGGCTCTACATCTTCCCACGGATTTTCTAGTGAACATAGAATAATCCCATCTACTTGTTTCGTAGATAATAGTTGTAAATACTCCATCTCTTTTTCCGGTAAATATCTTGTTTGACAAATAATCAGTTTATATTTATGTTCAGAAGCAGCAATCTCAATTGCTTCAATAAATCGACTGAAGAAAGGATTTGTAATCCTTGGAACTAGCACCGCAATTGTTTCCGTTTTTTGTTTACGAAGCCTTCTCGCCGCAGAATTAGGAACAAATCCTAAATGCTTCATTGCTAATTGAACCCTTTTTTTCTTCTCATCTGAAACATATGGATGATTATTAATCACCCTAGAAACCGTTGTCCTTGATAACCCCGCTAATTTCGCCACGTCCTCGATAGTCGACACGAAATTCTCCCCCTTTGCATGAAAACGTTTTCTTATCCTGATTATATAGTATATTATTGGAAACTGCAATATAGGTTGTTATGATTTTACTATATTAATATTATACATAGGGGAAAGTCTGTTAATGGGAAGGGAATTTATATTGCTTTTAGAAGTTTACAGTAGGCATATTTATAAAAATAGAGGGTGATATTTCATGAATCGGACAGATCGTTTATTAGCTATATTAATTGAATTACAACGACAACAAACTGTTACAGCACAAAGCTTAGCTGAAAAATTTGAGACAAGTATAAGAACTATTTATCGAGACATGGATGCACTTAGTGAATCTGGCGTCCCACTTTTCGCAATGCCTGGTCACGGTTATTCATTAATGGATGGTTATTTCTTACCCCCCATTCAACTTACGCCTGAAGAGGCTGTTACTCTTTTACTAGGCGGTGATTATATCGAGAAAACTTTCACTTCTTCTTTTTCTGTACATGCGCAATCGGCAAAAGAAAAACTGGAGGTTGTCCTTCCTACTGATCAGCAAAAAAAAGTTGAGGATTTACGAGGAACTTTCCGTTTCCTTTCTCCCATATTTTCACACAACCAATCTGAACAAGAAAAACTTGAAAACCAACTTATCCTGTTGCAAGAATCTATTCAAAAAGAACAAGCTATCTCTTTTTCTTATCGTAAACCAAGAGAAACTACAAAAATAAAGCGGACCGTTCAGCCTTACGGTTTAGTCAATATTTCAGGAATTTGGTACATCGTTGCCCATTGTTTACTTCGAAAACAAATACGTAATTTCCGTTTAGATCGTATGGATACATTGCAGCAAGAGCAAGAATTCTTTACAAAACCGAAAAACTTTTCTTTGCAAAAATATCAACCTGAAAGCAATCGTACTGTTACAATTCATTTATTGTTTCCATCTCATATTGCACATAAAATTATTGAATCACGATACTTTTTTATAGATTCATACGAACAAAAAGATAATGGTTTTCATGTCTTTTTGAAATCAAGAAACATAGATGAAGTATTTCAATGGGTATTGAGCTGGGGGAGCCAAGTGCAAGTACTTGAGCCAAACGTTCTTTCTGAGAAAATTCGTGATGAAGCAAAAAAAATGTTAAAACTTTAAATTTTTATTTTACTACTGACATAGTGTTGTCAGTATCCCTCCTTTATTGTAGGTATTAACAAATACATTTTCATGAAAAGGAGTTAACAATATGAAGAAATTCGAGGAGTTAGCAACGTATTACATAGAGGAATTAGAAAAATACTCTATAGAACAGTTTAGAATAAAGCCTTCCAGTGAAGAATGGTCTCTCGGTCAAATGTATAATCATTTAATTGCCTCTACATATATGCAGTTAGATGCAATCGCGAAATGTAGAACTGAAGTGCCCTCTGTAACTAACAAAAAAACGGATATGGGTGAAAAAGTATATAAACTTGGTGCTTTCCCAGATATACAAATAAAAGTACCAAATCATCCTGGATATACACCCGAAAACCCAGCTAACAAAGAAGACGTGCAGAAGCAGTTTCTAGAATTAATTACAATTGTAAAAAATACAGAACCAACACTCCCTTCTATTGTAAGTGACTGTAAGGTCGAGCATCCTGGGCTTGGTTACTTAAATGCGGCAGAATGGTTCCAGCTTATTTCTATGCATTTTGCACATCATCTTCGTCAGAAAAATCGACTGGAACTGAAGGTTTGCTAAGAGTTAACATTTCCACTAAAAAGAAACTGCCACTATTGGCAGTTTCTTCACTAAAATATTCACTTACTATATGACTACTCATAAAATCCCGTATCCAAGCAGGTTACCTTGCTACTAACCGAAGACCTCTCTTTTTTATTCAATATAAAACCCCATCAATACGTCATCTCCATACGATCCATCTTCATATTTAATTTGCTTTCTTTGTCTTCCTTCTTCTACAAATCCCATACGTTTATACACCTTAATCGCGCGGTCATTAATAGAAACTACACCTAAGCAAATTTTCTCTAAACCTTTCTGCCCTTTAGCCCAACTAATAAGAAATTCAATTAGCTTCGTACCAATACCTTGATTACAGTACGCCTCTCTAATCCCCATTCCCATTGTGCCTGCATGTCGTAAACGTTCTAGCTCATATCGATTGAAAAGTAAAAAGCCAACCACCTTACTTTCTACTTCATAAACTATGTAAAGATTACCTTTTTCATTGCTTTTCCGTATCTTTTCTCTTTCTGCATCAATATCATTTGGTAATTGATTTGGAGACACTATGAAAAACTTTGTAGTAGTCTCCGATAATATAATTTCTTTTCTAATATCCATAATGGATTCCGCATCAACCTCTTTTGCTAATCGTATCACTGAATCACCTCGTACCTTTTCTTAAAAAATAATACTGGAGCCATTAAACCCAAACTCTCAATATGCAACATTACATATTGAGAATCTTTTCACTTTTGATACAATATTCATACATCTAAATAAAAGGAATGTATACAATGAATCCAATTTTAACAGCTGCAAAACAACTATTACATAATGAAGAAAAAATAGTAAGTAAGATTTTCTTTCATCATATAAACTCCTCTATTTCATGTTTCTCTGTAAATTGTTGTAATTCCTTTTCTTTCATTTAGACTGCACATGCGATATGGTGAAATTAAGGGGAAGAGTACCTGAAGATAACATTCCACCCTAAAATTGATAATTTTTTCTTATCTATTTTAATCTACTTTCGAATTTCTTTTTCTGTTCCTATCCCCTGTTTAACTATGAAAATCCTTAGTTTCATTATCAGCTCTATACATTCTGAATATTTAGTTAAATAATATTACACTAAAACATAAATATTTTGATAGATACTTTTCACACATATCTCAGCTGTATCCAAAAAAACTTTTCTTACATCAGGAGCTACTACCAAACAAAAAAACAGACTGTTATGTTCCTATAACAGTCTGTTTTAATAATCACTTTGTTTTAATTATATCTTCTTTTGTTCATCACTAACATCAGTAATCCAAATACAATCAAAGCTCCACCTAAAAATGGTTCATATGTTTTATGACCACCAGTCTGTGGTAACTGTTTTCCAGCACCTTCTGATTTTTCCGGTGTTGGTCTTTCCTCTTTTGCGTTCTCTGAAGGTTTTACTTCTTCTTTCACCTCAGGTTTTTCTTCTTTTGCGTTCTCTGAAGGTTTTACTTCTTCTTTTACCTCAGGGTTTTCTTCTTTCGGGTTCTCTGAAGGTTTTATCTCTTCTTTCACCTCAGGGTTTTCTTCTTTCGGAGTCTCTAAATGATTTTCTTCTTCTGTTATCTCTGGTTTTTCTTCTTTCGGAGTCCCTAAATGATTTTCCTCTTCT
>NZ_NULR01000035.1 GCF_002577405.1 Bacillus cereus | reverse complement strand
TAGGACGTCGCCAAGCAACTTTAAGACGAGTCAGAATGACTCGTCTTTTTTGTATTTAATGAAATAAGCTTGTTATCTATGGTTCAAGAAATCCATGGGTAACAAGCTTATTTGTTTAAAGGTAAGTGTATTTATACAGTATAAATTTTCAGGAGGATTTTTATTTAGTATAGTTTCACATCAATAAGCTCAAAACGTTCGCAAACGAGCAGCATATCTTCAGAAAAGCCAAGACCAAGCTCGTTTAGTTCCTTTGTAAAGAACTGAATATGGGTGTTTCTCCAGTAACTATAGGTACGATCGCCTTCACCTTCAGCGATAGCGAATTCTTCGGTTACTTCATTCATTGGTGTTACAGTTACCTCTATTGTCTTAATGATAGCTACAGGTTCATCTTGACTATTGAGTACAATACTATAATCATCGTTTGTTGGTAGCGGTTCGTTTTCTAATTCATAAAAAATATGACCGGAGCATGTTGCTGTTTTTACACCGTCAATTACTAACTGTGCGAGATAATCAGGAGAATCACCAAACTGCCAAGCTGTAACAGATGTTGGTTTCTCACTATTCCCCCAATAAGTATCCCAATATGTTTGTGCTAATGGATTCATTTGTATCGTTACCTCACCTTAGTTAATATTAATTCTCTTTATAATCCTTGGATGATTTGCTTAGTTGTAATATCCTTGTAGTCATTTAAAATTTGTATTGTTGTATTACGGATCAATAGAAGCAATACACAAAATGAATATGGTTTGTAAACCTGTTCTGTCCATTTGTGACCATCTTTCCCGTAGCCCCCCCATATTAATTTTACTTGTTTCCTCTAATAGTTGGGAAAGGACTTTTTTGTTGTAGCTTCATAAATAAAGTAATTGAAGTATAGTATATTGGCTAAATGAATTGCAGCGCCACTTTTCATATCAAGAGAACCACGGCCAAACAACCAATCTCCAGATTTTGCATCGGTTTGAACATTTATATTACTTTTATGGATTTGAAAAGGTGTATAAAAAGGAGGGTGGAACGTTCGTTCTGAATGGGTGTAATAGGTACACACATTCAATTGAGGTGCTTATTTTGAGTTTAGTACATGCGTTTAAAGAAGAAATACTATTACTAGGCTCGGGTTTCAAGTATAGCTTTTGATTTTGTATATTTTAATGATTAGTTCAAATAATATTCAGATTATTAATGGTGGTGTATTACTAATATGCCATATTGAAGTGAGTAATACTAGAGGTGAAATAGTTAAAAACCGATATTCCAACCTGAATATCGGTTTAATAATATGTGACTTATATGAATCTATAGCAATACGAAAAGCGTAAATAAGATAGCCAATAAAATACGATAATATGCAAAAGGTTTTAAACCTATCTTCTCTAAAAGTTTCAAAAAAGTTACTACTGCTAGCATTGCTACTATAAAAGAGGTAATGAATCCTACCGCAAACATAGGAATGTCATCGACACTTAAATACTTCCAACTTTTTAATAAGTCTAAACCTGTGGCTCCAACCATTACAGGAAGAGCAATGAGAAAAGAGAATTCAGATGCAGTCTTATAATTTACTTTCGCTAATAGACCTCCAGAAATGGTAGAACCAGCTCTAGAGAAGCCGGGATATACTGCTAAGCATTGAAATAATCCAATTGTTAATGCTTGTCGGTATGTTAAATCATCCAGTGAAAAGGCGGTTGCCTCTTTCTTTTTTACTTCTGCAAAAATCATAAGAATTGCCCCTACTACAAGTCCGATTACGACAGTATACGGCTGAAATAAGTATGTTTTAATAACATCATGTAGTAGTAAACCAGCAACTACTGCCGGAAATAGGCCAAGGAATACATGTAATGCGTTGAATTTTTTCTCTTTTCTTAGAAGAGGCTTAATATTACATAAAGAAACAAGGCGTTTATGATATAAGATAGCGATAGCTAAGATCGCTCCTAACTGAATGACAATTTCAAACGTTTTTGCTCGTTCTCCTTCAAAACCTAATAAATGTCCGACTAATATAAGGTGACCAGTAGAAGAGATAGGTAAAAATTCAGCTAACCCTTCTACAATACCGAGTATGAAGGCAATAATGATATCACTCATAGTTTCACTCCTGTAAATTAATGAATATCTACTCTCTTAAAATAGAATAGTGTTGCAATAAATCCGAAAATGGTAGTTACCGCGATGATGATATAAGAATACTCTGGTGGATAAGTCGATTGTAATTCGTTATTTGCTATATCTAGAGTGGCGGTCCATGGGAATAGGTCTTTGTGTTTTGAATTTACGATCATAAGGTTAGTCATTGTAATAATAATTGTTAATATAATAGGCGGTACATAGGTTTTCATTACAATAGGTGAAGACAATAGAAAAAGACAATAGGAAAAGACAATAGAAAAAGACAATAGAAAAAGAAGTCCACCACATATTAAAAATTTTACGATAGAGTCTAAAAGTAAGGTGATACTAAATCCAGGGAAGCTACCTATTAGCCCTAATAATAAAGTTAGTGCCCAAGCGACTAAAGTTAGCATCATGATCCAAAGGAATAGAAGGATGAACTTACTTATAATAAAGCTAATGCGTGATACTGGGATAGTTAGTAAATGTTTTAGTGTATCTTCTGCATATTCACGGGTAAACAGATAAGCAACCACTACTCCATATAAGGGGAATCCTATAATTAAAGTAGTATATAAGTTAACTTCAGTGAATAATTGATGGAACAAAATAGTCGGAGTTGGCTGTTTTGTTTTTATGTGTATATAAGACGCTACTACTACTAAGAAAGGTGCGACACCAGCCCCAATAATACTAATCAAAAACATATTAGAGCGTTTTAGTTTTAATAGTTCTGTATAGAGTAGATCAACCAATCTTTCCACCTCCAACTAGCTTGGTGAAATAATCTTCTAATCTGTCTGCGCTCATCACCATTTTTAATACTTCAATATCGTCAAGAACAAACGTTCTGTTAATGCGTCCTTGCTGTCCGAAATGAGAGTAAACGCGAATGTTCCCTTCATCACGTACTTCATAATCAAAAATTTGAAAATGATTTTCTAATAGCATCGCAGCTTTATGGTCATTATTCACCTGGAATTCTATGTATTTACGGTTTGCTTTACGCAGCGTATCAAGAGAAACTTCCTCTAGTAACCTTCCTTCATGAATAATCCCCATACGATCGACTAATTGTTCTACCTCGGCTAATATATGACTAGAAATAAGTATCGTTATATTTCTTTCTTGAGCTAAAGATTTAATAAGTTTTCGCATTTCTTTAATACCGATGGGGTCTAGACCGTTAGTTGGTTCATCTAATATGAGTAGTTCAGGATAATGAAGAAGTGCACGTGCAATTCCCAAGCGTTGTTTCATTCCTAAAGAGTATTTTCCTACTAATTTTTTTGTTTCGTGCTGCAAACCTACAATTTCCAAGGCCTCTTCAATTGCATTCCTCTTGTGAACTCCAATTATTTTTGCATTAATTAATAAGTTTTCTTGTGCTGTTAAGTTTTCATAAAACCCTGGAACTTCAACGATAGAACCAATTCTTCTTAAAATGTCTTTTTGGTTTTGAAACAAATCTTCCCCGAATATTTCAATATTTCCACTTGTAGGTTTTATAAGGCTGAGCAGCATACGAATGGTTGTTGTTTTACCGGCACCGTTACGTCCTATGAATCCATAAATCTCGCCTTGTTGTACATTGATATTTAGATTATCTACTGATTTTTGAGTGCCGTATATTTTAGTAAGATTCGTCGTTTTTATAATTGTATTTATAGGAGACACCTACTTTCTATAAGTTCTTAATTACATGATAAAAAGAAGGGTTTAACTACGTATTAATCATTTCTTAACTATTTCTTAAAAGTAGTGTATTTTGGGATGGAAAAGCCAAAAGTAGTTCTTTCCCAAGGAATACTGTTGACCCATATATGTCCACCATTTTTCTCAACGAGCGCTTTACAAATAGAAAGCCCAAGGCCGCTACCACCAAAAGAGGAATTTCTTGATTGTTCGCTTCGGTACATTCGCTCAAATACGTTTGGTAAATCATGTTTTGGAATACCGGGTCCTTTGTCCCAAATAAGAAGTTCATATTCTGTATCAGCTTCTAGTAGCTCGACTCCTACTATTTTCCCATCTTTTCCGTAATAGATGGCATTTTTCGTTAAATTTCCTATAATCCGTATAAGGCTAAGATGATCTGCAATAATAGGACAAGTAATTGCTAGTTTAGCTGGAAAGAGTCAATCGTATAAGTTCGGTAAGATGGGGGAAGCGAGTCCTTTGTAATAGAGAAGTGTCTAAATTGAATAGTATTTAGAAGAATAGATTAGTAAAGAAAAGTAGACGATGGTTTCTATTTTAATGAAATCTTTATAGGTCCTTACCTGGAGATAAAAGAGTACGAAGATATTAAATTAAATATCTTTATAAAAAGGTGTTGACGATTAGAGTTTAGAGGTGTAATATAGGACAAGTCGCCGATAGCAACAACGCAGAAAGCGACAAACGAAATAAAAACAAAATGAAAAACTTAGTTGACATTAACTAACGAAGATGTTAACATAAGGAAGTCGCAAATGAGCGGCAAACAAGTTCTTTGAAAACTGA
>NZ_NULR01000034.1 GCF_002577405.1 Bacillus cereus | reverse complement strand
AAGGGGAACTCTTCCCCTTGAATCGAACTCCCCAACCCCTCAATCCTTGAGGGGCTCCCTCGCCGGTTGGCAGGGTCAAAAGGGTACCTTTTGACAAACCACCAGAGGGTTGCATAGTTAGTGTGTCAACTCCTTATCCTCCCGTCCCCTTACGGGTTCGGTCCGGTACCGTTGACACACACCATGTAACTACCTCTTTTCATTCACTTCCCTTTTTCTATATTCAAAAAGGGAAAGCAAACCAATAGCTAACACAAAAATACTAATCGGAATATAAATGGGATAATCCGATTTTACATAACCCCGTATACAAATGAAGGCTACAATTAAAATTTCAAAACAAAATATTAATCTAATATTTTTTAATAAATTCATATAAATCTTCCTTTCTTTTTCAATAACAATATACTAAATTTACCAATTAAAAAGAAACCCCTTGTTTTTGGGTGTGAGTGCTGGCTGGGGGTTTGGGGGCTAGCCCCCTGGATCTTAACGTAAATGAATATGGAGTGAAATTATTACTTAAATCGATAGAACTGGGCGGTTCGGCAGGTACAATTGCTGATTCAAGTCGTACTACCTAAATCCTCGTTTTTGGTATGTTCGGCTTGGCAACATGCGCACACCTGCCGAATTTCACTATGCAATAGCAAAAGAGTGGAGATTTTTTGAATGGTTTTCTCAAAAAATACTACTCGACTATTGCATAGTGAAAAGCCCTTTTAAATTTTATAAAATAATAGAATAGAAGGGAGAACATGGGTTGAACCGTTGATATGACTGGTTTTCTAGGAAAATACTATAATTTGTGGGATTATAAATGTGAAATCCTATAAAAAATATTGCACTTTAAAAATACCCGTTTGAACCCAACAAGAGGGTCTTGGTTTTGTGAGTATGTCAACTCCTTATCCTCCCGCTCTCTCTCGGGTCCGGTACCGTTGACATACACAAAATTAGAAAAAACCATATAAAAAATCAAAAAATACTAATCTTTTTTTGATTTTTTATATGGTCTACGTTTTTTATCAAGACCCTCCCTCTATAACAGGTTTCTAGCTAATACACCAAGTACTCCTGTTAACAATGCACTTATGATCAATCGTAAAATCCATGTAGTATTTGCACTAATTTTATCTAATTGTTTATTAATAGTTAAAACATCCTTTTCAGCTACTAGTATTCTTGCTTCTAAATTTTTCATATCATGTTGTATAGCTTTTAAATCTAGATTCATTTGATTAAAATCTTTTTCTAGTTCCTCCAATTTTGTCATATAACATACTTCTCCTCTTCAATTAATTTTAAATACATTATATGTATATGTTAATTAGAGAATAATGATATAAAAAAAGAACTCAAATCTATTATTAAGATTTGAGTTCTCTTTAAAGATAAGGGAATTATGCGAAAGCGTAATATAACATATGCTTATCCTTTTTAATATGCATCTAGTAAAAACACATTTTCTATAAATTTGCTGTTCTAAGTGCATTCTCTCCTTGTTTTTGGGTGTGAGTGCTGGCTGGGGGTTTGGGGGCTAGCCCCCAGGAATTTAACGTAACTTTATATGGCATAAGTGAAATTCTTAAACGATAGATCAAGGCGGTTCGGCAGGTACAATTGCTAGTCCAAGTCGTGCTACCCAAATCCTCGTTTTTGGTCTGTTCGGCTTGGCGACATGCTCACACCTGCCGAATTTCAGAATGCAAGGAAAAAGGAGGAAGATTTTTTGAGTGGGTTTCTCAAAAAATACTCTCCGTTCCTTGTATGGAGAAAAGCCCTATAAGGAGATATAGAAGGGGAATTAGTAGAAACGTTGATATATAAGAGTTTAATAGATTGTTATGTGTCATAAGCTGTGACACGTATATGTGTCATAAGCTGTGACACATGTTTGAAACAAAACACGTCATTTTATGATTGATATAGTTTCTTTAATGACCTATAATGTGTCATATATTATACATATATGTATCATCAGCCATGAAACATTTCAAAAAAAGGGAGAGAAAATATAATGTCAACAGGGGTGCTGAAATTGGACGAGAAAAAGGTTACAGTTGAATTGACTCCAGAACAACTTCATCAACTTCAAAAACTTATGGAACTTAAGGAAAATCATTTAGCTAAAGAAAAAGAACACGAAGAAAGAAAAAAGAATCATAATTTTATTCAGCTTTATCGTGATAACATGCCAGAATTACGTTGGTTAATGTCTAATCACAATTTTGCAAGTGCCTTACTCTTTTTCATTTTGGAACACATGGATAACAGAAATGCTTTAGCCTGTTCTTATTCCGTTTTCGAAGATTACTTTGGTAAATCAAGATCAACTGTTTATAGAGCAATAAAATTGCTAGAAGAGAACGGATTTTTAAATGTCTTAAAAATGGGAACATCAAATGTTTATGTAATTAATGAGGACTTGGCTTGGTCTGATTCAAATGACAAGAAGAAATTTGCTAAATATGACGGAAAAATCCTTGTCAGTAAAAAAGAAAATAAAGACTACGAATATCAAAGTCAATTTGACAGATTTAAAGCTTTAAGAGAACGAGAGAATCTAAAGTAAAGCGAGTAAACTTCACTACTCGCTTTAACTTTTTCTTTATTTTCTAGCGCTCCATATCATATCCACGTTGTTTCTTGACTTCTCTCTTATGTTCACATTCAAATTGATTATCTATACCCTTCATATCCAATTCATTTTTAACAAGCCCTTTAAATGCTTTAAAATGCTCTCCAAGGACTTTTTTTGTATTGTGGTATAAAACCTTTACATTTTCCTTTAAATCCTTTATATGGGCTTTTAACGAGCTTATTTCTTTACGTAATTCTCTATTCTTCTCATACAAATCTGTATTCTCATTAATAGCTTTAACATAACCATCAGCTAAACTATCAACTTTATCATGTAATTCTTTGTTTTCTTTAACTAAATCTGTACGCTGCAAACGCTCATAATCTTCTTTTACGAAATTTGCATCCCTTAGAACTTTTTGCATCCTTCTCATTTCACTATCAGAAACAATCCAATTCCCAGTTTCTGTAGTTACTATTTCTGATTTTAAAAAACCTGTTTTTACAACCTCTGTTTTTTTCTCTTTTCCTTTTACTTTGATATTAATTTTTGAAGGGAGTGCTTCACTCAAATTCAGAAGCTCATTTTTTTTACTTTCCAATCCTTTATCCAATGATTGAATTTTCCCCTTTAACTCTCTTTCTTTGACCTTTACTTCCGCATCCATTACATCCTTTTGTTTCTGTATTTCTTCAGAATACTTTTTCAAATCTTTAACCGTATCAACGCCAATCGTTTTATCGTTTAAAATACCTTCTTTGTAGATATGTGGTATTTCCTTTTTCAAAAACTTATCTAAATCCTGGTGAAATGATTTTAAATCTTTTCTTGTTAAAACTTCTTTAGCTGAAACCTTTTCCCGTTGCTTTTTCTCGTCCCAAACAACAGGCATAAAAGCAAAATGCATATGCGGCCTTGTTTCGTCATTATGTACATTGGCTGACAACACATTTTTCTCACCGCCATAACGATTCGCTAAAAATTCATAGGTTTTCTCAAAAAATTCACGTTGCTCCTTCTCAGAAGCATCTTTCAAACTTTCCGGTAATGTAACAGCCCAATCTGCACAGACTTTTACATCTTTTCGATTCAAGCAATGCACTTCACTTAACCGATCATTCATGCGAGAAAGTGTACCCCCTTCTTTTTCGCATAAATCATAATTCAAATGTGACCGTTCATTATCAATATCTTGATTCGAATGATTTTCTGTTTTTCTGTCCCAATGAATTGATAATCCTTGCACGCTTCCTTTTGTGTATTTTTCTACATGAGCCACCAGCAATCCCCCCTTTTTGGTAACCAGTTTAACACGAGGGTTGAGGGAATCCAATTATTTGGTCTAGCACGTTATACCAAATTTCATTTGGACGTGCTCTGCGAGGCTTGTTGGCTTCGCCAAGCCATGCTTTGCAGAGCACAAAAAAACCTCGGACTTTGTCCGAACCTACAAGGGGAA
>NZ_NULR01000033.1 GCF_002577405.1 Bacillus cereus | reverse complement strand
AAAAAGAGAGGCTTTTAAACAATAACGTATGGAGGAATCATGATGGGAATTTGCCCGCTTTGCAACGCATTAGAATCACAAACATATTCTTGTCAAAATTGCCAAAGTATACTCCAAGATTATGGAAAAACTGTTGATTACATAGACGACTATAGTGCGTATATGGACCAAGAATTATTAAGCGCAGTGGATGGTTTAACACATGATCATTCACAAGAATACTGCAATCATATTTTTTATTGCGGAATATGTAACGTGGAAACTGAGGTTGTAGTAAAGCTTGTGTAAATAGAAAACTTCCACCTTATTACTTAGGTGGAAGTTTTTGTTTTTGTATTTGTGAGTGAATCATAGGGGAAGGGATATGTTCGGTACTTGGTGAAGGGTCTACTTTCATTTGAGACATTTTTTCTTTTGCATCGCGCAAAGAATGTTCAGTTAAGTAGATAGCATATTCGTAAAATAATTGGCGCGTCAGTTCACTTTGTTCTTTTAACTTTTCATCTTGGAATACAGTTCGACCAGGTTTCGAGTTCGCTTCAAATAGCCACGGGTTTTCCTGTGTGTCTAAACCGATATCAAAACCGATTTCACCAATGTTTCCAGTTACTTTTTGGTCGAGCGCATAACTTATTTGCAGAGCGGTTTGTTTTAATTTGTTTTCAATTTGAACTTGTTTCGTTGAATCAGGAAAAAGCTCTTGCAGTAATTTTGTATCGCCGCCGCTATTTACATGGGTCGTTAAGCTACCTTTTCCAGCGATTTTGGCGACGATTGCACTCACTACCCAATTGCCAAAATGATTTTTATTCGTATGAATACGGAAATCAACGGGTTGCCCGTCGAAGCGAAGTAAAGAGATACCTTGTTGTACGATAAACTTTTTTAAATCATGTCCTTTTAACACATGGTTCAGAAGAGTTTCTAATGATTGATACTTTCTTAGTTTATTTTCTTCATTTTCGCGATAACGACAGTAGTAGCAATTCTCTGTTTGAGAATAAAATAGTTGATGAATGTTTCTCCCGAAGCTACCGTGTATTGGTTTCATGTAAATCGATTTATACGTACCGAGAAATCTTTCTACTTGTTCGAAGTGTTGAAATGCTTCTGTGTGTGGTAATAAGGGCATAAGTGATTCATCTTTAATAAGAAGTTGATGAACTTCCCATTTGTTGAAAAACCCCGGGTTAAACCATGGAATGGCGTAGTCATTTTCTAATCTTCTTTTTGCTCTGACAATTGGTTTATAATTTTCTGCTTTACGGTTTGGTAATCGATTGTAAATGACATTTGGCAAAGGAACTTTTTTCTTTAGCCATGTTCCTTCTTGAAAGAAATACCCATCAATTGTTTCTTCTTCCCAGTTTATATGTTGAACGCCAAAGACGAATACGAACGGTCGTAATGTAAATGGTGGTGTTAGTAACTCACTAAGAGATATTGATCGATTTCCTAAAGGAGTAGGTGAGTCATCGTTAAAACTAGTAGTGAAAATGCCGATTAATGGTCCGAAAACAATGGTTTCATTTTGCGTGAATGCATGGATAGTAGTTGAGTGAGGAAGTAAAAGTTTTTCGGCGATATGTGTTCCAATAATAATTTCACGAGTAAAAGAATAATGAATTTTTACATCTTCACTTGCAACGTGACGTATGCCGAAGGAGAGGGATGTAATAGGTGGTGTAATAGAAAAAACGTAAGGTAAAGTAATACTATTTGGATGTTCATCTGAAATGTTTAATGTATATATGTGCTCTTTCAAAATGAGGTTACCTCCTTTCATTATGGTGTAAAGCGGCTAAATTTTAGTGGACCGTGAAAAATCTTTTCGGCTAACGATTCACTATGACGAATGTAATGTTCGTAAGGTGGGACTGTGTTGACATACATAAGCCAAATCGCCCCTTTTTGATCCATAATTGTGGAAAGTTCGAGTTCGAATAACGAAGTATAAGATTGATCCAGTGTTTGAAACACTTCATTTATAATGTCATGTAAAGCGTCTTGTAATAGTTGCACGCCAGTACTAGATAGTACATATTTAATTTTTGAAAATGAGTGCAGCGAGGAATCTTCTGTTGCAGAAAGTAAAAATTGATTCGGAAATGAGCTTTTTTGTATAAATTGACCGATAACATTCCATTTTTGTTCTTTAGTTTTTTGTAAAATGGTTCGAATGTGGAGAGGATATGTTAATTGATTTGGTGGTTGCAGCATCGTATGTGTGATGTAACGTGCTGAACATATGTTAGATTTGAACCAACATATAAATTCATCTGTCCGTTTGATTGGAGTAGAAGTATGGTGTGTTTCATGTATCGTATCGATATGAAACGTTTTATTTTTGTAAGCGACTCGGTATAAGCTATCCTTGGAATGTATATTGACGGGACGTATAATAATATCTTTTGTTTTTAATAACAGTTTGAAAATGTTTTGAATTGTTGCTACTTCAACTTTAGGTATATAAGGAGATAATTTTTTATTAGTGAGAAATACATCATGTAGTTCGCTTAAATCAATCAGTGTGTTATTTAAAAAGGTAGTTGTAGGACGGTTCTGTAACGAGTGAATAATTGGTTTCGCTTTTTCAAAGTCTGTTTCCTCATTAAAAGAATGACGATCATATATATAAGAAGGAATAGGGAATGTTTGCTCTTTCCATTCTCCTGTATCTGTATCGTAAATAAGACCAGAAACAAGGTCTGTTTTAGGATCAATACAAAATGGCGTAAACTGGGCAACGACATTATGATAAAGCCGAGCGCGTTTAGCGATTTCGGTGTAATATGTTTGCTCATAATGAAATTGAGAAGTTAAAAGACCAAGAACCAACGAAATCACTCCTTTACTAACATTTGCATAATAGGCGAAGCTATATATTGCAAATACGTTTTTATACCATTATACTTTTGTCCGTATGATGATATGCTATAGTTTTCTAGAAGCGAAAGGTTGATTGTAATGAATATATGGTTAAATATGTTAATGACAACAGGACTCGGGGCGGTTATTGGAGGATACACGAATCATTTAGCGATAAAAATGTTATTTCGTCCTCATCGTCCTATTTATATTGGAAAGTTTCAAGTTCCATTTACACCGGGGTTAATTCCGAAGCGACGCGATGAGCTTGCTGTTCAATTAGGGAAAATGGTTGTCGAGCATTTGTTAACGCCAGAAGGAATCGGAAAAAAGCTAACAAATGAAGAGTTTCAGAAAAGTTTAATTCAGTGGGCACAAGTGGAAGTGGATAAAGTACTTACGAATGAACAGTCGCTACGACAGATGTTAGAAAAATGGAATGTAGCGCATGTAGAAAAAGAGGCGACTCAAAAAATCGAACATGTGATTACAGAAAAAGTTGAGGCATTTTTAGAGGAGTACTATACATATACATGGGAACAAGCTTTGCCTCATTCTGTACATGAAAAAGTAGAGAATATGATTCCGAATGTCTCGGCGTTTATTTTAGAGCGAGGAATTAACTTTTTTGAAAGTGAAGAAGGAAAAGCGCGCCTTTCAAAAATGATTGATGATTTCTTTGCTTCTAGGGGAACGCTACTTAACTTAGTCGGGATGTTTTTAGGAAATGTAAGTGTAGTGGATCGTGTGCAGCCAGAAGTTATTAAGTTTTTAGGGCAAGATGGTACAAAGCAGCTTTTAACTGATGTACTGCAAAAAGAGTGGGAAAAGTTAAAAGGAAGAAATGTCAAAGAATTAGAAACGTTTGTAGAGAAAGAAATGATTGTAAGCTCCGTACTATCAGCAGTTAAAGTAGAAGAAACAGTGAGTAAATTTTTAAATCAATCTGTTCAGCAAGTATGTGAGCCGGTTCGAGAAACAATCATTGAAAAAGTAGTTCCGAGCGCAGTAACGAAAGGCTTAAAGTGGGGAACCGAAAACGTTGAGAGCATATTAAGCAATCTCCACCTTGCGGAAATTGTCCAGCAAGAAGTGTCTACATTTTCAACAGAGAGACTAGAAGATCTTGTCTTGTCCATTACAAAAAATGAATTGAAAATGATTACGTATTTAGGTGCCTTATTAGGCGGAATGATTGGACTAATGCAAGGAGTTTTACTGTTGTTCCTTAGGTAACAGAGATAAGTACATAGAAATAAAAGTGAAATTTCTTCACATCTCTTGCATTGTTTGATATGGTAAGAAGAGGTGCGGATATAAATGCACTTAAAAGGCGGTGCGAACGAAAAGCGCTAGCCTTCTAAAGGAGGAAAAATAAAATGACAAAAAACATTCATGATGTTGCATATGAATTACAAAAAGCAATCGCTGAAAACGAAGATTTCCAAACATTAAAAGCAAGCTACGCAGCAGTACAAGGTGATGCAGCGTCAAAGAACTTATTCGATGAGTTCCGTACGATGCAACTTGGTTTACAACAAAAAATGATGCAAGGCCAAGAAATCTCAGAAGAAGACAACCAAAAAGCACAAGAAGTTGTAGTTCGCATTCAACAAGATGCTAAAATTACAAAGTTAATGGAAACTGAGCAACGTTTAAACATCGTTATCACTGACGTTAACAAAATTATCATGAAGCCACTTGAAGATTTATATAACGCGCAACAACAAGCGTAATAGTGGAAGACGCCCCTTGTATGGGGGCGTTTTTTTTGTTTAGTTGTATTTAAAATGACTTTGATACAGCGGTTCTTTATGTATAAAACAAGAATGATAAAAAGCAAAAGCTACCTATTTTGAAGTGCCCCCGATTGGTAGAGACAGTCTAATAATCGGGGGCGGACATGTTTTCGACTATGTCGTAGAAAACTGTACGGTCCAAATTTGTCAAAAAGCTCATATGCATTTAGCACTTCTGGAAACAGCTGATTTTATGGCGGCTGAATTATCAAGAGAAAACTTAGGGAATGATATTGCGACTGCGGAAGGTGCAGAGTAAAAAGGGAAGCTGTTTAAGCTTCCCTTTTTACTTTGAAACAAACGGATGCCCCTCATAATAAAACCGCCACGGATAATGCACAGCTTCTTCTGCATAGTCAATATTAATACGAGGTCCTGCCGTTATTTTATATTGTGATGACATATGTTCTTCTTCTGGAATGATTTCAATATGTAACGTATCACTTTGTAATGATACGCCGCGTTCTTCTAAAGTGATTCCGAGTGCGCGGCATAGTTTGCCGGGACCGTTTGTTAAGTTTTTGTACTGCGCTTTTGTAAGATCGGTTTTGTTGTAGCGCGCTCGTTTCATTTCTTCAATTCCGTCTACAGGCTCAATTGCACGAATGAGAACGCCTTGCGGGGTGTCAATTGGTGCTGTAATGACGTTGAAACAATGGTACATACCGTAAATTAAATATACGTAAGCATGCCCCGGTGCGCCAAACATAACTTCTGTACGATCCGTTCGTCTGCCCCCGTAACTATGAGCTGCTTTATCATCTGGGCCTTTGTATGCTTCCACTTCTACAATGATGCCGCTTCGTTTTATCCCATCTACAATATGTACAAGTTTTTGTCCGAGTAACTTTTTTGCGATTTCTAACGTATCGCCTTCGTAAAAAGAAGTTGGTGCTTGCATTGTATGATCTCCTTTACCAGTTGTATATGTATATAGTAAACCAAATTTTCAGTAGTAATTCTAACTCGTTCTATTTGCTACATTTATTTCATAAATTATGGATAGAGTACAACAGCGAAGAGGGGGAGTGCGACATGATTTATCGCTTACTAGCTCTTAATATAGATGGGACACTACTATACAACAACGGAAAAATCGCTAAAGGATTACGGGAAACGATTGAATTTGTGAAAAGAAAAGATGTATACGTTACATTATTCACAAATCGTAATTTTCAATCTGCTCATAAAGTAGCAAAGGCATTAAAATTAGATTCTATATTAGTGACACACGGTGGTGCGTTCGTTTCAGCGACGATAGATAAGCCGTATGTTCAAAGGAGATTATCCGAAGAGAAGACTTTCAACATTGTGCAAGTATTAGAGCACTTTGATTGTAATGTACGCATTTCTCATGAACGGTTTTCGATAGGGAATCGTGAGAGAAATACACCGAACATAATTGCGCGTACTGTATTATCAAGCGCAGATCCATTATTTTATCCGGTTCAATTTGTAGATTCGTTAGGTGATGCGCTTCGTGATCATCCGGTAGCGGCACCAAAAATTGATGTAATTTTCCATAGTAAAGGTGAAAAAGAAAGAGGGCTAAATACACTAAGAAAAGCATTCCAAGATATAGTGTATGTGGAGTGTGATTCGAAACGAGTAGAAATTTTACCGCAAAATGTATCAAAGTTACGCGGATTGCAATTACTTGGAGAGCATTTAAATATTTCGCTAAATGAAATGGTTGCGATAGGAGATAGCATGGAAGATTTAGAGGTAATTGAAAATGTTGGACTCGGGGTAGCGATGGGGAACGCTCCTGTAGAATTAAAGCAAGCTGCAGACTGGATTACACGTTCGAATAGTGAAAATGGTGTAGAGTACATGATTAAAGAACACTTCCGTAAGCAATTCCCACTTCCGTTTTTAAAGAATCATAAATATACACCGAAACAATGAGAGAAAAACGTAGCTTTTTGGCTACTGAATATAGAAAAAGCGTGTTTTGATCAATCTTTTTTCAAAACACTACAAATAAAGAAGTCAGAACACATGTAAACATAGATAGCTAATTCACTTAATCTATGATTATCAACAATTAAATAAAGGGTGGGTTACCTAAAAAACCCACCCTTATTTAACACTAAAGAATCTGCGTCAGTTCTGAATTCAAGACTCGTTGTGCAGTAATAATAACGTTACCAGGTGCTATTCCGTAGACACTGTATAAACCACCGTTTTGATTAGGAACAATTTCAACTTCGTATTGAAGAGCTTGTCCCAAAGTAGAGTGAACTAAACTTAGATTTACAAAACCAGAAGCATTAGCAGCCACATTAAAGTTTACCTGTTCGATTAATGTTCTTGTACCGTCAAGTCTAAAAGATCTAACTACCCCAGTAAGTGGACCTGCAGTACGATTGAGAATTTTAACTCTCGCTCTAGTTGCATTACTAGGTTGATTTCCTACGTTTTCAATTGGACCAGTAGAGAAAGGCATATTAAATTCACCTCCCATTAAATTAAAGAATTAATAACCTATAGATTATAGTTTCATAGTATTCAATACTTTAATAAAATGATCTAAATCAATTAACCAATTTGTTTTAAAAATAAAAATGAAGTTTACATAACCTTATGCTTTTTAATGATGAATGAGCAGGTCCTTTAAGAAATAAAAAAAGACACCCTAAGGTGCCTTCCTCCGACTTGAACCACTTTAATTTTAATAATATGTATTGGACTCCCATCCAAATACAATTTTATCATATTTTCTATAAAATGAAAACGGATTCATTAACTTACTTAACTACTTTTCCCATAACTTCCTTATACTTATTAAACTCTTCATCTTTCATATCGCCGTTCATTTGGAAAAGGAAATTCCTTTTCTCTCTAAAAATATAGGGAAATAATTCCAATGCCAATGGTATAATTTTTAATGTTATATGGGGAAGGAGAACATGGTTTAAGAGAGAATGTTGAGTTTGGGATGATAAATTGAAAAATAATAAATCAAATAGAGCTTTAAGGGTTGGAACTAATATCGTACTTATTTTATTAATCTTAGGTGCATTCCAAATGTTTTTTGATGGAAATTATACAAATGACCAGTTTGGTTGGTTATTTTTGATAGTCTTTTGGATGGTTAGAAGTATTTATGGTTTTATCATAAGTTTAAAAGAAGGAAATAAAAAGTTAGCATTAATTGATTTAGGTTTAGTAATTTTTGCTTTTTATTTTTTATTTTCTTAGAGTATTAAATATTTTCTCTGAAAATATTTAATTCACTAATGGGGTTTTAATTTAAATAAGCCTTATTCAAAAGTAAAGCTTAGGGTCATATGAGAACTCTGAGCTTTTTTGTCTGCTACCGATAACGGAAGTTATGGTAACTAAATATTACAAGTGTATTTACTTTGAATTTTTATGAAAGGAGATAAAATAGTGTATTTATTAAGACGGTTGATAGCAGCTATATTGTCAGCATTAATTATGTCTACGTCATTCGAAATACTTGATTTTGTTTTCGCTAATCCGTATCAATTTTCATTTCTAGATATATTTATGATAGCCATAATCTACATTAGTCCTATATTTATATTATTTGGAATTCCAGTTTCATTATTGATTGATTGGTTTACAAAAAAGGTCTTAAGTAAACTGAATTCTCCTAAAAAAATTTATTTAGTTCAACTATTTATTTATGCAATATTTGGCGTAATTTCATTAGGTATATTGTTTTCATTTGTTTTTATGGTACCTGGCTTAGTATGGAATGCTCTTTTTGGAATAATACCAGCTGTTTTATATTTTTTTGTATTATCGTCTTTAAAGAAAAGAGATAAATCAACATCCTGAATGTATACTTTTGTTGTTGATTTTGAGATGATTAAGGGATTCGAGATAAGGTTAATAATTATGGGGAAATGAATGTAAACTAATATCTAAAAGTTTACTTTCATCTTTATATGAAATTTGAAATCATAATTTCCTATCCTAAATAAAAAAGTAAGCTTAGTCCTCATATTTAAATGTATCGAGATAAAATTTTCGTTTTGGAGCATTATAGAATTTTAACTTGATGGATGTGTGGCGGTACCCCTAAAAGGGCATAAACCAATATTTACATTGAATACATGTAAATGATGAGAGAACAATTGATATTTCAATTGTTCTCTCATCGAAGTTAAGATAATTCCAATATCTCGGCTGTCCCCCTAAAAAATCAACACAAAAAGTAAAGCGCTTGCATAATTAAAAATCCGAGTTATAATACTTGTATACAAGTATACTTGATTAACATGAGAAGGTGACGTTATGACGGAATCAATGGAATTTCTTTATCCTGAAAAATGGCTTTCAAAAGCTTCTACGGGTGATCGTGTTGCGAGCGAACTCAGAATGCGTATTATCGCAGGTAAAATTGAAAACGGTACTATTCTATCAGAAAATAAATTAGCTGCCGATTTTTCTGTAAGTCGGTCACCTGTTCGTGAAGCATTAAAAGTGCTGGCCTCAGAAAATATCATTCGCTTAGAAAGAATGGGCGCAGTTGTCATTGGTTTAACTGAAAAAGAAATTGAAGAAATATACGATGTTCGTTTACTCATAGAAACGTTTATCTTTGAACGGCTTGTAAAAATGGACACGAATGAGTTAGTAAAGGAACTGAATAAAATTATAGAAATGATGAAAATCGCCATTAAATATCATGATGCTGATGAGTTTTCTTATCAAGATGTCTTATTCCATGAAACGATTATTCGCACTATTCATCATTCACATATCCTGATGATGTGGAATAATTTAAAGCCTGTTATGGAAAGCTTAATCCTTTTATCAATGCGTACCCGTTTCAAGGAAAAATATGAAGACTTTGAACGGATTATCAAAAATCATGAGCTTTATATAAAAGCGATTGAATCAAAAGATCGAGCCCTCATGATTGAGGCCTTACATCAAAACTTTGATGATGTTCAAGGGGAAGTTGAAGACCTCTGGATGTCACAACAAATGTTATCTAAAGGAGTAGAGCAAGAACATGAGTAGCTATATGTTAGGTATAGATATTGGTACAACAAGTACCAAAGCAGTATTATTTACTGAAAAAGGCGAAGTCGTCCAAACAGAGAATATTGGTTACCCACTTCGCACACCGGATATATCCACAGCGGAACAAGATCCAGAAGAGATTTTCCAAGCTGTTTTGCGAGCGATTTCAAATATAACAGGGCATCATTCAGATAAAAAACCATCGTTCATTTCATTTAGCAGCGCCATGCACAGTGTCATTGCCATGGATGAAAATGACCATCCGCTGACACCTTGTATCACCTGGGCAGATAATCGCAGTGAGGCATGGGCACATAAAATTAAAGATGAACTGAATGGCCATGAAGTTTATAGACGAACAGGAACACCCATTCACCCCATGTCACCATTAAGTAAAATTACTTGGATTGTGAATGACCATCCTGAAATCGCAGTCAAAACGAAAAAGTATATCGGAATAAAAGAATATATCTTTAAAAAATTATTTGATCAATATGTTGTGGATCATTCCCTCGCTTCATGCATGGGGATGATGAATCTACAAACACTAGATTGGGATGAAGAAGCTTTAAAAATTGCTGGTGTAACACCTGCTCAATTATCTGAGCTCGTACCAACCACCAAAATATTTAGCAACTGCAATCCGAATTTAGCTAAAAAGATTGGTATCGATTCCCAAACACCGTTTGTCATTGGTGCCAGTGATGGAGTGCTTTCTAATCTAGGTGTGAATGCAATTAGAAAAGGCGAGATTGCAGTCACAATCGGGACAAGTGGTGCCATTCGAACCATCATTGACAAGCCGCAAACAGATGAAAAAGGAAGAATATTCTGTTATGCCTTAACGGAAAAACATTGGGTAATTGGTGGACCGGTAAACAATGGAGGGATGGTCCTTCGCTGGATTCGCGATGAACTTGCTTCATCAGAAGTAGAAACTGCGAAAAGACTAGGAATTGACCCATACGATGTATTAACCAAAATTGCTGAACGAGTGAGACCTGGCGCAGACGGATTATTATTCCATCCATACCTCGCAGGTGAACGTGCGCCATTATGGAATCCAGATGTACGTGGCTCATTCTTCGGCTTAACTATGTCACATAAGAAGGAACATATGATTCGTGCAGCCTTAGAAGGCGTTATTTATAATTTATACACCGTATTTTTAGCGTTAACTGAATGTATGGACGGTCCTGTGACCCGTATTCAAGCAACAGGAGGCTTCGCAAGGTCTGACGTTTGGCGACAAATGATGTCCGATATTTTCTCATCTGAAGTCGTTGTTCCAAAAAGCTACGAAAGCTCCTGTCTAGGTGCATGTATATTAGGTCTCTATGCTATAGGAAAAATTGATTCTTTTGAAATCGTTTCCGAAATGGTTGGCAGCACCTACAAACACACACCGAAAGAAGAAGCAACAAAAGAATATAGACAGTTACTACCGATATTTATCAACCTATCAAGAGTATTAGAAGACGATTATACACGAATTGCTAATTATCAAAGGAATTTAATAAAGTAAAACTTTTATCAGTGATCCCCACTCCTCGTCGCTCTTTACATTTTGAGGTTGGGGGTTACTACCAAAAAAATAGGGGATAAACACAAATACAGCTAATATTAGGGGGAATTACGATGCCATTAGTCATTGTAGCAATTGGGATTTTAGCATTACTTTTACTGATAATGCGCTTTAAATTAAATACCTTTATTTCATTAATCATTGTATCATTCGGCGTTGCTTTAGCACTTGGAATGCCGCCAGAAAAAATTGTTAAAACCATTGAAACAGGATTAGGCGGAACACTTGGTCATTTAGCACTCGTTTTTGGACTTGGTGCGATGTTAGGTAAGCTGCTTTCAGATGCTGGGGGCGCACAACGCATTGCCATGACACTTGTGAAAAAATTCGGTGAAAAGAACATTCAATGGGCTGTTGTGACTGCCTCATTTATTATCGGTATTGCATTATTTTTTGAAGTAGGATTAGTATTATTAATTCCGATTGTATTTGCTATTTCAAGAGAATTAAAAGTTTCTATCTTATATCTCGGTATTCCGATGGCAGCAGCTTTATCTGTAACACACGGATTTTTACCGCCACACCCAGGACCAACTGCTATCGCTGGTGAGTTGCATGCAAACATCGGTGAAGTATTACTTTATGGTTTTATGATAGCGGTTCCAACAGTTATTTTAGCTGGACCTGTATTTACTAAAATTGCAAAAAAACTAGTACCTGAAGCATTCACAAAAACTGGTAATATCAAATCTTTAGGCGAGCAGAGAGTATTTAAACTTGAAGAAACTCCTGGCTTTGGAATCAGTGTTTTTACCGCTTTACTGCCTGTTATTTTAATGGCAATCGCTACAATTATTACTTTGCTGCAAAAAACAATGGGATTCAAAGATAATAGTTTACTAGCGGCGATCCAGTTTATTGGGAATGCGGATACTGCCATGTTGATATCCTTATTAGTTGCGATCTATACAATGGGATTGGCAAGAAAGATTCCAATCAAAAACGTGATGGAATCTTGTACAACAGCGATCTCAAATATTGGGATGATGCTCTTAATTATTGGTGGAGGCGGGGCCTTCAAACAAGTATTAATTGATGGCGGCGTTGGTAACTATGTAGCCGAATTATTCAAAGGAACTTCATTATCACCGATCTTGCTCGCATGGATTATCGCTGCCATCTTACGTATTTCATTAGGTTCTGCTACGGTTGCTTCATTAACAACTGTCGGTTTAGTGATCCCAATGTTAGGTCAATCTGACGTTAACCTTGCTTTAGTTGTCCTTGCAACAGGAGCTGGTAGTTTAATTGCTTCACACGTGAACGATGCTGGTTTCTGGATGTTCAAAGAGTACTTTGGTTTAAGTATGAAAGAAACATTTGCAACATGGACCTTGCTTGAGACTATCATTTCCGTAGCCGGATTAGGGTTTACGTTATTACTAAGCTTATTTGTATAGAACTTTCTAGACAGTAAAAGGGGGACGGAAGTTGGATGATGTGATTTTTCATGATTAATTGATAAGGATGGAAGTTTCTCTTTATTTTTTTAAATTGATGGCGATGTGCCGTGTTCCTATGATCTTTTGCACGCATTTTGGTGGAGTATATTGAAGTGAATAAGAAAGATTATTTGATTAAAGTTTTACTTTAGGTATATATACTATAATATAGACAGAGTAACATGCATAGAAAGGAACGATGCAATATGCTAAAGCAACAAATTGGAGTTGTTGGTGTGGGCGTTATGGGAAAAAGCCTCGCACTTAACTTTGAAAGTAAAGGGTACTCTGTTGCCCTATATGATATTTCAAAGGAAAAAGTAAATGAAATCATTGAGGAAAACAGTGGTAAAAACATGGTTGGTACTCATATGGTTGAAGAGTTTGTTAACTCACTTGAATCACCTAGAAAAATTTTGTTAATGGTTAATGCAGGAGAAATTACAGATAAGGCGATTGATTCTCTGCTTCCTCACCTCGATAAAGGTGATATTTTAATCGACGGCGGTAATACATACTTTGTCGATACAATTCGCCGAAACAAACGTCTTGCCGAAGAAGGAATCAATTTCATTGGAGCAGGTGTGTCAGGCGGAGAAGAGGGTGCATTGAAGGGACCGTCTATTATGCCGGGCGGACAGAAGGATGCATACGAAAAAGTGAAGGATATGCTTGAAAATATCTCAGCAAAAGTGAATGACGAGCCTTGCTGTTCTTATATCGGACCTAATGGGGCGGGCCACTATGTAAAGATGGTTCACAACGGTATTGAGTATGGAGATATGCAATTAATTTGTGAAGCATATTTCTTCTTGAAACAAACACTTGATTTGACTGCAGAAGAGTTTCATGAAATATTTGCTGAATGGAATAAGGGCGAACTGAACAGTTATCTAATCGAGATTACAGCAGACATTTTCACGAAGAAAGATGAAGAAACTGGAAAGCCATTAGTGGATGTTATTCTTGATACTGCGGGACAAAAGGGCACAGGAAAATGGACAAGCCAAAGTGCACTTGATTTAGGTATTTCTCTTCCGATTATCACAGAATCTGTATTCGCACGTTGTATTTCTGCTTTAAAAGAAGAGCGTGTGCATGCAAGCAAATTATTATCTGGCCCTAAAGATAAACCAGCGCTTGGAATTGAAAAAGAAGAATTAATTGAAGCAGTGCGCCAAGCTTTATATATGAGTAAAATTTGTTCTTATGCGCAAGGATTCACGCAATTAAAGGCAGCTTCTGAGGAATATGACTGGAACCTTGATTTTGGTAGCATTTCTATGCTTTGGAGAGGCGGATGTATTATTCGTGCAGCCTTTTTAGAGAACATTAAAGAAGCTTATGAGAAGAACACTGACTTACCGAATCTGTTACTTGACCCATACTTTAAAGAAATTGTGGAGTCATACCAAGGCGGATTACGTCAAATTATCTCATCGGCTGTACAACAAGGTATTCCGGTACCTGCATTTTCAGCAGCGATTTCTTACTATGACAGCTATCGTACTGCAACACTACCTGCAAACTTGTTACAAGCGCAGCGCGATTATTTTGGAGCACATACGTATAAACGAGTAGATAAAGAAGGTACATTCCATACGAAATGGATATAAAATAAAAAATGGACCAAGATTGAAATCTTGGTCCATTTTTTTATCTTGCATTAACGGGCAGTTTCATTTTATTGAAATAATAACACACGCGCTAGTGCTACATCTGTACCCATTAGTTTTAATGGGGCTGCGACCATAAAAGATCAGATTGAGTAGTCACTATCATCTGAAATTGGCCACCAATGGAAGTCGTTTTCTGCAAGCAAATCATCTGAAGCTTGAGGTCCCATTGATCCTGATTCATAAGTAAGTAAATCGGTTGATACATCCTGTTTCCATGCTTTAGAAATAACATCAACAAATTTCCATGATAACGCTACTTCATCCCAGTGAGTAAAGTTTGTTGCATCGCCTTGAATTGCATCATATATCAGCTTCTCATAAGCTTCTGGTGTATTTACTCCGTCTACGCAGTCATTGCAGTAATCAAGTTTAAATGGTCTCGTCTTTTCAGAAGTACCGATTTTCTTACCATTTAAAACAAGAGAAATTCCTTCATCCGGCTGAATATGAATAATAAGCAGGTTCGGATGAACGCTGTTTTCTGATTTAGAATATAAATTCATTGGCAATTCTTTAAACTGAATAACGATTTTTGTTGATTTCTCTTGCATGCGTTTACCTGTACGAATGTAAATCGGCACACCAGCCCAGCGGAAATTGTCTATTAATAATTTACCCGCCACAAATGTTTCCGTTCTTGAGTTTGGATCCACTTTATTTTCGCTTCTGTACCCAGGAACTTCTTTTCCGTTGATTGTTCCTGGACCATACTGACTTCGCACAAAATATTGATCCACTTCTTCTACTGCTATTGGTCGAAGTGCACGTAATGCTTTAATTTTTTCGCTTCGGATTTCTTCTGTTGTTAAACGAATTGGCGGTTCCATTGCCAGTAAAGCAACCATTTGTAACATATGGTTTTGTATCATATCTCTTAAGGCACCGGAATTGTCATAGTACCCTCCGCGATCCTCTACACCTAAAGATTCACTGGATGTAATTTGAATATTAGAGATGTATCTATTATTCCACAATGATTCAAATATTGCGTTTGCAAAACGAATAACGCCAATGTTTTGAACCATTTCTTTTCCTAGATAATGGTCAATGCGATAAATTTCATCTTCTGCAAATGCGTGACGAAGTTCTTCATTTAATTTTTGTGCGGATGGCAAGTCATGTCCAAAAGGTTTTTCGATAATCAATCGATTCCAGCCACTTGAGTTTGTCACGCCCTCTGATTTCAAGTAAGAAGCAATTGTTCCAAAGAATTCAGGAGCCATCGCCATATAAAACATTCTGTTTCCTGGAATATTGAATTGTCCTTCAAGGTTAGTAATTAATGCATTCAAATCTTGGTATGAAGCAGTATTCGTAACATCAAACGCTAAGTAGCGGAAATGAGTTAAAAATTCATCTAAATCATTCCCTGCTTCAATTTTTGACTCTTGAATAGAGGTTAATACATTTTCACGAAATATATCGTCACTCCATTCACGTCTCGCTACACCAACAACAGCAAAATTTTTAGAGAGCTGCCCTTTTTTATATAGGCTATATATAGAAGGAAATAATTTTCTCTTCGCTAAATCTCCTGTTGCTCCAAATATAACCATAGTGCAATATGTATTGTTGTTATTGTTCACTGGGTACCCTCACCTTTTATTAATGTATATTGAATAGTATCACACAAAATTTTAACACACTTTGAAAGAAGTCTCCTACTTTTAAGTATGTGTAAGAAAGCAAGAATAAATCTTTTATTAAGGAGAATGCTATAGAAAATCAAAAGAAAAAGCACGAAATCATCTCTACTATGTAATTGTAAACGTAAAGTAACTCCAAAATATACAATAATAATCATCTTATAAAATAAGGTAAAACCTTCTGTATTGACCTACAAACGCCCTTCAAGTAAACTAAAGAGAGTTTGCAAATGAAAAGGTGATAATGTTGTTAATTTCAATTAAAACGTTACAAGATGATCGTTTTTTACGTCCGCTGCAAAATATTGGCGGCTTATTTTTTGAAGATAGTACGATTGGATTTGAACAAGAGGAAGCAAATCTTATCGTTGATATTCACATTGAGGATAATGTGAAAGCATCCGCTCGTTTAACCGATGTTAGCACAGGAAATGTGTATGAAGAAACATTCTCGAAAGATTTATCTGCTTTCACAGATGAAAAAGAGCGTATGAAGCAAGTGAAACACGTTGTTTCTTATGTATATCTTTCTGTCCTTCAGCAGTTAACTGGACTTGAACAAAGCTGGGGTATTTTAACGGGAGTACGTCCGACGAAACTTCTTCATAAAATGCTTCAAAGTGGTATGTCAAAAGAAGAAGCACATCAAGAGCTTCGTGAAAGCTATTTAATTCATGAAGAGAAAATTGAACTTCTTCAGCGTATTGTTGATTGCCAATTAGCAGTTGTTCCGGATTTATACCGCTTAAAAGAAGAAGTAAGTATTTATATTGGTATTCCGTTCTGTCCGACGAAATGTGCATACTGTACATTCCCAGCTTACGCAATTAACGGACGCCAAGGATCAGTCGATTCATTCTTAGGCGGTTTACATTATGAAGTTCGTGAAATTGGTAAGTTTTTAAAAGAAAAAGGTGTTAAAGTTACGACGATTTATTATGGCGGCGGTACACCGACAAGTATTACAGCAGAAGAGATGGATATGCTGTATGAAGAAATGTATGAAGCTTTCCCAGATGTGAAAAATGTGCGTGAAGTAACAGTTGAGGCAGGTCGCCCAGATACAATCACACCAGCAAAGCTAGAAGTGTTAAATAAATGGAACATTGACCGTATTAGTATTAATCCGCAGTCATACCATCAAGAAACACTAAAAGCAATTGGACGTCATCATACTGTAGAAGAAACAATTGAGAAGTATCATTTAGCTCGTGAAATGGGAATGAACAATATTAATATGGACTTAATTATTGGTCTTCCTGGTGAAGGGCTAGATATTTTCAAGCATACGTTAGATGAAACAGAAAAGTTAATGCCAGAATCGTTAACAGTTCATACGTTATCATTTAAACGTGCTTCTGAAATGACGCAAAACAAACGTAAATATAAAGTAGCAGGTCGCGAAGAAATTACAGCGATGATGCACGAAGCAGAAGAGTGGACGCAAAAGCATAATTACGTACCATATTACCTATATCGTCAAAAGAATATTTTAGGTAACTTAGAGAACGTTGGGTATGCAATGCCTACGCAAGAAAGTATTTACAACATTGTCATTATGGAAGAAGTACAATCCATTATCGGACTTGGTTGCGGGGCATCAAGTAAATTTGTTCACCCACAAACAGGAGCAATTACACACTTTGCGAATCCGAAAGATCCAAAATCATATAACGATGGCTTCGTGAAATATACAGAAGATAAACTGAAAATTTTAGAAGAGCTATTTGTGTAAGGAGGTGGAGACTGTTCCGATTTGGAACAGTCTCTTCTTTATGTTGTCAGTTTTTGTCGGTAAGTCGATATATTAAAAAAATCGCTGATATAAGTTGAGTTGCGGTCGATATATCCGGAAAATCGCCGATATAATTTCACTTACCAAGAAGTGGATGAAAAAGTAGCGTCGTTTGTAAAATTATGTCGATAATAATCAGAAAAATTAGTCAAATTATTAGAGGACAATGTCTACTTATAGACGAAATGATAGATTTATGAAAGAGAAAAGGGGGAAAATGTTGGCATGTACATGACGATAGGGAGAATTTTTGATTTAGCAGTTGGCAAGTATCCGAATAAAGAGGCGCTAGTAGAACCAGAAAAAAATATTCGCTGGACATATAAACAGTGGGATGAGCAAATAAATAAAACGGCGCAAGCTCTATTGAAAGAAGGAGTAAGAAAGGGAGATTGTGTATCTGTTTACTTATATAACTGTCGTGAATTTGTAAACGTTTACTTAGCCTGTGCGAAAATTGGAGCGATCTTTAACCCGATTAATTTCCGCTTAAAAGCAAAAGAATTATCGTATATCCTCCAAGATGCAGCCTCGAAAGTAGTTGTCTTTGAAAAAGCAGTTGAATCAACTGTTGCTATGATTGAACGAGATTTTCCGAATTCGTCTTTTTGGTATGTAGAAGACGATACACCTTCCTATGCTAGTTCTTACCATGAAAAAGTAAATGAAGCATCAGCTGAACAAGTAGATATTGTAGTCGATGAAATGGATTATTGTTCTATGCTTTATACGAGTGGTACGACTGGTCATCCGAAAGGCGTATTACATCGCCATCGTGATATGGCTGAGCATAGTATGATTTGTACGTATTTTATAAAATATAATAGAGATAGCGTTGGGCTTGTAGTAGCACCTTTATATCATTGCGGTGAGTTAAACGCTGGAATTATCCCGCGCATTCAAGTTGGCGGAAAGAATGTTATTTTACATCATTTTGATACAGAAACAGTATTACATACTATTCAAGAAGAGAAAATCACAACTTTCTTTGCAGCACCAACGATGTGGAATATGTTACTGCAAAAAGATCTAACTAAGTATGATTTAACTTCGATGAAGATTGGGGTTTATGGCGGGGCTGCAATGGCACCAGCACTAGTGAAGGAATGCAAAGAGCGTCTTTATATTGATCTTGTCCAAATTTACGGAATGACAGAAATGGGACCGGTTGTTGCGTTTCTCGTAGAAGAGGATCAAATTACAAAAGCTGGTTCAGCGGGAACACCGTGCTTTAGCCATGAAATTCGAATTGTCAAACCGAACGAAGATGCACCGGCAGAGCCAGATGATGTATTGCCTCCTTATGAAGTAGGAGAAATTATTTTACGAGGTCCAACTATGATGGCGGGCTATCATAACCGTGAAGAAGCAAATGCAAAATCGATGTATAAAGGATGGTATCATTCAGGTGATTTAGGCTACTTCGATAAAGACGGCTATTTATTCGTTGCAGATCGCGTTGATGATATGGTAATTAGTGGCGGAGTTAATATTTATCCTCGTGAAGTTGAAGATTTCCTTCATAGTCACCCTGGTGTATTAGATGTTGCAGTACTTGGTGAGCCAGACGAACTATGGGGAGAGCGTGTCGTTGCGGTCGTTGTAAAGAAAGATGATAATATTTCAGAAGCTGATTTAGAAACGTATTGTAAAGAAAGTGACGAACTAGCAGACTATAAACGCCCACGTCATTATTTATTTGTGGATGAACTTCCTCGTAATGCGAGTGGGAAATTACAAAAATTTGTGCTGAGAGAGTCGCTGAAAGGCGTAAAAAAATAGGTAGTAGGTCAGTTGTCTATATAAATAAGGCTATCTTTCTTCATAAGGAAAGGTAGCCTTATTTTTTTAAAATGATCAAGTAAGGGAGGGAGTTTGGTCAAAAAAATAGTGTATACCTTCTATGTTAAACTACGTTCCTATATTATAATGAAATATTTTTTGTTGTTAGTGTTTTGGTCTTGAAATCATATTTTATGTTTTGAAAAGAAGTGTTTTTGATTGGAAGAGGAATATTAAAATAGTAATAGTGGGTTTGGAATTACGAAATATATTCATATTTTAGTAGGAGTTGAATAAATAAATTTTAGGAGAATGTTGGTGGAGCATATTTGTAAAGAAAGATAGTCAGTCATCAGATGACCTTATGAATAAGGTAGTCACTTAGTGTGTTTTGGTTACTACTAATATGGTAACATATTAAAATGTGAATGAATAGTCTTGTAATGCATTTTTATAAGTACTAATATTTATTTCTGGCTACCAAAACAAGCGAACAATATGGTTAATGAATCGCTTTGTTACTGCTTTGTTTTGCATGATTAAAGATAGTTTGATGCTGCAAATATTCTTTAGTCGTAACCTTTTTAAGATGGTTTAGGATGGAAACATTTAACAACAGAATAATGTGATAAATAAAATTGGAGGCGTTATGAGTACATATTTAAAAAGAATATCTGTAATTTGTTTTATTTTTACTATTTTTATTGGACAAGTTTTTATGCCTATCATAGGGCATGCTCAAGAATTAAATACAGCAGGATTTGTTGATAGTTTTGCATTTGAAAAGACAAAATTAGATTATGGAGAACAGACTAGCATACATGTAAACTTTAGTGAAAAGCCTGGAAAGAAGATGAAATCTGGGGATACATTAACGTTAGCACTACCTCCAGAATTAAAGGGATATAGTGGAACTATTGCATTAAAGGATGAATCGGGACTTGTTTTTGGTACGTGCCAGATCAATTCAAATAATGTAGTTTGTACATTTAATGATACAGTAGAACAGCTCGAAAATATTCGAGGGAACTTTAATTTTACTGTTCAAGGTACGAATGTAGAAGCAGGAAAAACGAAAGATGTACAAACGAATTTAGGCACAAATTTAGAAAAACAAACGGTTAGCATTACCCACTCGAAAGGCGGCGGTACAGAACCGGGGATCTTTTTCTATAAAGCTGGTGATATTCAGCCAGACAATAGTAATGTAGTGCGTTGGTTTTTAAATATAAATTTAAAGAAACAATATTTACATGACAATATCGTTTTGAAAGATACACTACAAGAAGGACAATTACTGAATAAAGAGAGCTTTACTATTCATGTAAATAATAAAGAAAAATTGTCTCTTGCGGAATTTCAAAAGCGAGGCTATGGATACATTAAGTTTACTAGTGATAACTCATTTGAAGTTGTAATTTATAAAGATAAGGGTCATGCTACTTCATTTACAGTTTCCTATCAATCAACAATTACTGAGAGCGGGAAAAACTTAAAATATTTACAGAATGACTATAAACTTGATTATCAAATTTTATATGAGAAACCTATTACTGAAACTAATAGTGTAAAGGTTAAAAATATATCATTTGGCGGCGGAGCTGAAGGGGATTTACCGGCGAAAGGAACGCTGCAAATTGTGAAACATATTGAAGGAAACGAAGGGAAAGTTATCCCAGGTGTTTCTTTTAAATTGTATACAGAGTCAGGTCAGCAGATTGGTGATTCTTATACAACAAATAAAGACGGAGTAGTTGAAGTGCCAAACCTTGCTTCAGGTAATTACTATGTGCAAGAAATTTCTGCTCCGAACTACGTAGAGTTTGATTCAAAAGCAAAAATTCCTTTTACAATTAAGAAGGATGCTGTAAACGGAATAAAACTTATGATTCCAAACAAGTTAAAAACTACATCAGTTATGGGAACGAAAACATGGGAAGGCGACAAAGCAAGTGATCGTCCGGAAACAATTAAAGTAGATTTACTGCAAGATGGTAAAGTAATCGCAACAAAAGAAGTAACTGCAGCAAATGGTTGGAAATATGAGTTTGAAAAGTTACCAGCAGTTAATAATGAAGGAAAAGCTCATAAGTATGAAGTAAAAGAACAACCAGTAACGGGATATCAATCGAAAGTTAATGGTTATGATATTACAAATATAAAGATCCATGAAGCAACAGAAGTAGAAGAGCAAGTTGAAGAAGAAACAACAGAAGAACTAGAAGAGTCATTAAAACCGGAAGAACCAAAGGTGACAGAAGAACC
>NZ_NULR01000032.1:1185-50596 GCF_002577405.1 Bacillus cereus | reverse complement strand
AGAGTGTTTAGATGAAAAAGCAGATGATAATTTATAACGGGTTATCTTTTGTACAGTTAAATAGTTAATTGACATACAAATACATTTTTTAACTTTCGCTCAATTAACGGGTGCATTTCTACTATATAAAAATGCACAGGAAAGGGATGACTCAGGTTTGAGTTATTCCTTTTTTCTTATATTGGGCGGATATTGGCATAGGGTAGAGTTCAAGACATAGCTGCACAACGATTAATAAATCTGTGATTTCATTAAGAGTAGTAGTCAATTTCAATCTCTGGTTCTAAAATACCAAGCTAAAAGATGATAGTTGATTGTGAAGGAATGTACTTAAACTTGCAGGTTAGTGCAATAAGAAAATCTAAGCTACTCGGGTTACATTGTTTAAAAGGAACTAAATAATTTATCTTTCAATTCATTTATGGTGAATTTATACACCAATTAGTTCTTAATGAATTATAATTAGTTAAATAGTTTTAAGGGGGAGATATTATTAAATTTTTATATCCAATCGATTTAATAGAAGTAACTAAAGATTATTGGAATTCATTTAGAAGTAAGTACGAACAACATGTTTCGGGTCTGCATTTCCCAGATGATGAAAACTTGTTGTCGATGATGAACGTCATGTATCATCTAAGTTTTGAAAAAGAAGAATCTAGAAACATATCTGCTACGATTGCTTACATGGAGCCGAGTGATAATTTAAGTGGTATTTTAAATAGGTCTAGTCCACCAATAAGGTTTGAGAATATTATTAGATTTAGTAAAAGTGAACTTATCCGTTTATCACCAGCATTTAATCCTAAAACTAGTATTTTAACAGTTTGTGCTGAAGAAAAAATAATAGAAGGAGGGAGTCCTAATCAATTAGTTATTTGGGGAGTCATATTTTTAGGAAATGATTATACAAACTTGAAGAATGGTAGGGCTTCGGGTGCATTATCACCACCTTTTATTTTTACTTTAGAAGTTTCAGAACCAGGAGAATTACTTGCATCTGCAAGTGGGGAACAATTTTTTAAGTTAAAGGGAGGACAATTAACTAATTCCCCCCTAAAAGATATTAGTGAAGGAATAATAGGAAATCACTTCTCAAACATAACCAATAAGCTTTATCTAGAAGTATGTGAGGGACTCCAAAGAGATAGATATAGTGAAGATGATTCAAACGATACACCTAAAACACTTTATTTTAGTACCTTAAGAAATATCTTAAGGCTTATTGAGAAGAAACGTCATGGTGGAACTTTAATTGTTGTTCCAGAGAGTTTGCCAAATGAGGTTTTTAGGGACTCTTTACACATGAAGTATCAACTAAAAAGTCCGAAGATATGGGATGAATTTTTAAATAAATGTATAAATGAAAGGTTGTATTTTGATGTTCTTTTTAAGAAAGGAAAAGATATACAAGAATATGAACAAATTCTGGATTCAAAAAGAAGGATTGGACGGGCAGAAAAGAAAATATTTGAGCATGAGGAATTTATATCTTCGTTATCTGAAGTAGACGGTGCAGTTGTGTTAAATGAAAAATTTGAAATATTAGGATTTGGGGCTGAAATCCGATTAACGAATGATGAATTAACCTCTATTAAGAAAGCAAATGACCCTTATGGGAATGACACTACTAACCTTAATATTATTTCTTATGGCACAAGACACAGGTCTGCAATTCGTTATTGTAATTATAATAAGGATGCTATAGCTTTTGTGATATCTCAGGATGGAAAAGTTAAATCTATAAAACAACATGAAGGTGTCACATATCTCTGGGATGGAATAAATTTGGAACCTTGATATAGTTAAGTTTGTACTGCTAATGAAGAGGTAAAATCACTTTTGCGTAGATAGATATTTTGAAATACAGTGGAGTTTATAGGTGGAAGATTCAGTGGAATTAAAACAAAGTGGCTCACAACGGAAGAGGTAAATTAAAACCTAGCAGTCTATAACTGTTAGGTTTTAGGTGTTTATGAGAAGAATAACCGTCCTATCATAGGGTGTAATGTACTTTTATCAATACTAACATTACTTAAATGACAAAGTAATAAAAAGTAATACAAAAGATTAGTTACACTGTAAAAGATGAAGAATGATTTTATTATGTTTCTATGAATATTCTATGAGTCATACAGGCTGCATTGGGATTGCTTTGTATTGAAGACAATATCAGTAGTTAAGGGATACATTGCATATCTTAATCAAATATTTAGTTCATAAATAAAAAACAGTGAGCAATGTACAAGCTCACTGTTTTTCTAATTTGTATTAAATAAAGGAAATCTTCTACAGCTTCAAGAGCATGTTTTTTGGTCACAAATGCGGTCACTAAATTTAATAGAAATCCAGTAATCACAAGATTTTAGATAAACAAGAGCGGTCACATTTCAGGTCACTAAAACGTTCAAAATTGCTTTAATGGCACTTATACATTACTCAAATCACGACTTCCTCGCAATTCGCTCTATAACCTTCTCCAATTCATCAGGCTTCAAAAACTCAATTGGAGAGAATCCTTTCTCGAACGTAAGCGAATCCGCTTCAATCATTAGTACATATTTATCGTTAACTTTCGCAATATGAATCTGGTCTCCAAAATCTGCAAGCAAAGCCTGCACAGAAATATGGTCTGCTTTTAACTTTAATTCCACTTCAGGAGCGTGCTCGACGATTTGAGCAGTAGCTTCCATTACTTCTTCGGTTGAAAATTGTTCCATAATTTCGCGTTTCGGACTGGCAGCCCATACTTCCATCGCTTGGTCGAATTGTTCGCGTTCTTCAGTACCTTCTTCAAATACATCTTCAATTTGGTCGTATACCATGTCCATTACTTGTGTTTTCATAATTTCAGGCATAGAGCGTTCGTACTCTACGAATTTTAAGAAGTCTTCAAAGTAACGGGCGTGTGATGCTTGGTGAATTTTTAGCTCGCCTACTTCGACGATGCCTTCTTCAGGCATGTATGGATATTGGATAGATTTCATATTCTTTGTTGTGATGGCCATTTCAACGTTACGAATAAGCGTTGATTCATCAGAAATGGAAGCGACTTTCGGTTCGAAGTCACATTTCATTACGAATACGAATGGATCATCAAAGTATTTGCGTAATTTTGCTTGGGCGATTAAAAATACACCACCGCGTACAGCACTTGTGTCAAGATATGTATAAACGAGAGGTTCGCTCATATCTTTGAAGTTTTCTTTCGTTTCTGCAAAGCGAATACGATTAAACAAGTTGTAATGAGGGTTTGAATCGAGTGCATGCCCTTCCTCTACAATAAAGCGACCAATTTTTGTTGGAGCTTGTTCCGTTTTTGCGTGACGTTCTACTTTTCGCTTTGAAATTTTTAATAATTCACCATTCAAAAATTCTTTTAAGGAGCTATCTTCATATTCTTCAGCATCTAAAGTTTGAAAATGTTTATAGCGTTTATCAACTGCTTCACCTTTTCCTTCTACTTGTACAACATAAAAGGAAAGAAAATTTATTTCAAAATCCATATTTATCACCTTGTTTCATTTCGTTAACTCTTATCAGTATAGAGATGGAAAAAACTTTAGTCAATTTATATAAGGAAGGGGGAGCACCTTCCTTATATGTTTTTTATTTTTGAAATTAAAAGCCGTCTTCTAGTGCTGAAAATGGAATATTCAATCTGTTTTCTACTGTACGTAAACGTTGGTTTAAGCGGTTTAGTCTACGTGTATGGCGCTCAACTGTGTTTTCTAGTTGACGTACTCGTTGCTCAAGCTCATTTACTCGTCTTTCTAATTGACGTCCACCAGTCCCAGGAAAAGAGATTGGAATTTGAAATTGTCGATTTTGATCATATGGATTCGCTTGCTCTGCTTGATCTATATAGGATTGGTATTGTGCTTGTAAGTCATATTGTGGTTGTTGGTACGCATATTGATTATATGGATCATATGGATTGTAGGGGTACATAAAAACATCCTCCATTTCTTTAAATTAGGTTAAATTCACCATAATGTATGTGCAAAAGCGGAGAGGTGGCACGGCAAATACCCATATATGGAGAAAGGAGAGGGTGTATGTACTTATGAGTAACGTGAAAATGGCTAGAAATGATGAATCAGTATTATAGTTACGGACTTACGTAGGTGAATAAAGAGGTAAAACAATAGTGTTTTTAATTTGTATTTCACTTAATTAATGGTATATACTGGATGAAGATAGTTAACATAAAAGTTACAATGTTATCAAACTCAAAAATTTATATAAATATGTATAGACATTTACAAAAGAAAAGAGTAATTTTAATAGAGTGAAAAATAACTTGTAACAATTTATAAATATATTGTAAAATGATTGTAACAAAACATACATAAAAATGAAATAATACATAAGAATGACATTAGGAAAAAGGGGAGAGTATATTGTTCCGTAAAATAAAGGGTATATTAGTTGGGGTGTTATGTGTAGCTGTAATGAGTGGTTGTGGTACAAAAGTAAGTGATGTTGCATTAGTAAGTGATATTGGTGGACACACTGTAGAAGCTAAAGCAGAGGTACAGGATACGATTAGTTTAGTTGATGGTCGCACGGGTACTGAAGTGAAAAAACTAGATTTATCGAGTTTAGGTTATTTTGAAGATGAGGCGAAATTTAAAAAATCGGTAACGAAGGTTGCTAGCGAGGTTGGGAAAAGCGTTGACCAAAAGATGGTCCCTTCACGTATAGCTCCTGATGGAAGTTGGCAAGAAGGAAAACCTTCTTATGAATTAATGGAAAAAGAATTAGTAGATAAATTGTTGAACGTTGGTATGTGGGATTCTTCATACCAGTTACCAATTACTGAGAAAAAGCCTGCTGCAACACTTAGCGATGGGCAAGGAAGTGGTACTGTAATTGGTAGATATGAAACAAATTTAGGTGGCTCAACAGGTGGCCGAATTGAAAACATTCGTTTGTCTGCAGCGAGCATAAACGGAGTTGTATTAGCAAAAGGAGACCGTTTCTCTTTTAATGCATTAATCGGTGATACAACGCCAGATAAAGGCTACCAATTAGGAAAAGAAATCGTAGATGGTAAATTAGTAGATGGATATGGCGGTGGTGTTTGTCAAACATCATCAACTTTATACAATGCAGCAGATCAAGCTGGTTTGAAAATGGTAGAGAGAACTACGCATTCTAAAACAGTAGGTTATGTTCCACAAGGAAGAGACGCTACAATTGCATATCCATACTTAGACTTAGTATTTGAAAACACGAATGATGCACCTGTGAAGCTTTATATGGGCATTCAGGGCGGAAAGTTAGTTGCTGAAGTACATAAAATGAGATAAGAGTTATAATAGATTGTTTTTGTGAAGTCATCTTTTCTGATAGTTAGAAGAGGTGGCTTTTTTATTGAGAAAATGAAATGGGTATAAATTCTGACTTTTTTCATTTGTATAGGGTGATTTCGGTTGTAACCTTTATAGTAACGGTTAAATTTAATAGAAGTATATAGGGAGAAGGAGATGAAGTTATTCATGGTACAAATTCATCCGAAAACACGCATTGGTCATGTTGAATTTAAAATGAAACTATAAATGGATTTACAGTAGTAGACCCAAGTGGTATTACAGTACAGTTTGAAATTGAAGCAGTATAAAAGAAGCCAGAAAGTGTGTAATCACTTTCTGGCTTCTTGTTGATCATTTATAGCTCAATCCAGAACCTTCTTACAACATTACCATCTTCTTCAATGAAATCTTCATCACGAAGGCCACCGTTATGTAAAATTGTTTTTTCTGAAGCGGTATTTACTTCGTCGCATACGACAAGTGCTTTCGTGATGTTTAATTCTTTCGTTTTTTCTAATGATAACTCTAGTAACCTCGTAGCATATCCTTTTCTTCTTTCGGAAGGGCGAATGCCATAACCGATATGGCCTCCAGCGTTAAATAGATGTTCGGTTAAACTATGACGTATATTAACAGCTCCTACAATTCTATTATTATCTGTAACGAGCCAATACGTAGAATCTGGTACCCACGCTTCGGGAATATTTATTCCGTTATGTGCATCGAGTAATTCTTGTATCATAGCTGGGAAGTCAGAAGGGTCTTTTGAAATAACCCACGGAATCAGCGTTTCACCGCTATCTTTCCATTCGTTATAAAAATCTAAGTATTCTTCTTGTAAATTGGTAGTAGGTGTAAGTAAAGAGACGTTCATTGTTTATAGGCTCCTTTGATTGATGTTGTATTTCACAAAAATGCGGCATTTAACAAAAGCATTTTCTTGCTTTCTCAACCTCATTTTATGCAATCCACATTCTGTTTTAAATAAAAATTAGTTTTGCTTTGAAATTTAAAATTCATATGAAAAATAAGGTGGTTTTCATTTATGTTAATATTAAAAATATTAACATAAATCATCTGGGATATTAAGTGTATTTTAATGGAATGATTTTATATCAATCAATAGATGTGTTTGATAATTTTTGTTTTATCTATCTATAATGAATGAAAGGGGGAAGTGCTCTTGAGCTTACATATTGATTTTATCCCGCATTAATGGGCAGTTTATCTCCCACGTAACTTCTTTGCTTTCACCAAATTTTGAGGTGGGAGTATTACTGCACGCAAATAGTGGGATAAATGAAAATAAAAACAAAAACAGAATGAGGCTCGGAGGAACGACATGGAACATTTAATTTCATTATTTGAGCAGCACAGCTATAGTATTTTATTCACTGTTATTTTGATTGAACTGTTTGCGATTCCGATTTCGGCTGAATTCTTTATGAGCTTTGCCGGATATTTTGTGTTTCAAGGAAAAATGGATTATACCTTGGCCATTCTAACAGCTATTGCTGCTGGAGGAGTCGGAATTACAGTTACATACTGGATTGGAAGGTTAGGAGGCTATAAACTGATTGAAAAGTATGGACGGTATATTCACCTTGGACCTAAGAACTACAAAAAAGTAGCCGCCTGGATGGAACGATCAGGAAGTAAATTGTTGGTAGTTGCTTATTTCATTACTGGGGTTCGGCACTTCACAGGATACGTATCTGGTATTTCAAGAATGCCGTATCGAACCTTTTTTATTCCAGCATACATAGGGGCAAGCTTATGGGCAATTGGCTTTATTACACTAGGTAAAATATTAGGACCGCGCTGGCAGGATTTTCATAAATTGGCCGGACAATATCTTATTTACATTGTCCTTGTACTCGCTATCGTTATAGGGGGGGACTAGTTTACAAATTTTACAAAAAACAAATCAAAAACTTTTTCCTACGACTGCTTAATTGGCTTATTTCCTATTTTCGAACAATCCGAGCAACGGAAGCGTTCCTTATCAGTCTTACACTAGTCTTATTAGGAATGATAACCTTAATGTTGGGAATGGCACTGGATTATTTATATAATGAGTTTACTCAGTTTAACGAGGTTACTACATATATTGTTCATTCTGTACTTCAAACAGGATGGACAAGTAGTATCAAAGGATTTCTATCGTTGCAGTCACCTATCGCATTTAGTGTTCTCATTATTATTACGATTTTAGCCATTTGGAGAAAAGGAAGGGATAGATGGCTTGAAGGTCTCTTACTTATCGTTTCCATACTTGGAGCACATATATACCATAATGCAGTCTTACACACACTGTCTTATTTTCGTTTTATTGGAAAAGATGCGGCAACACGTTCTTCTGCTTTTCCAGATGAAAAAGCAACAATTACCATTATTGTGTTTGGCACCTGCTTATTTCTAATGGTACGTCACCTGAAGAATAAGTATATACAATTTGTTCTCCCTCTTCTGGGTATCGTGCTTTTGCTAGGTATAGCAATTGCAAACATTGCGTTTTCTCATATACTTCCAAGCGATATCGTAGGTGGATATGTATATGGTGGGGTGTGGATGTTCTTGAATTTCTTGCTATTTGAGATGTTTCGCCTTATCGTAAATAAGCAAATGTAATATCCAGTGCATACAGAAATAACTTTTTAAGGAATGCTACAGTTCGCGCGTTCCAACGCTTATTGAGCGCTTCGGCTGAGATACAAGGTCCTGTGCCTGAAATTTTCATTTTCGTCGAATCATACCTGTTTGATACGCAAGTTCTTGTAAGTGATGGATAGAAAATTCATTTCGAAATTCTTCACCCAGTATGCGTAATTCCTCAACTAATATGTTGTTGTTTGTAGACATAAATTAGGGCACCCTTTCATGCAGTACTGCATGAAAGGGTGCCCTAATCTTATTATTTTATTGATTTTCTTAAGTTGATGGCTATGGCCGTGAATGGCGCCCTTTTTACTATGCGTTATACCCGAATAACTTTAGCTCTTCTCCTGAGTCTGAAATTATTTTTTCGAATCGTAATCCTACTTTTTCTAAAAGGTTTCCTGAATTAACATTATCTGTAGAAGTAATTGCTACAATTCGTTTAAGACCTAGCTCGTTCTTTCCATACTCAATGACCGCAGAAGCTGATTCGTAGCCGTATCCTTTTGAACGGAATTTTTCTAAAAAGGCAAAGCCGATATCAACATCTTCTAATGAATCTCTTTTAATAAGGCCGCACATACCAAGTGGCGTGAGATCTTCTTTTCTTTCTACTAAGTAAAGGCCAAATCCGAATTTGTTATACATATCGACTGGTCCATTTACGATGTAATTTTTTGCGTCTTCTAAGTTTTTAACTCCTTTATCACCAATAAATTGAATCCATGCAGGATCGTTTACTAATTCGAGAATAAACGGAGCATCTTTTATATCAAACCAACGAAGCGTGAGACGTTCAGTTTCTAAAACTATCAATCTATTGCACCACCTTTAAAAGTTATAACAATTAGTATGAATCGTGCGAAACGAAAGTGCAACATATTTTAATTATGCTCTACTTGTTCACATAAAGTTCGATTGTTTTGTATAAAAGGATATTTTATAATTAGGATTGATTGTAAAGAGTGAGATACTTATACAATGACTCCTAGGTAACTGGGAGTTTTTACTATATAACTATCATTATTACTAAATATGACACACTACACATTCTACTCAAGGAGGTACATAATGAAGAAATTATATAATGCATCGTTTACGTATTTAATTATCGGTTTATTATCAGGAATTTTTGCTAGGGAGTATGGTAAGTTTAAAGGGATTCTAGGATCTACACTATTAAATCTTTTACATACGCATACGTTAGTACTTGGCTTTTTCTTCTTTTTAATTGCTTTAGGATTAGCAAAAGTATTCGCATTTCATGAAGTGAAAGGATTTAATAACTGGTTTGTTTTACATAATATCGCATTAACTTTAATGTTAGGTTCGCTAGCAGCGAGAGGGCTTCTTCAACTAAATGGAGCGGACTTTAAAGGGTTAACTTATATTGTCGGTTTCTCTCATTCTATGATGGCATTTACTTTAGTTTGGTTTATGCTGTTAATAAAGAAGTCATTTAATATGAAATGAAAAAAGAACTTGTAGCACTCGCTGCAAGTTCTTTTTGCTATGCTCAAAGTTAATAATCTTATTTTTCTAATTATTTTGTATAAAAATGGTATACTTATTTCAAAACTAAAAAGGAGAGTTAGTGATGGAAATAACAATTGAACATTTAGTAAATGAATTAAAGGATATACTTCCTGAAGATCGAGTAGTAATCAATACGACAGTAAGAGAGTTACATAGTAAAGATGAATCTTACCATGCTAGTAGTTTACCAGATGTAGTTGTTTTTCCGAAAACGACAGAAGAGGTTAGCGCGATAATGAAAGTAGCAGGTCAGCAAGGAACAGCTGTCGTTCCGTTTGGAGTAGGGTCCAGTTTAGAGGGACATGTAATTCCTTACGAAAAAGGAATTACAATGGACTTTTCGCTTATGAATAAAATACTTGAAATAAGAGAGAAAGATTTTCTTGTGAGAGTACAGCCAGGAGTAACGCGCTCTCAGCTTAATAAAGAACTAAAGAAATACGGTTTGTTTTTTAGTGTAGATCCGGGGGCAGATGCAACGTTAGGTGGAATGGCTGCTACAAATGCGAGTGGAACAACAGCGGTAAAGTATGGCGTTATGCGTGATCAAGTTCGTGATTTAGAAGTGGTGCTTGCTGATGGACAAGTGATACATACTGGGAATTTAGCAGCGAAGTCATCATCAGGCTATCATTTAAATGGACTTTTCGTCGGATCAGAGGGGACGCTTGGATGTTTTACGGAGTTAACTTTAAAAGTATACGGCATACCAGAACATGTTATGGCTGCGAGAGCATCGTTTCCAACTATAAATGATGCAGTAGAAGCTGTTATTCATATATTGCAGGCAGGTATTCCAATTGCGAGAATTGAACTTGTTGATGAATTATCTATGAAACAAGTAAATCATTATAATGAAACGAGTTACAGAGAAGAACCTACACTGTTTTTAGAGTTTCATGGCAATGAAGCAGGGCTCAAGCAAGATATTGAATTTACGAAAGAAATTGTTTTTGATCATAAATGTAGAGAAGTTGCTTTTGAGACTGAAACTGCGGCGAGGAATAAATTATGGGATGCCAGACATAACTTAGCTTATTCTTATGTGCATAGTTACCCAGGTAAAAAGCTAATGAGTACGGATGTATGTGTGCCGATTTCGGAATTAGCTGGCGCGATCCATCATGCGAAAGAGACTTTAGATAAAGTTGGTCTTGTTGGTGGTATTCTTGGTCATGTAGGAGACGGGAATTTTCACGTGCTCTTAATGGTTGATCCGAACGATAAAGATGAAGTGAAAAAAGCTGACGAAATAAACGAAAGTATCGTACTGTATGCTCTTAAACGAGGTGGAACGTGTACTGGAGAACATGGAGTTGGAATCGGAAAACGAAAGTATCAAGAAGAAGAACATGGGGCGGCATTATTCGTAATGGAGAAAATAAAGAAAGCTCTTGATCCGCAAAATATTTTGAATCCGAATAAAATTTTCAAGCTAACAGATAAGGAATGATGAAGTTTGGAGAAACGAATTATACACTTTGAAGGATTGATTGTCTTATTAGCTGCGATTTATATATATTCATTATGTGGATTTAGTTGGTTATTATTTATCGTATTACTTTTTGCACCTGATTTAGCGATGGTAGCATACACGATAAATAATCGTGTCGGTGCGCAAATTTACAATCTATTTCACACATATATTATATCGATACTACTTGTTTTAATAGGGGTCTATTTAAAGATGGATACGATTTTAATGGTGGGCCTAATATGGACAGCGCATATCGGAATGGATCGAATGTTTGGATATGGGTTGAAATATGAGACGGGGTTTAAGGATACGCATATTCAGAGGTTATAAATTATTTTAGGTATGTGTTGAGGAGAGGGCTACATTGAAACAGAGAATTACTATTGAAAAATATAACGTCAAATGGGAAAGTGAATTTTGTAAATTACAGAAGTTGATTAATAACGTAATGGGGGAACTCATTTTTTCTATAGAGCACGTTGGGAGTGAGGGGAGCAGGGGGATTGCGGGGTTGATGAAAGAAATAGAATGAGGATTTTGGTGAAATAAAGGGAGAATACTATTTTTGTTGAAAATACATTCTACTTAGAAGACAAATACTCTAAATAAGGGCATTTAAAAAGACCTTCTTTATTGAAGGTCTTTCGTTTTTTAAAGTGCTTTTTCAGCTGTTGTTGAGTTGTAGTCTTTACTAACGTCAACGGATTGAACAAAGTCAGGTTTTTTTGGTGCAGGAAGATCGGCATGACTTGCTTGATATGTAAATGAACTATTTATTCCAATAGACATAATACCGATAACAGACAATCCTAAAACAACAGAACTAATTTTTTTAATCATTTTAATGCCCCTTTCTCAAAAGTTTTTTCTTTCGCTTGTAATGCGCGATGAAAATATTCACTCGCCTTTATATGACTATTCTCACCATAAAGCTTTATTGCTAACTTTTCAGAATATTCTTGAGTGTAGTTATATAAAGATTCTTTGTCGAAATACGTAATTCCTTCAAGAATAATTTTTTCTAGATCGTCAGTTGTCTCATTATTGTTAAGTGAATTTAAAATTTTAAAATGAATTATATACTCATCATTGTTTAGTTCTGTACAAACTTTCAATCCTTTTTTAATAAGTTCCTCAGCAATATTTATTTCACCCAGTTTAGAATGTTCTCTGGCTTGCAAAAAGAGCGCTTTAAAGTGTGTAGGAACTTTTGTTGTCACTTCTGATAAATGGCGAATTGCTGGAGAAGAAAGGTTTTGACTTGCATAGAGCCAACCTAGATTATTGCGAACACTTAAAACTAAATCATTTTCGCCGAATTTTTGTAAAATGGAAAGAGCAGTATTGAATTTTTCCTCTGCTTGTTCATATTGTTTTAAAAATACACATGAGGAACCAATTATATTGTCGCAAAGGGCAAATTTTATCTCAAATCCTTTTTCAGTCATGAAAATATCTCTGGCTTTTGTTGCTTGCTGAATCGCTTCAATAGGTTTATAAAAATGTTGATTAAAGATAGCGAATCGGTAATTAAATTCTGCTTCTTCTAGTTTATCTGCAACATTGACTAATAGTTTCTCAGCCTGTTCATAGTGTTCACTTGCTACATTATAGTTTGTTGTTAAAGTAGCATGAATCGCCTTAAACAAATGGTAGTAATAAGAAAGTGTAGGATTAGCTGAGATTGCGTAAGAATCTATCATCTCAAAACTATCTTTTGAAATACTTAAACTATCTGTTAAAACTTTATATCGAAAATCTAGTAAGGAATGATATAATGCTAAATTTTCATCTTCCTCAAAGTTTAGTTCCTTTTCCTCAATTTCATGCTTTAAGTTTGTCGCCTGTGAAACATCTTGCTTTAGCATAGCCACATACCAATCATTAAATAGTTTCGTAACTTGTTCATTACCTTGTAGTTGAACGTTCATGAAATCCCCTCGCTTTTTGAATATTCTTATAAAATATATTATCAAAAATAACAATATTTAGAAATGAGGTTTTATATTTCTCAATATTTGTTTAGTAGATTTACTATTAGACAAATTGTAATAAAAATAGTTTTGATATTTAGCTTAAGGGAGGAGGGGAGAATGTAGTAAGGGTAGCTAAAAGATGCTTCAGAATGCTTTTTTGAAAGGGAAGGGAAGTGTAAAAAAAGGTGCGTTCACACAATTTGTATGAACACACCTTTTTTAAGGATTAAACAATCAAGTCCCACAAAAAGTACGATAAGGACGATTCGTCGGCACAGGTGGAACGCAGTATGATTCTTGGTCTGTAGAATATGCATAAGGGTTTGATAAAGCTTCAAGAAGCTTCTCCATTACGCTATAGTCTCCATTTGTAACAGCTGCTTCTAGTGCTTCTTCTACGCGGTGGTTCCTTGGGATAATTGATGGGTTATTATTTTTCATCATCTCATAGGCGTTCTTTTTCGATTCTTCTTGCTTTTCTAATCGAGATTGCCATAGTCCGTACCATTCTTTAAATTCTGGACTTTCAAATATTGGTGTACTTTCTAATGTATCGAGAGTTAAAGAACGGAATGTATTTGTGTAATCCGCTTTATATTTCTCCATCATTTTTAAAAGTTTCTCAATAAGTGATTTGTCTTGTTCGTCTTCACCAAATAGTCCTAATTTCTTTTGCATTCCAAGGAACCAAAGGTTTTCATACTGTACGCTAAATTTTGAAATTTCGTCTTGAGCAATATTTAATGCTTCTTCTTCATCTTCGTGTAGGATCGGTATTAAAGATTCAGCTAATCGCGCGAGATCCCATGCGGCCATATATGGCTGATTTCCATATGCGTAGCGACCTTGTGTATCAATAGAGCTAAATACGGTTCCTTGGTCGTAATTGTCCATAAATGCACAAGGGCCGTAATCAATCGTTTCTCCACTAATCGTTATGTTGTCAGTGTTCATTACACCGTGGATAAACCCAACGAGTTGCCATTTTGCGATGAGACTTGCTTGTCTTTTAATGACTTCTTGTAGTAATGCAGTATATCGGTGTTCATGAGCTTCAATTTCTGGATAATGTCTTTTTATCGTATAGTCAGCTAGTGATGTAATGTCCTCGATTGAGCCACGAGCCGCAGCATATTGAAATGTACCGACGCGAATGTGGCTGCTTGCTACTCTAGTTAAAATTGCTCCAGGTAACTTTGTTTCACGATATGTTGGCTCACCAGTTGTGACAACTGCTAAACTACGAGTAGTCGGAATATCAAGTGCATACATTGCTTCGCTTATAATATATTCACGTAGCATCGGACCGAGTGCGGCACGACCATCTCCTCGGCGTGAGTAGGGAGTAGGGCCAGAACCTTTCAGCTGAATATCAAAACGTTCACCTGAAGGAGTAATTTGTTCTCCTATTAAAAGGGCACGACCGTCGCCTAACATATTAAAATGTCCGAATTGATGACCAGCATATGCTTGAGCTAATGGATGAGCTCCTTCTGGAAGTGCGTTACCAGCAAAAATAGCGATTTCGGCTTCCTTCTTCAGTTCTTCAGGGTTAAAGCCAAGAGATATCGCTAGTGAATGATTTAATTTAACTAGCTCCGGCGAACTTACGGGAGTAGGGGGGATTTCTGTATAAAATGATTGTGGTAAAGTAGTATAACTATTATCTAAATTCCAACCTGTTTCATTATTTTTAGTCATTTTATCTCCTCCTTTTGTATTTTTTACTATGTATTTGTACGTATGTATTCTTTGTTAAGTTAACTAAAAGTATAATATATTATTTCCCCTTGCAATCTATTGTAAGGACTTCAGTGTATTGTGTCTATTTTACAGCAAATATAAAAGCTCCATTTTTCAAAATGGAGCTTTTATATTATTTAATTTTTACAATTATTTTTCCCTTTGCTCTTCCAGACTCCGAATATTCCATTGCTTTTTGAGCATCTTCAAAAGGAAAAACTCGGTCGATTACCGGTTTGATTTTTCCAGCTTCAATATAGTTTGCAATAATACGTAATTGATCCCCGCTTGGCTTCATAAATAAAAACGAATATTGAGCATTATGCTTTTTTTCAAGTGCAGTAAGTTTATTGCTTGCCAGTGAAAATAAGAGCGTTTTAAAAAATCCTGAACCAAATTCTTTACCGAATCGAGCATTCGGCATTCCTGAAACGGAAACAATGTTCCCTCCGCTTTTTATAATGTTGAATGATTTTTCAAGTGTTGTCCCGCCGATTGTATCAAATACCGCATCATAATTTGTTAGTATATCTTCAAATTTCTCTATTTTGTAATTAATAATTTCATCTGCGCCAAGAGATTTTACTAAATTCGCACCAGCTTCACTAGCAGTCGTTGTAACAGTGGCACCCATTATTTTTGCTAATTGAATAGCGAAAGTACCAACACCACCAGATCCAGCGTGAATTAAAATCTTTTGTCCTTGTTGTAAGTGCATGATGTCATGTAATGCTTGATAGGATGTTAAGCCAACGAGTGGAATCGAAGCAGCTTCCTCAAAACTTAAATTTTTTGGTTTTAAGGCTATATCATCCTCATGAATGGCTATATATTCCGCAAAAGTACCGATCTTATCTTTTCTTGGACGGGCATATATTTCATCACCAACTTTAAAACGAGTTACTTTTGCTCCAACTTTTACGATGACACCGGAAAAGTCATTCCCAAGGATTAGGGGCATTTCATATTTAAGCAACATCTTTACTTTTCCATCGCGTATTTTAAAATCAATTGGGTTAATACTAGCTGCATGAATTTCCGCAAGCACCTCATACTCATTTATTTCAGGAGTAGGCACCTCTGTCATACGCATTGGGACTTTCCCATACTTATCAATTATCATTGCCTTCATTTCTTATGCCTCCAAATTTCAATAAAAGTTTTGCAATAGTTTCTCAATATCTAATACAAGATTTTTTAATAAACTTAATTTTGTACGTATATCAATATAATAAAAGTTTTTTGTGCCTTCTTTACGCATTAAAATAATGCCAGCTTCTCGTAAAATTTTAAGATGATGTGATACTGCTGGTCGAGAAAGGTGTGTTTGCTTTGTGATTTCTCCTACACGTAATCCTGTTTGACATTCCGTTTTCATTAGAACTAACAAAATAGCTTGACGTGTTTCATCACCAATTGCCAATAATACTTTTTGACAATTAATAAAATCTTCTTTAATAACATTTAATTGTTCTTGTTTATTCATTTCAACCACTTTGCCTCCTGGTAATTAGTCGAAAGGTTTAAGATAATGAACCGTTACATCGATACGCTAATGCTACATGATAGTTGCATTAGCTGCAATATTGAGAAAGAAAATCGAGACGAATCAATTTTCTAGTGTTGAAAATTATAGGGGATAGAAAAGGGATTAGAAGGTTTACATACCACAATGGATGAAGTTTTAAAATAGAAAATGATTTAACAATGCGTTGTCTGTAGAGGGTAGAGGATAAGCCATTTAACAATAAAATAAGCGGTCGTAACCCTATATAATCTATAAGGATACGACCGCTTATAATGTTTTTATTATTTTTTATGTCTACATCAGAAAATAGTTCAACGTAAAGTAGGATCTTCTATTTTATCCTTTCATACACACACAATTTAGGCGAATTGTAGATGTATGAAAGGATAAAAGTAATTTTGGGCGTAATCTATCTATATGATAATTTAAAATGAAATATAAGTCTATATCTTTGTTGTTTTTTTGATTATATTTATGTCACTGAGCTCAGAACAATGATGTGGAGGGTAAATATATGAAATCGAATTATGTACCAGTTTTAATTATTGGAGGAGGATTATCAGGATTAGCATCTGCTTTATTTCTTGCAAAACATAACATTGATTATTTACTGATTGAAAGGCACCCGTCTACTGCAATTCATCCAAAAGCAGGTGGAATCACTTTTCGTACGATGGAGTTATTTCGAGAATTAGGTTTAGAACAAAGAATTAGATCAGCGGGTAAAGCATTAGAAAATTGCCGAGGAAGAATAGCAGTTCATACAATAGCTGAGGCGGATAAGGAGGAATTGGCAAAAATGAGGACCGCTCAGTATGGAAACGATGAAAAGTTACTTCAAAAAGTAGAAGAGATAAGTCCATCAAAACAAACTGCTTGTTATCAAATTACTTTAGAAGAGATGATGTTACTAGAAGCGAAAATATTAGGCGGAAAGCTATCTTTTTATCATGAACTGGTTTCTTATGAGCAAAATGAAAACGGGGTAATAGCGATTATTCGAGATCGGGAAACAGAAAAAGAAAGTGTCATACATTGTGACTATGTAATTGCAGCAGATGGGGCAAAAAGTAAAATACGCGAGCAGTTAGGGATTACGACTGAGGGACGGGGTACAATCGGTGGGTATTATATGAATATTTATTTTGAAGCGGATTTAAGTGAATTTATACAAGGGGACGCATTCGGTTTTTCTATGGTACTTCATTCGGAGGTTCTTGGTGCGCTTATTCCAGTCGATAACGTAAGTAAATGGATTTATCATGTAGCTTATGATCCAATAAAAGGGGAGCGACCAGAGGATTTCTCTATAGAACGCTGTAAAAAAATTATTCAAACAGCAATTGGGAGCACAAATGTTGAACCAGAAATAGTAAGTGTTTTACCGTGGGAAGCGAGTGAAAGTACAGCGGTGAAATTTCAAGATAATCGCACTTTTTTAGTTGGTGATTCTGCACATATTATGCCGCCAACAGGGGGATTTGGTTCAAATACAGGAATACAAGATGCGCATAATTTAGCTTGGAAATTAGCTTCTGTTATAAAAGGGAAAGCAAAGCCAAAATTGCTAGAAACATATCATGAAGAGAGATATCCAGTTGCAAAATTAACGACGGATTATGCGAGTAGTTTATTATTTCGTGCTGCGAATAGAGAGGTAGGCAGTTTGAATAATAGGGACGGTTTAGCTGTAACTGTTGGGTATCAGTATTGTTCACAAGCGATTATAGATAAATGCACTATTCCACATAGAATGGATATCGTAGAGTTGAACGGAAGACCCGGCACGCGAGCACCACACTTTTGGGGAACGTATGATGGAAAAGAAGTTTCGATACTTGATTTATTAGGTAACGATTTTGTGTTATTTACTGGAGTAGAAAATAGTGCTTGGACCAAAGGTGTACATGATGTTTCATCTAAGTTAAGAGTAAATATAAAAGTGTATCGTGTTGGTTTAAGTGGAGACTTTATTACTCAAGAAGATGTTTTTAATGAAATATATGGGATAGAGAATGGAGGAGCTGTACTAATTAGACCAGATGGATTTATAGGATGGCGTTCGGAAAAAGTGATAGTAAATCCATATGTAGTGCTTGAAGAGGTAATGGGTAATTTATTATGTGATTTTTAAGTAACTACGGAAGTATGGTCTTATATAGGACGATACTTCTATTTTTTTAGCTTACAAAATAAAAATTATGTAGTGAAGAGACATTATTATAAAAATATATTTAAATTAATTCTCTTTCTTTTTGTTTTTATTAGAATGTTTTTAGTTTTTAGTTTTAAGTGTTGGCAATTACTAGATTGAATCATTTTTTTATTGTATTATATTTCTTAGGGATTATATATTACGCTAGGGAGTGGGACTATTTGACTATTGAACCTCTTATTTTATCAAATAAAGAAGTATATGTATTAACTGGTATGTTTGACCGTGAAACTATGATTGGAATTGAGAACCCCTTTGAAAATTGGTCAGATGAAGAAATAGACAAAGAATTAGATGTAATGTACGAGAATTGGAAAAACGAAGAGCTACTCATAATAAAAGAAGATGAAACATTATGTAACAAACAACTTTTAGAATATTTCCGCATTTGTTTAACTACAGGATTTGTTATTGAAGTACAGATAGGTAAAAACAGCGCTTTAGAAAAAAAAATTTTCTATTTTAGTGAAAAAAAGGTTATACAAAATGTAATAACAGATGCTAACGGTGAAAAACAATGTACATTTAAAGAATGCGGGACACCGGAGGTAGCTTGGCAATTTATATATCAAGCATTACAGCCTAAAAATTCTTTCTCTCGTCCAAATTATACATTTAAAATCCCTTCATCTGCATATAAAGAAAACATTTTAAATCAATCAAACAAGCAATTAGTAGATTACTTGAAACTTTACTTAGATGATGAAGCTTCCTTAGAGTTAGCAAACATTATACATAATCGTGAAGAGTTAAATACTGTTCAAGTTCATTATTATATAAAGGACTCATGGTCTACAGACTGTATTCAGTTTTTATATAGTCAGAACCAATATTGGCTAATCCAAAAAGTTTTAGATAATGAGCAAACACAAACGAATTTTATTTGCCTTGATACCTTTACAATTACTGAAGAGATAAAGAAAATGGTACTTTATCTTAAATCATTAGGCGGTGAAACAAGGTGAGCGGTGAAATTAAGGTTACTCCTGACCATTTAAGGAAACTGGCTTCTAATATAGAACAAACAGATCATGAGCTATCTGAAACATATCAACGTATCAATCAGCAGTTAATTGATATTCCTTTTCAAGTATCTGGAAGAGATGCTGTGTTAAATCAATCCCAATACGCAGGATCAATGTTAGCTACTATAACGACCGTTTTAAAAGAACATAGTGATTCATTAAGAAAAGCTGCTGATCGTTTTGAGAAGGCTGATCAGCAAGAAGTTTCATTTGGAGAAGAAGCAATTGATATAAATTGGTTCGCACCGTTTGGTGGCGATATTGGTGATTGGAAAGATAACCCTGCAGGGTCTGCATTTACTTTACTGGGTACCGTAACGGAAGGTGCAGCTGCCTATAAATTGGCATCTTTACATAATAAAGGCTTGCGTGTAACACCCTACACAGATAGAAAAGGAAAAGAAATGGTAAGATTTCAAAATCGCACCGTACTAAAGGATAAAAATGGACTTAATGTGATAAGGCGTACAAAATTACCTTTAGCCGAAGTAAAGCAAATAGACGATGTAAAAAGACATGTTTTATCACCAAAAGAAATTTTAAAGGATTCATTGAAATTAAAAACAAATGCTTTAGGCTATGCAGCTATAGGGTGGGATGTAATTAATGATACAAAGGAAAATATTGAAAATAAAGCTTCAAAAACTAAAATAGCTGGTGATATTATTGGTGATGCAGCAATTGGGATTGGCTCTACTGCTGTAAGTGCCTTTGCGGGAGCCCAAGTAGGTGCAGCTGTTGGAACTGTTTTTGGAGGTCCAATCGGAACTGTTGTTGGAGCTTGTTTTGGCTTTGGTGTTTCTATAGGAGCTAGTATATTAACAGATGGAATTAAGTTTAACAAAGGTGATTGGAATCATGATGGTAAACAGGATTCGATAAAAGATAGAGTTAAATCTGGAATCGGAGCAACTTTAGATAAAATTTTTTAGTTTTTGGGAGATTAATATGGAAAAATACCACGGAAAAAGTACAGAACAAATTATTCGGAAATTGATGCCTTACAGTGTTAGATCGAGTGTCATTATGGTGTGGGTAGTTATTAATTTTATGATTTTAACCCCATTTTTATTCCCTCCAACCTTTACCATATACTTATATATAATCTTACCTGTTCTATTGACTGCTAATATATGGGGGGGATGGGTATTTTTTTGTAAACCAAATGAGCCAAGGTTGGTACACATTTTATATAATGGATTTATGGGAATAACTTTTTCTTTTGGAAGCTTTATAGTGATTCAAAAGATTGCATATACTTTTATTAAAATTGAAACACCTCTGTTTTTTATTGTTACTTTTGTGCTTTACATTTTTACAATTTATAAATTGATTTCTATTGGAATGAAAAGTTTTTTAAAGCGATTAAACAATGAAGAAAATGGAAATATAAAAATTTCTCCAATTGTTTATTTTTCAGGATTGGGATATATTATTGGACAGATATGTGTAGGTTCATTATCACAAAATGCTTTAGCGACGGTCTTAATTTTGGTCTTTTCTTTATTGGCTGTTGTGTCTAGTATATATGGTGTGTATATATGTATATATATTGATTTAAAGAAGCGGAAAACCAAGCTAGGTTCCTTAAATTCTTAGCAAAAAACAATTAATAAGGAGGGGCCATACAATGAATTCGCAACTTTTTCCTATAGGCTCTATTGTAATTTTAAAAGAAGGTACAAAGAAACTCATGATTTTCGGGCGGAAACAACAAGTAGAAACGGATGAGATAAGAAAATTCGATTATATGGGATGTCCCTATCCAGAAGGCTATATGAATCCAGATTTCACTTATTTATTTAACCATGATGATATTCAAGAAGTTGTTTCAACTGGATATGAAGATCAAGAAGAACGTACTTTCCAAGAAAATGTATTGTCTAAAGTATAATGCATGTTTTCAAAGTTAAGTATAGTTTCAAATATACTTTAAAATAAGTTCCAAGTAAGGATATACGAAACTAAGAATTTGTAATTAAGTAAAACGTAGATATACGTAAATATCAAGTGAAAGTTACTATAAAGAATTTGAACAGAATGTATCCTACATTAATGAGCAGTAAAAACTTCCACTAATAATCAGTAGGAGATGGATAATTCATCCTGATTAAAGCTTCACTTTATTGAAAAAATAATATTCACAAATTTTAATAGGTTTGGTATGATTAAAATCAACAAGTTAATAGAGGCCGGAGATATTTGAGAAAAGCCATAAATTTATTTAGGGATACAGAAGTGTCCTCTAAATAATTTATGGTTTTTTCTATTGAAAAAAGTATGAAAGTAGTCATTATTTTTAAATATGATAATTTGAGAGTTCCATAAATCTGCGATAGAAATCATAACAACAACTCGATATGTATTTGTATCGTTCATTTTTACTAATTGATTTGCTTGATTTAATAAAGTTTGAATACATAATCGCTTTACTTTTCTAGGTGTTTTACGAGAATCGATAAAAGCTTGTGAAACAGGTAACGGTATATACCAATATTCATCATTATGGAAAGTAGAAGGAAACGTTTTTGTATGTTCTTCAATTCGTTTTATCATAGTGTTTGTTCTTCGTTTCATACCACGTATTTTCTTCTCACGCATTGTGGATCATCTCCATAAATTTTTGTAATGCAGCAGAGTGAAAAATATCTTTTCTAGTAATAAAGGTAGTAGGAACTTTTTTGAAGCTATTTGGTAAAGGATTGAATGATACGTCATGTTTATGACCGTTTAAAATAGACTTCATCATAATTGCTATGCCCATACCGGATTTTACACATGCAAGTATCGCTTCAATTGTCCCAAACTCTAAAACTCGTTTAGGTGAAACTCCTTCTTCTTGAAGCCAGTCTTCCAATAATCTTCTATAATAGCACCCGTGACTAAAGGCAAGTAAATTCATGCCGTCTATTTCTTTAAAGGAGGATAAAGGATTTTTACTGATGAGAACTAATTCTTCTTCACGAAATATATTTGTGTGAAGTTCATCGTGCGGAGTAGTGCCAGCGATAAATGCCCCGTCCAGTTTTCGTTCTAATACAAGGTGAGTTAGTTGTTTCGTTGTATTTGTTTCTAAAATCAATTCGACTTGTGGGTATTTCTCATAGTAGGTCGCTAATATTGAAGGAAGCCGAACGGCGGTTGTAGATTCTGTACATCCGATTTTTAAAGTTCCTTTTGGCTCGGTTCCGTTACTTTGAACCGCTTTAATAGATTGATCCATTAAGTGGATGATTTGTTTTGCGTATGTTAATAAAATCTCACCATTAGAAGTCAACGTAACTCCTTTTCCATTTCGATAAAATAACGGAACGCCTAATTCGTTTTCTAATTGCTTTATACGCATTGTTATGCCAGATTGTACATAGTTCAAATTTTTAGCTGCGTGAGATATATTTCCTTCTTTCGCAACTTCGTAAAAAACAGTTAAATCTTTTATGTCCACGTGTCATCCCCCCGAAAAAGGTATCAATTTTTTTGATGGATTATATGGTTAATCTTTATTTTATATGATATTAAAACTTTCATACAATGAAAGGGGGAGGGATTTTGATGTTAATGGAAGAGAGTGTAAATAGTACGTATAAGTGGATGGTGTTAATTTATGCGACGATTGCTCAAGCGACAGCAACACTTATAACGTATGGTGTCGGAGCTTTCGCTTTATTTTGGAAAGAAGAATATGTACTTACAAATATGGAGAGTGGATTGTTAATAAGTGTTGTAAATATTGGCCCGTTATTTTGTATGCTTTTTGTCGGGCGGTTACTGGATCAATATAATGAAAAAATGTTAATTAGCATAAGTTCTTTTTTACTAGGTGGTTCGCTTTTATTGACTAATATAGTAAATGGATTTATCGGACTACTATTCGTACTTTTATTAGTTGGAACATTTTATAGTGTGTCCCAGCCAGGAGGAAGTAAAGTGATAATAAATTGGTTTCCAAAAGAAAATCGTGGATTAGCGATGGGGATAAGGCAAGCTGGGATACCGATTGGTGGTGCGTTAGCGGGAGTATTGATTCCGTTTCTTACGATAAAATACAATGTGACGTCTACGATAAATATTATAGGAAGTATCTGTATAATAGGTGGTCTTTTATTTTATATATTTTATAAGGATCCACCATGTGTTCGAGAGGAAAAGAGACAAGAACGCAGTAATATCTCTTTTTGGATGCATCTAAAAGCAGTGATATGTAAAAAAGAGTTGTATTCAATTTATATAACGGGTATTTGCATGATTTCATTGCAAATGGTGTTAGTTGGACATTTTATAAAATATTTAGTTATAGAACAATCAATTACACCTATTTTAGCTGGGAAAGTATTTTCCGTTATGTTCTTTTTTGGAATGATTGGTAGGGTTATATTAGCAGCTATTAGTGATTTGTTCTATAAGGGAAATCGGCGTATCCCTTTATTTATAACTGTTTGCACTTCTATCTGCTTCATTCTCATGTTAGTAATGAGCATACATGCAAGAACGAATGTATTGTATGGTGTAAGTGCATTGTTAGGGTTCTTTTCAATTGGATGGTTCAGTCTTTTTATAGCCGAAGTTGCAGAATCAGCAAGTGAAGAATCCGTAGGGATGACAGTGAGTTTTGCACTTACATTAAATCAAATTGCTATTATTGTTGCGCCTGTTTTATTTGGCTATATTGTAGATGAAAAAGGGTATACGTATGCGTGGCTATGTATAGTTGTATTACTCAGTATTTCAGCGGCCAGCTTATATTGGAAGAATAAAAAATAAAGGAATGTTAGCAATGTAAATTTTTTATGAAGAAAGTCTAAAGAAATGCCATATGAGCGACATTTCTTTTTGAATATGCTGTATAATCAAAAAAGAAATGAGATTCGTTTTCAATGACGTTCATTTCCTCTTTTGAAATTACCTGTAACTTTAGCCATAATGAGTTGTTTTTCTTTATCGTTATTTGCATGATGTATTTTGTTTAAAAATTTTTCAGCATCATTTCCTTTTAATATCATAATTTGTTTTCTGTAATATTCAATTAAAACCATGTTATTTTTTGTTACCCGATAATGAAACATCCTATCATCTAAACGATTGCGTTTATCAGTGTTTTTCATATTACATCTCCATTCTTTTTAGTATGTAACAAATGTTACAAAAGAATTTGAAATTATAGTGTGACGCATCCGATTGTATGGTGGAAATTTTTCAAGAAAGAAATACAATAGAGAGTAGTCGAAAATTAGGTGTGAGAAAAAGGAATCTGATAGAATAGAGTGAATAATAGATTAGGTAATATTATAAAATATAGAATAGAATATAAGATATAGAACAGAATGGATGCGCGTTAAGTGAAGCTAGATAAAAGAGGGTTCCTATTATGTTAAAGAAATGGTTAATCGTTTTCTTTATTTTTGCTGTTTTTTGTGGTAGTGTCGTTGCGCTAATACATGCAAATAAAGGTAAGAAATATGATATAAAGGCATTTGCTAATTTAAATGCTAAGCGGAAGGACGATGTGCAAGGAGTTAGCGTAGCTGAAAAAAAGCGCTATGAAGTGGCAGCTGAAAAACTAGATCAATATTTGAAAGATAAAGGGTTTAATGGGAGTGTTCTTGTAGCTAGTAAAGACCATGTGATTTTACGAAAAGGTTACGGGTATGCGAATGTAAAAGATAATGTATTAACAACGCCAAGAACGAAATATCGCATTGGTTCTATTACGAAAACAGTTGTTGCAATATCTATCATGCAACTAAGAGAAAAAGGGCAATTGAATATTGATGACAATGTAAATAAGTATATTCCATCGTTTCCGGCAGACAAAAACATTACATTACGGAATTTGTTAACACATACGTCTGGGTTGCCAGATCAGGGGCAAGGTAGTGTTGATGCAGCTTCACGTTTAAAATTAGTAACGTGGATTGGAAAGCAAACGTTGCAATTCCCTGCTGGAACGGGATGGAAATATACAGATTATAATTATATGGTGCTTGCGTATATTGTAGAAAAGATTTCGAATAAACCGCTCGCTGAATATGTGAAAGAAAATATTTTTACGCCTGTTGGAATGCATGAATCTGGAATGGGGGCAACTCTCCCTGAAGATATTTTCTTAGCGGAAGGTTATACGAAAAAAGATAATGAGTTAATAGATGCACCTCGTTTAAAAATGAACTGGCTGTATGGTTGTGGTGAAATGTATACGACCGTTGGAGATATGAAAAGGTTAGATGAAGCTATTATGGATGGTAAACTACTTTCTAAACAAAGCTTAACGGATATGTTTTCTGCATCACCTGCAAGAAAATATGGATTTAGTTTTTATATTTACCCAGATTATTATCATAACCATGGTGTATTAGCTGGTTGGAACACATTTAATAATTTTAATTGGGATAAACGAACGTTTGTAATATTATTCTCTAACGTACAAAATGGTATGAATGATGCATTTAATCAAGAGTTTAGGAAAATGGCAAATGATTTAATAGAAGGAAAACAATGATGGGAAAGTCGGTATTGATATGTAATTATCAATACCGATTTTTTTATTTAGTAAGGTTCTACTTAGTGAACAAACAGCTAGGAGGTAGTTAATAATAGAATAAATTTATGGGGGAAGTTAAATGATATTAATGTTAAATAGAGGAAAGATGCTATATGAAGTTCATTTATTTGTACGGAATTTATGCTGAAGAGTAATTGGTAAATTTTATATTTATGAAAAAGCTTGAGCTTAACACTATGTGAAGCCTTACATTATTGGAGAGAAGAACAGGAGGTTGAAAAATGAAAAAAATAGTAAAGCTTTGTTTCATAAGTGCATTATCTACAGCGATTATTAGTGGATGTTCTTTTGAGGGGAATCATGAAAATGTAAAAGGGAAAGAGGATGAGAAGGTAGAGGTACAGAAAAACGCTGGGAAATATACGATGCCGGATGAAAAAGATAAACATGAAGGTACATGGTTGCAATGGCCACATGAATACACATATGGACAAGAATATAAACAAGAAGTCGAACCAATTTGGGTTAAGATGGCAAGTGCTTTAACAGAGGGTGAAAAAGTCCACATTGTTGCATATGATGAGGAAGAGAAAGAGCGAATCAATAAGCTTTTAATAGATAAAGGGTTGAATATGGAGAAAATTGATTTCTTCATTGCTCCTACTGATGATGTATGGGCAAGAGATAGTGGACCGATTTTTGTTTATGATAATAATAAAAATTTAAAAATATTAGATCCAGCATTTAATGGATGGGGAAAGAAAACGCCTTATAAAAATGATGCTCGTATACGTGAGAATGTTAGTGAACAATTAGGGATTGAAAGAATTGATTGGGGAGAATTTGTTCTTGAAGGTGGCGCAATTGAATTAGACAGTAATGGAACAGCTTTATTAACCCGGAGTGCTGTAACGAATAAAAATAGAAACCCTGATTTATCAGAAAAGGAAATTGAAGAATATATAAGTGACCTTGGGGTAACAAACTTTATTTGGTTAGATGGCGTGCCTAATTTAGATATTACGGATTTTCATATTGATGGATTTGCTAAATTCCATGATAAATCTACCATTGTAACGATGAAAGAAGATGACCTAGCTGAATGGGGTTTATCAAACAAAGATATGGATACATTGTTAGATGCGAAAAATGCTTCAGGAAAGAAGTATAAGTATGAATACTTACCGCTTAGTAAAGCAAACGTTGCTTTAGAAAACGGGAAAACTCTCGATTATAAGGGATCATACATCAATTATTATATTGGGAATAAAGTGGTATTGGTGCCTAATTATAATGATCCGAATGACAAAATCGCAAACGATACGATTCAGAAGTTATACCCGGATCGTAAAGTAGTCGGTATTGATGTGAGAGAGCTTTATAAAAATGGCGGCATGATTCATTGTGTGACGCAACAACAACCCGTTAGTTTGAAGTAGTAAATGGAAGTGTAATTATCGGCAGGGATGTCCCATAGTTGAACTTTTGGCTAGGTGGCATTCTTTTTTATTTGTATAAAAAGGAGTAACGGTGTTGAAAGAAATCATTTTAATTAGCTTCATAATGATTGGATTTATGATTCTAGTATTTAATTGTATGCTTTCATAATTTTAAAGATTAAATAGGATTCATTACAATCATCAAATATTTATATTTTGAATCCTTGTCAAGAGTCAATTTACGGCTTAATGACGGCTTTATATTTTTTATATAAATATATAATATTTGCCCATGCTATAATCCATTCAAGAAATGTGCACGTTTTAAAAATTGTAATGAAAAGTATTGAGGAAGAGCGGGCGTTTTTAAATCGGCTAATCAATTATTATAAAAAAAGCGAGGTAAAATATATGGAACAAAAACAAAAGGGAATTATTTTTACTGCGATACCAGATGAATCAAATGAATATTATGAACCGTTTTATGAAGAACTTATTTATTTTAATGAAAATTTAAATGAAAAGAAGGGAGTTACAGATCAACTTATTTCTTTATCTGTTGAAGAACAAGAATTTCATACGAGCTTTTTTGAGTATGATGATATTTGGTTAAGAGATGTTGCGCCAGTTGTAACGAATCATCTTGTTAAATTTAAATATCGACCAAATTATTTACCAGATGATCAAGGGCGATATTTAGATCAACAATTTAATAAATGGTTGAAAAAGAACGACTTTGAATATGTGAAATCCCCGTTAATATTAGATGGTGGTAATCTTATTTGGAATAAAAAAGATACCGTTATATTAACAGAACGCATATTTGATGATAACGATGATTGGACAGAAGAGGAGATTATTGAGCAATTAGAATGGGATTTAGATGTGAGCCGAGTCATTATTATTCCTGCTGAAGAAGGAGATGTACTTGCACACGCAGACGGAATGGTTAAATTTATTGATGAACACACAATGTTTATTAGTGATTTTCTAGGAGATCATGAATTTAGATATAATGTTCAAGAGATTATTCAAGAGCAAATGCCAGAAGCTGAATTTATTGTTGTTCCTTCGTCATATACAGAGAAAGGCCAATATGATCAAGAAATAGCATCGGCAAAAGGCTTATATATAAATATGTTGGAAACATGTGACGCCATTTATGTTCCTAAGTTTGGATTAGCTAAAGATGGGGAAGTATTACGATATATTCAACAGTATACGGAGAAACAAGTTATTCAAATTCATGTAGGAGAAATATCGACTATGGGAGGCGCAATAAATTGTTTAACATGGTATTGTCCGAGTCATTTGTTACCTTCAAAAATGAAAAGATTGAGCGATCAAAATGAAGGTTCTTCAATTAGAAAGTTTTTTGATTGGTTTTAAGAAATAAGCTTATAAGAAAATGTAGCCAAGGGGTATTTATATGTATACAATTACTGAATTTTCGCGGATTTGTAAAATGAGTACACGGATGTTAAGACATTATGATAAAGAGGAAATATTGAAACCAGCATATGTAAATCCGGTAAATGGATATAGATATTATGAGCAAGGGCAGCTAGAAATAGCCTTGAAAATTAAAAAGCTGAGGGAGTACAAGTTTCCTTTACCGAAAATTAAAGTTATTCTCCAGTCATCAGATCAAAATTCATTTATTAAACATATGCAAGAGCAAATTGTAGAGTTGTCTCATGAAGTGAAACAAAATTTACAGGTTATTTCAGAAATGAATGAAATGGTAAGTATTAACAATGGTCTAAATATTGCCCGCCATAGAAGTTACGATATATTAATTGGAATGAGAAATGAAATAACGGTAATTGCTCAAAGGTTACAAATAGATATAGACGATATGGATGATTATTTTTATGACTTATATGAGAAAGTACAAAAAAATAACTTTCAAATAGTCGGTTCACCATCTACAGTTTTTTATGATGAAGAGTATATTCCTAATCAAAGTGATATTGAATTAAGAATTCCGATTATGGATGAAGACGATAAAGGCGTATTACAAGGATGCGAAATAAAAAAGCTTAATCAACATCAAATCGTTACTACTATGCATTATGGTAGTTATGATTATATAGGTTATGCATATATGGCGTTAGAAGAGTGGGTCGAAAGGAATGGCTATATAATGAAGAGTCCTCCATATGAAGTCTATATAAAGGGACCTGAATGTGATTGTTTAGTAGAGGAGTATGTAACACAAATATGTTTTTTAGTTTCGAAAATAGAATGAGAATATTGTTGGTATTTATGTGAATGAATTGTATGCGTATGGTGGCATGATTCACTGTGTGACGCAGCAGCATTTAGGATAAAGGGATTCAAATGAAAAAAACATGCAGAATATACACTCTGCATGTTTTTTTCTATAATGCTGAAAACTCTTCAACAAGTTGAGCGAATCGATTTAATGCACTTTCAATTGGTTCTGGCGTTGTTAAATCGACGCCAGCTTTTTTCAGTAAGTTTAATGGATAGTCTGAACTTCCACCTTTAAGGAATTCGATATAGTTTTTCTGAGCATTCGGATCGCCACTTAATAATTTATCAGCGATTTGAATGGCAGAGGCAAATCCAGTTGCGTATTTGTATACGTAAAATGGACGATAGAAATGAGGGATTCTAGACCATCCATATTTTACTTCTTCATCAAATACAAGTGAATCACCGTTATATTCCCTAAATAGGTTTTCATAAATTTCACTGAAGACTTGTGCATTTAATGGTTTACCTTGCTCAGCCAGTTCATGTGTGATTTTTTCAAATTCTGCAAACATGATTTGTGTAAAGAAAGTACCTTTAAAGCTATCGATAAAGTAGTTAATTAAATGATTACGCACGTTCGTTTCTTTCGCTTCTTTTAATAAATAATGAATTAATAACACTTCATTTACTGTAGAAGCAACTTCTGCGACGAAAATGGAGTAGTGTGCAGAAATTCTTGGTTGATAACCGTGTGAATAATGTGTATGCATACCGTGACCGCATTCGTGAGTAAGAGTGAAAAGGCTATTTAAATCATCGTGATGATTTAAAAGAATGAAAGGGTGAACGCCGTATACACCGAAGTTATAAGCACCAGAACGTTTTCCGGGTGTTTCTCTTACGTCTATATATCGTTTATCTTTAAAGCTTTTTAATGTTTCAATATACTCTTCTCCTAAAGGAGCTAGAGATGCAAGCATGATATCAAACGCTTCATCGTATGGAATGTCTTGTTTTACACCTTGTACTAAATCAACGCCTAAGTCGTATTGTCTTAGTTCATCTACATTTAATTTTTCTTTTCGCAGTTCATTGTATGTATGTAAAGATTGAATGTTTTTCTTCGTCGTATCAATTAAATTGTCATATACTTCTTTCGGAACCATATCGCCAAATAATGATTTCTCTAAAGCGGATGGATACTTTCTTAGCTTTGAAACTGTTACGTTATTTTTAATTGCAGCGGATAAAGTAGAAGCGATAGAATTCTTTAATTGAACATATGGTTTGTAATACGCTTTATAAGCTTCTTTACGTTTCTCACGATTCTCATCTTCTATTAACTTTGCATACATTCCGCGTGTTAAAGGTACTTTCTTTCCATCATCAGTCGTCACTTCACCAAAAATTATATCTGCATTATTTAACATGCCAAATGTGTGCTGCGGAGAGGAGAGTGCTTCACCCATTTGTGATAAAATTTCTTCTTGGTCTTTATTCAATACGTGTTTTTTGTAGCGGTATAACTCAAATAAATCTTCTTTATAATATTGTAAGCCCTCTGTTTCTTCTATGTAAGAATGTAATGTGTTTTCATCTATACTAAGTAAGAATGGAGAGAAGAATGATTTCGCTGCACTTACTTTCACATGTAATTGTGATGCTCTATCAACAAGGGATTGAGAGTCCGTATCGCGCGTATCAAGGTCAGATTGTAATCGTGCATAAGCAAACATTAATGATAATATGCTTGATATTTCTTCGCTCTTTGTTAAATAAGCTAGTAAACGATTCCCATCATGAATACTTCCATTAAATTCTTTTAGTTCACTTGTTAACTTTTCTATTTTTTTATAGTCATTTTCCCAATCATCAATCGTATCGTAAATATCTGTTAGATTCCATTTTTCACTATCAGGTACGTTTAATCGATTTTTAAGTTCTGTCATAATCATTTCCTTTCTAAACATGTAGTTATATTTCTATATAACTATGAAATACAACAAATTGCAAAAAATCCCTGCTGTAAGCAAGGTTTAAAAAATTAGAGTGTAATTCCGAATTTTGAATGTAATAGGTTTACATATTGTTCTTCTGTCACTGTTTCTTTTATTTTTTCACCATTTTTTGTTGCAGTAAGGCTATCTTTCGTTAAAGAGGCATGACCATCTTCAGTAAGTTTTACAATAAGAGGTACTTTGTTAAATGGTGAGCTCTCATGTTCAACGATAATTTTTTGTGCTGCATTTGCTTTCTCTTCATCTACTTCTTCTATATAAAATGCATAGCCTAACGTCCAATCATCAGCAGAAGATTGATCGAGAAACTCATTGTTTTTACGCATTTCTAAAATGTAATTACCCTTTTCAGTTGTTTCTTTGCGAATACGATAATCTCCTGTTACGGAGTGAATGACTTCACCTGAGAAAGGGACAGGTGCAAGAGGTAAGTATGATCCGAATCCAACTTCAATTAAATAAAGTTCATTATGGTGTTTTAAAACTGTTGCGATATGTCCAGAGTCGACAGCCCATAGAGAGTTTGTAGCGTTATAAACTGTTCCTGAAACGAGATGAACATTGAATCCAGAATCTTTAAGGAAGTAATACATAGTCGGGTTTAGTTCATAACAAAGACCGCCGCGGTTGTTTATTAAAATTTTTTCTTTCAGATTTTCTTTTGATATTTCTGTAAAGTTCCTTTCGAGAACATTTAAGTTTTCAAATGGCACAGTTTGTGCCATTGCATACATAATGTTAGGTAAATCTTCAAATGAAACCGTTTCTTGTTCATGTATATGTAATCGTGCGAAAAATTGTTTCTGAAAGTCTGTCATAGTAATCCCTCCGGCATGCTTTTATAGATAAATTGTAAACAATCTTGAGTAAGATGTGAAATTAAAACTATGTTGAAGTACTTGTGAAATATTTGAAGTTATGCTAAAAAAATAATGTAAGAGATTAGAAGAGTGTAGCTTTATTCAAAACTTCTCGTCTTTTTTATAAACGTCGTGAATCTATCAGGGCATTTATATATATGAAGTAAAGAGGAGATGCAATATGAAAAAAATAAAAATAAAATATAGCATGATGTTTAGTTTATTACTATTAACATCATGTGATATATCGGATAAAGAAATTGAACAAAAAGCGCAAAGTTATACAAAATCGGAGTATGGTATGTCTGTTAAACTAAATCAAGTTGAAACACTGGATAACGGAAAAGACTTCCTTGGTCCAAAGGGACGGATAGCTTCTGTGCAACAAGTAGATGAACCGCATTTGCAATTTCAACTTTATTTCGATGGACAAATCTCTCCAAAAGTAAATAATGATAACTATAAAATAAAAAAAGAAGCGAATGATTTACAAGAACGATTCAATACATATTATGAAGAAAAAGAGAATAATACTATACTTGCTTTCGATCAAATACAGACGGGGGATAATGTTTCTCATAAGAATGCTGAGAAAGAAATAGAGAAGAAAAATTTGAAGCAGTATTATACGGCAGTTTTTAGAAGTAATACTGTTTTAGATGTAAATAATCCTTCACATATGGAAACATTAGCGGAGATTGCAAGAAGTATTCAGGAATTTAATAAAACACTTGAAAATAATAAGAGTAGCGTGGAAGATATAACGATTCAGTTACCAAATACAAATAAGGATGTATTACAAAATATTGCAGTAGATTATATATTAACTGCTGAAGAAGCAAAAAAGACCCTTGAGAAAAAGGCTGATTATATGAAAGTTTTACAGCTTAATAGGTGAAAAAATTATTCTTCCTCAGGTGTGTGGAGGACAATAGTCTGACACCTTTACTTCTTACAAAACATATAGTATGATGATTTCAGTAAATTAGATTTCAATGACTATAATATAAATTAATGAGAGGTGCTTTTTGTGAGTGCGGTAGGTACTAAATAGGAAAAATTTAATGAAATAAATCAGATAAGATCAGGGGATTTTTATGTACACCATACCCCTAACTTTGTCATGGATTTATTTCGATACCTATGAAGATACCTACAATACTTTATAAAGCGTGTAATAAGAGGAGTGCCATATACTTTTTAGGTGGCTTATTTTCTCATACGGTATTACACATGCCTTGTAAATGTAAAAGCTGCGGTATCCCCGCAGCTTTTTTGTATATATTTTTAATGTATAAAAATGGTAATTGAATAATGTATAGCTCATTGGAATCTAATGAGTAGGTATCTTCATTGATGATAGAAATTAATCATAGTGAGGAGAAACAAAATGAATACGATGACTTTTGAAAAGTTACAATATAACGAATTAAAGGAAATAGTGAAATCTTATTGTGTAAGTGGACTAGGAAAAGAATTAATAAATAAATTAGAGCCGAGTACGAGTATAAAAGTAGTGAGAAATCGCTTAAATGAAACGACAGAAGCAAGAGCAATATTAGATGCAGAAGGGCATGTGCCTTTCTTCGGAATTTCTAATATCGCTAGCACAATTCAAAAATTAGAAAAAGGGATGATTTTAGATCCAGAAGAATTAGTAAGTGTTTCAGACTTTTTACGTGGATGTAGAAAGATTAAAAAGTTTATGTTAGATAAAGAATTTTTTGCACCAGTATTAGCTTCCTACGCAAATTCAATGACTGAATATAAAAGTATTGAAGAGGAAATTAACTTTTCAATTAAAGGAACTAGCATTGATGCAGCTGCTAGTAAAGAGTTAAAGCGAATTCGTAATAACATCGATTCTGTAGATGGAAAAATAAAAGAACGTTTAACGAAGTTTTTAAATAGTAGTGCAAATAAGAAATATATTCAGGAATTCTTTATTAGTAAAAAGGATGATCGCTATACGATTCCAATTAAATCGTCCTATAAAAATCAAGTTGCGGGAAGTATTGTTGAAGCTTCGGCAAAAGGCTCTACTGTATTTATAGAACCGCATACGGTTACGAAGTTAAATGTGGAACTAGCAAGTTTGAAAGCAGAAGAAGCGATGGAAGAGTATCAAATTTTAGCGACGTTATCAGGAATGGTATTAGAAAATATTTATCATATAAAAATTAATATGGAACTTATTAGCCAGTATGATATGGTATTTGCGAAAGCGAAGTTTAGTAAATCAATCGATGGAATAGAACCGAAGTTAAACGATCATGGCTACCTTCATTTAGTAAATTGTAAGCACCCACTTTTAACAGGGGAAGTTGTACCGTTAAACTTTGAAATCGGTCAAGAATACCGTAGTTTAATTATTACAGGGCCGAATGCGGGTGGTAAAACAATTGTGCTAAAAACAATTGGATTACTAACATTAGCGACAATGTCAGGCCTTCATATTGCTGGAGATAAAGAAACGGAAATTGCTATTTTTGAAAAGGTGTTTGTAGATATTGGTGATAATCAAAGTATCGAAAATGCACTAAGTACATTCTCATCTCATATGAAAAATCTATCCGAGATTATGAGGGTGTCAAATAATAATACGCTTCTATTATTTGATGAAATAGGAAGCGGTACAGAACCAAATGAAGGTGCGGCACTTGCGATTTCTATTTTAGAAGAGTTGTACCTAGCGGGATGTATTACAATTGCGAGTACGCATTACGGAGAAATTAAACGCTTCTCAGAAATGCATGATGACTTTATGAATGCAGCGATGCAATTTAATAGTGAGACGTTAGAACCGCTTTATAAATTAGTAATAGGTAAATCAGGGGAAAGTAATGCACTTTGGATTGCGAATAAAATGAATGTAAGAGAACATGTACTAAACAGAGCGAAAGAGTACATGGGAAATAAAGAATACGCTCTAGAAAAAGTGAATGAAAGTAAAATTAGAAAACCGAAATTTGTGCAAGAAAAAAGAGAAAATCATTATGAGTATAAAATCGGCGACCGTGTGAATTTATTGGATCATGATGATTTTGGTATCATTTATAAGGAAAAAGATAATTTCTATAACGTCGTTGTGTATTACAACGGTGAATTTATTGAAGTGAATGTAAAACGTATTACATTAGAGGTAGCGGCGCAGGAATTATATCCAGAAGGGTACGATTTAAGTACACTATTTGTCGATTATAAAGAACGAAAAATGCAACATGACATTGAGCGCGGATCGAAAAAAGCGCTTCGTAAAATCCAAAAAGAAATAAGAAAGAATAGAGGATAAGTTAAAATGGTAACGATTAGACAAGAACAAAAAAACGATTATAGAAAAACAGAAGGAGTTGTACAACAAGCATTTTTACATGAAGAATTTAGTGATAAAAAAGAACACGAACTTGTAAAACGTATTAGAGAATGTGACGCGTTTATTCCGGAGTTATCTATCGTTGCTATAGATGAGGAAATCGTTGGTCACATTATGTTATCGAAAATTACGATAGAACAGGATGGGACTTCTGTAGATTCGTTAGCACTTGCACCAGTTTCAGTTGCTAGGGGCCATCAGAAAAAAGGAATTGGCGGAAAGCTTATCGCGGCTGCTTTAGAAAAAGCGAAAGAACTTGGATATGGATCAGTTGTTGTGTTAGGACATCCAGAGTATTATCCAAGATTCGGTTTTAAGAAAGCAAGTGAGTGGAATATAAAGGCACCATTTGAAGTGCCTGATGAAGTGTTTATGGCGATGGAATTAAGAGGGGATGCTCTGCAAGGTGTAGAAGGGATTGTACAATATTCGAGTGCTTTTGCTGAGTAGAAGTATCGGTTAAGAAATGTATCATAAAAAACGCTATCTTTTTGTTGGGATATACAGAAAGGTAGCGTTTTTTTATTAAGTAAATCCAGTTACGTATATTTTGCTCAATGAATAATTAAGATGGTAAAATTGATATAGAAATGTAAAGGGAGAGAAGAGAATGAATAAGCGAGAAACAAATAGCAATGAGAATGTAGTTACGTTATATGTTACAAGACACGGTAAAACAATATTAAATACGAATCATCGCGCGCAAGGTTGGGCAGATTCTCCATTAGTAGAAAAAGGTGTGGAAGTTGCCACAAATTTAGGAACAGGATTAAAAGATATTCATTTTACGAATGCGTATAGTAGTGATAGTGGCCGCGCGATTGAAACTGCTAATTTAGTATTAAAATATAGTGAGCAGTCAAAATTGAAACTTGAGAAAAGAAAAGATTTACGAGAATTAAATTTCGGTATTTTTGAAGGTGAAAAACTTGAAAATATGTGGGATGTGATTGGAAAAGCTGCAGGCGTTGCATCACCAGAAGAACTTATGAAGTTTTCTATTCAAGAAGTGATTGACCTTATTAGAGCAGCAGATCCTACGAAACAGGCGGAAGATTGGGAATTATTTTCTACTCGTATAAAAACAGAGATTGATAAAATTAGTGAAGAAGCTGCTGAAAATGGTGGAGGCAACGTTTTAGTTGTCGTTCATGGGCTTTTGATAACTGCGTTAATAGAAATGATAGACAGTAGTAAAACAAAACTTGGAGTAGAAAATGCTAGTGTGACGAAAATTTTATATAAAGATGGGGAGTACATCGTCGAGTCGGTTGGAGATATGAGTTATGTTGCAAAAGGAAAAGAAAGTGTAGAAATATAAAAAATCACATATAGAAATAAGAAAAGGAAGGTAGAGAAATCTAGCTTCCTTTTGTGTATTACGGGATTAATAAAATCTTCCCTGTACTTTTTCTGCTCTCTAATAATTCATGGGCACGGGCACCGTCTTGTAAAGAGAATGTAGTAGGACTCGCGATGTTTAATTTTCCACTAGCGATCCAATCAAATAATTGAGTAGAACGCTGTTTACGTTCTTCGAAAGTAGTAAGCACGTTCCAAAGGTCGCCGCCAGTTAAAGTTTTTGAAGTATCCATAAGCATACGTGGATCAACGGGCGCAGGATTACCGCCAGCCATTCCGAAAAATACGACAGTACCACCAATTTTAGTAGCGTTAAAACTTTCCTCAAGTGTAGAACCTACTGATTCATATACAACATTTACTCCCGTACCATTTGTTATTTCAAGTACTTTCGTAGGCCATGATTCAGTATATAAAAATACGTGATCGGCACCAGCTAACGTAGCTACCTGTGCTTTTTCTTTTGATGATGTTAGACCAATTACTGTTCCGCCCTGTAGTTTAATCATTTGAATAAGTAGTTGACCAACACCACCAGCTGCGGCATGAACTAAAGCTATATCACCTTGTTTTATTTGATAGCTATCTTTCGTTAAATAATGTGCTGTTAGACCTTGCAATAAGACAGAAGCAGCTGTTTCAAAAGAGATAGCATCTGGAAGCGGGATTGCTTTTTCTGATGGAACGGCAACTAATTCTGCATTTGCAAATGGAACATCCGCAAATGCAATGCGGTCTCCAGCATTGATAGTAGTAACGTTAGCTCCTACTTTTTCAACAATTCCAGCCCCTTCATAACCTAATATATAAGGCGGGTTGCCAGCGAGATGATAATCGCCGCGGCGTCTATAAATATCAGCAAAATTTAAACCGATTGCTTTCGTGCGTACAAGAATTTCATTTGGATTTATGATTGGATCATTTAGTTCTTTATATTGTAGTACATTAGCGTCTCCGAATGTTTCGAAACAAAGTGCTTTCATATGGAATACCTCCATTTATATTGTTTGTCGATGTTCTTTATCATACAATACAAATAACGATAGAAAAAGATGATTATTTCGATGGAATCAATCGGAAATATCGATTAGAGGGAATGACAAATGGAGATAAAACAGTTAATTACATTTAAAGTAGCTGCAGATACTTTAAATTTTACACAAACTGCGAAGAAATTAAACTTTGCCCAATCGAGCGTAACAGCGCAAATTAAAACGTTAGAGGTTGAGCTAGGTACGCCATTATTTGAGAGATTAGGAAAACGTCTTTTCTTAACTGAAGCAGGAAGAAAGTTTCAACTATATGCTGATAAGATGATTGCACTTAGTAATGAAGCAAAAATGGCTGTGAAGGATGATGAAGAAATAGCAGGTACGTTAATAATTGGTGCACAAGAAAGTCAGTGTACATATAGGCTTCCATCTATATTAAAGAGGTTTAAAGCACAATTTCCTCAAATAAAACTTATATTTAAACCGGCGCATTCCAATAAAGATGCGAAGGAACAATTGATGGAGGGGAAAGTAGACCTTGCATTTATTTTGGACGAATGCAAAACAGAAGATGTTTTGCATGTGGAACCGCTTATGAAAGAAGAATTAAAAGTAGTGGCGGCTCCAGCGCACCGTTTACTTGAACAGCCTTCTGTCTCTATAAAAGATTTAGAGAGTGAAACACTGTTACTAACAGAACTAGGTTGCTCGTATCGGACTTTATTTGAGGAGTTATTTCGTACGGAAGACGTATATCCGGCAAATAAGATTGAATTTGTTAGCGTAGAGGCGATTAAACAATGTGTTATTGCAGATTTAGGTGTAGCCGTGTTACCAGCGATAGTTGTAGAAAAAGATATACGAGAAGGGACAGTAAAGGAGTTGGTTTTAAAAGAAACAATTCCCCCGATTTATACACAAATCGCTTGGCATAAAGATAAATGGATGACAGCGCCGTTGCAACAATTTATTGATGTAACGAGGGAGTCTTTTAATTAGCAGGTGTTTATAATAAACGATCAACTTATTTACGGAAAGAAAGAGCATGTTTTGAAAAAGGTTAATCAAAACATGCTCTTTCTTTTTTTTTTGTTTATTTAGTTCAGTTGTATTGGTATAAACAAATTTTAATGTTATCGGCAGTTATAGTAATTAACTAAGATCTGTGTCAGGAGGAGTGTATCCGAGGTGACGAGCCATAGATACAATCTGTCCTTTATGATGAAATTCATGCGTCTCCGTATGAGTTAAAAGCCATAGCGGAGTTGTGTTCCAAGGTTCCTTTTGCCATTTCACTTCATTTGCTATATTTTCAAGCCACCTGCCATTGTGTTCATCTAAAAAACGTTGGACAGTTTCATCAACTAACTTAAATCTATCACGAACTTTCGCAACATCTGCCTGCTCAATTTCATAATCGTTAGCAAATAAAAAATCTGCTCGTTTTTGCTTAAATGCGAATGATCCGAGCCAATATCGATAGCAATCAGCCACATGAATATGGGTTTTTATAATGCTACCGCTTCCGAAATTAGGAACTGTGCTGTGCAATTTTTCTAGTGGAATATCTTCTAAAAACGTAAATAGAGTTTCTCTTGTAGCGCTAATAAGGTGATATTGTTGTTTTAAAATATCTAGCATGTAAATACACTCCTCTTTTATTTACTAAACTATTTGAGTAGTAAGTAATTCTATATTTATAAGGAGTGGACCTTTTTATTATTTTCACTAAGCATATTAGGTGTATTTCTTAATTATTTCTGATAGATTAAACAAGGTGAAACTTTAATAAGTTGAACATTCTTAGCTCATAATAAACTGTATATAAAAAAGGGGAGCGATAAAATGAATAGAACAGTTGGTTTAAAACAATTTGAATTAACGCGTGGGGCATTACTTAAATTTATGGAAACGTTAGATGATAAAACTGCAGATACGCAGCCAGAGGGCTTTAACAATACAATTCGCTGGCATATTGGTCACGTGTTAACGGCAGCAGAAACTTTCATGTTTGGAAGAGAGTTTAAACACTTACCAACTGAATACCCAGGTATGTTCGGGTATGGATCAAGACCATCTAAATGGGAAAAAGAAGGACCATCACTAGAAGTGTTAACAGCTCAATTAAAAGAACAAGCAAAGCGTATTAACGAAATTCCAGCAGAAGCATTTGAAAACAAACTTCCAGAACCATTCCTAGGATTGGAAACAGTAGGAGAACTTTACGGTATGATGCTTTATCATGAAGCGGATCATATTGGGCAAATGAAGGCGATGGAACGTATTATTAAAGCTCTTTAGTTTTGGATAAAGTTTAATTGCATACAAAAAGGGTAGATAATTTATTATCTACCCTTTTTGTCTAACTTCTTGAAGGATTAGGGACTATCATCGTAATGCTGATGAAGAAGGATAGGAAAGCGATCTATTAGGATAAAGAAGCCTTCTAATTTTTAGGGTGTGATGATTAAATATAGTATTCCTAAATATGGAATATAAGTATAATAATAGAGAAGAAATAGAAATAGGGGTGAATACTATGATTACATTAGAACAAAAGTTGGAGCAATACACACATACATATGCACAGTTAAAGGGAGAACTAAAATGGAAAACGAGTGATTCTCGAACAGGAATGATGATTGCTGCTATGTATACAGGTAGTGATAAATTGTTTGATCGCGGACGTTTTTTAGAAATTAGTAGTTATATTAAAAATCAGGTAGGGATGTTTTCATACTTAAAGTCTTATCATCGCTTTGTAGTGGCCGCAACATTAGATATTCACTTTACAGATTACAAGAAAGCTTTCCGAAATTTTTTAGATTTATATGAACAATTGGTCACTGGTGGCTTTAGCAGGAGTATATTTACTTATCTCGCAGCAACTGTGCTTTTAACAGAAGAAAATGAACAGCATGGCACACACATTCAGCGCTCGATGCAAGTATATAAACGCATGAAAAAGGATTATCTTTTTCTTACAGGCACAAATGATTATCCGCTCGCGGTTTTACTAGCAGGACAATCAGAGAATGTAGAAACGCTTATGGACCGAGTGGAACGTCTTTATCAGAAATTAGCGACAGCTGGCTTGCGTAAAGGGAATGATCTTCAATTTTTAAGTCATATTCTTTCGCTAAAGAAGGATGTCAGGGAAGAAATGTTAGTTGCAAAATGCACAAACATATGGAATTTGTTAAAGCAAGAAAAGGTAAAAGTGAAACAGATGCATTACCCAGCTATCGGGCTACTAGCGTTACTTGAGGATGGAGAAAAAGAGATTCATTCTATTAAAGCATTGATTGAAAAATTGCAGGGGGAGAAATTATTCCGTTGGCATACAGATACGAATATTCTTATGGCTATTCAACTGTTCGTAAGTCAAAAAGGTGAGGAAAGTAACGCGAACAACACAGGTTTACAAACAATGATAGAAGTCCTCGTACAAGCACAACAGGCAGCCATGATGGCAACGATTGCCGCTTCATCTGCCGCAACATCTTCTGCTAGTAGTAGTTCATAATGTGCGACTGCTTATGCTCTTGTAAATTATGATGAATCTATAGCTTCTTTGATGAGGACGATTAAAAAAACAGTTAGCCCATCATTCTCTAATGAGTGGTGGGCTAACTGTTTTTGCATAATCAGCGTTATCTTTTCGACTCTTTCAAATGTTTGAGCTGTGTAACAATCATAATGCTAATAACAACGAGTAAAAACCATGAGCTAATTTTACTTAAGTGAACGAGATTCCATGCTTCCCGTTGATTTGGATATTGCCATGCTCCGAAAAATGTTGCGATGTTCTCTGCAATCCAAATGAAGAAACCAATAAGAAAAAAGGAGAGAATGAGCGGCATTTTATATGTAACGCCTTGCAATGAAAATTCCACAAATGTGTGAAAGAAAACAATGAATAATAGTAAAGTTAATACCCATCTAAAATCGTATAGAAAATGATGTGTAAAAAAATTAAAGTAAATCATAGCGCCTAACGGTATGGCAAAAATAGCTTTAGGCCAATGATACATTTGTAAATGCAATCTTCTCCACGCTTGGCATATGTAACTTGCGACACTCGCATACATAAACCCACTGTAAAGCGGAACTCCGAATACTTTTGAATACGCCTCTTCAGGATAACTCCATGAACCGAAATGAACTTTATATATTTCTAGAAAGAGCCCGATGAGGTGAAAGACAGTAATTACTTTTAATTCGTCTTTCGTCTCAAGTCCAGTCTTGTACATAATCCACTGCATCAGAAGACATACGATGAGTATGAAATCATAGCGATATAACCCTGGAATAGAAATGATTTTTGAAAGGGCTAGTGTCAAGAAAATAACGACTGGGAATAAGCAAGATAATGCTTGTTCATAAGTAAAATAGAGTAGTTGTTTTATATAAAACATTGTTTCACCTTCTATGATTTCTTGTTTTGATTGAATAATCTGAAGAATAACTAAGTATACTATAGTTCTAAATAATAGAGAACTATAATTAGTTTGTTTGAAAAAGCATAAAAATGTAAAATGAAGTTAATTTAATGAAAGGGAGTTGTGCCAATGTTAGCGCTTATTGTAAGTATCCCGTTTATAGAGCAGTTCATGGAAGTTGGGGATCAATAGGCTAGAATAATTGTCCCCGCTATTTAATAAAGGGGGAGTTTGAAATGACAATGAATCTTTTTCAAAATAAAGCTATTACATTATCAGTTATGAGAGAAACGGATGCGAAAGTAATGGCTACGTGGCAAGAGGATAGTGAATATTTAAGAAATATAGATACAGATTTGGCATTCCCGCAATCGTTACATGAAATAGCGAGTGACAGACTATTAAAGGGACGAAAATCGAATAGTGTTTCTTTCATGTTAAGGACAGTTCAAGATGATCGCTTAATTGGTTTTGTGGCAATCCATGGCGTAGAGTGGAATAACAGAACGGGTTTGTTAGCAATTGGTATAGGAGATGCGAATGATAGAGGGAATGGATATGGGAGAGAAGCAATACACCTTATTCTAAAGTATGCTTTCTATGAAATGAATTTACACCGCGTTGGCCTCGATGTTATTTCTTATAATAAAGCAGCCATTGCACTGTACAAAAAGATGGGTTTTCAGATGGAGGGGTGTATGAGGGAAGCAGTTCAAAGAGATGGAAAGTGTTTTGATCGTATCATTATGGGGATATTGCGGGATGAATGGATAGAGCTGCAAAACTAGTAAAAACATACAAAAATAATTGTATAGTGCAGTGAGAAAAATCTAATATTCAGATAACTAGAAGGGAGGGGGGTACTAATGGAAGGTTTCTCTTTATTAAGAGAGTGTTTATATCAGCTAGAGGAACGATTACTTAAGCCAGAGGTTCGCACATCTCCAAAAGAGCTTAAAAAGATACTTGCAGATGATTTTTTTGAGTTTGGGAGTTCTGGTAAAGTTTTATATAAAAATGAGGATATCGATAAAAATGGAATAGGCGTGGTAAAAATGACTTTAAGTGATTTTGAAGTACATCCTTTATCCAAAGATGTAGTATTAACTACTTATCGAATATTCAATGAAATAAATAATCAACACTCGTTACGTAGTTCAATTTGGAAATTTAGAGAAGGAAGGTGGCAAATGTATTTTCACCAAGGTACACCTGCTAAATTTTAATGAAGCTATGTTTTTTAGGTGTGAAAAGAAACTATAAAAAATAGAATTGTTGAATATATGGTATGCAGGAGATATAATGATAATTGGCGAATTTTTACAGTAGACTGATTGAATTTATAAGGAGTTATGCGAGATGAACTTAGAAAAAAGTAAGCCAGTAAACGAAGAGGTCGCTGAATTAAAGGAGCTTATAAAAGAATTGCACGGAAGTGTGCACCAACTAAGGCACGAGAGACCAGTTGTTGAAGTGAGAAAAGGTGTTCAATTATCCCCAACAATCATCGGACAAATTGGTGGTATGATTTTAGGTGGATTAGCAATTATCGGGATATTTTGGTGATGAAAAAAGGTATGCGGCGTAGTGCTGCATACCTTTTGTGTTTGAAGATATAATTTCATACAATATAACTTTTACATTAAATAACGTAAATATATATAAGCATGTGATAATAATAATGCAATGATTGTTAATGGTAAACCAATTTTTAAGAAGTCCATATAAGAGAAAGCATGTCCTTCACGTTTTGCAATACCGGCAACGACTACGTTTGCGGATGCTCCGATTAACGTTCCGTTTCCTCCTAAGCAAGCACCAAGAGATAATGCCCACCATAATACTTCGATTTGCGGAGAATCGACAGATAGTCCGAGTCCTGTAGCTAAATCTTGAATAAGTGGGATCATTGTTGCGACAAATGGAATGTTGTCGATTGTCGCAGATGCGATACCGGATACCCATAAGATAAGTATAGCAGCGAAACCGATGTCGCCATTTGTTACGTCAAGTACTTGTTGTGCAAGAGAAGAAATGAGTCCGATATCAATTAACCCGCCAACGAGAACGAATAGTCCGGCGAAGAAGAAGATGGTTACCCATTCAACGTGGGCGAATACATCTTCAATATCATGTTCTTTCACGCCGATTAACATAAGAAGTGTAGCACCTGTCATCGCGATAACCGCAGCATCTACATGAATAATGGAATGAAGTACAAAGCCTAAAATAGTTAGTCCTAAAATCGTAATCGATTTTAAAAGGAGACTTCGATCTTTAATATAATCTTTTTCATTTAATGCCATTAACAATTTAATTTGTTCAGGCGTTGTTTTTAGTTTGTTGCGATACATGAAGTAAATAATGCCAAGTGTCACGATAGAAATAATAATTACGATTGGAGCTAAGTTAAGTAAAAAGGCATTAAAATCTAAATGCTTATTTGCTGATCCAATCATAATGTTAGGTGGATCACCGATTAATGTTGCTGTTCCGCCTATATTTGAAAATAGTACTTCTGAAATCAAATAAGGAACAGGGTTTACTTTTAAAATACGTGTAATGGACAGTGTAACAGGTACGATTAATAAGACTGTTGTTACGTTGTCCAAAAATGCAGAACCGACAGCGGTTAATAGGGAGAGTAATAATAAAATGCGGATCGGTTTTCCGCCAGCTGCTTTTGCCGCTTTAATGGCTACAAATTCAAAAACGCCTGATTGACTCGTAATATGTACGAGAATCATCATCCCAATTAAAAGGGTGATCGTTTCCCATTGAATATGTGATGTGAAAGCAGTATGTAATTCTACAACTCCAAAAATAACCATAATAGCAGCGCCGAATAGTGCGATTACAGCACGATTCAATTTCTCAGAAATAATAAATCCGTACGTGACTAAAAATACGGCAATTGCAAAATAATATTGCCAATTTGCTACTTCATGTGCTGATTGTTCCAATCGTGTCACCTTCTTTAAAGTATGTATTCAATTGTAAAAATGCATTCCTCTGCATAATTTATATTGTAGCAAATTCAAAAAAGAAAGAAAACTAATTAACAAAGTGAAGGAAAAAATGTATTTTTTACATATGATATAAAAAATATAAAAAACACAGTGCAAATTATTAGGAAAAGTGAGAGTTGTCCTCTAATATAGAGATAGCAATTTACATTATTTTTGCGTAAAATGGTTTAAAGAGGTGAATTCCGATGGAAATAGTAAAAGATAGTTCTCTTATTCAAAATGAAATTGAACGTTTTGTAAATAAAGATGTATATATTCATTTAGAAACGACGAACGGAGCGTATGCGTCACACTTTAATGAAAAGATGATGACAGTTGGAGCATTCATTCGAAATGCAATTATTCGCTTTGAACGCGGGAAGATTACTGGAACAAACCCATACCGAGTTGGTCTAAAGATGGATCATGGCTGGGTATATGCAGAAGGTATTACGCACTGGGAAGTAGACGGTCAAGAGCGTTTATTACTTGCAGGGCATGATAATCAAGGTCGCTTAGCGGTAGCGCTTGAGTTAAGCTTAACACCATTTAAGTAAGAAGGAGGGAAACTTATGGAGAGACATGTACTTGTTGTATTTCCGCATCCAGATGATGAAGCATTTGCTGCGGGAGGAACAATTCGCTTATTAACAGACCAAGGAGTACCTGTAACGTATGCATGTGGTACTCTTGGACAAATGGGACGTAACATGGGGAAAAATGTATTCGCTAACCGTGAAACGATTCCAAATATCCGAGAAAAAGAATTAAAAGATGCATGTGAAGCGATGGGAATCAAAGATTTAAGAATGCTTGGTTTCCATGATAAAACGTTAGAATTTGAAGATGTTGATTTCGTTGCAGATAAAATTGAAGCGATCATTCAAGAAGTAAATCCATCTCGAATTATTACATTTTATCCAGAGCACGGCGTACATCCAGATCATGATGCATTTGGCCGCGCTGTCGTTCGCGCCGTATCACGTATGTCAAAAGAAGAGCGTCCAGTTATTCATGCGGTTGCGATTACGAAAAATCGTGAAGCTGTACTCGGTGAGCCGGATGTTGTAAATAATATTAGTGAAGTATTTGAACATAAATTAGCTGCACTAGGCGCGCATCGTTCGCAAACAGAAGCGATGCTTGAAGAAACGCATGCAAAAATAAAGAATAAAGATGCAGCAACATTAAAATGGCTACAACTTGAACAATTTTGGACTTATAAATGGGAGTAGGCTAGAAGATTTTCTTCTAGTAGCTCTTACATAGAAAAAGCATAGTCACTTCAGTGATGGTTTCGAAGAGAAATTCATATCTTTTTTTAGTAACAATCTGTTCATGAATCAATTTTATTAGAAAAATGCTAATAGCAAAAAATTAAATCGAAAATGGTAGCGCGGGTGCTTATGCCTGCGCTACCATTTTTTGATTAACCACGATTTTAGCTACAAGGGTGTTGTCTCATCCGTGAACTAGCCTACTTTTCCAACAACCTCTTTTTTAGTGCTACGGTTTTACAAAATTTATTTATTGAGTAAGGGATTTCCTTAGTAACTGTTTTTTCATCATCTACAATAAATTGTGAATCTAGTCTTCATGTGGGAAATTTGATTGAAGATCCAGTATAGCGAGATTTAAACATTACATATATAGGTCATGTAGATTGTAAATAAAATACTAAATTCATAATTTAAAATAGATTGATAGATGAAGGCGGGGGGAAACCAGGTTTTATCCAAAACCTGTTATTGGTTTATGTTTGGTTTCATTAATTACAAAATCAGTTACAAAAGTTACAAAAACTATTTTTGTTACCTAAATAGTCTTATATTACGGAGGAGAGCATGAAAAAGGCCTTTAGGAGGGGGCAAAAGATTTTGGTAAATAAAAATTGTGAATCATTAAAAATACGGTATCAAAATTGGACATACTCATGTTATGAATCTATAAATGAAGGGGAATAGTATGAGTAAACCAATGGCATTTAAATGAAAACATTATTAATCAGAAATTTATGCTCATTTTAAGATGGCAGATATGATACAACATAAGATTTCGAGATTTGATAGGGATGATGAAACGATGTAATGATACTGATTACAACGTTATCAGTAATTGCTTAGTTTGTAAATATTAAAATTAGTAAAGAGAATATTGCATTAGAAAAATGAAGGCTTATAGCAATCAATTTTCAAGTTTTTAAGTTTATAACAGTTGAAAGAGCAGAAATGCCATCAACCTATTAAGTCATTGTCATTACATAGTCATATTAGAAGCCATCTAATAATAATTGATGGGAGAATGGCATGATAAAAAGAATAACTTCGTTTTTTTCAATTTTAATGCTTTTTATGTTGACTATAGGTCAGAGTTTGGTACCTATAATTGCGAGTGCAAAAGAGTTAAATACAATAGGACTTGTGGATAGTTTTAAGTTGGATAAATCAGATCTACAGAGCGGAGAACTGACTAAAATAACTGTAAACTTCAGTGAAAAAAACGGAATTAAGCTGCAGCCTGGAGACACACTAACATTAGCACTACCCCCAGAATTAAACGGCTTGAATACAACGTTTGATTTAAGTGATTATGGTACTTGTAAAGTAACTTCAGGTACGGTGGTATGTACATTTAATGATAAAGCAGATACACATCAAAATATTAGAGGATATTTAAACTTTAGAGTACAAGCTACTAATGCAGGAACGGGTGAAAAGAAAGAGTTTGAAACAAATTTAGGTACAAATTTAGATAAGCAAACTGTAACGATTACCGGCCCAAGTGGTGGCGGTGGTACAAATCCTGGAAAGCAGCCGTTTTTTTATAAAACTGGTGATATGCTCTCAGGTAAGGACAATGAAGTACGTTGGTTCTTGAACATAAACTTAAATAAAGAAGAGTTAAGCAGTAATATTGTTGTGTCTGATAGTTTGCGAGAAGGTCAAATACTTAATAAAGATAGTTTCAGAATAAGTGTTGATAACTATCTAGGCCGACAAAGTTTATCACTGCAAGACTTTGAATCTAAAGGTTATGGAAAGATCACATTTACTAGTGACACTTCATTTAAAGTAGTGCTTTATAAGGATAAGGCACGCCTTGCAGCTTTTTCAATTGCTTATACATCTACTATAACGGAAGCTGGAAAGAAGCAAGAATTCTTTAAGAATGATTATACAGTTGATTACCAAGTTCTGTACAAAGAACCAGTTTCTGAATCAGGTAGTTATCAAGTCGAAAATATGGCAGCTGGTGGTGGCGCTGAAGGTGAGTTACCTTCAAAAGGAACGCTAAGGATTGTTAAGCATCTTGAAGGAAATGAAGAAAAAGTAATCCCGAAAGTTTCGTTTAAGTTGTATAAAGAGTCGGGTGAGCAAGTTGGAAATGAACATGAAACAAATGAAAAAGGGATAATTGAAATCCTTAATTTACAACCAGGTAAATATTATGTGCAAGAAGTTTCAGCACCAGACTACGTTGATTTCGATCCTCAAGAAAAAATAAGTTTCGAAGTTAAATCCGGTTCTGTAAATGGAATTAAGTTACCAATTCCGAATAAGGTGAAAACTACATTCATTGCAGGAACGAAAACTTGGAATGACAACGACGTATCAGATCGACCAACAACAATCAAAGTAGACTTACTACAAGATGGTCAGGTCATCAAAACGCAAGAAGTAAGTGAAGCAACAGGGTGGGAATATACATTCAAAGATTTG
>NZ_NULR01000032.1:1002-1125 GCF_002577405.1 Bacillus cereus | reverse complement strand
TGACATTACGAATACGAAAGTAGCGCAAACAAAAGTAGAAGGAACAAAGACGTGGAAAGATGGAAATGCGACAGATCGTCCGTCAATGATCAAAGTAGACTTATTACGAGATGGTCAGGTCAT
>NZ_NULR01000032.1:0-981 GCF_002577405.1 Bacillus cereus | reverse complement strand
TGACATTACGAATACGAAAGATGCGAAAACAACAGTAGCAGGAACGAAAACTTGGAATGACAACAATGCATCAGATCGACCAACAACAATCAAAGTAGACTTATTGCAAAATGGTAATGTAATTCAAACACAAGATGTAACAGCATTAAATGGTTGGAATTATTTATTTACAGACTTGGCACGATATGATGCAAATGGTGTTCCTTATACTTATACAGTAAAAGAGCATCCAGTAGCGGGCTATAAATCGGAAGTAAATGGCTACAACATTACAAACACAAAAGTAGCAAAATTGACAGTAGAAGGAATCAAGACATGGAAAGACGGAAATGGGATAGACCGTCCGTCAATGATCAAAGTAAACCTACTACAAAACGGTAACGTATTCAAAACACAAGACGTACTAGCAGTAATGGGTTGGAAATATATATTTGCAGATTTAGAAGCATACGATGCGAATGGAGTAGCTTATCAGTATGAGGTGAAAGAACAGCCGATTGCGGGATATAAATCTAGCGTAAGCGGTTATGACATCACAAATACAAAAGTAGGCGAAACGAAAGTAGAAGGAACAAAGACGTGGAAAGATAACAACGCACCAAATCGACCAAGCGTAGTAAAAGTAGATTTACTACAAAACGGTAAAGTAGTAGACACAAAAGAAGTAACAGCAGAAACAAACTGGAAGTATGCATTTGAAAAACTCCAAGCATACGATACAAACGGAGTAGCTTACATCTATACAGTGAAAGAGCAGCCAGTAGACGGATACAAATCCGAAGTAAAAGGTTATGACATCACAAATACAAAAGTAGGCGAAACGAAAGTAGAAGGAACAAAAACGTGGAAAGATGATAACGCACCAAATCGTCCTTCAATGATTAAAGTAGACTTACTACAAAACGGTAAAGTGATTACGACACAAGAAGTAAGTGAAGCGAGTGACTGGAAGTATGCATTTAAAGATTTAGCGGCATATGA
>NZ_NULR01000031.1 GCF_002577405.1 Bacillus cereus | reverse complement strand
AGAGTAGGACGTTGCCAGGCTTGTATTATTCCGCAGTAGCTCAGCGGTAGAGCTATCGGCTGTTAACCGATCGGTCGTAGGTTCGATTCCTACCTGCGGAGCCATTATGCTTCCATAGCTCAGCTGGTAGAGCACTTCCATGGTAAGGAAGAGGTCACCGGTTCAAGCCCGGTTGGAAGCTTGGGAACAGTTTTTTAAATTTTGGCCCGTTGGTCAAGTGGTTAAGACACCGCCCTTTCACGGCGGTAACACGGGTTCGAATCCCGTACGGGTCACCACTTTTGGAGGATTAGCTCAGCTGGGAGAGCACCTGCCTTACAAGCAGGGGGTCGGCGGTTCGATCCCGTCATCCTCCACCATATATGTTTAAATGTCGGAGGGGTAGCGAAGTGGCTAAACGCGGCGGACTGTAAATCCGCTCCTTCGGGTTCGGCAGTTCGAATCTGCCCCCCTCCACCATTTTCTTTAAAATAACCTGAAAGGGTTTATTTTTTTGAAAAGATAACCATACTAGTAAATATTAATGGGCTATAGCCAAGCGGTAAGGCAACGGACTTTGACTCCGTCATGCGCTGGTTCGAATCCAGCTAGCCCAGCCATTTAAGAGCCATTAGCTCAGTTGGTAGAGCATCTGACTTTTAATCAGAGGGTCGAAGGTTCGAATCCTTCATGGCTCACCATTTTCGCGGAAGTAGTTCAGTGGTAGAATACAACCTTGCCAAGGTTGGGGTCGCGGGTTCGAATCCCGTCTTCCGCTTAATTACTAAGGGGCCTTAGCTCAGCTGGGAGAGCGCCTGCCTTGCACGCAGGAGGTCAGCGGTTCGATCCCGCTAGGCTCCATCGAAGTAGAAAAAGCTTACATCATATGATGTAAGCTTTTTTTGTGTTTTAAAAGACAACTTTCATATTTGTCGTTTAAAATGAAGAAAACGTAAAATAAAGGATGGGGGATAAATTGTGAAAGTTGTCATTGCATCTGATTCATATAAAGAAAGTTTAAAAGCTATAGAAGTATGTGAAGCTATTGAAAGGGGTTTTAGAGCAATTTTTCCTAAAGCAGAGTATGTAAAAATACCAGTTGGAGATGGAGGGGAAGGAACAGTTGCTTCACTTGTTGATGCCACAGGTGGAAGAATTATATCACTTAACGTGACAGGACCACTTAAAGAGAGCGTACAAGCCTTTTACGGCATGTCCAAGGATAATAAGACAGCATTTATTGAAATGGCAGCAGCATCAGGATTACAACATGTTCCGATTGAAAAGCGAAATCCTCTTATTACAACAACAAAAGGAACAGGAGAACTTATATTACATGCACTAGACCAAGGAGCTGAGCATATTATTTTGGGACTTGGAGGAAGTGCTACAAATGATGGTGGAGCAGGTATGTTGTCAGCTTTGGGAGTCAGATTTATAAATGGAGAGGAGGAAGTTATAGAGCCATCTGGAGGAACATTACATTCGATTGCAGCAATTGATTTTTCGCGAATGGATTCACGTCTAACACATATAAAGATAGAAGCGGCATGTGATGTAGACAATCCCTTAATTGGAATAAGGGGAGCGTCTTTCGTATTCGGGAGTCAAAAAGGTGCGACTGTAGAGGTGCAAAAAGAGCTGGATGAGAATTTAAAGCATTATGCGAATATCCTTAAACGGTACTTATCTTTTGATGTATCTAAAATACCTGGTGCAGGGGCAGCGGGAGGAATGGGAGCAGCCGTTATTGCAGTTCTAAAAGGAAACCTGCGGAGGGGAATTGAAATTGTATTAGATTATACAAATTTTGATAAGCATATAGAAGGTGCGGATTTAATTATAACTGGTGAAGGTAGAATAGATGAACAAACAGCATATGGAAAGGCTCCTGTAGGTGTTGCGGGGCGCGCGAAACATTTTCATATTCCTGTGATTGCTATTGGAGGATCTGTATCTCCGAATTATCCGGCCGTTTACGAAAAAGGAGTTGATGCAGTATTTAGTATTACATCGAGTCCGATGACATTAGAAGAAGCATATAAAGCGGCAGAAGAGAATATCGAAATGACAGCAAAAAATATTGCAGCAGTGTGGAAACTAGCATCAGAAAAACGCTTCTAAATGTAGAAGTGTTTTTAATTATTATCTAATAATAGTGATAGCAGTTATTTCATTAAGTTAACTTTATACATAGAATAGTCTTAAAATTTGGATTTTAACGCAGATATAACTGAATAAATTGTATATCCATGCAGGAAAATGTCGAGTTGAGTCAGACTATATAAAAGATTTAAAATATTTAGGAAGGCATAAAAGGGGGATACTATCTATGAAAAAAGAAATCTCAGTTATTGGAGTTCCAATGGATTTAGGACAGATGCGTCGCGGGGTTGATATGGGACCAAGCGCGATCCGTTATGCAGGGGTAATTGAAAGAATTGAACAAATTGGATATAACGTTAAAGATTTGGGAGATATATGTATTGAGAGAGAAAAAGAAGTAGATGAAAATACAAAATTAAGAAACCTTACACAAGTTGCAACTGTATGTAATGAATTAGCAAGTAAGGTGGATCATATTATAGAAGAAGGTCGCTTTCCACTTGTATTAGGCGGTGACCATAGTATTGCTATCGGTACGCTAGCTGGTGTAGCGAAACATTATAAAAATTTAGGTGTTATTTGGTATGATGCACATGGTGATTTAAATACAGAAGAAACTTCACCATCTGGAAATATTCATGGTATGTCACTTGCAGCAAGTTTAGGCTATGGACATCCAACGCTTGTAGACTTATACGAAGCATATCCAAAGGTGAAGAAAGAGAATGTTGTAATTATCGGTGCACGTGCATTAGATGAAGGAGAAAAAGACTTTATTCGCGATGAAGGTATTAAAGTATTCTCAATGCATGAAATCGATCGTATGGGTATGACGGCTGTTATGGAAGAAACAATTGCTTATTTATCTCATACTGATGGTGTACATTTATCATTAGATTTAGATGGTCTTGATCCTCATGATGCACCAGGAGTTGGAACACCTGTAATTGGTGGTTTATCTTATCGTGAAAGTCACTTAGCGATGGAAATGTTAGCGGAAGCGGATATTGTTACATCTGCTGAGTTTGTTGAAGTAAATACGATATTAGATGAGAGAAATAGAACGGCAACAACAGCAGTTGCTTTAATGGGTTCTTTATTCGGTGAAAAACTAAAATAAATGTAAGAAAAGCAACTGAGAAGTTGCTTTTTTTATTTGAAAATAGGCGTATAATAATGATTTATATTATACTGTACGATAAGAAAGTTTGACATCTTACCAATTTAAACTAAAGGGGGGTTGTTTGTAATTGTTGTTTGTTTCATGTATGGTATAATTAACTAGTTGTTGGAAATACATACAGATAGAGCATAAAACAATATTTCAATATATGGATAGAATTGCTCGTAAGTAGGAGGAAGGGTTAGCATGCCTTTTGAAGATACGACCATTTTGAAATATCTTAGTACGGTATTAGATATTGCCGTTGTATGGTTTATTATATATAAGCTAATTCTTATAATCCGAGGGACGAAAGCTGTTCAACTTTTAAAGGGAATTACAGTTATTATTGTCGTTCGGATGATCAGTATTTTCCTTGAATTGCATACGCTATATTGGCTAACTGAACAAGTATTAACGTGGGGATTTTTAGCCGTTATTATTATCTTTCAGCCAGAATTGCGAAGAGCACTTGAGCAGCTAGGGCGCGGGAGTTTATTTTCACGTGTTGGAACTCATGAGGATGATGAACCTGAAATGGTTGCGACAGCGATAGCAAAAGCAACGGAATATATGGGAAAACGTAGAATTGGTGCATTAATTACTTTGTCAAAAGAGACCGGTATGGTTGATTATGTGGAAACGGGTATTCCGCTAAATGCAAACGTATCATCGGAATTACTCATTAATATTTTCATTCCAAATACGCCTCTTCACGATGGAGCAGTAATTATGCAAGGAAGTACAATTAAAGCAGCAGCGTGTTATCTTCCGCTATCGGAAAGCCCATTTATTTCTAAGGAGTTAGGAACTAGGCATCGTGCTGCAATGGGAGTTAGTGAAGTCACCGATAGTATTACAGTAGTTGTGTCCGAAGAAACTGGCCAAATTTCTTTAACGAAAAATGGTAAGTTGCATCGTGAGTTGAAGACAGAACAGCTGAAGGATATGTTGTTAGCTGAATTTAGTGTGAACGAAAAAACGACCTCTTCGTCTTTATGGAATTGGAGGAGAAAGCGTCATGGATAAGTTAATGGAGAATCATTGGTTTTTAAAAGGAATCTCATTACTATTGGCGTGTATGCTTTTTATGTCAGCGACTTTAACTGAAAAAAATACAACATCGGGTATAGTACCTTTCGTAAGTGAAGCGAAAGAAACATTAACTAATTATGCTATTAACCTTAAGTATGACGAAGATAAATATATTGTAAGTGGGATTCCATCAGAGGGAGTCAAGGTGAAGTTAGAAGGCCCAAAATCCGCAGTTGCGACAGCAAAAGCAAAAAAACAATTTGACATACCAGTTGATTTGCAAGGCCGTCAAAAAGGAACTTATGAAGTTTCTTTAAAAACGAACGGACTTCCCGATGATGTGAAAGGGACCGTTCAACCATCAAAAATTAAAGTCACTCTTCATGAAAAAGCGAAAAAATATATTCATGTAGATCTAAAATTATCAAATGAAGATCAGATGCCAGCAGGTGTTACTCTTGAGAAATCAAGTATTACACCCGATACTGTTGAAGTAGTTGGTACGAAAGAAGAAATTGAAAGTATTTCTTCTGCTAAGGCATATATCGATTTAAAAGGTGTTAATAAAACTGTTACAAAAACAGCCGAAGTTACATTATACAATAAAGAAGGAAAACGTTTAAATGTAAGGACAAATCCATCTAAAATTAATGTAAAGTTGAATGTAGCGACGCAAGCTACAGCCAATAACACTGAAAAAACTGTTCCTGTAACGTATACGAAAAAGGGCAGTTTACCAGAAGGATTGGCTGTTACAAATATTAGTGTTGAACCGAGAGAGGTAACGATAGCGGGTCCAAAAGATATTTTGGATAATATACAATCTATAGAGGGGGTCGAAGTAGATCTTAGTCAATTGACAGAGTCTACAGCATTCGATACCTCTGTTTTATTGCCAAAGGGTGTAATAAGTGCAAAACCAAATCAAGTGAAGGTTTCCGTAGGAGTGCAAAAAAACAAACAAACGAAAACTAGAACGATTGATGGTATCTCAATTCAAAAAAATGGGATCCCTAAAGATGTTACTGCCCAGCTACTTTCACCACAGGATGGGAAGATAAGCGTTGATATTTCAGGAGAAGCAAGTATAGTAGATAAAATAACAGCTGATCAAATAACAGCAGTAATTAATTTACAAAATGTATCTCCAGGGACGAAAGATATTCCGATTCAAGTGAGCGGCCCTGGTAATGTTGCAATAGAGCCAAAACAAAAAAGTGCTAAAGTTACAATTGTGAAGAAAGAAAATCCAGATAAAGAAGTGCAGGGTAACGGTGAACAACTAGATTCAAATAATAATCAAGATAATCAAACTGAAAAACCAAAAAATCCTGAAGCTGAACCTGAGGTTGAACCTGATCCAGAAAAGGACCAGGAAAAAAATGAAGATAAAGAAACTAGTCAAGAACCAACAGTAGATAATCAAAAAGGGCAAGAAAAAGGAGCGAATCATAATGGGTAAATATTTTGGTACAGATGGAGTGCGCGGGGTTGCAAACCAGGAGTTAACACCTGAATTAGCGTTCAAAATTGGACGTTTTGGTGGTTATGTATTAACGAAAGATACAGACCGTCCAAAAGTAATTATTGGCCGCGATACGCGTGTATCTGGTCATATGTTAGAAGGAGCTTTAGTAGCAGGTCTATTATCAACTGGAGCAGAAGTAATGCGTCTTGGCGTTATTTCTACACCAGGTGTTGCTTATTTAACAAAAGCATTAGGTGCACAAGCAGGTGTTATGATTTCTGCATCTCATAATCCGGTACAAGATAACGGAATTAAGTTCTTCGGTTCAGACGGTTTTAAATTAACAGATGAGCAAGAAGCAGAAATCGAAGCTTTATTAGACAAAGAAGTTGATGAATTGCCACGTCCAACAGGTACTGATCTTGGACAAGTGAGCGATTACTTTGAAGGTGGACAAAAATATTTACAATATATTAAACAAACTGTAGAGGAAGATTTCTCTGGTTTACATATTGCTTTAGATTGCGCACATGGTGCTACGTCTTCTTTAGCTCCATACTTATTTGCAGATTTAGAAGCTGATATTTCAACAATGGGAACTTCACCAAATGGTATGAATATTAACGATGGGGTAGGTTCTACGCATCCAGAAGTATTAGCTGAATTAGTAAAAGCAAAAGGTGCTGACATCGGTCTTGCTTTTGATGGTGATGGAGACCGTTTAATCGCTGTAGATGAAAAAGGAAACATCGTTGATGGCGATCAAATTATGTTTATTTGTGCAAAGTACATGAAAGAAACTGGTCAATTAAAACATAATACGGTTGTTTCAACAGTTATGAGTAACTTAGGTTTCTACAAAGCGCTTGAAGCAAACGGTATTACAAGTAATAAAACAGCAGTTGGTGACCGCTACGTAATGGAAGAAATGAAGCGTGGTGGATATAACCTGGGCGGAGAACAATCAGGTCACATCATCTTACTTGATTACATTACAACTGGTGATGGAATGTTAAGTGCACTTCAACTTGTAAACATTATGAAAATGACGAAAAAGCCATTATCTGAGCTTGCAGGTGAGATGACGAAATTCCCACAATTACTAGTAAACGTTCGTGTAACAGATAAAAAATTAGCACTTGAAAACGAAAAAATCAAAGAAATTATTCGTGTTGTAGAGGAAGAAATGAACGGTGATGGCCGCATTCTTGTTCGTCCATCTGGAACAGAGCCACTTATTCGTGTAATGGCAGAAGCACCAACACAAGAAGTTTGTGATGCTTATGTACACCGTATTGTAGAAGTTGTGAAAGCTGAAGTTGGCGCTGAATAATTCAGTGAATTTATTGAAAAGGAGCACAAGAAGTGCTCCTTTTTCATATGTTTTATAGACGATGAAAAAAATTTCATTGACGGTTTATATTGTTTGTTATAAGATGGTCTTGTTCTTTTTCTCAAAGTAAATATTGTGAATTATAAAAGCGCCAGAACTACAAGTAGTGTAGTTGACGAGGTGGAGTTTATCGAGATTTCGGCGGATGACTCCCGGTTGTTCATCATAACCGCAAGCTTTTACTTAAATCATTAAGGTGACTTAGTGGACAAAGGTGAAAGTGTGATGAGAGAAAAGGAACGGATGAAAACTAGCTGTATAAGTGTGTATACGGACTTAAACCCAATTGAGAGGAAGGTGAAGCCGTTACAAGCTTACAGGGCTAGCGATATGTAATCCGTTTTTTTAATATAAATAAATGGTATCAGACTATGTCGTTACATGTTCGCGGAGCAGTGTAAGCATTTGTAACGGCGACTAAACATGTGTGGAATCGTAGGATTTATTGGAGAGCAAGATGCAAAGGAAATTTTATTAAAAGGTTTAGAAAAGCTAGAATATCGTGGGTATGATTCAGCAGGTATTGCAGTACAAGCAGAGAACGGTGTTGTTGTATACAAAGAGAAAGGCCGTATTGCAAAACTTCGCGAAATCGTAGATGAGAGCGTAGCAGCAAGTGTGGGAATCGGTCACACACGCTGGGCTACACATGGTGTTCCAAGTAAAGTAAACGCGCATCCGCATCAAAGTACATCAAAACGCTTTACACTAGTTCATAACGGTGTAATTGAAAACTATGAGTTAGTGAAAAAGGAATATTTACAAGATGTAACGTTCGTAAGTGAGACAGATACAGAAGTTATCGTGCAGCTTATGGAACAACAAGTGAGCACAGGACTAAGTGTAGAAGAAGCGTTCCGTAATACGCTATCTCTTTTACATGGCTCTTATGCAATCGGACTACTTGATGCTGAAAATCCAAACATGATTTATGTTGCTAAAAACAAAAGCCCGCTATTAGTAGGTGTTGGTGACAACTTTAATGTTGTGGCGAGCGACGCTATGGCGATGTTACAAGTTACAGATCAATTTATCGAGTTAATGGATAAAGAAATCGTAATTGTAACAAAAGAAAGCATTACAATTAAAAACTTACAAGGTGAAACGATTGAACGTGCACCTTATACAGCGGAATTAGACGCAAGTGATATTGAAAAAGGAACATACCCTCATTTCATGCTTAAAGAAATCGATGAGCAACCACTTGTAATCCGTAATATTATTCAAAAGTATCAAGATGAAAATGGCGAAATTGAATTAGATCAAGACATCCGCAATGCGATTTTAGATAGCGATCGTATTTACATCATTGCATGTGGAACGAGTTATCATGCAGGCCTTGTTGGAAAGCAATTTATCGAGAAGTTTGCAAAAATGCCAGTTGAAGTACACGTAGCAAGCGAATTCTCTTACAACATGCCATTATTAACAGAAAGACCATTCTTTATTTACATTTCGCAAAGTGGTGAAACAGCAGATAGCCGTGCAGTACTTGTACAAACAAACGAAATGGGTCATAAAGCATTAACAATTACAAACGTACCTGGTTCTACACTTTCTCGTGAAGCAGATTATACACTTCCATTATATGCGGGACCAGAAATCGCAGTTGCATCAACGAAAGCTTACACAGCACAGCTTGCAGTACTTTCAATTTTAGCAGCGGATATCGCTAAAGCGAAAGGTGAAGTTCTTGATTTCGATTTAACATACGAACTAGGACTTATAGCAAATGCAATGGTAGAACTTTGTGATCAAAAAGAAGAAATGGACGCATTAGCAAAACAATTTTTAGCAACAACGCGTAACTGCTTCTTCATCGGACGTAGCGTAGACTTCTTCGTAGGTTTAGAAGGTGCGTTAAAACTAAAAGAAATCTCTTACATCCAAGCAGAAGGATTTGCTGGAGGAGAATTAAAACACGGTACAATCGCCTTAATCGAAAACGGTACACCAGTTATCGCCCTTGCTACACAAGAGCACGTAAACCTTGGAATTCGTGGTAACGTGAAAGAAGTAGTAGCACGCGGAGCTAACCCATGTATCATCTCAATGAAAGGCTTAGAAATGGAAGGCGACAGCTTCGTATTACCAGCTGTACACGAAGCACTAGCACCGCTAGTAGCAGTTATTCCATTACAGCTTATCTCATACTACGCAGCACTTCACCGCGAGTGTGACGTTGATAAGCCACGTAACTTAGCTAAGTCTGTTACTGTTGAGTAGGAGATTGGTGGATTTGAAATAAAGATACGATGTTTTACCCCTTTAGATATAGCTATCTAAAGGGGTATTTTTGTGTTAAAAAGAACATCCAAAATCGATAAGTGAGAGTCAGGCTGCCCGTACTTAACTAAAGTATCGCTTTTATTTGTCTGAATTTTTCGTTATCATTTTAAGTATTCTTGAACAATTTCCTTTATTATGAAAAGAAGAGAGGATAGATTACTAGGGGGCTTATTAATGAACGTGAAAGAAAAAACATATTTAAGTATAGAAGAGATTATTTCGTTACCAACTGTATTAAGTACAAACATAAGTGATGATGGCAAGAATGTAGCATTTGTTAAGAAGACGACTAACTGGAAAGGCAATACATATAGGAATCATGTATGGGTATATGAAAAAGATAAGGAGCAGAGTTTCTCATTAACAAATGAGGATATAGATAGTACATGCCCGTTATGGTCTCCAAATTCTAGGGATATTGCATACCTTAGGCCTGTCGGTAATGGGAAAAATCAAATCTTTGTTAAGTCACTAGATGGTTATGGTGGGGTGCAAATTACTGATGAGGAAGAAGGGATCAGTACATTCAAATGGGAGCCTACTGGTAAAGGTTTTTATTATGTTGCACAATCAAAAGAATGCGAGGAAATAAAGAAGCGTAAGGAGCTATATGGAGATTTCCAACATGTAGGCAAGGAACATCAGAATAATTGTTTATATTACATTGAAATAGAAAAAGTGATACAAAATGATAAAGAGGAACGAGAGATTAGCGGCGTTTATCCATTAACTGATGGTAAGGATTTTTATATCCATGGCTTTGATATTTCAAATGATGGGACAAAGGTTGTATTTATGGCTACACCAAGTCCGAGCGACCATATGAATGGTGATCTATACATATTAGATATTGAAGCTGGGGAACTACAAAAAATGAATATAGACAAGTTGTTGGGAGGGAGCATTTGTTTTTCTCCTGAAGGTAGTAAAGTATGTTACTCAGCAAGCATAAAAGAGAAGGATTACTATAGAAACCATATACAAGAAAGTACGTTAGAGATATATGATATGAATACTGGAGAGGTAATTCAGCCTCTAACAAACTTTGATAGTACGGTTACGCCATTACAGTGGACAGCTAAAGGAATTTTAATTAGATGGCAGGATAAAACGAATTATCGTATTGGATTACTAGCTGAAGATGGCACTGTGGAAGCATTAAGTGACAACGTAGATGGCTTTATAATGGATGCCTCTATAACAAAGGATGGAAATCATATAACCTATAGTAAGGCTATAACAAATGAAACCTTTGAAATCTATTTAGATGATAAAAAAATAACGAATGAGAATAGCTTTTTCGAAGGGAAGCTAAAAAGTAATAGGCAAATCATCTCATGGAAAAGTAGTGATGGTCTTGAAATAGAGGGTGTTTTATCAACTCCAGTAGAGTTTGACGCGAATAAAAAATATCCTTTATTAGTAGTAATTCACGGCGGTCCGGCTTGGGCATCTTTTCCGATATTTTCAGACTGCTTCAATGAGAAATATCCGATTGAACAGTTTGTTGAAAAAGGCTTTATCGTTTTAGAACCAAACTACAGGGGAAGTTCTGGTTATGGTAATGAATTTTTAAAAGCAAACTATAGAAAACAGGGAATCGCTGACTACGATGATGTTATATCAGGGGTGGATAAGCTAGTTGATCAAGGGATGGTAGATACAGATAGAGTAGGAGTTATGGGATGGAGTAACGGAGGATATATATCAGCTTTCTGTTCTACATTTAGTAGCAGATTTAAGGCAATTTCAGTTGGGGGCGGAATTACGAACTGGAGTACCCATTATGTGAATACAGATATCCCTTACTTCATTAGGATGCATTTAGGAAATACTCCATGGAATGATCCAGAGATATATACGAAAACATCACCAATGACGTATATTAAATCAGCCTGTACGCCTACCTTAATCCAACATGGTGAACAGGATGCAAGAATTCCAGTTACAAATGCATATGAGCTACATCAAGGGTTAAAAGATATGGAAGTTGATACAGAATTAATTATATTTAAAGGAATGGCATATAGTTCTGACCAACCAGGAGTTCATGTGGCTATTATGAAGCAGAACTTGATGTGGTTTTCGCACTATATTCTTGGAGAAAGTATGGAGGGTTTTAGTACTATATGATGGATATCCGCACAGGGATTTTTCGTTGTGCAATCGGGTCAGATTGTTGAAAAAGAGATACAACAAATTATATAATTTGTTGTAAACTGCATGCAAACCATTATGATTATAAGGAAACGTAATTCGGAGGACTAATATGATAGAGAATAAAAATGTGTTACCAGTAGAAAAACGTGAAGAGTTATTCAAAGTATTGAAAGCTCGTTTTGAGAAGAATATGAACCGCCATGAAGGTCTTGAATGGATTAAAATCGAGGAAAAGCTGGATGCTAATCCTGAAAAATTATGGTCACTTAACGAAATGGAAGTGACTGGCGGTGAACCAGATGTTGTTGGGTATGACAAAGAGAAGGACGAGTATATTTTCTGCGATTGTTCAAAGGAGAGTCCTAAAGGCCGCAGAAGCCTTTGTTATGATCTTGAAGCGTTAGAATCAAGAAAAAAACATAAACCAGAAAATAACGCTATTGATGTGGCAACCGCTATGGGTATTGAACTATTAACTGAAGAACAATATCGAGAGTTGCAACAACTTGGAGATTTTGATATGAAATCATCAAGTTGGGTACAAACACCTTCAGATATTAGAGAACTTGGCGGTGCTCTTTTTTGTGATTATCGCTTCGGACACGTTTTCGTGTATCACAATGGAGCAGATTCCTATTATGCTGCTAGAGGATTTCGTGGTTCGTTAAGGATTTAAGTTTGGCATAAATAAGAAAAGAGCCTGCATTCAGGCTCTTTTCTTATATGATTTATTTAGGTAATGTAAATTTAGCTTTTTTACCTTGTGAAATATCTTTTGCTTCTTTATTTCTCATAGGCCCTAACTCAATCTCAAAGCTTTTGTCTTTCCAAATCTTTTCATACTGCTCTTGATCTAAAATATATACTTGTAGTAACTCTCCAGACGTTCCTGTTTTGACTGAAGCATTATAGTCGTAATTTAATAGCATACCTTCACTAATCGTATATTGTGTACCATCATTTACTCTTAATGTAGAGCTTATAGGAGATAGTGCAACGTCTTGAGCATCTTTGTTATCAAGTTTGAATTGTACTGTTAATAGAACAATACCGTTTTTGAAATTTGCAAAGCGTGGAGCTTCGACGGAATTTGGTGTGAATTGAGTAAATTGGTATCCATCTAATGTAACATTAACAGCGCCTAATTCTTGGCTGTTATTAATATTTGATTTCTCTTTTAACATTTTTTTATCGCCCATGTTATTAGCTGTAACTTTATCTTGGTAGAAAGTTTTATCTGCTGCAACCTTTTCAGCGCCTTGAGCGTTTAAACTTAATGAAAAGTTTCCAGGGCTTCCGATTGGGGCATCAAATTTCCCTTTATTAGCTTGTGCAGTTGGAACTGTGACTGAGACTGTTGAGAGACTTGAAATTTTCGCTAAATCATCTTTTCCAAATGGATAAGCGATATAACCAGAAATAGTTTCTCCTGCTTTTACTAAGTAATCATTCGTTGGAGCAAGCTTAGTTGGTAGCTGATCTTCTTTTGGAATTAAATCTTTATAGTTACTATATACTTTCTGCGCACCAGTAAACGACATGTCCAATGCTGGCATATAATAAATATCTTTAGCTGAACTATTTTTTACGCTATAGTTCACAAGAATAACCCCGCCCTCTGTTTGGCGGTTAAATGGAATGTCGAAGTCCGTATGGAAGCCATTTAATTCAACTAATGCATAACTATTCATTGTTACTGAAACATCTTCAGCTTTATAGACTTGTGGTTCCTTATTTTCAAAAAGAACTTTTGTTTTACCACCTGTTTCTTTTTCCATATAGGAAATCAGCTTGGAATAATCGCTTGAGCTAGTAGCTGTAGCTTCATTTTTTTTATCTTCTGATTTTTTATCTTCTGATTTTTTTTCTTCAGGTTTATTTTCTTTCGCTGTATCCGTTTGTTCTGTTTTGCTTTCTTTGTTTGCAGTTTCTTTTTGTTCTTTATTTGTCGTATCGCTTTGACCGCAGCCAGTTATTACAAAAGCTGCTACAATTATTGTAGAAAATAAAGAAAGTAATTTTTTTGACATGTTTCTTCCCCCTATTTTTTAAAAACTAGATGAGTCTGTATAATCAGACCATCTATAACTCTCACATTAGCCCCATGTTTTATTATAAGAAAGTGAACCATTATTTACCAGAGTTTTTCTGATTGTTTTTATTATTTCAATATCTAATTTTGATAGGGATAGGATAAATTTATTAGTGAATATTGGTGAGCCGAAAGATGCAGCAAGGCTCATTAAGTTTTTAGTAAGCGAAGAAGCAGAGTGGATTACTGGACAAGTTATTCATTCAGAAGGTGGGTTTAAAAGATAAAAAGAAGGTATCTCACCCTGGTGAGATACCTTCTTTTTTAATCTTTCTTCAATCTTCGTGCAACACCATTCCCTAAAGACTGTAAGCCTTGAACGAGGACAATTAAAATAAAGACAGTCGCATACATTACTTCAGGTTCATAGCGTAAATGACCGAAGCGATATGCTAAATCCCCTAGTCCACCAGCGCCTACAAGGCCAGCCATTGCTGTTGCACCGATTAGGCCAATGGTTGCGATTGTTAACCCAAGTACAAGAGATGGGCGTGCTTCTTTAACCATGACGTGCCAAATGATTTTAATAGTAGAAACGCCCATTGCTTGATAGGCTTCAATGACGCCGCGATCCACTTCTAATAAAGCAGTTTCCATTAAACGTGCAATGTAAGGAGCTGTGAATACGACAAGTGGCACGATAACACCTTGCACACCAATGGATGTTCCCATTAGAAATTTTGTAAAAGGCAAAATGAAAAATAATAGAATGATAAATGGAAGAGAGCGAATGACATTGATGACTGTATTAAGAATAGGATAGACAATTTTATTTTCGTGCTGTCCACCAGGTCTCGTTAAAACAAGTGTGACACCAAGAGGTAATGCGATAAGGATAGAGATAATTAGTGAAATAGATGTCATTTGAAATGTTTGAATTGTCGCTTCCCATATGACGTTACCCCATTCATCCAAAAAGGACTTGTTTCCCATAATCTATTCTGCCTCCTTCTATGATGATGCCTTGTTCTTGTAAAAATGATAAAGCACGGTGTACTTCATTTTTTTCACCTTGCATATGAATGACAAGTTTCCCATATGCCTCATGTTTTAACTGTGTAATATTACCGGATAAAATATTCGGATATACTTGGAAACGTTTTGTAGCGACAGCTAATGCTGGTTCTCCTGAAGAATTTCCTATAAAAGAAAGTGTTACAATTTCACCAGTAGTTTGTAGTTCTCTTTGTACTTCTTCTGGAATTTTCGCTGCGAATGCGCTATTTACAAATTTCTTCGCTGTTACATGTTGCGGGTTTGTGAAAATATCTTTCACAGTCCCGCTTTCGACTATAGCCCCTTGTTCCATAACGGCAACGCGGTCACATATACGCTGGATGACATTCATTTCATGTGTAATGAGTAAAATCGTAATTCCAATTTCTTCGTTGATCTTTAATAGTAAGTCAAGAATAGAATCGGTTGTTTCTGGGTCTAAAGCACTTGTTGCTTCATCGCTTAATAAAACTTCAGGTTCATGTGATAGTGCACGTGCAATGGCAACACGCTGTTTTTGACCGCCAGAAAGTTCACTTGGATATGCATCTTTACGGTTAAAAAGATCGACAATGCGTAAATACTTTTCTACCCTTTTTTCAATTTCTGCTTTTGGAATGCCAGCAAGGCGTAAAGGTAATGCAATATTTTCATAGACGGTAACAGTTTTAAGTAAATTGAACCCTTGAAAAATCATTCCGATTTTTTGTCGCGCTTTTGCTAGTTCTTTTGTCGATAGTGTTGTTAAGTCTTGATTGTTTACAATGATAGTTCCTGTCGTTGGTTTTTCTAATAAATTTACACAGCGAATTAATGTACTTTTACCAGCGCCGCTATATCCGATGATTCCAAATACCTCGCCCTTGGCCACTTTAAGAGAAGTTGATCTAAGAGCTTCGACATTCCCTTTTTTTGTTGAAAATACTTTGGAAATATTTTTTAATTCAATCATTATCGTCAGCTCCTACCAAGACGGTAAAACAGAACCATCAAATTTTTTCTCAATAAATTCTTTTACTTCTTTAGATTGATAAGCTTTCTTTAATTTGTTTACGACAGCATCATCTTTATTTTCTGTACGAACAACAACCCAGTTCACATATGGTGAATCTTTTCCTTCTCGGAAAATAGAGTCTTTCGCTGGACTTAATTTTGCACCTAATGCGAAGTTCGTGTTAATTGCAGCTGCCTTTACTTCACTTAGCTGTGTTGGTAATTGAGCGGCCTCTAATTCAACAATCTTTAAGTTTTTTGGATTTTCAATTACATCTTTTGCAGTCGCTTTTTCTGTAGCCTTTGGATCAACCTTTAAAACTCCTGCTTTTTCAAATAGCTTTAAAGCTCGAAGTTCATTTGTTGGGTCATTTGGGACAGCAATTGCATCGCCCTCTTTTAAGTCTTTTACATCTTTTATGTCTTTAGAATATACGCCCATAGGGAATGTTACTGTTGAAAATACTTCAGTTAATTTCATGTTTCGTTCGGCTTTAAATACGTCTAAATAAGATTTAGTTTGATAGCTATTTACATCAAGGCTTTTTTCATCTAAAGATACGTTCGGTGCTACATAATCATTAAATACTTTTACATCAATTTCGAGCCCATCTTTTGCTGCAACTTCTTTCACCTTTTCAAAAATTTGTTCATGCGGCCCGCCTGTTACACCGACAGTAATCTTTTTCTCATCTAATGCCTTAACTTCTTTATCAGAGCTGGCGCTACATGCGCCTAATAATAGTACTGCTCCGCTTACAATGCTTAGTAATACTTTCTTCATCTATAATTCCCCCTTAATATACGTTCCAAAATAAAAAGCACCTCTCAAAATAAGAGAGGTGCCGAATAGACAAAATAGGTTCCTCTCTTATCTTCCAAAACGAAAACTCGTTTTGCAGGAATTAGCACCTTAGCTTATACGTTATAAGCTCGGTTGCCGGGCATCATCGGGCCAGTCCCTCCGCCACTCTTGATAAGAGTATGTGTATGTAGTTTTTTAATATGGTACTAATAGTAAATCTTACAAAAAGAATTGTCAACAATATTTTCAGAATATATTTTATTTTAAGGTAATCGAAACGTTTCCTTTTTTGCGCCCTGTTTCTACGTACATATGGGCCTCTGAAATGTCTTCTAACGGGTAAGTTCTATCAATAACAGGCTTTAAATTTTCTGTTTCAGTTAGTTTTTTTAATAGAAACATATCTTCTTTACTTACCTTTGCCATCATGCCATTAACAGATACATATACACCAGTAGACGTTAATGCTTTTTTTCCAAGGGATCTTTTATGTTTTCCAACAGCATCAAATATAATATCATAGTATTCACCCTGCTTTGTAAAATCTTCTTTCGTATAATCAATTACTTTATCAGCCCCTAAAGATTGCACTAGTTCAAAATTTGAATTGCTACAAACAGCCGTAACGGTTGCGCCAAAATATTTAGCAAGTTGTACGGCTGCTGTTCCCACGGATCCAGATGCGCCGTATATGAGCACTTGTTGCCCTCTTTTTATACGGGCCTTTCTTAGAAAGTGTAATGCCGAAGTTCCGCCAAAGGGAATAACTGCGGCTTCTTCATACGTCACATTGGTAGGTTTTAATGCTACTAATCCACTTTCATGTACACATGTATATTCTGCATAACCACCAACATTAAGCTCTGTTAATGCAAAAACTTGGTCTCCCTTTTTAAATAGAGTTACATCCGTTCCTACTTCTTCGATTTCCCCGGATAATTCTACGCCGAGTATAGGTTTTCTAGGTTTTCTGAAACCCAATATAATCCGCATAGGAACCCAAAATAAGAGGGGGCTATTAAAGCCACGTATTCTACAATCTCCAGTCGTTACACTTGTTGCGTGAATTTTAACTAATACTTCATTCTTTTTAGGTTTAGGCTTTTCTATATTTTGAAGCTGGAGAACATTAGGTGGTCCATACTTTGTGCAAATAATAGCTTTCATAATGACCTCCTGAAATTAGTTGTTTTCTTTACATCATATTTAAGTGTTTCTTGAAACATGTTGTTATGAGAGGAATAAAGTTTGAGCCAATACAATTGCCAGCAGCAAAGTGATAGTCTTGATGAGGGAGGGACCTGAAATAAGTGGGCTCTCTCTTTTTTGTTAATACTTTCTTCTTAGGAAAATAGGTACAATATGAAGAGGAAGAACGTTAAAAGAGGAGAGTGCCATTTGAAAAAAAGAAAGATAGTAGTTGTCATTATAGCGTATACGGTGTTGTTAACAGCGTCTATACAGACGTATAAAAAACAACTCGATCATCCTATTATGAGTGATGTAGGTAAATTGCTTCCGACAAAAATAAAACGTGTTGAAAGTGCTACGGATGAGAACTCGTTAATAAAATTAGTGCAAGATGCAAAAGTTTCAGGAGAGAAAATTTCCATTGCAGGTATGCAACATAGCCAAGGCGGACAGACATATTATCCGAACGGTACGATGCTTGATATGAAAGGATATAACGAAATATTAGAGTTTGATCCAGAGAAAAAGAGGATTAGGGTACAAAGCGGTGTTACATGGAATGATATTCAAAAGAAAATAAATCCATATGGCCTTGCGGTTCAGGTAATGCAGTCTCAAAATATTTTTACTGTTGGTGGTTCATTAAGTGTAAATGTACATGGACGTGATATTCGTCATGAAGCATTGATTGACACAGTCGAATCATTTCGACTATTAATGGCAGATGGCAGTGTACGTAATGTAAGTAGAGAAGAGAATGCTGATTTATTTCCCTATGTCATCGGCGGTTACGGGCTATTTGGTGTCATTTTAGATGTGACGCTGAAATTAACAGATGATGAATTATATGAAATGCATACGAGAATGATAGATTATAAAGAATATACGACGTATTTCAAAGAGAAGGTAAGAAAAGATGAAAATGTTCGTATGCATTTAGCACGTATTTCGGTCGCTCCAAATTCATTTTTAAGAGAAATGTATGTGACGGATTATGTATTGGCAGAAAATCAACAGAGGCTGGAAGAGTACAGTGAATTAAAAGAAGAAAATATTATAGCAGCACCGAAATTTTTGCTTGGGTTATCACGTTATAGTGATTGGGGAAAGAATACATTTTGGGATATACAAAGAAGTTATTTTGAACGTACAGACGGACAGTTTGAGACGCGAAATAATGTTATGAGGTCAGATAGTGCCTTTATGGAATATGAAAATCCGAACCTTACAGAAGTGTTACAAGAATACTTTGTGCCCATCGATTCTTTTACGGAATACATAGATGATTTACGTAATGCGTTAAACGAAGAAGAACTGAACTTGCTTAATATTACGATTCGTTACGTGGAAAGGAATGAAAATGCAGTTTTATCCTATGCGAAAGATGATATGTTTGCGTTAGTTCTTTTAATTAATCAAGGGCGCTCTGAAGATGAGATAAAGAAAACAGAAGGTATCATTCGGAAGATGATCGATGTTACTTTAAAATATAACGGTAGTTACTATTTGCCATATTATTCTTATCCAACGACAGAGCAGTTAAGGAGGGCATATCCTCGTATAGAAGAATTTCTTCAGAAGAAGAAGGACGTAGACCCAGAAGAGAGATTTGTGAATTTATTTTATAGGGAGTATACGAAATGACATATAGAAGATTTGTAGCGTCACAAAGTATCATTATGATGGCTGGAAGTATGGTATTTCCTTTTTACATTCTATTGCTCCGGAATGTTGGAAATAGTTTTTCACAGTTTGGTTGGGCATATGGCTTATTTGCTTTAACTTCAGCACTTGTATATCCACTAGTAGGAAAGATGTCTGATAGAGTAGGAGATAGAACATTATTAATAATATACGCTTGGTCCATGGCGATATTAATGCTGTGTTTTCCGATTGCCACAGAAGTTTGGCATGTATACATTCTTCAAATTGTAATGGGAATTTTAGGCGCTGTGCAGCGTAACACTGAGAAAACGTCTTTAGCAAGAAAGGTGATGCAGGAAAAGGCAGGATATGAGATTGGAAAATATCATGTGTGGACATCGATTGGAGGAGCAGTAGCAATTATTGGAACGGGGTATTTAGTAGATTTCTTTACAATTGGTACGATTTTTTATATTGCATCAATCTTATATGTAGTGAGCGGAGTTGTATTAAGTAGTAAAAAAGTGTGATCATTCCCATTTTTACCTGAATACCCTTTATTTGTTATACTGAAAGGGAAAATAAATGAAAAGGGGACATTGCCTTTGATGAAATTTTTAGTGTTAGCTATTCTCACTTTGTTTTTGATTCCATGGACACGAGGCGGTAGTAATAAACTTCGAGCGGTGGATAAGAAAGGGGATGAGAAGGTTGTAAAGGGTAAGAAATCATCTATTTTAGTTATTCCTATTTTATTTTGGATTGGTATTGCAATCTATGAATATCTTTGGCTAATTGATGATCGAGTAGATTCAATTCTTACTCATTATTCTGTTGCAGTAGCAATTTTAATTGGGCTTGTTTTATTTTCACAGGATAAGGTAGGGAAATTAGAAGGTACATTAAAAGGACTTTTAATGTTTGTTTTACTTGCAAGTTATGGTTATTTTGGTTATTTGCATGATATAGTAATCACGCAAAAGAAATATGATTCTGTTGTTAAGGTAGAGAAAGATATTTCAGAGCCATTTACTGAAAATGATCAGCCGTTTACAGTGCCGCCTAAAACAGCGGAAAATAAAATGAAAAAGGTATTTGGAGATATCCCAAAAGTAGCTTATTTTGAACTAGGTGAATTAACACCACAAATGGTAAAAGGTGAAGCTTTATATGTAGCACCGATTGAAGTTTCAGGCTTTTTTAAAGCACGTAAAGCTGAAACAATTCCAGGTTATGTAACGATGTCAGGTACGAATCCTGATGCGGAAGCGAAACTACATCTCGGTTATAAAATGAAATATGTACCAAGCATGTTTTTCGGTAATAAATTAGAACGTGTCGTTCGAAAAGCAGAACCAGATCTAATCTTTAAAGGGAAACCTAAATTTGAAGTTGATGATAAAGGAAAACCGTATTATACAATGACGTACGGTGAATTTATTTCAGGAAGATCTGGATTTGAAGTAGAAGGTGTTGTTGTAGTAGATGCACAAACAGGTGAAGTAAAAAGGTATGATAAAGGAAAGGCACCTAAATTTGTTGATGGCGTATTAAATCATGAGACAGCATCTACGTTAAATACGTACTTCGGTAAATATATTCACGGATTTTGGAATACGAAATTCTCACAAACTGATATGAAGATTCCGACTGAGTGGGGGACGAAGGAAGGAGTTACACCAATATTCGGTAAGGATGGAACTCTATATTACTTTACTGATTTCACCTCTCCGAAAGAAGGAGTAGACTCTGCGTTAGGTTACTCACTCATTGATGCACGGACAGGAAAGTTATATTACTATAATGGAAAAGAAGTAAAAGGAATTATGGATGGTTCGGCTGCTACAGAAGTAGTGGATAATTCCTTTAAGAGAGAGAAGTGGCATGGAACGATGCCAGTTATTTATAACGTGTACGGTAAGCCTTCTTGGATTGTACCTGTTATTGATGACGGGGGATTAGTGCGTGCCCACACTGTTATATATGCTTCTAATGCGAAAATATTTGCAACAGGTTCGACACAAAAGGAAGCACTTGAGAATTATAAAAATGCGCTGAGTGGAAGTGGAGATTCATTTAGACCAACTTCAAATGGTAAAGAGGCGCAAAAAGAAGGTATTGTGCAACGTGTATATAAAGAAAAATCGGGTGAAAATACGATCGTGTACGTACTGTTAGAGAATGAACAAAAAGTATTTATGATACCTGCGAAAAAATTCCCGTATGCTATGTTTACAGAGGTAGGAGATCCAATTCAAATCACATATTTAGATACAGGAGAGGCGATGTCTTCCGTATCCAAATTTACAAATAGCAATTTGAAAAAGTAAAGCGATAGAATTTCTATCGCTTTTTTTTACAATGTGAAAAAGGAAAATACACTATACTTGACGTATGTTTATGTTGTAACTATAATTGTTACGATTTAGTGTGTATATGAAAGGGTGAATAGAAAAAGTGAATGGAGTTAATCACGAAATATATAAGCCTGTAAAGACAAACAGGTTATGGATGATTCTTGTACTAGGGACACTTACAGCGATTGGGCCATTATCTATTGATATGTATTTGCCGTCTTTACCGAAATTAACGGATGATTTACAGACAGGTGCATCTCTTGCGCAACTTACATTGACAGCTTGTTTGCTTGGGCTATCAGTAGGACAATTATTTGTCGGCTCCATTAGTGATATTTACGGAAGGCGCAAACCTCTTATTATCGCTCTTATTATTTATGTTGCTTCTTCATTACTTTGTGCTGTAGCACCGTCTATTTGGACTTTAGTACTTTTACGTTTCTTACAAGGTGCTTCAGGATCTGCTGGGATCGTTATATCCCGTGCAATGGTACGTGACATGTACTCAGGTTCTGAAATGACGAAATTTTTCTCGCTCCTCATGTTAGTAAACGGAGCAGCACCTATTTTGGCACCGATTATTGGGGGACAATTGTTACAGTTCACAACATGGCGCGGTGTTTTCATCGTTCTTGGAGCAATTAGTGTATTCATGTTAATATCAGCTACGTTCGTATTACGTGAAACATTGCCTCCGGAAGAAAGAGAGACTGGTGGTTTATCAGGAACATTAGCGACGTACGGGAAACTTCTGAAAGATCGTTTATTTATGGGATATGCATTGTCACAAGGATTAGTAACAGCGGCAATGTTTGCGTACATTTCTGGTTCACCATTTGTGTTGCAAAACATATACGGGGCATCACCACAGCAATTTAGTTTATTCTTTGCGATTAACGGTATCGGTATTATTATTGCTAGCCAAATTACTGGCCGTTTAGCAGGAAAAGTTAGTGAGAAGACATTATTTGTTTCTGGCATCATTATTGCGGCTGTTGGTGGTCTATCTTTACTACTGACAATCGTACTTGGAATAGGGTTAATTGGTGTTTTATGCTCGTTATTCCTTGTTGTATCAAGTGTTGGAGTTGTATCCACAACTGGGTTCTCGTTAGCAATGAGAAATCAAAAACAAGCAGCAGGAACAGCTTCAGCTTTACTAGGTTTATTACAGTTTATTTCAGGAGCACTTGTAGCACCGTTAGTAGGTATCGGTGGAAGCAATACCGCATTGCCTATGGGTGTTGTTATAGCACTTTGTGAAATTGGTGCGGTGTTATGCTATTTATTCATGGCAAAAAGAAGTGAAAAGCAGTTTGAACTGCAACAAAAACAAAATTTAGAGGCTTAATAAAAAAGAGCTGATTCAAAGGGAGTGGTTGAATCAGCTCTTTTTTCATTTCTTTGAAATAACTTATACATATTTGTAAGTGGATAGAGTGAAGCGATGCAAAAGTTATTTGCATAAAGTGACGATACTGTGACAAAAATGTTGGTATACATATTACCAAATCGTCTTAAGTGTAAAAAGTAGGATATTATCGGTATAATAACAAGTGGAGATAAAAGAAACCATAATGAGTAGTAGCTGTAGATAAAAGGAGAATTAGAGATGAAGAAGGTTTTAGGTATTGCTGTAATGGGAAGTATGATCCTTCTAGCAGGATGTAATGGAAATAAAGATACGAAAGAACCACAAGAAAAGGTAGAGCAATCCACTGAGCAAACCGAAGAGGTGGAAGCATACCGTGCAGTACATGAAAAATACGATATGAAAATGAATAAAGAAATTAATAAAGCACTGCAGTTATTTGAAGTGGCAAAAGAAAAGGGTGGTAAGGAAATAACTAATGCTAAATATAAGGAAGACGTGCAAAATGTAACAACGGGCATGTTAGAAGATATAGATCATATGCGTAAAGAAATTCGTGTACCGAAGTCGAAGGAACAAGAACATGAGATGTATGTTGGCTTCCTAGACGAATCGGAACAAGCGATGAAAAAATTACAGAAGTTAGCTAAAGAAGAAGATTCATCGTTGATTCGTGATATAGAAGTTAACTTTGCAACAGCATCGACATACTATAAACGTTTTCAAACAGAAGCGAAAAAATAACCTTGCGCATGCAAGGTTATTTTTTTTTCTTACCATCGCCATCTTCATCCTCGCTTACTAATACTTTTTGCTCTTCGTGAAATTCAGAAATAGTTTGTCTGGTAATATTATCGAAGGGGGTGTAAAAAGAGGTAATGCTTTTCTTTTTAATGAAGAGTTTATAAAAACCAATGATAACGAGTGTGACGATTGTTAATGGTAATCCTATAGTCGCTAGAAGTAAGGGATCCATCGTATAACTCCTTTAATATAATTTCTTTTTATTATAAGTGAAAACTGAGATTTTTAATAAATAACACCATTAAAAACAGATCCAAAAGAGTTAATTACGAACGGACTGTTCACGTTAAAAGAATGGAAGTATAACCAAGCAATTACAATACAAAAAAATAAAGAAGTAGGCAGCCGCCTACTTCTTTATTTTATTTCTCTTTTATATTCTTTTTTCGTTCCATCAGAGAAGACAACTTCTAAATCGAATTTTTGGTAGTCTTTATCAAGTTTGAACACGTTTACTACTTGATCGATTACTTCTTGGTCAGGTGTGTCTTTATCAAATTTTAATTCTTGTAGAAGTGGGCTTAATTTTGTAATAGCCTCGTCACCTGTAAACTTCGCATCTGTTTTATGATCTTCAAGTTTTGCTTCCATTTTCTTATCAGCTGCCACATTTTTATAATCAGCTTCGTAATCTTTCTTCGTATCTTGATAGTCTGCATCTAAACTGAATTCATTAAAATTAAGTTTTAAATCTGCAGGAGCCTCGTTTTTTGCTTCTTCAGTCGTTTTCTTATCAGAAGTTGTATCTTCCTTTGCAGGAGCTTTACATCCTGTTAATGCAGGTACTAGCATAAGAGCTAATAAAACTGATAGTAAAATTCTCATTATAAATTCCTCCTTATGTAACTTTGTTCTATACAAGTTTTTCCAAAAAGCATGTAATTATGTATGTGTTGAAAATAAATTATTTTCTTATACCTTCAAGGGTTAATCCGCAATTTAAATCAAAAACGATTTGTATGTATATGGTAAATTGAAGTTGTGAGGAGGTACTGAAATGCATGAAGAATATAAAGAGATGATAAAAAAAGCAATCGAATATATAGAGAATCATTTACATGAAGAGCTCACAACAGAAAGAGTAGCATTCCACAGTGCAGTATCGATGTACCATTTTCATCGTATTTTTCAAAGTTATATCGGGATGAGTGTAACGGATTATATTCGAAAGAGAAGATTAACTTATGCTGCACAGGCTTTAGTGTCGACTGAAAGAGCGGTTATTGATATTGCGATGCAATATGGTTTTTCCTCACAAGAGGCATTTACGAGAGCTTTTAAAAGAATGTTTCAATTGCCACCAAAGAAATATCGAAAGTATTTCCAGTCATTTTATATAGAAAGAGAGGGTGTTTCAATGCAAAAAGGTATACCAAAAGGATGGATCTTAAGTGGAAGTCATCCTGCTGAATATGAGATGGGTTTAGATTATGAAGTTGCCCATCAAGGAAAAGTATCTGCATACATAAAAGCAAAAGAGAATGTTACACATGGAGGATTTTCGACATTAATGCAAATGTTCCGGGCGGATAAATATGTAGGTAAAAGATTACGTTTAACAGCGTTTGTTAAGAGTGAGAACGTAAGAGATTGGGCAGGATTGTGGATGCGAGTAGACGGAAAAGATACAGAACCGCTTGCTATGGATAATATGCAAAATCGCCCAATTAAAAATACGAATAACTGGCAATCGTACTCGGTTGTATTAGATATAAAAGAAGGAGCGCTTGGTATTGCATTCGGCGTTTTATTATCAGGAGAAGGTTGTGTGTGGCTAGATAGTATTCGATTTGATGAAGTGGATGAAAAAATTCCTTCAACAGATTTGGCAGAAAACTTTTATGAAACACTCTTAGAAGAACCGGTGAACCTGCAATTTGAAGAGGTAGAAAAATAAAAAGTAAGGAGAAAAGGTATGCTCAAATATGTAAAACTAATAAGTATTAGTTTAGTAGTATCGTCGTGTATTATGGGAATCAACTATTTAATTAGTTATCTGTGGTCAGGACATATACCTTCTTTGACGTGGAAAACATATTTGATGTTTATGTTTATATTCATTATGAGTTTTAGTTCAATACAAAAAGAGAGTTATGAAGAGAACTGACAATCGTTCTTTTTGTCTTCTTATCATTAATACACAAATGTTTATCACTGTATTCGGGATTATTTCCCACAACATACGCAGCAAATGGTTATCATACAATAATATTCGGTGGAGTTAATTTAGAGAAAAATATTATTTCATTATTACTCATTATACTAGTTACACAATTGGTAGCGGGAATTACTCTAGTCATAAAAGGAATGGTAAAGGGAAGAGGTTCTGTAAGTAAAGAAGTATAAAGTAAAAAGGTATCCTTCAATTGGATACCTTTTTACTGGTATTTACTATTTTGCGACTTCTGTCCACTTGTAGTTAAACTCACCGCCAAAGTCAGTCGTTACAAGCCCTTTAATGAAAGAGCGACCTTGTTGGTATAAAGGAGCGACAGCGCCATCTTGTAATAAGATTTTTTCAGCTTGCTTCATTGCTCCAAAGCGAGCTTTTTCATCACCAGCTAAATCTGTTTTCACATCATCTTTGACTAGATTTCCATTTTCTTTACGGAAGTCGTAACTATATGTCAATAATAAAAAATGGAGTATTAATTTCGCAAAATAATATATTAGAAAAGCAGATTTCCTCGTATTAGGGAATCTGCTTTTAATATATTTTCCTAAAAAAACAATAGGTGTGAGTGGAAACACGATGATTAAAATTGTATTTTATTTTTCAATTTTTGCCCACTTGAAGTTTAATTGACCTGCAAAGTCCACTTGCACAATGCCTTTCACATAAGAACGTTCTAAATAGGATTCTCCTTTTTGGTAGAGAGGAGCGATAACAGAGTCTTTAAACAATATTTTTTCTGACGCTAGTAATGCGTCAAAGCGGGCCTTTTCATCACCAGCTAAAGTCGTTTTTACTTTTTCAATTGTGTCATCGAATTCTTTATTAGAGTAGTGATCTAAGTTATAAGGGTTGTTCGTTGTAAATAGTTCAAGGAATGTAATTGGGTCCGCAAAGTCAGGGCTCCAACCGTCAATTCCAATTTCATAGTCACCTTTTAATAAAAGTGAAACTTGTTGCTTACGCGGTTGCGGTTTTATATTTACTGTTAATCCATCTAAATTCTTTTCAAGCTGCCCTTTTAGGAACTCACCAGTTTTCTTCTCAAGGTCACCATCGCTTGTTAATAATTCTAATGTGATCTTTTCAGAACCAAGTTCTTTTTTGGCTTTTTTCCATAATTCTTGTGCAGATTTTGTATCAACTTTTGTTAAATCGCCGTTTGCAGTACGGAAGTCTTTTCCGTCAGGCCCTTTTGCAAAGTTTTTTGGCACGAGACCATAAGTTGGTGTAGAACCATCATTTAATAACGTATTTACAAAGGATTTTCTATCGATTGTTTGATCGATTGCTTGGCGTGCAGAAACGTTTTGAAGTACTTTGTTTTGTTGATTCATACGTAAAAATTGTACGCCTACGTTTGGACGTTCTTTAAAGTTAGCATCTTTTTTATATTTATCAACGAAGTCAGATGTTAGTTTAATACGGTCTAATTGTTTAGATTCGAATAAATTTACTTCTGTTGATTTTTCTTTTACGATGTTAAAGTTAATTTCTTCCAGTTTGACAGTATCTTTATCCCAATAGGTAGGATTTTTTTTGAATTTAAAGCTTTGTTCGTGCTTCCAATCGCTTAGTGTAAAAGCCCCGTTGTACAAAATTGTATTATCTTCTAAAGCGTACTTATCACCTTGTGCTTTAAAGAATTCTTCGTTAATTGGTAGAAATGTTGGGAACGCTGTTAAGCTAATAAAGTATGGAACAGGACGCTCTAATTCTACTTCAAACGTATGGTCATCAACTGCTTTTACACCAAGTTGGTCGGCTGGAAGTTCTTTGTTGTTAATTTTTGTTGCGTTTTTAATATCAAAGAATAGAAATGCATATTCAGAGGCTGTTGCTGGGTCAACAGCTCTTTGCCAAGCGAAGACAAAATCTTTCGCTGTAACAGGAGTACCGTTTGACCATTTTGAATCTCGTAAATGGAATGTGTATTTCGTTTTATCGCCACTTACTTCATGAGATTTTGCAACACCAGGAACAGGTTTATTACCTTCACCAAGATTATACAAACCTTCAAATACGTTTCTCATTACTTGACCAGAATCAGTATCTGTAGCACGAGCTGTATCCATCGTTCGAATCTCAGTAGGTGAAGATAAGTTTAAAACTTGCTTACTAGGTGCCTCGTCTTTTGCATTTGCTCCGCTAGCTTCGTTTTTATAACTACCGCAACCAGTTAATAAAATACTTACTCCTACAACTGATGCAATACCGGGTACAAACTTCTTTTTCATTTGATTTTCCTCCTAAATAATTAATAAGTTTGGATGATGATGAGGGAAATGAAAAACAAAAAATCCCTCTTTTCAGATCGAGAAAGAGGGATTTTTACGTACAAGTTATGCACCCGTATATAAACGAAGTCCCTCATTCTATCTTTCAAGCATAAAGCTTGCAGGAAGTGGCACAGTATTCAAAATGAACCTGCTGCCGAGGTTTCAAAGGGCCAGTCCCTCCACCTCTCTTGATACAATGAGTAAACGAATAAATTTTATTAATTTTTGTGTTTCTTTGATAATTCAAAATCTTACACCTTGGATAAGGAAGTGTCAATCAAATGAAATATAGTTTAAATTTTCAGTTTTTTAAAAATAAAAAAACCACTGCATATGGCAGTGGTTTCCTACTAGAAGTTAAAGTTATCTGGATCTGGACCGACGCGATGATTTTCATTTAAAGCTTGAATTTCTTTCATATCATCCGAGCTTAATTCAAAGTCGAAGATGTTTGCATTTTCAATAATGCGGTGTTCTTTAATTGATTTAGGAATCGTTACAACTTCGTTTTGTAAATCCCAGCGTAAAATAACTTGTGCAGTCGATTTATTATATTTTGTAGCGATTTCTTGTAATGTTGGATTATCCAGTAGCTGTCCTTGCATTAATGGTGACCAAGCTTCAAGCTGGATGTTATGTTCTTTACAGAAAGTGTGTAATTCTTCTTGTGCTAAGCGTGGATGGTATTCCACTTGGTTGACCATTGGCTTAATTTCAGCGATTTCAAACACGTCTTGTAAGTGGTGGATATGGAAATTACTCACACCGATAGCACGAACACGACCATCTTTATAAAGTTTTTCTAACGCTTTCCATGATTCAGTATATTTCCCTTTTACAGGCCAATGTACTAGGTATAAATCTAAATATTCTAGACCTAATTTTTCTAAAGTCGTTTCAAAAGCTTGAAGTGTTGATTCGTAACCTTGATCGCTATTCCACACTTTTGAAGTAATGAATAACTCTTCACGAGGAATACCAGATTCGCGAATTGCTTGACCAACGCCTTCTTCATTTTGATATATTGCTGCAGTATCGATGCTACGGTATCCATTTTTAATCGCTGCTTTTACAGAATCGATTACTTCCGATCCATCTTCTACTTTGAAAACACCTAAGCCGAACCAAGGCATTTTCACACCGTTATGCAATGTTGTATAGTCTTTTAAACTTGTTAAATTCATATTATTTCCCCCTAGCTTTTTTGTTTGTTGCTTCTACTGCTTGTTGAATTGCTTCTGAAAAATTATATTCATATAAAGTTTTGAGACCTTCAGCTGTGGAACCGCCTGGTGTTGTTACTTGTTCGCGGAGGTTAGCTGGATCTTGCGTTTGTTCAAGCATAGAAGCAGAGCCAGAAATCATTTGAATGACAAGGTGTTTTGCGGTTGCTTCATCGACTCCATAACTTTTTGTTGCTTCAATTAAGCTTTCGGCAAAGTAATAAAGGAAGGCTGGTGCACTTCCAGTAACTGCAGTAAGTTGATGCACTTCTTCTTCAGTGCAAAGTTGCGAAGTACCAATGCCTCTTAAAAGCAGTTGCAGGGTTTCTTGATGCATCTCATTTACTGATTGTCCCATTGTATATAAAGAGATAGACTTGCCAATTTCAGCAGCTGTATTAGGCATAATCCAAGCAACAGGTGTTCCTTGTGGAAGTCTTTCTTCTAAATAAGATGGGCCAATGCCAGCAGCTACCGTTACGACAAGTTGATTCGATAGTAACGGAGATAATTCCACTAATAATTCTTCATGTGCAGAAGGTGGCATTGCTAAAACAATCGTATCAACAGATGTAACATGTTGCTTCCAATCTGTTGTAATAGACACATTATAGCGCCCTTGTAATTGTTCTAGCTTTTCTACGTTGCTTCGATTAGAAACGATAATTTCTTCGATGTATTCTCTGCTTGTTTTAAGTAATCCGGAAAATATAGCTTCTGCCATACGACCGGCACCAATAAATAAAATTCGTTGTTTATTAGGCATATCCTTTATTCCTTTCCAGTGGAGATATGTTATAAAAAACGATACCATTTTTAAGAGAATTTTGTAAAAAGAAAAGGCTTATAGTAAAAAGGATGAAAATGGAGGGAGGAGAGTTGATACAAATAAGGTTATAAAGATTATTATATTTGAAAAATAGTTGTAATTAAAAATCCCTGAAGCAGTTATGCTTCAGGGATTAATAGATTATAAGTTTATGCTTTTGTTAGACCAAGTAATACAGCGCCGCCGATAATTAAAACACTACCTAGTGCAATAAAGATCAATTGACGTTTTGTTTTCTTTTCACCTAAGAAGACAATCGCACCGAAAGTCGAGATAACGATACCAGTTTGAGATAATGGGAAGCTTGTTGCTACTCCAACACGTGGTAGTGAAAGAAGTAAGAATAAGTTTCCTGTTCCCCATAGTAAACCAGATAAAGCATTACGAATTGCATATTTGTTAAATGGTTTATGTTTAGATGTCAGTACAACTGCACCAACGAACATACCAACTGCCTGTGGTAAAATAGCAGACCAACCATCAATGTTATACCAACGAATAATAATTACATATACAAGATAGCCGAAAGTAGAAACAATTAAAGTAAGAAGTCCCTTTTTCAATTGTCCTGGTGGCTGTGCATTTTCTTTATCATCTAATGAAGTGAATACAACACCAACTACAATTAATAGGATTGCAATCGTTCCCATAACGATCGTAGTAGTAGTGGTCCACTCATGAAAAGCGATAACTCCAAAGATAGAAGTTGCAACAAGTTGCATACCAGTAGAAATCGTTACAGTTGTTGAAACACCTAGTTTTTCAACTGTTTTTAATTGGTTTACTTGTCCTAAAGCCCAGAATAAACCTGAAATAAAACCAACAATCAAGACTGTCATTGTTAAAGCTGGTTGAGTAAATACATACATAATTGTTGCGAAGAATAGAGCACCGATTGTCATACCTACCGTTTGGCTATATGCACCACCGCCCATTTTTACGCTTACTAATAAGATGTTTCCCCATGCAATTGCAGGAAGAAGCGCTAATAAAATGTCCATTACAAGACTCCCTTCATTTTGCTATACAAATATAATTACATATCGTTCTACCGATTGGTAATGCACCACTAATAGAGTAGAAGATTACCGATCGCTAAAACAGGATGAAGAACTTACGATATAAATGCGTTTTCATTTCTTCAATTTTTGAAACACCTCCATATAATAACAGGAAATTGCCTATTTTAGAAAGTAAATTCAAATAAAATGTATATTTAAATAAAAAGTAAAATTCAGTTATTTCCCATCCCTATATTTTATTTCCTAAGAAATAAAGAAGCAGCTTCGAAAAAAGCTGCTTTAGGAAGTGGTAATTCGTTTATTAATGAGTTGAATACAGAATAAGAATAGAAGTGACATGCTAATCGTTATGATGACAAGTGTCCAAGCAAGTTGCATATTACTTGCATCAATGGCCATGTAAATGGCTGTTGGGATTGTTTGTGTCTTGCCGGGTATATTTCCTGCAAACATTAAAGTAGCACCAAATTCACCGAGCGCGCGAACAAAGCTTAAAATCATACCACTAAGTAGTGCGGGAAATGCAAGTGGGAGTGTAACGTGTAGAAAAACTTGATATTCACTCGCACCAAGGTCGCGTGCGCCATCTTCAATTTGTACATTTGCGATAGAAAACCCTGTTTTTGCCGATTGGTACATAAGCGGAAATGCAACGACTGTAGAAGCAATGATCGCAGCAGTAGATGTAAACATAATGGACTGCTGAAATAATGATTCAATCCACTTTCCAATTGGGCTGTTATTTCCAAAAATGATAATGAGAAAAAAGCCAATGACAGTTGGCGGAAGTACCATTGGTAATAAGAAAATGGTTTCTAATAGTACTTTATATCGCCATGAGGAGCGAGCTAGTGACCGCCCAATAATCGTTCCTAAAATCGTAACGATTATGGTGGCGCACGCAGCTACTCGCAAAGATAAAAAGACAGGTGACAAAATTGTATCAAAGCTCATAGCAATTATGGCAGGATTGTAAATCCGTATTTCTTAAAGATAGATTGTGCATCTTTTGACTGTAAATACTCATAAAATGAAGTCGCCTCTTTCTTATGCTTTGATTCTTTTATAACGCCTAAAGGATAGTGGATTGGTTCATGAGAAGTAGCTGCTGCAGTCTCACCGATCTTTACTTTATCTGAAATGAGAGCATCTGTTTTGTATACAATACCAGCATCGACATTACCTGTTTCTACATATGTTAACACTTGGCGAACATCTTTTGTAAATACGATTTTATTTTGAACGTCATTCCAAAGATTTTCATGTGTGAGAGAAGCTTTTGCGTATTTTCCTGCAGGTACAGATTCGGGTGTACCAAGTGCGATTTTCTTGATTTTCTCATCTTTTAAATCTTGAAATTTTGTAAGAGAACTATCTTTTGGAACGACTAGAACTAGTTCGTTTCCAAGAAGGTTTTTTCCTTCTTTTTCATCAATGAATCCTTTTTTAACAAGGGTTTGGAATTTATCTTCTGCTGCAGAGAAGAATAAATCAGCGGGTGCACCTTGTTCAATTTGTTGTTGAAGTGCACCAGAAGCACCGAAGTTAAAAGAAAGTTGAATATTTGGTTCTTTCTCTTTATATTGTTGTTCAATTTCTTTTAATGCATCTTGTAAGCTTGCAGCAGCTGATATAGTCAGTTCGACTGTTTTCCCCTCTTTAGCAGCTGGTTTTTCTTGATTTTCCCCGTTTGAACAAGCAACACTAAATAGAAGAAGGAAAGAAAGTATAAGTGCCCCGATGGATCGTAATGTGAATTTGTTCATAAAGAAATCCCCTTTCGTTTTGACATATTCAATTATAACTAATTATAACTAAATATAACTAGTTATAATTGAATATAATTTGAACGATTGAGTTGTTTTTAAAAAATAGGAGAAATATTCTTTTCTTTGTTACAATGAAGGAAGAAAGTGAGGAATCGTCTATGGATCATCATTCCTACACAACGGAAGAGGTAGCAAAGCGATTAAAAGTATCAAAACTAACTGTATACGACTTAATTAAAAAAGGAGAGCTGCCTTCTTATAGAGTTGGTAGACAGATGCGTATTGATGCAGCAGATTTAGAACAATATATAAAACAAATGAAAACAGGAAAGATACAAGTTACCTCTGCAAAGAAGGATGATAGTAGTATCTTGAATACATGCATTATTAGCGGGCAAGAACTAACGTTAGATATGTTGGCAAAACGTATAGAAAATCGTTTGCTAAGTTCAAATGTTTTAAGAGCGTATCAAGGTAGTTTAACGAGTTTAGTGAAAATGTACCAGGGAGAAGGAAGTATCGTTAGTCTGCATTTGTTTGATGGCGAAACGGGTACATATAATGTTCCGTACGTAAAGCGTATTTTAGTTGGACAACCATGTATTATGATTAATTTATTGGCAAGAAATGTTGGGTTTTATGTGCAAAAAGGGAACCCGAAAGGAATAAAAACGTGGGTTGATTTATCTCAGTCATCTATACGATTTATAAATCGAGAAAAAGGTTCTGGTATTAGGGTATTAGTGGATGAGCAATTGCGAATTCAAAAATTAAATAAAGAACATATTAGCGGATATGAACGGGAAGAATCGAATCATCTTGGTGTTGCCTCGCAAGTTGCGAATGGGAAAGCTGATGTTGGGGTAGGATCAGAAAAGTTTTCGCAAATTGTAAATGTAGATTTTATTCCAATCATGAAAGAGCAGTATGATTTAGTAATTTTGAAGAATAAAGAAAATGAAGAGCTTATCGAAGTTGTGAAAGAAATTCTGCAATCGGAAGAATTTCATAATGAATTAAAAGCAATTGGTGGATATGATATGACGAAAACAGGTCAAATTATATATGAAACAAACTAAAAAGCTGCTTGTCTATAAGACGAGCAGCTTTCTCTATATATAAAGGGGGTTGGGGAAACGGATTGTTAAACGAGACTTTGAGCAAGTGCGTAAATGAAAGCTGTAAGAAGAGTTGCTCCACTTGCAAGGCCGATAAAGTCTGATTTGTTGAATGTAATGTTGTTCATCATAATCTCTCCTTATTTGTTTAATGTAGTTGCAACAGATTTTGCATCGACAAGTGCGGATAGCACCATGCCCATTGTATTTAAAAATTTGTTTGATTTCATATTGTTCATCATGCGTATCCGCTCCTTTTCGAATTGTTGTTGCCCTGCTTATGTCTTAATTATAGGAAATATGGTCACCTGTAACTATCGAATTAGCTTACGAAAGACTTACACTTTTGTAAGAAAAAAAGACATTCCTGTAAGAATGTCTGTTAAAGCAAATTAATGTGATGATGCTCTTTAATTGTTTTTAAAAAGCTTCGCATCGAATTGGTCATGTAACTATCTTTACGACGTATGAAAACTGTTGAAATGCTGCCGTATTTCTCGGGAATTGGATGGCAGTGTACTTTACCTGCTGTAGAAAGGTGTTGCACCGCAGACTGGGGAACGAGTGTAATCCCAAGACCGAGTGCTACACTATTTAATATAGTTTCTAATATGTTAAATTCCATAATTCTTTTTGGTAGTAAACCTTCATCTTTAAGCCATCGTTCTAGTTTGGAACGGTATCCACATCCTTGATTAAAAACGAGTAGGGGCGTCGTTGTAAATTCTTCTATATGAAAAGCTTTATTTTGTGTCACAAGCATTAATTTTTCTGTACTAACATCGTACTGTTCAATAAGTGGATGTTTAATAGGACCTGATATAAAGGCACCATCTAATTGATGATCAAGCACTTCTCTAATAAGTCCTTCCGTTAGACCAGCTTGTAATGATAAATCGACATTTGGATAGCTTTTATAGTAAGAAGACAAAATGGTAGGTAATGTACTTACTGTTTCGACTGTACCGATTTTTAATATACCAGATGGTGTTTCACTATCTAAAAATACTTGTTTTAGCTCTTCAACATCTTGCAAAATTGTATTAACATAAACGAGCATTTTCCTTCCTTCAGCTGTTAAAGTCATGCCTCGTTTATGACGATAAAAGAGCGGTGTTTTTAGCTCGTTCTCTAATTGTTTAATACGTGATGTTACATTTGATTGTACGTAATTTAATTCCTTTGCGGCGTTACTGGCACTACCGTATTCAGCGACGCTTTGGAAGATTTGTAAGTCTCTTAATTCCATATTACGATCCCCCTTGATGTTAACTATCATTATAAATGATAGTTAACATCATTTTGAATCATTTTACGTGATATATTTTTTCTTTTACAATTCTCTTTGTGCAAATAGAAAGAAGAGGAGGATTGTGGTGAGAAGAGGTCAAATGATAATAGGCGCTTTGGCGTGTTTAATAGCAAGTATGTCATGGGGAGCGATGTTTCCAGTTGCTGATCATGCACTAGAATACATAGATCCATTTTATTTTTCACTTATTCGCTATGGAGCAGTGGCGATAGTACTGATTGTATTATTATTAATGAAAGAAGGAAAACAGGCATTTCGTTTAGAGGGAAGAGGAAAGTTGCTCGTCTTTTTTGGAACGATGGCGTTTACTGTATATAATGTACTCGTATTTTTAGGTCAAATGTTAATGGGGAAATCAGGTGTAATGGTAGCATCCATTATGGAAGCACTTATGCCGATGATTTCTATTTGTATTTTATGGGGATATAAGCATGTAAAACCGAAAAAGTATATGATAACGAGCATGATTATTGCTTTTGTAGGAGCGGTGTTTGTTATTACGAAAGGTGACATGAGTTTCTTTTTAACATTGAAAGATAACATGTTTTCACTAGCATTTATATTTATTGGTGTTGTAGGTTGGGTTATTTATACGATGGGTGGTCAAACGTGTAGCGATTGGTCAACATTACGCTATTCTACGTTGACGTGTGTATTTGGTACAACTGTCACAGGAATAATAACGGTAATTATTACGGCACTTGGATATGTTTCAGTTCCGAGTATGGAAACGATTTCTGTTGTGAAATATGATTTATTATTTATGATGACATTACCAGGTATCGTAGCGTTACTTGCTTGGAATTATGGTGTGAAAGTTTTATCGTCTATTAATGGGATTTTATTTATTAATTTTGTACCCATTACGACTTTAGTTATTATGGTGATGCAAGGATATCAAATAACAACGTTTGATATTGCAGGAACTTTACTTGTTATTGCAGCACTTATTCACAATAACGTTTGTCAGAGAAAAGAAGAAAATACAAATAAGCGAGTTTTACAAGAAGAGCAATTACGCCAAGCTGTTTAATGGGCAATTGGAGGATTTTACATGCTAGAAAGTTTATTGTTTTTCTTCGCCGTCGGAGTTGCTTGCGAGCTTGCAGCAATTAATCGAAATGGTCGTAAGAAGGTAAAACAACAAGCTGAACTGATACAGCTTTTAAAAGAATTAAAGGAAAGAAAAATTTAAAAAGACGACCGGGCATAGACGGTCGTCTTTTCTATTACTATTTATATAAAGGGGAAAGGGGACACAAAGTTTATATAAGCGTAGCAGCGTAAATAAAAGCAGTAAGAAGAAGGGAGCCGCTAGCTAATCCTAAAAAATCTAATTTGTTAAAAGTGATGTTATTCATAATACATTCTCCTTACTTGTTTCTTTCTGACTTAATTATATGAAATATTGCAAGAAGTAACTATCGAATTAGCTTACAAGAAAATTACACTTTTGTAAGAATTGAAATGTAACAATTAATACTTAAAATTGTTACCAACTCCTAAAACTTAGTGTTATAATTGTTGTAAGAAAATGATTATAATTCGGATATTCAGAAAGGAACGAAACAAATGTATAAACCAATTACATTTTTGTTGAAATATATATTTAAAACGGCTGGGAAAGTAGAAGTGCAAGGGAGAGAGAAGTTACCAGAAGGTGGCCCGTATGTTGTTGCGTGTACCCATACAAGTTTTATGGATGTGCTAATGTTAGCGACAGGAATGTACCCGACTGAGATTCATTACATGGCAAAAAAAGAATTGTTTGAAGGGAAATTTAAAAATTGGTTCTTTAAAAATGTAAATGCATTCCCTGTAGATCGTGCGAATCCAGGACCGAGTACACTCAAAATTCCATCACGCTTATTAAAAGAAGGAAAGGTAGTCGGGATTTTTCCGAGTGGAACGAGATCATCAGAAGATGTTTCATTAAAAGCTGGGGCCGTTACGATTGCGCTGCGTTCTAACGTTCCATTAGTACCGGCAGCTTATATTGGTCCGTCAAGTGTAAAAGAATTAATAAAAGGAAAAAGGGCGCAACTAATTTTTGGGGATCCGATTGAAATTGATGCGGGAGAACAAATAGACCGAAAAACAGCTATGAAAATGATGACAGACCAATTAAATGAAAAGTTTGAAGAGCTAAAGGTAGCTTTGCAATCAAATCAAAAATAAGAAAAGACGGCCGGGCATAGACGGTCGTCTTTTCTATTACTATTTATATAAAGGGGAAAGGGGACACAAAGTTTATATAAGCGTAGCAGCGTAAATAAAAGCAGTAAGAAGAAGGGAGCCGCTAGCTAGTCCTAAAAAATCTAATTTGTTAAAAGTGATGTTATTCATAATACGTTCTCCTTACTTGTTTAATGTAGAAGCAACAGCTTTTGCGTCGATAAGAGCGGAAAATACCATACCCATTGTATTCGTAAAATTGTTTGATTTCATTTTGTTCATCATATCGATCCGCTCCTTTTCGATTGGTTGTTGCCCTGTTTCTGACTTAATTGTATGAAATATTGCGTAGAGCTACTATCGAATTAGCTTACAGAAAAATTACACTTTTGTAAGGAAAACGAATGCAGGTGTAATATGGTAGGGATATTTGAGAAGGATAATTTTACGTTACGTTATCAACATGGAATTTTTGCTGCCACTACCAGACGTCTCCTTTTTTACGGGGAATTTCCGTACTATCCCGCAACATTTAAAGATTACTCATATTTGCATATAGATGACATAGATTTCCGTCCGTGTTTCGAGTTTACTTGTAATCATAAAACCGTTAGAGCCAAGTATATTCAGAAAGGGAATGTGGAGCAGTTTGTTCGTACGATTAGAGCGAACGTGAATAATTAATCAACCGTTTGTTTAAACATAATATATCGGTCTTTATGAGAAAAAATGCGGAATAAAAACCACTTCTAAACCTCTAGGCGATAGTGATACAATGTCAAATGGGGGGAGGCATGAACTATGGTTAATCAACGTATTAAAGAAATAACACTAATTACAATTGGTTCATTATTATTCGCAATTGGTATTAATTACTTTGCAATTCCAAACCGTTTATCAGAAGGTGGCATTATTGGTGTAACGGTTGTTACTTACTATTTATTTGGTTGGTCACCAGGAATTGTGAATTTTGCTTTAAATGCGGTTTTATTGGCTATTGGTTATAAATTTTTTGATAAGAAAACGATGGTTTATACAATTTTAGGGATTGTAGAAACATCTTTGTTTTTATATGTTACAGAACACATTGAGTATCACGTAAATAGTGATACGTTATTAGCGGCTTTATTTGCTGGTGTATTTGTAGGTGTTGGATTAGGTTGTATGTTCAAAGCTGGAGGTACATCAGGAGGGTCAGCTATTTTAGCGCAGTTAGCAAATCAATATTTAGGTTGGAGCGTTGGTAAAGGTGTACTTATTATTGATATTGTTGTAATTGCTGGTTCTGTATTTATAATAGGACAAGAAAAAGCAATGTATACGCTTGTTGCTGTATTCATCGGAGCGAAAGTGATTGATTTCATTGTAGAAGGAATGGATACAAAAACTGCTGTTACGATCATTTCGAATCAACCGGACTTAATTCGTGAAGCTATTACGAAAAGCATGACACGCGGCGTCACTGTATTGGAAGGGCGCGGCGGATATACTGGTAAAAATAAAGAAGTATTATATGTAGTTATAAATAAACAAGAACTTGTTAGGTTAAAACAAGTTATTAGCCGAGTAGATGAAGATGCCTTTGTTGTTATTCACGATGTACGTGATGTACTTGGCGGTGGCTTTAAAGCAAGCTAAAAGATGAACGAGTAAATTCGTTCATCTTTTTTATGCTTACAAAAATGTAAGGGTAATGTAATGGGATTGAATGGTAGATTTTATTTCGTCTTTTTAAAATGGATGTATAGATATCCTGCAGAGGAGGAAGGTTTATATGAAGAAAAAAATGATTACTACTGTAATAGCGATAGCGGTAATAGGGGTAGTGTTACTGCCTACGAAACTTGGGCCAGTTATTGATAAATACAATCCACTTTATAAGACGAAAGAATACTATACGATAGTGAATACGATTGGTCAGCATGTTGGTGATGAATGGTATGAATATGAATTTATTGCATTTGATGAACGTGGAAAAGAGCAAAAAATAAAGAAGACTGTTAAGCATATGTTAAAGAGAGATGAAGCGTTAAAGGTGTACGCAAAAGGACGTTACGGTGAGTCGATTGAAGAGATTGAAGCAACAAATATTCCTATAAATGCGAAGAGTGAACTTTTAGCGATGAGATAGCGAAATATACCCCCATCTATTTTTTGTCGAAAGATAAAATACTGGTGGGGGGTATTTATCCGGCGCATAAAAAATGCCCTGGTCCATAGGAACTAGGGCATTTTATTATATAAAGGGGAAGGGGACACATTGCAGTAGTATAAGTGAAAGGTATAAGAAGAGTAGGCTACTAGCAATGTAATTTGGTTATGTGAGTGTTCTTCTTATTTGGCTTACTTTCTAATCTTATTGTACGAAATATAGGTAAGAGGAACTATCGAATTACATTACATATAGCTTACAAACATGTAAGACTCCTGTAATGCAATTCGATAGTTGAAAGAGAGTAAATTTAATATAGTATAAGTAGAAAGTCTCAATGTATTACTTTCTGTTTGTAATGTAATGAAGAATGAAAACCAACTAATTTTTAATAGTCCTCATCTGTATTTAGATGAGGCTCTTTTTTGAACCTTACAACATTGTAAGGTTTACGTAAGTTAATTCGATAGTAATTTTGTCATATTTTTTGCATAATAGATACAAATAGATAAAGTAATTAGGGATTTAGTAAGAAGGGAGAAAAATGGGATGCGTAAAGAAGAAGTAGTGAAGTTTCCAATTAAAGATTTCTGTAGCTACTTTACTGTTGCCGTAGTGTGTATTGGATTATTTGATATCATAACAAACTTAGTTGTTAAATAATATAGATAATAAAACAAGAAGGGAGGTCCTTTCTTGTTTTTTTTATGGAGGAATAAAGATGAAATGGATTGATAGTCATATACATGTTGATCAATATGGGAATGAAGAGAAAAGTAGATTACTTATAGATGTGGAAAACAGTAAAGAGATACAAGGGCTTATTGCAGTATCTATGAATTATCAATCATGTCGAGAAACTCTATCTTTAGCAAATCGGTATCCCTTTATATATCCAGCAATAGGTTTTCATCCGGAGCAACCGATTTATAAAGAAGAATGTGAGCGGATTTATCAACTCATTGAAGAGCATGCTGAGGAAATTGTTGCAATCGGTGAAGTGGGCTTGCCGTATTATGTAAGGAAAGAAGACGAAAATATTGCTATCGATCCATACATAGTGGTGTTAAAAAGGTTTGTTGAACTAGCTAGTAAGCACAATTTACCAATTGTATTGCACGCAGTTTATGAGGATGCGGATATTGTATGTGATTTACTCGAGGAATATAAAGTTTCACGTGCACATTTTCATTGGTTTAAAGGAAGTGAAGAGACAATGAAACGGATGATGAGGAACGGTTATTATATTTCTATTACACCGGATGTTTTGCATAAGGAGAAAATTAGAAAAATCGTTTCGTATTATCCGCTTGAATATATGATGGTAGAAACAGATGGGCCGTGGGAATTTCAAGAAGGTGTTATGACGCATCCTAGAATGATTAAAGAGGTATTAAAGGAAATTAGTGTCATAAAAAACATATCTGTTGATAAGGTTACAGAAACAATATATGAAAATACCATTCAATTTTATTTGAAGGGATAGGAGAGTTACTCTTACCCTTTTTATTATGGATATTTTTTCCGTTATTTTCTATAATTTATCATGTGTTCAATTTAATGAAGGAAGTAGGGGAGAAAATGGGGAGAGCATATAAAAAGATAGCTATTACGATTATGGTCGGGGCGCTTTCACTTGCAACGTTTGGGTGTGAAGCAGAACAAAAGGTTGCAAATACAAATGTAGCACAAGAAAAAAAGGAAGAACAAATTGATCCAGTAGTTGAAAAACAGATGAAAGAAAATGAGAAAAATGGGAATTCGGTTGGAAACAGTTCTAATAAAGGAAAAATGGCAGAGAGTAATGGATGGATTTACTATGCGGTAAATGGGGATGAAAATACAGGAGGAATTTATCGTACGAAGGATCAATTTCAAACATCAGAGCATGTAGTAAAAGGCGTGAATGCTTCTTACATAAATATAAAAGACAAATCTTTATATTTTATTCATACGGATGAAGATAAAAATATGGGGTTATCTTCTTTAATGAAGTATGATATACCTTCTAAAAAGCTGGACACGTTAAAAACAGATACAAATTATGTTTATATAAAAGACCAAACGTTATTTTATCCGAAAAAGTATTCTGAGCATGGTGGTTTTGATATTGTAGGGATTGTAAAAATGGATTTGAAAACAGGAAAAGAAGAGGAAGCTGCATTTAAAAACTCTGGCTGGTCTCAAACAATAGACGATAGTATTCTACATTGGAATAAAAATCGTGGAACACAGGTAACAAAAGATAATAAAACTTGGTCAAAAGAAGATTATGCAACAATATCTAGTGCTATTTATAATAATGAAAAATTATATGCTGTTGTCGACTTTTCGTTACCTTTTGAAACAAATCAAGCAGAGCATGGCATATATGAGATAGACATTCAACAAAATAAGGAAGAATTATTAGTAAAGGATGCCTTACAGATGAATATGAAAGGCGATACTTTTTATTACTTGAAAAATGATGGAGTGTATAAGAAGAAACTTAATGGTGGAAATGAAAAGGTAATTTATAATAAAGCGGTCGAACCAACTAAATCCTATTTATATTTTGTAGCAGGAGATATGTATCTCTACACGGATAATGGAACTATTCTGAATTTGGATACAAAGAAATCAAATGAAGCAAAAGATAAAAAATTAGCGGATGATGTTATGTTAAAGAAAGTATTAAATGCGCAAAAGGAACTTACTAATATTCAAATAGCGGCATTAACAGGAAGCCCAAAACGAGTAGGGAATTTTTCATATGGAGAATTAGTTAACCCTGCTTATAATACGAAGGCTGCTTTAGAGACTACGCTATCGACGTACTTCTCAAAACAATTCATAGCAGAATATATGAAGGGTGAGTATATTAAAGAATTAAATGGAAAGATGCACTATGTCATGGGGGACCCAGGAGCGAGAGCTGGGACTAAATACATAAAGATTATTTCTGCTCAGTTACAGGATGGTAAGATAAAAGCACAGGTAGAAACGTATAACGATTACGATAATGTAACGGAAGAAGTAGAAGTAGAGTTTATTTATGAAAATGATCAATGGGTTGTTAATAAAATGCCACGTTTCGACTTAGGTTGAAAAAAACACCAAGCATCTCGCTTGGTGTTTTTATTATGATTCTAATTTCTTTGCACGTTTTAATAATAAAAGAAAGACGATGATAATGAACCCGAGTATAAGGAAGAATCCATATTGTTTTATATAATCAATTACGTCATCTGCACTTGTTGGTTTTTCAACATGAATGCCGTCTTTATCAGTAGTAATATGAATATCGTTCATTTTTACTTCGTTCGTCTCTTTTTGTAAATCAATCCATTCTATATTTGGAATGCTTTCTAGATCCGTTAAAACTTCTTTTAATGGTTGCACACCTAAGTAAGGATGATAGAATGCACCAATAACTCCATCGGATAATTTAGCAACAGATAAAGCACGTTCTTTCATTTTCGCAATAGCTTGTGGTTTATCTTCTTCAATAAATCCAACTGTTTCAGGCATTAATTTCATTCCGTGTAGAAATGATGGTGTACTTCTGTATGCTGGAGAGTGCATGGATTTCCAAGTTGTATCACTTAACTGTAGTTGTCCTACATAGGTTGAAAAGTATCTTGATAATATTTCATACCCTTTTTGAGACATTGTGTAATGAGGCGCTTCAAATGCAACAGGATATAGTTTAGCATCTACAAGTTCTTGAATGCCTTTTTCGATATGATCAGTCGTATATTTTTCTTCAAACTCTTTCCCTTTTTTTACATATTGGTTATATGCTTCTGTATTAGGAAAGTCATCCTTTGTTTTTGGTTTTTCATGCTTTGGTTGCCGAATTGGTTGATCTGTTTTTACGTCCCAAAATTCAAAGCCTTCACCAGTTTCACTGTCATAAAATTGGTGAGTATAGCCATGCATAATGATGGAGGCACCATCATCTTGCATAGAGCGTAAAAGATCGACTAATTCGGGTTTGTCTTTTAAGTGTATCGTTTTTCCTGTATCCGGATCTGTATATACCGGAATGACCGTAATCATGTAAGGGATCTTCTTCTCTTTTAGTAATTCAGCAATTTCTTTTAATTGATTTATATCTGCGGCTGGGTGAACGTCCTCAAGGCGCAGATACGCTTCAATTTTATTTTTCGTTGGTTTTTGTTCGAAGTAAGAAAATAGCATTTCGCCGACGTAATGAGACATCCAATCAAAAAGGTTTGGCGTTGCAACGTAATAAGATGTTCCATGCTGAACGATTAATGGATTAGTACTATTTGAGCTTAAAGCGTTAGCGAGAATGGTTCCAGTCGTATCAAACGCTTGAATCAATCGTTCCTCTTCTAAAGTGTTTTTCAGCTTATTGCTTGGATATTCAATTTTATTAACGCGTATATCATCTTCCTTCAGTGTAATGAAAGAAAAACGATTAGATAATTGCTCAACATTTTGTCCTAACACTAATAAGGGCCCTGAGAAGTTTTCTAGAAATTGTTTTGTCTCATCAGAAAACTCTTCTTTTTGTTCACCGATATAGACAATATGTGTATAAGAAGACGAATTAGTAATTTCATTTACTTGTTTTAAACTTTTCGTAGTTATATCATTTGTAAAATGCCCTAATTGAGTATTAAGTATTTGAATATTATTTGTAATTTGATCGTCTTTTGTACTATACAGAACAAGTACTTTTGGTTTTGATGATGTTTGCGCAGAGGTGTGTATAGGGATGAGTAGTACAATACTGAACAAGAGTAGTATGTATTTTTTCATTTTGTGTGCTCCTAGTCTATATATGGAATTCAATTTACAATTATATACAAGAAACAAGCTGTAGTCCATTTAAGTTACATTTTTACACGTATTTACCAGATGTTTTTTCATAAAATCGGTCTAAAGCATGATGATAACATATATGGTTATTTGCTATGATGAAAGAGTGAGAGAATGATAGAATATAGGCAATTGTAAAGGGAAGAAGGCTGAAAGGGGACAAATTTCAGCGGAGAAAGAGGTAGAGGTAGTGAAGAAATTCTTTGTAGGATTTTTAGTTGTTCTTGGAGTGTATGTATATTTCCAAGATAAGTCTGAAGGAATGGATAAGCTAGTGAATGAGACAAGCTATGTTGATTCAGAAGAAGCGAAACAGATGAAACAAATCATTATAGAGGAAGCAAATAAAGTAAATCTTCCGGAATGGATACCTCTTACAATTGCTGAACATGAAAGCCGATTAAATCCAAGAAGTGTTGGAGATAATGGAACTTCATTCGGATTGTTTCAATTGCACCGCGGCGGTGGACTTGCGCCAGATTCTTTAACTGATGAAGAGCTGAAAGACCCACGTACAAATGCGCAAATAGCAATGCCGCATTTAGTGAAAGGATATAAGCGCGGGGTGCAAAAAGGTTTGACTGATTTTGCATTACTGAAATATGTAGCGAATACATCAGGTTGGCCAGGGAATTTAGGGCCAGAGTGGACGGATAACAACATGAAGTATAACGTTGGATTAGAGGACGTATACTATCGAAATAAAGGTGTAATAAAGTAAATCTTTAATCAGTGGGGAGTTTTACTACCCTAAAATAATGGGAAAACAGAGTAGGTTTTCGATACCTACTCTGTTTTTTTATGGAGAATTTCATCTTCTTGTTTCGTGAAATACTGCGCTAGTTGTATTTTTACATCCTCTAGTTTTGTAGAAACTTGGGGTATTTTATATCCTACATACAACGGTGAAACGACAAACCTAGGAACAACTTTACAAATGGTTTTTCCGTTTAGGTTATAGAAAAATAGGTTATAACTACTACACCCTTTATGGAAATCTGTCAGTATGTAACGTACAGTTTGCTGAATATAGTTTGCCATTTCATCGAGAAAGGCAATATCTTCAATGATTATGTTAAATTCAGTAAAACCGATAATGGGGCGCTCTGAAATGTTGAGCTCAATGTTTCCGTTTTTTTGAACAATTACCCCTTGGAAATTTTCTTCTTTAATATTTTCGAGATAGTCTACATGTTTCATTCCGATAATTTGCATGTGTGCATGATGCAAACTTCCACCTGAAAATGGACCGTGATTTTTGTATAAAATCACAGATGTAAATTCTTCACTTTTCTGCAAGTGTAACCAATGTTGAATAGAGAAGTGAATTAGTTTTCTCATATGTTCTTCTGTATATGTTCCGATATGATCCTCACAATTATCAGTTTCAATTAACACTGTTTGAAATGTATCTTTTAATGTAGGGAATTTATTTTTCAGCCAAATAATAGAGCCCTCAGTTGCTAAAATATCCGTTAAATTTTCTCTGTCACAAAAAGGACATGCAGCGCCTCTGTTCCGAATGCTTTCCGGCTTTTGTTTACCGATATCGTTTAAAAAATATAGTTGTTGAGTATCCATTTGTATATATGCCCCTTTAAAATATGTGTAAAAATCCCGCTTAATACATTCGGGAAAAGGAGGGGGAAATCCTTTAAAGGGAATAGGGAAAAATAAAAGACAAGATATCCTCATTATAATAGGGTACCTTGTCTTTTATTTTTTCTTTAATAATGTGTATGGATAATATAGAGTATTTTCGTTTTGTTTCTTTTTTCTATTTTTTATTGTGTATAAGGCAATTGCTGTACTTGCGATTACAATAATGGCTTTCTTCATATTCATATACCCCTTTTTATTGTTGGTTTAATTCTTGACTAACTGCTTTTGCATCGACTAAAGCATGTAAAATCATTTTTACCATGTTCATCATATTTTCTTCACTCCTTTTATAGTTCGTTTAGTTCTTTTACAACTGCTTGTCCGTTCACTAATACCTCAAAGATTGCTTTTACGATTTCTTTCATCATGATTGTTTCCTCCTTTTGTTTGTCTCTCTTGTTTACATCTTTATTGTATAAGGAGGTAGCTTTTCATACTATCGCTTTCCATTACGTGAACATAACAGTTTTGTAAGCTTTGATGTCACTTATTGAAATGTTTAGTCTATCTTCATTATTTTCAGAAAAATGACTATTCAAACATGAAATTGGAAAGTATAATAAAGAAGTAAGTATTAAATTCCGTACGAAAGAGGTGAATGAGATGAAACGTTCTTTAGCTGCGCGTGCCAAATTTTTAGATTTTATCTATTTTTGTCATGCGATTTTTCATGATGTAGTTGTTAACGGGATACGTATGCCCTTTTTTAACAATTGCATAGTAGCTATTGAACGATAGAAATCTCTTCACCCATTTTTAATAAACGTGTGAAAAGGGAGCTATTTGGCTTCCTTTTTCTATGCCAAAAACCATGGGGAATGTTTCTTTCCCATGGTTTTTTATATTGAAAGGAGTACGGAAAATGACAATTTGTAGTGTAAATAATGTAACGAAATCTTTTGGTGGAAACATCATATTTGAAAATATATCGCTTGAAATAAAGAATGGTGAACGTGTTGGTTTGGTCGGCCGCAACGGTAGTGGGAAGACAACGATATTTCAGCTTCTAACAGGAATGGAGAATTCGGATGCAGGAGCGATTCATATGAAGAAAGGTACACGTATTGGTCATGTGGCACAAATTCCAAAATTTGATGAGGATATGACTGTATATGATGTATTGAGTTCCGCCTTTAAAGCAGAAAAGGAATTAGAACAAGAAATGCATGTTTTAGAAAAGAATATGGCGGAAGAACAAGAACCATCTGCTTTGCAAAAATTGATGGAGAGGTACGGAGTAATTCAAGAAAAGTTCACGTTTCTCGGTGGTTATGAAATAGAAGCAAATATTACGAAGGTAGCAAATGGTCTACAAGTGACGGAACTATTTCCTCGATCATTTATGGAGTTAAGTGGTGGAGAACAAACAAAAATAAGCCTTGCGTACATGCTATTGCAGAAACCAGATTTACTTCTATTAGATGAACCAACCAATCATCTAGATTTATTTGCCGTAGAGTGGCTAGAGCAATTTTTAAAAGAATATACAGGAACAGTTATGGTCATTTCACATGATCGTTATTTCCTTGATGAAGTTGTAACGAAGATTTTTGATTTAGAAGATGGAGAAATTCACGTGTATCATACGAACTATTCTCAGTTCGTTGAGGAAAAGGAAGAACGGTTGCTTCAGGAGTTCCAAGCTTATCAAGAACAGCAAAAGAAAATAAAGAAAATGAAAGAAGCAATTAAGCGTCTACGTGAATGGGCAAATCAAGCGAACCCTCCGAATGAAGGATTGCATAAAAGAGCGAGAAATATGGAACGTGCGTTAGAACGTATAGAGAAGTTAAAGAGACCAATTTTAGAACGAAAACAGATGGGACTTCAGTTTGAGGGGCAAGAGAGAAGCGGAAAAGATGTTGTTGTAATGAAAGAAGTTAGTAAAGGATTTGCTGACAGATTGTTATTCGAGCATGCCAATTTACATGTTCGTTTTCAGGAGCGTGCGGCTATTGTTGGTCGTAATGGCACTGGAAAGACTACGCTACTAAAATTACTACTAGAAGAAATAGAGCCAGATGCTGGAGAAATTCGGATTGGTAGTAGTGTGAAAATCGGTTATTTATCGCAGCATGCGTACGGAAATATGAAGAGTAATGTATTGGAAGCTTTCAGAGAGTGTGTAGCTGTAACAGAGGGAGAAGCAAGACATATATTAGCTAAGTTTTTATTTTATGGTCCAGCGGTGTTTAAGAAAGTAACCCAACTTAGCGGGGGAGAAAAAATGAGGTTAAGGCTCGCACAACTTATGTATCAGGACATCAATTTTTTAATATTAGATGAGCCGACAAACCATCTTGATATTGAATCAAGAGAAGTTTTAGAGGAAGCCCTTGAACAATATAATGGAACAATTTTAGCTGTTTCACATGATCGATATTTCTTAAATAAGTTATTTGAAAAGACGTATTGGATTGATGAACATAAATTATTTGAGTTTACAGGGAACTATGCATGGGCTCGTCAAAAGTGGGAAGAAAAGGTTGAGAAACAAGTAATAAAGCAGAAACGCCAGGGGAGAAAAAGTATTGAAACAGCTCATGTGAAAAAGAAAGAGCCTAGGAGTTTTGAGGAGATTGAAAACGAGTTAATGCATGTAGAAGAAGCGATATATGAACTTGAATGTAAAATGGAAAATGTAGTTGATGTTGAAATGCTTGAACAATTGTATGAAGAAAAAATGAAAAAAGAGTTGTTACGAGTAGAGTTATATAATGAACTAGAGAGTATTGTGGAGTAAAGAGTAAAGAGTAA
>NZ_NULR01000030.1 GCF_002577405.1 Bacillus cereus | reverse complement strand
TAGGGTTGACGTCAACCCTAATTTCGTTTTTTTCTTTGGATTTTTCCAGATCCGGGTCACCATATCATTTTAAGAAAATTGTACGCTAAGGGATTCATAAAGGTTGTTAAGACTTAATAAACGTTTATAAATGTTTTGTAACAGGTTTATAAACTTTACAAACCCTAATTTTATAAGGATTAAAGTTATGTCCTTAAAGGTATACCTTTACAAACCACAGTCACTTTTCCCATTAGTGAAAGTAATATTCCAGTTGATATCTTAGAAAACATCGAATTTCCAGTGCCAAATAGTCCCTATTTAGCCGAAAAGTTGTCTTAGCGTACACCAAACATCTTTATTTGTGTCCAAATTGTGTCTAAACGTACAATTTTCTTTTTTTGATATGGTGACCCCTAAAAACCTGTTATAGGAAAAAAAGAGTGTTGGTCAATCAAAACGGACCTAGCGAAGCAAAGGGAGTATTTGACTTGACCAACTGTACTACACCCGAACCCTCTTGGCACTGAACAAACTACAGTTTGTTCCTGCCAACCGGCGAGGGAGCCCCTCAAGGATTGAGGGGTTGGGGAGTTCGATTGAGGGGGTCTGGGGAAGAATTCCCCAGTGGGTTTGGGCAAAGCCCAAGGTTTGTTTTTGCCATGCTGGGCATGGTTCGGGGGAGCCGACAAGCGTCGCAGACCCCTATCGATTTTGATGCGTTAGTGTCAAAATGAGTATAGGGTTACTTCAATTGACTCCATTTCGTCGCTTTGCTAGACTTATGGTATCAATTAATCTAGGGAAAGTGGTGGCATTTTATGTTGGGTTCTATCTCATTTAATCAATCACATCAAAGTTCATTAAGCCATAATAACAGAGAAAATATTCATGGGAATCCTGGCATCGATCCATCAAGGTTAGACGAGAATATTTATTTTGTTCAAAAGGACATCCGAAGTGTATACAAGGATGTCTTTCAAGAAGCGGTCGATAAGTATAACGAGAAACAAAAACGGAATGACCGTAAGATTGATGACTACTATGACAAAATACATAAAGACGATAAGACACATGAGCAACGAGAATTGGTTGTAGCGATCGGAGAAGGCAAAGACGACCCAAAGTATAGGGAAGCCAAAAAGGAAGCACTGAAGCGCTATGCTGGGGTGTTTCAAGAGCGAAATCCAAATCTAGTAGTTTATAACATGGTTTTACATGATGATGAAGCCAATCCGCATTTACATATTAATTATGTACCGAATTTTGAAAGTAGTCGAGGATTAAAGAGGCGTGTCGGAATGGATAGAGCTTTGCAACAACAAGGTGTAGAAGGAACGGGAAGAAAGTTAATTGCACATTGGAGAGAATTAGAAACGGCCTATATTGAGCAATTGGCTAAAGAGCACATTCCGAATTTTGAACGTGCTAATGTAGGTTCTCATAAGTACATGAAAGTCCGTCAATACAAGGAATATGCAGAAGCGAAGTCAACTATTGAAAATCAAGTACAAGAAAAAGAAACGCATTTACAAACGATTGACTATCATTTAAAAAATGTTGAAGAGAAAACAAACGAATTACAAGTAGCGAAAACGAGTTTGGAAAGTGATGTTGTTGATACGTATAAAGAATTAGAGATAGTAAAACAACAAGTAGAGAGTGAAAGTGAAAAGTTGCAGCTAATTAACGAGTGTCATGTAGAGTTAGAAAAAAGAGTAAATCAAATGCAAAAAGAATTAGATAGTGCTACGGATCAAGTGCCAAATGAATCTATTAAAATTCCATTTTTACGTAAAGAAGTAATAATAGAAGTACAGGATAAGATGTTTGGAAAAGCTGAAATTACGAAGAAACAGACAAGAAATTATGTGTTATCACCAGAACAATATCAAGAATTAACAAAACAAGTGAATGCAGCAGTTACTATCAAAAAGGATTATGAGCGTTTGAAAAAGACAGATTTTGTGAAAGAGAATGAGAGTCTAAAAGTGCATGCAGAGGGGTGGATGAAAGAAAATCGAACATTGAAACAAGAAAAAAGTCAGTTGCAAAAAGAAGTAGGTACATTAAATATTGAAATAAGCTCATTAAAAGCTCATATAAAGGATTTGCAGATTAATATAAGGGTTTTGTATCAGCAAACTAAAAAAACCTTTAAAGATAAATTTCAGACGTTTAGAGAGCTTATTAAAAATGAACTAGCTAATAAAGGTGTAAATAATCAATTTGAGCGTGAACATAAAAGAGAAATGGCTAGTAGACAACGAGGATTTGATAGGGATCGTTAGAAGATATTATGAGGAATTAAGTAAAATTTTGGGGAAACTTTGTTTGACAATATCTTGAGGGTATATGTGTGATAAAATAAAAAACGAGCCATGCTGGAACATGGCTCGTTTCAAAGGGTATTCAATGAAAATACCTAAAATTTAAATGTCTGGTTATAGATTATCATAATTTGATTCATAATCAAATAGCAAAAAATAGGTATTTTTGTTGATTCCCTCAATTAGAGGAGGAATCGACAAAATGAAAGATGAAAATGAACAAGCTTTAGGACAAGCTTTAAATCAAGCTAATAGAAATGCTAGAAAAAGAGATTTCGAGAAGGATGGAAAACAAAGAGATCAGGCTGAAGAACTTAAAAAATCTCTTTTACAACAGTTAAAAGAATTAACTGGAGAAGACCATTATGTTGGAACTAATAAAGATCCATTTGCTGGAGAACCTTTTAATCAAGTAATGCATAGAAATTTAGATTTATTGAATAGTATTGGTTATTTAACTCAAGCTGAAGAAAGTTTTTTATTTAGAATTCAAGCTTATTTGGAATTTAGAAGTAATGTCATTATTTGTAGAGATGATAAATTTAAAAAGAAACGAAAGAGCGTTGAAGACGATTTTGAGTTACCAAGAGCGGCAACTGTTTCTGAAATTGCTGAAATGATAGGAAAATCAAGGCAAAAAACATCAGCTGTTATGAATTCATTAAAGAAAAAAGAAATTTTACTTAATCCAGAAGGTGCTGGGCAAATTATTGAAAATGGTCGCACTGTAAGTCCTAGAACATGGATAGTAAATCCTTACATAATGATTTGTGCCCCCCGAAAAAATGAAGTGAAACTTGATAAGTTAACGATGAGATTGTTTCAATATTCTTTGAAAAATCTTCAAGATCAAAATGGTAAAAAAGTAAAATTACCAGCTAGATTTTTTTAGACTGTATCAATTTGATACAGTCTTTTTTTATGTACTTTATCCATTATTTAGGTGTCACGAAAAGGTGACAAAAAACAAAAAAGTGTCACCTTTTCGTGACACCCTAAAAAGTGCATTAAACCCAGTTATATCAAGGGATTTATATGCTTTTTGTAAATGCTCTCTATTATCACTATTATTAAAGAGCTAAAAGTTCCGCAAGGAACAGGTAGTATTTTTGAGTAAAAAACGCTCAAAAATCTCCACCTTCAGAATAAAAAAGTCGGTTCGTTAATCCTCACCTAAAGACTAACGTCTTTACTTTTTTTTCTGTCCTTGCAAAACTTTTTTCGGCTGGTTTTTAGCTTTCGCCAAGCCGAACAAACCAAAAACGGGGTTAAGTTTCTCGACTTGGATCAGCAATTGTACCCGCCGAACCGCCAGTTCTATCGTTCTAAGCAATAAGCTTATTCTATATTCAGTTACGTTAAGTTCCTGGGGGCTAGCCCCCAAACCCCCAGCCAGCACTCACACCCAAAAACAAGGGGTTACTATTTGTTTTTATGATATAATTTACATATATAGGAAAGGCGGGAGATTATGAAAAAACGTTCATTAACAGGGAAAATATTGGGTTTTTTTGGAGTTATTTTATTTGTTTGGGGACTGATTATGCTTAATGTGATTACAGATGTTATACGGTTTGAAAACATAAATAAAGTATTATCATTTAGTGTTCTTATTGCTGGAATAGTTTGTTGCATTGCATCTAACTTTTTCAAAGATTTTAAAGGATCTTCTAACAAAATATAAAACCCGTATAAAATTGGTATAAGGGGTCTCGTCAGCATTTCGAAAAAATACGCTAAGCAAAAAATATAATAAGCTGTCCATATGGACAGCTTATTTACATAAAATTCGAAAGCGGAAGTTACTTTTTAGATTGTAATTTAAAAGTTTCTGTTTTATCGTTCCAACTCATAGTAATCTTTATTACATCATCTTTATTAGTTATGGTACAACCTTCACAAATTATTTTAGTTTTAATAGAGTTTTGATCTAGTGAAACATTTCCGTCCCCTTCTCCACTACTATCAGCTTCATATTTATATTTAACATTACCTTTAATTTCTGAAGGATCCCCTTTATAAATTAGAGTAAGTTCACTTGCTTCATTATTTTCATCATATGTATAGCCTTGGTACGTACCCATCCAATTTTCACTCTCACCTTTAAGGGTAAACCACTTATCATTAGAACAAGCTCCTAATATAAGGATTATTAAAACAAACAGGAATTTTATTTGTCTCATCGAATCCTCCTACGTATCTTATTTACATTCCCTTATATTCCCATTTTACTGTATTAAATTTATAGTGAGTACTAAAAAATTAATGAATATTAAATACATATATGGTTGACATAACGCATTATTATCGGTAGCAAGGAAAACGCACAAACCTTTGATGTAATTGGGGTTGTGCGTTTTCTCTTTTTATCGTGTTATGCATGATTTTATACATTGTGGAGATACTAAGTTTTTTCAGGTTTACGAATATCCTGTATTAGTACAAAAATTTGTATAAAATCTTGTATAAAAAAGATAGTTGATTTACTGTGTTCTACTCCGGCCAATTTTAAAATCAAAGGGAATTCTCTTAAATTCTCGAATAATCATTGAAGAGCGGGTGAACGAGCGCCCACAAGAAAATTTATGATATTCTAAAGAGTGAGGTGATAGCTTGAAAGAATATGAATATGTCTTGTTAAACAAAGAAATGAGTGAACGATTAAATATCGGGGTAAGTACTTTAAGAAAGTGGGCTGCCGCACTAGAAAAGAACGGATATTACTGGGAGAAAAATGATGATGGTACTCGCTATTATACTCACTATGATCAAGATACACTTATACTGTTTAAAAGTTTAGTACAAGAGCAAAAATTCAACTTAGAACAAGCTGCAAAAGTTATTATATCTAAGCGTGAAGGAAACCGCTCTTCATCAAGAACGGGGGACGCTCTCCAAGAAATACAACAAGAATTTAAAAGCGAAACCCACTCTTCTAGCCGTTCTCTAACTCCTGTGACAAATGAATCTATACAAAGTTTAATAGATTATATAAAAGAGCAAGACAAACTTAATAGACACCTATTAGAAAAAATTGAAGAGATGGAGAAGGAACGAAAAAGTGATAGAGAAATTCTAGAACGTATGGAACATCAACTTACTCGACAAGAAAACCGAGTAAATGAAAGAGATAAAATGTTGATGGAAAATATACGAAGTATTCAACAGCTTGCAATTACAAAACAAAAAAATTCTTTTTGGAATCGTTTATTTAATAAATAAACAAAAAGGCTCACTTCTATATAACAAGGAGTGAGTTTTTTTGTTTGCTACCGATAATGATGCGTTATGTTAACTAAATTTGTATAGTTTATACATTGGACTGTAAAAAGTTAATCCTTTTTTACTACCTAAGGATATGATGAAGTGTTCCGTTTCTTTTACTTAATTTATTCTTCCAAACACCTAGGTAGCCTTAAGTGTTTTTTTATACAAGCTAAACAAGTAAGTGTCTTGAACGCTTGTCTAACTACCGCATACAATAACTAGATAACTCTTCATTCTTCGAAAAAAGACTGACTGTAAAAATCAGTCTTTTTTTACAAAGCAACACTTTTATTATTTAAAAAATACAATTCTCTTAGTTTCATCTTAAGTAATTCGGTTGCTATCTTAAAATGACTCTTCTAAAAAAATTAAATAGTACAAGCACCTTTTTATTTTTTTCATATTCTATATTGAAAAAATAATATGAAAGGGTGGTTAAATGCCTCCAAAACCTCCAAAACCAAATGATAAAGAAGTTCAAGTGAATAGTCGTGCGAATGATGTAGCTAATTTTCCAAACATCATTCAAAGTGAGACAAGCCTAGCCCATTTTAAAGATTTCATTCTCTATGGGTTTAATGATCTCAATGGCACAAACAGTGTTTCAGGATTTTCCTTTTCTGCCGATTTAGGTAAACACTGGAGACAAACGGGTACGATTCCGGTAAATCCAGGAGGATTCAATGATGGTGATCCAGTAATCGCAGCAGATAGAAATGGTATATTCTATTATGGTCAATTAAGTAGGGAAGTCGTTAATGGTGTATTTCAAAGCGTAATTAGTGTTTCAACAGGAACTGTCAATCCAAACAAAACAATTACCATGCGTCCCCCTCAAGTTGTTGGTCGTGGACAAAACCCTAGTGCTAACAGAGGAACTCAAGATAAAGAGTGGATTACAGTAGGACCTGATAGAAATAGACCAGGACAAGAGGCGCTTTATATTGTATGGACTGATTTTACAACTGCAGGTGGTAACGCTAGAATTCGTTTCTCCAAGTATACAACCGGTGTCCAGTTAAATCCTTTGATTACCGATAGGGATATCATCATTCCTCCAAATGCCAATACATTTAATCGAGGGGCTAACGTGGTAGTAGACAAGCAGGGGAATATTTATGTGTTTTATGAACAAATAACTAACTTTCTTACATTGGGGCAGCCCAATAGAACGATCCGAATGAGCAGATCAACTGACGGGGGAAATACTTTTCCACTGAACGTAGCAGTTTCCCCACCTTTCGCTGCAGCAGCAAACCAAGTTGTACTATGTGACCAACAGCGTCCAGTAATTGCTGTAAATGCTCAAAATAATATCAGGAATAATGAATTTCCTCAAGCTTCTATTGGTCCTGACGGTACCATTTATGTTGTATGGAATGCTGGTACAGTTATCAATGGGCAGACTTTCATCAATGTCTTTCTGGCATTCAGCAGAAATCAAGGGACAACTTGGTCCCCGCCATTGAATGTCACACAGGACCATTTCTCCTTTGCATTTTTCCCTTCAGTAGCTGCCAACGCTAAAGGAGCGCATATTCAGTATAATCGCTTTAATGATCCAGCAGGGGTTGGTGGAATCGGCAACGGAACATTCGGAATATTTAAGAAAACGTTCTCTCTCGCTAAGAGCTTAAGTCCAGAATCAGTAGTCAGTAATCCATCTTCACCTGTATTCACTGTAAGCTGTTATATGGGTGACTATAACCAAGTAGTCACAGGTCCTAGAGATTCTCTACTCCATTCTTGGGGTGATAATCGGAATACGTTGAATGGTCAACCTAATCCAGATGTATTCTTTAGAAAAACCGAATCAAAGCCATAACCTAGTAAATTCCTCTAATAAATCTCTTTCTAGTAATTCCTCAAATCACTCCTAACTCTTTAATCTTGTCAAATTCAAATCATTGAATAAAACTAATCATCCTGCTTTTTAAGGTGGGAAATTCTTAACGTTGTAAATGTGCATTTTCGTAACTGTCCCCCTAAAATGAGAAGTGGCGAGAGGTGAAATCTAAAAAATAGGGTTGACG
>NZ_NULR01000002.1 GCF_002577405.1 Bacillus cereus | reverse complement strand
AGAGTGTTTAGATGAAAAAGTAGATGATAATTTATAAAGGGTGTATTTCTACTATTTGAAAATGTACAGGAAAGGGATGAATCAGGTTTGAGTTATTCCTTTTTTTTATTGGGCGGATGTTGGCATAGGGGCGAGTTCAAGATATAGCTGCACAAGGATTAATAAATCTGTGATTTTATGAAGAATAAACAATGTCTTTTATTGTTTGCTACAATAGATTATATCGATATAGAAATAATCAAATAAGGAAAGAAAACATAGACGACAATTAAATATGTTGGATGTTCAATATTTATGAAATAAGGTATTTGATTTGAAAGATATAGTATATTTAAAGATGATTCTCCTTACATTAAGCGAAATTATTTATTGAAAAGAAAAAGGAAAATTTATGCTGAAATTAAATAGATAATTCGTTTGGAGGGGAAGATGTGAAGAGATTTCTATTGATAATGATTTTACTTTTGATTGTAATTAGCACTATTGGTTGTTCAAGCGGAGTGTATAGCTATGAAGAAGCGATTAAAAAAGGCGATATTGTATATCAGGTTAAAGTTGATAATTTAGAGAGGTTTGAAAAATTCTTAGATAATCTATCTCACAAGAAAGAAGACACTATACGAGTTACAAGCTACACAAAAGAAGGAGACCCTATTTTCGAAGACTTGCAATTCGATGGAAAGAGTATTCAATATACTCATGATAATTCAAACGATGCGTATGCTGGAAATGATAAAGGTATAGAAAAAGATGTTTGTACAAAAATAATTAAGAAGGAAAATGAACAAGGTCAAGATGATTTCTTTGTAAGTGGCTGTTCAAAGGGTGATGACAGATTTCTAATTCGTGTAGAAAAGGAAAAATTAAAGCATAAGTAATTAAAAACGCTTGGTTCAAAACCAAGCGTTTTTTTGTGTCGATTGCATTGCTAATTCGTTTAATAATTCTAATATTATTTAGTTTATGAAATGAACTGTTGTTTCAGTTTTTCTCCACATTATCTGAACTACTTATCGTTAGGAGACCTTGCTTTTCTTTTTAAGTGGCATCATTTTCCCGTATGTACCAAGACGCCAAATGTACTCAAGTGGCCCGTATTGATAACGTGACAGCCACCAGCGGCTAATAAAGATTTGTAACGTGTAGAAACCGACGCAGAATAGTGGTCCTACCCATAATGGAGCAGGATAATAATTTTTGAGTAATAGACCAAATACAAGTAATGTAACAATTGTATGCGAGATGTAATTTGTTAACGCCATTCGGCCAACGTATTGGAACGGGCGTAATATCTTTTGCCATCTTTCTTTTTGTAATAAACGCATGAGCGTGAAAATGTAGAATATGAATAAGGTCTTTCCACTAAACATTGTAAAGACCTGCATATAAATTGGTTCATAAGATGGTTTGGATAAGAAATAACGGACCATGAAGAACCACATTGGTAATGTTAAAATGAACATAATAATTTGCCATTTTTTAAGCTTTGGATCTAACTCTTTCGTGCGGCGGAAAATATCCTTTTTGCCGGCGTATAAACCAAGTAAAAATAGCCCAACTGTTTCTGGGAGCATGAATGCGTTTAGTTCAATTCCATCAGCATAAAATGCATGGAAACGATTTTGTATTTGTGACACCCAGTCTTCTAGTGGCATGATAGGTAAGGAAAATCCTAACTCTGCCTTTGGGACGAATGCAATCATAATACCAGCGAGTAGCATGAAAAATTGAAAAATACTTAATAAAACAATTGCCCATATTAAAATGGTACGAGGTTCTCTCTTATAAAATAAAAATAAGAAAAAACCAGTAATTGCATAAGTATGTAAAATGTCTCCGTCCCATAAAAGAACGTAATGCAAGAAACCAAATAATAATAAAATAAGCAAGCGACGAACAAATAAAGTTTTGGGACGATCTGTTTTCGCCTCAGCACGATTCATAAAAATATAAAAACCTAATCCGAATAAAAACGAAAAAATGGTATAAAATTTCGTTTGAATAAACATATCGTAAAATAGGCGAATGTAGCTGTCTATCCCTTCATAAATTCCTGAAATATCACGTGAGTCAACCCCCGCGATAACAGGCCAGTTAACAAGAAAAATACCTAGTACAGCTATTCCTCTAATAATGTCGATGGAGTGTATCCTCTCGCCTTGTGTGAGATTTTGTGTCATTATTTTCCTCCTTGTTAAGTAATTCCCTTTTATTATACAAAATGTAAGATGGAGGGTATAGGGTATATTTCCATTTTTTTAAACTGTTAAGACAGGCATTATGAGATATAATAAGAGTGCACAGCAAGTTTTAAACTTCTTCAAAACAGGCAGTAAAGCTCCTTCTCGTAAGGGGCTTTCTTTATGAAAGGTGTTGATAATGATTCTCTTTAATGATAAAATATATTCAAAAGTGATAATCATTATCAAAAAAGGTTGGTGCGTGAGTATGGTATATGCATTAGTAGCAGGTACGGTCGCTGTATATGCGGTTATTGCGAAGTATGTTTTAAATGGAGTAGGAACAGCAAAATGAATGATATGACATAAAATCCCTTTCATTTGTAAAAAGAATGAAAGGGATTTTTTATTTTTAATGAGAATATGCTGAAAATTTAGTATGATAGTAAAGTGAAACTGTAATGAGTGGGGAGGTTCATCTTTTTCTGATTATTAGTTTGCAAATAGCGGGATAAAGTATATACATCTTGGATAAAGGGGAACAAGGGGATGACAAACATAGTACAGACAAACGGTATGAAAAAACTTGTTTGTTTTTATGAAGAATGGCAAAAACACGGCGATGCAGAGAATAGCTTAAAGTTATTTGAAGTAATTCAAAAATATAAACAAGAACAGCTTATGATAGCGTTCTGCGGTCACTTCTCTGCAGGGAAATCAACGATGATGAATCATCTATATAAAGCGCAGCTATTACCAACAAGTCCGATTCCGACGAGTGCTAACGTCGTCAAAATTGAAAAAGGAATGGATCGTGTTGTTGTAACGGTTAAATCTGGAGAGCAGTACGAGTATGATGGTGCATATTCAGCTGAAGAATTAAAACAAATTTGTAAAGACGGTGATGAAGTAATTGGTGTTCATATTTATCGTAATGATGCGCCAATTCCTGAAGGGGTTATGTTAGTTGATACACCAGGGATTGATTCAACAGATGATGCCCATCAACTAGCGACAGAATCGACACTTCATTTAGCAGACGTAATTTTTTATATGATGGATTACAACCACGTCCAATCGGAAGTGAATTTGCAATTTGTTAAAGAATTGAAACAACGTAATAAAACGGTTTATCTCGTTGTAAACCAAATAGATAAACATAAAGAAAATGAATTATCTTTTGAGAATTATAAGGATAGTGTGAAACAATCGTTCTCTAACTGGGATATTGAGGTGGATGGCGTTTATTATACATCATTACGAATGATGAACCATCCACATAATGAAATTGGAACCTTAGAAACGTTAATTACTTCTATTATGGAAGAAAAAGAACAGAATGTAAGAAATGGAATGGAAAGAGAAACAGAATATTTATTGGGAGAACATTTCTCGTTCATTCTTTCTGAAAATGAAAAGCATCTTTTGAAATATGAGGAAGAGTTAGCATCACCACTTTCGATTGCAGAGGTAGTTGAAAAAAAGGCAGTGCTAACTGAAACTAAAAATCGTGAGGCTAGTAAAGAATCTTATGTGAGAAACGAATTTATAAAAGGTTTGCAAGCAATATTAGATAACGCGTATTTAATGCCATTTGAAATGAGAGAAATGGCAAATGCGTATTTAGAAACGAAATTAACGAAATTTAAAGTTGGTTTGTTATTTGCGAAAGGGAAAACGGAGCAAGAAAAACAAAGGCGTTTAGATGCTTTTTATTCTACTTTACAAAAGACTGTTGAAACGCAACTTGATTTTCATGTGAAAGAATTTATTGTAGCTTTCTTAAAAGAAGAAGGATTGTTCACAGAGGAAATTGGGAAAGGCATATATGCTTTAGAAATTGCTTTCGGACCAGAAGTACTTGCCGAAGTAATTAAACAAGGTGCAGGTTTCACAGGTGATTACTTACTTCTTTATACAGCGGATGTAGCGAATGAACTGAAGAAACGTTATTTTATAAAAGCACAGCAAATTTTTGATAAGAGTGCGGTAGTTTTAAAGCAAAAGGTGAAGGTAGCAGTTGCTCGTATTGAAGAAGAAATTGAAACATATACAATGTTACAAACAGCGAAAGAAACGCAATTACAATACAGTAATAAATTTGAGGAATATGAGGGTTATTTACAAAATATTTGGCATGATCATATTGCTACACCGGAAGGGTTGCAAATAGATGAGATACTGCAAAATAAACAACAAATTGTTAGTGAGAAATTTACACTACAGGAACAAGAAGTCGTAAGTGCTAACGCAATGGATCGTGAAGAAGAGCTGAAAGGAACGGCAGTATTAAATATTCAACGTATACTAGAAAAAGTAAAAAAAGCTGAAACAATATTAGAACCATTGCCTGCACTGAAACATGTACAGCAAGAGGTAATAGAAAAAAGACGCCGTGTGGAAACGAAACAATTTACAGTAGCGTTATTCGGAGCTTTTAGTGCTGGGAAATCATCATTTGCAAATGCGTTGCTTGGGGATAAGGTGCTTCCTGTATCACCAAATCCGACGACGGCAACGATTAATCAAATTTTGCCGGTCACAGAGGAAAAACCACATGGAACAGTAATTGTTCAGTTTAAATCAAAACAAGCGCTATTAGAAGATATGAAAGCTGTTTATAAGCTGTTTCATTATGAAATTACTACTTTAGATGAAGCGTTATCGCAAATCGAAAAAATTATAAAATATCCGTCACCAAGCGGGAAGCAAAAAACAACATTTAGTTTTTTACGAGCGGTACAAAAAGGGTACGATGCAGTTTCTGCTCATCTAGGGGAACAAGTACAAGTGACATTAGAAGAGTTCTCTGATTATGTAGCAAATGAAGAGAAGTCATGTTTTGTTGAGTATATGGAACTGTATTATGACTGTGCTTTAACGAGACAAGGGGTGGCTCTTGTTGACACACCAGGGGCTGATTCTATTAACGCCCGTCATACGGACGTTGCCTTCCAATATATTAAAAATGCAGATGCTATTCTATTCGTAACATATTATAATCATGTGTTCTCTCGTGCTGACCGTGAATTTTTAATTCAGCTCGGACGTGTAAAAGATACTTTTGCTTTAGATAAAATGTTCTTCCTAATAAATGCGGCCGATTTAGCAGAGTCTGAAGAAGAACTTGAAATGGTAAAAGGTTATATTGCAGATCAGCTACTGCAATACGGTATTAGAAATCCGCGTTTATTTGCAATTTCAAGTTTATGTGCGCTTGAAGAGAAACAAGGAAAGAATATAGAAAAAGAGAAGTACGGCATTTTACACAACTCTGGGATTGCTAAGTTTGAAGAATCGTTTACGTCCTTTATGATGAGAGATTTAATGCTTGTGTCTGTGCATGCTCTATATGGCGCATTACAAGGAGCGAATCACCTTCTTGGCAATATGATAAACGGTGCAAAGCAGGGGAATGATGAAAAAGAGAAGCAAACAAAAAAATATGAAGCAGAGCGTGATCAGCTACTTCATATCATTTCATCATATAGTGTGCTTGCTGAAGAACAAGCGATGCAAAATGAAGTGAAAGAATTACTTTATTACGTGCAACAACGTTTATTCCTACGCTATAACGATGTGTTTACTGAATTTATTAATCCAGCGTCACTTCGAACAGATGGGAATGTAAAAACACAGTTGCAACAGTGTGTTATGGAATTAGTAGCATTTATTCAGCATGATTTATTACAAGAAATGCGTGCGACATCATTACGCCTTGAAAAGTGGATAGATGAAGCGATGAAGCGTGCAAAGGATGAAATTGTAGTGAACTGTAAAGTAGAAAATGAATCAATTTCTATGAGTGGAACAGCGGAGTATGAATATAAAGATATTACACATAAAGAACCATTCCCTTCAGTTGAAATAAAAGATTTCAAAAAAGCACTAGCACATTTCAAAAATGAGAAAAGCTTTTTTGAAAAAAATGATAAAGCTCTCATGCAAGAGGACGCAAAATTTGTATTAGAACCGTTCGTATCAAATTATGTAGCTGATGAAGAAGATTTATTTGTTCATCATTATAAGCAAGAGTGGGATGTAAAATGGAACTTATTCCAAACAGTGATGCAGCAAGATGTAATGAACTATTATGAAAGTATATTATTTGCATTGGCTGAAACGATTGATGTATCCCTATATGAACAAAGTAAAGAACAACTGCAAAACCAGTTGGGAGAAATTGAAAAAGAAATTTATGTTAAATAGTTGTTATGAAAAAAAGATTCGTTCAATTTTCTTTTGTAGTACAGTATCTAAAGATTTTACAAACCCTGCAAATTCATCAGTAGAAATCATATGAGTAAGAACGAGTCGTCTGCCGTCTGGTGTTTCACCGCATAAGACGAATGAAGAAAATTCATATGTTTTGTTTTCTACTACTAATTTTGGATAGGAGTACGTGTCGCTTTTCTTCTTCTTTCCATCAATAGAGATGATGTTGCATTTTTTCTCATTGTTGTCCATGGTGATCCCTCCTTTCTATTACTTATGGTAGACAAGGAGGGTTTAGAACAATAGAGAAGGGGGAATTTTTATGTCTGTTGTAATAGAATGTATTTCGAAAGAAGCCATACCGAAATCTTTATTGCTGCTTGCTGATCCAAGTGAACGGCAAATTGATGTATATGTACAAAGAGGATTAACATATGTAGCTAAGCAAGAGGACATAGTTATCGGTGTATATGTTCTTTTGGAAACAAGGCCGAAGACGATGGAAATTATGAATATCGCGGTTGTAGAGCATCTGCAAGGAAAAGGTATTGGAAAGAAGCTATTAAAGCATGCTGTAGAAACTGCTAAAGGATATGGTATGTATAAACTTGAAGTTGGTACGGGTAATTCTAGTGTTTCACAGCTTGCCTTATATCAAAAATGTGGATTTCGTATTTTTTCTATTGATTTTGATTACTTTTCGAAGCATTATGAAGAAGAGATTATTGAAAATGGGATTGTATGCCGTGATATGATTCGGCTTGCAATGGAATTGAATGAGAAAGTATAACTTATTTATTAGGGGGAAGAGAAGATGGAAGTACATAAAGCAATTACAGCACATTCTCGTAAACAAAATGAAAGTGTAAAAGCATGTTTACAATTAGATGCGCAGCGTGAAGCAGCTATTGAAGCAGCTGTATCTCTTGCGTCAAATGGGAAAGAATTTTCGGTTGATGTCATTAATGTTGTAACAAAGCAAATTAATGATCTTGCAAAAAATGGTGTTACCTTGCAGCGTAAATATGTTACAGAAGAAATGGTTATGGAGTATGTAAGTCGTTTGCAAGAGAAAGAAGGTCGTTAAAGATGATAGTTACAGTCGAATGGTTACGTGAGCATATAGAAGATGAGAACGTCCGTATAATCGATTGTCGTTTTGATTTAGCGAATCCTAATTGGGGTAAAGAAAAGTATGAGGAAGAACATATCCCTCATGCGTTATATTTTGATTTGAATTTAGATTTATCAAGTTCTGTAACAGAACATGGTGGCCGTCATCCATTACCGAATATTGAAGAGTTTGCGGACAAGCTTTCACAAGCTGGTATTGATGAACATACGACAGTAATTGCGTATGACAGTCAAGCTGGCGCAAATGCTTCTCGTTTATGGTGGTTACTCCGTTATGTAGGACATGAGAAAGTATATATATTAGACGGCGGATTTCCTGTTTGGAAAGAGAATGGATTACATACAACAGCGGAAACTCCTGCTGTTATACGAAAAACATTCAAAGCAAACATACAAGATCATATGCTTGTATCGATGGAAACAGTCAGAGAGAATATCCATGCAGGTGCAAATGTTACATTAATCGATTCTAGAGAACCGAAACGTTATGCTGGTGTAGAGGAACTTGTTGACCATAAAGCGGGACATATTCCGACAGCAGTAAACTATTTTTGGAAGGATGGAGTGCTAGAATCAGGAAAATTTAAAAATGAAGCTGAGCAACAAGAACGATTCCAAAACCTTTCGAAAGATAAGGAAACAATTGTGTATTGTGGATCTGGTGTTACAGCGTGTCCGAATATCTTTGCATTAAAATTAGCTGGATTCAAAAATGTTAAATTGTATGCAGGTAGCTGGAGTGATTGGATTTCTTATCCAGAAAATCAAATTGCAAAAGAAGAAGATTAATCACTTGCATGCGAAAATAATTTGTATTAAAATAAGGTCACAAGCAAGAGATTGCTCGAAAAAGATTGTATTTTACACATTGGAAACAATGTGATAATATAACGACAAGTAAATAATACATCCTGCGGTGTACGTAACTTATTTATGTCTAAAACCGATGTTAGTTATACGGAAGCTCAATATTTAGCGACCATCATCAAGCCTTCCTTGTGGAGGAAGATGTACGGTAACTGTGAGGGCATCCACCTGCGAGTAGCGGGTTTTTGGACATTTACGAGGAGCGGCACGTGCGGGGGTCTTATTTCAACTAAACTTATATACAATTCCTACGGTGTACGTAGCTTATGCATGTCTTAAACCAATAAGTTTAATACGGAAGTTCAATATTTAAATGTAGCTAACAGGCCATCTTTTTAAGAGGGAAGTTACAAACATTTGTGAGAGCATCCACCTGTGAGAGCAGGTTTATGGACATCTAGAGAGAACGGCATATGTGGGGCTATATAAAAACCTTACGTTTTATACGTAAGGTTTTTTTGTTGCATAAAAATGTCGATATTATCTTGATTCACCCGTGAAGTTTCCATAATAAATATAGCACTTTCTGTCTTCATCAATCTCTCTCGAATCTAAGGCGAACTCCATATGCATGCCGTCTCGCTGAATATATATAATATCTGAATGAAGGGATGGTAAAATTTCTTCATAGTTCCATACATCTTTACTATCAACTATGTTTGAACTCGTTTCACTTAGTTCCCTAACTTCAAAACCGATGTGGGAGTACGTAGGGTCTGAAGGGTCATTTGCAAACTCTTCTTTTTGAATATAAATAACTGCTGTTCCGTCTGGATCTACTGAAGTTGCAGTAACAACATATGTATTTTTCTCTTTTATAAAATATTCACAAGTCATGCGTGCGATGATTTCAGAATTAGAAATATTTGCGTAGTTCCATAAAGCAGGATACTTTTTCGTTTCATCATTAAGTCGATATTCTAAGCGCATTTTATCCCTCTTCTTCCTTTTTCTTCTACTTTATCATGCTATCTTATATAATAGAAATAGAATTTAAAAAGGGGAGTGCGAAGGTGACAAAAACGAAATGGCTAGTAGGTGGTGTCGTAACGTCTTTAATGACTGGCACTTTATTTGGTTGCGCGCAAGATCTTCCCCCAAAACCGAATGATAATAGTTGTTCAGATTGGGATTGGGATGATGAACTTGGGGTATGGCAGTGTGATGATAGTAGTTCAGGTTATCGTGGGCATTACTTTTATGGTGGAACATACTATAAAAATAAATCCACTTTCAAAAGTTCATCAGCGTTTAAATCGTATCAATCGTCTGCGGAATTTAAAGGGGGAATTGGAAGCGGTTCAAAGGGAGGATTTGGAGGCTAAAATATGTCGCAATACATAAGGAAGCGAAAAGAGTTTTATTCGAAATATCCGAATTTTTGGTCGGATTTATACGAAAGTGAGTATAGTTTGTTTCATGTTTTTTCAATAAAAGAGAAAGCTGTGCAACAAATACAATTAGCTACGGAACGAATGGGGAAAATATTTTTTAAGACTGCTAGAATTCTGCGGAGTTTATCTGACGAGCAGCTTCTAGAGTTTGGTTTTCCACCTGCAAGCTTACCTTTTATTAGAATAAAAGGACTGTATCCTGAATCTGTTATTTCGCGATTTGATTTCGTCTTAACGGATGATAACCAAATTAAAATGCTTGAATTTAACAGCGATACACCAACTTTTATTATGGAATGTTTTCAAATGAATGGAAAAGTTTGTGAAAAACTAGGCTATGATGATCCAAACTTAGGTCAAGAACGATTGCTTTCTTCTGGTGTTACAAAAGCCGTTATGGAAGCGACAAAGGGAATAGACAATCCAAATGTTGTTTTTACAGCGCATCACGAACATATAGAGGATTGGAATACGACTATGTATTTGAGTCGGCTATGCGATGTTGAAAATAAAGTGATGCCAATGTCGGAGCTTAGAATTACAGAGAATGCTTTAGTGGATAGGGATGGAGCGCGGATCGATGTTTTATATCGCCAAACATACCCGATAGAAGATTTAATTGAGGATCAAGATCCTGAAACAGGAGATTTGGTAGGTGTGGAACTGCTGCAACTTGTAAAAGCCGGAAAGCTTTTTATTATAAATCCTTTGTCAGCTTTTTTACTTCAGCCAAAATCAATTCAGTGTCTTATTTGGGGATTAGCAGAAGAAGAGGCTTTTTATACACGTGAGGAACAACAGTGGATTAAAGAATATATGTTACCTACATATTTAGAACCAGATTTATTTTTAGGAAAAGATTCTTTCGTTCAAAAACCTTCATTTGGTAGAGAAGGTGATACAATTACAATCCGCGATAAAGATACGAATATTATGAGTCGAAATGTACATGAAACATATAAAACGTCATTACCGATATTTCAAAAGTATACAGAGCTTCCGATTGTATGTATGGAAACTGAAAAAGGAATGGAGAAACTATCGTATGTGTTTGGGGCGTTTTTAATTGCTGGAAAAGCAAGTAGTATCGGTATACGTGCTGGAGAAAAGATTACAGGCAATGAATCGTATTATTTACCAGTAGGTATGAAGAAAGGGGAAAATAAATGATTAATTTTTTACTATACTTAGCAGTATCACTCGTACTTTTATGTATCGGTCTGTTCCTTATGGAAGTGACAACGAAAGTAAAAGAGTTTAAGCTAATGGCCCAGGGGAACAAGGCGGTAAGTTATGTACTTGGAGGAAGGGTACTCGGGCTAGCTATTGTTTTATATTCGACAGCAGCTAATTCAACTTCACTTCTTGATATGGTTTTGTGGGGAGCTGTTGGTATTTTGGCTCAAATTATTGTCTTTTATTTAGCTGAGTGGCTTACACCACGTTTTAATATAAATAAAAGTCTCGAAGAAGATAATCAAGCAGTCGGCCTATTTCTTATGTTTTTATCACTTTCAATCGGTGTTGTAATCGCTGGTTGTGTAACTTACTAAAAACTTACGTTTTACACGTAAGTTTTTTTCGTTCGTTAACTTGTACTATATATGAAAAAATAGGCTAACAACAGAGATGGCTCTGCTGTAATAAGGAAAAGTTTCCATACAAAGTGTTGACATCTATTTTAAATAAGAGTAACATTTTCTATGTAATGAAATAAGTCTCTGTTAGGTGAGGCTCCTGTATAGAGAAATGCTACTGCCCAAAAATGTCGAGAGACGCCAATGGGTCAACAGGAATGATCGAATTAAGGTTTTTCTTAACGTAGCTGGTAATGTACCTATGCTATACAGTGCTAAAACTCGACGAGGGAGAGGTCCGTAGATTTCTAATTATATTAGGAATCGCTTATTTGTGTATGCAATGACCTTTGCTCTCTTATGAGTAAGGGTCTTTTTTGTTACAAATCTATGAGTAATTTCATAGTATAGATTATAACTATAAAATAAACGAGGAGGTGAGGAACATGTCAAATTCTGACTCGGTTCCGTTACCCATATACTTCAAATCAAAATTATATGATGTAGGCAGGAAACGACTTGTTCCTCCCTCTATATTTATCATAATGTAGCGTGTATTCGAGTAGGTAAGCGCTAGGTACTTTCATGGTAAAATTGATAAATTGAGAAACAAAGCGTTTCTTCCTATGTTGTAAAGGAGGAGACGATAATATGTTATATGCAAACAAAACTGTGGGTAACACGTCATATAAAACAAGTAAAAAATCAATGAAAGAACAAACAATGCTTCAAAAAAATAAAGATTTATTAATTGAAATCGCAACAAGAGATGTAAAATCTGTGTTTGCGTATTTTAAAACAACAAGAGACGGATTATCTATGAAAGAGGCGCAAAAACGTATTCAAGTATACGGCCGAAATGAACTTACTTCAAAAAGAGCACTACTTGCAGAAGTAATGATGAAATTAAGCGGAATGATTCCAGGTCTTTCAAAACAACATGTGCGTGATGGATTACAATGCGAAAAAATTACTGTGTCTAGAGTAGAATGTTCTAGTAGCACAGGGCTAAACACTGAACTGAAAATGATGGATATACCAGTACAAGAGCTTGTACCTGGAGATATGATTTTTCTTTCAGCTGGAGATACAGTACCAGCTGATGTACGTATCATTTATGCAAATGATTTATTAGTAAATGAGTCTGTGCTAACGGGAAACGACGCGAGTATAGAGAAATTTGAGAGTTGCTATCATCTTGAACGTAAACGATTTATTCCGTTAAAACGGATGAAAGATTATAATCCACTTGAACTGGAAAATGTATGTTTCAAAAGTACGTATATTGTTAGTGGAAATGCAAAGGCTGTAGTTGTTTCGACTGGAAAAAATACGTATTCAGGAATATTGCATACTTGTTGTAGTAGAACGTCTTAATGTGTGAATGATGCTAAATATACAAAAACAATGTATAATAGACAAAGTTGAACAAAAACGTAGAATGGTAATCTATTTATATAACCTTACGTGATAACGTGAGGTTATTATTTTTTTAGTAGGAGAGGAATTATGAAAAAAGTATTATTGGTTGATGGTATGGCACTATTATTTCGTGCTTTTTACGCAACAAGTGTTTACGGACAATTTATGAAACGACAAGATGGTACCCCGACGAACGGGATTCATGGTTATATGAAGCATTTATTAACAGCTACGCAAGCGATCGAACCAACGCATATCGTAACGTGCTGGGATATGGGAAGTACAACATTTAGAACGGAATCGTTCTCAAATTATAAAGCGAATCGTGCAGCGCCGCCAGAAGAATTAATTCCGCAATTTGATTTAGTACAAGAAATGACTGCGAAATTATCTATTCCGGTCATCGGTATGAAAGGTTATGAAGCAGACGATTGTATCGGTACACTTGCAAAACAATATTGCAATGAAGCGGAAGTTTATATTTTAACAGGTGATACAGATTTACTTCAACTTGTTGATAAGAATGTTACAGTTATGCTTCTGCGTAAAGGAATCGGAAATTACGAGTATTACACACCAGAGAAAATCATGGAAGAGAAAGGTGTGGAACCGTGGCAAATCGTTCATGCAAAAGCTTTCATGGGGGATACGAGTGATAACTATCCAGGTGTAAAAGGTATCGGTGAAAAAACAGCGTATAAGCTTATTCAAGAGCATGGAACAGTATCAGCTGTACTAGATAACGTAGCTTCATTAACGAAAGCGCAGCGTACAAAGATTGAAAGTGATTTAGAGAACTTAAATATTTCATTACAATTAGCACAAATTCACTGTGAAGTTCCAATTTCATGCTCATTAGAAGAAGGGTTACACACAATGGACGAAGAAAAACTTAGATTCGTTTGTGAAGAAATGAATTGGGGAAGACCTGAAATATTAATAAATATGTTATAAGAAGTAGAAAGGCCGATTAAATATTTTTAATCGGCCTTTCTTTTTGTTCACAAAGTTGTCAGAAAATGAACGGGATTTTCATATGAAGTTCAAATGGAATTCACAACAATCCATTATTATAAGAACAACCAGATAATTCTTTATCTTTTATATAAACCATCCCCCAAGGAGGAAAATGAAAATGCGAAAAAAAGTGAGAAAATCCTTTAAACAATTATTAATAGAAAATAAACAATCACTACTAACTAATAAGGAAAATATGAAAGAAATTGAGGAACGGATTGAGAAACGACATGTAGCATATAACGCAGCCAATAATTAAATAAAATAAAGAAAGATAGCNNGCTATCTTTCTTTATTTTATATTAAAAACAAATACTTAAAATAAACGCTACTTTTCTTATAGTATTTTTATAAAATAGCAAGGTATATTTATAGTGTTTTTCTGCCAATATTTTTCATTTTTTGAGGTTGGAATTGGTATATACCAATTATTAAGATTTACTATTCATAATATTACAAAAAGTGTTACAATACATTCAAATTTACTCTATAAAATCATTTTAATATGAAAAATTGGAATGAAAAGAAAGGAGAGGAATATGAATAATGGTGTCGCTTTGAAATGATTATTATCATTTCATTAGGAGTTGATGTAAAACGAGGGCAAGGTATAAAGAACTGGATTCTATAAAAGGAATTTCATCATTGATAGTAATGGGTTGGTCATCATTCAATGATTTTCTCAGCATTTCAAAATTACAGTTATGTAGATAATAAACCATTTGTTGTATATCTATTAAAAGAAACGCCTGCTCGTCTTATTTTTATTTCACTCGAGTTTAACATTAACAAGCTATGCATTAACGCTGCATTACACAGTGCTATTTTTACTAGGAGCACTAGTTGCGAAGCATAAAAAAATTAATCATTTTTTATAGTAATTGTACTAAAAATAATAAGATTGTATGGCTTTTATTTGCGATTTTGCTTTATATGTATGAAGGGCTTATTGGAGAAATTGACGTGCTCAATAATTTTATATTTCGAGACTACGTAGTAGCGATAAGTGCATGTCTATTTGTCATATTAAGTTTGTCAGTATCAACTTTGTCAGCCTTGCTACGTAATAAATACTTGTTATATTTAGGGAAGATTTTTTACAGTCTTTATTTATACCACACTATATCTTTATTTTCCCTTGTATACATGCTCCATGAAATATTCCCGTTACCTATTGTTTTAATTTTGTCGTTTATTCTTGCAACGATTTCATATTTATTTGTAGAAAAATTTGCTTTCAGAGTTGGGAAGTATGTAACAAAGCAAGCAAATGTAGAGAAGAAAGAGTTATCTGTACAAAATGACTTACAGGATGTTATTCAGACAAAGGCGGTGAAATAATTGAAGCAAGAAATGAGTATAAAAGATTTTCAACAGCTATTGAAAAGAAGATTCGTAACAATCATTTTAACAATGTGTTGTTTAACCGCTTCTTTAGTTCTTATCTCTATGTATGTGTTAAAGCCGTCATATCAATATTCAATACAAATTCTTGTTGGGAATTTAGATGGGTTTAATAAGGAGAATTCAACAAATAAAACACAAGAAAATAAGCAACTCGTAACATCTTACGTAGATATTTTAAAAAGTCCTCTCATTATTTCAACCGTTAAAAAGAATTTAAATTTAGAAGAATCAAGTTATGAACTAGCACAAAAAATTTCGGTGGTAAATACTGATAACTCACAAATAGTTACTGTTACAGTAAAAGATTCTAATCCTAAAGTTGTAAAGGATATTGTAAAAACATTGGCGGAGCAATCTCAAAAAAGTTTTCAGCAGTATACGAATGTACAAGGAGTAAAAATATTAACTGATCCAGAGCTAAAGGAAAATGCTGAAAAATTATTTCCGAAATTTCAACTTATCATCCCTATCTCTTTAATTGTTAGTTTATTTGTTGGTATTGGTTTAGCTGTACTTCGAGATTATTTTGATGAGCGTATATACGTGGAACAAGATTTAGAGAAAATAACAACAGTTTCTGTTATTGGTCACATAAATATGAAGGTAAAAAGAAAATCCTCAGAAGTTGAAACGCAATCGTCTATATATCGAGGTGAACATATTGATGTTTAAAACAAAAAAACAGTTACAGTTCAATCCGCATGATGATGTGATGAAAGAGCAATTTTTTACTGTATATCATGAACTGAAAAAATCAGGAAAACAAGTATTTACAGTCAGTTCGACGAAGGACAGAGGTGTTGTTGCCTCTCTTATAGTAAATTTGGGGTTTGTTTTTGCGGAAATGAAGAAAAAAGTGTTACTTGTCGATATGAATTTTTCAGATCCTAAGCTGCATTTACTATTACAAAACAAACATGTGACAACGGTAAACGATATACTAAGCTCTTCTACTTTAAATTATGAACCTTTTGCTAGTAGTTTTTCTAAATACTTATATTGTATTCCCGCAAAAAAAACCGTACATACTGGAACGCCCTTAGTTGCTATGGATGAATTTGATAATGTAATTGCAAAGTGGAAAGAAGATTTTGATTATATTTTCTTTTATTCATCCGAAGTATTTGCGCTTCCTGCTACTTATATAATTGCGGAGAAATGTGATGGAGTAATCTTGGCGGTCAAAAAAAGAAAAGACTCACTGAAAATGGTGGAAAAAGTAATAGCGGACATAAAGCGGAAAGAATGTGAATTAATAGGTATAGTTTTATATTCTTGAATATGGGGGTAACGGTCCATGATTCGTGAAACTAATCAAGCTAAGTTGTATACTGTTCCGGCTCAAGAAAAGAATAATATTTTGAATCGAAGTGTAAAACGTTTGTTTGATATAATAATTTCACTCATATTGTTACTAGTAACGATGCCAATTATGTTGTTCTTTTGTGTGATGATTATTTTAGAAACATCAGGGGCTCCACTCTATCTTCAAGATCGTTTAGGTATTAATGGGAAGAAGTTTAAGGTGTTTAAATTAAGGTCCATGGTAAATGATGCGGAAAAGAACGGACCGCAATGGGCAAGTGAAAATGATCCAAGAATTACAAAGGTTGGATTATTTATTAGAAAAACGAGAATTGATGAATTACCACAACTTATAAATATATTAAAAGGTGATATGTCCTTTGTTGGACCTAGACCAGAGAGAGAGTATTTTTATAAACAATTTGATGCGTATATTCCAGAGTTCAAGGACCGTTTATTGGTAAAGCCAGGATTAACAGGATGGGCGCAAATAAATGGAGGGTATAATCTTGACCCGGAAGAAAAGTTGAAATTGGATATGGAATATATTGAACTGAAAACGATGAGGATGGACATTCGTATTTTATGTAAGACTGTTTTAATTGTATTAAATGGTAATGGTGCAAGATAAATATACATTTAAACAAACAACATATGTAAGTAGGTTACAAATAAAGGAGAACTGGTATGGGTAGATCCCTTCTAAACAATATTATCCATCTATTTTATAGTACGATTTTAGCTAACCTCCTTCAAGCTGTGAGCTTAATTGCTTTAGCGAATTTCTTTAATGCACAACATTATGGGATGTTTAGTGTTGCCATAGCAGTGACGTTTGTTATGTTATTTTTTACAGATTTAGGGCTTAGTAATACATTCCTTCGTGAAGGTGCAAAGGATGGAGTAGATATAAGAACGATTTTATCTTCTTATATAAAAATAAGAATGGTTTTACTTACTTGTATTACTATAATTGGTTATATTGTTATTCATTATGTGTATGAGGATAGAAATTTAATTTATATGATGATAAACGTAATGTTTTTAATGTTAGTAGGACTAACGTGGCAAAATATAGGGATTGCTTATTTTCAGCTAACAGAACATATGAAATATATAGCGCTTATTAAAGTTGTATCAGCATCTGTGGTCATCATAATTACATGTTTTTGTATTTTCGGAGATTTACCGGTTTATGTAACGGCTCGTTTATATGGATTTGGTTATTTAATTGGTGGTATATTCAGCATATATGTAATGAAAAGAAAGACGAATATTAGTATGAACATCGTAATTCATAAAGCTTTATTTTGGCAATTAACGCCTTTTATTGTTAGTGGTTTTTTAATAATGAGTACGCCGCAATTAGCACCAATCTTACTCAATTACACATTGCCATTAAGTATGGTTGGAATCTTTGCTGTTGCTTATCGAATGCCGGCAGCTTTATATCAAGTACCAGGGGTAATTGCAGGCGCGTTTTTTCCAGTGCTATTTAAACATTATAATCAAAATAATTTAGAAGAGCATACGAAATTAAACTTGCTTCAAATCAAATCAATGACAATTGTGGGAATATGTATGACGATAGGTTTATATAATTTAGCACCATATTTTATTTCTATATTTTTTCATGAGGAATGGAGTAGTGCAGTAGAGCCGCTCCAAATATTATCATTTCTTATTGTTTTACAAAGCTTAAATATCGCTATCGCTGATGGATTAACAACGAGTGGATGTCAAAATAAGAGAACTGCAGTGCAGTGTATAGCATTAGTGATAGGTGGGATTATGCTTTATAGCTTTAGTAGTATTGGTGGAGTGATAGGAGCGGCTTACGCTATGGTTTTATTTGAGATCGTGGCTTTAGTTGGGTATATAGCAGTAAGTGTAGTGAAGAAAAAAATTGTATTCCAAATTGTAATACCTTATACAATTTACTTTGGCGTAACCTTTATTGGTGTGCAATATATATTGCGTACATACAACTTGATTGCACTTGTTCTTCATACGTTAATCGTAGTAGTTGGCATATTACTATATGATCATGAGTTGAAAAACCTTCTTCTTTCGTTTGTAAGAAAAACACGCAAAAAGGATTTTATTACAAAGCAGGGGATATAGTCTATGGAAAATAATATGCAAATTTCGATGAAATGGATTTTCCTTCTAATCTTATTTGTTATGCTAAGTAAATACAATATATATATAGGATTTTCCTTGAAGATATATATGATTTTCTTAGTTATATATTTTTGTTTAACAATTAAAAAATTTCATATTCGAAAGCTATATTTTCATGAAGTTGTATTTTTACTATTCTATTTCATTTATTGTTTAAGTGGTATTCTTTCCATATATTTAAGTGCTAGTATTCGTATGATTTTTGGTGTAATACTTGTTTTAGGATGCTATTTTATAATGAGGAATTTATTGAGTAACACGGAAATCGTAGTACTTGAAGCGTCCATCGTTTACGTAGGATTAGTATTTAATATTGTAAGTTTGATACTCTATATAATCGGATTACAATATTTTGGATTACATGGCGGGGAAGAGAGAGAAATTATTGCTGGGTTATTAGTTGATAGAGGGTATCCAAGATTAATTGGATTATTAGATGACCCAAACATTTATATTTTTTATAATACAATATTTTTCATGTATTATATGACAAATTTATATAATACGACCAATGTTATAGGATTAATTTTATGCGTTACGACGAGTTTATTAACTTTTTCAAGGGGTGGTATATTAGCGATTGTACTTGTCGTTTTTGTATATATATGTATGTCTAGTTTTGCTAAAAAAATAAAAATAATGATGAGTTTAGTATTGTTTGGTGTAGTTATTTTTAGTTTATCGAATAGTGTAATGGGTGGCCAATTGGATGGTATATTGAATAAACGGATTTCTGATTTTGCGCATGATAATGGGAGCGGCAGATTTGCACTATGGGAAGCTGCTATCAAATATTATTTGTCTAATCCATATATCGGTATTGGTGCGTTTAACTTCTCGAATTATTATGAGTATCAGTTTAATGAAAAATTATATGTGCACAATACATTTTTAGAAATTTTATCTGAATCGGGTACAATTGGTTTCCTTTTATATGGCTCATTTTTAACACTTTTAATGGTCAAGTTAACTAAGTATAACTTGTTCCGTGAAAAGCCATATCTGTTATTGACTATGATTGCATTTTTATTTCAGATGATGTCATTGTCACTGATTATTAACGAAGCATTTTTTCTATTTTTAGCGGTTGTTGTGAAATACATTTCAATATATGAAGGAAGGGGAAAGGTAGATGGTAAAATGTCTATCAGTATATAACGAGGCACCTTATGTTTCCGTAATAACACCTTCTTATAATAGTATACGATTTATAGATGAGACGATTGTATCTGTACAGAACCAATCATATGAAAATTGGGAAATGATTATCGTTGATGACGCTTCAACAGATCAATCTGCTTTCAAAATAAAACAAATGATAGAAGGAGATTCACGTATTCGATTATTATCGTTAAAAGAAAATATTGGTGCTGCCAAAGCACGAAATATTGCGATAAAGGAAGCGAGAGGAAAATATATTGCTTTTTTAGATAGTGATGATATATGGTTACCACATAAATTGAAGACACAATTAGCATTTATGGAAGAAAAGAATGTTGCATTTTCGTATACGTCTTATAGTTTAATAGATGAAAATGGTAATGATATGAATAGAGACGTAAATGTACCAGAAGCGGTTGACTATCATTATTTAGCGGGAAATACAATTATTGGGTGTCTAACAGTGATGCTGGATCGTGAGAAGATTTCTTGTATTGAAATGCCCAGTGTGCAGCCCGAAGATACAGCGTTATGGCTGAACTTGTTAAACGAAGGATATGAAGCAAAAGGGATACAGCAAGTATTAGCAAAATATAGAATAGTTACAAATTCTGTTTCAAGAAATAAACTAAGAGCGGCCTTCCGCTATTGGAAGTTATTAAGAGCACAAAAACCACTTAGTTCAGCGCAAATCTTTTACTATTTTAGTAAATATGCTTATCATGCCTATAGAAAAAATAAAATCAATGTAGTTGGGAAGACACAATTATGAATATACTGTTGATGACAGATAAATTGATAACTGGAGGAGCCGAAAGTTACTTCTGCAAATTGGAAAATAATTTGCAATACGAAAATTTTATGGTGTATACAGCTGCAGGAGATGGGGAACTATATCAATCTCTTACTAGAAAAGAAAATTTCATGCTACTTAGTCGATGGAATCATTTGAGAAATATTTATTACTTACGAAACGAAATTAATAAACGAAAGATAGATCTTATTCATGCAAATAGTTTGCGAATGGTATTATATGCTTTTCTACTTCAAAAATTTATTAAGAGAAAGATAATAGTCGTGTATACGAAACATAATATAACGATACTAGAAAAGAAAATGCCAACGATTTTTCGTTACTTAATGAATAAATATGTGAATAACATTATTACAGTAAGTGAGTTTGAAAAGAATAATTTAATTTCTATTCGTGTAGCAGAAGAAAAAATCAAGACAATTTATAACGGGGTGGATATTGAAAAATTTTTATTCCAGCAGAAAAAGAAAAAATCTATTTATAAAGTCGGTATATTAGCTAGATTATCCAAGGAGAAGAACCATCAACTATTTGTTAAAATTGCAAATGTGTTGAAAAAGAGAAATGACTTTTTGTTTTATATTGCTGGTGATGGGCCAGAGAAAGAATCTATTATGAAAGAAATAGAAAAATATGACTTGCAAAAAAGTGTAAAGATGTTAGGGAATATTTCAGAGCCACATGAGTTTATAGGAAATATGGATGCCTTACTTTTATTATCTTTTCGTGAAGTGTTTCCAATGGTAGTAATTGAAGCGATGGCTACAGGAACGCCAATCGTTTCGATAGATGTTGGTGGAATAAATGAAGCGGTAATAGATGGGGAATCAGGTGTTTTGATATCTGAATATTGCGAAAAAGAATTCGCAGATGCGCTTAAGGAATTACAAGAAAATGAAGAAAAGGTGAATGATATGAGAGTGAAAGCGCGAAAAAAAGCGGAAAGAAATTTCTCGTTAACTAAAATGATAGAAGAAACGAAAGATATATATGAATTAAACAAATGATCGTGGAGGTCGTTTGTTTTTTTATTATAGAAACTTTTAAGAGAAAACTCACATATTATATGGAAAAGGTAATATGAGGAGTGAATTTATTTTGTCAGAATATATTTCTTCACAAGAAGATTGTGCACCCGAAAATAGCGTTCATATTGATTGTTTTGGAGCAGTTCCGAACTCAGGAAATGATAGTTCGTTAGCGATTCAACAAGCTATTAATTATTGTGTAGCGAATCGAATTTCGACGGTAAGAATTACAGGGGTAAATACGTATAAAATCTTAAAGCCGATTGTTATTAAATCCAACGTAAGATTAGAGTTAGACCCTACCGTAACGGTGCAAATTGATGGAGATTTTAATGCGTTTGAGCTACAAAGTAATGCTTCTATAACTGGTGGTACGATTCAAGTTATGAATCAAGTATTTCAGTCATCTGTTATTTATGTTTCCGGTTCACAACAAATAGAAGTACCTACTCAATCTGTCATATCAAACATAAATATAATAAATATAACACCATCATATAAAGGAAAAGCTATACATTTTTATTGTCAAAAAGCATGGGATTATATTAGTTTCTTTCAAGTTAACTGTATTCAAATTAAAAACTTTCAAACTGCAATATATTTGAAAACAGAATATGTAGATGATATAAATACACCTTGTTGGATTAACGCAAATGTATTTCAATCTATATTTATTGATGGATGTCAGTATGGAATTGAAGTAGATGGAAATAGTGATTTACCAAATGAAAGTTCAGGAAATACGTTTCATGATATTCAAGTACAATGTAGACAGCAAACAAAAAAAGTAATTCGTTGCACGGGTGCGTATAATACATTTAACTGTATGATTTGGGATACGTACAGGATGAGTAGTGAACCAATTGTAATTGAATTTTCTACAAACTCTCATCGTAACTACCTTTTTTCAAATTTGCTTTCCACAACGATTGTAGATAAGGGGCAATATAATGTTTGTACGTCAACCTATGAAGAATCACTTCGAATTCAGTTACCGATAACATTAAATAAACCGCATTTAATAGGGAATCAAGATGATATTTTAGTAAATGCTCAGCAGAAATATAATATTAAGCAAGTAAGTGGGAAATTACCGTACGGGGGAAATCTCGCAAATTGCTTTAATTTAATAGATGAGCAAAGTGTAAACTATATCGATGTTCCAGATAGTAATCCAGTTGTGATTGAACTGGATTTTACGAAAAATCCAATAAAAATGTTAAATTGTCTTGGGATGTACTTTGGGTGGGGAGAGAGCCCAAAGAAAATTAAAATTGAATATGCATTAAGTGCAACTGGAAGTTGGGTTATCGCATCAGATGTTCCATTAAACGTTGGCGATACAATTATATCGAATATGAAGGCGAGTCAGCTATATAAAGTAAGAATTACATTGAGTGGTTACGCTCAAGACCATAAACGTTTTCGAATTAATCGTATTTTTGCAAGGTCTTCTATGGAAAATGGGAATGCTTGGTTAGCGACAACTGGTGGAAAGATGTTTGGAGATATTGAAATAGAAGCAAGTAAAGGAATAATTATGAAGACTGCTAGTGGAGTGAAATGGAAAGTTACTATTAATGAAGCTGGTCAGCTTATTACGACTAAAATAACTTGAGACGATACTTTTTGTATAACCTTGGACGAGTTACTAGGTAATGCAATGGATTTAATTTGAAGGAGAAAATTATAGTCTATGGAATGAAAAAGAGATTGTAGTTTTGTTTCAATCAAACTACAATCTCTTTTTTTATTTAAATTAATTCCACCAAATCCAACTCCAAAAGTAATTTCGTATATTCCGAGGAGTAATTCGTATAAAGCGTTCACCGTCAAAGAAGCAATTTAAATTTGGAAGTATTTCATCTGGATTTTCTGGAATAAAGGTGACGATGTTTTCATTACTTGTAATGGTTACTGTGATTGGTGGATCGGTAGGAGTATTTTGAAGCTGTAATGAAACATTTGCACTGTTGTTGAATTCATTATTAACAGGTGGACTTATCACCTGTACTGTGAATAACACGATAATTGTTTCGTTTGGTTCCAAATGAGTAGCGATTAGGAAACCGAAATTCGGATTTGCTAGTGGAGAGCGTTCACTATTAATGAAGACCGTACCGTCCATAAATTGTAAACCCGCTGGAATGGTATCTTGTAAAGAAACGTTTGAAAGTGAAATGTCGGAAGTATTCGTAATACGCACTGTATAATCAAAATATTGGTTTAAATAAGCTGAGCTAACGGAAGCATTTTTCATTACGGTTGCCGTTATAAACTGAACTGGTATACGAACAATATTCGAATTAACAATGAAAGTAATAATCGGATCTTGTGGTGTCAATTGGAAAGCGGCTGTAACTGTTGCGGAATTGATAATCGTATTGTTTGAAGGGAGAGAAGTGACGAGAACTTTAAATGTTATAGTTGCCATTTCATTTGCAGGCAAAGCACCAATGTTAATACCAATATCAGGACGAACATTTGGATCCGGGTTTCCGTTAATCGTAACACTGTTTTCTATAAATATTGTACCAGCTGGAATTATATCTAAAACGGAAGTACTTATTGTAGGAATTGGAGAATGATTAAATATCTCTAATGTGAATGTAATACTATCTCCTATAACGACGATAGATTTGTCAGCTGTTTTTTCAATGCGAACCATTGGATCAACGATTGTTGTTGTAACGATATTTGTTTGCTTTGTAATTGTAATAGGTGGTTCGGTTGGATCAATGGTAACAGCATAAGAAATAGAAGCATCGTTATTTATTGCGGATTGAAGAGTAGAAGCAGATATTGTTACTTGGAACGTAATAATAACAGATTTATTAGGAGCAAGATTGCCTAACGTAATACCGTTTTCGGGATTTGCATTAGGCTGATTGATTCCGTTAATCGTAACACTGCTAGTAACGAAGGTTGTATCTACTGGTACGATGTCTATGGCAAGAATATCTTCAATATTAACATTACCACTATTAGTAATAGTAATTGTATACGTTAAAGTTTGACCAGGTAAGGCGTTCGTGACATCAGCAGACTTCATAGCAATGACATTATCATCTTGGACAGTTGTTGTGACTGTATTCGTTGTAGTCGTATTTGTAACAGGTAAGTTATTTGGATTGGCTATATAGTTAAAAGTAGTAATTGCTTTGTTGTTGAGTTCATTTGGCGTTGGAATAGAAGTCACCGTTACTTGGAATGAGGCGATAGCATCTCCGCCAACAGTTATAGTGCCAATTGGTATGCCGCTTACTGGATTAACTCCTGGAAGAGTTTCTCCGTTTACGATAACGCTATTTTCTATAAACGTAGTACCTTGAGGAATCATATCTTGAATGACTACATCATTTGCTGCAACATTACCAGTTTGATTTAGCGTAATCTGATACGTTAGCGTATCACCGACCGTTGCAAATGCAAGGTCAACAACTTTATTACTATTCAAATTCGCGTGATTAATTGCTGTTGTGGCAGCAGACGAAATGATAGTTTCGGTAATAGGTGGTCGATTCGGTACCGTGTATTGATATTCAATTGTACTTGTGTTAGAGATTGGATTTGTTTGCGGAATCGAAGTAACCCGTACTTGGAATAGAATAGTTGCTGTCGTATTAGGCGGAATGTTATCAATTTGTATACCGCTAAGTGGATTGTCATTTGGACGAGCGTTTCCATTCACAATAACACTGTTCTCTATAAAGCTCGTATTTGCTGGGATGATATCTGTAACAATAATGTTTTCCACTTGTATATTTCCGTTATTTATGATGGAAATTGTGTAAGGGATGATAGTTTGTAAGTCAGCGTATTGGATAGGAGTGGTTTTTTTCGCAATTACATTAGCAAAAATTACTTCAGTGAAGGTAATATTACTAGTCGATATTTGTTCTTCCCCATTTACTGTATACCGAGAGATTGATTGATTTTGAATGCGGCTGCTAGCTGGAAGAGCTACGGCGGTAACAGAAAATGTAACTGGGATAGAAATGTTAGGAGCAATCGTTCCTACAAGTATACCGGCACTTGGATTGGCGTTTAGCTGAGGAATATGATTTACTAAAACGCTACCGTCTATAAAGGTTGTTCCATCAGGAATATTGTCTGTAAATACAATAGCAGTGGCATCCGTATTCCCTGTATTCGTTAAAGTTGTTGTATAAGTTAAAATGTCACCAATCGTTACAGAAGTCAAATCAACAGTTTTAAGTGAAATGATATCAGCATCATTAATTTGAACGAAAGTAGTATTGGAAGTAGTAGATTTTTGAATTGGTGCAAAGTCAGGGTTAAAAATAAAGTCGTAGACGATGTTTGCAGTATTAGGTGTTGGATTTACAGCTGGTAAATTCGTAACAGAAACTTGGAATGTTATTGTAGTCGTTTGACCTGATGCAATATTAGGAATGGAAAAGCCAATATTAGGATCTGCTGCAGGAAGTACAGTATTGTTAACTATTACACTTCCAGGGATAAATACTGTTCCACTTTCTATAGTATCTGTAAAAAAGATGGAGTTAGTTGTAGTGGATCCGTTATTTTGAATTAATACTGTATATTCAATGGTTTCATCGATATTAGCTAATACTTTATTAGCGGATTTTGTAGCGATTAGAATAGCATCGATAAATTGTACATTTGTACTATTGGAAGAGGTCGTTTCTGAAATTGGTGGTGCGCTTGGTTCCGGTTGATACTCATAGTGAATGACAGCGATATTATTAATATTATTTTGAGAAGGTATAGAGACTACATTTATTTGGAACGTAACAATAATTGTATGATTTGGAAGAATAATATCAAGCGCGATTCCGGTAATTGGATTTTCGTCAGGTCTTGGTATGCCATCTACAAGGATGCTATTTGGAACGAATGTAGTCCCAGCTGCAATTGCGTCAATTAGGAGGGTATTTGTAATAGGTATTGTACCAGAGTTCGTAACTGTGACTGTATATGTGATAATTTGACCGATGCGTGTAATAGATCTATTAGCAGATTTAATTGCGCTAACACTTGCCGTCCTTACATCAGTGTTTACTGCATTTGATAATGACTGGCGCTGAATAATAGGGGAACTAGGGTCAATTTGGTATTCATACGAAGTGTCTGAAATATTAATGACTGTATTGCCGGGAGGTATACTTGTAAGTTGTACTTGGAATGAAATAGTGACAGTTTCATTTGGGTGTATCGTGCCGAGAGTTACTCCGTTTTCAGGATTCGCGCTAGGCTGAATCACATTATTTATTGATAAGCTATCTTCAATGAATATAGTACCTTCTGGAATGTTATCAATGAACATAGTATTGTTAGCTGGAACGGTTCCTATATTTTGTAGTTTATTTGTGTAGGTAATAATTTGCCCAATGGATACAAAAGTTACATCCGCCGCTTTAACAGAAATAATATTTGCATTTTGAATCGATGTTGTAACAATATTAGAATTTGCAGAGCGATTCACTGGTGGAGCTGTAGGAATACTTACATATTGGTAAGTTACAGAAGATTGATTTATAATTTCGGTTTCAGTAGGTGGATTGTTTGTTTGCACTTGGAATAGTATCGTTTTGGAACCGTTTGATGGAATCGTTCCAATCGGTATTCCGTTTTCTGGATCTACACCTGGCTGCAAGACACCGTTAATTGTGACACTATCTGGAACCAATGTAGTCCCAGGTGGAATAGAATCTGTGAAAATCATATTTATTGCGTCAACATTCCCTATATTTTTTACTTCAGAAATATAAAGTATAGTTCCTCCAATATCTACAGTTATTGGGTTGGAGGTTTTTGTAATTGTCAATTGTGCTTGCACGAAATTTGTAATGACGATATTACTTGTAGAGGTTTCAGTAATAGGTGGTTGCCCTGGGTCTGGTTGAATTGTATATGTTGTATTGGATTGATTTATAATCGATTCTTGCGAGAATGGATTGTTAATAAGAATTTGGAACGAAATAAGGTGAGTAGCGTTTGCGGCCAGGTTAGGCAAAGTAACACCTACATTTGGATTGGCACCAAGTATAGTTGTTCCATTAAGAGTAAAACTATTTTCTACGAATGTAGTACCATTTTGAGTAGAATCTAAAAATGAGAGATTAGTTGCTGAGATATTTCCGTTATTTTCTAATGTTATCGTGTAGGTCAAAATATCGCCATTTGTTGCTTGTTGTGCATTGACTGCTTTTAAAGAAATGATAGTCGCATCTGAAATTTGTGTGGATGCTGGATTAGAAATAATTGTACGAGAGATGATAGGAGCAGTTGGATCGGTGATAAAAGTATAGTCAATACGGGCTGTATTAGAAATTGGATTCACGCTTGGAATGGATTGAACGATAACTTGGAATGTGACGGTGACAATTTCTGACGGTGCGATGGCGTTTAATGGTATCCCTACGTTTGGATTGGCACCTGGAACTGAAACGGTATTAATGGTCACGCTATTAGGAATAAATGCAGTTCCTTCTGGGACCAAATCTGTTAAAGTAACTGTATTTGCAGTTGTATTGCCATTATTTTGAACGACTACGGTGTAAGTGATTGTACCGTTAGTAGATTGTATGAGAGAATCTGTATTTTTAATTACGGATAACGATGCATCAACGACAGCTGTATTAACCGTATTAGATGAGGATGTTGCGGTAACTGGAGGTTGACTTGGATCGACAATAAACGTGTAACTTGTAATGGCTTGATTTATAATCGCCCCTTGCGGTGGAATAGAATTTGTAAGAAATTGGAACGTAATAGTAGCAAAATCACCTGGTACGATAATACCAACTGGAATGCCGAGAGTTGGACTTGCATCTGGAAGTGAAATTCCATTTAACGTAACGCTATTTGGAACGAATACTGCACCTACAGGAACTCCGTTTATGAGCAATACAGAATTTGCAGGTAAGTTTCCGGTATTTGTTAATGTTGCTGTATACGTAATTATATCTCCGATGGATACGATTGATCGATTTGCTTCTAAAACAGTAGTAACGGTAGCGTTATTAATTTGTGTTGAAGCGCCATTAGAATTTATTGTGCTTGTAACAGGAGGAGCAGTCGGATCAACAATGAATGTGAATTGAATAGATGCAACGTTTGTAATTGGATTTGAAGGTGGAGTAGATGCAACTATGACTTGGAAAGTAACGGTTAAGGAACTGTTCGCGCTAACGGTTCCGATATTAACTCCGTTATTTGGATTTGCCCCTGGAATGGTACTTCCATTTACAGCAAAACTATTTTCAATAAAGGTCGTTCCTGATGGAATCAGGTCTGAGAAATTTAGATTCGTAGCGTTGGTATTTCCACTATTTTGAATCAAAACTGTATAAGTGATGGTGTCTCCGATATTTGCAAAGGCTGTATTAGCAGTTTTTACGGCCGAAAGTATCGCTGAATTAATAGAAGTAACAAACACATTCGTTTCCACATTGCCAGGCTGAGCTTGTAATGCATTTCCTACGTTATATTGGAAGTTAACAAATCCTAAGTTTTGGAGTTCAGGTGTGAATGTTGTTGGGTTGCTTACAATTTGAACTTGGAATACGATTGTTACGATTTGATTTGGATTTATCGTATTTATGCCAACACCGTCAATGATAGAAGTGGAGGGCAATGAAGTGCCATCAACAATGACTGATCCTGCAACAAATTGTGTCCACGATGGTATAGGGTCTGAGAAAACAACGTTGTTAGCTGGGATATTTCCTGTATTCGTAATAGTCGTTGTATACGTAATTGTATCACCAATCGTTGCAAAAGCTTTATCACCTATTTTAATCGTGTTTAAAATAGCACTTTCAATTTGTGTTGAAACGCTATTAGAAGTAATGTTTTTTGAAACGGGAGGATTAGCTGGATTAACGATATGTTGAAAACTAACGATAGCTTGGTTGGTAAGTGGGTTTATAGGCGGGATTTCATTTGCGGTAATATGAAATTCTACGACGGCAGATTGGTTTGGCGCAATATCATCAATTGGAACGCCTGTAATTATATTTGCATTTTGGATAATAGTTCCGTTAAGTGTAAAACTATTCGGTTCAAAGGAAGTTCCGTTTGGAATAATGTCGGTAAAAATAACATTCGTCGCGCTAACATTTCCGCTATTTGTAATTGTAACGGAGTAGACGATATCCTGACCGATATCTACCGTTGACACATTTGAATTTTTTTGTGCAGTAAGGATAGCACTATTAATTTGGGTTGTCGTTGTATTAGATTGATTGGAAGCTGTAAGAGGTGGTTGGCTAGGATCAACGACATAATGATATGTGGTAGAAGCAGAATTAGAAATTGGATTAAGTGTTGGAAGTGTAGTAATAGTTGCTTGGAAAGTAACGATTGCCGCATTACCACCATTAATGGAACCGATATTTACACCGGTAGATAAATCGGCATTTTGGATGGTTTGCCCATTAACTGTGAAACTATTCGGAACGAAAGTTAGATTGCTATCAAGAATATCGATAATAGTTACATCAGTTGCAGCCGTATTCCCTGTATTAGGAAGGTTAAGTGTAAATGTTATTGTATTACCAACATCCGCAAAAGTGAGATTTGCTGTTTTTGTGCTAATAATATTTGCGTTATTTATTTGAAGAAGTGTAGTGTTGGAGCTGGCTGTATTCGATACCGGTGGATTAGTTGGATCAACAGTAAATTCATATGTCGTTGATGCTGTATTTGGTACTGGATTACTAGTTGGAATGCTGTTCACTGTAACTTGAAAGACGATACTGTATATTTCATTTGGTGGAAGTGCTGCAAGTAATACACCTGTATTTGGGTTCGCATTAGGTTGTAAAACGCCATCGACAGTTAATGTGTTAGGAACAAATGTGAGTCCATTTGGTAATACATCTATGAATACAATATTAGTTGCATCGGTATTCCCTACATTCGAAATAGAGGTAGTGTAAAAAGCCGTTTGCCCAATATCTGCATAGGATACACTTTCATTTTTCGTCATAGATAATATTGCTTCTCTAATTTGAGTTGAAACAGGATTACTAATTGAAGTTTCTGCATCAGGTGGTGAGACTAATTGATACGATGTTGATGAGAAATTTACAATTGAGTTTTCGGTTGGTAATGAGGTCACGTTTACTTGGAATGAAACATTTACTGTAGTCCCAGCTGGTATAGGGCCGATATTTACACCGTTCGCAGGATCCGCACCACTTTGAGGAATTCCATTAATAGAAAATGTGTTTGCAATAAATGTAGTTCCGCTCGGCACGGTATCTGTGAATATAACATTTTGTGTGGAGGAATTTCCGTTGTTTGTTAAAGTGACAGTATAAGTGAGTGTGTCTCCGATGTGGCTAAATGATTTATCGACTTGTTTTGATGAAAGAATGGTAGCTGTATTAATTGTAGTAAACACTGTGTTTGAAGTAACAGTTCTTGAAACAATAGGTGCATTTGGATCAGCGATAAATGTGTAAGAAGCAGTAGCAGAGTTAGCAATAGGATTTTGAACAGGGGTAGAAGTAGCGGTAACTTGGAATGCTATAGATATTGAGCTGTTAGGAGCAATTGATCCAATTGTTATACCTGTATTAGGATTGAGTCCGATTTGTGTGATGCCATCTATTGTAACGCTATCAGTAATAAACGTTGTACCATCTGGTATAAGATCAGTGAAAGTAATATTCGTTGCATTTGTATTGCCGTTATTCGTTAAAATGGTCGTATAGGTAATGGTATCACCTAGTGTTACAAGTGTTTGATCGACCGATTTTACCATCGTTATCATAGCATCTAGTACAGGGTTTGTAACGATATTCGTTGAAATAGAAGTAGTAGCAGGAGCAGCGCTTGGATCAACAGTATAAGAGTACAAAATTGTATCGTTACCCATAATCGAACTTGAAGGGGGAATAGAAATAACATTTACTTGGAAAGTAACAGTTACTATTTCACCAGGTGCGATATTTGGTATATTTACTCCAAGTGCTGGCTGCGCACCAGGTTGCTGAAATCCATTTATTGTAACTGAATTTGGTATAAATGTAGTGCTAGCTGGAATAGCGCTTGTGAATGTTATATTCGTTGCTGATGTATTTCCTGTATTTGTAATAGTAGTTGTATACGTAATCGTATCTCCAACAGAAATGATAGATTTATCAGCAATTTTTGTTGTAGTTAATATTGCGCTATTTATTGTCGTAGTCACGGTATTAGATGAAACGGTTTGTGTTATAGCTGGTTGACTTGGATCGACAATATGCTGAAATTGTACAGAACTAGAATTAGGGATTGGATTTATACTTGGAATGTTTGTAACAAGTACGTTGAGAGTAATAACGGCCGTTCCGCTTGGGTTTATATTTCCAATCTGTATCCCGCTAGCTGGATTTCCAATTTGTTGTGTACCAGAATCGTTTGTTAGAGTCCCGGAAATAAATGTCGTTCCGTCAGGTAAAATATCTGTGAAAATTATATTTTGTGAAGTTACATTTCCAGGGTTACTTAATGAAATTGTATAAGAAAGTGTATCCCCGGCCGTAGCGAAAGTTTTATCTACAGATTTGATTGCCACAATTTCCCCAGAATTTATTTGTGTCGAAACAGGATTGGATGTCGTACTTCTTGAAACGAGTGGCAAATTAGGTCCTGTCATAAATTGATAATCAATGGAAGCGCCGTTTACAACCGGTGAGTTTGGCCCACCAGGTCCGATTGTGAAAATTGGATTCGGAATGCTAACTACTTGCACACGGAAGGTGACGTTTATAAAATCTCCTGCAATAATATCCCCAATTGGTATTCCGTTCGTTGGATTTACCCCAGGTAATAAAACTCCACCTACTCGAACGCTATCTTCTATAAATACTGTATTATTTGGAATCGAATCTGTAAAAATGATATTAGTAGCAGTCGTGTTTCCGACATTGTCTAATAAAACTGTATATGTTAAAAATGAATTTCCAGGTGCGACGTCAGAAAATAGTCGATCTACACTTTTAGTTGCTTGAATGATTGCTTCATTTATTTGAACTAAGACCGGATTACTAGTAGCCGTTTCTGTAACAGGCGGCTGAGTAGGATCAACAATGATAGAGTATGTTGTGCTAGATTGGTTCAATGTTGGATTTGTAGCTGGTATTGAGCCAACGATAGCTTGAAAGCTAATGGTTGTTGTTCCTCCAACTGGAATTGGGTCTAAAGGAACCCCGCTATCTGGTCTAAATCCAAGCTGTGGGATGGTATTAATTTGTACGCTATCGGGAACGAATGAAAGTTCAGGTGGTAATATATCGATAAAAACAGGTGTGTTTGCGGTAGTATTTCCACTATTGGTGAGGGTAGTTGAATACGTAATTGTATCGCCAATAGCAGCAAATGCACTACTTGCAGTTTTTGTTGCGATAACGGAAGCAGTATTTACTTGTGTAAAAGTTTTATTGGATTGAACTGTTCGTGAAACAGGCGGTTCATTTATATCTACAATAAAACTATATTGAATCGATGATTTGTTAGGAATTGGATTAGGATTTGGAAGCGTTGTAATGTTTACTTGAAAACTAAGTGTAGCTATTGAATTGGTAGTAATATTTCCGATGTTAATACCGTTTTGTGGATTTGCATTCGGGACGGTCACACCATTTATCTTAAAGCTATTTGGGATAAAGGCAGTACCATTTGGAATCGTATCGGTAAATACAACGTTGTTAGCAGTAGTATTTCCAGTGTTTGTAACAGATGAAGTGAATGTAATTGTATCACCAATCGTAGCGAAAGTTGTACTCGCATTTTTATTTAAAACTAAAGTAGCGTCGATAATCGGTGTAACTGTCGTATTGGTTACGGTGCTACCAAGAGCAGGTGACTGACTTGGATTCACTGCATATTCGTAGTTTACAAGGGCGTTATTCGTTAAAGTACCACTAGGAGGAATTGCGAGTATTTTTACTTGGAATGTAATGAAAATAGTATCTGCTGGTGAAATATCGTTCAATTGAATTCCTAGTGAAGGGTCTAATCCAGGTTGGGAAACGTTATTTATCGTAACTGAATCTGGGATGAAGGACGCGCCTGCACCAAGTCCATCTGTTAAAACAGTTGCACTAGCAGGGATATTACCCGTATTTGTCACTGCAATTGTATAGGTGACAATGTCTCCAATTGCAGCTGTCGGTGTATTTACTGACTTAGTAGCGACGATCGTAGCGTTATTAATTTGAGTTGTTATTAAGTTGCTTAACGCATTGGCGGATGTTGGAGGTAAGTTAGGATTTACGATATATTGATACGTTGTATTACTTTGATTCGGGATTGGATTCGGATTTGGGATGGAATTTACTTGTACTTGGAACGAGATGGTCGTATTTGCATTTGGATTTATTGGATCAATTGTAATTCCGCTTGCTGGATTTACATTAGGGAGTATGTTCCCATTTACTGTTACACTATTAGGAATAAACGATGTCCCGTTTGGAATTACATCTGTAAATACTACATTTGATGCAAGTGTGTTTCCAGTATTCGTTAAAGTAGTCGTATACGTAATAATATCATTTACATTAGCAAACTGTTTATCTGCAGATTTTGCAGCGGCAATAGAGGCGTTATTAATAGTTGTCTGTACAGTGTTAGAAGCAACCATCTGCGTTACAGCTGGTTTGGCTGGATCGTACGTGTATTGGAACGTAGTGCCTGATTGATTCGTAATCGGATTTATAGCAGGGATAGTTGGTACAGAAACTTGGAATGCAACAGTACGTGATGAATTAGCTCCGATCGTACCAATAAAAATGCCGTTAGCAGGATTTGCATTGGCTATAGGGACATTATTAATCGTTACACTATCAGGAACGAAGGTGGTGCCGGCTGGAATGATGTCAGTAAATATTATATTAGAAGCAGAAATATTTCCGTTGTTCGTTAAAGTAGTTGTATATGTTACAGAATCACCAACATCAGCAAAATTTGTGCTCGTTAGCTTCGTAGCAACAATAGTAGCAGTATTAATTTGTGTAGTTACTATATTACTTGTATCGCTTTTTATGACAGCAGGTAAATTTGGATCAGTGATAAAGCTATATTGAAGTGAAGCGCTGTTTTGAACTGGATTTGGTGAAGGTAGCCCATTTGTACTTATTTGAAAAATAATCGTTGTAAAACCACCGGCAGGAATGGAGCCGACTTGAAGACCGGTACTTGGGTCTGCACCTAGCTGTAAAGTACCACCTATAAAAATACTATTTGGTACGAGAGTCGTTCCCGGAGGCAGTATGTCAGTAACAGCAACATTATTTGCTGGAGTATTTCCAAGGTTAGCTAAAGAGATTGTATATGTGATTGGTTGCCCGACATCAGCGATTGTTAAATCTACTTCTTTGACAATAACAACATTTGCTAAATTGATTTGTGTACTTACAGTGTTACTTAAAGATGTTTCTATAGTTGGCGGATCGCCTGGATTTAGAATAAAGCTATACTGTGTACTAGATGAATTTATCGTTGGATTTTGTACTGGTAAAGAGGTGACAGTTACTTGATAAGAGACGGTAAGTGAGCCGTTAGTAGGAATGGAAGGTAACGGAACACCGATATTTGGATCGGCGTTATTTTGGAGCACATCGTTAATAAGGAAAGTGTTTTGGATAAAGGTAGTACCATCTGGATTAGTATCTACGAAAGTTGGACTGTCAGCAGAAACGCTTCCTGTATTCGTTAAAATAACGGTATAAGTTAATATATCCCCAACGGTAGCGAATGCTCGGTCCACTGTTTTTGCCGAAATGACATTTGCATCATTTACTTGAGTGAATGTAGTTGTGGAAGTAGCGTTTTTGTTTGCAGGTGAAGCATTTGGGTCAACTATAAAGTTATAGGAAATAGAAGCGCTATTTGAAATAGGATTTGGATTTGGAATGCTAGTTATTAATACTTGGAATGAAGCTGTAATTGTAGTACTAGCATTGATACTACCGATATTGATGCTAGCTGGTATAACGCCCGGCTGAGTAACACCGTTAATCATAACACTGTCTGGTATAAAGGAAGTACCATTCGCAATGGAATCGGATAGTAATACATTGTTTGCCGCAACGTTTCCGTCGTTTGTAAGAGCAAAGGTGTAAGTTAATACATCTCCAACTTCTGCAAACGTTTGATTTACAGATTTAATAGCTTGAACATTCGCTAGTCTAATTGTTGATGTAACAGAATTAGAATTTGTTGTTTTTGAAGTTGGTGGCAGGCTTGGATTTACAGTATAAATATAAGAAGCGAAAGCGTTATTAACGATAGGATTTTGTGCAGTAATATTGATGACTGTTACTTGGAAAGAAAGGGTAAAAGTAGCTCCGCTAGGAATTGTACCGATAGGTAAACCAACGAGAGAATCTACATTTTGTAAGACGCCGTTTAGCGTTACAGTACCTGGTGTTAATATCGTTCCATTTGGAAGTGGATCTGTTAGTTGAACGTTATTAGCGGGTGTATTTCCACTGTTTGAAATAAGGATTGTATAACTTATCGTTTCGCCAGTTGTGACAAATTGTTTATTTGTAGATTTTGTTAATGATAAATTCGCATTGTTAATTTGAGTGGAAACGAGATTAGAAGAAATGTTTTTTGTAACGGGTAATTGACTAGGATTGACGGTGTACTGATAAGAAGCGCTTGATCCATTAGATACGACGTTTGATGGAGGAATTGTATTTACTACTACTTGAAATGAAACATTTTTGGTCGTGCCAGTTGGGATAGATCCTATATTCACACCATTAGCCGGATTTGCGCCAACTTGTGTTGTGCCATCTATTGTTAAACTGTTTAGAATAAAAGTTGTTCCAGTAGGAATGACATCTGTAAAAATAACATTGTTCGCATTCATATTACCTGTACCTGTAAAGGCAACAGTGTAAGTCAGTGTATCGCCAATATCTGCATAGTTTTTATCTACTGCTTTCGTCATTGTTACAGTAGCATTATTCACTTGAGTGGAGACAATATTTGTCGTATCAGTCCCACTTACTGCCGGTTGATTTGGTACAGGAACGTATTGATATGTCGTTGTACCACTATTTAATATTGGATTTGTTTGGGGGATAGAAGGAACGAATACTTGAAATGAAATAGTAGTAGTAGAATTTGCGGCAATAGATCCAATTGATATACCAGTAGCGGGATTTGCGCCAGCTTGGGTAACTCCGTTAACAGTTACACTATTAGGAATAAAAGTAGTCCCGCTAGGAATCGGATCTGTATATATAACGTTAGTTGCTGGGATATTACCTATATTAGCTAAGGTAATACTGTAAGTTAACGTTTCACCAATATCGGTAAATAGTTTGTTAACTGATTTTGTGCCATTAATATCTGCGAGGTTAATTTGTGTTCCGGCAGAGTTGCTTGTTGCAAGGCCGTTAAAAGTGGTTCCTCCGGCAATTGGTGTATATTGAAAGGTAATATTAGCAGTGTTAGCGATAGGGTTTTGACTTGGAAGAGAAACGACAGTCGCTTGGAAAGTTACTGTACGAGAAGAGCTATTATTAATTGTCCCAAGAGATATACCGGCGGACGGATTTGCATTTGTTTGTGGTACGTTATCTATCGTTACGCTGCCAGGTATAAAGGAAGTGCCATTAGGGAGAATGTCTGTAAAAGTAACGTTATTTGCAGGAAGAAGACCGGTGTTAGGAACAGTAACTGTATAAGTGAGAATATCTCCAATTGCAGCAACACTTTTATTCACGCTTTTAGTTGCTTGTATATTAGGTGAATTTATATTGATTTGTAAACCGACTGTATTTAACATATACGCGTCTCCGTTAGTTGTTAAACGGATTGCGGCGGACACTTGAGAATTTGTTAAATAAGGAGAAATATCAATAGAAGTAATGTCCCAACCTTGCCGACCGGCGGAGATATTTGTGCCTGTAGAGGCACTTTGATTTCGCGTTCCAAATGTCCCAGTTGTATCTAAGTTTCCGGCAGCATTATTGACCTGAGAACCAAAGAAATTATTTACAGCATTATTTGGCCCAGATAAAGCATTTAATGAACTGAAATTGGGTCCAAATAATGCTTGATCTCCGGTTAAATCAGCATCTCCTTCGGTAGAACTTAAAAATAATCTCCCGCTTACAGGTCCTCCTGAAGGTGTTAAAAATCCTGAGACAGATACATCGGCACTACCAGTTTCTGCAGAAACACGGTTGCCTGCTACATAAATGGTTAAGTTTCTTGCGGGTAATGTCCCATTTTGATAAGCAACGATAAGCGTCCATCCAGCTGAATTAATTGTTCCATTAGAAGCATCTATAGGATCCACAAGTCCAGGAACAGATCCAGTCGTATAAGAACCGCTTCCCGCAGCTTGAATGAGTGACGTTACATCTGCTGAACGCGTATAAAATCCAAATGTGACTGATCCAGAAACGAATGTTTGATTAGAAGCTGTAACAGCTGAAGGAGTAACCGAGTATGTTGAAACAGGGGTTGTAAAAGAAACGGGGTTGCCTAATACACTTGTAATGTTTTGATCACGAGATAAATAGTTTCCACCCCAAACGAGTTCTGCGTAAAGAATAGTACTACCAGCAGGAATAGTTAAAATAGCGGTAGAACTATTTTGTGTATAGTTTAATGTTGTACCAGCAGGAAAACTCGGTACTTGTAAAGCAGTATTCGTAGTTACGAATGCACCAATTGCCCCGATTGTACCAGCACGGTTTTGATTACTAATTTTACTTAAGCCTAAAGTGTTTCCTGTAATAGCGAGTGCGCCGTTAGTGGTGGTAGAAAATCGATTCGTAATGGGCATGTTGTCACCTCATTTACAATATAGTCTTGGTCAAAATAGGATATGTGTGTGACACATAAATGGAAACATGTACAAGTTGATTCGGAAAGAATGATTCAAACGTCTAAATAAGGAGATGGAAAATGATTGAATTGGAAATGAGAGTGGAGCGTATTAGAAAAGAAAAAATAGAGGATATTGTTACACTATCTTCTTATATTGGCTGGGATTATAATACAGAAGAAATTGAGACAATCTTCAATTCAGGCATTGTATACGGTGTTTGGAATGAGAAAGAGGAACTAATTGCTAGCGCGGCAATAATATTATATGGGGAGAATTTAGCGTCTATCGGAATGGTGATTGTACATCCAGATTATAAGGGGAGAGGGATTGGAAAGATAATAACGGATGCATGTATTAAAAGCGTATCAGCTCATACTCCAATTATGTTGATTGCTACGGATGAGGGGAAGCCTTTATATGAAAAATTAGGATTTAGGGCAGTAAGCTATGTTTCTAAATACATATGTAACTCGTACAATGCGACTGATCATTGTGTAGGAAATGAAGATTATATGATGAATTATGAAGAAGGTGATTTAGAAAAAATAATAAAAATAGATGAATATGCGTTTGGAATAAATAGAAAAACATTTTTAAAGAAAAGAATTATACAAAGTGAACAGTGTATCGTTGTGAAGGATAAGGAACAAAAGGTACTAGGATATGGTTTGAGTGTACAAACGCCGGAAAATAAAATAATAGGACCGGTAGTCGCAAAAAATGATGAGATGGCAATGGATATTGTTCATTATTTAGCCAAATGGCATAAAGGTAAATTAAGAATGGATGTACCAGAAGGAAAAGCGGATTTTATGAAAAGGTTAGAGAATTTTGGTTTTCAAAAGGTGAATATGCCGCCAATTATGATGAAAAATAGCAATCAATTATTAAAAAAGAATAATGAGTTATATAGCATTGCAGCACAAATTTTTGGATAAAAAAGAATCCTTTTTGCGTAAGGATTCTTTTTTATCGTTCATTTAATCACGATATTGGTCATGAGTTGGTTGAAAGAGATCTTCCTCGATATCTCTCACCATAGAAAAATGATCAACGTTATAATGACCGTGTAAAATCTTATTATGGTGAGAGATAATTTGCTCTGCAGACAATACGTTAGAATCAGTTGTTGAATGACCGTTTTTAATTAACGTAACATCAAAGCCTTGTACAGTAGCTGTCCTAACAGCGGTGTCGATGCAATGTTCTGTTTTACAGCCACCTATAACAATATGATTAATTTTTTCTTCTTTCAAAAGTTCAAGTAACGAAGTACCGTAAAATGAATTTGTTGCAGCTTTATTAATAAGGATTGCAGACTGAGGTACTTTAATTTGATTATGTACTTCAAAGCCTACGCCACTACCAGAAGCAACATCGATATCTCTTACGAAAACAATAAGAGCATTTGAATCTATTGCTTTCTGCAGGGCTATATTTAGTGTAGATAATAGCTCGGTTTTACGAAAAACTTCACTTTCTTTTTCATTTCCATCAATTAATTCTTGCTGAGCATCGATAATTAATAGCGCTTGTTTCATCGTGTCTCCCCTTTAATATGAAATAAGTTCTACTGTACATATTCCTTCATATTGTTAGGAAATCCTCTATTACAAGTGAAGTAGACGCTCAATTTACAAAGTTGTCAAAGAAATTTCATTCTCATAGCGTGTAAAAACATGTATGATAGGAAGTGGAGAATTTTTGAGTAGGTGGGAATATCATGCAAACAGTAGAAGATTATCTTTCATTCTTACATACGAAAGGATTTAAACTATCAGAGGAAGCACAAGGATTTATTATGTTCGGACAAGGATATACTGGTTCATCTGATGGGATTGTGAACGCAGCAATAGAAGCGACGATTAAACATCAATTGCAGTTTGATGGCAGTTATTTTGTAGCGTTATTAGAACGATTGAAAGAAGAAGAAATTACAGATAAAAAAAGCGCTAAGGCTTTTATGCGGAAGTTACAAGCGTAACTTCACGCAGCCCGCGCTTCTTTTTTTGTTTTGGAAGGTAATTCAACAAAAATCATTCCTAAGAAAATACAAAGACACCCAACGATAGCAGAGACGGAAAGCTGCTCGTTTGCAACTAGAACACCAGTTAATGCAGCAAAAACAGGTTCCATTGCGAAAATAATTGCTACTCTCGTTGGAGATGTATGCTTTTGTGCTGATGTTTGGATGAAAAAGGCAATGGATGTTGCAAACAGGGAAGTTAGAAAGAGTGCGAATAAAAAGGACTGATTCGTCCATAGTGATACTGAAAATAATTTTTCCCAATCTTCAAACAAAAAAGCGCAAATAGAAGAAAACATACCAACAGCTAATACTTGCGATGTGCTTAACAGTAAAGGTGATATTTTCTTAGAAAAGAAGCCGTTAACTAGAATATGGGCAGCGAAAGCAACTGCACAACCGAGAACGAGTATATCTCCAATGTTTAATTGAAAAGAATCACCAGCCGTTAATAAATACAAACCTGCTGTTGCCACAGCAATACCAAGTACGATGAAAATTGTAGCCCTTTGTTTTAAAAAGATAAAAGACAGAATTGGAACCATGACGATACTAAGTCCAGTTAAGAAACCAGCTTTTGAAGACGTTGTATAAAGTAAGCCGAATGTTTGTAATAAATAGCCGACAAATAAGAAGAACCCAACCATTAATCCAGCTAAACTACTATGTTTTAATTCTTGTTTTGAAATTTTCGGTGAGAAAATCATTTGAACGAATAATAAAATAATTCCAGCGAATAAAAAGCGAATGCCATTGAAAGTAAATGGCCCGACAAAAGACATAGCATTTTGAACGACAACAAACGTAGCTCCCCAAATAAAAGAGACAAATAATAAAGCAAGAGGAGCAATCCAATTTTTTTTCACAATCATACCCCCGTTAATTTTGTAAGATAGCTTTTCTAGCTAATTCATCAGCTACTTTATTTTGACTACTTGGAATCCACTTAATAAAAAAGAGGTCGAAACTTTTTATGTATTGCAATGCTTCTTCTAATAGTGGTGCAAACATTTTATTTTTTGCGTATTCTTTTTCAACAGCGCGCTCAACAAGCTGAGAGTCTGTACGAAAAGATACAATGCTATAATTATGCTCCGTGCAATATTTTAATGCTGCAAGTAAAGCATGGTATTCTGCTTCATGATTGGACATTGTCCCAAGTGGTAATGATAATTGTACAGGCGGTTGTATGCCTTTAATAAACACTCCCGCACCAGAAGGGCCAGGATTTCCTTTTGTTGCACCATCAATATATACTTCAATCAAAATGCGAAACCTCCAAATTATAAGATTATCCCCTACTTAAAAGTGTTCTCGAAGTAGGGGATAGAGTACTTATCCAATTGTAATGCTATAACGACATGTAAATGTTTCATTCGCTTGTAAAGACTGGATTCCTTTTTTTTCTTTGAAATCTTTTGCTGGTTTTACTTCATCAGCGATTCCATACCAAGGTTCGATACACAAGAAAGGTGCATTATCTCCTGGTGTCCATACACCGACAAATGGGAATCCGTCAAATTCTACTTTTACAAATTTATTATGTTTATGAGAACGAATTGAAATTTCATTCGTATTCATATTTTCAAAAATAAGTGCGTCATTTTTGAATAGATCGTATGTAAGGGGTAACTCTTTCGTATTTTCAGCGATTAGTTGCTTGTTACTTGAAAGATAAGGTCCTTCTAGTACACTTGTTTCTAAGCGTTCTGAACCATTAAATGATAGATGATAATCTGTAAAAGATTCGCCGTCTACTAATGGGAAATTGAATCCAGGGTGTGCTCCAATTGAGAAGAACATCTCTTTTGAAGAAGGATTATTTACTTCATATGTAACATGTATATTTTGTTCTTCTAACTCATAAGAAACAAGTAATTCAAATTTGTATGGATACTTTTGTAGTGTCTCTTCATTACTCGTAACGATATAAGTGATTTTTGTTTCACTTTGCTCTTTTACAGAGAATGTAAGATCACGAGCAAAGCCGTGTTGTGTTAAAGAATAAGGTTTTCCATCTACATAGTATGTATTATCTACTAATCGGCCGACAATTGGGAATAAAATTGGTGCGCGGCGCCCCCAATAAGTAGAATCACCTTGCCATAAATATTCTGTGTTGTCTTCTTTTAAGCGAATGCTTTGTAATTCTGCACCTTTTTCAGAGATGGAAACGATCACTTTTTCGTTTTGAATTGTTGCAGTCATGAAGTGAAACCTCCTAAATATTTCATATGTTTCATTATACGTTGTCTAAAAGAAAAAAGGTAGTTTATGATAGGAATCTATTGACGAAAGGTGGGCTACCACGTAAAATGTAATCTTGTTGCTTAAAAAACGAATAACGTGGTTCGAAACCATCCCACGTAAAAAAACTAAGGAGATTTTGTCATGAATATAAGAACATTAGTCGGTAATGGTATTTTAGCGGCATTATATATTGCTGTTTCTATGCTTATTCAGCCATTTGGCTTTACGAATGTACAGTTTCGTATTTCAGAGATGTTTAATCATCTCGTTGTATTTAATAAGAAAGCAATTTACGGAATTGTATTAGGTGTATTTTTAACGAATCTCTTTTTCTCACCAATGATCGCTTACGATTTAGTATTTGGAGTAGGGCAATCTATTCTTGCATTAGTTGCAACGATTATTTCGATGCGATTTATTAAAGGTGTTTGGGCTCGTATGATTTTTAATACAGTGATCTTTACGATTACAATGTTTATGATTGCAATCGAACTTCATCTTGCATTTGATTTACCATTTATGTTGACTTGGTTAACATGTGCAGCGGGTGAATTCGTAGTAATGGCAATTGGTATGCCTGTAATGTACTGGATTAATAAGCGAGTACAATTTGAAAGATTTATGTAATAGATGAAAGGGCTGTTCCTATAGGGGATAGCTCTTTTTGTATGTGATTATAGTGAATATATTGCAGTGTCTCTTGATAAAATATAATAAAATATATAAGAAGTCTTACATAAGGGGAATCTAGTATGAAATATAAAATTCATTGGCTGTATAAAACGAAGCGTGGTTTGCAAACGGAATTAACAACAGATTATATGAACATAGAGGAAGCACTTCAATTTGCGGAGGACTTCGAGAAAACAGGAAGAGTGAAAGAACTTTCATTTTACGATGAAATGGATGCAGAATGGTCATTAAAGGAAATGAAAAAGCTGAGTAAACAAGTGGAGGAAGAGCTTCAAGAAATATACGTTTATTTTGATGGTGGGTATGATTTACAGACGAAAGAAGCTGGAGTCGGTATATGTGTGTACTATAAAAAAGGAAATACAAACTACCGAATTCGCCGCAATGCATATATGGAAGGTATATATGATAATAATGAAGCAGAATATGCATCATTGTTATACGGTATGAATATACTCGAGGAATTAGGGATTAAGTATGAGGCAGTTACACTTCGCGGAGATTCTCAAGTGGTGCTGCAGCAATTGTCCGGAGAATGGCCTTGCTATGATGAGCATTTAAATCATTATTTAGACCAAATTGAACAAAAGGCGAAGCAAATGAAATTAAAACTTGTATGTGAGCCAATATCTAGAAAACAAAATAAAGAAGCACATCAATTAGCGACGCAAGCATTAGAAGGGACGGTCATTGATAGTCATAAAGAAATAACCGAATAGAGAGGTGCAAAGGTGGATAAAAAGCAACTCATTACGGAGGTAAATGACTTATTAGAAACATATTGTGAAGGATGTTTTTTGCGAGAACATAATCGAAAGACAAATAGTAAATATTACGCCCATTCATTTTGTATTAGGCAATGTACAGTTGGAGAAACATTGAAAAAGTATGGAGAACAGTTGTCATAAAAAAACATCCAGAGAAAATTCTCTGGATGTTTTTTTTTAGTGCTTTGCTTCGTTTAATTGATGCTCGCACTTGCTTAATTTCTTTTCCTCATTCATTAGAAATGGCTCATCTAAATCTGTCGCAACAGATTTCATAATTTCAAGTTGAGAGCGAGCTGCTTCTACGGCAGTAGTGGCATGCTCTAATGTGTCTGGATCCATTGAAATTGTTGCAGAACCTACCATTTTTTGTGCCGTTTCTACACGGAATTTTACTTCTTCAAAATCATTTACATGTGATCCCATTGTTGTTGCCTCCTTTGTATTTTGCGCATTTCACATAGTTTTTGCTCTGTAAAACGGAAATATACAAAGGAATAACAAAGGAGGTTACCAAGTAAGGTAACCTCCTGTCATATGTTGGATTAAAGTTTTACTACGTTAGCAGCTTGAGGTCCACGGTTTCCTTCAGTGATGTCGAAAGATACTTCTTGACCTTCTTCTAAAGCTTTGTAGCCGTCGCCTTGGATAGCAGAGAAATGTACGAATACATCGTCAGCGCCTTCCATTTCAATAAATCCAAAACCTTTTTCGTTGTTAAACCATTTTACTTTTCCTTGCATGTTACAATTCCTCCTAAAAGCGTTTACTATTTTCATTTAGTGAAATTCATTCAAAAGATAATATAAACTAAAAGTGCTATAATCTTGAATATTCTGCTAAATGATTAATTCAAATATACACGAATTGGTAGAATTTAGTCAAGTAAGCGGTTTTAAATTTTTGTATTTTTAAATAATTTTTCAACTGAATTTTTAAAAGGTATAGGACAAGCCGAATATGTAATATTCTTAAGTGAATGCTGTACATAATGAGGTGAAAGAATGGGTGAGTCTTATTTATTAGATAATGAAGGAATGAAAAATAGAGCCGACATACCAAAATGGGTTGCAGAAGAATTTCATAATTTTTCGAGTGTTGTGTTAGAACCAACTTTTCCATGTTATTTCGGTTTAACAGCTTTAAAAAAGAATGAGCTCCGATACTCGTTTCTTTCTCATAATGATTGGGGTCATTTGTCAAATACAATGTTATCTTTCTTGGAGTTAATGAAAGAACGACCGCTTGTAAGAAGAGGATTTTTTCTATTTATAGAACCTGAACGTGAAGAGCAATCACTCGAATATTATCGAGATTATTTTTGGAAAGTACTACAGTATTTACATGAAAACGATGATCAAACATGGCCGCAGCAAATTCCAAAAAATCCAGACCACTATTTATGGGAATTTTCATTTGGTGGTGAACCAATATTTGCATTTGGGAATGCACCGGCTTATAAACAGCGAAAAACTAGACATTTAGGAAATTCTCTCGTTATTGGGTTTCAACCACGAACTATTTTCGATGGATTAGAAGGAGATCGTCCTAAAGGAGCGTATTCAAGACAAATGGTTCGTGAGCGAGTTGAAAAGTGGGATCAGTTGCCGAAACATCCTAACATTAGTCATTATGGTGATCCTGATCATCGAGAATGGAAGCAATATTTCATTGGGGATGATATTGAGCCGATTAAAGGGAAATGTCCTTTCCATCATAAAGTAGAAAAATAAGAGCCGTCATCTGGATGGCTCTTTTGTATATTTTGGATAAAAAAGGGTATTTTAGTAGTGAATATTTCTTATAAAAGCTAGTCTATTTTTAAAATTCACATCATTACTTAATAGTAAAGGAAGTAGAAAGGATAGAGCGATGTTTGGAGCAATTATACAACAAATTGTGTTAGGTATTTCATTAGCTGCGCCGGTAGGTCCGATTAATATTGAAATGTTAAAAAGAGGAATTGAACGTGGATTTTGGCATGCGTGGATTGTAGGAATTGGAGGAATGACTGCTGATATTTTGTTTATGCTTCTTATTTATTTCGGTTTATCTTCTGTGTTTATGTATACATATGTACAAGCATTTATGTATTGCATTGGTTTTTTCTTGTTATTTTATTTAGGGTTTCAAAGTGTAAAACAAGGAATTTCACACTCGAATATGGAATATAACAAAGAAGAGGTAGGTGGCCTTAAACAATCTTTTATGGCAGGTTTTTTAATTGCGATATCAAACCCATTAAATCTTGTTTTTTGGTTTGGCATTTACGGAAGTACACTTAGCTCATTACTTACAAAGGTAACGAAACAAGAAGCTTTTTTGTACAGTCTTTGCATTATTGTTGGTATTATTTTGTGGAACTTAAATATTGCTTTTTCTGTACATTTTGGAAGGACTTTATTAAAGCGAAAAGCACTTGGCTATATAACAGCCGGAGCAGGTATTATTTTAGTAGGATATTCTATCCATTTTGCATACAAGGCTTTACAGTTGTTCACATAAGATTGAAGGGGAGATTTTTATGTATCGAACCACTATTGACGGAAAAGAAATTATTATTACGTTAGCACCAAAAATCCGAAAAGAAATTACTGATAGGGATCCATTATATGAGGCAGTATTTCATATTGCAGCAAGATTGCTGCAAACGAAGCAACCGACTTTTGCGGTAAATCATGAATTATTTGGGCTCATTATTGGGGAAGTCCAAAGGGGCGAAGTAACAGTATTTGCAGTGGAACATATTATTCCGAAGCAAAATATATTTGGGTCGAACAATTTTTTCTCGACAATAGAGCAGCAGGCAAATTTGTAAAGTGAATAGAATAAGAATAAAATAGGAATAGAAAAGAAATAGTCGTAACGATATGTTGCGGCTGTTTTTTGGGGAAAAGGGGGAAGAAAGATGAAGAGAGTGGGGAAAGAGTTCTTTTTGCAACATGATATCGTTATTATGTATAGTATTCTATTTATTTTTATCATTATTTTAAAAATGCAATTTTTTACATGGATAGGTATGTTAGCATGTGTGTTTGGGATTGTTTTTTATACGCTTAACGAATATATGACACATCGTTTTTTATTCCATTTAAAGCCACCCAAAAATGCATTTTTATTAAAAATGTTAAGAAGGTTACATTATGATCATCACGTATATCCAGATGATTTAAAACTTTTATTTTTGCCTGTATGGTTTAGTATACCTAGCTTTACTATATATTTACTTATAGCATATGGTATTACAAAAAGTGTTACTATTACACTTTCATTTGGAATCGGAATGATTATCATGCTCCTCGTTTATGAATGGAAACATTATATTGCACATAAGCCGATTCGCCCCGTCACTAAGTTTGGAAGATGGTTAAAAAAACAGCATATATTACACCATTATAAAAATGAAAAGTTTTGGTTTGGTGTTTCAAATCCAGTGTTCGATTTTATATTTGGAACGCTTAAAGATGGGAAAGAAGTTGAATTAAGCGAAACAGCCCGTAATTTAGAAAAGGAAAAAAAGACAGAAGTAGTGCGATAAGCACTACTTCTATTTTTAATGAGGAAAAGATTTATCGAGCTTCACTTCATGCGGCTATTTGTGTGAACTGGGCTATTAATCCGTGTGGAGTGTACAAAATCTCTATGGAATCAAGTTACACTTTATTTTGAAAAAGTATATTAAAAATTTTGGAGAAATTGACGAAAAATGTCTATCGAAAAATCTTTGCAGGAATGTATGGATTGTCTAAAATGAATATAGGTTTCTGAATATTTATAAAATTTTGTCTTTTGTCATGCAAGGGGGAATTGTATTTTAAGTAAGAGAGGGGACTAGAGAATGAAACGAGATGATACGTCAGCACGTAAGTTGCAAAATGAAGTGAATTATACAGAAGTTGTTCAGTCAGAAGAGTTTCAATTACTATTAAATACGAAAAAGAAGTTTATTGTTCCGATGAGTATTTTCTTTTTAAGTTTTTTTATTGCGCTCCCAATATTAACATCATATTCAAAAGTGCTCAATACACCAGCATTTGGTGATGTTACATGGGCATGGGTATTTGCTTTTGCACAATTTATAATGACATGGGCATTATGTATGATTTATAGCAAAAAAGCAGAATCATTTGATGAAATCTCACAAAAAATTCTGCAAGACATGCAAAAGGGGAGGGGCTGAATTTGAATACGACTGCTTTTGCACTATTTTTAATTATCGTCCTCGGTACGCTCGTTATAACCTATTTTGCATCGAAAAAAACGAAAAATGCGAGTGAGTTTTATACGGCTGGAGGAGGATTAACGGGTTGGCAGAATGGTCTAGCCATTGCTGGGGATTATATGTCTGCTGCTTCATTTCTCGGTATTGCTGGAGCAATAGCGCTAACTGGATTTGATGGCTTCTTTTATAGTATCGGCTTTTTAGTTGCTTATTTAGTTGTACTATATCTCGTTGCAGAACCGCTTAGAAATTTAGGGAAATACACGCTTGCTGATATGATTGCCGCACGTTTTGATGCGAAAAAAGTTCGTGGTATTGCCGCGCTTAATACGATGACGATTTCAATTTTTTATATGATTGCACAATTAGTTGGTGCAGGTGCACTTATTAAATTATTATTAGGCATAGAATATACGACATCTGTATTAATCGTGGGCACACTTATGACAGTGTATGTTATTTTTGGTGGTATGACTGCTACGAGCTGGGTACAAATTGTTAAAGCTGTACTACTTATGGCTGGTACATTTATTATTTCTGTTATCGTTTTCTCAAAATTTAATTTCAGTGTAACTGAAATGTTCGCTCAAATGAAAACAGCTACTCCATTAAAAGATTCATTTTTAAATCCGGGAGTAAAGTATAAAGATGGTCTCGATACACTTTCTTTAAATTTAGGACTAGTACTTGGTACAGCTGGATTACCGCATATTCTTGTCCGCTTTTTTACAGTACGTGATGCAAAAACGGCACGTCAATCTGTTGTGTACGCTACGTGGTTAATTGGTGCGTTTTATATTATGACAATTTTCCTAGGGTTTGGAGCAGCGGCGTTTGTAGGAAATGAGGCAATTATTAAAGCGAACCCTGCTGGTAATATGGCAGCACCTCTATTAGCTAAAGCGTTAGGTGGAGATTTCTTATTTGCTTTCGTATCAGCAATCGCCTTTGCAACTATTTTAGCTGTAGTGGCAGGGCTTGTATTAACAGCAGCATCAGCTTTCGCACATGATTTTTATAATGAGATTATTCGTAAAGGGAAATCAACGGAAAAAGAGCAAGTATCCATGGCTCGTTATGCGTCTATTGGAGTAGCGGTATTATCTATTATACTAGCGTTATTTGCTCAAACATTGAACGTAGCATTTTTAGTTTCACTAGCATTTGCAGTTGCTGCTAGTGCAAACCTACCAGTTATATTATTTACAATATATTGGAAGCGTTTTAACACAACGGGTGCGATCTCTGGTATGATTGTAGGTCTTGTGTCAGCAATCGTTCTCGTAGCGTTAAGTCCAAACGTTTGGAATCCTGTAGCTGGAAAAGCTATTTTTGTCGGGGAAGCGATATTCCCATATACGACACCTGGAATTGTTTCTATTCCGCTTGGATTCCTTGCAGCCTATTTAGGAACTGTTTTATCCAGTAAGAAAGAGGACGCAGCGAAATTTGATGAAATTCTTGTGAAATCTAATACTGGTCATGGTATTAGCGATGCATCTTCACATTAAAAAAAGAGGAGCTTTTCGATATATAAGAAAAGCTCCTTTTTCTTTTGGCATTTTATTATAAATATTACTTTATTTTGGGTAGGATTTGTCTTTGTTTTGTGGAATGAAAATAGCAGGGAGAAATTTAAATCATCATGGCACCAGTGCAGCTTTTGTGAAAAATAAGTTGTTATGGAAGGTGGAAGAAATGATGAAAACGAAACAAACTGATGAATTATTAGCAAAAGATGAGCAATATGTTTGGCACGGAATGCGTCCCTTTAGTCCAAATAATACAATGGTAGGGGCAAAAGCAGAAGGATGCTGGGTTGAAGATATACAAGGGAAAAGATATTTAGATGGTATGAGTGGTCTTTGGTGTGTGAATAGTGGATACGGAAGAAAAGAGCTTGCAGAGGCGGCCTATGAACAATTACAAACGTTATCATACTTTCCGATGTCACAATCACATGAGCCGGCTATAAAGCTTGCAGAAAAGTTAAATGAGTGGCTTGGTGGAGAGTATGTTATATTCTTCTCTAATAGTGGTTCAGAAGCGAATGAAACAGCTTTTAAAATAGCAAGGCAATATTATGCTCAAAAAGGTGAGCCACATCGTTATAAATTTATGTCACGTTACCGTGGGTATCATGGAAATACAATGGCAACGATGGCAGCAACTGGACAAGCACAGCGCAGATATCAATATGAGCCATTTGCTTCAGGATTTTTACATGTAACGCCGCCGGATTGCTACCGCATGCCAGAAATGGAGTCACAAAATATTTATGATGTAGAATGTGTAAAAGAAGTAGATCGTGTTATGACATGGGAATTAAGTGAAACGATTGCAGCTTTTATTATGGAACCAATTATTACAGGAGGAGGCATATTAATGCCGCCACAAGACTATATGAAAGCTGTTCATGAAACGTGTCAAAAACACGGGGCGTTACTCATTAGTGATGAAGTTATTTGCGGTTTTGGGCGCACAGGAAAAGCATTTGGATTTATGAATTATGATGTAAAGCCAGATATTATTACGATGGCAAAAGGGATTACGAGTGCATACTTACCATTATCTGCAACAGCTGTGAAAAAAGAAATATATGAAGCATTTAAAGGAACGGGAGAATATGAATTCTTCCGCCATATTAATACATTTGGTGGGAATCCAGCTGCTTGTGCATTAGCGCTTAAAAATTTAGAAATTATGGAAAATGAAAATTTAATTGAGCGCTCTGCACAAATGGGTTCACTTTTATTAAATCAATTAAAAGAAGAAATTGGAGAACATCCGCTTGTTGGGAATATTAGAGGGAAAGGGCTATTAGTTGGAATTGAGCTAGTAAATGATAAAGAGACGAAAGAGCCAATTGATAACGATAAAATTGCAAGTGTTGTAAATGCTTGTAAAGAAAAGGGATTAATTATCGGACGCAATGGTATGACAACGGCCGGCTATAATAATGTCTTAACATTAGCACCGCCTCTTGTTATTTCAAGTGAAGAAATTGCTTTCGTTGTTGGAACAGTGAAGACGGCGATGGAACGTATTTAACTAGTAAAAAGGAGATTACTATCCTATAAGATAGTAATCTCCTTTTATTATAGTAAAGTTATTTACTTGCTTTCATTGCTTTATCTTTAGCACCAAAAGTGTATTTTAACATTGGTGGTGTAATCATTGTTGTTAAAATAACGACAATAACGATAGCTGTGAAATAATCTTGTGCTAATAAGCCAGAAGAAAGTCCTGTTCCTGCGATGATAAGTGCAACCTCACCACGTGAAACCATGCCAGCACCGATAATTGCAGAAGACTTTGCATCAAATCCAGTCATGCGTGCACCGAATCCACAACCGATTAGTTTCGTTAATACAGCGATAACTGTTAATGCTAAAATGAACCAAAATTGATCACCAATACCGTCAAATGTAATATTCATACCGATACTAACGAAGAATATTGGTACGAACATAGCGTAAGCGATTGGTTCTACTTTCTTTTCTACTTCATGTTTGTAGTTCGTTTGAGAAATAGCGATACCAGCTGCGAAAGCACCGATAATACCAGCAATTCCTAATAGTTCGCCGAAATATGCGAATGAGAAACAGATGATAAGTGCTGCGCTAATGATAGACTCCGATACGCGTAGTGGTGATAACCAACGCATAATCGCTGGAACACCTTTCCAACCGATTAAAATAATAGAAGCAAAGAATACTACTTTCTTCAAGATAACCATTGTTAAGTTAACATCATCTGTACCTAAGAAGCTCATTGCAAATGCTAATAAAATAACAACAAGAATGTCATCGAATACAGCTGCTCCAAGCATCGTTGTACTTTCACGTGTTTTCATCTTACCTAAATCGCGTAGCGTTTGAACGGAAATACTAACACTTGTTGCACATAGAAGTAACCCTAAAAAGACAGCGTTCCCTTGTTCCATTCCCATAACAAGGCCGGAAACGTAACCACCTACGAATGGAAGAATGATACCTCCGAGTGCAACAGCTAAAGAAGAATTACGATTTGCGTTTAATTCCTCTAAGTCTGTTTCAAGTCCAGCCATAAACATTAAAAGAATAACACCGACATTACTTAATTGCGTTAGAAGCTCTGAATTTTCAATCCAACCTAATACAGCTGGACCGATAACGATACCGACAATTAATTTACCAAGTACAGAAGGTTGGCCTAATCTAACACTAAGATCACCAGCAAGCTTTGTACTTAATAAAATAAGTGCGATTTGAAAGAAAAATTCGAATTCCATTTAATCCTCTCCTTATCACTTTGTATTTTTATTAAACGATTTCTCGGAATTTGCCTAATGAAAATATGTAAAAACCCATTAAACAAAGGATCTTATTACAGGTTCTTTTGAACTTGTAATTTGAACCTGTAATTAATATATAATAAAATTTATTAAAAATCAATGAAAAAATAGCAGATTTTCATGATAGGATTCGATTTAGGTATGGAGGTAATCACTATATAATAAGAAGAAATAAGGCTACATTTTTAACGAATTGGAGTAGGGTATATGTTATTAAATAAACGTTTTACAATTGGAGAAATGGCAAAAATGCATAATATAGCGGAATCTACTTTACGCTATTATGATGAAAAAGGAATTTTTCATCCGTCTATTGTAGATCCGCAAACGAATTATCGCTATTACACAATCGATCAGTTTTCACTATTGGATATGATAAAATTTTTACGGCAGTTAAATATTCCGTTAAAGGAAATTAAGAAATATATTGATGAAAGAAATCCAGATTACGCACTCAATTTACTTGAAAAGCAACAAGAACTGATGCTGAAAAAACAAAGAGAAGTTGAGTATGCTTTGGCGAAAATGGAACATAGAATTCATTTAATAAAGAAGGCGACGAAAGCGGAAACAGATCGAATTGTTATGAAAAAGATACCGAAAAGAAAAATAACCGCGATTGCAGTGGCGCCGAATACGACAGATGATATGTTTGAATATTATATCCATTCGCTTCAAAAAAATATGAAGCAAATTGATGATAGTCTATTTTCAGGAGATATAGGTGTGACAATTTCAAAAAAAGCATTAATGCAAAAGGAGTTTCAAGCGTATAGCAGTGTGTTTATTCTTTTGGATTATATGCCGTATGAATTGCATAGTTCAGATGAAATTAAAGAAGGTTTATTTGCTTGTTCTTATCATCATGGACCGTATGAAGAAACAGATGCAACGTATAAGAAGTTACTTACATACATTGATAAAGAAGGTTACGAAGTGAATGGAGATTCGATTGAGATTGGGTTGATTGATTGGTCTGTAACAGAAAATCCAGATGAGCAAGTAACAGAAATTCAAATTCCTGTAGTAGAAAAATAAGGTGAAAACCTTTGAGTGGATTACAGATTAATATTTATTAGTATAATTCAGTTACCTATTTTTCAATTCTCTCTTGACCTTCAAGTTACTTGAAGGTTTAAACTGTGAACAGAGCGTTGAAAAAAGGAGCAATAGTATGGAAGCAACAGAAAAATTAAGAGAAAAACCAATTAAAAGTTTATTTATTTCTTATTTAATACCAGCTGTTCTTGGAATGGTATTAATGTCAGTTAATATTGTGATTGATGCGGTCATGATCAGTAGGGGAGTTGGAGCGAACGGTTTAGCAGGGGTAAACGTGGCGATTCCAGCGTTTTCAATTTTCTTCTCGATTTCATTATGGATTGGAATGGGCGGGGCAACGTTATATTCCATTGCACTAGGTGAAAATAAATTAGAAAGAGCAAGATCTATTTTTACTCAATCTATGACAGTGGCAGTTATTATCGTAGGTGTTTTAGCGGCTATTTGCTTATGGAGAATAGAAGATTTAGCAAATCTGTTCGGTGCAAATGAAGTGATTTTACCATATGCGTTAGACTATTTACACGTGTTATTAACATTTGGAATGATATACGTTTTAGAAAATATTTTAAGTACATTTATACGAAATGATGGAAATCCTAATTTAGCAATGGCAGGTCTTGTTGTAACGGCTATATTAAACATAGTGTTTGACTATATCTTTATTTTTATTTTGGGATGGGGCGTAACAGGTGCTGCTTCAGCGACTATTCTTTCGGCAGCGATTGGTTTCCTTGTATTATTAACCCACTTCTTTAGAAAAAATAGTATTTTAAAGTGGACGAAATTCCATTTTGAATGGGATACAATTAAACAAATTATGGTAATAGGTTTCCCGAGCTTTACAGCTGAAAGTACGGTAGCAATCGTAACGATTGGTTTTAATATCGCATTCGTCCAATATGCAGGAGAAGTAGGTGTTGCTTCCTATGCGATGGTGAATAGTATTCATGCAATGACATTGCTATTATTCTTCGGTGTAGGTGCTGCATTGCAACCAATTGCTAGTTTCCATTACGGTGCAAATTTATCAGAGAGACTTCGTGAAGGATTGCAGTTTGCTGTAAAAATTGCAGTTGTACTCGGGGGCGTTGCGATAATTGTCGGATTATTCTTCGGGAAATATATCATCGGTCTATTTGATGTCCAATCTCCAGAATTATTGGAGTTAACATTAACAGGTATTAGCTTGTTCTTTATCCAATACGTATTTTTAGGCTATAACATTGTGTATGGAGAGTACTTCCAATCAGTGCGACAAACGAAAAAATCGGTACTTATTATAATGAGCCGCGGGTTACTATTTATTATTCCATTGTTATGGATTATGCCGAAATTATTTGGTATAAATGGAATTTGGCTCGTTATGCCTGTTGCGGAAGTAATGACAGCGATTATCGTATTTACGATGAATCGTATGAAACATCCTGTTCCATTAAACATGGCAGGAGAGAAAGAAGCAATATGATGAAGAAAATCCCCTTAAACAATTAAGGGGATTTTTTTATTCCTTTACACTAATAGCAAATGATCCGTCCGTTTCTTGAACAGACGCAAAAGCAACGTTTTTAATAGTTGTAATTCCTTTTTCTTTTAATTCTTTATACAACCACTTTTCGTCTTTATGAATTAATTTTAAGTTATCGTATTGAATTTGTGAATCAACGATAAGGGCGATAGGTAATCCAGCATATGTAACATCAATGTTTAAATCTTTTGGAGTTAATGGTACAAGCTCTCTCTTTGGTAAAATACTAATAGCTCCATTCGCTTCTAAAATTGCATATTCAATTTCATGAACACTTGGATATCCTGCAACGCGAAGATTAGAAAGTAATTCAGCGATTGGATATCTGCTTTTTTGTAAGTTCTCAAAAATTATATCACCATGTTTAATTAAAATGATGGGGTGTCCGAGAATGAAACGATTTAGTTTGTTGAATAAGCTTAATTTCGTAAGGAGCAAATGCAAACATGTAATAACAACCATACCGAGAAAGGCTTGCAAAGTACCAGAGACTGGTATAGCTTGAAAAGCTAAATAAGATAAAAAGATAATAGCCCCAAAATCATGAGGAGTTAGTTGTGCTAATGCGGATTTTCCGAGTAACTTAAGTGATAGTAAAAATAAGATGAAAAAGACTGATACGTTACATAAAAAGAGAAGCAATAGGGACACTCCTTCGTGCGAAGTTGTACTTACTATTCCCGAAAGTAATAGAAATATTACCTTTAGGAGGATAAATTAGGGTTAATTGGAATTTATCTGTATACAAACAAATAAATGGATATTATCATGAAGAAAGTAAAGAAAATAGGAGTATATGAATATGAGAAAGAAGAAAATAATTAAGTACATTTTAGTTGTTATAATGATTTGCGCCGTGTATGCGGGGTTTTTACAATATAACATTTATAAGCATGGGCATATGAATGCGACCTACGATGCTGATTATATAATTGTACTCGGATCGAAAGTAAATGGAACGAAACCGTCTTATTCATTGCAATATCGTATTGATAAAGCAGCTGAGTATTTAAAATCACATGATAAAACAATCGCTATTGTGTCTGGAGGAAAAGGAAAAGGAGAAGATATTACAGAAGCATTAGCGATGAAACAAGGATTAATGAAACAAAATATTGCAGAAGACCGAATTTTAATGGAAGACAAGTCGACAAGTACAGATGAAAATATTAAATTCTCAAAACCTCTTATCCCTGAATATATGAAAAAAGGGATGATTGTAACGAACGATTTTCATATGTTCCGAGCGAAAAAGATTGCAGAAAAACAAGGATTGACATTAGAAGGTCTTCCAGCAAAAACACCGAAGCCGATTATTATTCAATCGAATATACGAGAGTATTTAGCAATTACTCAATATTGGTTTATGAATCGAATATAGTTAAAAAGGAATCCCGCCTGACATTTCAGGCGGGATTCCTTTTAATGAGGAAAATCTTACAAAACTGTCATCTTAATGAAAGGTAAAGCGATAGTTTCTAAAGTGGATCCCTGACATAATAAAGATAACAAAAAACATTAGAGGTGATTCGGATGAAAGGAAATAATATATTATCTTCACTATGTTACTTTAGTATATTTTTCGCACCATTTTTACTGCCAATTATCGTGTACTTTGTTGCGGAGGATGAAGTGAAATATCACGCGAAAAAAGCATTTTGGTCACATATTTTCCCGTATGCAATCTTATTTGGTGGATTAGCGGTGTCGGGCGTATACGGTCTAAGCTTCAATCAATCTGATGGTGCTGGAATTGGAATGGCTATCACATATGCGGTATTCATTCTTGTAGGAATATATTACTTCATTTGGAACATCGTAAAAGGTATCAAAGTTTTGAAAGCGGCGTAATAAGATAAGAAATAATTTGATGTAAATCTGTCGTTATTTGTCGGTAAATAGATATCCTTTTTCGAATCGTTGATATAATGAAATTATCGTTAATATAATTTCATTTACCGTACTAATAGACGTTTTAAAAAAGAGCAATTCAAAAAGAATTGCTTTTTTGTGCTTATAAGTTGTGAATATTGAAAAGGGTATGTTAATTTTTCTTTATGAAGAGAAAAAAGGAGTGATTTTCATGAATGAGATGATACATAAAATGGAGCAACATGTTTCAGTTCGTAAATATAAAGAAGAATCAATTTCAAAAGAGGTAATAGAAAGAATGGTGCAAGCTGCTCAGTATGCGGCTTCCTCACATTTTGTACAGGCGTACTCTGTTATATATGTAACAGATCAGGAATTAAAGGCTAAACTAGCAGAGTTATCTGGAAATCGTCACGTGAAAGACTGTGCAGCATTCTTTGTTTGTTGTGCAGATTTAAAACGTCTTGAAATGGCATGTGCTAAACATGGTACAGAGATAAAACATGAAGGAGTAGAAGACTTTATCGTTGCGACGGTAGATACTTCACTTTTTGCACAAAACTTAGCACTAGCAGCAGAATCGTTAGGATACGGCATTTGTTATATTGGTGGAATTCGTAATAACCCGAGGGAAGTGAGCGAATTGCTGCATTTGCCGGATAAAGTATATCCTGTATTCGGAATGACAGTTGGTGTACCAAATGAAGAACATGGAGTGAAACCACGTTTACCAGTAGCAGCAATCCTTCATGAAAATGGGTATGATGAAAAGAAATACGATGAATTATTAAACGAATACGATGAAACGATGAGCGCGTATTACAAAGAAAGATCATCAAACAAGAAAAACGTAACATGGACGGAATCAATGAGTTCGTTTATGTCTAAAGAGAAGAGAATGCATATGAAAGAGTTTTTAAGTGAAAAAGGGTTAAATAAGAAATAAGTAAAAGGACAAACCTGAGATATGGGTTTGTCCTTTTTTAGAGGATAAATGTTATTTTCCTCTTAATTCTTCCCACATATTCTGAAGGGCTTCCAATATAATGGCTACATCCCTTTTGAATATTAGTAATACTTACTTACAAATTAAAATCTTTAATTTTATTTAATTATTATTTATAAGTATACTTAACGTAATAATATTTTGAATATTCTTAAAAGTTATCGTTCAACCACTTCCATATGAATAAAGGGGGGAATCATTTAATGAGTTATAATTTAGACGAAAATCTGAAAAGAAGTGCAAGTAAGTTCCCAGACAGTATCGCTTATATCTATAGAGATAAAAGTGTTACTTATAGAGAACTAAATCAGCAGGTAGATCAATTGGCTGCTGGTTTGTCTGCCCGAGGAATTGGGAAGGGAGATGGGGTGGCTCTTTTATTAGGAAATAGCCCTGAATTTCTCATTACGTATTACGGCATTTTACGATTAGGTGCATTTGTTGTTCCGATGAATCCTTTGTATACGAAAGAGGAGATGAACTACATTTTAGACGATAGCCAAGTTAAAGCGGTTATTGCTCATGTATCTGTAGAACCGAAGTTATCAGAAGTAAAGGAACAATTGAAAAATCTAATGCTAGTTATTTATACAGATGCCGAGAATCAGGAATGTACATGGGAGCATCTGATGGAAACAAACAATAATGTTTGGCTAAGCCCTTTCATTGATCAGGAAGACCTTGCAGTCATTTTATACACATCAGGAACAACAGGGAAACCAAAGGGTGCGATGTTATCACATCGGAATTTGGCTTCAAATGCAGATGCCATTTCAGAATTAATTGAGCTTCATGGTAAAGATTGTGTAGTAGCTGTTCTACCAATGTTTCATGTTTTTTGTATGACTATTTGTCTGAATGCACCAATTGCTTGCGGGGCAACTGTCCTGATCCTACCTAAATTCAGCCCTCTTGATGTAATCAATACCATTCGAGAAAAAAAGGCAACAGTGTTTGCTGGAGTTCCTACGATGTATAATTTTATCTTGCAATTGCCTGAATCCAAGGAGGAAGATTTCTTATCCGTTCGCTTGTGTATCTCAGGAGGTGCCTCGATTCCGGTCGAGCTGCTACAAAAATTTGAAAACAAATATAATGTTTTTATCTTGGAAGGGTATGGTCTTTCAGAAACGGCTCCTCTTGTCGCTATTAATCCTTTAAAGGGAACCCGCAAAGCAGGCTCTATCGGCCTAAATATACCAGGTCTCAAGAGCAAAATTGTCAATGAGGACGGAAAAGAATTGCCCAGAGGAGAAGTCGGAGAATTAGTAGTTCAAGGGCCAAACGTAATGAATGGATACTTGAGGATGCCGGAAGCTACATCAGCGGTCTTAATAGATGGATGGTTTTACACTGATGATCTAGCGACAATGGATGAAGAAGGATACATCTATATTGTGGATCGCAAGAAGGACAAGATTATTGTTGGTGGATACAATGTATATCCTCGTGAAGTGGAGGAAGTTCTGTATCAACATCCTGCTGTTATAGAGGCGGCGGTAATCGGAGTTTCAGATGGAGAATACGAAGAAAAAGTAAAAGCTTATGTCGTAGTCAATGATGAACGAATCACCATGAATGACATTATCCGATTTTGTCAGGATAAGCTGGTTAAATACAAGCTTCCTAGCCAAGTGGAATTTTCTAAGGGGTTACCTAAGAACTCAACAGGGAAAATTTTGCGCAGAGAGTTAAGACAATTGATTGAAGTTAAGTAAGAAACTAACTAACCATATTATTGAAGGAGGAATATTTATGTCGCTCATTTTAAAGGAAAAGGTTCAAGGACCAGTAGCGTGGAAAGGTATTGATCTAGCTAAAGATGATTCATGGGTTTATTATTTGTCTGAGAAAACAATAGCATCTCTTGAAAGCGCTTTATTTCTTGTTAAACAAAAGGGTTTAAAAGCACCTAATTTTAACAAGGAAGACTTTCAGATTCCGGATCTCTCTGACGAAATTGCATACTTTGTGGAAGAATTAGAGAATGGGAGGGGCTTTCTATTAATTCGTGGATTGCCAATGGAAAGGTATACGGATGAAGAAGTGAGCACTATTTATTGGGGACTCGGACTTCACATGGGCATTCCGGTATCGCAAAACGCAAACGGTGACCTCTTAGGGCACGTCATTGATCAAGGTCTGAGTTTGGAAAATTCAAATGTACGCGGTTACCAAACGAAATTGCATCTGCCTTTTCACGCGGATGGATCTGATGTCGTTGGATTATTAAGCCTTCGAAAAGGGAAATCTGGGGGTTTCAGTAGTATCATAAGTTCAATGGCTGTTTATAATGAAATTCTTGAGAAGTACCCAGAGTATTTAGGAATTCTCTGTCGTCCATTCAACTTTGATCGACGTGGTGAGGAGTCGCCAGGTGAATCACCAGTATTTACATCACCAATTTTTAGTTACTATGATGGTAAATTGAGCTGCAGATATGTCCGTACATTTATTGAATCAGCACAAGCGAAAACGGGTATCCATTTGTCAAAAGTTGAAATTGAAGCTTTAGACATACTGGATTCCATCCTTCATGATGAAAATATGCACTATAATATGATGCTAGAAGAAGGTGATATGCAATTCGTTAATAATTATACAGTTCTTCACTCACGTACTCAATATGAAGACTATGAAGAACAGGAACGAAAACGCCATTTATTAAGATTATGGCTCACGATGCCAAATGGCCGAGAAATTGCAAATGATTTCGCGATGTTTATTGATGAGAAAACAGGTAAAGCCGGTCGCGGTGGTATTCCAGTCCGTGGAAAAACATCTGGTGGTATTGTAGAAAACTTAAAGTAATTGAGTTTAAATCCGAAAGACTGACCTTTATAAACCAATTTATTAGAACACCAATTGATTCATGTAATGGGGAACGCCTTTTCAGATGGTAGGAAAAGGCTTTCCCTTGATGGTAAAAATAGGGGGGATTTATACGTTGAGCACTCCAAAGTATTCTTGGATTATATTATTATTTCTAGTTGCTTCAGGTATGATCAATCAAGTTGATAAAATTGTTATTGGTTTGGTTTCCGTTCCCCTTATGAAAGAATTACATTTAAGCCCTTCACAATGGGGATTGGTGGGAAGTTCTTTCTTTTGGTTCTTTACTTTTTCTTCTATCATTCTTGGTGGTATGGCCGATTCCAAAAATACGAAAAAAATGTTAACTTGGATGTCACTTACATGGTTGATTGTTCAATTTCTTACACCTTTTGTTTCCACTCTGTCTCTATTAGTCTTTACGAGAATGATCTTGGGAGCAGGCGAGGGTCCAGCACCTGCTCTATCAACGGCAATAATGGGGAAATGGTTTCCGAAACACAGACATGGTATAGGCTTTGGTGCCGTTCTGTTAGGAACAACAGGCGGAGCAGCTATTGCTTCACCATTATTAATCTCTTTAATCGATCAATATGGATGGAGATCTGCTTTTATAGCCATGGGAGCTGTTGGGCTTATTGTGCTAGTTTTATGGGTCATTTTCGGTAAAGAAAGTCCACAAGAAATTGGATTGCCTTCATTTCATCAAGAGGAGCAGCATTCATCAACCCTTTCTAAGGTTTCTTGGCGTCAGTTTCTTCCACATCTTTTATCTAAAAATTTTGTTTTTACTGTTTTATGTGGAGGTTGTGCTTATTGGTTATTGTCCGTTCAAGCAATATGGTTTCCAGCGTATTTTACTAAAGTTCAACATTTTAATGGTCAAACATTAAAGTTAGCCGTGTCATTACCTTTTCTTTTCGCCGCCATTAGCCAAATCGGATTTTCTTTGCTATCAGACCGGATTTATCGCAAAACTGGGGATATTCGTAAAGCGCGAATAAATCTTGCCGGTTCCATGATGGTGCTATCTGCCCTTTGTGTATATCTAGCAAATGTTGTGAATTCTTCTGCTGTATCCATCCTGTTCTTCACCCTTGCTCCAGGCTTTGCTTATGTCATTCTTTCACTCGCGCCCGCAATATTTATGGATTTTTTTTCTCCTAAGAACATCGGAAAAGCGCAAGGGACGTTCATTGCTCTTGCAAGCTCAACAAGTATTATTGCTCCACTCGTATTTGGGTATTTCATCCAATATGCAACGACTGAGGCAATGGGATATCGTTATGGATTTCAAGTAACTGCTTTTGGGATGTTCATTATCGGATTATTGTTTTGGATCGTTGTACGTCCCGCAAAGCAAGACAGCATAAAAATAAAAGCAGAGGAGCAAGTGAGTATTTAAAAGATATACAGCAAGTAAGGCACAGTAATAACTTCAAAGAAGAATCGTCGTAGTTAGTGAATATATCAAATTGAGGTAAGGGGACCATAACGATGTTGAGGGATTATGTGGCCAATGAATCTATTACTTAATTTTTTGAAAGGGGTGTTTGTGTGATTGGATGACGGTATATATTCATGAAACTCACTTGTAAAAAACTGAATATTCAGTCTTTTATGGTGTAAGTGTTATCGATGTTTCGGGAGATAGCGAGAGGTCAGGGGTAAGGAACGATTAAGGAACTTCTCTTTTCTTCATTGTTAATGCAAAAAAATTCAGTCATCTTAAGTAGGGAAATAACCAAATTAATAAAGGAGGATTATTTATGTCGATCATTTTAAAGGAAAAAATTCAAGGGCGTTCAGTGTGGAAGGGTATTGAACTAGCTAAAGATGATTCATGGATTTATTATTTGTCCGAAAAAATGATTGCTGCACTTGAGAAGGCTGTATTACATGTTCAGCGTAAGGGATTAAAAGCACCTGAGTTTGGAAAAGAAGATTTTCAGATTCCGGATCTTGCTGACGAGATCACTTACTTTGTTGACGAGCTGGAAAATGGTAGAGGATTCCTATTGATTCGTGGATTGCCAATGGAACGTTATACTGATGAAGAAGCAAGTATCATTTACTGGGGGCTCGGACTTTACCTAGGTATTCCAATCATTCAAAGTAAAAAAGGTGACCTTTTAGGGCATATCAAAGACGTAGGTCTCGACTTTAAAAATACTAGTGTACGTGGTTACCAAACGAATGTACACCTTCCTTATCACACAGACCTCGCTGATGTAGTTGGCTTACTATGCCTTCGCAAAGCAAAATCTGGTGGTCTAAGTAGTATCGCAAGTTCTATGGCTATTTATAATGAAATTCTTGAGAAGTATCCAGAATATCTTGGAATTCTTTATCGCCCATTCTTCCATGATCTTCGCGGGGAAGAAGTACAAGGTTCATCTCCAGTAGTTTCATCACCAATCTTTAGTTATTACAATGGTAAATTAAGCTGCAGATGGATACGAAATTATATCGAATCTGCACAAACGAAAACAGATGTTTCTTTGACGAAATTAGAAATCGAAGCATTTGATTTACTAGATTCCCTTACTCATGATAAGAACATGCATATTGATATGATGATGGAACCAGGTGATATGCAATTTGTTAATAATTATACAGTTATGCATTCACGCACAGTATTTGAAGATTATGAAGAAGATGACCGCAAACGTCATTTATTAAGATTGTGGCTTATGATGCCAAATGGTAGAAAAATTGCCCCAGATTTCGAGTTTTATATCGGAGGAGTACCTGTAAATAGATAAAGTGAAGCTTCTTATCAGTAGGGGCTTCATCCCCCTGTTGATGGAAAGCTCATTACTGCTAGTTAATGCGGAATAAACAGCTGGTGAGAAGTAAAATCGTCTTTTTTTCTTATATTAAGTTGTATGGTGATTTTATTCATCGAAATAAGGTGAATAAAATCACCATTGTATGTTTTCCAATGATGAAGTGAATGTGAAGGTTTCAGGACAGGAAGAAAGGTTTAGGAAATATTCGGGTTAGTTTGAAAAAAATGAAGTGAGGATGATGTTTCTTGGTAAATTTAGATCCGCAAGCAGAAAAGTTTTTACAAGTATGTAATCAGATGCCACCTATTCATACGATGGATCCTAAAGCAGTAAGAGATATGCTTTCCAACGCACCACGCCCCGCTGTATCATTGGATCTGGTTTCAAAGGTAGAAAATTTAATGATACAGGTAAGTCAAGATGAAGAAATCAAATGTAGAGTATACATACCGGAGGGGCAAGGTCCCTTCCCAATATTTATTTATTACCATGGTGGAGGATGGGTTCTAGGAGACATTGACGTGGTGGATGCAAGTTGCCGAATGATCGCAAATAGAACAGCTAGTATTGTCGTATCTGTTAACTATCGTCTCGCCCCAGAGTATAAATTCCCTACTCCAGTTGAAGACGCATATGCGGCATTGGAATGGTTTTATGAAAAAGGTTCCTCTTTTAATGGAGATGTTACTAGATTGGCAGTAGGGGGGGATAGCGTGGGTGGAAACCTAGCAACAGTAGTTACTATGATGGCGAGAGACAGAAAAGGCCCTAACATCACTGCACAGGTTTTAATTTATCCTGCGACCAATCTTGAGTTTAATACGGAATCCCACCAAACATTTGCAAAAGGATTTGGGCTAGATCGTGAACAGCTGGTTTGGTTCCGTGATCATTATTTAAGGAATGATGAGGACAAAAATAATGAATATGCTTCTCCTTTGGTTGCTGAAGATTTAAGTGGTCTCCCGCCAGCAATTGTAATCACCGCAGAAAATGATGTACTTCGGGATGAAGGAATGGCTTATGCTGAACGTCTGAAAAAATTTGGTGTGCAAGTTGAATATGCATGTGAACCTGGTATGATCCACGGCTTTTTTGCAAACATGGCTATTTTTTCTAAGAACATTGAATCAACGATTTCTAAGATTGACAAGTTCCTGAATACTGCTAAATATACAATAGGGATAGATTGAAATCGAAAAAGTTATAAAAAACGAGCCCCAGCTTTTAGCGAGGCTCGTTTTCAAATACACTATTATTGGTAATCTAAGATACAGTTACAATATCTATCCTAGCTTTTTAGTAAAAAACGGTATCTCCAATTCCACCGGTTACCGAAATGACATCACCAGTAATAGATGCTGCCAAAGGTGAAGCCAAGAAGGTAATGACATTAGCAATTTCTTCTACTGTAATCAGGCGGCCGATTGCATTGAGTGAGGCCATCTGACGCACAGCTTCTTCGTTAGTGACTCGATTTCTAAACATTTCAGTATCGACAATCCCTGGATAAACAGCATTGACGTTAATTCCATGCTTTCCTAACTCCAATGATGCAGATTTTGTTAAATGGACAACAGATGCATTACGTGGACCGGAACTAAAATAATTACCGCCAATTCTAGCAGCCAGACCACTTATACTTATAATGCGTCCCCAATTATTTTCAATCATATAGGGAGCTACAGCTCGGATACAACGAAAATAGCCCATATACTTTTCTTCAAAATCTTTCAAAATAAGTTCATCTTTAATACTATTAAAATCTTCTGGTTCAAAGCCGCCAACACGTGCTCCACTGTTGACTAAAATATCGATGCCTCCCATTGCCGCTGCTGATTTTTCAACTAAATTTAGAATAGAGTCAGGATCAGTGGTATCTGCCACAATCGGATAGATATTTCTTTTTGTTTCTTGGGCTAATTCCTCTGCCGCAATTTTTAGTGAGGACTCGTTTCTTGAACAAATCGTACAATCTACACCTTCCAGAGCTAATTGACGGGCAGTAGCTTTACCAATTCCGCGGCTTCCTCCAACAATAAGTGCTTTTTTTCCGGATAACTTTAAGTCCATATTTTAACCCCCTGTTTTGATTTAACCGTAAAAGATCAAACTTTGGAAAAATCCCCTGAATATTGAATCATTTCTATTATTAATTTTACACATAAATTATAATTAAATAAAATTAAAGATTTTAATTTGTAAGTAAGTATTACTAATATAAAAAAGTTATTTTGTAATTAATGAAAATAGGACCGATACCTTACTCTGTAAAATGTATCGGTCTTGTGCGATTGAATAGGCTCTTCAAGGGGAGGAGCATACCCCCATTCTCGTTTATCCCGCTATTTGTGTCTATCTCAAGGATGAGAGAAGTGAAGAAGATAGGTGGAGAGTTGTGTTTTGTGATTTCAACAATATATTGTAATTGTTTACTGCATATAACTGTGTTCCTTTTGAATATTAGCGATATTTACTTACATATTAAAACTTTTAATTTTATTTATCTGAAAATTATGAATATAATCTAAATAACAATCCATGCAGTTGTATCGGTTGTTATTTAAAGCACTCTTGCATAGGCGGAGAAGGAGGACAGCACTTAAGAAGTTATAATTTATTTGACAAAGAATTTGAGAAGGGAGATGGAGTTGAAGTTGATCTTTTATTAGGAAACAATCTACAAAAATATGATAACGCTTTCACGTTTAGGGAGGCTTGCAGTAATTTTATACACATTATGAAGAACCAGAACGTAAACGTCATTTATTAAGATCATGGCTCACGATGCCAAACGGCCGAGAAGTTGCACGTGATTTAGCGATGTTTATAGATGAGAAGGCAGGTAAAGAAGGTCGCGGTGGTATTGTAGAAAACTTAAGGTAAGGGGAGATTGTTATATTGAACACCCCAAAATATTCTTGGATTATATTATTATTCCTAGTTGCTTCAGGTATGATCAACCAAGTTGATAAAATTATCATTGGTTTGGTTTCCATCCCAGTAATGAAAGAGTTACATTTAAGTCCTTCGCAATGGGGATTGGTGGGAAGTTCTTTCTTTTGGTTCTTCACTTTTTCCTCTATCATTCTTGGGGGCATGGCCGATTCCAAAAATACGAAAAAAATGTTAACTTGGATGTCGCTGGTATGGTTGATTGTTCAATTTATTACACCTTTTGTTTCTAGTCTATCTCTGCTAGTCTTTACAAGAATGATCTTGGGAGCAGGCGAAGGTGCAGCCCCTGCTCTATCAACGGCTATAGTTGGAAAATGGTTCCCAAAACATAGACATGGTATAGGCTTTGGTGCTGTTCTCTGTGGAGCCACAATTGGGCCTGCAATTGCTACACCATTATTAATCTCCTTGATCAATCAATATGGATGGAGATCTGCGTTTCTAGTCATGGGGATTGTTGGACTGATTGTATTAGTTTTATGGATCATTTTCGGTAAAGACAGTCCACAAGAAATCGGGTTGCCTTCATTTCATCAAGAGGAGGAGCATTCATCAACCCTCTCCAAGGTTTCTTGGCGTCAGTTTCTTCCACATCTTTTATCTAAAAATTTTGTTTTTATTATTTTGTGTGGAGGTTGTGCCTATTGGCTATTGTCCGTTCAAGCTATATGGTTTCCGGCATACTTTACCAAAGTTCAACATTTTGATAATCAAACATTAAAATTAGCTGTGTCGTTACCGTTTCTTTTCGCCGCCATTAGTCAAATTGGCTTTTCTATGCTATCAGACCGGATTTATCGCAAAACTGGGGACATTCGTAAAGCACGAATAAATGTTGCCGGTTCCACCATGGTGCTATCTGCTCTTTGTGTATATATAGCAAATGCCGTGAATTCAAGTGCTATATCCATATTGTTTTTCACCCTTGCTCCAGGTTTTGCGTATGTCATTCTTTCACTTGCACCTGCAATATTGATGGATTTTTTTTCTCCAAAAAACATTGGAAAAGCACAAGGGATTTACGTTGCTCTTGCAAGCTCAACAAGTATTATTGCTCCGCTCGTATTCGGGTATTTCATCCAGTATGCAGCGACTGAGGAAATGGGATATCGTTATGGATTTCAAGTAACTGCTTTGTGTATGTTCGTTATTGGATTACTGTTTTTGATTGTTGTACGTCCCGCGAATCAAAGTCATACAACAATAAAAGCAGAGGAGCAAGTAAGTATTTAAAAATTAATGATGGATCTGGGAGGGAAAGAAAGGAGTAAATATGAAAAGGAGGTTGCTAAATGGATCGTTGTGTACATTGTCATGAAGTATTAGCCATTATGGAACGGAATCGCAGCGAGTGTTGGAATTGTCAAGAGAAGATGTCCGAGACTTACTCGGATGATTATATTGAAGTAGAAGATGAAGTAAAAGAGGTTGTAAGACAGAATTTGGAGCTTCGCAGGTAGCAAAAAAAGCAAGTCATCTTCTGATTGAACCAACCTAAAAGAAATATTTAAGTACTTATGAATCACCAAATCAATTGGAATGAAAGGTGAATTGGAAAATTCCGTCCATATTTATGGTAATTGTTCAATATTGATACTGTACTCCTTTTTGAATATTAATAATATTTATTTGCACATTAAAATCTTTAATTTTATTTAATTATAACTTATGAGTATAATCCATAATATAGTAAGTTTTAAAAATTTTGAATATTAAAAATTTTTTAAGGGGGTCTAGAATGTCATCTACACAATTGTTTGATTTAACAGGACAGACAGCAATGGTTACCGGAGGTGGTAGCGGGTTAGGGCGTGTAATGGCACTGGCGTTAGCTGAGGCCGGTGCAAATGTGATAGTTTGCTCACGTCGTATAGAAGTTTGCGAAGAAGTTGTGAAAGAAATCGAGGCGTTAGGAGGACAAGCACTTGCCTTATCATTGGATATAACAGTTCCTGAATCTATCGCTCAAGGTGTGGAGATAGCGGTTTCTCATTTTGGGAAAATCGAAATTTTAGTCAACAGTAGCGGAACGGTTTTTGAAACGCCTGCTACGGACATGCCTTTAACAGAATGGCAAGCTATGCTCGATACAAATGTGACAGGAACATTTTTAATGTGTCAGGCTGTAGGAAGACATATGATAGACAACGAATACGGAAAAATCATTAATATTTCTTCTTCAATCGGCTTTAAAGGTACTGACCCAGAAGCAGTAGATTCTGTAGGATATACAACAAGTAAGGGGGCAGTTATGACTTTAACGAAGGATCTTGCAGTTAAGTGGGGCCGCCATGGTGTACATGTGAATTCTATTGCTCCTGGAGTTTTCACTACTGGAATGAATAACCCAGAAATACCTGGAACACTTGTGCATAAGGCCGGTCCTATTATTGCCTCCCAAGTTCCAGTAAGGAGATTAGGTAGAGACAAAGATTTAGTAGGAGCAGTCCTTTATTTTGCTTCAGCAGCTTCTGATTATTGTACAGGACAAATATTGACTCTTGATGGGGGACTTGGTGCTAAGTAAGTCCCAAAAAAATAATTAAACTTAATTCGTGAATATATCAAATTGAGGGTGTGAATTAGTAGAAGTTAATTATAAGTTAAAAATAATCACTTCACTTAATTTTTAATTATGAACACACTGAAAATGATAGATTCGCAGTAGTTAATCAACTGACTAATGTAAGCGTTATCAATATGATGATTTTAAAAAATTGAAAGAGGGGATATAAATGGAGAACGTAAAAAATGTAAAAGAGGTAGTGGCATTTCATGCTAATAATATTTGTCCAGATGATTTACCTTGGATTCCTTATTTTGGAGATGCGAAGTTTAAATTACTTAAGGCCAATCCAGTAACCGGACAGACGGTTACGCTATTAAAAGTTCCTGCGGCTATGCAACTTCCTGCTCATTTTCATCCTGGTACGGTCATTGTTTATACTGTCCAAGGCGCTTGGAGATATCTCGAAGATCCTTGGGTTTCTAAAGCTGGTGATGTCGTTTATGAGCCAGCTGGCTCCTCACATACACCTCAAGCTGTAGGGGATGAAGAAGTTATTACGCTTAATATTGTTGAAGGAACATTAGATTATTTAGGTGAGAATGGAGAAATTATTGCCAGAGATAATTGGGAGTCATTTTTGAAAAAATACCATGAGCATTGCGCAGCTGAAGGAATTGAACCGGTTGATGTGACTAAATTTTAAAAGATAGATTTGTATAAAGAGAAGCTCGACGTTCACATGCGACGAGCTTCCCTTTTTGCTTTCTTAAATTTGAATAATTTTGGATTTAAGATGATGAATATATTTGTTGGCAAAAGTGGATAAATGTTTATTCTCTGATCGAACCATTCCTAAAGAAATATTTACAGTCCTATGATTCATCAAATCAACGGGAATGATATCACCATTGTTGACAGGGGGATAATTTTTCATTACGAAATCAGGGGCAAATGTAATAGCTAAACTTTCGATGATGGCCTGAAGAACTCCATCCATATTGTTTGATGTAAATAGGATTTTTAAGGGTTTATATTTATTAAAGAAATCTTGAACAAAATACTGCATAAATTCACCTTTATATGTAACGAGAGTTTGATCAAGTATATCATGAGGAGTTATGGTACCAAGAAACGCTAAGGGAGAATGCTTAGAAACATATACTTTCTGTTTCCCTTCAAATAGTGTTTCAAAAGCTATTCCTTCCATATTTACATTTAAATCGGGCGAATACGTAATCAGTCCGATGTCGGTCTTATGCTGTCGAATATCTTCAATTACAGCATGTCCACTTTTTTCGGTAACCTCCACATTTACATGTGGATATTCATGTCTAAAAGCAGCTATAGCTTTTACTAGAAACGTCGTCAATCCGGGTAAAGAAGATAACCTTAGTTCTCCCGCTTCCATGGAGTTGAATGAGCTGGCTGTTTCCTTTATTTCTTCAATTTTTCTCAGTACTCCGTAGGCTAGTTTTAGAATGATTCTACCTTCATCGGTTGGTACAGCACCGTGTCCTCGTGAGCGATTAAGGATCTTAACCCCTAACTCCTTTTCTAAGCTGGAAATGGATTGGCTAATCGTAGATTGGGTCACATGAAGATTCTGTGCTGCTTTAGTCAGAGAACTGTGTTTTGAGACCTCAATAATATATACTAATTGCTCAATGTTCATGACCGCTCCCCTTTTCGAATATTAGTATTACTTACTTACAGATTAAATTCTTTAATTTTATTTAATTATAATTTATAAGTATAATTGATAACAATAATAAGTTTTATAAAATTTTGAACATTCAAAAAATAAAGTATCAAAACGATTGTTTGGTTTAACGGATCCTAAAAGCGTTTGTGTTGGTAAAGGAAGATGGCAAACGTTGTAGTATGTTCACGTCGTATAGAGGCTTACGAGAAAGTTGTGAAAGAAATCGAAGTATTAGGGAAACGAGCCCTTGTCCTGGCAATGGATGTAACAGATTTTGAATCTGTTGTTCAAGACAGGGATAAAGTAATTTCTCATTGCTCAACTGGATAAATAAAACATTGGGAGGAGACAGATGAGAACAGAAACTATTTTAATTACAGGTGCTACAAAAGGAATCGGTTTGGAATTCGCTAAAATTTTTGCAGGTCATAGCTATAACTTAGTGTTAGTTGCCAGAGACGCAACGTTGTTAGAGCAACAATCCGAGAATTTAAAAAAGGATTATGGTATACAAGTAAATACTTTTGCCGGCGATTTAGGCAACTATACAACGGTAGAGAGCTTGCATCGATACTTGAAAACTGAGGGAATTAACATTGATATATTGATTAATAATGCCGGAGCTGGCGGATTTGGATTTATGACGGAAGTGGATATTCAGAAGGAAATGGAATATTTGCAGCTAAATATGATTTCACTTACGTATTTAACCAGACTTTTTGCGGATGACATGGTGAAACGAAAGCAAGGTAAAATTTTAAACGTGGCTTCACTAGCAGCCTTTCAGCCAGTTCCACGAATGTCGATGTATGGAGCGAGTAAATCGTACGTCTTATCCTTTTCGGAAGCGATTGCTGAAGAACTGAAAGGAACTGGGGTTCAAGTTTCAGTATTATGTCCAAGCTTTACTAAAACAACACTTACGCAGCAATTCGCCGGAGCAGGAACGAAAGTGTTCAATAAGAACATGTTGGATCCGCAAATGGTTGCCAAGTGCGGCTTTGAAGGATTAATGAAGAATAAAAGGGTAATCATTCCGGGCTTTAAAAATAAACTCATGGCTAAATCTGTGGGCCTGCTGCCAAGGAAATGGGTAACCATCTATACACGAAAACTTCTTGAGCAAAAAGTGTAAATAAACATAAAATTCCTATCTTTGAAAGAATGAGAGTTTTTACACGTATCACCCTTATACAATTTACGGAAAGTAGTATGCTTACGTTATGATTGGAGGCAGCTTCATGAAGCTGAAAAAAAATTTAAATGAATACAATCAATTCAAACGCGAAATGGAAATATCAGCGCAGAAATATGGATTAACTAACCAAAAAACCGTTGAATTCAGCCAAAAGTTAGATTTAGTGGTCAATGAATTCATGATGATAAAATATTCCGAAGTAAACAAACAGGAGTAACTTGGGTAGTAGCTTATGTCTAATAGATGTTTCTAGAAATCATCTTTATCATATAAAACTGATAAAAATTTTTCCGAAAGAAAGCACAATAATCGTAGGCAGGCAGAAATAATGAGTTAAACGCCCTATAAAACAATTAAAAAATATTTCGATCTATTGGAATTAGATAATTGCAGAACAATTGAAGAAATGAAAGCCAGATAAACTTAAGAGGAAAGTGACTCCACAGAGTAAAGATTTTTTCATTTTTCGTTTTGAGAGTAAAGATTACTGTGAAATATTAATGAAGGGGTGACGTTATGTGGGTCTGTACCTCACACATGAAAGAAACATTACTATTGTTAGACACTCCCCATGTTAGCAAAGCTTCGTATCAAATTAAGTGTTCTCTTTGTGATAATCTTGCTACTGCAAAAGTTTATTATACTCACAGAACTTACCGTTATATTAAAAAACAATGCATAGATTCTTTATCAAAATCTACCCCTATAAAATCTGGTTAATTAATTTTAGGAAATACAATGCATATCAACTCATGAATAGACAGTCCACAACTATCTTAAAATGGACAATCCAAACATTCTGTACAAAGATAGGTTCTTTTGTTCGTTTTATACTCAGTACTCATTTTTGGTTTTTCCTGCAAATAAAAAAGAGGTTAGCCCGAGTAGCTATTCAGCTACTTTTGGGTCTACCTCATTAAGTGATAGTAGATTCTTCACTAAGTTCCCCACGATAAAATAAGAAAATCCATATAAAACTAACGAAAATACAGCATATAGCTAACTGGCTACCAATAACTTGCGGAGAAAGAATCTCTAAAAGCCATCCCGTAAAACATCGGTGAAAATCAGAATCTTTTTTTTAGAAAAACGATCTACAATTCCGCCTATGAAAGGACTAAGAAGATCCTTTACTTATAAAAGTGAGCGCTATCATAAACGGAGATTCCGTTATGCTATAGACGAATGTTAATAAAGCTACCGTATGAAACCAATCTCCAAGTACACTTAATGTTTGACCATAAAATAGTTTTTTGAAGTTTGTATTTGTTTTAAGAAGTGTGGAATAAGAAACTGACATAAAAGGTTAATCCTTATGTAATAATGATGCTTGAACTTGTTTTTTCCATTCGCTTAAATACACTTTCTCCTTTGTAGGAAGTCCAACAGGTAATTGTGTGATCAATTCTAAACTGTTTCCATCAGGATCGTTAAAGTATACGGAGGCATGTGCTAATTCTGGAAAAACAATGGGTTCAATTGGTTCCATTCCAAAGTCTTTTCGTGCTGAAATTCCTTTTTGATTTAGCCAATGTATCGCATTTTCTAAATCGTGTAAGCTTACTTGGAAGGCGATATGTCGTAAAGATGGGTGATAATTAACTTTGTATTCTGTTCCTTCCCAAAGGCCGAGCCAACTTTCATTTTCTTTAATCCAAAAGAAAGCAATATCTTCTCCTCTTTTATGTAATTTGAGCCCTAGTGATTCATAAAAAGATATAGATACTTCTAAGTTACGGACGGGTAAATGTGCTTCATAAAGACCTTTAATCATTGTAATCCTCCTTAGTAAAAATGTTTCTTATTCTATAGTAAACGATATTTTGTTAGGTGAAATCGCAAATAAGGGGTACATTCACTCATACGAAAGTATGAAAAAACAGCTCAAATATGAGCTGTTTTCATATAGTTTTTAGTTTTCTTACTGCATTCCTTTAGAGTTAGCGCAAAGGATATGATATGTTAATATCCGAATCCGCCGCCGCCACCCCAACAGCTACACCCGATAATGATTAGAAGGATGAATAGTACGATAAGCAAAGCAAATCCACCGCCGAAACCAGCGCAACTACCACCAAAGCTCATGTTTTTTCCTCCTTTTTAATAAATTAATCTATATAGTTCATGGACTACTATATACAGTATGTTTTTGTATGGAAAAGGAGCCAGTCTGATTTGTAATTAGACAAACGCCTGTAAGCTCATTTGGATTATATGTTTAGTTGAATTTATATGGTTATATACAAATGAAATGTTATGAAATTTGCAATTTGTTTATAAAAAATTGTAAAAAAAACCATTTTTATATTTTTTTATGAAGAGATTTGTACTATAATTTTACAAGTAATATTATGGGAAAAGGGAGTTTTAGTCGAGAGATGGAGATGGGACAATTACAAAATAAAATAGAAAACAAAAAGAAAGAGCTAATTCAACTTGTCGCTAGACATGGTTTGGATCATGATAAAGTTTTGTTATTTAGTCGAGATTTAGATATACTAATTTATAAGTTTATGAATGTAAAAGATGTACATAAATAAATAATTTATAGTTTTTTATATTAAGATATTTTATGGATGAAGGAGAGAATAAGAATTGGAACATTTACAAGAAGAGTTGTATAAACAAATACGAGAAGAAAAGGGTACTGTTACAATTTTCTTGAAGAGTGGCGTTAGAATAGTGGGAGAAGTTGTCGGGGTAGATAAATTTACAATTTTAATACTAGTAGATGGAAAGCAACAACTTATTTATAAGCAGGCTGTATCAACAATAATGAAATAAGACANNTGTCTTATTTCATTATTGTTTGCAGGCTTCAACGTCAATGCCAGCAGCTACTAATTTCTTTTCTCCATCTTGTTCAATAATTTTTTGTAACTTAGATAGGAAAGAATCAAAGTTTGTATGTTTTGCCACTTGGAATGTCATTTTATGTTCAATTGGTAGCCACGTATCAATATCAGCTTCGTTATGTTGAATTTTCACTTCCAGTTTATCAAGGGCGTTAGCAACTTTCGCTTCGTACGTTTCTTTCGCTTCAAACTCCATCCATAAATCATATAAATCCTCACCGAGAGAACCTTTTAATGTTCGTTTAATATTTAAAATTGCTTCTTGCTCATTTTGTTGTTTTTGCAATTGTAATTCGTGACTATTCATTGTATCAAAGGCAGGAATATCACCAGCTTCAGCTTCGACTAGGTCATGAATAATAACCATTTTAAGTAATTTTTCAATACTTACTTTTTGATCTAAATAAGGTTCAACTAAAATGGCCATTAGAGACATGCGCCACGTATGTTCTGCAACACTTTCTTGGCGTCCGTTAGAAAGCCAGCTATGTCGCATTTCGTATTTTAGTTTTTCTGCTAGTGCAATGACTTGTAAAATGTTATGTTCCATCGTGATCCTCCTCATATTTCCATACCATAATTCTAATATGGAAATGAAATGTGTCAATTTTATGAGTATATTGCGATAAATAGATGATAAGCGTATAATAAATGTTATATGTGAAAACGTATTATTAAAATGAAAAAATATTTTATAAAAATGAAAAGGGAAGGGCAGGAATATGGGAGACGAAAATCAAGTGTTTGCTAGACCAGAAAGAAAAAAAAGGAAGGTTGATATTTCTAGCCCAGTTGGCATTATAGTAGGTTTTGCCATAGTGATAGTGGCGATTATGCTTGGCGGCGGTGGAATAAAAGCTTTTAAAAATTTCTTGGATGTTTCATCTATTTTAATTGTCCTAGGTGGAACAACAGCGACGGTTGTTGTAGCATATCGATTTGGGGAAATAAAAAAATATACGAAAAGTATTTTTACGGTTTTACATAGAAGAGAAGAAGATTTAGAGCAGTTAACAGATTTGTTTGTGGATTTTTCAAAAAAGTCTAAAAAACATGGTTTACTTTCTTTAGAAGTTGATGGAGAGCAAGTGGACAATCCTTTTATTCAAAAAGGAATTCAACTCATGTTAAGTGGTTACGATGAAGATGAATTAAAAGAAGTGTTAATGAAAGATGTAGAAACGGAAGTGTATGAGTTAAGAAAAGGAGCAACTTTATTAGATAAAATTGGTGATTTTGCTCCAGCCTGGGGAATGATAGGAACTTTAATTGGTCTTATTATCATGCTTCAAAACTTGCAAGATACATCGCAAATTGGTACAGGGATGGCAGTTGCAATGTTAACGACATTGTATGGATCTGTACTTGCGAATATGATTGCAATACCTCTTGCTGAAAAGGTGTATCGTGGTATTGAGGATTTGTATACAGAGAAGAAGTTTGTTATTGAAGCAATTTCAGAATTGTATCGTGGGCAAATTCCTTCTAAATTAAAGTTAAAGCTGGATACATATGTTTACGAAACGAAGATGAAAAAAGTAAAACGAGCAGCCTAACATTGCAAGGAGTGGTATGATGAAAACAAGACCGCAAAAGGGATCGCCTCGTTGGATGACGACTTTTACAGATTTAACGATGTTATTATTAACTTTCTTTGTATTATTAGTTGCTACATCGAAGCAAGATACAGTAAAATTGTCAAAGATGCTTGAAAATTTTAGTGACGCGGAGCAAGTAGATGCAAAAGTAATAGAAAATACAATACCAGATATTTCACATGAAAAAAATGATGAAAAAATGGTCTCGAAAAAGCGAATGGACGACTTGTATAAAAAGTTAAAAGCATATGTAGATAACAATGGTATTAGTCAAGTGAATGTATATCGAGAGGATACAGGGGTAAGCGTCGTTATAGTAGATAATTTAATATTTGATACGGGAGATGCAAACGTTAAACCGGAAGCAAAAGAGATCATTAGTCAATTAGTCGGATTTTTTCAATCGGTACCAAATCCGATTGTTGTGGAAGGACATACAGATAGTAGACCCATCCATAATGAGAAGTTTCCTTCTAACTGGGAATTATCTTCAGCAAGAGCAGCTAATATGATTCACCATTTAATCGAGGTGTATCATGTGGATGATAAAAGGTTAGCTGCGGTAGGATATGCAGATACAAAGCCAGTTGTACCAAATGATTCACCGCAAAATTGGGAGAAAAACCGTCGCGTTGTCATTTATATAAAAGAATAGTATATTTTNNAAAATAATAAAAATACAGAAATTCTTTTAAAAAAATATTAAATTTTATCATTTTATTTTGTATAATGAGTGAGAATGATAAGGTGAAATATTAAGATATATTTATACATAGAGGGAGAGAATCTAAAAGAATGGCACATAAAATTTTAGTTGTAGATGATGCAATGTTTATGCGTACGATGATTAAAAACTTATTAAAAAGTAATACTGAATTTGAAGTTATCGGTGAAGCGGAAAATGGAGTAGAAGCAATTCAAAAGTATAAAGAACTTCAACCAGATATTGTAACATTAGATATTACTATGCCAGAAATGGACGGACTGGAAGCATTAAAAGAAATTATGAAAATTGATTCAAGTGCAAAAGTTGTTATTTGTTCTGCAATGGGACAACAAGGTATGGTATTAGATGCAATTAAGGGTGGGGCAAAAGACTTTATTGTAAAGCCATTCCAAGCGGATCGTGTAATCGAAGCTTTAACAAAAGTAGCAAACAGTTAATCAAAATAGAAGGGGTGCCACAAGGAATCGAAACAATGATAGCGAATAGACGTGTGGCCCCCTTTTTTCTTGTTTTAAAACACTAAATTGTTATACATCAATGAAATGTTTGTTAGACAGGTAGGGGATTAAAATGCAAACAGATCTATTAAATATATTTTTTGAAGAATCAGAAGAACATTTACAGTCGCTGAATGAAAATGTGCTAATTTTAGAACAGAATCCTACTGATATGGGCGTAGTCGGAGAAATATTCCGTTCAGCTCATACCTTTAAAGGTATGTCTGCGAGTATGGAATTTACGGAAATGGCGGATTTAACGCATAAAATGGAAAATGTTTTAGATGAAATCCGTCATGGGAATATAGTGGTAAATGTGAATATTATTGATGTGATTTTTGAGTGCATTGATAATTTGGAGAAGATGGTTGCAGATGTGCAGCAAGGCGGAATGGGCAATATTGATGTAGTCTCAACTAAACATAAATTAGAAGAGTTGTTGAACAGTAATGTAGAAGCTTCTACGGAACATATAGAACAAAATTATATAAACAATAATGATACAGTTTCGCATGAAGTGCATATAACTGTTGAACAGCAAGCTATTTTAAAAGCAGTACGTGCCATTATGTGTATTGAAGCACTGCAAAATCAAGGTGATATACAAAAAACAGTTCCAAGTATTGAAGAAATCGAAGCAGATGCTTTCGGATTTGAATTCACAGTGCTTATGGATACTGATCGTAGCGTGGAAGAATTAAAACAAGTAGTGCTTCATGTTTCTGAAATTGAGAAAGTAGAAGTGAAACAAGGAAACCATACAAGACAAGAAGTCGTTACACAAGAGGTTGTGCATGTAGAAGAAATGATACAACCGGCTGTGGTTACACAGATGGAATCACCGACAGAGGCAGCTAAGCAACCTGCAAGTGTTGCGCCAGCTAAAAGTACTGCGAAAACGAAAAACTCTAAAGGTGAGAATCGTTCTATTCGTGTTCAATTAGAGAAAATCGAAAGATTAATGAATATGTTTGAAGAAAGTGTAATTGAACGTGGACGCATTGATGAATTGGCACAAACGATTCAAAACAAGGAGTTAATTGAGCATTTAAATCGATTAGGCGATATTTCAAAAGATATTCAAAATGTGCTACTAAACATGCGTATGGTGCCGATTGAAACGGTCTTCAATCGTTTCCCGCGCATGGTACGTATGTTAGCGAAAGATTTAGGGAAAAAAATCGATTTACAAATTACAGGCGAAGATACTGAAGTTGATAAAATTGTTATTGATGAAATCGGTGATCCACTCGTTCATCTAATTCGTAATGCGATTGATCATGGTATTGAAACTGTTGAGCAACGTCGTGATGCAGGTAAAAATGAGACAGGTACGATTAAATTAGAGGCGTTTCATAGTGGAAATCATGTCATTATTCAAATTACTGATGATGGAAATGGTATTCATAAAGAAAAAGTATTAGAAAAAGCGATTAAAAATGGTGTTGTAACAGAAGAAGAGGCAAATAAGTTAACGGACCGTGAAGTATTTGATCTAATCTTCCAGCCAGGATTTAGTACAGCTGAAGTAGTATCGGATCTTTCTGGACGTGGCGTTGGATTAGATGTTGTGAAACATACAATTCATAGTCTAGGTGGGCATTTGATTATTGATTCTGAGGAAGGAAAAGGAAGTACATTTAGAGTTGAACTTCCGTTAACATTATCGATTATTCAATCGATGCTTGTTCAAACGAATGATAAGCGTTATGCCTTACCCCTTGGAAATATTGTTGAAGCAGTTCGAATTAAGAAAGAAGACATTCAATCCTTACAAGGGAAAGACGTGTTAAACTATCGCGATCAAATTATTGAAGTGAAGCATTTAAGTACTGTATTTGGTGAAAAAACAGTAGATGAGGCGTTTGAGTCATATGATAGTCAAATGGTTCCTGTGTTAATTGTTCGTAATACACATCGCAGCTATGGACTTATTGTAAGCACAATTATCGGTCAAAGAGAAATAGTCTTAAAGTCGTTAGGTGACTTCTTTGCAGAGAGTTCTAACTATTTCTCTGGTGCGACGATTCTTGGCGATGGACGAGTGGTTCTCATTTTAAACCCAGAAGGTTTATAATAGGAATGACGGAAAGCTCCCCACTTGTATACATTTGGGGAGCTTTTTGGCTAATCATTACTAATATGAAGAAAGTAATCACATATAGCTGGAAATAAATACATATTCACGATTTGTATAATAAGTTTGTTAAAATATAATAAGTGTAATAAATTGGAGTTTATCCCGTTATTTGCGCGCAGTAAGACTTCCATCCAAAAATTCGGAGAATGCGAGGTGGAAGTCGGGCTATCCGTAAATGTCCGGTTGGTGTGGGTTAACAATTAGTAGGCGATGAACAAAGCCCCACTGATTAAAGTTTCACTTTATATTACTTGGATAGAAAAACAGAAATGAGGAGGCAGGAAAAATGCCTGAGCAACAGACAAAAGGGGATACGGGCACAATTGTGCTAGAGAAAGAAAAGGAGCATTTAACGCCTCAAGAATGCGATATTCTTGGCGAAATCGCAAATATATCATTCGGTTCAGCTTCGACAGTATTATCAACAATTTTAAATAGGCAAGTAAGTATAACTGCTCCTCATGTAGAGTTAGTAGATTTATATGATACAAGTGATGTTGAAGTTCCTCATGTTGTATTAAACATTCAGTTTACAAAAGGGCTAGATATGGAAAATCTACTTGTCCTCCAGCAAGATGTTGCTTTATCAATTGCTGATTTAATGATGATGGGGACAGGTGAAGTGGAAGAAGGAAAAGAACTTGGTGAGTTAGAGCTAAGTGCTGTACAAGAAGCGATGAATCAAATGATGGGATTCGCCGCAACGTCTATGTCGGAATTCTTCCAAGATACAGTAGACATGTCTCCGCCGACAATTAAAGTTGTAAAGCTATCAGAAGAGATGGAGAAAATCTCTGGTTTTGATGGGAATGATACGATTGTTAAAGTATCGTTTGATTTAAAAATAGATAATCTTGTAAACTCTAAACTTGTGCAAATTGTTTCGGTTGAACATACGAAACAAATGATAAATAAATTACTGCAATTATCTGGTGAAGCGGAAGAAAAAGACGAGCCAGCAGCAGTAGTGGAAACTGAGATTGTAGAAGAACATGTGGAAAAAGAGCAGTTAACGCAAGAGGAAAAAGACGTACTTGGTGAAATTGCGAACATTTCAATTGGTTCAGCTTCAACAGTACTATCGACACTTTTAAATCAGCCAGTTACGATTAGTACACCAAATGTAGAAGCGATTAACGTTCGTCATTATGATGGAGTGCCAGTTCCGTTTGTTATTTTAAATGTTGATTTTGTTGAAGGACTAAAGAATGAGAACGTATTCGTATTTACGAAAGATGTTGCTTTGACAATGGTAGATTTAATGATGATGGGAACGGGGGAAGTTGACCCAGAGAAAGAACTTAGTGAACTGGAGCTAAGCGGTATTAAAGAAATCATGAACCAAATGATGGGGCATGCTGCAACAGCGATGTCAGAAATGTTTCAAGAAAAGATGGATATGACACCACCAGATGTTAAATTTGTTTCGTTAAAAGAAGAAATGGAGTATTTGGGAGAAGCGATGGAAGTGGACGAGCTCGTTCAAATTACGTTCAACCTTGAAATCGGCGATCTTCTTCAATCAAAAATGTATCAAATTTTACCAATTTCAGAAGCGAAAGAAATGGTAAGACGACTTCTGTATCCAATGGTGGAAGAAGAGGTTATTGAGGAAGAAATTGAAGAAGAAGAAATTGTAGAACCTGTTGTACAGCCTATTGAATATAAAGAAGTAAAACAAATTGAGCCAGTATATATGGATACATCCATACTACAAAATGTAGAAATGAATGTGAAATTTGTATTTGGTAGTACAGTGAAAACCATTCAAGATATATTAAGTTTACAAGAAAATGAAGCGGTTGTACTAGATGAAGATATGGATGAACCAATTCGTATTTATGTAAATGATGTGTTAGTGGCGTATGGGGAACTTGTAAATGTAGATGGATTTTTCGGAGTAAAAGTGACGAAATCGCTATAAGGCGTTGAAATAGGAGTTTGAATTAGTAGATGAAAAACGTAAAGTTTTTTCTAATTGGTTGGCTATGCATACATGTGTGTCTGTTCTTTCCCTTGCAAAGTAAGGCGGAAGAACAAAGTGTGCCAGATCAAAATACAAATGAAGTGAACGTGCAAGAACAGCCGGAACGAGTGGAAATGAATCCGGTTGAAGAGGAAAAAAAAGAAGTAGCGAATGAACAAGATATTGAAAGAAAGATAGAAACGGATCAAGGGGTTATTACAGTAAGTAAGTCCGAGCTAAATGTTGGCGAAGAAGTGCGGATTACTGTAGAACGAAACGAGAAAAATATTCAAAGTATGAAAGGTGTATTGCAGTTACAAAAAAACGGCGAGCAATATGCACAAGAAAGAATGCTATCCTTTGAGTATGAAGAAGAAACGAAGCGATGGATTGCTAACTATAAAGCCGGGATTTTTGATTTACAAGGTGATTGGAACCTTCAGCTCATTCAAAGTTATAAAGAAAATGAGAAAGAAGAGCTCATAGAAAATGAAGTGAAAGTCCCGCTTATTCGTATTAAAAATGAAACACCGACTATTGATACAGAATTGCCAACGTTACATAAAGTTACTATTGATGAGGCGAAAGAGAACTTAATTGAACGGAAACAGGGAGAGTCTATACATATACGAGTAAAAGCGTCAGATATAGAATCGGTTGTGAAAGAAGCTCGCGTTACATTAAAAGGAAAAGAAGATAAAGAGAGTACCTTTTTATTAGACTACAATAAGCGCGACATGGATTGGCAAAAATCATTCGAAATAACGGATGATTTGCCAATTGGACCATACAAACTATTTGTAGAAATAATAGATGCAGCAGGCAATAAACTTGTGATGGAAAGTGAATATATCGTTTCTGTTTTGGAGCAAAAGGCGGAAGATGATAAAAAGATAGAAGAACAAGAGGATGAAAATAAGTTAGAAGATAAGAAAGAAACTGAGAAGCAGGAAGATTTGAAAGTAGAGATTCCGCTTCCAGAAGAAAAACTTCCAGTTGTTCAAATTCCAAAGCAAGACGAGAAAGTAAACGATTTTATAAAAGAATCGTTGAAAGAGAAAGAGGATTTCACTTACGTTATAAAAGAGCCATTGCCAGACAACAAAGGAATAACGAATGTAAAGGCGCAAAAAGAGAACGAAAGCAAAAATGACAATCAAGTCGTTTCTAAAAAGAAAGAACAAATAGAAGAACAGGAAGAGAAACAAGAAAAAAATAGTGAACAAGGAGTACAAGCTTCTAATGTGTTTGCTATAATGTCAGGTTTATTCGTACTGTTTTTAGTTTTAAAGAGTAATAAAGAATGGGGCTAATTATTTCATAGTAATGGAGGCGCTTAAATGGAAATTAAACGTACAACAATTGAAAATAAGACGCTACAACCATTAAAACAGCCTGCAGCTATTTCGGAACATGAAATTCAGAAAGAACGAAAGCGTAGTAACCTAGTGTTTACTGGACAGTCTAAAATCATTATGAAAAATAATGAAATAGGAATTTTACTTGCAAGTTTAGGTGATGGAAAGATTATGAAGGAAATGCTTTCTAAAGAGATGGATACGGTGTTGCAACTCTTTAAAAAGTTACATACGTTATCTGGAGAAGGAAAGCAAACAGAAAAAATATTTGAACAAGTAATGAGAAGCCTGCAAGGACTTGTTAAGCAGGCACATATAAAAGAACTGCCTCTCTTAGACGGAACGTATGATTTCGCTGAAGTACAACTATCATTTGGTAGAAAGGTGCATATTCCGTTACTAGATGTAAGTGCGCTCATTTCTAGAGTGGAAAGTGATTCATCGGAAGGAAATATAAATTTAATGGTAACGGTTATTACTGCTTATATAACGAAATTGTCTAATGAAACCATTTTAATTAGCAGTACAGATCGCACGGCTAAAGAGCGAGATGCAAGTGTATGGAGAGCGCTTGCAGAAATGAATATGACACAATTATCACAGGCATTGAAACGAACGATGCAAGATCATAAATGGTCTATGACGTTTCTTTTTCTCTTTATATGGGTTGTTTGTATCATTTTGATTCGAGTTATATAAAAAAAAGGTCGTCACTGCATTTGAAGTGACGACCTTTTTTTATATTTTTTCGTAAAAGAATGTATCGAATCGCTGAAGATTGTAGCGTTCAGGTGTTAAAATTTGTTCTGTACTACCAACAAATAGCACACCGCCTTTTCGTAAAGAACGACTAAACTTTTCATACAGCTTTACTCTTGCTTCTTCTGTAAAATAAATCATTACATTACGACATATGATTAAATCGTAATTTGTATCGAATGACTGCATTAAGAGGTCGTGTTGTTTGAACGTGACGTTTTGCTTAATGTTTTGATGCAATGAATATATATCATTCTCTTTTGTGAAATGACGCTCTTTTAAATCGGTAGGTAATTCTTTTAAAGAACGCTCTGTATATTGCCCACGTTTTGCAGTTTCTAATATATGAAAATCAAGATCTGTTGCTTGTATTTCATAGCGAAATGGAGCTAGATGTTTCGACAAAATTAAAGAGAGTGTATATGGTTCTTCACCGGCAGCGCAAGCGGCACTCCATACTTTTAATTTCCCATTATTTTGTTCGAGTAATTTTGGGAGTGCTTTCGACTCTAACGTTTGCCAGCGTTCTTTATTTCTGAAGAACTCTGAAACGTTAATTGTGATATAGTCAATAAAATTTAAAAATAAATTTTGATCGGCACGTAAATTGCTTAAAAAATTAGTGTAGTTTTCAAAGCCTTTTCTCGTAATAAAAGCATCGATTCTACGGCGCATTCTATCTTGTTTATACGAAGCGATATCCATATTGAATTGTTGTTTAAAACTCGCGATAAAATGATCATAATCTTGTTCAATTATCATAGTTACAATGAGCACAATAACGAAATTGTGCCTCCCCCTTTACATCATACGGATTTTTTGTTCAAAGCTTTTTTTCATCTGCTTTTCATGTAAACCTGGTAGATCATAAATGACAGCATCAATCCCTGCTTCTTTTGCAACGTCAACCGGAATGACTGATGTATGTTTGTCTCCATTATAAAAACAGAGAACTAAATCGGTATCTTCAATAATTTGTTTTACAAAAAACATATAATCTGATCGGTAAATGGATTCGGTAGGGTGATTAAAAGCAACGTACTCGGCTCCGTGTTTTTTTAAGTAATCAACGACTTCTTGAAATTCATCTGTAACTGCTTGTAATGGTTGTAGCGTATAAAGACATAAATTTTGAGCAAGTCTTTCGTTTTCGATGAAAAAACGAAGAACCTCATTTTCAATAGATTTATAACATAATATGTAAATTTTATGTTTGTGAGCATAGTCAGTTAAAAATTTTTTAATTTCTTCTTGATCTAATACTGTTAATTGATTTGAACCACAAAGAAAAATATTCATAGAATTGTGCCACCTCATGCTAAATTGTAACATATCTTCTATAAAAAATAACTGCAAAATATTAGTGTTCAGAGTATAATTATAAATAACTGGATTTTACGATTAACTTTAGGAAGAAATAAAAAAATAAATAGGTGATATATATGCTGCGTTCTATCTCGCATAACCCAATTTTATCGCATATACCGCCTGCTACTCAAATGCCGAAAGAAGCAAATGTCAGGACAGGACTTGCATTTTCGGATAATTTGCATGCAGATCCGAAAAAAGATAAATTGCTAGAACAAATGGAAGCGTTTGTTGATAACATTGGAGAAATTAAAGAGAAAATAGAATTAGAATTAACGCTTGATAATGTTATGGAATACAAAAATACAGTAAAATCATTTTTGAATTTTTACGTTGATAATGTATTGCAATATAAAGATGTTATGTCTCGTCATCCACGTTATGGCTATTCACAGAAAATGACGATTGTGAAACAGGCAGAAATGGGATTAAATGAATTAGAAGATGTTATGAATTTAATTAATACAAAAACGGGACATTTAGAAATGTTAAATCAAATTGGGGAAATTCATGGTTTAATTGTAAATTTAGTCTTATAAAAGGGAAGGAAGCTATATGTACATACAATTATATGAAAAACTCGTTATTATTCAAAAAGCATATGAAAACATTCAAACGCTTGGAGAACAAATATATGAGAATTTAAAACATAAAAATGTAAATGCAGTTCAAAAGTTGCAAGTAGAGCAATTGCAGTACATTGATGGTTTAAAAGAATTATCAAGCTCATTTGAAGAAACGGTTATTCAGTTTTGTAAAGAACAGGGAGCTGAGTCATTTCGCGTGAGCGCGTTATTTTCGTATTTTTCTCATGAAGAAATTGAAAAAATGGAAAAATTACAAAAAAACATAGTTGAATTAGAAGAGAATGTAAAAATGATTCTTTTGCAAAATCAATATTACTTAAACGTACTATTAAAAACTACAGAAAGTATTGTGGATTCGGTTTCTGAATATAATTTGGAGAGAAACAATAATTCGCAAATCTTTATGAACGAACTTTTGTAAAGGGGAAGTGAACCATTATGAGATTATCAGATTATAATACCCCGCTATCAGGTATGTTAGCGGCCCAAATGGGACTACAAACAACAAAGCAAAACTTATCCAACATTCATACACCAGGCTATGTGCGTCAAGCGGTGAATTACGGATCAGCTGGAGCAAGTAATGGCCATTCACCGGAACAGAGAATTGGTTACGGTGTACAAGTATTAGGCGTTGACCGTATTACAGACGAAGTGAAAACGAAGCAATATAATGATCAAATGTCACAGTTCTCTTACTATGCATACATGAATTCTACTTTGGCACGAGTAGAGTCTATGGTCGGGACGACAGGGGAAAACTCATTATCTAGTTTAATGGACGGATTCTTCAATGCTTTTCGTGAAGTTGCAAAAAATCCAGAGCAATCAAACTACTACGATACATTAATTGCTGAAACTGGGAAGTTTACGAATCAAGTAAATCGTCTTGCTAAGCAATTTGAAGAAATAGAAATGCAAACAACAGCCGATATAGAAGCACACGTAGATGAGTTTAATCGACTTGCCGCTAGTTTAGCAGAAGCGAACAAGAAAATTGGTCAAGCAGGCACACAAGTACCGAATCAACTATTAGATGAACGTGATCGTATTACGACGGAAATGTCTAAATATGCAGATATCGAAGTATCTTATGAATCTACAAATCCTAATATCACAAGTGTTAGAATAAATGGTATTTTAGCTGTAAATGGTCAAGATACATATCCACTTCAATTACAGAAGAATAAAGAGCCTATGTCTGTACAAATATACGGAACAGATATTCCATTAAGTGGTGGGGCAATTCAATCGGCAATTGATACGAAAGCAAAGATTACTGGTTATAAAGATAATCTAAATGAATTTGTAAATTCGTTAAAACAACAAGTGAATACAGTTATGAAAAAAGAGTTCTTTGTAGGAGAAGATGCAAAAAAGATTGAAATAAACCCTGATTTTACAAAAGACATTTCAAAAATGAAAATTTCAGCTGAAACTGCCAACGAACTTGCTGGTATAACAGAAAAAGACTATAAGGGTGGACTGACGTATAAGAAAGCTTTAGATCAACTTTTAGTTGGTGTAGCTTCTGATAAAAGTTCAGTAAATGCTTACCAAAATATACATAAGGACTTATTAGAAGGTATTCAGCAAGAAAAAATGAGTATCGAAGGCGTGAATATGGACGAGGAAATGGTTAATTTAATGGCTTTCCAGAAATATTTCGTGGCGAACTCTAAAGCTATTACTACGATGAATGAAGTGTTTGATAGTTTATTTTCGATTATTAGATAACATGTAATAAAAAGAAAAAAGCTCTTTTTTTATGTGGGAAGAGAGAATCCGGCGAAGGATAGAAGCGGACAGGGCCTTTAAGTGGACCAAGCCGTGTAAGACCAGAGATATGAGATGGCTATAGGATAAGTTAGTTAATTGGAAAGCCATGTTTAGCAAATATCTCCTTCACAAGTTAAATAAAAACAAAAGCTCTTTCTTTATGCTGGAAGAGAGAATCCGGCGAAGGATAGAAGCGGACAGAGCCTTTAAGTGGACCAAGCCAAGTAAGCCCAGAGATATGAGGTGGCTATTGGGTAAGTTAGCTAATAGGAAATTCATGTTTAGTAAATATAACTTTCATAAGTTAAATAAAAACAAAAAGGCTCTTTCTGTATGTTGGGAGAGAGGGGCCAGTGAAGTTAGAGAAGGAAATTACCGTAGATAGTTGTGGTTTCTTCTTCACGCTACTTCAAATATAGATAAAGGAGAAGATAGAGATGAGAGTATCTACATTTCAAAATGCAAACTGGGCAAAGAGTCAGTTAATGGATTTGAATGTACAACAACAATACCACCGAAATCAAGTAACTTCAGGGAAGAAAAACCTTCTTATGAGTGAAGATCCACTTGCAGCGGGTAAATCATTTGCGATTCAACATTCATTGGCGAATATTGAACAAATGCAGAAAGATATAGCGGATTCTAGAAATGTTCTAAGTCAAACAGAAAATACATTGCAAGGTATTGTGAAGTCTTTAACGAGAGTAGATCAATTAACGATACAAGCATTAAATGGGACGAATAGTGAAAAAGAATTGAAAGCAATTGGAACAGAAGTAGATCAAATTCTAAAACAAGTCGTCTATTTAGCGAATACAAAAGAACAAGGTCGTTACCTTTTTGGTGGGGATAGTGCAGAGAAACCGCCATTTGCGGATGATGGTACATATCAAGGTGGCGAAAAGGATGTAATGTGGAAGCTGAATGACGGCTATGAAATTAAAGCGTTTCGTAAAGGTGATGAGTTATTAACTCCAGTTATTCAAACGTTAGCTAAGATGAAAGATGCTTTGCAAAGCGGTGATCAAAAAGCATTACAACCGTTTTTAGAGGAAAATAAGAAAAACTTAGATAGTGTCATTAACCGTACGACGGAAGTTGGTTCAACGATGAACACTGTTGATACGTTTAAGACGATTTTAAGCGAGCAAAACTTAGCGCTACAAGAAAATCGTAAAGAGATTGAAGATGTGGATTTAGCAGCAGCTATTTCAGAGTTAGCATACATAAACGCAACATACGAAGCGACGCTTAAGGCGGTTAGTACGATGAGTAAAACGAGTATTTTAGATTATATGTAAAGGATAAGGAGTGAGGAAGATGGCAGGAACAATATCTGATTATGGTGGCAGGCAGCAAATATGGAATTTAGGAAATAACATGATAGATACATCTAAGTTAGTAGATTTAGAGCTACAAGCTTTGGAAATGAGAAAATCACCATATACTACACAAAAGCAAACATTAACAAATGAAAATAATATATATGCAAGTATGAAAAAAGAGTTTGGAAACTTGATGCAAGTATTTAAAGATTTTCACGCATTTAAAGGTGATGAAAAGAAAATAACGCTATCGAAAGATGGGTTTATGACAGCACAAACGGATGCTGCTGCAATTTCTGGAACTCATACAATTACAGTAGAACGATTAGCAGAAAGGCATCAAATAACTACAGCTTCACTTACTCCACCAAAAACTCCTGAAGGTACACAAGAAAAATTTAGTTTAGATTTAAAACTTGGAGTAGATGACGTATTTAAGATAAATGGAAAAGAAGTTGAAATCTCGAAAGATATGACGTATAAAGATCTTGTCAATAAAATTAATAACGGAAATTATGGTGCATCAGTATATACGTTAGGCGATCAACTGTTTTTTACATCTACTACTGCCGGAGAAGACGGGAAGTTAAAATTAAGTGATGGTCCAAATGGATTTTTACAAAAGATAGGATTGGTTACTTCTGAAACAACGGATGGAGTGAATAACATTGCACATCAAGTGACAGGAGCGACAAATGCTGAATATACAATAAATGGAGTTAAAGGGACTAGTAAGACAAATAAGATAGATGCGATGCCAGGATTAACCATTAATTTAGAAAAGGTAACTACAGAGCCAATTACATTAACTATCGAAGATTCTGATATAAAAAATTCGATAGATTTAATTAAAAAAATGAAAGATGAGTATAATAAGGCTGTTAAAAGTTTAGATTTATTTGCTGGTGAAAATGGAGTGATGCAAGGTAATAATGTTTCGTTTGCAATCAGTAATGCAATGACAAGTATTTTTAAATTTTCTCAAGATGATAAATTTTTATTTTCTTTCGGGATTCAAATTGATAAATCTGGGAACATGACACTTGATGAAGAGAAATTAAAAGCTGCTTTTAAAGAGAATCCAGAAACTACGAAACAATTTTTCTTTGGTCTCAATGGTTTAGGTCATAATGCTGAGAAAAAGTTTGATGGTATATTTGGAGATGAAGGGATTATTGGGAAACGCTCTAAAAGCATTGAAAAGCAAGTAACTGATTTAGAGAGAAAAATTCAAGATATTGATACAATTAATAAGGAAAAACAAAAAACAATTATCGATAAATATGCAAAACTAGAAAGTCAGTTAGCATTACTTGATAGTCAGCTGAAGACAATTCAAGCAATGACAAAAACAAAAAGTGACGATTAATGAAATGTGAGGAAGTGATTATATGCAAGCATGGCAACGTTATATGCAAAATGATATTATGACGAGTAATCCGATTAAAAATACAATTTATATTTATGAAAGATGTATCATAGAGTTTCGTAAATTAGAAGATTTGTTAAACGGTTTTAAATTACAAGATGGCGATGCTATTCTTGAAAAATTAGAACGTATTTTTGAAGAGTTAAAGTTACAATTAAATCCCGATATTACAAAGGATTTATATGATAGTCTTTATGGTTTATACGATTGGATTAGCGTTCAAATTCAAACGATGAAAGTAACACGTGAAGCAAAAGACATTGATGCAATTGTACAAGTGCTACAAGATTTAATAGACGGTTACCGTGGAGCACTTGAGAATGAACAATGATATTTATCGAACGTTTGTCGGCTGTTTTAACGGAATTGGTGAATTGCAAGTATCAGATGAAGAGTTTGCAGAGAAGAGTGCGATGTTGAATCGCTGGATGATGACATTGGATGAAGAAACGCGCGCGCAAGTTGCAGCGGAAGTAAGTCCATTAATTATTAAAGCGGCCCAGCATATTCGAGATAAGCAAAAGATTTTGGAAGAAATGATTATGACAAATGATGGGCGAATGAAAGCAAATTCATTTTACGGTAAATATTAATAATAAAGTTTGGAAATGGGCCCCTTTTTAAAAGGGGATCCATTCCGTCGTTTAAATAAAGAATTCCGCTGATTGAGGTTTCATTTTATGACTGTAAAAAATAGAAGTAATCTAAAAAATATGAAAATAAACTACGGATTGTCGTAAATATATTGAAATGTTACATAGATTACTGCGCGTATACAGTTTTTTTGTATTCTTTTTCATATTTTTGTATTTTTCTAAAGACAACAATGAAAAAATGGAATAAAATATGTAAGGGTACATAATCGTTAATATTTTAATAAATACATATAAGAAAATAAATAATGAAGTGAAACTTCCATCAGTGGATCATTATGTTCAAAATGACAAGTTAGAAAAGAAAGGGTGTGGAATATGCCGGATTTAGTGAGTGATGTAAGCCACTATATGAATTATTTAGTGACGAAACGAAATACTGTTTCTAGTAATATTGCAAATGCGAATACACCTGGCTATAAAGCACAAGACGTTACATTTGCTGAGCAAATGAATAAGAGTAGTGCTTTATATAAGAACAATGCTGCGGATTTAAAGAGCAATCCAGATTTATATCAAACGAATGAAATGCACTTGCCGACAGTAAATACGAAAAATACATATGCAAATATTCAAACGAAGTCAATGCAAACGAATAAAGATGGAAATAGTGTGGATGTAACGACAGAAATGCTAGATTTAATGAAAGCAAACCAATTATATGGTATTTCAATTAACGCGATTAATACACAATATGCAATTAACCAAGCAGCACGTGGGCGTTAAAAGTAGAAGGAGAGACAACGATGTTTCAGGCAATTAATGCAAGTGGCTCAGGGCTAACGACAGCGAGAAAGTGGATGGAAGTTACTTCTAACAATATTGTAAATGCGAATACAACAGCAGCTCCAGGGGCAGATTTGTATGAGCGCCGTAGTGTAGTACTTGAATCTAATAATAATAGTTTTGCGAATATGTTAGACGGGGCTCCTACTAACGGAGTGAAAATAAAAAGTATTGAAGCAGATAAAACGGAAAACTTAGTGTATGACCCGACACATCCGCATGCAAATGAAGAAGGATATGTACGTTATCCGAATATTGATGTGACTGCTGAAATGACGAATGTAATGGTTGCCCAAAAAATGTATGAAGCAAATACAAGTGTGTTAAATGCGAATAAAAAAATGCTTGATAAAGATTTAGAAATCGGCAGAGGATAAAGGGGGAATCTGGGGATATGAAAATCCAACCAATGTTAAATGCACAGCCATTTGGAGCGATTCAGTCAATTGGTGCACCGAAAACTTCGGAAACATCTGTAGCTCCGGGGAAAAAGTTTATCGATTTATTGGAAGATATGAATCAAACGCAAAACAATGCGCAAACAGCGGTATATGATTTATTAACAAAAGGGGTAGGAGAAACACATGATGTTTTAATTCAGCAAAAGAAAGCTGAATCCCAAATGAAAACGGCTGCTCTCGTACGTGATAATCTTATCGAAAATTATAAGTCACTAATTAATATGCAAATTTAGGAAAATGGACGGGTGTGTTTAAATGGAAAAGATAAAAAATGTTTTCCAATCGTTAAAAACGTGGCATAAGTTAGTCATTGGTGCTGCGCTTTTAGCAATTGTAACAGGAGCACTTTTATACTTCACCTTGCCAGATAAATATGTTGTTGTATATCAAAATTTAAATGATGCAGATAAGCAAGAGATTACAGCAGAATTATCGAAGCTAGGTGTCGATTACCAATTGGCAGCCGATGGTTCGATTCGTGTGCAAAAGAATGATGCTCCATGGGTTCGAAAAGAAATGAATGGAATGGGCTTACCGTTTAATTCGAAAAGCGGTGAGGAAATTTTATTAGAAAGCTCGCTCGGTTCAAGTGAGCAAGATAAAAAAATGAAGCAAATTGTCGGTACAAAAAAGCAATTGGAGCAAGATATTGTAAGGAATTTTGCAACAGTTGAAACGGCAACAGTTCAAATTACATTACCTGAAAAAGAAACAATTTTTGATGAAGAGAAAGCAAAAGGAACAGCGGCGATTACGGTTGGTGTGAAACGTGGTCAACTATTAACGGCAGATCAAGTTGCGGGTATACAGCAAATGATTAGTGCGGCAGTTCCTGGCGTAAAAGCAGAAGAAGTAAGTGTTATTGATAGCAAAAAAGGTATTATCTCAAAAGGAGCAGATGAAGCAAATGCTAATAGTTCCTCTTCTTATGAAAAAGAAGTAGAGATGCAGCATCAAATTGAAGGTAAATTAAAGCAAGATATTGATGCAACGTTACTGACGATGTTTAAACCAAATGAATATAAAGTGAATACAAAAGTGTCTGTAAACTACGATGAAGTTACACGTCAGTCAGAAAAATACGGCGATAAAGGTGTGCTTCGTAGTAAACAAGAGCAAGAGGAAAGCTCTACTGCGCAAGAAGGAGCAGATCCGAAGCAGAGCGCTGGTATTACAGCGAACGGTGAAGTACCAAATTACGGTACGAACAATAATCAAAATGGTAAAATCGTCTACGATAATAAAAGTGGTAACAAAACTGAAAACTATGAAATAGATAAAACAGTTGAAACGATTAAAAAACACCCAGAATTAACGAAAACAAATGTTGTTGTATGGGTAGATAATGATACGTTAGCAAAACGAAGAATTGATATGACAACTTTCAAAGAAGCGATCGGCACAGCAGCCGGGCTTCAAGCGGATCCGAATGGTAACTTTACAAATGGTCAAGTTAACGTTGTAACTGTTCAGTTTGATCAACCGAAAGAAGAGAAGCCGAAAGAACCAGAAAAAAGTGGTATGAACTGGTGGTTATTCGGTGGAATTACAGGTGGCTTATTAGCTCTTGGTGGCTTATTATGGTTCTTCTTAGCGAGACGTAAGAAAAAGAAAGAAGAAGAGGAATATGAAGAATACTTAGCAGAAGAGGAAGTTGCTGCAAGTAGTGAAAGTATTATGGAAATTCCTGAAGAAAAAATAGTACCAGAGCCAAAAGTAAAACTTGAACCAGAAGAACCGAAAGAACCAACGTTAGATGAACAAGTGCAGGATGCTACGAAAGAACATGTAGAAGGTACTGCAAAAGTAATTAAAAAATGGTTAAACGGACAGTAAGGGAGGAACAACGATGTTAGATGAAATCTCCTCCAAAGAAAAAGCTGCCATCCTCATTCGTACATTAAATGAAGAGGTGGCGGCAAAAGTCATTGAATATATGACGGCTGAGGAAAAAGAAGTGTTACTTCGTGAAATCGCGAAGTTTCGTGTATATAAACCAGAAACGTTAGAAAATGTACTAGGGGAGTTCTTATATGAGCTAAATGTAAAAGAATTGAACTTAGTCACTCCAGATAAAGAATATATTCGTCGCATATTTAAAAATATGCCAGAAGACGAGCTAGAAAAATTATTGGAAGACCTTTGGTATAACAAAGATAATCCATTTGAATTCTTAAATTCACTAACTGATTTAGAACCACTTCTTACAGTGCTTAATGAGGAATCGCCACAAACGATTGCGATTATCGCTTCTTATATTAAGCCGCAGCTTGCTTCTCAATTAATTGAGAGATTGCCAGATCATAAACGAGTAGAAACAGTAATGGGTATTGCGAAACTGGAACAAGTAGATGGTGAATTAATTAATCAAATTGGTGAGTTATTAAAAGCAAAATTAAATAATATGGCATTTAGTGCGATTAATAAAACAGATGGCTTGAAAACGATAGTGAACATTTTAAATAATGTTTCACGAGGTGTTGAAAAAACAGTCTTTCAAAAGCTGGATGAAGTCGATTATGAGTTATCTGAGAAAATTAAAGAAAATATGTTTGTCTTTGAAGACTTACTCGGCCTTGAAGACCTTGCGCTTCGCCGTGTATTAGAAGAAATTACAGATAACGGTGTTCTTGCGAAAGCACTTAAGATTGCAAAAGAAGAAATTAAAGAGAAATTATTTACATGTATGTCTTCAAACCGTAAAGAGATGATTCTAGAAGAATTAGATGGCTTAGGACCGCTTAAGATGACGGATGCTGAAAAAGCACAGCAAACGATTACAGGTACAGTTAAAAAGCTAGAAAAAGAAGGAAGAATTATCGTTCAAAGAGGTGAAGATGATGTCCTTATTTAAAAACAGAATTCCGAAGAATTCTGTTTCTTTTTCTGAAGAAACGTATGAATTGCAATTCCCGAAACCAGTATCAGTTCACGCCCAAGAAGAAATACAAGTAGATCATGAAGAACTTCGCGCGCAGCAAGAATCGTTACATATTGAAATGAATCAGCTAAGGCAAGAGCAGCAAATGCTAGAACGAGAGCGTCAGCAGTTATTGCAAGATAAAGAAGAGTTTCAAATGCATATTCATGAACAAATGGAACAGATGGAATTAGCGCGTATACAGTTTCAAAAAGAGCAACAAGAAACAACATACGAATGGACAGAGTTATTATGGGATCAATCTTTTCAACTAGCAGAAAAAATCGTGAATCAAGCAGTAGATTCACGATTACTGGATGTGTTACCTATTTTAACTGGCATCGTTCAAACATTGCCTACTTCTTTTGAGAAATTAGTCATTACAGTACATCCAGAAACATTTGAACGTATTCAAGAAGAGAAAGAAAATACGAAAGAATATTGGTTACTACAATTAGTAGAATGGAAATATGATTTCTCCCTACAGTTTGGTGAATTTGTTCTGGAAGAAGAGAAAGAGTTTTTCGAATTTAAATTTGCACCTATATTTGCGAAACTTCGTCAGAAATGGGAAGAAGAGAAGTTGTTTGAGGAGCAAAACGTATGAACAACAAGCTCATAAATGAACATAGTAAATGGAATACGTTTATTGAAACACCGTTTTATACGAAAGTCGGAAAAGTTCATAGTGTGCAAGAACAGTTTTTCGTAGCGAAAGGACCAAAGGCGAAAATTGGAGATGTTTGTCTTGTTGGAGAACATAGCGTTTTATGTGAAGTAATTGCGATTGAAAAAGAAAACAATATGTTACTCCCATTTGAACAGACAGAAAAAGTATGTTACGGAGATTCAGTTACATTAATTGCAGAAGATGTTGTTGTACCTCGCGGTAATCATTTACTCGGAAAAGTGTTAAGTGCAAATGGTGAAGTGTTAAATGAGGACGCTGAAAACATGCCATTACAGAAAATGAAATTAGATGCTCCGCCTATTCATGCATTTGAACGTGAAGAGATTACTGATGTATTTGAAACAGGAATAAAATCAATTGATTCTATGTTAACAATTGGAATCGGTCAAAAGATTGGTATTTTCGCTGGATCAGGTGTTGGTAAATCTACTTTACTTGGAATGATCGCGAAAAACGCAAAAGCTGATATTAACGTTATTAGTTTAGTAGGAGAACGTGGCCGAGAAGTAAAAGATTTTATTCGAAAAGAATTAGGTGAGGAAGGTATGAGGAAGAGCGTCGTTGTTGTAGCGACGTCAGATGAAAGTCACCTTATGCAACTTCGTGCAGCTAAGCTTGCAACATCTATCGCCGAATACTTCCGTGATCAAGGCAATAATGTACTACTTATGATGGATTCAGTTACCCGTTTTGCTGATGCGCGCAGAAGCGTTGATATTGCCGTTAAAGAGTTACCGATTGGTGGTAAAACACTCTTAATGGAAAGTTATATGAAGAAACTGTTAGAGCGATCTGGGAAAACGCAAAAGGGATCTATAACGGGCATTTATACAGTACTCGTTGATGGGGATGATTTAAATGGGCCAGTACCAGATTTAGCACGTGGTATTTTAGATGGACATATTGTATTAAAACGTGAACTTGCAACGCTTAGTCATTATCCTGCGATTTCAGTGTTAGATTCAGTAAGTAGGATTATGGAAGAAATCGTGTCGCCTAACCATTGGCAACTTGCAAATGAAATGAGAAAAATCTTATCTATTTATAAAGAAAATGAATTGTATTTTAAATTAGGAACAATTCAAGAAAATGAAGAAAATGCTTATGTTTTTGAATGTAAAAATAAAGTAGAAGGTATAAATACGTTTTTAAAACAAGGTCGATCGGATCGCTTCCAATTTGATGATATTGTTCAAGCGATACACCATATAGTATAAGGCCTCATACTCGGAGGTCTTATTTTTTTGTTTTTTAATATTTCACAGATTTTTTTGGAAAAAAACTATATAATAGAAAAAGAGAGCGTTATAATAGGAAGGGGCTATGAAAACAGGTGGATAAGCAGCAGTACGACACGATAAAATTGCAAATAAATCAAGAAAAAGAACATATTTTAAAAGAAGTGTACGAACTAACAGCTGAAAAAAGAAAAATAGAACGAAAAAAAGAATATGATTTATATGTTGTGAAATCACGTAGTAAAGTCGTACAAACTGGGCAACGTATTAGGGCTGGTATGCTTTCTTCACATACGTTTTCACCTGAAAGAATAGAAGAATGGAATCGTAAAATTAAAAAAACAGAAGGTTTTATTCAAAAAAATGAAAGCCTTTTAGAGCAAGTAAAAGAAAAAGAACGTGTTATTGATGAAATATATCAAGAAGATTGTAAGAAGCTTGTAAAAGTACAAGAAAAGCTAGAAGAAAAAATGCTTCTTGATTTGAAAATGTGTATGAATGGATGAGGTGAATGTAGTGATACAGCCTGTATTACCGGTGCAACAAAGTTTACCTCCGCAAAAAGAAACAGGGCTAGAAATACAATCGAAAAATGAAAATTCTTCATTCGATCGTGTGATGAGAATGGAAAATAAAAAGCAGCCGAACACGGAGAAACTAAAACAAGAAGAAGCACCAGAAGAAGAGCGAAAAGATTATATTCTTTCTAAAAAATCGGTAACGAAAGAAGAGCCTATTGTAAAGAAAGAAGAAAAAAAAGAGACGGAACAGTTAGTATTAGCTGTATCTGAGCAAATGGTTGCAATTGAGCAATTACGTGTGCAACCAGAATTGTTATATCAATACATACAAAAAATACAAGAGTTATATAAAGAATATGGAAATATAAAACTTAACGAATTGCCCGCAGCTGAATTACAACAATTGCAAGAGCTTCTTTCAAACATGAATATTAAAAATGCAATATGTTTAGAAGATACAATGCAAATGGTGTTAGACAAAGTGACGATGCCGGAGCAAACGATGCAAGTATTGAAAGTTGTAGAAACAGAAACTTGTAATATCGCAAAGAAACAAGAAGAGTCGAAAGACATAGATTTTCCGGAATTAGAGAGCGATGATGTGAAGGTAGAGTTGCCAGAAGTTGATGTATTAAACGATTCGAGTTCAGCGGGCGCGGAGTTATTAAATAAAGCGACGAGTACGGATCAAATAGGAAAATCAAATAGTGGCGCTGATAAGGTTTCATTACCTGACTTAGGAAAGAAAATGGAAGCGCAAGTAGAAGCGCTGCAAAAATTTGTAGTGAAACAAGAACGTGTTTTATTCCAGCTCAATCCAGAAAAACTTGGTACAGTAACTGTGTTTATGAAAAAACATGGAGATCAAATTGATGTTCATGTAGAAATGGAAAAACACGATGCGAAAAAGCGTGTTGAAATCATTTTCGATGAATTGAGACTAAAGCTAAAAGAAAAAGAAATCAATATTCAAATTAGCTATTCAGATAAAGATGAAAATCGTAAAGAACAGCGAGAACAAGAGCAAAGGCAAAAACAGAAATTAGCAAGTACGAAACATGAGAAAAAACAATCAAAAGAATTTGCGGGATTATTGGAGGAATAAAGCGTGCCAACAGTTGGATTAAATACAACGAGTACAAATCATATTCCATTGCAAGCAGGAGCACAGAACAATAACGCGTCTATTAATGGTGTACAATCACCAGTGCAACAAACGAATGGAATTTCAACAGGAGAGCAAAAAACTCCTGGTGTAATGGGGAAAGATGATTTTCTAAAACTCTTTTTAGCGAGTTTCCAACATCAAGATCCATTCAATGCAATGGATATGAATCAAATGATGAATCAGACAGCACAGTTATCTCTTATGGAACAAGTGCAAAATATGACAAAAGCAGTTGACTCTTTAAGAACGACGATGTATTCGACAGCGCTAGATGGCGGAATGAAGTTTTTAGGGAAGTACGTTAGAGGTGTAAATGATAAGGGAGAGCAAGTGACTGGTCAGGTGGAAACAGTTCGCCTTGCTGAAAATAACGATGTGCAGCTTATTGTTGATAATCAAGTTGTCTCACTTCGTTTTGTAGAAAGAGTTTCAGATAAACCGATAACAGAAACAAATCCAGAAGATGAGAAAAAGGAAGATACAGAGACGACTGGAGAAACTGAAGAAATTTCAGAAAATAAATAAGGAGTGTACATAAGTTATGATTAAAGCGTTATATACAAGTATTACAGGAATGAATGCGACGCAAAATGCATTAAGCGTTACTTCAAATAATATTGCCAATGCACAAACAACAGGGTATAAGAAGCAAAAGGCTATTTTTGATGATTTGCTATACAATAATACTGTGGGTTCTCGTGGTGACGGTTCTTATGCAGGAACAAACCCGAAAAGTATTGGTAATGGTGTGAAATTTAGTGGGACAGCTACAGATTATAGTGACGGTTCAATTTCATTAACAGGCGAGAAAATGGAAACAGCAATTGAAGGAACCGGGTTCTTTATGGTCGGTGATAGAAATGGTGGAAATGTAGAATATACAAGAAAAGGTACATTCGGAGTGTCAATGGACAACTTTGTAACGACTACTGGTGGTCAATATGTATTGGGATATGGTGTAAAACCTGGAACACAAGATATAGATTTTTCATCACAACCAAATCCAATTAGAGTTCCAGTTGGAACAGCTGTTGGCGGAATTCAAACTGACAAAGCGTCAATTAGTGGGAACTTATCTCGTAACCAATTAACAGCATCAAAAGATTTTACAGTATATGACGATGAAGGAAATTCATTAACATTACGTATGGATATTAAACAAAAAACAAAAACAGAGACTGTAGGAGATAAAACGGTAGAAACACCGATTGATGGGGAATATACATATACTTTATCTTTAAGAAATAATTCTGAAAATGAAAAAGAGTTTTCGCCTATTAATGGGGACGATGGGAAACCATTAACAAAAGAGCTTAAATTCGATAAAGTAGGTAAGTTAGAAAAACTGGATGAGGATGTACAAAGAGATCCTAAAACAGACGAAATTATAAATGGTGGAACTGTGAAAGTTCCTTTTGGAGCTGGTGAGTTGGACTTAAATTTAAGCGGTTTAACGAACTACCCAACTGGAAAAACAATTGCAGCGACAGAAGTAAATGGACGTCCAGCAGCTATCGCAAATGATTATTCTATTTCTGACGGTGGTTTCATTATGATGAGATATTCAGACGGTAGTATGAAAGTTGTAGGACAATTAGCAGTATCTACATTCCCAAACTCAGGCGGATTAATGAAATCAGGAAACGGTAATTATATCGCAACACCATCAGCAGGTATCCCAGGAGTGGGGGTTGCAGGTGAGAATGGTGCGGGTAACGTACGTGGTGGAGCGAGAGAAAGTTCAAACGTAGATTTATCTGTAGAATTCGTTGACTTAATGCTATACCAACGCGGATTCCAAGGAAATGCGAAAGTAATTAAAGTTTCAGACGACGTATTAAATGAAGTTGTAAACTTAATTCGATAATATATAATAAAGAAAAATTGTAATGTAGTAGAAAGGGTTTTTTATTCGTATGACAAGACAAGAGCGAATTTTACAATTGCCTTTTTTCGAAAACAAACGTGAACTTGCCGAGCAAGTATTAAAAATGGAACGAGAAGAGCATGTATATTTACCAGATCAATTTGAAATTAAGCAAGTGCCTCCGTATTCATTTGGTGAAAAACAAGCAATCATCGGCCGTATTCATGAGTTTTATTTCATAAGTAGCGGTAGTGATGGTGTTTGGAAGTATCAACTGTTTAAGGATGAGATGAAGTGCCGTGAGTTTTTTATTACGTTATCAGGAATAACGGATCAGCAGATTGCGTTTTGGTTCAATAACATCGAGTTACTTAAAAGATCTTAAAAGCCCTTAAAAGCCCTTTTTTAGGTTTTGAGAGAGGGTCTAGCGATGTTTTGGAGCGGTTGGGTGCCTATGTGGGTGCTCGACTGTTGTGTAGGGACAGAGATATGGAGAGTTACTAGGGGAGTTTAAGAAGTTGTAAGTGTAGTATGAGTAATGTCTGTGGTTCTATTGAATTAAGTTTTAGAGAAAGGACCTGGCGAAGTGTGGTAGTGGTTAGCGCCTATGTGGGTGCTCGACTGTTGTGTAAGGACAGAGGTATGGAGAGTTACTAGGGGAGTTTAAGAAGATTTAAGCGAAGTGTGGTAGCGGTTAGTGTCTATAAGTGGCTTGCATGTTGTAAGACCAGAGATATCGGTAGTTGAAGAGGTTGAAAGCTAATTGTTGGTTGGTGCTTCTTCGCTCTTTGACGATAGGATTTATCCAAGTCTAGAAGCAGTGATATGAAATAGGTTTAAGTTAATTTAAAATAGTTGTAGTATACAATTAGAATGAATTTCTATAAAAGGAGAGGTGAGGAGGGTGGCGCAGAATAAGTATCGCGTTACATTCATTTCGCCGAGTGAGGTAGAGCAGCGGACTGTAATGACGGCGAGTAGTTTGCCAAATTTAATTCGTAAAGTAGAGAGTATTATTGCAGATCCGAATGGATATTTTGTGAATGATAAAAAAAACAATTGCTATTTTAAAGTGATTAAAGAAAATGTTACGTTTATTCAATATGAGTTGCTATTTTCAGATAAGGAAATTCATATTGAAAAATTAAAACATATGGCACCGGTAGTATTAAAACGATTATTTGAAAAAATAAACGATCCGGAACTATATGCACTTGCTCTACTGGATGTTGATATAGCAACGAAAGAATATGTGCTAGAAGAAATGAACCAAGAGTTAAGAATGAGAGTAGAAACGGAGCTTTCGAAAAAATGGGAAGCTATGCCGACAGAAATTGTAGGAGCGCAAGAAGTGTTATTAGAGGCACTTGCTTCGTTTATACAAGATTAAGCGTCTTTTTAAATAAATAAATGAATCGTTCGACTATCTATATTTTTTATATAGATAGTTGACTTTTTCGTTTTGATAAAGCTTAATAATTAAATATACGGAATTATTGGAAGGGGAGCGACACCTTTATGTCACAAGCACAAAGTATTTTATTAGAAAGCGGAACAAATGAATTAGAGATTGTTACATATACTGTTGGTGAAAACCTATTTAGTATCAATGTAATGAAAGTACGTGAAATCATTAACCCATTCCCTGTTACAACTGTACCAGAATCACATCATGCAGTTGAAGGTGTTGTTCAAGTACGTGGTGAAATTTTGCCAGTTATTAACTTAGCGACAGCTCTTAATTTAAAATCGATAAAACCACTTGATCAAACGAAATTTATTATCTCAGAATTAAACCAAATGAAAGTTATTTTCCGTGTTGATGAAGTACATCGTATTCAGCGTATCTCGTGGGAACAAATTGATGAACCAGCTTCATTATCTATGGGACTAGAAGAAACGACATCTGGTATTGTAAAACTAGATGGGAAAATCATTTTACTATTAGATTATGAAAAAATCGTATGTGAAATTAGCGGTACTGGTTATGACAATAAATCACTTGCAGGATTAGAACAAAAAACAGATCGAGCTGAAAAAGTTATTTATATTGCAGAAGATTCAGCGATGCTTCGTCAAATATTAGAAGAAACATTGTCATCAGCTGGATATACGAAAATGAACTTCTTCAGCAACGGTGCAGAAGCGTTAGCGCAAATTGAAAAATTAGCGAAAGAGCAAGGGGAAAAAATGTTTGAGCATATTCACTTGCTTATTACGGATATTGAAATGCCAAAAATGGATGGACACCATTTAACGAAAGTGATTAAGGAGGGTGAAATAATGAATCGTTTACCGGTTATTATTTTCTCTTCATTAATTACAAATGAATTATTCCATAAAGGTGAAGCTGTAGGAGCAAATGCTCAAGTAAGTAAGCCTGATATTCAAGAGTTAATTGGTTTAGTTGATAAGTTAGTGTTGTAAAAAAAATCGTTTTGAAAAGCGCTTTTTTTAGGTGGAAAAGAGGAGCTAGCCATGTGTGGTAGCGGTCAGTGCTTAATAGAGCCCCATGCGATGTAAGACCAGAGATATGGAGTAGTTTTAGGTGAGTAGAAGAAGTGAGTCATTGAGAGAGTTTTAGAAGCGCCGGTGAAAAATTCTTTTCTATTTATCAGGAATAGAGGCTCTAGCCATGTGTGGTAGCGGTCAGTGCTTAATAGAGCCCCATGCGATGTAAGACCAGAGATATGGAGTAGTTTTAGGTAAGTAGGAGAAGAGAGTCTTCGATTGAGGGTTTGAAGACCCGGTTTACAACTCTAGTCTTTTAGTGGAGAGAAGGGAACTAGCCATGTGTAGTACTGGTTAGTTCCCTTTTTAGTATTCTCTACTCTATACTCTGTACAGGCAGAATAAACGTTTCTGGAGTGAGTGTGACGGTATGTATGAATATTCTCTATTTGGGGATTTTCGGTAGGTTTAATTAATAAGTAGTAGGCTTTTTATTTGAAAATATAAGAGAATGTATCTGTGGATTGTGTTAGTCATATTTCGTGATAACGCAAATTTTTTCGGTGAAAGTACATTCGGGATACCGTATAATATAATTAAAAGTAATTAATATGCAATTATACATATTAATTTAAAAATACTTTTTTCTATTTCTATACTTTCTATACATTTTTGTATGTTTATTATTTGACAGACAATTTGGAAATGTTATAATATGGATATGTAAAAATTGCTATTTTCTGAAAAGACATGGGAGTCAGATGAGAATTGTGAAAGGATGAGGGGGAGTGACACAGATTATGTATCACCACACAGCAATCAATGTATTAAGTCTTTTACAAAACATGTCAAATAATAAAATGAACGATATACAACTAGAAGCGGAATTGAAAAAAATAGAAAAACAATTCCGAGTAAAGTATGAAGAATTAGTTGATTTATATAATAGAATGGTATTATTTCAAATAGATGTAGAAAAAAATGGCGGGATGCGAGCGTACGAAAAATCAGCGATTACATGGCTGAAGTCGGAATTAGAGTTATTGTATGAAGTATATCAATTTTGTCAACGCTACGGTTTAAACATTATCAATATTTCAAAATACGTTAGTAAAAATGAACTAAATCTTTTCCGAAAAACGGAAAGTCAATTACAAAACACATATTATAAATTAAAAAAATGCGAGATTCCTTTTGAAAATATTGAAAAACAAAAACCAGGTCGAAAGCGCAAATATACACCAGTAAAAGAAACAATTGTTGAAACGAAAAAAGAAAACAAGCAGGAAGTAAAAGAAGAAGTCGGGTATAAAGAGACTGAAAAAAGCCTCGTAACAGTTATATCGGGTATCGTTGATAACTTTGAAACGATTAGTCAATGTAGTGAAAGAAAAGAAGATGAACTACATCAGTTTATGGAAGGTATATATAAGCTTTCTAGCATGGCTGCAGGGCGTTCTAGAGAAGCAAAGAATACACGTAGCCTAGAAAGTGAGCTGCAGGCGCTACAATTAGAAAATGAAAGGTTAAAACGAGAAAAAGAAGAACTTGTGCGAGATATTAAAGATATGACACAGCATTTAAATCATTTTATTATAAGTTCTGATATCGATCAAATTCGTAAATTACCAACCTTCGTACAAGACTGTAAAATAGAATTATATAAACTAGGACTATTTAACGCACAAGACGGAAAAATGAAAATAATGGTTGACCGCAGAGGACAAGTTATGACGGTAACGCCATAAAGTATTGGGTACAAAATAAAAGGGAGATACATAGTTTATATGTATTTCCCTTTTGTTTTGTGTGGAAATCTTTTGAAGAACACAATGGTAAGTAGGATTGCAATAGCTTAGAAAACATTTGTGGAATTTGATTAACTTAAGACACAACACGCATCCGAATCGCTCTTACATACAAAAGAGTCACAATGGCCACATTTGCCGGATTATCAGAAGCATCATTTAACCTCTTACCAGTCGCCAAGTGCTCCATCGCAACATTCATACGCTTCTCATTCTCATACAACGACTGCCTAGCATTCATACTTAAAACATTTGTACCAATACGCATAATAGATACTCCTTATAGATTGATATAGAGTAGGTGTTCTAAAACTAATAAACGGCTATGAAAAGAAAAAAGGGCTTATGCTCATTTCCTGTTTGTGTTTTAACATAGGAGGAGATTGAAACAGGCACTGACCGCTTCTACACATCGCGGATGCTCTCTTCTACCTAAAAAAAGAAAGGTTTTACAAATAATTCATTTATATAGAAAAAACAAACCTCTCCGCAAGCAGAGAGGTTTGTTCATAAAGCTAACTCAAATGGATTATTGTAATAATTTAGAAACCATTTGTGGAGTTTGGTTAGCTTGAGAAAGCATGCTGATACCAGCTTCGTTCAAGATTTTGAACTTAGTCATTTCAGACATTTCTTTCGCCATGTCAGCGTCTTCGATTTGAGAAGCGGCCGCTGCCATGTTAGTAGCTTGGCTTGTTACGTTGTTTAAGTTATGGTCTAAACGGTTTAATTGAGAACCGAAAGTTGCTCTTGCGTCAGCAATATTTTGAATAGCAGTGTCAAGAGCTGTGATTTCAGTTGGTGCAGTTGTAGCATTTAAATTCTTAGCTGCATCATCTGGATCAGTTCCTACTGCTAAAGTAGCAGTTGTTAGTTTCTTTGTTTCGATAGCAGAGATTGTCATTGTATCACTTGAAGCATCAGAAAGTTGAATCGTGATATCTGTACCCTCACCAGGATTAGTACCTTTATTTAAAAATGCGTTACCATTGAAATTTGTTTTATTAGCAATATGATCAATTTCTGCTGCTAATGCTTGATACTCTTTGTTCATAGATTTGATATCTTTATCGTTGTTAGTACCGCTTGATGCTTGTGTTGCAAGATCACGCATACGAAGTAAGATGTTTGAAACTGAACCTAATGCAGCGTCACCAGTACGTAAAGCAGACATAGCGTCTTGTGTGTTACGTGCCCCAACGTTTAATCCGCCTTCTTTCGCACGCATACGAGTAGCGATAGCTAAACCAGCTGCATCGTCAGCCGCACTGTTAATAGATTTACCGCTAGATAAACGGTTCATAGCTGTATTCATTTTGTCTTGGTTTTGTCGCATGTATTCTTGTGTACGCATGCTATTAATGTTTGTATTAATTCTCATGTTAAGAACCCCCAATAGTTTTTAGTTATATATATAATTACTCTCTGTATTACAGAGAGTAATAAAACCATCAAATGAATTATTGTAATAATTTAGAAACCATTTGAGGAGTTTGGTTCGCTTGAGAAAGCATGCTAATGCCAGCTTCGTTCAAGATTTTGAACTTCGTCATTTCAGACATTTCTTTTGCCATATCAGCGTCTTCGATTTGAGAAGCGGCCGCTGCCATATTAGTAGCTTGGCTCGTTACGTTGTTTAAGTTATGGTCTAAACGGTTTAATTGAGACCCGAAAGTTGCTCTTGCATCAGCAATTTCTTGAATAGCAGTGTCAAGTTTTGTGATTTCACTTGCTGCAGTTGAAGCATCTAAAGCCTTACCTGTTCCTACTGCTAAAGTACCAGTTGTTAATTTCTTTGTTTCGATAGCAGCGATTGTCATTGTATCACTTGAAGCATCAGAAAGTTGAATCGTGATATCCGTACCTTTAGCACCTTTATTTAAAAATGTGTTACCGTTGAAATTTGTTTGATCAGCAATATGATCAATTTCTGCTGCTAATGCTTGATACTCTTTGTCCATAGATTTGATATCTTTATCGTTGTTAGTACCGCTAGCAGCTTGTGTTGCAAGGTCACGCATACGAAGTAAGATATTAGAAACAGAGCCTAAAGCCGCATCACCAGTACGTAAAGCAGACATAGCGTCTTGCGTGTTACGAGCTCCAACGTTTAATCCGCCTTCTTTTGCACGCATACGAGTAGCGATAGCTAAACCAGCAGCATCGTCAGCCGCACTGTTAATAGATTTACCGCTAGATAAACGGTTCATTGCAGTGTTCATTTTGTCTTGGTTTTGTCGCATGTATTCTTGCGTACGCATGCTGTTAATGTTTGTATTAATTCTCATGTTAAGAACCCCCATTAGTTTTAAATTATTTATAAGAAATATATATTACAGAGAATAGATTTTCACTTGGTATGTTCAAATGGATTATTGTAATAACTTAGAAACCATTTGAGGAGTTTGGTTCGCTTGAGAAAGCATGCTAATACCAGCTTCGTTCAAGATTTTGAACTTCGTCATTTCAGACATTTCTTTTGCCATATCAGCGTCTTCGATTTGAGAAGCGGCCGCCGCCATGTTAGTAGCTTGGCTTGTTACGTTGTTTAAGTTATGATCTAAACGGTTTAATTGAGAACCAAAAGTTGCTCTTTCGTCAGCAATTTTTTGGATAGCAGTGTCAAGAGCTGTGATTTCACCTGATGCAGTTGCTTTATCTAAAGCATCAGTTCCTCCCACTTTTAAAGTACCAGTTGTGATAGCCTTTGTATCGATAGCTGCGATTTTCATTGTATCACTTGAAGCATCAGAAAGTTGAATCGTGATATCCTTACCAGCAGCACCACCTAAAAATTTGTTACCGTTGAAATTTGTTTGATCAGCAATATGATCAATTTCGTCTGCTAATGCTTGATACTCTTTGTCCATAGATTTGATATCGTTATCGTTGTTAGTACCATTAGCAGCTTGTGTTGCAAGGTCACGCATACGAAGTAAGATGTTTGAAACTGAACCTAATGCAGCGTCGCCAGTACGTAAAGCAGACATAGCGTCTTGCGTGTTACGCGCCCCAACGTTTAATCCGCCTTCTTTTGCACGCATACGAGTAGCGATAGCTAAACCAGCCGCATCGTCAGCCGCACTGTTAATAGATTTACCGCTAGATAAACGGTTCATTGCAGTGTTCATTTTGTCTTGGTTTTGTCGCATGTATTCTTGTGTACGCATGCTATTAATGTTTGTATTAATTCTCATGATAAGAACCCCCATTTTTTTATATTGATTTTTCTGTTAATTAATAAACGTAAATATGCAAAAAAATCAATTTCGAATTAATTGTAATCCTTGGTATATATCGTGTCAACGAATAATTGTAATTAATGAATATGGAAAAATAGCAGTTTAACAATTTAGTCATTTTTTTATTACAATATAATTGCAAAGGATTATTGCAAACTTTAAAAAAAAACTCTAATATTAGATTATCTTTGTTTACCGAAAAGGTGATATTATGGTAGTTGGAAATATAGTAAAAGAAGTGCTTGCATATAAAAAAGGACAAATTCAGCAAAAGTTAAGTAGTCCACAGGCATTTGTTAGTAGTCGTTTTCAAAATCAATTGCAGAGTGAACCTGCGAAGGAGACGAAGGCTACTACGCAGCCGGCAAAAGTAGAGGATATGAGTCAGCCGGTACAATCTACGAAAATAGAAACGGTTGTGAATAAACCGGAAGAACCTATTAATAATGTAGAGGAAGTAAGTAAGCCTGAAACGAAGCAAGTAGATGAAGTACAAGTTGCACAAAAAGAGTTCGAACGACGTTTCCCAGAAACGAAAAATGAGTCTACTGATACGTGGGGATTAACTAATAAATATAATATTCAGAAAATACGTTCTTCAAATGAAGGGAAGTATGAGGATATTATTGATCGTGTAAGTCGTACATACGGAATTCCGAAAACGTTAATTCAAAAAATGATTGAAGTAGAGTCTAATTTTAATCCGAATACGGTGTCACATGCAGGAGCGATGGGGCTTATGCAGCTTATGCCAGCGAATGTGAAAGAGATGGGTATAAAAAATCCATTTTCACCAGCTGAAAGTATTGAAGGCGGCGTGAAAGAGTTAAGTGGTTATTTAAAGAAAAATAACGGCGATCTTGTACTTGCGCTTGCATCTTATAATGCTGGTCCTGGTAATGTGAGAAAGTACGGAGGCGTGCCTCCATTTAAAGAAACGCAAGGATATATTAAAAAAATATTAAATATCGACGTTTCAAAATAAGAAATTTCATATATAGAGAGAACATGAAATTTTTGTGAACATGATATGGGAGTTGGCTGGATTTGAAATTACAAGATGATATTCCGTTAACAATTTATTTTGAAATCGGAAATACGAAAAAGAAAATTGAAGATCTGCTTCATATTACGAAAGGTACATTGTATCGTCTTGAAAATTCAACGAAAAATACGGTGCGTCTTATGCTTGAGAATGAAGAGATTGGAACCGGAAAGATTTTGACGAAGAATGGAAAAATGTACGTTGAAATTGTTGAATTGAAAAGGTAGGGAAGGGGATTTTCATGAGTGGCGATAAATTAAGCCAAGAGCAAATTGATGCCCTGCTGAAGGCGGTAAATGAAGGCGAGGAAATGCCAGCTTTCGCACAAGAAGCAGGGAAGCAAGATAAATTTCAAGAGTATGATTTTAATAGACCGGAGAAGTTCGGTGTTGAGCATTTACGTAGTTTGCAAGCGATTGCTTCTACTTTTGGTAAACAGACGTCACAGACGTTGTCAGCGCGTATGCGTATTCCAATTGAGCTAGAGCCTTCTACTGTGGAGCAAGTTCCATTTACGAGTGAGTATGTGGAGAAAATGCCAAAAGATTATTATTTATATTGTGTTATTGATCTCGGCTTGCCAGAGCTTGGAGAAATTGTTATTGAGATTGATTTAGCATTCGTTATTTATATTCATGAGTGTTGGCTTGGTGGAGATAGTAAGCGCAACTTTACGATGCGTAGACCACTAACGGCGTTTGAATTTTTAACGCTTGATAATATTTTTACGCTTCTATGCAAAAATTTAGAGCAATCATTCGAAAGCGTTGCGGCAATTAAACCGAAATTTGTAACAACAGAGACAGATCCAAATGCATTAAAGATTACGACAGCGAGCGATATTATTTCATTACTGAACGTAAATATGAAAACAGATTTTTGGAATACGACAGTTCGTATCGGTATTCCGTTCTTATCTGTTGAAGAAATTATGGACAAGTTAACGTCTGAAAATATTGTCGAACATTCTTCGGATAAACGTAAGAAATATACGTCTGAAGTGGAAGTGAAAGTAAATCAAGTGTATAAACCTGTCCACGTTGCGATTGGTGAGCAGAAGATGACAATGGGTGAGATTGAGCAAATTGAAGAAGGCGATATTATTCCGCTTCATACGAAAGTTTCGGATCAATTACTTGGTTATGTAGATGGAAAACATAAATTTAATTGTTTTATCGGGAAAGATGGAACGCGTAAGGCGCTCTTATTTAAAAGTTTTGTAGAGTAGGAGGATCCATATGAAGCATGAAGTATCTCCTGTGTCATTAATGGGATTAGAAGAATTTACAGGGAAACGAAATGAAGCAGGTAAAGCACATATTGATACCGTTTCAGATATTTCGATTGAACTTGGTGTGAAGCTTGGGAAGTCATCAATTACGCTTGGTGATGTGAAGCAATTAAAAGTTGGCGATGTTCTTGAAGTAGAGAAAAACTTAGGGCATAAAGTAGATGTGTATTTAAGTAATATGAAAGTCGGCATTGGTGAAGCAATCGTAATGGACGAAAAGTTCGGTATTATCATTTCTGAAATTGAAGCTGACAAGAAGCACGCTGCGCTTATGAAGGCGCAAAGTCAAATGCAAGATAAAGAGTAGAGGAGGAGTCATATGTCGTATATGACGACTTTATTTCAAGTCGTTTTACTGTTTGGTGCGCTCGGCTACGGTGCATATTATATGACGAAAAAGACGCGCAAACAGCAATTTTTTAAACAAGGTGAAAATGGCCATATTCAAGTGAAAGACGGCGTTTTTTTAAACCACCAAACGAGTGCCTTTTTGTTTGAAGTGGACGGGAAGCAAGTGTTTACTGTTATTAGTAATAACGGTGTGCAGTCTGTGCAGTTAACAGGAACAGGAAATCAGTTTCAACAAGCGCTAGAAGACGCGGTGAAGAGTGAAACGAAAAAAGTAGAGGATCCATCATGAGAATAAAGAAACAGTTATCATTATTAGCCGTTATTTTCGTATTTTCTATCGTTTTTTCAATTATTTTTGTAAATCCAGCGTATGCAGCCCCGAACGGTTTTATTAATTTCGAAAATGGAAAAGAGTTTACGAGTAATTCAAGTGTACAATTATTTGCGCTCGTTACCCTTCTATCATTATCTTCTTCTATCGTTCTTTTATTTACGCATTTTACTTATTTTATGATCGTTCTTGGGATTACTCGTCAAGGGCTTGGGGTTATGAATTTACCACCCAACCAAGTGCTTGTCGGACTTGCTTTATTTTTATCACTCTTTACGATGCAACCAGTGCTTGGACAGTTAAAGAGTGATGTGTGGGACCCGATGACGAAAGAAAAAATAACAGTAAGTCAAGCTGCGGAAACGACAGCGCCTATTATGAAAGATTATATGTCGAAGCATACGTATAAGCATGATTTAAAAATGATGCTGAAAGTACGCGGAGAAGAGTTGCCGAAAGATTTGAAAGATCTTTCACTATTTACGCTCGTACCATCCTTTACGTTAACGCAAATTCAAAAAGGGTTATTAACAGGGATGTTCATTTATTTAGCGTTCGTATTTATAGATTTAATTATTAGTACACTTTTAATGTACCTCGGGATGATGATGGTACCGCCGATGATTTTAAGTTTACCGTTTAAAATACTCGTTTTCGTATATTTAGGTGGATATACAAAAATCGTCGACATTATGTTTAAAACGGTCGCCTGAAGCGTTTGATGCTATGTGATAGGAGTCATATAAATGAATACGTCACCAATTATAGATATTTTTCAAACCTTTTTTTATAAAGGGGTTATGATTTTAATGCCGGTTGCCGGCGTTAGTATGATAGTCGTTATTATTATCGCTGTCATTATGGCGATGATGCAAATTCAAGAGCAAACGCTGACGTTTTTACCGAAAATGGCGAGCATTGTGCTCGTTATTATCATTTTAGGTCCGTGGATGTTTCAAGAGTTAACAACGCTTATTTTAGATTTATTTGATAAAATTCCATCGCTATTGCGTTCGTACTAAGATAGGTGAACTGAAATGAATATGGAATTATGGGCGGCGACGTTTTTTGCGTTTTGCCGCATTACTTCATTTTTATATTTTTTACCGTTTTTCTCAGGGCGATCGATTCCAGCGATGGCAAAGGTTACATTTGGACTTGGTCTTTCCATTACAGTGGCAGATCAAGTGGATGTCTCTCACATAAAGACAGTTTGGGACGTAGCTGCTTATGCAGGAACGCAAATTGTAATTGGATTATCACTTTCAAAAATTATAGAAATGCTGTGGAACATTCCGAAAATGGCCGGGCATATTTTAGACTTTGATATCGGTTTATCACAAGCAAGTTTGTTTGATGTGAATGCAGGATCGCAGTCTACTTTACTATCAACAATTTTTGATATATTTTTTCTCGTTATTTTTATTTCACTGGGCGGCATTAATTATTTCGTTGCCACGATTTTAAAGTCGTTTCAATATACAGAGGCGATTTCAAAATTGCTGACGACTAGTTTTTTAGATAGTCTACTCGCAACGTTATTATTTGCGATTACATCAGCGGTTGAAATTGCTCTTCCGCTTATGGGAAGTTTATTCATCATTAACTTCGTCCTTATTTTAATCGCAAAAAATGCTCCGCAATTAAACGTTTTTATGAATGCGTACGTAATTAAAATTACATGTGGTCTTTTGTTTATTGCGATGAGTGTACCGATGCTCGGTTATGTGTTTAAAAATATGACAGATGTATTGCTTGAGGAATATACGAAACTATTTAACTTTTTCTTAACGAAGTAGGGGGACGCGCATGGCAAAGGATAATAAAACAGAAAAGGCCACCCCGCAGAAGCGTAAGAAATCGCGTGAAGAAGGGAATATTGCCCGGAGTAAAGATTTAAATAATTTATTTTCCATTCTCGTATTAGCAGTTGTCGTTTACTTTTTCGGAGATTGGCTAGGGTTTGAGATTGCGAATTCCGTAGCGGTGCTGTTTGATCAAATTGGAAAAAATACAGATGTGACGGAGTATTTGTATTTAATGGGGATTTTACTACTAAAAGTATCTGCTCCTATATTAATACTCGTATACGCTTTTCATTTATTCAATTATATGATTCAAGTCGGCTTCTTATTTTCTTCTAAAGTCATTAAGCCGAAAGCGTCACGTATTAATCCGAAAAACTATTTTACGAGACTGTTTAGTCGTAAAAGTTTAGTAGATATTTTGAAATCACTGTTTTATATGGGATTAATCGGTTACGTTTCATACGTTCTCTTTAAAAAGAATTTAGAGAAAATCGTGAGTATGATTGGATTTAATTGGACTGCGTCACTTACTGAAATTATTAGGCAAATTAAATTTATCTTTTTGGCTATTTTAATTATTTTAATCGTTCTTTCTATTATTGATTTCATTTATCAAAAATGGGAGTACGAGCAAGATATTAAGATGAAAAAAGAAGAAGTAAAAAGGGAGCATAAAGATAATGAAGGGGACCCGCAAGTAAAAGGGAAACGAAAAAACTTTATGCATGCCATTTTGCAAGGGACAATTGCGAAGAAGATGGATGGTGCAACGTTTATTGTAAACAATCCGACTCATATTTCGGTCGTACTTCGCTACAATAAACAAGTTGATGCGGCGCCAATTGTCGTTGCAAAAGGGGAAGATGAGCTCGCATTATATATACGAACGCTTGCCCGTGAACAAGAAATACCAATGGTGGAAAACCGTCCGCTCGCTCGTTCTTTATATTATCAAGTCGAGGAAGATGAGACGATTCCAGAAGATTTATACGTAGCTGTAATTGAAGTTATGCGCTATTTAATTCAAACGAACGAACTTGAAGTATAATAGCGCGTTTGGAGGGGATCTCTTTGTTTAAGATGGATTCTGCAAGAACCTATTTTTCTATCTTTTTAGCAGCGTCATTCGTTGTGGCGCTCTTAATTCCACTTCCACCATTTATACTTGATATCATTATCGTTTTTCTACTAAGTATGTCAGTACTTATTTATATGCGAGCGACAAGTATTAACGAGTGGGATGAATTAAAGTCATTTCCGACGATGTTGTTATTAATCGGGATTTTCCGTGTATCGATTAACGTTTCGACGACGCGAGCGATTTTGACAGATGGAAATGCGGGTCATGTTATTGAAGAGTTCGGCCAGTTCGTAATTGGCGGGAACTTATTAATTGGTATCGTTATTTTTATAGTATTAATCATTTTCCAGTTTATCGTTGCAAACGGTGCATCTCGTACAGCTGAAGTTGCAGCTCGTTTTACACTTGACTCCTTACCAGGGAAACAAATGTCTATCGATGCGGATTTAAACCAGCGTATTATTACAGAAAAAGATGCACAGGAAAAACGTAAAAAATTAAATATGGAAACAGAGTTCTACGGGGCGATGGATGGTGCCGGGAAGTTCATTAAAGGGGACGTTATTTTCGGGATTGTCATTTTATTCGTAAACATTATTTTCGGTTTAATTGTCGGAATGATGCAGCAAGGAATGAGCTTTGGTGAAGCAGCTCTTCATTATACACAGTTAACTGTCGGTGACGGAATTGTAAACCAAATCGGTTCGTTAATGCTTGCGATTTCAACAGGTATTATCGTAACACGTGTATTTGACGGATCACAGGATACAGTAACAGAAGGTATCTTTAAAGAGTTATTAGCACATGAAGTTGTTGTATATGCGCTTGGTGGTTTATTTATAGCAATGGGTATTTTTACTCCGCTACCATTTCTACCATTCGCACTCGTTGGTGGAACAATTATCTTCTTAGGAATTCGTAATAAAAACCGAATAAAGAAAGAAAAAGAAGACGAGCTTCAAAAAGAAATAGAAATGATTCAAGGCGAAGATGAGCAACTGCAGCAAGTAGAAGACTCATTTGGAGTCTTTACAGATAAATATCCAATTATTGTAGAGCTTGGATTAGATCTAGCGGCTCTTGTAAAACAAAAAATTAACGGGGAAACAGCTCGTGATAAAGTTGTTCTAATGAGGAAATCGATTATTACCGACCTAGGTATTAACGTTCCTGGAATTAACTTTAAAGATAATACGAGTTTTAGACCACGCGGACGTTACATTATTCGTATTAAAGGTGCGAAGGCGGCTGAAGGTGTTTTAAAATCAGGTTATTTATTAGCATTAAAAACCCCGAACGTAATGGCTGATTTAGATGCAGAGCCAGCGAAAGATCCAATTTTCGGTGAAGACGGATATTGGATTTTAGAGCATATGGTACAAGATGCACAAATGAAGGGCTATCAAGTGCTAGAGCCACTTAGCATATTAATTACGCATTTAGATGTTATTGTTAGACGTAATCTTCATGAGTTAATTCAGCGTCAGCACGTGAAAGACTTAATTAACTCACTTGAAACTGATAATGGCGTTTTATTAGAAGAGATTAAGAAGAAAGAAATCGATTTATCACTCGTTCAAAATGTTATTAAGCAACTTCTAAAAGAAGGAATTTCCATCCGTGACTTACCAACAATTATTGAAGGTATCATTGACGGAAAAGAAATTTATCAAAACCATGTGGATGGTGTAACGTCATTCGTTCGTGAATGTATTTCAAAAGTTATTTGTGAACATGCGAAAAACCCTGACGGGAAAATATATGCGGCGCTCTTCGCTGATTCAATAGAGTTAGATGCGGATGTTGTTAATAATTCATACCAAGGTTATTTATTAAACTGGGATTTAGATTTAGAAACGCGAGTAGTAGAGCAAGTGCAGCGCGTATTTAAACAAGCCCGTTTAATGGGAAGAGAGCCAGTATTATTAACGCGTAGAAAAGACTTCAGATTTGCGATTGTAAGACTTCTTGAGCGTTATCAAATAGAAGCACAAGTGCTTTGTATTAGCGAATTAGCACCAGAAATTGTTGTAGATCAAATTGCCTATATTGAATAGTAGGGGGTGAAGTAATGGAAAGTACAGAAAAAAAAGAAGCGTTAATGCGAATAAAAGCAGCTTCGAAAAATGAATTGTATCGAAAGTTATTTGACCAATATGGTACAGATTATTATTACGTTGTTGATGAAAGTGTAAAAAGAAATATCCCGTTTTTTTGGAAAAAGGATTATGAAATGTTAGTTGCTTTTCCTGAGGATAAACAGGAAGAAGTGAATGAGGGAACAGCTCAATTTCATGAACAATTAATGGATGTTGTTAATGATCCTTCAGAACAAATTGTGAAAGCGAATGGAATTCAGTCAGTCTTGCACAATTTAGAAAACGTAACGACTTCTATGTCATACGCGGCGATGCAAACAGGAAATAGTGAAGAATGGGCAAGGAAAAAAGAGAAACTATTAAAGTTGTTTGAAAAAGGAATCGTCGTTGTGAAACCGACGGAAGAAACGAAAGTAACGAAAAAGAAAAAAGTTGTGAAACAAGTCGTTCCGGTAAAGAAAGAAGAAGTAGTTGCAAAGAAAGAAAATCAAGAATCTGTACCGTTTATTATTCAAAAAGTAATTCGGATGCTAGAACGAAACGATGTAGAACAATATTTCATTCATGCATATGCTGAAAAATTAAAAGTGAAGTTTGAAAAAGCAACGATGATTACTGAAGAAGAGGTTATCGGGTACATATTAGAAGATATGAGATCGCATTTCAATACTGAAAACGTGTTTGAAAAAGAAGTACAAACAATTGCATTAATCGGCCCAACTGGTGTTGGGAAAACGACGACACTTGCGAAAATGGCGTGGCAGTTTCACGGTAAGAAAAAAACGGTTGGTTTTATTACGACAGACCATTCGCGCATTGGGACAGTACAGCAACTGCAAGATTACGTAAAGACAATTGGATCAGAAGTAATCGCTGTGCGTGATGAAGCTGCAATGACAAGAGCACTTACGTATTTTAAAGAAGAAGCACGCGTCGATTATATTTTAATAGATACAGCCGGGAAAAATTATCGTACGTCAGATACAGTGGAAGAAATGATTGAAACGATGGGACAAGTAGAACCAGATTATATTTGTTTAACGTTATCAGCTTCTATGAAGAGTAAAGATATGATTGAAATCATTACGAACTTTAAAGATATTCATATAGATGGTATCGTGTTTACGAAATTTGATGAAACAGCAAGTAGCGGTGAATTGTTAAAAATTCCAGCAGTATCATCGGCTCCCATTGTATTAATGACAGACGGCCAAGATGTGAAGCAACATATTCATATCGCTACAGCTGAACATTTAGCAAAACAAATGTTACAAACATCGTAGAAAAGAGGTGAAGAATAAGGCGTCTGCCTTATTCAAACGAGTATGAACGGTCTTTATATAGGTTCTATGGGTATGATGAATTACATGCAGCGTATTAATGTTCATTCGAATAACATTGCAAATGCTCAAACACCAGGGTTTAAAGCAGAAAATATGACTTCTAAAGTATTTGATGTACAAGACACATATCGCCGCGGAGATGGGACTGTGACAAATATCGGCTCGGTCGATTACGCTGTAGTACCAGCCGCAACGCATGTGAACTTAGTACAAGGAAATATACAAATGACAAATAGTGCTACAGATTTCTTTTTAGATGACGGTACGGCCGGAACATCATCATTTTTCGTTACATCTAAAAATGATGAAACGTTTTTAACGAGAGATGGTAGTTTTACATTAAATAGTGATCGTTACCTGCAAACATCATCTGGTGCCTATGTTATGGATGTAAATAATGAACGTATTCGTATTCCAGAAGGAGCGAAGATCGCTGTACAAGCAGATGGTACATTATATGATGAGGGAACACAAAATAATATTGCTCGCTTGCAAACAAAAACAGTAGGCGCAGAAGCGAATAATCGTCTCGTACAAATAGAGAACAAAAGTTTTACACTAGCAGAAGGAAACATTGCTGATTTACCGAACGGTACAGGCGCAGTAAAAAACCATATGCTAGAAAATTCAAATGTAGATATGACGAAAGAGATGGCAGATTTAATGACGGATCAAAAAATGATTCAAGCATCACAGCGCGTTATGACTTCATTTGATAAAATTTATGAAAAAGAAGCGAATGAAATATTGAGATAAAGGAGACTCCCGTTTGTGGGAGTCTCCTTTATTAGTTTTAAAATTCCGAATTATCAGTTGACCGCTGTTTCTTTCTTATTTATATTAGTAGGTATAATTATAACTACTAACGGGGAGTTCGATCGTTACCACAGATTATGTTCGGCACGATATGATGGGGGAAGAAATCACGAAAGTGTTTGGGGCTGATAAATTAGATACGTTTTGACATGATTTAGTTCATGTCGTAACAGGAAAACGTAGTATGGAAGAAATGGGGGAGAAAATGGTGAATAAAGCTCAAGCACATATGACGCTGCAGAGCGATGATACATTTCAACAAGGTGTAAAAGATTGTTTACCAACTGTATTTGGTTATTTGAGCATCGGTATAGCAGCTGGTGTGATTGCAAAAACAGCTGGTTTCTCGATTATAGAAATTGCTTTTATGTCCACGTTAATTTATGCAGGTTCTGCCCAGTTTATATTAGCGGGTATGTATGCAGCTGGTGCCCCTGCCTCGGCAATTATTTTTACCGTGTTTTTTGTTAATTTACGCCATCTTTTAATGAGTGCGGCACTTGCACCTTACTTCACGAAAATTCCTCTATTTAAAAACTTAATAATTGGTTCGCAAATTACTGATGAAACATTTGGGGTTGCAGTACAGCACGCAGCGCAAAAAGGGTATTTAGGCGAAAGATGGATGATCGGGCTAAATGTAACAGCGTATTTAAATTGGATTATTGCTACAATTATCGGCGGACTATTTGGAGAATGGATACCAGATCCGCATACATACGGGATGGATTATGCATTACCAGCGATGTTTATCGGCTTATTCGTTCTTCAATTAATAAGTAGTAAACCAAAACTAGCAATTCATCTTACTGTTGCAATTGTAGCGATTATTATCGCATATGTTTCGCACTTATTTATGCCAGATAGTATAGCGGTTATTATCGCAACCCTTTTAGCTGCGACGATTGGAGTGATGATTGAAAAATGGAAATGAGATTAGACGTATTATTACTTTTACTAGCGGCAGGAGCTGTCACACTCGTACCACGTATATTACCTCTTCTCGTATTTAGTAAACTACAAATTCCAGACTGGGGCTTAAAGTGGTTAAATTACATACCGATTGCGATATTAGCAGCGCTTTTAGCGCAAGTACTATTTATGCATGAGACAGTGCAGTGGGATTATCTTATCGCAGCAATCCCCACATTTCTTGTCGCAATATATACTCGTAGTTTATTAGGGACAGTATTAACCGGAGTGATTGTGATTATTTTGTTACGTTTCTTTTTCTAAACAGGATTACGCTTATATAGTAGCGAAAGGTGTAATAGCATGAAATATATAGGGGTGGTGTTATGATACTTTTAACGATAGGAGCAATATTGTTAACGTTGTTGATTTTCTTTATTCTCGGCTTTATTACGTTTATGATGTTTGTTGATAAGGCGACACCTCAAATTTATTACACACCTTGTGAATCAGTGACAGTGAAATCTAAGGATAAACATAGAAGGAAGAAAAGTTGATAGCGGGCTTTTCTTCCTTTTTCTTTTACATCCCCGAAAGAACTAACAACAATAACCCAAATAGAAAACTAATAAAAGAAAGAAAACCGATACATATCGAGAACACCCGATTATTTCTCCATTCGCGCCAGAAAACGATAAAGCCTAAAATGCAAAGGAAAAACCAAATAGGTAAGAATATGAACTCACTAACTTTCTCGGGGAGTAACGAATAAAAAGCTGTTAAATATAACATCCAATTTGTAAAAAATAAAATGCAAACGATAATAGATTGTAAGTAGGGACGTTTTAAAAATGTCCCTTTTTTAACTGCTATAAAGATAAGAGATAGTGCTGCAATAAAAGGAATGATAATGAATATGAGAAAAAGTAATGTAAGTGACATAAAAAACTCCTTTATCGTATTGTTTGCGTAAGAAACGAATCTATTAAATTGTATGCTTTGTTTGTAGAGTGCTCGTTATACTTTTCCGAGTACGGATTTAGAAATCCATGCTCACCATGTAGTTGCTGTATTTCTATTAAAGGGTTATTTTGTTTCTGTAATGTTTTCATTAAAGAGGATACTGAAAAGCTAGCTTCTTTTTCAGGGAAAAGAAGTAATGTAGCGCATGTAGGCTTAACATGAACATAGTCACGTATACGGGAACCGTAACATCCGATAATAAAATCTATTTTCGGATTGTTACTACATAGCCATGAGATGGTAGCTCCAGCGCTAAAGCCAATAAGTCCAATGTGTGTGTAACTACTAGAAAGACGAGTAATGAATTCTTCAATTTGCTTTTTTCCATCATCAAATCCAATATGATTCATAAAAAACTGATATGCTTTTTCTTCATCATTATAATGAAATGCATGCTGTGATTGTAAAAGATTAGGACAGAATACATCGATATGAGATGAAGTGAAGTGGTCAATAACTTGATGCATATGATCGTTCACACCGTATATTTCATGTACAACAACGAGAGCTAATTTTTTCTTCATAGTTACAATGTACCTCTATGAAACTTAAATTCTTTCTCAACAAGGCAGATGCGCAGGTGGAAGTTTTCATACCATTGCTCACGGCCTCTTTTTTTCGCTTCTTTATGTAAGGCATTCTGTTTCCAATTGTCAATTGCTTCAAGTGATTCCCAATAAGAAATTGTGATTCCGAGACCCGAGTGATCTCGTGCACTGTCTACACCTAAAAATCCAGGCTGCTGCTTTGCGAGTTCCTCCATTTTTTCGGCAATGGTACTATAATCTGTTGTATCAGTCGATAAATTAGAAGTGAATATAACTGCATAATAAGGCTTCTTTTTTTGTGAAGTATTCTCCATTCAAATGTCCCCTTTAAAATCATTTTATAGTTTGAATTTTAGCACGAAATAAAAAGAAAAGAAGCACGAGGCTTCTTTATAGAAAAAAGAAAAATGCCACTTCAAAAAATTTGAAGTGGCATTTCTTATATTTCCTCTAAGCTATTAACTGGAACCGTTAATTCGCGTCCTGGGTTTTTAACTTCATATATGCGGGCGGTTTCGCTGCTTTCGTCGACGTGTTGAATCATAACAGGCATACCTTGAAAACTGACATTGGCATGTTCCGCTGATACAGAAAGCTCTTTTGCACGTTCTATATTCATTTATATTCCTCCCATCATTATTATCTTTGCTAAAAAGGAGGGATAATATACCATTTCGAGACATTCTTAAAGTTTTTGTATTATTTTTAATGTTTCTTTAATGAATAAAGAGAATATGGAATCGGGATAAGATTGTATGAATTGGTTTGCTTCTGTTACTTCTTCAAGAGCGCTTTTTTTATCATTAAGTTTTACGTAACAAAGAGCGCGATATGCCCCTGCTGTTGTAAGCCACGCTTGATCAAGTGGATGATTCATATAATCTGGTATGATAGCACGTTGTAATGTTTTCAAAGCTTCCTCGTAACGTTTTAAACCGTACAAAGCTTTTCCTTTTTCAAGATAATATAATCCGTCATCTTGAAAAAGCGGTTCATCTTTTAGTTTTTCTCGAAATTGTTCTAGATGCTCTAATGCGATTGTATATTCATTAGTAATTGTATTGTAGTAGTACGCTTTTAAAATATCAACAATCGCAGCAGATAAAGTATCTTCTGTGAAAATGGCAAATTGCTCAGATTTTTTTATGTAGTGTAAATATTGTTCTTTATCAGCCGTGATGACTTTTTGATAAGATAATATGCGGTAAAATTCATCTGTTTTATAATACACTTGATGTGTTTTTGAAAAGGCAAGTGCATCTAAAATGACTCTTTCACAATTTTCATAATTACCACATGCAAGTAAAATAATTGCTTCATATAAACATAACTCGATATGTATGATAAGATCCATTTCTAAATGTTTCTCTTCATAGTCATTTCGGATACTAGCTATAAGTTGTAAACATTCAGCATACTTTTTACGTGTGAATATCGTATAAGATAATTTTAACTTTGTTTCCGTACTGTCACGGTATAAAGTATATTTTTCAAAAATAGAAGTGGCTTTTTCAACGTAATATTCAATGTTGTAATCTTTCATTATAGCCGCAGCAGTTACAAATTGTTTATACAAACGAGCAGTATTTAAAGTAGGAGGTAGCTCTTTTTGAACGATAGGTAGTAAAATCTCGTATACTTCATCACACTTATTTGCCTTAATTAGTTTCTCCGTTTGTTGAATGAGTTCTACAATTTCTACATCATCATCTTCTAGTAAAAAACTCGTTTCGCATCCAAGTTTGTCAGCGATATATTGCAATGTTTTCATAGAAGGTGTAGCTTTTCCATTTTCAATTTGACTTAGCATACTTTTTGTTAGTTCTGAACCTGCTAGCTCAGTTTGCGTAAGCCTTTTTTCTTTTCGTAACACTTTAATTTTTTCGCCGAGAGTTGCCATATTATTGCTCCTTTATAATCAAAAAGTTAAATACAATTAAACTTTTTGTTGTAAAAATTGGAAAGTTGATTATATAATAAGTTTAACACAATTTAACTTTTAAGGGGAGAGTGTCACAATGGGGGATATAAGTATAGGTCAAAATGATTCGAAAATGAGGGTTGCAACGAGAAATATTATTTTAATGATGATTGGAAAAATGACGTCTTTGTTAGGGGCGGGTATTTATACGTTTGCAATGGGGTTATACGTATTAAAGACAACTGGTTCAGGGATGGGATTTGCAACTACACTTATTTGCGGATCAATACCAAGAATGATTTGTGGACCGATTGCAGGTGCTGTAGCTGACCGCGTCAATCGAAAATGGCTTGTCATTGGCACAGATTTATTAAGTAGTTTAACGATGCTTATTATGTTTATTCTTGCGACTACTTTTGGGCCGTCACTTCTGTTTATTTATGTTTCAGCAGCATTATTATCAATTTGTGCAAGTTTTTATTCTGTAGCATTAACTTCGTCTATTCCTAATTTAGTAGATGAGGAGCGTATTCAAAAGGCGAGTGCTTTGAACCAGACGGCAGCATCTTTATCGAATATTTTAGCACCGATTATTGGTGGAGTTGTATTTGGTTTCTTTTCAATTAAATCTTTCTTCCTGTTAAATAGCATTACATTCTTTTTAGCGGTTATTGTGCAATTATTTATCGTATTTGATTTATATAAAAAAGAAATGGCTGAAAGTAAAGAGCATTTTTTGACGAGCATAAAAGAAGGTTTTTCATATATAAAACGACAGCATGAAATATATGGTTTAATGAAAATTGCATTATGGGTAAACTTTTTTGCGAGTGCACTTTTCGTTTCGCTTCCATATATTATTATTCAAAATTTGCATCTATCCTCGAAGCAACTCGGTGTTGTAGAGGGAATGTTAGCAGTTGGGATGCTAATTGGTGCAATTGTTTTATCAGTACGTAAAGAAGTGAATAATCCGTTTCGCTCTGTTTATATTGGGCTGTTTTTATTTGCGGGCTTGAGTTTATGTACAGTCTTTCCATTGTTAGTTACCATTCCGAAAGTGGCAAGTTTTATTTACTATATCGCTTTTATGATTTTAACTGGTATATCAATGATGGTTGTAAATATCCCGATGCAAGTACATATGCAAAAGACGACAGATCCAAACTATTTAGGGCGTGTATTCGGCCTACTTGAAACAATTGCTACTGCAATCGCGCCGCTTGGTATGATTGTATATGGATTATTATTAGATATGTTGCCAACTAGCATTGTTATGATGACATTAGGCGGAGGATTATTGTTAGTTGTATTAGTTGGAGTAAAGCAGCATGTGGCGAAAAAGCAAGTGGATGTGTCTGCCTAAAAGAAAATTTGACTTAACAATATAAAAATGACTGAAATAGTATTATAGTTTTTGAAACTCTTTTTCATGTATGTTACAGTAAAGTGAGCAGACAAAGAAAAGGAGAAAACATCATGAAAAAATTAAGTTTTGTTATGCTTTTTCTGTTAGTCGTAATGACTGGATGTAGTAATTATGACACGTATATTGAAACAGGTATGCAATCATTGACAACTGAAAAATATAGTGATGCACAGATGTGGTTTGAAAAAGCAGAAAAAGAAAAATCAGGAAATAAAGCGAAGTCATATAAAGAAATCGCTCAGATAATGGATCACGGAGCTACGGCATTAAAAGACGGCAAGTATTTAGAAGCAAAAGATATTGCAAATGAAGTGTTGCAAAAGAAAAAAGACGATGCACTTGAAAAAGCTGTGACATCAAATGCAGAAAATATGCTTCAAAAAGCAAAAGATGTTGAAAAGAGAGTAAATGAAAGAGTGGCAAAGCAAAAAAAAGTGGATGAAGAAGGAATTGATAAACTCATTAAAGCCGTCGATAGTATAGATGAAGTGAAAGAGAAAGAGAAAAAAGTTTCAGAAGCATTAGATAAGGCGGAAGAGGCGCAAGCAAAAATTGAGGAAAAGAAAAATAAATAGAGTTATAATTTAAAAGGCTGTCGTGTATAACGACAGCTTTTTAAACTATATCAGCAGATACGAACATATCACTATTTTGTAAGTTTTTAGAGCGTAAACTATAAGCAACTACCTTCTTTTTATGTTGCTTTACAACATCAACATGTTCTTCATGACTATAAATATAAAATGTAAAATCTTTTTTGCCACGTTTTGCATTGATAATTAACGGAGTACCTTCATTTAGCGGTGGTGCATAATAACGATCTAAAAATAAACCTTCGTTAAAATCATGAATAATTTTAGATTTCTTTTCGCCTTCTAAGTTATTGCCATTGATTGTAACAGTCACATTCTCTTCCTCAAGTTGTGGGTGTGTTTCGTACTTGCTAATAATGGATTCAATAACAGAATTCGGAAGGCTAGAAACGATAATTTTAAATGCCCCAAATACAACTAACATTACAATAAACCAAGTCGTCATAGTATAATCATCCCCTTTATTCTATTTAATAATATAACTCATATGGTAATAGTACATATGGTGAAGTTTTGTATATTTTGTGAAAAATATTCCATTTTTACGGGTGAAATATTAGAAAAATCAATTTTGTTACAAAAAATTGAAATCGAAGTATTTTAAAAGAAAAAGGTTTATAATAAAAATATAACTAATAACAACATTACTAATTACAAGGAAGTGTAACTATGAGTACTGTAGCAATCGTGTATGGTATTATTCTTTCTACAATTTTTGTTTTATTTTTCGTCGGGGTTTCACGTTATATTCATAAATGGAAAGAAGGCGTTGCGAAATTAAATCACATTGAAGAAGAACTAAGTGATTTAATGTTACATCATGGTAAGTAAACGTTTATTTTTTAACTAAACAATGTGAAGAATATCACAAAACATGCTCTCATAATGAAAGCATGTTTTTTATTATGTACTGAATAGGCACATATCATCTATTTTTTCCATACGATACATCGTTAAGTGCATAATGGTAGGAGCGGAAAAGAGGGATGAAATGAGTACATCAGGTTATGTTTCAGATAATAAAAATTTAAAGAAAAGCTCGGGAACCCCAAATAACTGCATGTGAAATAGAATAACTCTTCCTATTAGTAGGGAGAGTTATTCTATTTTGTATAATTTTGTAATTTATTTCGGTATAATGATTATATAGAAGGGAATTTGTTAGAGGGGGGCATATTGTGAATATATTAAAGATTATAGGGATTATTGTGGGAGTAATTGTAGTTGTCATTGTAGCTTTCTTTGCAATTATGAAATATTATTTGTCAAAAAAAGATCCAAATTATGTCTTAAATTATATAAAAGAACAGAAAGATGATGAAACATGTTCATTACTTATTAGACGGAATGGTGAAGTATTAACATCGATAAATGGAAATAAAAAACTGCCATTAGCAAGTATGGCTAAAATTGTAATAGCAGTGGAGTTTGCTAAACAAGTTTCAGAAGGAAAGATAAGCCGAGATGAACGGATTTCATTACATGAGTTAGAAAAATACTACGTTAAAAACACTGATGGTGGAGCGCATCCTGCGTGGTTAGAAGATATCCATGCTAGAGAGTTAGTGAAAAATGAACAAATAGCTTTAGAAGAAGTTACCAAAGGGATGATTCACTATAGTTCTAATGCAAATACAACATATTTGTTAGAGAAGCTTGGAATAGAGAGAGTAAATGAAAGTATAAAAGAGTTAGAGCTTACTAGTCATGATAAGTTTACTTCATATACTGCTTCACTATATATGAGAGGATACGTAGAAAAAGAACTTCATGTGCCAGAAAATCAATCATTAAAAACGCTACGTAACATGTCAAAAGATGAATATAATAAACACGTGTTACAAATACATGAATGGATGAAAGATGAAGAAGAATGGAAAAAGCGGGATATTCCATTAAAAGTAGATATGGAATTCCAACGCATTTGGTCAGATCGATTAGTAGGTGCAAATGCTAAAGATTATATGAGTATAATGGAGAAGATAAATAGTAGAAATTATTTTCCAAAATCAATGCAAGATGAAATTGAGAATGTTTTTAATGGAACAGTTAAAAATAGTAAGTTTGAATATGCTGGTCAAAAAGGTGGTTCTACCGCATTCGTATTGACAAAGAGCTTGTATACTACAGATAAGAAAGGGAATAAAGTAGAAGTTGTAATTATGTTTAACGATATAGATGATCAAGTTGCATATCAAAAACTTAGAAATAATGTAGATTATTTTATTCTTGATATGTTAGCAAATGAGGAATTTAGAAATAAATAATAATGAAATAACCTTTTTGTGCTATGAGAAAAGTACTCAAAGGAATTAACCGATATCTAATCGAATTAATTGAATAGATGCGTTAATGGTAGGAGCACCAGTCACTGTAGTAATGAGTGATAATGTGTAAGAAGGCTCTTTAGATAAAAGAGATTGTTATTTTCATAGGAAAGGGGGTAATAGTTATGACTACAATATATTTCGTTCGTCATGCACACTCTACATATACAAAAGAAGAACGGGAACGGCCTTTATCTGAAAAAGGGCACTTGGATGCAGAGGATGTAGCGCGCTTATTGGAAGGTAAGCATATTGATATTATTATTTCTATTCCATATAAAAGGGCGATTCAAACTGTGCAAGGAATTGCGGATACATATAATTTATCAATACAAGTAGAAGAAGATTTACGGGAAAGGTTATTAAGCGCAGAACCAGTACATAATTTTAACGATGCGATTCAGAAGGTGTGGGAAGATTGGAGTTTTGCACACGAAGGCGGAGAATCGAATGATGTAGCACAAAGGCGTGCTGTAATATGTATGCAAAATATATTAAAAAAATATGAAGGTAAGAATATTGTAATAGGAACTCATGGGAATATTATGGTATTACTTATGAATTATTTTGATTCGAAATATGATTTTCAGTTTTGGAAAACACTTCATATGCCCGATGTATTTAAGTTGACTTTTCATAATGAAAGTTTAATTTCTGCTGAAAGAATAGAACATACAGGTCATCAGATAAATATTTTGTAAAAGTTTATCAAAAAAGAAGGAAAGAGAGAAGTTATTGTAGAAATATGACTTTGTAACAAAAAATATTTGTTAAAGGAGGCTGTTTACATGTTTGAGAAAGAGAAAGAAGGGCTTATTGAGGTTCACAACGTATATGAAATTGTACCAGCAGATGGAACAATTATTGGTATGGCAACGGAAGAAGAAATGGAAATTGCTGCTGAACTTGAGTTACAGTACTATGCCCATTCTCGTTTATTAGAAGCAAATGTTCAGTTAGACGGTTCCTCCTATAAAGAGTTACTTCACGAGTTCGAGGAGTACGAAAGAAAATCAATGAAATTTTGGCGAGCAATACATAAACGTTTAGCTGTGCCATGGGCATGGGTACTACGTGTTGATGTCGCGAATGGTCCTATATATGTAAGCAATGAGAATGCGTATTACGAAGAAATTGATGATGAAGAAGATTATGAATAGATAAGTAAGGAAGCAGCTTTAGTTGCTTCCTTTTTTTATTTGTAAGGATTGAATAGCTTCAATGATAATATCGGGTCGATCATTTTCTATTCCGTGACAAGCATGTTCGGCAAGTATATATTGGCTATTTATTGAGAGATGTAATTGTTCATGAATAAGTTCTTGCCACATTGCTTCAAGTAGAGTTGCCTCCTCTTTTGGCATACCACTTTCAATCATTTGAGTAATAGAATAATGAGGGTCTCTACCGATAATGATTAATGGTATTTCTAATGTTTTATATAACTCTTTTATTGAGCGAGCGCAATTTTTCCACTCCGATAGTTCAGAAGCTGTCGCTTTATATAATGAAGGAGAGGTAGAAAATTCAATTAGCGTGCTCGATTGATCGACGAGCATAGGCTTTAGTTCATTATAAAGTGTGGCGACATCCATTTTGGAGTACGTAGTATATTTTTGAAGCCACAGATCATCAGAATCAGTTTGATCAGAAATCGGTAAATGAAGCTCATCTAATCGGTGTAAGTTCATGGAAGTAGAATCAACTAAAATAAGTGCTTGCAGTCTATCTTCATGTAACATCGCAAAATGTTGTGCACATAACCCTCCATAGGAATGACCGATTAGAATGATGGGCTCATGAATAGCTAGTTTTTGTAGTAACATATGTAATTCTTTTGCTGCTTGTAATGTAGTACGTGAATGATTCCCTAGTTCACTTTTTCCATAACCGGGGCGATGGTATGAAACGACTGTAAAGTGTTTTGAAAGTTTTTCAATAATCGGAAGCCAATCATAAAATGAGCAAGTCATTCCGGTCTGAATGACTACAGTTTGTTTATGATTTCCTTTTATATATACTTCTATATTTTGGCCCAATATCTCTACAAATTTATAAATAATAATTCCTCCTAAGCTTGAAATAATTTTTGACAAGCGAAAGCGATGCACCAAACACCTATACCGAACAGGACAGATGTACTAAGTGCAAATGAGTTTTTTAAACCGATATAGACGATAAATAATAGTAGTGCTGATGCAGGAAATCCATATAATACGCCTAAAGCAAATTGACTCAATTCTTGTTTATTGCCACCTTCGAAAGAAATCCAAAATAGACTAAGCAAACTTACAAGAGGAAGGGCGGCAATAAAGCCTCCTATCGTACTATAATGTTTAGCGACTTCAGTAATAACACCAATAATAAGTGCCGAAACAATAACCTTAACGAGGAAATGCATATTGTGCCTCCTTCGCTAATAACGAAAAGGCTTTTTCGATTAATTGCTGTTCTTCTTTTGATAACTGTGATTCTAATATTTCTATCTTTTCTTTATCTAGTAAAGTATGCTTTTCTAATACTTCAATTCCTTCTTTTGTTAATGTAAGATTTACGACCCTTTCATCTTGTTTATTTCTTTCTTTAACGATGAAATCCTTTTGAATAAGGCGCTTTACGTGTTCAGAAGCTGTGTTATGAGAAAGACTAAGCTCAGTAGCGACTTTTCCAATTGTTATATCTTTCTCGCGGGAAACGATTTGTAAAATACGAATTGCTTGGTGTGAAAGATTGTCTTCATATTCATATCGTAAGTGATAATAAATGCTCTCCCAATGTTGATTCAAGTCTTTCATAATAATAAATCCTCCTATTTTTATATCGTATATTAAGATATATTCGCCAGATAAGAAATAAAATCCTTTTATTTGGATAAAAAATGTTGAAAAAGTTTATTTTTATTGAAATATAAGGTAATCTATGTGTAAAGGTATACATTTAGCAAGAGAGAGGATGATAGCTGTGAATACATTCAAATGGATGAGTCATGAACAGATGTATGTAGATGAAATACATGTTGAAAAATGTGGTCCTCTTTCAGTCGGCGTATACGGTGGAAATCAAGAGAGTGATGCATATGAAAGAGGAGATGCAGTGCTTGCTTGGTGGGATCCTGAATTACAATTTGAATTTGTTATGATTTTTGATACACATCATAAAACGAAAAATATCCATTATATAATAGAAGCGATTTCGGAAAGAAAAGAGAAACTAAAAGAGTTATTTTCATACCCGATACATTTAGCTTTTCATCATACACATATGTACTTATTAGCGTTATTTACAGATGAGTTATTTATTGAAAAATGTGATCAAGATGATGAGGAACTTGCCTGCTTAATTTGCTTGCGAAAAGGTGAATTTTTATATTGGCTATCAGTTGGTGATTGTTTTGCGTATTTATTCCATTCAGAGCAAACGAAAAATGGAAAAGGACGATTAAATAAGCGGAAGAATTACGAATATATTGGCAGAAAAAATATTTTTGCAGCAAATACACCTTGTTTTACGTCAGGTGTGCGGGGATTAGAAAAAGGAACAAATCACATTGTAATGGCAACGGATGGTATTTTAGAGTGTGATAAACGAAGGTTTGATGATGATCAATCTTTAGTAGAAATATTACACGACGGAAATAGCTTACAGATTGAGCCTGTATTAACAAATGTACTGCAGTGGAAAGGTAGAGATTGTGCCACGATTATTGGATGGTCCATCGATACTGAAAATAAACAATGCGCGAATGAATAAATAAAAAGGAGTTCAAGGATTTTTGTCCTTGAACTCCTTTTTGTTAAGCGATATGAATATGATACGTCGTTAACCATTTTTAATCCTATTTTTAGTATCCATAAATCCGGCGAATGTCGCTATAGCACCACCTGGATCATAGACTTGGAATTTTTGGTAAAAAGCTAATCCTGTAATGAAATAAAATGTACACTAAGTTAAAGAATGATCGCATAAATAATGTACTACATGAATTAAAGTGTAAACTTGAGAAAATATTCTTCAAATGCAAAGTTATATGAGACAATAGCTGAGGAAAAGTATTCCATTACATACAAAAAATAATAAAAAAGATGAGAGAAAACTTTTTTCTGGACGTTATATAGGGTGTAAAAGCTTTTACAAAAAAATAAGGGGAATCGCTACATGAAATCAAATGAGAAAAATTTTATAAAAAGATTACAGCGGCAAAAAGAAGATGCGCTAGAATTTGTTGTCGATACATACTTACCGCTTATAAAGGGGATAACGCATAAAGTTCTTCTTCCAGTTCAAAATGATGGACTTATAGAGGAATGCATAAATGATATTTTTCTTTCCATTTGGAATAACGCAAATAAGTTTCATGGAGAGCAGAGTGACTTTAAAAAATGGATTGCAGCGATTGCAAAATTTAAGGCAATTGATTATTACCGGAAAGCGACTAAAAAGGTAGAAATCATTTCAGATGAGTTTCATATAAGTACGGAAAAATCGGCAGAAGACGAATTAATCGTTATGGAAGATAGGGAAGAATTATTGAAACTTATTAATCAATTAGAACCGTTAGATCAAAAAGTATTCATTATGAAATATCTCCTCGGCATGAAGACAGAGGAAATAGGAGAGAAATTAGGATTAACCAGGGCAGCAATCGATAATCGAGTGTACCGTGGAAAAAAGAAACTACAACAAAATGCTACGAATATTAGTTTTGGAGGTAGTGCAATATGAAAGACATTTATGAGCTATTAAATGATATTGATATAGATGAAAAAGAACTTGAGGAAATTGAGGCTTCTGAAATTGAAAAAGAAAAAGTGAAACGTAATTTAAAACAATCGATACGTACGAAGAAAAAGATGAAAACTTGGAAAAAAGGTGTCGCTGCTGCGTCTATTTTAGTCGGCGTATCGGTTGCCATGCTTGGCATTGGATTTCCGACTTATGCTGGGGGATTGCCAATTGTAGGTGATATATTCCGATTTTTAGATAATGGTAGAACAGGGTTATATGAAAATTCTAAAGCTGACGTAGAGAAGACAACGGGGCTTCATTATAATTATAAACAATACGCTACAGTACTAAATATGACAAAAGAAAGCAATGGAATTAAGATAACGATTAATGATGCGATTTTCGATGGGAAGACAGTATCAATAAACTATTCTATAGAAAGTAATAGAGATTTAGGCAAAAATCCAAGTACGTTGGATTTTTTAATTATTAAAGGAGCAGGTGCCCAATCAGGAAGCAATAAAATTACTAAAGTCGCTGATAGAAAATATACAGGTTTAATAAGAACAAGTAGCGATTTAGTTAGTAGTAAAGAAACTGCAGTGAACGTTGAGTGGAGTATACAAAGTATAGACATTTTAGAAACAGAAGAAGAGATAAAAGGGGATTGGAATTTTAACATTAATCTAAAAGGAATAGAAAATAAAGAGAAATGGATTAGAGGTAGTGCAGAAAAAGATGGTGTAAAAGTAAATATGGAGAGAATGGAAATAACACCAATGTCGTTTATTCTATACTACAACCAAGAAGTATCTCAAGAAATAAGGAGTGTATGGGATGGAGTGGATGTCGATTTAAAAGTGAGAGATGATATAGGTAACCAGTATTCTGGGGAAGGAAATGGAGGCTCAGGTGAGGATTCTTATAATTTTAATTGGAGTAAAACATTCCAACAACTTAATGAGAATGCGACTAAGCTAATAATAACGCCTCACGTTAATTTAAGAATTCACACTCCTGAAAATTATGGATCGGTAACAATGGCTGGAGGACAAGTAAAGGAGAGTTTTGTGTCTCGAAAACTGGGAGGCAATAAGGGTATTGTGTTAGATGATATTGTCATTGATTTAAAGAAATAAAAGAGAGACTGCCTGAAAAAAATAGGCAGTCTCTTTTCGTTAAGAACTAGTAACAAGTAAAGCATGTGGATGTTGCGTTCTATATTCCTCTTTCCACGGAATATGTAGCTGCTCCCAAGATTCGCCGCTATCATTGGATTGAAACAAACCATTGTTATTTAAAGTGTAGAAAGTATTAGGTTCAAGTGGATTTGTCGCAAACATCGAAATGACCGTACCAATTGCAGAAGGTAATCCTTGCTGTACTTGCTCGAAAGGAGTATCTTTCGTTTTTCGATATATATAAGATTCATAAGGAATACGGTGATGAGCAAGATCAGCACTTGGTGCGGCAGAAACGAGAATTGTATTACAATCAGCTGGATCGATAGCCATACTGTATAAATAATGATGTTCAAGTCCCTCACTACATGATATCCAGCTACTGCCGTTATCGTAACTTTCTAGATAAGCGCGATCAGGGCCACTCATAAATCCGTCACCACATGATGCATAAAGGCGATTTGGAGCTTCAGGGTGCATAAGTAATTGATGAGCGTCGATAGGAGCACCGAATTTTTTATCAATCCATGTATGCCCTCTATCGTTACTTTGAATAACAGCACCAGCTTCGATTGAAACGTGTATTGTATTTGGATTGTTTGGATCCACTGTAATCCAGCGCACGTGATGGGTAAAAGGTCTAGGCGGAAAAGCCCACGTATAAGAAGATAATAATGATTTCATATTTTTAAGTTCAGTCCACGTTTCACCACCGTTTTCTGAACGGAATAAAGCGCTCGGTTCTGTGCCGACATAAACGACGCCATATCCGTTAACTTGTTCATTTGAGCTTATCGTTATGGAAGTGATAGAAGAGTGTAAAATACCATCCTCTTTAGGGAAATCAAAGTAACGATAAGAATCTCCAATTGGTCTCCATGAATCTCCGCTATCGTCACTTAACCAGAGACCTCGTCCAAATGTTCCGCAATATACACGATTTTGGTGGAACGGATCAACGGCGATACAGGTAGGTTGCATATTTTGTAAGTGATATGCTGTTTCATAGTTACCATATTGTTCTTTTACTACAACAAGTTCACGCTCCATACAGAGAAATAAATGTTTCATTTTAGTAGCCTCCTTAAAAATTCTTTCATTAGTAAACAATATGAAAATAAAAAAGAAGTAGTCTTGTTTTTATTTGAGAAAAAGGGATTATTTGAAAAATAGCGAAGTGAGTATACAGAAGGAAGTGGGTGTTTACGAACAGTCAATTCGGGATAAAGATGGGGAGTTTGTTTCATACTAATGTATAGATATTGTACTTAAAGGAGCATTCGTATGGGACATTCGCATGATCACGGTCATTCAAAAAATAAAAAGGCGTTACTAATTGCCTTCCTATTAACGACAAGCTTTATGATTGCTGAAGTTATTGGCGGATTTGTAACAAATAGCCTAGCACTATTATCTGACGCGGGGCATATGTTAAGTGATGCAGTATCCTTAGCTTTAAGTTTACTTGCGTTCAAGCTTGGAGAGAAAACAGCAACAGCTGCAAAAACATACGGATATAAACGAGTCGAAATGTTAGCGGCATTATGTAACGGTGTCGTTCTTATTGTCATTTCTATATACATCTTTATTGAAGCAATTCGTCGTTTTAAAGAACCAGTTGAGATTGCTAGTAATGGGATGCTCATTATTGCTGTACTTGGTTTGCTCATTAATATTACATCAGCTTGGATATTAATGAGGGGCGGAGATGTGAAAGGGAATTTAAATTTAAGAAGTGCGTTCTTACACGTACTAGGCGATTTATTAGGTTCAGTCGGAGCGATTATTGCTGCGTTACTTATTAAATTTTTCGGATGGACTGTTGCAGATGCGATTGCTAGTATTCTTGTGTCTATTTTAGTAATTATAAGTGGATGGCGTGTAACACGTGATACGGTTCATATATTAATGGAAGGTGCACCGCAGCATATAAATGTTGAAGAAGTAAAAAATACATTATTAAATATTACGATTGTAAAAGAAGTTCATGATTTGCATATATGGTCTGTTACATCGGATTTTCAAGTGTTAACTTGTCATCTCATTATTAAAGGTAATGAAACACAAAGTGTACTAAAAGAAGCTACGGATGTATTAAAGGAGAAGTTTCATGTAGAACATGTCACCATTCAAGTAGAAATTGATGGTGAATTTAGTCATAGTGAGACAACTTGCAAAGTATGAAAGAAAAAGGATATGAAAAAGTGTCATAACATTTTTCGCGCAGCATACATATATATAATGTGGCCACAAATACTTTGCAAGGTAAATATTTCATAAGATTACTTTACTTATAAAGAGTCATCTTTTATAATCAAAAGTGGTAATTGATAAAGATTATCATTTTCAATGATCGTAGAAAGGAGTTTTTTAAAAGATGAGTAGTCAACTCCGTTTTGCTGTTGAAAATCGTAAGAGGCATTTAATTGATGAGTTAATTGGAGCAGGTGTGTTTAAGATTCGCGACCGACAATTATACGAGCTGTCCTTAGAGGAATTGGAAAAAGAGTACGAAGACATGGAAGATTATGCAGATGTTCAGGCATAGCATATAGATTATTAAAAAGGAGCTGGTTACACTTTTGTGTAGCCAGCTTTATTATTCCATAGGAATCATTTTATGTATTTCTTTCATTTTACGGAAGCCTTTTTGTTGTTGATTATGAAGTGTAAGTAAAAGCTGGAATAGGATCAACAAATATATCCCAATCTTGTTGCATTTCTTTTTCTGTTAATAGACAACTATCTAATGATTGTTCAATTAAAGAACGATTCATGTCAATGCCGATAAATACGAGTTCAGTTATTCGATCTCCGTATCGTTCATCCCAGTTTTTTAATACTTCTGGTTCTTCAATAAACATTTGAATCTTTTCAGCTTCAGGTAATGCTGCAATCCACTCACCAGCACCTTGAATTGTAATAGAAGAGCCTGCTTGAGATAGAAGTCCTATCATATTATTACGAGAAGCGAGCCAGAAAAATCCTTTCGCTCTTACAACATCTAAAGGCCAATTTTTTAGCCAATTCATAAGGCGTTCAGGGTGAAAAGGCTGTTTCCGGCGGTATACAAAGGAGTTGATATTGTATTCTTCTGTTTCCGGTGTATGATGTTCGCTGTTTAATTCTTGAATCCATCCCGCTGATTGACTAGCTTCTTCATAATTAAATAAATGAGTATTTAAGATTTCTTGTAATGGTACTCTGCTAAATGAAGATTCAATAATTTTTGCACCAGGATTTAATTTTTTTAGTAAATGATGAAGTTCTATGCTATCTTCTTTTTCTAATAAATCAATTTTATTAAGAATAATGACATTCGCAAACTCAATTTGATCAATTAATAAATCGATAACTTCCCGAGTATCATTTTCATCGATTGCCTGTTTTCGGTCTAGCAAACTTTCTCCATCTGCAAAATCATCCCAAAATCTATTTGCATCTACAACTGTAACCATCGTATCGAGGCGACAATTTTTTGTTAAATCAATGTTAAGAACTTCGTCTGTATAAGTAAACGTTTGAGCAACTGGAATAGGCTCACTTATACCTGAAGACTCAATTACAATATAGTCAATATCACCATTTTCTACAAGACGATTTACCTCTATTATTAAATCTTCTCGCAGTGTACAGCAAATACAGCCATTTTGAATTTCTACTAATTTCTCTTCTATACGTGAAAACCCCCCTTTTTTTATAAGAGACGCATCGATGTTTACTTCGCTCATATCATTAACGATAACAGCTACTTTTAAGTTGTTTTTATTTGTCAAAATATGATGTAGTAAAGTGGTTTTACCGGCGCCTAAAAATCCACTTAATACAGTAATAGGTACTTGTTTCATAGAATAATTCCTCTCCTTTAAATCGTGATGATTACGTTTTATAATAATTGATAGAAAAGAAAAAATCAATAATAAATCATAATGATTCCGATTTAAGTATAGGAATAGACTATAAAATTTGTGTTGTAGTTGTATGGAATATTTGGACAAGCATACGATTTAATATGAATAAGGGGGGATAGTGTTGGTCTTTAATAGAGTTTCAAAAGAATTAATCCTTCATCTTTTTATGAAATAGAATCATAATTACAATGATAAAAAAATAAAGATAAGAGTAATTTGGTTTGTTAAAAATATGTGTATAAGGAGATATGTGATGAACTGGGTTACTCATAAACCATCATTTGAATTTGATAACTATAGTCATATTATTCGGACGCAATCTGCGTGGAGTGGACATTTAGATTTCGCATATGATTTAGTACGGTTTGAAAAGCCAGAAACTTTAGTCGAGTTAGGCACACATTTTGGTGCTTCCTTTTTTAGCTTTTGTCAGGGGGTAAAAGATGGTGGTCTAGCTACAAAATGTTTTGCTGTAGATACTTGGACAGGAGATGGGCATACAGGTCCATATGGAGAAGGTGTTTTTCAAGTTGTAGAAAAAGTGGTAAAAAGCAACTATCCTAATATAGGTAATTTAATTCGATCAACTTTTGATGAGGCTGTAAATCAGTTTCAAGATGAAACGATAAATCTTTTGCATATCGATGGTTATCATACGTATGAAGCGGTATCTCATGATTATAAAACGTGGCTGCCAAAAGTTGCGAAAGATGGTATTGTGCTGTTTCATGATATTGAAGTTAGAAGTGGAGATTTCGGTGTGTATAAGTTTTGGGATGAGATCAAGGCAAAGCACCCTCATTTTCAGTTTGGGCATTCATATGGACTCGGAGTATTATTTCCAAAAGGTTGTAGTGATAAGTTTTCGGAGATACTTAAAAATAAAGAAGAAATACAAAATATGTATAAATAAAAGTGGAGCATGCATCATTTTAATGATGTATGCTTTTTTATATGGAAAGATTAGGGGTCACTTATAAGGCGAGAATAATGCTAAAAGGTTTTGTTATGGCAAATATGAAAAAGGTTATTATTATTTGATCGTTCTTTTTAAAGAATAAAAATACAACATTTTTTTATATTTTCCATTGCGAAAAGTAGCATCTACTTTTACAATAGAAAGGGTTGTGAATATATTATACTGAAAAAATAAATCGAAATAATATGAAAATTTTGTTTTGTCTTCGCTAATTGTACACTACATACACGTAAGACGACATACGTCATGTTATCGACTTGTAAGGAGAGAAAGAAATGAAAAGTGTAAGATTACCATCGATGCCAGAAATCATAATTCTTTTATTACTATTTCTTGCTGTTGTTTTTTCCTTCCAAACGATTTTTGATCTCCCAATTCAATTGGCGCTATTTATTTCATGGTTTTTAGTAATTGCGCTTGGATTAAGATTAGGATTTCGTTATCAAGAATTGCAAGATGCAATTACGAAAGGGATTTCTAACGGATTAGAAGCAATACTTATTTTAGTTGCAGTAGGTGCTTTAATTGGAACATGGATTGCTGGTGGGGTAGTACCAACATTAATCTATTACGGATTAGAATTCATTCACCCTAGCATATTCTTATTGGCAACGTTAATTATTTGTTCGATAACTTCTATCGCGACAGGAACATCTTGGGGAACAGTAGGAACAGCGGGTATTGCTATGATGGCGATTGGTGAAGGGCTTGGATTACCACTGCCGCTTGTTGCGGGTGCAGTTCTTTCAGGAGCTTATTTTGGAGACAAATTATCACCACTTTCTGATAGCACAGTTCTTGCAGCTTCTATGGCGAAAGTAGATGTTATTGCTCACGTTCGAGCTATGCTCGTATTAGACGTTCCGGCTTATATTATTACCAGCATTATGTTTACTGTTGCTGGATGGATGTATGGCGGGGATAATGTAGATTTAAATAGAGTAGAGTTTTTAAAAGAATCTTTATTAAAACACTTTGATATTAAAATATGGATGCTTGTTCCTGCTGTAATCGTTATTGTGCTATTGGCGATGAAGAAACCATCTATGCCAACAATTGCTATGGGAGCTTTAATTGGTGCAATTTGGGCAACTCTGTTCCAAGGAATGAACTTTGGAGAGGCAATTGGAACAGCATATAACGGATTCTCAATTCAATCTGGCGTTGAGTTTGTCGATAAGTTATTAAACCGTGGTGGAATTAACGGTATGCTTGGTTCAGTGGCCGTTATTATTTTCGGTTTAGGATTCGGTGGACTACTTGAAAAACTAGGTGTTCTAAAAGTAATCGTATCGAAATTTGAGAAGAAATTAAATTCGGCAGGTAATGTAACATTGTCTACATTAATCGTGGCATTTTTAGCTAATGTATTCGGTTGTGCGATGTACGTATCACTTATTTTAACACCGAAGATTATGGAAGATAGCTATGATAAATTAAAAATAGACCGCCGTGTATTAGCGCGTAACTCAGAAGTAGGGGGAACGTTAACTTCTGGTATGGTTCCGTGGTCGGATAATGGTATTTTTATGGCTGGTATTTTAGGTGTGGCAACGTTCTCATACGTTCCGTTTATGTGGTTAAGCTTCGTTTCATTAATTTTGGCAGTTATCTACGGATATACAGGCAAATTCATTTGGTATGTAGATGACGCTGAAAAAGGAAAGCAAGCATCATAAAAAAATACCTTCTGCGATGGCGGAAGGTATTTTTTTTTATACATACGAGTGAGAATTCTTATCATTTGGATGGAAGTCTGTTAAAATGAGAAATGTAGGTATTATATTTTCAAGGGGATGAAAAAATGGAGTACAGAATTGAAAGAGATACATTAGGAGAAATAAAAGTTCCAGCTGATAAATTATGGGCAGCTCAGACGCAGCGTAGTAAAGAAAACTTCCCAATTGGAACAGAGCAAATGCCGCTTGAAATTGTAAAAGCATTTGCGATTTTAAAGAAGAGTGCAGCGCTTAGCAATCAAAAATTAGGAAAGTTATCAGAAGAAAAAGCAGAAGCAATTGCGGAAGCTGCTGATGAAGTGATTGCAGGGAATTGGAATGAGCATTTTCCGCTTGTCGTATGGCAAACGGGTAGTGGTACACAATCGAACATGAATGTGAATGAAGTAATCGCAAACCGTGGTAATCAAATTTTGAAAGAGAAGGGATCTGACGTACATATTCATCCGAATGATGATGTGAACATGTCTCAAAGTTCAAATGATACATTTCCAACAGCGCTTCATGTAGCATGTGTAATTGCTGTAGAAAATCACGTATTACCAGCTATTACAAAGTTAAAAGAAACATTAGCAGAAAAAGTAACTGCATTTGAACATATTATAAAAATCGGTCGTACACATTTACAAGATGCAACACCTTTAACGTTAGGGCAAGAAATTAGTGGATGGCACCGTATGCTTGAAAAAACAGAGCGTATGATTGCAGAGAGCAATACATATATGAAAGAGTTAGCAATTGGTGGTACTGCGGTTGGAACAGGTATTAATGCGCATCCTAAATTTGGTGAGATGGTAGCAAAGGAAATTAGTCAATTTACAGGTAAACAATTTGTGTCTGCACCAAATAAGTTTCATGCATTAACGAGCCATGATGAAGTTGTATATACTCATGGTGCATTAAAGGCATTAGCTGCTGATTTAATGAAGATTGCTAACGATGTGCGCTGGCTTGCAAGTGGCCCACGTAGTGGTCTTGGAGAAATTATTATTCCGGCAAATGAGCCAGGAAGCTCTATTATGCCAGGTAAAGTAAATCCAACGCAAAGTGAAGCGTTAACAATGGTTGTAGCACAAGTTATGGGGAATGACGCGACAATTGGATTTGCTGCGAGCCAAGGTAATTTTGAGCTAAACGTATTTAAACCAGTTATTGCTTATAACTTCTTACAATCAGCTCACTTATTAGCGGATGCAATTGTTTCATTTAATGATAATTGTGCAGTTGGTATTGAAGCAGATGAAGAAGTAATTAATGAAAATGTGAACCGTTCATTAATGCTTGTAACAGCATTAAACCCGCATATTGGATATGAAAATGCAGCGAAAATTGCGAAGCATGCTCATAAAGATGGGTTAACGTTAAAAGAAGCAGCACTGCAATCTGGATTATTAACGGAAGAGCAGTTTGATGAAATTGTAGACCCGAAAAAAATGATTGCTCCGAAAGAATAATAGAAGAAGCCAAGGTTCTGAAGTGACCCCTAAAAGTTAGACACGGTTATTTCATTAGGCAGCTTGATAAAAGTGAGTCCGGTATTGTACCGGGCTCATTTTTAATTCCTTTTTATCAGCATCATGAGAGTGAAAAAAATAGAATTCTCATTTTGTAAGAATAGTGAAATGAAAAAAATGATTATAAATAATGTAATGAAAATGACGTGAAATGGATTTTTTCGCTTTAAATTTCAAGTCGGTCACCTCGGTATACGTGTTCTTTAAATGAATTAAATCACAACATCCTAATAAAACGTGAGAATATGNNCATATTCTCACGTTTTATTATTCGTGTAAAATTTTTTGATAGGATACATGTAAATGAAATTTTTTAGTAGTGGAGTGACATGAAGTGACTTACAAGAATAGAAGTGTAGTGCTAGTCATAATGAGTTGTATGATCATTATGACTGGTTGTTCAAATAGGTTCGTTGAGGATGGAAATCGAAACCGTGTACTTGTACAAGCGAGTAAAGTTTTAGTAGAGGTTGTAAATAGAATATATAAAAGGTAAAAAGGTGTTTTCTCATATGAGAAAACACCTTTTTATAGTTAAAATTGAATACTGAAGTTTTGAAATGTGTGAATACCGGTTCCATGTTGAAATAGGTTTTTGTCACTTAAATATTGAATAGCATATTTTACTTTTTTCAATTCATAATTAGTTTAGTAAATACATTCGCTTTTGTTGTTTTAAGTCCTTTTTAAGGTTTTCTAATAGATGTTTTCATAAAAAGTTTGTAAAATAGGCAAACGAAATATTGAATTGTTTGATTTCGTTATGTTAAGATGGTGGAGTAATAATGAACGATATTGTAATTTGTTTGTGAAATTAATAAACCTTTTGGAGGATTGTTTAGTATGAGTGATATTTCAGAGAAGTTTTGGGATGCGTCAGTGGAGGAATTAAAGAAAGGGTATGTGTTTGATGAAGAAGCAGAGGAATATATTTGTTTAGCCTGTGGAGAAACGTTTATTAAAGGAGTTATTTATCAAGATAATCAAGTTTTGTATGAAGCGGAGAAGTTTGTGCAATTGCATATTCACAATGAGCATACATCTATGTTTGATTATTTATTAAATATGGATAAGAAATTTACAGGTTTAACGGATTTACAAAAGAAAATGGTTCAGTTTTTCTATATGGGACTGAATGATAAGGAAATTGTAAAAGAGATGGATGGCGGAAGCACGTCTACAATTCGCAATCATCGATTTACATTGCGAGAGAAAATGAAGCAAGCAAAAGTATTTTTAGCATTAATGGAATTATCAGAAGAAAAATCGAAAGTGCAAACGAAATTTGTACCAATTCATAGAACAGCTACGATGGTGGATGATCGATACAATATTACGGAGGAAGAAAATGATGAAGTCTTAAAAATACATTTTACAGAAGGATTGGATGGGCCGCTTTCTAAATTTCCGAAAAAGCAAAAGCGTAAGTTAATTATATTGCGTCACTTAGTGAAGAAGTTTGATAGTAATGAAAAGTATACTGAAAAAGAAGTAAACGCAGTTTTAGAAAATGTATATCCAGATTTTGTAACTTTAAGAAGATATTTAATCGAGTATGGTTTTTTAGATAGAACAGCCGATGGAAGCCAATATTGGGTGAAGTTATAATAATGCGGAGAGGAAATGAATAGAAGGATATAATTATAACAACCATACAAAGAGATAGAGGTTGCAAAACGGATTTTTATAAAAGGAGAAATGGAATTTGAAACCACCTACAGATCACAATGAAGAAGGTGTAGAATCACAGCAGTCAGAAAAGGAAAATAAACCGATATGGAAATCGATGTCCATGTTTTTAGTTCCGTTACTATTAAGTAATGTACTACAATCAGTTGGACAATTATTTGGTATGGTAGTAGTAGGAAGATGGCTTGGTGTAAATGATTTAGCGGCTATATCGGCATTCTTCCCATTATTTTTCCTACTTGTTTCATTTGTAATTGGAATTGGTTCTGGTAGTTCTATTTTAATTGGTCAGGCGTTTGGTGCTAAAAATGAAGAACGTTTAAAAGCTATCGTTGGTACGACGCTGACGTTTACTTTTATTATCGGAGTTGTGTTAGCGATAATAGGTAGTATTTTTGCGATGGATATTATGCGCCTTATGGGAACGCCAGAAAATATTATTGAAATAAGTGTACATTATGCACGGATATTATTTATATCGATGCCAGTATTATTTTTATATTTCGCATACACAACATTTATGAGAGGTACAGGAGATTCTAAAACGCCATTTTACTTTTTAATTGTAAGTACAGCGCTAAATATGATCTTATTACCAATTCTTATTTTTGGATGGTTAGGAGCTCCGAAATTAGATGTGTATGGGGCAGCCTATGCTTCTGTTATATCTACAGTTATTACGTTTATTGTCATGTTAGTGTATTTAAAGAAGAAAAATCACCCACTACAACTAGATACAACGGTAAGAAAATATCTTCGAATGGATTTGGAGTTATTAAAGCTATTGCTACGACTCGGTATTCCAGCGAGTATTAATATGATATTAGTTTCATTATCTGAAATTGCGGTAATCGCGTTTGTAAATCGTTACGGCTCGGATGCAACAGCAGCATATGGCGTCGTGAATCAAGTTGCAAGTTATGTACAAATGCCAGCCGTTAGTCTTGGTATTACAGTATCAATTTTTGCGGCACAATCAATTGGTGCGAACCAATTTGATCGATTGCAGAAAGTTGTTAAGGCTGGAATTATTATGAATTACATCATTGGCGGTGTATTGATATCTCTTATTTACTTGTTCTCAAGAGACATTCTAGCACTATTTTTAACAAGTCAAAATACAATTGAAATCGCCCATAGCCTAATCATGATTACATTATGGAGTTACTTAATTTTCGGTCATGCACAAATTATTAGTGCGACAATGCGAGCAAGTGGTACAGTACTATGGCCAACAGTAATCAGTGTTGTATCAATTTGGCTTGTTGAAGTACCTGTGGCGTATTATCTTTCTTACCATACGAGCCTTGGTATAGAAGGGATATGGATTGGGTACCCAGCGGCATTCATCGTCAGCTTAATATTACAGTATGCATATTATAAGCTTTCATGGCAGAAGAAACGAATTACACGATTAGTGAATTGAAAGATGAAAATGTCCCTAAGTCATATAGACTTAGGGACATTTTTTGTTGATGAATACTTATAAATAACTTTTTAAAGTTATGTCAAAGTGCTGTCTAAGGAGTTTTCCATTATTCATATAAAACTCCCAAGCTGTATCTGGCTTACCGATAATTTCAAATGAACCTTCTGTAATATATAAAGCGCAATTATCTTCTAGTGCAATGCCCTCTATATTACCTTGATGAGTTTGTAAAAACGTATGGAAGGCATTCATTCTATTTAATTGATTATAATGGGGGCAAAATCTTTTGTTAATAATACTCCATCCACTACTTTCTATATAGCCAGAACCTCCATAGTCTGAACGTATGCTAGATGTGAACCAGCACATAGCACCGGCACTATACCCAGCAATAAGTGTGCCACGTTTTAAAGCAAATAGTAACTTTTCATCTAATTTATGTTCTTTCCATTGTTCAAGCATGTGGACATAATTCCCACCGCCAAGATAAATTAAATCCGCAGAATGAATCATTTCATCTATTTCATATTTAGTAGGTGTTTCGGTTATAATACGTAAAATTTGAACCTCACAATGTAATTGCTTTTCAAATGTTTCTAAAAATAACTTTATATATCCTTCATCATCATGACTAGCTGTTGGAATGAATAATACTTTTGGGTATTGTTTATTTGTTAATGCTATAAGTCGTTCATTAATATGCAAGTGATGTGGATCTTGTAAATCACCGCCACCAATGACAGCTAATTTCATAGTAAAGCACCACCTAATAATATTTGTTATGTAAAAATTCGATAGTGGTGAGTTACATTCCTTCTGTGATTTAATGAATTAACATGCGGAATGAATAAGAGGAAATATGATAAAAAATATATCGGAATAATATAAAGTATCGATAGTTGTAGATAGAAAGGAATTATAAGCTGTTTATTGATATATAATACTGGATAATATTGTTTTAAAGTATGGAAACAATATGTTTAAATGAATATAACGACTTACGAATTAATATTGAAAGAGTGTTTATATATAAAAAAATGCAGGGAATAATAGGGGTTTCCAAAAAAGTTTTTTACTTTTTTTTGGGAAATGCATTACGATATGGTAAAATTATACCAATATATTTATTGACGTAGGATGAAAAGAGGGAGTGTGAAAGAGTGGATTTTCGATTTGAGTTTGCGGCGAAGGTGAAAGAATATTTAGATGATGAAAAAGATGAAAAAATAATAAAAGATGGACACAGAGATATAATTTTTCGATATTTATATCCGTTAGAGAGTGAAATTGGCATTTTCAAAAATCCTAACTTTACTTTTTTTGCATCAGGAAGACGTTCACATATAGTATTAGAAAACATTGAATTTAAAACAGAAGTAAATGTAGAAAGTAATATAATTGAAATTACAAAAATAGTTGATAATGTGGTTATACCATTAGATACTATCGTAGCAAAAGATCGAGAATTATTTGCACTTGGGCGTAATGAGAAATTTAGTGTGCAAATATTAGAATATTATCTTTATGATACATTTGGAGAGAAGTTAGGTTTACGATGAAACGAACGCGGTACAGATGTGGAGATTAGGATTCATTTAAGTATCAGTTGTTGACCTTCTATATATTTTATACTACAATCTGTAGTGTGAAAGGGGCCATACGATGTTTACTCAAAACTACAAGTTAAATGAGCAAGGGTTAAATCACTTTTTTGGACCTCTGGAAGCGAAAATAATGGAAATTGTTTGGGCTACTCAAGGTATTACCATTAAAGATGTGCAACAGAAATTAAGTGAAGAATCCCCAGTGAATTTTAATACTGTAATGACAGTTATGAACAGATTAGTAGAGAAAGCACATTTAGAAAAGCATATCGTGAAAAGAAGTGGTATGTATCATGCTGCACAAACGAAAGAAGCATTTCTATCTAATCAAACGAAGAAAATGACACAGGAATTAATGGGTGAATTTGGAGATCTTGTTGTGAACCATATGATAGATGAGTTAGAACAAGCTGATCCATCTTTAATAAAAAAATTAGAAGAGAAATTAAGTCAGCTAAAAAAAGAGGACCGATAAAATGAAGTGGCAAATGCGTAAAATCGTTTTGTTAGCAGTGACTATTAGTGTTCTTTTTTTTAGTATGTTAGTATACTACGTCACATACCCATTTCTTTTTCAAAATAAAGCATTTTTTCTTTCGCAATTTTGTTTATTTGAATTACAAAAGCATCTGAGGGGACTATCAATACTTCGTATAATGATAGCCGGATTACTGTTATTTACTGTAATCATTATAAGTAAAAGAATGTGGAAACAATTTTTTTATAGCAAAAAATTGAAAAGAAATCTCGTGTTTATTACTAGAAAAGGAAAGCCAGTGTACGTGTTATCAACGTTACAGATTACGGCATTTACAATTGGATTATTTCGGCCTAAAATTGTCATTTCAGAAGGGATGCTTCAGGCATTTTCAGAGGAAGAAATTGATGCGATTGTATTACATGAGGAATATCATCAAAAAAATCGAGATCCATTAAAGTTATTTGTCTTTACATTGTTAGCTGAAGGAATGATGTATATTCCTATATTAAAAGGACTGCTGCAACGTTATCAAGTATATCAAGAGCTATCAGCTGATAAATATGCGATGCAAAAAATGAAATCTTCATTCGAGCTAGGTAGTGCACTATTAAAGTTAATTAAAATAAAGACGATGGAAAATCAATGTATTACAGCGTCGTTTGCGAAAACCGCAATTAATTTACGAATTGAGCAAGTGTTGAATGAGGAAGTTGTTAAACTGAATATACCACTACATACAAATTCAGTATATGTAACGTTAGGGCTATTTTGTATGTCGATTGTACTTATTGTTGGAGAGTGCATATAGCCTCTTTTTTTATGATTTAACACTACTTATTGTAGTGCAAATAGGGGGAAGAAAAGTGAAGAAGTTAATTGCTATTATACTGGCCGGTGCACTTATTTGGGCTGGAGTTAACTTTTATAATTCAAAGAAAGAAGAAAAGGAAAGAAAAGCGAAACAAGCAGAATTGCAGGAAAAAGAAGTATTACCACAAGTAGGATTTAAAGCACCTGAAATAACATTAAAAGGGTTAGACGGGAAGTTATATTCATTAAATGATGCGAAGGAAAAACCGTATATTATTAATTTTTGGGCATCGTGGTGTGGCCCATGTGAAATGGAGGCACCTGACTTAGTTCATTTGTATGACAAATATAAAAAGGATGTTGAAATTTTTGCAGTAAATGCAACAATCGGGGATCCTGTACAAGAAGCGAGTGCATTTGCGGAGCGTCATGGATTTAAGTTTCCGGTTTTATTAGATATGGACGGAGTAGCTGGAATAGATTATAAAGTATTCTCGATACCAACGACGTTTTTTGTTAACAAAGATGGAATTATAGTAGACCAAGTACGAGGGGCACTACCTCCAGATCAATTAGAAGAGAAGTTTAAGAAATTAATTGAGAATTAAGAGAGGATTTCATAGTAATGGAGTGGATCGTGAGGTTACAACCCGTATCTCTAATAATTGGAAGTCTATTTGGACTTATGCTGATGAAACGAAAGATGAAGGGCCAAAATGTATCATATGAAAAGATGATGGATGCAGTAACGAATGGTTTTCTTATTATCGTATTTGTATGGAAATTTGCACCGGCAATTTTAAATCCAGTATGGGCTATAGAAGCACCATTGCAAGCATTATTGGCTGTAGGAAGTATGCAGCACATTATAATAGGATGCGTAATGGCGAGTATATACATTGTTTGGAAAAGTAAAAAGGAGCAATTTTCGCTTCGTATTTTACTTGATGCATTGCCTTTTGGACTATGTGTAAGTATTGTTTTTTATTTTCTATTTCATCAAAACATGGGTATACCAACGACGTTGCCTTGGGGGATGAAAATTTATGAATCTAAACTTTTATATCATCCTATCTTCGTATACGAAATTATACTCGCCTTTTGTATAATTGGCTTGTTATGGATGAGAAATGAAGAGTTAGGAAATGGAAAAAATATAAGTGTTTTTCTAATTGTTGAAGGATTTGCTCATATCATTATTTCACTTATTAGTGAACAAAATCCAGTTCTATTTGGTCTTTCAATACAGCAAATACTCAGTTTTTTTGTTATCAGTTTAGGGATAGTATTGATACCGAAAAAATAAAAAATAGCCATGTACGGAGAGAGTCCGCGTATGGCTATTTTTTATTGGTTATATTAAAAAATCGGCGGAGTAACAGAAAATAAGACAATCGCATTTTTCTCAAATTGATTTACCCATTTATGCTTTAAATAAGCAGGTATTTTTACACTGTCACCAGTTTCTAATATGTATTCTTCTTCATTTAAATGTAATGTAATGGTGCCATCCAATACGAAGGCTAATTCTTCTCCTTTATGTTCTAGAACATTTTCTGAGGATGCAGTATTCGGTGGAATAGTCATAATTGCGGTTGCTAAGTTTCCTGTGAAATCAGGCGAAAGCATTTCATATGATAAATTATCGATAATCATTTTCTTACGTTTATGAGAACGTACGATTAAATCATCTGTATTTGTTTCTTCAAGTAAAAAACTAAACGTTGGAACATCAAGTGCTTTTGCGAGTACTTTTAACGTTTGAATGGAAGGGTTAGCAGAACCACGTTCAATTTGGCTTAACATAGATGGTGTAATCTCAGCCATTCTTGCTAGTTCTTTACTAGTTAAACCTTTTTCTTTTCTTTGTTTTTCAATCTTTTTTCCAATATCTATATTTTCCATAACGTACTCTCCTTAATGATTATTAAATTATATTTAAATAAATTAAATTGAAATTAACTGAAACTGAATTTTATGTTAAACTATATTTAAATTAATTTAATTATAATTTATTGTATGGCGAGCTACAAGGACATGAGGAGGAAGAGGAATGAAGGAGATAGAGGTATTAAAAGAACGATTTCCATTAGTAAATAACCTGATTGCAACAGAAGAAGTATTTTGGGTAAACCCGAATATAGAAAAGTATGAAACGGCAATAAAAGATTCACCACTTAATGAAGAAGATGTAAAAGACGCGGAAGAGAGATTAAAGCGTTTTGCACCATATATCGCGAAGGTTTTTCCTGAAACGAAAGAAACGAGCGGTATTATAGAATCGCCTTTAGTGAACATCCCTTCTATGAAACAATCTTTAGAGAAAAACTACGGACAGCCAATATTAGGAGAATTATTATTAAAATGTGATAGTCATCTTCCGATATCAGGATCAATTAAAGCTAGAGGCGGCATTTATGAAGTATTGAAACATGCTGAACAATTAGCTCTGCAGCATGGAATGTTAACAGAGGAAGATGATTACTCCATTTTAGATAGTGATACATGTAGAGAGTTTTTTGCAACATATTCTATTGCGGTAGGTTCGACAGGAAACTTAGGACTAAGCATCGGGATTATGAGTGCGAAACTAGGTTTTAATGTAACTGTTCATATGTCAGCAGACGCGAAACAATGGAAAAAAGATTTATTAAGAAGTAAAGGTGTAAATGTTATTGAATATGAGGCTGATTATAGTAAAGCAGTAGAGGAAGGAAGAAGGCAAGCGGATGCTGATCCTAGCTGTTATTTTGTCGATGATGAAAACTCCCATGATTTATTTTTAGGATACGCAGTCGCAGCATCACGTTTACAAAAGCAATTAGAAGAGTTAAAGATTGTAGTCGATGAAGAGCATCCTTTATTCGTTTACCTTCCGTGCGGAGTAGGGGGCGGACCTGGCGGAGTAGCATTTGGCTTAAAGCTCTTGTTTAAAGATAACGTACATTGCTTCTTTGCAGAGCCGACACATTCACCATGTATGCTACTCGGATTAATGACAGGACTTCATGATAAAATTGCCGTTCAAGATATAGGTATTGATAATGTAACAGATGCAGACGGACTTGCGGTAGGAAGACCATCAGGATTTGTTGGGAAAACGATGGAACCATTTTTGAGTGGAAATTATACAGTAAGTGATGAAGAGTTATATAGATTGTTAAAAGAACTAGCTGATACGGAAAATATTTATTTAGAACCTTCTGCGTTAGCAGGTATGGTTGGGCCGGTAAAAGTATGTAAAGAAGATGAGTATTTACAAAAGCAACAGTTAACAGAGAAAGTGAAGAAAGGTACTCATATTGTGTGGGGAACGGGTGGTAGTATGGTTCCAAAAGACGTGATGAATGGGTATTATAAGAAAGGTTTAGAATTAACATTATAAGAAAAATGAGGCTAATTGTAGCCTCATTTTTTCATGTACATAAAAATCTTTGTTATTTTCACAATAGTTCTTTATAGTATATATAGAGGATAACTAATATTGAATAAATATAATAAAAAAGCTTTATTTTACATAATAAGAGGATGTGTATACGATGTCATTACAGACTAAATATATAGCGGGTATTTCGCTTGGGGTTATGGGAGTAGGCTTTGCGGCTTCTATCCCTTTTCAAGGAACGGTAGCTGGAGAGATTATACAAGGGGGATTTGAAGCTGGATTAGTTGGTGGACTTGCGGATTGGTTCGCAGTTACAGCATTATTCCGTCATCCGATGGGAATTCCAATCCCGCATACAGCATTATTACCTAAAAATCGTAAACGGGTAACGAAAGGACTCATCAATACGTTAGAAAATGAGTGGCTGACGAAAGAAAGTATTACGAATAAAGTAAAAGAAATGCAGCTAGCGCAAATGGTGCTGCAAATTGCTGAGAGAGAAATGCAGTCTGATGCTGTGAAAAAGGGGATTGTAACGATTGCGGAGAAAGCGATTGTTACAATAGATACGGAAAAGTTAGCTGTTATTATTGAAAAAGAATTAAAAACGTATTTGCATACAATTAATACAAGTAACATCTTACAAGTGCTTGTTGATCAATTAGTTGTGCAAGAATATGATGAAAAGACACTTGATTACATATTAGTAAAAGTAAAAGATTGGACAGCGCAAGATGAAGCACGTTACCAGCTCGGAAGCTTAGGTATGAAGGCGATGGAAAATATAAAAGTAGATGGATTCTTGCAGTTTACTTTAAAATCATTTATGAATATCGTAGATGAAGATAAAATTGGAGGCATTTTGCAGAAGTTTATCATTAGTAATATTAACAGCTTACAAGATGCTGATAATAGCACAAGACAACTTATATTAGCAAAAATTCGTCAAGAAATTATAAATGTAAAAGAAAATGAAGCTTTACTACAGGAATTAGAAAATTGGAAAGAAAAGTGGATTGCAAATTGGGATGGTACTGACAAAATAAAAGAGATGCTTGAGCAAGTAAAACAAAGAGCAGTTGCCTTTGTCAACAATGAAGAATTTGCTGATAAATATGTTCTTCCATTTTTACAAAAACAAATGAATAAAATAAAAGAAGACGAAATGACTGTTCAAAAAATAGAAGAGTGGTTACAAAATCAAGTTGTTACACTCGTTGAAAAGAATCATTCGAAAATCGGAAAGCTTGTGCAAGAAAACCTTGATAAGTTAGACGATAAAACATTAATCGAAATGATTGAAAATAATGTAGGTAAAGATTTACAGTGGATTCGAGTAAACGGTGCTGTTTGCGGATTTATGATTGGATTAGTATTAGAAGGAATTAAAGCGATTATATGAGAAAAACCTTCCACAATTGTGGAAGGTTTTTTATTTTTCAATAACACTCATATTTAAATTGTAAGCTTTCTCAATGTTTAGCTTGTACGTCCCATTTCCAGTTTTAATTGAACTTTTATACCAATGTTCTTGCTTGTCCAATTCTGGATTTTCTTCTGGAGAATTATTTTCTTTTTTCGTTAAATCTTCTACTTGTTCCCAAGGTGTATTTCCGATAGCTTCTTTTTGATTTGTTACTGCTGTTAGAGATACGTCACTTTCTTTTATTAAATGAACAGATACACCTGAGCTTTCTTGTACAAACCAATTGTTTTGTAATTGACCTGGATAAAGAGATAGATCTCGATTAGACGCACGAATTTCTACATGTTTCGTTTGTGGGAGTACAAGCGTCGGTTTTACTCGTGGTTCCTGACCAAACAGTCTTTGATGAAACGGTAATGACTTTAATGTTATATACATCGTTTCTCCAGTTGTTTGAACGGAAAGAAAATCTTCTTGTTTTAAATTGAGTTTTTCATTTCCTTTTGTCGTCATTTCATATGTTCCAAGAAGGCTAACTTCATTTGAATTCCTTCCGTCTATCGTTAGGGGATGGTTGTCTGTACCTGCATCCACGACAATTTTATTGATAGATTCAGGAATATCAAGTTTACTTTCTGGAATCGTGTTCGTTTGTCTAGTTGTATTAAAGGCGTAACGAACTTCTTCTAGTAATCCAGTTGATAATAAACAGTAAAAAGCAATTCCAACGCTTCCTAAAACTCCGATAAAGAAAATACTAAAAATATCATATTTAATAAAAGATTGTTCCTTCTTAGAAAGTAGAAGGTATAGTAAAATTTCAGCGCCAAGTATGATAAGTAAAACAGGCCACCACGCTGTAAGTGTATCTAATACTTGAACTCCTTTTACGACTGAATATAGTAAAAAGCACCCTAACAATATAATGGAAATACCCATTGAGAATGTTCCAACACGCCAAGTCCTCATTCTTTTGTCCCACCTTTGTTTTCTTTATTTCCAAGTAGCAATTTAAAGCCGCCACCAATTAAGAGGAGTGCAACAATAGATGTTTGGAAATAGCGATAATATAGTTCGCTAAGATGAATGTTAAATATAGTTGCAAAATAATCGTCCAAAATAGGAAGGAGTGTTTGATCTAATAATTGATAACTACCTAATGCAATTAATCCGATACCGATCCATCTTTGATGATTTATAAAATAATCGATGATAGGTTCGTCATGTACGCGTTCTTTTCCGTATTTTGCAGTTTGTTGTAACGCATCAAAAAAGCTATAAAACCAAATGATTGGTACTAAAAATAAGAACGCAGAAAGTCTTAATAAGTCGAGTAAATAAATTGATAGTAAAAAAGCTACCATAAGCTGAAGACCACGGCGCTGTAAGCCTAAATACATATGTCCTGCTCCAGGAAACATTGCTAAAATGGAAGCGAATGTTTTACTTTTCTTTCCTTGTTCTCGATGTTCTTCAAATTCTTCAAAAATAGTACGATCAACTAGTTGCTCACCACGTTCTTTTTTCTGGAGTTGTTGAACAACATCAAAGAAGTTGTAAATCCATAAAACAGGTAACGTAACAAGGAATATAAGAAAACTACCTTGGTTAGTTAATAATGTAACAAATATAATCATACTGCCTAGCCCTGCGCAAGCGACTAAAAATGTAAGACCGCGTTGCATAAGTCCTAGTTGGAAATGTCCAAGTCCAGGGATAATTGATAGGAGAATGATATAAAATCGTTCGCTCTCTTTAGAGGACCCTGTCAATTCTCCAGCTGCTTGTTTTTTCGATTGATTTACAATCGTGATAACTAAATCTAGTAAATTGATTATCCATAACACTACTAGTAAAAATAGGGAGAGAAAGGTAATCTCATGCTCTCCTAATTGTGTCGTCCAAACCACTGCAAAGGTAAATAGTAATAAAGCTCCTCCGCTATATAAAATAAAACCTCCAATTTTCTTTAAATATAAATGACCAAGCCCAGGAATTAGCCCTAATACAAGTGCTAAAAAGGGATTTTTATTCATGCTTTGAACCTCCGTCCTGCTTTGATGTGTGCGCTGCTTTGTTTACAATTTGTTGTGAAATAGAAGTTTCATTTTCTTTGGAAGATTTCTCGAAATTTGATGTCGCTGTGAAAATATATTGGAATAAACCACTTACCATAAAAATAATGGTAGCCGCAGTCGCAATTATGTAATGAATAATCGTGCGCTTTAGTGAGTTTGTTTTTATATTTTCATTAGGTTGTAACGTTTCAAAATGTATTTGCGTCATAACTTCGTTTGTAAATGAATCATCATTTATCATTGGAAGGTTTTCATGTTGCTCATCAATACTTTCCATATAAAGTGCTAAACAATGATCACATTCATAAAGGTGTGCTTCCATAGATTCATGTTCATTGTTTGCTAAAGTATCTAATGTATAATTGCGCCAATCTTCTTTTGAATAATGCATCATAGAAACTCTTCCTCCTTCCAATGTTTTTTAATCCATTTTCTTGCCCGATACAGTTTCATTTCGACTGTTTTCACTTCAATGTTTTCCTGTAAAGCAATTTCTTGATAGCTTTTTTCTTCTAAGTAATGTGCGAGAACGACGTCACGGTAATTTTCCGGGAGTTCTCTCAGCTTTTGAGCAATGAGTAATTTTTGCTCTTTCGTCAATAATAAAGCCTCAATATTATGAGAGGATTTTATATTTTCCTCAGTTTCTTTACATAAGGAGAGTTCTTCGTTTTCTTTAGCTTTCTTTCTCTTATAATCAATAGCGTGATTGGTGGCAATACGCGCCATCCACGTTTTTAATCCGCGAAATTGATAATTAGGGAGAGAAGCATGAACTTTTACGAATACTTCTTGTGTCACATCTTTCGCATCTTCTTCATGTCTTAAAATAGCAAAAATAATTTGGAAAATATAATGACGATATGTTTGGACAAGGGTGCGAAAAGCATGCTCACTACCTTGCTGTGCTTTTTCAATTAACTGTTTTTCTTCAATTGTGCTCTCCCTCCTTTTTGACGCATTCAATTATATAGACGTAAGAAACGAGAAGTCACCCTACACATGTTGTAAAAAAAGAATAATATATTTTTAGAGATGGGGCTATATGAAAAAGGTGTGAAAAAATGGTAGAGAGAAGTATATAATGAGCAAGTAGGAAATGTTACGCGGAGAAAGGATGTGAATGTTAGTAGGGAAGGCCCATACTAACAAACATGAAAATTAAAATATTAATAGCAGATGATAATTCTTTTATTAGAGAAGGCATGAAAATTATTTTAAATACATACGAAGAATTCGAAGTAGTAGATACTGTGAATGATGGGAAAGAAGCAGTGGAATATTGCAAGAAGAATGAAGTTGATATTGCACTTTTAGATGTTCGTATGCCGAACATGAATGGGGTAGAGGCGACGAAATTCATTTGTGAAGAGACGAAAACAAAGCCGCTTATTTTAACGACGTTTGATGATGATGAATATATTTTGGATGCAGTAAAAAACGGAGCGAAAGGTTATTTATTAAAAAATAATGATCCAGAGCGTATTCGTGATGCAATAAAAGGAGTATACAACGGTCAAACTGTTATGCAAGATGTCGTTCTTGATAAAATTAAGTCTAATTTAATGGAAAATAAAGAGGAAGAATCTAAAATTGATAAGAGCCTTTTCACAGAAAGAGAGCTTAGTATTATTGCATTAATTGCAAAAGGATTTTCGAATAAAGAAATTTCGAAGCAACTTTTCATATCGGAAGGAACAATCGCAAATTATATTACATCAGTTTTAGGGAAAACTGGACTAGAACATCGCACGCAAATTGCGATTTATTACTTAACAGGGAAAGTAGATTAATGTTATGGAATTTTGGTTAACTATAAGTAAATTAATTGTATTTATATATATTGTGTGTAGTTATATTTACGCAAATGTTGCAAACTTACCATGGATTATATTTACACTGCTTATATACCTTTCAGTAAACGTAATGATCTCTATATTAAAAAAAGATACATACAAAAGGGTTTTAATTTGTGTGTCAATTGGTGTAGTAATTTTATTTACATGGAAGGTGCATCCGTTTTTTATTTTGTTTTTACCTTTGAACTTATACGAAATTACATCAAATTATATAGAGGGGAAATGGCAGCTCTTTTTCATTATGATGCTCCCAATTACTATTACAGATGAAAATATTCGAATGACGTATGGATTAATTGTTGCATTTTCTTTTCTCATTTTAACTATGGCAGATCGTTATATCGCTCGAGTATTAAAGCTTGAATCACAAAATGATAAGATGCGAAAAGATATGCAACGACTGACGAAAAGTTTACATGAAAATAAAGAGTACATAAGGCAATCAGAGTACACGTTTAAGTTAGAAGAGAGAAATCGGTTATCACAAGAAATTCATGATAAAATCGGTCACTCGATGACAGGTGCACTTATTCAAATGGAAGCAGCGAAGAGATTAATGGAAATAGATAAAGTAAAATCTGCGGAGTTATTACAAAATGCCATTCACATTTCGAAAGATGGCATTGAAAGCATTCGGGTTACATTAAAAAACATGAAGCCACCAACAGAGCAAATTGGCATTCATCGTATGAAATTATTCATAGAGGAATTTGCAGGTAAGCATGATGTGAACATTCCTTTCGTTTATAAAGGCAACTTAGAGATGATTTCTCCGATTCAGTGGAAGATTATCGGTGAAAACGTTACGGAGGCGTTAACAAATGCAATGAAATACGCTGATGCGACAGTTATTTCTATAGATATTCATGTGCTTAACAAGATGGTTAAAGTGCAAGTGAAGGATAATGGAAAAGGTGCAGTGCTTGTGAAAAAAGGTCTCGGTATTATGGGTATGGAGGAGAGAACAGCGTCTGTAAACGGCAAAATTATTGTAGATGGGACAAGTGGTTTTTCAGTAACGATGTTGTTACCAATATAGGAAAGTGTGATGAGGATGAATCATCTCATATGAAAAAAGTGAATATTCTCATGTGAAAAGAATGAAGTTCTGCACTGAGCAGGTTCATTCTTTTTGTTTATACTGATAGCAGAGAAACCGAAATAGGGGTGAAATGATGAATACATTAGAAATTAAAAATTTAACGAAAAAATTTGGTGATTTCATCGCGGTAGATAATATGTCTTTATCTATTAAAGAAGGAGAAATATTTGGCTTTTTAGGATCAAATGGTGCTGGTAAAAGCACAACAATTAATATGATTGCTGGCTTGTTAAGAAGTAATGAAGGTGAAATTAGCATACTAGGAAAAAATATAAAGAAACATAATCGATTTGCGAAAATGAACATCGGTATTGTTCCGCAAGATATTGCGATTTATGAAGAGCTAACCGCCTATGAAAATGTGAAATTCTTTGCTGGATTGTACGGATTAAGAGGGGCTGAACTAAAGGCGAGAGTAGAGGAAGCACTTCAATTTGTAGGTCTAAGTGATAAACATAAAAGCTATCCGAAAAACTTTTCTGGCGGAATGAAGAGAAGATTGAATATCGCTTGTGCAATTGCCCATAGACCAAAGTTAATTATTATGGATGAACCGACAGTTGGAATTGATCCGCAGTCAAGAAACTATATTCTCCAATCTGTCCGAAAACTAAATGAAATGGGGAGTACGATTATTTATACGAGTCACTACATGGAAGAGGTAGAGGAGATTTGTACGAAAATAGCAATTGTAGATCACGGTAAAGTAATTGCAGAAGGCACAAAAGAACAGTTAAAAGCGATTATTACCGATACGAAAGATATTTGGATCGAAGTGAAGTCAGTAGAAAACTTAGATGTAGAAAAATTAAAAGAGATAAGTGGTGTGAAAGCTGTTCAAATCGAAGAGAACGTAATTAAAGTGAATTCTGATGCAGGATTAAATAATTTAAATAAAATTATTCAACATTGTATTAATCACGATATTGAAATTCGTTCGTTAGAGGAGCAGGCTCCGAACTTAGAAACAGTATTCCTTACGTTGACTGGAAGAAATTTACGAGATAAATAAAGGGAAATGAAGAAAAGGTAAAGGGAGGTTCATCAATTGAACATCTTCAATATTGCAGTTATGCATATTAAAAGAGATTTCAGGGACATAAGAACTTTAGTTTTTATGTTAGCATTTCCGATTGTGCTTATGCTTGTGTTAGGAACAGCGTTAAGTAACGCGTTTAATAGCGATAGTCAATCGATTAAGGATATACAAGTGCTATACAAAGATGAAGCAAGTAGTACGTTTTCTCAATCGTTTGAAGCATTTACGAAAGAAGTCGATAAATCAGGTATTCATTTTAAAAAGGTTTCTGAGGGCATAGATGGGAAAGAAGAAGTGAAGCAAAATAAATATGCTGCCTATATAGAACTAAATAAAGATGGTGCGAAATTTTATGGAAGCGAAAGAAGTAGTATTGAGGGAAGTATAGTGGAAGGAATACTTACAACATTTGTTGATAAGTACAATGTAGCGATCGAAGTTGCGAAAGTAGATCCAAGTAAGGTTAACGCAGTTATTTCAAACGGAAATCATAACGATTATATAAAAGAAACATCCTTACAAGCTGCTAAAAAACCAGGTTCTATGGATTACTATGCAGTTGTAATGACGACGATGATAGCATTGTATGCTGCAATGGGAGCGAGTTCTTTAATTAGAGGAGAACGAGTACGTAAAACAGGAGATCGATTGATTGCAGCGCCAATAAGTAAGGCTGAAATTTTCATTGGAAAAGTGCTAGGCAGTCTAGTAGCGAACGCACTGTGTATATTACTTGTCATTTTATTTAGCAAATTTGTTTTTCAAGCGAATTGGGGCGACCATCTTGGAATCATATTTATTATTTTATTAACACAAGTCTTTCTAGCAATTAGCTTCGGTTTAGGGATTGGATATATTACAAAAACAGCTGAATCATCGAGAGCAATTATTCTTGTAGTAGTGCAATTAGCTTCTATTTTTGGCGGAGCATACTTCGTAGTAGAAGAAAATGTCGTTACGAACTTATCACCATTAACGTGGGCAAATACAGCTGTTATGAAAATTATTTATGCGAATGATGTAGGGGCAGCATTGCCGGTAATATGTTTAAACCTTGGGATTTCAGCACTCTTTTTAATCATTGCGATTATTGCATTACGTAGACGGGAGGGGCTATAGTATGAAAGATATTTTATGGCTCATACAAAAAACGTTATCTGTACTTTTGAAAAATAAAAAAAGTTTACTCATTATTATTAGCTTGCCGATAATAGGGACGCTCCTCTCCTTTTCGATATACGGAAATGTAGGGCAAGGAACGTTAAATATTGGGGTTATAAATAAAGAAAATCAGCCGATAGCAAATGACACAGTGAAATTTTTAGAAGGGTTAAATCATGTAAATGTGAGTAAGATTAAAGAATCTGAAATAGAAGATAAACTCACCTCAAAAAAACTTGATGGTGTGATTACATTAGAGTCTGGTTTTTCCGAAAGTGTTCGGGAAGGGAAGCCGAGTCACATTGAGATTTCATCGATTAAAGGCGATCAAGTAACGGGATTTATAAAATCATATTTATATAACTATGTTGATAACATCTCTGCGATTAGTAAAGTGGCAGGGGCGGATCAAAGTACATTTGATACTATGTACGCCGGTTATCAAAAAAGTTCATTTAAAGTAAAGTCTGAGACGCTTGAAGATACTTCAAAAAATAAAGATATGACAAATCAAACGATGGGCTATCTTATTATGTTTATGCTATTTTCAGCAGCGAACTTATCAGGTTATATTTTAAAAGAAAAAGAGAATAGAACGTATTTTAGATTATTATCGACGCCGATAGATGGGAAGAAATTTATATTATCTAATGTCGGGGTAAATATGATGATATTAACAGTGCAAATTATGATCACAATCCTATTTCTAACGAATGTTTTTCATACGAATATCAATATGCCTTTCATAGTGATGATTGGTGTACTAATGATATTTGCTTTAGTAGCGGTTGGAATGTCATTAGTAATTGTCGCTTTTTCGAAAAATTCAGCAACTGCAAATACGATGCAAAATATGGTCATTGTACCAACATGTTTACTTGCTGGATGCTATTTTCCGTATGACATTATGCCAAAAGCGGTACAAAAAGTAGCTGACTTTCTTCCACAACGATGGTTGTTAGACACAGTATCAAAACTACAACAAGGAATACCGCTCTCGGAGTTGTATTTAAACATTCTAATTTTATTCGCATTCGCGATTGCATTCTTCCTAATTGCCATTTATAAGTTTGGAAGAAATAATGATGCAAGGAATTTTGTTTAATATAAAAAAGGGTGTGACGCTAAGTCACATCCTTTTTGTATGAAGCATGAAATCTAAATTTGAATGACAAAATAGAAGGGTGGAAAGAAAATAAGCGGAAGGAAATCAAAATGATTAAAAAAATATTGCGAGTTACTTCTATTATTATTGCTATTTGCGTTTTTATTTTAATTTGGATGCATATAGATGTTACCCTCGGCAGGAAAATGGAAGCCGGGAAAAATATGCCGACAGAGTATGCGCCTCATTATAGTGACTTTCAATTATATGTAGAAGGAAAGCCTTTTTATAAACAGTTATTTACGGATATAAAAGAAGCGAAAAGTTCTATTTACACGTATTTTTTTATTTTGTCGGATGATAAAAGTAGCTATACTTTTTTAAACTTATTAAAAGAGAGGGCAAAAGAAGGAGTAAACGTATATTTATCAGTTGATCGCATTAATGATTTATCATTTGAAAAAAAAATGATAAATGAATTGCGGGAAAGTGGTGTACATTTTACATATAGTAGAAAACCCGAATTGCCATTTGGATTTTATTCACTACATCACCGTAATCATCGCCGTATTACAACGATTGATGGGGAGATTGGATATACAGGTGGTTTTAATATAGGAGATGAGTACTTAGGAAAAGATAAGCGATTTGGATATTGGCGTGACTATCATGTGCGGATAAAAGGAGAAGGAGCGAAAGATTTAGAAGAGCAATTCGCTTTAGATTGGAAACGAGATACGAAAGAACATATAAAGAGAAGTACGAATAAAGCTAGTAAAGGGGACACGTTACATACGATGGCTAGTTACAATGGGCATCACGTCGCTGAAAAATATGTTGAGTTAATAAACCAAGCGAAGCATTCGGTTGTCGTTACGACGCCGTATTTTATAGCGAAAAATAAAGGATTAATGAACGCTTTAATCGCGGCACAAAAACGTGGCGTCACAGTAAAAATACTTTGGTCATATAAACCAGACATTCCTCTTATTAAAGAGGCGGCATATCCTTACATACGTCAAGCTGTTAATAATGGGATTACTGTATACGGTTATAAAAAAGGGATGTTTCATGGAAAGTTAATGCTGATTGATAATGAATTAACCGTTATCGGTACAACGAACATAACTGCACGTAGCTTCTATATAAATGATGAGATGAATTTGTATATTCATGGTGGAACTATCGTATCAGAAGTGAATAAGGCATTAGCGCAAGATTTTCATGATTCGAAAGAAATGACGAAAGAGTTTTTTGATAACTTATCTTTTTGGGAGCGTTGTAAGGAGAAGGTGGGGGGATTGGTTGATTTTTATTTGTGATGAGAAAGGAGGAAAGGGTGTCTATAAAAGACACCCTTTTTGATGGGAATAACTATTTTTCATGAACAAGCATCGAAACATCATCATTAATCAACGTTCCAACATGTTCACCTAAACAAATTCTTTTCATCACACCAGGCTCATCAAAGTTAAAGACGTGTGCTGGTAAGTTATAGTCCCGGGCAAGCAGTAAAGCCGCTTGATCCATTACTTGTATGTTTTGCCTAACAATATCGTTATAGTTTAGTTTTTTATACATTTTCGCTGATTTGTTATGTTTTGGATCACTTGTAAAGACGCCATCTACTCCTTGTTTTGCAACTAATATGGCGTCACTATTCATTTCAATGGCTCTTTGTACACTTGGGTAATCTGTCGTAACGAATGGCTGCCCGTTACCGCCTCCAAAAATGATGATATATCCGTTATCTAAATGGTGGACTGCACGCAAGCGAATATATGGCTCAGCTACCGCATTAAAAGGGATGGAAGTCATAACGCGTACTTCTTTATCGGTTTTGCTAGTTAGAACGCCGCGAAGCATTAAGCTGTTAATTATCGTTCCTAACGTGCCTATATTATCAGCTTCTACGCGATCAATGCCCCATTCTTCAGCTAAATGACCTCTGAATATGTTACCACCACCAATTACGATGGAGACTTCGATGCCTAAATCAACGATGGATAAAATTTCGTTTGCGATATGTTCTAATCGTTTCGAGTTAAAGCTATTTCCAGATTGATCAGCAAGTGCGCCGCCGCTTAATTTAATTAAGACTCGTTTATATGGCTTCATAACAATTCCCCCTATAGATAGCAATAAAAAAGGAACAAAGGCGAATGCCCTTGCTCCTTTTTATGAAAATGAAATAGAAAAGAAATAGATATAATGAATTTTTTCGCGTGATTTTTCATAACATCCACTCCTTTTCATCCTTTTTAGTTTGAATACATACATCTTTTAGATTATACGAAATAATCTGATGTTTTATCAAGTATATTTTATTTCTTTTTACGGAATATGTGTCAATGAATATAGTAAGAAAAAAATTTGAATTTTTTGTGACGAACTTGTAGGTTTTTGTCTGATTTTGTAGGTTCGCTTATATGATGTGTGAGTAGCTTTTATAAATACGAAATGAAAGCGTTCGCATAAAGGGGATGAACATAAATGAAAAAATTCGGATTAGCAACACAAATTTTTGTCGCGCTCGTTTTAGGGATTGTGGTAGGGGCAATCTTTTATGGAAATAAAACGGCGATTTCTTATATCACACCAGTTGGGGATATATTTATTCACTTAATTAAAATGATTGTAGTACCGATTGTTATTTCAGCACTAATTGTTGCAGTAGCTGGTGTAGGAGATATGAAAAAGCTTGGGAAACTAGGCGGGAAAACAATTCTTTATTTCGAAATTATTACGACTATTGCTCTTTTGATGGGATTAATTGCAGCGAATATATTCCAGCCAGGTACTGGCGTTGATATGAATAATTTACAGCAAAGTGATATTTCTTCTTATAAAGAAACGGCAGATGCCACAGAGAAGAAAGGTTTTGCTGAAACGATTGTTCACATTGTACCGAAAAACGTATTTGAATCTATCGCACAAGGTGACTTATTACCGATTATATTCTTCTCAGTGTTATTCGGTTTAGGAGTTGCGGCAATTGGAGAAAAAGGAAAGCCTGTCTTTAACTTCTTTGAAGGTGTGCTCGAAGCGATGTTTTGGGTCACAAATCAAGTTATGAAATTTGCACCATTTGGTGTATTCGCATTAATTGCTGTTACGGTTGCAAAATTTGGGGTAGCTACACTACTTCCTTTAGGAAAACTAGTGCTAGCTGTATATGTAACTGTTATACTATTCGTTGTGATTGTATTAGGTATTAATGCGCGAATGGTTGGAGTAAACATTTTTACACTAATGAAAATTTTAAAAGAAGAACTTATTCTTTCATTTACGACAGCAAGTTCAGAAGCTGTTTTACCTAATATAATGAGAAAGATGGAAGAGTTCGGTTGTCCAAAGGCAGTTGCCTCTTTCGTAATTCCGACAGGTTATACATTTAACTTGACTGGGTCAGCTATTTATCAAGCGTTAGCGGCATTGTTTGTTGCACAAATGTACGGTGTACACATGTCACTGACGGAGCAAATTACGTTATTATTCGTTCTCATGTTAACATCCAAAGGTATGGCAGGGGTTCCAGGTGCATCGTTCGTTGTTGTATTAGCAACGTTAGGATCAATGGGCTTACCGCTAGAAGGTATCGCGTTAATTGCGGGAATTGACCGTATTTTAGATATGATTCGCTCATCTGTCAATGTATTAGGAAATGCATTAGCGGCCATTGTTATGTCGAAGTGGGAAGGCGAATTCGATAATGAGAAAGCAAAACAATATGTAGAAACAGTCAAACAAGCAAAAGCAGCATAAGAAATCGTTAAGGAGTGAAATAATGATGGCAACATTAACTGAAGTTAAAAATGGCGTGCGAGTTGAAAAAGATTTTTTAGGTGAAAAAGAAGTACCAAATTCTGCATACTACGGCGTACAAACAATGCGTGCAGTAGAGAATTTTCCGATTACAGGATACAAAATTCATGAAGGTTTAATTAAAGCGTTTGCAATTGTGAAAAAAGCAGCAGCACTTGCTAACACAGATGTAGGAAGATTGGAATTGAACAAGGGTGGCGCAATCGCAGAAGCTGCTCAAGAAATTTTAGAAGGAAAATGGCATGATCATTTCATCGTCGATCCAATTCAGGGCGGTGCAGGTACTTCAATGAACATGAACGCAAATGAAGTCATTGCCAATCGTGCTCTTGAATTATTAGGAATGGAAAAGGGAGACTATCATTATATTAGTCCAAACAGTCATGTAAATATGGCGCAATCAACAAACGATGCATTCCCAACAGCGATTCATATCGCAACATTAAATGCATTAGAAGTCTTATTACAAACGATGGGTTATATGCATGATGTATTTGAATTAAAAGCAGAACAGTTCGATCATGTTATTAAAATGGGTCGTACACATTTACAAGATGCTGTACCAATTCGTCTTGGACAAGAATTCAAAGCATACTCTCGCGTACTTGGACGTGATATGAAACGAATTCAGCAATCACGTCAACATTTATATGAAGTAAACATGGGAGCAACTGCAGTAGGTACAGGCTTAAATGCAGATCCAGAATATATTGAAGCAGTTGTAAAACATTTAGCTACAATTAGTGAACTACCACTTGTTGGTGCTGAAGACTTAGTAGATGCGACGCAAAATACGGATGCTTATACTGAAGTATCTGCAGCACTAAAAGTATGTATGATGAACATGTCTAAAATTGCGAATGACCTTCGTCTAATGGCATCAGGTCCACGTGTTGGATTAGCAGAAATTATGCTACCAGCTCGTCAACCAGGTTCATCTATTATGCCAGGGAAAGTAAACCCTGTTATGCCAGAAGTGATTAACCAAATTGCGTTCCAAGTAATTGGTAACGACCATACAATTTGCCTTGCTTCAGAAGCAGGACAATTAGAATTAAACGTTATGGAACCAGTACTTGTTTTCAACTTACTTCAATCTATTAGCATTATGAATAACGGTTTCCGTGCCTTTACAGATAATTGCTTAAAAGGAATTGAAGCGAATGAAGATCGCTTAAAAGAGTATGTTGAGAAGAGTGTAGGAATTATTACAGCCGTGAACCCTCATATCGGTTATGAAGCAGCAGCTCGCGTTGCGAAAGAAGCAATTGCAACAGGTCAATCCGTTCGAGAACTTTGTATGAAAAATGGTGTATTGTCACAAGAAGACTTGGAGTTAATTTTAGATCCGTTTGAAATGACTCATCCAGGGATTGCAGGAGCAACTCTTTTAAAGAAAAATTAAAAGAAGAGGGGGGACAAGCCCCTCTTTTTTGTTTACAATATAGAAATGTTATATATGAATAGAGGTAGGGATGTTATGAGTAAGTTTACAGTGGCTTCTAATGGGGCATTAGAAACAGCATTAAGAGGAGTAGAAGTATTATCAACACCACTTTTAAATAAAGGGGTCGCTTTCACGCAAGAAGAAAGAGAAGAGTTAGGTTTAAAAGGGTTATTACCGCCAGCGGTTTTAACATTAGATGAACAAGCACGCCGAGCATATGAACAATTTTGTTCTCAGCCAGATGATTTATTAAAGAATGTATACTTAACAGCGTTGCATGATCGAAATGAAGTGTTATTTTATCGCATTCTAACAGATCATTTACGTGAAATGTTACCAATTGTATATACACCAACTGTCGGTGTAGCAATTCAAAGATATAGTCATGAATACCGTAAACCACGTGGTGTTTATTTATCAATTAACGATCCATCAGGTATTGAAGAAGCATTCAATAATATCGGTGCAACAGCTGAAAACATTGATTTAGTCGTTGTAACAGATGGAGAAGGTATATTAGGAATTGGTGACTGGGGCGTTGGTGGCATTAACATCGCAATCGGGAAATTAGCTGTTTATACGGCCGCAGTTGGAATCGATCCTAGCCGTGTATTACCAGTAATTTTAGATGTAGGTACAAACCGTGAGGAACTATTAAACAATCCATTTTATATTGGAAATCGTCATCCTCGTATAACAGGTGAAGCTTACGATGAATTTATTGATACATTTGTTCAAGCGGTAAATAAACAATTCCCGAAAGCGCTTTTACATTGGGAAGACTTCAGTTCTCGAAATGCACGAAAAATTTTAGATAAATACCGTCATGACGTATGTACGTTTAATGATGATATTCAAGGTACAGGTGCAGTTTCACTTGCTGCGGTATTATCGGCAGTGAAGGTTTCTGGTGTACCTTTAAGCGAACACCGCGTTGTTGTGTTTGGCGCTGGTACAGCTGGAATCGGTATCGCAGATCAAGTAAGAGATGCAATGGTCCGCGCTGGCCTATCAGAAGAAGAATCACATAATCGTTTCTGGTGTATTGACCGAAACGGGTTAGTTACAGATAATATGGAAGATCTGCTTGATTTCCAAATTCCATATGCAAGAAAAGAAGCGGAAGTAAGTGACTGGAAAGAAAATGATGTGATCGGACTTGCTGAAGTTGTGAAACATGTAAAACCGACAATTTTAATTGGTACATCTACTGTTGCGGGCGCATTTAAAGAAGAGATTATTAAAGAAATGGCTTCTCATGTAGAAAGACCAATCATTTTACCAATGTCGAATCCGACGCCACTTGCTGAAGCAAAACCAGCAGATTTAATTGAATGGACAGAAGGAAGAGCGTTAGTTGCAACAGGTAGTCCATTTGAACCAGTTACGTATAACGGTGTAACGTACGTGATCGGGCAATCAAATAACGCACTTATTTTCCCAGGGCTAGGACTTGGAACAATTGTTGTACGTGCTAGCGTCATGACGGATGGAATGTTCGCAGCAGCTGCAGAAGCAGTTGCAAGCATGGTAGATACAAGTCAGCCAGGAGCACCTATTTTGCCAGAAGTTGAAGAGTTACGTAATATCTCCGAAATGGTTGCAATTGAAGTAGCAAAAGTTGCAGTTGCAGAAGGTGTTGCTAGAGAGAAATTAAGTGATAACGATATCAAGATTGCAGTGAAAGAAGCAATGTGGAAGCCAGAGTATCGCCAAATAAAAGCGGTAGAAAAGGTTAGAATATAGAAATAAAGCCCGTTTATAATTATAAGCGGGCTTTCATTTGTACTATTGAAAAAATGCATAGGAAGTGGCACTGTTGAATTGGAATCAATTATGGAAGAATGATATGTCCCTTTTAATTATATTAATGATCGTTGTTCCGATTGCTGGAGAGCTGAATTTTCATCCTTTTAACGATATGTTTCGTGTTAGCTTTGGGACACCGCTATTCTTCTTTTTATTACTATTTTTAAGAAGAGTACCAGCAGCAGCTGCAGGTATTCTTGTCGGTATATGTGTAGTCTTATTCCGCGTATGCCTTGACTGGATCATGCAAGGTTCATTTCATATGACGGAATCATTTTATTTGCGCTATCCTGTATTTTTCTATTATTTTATTTATGGAAGTCTTTTTTCGCTTTGTAGGGTGAATAAGTTTCATCAGAAGCCAATAGTTATTGGGTGCCTTGGAATTACAATTGAAATTATCGCAAGTATGTCAGAACTTGCGATTTATCATATGGTAGTGCTCGGTACAACAATAACGGTTTCTGAAGTAAATAAGTTAATTATTATTGCTATTTTTCGTAGTTTCTTTGCACTCGGTTTTTTAAATATGATGAACTTATATGAAACGAAATTAAAAGAATCACAAGTGCGAAAAGAAAATGAAAATATGTTAATGCATCTTTCTAATTTATATGTAGAATCTGTTCATTTGAAAAAAACGTTACAAAATGCGGAGTTAATTACACAAGAAGCATATCAATTATATCGGAACTTGCAAGTAATCGATGATTCGAATGGTAAAACAGCATTGAAAATAGCGGGGGAAGTACATGAAATAAAAAAAGATAATCAAAGAATTTTTGCAGGATTATCTAAACTGTTATTAGATAAAAATGTGGCTGAGTATGTAGAGGGACACGAGCTTGTGGAAATGATTGTAAGGATAAATGAGAAGTACGCTGAAATGTTGGGAAAAGATATACGTTTTTCGGAACATATAGAAGGTGCGCATGCAGAATATCATGTGTATACGGCCTTATCGATTTTTAATAACTTAGTTGCAAATGCAGTTGAAGCAATTGAGGGGAGAGGTCTCATTATGATTAAGCTATATAAACGAGATGAACATATATTCTTTGAAGTAATTGACGATGGTCCCGGTATTGCACAAAAATATAAGAAATTAGTATTTAAGCCCGGGTTTACTTCAAAGTATGATCAAACGGGAACACCGTCCACAGGAATTGGACTTTCTTACATAAACGAAATGGTAACAGAGCTTGGCGGAGAAGTGAGGTTAGAAGATAGAGAAACTGGCAGAGGGTGTAAGTTTGTCGTTTGTTTACCGGAGTGTAGTTTAAAGCGGGAAGGGGAATAGAGTTGTTTTATTATATCGTAGATGATGATGAAGTTTTTCGTTCGATGCTTTCGCAAATTATTGAAGATGGCGACCTTGGGGAAGTAATTGGAGAATCGGAAGATGGAGCGTTTATTGAAGCGGAACAGTTAAATTATAAAAAAGTGGACATTTTATTTATTGATTTACTAATGCCGATGAGAGATGGGATTGAAACAGTTCGCCATATAGCGTCTTCTTTCACTGGTAAAATTATTATGATTTCCCAAGTTGAATCGAAACAACTCATTGGTGAGGCGTATACACTTGGTGTGGAATATTATATTACGAAACCACTAAACAAAATTGAAGTTGAATCTGTCGTACGAAAAGTAATGGAACGGATTCGCTTAGAGCGTTCCATATATGATATTCGAAAATCATTGAACAATGTGTTTCAGTGGGAGCAGCCGCAAATGCGTAGTGAACCAGTGCAAGAAGCAAAAAAGATAGCAGATTCAGGACGCTTCTTACTATCAGAGCTCGGTATTGCAGGAGAGAATGGAAGTAAAGATTTACTTAGTATGCTGGAATATTTAAATGGACAAGAAAAAGCGCAGACATTTGAATTTGGATTTCCAGCGTTAAAAGAAATTTTCCATCATATTACGATAAGAAAATTAGGAGATATAGCTTTAGATGCGGATATTGATAAAGAGAAAAAAGCATCTGAACAAAGGGTAAGAAGAGCGATTTATCAATCGTTAAACCATTTAGCTTCTCTTGGACTAACAGACTTTTCAAATCCAAAATTTGAAAGCTATGCGCCGAAATTTTTTGATTTTACTGTAGTTAGAAAACGGATGACAGAAATGACGAAGGATGAAGTAGCTGCTTCTGGGCATATACGTATTAATACGAAGAAATTTATTCAAGTGTTGTATTTTGAGGCGAAGCGGTTGATGGAGATAGAGTGAAAAGGTGCTTATAAATAAGCATCTTTTTTTGTTAAATCAACATTTTATATTTTCTCGTGGAGCATGTAAAATGTTAAGTAAGAGAAAATGGTTTTACATTAAGGAAGTGTCAAAACAATGAGTTTTACATTAAATAAATCAATTATTAAAGAAGTATGCGGAGAAACCTCATATAAAAGAGGCGAAGCTTATTATAAAGCAAATAAAGTGATAGTGAATCAATATGATGAAGTTAAAGAGATTTGCGAGGCGACGGTAAAAGGGAACGAAGATTTTCATGTTACAGTAGAAAAAGCTAAAAAAGGTGATGTTGTTGCGAGATGTAGTTGTCCTTCGTTAGCGTCTTTTCAAACGTACTGTCAACATGTTGCTGCTGTCTTATTGTATATAAACTATAATCAGCAAACGATTAAGAATGAAAATGATCAATTAACGAGCGGGATGTTTCAGTTGTTTGCAGACAAACCACTGAAACCCAAAAGTAAACAACACCGTTTTGATACACGTGAAATATTAGATGTTGCGTTTATATGTACACCGGTAGCTATGAAAAATGGTGGGGCTCTTCTTGGAATGCAGTTGAAACTTGCGAAATCACATTTTATAAATCATATTAGAGATTTTCTTTTTAAAGTGGAGAAAAGAGAGTCTTTTCATTGTTCAAATGAATTTACATATACACCAGATGTACATAGTTTTAAACAAGAGACGGACGCAATTATTCAGCAACTTATTAAAATTCATCATAATGAAAAAATGTATGAGGATGCGCTAGAAGTACATGCAAAACAAGATGAAAGTTTGATATTAATACCGCCAGCTTCATGGAATGATATGCTCTCTTTACTTTCTAGAGTTGAGTATGTACAGCTGAAACAAAATGAACAACTGTTTCATGGTTTACAAGTTTCTAAAGGTTTATTGCCATTACATTTTGAGTTTACGAAAGGGAATAATGGCGGATTTACACTTCATATAGACGGACTAAACCGTGTACAAGTTATGGATATGTATAACAATGCACTTTATGACGGGAAACTATATCATTTACATATGGAAGAGTGTATGCGGCTTATTGAATTACAAAAGATGATGAATCGTTCAAATAGCAATCAGTTTTACATTCCAGAAAATAAGATGGAACATTTCGTAGCGAAAGTTGTGCCTGGGTTAATGAAGCTTGGTACTGTAAAAATTGATGAAATAATATCTGATCGTGTTGAAACGCCTTTGCTAAAAGCGAAATTGTATTTAGATCGAGTGAAAAATCGTTTGTTAGCCGGTCTCGAATTCCACTATGGAAATGTCGTGATTAATCCGCTAGAAGAAGACGGGCAACCGTCTGTTTTTAATCGTGATGAGAAAAAGGAAAAAGAGATTTTAGAAATGATGAGTGAAAGTGCCTTCGCGAAAACGGAAGGCGGTTACTTTATGCATAATGAAGAAGCTGAGTACAATTTTTTATATCACGTCGTTCCAACGTTAAAAGGCTTAGTTGATATTTATGCGACAACAGCAATCAAATTAAGAATTCATAAAGGTGATACAGCTCCTCTTATTAGAGTGAGAAGAAAAGAAAGAATTGATTGGTTGTCATTTCGTTTTGATATAAAAGGAATACCGGAAGCAGAAATTAAAGGTGTATTAGCGGCTCTTGAAGAGAAACGTAAATATTACCGATTAGCGAACGGTTCGTTATTATCACTAGAGAGTAAAGAGTTTAATGAAATTAATCAATTTGTAAAAGAATCGGGTATTCGGAAAGAGTTTTTACATGGGGAAGAAGTAAATGTACCGCTTATTCGGAGTGTAAAATGGATGAACGGACTTCACGAAGGAAACGTTTTAAGTTTAGATGAGTCTGTTCAAGAGTTAGTGGAAAACATTCAAAATCCGAAAAAATTAAAGTTTGCTGTGCCAAATACTTTACATGCTGTGATGAGAGGGTATCAAGTGTATGGATTCGAGTGGATGAAAACACTCGCCTATTACCGTTTTGGGGGTATTTTAGCAGACGATATGGGGCTTGGAAAGACGTTGCAGAGTATTGCTTTTATAGATTCTGTCTTGCCTGAAATTCGAGAGAAGAAAATGCCGATATTAGTCGTTTCACCGTCATCACTTGTTTATAACTGGCTTAGTGAATTGAAAAAATTCGCCCCGCATATTAGAGCGGTTATTGCAGATGGAAGTCAAGCAGAGCGCCGGAATATTTTAAAAGATATAGCGGAATTTGATGTCGTAATTACGTCATATCCATTACTGAGAAGGGATATAAGGTTGTATGCAAGGCCGTTTCATACGTTATTTCTTGATGAAGCACAAGCGTTTAAAAATCATACGACGCAAACAGCAAGAGCAGTGAAAACGATTCAGGCAGAGTACCGTTTTGGATTAACGGGAACACCTGTAGAGAATTCATTAGAAGAGCTATGGTCTATCTTCCATGTCGTCTTCCCAGAATTATTACCAGGAAGAAAAGAATTCGGTGATTTAAGGCGCGAAGATATAGCGAAACGCGTAAAACCATTCGTATTAAGACGATTAAAAGGCGACGTATTAAATGAGTTACCAGACAAAATAGAGCACTTACAATCATCGGAGTTGTTACCCGATCAAAAGAGACTTTATGCTGCTTATTTAGCGAAGTTAAGAGAAGAAACGTTAAAACATTTAGACAAGGATACGTTACGCAAAAATAAAATTAGAATTTTAGCTGGTTTAACGAGACTGCGCCAAATTTGTAATCATCCTGCTTTATTTGTCGATGATTATAAGGGCAGTTCAGCTAAATTTGAACAGCTGTTAGAGATATTAGAGGAATGTAGAAGTACAGGGAAGAGAATATTAATTTTTTCTCAATTTACGAAGATGCTTTCCATTATTGGTCGCGAGCTAAATCGTCAAGCAATTCCATACTTTTATTTAGACGGTAGTACACCTTCGCAGGAGCGTGTAGAGCTATGCAATCGATTTAATGAAGGAGAAGGGGACCTATTTCTTATTTCTTTAAAAGCTGGCGGTACGGGCCTTAACTTGACGGGTGCAGATACGGTAATATTATACGATTTATGGTGGAATCCAGCAGTTGAGCAACAAGCGGCAGATAGAGCATATCGAATGGGGCAAAAAAATACAGTGCAAGTGATTAAGTTAGTAGCTCACGGAACGATTGAAGAAAAGATGCATGAGCTCCAAGAGAGTAAGAAAAATTTAATTGCTGAAGTGATTGAGCCGGGAGAAGAGAAGTTATCTTCTATTACGGAGGAAGAAATAAGGAATATACTGATGATTTGAAATGAAAAAAGCTATGCTTTCACCTATATGAAAGCATAGCTTTTTTGTTGTAATAATTATATTTTGTTTTGAACAAAGTAAAGAAATAAGACACTATTTATTTTACTTCTTTGTGCCTTTACTTTTGTATGGTTTTGCAGCTTTCTTTTTCTTTGCACTAGATTGCCAACGGTTCCATCCTTTACTTCCTGTACCTTGTCCTACACCTTTTTTTGGTTTTGCTTTCGTTTTACTCATATAATCACTCCGTTATATAAAAAATCTTATTTGATAATAGCCAATGTTTTAGAAAAATACTCCCGATAAATGACTATGTTTGCTTTAAGTAAAAACAAACTGCTTGAATGCTATAGTATATCATGAAATGGTGAGTAAACTGAAAGGAATTACAAAGAAAATGAAAATAATAAGAAATACTGCTGATTCAATTTTTCGAACGATCACATTAGTGGTTGTGTATATGTTAGTTTCGGTTAGTGAAACATTTTTTGGATTGACGAGGCAAAAGAAGTAAAGGTGCTAAAATTAGAAACAATCAATAAAGCTGTAAAATAAAGAATTGCAAAATATTTTAAAACTTTTTGTTGACTTTCTCGTTTTTTTGTATAGAATAATCATTAATAAAATGTTTCAGAGATGTGACAACAAAACGACTATGAAAGGACGAGTAGTAGTAGGATGTAGTTCAAGCGAGTCAGGGATGGTGTGAGCCTGATACGAAGCCTATTATGAAGAACCTCCTGGAGTCGCTAACCGAAATCCTTTATAGGAAAGTAGACTTAGCCGGGAACTTCGCCGTTACAAGAAGAACAGTATCGAGATATTGCATCTCCGTATTGTATAAGTGAGCAACCTCTGTTGCTAATTTGGGTGGTACCGCGGAACCAAAGCCTTTCGTCCCAGTTTTTTGGGGAAGAAGGGCTTTTTTTGTTGGCTTCTTTTCACAACATCCAAACATTTTAGGAGGAAACCACCATGTATCAATCATTAATGACAGTAAGAGAGACTCAAATCGCAATTAAGGAAGTTAAAACATTTTTCGAGGACCAGTTAGCAAAACGCCTTGAACTATTCCGCGTATCTGCACCATTATTCGTAACGAAGAAATCAGGATTAAACGATCACTTAAACGGTGTAGAACGTCCAATTGAATTTGATATGTTACATTCAGGAGAAGAGTTAGAAATTGTTCATTCACTAGCGAAGTGGAAAAGGTTTGCATTACATGAGTATGGATATGAAGCTGGTGAAGGTTTATATACAAACATGAACGCGATTCGTCGTGATGAAGAACTAGATGCAACACATTCCATTTACGTTGACCAATGGGATTGGGAAAAAATTGTTCAAAAAGAATGGCGCACTGTAGAATACTTGCAAGAAACAGTACGAACAATTTATGGAATATTCAAAGATTTAGAAGATCACTTATTTGAAAAGTATCCGTTCCTTGGAAAGTATTTACCAGAAGATGTTGTTTTCATTACTTCCCAAGAGCTAGAAGATAAATATCCAGAATTAACTCCGAAAGATCGTGAGCATGCAATTGCGAAAGAACACGGTGCAGTCTTTATTATCGGAATTGGTGATGCACTCCGTTCAGGTGAAAAACACGATGGACGTGCAGCTGACTATGATGATTGGAAACTAAACGGTGACATTTTATTCTGGCACCCAGTACTACAAGCTTCGTTCGAATTATCATCAATGGGAATTCGTGTTGATAGTAAATCACTTGATGAGCAGTTAACGAAAACTGGTGATGACTTTAAACGTGAGTTTGATTTCCATAAAGGTATATTAGAAGATGTACTACCATTAACAATTGGCGGTGGTATTGGACAATCAAGAATGTGCATGTACTTCTTACGTAAAGCGCATATCGGTGAAGTTCAATCTTCTGTATGGCCTGACGATTTACGTGAAGCTTGTAAGAAAGAAAACATTCATCTGTTTTAATAGAAGCGAGAGGGAGAGTAGCTCAAATATGGAGCTATTCTCCCTTTTTTTAATTATGTAAACGAATGGTTTACAGTAAGTTCTACTAACAGTTTCTTTCTTTTATAGTTCCTTTTATGTAATAATTCGTTAAATGAGGGAACGTTATGAACTTGGGAGAACAACTAAAAAAATTACGAGAAACAAAAGGGTTTTCGCAAGAAGATGTCGCTAAAAAGATTGGTGTAACGAGACAGGAAGTATACAAATAGGAGAATGATAATAGCTGTCCTGACATTGAAAATTTGATTTTACTTAGCGAAATGTATAACGTAACGTTAGATGAGCTAATAAAAGGGAATCAAAACTTTAAAGAAAAAATACATATGGATGAAGAAGATGAGGATTTTTAGAAAGAGAATGAGTTTGGTTTTTATATTGGCTGCGGTTTTTTAATTATGAGTGCTTTCATTGATTATAAAGGAATTCAAGAGATATTGTTAGGAATTGCACTATTCATGATGGTTTTTGACTCTGACGTGAAGAAAGTTATTTTAAATGAATGCAGATCGTTTTTTCGAGGGAGAGAGCGAAAAGATATATATGATAAGAAGTGAGAAGAGTCGGTTATATTTCCTAGGAAAGGGTATAACGAATATTTCAATTGCTTTATAATGATTTTTTTGATAAGTATAACAAGTTAAAAGCTATCCACATAGAGTTTTGAAATCTATGTAGATAGCTTTCTATTTATATAGGAAGAAAATAGATTAATATAATTTGTTGTAAGTTTTATTGGCGGAAATTAAATCATTTGCACTAAAGGCTCAATTTTCGCCATAAATGATTGATGGAGTGCTTCAACGCCATCTACTAGGTGAATTCGGTCAATGACAACCGATACTTTAATTTCAGATGTACTTACCATTTTAATATGAATACCTTCTTCTTTTAAAGTAGTGAACATATTCGCAGCAACCCCCGGATTAGATACCATACCTGATCCTACAATTGATACTTTTGCTAAATGATTTTCATGTTCTACAGACTCATAGTGAAGAGTTTCTTGATTTCGTTCCAACGCTTCTAAAGTCTCTCTTAAATCATTGGAGTGAATCGAGAAGGAGAGATGTACAGTTCCTTCATTAGTAATACTTTGAATAATAATATCTACATTAATATGTGCTGCTGCTAATGTAGAGAAAACTGTTGAAAGTGAACTTTGTTCTAGTCCTTTAATTGTGACACGTGTAATATTATCTTCAAATGCAATACCTTTAACGATTGATTGTTGTTCCATGTTACATTCTCCCCTTACAATTGTTCCGTTTTCTTGTTCCATACTTGAACGAACTTCTAAAACTACGTTATGATTTTTAGCAAATTCGACAGCGCGTGGGTGTAATACGCCAGCGCCAAGGTTGGCAAGTTCTAACATTTCGTCATAAGAAATTTCATCTAATTTATAAGCATCTTGTACAACTCGTGGATCAGTCGTATATACGCCGGTCACATCCGTATAAATATCACATTTTTTTGCTTTTAGTGCCGCAGCTAATGCGACAGCAGTCGTATCAGAACCACCTCGTCCAAGCGTTGTAATTTCATTTTCTTCACTTACTCCTTGAAAACCAGCTACGATAACAATTGTGCCTTCAGCAAGATAAGACTGAATACGATCTGTATTAATGTCAGTAATCCGTGCACTACTATGTACAGATTCTGTTGTGATACCAGCTTGCCATCCTGTTAATGAAATTGCACTATAGCCTTTTGTTTGTAGAGCCATTGTTAATAATGAAATAGTTACTTGTTCTCCTGTAGATAGCAGCATATCCATTTCACGTTTACTTGGATTTTCTGTAATAGCGTTAGCAAGTGCTACAAGATCGTCTGTACTTTTGCCCATCGCTGAAACGACAGAGACAACACTATGTCCTCGTTCGTATTCTTCAATAATTAAATTTGCTACATGTTGAATGCGTTCAACACTTCCGACAGAAGTACCACCAAATTTTTGTACAATCGTTTCCATTACGAATTCCTTCTTTCGTCCATTTTTAAGAATAGATTAGGACATATATAAATCCCAATATTCCTGTAGTTACCAGAGAAAAAACAAAAAACACCATCTCAAATAAGTGAGGATGGTGCTGTTACAGGAAAAGGGAAACAGAAAACGGAGCTAATAAAAAAACCGCCAAAAAAGGAATATCATAAAAAATGATATCTCTTTTTTGTAGATAGCTCTTCATACATACACGTTTGTACATATGACAGTTCTGTTTCTATTCGAAAACAGCCCCAATTGATAAATACAGAGAAATTTATCGATTTCGGCAACACTTCCTTTCCTCTAATTTCATAGACATCTCTGTGTCTCCATTAGAATACTCATAAGTATTGCAACCTCTATCTCACGTTTTAGGCGAGAGTGTTTGAATTATGAAGTTGTTGGTAACATTTGTTTTATAATAATTCAAATTTTTTGAGGAATCAAGTGTTTTATATATTTTTTTTATTCTTTCTTTTTCACAAAGAAGTTTGTGAAAAATGTAGCAAAATAAATTCATTGCATGTACATTAAAAATATAGTACTTAGGAGGTGGAGAATGAGTAAGAAAAAGCCTATTTATGTTGCAACAGAAATGAAAACAACAATGGAAAAACTATGGAAATATACGCAAGAACCAGACATACATACAGAGTGGGATGCTCGCTTTACTGAAATTTCGTATTTAGAGAAAAAAGAAGGAGAACCGCAGCAGTTTTTACGAATATAACAAGCTTTACAGAGCCGTTTAATCCAATTACATTAAATATCCTTCTAATAGGATTATCAATTGTCGGTTATATAAATAGCTTTGATTTGCCAAGTGCAAAAAATTGCAAGAGGACGAGAAAGGGATAAGTGTATGGTTAATATTTATGAGCGATTATTAGGGGATACCTATAAAAAACTGCATCCAGAATTACAGAAGCGGTATGCGATTACAGAAGAAAATAGTTTTACAGGGGAAGGAAAGATGGATGAAATTTACGGTGGCTCTTTTTTTGTTAAATTGATATTGAAAATTGCATCGAAGTTTCGAATGTTTTTCTCAGAGCGGGGAAAGGAAGTTCCATTTACGATACATAATACTGCTGAGCGGGATGAACATGGAAATGAACTTGTACGGTGGAATCGCACTTTTTATTTTCATAATAAGAAAAGATATTTTAACGCGGTTATGCAGTTGGATGAAACAGAAAATGAACTTGTAGATTATTTTGGTGAGCCGCATATACTCGTTTCTACGTTGAATTTTCATATTGATGAGATGGGAGCAATGCATATTTCTTCAAAGAAACAATGGTTTTTTATGTTTGGAAGAAAAATCTCTTTACCGAAATTTTTATATGGAGAGGCAAAAATTGTTGAAAGTTATGATGATGAATTACAATGTTTTCGAATTCATGTACAAGTACGAAATCCGTTAATTGGTTCGCTATTTGCATATAAGGGAACATTTGTGGAAAGGAAATAAACGATATGAGAAATATAATATTTGGGCTTGCTTGTTATATTGTTTTTCTAATATGTGAGTGGCCCGATGTAAATCCTGTTGAAGCAATTATATTATTATCTGTTTTATTATTTATACCAATGTCTTTTTGTATTATCGATAAAAGAACAAGAAATGGATCGTATTTATTATTTTATAAATCCGTATCGTTTTTATATCCAATCGCAGCGATTTGTGCAATGCTAGCTTTCGTAACAAACCATTTTATTTTTTCTCTTATTTGGTTTATATACACAGGGATTATTGCGTTATTTGGCGTTAGTAGGTTGCTAGAAAGAGGATGGAAACCATTAGAAGAAACGGCTATAGATAGTGCGTATATTTATTTGTTTCTTGGTGGTTTTTGGTTTTTTGCTTCAGTAGCAAACATTTCGATTATGCAGTTTAGTTCTGATATTGTTTTACTCACAGCTGCCCACTTTCATTATTCGGCGTTTCTATTGCCCTTATCAGCTGGTTTAGTAAGAAGGAAAAGAGAAAAGAGAAGTAAAGTATATGATGCAATTATGTTTATCATAGTTATTTCACCTATGACAGTTGCGATAGGAATTACATATTCAAGGATATTTGAATTTTTTGCAGTGTTCATATATTTATGTGCTATTTATGGATATGGCATTTACGTTTGGAAAGTGAAATTTAATTCTATCACTGCAAAGGTTCTCTTAATTATTTCGTCTAGTACGCTCATGGTAACAATTATGTTCTCACTTATATACTCATACGGAAATTTGAAACAAGTAATGACGATTACAATTGCTCAAATGGTTTGGATTCACGGTGTTGTAAATGGGATTGGAGTAGCGTTACCAGCATTTGTTGGCTGGATGATTGAAAAGAGTGTTCCGAATTATAAATACTACGGAAAACCAATGAGTCAATTAAGAGGAAAAGTGACGATTGGTGGGGCATTTTTACATAGTAGAAATTTAGTGAATAGTAAGGAATACGATGGTCTAGTTGACAAAATGAATGATTTTCATAGTGAAGTATTTGACGCGACGAAGGTTCCTATGGGTATTATTCGCTTTTATGAAAATACAACAGAGTACCAGTTACAATCGAATATTAAATGGGCTCGTTGGTTCCGTCCGTTTGCACTTTGCTATGAGAAAATGAGTAAGCGTGTAGGACAAATACATTTAGGAATGGGCGGCAAGTGGGAAACGATGCATAGCTCTATCGTTGGTGTAATAGATGAAAAAGATGGAAGAGAGAACGTAAGGGCTTGGTTAAGAAAAAATGAAGCAGGAGAGTCTATTTTTTTAGCTCTTTATTCAAAGCATACACATAAGAACGAGACATATATGAATATTGCATTGCCTTTACCATATTCGAATATGACGGGTATTTTGAAATTATGTAATGATAGTAATGATTTAATCATTACTAGTAAGTTAAGAGAAAATAGTAAGGGTGATGAAGGGATTTATTTACACACTCGCTACTTTACAATACGTTTACCACTAGCAGAGACTTTTATTATTAAAGAGAGAAAGGGTCAACTGCTAACTGCTCACCATAAAATGTGGATATTCGGAGTTAAGTTTTTAGAAATTGATTATGAGATTAAGAAAATAGAGGAGAAGTAAGAAAAGCTTGGAGAAATTCCAAGCTTTTTTATGTATGGGTAATGATTATTTTATAGTTTAACTATAGTTATCTGTTCCAAAAAATACAATAATAATACAAAATTATACAAATTTCATTTGACTATTACTAATTTTCAGAACTATAATTACTCTGTTATAAAAAAAAATATTGTACTTGAGAGGGGAATATATTCTATGAAAAATAGAATAATTGCAGCAGGAGTATTAGCAGCTAGTATATTATCTTATTCATCTAGCAGTTTCGCACAAACAAAAACATTTCCAGATGTCCCAGCTAAATATTGGGCAGAAGATTCTATTTACTATTTAGTAGAGAAAGGTGCAGTTAAAGGTAATGGTGCAGGAATGTTCGAGCCTGGAAAAGAAATCACTCGTGCAGAAGCAGCAACAATGATGGCTCAAATCTTAAATTTACCATTCGATAAAGATGCTAAACCATCTTTTGGTGACTCTCAAAACGAATGGTACACCCCATACATCGCAGCTGTAGAAAAAGCTGGCGTTGTTAAAGGTAAAAGAGCAGGCGTATTCGAACCAAACGGAAAAATCGACCGCGTTTCAATGGCATCGATGCTTGTTGAAGCATATAAATTAGATGCAAAAGTAAAACAGCCATTACAAACAAAATTTGCTGATTTAAATGATAGTTGGGGGAAAGATAAAGCTAACATTTTAGTAGAATTGAATATTTCACAAGGTGTAACTAGTACAGCTTGGTTACCTAATAAAACTGTAACGAAAGCAGAAGCTGCGCAGTTTATTGCAAAGACGGATTCACTTAAAATAGGTAATCCTCTAGTAGAACAGGTGATCATTATTGATCCAGGTCATGGAGGAACAGATCCTGGGAAGGCAACACAAGGATTACATGAAAGTGATATTGTATTAGATACATCTAAAAGATTACAAAGTTTACTAGAGAAAAATACTCCATTCCGTGTGATGTTAACACGTGAAACAGATATTCGTCTTGGTGAAAATCAAGGAGAAGACCTTAAAAATCGTGTGAATTTCGCGAAAGAGCATAATGGAGATGTTTTTGTAAGTATTCATGCAAATGCTTCTCAAAAACATGATGGATATGGAACGGAAACTTTTTATTATAAAGGATCTGAAAAGAAAGAATTAACTGAGCGTGAAAAGGATAGTTATATGTTAGCTGATAAAATACAAAAAAGATTAGTTAAAGCTCTAGATACAAGAGATCGTGGTGTGAAAGAAGGAGATCTTTATGTATTAAGAGAAAATGAGATGCCTGCAGTACTAACTGAGCTAGCATTTTTAGATAACAGCGCGGATTATGAGAAGTTAGCTTCAGAATCTGGAAGACAAATAGCTGCTGAGGCAATTTATGCGGGTATTTTAGATTATTATGAGTGGAAAGGTTTTGATGTTTCAAAATCTCGTTTAACGAAATAACAATATTGATTGCTGAGCCCATCGTCTATATAGAGGTGGGCTTTTTATCGGCTATTTGCCGGGCAGCCCGTAAAAGCCCGATTGGTGAGGACTGATTAAAGTTTCAATTTATATAAGTTTGTGTAATTTTGTATCGGAATAAAAAGATATATCGTATTATGCCGATTATAAATAAAATAATGGTAGATTAGTTTATTTTTATCACGTATACTTTTACTGTTGACTAATTAAGAGTTTGTTAGTTTGATAGGGAAAATTATATGATAAAGGGAGGCAAGTTAACACGGGGCAAACATATACATAACGTGTTAAAAAATTTATGAAAAAAGTTATTTCTAATGTGTTAGCAGTGACAGTCGCACTTCAAGTAGTGATGGCTCCAGCAACTTCGTTTGCATCTACAAAAGAATTTCCAGACGTTCCGAAAGATCATTGGTCATTTGAAGCAGTTACTAATTTAACGTCAAACGGAGTTATTGCAGGATATGATAATGGTAAGTTTGGATTTGGGGATGTTGTAACTCGTGAACAAGTGGCAGCATTAATGTATCGTGCATTAAAACCGGAAGAAAAAAGCGAATATAAAAACCCATATTCTGATATTAGTGAAGGAACAACAATGTTTCAAAAAGAAATTTTAGCTTTAACAGATATGGGGATTTTTGTAGGTGATGGTAAGGGAACATTTAGACCGAAAGAATCTTTAACTCGTGCTGAAATGGCAGTAATTATCCAGAATGCTTATAAATTGAAAGTAAAGGCTCAACATACGTTTAATGATGTACCGAGCAAGCATTGGGCAAATGATGCAATCAGTGCATTAGAATCTAACGGCATTGCGTCAGGTAATGGAGCAGGTGCATTTAATCCATCTGGTATTGTAACACGTGAAGAATATGCACAATTTTTATATAACGCTATGGCATCGTATATCAATCTAGATGTAACGTTACCATCTAATGTAACTGCGCAAGAGATTGATAATTATATTCAAAGATTCCATCCAGATAGCCCGTTAGTTGGAATTGGACAAGACTTTATTAAAGCGCAAAATGAGTATGGTGTGAACGCACTATACTTAGCTGCACATGCAATCTTAGAATCTGGTTACGGTAAATCAGAAATTGCATATCGTAAACATAATTTATTTGGTTTAAGAGCATATGATCGTGATCCATTTGCATATGCAAAATATTTACCGTCTTACGGACTAAGTATTTCATATAACGCTGATTATGTAAAAAAGAACTACTTAGAAGATGGTGCAAGATATTTCAAAGGTTACACATTGCCAGCAATGAATGTTATGTATTCAACGGATACAGAATGGGCTGGAAAAATCGCTAACATCATGGAACGCATTAAGCCTTTTAATAAAGCAGATTACAAAAATGCAAAACGACTACCGAAAAACCCTAATACATTAAATGTAGAAGTATTAAGTGAAGCAATTCCTTATACAGATTATGCAAAAGATGCAAAAGCTACTGTTCAATCGGTAGGATCTTACTATCAAGTTCCATTCCCGTTTAACAATCCAATTAAGAGTGTACCAAATGTGACACAAAATGAAGTTGGAAAATTAGAAAATGGTACAAAAGTAAATGTATATCGTGAAGATCCAAACGGTTGGGTAGAATTCTCACTTGAAAATGCTCCAGAAAAATATTGGACATTGAAGAAAAACTTAAAATTATAAATAAAAGAGGTGTTTNNAAACACCTCTTTTATTTATATTCTCCTATATGATTTTGATAATTTTACCATAAGGTTACTAGTTTCATATATAATTAAAAAGAATATTCTGTATTTTAATTTGAAAAGAGGTGAGAGAGGTGCAAGGAGAAGTACAAAGAGAGAAAAGTTTGGGGTATGTGGGGAAATTATTATTACCGGTTAAAGCATCGCGACACTTTAAATTTTTATGGATTGGCCAATTACTTTCGACCTTAGGTAGTTCCATAACGATGGTTATTCTACCAGTTGTTGTGTATTCATTAACTGGTTCAACAATTGTAATGGGGATGACTATGGCAATGTACATGCTTCCTAATATACTTGCTTTGCCGTTTGCTGGATTAGTAGTAGATCGGATTGACCGGGTGAAATTGATGTTATTTACAGACATCATTCGTTGCGTCTTAATGCTATTAATTGCAACATTTATATTTATGGACGTGTTAACAATTACACTATTATATGTGCTTGTTGCGGTATATGGGCTTATGGAAGGGATATTTCAGCCGGCATATTCAGCTGTACGAGCAAAAGTATTTGTACCAGAAATTCGAAATGCAGCTAACGCACTCACTCAAATGAGTAATCAAGGCATACGATTAATTGGACCAGCGCTTGGTGGGCTAATAGTATCGGTTGCGTCTGCAGGGATAGGTTTCGGATTAGATGCAGTAACGTACTTATTATCATTTTTATGTTTATTATTTTTAAAAGAAATTAAATTTAAGAAAGTAAAATCGATTGAAAAGAGTAAGATCGATTACAAACAAGAATTTATGGAAGGTGTTGTAGTTTTAAAAAGTCATCCGTGGCTGTGGATTACAATTTTAGTTTTTTCTTTTATAAATATTTGTTATGCCGGCATTATCGTCGTATTAATTCCATGGTTATTTAATGTTCATCATCATTTTGAAGCTTACGTGTATGGACTTGGTATGGCATTTTCAGGTGGTGGAGCTGTAATTGCTGCATTAATATTTGGTGGGAAAGAGCGGTGGCAGAAGAGAGGATTACTGGCTTATGGAGGTGTTTTAATTAGTGGCATTGCTTTATTAATTATGCCATTCATTTCTTGGGCACCTGCTTTAATAGTGTTAATGGCAATTGAAGGATTCGGCATGATGATATTTGGACTCATTTGGGAAACGAGTTTACAGGAACTTGTACCAGAAGAAGCATTCGGAAGAGTGGCAAGCCTTGATATGTTAGGTTCTTTTGCTCTATTGCCATTAGGATACGTAGTTGTAGGTTGGTTAGCTACTGTCATAGGTGGTGAGATAACTATTATAACACTAGCTATTTTAGTAATCTTAACAATTGGAATAGCATTGTCTGTACCGAGTATTCGTCGATTTGATTAATTATATGGGAAAAGAGGGCGACATGCATGACTATAGAAAACTTGGAAGATATAGTAGTAAGGCAATTAGAAAGTAAATATATTTTGCAAGGAAAGGTCTTTGAGGCGAAAAATTTTACAGTCTATATCGCTACCCATATAGAAAATAGGCCAGTATATAATCAACTCATATTAATAAAACATCTTTATAATGAAAAATCGTCTGTACATATTTGGTACAAGAAAATTAGTATGGAAGCAACAGAATTGGAGATCACAAAAAAAGTGACGGAAGCGATACAAACTGGTTTCAAAAGGAAAGACTAAGCCTTAAAGAAATTAGGGCTTAGTCTTCATTAAATACAAATGTTTGCTTTATCTTTTTACCTTCATTTACCGGATGGCCGTTGTAAGAGAAATTCTTTTCTTCCCAAGTAATCACGACTTTAAAATTATGGCTATTAAAATCTAATGGGAATACCATGTAGTCAAAGCTTGTATGACTTTTAGAAATGTTTTCATTAGGTGTAGTAGGCTTAAAGGTAGCTTTAGAGGTAGGGCTGCTATCCAGTATTTCTACTGATACGTTTGATACATCATGACCGATGTTTTTTACGAGTAAACTATACGTATCATATACACCTTGTTTTGGCTGGATTGCTTGTTTGTTTGAGTTATGAGATTTATCAATTTCGACATACCATTGTTTAGACTGCGATGCAATTGGTAGTGACTGAAATGTGTAGGCACTGGCGTGCATTGGTAGTGCCACACAAATAAACGTAAGGAGAGAGACTATTTTTCGTTTCATCTTTAGAGAACTCCCATTCTGTACTGGATGTATTTGTTATTGTTCTCTTTTTAGGGGTGAATATACATGCCTAACAACCTAAGAAAAGCAAATACCCCAAAACATTAAAATGTAGTTTGTATATAAATCAAAATAGTGTAAATATGTGTGTTTTGGTCTATATCTCTGTTAATTAGATTTGACGTAAACAGAAATTGAAAAGAATGCTCTAGATACAAGGGAAAGAGATGGTCATAGACGAATATGTCCATCAAATTACAGTTTATGTAAGGAGGTAATATGAAAAGAAATACATTAAGAATTCAAATTGTTATTTGTTCTTCTCTCGTTTTTATGATTTGTATTTACGGAATATGGAGCAAGTATTCTAGAAAAGTTCCCGTTAAAGAGAATGTAAAGGAGTTTATCCCACAAGATATAAAGCCAGGTAGCAAAAGTGCATATGATCTTCAGCTTGAAATGAATACAGATGGCCTTTTTAATGTAGAAGCTTCAATTTCAATCCAAAATCAATCTGACAAAGATTGGTGTAAACTCTTGTTTTATTTTATCCCTAATATTTTTACGAAGGAATATGCCCCTCAATTGGAAAAGCCTGCAACTGTTCGTATGAAGGAATTATCTGTTAATGGAAAAAACAATCCCTTCAACCTCACAGATGATACTCTGACTGTACCGTTAAATGAAAAGGTGTCACCTGGAAACGTCATAAATGTTAGAGTGTCCTATGATTTTCGTTTACCCGAACATGGGAATCGTTTTTCAAAAAACCGTGAAAATTATTACTTGGCTCAATGGTATCCAATGGTTCCAACGTTCCAGAAGGACTGGAATAAACAAGCATATCGTGCCAAGGGTGAGTTTTATCATACCTCGTTTAGTGACTTCTCACTTAAATTAAAAGTGCCACCAGATTATACAGTAGTTACTTCAAGTGAAAGTGATACATTTCCTATTAATAATACAAACGTAATGTATGTAAAGAATGTGAAGGAAATGTTTGTGGCAGTTTTGAAAGAACCACATATGATTGAAAAAGAAGAAAACGGCGTAAACATACGAGTGTTTAGTGTTGAAGATAAGCCAGAACTCCTTAATGAAGCCAGTTTGTTCGCATCGAAAGCCTTAGCTTATTTTCAGCAAGTTATAGGGAAGTATCCGTCTAAACAATTGGATATTATCTTGGATGAAAAAGGAATGGAGTATCCAGGAATTGTAACAGTTGGATCCGTTTCGCAACCGACTAAAGTATTAGAAAACTATATTGTACACGAAATAGCTCATCAATGGTTTTATGGAGTAATAAGTAGTGATCCTTACTATCATGCATGGTTAGATGAAGGATTGGCGGTGTTGGCAACAAGACTGTTTTTCTCAGCTCAAGAAAACAGAAACATAAATGAAATGTTTCATCAAGATTTGTTGCCAAATATGAAAAGAAGACCATCGAATCTTCCATTGGACAAATATCCGTTAGAAGAGCAAAGTAATTACATCTATGGTCAGTCAGCAAGTGGATTGTGGAATGTTTTTAACAAAAATGGAGGACAGAAGACAGCTGAATACTTATTAAAACAATATTATGAAACCTACCAATATAAAGAAGTTGATACACAAGAGTTTGTGACATTTTTGAAGCATTATCTAAAACTAAAGGATAATCAACTATTTGACGATTGGCTGCAACTGGATAAAGATAAACTTAATGAAAGATAAAATACTGTATTAAATGGACATGTTGGCACACAAAAAAATGTAAGAATTGTAGTGATATGAATTGAGTAACATGTAAATCAAAAACAGAGGAAATAAGTTAGATGCTTATAATTAATTAAATGTAGGGGATTAAAATTTTTATCTTGTTGAAGGAACGCTATCGAGCTAAGATAATTTAGTATCTATATAATAAACAGAACGCTATTCTATTTGTAGAAATATACAGAAAGGATGGCGTTTTTAGTATGAATTTATCGATTTCTGATGAACTACAATGGTTTTCTAAAAAGTTACAACGGTATATGTCATCAAATGCTTTAAATAAGTTAGCTAGAGAGATAGAATTTGTTCAACGAAAAGGAAATCAGTATATTGTTTCATTAATTCCAGCAATATTTATGACGCTCATGACAGTAATTTATATTTTAAACGCAAAAATTGGCTTTAATATGCCGTTAGACACTTCGTATATTGTAGGTGCGATTATTACAGTTGTTTTAACGGTTATTTTCTTTATGAAAGCTGTAAGGAATAGACAAGAGAACATCGAAGTAGATGTAGAGTTAGAGAAAGAAGCTGTGTAGAGATTTTTCTACACAGCTTTTTAGGATATGAAAAAATTACCAAAAATATGTTAAAATATTATTGTCATACAACAAGGGGGATTTGTTTTATGGAAAATGGACATCTTGCTAAAGTAGATTTAACGAAAAAAATTGAATCGAAATTTAAGTACAATAAGAAACTCGAAAAATATCAAAGACGCTTATTAGCATTACAGCAAATTTTAAAAGAAGAAAAAATTGCGGTTATGTTCGTTATGGAAGGCTGGGATGCAGCTGGAAAAGGTGGAGCAATTAAGCGAGTGACGGAGCATCTTGATCCACGCGGTTTCCGAGTAACTCCAATTGGAGCACCTGCCCCTCATGAAAAACGCTACCATTATTTGCAGCGTTTTTGGAGGAAACTTCCTCAGTACGGGCAAATTACTATTTTTGATCGTTCATGGTACGGTCGTGTATTAGTTGAACGCGTGGAAGGTTTTGCTACAAAGGAAGAGTGGACGAGAGCGTATGATGAAATTAATGATTTCGAAAAATTATTAACAGATGACCATTACATAATAGGGAAGTTTTTCTATCATATTAGTAAAGACGAACAGTTGAAGAGATTTAAAGAAAGAGAGAACAACCCTCTTAAAAGATGGAAAATTACAGATGAAGATTGGCGTAATCGTGAAAAATGGGACGAGTATGTTGAAGCAATGGAAGACATGTTTGAAAAAACAAATAAGTCAAATGCGAAATGGAATATTATCGCGAGTAATGATAAATTATATGCTCGTTTGAAGACATTGAAAGTAATTATTTCATTGATTGAGGATTATTTCATAGAGCATAACATAGAATTACCTACTTATTATTATGAAATAAAAGAGGGCGAGAAAAAGAATGTGGAATCTATGCAAGATGTAGGAGTTAAATAGTAAAAGACTTTTATGTAATGTATGAAGGAGAGCTATCCGATAAGTTGGTCAAACCAAATTATCGGATAGTCTTTTTATTTACACTAGTATGGAGTTATAATCTGGATTTAGTTCATTAAACTTATGACTATAATGCCTTTTATTATAAAAACCAACAAAATCAATTCCGATGAAAGTCTTTAAATTTTGTATCTTTCTAGTAGTGTTAAGTTTATAGGGGCTTGTGGTTCTTCTATGGATAAAGATTTTTAGTTTTTTAGATATAAAGGAACGAATGAAAAATGACATTGAATATGTAACGTTAAACATAGTACATTAACAAAGGGGCTTAATTTCAAAAGGAGGGTGAGGAAATGCTAGATAAAGCGAGTGCTTTAATAAGCAATCGTATGTATACAGAAGAAGAGCAACAAAAACTATACAAACGAACATTAATAATCGTAAGTATTTCGCAAATGTTCGGCGGGGCAGGTTTAGCTGCTGGAATTACGGTAGGTGCACTTCTTGCGCAGCAAATGCTTGGAACAGATGCATATGCAGGATTGCCGACTGCCATGTTTACATTAGGATCTGCGTTAGCTGCATTCATAGTAGGGAAACTTTCGCAGCGATATGGACGCCGGATTGGACTTGCAACAGGATTTATAGTAGGTGGACTTGGGGCAATTGGAGTTGTATTGGCTGCTTTAACAAATAGTATTATTCTTTTACTTATTTCTTTACTTATATATGGTGCAGGTACAGCTACAAATCTACAAGCTCGTTATGCAGGTACAGATTTAGCGAATAAGAAGCAACGAGCAACTGCTGTTAGTATTACGATGGTTATGACGACTTTCGGTGCAGTAGCAGGTCCAAACTTAGTAGGAGTAATGGGAGAGTTTGCTCATTCAATTGGAATTCCTGAACTTGCTGGTCCATTTATATTATCGGCAGCAGCATTTATACTTGCTGGTCTTGTCCTATTTGTTATGCTTCGTCCAGATCCGTTAATTATTGCTAACATGATAGAAACATATAAACAAGAACATACATATAAAGGGCAACCAGTAACAGAAGAAATGATAGAAAATAAACGGGGTGTTACTGTTGGAGCAATCGTAATGATACTTACACAAATAGTGATGGTTGCGATTATGACAATGACACCAATTCATATGGGACACCACGGCCATGGATTAAGTGCAGTAGGTCTTGTAATTGGTTTTCATGTAGGAGCAATGTACCTTCCATCTCTCGTTACAGGAATGTTAATTGATAAAATTGGCCGAACTACGATGAGCATAGCTGGTGGAGTAATTTTACTTGCAGCGGGTGTCATAGCTGCGATAGCACCGAGTGATTCTTTAATACTATTAATCGTTGCTCTTTCTTTGCTTGGCTTAGGCTGGAACCTCGGATTGATTAGTGGTACGGCACAAATCGTTGATTCCACAACTCCTTCTACTCGTGCAAAAACACAAGGGAAGATAGATGTTTTTATTGCACTAGCCGGAGCTTCAGGCGGAGCGATGTCAGGCATGATAGTAGCAAATTCCAGTTATGCCGCATTGTCATTAGCTGGAGGAGTATTGACATTATTGCTAATTCCTGTTGTGATATGGTCTCGGACAGGTAAATAAAATTAAGATAAAAGAAGCTGCATTCAAAGAGAGGTAACCAATCTTTGAATGCAGCTTCTTTGCGATTAACTAATAGTTTAACTGGAATCGTTGATATATTGTGAGTTGTGATAGATATATTCAGAAAATCGTTGATATGATTTCATTTACCGTAATGTTAGTTGTATAAAAGAAAATTTCGGTCCTTCATTCCGGTTCTTTGTACAATCTATTCATCATTTGTATGGACTATCTTTTCTAAATCGTGATTAGACAATATTTGATCTGGAACATAAGTACCGATTGCGGTAATAAGTGATTTAGAATTCATAGGAACATCCCCTTAATCTTTATAATTTGATACTAATATCAATACAGATCTTTATTTTATTGAAACGACAATATTTTAATTGCTACAGAGGAAATTGATGAATGATGTGAAAATAATATATGGGAGCTTTTAAAATTGATACTGAAGGGATTTGAGCCCCTTGAAAAGAATTTTGCATATGTTGCCTGTTGTCGTTATTTGTAGCTTTATTCTTACTGTTTTTCAAAATAAGTCTTATGCTTGTGATTGTATTAACGTATCAGCAGAAGATGCATTTCAAAAAAACGATGTAGTGTTTGAGGGGAAAGTAATTGAAGTCGGTAGGAAAGAGGGAATTGGAACTGAAGTATTATTTGAAGTGAAGAAAATTTGGAAAGGGACAAGTTCTTCGCAAATTATTGTATATACAAACGGTGGTGATTGTGTGTATCACTTTATAGAAGGAGGAGAATATTTAGTGTTTTCTTCTCAAAGAGGGGAAAAGAAACAATTATTCACACATAGTTGCAGTGGTACGAAAAGGTTAGATGAGGCAGAAGTGGACAAAGTGGCTTTAGGTCATATTGCAAAAGAGTCTATTCCAACGAAGAAAGTGGATTTAAAAGGTGAAATGGTGGGCGGTTTAAGTTGGTGGCAGGTTTCTATCATTTCCATTGGTCTGTTATTGATCATTGCTTTTGTTATTTTTATTGTGAGAAGATCTCGCAAAAAATGACGATTAAAGTAAAAATATAAAGATTTTCTTTCGCGTGATATAGGTTGTTAAACCTTGTGAAAGCAAATTACTTATGCTACACTTTATGTAACTTAAAATGAACGGAGGGGCTTCCTTTGATCTTAATCAGATTACGTCTCAATACTTTGTGCCAATAATTGAATAGCGCTCAAAGGCTCTGTCTGTGTACAGAGTGAACGGGATTGGTCTGCCTATTTTAAAGGAACCCTTTATTAAGCTTATATGTGAAAAAGAGGGAGGGACGAATACGCCCTCTTTTTGTTTTGCCTTTATTAATAGAATGGGATCGTATAGGTGCACACTTGTTGTGGATACGTATATTATCTTGGGACTTTTGACTATGAGATAGGATGAAAGCATAGCTTTCTTCTATTTCTTTGGTGAACCCTTATCCGTTTACGAAAACACAGGCAGTGACCTGTGTTTTTTATTTTGCGTAATCGAAATGGAGGAATAAATATATGGAAGAATTATTACAAAGAGCAGTTTTAGTTGGAGTAAATTTAGGTAATGAAGATGATTTTGCGTATTCGATGGAAGAATTAACAAATCTTGCAGAAGCTTGTGATGTAGAGGTAATGGGGCAAGTGACGCAAAATTTACAACGAGTAAATCCATCGCATTATATTGGAAAAGGAAAGATTGAAGAAGTAGCAGCTTATGTAAATGAAATAGATGCGAATATGGTCATCTTTAATGATGAATTATCTCCTTCACAAATCCGAAATTTAGAAGAAGATTTAGATTGTAAAGTTATTGATCGTACCATTTTAATTTTAGATATTTTTGCGCAACGTGCGAAAACGAAAGAAGCGCAGTTGCAAGTAGAAGTGGCTCATCTCCAGTACATGATGCCTCGCTTAATCGGTCTTCGTGAATCGTTAGGAAGACAGAGTGGGGGCGTTGGTACAAAAAATAAAGGTGTCGGTGAGAAGAAATTAGAGTTAGACCGTCGTAAAATTGAAGAACAAATTTCAGTTTTAAATAAAGATTTAGAAGCGCTTGTTGCCCAGCGTCAAACGCAGCGAAAGCAACGAAAGAAAAATGAAATTCCTGTTGTTTCATTAGTTGGATATACAAACGCAGGGAAATCAACAACGATGAATGCGATGCTTGAAATCTTTAATGGTACTGTAGAAAAACAAGTATTTGAAAAAGATATGTTATTCGCGACGTTAGAAACATCTGTGCGAAATATTGATTTGCCAGATAATAAATCGTTTTTATTAACAGATACAGTTGGATTTGTAAGCAAATTGCCACATCATCTTGTGAAAGCATTCCGTTCAACGCTAGAAGAAGTGGCGGAAGCAGACTTACTTATTCACGTTGTAGATTATGCAAATCCAAATTATGAACAGTTAATTGATATTACTAATGAAACGTTAAAGAAAATTGGAGTAGAAAATATCCCGACGATTTATGCCTATAACAAATCAGATATGGTAGATGTTGAAATTCCGAAAGTACAAGAAGATCGCGTGTATTTATCTGCGAAGAAACATGTTGGAATTGAAGAGCTTGTAGAAATGATTCGCTCACACATCTATAAAGAGTATACGAAGTGTGAAATGTTAATTCCGTATGATCAAGGACAGGTAGTTTCGTATTTCAACAATCATGCGCACGTTTTGTCTACGAGTTATGAAAACGAAGGTACAAAAATTGAACTAGAATGTAAGACGAGTGATTACGAAAAGTATAAGCGTTTTGCTATTTAATAGAAAAGGCGGTCCTAATCTGTTTTAGGATCGCCTTTTTCTTATTCTTTAATAGAGGCCCACTTATAAGAATAAATTCCTGCAAATGGACGAATAACAACACCTTTTACTGTTGGGCGTTCTAAATATACAAGCCCTGATTGGAAGATTGGAGCGATAGCTGCATCATCTTCAAGTAATATTTTCTCTGCATCTTGGAACGCTTTCCAACGTGCTGGTAAGTCAGTTGCTAAAGTGGAACTCGTTTTCTCAATTAATTCGTCGTATTGTTTGTTTGAATAGCTCATCTTATTAAACGGTCCGTCTGTGACAAACATATTTAAAAATGTTGTAGGATCAGGATAGTCTGGTCCCCATGTAGAAAGTGAAATTTCAAAGTCACCATTTTCTTCACGATCTAAGAATGCTTTTACGGGAAGTGGTTGCAATGTGATTTTTAATCCAGGTAAGTTTTTCTCAAGTTCACCTTTTAAAAACTCACTAATTTTTTTATCGTTAGACTCGTCTGTTGTAATGATTGAAAGAGAAGCGTTTTGTAAATTAGTTTCTTTTTTCGCAGTTTCCCATAGTTTTTTTGCTTCTTTCACATTTGTTTCTACTTTTACATTGCTTGTCGTGCGAAAATCTTTATTGTCAGGTCCTTTTACGAATCCTTTTGGAACAAATGCATTCGCAGGTATAGAGCCATTATTTAAAATCGTTGTTGCGATTCCTTGTTTATCAAAAGCAAGCGAAATAGCTTTTCGAGCGTTTTTGTTTGCTAATAAAGGATTCTTTTGACTAAATCGGAAAAATGTCACAGAAGGGCGCTCCATTTTCTTTAAACTCGGATCCTTTTGATATTTATCAACAAACTCTGAATTAATTGTGATACGGTCTACTTGTTTACTTTCGAATAAATTAACAGCTGTTGAAGTATCTTTTACGATATTTACATTGATTTCATTCAATTTTACATTTTTATTATCCCAGTAGTTCGGATTTTTCGTCATTTTGTAACTTGTATCATGTTTCCATTCACTTAATTGGAACGGTCCGTTATAAACTACATTTGCAGCTTCAAGTCCGTAATTTTTCCCTTGTGCTTCTACAACCTTTTGATTTTGAGGATAAAATGTTGCGAATCCCATTAAACCTAAAAAGTATGGTACAGGATGCTCTAACTGCACTTCTAACGTTTTATCATCAATTGCTTTTACACCAAATGAGTCGATTGGTAATTCTTTTTTATTTATTTTTTCAGCGTTTTTAATATCAAACATAATATGTGCGTATTCAGAAGCAGTTTCTGGATTTACGGCACGTTTCCATGCATATTCAAAATCGTGAGCAGTAACTGGATCACCATTTGACCATTTTGAATCGTGTAATGTAAATGTATATGTTTTTCCGTCTTCGCTCAGTTTGTATGATTCAGCTGCTCCTGGCACGGGTTTGTTATCTGGTCCAGGCATATATAATCCTTCCATTACGTTGTTTAAAGCAGCGTAAGAAAACCCATCGGTTGCGATAGAGGAATCAAGTGTAGAAATTTCCCCAGATTCTACAATGTTTAATACTTGTTTTGAAGATTCCTTTTTCTTTTCTCCAGTAGTTGTTGCCTCTTGTTTTTGACCACATGCTGTCAAAAACATAGATAATGTAATAGAGAGTGCAACGATTCCTTTTGTTTTTTTCTGCATAGTTGTCATCCTTCCCTTCATCTTTGATTTAGTATAAAAGAAAATATAGAAAATTTCTACAAATAAATCCGATAAAGCATATAGAAAAAATATATTTTTGTATGAAGTTGTATTTCTGGAAAAAGAAATGAAACCAGTATAGAATAGAAATGTTTCAAAAGTCAGAATTTATTACACCTACTGTAATAAATATATATTTTGTACAGGAAGGAGCGATTCATATATGCAGGCAGTTTCACAAAAAAATACAGTAGAAACACCGACGATATATCGAATATTGTTTGCGATTAGTTTCGGACATTTTTTGAATGATTCGATGCAAGCGGTTGTGCCAGCGTTGTTTCCTATTTTGGAAAAAACGATGAATTTATCCTATATGCAAGTAGGGTGGATTGCGTTCGCGTTAAATATGACGTCATCGATTATGCAACCGGTTTTTGGTATGTACTCAGATAAAAAGCCGTCACCATTTTTGTTACCGCTCGGTATGTTTTCGAGTATGCTTGGGATGATTGGGCTCGCGTTTGCCCCGAATTTTATTATTGTTATTATTTCTGTTTTATTTATTGGATTAGGTTCTGCAGTCTTTCATCCAGAAGGTGCCCGAGTTGCTTATATGGCGGCAGGTGCCAAACGTGGCTTAGCACAAGCGATTTATCAAGTGGGCGGAAATACTGGGAATTCGCTAGCACCTATTTTTACAGCGCTCATTTTCGTTTCACTAGGTCAAATTGGTTCTCTAGGTTTTACTGCTTTCGCAGCGGTAGGAATTGTATTGTTACTTTTTGTTTCAAATTGGTATAAAAATGAATTAGCGACTGGCGCTGTAAGAAGGAAAAAGAGGGCTGCACTTGAGGCGAAAAATGCAATTGTAAGTACGCACATTAAATTTGTTATTATACTTCTTGTTTTTTTAACTTTTGTACGTTCTTGGTACGGTGCGGGTATCGGGAATTTTTATCAATTTTATTTAATTGAGCATTACGGTTTATCTATAAAAAATGCACAGTATTTCGTTTTCGCTTTTATGATTGCCGGTGTATTAGGAACTTTCTTTGGTGGACCGCTAGCAGATCGATTTGGAAAGAAAAAAATTATTGTATTTTCAATGCTAGGTTCGGCACCGCTTGCACTTTTACTACCTCACGTTTCGCTCGTGTGGGTAGTACCGTTATTTTTATGTATCGGTTTTATTAGTTCAAGTAGTTTTAGTGTAATTGTTGTATATGCGCAAGAGCTTGTTCCTGGAAAAGTAGGAATGGTTTCTGGATTAATTGTAGGGCTTGCGTTTGGACTCGGAGCTTTAGGATCTGTAGTTCTTGGCAAATTGGCGGACATATATAGTCTACAATTCATTATGTTACTATGTAGTTGTCTACCATTAATTGGACTTACTTCTTGGTTACTACCAAGTGATAAGAAAACGATAGAATAGAGGATGCGCTATGAAATTATGTGAAAATGTTACAGAATTAATAGGAGATACACCTGTCGTCAGATTATCTAAATTTATTCCAAAAGACGCAGCAGATGTGTATGTAAAACTGGAAATGTTTAATCCATCGCGTAGTGTGAAAGATCGTGCTGCATATAATTTACTGCACGTTGCTGAGGAGAATGGTCTTATCAAACCAGGAGATACAATTATTGAACCAACAAGTGGAAATACAGGAATAGGTTTAGCAATGAATGCAGCTGCTAAAGGGTATAAAGCGATTTTAATCATGCCAGATAATATGTCAAAAGAACGGATAAATTTATTAAAGGCATACGGAGCAGAAGTAGTTTTAACACCGGCAGAACAAAGAATGCCAGGAGCAATTGCGAAGGCGTTAGAACTACAAAAACAAATACCGAATAGTTTCATTCCGCAACAATTTGAAAACCCAGCTAATCCGAATATTCATCGTTATACGACTGCGCGCGAAATTTATGAACAGATGGATGGAGAGCTTGATGCATTTGTAGCAACGGCGGGAACTGGTGGGACAATTACAGGAACCGGTGAAACGTTAAAAGAGAAACTACCAAACTTATATATTGCGGTAGTAGAACCGAAAGGATCACCCGTTTTATCTGGCGGTGTTCCAGGTCCTCATAAATTAGTAGGAACAAGCCCTGGTTTTATCCCGAAAAACTTAAATACAGAAGTGTATAACGAAATTATTCAAATTGCAGACGAAGAGGCTTTAACGACAATGAGAAACTTAGCTAGACAAGAGGGGTTATTAGTTGGGCCGTCTTCAGGGGCCTCTGTTTACGCAGCAATTATGATTGCAAAACGATTAGGCGCTGGTAAAAAAGTTTTATGTATTGCACCTGATACAGGTGAGCGTTATTTGAGTATGGGATTATTTGAATGAAAATGATAGAAAATGATAGAAACCCCTTAATGGTGAAATAGAGCTATTAAGGGGTTTGTTGTAGGTTATTAAGAGAGGGGAAGCACGATGAAACTATTAAAACCAACACATGAATATAGCAAAAAAATTATGGAGTACCGAGAGGCATTTTTACATGTGAATGAACAACCACACGGCAGCTGCTCTTTACAGAATTTTGATACTCTTGATGAATGGTTTGAAAAGGTGTGTACGCAAGAAGAAGGTGAAAACTTACCACCCAATCGAGTGCCATCTAGTCAATTTTTAAGTTTTGAAAATGGGGAACTTATAGGCTTTGTGAATATTAGACATCGATTAAATCCAGAATTATTGCTGGAAAGTGGTCATATCGGTTATAGTGTCCATCCGAATAAACGTCGCCAAGGTTACGCTACGAGGCAACTGCAACTCTCATTGGCTGAGGCGCAAAAATTAGGATTGCAGAAAGTGTTAATAACTTGTGATAAGTCTAATATTGGTTCTGCTAAAACGATTCAAAAGGTTGACGGTGTGTTAGAGAATGAAGTAGTTTCTTCTCATACCGGCGAAATTGTTCAGCGTTATTGGGTAGAAATTTGATTAAGTGTGAATTTGAAAAGGTAATATAATATGCAATATCGAAATAGATAAATGAAAAACGAGGAGAGTACTGCGGTATTAGGGGGGAATGAAATGGGATTAAAAGAGAAAGCGATTGAAATTTCAGAGATTTATAGACAAAACTCGAAAATCGAATCCATTATTTTAGCAGGTTCAGTAGCTAGAAAGTTAGAAGATGAACATTCAGATATCGAATTACATATTTTATGGTCAGCGCCGCCAGAGGATGAGGATCGTAAAGGGCCTATTAACTATATTGGTGGCACTATTTTGTCATATCATCCTTACGAAGAAGAAGAATGGTCGGAAACGTATTTGACGAAAGAAGGAATTAAACTAGAGATCAGTAATTTTTTAACAGTGACCGTAGAAAAGGTTATTTCAGAAGTTGTAGAACATTATGATATAAATTATGAGAAACAATGTATTGTATCATCCGTTCATGATGGTGTGAGTTTGTATGGAGAAAAGAAAGTGAATGAATTAAAAGATAGAGTGGCGGTGTATCCAGAAGAACTAGCGAAACGGATGATTTCAGAAAATCTTTGGTTAAGCAATCGTTGGCATAATCGAGAGGCACTTTTGAAACGAAAAGATTGGCTTATGCTTTATGATGTTATTTGTGAAGTGCAAAGGAATATATTTGGTGTCTTGTTTGGAATGAACCGAATGTACGTGCATCATCCTGCATTTAAATGGATGCCGCATAATGTGGAACGAATGAGTATTAAGCCTGAAAACTTATATGAGCGTATGGCGAATACGTTGATAGAGAAACCGGAGTATAGTGTGCAGGAGTTAGAAATGTTAATAAAAGAGGCATTACATTTAGTAGAACACCATGCTCCAGAACTAAATATTGCTGAGCAACAAAAACATATTCAATATGCAAAATAAAAAGAAGAGATGTNNACATCTCTTCTTTTTATTTTACTAACTTTCCTAATACAGGTAAACGTTGAATACGATTACCGAGAATATGCGAAGCAAGTCCACTCGTTAATACGAATAATAGATAAACAAGTCCTCCTGCTGCGGCGCATATAAATACAATAATTAGTGATTCTATATAAGATTGGCCAGGAATAATCCAACTTATAAATATTCTTAATGCGATTACAACAGCAGACATTGCTGCGGAGTAAATTGTAATAAGAAGTACTGTTTTTGCTGTTTCGCCAATTTTAAATTTCGCAAACTTAACGATGCAGTACAGCATAATAATATTTGAAACGAGATATCCAAGAATTGTTCCAAGTACAGCACCATGTCCACCGAATAAATGTAAGAGCGGTGTGTTCACTAAAATCTTAACGAGAATACCGGCTGAGAATGCAATCATTGTTTTTCTTTGATAATCAATTCCTTGTAATATAGCTGCTGAAACTGTGAAAATCGCACTTAATATAGCAGACGGTGCAAATGAAATTAAATATTGTGATCCACCAAGTGCAATTTCAGGATTTACATAAACCATGCGGAATGCATCGTAAGCGATACTAGCAAGACCAAATGCGGCTGGGATAGTGAAGAATAACAATACTTGGAATATCTTTGAAATTTGATCTTGTAATTCTTCTAGTTTCCCGCTTGTGTAAGATTTCGTTATAGCCGGAATGATCGTTAACGAGAATCCAGTTGCAAGTGAAGCTGGAATCATAATCAATTTTTGTGCATAGTTCGTTATATAAGCGAAAACTGCATTCGCTGTTTCTAAAGGCTCTCCCATCGCTCTAAGGACATCAGCTACGGTATATTGATCTACTAACGTATAGAGCGGAATTGCAATACCGACAAATACAATTGGGATTGCATATCGAAGTAATTCCATATAAATATTTTTTAATGGAATATCGGATGCCCTTGACTTTAATTCACTTTCGGGAGGCTTTAATCCGTTATACTTTTTCCAGTACAGCATTAAAATAGAGACGCTGGCAAGTGCCCCGATAACAGCGCCAAACGTAGCAACTGCAACAGAAGAGGCTACGGAACCTCCTAATATTTTTGAGACGATGAAGCTACCAACTAAAATGAAAACGACACGTGCGATTTGTTCTACGACTTGAGAAACAGCACTCGGTTTCATATGTTGAAAACCTTGGAAATAACCACGTGTAACACTCATAGCTGGTACGATAATAAGCGCGAAACTTAATGCTCGCATCGTAAGTGTTACGTCGGCGATAAATTGTGGATCTGGCGTTTTCGAGCGAATAATAAATTGTGATATGTATGGTGCTCCAATAAATAAAATTAAAAATCCTAAAAAGCCCATAAACAGCATCAATTTTACGCTCGAGTTATACAATTTTTTACTTGTACTATAATCACCAAGCGCGTTATGTTTTGCAACAAATTTGGAGACGGCAATAGGAATACCAGCTGTTGAAAAGCTTAATAAAATACCGTACCAAGAGTATGCGTACCCATATAAAGCAACCCCTTGCGTTCCAACCAATAATTGAAAAGGAAAGAAGTATATAAAACCTAAAATTCGTGAAATCATTGTGGCACCGCTTAATAAAGCGGTACCTTTTAAAACTTTTGACGTAGACAAAATTTGTTCCTCCTACTCATGCTACCTTGCATTTATCGTATACTACTATAAACCTGTTAGAGAAGTTAATACAGTATAAACCATAAATGTTCTAATACTATTCATTTAAAAGTCATATTTTGAATTATTAAATAGAATGTACTACATAAAAATTCAAAATATCAGTTGACACTATTTTTAATGTATGATAAAAATGATAGTAATCAATTCGGAAAATAATATTTGAGCAATGAAAGGGTATAGTAGTGAAAATCTCCCTATTTCAGAGAGCTGATGGTTGGTGTGAATCAGTATATAGATTATTCATGAAGTTCGTCCTGGAGCATCTTTCATAAATCTCACATCGTGAGGAAATGAAAGACGGTAGTGCATACCGTTATCAAATAAAGTGGTGAAGATTTTGTTCACAACTAGGGTGGTACCGCGATATATATCGTCCCTACGTATTTACGTAGGGACGTTTTTTATTTAGGTCCTAACTTTGTTGTGGCTTCATAACTAGGGTGGTACCGCGATATTTTATCGTCCCTACGTATTTGCGTAGGGGCGTTTTTTATTTAGGTCTTACTTTTGTTGTATCTTCATAACTAGGGTGGTACCGCGATATTTTTGTCGTCCCTACGTATTTACGTAGGGGCGTTTTTTAGTTGAAGGGAAGTGGTTGTATTAGATCGGGGTGGTAATAGAACGATATGAACATAGACAGATTATAACGAAAAAAGAAATAGAAAAAGAGAGGAGATAAAAAGATGAATTCACAGCAATGGACATCGAAATTAGGTTTCGTATTAGCTGCAGCAGGTTCAGCAATTGGTCTTGGGGCGATTTGGAAATTCCCATATATGGCCGGCATTGGAGGGGGCGGTGCGTTCTTCCTTATTTTCATCGGTTTCACATTATTAATTGGATTACCGCTATTATTAGCTGAATTCGTTATTGGAAGAAGTACACAAAAAGAGGCCGTTGATGCGTACAGAGAGATTGCTCCTAAAACGTTATGGCCGTGGTTAGGTAAATTGGGGATTGTAACTTGTTTCATATTACTTTCTTTCTACAGCGTTGTAGGAGGTTGGATTTTATTATATTTATGGAATGCAATTACAGGTAGACTATGGGAAGGAAATGGGGCATACGAAGCTACGTTTGGTGAAATCATTTCCAATCCATATTTAGCAGTTGGATCACAGCTATTATTCATCCTTATTACTATTTTTATCGTAAGTAAAGGTGTACAAAATGGTGTTGAAAAAGTAAATAAATATTTCATGCCAGCACTATTCGTTTTATTCTTTGTATTAATCGTTCGTGCACTTACATTAGACGGTGCTGGAGAAGGAGTTCGTTTCTTCTTACAACCTGATTTCTCAAATGTAACGTCAGAAATTATTTTATATGCAATGGGGCAATCGTTCTTCTCACTATCAGTTGGTGTAGCAGTAATGGTAACGTATAGCTCATACTTACCGAAAGAAGAAAGTTTACCACGTTCGGCATTTTCAATCGTAGCTTTAACGCTTGTTATTACATTACTTGCAGGACTTGCGATCTTCCCAGTTGTATTCGCATTTGGAATGGAACCATCTCAAGGGCCGGGGCTATTATTTATCGTATTGCCAGCTATTTTCAGTAAAATGGCGTTCGGAAAATTATTCTTCATCGTTTTCTTATTACTATTCTTCTTTGCTACTATTACATCAGCAATTTCGATGTTAGAAATTAGCGTTGCATCTTTAACTGCAAAAGGTAAAGGGAAACGTGAAAAAATGGCTTTAATCGTTGGATTATTAATCTTCGTTGTTGGGGTACCATCAGCATTATCATTCGGTTTGTTAAGCGATGTGAAACCATTTGGAAAAACAATTTTTGATTTAGCAGATTATACGGTTAGTAACATACTAATGCCACTTGGAGTTTTATTAGTTTCCATCTTTGTTCCTTTAAAAATGAAGAAAGATGTATTAATGAAAGAGCTTGGTATAAGTAAAAATAAAGGCTATAAATTATTCGTATTATGGTTATTCTTACTTCGCTATATTGCACCAATTGCGATTATTATCGTATTCCTAAATGTACTTGGAATTATTTAATAAGAAAGGTAGCGTATCGTGGTATGATACGCTACCTTTTTATTTTGCTCTTTTTTGCAATTCGTTTACTGTTACGAATTGATAACCCTTTTTAGATAAAGAGTCTAAAATACCTTCAATGGTCTGTAAATTTTCATTAGATTCACCATACATAGAGTGCAATAAAATAATAGAACCAGGTTTTATATTCTTATTGACGTAGTCAATTTTATCAGCGGCAGATTTATAAAAAGTATCAGGTTCAAGGTCCCATGTAATCGTTTCGATATTATTTTGATTTAAATAGTATGGTAGCCCTATTAGCTTCTTACCGTTAGGTGGCCTAAAATCAATTTCGTCTGTAAATCCTGTTTGACGGATTAATGAATTCGTTTTTTCTATTTCTTCTTTAATAAAAGAAGGTGTTTTGAAAACCATTCTATTATGAGAATATGTATGATTTCCAAGTTGATGTCCAGATTGAACAATCGCTTTACCTAATGATAAATTATTTTCTAATTCGTTTCCGATAACAAAGAAAGTAGCTTTCGCATTGTACTTACCTAAAAGCGGTAATATTTGTTCGATATTTTTTGTAGGACCATCATCAAAAGTTAAGGCAACTATCTTTTCGTTCGTTTCAATGCGATTTGTCAGCTCACCAAATAATTGAAAGCTTCTTGCGTTCATTAATTTGTATGTTCCGAATAATGTTATAGTAATAATGAATAGTGTAACTATTGTAATGATTAATTTCTTCTTCATAATGCAACCTCACTATACTTTTTGATTGAACTAAAAAGTATTATATCAAACTGCGTAAATTGTTGCTTCAAAAAGTATGAAGATGCAAGTAGTGGGAATTTATCATATAATAAAATGAAATCAAAAGGTATATTAGGAGGTGTTTATATGGCGATTACAATTCAATTGCCAGACACTGCAACGTCTCATGCAAAGCCAAGTATGGAAATGGCGATACTTTGTGTGAGGTAGACAAGTAATATACGATTAATCGCCAAAATGAGCTCGTATCATTTTTTATATTTGGCTTTGCACCTTATTGAAATGAACCATAAAAAATAAGGGGCGAGCAGAAATGAAATACGTAAAAGCTGCGACTGTTTTACCGGAAAGTTTAATTGCTGAAATTCAAAAGTATATACAAGGTGAAACAATTTACATTCCAAAACAAGAAACGCAACATTATAAATGGGGTACGCGATCTGGTGGAAGAAAACATCTGGATGAAAGAAATAAAGCAATAAAAGATGCTTTTAAAAGTGGAACTGCCATTCAGCAACTTGCAGAAGAATATTTTCTTTCTGGAGAAACGATTAAAAAGATTGTGTATTCTAAATAAACAAAAGTAAAAGAGTTTGGTTCATATATTATTTTGAATCAGGCTCTTTTTGTTTTGTACGTATTGGATATATGGGGGAGGAATGGGCATGATAATAGCAAAAATGAATCGTATAGAAGTATGAATGGGGATTAAAACGTTATATTTCATATTACAGAAAGGTGAACAACTATGAATCATCTTGGACAAATAACGATAGAACTGTTTTTTGGTTTTTTTATTCTATTGATTGCTACTAAAATATTAGGGAAAACACAAATATCGCAGCTAACGCCTTTTGATTTTATTTCTGCTATTGTTCTTGGAGAACTTGTTGGAAATACTATATATGATCCGGAAATAAAAATATGGTCTATTTTATATGCAGTACTTGTATGGGTAGTGTTAATTTATGCAATAGAAGTAATAACGCAAAAATTTAGAGGAACGAGAAGCTTTTTTGAAGGATCACCTTCAATCATTATCCGTAACGGATATATTGACCGGGAACAACTAAGTTCAAATCATTTGGATATTAACCAATTACAACAAATGCTAAGACAACAAAAAGATATATTTTCAATCCGAGAAGTTGAATATATGGTTTTGGAACCTAATGGAAACATAAGTGTTCTGAAAAAAAGTAAATACGAATCTCCCACTATAAATGATTTAAGTTTAAAACATAAGCCTGTATACTTACCGATTTCATTAATTAGTGATGGGATAGTTGTTAAGGATAATTTGAGAGAAGCAGGTTTTGATGAAGGGTGGCTTTATAAACAAATAAAGAAAAAAGGGATTACTAAATTTGAGGATGTACTATATGCGGAATGGAAAGCAGATGATGGATTATTTTGTCAGGAAATGAATCGGTAGAAAATAATCAGTGTATGTAATTTTCATTTCTAAGTTATCTTTTACATATCAAAAAACTTAATCATTGTATACAATAAAACTAGATCAACAATTTGTATGGAGTGATAAAGATGGAAGCTTTTATTAGAAGTGATCAATATAATTTTATAAAGTCACAAGCTTATATTTTAGCAAATGGACATGCGACGGCAAATGATAGAGGAGTAATTCAAGCGTTAAAATCACTTGCAATTGAAAAAATAATACATGTATTTGAGAATTTAACGGATGAACAGAAAGAGTTAATTGATACGGTATTAACAGTTAAAAATAGAGAAGATGCAGAATCGTTTTTACTGAAAATAAATCCGTATGTAATTCCGTTTCAGGAAGTTACAGCACAAACGTTAAAAAAATTATTTCCTAAGGCGAAAAAATTAAAGCTTCCTGATATGGAAGAACTAGATATGAAAGAATTATCTTATTTAAGCTGGATTGACAAAGGATCAAGCAGGAAATTTATTATAGCGAAAAATGATGAAAATAAGTTTGTTGGTCTGCAAGGAACATTTCAAAGTTTAAATAAAAAAAGCATTTGTTCATTATGTCACGGGCATGAAGAAGTAGGAATGTTTTTAGTTGAAATTAAAGGTGATGTACCAGGAACTTTCGTTAAAAAAGGAAACTATATTTGTAAAGATGGTGTAGCTTGTAATCATAATATGAAATCGCTTGATAAATTGAACGATTTTATTGAGAGATTGAAGAAATAAATAGAAAATCTCTAGTGCTTAAGCTAGAGGTTTTTATTTTTTGAAGAAATAGTAATAGGTTTTTTATAGAGATATATTTATAAAAAGTCAGATCATTTATAATGAAATTTGATAAAAATACCTATTATGATACAGCTGTTTATGCGCAAGAAAGCAAAACATGGATTACATTTTATTGAAAGAAGTGGTGTTAAAAGTGAAGCGGTGTCCTAAAGATATGATAGCGGCGGGTCGTTGTCATACTGTTGGCCTTAAATCGGATGGAACGGTAGTAGCGGTGGGGCGAAATAAAGAAGGAGAATGCAATGTAAGTGGCTGGCGTGATATTGTAGCGGTCACAGCGGGTAATGTTCATATGGCGACTAACACGGGTAATGCTCATACAATCGGTCTAAAATCTGACAGTACTGTGATAGCAGTGGGCTGGAATAAGCATGACCAATGTGATGTAAACGAATGGGATAATATTGAATCAGTTGCGGCGGGGTGGCGTCGTACCATTGGCCTTAAATCGGATGGAACGGTAGTAGCGGTGGGGCGAAACAAAGAAGGAGAATGCAATGTAAACAGCTGGCGTGATATTGTAGCGGTCGCAGCGGGTGACTGGCATACAGTCGGTCTTAAATTGGACGGCAATGTGACAGCAGTAGGTAATAATCGGTATAACCAATGCAATGTAAGTGACTGGCGCGATATTGTGGCGATAGCGGCTGGTTATCTTCATACAGTTGGTCTTAAACCAAACGGCACGGTAACGGCAGTGGGTAATAATAAACATGACCAATGCGACGTAAGTGGCTGGCGCGGTATTGTGGCGATAGCGGTTGGCACGAATCATACAATCGGTCTTAAATCAGACGGAACGGTTGTAGCAACGGGTTGGAATGAGTATGGCCAATGTAATGTAAGTGATTGGTGCGATATTGTAGCGATAGCGGCGGGTTGTGCTCATACAGTCGGTCTTAAATCAGACGGAACGGTTGTAGCAGTGGGTAATAATGAATATGGCCAATGTGATGTAGGGAGCTGGCGAGGTATCCGACTGTCGGGTAATTAGTTTTTAACGACTGGATGATCCAACCATTTTGTTCTTTTACATAGTTGTTGATGGGGAATAAAAATATGTGAATTCCAATAAATCGTCAGTAATATTATTCTATTTCAAGAGTAATTATGGAATAAGATATGTATAAAATGATCAAGCTTATATCTGCTGAATAAGAATTCTTTTTCAAAATGGGTTCTTATTCTTTTTTCATTAAATGAGGGTATATGTTACATTTTTGAACAAATTTTATTTCAAAGCTACAGTAGACGACCTAGTTAGGAGAGGAGAAGAAATGTTTAAAAAGATTTTGCTTTTTTTACCAGATTTTTCACTTGTATGTATCGTTCTCTACATAACATACACAACTTCTCTTAGTTTTGGGCAGATGTTAGTAATTTCAATTGCAATCGGAATAATAGGTGGCCTTCTTATAAGAATAAGTAAGGATTTATTTACATTCATCAAGTGGACAATCAAACAAAAGAAATCTTGAATATGTTTAATGGCTATAAGGAGAGAATGAAATGACTAATAAAAAGAATAGAGTGAAAAACGAGATAGTACTTTGGACATTAACAGCAATTGTACTTTTAATTGTATGGTATTTTTTTGAGAAATAAAAACGCATCGAACTTTTAAAAGAAAGCACGATGCGTTTTTATTATTTTTTTTGCCAATTTTCTTTAATAAAATCTTCACGGCCAGATTCTTTTTGCTCGGCAGCATATTTCTCTGGATTCTTTTTATAGAAATGTTGGTGATAGTCCTCCGCCTCATAAAAAGGTGCAGCAGGACGAATTTCAGTTACGATAGGATCTTTAAACATACCGCTTTCTGAAAGAGTTTGCTTCGATTTTTCTGCAAGCTCTTTTTGTGTTTCGTTATGATAGAAAATAGCTGTGCGGTATGATGGACCACGATCAAAGAATTGTCCGTCATCATCAGTTGGATCGATTTGTGGCCAATATAAATCTAATAATTTTTCATACGGGAAAATAGAAGGATCAAATGTAATTTGTACAACTTCTAAGTGTCCAGATGTTCCAGCTTTTACTTGTTCGTATGTTGGATTTTCTATATGACCGCCTGCATAGCCAGAAATAACTTTTTGGATACCAGGAAGTTCATCAAATGGTTTTACCATGCACCAAAAGCAACCGCCTGCGAAGGTTGCGAGTTCGTATGTTTTTTCGGACATTGCTGTAATCCCCCTAAATATATATGTTTTATATAGTATTATATAAATTATTTTATTGCGCAATAAAAAAGATTTGAAAATATATGTTTTTTATAAACATGATCCTCCGCTCACATCAATCAATTGTCCAGTAACCCAGCGACTATCAGGGGAAGCAAGAAATGCAGCGGTATCGGCAATATCTTCTACTTCACCTAATCGATTGAAAGCGGAAATGTTAGTAGCATACTGTTTCATCATTGGATCGCTTAAGAGTTCTGCGTTCATATCTGTTTTGATAAAGCCTGGAAGAATTGCATTCACAGTAATTCCTCGTGCGCCGAGCTGTTTTGCTAACGTAAAAGTCATTGTATTAATAGCGCCTTTCGTCATACTATACGCAACAAAATCAGGTAAAGAAATGCGTGTTGCAGCTGATGAAATATTAATAATTCGGCTATTGTCACGTAAACGTGGTAGTGCTTGTTGAATGATAAAGAATGGTGCTTTTGCATTTACTGAAACAATTCTATCAAAAAATTGTTCAGTCGTTTCTTCAATAAAAGCACCAGGTCCAATTCCAGCGTTGTTTATTAAAATATCAAATTTAGTTTCACCAGTTCGTTTTTGTAATTCAGTATCTAAAGCGCTATAAAGATCTTCTACACCGTGTAATGATTCAAGATTTGCACCGATAGAAAAAGCTGAGCCGCCATTTGATTGAATTTCATGAACAGTTTCTTCAGCATCTTCTTTTCGATTACCATAATGAACAGCAACTAATGCACCGTCGTTTGCTAAACGTTTTGCGATAGCACGTCCAATTCCTCGGCTTGCTCCTGTAACTAATGCTATTTTTCCTTTTAACATAGTTTTCTCATCTCCTCATAAATTTATATGTTTTTAAGTTGTTTTTCTTTATGTAGTAACGCGAACATACTTAAGTAATATATGAGTATGTGTAAGAAGTTCATTCCGATTTTGTTTTGGGAAAAAACAAATAACTGTTTAGTATGTGAATTGAGATTTCAAAAAAATTAAAAAAATATATTGACAATGAAAAGAACAAAGTCCTATAATACGTTTAATAAATAAAAGTTAATTAAGAATTTTCAGACTTCATATTTTATATATGCAAAGAAGAGGAAAGTAAATGATTATGATTGTTTCAGAGAGCTACTCCAAGGCTGTGAGAGTAGTAACTATCGAATCATTGAATATCACCTCGGAGCATCGCTTGCGAAAGGGAAACTGAGTAGAGGGCGGCGGCATCGTCTCCGGTAAAAGGACGGAGGTCTGGTTGGACCTACAGAGCTTATATTTCGTGAGAAGTGTAAGGAAGCTGAGTGGTAACGCGAAACTCTCGCCTCAGCAATCAAAGCTACTATTAAGTAGTAGTTGATTGCTGAGGTGAGAGTTTTTATTTTAAAAAATAGACTATGTAAGAGAAAAAATACGTAAGAGGGGATTTGACAAGATGAGAAGTGACATGATTAAAAAAGGTTTTGATAAAGCTCCGCACCGTAGTTTATTAAAAGCAACTGGTTTGAAAGATGAAGATTTTGATAAACCTTTCATAGCGATTTGTAATTCTTTTATTGAAATTATTCCAGGACATAAGCACTTGAACGAGTTTGGGAAACTTGTAAAAGAAGCAGTTCGTGCGGCAGGTATGGTACCATTCGAATTCAATACAATTGGAGTAGATGACGGTATTGCGATGGGACATATCGGAATGCGTTATTCGCTTCCGAGTCGTGAAATTATTGCAGATTCAGTAGAAACGGTTGTAAATGCACACTGGTTTGACGGCATGATTTGTATCCCAAACTGTGACAAAATTACACCAGGTATGATGATGGCGGCTCTTCGTATTAACATTCCAACTGTGTTTGTTTCAGGTGGACCGATGGCAGCGGGGAAAACTTCTAAGGGGGAAGTAGTTGACCTAAGTTCTGTTTTTGAAGGGGTAGGAGCCTACCAATCTGGGAAAATTTCAGAAGAAGAATTAAAGGATATTGAAGATCATGGCTGTCCATCTTGTGGTTCTTGTTCGGGTATGTTTACAGCGAACTCTATGAACTGTTTATGTGAAGTGTTAGGTTTAGCGCTTCCTGGTAACGGGAGTATTTTAGCAATTGATCCAAGACGTGAAGAGCTAATTAAACAAGCAGCAGAGAAATTGAAAATTTTAATTGAGAGAGATATTAAGCCAAGAGATATCGTGACAGAAGAGGCAATTGATGATGCTTTTGCGCTTGATATGGCAATGGGCGGTTCAACAAATACAGTGTTGCATACATTAGCGCTCGCACAAGAGGCTGGATTAGATTACGATATGAACCGCATTGATGCAGTTTCAAGACGTGTACCGCATTTATGTAAAGTAAGTCCAGCCTCTAATTGGCATATGGAAGATATCGATCGAGCAGGCGGGATTAGTGCAATTTTGAAAGAGATGAGCCGAAAAGAAGGGGTACTTCACCTTGATCGAATAACTGCTACTGGGCAAACGTTAAGAGAAAATATTGCTGAGGCAGAGATTAAAGATAAGGAAGTTATTCATTCTCTCGAAAACCCTCATAGTGAAGAGGGGGGCTTACGTATATTAAAAGGAAATCTTGCGAAAGATGGAGCGGTTATTAAAAGCGGAGCAACCGAGGTAAAACGATTTGAAGGACCTTGCGTTATTTTTAATTCACAAGATGAGGCACTCGCTGGAATTATGCTTGGGAAAGTGAAGAAAGGAGATGTAGTTGTTATTCGTTATGAAGGACCAAGGGGCGGACCTGGTATGCCAGAAATGTTAGCACCAACATCAGCAATTGCTGGAATGGGATTAGGTGCTGATGTAGCACTTTTAACAGATGGACGTTTCTCTGGAGCTTCACGTGGTATTTCGGTAGGACATATTTCACCAGAAGCGGCTGCTGGTGGAACGATTGCTCTTCTTGAGAAAGGGGATATCGTTTGTATTGATGTTGAAGAGCGTTTGTTAGAAGTAAGAGTGAGTGATGAAGAATTGGAGAAACGTAGAAAAGAATGGAAACGACCAGAACCAAAAGTGAAAACTGGATGGCTTGGACGTTATGCACAAATGGTAACATCGGCGAATACAGGGGCTGTTCTGAAAATCCCAAACTTTGATTGAGCCAATATAAAAGAGATGAGGAATGATGTGAGATGATGCAAAATGTGAAGGAGAGAGTAAAGATTGAAGATATCCTTATGGCTCATAATTGTATGAAGGATATCGTCATGAAAACGCCCTTGCAACGAGATAAGGTTTTATCTGAAAAATATGAATGTGAGGTGTATATTAAGCGAGAAGATTTGCAAGTAATTCGTTCTTTCAAAATTCGGGGTGCATACAATTTAATTCAAAGCTTGTCAAAAGATCAATTACAAAATGGTGTTGTATGTGCAAGTGCTGGTAATCATGCACAAGGAGTTGCATATACGTGCAATTTATTAAATATTCAATCGAAGATCTTTATGCCAACAACAACGCCAAAACAGAAAGTGTCACAAGTTCAATTTTTTGGTGGTAGCTTTGCAGAAATCATGTTAGTTGGTGATACATTTGATAGTGCTTTCCAAGAGGCGCAGCGCTATTGTGAGGAAAATAGGATGACATTTGTGCATCCATTTGATGATCCGTATGTGATTGCAGGGCAAGGAACGGTAGCTGTTGAAATTATGCATGATATGGATAAGACAGTTGATTATCTCTTTACCGCAATTGGCGGTGGTGGATTAGCCTCGGGTACTGGTATATATGTGAAGGGGGTAAGTCCAAATACAAAAGTAATTGGTGTAGAACCGTTGGGAGCTGCATCTATGAAAGAGGCTTTTCTTCAAAATGAAAATGTTGCTTTAGAGAAAATTGATAGTTTCGTTGATGGAGCGGCCGTAAAAAAGGTGGGGAAATTGACTTTTGAAACTTGTAAAGACGTACTCGATGATATCGTATTAGTTCCAGAAGGGAAAATTTGTACAACAATTTTAGAATTATACAAGAAAAATGCAATTGTAGCAGAGCCTGCTGGTGCACTCTCTATTGCAGCACTTGATCTATACAAGGATGAAATAAAAGGAAAAACAGTTGTATGTACGTTGAGCGGTGGAAATAATGATATTGATAGAATGCAAGAAATGAAAGAACGTTCGCTCATTTATGAAGGACTAAAACATTACTTTATCATTGAATTTCCGCAGCGATCTGGAGCGCTAAGAGAGTTTCTTGATAAGGGATTGGGTCCAGAAGATGATATTACTCGATTTGAGTACATTAAGAAACATAATAAAGAAAATGGTCCAGCGCTAGTCGGTGTAGAGTTAAAGCATAAAGAAGATTATGAGCAATTAATTACTCGTTTTAAAGAAAATAATATTCAATTTATGGAGCTTAATAAAAATCCTGTTTTGTTTGATTTGCTTATTTAAATAGAAGGAAAGGGTTAGCATCCAATTGTAATTAAAATAAAAAAGATAGATACAAGCAAGGGAAACGCTGCTTGTTCTATCTTTTTTACAATTAAACTAAATAATTTCCATATTCAAGAAGGATAAAGCTAGTTAACCAAAAGAGTATCGCAATACGAATGATTACATACATAGTGAATTCAAAGGTAGTAAGTTTTCGTTCTCGTTTTATTTTTTTTAGAAGTCTAACAGAAAAAACTGAACATAAAAGTAGAATAGCTATAGATATTTTATAAATATTCTCTAACAAACTTACATTTTCTAATAAGTCTTTCAGCATGTTCATCACCTATTCTGTAATGTGTGTTACAGAGAAATGGATCTAGTGTTGTTTAGTTACGTTTGTTAATTATTTTCCCAGTATCATCAATTTCTACATCAGTTGAAACTGTTTGTAAATATTGTAGTGCTTTTTTCTTTTCTTCTTCACTTACAGGAGAAACTTGGTTGTTGCGAATGATGTAAGGGTTAAATGACATTTGGACATCTTCCCCTTTAAATGTTAATGTCAATACGCCTGTTTCGGCACTCTTTCCACTTACATAACTCGGGAATAAAAAATTACCTAACGAGTATGCGATAGGAACTTTATTATAATACTCAAATCCTTGTAGCCAATGCGGATGACTACCGACAATAGCGTCAGCTCCTGCTTCGACCATTTTAGGTACATATTGTTTTTGATATTCTACTGGGCGATTTGATTTTTCAACGCCCCAATGCATATAAACGATTACATAATCAGCATCTTTCTTTTGCTCTTGAATCGTTTTTGTTACAAGATCTAGATCATATCCGTTTGCAACGCCAGGTTTATTTTCACCAGCTACCCAATTAGAATCAGGCATAAATCGAACGAAGGAAAGAAATTTGAACTTTTTCCCTTTTACGGTCATTTCTCGTGCTGTATATGCATCTTTTGCATTTTTTCCGGCCCCAATGTAAGGGAACTTTAATTTTTCTACGTGAGAGATAGTGTCTAATAATCCCTCTTGCCCATAATCAAGTGTATGGTTATTCCCAATATTTACGATGTCATATCCAGTGTTTTTAATAGCTTGTAGTGTAGATGGATCGCTTTTAATCCAAAACAGCTGCCCAGGTGCTTTCTTTTCTCTCGTTGTAAATGCTGACTCTAAATTAACAAAAGAAATATCAGCTTTTGTGATTTCTTCTTTTACATGTTGGAATGGATAATCTGCCCCATTTTTTTCGATTATAGGGCGCAATTGCCAATCGAACATTGTATCACCAGAGAAGGTGAGTGTAATTTCCGGGTCTTCTATTTTCTTTTCGCTTTTTGAAGTTGTTTTACTAGATTTGTTTTGCAAATCGGGTTTGTCTTTCGCTTTTGAAATAAAAGAGTAATTGATTAATAAAACAATTGGTGTAATGAAAAAGGCTATTAACAAAAATCGTTTTAGTAAAGTTTTCATAAATACCTTCCCTTTTGAGTTTATCCCGCAATTAGATTAACGATGTATCTACTAAAAGTAAGTTATCGGTCTATGTATAGTTATAAAAATTACGGGGGATGTAGTAGAAATCATTTGTTAATATTCACAATATTAAGTTAACATATAGGTAACCTATAAAGCAATGTATAAACCAAAATATAGAAATAAAGAATTCGAAGGGTGAAGAATGAGAAATGGTTATATTAGGAGCAGTTGTAAATGGGGTTTGTATTATATTTGGTACTTTACTTGGTAAATTATTTAGTGCGATTCCAGAAAGTATGAAAGGGACGATCATGCATGCAATCGGTTTAGCGGTTACTGTGCTTGGACTTCAAATGGCATTAAAAAGTGAAAATTTTCTTGTCGTGATACTAAGTTTAGTGATTGGTACGGTAATCGGAGAATGGTTGCAATTAGAAGAAAAGTTAAAACTTTTAGGGGATTGGCTAGAAAATAAAGTTGGATCGAAAGGGAAAGGAAGCATATCAGAAGGTTTTGTAACAGCTACTTTAATTTTTGCAATTGGCGCGATGGGGATACTTGGTGCATTGGACAGTGGAATTCGCGGAAATCATGATGTTTTATTCACAAAGGCGATTATCGATGGATTTATTTCTATTATATTAACGACAACTCTAGGGATTGGCGTAGTATTTTCAGCGATTCCAGTTATTTTATATGAGGGTGGTATTGCGATTTTTGCAACACAAATTAATAGTGTTGTCCCGAAAGAATTAATGAATCAATTTATAGTGGAAATGACAGCTACGGGAGGTATTATGATATCTGCCATCGGATTAAACTTACTTGGTGTTATTAAAATTAAGGTTGCAAATTTACTTCCAGGGATATTGGTAGTTGGGATAATTGTTTCTATTATTTATGGTTATGATTCGATACTAAGCTATTAGGAGAAGAGACATATGTATGAATTTCAATTTACAAAACGTGTTCATAAAATATTTGAGGTTGCAGCAGAAGAGACTAAGTATAATATAATTCAACCAATGCATCTGTTCATCGGTATGTGTAAAGAAGGTACCGGAGTTTGTGGTGAGTTATATATGTATTTGTTTCGTAACGTGGGTACGGATTTTGTAGAAGAACATTTGTTACAAAACCAATTTGATTTAAATGATCAAGAGTATATAAAAATAGGACAATATAAATTATCTTATAAGACGATAGAAATTTTACAAATCGCGAAGAAACGTATGGAACGTTTTCGGCAAGGATTAATAAATGAAGGGCATGTTATATATGCATTATTTCGTGTAGGTACAGTTATTGATAAATTTATACATACACAAATGCAAAAAGATGTATTAAAAATTACAGCTGAACCAAGAGATTTAGCGGTGGATTTAAAAAACTTTGTTTCGATTTATAATAATTTAGTTTGTACTATTAGAAGAGCTAGTTCTTCAGATTTTGAAAAATTAGCAAGGTTTGTTAAGGACGAATTTGGAGAACGTTGGTTACATTCGATAGATTATGGATTTCGAACATATAAAGAAAAGGTACCCATCTATATTGCACAGCAAGAAGAAGCGATAGTAGGCTTTGCTTGTTACGATGTAGTGAGAGGAAAGAAAGGATTATTCGGTCCGATGGGAACAGCGAAACAAAATCGTGTGAAAGGTGTAGGAAAAGGATTGTTGCATCATTGTTTATATCATATGAAGCAAGAGGGATATGAATATGCAATTATTGGACAAGCAGGTCCGATTGAATTTTATGAGAGAAGTTGTAATGCGCGTTTAATACCGATAGAAGATAATTGACCAACTCCATATTTGGGAGTTGGTTTTATTATGAAAACAATGTGGAAATTCAGTGGTTTTTGCTAGGAAATATCAGGTTTAGTAATTGAATTTACATATAAATCAAATTACTAAACTTTTTACACAAAAGGGTGTAGAATGGGTATCGAATGAAAGAAGGTGTGAAAATGGCCAGCTGGAAACGAAACTTAATGATTTGTTGGCTAGGTTGTTTTACCACTGCAGCCGGTATGAGTTTAGTAATTCCTTTCTTATCTTTTTATATTGAGGAATTAGGGGTGACTGGCACTTCTAGTATTGCACAGTGGTCGGGACTTGCATTTGGTGTAACATTTTTAATGGGTGCGATCGTATCACCGATATGGGGAAAGCTTGGTGATATACATGGACGGAAATTGATGCTTATTCGTGCTAGCCTTGGTATGGCGATTATTATGACGCTTATGGGGTTTGTAACGGATGTGTATCAACTTGTCGCACTAAGATTTTTGATGGGAGCAGTATCTGGTTTCCTTTCAACGGCGATGACATTTATTGCTGCTGAAACTCCGAAAGAGCATTCAGGTTGGGCGATTTCCACAATTTCAACTGGTGGCGTGAGCGGCTCTTTACTTGGGCCATTACTTGGAGGCTATTTGTCTGAGTTAATTGGAATGCGCCATGTCTTTCTTGTTACAGGAGCTTTTTTATTTCTTTCCTTTCTCATCGTCTTTTTCTTCCTACATGAAGAAAATCATTCTGCCAAGGCAAAAAAAGCACAGCCGAAAAAAGTATGGACGATGGTCCCAGCTAAGAATTTAATTATTAGTTTATTTGTCACAACATTTATTATTCAACTTGCGAATATGTCAATTCAACCGATTATTACATTGTATGTAAAGAATTTGGAAGGACCAGGAACATCTCATATCGAAATGATTGCAGGGGCAGTCATGTCTGCGACAGGATTAGCAGTTATTTTGGCAGCGCCAAGACTTGGAAGATTATCAGATCATATAGGTCCTCAAAAAACTTTAGTAGTAGCATTGTTTGCTGCAGGAATTATCTTTATTCCGCAAGCCTTTGTAACCTCAGCGTGGCAACTATTAATTCTTCGCTTTTTATTGGGTATCGCACAAGCAGGATTATTACCTTCCGTACAAACTCTACTAAAACAACATACACCAACCCATGTTACGGGACGCATATTTGGGTATAATCAGTCGTTTCAATTTTTAGGAAATATGATTGGTCCAGTGCTTGGGGGACAAATTGCAGCTCATGCAGGCTTCCAATATGTTTTCTTCTCTACATCATCACTATTGTTTATTGCGTGTATTTGGGTGTATTTTCATAATAAGAACGAAGAGGCATCAGAGAAACGACATTTGGAAGTTAGTTAAAAAGGTGAATGAAAAAAGGAAAAGGATGAAGCCATATACGCTTCATCCTTTTTCATTAAAATTGGAGACAAAGATAACTTAACGTACCGAGCTCGTAACTACGGTGAATGACTTCTCCATTATTCTCACCACTGCCCATAGCGATAAATAAAGGAACAAAATGCTCTGCTCTTGGTACTGCTAATTGTGCATGAGGAGCATTTTTCTCCCAATTAAACAATGCATCTTTATCGTTAACCTGCATATGTTTAATAATCCAATCATCAAATTCAATTGCCCATTTTTCAGGTGTAGTCTGATTCCATTTCAGAGCTCTTAAATTATGAACAGTAACGCCGCTGCCAATTACTAAAATATCTTCTTGGCCAAGTCCTTTTAATGCTTCTCCAATTTCAAATTGTTCTTTTGCAGGAAGGAATGGATTTACTGATATTTGTACGACAGGAATATTTGCTTCTGGATACATGCGATGCAGGAGTGTCCATGAGCCATGATCTAAACCTCTCGTCATATTATGATGGACTGGAATACCTTTATTTTTAAATTTTGTTTCTAACATAGATGCGATATGAGAAGAGCCTTTCGCACGATATTTGATTTCGTATAATTCAGGAGGAAAACCTCCAAAATCATAAATTGTTTCATATTCGTTATCTGATGAGGAAATCGTTAATATTTCACTTTCCCAATGAGCGGTAAAAATAACGATTGCTTTCGGTTTATATGTTTCTCCAAGTGTTTTTAAAAAGCGTGTATAATCTGTATCTTGAATTGCGAGCATTGGTGAACCATGTGCTAAAAATAATGATGGCATCATAATAGAAACCTCCTAAAAATATAATAATTACTTTATGTAAGTAACTATATAATTTTATTTTAAGTTCGTCAACATAATAGTTTGGTAGCTAATCGGAAAAGTATGGAATTTGTCATAATGAAAGCAATTGCATATAATATATAGTAAGAATAATGAATGAGTATTCATTTTTAAGATACATAATAGATTTGGGGGCTGACGAAATGAACGTACAGGAAAGTTTCGTTACGGCATTGGATGGAACGGAAATTTATTTACGTAAGTGGTTACCAGAAGAGGATCCAAAAGGAATTGTTCAAATTGCGCATGGTATGACAGAGCATGCAGGTGTGTATATAGAATTTGTAGATGCTTTATTAGAAGCGGGGTATGGTGTTTATGCGCATGATCATAAAGGTCATGGGAAAACAGTAAAAAAAGAAGAAGACTATGGTCATTTTGAACCAAATGTAGGGTGGAATCAGGTTGTATCTGATGTTATCTTTGTTTCGGAAATGATAAAAGAAGAGCAGCCATGTCCATTGTTTTTACTAGGACATAGTATGGGCTCTTTTTTATCAAGAAGAGCTGTACAACTTAGAGGTGAGCTATATGATGGATTTCTTATTTCGGGAACTGGTGGAAATCCAGGACTTTTAGGAAGTATTGGTCATAAAGTAGCAACAATTGAGATGAAACTACGCGGGGCGAAAACGAAAAGTCCGATGCTAAACTTTTTATCTTTCGGAAACTTTAACTCGAATTTTAAGCCAAACCGTACAAAATTCGATTGGTTATCTTCAGATAATAATCAAGTTGATAAATATATTGCGGATCCGTTATGTGGATTCATTTGTACGACGAGCTTTTATCGAGAATTATTTCATGGAGTATTAGAAGTAAATAAATTAGAAGAATACAAGAAGACACCCAAAAATCTTCCAATACATATATTCTCTGGAGATCGTGATCCTGTGGGGGATATGGGGAAAGGTGTAAAAGAAGTATATAAAAACTATAAAAAATGTGGTGTGCAAGATGTAACACTACGTTTATATGAAAATGGTAGACATGAAATGTTCCATGAAGTGAATAGAAAAGAAGTATTTAAAGATTTGATTTCGTGGTTAGATGGACATATTGTATAAGAAGAAACCTCACTTTTTTTAAAGTGAGGTTTTTTAAGGATACGGAGGAATGGATGTGAGCGCATTTGAAAATAAAGAATATGTAGAAATAGATTTTCAAGATGTTAAGAATGATTTCTAATCAAACTTTTTATACAGCAACAGATGGTCGTTCATAATAGTAGTATAATAGTGCATGAGGTGTTAATAGTATGGAAGATAAAACGTTAGGTTTATTACTAGATGTTGTTGGAGAATTATTTTCAGATGAAATTTCAATTGCTGTTTCGAATACGAAAGAATATATCTACTATCGGCCAAGTAAACGAATTGATTTAAAGATTAGCGTCGGGGATCCTATAAAGGAAGGAACGATTGCCCATAAAGCAATGGTGACGAACCAAAAATCCTCTGAGTTTATTAATCGGGATGTTTTTGGTATTCCTTATCATGGAATGGCCGTACCATTTTCAAACAATGGAAAGCTTGAAGGCTGCGTGACGGCAATTTATCCAGCTTTAACGGATGGAAAGTCAGTTGTTACTTTAAAAACAACAGACGGATGGATTCCGGTTCCTTTTTCAAAGGTCATGTATTTAGAGGCGAAAGATAAAAAGACGTATGTGAATTCAGAAGAGCTATCAGGAACACATAAATACTCTCTGCAAGAATTCGAATACTTGCTTCCTAAAGATTCATTTATTAGATGCCATCGTTCATTTATTGTAAATGTAAATCATATTAAAGCGATATATCCTGATACTCATTCTACTTTTTTACTTTCAATGGACAATGGTGAGAGGGTACCAGTTAGTCAATCATACGCCAGTTATTTTCGTAAGCTTTTAGGATTCTAGACTTTGCTGCTTTAGAACCTAGATTCGCTGTTCTGTCTGACTTTTCGGCATTGTATACTGAAATCCCTATTTTGATGGTGTTAATGTGTAAAATAATTATGAATATTCAATGGGAGAGGGATTACATATGGAGAATAATTTGGATAGAATTAGAGATCAACGCCTGAAAGATCGGATAGTTACACCTGAAGAAGCAGCTTCATGGATTCAAAGTGGAATGACTTTAGGCTTAAGTGGGTTTACACGTGCAGGTGATGTGAAAGCAGTCCCATTTGCGCTGGTAAACCGAGTTAAGAATGATAAATCTTTTAAAGTAAATGTTTATACTGGGGCTTCTTTAGGTTCGGATGTAGATAAATTATTTGCTGAGGCAGGAATTTTAGGAAAAAGATTGCCTTTCCAAGCTGATGCGACTATGCGAAAAGGAATTAATAATGGAGACTTTTTATTTGTAGATCAGCACTTATCTCATACAGCAGAGTTACTTCGTGCTGACGTTATGGATATAGATTACGCTATTTTGGAAGCGGTTGCGATTACTGAGGACGGAATGATTATTCCAACGACTTCAATTGGAAATTCCTTAGCATTTTCCTTAAATGCTAAGTCCATTATTATTGAAATGAATATGGCCCAATCCGCGCAACTAGAAGGGCTGCATGATTTATATGAACCAGGTAAACAAGGGGAAAGGCTTCCTATTCCGCTCGTGAAAACGGATGATCGAATTGGAACGATCGGTATTCCGGTTGATGTTGATAAAGTGAAGGGTATTGTGTTTACGAACCAACTGGATTCGCCATCGACAATTGTTCCTCCGGATGAAGAAACTGTTATTATGGCACAGCATTTAATAGAATTTCTTCGAAAAGAAGTAAAAGTAGGGCGATTAACAAATCGATTAGCACCGTTACAATCAGGAATTGGTTCAGTTGCCAATGCAGTCCTGCATGGAATGTTAGATTCGGAATTTGAAGATTTAGAAGTGTATTCTGAGGTTTTACAGGATGCAGTCTTTGATCTTATGGATGCCGGGAAAGTCAATTTTGCTTCTTGCTGCTCTATCACACTTTCTGAAGAAAAAATGCAACAAGTATTTTCTAACTTTGAAAAATATCGTGACAAATTAATGATGCGCCCGCAAGAGATTTCTAATCATCCGGAAATCATTCGCCGCCTTGGATTAATCTCGATTAATACGGCTTTAGAATTAGATATATACGGAAATGTTAACTCTACTCACGTTTTAGGTACAAAAATGATGAATGGTATTGGTGGTTCTGGTGATTTTGCAAGAAATGCACGCTTAGCTATCTTTGTTACTAAATCGATTGCGAAAGGCGGTAACATTTCAAGTATCGTTCCTTTCGTCTCTCATGTAGACCATACGGAACACGATGTTGATGTTATCGTTACTGAACAAGGGTATGCTGACTTAAGAGGATTGGCACCAAGAGAAAGAGTAGAACTTATTATTGAGAACTGCGCGCATCCAATGTATCGTGACCAGCTACGAGCTTATTACGAAGAAGCACAAACAAGAGGCGGACAAACCCCTCATGTTTTAGAAAAAGCTTTTTCTTGGCATACGAATTATGCTAAAAATGGAACAATGCGTGAAGCGGTAGTAGAAACTGTATAGGTGTGTATGATAAGAAGTAGTAAAATAAATGATTCTTAGTATAATATGCCATAAAGATTTAAAGAGAAAGAACGCCAATTTTTAGGAATGGCGTTTTTTTCTTTTAAAAAATTGTTACCTATAATATGGTGAAACGTTGTAGTTTTATAATAAAGATTAATAAAAGTGATCTCTTATCTACGAAAATAAGAGGTTTTTTAACTTGCTTTTCGAATCATTTTAATAGCTTATATATTGAAGATGAGGAGAAAGAATCATGAAGATAAGAAAAGCGTTATTAAGTGAAGCGAATGAATTAAGTGAACTCGCACTACATTCAAAGGCAACATGGAATTATAGTGAAGAATTCATACTTGCTTGTAAGGAAGATTTAACAATTACAGAAGAGTACATAAAGAATAACTTTGTATATGTTTTAGAAAATGATAATAGGAAGATTGGCTTTTTCTCATTTTTACGTAACGATAATACTCTTGATTTCCTTTACATTCATCCACGTTTTAAAGGGATAGGCTATGGGAAAATACTTTGGAAGTTTGTAATAGAGCAAGCAAATGAACTAAGAATAAAAAGTTTTACAATTGATAGTGATCCGAATGCGAAAGGATATTACTTGAAAATGGGAGCGAAGTTAATCGGAGAGACGCCATCAACAGTATTTAAGGATCGACTTTTACCTCTTTTACAATATGATGTGTAAAACTATTAATAGCGGGGGAAGCTGAGAATGGATAATGTGAAGAAAAAACAAATATATGAAGCATTAATAAGATCTTGGTCAATAGAAACGAGTTCTAAGTGGACGAATGAGAATCCAGCCAAGGGACAATGTGGTGTAACCGCACTAGTCGTTCAAGAGATATACGGTGGAAAGATTAAAAAGACAAAAGTAGGAGAGGTGTGGCACTTTTATAACATTATAGATGAGCAGAGGTGTGATTTTACAGAGACACAATTTAATGGGAAATTGGATTATGTGGATGTGGAATCAAATCGAGAAGAAGCATTTGCAGATACAAATGAAAAACAATATGACATTTTAAAGGAAAAGATAACGAAAGAATTAAAATTATCTTTTGACTCTTAATCTTTAATAAGTTACTATAATGGTGGTAACTTATTAAAGGGAACTTCATAGAGTTGAAAGGGGAAATACTTTTGAAAACAGCTTATGTAAGCGCTACTATTGTAACGATGAATGAACGAAGTGAAGTAATTGATAACGGATATATCATTGTAGAAGATGATCGAATTATAGAAATAAATAATGGAGAAATCCCTTCACATTATGAAGTGGATGAAGTCGTTGATATGAAAGGCAAGTGGCTTTTACCTGGGCTTGTAAATACACATACACACGTTGTGATGAGCCTTTTAAGAGGTATTGGCGATGATATGTTATTACAGCCATGGCTTGAGACGAGAATTTGGCCGCTTGAAAGTCAGTTTACTCCGGAGCTTGCGGTTGCTAGTACGGAATTAGGATTACTTGAAATGGTGAAAAGTGGTACAACATCATTCTCAGATATGTTTAATCCAATTGGAGTAGATCAAGATGCAATTATGGAAACGGTGTCAAAAAGCGGAATGCGAGCTGCTGTTTCAAGAACTTTATTTAGCTTTGGGACGAAAGAAGATGAAAAGAAAGCAATTGAAGAAGCTGAGAAATATGTGAAGCGTTATTATAACGAAAGTGGTATGTTAACTACGATGGTTGCGCCGCATAGTCCATATACATGCTCTACAGAAATGTTAGAAGAGTGTGCACGTATTGCAATAGAAAATCAAACTATGGTTCATATTCATCTTTCTGAAACAGATCGTGAAGTACGTGATATTGAGGCACAATACGGAAAACGTCCAGTAGAATATGCGGCAAGTTGCGGATTGTTTAAACGTCCAACAGTTATTGCACACGGTGTAGTATTAAATGAAAGTGAGCGTGCATTTTTAGCAGAACATGATGTTCGAGTAGCTCATAATCCGAATAGTAATTTAAAACTAGGTTCTGGTATAGCGAATGTAAAAGCAATGCTAGAAGCAGGGATTAAAGTAGGGATTGCAACAGATAGTGTTGCGTCTAACAATAATTTAGATATGTTTGAAGAACTGCGCGTTGCAACTTTATTACAAAAAGGTATTCATCAAGATGCAACAGCATTACCAGTTGAAACAGCCCTTTCACTTGCAACAAAAGGAGCAGCTGAAGTAATTGGCATGAAACAAACGGGATCACTTGAGGTTGGAAAGTGTGCTGATTTTATTACGATTGATCCGTCTAATAAACCACATTTACAACCAGCAGATGAAGTGTTATCACATCTTGTATATGCAGCTAGTGGAAAAGATGTAAGTGATGTAATTATTAACGGAAAACGTGTCGTTTGGAATGGTGAATGTAAAACATTAGATGAAGAGCGTATTATATTCGAAGCAAGTCGTTATAAACGAGGTTTACAAAGATAAGTATTTACATGTCAGTTGAAAAAGCTATCCCTTTTAAAAAAAAGGATAGCTTTTTTTGAACGAATAAATATTCAATATAATGTCGCATTTTTCTGTCAGTATTTCTGCTATAATATACGGCTTTTATAACAAAAGAGGGACAAATTGATGGATATGGCCTATTACAGGCGGCCTTTTTCGCGCTGTATGTAACATTATTTACTTGTTATTTTTTTCGGTTTTCAATTTTGTGTGCTCATTTAACCAAATATCTATTAGATTTCGTAATGTAATAGTTTCTATTTCAAGAGGGATTCCAATCTTTAGGGAAAAAGTAGTAAGGTTGACGTTAACGGCTCACCGCAATATAAAGTACACAATTCGAAAGGGAATACATACTACATTACGGCTAGTAATGCGTATGTGAAGTAATATGAACAAAAGACCACCTATTACGGGCGGTCAATTTTTACTAATTATTTTTTAATGCTTGTTTTATCATTTTAACCGTTTGTTCAAGCCATTCTAATGACAAATTTTAATTTTTAGTACGTATAAAAAAGTGCTAACAAGTTTGCAAGCGAACTTGCTAACACCTATACGAAATAGACATAAAATATCGCTAATATGTCCCTTGATAAAATATTAATAAATAACCACTTATAATGTATAATGATTTATTATAATCAAAGCAACAAAATATAACGTTTTATAATATTTTATTTCTAAGGAGAACAATTCATGAAACGAAAAACGAGCCATTTAATGGTAATGGCACTTGTTACATCTTTATTTTTAACAGCTTGTAATAATAAAACGATTAAAAGTGACACAGAGGCTAAAAAACAAGTGTTAAATGTAACAGTATCAGAAGAAATTCCTTCCCTTGACACTGCGGAAACGATGGATGGTACATCAGCACATGTTATGCAAAACATATTTGAAGGATTGTATGTGCTAGATGATCAAGATCATCCTATTCCAGCAGTAGCAAAATCGTTTAAAAGAAGTGAAGATGGTAAAAAATATACATTTGAGTTGCGCAAAGATGCAAAATGGTCAAATGGTGATAATGTAACAGCAAATGATTTTATGTTTGCGTGGAGACGAGCGGTAAGTCATGAAACAGCGTCTCAATATGCATACATGCTCTTTTATGTGAAAAATGCGAAGGAAATAAATAAAGGAACAATGCCGCTTGATGAACTTGGGGTTAAAGTTATAAATGATTATACGTTAGAAGTGGAACTAGAACAGCCAATTCCGTATTTTTTACAGTTGTTAGCGTTACCTATATACTTGCCACAACATGAAGCATTTTTGAAAGAACAAGGGGACAAGTACGGGCTTGAACCTAGTAATCTCATATATAATGGCCCATTCGTGTTAGAGACATGGAAGCATGAACAAGAATTTCAATTGAAGAAAAATGATACATATTGGGATCAAAAGAAAGTGAAATTAGACGAAATAAACTTTCATATCATAAAGGATACAATGACGGCTGTAAATTTATATGAAGCTGGCGATTTGGATCGAGTGCCTATTAATTCTCAATTTGTAGACAAGTATAAAGGGAATAAGGATTTACATATGTCGTGTGATCCTGGAATTGCTATGCTTCGTTTTAACGAAAAAAATAACGCTTTAGCAAATAAGAAAGTGCGTCAGGCTATCTCATTCGCGCTAAATAAAGAAGATTTCGTTGCTCACTTTATTAATAACGGGGCAAAACCTGCAAGTGGACTTGTACCAGTTGGTCATATAAATGAAGAGACGGGCAAAGATTTCAGGAAAGAAAATGGAAACCTTTCTTCATATGATTTACAAAGTGCGAAAAAGATTTGGGGAGAAGCGAAAAAAGAACTTGGAGTAGAGCAAGTAAACCTCGAATTTTTAACGTTTGAACAAGATAACGCAAAACGTATGGCAGAATATATAAAAGGTGATTTAGAAAAGAATTTGCAAGGATTAACGATACAAATTAAACAACAGCCGTTTAAGCAAAAATTACAATTAGAACAAACAGGCGATTACGATATATCTATGGTAAATTGGGGACCTGATTATAAAGACCCAATTAGTTATTTAGAGTTATTTACGACGAGTAATCCGAATAATAAAATGAGTTACTCCAACTCTCGTTACGATGAATTAATAAAGAAAGCGAAAAATGATTTTGTACTAGAGCCTGAAAAACGATGGGAAGCATTAAGAGAAGCTGAACAGGTTATATTAGAAGATGCAGCAGTTGCACCACTTTATCATCTTGGCTCAGCTTATGTGCAAAAGGATTATGTAAAAGGAATTGAAAAGCATCAATTTGGTGGTGTTTATACTTATAAAAATGCTTATATCGCTAATGAATAAATACAAAAAACCTTACTTTTTAAAAGTAAGGTTTTTTTTACAGAGGGCAGGGAAATCCTTTGGTGGTGTTCCCAGCATATAAAGAAGATAAATGCAAGATTGTAGTTACGCATTCATAAGAAATTGCAAAAAATCAGATTGAGCAGTTTATTTAAGTAAAAAGAAGTTAGTAGTAAACGAAATTAAATAGCTAAGAAAAAAGATACTTGAATGTGGTTGCTATTCTTTGTAGGGTTTTAATATCGGAAAAGAAGAATAGAAATATAGTATACATGGAATAAGGGAATGCAGTACAGATCAGCATACAAGCATTCTCTTGCTGTAACTATGTTTGTTTTTAATTATATAAAAAAAATATTAGATTATATATTTTGTCCTTGGTATACTTAAAAGGTAATTTTGGGTATTAAGATAAATTGATAGAGGGGTTTGTGTGGAATTATTTGAGTTTTATAAAAAAAGGGGAAGTCTAAGTGTTTGATTGGAATTGGGCTTTTTCTTTATGGATTAATTGGTATGTATAATATTTGGGGACCAGTAATTTTTATTATTATAGTTTCATTTGTTGTTTTTGGTATTGGATTTTGGCAACTAAGAAAAGGGGATTTATTAAAGGTCTTACAATTGAAGCTGAGCCATTTGTAAGTTCTCGTACTTATGATAGATTTGATGTGAAAGATAAAAATAAGAGGGAACAAACTTATGGACCTATGGTTGGTTTTACAGTAGCCCAAGCTGGAATAGAACAAGAGAATATTAGAGGATTTGGAGTAGGGGCTGAAGCTAAAGTAGCACTTGCTACTGCTGAATTAGGTGCTCATGTAGAAAATGGGAATTTACATATAGGAGCTGAAGCTAGTCTAGTAAAATATGAGAGTGCTGTAAAAATCCCTCTTCCATTTACTGATAAAAAATTACAAATTGGGGGATCAGCATCACTTGGGACAGTCGGGGGATCTTTAGAAGCTGGAAAAAGCGGAGTAAAATTCCATGTACCAGTTGGTCCTGGTATAGGTTTTTGGGGATTTGGTGGAGAATTTGCTATTAAAGAATAAAGAGGAAAATTAGTATGAATAAGAAAGTGAAAATTTTAAAATATTTTATGGTTATATTAGCTTGCATTGCAATTTTTGGGACAGTTTTACCTAATGCATTAGATCCAAATGAATCATTAGCAGGGAAAATTTCAATTGCAACTTTCGGTACAATTGGAGCTTGTTTACTATTCTCTATTACTTATTTTATTATAAAAAAAGCTATTTTAAGAGGTGGGAAATAAGATGGGACAAAATTTAGAGCTAGAATTACTTCCAATAGGTTCTGTTGTATTGTTTAAAGATTGGGAACATCCATTAATGGTTTATGGAAGAAGACAGATGGATTCTGAAACAAAAAAAACATGGGATTATGTATGTTGTTATTTCCCTCATGGTAATATTTCTTCGGAGTACAATTTCTTTTTGAATCATGAAGATATCTCTAGTGTGTTACATCTTGGTTTTATTAATGAAACAGAATTAGAGTTTCAAAAATTATTTAAAAAAGAAATTGAAGAAAAGTAATGATTCTTTTAAGCTGTTGGTGTTTTTGAAATAGTTAAAGAATGAATCTTAATTCATATACATAAAAAAGGAGAATTTCTATGAAATCATTACGTTTATTTATGATTCTCACTCTTGTTGTATTGTTAAGCGCATGCAATACAGCAACACAAGTCACAAAGGTTCAAAAAAATGGCGAAACGACTTTAAAAATTGGTTCCCTGCAAGGGTATTACGATGTGCAAACGCTTAAAGCTGAAAAAGGAAATGTGGAAATTCCTTATGAAGCAGCCGTTGAAGAAGGTACGATTTTATTACAAGTTACAAAAGATGATCAGGTTATTTATGAAGAAGAAGTCACTTCTCAAAAAGAAGGTTTGCTTTCTTTTGAAGCGCCAAAATCCGGATCTTATGATTTAATTGTACGCGTGAAGGGTGAAAAAGAGAAAGCAAAAGAAATTCAAATACATACTAAGCTATGAAAAAACGGCAAGTGGAGTGCACCCGCTTGCCGTTTCTATTTTCAGTTGATTCTGTCACAACATATGTTTATCAATTTAAGAAGTGATCCGCCGAAATTTCTGATGAAGTTAAAATAAGAGATGAACAAAAGAATGTGTTACAAACTTGGCATGTTAGTAACGAAATTGATAACTCTCTTTTACATGATAAAAAGGCTGGGTTTGATGCATTTGTATTTGAAAGAGATGTAGATGGTAAAAAACAAGTAGTAGCATATAGGGGGACATAAAGGTGATGATCTTTTTGGAGAAGGTGTCCCAGGCCTTACTACAGATATTGATTATATATGGGGGTAAATAAGTTGAAAAACATTGAAGTTCTAAATAAATACATTGAAGGGTTTTCTGATGCTCTCCCTATGTGGTTAAAGTATCTAATCGAGGCAGAGGAGATACATCAAAACTATGAGAATGTACAGGTACTTGGTGCATTAAAAACAGATGCGGTGTTGTACTATGTACACCGTACGTTGCAAGTGTTAGATGGATTATCTTTAGATGAAGAAGCGTATCGCATTATAGAAAAGGTACTAACGTATAGTGAGCTTGCAAAGGTAGGCTCTTTAAAACAGCGGGAGCAATGGAAGAAGAACGGGATTAATCTATTGGTACATAACGAGGGTTCTGCTGATATCTTTAGTGATATTCAGTTTATCGAACGTATAGAGACAAACTTAAACTCTACTGAGTATTTATTTGTTCGAGATTTAATTAGAACACATGGATTAATCGGGCAGTATATCCGCGGGGAGGCTCGTTTGGACTCTCATGTTGATTTAATTGACACATATAAAGAAGAATACGGAGAAGTTAGGTTAAAGGAGATTCTATACTATCTTAACCAATGTATTATTGAGGGTGTATCAAAATCCTTGTGGAGTGAAGTAAAGAACGATGTGAAGATTACAATTGATGGGCTATTTGATGGTTATGTGGAGCCATTTACTTCTCGTATACATAGACTCACGCCGAAACATAAGGAGTCAGCATTTGAAAAAGATATAATTATGGGGAGCGAGAAGAGTGACGTTCAAACATTCTTATCTGATAAGGATTTGTGGTATGTAGAACCGTCTATGCATGCTCTTAGCTTCGAGGATATTTGGACAGTTTTTGTTATGTTAAAGAACGAGATAGGCACTAGAAAGGTTCAGCATATCCATTTCGAGGAATTGATGCAGCAGTTGCACTATGATTTCAAAGGCGAGAAGAAGGACAACGTGTATCGTAAGCGGGTTATTGAGAAGTATCTACGGGAGTACCGTGAGAACGAGAAACCAAATACAACGCATGTTTCTTTTGAGGTTCAAGTCGATGAAGATATGAAGACTGCGTATGTGTCGTTTCAGTTCTCTGCTGTAGGTGAGGCGTTAATCACCTTCTGTGTAGAGGCAGAAAAGATAGATATGATGCATGCTCGGGCAAATGTACTGCTGTTTGATTTCTTCGGGTTACGTAAGGATGCATATGATAGATTTCATAACGAAGAAGTGTATCTAGAGCATATGAATAGCTCGGCTGATGATAAACGAATTATTCTTGATTATATAAAGGGAGATACGATTGTAGATGTCGGAGCCGGTGGTGGTGTCATGCTAGACATGATTGAAGAAGCGAACAAGGATAAACGAATCTACGGTATCGATATTTCCGAAAACGTGATTGATACGTTGAAAAAGAAGAAGCAAAACGAGGGGCGTTCTTGGGACGTCATTAAAGGGGATGCAATCAACTTAAGCAGCTCGTTTAAAAAAGAATCGGTTGATACGATTGTATATTCTTCTATCCTTCATGAGCTGTTCTCTTATATCGAGTATGAAGGTAAGAAATTCAATCATGAAGTAATAAAAAAAGGGCTGCAGAGTGCCTATGAGGTGTTAAAGCCAGGAGGTCGTATTATCATTCGTGATGGCATCATGACCGAAGATAAAAGGTTAATGCGGGTGATTCGTTTTAAAGATGTGGACGGAATGAAGTTCTTAGAGCAGTATGTCCATGAATTTAAGGGTCGTATAATCCAGTATGAGGTACTTGCAGACAATACAGTCAAAATGCTTGTTAACGATGCGATGGAGTTCTTATATACGTATACCTGGGGCGAGGATTCCTTCGTTCATGAGGTGCAGGAGCAGTTTGGAATCTTTACGCCAAACGACTATAAGAATTTCGTAAAGGGTATCTTTGGAGATAAAGTAAACATCGTTCAAGCTATGAACTATTTGCAGGATGGATATACAAACCATCTTAGCGAGAAAATCGAGTTTAAAGATGAGTCTGGGAATGCGGTTGCGCTACCGGATAGTACGTTCTTTATGGTTTTAGAAAAGGGGTTAAAATGACCGCTAAAGCGGTAGATGCTGCTAATGCAGCTAAGAAAGTCGAAAATGTCTCTGATATAAAGACTGCATATTCAGGTGGAAGAAGTTTTGTTGTACAATTCATGGAGGGTGAACAAAAAGTTGCAAAAATGTACGATGAAATTAGAGGGAATGCTTCTGATATCTCTGCAATTTCTAAAAACACTGGTTGGTCAGATAAAAGAATACAACGTATTAAAGAACATGTTTTTTTAAAGATCATCAATTACCAGATAATAGAGTAGGTAAGTTCGATCCTGATTTTGGGATAGCGCGAGCTTGGCAACGTTTAGAACAAGGCATTCATCATGAGAATGATATAAACTATTAAAACATGAATATTTCGAATCTCGTTTTGAAGGTATTTTTAAAGCTGATTATGCGACATACCATGCTAAAACTGTTGAATCAGGACGACCTTGGAATGCTCCTAATTCAGAGCCTTTCAACCCATTGGATGAACATTTTAAAATCCCTTTAGATAAAGCGTTTGATTAATTAAGGAGTGAATTGAAATGGGAAGATACCCAACGATTACAATAACAAAAGAATTAGATAACAGCGAATATGCGATTTATAGTTTTGGTCCCACTGTTGAGATTTGTGAGCAATACCCAGATATGTATGAAAGATGGCGTTTTAAGATTTTGAAAGATAAAATAACCGTTGAAGAAGGTTACGTTTTGCTTGATGATATTCCTAAGGAACATTTCCAATTATTCTACAAGTGTGTCTTTAAGATACATAATCAAGTTGAAGATAAAGGTGGAATGGATAATTTTAAAAACATTGATTTACCAGATCAAATTTCATTTATTATTTAAAATTTATAAGGATAGATTGTATTTTATTTTAAAATAAGCATTTTTATATCTCTATTATATGGGGTTTTGTCATACCGCCATCAAGCTAAAGAAACGAGATACCTCAAAAACGAAAAAGCCAACTTCTTATTCGAAAAGATAAGAAGTTGGCTTTTTCGGATACTACAGATAAGTGGTATTATGTAAATTGCTTTTAAATAAAAGTATAAAAAAGAGATGGTGTCCATCCATCTCTTTTTTCATATTCATTAGAAGAGAAAAATTCATATGGATATTTGTAAATGCTCATTGCATTATATGTGTTAATTTTACTAAAAGTGTTATTGAATGTTATGTATTCAAAATACAGTTTGATTATTCTTCATAGTTCTTATAAACCACGTTTTTACATTGTTTTGAATGTATACTTTTGATATTGATTTTGGAGAAAAATCATAAATTAGGATGAAGTCAATGTTTCAGTGGATTTGAAAGTATACTAATATTTAAAAGTTTACTTTCATTTTAGAAGAGGTTATTCCCTGGTTTCACCCCAGCTATGGCATTTACACTTAAAAACAAGGGGGGGAAGACCTGGGTGGGTAATTAATACAAAAAGACGAAAGTCCCTACAGTCTGTTTTTGGCCAAGGGGAATTCTTTTTTTATTTTAGGTAATTTTCAGCTTTGATGAATTTCTATCACTCTTTATTTTTTTATGACATTAGGAGAGGCTAGCCCCTCGCTCCACTTTACCCCAACCTTTACCTCATACCGAAAAACAAAGGGTATAGGTATACTTTCCTGTTTGATATTTGCTTTGTTTAAAATGTTGTTCGTATAGGAAGCGAATAAGCTTCCTATACGAATAACATTACATATTAATAATTTATAGTGTTTTAAAAATAAAGAGGTGGTTTTTAAATGTATAATGAGTCAATATATTTTCCTTATATAAATTATGATCGATGCTTCGATCGTTAATTCCCTGGTCCTCAGATTCCAGGTATACCTGGAATGCCAGTTTTTCCGGGTGTACCAAGTTTTTCAGGACAGCAAAGTTCACAAGCTTCAACATCTCCTCCCCCATCATTTATTCCTCAACAAGCAACTGGTTCACCATTTGCTGTTGATCCAGGAGCAATTTCATTATGTTTATTTCGAAATGCTTATATATGGCTTAGTAATGGTGAACAGTTTTGGTATTTCCTAATTTTTGTAGGACCAAGGTCTGTTGCTGGTTTTAGATGGAACGGTAGGTTTTGAGTTATTTTTGGAATTGATACAAGAAGGATTATTTCATTTACATGTTTTTAAAAATTATAGAGTAACGATAGAGGTTAAATTATATAAACAAAAGAGGTATTTGAATGAAAAAATTTCAATCATTTGATGGTACAATAACTATGATTAACGATTTTGTAACAGGATCAAACGAAGAAATAGGATGTAATAAATTAATGTCCGTAGATAATGGTTATGGGAATCTAATAAATTTTGTAGTGAAACCAAATACGTATTTTATCGATTATGCAACGGTAGTAGTAGGAGATAAAGTAACTGGGTTTTACGATGCTAACGCTCCTGCTCCTCTCATTTTCCCACCACAATTTCAAGCAATTGTTATGGCAAAATATACACCGCATCAAAATGTAAAAGTAGACTATTTTAATGAACAGTTGGAGAGTAGTGATGGGAAATTAAAATTAAATATTTCTCCTTCTACTCAAATTTTATTAACAAATGGTCAATTTTTTACAGCTAATCTTGTAAATCGAAATTTAATAGCTATTTATGGTCTTACAACAATGAGTATACCAGCTCAAACTACACCATATAAAATCATTGTTTTGTGTCAAAAGTGATTTCTATTCTAAAGGGTCTCTCGGTTTATCAAATTACAACCGATTGTACAATCAAACATTTAAACAATCTTATTGAACAGGATCATAGGCATGTAAAGAGACGGTTTGCCAAATTCGCAGGATTTCAAAATCTTCGTCATGCTTCACGTACGATAAAAGGTATCGAGAGCATTCACGCCCTATATAAACAAAGGCGAAGTCTTCAAAGAGACTCCGCCTTTTCAACGTACAATGAAATTCAACAATTACTAGCTAATTCTTAAACCTTGATCCGTATTTACCAACTAGTTTATGCTTTTTTCAAACTTTGTAACAGAACCTACCCTTTACTATTTCTATAGTCTTACTCAAATAAACGATATTCCGTAAAGTCTTGATGGTGATGGGCGGGACCCAAATTAAAATTTTTTAAACCTAATTGGACTTACCATTAAGAGAGCGAGGATTAATGTAATCCATGCATTGCTATATGAAAACAATCCCATGCCAGCCAATGGTAATCCAGCAGCTGGAATAGGTAATCCCTTAAAATATCCAATGGTTGGTTTAACACTAAATTTAGCTAATCTTAAAGCACCCATCGTTGGGAAAAGGATAAATGCCAAAGAAGTTAAAACAGATGGTGTTGCTATCGAATGAAATAAAAGCGCAGGAGCAACTCCGAAACTAACAATATCAGCTAAGGAATCTAATTCTACACCAAACTCACTGTTCACTTTTAATTTTCTCGCAATCCTTCCATCAAGAAAATCAAAAATAGCTGAAAAGAAAATGAAAATGGAGGCTACTTCCAAATAGTCATTCATATTCATAGTAATTGAAAAAACACCGCACAATAAATTTCCGATCGTAAATAAATTCGGTATAGCTTTTACCATATGATTGAACAAGGTTGTCCCCCCTAAGTTGATTAAACTGCACATTTATGTAGCATTTTCTATATATTCTTCCGTTATTCTTAAAAATATATGACCACTGTATGCTAAGTGAATTTCGACAAGAGAAAAGCCGATTTTCCTGTCCGTTAATAAGGATTCGAACAGCGCTATTTTTGCGGCTCATATGCATAAACTTGTTAAAAAAGAAGTTGTAAATGGTGTTATTATTACAGAATCAGATAAATATGGAACGCACATCTCACGTATTGACCTTACTTTTACAAAGCAAGATAGAAAGCTGGTTTTAAAAGATAAAACTGCTACCGCTATATCTGTAAAAAATGCTGATGGAACAAATGAAAACTAATTGTCGCTTCGATAGTACGAAGGAAATGGTCCTGTGGAACTAACTCTTCTATAGAAACGGATACAAGCTCATCACGATGATTTTTTTAAGCACTCATCATAAAAAATCTCTCTTTTTTCTCTTTTTTATCAGTGTTGACACATGAAAAGACTTTCTCCACAGCCTGAAAAAACCTTACTTTTGAGAGTAAGGTTTCTTTTTTACATATGAGTTCTTTTAAACCGATTTTAATAAAGAATAAAAATTCGTATCATATGGAATATCATCTTGATACATATAATTTTTTAGAACTCCTTCTTTTTCAAACCCTAGTTTTAATAGCACTTTATTTGATGCCTCATTTTCAAGGAAGACAATTGCACCGATACGCTTTAAATGAATAGTATGGAAGCCGTAAGATATAACTTCAGAAACTGCCTCAGTAGCATATCCATTTCCCCAGTGTTCAGGCAAAAAGGCATAACTAATATTTGCTCGTTTATGCTCAGAAGACCAATCGTGAAAACCAATTGTTCCAATGAGCCCTTTCTTGTCTTTTAATTCAATGCCCCATTTTATACCGTTTCTTGCATTGTAACTCAACTTGAAATTATTAATAATTTGCTTTACTTGATCTACATTCTGTAATGGTTTTTGGCCATAATAGCGCAGTACATCAGTATTAGAAAAGCATTGTAGTATACTTGATGCATCTTTTTCAGTAAGTTCTCGCAAAATGAGTCGGTCGGTTTTTAATATAGGAAACATGCCTTCACTCCATTTCTTCTGAAACTAGAATGTGTTGTTTATATTATAATTTAATCTGAAAATAAAGATTATTCAAGTCGTAAGGAAGTTATTGTCTTGAAATAGATTATAGAATTTATTTTGAACAGATGTTGGGATGTGGAGGAGCGGAAAGGTTTGTTAAAAAGAATTTATAGAGTTAATACAAATAATGAATTGAAAAAAGGGTATTCCAAATTGAAATTGGAATACCCTTTTCATTAACCTACAAATGTTTGGTACAGTAAGAAAATATTTAAAACAATAACGAGAGCAGCGATTAACCAAGCAATGAATGTTGTAATGCGGTGGTTAACGAGTGCGCCCATAATCTTCTTATTACTTGTAAACATAATAAGTGGTACTAATGCAAAGGCAATACCGAATGATAACACAACTTGGCTCATTACGAGAGCGTAAGTTGGATTCACGCCTAAAGCGATAATAACGAGAGGTGGAATCATTGTTATAAATCGTCGTAAATATAACGGGATATGCATGCGAATGAATCCTTGCATAATAATATCACCTGACATTGTACCGACAGAAGAGCTAGATAATCCCGCTGATAAGAGTCCGATTCCAAATAAAGCAGCGGATACAGGACCGACTAAGTTACTAAATTGGCTAAAAGCAACATCAAGATCTTCAACGTGCAAGCCGTTTTTAAAGAATAGTGCAGCAGCAACAATTAACATACTTGCATTAATTGCTCCAGCGATAACCATTGCAATAATAATATCAATGAATTCGAAACGGAAAATCTTTTTCTTTTGTTCATCATTTGTTCCGACTACGCGGCGCTGTGTTAAGGCCGAATGTAAATAGATTGCGTGCGGCATAACTGTCGCACCTAAAATTCCAGCTGCTAATAGTATGCTATCTACACCTTGGAATTTTGGGATGAAAAGTCCTGAAAGAAGAGGACTTAATTCTGGTTTTGCGTAAAAGACTTGTACACCAAAAGCGATTACGACGATAAAAATCATCCCTGTAATAATAGCTTCTAACGGACGAAAGCCTCTGCGCTGAAATTCGAGAATAATAAATGATCCAACCGCTGTAATTAAAGCAGCTGGTAACATCGGAATTCCGAATAATAAATACAATCCGAGTGCGGCGCCAATAAATTCAGCTAAATCGGTCGCCATAATAACGAGTTCGCCTTGTATCCATAAACCGATGGATACCGGTTTTGGGAAGTTTTCTCGAGCGATTTCAGGAAGGTTTCGTCCTGTAGCGATTCCTAATTTAGCGGATAAAGTTTGAATTAATACAGCCATTAAATTAGACACGAGTATTACCCAAAGTAATAAATAACCATATTGTGATCCAGCAGCAATATTCGTTGCGAAGTTCCCAGGATCAATATAAGCAACTGAAGCAATAAAAGCGGGACCTAAAAATGGTAATAGTCTTTTCAAACCTTTCGTTTGTCCGCTTAATGCTAAATGGGCGGATTGAACGGTTGTGCTTTGAGAAGGGACTTGTTCCTCTTTTGTTATATCTTTATTCATAGTAGTATTCCCCTTTGAAATCTTAACTTAATTGAGATTATTGTATTGATTTTTACGCGTTATTTCAATACATTTGGATATATTATGTGCCATTTTCATTTGAGCATAAAAGTTTCCTTAATGCAAATTGTATGACTGTGTGCAATGAATGGTGTGATGGTGCAAAAATATTTTGGGAGTTTATGGTCGCTGAATAAAGGAGAAGATAATAAATTAGAGGGTTGTTTTTGAAATTTATGTGAACATACAGCCTATATTACAGCATATTAATTGATGGAAATGAAATTGTATGATATATAATATATTGGGATTACAACCTAACCGTAGTGTTTTGTTCTGTAATCTTGTTTTTATTTCTGTTAACTTATAGAAAAAATTGTAAATAGAAGAAAATAGGCTAAGTACAATTTTGTATATATTTTCTTATTATATATGTTTTGATATGAACGTTAACTTATACATGATTTTAAAATTTAGATAGGTGGTAGAAATACATTGGCAACTACAAAACCATATAGAGTATTACTATATTACATGTACACAACAATTGAAAACCCAGAAGAATTTGCTGCAGAGCATTTAGAATTTTGTAATTCACTTGAGTTAAAAGGAAGAATTCTTGTAGCAAAAGAAGGAATTAACGGAACTTGTTCTGGAACTATTGAGCAAACAGAGAAATACATGGAAGCAATGAATAATGATCCACGTTTTGATGGTATCGTATTTAAAATAGATGAAGAAGAAGGGCATGCATTCAAGAAAATGCACGTACGTCCTCGTCCAGAATTAGTTACACTTCGTCTAGAAGATGACATTAACCCACACGAAATAACTGGGAAGTATTTAGAGCCAAAAGATTTTTATGAAGCAATGAAACAAGAAGATACAGTTATCATTGATGCACGAAATGATTATGAATTTGATTTAGGACACTTCAAAGGTGCGATTAAACCTGATATTGAATCATTCCGTGAATTACCAGATTGGATTAGAGAAAACAAAGAAAAACTTGAAGGCAAAAAGATTTTAACGTACTGTACAGGCGGAATTCGTTGTGAGAAGTTCTCTGGTTGGTTAGTTCGTGAAGGTTATGAAGATGTAAGTCAGCTTCATGGCGGAATTGTAACATACGGAAAAGACCCAGAAGTACAAGGCGAACTTTGGGATGGTCAATGTTACGTATTTGACGAGCGTATCTCTGTACCAGTAAACCAAAAAGAACATGTTATCGTTGGTAAAGACCACTTTACAGGTGAACCTTGTGAGCGCTATGTAAACTGTGCAAATCCAGAATGTAACAAGAAAATTTTATGTTCTGAAGAAAACGAAGCGAAACATTTACGTGCATGTTCTCATGAGTGTCGTGTAAGCCCACGTAACCGCTACGTAATACAACATGAATTAACGGAAGAGCAAGTAGCAGCTGCATTAGAGCAGATCGAAGCAGGAAAATAAGAATAATAGAAAACAGATGGTAGCACCGTGCTGCCATCTGTTTTTTGTTATTCAGTGTCCTTTTTCTCTTTCACAGCAGATAGTATGCTTCCATATTTTGATGTGAAACTTTAACCTTCCCGTAATATGTATTTTCATCTTCAAGATGATTGAGCCGGAAAGGATGAAAATCATTTTTTTGTAAGAAAGGGAACATATTTTGTTCATATCCAGTTTTAAACGAGAACGGGAATATAAATTGAAATATAGCTGTTGTTACATCTTTTTCTTTGATGGTTTGTATTGCCTCCATTTACATTGTTTCCTTTCCATATAAGCTATAGAAACAACATGCCCAAATTCAGTTGAAAATAACCACTGTTTTATACTCAATTAAGAATGAAAATTCAGCTTATTTAGTAGGGGACATGTATAATGTTATGTATACTAAAGTTAGTATAATTATGTTATGAAAAGGGGGATTAGTATGCGTATTTTAGTATTAGGAGCTGGAGGCGTGGGAGGCTTTTTTGGTGGCCGATTAGTAGAAAAAGGAGAGGATGTTACGTTTCTCGTCCGCAGTAGAAGAAAACAGCAATTAGAGGAAAAAGGACTTATTATTCGTAGTGTTAACGGGGATTTTTCATTTCAACCGAAATTGATAACGAAAGAAGATCGGACTGCTCCATTTGATGTGATTTTATTCTCAACAAAGGCGTATCATTTAAACGATGCGATTATAGATGTAAAGCCGTTTATAGGTGGAAATACCGTAATAATTCCATTGCTAAATGGTATCGCTCATTTATCATTATTACAAAAGGAATTCGGCGATGAAAAAGTAATTGGCGGTTTATGCTTTATCGAGACGACGTTAAATGATCAAGGTGAAATTGTACAGACTAGTGCTGCTAACAGACTTGTATTTGGAGAAATTAAGCCTCAAGATTCAGCGAGGATAGATCGTATTTCTAAAGCTTTTGCAGGTACGAAATCTAGTTTTGTTTTAAGTGAAAATATTTTGCAAGATATGTGGCATAAATATTTATTTATTACTGTAATGTCGGGTGTGACGACATTAATGCGTGCACCAATTGGTCCGATTCGTGAAAGTGAAGGTGGTCGTGATTTTATCCGAAACTTATTTGAAGAATCTGTACAAATCATGAGGGCATTAGGAGCTCCAGTAAAGGAAAATATTACTCAGGAACATATGAAAACGATTGATAAAATTTCGTATGATATGAAGTCATCGATGCAGCGGGATATGGAAAAAGGTTCATTCATTGAAGGGAAGCACCTGCAAGGATATTTACTGGATTTAGCAGAGCAATTTTCTATAGAAGCACCATTATTAGGCGCTGTATATCAAAATTTAAAGGTGTATGAAGAGATAAGCTTTAGTAAGGCTGTAATTGAATTAGATGTATGAAAAAACAAAAAAGATAGCAANNTTGCTATCTTTTTTGTTTTTGTATGGCAAATTATTTGTTTCTTTTAGTTCTATCTGTCAAATTTATTTCCTGTTCACGTTTACCGTATAACTGATTAATTTCATTTGCTACTGCATCTAAATATGAATCGGAAAAAATAGGCTTCTTTTCTTTAGACATATGGGTCTCCTTTGCGGATTTTTTAGTATTCATTATGTATATTTATCGGTGGATTATACACAATCATTTTAATTATTTTCTTTTTGAAAATTTTTGTTTACTTTTTGAAAATAAAGGAGTATTATAATCCACAGTTTCAATTTTCTAAATCGCTGAAACCGCATGGTACGGGGGACCCGTTTTTATGGATTAATACATAATCCAATGGGGTGAATCCTTGAAAAAGGTAGGGCTACTCATAGGCCCGAATCCGACAGCTAACCTCGTAAGCGTTATATTGAGAAGGAAGGTGGAGCTTGTGCGACAAAAAAAATAATGTCTACAAGTCTATTTCGTTATGGCTTGTAGACATTTTTTGTTTTCTGAAGAAATAGTTTATGATCTGTAACTAGCAGAAAATTTCGTACAAAATTATTGGAGAGTGGACAGCAGTGGTTTCATCTATCAAAAAGTTTTTAATTGGAAGGCCGTTAAAATCAACAGAGCTTGGAGAACAAAAGCTTAATAAAACGAAGGCGCTAGCAATTTTGTCTTCTGACGCATTGTCATCGGTTGCATACGGCCCAGAGCAAATATTAATCGCGCTAGCGGGTCTTGGCGCAGTAGCTTATTGGTACTCCATCCCGATTGCTATAGGGGTATTAGTATTACTAACAGCTCTTATTTTATCTTATCGACAAATTATTTTTGCTTATCCTCATGGCGGAGGCGCGTATGTTGTATCAAAAGAGAATTTAGGGATGAATCCAGGCTTAATAGCAGGAGGGTCTTTATTAGTCGATTATATTTTAACGGTCGCAGTAAGTGTATCTGCAGGTACAGATGCGCTCACATCTGCCTTTCCTAGCCTACATGCACATAATGTAATTATTGCAATTATATTTGTAATACTAATTACCATTTTAAATTTAAGAGGGGTAACTGAATCAGCTTCCATTTTGGCATATCCTGTTTATTTATTTGTTTTAGCATTATTTATATTAATTGGTGTAGGGGTATACAATATTTTAACTGGTCACGTTTCACCTACGCTACATTCACCGATTGGAACACCGGTTGCGGGAATTAGTTTGTTTTTACTGTTAAGAGCATTTGCATCAGGTAGTTCAGCTTTAACAGGGGTTGAAGCAATTTCAAACGCAATTCCAAACTTTAAAGATCCTGCACCAAACAATGCAGCAAAAACATTGCTTGCAATGGGAGCATTACTTGCTGTTTTATTTTCAGGAATTGTATTTTTAGCTTATTATTACGGAGTGACACCGAGCAAGGAAGTAACGGTTGTTTCTCAAATTGCTGAACAAACATTTGGACGTAATTTCATGTACTATTTCATACAAGGTACAACAGCTTTAATATTAATTCTTGCTGCTAATACAGGGTACTCTGCATTTCCTTTATTAGCGGTTAACCTTGCAAAAGATAAATTCATACCGAGAATGTTTACGATTAGAGGAGACCGCTTAGGTTACTCAAACGGTATTATTATACTTGGAATCGCTTCGATTATTTTAATTGTAGCTTTCCAAGGACAAACAGAACATTTAATTCCGTTATATGCAGTCGGTGTATTTATTCCATTTACACTTTCTCAAACTGGAATGGTATTAAAGTGGCTTCGTGAAAAGCCTGAAGGATGGGCTTTGAGATTAACGGTTAATTTAATTGGGGCAGTCATTAGTTTTATCGTAATGATCATGTTCTTTTTAACTAAATTCGCACAAGTGTGGTCGATTCTTATTTTCTTACCTGTTATCATCTTCTTATTCCATCGAATTAAGAAGCATTATGATGCAGTGGGCGATCAATTAAGTTTAAAAACTTGTGAACGGATTGTTCCGATTGAGGGAAATGTAATTGTCGTTCCTGTAGCAGGTATGACTCATGTAGTAGAAAATTCATTGAACTATGCGAAGGCTCTTTCTGCAGATCAAGTTATCGCTGTATATGTTGCTTTTGACAGAGAAGAGGAAAAGAAATTTGAAGAGAAATGGAAGAAGTGGCAACCTGAAGTAAGGCTTGTTACATTGCATTCTCATTATAGAAGTATTATTCAGCCGCTGACTAAGTTTATTGATACAGTGCAATATAAAGCGAGTGAATCAAATTACCGAGTTACGGTCGTTATACCACAGTTTATTCCGAAAAAAGGTTGGCATAACATTCTTCATAACCAGTCTAGTTTACTCATTCGTGCGTATTTACTCTATAAGCGAAATGTTGTTATTACGACAGTTCCATATCATTTGAAAAAGTAAGGGTATTTTTTAAGGATAGTTTCACGAAAGTGAAGCTATCCTTTTTGTGTATATGCTATGCATAATTGCATACACACTTAAAAATTATATTAACATAATTTTATTTATTGTAAGCAAGTAGAGTTTTCTGTTGTGATATACGGATATTTCAATTGAGAAAATGAATCGAATTTTATTTTGGAATAAGGACATGAGAGCTTGAAAATAAAGGGAATGAAAATACTTCTTTACGGTATATAAATAGCTGTGTTTAAATGACCTTACAGTACAAAACTTACATGAAAACAAAACAAAATTTCATACTTTCGTACGTTAATTAGTTTAAAATGAATAATATTTTCAGGTGATATATTCACTGTGCGAATGCTGGACTTGCGGTAATATAGAAATTTTATACAATATTATTCACACTAAGCACATATGAAAAGTTATGAAATGTTTTATAACAATAAGTTAGTACTGTAGCAATAAAATTTGAGATAGGTGATTCGTACATGAATCACGGTGATAATGTTCTCTATTTTTACCATCTCAAATCATGTGCAAAAAAATAGAATAATAAAATGCGATAGTAATAGTTGCTAATACATAGGAGGAGTTAAAGTGAAGAAGACTTTAATTACAGGGTTATTGGTTACAGCAGTATCTACGAGTTGCTTCGTTCCTGTAAGCGCTTACGCTAAGGAGGGGCAAACAGAAGTGAAAACAGTATATGCGCAAAATGTAATTGCTCCAAATACATTATCTAATTCAATTAGAATGTTAGGATCACAGTCACCGCTTACACAAGCATACGGATTAGTTATTTTACAACAGCCAGACATTAAGGTAAACGCTATGAGTAGTTTGACGAATCATCAAAAGTTTGCAAAGGCGAACGTACGAGAGTGGATTGATGAATATAATCCGAAGCTAATCGACTTAAATCAAGAGATGATGAGATATAGCACTAGATTTAATAGCTATTATAGTAAGCTCTATGAACTAGCAGGAAACGTAAATGAAGATGAACAGGCAAAAGCAGATTTTACAAGCGCATATGGAAAATTACAATTGCAAGTACAAAGCATCCAAGGGAGCATGGAGCAAGATTTATTAGAGTTACATCGATTTAAAACGGTATTAGAAAAAGATAGTAGCAATTTATCAACTAAAGCTGATGAAGCAATAAAAACACTGCAAGGATCAAGTGGAGATATTGTGAAATTAAGAGAAGATATTAAAAGAATTCAAGGGGAAATTCAAGCTGAACTTACTAATATTTTGAATAGACCACAAGAAATTATTAAAGGTTCTATTAATATCGGTAAACAAGTATTTACAATTACAAATCAAACTGCCCAAACGAAAACAATCGATTTTGTTTCTATCGGTACTTTAAGTAATGAAATTGTAAATGCTGCAGATAGTCAAACGAGGGAATCTGCTCTTCGTATTCAACAAAAGCAAAAAGAGTTATTGCCACTAATTCAAAAGTTATCACAAACTGAAGCGGAGGCGACTCAAATTACATTTATTGAAGATCAAGTAAGTAGCTTTACAGAACTAATTGATCGCCAAATTACAACTTTAGAAACGTTATTAACGGATTGGAAAGTTTTAAATAATAATATGATCCAAATTCAAACTAATATTGGAGAAGGCACGTATACAGACAGTAGTTTACTTCAAAAACATTTCAATCAACTTAAAAAAGTAAGTGATGAAATGAATAAGCAAACAAATCAATTTGAAGATTACGTTACAAACGTTGAAGTACATTAAAAAATAAGTAACGATATAGGGAGAGAAGAAAAATGACAAAAAAACCTTATAAAGTAATGGCTCTATCAGCACTTATGGCAGTATTTGCAGCAGGGAATATTATGCCGGCCCATACGTATGCAGCAGAAACTGCAGTAAAGCAAGCTCCAGTTCATGCGGTAGCAAAAGCTTATAATGACTATGAAGAATATTCATTAGGACCTGAAGGCCTGAAAGACGCAATGGAAAGAACAGGTTCAAACGCTTTAGTAATGGATCTATACGCTTTAACAATTATTAAACAAGGTAATGTTAACTTTGGTAATGTATCGTCTGTTGATGCGGCTTTAAAAGGAAAAGTGATTCAGCACCAAGATACAGCTAGAGGAAATGCGAAACAATGGTTAGATGTATTAAAACCACAGCTTATTTCAACGAATCAAAATATTATTAATTACAATACAAAATTCCAAAACTATTATGATACGTTAGTTGCAGCGGTAGATGCAAAGGATAAAGCAACTCTTACGAAAGGTTTAACTAGATTATCAAGTAGTATTAATGAAAATAAAGCGCAAGTAGATCAATTAGTAGAAGACTTGAAGAAATTCCGAAATAAAATGACGTCGGATACTCAAAATTTCAAGGGAGATGCAAATCAAATTACATCTATCTTAGCTAGTCAAGATGCTGGAATTCCGCTATTGCAAAATCAAATCACAACGTATAATGAAGCGATTAGTAAATATAATGCAATTATTATTGGTTCATCTGTTGCGACAGCATTAGGACCAATTGCAATTATCGGTGGCGCAGTTGTAATTGCTACTGGCGCAGGAACTCCGCTGGGAATCGCATTAATTGCAGGTGGAGCAGGAGCTATAGGCGGTGGTACAGCTGGAATTGTACTAGCTAAAAAAGAACTGGATAATGCACAAGCTGAAATTCAAAAAATAACGGGACAAGTTACAACTGCCCAATTAGAAGTAGCAGGGTTAACAAACATTAAAACACAAACTGAGTATTTAACAAATACAATTGATACAGCAATTACAGCGTTGCAAAACATTTCAAATCAATGGTATACAATGGGATCAAAATACAATTCTTTACTTCAAAATGTAGATTCTATTAGTCCAAACGATCTTGTTTTCATTAAAGAAGATTTAAACATTGCGAAAGATAGCTGGAAAAACATTAAAGACTATGCAGAAAAAATTTATGCTGAAGATATTAAAGTAGTAGATACGAAAAAAGCATAATAACAATTAAACTGTTATAGCATTACGTATAGATAAAAGGTTTTTAAATGATAGAGAGCTCCTGTTCAGTAGTGAGCAGGAGCCTTTTTTACCTCTAACGTTTCATATCCTCATAAAAAGAATAGGTGATAAGTATGCGTAATAATTTCTATAAAAAATGTCTTTTAACGATAATGATTGCTGGAGTAGCAACGAGTAATACGTTTCCTTTACATCCTTTTGCAGCAGAACAAAACATAAAAGCATTACAAAAAAATGCAAAAAACTATTCTCTAGGGCCAGCTGGATTCCAAGATGTAATGGCGCAAACGACATCAAGTATATTTGCAATGGATTCATATGCAAAATTAATTCAGAATCAACAAGAGACTGATTTGAGTAAAATAAGTTCGATTAATGGCGAGTTCAAAGGAAATATGATTCAGCATCAAAGAGATGCAAAAATTAACGCGGCGTATTGGTTAAATAATATGAAGCCTCAAATTATGAAAACGGATCAAAATATTATTGATTACAATAATACTTTTCAAGCGTATTATAATGACATGCTAGTAGCGATTGATCAAAAGGATAGCGTGAAATTAAAAGCAGATTTAGAAAAGTTGTATGCGGATATTTTAAAGAATCAAACTGAAGTAGATGTATTATTAGGGAATTTAAAAGCTTTTCGCGATAGAATGGCGAAAGACACAAATAGTTTTAAAGAGGATACGAATCAATTAACAGCGATTTTAGCAAGTACGAATGCTGGTATTCCAGCTTTAGAGCAACAAATAAATACATATAACGATTCCATTAAAAAGAGTAATGATATGGTTATTGCCGGTGGTGTACTTTGCGCAGCGCTAATAACATGTCTTGCTGGCGGACCGATGATTGCGATTGCGAAAAACGATATCGCAAATGCAGAAAGAGAAATCGCCAATTTAAAGGATAGAATTTCAGGAGCGCAAGCAGAAGTCGCAATTTTGACTGATGTGAAAAATAAAACAACAAATATGACAGAAACAATTGACGCAGCAATTACAGCATTGCAAAATATATCAAATCAATGGTATACAGTAGGGGCAAAGTATAATAATTTACTACAAAACGTAAAAGGAATCAGTCCTGAAGAATTTACGTTTATAAAAGAAGATTTACATACAGCGAAAGATAGCTGGAAGGATGTAAAGGATTATACAGAAAAATTACATGAAGGTGTGGCGAAATAAACAACGGCGGTTATTTATCGTTTTTTGTGCAATTACTGTTCTTATATTTAAGTTACCTAATTATAAGAAGAACAAAAGTATTCATATAAAAAAATATAGGCATACATATCCGCCGAAAAAAGCAAATAAAAGGCGTCGTAAATAATTGTTTTTTATAACACAATATACATATTTTATTTTGGATAACATAGGGGTAGCACCACATCGCTATCAACCTAAGCTCATATAACGCCATCCTCTCTTATGATTCTACAGAAAGGATAACGTCTTTTTTGCTTTATGGATAGTATAATACCTTAGTTTCTTTTATATATTTACATAATTAGCGAAGAAGGATTTATACTTTCTTTAAAAAACCGCTTCTCTTTTATAAGAAAGCGGTTTTTTTATGAATATAACTATGAATTAACTTTAACTGTTCTGTTTATATATCTTTTCACTTTTGTTTTCCATGTGATGTATAATGCTTTCGCCTTCAACATCAATGTTAGGCCAAATTTTATCCAGCCATTTTGGCAAGTACCATGCTGACTTACCCATTAGAGCCATGACCGCAGGCACGATTGTCATTCTCACGATGAATGCGTCGAAGAAAACACCGAATGTAAGAGCCATGCCTATGGATTTAATGATGCTATCAGGTGCCAACATGAATCCAGTAAATACAGACATCATAATTAATCCTGCTGAGACTACGACTTTACCGCTCTCTCGCATTCCTTCTAAAATAGCTCTCTTCGGGTCGCCTGTATGCGTATATACTTCCCGCATCTTGCTCACTAGGAACACCTCATAGTCCATGGCAAGTCCGAACAGGATGCCAATCAGAACAACAGGCAAGAAAGCTAAGATTGGACTGGCAGCTGGGAAACCAAATAAATTTTGGAAATGCCCATCTTGCACGATAAATACCACGGCTCCCAACGTAGCACCAAGAGAAAGTAGAAACCCTAATACTGCTTTTAATGGAATGAGTAGAGATCTAAACACTGGAACTAAGAGTACATATGCAAGTCCCACAATAAGAGCAGCGAAAACTGGCAAGGCATCACTCAGCTTTTGCACAATATCAATATTCATCGCTGCTGTGCCCGTTACCATTAGTTCAATTCCATTTTCTTTCTCGGTCTGGTTTGATTTGTCCCGAATCGCATTTACCAAATCCTTCGTCTTTGTATCGTCGGGTCCTGTTTTTGGTGTGACGGATATCATATAAATCTTTCCAGAAGGACCAGGGATAGCTGGTGTCACACTTTTCACGTCAGATAGGTTACCCAATTCTTTTGCAATGGTGTTCATAACATTTTGCGTTTCAGCTGTTGCTTCCTCAGATTTTGCCACTACCGCTAAAGAGGCATGGAATCCTTCTCCATATGCTTCCGTCAATAAATCATATGCTCTTCGTTCTGTCGTTTCTGTGGACTTCGATGTTCCATCAGAAATCAGCCCAAGGTTCATATGGAAAAATGGAATCGTAATCACTGCAAGTAGTCCGATTGCGAAAATCGAAACAACCAGAGGACGTTTTACGACAAATTCCCCCCATTTATTTGAACTAGTGCGTTTCTTACCTGCCCCAGTCATCTTTTCCAAGAATCGATTTTGCTTAGATGGGGCAATCTTATGGCCGATAATTCCTAATATGGCCGGTAATATGACGACGGAAACTACCACAGCCAGTAACACAGTAAAAGCAGCGGATACGCCCATCGCTATTAGGAATGGAATCTTTGTAACAGACAGTCCCAAAAGGCCAATAATAACAGTTAATCCTGCAAAGATTACGGCACTTCCCGCTGTTCCCGTTGCAATGGCAACAGATTCTGGAACAGAATCTCCTTGTGCGAGCTGCTGCCTAAAGCGATTGATAATGAAGAGCGCATAGTCAATACCTACTGCGAGTCCCAGCATGGTAGCTAATGTTAAGGAAACAGATTGGATTTCCACATAATTGGTTCCAATCATGATTCCTAGCATTCCAATCACTAATCCGATTATCGCAGTGAGAATCGGCAGTCCACCTGCTAGAAAAGACACAAAAGTAAATGCCAGGACTACAAAGGCAACAAGTACTCCAACAATTTCAGTCATACCTGAAGTTTCTACCTTAATATCGCCTCCTGATAACTCCGTTTGAATGCCGGCAGCTCTTGTTGTTTCAATACTATCTAAAATCTTATCCTTAGAAGCTTCTGTGACATTTTCCGCTTTCACTTTGTACGTAACAACTGCATATCCGATTTTCTTATTTTCACTAAGGTTCTGCAGTTGCACCGGTGCTGCCACAGAATCAACAGCTGAATCTTTTTTAATCTCACCTAGAACTTCTGCAATTTTCTGTTGTACTTCCGCTGACTCTAAGGTTTCGTTTTTGGGTGCTTGAAATACTACTTTTACTTGGGCACCTGCTGGTTGCATCGCTTTAAACTCTTTTTCAATTACTTTTCCTGCTTTATCTGCCGGTGTATTCGGAATGCTCATCTCATCATTGAAAGAGGAACCCATGTTGACTCCAATAAGCACAAATGCAATAAGAATTGCGAGTGCACTGAATACAACCTTTTTCCTATGATTTACTGCCCAATGTCCTAACTTATATAGATATTTTGCCAAGTGACTCTCACCCTATCTTTGTCGAAAATTTGTCTTGTTTTTACGTTATAATCTAGAAACGCACAAACATCAAAACAATACATTATTCATATAAAAGGATTTAAAAATGTTTATTGTAAATTGCATCTGAATATCCCTTCCTATTTATAGCTTGCAGAATGGCGCCAAATTGCCAGTAGGAAATAAAGAAAATGGTACACATTGACAGCAATAATGTCCTTTTATACAATGACGTTATCACTATACTAACAATTGTACTTACATGTGTAAGTATAGCAGGGGATTTTCATCTTTCAAGCACTATGTGATGATTTTCACTTAAAACGAACAGAACGAAGGGATGTGTTAGCTTTGAGAAAGTCAAGAGAAGACAGTATACACTCTCAGACATACATTAAGGAGGCATTAAGCGCACTGCTACATGAACATAAACTGCAAGATATAACCGTAACGGCTATTTGCAAAAAGGCTGGAGTTGCCAGAGTCACATTTTACAAATACTACCGCAACGTTTACGACGTCGTACAAGCATCTGTGGATGAAATTGTTCAACATTTCTTGAAAGAGGTTGATAGTTTGGATCCATATGAAAGTATGCAGCTAATTATTGAATATATCATAGAGGGATTTGTGTCGGCACAGAAACCGTCAGGAAAGTTAATTGATGCAAATATATCTAGTATGATGCTTGATTATTTGAATTACACAATGGAAAAGGTCTTCCAAGCGGATATTACGCGCAATCATGGCATGAGCAGAATGCAAATCCTGTTTTTAGCAGGCGGTATCTATAATATTGTTAACGATTGGCTTAAAAGAGGGGCAAAGGAATCTCCCCAAGCACTTGCTGCAAAAATATACGAGATTATCCCATATGGGACAACAGATACAAGGAATTTGGAAACATGAAAAGAAGCCAAGGCTTTCTTAAAAAAGCGCTTGGCTGATGTTGTGTTTCTCAGTTTACTCAAATAAAAACCAATGGTGTTTCTTTCGGAATCTACTGCACAATACAGATACATCCATTGCCCTTTTAGCTTGATATAGGACCCATCAACTCTCCACGAGTCATTCGTTTCCTTGAGATGACGACGGATTCTTTTATCCAACTCTGGACCATATTGATGCACCCAACGCATAATGGTTGTGTGAGCGATAGATAAGCCCCACGTATTCTTTACCTCTCTATGAATTAAATGCATTTTTTAAAATTATCTAAAAAGGTATCCATAAATTCCTTAGTTACTTTCGTTAAATTTTTCGTTTCTAAATAAATAAGCCAGAAATCAACTGGAAAGTTTTTCCCTTCCCTTAATGGAATAATTTTTATATCCCCATTCATAACCATTGAACTTTTTTTAATAGAAAAATCATGCAAATACAAGATGGCTTGACTTTCTGTTACCAGCTTATAAAGAAGGCTGTTGCTATTCGATCTAACTAACACTTGATTTAAATTCGGTTTTGTTAATTTTAATACCTTTTTATAGTCAGATGAATTATACATCACTAATTTTGAACCTTTTAATGCGCCAAGTGTTACATAATCATGATGATAAAAAGGTGAATTTTTACCAACAGCTATACAAATATGCCCTGTATGAATATGTTCAAAAAGAATATTTTTTTCTTTTTTTAACTCTTCTAAAGAAGCGGGAATTAAAGCGATGTCATAATTTTCCTTGTTGAAATTCCGAATAATTTCTGTAGGGTTTTGCTCTATTAATTCGAATGTAATATTGTTATTTTCCGAAATAAAATTTGCCATTGTTTCTTGAAGTATAAAAGTAAAGGAAGGAGCAGTTAAGATTTTTAAATGAGTTTGATTGCTATTTTTCAACTCAAAAATTTCTTTATTTAGTTCTTTAATGGTGTTTAGTAAAGTCATTGCTTTAGAAATTACGATTTTACCTTCAAAAGTAGGAGTAACTCCTTGTTTAGATCGGTTAAAGATTTTTATACCAAGCTCATTTTCTAACTGGGTAATAGATTGACTCATACCTGAAGATGAAATAAATAATTTTTCTGCTGCTTTTGATATTGACATCTCGTTTGCAACATTTACAATATGCTCCATTTGTTCAAAATTCATCATTCACCTCAACTTAAGCAGATTACATCATTATATTTTCATAAATTCTACACTTGATTTTAATTTTAAAAAAGAAGATTCGAAAATGTGACCATAATCCCATCCAGTCCTTTCATGCACAGGGTGAATTTAGATTGCAATGAAATTTCTCCTGTATCTAAAGTTCAACCCTCACTTTTGTCCGAACCGTTACGGTTGTACAGACGAGAATTCCATTTATTTTTAGCCTGGTTCCACCGATCGGGTTGATAAACGGTGAATTTTATTTTAAATTCACACCCTTCAGAATCAAACTTGCTTTTTTACTAAATTGTAAGTGACAAATTTTAATAGAGAGTAAATCAAATGTAAAAGTTTCGTAAATGGGTTCTGGGGCAAAAAGATTAAATTATATTGCTGGTAGTATCTAAAGGTCAGTTTAAGTTTTACTTAATACGGTATACAGATTTTCGGAATTTATTAAACATTTCGAATGATGATACACTTCATTCTGGCAAGAGACACGACCGTACTACTTAAAATCAATGTTCATTGCCTCATACTTTTATTCAAATTTATTAAAAGGCAAAAAGAAAGGAGAAAAAATGAAAAGAGCGGCATGGAAAAGGTAGCAGACGAAATTCTACATGCTAAAAAAAGGACAACAAGATTCGACGTTAACGGGGTCCCGCCGCCAAAACGGGAATAAGTAATATAAAATCCTGATTTTCACCCCCTCTAAGGGAAACCTTAACGGGCTAAACAAAATGACAAACGGCCATTTCATATTGAGTATTACAAAGAATAACAGGAGGTTTAATTTATGCTATTTCTTAAAAGGTTAAAAATTCTAACACTAACGATGATAGCTATTCTAGTAGGTCTTAGTGCTACTCCTTTTCAAGGGAAGAGTTCTGCGGCAGGGACAGAAAACAATACGGAAGAACCTATCTTCAGCTTCATGTCAATGTCGGACACGCATACCAATACTGGTAAAACGGCTAAAGCTGTAACGGATGCTAAAAATAATAATGCAAGTGCAATAGTTTTAAACGGGGATATAACCGAGCGCGGGGATAGCGGTGAATATGACACCATAAAAAATGCTATCAATTCTGTAAAAGACCATCCGCCAGTGTATTATACAATAGGAAATCATGAATATGATTGGCAGTCGGATTATAATGTAGCGAAGAACAGATTTCTAGAAAAGGCAGAAATACCAGAAAAGAAGGTGTATTACCACCGGGAAATACAAGACTATGACTTTATATTTTTAGGGTATGATACGAAACCGTCCTATTATGCGTATATGTCCGACGAACAGTTAGCCTGGTTTGAAAGCACGCTTGCTGCAAATGCTGAACCGGACAAGCCGATTTTTGTGTTCATGCATGAGCCTATTCACCAGACCGTATCCAAGTCATATTCTTCGAATGGTTATTATCAAAGAAATGCACAGGAGCAGGAGTTCCGAAAAATCCTTGAAAAATATCCACAGGTTGTTTTAACAACAGGACATCTTCATGACGATATTAAGATACAAGGCAATATGTACGCAAATAAATTCACTGCATTAAGAGACGGTGCAGTTTTAAATAATCAAGCTCTGATGTTTGATGTATATAAAGACAAGGTGCGTATAAAGGGAAGAGATGTAAATACACAAAAAACCATTTGGGAAGGTACTGTGAGTCTGCACCCGAATACAACCGACAAGTATGAAGCCGAGGATAGTGTGCTCGCATATGCTACCTCTGGCGACGACATAAATCAGTCCGGCGGCAAGTATGTGAATATGAACCATGGAAGCGCATATATCGAGTCGCTCAAGGTTGACGGAGGAGCTTCTGGCGGCAATAAAATATTGAAAATAAGGTATGCTACCGATGCTGCCAATGCTACCAAGGGATTATATGTAAATGGAGCCAAAGTACAGACACTTAGCATTCCGACTACTGGAAGTATGAGCTCGTATAACGATTTGGCGGTACCTGTTGAGCTGAATCCGGGTCCAAATAACAAGATTGTCATACAAAGCGATGGCAACGCAGCGGGCGTGAATATAGATGAATTCCAAATTATGGAGGGTAACAACCCGAAACATATGTGGGGATTTAATGACAATGGCAACGACAGTGTCAAGAATGGGATTAATGCAACCTTGCATGGAAGTGCTGCCTATGATAAGACGGATAAAATGGAAGGTTCAGCTTCGCTCAGCCTGAACGGTGCGGACGGTAATTATGCAAGTGCAGATCTTGCATCCAACAAACAGAACAATCTAACGCTAACAACCTGGGTGAAGTGGAATGGTGCAACCTCAGGATCTCAACAAATATTGTCTAACGGAGATGGCCTTACTAATGGATATTCAATCATGTTGGATCATGACCAAGGCGATAAGGTGTCCATTGCGATCAACGGGCAGAAGATCCTTGGATCGCAGACTGCCTTGACTCCAGGACAATGGACCAATATTACTGCGGCAAGAAGAAGCGGAACCTGGGAGCTTTATATCAATGGCAAGAGCACACCGGTAACCAATAATACAACAGATCCTTCTAAGCCAACAACGGGAACGTATATCGGTGCGGACAGTACCGGTAAACAAAGCTTCAATGGACGTATTGATTCTGCAAGAATTTACAATCAAGCTTTGTCTACAGATCAGATAAAGGCGATTGCCAATGAGACTTCTGACGTTACGTTACAAAGCATCGAAATAACTAAACTGCCAACAAAGTTGAATTACCTTCAGGGAGATGGGGTGAATATAGACGAGATGGTTGTGACAGGCACTTACAGCGATGGAACAACCAAGGTGGAGAACGTAACGGATGATAATATTACCGGTTTTAATAGTGCCACTCTTAAAAAAGGATTGCCAATTACTGTGACTTTAGGTGGAAAGACTGCCAGCTTTAAGGTAAATATTTTAGATGAATTGCCTGGTTCAGCATCGGTGCCAGGAAGGATAGAAGGTGTAAACTACAATTCGAAAAAACCGGATTCTGTATTTAGAAATTTTCCGAATAATGATGGCGGACGCGCATGGATAGTGACTGCTATGGAAAAAGGCGAATGGATGGAATATAACGTAGATGTGGCAAAATCGGGATTCTATCAAGTAAATTACAGGGTGGCAACATGGCGTCCGGCAGAGGTTGAATTCGAGGTAGATGGAGTACCTCAAACGAGAACCCCATTTTCAACTGGGAGTTGGAAATATGACACTTTTTCTTCCGATACAATCAAACTGAGTGAAGGCTCACATAAAATAAGGCTGAATGCAAATACAGGTTTTTGGAGATTGAACTGGTTTGAATTGACAGAGGTTCAAGAAAAAAAATTGAGCAGTATCACAGTACCTGCACCGGTAACAGTGCCAATCGGAACGGCGAAGACAGCGGCAGCTCTTGGATTGCCCGAAAAAGTAGCCCTTGTAACCGATGGGGGGAATGTGGATGTTAGTGTGAATTGGGATGTAAATAGTGCAAGCTACGATCCAACTTCCACGACGGCGCAGACCTTCACGGTAACAGGAAAAGTAACTCTGCCTATTGGAGTCACAAACCCGAACAGCGTTCCATTGACAACAAGCATTAGCGTATCTGCAAGGGCTGCCGAACTAGTAGCCCACTGGAAGTTTGATGAAGGATCCGGTACAACCGTCGGCGATTCTTCAGGCAACGGCAACACCGGAACTCTAGTTAACAACCCGACTTGGACCGATTCGGACAAAGGCGGAGCGCTTGCTTTCAGCGGCGGCTCAAGGGCCGAGTTCAACTCTTCGGCAACTTTGAATAAAACAGGTGACGAGTCCGTGTCGTTGTGGTTCAAGACTTCTCAGCCTGCAACCGGCACCACGAGCATTTTCCGTAACAGTAATCGTTTCACGGCCCTTCAATTGGTGGTAGGCGGTCAAGCTCGCGCGGCTCATTGGCCCAATGCTTCATCCAGTTATAAAGCGCTGAATTTTCCATGGACCTACAATGATAACAAATGGCATCATTATGTGGCTTCCTACGATCATTTAACTGGGCTGAAGATTTATGTCGACGGTAACTTAGTGGCAAGCAATACAACGAATCTCGGACCGCTTCCGACTGTGACGAATAAAATCGTGCTGGGAGCCACAGAAACCGGCGGAGAAGCTTACAGTGGACTGCTGGATGACGTTCGCGTATATGACCTCTCGTTGACTCCGGACGAAGTAAGGCAATTGAGTGATCAACAACTGCCTACGACAACGGACAATGCACCAAGCGGCTCAGTCAATTAAGATGTCACTGTAACCTTAAGCGTGAGCGATAACAATAACGAATCGGGTGTAGCTGATGTCGCTGAGCATACGGGAACTTCCGTCGTATTGTCAGAAGAAGGCGTGCATAAGCTTGTATATTGGAGTATAGACAAAGCAGGCAACGAGGAATGGGCACATATAGTATCCGTTAGCATTGATAAGACCGCGCCGGAGGTTGCCGTTCCCCTTAAGGAATTCCCAATATGGCCCAGTACCAGGGTTGCTGTAACCAGGGGCAAAGTAAATATTTTAAATAGTAGAGTTCTGGCTTCCAGAACTCTTTTTATATACTGAAATTTTCTTGATAGATACGATAAGGAGGCACCATAATGTGAAGCAAAACTGGGAGTTAGAGGACAGGAATACATAAGGAATATATATAAATTAAATTGTTCCTAGTATAAATATAGAAGTAAATTATGAGGTGGAAATAGCAACTAGAGATAAAAATTTCATTAATTTGAAAAACACGAGTATTCAAAAGGTTATTCGTAGTGCCTTCTCAGGAAAGTACAAAGGAGCAAATAAAAAGTACATTAAACAAATTTTAGGGAATTGGGCGGATGGAGAAACGACACTTTCAGAACCTGTACCATCCCAATATTGGTATAAGCAGAAGAAAGCGCGTAAAGATCGTGTGCGTAGTCATTGATATTAGTGGGAGCAAGATATCATTAGCTTCTTAAACACGCAGAAGAACACAGAAAAAGGATTTGTATACTTTATTATGCGAAGTGCTACGGATCCCAAGAAGTACATTAAACAGTGTATTAAAGAAATCTAAACAAATATATATCCATGTAAACGGTCAAGGAAGTCAAAGACAAACAGGACTGTCTACTTTTAGGAATAATAGTTACATTCACGGAAAAATCCATATTATTATGTTACAAACACTTGTAATAATTAAAACACCTGCATTGTGCAATACAAGGTTGTAGTAGCACCACTGTAACATAAAAGTTGCAAGTGCTGCTATTTCCATGAATATCGGTAGCCGTACAAGTTACGGTAGTGGTTCCCACATTAAAAAAGGAGCCGGATGGTGGGAAGCAAGTCACCGAAGCTACACCACAGTTCGCGCTTGCAGTAGGTGCAAAGTTGACTATAGGTTCTACCTGACAAGGTGCAATAGCTACAGTAATGTTGGCAGGACAATTGATGATCGGTGGTTCAGTATCGTTTACTGTGATGGTAAAGGAACATATAGCTGTATTTCCCGATGCGTCCGTGGCTGTACAAGTCACAGGAGTGGTTCCTACAGGGAAGAAGGATCCAGAAGCTGGCGAACAGGAAAAAATTACATCTGGACAGTTATCTGTAACCGTAGGTTGAAATGTAACAATAGCACCGCGTTTACCAGGATCATTTGCCTTTGTAATATTGTTAGGACATTGGATTTTTGGTGGTTCGGCATCATTTACTGTCACGGTAAAGGAACATGTAGCTGTGTTTCCCGATGCGTCCGTGGCTGTACAAGTCACAGGAGTGGTTCCTACAGAGAAGAAGGATCCAGAAGCTGGCGAACAGGAAAAAGTTACACCTGGACAGTTATCTGTAACCGTAGGTTGAAATGTAACAATAGCACCGCATTCACCAGGATCATTTGCTTTTGTAATATTGTTAGGGCATTGGATTTTTGGTGGTTCAGTATCGTTTACTGTAACCGTAAAAGAGCATTCTCCAGTTCCTCCACAAATGTCAGTAGCAGTGCAAGTGACAGTGGTTTCACCCACTGGAAATAGGGATCCAGAAGCAGGGCTGCAGCTAAAAGTCACTCCAGGACAGCTAGTACTTACAGTTGGCGGTGGATAGTTCACTATCGCCCCACAAACACCCGGGTCATTATCCTGAGTGATATTACCAGGACAGCTGATGGATGGGATCCGTTCAAGATCACTGATGTTGCCAAAGATATCTTGACTGTTGTTGCTCCGAGTGTCAGTCCATACTGAGATTAACTTTTCCGGTTCCGGCAAAGCTGGAGGAATAAAGGCAGAAAAGATATAATCGCCTATAAATGTGCACGGATTACCAAAGGAAGGATCGGCGTTAGGGTCAAAAGAAACGTCTGTTATCCGTGTATTTGTAAATGTGGCTCCACCATTAGTCGAAACTGCTAAAAAAACATCTAGAAGAGAAGAAGATTCCCGGTTTGTATAGTAAATCACGGTTACGGTGCCACTACATGGGGAAACTGCTACAAACGGGAAAAAATTTTGGGTATTCTCAGGACTATTATCAACACGTATTGGGGCTGACCATGTGGCTCCGCCATTATCGGAGAAAGACAAAAGGATATGAGCATTTGTTGGGTCGTTAGCCTGCCATACAGCATACACCCTCGCAAAGTTTGCAGAGCCAAAACATTCTGATCTATCTACCGCGAGAAAAGCAAAGGTAGGTACACGGAATGCCCAGGTAGGAACCGCTGGAGTTAGAGGATCAGGAACTCGAATAATAGCACTGACATTAACGGTGGGACCGAATGTTACCCCGCCATCATCTGATCGGCGAATTCGAAACGTGGCGCTAGTGAAATCTCCCTCAATCCAAGCAACATATACTTCCCCATTCGGACCTACTTGAACATTTGATCCTTGTACAAAGGGGGTAGGTGCTCCTGCAATTACCCCTGAGATTGCAACTGGTGCCAGCCATGTTAATCCACCATCTACAGATCTTTGAAGTAAAATTTGTGAGGTTTGTGGACTATTAGCAAACCTCGTATAGCTAATATAGGCATTCCCTACAAACGGACTTGTTGGTGTCTTGTCGAAGGCAAGATATTCTTTATCATCTAAGAAATTGTTATTTATTCCAGAAACATTAATGGCATTAGAAAAAGTTGCTCCATCGTCAACTGACCGATAAACAATAATGGATGCCCTATCTACTGTTGCTGAAACCGGTTGAACAGCGATACCAGCTAATAACCACCTATTGTTTAGATCGGCGTCTATGATTGGGTCGCTAGTATTTCTAAATCCTGCTGGTACTGGCAGAAAATTAGTCGTGAATGTGGTACCTCCATTAGTGGATCGATATAATCCAAATTGAGGAAACCCACTTGGAAGCGTATAGGCGTGAGAAGCAGCGATAATTGACATTGGATTATTTGGATTGACCCCAACAGTAGGCTCATTTTCAGGATCTCCATTTAATGTTGAGATTCGAAAATCAGTTGAGTCCACTTGCTGTATTGATATGGATGAATTATCTCTATTTTCTCTATGTCCATTATTTTGGTTTATAATTTGTTGTCTTTGTGGTGCACTCATTTTATTAGATAAACTTTCTTCTAACATGAAATACTCACCTTCTTATTATTTTTAATCGAGCTTGTCTAATATTTGGAATATAAATCAAACTGTGCAAAATATTAGTTCGCACACTATAGTATATGAACTTCTAAAAATAGGGTTTGGACAAACTCTCATTTATTTAAAATCCCCCCTAAAATGAAAAAACATGCTATCCTTTCTGTAGAATCAAAGGAAAGGAACAGCTAGTATTGGGGATTGAACGAGAAGTAGTAGCGTGGTATCGAAGCTCAAAAACGTAGGTTAGATTATTTCACTAATACGGACTTTAGTTGAAGAACAAGCCATAATAAAATGGCTGTTTAATATATTAGTCATGTATAATATATTAAACAACTTATGTTCTTTTTTTCTAAATTTAATAGATAAGATGAATATAAGAATTAGAGGAGGGGGAAAATTGAGATTTTTCACGATATTCGCATCAAGGAACGATACAAATGATATAGAAGGTTTCATTATTAAAGTTTTCCAAAATGGATTCAAGGTTGAACGCAATAAAAACGAATATACTATTCAATCGAAGAGACTATTTGGCAAAAATAAAATTATTATTCGGGTGGATTCTGAAGAATCATCTCCTGATTATTTTTCCAATAATATTCCTGGAATGATGCACATGTACGATCAAATTGCATTTCAAGAAGAACGTCTTAAGAAGATGGTTTTGGCACAGATTTCTGTAATTAATACCATGATCGCTATAGAGACGAAGAAGGATTATAGTGATGACTACGTGGAGCTGTTTCTTAAATTACTTAATCAGGTAAACGGTATTGGTTTTATCCCTGATCGAACTCTCATCGGGAAGGATGGACAAGTAATCGTATTTCCAGATGGATCCTCTGGTCCTTCAGAATTTACTCCTCACGCATGTACGAAAAAAATAACGGGACAGAATAGTACTTCTACCGATGGGGAAAAAAGAAGACAGAAATCGATAAGCTACCTGCAAGATAAAGGGATTCCATATATCGAAGGGTTGCCTCAATTACCTCCTTTGACAAGTATTCAGTTAAGAAGTCGAGAAGAGATTACGAAGAGAGCGGTAGCTTTGTTGATTGTCATACAATATGCTTGTGATGTTGCCCAAGAAGGTGATTTGAAAACTTCCAAAGAGTTCGTCATGGAGCTGCTGAACAAATTCGATGTGGTTGAATCATTAACGAAGCAGGAAAGAAATTTCCTAAATTCAGAGCACCCTGACCAGAAAGAAGCCATACAGATTACATGGCAGTATGAAGCCCAATGGGTTTTACTTTGGTCAATAGGTCTCGTGAATACACTGAAATTTCCAAAAGATATCTGTGATTGTCATTACGCAATTAAACTTGTTTCTGATTGTAGTTCTTTTAATGAATTTTATCAACAAACAAGATTACGAAGTGCAGAAGAGATTTTGGACGAGGCCGACCTTATTTATCGGCTTCATTGGGCTTGTGTACATGATAGAATTAATGAGGGAGAAGCAACTGCAGGTATGCAGGAAAGTATTGTTATTGAAAGACGAAGGGGCTTGTTCTGGCTAATCAATCATAGAAATGAAAATTGGGACTGCATTTCGATGGATACATAATCTACATTCTTTGTTTTGTAGAGCTTTTTTATTAAGGTTCCATAAACGATGTTTAATGTTTGTTATTGAACGGCTTTGTTATTGTTACTACAAAAAGAACAAAAAGAATGAATCAAATATAAATCGATTTACATGTTTCAAGAGCATCTATATTGAGTTTATAAATATACACAATAAGGTTTCATTGTATATATTAAGTGTAGTAGAAGTTCAGTTAGATAAAATTCGGTAGTCGAAATTTCTTGCATAAAGCTGTATAATGCTTGTAACGAAAAGGAAATACAGGAAAGGATATGTAATGAGTTACTATGGATAAAGATAAACAACAATTAAGCGTTGAAGTTGCAAGATTATATTATCAATCAGATTATAGTCAGCAAGAAATTGCTAATAAATTAAATATTTCAAGACCGACTATCTCTAGATTATTAAAGTACGCGAAGGAAAAAGGATTTGTTCAAATTAGTATAGCCGATCCATTTGCTGATTTAGATAACGTTGGAAATTTACTGAAAGAAAAATACAACTTGTTAGAGGCACATGTCGTATTTTCTCCGGTTCCAGAATATGCAACGATTACAGAATATATTAGTAAATATGCAGCTGAGTATATGGAAAAGACTGTTAAAAACGGTGATATCGTTGGTGTAAGCTGGGGAATGACGATGTATGAAATTGCTAGAAAAATTGTACCGCAACATGTAAAAGGTGTAGAAGTTGTCCAATTAAAAGGCGGTATTAGTCATTCGAGTGTAAATACATATGCGAATGAGACCATTGCTTTATTTGCAGAGGCTTTTCAAACGACACCACGAAATTTACCGCTCCCAGTTATATTTGATAATGCAGTGACAAAAGAATTGGTAGAGCAGGATCGACATATTCATCACATTATCGAAATGGGGAAACAAGCAAATATCGCAATTTTCACTGTTGGAACAGTGCGAGATGAAGCGTTATTATTCCGATTAGGATATTTCGATAAGGATGAAACGAACATTTTGAAAAAACAAGCTGTCGGTGACATTTGTTCACGTTTCTTTGATGGAGACGGAAATATTAGTAGTGAAGAAATTAATAAGCGTACCATTGGAATTGAGTTAGAGGAACTGAAATTAAAGAAACGCTCAATTTTAGTTGCTGGTGGTAATAGAAAAATAAAAGCAATTGATGGTGCGTTACGTGGCGGCTATGCAAATGTATTAATTATCGATCAGCATACAGCGAAAGAATTGTTACATTATTAAAAAAGTTAGTAATAAAAGGCTTTCTCAAAANNTTTTGAGAAAGCCTTTTATTTTAGTTGTGCATGAATGAAAAAGATTCCTTTTTAAAAAATAATTATGGATATTGAGATACATACTACCAGTGTTAACATTAAAGTTTTGACTTTAACATGTGATCTATATCAGTTGTTTTTCAGCTAGATTGCGTTTCATTCAATGCAAGAAGCGCCTTTTCGGAAAAGGTTGAACAAAATTTCAAAAGTGTATTTACATTTGTTCAACTAAGAGTTAGAATGAAGTTGTTAAAAGATATGAGGAGTGAATATAATGAACATTGCAAAGTTAATTGATCATACAATTTTAAAAGCTAATTCTACAAAAGAAGATGTTATGAAAGTAATCGAAGAGGCAAAAGAATATAAATTTGCTTCAGTTTGTATTAATCCTACATGGGTAAAGCTAGCTGCTGAAGAATTAGCTGGACATGATGTAGACGTTTGTACTGTAATCGGTTTCCCATTAGGAGCAAGCACGACTGAAACAAAAGCATTTGAAACAAAAGATGCTATCGCAAAAGGTGCAACTGAAGTTGATATGGTAATCAACGTAGGCGCTTTAAAAGATGGCGACAACGAACTTGTTGAAAAAGACATTTATGAAGTAGTACAAGCAGCAAAAGGAAAAGCTCTTGTAAAAGTAATCATTGAAACTTGTCTATTAACAGATGAAGAAAAAGTACGTGCTTGTGAATTATCAGTAAAAGCTGGTGCTGATTTCGTAAAAACTTCAACTGGATTCTCAACTGGCGGAGCAACTGCTGAAGACATCGCATTAATGCGCAAAACAGTAGGACCAAACGTGGGTGTAAAAGCATCTGGCGGCGTTCGTACACGTGAAGATGCAGACAAAATGGTAGCTGCTGGAGCTTCTCGCGTTGGAGCAAGTGCTAGTGTTGCAATCGTATTAAACGATGCAAAAGGTGCTACAGATAACTACTAATTACTAATGAATTAAAGAGCACTAGATACGCGTTTCAAGTAAATTGTATCTAGTGCTTTAACAATTGAAAAAAATGTAAGCGGATACGAAAGGGAGAAGACGGCTTATGAAATATTTAATAGGTATTTTCGGCCTCGTATTGATTTTAGGTATCGCTTGGCTTGCTAGTAATGATAGAAAGAAAGTCAAATATCGCCCAATCATAACGATGGTTATATTACAGTTCATTTTGGGGTTTTTATTATTAAATACAAGCGCTGGGAATATATTAATTAGCGGAATAGCAGATGGTTTTGGAGAATTATTAAAATATGCTGCTGACGGTGTGAATTTCGTGTTTGGTGGATTAGTAAATCAAAAAGAGTTTTCATTCTTTTTAAGTGTATTAATGCCAATCGTATTTATATCAGCTTTAATAGGTATTTTGCAACATATTAAAGTATTACCTATTATTGTGAAATCTATCGGTTTAGCATTAAGTAAAGTAAATGGGATGGGGAAACTAGAATCGTATAATGCGGTAGCTTCTGCGATTTTAGGACAATCGGAAGTGTTTATTTCCGTTAAGAAACAACTAGGATTATTGCCAGAGAAAAGAATGTACACATTATGTGCATCTGCGATGTCAACAGTATCTATGTCTATCGTTGGATCGTACATGGTGTTATTAAAACCGCAATATGTTGTAACCGCTTTAGTGCTTAACTTATTTGGTGGTTTCATTATTGCTTCTATCATTAACCCGTACGAAGTTACTGAAGAAGAAGATATGTTAGAAGTACAAGAAGAAGAGAAAAAGACCTTCTTTGAAGTATTAGGGGAATACATTATAGATGGATTTAAAGTTGCGATTACAGTAGCGGCTATGTTAGTTGGTTTCGTTGCTCTTATCGCATTCATTAATGCATTGTTTAAAGGTGTAATCGGTATCTCATTCCAAGAAATTCTTGGTTATGTATTTGCACCATTTGCATTTATTATGGGTGTGCCTTGGCACGAAGCAGTTAATGCCGGTAATATTATGGCAACAAAACTTGTATCGAATGAATTTGTAGCTATGACAGATTTAGCACAAGGAAACTTCAATTTCTCAGATAGAACAACAGCGATTATATCTGTATTCTTAGTTTCATTTGCCAACTTCTCTTCAATTGGAATTATTGCAGGAGCGGTGAAAAGCTTAAATGAAAAACAAGGAAATGTAGTCGCAAGATTTGGTTTGAAATTACTTTTCGGTGCAACATTAGTAAGTTTCTTATCGGCAACAATCGTTGGCTTATTATTTTAACAGATTCATATAATATGAAAAGGAATGGTGATTATAATGAGAATGGTAGATATTATTGCGAAAAAACGTGACGGAAAAGAATTAACGACTGAAGAAATCAAATTCTTTATTAATGGATATACAGATGGAAGTATTCCGGATTATCAAGTGAGTGCACTTGCAATGGCAATTTTCTTTAAAGATATGACAGATCGTGAACGTGCAGATTTAACAATGGCAATGGTTGAATCTGGAGAAACGATTGACTTATCAGCAATTGAAGGAATTAAAGTAGACAAACATTCAACTGGCGGTGTTGGTGACACAACAACATTAGTATTAGGACCATTAGTTGCTGCTTTAGATGTACCTGTTGCGAAAATGTCTGGTCGTGGTTTAGGACATACAGGCGGAACAATTGACAAATTAGAAGCAGTAGAAGGATTCCACGTTGAAATTACGAACGAGCAGTTCATCGATATTGTAAACCGTGATAAAGTTGCTGTTATCGGACAAACTGGAAACTTAACACCAGCTGATAAAAAGATTTATGCATTACGTGATGTAACAGGAACAGTAAACTCAATTCCATTAATCGCAAGTTCAATTATGAGTAAAAAAATTGCAGCAGGTGCTGACGCAATCGTACTTGATGTAAAAACAGGTGCCGGCGCATTTATGAAAACAGAAGAAGATGCAAAAGAATTAGCACATGCAATGGTACGTATCGGAAATAATGTTGGACGTCAAACGATGGCTGTTATTTCAGATATGTCACAACCTCTTGGTTTTGCGATTGGTAATGCCCTTGAAGTGAAAGAAGCAATCGATACATTAAAAGGCGAAGGTCCAGAAGACTTAACAGAATTAGTGCTTGTATTAGGTAGCCAAATGGTTGTATTGGCGAAAAAAGCAAATACATTAGAAGAAGCACGTGAAATGTTAATTGAAGTTATGAAAAACGGAAAAGCAACTGAGAAGTTTAAAGAGTTCTTAAGCAATCAAGGCGGAGATAGCTCGATTGTAGATCATCCAGAAAAAATGCCACAAGCGAAATATGTAATTGATGTACCGGCTAAAACTTCAGGCGTTATTTCTAACATTGTTGCAGATGAAATCGGTATCGCAGCTATGTTATTAGGTGCAGGCCGTGCGACAAAAGAAGATGAAATCGATTTAGCAGTAGGTTTAATGTTACGTAAAAAAGTTGGCGATGCAGTAAAAGAAGGCGAGCCGTTCGTAACGATTTATGCAAATCGCGAAAATGTAGAAGATGTGAAAGCTAAAATTTATGAGAACATTTCTATCGCTGAAACAGCAGTTGCTCCAAAATTAGTTCATACAGTTATTACTGATTAATCATCATTACATTTACTTTCAGGGGGAAATAATATGGATAAGAAAAAATATATTGAAGAAGCAAATAAGATGTTATCAAAAGCGTATATTCCGTATTCTAAATTTCCAGTTGGTGCAGCATTAGTTACGAAAGAAGGTAAAATCTATGCTGGTTGTAATATAGAAAATGCTTCTTACGGTTTATGTAACTGTGCAGAAAGAACAGCGATCTTTAAAGCAGTATCAGAAGGTGAGCGTGATTTTAGTTACTTAGTTATTACAGGAGAAACGGACGGGCCGATTTCACCATGTGGTGCTTGTAGACAAGTAATTGCTGAGTTTTGTGATCCGAAAATGCCTGTATTACTAACGAATGTAAAAGGTGATGAAAAAGAAGTAACTGTTGAACAGTTACTTCCAGGCGCTTTCTCAATTGAAGATTTAAAATAAGTGAAGAATCCATTTCGCAATCAATTGATATGCTCCCCATTAGGTAGACAGATAAAAAATAAAAATCTGTTTATCTAAGGGGAGTATTTTCTTATGGCTCGAATGAAATATTCTAAAGCTGAAAAATTGGCTATTTTAGCTCTTTATAAAGATGGTCATCAATCAATAGCTGACATTGCTGATAAATTCTTGATTGATACTGGGACAATTAGAGATTGGGAGAGAAGGTATGAAGCGAATGGTGAAGATGGCCTAGAAGAAGCACTTTCTTGGAAGCGTTATTCAAAAGAGTTAAAGTTAGCAGCCGTCAATGATTATCTATCTGGACACTATTCGTTAAGCAAGGTTATCCAAAAATACAATATATCTAGTACTGCGGTTTTGAGAAAACGGATTAAAAAGTCTAATAGTCATAGAGAATTAAATGATACCGGTAAAGGAATGACATACTCTATGACAAGTAGAAGAAAAACAACGTTAGAAGAACGAATTCAAATTGTAGTAAAGGGAATTACTGTTTTATATGGTTATAGATATGCATCACCACGGTAAAATTATTACGACATTTAAACAAAATACTACGCCCTTCACTTCGATTCGGTTTTATTATGTATGTGTTTCATTAAAAAAATGTTTTCGACTATAGAATGAAGTATTAGACTGTTAAAAAATAGTTGTAGACTGAAAAGGTGTTTTCCATAAATCCCGATATAGGAAGTTTCCCTCCATATCTAAAGTGTTATGCAGTAAGCCCTCTACCGTGTTATGGAGAGGGAGTTAGTTTTGTGAAAACTCTACACGCTCAAAGTGTTCAACTGTTGGAAATGGATCATAAAAGTGATGCAATAATGCTTTCCACTCTTGATATTGTTCAGATTGACGAAATCCTATCGTGTGGTCTTCTAAAGTTTCCCATTGCACAAGGAGCAAATACTTTCCTTTATGCCCCATACAGCGTTGTAATTCATGATTTATGTATCCTTGCATGGAAGAGATGATTGAGGATGCTTGCTTAAATACTGATTCATACTCCGTCTTCATAACGTCTTTTACTTGCAACATGACTGCTTCTAAAATCATTTTGAATCCCTCCTTTTCCTAATTGTACCATTTAGGGAAAGGGATGTATCATGTCTTTTTGGTTGTATATCATATTCATGATCGGTAGCAAGGAAAAAGAAGGAACCCTACTTTCACAAGAGAATCTCATTTTTCCGTTCTATGGTGCTATGCATCTCTCAATACACACCAGTTCTTCTCAATATTAAATTCTTCTATATGATTGTTAAGATAGAAGAGATATGTTAATGTATGGAAGGGGAACGTTAATGTATTGAAGGGGTGGTTTTATGAAGTTTGGTAAAAAGGGATTATTGGTTGTAGCAAGTTTAAGTCTTTTTGCTTTATCTGCGTGTGGAAAATCTGCAAAAGAAACAGTTGTTTCTTCAACAGAAAGCATTTTAAATGCAAAACAAATGGAATCAAGCGGTTCAATTTCTATTAAACTCGATTCTAATGCGAAAGATATGAAACCGGAAGATAAAGCGGCAATGGATATGTTAAAAAACATATCAATTACAGTTGATTCAAAAACAGATAAAGATGCAAAAAAAGATGAAATAACAATTGGTGCAAATATTAAAACAGATGCAATGAAAATGGATATATCGATTCCAATGCTTATGGATGAAGGGAAAAAGGCTTTATATGTAAAAGCGAATAATGTAAAATCACTATTACAATTAGCTGGCATTCCTAGTGATAGTTTTTCTACTCTAGAGGGAAAAGTTATCAAAATGGATATGAAAGATTTAGGAGAAGTAGATACAAAAGAATCTACGGAAATCCAAGAGAAAGTACAGAAATCGTTATTAGATGCAATCAAAGCGCTTCCTGAAGACAACTTTACAAAAAAAGAAGATGTATATACTGTGAAATTAACAGGTAAAGATTTAAAAGCAGTGATTGAAAAGGTATTTGATGAAATATCTACAATGAAAAACTTCACTGGAACAAAACAAGAAATTGCAGACTTTAAGAAAGAATTGGAAGGTGCAAACCTTGGTAAATCTTCTGTTTCTTTAATTTATACAATGGATGGAAAAACAATTAAAAAACAGGATGCAGTAATTCATTTCGAAGCAAAAAATCCTAAAGATGAAAAAGAAACATTTAAATTTGATATGAATATTAATTCTGATATCAAATCTATTGATAAACCAATCAAATTCACATTCGATACTTCTGAAAAGAACATTGTTCCAATGGATGAGTTGCAAAAAATGATTGGTGAATTTATGAATCAATTCATGATGAATAGTGAATTGGATGGTGGGAAAGTAACTCCTGTTCAACCAGTTCCAACAGAACCTGCAGCATAAAAATACCCCTTAAGGGGCATAGCTATTAAGTTAACAAAAATAAACCAGNNCTGGTTTATTTTTGTTAACTATAGAATATAAGCTTTCCTATTTGATATATTCCAATAGGATCTCAATATATATTTTTTAGAGGTATGTTGAAGTGGATTTTGATATTCTTGGGTTATACTAATATGCTTTTCTACCAATTTTTAAAAGACACATAAAGAAACGATAACCCGTGCTTGACATTTTCTTTTACGTTAAATCAGTCTTGTCTCATGTGCAAGTGATTCTAAAATAGAGGTATTAAAAGACTTTAGGCTAACTAAATTGTGTGCTAATTCAAGAGAAATTAAACCACCTATCCCCTAAAGAATATAGGGAACAGATGGTTTAGGTGTTTTTTCATGTACTACTATTCGGGTGCACAAATCTCTATTTTTTTATGCAGATGCTAGGTTTCTTCGTTTTGTTGGTGGTACCTCATCGCCATTAGGCTAAGCTTATATAAGTTTAATTTCAAGTGGATCGAAGGTTATCATTTCATTTTTTTAGGAGCAGAGGCTAAACCGGCGTATATTTCCGACGAGCAGATCAGTTGGTTGGATAGTACGCTAGCTTCAAATGCAGACCCAAACAAGCCGATTTTTCTGTTCTTGTATCAGCCATTAGATTCAACTGTATCAAAAACATATCCTTCTTATAATTATGTCGGAGTTGATTTTGTAAAGTAGTAGAAAATCAAGGGTATTTTGACGAAATATCCACAGGCTATTTTAACAACAGGGCATGTCCATGAAGATATGAAATTGCAAGGCAATTTATATAACAAAGAATTCTCAGCAGTAAGAGATGGATGTGTTACATGTGGTCAGGGTTTAATATTTGACGTATATAATGACAAGGTGAATATTAGGGGCAGAGACTTCAACACTTTGACAACAATTTGGAACGGTACGGTACAACTGAAACCGAATAAAATCGGCGTGTACGAAGCTGAAGATGGTGCGTTCGCTTACACAACCATGAGCGATGACGTCAATGTGTTTAGTAGTAAGGTTGTCAATATGAACGATGGACGAGCATATTTAGAAATGCTTAAGATTGACGGAGGAACTTCAGGCGGTAAAAAATATTGAAAATAAGGTATGCGACTGACGCTACCAATAGTACCAAGAGCTTAATATGTAAACGGAGAAAAGGTACAGACACTCCGCATTCCAACTACCAGGGGCATGAGTTCCTATAGTGACGGTTCTACACGGAATATGAAGGTAAGTGCTGACAACATAACCGGCTTTAAAAGTATTGCTGAGGAAATGGGTCAGACCGTAACGTATACGGTAGATGGAAAAAAGTATTTTTATTATTTCCACTGTCTACTTGACAGGGAGCTGTTCAAATAGTTGTGAAATGGATTTTTTATTTTCGAAAATAGAATGTAATGTTTTGTTCATACTCCGTTCATAATCTGTACGTAAAATGATTGCATCGAATATGGAAAGTTTACAGCAGGAGGAGTATAATGAAGAAATTATATAATGCAGCATTCATGTACTTAATAATTGGTTTATTATCAGGTGTATTTGCAAGAGAGTATACGAAAGCACAAGGAATTAAAGGTTCTACTATGTTGCAATTAGTGCATACGCACGTATTAGTATTAGGATTCATATTCTTTTTGGTCGCTTTCGCTTTATTTAAAGTATTTCAAATGCAAGATACAAAAAGTTTTCGTGCATGGTTTGTTGTTTATAATATAGGACTCATTTTTACTATTGCTACAATGGTATTTAGAGGTCTTCTACAAGTAAACGGAACTGATTTTAACGGTTTAAGCCATATGGCTGGATTAGCTCATGTCATTATAAGTGTTGGGCTCGTTTGGTTTATGATTTTGCTTAAAAAGTCTTTTAAATAGGTAGGAGTGGAGAATATGAATGTAGCACTTTTATCAAGTATCGTAGCAGTTTGTATGGCTGTTGGAGTAATGTTTCTACGTTTTAAAGCAGCGAAAAAACCCGTAACGAAAAAGAAAATTATATTACCACCGTTTTTTATGAGTACTGGTGCTGTGATGTACTTCTTACCAGAGTTTCGGTTAACATCATTAGAAATAGTAGAAGCAATTGCAGTAGGGCTTATTTTCTCTATATTTCTTATTAAAACAACGAAGTTCGAAGTAAGAAACGAACAAATATATATGAAACCGTCAAAAGCATTTATATTTATTTTAGTTGGGTTATTAGCAGTGCGAGTAGCAATGAAATCGTATTTAAGTCAATCGATTGATTTAGCGCAGTTAAGCGGAATGTTTTTCTTACTCGCATTTGCGATGATTGTATCGTGGAGAATTGCGATGTATCGCTCATATGTTAAATTAGAAAAGACAATAAAAAGAGCTGGAATTTCTATATAGGAATTCCAGCTTTTTTATGTTTTATTGAAATTTTTTAGCGCGGAACTCATTTACTAAATTTCAAACGATCTTGAGCGTCTTGTAATGCAAATGGTGTAACATTAATACCATTTGGATCAACAATTTTTGTGTTTAATAAAATGGAATCTAAGCTTCCGCGAAATGTTTTTGTATAGTTTTGTCGCAACATTTGTTGTTCTTGTTTTTCATCAATTGTTAATCCAGATGTTCTTTCTTTTTTTGCTAATTCGTTAATACGGAATAAAATGTTTTGCATTTGTTTTCACCTCTAGTTAGATTTAATTAAATTAGTTACTTACTAATTTATAGTTATTGTAACGCTTAATTTTTATTATGTCAATACCGTCTAAAAAGGTTAAAAATTGACGAAAAATTATAACAATAATAAAATAAATAACAGAAGACAATTAGCTTTACATACATAGAACGCTAGGGGGATTATTATGAAATCAACATTTTTTGCTCAAAATAGAGAGCGACTAACGAAAACATTACCAGATGAGTCCATTACTATTTTATTCGCTGGACAAGCACCTCACATGTCAGCTGATGGACATTATAAGTTTGTGCCGAACCGAAATTTTTACTATGTAACAGGAATCGATGAGCCAAATGTTATTTTCATGTTGAAGAAGTTTGAAAATAGTGTAGAAGAAACACTTTTCATTGAAAAATCAGATCCAGTGATGGAAAAATGGGTCGGTAAAACAGTTTCTAGTGAAGAAGCAGAGAAAATTTCAGGTATAAAGAAAGTTGTATATTTGGATAGCTTTGAAAAGACAATGTCAAATATACTTTTTACAGAAAATGTGAAGCACATCTATTTAGATTTAGAGCGTCGTGAGTGGAATGGTACGGAAACAAAAACTTTAGCGTTTGCTAAACATATAAGAGAACAATATCCACACGTTTTAATTGGTAATGTATATCCGAATATTTGTGAATTACGAGTGTTTAAAACAGAGGAAGAAATTGAAATCATTAAAGAAGCAATTGCTGTAACGAAAGATGGTATTTACAATGTGCTAAAGCATGCAAAAGCAGACATGATGGAATATGAATTAGAAGCTTATTTTGATTTTACGCTGAAATCATCTGGCATTAAACACCATGCGTTTCATACAATTTTGGCGAGTGGTAAAAATGCTACAGTCCTTCATTATGAAAATAATGATGCACAAATTCAAAATGGTGATTTAGTACTGCTTGATTTAGGTGCGCAAAAAGATTACTACAATGCTGATATTAGTTACACATTCCCAGTTAGTGGAACATTCTCTAGTCGTCAAAAACAAATATATAATATTGTGTTAAAAGCATTGAAAGAAACAACTGAACTTATTAAGCCAGGAGTAAAGTTTGCTGCATTAAATGAGCATACAAAAAAAGTACTAGCAGAAGAGTGTAAAGCAATTGGCTTAATTCAAGAAGACGAAGAATTGTCTAAATACTATTATCATGGAGTAAGCCATTTCCTTGGTTTAGATACGCATGATGTAGGGACATACAAAGATAGAGTGTTAGAAGAAGGGATGGTTATTACGATAGAGCCAGGTCTATATATTGAAGAAGAAGCAATCGGTATTCGAATTGAAGATGATATTCTTGTAACGAAAGATGGGTATGAAAACTTATCAAAAGATATCATTAGAGAAGTTGAAGAGATTGAAGAGTTTATGAGTGGAAATAATGCTCATGTAAAGGAAAATCAGTCTGTAGTTAAATAATAAGAAAAGGTAACCGCTACGTTATGGGTTACCTTTTTTGCTATTGAGAAACTAAGTATCATTTCTTTTTAAGAAACAACGTCATAATAAATACAAGAACAGCTAATACAGTAGTTACGAGGAAAGCATCTTGCATACCTAAAATACTTGCCTCTTGTAAAGCCTCTACTTTTGGTAATTTCCCCATTAAGTCAGGTAAATAATTTTTCGTTTGTGTAGACATAACGGTTGTTAATAATGCGGTACCAATTGCTCCTGAAACCATGCGAGCAGTATTTGCTGCTGCTGCACCATGACGACTCATAGAAGGAGGAAGCTGGTTTAACCCAAATGTCATCACGGTCATCATAATGCAAGAAATCCCAAACATAAAAGTAGAGTAAAGGACAGTGACATATAATAAACTTGAATCTAAACTTAAATTTGTATAGAACCATGAAGTGACTATAATCGTAAGCATACCGACAAAAGTTAATAGTCGTATACCGTAACGATCTAAAATAATACCAGTTATAGGAGACATAATTCCCATCACAATTGCACCAGGTAATAAAATTAACCCAGTTTGAAGTGTGGAGTGCCCTAAAATATTTTGAATATAAACAGGTGTTAAAAGTTCTACACTATACATCGCAAGCGCAATAAAAGCTCCAATTCCAATTGTTAGTGCAAATTGCTTGTTTTTAAACACAGATAGGTTAAGCATAGGTTGTTCAGCGACTAATTCTCTCCAAATAAATAGACTAATAAAGATGACTCCAATGATGATAGTAACGATTACTTCATTTGCACTCCATCCAAGACTTCCAGCCATAGAAAATCCATATAATAACGAGCCTAAGCCAATTGTTGATGTAATTATACCTAACAAATCAAATTTAGGATTACTTTTTTCTGTAACGTTACGTAAAAAGAAGAAAGCCAGAATTAAATCAATTATGCCAATAGGGATAATGATATAGAATAGAACTCGCCAAGAATAGTGCTGTAGAATCCATCCTGATAATGTGGGGCCGATAGCTGGTGCAAATGTCATAGCGATACCAATCATCCCCATTGCTTTGCCTCGTTTTTCAGGTGGGTACAAACTAAAAATAACAGTTTGTACGAGTGGCATCATTACACCAGCACCTGTTGCTTGTAGTAATCTTCCCACTAATAAAATTGAAAAGTTAGGTGCGATGGCACTTACAATTGTACCAATTGAAAAAAGTGCAACAGAACTTATAAATAACTGCCTTGTAGAAAATTTTCCGATAAGATACGCGGTGATGGGAATTACGATTCCATTCACCATAATAAATCCAGTACTCAACCATTGAACGGTATTTACATCTAATTGAAATACTTTACTTAATTCGGGAATTGCGACATTTAATAGCGTTTGGTTTAAAAGAGTCATAAATGACCCGAGAACAAAAATAGATAGAATTAATAACCTTGCTTTACTGCTCATATTTAATGAGTTGAATTTATGTTGAGTCGCTTCTATGATAATCATCTCCATTTATAGTGTATAAAATAAAAATTTCCGCAATCTTTTACATATAAAATCCCTCCGAAATATATTTTTAGTTTCTAAAATTCAATAATGAAGAAAGATATAATGGTTGTCAACGCAACTATTATATCTTTCTATTAAAGAAGTTAAATTGAAAAATAAATATATTAGTTGTTAACGCAACTAATATTACGGTAAAATTATAAATGAATCAAGTTTTAGGTTTTTAGAGGGAATACTCCAATACTTTACATGAATGTTACAATTCAAATATGTATAATAATTGTATCAGCAATGTAATCTCAGAAAGGGGATTTACAAATGAATATAAACGATAAAGAGTCAGTTGGACGTTGGATTTCATTACTACATAGATATGGAAATGTGTATATAAATGAACAATTAAAAGAGTTTAATATTGGAGCAGGACAATATCAATTTTTGGCAGTGTTGTACGAAAATGAAGGTGCATCTCAAGATGAAATAGCTTCCATACTAAAGGTTGATAAAGGAACAGCTGCAAGAGCGATAGCTAAATTAGAAAAGGAAGGTTATGTAGAAAGAAAAGTATTTACAGTTGATAAACGTATAAAAAAATTATATTTGACGGATAAAGCATATACATTTGAAGCAAAACTAACTGAAATTTTATTGGGCTGGAAAAACATTTTAGTCGAAGATTTATCTACTGAGGAGCAAGAATATGTATTGAAATTATTTAAAAAGATGGCTGGAAATGCTGAGGTTTCTCTTGCTAAAATTAAATAATCAAGTAAAAAACAAAGTCTTTCCCATCATATTCGTATAACGGGAAAGACTTTGTTTTTTTACTGATTTCTATATGATATAAAGCAGTTATCTTAATGGATAGCTGCTTTAGTCATTTGATTATCTAGTATTAATGCGTGTGTTGATTATGCTCGTATGAAGGAGGATTATGATCTGGAAATGTTACGAATACAGAAATAAGGATGACTACACTAATGGAAAGTAATAATGAAAAACGTCTGTGGATAAAAGTAGAAAAGGTTTCAGATAAAAGCTGAATCATACATGACATAGTTATCGTTATAGTAAGCAGAAGGCTAATGAACAATATGCTATGGGCTTGTTGCGCATTTAGCATTTCTGTAATCATAGCTCCCATCATACTGGCCATTAATCCAGAGAACATTCCTTCTAATGCAGTATACAGATGAAAACGTAGACCAACAAAAAAACCGATAAAGCTACTAATTAAAATAGCAAGCAAAGTAGAATATAGTAATTCTCCCTTAAAGAGAATCCCTAAATAAAAACCAATACTTAACCCGATACTCATACTAAAAGACATAATAAATACCATATACTCCATTAGGGTACCCCTGCGTTTAGAAACATATGATGTAATAAAAATCGAGATACAACAAAGTGTTAAGGCAGTTAATGTATAAGCAAACATCATGATACCTCCCTGTCCGATCATTCACTTCATCATATGTTCATAGGGAGAGTACTTATGCTTATTTATATCTGCATATTATCTGCACAATTTCAGGAATGGAAGCAAGTAGGAGCTTCATGTTTCAGGGCTTCTTTTTCGTTTGTGAGCATGCGAAAGAAATTGTTATATAATGAGTTTCTATTGTGAAGCCATGAAGAATAAGCGTATAATATTATAGTTATCCCATTACTCGGAGTAACCCGCGAATGATAAATAAGATTGTTGTTTTATCATCGCTTCTAAACATATATACAACGAAAGTAACACTGGAATACAGATAGGGAGTTATAAAATGAAATTAATTATTGCCGAGAAACCAGATCAAGGTTTGGCTCTTGTTTCACAGTTTAAATATCGCCGGAAAGATGGGTATTTAGAAGTAGAAGCAAATGAGTTATTTCCAAATGGAGCGTACTGTACATGGGCAATTGGTCATTTGACGCAGTTATGTAATCCAGAACATTATCACGCAGAGTGGAAGAAATGGTCACTTGATACGTTACCTATGATTCCTGAACGCTTTCAATTTGAAGTAACAAAGTCAAAGTATAAACAATTTAACGTTGTGAAACAGCTGTTACATAATCCTCAGGTAACAGAAATTATTCACGCGGGCGATGCTGGGCGTGAAGGGGAATTGATCGTACGAAACATTATTAATCTTTGTAACGTGCAAAAGCCGATGAAACGACTTTGGATTTCCTCTTTAACGAAGCAAGCTATTTATCAAGGTTTTAAAAACTTACTTGATGAATCGGATACAATTAATACGTACTATGAGGCGTATACAAGATCTTGCGCTGACTGGGTAGTTGGTATGAATGCATCACGCGTCTTTAGTATTTTGCTAAAGAAAAAAGGAATGAACGATGTATTTTCAGCTGGTCGTGTACAAACACCGACACTCGCATTGATTGTAAAACGTGAGAAAGAAATTGAAAACTTTAAATCAGAGCCGTTTTGGGAAGTGTTTGCAACCTTTAATATAGAAGGAAAGAAGTATGAGGGGAAATGGGAGAAAGATAGTGAATCTCGCTTAAAAGAACCTGATATGGCAAATAAAATTGCGGCATTTTGTCAAGGGAAACCAGCTGAAGTGAAGGAAATGAAAACGGAGCGTAAAGAGTTTCAACCACCGCTTTTATTTAATTTATCATCACTACAAGCAACGGCAAATAAAGCATTTAAATTTTCACCGAAAAAGACACTTGATATAACGCAAGCACTATATCAAAAAGGGATAGTGTCTTATCCTCGTTCGGATTCTAACTATGTTACACAAGGAGAAGCAGCAACATTCCCTGATATTTTACAGAAATTAAGTCAATTCGATGAATATAAAGGCTTATTACCAGCACCAATTGAATCAATTATGAACAATAAGCGTTATGTGAATGAAAAGAAAGTTACAGATCACTACGCCATTATTCCGACAGAGCAAGTTACAAACCCAAGTAGATTATCGGGTGATGAAAAGAAAATTTACGATATGATTGTAAGAAGACTCATTGCTGCTCACTATGAAGTCGCAATCTTTGACTATACAACAATCATTACGCTTGTAGATGAACGTGCTGCATTCGTTTCAAAAGGAAAACAGCAAATTCAAGAAGGATGGCGTAAAGTTATTTTCCAAGACGATAAAGATGACGAAACGATTCTTCCAATTGTAGCTGAAGGTGAACTAGGAAAAGTTGTAAAGGTGAAAGTGAAAGAAGGAAAAACACAGCCACCGAAGCGTTATACAGAAGGACAACTTATTACGTTAATGAAAACGGCAGGAAAGTATTTAGAGAATGAAGAATTAGAGAAAGTATTAAAGAAAACAGAAGGTTTAGGTACGGAAGCGACTCGCGCTGGAATTATTACGATGCTGAAAGACCGTAAATATATAGATGTACAGAAAAACCAAGTGTATGCGACCGATAAGGGGAAAGTATTAATTACCGCAATCGGTGACAAAATACTAGCTTCTCCAGAAATGACGGCGAAGTGGGAGCAACGCCTTGCTGAAATTGGAGAAGGTACCGCATCACCAGCTACATTTATGGAACAAACGAAAAAGCTATCAGCGAAAATTATTGAAGATGCGGTGGAAATGTCTGAGAAGTGGGATTTCACTGGATTACATGTTGAATCAATTGAGCGAAAAGGATCGAAATTTACAACAGGTAAAAAGGTTGGTAGCTGTAAAAAATGTGATGGTGATGTAGTCGATAAGTCGACATTTTACGGTTGTGCTAACTATAATACAACACAATGTGATTTTACTATCTCGAAGAAGATTTTAAGCAAAACAATTTCGCAAAAGAATATGACAAAGCTCTTAAAAGGTGAGAAGACCGATTTAATTAAAGGTTTTAAAAAAGGCGAGAAAACGTTTGATGCGAAGTTAGAATGGAAAGATAATAAGATTAATTTTGTGTTTGAGAATTAATGAAGAAAAAGAGCATGACAATTCATTGTCATGCTCTTTTTTATGTAAATAACTTACTGTATAGAATCGCTGTAATTTTATTTTTGTACAATTTGCTGTTTTTTCTTAATTAGCAACAAAACTTGTGAAACACAAGCAAGTACTGGCAGTTCAATCAACGGCCCAATAACGAGTGCAAGTGCAATAAGAGGCTCGTCTGGAAAAGCGGTCACAGCAATAGCGAGCGCAACAGGCGAGTTTCTCGCTAATGTTGTTAAGTTTAGACTTACTGTATCTTTATATGATAAACGCATAATGCGTCCTATGAATTGTCCTATTAAAAAATTAATTACGAAAAACAATAGAACGGGAATTAGTAATAATAACACAACATTCATATTTTGAAGTAAATATTTACCTTGTGATGCAAACATCGCTACAATGGCTAAACTTAAAAATACAATTTGTGCAGAGCTGAAAAATGGAATGAGTTTATTCTCAAGTGTTTCAGCTTTTTTTATTTTATGCATAATAAATTTTGTAGCGTGTGCTAGTAAAAATGGTAAGACGATTACGATAACAATACTTTCTACTAAAACAGAAACCGCTACAGTCTTCATTACACCTGCAAATAAAAATAAATAAACGGGTAGCAATAATACTTGTAAAATTAAATTCACGGGTAAAATCGCTGTGGAAAGTGCTACATTTCCTTTCGCTATTTCAGTAAATATTAAGTACCAATCTGTACATGGAGTAACCATGAGCATAATAAATCCAACCCAAAGTGCTGGATGATCTGAAAGAAATAGTGCGCCTAATCCCCAAGCGAGGAAAGGTGTCCATAAAAAGTTAATGGCAAGGCTTGTTCCAGCAAACTTTAAGTTGCGAAATCCATTTTTTATATCCTTTAATGGGATGCTGAGAAATAGTCCATATAGCATGAAAAATAAGAAGGGGACAATAAATTTCTCTGAATACATATGTATCATATTAAATTGTCCTAATATAACTCCGAATATAACAGCTGCAAGAATGATAAAGGTTTGAATCTTTTCTAAAGTACTCATTAATAAATCCTCTCTATTGGTGAATTTCCCTCTCTAGTTGTATTATACAAGGTATTTCACGTATGTGTTTTCGAATTTATCATTTTGACTGGGGGAATATATTTCTTATTTATTTTTAATTCGAGATTTTTTTCTTTTTAAAAAGTTACTTGACTAAAGTAAGTGGTTGTAATATACTCACTTACATAAGGTAATTAAATAACAAAAAGTTTCGTCGGTTCAACTTAATAAGGTATCGATTGGAACCTTTTCTTAGAATAAGAATTTTTATGATGATGAATAATGAATATGAAAAGAAAGTTTAGGTGAGGCGAATGGGATTATTTAGCTCATTATTTGGTAAAAAAGAAGAAAATACAAAAGTAGAGGAGAATCAAGTTATGTCAAAAGTATTATTTGTAAAAGCAAACGATCGTCCAGCGGAGCAAGCAATTAGTTCAAAAATGTATGAAACATTTGTAAGTACTTATAAAGAAGCAAATCCAAATACAGAAGTGACGGAGTTAGATTTATTTGCACTAGATCTTCCTTATTACGGAAATGTCGCTATTTCAGGTGGATACAAACGTAGCCAAGGCATGGAGTTAACAGCTGAAGAAGAGAAGGCTGTAGCAACTGTAGATCAATATTTAAATCAGTTTTTAGAAGCTGATAAGGTTGTATTTGCGTTCCCATTATGGAACTTCACGGTGCCAGCACCATTAGTTACGTATATTTCATATCTATCCCAAGCTGGAAAAACATTTAAATATACAGCGAATGGTCCAGAAGGTTTAGCTGGCGATAAGAAAGTAGTTGTATTAGGTGCTCGTGGTTCAGATTATTCTTCAGAGCAAATGGCTCCTATGGAAATGGCAGTCAATTATGTAACAAACGTACTTGGATTCTGGGGCATTACAAATCCAGAGACAGTTGTAATTGAAGGACACAATCAATACCCAGATCGCTCACAACAAATTGTAGAAGAAGGTTTAGAAAACGTTAAAAAAGTAGCTGTGAAATTTTAATTACTGATAGTAAATAGAAAAACCAACATGGATGACCATGTTGGTTTTTTAGTCTATTTTCTATGTTAAAAAATGTATATTTATAAAATAAAAGAAAAGTTTGAAAATAGTATTGCAAAATATTATATATCAAACTATAATGAGTTCAAGAATAGTTGATATTCAAATTAAATATTCAGAAAATTCAATTAGTGAAAAATGGAAATGAGATAAGGAATTGTGAATGGAGGTTATATTATGACGAATAAAGTACCGTTTTCGTTTATAGTAGTTATTGGTTTAATGTTATTTGCACTATTTTTTGGAGCAGGAAATTTAATATTCCCAGCGATGCTTGGTCAATCGGCAGGAGAGAATGTATGGATTGCTAACGCTGGATTTTTAGTAACAGGAGTAGGTTTACCATTACTAGGCGTATTGGCATTTGGTTTTTCAGGTAAAGACGATTTACAGTCATTAGCAAGTCGTGCTCACCCAGTATTCGGGATTGTGTTTACAACAGTTTTATACTTAGCGATCGGTCCGTTATTTGCAATACCAAGAACGGGGAATGTTTCTTATGAAATTGGTCTTAAGCCGTTTATGCCAGAGGGATTAGGTTCTACACCGTTAATTCTTTTTACAATTATATTCTTTAGCATTACTTGTTTTTTTTCGCTAAATCCTGCGAAAATTGTCGATATTGTTGGGAAAATATTAACGCCAATTAAATTGACATTCATCGGTATTTTAGTAATCGTTGCTTTTATTCATCCGATTGGAGATATGCAAGCACCAGTTGAAGGGTATACATCACATGCATTCTTTAAAGGATTCCAAGAAGGATACTTAACAATGGACACGCTTGCATCATTCGTATTCGGAATCATCATCATTAATGCAATTAAGGAAAAAGGTGCAAAAACGAAAACACAAATTATGGCCGTTTGTGCAAAAGCGACAATCATTGCGGCTTCTATTTTAGCAATTATTTATACAGCTCTTTCTTATATGGGAGCTTCAAGTGTTGCAAAGCTTGGACATTTAGAGAACGGCGGAGAAGTATTAGCGAAAGTTTCTAACTACTATTTCGGATCATATGGCGGAATATTATTAGGGTTAATGATTACAGTTGCTTGTTTAACAACAAGTGTGGGACTTGTATCAGCATGTTCTTCATTCTTCCATAAGTTATTCCCAAATGTTCCTTACAAAGCAATCGCAATCACGCTATGTGTATTTAGTGCAATTGTTGCAAACGTAGGGTTAACACAATTAATCGCAGTTTCTGTTCCAGTATTAACAGCAATTTATCCACTAGCAATTGTATTGATTTTCTTAACATTCTTCCATTCACTATTTAAAGGAAGAGCTGAAGTTTATCAAGTGAGTTTAATCGTAACATTTATCATCAGCTTATTTGATGGATTAAGTGCAGCTGGAGTTAACATTGAAGTAGTAAGCAAAGTGTTCACTAAATTCCTTCCGATGCAGGAAGTAGGATTAGGCTGGATCTTCCCAGCAATTATCGGTGGATTTATTGGATATGGTATTAGTGTTTTAAAAGTGAAAAACCAAGTTCAACCAGCAACTAGAGCCGATAAGAAAATAGGTTAAATAAAAAAGTTATAGAACGCTTGTTTCTATAACTTTTTTTGTTACTATTGATAAGTATAGAAAAAATAAAATAGTAGGGGAAAAGTACATGAAAAAAACAATTGATCATATCGGAATCGCAGTTCGAGATATAGATAGTACGATACGTTTTTATGAAACGGTATTGTTAGGAACTTTAATAGATCGTTACGTAAGTGAGGCGCCTGGTGTGGAAAGCGAAGTAGCCATTCTTGAAGTTGATGGTGATAGAATCGAATTACTTGCGCCGACGAATAATACAACTTCTCCAATAGCAAGATTTATTAAACAAAAGGGTAAAGGTGTACATCACGTTGCCTATCGAGTAGAGGATTTAGATGTAGCTTTAGAGGAATTGAAAGCACAAGGAATTCGGACGTTAGAGCATACACTTAGAATTAATAAACATGGTAGAAGGTTAATTTACCTTAACCCAGCGGATACTGAGGGAACGATTATTGAGTATTGTGATTATCCAGAAGAGAAATAAAAGAAGGATATTTTTGTGAAAGGTGTTACGTACTAATGTAACACCTTTTTATTTATCACGATTGGTGTGGGCTAATAATCAGTGGGGGATGCCCCCACTGATTAAAGTTTCACTTTATGTATTTTTCGATGAAAGTATTTTGGAAAGTTGAATATATATTATGAGAAGCTATCCACTATCTATCGGAGTGGGCATAAGGAAAAGAGCAGTTTGTAACCAACTATTTATTTTTACGCATAATATAAACAGTTAATTTGATGTATTGGAGAGTGGCTATCTGTGGGGAGTTCATATGGTGCTGAAGATTTCAACGTATTATTTGTTACATCTAGTGTTCCTGTATATTTCCCGGTACTAGAGGAATCTATATATAATAGTTTGAAAAAGGCAGTTGGAACTGTAACGATGGTAACATACGAAAACTTGGTGAAAACAGCTTTAAAGATAAAACCATCTCTCATTATTGTCTTCCACGGTTTTGAAGAAGGGATAAGTAAAGGGATTCAAGAATTAAAACCATATCACTTTAAAACTGCACTTTGGCTTACAGATGACCCCTATTTTACAGATGTGACGAAAAACTTAGTACTTGATTATGATTATGTTTTTACGCAAGATACAGGATGTATTGATTTTTATAAAGGTTTAGGTTGTGATAATGTATATTATTTGCCTTTAGCAGCAGAACCACCTGTATATACGCCAATACTTAGGGAAGAGGAATACTTATTTGATATTAGTTTCATAGGGACAGCTTTTGATAATCGGCTCGCATTTATTGATTCAATTGCAGAGTACTTAGTGACTAAAAACACTCTAATTATAGGTTGTAATTGGGATAGACTAAAAAGTTATGAGTTATTGAAAGATAAAATTTTACTTTTACCATTTTTGGTTTACGAAAACAGTATAGGATATTACAAAAAAAGTAAAATAAACATGAATATACATCGTTCGATAGAGGATTTAAGATTTAATAGAAATAGAGTAAAAGTAAATGCCTGTTCAATTAATAATCGTACATTCGAAATAGCTAGTACAGGTTCTTTTCAAATGACGGATATTCGTTCAGATTTAGAAAAGTGTTATATTCCAGAGGTACAAATTGAGACATTTACCTCATCGGTTGATTTTATAGAGAAAGCTGAAAGATATTTAGCGAATCCGGCACAAAGAAAGAAAATTGCGATTGGAGGGCTTAAGAGAACGCTAATCGAACATACATATGATAAAAGGGTAAAACAGTTGTTAAAAATAATTGAAATGAACCCTAAAAAAGAAAATGAAATTTAAAAATAGGGAAAGGATAAGGTATTTGAATGTAAGAGCATATACTTCGAATGAATAAGCATGGTAGAAATCTTAACCTAGCAGATACAGAGGGCACGATCATTGAGCATTGTGATTATCCGGAAGAAAAGTAAAGGGATTTTATTATTGAGAAAGGGTGTTGTGTAATAACGCAATACCCTTTTTTATTTATGTATTTCACATTTTCTTCACAAATGATTCACGATAACTTTTCTTCTACGGGGACTTACATAAATATATTTTATGATATAATAACAATCTACTTTAAAAATATAAGTTATATATATGAAAGTAGTTACTATTATATTGGAAGTTTAGAGGTGAGGGGTAAGTTAAGAGTCATATTGTATAGAAATTTATACTTAATCAGGTTAATATTTTGCCGGGGAATCAAACTTAGTAAGTAAAAAGTAATGAAAGTATAGCGACGGAGAAGAAAGAAGTGAAATGAGTGTGAAAGTAATGAGAAGGTTAGGGACATGGTTGCTAATCGCGTGCGTGTTTATTATTTTGATACCAAAAAATGCATATGCTCATGCGTATGTAGTGAAATCAAACCCTGCTGAAAATGAAACGTTGAAGAAAGCACCATCTGTTGTGAAAATTGAATTTGATGAGGATATACAAGTTTCACATTTTAATACATTATTCGTAAGAGATTCCTCAGGTAAAAGAGTAGATTTGAAAGATGCTCATATTGATAAAGGCAATAAAAAATTATTAGAAGCTGGATTAAAAGAGAATCTCAAAAACGGTCTTTACTCTATTCAGTGGAAGGCTATTTCAGCTGATGGACATCCAATTCAAGGAGTTATTCTGTTTCGTGTTGGATTAGCGGAAGCGGGAGCAGACGATGTACAAGTAGAAGAGATGGGCTATGTCCCGCAAATCGATATGATTATGGAACGCAGCATTCTATATACAAGTTTCTCACTATTTTTAGGAGTTCTATTCTTTAATCTTATTCTGTATAAAGGGAATGCAACCCCAGTTCAATCAAGGAGTAAGAGAATAATATGGATAGCATTATTCGGGATATTCATTAGTTTATTATTCAATCTACCATTGCAAGCGAAAATAAATGCTGATGTTTCATGGTTAGAAGCGTTGGATCCTTTCTTATTAAAAGAAACATTACAGCTATCTGTTTTTGGTTATGTATGGATCACTCAAATGGCTCTTATAAGTATGCTTATGATTGTTACATATTTTGCGGTGAAGCGTGAGAAACTTTCTTCGTTTAAAGTATGGAGCATTCCAATTGTATTGTTTATTGGGTTACTTGTTATGAAAGCCTTCAATAGTCATGCGTATGGATTAAAGTTTAAAGAAATTGCTGTCATTATGGACTTTCTGCATTTATTCGCAGCTTCGTTATGGGTTGGGGGGCTATCATCGATTATTCTTCTTTTACGTAAAGAGGATGACAAGTGGACTATGTATTGGGATGCGATTAAGCGTTTTTCACCATGGGCAACAGGTGCTGTCATAGTGATTTTATTAACGGGTCTTTTTAACAGTACATTTTTTATTCCCACGATCCATTCCCTATTTGATACGAAGTATGGATTGGCCTTATTAGCAAAGATACTTTTATTCGTTTGTATGGGGATATTGGGAATTATTCATTATGTGAAAGGGAAAATGAGAGCTCAAAAAAGGTTAGGAGCTACGCTGAGAGTAGAGTTTATTGTTGGGGTTATCATTTTTCTAATCGTAGCTTTTATGACAAACATACAAACACCGCCGATGCCTCCTACTGGACCTTTTACAGAGAGTAAACAATTAGATAATGGATATGAACTTACTTTACATGTAAGTCCTAATAAGGTAGGACAAAATACATTTCATATTACTTTAAAGGATGAAAACGGACAGCCTGTTACTGATATGGAACAAATGATATTGACCACACAATCGTTAGATATGAATATGGGCAAAGGTTCATTTAAAGTTTCGGCAGTTTCACCAGGAGAATATGAAGCGGAAGGTATGTATATTAACATGACAGGAAACTGGAATATACATGTTCATGGATTAACAAAATCTCTTGATAGCTTTGATACAGATTATAAATTTATTGTAGGTGGCAGATAAAGAGCCGTTATAGATGAAAAGGAGTTAATAGAAAATGAAACGTATAAAAAAATTAGGAACAACAATGATCGCAACAATAATTGCAATGGGGATTTTCTCGTTACCTGTTAGCGCTCACGTAACTGTGCAACCAGCAACTTCAGACGTTAACTCTTGGGAGACTTACACAATAAAGGTGCCAGTTGAAAAAAATATGGCAACGACAAAAGTCACACTGAAAATACCAGCTGGCGTCGAGTTTCAACAGTATGAACCAGTGCCAGGATGGAAAGTAGAAGAACAGAAAGATGCAGCTGAAAAAGTTAAAACGGTAGTATGGGAAGCAACAGGAGAGGGTATTTTACCTGGGCAGTTTCAGCGATTTACTTTCGTTGCTAAAAATCCAGATAAAGAACAAAAAATAGCTTGGGATGCATATCAACAATATAAAGACGGAGAAATTGTTGAATGGACAGGTGATGAGAAAGCTGAGAAGCCACATTCGCTTACTACGATTGCAAAAGGTACAGCACTTACAGGAGAACATGGAGAAGAGTCTAGTGTGGAAAAGAATGAAGGTACAAGTAATATGCAAACAATAGCAATTGTCTTATCTGTTTTGGCGATTGTATCGTCGGTGGGTACGTGTGTGTTTGTCGTACGTCGTAAAAAGTAATATAAGAAAAAGTCTACAAACAGTAGACTTTTTCTTATATTTGTTTATTTCACTTCAATCTGCTGCCTTACAGCAAGTGTTTTTGGCTTTATATTTACAAAATAAATGCTCACGACAATCAATAATAATCCAATCAATAAGCTTATTGTAATTGCTTCATGTAAGAAAATTGAACTTGTAATAATAGCGATAAGAGGGATAAGAAACGTATAAGCCCCAACTTTACTTGCTTCACCAGCTCCGACGAGTGTGAAGTAGGCAAGCCACCCCATTGCGATAATAAAGAATGAAATGAAGAGTAGTACACTTACAAATGGTATGCTCCAAGCGATGTTAGACCAACTTTCAAATTCTGAACCGAATCCGATTAAGCAAAGTCCGCCAATAATAAGCTGAAGTGTTACCATCCAAATGGAATTAACGCGGTGTCCTGTTTTCTTAATAAATACTGTGCCAAGTGCCCAGCCAATAGCGCATCCTAATGCGAGAAGGATTCCAATGACAGAAATATGTCCGGTTAAACTACTAGAGCTAATAACTCCTACACCAATAAACCCGAGAACAAGCCCGAAGATTTTTAAACCGTGCATTGATTCTTCAAGCCATATCCATGAGAAAATACCAAGTAAAACAGGCTGTAGAAATACAATTGCGGAAAATAATCCAGCAGGCATATATTGAAGGCCGACAGTCTGTAGTCCGTAAAATATAATGATATTGAGCAAAGAAGAAATTAAGTATAAATGCCAAGTTTTTTTAAAATGTAACTCTTTGTATTTTGGTAAAGCGAAAAGTAGTAAAATAAATCCTCCAATTAAAGTTCTAACGCCTGCAAATAAAATAGGCGGTGTATAATGAAGGGCAAACTTAGATAAAGGCCAATTAATTCCCCACATAAGAACGAGAAAGGTAAGGATTATGGCTGTCTTAGTTCGAGAAAGCTGTGTCACTGTAAGACCTCCTTGTTGTATTTCATTTCACTATGATATGATATCGACTATGATAAATAAAATGAATCTTTTTTATAAGGGGTATAAGTGATTAGTTATGACCATTACACAACTTCAAGTATTAATAAAAACTGTTGAGTTAGGTAGTTTTACAAAGGCTGCAGGGGTGTTAAATATGACACAGCCAGCCGTTAGTCATGCGATTTCAAGTATTGAGTCAGAGTTAGGAGTTACGATTCTTATACGTGATAAACGAAAAGGGTTAATCGTTACGGATGTTGGAAACAGAATTCTTGTGCATATTAGAGAGATTTTGAACGGTGTTGAGAAGATTGAACAAGAAGTAGCGATGGAGAAAGGGCATGAAGTTGGGACGATTCGTATAGGGAGTTTTCCAAGTGCCTCAGCTTATTTCTTGCCGAAAATGATTAATATTTTCCGTGAAAAGTATCCAAAATTACAATTAGTTCTTTGTGAGGGGGCACTTAAAGAAGTTGAAGATTGGTTATTATCACGAGTTATCGATATTGGGATTGTTATTTTACCGAATAAAGATATGGAAATAGTCCCAGTAACGAAAGGGAAGATGGTTGTAGTTTTAAGGGAGGATCATCCCCTTTGTAAGAAACGTTCTATTACGATAAATGATTTAGAGAACGAACCGATTATATTATTTAAGGGTGGATATGAACCGCCGATTATTGATATGTTCAAACAAGCAAACGTGCCACTTCGAGTTGAATATGCGGTTTCGACTGTCACTACATCTTTGAATATGATTCAAGAAGGATTAGGTCTTGCAATTCTTGCGGAGTTATCTTTAGCGAATTTACCTTCGAACGTACAAACTAGAGAGTTAGAACCACAAGTGTGGCGAGAAATTGCTTTAGCTGTACCGTCATTAAAAGAAGTTTCTATAGCTGTTCAGTTGTTTATTGAAGAGTTTAAAGTGTTATTTAAGGATTAATATTTAGCATCTCATAAATAATGAGGTGCTTTTTTAATAAAAGGATTGACTTATTTTTTAGTTGTAACTATAATGATTACATCAAGGTGGTGATTACGATGAGAATTAGTAGCCGCTTTTCTATAGCTGTTCATATTTTATCTATTTTGAAAAATAATCCATCATCATTGTGCACTTCAGACTATATGGCTGAAAGTGTAAATACCAATCCGGTAGTCATTCGTAAAATCATGTCGTATTTGAAACAAGCTGGATTTGTTTATGTAAATCGCGGACCAGGTGGTGCGGGATTATTAAAGGATCTACATGAAATCACATTGTTAGATGTGTATCATGCGGTGAATGTAGTAGAAGAAGATAAACTATTTCATATTCACGAGCAACCAAATCCAGATTGTCCAATTGGTGCGAATATTCAAGCTGTATTAGAAGTTATTTTGGTTCAAGCACAATCTGCGATGGAAGAAGTTTTGAGAAGTATTACGATGGGGCAGTTATTTGAATCTTTGCAAGAGAAAATGAATGCTTAAAATATTATCTATATTTTTTTGTTATCGATGTAACTAATTTAATTACAACTATAAAGGTAAGGTGTAAAACTTATGACTGTAAAAATGAAAGTATACTCAGACTTTATATGTCCGTTTTGCTTTTTGGCAAAAGGTCCATTAGATGAAGTAGCGAAAGAGAAAGATGTAGAGATTGAATGGATGCCATTTGAATTGCGTCCAAGTCCATATTCTAAAATAGATCCTTGGAACGAACCAGATAAGTTAGGTTCATGGGATGCTTTCATTCGTCCTACTGCAAAAAAATTAGGAGTTGAAATGCGTCTGCCACGTGTTTCACCGCATCCATATACACATTTAGCTTTCGAAGGATGTCAATTTGCGAAAGAACGTGGACTAGGAAATGAGTATCATCACCGCGTATTCACAGCATTTTTCCAAGAAGAACAAAACATTGAGGATATTGATGTTTTAACAAGACTAGCGGTAGAAGTAGGACTTCCAGAAGATGAATTTAAAGATGCTTTAGTAACTCGAAAATATAAAGAAAAACATCAAGCAGCAATTCAGCATGCATATGATGAAGCGAATATTATGGCTGTTCCAACTGTCATGATTGGGGATGAAGTCATTCAAGGGCTTGCTAGTAAAGAAACGTTAGAAAGAGTAATTGATAAAGAAATGGAAAAGGATAAAACAAATTCATTTGAAGGAATGCAATGTAATACGGATAGATATTGCTAATTCGTTTTGCATGAAAGAATCGAATTGATTTGTTTAAATAAAAAACATACACTTGGAGGAATTAAAATGTCAGCAACTACAACAAGCTTAAAAGAAGCAATTGTGAACCGTCGTTCCATTCGTAAAGTAACAAAAAGCGATGCAATTACGAAAGAAAGAATTGAAGAAGTTTTAAAAACAGCGTTACATGCACCAACTTCTTTCAATATGCAAAGTGGTCGTATGGTCGTATTAATGGATGGAGAGCATGAAAAGTTTTGGGATATCGTAAAAGAAACACTAAGAGCTCGCGTGCCAGCAGAAAACTTTGAAGCAACTGTTGAAAGACTAAAAGGCTTCCATGCAGGTGTAGGGACAGTTTTATTCTTTGAAGATCAAGCAACAGTAGAAAAAATGCAAGAAAATGCACCATTATATAAAGATCAGTTCCCATTCTGGTCTCATCAAGGAAATGCAATGTTACAACATACTGTATGGATGCTATTATCGGCTGAAGGAATTGGAGCGTCATTACAACATTACAATCCAATCGTAGATGCTGAAATAAAAGAGACTTGGAACATTCCAGCAGAGTGGAGTTTAGTAGGACAAATGCCATTTGGTGAACCAAATGAACAACCGGGAGAAAGAACATTCTTACCTACTGAAGAGGTAGTGAAATTTTATTAAGAAACCCAATATGTAACAAGAAGAGATTTGTTACATACTTATCAAAAAGAAAGGACAGCCCCTATTAGTGGGCTGTCCTTTCTTATTTTATATTCAAGCTTGTTTGTGTAAATTCTTATTGAAGATAAGATTTCTTTTAGTTTAATAATGAAAAAGTTAGTACTGGAACAAATTCTTTAATAGGGATGACTTAAAATGAAAAATCTATTATGTTTATTTTTTTGAAATGACAGTAAACATCCCCGTCATGTTTGGTGAGTAATCTTTAAAATCATATTTTTCATAGAATGGTTCTTTACCTTGTGAGGCAAACAAACCGACAAACGCTTTATCTGGGGCATTCCGATGTAAGTATTCAACCAAAATGTGCATTATTTCTTTCCCAATACCATGTTTCTGATAATCTGGATGAACCACTATATCTTGAATATAGAAATAGATAGCTCCATCACCAACAATTCTCCCCATGCCCACAATTTGTTCATTATCCTTGACCGTGATGCAGTAAATGGAATTCTTCAGTGATGTTTCCACCACTTCAAAATTCATATAATTAGTCCACCCAACAGAATCACACAAATATTTGTACTCTTCCAATGTTGGAATGTTATTTTTAAACTCATATTTCTTCAAAGTATATCCCCCAAGTCCTCAATTTCAACAAGTATATAAATTCGACATTTTTTTATCTAGTCCTCTTACACAACCAAACTCCCTTTAGCTATTGATTATAATATCTTCTATTCAGTGTAGTCTACTTAATTAAGTATAGCTTCCTTATGTGTAGTAATTTATAAGAGTTTAGGGAAGAAATATAAGAAATAATCCAGTGAGAAGGGGAGTGGAAAAATGAGTGATGAGAAAAAATATACAGTGGTAGGTACGGATGTCGAGGAAGTAAAGCGTTTAAATAAAAATTCAGGGTTAACGTATAACCAAGTGAAGGAATTGTTAGCGAAGCAAATGCAAAAAAGAAATAATTAAGCTTTTCATTTAGCATTTTTCTAGAGAGAGTTAAGTAGTAGATAACTCTCTTTTTTCAATATAAAAAATCTACTGAGGAGCAATTTTTAGAGTGGAGGAAACCACCTGAAAAAATGGGTAAAGGTAACGTAGGATATGAGTATGAGCAACAGTCTAAAAATAGAAGTTCTCCTAAAATATAGAGTTTGAAAATAGTTTTTAGAAAAGTATTAGATGAAAAATCCGACATTAAAAAAGAAAAAAAGGATTCTTCCCAATTAGTAAGAAAGATTGTCTATAGAAGTTCATAAAATGTAATATAATCAATTTCCATCTATTGAAGGGGGAGGTTAATTCTTAATGAATGAAGTGAAAAATTTCTTTCGCAGTAGAGGGTTTCAACGGTTTCTCGTTTTAATAATATTAGCGCTTGTATTATATGGATTAAAAAGTATGATTAATTTAATATTAATTACGTTTATTCTTACATTTTTAATGGATCGATTTCAAAAGTTTATCTCAAAAAAATTGAAAGTAAATAGGAAAATTGTTATTGCTTGTTTATATATTGTATTAGTGTCGTTTATTATCACAACGTTATATAAATATTTGCCTGTACTAACGATACAAATTTCACAATTAATTTATCAATTTAAATTATTTTTTCAAAACCCACCTGATAACGAGATAATTAAATATGCACTCTCGACCATTAACGGAATGGAAGTATCAAAATATATTGAACAAGGTGTAGATGTTATATATCAATCGATAGCAAATATAGGAAAAGTCAGTTTGCAAATCCTACTTTCTCTTATTTTAAGCTTATTTTTCTTACTGGAAAAAGAACGCATAATATCATTTACTTCGAAATTTAAAGATAGTAGGCTGAAAATTTTTTATGAGGAGATTGCATATTTCGGTGAAAGATTTGCAAGGTCGTTTGGAAAAGTGATTGAAGCGCAGTTTTTAATTGCGGTTGTAAATTGTGTTCTTACTGTGATAGCGCTTGTCATTTTAGGATTTCCACAGTTACTTGTATTAGCAGTTATGATCTTTTTACTCGGCTTGATTCCTGTTGCGGGTGTTATCATTTCATTGTTTCCACTTTGTATCATTGCCTATAACGTCGGCGGGGTTATATATGTTGTTTACATACTAATATTCATTACAGGGATTCACGCTCTTGAAAGTTATTTTTTAAATCCGAAATTTATGTCGGCAAAAACGAATTTACCTGTTTTTTATACATTTATGATTCTTATCTTTTCAGAGCATTTCCTCGGAATATGGGGGCTTATTATTGGGATTCCAATCTTTATCTTTTTATTAGATGTACTTGATGTAAATAATGAAGAACCGATTAAAAATAATAAATGATAGAAAATAACCGATGTTTTTCCGAGTGAAAACATCGGTTATTTGTTATTGTTTCTTTGGAGGGGGGAGTTTAATGAATGTATTTGCAATTAAAGCTATAATAACAGCAGCAAAAATAAACAATGCGATTACGCCAACTCCTACACCTGCCCATCCTCCTATAAGGAAGATACTTATCGGTATTGCTAACAAGCTTAAAATAATTAGAATCAATCCGAGATTCTTATCATATTTTTTAGTTGGAAATAGCGTTCTGATGATTAAGAAGAGGAAGAGAATTAAGGCTGCTACAGCTAGTAAGAGGATGACAATCGTCCAAGAATCATTCATGAAATCACTCCTTTTTATTATAGATAATATTACGGTTTAGATTGAGGGTGAACAATAAAAATATAAAAAAGCAATCCAAAATAAGTTGGATTGCTTTTTGAATATACCATTAAAGAACTGGAGCCATTGTTTCTTTCAATACTTGAACAGAGTGATCGAATTTTAATTCTTCTTCTTCACTTAGTTCAACTTCTAAAATTTCACGAACGCCTCCGCGGTTTAAGACAGCAGGTACGCCAATATAAACGTCTTGTTGGCCGTATTGACCTTCAAGATAAGCTGATACAGTTAATACGCTGTTTTCATTGTTTAAGATTGCTTTCGTTACACGAAGCAGTGACATACCAATGCCATAGTATGTAGCACCTTTTCGTTCAATAATGTGGTAAGCTGCATCACGAACGTTTATGAAAATCTCATCTAAATCTTTTTGGTTGAATGTGTTGTCTTTTTCAAGAAGTGTTTCTAGCTTTTGAATACCAATTGATACGTGACTCCAAACAGGAAGTTCTGTATCACCGTGCTCTCCGATAATATAAGCGTGAATGTTATGAGGTCCAATATCGAAGTATTCACCTAACATATAACGGAAACGAGCAGAATCAAGTGTTGTACCAGAACCGATTACGCGTTCTTTCGGTAGACCAGATTCTTTCCAAGTTACGTAAGTTAAAATATCTACAGGGTTAGTTGCGATTAAGAAGATGCCATCAAATCCGCTGTCCATAATGCTACGAACAATTTGCTTGAAAATTTTAGCGTTTTTCTCAACTAAATCTAAGCGTGTTTCACCTGGCTTTTGTGGCAATCCAGCCGTAATGACTACAAGATCTGCGTCTTTACAATCTTCATAGCTACCTTTCCAAACTTTTGTTGGAGCTGGTGCGAAAGGCACGGCATGGCTTAAGTCCATTGCTTCTCCTTCAGCTTTTGCCTCATTTACATCGACTAAAACAAACTCTTCAGCTACAGCTTGGTTAATCATACAATAAGCATAACTACATCCAACTGCTCCAGTTCCTACTAATACAACACGGTTAATACCATTTTTCATTTCAAAATTCCTCGCAATTTCATTATTTTATTATGTAAGATAATACGTCTTACCTCTATAGTTTCATATCTATTTTATTACATTTTATAAAAGATATTCAAGTATTTGAAAATGTATCCGGCAATTCCTTGTACAAAACATAGGAATCAAGTTAACTGAATATAATTCAGTAAAATCCTTTATAAAAGGGGAAAAGGACATGCTGAAGCCGTTAACGATGGAAAACATGCTTCATATTATTAATGTGGGGCTCTTAAAAACGAATAAGCCAAAACAAATCATTATTGCTGGTGCAGGGATTTCTGGTTTAGTCGCAGCATCTTTACTAAAAGAAGCGGGTCATAAAATAACGATTATAGAAGCAAATAACAGAATAGGTGGCAGGGTGTATACGATTCGTGAACCATTTAGCGCAGGATTATATTTTAACGCAGGTCCTATGCGTATTCCGGATACTCATCATTTAACTTTAGCCTACATTCGTAAATTTAAACTACCGTTAAACCTTTTTATTAATAAAACTGCTTCAGATATAATTTATACGAATAATAAAATAACGAGATTGGATGTGTTTGAAAAGGATCCAAGTGTACTTGGATATCCAGTTTTAGATAAAGAAAGAGGGAAAACGGCAGAAGAATTAATGTTAGAGGTATTAGAACCGATACTTAATTATATTAAGAAAGATCCTAATAAAAACTGGATTATTGTTGAAAAAAAGTATAAAACATATTCGCTCGGTTCATTTTTAACCGAGTATTATTCAGATGGAGCAATAGATATGATTGGAGTACTTCTTGATATGGAAGCATACATGGGAATGTCTTTAATTGAAGTATTACGAGAAATGATCTTTTTCACTTCCACGACGAAATATTATGAGATAACTGGCGGGATGGACGCATTACCAAATTCATTTTTACCGCAGCTAAAGGATAATATTTTCATGTCATATAAAGTAGAGAAAATAATTCAAGAAGATAACCAGGTAATGATGCAAGTGAATCATGAGAAAACGTTAGAGCAATCTATAGTAACGGGTGATATTGCTATTATCACAATTCCATTTTCAGCTTTGCGATTTGTAGAAGTCCAGCCGTATCATTTATTCTCTTATTATAAAAGACGGGCAATTCGTGAATTAAATTATATTGCAGCAACTAAAATTGCGATAGAGTTCAAAAGTAGATTTTGGGAAAGAGCGAGGCAGTGTGGTGGGAAATCTATTACGGATTTACCGATACGTTTTACATATTATCCGAGCTATGGCATTCAGTCACCAGGGGCATCTATCGTTATAGCAAGTTATACGTGGGCAGATGAAGCGTTAACATGGGATAGTCTCTCGCATAGAGAGCGTATTCGTTACGCATTGAAAAATTTAGCACAAATATATGGGAATGTGGTCTATAGCGAGTTTGTTACAGGGGCATCTTTTAGCTGGAGTAAGAATCCGTATTCTTGCGGAGCATTTACAGCTTTTGAGCCAGGCCAAGAGCTAGAGATATTTCCTTATATTACGCCGCCAACTGGAAAAGTGCATTTTGCAGGTGAGCATACGACATTGACACATGGATGGATGCAAGGTGCGATTGAGTCTGGAGTTAGAGTTGCTCATGAAGTTAATGAACAATGAAGATATATTTACAAATCACTATTCTTTTAATAAAATGATAGATATAAATCGTAATTATTACGCTTTGAAGAAATTTGAAGTAGAGAAATGGATGGTCGGTCAAATGAATAAAGTAGAAATTCACATATTAGGTGGCTTTTTAGGTAGCGGAAAATCAACATTACTGCAAAATTTATTATTAGCAGAAAAGCAGAAGAATCGAAAAGTTGCAGTATTAATGAATGAGATTGGTGAATACTCAGTCGATACAGATATTATTGGTAAAGAAAACGTGTTAAGAGAACTTTTAAAAGGATGTATTTGTTGTACGTTAAAAGAGGAACTTGAAATTCAATTACATTCTTTATATCAACAAGAAAAACCAGATGTAATTTACATAGAAACAACAGGTGTCGCACATCCGATTGAAGTGTTAGATGCATGCGTATCACCTATATTAGCACCTTTCCTTGAAGTGAAATCTATTGTAGTCGTTTTAGATGCAGTAAGGTGGTTAAATCGAAGTGTATTAAGCGCAAACGTTCAGCAATTGTTGCATGAACAAATGAAGTTTGGTAGCCACATTTTAATTAATAAATCAGATTTACTAACAGAAGAAGATAAAAACAAAGTACTTGAAGATGTGAAAGCAATAAATAATCATGCAAAGTTGTTTGAAACAAAGTATTGTAATATATCTTTAAATGATATTGAAGAAGCTAAATTTGTGAGTGATGGAGAACACAAGACACTACATGCCAAACAGCATTTACATATACAAACAATGACGTATCAATTTACAAAATCGATTGATCAAGAGAAATTATATGAATGGCTTTCGAATTTACCAGATAGTATTTATCGTGTGAAAGGTTTCGTGAAATTCCATGGAGATAAATACCCTCATTTATTTCAATATTCGTTTGGGGTACCAACTTTATTGGAACAAGATTTCGGTTTCCCGACAAACTTGGTAGTAATAGGGGAAGGGTTAGATAAGAAACTATTGGTTGAAGGGTTAGAGAAAGTAGAAAATAATTAAGTACTTTTTAGGTAGGCTGCAAATAATTAACTTAAGTTAATTATTTGCAGCTTTTTTCGTGATGATTCCTGTAATGAAACAGTAATTTCATGTGAACAACGGAATATATATGGATTGTATGTCCGTTTCCATTTAATAGGAAGGTGATTATAGATTTGTGCCGAATGTAGAGATTACTACAAGAGTTTTCCATTACCAATTGTAAAGTTTAAAAGTCATGATTACGGACAGGGGAATTTGGCGTGTTTGATTCTATCAGAAAGTAAAGTATGGGGAGGATCACAATGTCGATAAAAAAACGTAAATGGCTAAAAACGGTGGTTACTGGTTGTGTTTTAGGGTCGCTATTGGTAACAGCAGCTTGTTCAGGTAAGAAGACAAGTACTGAGGATGAAAAAACGATTAAGGTAGGGGTTCTTGCTTCATTAACAGGTCCACTAGAATCGTATGGAAAACAAACAGTGAACGGGTTTGAATTAGGATTAGATTATGCAACTGGTGGGACGGGAAAAGTGGAAGGGAAGAAGATTAAGTTTGTTGTAGAAGATACGGAAACGAAAGCCGATGTAGCAGTTAAAAAAGCTACGAAGTTATTAGAAGAAGAGAAGGTCGATTTTTTAGTCGGCTCGTCTAGTTCAAGTGATACATTGGCAGTATTACCATTAGCTGAAGAATATGAAAAAATTATGGTTGTTGAACCGGCAGTTGCTGATAGTATCACTGGAAAGAACTGGAATAAATATATTTTTAGAACAGGAAGAAGCTCTTCACAAGATGCGATTGCTGGTGCTGCCTCAATTGCTAAAAAAGATGTAAAGATTGCGACGTTTGCCCCGGATAATGCTTTCGGTCGTGAAGGAATTGCAGCATTTAAAGCGGGAGCGAAGAAATTAGGTGCGAATATTGTAAATGAGCAATACGCAGATACGAATTCAACTGATTTCACAGCGAATATTCAAAATATCATTAGCTCAAAACCAGATTATTTATTTGTCGTTTGGGCAGGTGCCAATTCACCATGGAAACAGTTGAAAGATATGAATGTGGAAGCGCAAGGTATTAAAATTTCTACTGGTGCGCCAGATATACCAGCATTAAAAACGATGGATGCATTAGTCGGAATGCAAGGTTTTTCTGTATATTATCACAAACTTCCTAAAAATAAGGTGAACGATTGGCTAGTTGAAGAACATAAAAAACGTTTTAATGGCGCAGTGCCGGATTTATTTACAGCAGGAGGAATGTCAGCGGCAATTTCTATTGTGGAAGCTTTAAAGAAAACAAAAGGTGATACAGATGTAGATACGCTTATTAAGAAAATGGAAGGAATGGAATTTGATACACCGAAAGGAAAGATGAAATTTAGAGAGAAGGACCACCAAGCGATGCAGACACTTTATTCTATCACATTGAAAAAGCAAGATGGTGTGGATTATCCAGTGCCTGTTTTAGAGAGAGAATTAACAATGAAAGAGACAGAACCACCAGTTCAAAATAAATAGACTGAATTTTCAGTTGTTTTTTGTATAAAGAGGGGATACCCTCTTTATACGTATTTCTTTCATATTCAAAGCTTTAAAGGGAGGGATTTCGTGACGCATTTGCTAGAAACGAAAAATCTTAGCGTATCTTTCGGTGAACATCATGTTATTAAAGACGTAAATTTAAAAGTACAAAAAGGAAAGCTCATTTCAATTATTGGGCCGAATGGTGCAGGGAAGACAACATTATTTAATTTACTAAGTGGCCAGATTTCTCCATCAAAAGGTGCAGTGTATTTTAAAGGTCAAGATATTACAAACCTATCGATTTCAGATCGAACACGCTTAGGAATTGGTCGTTCTTTCCAGCTTACAAATATATTCCCAGAGTTAACGGTGCTTGAAAATGTTCGTTTAAGTGTTCAATCATTTGTTCAAGATTACTATAGTTTCTTTCCAAGTTCAGCAAAACGTAAGCAACAAGTTGGAGAGGCAAGGCGTTTCTTAAAAACAGTATTACTTCACGAAAAAGAGAATGTATTAGCGAAGGATTTAGCGCATGGTGAAAAAAGAAAACTAGAGCTTGCGATGTTATTGGCCTTGAAAACGGATGTGTTATTACTCGACGAGCCGACGGCAGGTATATCAGTTGAGGAGGTACCTGCTATTTTACAAGTGATTGAAAATATTAAGAAACATCCAGAGAGCACAATTGTACTTATTGAACACAAAATGGATATGGTAATCGATTTGTCAGATCATCTTATCGTTTTATTTCATGGAGAATTATTGGCTGAAGGATTGCCGGAAGAAATTATGAAAGATGAGCGTGTACAAAGTGCTTATTTAGGGGGATTATATAGTGGCACTATTACAAGTAAATAAAATAGAGACGTATTTAGATCAGTTTCATATTTTACAAGGGGTATCTCTTACTGTTGAGAAAGGGACAATTACTGTATTGTTTGGAAGAAATGGGGCTGGGAAGACTACGACATTGCGATCGGTTATGGGGTTTCACCGGATTGCAGATGGTGAAATTTACTATGATAGTACACAAGTAAATGGATTATCTACACATTTGATTTCTAGGAAAGGGATAGGTTACGTACCAGAAAATCAAGGGATTTTTCATGATTTGACCGTAGAAGAAACATTCGCTCTTGCTAGGGGAAAGGGAGAAGAAGCGGAAGAGAAAATAGAGTGGATGCTCGAACTATTCCCAGATTTAAAGGAGTTTTGGAATAAAAAAAGTGGTCTTTTGAGCGGAGGCCAAAAGCAAATGTTGGCTATTTCAAGAGCGTTTATTAATAGTGATGGGTTATTACTAATTGATGAGCCGAGTAAAGGACTGGCTCCAATTATGGTAGAGAAACTAATGGTAGCTATTTTGAAGATGAAAGAGAAAACAACAGTTTTACTTGTCGAACAAAACTTTATGATGGCCAGTCAAATTGGGGATTATTTTTACATTATGGATAATGGGAGAATTGTGCATAACGGTTTTATGAATGAATTACGCGAGGATAAGGAAACATGTCAAAAATATTTAGGTATTTCTTAACATTGATACGGGGGGATAGAACGTGGATGTGTTAATTAACTTATTTGTGAATGGTGTTTCAACAGGGATGCTTATATTTTTATTAGCATCTGGTCTGTCACTTATTTTCGGATTAATGAGTGTATTGAACTTTGCACATGGCGGTTTATTTGCATGGGGAGCTTTTACAGGTGTTTGGTTATTTAATATGACGGGTAGTTATTTCTTAGCGTTAGTTGGAGCAGTAGCTATGGGAATGTTGCTTGGTTTTATTTTAGAAAGATTTCTTATCAGACCTGTGTATGGAAATCATGTTCGGCAACTACTCGTTACGCTCGGAGGAATGCTCGTTCTAAGTGAATGTATCAAAATATTTTGGGGACCCAATCCAATTAGCGCAAAATTACCTTTATGGCTACAAGGAAGCTTTACATTCGGAGGCGTTATATTAATTAAATATCGTCTGTTCGTTATTGTAATCGGGATAATCATTTACATTGCATTACTATTATTACTCAAAAAAACAAAGATAGGTCTTATGATCCGCGCTGGTGTAATGGATAAAGAGATGGTTCAAGCGCTCGGTATTAATGTAAAAGCGATATTTTCTTTCGTTTTTTTATTAGGAGCAGGAATGGCGGCGTTAGGGGGATTCCTACTTGCCCCATATTCAGGCGTTATTTTCGCGGAAATGGGTATGCAATATGCAATTTTAGCTTTTATTGTAGTAATAATTGGCGGATTAGGAAGCGTACAAGGTTCAGCTATCGCTTCTTTAATTGTTGGATTAGCCGGTGCGTTTACAGCTTATTTTATGCCAGATTTATCACTCGCAATTAATATGTTAATGTTACTATTTTTCTTAATAGTGAAGCCAACTGGACTTGTTGGTGAAAAGGGGTGAAATGGTGAACGGCACATCGAACCGAATTAAAGTATACTTCGGAGTAATTATGCTCATTTGTTTAAGTGTATTTCCATTCGTAAATGATTCACGGAGCCTGTTAATTTTATTCACTCAAATCTTCATCTTTGCTATTTTTGCAATGAGTTTTGATGTATTGCTTGGGTATACAGGAATTGTATCGTTCGGTCACTGTATGTTCTTTGGGATAGGAGCATATGGGGTAGCGCTTTTATTTGATCGGCAAGGAGTATCAATAACGAACTTTTTAATAGGAATTGTAGCTGCAATTATCGTTTCGGCAATTGTTAGTTATATAATCGGTTTGCTTTCTTTACGGTTGAAAAGTCACTTTTATGCAATGTTAACACTTGCTATTTCACAGTTATTTTTCGTACTTGCTGAAAAATGGCGTGGGCTTACCCACGGGGGAGATGGTTTTACATTTGGTGTGCCAGATGTATTCCGTGATCGTTTTACATTTTATTATGTAACGTTCATATGTCTAATTATCATTTTCATTGTGTTACGTCTTTTCACAAAATCATCTATTGGAAAAGTATTGAAAGCAATCTCACAAAATGAACAACGTGTTGAAGCGCTTGGATACAAAGTTCTTCATTATAAAATAATCGCGAGTGTAGTGGCGGGAGTAGTAGCTGCAATTAGCGGTGGGTTATTTGTTATCACATTGCGCTTTGTAAATACGACAGTATTTTCAATTGAAATGACATTAAATGCATTGTTGATGACAATGATTGGAGGAGTTGGAACATTAATAGGAGCCATTGTTGGAGCTGGCATAATTGAATCACTGAAATATTATTTATCAGAACTAGCGACAGAGTATCCGATTTTTGAAAGATGGACGATTATGCTAGGTTTATTGTATATTATCGTGTTACTAGTTTTTCCGAAAGGATTAGTTGGAACGGTTAAGAAGTTGAAGAATTTTAAAAGAAGTAAGAAGGAAAAAAGTACTGGAGTGGAGCAGAACGTGTGAAAAATATATTGCAAATAATATGAAAATCCCTCTTTTTGATTCGTTAAGGAGGGATTTTTATTTGAAAAAGACATCAGGCGTATGTAAGTTGAGTTGTATAAAAAAAATGTAATTATCACTTGCATTACTATCACTTGCGTAGTAAAGTGATAGTAAGATAAACGCTAGGAAGTGATGAATCATGCGTGATAATACGATAGGATCGTTAATATGGTTACGTTTAATACGATTTACGAACCAAAGTAATCAAATGTCAAATGAGTTTTTAAAACGTTTTGATTTAACGACAGCACAATTTGATGTACTTTTACAAATACGGACTTATCAGCCGTTAACGCAAATGGAGTTAGCTGAGAAGGTTACTGTTACACAAGGTGGTATTTCTCGAATGTTAACTCGCCTTGAAAAAGAAGGTTATATTATACGAAAACAAGATTGGAAGACGAAAACCATTAGTCTTACAGAGCAAGGGGAAGGGGCTTTAGAAAGAGCATTGCCAGAACAACTTGCATTTCAATCATCATTTTTTGATGATGTATTAAATGAAGAAGAGCAGAAAATACTTTATGAGTTGATGACGAAAGTTCATAAGCATAGTGAAAAAAAAGAATTACCGAGTGAGTAATTTTTTTTACAGAATCAATTGACTAATCAAGTGATTAGAGGAAAGTTAATACCGATTAATAAAGGAGAGCGCAATTATGGAAAAATACCGTATGGATACAAGTAAAGGAATTGAGTTTGGATTATATTCAATTGGGGATCATATTTTAAATCCGCATAATGGAAAAAAATTAAGTGCAGGGGAGCGAATCCGTGAGCTTATTGAAACTGCTAAGTTAGCGGATGAGGCTGGACTTGATGTATTTGCAGTTGGTGAAAGTCATCAAACGCATTTTACAACGCAAGCTCACACAGTTATTTTAGGGGCTGTTGCACAAGCAACGAAAAATATTAAAATAGCGAGTTCTGCAACAATATTAAGTACATCAGATCCAGTCCGAGTATATGAAGATTTTGCAACAATTGATTTAATTTCTAATGGACGTGCTGAAATCGTAGCTGGTCGTGGCTCTCGTATTGGAGGATATAGTTTGCTTGGTTACGATGTAAATGATTATGAAGAGTTATTTGAAGAAAAGATGGATCTTTTATTAAAAATTAATAAAGAAGAGAGCGTGACATGGAATGGGCAGTTTAGAGCACCACTTGAACACGCTTCGATTATTCCAAGAGCTAAAAATAATAACTTACCAATTTGGCGTGCGGTTGGTGGTCCACCAGCTAGTGCAATAAAAGCGGGGCGCGCAGGTGTTCCGATGATGATAACAACACTTGGCGGACCAGCTATTAATTTTAAAGTATCAGTAGATGCTTATCGTGAGGCAGCTGCGCAAAGTGGGTTTGATCCAGCAAGTTTACCGATTGCTACAACGAGTTTATTTTATACAGCAGAAAATTCACAGGATGCGTTAAGTGAATATTATCCTCATATTAATGCTGGAATGATTGCGTTACGTGGAGGCGGATATCCGAAGCAACAATTTACAAATGCGCTAGATTACCGTGATGCGTTAATGATTGGTAGCCCGCAGCAAATTATTGAAAAAATGCTTTATCAATATGAATTATTTGGACAACAACGTTTTATGGCACAAATTGATTTCGGCGGTGTGCCAATTGATAAAATTGAAAAAAATATCGAATTAATTGCTACTGAAATTTTACCAGCTGTTAGAAAACATACAGCGAAATAATTTGAAAACACCGAAAATCGAATGGATTCTCGGTGTTTTTTTGTGTATTTATTTAGTTTGAAAAAGTGACAAAAAAATGAATTTTTAGTTTAGGAATAAGGGAGTTAGTTTCTATTTTTGAATAATAAAATGATAGAATTGAATGTTGAAAATAATTTTTTTCTTGACAAAAATACAGTGTTTTTTCTGGTGGGTTTCAAGGGCATTTTTTCGGAGGAAAGTCAAGCGTATAAAGAGAAAAACGATAATTTTATTGATATAAAAGTAAGTCTCACATTCGAAAAATACATTTTAATAATGTGAAAAAAATAATTCGAAAAAATACCAAAAGACATATTTCAGACAAAATGATGTCAATAATACGTCAAAAATCATCTGAATTTATTATGTAAGTATATTATACAATTCGATTAACGAATCAAAACACTACAGAAATAGTGAAAAGGTAAATAATAGAAGTGTAATAGTTTGAAAAACTGAAATTTCATATTTTATGAAAATACATACAGGATAATTTTATCTTTTCGTATTTCTTAATAGTTGAGTTTATTAAGATCGCTCAATTAATTTTTATTATAAAAACTATGAAGGAAGTGAGTTTAGCATGGAAACGCTCGAATTGGCACGAATACAATTCGCATCAACAACGATATTTCATTACCTTTTTGTTCCGCTATCCATTGGTTTAGCTTTTATTATTGCGTTAATGCAAACGATGTATGTGGTAAAAGGACAAGAAGTGTACAAGAAGATGGCGAAGTTTTGGACACAAATATTCCTAGTAAACTTTGCGGTAGGTGTAGTAACAGGTATATTACAAGAATTTCAGTTTGGAATGAACTGGTCAACATATTCACGTTTCGTAGGTGATGTATTTGGTCCGTCACTTGCAATTGAAGGATTATTAGCATTTTTCATTGAGTCTACATTCCTAGGTTTATGGGTATTCGGTGAGGATAAACTACCAAAGAAAATTCACCTTTTATGTATTTGGCTTCTTTCAATTGGAACGATGCTATCAGCGTTTTGGATTTTAACTGCAAATGCATTTATGCAGTCACCTGTAGGATATGAAATGGCAGCAGATGGACGTGCACAGATGAATGATTTCTTAGCGATTATTCAAAATCCGCAACTATGGGTACAATTCCCGCATACACTTACAGCTGCAATTGCAACGGGTGCATTCTTTATTGCGGGTGTAAGTGCATGGAAAATTACAAAACAACAAGAGACTGAGGTGTTTAAGAAGTCTTTCCGAGTTTCTATCGTTGTTGGAACAATTTCAACAGCATTGGTATTATTTTTCGGTCATGCACAAGCGCAAAATTTAATTAAGACACATCCAATGAAGATGGCGGCAGCTGAAGCGCTTTGGAATACGAGTGAGGATCCAGCGCCATTTACGGTATTTGCAAAAATTGATACAGAGAAGAAAGAAAATTCGTTTGAAATTCAAATCCCTTATATGCTAAGTCTATTGTCATACGATAAATTTAGCGGTCAAGTAGAAGGTATGAATCAAATTCAAAAACAATATGAAGAAAAATATGGACCTGGGGATTATATTCCGCCAGTACATACAATGTTTTGGAGCTTTAGAGCGATGGTAATGAGCGGAACGTTCATGTTACTTTTAGGAGCTTACGGATGGTTCTTATCAAGAAAAGATCGTTTAGCTGAAAAAACGTGGTATTTAAAATTAATGGTGTATGCAATTTCACTACCGTTTATCGGTAATACTGTTGGATGGGTTATGACTGAAATGGGTCGTCAGCCATGGGTAGTATTTGGTGTCATGAAAACAGAAGATGCTGTATCACCAAATGTAACATTCGGTGAAGTGTTATTCTCACTTATTTCATTCACATCAATGTATTTAATTATGGGTGGAATTTGTGTTTACTTATTCGTTCGTATCATTAAGGGACATAAGAATAAGAAAACGAAAAAGGATAATCAAAGCCATGATCCATTTGATAAGGAGGAAGAGTATGTTATCTCTTAATGAGTTATGGTTTGTAGTTATTGCAATCTTATTTGTTGGATTCTTCGTACTGGAAGGTTTCGATTTTGGTGTAGGAATGGTTTCAAGGTTTTTAGGAAAGAATGATTTTGAAAAACGAGTTTACTTAAATACAATAGGACCGTTCTGGCACGCGAATGAAGTATGGCTTGTTTGTGCTGGTGGCGCTATGTTTGCGGCATTTCCGCACTGGTACGCAACTTTATTTAGTGGTTTTTATATTCCGTTTGTCTTTATGCTACTTGCCTTAATTTTAAGAGGTGTTTCCTTTAAGTTCCGTGCGAAAATAGATAATCATAAATGGAAGAGTGTATGGGATTGGGGGATGTTTATAGGAAGTATGTTACCTCCTATCCTTTGGGGAGTTGCAATTGCAAACTTTATGGTAGGTGTACCTATTGATGAGAGTAAAAATGTTGTAGGTGGATTCCTGCAATTACTTCATCCATTTGCGTTACTTGGAGGAGTAATGTTCCTTCTACTATGTATTGTTCACGGATTACAATTCCTTACAATACGTACAACTGGTAAATTGAGAGAACGTGCACGAATTGCTGCAATAAAAATTGCACCATTTTCATTAATTACGCTTCTTATTTTTGCTGGTATAGGGTTATGGAAAACTGATATTTTCACTGCACATGGAACAGAATGGATTATGGTACCAATTGGAGCTTTTGTAGCATTATTAATGTCTACTCTATTAAACAAAAGAAGAAGAGATGGTTGGGCTTTCTTTATGACGAGCTTAACAATCATTTTACTAAGTGCGAGTGTATTTATCGGTATGTTTCCACGTGTTATGATTAGCTCTTTAGGAGCAATGAATGATTTGACGATTTATAATGCAGCATCAGGGGCTTATGCATTAAAACTTATGACTTACTTTGCGATTGCTATTTTACCTTTCGTTATCGGAAGTCAGATATGGAGTTATTATGTATTTAGACAACCTGTTAAGTCAGACAACGATTTGGAGTACTAATGAAAAGAAAAAGAGGACTTCCATCTTATCCCGGTAGCCGTATTTTATATGTAGCGTTAACGATTATTAGTATTTTAGAAGCTTTAAGTATTATTGTACAAACAATCTTTTTAGCACGCGCTATTACGTTTTTATTTCATGGAGAGGCAGTACAAACAGTGTTAAGTGAAATTGTTTATTTTGGTATCTCGTTTGTAGCGCGTCAAATATTAGTTCGAACATCACAAATATTAGTGGAACGTTTCGCTGAAAAAACAGGGTCGTTACTAAGAAAACAATTAATAGAAGCATATTTTACATTAGGTCCAAGGTATGTTCAGACTGCTGGAACGGGTCATCTGGTTACCTTATCGATTGAAGGGATTGAGAAATTTAAAACATATATTGAATTGACAATTCCTAAAATGATTAGAAGTAGCATCGTTCCGTGTCTAATTGTTTTATATGTTTTTACGTTAGATATTGAGTCTGGAATCATTTTAGTTGTAACGATTCCTATCGTGATCATATTTATGATTCTTTTAGGATTAGCAGCGCAAAAAATGGCAGATAGTCAATATGAGACATATCGTGTACTTTCTAATCATTTTGTAGATACGTTAAAAGGATTAGAAACATTAAAGTATTTAGGGAAAAGTAAACAGCACGAAGGAAAGATTGAAAAAGTAAGTAAAAGATATAGAAAAGCAACGATGCGAACTTTGCGAATTGCTTTTCTTTCTTCTTTTGCATTAGATTTCTTTACGAGTTTATCAATCGCATTTGTAGCAGTTGGGTTAGGGATACGTTTAATAGATGGGACAATTATACTGTTACCAGCTCTTACGATTTTAATTTTAGCACCGGAATATTTTCTTCCAATTAAGCAAGTTGGAGCGAATTATCATGCTACATTAGATGGACAACTTGCCATGGAGCAAATTGAAGGGATTCTGCAACAACAAAAAGCAATGGAAATAAAAGAATCAAATGTAGAAATTACATGGGATTCTTCTAGCAGCATAAAGTTACAACATATAAAAGTAAATAACGATGAATCTGAAAAGGCTATATTAGAAGGAATTGACTTTACTTGGGAAGGTAACGGTACTATTGGAATAATTGGTGAAAGTGGAGCTGGAAAATCAACGTTAATCGATGTTTTGGCAGGGTTTTTAGCTCCATCTAGTGGGAAGATGATCGTAAATGGTTTAGAAATTGATGAATCCATTCGAGAAGATTGGCAAAAAAATATTGCTTATATTCCGCAGCAACCTTATATTTTTCCAATTTCATTAAAAGATAATATTTGTTTCTACGAGACAAATACAACTGATGAAGAAATTGAGAAAGTTATTCATGATGTTGGTCTTCGTTCGCTTGTTGCATCACTTCCAAATGGGATGCACGAAAGAATTGGAGAAGGTGGACGTATGCTTAGTGGCGGACAAGAACAACGTGTCGCTATGGCGCGTGCACTTTTAAGTAAAAAGCCAATCATTTTATTAGACGAGCCTACGGCGCATCTTGATATTGAAACTGAATTTGAAATAAAGCAATCTATGTTACGCCTGTTTAAAGGTAAGTTAGTATTTCTTGCAACACATCGTCTGCATTGGATGAAACAGATGGATCATATCCTTATTTTAAATAAAGGAGAAATAAAAGAAAGTGGAACATATGAAGAACTTTTAGAAAATGAGCCATTACATTTTCATAGGGAAGAGAGGGAGAGAAATGAGTAACTGGGTTAAACCTTATATAAAACAAAATAAAGGTAGAATGACTTTAACTATTTTCCTTGGGCTTCTTGGAGTTAGTTCAGGTGCGATGTTACTTTTCATTTCAGGTTATTTAATTTCTAAATCTGCTCTCAGACCAGAAAATGTAATGGTTGTATATGTACCTATTGTTGCAACACGTGCGTTTAGTATAGGACAAGCTGTTTTTCATTATATAGAGCGTTTAGTTGGACATGATGTCGTACTACGCATATTAGAAAAAATGAGAACGAAACTATATAGAATAGTAGAGCCACAGGCGTTATTTTTTCGTTCACGATTTCAAACGGGTGATATGTTAGGCGTACTATCCGAAGATATAGAGCATTTGCAAAACTTATATTTACGTACAATATTCCCTAGTATATTAGCGCTAGTTGTATATAGCATCTTCGTACTTGTTATCGGTGCATTTGACGTAGTGTTTGCACTTATTGCAGGGTGTATGTTGGCTATCATTGTTTTTCTGATTCCGTTTGTATCATTACTTTTAATGAAACAACATCACGTTACTTTGAAGCAAGGAAGAAACCGTTTGTATCAACAACTAACGGATGCTGTTTTTGGATTGTCTGATTGGCAGGCAAGTGGTAGAAAAAATGAATTTATTGATGCGTATGTAGAACAGAATGCTCAGTTATTAAAAACTGAACAGAGAGTGAAAAGCTGGTATCATATTAGAGACAGTATCATTCAGTTAGTAGTGGGTATTGTAGTTATTTCAATGATTATATGGACTGGGAATGAAGCTGCAAGTGGACAGATTGCACCTACAGTTATCGCAGCTTTCGTCTTAATGACGTTATCTGTCACAAATGCGCTTATTCCAGTATCAGATGCTATTGATCGAATCCCATCTTATGTAGAATCTTTTCATCGGCTTAATAGTGTAGAAAGTGAAAACGTATTGCAAGATAGAGATGAGTTATTTGAAGATAAAGTTTACGTTGCACCAAAGTATGTAGATATTGAACTGAATAATGTATCGTATAATTACCCGAATAGTAATGAGTCTGTATTAAAAGATGTATCACTGCAAATAAAAGCAGGAAAGAAAATTGCTATTTTAGGGAGAAGTGGGACAGGGAAATCTACTTTGCTAAAATTGTTAGCAGGAGCGTTAAGTCCGGTAAATGGTCAAGTTTTATTGAATGGTGAACAAGCTCATACGAGTCTGTTGTCCAAATATATTTCTGTATTAAATCAAAAACCGCATTTGTTCGATACGACAATTGGAAATAATGTGCGAATTGGCAAACCAGAGGCGAATGATGAGGATATATGGAAAGCTTTAGAAAAAGCACAATTAGCTTCACATATTACTTCTCTCCCAGATGGATTACAAACAAAAATGCATGAAATGGGAAAGAGATTTTCTGGTGGGGAAAGACAACGGGTTGCTTTCGCTAGAACGCTTATGCAAGAAGCGCCGATCATTGTACTTGATGAACCGACTATCGGTTTAGATCCGAAAACTGAATTGTCCTTAATTGAGACAATGTTTTCTGCAACGGAAGAAAAGACAGTTATTTGGATTACACACCATCTTGTAGGAATTGAACATGTAGATGAAGTTATATTCCTTGATCGTGGTCACATTGTGATGCAAGGTAGTCATGAACAACTTCTTAAAGAAAACGAAAAGTATCGTAAGCTTTATGAACTTGATAAAGGAATATAAACATATAATGAAAAACACAAATTCTTGATAGTTCAAGGTTTGTGTTTTTTTATAAGATCCGAATTGTTTCACTGGAGATAGGGTTTAAAATCTATCTGTTTAAGGCAATACTGAGCCATAGTGAATGCATAGTTGGAAGGCGTGATTATATGTTTGAAGAAGATGGGATTGTTTTAATTATGGAACCAGCTGATGAACGGAATCTGAGGAGATTTATTTTTACGGTGCCGAAGTCCGTTTATGAAAATAAGGAGATATTATTACAGTACGGAACACCTTTAGGACAAGGATATACGGATATTATTGAAGATATTATTAGTGTACATATAGAAATTGAAGTGGTTACAGTTATTGGTCATGTAAGAGCATAAATGAGGGATGACTTCAAGCGAACGGATGTACTTAAAATAAGTACGTCTGCTTGCTTATATTTCAATGAAAATAGTTAAGGGTAGGCATAGATGCTTTACTTTGAGAGATAAGGACTGTAGGAAGATAAAAGAGGAAATAATGTTATATTTCTTCTTGATGTACATATTGAACAGGAGAAGAGTAATTTTTCTAGAATATATAAAATGAAGATTAGAAAATAACATATGCTGTGATTAGGTGTATAAGAAGAAAACATACTTTTTATATAAGTATAAAGGAATAACAATTATTTAGGAGGTTAAAATGAAATTTGCAAAAACAATGTTATTTGCAATTATCGTTTCAATTGGTTTAATGGGATGTTCGGTAGTAGAGGAAGGAAAGAACTCATTAGATTATGCTCAAAAAGCAACAGACTATGTAAATGAAATAAGTGCATTTGCAAATGAAGCTCCAGCGTTAGTAGAAAAGGCTGTTAATGATGAAGAAGCTCGTAAAGAATTGGAAACGAAGCTGAATGAAATTAAACAAGATATACCAGCTTTTAATGAATTAACACCACCAGATGTTGCGAAAGATCTTCACCAACAAATCGTGGGATATAATGAGAAGTTAAATACATTAATTGATACGTCTATGAAGAAAATAGAGGAAGGGAAAATTGATGTAGAGCAATTTAAAAACTCTGAGCTTATGCAGACGATAGATCAAGTTCAAGCTTTGAAAGATAAGGTACAAAATTTAGGTCAATAATGAAAAGCTCCGTTTGTGATGAACGGAGCTTTTTAATGTTTTCTAACGGAAAAGTTCATTATAGTTTCTTCTTATTAATATATGTATTTTTTAGACCTTCCATTTTTCTAAAATATGTACTGTTTTATTAGTTGCATCCATCTTAACTTGAATACCAATAGGCATTTAGTTCCTCAGCACGCTCTTGTATACTGCCAGAACGATAGTAATCATGTTGGCCTGTTAGGGAACCTTCTAATATACGAAATCCCTTCTGTTGTAAGTAAGATTTTGCTCGTTCAAATCTTTTTGGAGAAGTGTAGGTTACTGGTGAAGAAGGTGAGTAGATCCCAATTGTATCTCCATTTTTCAATGATTTTGGAAGTAACATTTGTATGAATCCCTTCTATTAAATAGTTTATTTACGAGACTGTATTGTTAAATATTCTTATATTTCTGTATTATTAGTGTAACATAAATACATTGAAATAAAATTGCAATAGATGAATAAATATGTTTTTTACCTTGACGATATAAAGGGAAAGTTGTTATGGTTAAATTCGAGTGTATAAAAGGTTTACTAAAGGAGTTTTAAAATGAAGCAGTTAAAATGGGGAAGAATAGCAATCCTATTAGTAGTAGTTTTGGGTATATGTTGGTTCTTTTTCCAAGGGACTCAAAAGAGTGGGAACAGCGTAGATGCACAACCTTTACAGGTAACTGAATTACCTAAAATAGGGCTAACTGATAAGGAAGTTCCACAAAAGTATATTCCACCGGAAATTAATGCAAAAGCAGCCATCGTTATAGATGCGAGTGATGGAGATGTTATTTATCAAAATAACGAGAATGAGGCTTTTGCGCCAGCTAGTATGTCTAAGATGATGACAGCATATCTTTTATTAGAGAGTGTACATAATGGGAAAGTCCGTTGGGAAGATCCAGTGACAATGAGTGCAAAAGCGGCACAAACAGAGGGTGCAAGAATCCCAGTACAAGTTAATGACACATTAACTGTAAAAGACTTATACCATGCGTTAATGATTGAGTCAGCTAACAATTCGGCTGTGGCTTTAGCAGAGCATATCGCAAAGACGGAGAAAGATTTTGTTCAGCTTATGAACGAGAAAGCGAAACAGTTCGAAATGTCGGAATATGCTAAATTCGCAAATGCATCTGGGCTACAAGAGCCTGATGGAAGTGAAACAAAGATGACGGCTGCTGACGTAGCAAAGTTAGCGTATCATCTTATAAAAGATTATCCAGAGATATTAGAAGTGACTCACTTACGTCAAAGTCAGTTAGCATTTAATAATATTAATGTTGTAAGTACGAACGATATGTTAAATAAAAATAATAAAGATTTATATATAGAAGGAATAGATGGATTAAAAACAGGATTCACAGATAGCGCAGGGTATTGTTTTACAGGTACTGCAAAACAAGGTGACAATCGAGTTATTACAGTAGTCATGGGGACATCAGGTAAAACAAAACGTTTTACAGAGACGAATAAGTTAATGACATATGCTTTTGGATTAGTTAATTAAGTAAAATATCGTTGTAGATTGCTACATAAGCAAGACTGTGTGCTGTTACTTATTTTAGATAACAACACACAGTCTTTTTATAAGTAATAAGGATTTTTTTGCTCGGCATTTTTCATCTGATTTTTTAATTCGTTTTTACGGATTTCAATAGCTGATATTTTTTGTAATGTTATAAATGAAACGAATAGAATAGAAGCATAGTATAGTTCTATATTTTTATTTACATGATCATCAATTATGTTTTTCACAAGTGCACCCCCTTTTTGTTCCAATAAAATTCTCATTTGAAATTCGACCCCCTGGTCGTAAAAGTCCGACTCGCTTTATTAAAGGGGGATAAAGCACTTATTTATTAGAGTTTCACTTTATACGGATAACCATATGATAATGGAAGTATCCTAAAAAATCCATATTTAGTAAAAATGAATAATAAATAGAGTGTGTATTTTCTGTAAAGTGAATGAGACTTTAGGAATTAAATCTTACAATTCGTCAAATTGTTTCAAAATTTTAGGTAGTATAGGAAATTAGTTTTCTAAAAATATTATACTATTGATAAATAGAGTGATTTTTGTCATGATAAGAGTACACTTCATGTAAGTAGCTTTATAAGAAAACACATACTTTATTTTGTATTAGGTTAATAGAATTTTTTATAGTGGATAGAAAATAGAAATTCTATATTGAAATATTAAATGAAATGTCGAATTTTAATGTGATACATAAGAATTTTTTAAAAATCGTTGCAAAAACAGTGTGTTTAATGGTAAAGTTCACATGAAGTTCACACGGATTTCACTTCATGCATTTAAAATGAACTACGTGTGAAAAATAAAACTCTTGCTAAAAAATGGAACTTGATGAATATTTTACTTTGATAATATTGTAAAGTATTAAGTTTGTAAGTTTTTTTTAAGAGGATAGTAGGGAAAGGAAGTAAAGACAACTTATGAAAAAAATAATCGCAGGTTTAGCAGCAGCTTCAGTAGCAGGCGTTGCAGTTCCAGGTATGGATTCTGCCCATGCACAAGTTTCAAACGAAGCGCTAAAAGAAATTAATGGACAAACACAAACTCAAACGAATGTAACTGAAACAAAAACTGTAGAAACAACTTCTGAATTAAAATACACAGTAACAGCTGATGTATTAAATGTACGTTCAGGTGCTGGTACAGGACATGACGTTATTTCTAAAGTAAAAGAAGGTCAAGTACTACAAGTAATTGGACAAGAAAATGGTTGGTTCAAAGTTAATGTAAATGGCCAAACAGGTTATGTAAGTGGGGACTTCGTAACAAATGGTGGTAATAAAGGAACAACTGTTCAACAAGGAACAGGTACTTACACAGTAAACGTTTCTTCACTTAACGTACGTACAGGCCCAAGTACTTCTCATACAGTATTAGGTTCTGTAAATAAAGGTAAAACAGTACAAGTTGTTGGTGAAGTGCAAGATTGGTTTAAAATCAACTTCAATGGTGGAACTGGATACGTAAGCAAAGACTTCGTAACAAAAGGTGGTTCTGCTGTCTCTAACGAAACACAACAACCAACTACAAACAACAATACTACTACAGTTCAAACTGGTGGTTCTTATGTTGTTAACACTGGTGCTTTAAAAGTACGTACAGGCCCAGCTACATATAACGCTGTAATTGGTGGAGTAACGAACGGTACAGTATTAAACGTTACTGGCGCTGAAAATGGTTGGTATAAAATTAACCATAACGGCCGCACAGGTTACGTAAGTGCAGACTTTGTTAAGTTTGTAAAAGGCGGAGTGAACAATGTAGTTACTGGTGGTAACCAAGGTTCTAACCAAGTACAAAAACCAACAGCGCCAACAGGTGGAGATACATCTTCAATCGCTGGATTCGCTAGATCATTAAATGGTTCACCATACAGAACTGCTGGTACAACACCTGCTGGTTTTGACTGCAGTGGATTCATTCACTACGTATTAAATCAAACTGGTCATACAGGCGCTCGTCAAACAGTTGCTGGATACTGGAGCTCTAAAACAAAAACTAGCAATCCACAACCAGGTGATTTAGTATACTTCCAAAATACTTATAAATCAGGTCCTTCTCACATGGGCGTTTACTTAGGAAACGGTCAGTTCATTAGTGCAGAAACTGATGAAACTGGTGTACGTATTAGTTCAGTAAACAACTCTTACTGGAGCAAGCACCTATTAGGTTACACAAAAGCATACTAAGAAAAAGTATTTTATACTTTTCGTATAGAGAAAAGGCTTTCCAGGGAAACTTGGGAAGCCTTTTTATAGTTAAATAAATTAGAAGTGTAGTAGCTATTATTTTAAATTCCCATTTAAAAATCGATCGTATAGGTCATGGAAATAGTTAGGACGAAATAAGTTTGCTGCATGTCCTGCTAACGGGATTTCTTTATATAAAACATTTGGCAAGATAGACTTTAAATCAAAAAGACAAGATTTATAGAGATGATCATGTTCGCCCATTACCCATAGTATAGGATGGGGAAGTGATTTTAATTTAGATTTTAAATCGAATTCTAACCGGTGTCGTAATGATTGGGCAATAATTGACGAATGTAATTGTAACCCGAAACGGTAGTAAATATTTCTGGAAATAACTGCGAACGGGTTCGCTTTTAGTATGCCGCTCGGAAAAATAGTGTTTGCGTATTGAGAGAGCCATTTAGAGTATTCATCTCCTCGTTTCTCCCAAAAATTTTGAAATACGTTATATAAACGAGAAGGGTTATTATAATGTCCGCCAATATGACAAATGCTTAATACTTTTTCTGGGTGCATTTGTGCAAAAATTGTAGAGATATAACAACCATAGCTTAAAGCACAAATATGAGCCTCTTTAATGCCTTCTTTTTCATATAAGCTCAATAATTGATCTACGAGGCGCTGTAATGAAAATTCGATAGCTTCTCCTTTATCGTCACCGTGACCTAATAAGTCATAAGTTATAACGTTGTAGGAGGCAGAAAATCGTTTATGCTCTTTTTTGAAGGCGCGACGATTGCCAACTAATCCATGAATAAAAATGATTGTTTCCTTTTCGGAATGTATATTTGTTTGCAAAAAGGATACTCCTTTCAATAACTGGAGATGTATATAGTGTTTTAACTAGTTATCTATAATCCACATAGAATAATATTAAGTACCAGGTAATAATATCAGATATTTATATGTGTTGTAAAGATGAGTTTTTATGTATATTTTGTAAAAATAGAAAAAGTGTGTTTACATTCAGTTTACATTTGTATTGTATTGTAGTTTTAGAAAGAACAGTTTGGTTTAACACGAGGAGATGAACATGAATGGAAGTTAGAAATGAAATGAAGAAAAAAGGGAGTTGGAGGCAGTTTTTACGCCTTATTCAAGATACAAATCCTCCGAAAGGGATTCTTGCTTTTGCATTATTAATGAGTTTGCTTTCTACGGGAGCGAGTTTATTTATTCCGATGTTAACAAAGGGATTAGTAGATAATTTTTCGCTTTCTTCAATTAGTACGGGACAAATTGTTGGATTAGTTGCCTTCTTTATTATGCAAACCATTGCTGCAGGATTGTCTATATATTTACTGAATTTTATTGGACAGAAGATTGTCGCGGGACTGAGGGAACGATTATGGAAAAAGGTACTTATTTTACCAGTGTCTTATTATGACCAAAATAGAACGGGAGATACAATTAGCCGTATGACAAATGATACAGGTGTTGTTAAAACGTTAATTTCTGAGCATTTGTCAAACTTATTAACAGGCGGTATTTCAATTGTTGGATCGTTAATTGTATTGTTTGTTTTAGATTGGAAAATGACTGCTTTACTTTTAACGGTTATTCCGTTGTCTGTACTAATTTTAGTGCCACTTGGACGAAAAATGTATAAGATTTCAAAAGCACTTCAAGATGAAACAGCTTCTTTTACCAGTGTGTTAACACAAGTGTTATCAGAAATTCGTTTAGTGAAATCTTCAAATACAGAAAAAAGAGAATATGAAACAGGAAATACAGGTATACAAAAGTTATTACAATTTGGTTTGAAAGAAGGAAAAGTGCAAGCGTTAATTTCACCAGTTATGTCGTTTGTTTTAATGGCACTACTTGTTATTATCGTAGGATATGGTGGAATGCGGGTTTCTAGCGGTGCATTAACAACAGGAGAACTAGTAGCGTTTATTTTATATTTAGTTCAAATTATAATGCCGGTGAGTCAATTATCTATGTTCTTTACACAATTTCAAAAGGCAATTGGTGCAACTGAAAGAATTAATACGATCTTAGAATATGAGGTAGAGGACCATGAAACTGGTGTGAAGGTTTCAAATGCTAAGCAGCCGATAGTTCTTGAAAATGTACATTTCGAGTATAACAAAGAAGAGCAAGTCTTAAAGAATATTGATTTTACAATTGAATCTGGAAAAGTAACAGCGATCGTAGGACCAAGTGGTAGTGGGAAAACAACGTTATTCTCATTACTAGAACGTTTTTATGAGCCAACTAGTGGTGCCATTAAATTAGGAAAAGAATCAATTACGAGCTATTCATTACAGTCATGGCGACGTCAAATCGGTTATGTATCACAAGATAGCCCATTAATTGATGGAACGATTCGTGATAATATTTGTTACGGTGTTGAAGGCGAAGTGACTGATGAAGAAATTGAAAAAGTAGCGGCAATGGCATATGTTGATGCATTTATTCATGACTTACCAAACGGATATGCAACAGAAGTTGGAGAACGTGGTGTGAAGCTTTCGGGAGGACAAAGACAAAGAATTGCTATTGCCCGAGCGTTACTTCGAAATCCGCAAATTCTTATGTTAGATGAAGCGACTTCAAGCCTAGATAGTAAATCGGAGTCTGTCGTCCAAAAAGCATTAAACAACTTAATGAAAGGCAGAACAACGTTAGTTATTGCACATAGACTTTCTACTGTTGTAGATGCAGATAAAATTATCTTTATTGAAAAAGGGAATCTTACAGGAAGTGGCTCACATGATGAATTATTACAGACGCATGATATGTATCGCGAATTTGCAATGCAACAATTGAAAATTAAAGAAGGCGCATTATAAAATGAATAATCAGTGGGGATTGTACTCCGCTGATTATTTATTTGTAAAAACTGTATAAAGGATGCTAAGTAGAAAGGAAATGGTTCCTTTGATACCTAAAATTTTAATCGTAGACGACGACCCGCACATTAGAGAACTTGTTTCTGTTTTTTTAGAACGGGAAGGTTTTCAAACATTAGAGGCGATGGATGGACAAGATGCACTTCAGAAGATAGATGAAGTGAAAGTTGATATGGTTATTCTCGATATTATGATGCCGAATATGGATGGCTTTGATGTATGTTTTGAATTAAGAAAATACTATGATATCCCGATTTTGATGCTAACTGCAAAAGGTGAGACGTCTCATAAAGTAAAAGGGTTTCACCTTGGAACAGATGATTATCTTGTAAAACCATTTGATCCGATAGAACTAGTAGTGAGAGTAAAGGCATTACTAAAACGTTACCAAATTACAATATCACAATCTATTCAAGTTGGAGACGTATTATTAAATCGTAAAACATTTGAAGTTACACTTGGAGAACAGACCATTACGTTGCCGCTAAAAGAATTTGAGTTACTCTTTACATTAGGATCTAAAGCTGGAAGGACATGTTCAAGAGAGCAATTAATTGAAGGTGTATGGGGATATGATTTTGAAGGGAATGAACGTACACTAGACGTTCATATTAATCGGTTACGTGAGAAGTTTCAAGAAGAGAGTTCGAAGTTTAGTATTAAGACGATAAGAGGATTAGGGTATCGCTTAGAGGTAAGTAAATGAGAAGAAGAGAACGAATGAGTAAGTTAAAGATACTGAAAGTAATTGGAGCGGTCATAGCGCTCTTTTCGTTTCTCACTATAATTTGGTCTATCGCATTTTATGTAGCATCTAGTATATTAGATGCTCTAGAAATAAACGTATCGCCGTTTGTTACTTTTTTAATTAGTGATATGGTCGGCTTTGTATTTATTGTTCTTATTTGGGTATTGATCGGGGTATTAATGAGACCGAAGCGAGAGGCAATGATTTGGACTATTATCGAACCGATACAAAAAATTGCAAAAGGAGACTTCTCCGTAAAAATACGAAATGAAGAAAAGTATGATGGAGAAATTGGTGTACTCGTAAAAAGTATAAATGATATGACAGATGAACTGAATGCAATGGAGAAAATGAGACAAGAATTTGTATCGAATGTTTCTCATGAAATACAGTCGCCATTAACTTCCATAAAAGGATTTGCTAGAGCGCTACAAGATAATAATCTTTCTGAGGAGAAAAGAAAGCATTATCTTACCATTATTGAAACTGAAACAACGAGATTATCTAAACTGAGTCAAAATTTACTGAAGCTAACGCTTTTAGAGTCAGAAGAGTATATACCAGAGAGAGTGGCTTATCGATTAGATCAACAATTAAAGCAAATTGTATTAAATAGTGAACCACTCTGGGCTGACAAAGAAATTGAATTAGATCTTGATTTAGAAAAAGTACAAATTACTGCCGACCAAGAAAGTATGAGTCAAGTATGGATTAATTTAATTCATAATAGTATTAAATTTACTCCAAGTGGTGGTACGATTACAATTCAGTTAAAAGAATATGAGACAGTAGTGGAAGTGCGTATTCGTGATTCGGGAATTGGGATATCAGAAGAACAGAAACAACATATTTTTGAGCGTTTTTATAAAGCGGATTCTTCACGAAATCGTGCTTATGGAGGAAGTGGCTTAGGGTTGGCCATTGTAAAAAAAGTACTTGACCTTCATCAAGGAAAAATAAAAGTCGAGAGTGAGGAAGGGAATGGTACAGAATTTATTGTGCGTATTCCTAAATATGAAGGAAAGTAGTGTTAGGAGGAAAGCTTTCTAACACTACTTTTCTTTAAAAAATGTATGTATAACTACTATAGTTACCTATAAGTAACCTACGCACATGAAAGTGCATCATTGCCTTTTTGCATAAACATAGATACACTTTTAATATAACAAACAACTGAGGAAATTAAGGAGTGTTATACTTGGCAGAATTATTACAAGGTAAAAATGCTTTAATTACAGGAGCAGGTAGAGGTATTGGTCGTGCTGTAGCGATCGCATTAGCGAAAGAAGGCGTAAATGTAGGTCTATTAGCTCGTTCAGAAGAAAACTTAAAAGCTGTAGCGAAAGAAGTAGAAGCAGAAGGCGTAAAAGCTGTTATTGCGACTGCTGATGTATCTTCGTATGAAGAGGTAACGACTGCAATTGAAACGTTAAAAAACGGCTTAGGGTCTATCGATATTTTAATTAATAACGCTGGTATTTCTAAGTTCGGTAAGTTTTTAGAACTAGACGTTGCTGATTGGGAAAAAATTATTCAAGTAAACTTAATGGGTGTATACTATGCAACTCGTGCCGCTTTACCGAGCATGATTGAACAGCAATCTGGTGATATTATTAATATTTCATCTACAGCGGGACAAAAAGGTGCGCCTGTAACAAGTGCGTATAGTGCTTCTAAATTCGGTGTTCTTGGCTTAACAGAATCATTAGCGATGGAAGTTCGTAAACATAACATTCGTGTAACTGCTTTAACACCAAGTACAGTAGCAACGGATATGGCTGTAGATTTAGGATTAACTGATGGGAATCCTGATAAAGTTATGCAAGCAGAAGATATTGCAGAGTTTATCGTAGCACAGCTGAAATTAAATAAACGTACATTTATTAAATCAGCAGGACTTTGGTCTACTAATCCGTAAGGGCTAAATTTAAAAATAAGGTAGGGACATCTATTCTGTGATGGAATGGATGTCCTTTTTTCTGTTTGTATACAAAACAGAAATTTCTGTATAATTAAAAGTGCATAGTAGAAAAGCATTAATAACTTTAAGAGATAGTATTTCAATGAGCACGATTGCAATATATGAGTGATGTGAGGAGGAAAAAGGGATGAAAAAGAAGTTTCAAAAATTATAACGTGTATCGTGTACAACGAAATTAGCCCGTGGACCTTCAATTTAAATAGCTTTATATTATATATTAAAAAATTGGAGGATATAAGTAGATGAGAACCGAAAAAGAAATGCTAGACTTAATTATAAATACAGCAAAAGAAGATGAAAGAATTCGAGCTGTCATCATGAATGGATCACGCGTGAATCCGAATGTGAAAAAAGATTGTTTTCAAGACTATGATATTATTTATGTTGTAAAAGAAGTACAACCTTTTACATCTAATCATAATTGGATTCATAGATTTGGAGAAATAATGATTGTTCAAATGCCGGAAGAAATGTCATTACTTCCAGCAGATGAAGACGGGAAATTTCCATATTTAATGCAGTTCATGGATGGGAATCGTATTGATTTAACGCTAGTTCCAGTTCATTTAATAAATAAGTTTACTGTACAAGATAGTTTAAGTAAACTGCTTCTTGATAAAGATGATTGTATGGAAGAATTACCACCAGCAAGCGACAAAGATTACTTAATAAAAAAGCCTACAGAAAAAGAGTTTTTAGATTGCTGTAATGAATTTTGGTGGTGTAGTACGAATGTGGCAAAAGGGTTATGGAGAGAAGAACTTTCTTATGCGAAAGGAATGCTTGAAGGTCCAGTGCGAGATATGTTAAGCGTAATGCTAGAATGGCATATTGGTATGAAAACAGACTTTACAGTTAATGCTGGAAAGTTTGGAAAGCATTTCGAGCAATATATTGAAGAAGATATGTGGGAACAATTTAAAAGGACCTTTTCTAATGCAGAATATGAGAGTATTTGGGAGTCATTCTTTGTAATGGGTGATTTATTTAGAGAAGTTGCAATAGAAATCGCTAAAACATATGAATATCAATATCCGCAATGTGATGATGACAAAGTAACAAGCTATTTAAAGCATGTGAAAGCTTTGCCGAAAGATAGTACAACGATATATTAATTTTATAAAGCAGTAAGACTGTCCTAATTACGGACAGTCTTATTTTGGTTTAGGAATAACAATTTCTCTAACAAAGTGCAGCTGAATCACATATGAAATTTTAGGGAGGTTTTTATCATGTATTATTTTTATTCACCAGAGATGTTCGTTCCATTTCAATCGGGGCTAGAACGAGATATTTCGTATGCTTATATGCCGTATCCTCCATTTTATTATGGAGACTATATAAGCTCATTGCCATACGCTTTACATGTTCCTCAAAATTATGAAGTCCAAATAAAAGAAGATCGTGGATCATGGACTCCATTTTCATGGGTTGAAAAATATGCGTATGCATTTTCAGGACCATACAATAAGGCGGAAGTAGCTCTTACATTTGATGATGGACCAGATTTAGTATTTACGCCAAAAATTTTAGATAAGTTAAAACAACATAATGTAAAAGCCACTTTTTTCCTGCTAGGGGAAAACGCAGAAAGGTATCCAAACGTAGTGAAGCGCATCGCGAATGAAGGGCATGTAATTGGTAATCATACGTATAGTCATCCGAATTTAGCGAAAGTAAATGAGGTAGAGTACCGGAATCAAATTATAAAAACGGAAGAAATATTAAAACGTTTAGCCGGCTATGCTCCTAAATTTATACGTCCGCCGTATGGTGAAATACTTGAAAATCAACTGAATTGGGCGACTGAGCAAAATTTTATGATTGTACAGTGGAGTGTTGATACAGTTGATTGGAAAGGTGTAAGTGCCGATACGATTACAAATAATGTGTTAGGGAATTCATTTCCAGGTAGTGTCATACTGCAGCATTCAACTCCAGGCGGGCATTTGCAAGGGTCGGTAGATGCGCTAGACAAAATCATTCCGCAGTTAAAAACGAAAGGTGCGCGCTTTGTAACACTTCCAAGCATGTTTCAGACATCGAAAGAAAGAAACTGAATGTGTTATAAATTGGGAAAAATAGGGTTGTGGCGTATAATGAGAGTGTAAGTTAGGGGGGATATAATTGATTGATGCACTAGTAAACATAGGAATAAGCTTATTGATTGGTATTATATTTATACTTGCCGCACTTATACTTCAAAAAAATCCACCGACAGATATTAACGCGGCATATGGTTATCGTACGAAACGATCTATGAAAAATAAGGAACTATGGGATGCGGGTAATAGGTATAGTGCAGAAGTGATGAAACAAAATGGTTTCATCATGATGTTAATTGGAAGTGTTATTAGTATATTGTTTAGATATTCGCATACAATGATAGCGGTTATGATTGTTATGCTATTATTAATTATTCGCTTATTTATACAAGTAGAGAAAAGATTGAAGATACTTGAACAATAATGATAAATAAAGTAGGACTCCTGGGTAATATAAGCTAGGAGTCCTACTTTATTTACAAACTATCATTCTTTAGCAATTCTTTTCCTTTTTCAATTACAAATTCATAGTATGCAAGATCATACGGATAAATATCTGTAAATGTTATCGTTATCGGTTTATTGTTTAAAACAGAAATGGCCGTAAAAGATGGAACCTCTCTTTTTAATAGTTGAAGAACAGAAGTTGCATGTACTTTCATTACATCATCTACTTCTTCACCTGGTACGAATGGAAGTGAGGTGATGACATTGTGAAAATACATATGGCAAAATTCACGATCAGTGAGGTTCGAAATTTCATAATCTATTTTAAAGATGCCCTTGTATGCTAAATCAGTGGTTTGGAAGGAAAGCCCCAATTCTTCTTCAATTTCACGTAGGCCACCAATTTGTACATCTTCATCATGCATAATATGTCCAGCCGAAGTAATATCCCATATACTTGGAGCTTCTTTTTTATTTTTAGAGCGTAATTGGAAATATAAGAACATATCTTCATCATCTTTTTCTACAAACCAACAATGAAATGTTTCGTGCCAATCACCGTCACGGTGCACTTCATCACGTAATTTCTTCCCAAGTGTATTTCTTTCAGAATCAAATATCGTTAACCACTCTGTCATTTTAATTCCCCTTTCTGCAAATTTTATTATACAATAATTGTATTGAATTTTGGAAAAATAAAGAAAAAGGAGTGTTTATAAGTGGGGATAGAGAGTAAGGGAATAAAATCGATTATTTCAACAGAGGAAGAATTACGACAAATATTGGGGCCACCAAGTGAGCGAGCTTTGAAAAAAGTTATTTCATCACTAGACCACCATTGCATAGATTTTCTGTCTAAATCTCCTTTTCTAGTATTATCTACTGCGAATAAATTAGGAGAGTGTGATGCTTCGCCGAGAGGAGATGCACCTGGATTTGTATATGTATTAAATCAAAATAAAATTATCATCCCTGAAAGACCGGGTAATCGTCGTATAGACTCTATTTTAAATATTATTTCGAATCCGCACGTAGGATTAATCTTTTTTATTCCTGGTCTTGGGGAAACACTCCGAATAAATGGTAAAGCATATATTACAAACGATGAAGAAGTTTTGAAAGAAATGCAGGCGAATGGACGTAATCCGTTACTTGGAATCGTTGTTGAAATAGAAGAATGCTATATTCATTGCGCGAAAGCTTTTATTCGTTCTAAGGTGTGGGAGCCAGAATCATGGTTAAATAAAAAAGAGTTACCTTCAGCAGCAAAAATGTTAATGGAACATGCGAAAGTGAATGCGTCAGAAGAGGACGTTGCACGTTCTTTAGAAGAAAGTTATACGAAAAGATTGTATTGAAAAATTCTTTATTGATATAATTTTAGAAAGTGGAAATCTTCTCGTTTTAAAATGGAATATTTATATATGAACCGTTGATTTACAAGCTAATAAATTACAAAAAAAGTAATAAGAGCAGTCATTGTAAAATGTTATTGTGAAATATAATGAAAAATTATCTTGAAAATAGTTAGTAAAAATAGGCTTGCTTTTTAAAAAGTTGATAACTATAATAAGTTAACAAATAGACATGAACGAAAAAGTAACGATAAGGACATGAAATCATTTTTACGGTTTACAGAGAGGGAAGCCAAGGGTGTGAGCTTCCTAACACGAGAAA
>NZ_NULR01000029.1 GCF_002577405.1 Bacillus cereus | reverse complement strand
GTATAATAGAAGTTTTGTAATAAAAGATAAACGAAGGGAGAATGAGGAATATGAACAGTGAACAAATGTTACAAGTAACAAAAACAGATTTATTAGGATCATTAGGTGGAGCGATAGTATTAACATCATTTATTCTATTCCTTGCAAATATATTAGTATGAGAAATATAAATACAATCATTCAAAAAAAATAAAGACTCTAGCATATTAGTAAATAGTTAATATGTTGGGGTCTTTTTTATTTTCCTCTCATATATTCCCTCAAGTAGCGATGGCATCCCCTCATTCAAAAGAGAAAAAAGTCGAATTTTATATGTAAGAAAAAAAGAGGGATTTAGCAGAAAAGATAGAAAATTTTAAAAGTCATAATTCGTTAGCTTGCTAACTAATTTTATTAATGAATATTGGAAGCGTTTTCGGTTGGGTTTAAACATGGACCATTTAATCTATTTACAGGGGGATGAGGATTTTATGAAACAAAAATCTATGGATACGCTAGCTGCGCAAATGGAGGACTTTTTTCCGGTACGTGATGTAGATCATTTGGAATTTTACGTAGGAAATGCAAAGCAATCAAGCTATTATCTTGCGAGAGCGTTCGGATTCAAAATTGTGGCTTACTCTGGATTAGAAACTGGAAATCGTGAAAAGGTATCTTATGTTCTTGTGCAAAAAAATATGCGTTTTGTTGTGTCTGGAGCCCTAGGTAGCGATAATCGTATCGCAGAGTTTGTAAAGACTCATGGTGACGGAGTGAAAGATGTGGCTTTACTTGTTGATGACGTTGATAAAGCATACTCGGAAGCAGTGAAACGTGGTGCCGTTGCAATTGCTCCACCTGAGGAGTTAACAGATGAGAACGGTACATTGAAAAAAGCAGTTATTGGTACGTATGGTGATACAATTCACACGCTTGTAGAGCGTAAAAATTATAAAGGGACATTTATGCCAGGATTCCAAAAGGTGGAGTTTAATATTCCGTTTGAAGAGTCTGGTTTAATTGCTGTAGACCATGTAGTTGGTAACGTTGAGAAAATGGAAGAATGGGTTAGTTATTACGAGAACGTTATGGGCTTTAAACAAATGATCCATTTCGATGACGATGATATTAGTACAGAGTATTCGGCGTTAATGTCAAAAGTTATGACGAATGGCAGTCGTATTAAGTTTCCTATTAACGAACCAGCAGATGGAAAGAGAAAATCACAAATTCAAGAATATCTAGAATTCTATAATGGAGCAGGTGTACAACATCTTGCTTTATTAACAAATGATATTGTTAAAACAGTTGAAGCGCTTCGTGCAAATGGTGTGGAGTTTTTAGATACACCTGATACTTATTACGATGAGTTAACTGCGCGAGTTGGAAAAATTGATGAAGAAATTGATAAGTTAAAAGAATTAAAGATTTTAGTAGATCGCGATGATGAAGGTTACTTACTACAAATTTTTACGAAACCAATTGTAGACCGTCCAACTTTATTTATTGAAATTATCCAACGTAAAGGTTCTCGTGGATTCGGTGAAGGTAATTTTAAAGCATTATTTGAATCAATTGAAAGAGAACAAGAACGTCGCGGAAACTTATAAAATTTGTATCCACCAGCAAAACGACCATTGCTGGTGGAAATTTCATTTTCATAGGGAGGAATCATGATGAAATTTGTTACATTTCGTCTCCCTTCGAAAGAAATGCGAGCTGGGTGGCTTGAAGGTAACAAAGTAATTGATATGAATCTTGCGAGTGATGGGAAATTACCTTCTTCTATGTTCGCCTTTTTAGAGAAAGCAGATGAGTATGTAGAAGTAGTGCGTAATATTAAAAATCCAAACAAGGGTATATATTCTTTAGAAGAAGTACAGTTGACGGCTGCTCTTCCTAATCCAAGCAGCATTCGAGATTTTTACGCATTTGAACAGCATGTAAAAACAGCTCGCGGGCGAAGAGGGCTAGATGTTGTACCTGAATGGTATGATATCCCGGTTTTTTATTTTACTAACCATCGCGCTGTAATTGGTTCAGATGATTTTGTAATGGGTCCGAAGAAATCTAAAAAGCTTGATTATGAGTTAGAGATTGCTTGCGTAATTGGAAAAGAAGGGCGAAATATTTCTCGTGAGCAAGCAGAGGAATATATTTTTGGTTATTGTATTATGAACGACTGGAGTGCAAGGGACTTACAAGCAACAGAAATGAAAGTAGGGCTTGGTCCGGCAAAAGGAAAAGACTTTGCGACTTCATTAGGGGCACATCTTGTTACAAAAGAAGAATTAGACATTTATCGTAATGGTAATCGATATGATTTAGAGATGACTGCTCATGTAAATGGAAAACTGTTATCAAAGGGGAACTTCCAAGATATTCACTATACATTCGCTGAAATGATTGAACGTGCTTCTGAAGACGTTACGTTATATCCAGGTGATGTGATTGGTTCTGGGACAGTAGGGACAGGTTGTATTTTAGAGCTTGGCACGGAAGAGTGGCTACAAAATGGTGATGTTGTAGAGCTTGCAATTACTGGTCTAGGTACACTACGTAATACGATCAAAAAAGAAATGGAAGCAGGTGATGGGCATGTTTTATCGTCACATGGGGGAGCTACCTCATAAACGGCATGTGCAATTCCGTAAAAAAGATGGGTCACTGTATCGTGAACAGGTAATGGGAACGAAAGGTTTTTCTGGTACACAGTCTATTTTGTACCACCATTATATGCCAACGGAAGTAGGGCATGCGGCATTATCGCATTCTTGTCAGTTACAGTATGAAGAGGATGCCTTTCTTGCTCATCGTCATTTTCGCACGAAAGAAAATAAAAAAACTGGCGACGCAGTAAGTGGGAGAAATTTCATACTTGGAAATGAAGATGTATTAATTGGAGTAGTGAGTCCAACAGAAAAAATGGATTATTTCTACCGCAATGGTGACGGCGATGAAATGCTATTTGTTCATTATGGAACAGGGAAAATTGAAACGATGTTTGGAACGATTCACTATAGAAAAGGTGACTATGTAACGATTCCAATTGGAACGATTTATCGTGTTATTCCAGATGCGGGAGAGACTAAGTTTCTTGTTGTAGAGGCGAATAGCCAAATTACAACGCCACGTCGTTATCGTAATGAATATGGGCAATTGTTAGAGCATAGCCCGTTTTGCGAGAGAGATATTCGTGGCCCGGAAAAATTAGAGACTTACGATGAGAGAGGCGAATTTGTTGTAATGACAAAGTCGAGAGGATATATGCATAAGCATGTTCTAGGGCATCATCCGTTAGATGTCGTTGGATGGGATGGCTATTTATATCCGTGGGTCTTTAATGTAGAGGACTTTGAACCGATTACAGGTCGTATTCATCAGCCGCCACCAGTACATCAAACATTCGAAGGGCATAATTTCGTTATTTGTTCTTTCGTACCACGTTTATACGATTATCATCCAGAATCTATTCCGGCACCATATTATCATAGTAACGTGAATAGTGATGAAGTACTGTACTATGTGGAAGGAAACTTTATGAGCCGAAAAGGTGTGGAAGAAGGGTCTATTACACTTCATCCGAGCGGAATTCCGCATGGACCGCATCCTGGGAAAACAGAGGCAAGTATAGGAAAGAAAGAAACGCTTGAATTAGCTGTTATGATAGATACATTCCGTCCGCTTCGTATCGTAAAACAAGCACGTGAAACGGAAGATGAAAAGTATATGTATAGCTGGATTGAAGAGGGTTCATATACTGTGAAATAAGTGAAAAGAGGCATGCTCAATAAGTGAGCATGCCTCTTTTTTGGAATCGACATGTATAATAATACCAAAAAAATATATAGAAAGATATATAGAATGAACGCTAAAGATAGTGCATATTCAGAAGAATTTCTACTTATTTCGACAAAAGTATTGACTGACAAAAGTGTTGTGAGTACAATAAAAAAGCGAATTAAAAATTTTCAGAAAATTTAAAACTTGGAGGAGCAGGCTATGAAGCAAATATTTCAAAAGAAGCCTATTGCAAAGTTAATGCAAGAAAGCAAGCAAAAGACGTTAGCAAGAACATTGGGTGCACTAGATTTAACTATGCTTGGAATCGGGGCAATTGTTGGAACAGGTATTTTTGTTCTAACGGGCGTGGTAGCAGCAAAACATTCTGGACCAGCTATTATATTATCATTTGCAATAGCCGCGTTAGCTTGTGCCTTTGCTGCATTTTGTTATGCTGAATTCGCTTCTTCAGTTCCTGTCTCAGGCAGTGTGTATACGTACACATATGCGACGATGGGAGAGGTATTCGCATTTTTAATTGGATGGGACTTAATGCTAGAGTATTTACTCGCTACATCTGCTGTAGCAAACGGTTGGTCTGCGTATTTTCAATCTTTATTAAACGGATTTGGAATCCATATTCCTACCATTCTCTCCTCGGCCCCAGGTACAGGAAAGGGTGGAATAATTGATTTACCCGCAGTTCTTATTATTTTAGTAATGACGGTTCTTTTATCTAGAGGTGTTCGTGAAAGTGCACGTATAAATAATATTATGGTATTTATTAAATTAGCAGTTGTTCTTATTTTTATTTTTGCTGGTTTTAATTATGTGAAACCTGAAAACTGGACGCCTTTTATGCCATTTGGTTTAGATGGTGTAATGGCTGGAGCTGCTACAGTATTCTTCGCATTTATAGGATTTGATGCAGTTTCAACAGCTGCAGAAGAGGTGAAACGTCCGCAACGTGATTTACCAATCGGTATTATTGCATCTTTATTAATTTGTACTGTACTGTATATCGTTGTTTCGCTTATTTTGACAGGAATTGTTCCATACGGACAGCTAAATATATCAGATCCGGTTGCTTTTGCACTTCAATTTATTGGACAAGATAGTTTAGCGGGGGTAATTTCAGTAGGAGCGATCACAGGAATTACAACTGTAATGCTAGTTATGATGTACGGGCAAGTTCGTGTTTCATACGCGATGAGCCGTGATGGGTTGTTGCCAAAGCGCCTTGCTAAGGTCCATCCGAAATTTAAAACACCATTTTTAAATACATGGACAACAGGTATTATTGCAGCACTTATTTCAGGATTAATAGATTTAAATGTTTTAGCGCATCTTGTAAATATGGGGACATTGTCAGCCTTTGCACTTGTAGCGGTTGCGGTTATTGTCATGAGAAGAACTCATCCTGACTTACCGAGGGCATTTAAGGCGCCACTTGTACCATTTTTACCAGCGTTAACGGTAGTTTTTTGTTTATACTTAATGCTTCAGTTATCCGGAACAGCATGGATTAGTTTTGGGGTATGGATGGTTATTGGTATAGCAGTTTACTTCTTATATAGCCGGAAGCATAGCGCTTTAAATAATAGTAATAAAGAAGATGATGTAGCAAATTTATAAGTGAAAAAATCCATTCTAATTATTTTAGGATGGATTTTTAATTTTGAAAATTTACATTTTTCTGAATTAGTTATAAGATAATTGTTGGTGAACTAAAGGGGTGAAATTATGAAAAATACGTGGCGTGAGTTAAGGGAGATGGACCGTAACGTATGGATTCGGTTTATTGGGGAGACGTTAAATGGAATTGCGATGATGATGTTAATGCCTTTTTTTGCATTATATTTAAAAGATAAGGTAGATTCATTATTACAGGTTGGAGTTATTATGGCGCTTTCTCCAATTGCTGCCAGCTTTGGAGCAATTATAGGGGGAAGAATTGCTGATATATATGGAAGAAAGCCAATTATGATATTTTCGATGGTGAGTAATGCATTATTGATGCTCGGTTTTTTATTTATAGAAGGATTTATTCCATATGCCATTTTATCTATTTTTTTAGGATTAAGTAATTCGCTATTTCATCCAGCTGCATCAGCGATGGTTGCGGATGTAACGGCACCAGAAAAAAGAACAGAGGCATATGGTTTATTGCGAATGGGACACAATATAGGTGCTGCGATTGGTCCGATAATGGGAGCATCAGTAGTTGTGTTGTCAAAGAACCTTGTGTTTATTATTGCCTCTTCTACGATGCTGTTTTATGCATTACTAGTATTATTTCTTATTCAAGAGACAATGCCGAAGGGTACAAATAAGGAAGAGAATATAGAAAAGGAATCTGGGGCAGTTTGGAAAATTGTAATGCGAGATAAGGCATTAATGATTTACTTATTAGCAGGTATCATTATTTCGATGGGATTCTCTCAAACAGAAGGTATGTTACCGCTGCACTTTGATAATGAAATGAATGGGATTTTTGGAACTAACAATCCATATCCATATTTAATGGCACTAAATGGACTATTAGTTGTGTTGTTCCAATTTCAAATTTCAAAATGGGCCGCAGATAAACCTGTTGGGAAGACGATGTTATATGGTGCATGTTTGTTCGGAATTGGATTGTTTTTTATAGGGTGGTTACCGAAGTGGTTTGGAGAATTCGATACAAATGCTACATTTATTTTAATAACGTTGCTATTCGTTTATGCCATATATACGTTAGGTGAGATGATTATGTCGCCTGTACAGATGACGTTTGTAGCGAATTTGGCCCCTGAACATTTGAGAGGAACTTATATGGGAGCTGCAAGTTTGCAGTGGATTACAGGAAGTGCATTCGGCCCACTTCTAGGAGGATTTTTATTAGATCGATTACTTGGTCACTTTCTATTTACAATTTTAGCTGTAGGATGTGTAGTAGCAGGTATTGTATATGTTTCTTTAGATCGTCTCGTTGAACAAAGGCAAAAAGACACACTAACCAAACAGTCTTCTTAATGAGTAGATGACATACACAAAAAGGAGATTTCTACATATTTTAGGTACATAACTAGATTGGATTACGATTTTATTTTAGAATTCACTTCTGTATAGTTATGAAGAAAGTGAAATAGAAAAAGTGTAGAAAACCAATAAGTGGTGTCATTTAATTATTTGTGGAAGTTGCATTTTATTTCAAATAGGAACTACCTATTTTTATAAAAAGTGCTAAAATAGAAAAATGAAAACAATTGGTTAGGGTGATTTCAGTGACGAAAATTAAATTAGGTTTATTATATGGTGGAAAATCAGCTGAGCATCAAGTTTCGCTACAAACGGCTCTTGCTGCTATTAAAGCGTTAAATCAAGATAAATTCGAGATTCATCCAATTTATATTACAGAGCAAGGTCAATGGGTACGCGGTGAGCGTATTGAAGGCGAAGTAACAGATGTAGAAGCTTTAAAAATGAGCGGTGCAGAAAATGCGATTTCTCCGTTATCATTAAGCACGGAAATTATTCCGTCTGCAGCTTCTGAGGAAAATGCTATCGACGTTATTTTCCCATTACTACATGGACCAAATGGTGAAGACGGAACGGTTCAAGGGTTATTAGAATTAATGAACATTCCTTATGTAGGAAACGGTGTTCTAGCATCAGCTGCTGGTATGGATAAAGTTGTTATGAAAAACATCTTTGCAGAAGCTGGATTGAAACAAGCGAAATATGCATCTTTCATTCGTAGTGCATGGGAAAAAGATCGTGAAACAGCATATGAAAAAGTAGAAGAAGTATTGGGATATCCTTGCTTCGTAAAACCAGCAAACCTTGGTTCAAGTGTTGGTATTAATAAGTGTAAAGATCGTGAAGAGCTTGAGAATGCATTTGAAGAGGCATTCCAATTTGACCGCAAAATTATTGTGGAAGAAAATATTGTTGGACGTGAAGTAGAAGTTGGGGTACTAGGTAATGATGAGCCGAAATGTTCGGTTGTAGGTGAAATTGTACCGAAAAAAGACTTCTATGATTACAAGTCAAAATACATCGATGGCGATACAGCATTAATTATTCCAGCTGAAATGACAGAAGAAGAGTCTAACGTAATTAAGCGAGATGCAATTATTGCTTTCCAGTCGTTAGATGGTGCTGGCTTAACAAGAGCTGATTTCTTCTTAACGAAAGATGGAGAAGTATATATTAACGAAGTAAACACAATGCCAGGATTTACGCCGTTTAGTATGTTCCCTCTATTATGGCAACATACTGGATTACCGTATCCAGAATTAATTGAAGAGCTAATTCATTTAGCGATTGAGCGTCACGAAGAAAAACAAAAAATTAAATATACAATCTAACAAAAAAGGAGGAAGCACTATTCGCAGGAATAGTGCTTCCTCTATGTAAGGAGTGTTTTTATGATAAATCGAACGTTAAAACAAGTAGAAAAGATGGCAAATGGCACTGGATTAGCAGAGCAGTATGAAGGAATTACTATACAAGGAGTGTCTATTGATACGAGGAAAATTGAAAAAGGAAATTTATATGTTCCAATTCAAGGTGAACGTTTTGATGGACATGCTTTTGTAGATAAAGCTGTTGAAAGTGGAGCTGCTGCTACATTATGGATGAAAGATGTAGCAAATCCCCCTGAAAATCTTCCGGTTATTTTTGTAGAAGACACACTAGCGGCATTACAAATGTTAGCGAAAAACTATCGCGATCAACTGGATGTTAAAGTTGTTGGTGTGACAGGTAGTAACGGTAAAACATCTACTAAGGATATTGTAACAAGTCTTCTTGCGACTAAATTTAAAGTTCAAAAAACAGAAGGGAATTTCAATAACCACATCGGTTTACCTCTTACTATTCTAAATCTAGAAGAAAATACAGAAGTAGCAGTATTAGAAATGGGTATGTCAAGCCTAGGGGAAATTGAATTCCTATCCAAGTTAGCTCGTCCTAATGCGGCTATTATCACGAATATCGGTGAGGCACATTTAATGGATTTAGGCTCTCGTGAGGCAATTGCAGAAGCGAAATTAGAAATTGTTACAGGATTACAAGAAGGTGGAGTGTTCGTATATAACGGAGATGAGCCATTATTAACGAATCGTGTTCCAGAAATGAATTTGGCAGCTGAAACAGTTACATTTGGTGATGCGAGAGCAAATGATTATTATCCGACTACTGTAACATTACAGGCGACTGGCACACATTTTAAAATGAATAGAGATGAAAATATTTCATTTTACCTACCAGTTTTAGGGAAACATAATGTGTATAATACGCTTGCTTCAATGGCAATTGCGAAGCATTTTGGTGTGACATGGGAAGAAATGAAACAAGGTTTAGTAACACTTCAAATGACAGGTATGCGTATGGAGATTGTAAAAACAAATAGTGGTTTAACAATTATCAATGATGCTTATAATGCAAGCCCAACGGCTATGGAAGCAGCGTTTCACCTAATGAATGGTTTAGATGGATTTGCTAAAAAAATTGTTGTACTTGGTGATATGTTAGAACTTGGAGATCAAGAAGTACAATTTCATTATGAGGTAGGTAAATTAATTGACCCAGCAAAAACTTCATATGTATTCACGTATGGTAGATTAGGGGCTCAAATTGCTGAAGGAGCAAAAATTAATTTCCCTAATGAACGTGTAATGGCGTATGATAATAAAGAAGAGCTAGTAAAAGAGCTACAAGCAGTAGTTGATACGAAAGATGTTGTATTAGTAAAAGCATCTCGCGGTATGAAATTAGAAGAAGTAATTACTATGTTGAAATAATTGGTGTATATAAATAGGGATGATAGTTACGAAAATAGAAGAAACTTATAATAAGCGCTTACAGTAAATGATAAAAAAATAAAAGTAAAGAAAAAGACCTTGAATATGAAATAAGGTAACAGTTGGGTTTGCTTTTTGCACATACAAAACTTATAATTGATAAAGTGTAATAACGTTTAGAAGTATTTTCGCGAAGAATATACGCCCGTTTATATACGTGAGCATTCAGGAAAAGGGCTTTTCCGCAAATTCGGAAAACGCCTTTTTTTAAATGATAAGTATAGGATAGAAAAGGAGAAGTAACATTGACAACATTTCGAGAATTAGGATTAAGTGAGTCTTTACTGCAATCTGTTGAAAGTATGGGCTTTGAAGAGGCTACGCCAATTCAAGCTGAAACAATTCCACATGCATTGCAAGGTAAGGATATTATTGGACAAGCGCAAACAGGTACAGGGAAAACAGCAGCATTCGGATTACCACTATTAGATAAAGTGGATACAAATAAAGAAGCAGTTCAAGGGATTGTTATCGCGCCAACGCGTGAATTAGCAATTCAAGTTGGAGAAGAACTATACAAAATTGGTAAACATAAACGTGTTCGTATTTTACCAATCTACGGTGGCCAAGATATTAACCGCCAAATTCGTGCTCTAAAAAAACACCCACACATTATTGTTGGTACGCCGGGTCGTATTTTAGATCACATTAACCGTAAAACACTTCGCCTGCAAAACGTAGAGACAGTTGTTCTTGACGAAGCAGATGAAATGTTAAACATGGGCTTCATTGAAGATATTGAAGCGATTCTAACAGATGTGCCAGAAACACATCAAACATTATTATTCTCAGCGACAATGCCAGATCCAATCCGTCGCATTGCTGAGCGTTTCATGACTGAGCCTCAACACATTAAAGTAAAAGCAAAAGAAGTAACAATGCCAAACATTCAGCAGTTCTATTTAGAAGTGCAAGAAAAGAAAAAGTTTGACGTATTAACACGCTTACTAGATATTCAATCTCCAGAGCTTGCGATTGTATTCGGTCGTACAAAGCGTCGTGTTGATGAATTATCAGAGGCATTAAACTTACGTGGATATGCAGCAGAAGGTATCCATGGTGACTTAACGCAAGCGAAGCGTATGTCTGTATTACGTAAATTTAAAGAAGGTGCTATCGAAGTTCTTGTTGCAACAGACGTTGCTGCACGTGGTCTTGATATTTCAGGCGTAACTCACGTATACAACTTCGATATTCCACAAGATCCAGAATCATACGTTCACCGTATCGGTCGTACTGGCCGTGCGGGTAAAAAAGGTATTGCAATGCTATTTGTAACACCACGTGAATCAGGACAATTAAAAAATATCGAGCGTACAACAAAACGTAAAGTTGATCGTATGGAAGCACCGACACTTGACGAGGCATTAGAAGGTCAACAACGTTTAATCGCTGAAAAACTTCAAAGCACAATTGAAAGTGATAACTTATCATACTACAAGCGTATTGCAGAAGAAATGTTAGAAGAGAATGACTCTGTAACAGTAGTAGCTGCTGCTTTAAAAATGATGACAAAAGAGCCAGATACAACACCAATCGCTTTAACATCAGAACCACCAGTTGTTTCAAGAGGTGGCGGTTCTAAAAAACGCGGTGGTAACGGAGGCGGATACCGTGATGGTAACCGTAACCGTAGTCGTGATGGACGCGGCGGTGGAGATGGCCGTAACCGTGACCGCAATCGTGATGGACGCGGCGGTGGAGATGGCCGTAACCGTGATCGTAATCGTGATGGTGGCAGTCGTGGTCGTAGAGGTGAAGGTCAAGGTCGCCCAGGATCTTCAAATGGACGCGGCGAAAGAAAACATCATAGCCGTCCACAAGCTTAATAAAAAAGAGAATGCCCTTTGCTGGCATTCTCTTTTTTTATTTCTGTAATTGTGCATACTACATAATAACTCGTATAGAAAAGGGGTGCCATATGCTTGTAAGACTCGGATATGTCGCGATGAGTGTACATTTGAAGAATGCATCTCCATCTCAAACGATGACATATGCACAGTTTCAGCGAATTGATGACCGGGAGGCTGCGATTCGTAAGCTTGAAAGAATTGCTAATTCGAATTTGGAAAATTGTTTACGGTTATTAAAGCATAATAAAGGGCACGATATATCTTTCTTTCGGCTTAGTTCCAAGCTTATTCCTTTAGCAAATCATGAGGAACTAAAGGAGTGGAACTATATTCGGCCTTTAAAAGAAAATCTGAAAGAGTTAGGTGAATACGCTATTCGTATGAATATGCGAATTGATTTCCATCCAGATCATTTTGTTGTACTAAATTCACCTGAGGAAAGTATCTTTAAACAATCTGTAAAGACATTGCAGATGCACAAAAAATTGCTTGCGGGTATGGGAATTGAACACAAGCAACGATGTGTACTACATGTGGGCGGAGGATATAAGGATAAAGAACTTGCATTAGAACGCTTTATCGAAAATTGGTCTAATGTTCCAAGGGGTATTCAAGAAATGATTATATTGGAAAATGATGATACAACCTTTACTTTAGAGGAAACATTGTATTTAGGAGAAAAATTGGACGTTCCGGTCGTGTTTGATTTGCACCACCATATGATGAATAATGATCAAGAAGATTGGTATGAAGATTGGGCACGTGTTATACATACGTGGGAATCATCTTTGTTGCCGGTTAAAATGCACATCTCTAGTCCTAGAGAGGGAAAAGACCCGAGAGCACATGCGGACTTTATTGATGTAGATACCTTTTTATCTTTTTTAAAAAAGATAAAGGGGAGTGTTTCGCAAATTGATTGTATGATTGAGGCGAAGGAGAAGGATGAGTCTTTATTTCAATTAATGAGAGATTTAAGTAAACAAGCAGAGGTAGAAATTATCGATGGTGCGAGCTTCTATATTAAATGAGCTCTGCACCATCGAATTTTTTTGTTAAAAAAGGGGTGCAAATACCACCGATTATCAAACCTGTTAAATGGCTTATAGGATTGGCAGAGGGATCAAAGAAAGTAAGTAGTAGTAATATAAATATCATTATTGAAAAAATAGCGATGTCTCCTGGATTGGAAGAACGATAGCGACTATATAATAGAAATAATTGTGCACCCAGTAATCCAAAAATACCGCCAGATGCTCCGGCATGAATGTATTCAAGAGGCATAATAATATAGGAAGAAATATTTCCGAGAATGCCAGAAAGGAAAAAAATAATGATGAAGGAAAAGTGTCCTAGTTGTTTTTCGATAGCAGAACCAAGCACAAATAAACAAATACTATTGGAAAGGAAATGTTGTAAGTCTACATGTACAAGTAGGGAAGTTATGAGACGCCACCATTCCCCTTTAGCGATATATTCATTATAGGATGCCATAGGGAAGAGAAAAATGTCACCTAACATAATCATGACTAATTGTATAAGAAGTAAAGTGAGGATGACTGGTTGTAATGGCATACGAAAAGATGGTATCAGCATGTTGTTAGTATCACTCCTTTTGCATCAGAAAGATTCTCTGTTATTCTTACAATATGAATGTAGAAAGCTAAATAGAAGAAGGGGATTTTGAAATGATTGTAGGGATTGGAATCGATATTATTGAATTGAATAGAATTGAAAAAATGCTAGATGGAAAGCTTAAATTTATGGAACGTATTTTAACTGAAAGTGAACGTAATGTTGCCAAGGAGTTGAAAGGGAGTCGTCTTACAGAGTTTGTAGCTGGAAGATTTGCAGCGAAAGAGGCGTATTCAAAAGCAGTAGGGACCGGTATTGGGAAAGAAGTAAGTTTTTTAGATATTGAAGTAAGGAATGATGATAGAGGTAAGCCGATTATCATTACAAATACAGAGCATATTGTTCATTTGTCAATTAGTCATAGTAAAGAATTTGCCGTTGCTCAAGTCGTTTTGGAAAGCTCGTCACGCTAGTCTGCATATTTTATATCTTTGTCTCATATATTTGAGGTAGCGATAAGGAAGGCATATCTTCCATTCATTTATAGGGGCAAAGGGGCTGAAGTGATGAAAAGGCGTCTGTTTTTAGTTCTTGTCGGTTTATTAACCGTTTTTGTGTTGGCGGGTTGTATGGAGAAAAAACAAGATGATGTCGTGAGAGATTTAGAGGCGAAAGTGAAAGGAATGAAAAGTTATCAAGCTGAAGCGAAATTATCTATTAAAACAGGAAATGAGCCTCAGGAGTATAACGTAGAAATTTGGCATAAAGAACCTTCTTTTTATCGTGTGAATTTGCAGAATGCAAAAAAAGATCAAAGCCAAATTATTTTAAGAAATGAAGAAGGTGTATTTGTATTAACGCCGGCGCTTAATAAGAGTTTCCGTTTTCAAAGCGATTGGCCGCAAAATAGTAGCCAGGCTTATTTATATGAATCACTTGTAAGAGATATTTTGCAGGATAAGAAAAACCTTACTTTTGAGAAAACAGATAAGTATTATATTTTCAAAACAAAAACAAACTATCAACATCAAAATATGTTGCCGAAACAAGAGATTACATTGAAGAAAAGTGATTTAACACCAGTTTCGGTGAAGTTAATGGATAATGATCAAAATGTTCTTGTGAAAGTAGAGTTCTCGAAAGTGAAATTCGATGCCAAATTTGATAAAGGTGCATTTGATACGAAACAAAATATGTCTAGAGCGCAAGTGGATGTTCAAACAACGGCTAAGGAAGAAAAACCATTTGCTATTTTGTATCCGCGTGATACGCCGCAAGGTATGATGTTGAAAGATGAAAAAGAGTTGAAGACAGACAGTGGCAAGCGTACGATACTCACATACACTGGAAATAAGAAATCTTTTACTTTAATACAAGAAAAGGCAAAAGTTGCAGAGGCTTCGTCGGCGATAAGTGTAAGTGGGGAACCGGTTGATCTTGGTTTCACGATTGGAGCATTGACGAAAGACTCTTTAACATGGTCGCATAACGGAGTAGAATATATGCTCGTGTCTAAAGGTTTAGAGCCGAAGGAGCTGTTAATGGTTGCTCGTTCAGTTACAGCGAAGCAGGTGAAGTAAACTTCTTAGACGTGGTGATATATATGCACCACGTCTTTTCTTAGTTTGAAGGCTGGATTTCATAAAAGAAGCATATAAAAGAATAAGCTTCGCATATCGTGTATAAGGAAGTGTATTTATGGAAGAAGCACCATTTTATCGTGACACTTGGGTAGAAGTGGATTTAGACGCGATCTATAACAATATTACGCACATTAAAGAATTCATTCCAAGTGATGTAGAGATTTTTGCTGTAGTTAAAGCGAATTCATATGGACACGATTATGTACCGGTGGCTAAAACCGCATTAGAAGCAGGGGCGACAAGGTTGGCAGTTGCCTTTTTAGATGAAGCTTTAGTGCTTCGGAGGGCTGGTATTACTGCACCGATTTTAGTGTTAGGTCCTTCCCCGCCTCGTGATGTAAATGTAGCTGCTGAAAATGATGTAGCACTAACTGTTTTTCAAAAAGAATGGGTGGACGAAGCAATAAAACTTTGGGACGGTTCGTCTATAATGAAATTCCATATTAATTTTGATAGTGGTATGGGGAGAATTGGAATACGAGAACGTAAAGAATTAAAAGGATTCTTGAAGAGTTTAGAAGGTGCACCATTTCTAGAGTTAGAAGGAGTTTATACACATTTTGCAACAGCAGATGAAGTGGAAACCTCTTACTTCGATAAGCAATATAACACATTTTTGGAGCAGTTAAGTTGGTTGAAAGAATTCGGAGTGGATCCTAAATTTGTCCATACGGCTAATAGCGCTGCAACGTTACGTTTTCAAGGGATTACATTTAATGCGGTGCGAGTTGGTATTGCGATGTATGGGTTATCTCCTTCTGTAGAAATACGTCCTTTTTTACCGTTTAAATTAGAACCGGCGTTGTCGCTTCATACGAAGGTCGCTCATATTAAACAGGTGATTAAAGGAGATGGGATTAGTTATAATGTCACTTACCGAACAAAAACTGAAGAATGGATTGCAACCGTTGCGATTGGCTATGCAGATGGTTGGCTTAGAAGATTACAAGGATTTAAAGTACTTGTAAATGGTAAAAGAGTACCTATTGTAGGTCGAGTAACAATGGATCAATTCATGATACATCTTCCTTGTGAAGTGCCGCTTGGTACGAAAGTTACACTCATCGGAAGACAAGGTGATGAGTATATTAGTGCTACTGAGGTTGCTGAATATTCTGGGACTATTAATTATGAAATTATCGCAACGATAAGTTTCCGTGTGCCGAGAATATTTATACGGCATGGTAAGATTGTAGAAGTAATCAATTATTTAAACGATATATAGACGGTAGTATGATTTGCTTTTTGTCATTTGAGGGGATTTTTCGTTGATGGAGAATAAGCTCTTTTTTGATGAAAAGATTTTTACTTATAATCACTTTTAATATAAATTTTGCAGAGAGATTCTTTTGTTTCTTGTTTAAAATGAGATGAAAAATAATAGAAGATGAATGTTTTGCTTGTGAATTGGAAAACATAAGCAAGGAATAAGGAAGTCTTTGCAACAGGCTCCATACAATGGTATTATTACAATAGGTGTCATATATATATTTGGGTGTGTAGTTGACGGTGGAGGTGTATTTTTGTGTCCGAATCAAGTGTAACTACTGAAATCGTGGTTCGGTTGCCAAAGCAAATGGTAACGGAATTGGACGGAATTGGAAAACAAGAGAATAAGAATCGCCATGAACTAATTTGCCAGGCAACACAACTGTTATTGCGTCAACATAAGACGAAGAAACGCTACCAACATGAATCAATGCGACGTGGGTACATTGAAATGGGAAAAATTAATCTTGGTATTGCATCTGAAGCTTTCTTAGCAGAGTATGAAGCAGCTCATACAGTAGAACGCTTAGTTAGCGGGGGGTAATATTTTGATTGTAAAACGCGGCGACGTGTATTTTGCAGACCTTTCCCCAGTTGTTGGTTCTGAGCAAGGAGGCGTTCGTCCGGTTCTTGTCATTCAAAATGACATCGGAAATCGTTTTAGTCCGACTGTGATTGTAGCGGCTATTACTGCACAGATTCAAAAAGCGAAATTACCCACTCATGTGGAAATTGATGCGAAAAAGTATGGTTTTGAGAGAGATTCTGTTATTTTACTTGAGCAGATTCGAACAATCGATAAGCAACGCTTAACGGACAAAATCACTCATTTGGATGAAGTGATGATGAGTCGTGTAGATGAAGCGTTACAAATTAGTTTAGGACTAATAGATTTTTAAATCGGCAGTTTAAGTTGCTCTCTTTACAGGGCAACTTTTTTTTATTATAGAGGAGGTTACGGTTGGATATGGAAATGGTAGATAATCGACAAGGGTTAATGAAAATGTTAGTGAAAGAATTAGGCTTTACAGAAAAGCAAGTTCGTCATGTTATTCAATTAACAGAAGAAGGTAACACAGTTCCATTTATCGCTCGTTACCGAAAAGAATGGACAGGATCCTTAGATGAGGTGCAAATTCGTACAATCTTAGAAAGATGGCAATATATGATGCAACTAGAAGATAGGAAAGAAGAGGTTCTTCGTCTTATTGGTGAAAAGGGTAAACTAACCGAAGAGTTGCGTCGTCATATTGTTGCTGCAACAAAGCTTCAGGAAGTAGAAGATTTATATCGTCCTTATAAGGAAAAAAGAAGAACGAAAGCTACAATTGCTAAAGAAAAGGGATTAGAACCGTTAGCTGAGTGGCTATTGTTATATAAAAAAGAAAATCCAGCAGAGAAGGCTATGGAATTTGTTAATGCAGAAAAGGAAGTGGAATCTGCAGAAGAGGCGTTACAAGGTGCGCAAGATATTATTGCGGAACTTGTTTCGGATAATGCGGCATATCGTAGTTGGATTCGCAATACTACTTTCCGAAAAGGGATTATGTCTTCATCTGTAAAAGATAAAGAAAAAGATGAAAAGAACATATACGAAATGTATTACGGCTATGAAGAACCGTTGCAAAAAGTAGTGCCGCATCGAGTGTTAGCGATGAATCGTGGTGAAAAGGAAGATGTACTAAGGGTTTCTATTGTTACGCCGACTGAGGAAATCAATCAGTTTTTACATAAAAAAATAATTCGTGATGAAGCTTCTAAAAGTGCGCACTATGTACAATTAGCGATAGAAGATGGATATAAACGATTAATTCAACCTTCAATAGAAAGAGAAATTCGTAAAGAATTAACAGAAACAGCTGAAGAACAAGCGATTCATATTTTCTCTGAGAACTTACGTAATTTATTATTACAGCCTCCGATGAAAGGGAAAGTTGTGCTAGCGGTAGACCCGGCCTATAGAACCGGTTGTAAATTATCAGTAGTAGATGATACAGGGAAAGTTCTTCACATAGGTGTTATTTATCCACATCCACCTGTTCGTAAATATGAAGATGCAAAAAAGAAAGTTCTTTCAATTATAGATAAATATCAAGTTGAAATGATAGCAATCGGAAATGGTACAGCCTCCAGGGAAACAGAAGAATTTATAGTAGATGTCTTGCAAAATGTAGAACGAGATGTATTTTATATTATTGTAAATGAAGCGGGTGCTAGTGTATATTCAGCATCTGATTTAGCTCGTGAGGAGTTCCCGGATTTACAGGTTGAAGAAAGAAGTGCCGTTTCCATTGGGAGACGTCTACAAGATCCGCTTGCTGAACTTGTGAAAATTGACCCTAAATCTGTAGGGGTAGGACAATATCAACATGATGTATCACAAAAAAGATTAAATGAGTCGTTAACATTTGTAGTAGAGACAGCAGTTAACCAAGTTGGTGTTAATGTAAATACAGCTTCAGTTGCGTTGTTGCAATATGTTTCGGGGCTATCAAAAACAGTTGCGAAAAATATTGTAGCTAAGCGTGAGGAAGATGGGAAATTTACGAAGCGTACTGAATTAAAGAAAATCCCTCGTTTAGGTGCGAAAACATATGAACAATGTATTGGATTTTTACGTATATTAGAAGGGGCGAATCCGTTAGATCGCACAGGGATTCATCCAGAACAATATAAAAATGTTGAATTGCTATTAAAAAGCCTAGGATTATCAAAGAATGATGTGGGAAAATCGAACTTGCAGAAGAGTTTAGAGGGAGTAGATACTTCTAAATTATCTCAAGAAACAGAGATTGGCGAGCCAACTTTGATTGATATTATCGATGCTTTAATTAGTCCAGAACGAGATATGAGAGATGAGTTGCCAAAACCACTTCTGAAAAAAGGGATTTTGAAACTAGAAGATTTAAAGCGTGGTATGGAATTAGAGGGGACAGTTCGTAATGTTGTTGATTTCGGTGCCTTTGTTGATATTGGTGTGAAGCAAGATGGTTTAGTACATATTTCTAAACTTAGCAAACAGTTTGTAAAGCATCCATTAGATGTTGTATCCGTAGGGCAAATTGTAAAGGTATGGGTAGATGATATTGATACGAAAAAAGGTCGTGTTGCATTATCTATGTTACCAATTGAATAGTAAGTAAAGAGAGCAGATGAAACTGCTCTCTTTTTATGGATAGGAAAGTTTCGTTGATTATGAGCTTTGATGTGTTTTGCTATAATAAAACCAGCATTCATTTAGTAATTTGATTTGATACCGGTTTTTTTCGAAATATGCACGTTGCATCTGTTTCTTTAGCCACGTAGGCATAGGAATCCCTCCTTGTTTAATCCTGCTCTCAAAAATCTCTCCTTTTAGGTAATAAAGAAATATTGTTGAGAGGTGGGTGAGTGGATTTCTATCAATGCTTTATTTTTAGAAATCACGCTTCTTGAATGAGGATGGGTATATGTACTATTTAATATATGTATAGGAAGGGAGAAAAGTGTAAAAATATTTTTTTGTTTAGGAGGAATGGGAATGGATGAGCAAGACATTCAGAGATTAGTGGAAGAGGTATCGTTACAATGCTTTGGGATGCCGTTTTTACATAAAGCGATGTTTAATGGAAGGTTACGTACAACTGGTGGACGCTATCTACTGAAGAATCATAATATAGAATTGAATTATCGATATTACGAAATGTATGGTAAAGAAGAATTGGTCGGGATTGTTAAACACGAACTTTGTCATTATCACTTGCATATCACAGGAAAAGGGTATAAGCACCGAGATAGAGATTTTCGTGAGTTATTAAAGAAAGTAGGGGCGCCCCGTTTTTGTAAACGAATGATTAATGAGGAGAAGAAGGAAACAAAAGTTTATACGTATGAATGTACGGAATGCGCACTTCAATATGTAAGAAGACGTCAAATAAATACACAAAGATATGTATGTGGAAAGTGTAAAGGGCAACTAAAACTGGTAGTGAAAACATCTTGACAGTGAAAACGCAATCCAGTATATTATAAACATGTCACGTTTGCGCAAGATGTTGTGAAAAAACTTCTTGACTTACGATGAGAATTTTTATAAGATACAAATTGTCTTTATTATTCCGCAGTAGCTCAGTGGTAGAGCTATCGGCTGTTAACCGATCGGTCGTAGGTTCGAGTCCTACCTGCGGAGCCATACAGAGAAGTACCCAAGTGGCTCAAGGGGCTCCCCTGCTAAGGGAGTAGATCGCTAACGCGGTGCGAGGGTTCGAATCCCTTCTTCTCTGCCATACATACTGGCCCGTTGGTCAAGTGGTTAAGACACCGCCCTTTCACGGCGGTAACACGGGTTCGAATCCCGTACGGGTCACCACTTCGGAGGATTAGCTCAGCTGGGAGAGCACCTGCCTTACAAGCAGGGGGTCGGCGGTTCGATCCCGTCATCCTCCACCATATAAACTATATAAATAATATCATCGCGGGGTGGAGCAGTACGGTAGCTCGTCGGGCTCATAACCCGAAGGTCGCAGGTTCAAATCCTGTCCCCGCAACCAAATGGTCCCGTGGTGTAGTGGTTAACATGCCTGCCTGTCACGCAGGAGATCGCCGGTTCGACCCCGGTCGGGACCGCCATTTTAACTTCTGCTATATAGCAGTTGTTTTTTATTGGACATTATGGTACAATAACTTTTGTCTTCAAAAAGAAGATGAATTTTTCGATGGGCTATAGCCAAGCGGTAAGGCAACGGACTTTGACTCCGTCATGCGCTGGTTCGAATCCAGCTAGCCCAGCCATTCACGAGCCATTAGCTCAGTTGGTAGAGCATCTGACTTTTAATCAGAGGGTCGAAGGTTCGAATCCTTCATGGCTCACTCTTTGTTAATTCCGCGCGGTCGTGGCGGAACGGCAGACGCGCTAGGTTGAGGGCCTAGTGGGGGAAACCCCGTGGAGGTTCAAGTCCTCTCGGCCGCATCAAAGATTTTTTTAAAAAAGTACTTGCATTTGAAAAAGCAGTATGGTAAGATAATTGAGTCGCTGAAATACAACAACGACAAAACATCATGAATAAGCGCCCGTAGCTCAATTGGATAGAGCGTTTGACTACGGATCAAGAGGTTAGGGGTTCGACTCCTCTCGGGCGCGCCATAACGGGAAGTGGCTCAGCTTGGTAGAGCACCTGGTTTGGGACCAGGGGGTCGCAGGTTCAAATCCTGTCTTCCCGACCACGCGGGTGTAGTTTAGTGGTAAAACAAGAGCCTTCCAAGCTCTGGTCGAGAGTTCGATTCTCTTCACCCGCTTTTAGTTCTTTGAAAACTGAAC
>NZ_NULR01000028.1 GCF_002577405.1 Bacillus cereus | reverse complement strand
GTCGCTCATTTGCGACTTCCTTATGTTAACATCTTCGTTTTTCAATGTCAACTAAGTTTTTCAATTTCTTTTTTGTCGTTTTCTGCGTTTCCGCATCAGCGACGGTTATTAATATATCATGCAGAAAAATGAAATGCAACACCTTTTATAAACTTTTTTAAAAACCACCCACATTTCTTTTTTAATATCATATACTTAAACGAAATATCTCTTTCATGTATGAGTAATTTCTACATATATTCTATATAAAGGCACTCTATCCCAAAACGTTTCTTTCTATATAAATGTTTTATTCCTATATCATACAAGGAGGAATATATATGGACTACGCCGATTTATTACTCAAACTAGGTCTCTCAGCTATTTTAGGATTCGCCATCGGTTTAGAGCGTGAATTAAAACGGAAACCACTCGGTTTAAAAACGTGTTTAGTTATTTCTATAATTAGTTGCCTCCTGACAATTGTTTCTATTAAAGCAGCTTACAACTTACCTCATACCGATCATATGAATATGGACCCACTTCGACTCGCCGCTCAAATTGTATCAGGAATCGGCTTTTTAGGTGCCGGCGTTATTTTACGAAGAGGAAATGATAGTATTGCAGGACTAACAACTGCCGCTATGATTTGGGGTGCTTCTGGTATTGGTATTGCCGTTGGAGCTGGTTTCTATATCGAGGCTACTTTCGGAATGTGTTTCCTTATGATTAGTGTAGAACTTATACCATTAACGATGAAATTTATAGGCCCTAGATCATTTCGTCAACGTGATATCGCAGTGAAACTTGTTGTGCGCGAGATGGACAATATCCCAATTGTAATTGAAGAGATAAAAGAAATGGATATAAAAGTTAAGAATATGAAGCTCAAAACATTAGAAAATGGCGCTCACTATTTACACCTTAAATTATCTATCGATCAAAAGCGGCATACTGCTGATGTTTATTATGCTCTTCAGCATCTTGAAAGTGTCCAACAAACTGAAGTAGAAAGTATGTAATATGAAACAAACTCTCTTTTTAATTAGAGAGTTTTTCTTTTTTCTATAATGGTAACAATGAATGTATCCCTGCAAAGTAAGGAGGAATAGGATATTGAAATCCCGTTCAAATTTAGTAGATACATTTCGTGATTCCATTATTTTTCGTTTAATTTGTTTTATTATTGTACTTACTGCTTTTTCTGGCTTTCTTATACATAGGTTAGAGCCCTCACACTTCACCACGTGGTTTGACGGAATTTGGTGGTCAATCGTTACTATTTTCACAGTTGGATACGGTGATTTTGCCCCACATACAACAATAGGCAAGCTGATTGGTATAGGCATTATTTTATTAGGAACTGGATTTTGTTCTTATTATATGGTTCTATTCGCTACCGACATGATTAATAAACAATATATGAAAATAAAAGGAGAAGAAGCTGCAACAGCTAACGGTCATATGATTATCGTGGGCTGGAATGAGCGTGCAAAACATGTTGTAAAACAAATGCACATATTACAACCAAACCTTGATATCGTTTTAATTGATAAAACACTTTCTTTACTCCCAAAGCCATTTCATCATTTAGAATTTATAAAAGGTTGTCCACATCACGACCAAACTTTATTAAAGGCTAATATTACAACCGCTCACACCATACTAATAACAGCTGATAAAGAAAAGAACGAAAGCTTAGCGGATACAGAGTCCATTTTAAATATTTTAACTGCAAAAGGAATGAATCCAAACATTCACTGCATCGCCGAGCTTCTTACTTCGGAGCAAATCCAAAATGCCATGAGAGCTGGCGCGTCAGAAATTATAGAAGGAAATAAATTAACGAGCTATGTATTTACCGCATCTCTTTTATTCCCTTCCATTTCAGGTGTACTCTTCTCACTTTACGATGAAATCTCTGATAACAAATTACAACTGATGGAGCTTTCTCAATCCTGCACCGGACAAACTTTTGCAAATTGTAGCTATACTCTTTTAAAGCAAAACATTCTCTTACTAGGCATAAAGCGTGATGAACAATATATGATTAATCCCGTTCGTTCCTTCATTCTTATCGAAAGCGACATACTCATCGTTATTCGCCATTAAAAAAATGAAGCTCTAGTTCCTGCATGAGCACTTTCCCAATTTTGATATACTTTCTTTTCACATCTCCATCTTCATCTTTCGGCTCAGCAAATTGATCAAAGCCACTCGTTCCAGCTGTTAATGCATTCACATTATCATCTAGTTCGTCTTGATACACGTGCGAAAGAATATACGGCGTTTCAAGACGGACTATTACACCAGGTACATCTAATTCTCCATCCACTGCTGTAAATGGTACTCGTAAAAATTGATACCCATCTTCTTCGTCAATTTTATAATCAAAGCACCCTTTATCGTAATCCCAATTGCCACCGATACTATACCCAAGTGGTTTCATAACTTCTTCTAACTTATATAACGCATATGTACGTCCCTCTAACTTTGATTGAATCGGAATCAAGCCCATCCCTCCTAGACTTTTCCTTTAGCATACCCATTCCAGTTTTAATATACCGATGTACTTTTCGGTAAAATAATAAAAAGCGACCNNGGTCGCTTTTTATTATTTTAAACGCTCTTCTAATTCTGCTTTTAATTCTTCAAATCCTGGTTTACCAAGTAAAGCAAACATGTTTTTCTTGTATGCTTCTACTCCTGGTTGGTCAAATGGATTTACGCCTAGTAAGTAGCCGCTCATCGCACATGCTTTTTCGAAGAAGTATACAAGGTAACCGAATGTGTACTCATTTAATTCAGGGATGTTTACGATTAAGTTTGGTACTCCGCCATCGCTATGTGCAAGTAATGTACCTTCGTATGCTTTTGTGTTTACGAAGTCTACAGTTTCACCAGCAAGGTAGTTTAATCCATCTAAATCGTTTTCTTCTGATTCGATTGTCAATTCATGTGTAGATTTACCTACTTTTAGAACTGTTTCAAATAAATCACGACGACCTTCTTGAACGTATTGACCTAATGAGTGTAAGTCAGTTGAGAAGTTTGCTGAAGATGGGAAAATACCTTTTTGATCTTTTCCTTCACTTTCACCAAATAACTGTTTCCACCATTCAGAGAAGTATTGAAGTGCTGGCTCATAGTTAACAAGCATTTCAATTGTTTTTCCTTTATTGTATAAAGCGTTACGGACTACTGCGTATTGGTAAGCTGGGTTTTCTTCTAGTTCAGATGTTCCGAAGTCATCATGACCAGCAGCTGCACCTTTCATCATCTCTTCAATATTTAAGCCACTTACTGCGATTGGTAATAGACCAACTGGCGTTAATACTGAGAAACGACCTCCAACATCATCTGGAATAACAAATGTTTCATAACCTTCGTTATCAGCTAATGTTTTTAATGCACCACGTGCTTTATCCGTAGTTGCATAAATACGTTTGCGAGCTTCTTCTTTTCCATACTTTTCTTCTAATAACTTACGGAAAATACGGAATGCTAGTGCCGGCTCTGTTGTTGTACCTGATTTGGAAATAACGTTAATAGAGAAGTCTTTACCTTCTAATACGTCCATTAAATCTTTCATGTAAGTGGAGCTAATGTTTTGTCCAACAAATAGCACTTGTGGAGTTTTACGTTGTTCTTTAGAAAGCGTGTTATAGAAAGAATGGTTTAACATTTCGATTGCTGCACGTGCTCCTAGGTAAGAACCACCGATACCTACAACAAGCAGAATGTCAGAATCATTTTTAATTTTTTCTGCACATTTTTGAATGCGAGCGAATTCTTCTTTGTCATATTGAAGCGGAAGCTCTACCCACCCAAGGAAATCGTTCCCAGCTCCTGTTTTTTCGTGGATTGCGTGATGTGTTACTTTCACTGCATCACGTAAGTAAGTTATTTCATGCTCACCGATGAAGGATAACGCTTTAGAATAGTCGAACGTTACATGTGTACTCATCTTTTTCCCTCCAATTATGTATATGTATTTCTGTATTCACTTTAGCGCAAACTGAAGTTGTAAATCAAGCGATTCAACAATTGTAAACGTAACCAATATATATTTTTTAGAAAAAGTTCATTTTTCGCATAAAAATTCGCATTTTTCGGTACAGATGTATATACATCTTTTTTTGTACATTTTTTATGTATAAAAACAACGTAAATACATCATTCTATAAAAGAGTTAATTAACTCATCTCTTGCTCATGCTTCACAATTAAAGGGGGCTTTTTCATGAGTACATTGCAACGTATCGCATTAGTCTTTACTGTTATTGGCGCTGTGAACTGGGGACTAATCGGATTCTTCCAGTTTGATTTAGTAGCAGCCATTTTCGGTGGACAAAACTCCGCTCTCGCACGTATTATTTACGGCATCGTTGGTATTTCTGGGCTTATCAATCTCGGTTTACTCTTTAAGCCATCCGAAAATCTTGGTACTCACCCAGAAACTAACGAAATTCGCTAGTCAGTATGTCTTTATTTCACCCCCGACATACGAATATGATTGCATGCAATCATATTTGCAAATATATATCATAATATAAAGTAAAAGAGGAACGCTCATATGCGCTCCTCTTTTACTTTGTTAACTCCGACTCTTCAATCCATTCTGCCAACTTTTCTCGCAGCGTATTAAATCCGTTTTCTGATGGATTCGGTATAAGGATCCGTCCTTGTTTTCTTTTTGCCGCCTTTAACGATAAACTCATTTTTCTGTGTTCTTCATCAATTGAAAGTACTTTTACTTCTACTGTATCGCCGACTTTTAAAAAGTCGTGAATATCCTTTACATATCCATTTGTAATTTCAGATATATGCACAAGTCCTTGTGTTTCTGCATCTAACGCTACAAATGCACCGTAATCTTGAATTCCAGTCACTTTCCCTGTTACAACCACTCCTGTTGTATATTGTTCTGACATATGAAACACTCCCATACGTTTACCATTTTCTCTACAATTGTAAATAGCAAAGCAGATGTATTTATTGTTAAATATCCGATTGGTTAGTACGTACCCTAAGTGAGGCTATTCGGGATACGCATACCTTATATTAGTAAATTATACCACTATGACAGAACTCATTCAAAATTCATGAAAAAATTTCCTTAGGTAAGTATAATTCTCCAATATTGGGATAGAATACTAACACATGGCTTTCTAGTATTCCCCCCCTTTTATGGACAAAACGTATTGTGTTTTGTCCTTTTTTTATTCTCTATGAAGCGTTCCATTCTCTTCATTGCTTCCATAAGTTGTTCAAGCGATGTCGCATACGAACAACGAATAAATCCTTCACCACTTTCGCCAAATACACTTCCAGGAACAACAGCCACTTGTTCTTCTAGCAATAACTGCTCTGCAAATTCCGCTGAAGATAGTCCAGTTGAATCGACTGAAGGAAAGACATAAAATGCTCCTCCTGGCACATGACATGTTAAGCCCATTTCATTGAAAGATGTCGTCATAAAATTACGACGCTTCTTATAGCTATCTCTCATCCGAACTACTTCATCGTTTCCCCCGCGTAACGCTTCAAGTGCTGCGAACTGGGACATCGTCGGTGCACACATCATGGAATATTGATGGATTTTGAGCATCAATTCTGAAAATTGAACAGGAGCTGCAATCATACCGAGGCGCCATCCTGTCATCGCAAATCCTTTTGAAAATCCTGAAATTAAAATCGTATGTTCACGCATATTTTGAATGCTCGCGAAACTCGTATACACTTCGTCATATACAAGCTCTGCATAAATTTCATCCGATAATACGATTAAATTGTATTTCTCCACAATTACTGCTAGTTCTTCCAATTCAGATTTATTTAACATTGCACCTGTTGGGTTATTTGGTGAACAAAGTAAAATTGCCTTTGTTTTCGCAGTAATAGCTGCTTCAATTTGCTCTGGTTGTACTTTAAACTCGTTTTCTAAAGTAGTCGCCACAGGCACTGGCACTCCTCCAGCTAATGTTACAAGCGGCGCATAAGAAACGAAGCTTGGTTCAATAATGAGCACTTCATCATCAGGATTTATAATGGCGCGCATCGCTACATCTAACGCCTGGCTCGCTCCAACTGTAACAATGATTTCTTCGCTTGGATCATAAGATACTGCAAATTGTTTTTTTAGATACTTTGCTATTTCTTGACGGAGCTCCAATAATCCTGCATTTGCTGTATATGACGTATATCCTTGTTCTAAAGAACGAATACATGCTTGTCTTACATTCCAAGGTGTAACAAAGTCGGGCTCTCCTACTCCAAGAGAAATAACCCCTTTCATATTTGTTGCTAAATCGAAAAACTTTCGAATCCCTGATGGTTGTAAAGATTCTGCTGTTCTAGATAGTTCAAATTGCTTCATGGCGTCACCACAATTCTCTTATCATCATCGTCTTTTTCGTAAATAATTCCTTCATGTTTATACTTCTTCAAAATAAAATGTGTTGTCGTAGAAACGACAGATTCAATTGTTGCTAATTTCTCAGAAACAAACATCGCTACTTCTCCCATCGTCTTCCCTTCTAATGTGATAGAAAGATCATATGTCCCTGACATTAAATACACGGATTTCACTTCTGAATAGCGATAAATTTGTTCAGCAACTGCATCAAATCCAACGCCGCGCTTTGGCGTAACTTTCACATCAATCATCGCCGTTAAACCAGTATGCTCTTTCACCTTTGTCCAATCGATATGCGTTACATAATCCACGATAATCTTTTCACTTTCTAATTTCGCAACCATTTTCTTTACTTCTTCTACTTCTATATTTAACAGCTTCGCTAATGTATCTACAGATAAACGACTATTCTTTTCAAGACAAGCTAATACTTCTAATTCTTTTTCTGTCACCATATAACTCATCCTTCCTTTTCGTTTCTATCTAAATTATACAAATACTTTTTCCAGTTTGAAAAGAAGATTTTTTTAGAGAATTATGTCAAAATAAAGTGAAACTTTAATCAGCGGAATGGTTTATCCCCGCTGATTATTAGCCCACACCAATCGGGCTTTTACGGGCAGTTAACGCGGGATAAAAGTGAAAGGGGATGGAACCGTGAAACCAAAAGTATATATTGCTGAACCAGTTCCAACATTTGTAGAAAACTATTTATCAGAGCACTGTGATTACGAAAAATGGGAGCAAAATGAGAAAGTACCTCGTGATGTTCTATTGGAGAAAATACAAGATAAAGACGGGTTATTAAATTTCGGATCTGCTATTAATGAAGAATTGTTAGTTGCAGCTCCTAACTTAAAAGTCGTGAGCAACATTTCTGTTGGCTATGACAATTTTGATTTACAAGCGATGGAAAAGCGAAATGTCATCGGAACGAATACACCATACGTACTAGATGATACAGTAGCTGACCTCGTTTTCGCTCTTATGTTATCTGCTGGGCGCCGCGTTTGCGAACTCGACTCCTATGTGAAAAATGGTGAATGGAATGCTGAAATCGGAAAAGAACACTTCGGACTAGATGTACACCATAGTACAATCGGTATTATCGGAATGGGACGAATTGGAGAAGCCGTTGCAAAACGAGCGAAATTCGGATTTGATATGAATGTTCTTTATTATAACCGTCGCCGTAAAGAAGAAGCTGAGCAAAAATTTGATGCTACATATTGCGATTTACAGACATTACTCAAGCAATCTGACTTTATCATTCTTCTTACTCCATTAACAGATGAAACATATCATCTAATCGGAGAAAAAGAATTTTCATTAATGAAAGAGACCGCAATCTTTATTAACGCTTCTCGCGGGAAAACAGTAGATGAAACAGCGTTAATTCATGCATTAACAGAAAAGAAAATCTTTGCAGCAGGCATCGATACTTTTACACAAGAGCCGGTTCAAAAAGATAATCCGCTCTTATCATTACAAAATGTTGTAACTTTGCCGCACATCGGATCTGCAACATTAAAAACTAGGCAGCAGATGGCCATGACAGCCGCTGAAAATTTAGTCGCAGGATTACAAGGAAAGACACCGCCTAATATTGTTCGCGGGTAATAATAAATAACTGAAAGGCAAGATGACATCGTCATCTTGCCTTTTTTTGTTAACATATTTTTTTCGTGCTTGGAGATGATATGAACAAAAATCAATGGAGTGACAAAAATGAATCATGAATATACTTGCCCTTATTTCACTTTTTCCACTCGCGGCACTACTATTCATTACGAATTGTATGAACATAACAACAAAATGGAACGTCCTACTTTCGTACTCGTTCACGGCTTTTTATCTTCCTCATTCAGTTACCGCCGTCTCATTCCTTTACTATCGAAAGCAGGCACAGTACTGGCTCTTGATTTACCGCCGTTCGGAAAAAGTGATAAGTCTCATCTCTTTAAGTATTCTTATCACAATTTAGCGACGATTATTATCGATTTAATTGAACATTTATCTCTCTCAAATATTGTGTTAATCGGTCATTCTATGGGTGGACAAATTTCTCTCTATGTAAACCGTATACGTCCTGAACTAATCTCAAAGACGATTTTACTATGCAGCTCTAGCTATTTAGCACGCGCAACCCTACCTTTACTGTATTCTTCTTATTTACCGTTCTTTCATTTATACGTAAAGAACTGGATTATAAGGCGCGGTATTGTTCACAACTTAATGAATGTCGTTCATGATCACTCATTAATTGACGATGAAATGAAGGAAGGTTACTCCGCCCCTTTTTATGACAACCGTATATTCCCCGCTTTAACTCGTATGATACGAGACCGTGAAGGTGATCTATCGTCAACTGAGTTACAAAAAATCACAACCCCCACACTACTCATTTGGGGTGAAAAAGATCGCGTTGTCCCTGTACATGTAGGTCATCGTCTACACAAAGATTTACCGAATTCAAAATTTATTTCTTACGAAAACACAGGACATTTACTACCTGAAGAAAAGCCTGAACATGTTTATGAAGAGATCATTGCGTTTTCCGCGCAATAATATAAAAGGCTGTCGGAAACTCCGACAGCCTATAATGAACAACTTCCGCCTTCTTTTATTCTAAGTAACTCCACAGCTAACTTCTCACATTTTTCAAGCGCAGGTACTTCTTCAAAAGACATAAAGTATATATGTTGAATCTTTTTTGCGATGTATTTCGAATCGTCAAACACACTTACGACGTTCACAACATCGCTCGCTTCTGTTTCATAAAATTCCGGCCCCATTTGAAACGGATCCCAATTCTTCACAACCTCTATCATCTTTTCATATGTACCCATTCGCTTCCCGCCTTTTCACTTTTTAATACTTTTCTTTATCCTATCACATCAGCTATTCTATAAGAAGAGACAGAACTTTCATAACTTAATGGTTTTACAGAAGAAAGGGGCAAACATATGCAACTATTTCATAAAACAGTAAATCGGCGCGGAACGCATAGTACAAAATGGGATACTTATAAAAACGAAGAACTTCTTCATGCTTGGATTGCTGATATGGATTTTGAAGTACCAAAACCCATTCAAACTGCTTTAAAGAAACGTATCGAACATCCTATTTTCGGCTACACACTTCCACCTGAAACTATTGGGGATATTATTTGTAATTGGGCAAAGAAACAATACAACTGGGATATTCAAAAAGAATGGATTGTCTTTAGTGCAGGAATCGTTCCAGCTCTTAGTACGAGCATACAAGCTTTCACAAAGGAAAACGAATCTGTTCTCGTACAACCACCTATTTATCCTCCATTTTTCGAAATGGTTACAACAAACAACAGACAATTATGCGTGAGCCCATTATATAAACAAGATGGCGCATATATGATAGACTTCGATCATTTAGAAAAACAATTTCAACAAGGAACCAAACTAATGCTTCTTTGTAGTCCTCACAATCCTATCGGGCGCGTTTGGACGAAAGACGAGCTAACGAAGCTCGGAGCATTATGTACAAAATATAATGTAATTGTTATCTCAGATGAAATTCATGCCGATATTATTTACGGAGAGCGTACGCATACACCATTTGCTTCTTTATCTGAAGAATTAGCAGCACGCACCGTTACTTGTATGGCTCCAAGCAAAACATTTAATATAGCTGGATTACAAGCATCTATCATTATTATTCCAAATGAAAAATTACGTAATACCTTTACTTCTATTCAATATAGACAAGGGTTCCATGGGTTAAATATATTTGCTTATACCGCGATGCAAAGCGCCTATACAGAATGTAATGATTGGCTAAGTGAGATCCGTTTATATGTAGAAGAAAATGCTCGTTTCGCATGTGAATACATTACAACGCACATACCTACTCTTTCTGTTACAAAGCCCGAAGGTAGCTTTTTATTATGGATTGATTGCTCTCGCCTAAACCTCTCTCAACATGAGCGCACTACATTACTTGAGGAAAAAGGAAAACTAATCGTTGAACCTGGTGAGAAGTACGGATTAGGCGGAGAAGGACATATTCGAATTAACATCGGTTGCCCAAGATCTGTTTTAGAAGAAATTTTAAACAGACTGCGCCATACATTTTCCTAACAATAAAAGAGGCTGTTCCATTTCTTGAACAGCCTCTCTTGTCAATTTTTGTTGGTAAATCGATATATTTCAAAAATCGCTGATATATTTTAACTTACGTTTCACAAAGAAAGCTACCGGCACGGTAGCTTCTACTTTTTCTTCATATCCGATGCTTTTTTCACAATCACACCACAAGCAATTCGATCACCTGATTTTCCTGTTGGCTGTGTCATGCCATCATCAGGATTTTCTGTAATAATAATAGACGCACCGTCTTTTCTATGGATCGTCGTTTTTCCTTCTTTAAGCGTTATGCGCGGTGCATCGATTTCTGCTTTAATCTTTCCAGAACCGTCTGCAATTACGTTCGGTAAATCACCATTTTCTGCACCCTTCGGATTGAGTAACCCGTGCTTTTTATCATCAGGATTAAAGTGATTCCCAGATGATTCAAAACGAGGTGCTTTACACTCTCCAATTTCATGTACATGTATGCCATGCGGGCCTGGTGCAAAGCCTTCCCCTTTAATCGTAATTTTCACTCCACTTGTTTGCTCCACTACTTTCGCAGTTGCCACTTCATCTCCTGAAGCATTATGTAATTTCACGTCAATTTCTTTCGGCTTTCCTTGGTCACAACCCGCCATCAGAAATAATAAACAACAACTGAAAAAAAGCCGTCTTTTCATTCTATTCCCTCCAAAATACTTTCTGCCCTTAGATTGTCCGAGCATAGAGGGAAACATACAAAAATGAATTACTGTTTCTTTTCAGCTAAAAGCTTTTCTTCTACTTTCTGCAATCGCTCTGCTTCTCGTTTTGATACACGAATAAACATACGCCACGTAGCAACCGCACCGACAATAAATAGAACGCAAACAATACCTGGAATAATATATTCTGTTTTATCTTCAGGAAAATATAAAGGCATCATAAAGAACACTCCTTATTAGAGGATTTACGAAACATCAGAATTTTCTGTTATATAATATAAAATTATAGTGGAACTGATTCATATTCTCAAGGATATTCCGAAAGTGAATCATTTCTTTGACTCCTTCTCATACTTTCCTTACTATAAACTTGAGGTGAAAAATATGAGAGAAACATTTGAAATTGGTGAAATCGTTACTGGTATTTATAAAACAGGAAAATACATCGGGGAAATTACAAATAGCCGTCCTGGCAGTTATGTCGTAAAAGTACTAGCTGTTGTAAAACATCCGGTGCAAGGTGACCTACATAACGTAAAACAAGCTGACGTACCATTTTTCCATGAAAGACGTGCTTTAGCTTTTCGTGAACAGACGAACATTCCAGAGCAAATGGTGAAGAAATATGAAGGAGAAATTCCGGATTATACAGAGTCACTCAAATTAGCACTAGAAACTCAAATGAATTCATTTTCTGAAGATGATTCACCTTTTGCACAGCGTAGTTTAGAAACGCTTCAGCAGTTAAAAAAAGATTATAAGCTGTAAAAAAACAAAACGACCAAATTACATATTGTGCAATTTGGTCGTTACTGTGTACTTACTTTCTTTAACACTTTTGAAAAATCAACGAGTTCTCCTAATGTTGGAGGTGCTGGTTTCACTAAATACTCTTTATCTTTTTCTACTAATTTAAAAATATTATACGTCGTCATCGCATCATCAAGCGCACAATGATGCTTACCTGTTCCTGCTTTTCCATACGCCTCAATTGCTTTCCATAACCCTGTTTGATTTCTTTCTCCAAAAAACTTCTTATACTCAAGCGATAAATCACGACACTGTCCGAAGAATGGAAAGGCTACTCCCGCCATTTCGCAATTCTGTTTCAGCACTTTCATATCCATATTTCCCCACGTTACAATTGTCGGTTTACATTCTTTTTCATATTCTACAAGCTTCTCAACAAGTTCAAGAAAAGAAATTCCTTTATCCACTACTTCTTGCTTAATACCTAAAAATTTTTTACATCGATCTGTTAAAGAAGGAAATGTTTTCGGCCTGACATGTGACGAATACGTATCTTCTACTTTACAACCAACAACTGAAACAAGCCCTACCTCAATAATCTCTGGGAAAAAACCTTTTGGTTTCTTTCTATGCTGGGGCATCGTAAACTCAAAATCTAAAAACAAAAATCGTTGTTCATCCATACGATCCCTTCCTTATCATTTTGTCATTCCTTTCTATTTGACACTCCTACACGAACAAGCTCGAATGCTAATTCCATTTTAAATATTCAGATTGGATGTATCTTATATATATGTCAAATGCCCACAAATATTTTTAAAAATAAGAAAAAATGACCTATGCAGAAAATATGACAAAATACCCCCTCTCATTTACATCTTCCATTTTTCTACTTTATAATGACGTTATGTGTGTTTCTTTGAGAACATTTTTGAAACACTAAGAAAAGTAAACGAAAGGAGATGAGAGTTTTGCATGAAACAACGCAAGAGCTCGCAAACTGGCAGTATTATTTTGCTATCGCAGTCTTTTTAATTACATATGCCATTATTATTTCTGAAAAAATTAATCGCGCTGTCATCGCACTTCTTGGTGCAGCACTTATGGTAATTGTAGGGGTCGTTGATTTACACAACGCCTTTACGAAACATATTGAATGGGGAACAATCACATTACTCATCGGTATGATGATTTTGGTGAACATTACGAGTAAATCAGGTGTTTTCCAATACGTTGCCATTAAAGCAGCAAAAGGAGCACAAGGAAATCCAATTAAAATTTTAATTTCACTTTCCTTACTTACTGCGCTTGGCTCCGCATTTTTAGATAACGTTACAACTGTACTTCTCGTTGTCCCAGTTACTTTATCTATTACGCGCATCTTGCAAGTAAATCCTGTTCCATATTTACTTTCTGAAATTATTTTTTCAAACATCGGAGGAACAGCAACTTTAATTGGTGATCCACCTAACATTATGATCGGTTCTGCGAATAAGCATTTAGATTTCAATGCTTTCTTACTGAACTTAGCACCAATCGTAATTATTATCATTGCAGTTACAGCAACAATGCTTTACTTCATGTACCGTAAACAGTTAATTGCTGATCCTGTACAAATTAAGAAATTAATGAGCTTAGATGAAAAACAATACATTAAAGATCCAGTATTAATGAAAAAATCTTTAACAGTACTTGGACTTACGATTGTAGGTTTCATGACGCATTCTATTTTCCATATCGATGCAGCTATCATTGCTTTAACTGGCGCTACGATCCTTATGTTAATTGGTGTGAAAGAACATGAAATTGAAGAGGTATTCGCTAGCGTAGAGTGGGTAACAATCTTCTTCTTCGCAGGGCTATTCGTGCTCGTTGGAGGACTTATTGATATCGGTCTGATCAAGACGCTTGCTCAAAAAGTAATTGGTATAACAGGCGGAGATATTTCTCAAGCATCTATCCTTATTCTATGGGTATCTGGTATCGCCTCTGCAACAATTGATAACATTCCATTCGTTGCAACAATGATCCCGCTTATTAACGATATGGCAGTTGGGCTAGGTTTATCACCTTCTGACGCACAAATCGATGTATTATGGTGGGCATTAGCATTAGGTGCTTGTCTGGGCGGAAACGGAACATTAATCGGGGCTTCTGCTAACGTAATCGTTGCAGGTATCGCGAGCCGTGAAGGACATAAATTTAGCTACATGGAATTCCTAAAAGTCGGCTTCCCAATTATGATCGTTTCATTAATCATTTCTCATATTTATATTTATTTCCGCTACCTTATGTAGTAGAAAAAAGCGCCCTGCTTTCAGGGCGCTTTTTCTGTCTCAAATATTGCGTCTACTACTCGTTATACCTCACCGGCTCATTTCGAATGATGAATAGATGAATCGGCAAGAAAACTGAAAATGTGATTACATGAATAATCGTAAATAATATAGAGTTCGTTCCGTATCTGTCTAAAATAGCGTAGATGAGATAAATAGACAGCACAATCGATACAGCTGTTGCTAGTAAACTTATAATCGGTACGAAATTAAAAATGAAACATGCGACATATATGCCGAATACTTTCCATCCTGCTTCTTCTTTCAAGAAATCCGGTAATTTATCCTTCGCTAAGTCCCCCCACGTCTTACTATTCAAAAAAGGAATAAACGCAAGAACACCATCAGTTGCACCATCATTTTTCGCCATCGTATAAAGTGCAAAAGCCGTTAACAAATACGAAATAATTGCCCAAATACATATAACAAGAATAAACGCAAAACTAAGAGCAAAGAAACCCGCTAGTACGCCTTGATCTTCCATCTTATCCTCTCCTCTCTACTCTCAACATATTTCATTACATTGCAAGTTATGTTTTAAAATTTAACCAAACTCTCTGTATAATGATATGAGAAAGATAATAAGAGAGGAGAACACCCTTATGCACCCGTTTGTACAAGCATTACAAAAGCATTTCATAGCTCATAAAAACCTTGAAAAAGCCGAACCAATGGCACGTTATATGAAAAATCACTTCCCGTTTCTCGGTATTCAAACTCCCGAGAGAAGACAATTATTAAAAGATGTCATTCAAATACATACTCTCCCAGATCAAAAAGACTTCCAAATTATCGTACGTGAACTTTGGGATTTACCAGAACGAGAATTTCAAGCTGCTGCACTCGATATCATGCAAAAATATAAAAAGCATATAAACGAAACTCATATCCCATTTTTAGAAGAACTTATTGTCACGAAATCTTGGTGGGATTCTGTTGATAGCATCGTCCCTACATTTTTAGGTGGTATCTTTTTAAAACATCCAGAATTAATTTCTGCCTATATTCCAAAATGGATTGCATCAGACAACATATGGTTACAACGCACCGCTATTTTATTCCAACTGAAATATAAAGAAAAAATGGATGAAGAACTTCTTTTCTGGATTATTGGACAACTACATTCTTCAAAAGAATTTTTCATTCAAAAAGCGATTGGCTGGGTCCTTCGTGAATATGCAAAAACAAATCCGGATGTAGTTTGGGAATACGTGCAAAACAACGAGCTCGCTCCATTAAGTAAGCGTGAAGCAATTAAGCATATTAAAGAAAATTACGGAATAAATAATGAAAAAATAGGCGAGACTCTATCATAGATAGACGCGTTCCTCTATTGAGATTTAAAAAAGAACGTGTTAGAATATGTTCATTATTACTAATATAAGTAGCGATGACGGACTTATAAGTACTTGCACAAAAGCGATTCAGGGATAGTGAAAGCCTGAAGCCGCAAGGAAACGGCAGTCTCGAGCAATACGTGATGAAAGTGGATGCGTGAAATGTGCATCAACTAGGGTGGAACCGCGGGTATATACAAGCTCGTCCCTAGGCAAAATTGCCTAGAGACGAGCTTTTTTGTATTTAATTTAAAAGCGGAGGTGACTTGCTCAGAACAGGAGGGCATTGGAGCTCCTGACGAAGAGGCGATTTTTGCCTCACAGGAAGGCGCGAAATGACCGACTGTTCTAGTCACCGGAGCTGGATAATTTAAAAGCGGAAGCGGCTCGTTCAGAATCGCAGGGCATTGGAGCTCTCGACCTTGAAGCGCTTTTTGCTTCGAGCGAGAGAGCGAAATGACCGGAGATTCTAGCCGCTGGAGCTGGATATACCTAAAAGCGGAAGCGGCTCGCTCAAAATGTGAGGAGGATGGAGCTTCTGACATAGAGGCGATTTTTGCCTCGGCGGAAGCAGCGAAGCCACCGAACATTCTAGCCGCTGAAGCTAGCGGAGATTCCTCATTTCCACAAGTACCCATCACGTCATCGCCAATACGTTAACTTTCAAAAGGAGGATTTTATTATGTATTCAATGGAACAAGTTGTAAACTTAGCGAAACATCGCGGTTTCGTTTTCCCTGGTTCTGAAATTTACGGTGGTCTTGCAAACACTTGGGATTACGGTCCACTTGGAATCGAATTAAAAAATAACGTTAAAAAAGCTTGGTGGAAAAAATTCATTCAAGAATCTCCACACAACGTTGGTTTAGACGCAGCTATTTTAATGAACCCTAAAACTTGGATCGCTTCTGGTCACGTTGGTAACTTCAACGATCCAATGATCGACTGTAAAAAATGTAAAGCTCGTCACCGTGCTGACAAATTAATTGAAGATGCATTAGATGCAAAAGGCATCGAAATGGTTGTTGACGGTCTTACTTTCGACCAAATGGCTGACTTAATGAAAGAACATGAAGTAAAATGTCCTGATTGCGGTAGCGAAGAGTTCACTGAAATCCGTCAGTTCAACTTAATGTTCAAAACATTCCAAGGTGTTACAGAGTCTAGCACAAACGAAATCTTCCTTCGTCCTGAAACAGCACAAGGTATTTTCGTAAACTTTAAAAACGTACAACGCTCTATGCGTAAAAAGCTTCCATTTGGTATTGGCCAAATCGGTAAGAGTTTCCGTAACGAAATCACGCCTGGTAACTTCACATTCCGTACACGTGAATTCGAACAAATGGAACTTGAATTCTTCTGTAAGCCTGGTGAAGATTTAGAGTGGTTCGCATTCTGGCGTGAAACTTGTAAGAACTGGTTACTTTCACTTGGTATGCACGAAGAAAGCATGCGTCTTCGTGACCACGGTGAAGAAGAATTATCTCACTACAGTAACGCAACAACTGATATTGAATTCAAATTCCCATTCGGTTGGGGCGAACTTTGGGGCGTAGCATCTCGTACAGACTTCGATTTAAAACGTCACATGGAACACTCTAACGAAGACTTTAACTATATCGATCCACAAACGAATGAGCGTTACGTGCCATACTGCATCGAGCCATCTTTAGGTGCAGACCGTGTAACATTAGCATTCTTATGTGATGCATATGAAGAAGAGCAATTAGAGAACGATTCTCGTACAGTTCTTCGTTTCCACCCTGCTTTAGCACCATACAAAGCAGCAATCTTACCATTATCTAAAAAGCTATCTGAAGGTGCTACTGAAGTATTCGCAGAACTAGCTAAAGACTTCATGGTAGACTTTGACGAGACTGGTTCTATCGGTAAACGTTACCGTCGTCAAGACGAAATCGGTACTCCATTCTGTATCACATACGACTTCGACTCAGTTGAAGACAAAGCTGTTACAGTACGTGACCGCGACACAATGGAACAAGTTCGTATGCCAATTAGCGAACTAAAAGGTTTCTTAGAGAAGAAAATCCAGTTCTAATTATAAGAAAAAGAGGTTGCTCTAATGAGCAGCCTCTTTTTTACTTTTCACGTTTCTCTTTAATTGCTACTGTACATCTTGATATACATAGTAAATCATCATTTTCATCAATAATGCGAACATCCCAAACCATTGTCGATTGTCCTCTATGTATTGGTGTTCCGATCGCTGTTACAATTCCATCTTTCTTTGAGCGAATGTGGTTTGCATTAATTTCTAATCCGAAACAAATACATTTCTCTTGATCAATTAAATTGTATGAACCGACACTTGCTACTGTTTCAGCTAATGCAACAGAGGCACCACCATGTAAAAATCCAAACGGCTGATGCGTACGCCCATCAACAGGCATCGTAGCAACCACCTTATCTTCTGTCATCTCTAACAACTCAATTCCAAGCGAATCCATTAAAGTTTTTGCCATATCGTTTCCCCCTTCTCTCACTCTAATTTAATGTATAATTTTACCTATTTATTTTCAAACTACCTATAACACTCGTATAAGGAGGTTTCACCTAAATGAAACAGAAATTTTGTATATTACTGCTTATGTTCTCCTTGCTGACTATTGTACCAAATTGTGCAATAACAGCCAAAGCATCCAACCTGACAATCGATGTTAAGACTGTCACGCAAAAAGGTAAGAAACCTTATATAGAATATCAAATTAACAGGCCTTCCTTTCACAACTTTTCCGATTCTAAATTTCAAAACAAGCTCAATTTCTATTACAAAAAATCTACTGACAAGTTTAAAAACAAGTTAGAAAAAGATGCAAAAAAATATTATGAAGAAACAGAAGGATCTAGTACACCATTTCATCCGTACGTGGCAAATGTTGATTATAAAGTCTCCTTAAATAAACCACCTTTTCTCAGCTTATATGTGAATTACTATCAATATACAGGCGGCGCACACGGTCTTTATACGTGGAAGGCAAACACATTTGATTTAAACGAAAAAAAGTTACTACACTTAGACGATTTATTTCAACAAGAAGATAAATACAAAGAAGTAATACGCGCAGAGATTGTAAAACAAATTAAACAAAACGAAAGCATTTATTTTCCTGATGCAACGGAAAAAGTAATGAGCGCTATAAAGTTCCACTTCTTTTTAGAACCGGACAATCTCGTAATTTATTTCCCTTTATATGAGATTGCTCCTTACTCAAGTGGAATTCCGCAATTTCGTATTCCGTATACGTTGCTAAGAGACTATATAAAGCCTTCTTATCAAAATATTTTGATTGACAACAAGTAAATATTTTCGCTACGATAATGTTAACCTAAAAACAACAGGAGGTTAACATTATGAGAAGATTTCACGTTTTAGATTTAGCATTAGCTGCCATGTTCGTTGCTCTTATGGCCATCGGTGCAAATATTGTTTCTTGGGCACCATTCCTGCAAGTAGCGGGCGTCCCATTATCTATGCAACCATTTTTCGCGATTTTAGCAGGACTTCTTCTTGGAAGTAGACTTGGTGCATTATCCATGACAGTATATATGCTCGTTGGCGTAGCCGGTGCACCAATCTTCGCTAACTTCAAAGCTGGATTCGGGGCACTTTTAGATCCTACTGGTGGTTTTATTATCGCATTTATTATTGTTGCTTACGTATCAGGAAAATTAGTAGAACAAAAAGAAAGACCAACATTCAGTACATTTGCGATTGCCTCTTTCACTGGAATTATTTTAACTTATATTATCGGTACTACTTACATGTACGGGGCGGTCAGTCTCTTCATGGGCGGTAATATGAGCTATAAAGCTGCTTGGATGATTATGATGTGGTTTGCAGTAAAGGATATTGTATTTACAATTATCGGTGCTATTATCGCACCTCGCATATACTATGCTGTACGTCGCTCTGCTTATCAGCATTCTCATTCGACAATTTCATAATAAAAAAGAGTTATCTCAGTATACTGAGATAACTCTTTTTTTATATTAAGACTCTTGATTTGTTTGTTCTTCTAAAATTCTCTTCATCATTGTAACCATGTCACCACGTAATTCTGGGTGTTGCAGGGCCATTTCGATTGTCGTTTGAACGAATCCTAACTTTTCACCTACGTCGTAGCGTTTTCCTTCGAAATCGTAAGCGAATACACGTTGAATTTCATTTAAGTTTTGGATTGCATCTGTTAGCTGAATTTCACCGCCGGCACCGACATTTTGCTGTTCTAAGAACATGAAAATTTCAGGCGTTAAGACGTAACGTCCCATAATTGCTAAGTTTGAAGGCGCTGTACCTGCTGCTGGTTTCTCAACGAAATTACGAACTTGGTAACGACGTCCTTCCTGCTCTAATGGATCAATAATTCCATAGCGGTGTGTTTCTGTTTCCGGAACAGTTTGCACACCAATTACAGAAGAAAGCGTTTTATCATATTCTTCGATTAATTGACGTAAGCATGGCTTTTCAGCTTGAACGATATCATCACCTAGTAAAACAGCAAATGGCTCATCACCGATGAATTTACGTGCACACCAAACAGCGTGTCCTAATCCTCTTGGTTCTTTTTGACGAATATAATGAATGTCTACCATTTTTGAAGAAGCCTGTACTTTTTCAAGTAACTCATACTTTTTCTTTTCTAATAAGTTTTGCTCTAACTCAAATGCATTATCAAAATGATCTTCAATAGAGCGCTTCGTTTTACCAGTAACGATAATAATATCTTCGATTCCTGATTGTATTGCTTCTTCTACGATGTATTGGATAGTTGGTTTATCTACTATCGGTAACATTTCTTTTGGCATTGCTTTTGTTGCTGGTAAAAAACGTGTTCCTAATCCAGCTGCTGGGATTATGGCTTTTCTTACTTTTTTCATCACAAAATACCCTCTCTTCTGTCAGAATCAATAACGATCATTTCCTTACATAAAACAAAAGGGAGATTTCACTCCCTTTTATTCCCTACTACTTAAAATTACCTTATATTATAAACGATTCATTATATCTTCTTTAATAGTAAGTAACTTTTGTTCACTATTTTGTAAAGAATTATCTTTTACACCAAAGTAGAACTTGATCTTCGGTTCAGTTCCAGATGGACGTAGGCAGAACCACGAACCATCCTCTAATTGATATTTTAACACATTTGATTTCGGTAAGTGAATCTCTTCTTTATGTCCATCTTGTAAAGATGTAACGATGCTCGCTTTATAATCTTCAACCGCTACGACTGTTAAGCCAGCTACTTCCTTCGGAGGATTTTCACGGAATGTCGCCATCATCTCTTGGATTTGTTCCGCTCCGTCTTTCCCTTTTAACGTTAATGATACAAGATCTTCACGGAAGAAACCGTACTTCTCAAATACTTCTAATAGACCATCGTATAACGTTTTACCTTGTGATTTGTAGTATGCGGCTACTTCACATGCAAATAGAACAGATTGTACCGCATCTTTATCGCGGCAGAATGGGCGGATTAAATAACCATAGCTTTCCTCATAACCGAATTGGAATTCATATTGTCCGCTTTCTTCATACTGTTTAATTTTCTCACCGATAAATTTAAATCCAGTTAACGTATCAACCGTATCTAAATCGTATGCCTTCGCAATTGTACGGCCAATTTCAGACGTTACGATTGTTTTTAATACAACACCGTTCTCTGGAAGTGTTCCGTTTTCTTTCTTTTGAGATAATAAGTAATCAAGCATTAATGCACCTGTTTGGTTTCCAGTTAATACTTGGAACTCACCATCATGATTACGAACTGCTACACCAAGGCGGTCTGCATCAGGATCCGTTGCGATTAACACATCGGCTTCAATTTTTTCACCGTCACGAATCGCATACTCAAAAGCAGCATGTTCTTCTGGGTTCGGTGATTTTACTGTAGAAAAGTTTGGATCTGGTAACTCTTGCTCTTTTACAACCGTTACATCTGTAAATCCAACTTCTTCTAAACCACGGCGCACAGAAACATTTGATGTTCCGTGTAATGGTGTAAAGACGATTTTTAAATCTTTACCAACCTTTTGTACCATTTCTTTATTAATAATGACATTGTTCAATTCTGTAGCATATGCATCATCTACTTCTTGTCCAATGATATGTAATAAACCGTCAGCTTTTAATTGCTCTACATCAGCTACTTCAACTGTTAATTCATCTTCTACTGCGTTTACGTAGCTAATTAACTCATCAGCTTCTTTTGGAGGCAACTGTCCACCATCTTCACCGTACACTTTATATCCGTTATATTCGGGCGGATTATGGCTTGCCGTAAGAACGATTCCACTTACTGTATGTAAATGACGAACTGCGAAAGAAAGCACTGGCGTTGGACGTAGGCTTTCAAACACATATGTAGTGATACCGTGTGCACCAAGTGTAGCAGCTACTTCCATTGCAAACTCAGGTGATTTATGACGAGAATCATACGCTACAACAACACCGCGCTTTTTCGCTTCTTCCCCTGATTTTTCAATAAATTTCGCTAATCCTTGTGTCGCTTTACGAACTGTATATACATTTAAACGGTTCGTACCAGCACCAAGTTCACCACGCATACCACCTGTACCGAACTCTAAATTTTTATAAAAGCTATCCTCGATTTTCTTCTCATCTTGCTTCATGTTTTCTAGCTGTTCTTTTAATTCTGCGTCTAATTCTGCATATGAAAGCCAGCGACTAAATTCTTGTTTCCAATTCATACTTTTATCTCCTCTCACATGTCTTACCTTCATTATATGAAAAAAGCAACCTGTATCTCAATATTTTTTAAAATCTAACAGGATTTTACTAGGAATATTTGTATACACTATGGTTAAATACTCCACCAAAGGGAATGAGGATTATGCAAGAATGGGGCTTGTCAAAAGAGCTCAAAATACAAACAAAACAAATGATTGAAGTTGCTGAAAAAGAACTATCGATTATGAGACAAGCAATCGATAAAGAAGATGAATGTATTTTGTGCAAAATGGAAGATATTCATCATATGTTAGCAAATGTACAAACACTGGCAGCTACATACTATATTCAGGCGTATTTATCACCTTATACGGAAAGCTCACAGTTTATCACAACAGCTGTCCAACATTTAAGCGCCCGAAAGCATGGTGCCCTTATTGTTGTAGAACGAAACGAGACGCTTGAATCTTGTATTCAAACGGGCACAACATTAAACGCTCATTTAACCGCTCCATTGCTCGAATCCATTTTTTATCCAGGTAACCCTCTTCATGACGGAGCTGTTCTCGTTAAAAATAATCATATTGTTTCAGCAGCTAATATTCTTCCATTAACGAAAAGCACAGAAGTTAATCCTGAGCTAGGAACACGTCACCGAGCTGCAATTGGCTTATCAGAACAAAGCGATGCACTTATATTAGTTGTCTCTGAAGAAACAGGACGCACTTCCTTTGCTTTAAATGGGACTTTATATACGATTTCTTTATAAGTAAATATAATAAGTGAAGGCTGTTCCAAAGTTTTGGAACAGCCTTCTTACATAATTTTATTCTTCTCCAAAACGTTCAACAAGTGTTGCCAGTGTACGTACCATTGCACCTGTTGCGCCAGATGGTCCTAAATCATGCGCTCCTGTTGTTTCAGATGTTCCAGCGATATCTAAATGTACCCAAGGTGTATCTTCTGCAAATTCACCTAAGAATGTACCAGCCATCACTGCATGTCCTTCACGGCCTGGTGAGTTATTTAAATCTGCAAATTTACTATTTCTCACACGTTCTTTATCGCGTTCGAAAATCGGTAATTGCCAAATTGGCTCATCCGTTTCCATAGAAGCTTCTAACACTTGTTCAAATAGTTCTTCATTATTTGTCATTGCGCCTGTCGTATGATTTCCAAGTGCAACAATTACACCACCTGTTAATGTTGCAACATCAATAAGGTAGTTTGCACCAAGTTTTTTCGCATACGTAATACCGTCAGCTAACGCTAAGCGACCTTCTGCATCTGTATTTAATACTTCAATTGTTTTTCCGCTCATAGATGTAATCACATCGTCTGGCTTAAATGCTGTACCACTTACAACGTTATCAGTTGAAGGAATAACAGCAATCACGTTTTGCTCTGGGCGAAGTTCTCCGATAATTTCCATCGCGCCTAAAACAGAAGCTGCACCGCCCATATCACCTTTCATACCGACCATACCTTCACGTGGTTTTAAAGAATAACCACCTGTATCATATGTAATCCCTTTTCCAACAAATCCAATTACATCTGTCCACTCTTCTTTTCCTTTATAAATAAGAGCGATCATTTTTGGTGGCTCTACACTACCTTGGTTTACTGCAAGTAGCGCTCCCATACCAAGGTCTTCCATCTCTTCTTTCTCAAGAACCTTATAATCCATATCATACTTTTCCGCTAATTCAACAGCATACTCAGCAAGCTTCGTCGCTGTTAATACGTTTGGCGGCATATTTACAAGTGTACGAGCTGAATTTGTTGCACGTCCATGCACGTAGCCAACTGTTAATGCTGCTTCAATTTCTTGTGCATCTTTCGTTGTAACAGCCGTAAACTTCTCTAACTCTACACAATCCTTTTTGTCTGTTTTATACGTTTGTAATTCATATGTACCAAGACCTTGTACTTCTGCCGCAATATGAGCTACATCAATCGCATCTAATTTCTCTGTTACGAAAGAATCCAGTAAGATTGCTGCATCTTGTACTTTTGCTGCTTGTAATGTTTTAAACGTCTTACCAAGAGCCGCACGTAACGTTTCTGTCGTGTAAGACTCTTTCTTACCTAAACCAACAAAGTAATAACGCTTCACATTTGTTTTTCCTAAGCTATGTACTTTTGAAATGGCTTTTTTCTTCGTAGAAAGTTCCTTTTCTTCTAATAAAGCTTGTAATTGTCCTTCAAACGCTTTGTCCAGTTCTTGTACAAAACTACTCGTTTTCTCTTCTTCAAATAAAGCAACAATTACCGCTTCATGACCTGCTAATTCTTTTTGTACTTGAAACATGTTCAGACCCCCTAAATTTCTCTGCCTCTATTATAACTTTATTTTCGATAAAATGCGACAATTCTAACTTCTATCACCTCTTATACAGTGAGATTATAGCCAGGCGGAGCTTCCTATAATTTCTACCACGATAAAATAAGACAAGAAAAAAGCCTAGCGTGATTACCACTAGACTATCTTTGTTTTAAATACTGTCCCCGAAACACTTGCATCGTTTTGTCTTCATTTAACATCGTTAACTCTTCTTCTGTAAACTTACCATTTCCTATTTTCACTACGTATACATTTACCTTTTTCTTACCCCATTGGCTATAAACATCTTTCACCGTATCATAATATAAATCAAGACGGTTTCCTTTTATCGCACCGCCCTTATCAGCAACAACCCCATACCCGTATTCTGGCACGAATAGAATCGTTCCAATCGGAAATACGCGTAAGTCCGCAGCGATTGTGGAATATAAATCCCGTTTCGCTTTCACACCTGAATATGTAATACCATACTCCGGATGCCCCGGACTCTTACCAGTTGACTCCACCCCTGACGTATAACCAGTTGCCGTCATTTCAATTGTACGATATTTAGACCAGTCATTTTCCTGTTCTAAAGCATTTATCACTTCTTTACTCGGAACAACTTTTCTCTCAATTTCTGCTGCATGTACTTCTTTTGCACCCGTTTCTTCATATGATTTTAAAATCTCCACTAAAGAAACTCCAGTGAAAGCCTTCCATGTTACGCATAATGCGAGTGCAAGTAAACAAGTCATCGTAATGCGAATACAATATCGTTTTAACATTTTTATATTCCACACTCCTTCATCGTTAATCATTCCCTATACGATGAAGGAATATGCAAAAAAATAATCTCCAAACGAATTGGAGATTAAAACATTTGATATCCACTTTTCCGAAGTTTTTTAATTACAACTCCTGCTAAAGCAGCACCTACTAATCCGGTAGATAGAATAAACATATCTGCTTGTCCTAAATGCGATACACTTGTCCCAAATGAAGAAAATGTTTCTTTTGGCTTTGAAAAATAATCCCACACACTCGCATTATTAATAATAAGCATACAAACAATCGGATACACAATAACCATGACCCATGTAGCTCGCAAAATCATGTTGAGTAAAAATCCAATTCCAAAAAACAAAATAAAGAATAACATCATTGAAATAAGTAGTACCGGTATACTCACTCTTTCTCCCTCTCCTTCGCATGCGCTGTAAATACGTGATAGGCGGTATAACCAAATTGCTCTCCTGGATTTAATGTTTTGTCCATTTCAAGATGCAGTTCTGATCTTCCTTCTAACAAATATTGAATAAGCACAGACGTATTTGGATCGTCCGCTATAGTCTCTGGATGTAAAAACGCTACTTCAGACAATTCCTTCTCCTGCACAATAATAGTTTCTCCTTCAGGCTCCAAAAGGAAAATAATCATATTATCACTGATCTCATTACGAATAACGCCCGATCGAACACCAATGATTCCCTTCACATGAGCGACAATGCCTGTCTCTTCTAACACTTCACGTTTCACAGCTTCATCAACAGTCTCACCTTCATCCACAAAACCAGCCGGTAACGACCATTTCCCCTTTAATCCACTGTATTTCTTCTTAACGAATAGCCACCTGCCATCTTTTGTAGCTACTAAACCACTAACAGCTAACCATACTTTCCCGCGCTTCCCCATGATGCAACCTCCTCTACTAGAGAGAACAGAATATTCTTTCTTTTTTATATATTATACTATATTTTTAAGTACACTGTGACTTTTCCTTTCTTAGGGTAATACACCATTGCCATCAACTTAAAAAATTGGCATTTCCCCATATCGAAAAAGAATGAGCTGAATTATTATAACTAACTCTGGAAAGATAAAATTTTCATTTGGGGGATACTTCAAAATATTAGCCTGATGGACATAGGTATCACCACATGTCCATGGATTAAAGAAAGAGCCTATTATTAAACTGTGCCCTACTCTTTTGGTCGGAAGAGGTGCTATAGATGAACGCAAAGATATATAGAGCTCAACTGTTTTCTTGGTCTAAGAAGGACAAAGTAGAAATAGTAGAACTCATTTCTGCCGGCATAGGTATGGCCGGACCTGTTCTGTTCGCCACAGTTCTAGGCCATCCCGATCTTGGTTTTGTTGCATCGGTCGGCAGTTTGGCAGTCAGTAGCGTGAAAGTCGGTTCGAGTTTTATAAATCACGGGGAAAGGTTGGCGTCAGCGCTCATATCAGTAATGCTCGCTGCGATTGCTGCTGTTCTCTCTTTCGGACATGGCTCTCTGACATTCGGAGTCTTGCTCCTGCTGGTCAGCCTTGCTGCGTTAATTGGCGGATATAGTCGCGCCTTGGCGGTGGCAACAACACGCTTTGTCATATTCCTGATTATCATCCTCAACATGTTCGACCAGACGGAGTACCGGATGGAACTAATTTTTTCAATCTTAGCAGGGGCCATTTGGACCGTCAGTATCAGCTTGGTGCTAGGCATCTGGGTACACCGTTGTTTTAAATCATCGCTGGACGGGGCTGTGAAAGAGCCAACATCGAAAAAAATCATTCTATGGTGGAATTCTCTTGCACACCTATCCAGTTGGCAATTCCCAATCAGGCTCGTATTATGTCTAGGTATAGCTGAGGGATTGCGAATACTTTGGCCCGAGCACCACTTCTATTGGATTGCAATTACCGTAGCGATCCTTACTCAGCGGAAAATAGAACTCTTTCCAATCAAAACAACACAACGAGTGCTTGGTACAGTAATCGGCGTGATTGTTGCGAGCTTGCTTCTCGCAACTAGTCTACCAGTTTGGGGATTAGTTATAAGTATCGGGCTATTCGCAAGTGTTCGACCTCTTCTAAAGGTTCGAAATTATCTTGTATACTCTGCAACCATGATTCCGCTCATTATTTTGATCATGGAAGCCGGCAAGCCGTTTCATTCTAGCATTCTGTTTGACCGTGTATTTGCAACCCTTATCGGTGCAGTCATCGTTATTACAGTGAACTTGATATTCAGTAGAACGATGGTGAAATCAGTGTAAAGATGATTATCTAGGGAAAGTTGCTTTAATATTTCGGGTATCTTTTCCAGTTGAACAAAATCCCCCCTAAAATGAAAAAATACGCTATTCTTTCTGTAGAATCATCAGAAAGGATGGCGTTTTTGTATGTCTATTTCTGTATCTGATGAATTACAACTATTTGCTAAAGAATTATATAGAAGGAAACGAAACAGTGGCCTCGCGAATCTGCATTTTCTTTCTTCGGAAACGCAATTATTCTATATTTAATTCCTTTCACTTTTCATCCTCTTTTTATTACTATATCGAAAACGTGTACTATACAAAAAAGCAGAAACAGCTCATAGCCGTTTCTGCTTTTTCTATTATATATTAAAATAACTTCAATTTACCTTTTTTAAGAACTAATAAAGGTCCACCTAGTAAGAATAGGTAACGGTTATCGATGACTTTCTTCATGAAGGAAGCTTTCCAACCTGTTAACTTTTTACCCATAACAACGCCCATTGCATCGTCATGACCTAATGAACATACAGATCCTTTATTGTCGAATGCGAATTTTTTCATTTCGCCTTTGCCACGAACTAATACAGTTAAGTTGTGTGCAATGTTGTAACCTTCTTGAATTGCGATTTGCGCTGTTGGTGGGTATGGACGATTAATTTCTTCGTTAATGATTAACGCTGCGTCACCAACCATGAATACATCTTCGTATCCTGGAGCGTGCATGTACTCATCAACTTTTACACGTCCACGCATTGCTTCAAAGCCAGACTCTTCCACAATACCGTTACCACGAACACCTGCAGCCCAAACTACTGTTTCAGACTTAAGTAATTCAGTATCGTCACCGTTTGCAACGATAATACCTTCTTCAGTTGCTTCTTTAATTGCTGTACCGATGCGGAATTCTACACCTTTTTTCTCAAGTTGTTTTACAGCATATTCTACTAATGCTGGATCAAAACCAGGAAGTGCTGTTGGAGCAGCCTCTACACAGATGATACGTGCTTTTTCACGTGGTACATTGTACTCTTTGCAAAGTTCAGGAACACGGTTTGCAAGCTCACCTACGTACTCGATACCAGTAAATCCAGCACCACCAACAACGATTGTTACTAGCTCATCGCGTTGTTCAGTTGCATATTGAGCGAATTTAGCTTCCATGTGCTCACGAATTTGACGAGTTGCATTAATGTTAGCAATTGAGAATGCGTGCTCTTTTAATCCTGTAATGCCGAACGTTTCTGACTCGAAACCAAGACCGATTACTAAGTAATCATACTCTAATTCGCCATTCTGTAAGATAATGCGTTTTTCAGAAGCCTTAATTTCTACTACTGTATCTTGTACAAAGTTCACTTTATTTGTATCGATAACGTCTTGAATATCTAGACAGATTTTTTCATCTTGTAATGTACCAGCTGCGCTCTCGTGTAACCAAGTTGCTTGGTAGTGATAGCTGTTGTTGTTTACTAACGTAATTTCAGCTTCATTTACAGATAATGCTTTTTGCAGACGAACAGTCGTAATCATCCCGCCATAACCTGCACCTAAAACTACGATTTTTGGAGTCTTCACCAAATCACAACCCTTTTCTTTATATAATAGTAATGAAAAATAATACCAAGTACTAAAAACTCTATTTGTCAAGAATGTGGAATTTATCACATTCTATATCGTAACAAAACGCAGTCAAAAAATCGTACGAATTTTGTCATAGAAATTTAACATAATACTTCCCTATATTAGTCGGTTTCATACCAGAATTCAAGCACCTGGAGAATTATCAATATTTTAAAATAACATAGCGTTTTCAAGGGTTTTTCAGCCTTTTTTTCATGTATTTTCCTTTCTCTATATTTTATATAATTAAAAAAGCATCTATGCAAAAACTTACACACAATTCAGTCGTTTTCAGAAGTATTATGAACTCAAATATGCTATCATTTATTTGAAAGTGTCATCATTTGCAGGATTTTCGTGTACATATGAACAATATATGAAATCAATATCAAAATTCCATCTATGGGGGGAAGGAAAGTGGCAGAAAATCAAAAAGTTTACGACATAACGATTATTGGTGGTGGTCCAACAGGACTATTCACAGCATTTTATGGCGGTATGAGACAAGCAAGTGTCAAAATCATTGAAAGCTTACCTCAACTTGGAGGACAATTATCCGCACTCTACCCTGAAAAATACATTTATGATGTAGCTGGATTTCCGAAAGTGCGTGCACAAGAGTTAGTTGATAACTTAAAAGAGCAAATGAAGAAATTTGATCCAACCGTTTGCTTAGAAGAAGCTGTTGATACACTTGAAAAACAAGCTGACGGTATATTTAAACTTGTTACGAATAAACAAACTCACTATTCTAAATCAGTTATCATTACTGCTGGCAATGGTGCTTTCCAACCACGCCGCTTAGAATTAGAAGATACAGCAAAATATGAAAAGAAAAACTTACATTATTTTGTTGATGATATGAATAAATTTGCTGGCAAACGCGTCGTAGTATTTGGCGGCGGCGACTCAGCTGTAGATTGGACAATGATGTTAGAACCAATCGCTGACAAAGTTACAATCGTTCATCGCCGTGATAAATTCCGTGCCCATGAACATAGCGTTGAAAACTTACTGAATTCTCGCGCAGAAGTAAGTACACCATATGTTCCAGTTGAACTTATTGGTGATGACAAAATTGAACAAGTCGTTCTTCAGCACGTAAAAACAGAAGAAAAAGTTATCATCGATGTTGATGACGTAATCGTAAACTACGGCTTCGTATCTTCGCTTGGTCCAATTAAAAACTGGGGCTTAGATATTCAAAAAAACAGCATCCTCGTGAATTCAAAAATGGAAACGAATATCCCTGGCATTTATGCTGCTGGTGACATTTGTACATATGAAGGAAAAGTAAAACTCATTGCTTGCGGCTTTGGTGAAGCACCGACAGCAGTAAACAATGCAAAAGCTTACTTCGATCCAAACGCAAAACTTCAGCCTATGCATAGCTCAAGTATGTTTTAATATAGAAATGAAAAGAACTCCTTTTACACGAAAGGAGTTCTTTTGTTATTGTGCTCCCCTCTCCTCCCCCTAAATAAAATACATTTTATATCTTTTTTCCTCATCTATTTTGTTTAATAAAAAGCACTATTAACTTCCAAAATATGTTACAATAAAACAGAACATACGTTTTGTTTAATGGAGGGAGATTTTTAAATGAAAGAACCTATTATCGTAAAAAAAGAAGCTTTCCAAGCAATTGGCGTTTCAACTACGACAACAAATGAAAAAGAGGCATCTACTGAAGGAAAAATCCCACAACTTTGGAACCGCTACTTCCAAGAACAAATTATGCATCACATCCCAAATCAACAAACTAAAGAAACATTCGCTTTCTATTCAAACTACGAATCAGATGAAACGGGTACATATACATTTACGATTGGCATGCCTGTTTCTTCATTAGAAGATGTTCCTGAAAATATGACAAATTTAACAATACCTGCCGCTACATATGCGGTATTTACAACGAGAAAAGGTCCAGTTTCTGAAGTCGTTTGCGAAGCTTGGGAATATATTTGGCAATGGTCAAAAGAAAATAAGCGTGCTTTTACAACAGACTTTGAGCTTTATGATGAAAGAGCGTTAGATCCAAATAATGTACAATTGGATATTTATATTGCGCTAGCTTAAAAAAAGATGCCTCTTCGGCATCTTTTTTGTCGTTAAATAGCTACTGTGCAAATCCAACATTATTGTCTACAATGAGAAAGTGCAGTATAGAAATATTAGAAACTGTATAAAACGATTGTTAACAGGTTTTTTAGTTTAAATTTGTCACATAGAAAGGAAGCAATATGGAGGAACTACAACAAAATAAATCTGCTTTAGAAGCAAATGCGAAACCGCTATTAAAAAATACGAATTTCCTTTTTCTTTGGGCAGCTACCCTTTTTTCAAGTTTTGCTTTAGCCTTTTTTACATTTTCACAAACATGGTACATAGCAAAAACATTAAACCTTGAAGCTTCACTCGGTGTTGTTTTCGTGGCTCTAAGTGTCCCAAGGCTTATTTTTATGATTGTTGGCGGCGCTGTAGCTGATAAATTCCCAAAAAAAAATATTATGTTTTACTCCAATATTATTCGAGCGATTCTTGTCGCAACCATTCTCACATGGTTCATCGTCGGTGATGTAACACTATATACATTTGCTTTATTCGCTTTATTCTTTGGACTTGCTGACGCTTTCTTCTGGTCCGCAGACGGATCTATTCTGCCTGAACTTGTAGAAAAAAGCCGTTTAACACAAGCAAATTCACTTACTCAAATGACAAATCAAGCTTCTGTCATTCTAGGTCCGATGCTTGGCGGGATTCTTATTAAATTTACTAATTATGAAACGATTTTTTCAATTACAATCCTGCTACTTATCATCGCGGCCATACTCGTTCAAAAAATACAATTTACAATGTCCGAAAAAAATGAAACAGATAAAAGCATGTTTACCTCTATTAAAGAGGGAATTTTATATGTAAAAGAATCACCATTTCTTTCAACTTTCCTTATTTGTAGTGCCTTTTTAAATTTATTTTTAATCGGTCCGATGCAAGTTGGTTTCCCGCTCTTCGTCAAAAATGTGCTGCACGGTGATTCACTCCAGTTTAGTTACTTAGAAGCTGCTGTTGGAGGCGGGATGGCGATAGGAGCTGTCATTGTCGGTTTAAAAAATATTAACCGCAGGCGTGGTCTATTTTGTATTATCATGATGCTACTGTCTGGTGTATTCTTCCTATCCATCAACTTTAGCACTGTACTTTGGCAAGCATTATTAGCCGGCATGTTTTACGGTATTACAATCGCAATGGCGATCGTTCCACTTATGGCAATGATCCAATCCACAGTAAAAGAAGAGATGATGGGGCGCGTAATGAGTTTACTTATGCTATCATCCATGGGCTTTATCCCGCTTTCTTATGCATTCACATCAATTGCACTTGCAATGGGAATTCCAATCGTAACGGTTATGAAAAGCGGCGCAATTGCTGTTATCGTCTTCGTGCTATTTGTAGCGATTCGTGTTCCGGTTGTAAGGAAATTCGATTAATAAGCAAGAGTCATGTATTATACGCATGGCTCTTTTTTAAACGGATCAAATAGCGGTATCCCCTTACTTCTCCTTAATGCCGCTCCCCACTCTAATCCAATCTCTAAAAATAAGTCTCGCACTGTACTGTATAAAAGCGCCCCAATGTCTTTACGAATTTCCCCATATTTATGTGCCCTCACAACACTTTTCACGCGCCAAATGAAATTTCCGTTCACTTCTTCATCAGCTAATATTTGTTCTAGTAGAACACCTTGCTCAAATAGTCCACTTTTTTTATAGGCAAGTTCCACCTTACTCCACAGCATGTTAATCTTCTTCGGATTACTTGTCATCGGCACAAGTGCGTATACAAAAGGCTTCGGTATATCATGACGACAATACGTTGCATCAAGCTCGTACGTTACTTTTCTTTTCTCTTTTATTTGTGGAAGGTTTTTAGAAAGAATTGTTTCCCCCTCATTTTTTTGCTCCATTGCATTACAGCCACCTGCACGATCCTCATTTTCACATGCGGACATTTTCATACGGTCATCCATGCGGTCAATTGCAGATGTAAGAAATACATATAAGTTCGCACTATACCCGCCGCGCTTATGTCTTTCTTTTGTTGCAACACGCTTAATAATTCCTAATTCCTCTAATTTTGCAATTGAGCGACGTACTGTACGAATACTCTTTCCAACATTCGTCGCAATCGTCTCCATTAACGGACAAGCGACTCCTACTGTTTTTTGTTTCTCATTCACCGCATATTTTCCTAAAAAATGAATAATGATAGCATCCGTTTTATTCAATTGAAATCGGTAGCACTTCAAAACTTGTTTTTGATATGTATTAAACTCTTCTTTACTTCGAAATTCACTATATGGTTTCATTAAATTATATAAGCTTCCCATTTATATCACCTCACTTATAAGTAAGAGGCAGGAAGTAAAATTGGCGTGAGAGTTAATATTTTTTTACTGGAGATGAAAATATGATCGTAATTAGCGCTTGTTTAGGTGGTATCGCTTGTCGGTATGACGGGAATGACAATCTTGTTTCAAAAATTGAGGAGCTTCTGCAAAAAGAAGATACAGTCCTCATTTGTCCTGAAGTATTAGGAGGATTACCAACGCCTCGTCCTTCCGCTGAAATTATAGGCGGGAATGGCGATGACGTTTTGGATGGAAAAGCGAAAGTGATGACAAAAGACGGTGAAGATATCACAGAAGCTTTCGTACGTGGTGCTTATAAAGCATTAGAACAAATTAAAGATTTACACCCAGAATATATTATTTTAAAAGAACGTAGTCCATCTTGTGGTAGTTCTACGATTTACACTGGAGAATTTAACGGCAATAAACAAACTGGTTACGGGGTAACAACTGCTTTATTTAAAAGACATGGCTTTACAGTCATTTCAGAAGAGGATTTTGAGAACGAAAAAAGGAATTGACCCTGTTCGTCAATTCCTTTTCTATCTGTCTTATTTCACGCCTAATTTTTCTTTCACTTTCGCTGGAAGCTCGTCTTTCTTCACTTCTTCCCAAGCTGATACACCTTTTTTATCTGAATGATATACACGCAGGAATGCTTCTTTACGTAAGTTTTTTTGAGCTGTGAATTCTAATTCTTTCTCTTTACCTTCTTTATCAAATCCAGTTAGCTTATATTGGTAATCTTTATAAGGCTGACCATTATCAGCTTTACCATTATACTCTTTTCCATCTACTGTAATTTGAACGTAATACTCATCTTTCCCCATACGGTTAATATCACAACCAACTAACAAACTTGCAAAGACAACTAAAATACTAAAAAGTGCAATATATCTTTTCATTTCCTTCACCTCATGTGTTTTTTCTTATACTCTTATCTTAAAGTCCGGGGCTCAAAGAAGAAATTCAAAAACATGACATGAACATTACACTTTTGTAAGATAATAATTATCGCTTCACTCTAGAAACCGTCATTCCATCACCAATTGGAAGGAGTACAGATTCTAACCTCGGATGATTGGCTACTACTTCATTAAACTTCTTCATCATTTCTGTATACCGTTTTTGTTTTGCACTTTCATCTGCCACGACACTTGTTACGGATTTTATCACGCAATCCCCTTTAACGCATGCATTAGTGGAACAACCTTAGGCTATTTGTTATCCATTTTTCTGTACCAACTGGCGATTTCGTTTTCAATATGTGAAAAAGGATTTCTAAATGATGAATTGAATATATATTTATTTTTCTCTAACTTTTGAGCGAAAGTTTTTTACATACGTTTCATTCTGTCCTAATTTAAAGTTTTCGAGGGGAGAAATAATATGGATCCTATTTTATTAGATGTTCCGTTACAAATAGAAACAGACAGACTCATTCTTCGAGCACCACTTCAAGCTGGTGAAGGTAATGTAGTACATGAAGCTATTAAAGATTCAATTCGTGAATTAAAGCAATGGTTGTCTTTATTTCAGTCAATTCCTACTGTTGAAGAAACGGAAGTTCTCCTGAGAAATGCGCATATAGATTTTTTGAAAAGAGAAAGCTTTCGCTATCTTATCTATCATAAGGAGACTCATGATTTTATTGGAACTGCTAGCCTTCACGGAATTAATTGGAAGGTTTCTAAAGGTGAAATTGGATACTGGGTTAACACGCAATTTAGTGGCAGTGGATATATGACAGAAACAGTACGTGCGTTAACAAACCTTGGATTTCAGTTATTCAAATTTAGAAGGATTGAAATACGATGTGAATGTAATAACACGAAAAGTCGTGCGATCCCTGAAAAACTAGGCTTTGAGCTTGAAGGGATATTACGTAATGAAGATCTTTCAGCTGATGGTAAACAACTAGTTGATACTTGCATCTATGCAAAGATAAAGTGAAACTTTAATCCGCCCTCGCTAATCGGGCTTTTACGGCAAAAGAAAAGACCTTTTTAACGATTTATTCCATCGCTAAAAAGGTCTTTCCCTATTGCTACTAAAATCTTAGCACTCTTCCGGCTTACCAGCATTCGATGCTGTACGGAAAGATGATCCACATCCACATGATGCGATTGCGTTTGGATT
>NZ_NULR01000027.1 GCF_002577405.1 Bacillus cereus | reverse complement strand
GGGTCTGGCGGCAATGGCTCTGGTGGCAACAGCTCTGATGGCAATCGTTCCAGCGGGAATGGTTCTGATGGCAGCGGTTCTGGTGGCAACGGGTCTGGTGGCAACGGGTCTGGCGGCAATGGCTCTCAAGGAGGCAGTCGAGTTAAAGGCGATAGCAGTTCGCAAGGTGATAACGTAAAAGATAACGCGACAAAACAAGGTGATAAGTTACCTAATACTGCAACGCATTATCCTGCATCTATTTTAATGGGACTTTCAACATTCCTAATTGGTATGTTATTGTTTATTCGTCGTAAAAACGTAAAATAAGAACAACATCCTTCCATCTAAAAAATATATGAAACAAATCATAAAACTAAAAAGGGCTTTGGATTGCATTTTATTATGCAAACTAAAGCCCTTTTTATTATCTATCAGAAGGCATATTAATACGCTTTTCCCCAATACACCATATGCTTAGCTTTTTTACTACAGCAAATACATTCATCAGCTACATGTTCTTGTTCAAAAGGCATACAGCGTGAAGATACTCCAACTTCTTCTTTTAGTTTCTCTTCACAAACTAATTCTCCGCACCACATTGCCTTAATAAACCCTTGCTTTTCGTCAGCTGCTTTTTTCATCTCTTCAAAGTTCGTCACACTATACGTATTCTCATCGCGAAATACTTTTGCTTTATTAAATAAAGAAATATGAATTTCCTCAAGTAATGATGGAATACGTTCTTCTAATTGATTCATTGATATAAATTCTTTTTCTTTCGTATCTCTTCTTACAAGCACGACTTGATTCTTTTCAATATCTTTTGGACCAACTTCTACTCTAATTGGAACACCCTTCATTTCATACTCATTAAATTTCCAGCCCGGTGTTTTATTGCTAGCATCTATTTTTACACGCGCAACCTTCTGAATACGACCTTGTAACTCTGTTGCTTTTTCTAACACACCCTCTTTATGCTGCGCAATCGGTACGATAACAACTTGTACTGGTGCTACTTTTGGAGGCATTACAAGCCCATTGTTATCACTATGAACCATAATAAGTCCACCTATCATTCTTGTTGATACACCCCAAGATGTTTGGTGTACATATTGCCACTTACCGTTACGATCTAAAAACTTAATATCAAATGCTTCTGAGAAGTTCGTTCCAAAGTTATGAGATGTTCCTGTTTGAAGCGCTTTTCCATCATGCATTAAACTTTCAATCGTATAAGTTGCCTTCGCTCCTGCAAACTTTTCTTTTTCTGTTTTTTGCCCTTTAATTACTGGTATCGCTAAGTACTCCTCACAGAAAGAAGCATATAAATTTAAAATATTTAACGTTTCAGCTTGCGATTCTTCTGCCGTTTCATGGATCGTATGACCTTCTTGCCATAAAAATTCAGTTGTACGAAGGAATGGTCTCGTCGTCTTCTCCCAACGAACTACTGAACACCACTGGTTATATAACTTTGGTAAATCATTATATGATTGCACAATCTTTGAAAAATGCTCACAGAACAAAGTTTCAGATGTAGGGCGTACACAAAGCCTTTCCGCTAACTTTTCATCCCCACCATGCGTAACCCATGCTACTTCAGGAGCAAATCCTTCAACATGATCCTTCTCTTTTTGCAATAAACTCTCTGGGATAAACATTGGCATATACACATTTTCATGACCAGATGCTTTTAACTTTTCATCCATCACTTTCTGCATATTTTCCCATAAGGCATAACCATACGGGCGTAGAATCATACACCCTTTTACACTTGAATAATCAACTAGTTCAGCTTTTTTTACAATATCCGTGTACCACTGTGCAAAGTCCTCTTCCATCTTCGTAATAGCTTGTACCTGTTCCTTTGCCATAGTCCTTATTCCTCCTTTTAAAAATACAAAAAAGCCCGTGTCCCTAAATAGGGACCGAGCTTTGCCGGCGTTACCACCCTGATTCATACACAAAAATTGTGCATGCTCTCTTTTTGATAACGGGAAATTCCCGCTGCATATGCAGAACGCAAAGGTAGGTTCCATATCGCCCTTTTAAGAATCTTTCAGCCAAATGGATTCTTTCTCTGCAAAAAGGGGTAGACATATACTAGTCCTTTTTCATCGTTATAACGAAATAAATTTGTTGATTATCATAATATAAATTTCACTTCAAAACAAGAGTGAATTTTCTTATTTTTATATATTCTTTTCATTTTTTGTAGTTTTATACGTAGCTCTTTCGAACAATCTTTACAAGTTGATGCGCAACCATACCGATAAGTGTACCAATTAGAACGAAGAAACAAATAAATCCATATCCCATTCCTTCCCATCCACCAATAGCGGTCATTGTTACAGGAAAGAAAGCTAAACAAAGAAGTACTAAACTAAGTGCAAATATAATATCAAACTGTTTGTCTGGAAAACGTTTCTTTAGTAAATATGAAATAGCAAATACAAGGAGAATCGTGATTCCTCCAATGATGTAAAAGATACCAAATCCATCTAGCCAATCCATATTATTCCCTCCTTCCATTCATTCCCTTATACTTATTATATGTTTAATTTTTCTGAAAATAAACAATAAAATTTTAACCAGAAACATATTTTTATTACTAGGTATTAATAGTAATATATAAGAATAGGTTTTATATTATTAGGAGGGTTACTTTATGGATAAAGCATTAACTAATCGTGTCATTATTTTATCTTTCGACTGTTTATCAGCTTTAGATTTTCCTATACTACAAAAATCACCTCATTTCCAATCCCTAATAAAAAAGGGCGCGATTGTAGAAAAGGTAGAGCCCATTTATCCTTCTGTAACATATCCAAGTCACTCAACAATCGTAACCGGTAATTATCCTAATAAGCATGGTGTTGTTAGCAATACGTTACTTCAACCAGGACGTGAATCACCAGACTGGCATTGGTATCGAAAGTCCATTAAAGGAACAACTTTATACGATGAAGCGCGCAAAGCAAATTTAACAACAGCTGCCCTTCTATGGCCTGTTACTGGAAGAGCAAAAATCGATTACAATTTGCCAGAAATTTTCCCAAATAGACCGTGGCAAAATCAAGTGTTAGTTTCCTTATTTAGCGGTAGTCCACTATACCAATTAGATTTAAATCATCGTTTCGGCCATATACGAAATGGATTGTCACAACCTGAACTTGATGATTTCGTGCTCGCTTCGGCTGTACATACAATTCATACGAAAAAGCCAAATGTCATGTTTGTACATTTCACCGATTTAGACACCCAAAGACACTATCACGGCTTTGAATCCAAAGAAACAATAGCTGCAATTCATAGACATGATGAACGGCTAGGAAAAATTATTCAAGCTTTAAAAGAAAGTGGACTATACGAAGAAAGCACAATTATTGCTCTTGGCGATCATAGCGCTTTAAGTGAAAACAAAGCCATTCAATTAAATGTGCTATTTCATCAAAAAGGGCTTATCTCTATAAATTCAAAAGGGAAAATAGTAGATTGGAGGGCCTATTGTCAAAGTTGCGACGGGTCTGCCTATGTATATGTGAAAGACAAAAATGATACGGATACAATTCGTGAAGTACAACTACTCCTGGAAGAACTGCTTCAAAATAAACAAAACGGGATTGAATTTATCCTTCATGATGAAGATGCGAAAGAATGCGGTGCAGATGGTAATTGTTTATTCATGTTAGAAGCACAAGAAGGGTATTATTTTACGGAAAACTATACAGGAGATTTTATAAAAGAAATTACAAAAAAAGATGTTACGCCTAGTAAAAAATATACATTTGGAACTCACGGTTACTCTCCAACAAAACCTAACTATGAAACAATTTTTATCGCTGCTGGGAAAGGTATAAAAAGCGGCGTTACAATCCCGTATATGAGACTTATTGATGAAGGACCGACTATCGCTCGGTTACTTGGCTTGCACTTAGGTGAAACGGACGGAGCAATTGTAGAGGATTTACTTCAATTGTAAAGAACTGTTTATATATGTAAAAGTTATGTAAAAATCATCACTGTTTCTCTTTTTATAATTTTTATTTTTGTACACTGTTAGTAGAACAAATTTAAGGGGGAACACTATATGAAAAAAATGTCCAGACAAGAAAAAAGCTGGATATTATACGATTGGGCGAACTCCGTATATTCGCTCGTCATTACAACTGCATTATTTCCAATTTACTTTAAAGCCGCTGCAAAAGAAGCCGGACTGTCTGGCGCAACTTCAACAGCCTATTGGGGATATGCAAACTCATTCGCTACACTTTTAATTTCTATACTTGCCCCTATTCTCGGCACGGTTGCTGATTATAAAGGATTTAAAAAACGATTTTTCACATTCTTCTTTGGGCTCGGTATCGTATTTACGAGTATGCTAGCAGTTGTTCCAACCTCTCAGTGGTACTTATTATTAGGATGCTATATGCTCGCACTAGTTGGTTTTGCTGGAGCAAATATTTTTTATGATGCATTCTTAGTAGATGTTACTTCTAAAGATAGAATGGACCGAATTTCTACGAGAGGATTCGCCTTAGGATATATTGGAAGTACAATTCCTTTTATCGGTTGTATTGCTCTTATCATTCTTGCTCAAAAAGGAACTATCCCTCTATCAGTCGGCATTGCTAGCCAAATTTCATTCGCAATAACAGCTCTTTGGTGGGGGTTATTTACAATTCCAATGCTAAAAAACGTTGAGCAAACACACTATATTGAACGCCATCCAAGACCAATCGCAATGAGCTTCAAGCGTCTTGCTGATACTTTTAAAAATATTAAAGAATATAAAACTGTATTTATGTTCCTAATCGCTTACTTTTTCTACATTGACGGGGTCGATACAATTATTACTATGTCTACAGCATATGGAACTGATCTCGGTATTAGTGCAACTAATCTATTAATCATATTATTTGTAACACAAATTGTCGCATGTCCATTCGCTTTATTATATGGAAAACTATCGGAAACATTTACCGGTAAAAAAATGCTATATGTCGGTATTATTATTTATATCATTATTTGCACATACGCTTATTTCTTAAAAACGACACTTGATTTTTGGATTTTAGCAATGCTCGTTGCCACATCTCAGGGCGGGATTCAAGCACTAAGCCGTTCCTATTTTGCCAAACTAGTACCAAAAGAATCTGCTAATGAATTCTTCGGATTCTATAATATCTTTGGTAAATTCGCAGCCATTATGGGGCCAGTATTAGTTGGTGTTACGACTCAATTAACTGGAAAAACAAACGCTGGGGTACTTAGTATTATTGTACTATTTATTATCGGTGGATTTCTATTAACTAGAGTCCCTGAAAATGATACATCTGTTACACCACCTAATCCGAAAACTAAAACGTTATAAGCAGAAGATCCCCTTCACACAAGAAGGGGATCTTTTTCTTTATTTTTAACGATAGCGTCTGTCAATTAAAAACTCTACTGCTTATACAAAAATAGTTTATCAACAGTTGTTCCTAATACTTCCGCTAAACGAAAAGCTAACGCTAAGCTTGGATCATATTTATTATTCTCAATTGCATTTATCGTCTGTCTGGAAACTTTACATTTATCGGCTAATGCACCTTGTGAAATATTATTTTCAGTGCGCAATTCATAGATTTGATTTTTCACATGATTTCTCCTAACCTGTAAAATCGTTTTTACAACATCAGTATATAATTGGCTCATATAGTTGTCAAAAGACCCCCATAGAAAAAGGGAGCAAACATGCTCCCTTACAATAGTTATTTCGAAGATAACGAATTTGTTAGTTCCTCTTTATTAGCAACACCTTCTTTATTTATTTGTATACGTAAAACCGGACCTATCGCTAATAAAATAAGTGACATTGCTATACAAAACACAATAACTAGTGAGGTCATTTCCTTTAATCCTCCAGCTAAAGCAGTACCAATTAGCATAGCTCCCATAAACAGTGGTAAAATTGTCCCATTTACTCTTCCAATCATATTCTCTGGTACAAGTTGAATCATAAGCGTGCCGACAACGATATTTAATCAAACGTTTGTTTAAAAAGAAATACGCCTATATAAGGCGCATTTTCATCAATCACCGCCACCACCGCAGCTTCCCCCACTATCTCCACCAAAAGATCCTCCACAATCATGTGAACCTCCATCATGTGAGCTATCATGTGAGCTATCATCAGATCCAGCAAAGAAAAATAGTGGTGATGAGCTGTTAGACGAATTATGCATATTACTCTGTTTCATCAAATTGACTTTCCTTTTGTTTGATCGAACAGCTGTTACAATGATTCCAATTACAACAAATAATAGTATGACAATAATAAATTCCATATAAAAACCTCCCTTAATTCTCTAATAGTTGAATCGTTCTCTCTAAATTTTCAAGTGAAATGAAGCGTGATTCACGAAGAATTTCTTTTCCATTATAAAATAATAAAATTGTTGGCCCTGTAAATACTGCATATCGCCCTGCAACCTCTTGCATGTCTTGTAGTAATATTTCTATTTTCTCTACGTAATCATAATTCTCTAATACGTAACTTACTTTCCTTAGCATGACATCACAAACACCGCAATTTTCCGTTTTAATAAATAGAAGTACTACTTGTTGTTCATCAATATATGTCGCTAATTCTTCTATCGTTTCAAATTTATTCATCTTATCCCTCTTAACGTAATTTACGAAATACTTTACCCCGCATTAACGGGCAGTAAGACTCTCACCTCAAAATTCAGCTGGAGCAAAGAAGTTAGGTGAGAGGTCAACTTCCCGTAAATGCCCGATTGGTTCAACTAATAATCAGTGGAGGATGAACCCCCTCCACTGATTATAGTTTCACTTTATCTTGATACATACGAAATGCTGAACTATCTTTCATTTTTCTTTTTTCCATTAACTGCTGAAAACGTAGTGTTTTTGCTGTTAACTCTTCTTGTAATTTTTTTCTCTCTGCTTCATCATAACAGCAAGCGATTAAATCCTCTATTTTTAATATATCTTTTTGTAGTTCCATTTCTGCTGGAATCATACCCGCATTCTTTAAAATTTTATAGCTCATTCTAAGTTCTGGAGGTACCATTGAAAGGTCTTCTAATTGTAGTGGTTTTCCTTTTCCCGGAATGTTATCGAGATCGCCATTCCGTATCGCTTGTCGAATTTTCTCTTCAGCAATGCTCAAAAACACATCCACACTACCACACCTTTACATATTTTTACTATTATTTTACATGAAACTTCACCATCATGCTACGCTATTACAAATTGACTTCATACAATCTTTTCTCAAATTTATTTATAATGAGCTATTTCCTTCCTCATCAATCTTTCATTTTCATATGCAGTTTGTATTTAAGCCTTTTTATATTGAGAAAATCTCTCCTTATTTCAAACTTTTAATTTTATGAAAAATCACAAATCAATATTACAATAACTGATTATAATTATATTCGATTTCTAATATGAAGTTTATGTGAAGCTCATCTGAATTTTACATGAATTTCCTTTAAGTTCTATTGTCTTCTCCTACTAATCACATTATCCTTTACTTATAGGAATCATTTTTTATTCCGTTTCAAACTATCTATATATACAAAGAAAGATAGATAGTGGCCTATTAGGGAAAGGCATTTAGTATTATTATAAATATAAACATAACAAAAGAAAAAGCATGCTTATAAGCGCACCATAAGAGTGCTTCTTCATACAATTCTCATGCAAAAGTTCTCAAAAATCATGTTAATCACAAAGAAAAAGGCATTAGCTTTTATGAGCTAATGCCTTTTTCTTTATTCATATTGTTCAACGTTCCATTCTTCTATACTCCACACTTTTGTTATCCACGCTTCATAGAAAGAAGGCTCATGTGAAACAATTAAAACCGTTCCTTTATATTGTTGTAATGCTTCCTGTAAGGCCTGCTTAGTTTCTATATCCAAATGATTCGTAGGTTCGTCTAAAATTAAAACATTGCTTTTCATCACGATAAGTTCACATAATCTCACTTTCGTTTGTTCCCCACCACTTAATAAACAAATAGGTTTTAATACGTGTTCTTCTTTCAATCCACATTTCGCTAACGCTTGACGTACTTCTTTCCTTGTCATATCTGGTCTTTCTGCCCAAACTTTCTCTAATGGCGTTATTTCTGAAGCAAATTCTTCCTGTGCAAAATAGGCAGGATTTACTCGATCTCCAACAGAAACTAAACCGCTTAATGGCTTTATTTTCCCTAATAACGTTTTTAACATTGTCGTTTTTCCGATGCCATTATGACCAACAATAGCTATTTTCTCCCCTTTTTTCACTTGAAAATCCAATTCTGGAAATAACGGTTCACTATAACCTATTCTTAGTTTCTCGGCCTGTAATATACGACTCACTGGCTCAGCATAAACATTAAAATCAAAACGGGCACGAGGTACATTGTTAACCTTTTCAACCCTTTGCATTTTCTCCAATACTTTCTCACGACTTTTTGCTTGTTTCGCTTTTCGAATTTTATTTTTTTGAATAAATGTTTCTAACTGTGTAATTTCTTTTTGCTGTTTCGTATATGCTGCTTGTAATTGTTTCTTTTGCAGTTCATAATTACGCACAAAACTATTATAATCACCCACATAGCGTTTGATTGCTCGCTCCTCTAGATGATAAATAATATTTGTAATCTTGTTCAAAAATACTTCGTCATGTGAAATGATAATATAAGCTTTTTCATACAGTTTCAAATACGTTTGCAACCATTCTATATGTGCTGTATCTAAATAATTCGTTGGCTCATCTAGCAATAAAACATCAGCTTTTTCTAAAAGGAGTTTCCCAAGTAACAGCTTTGTCCGCTGACCACCACTTAACTTTGAAACATCCTTCTTCATCCCTACTTCAAACAACCCTAAACCCATTGCTACTTCTTCAATTTCTGTATGAATTTGATAAAAGTTGGAGCTTTCTAATATAGTTTGTAATTCTCCATACCTTACTAACAGTTTTTCTACGTCTTCTGCTTCAGACATTTCTTCTGTAATTTTTAACATTTCGCATTCAATCGCATACAAATTAGAAAATGCACTTTGCAAGTATTCTTCAATTGTTATCCCTTCTTGCAAATCTGTATGTTGCTGTAAAAATCCTACCTTCACATGCGGAAACCATTCAATTTTCCCTTCATCATGTATAAGTTCTCCTGTTAACAGACGTAACAGCGTTGATTTTCCAATTCCATTTTTCCCTACTAACCCAACATGTTCTCCCTTTAATAATCGAAAACATGCCTTATATAAGATGGTTTTCTCACCATACGAATGACTTACATTTTCTACTGTTAATATACTCATTTTTTTCTCTCCTTTACTTATGATTCATAAGCTAAATAGAGAGAACAACAATATAAAGCCTTATTTAATTGTGCATATAAAAATGGGTAAGGTGAATACACCTTACCCATTACATATTATCGTAAGAAAGGATTAAGGTTCTTTACCTGCTGTCTTCAATTTAGCTTAATCGTTAAAAATAGGCAGACTTCTCCCGTCTTAAGCTAAAACCATTTGAAGAACAGTTGATAAAGTCATTTTATCCTTTCACCCCTTTAACATTTATTATATTAAGAGTATAAACTACTCTGTTATATTCTATTCTCTATTTTTTCTTTTGTTCCTTCTTCAAAATCCTCCGGCGTTAATGAATCCACTATTTTCTCTATAGATTTCATCTTTCTCCTCCTATATAAAAAAGCCTCTTAACAGCAATTGTACCAAGAACTGTTAAAAGACTTTTTTCTATTTTTTCATATAAGGAGCTAATACGCTCAAAATTTCTTCCTTATCCTTCTTTAACTCCAGCGACGTTAACATATCCATCGTTCGCGGGCGAGGTAATTTCACTTGTACCTCACCAACTATTGATGCTGGTCTTTGAGATAAAATAAATACTCGATCAGAAAGTAAAATTGCTTCGTCTAAGTCATGTGTAACCATAACGATTGTTTGCTTTTCTTGGTGCCAAGAATTTAAAAGCCAACTGTGTACTTCCATTTTCGTAAACGCATCTAATTTTCCAAAAGGCTCATCCAGTAGCATAATTGGCTTCTCACATAAATATGTACGAAGAAAGCTAATTCTTTGGCGCATACCACCAGACAGTGCATCCGGGTAATGGTCTGCATATTCATCTAGCTCAAACTGTCTTAATGCTTCCATTCCTTCTGTTAACCTTTGTTTTTTAGGTTTCCCCTCAATCTCCAATGGAAGAACTATATTTTGCAAAGCAGAGCGCCACGGTAGCAATAAATCTTGTTGGGGCATATAACTTACAACATCTTGTTTTTTTACATGTTCCTCGTTATAAAATACCTCTCCACTCGTTGGCCCTTCAACGTTCGCGATCATATTTAACAATGTGCTTTTACCACAGCCACTTGGACCTACAAAAGAGACGAATTCTCCCTCCTGTATAAAGGCACTAATATTCGCTAATACATTCTTTCCATCGAAAGATTTCACAATATCTTTTATTTGTAATCCGCTCATTTTTCACTTGGAAGGAATTCATTTGTAAAGGCATCTTTTACATCGATTTTCTTTTTAATAACTTTGTTGTCATATAAGAAATTCGTGTAATTTGTCCAAACCTCTTCCTTCTGTACTCCCCATGCTTTTGCATCATCTTGATACTTCGTACTTAACCACTTTTGACTTTCTTGTACTAAATCTTTATTTATATCTGGAACAGCTTTAATTAAAATATCAGCAGCTTCTTTCGGTTCCTTAATTGCAAAATTATAACCTTCGGTCGTTGCAGTCATAAACTTTTTCACAAAGTCTTTATCTTGCTTCGTATGTTTTTCACTTGTAATAATAACAGGACTATAGAAATCGAGCGCTGGATCTAAGTCTTTTACCATAATCGTATTTAACTCTTTTCCTTGACGCTTCGCTTCAATTCCATCCCATCCGTAATAAATCCATTCGAAATCTGCATCACGGCCAATTGACTTAAAGAAATCTGTTTGTCCTAAGATGATTTTTTCAACTTTATTAAAATCAGCTTGATTTTTATCCATAATTGTCTTTAATGTCGCTTCCTCTGCTGGTCCTCCCCAGCCTCCGTAACGTTTACCTTCAAAATCTTTCGGTGATGTAATATTATCTTTTTTAAGCGATGCAAAGGCAGATGTATTATGCTGAATAATTGCACCGATAGACACAACAGGAATACCTTCCACACGGGCTAACGTTACATTTTCTTGTGCGCTTATTGCGAAGTCCGCTTTTCCTGAAGCTATCATTTGCTCCGCTGTCACATTGTCACCTGGCTGGATAATTTCTACATCTAATCCTTGCTTTTTATAATAATCTTTCGTTTGCGCTACATATAAACCAGTATGATTCGTATTTGGAAACCAATCTAATACTACTTTTACTTTTTGATCTTTACTTGTACTTTCTTCTTTCTTCGCCGGATTACATCCAGCCACACCTACTGCTAATAAGGCAGCTAACATAACTTTTAAACCTTTTTTCATTTTCTGCCGTCCTTTCTATATATCCATGGTGCTGTTATTCTTGCCATAAACTCCACGATAAAATACAGGCATAATGTCACCATGACGATAATCGCTGCAACACCAAATACTCGGGCAGTTAAAAAGGATTTTGTTGCTCTCGTAAGCATAACCCCTAACCCTTCACTTGCACCGAGCCATTCTCCGATAATTGCCCCCATTACGCTATATGTAACTGCAATTTTTAAACCTGAGAAAAAGTATGGAAGCACTGCTGGAAATTTTACTTTCTGATAAATTTGCCACTTCGTTGCCTTCATCGTTTGTAACAACTTCAACATATTTTTATCTACTGTTTGAAAACCTTCTAAAATGCTAAGCGCAATAGGGAAGAAACAAACGAGTATGACTACCATTACTTTCGGCAACATCCCATATCCAAACCAGATAATAAATAACGGTGCAAGTACAACGATTGGAATTGTTTGCGAAATAACGAGCAACGGGTTTATTAAAATACGAAATAAAGGGATAACGTCCATAAGAATTGCAATACTCGTTCCAAGTAAAATTGCAAAAAACAAGCCAATTATTACTTCCTGTAACGTTTGTGCCAGATTCGGTAGTAATAGGTCTTTCATTCCAATTAATTCTTGAACAATCGCGGAAGGCTTTGGTAAAATCCACGGTTCAATTTTAAATAATGAAACAGATCCTTCCCATATCACAATGAGAAGGATAAGCCAAATTGTTGTAATTATTTTAGATTGCTTCTGGTTTTGCATATTCATCACGGTACTTCCAAACCTTTTCGTCAATCGTTACACCCGTGCTTGGACGATAGTGAATTTTAATAGAAGTGATAACTTCTTCTGCTCCAGCATCGACGCAAGCTTGTTGTGCACGTTTAATGACGTCAAGAAGTACATCTAATTCTCCTTCCAACGTTGTTTCCATTGCCCCTACTTCATAACGAACTCCCGATTGTTGCACAACTTCAATTGCTTTATCAACAACGGAATACACATCTTTGTTCTTCGCTTGTGGTACTACTGAAAATGAAATTGTAACTTGTTGTGACATAATAAAATCCCCTTTACAAAATATGGTTTCAAAAAAGAAAAGGCTTTCCTACCATGTAGGAAAGCCTTGTATACAAGTTATTCTATAATAACTTATGCTACATCACTTTAAAGTAACTCCCTACGCTGGCATTATCCAGATCAGGTTGAGGGTCGATGTATACTTACATCCTCTCAGCCAATTGGCTCCCCGGTTCTTAATTCGTTTTCATTGTAGCATGATTTATTTTATTGAACAAACAAAAGCGTGCATAATCATTTCATTTAACTTTTAAATTCCCCAATTAATTCTTGTAACTCCTGTGAAAGCCAGCTTAAAGAAGTAGCTAATTCGGCAATATCTTGTACAGACATTTCCTGTTCTTTCATACTCTCTTCAATATTACTACTATTCGCATACGTATTTGCGATATGTGATAGTTCATTTACAACACGAACAATATTTTGGCTATTTTGCAGTATATCACTTGAATTGCTAGAAACAGTTCTAACTTGATTTGTAACAGATTGCGCTGATTTTGAAATTTTTTCAAAGAAAGCACCACTACTTTGAACAAGTTTAATTCCAGATTCTACTTCTTTTGAACCTTTTTGCATTGAAACAACAGCTTCTTCCATTTCAGCTTGTGTTTCTCCTATTAATTTTGCTATAGCTTTTGCTGATGCTTCCGTCTGCTCTGCTAATTTACGCACTTCATCAGCAACAACAGCAAATCCCCTTCCGGTTGCCCCAGCACCTGAAGCTTCAATAGAAGCATTTAAAGCTAGCGAATTAGTTTGATTTGAAATACCTGTAATTACAGTTACAATATCACTAATTTCTTTTGATCTTGTTTCCAAAGAATAAATGATTGAAGATAAATCTTGTACTGCATTTTGTACTATGCTCATTTGATTAATCGCCTGTTCAATAACACCATTTCCTTCTACTGAATGATGCTCCATATCTTCAGATGCTGTCGCCATTTGTTTTGCTGCATTCGTTATCTCTTCCATCTTATCTTCCATTTCATATACAATACCTAAATACTGTTGTACTGAAGTTTCTTGAGACTGAGTGCCAGCTCTTAACCCAACCATAGAACTTACGATTTCTTGAACTGCCATACTATTCTCTTTCGTACTCGCTGACAATTCTTGTGAAGATGAGGAAACCTGTTCTGCTGTCTGCTTCACTTTATCTACAATTCCTTTAAACTTCTCGATGGTATTATTAAAATACGCATTAATAATACCAATATCATCTGGTCTTTCCTCTAATTTAATACTTAAATCACCTTCACCGACTTTGCGCAATCCTTCACGTAAATCTCGCAATGGAGCAAGTGCATTACGTACAATTAAGAATTGAATAACAGTTGCAATTAAAACAGAAATACAAATAAACATTAAACCTTGTATAATAAATTGTTTCTTTGTACTAGGAACAATAGAAGCATCTACATCAGCGGCAACAATTGCCACAATATTATCGTCTCCATCTTTAATTGGCTCTAATATCGTTACCCATGATCCTAATGCGTCTTCATATACTACTGTCATGTTTGCTTTTTTCGTGCTCATTACCTTATCATATGCTTTCATCCAAAGATCTGGTTGTTTATAATAGTCTCCCGGCTTTACTTCAACAACATTTGCTAAGCCTGTAGACAAGCCTACGATTTGTAACTCACCTTTTTCATTTTCTTTTGCTCCCACAATATACGTTTGTCCAACACTGTTCAATTCTTCCGTTGATTCATCTAATTTCTCTGTTAACTTCTCTCTCTTTTCTCTTTCTGCCGCTGGGTCTTTTGCAACATCTCTCACTATCTCTTCGTCTAATTTATGTAATACCGTATCTCCTGTTTCAAAAGAATGCCTTTCAAATATAGACATCATACTATTTTGAAACATGTTAAAACTTAACGCTCCCATAGTACCAACAAGCGTCAAAATAACTAATACCGTTAACAATACATTTTTTTGAAGAAAAGATAACTTGTGCCAATATTTTTTCATTAACATCACCTTTCTTAATTAACTTAATATCAAGTAAAACTATCAAAATATAAACACTTAATAACTGATAATGTTTCTCAATTGTTTACAAATAAAAAAAAGACCAATGAAAAAAGCATTGGTCAAGACCAACCCTATCCGTCCGGTAACTGGCTAGCATAGCCTTTCGACCTTAGCCCCTGTAGTTTTGCGTCCTCATGTTTCCATCAGTTTGCCTTTCTCGCTGAACGAGTTGAACGATATGGGAGTTCTATGAGAATTAAATTATTCTCTTTCAAAGATTACAACATATGGATTAAAATGTCTACTTATTTAGAGATGTAAATATTAAATTCCAATGTGTTATTTTTTCGAAATACTTTCAAAAAATACATGAATGTTACTTTTTTTGTGTTATATAATAAAAAATGTAGAAAAATCAAGGATTCTTTCGGATACCTATTTAATTTTCACTCAAATTAAACTATTCGGATATATCTTAACTTATGAATTTCGGAGGTAGTTTATCATGTTTTGGCTACAATTTCTTACCTTATTACTCTGCATTTTTATTGGTGCACGCCTAGGCGGAGTTGGTTTAGGAGTAATGGGTGGAGTTGGTATGGCAATACTTGTTTTTGTCTTCCACTTACAACCAACCGCTCCTCCTATCGATGTAATGCTTATGATTTTAGCAGTAATTACCGCTGCCGGTGCTTTGCAAGCTGCTGGAGGAATGGACTACCTTGTCCACCTTGCTGAGAAAGCATTACGAAAAAATCCAAAGCGTATTACATTTTTCGCTCCAATTGTTACTTATTTATTCACACTATGTGCAGGAACTGGTCACGTTGCTTATTCTGTACTTCCTGTTATCGCAGAAGTCTCTCGCGAATCTGGGATTAGACCGGAACGACCAATGTCAATTGCCGTAATCGCTTCCCAGCAGGCAATTACAGCTAGCCCCATATCAGCTGCAACCGTTGCTCTTTTAGCAATGTTAGCTGACTATCAAATCACTTTATTAGATATTTTAAAAGTAAGTATCCCTTCTACTTTCATTGCTTGTATGTTCGCTGCATTCGTTGCTAGCAAAATGGGGAAAGAATTAAATGAAGACCCTGAATACTTGAAACGATTAAAAGAAGGAATGATTCCTAAGCTTGAAGAGAAAAAAGAATTTGTGGGTGTAAAAGGCGCTAAATTATCAGTTATCCTTTTCCTGGTAGGAACTTTCCTTGTCGTACTTCTTGGTTCATTTGAAGCACTTCGTCCGGGATGGATGGTTGACGGGAAGTTAGTTCGTCTTTCCATGCCAAACACAATTGAAATGGTTATGTTAACTATCGCAGCTCTTATTATTATTTTCTGTAAACCAAATGTAGAAAGTATTGTGTCTGGTAACGTCTTTAAAGCAGGAGCAACTGCTGTCGTTGCAATCTTTGGTATCGCCTGGATGGGAGATACTTTCTTTAACGGAAACTTAAATATGATTCAAGGATCAATTCAGCACTTAGTAACAAGTGCCCCGTGGCTATTTGCCATCGCATTATTCATTCTATCTATTTTACTGTACAGCCAAGCAGCAACCGTTCGTGCTTTAATGCCTCTTGGACTATCTCTTGGTATTCCACCAGCATTACTAATTGCAATGTTCCCTGCAGTAAATGGATACTTCTTCATTCCAAACTATGGAACAATTGTTGCTGCCATTAACTTTGATCGCACTGGTACAACAGGCATCGGTAAATATGTTCTAAATCATAGCTTTATGATTCCAGGCCTGATCGCAACCTTTACTTCTATCGGAATTGGAATGCTCTTAATTTCAATTATGTTTTAAATAAAAGCACAAACCTATATTTTAAAAAGGTTTGTGCTTTCTTAATCAAACGTTTGTTTAAATACTTTTGGCAGTCCATTCTTTCATGCAGCATTTGAAATACTACATGGCCCTTTTCTACAAACTTTTATTTACTTCTCCAGCTAATTTCCTTGTACTTTCAAACGCAGATTCCGCTAAACTAATTGCCGAAATAACTGAAACACCGTCCGCACCTGCTTCTATAACGGAAGCAGTATTTTCAATCGTAATCCCACCAATACCAACAATCGGCACTGTAATTCCTTGTTCTCTAAAATGAGCTAATCCTTTTGTTCCTTGCACAGCTTTCGTATCTTTTTTTGTATTCGTTGGGAAAATAGGGCCAACTCCTAAATAATCAGCTCCGTTTTCAATTGCCCAGCGTGCTTCTTCAATTGTATGTGTAGATACACCGATAATTTTATCACCCATTTTTTCGCGAACAGAAGTAATCCCCTCATCATCTTGTCCAACATGTACACCATCTGCATCTAATTCGATGGCTAGTTCAACATCATCATTTACAATAAACGGTACATCATACTCCTTACAAAGTGCTTGCAACCCTTTTGCAAACTGTAGACGTTTCTCTCCCGTTAAAGCTCCTTCTCCCTTTTCACGAAATTGAAAAAGTGTTACTCCGCCGTCTAACGCGTCTTTCAATACGGCTAAAGGATCCTTCATGCAGTTATTACTTCCCATAATAAAATACACTTGCAATAGCTTTGACATTTTATCTACTTCAATGCGTGCCATTTCTTTCACTCCCTCTTACTCTAACTCCTCAATCTTTCCATACTTCTCAATATCATCTGAAGTTGTATTCGCTAATTGATTTAAAAATTCAATTTGGAAACTACCAGGTCCTTTTTCTACTGTTTTAGCCGCTGCTAGTTCCGCAGCTACTCCATAAAATGTTAATGCTGCTACGGCTGCCTTTACATAATCTTTTTCTACCGCTGCAAAAGCTCCTATTACAGAAGTTAGTAAACAACCTGTTCCAGTAACTTTCGTTAAAATAGGATGGCCGTTTCGAATAAGAACAGTTTTCTCTCCATCTGTAACAACATCTTCTTTTCCAGTAATCACCGTAACTGTATTCAATTCGTCTGCTGCCTGTTTTGCAATACTTACAACATTGCCATTTCCAGTACCAGCGTCTACCCCTTTAATTTCCCATCTCTCATTAATCACGTTAGCTATTTCAGCTGCATTTCCGCGAATAATAGCTAAATCTATTTCAGCTGGAATATGTCTTGCAACTTCTGTTCGATAAGAGGTCGCTCCTGCACCAACTGGATCAAACAACACAGGTACATTGTTCATATTTGCTGATTTACCAGCAAGTAACATCGCTTCTACTTCTTCAGGACGAAGTGTCCCCATATTTAATACTAGCGCTCCAGCAATGCTAGCCATTTCTGCTACTTCTTCTTTTGCATACGCCATTACAGGCGATGCCCCTAACGCTAACAAACCGTTCGCTGTAAAATTTGTGACAACAACATTTGTAATATTATGAACGAGCGGATTAGAATCTCTTACTAAATCCACTACTTTACTAATTTCTTGTACATTCATTTTTTTCATCTCCTAACTATAATGGTGGGAGATACACAAAAAGGCACTTTGCGTACGCAAAGTGCCTGAACATGTGCTGTTACACTCTCCCTACGCTGGCATTATCCAACAGGTTCAAATGGTCAATGACGGATTGGTCATACTCTCAGTTTGCATCCACAAACTCCCATGTGTTTATTATTCATCTACTTCAGAGTCTACTCTTATTCTAATAAAATAACAAGTTCTTTACTTTCATCAAAAATCATTCAAACTTTGAGCGTAACTGAATCTCAAGAAAATGTATGCTATATTTAACGTATGGAATTTTGAAAGGATGTTTTTAATATGGTAAAAAGCGTTGTAATCGCTGAAAAACCTTCCGTTGCACGAGATATTGCTCGCGTACTGAAGTGTGATAAAAAAGGAAACGGCTATCTTGAAGGTAGTAAATATATTGTAACTTGGGCTTTGGGTCATCTCGTTACATTAGCAGACCCAGAAAGCTATGATGTGAAATACAAAAAGTGGAATTTAGAAGATTTACCAATGCTACCTGAACGTTTGAAACTAACAGTTATTAAACAAACTGGTAAACAGTTTAATGCTGTGAAAAGTCAGCTACTTAGAAAAGATGTAAATGAAATTATTGTGGCGACAGATGCTGGGCGTGAAGGAGAATTGGTCGCTCGTTGGATTATTGATAAAGTTCGAACTAATAAACCGATCAAACGTCTATGGATTTCATCTGTTACTGATAAAGCAATTAAAGATGGTTTTGCAAATTTAAAACCAGGTAAAGCATATGACAATTTATATGCTTCGGCAGTTGCGCGTTCAGAAGCTGACTGGTATATCGGTCTTAATGCGACTCGAGCTTTAACAACTCGCTTTAACGCCCAATTAAATTGTGGTCGTGTACAGACACCTACTGTAGCTATCATTGCCGGTCGTGAAGACGAAATTAAAAACTTTAAAGCTCAAACATACTACGGTATCGAAGCTCACACAACTGACAAGTTAAAATTGACTTGGCAAGATGCAAAAGGAAATGGCCGTAACTTTAATAAAGAGAAGATCGATACAATTGTAAGAAAGATCGATAAACAAAACGCAACTGTAGTCGAAATTGAGAAAAAGCAGAAAAAATCATTCGCTCCTGGTCTTTATGATTTAACTGAATTACAACGCGATGCGAATAAAATTTTTGGTTATTCTGCAAAAGAAACTTTAAATATTATGCAAAAATTATATGAGCAACATAAAGTATTAACGTATCCTCGTACAGATTCACGCTATATTTCATCTGATATCGTTGGAACACTTCCAGAACGTTTAAAAGCATGTGGAGTAGGAGAATACCGTCCTTTAGCTCATAAAGTATTACAGAAACCAGTAAAATCTAATAAATCATTTGTTGATGATAGTAAAGTAAGCGATCATCACGCGATTATCCCTACGGAAAGCTATGTGAATTTCTCAGCTTTCACAGATAAAGAACGTAAAATTTATGATTTAGTTGTAAAACGTTTCTTAGCCGTTTTATTCCCGGCCTTTGAATATGAACAACTAACCCTGCGCACAAAAATTGGTGACGAAACGTTCATCGCACGTGGCAAAACAATTTTAAGTTCTGGTTGGAAAGAAGTATATGCGAATCGATTTGAAGATGACGATGTAGCAGACGATGTGAAAGAACAAATCTTACCTCGCATCGAAAAAGGCGATACATTAAACGTAAAATTAATTGTCCAAACATCGGGTCAAACAAAAGCACCTGCACGCTTTAATGAAGCAACATTACTTTCAGCGATGGAAAACCCAACAAAATACATGGATACGCAAAACAAACAACTTGCTGACACATTAAAATCAACTGGCGGATTAGGTACTGTAGCAACGCGTGCTGATATTATCGACAAGCTATTCAATTCATTCTTAATTGAAAAACGTGGTAAAGATATTCACATCACTTCAAAAGGTCGTCAGTTACTTGATTTAGTACCAGAAGAATTAAAATCTCCTACACTAACTGGTGAATGGGAACAAAAGCTTGAGGCTATCGCAAAGGGTAAATTAAAAAAAGAAGTATTCATTGCAGAAATGAAAAACTATACGAAAGAAATTGTTTCTGAAATTAAATCGAGTGATAAAAAATATAAACATGACAACATTTCAACGAAGTCTTGTCCAGACTGCGGCAAACCGATGTTAGAAGTAAACGGTAAAAAAGGTAAAATGCTTGTATGCCAAGATCGTGAATGTGGTCACCGTAAAAATGTATCCCGCACTACAAACGCACGCTGCCCGCAGTGTAAGAAAAAATTAGAATTACGCGGTGAAGGCGCTGGCCAAATTTTCGCATGTAAATGCGGCTATCGTGAAAAACTTTCTACATTCCAAGAAAGACGTAAAAAAGAATCTGGAAACAAAGCTGATAAACGCGATGTTCAAAAATATATGAAACAACAGAACAAAGAAGAAGAACCATTAAACAACCCATTCGCCGAAGCATTAAAAAAATTAAAATTTGATTAAACAAAAAGGATCCTACCACTCTCGGTAGGATCCTTTTATTTTTAATGAATAATTTTACTTCCTTTTGCGTTCTCAACAAACTTTTCACTTGATTTGTTAATTGGCTTTTTCAGTACTAATGCCGCCACAACTATGATAACTACGAAAGCAGTTAGCACGAGTAAATCTCTAGTTACTATATCCCAAAGCATTCCACCTACAGTTTCACGAATTGCGCTAATTGCGTACGTGAATGGCAAGAATGGATAAATCATTTGGAAGAACGGTGGTGTCATTTCAATTGGGAACGTACCACCCGATCCTGCTACTTGCAGTACAAGTAAAATAATTGCCATCGATTTCCCAACGTTTCCGAAAATAGAAACAAGTGAGTACACGATACAAACAAATACTCCCCCAATAAATAAACTAAATAACACAAACCAGAATTTATCGACTACGTACGTACCGAGTAGGAATATATCCCCCATCGATACGATAAATGCCTGTGAAAGACCTATCGTTAAGAATGTTAGTAAACGTCCGAAGTATATTTCATGGCTCTTATAATTAGCACCCTCTTCATGTACTTCTACCGTTAATAATGAAACCATTAACAACGCGCCTACCCATAATGCAAGCACCGTATAGAATGGTGACATCGCTGAACCGTAGTTCGGCATTGCAAATAATTTATTCTCTTTTAAATTTACTGGATTCGCAAAGTAATCACTTTGCTTTTCAACATCATTTTTCAATAAGCGTATGATATCTTTTATATCCTCTTCTGATTCAAAATCACGAATTTTATCTGCTAACTCTTTAATCTTTTTCTCAGTAGCTGGCATTTCAGCTTTAATATCTGCTAATTTCTTTCTACCGTCTACTAAGCCTTTTGATGAATCTTCTAGTAACTTCTTCACATCTGGAAGCTTTTTGTCTGCATCATTTAAAATTTGAGTTGTATTTTTAGACATCTCTTTTGTACGAGCGATAGCTGTATTAAAGCCTGGTACAATTTCTGAATCATACGTCGATAATACATCTGTTAATTGAGCTGACCCGTCTTTCGCAGCATTATTAATACTTTCAATTACATCTTTTGTAGGTTTCTGTCCATTGTTAATAAGGGTAATTCCCTTATTCGTTGCGTCTACACCTTTTTGTAAACTACTTTTCGCTTTATTTAACTTTGCAATTCCATTATTAAGGTTTTTATCACTATTCACATCTGCTAAAATCTTATTTGTACTTTCTAGAACTGGAATCATATCGTTAATTAAGCCGATGCCAGATTGGAATTGACCATTTAAGCTGTTTAAAGCTACTTTTGTTGAATCTAAACCGTTAATACCTTTATTTTGTAAATCTGCTTTTGCATCTTCAAGACTATTTTTAACTTTATCATAATCTGCTTTTGCATTATCATATGCTGCATTTGCATCAACTTTAGCTTGATCTACTGTACTAACTGCTTTTTGATAATCTGCTACAAATGTTTCATTGTAATCTTTTTCAGCTTGATCAATTAATGCATTTGCTGCATCTAATTTTTGATTAGCTACATCTGTTACATCTTTCTTTACTTCTTGTCCTGTACCAATAGCATTTACAACATCTTTAATTCCGTTATTCGCATTTTCCATACCATCTTTAAGCTTAGTTAAGTGATCCACTCGTCCTTGGAAAAAGTTTTTACCAAAATCAGTCGTCACGGATTTCTGAAGTTCAGTAAAGAAATTAATAAGATACGCAATGCCATCTGTGCGAGCTTGCAATTGATCTGATACAGCATTTAAATCTTTCTTTGCTTGTTCTGGATCAAATTTCCCATTTTGTAATCCATTTAAAACACTTTTTCCATAAGCTGTTCCTGCACGTGATGAACTTAAAACATTATTTACTGTTTGATTAATATTTTGAGCTATGCTCTTATAACCATCACTATTCAGCTTAGAAAGATCTGGTCTAGCTGGGAATTCAGGTAATCCATTCAACTCTGGAATATTTAAGTCTACACCTGGATTCATTAAAAAGTCAGTAAATGCAGCTGCACTATCCATAACGCCTTTTGCTACTACTAAATCATTTCTTATCGTTCCTGGAGCGTTTTTCAACGTTTGATCTTGGTTCGCAAAGAACTTATCTAAATTTGCCAACGCTTCTTGCCCATCATTTATTACACTCTCTACAACAGGTAAATCTTTTTGTGCTATTTTTACAATATCTTCGGCTTGAGTCGCATCATCTAACGCCTTATCCATAAGTGTATTCATTTCTGGGAACTGAGCTTCTAATTTAAACACAAGATCTTTTACTTTCTCGATACTCGGTAAGTTAGTTTCTAAATCAATTCCAAGTTCATTGAAGATTTTAAAAATCTCACCGTTTGCTGTTTTAACAAAGTTTTTACTAATCTCTTCTGTAAGACCCGATGCACCTTTAGCTGTAATCTTCGGTGCAATGGCATTCACCTTTTCATTTACGTAATAATCAATTTCCGGTTTCTCTGGATTTTCATTCAAGACTGTTGCAATCTTTTCCGAAAAATCTTTTGGGATAGTAATACTTGCAGAATAATCTCCATGCTCTACTCCATAAATTGCTTGCTTTTCATCAACAAACTTCCACCCAAAATTTTTGTCTTTCTTAAGTGAATCTACAATTTCTTCCCCAATGTTAATATCTTTTCCTCTTAAATTTGTCCCAGCATCTTGGTTAGAAACTGCAATCTGGATTCCTTTCGTATTTCCGTAAGGATCCCAAGAAGCTTTAATGTTAAACCATGCATATAACGATGGTAGAACCATCAAACCTAATACAATAACAATTGCAGCCCAATGTTTGGCCACATTCCGTAAATCTGTTTTGTAAATACGCCAAATTTGTTTCATATAAGTTATCACCTAATTATATATTTTTCCTTCTTTAGAAAATGATGCACACATTTTGCAATTATATCACTTTCTACATCGTGGATTAAACGAAAATGCACTATTTTCCCTATTAAATATTTCACTTACTTTATTATATAACGAAGTAAGTAAAAACATGAATACAAAATGACTGAATCGGTTTTACATTCAGTAACAACAAATATATAGGAAATGTCATAAAAAATACAAGTATTTTCTCTTGGAAATACTTGTATTTCTAAAAAAATCCCCACAGATTTTTATTATCTGTGAGGATTTCTTCTATTATATATCTAATTGAACTTCTACACCGAAATGATCTGAAATTACGTTTCGGTTTGTACCATTAAAAATAACTTTTGAAGAACGAACATTTTTATTTTGGTTACACAGTATTAAATCGATTCGCAAATTATGTTTATTTTCATCCCAACCAGCAATTTCGCCTTGGACAGTTGTTCCTTCATCCTTCTCTATCGCTAGTTCATATGTGTCATACAAACCTTTTTGCATCATATACTCATAACCCTCGCCTTCCAAACGAGCATTGTTATTAAAATCACCCATTAAAAAGGAAAGTTCATTGCTATTTACACGCTCCACCAAACGATCAACTTGATCTTTAAATGACTCTTCTTCATCATTCCACCAACCGAGATGGCAAGAGTAAAACGTTATATTCTTACCATTATAAGCAATTGTTGCACTTACAATTTTGCGTGTTTTCCAATACGTTGTATCTTTGTTTTCTGATACAAAGAACGTATCTTCTTTTATAATAGTATGCTTTGTTATAATCGCTAATCCTTCTTCGTACACATCATAACCAATATGAGAGAAATCCCAAGTAATATTGTAATCTTTTACATATAACGCTTTTAACTCTTCTAATAGTAAAAGTCCAAAATTATCTTCTTTCTTGTTACCGCATACATTTCCAGCCTGTATCGACTGACTTACTTCTTGCAATGCGATTACATCATACTCTTCTTCTTGAATTACTTTAGCAAGATATTTAATCTTTTCCATTTGATTCTCTTCTTGCCAAGAGTGACAATTTAAAGTTAGCAATTTCATATTATTACGCACCTAACATATCTTGAATGTCTGACTTTAATACGTCAGCTTTTGGACCATATACCGCTTGTACACCTTTATCTTTTACGATAAGTCCTAAAGCACCATTTTGTTTCCACTGTGCTTCTGGTGCAACAACATCTAAATCTTTTACTGTTACACGTAAACGTGTCATACAAGCATCGACGTCAGCAATATTATCTTTTCCACCTAATAAATCAATAACTTTTGTTGCTAATGAACCATCTTGTACATTTCCTGTTCCTTCTGATGACTCATCTTCATTATCAATATAGTTACCTGCACGTCCTGGCGTTGGTAAATTGAATTTTTTAATTAAGAAATTGAATAACGTAAAGTTAAGACCGAAGAACACCAATGAAACAATGACAAAGTTGATTAAGTCTCTTGTTAAACCTGCGTTAACCATCATTGGTGTACGAGTAATTAACTCAATAAATCCGAATGCATGAACACGTAAATGAATTAAATCTGCTAATGCGAATGCAAGACCTGTTGTAATTGCATACACAACATATAGTACTGGTGCAATAAACATAAACATGAATTCAATTGGTTCTGTTACACCTGTTAAGAATACTGCTAATGCAGCTGATAAGAACATTGGTTTATATTTTGCACGCTTATCTTTATCTACGTTACGGAACATCGCGAATGCGATACCCATTAAAGCTGCAGATGAACCAATAACTTGTCCCGCTTTGAAGCGAGCTGGTACAACATTATTTAATAAGTCGTTATATGCTTTCGTATCTCCACTTGCTAATAAGTTATTTAAGTCTGTAATCCATGCAAGCCATAATGGATCTTGCCCTGCTACAACTTGTCCAACTTTTGAGCCAGTTAACATTGTATATGTTCCACCTAGCTCTGTGTAGTTCATCGGAATCGTTAACATATGATGTAATCCAAATGGTAATAATAAACGCTCTAACGTTCCATATACAAATGGTGCAACAACTGGCGCACTATCCTTTGAAGCTGCAATCCAGCGACCAAATTCATTTAATCCACTTTGGATGAATGGCCATAAAAGTGATAATACAATTGCAGTGACTGTAGACCAAACAATTACAACGAATGGTACGAATCGTTTTCCGTTAAAGAATGCTAATGCCTGTGGCAGTTTGTTATAGTTATAATATTTGTTATATAAAGTAGCTCCTAAGAAACCTGTGATAATCCCTACGAAAACTCCCATGTTTAATGCTGGTGCACCAAGTACAGAAGTGAAGTAATCTTTTACAAGTAAATCTCCTGCTAATACTGAAGACACTGTCGCTTTTGAATCCGCTAACATTTCAGTATTTACGCCAAATATAGCTCCTGTAATTCTGTTTGTTAAGACGAATGCTAATAGTGCTGCAAATGCACCACCTGCGCGATCTTTCGCCCAAGATCCCCCAATTGCTACTGCGAATAAAATGTGTAGATTCGTAATAATCGCCCAACCGATGTCTTCCATTACGCGAGCAATTGTATGAACTGCGTTAATATCCCCAGCAGACATCCCAATTAACTTACCGATGGAAATCATTAAGCCCGCTGCTGGCATTACAGCTACAACAACTAATAATGCCTTCCCGAACTTTTGCCAAAAATCAAAAGACGTAATTTTCATCTGTTCTTCCTCCCCTTTATTTATAACAACATAACGATTTAAATTATAATTTCTGTTTCTTTTGTGAAAACGATTCCTTACAAAACTTTATTTTTATCTCTTTACGCAACCGTTTTCATAAATCTATTTTAATAAAAGCGTTTTCACTTTGCAATAGAAATTTATTTTTTTTCATAAAAAAAGATGCTCCAGGAGCACCCTTTTTTATTATGAAATGCGATAAACCCTTGTTTCATAAGGTTTTAACATGATTGAAGTTACTTGTTCATGTTCCGCAACTTCATAGTTATTTAAAAGCAAGCGTTTGCGTTCTAGTGCGAATAAACTCTCATTATACACAGCTTCCTCTTTTGAGATATTGCTAATTACAATAACTTTTTCATCCTGTAACGTACGTGTATAAGCATAAATTTGTGGATCGTCTTCTAAAAGTAAATCATACGTACCATAATTTAATACATCATGCTCTTTTTTCAAGGCAATCATTTTCTTGTAGAAATTGAAAATCGACCCCTCTTCATTTTTTTGCTTTTCCACATTAATTTCTTCATAATTTGGATTCATACCAAACCAAGGATTTCCTGTTGTAAAACCAGCATTATCCTCAGCACTCCACTGCATAGGTGTACGTGAATTATCACGACAAGAAGCCCAAATAATTTCCATCATATCTTGATGCGATACGCCTTCTGCAATTTTCTCACGATATAAATTTTTAATTGCTACATCATCATAATCTTCAATATTTGGGAATTGAACATTTGTCATACCAATTTCTTGTCCTTGATAAATAAACGGTGTACCGTGCATAAAGAAATACATCGCTCCTAGAGCCGTTGCACTTTCACGCCAAAATTGTTTATCATCTCCCCAAGTTGAAACGATACGTGGCTTATCGTGATTCTCGATGTATAAAGCATTCCATCCTTTATTTTCTAATCCTTTTTGCCATTTCGTTAATACCTTTTTCAGCCCTACAACATCAAGATCTTTCTTCTTTTCTGCATCCCATAAGCTTAAATGTTCGAATTGGAATACCATATTGAACTTACCTTGCTCTTCTCCAACCCAAAGCTCAGCATCTTCAATCTTAACGCCATTCGCTTCACCAACAGTCATAATATCGTACTTAGAAAATGTATTTTCTTTTAACTCTTCTAATAAAGGTTGAATGCCATCCACATTCATATGTTTATCAAAAGATGGTACATACTTTAGTTCTTTTGGATTTGGCATATCTTTAAAGCCATCTTCTTTTTTAATATGGCTGATCGCATCAACACGGAAACCATCAATTCCTTTATCAAGCCACCAGTTAACTGTATCGTATAACACTTCACGAACTTCTTTATTCTCCCAATTTAAATCTGGTTGTTTGCGTGAGAATAAATGTAAATAATATTGTTCTGTTACTTCATCATATTCCCATGCCGAACCATTAAAAATACTTTCCCAGTTGTTTGGTTCTACGCCATCTTTACCATCATGCCAAATATACCAATCACGCTTCGGATTGTCTTTAGATGAACGAGATTCAATAAACCATGGATGTTCATCACTCGTATGATTAATAACTAAATCAATAATAAGCTTCATATCACGCTTATGAACTTCATCTAGTAAAGCATCAAAATCTGCCATTGTACCAAACTCATCCATAATATCTTGATAATCACTAATATCATAACCATTATCATCATTAGGTGACTTATACATTGGACAAATCCAAATTACATCTATACCTAAATCTTTTAAGTAATCCAGTTTTGCAATAATACCTTGTAAATCTCCAATACCATCACCATTTGAATCCATAAAGCTACGTGGATAAATTTGATAAGCAACCGCTTCTTTCCACCATGTCTTATTCATAATCATTCTCTCCTTTTGCATCCCATCAGAAATTTATGCAAACGTTTTCGTAACACTATCATAACAAAATATGAATAGTTTGCAACTGTTTTCATTGAACTCTATGTAGATTCCTTATTCTTATGCTTTATTTATTTCTCACAAAAGGAAATCTCATTCTGCACCCGCTCTTGTCCACGCACGTTACATACACTTCTCATACATTAATACAAAGCTCTAATTATTTTAGAAAGGAGTGCTAAATTGAAACAAACAAAATTAACAGGTCGTATCGTTGTCCCCTCAGATCCGGACTACGACGTAGCCCGAATGAATTTAAATTTAAGTATTCCAAAACTCCCTTGTATTATTGTTTTTTGCCAAAATAAAAATGATGTCTGTAACGCCTTAAAATGGGCACGTGAACGCCATATACCATTTCGCTTAAGAAGCGGACGTCATAGCTATGAAAATTTTTCTCTTTTAAATAGAGGACTTATTATTGATGTGAGTGAAATGCATCGCATTACTGTTAATACAGATAAATTAACAGCAACAATTGAAGCTGGTGCAAATCTTGGCATTGTTTATAAAGAGCTTTGGAATTATGGTGTTACAATACCAGCTGGCACAAGTGCAAGCGTTGGAATTGTTGGATTAACACTCGGCGGTGGCATCGGTATGCTTTCACGCTTATTTGGATTAACATGTGATCAATTAGTAGAAGTTGAAATGGTACAAGCATGCGGTAAATTTGGCGCAAAACTCATTCGTGCAAACGAACAAGAAAACCCTAACTTGTTTTGGGCGTGCCGTGGCGGTGGTGGTGGAAACTTCGGAATTGTTACTTCTTTAACTTTTCGAGTCCATCCTATAAAAAACGTATCCATTTTCTCACTTACATGGGAATGGAAAGATTTTATCGCTGCATTTCAAGCTTGGCAAAACTGGGCGCCTTATATAGACGAACGTCTCACTTCATCAATTGAATTATTCGCAAAGCAACAAAACAAAATTGAAGCACAAGGTGAGTTTGTTGGCTCTCCCTCTGAACTCCATTCCTTATTATCCCCTCTTCTTGAAACTGGTACCCCCTCTCTCTTTATAGATGAAGTTCCTTATATAAAGGCTGTTCAATTCTTTAATAGCGGTAATATCCCTGAAAATTTCAAGCGCTCTGGTTCCTACGTATATAAACCTATTCCCCTGAAAGGTATTCAAATTATGCAGCACTTTCTTTCTCATGCACCAAATAAAGATGCGAGTATTTGGCATCAATCACTCGTAGGTGCTGTGGAAAATATTCTTCCGAATGAAACAGCTTATTTCCATCGTAAAGCGATTATTGCGCAAGAATATATTACTTCTTGGAAATGCGATGATGAAGAAAATAAAAATATACGCTGGGTTAAAGATTTACGAGAAAGCTTAGATCCTTATACACTAGGTGACTATGTCAATTGGCCCGATATCGACATCAAAAATTGGCAAACTAGTTATTATGGTTCTAGTTTTCAAAGGCTACGTAAGGTGAAGACCTTATATGATCCATGCAATGTTTTTCATTTTCAACAAAGCATCCCCCCTTTTCATACGTAAAAAGGAAGAACAGAATACTGTTCTTCCCTTTTACATTGAAAATCGCTCAATTGTTTGTTTTAAATCGGCTGATTGCTTCTCTAAATCCTTTAATAATTGATCGATTGCCATCATATTTTCGGATTGTTGCAGCGTCACACGTGCCACTTCTTGTGAACCAGCTGATGTTTCCTCAGCAATTGCCGCTACAGCCTTTGTTTGTGCTCCTGTTTGATGAATATGACTCACTTGTTCATTCATATAACTACTAATTTGCTGAGTTGCATCGGCGACTTCCATAATACTTGATGACATTTCTTTTAAAATTAGTTCTGTAGCTTCTCCGCGTTTCGCCTCTTCTTTAGCTGTCTTTACTTGCTCAGTCATTTTCATCGCGACTTGTTGCACTTCTTCTTGCATATTCCGTAATAATTGCGATATGTTTCTTGCAGAATGATCACTTTCATCAGCAAGTTTGCGTACTTCTTCCGCAACAACTGCAAACCCTCTTCCATGCTCGCCTGCACGAGCTGCCTCAATAGAAGCATTTAGTGCTAATAAATTAGTTTGGCTAGCAATCTCACTCACAACAGACACAATATGTTCTACTTGTTTCATTCTTTCTTCTAACTTCTGTACATTTTGCATTGAATCTTCATTTTCTTTCGCCAATGTTTGAATACCTTGAATTAAAGAAGTAAAGACACGAGTACTTTGCCCTAAAGCTTGGACCATTTCTGAAGACAACTCATCAGACTGTTTTGCTTTTTCTTCTACTTCACTTGCAATAGAAGTTGTTGTATCAACAGCAGAGACAATCGCCTGGATTGACGCTGCTGATTGCTCAGCACCAGAAGAAATCTCTGCAAGTGTCTCAGATACACCTTGTGCTTGCTTCGTTGCTTCTCCTGTTTGTTTTCTAATTTGATGCACTTGATTATTTGTATACGAAAATGTTGTATCAATATTTTTTACCATGCCTCTTAAATTTCCTAGCATCATATTAAATGCAACACTTAAAGATTTAATTTCATCATCTGTCTTCGGCAATGGAACATCTTCACGGATATCACCCTCAGCCGCTTTCCTTGCCGCCTCCTCTAACTTTCGAAGCGGTTTAATTAAAAATACGGCTGCTCCATATGCTAAAATTCCAGACCATACTACACCTAATAACATAATGATAATATTATATACCGTTTGACTTACATAAATTTGAAAATAATCGTATATCACGTAAATAAAAAATATACTTGTTGAATATGTAATGAAAGCTAAAACTGTAGTGAATAGCATAAGTTGTGTACGTAAGCCAAAGGAAAATGTTTTCTTTTCCTTTTCCATTTCTCATTCCTCCTCATAAGTAATATACATACTACCTATATATTATTATCCATATTTTCGTTATAGAAAGATATAGAGATTTTTTAAAATCATTATTCCTTTGAATATCAAATCCTATGAAAAAAATAAAGGATTCTGACAATTTATGACTAATAACAGAAATAAGGGGCAACATTTGTAAAATATATTTTTGACTGGGGGTTTTGTATGATTCAAGTTCGAAATCTAATAAAATCATTTGGCTCACTCGATGTTTTAAAAGGAATTGATTTAGAAGTAAAAGAAAAAGAAGTTGTTGTTTTAATTGGTGCCAGTGGTTCCGGAAAAAGTACATTACTTCGCTGTCTTAACTTTTTAGAAATGTACGATGAAGGTGAAATTCACTTACAAGGTGAGCGAATTGATCCAAAGCATTCAAATTTAAACAAAGTCCGTGAAAATGTCGGTATGGTTTTTCAGCACTTTAACCTCTTTCCTCATATGACCTCACTAGAAAACATCATAGAAGCACCTATTCACGTAAAAAAATTGGAAGCAGCAAATGCAAAAGATATCGGGAATCAGCTTTTGCAAAAGGTCGGCCTACAAGACAAGGCGGATGTAACTCCTCACCTCCTTTCAGGTGGCCAAAAACAGCGCATTGCGATTGCTCGAGCTCTTGCTATGAATCCTAAAATTATGCTATTTGATGAACCTACATCAGCTTTAGATCCTGAGCTTGTTGGAGAAGTATTGCAAGTTATGAAAGAACTTGCTGAAGAAGGAATGACAATGGTTATTGTTACCCATGAAATGAATTTCGCAAGAGATGTAGCTGACCGCGTCATCTTTATGGATGATGGAAAAATTGTAGAGGATGCTCCTCCCGAACAATTCTTCTCAGCTCCATCACATGAACGAGCAAAACAATTTTTACGTAACATTTTATAATGTAACTTCTGTTTCAAACGTAAAGAAATGTATTCATACGGGACACAACTAATTGTCCAAATAGAATAATCTCCGTAACATATTGAACACAATCCGTATGATCAATATATAGGAGGGGTTTTATGAAAAGAAAACTATTAACCATTGTTGCGAGTATTACTCTATGTACATCCTTCATACTAGGAGCCTGTAGTAAGGAAAGCGCAACTACTTCATCAAATGGTGAAAAAGAATTTCGTTATGCGATGAGTGGTTTATACAAACCTTTTAACTATAAAGAAAATGACGGAAAACTTGTCGGTTTTGATGTTGAAATAGGTGCCGCTCTCGCAAAAAAAATGGGAATGAAGCCAGTTCCTGTTACAAACCCTTGGGAAACATTAATTCAAGGTCTGCAATCGAAAAAGTATGATGTGATATTAGGTAGTATGGCTATTACGGAGGAGCGCTTAAAAGCCGTGAATTTCTCAAATCCATATTATCGCTCTGGTGCACAAATTTTTGTAGCCAAAAAGAATACGTCTATCTCCTCTCCAGAGGACTTAAAAGGTAAAAAAATAGGAGTTGTAAAGGCAAGTACCTTTAAAGACCTTGTTGCAAAATATACAGATCAAATTACAGAATATGATAGTGATATTACTGCACTTATGGACTTAGAGCCTGGACGTGTTGATGCAGTAATCACTGATCAAATGGTTGGTCTTCGAATGATGAAAGAAGGTAAATCAAATATAAAAGAAGCAGGTAAACCATTAAACCTTGATGAAATGGGAATTGCTATTCGTAAGGATGATAAAGAAATGGTTGAGAAAGTAAATAAGGCTTTAGATGAAATCATTAAAGATGGCACGTATGAAAAAATCAGTAAAAAATGGTTTGGTCGTAATATTCTTGGAGAAGAGGAAAAAACGAAGTAAGTTATCTATTCAAAGATTTCATAAACCGTGCCCCACTGATAAAAGTTTCATTTTATGTGGGGCATTTCATTCTCTACTAAAATCCATACAATTATGAGGTGAAGCACATGTTTGATATTTTTATCTCTACCTATCCCACACTCTTAAAGGCTACTATTGTCACATTGCAATTAACATTAACCTCCCTAGTACTCGGTTCATTAATTGGATTACTATTTGCTTTCTTTCGAATCTCTAACAATAAAGTTTTAAATAGTATTGCTCATGTCTATATCGCCATTATTCGTGGTACACCTTTAATTGTTCAAATCGCAATTCTCTATTTCGGTATTACATCTGTTATTGTTTTCACCCCTTTTTGGGCAGGAGCAATCGCTTTAGCAATTCATAACGGTGCATATATTACTGAAATTTTTCGTGGATCCATTCAATCCGTTGATCGAGGACAATTGGAAGCAGCTCGCTCTTTAGGTATGCCTTATCCTTTAGCTATGCGCCGAATTATATTACCACAAGCATTTCGCCTATCTCTTCCTCCTCTAGGGAATCAATTTATTATCGGATTGAAAGATTCTTCACTCGTTGCTTACGTAGGACTATCCGAATTATGGGGATCAGGTTTATCAATTGCTGCAAGTAACTTCCAACAATTAGATACATATATAATCGTTGGTTTATACTATCTCGTACTTGTTCTTCTATTTACTTACTTTGTTAATCTTTTAGAGAAACGACTACAAAGAAAAGAAACAAATTCAGTTCAAGTTAGGGCAAAGAACAAAAAAGAAGTTTCTTTATAAGAAAAAGCAAGCCTGAGATGGCTTGCTTTTTCACTGCACAAATATATCAACTTTTATTGATTTACTTTTTTAATACTCTCTTTTTCTTCTATATGTTCCTCACGATATGAAATATTATGAGGGTCTAGTCCATTTCCTAAAGAACCATAAAAATGCTCTCTATGCGGATCCACCAATTCACTTCCTTGATAATACACACGTGGTGTATTCCATAATGCCCCCAAAGCTTTTGTCATTGGCATTTCGTGATAGCGTTCCGGCCACATTTCTTTAATTTTGTCTTTTACTAACGGATAGTATTTAGAGCTCATAGCAGGAAACAGATGATGCTCTGTATGATATGAGAAATTGAAATGTAAAACGTCTACCCAGCGCGGCACTGTTACTGATAAACAGTTTGCTAACGGATCATTTACTGGAACTATTGGATTTAAGCGGTGATTTGTTGCAATATATGCCATTACAATAAAGTTAGCAATTAACAACGGAATCACATATGCAAATAACCATTTTGCAGGTCCCATAATAAATAATAAACTAATCCAAACTGTCCAAGGCAAAAGAAGTTGCAGCCATACAGATTTTTGATTGGATGACTTAAATTCCTTTATAAAATGAAAGAACATTCGAGTCGAATGTAAAGTAAATTGAATTGTTAGTGACAGAAAACTAAAGAATGAACGTACATGAAGAGGCATGCGATATACCCAACTCAAAAACTTACTCTTTTTAAGCTTCTCAAATGTTGGCCATGCATCTGGATCATTTTCTTCATGCTGTGTATGAACATGATGCGTTGCATTATGCCACTTTCTCCAAAGTTTCGGACCTGTTGATAACGGCATAAATGCAATCGCACCTAAGAAGTCACGAAGCCATGCCTTTCTTACAACTGTTCCATGTAAAATTTCATGTCCTAAAAATCCAAGTGAAGCAAAACATAATCCAAGAACAATTGCAATTCCTAGGTTTGCCCACACATTCAATTCAAATACCCCAATCGTTATTAAACCAGCCAATGCCACCAGTAAATAAGCCAGTCCACCAAATAAACGAGTCGGAACTGGTTTAAATGCTTTTTTCGGCAAATGTGGTGATACACGCGCTGCATACCACCCAAACGTATGAAGCTCCTTCATCCTTTTGCCCCTTTCTTATGCCGCGCCCTGCGCAACTTGCATATAGTAATTCTTGCTTCCAGATTGATTTTACTCAGTGCTCCAAAAAGCATTTATCATAAGGAAAATATACTCACTCTATCGTCACTTATTTTTTCGCTTTTATTATCAATGAAAAACATTTCTCTTTTTACTCTCTATCAACCTTTCCACATGATGAATCATAACAATAGACTTTCTATATTGTCAACAACTTTTATGACCTAGTAATAAAAGTTGGTTATATTTTTATAATTATACTTTATTCCACTAAAGAAAAAGCATGGATTTCATAAGGTTTCATCAAATATATAGACAAATATATTCTAGCAACAAAGACTGTATCTTATTCAAGAATTCTCTGCATAGTTAACAACTAAAATCATCTGAAGTTAGTTTCATACAAAACTCACCCCGCCATACTACCTACAAAAATAATTATATTGAAATAACTTTTTCTTTTTATCAACAAAAACAGAATGCTACTAAAACAACTCACATGAATTTCATATAATATGGGAATATTAAAAGGAAAATTGTTCTAAATCAGGAGGTTTCCATTATGACAAGTGATACATTCCCACAATTGCCATTATCTTATTGGATTGAATCTACTCAGTTTCCTACTTTCCCCCGTTTATCCGAAAATATAAAAACAAAAGTTGCTGTTATCGGTGCTGGTATTACAGGTATAACTACTGCCTATTTACTAGCGAAAGAAGGCATCGACGTTGTGTTAATTGATTCTGGCCTTATTTTAAACGGAACGACTGGACATACAACGGCGAAAGTAACAGCACAACATGATCTTATTTATGATGAATTAATAAATCATTTCGGTCTGGAAAAGGCCGGTCTTTACTATGAATCAAATAGTCACGCTCTACAATTCATAAATGAAACTGTGCAAGCATATAAAATCGACTGTAATTTCTCAAATGAAGATTCGTATTTATATACAACTACTAATAATGGATTAAGAAATTTATCGAAAGAATATGAAGCCTATCAAAAACTAAATATACCTTGTGACTATGTTCAATCTCTGTCAATTCCGATTCCAGTACAATCTGCACTTGTAATGAAAAATCAGGCACAATTCCATCCCCTCCTTTATTTGAAAACACTTTTAGAAAAGTTTGTAGAGATGGGCGGCAAAGTTTATGAACAAACAACAGCTATGGATGTGGAGAAAGGAGATTATCCACAAGTCATTACAAAGGGTGATCATCGTATCACTTGCGAATATGTTGTCTCTTGTTCACATTTTCCTTTTTATGATGCTAATAGCTTTTTCTTTACGCGAATGTACGCAGAACGCTCCTATGCTCTCGCAATAAAAGCAAAAACGGATTATCCAGGTGGGATGTATTTAAGTATTGATGATCCAAAACGCTCCTTACGCTCTATAACAAGTAATGGAGAAAAATTAATTTTAATTGGCGGAGAAAGTCATAAAACAGGACAAGGAATAAATACGATGCTTCATTATGAAGCACTATATTCTTTTGCTGAAACAACTTTTGGAGTGGATGAAGTTCCCTATAGATGGTCAGCGCAAGATTTGATTACTCTAGACAAGCTCCCTTATATCGGACATATTAACGAAAGAAATCCAAATATATTTGTTGCAACTGGATATCGCAAATGGGGAATGACAACTGGAACTGCCGCGGCTCATTTACTGAAAGATTCCATTCTAAAAGTCCACAGTCCATATAAAGAGCTGTTTGCACCGTCACGCTTTCATGCAAATTCAGATATAAAAACATTCCTTACGCAGAACATTGATGTTGCGAAACATTTAATTGAAGGAAAAATTGAAACAGCATTACGTAAGCCAGAAGATCTTGAAGTTGGAGAGGGATCTGTTGTACATGTCAACGGTAAACGAGCAGGTGCTTATAAAGACAAAGAAGGAAAATTACATATCGTCGATACAACTTGTACCCACCTCGGCTGTGAAGTTGAATGGAATAACGGTGATTGTACGTGGGATTGCCCTTGCCACGGTTCCCGTTTTTCAATTGACGGGGATGTTATGGAAGGTCCAGCAGATCAACCATTAAAACGAGTTGATAACGAATAAAACATACAATATGATTTATTCGTTATCATTTGTAGACCTTATCGTAGCTATATGTATTTTCTTTATTCCTCCAAACAAAAAAAGGAGCACAAACTTACTTGTGCTCTTTTTTGTATCCTTCAAACAACATCTCGCGAAATAATGTATTCAAAATTTCAATATCAATCCCTAATCCCTTTTCAATTCCTTTTACGTATTGCTGATAGTAATCAATTTGTTCTTCTAAAAATTGATTTAACACCTTAATTTTCAATCCAAGATCTAATTCAGTACCTGCTTTTTTCTTTACTAACAACTTTTCAATTTCATCTAATACGCTACGTTCTAACGCTAATTCTGTAATCAATCGATCAAATTCTACAGGAGGAAAAGTCGACTTCTCCTCTAACCATTTACAAGCTAAAATAGGACGCAATACATAAAAGTACTTTTTCAACTTTACATTCTCACCTTGTAAAAATTCACGATAATTTTTTGCCGCCATATGTAAGTAATGATATATCGTTGCTTTTGGATCAAAATGCTTTTCACTCATTTGCTGAAGCTGTTCTGGAAAACTAGAGTTTTTCAAATAAAAAATTGGTGATCGAATCCACTCAAGTAAAGCTGGATTTGACTTTGCAAATAATTGCAATGCCTTTTTAATATCCCAACCACTTATATCTAAATCATCACTAATCGGATACTCAATTACATCTCTTTTATCATGAATGGATAAATACCATTCTACAGGGTTTATATAAACAAACCTAACATCATAATCGCTATCCTTCGATGGAAATCCCCAAGCACGGCTTCCTGATTCCACGGCAAATAAGATTCTCACATCATTCTCTTTTTCAATTCTTTCTAATTCTAGTTCAATTTTCTCTCTCATTTCATACCCTCCCCATTTTTTGATCATTTCCCTGGAAATTCGACAAGTATACGGCCATTTTACTACATACTAAAATAGCTGTCAGAAAATTCCCGACAGCCTAACAAAACACTTATTTTTTCTTTTCAGTTACAGCAGCGGCAATTCGTTCAAACTCTTTTTGAATCTCCTCTTTATATGCATCCACTTTTGAAAAATCCATAGCTGCAATATAAATTCGTTCTAATTTATCACGAACTGATTTTGCCTTTGCTAAGAAAGACATCGCCTCATTCATCTTCTCTTTATATTGAATAGAAACACTGCGAATTTCCTTCGCATACTTCTCATCTGTACCTGGTGCAACAATGAGATCATACATATCAATAATCTCATCTCCCTCACGGCTTGGAAAGTATTCATGCGGTGCGGTGCTATCAAAAATTGCAAACCCTAATTCCCTTACAATAACCATATCAAGACTATTCGGGTCAAATCCGCAATGATATACTTCAACGTCAAGCCCTTTTTCTTCTGCTACCTTAGCTAATTTTTTGAGCATTGTTGATTTTCCAGAGCCTGGGCGCCCCTTTATAAAATAACGATGCGGTAATCCTTCTGTTAAATTAGGAACAAAATCAACTGCTCCTTTCGGTGTAGCAGCTCCTAAAAAGCGATGTTTCACAATCGATTGTTTCCCGCTTTTATCTGCAAATAATTTCTGAATTAGCTGATCTGTTAGTTCATTTGCTTTATCAAAATCAATGTTATCAATATATATTTTCTCCCACTCATCATGTATAACGAGTGCCTCTTTAAAACACCCGTAAGCAGCTTGAAAAGCCCGGCTCGCTTCTGATACAAATCGTTCAATTTCAAGCTTCTGCTTTCTTAATTTATCCGAATCCCAAGCAACACCTAAATTAATATACTCTTCGACAACCCCTGGCATTTTCGGTTCAATAACATGTGGTGATGTCCCATCAACAATTCCGACTTTTAATTCCGGGATAATCACACCATCGACTGACTTATTATCTGAAGAACAATGTAAAAATTCAATATCATATCCTTTTTCAAGCCATTCACGACCTATTGCCTTAATTAAAGAAGATTTGCCCGTTCCTGGACCACCCTTTAAAATAAATAACCTGTCTAGCCCTTTTAAATTCTCTTCGTATAAATTATGAAATCCTCTAGCTGTATTGCCACCAGCATAATAATTCAATACATTCCCTGTCACTGCACTCACTCCTTCGCAGCATTCTATTTACATAAGCTACAATATGCAAGCAACTTTATTTGGGTGAATACCTATTTTGTATTGCACAAAAAAAGCAAAGATCATTACTGATCTTTGCTTCTATATTTTTTATTTAAATTAAGAAATAATTGTTCCACACGAGGGCGTACCCAAGCTAAATAATCTTTTTCTTTCTTCTTTGTACAAGCTATCTCTTCTCCATCTACCATTTCAACAAGTTCTAGCTCTAATAGTTGCCTCGTAAATACTAACATATTTACTTCTTCGGCCGGATACTCTTCTTTTAATTTCTCCTCAATTTCTCCCAATGAAAAACCGTCACGCATCATCGCCAGTGCATCAATCCAAAGTGGCGGCATTTCATATTTTTCTCCTGTAATTGTATCTTTTACAATATAATTCTTTTGCTCTTTTCGAAATTGAATCGTGTGTAAACATACAGTCGAATTTAATGTTAATTCCATAATACCACCCCTTTCATAATATCTGCATAGAAAAAAGGATGCGCGGGCACCCCTTCTTTTCCTAACACTACCAAACCGTTACATGAATAACCAATCTCATGTCGATATTTTCCTCCATTATAAACGAAGTGTTTTATAAAAAAAACCCTTCTTGAAACATTTTATAAAATGTTTATATTTACACAACAAGAATACTTTTCTGAAAAGTAATTTCTTCTATTTCACTACACTGTCGGTAAATAAATTTCCACTTTCGTTCCCACACCCATACTACTTTGAATCGTGATACTCCCTTGATGTTCCTTAATAATTTTATATGTAATCATTAATCCAAGTCCTGTACCATTCTCCTTTGTTGTATAGAATGCCTTTCCGATTTTTTCTATTTTCTCATTCTCTATACCAAAACCTTGATCTTCGACAGAAATACACAATTTATCTCCAGCTTTTTTGAATACACAAATATGAATGTCTCCACCTTCTGGCATCGATTCGATTCCATTTTTGATAATGTTTAACAATACTTGTTTCAATTGCTTATCATCGCCATTTATATCGGGTAAATTTCCATCTACTTGCAAGTGGAGTTTCACTTTATATTGAGCCGCATAACTTTCCATTAACTGCACAACATATAAAAGGATTTCTCGTATATTACACCATTCATAATTCATTGGTTTTGGTTTTCCTAATAACATCAATTCACTAACAAATCCGTTAACTCTTTCAATTTCTTGTAACATAATATCATAGCTCATCGTATCAGCAGGGTTTCTTTCTTTTTGCATTTGCGTAAACCCTTTTAAAGCTGTTAATGGATTTCGAATTTCATGAGCAATTGTTGTAGACATTGTACCAATAACAGCTAAATTTTCCGTCTCTTTCATATTGTTCATCATTTCAAAAACGGTTCTCACATAAGATTGAAATCGTTTTAACAAAGAATGTGAAATAATGAAGAAGAAGATACATAAAACAAGCGGAATCACAACCGTTAAGTCTTTTAATATTAATGTAAAAAATACGTACTTTCCAATTACACTAAAGGAAACTAAATAAAAATATTTTCTGTTCACGAAAACCGGTGCAAATAAAATTAATAAGATTTCTACCATACTACCCTGTTCAAAAGCCCTATCCGTTCGCAAATAAATCATTAAATTATTAATAAAATCGATAAACATGTACCCAAATAAAAATAAATATTTTATAGAATATATATAGCCTTTTTTTAGAAGGTATATCGAAATAGGAAATAATGATATTACAAATATATATACACCTATCCCAAGGCTGCCTTTTGGCCACCCTACCGTTGTTCCATTAATATTCATAGCGGGATATGCAAAATAATATATAGCGTCATATAAAAAAAATATAATATAGAATAATAATATAAATACCTTTAAAGCTTTTCTTTCTTCATAAATCAAGCTCTTGTATTTGTTCATATAAAAACTCCTCTTACTCGATACAAAAAAACATTTCCATTGTTATCTTCTTAAATTATAAGTATGAAATTGCTTTCAGAGCAATATGTAACCTTATAATACAAAAAAGAAAGAAGAGATCTCCTTCCTTTTTTTGTCACCACCTATATCCATCTTACCCTATCATGTAGCAATCCATCAGTAAATTTATTATGCCCTATTACAAAATCCTTCATATATAAATTTAGATATTCGCCGTACTTACTTTCCGTATTTAATAATAACTCCTCAACGTAATAAGCACCTTGTCCAAAGGGATCTAAAAGTAAACTGCACAAACCTGCATAAATTCCGCACCCTACTTGGAAGTAAGTTGCATTCGTTTTATATTTTTGAAAAACTTGGCTGCTATTCATCACGTTATACATATATGTTTCACTATTTTCATAAACGAGTAGCACACCAACCAAATCCTCTCCAGCAACCTGTTCTTCAGCTGGATTAAATACTTTACGATTCCAATTCCATAAATCTTCTACTTTATCTAAGTTCTGTCTAATTAAATTAGTTGTATACTCATTAATTCGGTAAAGAAAACCCACTTCCATATTGAAGGTTTTCCCTAAAATTAAAACTTCCTCATGTGGCATTAAACAACCATAAAACTCTTTTTCTCCTAACTTCACTTTATACTCCGAAGCATATACATCCTCATAAAAGTAAAGAGGACGATGATGACTCATATACATCGGATAACTCCATATCGCTTCATCTAAAAATCGCTCTACTGCCCATGAAGCGTAAAGTGTATGTGGCTTTATAAGCGCTGTATCATTCAAGAACGACGTATCGTGTTCTACAATATAGCATGCTCGTGGCTTTTCATTTGGCCGTTCTTTCATGAGTTCAACAACCATCCATTGAACAACCCCCGGATTCATACCTGAACCTATAATCGCTTTTGTATTTGTGAATTTTTCTTTCTCCTTCTCAAACCTCGTATATCTTTCCGTAAGCTGAAAACCGAGTAAACTATCGTCTTGATCTACTGCCTCATTTTCCAAAGCTGAATTAATGTAACAAATTCCAAGTTCATTACAACAGCTCAGTACCCTAATCGTATCTGCACCTGATACATCAATAACAACCTTCGTTCTTTTTTCTTTTAAATGTTGTTTAAATTTGACTACATCTTGAAGATTTATTTCATATAAAAACAATTGCTCTTTCAAATTTGGAAACAACTCATCATAATAACTTTTATCTTTTTGTTTTATATCAACTAAATGAAATTTAACATTCTTTATCGATTCATAAATTGGATCTTTTTCATTTACTATCGCCTGATTCAAAATTGCTAACACTGCTTTTGCTGCTCCACCAGCACTGCCAAGCAACGTAATCGAAAACGAATTTGGAAACTGCTCCACAAATAAAACCCCTTTAATAAATTAGTTGAGCAGCACTTCCTCAAAAAGTGAATTGAATACAACAAAAGGTAGCTCGTATATCTTTTTTTATAATTTAGTACATGATTACCTCTTTATAAGTAAAAACAGGAACATACTTATATATTCAATTCACTTTCCCCCTCATATCAAAATAACGGTAAACAAATAGGCTCGACCTTTTCTTCCGTATATATAAAAGAAAAAGCCAGCCCTTTAAACTAGCCTACGGACAATGGACAGATTTCACATGTTGAATGTTCACATACATTTTTGCGTCACGTGCTTTTAATATTTCAATATGTCCTTCATCAATTTTCGACATCTTTCCGATTTTGTTATATTCCTCACCTAAATCAAAAACCATAATTTTCCCAGCCATTTTAATAAGTTGTTCTTCAAACGTTCGAGCTAACGTAATATTTAATGGATTTACGGGGAGTTCATTTTTATTGAGGGAATAAGGGACTTGGTTTTCTTTATACGGAATTAACCATTTCAAATGCCTTAAAGATATATATACTGTTTTATAAACCGGGCTATAAAAAACAATATAATCGTTCATTACACTTGTAACATAACCGTGTATTGGAGCATTTCCTGCCACATAAATTTCTGTAAAAATCCCTTTAGATGTGCTTAATACTTTCCTCAAAGAAATTGAAGGTGATTCTCTCTTAATTACAGAGTCCACATCTGGTTTTAATATTTCTTCATCATGCCCTCTCAAAAACTTATAATATTGGACATGGTATAAAGATATATATACATAGTCTTGTCCATTGTAAAGAACTACAATATCATTTCCTACATCAATTAATACACCTTTAAATCTTTTTTCACCGATTAATTTAACGTATATATTTTCTCCAATACTTTTGTTTAACTCATTCATCTATATCCTCCTTTCTATGAAAATACAATTTTATCCATTCTATTTCAAAAAAATAATCAGGGGCACTTTTCTGTTTTTTTATAGTAAGAAATTCCTTTTCATATATCGCGAAATAATTGCAGTGATATATGAAATCGTTCTTCAATTTCAACCATAATGCCCCTCTTATTTATTAAACATTATTCTTCTTCATTCTTTTTGTTCTTAACTATTTGACTCACACTCTTAATATGAAAATTAATTACATAAATGACTTCATCACCGTTTACTAGTGTAATACTTCCATCATGTATATCACCTAATAAACCCTCTACACACTCTGGTCCACCACGATTAATCTTTATCCACGTATACTTCAAGTCATTTAATACCTCTAAAAAAGTATCTTCATCAGAGCAGAAACATGAACCATAGTCTCCTTGCACTTCTTTTACTTTCCTGACTAGACTCTTCACATGTTTCAGCTGATAATACACTACTTCTCCATGAGGTAATTGTAATGCAAGGTAATCTTTTCCTAACACCGACAGTACACCTACTCGACTTTCCGGTCCGCGAAGATTTACTTTTACATTCTCACCGACTAAACCTTTGATTTGATCACAGCATAATACATCCTCCAAATTCATACCCTCCTTTCCGTTTTACCTTCCTCTACTTGATTGTCTTAGTGCGCGAGCTCGACTTGAATTATTGCTGTTTTCATTACTTTTCTCATCGTTACTCTCATCACTACTCTCATCGCTCTCTTCACTTCCTGGTGCATTATAATTAACACTTTTAATATGAGATAGTGCAATTAATACAACTTCTTCTTTTATAATTAACGTTACATAATCGTTAGAAACATCTTGTAAAATACCTTCAATTTTCTCTGGACCACCACGATTAATTTTCACCCAGCGGTATTTGAAGCCTTGAAGTAACGTTTCAAAGTCTTCTGCAATGTCTTCTTCCGACCATTCAAAATCACCTATTCCACCATCTTTCGCATTTTGGGTAATGCTTTTCAGATGGCGAAGCTGGTAGTAATGGTGCTCTCCTTTTTCATTCTGTAATAAGAAATAGTCCGCACCTATTGATACTATTGTTCCTTTTTGAGATTCTGGTCCACCTCTGTTTACTTTTACATAAGATCCAATTAAACTCTCCAAAAAATCCCAATCAAATAAACTCACGAGAAAACCCCTTCCATTAATTTATAAGCTTTTGCACTGATAGTATATGTATCTGTACAGGTTATGTTCTCTATGTTTGTCCCCGCTATAAAAAATATGCTTTTAACATGTAGTACTAATACCTACAAAATTCTCTTCCATTCAACTAGATCACGAGATTCCAATGACTTTTTATACAAAAAAATCCCGTATGAAGGTACATTTCTGCATATCTTCATACGGGATTTCCCTAAGTTTAGTCCTCGTCTTTAACATCCATATCTTCTGGGATTGGTTCGTTTAATATTTCTTCCACTAATTGCTTATATTTCTCCATTTGTTCTAAATGTGTATTGAATTGTTCTTTATTTAACAAATATTGCTCTCCATCGAATAGCGCACGAACTTTCTTTTGCTGAATTAACTCTTCAACATACGATTTTGGTAAATTCAAATACTCCGCAGCCTCTTCTATTGTTATATACAATGTATTCATTCCTTTATTATTTTTTCATATATACTGTATCTTACTTTATTTTTGTAAACAAATAAAAAAGATTTTGTAAATACAATTTAAAAAGCAGGTAGATGCATTCCATATATTGTATACTAATAATAGTAAGAATTTTTTAAAATATAGAATGGTATTACCCATTTACACAAAGGAGAGTTAACACATGGCTACTCGTCACATCATTACAATGTTAGAAAAAACATTACAAGCTGAAACAGAAAACACAATTTCTCATTTAACTACATCTTTATCTGATCGTATTCTTTCTCAAAGCGTAGCAATACACGAAAGCAATTGTTACCGTACAATTAGTGAATGGTACAAAAATCATTTCTTATTCCAGCAAGATGATTTCCTTTGGGCTAAATACGCTTTCTATGACGCATATTGTGAGGCTATAAAAAAACAAGGACATCTTACAAAACGCGTCCGTCAAATATTAGAATCATTAGCTCGAGTGCATGGAAAACAATACATCGCTTCTATACTACATATGCCATTTCCTAATGAACAGGCAAAAGGGACAGCATAAAACAAACCCAGATTCATTGTTTTCTAGAGCGATTACAAATAAAATGTTCATATCACATGAACTGATGAAACCGGTGTTATTATAATGATTGAAAATATAGTTAACAGGAAAACCCCCACTTACATCTCTCGTCATTCGAATAGAGAAGTAAGTGGGGGTATCCTTGTTCCTTTATTATTTCATCATCTGCTTAATCAATTCACGATTTCTCTTCTTAAATACTTCATTATGAGAAGAAACCATTCCGTATTCACTTGCATCTGGCTGAATGAATTGTTTCGCTTTATTCACAGCATTTCCAGCATCTTGGAATGCTCCTGCAATTAAATGTAATTTTCCGTCATGCTTTAAAATGTCTCCAGCGGCATATAATCCATCTACTGAGGACTCACTATTTGCATTCCCTGCAATATAAAAATTATCTATAATCGCAACGTCTAACTCACTATTTTCTAATAATGTAATGTCACGTTCATATCCATGATTAATAATCACTTCATCAATAGGTAAATGAGAAACTTCACCCGTCTCATGATTCGTTAATTCTACGTGTTCAATTGCCTCATGATTATCACCTGCAATTAATTTTGTAATCGATGTATTAAAGAAACACTCCGCTGAGCTGTTCATTAGTTGTTTCACTTGGGCTTCATGACCAGATAATTCTTCTTTTCTATATGTTACATACACTTGTTTTGCGATTGGTTCTAATTCATTTGCCCAATCAACGGCAGAATTTCCTCCGCCGGAAATAATGATTGTTTTATCTTTGAAACGTTTTAAAGATTTAACTGTATAATTTAAATTCGATACTTCAAATCGCTCAGCACCTTCAATTGATAACTTTTGCGGTTTCAATATACCACTGCCAGTTGCGACAATAACTGTTCTTGAATAATGTTCTTTTCCATCGCTTGCTTTTAATGTAAAAATGCCATCTTCATTACGAATAATCGATTCTACCTTTGTATTTAATACAACTTCTGGCTTAAATGTTAGCCCTTGCTGTACAAGTTGTTCAATTAATTTATCACCTGTAACTGGCAATAGCCCTCCTACATCCCAAATCATCTTCTCTGGATAAACATGTATTTTTCCACCTAACTGTGGTTGAAATTCTATTATTTTCGTTTTCATTTCTCTGAGTCCACTATAAAAAGCTGAATAAAGCCCTGCAGGTCCCCCGCCTATCACGGTTACATCAAACAATTCTTCTCTATTCATTCACCTTCACTCCTCAGTTACTAATCATTGATTATCATTCTCAATAAAATATAACCTGTTTCTGCAAAATTTACAATCAAAATCACTATTGACAATACACCCATATAAAATTATATTATTTAAAGAATCATTAGTGATAATCATTATCATTTTGTTAATAATTAGCAAATTTGGGATTACATCTTTTTTCATTAATATGGTTAATACTATATTGTAAAATCTCACATTCAAGATTTTTAATACGTATTTTATATTACCACTACTCTTTCAAAAAGTTCGCAGTTAAACAAATTATTGTATACACATACCATCTATTTAAAGGAGCAAGACGATGAAAAAGTTATTTATTTCACTAACAGTTCTTTTCGTTCTTGTTATGAGTGCTTGTAGCAATGGCTCTACAGACAAAAAGAACGATGCAAAAGGTAGTAAATCAGAAACAATTACATACCAATCTGAAAATGGTAAAGTAGAAGTTCCTGCAAATCCACAACGCGTTGTTGTTTTATCATCATTCGCTGGTAACGTAATGTCATTAGGCGTAAACCTTGTTGGGGTAGATTCATGGTCTAAACAAAACCCACGTTTTGATAGCAAACTTAAAGATGTCGCTGAAGTATCAGACGAAAATATTGAAAAAATCGCTGAACTAAATCCAGATTTAATCATTGGTTTATCAAATGTTAAAAATATCGATAAGTTAAATAAAATTGCTCCTACCGTAACATACACTTACGGAAAAGTTGATTACTTAACACAACATATTGAAATCGGTAAATTATTAAACAAAGAAAAAGAAGCAAAAACTTGGGTAGATGATTTCAAGAAACGTGCAGATGCAGCTGGTAAAGAAATTAAAGCAAAAATCGGTGAAGATGCAACAGTTTCTGTTGTAGAAAACTTCAACAAACAGCTTTATGTATACGGCGATAACTGGGGCCGTGGAACGGAAATTCTGTACCAAGAAATGAAATTAAAAATGCCTGAAAAAGTAAAAGAAAAAGCATTAAAAGAAGGTTACTACGCATTATCTACTGAGGTATTACCTGAGTTTGCTGGTGATTACTTAATCGTAAGTAAAAACAAAGATACTGATAACTCATTCCAAGAGACAGAATCATATAAAAACATTCCAGCAGTAAAAAATAATCGTGTATATGAAGCAAACATGATGGAATTCTATTTCAATGATCCACTTACATTAGATTTCCAACTAGACTTCTTCAAGAAGAGCTTTCTTGGTCAATAATACAAACATGAGGAATTCTTAATTTAAGAATTCCTCTTCCTTTATTCTATGAACAGAAAAGATGTGAAACGAATGACAAAAGATCACGGCAATCCACATTCCATGGCTTTTACATACAAACTCATTTTAAGCATAATTGCATTCTTTCTTATTTTTATGGTGGCAATGGTATTAGGTGCTGCAGATACTTCTATAAAAGATGTATGGTTAGCACTTACTTCCTCCGCTAAAGGAGACAAAATATCTATTATTCGTGAAATACGTTTACCACGTGAAGTGGCTGCCATATTTGTCGGAGCTGGACTTGCTGTTTCTGGGGCAATTATGCAAGGATTAACACGAAATCCACTTGCTGATCCTGGGTTACTAGGCTTAACTGGTGGCGCAAATGCTGCACTTGCACTAACACTTGCTTTCAACCCTTCCATCAGCTATCTTTACTTAACGTTAGCTTGCTTTATCGGTGCTGCAATTGGCGCTATTATGGTATTCGGAGTTGGCATGGTGAAAAAAGGCGGGCTTTCTCCCCTTCGAATTGTATTAGCTGGTGCTGCTGTTTCAGCATTTCTACTCGCAATTTCAGAAGGAGTCGGCATTTATTTCAAAATTTCACAAGATGTATCAATGTGGACTGCCGGGGGAGTAATTGGAACGACTTGGAGCCAATTAAAAATTATTATCCCCGTTATTTCAATCAGTATATTTATCGCTATCTTACTTGCAAAAAAATTGACAGTTCTTAGTTTTAGTGAAGAAGTTGCTATTGGACTTGGTCAAAAAATTATCGTTATTAAAACAATTTTATTTATCATTATTATCTTACTTGCTGGTGCGTCTGTAGCACTTGTCGGAAACATGGCATTTATCGGATTAATGGTGCCTCATATGGTACGCCCTATTGTCGGTCCCGATTACCGCTTTGTTATACCGATGTCAGCAATTGCTGGTGCATCCTTTATGTTACTTGCCGATACAATCGGGCGTACCATTAACGCTCCGTACGAAACACCAGTTGCGGCAATTGTCGCTATTGTAGGATTACCATTCTTCCTATTCATCGTACGTAAAGGAGGAAGAACTTTCTCATGATGCCATCTATTCTAAGGAAACAACGTATTATCATACTCGCTTTACTTATACTGACCATTACAACCATTGTAGTTGGAATGGGGCTCGGTTCAGCATCTTTATCTTATGATCGATTACTCCCAACACTAATGGGACAAGGTACATTTAAAGAGGAGTTTGTTTTATATTCTTTACGACTACCTAGAATTGTCATTACATTATTAGCTGGTATGGCGCTCGCTTTATCTGGTGCTATCCTGCAAGGTATTACACGTAACGATTTAGCTGAACCTGGTATTCTTGGAATCAACGCTGGAGCTGGTGTGGCAGTTTCCATCTTCTTTTTATATTTTCCAATTGACGTAGGTTCATTTCTTTACTTACTACCAGTCGTTGGGTTTATCGGTGCTTTCCTTACTGCTGTTCTAATTTACTTATTTTCATATAGTAAATCAACAGGACTTCAGCCAATTCGATTAACATTAACTGGTATCGGATTTTCATTTGCACTATCTGGAGCAATGATCATTCTTATTTCATCAGCAGATCGTATGAAAGTCGACTTTATTGCAAAATGGATAGCTGGAAACATTTGGGGAGATGACTGGACATTTGTTTTAGCAATGCTTCCATGGCTAATCGTATTAATCCCATTTGTCTTCTACAAAGCAAATCGATTAAACATTCTAGCATTAAATGAACCGGTCGCAATCGGCGTTGGAATTGAAATTGAAAAAGAACGAAGATACTTATTAATTGCAGCCGTTGCGCTAGCAGCTGCAGCAGTTTCCGTAACAGGAGGAATTAGCTTTATCGGACTAATGGCTCCGCACATCGCAAAATCTTTGGTAGGACCAAGGCATCAAATATTCATGCCTATCGCCGTTTTAATCGGCGGATGGTTATTACTACTGGCAGACACAATCGGGCGAAATATCGTCGAACCTAGCGGTATTCCAGCAGGTATTGTCGTTGCTTTAATTGGTGCACCTTACTTTATGTATTTGTTGCTTAAGAAAGCGTAAAAACATCCTCAATTTTGAGGATGTTTTTTCCTTTCGTTTCCTTCTCCTAATCCCTTATTCACCATTCATATTTCCTTACCTCAAAACAATTCCTAAACAAAATATTTTTGATTATAAACTCTATTAATGTTATATTATTACATATAATTTTTACATTTTAAGGAGTATCATATAATGAAAGCTATTTCTATTATTCTTATCTTAATTGGCATTTTTGGTATCTTAATGGGTGGAATGATGTTCGGAGATATCGGTATTGCTGCAATTATTGGTTCATTAGCAGCACTATTCTCAGGGATCGGTTTTTGGAAATTAGATTCGCAACTCAAAAATATATCTAAATAATAAAAATTCTAAAATGGTCGTGAAAGAATATATATTCTTTCACGACCATTTTAATACACATTGAATAGCATTTCTGTTAAATTTCTATTGCTGCCCATATCCTTCAAACTTCTTCGCCAAATTCTCCATCTCGTCTTCTGGCAGTAGCTTCGGTTCGCCGATGCTTTTCGTTTGATAATAAATTTGAGCACAAAACTCAATTTCTTCTGCAATAGTAAACGCCATTTTTATATTATTTGCCCCAGCCATTAAACCGTGATTGGCAAGTAACACCGCACGGCGATCGATCATTCCTTCAAAAGCAGCCTCTGCTAATTGTTTCGTACCAAATGTTTCATATGGCGCACAGCGAACATTTGGGCCTGCAAAAGCAATTAAATATGACACAGCAGGAAGCTCCCATCCTAATGATGCGATCGTCTTCGCATAAGGAGAGTGTGTATGCACAAGCGCATTTATGTCTTCACGATTTCTATAGTAAATAAGATGCATATCTAATTCACTTGATGGTTTTCTCTCTCCTTCTACCACTTCACCATCTAAGTTTAATATAACTACATCTTCAGGCTTTGTTTCATAATACTCTAAACCACTTGGGCTAATCGCAACAAGACCTTGTTCACGATTGAAAATACTAATATTACCGCCTGTTCCCTTTGTTAAACCGCTAGAAATCATTTTCTTTCCGTACGCTACAATCTCTTCTCTTTCTTTTTGTAATAACATATACATCCCCCTAAGTATGAAGCTTATGATGACTGACTTTAGATTTATCTACTTATTGAAATAGCTTTTTTAAATTCTCCGTAAACGGTGCTTTTACAATTCCTTTTTCCGTAATAATCGCTGTTACATTTTCATGCGGCGTAACATCAAATGCCGGATTATATACTTTACTTTCTTTCGGAGCCGAATATTGTCCGAAACGATTAATCACTTCAGAAGCATCTCTTTCTTCAATTGGAATTTCTTTTCCTGTCGGTGTTTGTAAATCAATTGTTGGTGTTGGAGCTGCTACATAAAATGGAATGTTGTAGTATTTAGCTAAAATAGATACACCTAATGTTCCAATTTTATTTGCTACATCACCGTTTGCTGCTACACGATCACATCCAACGATTACCGCATCAATTTTCCCTTGTGACATGACCATAGCTGCCATATTATCCGTAATGATAGTGACATCGATTCCCGCTCGCTGCAGTTCTAATGCTGTTAACGTTGAACCTTGTAATCTAGGGCGTGTTTCATCCGAAAAGATTTTTAAATCCCATCCTTTTTCTTTCGCTAAGTACATTGGGGCTGTCGCCGTACCATACTTAGTCGTCGCTAAAGCACCTGCATTACAATGTGTTAATACTCCCATGCCATCATGGAATAATGTTAATGCGTGTTCTCCAATTTGACGGTTAATTTCTTCATCTTCTCTATGAATCTCTTTCGCCTCTTCTACTAATCTATCTTTCAGCTGCGAGATTGATAAGTGAGCATTTTCTTTCGCTACACTTTCCATTCTTTCAAGTGCCCAAAATAAATTTACCGCCGTCGGTCTTGATGTCGCTAAATATGAACATACCTTTTTTACTTCTTCTATAAACTCTTCCACTGTACTTGTAGTAACTTCCTTTATCCCTAAGTACACACCGTAAGCTGCTGAAACACCTATTGCTGGTGCTCCTCGTACTTTCATTACTTGAATTGCATCCCACACACCCTCAGCCGTTTTAAAAGATTCATAGACTACTTCGTTCGGTAATACTGTTTGATCTAATAACACTAAAGCATCATCTTTCCACTGAATGGGTATTAATTGCTCTGCCATCATCTTCTCCCCTTACTTCGCACTATGCATTTGTTGTTTTAACGTTTCTACAAAACTACTACCTGTTTTATATTGATTCGCTTGTAAAATAAATTTCTTCGCGCTCTGAAGACAAATTCGCTCCGCTCTAGCACGTGCTTCATCATTCTCAATACAAGTAATATCCTTTACTTTCGCTAATCCAACAATACGACGAATTAACTCAAGACCTGTCACTGCAGCTGTATCCTCTAATACAGATTGCAAATAAACTTCGTTAAAGCCTTCTTCCTTCGCCATAATCTCTGTCACATGAATATCCCAAGCGTCTAAAAACTTCTTCTTAAATAAATCAATTACCTCTATCATTGTAGTTTGTAGCCAATCCATATACGTATCTTTCTCAGCACCAGGCGGCATCGTTGCATCCGCGTTCACCCAAGCGAACATTAAATTCGCCATTACATTCCCAACGTCATATCCCATAGGTCCATAAAAAGCAAACTCAGGATCAATCACCTTTGTAGAATCACTTTTCACAAAAACAGAACCGGTATGCAAATCACCGTGAATAAGCGACTGCGCATTCGTCATAAAAGAAAATTTAAGTTTCGCAACTTCCATACGAAGCTCTTTATCACTATAAATATGCTCTCTAATCCATCCATCATTTAACGGAAATAGCTCATTACGTTTATTATGGTTTGTAAATGGCTCTGAATATACGAGATCCTCTGTAATTTCACATAACTCAGGATTTATATAACTCTTCACAAGTTCCTTCTTCTCTTTATGATTCATTACAACATCTGATGTTAATAAAAGAGTATTTACCATAAATGTCGTTAAATCATCAGCAAGCCTCGGAAATATTTGATGATTTATAAGTGCTGTACGTAATATTGTGTGATCTGATAAGTCTTCCATTACGCAGCAATTCATCACACTATCAAATAAATACACCCTTGGAACAAGTCCAGACGCTAACTCTTCCTCTAACTGTAAAACATCTGATTCTATACGAATACGATTCGTCGATAACTTAAACTCATCTGAAATACGTGCTGTATCCCCAGCCTGCTTTACAATGACGGAAATATTCTCCTTTTCATCCCAAACGCGGAACACATAATTTAAATTGCCATCACCTATTTCTTTACACTTTAACCCCTTTGCATGTTCGAACGTAGGTAATTTCTCTTTCACATATGCAATCACATCTGTAGCTTCCATTAAAAAATACTTTGTGAACTTAGACATGGTTTCCCCTCCATACTAATTGTAAGCGTTTTCTAAAAGCTGTAAAAAATAATAGATGAAATGTTTTATCCTAAAATATATTCTTCTTTTTGAAAGGTATATCTAGATTTTATTATATCTTGTTCGCACTTTGAGTCAATGTTTCTCATTATTATTGCAATATACTTCCTAATTATATATTAGAGATGACAAAAATTGTTCACAAAGATTCCGATTCATTTTATTTTATTTATCACACAATTCTTTGTAAAATAGACATACGCAGTTCCTTTTCAAAATCACAACTTCTAAGAAATATTTCCTTCCTAAGAATTTATACTTGTGCTATATCTCTAAACTACACACTAATCTTTCACCTACTATCTTACAATGAATACGCTAAAAATTACCTTTCAATTCCCTACTAAATTTAATTGAGAATAAATATTAATTAAATTGGTATAAAGTTGGTTTATTCTCTTGACAAAATAACCACTTCTATATGATAATTAATATCGAATTAGAATTATTATAGTTAATTAAAAAATATATTTTATGAGCAAACTATTTTTTGATGCTCAAAACCAACATTTAGGAGGAATTTTAATATGTTATTAATCGGCACAGAAGTAAAACCGTTTAAAGCTAATGCTTACCATAATGGAGAATTTATCCAAGTTACTGACGAAAGTTTAAAAGGAAAATGGAGTGTAGTTTGTTTCTATCCAGCTGACTTCACATTCGTTTGCCCAACTGAACTTGAAGACTTACAAAACCAATATGCAACTCTTAAAGAGTTAGGCGTTGAAGTATACTCTGTATCTACAGACACTCACTTCACTCACAAAGCATGGCATGATAGCTCAGAAACTATCGGCAAAATCGAGTACATCATGATTGGTGACCCAACTCGCACAATCACTACAAACTTCAACGTTTTAATGGAAGAAGAAGGTCTTGCTGCTCGTGGTACTTTCATCATCGATCCAGACGGTGTTATCCAATCTATGGAGATCAATGCTGACGGTATCGGCCGTGACGCAAGCATTCTTGTTAACAAAATTAAAGCTGCTCAATACGTACGTAACAACCCAGGTGAAGTTTGCCCAGCTAAATGGCAAGAGGGTTCTGCAACACTTAAACCAAGCCTTGACCTTGTAGGCAAAATCTAAGGAGTTCGATCAAAATGATACTAGATGCAGATATAAAAACACAACTATCCCAATACCTTCAGTTAATGGAGAACGATATTTTACTTAAAGTAAGCGCAGGAGACGATAACGTATCTAAAGATATGTTATCTCTAGTAGATGAATTAGCTACTATGTCATCTAAGATTACAGTAGAAAAAGTTGAACTAGAGAGAACACCAAGCTTTAGCGTAAATCGCCCTGGTGAAGACACTGGTGTTGTATTCGCTGGTATTCCATTAGGACACGAATTTACTTCATTAGTGTTAGCTTTACTACAAGTGAGTGGACGTGCTCCAAAAGTTGAACAAAAATTAATCGATCAAATCAAAAACATTCAAGGCGAATATCATTTTGAATCTTATATCAGCCTAAGTTGTCACAACTGTCCTGATGTTGTACAAGCTCTTAACGTAATGAGCGTTCTAAACTCTGGTATTACACATACTATGATTGATGGCGCTGCATTCAAAGAGGAAGTAGAAAGCAAAGACATCATGGCAGTACCAACTGTGTACCTAAACGGCGAATCTTTCGGAAGCGGTCGTATGACACTTGAAGAAATTTTAGCTAAAATGGGTAACGGTCCAGATGCATCAGAGCTTTCTGATAAAGATCCATACGATGTTCTTGTTGTTGGTGGCGGCCCAGCTGGTGCAAGTGCAGCAATTTATGCAGCACGTAAAGGCATCCGCACTGGTATCGTTGCTGAGCGCTTCGGTGGTCAAGTAATGGATACTATGGGTATTGAGAACTTCATCAGCGTAAAACGTACTGAAGGTCCTAAGCTAGTAGCAAGCCTTGAAGAGCACGTAAAAGAATACGACATCGATGTAATGAATCTACAACGTGCGAAACGTTTAGAGAAAAAAGAACTTATTGAAGTGGAACTTGAAAACGGCGCTATTCTGAAAAGTAAGAGCGTAATCGTTTCAACAGGTGCTCGCTGGCGTAATGTTGGCGTACCAGGTGAAGCTGAGTTCAAAAATAAAGGTGTAGCATACTGCCCACACTGTGACGGTCCATTATTCATCGGAAAAGATGTAGCGGTTATTGGCGGCGGTAACTCTGGTATTGAAGCAGCTATCGACTTAGCAGGTATCGTTAAGCACGTAACTGTTCTTGAATTCATGCCAGAATTAAAAGCTGATGCTGTATTACAAGAGCGTCTTAACAGCTTACCAAACGTAACTGTTCTGAAAAACGTTCAAACGAAAGAAATTACTGGTACTGACAAAGTAAACGGTATTTCTTACATCGATCGTGAAACTGAAGAAGTTCATCACGTTGAATTACAAGGTGTATTCGTTCAAATCGGTCTTGTGCCAAACACAGACTGGTTAGGTGAAACAGTTGAACGCGCTCGCGGTGAAATCGTAACAGACAAGCATGGCGCTACAAACGTACCAGGAGTGTTTGCTGCAGGTGACTGTACAAATAATCCGTACAAACAAATCATCATCTCTATGGGTTCAGGTGCAAACGCAGCTTTAGGTGCATTTGATTACTTAATCCGTAACTAATTATAAAAAAAGCAGGTGCCTGAGCACCTGTTTTTTTTATACTCCTAACGTATAAACTAAAAACCTCTCATTCCCATTCTTCTCATAAGCCCCTGGCAATCTAACTTCTTTCTTCAATTCAAACGCAGTTTGATTCTCTAAGAAGAAAATATAATCTTCAGAAGGATAATATAAAATAATATCCACTTCTCTCTCCGCTGCTTCTACCGAGAGCAAAATATTATTAACTACGTTCATAAACACTTGTATAGAAAATGGATTAAAAAAATAAAATCGGTTATCACGCGGATCAATCTCATATTCCTGTGCTAAACAACACTCAAACCGAATCTTATTTTTACTGTTTCTTGCCTTTCGTGCATAACGCTCACGATTATCCATTGCTTCTTTATAAAACTCTTCATTCATTTCAATTCCAACTGCTGAAGCACCGCACTTATGGTGCATGTAAAAGTTTAATCGTCCTTTTCCGCATCCAAAGTCTACAATTCGGTCGCTACTTTTAATTTCGTATTGGTTCAAAAGTTCCTCTAATCCACTATATGGCGTCGGCTCATAACGGTGGTAATGCATAGACTTATTAAACCCCTTTTGCTCTCCGACTGTTTTTATATTTAAAACTGCATCGTAATATTGTTCGTTCATTGATTTTCTCCTATTAAGAAATGGTACTTATTATTATACACCATGTACTGGAGGAGAATTTTTCATCGAATTAGTTGGTATGTGAAATTATATCAACGGTTTTTTTAATATATCTATCGTAACTTCAAATATATCAACGATTTTCTCAATATATCTATCATAACTCAAAATATATCAACGATTTTTCAAATATATCGATTTAACGACAAATTCCTACAAAAAGACAGGGGCTCTCTAGCCCCTGTCTTCCAGCACTTTCAACACCGTTTGCTTCAATATTTCTACCCCATCCATAATACAACTATGATCAAACTTCATATAAGGATGATGTAATCCAGGTTGTAGGTTTGCTCCTAGTCCAAGCATAACTGCTTTTAAATGTGGTCTCTTCACTGTGTAGTAATGGAAATCATCGCTTCCTGTCGTATAGAGTGGGCCAGTACACCCCTCTTCCCCGTATACTTCAAGAATGCCTTTTCGCATAAAGCGTTCAGCCTCTTCTGACACTTCTGCTCCTGGAGCGAGATCAATCCACTCATAAGAAAGCTTAGATCCCATTGATTCAGCTGACTTAATTACTTGTTCTATTTTTTGCTTTAATTCATCTAGTAATATGTTATTTTCTGCTCTTACATCTAAACTAAAGTGCCCGTTACCTGGAATAATGTTTAGATTATCACCACCAGCTTGGCATCTCGTCATCTTAACAGAATACGACGTCTGCGGCGGTAGCCATATATTTTTCAATCCAATATTGATCATCGAGATGACATCAATTGCATTTATCCCTTGATGTGGGCGTGCCCCATGTGCATCATCTCCGTGAATCATCCCTTCTAAAAACCCTGCTGCTCCGTGACGAATTGATGGGGCAGCTTGTTTCAAAGGCAGTTCTTCAATTGGCCTTAAATGAACACCAAATAAGAAATCTGCATCATCTACGGCGCCCTTCTCTACCATCTTTAAGGAACCATTTCCTTTTTCCTCTGCCGGCTGAAAAATAAATCTAACAGTACCGCTATCCCATCTCACATTTTTCAATTGTAAAATAAGCCCCATCACAATTGTCATATGAGCATCGTGACCACACGAATGGTTCGCTTTAAATTCTCCATCTACTTCTTGCCATAGTGCATCCATATCAGCACGAATTGCAATAACTGGATTCCCACTTCCGATTTCAGCAATCACGCCAGGGCAATCATCAAATGTTTTATATGAAATTCCTTCCTCTTTTAAAAAGTCAGTAATATACGCTGTCGTTTCATACTCTTTCCAACTTACTTCAGGGTTTTCATGTAAATGCTGAAAAATTTCCGTTAAACGCTCTTGTAGTTCTAATGTTTTCAAAGCTTCATTCTCCTTCCCAAATTACAAACCACTCAGGTTAATTGTACTTATGAAAAACAGATGTTTTTATGAACATATTGAATTTTAAGAAAAAAGTCAATTGTTTATTTTTAAACACTTAAAAACCTTACTCCATATCTATATTACAAACTAAACAAACAACTAGAAGATTCCTTATTTTCTGTTTTTTGTTGACGCTTACATATGTTTTTGGTTATTATAACCTAATAAACGTCTATTTTGCGACAATTCTAAAAATACAAACATACATAATGAGGAGGCAGTTTATGAAAAAAGAAATACCTTTTGGCGTAGCAATGATCCCTATTATCATTACAGTTGCAGTTATGATGGTTACAATTGTTATATTAGAACAAAGCCCTCACGTCCCACTTATTATCGGTACAACTGTTGCTTCTATCGTCGCTTGGCGTTACGGTTACAAATGGCACGACATTGAAGAAGCAATGTATAAAGGAATTCGCCTCGCATTACCCGCTATCGTTATTATCATTCTTGTTGGCTTAACGATCGGTGCTTGGATTGGCGGTGGAATCGTCGCTACAATGATTTTTTACGGTTTAAAACTTTTAACTCCATCCCTATTTTTAGTATCCATTACCGTTATCTGTTCGATCGTTGCATTAGCAATTGGTAGCTCATGGTCTACAATGGGAACAATTGGTGTTGCCGGAATGGGCATTGGCCTAAGTATGGGAATCCCAGCTCCGATGGTTGCTGGTGCCATTATTTCAGGCTCTTATTTTGGCGATAAAATGTCACCGCTTTCAGACACGACTAACTTAGCCGCAGGGTTAACAAATACAGATTTATTCACACATATTCGTCATATGTTATTTACTACAGTTCCAGGTTTAATTATTACTCTTATCGTCTATGCTTTCTTAGGAAGAAACTTTGGCGCTAACAATATTGATGCGAAAAGCATCGATCAAACGTTACAAGTATTGCAACAAAACTTTGTTATTTCACCTTTCCTATTAATTATACCCGTAATCGTTATGGTATTGGTCGCTAAAAAAGTACCAGCTATACCAGCTATTCTCGCAGGTATTATTTTAGGATTTCTATCACAAGTCTTTATTCAAGGTGGTTCTGTCTCAGCATCTGTCGGTGCACTCCAAAATGGATTTGTCATAGACACTGGAAACAAGCTAGTAGACGAACTATTTAACCGCGGTGGCTTAGATTCGATGATGAACACAGTTTCTATGACAATTGTCGCTATGACTTTCGGTGGAGTATTAGAACACACCGGCATCCTTCGCGCAATTGTAAATCAAATTTTAAAATTAGCGACATCATCAAAAGGGCTTATCGCTTCTACTATTGCTTCTTGCTTTGCAACAAACCTTACTTGCTCTGAACAATATATTTCAATTGTTGTCCCTTCCAGAATGTATGCAAATGCATACACAGAAAAAGGACTACATTCTAAAAATTTATCCAGAGCATTAGAAGATGGTGGAACTTTAACTTCTGTCTTCGTTCCTTGGAATACGTGTGGTGTATTTATTCTAGCAACGCTTGGCGTAAGTGCATTTGAATATGCTCCTTATGCTATATTGAATTTCATCGTACCTATTATCTCAATCATTTACGGTATAACTGGTTTCACAATTGAAAAACTATCAGACATTGAAAAAGCAGAACTAATAAAGAAACAAAAAGCTCAACTAGAAGCTTAAAAGTAGCGGTAAATCCAGTTCATATATTGCGCGAGGACGCCCTTGTTGATAAGGCATTTCCTCGCCGCAAATATGAGCATACCCGTAATCAACTAATTTCTTTAACAACCTTTCTGTTGATCGCCGCGTCACTTGTAAGTACTCGGAAAGGTCAGCCGCTGTGAATTTCAATGATGGATGTGATTGACTAAACCGAATAATTTTTGACAAGTTGGCTGGACTAAGCTTCGTTTCCTTCGCTATTTTAACGAGTTCAGGATGATCATTTTTCAAACTTTGTACTCTCTGGTCTTTTGGGAACGGACCAAATAATTCTTTATCACTCGTTAGTATATAAAAACAACGGTCTATTGGATTATTTTTTGCGAAACCTTGAGCGATTTTAGCATTTTGCTCCGCTTCTTTCACAGTTTTCCCGTAACCAAACCCAATAGCTATCCTGCCTTCTACACTCGTAAATACGTTATCTATCATATTTGTTTTTATAATCGATTCGATATCACCGCGAGTTGTATACAAAATGAATGTCATTTCATCAACTTGTTTAAATGAACCGCGTAATTCTTTTGAAATGGCGTCCAATTGTTCAAGCAAACTTTTTCGTAATTCTAAAGAAGAAATCATACAAGCACCAACAGTAGCTGAATGGCTTTTTGCTAACTCAGCTTTTATTTTTGCATCTTTTAACCCTTGTATAATTGATTGTGTCGGATCTATCATACGCTCTGAAGGAATACCTATTTTTTGAAGTTCGTCGTAGACAGCATGAATACTAGTTAGAGCTAAATCAGCCTCTCCGGCTTGATATTTATCTAGGTGAAAATCGATGATTCTACTTATTTCATCTTTACTCCATAACATATTTTCATAATCCAACACTTGTGGATTTTCTTTTATACCGATATCATGAAATACATTTGTAATAAATGAACGATCTACTAAATCAATTGAAATTTTATGTGGTTGAATACCTTGATGATATATGATGGAAAGTAGTGAAGAGGCAACAGTTGTCTCACCTTGCTGTAAGTACGTACTTGGAATTCGTAATTGTTCTCTTATTTCTTTTGCCATATAATAAGGTAAAGCACCTGAGAAAAAGATGGCATCACAAGGCTTTAAACGCTTTAATAGTTCAGAAGATTCTGCCGGATGAAGGTAAATATATGGATCAATTTCTATTTCTTCTAGTTTATGCGCAATAGGTAAAAGATTCTTTATAAACTCCTTTGAACCGACAACTGCAATTTTTATCATCATTTTCTCTAACTCCTTATTATTAATTAACGACTATTTAACGTCAACTATATCAAATGTACAAAACTATTGTAAACAGGAAGGGGTCTTTATTCAATGAAAATTACAGCTATTCATCTTTACGCAATTCGTTTACCACTTCGCAACCCGTTTGTTATTAGTTATGGTTCTTACTCTGATATGCCTTCTATTATCGTCAAAATGGAAACAGACGAAGGCATTATCGGTTACGGTGAAGGCGTTGCTGATGATCACGTTACAGGCGAATCATGGGAAAGTACTTTCCATACTTTAAAACATACGCTAGCTCCTGTTCTTATCGGACAAAATCCAATGAATATCGAAAGAATACACGATATGATGGACAATACAATTTACGGTGTACCAACAGCGAAAGCTGCGATAGATATTGCTTGTTTTGATATAATGGGCAAAAAATTAAATCAACCTGTATATCAATTAATTGGCGGACGCTACCATGAAGAGTTTCCTGTCACTCACGTCTTAAGTATCGCCGATCCTGAAGACATGGCTGAAGAAGCTGCTTCTATGATTCAGAAAGGTTACCAATCTTTCAAAATGAAAGTCGGTACAAATGTAAAAGAAGATGTAAAAAGAATTGAAGCTGTACGTGAACGTGTGGGAAATGATATCGCCATTCGTGTTGATGTAAACCAAGGCTGGAAAAATAGCGCAAACACATTAACAGCACTTCGTTCATTAGGCCATTTAAACATCGACTGGATTGAACAACCTGTTGTTGCAGACGATATTGACGCAATGGCTCATATTCGTTCTAAAACAGACCTTCCGCTCATGATTGATGAAGGATTAAAAAGTTCTCGTGAAATGCGCCAAATCATTAAATTAGACGCGGCTGATAAAGTGAATATAAAACTAATGAAATGCGGCGGCATATATCCTGCCGTAAAACTTGCTCATCAAGCAGAGATGGTAGGCATTGAATGCCAAGTGGGATCAATGGTCGAATCATCCGTTGCCTCTTCCGCAGGATTCCATGTCGCTTTCTCAAAAAAAATCATTACAAGTGTCGAACTTACAGGACCATTAAAATTCACGAAAGACATTGGTAACTTACATTACGACGTACCATTCATTCGCTTAAACGAAAAACCAGGACTAGGCATTGAAATAAACGAAGATACATTACAAGAACTAACCGTCTTTCAAGACGTTGTACGCTAAAGGAGGACTCATACATGACAGTTCTATATGAAGGTACATTAAAACAAAATAACGAGTCATTTCACGTTACATTACTATCAAGAGAGCATATCGAACAAATTTTATCACTACAAAACGTTGTAGTTGAAGCATTAGAAGATAAAGGTCGTTTACAACCACTCTCACAAGAAGAATTTCAATACATTCTAGAAGGAAACGGCATGATGATCGGTGCTTTTATCGAAAACGAACTCATCGCATTTCGCGCTCTACTCGTTCCTCCTATCGACGACGAGCATTTAGGACTTGATATTGGCCTATCAGAAAGCGAACTACACCGCGTCATCTATCAAGAAATCTCAAACGTTCATCCGAACTGCCGAGGAAATGGCATGCAAAAAATATTAGCAAACGTCATCATGGACGAATTACAAAAAGAAGATGGCAAATACGATTACGTTTGCTGCACCGTAGCTCCTTTTAACATTCCAAGTTTAAAAGATAAGTTTGCACAAGGGATGGAAATTGCTGCGCTGAAGGAGAAGTATGGTGGTAGTATGCGGTATGTTTTTGTGAAGGAGTTGCGTAAGGATACAGAAAGAGATTGGTCCGATGTTAAGAGCGTTCTGATGAGTGATGCTAGTGGACAGCAGGCGTTGCTTTCGGAAGGGTATCGTGGGTATGAGATGGAGAAAACAGACGATACTTTCATTGTGAAGTTTGGACGATAATCTATATACTCGAAAAAAGGAGATGTCTGCTATGACATCTCCTTTTACTTTCTCTTCATTGAACATATCGATTGCAACTCCAAATATATCGGCGGTTTTCGAAATATATCGATTGCAACTCCAAATATATCAGCGATTTTCAAAATATATCGGCGCAACTCTAAATATATCAGCGATTTTCGAAATATATCGACTTACCGACAAAGATTGACAATAATTGCAACCTATACAAAGCGCAACATTAAACCGTCATCTTCCAACTCGATAACGCTAACCAGTTCTCCATTTCCTTATAATCAGGCATTATCTTCCCGACAAGACGCCAAAAAGATCGATCATGATTTAAATGGACCATATGGCACATTTCATGAACAACTACATAGTCAATTACTCGCTGTGGTGCCATCGCTAACTTCCAATTGAATGTTAACTGCAGATTTGAATCACAAGTTCCCCACGTACGACTACTATCTGTAATACGAATAGAACGCGGTTTTGTTTTAAAGTTGCTTTGATGTGCTTTAATACTCTTCTCTACTAATGCCTTGCACTGCTTATAGTAAAATCGTTTTAAAGCTTGCTGTATTTTCTCATCCTTAAGCTCTTTCACATAAATATGTAGCTTATCTCCTTCAAACACTGCATTGTCTTGCTCAATACTTGCATCTTGAGAAATCTGTATCGGATACGTATTCCCTAAATACAGAAAGCCCTCTCCTTGATCATAAGCCTTTTCCTGTGGACCACGCACTCTCTCCTGCATTTCCTTACGTGTTTTCTGAATCCAATCCCACTTCTCCTCTAGCAACTGGACTAAGTATTCAACTGGCGTCCCTTTCGGAGCTTGCACCTCAACATTCCCGTAAGAATCCACCAAAAAACGTACTGATTTTTTCTTCTTATAAGTTATATGAAAATTAATTGTCTCACCTAAATATGTATGTACCATTTCATCACCTAGCGTATTATTTTTACAAATAAAAAAGAGTAGGATATAAACTTCCTACTCTACCTATTATATCATTTACCGTTTTAACGAACTTATTAGCCTCTATACTTTACGCCTAATCCCTTAATGAAATTCCTTGCGTATCTATCGCCGCACTCTTTGTAATTTTTATGGCCTTTTTTTCTTAACAGAGCGCCTAACTCTCCTTTTGTTACCGTAACGCCTACGCTATCTAATATATCAAGCACATCCTCACTCGTTAAAGATAGTGCGATTTTCATTTTCTTTAGAAGAAGGTTATTGGCACTCTCCTTGCTCTGTACAGGTGCCGGTTGTCCTGGTTTTGGATCTTGCTTCCCTCTTTTTAAAGTAATAAATCCGTTTAAAAATGACTCTAACATCATCATATCGCATGTTAGGACATACTCATCTTCGATTACATCATCATTTTCAGCTTCATGTTGTGGACTTCTCTTTATTTTTGTAAGCATATCAACTACTTCTTCTTTCGTTACTTCCACGCCACCAAGTTTAAAGATTTCCACCATATCTATATCTTTTATATCTAAAGCATATCTTACTCTTTTTAATATATCGTTGTTGCTCATTGCCATTGTTTTGCCTCCTGAAATGTTGATTATAGTAATGCTTTTAGCATGTGTAAATTAATGTCGTTAAGTTACTACTTTAACATTTTAGGGGGAGGTTTTGTAGTCTTGGGTGGATTATTGCTTGTGGAGGTTATAACCAGAAACCAAGAAAATAGTGTAACCGTGGAGAAAAGGTAGTATATTTCTTATCCATCGAGTCATTTGAATATCCTATAGTTTTTATCAAATAAAACAGTAGTCATTTTACAAATATTCTATTTCCCTCATACACCTAGTTAATTATTTTTATAAGTTTTTGTAATTTCAAATAGACTATTAAAAATTTTTTCATTCACCTTTGATTTTTCGCCTGATGTGTCCTCTATTATATAATCATATCCATCTGTATAATAATCATATGAAAAACCCCCAAGCAATGTAGATTTACACTCGCGCTGGATTTCTTCAAGTAATTTGTATTTATTTTCCGCCTCCGTTTGAATATCATCTTTTAATTCTTCTTCTGTAAAATAGTAATCTGTTTTATGAAATACTAATTTGGCTACTCCCTTTGTTAGCTCCGTACCATCGTTCTGCCATATAAATAATTCTTTTTCCAAGCATTCTTGAGGATCATTATACATAGTATTTAAATTTTTGTTCCCACCTTTACCAACATTCCAATCTTCATATGTTATACAGTGTGATTCAAACTCTTCATAGCTCGCAACTTTTTCTTCTAAGTCTGCTTTTTTCTCTTCGGGTGTCTTATAGATCCAATTAATAACTATAATTGCTATTAGCATATATATTAAAATTTTCATAACTGATAGCTTTTTCTTCTTTTTCACTTCAACCTTCCCCATTCACTCTAATTACTTGCCTTTATATATACTGTAAAGCATAAAAGACAACTCTCCAAAAGGAAAGTTGCCTCATTTTAAACTAAATTCAATCAAACCAAACACTCCACATATACAAAGTATATGTTACAACAAAAAGATACTGATAGCTTTATTCATTCTTAAGAAATTTCCCTTTCAGTTATCGTCTAAAAAAGACCTCAAAACTAAATAAAACACCTCTCCATAAATGAATAAAATCCATCCCCTCTAACTTTCAAAAGTTACACTGTTTCACTACCTTCTACCACATTAACATTCGCCTCAAACTTATCAAGCAATGTACGCACTTCATCAGTTGATTTCGTACTCATCAATTGATTTCTTAACTCAGCAGCTCCAGGGAAGCCTTTTACATAAATTTTGAAAAAGCGATGAAGTCCTGTAATTGAACGTGGTAGCACTTCTGCATATTGATCTTGAAGATCAAGCTGTAGTCTTAGAAGATCAAGGTGTTCTTTACTGCTATGTTCTCTCGGCTCTTTTTCAAAAGCAAATGGATTTTTAAAGATACCTCTTCCGATCATGACGCCATCGATACCGTATTTTTCAGCAAGTTCCAACCCAGTTTGACGATCAGGAATGTCTCCATTGATTGTTATTAACGTATTTGGTGCGATACGGTCACGTAATTTTTTAATTTCCGGAATTAGTTCCCAGTGCGCATCTACTTGGCTCATTTCTTCTCTTGTACGTAAATGAATAGAAAGGTTTGCAATATCTTGTTTGAAAATATGCGTTAACCAATCTTCCCACTCACTTAACTCTTTAAAGCCAAGTCGCGTTTTTACACTGACAGGTAGTCCGCCCGCTTTTGCGGCTTGAATAAGTTCTGCCGCAACGTCTGGACGTAGAATAAGGCCACTACCTTTTCCTCTCGATGCTACATTCGGTACTGGGCAACCCATATTAATATCGATTCCTTTAAATCCTAGTTCCGCCATACCAATACTCATTTGACGGAAATATTCAGGATTATCTCCCCAAATATGTGCCACCATCGGCTGTTCATCTTCTGTAAAAATTAAGCGGCCACGTACACTTTTCATACCTTCTGGATGACAATAGCTATCCGAGTTTGTAAACTCTGTGAAGAATACATCCGGTCGACCGGCTTCACTTACTACGTGACGGAAAACAACGTCTGTCACATCTTCCATTGGTGCAAGTACGAAAAATGGTCGTGGTAAATCACGCCAAAAATTATCTATCATTTCAAATTCAAATCCTCTCACTATGAATACAATTTCAAACTCTCAATTTATAATTTGTGAAAATCAGCAATATTTATTTTAACTAAAATCGTTGCTGAATGGTATTTTTATAAACCAAAAAGCAGGTGGTATAGATTTTTTCTATATCAACTGCTTTTTTATTATACCAACTTAAGCCAAGCCACACACTCTACATGAGTAGTATGCGGGAACATATCAACAGGTTGTACTTCCTGTGTTTTATATCCGCCTTCTTCTAGTACTTTTAAGTCACGTGCTAATGTTGCGGGGTTACATGATACGTATACGACGCGTTTTGGCTTCATGTCGATGATTGTGTTTAGTAATGCTTCGTCACAGCCTTTACGCGGTGGATCTACGACCATTGTGTCGGCAATTACGCCTTCTTTGTACCATTTTGGAATGACTACTTCTGCTTCTCCTACGCCAAATTCAGCATTTGTCATGTTGTTTAATGCTGCGTTTCGGTTTGCGTCTTCGATTGCTTCTGGGACGATTTCAACGCCGTACACTTTCTTCGCTTTTTGCGCTAGGAATAAGGAGATTGATCCGATTCCGCAATATGCATCAATTACTGTTTCGTTACCATCTAGCTTTGCGTATTCTAACGTTTTATCGTATAGCACTTTCGTTTGTTCTGGGTTTACTTGATAGAATGAACGTGCTGAAATCGCAAATTTGATGTCACCGATAAAGTCATAAATATATTCTGATCCGTACAGTACTGTCGTTGTGTCTCCAAATATTACGTTTGTACGCTTCGCGTTTACGTTTTGTACAATCGATTTTACTTCAGGGAATTTCGCTGCAATTTCTTCAATGATTGCTTTTTTGTTTGGTAGTTCAGCTGTGCGTGTAATAAAGACAAGCATAATTTCCCCTGTTACTTGTCCGTAGCGAGCCATTACATGGCGAAGTGTTCCTTTATTACGCTCTTCGTTGTACGCCGTGATACCGTGCTTTTCACAAATACGTTTTACTTCTTGAATAAGTGCATCGTTTTCTTCCGCCTGAATTAAACATGATTCCATATTAATGATGTCATGCGTTCCTTGACGATAGAAACCTGCTACAAGCCCGCCTTCACGTTCTCCAATTGGTACTTGCGCTTTATTACGATATACCCACGGGTTCTTCATACCAAGTACAGGATGAACAGGAACATCGCTTAATCCACCGATGCGTTGCATAACGTCGCGTACTTGTTTTTCTTTCGCTTGTAATTGTCCTTCATATGTTAAGTGCTGAAGCTGACAACCGCCGCACTCGTTGTACACTGGGCATTCTGCATCTTTACGATATGGACTTTCTTGATGAAGCTTCATTAAACGACCGAATGCGAAGTTTTTCTTCACTTTAATAATTTTAATTTGCGCTTCTTCACCTGGTAATCCGTTTTTAACGAAAATAGGATAGCCTTTTACTTTCGCAACACCGGCACCATCATGTGTTAAATCTTCAAACACTACATCTATAAACTCGTTTTTTTCAACTGGTGGCGTCATTTTTGTACTCATTTTCCGACCTCTCTTTTTCATAACACTGCGTTACATTTTATCATACTTATATGGTCTATTTCTATTGGAAGAAAAAAAGCTATTGACGATAGTTCTCTAGTAATGTTACGCTACTACTAATTTAATACGGACGATGTTACCTCATATATACTTGATAATATGGATCGAGAGTTTCTACCCGGCAACCTTAAATTGCTGGACTATGGGGAAAACTAATGAATATTAGCCTATGTGCAAAAAAGGACTCATATTGATTAGCTTTCTCTCATAGACGAAAGTGAATCCATATGGGTCTTTTTTTATTTTTATTTTTCTAAAAGGTCAGACATCTTACGTATGACATAAAACCTTTCCGCTTTATTTTTAGTAATATAACGAGTGTTTTATGTACAAACTTTATACGAACTTCTGAAAGGGGCAACTACATGCAATATGTAATGAGCATTATCGGTATTCTTGTCGTTTTAGGTTTATGTTTTGCTTTGTCAAACAACAAAAGTAAAATCAACTTCCGTGCAATTGCTATTATGATTGGTTTCCAAATTTTAATCGGTTGGTTTATGTTTAGCACAAAGATTGGTCAACAAATCATTATTTTCATTAGTAAAGTTTTCAACAAACTAATTAAACTTGGTACGACAGGTGTCGATTTTCTCTTTAATGGAATTCAAAGAGATTTTGTCTTTTTCTTAAATGTATTATTAATTATCGTATTTTTCTCAGCACTACTTTCTATCTTTAGTTATTTAGGTGTTTTACCATTCATCGTTCGTGTTATCGGCGGTGCACTTTCAAAAGTTACTGGTTTACCACGCGTTGAATCATTCCACGCAGTAAACTCTGTATTCTTCGGTTCAAGTGAAGCATTAATCGTTATTAAAAACGATTTACAGCATTTTAATAAAAATCGTATGTTTATCATTTGTTGTTCTGCGATGAGCTCAGTTTCTGCTTCTGTTACAGCATCATACGTAATGATGTTAGATGCGAAATATGTATTAGCTGCTCTTCCGCTAAACTTATTCTCAAGCTTAATCGTTTGCTCATTATTAACACCAGTTGATACGAAAAAAGAAGACGAAGTGATTCAAAAATTTGATAGAACTCTATTCGGAGACAGCTTTATCGGTGCAATGATTAACGGTGCGCTTGATGGTTTAAAAGTAGCTGGTATCGTCGCTGCATTAATGATCGCCTTCATCGGTGTGATGGAAGTTGTAAACTACGTAATTAGCGCAGCTTCAGGTGCAATGGGACATGCTGTTACATTACAACAAATCTTCGGTTATATCCTTTCTCCATTCGCATTCTTAATGGGTATTCCAGCTCAAGATATTATCCCAGCTGGTGGTATTATGGGTACGAAGATTGTCTTAAACGAATTTGTAGCAATCCTTGACTTAAAAAGCGCTGCTGCAACATTAGCTCCACGTACAGTTGGAATCGTTACAGTATTCTTAATTAGCTTCGCAAGTATTAGCCAAATTGGTGCGATTGTTGGTACAATTCGTGCCCTTTCTGAAAAACAAGGAAGCGTCGTATCTAAATTCGGTTGGAAAATGCTATTTGCATCAACACTTGCTTCTATTTTATCTGCGACAATCGCTGGATTGTTTATTTAATAAAAAACTCCACCTTACTTCTCCTTTTTAAAGGCAGTTTGGGTGGAGTTTTTTTATTGCCCTCTATATGTATTTTTATGTAAACTCCACCATAAAAATATAAGGTATTTTTTCCGAATTATCCCAATTTTGTATTCCCCTATATATTCTATAGTGATATGATGGACAAGGGTATAATTCAAATTTTTTCAAACCAAAAATTTGAGTTCATGTCACTTATACAAATGACGATTTCATAGCATAAGTGATAGTAATTAAAACACAATAGAAGGATGATATGATGAAAAAATATACATATATCGCTTTACTTTCTTCTGCTATTCTCGTAGGTTGTAACACTAGTGATACTAGTGATACTAGTGATACTAGTGATAAACAAATAAAAGAAGCAACATCGAAACAAGCAGTGGAACCAAAAAAAGCACAAGCAAAAACAGTTGAAATTCCTTTAACACAAGGAATTATTACATGGGATCCGTATGAATATAACGCACAAAATACCACGCTTTATACAAAAGATTTAAGAGATACATTTACACAAGTACGTTACAATATTTGGCGTACTGCTGATGGTCCTGAAAGCAAACAGACTTTTACTTCACAAGAAAAAGATCGTAATTTTGCCCTCCCACTTCATTTAAAAACATTTCATTTAAAGCGTGGCGAATTTCAAATTGAAACAGTAGGAATCAAAGAAGATAATACCGAAACAAATCTAGCAACATCGAAAATTACATTCCAACAGCATGTACCCGTTTTAATGTATCATGCGATTGAAAAATATCCTGGACCAGGCGACGGTGATTATGGCTTATACGTACCACCTGAACAATTCGAAAAGCATATGCAGTATTTGAAAGATAACGGTTATACGATGCTGACATTTGAACGCTGGCATGATATAAATCGTGTAAATAAACCTGTTTTTGTAACAATGGATGACGGTAGAAAAAATAATATGAATGCTCTTCATATTTTACAAAAATTAAAAGATGATAAATTTCAACCCGCAGCAACCGAATTTCTTACTGCCAATGAGATAGACAAACCAAATCGCCTATCAACAGATGATATAAAACAAATGATGAATTCGGGAATTTTTTCTATTCAATCTCATACTGCTAATCATACAATGATGGCTTATTCAAGCAATTACGATGAGGAATTACGTGGTTCTAAAGAAAAAATTGAAGCTCTTACTGGTAAAAAAGTCATCGCTCTCGCCTATCCAGTAGGATCTTATAATAACCCAGCTGTTGAAGAAACCAAAAAACATTATGAGTTCGCAGTTACTACTGATCATGGCAATCACATTACAAAAGGCATGCCAAACGAACAATACTTAATTAAACGCCATTTTGTCGGGCCTAATACATCGATGGAAAAATTCATAACTCTTACAAAGTAAAATCTACTAAAATGCAAAAAACAGATTTATCGAAAACCATTAACTTCTCTCACATCTAAAGATGATATGATGAACAAGGGTATGTCCCCACCGCTCTTACAGCGGTGGGGATTTTAATGTAAATATGCAGCATAATACACAATAGAAGGTGATTTTATGAGAAAATACGCAGCAATTGCTTTATGTACATCTGCCATTCTAGCAGGTTGTAATACTAGCAATGTAAGTCAAGAACCTAAAAAAGAGAAAAAGGTTCAAGAAGTTAAGAAGCAAGAAGGGACTATGCAGAAACAAGGGAAAATTTCTTATAACCCGATTACACACGAAGCTACAAACACAAGTATTCATATTACCGACATAAAAGATTCTTTAACCGAAGTACAATATAAAATTTGGCGCACTGCTGATGGAAAGGAACATACTAAATCTTTTTCTTCTAAAGAAAAGGAAAAACAATTTACACTTCCTTTTGATATAAAAGAATTTGAAGGAAAACGCGGTGAGTTCCAAATTGAAGCAGTAGGAATAAAAGAAGATGGGAAAGCCATCCCGCTCACAAAATCTACTATTACTTTCGAGCAAAAAGTTCCTGTTCTCATGTACCATGCAATTGATGATTATCATGGGCAAGGCATTAAAGATCTATTCGTATCACCAGCTAACTTTGAAGCCCAAATGAAGTATTTAAAGGACAATGGTTATACATTACTAACTTTTGAACACTGGGGCGATATAAATAAAGTAAATAAACCCATTTTCGTTACATTTGACGATGGTATGAAAAATAATATGAATGCATTTCGCATTTTACAAAAGCTAAAAGATGATACTTTTAAACCAACGGCAACAGAATATATGATTGTTGATAACGTTGATGCAGAAAGCTCTCTTTCTACATCTGAAATAAAAGAAATGGTTGATTCCGGTATTTTCTCCGTGCAATCCCACACAGCAACGCATGCTGATTTACCGAAAATTACAAACTATGAAGAAGAATTAAAAGGTTCGAAAGAAAAGCTAGAAAAAGTAACAGGTAAGCCAGTTATCGCGATTGCTTATCCATTCGGTCATGTAGATGATAAAGTTGTCGCAGAAACGAAGAAATATTATCAATTTGCGACGACAACGAAGCCTGGACAGTTCATTACGAAAGGTGAACCTGATGAATTATTAAAAATGAAACGAGTTCGCATACACCACACAACGACTGTAGAACAATTTGCTTCTTCCATTAAATAAATGTGAGAGCTCAATACATGTTGAGCTCTCTTTTTGCGCTATATTTATATATATTTTTTGAATTTTCTTGTATTATATATAGTAAGAAATCTTTCAAACTAAAGGAGATTATACATATGTCATTTGAACAAACGTTAGAGAAATATGCTGCCCTTGCAGTCAATGTTGGTGTTAATATTCAACCAGGACAAACATTATCAATTAGTGCACCTCTTGAAGCTGTACAATTTGTACGCCTCGTTACAGAAAAAGCATATAAATCTGGTGCAAAACACGTATATGTGGATTGGAATGATGAGACGTTAACACGCTTAAAGTTCGATTTAGCTCCTGAGGAAGCATTTGCTGAATTTCCATCTTGGAAAGCACATGCTCGTGAAGAACTAGCAAAAGAAGGCGCTGCATTTATGTCTATTTATGCAGAAAACCCTGATTTATTAAAAGGTGTAGAGCCAACACGTATCGCAACAGCTCATAAAGTAGCTGGAGAAGCGATGAAAGTATACCGTGATTACGTACAAGCAGATAAAGTAAGCTGGTGTGTAATTTCTGTTCCAACAAAAGAATGGGCTGCGAAAGTATTCCCTGACGCTGCACCAGAAGAACAAGAAGCAAAACTATGGGATGCTATCTTCAAAGCTACTCGTGCTGATTTAGAAAATCCTGTAGAAGCATGGAAAGAACATGATGAGACGCTACATACAAAAGTTGATTACTTAAATGAAAAACATTATAAAGCTCTTCACTATACAGGCCCTGGAACAGATTTAACGATTGAACTTCCAGAGAAACATGTATGGGCTGGTGCTGGTAGCTTAAATGAAAAGAACGTACCATTTATGGCTAACATTCCAACTGAAGAAGTATTTACAATGCCTCTTAAAACAGGTGTAAACGGCCAAGTATCTAGCACAAAACCGTTAGCATTTGCAGGTAACATTATCGATAATTTCACGTTAACATTTGAAAACGGACGTATCGTAGACTACAAAGCTGAAGCTGGTGAAGAAGCTTTAAAACATTTAGTAGAAACAGATGAAGGTTCTCACTTCTTAGGAGAGGTTGCTTTAGTACCTCATGACTCACCAATTTCAAACACAAATATTTTATTCTACAATACACTATTTGACGAAAATGCATCTTGCCACCTTGCAATCGGAAATGCTTATGCATTTAACTTAGATGGCGGTAAAACAATGTCTAAAGAAGAACTTGCTGAAAATGGTGCAAACGCTAGTATTACCCACGAAGACTTCATGATTGGTTCAGCTGAACTTGATATCGATGGTATTACTGCTGATGGCAGACATGAGCCTATCTTCCGTAAAGGTAACTGGGCATTTTAATACAAACAAAAGGCTATCTTCCACGCTGGAAGATAGCCTTTTATGATGCAGATGAAACCTTAAGTCCAATTACTCCTAAAACAATAAAGAGAATACAAAACGCTTGGAATAAGCTAATATGCTCTTTAAAAAAGTATACACTAATAATTGTAATAAGAAGCGTCCCCACACCAGACCAAATGGCATAAGCAATACTTAAATGGATTTTTTTAACAACGATGGCGAATACGCTAAAGCAAATTCCATAGAATACAAAAATAAGTACACTTGGAACGGGCTTTGTTAAACCGTTCGATAGTTTCATCGCAATTGTTCCAGCTACTTCAAAAATAATTGTTACGAGTAATAATAGCCAATATATCATACTAGAATCTCCTTCTCTGTGGCCTTATAGAGATTCTAGTATACTACTTATAGTCCTAATGAAATATATTTAATTTCTAAATATTCCTCGATACCGAAATGCCCACCTTCACGGCCGATACCACTTTCTTTAAAGCCACCAAACGGTGCTTGTGCAACTGATGGAAGTCCATCATTTAAACCGATAATACCGTATTCTAACGCTTCGCTAATTTGGAATGCTTGACTAATATCTTTCGTGAAAATATACGCAGCTAAGCCGTATGGTGTATTATTCGCTCGCTCGATTACTTCTTCAACTGTTTTAAATTTCGCAACTGGTGCAACTGGTCCAAATGTTTCTTCAGTCATACAAAGCATCGTATCATTTGCCAACCCAATTACAGTCGGTTGCATGAAATGTCCATCTAGCTCTGCAATCTGTTGGCCTCCATATAAGAGTTCTCCACCTTTTTGAACTGCATCTTCAATATGTTCTTGTACTTTTGAAACTGCATGCTCATCAATAAGTGGTCCTACAGTCGTTCCGTCACCGAATCCGTCTCCTACTTTAAGCTGTCCTACTGCCTTTTGGAACTTCTCCACAAATACTTCGTATACTTCTTCTTGGACGAATACTCTGTTTGTACATATACACGTTTGTCCTGCGTTACGAAATTTCGAACCAATCACAGCTTCTACCGCTTTATCTAAATCCGCATCATTCATTACGATAAATGGAGCGTGACCACCTAATTCTAATGAAACTTTTTTCATCGTTTGTGCAGCATTAGCCATTAATTCTTTCCCGATTTCCGTCGATCCTGTGAAGGACACTTTTCGAACGCGTCCATCTTCCATCCACGTATCAGCAATTGCTTTCGCACTACCTGTTACAATATTTATGACGCCTTTTGGAATGTCTGCTTCATGAGCTAATTCAGCTAATTTCAATGCTGTTAACGGTGTTTGACTTGCAGGTTTCACAACTGCCGTACAACCTGCTGCAAGCGCCGGGGCTACCTTTCTCGTAATCATAGCAGCTGGGAAGTTCCAAGGTGTAATAGCTGCCATAACCCCAACTGGTTGCTTCATAACTAAAATACGTTTATTCGGATGAGAAGCAGGGATCATTTCACCATATACACGTTTACCTTCTTCTGCATACCATTCAACAAAGCTATTTGCATAATTCACTTCACCAAGTGCCTCTGCAAATGGCTTTCCTTGCTCCTTCGTCATAATTGCTGCGATTTCTTCTTTATTTTCATCAATAAGTGTGAACCACTTTTTTAATTTCGCTGCTCGATCCGCTGCTGTTAACTTAGACCATGATTTAAAAGCTTCATGTGCAGCATCAACAGCTTGCTTTGCCTCTGTCACTCCGCCCTTTGGTACCGTTGCAAATATTTCCTTTGTCGCTGGATTATTCACTTCAATTTGTTCTTGCAATGTAATCCACTCACCATTTATATACATCGCCTTTTTCTCTACATTTACGAACGTCGCTTTTTTATCCAATGTTTTCTTCCTCCTCTATGAACTTCTTAATCTTCCTAGTAGCAGCAGATTGACTTATTTGCAAAAACTCAGCCACTTTGTAACTTGATCCATGTGTTTTATACGCTTTAAGAATGATATTTCTCTCTACTTCTTCTAACATTTTATAGAGACTTTGACCTGACTGTTCAACTGTTGATTCCTGCATCGCAATTGGCAAATCTTCTATTGTAACAATATCGTCAGCAGTTATAACAATTCGTTCAATTACATTTTCAATCTCTCTATTATTCCCCTCCCAAGGGTACCCAACAAACATTTGCAATGTGCTAGGCGCTAACTTTACATTCCGCCCATACTTCTCATTAAAGTGCTGTAAATAATGATAAATGAGCGGTAAAATATCTTCTGTTCTCTCTCTAAGTGGGGGAATTGAAATTGGAATGACATTCAGACGATAGTATAAATCTTTCCTGAATGTTCCTTGTTTCACCATCTCATTTAAATCTCTATTTGTTGCCGCCACAATTCTAACGTCTACCTTTTTTAATTCTCTTCCGCCTATCGGACGAAACGTTTTTTCTTGCAATACTTGTAGAAGCTTCGCCTGAATTTCAAGCGGCATTTCACCGATTTCATCTAAGAAAAGGGTCCCTTTATGCGCTGACTCTAATAATCCCTTTTTCCCTTCACGATTCGCACCTGTAAAAGACCCACCTGAATATCCAAACAGCTCCGATTCAATTAAATTGGTTGGCAATGCCGCACAATTAATTTCATAGAAGCTCTCATTCTTACGATGACTCACCTCATGTAAATGACGTACTAATCGGCTTTTTCCCACTCCAGTTTCACCTAAAACGAGAACAGTACTATCTACCACGGATACTTTTTTGATTGTTTCGACTATTTTTTGCATAGCGATGCTTTTAAAAATAAGTCCTTCATGCTCATACGTTTCTCTTAATTCTTTTTTATATGTTTTTAACTGATTATCCATTTCCTCGACCTTTTGACGTAATTGATAGAGTTCAGTAAGGTCTCGAGAATAACTAATCACTCTTCTTAAATTTCCCTCATTATCGAAAACAGGTCTTGTACGAACGTGTAAATACTCTCCGGATTTTGTCGTTTGAACGAGTTCAATCGGTCTCTTTTTTTCAATCACTTCTAATGTTGCTGATGGATAAAAAATCCCATCCTTTTGTAGTTCTTTTACATGCTTACCCACTAACTCTTCAGCAGCTAGCTGATAGTGCCTTTCACATGTACTATTTACACGTACAACGATCCCCTGCTCATCTGTAACAAAAATTTCGTCAAACGCATATTCGAATACATCTTGTAAATCCATTAACACTCGTTCCTTTTCTGCAACCATCCTAGCCACCCCTAACTTCAAATCCATCGATTCACTTCACTACTTCCATTATAAAGTGAATTTTCTGCGTTTTGTATAGAGTCAGCTAGAATGTTTGCGATTTATTCTTCAGCTTTTAAACACGAGCGATATTCGCTTGCTCATAACAAGCTTGTAATGATTCTTCAATTATTGTTAAACCTTCCTCAAGTTGCTCATCTGTAATAACTAATGGCATTAACACACGAATAACATTTCCATATGTTCCTGCTGATAATAAAAGTAATCCACGTTTATTTGCTTCTGCACATAAATTAGCTGTTAATGTTTTGTCAGGTGCTTTCGTCTTACGATCCTGAACGAGCTCAAATGCACACATTGCTCCTAACCCGCGCACATCACCGATGCAATTATATTTATTTTTCATCTCTTCGAATCGGTTCATTACAACTTTCCCTAATTCTATCGCTCTATCATTTAATTTCTCTTTTTCTATCACATCAAGTACAGCTAATGCAGCCGCACATCCTAGTGGACTTCCTGCATACGTTCCGCCAAGCTCTCCCGGTGCAGACTCATTCATAATTTCCTTACGTCCAATGACACCACTTATCGGTACACCAGCCCCTAATGATTTAGATACCGTAATTAAATCTGGAACGACATCATAATGCTCAATTGCAAAGTATTTTCCTGTACGACTAAAACCTGTTTGAATTTCATCCGCTACAAATAAGATGCCGTGTTCTGAACAGATGCTTCGTACTTCTTGAACAAATTTCTTACTCGGGACGATGAATCCGCCTTCTCCTTGAACAGGTTCCATTACAACAGCTGCAATTGTTTCTGGTGCTACTTCTGATATGAAGAAGTTCTTAAACTCTTCAATGATAAAATCATCATACTGCTCTTCCGTTAGCCCTTCTGGACGACGGTATTCATATGGAAATGGCGCTTTATATACTTCTGGAGCAAATGGACCAAATCCAAATTTATATGGTTTTACTTTACTTGTCATCGTCATTGTCATTAATGTACGCCCGTGGAAACCTTTAGAAAACGCGATAATACCAGGTCTTTTTGTATATTTACGAGCAATTTTTACCGCATTTTCAACTGCTTCTGCACCACTGTTTAAAAATAGGACTTGCTTATCAAAATTCCCTGGTGCTAACGCAGCAAGCTTTTCTGCTAATTCAATATACGGCTCATACATCATGACATTAAAGCCAGTGTGAATATATTGATCTACTTGTTTATGAAGTGCTTCTTTAACGACTGGGTGACAATGTCCTACGTTGATTGTCCCTATCGCTCCCGCGAAATCAATATACTGATTGCCATCAACATCTGTTACAAGAGCCCCATTTGCAGACTGTACAAACGTTGGGATGCCGTTACTTACTCCTTTTGGTACTATATTTTGGCGGCGTTCTAATAAAGACGCTGCTTTTGGTCCTGGAATTTGTTCATTTACTTTAGCAAATTTTTTTGTGTTCATTACGTACCCCATCCTTTTCTTTACATTGTTTTCTCTTTTCATTGCAAAATGTATGCCAACATTCTTTTCCAGCATTCATCCTATATGCCTTCTATTTCGACATAAAAAAATAAGTCTATAAGGACNNGTCCTTATAGACTTATTTTTCTCACACATTAGACTTTCCTTGTTCCAAAATAAACTCACCTGAATGAGAAATAAAATCCCCAACAGATTGTACTACTAAATCCGCAAGTGGTTCTAAAGTTTGACGATCTCCTGTACCAGATAGTACTCCAATTGCATAGCAATCACCGTTTTTAGCTAAATGTAAATCAGTTGGTGTATCTCCAACGACTGCCACTTCACACGATTCTAAACGAAACTTTTCACAAAAAGATTCTATAATTCTTTTATCCGGCTTTTGTGCTGGAAATGTATCTGAAGTTACAACATAATCAAAAAAGGACTCTAATTGATATTGTTTTAAAAATAATTCTGTTGGTGCAAAATCATCAGCTGTCACAACACCTAAAATAAATCCTCTATCCTTTAAAATTTGTAAAATTCTCGGTAAATCCGCCGTCATTTTCATATAGGAACGGTGCTCGTACATAAGTGAAAATAATTTTCCACTTACCCACTCATGCATCTCCTCTTCCTTAGATGACGTAATATACTTACAAAGCCCCTTTGCTATATCGAGGCTTGTTCCAGCTGCTAGTGCGCTACGTGGGTGAACAAATGCCCCTTCCACACCGATCTCTTTTAATAAAGTTTGCTGCATTGACTCTGGGAGTTGATATAATTTTATACAGTCCGCTACAAGTTCTTCAGCTACTTTTATCCAAATTGAGTGAAAATCCATTAATGTCCCATCTTTATCAAATAGTATTGCTTTTACCTTCTCCATAGAACCCTACCTCTCGTTTCTTATCTCCTCCAGTGTACCAATAAAATATGTATATAAAATAAACGAATTGTAAAAATACCATAAAAACCAAAATAACTTCCAATTTACAATTCCTCTACACAAAGAAAAAGGATGCCTTTACAGGGCATCCTCTTGATGTTCAGGAACGAATAATTCGAGACAATGGTACATATTTTCAAATTCCATTGGGGCATCTCCACCATATTCACCGTCTAAATTAATCATTAGTTTATCTGGTGAATGAACTTTAATTCGATTCGCTTGTGTATATAATACTTTCGGATTATTAATATGTTCACCGCGTTGTGCTTGCGTTGCTGCTTTAATTAGATCTGCGATAGACCCCTTTTTCAGTACTAATAAATCAAATAACCCATCGTTAATAGATGCATACGGTGCTACCTTTTCGAATCCACCAACTGAACGAGTATTTGTAATTAAAAACATCGTAATTTCTTCTTGTAGTAACTTCCCATCATACTCGATTTCAACATACGTTGGATGTAATGATGGTAACATTTCGATTCCTTTTAAATAGTAAGCAAGTTGGCCTAATACCGTTTTTAGCTTGCTTGGTACTTCATATGTTAATTCTGTAATACGGCCGCCACCAGCGATATTAATGAAATATGTATCATTCGCTCTACCAAGATCTAACGGTACCGTTGTTCCTTCACAAATAATATCCGCAGCCTCTTCAATAACACGAGGTACACCGATCGCACGTGCAAAATCATTTGTCGTTCCAACTGGAATAATTCCAAACTTTGGACGATGCTCATGTCCTACTAAACCGTTCACCACTTCATTTAATGTACCATCACCACCAGCTGCGATAACAACATCAAACTTACGATCCGCAGCTTGCCTTGCTGCCACAGTCGCATCTCCAGGACCAGTTGTCGCATGACAAGACGCTTCATATCCAGCTTGTTCTAGTTTTTGTAATACTTCTGGTAAGCTCTTCTTAAATAGCTCACGCCCAGAAGTAGGATTATAAATAATTCTTGCTCGCTTCATCATTTATTAGCACAGGAAATTTCTTTATTCATTGAAAAAGAACATACCGAAACTTTATTCAGTATTCCTATGCCTACCTCCTCTCATCTTCCTATCCTTCTTTTATCCCGCTCAAACAGGCAGTAAGAACCCGATTCGTGTAGTCCATCAAAAGCAATATTCATTTCAATGGTTTTGTTTTATTTGACAAAAAAATTTATGTCCATCTATTTTCCTCATAACAATTTACATATAACGAATAATAACTATCTATTACTTCATGAGATGAAAAAAACCTCTATGTTTAGATTTATCATTATTCCCACCTTTTTGCAACTATCATACCATAGTTGCTATACAAACATTTTTCCACTTTTGACAGTTAATCAAACGTTTGTTTAAACGATTTTTTCTCATTTAAACAAACGTTTGATTAACCTAGAAAAACACCCATGTATGGGTGTTTTTCTGCTTAATCTTTACAATTCACTACTATTTTATCGCTTATTAATCTCTTCAAGTAAGATTTTATTAACAAGCGGTGGATTTGCTTGTCCTTTTGTAGCTTTCATAATTTGACCAACTAAGAAGCCAATTGCACGGTCTTTACCGTTTTTAAAGTCTTCGATAGATTGCTCATTATTATCAAGAATTTCTGTTACAACTTTACGAAGTGTACCCTCGTCAGAAATTTGAACAAGACCTTTCGCTTTAACGATTTCTTCTGGGTCTCCACCTTTTTCAATTAATTCGTTAAATACTTTCTTCGCGATTTTAGAAGAAATTGTACCTTTTTCAATTAATTGAACCATTTTAGATAGACCAGCAGGCGTTAATGCAACGTCTTTTAATTCTTTTTGTTGCTTGTTTAAGTATGCAAGCACTTCACCCATTAACCAGTTTGATGTTAATTTCGCATCAGCACCGTCTGCAACTGTTGCTTCAAAGAAATCAGACATCTCTTTCGTTAATGTTAATACGTGTGCATCATAAGCTGGTAAGCCAATTTCTGCAACGTAGCGAGCTTTACGTGCATCTGGAAGTTCCGGAATAGAAGCACGTACTGCTTCTTTCCACTCATCATCGATGTAAAGTTCAACTAGGTCTGGCTCTGGGAAATAACGGTAATCGTCAGATCCTTCTTTCACACGCATTAAGATTGTTTTTTTCGTTGCTTCATCATAACGGCGTGTTTCTTGTTGGATGATACCACCAGATAATAATTCTTTTTCTTGGCGTACTTGCTCATGCTCAAGACCTTTTTGTACGTAAGTGAATGAGTTTAAGTTTTTCAGTTCCGCTTTTGTACCGAACTTCTCTTGTCCAACTGGACGAAGGGAAATATTCGCATCACAACGTAGAGAACCTTCTTCCATCTTACAATCAGATACGCCAGTGTATTGAATGATTGATTTTAACTTCTCTAAGTATGCGTATGCTTCTTCTGGCGTACGCATATCTGGCTCAGATACGATCTCGATTAAAGGCATACCTTGACGGTTGTAGTCTACTAATGAACCATCAGCTGTATGCGTTGATTTACCAGCATCTTCTTCTAAATGAAGACGTGTAATACCGATACGTTTCTTTTTACCGTCTACTTCGATTTCAATCCAACCATTTTCTCCAATTGGCTTATCGAATTGAGAGATTTGGTAAGCTTTCGGATTATCTGGGTAGAAATAGTTTTTACGGTCAAACTTTGTTTCCGTTGCGATTTCACAGTTTAATGCCATTGCAGCTTTCATTGCAAAGTTAACTGCTTCTTTATTTAAAGTAGGCAGTACCCCTGGGTATCCTAAGTCAATTACACTTGTTTGTGTATTTGGCTCCGCTCCGAATTCTGTTGGACTCGCAGAGAAAATTTTCGAATTTGTTTTTAACTCAACGTGAACCTCTAAACCAATAATTGTTTCTAAATTCATCTATGCTCGCCTCCTTACAGACTTGCTTTTTTTGTATGATAGTCTGTTGCTTGCTCAAACGCATGTGCAACGCGGTAAATTGTCGCTTCATCGAAGTGTTTACCAATGATTTGTAGACCAAGTGGCATGTTGTTAGCACCGAATCCACATGGAACAGAAATCGCTGGAACACCCGCTAAGTTTACTGGGATTGTTAAAATGTCATTTGCATACATTGTCATTGGATCGTCCACTTTTTCGCCCACTTTAAATGCCGGAGTTGGCGTTGTTGGTCCAATAATAACATCATAGTTAGCAAATACATTTTCAAAGTCGTTCTTAATTAATGTACGTACTTGTTGTGCTTTTTTGTAATATGCATCATAGTAACCAGAGCTAAGAGCAAATGTACCAAGCATAATACGACGTTTTACTTCATCACCGAAACCTTCGCTACGTGTATTTTTGTAAAGATCTAATAAATTATTTACATTATCAGAACGAACACCGTAACGTACGCCATCAAAGCGTGAAAGGTTAGCAGATGCTTCAGAAGAAGATAGTAAGTAATACGTTGCTAGAGCGTATTTAGAGTGCGGAAGAGATACTTCTTCCCAAGTTGCGCCCATACCTTCTAATACTTTTAAAGCAGCTAATACTGACTCACGAGCTTCCTCGCCAACACCTTCGCCTAAGTATTCTTTTGGTACAGCAATGCGTAAACCTTTAACGTCGCCTGTTAAGCCAGCTAAATAGTTTCCAACTTCAACATTTGCAGAAGTTGCATCCATACGGTCAATACCTGAAATAGCTTGTAATAAGTATGCATTGTCTTCTACTGTACGTGTAATCGGTCCGATTTGGTCAAGTGAAGATGCGAATGCTACTAATCCGTAACGAGATACGCGTCCGTAAGTTGGTTTTAAACCTACAACGCCGCAATATGCAGCTGGTTGACGGATAGAACCACCTGTATCAGAACCTAGAGAGAATAATACTTCTCCTGCTGCTACAGCTGCCGCAGAACCACCACTAGATCCGCCTGGAACGTAATCTAAGTTCCATGGATTTTTCGTAGCGTAGAAACCTGAGTTTTCATTTGAAGAACCCATTGCGAACTCGTCCATATTTAATTTACCGATTGTAACTGTGTCAGCAGCTTTTAGCTTTTGCACAACTGTCGCATCATAAATTGGATCGAAGTTTGCTAACATTTTGCTCGCACAAGTAGTACGAAGACCGTTAGTTACAATGTTATCTTTTACACCGATTGGCATACCGAATAATAACCCATTATCTTCAGCACCAATCTTTGCATCTAATTCTTTCGCTTTCGCGCGTGCATTTTCTTCATCTAATGTAAGAAAAGCTTTTACGTTATCTTCAACATCCGCAATACGTTTGTAAGATTCTTCTACTAAATCCGTAACGGAAATTTCTTTGTTGTTTAACTTCTTATGTAACTCTGATACCGAATGATCAAATAATGACATCGAAATTCCCCTCCTCTATTCTAATACTGCTGGAACACGGATTTGATTATCTTTGTGATCCGGTGCATTTTTTAATACTTCTTCTACTGGTAAACCTTTTTCAGGTACATCTTCACGCATAACATTTTTCATAGTTAATACATGAGTTGTTGGTTTTACATCTGTTGTATCTAATTCATTTAACTGTTCTGCAAATGTAACAATTGCATCTAGTTGTTTTTGAAATTTTTCTGCTTCTTGATCAGTAATTGCAAGACGTGCTAAATGTGCAACGTGCTTTACATTCTCAACGGAAATTCTTGACACGGCTAGGCCACCTCCATAATATATCGTTCAATCTACAATACTATTGATGATACCAAATTTTCAGTACTTCAAGCAAGTCAACACATAGCACTTACAGCATTTTTACATAAAAAAAGAAAGGCAAATGCCTTTCTTTACAATTTAGTCTTTATCTAGCGGTTCATTTTTCGGAAATCTCTCGTTATCTTCTTCATTATCACGAATTGTTTTTTGTAATACAAAACAAGACATCGTTAAAAATAATGTTCCAATTAAATAGTATCCTTTTACACTAAGCGTTTCATCTAACGTATAAATCCCAATTAGCATACCTGAAAGCGCACAAACAAATGAAGTCCATGCTAAAAACGTGAACGCTTGCGTATTTCGTCTTCTCATCGTTCTCCCCCTCGTTAGCTGTACACCCATTATAGATAAATATATTTATCATGATGGATTTTTATGTAAAATATCTTTTTCTATTTATTAATCTACCATAAAAAAATTCCATTTTGAATATAATTTTCTGTCTAATCCGAAAAAACAGTTAAAATCATTGACATTTATTTCAATTCCGCATAAAATAAAAACAAATATTACGAACCTCGAAATATACGGGAGTGGAAATAATTGTTGCAATATGAACATTTTTTAGACTTACTGCTAGATAACGCCAAGAAACTTTTCTATCCTGAAGAATGGGTAAGCCTTGATTTAACACTTTCCAAGACAGAAGTATTTTGTTTACTTTGGATGGAACGAAATACAAATATCACAATGACAAAAATTGCTGACCTTCTTGATATACCGATGAGTACAACGACAGGCGTTGTAAATCGCCTTGTAAAAAAAGGGTATATTGAACGGTACCGTGATGAAAACGATCGACGTATTGTATTAATTCGTTTAACAGAAAACGGCTTAATGCTCGTTCAAGAGGTAAAACAAAATGCAGCCCATTACTTTAGCCTAGTGACGGAGGCATTGTCAGAGGAAGAAAAAGCATTCTTACTACAAATCTTCCAAAAAATTATGAATCACATCGCTACGGCACAACAAAAAACAGAAGAAAAGGTTTCTACACCTAAAATGAAAAACATTCCGATTGAATAAAACCCTAGCTGGGTTTTTATTCAATATTTTATTTCGTAACTCGTAATATTCGACACTCGAAACAAAGGGGATATGATGATGAGAATTATTTTATATACAGGTAAAGGCGGCGTAGGAAAAACTAGCATTTCAGCAGCAACGGCGCTTCAAAGTGCAAAACGGGGTTTAAAAACTTTAGTAATGAGTACAGATCCCGCTCATAGTTTAGGAGATTCATTTGGTATAAAGCTATCTTCTGAGCCATTAGAAATTCGAGAAAATTTATGGGCACAAGAAATTAATACTATTTATGAAATGGAAAAAGGCTGGGGTAAATTGCAGAAATACATTACACTGCTCTTCACTTCTAAAGCAGCTGATGATATTACGACAGAAGAATTAACGATGTTTCCTGGTATGGAAGATTTAATTAGCTTACTTCGAGTACTCGATTACTATAAACAAAACACCTATGACGTCATCATTATTGATTGCGCACCAACAGGAGAAACTTTAGCAATGCTCAGCTTTCCAGACATGCTCGGCTGGTGGATGGAAAAACTCTTTCCTATTAAAAGAAAGGTTTTAAAAGTCGTCCGTCCTGTAGCACAACCCCTTCTCGGCGTCCCTCTCCCAACAGACGATATTATGGATGAATTAACAAATACATTAGAACAACTCGGAGAAATGCGGGATATTTTATCAAACCGAGAAGTAACGAGTATTCGCGTTGTTGTAAATCCTGAAAAAATGGTCATTAAAGAAGCTCAGCGCAGCTTTACGTATTTAAACTTATACGATTATAACGTAGATGCCATTATGATTAACCGCGTCATCCCTAACACTGTCACCGATCCTTACTTTCAAGCATGGAAAGATACACAAAAGAAATATAAAGCATTAATTCAAGATAGTTTTCAGCCACTTCCTATTTACGAAGCCCCGATGTTTGAACAAGAAGTTGTTGGTTTACCTATGTTAGAGCGTGTAGGAAATGCTCTATTTAAAACTGATCCTTGTCCTACTGAAGTAAAATTTAACGGCCGCACACAATATGTAAAAAAAGATGGCGATGAATATATTTTCGTTCTTTCCATTCCCTTCTCAAACAAAAGTGAACTTTCATTAAATCAAAAAGGTGATGAGCTTATCATTCGAGCTGGTTCTGTTAAACGGAACATCACATTACCAAAAACGTTAACACATCTTTCTATTCAAGGAGCAAAATTTGAAGAAGATGTACTAAACATTCGGTTTGGAGGTGTAGTACATGCATGAAGAACTACTACGAAGGGTAATTCGGACCAAGATAAAAGTCGGTATGCATATATTAGAAGAGCTACCTGATCCAATCCAGCAATCAGCTAAGCAAATGCTAAATATTTTGCAAGAGGAGCTAGCTGCTTATCCGAAAGAACAAGAGCATCCTGAAGATAATTTAAAAAGTATTGTAATTGAATAACAAAAAAAAAGACCAGGAAAACTCCTGGTCCATCACTCTACTTAACAAACATTGGATTCTACGTTATACAAAATTAGAAGATACAGAATTAGGGTTTGTTAAGTAGATTATATGTTGAACGAACTAACAGCGGAGGGGTTCCTTCTATTAGTCCATTAAACCCAATAATTATTTTACGATTTTTTCAAGCTCCTCAAGTGAAAGATCTACTGAAATGGAACCATCATTTGTTTCTTTCTTAATTGCATCTGTTACTTCTTTTGAATGATATAGTTCAATTACTTTTTTCAGTGTTGGATCATCTTTATCTTTCGTACGAGCTGCGAAAATATTAATATAGGCCTTCGCATTTTCATCCTTTGGATCTTCTAAGAAAATTGGATCCTTCGCTGGATCTAATCCAGCTTGACCCGCAACACCGTTATTAATAACTGAAGCTGCTACATCTTTTAGAACACGAGGTGTTTGCTGTGCGATAACCGGTGTAATTTTTAACTTCTTCGGATTTTCAGCAATGCCACTTGGATCTCCAAATAAGCCAAAGTCTTTCTTAAGCTTTAATAAACCTGCTGCATCAAGAAGTTTTAATGCACGTGCTTGGTTCGTTGGATCGTTCGGAATAGCGATTTCTGAACCATCTGGGATTTCATTTGCCTTCTTATATTTTTCAGAGTATAAGCCCATTGGTGCAATTTGTGTTGTACCAACAGCTGTAATATCTAATTTATGCTCTTTTTTAAATTGCTCTAAGAAAGCAACATGTTGGAAGGCATTTAGTTCAATGTCTCCATCAGCTAACGCTTTATTTGGCGTTGTGTAATCAGAGAACTCAATCAATTTAACTTTAATCCCTTCTTTTTCAGCTTTTTCCTTTACAATTTCCCAAGCGTTTCCATCAGTTCCAGTTACACCGACGCGAACTACTTTCTCTTTCGCTCCTGCATCTGAGCAGCCGCTTAATGCTGAAATTCCTACAATCGCTGATAATGCAAACGCTAAAATTTTCTTCATTTTATTTTCCCCTCTTCCTTTTTATGATCTGCGTAAAAAGACTTTCGCAAAGTAGTTCCCTAAATTTTGAGCTATCTGTACGAGAATAATAAGTAAAACAACCGTTACGAACATAACTGATGTATCAAAACGTTGATAACCATATGTCATCGCTAAGTCGCCAAGACCGCCACCACCGACAAGTCCAGCAACTGCTGAAAATTCAATTAAACCAACCGTCATAAACGTGACACCTAAGATCAATGGTGCTAACGCTTCTGGCACAAGAATTTCAAAAACGATTCTAAGTGGTGAAGCTCCCATCGCTTGCGCTGCTTCAATTACCCCTTTCGGAACAGAAACAAGATTTGTTTCAACCATTCTAGCAATACCAATTGATGCAACTAACGTCATTGGGAAGATCGCTGCCGCTGTTCCAATTGTCGTTCCGATTACGCTTCTTGTTATCGGACTTAAAGCTACTAAAAAGATAATGAACGGAACCGGACGAATTGTATTAATAATGACATTAAGAATTGAAAAGACCCATTTATTTTCTAAAAAGTTCCCTTTACGTGTTACATATAAAAGTAAACCTAGAGGTATACCAAGAATTGTAGCAAATATAAGGGTTACAATTACCATTAAGAGGGTATCCCCCGTCGCATCTAATATACGAGGCCAAAATATACTCCAATCAACTCGCATGAGCTTCTACCTCCTTCAGCTGCACTTGCAGTCTTAGATGTTGTAATGCTTTTTGGATTTCCTTTTGCTCACCTTGCAATTCTACAAGAAGATTTCCAAATAACACATTTTGAAGTTCAATAATATTTCCGTACAGTACGTTTACATCGACGTTATAATTTTTCGCGATATATGATAGTACCGGCTGTCCTGTCTCCTCACCAGTAAACGTTAAACGATAAATCTGTCCACCATTTTGAATTTTCGCTAGAACACTTTCTGGTAAATGATCATTAATAACAGAACGTACAAAATTTTGAGTCGTCTTTGTTTTTGGTTGTGTGAAAACATCAAACAGTTTTCCTTCTTCAATAACTTTTCCCTTCTCCATTACAGCTACACGGTGACAAATTTCTTTCACCACATGCATTTCATGTGTAATAAGAAGAATTGTTAAATTATATTCTCGATTTACTTTTTTCAATAAGTTCAAAATTTCTGTCGTTGTTTCTGGATCTAAAGCTGATGTCGCCTCATCACATATAAGAATATCCGGCGATGTTGCAAGTGCTCTTGCAATCCCAACACGTTGCTTTTGTCCGCCTGATAGCTGCTCTGGATAATAGTTTGCTTTATCTTCTAACCCTACAAACTTCAGCAGTTCATTTACCCTTTCTTTGATCTCATTCTTTGGTACTTTCGCTAACTTTAATGGATAAGCAATATTTCCAAACACTGTTCTTGAATTAAATAAATTAAAGCTTTGAAAAATCATCCCGATTCTTTGTCTTAATTTACGTAATTCTTTCGTCGACAATGATGTAATATCTTTATCATCTATTGAAATCGTTCCCGCAGTTGGTCTTTCCAACATGTTTACTAAGCGTAATAACGTACTCTTTCCAGCGCCACTAAAACCGATAATGCCAAAAATTTCGCCCTTCTCAACTGATAACGTTACATCCTCCACCGCATGAACAGATTGCCCACCTGATTCATATACTTTACTTACATTGTTAAAAGAAATCATTTTCTTCCCTCCTATATGCTATAAAAACTTGAAGGAGAGCTTTCGAGGTAAAATAAAAAGTGCTCTCCTTCTTATCAACCATAAAGATAAGAAGGAGAGCACTTATATGTACTCATTCACATCTTCTCATCTTCCAAGCCTTTATAGGCTTGCTGGAGTTAGCACGGTATTAAAAAAACCCGTTGCTGAGGTATCGTAGGGCCAGTCCCTCCACCTCTCTGGATAAGAATGTATCGATTTAATTGTCGTTTAATTAATTCTCATTATAGAACTCTGAATAATAAGAGTCAATATATTTTTCGGAAAAATATTAATTATTTCTTTATTGAAATTTTAGAATAAAAAATAATAAAAAAATAGTAATCTTTAAAGTTATGTAAAATTCTTCTCCCTCATATTTTTAAACAGGAGAATCTTCTCTATGAATTGAATAACATTATTTGAATATGAAATTGGAGGAAGATAAATATATGAAAACAACTCTTTTACTCGTTGATATTCAAAATGATTATTTTCCAAATGGAAAGATGGAATTGCGTAATCCAGTAGAAGCAAGTGAATACGCTAGTCAGCTATTGCAACACTTTAGAATAAAAAACAAACCTATTTTTCATATCCAACATGTAGCAATAAAAGATGATGCTACTTTTTTTCTACCAAATACAGAAGGTGTACATATTCACGAAAATGTCCGTCCACTTAGAGAAGAAATGGTTATACTCAAACATTATCCAAATAGCTTCCGAGAAACTGATCTTCTAGAACAATTACAGCGTTTAGACATTGAGCACGTCGTCATATGCGGGATGATGACCCATATGTGTATTGATGCTACCGTAAGGGCTGCTTTTGATTTCGGCTTTCAATGTACCGTTATACATGATGCTTGTGCTACAAAAGATCTTTCATTTAAAAACGCTACTATACCAGCTGTTTATATTCACAATACAATTCTGGCAAGTTTAAATGGAGTGTATGCAAATGTAATGAGTACGGAAGAGTTTTTAACTACAAAAAAACACTCCATTCAGTGAGCAAAACCGAAAAGAGTGTTTCTTGTCAAACCATAGATTTTCTTTCAAATTGTATTATACAGTAAATCCTTAAAATGAATACTAAAAAATGTGACTAATAAGTCAACTTTTCTCGTTGTTTTGTTTCTATTTACATGTTTACCCCGGTATTAATAGGGTTTAGCTAGTTCTAATCACCTCATAGTAATATATGGTAATTACTTTCAATTCAAATGAACTAGTTTCCCCTATTATAGGGTACGTTAAAGCATACATTGTCCAAAACGTTAAATATATATAACTATAAATGGCTATGGAAAAATAAAGCCTGTATCTTCAATGGCCAAGTACTTTTCGATATAGGCTCTATTATTTGTTGTATCTTTAAAATAACGTTTGATCAAAAACATGGGTATGTGTAGCAATGGAACAAAAACTTACGTTAAGTATTAGCGGACATAAACTACTGATTTATATATATTTGAACGATGAATAACTTACCTATTTTCTTGTGTTTGCTCGCGCCATATACAGAAAAATTCTGGAAAACGTAACGTATTATTTATCTGTTTGTTTTTGCTTCTTTTTCAAATACTCCGCACGCAATTTTTCAAGTTGCTGCTTTTTATCAAATTTGGCAGGCGTCTGTTTTTCATGAAACTTTGCCACAGCTACCTGACTTTTGTAATCCAATTGGTATTTTCCCACTTTGTTCACCTACTTTTCTTGTCTTTAAAGAGAATCTATTCAACAAATATAATATACCTTATTTTACTGAAATAAACTTTATTACTTTATTAGTTTTTCTACTTATATCTATCTTAATCCACATATAGAAGGTTTTTCAAAAAAAAGAGATCTTCGCTGACTGCGAAGATCTCTTCTACTATTTCTTATAAAGTTTCAGAAGTAGTTTTTGCTTGCATGTGAAGTGCTAAGTAATCAGGGCCACCAGCTTTAGAGTCTGTACCAGACATGTTAAAGCCACCGAATGGTTGGTAACCTACGATTGCACCAGTACATCCACGGTTGAAGTATAAGTTACCAACGTGGAATTCTTCACGTGCTTTTTCAATATGGTCACGGTTGTTAGAAACAACTGCTCCTGTTAAACCGTATTCTGTATTGTTTGCAATTGCAAGTGCATGATCAAAGTCTTTTGCTTTACAGAATGCTACTACTGGTCCGAAGATTTCTTCTTTCATTAAGCGAGCATCTTCTGCAACGTCAGCAACGATTGTTGGTTGGATGAACCAGCCTTTAGAATCGTCTCCTTCGCCACCTGCTAGAATTCTACCTTCTTCTTTACCAATTGCAACATAGCTCATTACTTTATCGAATGCAGCTTGGTCATTAACAGGACCCATGTTTGTACCTAATACAGCTGGGTTAGCAACTGTTAATTCTTTTGTTAATTCAACAGCACGGTTTAATACGTGATCGTATACATCTTCATGGATTACTGCACGAGAACATGCAGAACATTTTTGTCCTGAGAATCCGAATGCTGATGCAACGATAGATTTAGCTGCTAATTCAAGATCTGCTTCTTTATCAACAACGATTGTATCTTTACCGCCCATTTCAGCGATAACACGTTTTAACCAAATTTGTCCTGGATTTACTTTTGCTGCACGCTCATAAATACGAATACCTACATCGCGTGATCCAGTGAAGCTAACAAAACGTGTACGAGGGTGATCTACTAAGTAGTCACCAACTTCAGAACCATTACCTGGAACGAAGTTTACTACGCCAGCTGGTAAGCCAGCTTCTTCTAATACTTCCATAAATTTCGCTGCTACTACAGGAGTTGTACTAGCTGGTTTTAGTAATACTGTGTTACCAGAAACTAAAGCAGCTGTTGTCATACCCGCCATAATTGCGAATGGGAAGTTCCAAGGAGAAATGATAACACCTACTCCTAATGGAATGTAAGAGAAACGATTATATTCAATTGGACGGCTTTCTACTGGAATACCGTCTTTTAATTTTAACATTTGACGACCATAATATTCCATAAAGTCGATTGCTTCTGCTGTATCAGCATCTGCCTCATTCCATGGTTTACCCGCTTCTTTTACAAGAATAGCAGAGAACTCATGTTTTCTACGGCGAACGATTGCTGCAGCACGGAATAAAATGTCTGCACGCATTTCTGGTTTTGACTTTCTCCAAGTTTGGAATGTTTCATCCGCTACTTGCATTGCTTTTTCAGCTAATTCACGGCTTGCTTTTGAAACGCGACCAACAAGTTCCTCTTTATTTGCAGGGTTTACAGAAACAATTTTGTCTTCTGTAGTGATTTTTTCTCCCCCGATAATTAATGGATAGTCTTGTCCAAGATAAGATTCTACTTTCTTTAAACCCTCTTCAAACGCTAATTTGTTAGCCTCTACTGAAAAATCTGTAAATGGCTCATGTTTGTATGCTACTACCATTTTTTTAGCCTCCCCTTAGAAAAACGTTTACATTTTACAACATTATTCTACACGATAATTTAGATTTATTCAAATATTCCTAGACTTATATTTTAAAAATTAATTAATTTTTAAAATATAATAAAAAAAATAGATTCATACATACGTATGAATCTACAAAACATGAGTATATTCCAAAATGTTTTTCCCTATTAATAAAATAGTAACTAATAAAAATAAAGTCCTTACATATCCAACACCTTTTTGAATAGCAAACTTCGATCCAAAATAAGCACCTAAAATCATTGATAACCCCATAATAATACCGTATTCAAAATGAATTACATCTAAAAATAAAAAAGTAATTAAAGATACTATATTACTAACGAAATTCAAAAGTTTTCCAGATGCTGCCGCTTGAATAAAATCCAAACCAATTAATAAAAATGCAAAAATTAAAAAGGATCCTGTCCCCGGTCCAAAAAAACCATCATAAAACCCTATCATTAAAATAACTAAGAAAAATATTAATGTTTTTCCTTTTGTCATCTTTTTATAGGTAGATACACTTCCCCAATCTTTTTTTGAAATAATAAAAATAGCAATAAAAACCAACATTACGAGTACTAGTGGACGCAAAATATCAGGTGGAATAAATTTTACTACTAAAGCACCTGCAACTGCTCCAATGATAGTTAATGGGATTAACTTTCCTACAATTTTAAAATCGACCTTTCCTGATCGAATAAAATAAACTGCACTCGTGAACGTCCCCATTGTTGCAGCTAATTTATTCGTTGCAATTGCCGAAGCTGGTGGTAAACCAACAAACATAAGCGCAGGAAGCGAAATTAACCCTCCCCCTCCAACAACTGAATCAATAAAAGCTGCTAAAAAACCGAATGCAATTAATAAAATAATGACTTGAAAACTTAATTCGTCCATGAGCTTTACCCCTTACCCCATTATTTATAACATTTTAAATTATAACAAAATTCCTCAAGAAAAAAAGCTGTTCCAAAAGGAACAGCCCTCCTATTTAATCTAAAATTTTCACCAATGGTTCATCTTGCTTCGCTTCACGTATAATAATAGCTTCTGGACGTTCTACAGATTTAATCGTTACTTGTACTTTCATGTAATTCGGGAAGTATTCCATAACAAGCCCTGCTACATATTGTGTAAAACCAATTATTTCAGCTTTCCCATTGAATTGGACAGGAATTTCAAGCTTCATTTCTTTTAGTTCATCATCTTTATACATACCAGTACCGATAACAGCCGTATAGTCACCTTGGAAGTAATCGCTTAGTTTTGCTTTAAAATTTGATACTCTTGCAAGATCTTCACGTTTATTATCCGTTTTCGCTTGTTCAGATGGGAACAAATAATATTTCTCATTAATTTGTTTCCAATCCTCAACCGCTTCACTACCTTTTTCTACATTCGCATAAGAAACAAAATTACCTGGTACGAGTGAAGACTTTGGAGCTTGGCGATAAATCGCAAATGTTATCGGGACATTTTTTGTGCTAGGGTCTTTTTGATGCATGACTTTCAAGATTTCTTGTGCCATTTTTTTCCCTTCAGCTAACATTTTTTCGTCCGGGATTGCAGCCTCACGCGGATAGCCATGCTCTTCCTCATAATATTGAACAGAATTCATCGCTAATCCAACTACAATGCCACCACGTTCAACATCTTTCTCGCCTTTTTTCACATAATAATCATGCTCTAAAATATTTGAAATATATATTGGATTTTTTTTATTTTTCACTTCTAGTGATTCGGATCCTTCACCTAACGCTGGGTTTAACCCTATGTTAGGAAATTTAACCGCATCTTTTTTTAAACTGTCCTCTAGTTCCTTTTGTTGAGCATCTGTACGCTTTCTTTTGACAAGCATTTGTACAGTTTTTGCATCTAGAACACTGCCACCTTTAAAGAAATAATCTTTCGTACTAAATGATTCTTTCGCAATACGCATTAGTCCTGTTTCAAATTCATCTATATCAAGGCGAGTATTTAGCCCTTGTACAACTAAACCACGTGCCGCTCCTGCGTCAAATGGAACAGTTGTCTTATAATATTCATCCGAAATAGAGTATTTTGGGACGATTGCTTGCTCTTTTGCTTTCCCCGATTTCTCAACCACTTTTTCATCTTTGTCGGCACCTGCGCTACACCCACTTACAAGTAGGCCAAGGCTTAATACCGCTAATGCTATTTTTTTCATGGTAAGTTTGCACCTCTTACTTATTTAGCTCTTGTAAGAACCTCTCTTCATTCCAAACTGTAACATTGTGCTTCTCTGCTTGCGCTAATTTTGAGCCAGCAGCTTCACCAGCAACAACTAAATCCGTGCTTTTGCTAACACTTCCTGTTACTTTTCCACCTAATGCCTCAATCTTCTTCTTCGCTTCACTGCGTCCCATAACTTCTAATTTCCCTGTTAAGACGACCGTTTTTCCTGCGAAGTACGATTCAACATTTTGTAAATCAGCAATTTTTATACCTTTGTATACCATGTTCACGCCATACTCTTTAAATTGTTGTAATAGCTCTAATACGTCTTCATTATCGAAATATGTTACAACGGATTGAGCCATTTTTTCACCAATCTCATTAATTCCTTTTAGTTCTTCTTCCGTCGCTTTCACAAGCGCATCCATCGTTTCGAAATGCTCCGCAAACGTACGGGCTGCTTTTGCCCCGACGTGACGAATTCCAAGACCGAATAATAATCGCTCTAATGAGTTTTCTTTAGAGTTCTCAATTGCTTGTACTAAATTTGTTGCTGATTTTTCACCAAAACGCTCTAATTGTAGTAATTGTTCTTTCGTCAATGCATATAAATCTGCAAACGTACGAATATAATCTGCATCAAAGAGCTGTGTAATGACACGCTCTCCAAGTCCGTCAATGTTCATTGCATTTCTTGAAACGAAATGAATTAATCCCTCACGAATTTGGGCAGGACAAGTTGGATTTATACAACGAAGTGCTACTTCTTCTTCTAAACGAACTAGCTCACTCTCACATGCTGGACAATGCGTCGGCATGCGATATTCTTCTTCCTCACCAGTACGTTTATCCAAAATAACGTTCACAACTTCAGGAATAATATCTCCAGCCTTTTTCACAACAACGTAGTCGCCAATTCGAATGTCTTTTTCACGAATTAAATCCTCGTTATGTAAAGAGGCACGACGAACAATCGTACCAGCCACTCGTACTGGCTCTAGCTCTGCAGTCGGTGTTACAACCCCTGTACGACCAACACTTAATTCAATCCCTGTTAACCTTGTTACAACTTCTTCAGCCGGGAATTTATAAGCAATTGCCCATCTCGGACTCTTTGCTGTAGTTCCTAAACTTTCTTGAAGAGCAACATCATCTAATTTTATAACGATTCCATCAATCTCATAATCAAGATTCGGACGTTTTTCCTGCCATTCTTCTACATAAGCTATAACCTCTTCGATTGTTTCACATGTACGGCGATTTGGGTTTGTCTTAAATCCAAGTTCACCTAAGAAATCAAGTGATTCACTATGCGATGGGATCGTTTTTTCTTCTACATTCGCAAGACCGTACACAAACATAGATAGGTTACGCTTCGCTGCAATTTTTGTATCTAGTTGACGTATCGAACCTGCTGCTGCATTACGTGGATTCGCAAATACATCTTCACCATTTTGCTCTTTTTCTTCATTCAATTTAACAAATGAACGCTTCGGCATATAAGCCTCGCCGCGTGCTTCTAACGTTACTTCTTCATTTAATCGAAGTGGAATTGCTTTAATCGTTTTTAAATTTTGGGTAATATCTTCCCCCGTTACACCATCACCACGTGTTGCGCCTTGAATAAAGCGTCCTTTTTCATAATGAAGTGAAACAGCAAGCCCGTCAATTTTTAATTCGCATATATATCTTACATTCGCATCATCAATTCCTTGATGTACTCTTCGGTCAAAATCACGTAGATCACCTTCATTAAATGCATTACCTAAACTTAACATCGGTGATTTATGTGTTACTTTTTCAAATATATCAAGTACAGTTCCCCCAACGCGAATGGATGGAGAGTCTTCACTCATAAACTCTGGGTTCTCTTCTTCTAATTTTATAAGCTCCTGCATATTACGGTCATATTCCGCATCAGAAACAGAAGGATTGTCTAATACGTGATATTGATAGTTAAATGTATTTAACAAATCACGTAGTTCTTCTATACGCTTTTTTGTTATCTCTTTTGACATATCCTCATTCCTTTCCTATTGTTTCGTCACAGGTGCAAATTTTGCTAATAAACGTTTAACACCAATTGGGCTCGGGAACGCAATATCTAACTCTTTTGCATCACCTTCACCTTTTACACTTACAACTGTACCGACTCCCCACTTCTGATGAGAAGCTTTATCGCCTACTGCCCAGCCAATTTGCTCGCCACCTGTTGTCTTAACAGCCGGACGCACGAAAGCTGAACGAGAACGTGTTGTCGTTGCGCTTGTTGTCGTTCTTCCTTTTGTACCAAACGAAGTTTCACGCTTCGGTGTTGTTTCGTTTAATGGTTCCACTAATTCTGCCGGAATTTCTGTAATAAATCGAGATGCTGCATTCATACTCGTTCTACCAAATAAAGTGCGCATTTGCGCATTCGATAAGTATAACTCTTCTTCTGCACGAGTAATACCTACATAAGCAAGACGACGCTCTTCTTGCATTTCATCTTCTTCCATAAGAGAACGCGTATGAGGGAATATCCCTTCCTCTAAGCCAACGATAAAGACAACTGGGAACTCCAATCCTTTTGCTGAGTGCATCGTCATTAAAATAACTTCTTCACCAGCAGTTGGATCTTCATCTACACGATCAATATCAGCAACAAGAGCTAAGTCTGTTAAGAATGCAACAAGGCTCTTATCTTCACTTTGAGATTCGAATGTTTGCGTAACAGATAAAAACTCATCTAAGTTTTCTAAACGGCCTTCTGCTTCTAAAGAACGCTCATTTTTCAACATCTCGCGATAGCCTGTTTTTTCAATAACTTCTTCTACTAGTTCTGTAACAGATAAATACTCTTGCATATTTACCCAATTGTGTAATAAGCTTGCGAATTCTTTTACTGCCTTTGTTATTTTTGCACTTACACCAACATGCTCAATCTCATCAAATACAGCAGTTAATGAAATTCCGTTTTGCACACCGTAATTAATAATTTTATCGATAGAAGTAGCACCAATCCCGCGCTTTGGCATGTTAATAATACGCGCAAAACTAATCTCATCATCTGGATTCCCAATTAAACGTAAGTACGCTAAAATGTCTTTAATCTCTTTACGGTCGTAGAACTTCGTACCGCCGACAATTTTGTAAGGAATATTGGATTTCAGGAAAATCTCCTCGACCATACGAGACTGGGCATTCGTACGATATAATACTGCAAAATCAGTATATTTTCGCTTCCCCATTTGAATATCGTCACGAATTTTTTTCGCAACAAAATATGCTTCGTCCTTTTCCGTTGCAGCACGATAATACGAGATTTTGCTTCCAACTTGATTGTCTGTCCATAATTTCTTCGGTTTACGGTTTGAATTTTTTTCAATAACAGCATTCGCTGCATTCAAAATATTTTGTGATGAACGGTAATTTTGTTCTAACAAAATTACTTGCGCATTCTCATAGTCTTTTTCGAATGACAAAATGTTAGAAATATCAGCACCACGCCAGCGGTAAATAGACTGATCTGAGTCACCTACAACACAAAGATTTTTAAAACGTGCCGCCAAATGTTTAACAAGAAGGTACTGCGCTTTGTTCGTATCTTGATACTCATCAACGTGAATATATTGGAATTTGCGCTGATAAAACTCTAGTACTTCTGGTACACGTTCAAATAGCTGAATCGTTGTCATAATTAAATCATCAAAGTCTAATGAGTTATTTTTCAAAAGTCGTTTTTGATATTCTGTATATACATCGCTCGTTAATTTTTCATATGGATCAGCGATTGTAATTTTTTTTGCATATTTATCTGCAGATAGCAGTTCATTTTTTGCATTACTAATACCCGCTAAAATAGAGCGCGGCTCAAACTTTTTCGGATCAATATTGCGCTCTTTCATAATTTTTTTTACTACAGTTAACTGATCACCTGCATCTAAAATCGTAAAGTTACGATTAATCCCAATGCGGTCGATATCACGTCGTAAAATACGTACGCACATAGAGTGGAACGTAGAAATCCAAATATCTTCTGCTTCTGGTCCGACAAGCGTATCAATACGCTCGCGCATTTCACGAGCAGCTTTATTTGTAAAGGTAATAGCTAGTACATTCCATGGTGCTACACCTTTTTCACCAAGTAAATACGCAATACGATGTGTTAACACACGTGTTTTACCACTACCTGCACCTGCCATTAATAAAAGCGGTCCGCTCGTTGTTTGTACTGCTTTTTGTTGCTGTGGATTTAGTCCATTTAATAACTTATCTGTCATACTCATATGCGCCTGCACCTACTCTCCTTTTACTGCTTTAACTGTTTTTAACGCAGCTTTTATATCATCATAAATAACGTTTCCAACAACTACTGTATCAGCATACTGTGCCATTTCTTTCGCTTGTTCTGCATTAGAAATACCACCGCCATAATATAGTTTAGCTTGTTTCAATTGTGCTTTTACATTTTTAACAAGTTCAATATCTCCATACGTACCGCTATATTCTAAATAGAATATCGGTAAATGTAATAGCTTGTCTGCTAAACGAGCATATGCAATAACGTCATCTTCTGTTAAATCACATTTTGCATCTGTAAGTTGGGCTACTTTCGCTTCTGGATTTAAAACACAATATCCTTCCATGAAAATTTCGTCCCAGTCCATAATATCCCCAAATTCTTTCAATGCTTCGTGATGAACACCTGTTATCCATTCTACTTTTCGGCTATTTAAAACGCTTGGGATGTAATAAAAATCAAATCCTGGTGTAATTGCTTCCACATCAGAAACCTCTAACACACAAGGAACTGCATATCTACGAATGCTAACTAGCATGTGTAATACATTATCAATTGTTACGCCATCACTTCCGCCTACAATAACAGCATCTGTTCCAGACTCACAAATCATTTCTAAATGTTCATCGCTTAACTCCTTATTTGGATCAAGCTTAAATACATGTTTCCACCCGGAAATATCGTACATGAAAACACCCTTTCTTTTCTCTATTTATATACTTCTGTTCAAAATAACAGTTTATTTTTATCAGGATTTTTTTAACTTCATCTTAAATATTTGTTTAAAACGGAGAATTAAGTTTGGAATTCCCTCTTCCATATTTTTTCAAACGGGAGGATTTAACTTTGAACTTCCTTTTATGCATTCTTTCATTATAACAAAAAAAGCTACTTACACACACGCCCATTCCAACATCTTTTTTAACGTCAAATGTTGGATTACATATCATCAAAAGCACACGGGATACTAATAAAAGAAATAGTATTTGCTATTTCGAAGTTCATCAAAAAGGAGTGTTTTTCAAATGAAGCAAAACATCGGTACAATCAATGCTCTAATTCGAATCACACTCGGACTTATCCTCTTCGGTTGTAGTACCGCTAAACTCGTACGCAAACCGTGGTGCACTTGGTCTAAAGTTTTACTATGGTTTGGTGCAATGAAAATTGCAGAGGGGATTGTTCGTTTCTGCCCTATTGCTGAAGTATGTAAATTTGGAAAATTCATGAGTATGGGCGCATTTAAAATGCCTAGCATGAATTTTGCTGAAAAAGGACATGCTAAAGAAGAAGTGAATCAAACTTCCAATCATGACAAACCACAGTCAAATGGAAGTTATGACGCTTCTGACAAAGAGATTGAGTCAGCGATTGAAGATATAATCCTGGCAAAACCGCTTTGAATCATTTGTCACGACGCAAGATGCTCTCAAAGAGACTTAGCTGCTGCAGTGGGCGGTTAAGTCTTCTTTATTTTACCACGAAACAGAACGTACATTCTTATTTTTAACCCTAAAACGTACATAAAAGATATCAATAAATAAAATTCAGAAAATTAGGTTTAAACCCCTTGCTTAAAATGATATAAAAGTGATATCATTTTTATATCAAGGAGGCGATCATATGAAAGAGAAACAAGTATTTTATGTTAATGGATTTCTCGGCATTATCGGGATCCTCATTTTAGCTGCTATCGGTGTATTTTGCCTTGTGCAAGAAATTTTTATAGTAGCAGCATTAACTATTATTGTAGCTGCGGTTCTCGCGACGGGTATTGGTATCGTTCAACCGAACCAAGCGAAAGTCATTACGTTTTTCGGTAATTATTTAGGAACAATTCGTCAAAACGGTTTATTTTTAACAATTCCATTCGCATTCCGTCAAACTGTATCTTTACGCGTTGAAAACTTTAACAGTAAGAAATTAAAAGTAAATGATGTTGAGGGAAATCCAATTGAAATTGCAGCTGTTATCGTATATAAAGTGGTTGATTCTGCAAAAGCAATGTTTGGTGTTGAGCATTACGATCGATTCGTAGAAATCCAAAGTGAAACAGCCATCCGCCACGTTGCAACAAAATATCCTTATGATAATTTCCAAGATGAAACTTGTATTACGTTACGTGGAAATACTGAGGAAATTTCAGAAGAGCTAAAACGCGAATTAGAAGCGCGTCTTGAAATTGCTGGTGTAGAAGTATTAGAAACTCGTTTAACGCATTTAGCTTACGCAACAGAAATTGCCCATGCAATGTTACAACGTCAACAAGCAAAAGCAGTATTAGCTGCTAGAAAAGAGATTGTTGAAGGTGCTGTGAAGATGGCCAAAGATTCAATCCATATGTTAGATGAAGAAGGCGTGCTTGAATTAGATGACGAGCGTAAAGCAAATATGGTAAACAACTTATTAGTTGCCATCGTTTCAGATAAAGGTGCGCAACCAGTTATTAATACAGGAAGCCTATACTAAAAGGTTGTAAATAATTATGGCTAAAAAGAAAAGCTTTCCATTACGTATTGATCCTGAATTACACGCAGTCATCGAAAAATGGGCGAATGATGAGTTTCGTAGCGTCAATGCACACATCGAGTATTTACTTCGAGAAATGGCAAAGCAAAAAGGAAAATTGAAAAAAGATAAAGATGCATAAAAATCCCGCTGAGAAATCAGCGGGATTTTTTACATATTAGCTTCTCGTCATCTCATGCCCAATTGCACGATATCCTATATCACTTCGATAAAATAGACCGTCACTCTCAATTTTACCGATTTCTTTATATACTTTATCCTTTGCTTCTTGTAAACTATTCGCCTTGCAAGCAACAAATAATACACGGCCACCGTTTGTTACAAAGTCACCATGTTTCATCACTGTACCCGCATGGAAAACAATCACATCTTGCAATGCATCTAGCCCGCTAATAATATCACCTTTTTTATACGCCTCTGGATATCCTTTCGAAGCAAGTACAACACCGATAACTGCTTCTTTTGACCATTGTAACGTTAGTTCACTTTCATCTAATACAGCGTTACATACATCAACTAAATCGTTTTCTAAGCGAGGTAATACAACTTCCGTTTCAGGATCACCAAATCGTGCATTAAATTCAATTACCTTTGGACCATCATTTGTTAAAATAAGACCTGCGTATAAAATACCTGTAAACGAACGATTTTCTTGAATCATCGCTTTAGCAGTTGGGTGTAATACCGTTTCAATCGCTTCTTGAACTGCTGATTCTGGAATTTGTGGTACTGGAGAATATGCGCCCATTCCGCCTGTATTCGGACCTTTATCACCATCAAAAGCTCGTTTATGATCTTGAGCAATTACCATCGGATGTACAGTTGTTCCATTTACAAATGCCATTAATGAAAATTCTTGTCCATCTAAAAATTCTTCAATAACGACCTTCTTGCTTGCTTCGCCGAATTTCACATCTTGTAGCATCTCTTTTGTAGCCTGTAATGCCTCTTCAAGTGTCATTGCTACTGTTACACCTTTACCAGCAGCTAAGCCGTCTGCCTTAATAACGATTGGTGCACCAACTTTTTGAATGTACTGTACTGCTTCTTCATAATCTGTAAAAGTTTCGTATTCGGCAGTTGGAATATCATATTTTTTCATCAATTCTTTCGTAAAAGCTTTACTACCTTCAATAACAGCAGCCGCTTTATTCGGACCAAATACGCGAAGTCCCTCTTCTTTAAAACGATCAACAATTCCATTCATAAGTGGAATTTCTGGTCCAACGAAAGTTAATTCAACATTATTCTCTTTGGCAAATAAGACTAATGCATCAAAATCATTTTCATCAATATCAACTGGTGTTGCAACATCTCGCATACCTTCATTACCTGGTGCTACATACACCTTTTCTACCTTTTCAGATTGTGCAAACTTCCAAGCTAAAGCATGCTCACGACCACCGCGGCCAATTACTAAAACATTCATATTTCATCCCCCAATAATTAAATAAGTACAAACTAGAAGCTATGCTCCTAGTTTGCTTTTTCTAAAATTACTCTATTAATGTTTGAAATGACGTACGCCAGTGAACACCATCGCAATCCCATACTCATCTGCCATTTTAATAGAATCTTCGTCACGAATTGATCCACCTGGTTGGATGATTGCTGTAATTCCCGCTTTTGCTGCTTCTTCCACTGTATCTGGCATTGGGAAGAAAGCATCAGATGCAAGTGCGCTACCTTGTGCCTTTTCGCCAGCTTGTGTAATTGCGATTTTTGCAGAACCTACACGGTTCATCTGTCCTGCACCTACACCAACTGTCATGTTATCATTCGCTAACACAATTGCGTTGGATTTCACATGTTTTACAACTTTCCAAGCTAGTTTTAAATCTTTCCACTCTTGCTCTGACGGTTCACGTTTCGTCGGAATTGAAATTGTACTTTCATCTAATGATAACGTATCTTCCTCTTGAACGAGAAGACCACCTTGTACAGAAGTTAGTTTTTTGCTTGCACTTGTCGCTTTTTCAATATTTACAGTTAATAAACGTAAATTTTTCTTATTTTGCAACACTTCTAAAGCTTCTTGTGAGAACGAAGGCGCGATGACAATTTCTAAGAAAATTTCATGTAATTTTTCAGCTGTAGCTTTGTCAATTTCACGATTCGCTGCAATAATACCGCCAAAAATTGATACTGGATCTGCCTCATAAGCACGTGTGTATGCTTCATGAATATCAGTACCTACTCCAACGCCACATGGATTCATATGTTTTACCGCTACTACTGCTGGTTCTGTAAATTCTTTAACGATGCTAAGCGCTGCATCTGCATCATTAATATTGTTATAAGATAATTCTTTTCCGTGCAATTGTTCTGCATATGCAACAGAAGAAGTTGCAGCAAATGGTGCTTTATAGAAAGTAGCTTTTTGATGTGGGTTCTCTCCATAACGTAAATCCTGTTTTTTCTCAAATGTCACAGTTAATGTTTCAGGACTTTCTTCACCCATTTGTTCTGTTAAGTAATTAGAAATTAGCGCATCATAAGCTGCTGTATGACGGAATACTTTCGCTGCTAATTTACGTTTCGTTTCTTCTTCTACTTCGCCGTTTTCTTTCAGTTCTGCTAATACAACATCATAATCTACTGGATCTACAATTACTGATACAAATTTATGATTTTTCGCAGCAGAGCGAATCATTGTTGGGCCACCGATATCAATATTTTCAATTGCATCAGCAAATGTTACATCAGGCTTAGCGATTGTTTCTTTGAATGGATATAAGTTAACAACAACAAAATCAATTGCTTGAATGCCTAGTTCATTCATTTGCGCTACATGTGTTTCATTATCACGAACCGCTAATAGACCACCATGAATATTTGGATGTAATGTTTTTACACGGCCATCCATAATTTCTGGGAAACCAGTTACTTCAGAAATACCGATTACTTGTAAACCGTTTTCTTCTAGCAATTTTTTCGTACCACCTGTTGAAATAACTTCGATTCCTTGTTCAAGTAATCCTTTAACAAATTCTACTACTCCTGTTTTATCTGAAACACTTACTAATGCACGCTTTTTCATTGACCCTTCACCCCTAGTTGTATGTTAGTTAACAGTTGGTTCTTTCACAGACTGAACAATTTGATTCACTGTATTTACGTATAATTGATGTTCCACTTGTTGAATTTTCTTTTGTAAGCTTTCTCTCGTATCCCCTTCAGAAACAGCTACTGCTTCTTGCGCAATAATTGGACCTGTATCCATACCTGCATCTACATAATGAATTGTTACTCCAGTTACTTTCACTCCTGCTTCTAACGCTTGACCGACAGCATCTTTACCCGGAAAACTCGGTAGTAGCGATGGATGAATATTAATAATCTTCCCGCCGTACGCCTCTAGTAAAGTTGGCCCAATTAAACGCATATATCCAGCTAAAATAACATAATCAATTTCATACTCTTCTAGCTTCTTTAATATCTCTTTTTCAAATGCTTCTTTTGACTCATATGCTTTCGCTGAAAAGGCGAAACACGGAATATGATGATAATGTGCCCGTCCAATAACACGTGCCTCTGGTTTATCACATACTAGTAAACTAATATCTGCATCCAACCTTTTTTCTTCTATCGCATTAACGAGAGATTGAAAGTTAGATCCGCTTCCAGAAGCAAAAACTGCTAATCTACTCATAGTTCTGTGCCCCCGTTAAAGGTAACACCAGCACCTTGTACAGTACGTCCAATAATACGAGCTGTTTCTCCTTGCTCTTCAAGAAGACGAACAACATCTTTTGCATCTTCTTCCTTCACCGCTACTACCATACCAATACCCATGTTAAAAATATTGAACATTTCTTTCTCTTCTAGTTTCCCAACTTCTTGAAGTAAACTGAAGATCGGCTGAATTTCCCAAGCTCCTAGTTCAATCTCAGCACCGATTCCTTCTGGCAACATACGTGGAATATTTTCAATGAATCCACCACCTGTAATATGCGCCATACCGTATACTTCATGTTTCTTCAATAGTTCTAAAATAGGTTTGACATAAATTTTCGTTGGTTTTAATAATTCTTCACCAAGAGGTAGTTCTAAGCGTCCGTAAATACGCTCTAAAGATAGTTCTCCATCTTCTAGTAATACTTTTCGTACTAAAGAATAGCCGTTACTATGAATACCGCTAGATGCTAAGCCAATTAATACGTGACCAGCTTCAATCTTTTCACCTGTTACAATTTTCTTTTTATCAACAATTCCAACTGTAAAACCAGCTAAATCGTACTCTTCCGTCGAATACATTCCTGGCATTTCAGCTGTTTCTCCACCAATTAATGCACAACCAGCTTGGCGACAGCCCTCTGATATACCTTTGACGATGTTTTCAATTTTACTAGGTTCAGCTTTACCACAAGCAATATAATCAAGGAAGAAAAGCGGTTCTGCTCCTTGGACAACAATATCATTTACACACATTGCTACTGCATCAATACCAATTGTGTCATGCTTATCTGCCATAAAAGCGAGCATCAATTTCGTTCCCACGCCATCTGTTCCAGATACTAATACAGGTTCTTCTAATGCAAATTTTGATAGATCAAACATACCTCCAAAACCGCCTAAACCGCCTAGTACTTCTTTTCTCATTGTTGTTTGTACGTGTTTTTTCATGCGAGATACCGCTTCATATCCAGCTTCAATATCTACTCCTGCTTGCTTATATGCATTCGCCATCGTTATTTACACCTCGTCTTTTAATTTCTCCCCATCCAGGACGGGCTATCTTAAGAAAGAAGCTAGCTTCTACACAAAATCATGTAGAAGCTTTTTTCTTCTTATTTCATGCTTTCTAAAAGCTCTTGCTCATAATCATAAAGAGCTGTCGGATAGTCCCCATTAAAGTAAGCCATACATAGGCCGCCATATTTCCCTTCATACGGACGTCCAATTGCATCTACTAATCCATCTTCGCTTAAAAATGTTAAAGAATCTGCACCGATCATTTCACGGATTTCTTCTACTGTATGATTTGCTGCAATTAATTCTTTTCTCGTTTGAATATCAATGCCATAGAAACATGGATACTTAAGAGGTGGTGAAGCGATTCTTACATGAACCTCTGTCGCTCCAGCCTCGCGAAGCATACGAACAATTCGCTTACTTGTTGTTCCTCTTACGATAGAATCGTCAATCATAACAACTCGTTTTCCTTCAACTACACCTCTTACTGCGGAAAGCTTCATCTTTACCCCTTGCTCTCGCAGTTCTTGAGAAGGTTGAATAAACGTACGTCCAACGTAACGATTTTTAATTAATCCTAACTCATACGGAATGCCTGTTGCCTCGGCATAGCCGATCGCAGCTGAAATACTAGAATCTGGTACACCAGTAACAACATCAGCTTCAATAGGAGCTTCTGCCGCTAAACGTTTCCCCATATTTTTACGTGCTGCATGAACGTTAATACCTGCAATATTAGAATCCGGACGTGCAAAGTAAATGTATTCCATACTACAAATTGCATGATCTACATCATTTGTAAAACGATCTACGTGAATTCCTTCATCATTAATGATAATTAATTCACCAGGTTCTACATCACGAATGTATGTTGCACCTACTACATCGAAAGCACATGTTTCTGATGCTACAACGTAAGCATCACCCATCTTTCCAATTGAAAGTGGACGGAACCCATTCGGGTCTAGCGCAACGATCATTTCATTTCCAGTTAGTAAAAGATATGCAAACGCACCTTTCACTTTATTTAGAGCCTCTTTTACACTTTCGATTAAAGAATCTTTTGTACTACGTTTAATGAGATGTAAAAGTACCTCTGTATCTGAACTTGTTTGAAAAATACTTCCTTCTGCCTCTAATTCACGACGAAGCATTTTTGCGTTAATTAAATTTCCGTTATGAGCTAGCGCCATACTGTGATCAGAAAAACGGAATAATAATGGTTGAACGTTAGCAACTTCACTTCCACCTGCTGTCGCATATCGTACGTGTCCAATTGCTGATTTTCCGTTTAGTCCTTCTAGCTCACCTCTTGAAAACACTTCTGATATTAAACCTAACCCCTTGTGACCGATGATTTTTTCCCCATTATTTACAACAATGCCTGCGCCCTCTTGCCCACGGTGCTGTAAACTGTGCAATCCGTAGTACGAAACTTGTGCTGCATTTTCATGCCCCCAAATTCCAAAAACGCCACATTCTTCATTTAACCCCTTTATTTCAGCAAGCATGGGATTGCCCCTTTCCAAGCCTTTCTCATCTCATCTACATTTGCTGTAAGTAATACTTCATTTTCTTCATTATGAATTGTTACTTCATTTGTATTTGTCACTTCTCCAACTTGAATTGCTTCTACCACTTTCTCAAACGCTTCTTTATTTTCACGTTTTACAGTTATAACGAAGCGAGATTGTGATTCCGCAAATAATACTGCTGTTGCTTCTCCGTCTAATTTCACAGTAGCACCTAAACCGTTAGCACCAATTGCACTTTCTGAAATTGCAACTGCTAAACCACCTTCAGCAACATCATGTGCAGATTGAACAAGGCCAGCTTGAATTGCTTCTAGTACTTGTTTTTGGCGTTTTAATTCTACATCTAGATCGATACTTGGTGATTGACCGAAAATTTTACCGTGAATCATTTTCTGTAATTCACTTCCACCAAACTCAGCTTTCGTCTCTCCGATTACATAAACTAAATCGCCAGCTTGCTTAAATTCTTGTGTTGTTACATGTTTTAAATCGTGTACAAGACCGACCATCCCAACTGTCGGTGTTGGATATACAGCTTCGCCACTACGTTCGTTATACATTGATACGTTTCCGCCGATAACTGGCGTTTGTAATGTGCGACAAGCTTCACTCATACCGTCTACTGATTTTTCAATTTGCCAGAAGATCTCTGGTTTTTCTGGGTTACCAAAGTTTAAGCAATCTGTAATTGCAAGCGGCTCCCCGCCAGAACATACGATATTACGTGCTGCCTCTGCTACTGCAATTTTACCGCCCATTTCTGGATCTAAATAAATGTAACGAGAATTACAATCCGTCGTCATTGCTAATCCTTTTTCTGTACCGCGTACACGTACAACCGCTGCATCTGAACCTGGTGTAACAACTGTGCTTGTGCGTACTTGATAATCATATTGATCATATACCCACTCTTTACTTGCAATGGTTGGTTGCTGTAATAAAGCAAATAACGTTTCTTTATAATCTTCTACTTTTGGCGTTTCCATTTTCATTGCTTGGAATTCAGCAAAGTATGCTGCTTCTTTTGATGGCTTATGATAAATTGGTGCTTCTTCTGCTAAAGCATCTGCTGGCACTTCCGCTACCTTTTCACCTTTATGGAATAAACGAAGCATTTTATCTTCTGTTACTTTCCCCATCGTAACTGCTGCAAGACCATACTTCTCGAATAAATCTACTATTTCTTGCTCTCTACCTTTTTTCACAACGATTAACATACGCTCTTGTGATTCAGATAGCATCATTTCATATGGTGTCATTCCTGTTTCACGCTGTGGTACATCATCTAAGTACATTTCAATACCCATTCCTGCTTTACTTGCCATTTCTGCAGAAGATGAAGTTAAACCGGCAGCTCCCATATCTTGAATTCCAACAAGTGCATCCGACTGAATAAGTTCTAAGCAAGCTTCAATAAGAAGTTTCTCCATAAATGGATCCCCTACTTGAACTGCCGGACGTTTCGCTTCTGAGCTTTCAGATAGCTCTTCAGATGCGAATGTTGCACCGTGAATACCATCACGACCAGTTGATGCTCCTACGTACATTACTGTATTGCCAGCACCGTGCGCTTGCCCTTTTTTAATATCTTCATGATTAATTAAACCTACGCACATTGCATTTACAAGTGGATTTCCTTCGTAACATGGATCAAATTGTACTTCGCCGCCAACAGTAGGAATACCAATGCAGTTACCGTATCCTGCAATTCCTGCTACTACTTCTTCGAATAAATATTTCACACGTGGTGATTGTAATTCACCAAAGCGAAGTGAGTTTAATAGAGCTACTGGACGTGCCCCCATAGAGAATACGTCACGGATAATACCGCCAACGCCTGTTGCTGCCCCCTGATATGGCTCAATAGCAGAAGGATGGTTATGACTTTCCATTTTAAATACAACCGCTTGATTATCACCGATATCTACAATTCCAGCACCTTCTCCAGGTCCTTGCAGAACGCGCTCACCTGTTGTTGGGAACTTGCGAAGAACTGGTTTTGAATTTTTATAACTACAATGTTCAGACCACATTACAGAGAATAATCCTGTTTCTGTATAATTTGGCAGACGGCCTAAAATCTTTTCAACCATGGCAAACTCTTCGTCTGTTAGCCCCATTTCCGCATATATACGCTCTTCTTTAATTTGTGTTGGATTTGGTTCAAGCATTAACGACATATGTTTCCCTCCACTGTTTTAAGATAGATTGAAAGACTTTTAATCCTTCAGCACCGCCAAGTAATTCATCTACAGCACGCTCTGGATGTGGCATCATACCAAGAACATTTCCTTTTTCGTTTACAATACCAGCAATATCTGAAACGCTTCCGTTCGGATTTTCCACATAACGGAATGCAATTTGATTATTCTCTTCTAATCTTTTAAGAGTTTCTTCATCACAATAGTAATTCCCCTCACCATGTGCGATTGGAATATTGATCACTGCACCTTTTTCATATTGTGATGTAAACATCGTTTCATTATTTTCAACACGCAACTGAACAGTGCGGCACATAAATTTTAAGTTTTCGTTTCTCATTAACGCTCCTGGTAGTAATCCTGATTCAACAAGAATCTGGAATCCATTACAAACACCTAAAATCGGCTTTCCTTGCTCAGCAGCTTTTTGCACTGCTTTCATTGCGTTAGCAAAGCGAGAAATAGCACCGCAGCGTAAGTAGTCGCCGTAAGAGAATCCACCTGGTAATAGAATTGCATCATATTCATCTAAATTCTCTGTATCGTGCCAAACGTAATCTACTTCTTCGCCAAGCTCATCTTTAATTGCATGGAACATATCAACGTCACAGTTCGAACCTGGAAATACTATTACTGCAAATTTCACTGTGCGACAACCTCCTCAACCTCATAACGGAAGTCTTCCATTACAACGTTCGCTAATAGTTTTTCACACATTTCCTTTACCTTTGCGTCAAGGTCAGATACTGATTTATCAATTGTTAGTTCCATGTACTTTCCGATTCGAACGTCTTGTACTTCTGTAAACGAAAGACTATGAAGTGCCCCTTTTACTGCTGTTCCTTGTGGATCTAATACACTTTCTCTTAATGTTACATATACCTTAACTTTATACATGTGAAATTCCCCCTAAACGTTTTAAAATCTCTTCATAAGCTTCTGTTAAATTTCCAAGATCACGACGGAATACGTCTTTATCAAACTTTTCATTGCTCGTTTCATCCCATAAACGGCAAGTGTCCGGTGAAATTTCATCCGCTAAAATGATTTCTCCTTCATCTGTTACACCAAACTCTAATTTAAAATCTACTAATCTTACACGACAGCTTGCGAAATGATCAATCAACACTTGATTGATTTGTAGAGCCATATCTCGTAATACGCTTACTTGCTCTGGTGATGCAACGTTTAATACACGAATATGATCTTCCGTTACAAGCGGATCTCCTAAATCATCATCTTTGAAGTAAAATTCTACGATTGGTTCTGCAAGTACAGTTCCCTCTTCCATTCCTAAACGTTTTGAAAGGCTTCCTGCAATTACATTTCTTGTGACAACTTCTAGAGGAATAATACTCACTTTTTTAACAAGTTGCTCTGTTTCAGATAACTTCTCTACAAAATGTGTTTTTATTCCTACTTCTTGTAACTTTCTGAACAATAAAGTTGTAATCTCATTGTTCAAACGACCTTTTCCTGTAATCGTCTCTTTTTTCTCCCCATTGAAAGCAGTCGCACTATCTTTGTACTCTACCCAAACCATATCTGCTGATTCTGTACGATAAATTCTTTTTGCCTTACCTTCATACAGCAATTCTAGCTTTTGCATTTCGCAAGCCCCCTGTAGTTTGAAAAATGTGAATAATATTTTTATAAAGAATGGCACAGAATGACTCTATTCTGTGCCATATGAAATTTTACGCTTCGTTTAATCCAAGGCGTTCAAAGATTGTATCAACGTGTTGCATATGATGCTCATAATTGAAGCATTCATTAATTTCTTCTTGTGTTAATTTGCTTGTAATACGCTCATCTGCTTCTACAAGTTCTTTAAATTGTACTTGTGTTTCCCAAGCTTCCATCGCTTTAGGCTGTACGATATCATAAGCTTCTTCACGTACCATTCCTTTGTCGATTAACGTAAGCATTACGCGCTGAGAATAAATTAAGCCGTATGTTCTTGTCATATTGCGTTTCATATTCTCTGGGTATACAGTTAAGTTTTTAACGATATTACCAAAGCGATTTAACATGTAATTTAACGCGATTGTAGCATCTGGTAAAATTACGCGTTCTGCAGAAGAGTGAGAGATATCACGCTCATGCCATAATGGAACATTCTCATAAGCTGTCATCATATAACCGCGGATAACACGAGCTAAACCAGTCATATTTTCAGAGCCAATTGGATTACGTTTATGTGGCATTGCAGAAGAACCTTTTTGGCCTTTTGCGAAAGCCTCTTCAACTTCACGTGTTTCACTCTTTTGTAAACCACGAATCTCAACCGCCATCTTTTCAATAGATGTTGCGATTAGTGCAAGTGTTGACATGTAGTGTGCATGACGATCACGTTGCAATGTTTGTGTTGAAATTGGTGCTGCTTCTAATCCTAAGTTTTCACAAACAAATTTTTCTACGAATGGATCGATATTTGCATATGTACCAACCGCACCAGATAGTTTACCAACACGAACTGTATCAGCAGCTTGTTTGAAACGCTCTACGTTACGTTTCATTTCTTCATACCAAAGACCAAGTTTTAAACCAAATGTCGTTGGTTCTGCATGAACACCATGTGTTCTTCCCATCATGATCGTGTATTTATGCTCTTTCGCTTTGTTAGCTAAAATGCTTACAAAGTTTTCTAAGTCTTTTAATATGATTTCATTCGCTTGTTTTAAGATGTAAGATAACGCTGTATCTACTACATCTGTAGATGTTAAACCGTAATGAACCCATTTACGTTCCTCACCTAATGCTGGTGTTTCTGATACAGCACGAGTGAATGCAACTACATCATGACGTGTTTCTTTTTCGATCTCATAAATGCGCTCAATATCAAATGATGCATGTTCACGAATTTTCTTCACATCTTCTTTTGGAATATCGCCAAGCTCAGCCCATGCTTCACAAGCTAAAATCTCAACTTCTAACCATGCTTTAAATTTGTTCTCTTCCGTCCAAATCGCACCCATTTCAGGGCGTGTATAACGACTAATCATCTTTTTCCCTCCAACAGTTGTTCTTGATGGTCCCAAATATGCAAACTCTTCGCTTTTTCTAGAGCGACTTCAATATTATCATTTAAAATATTAACGTGCCCCATTTTCCGCTGCGCTTTTGCTTCTTCTTTTCCATACAAGTGTAAATAGCACCCGGTTAATCTATTCACTTGTCCTAGGACCCCTTCTATATGTTCGCCTAAAATGTTTACCATGACAACTGGTTTTAACAAATTTGTTTCTCCAAGAGGTAAATTACAGATTGCTCGAATATGTTGGCCAAATTGACTCGTTTCACATGCATCCTGTGTATAGTGCCCTGAATTGTGAGGCCTTGGTGCTAATTCATTAATATAAATTTCACCATTAGCTGTAGCAAACATCTCTACCGCTAGTGTTCCCACAAGCTCTAATTCATCCGCAAGCACCTTTGCGTAAGCAATTGCTTCTTGAGAAAGATCTTCTGTAATGCGAGCTGGCACGATTGATTCATGCAAAATATTATTTACATGAATATTTTCTGCTACTGGAAACACTTTCGTTTCACCACTTACACTACGAATTACAATAACTGATACTTCTTTTTCAAAAGGCACCCATTTCTCTAAAATGCACTCCGCTTCATCCACAAGGTTTCGTGCTTTCTCAACATCAGCTTCACTTCTTAAAACCACTTGCCCTTTCCCATCATATCCACCTGTCGTCGTTTTTAAGACGGAAGGGAATGATAATTCAGCAATCGCTTCAGTAAGCTGCTCCTGATTTTGAACCAGTCTATACGTTGCTACTGGTAATCCCGCCTTTTCAATTGCATTCTTTTCGGTAAAACGATTTTGCGTTTTACTTAACAACTGACTGCCTTGCGGTAAGTAAGCATGTTTTTCAAGCCATTTTAAACATCTATAATCAATATTCTCAAATTCATATGTGACAACATCACTTATCTCTGCTAAATGCTGAATTGCTTTTAAATCGCCATATGATGCAACAATTTCAATATCAGCAACTTGTGCACATGGTGAGTTTTTTGTAGGATCTAAAACAGCAATTTTATATCCCATCTCCTTAGCTGCCAATGCCATCATTCTTCCTAGCTGGCCGCCTCCAATAATACCGATTGTTTTTCCAGGTAAAATGATTCTCGTCATACTAGCTCACTACCTTCGCGCACATCTTTTTCAATTGCTTCTCTTCTCAATTCTAATGCATCATGTATGTCATCATGGAATGATCCAAGTATTTGTGCAGCGAGTAAACCAGCATTTGTTGAACCAGCTTTACCAATTGCAACAGTTGCAACTGGAACCCCTCCTGGCATTTGGACGATGGATAATAATGAATCTAAGCCGTTTAACGCTTTTGATTGAACTGGAACTCCGATTACAGGAAGATTCGTCTTCGCTGCAACCATTCCTGGTAAATGTGCTGCCCCGCCAGCTCCAGCAATAATAACTTTCAATCCACGTTCACGAGCTGTCTCTGCATATTCAAACATATAATCCGGAGTCCGATGAGCGGATACAACTTTTTTCTCATACGGTATATTTAATTCATCTAAAATGTCACAAGCATATTTCATTGTTTCCCAGTCTGACGTGCTTCCCATTATGACTCCAACTAGTGATTTCATATTAGAATCCCCCCGATTCAAATAAAAAAAGCCTGAAATAGAACAGTTTCTCTTTTACTATGAGAGAAAGCGCTCTACTCAGGCATACGTATCCCTTGTGAATAGAAAAATACCGAGTGACTTTCCCTCATAGTCTAACGAATAACGGTCGTTAGGTAGAGACTTGCAGGCCATATCCCCGCGATTATATGAGGTCTTATATATTATTGTTTCTATGGCTATATTAACAATATTTCATAAACAATGTCAACAAATAATCGAATGTTTTTTTATTAGCCACTGATAACGTTCGTGTTTTAGTTATATTCAAAAGGAGAATTGCAACTATATGCAAGAAAGGAAGGAAATTAGAATATATATTTCTAGAGATCTATTTTACATATAACTGTTTATATAGTACTTCAGTATGTTTTAATCAAAATATATACACTCTTGTGTTCTATACATCAATAGAACTTATATTATAACGATTTAATTTCTAAGGAGGAATAACCATGAAAAAAATAACTGTGCTATTATCCTATTTATTTTTCTCTATCGCAGTAATTGCTGTAATTATCGAATACTTATTTATACCATCCCATTATTTTTACTCTCATTATTTAAAATGTATACTTATGGCAGAAATACTGTTTCCTATCTTAGGTATTATTTTAGGGGCATTCGGAAAATCAGGAATACAAAAAATCATTGCCATTATTTTAAACAGTCTCTATTTCATTCTCTTTTCTTCTTTAGCTTTATTAAATGTATGGATTATGACATTTGGTAAATAAAAATAAACACAAAAAAACCTAAGTCGAAACGACTTAGGTTTTTGCTTGGCGACGTCCTACT
>NZ_NULR01000026.1:0-2500 GCF_002577405.1 Bacillus cereus | reverse complement strand
ACGTGAAATTCCGTCGGAATCTGGGAGGACCATCTCCCAAGGCTAAATACTCCCTAGTGATCGATAGTGAACCAGTACCGTGAGGGAAAGGTGAAAAGCACCCCGGAAGGGGAGTGAAAGAGATCCTGAAACCGTGTGCCTACAAATAGTCAGAGCCCGTTAATGGGTGATGGCGTGCCTTTTGTAGAATGAACCGGCGAGTTACGATCCCGTGCAAGGTTAAGTTGAAGAGACGGAGCCGCAGCGAAAGCGAGTCTGAATAGGGCGTTTAGTACGTGGTCGTAGACCCGAAACCAGGTGATCTACCCATGTCCAGGGTGAAGTTCAGGTAACACTGAATGGAGGCCCGAACCCACGCACGTTGAAAAGTGCGGGGATGAGGTGTGGGTAGCGGAGAAATTCCAATCGAACCTGGAGATAGCTGGTTCTCCCCGAAATAGCTTTAGGGCTAGCCTTAAGTGTAAGAGTCTTGGAGGTAGAGCACTGATTGAACTAGGGGTCCTCATCGGATTACCGAATTCAGTCAAACTCCGAATGCCAATGACTTATCCTTAGGAGTCAGACTGCGAGTGATAAGATCCGTAGTCAAGAGGGAAACAGCCCAGATCGCCAGCTAAGGTCCCAAAGTGTGTATTAAGTGGAAAAGGATGTGGAGTTGCTTAGACAACTAGGATGTTGGCTTAGAAGCAGCCACCATTTAAAGAGTGCGTAATAGCTCACTAGTCGAGTGACTCTGCGCCGAAAATGTACCGGGGCTAAATACACCACCGAAGCTGCGAATTGATACCAATGGTATCAGTGGTAGGGGAGCGTTCTAAGGACAGTGAAGTCAGACCGTAAGGACTGGTGGAGTGCTTAGAAGTGAGAATGCCGGTATGAGTAGCGAAAGACGGGTGAGAATCCCGTCCACCGAATGCCTAAGGTTTCCTGAGGAAGGCTCGTCCGCTCAGGGTTAGTCAGGACCTAAGCCGAGGCCGACAGGCGTAGGCGATGGACAACAGGTTGATATTCCTGTACCACCTCTTTATCGTTTGAGCAATGGAGGGACGCAGAAGGATAGAAGAAGCGTGCGATTGGTTGTGCACGTCCAAGCAGTTAGGCTGATAAGTAGGCAAATCCGCTTATCGTGAAGGCTGAGCTGTGATGGGGAAGCTCCTTATGGAGCGAAGTCTTTGATTCCCCGCTGCCAAGAAAAGCTTCTAGCGAGATAAAAGGTGCCTGTACCGCAAACCGACACAGGTAGGCGAGGAGAGAATCCTAAGGTGTGCGAGAGAACTCTGGTTAAGGAACTCGGCAAAATGACCCCGTAACTTCGGGAGAAGGGGTGCTTTCTTAACGGAAAGCCGCAGTGAATAGGCCCAAGCGACTGTTTAGCAAAAACACAGGTCTCTGCGAAGCCGTAAGGCGAAGTATAGGGGCTGACACCTGCCCGGTGCTGGAAGGTTAAGGAGAGGGGTTAGCGTAAGCGAAGCTCTGAACTGAAGCCCCAGTAAACGGCGGCCGTAACTATAACGGTCCTAAGGTAGCGAAATTCCTTGTCGGGTAAGTTCCGACCCGCACGAAAGGTGTAACGATTTGGGCACTGTCTCAACCAGAGACTCGGTGAAATTATAGTACCTGTGAAGATGCAGGTTACCCGCGACAGGACGGAAAGACCCCGTGGAGCTTTACTGTAGCCTGATATTGAATTTTGGTACAGTTTGTACAGGATAGGCGGGAGCCATTGAAACCGGAGCGCTAGCTTCGGTGGAGGCGCTGGTGGGATACCGCCCTGACTGTATTGAAATTCTAACCTACGGGTCTTATCGACCCGGGAGACAGTGTCAGGTGGGCAGTTTGACTGGGGCGGTCGCCTCCTAAAGTGTAACGGAGGCGCCCAAAGGTTCCCTCAGAATGGTTGGAAATCATTCGTAGAGTGCAAAGGCATAAGGGAGCTTGACTGCGAGACCTACAAGTCGAGCAGGGACGAAAGTCGGGCTTAGTGATCCGGTGGTTCCGCATGGAAGGGCCATCGCTCAACGGATAAAAGCTACCCCGGGGATAACAGGCTTATCTCCCCCAAGAGTCCACATCGACGGGGAGGTTTGGCACCTCGATGTCGGCTCATCGCATCCTGGGGCTGTAGTCGGTCCCAAGGGTTGGGCTGTTCGCCCATTAAAGCGGTACGCGAGCTGGGTTCAGAACGTCGTGAGACAGTTCGGTCCCTATCCGTCGTGGGCGTAGGAAATTTGAGAGGAGCTGTCCTTAGTACGAGAGGACCGGGATGGACGCACCGCTGGTGTACCAGTTGTTCTGCCAAGGGCATAGCTGGGTAGCTATGTGCGGAAGGGATAAGTGCTGAAAGCATCTAAGCATGAAGCCCCCCTCAAGATGAGATTTCCCATAGCGTAAGCTAGTAAGATCCCTGAAAGATGATCAGGTTGATAGGTTCGAGGTGGAAGCATGGTGACATGTGGAGCTGACGAATACTAATAGATCGAGGACTTAACCATATAATATG
>NZ_NULR01000025.1 GCF_002577405.1 Bacillus cereus | reverse complement strand
CATCGCGTTTCAGCGACTTTTATAATTTAACATTTTTCGTTAAATCCGTCAACAACTTTTTTCTTTCGTTCCTGACGACGCTTATTAATTTACCATACTAATAACTCCTTAGTCAACACTTTTTAAAAAAATGCCAAAATAATTTTATCTTGGCATTATATAAAGCTTAATAACCACTAATGCAGCAACTCCAGGTAGGCCTAATAAACTCGTTATTGTTGCTGTACCCACATTAATCGGGATATGAAAATCAAAATATGTTCCTACAACATTTACGATAAAGAGTAATGCAATTCCTAAAGTAACATGAAAGAGCACCTTCCCTATAAAACGTAACGGTTTAGAAGAGACACCAAAAACAAGAAAAATAAAAACTAGAGCAAGAATACCAACAATAATAATTGTAGAGTTCATTTTTTCCTCCTTATGAATGACCTATACATATCTATTTGTATGGGACAAGACAACAAAAAAGAACAATTAACCATGTAACCCCTGTCGGTTCATCTTACTAATCCTTGATCACACAACCCATCAGAACCCTCAATAATTCTTTCAAAACGAAACAACCTCTCAGTTTTAACACACAAAATAAAAAGGTCCTGCTTAAAAAGCAGAACCTTTTACCATTGCTCCATTTTTACAGGGCGACGCTTTGCTTCTTTTAACAAGAAGAAATATTTCGCCTCTGCTATTTTCAAAGAACAAAGCACATCTTGAGATGGTTCAACGCTTTGTTCGACCATCTTCTTCTGACGTAACCATTCATTCTTCACTTTTTCCAATAGTACAATTAACTTATCATCATACTCTTTACGCAATTTACCCTTCTTTTGAAAGAACATTTTTGTTTCTCCTCTTATACTTCTCTACGACCTTCTAACGCTTTTGACAGTGTTACTTCATCTGCATATTCTAAATCTCCACCAACTGGTAGACCGTGTGCAATACGAGTTACTTTAATACCTGTCGGCTTTAAGAGGCGGGATATATACATCGCTGTAGCTTCCCCTTCAATATTAGGGTTTGTTGCTAGTATCACTTCTTGTACCGTTTCATCATGCAGTCGCTTTAAGAGTTGTGGGATATTAATGTCTTCTGGTCCAATTCCTTCCATTGGAGAAATGGCACCACGTAACACATGATACACCCCTTGATACTCTTTCATTTTTTCCATCGCAATTACATCTTTCGGTTCTTGTACGACACAAACAACCGATTGATCTCGATGTGAATCATCACAAATATAACAAGGATCGCGGTCAGTGATATGTCCACATACAGAGCAATATGCTAAGTCTCGCTTTGCATTCACAAGCGCTTTCGCAAAACCTAGTACATCATCTTCTTTCATATCTAATACGAAGAACGCCAATCGAACCGCTGTTTTCGGTCCGATTCCTGGCAACTTCATAAAACTATCAATTAATTTTGAGATTGGTTCTGGATAGTGCATATATCAATATCCTCCTAGAACATTCCACCCGGTAAGTTTAAGCCTTTTGTAAATTTACCCATTGTAGAGTTTGAAAGCTCGTCAGCCTTTTTAAGTGCATCGTTCGTTGCAGCTAATACTAAATCTTGTAACATTTCGATATCTTCTGGATCTACAACTTCTTCTTTAATTTTCACTTCAAGAACTTGCTTATGACCGTTTGCAATAACAGTAATCATTCCGCCGCCAGCTGTACCTTCAACTGTTTTTTCGCCAAGCTCTTCTTGTGCTTTCGCCATATCCTTTTGCATTTTTTGCATTTGTTTCATCATATTATTCATATTTCCCATTCCGCCACGCATCATAATTAATTCCTCCTAATAATAATTATTCTTTTATTTCAATAAGTTCTTGTCCTACTAATTTTACTGCTTCTTCTATGAGAGGATCTTCCTTTTGCTCTGAACCTTCTTCAGAATCCCCGCCTTCACGTTGTAAAAAGTCTTCACGAATTTTACCCCATTCACTTTTCGGGATAGCAATCATATTTAACCTTTTACTTAGCAATTCAAAAAGAATTTGTTCCAGCGTATCCATTGCTTCGCGATTTTCACTCGCCATTTTACAATGAATCTCATATTGAAATGCCAATACATAAGTATCATCTGAAGCCGCTACTGGCTCACTATTTTCTAGTAAAACAGCAAATGCCACTTTGTTATACGATTTGAGTCTTCCTAACAACTCACCCCATACGGCTTTTAATTGTTCTAACTCTTGACGCTTCGCCTGCTTCAACACTTCATTTACACGTCCGACAGGAATTTTCATACTTCCTGTCCGTACTGGTTTTGGTGTTGCACGCGTCTCTCTTACTTCAGGTTGTACACCAGCTGGTACACCGTTCTTTTTCACTTGTTCTAATTCTTTCTCCAGTTGCTGCATTCTGTTCATAATTGCCTGTAAACGATCTGCACCGTTTGCTTGCATCATAAACTGCTGACACAGTTGTACCATCACAACTTCTAAGAAAATCCGCGGATGATTTGTCCACTTCATCTCTTGTTGTCCCTTACTCAGACTATGAATAATCTCATAGATGACTTCCGGCTGCATTTCTTCACTTAACACGCGGAATTGCTCATCTACAATTACTCGTTCTAGCATATGTTCTAGTTGTGGTGAAGTTTGATATAAAAGCATATCACGATAGTAGTAAATGAAATCCTCCATAAAGCGTACTGGATCCTTCCCTTTACTCATCATCTCATCTATGATACGCAATGCCCTTGATACATTATTTTCACGTATACATTCTACTAGGTTACCTAAATATTGCTGAGAAACAGAGCCCGTTACAGCTAAAACATCTTCTGTCGTAACCGCATCATCACTATAAGATATAGCCTGGTCGATAAGACTAAGCGCATCACGCATACCACCCTCGGCGGCACGCGCCACAATTTGTAATGCTTCCTCTTCTACTTGCGTACCCTCATTTGTCACAACCGTCGATAATCTCTCAACAATATCATTTACTGATATTTTTCGAAATTCAAATCGCTGACACCGTGAAATGATTGTAGGTGGGATCTTATGTGGTTCTGTTGTCGCTAAAATAAAGATAACATGTCCTGGCGGCTCTTCTAAAGTTTTTAAAAGTGCATTAAAGGCACCCATAGAAAGCATGTGAACTTCATCGATAATGTATACTTTATATTCTACAGCACTTGGAGCATATTTTACTTTATCTCTTATATCTCTAATTTCATCTACACCGTTATTTGAAGCCGCATCAATTTCTAATACATCTGAAATAGATCCTTGTGTAATCCCCAAACAAGAAGGACATTCATTACAAGGTTCAGCTACCGGAGCATGTTCACAGTTAATTGCTTTTGCAAATACTTTTGCAATTGTCGTTTTTCCTGTTCCCCTCGGACCAGAAAATAAGTAAGCATGTGAAACTTTCTCTTGAAGAAGGGCATTTTGCAACGTTTTTGTCACGTGCTTTTGACCGACTACATCTTCAAACTTTTGCGGTCTCCATGTTCGGTATAACGCTTGGTATGACACGAAAATACGGCCTCCCTCAAAGGTTATTATCTTATATATTATAACCCATTCTGTTTATAGTTTCCAAAAGTTATTTTCCATACAAAAAACCCACCTTTGTATTAAGGTGAGTTTTGTATACATATATAACTGCCGTGCACCTTCTGTCGATTACGTACCATAAGCGTTACTCAAGCAGTTAGCTCGGTTCAGGCACTCCTGCGGCACACGAGAAGACCCGCTTATTGCTGCTTCCTTCCGGACCTGACAAGGTTCACGGGGTCCCGTTGCGCAGGACCCAAACGTCAACACCACTTACTTAAGGCAGACCTTACAGCAACATAACCTCGAGAAGGGATTCGGCCTCGCTAGAGCGGATTGCGAGTATAGGGCACCGCTACCTCCCCGCTTAGCACGGCAAAGTTAAAACCAATATTCGGTTGCCTTCATTAAAGGCATTATTAGTATAACTTGTTTTTTTATAAAATGCAAATACGTTAATCCCCGTTACTTTCCCCTAATTTTTTTATCGCTTTTCTTTTTTTTCGAAGCTCCCTAAAAAAGTTTGTTAACAACATACCGCATTCTTCTTCTAATACACCAGCTACTACTTCACATTGATGATTAAAGCGTTCATCCGTTAACAAGTTCATCAATGTCCCTGCACATCCACCCTTCGGATCACTTGCACCGTATACTACTCGCTTCACTCGTGATAAAACAATTCCACCCGCACACATTGGACAAGGCTCTAATGTTACATATAACGTTGCATCTTCTAAACGCCATGTCCCTAATTTTTTGCAAGCCTCATCTATCGCTAACAACTCGGCATGAGCTATTGACCTTTGCTCTGTTTCCCTTAGATTATGGGCAACACTAATTACCTCACCATCTAACACTATAACTGCTCCAATCGGTACTTCTTGTATTTCCTCTGCCTTTTTAGCTTCTTCTATCGCTAGTTGCATAAAATAAATATCTTGATCTTGTTCCATAACATAGTCCTTTCATTACAAACAAAGTACATTTTTTCCATTTACTGCACATGGGATAACTTTTACAAATTCAATCCACCCTAAAAGAAATAGAGAGGAGATTACATATGAAAAATACTGCCTTGCTCATTATCGATATGATTAATGATTTTCAATTTTCCCATGGGCCCATCCTAGCCAAAAAGTGCGAAGCCATCACAAGCCCCATTTTACAATTAAAGAAAAAAATGAACTCTGTCGGCTATCCTATAATTTATGTTAATGATCATTATCAACTTTGGAGATCTGATATTGACCAACTGATTACTCATTGTACGAATAAGTATAGTGAAAATATAATTCATAAGATTGCTCCAAGTTCTGATGATTACATTTTTATTAAACCACATTATTCTGCTTTTTATGAAACACCTTTGAATTCTTTATTAGGGTATTTAAAAATAGAAAACTTAATATTAACAGGAGTTGCTGGGAATATATGTATCCTATTTACAGCTAATGACGCTCATATGAGGAATTATAACCTGTATGTACCACAGGATTGCATTGCCTCTAATAGCGACCAAGATAATATACACGCTTTAAAAATAATGGAAACTACATTAAAAGCAAATATAGCACCGTCATCGCAAATGAAATTTAATTAATACATATATCTATTTTCTAACTTTTTATATCAAATTAACCCGCTTGCTTCCCTCTTGTGCTACAATAATTCTGTTTTGTATTTTTAGTAGTCACAGTAAATCACTGATTGAAAGGAGGAAACAGCGTGACCGGAGTACCATTTATCACGGTTGAAGGACCAATTGGTGTTGGAAAAACTTCACTTGCGAAGGAAATTTCAACTCACATGCAACTCCACTTACTAAAAGAGATTGTTGATGAAAACCCTTTTTTAGGAAAATTCTATGAAGACATCGACGAATGGAGTTTTCAAACAGAGATGTTCTTTCTTTGTAATAGATACAAACAATTAGAAGATATTAACATAAAGTATTTGAATCAAAGGAAGCCAGTAGTAGCAGATTATCATATATTTAAAAATTTAATTTTTGCATCCCGTACATTAAAAAATTCTCAATATGATAAGTACATGCAAATCTATCGTATCCTTACGCAAGATATGCCTTTACCAAACGTCATCGTTTATTTAACAGCTAGCCTGGAAACATTACAAAAACGAATCGCAATGCGCGGAAGAGAATTCGAAAAAAATATGGATCCAAATTACTTACTACAGCTCACAAAAGATTATGAAACAGCCATGGATACTTTCAAAAAAGATCATCCAGACATTCCAGTATTGAAGTTTAACGGAGACGATATGGATTTTGTAAAAAATCCTGATGATTTAAATAACATCTTATCTGCCCTTCAAAATACTCTCTTAAAGGAGTCGAAATAACAATGAATTTAAGGCAAAAATACGATATACCAAATGATGCAGTAATCACTATTGCCGGAACGGTAGGTGTCGGAAAATCAACTATGACAACTGCATTAGCTAACGCTTTAGGGTATCGCACATCATTTGAAAAGGTAGATTCTAATCCATACTTGGACAAGTTCTATGCAGATTTCACACGATGGAGTTTCCACCTTCAGGTTTACTTTTTAGCGGAACGATTTAAAGAACAAAAAAGAATCTTTGAGTACGGCGGCGGTTTTGTACAAGACCGTTCTATCTATGAAGATACTGGCATTTTTGCAAAAATGCATCACGAAAAAGGGACAATGACAGAAACTGATTATGAAACATACAAAGGTTTATTTGACGCTATGGTCATGACTCCTTACTTCCCTCATCCAGACTTATTAATTTACTTAGAAGGTTCTTTTGATGATATTGTTGACCGTATTCAAGAGCGTGGTCGTCCAATGGAACAACAAACACCAATTGAGTATTGGAAAGAGATGCATGGACGTTATGAAAACTGGATTAATAATTTTAATTCATGTCCTGTTTTACGCTTAAATATTAATGAATACGATATTTTAAAAGATGGCGATTCCATCGAGCCAATCATAAAAAAAATCGGCCATTTTTTAAAACAATCACGTAAACTTGTAAAATAAAAAACCCGTGCATATGCACGGGTTTTCCTATTAAATTACTTTTTCTTTTTTGTTGGAGCAATAATTTCACTCTCAGGTTTTCCAGCATTAATACGCTGACGAACGGTACTTGTACTAATGTCATACGTTTCAGCAATCTCTTTAACAGTCATTTCTTTCCCATTAATCACTGCTGTTAATACTTTCCCTGTACGTTTTGGAGCTGTCTCTTTTTCCACAGCTGTTTTTTCAACTTTGTTTTGCACCGCTACTTCTTTCACAGCTTGTTTTGCTTGTTTTACATCACAAGTGCAACCACAAAGTTTACGGAATGTATCATCACTTATAGTGCGAGATACATTTGCACCACTGTTTAAAATTCTATTGTTCTTACAAACAGGACATTGTACATAATATAAAGTTTTTCCATCTAAAGGAAACGTTTGTATAATAAGATCCATGTTAACTCCTTTCATATCTATGAAGATAATCATCGGAATATGAGTGTGTAATAAGGACAAAATCGCCTTACACCATACTTTATGATTGGTTTTAAAATAAAAACTCGTTACGTGTTGGTAACGAGTTCTCCAATCTCCACTTATATGCGCTGTTGTCAATTATATCTGGAGGAGGTAGAGGGATTCGAACCCCCGCGCGACTCTCGCCGCCTGTCGGTTTTCAAGACCGATCCCTTCAGCCAGACTTGGGTATACCTCCATATTGACATCCAATATAATATCAAAAGAAAAACAGTTAGTCAACCCTACTAAAATAAATTATAAGGAAAGGAAAATTTTACTTTCCCTCTCCTATATTATAGTACTGACAACGCTCATAATTACCAATCACTCATACCGATGAATGTTTAAATTTACTTAATAACTGTTTTTCCTCCCATATAAGGGCGAAGAACTTCTGGAATTATAATTGTACCATCTTCTTGTTGGTAGTTCTCTAAAATAGCTGCCACCGTACGTCCGATTGCAAGACCAGATCCATTTAATGTATGAACATGTTCTGGTTTTCCGTTTGTTTCACGACGGAAACGGATATTTGCACGTCTCGCTTGGAAAGCCTCAAAGTTACTACAAGAAGAAATTTCACGATATGTGCCATAGCTTGGAATCCATACTTCAATATCGTATTTCTTCGCTGCTGTAAATCCTAAATCGCCTGTGCACATGCTCATAACGCGATATGGCAACTCTAATAATTGTAACACGCGTTCTGCATCATTTGTTAGTTTTTCTAACTCTTCATAAGAATCTTCTGGTTTTACGAACTTTACAAGCTCTACTTTATTGAACTGATGCTGACGAATTAAGCCACGTGTATCACGGCCAGCTGAACCTGCTTCAGAACGGAAGCAAGAACTAAATGCAGCATATCGTATAGGCAATTGCTCTTTATTTAAAATTTCATCACGATGCATATTCGTTACAGGCACTTCTGCTGTTGGAATTAAGAAGTAATCTTCACTTTCAATACGGAATGCATCTTCTTCAAACTTCGGAAGTTGTCCTGTTCCTGTCATACTTGCACGATTTACCATATACGGAGGTAATACTTCTTCATATCCATGTTCGTCAGTATGAAGATCAAGCATAAAGCTAATTAAAGCACGCTCTAATCTTGCACCAGCACCTTTATAAAATACGAAGCGGCTTCCTGTTACTTTCCCCGCACGTTCAAAATCTAAAATTCCCAAATCAGTAGCAAGATCCCAATGCGGTTTTGGTTCGAAATTAAATTCTTTCACTTCTCCCCAAGTACGTGCTACTACATTATCATCCTCTGTTTCGCCAACTGGAGCAGACTCATGAGGGATATTCGGAATAGATAACATTAATCTTTCTAAGTCTTCTTCAACTGTACGAAGTTCATTATCAAGATCTTTTACTTTTTCCCCAACTTCACGCATTTCTAGAATTAGGGCTTCCGCATCTTTCTTTTCGCGCTTCAATACAGAGATTTGTTGAGATACTTCGTTACGTTTACTTTTTAGTTCCTCTGTTTGAACAAGTAACTCTCTTCTTCTCGTATCCAGCTCTTCAAAGCGACCGAAATCTGTTAAATCTTCGCCTCTATGCTGTAACTTTGCTTTTACTTCTTCAAAATTCGTACGTAAAAATTTAATATCAAGCATTATATACTCCTCCTTTTATTTTATAAAACACAAAAAACTCCCGTCCCTATATAAAGGGACGGGAGTTAACCCGCGTTGCCACCCTAGTTGAAAGCATTCCGCCTTCCTCTCAAGTAGAAATAACGGCTCTTCACCGGGAATGCTTACTAATCATAAAGATATTCCACATTCCATTCCAGGATGGATTCACAAACTGTTTCTATCGATTTCCACCAACCATCGACTCTCTATAAGAAACGACATTTGTTACTATTTCCTATCAACACGCTTATTTTATAAAATTGTTACCATCAATTTACTATAATCTTATACAAGTTGCAAGTTACTTATACAACTTTTTTCATTTTCGCTTCTTTTACCATTTCGACGAAGTATGCTGTCACACGATGATCATCCGTTAATTCTGGATGGAATGAAGCGGCTAAAAATTGATCTTGTCTTACCGCTACCATTCGGTCGCCATGTGTAGAAAGTACTTCGACATCATCAGCTACATTTACAACATACGGAGCACGAATAAATACACCAACAAAATCTTCTCCCACACCTTTAATTGAAAGTGCGGCTTCAAAGCTATCCTTTTGGCGTCCAAACGCATTGCGTTCAACTGTAATATCCATAGCACCAATATGCGCTTCTTCATAGCCAATAAGTGTTTTCGCAAGAAGAATCATACCTGCACATGTACCAAACATTGGTTTACCAGACTTCGCGAATGTACGAAGTGGTTCCATAAAAGCATACTTATCAATAAGACGGCGCATTGTTGTACTTTCACCGCCCGGTAAAATAAGACCATCAATCTCTTCAAGTTGCTCTATACGCTTTACAACAACAGCTTCTGCACCACTTGCTTCAACTGACTTTACATGCTCACGAACTGCACCTTGAAGACCTAGTACACCGATTTTCACCATTTTAAAGTTCTCCTTTAATTACCATCCACGCTCTTGCATGCGTTGTTCTGGTAATAACGTTGAAATTTCGATACCTTTCATTGCATTACCTAATCCTTTAGAAAGGCTTGCAATTAGTTCGTAATCCTCATAATGAGTTGTCGCTTCAACGATTGCACGCGCAAATTTCTCTGGGTTCTCTGATTTAAAGATACCAGACCCAACAAATACACCATCAGCACCAAGTTGCATCATTAACGCTGCATCTGCTGGTGTTGCTACACCACCTGCTGCAAAGTTTACAACTGGTAAACGACCAAGTCGTTTAATTTCAAGTAGTACTTCATAAGGAGCACCAGTATTTTTTGCATATGTCATTAACTCATCTTCACGTAGACTTGCAACTTGACGGATTTCTGCATTGACTTGGCGCATATGACGCACTGCCTCTACAATGTTTCCTGTTCCTGGTTCGCCTTTTGTACGAAGCATAGATGCACCCTCTGCAATACGACGTGCAGCTTCTCCGATATCACGGCAACCACATACAAACGGAACTGTGTAATCACGTTTATTTAAATGGTATACTTCATCGGCAGGAGTTAATACTTCACTCTCATCGATATAGTCTACCCCTAATGATTCTAATACACGTGCTTCTACAAGGTGACCGATACGGCATTTTGCCATAACCGGAATTGACACCGCACCCATAACTTCTTCAACAATTGTTGGGTCTGCCATACGAGAAACGCCACCTGCTGCACGAATATCTGCTGGTACACGCTCTAATGCCATAACAGCAACTGCGCCTGCCTCTTCTGCAATTTTTGCTTGTTCGGCGTTAATTACGTCCATAATAACGCCGCCTTTTTGCATTTCTGCCATTCCACGTTTTACACGTTCTGTCCCTGTTACATTTGTCATGTACAAAAACCCCCCTAGGTGAATTGCTTTCCCCCGTTAAAGGCGAAAATTAAGAATACTCTTACATTCTACCACTAACTATCAGATGCTTGTCCACTACTTTTTCATAAAGTCGGTATGAAAAATAGGAATAAGAAAAAGCTCCTACAACGAGGAGCTTTTAAAACCAACCTTTTACTGTATCAACAGCACTATTCCATATACCACTAAAGAAAGAACCAATTCCGCGCATAGAACGAGTAAACCACCCAGCTTCTTCTACTGCCGATTTTGTTACAAGGTCTACTTGTAATGACTTACCAGATAAAAATCCAGGATCATTCGTATCTTTCGGTGTGATTACCAATTGACCAAGCGCGGCACCTTTTTTAATAGGTGCTTCCTGTCCCTTACTTGCTTCTTTTATTTCTGTTTTATAAATATCTTTGCTTCCTTTTGGCATTGGAAGTGAAACAGCTTGTTTCGTTTGAACCGCCACATCTTTATCTTTCGCATTTTCAACTCGTACTGTCTCGTTTCCTTTTACTGAAGAACCTTTGTCATACATTTTCTTCATTTCAAAGTTAGCAAAGCCATAATCATATAATTTCTTTGTCTCATCAAAGCGTGCTGTATGAGAATTTGTTTTAATAACTACAGAAATAAAACGCATTCCATTTCTTTCAACCGTACCAGTGAAACAATCCCCTGCTTCTGGAGTCGATCCTGTTTTCAGACCATCCACACCATCATATTCCTTAATCAAGCCTTTTAACATCCAGTTCCAGTTCGACATTCCAAATTTCTCTTTGTCTTCACGGAAGGTTTTTTTCGGAATTTTTGCTGTATCTAATACTTTTGGATAATCTTTAATTAGATGTTGCGCTAAAATTGCAACATCCTTCGCAGACATCTTATTTTCTTCATCCGGTGCTGTACCCGCAGGATGCATTCCTTTTAAATCTTTATTTGTTAAACCCGTAGAATTGACAAATTTATAATTTTTCAATCCTAGTTCTTTTGCCTTATCATTCATCATTTTTACGAAATCGACTTCTTTACCTGCAATTGCTTCTGCTAATGCAATTGTTGCACCATTTGCAGAAAAGATTGCCATTGCTTCATACAATTCTTTTACTGTATAAGAGCCACCATTTTCTAATGCCACATTTGATAATGAAGCATCTTGTGAAACTTTATATGCGTATTCAGAAACCTTAATTTTTTGATCCCACTTAAGTTTTCCTTTATCCACTGCTTCATGAACTAAATATTCACTCATCATCTTTGTCATACTAGCAATTGATAATAATTCATCTGCATTCTTTTGATATAAAATTTTCCCTGAATTCGCTTCGACTAAAATTGCTGCACCTGCTTCAATGTTTAAAGCAGCTCCTGTTTCCGCTGATGCATTACTATATGGTAACAACATGCTACAAGCTAGTGTAAGCACTGTTACTAACGCAATGAATCTTTTGCAAAACATACCTTTCACTTTTGCAACCCCCAATATCTATGTACTCACATAACCGTTATTCTAACATAACCAAAAAAAAATAGACAGAGATATCAAATCTCCGTCTATTTGTATATAAGACATTATAATGAGTAGTTTGGAGCCTCTTTTGTAATTTGTACATGGTGAGGATGGCTTTCAAGTAAACCAGCACCTGACATACGAATGAATTGCGCATTCTCACGTAAGAATTCTAAATCCTTTGCTCCGCAATATCCCATACCTGCACGTAACCCACCAACTAATTGATGGACTGTATCTGCTAAAGGTCCTTTATATGGTACGCGTCCTTCGATACCTTCTGGAACAAGTTTTTTGTTTCCTTCTTGGAAGTAACGATCTTTACTTCCTTTTTCCATCGCTCCAACAGAACCCATTCCACGATATACTTTAAATTGACGACCTTGGTAAATTTCAGTTTCTCCAGGGCTTTCAGCAACACCAGCAAACATACTACCTAACATAACAACGTGTGCTCCTGCCGCTAAAGCTTTAACCATATCACCAGAGTACTTAATACCGCCATCAGCAATAACTGGAATGCCGTGTTTACGGGCTTCTGTTGCACAATCATAAACTGCTGTTAATTGTGGTACGCCAACGCCAGCTACAACACGTGTCGTACAAATAGAACCTGGTCCAATACCAACTTTAACTACGTTTGCACCAGCTTCGATTAATGCTTTTGTCGCTTCAGCTGTAGCAACATTTCCAGCAATAATGTTTAGCGCTGGATATTTTGCACGAACTTCTTTTACTTTTTCAATAACACCTTGAGAATGTCCATGAGCTGTATCAAGAACAATTGCATCTACCTGTGCTTTTACTAATGCGTCGATACGAGTCATAGCATCAGCTGTTACACCAACTGCTGCTCCGACTAATAAGCGTCCTTGCTTATCCTTTGCAGAGTTTGGAAATTCAATTACTTTTTCAATATCTTTTATTGTAATAAGCCCTTGTAATACACCGCTATTATCAACAAGAGGAAGCTTTTCAATTTTATACTTTTGTAGAATCTTTTCAGCTTCTTCCAGTGTAGTACCAACTGGGGCTGTAATTAACTGTTCTTTTGTCATTACGTCAGAAATTTTGATTGAGTAGTCTTGGATGAAGCGCATATCACGGTTTGTAATAATACCAACTAATTTTCGCTCATCTAAATTATTTACAACTGGTACACCTGAGATACGGTATTTCCCCATAAGGTGTTCCGCATCATATACTTGATGTTCTGGAGTTAAAAAGAATGGATCTGAAATAACGCCGCTTTCAGAGCGTTTTACTTTGTCAACTTGCTCTGACTGTTGCTCAATAGACATATTCTTATGGATGATTCCTAAACCGCCTTGACGAGCCATTGCAATAGCCATATCAGCTTCTGTTACTGTATCCATTCCTGCACTAATTAACGGGATGTTTAACTGTAAGCTTTCAGATAAAACTGTTTTAACACTTACTTCTCTTGGTAATATATCTGACTTTGCTGGTACAAGTAATACATCATCAAAAGTCAAACCTTCTTTAACAAATTTAGTTTCCCACATAATTGTTCCCCCCATGATACCAGAAATTATTATTAGTAGCTTATCAATTGGTTAAAATACTGTCAAGAAAGTATATATATGTTAGAATTTTTAGACAATAAAAGGAGCGTAATATATGCATCATACACCTTGTGCTTGGCAGCAATTAAGTTTCTTCTTTTCATCTCAAAATGTACAACGTTATCTTGCCCGTTGTTATGAAAAATCCTCAATTCAAGATGCCGAAAAAAAAAGTTTTGAAAATTGTTATCCATTTATTTATTACTTAGAACACGGTAAAAATTATTATGAATTATATAAGACAGCTCCATTTTCCATTCAGCCAATGTTGTTATTTTATGGAATGGGTCAACTTTTTAAAGCTTGTTTATTAACCATTAATCCAAACTATCCAGAATCAACAACCGTTCTAGCACATGGGGTGACAACCCGTAAACGAAAAAAACAAGGATATCAATTTTTAGAAGACGAGGTAAAAATACAGAAAAATGGACTATTTACTCACGCCGCAGAACAGCTGTTTCACATGAAACACTTGGAAACGGAAAAGTTTAGCATGTTAGAACTAATGGGAAAAATCCCTGAGTTGCAACAGTTATTTCGCTATAATCAAAAAGGAACAACATTATATAAAATCGATTCAACAAATAAAAACGAGCTCTCTTTTTCAGTCAACATACTAGATCGATTACATATGACTAAAGAGAGGTTTTCTCGTTACATCGAGACAACTTGTAAGCATTTATCAATACAACACGTACCTGAAAAAAATAATGAATCGAATGTGTTTTTTTCAGCGCCTATTCAATCATGGAATCCTATGTATAGTACTCCTTTATATTATGAGTATCTTACTAATACTTATTATTTACCGCTTACGACCGACCCTAGAAATCCTAAGCCTGTATTACCTGAACTTCTCGTTCATTATTTATTGCTCTATAATTTAAGCATGATTTCTAGGTATGAAACAGATTGGTGGTATGACTTACTTGGAAGCTATGGTTCTGAAGATTATCCATTTATTTATCAATTCCTTAATATTTCTGCTCGAAAAATCCCTTATTATATTTCGGCATTTTTACTAACAGAATCCAACCTATTTCATGGGAAATAAAAAAACACGAGTCAAATGA
>NZ_NULR01000024.1 GCF_002577405.1 Bacillus cereus | reverse complement strand
AAGAGTAAAGAGTAAAGAGTGAATTCCTTTTAGTTTTGCTGAGGGAACTCACTCTTTTTTATAGTGATATTTAATCCCGTAACAGCCCGATTGGTGAAGGCGCTCCACTGAATAGAGTTTCACTTTATTTTAAGGGATAAATAAAAGCTGTGTTTCACGTGAAACAGTAACTTTGATAAATATTTGTTACTCAATTTGCATGGGTTGTGAAACATGTGAAATGGTAAGGGGAAATATAAATGTTATTGGAGCTTTTTCGATAGGAGAATTACAAGAGTATGGGCTACTTATTTCCCGAGACATAAGTATGTGTAACAGAGATTCATGATTGAAAACAAAAAAGAAAGCAGAGTTACAGCTTTACACGCTGAACTTTGCTTTCTTTTTTTGTAATATCTTCCCTTGTTGAAATTATAATAGCGATCCCGAGCATAATAAAAAAAGCTAAAAAGAGGACGAACTTTGGGAAGAACGGGAATAGTAATAGCGCCCCGACTATCATAATTGTTAATAATACGTAGTGCAGGACATATTGGAATAGGTTGTCCATATTTTCGCCCCCTTTTTGGTAGTGTATTGTTATTATTCTATGCATGACTATTAAGGGATAGAATGTGTTTTTATTTTTTGAGTGAAAATAATTAACAAGGATTTACATAAATAATGAACAGGAATAATCTCGAAATCAATTCAAACTATTTTTAATAGTAAAGTTGTGTCTGCACATCATGCACGAATTCAAGGATTACAAGAAGATAACTATAACGGTATTTTGTTAAGTTTATCTAAATTAAAGATAGAGCAATAATTTTGAAGGAATTCTCAAAAAATTTATTTAGAAAGAATTGACAAAATATAACGAACGATATAAGCTAATAACCATAAAGTCTACCGGAAAAGTCGGAATAAGATTGTTACCCCTCAAAAACATCTATTTTTTTACGATTAAAACCGACTTTTCCGATTGGCTATAAATGTTGCTGTGGGAGGCATACATAAGGCAAGCAGTTCATAAGGTGTAATTATTAAAAAAAAAGTTAGGGTGGGGACAATGAAGAAAAAGACAAAAAAATGGGCTGGTGTATTTTCGGTATTGCTGAGTAGTTCGCTTGTGTTATCTGCTTGTGGGGGACAGGAGGATACGGCTTCTACAGAACCAGTTAAACAGCAAGATTTAAAAAATATAAAAATTGAAAAGATCGCTGCGACAGATAAAACGAAAGTGCCAGATAAAGCGAAGAATCGAAAAGATACGTTAGTTGTGGGGATTAGTAAACCAGGCGGCGTATTTTTACCATATTTCCAACAAAACGGTTGGGATGGGAACGTGACTTCTGTTATTTTTGCATCTCTTGTATCAACTGATAAACAAGGGAAACCAATTCCGGAATTAGCTGAGAAGTGGGACGTTTCTTCTGATCAGTTAACATATACATTCCATTTACGTAAAGATTTGAAATTTAGCGATGGTTCGCCATTAACAGCAGATGATGTGGCATTCACATTGACGCTTTTACACGATAAGGCATATGAAGGCGAAGTAGACATCTCTCAATATGCGGTTAAAGGTGGTAAAGAATATAAAGAAGGAAAAGCAACTTCAATTGAAGGTATTCAAGTTGTTGATCCACAAACAATTAAAGTTACGACTGAAAAAGTGAATTCACAGGCTATATTTGTTTTAGGCGGTACGGTATTATCAAAAGCTTATTACGGAAAAGATTATAAACAAAATACAAGTTTAGATTATTTAAAAGATTTATATGGAAAACCACTAGCTGCAGGTCCATATAAATTTGATAAATATATTCCAGGCCAAGAAGTACGCTTTGTAGCAAATGAAAATTATTATGCAGGGAAACCAAAAATTCCAAACTTCATTTATAAAATTACTTCTGGTGATACGAAGCTTCAATTATTCCAAACAGGTGAAGTTGACTACACTGGCCTAGGTACTGGTGACGAAATTCTTGAACAGGCGAAAGCTTTAGAATTTGCAAATATCCAAATCGAAACGGCAGCGTCATTTAGTTACATTTATATGAATAATAATAAGCCATATTTAAAGGATAAAAAGGTTCGACAAGCACTTATTTACGGATTAGATCGTAAAAAATATGTTGATACAGCGTTAAAAGGATACGGTACGGTAGCTAATGTACCAATTCATCCAACTTCTTGGGCTTATACGGAAGAAGGAGTTAATAAATATGAATACGACAAAGAAAAAGCGAAAAAATTATTAGATGAAGCAGGCTGGAAAGTTGGTTCGGATGGAATTCGTGAAAAAGATGGTCAAAAATTAAAGCTTTCTTATTTCGGCCCAAGTTCGGCTAAAGATAGTGATTTATTAATTCCAATTGCGAAAGAGAATTATAAAGAAATAGGTGTAGAATTTAACCCTGAATTTATGGACTTTAATACGATGCTTTCAAAGGTAAATAAAGGTGACTATGATTTAGCTTCTGTTTCGACACCGATTACAAGTGATCCGAGTGAAACAGCTGGTGAATATTTGTCTGGTGTCAATGAGAAGAGTCTTGGTTATAAAAATGAGAAAGTAGATGAGTTAATTCAAAAAGGTATTGAGACAGTTGATATTGAGAAACGTAAACCTATTTATAAAGAATTATATAAAGAATTAAGTGATGATCCACCAGTAATTCTATTAAACTACCGTAGAACAATTACAGGATACAACGGGAATATAAAAGGGATTGACCCTGAAAAATACAACAGTATTAGCGCAAACTTACCAGTATTATCATTTGAAAAATAACGATAAGAATGTATAAGTAGAAGACATTTTTTCATTCGGTTAGTAAGGTGCCGCTTTGAAAAAATGTTCTTCTATTTTAAGCATGAGATTGGAGAGAAAAAGGGTGAAAACATATATCGTTCGTAGGTTGTTGCAAATGATTCCTACACTATTTGGTACATCAATTATTATTTTTTTCTTGTTTGCGCTTCTTCCAGGGGATTATATTGATTCGAATCCAAAGATTACACCAGAAAGAGCAGCTGAACTTAGGGAATTGTATGGATTAAATAAGCCAATTGTTGAGCGTTATTTTCATTGGTTAGGTAATGCTTTGCAAGGGGATTTTGGTTTCTCGCTGCAATATCAAGAACCTGTAACGTCATTATTAAATAAGTTTATTTGGAATTCTTTTAGTGTAGCAGTTATTGCATTATTTTTTATTTGGTTAATTGCACTTATTATCGGTGTATTCTCAGCGACGAAGCAACATTCTTTATTCGATAAACTTGTAACAATTGGTGTCTTTGCAGCAATGTCATTCCCTTCATTCTTTATAGGCCTATTTTTAATTAAAGTGTTTGCGGTTGACTTTAAGTTATTACCGATAGGTGGAATGATTGATGTTGGTAGTAATTCTACTGGGTTTGCTTATGTGATAGAAGTTGCAAAACATATGGTTTTACCGGTATTTATTTTGACACTTCTTGGAGTGGGTTCATTAACTCGTTATTTTAGAACAAGTATGTTAGAGGTTGTAAGGCAAGACTACATACGGACGGCACGAGCAAAAGGATTGAAAGAAAGAACAGTTATTTATAAACATGCCTTGAAAAATGCGATTTTACCAGCGATTACTTTATTAGCATTTGAATTACCAGGTTTATTTTCAGGAGCGATTATTATTGAACAAATTTTTAACTGGCCAGGTATCGGTAATATTCAATTAGAAGCACTTAATTTCCGTGATTATACAGTATTAATGGCATTTACGATGTTTCTTTCTTGTTTAACAATCGTTTCAAACTTTTTCGCAGACATTGTATATGCAGTTGTGGATCCACGTATTCGGTTGAAGTAAGGGGGGAAACGAGATGGAAACTGTTACAGAGATTATAGAGAAAAAAGAAACAAAGAGAAGAAGAAATGAATCATCACCGTGGCGACAAGCCCTTAAAAAGATAAAGAGAAATAAGATGGCACTAGTAGGATTGTATGCATTAATTTTTATGTTTTTATTTTGTTTTATCGGACCGTTCTTTTCGCCATATGCATCAGGAAAAATACAAGTTGCGTTAATTAACAAACCACCTAGTTTTTCTCATTGGCTTGGTACAGATCAATTAGGAAGAGATATTTTAACAAGACTCATGCAAGCGGGACGGATTTCATTAACAATTGGCTTAGCTTCAATGGTTTTATCCGTGATACTAGGAGCTGTATTAGGAGCTATTGCAGGTTTTTATCGTGGTATCGTCGATAATATTATTATGCGTCTTGCAGATATTTTAATGTCGATGCCAGGATTACCGTTACTTATTATAATGGGGGCAATTTTATCAGAGTGGAAAGTACCGTCTGATTATCGTCTGTATGTCATTATGATTATTTTAAGTTTAGTAGGCTGGCCAGGGCTTGCACGTCTTGTACGAGGTCAAATTTTATCACTTCGGGAGCAAGCGTTTATGCAAGCTGCTGATGTGCTAGGAATAAAAGATTACCGGAAAATTATATATCACTTAATCCCTAATGTTTTACCGATATTAATTGTCGTCTCTACATTAGGCGTTGCTGGTTCTATTTTAGGAGAGTCCGCACTAAGTTACTTAGGTCTCGGCGTCGTCCCGCCTACACCATCGTGGGGAAATATGATTAGCGCAGCTAACTCATTAATTGATTTCCAAAAGCGTCCGTGGTTATGGATTCCCCCCGGTTTTGCAATCTTTATAACAGTTGTATCCATTAATTTACTTGGTGATGCACTTCGTGATGCGTTAGATCCAAAGATGAGACGGTAGGTGAGAAGATATGAGTAAAGCGGTAGTGGAGCTGAAAGACTTACAAACGCATTTTCAGACAGAAGAAGGAACAGTAAAAGCTGTGAATCATGTTAGCTTTGCAGTTCGAGAAGGTGAAACTGTTTGTGTTGTAGGTGAATCGGGTTGCGGGAAGAGCGTAACGGCTTTATCTATTATGGGACTTATTGCTGAAACTGGCAGTGTAGTAGGCGGCGATATTTTATATGAAGGAAAAAGTCTTTTAGGAATGAAAGAGAAAGAACTTCGTAGTTTAAGAGGTAATGATATTGCGATGATTTTCCAAGAGCCGATGACATCGCTGAATCCTGTATTCACTGTAGGAGAGCAAATTGTAGAAACGTTAAGGGAGCATGAATTACTTAGTAAAAATGAAGCATATAAGAAGGCAATCGAATTAATTCGTAAAGTTGGTATAGCCCGCGCTGATGAAATTGTCCATTCTTATCCGCATGAACTGAGTGGAGGGATGCTACAACGTATTATGATTGCTGTTGCACTTAGTTGTAATCCAAAGTTATTAATTGCAGATGAACCGACAACAGCTCTTGATGTTACGATTCAAGCACAAATATTAGATTTACTAAGACAAATAAAAGAGGAATTCAAAACATCGATCTTATTAATTACACATGATTTAGGCGTTGTAGCAGAAATGGCTGATTACGTTGTTGTTATGTATGGAGGAAAGGTTATTGAAGAAGCTCCGGTACTAGAAATATTCCAAAATCCGAAACATCCGTATACGAAAGGATTGCTAAAATCAAAACCAGTAATGGGGAAACGAATAGATAAACTTTATTCTATTCCAGGGCAAGTTCCTAATTTAGTTGGCTTAGGGGAATTTTGCTACTTTAGCGGTCGTTGTGAGCACTGTATGGAAATATGTAAAGAAGAGGCACCAAATCTGAATGTACATGATGAGAATCATAAAGTAGCTTGCTGGTTATACGAGGAGCGTGCGGAACAATGAGTGAACCATTATTAGAAGTAAAAAACTTAAAGACGTATTTCCCGATTAAAGGCGGCATATTTAGTAGAACGATTGGACATGTAAAAGCAGTTGATGGAGTAAGTTTTACTATTAATAAAGGTGAAGTATTTGGTCTTGTTGGCGAATCAGGAAGTGGGAAAACAACGATAGGAAAAACAATTTTACGTCTCGTCCAAAAAACGGAGGGAGAAGTGAAGTTTAAAGGACACGATGTTTATTCTTTATCCAAGGAGGAATTGAGAAAACATCGTCCTAATATGCAACTCGTGTTCCAAGACCCATTTAGCTCATTAAATCCAAGAATGAGAATTGGAGAAGCGCTTGGCGAACCAATGTTGGCTCATGGACTAGCGACGAAAGAAAATGTTCGCGAAAAAGTGATAGAAGTATTGGAGTTATGCGGTTTAGCTCCATATCATATTGATCGGTATCCTCATGAGTTTTCCGGTGGACAACGTCAGCGCATCGTTATTGCAAGAGCTATGGTATTAAATCCAGAATTTATTGTAGCTGACGAACCTGTGGCGGCACTAGATGTATCTATTCAAGCGCAAATCATTAATTTATTTAGTGAGTTACAGGAGAAAAAGGGATTATCTTATTTATTCATTTCGCACGATTTAAGTGTAGTGGAGCACTTATGTACGAAAATTGGGATTATGTATTTAGGGACGATTGTGGAGACCGCTTCGCGTGATGAGTTATTTACGAACCCACTTCATCCATATACAAAAGCGTTGTTATCAGCTGTGCCAATACCAGATCCAACAGTGAAGCGAGAGCGAATTATACTAGAGGGTGATATTCCAAGTCCGGCGAATCCACCTTCAGGTTGTCGTTTTCATACACGTTGCCCGTTTGCAACAGAGGTTTGTAAAACAACGGTACCGGAATTTCGTAATGTTGGTGAAGAACATTTTGTTGCTTGTCATCATGTATAAAAGAGAAGGACTCTTTCAAATTGAAAGAGTCCTTTTTTATTTACTAGATGAAGTTTGTTTCAATACAAATTGTTCAATTGCATGAGCAACACCATGCTCATTATTCGATAATGTTACAACATCACATAGTTTTTTTACGTCTTCTTCAGCATTACCCATTGCAACAGATAAACCAGCGACTTCTAACATTGGTACATCGTTAAAATTGTCACCGATAGCAACTGTATCTTCAATTGGGATATTAAAATGGGCTGCCATCTGCTTTAGACCGTTTCCTTTATGTCCATTCTTGTCCATGATTTCTAAATTAGTAGGAGCTGAGGCTGTAACCATAATATCAGCATCTTCTTGTAACATGCTTAATAGCTGTGCTCGATGCCCTGCATTAAATGTTAAAATAAAGAATTTAGATACTTCTAGTTCTGGATTGTTTACAACATCTTCGATTTTTTGGAAATCTGTAATTAAGTTTGCTTTCTTTTGCTTTTCTGTAATTCGCTCAAGTTCTTCTAATGTAACATCTAGTGCATGCTTGTTTTCTTCGAATGCCTGCATGACTTGATTTTGCCATGTATATGGAGAATAAACGCCTTTATTTGTATATAGCTTATATGGAAAACCTTCAGATTCTAGTAATTTTGCAAGTTTGTACACTTTGTCGTTTTGTATACAACGCGAGTTAATTACTTTTCCGTCCACATAAACAATTGCCCCATTACTTGCTCCAACTGGAAGAGATAATTGATATTCTTCCAACAGTTTTAAAGCATCCTCTTTCGCACGGCCAGAACAAATCATTACAATATGACCAGCTTCTTTTGCAGTTTGGATAGCTTGTAAGTTCTCTTTGGAGATTTCAAGATTAGATGATAGTAGTGTACCATCCATATCTAATGCGATTAATTTCAAAATGACCACCTCTTTGTTTTTATTATACATAGTTATATAGAGGAAACATATAAACTTATCTTGGAAAGGCCGTATTTTCCCTCGCATGAATCTTCAGTGAAAGTTTGATAGATTCAACCTTACTAATTAAAGATTTACCGTAACTTGTAACAAAAGTAGAGGTTGATGATTATATTTCGTTATATGACTGTAATGTTACACGAGTGTTACAAACATGAATTTAGTAGAAAGTGCATTAAAATAAGGTTTTTGAGAGTGTTTATAAAAAAACGTAAAAAAAATGTAATAAAATTTACGTAATTATATTGCAACGTAATAATAGTTATGTTACATTAATGTTACAAACGTTACGTTATTAACTTCAATGTAACGGTAACATAAAAACTATGAAATAAACATTTCTTAGAAATTACATATAGATAACTTATTAAAAGGGAGGATAAATGATATGAAAGAGCAAGTATTACAAGTAACAAAAGGTGATTTCGTAGGATCAGCAAGTGGAGCAGTAGTGTTAACAGCGTTAATCGTATTTCTATCAAGCGTATTAGTATAATAGAGGTTTTGTAACAAAAACAAAGGAAGGGAGAATGAAAGATATGAAAGAGCAAGTATTACAAGTAAC
>NZ_NULR01000023.1 GCF_002577405.1 Bacillus cereus | reverse complement strand
TGGTGGGAACGCACTGGTGCTGGTGTCATGGTTTTTGCGGGGCTTACTCCTGTTGGTAAGGGAATAAAAGTAGTCAAAGGCGCCAAAAAAGTTTCCAATGCAATAGATGCAGCAGCCACACTAGAAAAACAACGGAAAACTTTAGAAGCTAATAGCTTAGCGGGTAAAGAATACGAAACAAAAATGTTCGAGGTTATAAAACAACAAAAACCTAAATCTGAATTGAATGAACAAATAACCGTACAAACAAAATCGGGCGTACGCACTCGTATAGATATAGGAGGCAAGGACGCAAATGGTAAGATTGACTTAGTGGAGTTAAAATCGTCACCTACTGCACCCCTTACTAAAAATCAGAAAAAAGCCTTCCCCGAAATTGCGGAATCAGGTGCAATTGTTAAAAGTAGGAACAAACCACCATTTGAACATTTAGAAGAGATTCCACCAACGAAAATAAATGTAATAAGAAAAGAAGAATAAGGAGGCTTTTATATGGCATTACATGATACGGATCAAGTCGATTTAGTTTTAATAGACGAGGATAATAAAGATAATGTGTACTTAACAATCTTTGATGCTTTAGAGTGGAATAAAAGCGAAGAACTTGACGATGAGCACATTTTACTTCTACAAGACAAAATCAATACATATTTAGGATTCATTGAAAGTGATGAAATCCATGAAAAAGTTCCCAGTACAATAGGAAGAACACAATTCATTATACAAGTGTATTCGCAGAATGAACCTAGTTTTTATGGGAAAAAGTTTTATAACATTGTAAGTGAACAATTAGGAGAATCTGGATATGGATTTGAGTTCCACTATAAACCTATTGATTCTTTAAGTTAAATAAGAGGAACAGGGCGCATAAATGGCGCTCTTTTTTTTATTCGCGAAGGAAGTGCGTACACAACCGCTAAATATCGAAGAAAAGGCGAGTGCAGACGTTAAAACAATGGATATTAACGAAGAAATGCGCATAAAAAAGAGGCAATGCCGTTACACATCGCCCCTCTCACGCTATCACTTATTACTATCACCTATTATTATCGTTATACTCTCGTATCTTATCTCGTACATTTAGAAAAGTCTCCGTAAGCTGTGCGGCTATGACAGATAAAGCGAATAACGCCGAGAATAATTTTATGTAAAAGTTATCTGATACATTCAGCAGCCACAACGCGAATAAACCCAACGTTAATAATATAGTAGACGGTTTCCGCCCATCCTTAATTTTTATCTTAATTCGGAACATGTGCGTCCCTCTCTTCCATATAAATGATTAAGTAATGCTCGTAATGTACGAATATTAATGTTTATTGTGGTATCGCATAAACCAATCCCTTGCTTGTCAGCGTCAATAAATTTATGCCCTTCATAACGCTTCTTATCGTATTTCATGTAGTTGATATAGTTACGAAATGTTTCTGTCGTTAGTTCATCGATATATTTAACCTCGTAATTATCGAGCAACCAATCAGTAAAATCCCCCCACATCTTCGTATAGTCTCTTAAAGTTCTATCTCGACAACCTTCCGCACGTTTTCCCGAAATAACAATATCTAACGCTTGTTCCAAAGTTAGTTGCGGATATTTTTTACTAGCATTTTCCATCTTTGTAATACGCTTTTTCTTCTTTAAAGGCAAAAGAAAAGACCTCCCTAACGATTAAATTTCATCGCTAAGAAGGTCGTCTTCCACAACCGTATATTGAACGTTCTCGGGTCGTTTATCTTCCCAAAGATACTTGTTTTCCTACGGTCTAAACCGTATAATCCGTAATCCTCGGGTTCAGTTTCCGCCTAGACTAACGGAATAAAAAACTTAGCACTCTTCCGGCTTACCAGCATTCGATGCTGTACGGAAAGATGATCCACATCCACATGATGCGATTGCGTTTGGATTGTCGATTGTGAATCCGCCGCCAAGCATCGATTGTTTATAATCAACTTTTACTCCTTTAACAATTGGAGCACTTTCTTTATCAATAACAAATTCAACACCGAAAAATTCAAGAACTGTGTCGTCTTCATTTGGTTCTACTTCAAATCCTAAGCCGTAAGAAAGACCACTACATCCGCCGCCGTGTACAGCAAGGCGCACGTACTTCTCTCCATCTTCAGCATCTTTTAACATATCTTTAATTTGAAAAGCTGCTTGTTCTGTTACTTCAATCATGAAATACACCATCCTTTCTGTTCTCATTCTATTATACATCTTTATGCTTCTATCTTGTACTCATACACTCCGCGGCAAATTACTTCCGCAGGTCCCTTCATTAGCACATTTCCTTCTTCTGTCCATGCGATCATTAAATCGCCGCCAGCTAAATGCACTATAATTTCTTTACCACGTTCCATTTTTCCATTCAGAATTGCCGCAACGACAGCTGCGCATGCTCCTGTTCCGCAAGCTTGCGTTACACCAGATCCACGTTCCCAAACACGGAAGTTCATCTCTTCATCATTTAAAATCTCGATAAATTCAACATTTACTCGCTCTGGAAACATTTCATGTGTCTCAAGGACCGGGCCAAGTGTTGTAAGAGGTGCTTTCTCTACATCATCAACAAAAATGACCGCATGCGGGTTCCCCATTGAAACAGCTGTAAATGCATAACGATGATTATTATATAAGAAGTTTTCACGAATAAATGGTGTTTCTCCTTCACCAAGCATCGGTATTTCTTCACGTGTTAAACGAGGTGCTCCCATGTCGATTTTCGCTAATGTAACTTTGTCATCTTCTACCGTTACTTCTGCCGTAACAATACCAGCTAACGTTTCAATTGTGAAAACTGTATCTTCTACTAGTTTATGCTCATACGCATATTTCGCTACGCAGCGTAAACCATTTCCACAGCTCTTTCCTTCTGAACCATCGTTATTAAACATACGCATTTTCACCGGAGCTACGTCAGAAGGACAAATTAAAATCATACCGTCCGCTCCAATACCAGTATTAATATTTGAAACCTTTTCCGCCACAAGAACTAAATCTTCTTCGGGAATTTGTTCTTCAAACATATTTACATATATATAACTATTGCCAAGACCATGCATTTTTGTAAAAGAAAATTGGCTCATTTGTATTCACTCCAAAAATAATTTGTTATGTTAAGTATAAAATGCATGCTTTTAGAACACAATATGAATGTCCCCCGTTTCTCATATTTGACAACGTTTGGCGATGAGCCATTCTTGCACAAATTGTGTGAGAAAAAAGCCCTTATGAAAGGGCCTTTTTTTATTTATATTCAGTATTATCCTACCCTCCGAAATAACATTTTATCTAAAGGAGAAAGAAAAAGGCGCTGCTCATTCGCAACACCTTAAAACATTGGATTTTCATCCAAATAATCATATACATTATTTACAAGCTCTTCTACTGTCGCACCTTGTACAACTTCACCATTCACAAGAGCAAATGGTCCTTCAAAACAAATACCACAATACCCTAAACAACCATATTCCATTACGTCTAAATTAGGATCTTTTTCTAATTTCTCTAAAGCTGCTTGTGAACCACTTGCAAGGTTACCTACACAAAATTCAATTAATGGTTTAATCAAAATTCTCCCCCCTGTACTACAAAACAAATTACCTTCTGACTTTATCTATAAGAAGAAAACTAAGCTGTTTCTTATTGTTTTCGTTACACTTACTAAACTATTCAATTCCTTCACTGTTTCACTTCAAAGCAAATATTCTTTTCCGTATAAATATATTCATAACACCGCTTTTCGGCTCCCGCAATGAAATAGTAACTAGAAATGGAAAACAGTTTACTTTACTTTTCTTCTTATTGTACAACAGAGTATTCATTCATGCATTGTTATTTGTTCACAAATTCGATATAATTTGATTGAGTAAAGTCGAAATATTTTATTAATATAAAATTTTAAGATTAGGGGATATTTCAACAGAAAAGGGGTAATCCATCATGAAACACCTCGTAATACTAGGTGGCGGCTACGGTGGAATGAGAATTCTGCAACGGCTACTTCCAAGCAACCAACTTCCGGATGATGTGCAAGTGACATTAATCGACAAAGTACCATACCATTGTTTCAAAACTGAATATTATGCATTAGTAGCGGGTACAATTTCAGAAACGCATATTCGCATACCGTTTCCTGAGCACCCACGCCTTAATATTCAATACGGTACAGTGACAAATATTGATCTTGAAACGAAAGCTGTTCATCTCGATGGCGGTGAAGCGATCCAATATGATGATTTAATTATCGGACTTGGTTGTGAAGATAAATATCATAACGTTCCTGGGGCAAAGGAATATACGCACAGTCTACAATCAATTGAACAAACACGTAAGACATATGAACAATTAAATAGCCTAGAACCTAACGCAACAGTAGCTGTCGTCGGTGCTGGCTTAAGTGGCGTTGAAGTAGCAAGTGAACTTCGTGAAAGCCGTTCTGATTTGAAAATCTATTTATTTGATCGAAAAGATAGAATTTTATTCCCGTATCCAGAGAAATTAAGTAGATACGTAGAAGAATGGTTTGTAAAGCACAAAGTTAACATTATACGAAACTCTAACATTACAAAAGTAGAACCAAATATTGTGTACAACCACGATGAGCCACTTGAATGTGATGCAATCGTCTGGACAGCTGGTATTCAAGCAAATGAAGTTGTTCGTAACCTTCCAGTTGAAAAAGATGGTAGCGGAAGGGTTGTTTTAACAAAATATCACAATATTCCGAACAACGAGCATGTTTATGTGGTCGGAGATTGTGCAGCACTTCCACACGCACCATCAGCACAGCTTGCTGAAGGCCAAGGAGAGCAAATTGTCCAAATATTATTAAAACGTTGGAACAATGAACCACTTCCTGATGAACTACCAGTTATTAAATTAAAAGGCGTTCTTGGCTCTCTTGGTAAGAAGCACGGATTTGGTTTGCTCGCAAACCAACCATTAATGGGACGTGTACCGAGATTATTAAAATCCGGTCTTCTTTGGATGTACAAACATCATAAAGGTTAATATTTTAAAGGCTGTCTACTATGTAGGCAGCCTCTTTGCATCCATAAAAAATAATTATCATACATATTTTTCTATTTCTCTCTCTTTTTTGATACGATATAACTAGAATCAGAAAGGAGCAATTTATGTTTATATTAAAAGAAATTACATATAGAGATATACTAAGTATTCCTTATTTACAGATTCAAAAAGAAACAATCACTTGTATTATCGGTGAGAGCGGGAGCGGAAAAAGTACATTACTCCGCATGTTAAATGATCTACAATCTCCAACTTCCGGTACAATCGAATATAACGGAAAACCAATTTCTAATTATCCCCCTATTCAATTACGCCGTGACGTCGTTATGCTCGGGCAAACTCCACCTATTTTTGATGGAACAGTTAAAGACAATCTATTAATGGGGCTTCGTCTTTCTGAAAAACCATTTCCAAATGATGATGCTCTGCGGAGCGCACTACAAACTATTAGCTTAGACAAACTATTAGAAGATAACGCCTCCTCTTTATCAGGCGGTGAAAAACAAAGACTTGCTTTTGCTCGCATTGTACTTATGGATCCACCTGTCTATTTATTAGATGAACCAACCTCGGCGCTAGATAGTGATACAGAACGCCGCGTTATGAAACAATTTTCTACGCTGGCAAGAGAAAAGAAAAAAACAGTTATCTTCATCACACACTCGCAACAACTTCCAGAAGAAATTGCAGACGATATTATTGAAATTAGTAAAACAAACGGTGCAATTAGAAAGGAAGTGCTCTCCGTTGAAGGGCGTTATTGAACTCCAAATTTGGCAACTTGCCGCTGCATATATTTTCATTCTTATTTTAATCGGGCTTGTAAAATTAAAAGGCATACCTCGCGAAAAACAAATCGCGCTCGCAACATTCCGTATGACGATTCAGCTCGTACTTGTTGCCTATGTTCTTACATACGTATTTGAAAATAGTAATCCATTTTATACAATTGCTCTTATTACTTCTATTACTACCTTTGCAATTTTTAATATTTATAAACGAGTTAACATCCCAATGTCTAAAGAATTAAAACGAGTAGCCGCCCTTTCCATGGTCGCCGGATCAATTGGGCCACTTCTACTATTTATCTTTGTTATTATCGGGCACGACCCTTGGTATGCGCCGCAATATATCGTTCCGATTACCGGCATGTTAGTTGGAAACGCGATGACAGGTGTTTCTCTCGGTGCAAATACGTTCTTAAACAGTATGAAATCGCAAAGAGGGCAAATTGAAGGAGCACTTATGCTCGGCGCAACACCGAAAGAAGCAGCTGCTCCGCTCATTCGAGACGCTTTTGACTCTGCCATTTTACCAACAATCAACTCCATGGTCGGAATGGGAATTATAAGCCTACCAGGCATGATGACTGGTCAAATATTATCCGGTGTATCACCATTTACAGCTATTCAATATCAAATTGCCATCATACTCGGTATTTCAGGAAGTACGGCTTTTGCTGTCATTATCTTCTTGCAGCTTGGATATAAGACATTCTTTAATAAACGGTGTCAGTTGAAAGAGGTTGACTATGGTGCACGGTAAATGTTGCGCTGTTCGCAGTAAATGAAATTATATCAGCGATTTTTCGAATATATCGATCATAACTCAAAATATATCAACGATTTTTGAAATATATCGACGATTCGACAAGGAATATCGACTTACCGACAAAAAATGACAATAAAAAAGAGGAGGCTACTCGCCTCCTCTTTTCCTTACGCCTTCTTAACGAACTGTGATTTTAACTTCATAGCTCCGAAACCGTCGATTTTGCAATCAATATCGTGGTCTCCATCAACTAGACGAATACTCTTTACTTTCGTACCAATCTTCACAACTGAAGACGTTCCTTTTACTTTTAAATCTTTAATGACAGTAACAGCATCACCATCTTGAAGAACGTTTCCGTTCGCATCTTTTACAACTTTTGCACCATCATTATTTTCAGCTTCCGCTTCTTGGCCCCACTCATGAGCACATTCTGGACATACGAAAAGAACGCCATCCTCATACGTATATTCTGAATTACATTTTGGACAATTTGGTAAAGTAGCCATAAATTTATTTCCTCCGTTCATTATTTATACGTAAAAATCAAAATTGATGTTTACATCTCGATAAATAAAATTTGTATAGCATTTCTTTATAGTGCCACAGTCTCACGTTATTGACAAGCCTACCTCAAATTCTCATTTTTTATTGTATTTTACAAAATTTCAATTCGTATGGTGTTTCTAATAAACAAAAGAAGAATCTTTACAAGATTCTTCTTTTCAAAATAAACGGTTTCCCTCTAGAAAAACCACATATTTTCGTCAATGTAAGTTTGATATTCTTCTAATTCTTCTTCATCCAACTTTTTATTATTTACATACACTTCTTGCCATTCGAAATAATCATCAGTTAAATATACGGCGAACTTAATTTTCACATCTTTCTTTTCTTCATAATCATAACCAGTAAACTCTACTACGTCATAATCTTTTTCTTTTTTGATATACTTCCAATTTGGTTTGTCTGTAATAGTCTCTAAAACCTCTCCTTCAAGACTTAAACGAACAACATTTTTAATATTCGGTTCGGTTGGTAAATAAGCTAAACCGAAACTAGCACCAGCAAACAATACAAATACTATTACCTGCAAACCAATCATAAGCCCGATATGAGCGCCGCCTTTTGATTGTAAATAATACTCTTTCTTATACTCAGGCACATCTTCTACTTTATGTAAAATGCGTGTAACATGCTTATAATATAAACGGTTTCCTTGCCATCCGGTAAAGACCATCGTTCCAGCGTATATTATAAAATCTATCCACATTGGTATATCAATAAAAGTAGCTATAATTAAAGTAGGAATCGCTAATAGCGTAAGTATAATAAATAACTTATACATTTTACGGTAAGCTAACCAGAAGTGCGGGAAGATACATGCTACCCAATTCCACGTATTTTCTTTCTCCGGATTCTTCACTTGCCCCCATTTAAAGTCGTAATAGGCCGTATTCTTTCTCACAACCTTATGTAATTCTTGTGGAGAATTTGTTTCTTGTAAAACAGTGTCCTTCACGTACATCATCCTTCTCTTATTTCTATATAACTTTATTGTATATGCACAAAACGAAGGAATCTAACAAAAAAAGACATATATTTCACAAAAATGAACGGAAATCGAATATATTCCGACAATTACCCGTTTTTTATTTCATTTTACTTTTAAATATATTAAAATACTTTTGAATGATACATTTAATACACTAAGTTAAACATTTTGTAATAAAGAATGTTTCACATGAAACTATCCATATTTCGTATTACTTTTTCTATCTGCTACAAAATAAAAAAGACGTCCTTTTTCAAAAAGGCGTCTTTTTATAGTTGAAAATTTACTAGTAAATAAAACAAATTGTTTAATAAATGAATGCCCCATGGAACGAGTAATTTATTTATTCCCTAATAATACCCCATACCGTATTATCCTTGTTCTTCCCTACCATTTCTCTCTACACTCTTCAATCAAACTTAGCAAATACCTCTTCGTCATATCAGCCCGTCTCCAAATAGAAAGTTTCTTCTTCCCCTTTGGATTATGCCGCATGCGCTCTACTTCTTTTAATAAAGACTCCCATTCTTTCATTGAACGTCCTAACAAGTATTGCAATCCTCTATCTTTTGAAACGATTGTTTTATGATCTAACGTATATAAAATGCGTCCCATTGTAACGACAGCTGATTCTACCCATTCTTCTATGAAAAATAAATAGGGACGATTCACTTTTTCACTCCAGTAATGTTCTACGTTATATTTCATTGTATTTACTACATCATCCCATTTTATTTGAAACGGAAGGTCTTCTGCTTCTTTTCCTGTAACTGTAATGCCTTGATTTTTCAACGTCCACCATGTGACCGCATTAATGTCCCAATGACCAACATTAGCTTTACCGTCTGCACAATACACGTACTCGTTCATTTCATCATTGTATTTCCCTAAGTCAGCAAGCGGAATATACATACCGTCCATTCTTTTACCTAGCGTATTGTCACTAAGTTTCTTATGTAGTTCCACAAGCTGCTGTTTTTCAGCTTCATTCACGGAATCATTTATCACTGTAACAAAATCAACATCGCTCGTTTCCCTATGAAATGCTCCTAGCGCGATAGATCCGTAAACATATACCCCGACTATTTTTTCATCTAAAAAAATTTCTTTTAATTCTGCAATGTACTGCCCCATTAACTGTTTTACTTCTGCTGGCAGAGCATGTTTTACTCCATTCTCCACATCTATCCCTCCAATAAAAAAAGCCTTTGCTAATTTGCAAAGACTTCTTGTTTTATAAATATTTCTCGATTTCTTCGTAAACATCCTTCAAACGAGGATTTCCTTCTCCAACAATTTCTCCATTTACAAGAACGACTGGATAAAATAAATCTTCCTCCACTACGCGCTCTGCGAATGCTTTTTTATCTTCATCTTCTTGTTCTTCTTGAAAATCAATATACTCAAAATTAAATTTATTTTCTTGTCCTTCATATTTACGACCAATCGCCGCTTGTAACCATTCAAACGTTTCTGTTGAAGATGGCATTCCAACGCAGCTCGCACAAATTACCTTCGTCCCATACACTTGCACATTAACCATTTCTTCTCCCCCACTTCTTGTTCTAACAGCATATTCAGATGTCTTATTACATAAGCACATCATTTTACAAACTTACTCCATACCCCTATACTGAAAAAACACGTTATAAACATGATAAAATATTTCGACAATAAAACAAGAACAGAAAAAATAGATTTTCCCCTCTATCTTGATTATAATAAAACTGATGAAAGGAGTCGATAAAAATGGAAAACCCACATATGCAAGAACAAGTACTAGAAGTATTAGATAAATTACGTCCATTCTTACTTCGCGATGGCGGAGACGTTGAATTAGTAGACATTGAAGAAGGTATCGTAAAATTACGCCTTATGGGTGCATGCGGAAGCTGCCCAAGTTCTACAATCACACTAAAAGCTGGTATCGAGCGCGCGTTACTTGAAGAAGTACCAGGCGTTATCGAAGTAGAACAAGTATTTTAATTAAAAGCAGAAGCGGCTCGTTCAAAATGTGAGGGGGATGGAGCTTCTGACATAGAGGCGCTTTTTGCCTCGGCGGAAGAAGCGAAGCCACCGAACATTTTAGCCGCTGGAGCTGGATATTATTAAAAGCGGAAGCGGCTCGTTCAAAATCGCTTCCTAAAAAGAGACCAAAATTGGTCTCTTTTTTTGTTCAAATCGCACTTATCCTTTAACATCATAAAACAAAATTGGAAATACCTCTCAAAAAATGCGATAATTAGTACTATATAGTGAATCGTTCACACATATAAAGTAAAAAACATAGGGGGACGACACATGCCAAAAGTGGGGAACGCTTTTTTAACAATTCAAGAACTAGAAAAGAAAAAAGAATATTTATTAGGCCTTTCATCTGTTATACCGACATGGAATACAAGCTATCAATGTTTATTTAAAGAAATCCAGCAAGAATTATTGAGTAAAGTAAATGAAAAAATCGAAAGACATCAATTCATTTTACATATATGTGCAGATCAACAGGTAGGAGTATAATTTATTACATACAATTGTGGTATATAAAAAAGAGACCTCAATCGGTCTCTTTTTTATACTTTTAAGATAGCCAATCTAATTTCCTAATCCCTAACTTATCGACCGGTAAACGAAGTGATCCATAAAAATGCTTCATAAATTGTTCAGAGCGGTTCACATCGTGTAAAATTACTTCTAAGCGATCTCTATATATGCTTTTTTGTTCTTCGTTTCCAGTTTGGTAATATCGTTCGACTGTTTCAAAATAGTGGAGCGGGAACAGGAGCCTGGCGAATAATAAGCGCCAACCAAATGAGGATAGCGAATAATTACGTTCATAATCTGTAACAAATTGAACGATTGTTTGCTCCCAGTCTTTCTTTTTTTCTATCGTCATATGGCGAATCCATTCTGCTATATCTCGGCTAGGGTGATCATACACCCAATCAAAAGGAAGTTTTAGACGCTTCGTTTGCTGCCATAATAAAGGTGTAAATCGTTCTTGGCAAATTGTTGCCGCATCGGTCATTTGCGGAGTATCATCCATCTCTGTATCAACAACATATTGAATTGCATTTTCTGCAACTCCTAAGTAATACGGGAAGGATTCAATAAACAATTGATCGAATACATCTGTAGGGTGATTCATCACTTGTGATTGCCAAAACCTTTCTAATTGATCGAGCCTTTTTTCCCATAACGCTTTCCATTCACCTATGCGGCTTAATTGATCGATTTCTTCTGGAAAGAATGCACCTCGTTTATGAAATATAGAAAGCTCACTTCCCAATGACGTAGCATGTCGTTCTAACGTACGCATACCTTTTAATAAGCAGTAATTTTTTTCTTCTATCTCACTTACATAGTAGCCGTGTATAGTCGGAACGAAAGTCGCTACAGTTATATCCCCTTGCTGGTTCATATAATCACTGAGCTTTTTCATCTCTACAAGTACTTCTTCCTCCATTTCTCCAATTGGAACAAGTACATAAATTTTGTTGCGAATCCAAAAGCTTTTATAGGGGCCAAGGGGGATTAATTCTTTAACATGCATGTGATAATGCTCATAAATATGATGAATCATCGTAGTCGCCACCTATGGTTTTTCTTTATATATATGAGCTTGTGCTCGCCTTTCATTCCTATGCACATGATAAAGCAACGAAACGTATACAAATACTAAAAAGAAAAAAAGGTGATAAACATGAAAGAATCAAATCAACTACAAGAAAGAGCATTACAACTATTACAAGAACGTGGTGTAACTATTGACGACATTGCTGAACTTGTTCATTTTCTACAAAAAAAATATCATTCAAATTTAGAGATGTCAGAATGCCGTTATAACGTTGAGCGTGTACTATCAAAACGCGAAGTACAAAACGCACTTATTACTGGTATTGAACTTGATGTCCTCGCCGAAAAAGGAATGCTAAGTGAACCGTTACAAGATATCGTAAAACGTGATGAAGGCTTATACGGAATTGATGAAGTTATCGCACTTTCTATCGTTAACGTGTACGGCTCTATCGGTTTCACGAACTTTGGATATATCGATAAATTAAAACCTGGTATTTTAGAATACTTAAATGATAAATCATCTGGAAAAGTGCATACATTCCTTGACGATATCGTTGGTGGAATCGCTGCCGCTGCTTCAAGCCGTTTAGCGCACCGAGCTGAGCACTCAGAATAAAGTGTCTAGGCCGTCAGTTTCATACTGACGGCCTTTCATATTCCATAAGCATAAATTCTCTTCCACGGCTCAAAAATATAGGTCCTTTTTGAAATCCTATGTTTTTATATAGCGTAATCGCCCTTATATTAAATGTTGCTACACTAAGTCGAATGTGTTTGGACTTTAATTCTTTCGCAGCAAACACTATCCCAGCTTGAAAAAATGTTTTCCCCATGCCTTTCCCGGTTAAAGCTGGCTTCATGCCAAGTCCTATATCGACTACATTTTCTCCCGTATATAAATTAGCATCTCTTCCCCCCGGAACTTGTGCATTTTCTCCAAAGCAAAAATAGCCGATGAACTCTCCTTTATCGTCACAACAGCCATAATACGTTCCATCTAATAGCTCTTCTATTACTTCTTTCTCGCCTGAAAAACTATATAAATTATATGGTTCCTCGTACGTCCACGTATTTATCTCCATCGCTTCTTCTTCTGTTAACTTATGTATATCCATCCCTCTCGCTCCTTATCAAATATTATATATATGTACTCATTCATTTTTCACATCCACTTTCCCTTTAATCGCAATATGCATAATTACATACGCACACTCATTTCAAAAATGCTAAAATTTATTTGAATCGCTGTTGCTACACTTCTTGATTAAAGAAAAGGCGTTAAAACGGAAATTAGCGTCTTATCGACCTCAAGCAATTGACACATTTTGTCATCTAAAAAGACACTCGAAAGAGTGTCTTTTTTTCTATATCCCACAAGGACTTACTCATTCTCAAAAATAAACGCATAACATAATATAACTCTTTACACGCATGAGTCCCTTTCTAAAAGTTGTGAAGTAAATTCAAAATAAAAAAGCACTCTTGACTAGAGTGCTTTTTACTTTCAAACAAGGAGGTTACATAATATGGATAGTACTCTCATATTTAACTTCGGCATTGGTATTGTCATCATTTTATTTGTCTTCTTTGTACTTTGTATGAGCGGGGTATAGAAAGGCGATTTTTGGCGTCTTTTTATACATACATATCTATTATTTGACTATCATAACAAAAGTAACCATACTAGTTACCCCAATACAAAAAGCTACTAACATATCCACAAATAGGAGGAAAAACAATGAAACATGTAATCGTTTATGCACACCCGAATACAGAAAGCTTCAACCACGCTATTTTAGAAACGGTAAAAAGTGAATTAGAAGGAAAAGGTCATGAAGTACGTGTTCGTAATTTATACGAATTAAACTTCAACCCAGTATTAGGCGCTTCCGATTTCATCTCATTTTCTCAAGGAAATACACCAGAAGATATTAAAGAAGAACAAGAGCATATCTCTTGGGCAGATAGCATTACATTCATTTACCCAGTTTGGTGGGCGGGACTTCCTGCTATTTTAAAAGGATACGTTGACCGCGTATTTAGCCACGGCTTCGCTTATGCTTACGGTGAAAATGGTATTGAGAAGTTATTAAGCGGTAAAAAAGGCTTATTATTATCTACAATGGGAAATTCAAAAGAAGCATACACAGCAGGCGGCATGTTTGAGGCAATGAAGAAAACAGCGGATGTTGGTATTTTTGAATTTACAGGCATTGAAACACTTGAGCATACATTCTATACAAGTGTCCCTTCTGTGGATAATGATGTGCGTAAACAATATCTTGAAGAAGTGAAAGACGTAGTGAATCGTGCGTTTTAATAAAAAAACTCCGGTTATAACGACCGGAGTTTTTATTTCATCATCAATTTCGGAATATACCTTTGAAGAATGTTTTCTAATTCATTCATATCTTCCTGTCTAATAAGTAAATTCACATTGTCATTCATCTTTTCTCGTCCGCGATACAAAAATATATTTTCTTTCGGATTTTCCCATGTTGATGTTTTATAGCCCTTTAATTCTTCGTATGAATAAAAGTTCAATCCGTCTATTACACCTTTTTCATATATTTGTACACTTTTAATAAGATGGATCGCTATTAAAGTCATAAAACAACTTGCTACAGCATGAATACCTAACTGAATGAGAAACTTTTCAACTGTACCAATATCACCACTTACGTACTGAGCATATATATACATACATTGTCCGATGAAGTACGCTGGTCCAAGTAATGCAATCCAACGTCGTTTCACCCGAGGATATGTTGCAATAAGTTTTCCCACACTTTTTTTCATTTCATTTATTTTGTATATCTTCCATAGAACAAAGAACAAAACACATAATGTAAAAACAAACATAATACATGACATCCAATACACTCTTATTCCCTCCCCTTTTTTATATCACCACATATAAATTTTACATTTTATACAACTATAGTACATATGCAATTATGCATAAAAAAACAGGTAACCTCTTCCGGTTACCTGCATTTCATTACATCTTCTCAATCCACTCCGTCAAGTTATGCACAACTTGCGTCGGTTGTATTTCATATTCTGTTAACTTCTCCACAGTTGTTACTCCAGTGTGGACAAGAAGGGTATGCATGCCAGCATTTATCCCCGCTAAAATATCTGTATCGTAGTTATCCCCAACCATTAATGCTTCATCTTTTTCTATGCCAAGCACTTTTAACGCTTGTTCCATAATGATTGATTCTGGTTTTCCGATAAAGATTGGATCTACACCTGTTGATACTGCTACAACTGATGTTAATGAACCGTTACCTGGTAATAATCCGCGCTCAGTCGGAATGGCAATGTCCCCATTTGTAGAAATAAACGTTGCACCGTTTCGCACAGCAAGACACGCTTTTGCTAATTTTTCATATGTGATGTCACGGTCTAAACCGACAACAACGAAATCAGGATTTTCATCCACAAGTTCAAATCCTTTTTCCACAAGTGCATCGTGTAAGCCTTCTTCACCAATCATATATACAGTTGCATCTTGTTTACGCTCATAAATGAAGTTTGCTGTCGCCATACTCGTTGTGAATACTTGCTCGGCTTTAGCTGGAATATCGAAACGAACAAGTTTTTCTGCCACTTGTTCTGGTTTACGAGTTGAGTTATTCGTAACGAATAAATACGGAATAGCGCGCTCTCCCAATGCTTTTACGAAGTCGCTTGCTTCTTCAATTTGTTCTTCCCCGCGATACATCGTACCGTCTAAATCAATTAAGTAACCTTTATACATCGATTATGTCTCTCCTTCTATGCTAACGTTCTCATCTATCATACCACTCTTATATTACCCGCTTTTCCAAAAGAAAAAAACGCTTTACCTTAAAGCGCCCTATAACGTTCATTTTTTCTCTTTTATTTGGTAAGAACAATTACAATCGCCCACGCACATGTTCGTTAATGTCTTCACATTTGCATCCACAAATAAACGCTTATACATCTCTTTTTCATCTTCACACACTTGAGGGAATCTCTCTGCAATTTCCTTTAACGGACAGTTTTGCTTTTCAAGTATGAAAGAATTCACCCCATCTCTCTTTATTTGAACCATATAACCATGTTTCTCTTGCATACTGGCTATCTCTTGCACTTTATATGCTAAATTCTTTTGATTACTGACTCTCTTTTCTAATGTTTCTTCCATTCGCTTCGTTCTCTCTTTTAAAACGTAACGAAGTACTTTTTCATCGCCCATTCGAGCTAAATCTTCAAGCATATCAATTGCAAATTGCTTATACTCTTTTGGGAATGTATCTTCTCCCTTTTCACTTAAGCCATACAAATAAGTTGGTCTTCCGATATGTTGTCTTACCATCTTAGAATAAATAAGTCCATCTTTCTCAAGATTACTTAAATGCCTTCGGATTGCCATTTCCGTAATCTCTAAAACTTCAGCTAATTCTGCTACTGTATGCTCTCCCTTTACTTTCAACAATTGGATAATCTCTTCTTTCGTAGTGCGTGCTTCCCCCATGCTTCACCCTTCTCCCTTTTCTTTCTTGCATACAATATAAGATCCCCAAAAGGCATTCCCCGGGGATCTTATAAGCATAATTATTCTGGTACAAATGCAGATACAGGTCCTAATTCCTTTTCTAAATAACTGCGAATATTTGCTGGGTATTTCTCTACCACTGCAATATGTTTTTGAATCGTCTCATATAATTCATCATGATTCATTTGAATATAATCTTGCGTAAGCATTTTTCGAAGAAGGATCACTTCTTTCATTCCTACTCCTTCTTCTGCACTTATCACTCGCTCGTCCATTAAAATATCGATAATATCTTCATAACTTCCTGGATCGCGCATAATAAATCCATCAATCATCGCATTGCCTACATCTAATACACAATCAATCATAAGATGGGCTATGCGCTCTAATGCATAAAATTCAAACTCGGTTTCATATATCTTCTTCTCTTGAAATGTATCTGTTGCTCGTTCTAAACATACTAGCATTTGTTCTATTTTCTTTCTGTCTACAAAATACATGAATGTCACCTACCTGGAAATTAAAGCATTTACATTTTAATTGTAACGCTTTCTTCTGAAAAAATCGACAATTTTTCGAATTCACCTTTTCTCCATTATTTGTTATAGTTATACCTGTATGATTTTTGAAATTGGAGGAATGCAACCTTGGAACGTGAACTCGCACTAGAAATTGTCCGTGTAACAGAAGCAGCAGCCTTAGCATCCGCACAGTGGATGGGCCGCGGAAAGAAGAATGAAGCAGATGATGCAGCAACTACAGCTATGCGTGATATGTTCGATTCAGTAAACATGGCAGGTACAGTTGTAATTGGTGAAGGAGAACTTGATGAAGCACCGATGTTATATATTGGTGAAGAACTAGGAACAGGTAACGGTCCAGAAGTAGATATCGCCGTTGACCCGTTAGAAGGTACAAACATCGTTGCAAAAGGTCTTGCAAATGCAATGGCAGTTATCGCAATCGCAGATAAAGGAAACCTTCTTCATGCTCCTGATATGTACATGGAAAAAATCGCGGTTGGTCCAAAAGCAGCTGGTAAAATCAGCTTAGATGATCCAATTGAAAAAACAATTGAAATTGTAGCAGAAGCTAACAATAAAAAAATTCGTGATCTAACAGTTATCGTCCAAGAACGTGAACGTCATCAAGATATTATTGACCGTGTTCGCGCAAAAGGTGCACGCGTAAAATTATTTGGTGATGGAGATGTTGGTGCGTCAATCGCAACAGCACTACCTGGAACAGGTATCGACTTATTCGTAGGTGTTGGCGGAGCTCCAGAAGGCGTTATTTCTGCAGCAGCATTAAAATGCCTTGAAGGTGAAATGCAAGCTCGCTTAGTTCCAATGAATGAAGAAGAAGAAGCTCGTTGTCGTGAAATGGGATTAGAAGATCCTCGTCAACTTCTTATGTTAGATGACTTAGTAGCTGGTGATGATGCAATCTTCTCAGCAACAGGTGTTTCTGCTGGTGAGTTATTAGACGGCGTGAAATTCCTTGGCGGAGATTTAGCTGAAACATATTCTATCGTTATGCGCTACAAAACAAGAACGGTACGATTCATTAAAACGCATCACCATTTAGATCATAAACCACACTTAAACTTAGATATTTAATAAAAGGAGCCATGTGTATGGAAGAACGTTTCTTTCTGTACGACGATACAGTCGCTACAAGAACTCGTTTCGTTAGCTTTATGGGGGAAAATGAGCGTCATGATTTAGCGCTTTTATACTCCGATCGTCATTACGGTAAAACGATTGTACTCGATATGCAACGCAATAAATTCGCTATCATCGGTCCTGACGATTTAAACGAATCAGGCTACTTAGAGCACGCATTTTCTATGTCTGAAGAAATTGCAGAAGAATTACGCTCATTTTTATTTGAACTTATATAATTTATCTTAGGCACCAGCTATGTTAGCTGGTGTTTTTTTACAGTAATCATTTCGAATTTTCAATCTTTTATGGTATACTTATGAACAAATCTATTTGGATAGAAAGGACGTTATCTACGTATGCCAACATTTACTTTGTAATGGACCAGCAATTGGATAGCATTACTCTCAAAAAAGCACCGTGCTTTTTCAAGGGAGTAGTCTGCCCATTCCCATTACAAAGGAGCGTAAGGCATCTGTAGTATGATGTTTACGGAGGTTCCTCTTTGGGGGGATCTCCTTTTATTTTTGTCTACTTCTCATGTCTTCATACTACAAGACATCCAAATAGCTGTATTACGTTTCTTTGCCACTAATATAAGAGGTGAAGGAAAATGCAGAAAGTACAACTTTCTTGGAGTTTATATGAAAACGAGCAAAACACAATCGAAAAGTATTGTAAAAATTGCAGACGTACTACCCTATTTACCGATACGAATATTCGTAGGCATAACGCCAATGGAAAAAACATATACCGCTTTGCCATTTATAAATGTCCAAACGATCATACGTGGAATCAAAAACTGCGCATTTATAAATCATTTACTGATCATGTGGAAACAGTCGATATGGCTCAGCAAGACCGAACAGAATCAAGTACTACCATTTCCATTACACAATACAAAGAAAGTCATATAGCCGAAATAACAATCGTATTAGACATCGTTTTCGGTTCCCACCGAATCGATAAAGCCTTATCCACATATATTTCAGATTGGAGCCGTACACTCATTGTGGATAAAATTAAAAATGGGGATATTCAATTGAACGGACAACAAATGAAACCAAACGTATTACTTTCTGAAGGCGATTATATTTCGATTTGTTTATAAGGGGGACTCTCATGTTAAAAGTGAGAAAAGGTACGATTGATTTGTTAGAAGAATTAGATCAAATGTATACGGAATGTAAAAGAGCGCTCTTACAAAATCAAATTTATCAATGGGATGACTCATATCCTGCGCGAGAACATATTTCCTACCACTTAAAACAAGGTGAACTGTATTGTTTATTCCAAGACAAGATCCTTGTAGGTGCTGTCGTATTAAACGAATGGCAATCTCCAGAATATGCACTTATTGACTGGTCAGAAACCGACGGATGCTTTCTGATCGTCCATTCTTTCGTCATCCATCCTCTTGCCCAAGGAAAAGGATACAGCAAAGTACTTTTATCCTTTTGGGAAAATGAAGCAAGACGGATGGGTTACAAAGGAATACGCCTAGATTGCTTTACAGGTAATCCCGTTTCATTAAGCCTATATGAAAAAAACAATTACATTTGCCGAGGTGCTGTTTACTTTGAAAGTAAACAGCCTCCTCACAATTGGTATAACTGCTATGAAAAAAACCTCTTACAATCGTAAGAGGTTCTTTTTTATTTCTTCACTTTTCGTAATACAAAATGTGCACAACCGAAGTTACAGTACTCGTATAAATACTCTGATAACGTACTAATTTTCGTATCATATGTCGAACGTTGATTACTATCATCAAAGAAACCGCGCAATCTAAGTTGCTCATAACCCCAGTCCCCAACGATATAATCATATTTATTTAAAATTTCTGCATAGCGCTCTTTAAATGCTTCTTCACTAAAACCATCACGAAAGTTTTTAATTACTTCGTACTGAACATTATTAACGCTCACCGTAGCATGAATCTCTTGCTTTTGCTCCATCATTAACTTCCTCTCTAAGCATTCTTCTTTTTATCGTATCACAAAGCATAACAACCAACAATTTCAAATACAAAAAATTGAAAATTAGTGCATGCTATGGAGAAGGAGGTGATACATCGTGAAAAAGCAAATTATACTCTCTCTTCTCACTCTTTCCTTATTTGCAGGTTGCCAATCAAATAATAAAGCTGAAATGGAGCGCGAAGAAGGTAGTCGTGTTCTTGTTTCCAATAAAAACGACATGTATCATACGGAAAATACCAATACACGATTAACAAGAGTCGGTTATTCTTCTAAACAAAAGCAAGAAGTATCTAACAAACAAGTAGGAGCCATTAACCGTGAGAAAGTTGCTGAAATGATTACAAGCATGACTGTCAAACTTCCTGACGTCACCAACGCCGCTACACTCGTTACCGATGATGAAGTGTTCGTTGTATACCGTGCAAACACAACGGATCAGAAACTCGTAGCAGATCAAGTATATAAAACCGCCTTGTCCATCGTCCCTCGCTATTATAAAGCATATGTATCGACAGACCAAAAGTTGATTTCTCAAATTCAAGGTCTTCAATCAGGTAGCTTAAACGATAAAGAATATGAACAAAGTCTTGATATGCTAAAACGTGAAATGAGCAATAATCCTCATTTGAACAATACGGAGAATCAAACTTTAAATAATATGATTAAAAAATAAAAGGTGGAGAAAACCTCCACCTTTTTTACTATTTCTTACGATCCGCATAAACCTCCATCGCATCACACATAAATTGCGCTAAACCTTCACCAAACTTATCGATATTTTTCGTGAAGCGCTCATCAGCGACGTACATTTGACCTAATCCCTTAAAAGCATCTAACGAATAGTGACCGAAGTTTTGCAAGTAATCGTACCATACTCCAATTGCTTTTTGCGCCTCTTTAGAATCAGGTGCGCCGTGTCTAAGCGCCGCTAAATTTCTATAAATAGTATTAAACTCTTCTTGTTTCTCTTTTGACATACCTTTTGCAGAATCATTCGCTTTATCTACAGCTGTATCCCCCCATCTTTCACGTGCTTCTTCTTCATATGGGTTATGGCTGAAATCGAATCCTTCAAATTTCTCTTTGTTCGTCATTTCAATCTCTCCTTTTGTATGCTGAATAGTTTTATCAATCGTCGCAATCACTTTATCTAATCTGGCTCGCTTTTCAAGAAGCATTTTCTTATGAAGCTCTAGTGCCTCTTCACGATCAAATGATGGACTCATGATAATTTCTTTTATTTTCTTCAAAGGGAAGCCAAGCTCTTTAAAAAACAATATTTGCTGCAATGTCTCTAAATTTTCATTGGAATACAGACGATATCCAGACTCTGTCGTCTCGTCTGGGGTTAACAACCCAATTTCATCATAATGATGCAGTGTGCGCACACTAATTCCAACTAAACTAGCTACTTCTTTTACCCTCATTGTCATTTGTATCTCCCCCTTAGTACATACGATAAAGTATGACGCAACGTTAGAGTCAATAAGTAAATTCATTTTATCCCGCTATTTGCTGGGCGGTAAACTCTCACCTAAAAATTCGGCGAATGCGAGGCAGTTAGGTGGGAGATAACTTCCCGTAAAGCTCGATTGGTGAAGCTAATAATCGGTGGGGAATGGACAAAACTCCCACTGATTAAAATTTCACTTTATCTCTAAAAGTTTCATCTCTCCTATATTTCATGCATAATAGATATGTACATATATTAGAAAGCGGTGAAAGTATGGTTTCAAATACGGTAATTGCCAGTATCACAATTCAGCTTGTGCTTTCGGTTCTGGTACCAATTATTGCGCTCGTTTATTTTCGTAAAAAATATCATATTAATTGGAAGGTTGTTGGAGTTGGTGTCCTTATCTTTATCGGATTCACCCAAATTCTCGAAACACCATTCCACCTATTTATGCGCGGAAATCCAGCGATAGCTCCATTTTTAGAAAACCCATTTATTTTTGCAATATATGGCGGATTAACAGCTGGTATTTTTGAAGAATTAGGACGCTTCGTTGCCTTTTACTACTTACTGAAAAAATATCAAGAATATAAAGACGGTTTCGCTTACGGACTTGGTCATGGCGGAATAGAGTCCATTTTAATCGGTGGATTCTCTGCTTTGCAAGCACTTATATTTGCGAATTCAATTAACAACGGTAGCTTCGCTCAAATGGTTGAAAAAATGCCAGAGCTTGGTCGTCTACAGGACATGTTAATTCAGCAGCCTGCTTATTTATACCTCCTTGGTAGCCTAGAAAGAATTATGGCACTAGTACTGCAAATCGCCTTTACAATGCTTGTCTTATACGCAGTCAAACAGAAGAAATATATCTTCCTTGTGTACGCTATATTATTCCACGCATTTGTAGACTTTTTCGCGGCACTGTATCAAACAAAAACAATCAATATCTTTGTTGCGGAAGGAATTACACTTCTCTGTACAATTGGCGCTGTCGTTCTGATTCGTAAAATGAAAGAGAAATTAATGAGTGTGCCGGAGTAAAAAATAAACCACCAAAATTGGTGGTTTATTTTTTATAAGAATCATCACAATGATGATAACTTTTTCCTCCTTGCAGCTCCCTTTTTGTTTCTGCATCTATAACGATATATTTATGCAACTCCTCTGCTTCATTTTGAGAAAAAGAAGCGAAAAAGTATACTTGGCGATCAGGATGAATAAACGAATCTTGAAGTACCAATCTACTACGACAGCCGACAGCTGTTTTTTGCTGGAAGATAAATGTCTCATCGGCCACTTCTTTAAATGATATTTTTTTCCGAACGCTGTATGCTGCATTTTTATATTCCTTATAGATTTTTTTATCTAACTGTTTATAAAACACATCCCCACTAACGAATGATTTATTTTGATTGCTCGGGTATTCTAATTTTTGATTAGATTCTGCATATGTTGTGGATAATTGCACAAGAAAACAAATACTGAATACAATACATATCATTTTTTCATAATTGCACCTCAACTTTTCATTATCCACATTACTTTTCCACATACTTAAATCACTATGCCCTTTCCAAGAAAAAGGAATTTTTTCCACATTTGTCGAAGTATATAGCGTCAACTTGAAAGATGGGGATGAATTATGAAGAAAATTATTGTAATACGACACTGTTCAGCAACGGGCCAAGAACGTGATGCCGAATTAACGGTTACCGGAAAAAATCAAGCAAACATCCTTGCTACATTCCTCTTAGAAAATCATCTACAAATAGATCATATTATTTCAAGCCCATTTGTCCGAGCTATCGATTCCATTCGGCCCTATGCGCTCCAAACTAAACTATCTATCCAAGAAGATGAACGGTTAGCCGAGCGAGTATTAAGCGATGCTCCAATGGATGATTGGATGCAAAAACTAGAATCTACTTTTACAAATATAGATATTGCCTTCTCAGGCGGAGAGTCAACAAAACAAGCGATGGATCGCGCCATATCGCTTATTCAAGACATTTTAAAACTGGAGCATGACACAACATTACTCATTACACATGGAAACTTACTTACACTAATTTTAAAGCACTTCGATTCTACCATCGGCTTTAGTGAATGGAAAACCTTAACGAATCCTGATATGTACGAAATCACAATCGATGAGCACTATATCATAAAACGATTATGGAACGAATCATCCAAGTAATATCCCTTTCCAAAACATTCAGTTGACGCCGCGAGAAGAGACTGTACCAACAATAGAAAGGGGTATCACTCCATATGTACGAAGACGTACTTGCTTTACTACATAAAACAAATGTTTCTTACGAAAAGTTTGAACACGAGCCGGTACTCGATTATGAGACAGATCGTATCGTGCGTGAAAGGCTTGGCTTACAAGGTACTCCAAGTAAAAGCTTATTTTTAAAATCAAAATCTGGAAATTATTACGTATTTTTTACGTTAGAGGGAACTCTGCTTGACCAAGGAGAGATGAAAAAAATAACTGGGGAACACTTATCGCTCTATTCTCCTGATGAATTAAGAATGGAAATTGGTTGTACTCCAGGATGTGTAGCTCCTTTCGGTTATTCACAAGATGTAACGATTATTGTGGACAGTTCCATTTATACGTATACTAAAATTTTAATTACACCTGGTGTACCTGAATTTACAATTGAATTATCCACAGAAGAATTAAAAAAGATTTTATTAACATGCCCAAATACCGTTTTAGAGTACAAACAAAAAGAGAGCTAATGATTAGCTCTCTTTTTTCATTATTTCGCTTCTGCTGTTTTTTCTTTTGCAGAACGTACTTGCTCGTCCGCATGGTAAGAAGAACGCACAAGTGGGCCAGCTTCACAGTGGCTAAATCCTTTGCTAAGTGCAATTTCTTTTAGCTCTGCAAATTCTGCTGGTGGGTAATATTTAAGAACTGGTAAATGCTTCTTAGATGGTTGTAGGTATTGTCCAAGAGTTAAAATATCTACATTGTTTGCACGTAAGTCATCCATTGCTTCAATTAAATCTTCTCTTGTTTCACCTAAGCCCACCATAATGCTCGATTTAGTTGGGATATCAGGCTGCATTTCTTTTGCTCGACGTAAAAACTCTAATGAACGGTCATATTTTGCTCTAGCGCGAACTCGGTCAGATAATCGACGTACCGTTTCAATGTTATGGTTTAAAATATCTGGTTTTGCATCCATTAACATTTTTAAGTTTTCTTCTACCCCACCCATATCAGATGGTAATACTTCGATAGACGTGAATGGATTTTTACGACGTACAGCGCGTACTGTTTCAGCAAAAACAGCTGCTCCGCCGTCTTTTAAATCATCACGTGCAACCGCTGTTATAACAACGTGCTTTAAGCCCATTTGTACTACTGAATCTGCTACGCGTTCTGGTTCTTGTAAATCAAGCTCATTTGGTAAGCCTGTTTTAACTGCACAAAAACGACAAGCACGTGTACAAACCGCACCTAAAATCATAAATGTTGCTGTTTTCCTTACAGCCCAGCACTCATGAATATTCGGACATTTCGCCTCTTCACAAACGGTATGAAGATTCTTAGAACGCATCATTTTCTTTAAGCCTGTATAGTTTTCATTCGTGTTTAACTTAATTTTCAACCATTCGGGCTTGCGCTTATATTCTGTTTGTTTTGTCATGGTTATCAACTCCGCACAATATGAAATAGTTTACCGTGTTCGCTTCTTTCAATGTAACATATCTATTCTAACGTATGAAAGCGATTTGCTCAAATGAAGATTCTAAGATTTTTTCCAATCGTTCCCTATAATGAAATACTCCGTATATCCCACACTAAAAAGAGTGATGTTGTGAAAGGAGTCTATTTCATGCTTCGAAAAATTTCTCTTTTGCTTTCGATTTGCTTTCTTCTCCACCAAAACATCGCTTACGGTGAAGATAATCAGCAAAGCATATATGAAAAGCGCATGGCACTATATAAAGAAACAGAGCAATCTTCAGGCATTCCTTGGTATTACTTAGCTGCAATGGATCAATACGAAAGAAATATACGGAGCGTAAGAAAAGATATTCCAAAAAAACCAGATGCCATCATTTCCCTTTATTTCAAACCAGAAATATGGGCTGGACCTGTTAATAGTAACGATACTCTGCCCCATACAATTTCTCTATTTGGCGGAATGGGTTTAGATGGTGATAAAGATGGATTTGCAAATGCAAATAACGACCGTGATCTTCTGCACACCGCAGCGACTATTTTAAAGAAACAAGGAACGTCAGAAGACCGTATTAAAATTATGCTTTGGGAATATTATAGACGTGCGAAAACAGTTGATTTAATTACCGAATACGCCCAAATCTATAAACAGTTTGGACGTATTAATTTGGAAGGAAATGCTTTCCCTCTTCCAATTCGTAGTGACCACAGCTACCGTAGTACTTTTGGTGCTGGTAGAAGCTTTGGCGGAAGACGTATTCATGAAGGAACCGATATTTTCGCCAGATATGGCGTGCCAGTAAGATCCACTTGCTATGGCATTATTGAAACGAAAGGCTGGAATCGTCTTGGTGGATGGCGCATCGGCATTCGCGACCTTCATAACAATTACCATTATTACGCTCACTTAGGTGGGTTCTCAAAAGAAATACAGCTCGGACAAATTGTCGAGCCAGGAAAAGTAATCGGATTTGTTGGTAGCACCGGATACGGCCCTCCTGGTACAGCGGGAAAATTTCCGCCCCACTTACATTTCGGCATGTATAAAGACAATGGTTATACAGAATGGGCTTTCGATCCATATATGCATTTAAGTTTGTGGGAACGAAAAGAACGAGCGAATACAAAACGATAACCGTAGCATATTGCTACGGTTATTTTTTATATACAGCTAACTATCTGTTTTCTTTTTATCCGGTACAACAACACTTCCGCTTCCGTAATAAGTTGGCACTTCCCCTTGCACGATACGCGTTGCAATTGGGACATCTTTCTTCACCGTTATTTCTTTCGTATGAAATGGAATAATCACCTGCAATGTTACTTCCATCTCCATAACAATTTGAATGGCTGTCGTATTGATCCCGTGCGGCTCAATCTTTTGTTTTATATCCGTATTCACATGACCAATTGTAGTGAAGTCAATTGGAATATCTGGCCCTATATTTCCAAGAAGCGCATTATCCGTTACACGCCCAAAAGGAACTGCCATAGTCGCTCCGTTTTTCTCAGAAAGACCTAGTTCTTTCAAATTTCCTTGTTCTACTTGCTGTAAATATTTTTCTATGTATGTGGTCGTTGATGTGACGATTTCATTTACTTGCTTTGTATTTAAATTAATTGTGGATACTTTCCCGTTTTTATCATTTTGTACTTTCATTAATGAATCAACATCGAAGCCTTCATTAATTCTGTCTTTTACCGCCTTCGTCATAACCGCTGTTGCCATTTTATGCGTCTCTACTTCCCCATATTTAATCAAGGTCGGCTGAATGCTGCTATTCACAATCCATACTCCTTGCACAAGTAATATGACAAAAAGAATAAACGACATAAGCAGTATGTACCGAAAGGAAATAGGCCCCCTTCGAAACCGCGAATTTCTCAAGCGAAATATACTCATAAAAAAAACCTCCTTCTTATATCATTTCTATGCAAGAAGGAGGGACGATATATGCTTATCTCATTTTTAATAATGCTTCTTTTCCAATCGTTCCTACTGGAATGCCTAACGCTTCCGCTCCAGTCGTTACCGATTCTAATGGTGCTTCAAGAAGTTGCTCAATCGTTCTTACACCAACCGCACGACCAGCAATAATACCTCGATCACCTAACTTCTCATTTAAAAGACCTACATCTAATGCACCACACATAATATATCCTTTATCGCTCATTACAGCTAGCAAATTTGTCTTTGGAAGTTTGACGCTAACCGCAATAAACGTATAGTTATCAATTATAATTGGCTCTACATTAACCATAGTTCACACTCCTCTCTTTCTTATCTGTATGACAAGAGAAAAATGAGTGTTACAAGTTAACTAGCCTATAGTTTCACAGAAGATGTATGAGTTATCAACATGTCTGTTAACACATCTCTAAGTAGTTCTGGCATATAATATTGCTTATGGGAAAGTGTGGATAGCTCTGGGTATAAGTATCCAAACGTAAACATATCAATCGTTCCTACCGTATATATACGATCTAATTCGAGCGATTCTCCGTTAATCAATACATCTTCCAGTAAAATTTTATTCCCAGGAATCGTATCTGGAATTACCTCTACACCAGCATAAATCATTTTCCCCATTACTTTCCCGCGAAACCCGAATCCTTTCACCTCAAGATTCTCCATATTCGGGCGGCGTGCTTTCAAAATCACTTCTCTTAATGTTTTCCCTGGCACTTTCAACGCACACGGATTAATTGGATGTGGACAAATTCTGTGAATATCTCCACGCGTCACAACACCTTCTTCTAATCCTTCAAGAAGTACACCAGCATTCACCATTCCAATCTCTGCACCACACCATTTTTTCAGCGCACTTGCTAACATGTGTGCAAACGTCGTCTCATGAAACCAATCAACCGGCAATGACTCTTTTAAATGAACGACAGGCTCTGCCATAATATGCTTACTTTCTTCCTGCAACATTTCAATTGTGGATAACGGCTCGCTATAAGCACCTAACCGTTCTGTCTTAATCGCTCTACCGTCTTTTTTCAACAGCTTCTTCGTTTCTTTATCCACAGTAAGCTGCACGTGACCAACGTAACGTCCCCACTTTTCACAACAGCAAAGCAAAGTATTATTCACAAGAACGCCACGCTCAAATAAATGATGCGTATGTGCCCCTAAAATAACATCTATATCATAATGCTCCGCCATATACTCATCCATGCTTTTTCCAAGATGAGAAAGGACAACAGTAATATGTGCCTCGTCTTTCACTTCTTCTAAAATGGATTCTAAATGCTCGATTGGATCTTCAATGTGCCAGTCTAACATTTGATAAAACTCTGGATACGCTACCGTTAATCCAATAAAGGCAATCGTAATTCCATCTGTCGTTGTATGCAATTTATAAGGCTTCGCCCACGCTGGACGTACCCCTTCTTTTTCAAATAAATTCGCGACTAGCACCTCAAACCCAGCATCATCATACAGACTGTTCAAATGCTCCTTCGCTAACGTAATTCCTTCATTATTTCCAATCGTTACATAATCATATAACGCCTCATTTAATAATTTTGTATTCCCGAGTCCATTTGTCGCCTCCGAAATACTATGAAAACGATCCACATGATCGCCAATATCCACAGTTAAAACAGTCTCTCCCGCTGCCTGTCTTCGCTTTTTCTCCCCTTGTACAAACCGAGAAATTTGCGGCCAATTTTCAAAATGACTATGTATATCGTTTGTATGATAAAGGTGGATGATTGTTTCTTTATTTATATTCAGAGAAAAAACCTCCTCTCAGTTCCTTACTGCCATTTACGCTATACGTACGCAATAATCCTGTAAATACTTTTCGTCTTTTCTTGCTATTTTACATTGTACTCGCATTATGAGAAAAAGCAAAAGATTGCCCTTTTAATGTGAGAAATCTTATATTACTTTTTCTAATCTGTTGATTAGTTTGAGGGAGATTTTTCAGGGAGTTTGTTGGGAGCTTCTTCTGTGGATTCTTCTGTGGATTCTTCTGTGGATTTTTCAGTATCTTTGCCTTGCTTCTAGTCATATAGGTGCTCCTCTCCTATTTTCGCATGTTGAGGGGTATATGAGGTGTTTCTTTTGTCGTAATTTGTTGGTAAGTCGATATCCCTTGTCGAATCGTCGATATATTGAAATAATCGCTGATATATTCCGAGTTATGGTCGATATATTTGAAAAATCGCTGATATATTTAACTGAACACCCACCTAGGTATCCTCTACCAAGCCAAGACAAATCCGCAAAACAAAAAAGCGCCCTGCACAGCAGGACGCTCCCTTAATATATTAACCAATAGAACCTTCCATCTCAAACTTGATTAGACGGTTCATTTCAACTGCGTATTCCATTGGAAGTTCGCGAGTGAATGGCTCGATGAAGCCCATTACGATCATTTCTGTAGCTTCTTGCTCAGAAATACCGCGGCTCATTAGGTAGAATAATTGTTCTTCTGATACTTTCGATACTTTCGCTTCGTGCTCAAGTGAAACGTAATCGTTTTTGATTTCGTTGTAAGGAATTGTATCAGATGTAGATTGGTTATCCATGATTAACGTATCACACTCGATGTTAGAGCGAGAGTTTTTCGCTTTTGGTCCGAATTGTACGATACCACGGTAAGTTACTTTACCACCATGCTTCGCAATCGATTTAGAAACGATTGTTGAAGATGTGTTTGGTGCTAAGTGAATCATTTTCGCACCAGCATCTTGGTGTTGGCCTTTACCAGCAATCGCGATAGATAATGTTAAACCACGAGCGCCTTCGCCTTTTAAGATAACTGCTGGGTATTTCATCGTTAATTTAGATCCGATGTTACCGTCAATCCATTCCATCGTTGCGTTTTCTTCACAAACCGCACGTTTTGTAACTAGGTTGTATACGTTGTTCGCCCAGTTTTGGATTGTAGTGTAACGGCAATAAGCATCTTTCTTAATGATGATTTCTACTACCGCACTGTGAAGTGAGTTAGTCGTGTAAACAGGTGCTGTACAACCTTCTACATAGTGTACGTGTGCGCCTTCGTCTACGATAATAAGCGTACGCTCGAATTGTCCCATATTTTCAGAGTTAATACGGAAATACGCTTGAAGTGGTGTATCAACTTTAACACCTTTTGGAACGTAGATGAATGATCCACCAGACCAAACTGCAGAGTTTAATGCAGAGAATTTGTTGTCTGTTGGTGGGATTACTTTTCCGAAATGCTCACGGAAAATATCTTCGTTCTCTTTTAATGCGCTATCTGTATCTTTAAAGACGATTCCTAGAGCTTCTAGGTCTTCTTTCATGTTGTGGTATACAACTTCAGATTCGTACTGTGCAGATACACCAGCTAAATATTTTTGCTCAGCTTCAGGAATACCTAATTTATCAAATGTCGCTTTAATTTCCTCAGGTACTTCATCCCAAGACTTCTCAGATTTCTCAGATGGTTTTACGTAGTACGTAATTTCATCGAAATCTAAGTCGTTTAAGTCGCCGCCCCATTGTGGCATTGGCATTTCATAGAACTTATCCAGTGATTTTAAACGGAAGTCTAACATCCACTGTGGTTCTTCTTTCATACGTGAAATCTCTTCTACGATTTCTTTTGTTAAACCGCGTCCAGCACGGAAAATCGAAACGTCTTTGTCTTTGAAACCATATTTATAATCGCCGATATCTGGCAGTTGCTTCGCCATGTTGGTGTGTCCCTCCTTAGATAACCTCGTTTTTAGGAACCTTTAACATTACTTATCTTCGTTTAAGCCCTTTTCTAACGCTTTCCACGCTAATGTTGCACATTTAATACGTGCTGGGAACTTGCATACGCCTTGTAATGCTTCAATATCTCCTAAATCAATGCTGTCATCGTACTCTTTTCCTAGCATCATGTCAGAGAAAATTTTCGAAAGCTGAAGTGCTTCTTCGATTTTCTTTCCTTTTACTGCTTGTGTCATCATCGAAGCTGAAGACATTGAGATTGAACATCCTTCTCCTTCAAACTTCGCCTCTTGTACAATACCTTCTTCTACTTTCATCGTAAGTTGAATACGATCGCCGCAAGTTGGATTGTTCAAGTTAACGGTAACACTATCTTCTAATACGCCATGGTTACGAGGATTTTTGTAATGATCCATAATAACTTGACGGTATAACGTATCTAAATTATTAAATGACATTTGTGAAATACTCCTTTGTCTTGATTAGCGATTCAACAAATGTATCAATTTCTTCTTTTGTATTATATAAATAGAAGCTCGCACGTGCTGTTGAAGAAGCTTTTAGCCACTTCATAAGCGGTTGTGCACAGTGGTGTCCTGCGCGAACCGCAATGCCTTCTACATCTAATACAGTCGCTACATCGTGAGGATGTACGTCTTCAATATTAAATGTAACAAGACCAGCGCGATGCTTTGGACCATAAATTGTAACGCCATCTACTTCTGATAGTCTTTCTAAAGCGTATTGCGCTAATTCATGCTCATGCTTTTCAATATTATCAAGACCGATTTCTTCTAGGAAATCAATTGCCGCACCAAGTCCGATTGCATTACCGATAATCGGTGTACCTGCTTCAAACTTCCACGGAAGCTCTTTCCAAGTAGATTCTTGTAAATCTACGAAATCAATCATTTCACCACCAAATTCAATTGGTTCCATATTGTTCAGCAATTCTTTCTTACCATATAATACGCCGATACCTGTAGGTCCGCACATCTTATGAGCAGATAATGCATAGAAATCACAGTTTAAATCTTGTACATCTACTTTCATATGAGGTGTACTTTGCGCACCGTCAACGACCATAATTGCGCCGTTTTCATGTGCAATTGCTCCGATTTCTTTTACAGGGTTAATCGTTCCAAGTACGTTTGATACTTGCATAATAGAAACGATTTTTGTGTTCGGTGTAACTGTTTGACGAACATCTTCTAAAGAAATTGTACCGTCTGGTTGAAGCGGAAGGTATTTTAACGTTGCACCAGTTTTCTTCGCAACTTGTTGCCACGGAATGATGTTGCTATGGTGCTCCATGTAAGAAATAACGATCTCATCGCCTTCTTTTACATTTTCAAGACCATAGCTAGCCGCTACTGTATTTAATGCAGTTGTCGTTCCGCGCGTGAAAATAATCTCTTCCATTGATTTCGCATTGATAAACTTGCGAACTTTCTCACGTGCACCTTCATACGCGTCGGTAGCTTTCGTACCGAGCGTATGAACACCGCGATGCACGTTAGAATTATATTCTTTATAGTAACGTTCTAACGTTTCAATGACTTGAATTGGTTTTTGAGAAGTTGCTGCACTATCGAAATAAACAAGTTGTTTGCCGTTCACTTTTTGATCAAGAATTGGAAACTGTTTGCGTATTTCATGAATATTCATTAGCGAACTTTCCTTTCAATTACCTCAACAAGCTGTGCCTTTACTCCTTCAATTGGAAGCTCATTTACTACAGGTGCTAAGAATCCATGGATGACTAAACGTTCTGCTTCGCGTTTTGGAATACCACGGCTCATCAAGTAGTATAATTGGTATGGATCTACGCGGCCTACTGAAGCTGCGTGACCTGCCATTACATCATCTTCATCAATTAGAAGAATTGGGTTCGCATCACCGCGAGCTTTTTCGTCTAACATAAGAACGCGAGAAGATTGTTGTGCATTTGATTTAGATGCACCGTGTTCAATCTTACCAATTCCGTTAAAGATAGATGTTGCACTATCTTTTTGTACACCGTGTTTTAAGATCCAACCTTCAGAGTGTTTACCGAAGTGAACAACTTTAGTTGTAAAGTTTTGTGTTTGGTTACCACGGCCAATTGTTACTGTTTTCGTATCAGCATATGATCCGTCGCCCATTAAGTTCGTAACGTTCTCTGAGATTGTGTTTCCGTCATTCATAAGACCTAGAGCCCAATCAATGCGGCCGTCGCGTCCTACTACTCCGCGGCGGTTAACGTAAGTTGTTACGTCTTTTGCTAATAGATCAACCGCACCGAATTTCACTTGTGCGCCTTGTTCCACGATTACTTCTGCTACGATATTTGCAATACCTTTAGCATTTTCATTTGCAACGTAGTTTTCTACATAAGTTACAGTACTGTTCGCATCAGCTACGAATAATACGTGGTTATATACGTTAGCTTCTTCGCCGTCTACTAAGAATACAGCTTGAAGTGGAGTTTCAAGAACAACGTTTTTCGGAACATATACGAATGCACCGCCGTTGATTAATGCAGCATGAAGTGCAGTTAGACGATGCTCGTCTACCTTCACGCCGTCTTTCATTAAGTACTTTTGTACTAGTTCAGCATGCTCTGTTGCAGCTGTTATGATGTCTGTAAAAATAACACCTTTTTCTTTTGCTTCGTCTGCTAAAGAAACGAACGCAGTTGTACCAGTACGTTGCACTAATACGCTGTTATTTTCATCAATTAAGTTTTTCACTGCTTCTGGAAGCTCTGTTAACGAACTTACAGGCTCTTGCTTAGCAGCGTCGCCTTTTCCGATAAAGTCCCATTTTTCAATTTTCGTTTTATCAGGCGTTGGCATTGGAAGTTCAGTTGCTTGTGCAAGAGCTTGTAAGCGGAACTCAGTCAACCAAGCAGCTTCGTTTACTTCGCTTGCGCGTTGACGGATTGTTTCTTGATCGAAAGGTAATGTACCGATTGTCATGTTTATGCTCCTCTCTTACGCTTCTTGCTCTGTTGTTTCGTCTTCAATACCTAATTCTTTTTTAATCCAGTCGTAACCTTCAGCTTCTAGACGTTGTGCAAGCTCAGGGCCACCAGATTTAACGATACGACCGTTCATCATAACGTGAACGAAGTCTGGAGTGATGTAGTTTAATAAACGTTGGTAATGCGTAATCATTAGGCAACCGAACTCTTCGCCGCGCATTTCGTTAATACCTTTAGATACAACTTTTAACGCATCGATATCAAGACCTGAGTCGATTTCGTCTAAGATTGCAATTTTTGGCTCAATCATCATTAATTGAAGAATTTCGTTACGTTTTTTCTCACCGCCAGAGAAACCTTCGTTTAAGTAACGTTGTGCCATTTCTGGATCCATTTCTAGGAATTCCATGTTTTTATCTAATGTACGGATAAATTTCATAAGAGAAATTTCATCGCCTTCTTCACGACGTGCGTTAATTGCAGAACGTAAGAAGTCAGCGTTTGTAACTCCGCTAATTTCACTTGGATATTGCATTGCTAGGAATAGACCTGCTTGCGCGCGCTCGTCTACTTCCATTTCTAATACATCTTCACCGTCGATGATGATGCTACCTTCTGTTACTTCATACTTTGGGTGACCCATAATCGCAGAAGATAAAGTTGATTTACCTGTTCCGTTAGGTCCCATAATTGCGTGGATTTCTCCACCTTTTACTTCAAGGTTTACACCTTTTAAAATTTCTTTGCCGTCAATTGATACGTGTAAGTCTTTAACCGTTAATGTAGAACCAGCCATCTCAATACCTCCATTAATCCTATATATACATTTTAAAAATTCCTAAAACGTTCATATTCTCATTTTATTCTCATTCTAATTTTATATCAAATAAAATGATATCGCAAACGACGAAAAAATGTAACAATTTTTTCACAAATGTATATAAGTATTTCCTTCTCACCTTTATATGATACACCTTTCTTCTTATTTATATAAAGAAAAAAGGACTGGGAAATTACCAGTCCTTTCCTTATATTTATTCACTTACCGGGAGTACAGCACCTTTATATTCCTTATTAATAAAGTCCTGAATTTCTTTTGAATGTAGTACTTCTACTAGTTCTTTAATCTCTTTTTTCTTCTCATCACCTTTACGAACGGCAATAATATTTGCATACGGAGAGTCTGATCCTTCAATCGCAATTGCATCTTTTGTTGGATTTAATTTCGCATCAATTGCATAGTTTGAATTAATAAACAGAGCGTCGCCTTCATTATTTTCATACAGCTTCGGTGAAAGTCCAGGTTCTACATCTGTTTTAAACTTTAAGTTTTTCGGATTTTCCACAACATCTTTTACTGTCGCCTTAACAACATCTACACCATCTTTTAATTTAATAACGCCGCCTTTTTGTAATAGAGCTAGCATACGGCCACGCTCTGCTACGTTATTACTCATAATAACTGTTCCGCCCTCTGGAAGGTCTTTTAAGCTTTTATACTTCTTAGAATAAATGCCCATTGGCTCTAAATGGATTTTTCCTGCGTTTACAATTTTATATCCTTTTTCTTGAATTTCTTTATCTAAATACGGAATGTGCTGGAAATAGTTTGCATCAATTTCTTTATCCGCTAACGCTTTATTCGGTAACACATAATCTTGGAACTTTTTAATCTCTAACTTAATACCTTTTTTCTCTAATATCGGCTGTGCCTTCTCTAAAATAACAGCGTGCGGCACGTTAGAAGCTCCAACGACAAGTTTATTTTCATCTTTCCCCCCACAGGCAGCCAATGTAAATACAGATAGTGCTGTAACAACTGACAGTATAATCTTTTTCATATGATGTCCCCTTCTCCCCTATAGTTATGTAGTTAGAAAAAAGAGCCGGCATACACCAGCCCTTCTTCAAACGATTATTCTTTTACAGGAACAACTGCCCCTTTATATTCTTTATTAATAAAGTCTTCAATCTCTTTAGAATGTAATACTTCTACAAGAGCCTTGATCTCTTTCTTATCTTTATCGCCTTTACGAACAGCTACTACGTTTGCATACGGTGAATCATTTCCTTCAATTGCAATTGCATCTTTTTCTGGGTTTAACTTCGCATCAATTGCATAGTTCGAATTAATTAGAACCGCATCGCCTTCTTTATTGTTATACACTTGTGGTAGTAAACCAGGCTCGATATCCGTTTTGAATTTTAAGTTTTTCGGATTATCCGCAATATCTTTTGGAGTCGCTTTAACTGGATCTACTCCGTCTTTAATTTTTAAAATACCTTCTTTTTGTAAAATTGCTAAACCACGTCCATGGTCAGCAACAGAATTACTCATAATAATTGTCGCCCCGTCTGGAAGCTCGTTTAAGCTTTTATATTTTTGAGAATACACACCAATTGGTTCTAAATGAATTTTTCCTGCTACTTCAAAATCATATTTTTTATCTTTAATTTCTTTTTCTAAATACGGAATGTGCTGGAAGTAGTTTGCATCTAATTCCTTATCCGCTAACGCTTTATTTGGCAACACGTAATCTTGGAATTTTTTCACTTCTAATTCAATTCCTTTTTTCTCAAGTAACGGTTTTGCCTTTTCTAAAATTTCAGCGTGCGGTACGTTAGAAGCACCAACAACAAGTTTATTTTCATCTTTATCTTTCGCGCCACAAGCAGCTAACCCAAAAATTGAAGTTGAAATAAGTGCCGTAAGTAATAATTTTTTCATTTTAAATACCTCCATTTTCATTATCTTTTATCTATTCGAGTCGTTACACTATCACCAATCCATTGAATTAAAAATACAACGAGTAATACACAAATTGTTGCAACGATTGTTACATCGTTATTCCCGCGCTGGAATCCTTCTAAGTAAGCGAGTGTCCCAAGGCCACCAGCACCAACAACTCCCGCCATTGCCGTATAGCCTACTAAAGCAATTGTCGTTACCGTAATACCAGATATTAAGGCTGGTAATGATTCTGGAATTAACACTTTCAAAATGATTGTGCTTGTTTTTGCCCCCATTGCTTTTGAGGCTTCAATTACACCTTTATCAATTTCACGAAGTGCGATTTCAACCATTCTTGCATAAAATGGTGCCGCTCCGATAATTAAAGCTGGCAATGCCGCACTCGCTCCAAGAATTGTTCCAAGAAGGATTTTTGTGAATGGGATTAATAAAATAATTAAAATGATGAACGGTATAGAACGGAATATGTTTACGAACGCTCCAATCACCGTATTAATCGATTTGTTTTCCCATAAATTATCTTTCGCTGTCATGAAAAGTAACAATCCTAAAATAAGTCCTAAAACAAATGTGGCAAGAGCTGCGATTGCCGTCATATATAACGTTTCACCAGTTGCTTCTAACATTTGATTCCAATCAACATTTGTAAGTAACTTATCCATGTGCAATCACCTCCAGCTCTACTTGATCTTGATGAATTCCTTCTATCGCTTGCTGGATCGCTGTTTCCTCACCATTTAAATGAACGACTAAACTACCGTAAGAACCGTTATTCGTTTGTGCGATATTTCCTTGCAAAATGCTTACTTCTATATCACTGCGCTGCATTAATCTTTGAAGTACCGGTCTTTCTACAGCTTCACCGATAAACTGCAAGCGAATCACTTTTCCATCCGGGTATTTTTCAATTAAATTTTCAATCGTTTCATTTGTATCTTCAGAATCCGTTAACTGTTGTACAAAGCGTTTCGTAATGTCCTGCTGCGGATTACGGAACACATCAAGTACTGGCCCCGTTTCTACAATCTTTCCTCTCTCCATTACCGCAACACGATTACAAATCTTTCGAATTACATGCATCTCATGTGTAATTAGTACAATTGTTAAACCGAGACGCTTATTAATATCTAGGAGTAAATCTAAAATTTGATCTGTCGTTTCTGGGTCAAGAGCTGACGTTGCTTCATCACATAAAAGTACTTGTGGGTTGTTCGCTAATGCTCTTGCAATCCCGACGCGTTGCTTTTGTCCACCACTTAACTGAGATGGGTATGCGTCTCCTCTTCCTTCTAAACCAACAAGATGAATTAACTCATCAACACGTTTTCTTCTCTTCTCCTTATCAACGCCTGCAATCTCAAGCGGAAATGCGATATTTTCCCGCACAGTTCGTGACCAAAGTAAGTTGAAGTGCTGAAAAATCATTCCGATTTCTTGCCTTGCCTTCCGAAGCTCACTTCCTGTAATTGCTGAAATCACGCGATTTGCAATTGTAATTTGGCCAGAAGTTGGTTTCTCTAACTGATTAAACAACCTAATTAAAGAACTTTTTCCGGCGCCACTATATCCGATAACACCAAAGATTTCACCTTTCTCTATTTTTAAATTGGCGTTATCTACAGCAGTGACATCACCGCTTTTTGCCTTATATATTTTCTTTACATTTTCTAATAAGATCATGATGTTCACCCCTTTTTTGTTTGGACATACTCCGCAATTTTTTATTTTTGATGCGTGTAGTCCATCGTTATAACTTCTTTTATTATTTGAATGTCCTCCACATTCAAACAACAAAAAACCTTTCCGCTTTAGAGAAGCAGAAAGGTTTATATGCGTATATAACAACATTATCCCTCTCTCTCATCTCTCAAAGCATTTGCTTTGCAGGAATTGGCACCATTTCAACATAAGTTGACGGTTGCCGGGCTTCACAGGGCACAGTCCCTCCACCTCTCTTGATAAGAGAAATCAGATTAAATTTTCGTCTGATTTGAAATTTATGAAATTGTCTATATTTTATGAATTGAATTGTATCAACATCCACACACCATGTCAACAGAAATTTTCGCAAAAAATGAACCTTCAGAATTTTAAGCACCTACTGACATCGGTTTACATATATGAAACATCGACTCGACTAATAGCATCGTTCGATACGTCCCCGAATAATGTACACGTCCATCGTTCATTAACATTTGTAATCGTATATTTCCGTTCACTAATTGCTCTACATCTTCTTCATCTACACAAACGATTTGTTCTGTTCCTCTTTCCTCTTTCAACAGTTCTATATAATCTCTTGAAATTTGTAATGAATAACTCTCATCTCCAAAGCGAAAATTAACAGTTTTTTCTCCTTGTCTTAAAAGCGGTTCTAAATGATATTGACCATTAGCGTAATTTACAAATGATTGCAGCAAAGAATATAATTTCACCCTAAATCACATCCTTCATATCACTTTCTATTACATACCATTCCCTCTCACTAAAGAGCAATCCTGTTACTTTCGCTCGACAAATACTGTAACCATCCTGGTTCTCGACATATTTCCCAAGAAATATGTCGAGGCGGCAAAAACTTTGCCGCCTACTTTAATTCCGTATATAAATATTCAACCGAATGAAATGCATATATCTTCTTCATTAGTGTCCCATTTTCAAAAACAAGTAAGCACGGTACACTTTCGATCCCATACTCTTTTGCTAAATGCGGGGCATAATTTAAATCTAACATTCCAATTTTCAAATCTTCAATTGTCATCTCAACGACCGTTAGCATCTTTTTTGCCAATTGGCATGTTCCACACATTGGAGTATACACATATAACACTGTTTTTTCTTCATTTTCTATTAGGGCTGTAGCTTCGGCTCCTGTCCAGTCAATCACTTCTATCATTCCTTACCGTAAATATTCTGTATAAACGTCAATGTCAGCTCCCCATAATACATTTGCTAAGTGTGAAGACGGCGCAGTTGCCACCTCTCGGTACGAGCGATCAATATAAATATGCTCTGCTTGTGGAAATTCTTTGCGAAATTGTTTCCTTAACTTTTCTCCAGCATCATCAGCATCTACTAGTACATACACTTCCTTATCAAAAAACTGATCAATGAGCTCATCCATTTTCGACAAACCAATTGTACCATTTGTACAAACAATTTCCACTGGTTCACGAATAATAGATTCAATCTTTCTTCTGTCTGATTTACCTTCTACAATAATGACTTTTTCTACATAAATCATATGTCATCACCCGATCACCATATACTATACAACCTTTAACTTAGTATATAGTATATTCGTTATTTTCATGTTGTTTCCTGTTTATTTTTGCAAAAGAAAAGCGGAGCCGACTGTTCAGCCCTGTTGGCTAAGGTTCTTTCGCACAGAAGACGCTTTTTGTCTTCTCGTGCGGAAGGTTCTTAGACATGAAGGGCTAGGAGGTGGGGCTAGACAAAGAAAAGCGGAAGCGGCTCGTTCAGAACAGGAGGGCATTGGAACTCCTGAACTAGAGGCGCTTTTTGCCTCAAGTGAAGGAGTGAAATGACCGACTGTTCTAGCCGCTGGAGCTGGACAATAAAGAAAAGCGGAAGCGGCTCGTTCTGATTGTGAGGGGGATGGAGCTTCTGACGTAAAGGCGCTTTTCGCCTCATAGGAAGAAGCAAAGCCTCAGTGAAAAAAGTTTTTTCAAAAACCTTCTCCTATATAATAATTAATATATATGTGCTTTCAAATTCATTATGTAACACAAAATAAAAAGGACAGCACAATGGCTGTCCTTTTTATTCGACTATAATTAGTCTTGGTTTGTCATTTCTGCATATTTTTCTGCAGTTAATAACTTCTCAACTTGGCTTGCATCAGAAAGTTCAACTTTAACCATCCATGCACCCTCGTATGGAGATTCGTTAACAAGTTCTGGTTGGTCACTTAATTCTTCGTTTACTGCTACAACTTTACCACTTACAGGTGCGTATAATTCAGAAACTGTTTTAACAGATTCTACGCTTCCGAATGGCTCGTCAGCTTGGATTGTTGCACCTACTTCAGGAAGTTCAACGAATACGATATCGCCTAGCTCACCTTGTGCAAAGTGAGTAATACCGATAACAACTTCATTACCTTCAGTTTTTACCCATTCGTGTTCTTCAGAGTAACGTAAATTATTTGGAATGCTCATGACTGTACCTCCAGTGAATGTATTAATTATGTAAAAATACCTTATTGGTACTTTTTCCACACACTTTCAAACTGCTCTTCGTTAAAACCAAGTGTTACACTCGTTCCATCTGTTACGATTGGACGTTTAATCAACATGCCATCAGATGCTAAAAGTTCGTACATTTCGTCTTCACTTGCATCTTTTAACTTATCTTTCAAACCAAGTTCGCGGTAACGCATTCCACTTGTATTAAAGAATTTTTTTAATGGTAATTCACTTTTTTCATGTAAATTACGTATATCTTCTTTTGACGGTGGATTTTCAACAATATGAATCATCTCATATGCTACATCATTTGTCTCAAACCATTTCTTTGCTTTTTGACATGTGCCACACTTTGGATATGAATAAAATGTTACTGTCATAAATTCACCTACTTTTTTACTAACCTTTATCTTTATCATATAGAAAACGTTTTATTATTTCAAACGATTATTCGCTAAACTTTTACTTATTTCGTGATAAATTTTAATAATCCTGCGAATTTTTCTTATTTTTCCGCCATTTTCAAGGGAAAATAAACATATAATTTTTTTTTAGAATCTTTTCGCCAACTACACCGAACATATCTCTTAAACAAACGTTTGATTAATTTTCTATTTTTCTTTGTTCACCCTTGAGCTGCATCAATTTCTTCCTACCGAACATATATCCTAAACAAACGTTTGATTAAATTCCTATTTTTCTCTGTTCACCCTTGAGCTGCATCAATTTCTTCCTACCGAACATACATCTTAAACAAACGTTTATTTAACCGTTTCAGCCTATAGTCACAAAACCTGGAAACACTTTGAATGACAAATGCTTCCTGATAAAAGGAACTAACGATTTTGACCGTCGTAGTGAGCCCATAAGAAAGTTATTAAACATATCATCAATAAAGCCAAATTAACTGCTCCTGAGAATATGAAATTCAAATTACTGACTGAAATAAAAAAGACGCATTTAAATTGATGCGTCTTTTGGCGATGTTTCTTTTGTGAAATCATATAAAGCAATCGCGCCTAAAATAACCAATATCCCTTCAGGAGCATCCAACAAAACAGTTCTCCAAATTTCTGATATTACCCATTTAATACCTGCTGCTGATTCAAGATATACTTGAAAATATTAGAAGGTATTCGAACCCTAAGAACATAATATTCGTCCTCTACTTTTTCAAACAGGCATTATAATTTAAAAGACTATCTTTCTTTTTCCCATGATATTCGAAATTCTCCACCATGGTCTTCCGTTTTAATTTTAACCTTATATGTATCATCCTTAGGTACTTTAATGCTTTTTTTACCTTCGCCACTATTAAATTCTAGTATAGTATTATCATTTGAATCTACAACATAAGCAATTATAGTTCCTTGTTTAGTTTTATCAGTAAAAGAAAAGACCCAATTCTCCCCTTTTTTAACTTTCCTATCTTGAGTTGCAGATCCAGTAAATTTCCTATAGTCCCCAGATATACTACCAGATACGCTATCTGAAGAACCATGAACCTTACCACCAACAATCGTTCCTTCTCTTGTAAAACACCCACTAAGAACTACCAAACATAGAACAAATAATAATGTATTTTTAATAGTTTTCAACATCATTCCCCCTTATTCTCACAATAAATATCCCCTACCTACATTAAAAAAACTATAATAACTATAATATACCCTAGTGAATATATTATAATTATTATAGTTGTAAAATCAATGATGCTATTTTAAATCTTCACGCAACTTCATTTCATCTTCATTTACATATCCAGTAAAAATCACCTCTGATATATGTTCATGATTAAAAAACATATTATATTCAGTTGAAATATTTCCGATAGGATAATAACAAGCTACATAATCCCAAGTTTCCTTAGTTTTTGAATCTTCTTGTTTTCTACCATATATCATTAATGGCTGTTCCCATGTTTTAAACCTCACAACTGAACCAATCGGAAGTAATGTATCTTTCTCTACCTTCTCCATTTTAATTCACCTCTTTATTTAATGAAAAATTTACCTATTTTATATAAAATAAAAAAACTAATAGGAACTGTAATTAAATATATCAATGAAAAGATTATTTTTTCTTTTAAATTATATGTAGCATCAAACACTGTAAGAATAATAGTACCAAAAAAACAAATAACAAATAGAATTGTTAAAATTTTTTTCAAACTTTCTAAAGTCATAAAAGATACTCCTTTTTATTTTATCTCTACTTCAACACCTGTACCCACAGGACTAGCTCCAGGCCCCCAAGGGAAATTCACTTTAAATCCACTTGAACTTACCTTTAGTGAACCACCCGCTTGTCCAAGTGAGGCTGAACCACCAAGATGTAAATCATGATCTGTAAATGGTATAGGTATATCTATACCCGCTTCATATTTTGCTAAAGAAGCCTCCGCCCCAAGTTCAAAACCATTTTTATCTATTTTAGCAGCAACTTCTGCATTCGCCATGCTTAAACTAGCTTCTCAATCATATTGTTATATGCTTCTGCATAAAAAATAAGAAGCCTCGTTTACAGGCTCCCTCATCATCTATTCAAATAGTCTGCAATTGTTTGAAATACTACGATATACATATTATGAATACTTTCTTCTGTATTTCCACCATTTGATAAACCAACTCCCCATTGTTGCCCTTCACCACTCCCAATATTCGCAAAACCTTGCGTATACATAGCATTTACATCTTTTTTTGCGCTGTTATACTCAATACCTTTTGTAATAAAAAGTGAATATGATTTATCTTGTAAACCGATAAAAAACACTGGTTTCTTTAGCGATGAAAATACATCTTTATACTGCTCTGTTGAGGCTTCTTGAAAGTGATCTTTCATTATTAGAAAACCGTCCACTTTCTTAGATTTCTTTTCCAGTTCCTCTAGCTTTATTTTCTCAAACTTTACATTTCTAAACGTATCTTTCGGCTTTTCACCAACAACTCCAATTACGAGTGCTCTCCCGTTATATTCTAATTTCTCTCCTTCGTTATCCTTTGCACATCCAGCACCGACTAGGCATAACAATATAAAAACTAAGAAATATGATAAACGCTTCATTTAGCACCCTCCCCTTCTTTTAGTCAAGTGACAAAAACGTAAGGTGAATTCAAGAAAATGTAAGTAAAATCGATAGCTCCATTCGTGTTTCTATATTATAATCAATTGAATTTACTTACATTACTAAAAAAACATAGGAGATTGTCATGAAGAAATTTAAACTTTCATCTTTTCTTCCGTTAAGTTATATATTTCTACTCGTACTCGTAAGTCCCCTTTACGATGTATTAAATAAATCGACTGTTCACGCAGTGAACGTCACAACAGTAGTAGATGATTGGATTCCATTTGTAAAAGCATTTATTATTCCTTATTTACTTTGGTTCCCATACTTATACGGTGCACTTATTTATTATTGTTTTGCTGATCGAAAGCAATATTACGTTACTTTAAGCAGTGTAGTTCTTGGTAAGCTTGCTTGTTTTTCTGTTTATTATTTTTGGCAAACAACTGTACCTCGTCCAACCGTCGTTGGAACAGACGTATTTTCCGAACTAGTCCGCTATATTTATAGTATCGATCAACCAGTAAACTGTTTCCCTAGCATTCACGTCCTTACTACATTTGTGATTATGTTAGCTGCCTTTAAACGTAGAGAACAGCATGCTTTTGAATATTACATTCTTACTTTCTTCGGTACACTTATCATTTTATCAACGCTATTTACGAAGCAACATGCATTTATAGATGCCGTTTCTGGAATGACGCTGGCAAGCATACTATACTTTGGTGTTCAGCTATTGTTAGCAAAAGAACCAATAAGGGTTCCAGTAAAACAAAATCATAAAATGTAACGCAACAAAAAAGCAGACTGTGGCTTCTTCAGTCTGCTTTTATCTATTAATAAGGAGATTTTCAATTTAAGATTGCGGTACAGTCATATCACCAGAATGAATACGACCTGCTTTTTTAAGAGCGTTGTAAAGTATATAAGAAACAGCTACTGGAATGATGACATAAGTGATTATCATCGCTGGGACAACTTCCCATCCTTGGCTGGAAATTAAATTAATTGGTGCGATAAGAGAACTTAATCCAAGACCTGCAATTTCTTTTCCTGCTTCTAGCTGGAAAATGAGTGCCGATACTGGGCCGACTATGGCGCTGGCGACGACAGTTGGGACGAGAATCATTGGATTTTTAGTAATGTTCGGCAACTGTACTTTCGGAGTACAAAGGGCCTGAGCTAATATGCCGCCTAAATTATTTTCTTTCGCTGAGATGACAGCGAATCCGATAAACTGAGCAACACATCCTGCAAGAGCAGCACCACCTGCAACACCATCTAAGCTAAGCGCTATCGCTAACGCAGCTGATGAAGCTGGAGAGATAAGTAACAGTCCCCAAACTACTGCAATGACAACAGAAGCGATGAATGGGCTACCAGCTGAGCTATCTTTAATGAATGCTCCAACTGCATTTAAAACCGGGCTAATATTTTGTGCTAACCAAATACCGACTAAACCAGAACCTAATATTGCTGCAAATGGAACGAGCATCATATCTAAAGCAGTTTTTCCGCTTAAACGTTTACCAATATAAACTGCTAAAGTTGCTGTTAATAACGCTCCGATTGGCTCACCTGTTTTAATGATTAAACCAGCTTCAGTCATTGAAATGGATCCGGCACCAATCGCTCCAGCTACCATCGCTGAAAAGATGACAAGACCGTTCGCACCGAGCATAAAAGCAATTCCGGCTCCAATGGCTGGTGCCATAAGTGATTTTGCAACAACTCCGATTGTAATAAGCAATGGAATATCAACAATTCTTCCTATATTTTCGATTAGTAAACCAATTCCAAGGGATACGAAAATACCTTGCGCGATTCCAGCGGATGCTTTAAATACACGAGACATTATATATTCCTTCATTTGTTTCACCTTCTCCTATAAGTTAGTAACCAATTGTTTTCATATAATCGCGTAAAATATCGTTTGATTTTGCGAATCGAGCTTCTTCTTCCTCAGTTAAATTTAGTTCTACAACTTCTTTCATGCCCTCTCTAGTAATAATAGCTGGCACTCCTGTACAAATACCGTATTCACCGTACTCACCATCTAAAATAGCTGATACAGCAATTACACGGTGATCATCATTAAAGATTGAGCTAGCAATATATGCTAGAGAATTTCCGATTCCATAATAAGTAGTACCTTTTCGTTTATAAATTTCCCATCCTGCTTTCGCAGTCTTCTCAACAATTTCATCTAAATCTATTTCACCGAAACGCTCTTTTTTCTCTTCTAAAATTTGCAGAATTGGCTTTCCTCCAACGGATACATGTGACCAAGCAACCATTTGAGAATCCCCATGCTCTCCTAGTGAATATCCATGAATACTGCGAGGATCTACATGTAACATTTCAGATAAAATTGTTCTTAAGCGAGAAGAATCTAATGATGTACCTGTACCAATCACACGATTTCTAGGTAATCCAGATAGTTTCCACACTTGATATGTAATAATATCAACTGGGTTCGATGCGATTAAGAAAATACCATCAAATCCACTTTCCATTACGCCGCCAACAATACTTTCCATAATCTTTGCACTTGCTCCTAAAGTATCTAAACGACTTTGTCCAGGCTTTGGTGCTGGCCCTGCTGTAATAATAACGATGTCCATATCTTTGCAGTCTTCATAGTTTCCTGCATATACTTTTGTTCTTGTATTTGTAAAGTTAATGCAGTGCGATAAATCCATCGCTTCCCCAACTGCACGTTCATGATTTATATCAATTAACAATAGTTCTTCGCAAATTCCTTGGTTTACAATAGAATACGCGCAGCTTGATCCCACTAATCCAGTACCGATAATTGCAATTTTTCTTGTGTTTCTATTCATAGCAATCTCTCCTAATTGATTATGTAATCTATTTCTTTTGTTCTTTTCTTCTTTACACTCCTAATTATAGAGAGTCTCACGATAGAAACCATGGATACTTTGTGAAATATCGAACAAACTTTTGTCCTTTCTGTGAATTGTTATATTTAATTTTCGTCATATTTGTTACAACTGGAAAAATATTTATTATGTATTTATTGACATGTACAAAACAAAAAAACGAGCGACTTCATTCGCTCGTTTTTTTTCATCCGATTATTCCGCACTTAATTGACTTTTCAATTGCTGCACAATCATCGGATTCGCAGGTGCTGCCGGTTTATAATAACTTTTTTGCTTTGCGTACTCATACATATTACGTTGGCGCATCTCATCCTGATTACGAATTTGAATTAACGTTTGATGTAATTGTTCATTATCAGACTGAGAAATATAATTTGCATAACTTGTTAAACTTGCATTTAATCCTGCTAAATAATCATTTACCATATCTTTTTCATTCATCTTTTTCTTCCTCCTATCCTAGGAAAGTCATTAATTGCTGTTTCGTATTTCGTGCATCTTGCGCATCCTTTTGTAGCATTTGTTTTAACTCTGGATCTGTACAAGCCTGTGCATACTGGTCTAATTTGTTAATAATCGTTGCGTGTCCACCAATTAAATGACGTAAATTTTCCACTTCAAGTTCTGTTAAATTTTGCATAGAATACTCCTACCTTTCTTTATTCGTTCGCTGTTAGTATTTAGCTCTTTTTTGATTGTATACATGAATTAAATTTTTCACGTGCATACAAAATAAAAGATGAATAGCTAAGCCATTCATCTTTTATACTGGTTATGTATTCAATTTCATAGAGATACAATCATACTTATACTCACAAGCAAGTTCCATACAATGTGTAAAATAATACTAGGTATAATAGATTGCGTCTTTTTGTATAACATCGCAAATACAATCCCCATAATCGTTGCCGTAATTAGAAGACCTCCATGAAGAATCCCAAAAATGAAGGAAGAAATAATGATACCAACTAAAAAATTATATTTCTTTTCTAAAAATCGATATAAAATACCTCGAAATAGAATTTCTTCTTTAACCGGTGTAATTATAACAACACTTAGCACATATATAATACTTTGTATGCTATTTTGAAGCTCTAAGCTCCCTAATTGTTTCTGTTGTTCTGCTGCACTTTCAAAACTAAACACATGTAACAGTAAATATTGTGATAACGCAATGACAATAAAACCAATTAATAGATATAAATATGTCTTCCCATTCTTCAAAACGGATAAATCCCAAATATATTTAATAAAATGAAGAACTGGTTTATAAGCTAATAAAACGATAGCAACAACAGCTGCATCTAATAAAAGGAAATAGTACCCTTCTAAATTATCACGCAACGCTTCCTCACCATAAATCCCAAAAGCTAAACCAAGGAATAACCCTCCTAGAAGTACGAATCCTAAAATGATTGCTATCATTACAAATAGATTTTTATATGTTATATTATCTATTTTCCTTTCCACACTATACGCTTCTAACACCGTTTTACTCATACTATTCCTCCCTTTGTTTTCATTTACCTCAACAAAAATCCTTCAATACAAATATATAGATAATATAACAAAATTTTCAAAAAGAATAATATGCAATTTTACATATTATGAACGCTTTGTATTCTATAGTTTTAGGAATTATATTGTTATATAATAATTACAAAATAAAAACTTCTTACTTCCACATCATGATTCCCACTTCATACTAAACCTTATGAATAAAAGGAGAGATAAACATGAAAACACATGATTTTCTTACTAAGGTGCAAGATAGCTATGACCCTAACCAAAGCCAAGATCCTTTTATATTTATGTTTTTCGGTTTCCTATTAGCGATATACACATACTTAAAACCCACAAAATAATATCATCTAGTAAAAAAGAGCCTCTAAATTATTTGAGGCTCTTCCTTGTTAAATTCCGCTCCGCTTCTTCAATCGCCCGTTGCATTTGTGGTAATGGATCTTTCATCATCTTCCCATGCCCTGTCGCCAATATAGACGGCTTATACTCCAACAATTTCTGAGCACTTGTTAATGAAACTTCAGCATCCCCCTTTACCTCCATTAAAAAAAGCCGTTTTACAAATACATATGTAAAACAACTCTTTTCAAGAATCCAACAATAAAAAACCAGCAGCCAAAAGGCTACTGGTCCTCTTTCATCTATTAAACTGTATAACGCTCATCTTCTAAAATTTTCGCAGCGATTTCACGTTTCTTCGGAATTACGTTAAGTGGTGTGTGGCGAGTTAATTTACGTAATGATGATAACATCATGCGCAGCATGTCGCCGTTCTCAACTGCGATAAGTGTTTCTTTAGCATCTGCTTCGATTTCGTTGAATGCTTCTTGGCAGAATACTTCAGTGTATAACACTTTTTGTTTATTCTTTTCAAGACCAGTTGTTTTAATTGCTTTTTCTGTACGAAGAACAGCTGATTCCATTGCATAAAGGTTGCTTACGATGTCAGCGATATTCACAAGAATTTCTTGCTCTTTATCTAACGCTTTACCGTATTTTTGAACAGCTAATCCAGCTACCATTAAACCGATTTTCTTCGCGTTACTTACTAAATATTTTTGAAGTGCTAATGGCTCATCGCCTACTTCTTCTGGCATCATCATCATTAACTCTTCTTGTAATTTTTGTGCTTTTTGAAGAAGTGGTAATTCACCTTTCATCGCTTTACGTAAGAACGTACCTGGTACGATTAGGCGATTAATTTCGTTCGTTCCTTCGAAAATACGGTTAATACGAGAATCGCGGTACATTCTTTCAATCTCATACTCTGCCATAAATCCGTAACCACCGTGAATTTGAACACCTTCATCTACTGTATAATCTAATACTTCAGAACCAAATACTTTATTTAAAGAGCACTCGATTGCATATTCAGCGATAGAAGCTGCTACTGCTTTACCGTCTTTTACTTCCTCTTCAGATAATGTGCTCATGCGGCTTTCAAATAAACCTACTGTACGATATACAGAGCTTTCAGCTGCATATGTTTTCGCTGCCATATTCGCAAGTTTCTCTTGAATTAATGGGAAGCGAGCAATTGGTTGTTTGAACTGTTGACGTTGATTTGCATATTGTGCTGAAATTTCTACCGCACGTTTCGCAGATCCAACTGTACCAACACCTAATTTATAACGGCCGATATTTAAAATGTTGAACGCGATAATATGACCTTTACCGATTTCACCAAGTAAGTTTTCTTTCGGTACTAATGCATCTTCTAAAATTAACGTACGAGTTGAAGAACATTTAATGCCCATTTTTTTCTCTTCAGGGCCTGTAGATACGCCAGCATACTCTTTCTCTACGATAAATGCTGAGAAGTGCTCACCGTCTATTTTTGCATATACGACAAATACGTCAGCGAAAGCAGAGTTTGTAATCCATTGTTTTTCACCGTTTAATACGTAATGTGTACCTTCTGCATTTAAACGTGCAGTTGTTTTTGCACCTAACGCGTCAGAACCTGAACCTGGCTCTGTTAATGCGTATGCAGCCAATTTTTCACCAGTTGCAAGTAATGGTAAATACTTTTTCTTTTGCTCTTCGTTACCGAATAATACGATTGGTAAAGACCCGATACCTACGTGAGCACCGTGAGTAATCGCGAAACCACCAGCGCGAGAGAATTTCTCTGCGATTAACGCTGAACTTACTTTATCAAGGCCAATTCCGCCGTACTCTTCTGGTACGTCAGCACCTAATAAACCAAGCTCCCCAGCTTCTTTTAAAAGACGAACCGAACGATCAAACTCATGTTGCTCTAAATATTCAAGCTCTGGAAGAACTTCATTTACGATAAATTCCTCTGTCGTTTTTGCAATCATTTTATGCTCAGATGAAAAATCTTCTGGCGTAAACACTTGATCAATCGTAATCTCATCAACTAAAAAGCTACCGCCTTTAACCGCACTTCCTACTGTTTTTTCCATGAAAATTTCCTCCTTCATATTTTCATGAGCCGCTTCTCTCATTTTGAAAGAAGCTGGCTCTCAATTTTATTTTTTATAAACCTTGGTTGCTTCCATTCTTTGTATTGGCGGCGTCTCGTTTTGAGCGAGCCGCTTACACTTTTTTTATAATCCAGTTCCAGCGGCTAGAATGTTCAGTGGCTTCGCTTCTTCCTGCGAGGCAAAAAGCGCCTCTACGTCTGAAGCTCCATCCCCCTCACATTCTGAGCGAGCCGCTTACACTTTTTTTCATAATCCAGTTCCGGTTGCTAGAACAGTCGGTCGTTTCACCCCTTCCTGTGAGGCAAAAAGCGCCTCTTCGTCAGGGCTTCCAACGCCCTCTTGTTCTGAGCAAGCCACCTGCACTTTTTATAGTAATTCAAACACTCCCGCTGCTCCCATTCCGCCGCCGATACACATTGTTACGATACCGAATTGTTGGTTGCGGCGTTTCATTTCGTGAATAAGAGATAGTGTTAGTTTTGCTCCTGTACAGCCAAGTGGATGTCCAAGTGCGATTGCACCGCCGTTTACGTTTACTTTTTCTTCATCTAAACCAAGTTCACGAATAACTTGGATTGATTGAGAAGCGAATGCCTCATTTAGTTCGAATAAGCCGATATCAGATAGCTCTAATCCTGCTAGTTTTAACGCTTTTGGAATTGCAGCAATTGGGCCGATTCCCATTACTTCTGGTGGTACGCCAGCTACTGCAAATGAACGGAATTTCGCAAGTGGCTTCATGCCATCGCTCACTGCTTTTTCACGATCCATTAATAGTACAGATGCTGCTCCGTCACTCATTTGCGAAGAGTTACCAGCTGTTACAGAACCGCGAACGTTAAATGCTGGACGTAATTTACCTAAAATGTCTAGCGTCGTCTCTGCTCTTACACCTTCGTCTTGTGCGAAAATGATTGTTTCTTCTTGCAGTTTGTTGTTTGATCCAACAGTACGTAACGTTACATCTACAGATACTGTTTCATCAGCAAAGTTCCCTGCAGCTAATGCTTTCGCAGCGCGTTGATGACTTCTTACCGCGAATGCATCTTGCTCTTCACGAGAAATTCCATATTTCACAGCAACTTGCTCTGCTGTATGTCCCATACCCATATAATATTCTGGAGCCGCTTCTACTAAGCGACTATTCGGACGAACAACGTGTCCCATCATTGGAACTAAACTCATTGATTCCGCTCCGCCTGATAATACAGCTTCAGAGTGACCAAGCATAATGCGCTCTGCTCCGTAAGCGATACTTTGTAAACCTGAAGAACAGTAACGATTAATTGTAATAGCTGGAACATCGTAAGAAAGTCCTGCTAATCCGCCGATATTACGAGCCATATTTAAACCTTGTTCTGCTTCTGGCATCGCACAACCGAAAATTAAATCATCGATTGGTCCTTCATAATTCGCACGCTTTAACGTTTCCTTTACTACTAACGCCCCTAAATCATCAGGACGAACTGTTTTTAATGAACCCCTCTTTGCTTTTCCAATTGGTGTTCTTGCTCCCGCAACAATGACAGCTTCTCTCATGAACGATATCTCCCCTCGTTATTAGTTACGTAATGGCTTTCCTTTTACTAGCATGTGCTGCATTCTTGCTTGTGATTTCATCTCACTTACTAAGCTAATAAATGCTTCACGTTCTACATCTAATAAATACTGCTCATCAACTTCTGTTCCGTACGGCACTTTGCCGCCCGCAATGACATATGCAAGTTTCTTCGCAATGTGAAGATCGTACTCTGAAATGTAACCTGATAAATGCATTGCTTCTGCACCAAGTGCAAGAGTTGCATATCCTGTTTCACCAACAACCGGTATCTTTTTACGGATTGGTGCTTTATAGCCAGCTTCATATAAAGCAAGTGCTTTCTGCTTCGCATCGTATAGTAAATGATCACCATTCACACTAATACCGTCTTTATCGCCTAAGAAGTTGTTCAAGACAGCTTCTTGTGCTGATGTAGAAACTTTCGCCATCGCTACGGATTCAAATACTTTATTCGCAACTTTTTGTAAGTCGAATTCTACGCCGTTAGCCATTTTATTTAAGTGTTTAATGTATAGCTCTTTGTTACCGCCTCCGCCAGGGATTAAGCCAACACCAACTTCTACTAAGCCCATATACGTTTCGCTAGAAGCTTGAATGCTCGCTGCTGGTAAACAAACTTCTGTACCGCCGCCAAGCGTCATACCATATGGCGCTGCTACAACCGGCTTAGAAGAGTACTTAATTTTTGTCATTGCATCTTGGAAGTTTTTCACAACCCACTCAATTTCAAAGTAGTTATCGTCTTGTGCTTCCATTAAGATCATCGCAAGGTTCGCACCAACGCAGAAGTTCTTCGATTGGTTTCCGATAACAAGACCTTTATAATTTTTCTCTACTTCATCAACAGCGTAGTTAATCATTTGCGTAATATCCATACCGATTGCATTGCTCTTCGAATGGAATTCTAAACAAAGGATGCCGTCGCCTAAATCAATTAAGCTCGCTCCGCTATTTTTCTTTAATACGCCATTTTTCGCTTTTAATTGCTTAAGAGAAATTGCTTTTTTGTTACGTTCGATTAGCTTATATTCACCATTATCGTAATAGTAGCTATCGCCATTATCATGTTTATAGAAAGTAGCAAAACCTTTCTCTACCATTTCTTTCACCCAAGTAGGAACAACTGCGCCGTTTTCTTCCATCTTTTGAACAGATTTTTCAACGCCGATTGCATCCCAGATTTCGAATGGCCCTTGCTCCCAGCCGAAGCCCCACTTCATCGCTTGGTCAATTGCAACGATATCGTCAGCAATTTCTTTATGAAGTTTTGCAGAGTATAAAAGAGTTGGTGTGATGATGTTCCATAACAACTCTCCTGCACGGTCTTTCGCGTATACAAGCGCTTTCAATTTATTCGCTAAACCTTTTTCTTGTTTACTTAACTCTACGGATGCAGCTTTTAATTTTTTACGCGCTTCGTATTCCATCGTTTCAGGATTTAATTCTAAAATTTCTTTTCCTTGTTTTAAGAAGAAGCCTTGGCCTGTTTTACTTCCAAGCCATTTTTTATCAAGCATGTCATGCATGAACGCTGGTACTTTAAATACATCACGCTCTTCTTCTTGTACATTTTCATATACGTTATTTGCAACGTGTACGAATGTATCTAAACCGACAACATCTAATGTACGGAACGTTGCGCTTTTCGGACGACCAATAAGTGGGCCTGTTACAGAATCAACTTCCCCAATGCTATAACCGCGTTTTATCATCTCTTGAAGAGTGACAAGTAAACCATACGTACCGATGCGGTTTCCAATAAAGTTTGGTGTATCTTTTGCGATAACAACGCCTTTTCCAAGAACGTCTTCGCCAAATAGTTTCATGAAGCTTAATACTTGTGGATCTGTTTCTTTCGTCGGTATTACCTCTAGAAGTTTTAAATATCGTGGTGGGTTAAAAAAGTGTGTGCCTAAGAAGTGTTTCTGGAAGTCGTCTGAACGACCTTCTGCCATTTTCTCAACGGAAATGCCTGATGTATTTGAGCTCACAATTGAGCCTGGTTTACGAACAACATCTATTTTTTCAAATAGTTTCTTCTTTATATCTAAGTTTTCAACTACTACTTCAATAATCCAATCTACATCAGCAAGACGCTCAAGATCATCTTCTAAGTTACCTGCTTCAATCAGTGCTAGATTACCTTTCACTGTAAGAGGAGCTGGTTTTTGCTTTAATAGTTTTTGCAAAGCCGTATTACTAAAACGATTTCTCACACTTTTATGTTCTAATGTAAGTCCCTTCGCTTCTTCTTCTTTCGTAAGCGCCGGTGGTACAATATCAAGCAATAATGTCGGAATACCAATATTAGCTAAGTGTGCCGCAATTCCTGAACCCATTACACCTGAACCTAGAACAGCAGCCTTTTTAATTTGGAACATCCATTTCTCCCCCTATTCTTGAATGAATGCTCATTCAATTTTTCGACATAAGTCGCAATCAATGAGTGAGCCTCTACTAATAAATATATGATAACGTTTGAATTTTCGCAATATATTTATTGATAAAATTTTCTGAAATAAATATATTTCTTTCATTTGGCTATGCTATACATGTGTATTTTCTTCACTACAATGCACTTTTCCTTTTTATAATCTGACGAAATTGGAGGAATATATATGGCAAAACTTAAGAAGAACCCCTCAAAAGCTGGAATTAGTGCAGCAAGCGTAACTGGAAACGCAGGTCCGCATAATCACGGTGTGGAAAAAGGCCGTCAAGGCAATAACCAACAATATAAAAAGCATAATATGGGCGAAAAATAACGCTATATTTTTGGGCAGAGAACGTGGCATAATGATTAATGGCTGCTTTTTCTGCCCAATTTATTTGTAACAAAAGAGGGAATTATAATGAAAAGAACAATAGTTATGATTGTAATGATTGCTACACTATTTACAGGGATGATTTTCTTCTCTTATGCACAAAGGCAACAAGCTGTAAGAGCGGATCAACCTACTATTACAGGGCAATACGGCATTACAATCGATGCAGACACAGGTGAAATTTTGTATGGGAAACGCGAAGATGAACGCTCTTATCCGGCTAGTATAGCCAAAATGATGACAACGCTTCTCTTACTAGAGAATGTGAAAGAAGATGAAGAAATTACAATTACAGAAAACGCGATTAAAACAGAAAGTCAAAGTAAGAAGATTAAGCTTCGCGCGGGTGAAAAATTAAAACGTGATGAGGCATTAAAACTTATGCTTATTATTAGTGCAGACCCAGTTGCCGAGTCAATTGCAGAACATATCGCAGGATCAAAAAATGAGTTTGTGAAAATGATGAATGCTAGAGCGAAGGAACTTGGTACGAAACATGCAACTTTCAAAAATGCAAGCGGTGCTGATGCAATCGGAAATAAAGTATCACCATATGACATTGCTATTATTACGAAAGAAGCATTAAAGTACCCAGTTGTTTTAGAATATATGAATTCAACACGTACAACTCTACATACTTCAGAACGCTCTCCAAAAATCGCAAACTATGGACGAGAAGAACTATATAACGATCCATATGCGATTGGAAGTAAAAGCGGTCTATCAACACTCGGGAAATATACGGTCGTAACAGTCGATGAAAAAGACGGGAAACGCGTCATTAACGTCGTATTATCTTCTAATCGCACACAACTATATCCTGATACGAAGAAAATGGCACATTACGCATTTCAGCAATTAAAATAACCAAGGAGTATAGTCTCCTTGGTTATTTTTTGATCATACCTTTTAATACGAACGCAACGTTTGCTGGGCGCTCTGCTAAACGACGCATGAAATAGCCATACCAGTCGTTTCCATAAGGCACATACACACGCATTTTGTAGCCTTCTTTTACTAGCTCAAGTTGACGCTCTGTACGAATACCAAATAACATTTGGAATTCAAATTGATCCCTAGGAATGTTGTGTTCTTCGGCAAGTTTTTTCGTATATTCAATAATCGCTTCGTCATGTGAAGCAATTGCAGTATAATTTCCATTTAATAAGTGCATTTTAATAATTTTTTTATAGTTGTCATCTACATCTTTCTTGTCCGGGAACGCCACTTCTTCAGGTTCTTTATAAGCCCCTTTTACAAGACGTAAATTAGGGTTATAAGCGTTTAAGTCCTCAATATCTTTTTCTGTACGGTATAGGTAAGCTTGAATAACAGTACCAATATTATCGTATTCAGATTTTAATTGTTTAAAGATATCAATTGTTTTTCCGCAACGTGTATAGTCTTCCATATCAATTGTAACAAACACACCATTTTCTTTTGCAGCTTCTAAAATACGGCGCATATTGTTCATTACGATTTCATCAGAGATATCTAATCCCATAGAAGTCATTTTTAAAGAAAGCTGCGAATCAAGACCTTCTCTTCCAATTGCACGGATCGCTTCAATCGATTGGGAAGCCATTTCATTTGCTTCTGCTTCATTATCAACGAATTCACCTAAATAATCGATCGTTACACAAAGACCTTGCTTGTTTAATTGTTGAATTGCAGCTGTCGCTAATTCAATCGTCTCCCCTGCGACAAAGCGACCTGCACCAAAGCGCAAACCGTACTTTTTAGCCAGTTTTGTTAGCGCTTTATTTTTTGACAAGAAAAGAAACGAATTTCGCATTAATTGTTCCATGTAATTCACCCCTATGACTGTACTTTATCTGTTTTTTACCCCTCTTCAAAATTATATCATTCTTTAAAATTATTTGATACAAATAATTATTTAGATAATTTATAAAATACTATAAAAATATTTAAAACCTTATATTCTCGCTTGTAAATATGAAGAAAATATTTTTCGACATTTAGAAAAAACGGGTTTACTAGGCCAAAAATAGGCATGCCGAAAATATTCGACATGCCTATAAAACCCTTTATATTCCATGTAAATTATATAAGGATATTAATGAAGAAAACTTGAGGTAACATTCCCCTCTGGGTTTTCTTACTGCTCATTTCTCTTCTCTTCATTCAGCTTTTTAATATCCGTAATTAACTGTACCATCTCTTTTTTCGCATCGGGATACGTCTCATTCCAATGCTTCACTAAAGCTGGCATCGTCTTAGCGATATAAGAATACAGCGCCCATTTCTGCACCTGCTCTTTTCGCTCTTCATTACTTTCTCCCAGTAATAGCTCCGTGTATTTCTCTAGCAATCCGTCAAATTGCTCGTTAAATTTTTCATTCATTTTATTTCCCTCCCATATGAAAAAAGCAGCGAACATCGCTGCTTTTTTCTTATAATTTTGATCGAACAGAGTTTAATTTCTTCTCCATTGTGCTTACTTTATCACGACGATCATCAATACGAATTGTTGTCGCAACGCGCTGTGCACCTTTCGTATATGGAACTTCATGCATTTGTTGAATTACTTCTAGAATGACAGGAAGATCTCCTTCAATAACTGTATTCATCGGTGTTAATTGATACTTCACGCGATCTGCATTTTTCTCTAGCACCTTTTGTACTTCTGCTACATACTCACTAACACTTGGATTACCTGTTCCTACTGGAATAATCGATACGTCAACAATTGCCATAGTAACTTGCCTCCTATATTCACTTCTTATATATCCATTGTCTATTTTACCAAAATCTTTATCATTTTAATAATATGTTATTCCTCTACTTTAAACTGCTCAACTAATCTTTCTAAGTCCCTCATATTCTCTGTCAAACTTTCCATCGTATGAGCTACCTTTTCTAGATGATTAACCTGTGACTCAGTCGCTGCATTTACCTCTTCAGAAACAGCTGCACTTTCTTGACTTGTACCAGCAATTGTGTTCATTACCTCTGTAATTTCTCCTTGCTCGTGGCCTATATTATTTACCCCTTCTACAATTTTTTCAACTGAAGTACTAATAGTATTTACAACTGACATAATTGTACGGAATTCAGCCTCTGCCTCTGTCGTCACTTTATTTTGTATATTAGCAATATCTTTCAATTTGCTCACGACTTCTACAACTCGTGTTACTTCTAATTGTACATCGCCAATCATCGTTGCAATCTCACCGGTTGCCTCTTTCGATTGTTCAGCTAATTTTCGAACTTCGTCAGCAACAACCGCAAATCCCTTACCTTGCTCACCCGCACGCGCTGCTTCAATCGACGCATTTAAAGCTAGTAAATTCGTTTGATCCGAAATACCTTTTATAAGCTCTACAACATTTTGAATTGACCCGACTCTTTGCTCTAACCTACCAGATGCTTCCTCTGTATGAACAACGATAGAGGATGATTCTTCTCTTGTACGAACTAGATTCTGCACCGTATTTAATCCTTGTTTAGATGCCGCTTCCGCTTTGCCGGTCACTCCTTTTATTTCACCAACAGATCTATCCATTTGCTCTACTGACTGCGCCATGTTCTCGAGCTGTGCTGAAACTTCATCTACACTATTAGCAAGAGTAGAAGCTCCTCCGCTCACATCATCCATTGCCCCTGAAACTTCTCTACTAGCCGCTACCGTTTCATTCGTTAAATAATGTAGATTATTCGTTGATTGTTGCACTGTTGATACACTATTTTTAATTTTACTTACCATTTCATTCATTTGCTCAACCATATGATTAAAATGCTTCGTCAGCTCTCCAACCTCATCTTTACTTGTCACTTTCATTTGCAGCGTTAGATCACCTTCTGCTACTTTTTGAACGTGATTCGTTAATAATTGTAATGGTCTTGCTAATCTTCTTGAGAAGAAGTATGAAGCTACTATTCCAAATAATAAGCTAATACATGCCATTATAATGACTGCATTTCTCGTACTATTGAATAATCCATCAATTGTTTGCTTCGGATAAAAGATACCGATTTTCCATTTCATCGCATCAAATGTCTGACTATAAACAACTACATCTTCACCTTTTAATGTAGTAACAGCATATTTTGTTACTTCTTTATTTAAACTCTTCATAAGTGGCTCTTTAGAAATATCTTCCCCCACTTTTTCTGGGTAAACAAGAGCTATATTTTTATCATTTACAATAAACATTTCTCCGTTATTACTGTATTGAATATTATGAAGCAATTTCTGAATCGTCCCAAGTGATACATCCATCGCCACAACACCCAATATAGATCCATCTTGAGCTGTAATTGCTTTAGAAACCCCCACGCTTAACTTACCTGTTGCAATCTCATACGTCGGTTGTCCCCAGTGAACTTTTTTCATATCAGCCTCTGAATCTTTATACCACGGCCTTGTCGTTGGATCATATCCTTCTGGCACTTTTCCACCTTCAGCAAGATTGGCACTTAATGTTTTTTTATCTTTCGTACCAATATATAAATCTAAAATACTAGGATGATTCTTTTTATACTCCGAAAACTCTTTCGTTAAAAACGATTCTTCTTCTGGAGTAACTCCGTCTTGAAGCATGTTACGAACCATTTCACTGTTCGCATAATATCCCATATCTTCATCAATTCGTTGAACAAATGCCGTAAGTTGCTCTGTCACAAGGTCCATCGTATTTTGAGAATACTGGTCTAAGGAGCGCACTTCCTTCTCTTTCTGTAATTGATACATAGTTGTACCTAATATTACGAACATCATAGAAATAAGTACTGAAAATACTACCGCAATTTTTAAACGTAAACTTCTCAACATCTTCCCCCAAGCATCCCTTCTCGTTGTATTGCAATCATGTTAATCACTATATTAAGTATAATGGATAAAGATGAAAAATTAAAATTAATTCTCATCTCAATCTAATTTAGAAAACCTACTAACACTTGTGTAAAAACAAATAGTTCATTATCCTTAAACTATATAATCACATTCGTTCGGAGGGAACTATGTTACAAAAATTCGGTTTCTCACAATATGAAAGCCAAGCTTATGAAGTTGTCGCATCAAGTAATGAACCGTTAGATGCCACAACAATTGTAAAGCACTCTGGTGTTCCAAAAGCAAAAATATATGAAGTGCTGGCACGCCTCATCGATAAAGGAATGGTAATGGACTCTGTTTCAGAAAAGAAAAAGTTATATACAGCGTTACCACTAAAGCTAGCAATTGAAAAATTAACGACAGAATTCCAATCCAATATTAAAGAACTGGAAACGAATATATCAAAAAAATCATTTACAGATGACCGCGTGTGGAGCTTAAAGATGCAATCTTCTATTCAGGTTCAAAGTAAAGAACTCATAGAAAGTGCAAAAGAATCGATTCGTATTTCAGCTTGGAATGATACGCTTTTAGAATATCTTCCATTATTAGAACAAAAAGCAAAACAAGGCGCAAAAATTGAATCCCTCATAGTCGGAAACGTAGAAACAGAGTTAGAAAATATGCATTTTCTAATTCCAACTGAAGAACCTAACGCACTAGAGCGTTATTTACTACTTATCGTAGACGACCGCGAAATTTTATTCGCCGGTGTAGAGCAAGAATCATGGCAAGCGATGAAAACAATGTCACAACCTTTCGTGAAGTTCTTTACAGAATTCTTCTATCATGATGTTGCACTTGCAAAGATTACTCAAAAACACCATGATCTCTTTATGGAAGATGCGGAAATTAAAAGTTTGTTGATGAAATTGAGGTATTAACACATCCCAAAAGGCATTCCTCATACAAAAATAGCTGTACCAAAAGGAGTTTTATATACTCTTTTGATACAGCTATTTTTTATGATTTCGCTAATTCAACTTTATGTAGTTTGTTTTTCGGATGGTTTTGATTTGTAAATACAGAACGGTCATTTTTTAATACAATTACTTCAAAGAATGGCTTAAATCGTTCCTCTGAAATGTCAAAGGCTTGTAAAAACTTCCCGAACATTACTTGCTCTTCACGTTCAGCCTCTCCATCAGAAAGAGATGAATCAATTAAGTTAACAAGAATACACATTTTTTGTGCATCTGTAAGAGATGGTGCTGCTTCTCTTAAAAATGTATCTACACTATTTTTACGAACATACTTAATCGCCTTCTCAAGTAGGTCATCGTTATTTCCACCTACATAAATCTTGCCGCCTTTATTTTTACCACCTAAAACAGATAATAATTGTCCTAATTCCTCATTATCATATTCTCCATCTGCACCCATCATGTAAAGTAAAGATGTAGCAAATGCAAAGTGTGGTTCCATCCCATTTTCTGTACGAGTTTTGTCACCTTTAAACATATCAAATAAACCCATTTGTGGCCCTCCTATATAAAACTATAATCTTCCTAAATATAACAGAAAGCGCTACAAAAGGATGTGTCTGTTTTGTAAAGTTTGCACTCAAATGATTAGGTCATTTCACGATTTTTTTTGCTCCTTTATCTCCATCAACAGCTCAATAATCTTCTCATTTTGCTCCACTTGTTTCTCAGAATTTTGATAGATGAAACGAACCCATCTAAGAACAAAAATAACCACAAATAACGGAAGTACCGTGAATATAAAACCAATAATTGAATACTCCATATACTATCACCTCGCTATATACCCCTTTCTCCATTTCTCTCCTAACCCCTGCAATTTTTTACAAATAAAAAAGAACCTATCAAACGATAGATTCTTCTTTCGCAAACTGAGTAGAGCGCCCTCTCGTAATCGAGAAAATCGCACAAAGTAGCGCCAATATAATAAAACCGCCGCCTACCCAAGCGTTATATATAACAGATGATTTCTCAATAACAACTCCGCCCACTGTTGAACCGAGCGCAATTCCTAAGTGAAGGGCAGAGTTATTTAAACTTTGCTGAATACCAGCTGATTCTGGTGCAATTTCAATTAAATAGTTTTGCTGCGCTGGTGAAATAGCCCAGCTAAGCATACTCCAAAGTCCCATCATAATAATGAAGAGTGGGAATGAGAATGTCACCATTGGTAACATAAAGATTGCACATGCAAATACGATAATGATGGAAATAATACTTTTCTTCGATCCCCATTTATCAGCAAGCAAGCCCCCAAGGCCGCCTCCAAGTACCGCCGCGATTCCGAAAATGAAGTAAAATACACTAATCCAATTCGCTTCAACATGCATCACATCTTTTAAAAATGGTGTTAAATATGCATATAGTGTTAAATGACCTGTTAAAAATAAAAAGGATGTTAACTGTGCACTTACAATTTTTTTATCCTTTAACGTAGCAATTTGTTCTCTTATCGATAATACCGATGTCGCTGGTACTTTCGTTAAGAATAATGAAATACAAGCGATCGCAATAACTGTTAAAATCGAAATGAGTACAAATGGCGCACGCCATCCGTATGCATTTCCGAGTACAAGACCAAGTGGTACTCCAAGTACAAGTGATCCACTAATCCCCATAAAAATGATTCCAATTGCACGCGCACGAAAATGTGGTTCTACTACACTAGATGCAAGTGTTACAGATAGTGCAATAATAAGCGATCCACTCGCCGCACAAATAACCCTTGAGAACATTAACATTCCGTAATTCACACTAAATGCTGAAATGATATTTCCAATTAAGAAAATCGATAATGCCCCAATATATAATGTTTTTCTTTCAACCTTCCCTGTTACTGCTAATAAAACTGGACCTGACAAAGCAAATACTACTGAAAATATTGTTATAAGCTGACCAGCTGCACTAATAGATACTCCTAAGTCATTGGCAACTAAATCGAGCGTTCCTCCTATAATTAGCTCAACCGTTCCGACTACAAAAGCCGCAATAGCTAAAATATACACACGAAAATTCAAGTCTTTCCCCACACTTTCCTTTTTGGTTACTACGACTATAGTAACCAAAAAGGAAAGTGGAAGCAAGTACAATTTTTTTAAAGCAAAAAAGGTAGGCGTATTATACGCCTACCCTTCCATCATTCAGTTTCTTTCTTCCTATTTAAATACCAATAAACCGGAAGCCCAGTAAAGACAATTCCAATTGATAAGAAACAACTCACAGGATCATTAATAATTGCACTACCAATTACAAAGAACGAACCTAAAATCGCAACAATAGGTACGATCGGGAATAACGGTACACTATATGCACGCTCTTTATTCTTATTACGTTTTCTTAAAATGAAGACACCAATAAACGTCATTACATAGAAAATATAAATGATGAATACAGAAATCTCAGATAGCTTATTCGGATCACTAATAAGCATTAAAATAATTCCTAAAATGATTTCAACAGTAATCGCATTTGCTGGTGTTTTAAATCTCGAATTTTCTTTTGCAATAAACTTAGCAAATGGAAGCTGTCCACGCTCTGCCATTGACATTGGAATACGTGGGAACGTTAAAATCTTTCCGTTTAAACAACCGAAAATAGAAATAATAATACCAATACTAATAATTTTCCCGCCATATTCTCCAAGTAGCATGCCCGCAGCTGTCGCTGTTGCATTTTCACCAAGGTCTACAATTTGTGTTGCTGGTAATACATTCAGTAACGCCAAATTAATTAATACGTAAGCGGCTGTTACAATTAAAATCCCAACTGTCATCGCTTTCGGTAATAACTTTGTTGGATTCTTCATTTCTCCACCAATAGAAGCAAGTAAAATCCAGCCGTCATAAGCAAATAACGTCGCTAATATTGCCATCCCGATACTTTGATTTTCTGATATCGGCACAACTACGTTAAAGATATCACTATTCCCTTTCCAAAAACCTAACACAACAATTAAAACGATCGGAATCATCTTCCCAACCGTCGTAACCGTTTGGACGATACCTCCATACTTTGTTCCCATACTATTTACAACGCCTAGGAACACAACTGTTCCAATTGCGATTGGTAAATTCCATACTTTATCTAAAGAGAAAAAATTGATCATTAAAGAACTAAAATACAAACCTAACGTTCCAATAATAGCTGGTCCATAAACAATTGTTTGCATCCAGCCTGATAAATACCCCCAAAAACTTCCGTAAATCTCCTCTAAATACGTATACAACCCACCATTTTTCGGGATTTGCGCTCCAATTTCAGCTACTGTTAAACCACTTGCTAACGTCAACAGACCACCAATTACCCAAGCAAGAATAGCCATATTAGAACTCCCCGAGTAATCTAATACGCTCCCTGGTTTCATAAACACACCAGATCCAATAATAGTTCCTACTACGATAGAAAGTGCAACTGTTAAACCAATTTTGTTCTTCTCATCATGATGCATGCTGCGTATCCTCCTTCCAATTCTAGTGTGATGCAAAAATGAAATAAAAAAACACTCCTCCCTAAAAAAGGGACGAGTGTTGTATTCGTGGTTCCACCCTTGTTTCAATTCGTAAAGTTGCACACTTCACCAATTTCTCAAGTCTAAATAACGGTTTTTGCCGGCAAGCAATTACTAGGTATCCGTTCACTGCTGCAGTTCAGAGGTGGTAATCCATTTTTCCGTATTAGGAAGCTCACAGCCAAAGGCTTCCCTCTCTGAGAATCGTAAAAAATTGATCATGTCCTCATCATCACTTCTTGATGTCGAATTTTGTAGTTATTGTTCATTATATTGAATTGTTAGAAAAAATCAATATATTTTTTTATATAACATAAGAAATTTCTCTCTTCTTATATTATAACAGAAGCTACAACATTTCTCTAATTCCCTCATCTCTTCGGAGCAATATCGTTGTAAAAAAATTATATCCACGATTTCCGAAATATACCGATTTACCAACCAAAAACGACAATAATAAAAGGAGGCTGTTTCAAAGACAGCCCCCTCGCATATGTACCTTTCAGTTGCCCTTACGAAAGATACATAACTCCATTATTTATCTTCTTTTTTCATAAAAACTTTATGATGCGGAAGATCCACATTTAATTCCTCTAATTGTTTCTTTTCATTTTCTAGAATTGCTTTCGCTTTTTCTTTTGTCTGATCGTCTAATCCCGCAAAGATGTCTTCATGCTTCGCTTTTTCTAGAAGTTTCACACCTAGTTTTGTTAATTCCTCTTTGGCTTGCTCACGTGTTAATTTCCCGGACTTTTCTTGCTCTAAGATCGACTTCGCTTTTTCTTTCGCCTGCTCGTCTAATCCTGCAAACATATCCTTGTGTTTACCCTTCTCCGGCAATTTCACACCTAGTTTCGTTAATTCCTCTTGCACTTGTTCACGCGTTAGCTTTCCTGATTTCTCTTGCTCTAAAATTGACTTCGCCTTTTCTTTCACCTGCTCATCTAATCCTGCAAACATATCTTTGTGTTTACCCTTTTCTGGGAACTTCACACCTAATTTTGTTAATTCCTCTTTGGCTTGCTCACGTGTTAATTTCCCAGACTTCTCTTGCTCTAAAATTGACTTCGCCTTTTCTTTCACCTGCTCATCTAATCCTGCAAACATATCTTTACGTTTTTCTTTCTCCGGAAGCTTTACACCTAGTCCCTCTAATTGTTTCTTTGTATCGTCCATAATCGTTTTTACTTTTTGTTTTGTAGCGTCATCTAAGTTCTTTTTCGTCGTTTTTGTAGGCTGATCCGCTGCTTGCGTATTTGTTGCCGCAAATGCTGGGACACCCACTCCTCCTATAATTCCAAATGATAAAACACCTGCAATTGCTAAATACCCAACTGTTTTCTTCTTCATAGGAAATTTCCTCCTTCATATTTCTAAAGCATGTACACTTTCGTATACAATGCCTATAGTAATGTTGGTTTCTTAAAATTCCCTTAACGATTTAAATAAAAAAACACCGCTCGTGATGAGCGGTGTTTCTCTATGCATTTTGTAATTGTAATTCTTCACGTTCCATTATTTTTCTTAATACAATTGTTTGCGTCATTGTAAATAAGTTACCTGTGATCCAGTACAGTACAAGACCTGATGGTGCCGCAAATCCCATAAATAGAATCATGGCCGGCATCATAATTTGCTGTACTTTCATCATTTGCCCTTGCTCACCAGACGCCATATTCGATTGAAATACCTTCATTTGAATAAATGTCGTTAACGCTGCGATAATCGGTAATATATGATATGGATCTGCATGTCCTAAGTTCACCCATAAAAACGAAGATGTGCGAATCTCTTCTGTTCTGCTAATCGCATAATACAAAGCAGAGAAAATCGGCATTTGTATTAATAATGGCCAGCAACCAGCAAGTGGATTCCAACCGCCTGATTTCATTAGTTCTGACATTTCTTTTTGATACTGCTTTTGTTTTTCAAGATTTTTGCTTACATCACCGTATTTTTTCTTTAACTTCTGCAGTTCAGGTTGCATTTTTTTCATTTTCATTTGACTACGATATTGCGAAACGGCTAATGGAATCATCGCTGAACGGACAACAAGCGTAATAACAATGATAGCAACCCCGAAGCTAGCTCCAGGTATATGATGAGCAACAAATTGAATCATATACGAGATTGGATATACGAAATAATGGTTCCAAATTCCCGTACTATGTGAATCTATTGTGCCTGCAGTACTACAACCAGATAAAACAAAAACAAGTACTAATGAAAAACTAATGAGCTTAGCTCGGTATGATTTTAACATGTTTATTCCTCCAATGTTTCGTAATTATTTAGCGAAACATTGGTGTATACGGACCGACCTCGTCACTCTCGTCACTCGATTCTTGTCTACGTACAGAACGAATCATTCCATATTTATAAAAAATGGAGAAAAGCGGTACATTTCCGGTACCCTCTTCACACGTATCAACTAGTTTAAAAGCTCTTTGTCTACCGCTCGATGCTTGCTGACGTACAAAGCGAGAGACATTAGCAAGAAAAAAGACTTCTAATAAACAAAGCGCTGTCGTTACAAACGATATATATAGAATTGCATCCTGGAATAAAAACTCCATCGCTTCACATCCTTAATAAAGTCATTTTAGCACATTAGGCAAACATTCTCTATTTCCTTTTGTTTGCAAAAAATAATTTTGCATATTTTCTCAAAAAAACTATGTTAGAAAATCAATGTATTCGCTTTCTTTAGTATATTCACGCACACCGATGAATAGGTTTGATTTATTAGAAATTTATAAAATTTTTGCATTATAATAAAACTATTGCCAGTTTTTGAAAAAAGCTTTATTCTCTTCTTGTAATCAAAAATGAATATGGAGATGAAACATACTATGGGTCAACTAGGAGACGCCGATTACGTTCCCGACACCGCCTTTTTATCCTTCCCAGCAGCTAAAACATTTCATCTAGAATTTATCATACAGTTAATTGTTATTTTTATAGCTTCTATTTTGTATGCAATTTCTATGAATATGTTTTTTATCCCGCATAATATGATTAGCGGTGGTTTCGCTGGTGTAGGGATGATTATCGGTTATTTAATGCACTACAATATCGGAGCACTTATCTTTTTACTAAACATTCCTCTTCTTATTTTAAGTCACTTTTATTTAGGTAAGAAGACAACCTTTTTAACGGCATACTTTGTAGCAGTATCATCTTTAGCAATGAATATTCTTCCCGTACACCAAGTTTCAGACGATATTTTACTTTCTTCTGTATTCGGTGGTGTCATCTGCGGCGCAGCCTCAGGAATCATATTCCGATTTGCTTCTTCAACAGGTGGTTTTGATGTTGTTGGACTAATTGTAGCTAAACATCGAGATATTTCAATTGGAGCAATCATCTTTGGGTTCAACTTAATCTTACTTGTTGTAGCAGGATTTATTTTCGGATGGGATATTACGCTTTATACGTTAATTAGTCGGTTTGTAGTCAGCAAAGTGATTGATGCCGTGCATACAAAACATATTAAATTAACGATAATGACAGTTACAGAAAAAGGCGAGGAAATAAAAAGCGCACTACTACATCACGGCATACGTGGTGTGACAATGGTAGATGCTGTCGGCGGCTATACAAACCATAAGAAAAAAATGATTTACACCGTCGTAACTCGCTATGAGTTAGGCGAAATGAAACGTATTATCCGTCAAGTGGATAACAAAGCATTTATGAACATTACTGAAACAGTTGAAATTGTTGGCCGTTTCAAACGCATATAAAAAAGCGCAAGGAACTACAATTCCTTGCGCTTTTTATTTTTTACACTTATTACAAAATCAGATAATTCTATTATTGTGGCACTAAATGTGTTATAATAAAAATAGACTTATCAAAAAGAGTATATAGACTTGGAAGTTTCTCTTATTTATATAAGCAAAAAGAAACAAGAAGTCGGGTATATTTCAGACACCATACACGTAACGGCTAAAAAAAGCCGCTCATCTTAGTTATTCTTCACTAATCTTTTTATAAAAAGATACGTACAACTAAAACTCACTTCAATATACTATACCTACTTTTTTGACTTCCAAATCATCTTATTACATAGGGAGATGAACATATGAATCAATATATACGATATACATTAGCTATCCTGTTTGCTATTATCGGTGGAACAATCTGCTTCTGGACAAACACTCAGCTTGGAGAGAATATCATTTTTAATGGAATCGAAACACTTGTAAGCGCTTCAATTTTAGGCGGATACATTTTCTTCCTCTTCAATCCAGAAGAAAATGCTCAAAAAACAATGCTATTAACAATGATCGGAATCGTCGGCGGATGTATTTCCTACTCGATGACAAACTATACATTACCACTTCAATTAAGCTCAGCTTTCTTCCACGGTCTATGGACTTGGTTCATTGCATTCTGCCTAGCAGACGTATTCAACCTATTACAAGACACTGAAGAAGAAAACGGCCGTCAAATTGAAAGTAACTCGTAAGCTGGAAGATATTCTTCCAGCTTTTTTGTTTGCTTTTCCCCTGTACATACCCCATCTGGTACTTCCTGAAATATATCAACGATTTTTCACATATATCGACTGTTTCTCCACTTATATCGGCGATTTTTTCAATATATCGACGTTTCGACACAACTTATCGATTTAACGACATTTTTCGGCAACCTACTCATACTCTATACCCGTCACTACAATAAAAAGAAGCTACCCCCACGGCAACTTCTTTTTCACATACCCCATTTGGTATTTACTAAAATATATCAACGATTTTTCACATATATCGACTGTTTCTCCACTTATATCGGCGATTTTTTCAATACATCGACGTTTCGACATCCTTCGACACTCAAAACGCACAATATACCCTATCCCCCAAGCAACTTACTGCCGAACTCTACGATTAAAAAGATAACTAATAGGATCGCGAGTATTTTTAATGCTACATACGCTACTTTAAAAACAGCATAAATAAGCAAGACTATCAAAATAATCGTTAAAATTTCCATATGCATTCCCTCCTATCTCTTTCATTCTACCTGCACTTCGTTTTTTATGAAATTGAATAAGATGACATAGAAAAAAGAGGATATCTCATCCATCGTAAGATACCCTCTCCTTTAGCAATTCAAACCATTCTCTCTCTAATTGTAAATATCCCATCTCACTCTTCTCAGCGCTCTTCAATTCTTTATTAGCTTTCTTCATATAAGTACGTGAAGCTTCTAAATCATCCTCTAAGTATTTAACAATTCCTTGTGTGCGGTAATATCCATGTAAGTCCATTTTTGTAATGGACTTTGCATGTTCCTTGGCTTCCTGCAGAGAAAGACTTCCCTCCTGATAAAGAACTTTATATAAAAGATACCAACTATGAAAACTACCAACGAAAAATTTATTTTCTTTCGTTACAGGTAGTTGAACAATTTGTTCTACATACGGTATCGCTCTTTCCATTCCCTCTTGATCCGCTCTGGCATAAAAGACAAGCATAAGTCCGCTCATTGTCTCTCTTATACTTTTATTCTCTTTTAGTTTGTCTTCGCTAAGTTCTACTAATCTCTCATCCCAATCTTTTGGCCTTTTATAACTAAATAACTCACTCGATACTTGAATCGTATATAAATGCTCTCTAGCCTTTTCATCATCTTTAATTAAAATAAGAAATTGCATACCATCGCTCATAATCGTTCCTTTTATCGGCACGATTGTAACCGCGAAAATCACAAAATGGAAAACGGAAAAATATAAAAGATATTGATAATAACTTACCATGTATATGTAACCTGAAGTAATACCGAATAGTACACTCACAATCGGTCCACCTAAAGTCATCCATGCCCATTTTTTTGAAAGATTCGGTGTCACTGTAGAAGGCGGTACTAACATTGCGACGCCACCAAAATACGCCCATAATTTATTTTCTCGAATGCGTACTTTTCCCTTCTCTTTTTGAACAGTAATAGGCCCTACTGTCATAAACTTAAATTGTAAACCGCCTATTAAACCGAATATGACATGTCCTAGCTCATGAATGGCTATTACTAACAAAGAAATTCCCACTACTGCCCATATGTTCAACATTGTTTCTAACTTCTCGGTTCGGATTACTCCGTATAAAATGGACAGAACTAACGCCGCCGTCATGGAACCAGCCGGCCTTCTTAAAATATCCACTCTTTTCTCCCCTTAATAAAGCATTTTTCTATGCATTTCATACATGAATTTTCCGATATGCAATATCCAAATAAACGAGATCAATCCAAGCAATACGAAATTTACATCACTAGCCGCTGTATATATAACGGCAGCCCACCACGTCAAAGCCAGTACTTTATTTGTAAATTCATACGCTTTATATCCAGCCTCATGCACAATGTGCTTTAACCCTTCATCTGCATTTTTCGTCCACATTTTCATCGATTCCATATATGTTACACCTTGCTCAGGATATAGCTTGTTATAACGATTCTTTGCTATGATCCCGATAACCACTACAATGGTTAAACAAGCTATAGAAGCTATCAAATTCCCAACTGCAAATGAAACATTTGTATCATGCAACAGTGCACGTCTACATGTAATAATTGCATATACAAACCATGCCTGCGTAACGATATCACCTACACGTAAATACATGATTATAATACCTAATTTTCTGCCTTGTACGCTCTCTTCTTCATCGCGTACCTTCGCTAACATACGTGTATTCTTCCAAGTGTAATAAATCATTACGATTCCAAAAATAGTACACACACCTATTAATATATTAGGTGATAATTTTCTCGGTTCATCCGAAAGCATATCTAAAGCTATATAAGATGCAAAAAAGCCACCCATCATACTTAATAATAACTTTCCCACAAAATCAAATTGTTTTTTTAGTTTACTCTCCATCTCCCTCTTCCCCCTCCACTAACATAAATATTTCCTCCACTGGTACATTGAAAATGTGTGCGATTTTTAACGACAATACAATAGATGGCGCATAATCACCGCGCTCAATTAAACTAATGGTTTGTCGTGATGAACCAATTGCTTTCCCTAAATCCCCCTGTGACAAACGATGCTTTGCTCGCAATTCCCTCACTCGATTTTGAAGCTTCATGCTTTACCTCTTTTTCATTTATTTAATTAGAATTGTAAATAATATCCTTATTATTGTCAATTATCATTGTCAATTTGACGCTGATACATGTCAAAAACAAATATATATTACGCTAGATATAACATATATAATAATTTTTAAGAACTACATAATTGAAGTTAACGTAAACTTCCTTATTAATGAAAATAGCGCCTACCAAGGTTCTAGCACTTACTTTGCTAGTGAATTTAACAAATATGAGCCCTTTTCCATACTAAGCAACGATACGTACGAACTTTCACCTAGGAAAACAGGAACATATTATATAGTATTGACCGGTTACGGTATCGAAGGAAAAATAAAAACAAACTGGAAAATAAAATAAAAAAGGCAGTGCTTTTGCACTGCCTTCCTAAATTATGACATAGAATGGATTCCATATTAACTTGCGTTTTGTAAGAAGACTCGTTTTAGCTGTTTGCGGAAACGAACACTTAGCGTGATCGCTACAATAACAATAACCCCAAAAATAATTTTACCGATATGATCTTCTAGCACTCCAAAGATATCCTGTAAGTTTCCACCTAACCAGTAACCACCGATTAAGAAGAATGATACCCAAAATAGAGCACCTGAGTAAATTGTAATTGCAAAACGACGGAATGGTAAATTAATGATCCCAGCAAAGTATCCTGTAAAATGGCGTACACCAGGAATAAAGAAACCGATAAAGATCAGGAAGTACCCATACTTATCAAACCACATTCTTGTTAAGTCGATTTTTCTTTGTGTTAAAAATACGTATTTCCCATATCTTTGAATAAAAGGCATACCTAATTTATTGCCTAAAAAGTATTGAATCGTCATTCCTACACTTGTCCCAATAAAGGATAGGATAATTAAAATCGGTAAGCTTAAATCACCCTTCTGTGCTAAAAATCCCGCATATGCTAATGTTGGCTCTCCCGGAAACGGAAGGGCAATATATTCTAACAGCAAACCAACAAGTACAACATAGTACCCGTACTGCTGAAATAATTCATGAACCCATTCCATGTCATCTCTCCTTTCAATCACGTACAACTTCTTACTATTATTGTATAAAAAAATTGTCGAAATAACTATCACAATAGCTTACATTTTTATTACATTTTTGTAAGGATCACACTACAGTTTTTGTTCTTTATATACTTATTCCCATTATCACTTTATAAACGAGCTAACCACTATATCTCATACAGAATGGAGCCATTAATATACATTTTTTATCCAGTTTTTAACACTCCGAAATCCCCTTATTTTGTTCTCTATAAAAAACCATGACAAACTCATACTAACTTCATATTAGCTTCATATATGTATTGTAAGATTATATCGGAATTTGTTGAAAAATTTAACTAATATATGACTAAACACTAAGTTGAATAAATATAAGTCGCTTTTCGAAATTGAAAAAAGGGTGAATAAGAAATGGAAGCATACAAAATGCACGATTTCATTAATACAAATGTTGAATCTCATCAAAATGAAACCGCTTTTAATTTACACATATGTGAAACAAATGAATTTGACGTTAATTTAACAAAGTCTACAACACTGTCTTTTATCGTTTCAAAAAAGAATATTAAGATTGTCACAAGAAAATGGATTAATTCAAATCAAGAAAGCATGATTGGCAAAAGCTACATTATTCCTACGAAAGCTTTTCACTATTTCTTACCAATCATTTCTGAAACTGAAGATGAAGTAAATATTCAAGTTCAAAGTTTTGGACTACATGGTGAGCTTTTACTAAATGAAAGATTACTTATTGATAAAAACAACAAACACAATGCAAAGATTACTACCTTCTTTGAAACATTAGATGAGAATATAAATCAAGCATTACGAGGATTGCAAATTCATTGTATGTAATACTACTACAATAATAAAAGGAGAATATAATGAAAAAATTACTATTAAGTGTTTTATTATCAGTAGTTTTATTATCAGTCCCACATACCTCTGCTGAGGCATCATCAACGAACAGTCAGCTTATTGTGGATACAAACACAAAAAAAATGGACTTTTATCAAAATGGAAAGTTTGTAAAAAGTTTTACTGTTGCGACTGGAAAAGCTGCAACCCCAACTCCAAAAGGAACTTTTAAGATTGTAAATAAAATTAAAAATCGTCCCTACTATACAGGAAAGATTAAAGGTGGAGATCCACGTAATCCACTTGGTGATCGTTGGCTTGGATTAAATATGGCAGGTACTTACGGAACTACCTATGCGATTCATGGAACTAACAATAATCAAGCAATTGGAAAGGCGACAACACTTGGCTGTATTCGCATGTATAACAATGATGTCCGTTGGTTATTTGAGCGTATTCCAGAACAAGCTACTGTCACTGTAAAATAACCTAAGAACAAGATTTACGTGTAGCCAAGAATTTTATATCTTGGCTTATTTTATTTATTCATTTACAGTAGCAAAACAACTGTATTTACATATATAATGAAAATAGAGTGTGTCAAACAACATTAAAACATTTATAAACATGGATATTAAAATTATACAGTTATAATATTTTATAAATTTTACAATACGTACTATAATAGAACTACTGTAATTCTGAAATATTCAGTTTCGCTAAACAATTCCCCTTGCTACTTTCATGATTATTTTATAGCGGGGGCTTATTATATGTATAAACAATCTGAGTTAGCACGAAAAATGATGAATTCGAATATTGCAGTAAAAAGCGTTATTTAGGAGGTGTTACTATGACGCATATACTGGTGATTGAAGACAACCCAGATATACAAGAACTTATTCGTGAATTTCTAATGGCACAAAACTTTACCGTTGATGTCGTTGGCGCTGGAACAGAAGGTATTCTTCTTTTCCAAAAAAATTCATACGATCTCGTCCTCCTTGATGTGATGTTACCAGATATAGATGGATATAGTATTTGTAAAATTATGCGAGGACAGTCTGACGTACCAATCATTATGTTAACAGGCTTACATAATAAAGAAAGTGAAATTAAAGGATTTGAGTTAGGTATTGATGATTATATTACGAAACCTTTCCATTACACCGTATTTATAAAACGTGTAGAAGCTGTATTAAGAAGGGCAGCAACGAAGGAAGCAGAAACTGCAACTATACTACAATTCCATGAATTGATGTTAAATTCTACAGCATATGCAGCTTATGTTCATGGTAATCAAATTGAATTGACAACAAAAGAATTTGAAATTATATATACTCTACTGCAAAATCGCGGAAAAGTATTATCAAGAAGTGATTTGTTGAATAAGGTATGGGGCTATGAACATTATGGTGATGTAAGAGTTATAGATACACATATTAAAAACTTACGAAAAAAATTAGGAATTCCTTATATTAAAACGGTGAAAGGCATTGGCTACAAAATCGAATCGTAGTAAAGACAACATCACCAAAAATATTTTCATCAAAACCTTATTATTTTGTATTCTTTTATCACTTTGTCTTTATCAAATTATTTATTTTCTAGCTTCAAACTACGATAAAGAACGTTTTGCAAAAGAAAATGGAACGCAGACTACAGAACATGCGGATTCAGACAAACAAAACGATGAAAGTAAGATGAATCAAAATAAAGCTGTGGCAGAGGGTAACATTTTTAATTTTCAGCCTTCTAGTATAGACTACAAAACACTCTCTACAGCTATCAATCACCTTTTGCAGCCTAGCCAAACTGCAAAAGCAAAAGAACATGCCCAAAATATTTCGGGGGAAAATAGCACAGCAACTACACTTCCAGAAGCTGAAAAGCAAGTCGCTAATAACGATGCTTTACATAAACAAAATGCAGCAAGTAAAACAAATGATACACATGATAATCCAAGTTTAGCAGATGTACTGCAACAGTTAGCTCCACGTATTGGTGCGACAATGCTTGCAATATCTCTGCTCGGATCTTTAATTTATGCAAAACTAATTGCCAAACCTTTTCAATATATGAGCGATGCTTTAAAAGATATTATGAATCTTGATTTCTCAGATAAAAAAGCACTTAACAAAAATACAGATCCAACAGATTTTAATTTGCAAGTAGCTGCTTTACAAGTCCCACATATTGTGAAGAATTTACATGAAAGCAATCAAGATTTAAGAAATGAGCTCAAGAAGGGACAACAGTTAGAACAATCCCGTAAAGAATTTATGTCTATGGTATCCCATGAATTAAAAACGCCGATTGCGGCTGTTATGGGACAACTTGATGGCATGATTCACGGAATCGGTGCTTATAAAGATAGAGATAAATATTTAAAACGTTCCTATGAGATGATGCAAGACATTAACATTTTAACGGAAAAGATGTCAGAATTATCCAAAATACAAAACCCTCAATTTAAACCGAATTTAGAAGTCATTTCGTTATCTAATATCATTGAGGATGTTATGAAAAAAGTAGATTACTTTGTATCTGTAAAGCAATTAAATGTTCAATCGAACATTAAACAAGATGTACAAATTTTAGCTGATCCTAAATTTATTCAAACTGCTATTTTTAACATTATTTCAAATGCAATTCATTACACAATTGACCATCAGCATGTATATATAAAGCTTTATGAAAAACCAAACGGTTATGCATTAGAAGTATTAAATACAGGTTCACAAATCGATGAGGATAAACTTGCCCATTTATTTGAGCCATTCTATCGCGCAAATCCTGGCAAACATGGCTTAGTACAAGGCAGTGGTCTTGGGTTATATATTGTAAAACAAATATTAGATAAACATCAGTTTCCTTATGGGATACAAAACACACCTCAAGGTGTAAAATGCTCCATTGTATTCCCAAAAGCAATGTAAAAACCAACTCTAATTTCATACCCCAAATTCATACTTCGTATGAATGGCGGAATTTTGTAGAGTATCTTACTCTGTTTCGTTCGCCCGTTGTCCTTTTTGGATAGCGGGCGTTTTTTATTATTTATAAGGAGGATCTTCATGGAGAAGTTTAAGTATTCATTACTCGTTTTATTCGGCGCTTGTAGCTACGGCGTACTTTCAACTATTTTCAAACTCGGGTTCATTGACGGATTTTCAGCACATCAACTATTAGGAGGACAATATGTCTTCGGATGGATTGGACTACTTCTGCTCGTTCTTTTCTTTTCACGTCATAAAGTAACAAAAAAACAATTCTTTTCCTTACTAACAGTCGGAACAACGATGAGTATGACTGGGATTTTCTACGCTATTTCTGTAGAAGAGCTACCAGCATCTATCGCTGTCGTCCTACTCTTCCAGTTCACTTGGATTGGTGTAGTAATCGAAGCAATTGCAAATCGAACATTTCCAAGCCGCGAGAAAGTTATATCTATCATTATTTTATTTACTGGTACGCTGTTTGCAGGTGGTGTCTTTGAAGGTCTTGGACAAAGTTTTTCCACGAAAGGGATTATCTTTGGACTATTAGCCGCTGTCTCTTTTTCATTCTATGTTTTTGCAAGTGGGCGCGTCGCTACAGATGTTCCACCTTACACGAAAAGCTTTCTCATGACAACAAGCGCTACTCTTATCGTATGCCTATTCTTCCCGCCAACCTTTTTAACGGATGGTACCTTACAAGCTGGATTATGGAAATATGCTTTCTTCCTCGGATTATTCGGCGTTGTTGTACCTGTCATTTGTTTTTCAATCGGTGTACCGAAAGTCGGAATAGGATTTGGCACTATTTTAGGTGCAGCTGAATTACCAACTGCTATTATCGCTTCTATTACACTTGTAAATGAAGTCGTAACATTCATGCAGTGGATTGGGATTATTTTTATATTGATTGGGATTTTCACTCCTCAGCTGCTTACTGCTAGGAAAGGAAAGAAAAGTAATCGCGTGCATAGTGCATAACAAAAGACCTTTCATTTACTTGAAAGGTCTTTTTCTATACCTCACCTTACCGCTCCATGCAGCTTCTCTACCTCACGCTCAATTTGTTTTACATCGATTCGTTCAAATAATGGCTGCACGCTATCAATTCTACTCGGCAACGTATTTTGAGGTCCCCAAGTTTGCTGAACGATCGACAGTGTAGTCCTAACTCTTTCACTTGAAAATGGTAAAAATGGTTCAAGGAGATTTGCAAAATTAGCGATAAGATAAACACAATTAAAAATCGTTTCTTCACATGAAATTGGATCATCTTCTCTTTGTTTCCACGGCTGCTTTTCATCAAAATATTTATTTGCAAAACGTACTGCCTCAAATATTGTCTCTAACGCCACTTTAAATTTAGTTTGCTCAATCGCCTCTCCTACATTTTTATATAATCCTTCTATTTTATCTTTCAGCTCTATATCAATAGTTCCCTTCGGCACCGTACCATCATAATATTTTTCAATAAACTTTAATGTGCGGTTCACGAAGTTTCCATATGCACCTAACAATTCACTATTATGACTGTAAATAAATTCACGCCATGAAAAGTCAGTGTCACGATTTTCTGGTGCATTAACTGTTAAAAAATAACGAATAGAATCTGGATCATAGCGTTCTAATATGTCAGGTACCCATACGGCCCAGTTTTTACTTGTCGATAACTTTCTTTTTTCTACCGTCAAATATTCATTCGAAACGATATGGCGCGGGATTGCTTCCTCTCCTATTCCAAGTAGTACCGCTGGCCAGATGATAGAGTGAAATGGAATATTATCCTTCCCATGTACATAATATGTTTTTGCATCTCTATCCCAAAACTCTCGATCATCTTTTCCTGTTTCTTCAGCCCAATATTTACTCGCTGAATAATACCCTGTCACCGCTTCAATCCATACGTAAACTTTCTTATCTTCGTATCCCGCTACCGGAATTGGAACCCCGATTGGTAAATCTCGTGACACTGCCCTATCTTGTAATCCTTCTTTTACATATCTTTCTGTTAGCTGAATTGCATTGTCACGCCATGTTCCTTTTTGCTTTGCGCTTTCTACAGACTCTTTAATTTGATGCTGAAATGTATGCAATGCGAAATAGAAATGTTCTGTTTCCTGTACTGATGGCGTACTACCACATAACTTACATTTCTTTTCTAACAAATCGAGCGGATCTAAAATAGCAGAACAAGCATCGCATTGGTCTCCTCTTGCTGCTTCATGACAATGAGGACAAATTCCTTCTACGTAACGATCTGGTAAAAACTGCGTACACGTTTCGCAATATGCTTGTTCCACTGTTTTTTTATAAATATGGCCTTCCTCTAATAAACGTAAAAAAACTTTTTGAACTGTTTTATGATGGTGCTCACTATCGGTACGTGTATAGCAATCATACGTAAAACCGAGATTCTGAAAACATCGCTGGAATTCTTCATGATACTTATTAGCAATTTCTTTCGCCGTTACACCTTCTTGTTTTGCCCGAATTGCAATCGGTGTTCCATTACAATCACTTCCCGAAACATACAATACACTCTCACCTTTTGCCCTGTAATAGCGTGCTAAAATATCTCCGGGTAACAAACTAGCAATATGTCCAAGGTGTAACGAACCATTTGCATATGGCCAAGCGCCTCCAATAAAAATACTCATCTTACATTCCTCCTTTACAATATAAAAAGCCCCGCCCCTATCTTAAAAAAGATAAGGGCGGGGCTGTATAAACAGTCGCGGTACCACCTTATTTCGCCAATCACTCACATAATTAGCCTTAACAAGTACGGAGCTCTATGCTCTTATACTGTGGTTTTGATAACGAGTACCAACTCTCGTCGCCGCCTACTATTATCATTTGATAAGTTCAGGACGAAGCTCAAAGGCCATTGTTCAAATGAATATTCTTGCTTCTTCTCAGCTACCGAAGCTCTCTGGAAAGAATGTTTTCATCCTACTTTTCCTTTTCAACGCTTTTACGTATAACACGTATTTTACGACTAAATAACAGAAAAATCAAATTATATTTCAAAAAAACAGGAAATTCCCTCCACCCGCCGAATACCTATACGTTCACGAAAGGAGTGATACTATTGAATCAAAAACAACTAAGCGCTATGAATGAAAAGAGCTGGAATGCAGCTGCTTATGAAGCTTGGACAAATCGCCACGGTGCGCCAGCCGATTATGCGAAAAAGCTCATGGAAGATCCCGTGCGCGAAGTAGATCACTATTTACCTTACATACAATCTCCAAAAGAAAAGCGTATTATTAATTTACTCGGGTCAAAAGGCAATAAAGCCGTTGCTCTCGCCCTTTTAGGAGCTGACGTAACGGTTGTTGATATTTCAGCAAGTAATGCGAAATATGCAAATGAACTTGCAGAAGCCGCCGATGTCTCTATCCAGTACATCGTCTCTGACGTATTAGATGTAAAACTCTCCGAATCATTTGATATCGTATTACTAGAACTTGGTGTACTCCATTATTTTTTAGATTTAAAACCGCTCTTTACAAAAATCTATCAATTACTAAAAACGGACGGAACACTTATCCTTCGCGATTATCATCCAATGTATACAAAACTGCTAGGAGTAGACCACCCATCATTTCAAGCAAGTGGAAATTATTTCGATGAAGAATTAATTGAAGATGATGTTGCTTACAGCATTCTTCTTACAGAAGCGCAGAAAGAATCGTTACCGAAAACAACCATCCGTCGCTGGACGCTAGGAGAAATTATTACAACACTTGCGGAAGAACATTTTAAAATTGAAAAACTAGTTGAAGAACACGGTTCTCATCAAAAGTGGGTCTTCCCTTCTACTGCACCAGAAGGAATTGAAGAACGAATACCCGGTCTATATACATTAATTGCGACAGCATGCAAAAAAGGATCCCTTCACGGATAGGATCCTTTTTGCATGCTCACGCATATAAGTTGAGGTTGGAGATTACCATAATTCTGTAGAATAGGACACAAGATATTTCAACATTTTGTCTCTGACTTACGTCGTCAAAAAGGGGTATGACCAACATAACGAAGAGTAATGTTTCGGTTGATATTGATAATCGTTATCAACTAATTAGAAGTATACATGATGTTATTTCAAATTACAATAGCCTTTCTAATATTTATTTATGAATTTTTAGATATACAAATGTATACATTTTAAGAACATTTATTAATATCAATTCCCCTCCTTCCATTACCTGCTATAATTTTCATTGGACTGATTAATAACTTCATAATAATATTTTTATTAATTTTGTTATTAATATTCTTAAATCATAATAAATAGTTTTAAAAAGGTAGGGGTAACGATGAAATATGTTAGTATTCGAAAAAAACTACTCTTCACACTCTTAAGCATTTGTTGCTTATTTAGCATTGCTCTTATTGTTATTCTTTCATTCGCGATGAATCAAGCAAGTGAAGTCGAAACGTTAAAAAATGATGTATCAAAAAGAGCAACGATTTTAAAAGAACGTGGAGACTGGTTCCAGGCACAAGTTGCTGGTTTACAAGAATATTTACTATCACATGATCAAAAAGGATTGGATAAATTCAACCGAGAGGGAAAGAAATTAGCTGATACAAGAGAACAAGTAACGAGTGATAAAAAACTCCCTGAAGGAATGAAAGAAGCCATTTTAATGGGAGCGAAATGGCGAAGTGTCATAGATAATGAGGTCCTTCCTCTTACTCGCGAAGGTAAATGGGACGAAGCATCTAAAATTGCTCTAGCTCAAACAGATTATGTAAATGATATTTTAAGTCGTTTTAATAAATATGCAAATGAAGAAAATGATAAACGTGATGCATTAATTGCTGACGTCGAGTCTTCTTCATCCCTTATTCAATATATTATTTTCTTCTCACTCATTACATGTACACTAACATCTATTTTATTAGCATGGTGGTTCTCTGGTAAACTCGTTAAACCAATTCGACAAATTGATGAGAAATTAAAAGAATTAGCTTCTCAAGATGGCGATTTAACCGCTAGATTACATGTAACGAGTAAAGATGAAATTGGTGACATTGCAAATTCCTTTAATCAAATGCTTGCTAACTTACAGCTCATCATAAAGCAAGTCCAACAAACATCAACAAGTGTAAAAGAAGCTTCCCAAAACGTATTTATCGAAACAACTGCTTCTATGGAAAATACCGCAAAAACAAAAGAGACTATGAATGCTCTTGAGCACAATATTCGTTCACAAGTTTCAAGTATTGAAGAAAGTTCAACTGCAATGGATGATATGGCAACGAGTGTTCAGCGTATTGCAGAATCTGCCTCCTCTGTTGCTAGTTTAGCTGTTACAACTTCAGAAAAAGCTGATGATGGGAATAAAGTTATTGAGAAATCTATCACACAAATGCATGCAATTAATGAAGCTGTTAACGCTACATCGCAAGTGGTAGAGCGACTCATTACACATACGAATCATATTGATACTGCGCTTCAATCCATTTCCAACATTGCAGAACAAACGAATTTACTCGCTTTAAATGCTTCGATTGAAGCAGCTCGTGCTGGTGAACACGGAAAAGGATTCGCTGTTGTTGCCGATGAAGTAAGAAAACTTGCTGAACAATCTCAGCTAGCAGCAACTGACATTAACCATTTACTTCATCACATTCAAGCCGACACAAAAATAGCAAATGAAATGATGACACAAGGTCAATCAGAAACTTCTGAAGGAATTACAGTCATTCGCACTGCTGGATCTTCATTTTCAGAAATTGTTAACCACATCAACAAAGTCTCTACACAAATGCAAGAGATGTCTGCAACTGCTGAAGAGATGGCCGCAAGTTCTGAAGAAATGAATGCAGCTTTAAATAACATCGCTTCTATTTCAAATGAAGTTGCTGCTGAAACATCACAAACAGCACATTCAGCTGGTGATCAAGTAAACAAAATGAGTGTCGTTGCTAAAAAATCAGCTGAAATGAAAACGACTGTACAAGAACTTGAAGTTCTCGTTTCTCATTTCAAAACGAACGGATAAATATAAGAAGGAGAGATTTTTTCAATCTCTCTTTTTTACTTTAAAATATATCTTTCTCTCTCCCATTCTGTCTGCTATAATTCCTAAAGGAAAGAAGAAAGCTTTATTCCAACTGGAGTAAAGCTTTCTTTCAATTTTTTACATTAATTAATCCTAATACTAAGATTTCACAAAGGAGGCTTTTTATCATATGAATTTTATTAGCATTCGAAAAAAACTAATGTTCATGATGGGAACGATTTGTGCTTTATTTGGCATCGCCTTAGCATTCATTTTATACTTCGCTATCGATCAATCACATAAAGCTGAAGCACTACAAACAGATATTTCTCCTCTTGCAACAGACTTAAAAGAGCGCGGAGACGCTTATCAAGTACAACTATCTGCTTTAAGAGGTTATTTACTACAACATGATCAGGTCGAATTGGACAAGTTTAATGAGATGAGTAAAGGTCTTGAGGATTCAAAAGATAAGCTTCTTTCTAATCCAAATATTTCTCAGTCCGTGAAAAACACAATGGAATTAGGATCCACTTGGAGAAAATTTATTGAAGAAAAAGTTTTCCCTCTTGCAAAAGAACAAAAGTGGGAAGAGGCTTTGCAAGTTGCTTCTACAGAAAATGGCACTGTCTATAAAGTAATTGGTGATTTCACAAATTACAGTAATGAACAAGCTAAGTTACGTGATCAATCCATCGAAAAAATCGATCAATCTTCACTACAAATTGAATATGTTGTCTTCCTATCACTTGTTATTTGTATTGTCGTTGCAATTATTCTTGCATGGTGGTTCTCTGGTAGACTTGTAAAACCAATTCAGCAGATTGACATTAAGCTAAAAGAATTAGCCTCTCAAGAAGGTGACTTAACAGCTCGTCTACAAGTAAATAGCAATGATGAAATCGGTGCGATTGCATTATCATTTAATAAAATGCTAGAAAACTTGCAACATATCATTAATCGTGTTCAAAAAACCTCTGTGGAAGTACAAAACGCTTCTGAAATTATGCTAGAAAAGACTAATACATCACTTGAGGAGACAATAAAAATTCAAAGTTCGATGTCCAACTTAAATGCAAGTATTCAATCTCAAACTTCTAGTATGGAAGAAAGTTCAACTGCAATGGACGATATGACAGTAAGCGTTCAACGCATTGCTGAATCTGCTTCATCTGTAGCCGAACTTGCTGTCGCTACATATGAACATGCTAACGAAGGAAGTACAGTTATCCAGAAATCCGTTTCACAAATGACAACGATACACGAAGCCGTAAATGCTACATCAGATGTGGTCGAACGTCTAATCACTCACACAAAATATATCGATACAGCTGTACAATCCATTTCTAATATCGCTGAGCAAACAAATTTACTCGCTTTAAATGCTTCTATTGAAGCGGCTCGTGCTGGTGAGCAAGGAAAAGGATTTGCCGTCGTAGCTGATGAAGTTCGTAAACTTGCCGAACAATCTAAAACAGCTGCAACAGATATTAACAACTTACTACATCACATTCAAAATGATACAGAAACTGCTAGCTCTATGATGTCTCAAGGTCGTTCCGAAGCATTTGAAGGCATTAATGTCATTCGTGAAGCTGGTGCTTCCTTCACAACAATTGTTGAGCAAGTAAATAAAGTATCTACTCAAATGCAAGATATATCAGCAACTGCTGAAGAGATGGCTGCAAGCGCTGAAGAAATGAATGCTTCACTTAATAATATTGCTTCTATTTCTACTGAAGTATCTAGTGAAACTGCCTCAACAGCGCAATCTACTGTTCAAAAAGTTATTGTTATGAATGAAATGACAGAAACCGCAAAACAAATGAAACAAACAGTTAAAGAATTAGATCAACTCGTATCTCATTTTAAAACGGAATAAATGTTCAAAAAAATATCCCTCTTCTGAAGAGGGATATTTTTTTGAGCTCATTTCCTGCACATTATATACATTTCCGTTATAATGAGAATCGATATCATTATTATGTAGGAGGTGCTATTTATGTCACAAGAAGCATTTGAAAATAAATTATTCGCCAATTTAGAAGCTGTTATTGACCCTGAACTAGGTGTTGATATTGTTAACCTTGGATTAGTGTATGATGTTACAGCTGATGAAAATAATAATGCTGTCATTACGATGACAATGACTTCTATCGGTTGTCCAATGGCTGGTCAAATCATAGCAGACGTTAAAAAAGTATTATCAACAAACGTACCTGAAGTAAACGAAATAGAAGTTAATGTCGTTTGGAATCCGCCGTGGTCGAAAGAACGCATGTCACGTATGGCGAAAATCGCATTAGGTATTCGCGACTAAATAAAGTGAAACTTTAATCAGTCGGGCGTTTACGGGATAAAGAAAAGACCTGACAGCCTAGTCAGGTCTTTTTCTCTTATTATTTTACGCCTACTGCATCATAAGCTTTCGTTACAGCTTGGTAAGCTGTAGAATTTTTGCCATATAAGTCCTCTGCTGATTGAAGTGCTGCTTGACGCATCATTTTAAAGTCAGAGTTTGCAGTTAAATATTTTGTAAGAGCACGGTAGTAAATTTTCTCTGTTGCTTCACGGCCCACTCCAGTTACTTTCACATTGTAATGCGTGCCGCCCTCTGATACTAAATATGCAGCTTTATTGTTAATACTACTGTTAATATGAACGCCGCCATTATCAGCTGTTCCAGTATAACGTTTATTGTAATGATCTGGGTAACCTTCACCTGGTTTTAATGGGTTTGGAATAGATGCTGGATCTTTCAGAGAACGAAGTGCATCACCAGGTTTGCCAGGTGTATAAATGTCCGCACCTAAATCCCAGCTCTTCTTCTCAACCATGACACCCATAATATCAGATAACGATTCATTTAACGCACCTGATTCATTTTTATAAACAAGGTTTGCTGTATGTTCAGTTACAGCATGTGTTAATTCATGACCGATAACATCTAGACCAGCTGATAATGGAATAAATGTTTTACCATCGCCATCACCATACATCATTTGTATACCGTTCCAAGCCGCATTATTCCAAGCCGTACCTACGTGAACAGTAGAAATAAGTTTTGCACCTTTATCATCGAAGGAATTACGATTAAATGTCTTTTTATAGTAATCGTATACTTTTCCTGCATTTACATGTGCATCAACTGCCGCTTTATCTTCGAAGAACTTAGATTTACTTTCAACTTCTTCTCCTGTATATCCAAGCCATTGTGAGAATAAATTAAACCAGTTTTCATCCATATTCTCTGCATCAAATGTATGGACACCTTGTCCTCGTTTACCATCAAATAAGTTGAATGCTCCTGTCTTCTCATCTTGAGCAATTTCAAATGATTGTCTAGCGCCTAATACTCCATAACCAAATCCTGTAAGGTTATCTACAGCGTTATATTTCTCAATCACATTTCCATTTGTTGCATCAACAAAGTAATGCCAATAGCCTGGAGCTGGTTTTGAAATCGATGCCTTAACGAGGTATGCAAGATAATAATTCCCATCTTTTTCATACACAAATAAATCTTTTTTCACACCATCATAATTCTTTACTTGACCAATTTCTTTCTCTATATCAGCCTTTGCAATCGTTTCTGCTTGCTCCGCACTAATACTTGCAAAGGTAGGAATATTTTTATCCTCTAAATTCGGAATAACTTGTCCGAAGAATGCTTTTACATTATTCTCTTTATCTAGCGTAACAGTTTGGTCTGAACCATACACAGGAATATTATTATGTTTCTCAACTAACTTCACATGTGTCGTACCAGATTCAGCATCTTTTTCTTCCCCAACGATATTGAAGTGCTTGTCAATGTTTCCTGCTAATTTAAACATATCCTTCTTACTCTCTAAATATTGAAAGACCGTCTCTTTTTTATCTAGTCCTTCCGGTGCTTTCCATTCTTCACCTATGTATGCAGGTGTTTTAAATTCTTGATGATATTGAATTTTTTGTTCTTCCGCTTTCGTTGTCGTTGCTCCAAATGTTCCAAATCCCCCGGCGATAACAGTTAACGCTAATGCTGATGAAATGACTTGCTTTTTCACTATAACATTCCCCATTCCCATAAAGATTTTTGACACTTTTATACAATTCTTGTTTTTCCAGTTAATACCTCTCTCTGAAATTTGAGAAAGTGTTTTCTGATAATTCCAATCAAAAAAAGAGGTCTCCCTATCGGGGGCCTCTTTTCCATAAACGTTTTATTGTTTTTTCAATTCAATTGCTAAATAGTGTGATTGCTCTTTCGCTTGAATATGAATATCTTCTTCTACTGCTTCTGCCGCATCACGCATAACAAGTGTTTCACCATTTATTACACTACTTCCTTCAATTTGCACAAGATACAATTGACGGCCTTCTTTCACAGGAAAATGAATTTCTTTTCCAGCTTCTAATGATAAAGAGTATATATTCGCATCTTGGTGAATTTGAATTGGTGCATCTCCTTCTAATGGCGATACCATGTGAAACCATTCATTTTCACGCTTGCTCCAATCAAATTTAAACTCACCATAGTTTGGTTTATGATCCGCACGATCTGGTAGAATCCAAATTTGTAATAAACGTAGTGTTTCATTTCCTAAATTATGCTCACTATGAAATACACCTGTACCAGCACTCATATATTGAACATGTCCACGCTCAATTGTTCCGCGGTTTCCCATGCTATCTTCATGTGTTAAAGCACCATCTACAACGTAAGAAATAATCTCCATATCACGGTGCGGATGCATATCAAAACCAGTTTGCACCGCTACTAGATCATCATTAATAACACGTAATGCTCCAAAGTTCATGTTATTTTGATTATAGTAATTAGCAAAGGAAAAATGAAAATGTGTATTTAACCAACCGTGATTTGCTCTGCCCATATTTTTATGATCAATTTTTCTAAACATATCCTTCACCTCATATTATCTCGAAATCGAGATTTGTTTTGAAATTTTTCTCACTGTAATTTTTTTAGTAATTGTAGTAATTGATTTTGTTCTTCTATATTCAAATTTTGAAACTGCTCCGCTTGGAACGTTTCTTGAGGCGGTACGATTTCCCCGTATAAAGCTCGTCCCTTTTCTGTTAGCGAAATATATTTCGTAGTACCTTCTTGTTCGCGATGAATCCACTCCAGCTGCTCCATTTTATTTAAAAGCTGCGTGACATTTCCTTTCGTAACAAATAGCTTATTTCCAAGCTCTTGTTGTGTTAAACGATCATGTCCTCCAACTTGAGCTAGTACATCAAACTGAGCGGCAGATACATTCCATTCTTTCAAATGCTGATTCGTCTCACGAATACTTTTATTATAAAAACGTGATAAACGAAACCATAATAGTAATCCTAGTCTATCTTCTGCTTTCATTCCATCACCTCGCTCATTTTATACTATTAGTTTAGAACTAAACTTGATAAAGGTCAACTACTTATTTTTCATTAGCAACAAATAAAAGCACAGTGTTTTTTCTCCACTATGCTTCAGATTAACTTTCTATTTTTATATTCATCTAGCTTCCTCTCCGCGAAATGCCTCGCATCTTTCTCAATCCATCTTTCTTCGTATAGTTCATTTCCAACATATAGTACATCGTCCTTATGCTGCATCGCATGCCTGAATTCATGCAGTAGCGTTTTGAGCACTTGTTCATACTCTTCCCACATACAAATGAAAATTAATTGTTTTTCTTTATGATAAAAACCACCTACCGGGAATAAAAACTCCTCTTCTTCTTCTCCTAATGATAAAAGTACAGTATTCGCATCACACGTATCACAAAAAACAACTGGTGTTGCACTTACTTCAATAAGAGAAAACAAATCATTTCTTAACTTTTTGACATCCCAAGGAAGCTCCGAATCCAACACATACCAATTCTCCACCTGTTGATATACATTTTGAAACTGGAGTTCCATTTCTCTATAATCCCCTTTCCAAACTCCCTTTTCCTATATGTATGCCACAATATGTAAAATATTAAACATATCCTTCTCTAACAAATAACAACTAGTTATTAATTTCCCATAAAAAAGGAATCTATTTAACTATAGATTCCTTCACAATAAGACTTTATATAAAATCTGACCTTACACGTCAATTGTTTAAAATTTAGCTAGTCTTCGTATCCCACTTAAATATTTTATTTAAAAATTTATATATATTCTTTGACTCTTTCGTAAGAAGAGGACCCAAAATAGATAGTATAAGCACATATAGCGCTGAGAATGGTTTTAGTACTGACATTAAACCACCCGCTATTCCGATATTGGCCATAATAATAGAGAACTCTCCTCTTGAAACAATTGTTAGACCGATATTTGTCGAAGCTTTATGAGATAATCCAGCCTGTCTTCCTGCAATCATCCCTGCTACGAAGTTACCGATTATAGTAAGAAGGACAGCACCTAACGTTAACCAAATCGCTCCGCCTAATAAGAATGGATCGATACTTAATCCGAAACTGAAGAAGAAAATGGCTCCAAAGAAATCTCTAAACGGAACAACAAGATGTTCAATTCGGTCACTATGCTCTGTCTCAGAGAAAACTAACCCTAAAAGAAGTGCTCCGATTGCTTCTGCAACGTGAATTGTTTCCGAGAAACCTGCAATAAAGAATAAGGAAGCAAATACTACAATAATAAAAATTTCATCTGAACTAATATTGAGCAATTTATTTAATAACGGAGTAGCCTTTCTAGCTACTACAAAGAATAGAAGCATATATCCTAAAGCGATTCCAATTGAAGTGAGAGCACCTAAGAAGGAAGCGTGATCCCCAAGAACTAAGCCAGAAACGACTGATAAATATACAGCTAGGAATATATCTTCAAACATAATAATTCCTAAAATTAGTTCGGTTTCATTATTACCAGTTCTTCTTAAATCAACTAATACTTTTGCAACGATAGCACTAGAAGAAATCGTAATAATACCCGCGATAATTAAGATTTCTAGCAAAGGGAATCCCATTAAAAATCCGTATAATAATCCAAGTGAAAAGTTAATTAAAATATAAATCGTTCCGCCAATCGCAATAGAACGTCCTGATTTAATTAGTTTTTTCATTGAAAATTCTAGTCCTAGATAAAAAAGAAGGAACAGAACGCCGATTCTTCCTAGAAAGGATATTACACTTTCACTCTCTATAAACCTGAGATCGATTACACCTAGTATCGGAGCATGCGGTCCTACTAACATGCCAAGAATGATTAGAAAAGGAATTACTGAGAATTTAAACCTTCCAGCGATTACTGCCGCAATTGCTACTAAAACTAAAGCTGTACCAACTTCAAAAATTAACGTATCCATCTAGTCAGTCCCCCTATTCGAAAGTAACTCATTAATAATTTTTTTAATTTCTTCTCTCTCACCTGAAACTACAAGCATATCGCCTTCTTCAATTACCGTTTCTGGACCTGGATTAAATAGCTTTTTCATATTCTTTTTCATAACAGCTATTATCGTTACGCTATATGTTTTTCTTATTTCAAGATCACCAATTGTTTTTCCGATTGCTGGAGCTGCATTCTCCACTTTGAACCACTCAATCGCTAAACCTTCAAAGACCATCTCAACATTTTCTAATGCTCTAGGCTTATATACCATTCCACCTAATATCGCTGCAATTTGTCTTGCCTCTGAGTCACGCAATGAAATACTAGAAATACTTTCTTCATGGTCTGAATCAAAATGATACATTTCTCTACGGCCATCATCATGAATGACGATCACCATTTTTTCGTTACCTTTCGTAACAATTTGAAACTTATAACCAATACCTGGAAGTTCACTTTCTCTAATATTCATGTTTAGCTCCTCCTTAACGTTTTTTTATTTAAATTTTCTGTTTTTCTGTCTTTTGTTCATCCAATCAATTTTAGAAATTCTAGCCATTCAGAATACCTGTCATTTGGAAATCTTTTATTGTAATAATAAATGCCCCCTAAACAGATACTTGAAGATGTATGGTAACAATAAATTACTCCTCATTTTCAAACTTTCAAGACTTACTTCCAACAGAGATTCTTCTTTCACTTTATCCCTTCTTTCTCACTTGAAATTTTGTTTTTCAAAATGTTAATAATTCTAAAAACAATTACCATGTAACTTAATCATAACACAAAACATATTTAAGTAACATAATTTTTTAGAAAAATTGATTCTAGTATATTTTTTGCATATAATTTTCTTATTACGAAAAAAAAGGAAGTGTATTATATGGTTGATATCTTTAGCAGATTCCTTGAGGTAACGAATAATATTTTATGGTCATATATTCTTATTGCAATGCTAATCGGCTTTGGTCTTTATTTCTCTTTTAAATTAAAATTTGTCCAAATTACTCATTTCGGTGAGATGGTCAGTTTAATTAGTAAAGGATTTAATCGAAAAGAAAAGAAAAAAGATAGCGTCTCCCCATTCCAAGCATTTTGCTTAAGCGCAGCAGCTCGTATTGGCATCGGAAACTTAGCTGGTGTAGCTTTAGCCATTTCAATGGGCGGACCTGGTGCAATATTTTGGATGTGGTTTATCGCAATTATCGGTGCAGCTACTAGTTTTGTAGAATGTACACTTGCACAAATTTATAAAGTGAAAGATGGAAGCAGGTTCCGTGGTGGCCCAGCATATTACATGGAAAAAGGATTAAACAAACGTTGGATGGGCGTTTGGTTCTCACTTCTTATTACAGTTACGTACGGATTAATCTTCAATTCAGTTCAAGCAAATACAGTAACAATAGCGTTTGAAAATGCTTTTGGACTAGAGCGAACGATCGTAGGAGCTCTATTAGCTGTATTAGTTGCAGTTATTATTTTTGGCGGTATTAAAAGCATTTCACGTATTACAGAAATGATTGTTCCTCCAATGGCAATCGTTTATATTGGTGTGGCTGTTTTTGTTGTTATTAAAAACTTCGATATGTTACCAAGCATTTTTATGGAAATATTCAACAGTGCATTCGGTCTAGACCAAGCCATCGCTGGTGGTATTGGTGCAGCAATCAAGTTCGGAATTCAGCGCGGTTTATTCGCAACAGAAGCAGGTATGGGTAGCTCTCCTAACGCAGCCGCAACATCAGATGTATCTCACCCTGCAAAACAAGGACTTGTTCAAGCATTAGGTGTTTTCGTAGATACATTCTTAGTATGTACATCAACAGCATTTATCGTATTATGTTCTGGACTTTACAAAGGATCTAATTTACAAGGAATTGAATTAACACAACAAGCATTAAGTTCACAAATTGGATCGTGGGCCAGCACTTTCTTAGCGATTATCATCTTCCTATTTGCTTTCAGTTCCCTACTAGGAAACTACTATTATGGTGAAACAAATATCGCATTCATTAAAGAAAGCAAAACATGGTTAATGATTTATCGCGTTGCAGTTGTCGGAATGGTGTTCTTCGGATCAATTGCTGCCCTTCAAACTGTTTGGAGTTTAGCTGATTTATTCATGGGACTAATGGTATTTACAAACTTAATTGCCATCTCATTCCTTAGCAAATTCGCCTACGCAGCATTAGCAGACTATATAAAGCAAAAGAAACAAGGAAAAGATCCTGTTTTCGTTGCAAGTTCTATCCCTGGCTTAAAGAATACAGAGTGCTGGGATGTACAGGATGTAGAAGAAAAGAAACAGGCTGTGTAATAATTAAAAGTGGAAGCGGCTCGCTTAGAACAGAAACTGAATATCAAACAAAATCCCTATTACTTCACAGTAATAGGGATTTTTATTTACAACATTTCATAATTTGTTCAAATTAATTCCAGCAAAAGGGTTGATTTATACAAATTACTAGATTATAATAATTATAAATTAGTAATCGATATAACATAACAACTCAAAGGGAGATTGATCATAATGAATAAACAAGTAATCGAAGTATTAAACAAACAAGTAGCAGACTGGAGCGTTTTATTTACAAAACTACACAACTTCCATTGGTACGTAAAAGGACCTCAATTCTTCACATTACACGAGAAATTTGAAGAACTTTACACAGAATCAGCTACTCACATCGATGAAATTGCAGAACGTATTTTAGCAATTGGCGGCAAACCAGTAGCAACAATGAAAGAATACCTAGAAATATCTTCTATTCAAGAAGCAGCTTACGGAGAAACTGCAGAAGGGATGGTCGAAGCAATCATGAAAGACTATGAAATGATGCTAGTCGAACTGAAAAAAGGCATGGAAATCGCTCAAAATTCTGATGACGAAATGACATCTGACCTACTACTAGGCATCTACACAGAACTAGAAAAACATGTTTGGATGCTACGTGCGTTCTTGAATCAATAATAGACTTAAATGCGGAAGCGGCTCGTTCAGAGTCGCAGGGCATTGGAGCTCTCGACCTTGAAGCGCTTTTTGCTTCGAGCGAGAGAGCGAAATGACCGGAGATTCTAGCCGCTGGAGCTGGATATCATTAAATGCGGAAGCGGCTTGTTCAGAACAGGAGGGTGTTGGAACTCCTGATTACGAGGCGCTTTTTGCCTCGAATGAAGGAGTGAAACAACCGACTGTTCTAGCCGCTGGAGCTGGATATTACTTAAAAGCGGAAGCGGCTTGTTCAGAGTCGCTTTTTTCTATTGGGTGTTCCCATGTAACGGTACATGAAATTATATTAACGATTTTTCAAATATATCGATCATAACTCGCAATATATCAACGATTTTTTCATTATATCGATCACAACTCACAATATATCAACGATTCGACAAAGAATATCGATTTACCAACAAAATACGACAATATTAGCACTCCTCTCTCCTACTTTTATCAATATATTACAATCCCTTTTATGTTAAAATATAGGAAACACCCTTTAGTAATTAGATCCAAAAAGCTTTTCCAAATTCATCATTTACTACTTAAATGGCGGGAGTGGTTCAGTTGAAAGACTACTTAATTAGAGCATTTTTTGCGTTAATAACAGTTGGGATTGTCTTACTTATAGCTACTATTTTCAATATACGTGTCGAGGTTAAAGACTATGCTTTCCTCGTTGTTGTAGCAATTGGTGGCGGCTGGGGTGGCTGGTACCTGTATAAAAAACAAACTAATAAAAGTGATAAAGGCATTCCAAAGTAATATGGAATGCCTTCCTTGTTATTTCCGTCTATAGTAAATAATGAAATTTAGACCACTGATCACACCAATCCCAATAAACATATTAAAAGACTGCACATCGCCACCTAGATTATACTCATCAACAATAAATCCAGACATAAACAGTGTTATCGCCGAAACACCGATACATATAACCGAAATAAACCAAAGCGAAAATTCATTAATTAGCTCTTTTTTCTGTCTTAAAACGATTAGCATAACAAGAACAGATGCTGCTAAAACACATTTAAAAACAGGACGTAAATACACAAACTCCTCCATCTATTTCTCCTTTTCTGAAAAACATTATATCTCAACGTTAACATATTTAACCAAATTAAAAACACATGCCATTTTCAATTAAAATGACACGTGTTTCCAAAAATCTCTATAAAATTGTATTATGATAGCTGCTTCCACTTCGTTCCTAAAACAGGACGCTCGTAATTTTGTATTTTATGAATTAATTCATCTGCCGTCTCAGCTGCAACAATTAACTCTTTATTTGATGGATTCATAAATCCTTCTTCTGCTGCGCGTTCAACCATTTGCAAAATAGGTCCGTAAAAATCTTTTATATTTAATAAACCAACCGGCTTATTATGTATACCAATTTGTGACCAACATACAACTTCAAATAGTTCTTCAAATGTTCCATATCCGCCTGGTAGTGCAATGAAAGCATCCGCAAGCTCTGCCATTTTTGCTTTACGCTCATGCATCGTTTCTACTTCAATTAATTCCGTTAGTCCTGTATGAACGATTTCACCACGGAATAAACCGCGCGGCATAACACCTGTCACACGCCCGCCTAAACGAAGAACCTCGTTTGCTACTTCTCCCATTAATCCAACGCATGAACCACCGTATACGAGCTCATAGTCGTTCTCAACAAACATTTTTCCTAATTCAATTGCTTGCTCTTTAAACTCTGGTCTCTCCCCTAAATTTGAACCTGCAAACACACAAATCTTTCTCATTCCTACACCCCGAAACTATATATTGTTATGATACAATTGACATTGTACAACATATTGAGGAGATGAGGAAGAAATGGATATCGTTGCATTTCAAAGATGGGTAGAGGAATTTTATGAAAAACGAAGCTGGTCACAGTATAACTCCTTTATTCGCTTAAATTTCTTAACTGAGGAAGTTGGGGAAGTTTCACGCGTTGTTCGCGCAATTGAAATCGGCCGTAATCGCCCAGATGAAGATGCGAAAACAGAAGAAGAGCTAAAACAAGAACTAAAAGAAGAACTTGGTGATGTACTATCTAATCTTGTTGTTCTTTCACAAAAATATGATTTAGACTTGCGGGACATTATGGAAGCACACGTCACAAAGCTTTCGAAAAGGTTCGAAACATCTAAATGAGAACATTATCAATTGTGATATAATATTCTTGTCACAATAATAAGGGGGATTTTATGTTATCTAAAAAATTGCACGACGCACTAAACGATCAAATGAACTTTGAATTTTACTCTGCCCACGCTTATATGGCAATGGCTGCCTACTGTACAGCCGAGAGCTACGATGGATTCGCTAACTTTTTCCTTGTACAAGCTGAAGAAGAGCGTTTCCACGCAATGAAACTTTACAACTACATTAATGACCGCGGCGAGCGCGCTATTATTACTGGATTTAATAATCCTAACAACGAATACGAATCTGTACTAAATGCTTTTGAAGTCGCACTTGAACACGAGCGTGAAGTAACGAAGCGTATTTATAACTTATCTGATATCGCTTGGGATGAACGTGAACACGCAACAATTACATTTTTAAAATGGTTCGTTGACGAGCAAGTAGAAGAAGAAGCTTCATTTGATAGCATCATCCAAAAATTAAAACGTATTACAAACGATTCAAATGCACTATTTATGCTAGATGCTGAATTAGAGAAACGTACATTTACGCCTCCAGCTGAATAATAAAAAAGCAATGAGCCTACGCTCATTGCTTTTCTTAATTTATTAAAGCATAACCCCAACGATAATCGCTGATAATATACTTACTAACGTTGCACCGTATACAAGTTTTAGTCCGAATGATGATACAACGTTTGCTTGTTTGCCATCGATACTCTTCGTTGCACCTGCGATAATTCCGATAGATGAGAAGTTCGCAAATGATACAAGGAAGATTGATAAAATACCTACTGTACGAGTTGATAACTCACCAGCTACTTTACCTAAATCAAGCATTGCAACGAATTCGTTCGTTACTAATTTTGTTGCCATAATTTGTCCTGCTTGTAGCATCTCTGATGTTGGAATACCCATTATGAATGCTAATGGTGAGAAAACGTAACCTAAAATGCTTTGGAATGTGATTCCGAAAATAGAATCGAATACACCGTTAATTGCTGTAATTAATGCTACGAAACCGATTAACATCGCCGCTACTGTTACAGCGATAGAGAAACCAAGCATAATATATTCGCCTAACATTTCAAAGAATGTTTGTTTCTTATCTTCTTGTAATTCTAAAATATCGTCTTCTTCTTTTACGTCATATGGATTAATAATATGAACGATAATGAATCCACTGAATAAGTTTAGTACAAGTGCTGTTACTACATATTTTGGATCAATCATTTTCATATAAGAACCGACGATTGACATCGATACTGTTGACATTGATGATGCACAAAGTGTGTATAAACGATTTTTCGGTAATTTGCTTAGTTGATCTTTTACTGTAATAAATACTTCCCCTTGACCAACAATTGCAGCTGCTACTGCATTATATGATTCTAGTTTTCCTAAACCGTTAACTTTACTTAATAGGAAACCGACTGCACGAATGATAATCGGTAAAATTTTAATGTGTTGCAGGATCCCGATTAATACCGCTAAGAAAATAATCGGTAATAATACTGTTAAGAAGAATGGTGCTTGTCCATCGTTTGCTAGACCACCAAATACGAAATTAACCCCAGCTTCCGCAAATTTTAAAATAGCGCCAAATCCATCTGCAATTCCTTTAACTAATACAAATCCGATTTTTGTATTTAGTAAGAAATACGCGAGTACCAATTGAATGACAAGCATAAGTGCAATTGGTTTATATTTAATTTTCTTACGATCTGAACTTATAAGGAAACCTAGTACAAATACTACAAGTAAACCGACTAGAAACATTACTATTTTCATATGTGAATCCTCCACTTCTCCCACGAGTTATTAGTCATCTAACGAATGACGTCTGACCATTGTTGTTAAAAAAATTTAAAACCCCTAAATACTATTCAACTGTTATCTAAAATCAGTAAGCGTTTACATAAATTGCAATTTATAAAAGGTAGCCTCTTCTCTCCTACCATATTTGAAAGTCTGAAATTGATACCACCTACAAATCAAATTGTAAGCGTTATCTAATCGAAATGCAATATAAATTTTAAAAGATTTTCATATGTTAATATATTCCTAACTAATTGGTTTTTTCATGTAAATTTACCATAAAAAAATAGCCCTAGCTTTGAGCTAGGACCATCCCTTTTTATAACATAACACCAACGATAATCGCTGATAATATACTTACTAATGTAGCTCCGTATACAAGGCGTAGACCGAATGATGATACAACATTTGATTGATTTTCATCGATCCCTTTCGTTGCACCTGCGATAATTCCGATAGATGAGAAGTTCGCAAATGATACAAGGAATACAGAAAGAATACCGACTGTACGAGCTGATAAATCACCAGCTACTTTTCCTAGATCAAGCATCGCAACGAACTCGTTTGATACTAATTTCGTTGCCATAATTTGTCCCGCTGTTACCATCTCTGATTGCGGGATACCCATTACGAATGCTAATGGTGAGAAAATGTATCCTAAAATAGCTTGGAATGTAATACCGAACATTGAATCAAACAAGCTATTGATTGCTGTAATTAATGCTACGAAACCAAGTAACATTGCTGCTACCGTAATTGCAATCGTGAAACCAAGCATAATATATTCGCTCAGCATTTCAAAGAATGATTGCTTCTTCTTATTTTCTAACTGCAGTGTATCTTCTTCTTCTGTAATATCGTACGGGTTAATAATATGAATGATAATGAAACCACTAAATAAATTTAATACAAGTGCTGTTACTACATATTTCGGTTCGATCATTTTCATATAAGAACCGACGATTGACATCGATACTGTCGACATGGAAGATGCACATAATGTATATAAACGGTGTTTTGGGATTTTACTTAATTGATCTTTTACTGTAATAAATACTTCTGCTTGTCCAACAATTGCAGCTGCTACTGCGTTATATGATTCTAGTTTTCCTAGACCATTTACTTTGCTTAACAAAGTACCAATAGCACGAATAAATATCGGTAAGATTTTAAAGTGTTGCAGAATTCCAATTAGAACAGCAAAGAATACGATTGGTAATAAAGCTGTTAAGAAGAATGAAACTTCTCCTTTATTGACAAGACCACCAAATACGAAAACGATTCCAGATTCCGCATATCCAAGAAGCGCTCCAAATCCATCTGAAATTCCTTTTACTAAAATATAACCAATTGGCGTATTTAATAAGAAATACGTTAACGCTAGCTGAATAACAAGCATAATTGCGATTGGTTTATACTTAATCTTCTTTCGATCAGAACTTATAAGAAAACCGAGTGCGAATACAACGAGTAATCCTACAAGAAACATAACAAACTTCATGAATAAAATCCTCCATTTAACTCTTCATTAACGTTGAACGTCTGACCATTCAAAACAAGAAATAATCCGAACTTTCCATTTCTCCTCTAAAACCTTCAATTGGATATAAAAATTCATATAATCTCTTGTCCCAAAGGCATTTTCCATTCTAACATAAATCCCAATTCATATCCTCCCTTTTCTAAAAAAAATTACATTTTATTATAAAACGCTCATGAATGTTCGTCTTTTTCATTATGTAATAAAAAAATGAGCATCAAGTTTCACTTGATGCTCACCTCATTATACAGCTTTTTCTTTATCCGCTACTACTGGCTTATCCCAGCACTCTGTATTGTTCAAACCTGGAATAGAATCCGCATAAAAGACTGGATCTTTTCCTTGTTTCTTTTGCTTTACGTAATCTGATAATGCCGCGAAAGCATACTTAGAAAGGAATACAATTGCTACTAAATTAATAACAGCCATAATACCCATGAATAGATCTGCTAAGTCCCAAACAATTTGAATTGTTGCTACAGACCCTAACATAACCATACCAAGTACAGCAATTCGATAAGCATTTAATAAAACTTTACTTCCATTTAAGAATTCAATATTTGTCTCACCATAGTAGTAGTTACCTACTAATGAACTGAATGCAAACAAGAAGATTGCAACTGCTACAAATATAGATGCCCACGGTCCAATGTGTTGACTTAACGCTTGTTGCGTTAATTGAATTCCATTTAAATCAGCTGCACCAGGTACATCAGATAATAAAATGATGAATGCTGTACAACTACAAATTAATAATGTATCTGTAAATACCCCTAAAGTTTGAATGAAACCTTGTTTAACTGGGTGCGTTACGTTTGCAGTCGCTGCTGCGTTCGGCGCACTACCCATACCAGCTTCATTTGAGAATAATCCACGTTTTACTCCTAGTAAAATCGCAGCTCCTAATCCCCCACCAACTACTTCTTTAATTCCGAAAGCATGTAAGAAAATCTCTTTAAATACATGCGGAATTGCCGTAATGTTTGTTACAACAACGAATAATGCGACTGCTACATATATAATTGCCATTACTGGAACGATCATTTCAACTGCACGTGCAATTCGCTTAACCCCACCAAAAATAATGATTGCAAGTAAACCAGCCATAACAACACCAACAAGTCTGCCATCTGTTTTAAATGCCTCATCAAAGGCTGCCGCTACAGTATTTGATTGCACAGCATTAAAAATCAATCCGAAACTAACTGTTATTAAAATAGAGAAAACAACACCTAACCAGCGTTTCTTTAAACCCTTTTCCATATAATACGCTGGGCCCCCACGGAATGTATTCCCATCTTTTACTTTATAAATTTGCGCTAACGTGCTCTCTACAAATGCAGAAGCACCCCCAATTACCGCGATTAACCACATCCAAAATACAGCTCCAGGTCCTCCCATAGAAATTGCAATAGCTACACCAGCTAAGTTACCAGTACCTACACGAGAAGCTGTACTCATACAAAATGCTTGGAATGATGATACACCACTTTTTTCTTTTTGCGCTTTTCTTGTCTTTGAACTCGCCCCATCCCCAAGTAAGCGAATCATTTCACCGAAGTAACGAATTTGGACAAATTTCACACGAAATGAAAAGTAAAGTCCTAACCCAATTAACATCGCAATAATGATATATGACCAAAGGACATTATTTATATCCCCAATTATATTAGTTAAAAAATCCATAATTGTATTGCCCCCTATTCCTTACAATAAGAAAATTATATTCTAAAAACTTTTAGCAATCAAGAATTTTCGACAAAAATGTAAGGTTTTTTAACACAACTATGTAAGGATTCCTAACACGAGCGCTTTTTACATCTTTTATTACAACAAAAAACGAGCATCGAATTCATCTCGATGCTCGCCTTTTTATTACACTGCTTTTTCTTTATCCGCTACCACTGGCTTATCCCAACACTCTGTGTTTGTTAAGCCAGGGATAGAGTCTGCGCTGAAAACTGGGTCTTTCCCTTGTTTCTTTTGTTTCACATAGTCTGCCAACGCAGCATACGCAAATCGGCCAAGAAGCGTAATCGCAATTAAGTTTGTAATTACCATTAGCCCCATAAATAAGTCTGCCATATTCCACACAACTTGAAGTGTAGCAACAGAACCGAATAATACCATTGCCACTACCGCAATACGGTAAATTGTTAACCAAGTTTTACTTTGTTTAATAAATTCAATATTCGTTTCACCATAATAGTAGTTTCCTAGTAAGGAACTGAAAGCAAATAAGAAAATGATGATCGCTAAAAAGCTACTTGCCCACGAACCGATCTGTGAACTTAACGCTACTTGTGTTAATTCAATACCTTCTAAATTTGTTGCTTTATATGCACCAGAACATAGTACGATAAACGCTGTTGATGTACATACTAAAAATGTATCTACTAAAACACCGATTGTTTGAATAAACCCTTGTTTTGCCGGATGCGTTACGTCCGCAGTTGCTGCCGCGTTTGGCGCACTACCCATACCTGCTTCGTTCGCAAATAATCCGCGCTGAATACCATATTTCATCGCAGCACCAATACCGCCACCTACAGCTGAATCTAAACCGAATGCACCTTTAAAGATTTCTGTAAACATATCCGGTATTAAATAATAATTTTTAATAACAACGAAAATAGCCACTGCAATATAAAGAAGTGCCATTGGCGGAACGATCATTTCTGACATACGCGCAATACTTTTTACACCACCAAAAATAATAACTGCAACTAATACAGCTAATACGATTCCAACAACATAACGCTCAATACCAAATGCATTTTCAAATGCTAATGTAACTGTATTCGCTTGTACTGAGTTGAAAATTAAACCGTAACTAATTGTGATTAGAATAGAGAACCAAATCCCCATCCAACGTTTATTTAAACCTTTTTCCATATAATAAGCAGGACCACCACGGAAGCCACTACCATCTTTTATTTTATAAATTTGCGCAAGCGTACTTTCTACGAAACTTGAAGACGCCCCGATAATTGCAATAACCCACATCCAAAATACAGCTCCAGGTCCTCCCATAGAAATAGCTAGCGCTACACCAGCTAAGTTCCCGATTCCAATACGAGCTGCTGAACTCATACAAAACGCTTGGAAAGAAGATACACTACCCTTTTTACGCGTCTTACCAGTTAATCCATCACTCATTAATCGAACCATTTCCCCTAAATGAGTAATTTGTACGAATTTTAATTTAATAGAAAAATAAAGACCTAAACCAATTAACATTGCAATAAGAATATATGACCAAAGAATTGTATTCGTTGATGAAACGAATTGATCTAAAATATTCATACAATTAACCCCCTCCTTTTATTCATAAAACGAATTATATTTAAAAAATACTTAAAAATCAACATCTTTCGACAACTTCCGACTTCCAAATATTAGAGGTTCTATGACTCCTCCTTTCAACAAATAAACATACTAAAACAAAAAATAATTTCATAAACAGCACCATTGACAAAATCCTAATAGTGTAACTATAATTGTTACATCAAGTTGTAACAAATGCAATTACAATTCATTCGTTTTCAGATATACACTTTAACAAAATACTTTGGAGGGATTCATTATGAAAATCGGAATTATCGGAGCAAGTGGCAAAGCAGGAAGTCGTATTTTAAAAGAAGCATTAGATCGTGGACATGAAGTAACTGCAATCGTAAGAGATGCTACAAAAATTACAGAAGAACATGTAAAAGTTTTAGAAAAAGATGTATTCTCTCTTACATCTAACGACCTAGGAGCATTTGATGTAGTTGTAAATGCATTCGGCGCTCCAGCAGGACAAGAACACCTTCATGTAGATGCAGGAAATGTACTAATTGAAGCTATGAAAGGTGCACCTAATACGAAATTACTTGTAGTCGGCGGCGCTGGTAGCTTATTTGTAGACGAAGAGAAAACAACACGTGTATTTGATACACCAGGATTCCCAAATGAATACCTTGCAACTGCGCAAAACCAAGGTAAAAACTTAGAAATTCTAAAGCAAACAAACGATATCACTTGGACATTCATCAGCCCTTCTGCACTATTCGCATTAGGAAAACGCACTGGCTCTTATACAGCTGGAAAAGACAATCTTCTTGTTAACTCAAAAGGTGATAGCTACGTAAGTTACGAAGACTTCGCAGTAGCAGCACTTGATGAAATCGAAACTCCAAAACACGTAAACGAACGCTTCACAGTAGTTTCAGAAGCTGAATAATAAAAAAAGCTCGTAAAACATAATGTTTTACGAGCTTTTTATTATTTCACTTGTTCTAAACCATTTGGAGTAATCTTGAAGGAAATCTCTTTAAATTTCTTCGCACTTCCTTTTCCAAGTAACTCACCATTTTTATACCAACTTAAACGATCAGATTCTGCATGATATACCTTCACTACATCCCCATACTGGAATGAAGTACCATTTACTTGCTCTGCAAAATTCTTTGAAGTTTCTTGCCCCTCTGCCGTTACATGTTTTTTCTCTTTTCCTTCTCCATCATATAACGTAATTCCCATATATAGTTCATTGTTAAAGTAGCTATGAATTTGTTCATTTGTATATGTTACATGCAATTTCTTTTCGTCATGATTAAACGTTACAATCGAACGAATACTATTACTTAGCCCCTGATATACTAAACTATCTCCATATGTTACTTCTACTGGAACTTCTGTCACTTTCTTATTTCCAAAACGGTCTTTCGTTTCTACTTTTGCTGTTTGTTTACCGATTTTTGATGTATCTGGTTTTTCTACAAAACCGATTACTTCTCCATCTTTCACTTGAACAAAGTCTTTCGCTTCTAATTTTTCAGCATCTGTTCCAATTACTACTTCTTGCGGTACCACTGTTACTTCTTGCTGTGCTTCCATCCATATCATAATTTTTCTAATATAATTTAAACCTTCACATAAAAAAGCACTGGCACATGCCAATGCTTTTTCTTTATCTCTTTTGATTCGGTTTATGTGGTTCATTTGGTGTATAGGGTTTATTTGGTTTATTATCATGACCATTTGCCTTTTTCCAGCTTACAGCTAATTCTGGACTTGTTTTCTCTTCACTACGCTCTAATAATACGACCGCATTTTGAATCGTTGGTGTTCCTTTATGGGCAATCCCTTGTAATTTCGTTAAATTGCCTGATACTTTAAAGCTAAATCCACCCGCTGGCGTTTGTTTCGGGATTAAAATACGGAACTTCTCTTCTACATTAAATTCTGTTTTTGCCTCGCCTTTTTCATTTACGAACTTCGCGCCCTGTGGTGCACCAGTTGCTTGTACTTTATACGTTCCACTTTTCGCGTTTGTTTCTACTGTATATAAACCAGTTTCAAAAAACTCATCTTTTAATACCGCTTCTTGTTCTTCTGTAGGAGTTACGCTCATCGTAATTTCTTGTATTTCCTCACTAGCACTTGCTTTTGCAACTATATCTTTCGTTACTTTTTCTACATTTTTATTACGGAAATCTAAATCATTAATATCAATTTGTTTTAATGCATTCCACACCGCAAGCTGCGTTGCATAATGTGCATCTCTCCAGTCAGAAACCCCTAATTCTTGTGGGCTCTTTTGTGGGTATCCGTTTAATAGTACGCGATACACGTTAATGTCCACTTTACCCATTTCAGGTAAGTCTTGGCCGCTTGGCGATTTCAAATCTACATTTAAGCAAAAGGCGATTTTTCCATCTGCCGTTTTAATAAGCTCTGTTCGAATTGGTTTCTTCTTTGACCTACTGTAACTCCAATCCATTTGATACTTTGTATGATCCATAACTTCTGCGAATGCTTTTTGAAGTGGGAATAATAAGTTCGCAAATACAAATAAAACACTCAAAAAAGCGGCCATTAGCTTGAACGATCGTTTTATATTCATGTCTACAACCCCTTATAAAATAACAAATTTAATACTGTTTATTATTTAGTTAGAACATTTTTTTATGCATAGACAAAATAAAAAAGAGTGCAAACTTTTTTGCACTCTTTTTACTTTCCTCTATTAGAAATCAAAGTTATCCGGATCTGGACCGACGCGGTGGTTTTCATTTAAAGCATCAATTTTTTCCATATCTTCTTTTGTTAATTCGAAGTTAAATATATCCGCATTTGCAACAATACGTTGTTCTTTCGTTGATTTTGGAATCGTCACAACTCCATTTTGTAGATCCCAGCGTAAAATAACTTGCGCTGTTGTTTTTTCGTGTTTGTCTGCAATTTCTTGTAATGTTTCATTATCTAATAACTGACCTTGCATAAGCGGTGACCATGCTTCCATTTGAATACCTTGTTCTTTACAGAAAGCTTGTAGTTCCTTTTGTGTCAAACGCGGATGATACTCAACTTGATTAATCATCGGTTTAATTTCTGCATCTTCCAATACATCTTGCAGGTGATGAATTTGGAAATTACTTACGCCAATTGCACGTACGCGCTTTTCTTTATAAAGTGTTTCTAACGCTCTCCATGTATCTTTATATTTTCCTTCTACAGGCCAATGAACAAGATATAAATCTAAATAATCTAGCTCTAATTTTTTTAAGCTCTCTTCATATGCAGCAAGTGTCGTTTCATATCCTTGATCCGCATTCCACACTTTTGAAGTAATAAATAAATCTTCGCGAGAAATTCCAGCTTCTTTTATACCTGCGCGAATTCCTTCACCTACCGCTTTTTCATTTCCGTAAATTGCAGCTGTATCGATGCTGCGGTATCCTGCTTTAATAGCCGATTTTACAGCCTCTACAAGTTCCGGTCCATCTTCTACTTTAAATACACCTAAACCGAACCAAGGCATTTCTACACCGTTATGCAATGTTGTTGTACTTTGTAAGTTTTTCATTTTATTCTCTCTCCTTTTATTTCACTTGATCTCTTTTTTCTAATGCCATGCTCCACGCCGTTAAAATAACAGCACCCGCTACCATAATGCCACCTACCCAAGCTGTATGAAGTAACCCTAACGAGTTCGTTACAATACCGCCTAAATAAGCACCGAGAGCGATTCCAGCGTTAAATGCTGCAATATTCATTGCTGATGCTACATCGACAGCACTCGGTACGAATCGTTCAGCTAATATAACGACATATACTTGTAATCCAGGAACATTCATAAATGCGAATAGTCCCATGAAAATAATCGTAATGAGCCCCACTACTTTAAATGGTGCTGTAAATGTTAGCACGAACAATACAATTGCTTGAATGAAAAACATATAAAATAACGCTCGAATTGGATTATGATTTGATAACTTACCGCCAATCATATTCCCAATTGCAATTGCAACCCCGTACACTAACAAAATGATTGTAACTGTACTTGCTTTAAATCCGGTTACTTCTTGTAATAGCGGTGATAAATACGTAAATGTTACGAATGTCCCCCCGTACCCCAATGCAGTAATAACGAAAACAAGTAATAACCTTCCGTTCGTAATCAATTTGAATTGATCGCGAAATGATACGGATGTACCTTTTTTCAAATTAGACGGGACTAATATACTATTTGCAATTAGAGCAACAATTCCAATTGCAACAATTACCATAAAGGAAGCTCTCCAGCCAAATTGCTGACCAATAAAAGTTCCAATCGGTACACCTGTAATCGTCGCAACCGTTAAACCAGTAAACATAAAAGCAATTGCGCTAGCTCGTTTATTCTCTGGTACAAGTGCGGCTGCAATTGTGGATCCGATTGACATAAAAACGCCATGTGCAAAAGCAGATACAACCCTCGCGATAAGTAAAACAGTGAAACTTGTTGCCATAGCTGCAATTCCATTACCGATAATGAAAATAATCATAATCCACATTAATAACGTCTTTCGCGACATACTAGCTGTTAACGACGTTAACACTGGGGCACCAAACGCTACTCCTAGCGCATATAAAGAAACGGTTAAACCCGCTGTTGTAACAGAAACATGTAAATCTTCCGAAATAGATGGTAATAAACCAACGCTAATAAATTCAGTCGTTCCTATTCCAAATGCACTAATCGCTAGTGCTAACAAAGCGAACATACTCCTTCTATTTGTCTCTGTTGCTGAAGAAGCTACTGCATATGAACTCAATTGAATTCCTCCTTATTACAAGAAATCCAATCATAATAGTGCGATAAAAAGGCCTTTTTATCTTCTAAAAAATATATTTAATCTCTACAAATGCTATTATGAATGGTTTCATTCCTTTTTGAAAGAACGCACTTTAAAGTACGATAGGCACCAAAAAGTAACATAGGTACTTTTTAGTGCCGTACTACTCATTTGCTTCTTACTTATGCTATTATGAAACATATTCAACATGATAAAAAGTACGTACTTTAAAGTGCTATAGGTACTAAAAAGTAACATTTACACTATTTAGCTTCTTTCGTTGAAAAATTGAAATCCATATTCATCAAAGGAGATTTTATATGAAAAAATACAATATTCCTGTAGAGGCCACTTTAGAGGTTATCGGTGGAAAATGGAAAGTCGTTATTCTTTGCCACTTACAGAAAGGGACTAAGAGAACGAGTGAACTAAAACGTTTAATGCCTGGTATTACGCAAAAAATGTTAACTCAGCAATTACGCGAGTTAGAAGTAGACGGGGTTATTCAAAGGAAAGTATACAATCAAGTACCACCAAAAGTAGAGTATTCTCTTACTGGCTACGGATGGTCTTTAGAAGCCATTCTTGATTCTCTTTGTACTTGGGGCGAATGCCACCTTGAAAAAAGCGGTAACACATCGATGCTCATTACAGAAGCTGAATGATAGGAAAAAAGGAAAAAAAGAACAGTAATTTGTTCATTTTTTCCTTTTTTTCTTTATATATATGTACATTTCTAACTCAAACAAAATATTTTATGCGCTTTCATGCCTTGTCAGCACTAGGTTACACGCTTAATATCAAATAATTAGGAATCATTTTTATGTTAACATAGGTGTATATAGTATATAATATAGGATATATATTATATACACTTTCCGGTAACGGAGCTTTTCCATTATGCGGACAAGCCATGTATCGGACAGTTCATAAATAATAGGTAAGACGTTATGGTTTTAGATTTATGTTTGCAGCTTACTTGCTGTCATAAATTTAAAGGCATTTTATTGTGCTTTGTGAAACTTTGTATAAAGTTTCGTAAACGATTACTATCTTACTTATCAAAAATAAGAGTATTGCTATCGTAAAGGAGAATTGGAGATGCCAGAAACTATGACTCAAACAAAGCCAGAACAAGAAACTGTACAAATTTCTGCTAGCCAAGGACAACTTGATGTACTTGATCAGTTGTTAAAACCTGAGGTACAAGAATCATTAACAACACTAGTGGAACAGCTTCCAAAATTAACTGAGCTTGTTAACATTTTAACTAAGTCTTATGACTTCGCTCAAACTGTTGCTACTGATGAAGTATTAAAAAGCGACACTGTTGGTGCAATCACAGAGCTTGTAGAACCTGTAAAAGATACAGTGAAAAGCGTGGCTGCAACTGCAATCGAAGCAAAAGATCGTGCTGACGAAAGCACTGAAGTTATCGGCTTATTCGGTCTATTAAAATTACTAAAAGATCCACAAGCACAAAAAATGTTCCGCTTTGTGAACGCATACCTTCAAATTAGTGCAGAACGTAACAATAAATAATTTAACTTATAACAACAATTAGTAAAGACGGGGGATATCATACTATGTCAAAACAAATTGTCATCTTAGGCGCTGGTTATGGCGGTCTTCTTGCCGCTTTAAACGTACGTAAATATTACAGCAAATCAGAAGCACAAGTTACAGTGATTAACCAATACCCAACGCACCAAATCATCACTGAACTACACCGCCTTGCAGCTGGTAACGTTGCTGAGCAAGCAATTGCAATGCCACTTACAAAGCTTTTCAAAGGTAAAGACATCGATCTTAAAATTGCAACAGTTGAGTCATTCTCAGTTGATAGCAAAGAAATCAAACTAGCTGGTGGCACTACTTTATCTTACGATGCACTTGTAGTTGCTTTAGGAAGTAAAACTGCTTACTTCGGTATTCCAGGACTAGAAGAAAACAGCATGGTATTAAAATCTGCTGCTGATGCAAACAAAATCTACAAACACGTTGAAGACCGTATTCGTGAATACGCGAAAACGAAAAACGAAGCTGATGCTACAATCGTAATCGGTGGTGGCGGATTAACTGGCGTTGAGCTAGTTGGTGAGCTTGCTGACATTATGCCTAAACTTGCAAAAAGCCACGGCGTAAATCCAAAAGAAGTTAAACTTCTTCTTGTTGAAGCAGGTCCAAAAATCCTTCCAGTATTACCAGACCACTTAATCGAACGTGCAACTACTAGCTTAGAAGCACGCGGCGTTACATTCTTAACTGGTCTTCCTGTAACAAACGTTGCTGGCAATGAAATCGACTTAAAAGACGGTCAAAAACTTGTTGCTAACACATTCGTTTGGACAGGCGGCGTACAAGGTAACCCATTAATCGGTGAATCAGGTCTTGAAGTAAACCGTGGCCGTGCAACAGTTGATGCACACCTACAATCTACTTCTCACAAAGACGTATTCGTTGCTGGAGACAGCGCTGTTGTCTTCGCTCCAGACGGACGTCCATACCCACCAACTGCACAGATCGCTTGGCAAATGGGTGAGTTAATTGGATACAACTTATACGCAGCACTAGAAGGCAAAGCATTCGAAGAGTTCGCACCTGTAAACTCTGGAACACTTGCTAGTCTAGGACGTAAAGATGCTGTTGCTACAATCGGAGCAAGCAATACTCCACTTAAAGGCTTACCAGCATCATTAATGAAAGAAGCAAGTAACGTTCGTTACTTATCACACATTAAAGGTCTATTCAGCTTAGCTTACTAATCTGAATATAAGCCCGAATCATGCCCTGCATGGTTCGGGCTATTTTTTATCCGTAATTTTCTCTAACTTATTTATTCGGCAGAAGAATAATATAATCCTCTATAATTATCAAAATATACTGACTCTTTTTTAGTAGAAGCTGTCCCGTTTGGAACAGCTTCTATTGTCATTTTTTGTCGGTAAATCGATATATCGGGAACATCGCTGATATAATTCGAGTTACGGTCGATATATTTTAAAAATCGCCGATATAATTCAAGTTACGGTCGATATATTCGAAAAATCGCTGATATAATTTTTCGATTGTATTCGTTATCCTAACTTCACAAGGCTGTAGTTCTTCTTCCCTTTACGGATAATAATAAATCTTCCATCAAATGAATTTTCTACAGTCACATCCGTAGCTACATCTGTTACTTTTTCACCATTCATAGAAATCGCACCGTTATTAATATCCTCACGTGCTTGTCTTCTAGATGGTTCAATCCCTAAATCAACTAGCCACTCTACAATATTTTTTGTCTCTTTTGAAGACTCAAATGTCGGCATTTCTTTAAAGCCTTGTTCAATTTCATCAGCTGTTAGCGATTTAATATCTCCGCTAAATAACGCTGCTGTAATTTTCACAGCTTGCAGGAACGCCTCTTCTCCATGAACGAATTTCGTCATTTCTTCCGCTAATACTTTTTGCGCCTCACGTTTATGCGGCTCTGTTTCTACCTTCGCTGCTAATTCATCAATGCGCTCTTTCGTTAAGAACGTAAAGTATTTCAAGTATTTAACTACATCACGGTCATCTGTATTCACCCAGAACTGGTAAAATTCAAACGGTGTTGTTTTTTCAGGATCAAGCCAAACTGCACCGCCTGCTGATTTACCAAACTTCGTACCATCTGATTTTAATAATAACGGAATTGTTAACCCAAATACTTTCGCCTCATGACCTTCTAACTTACGAATTAAATCTAATCCGCTCGTAATATTTCCCCATTGGTCACTACCACCAATTTGTAGTTGAACATCTTCTTTCGTGTATAAATGATGGAAATCCATCGCCTGCAAGATTTGGTACGTAAATTCAGTGAAAGAAATTCCCGTATCTAAACGACTCGCTACAATATCCTTCGCTAACATACTATTAATGCTAAAGTTTTTTCCGTAATCACGTAAAAACTCGATAATGTTTATTTCATGTGTCCAGTCGTAGTTATTTACCATCTTCACTTCGCTATTTCCGCCGAAATCAAATAGCTTTTTCATTTGCGCTGTTAACGCATCTACATTATGCTGAACTACTTCTAACGTTTGCAGTTGACGCTCTGACTGACGTCCACTCGGATCACCAATTGTTCCAGTTGCTCCGCCAATTAGAATAACAGGATGATGGCCAGCTAATTGGAATCTCTTCATCATCATAAACGGAATCAAATGTCCGATATGCATACTATCACCAGTCGGATCCACTCCGCAGTATAGTGAAATCTTTTTCTCTTCTACTAGCTTACGTAAACCTTCTTCATCTGTCTGTTGATTCACAGCACCGCGCCATTCTAATTCATCAATAATATTCATCTTTTTTCATCCCCTTTATTTTTTAAAAACAAAAAAGCCCCTATGTCTACGATAGACATAGGGACGATTATTCACCGTGTTACCACCCAGTTTGCATAAATAGCATAGCTACTCATACCACTCTTAGCAATAATATCGATTGCTAGTCCGCTTAGCGTTACCTAAGATACTCCAGAGTGTAATTCGCAAGTTTGTTTGTGCTAGGTTCCAGCAACCCCTAGCTCTCTTTGATAACAGTGACAAACTGCTACTGGGCTCTTTCAACGTATATTATTTGTTAAATTATTAGCCATTATATTGAATAAAAGACAAATTGTCAACAATACCCAAATGTTATTTCGAAATAATTCATACTTTTATACGCTTTTTATTCAAAGATTATTGTAGGTCTTCTCCAATAATCCTTACTTCTCGCTCTAATTTTACACTGAATTTTTCTTCAACAGTTTTTTGTACGAAATGAATTAAATCGATATAATCTTGTGCAGTTCCGTTATCAACATTCACCATAAATCCAGCGTGTTTTAAAGAAACTTCCACTCCGCCAATTCGCTTACCTTGCAGTCCTGATTCTTGAATCAACTTACCCGCAAAATTATTTGGTGGACGCTTAAATACACTACCACATGAAGGATATTCTAACGGTTGTTTTGATTCACGCTTAAACGTTAAATCATCCATTTTTTCTTTAATTTCTTCACGCACACCTTCTTCAAGTTCAAACTTCGCTTCAAGAATAATGTAATGATTGTCCGCAAACACACTCTTACGATATCCAAATTCAAATTCATCTTTCGTTAAAGTACGTAAGTCTCCGTCACCTGTCATTACGACAGCTTCTGTTAATACAAACGATACTTCACCACCGTATGCACCAGCATTCATATATAATGCTCCGCCAACTGAACCTGGAATACCACAAGCAAACTCAAGACCTGTTAAATTATGATCTAATGCAATACGTGATACATCAATAATTGCTGCACCACATTGTGCTACAATCGTTGTTCCTGATACAGTAACACCTGTAATATGAATTAAACTTACTGTAATCCCGCGAAGACCACCGTCTTTAATAATAACATTCGATCCGTTTCCTAAAAACGTAACTGGAATATTGTGTTGATTTGCATACTTAATAACTTCTTGAATTTCATCATAATTTGTAGGCGCAACAAATACATCTGCTTTTCCGCCAACTTTAATGTGCGTATGATTCTTTAACATTTCATCTTTCTTCACATGACCTTCAGGCAATACCGTACTTAAATATTTATAAACCTCTTGCATATTCATTTTACGATTCCTCTATTTCTATAATCTTTTTATCCCGTTATACGGGCTCATAATATCCCCACATATATGAAACTGAAAGTGGTGGATACAGTGTACCTAAAATCAATTCGAGACACCTATAAACCTCTTAAATAATAAGAGGTGCCACTCATATTAAAATATATATCGCATAATAAAGCAACCCAAATAGGCTACTAAACTTGACATGTAACCAGAAAGACAACAATTTGTAAAATATATAACTTCTACAAAATACTATCCCTCCATATCTTACTATACCATATAAAAATAAAGTGTTATTTCCGCAACATTCACTTTATTCCTTCCAATAAAAAAAGAGCACATCCAACAGACTGTGCCCTTCTATACGCTTTAATTTACTTTTCGTTCTCTTCTTTTTCTTTATCAAACCATAACAGCTCGTCATCATCAACTTCACCATTATAATTGATTAAAATCTCTTCTCCCGCTTTTATATCCTTATAAGCAAAGAAGTTAAACGTATGGTTCTCGAAGACAATATCATACGTTGCATTCGGCTTATATGAATGATTAAATAACATGCCGTATCCTAAAAGGAATGCCGTATGATTTACCCCATACTCAAATGCGTAGTCAGCAAGTAACGTTTTCTCAATGTGTTCATGCTGTTCATTCGGATAAGAGATAACTGGTGCTGAGTGTATCAACTCACCCTTTTTAATATCACGAGTTGCAAATACACCTCTATTAAATTCTCCATCACTAAGTTCAGAAGTCTTAACTTCAATCATATGAGTCACCTATCTAATTCTTTCTTTGAAGTATTTTATCTCCTTAAGCTTGGCAGAAAATGCGGAGAAAAGCAATTAAATTCCTATCAAGTAGTCGCTTAAATGCAAAAGAGCACATCATTTGTGCTCTTTTAAAGTGAAATTATTTTTCTAAAATACTTTCCAACAGCCCACTTGCTGATTAACTATATGTAACATCCTTTATGCTACTTTGTCCCTACACTTTTATGTTTCGATTACTTCAGTTTAAATACCGCACTCACTGGGTTATGATCACTATTTTCAAACTTCAAGTCTTTCCCTTGTACATTTACAATCTCAACATTCGGTGAAACGACAAAACCATCAATAATCGTGACAAAATTTTCGCCTTCTACATATTTCTTCACATCATCCCTCACTGTCATAACAGAAGGGTCTACAGCCCACTGGAATCCTCCGTCAGTAAAATCTTTCGGCAACTCTACTAACCATTCCGGGCGCTCTTTCACAAACTTCGGATCGCTTAATTGAGCGTCAGAAAGTAATTGATTCCAATCCCCGCCTATTATTACGTAATCACCACTTTGATAACACTTGTTCATATATTCTTTTAAATACTCTACTTGTTGCTTTCTAATTTTTCCACCTTCATCATAAGCAGATAAATGTGCGTTTACGAGCCTAACATACTTCCCATTATTAACTGGGATTTTATGTTCGACAATTGCTCGATCTAAATCGAATAAACGCTTCGGCCAAGGCTCCATTCCTGGTAATTGGAATCGCGTTGCTTTTTGAACTGCGTATTTAGAAAATGTACTTAGTCCTCCCTCAGCATATCCCATTGGTTTTGTGATCGGGACAGGAACCCACTTTGTATCATAATTCTTCCCAAATGTTGTAGCATACTCTGATAATCCTTGTTTCAAAAATTCATGCTCATTTATGTCAAATGAGCGAAGAGATTTTTTATCAACTTCTTGTAACAATGTAAAATCGCTATTCTCACTTTGTAAAAACGAAAGCATATTTTTTAAATTAGTCTCAGTTTGCTCCTTACTACTCGAACCAGAACCTTTTCCACCGTCCATAAAGAAGTCTTGATCCTTATCTAATCCAGCATATCCAATATTGAATGTCGTAACTTTAAATTCATTTCCTTGCTCTAATACGCGCTCCTTATTATTTTCCACTTTTAAACTTATTACATCGGCTGGTTGTTTTTTTGTAAGTGTCATATATCCTAAAAACCCACCCAAAATGACTGCTACTACTAAAATAAATATAAGTATTGCTTTTAAAAACTTCTTCAAACAAACGACCCCTTTTCTAGAAACACAATTCATTCTTCTTTATTTTCAGTTAATTATAACAAAATGACAAACGCAAGAAATATTTTACCACACTAAAAAAATCACATCATTATATTTAGGTTTTAAGCAATTTATATAAGTTGTAATCACCTCGAAATTTTCATTGGAATTTAACGGCAAGATTTAGTACACTATATGTAATAATCATAGGCGATGGAGTTCGCCATAACTGCTATTTAGCTAATGACTCCTACCAGTATACTTGCTGGTAGGAGTCTATTTTTTTGAACAAACTATTTAAAGAGGTGAGGAAGTTGATTTATATTATCGTTGGCATAGCCGGTATATTAGGAGCTCTGTCCCGTTATTATTTAGGAATTACTATTCATACATTTTGGCATCATTCATTTCCATTAGCTACATTACTTATTAACTTAGCCGGCTGCTTCTTATTAGCATGGCTAACTACTTATATCGCCAGGCTAAACATCTTACCTTCAGAGGTTATTACAGGCATCGGGACTGGATTCATTGGTTCCTTTACGACGTTTTCAACATTCAGTGTAGAAACCGTGCAATTACTCCATCATTCTGAATGGAGCACTGCTTTCTTATATGTATCATGTAGCATACTTGGTGGCCTCATTATGTCTGGCCTTGGCTATACACTAGGTGATTTCTTAATTAAGAAACGTCTTACGGAAGGTGATTACTCATGATGGAAGCTTTATTAGTAGCAACTGGAGGATTCCTCGGTGCGATTACACGCTTTGCAATTAGCAATTGGTTTAAAGAAAGAAATAAAACTTCATTTCCACTTGCTACATTCCTCATTAATATAACAGGGGCTTTTTTACTCGGATATATAATTGGCAAAGGGATAACTACAAGTTGGCAACTATTATTAGGTACTGGATTCATGGGTGCCTTTACTACATTCTCAACGTTTAAATTAGAATCCATTCAGCTTTTCAACCGTAAAAACTATCGCGTACTACTTCTATATTTAAGCACTACTTATATAATTGGTATCACATTCGCATTCCTTGGGATGAAATTAGGCGGAATATAAAAAAGAAAGCGACTCTTATCAGTCGCTTTCTTTCATAAAAAGTATGTTGCGCCATAAGGAATTGAAAATAAACCAGCTGGATATACATTATAATGTACGATTTGCATCGGAGGCTGTGTATACGGCATATACTGACTCTGCATCATTTGCTCTACCTGTGCTTGTTGTTGCATCTGAATAGCCTGATGCACTGCCTGAATTGTCTCCTGTGCCCCAGCCAGTGTAATAGCCGGCCCTACTTGTCTTCCAGTGTGAAAATAATGATTCATCATTATTCAACTCACTTTTTACATATAATTACACTTCACCTATATCATATGTTTTTTGTTCTCATACGTAACTTCACTACAACTCTTCCTTTTGATACTCTAAAATATCACCAGGCTGACAATCTAAAACTAACCTCCCAAATAAAAATACAAAAAACGGCAAATATGATTACTTGCCGCTTATATATGACTTACTTATTCACTTTTAATCTCGATTGAATAAACGTAAATACACTCATTCCTATACCCATAAGGAATAATACATAGCTTACCGGTACTAAGAAAAAGTAAGGCTCCATTAGCATACCATTCTCCGCTACATTACTATTTGCACCATGTATCGATAAGAAAATAAATCCTAGCACGATTAACATCATGGATAATACATATTTTTTCATAATATATTCTCCTCTATACGTAAAATTCTCCTTCGCTAACTACCATCATAATAACGAAATAGGCATTACAAGTCAATATAAATTTATCGTTTTACAATAAATTTATATCCTTAAAAATAAAAAAGCGTTTATAAAGTTAATACTTTATAAACGCTTTTTTTCTAAATATTGTTTCTGAAACATGCACATTCTTATCGCATTATGATACGTACCATCAACGAAGAATTCATCTTGTAGCTCACCTTCTACTATAAACCCAACCTTTTTATAAACGTGCACAGCTTTTTCATTCTCTTTATCGACAACTAAATATATTTTATGCATATTTAATACAGAAAAAGCGTAATCCATCGCTAAACGCGTTGCATCAGCTGCATAACCGTAACCTTGATAATTAGGATCAATAATAATTTGGAATTCAGTTCTACGGTGAATATAATCGATTTCTACTAACTCAACCAATCCAACCATCTCATTATCTTTCTCAACGATAAATCGGCGTTCACTTTGATCATGTATATGTTTATCGTATAAATCTTGTAGCTCCACAAATGCCTCATACGGCTCTTCAAACCAATACGACATAATATGTGCATTATTATTAAGTTCATGTACAAACTTTAAATCTTCCCGTTCTAAAGGACGTAACTTCAATTCCTGACTCATTTCTATAACCTCCAAGTAAAAGAAACCTCTTCACTTAATTTCTCAATTTTTTTCGATTTCAAACGCCCTACTTACATTGTAAACTTTCAAGTAACTTGAAGGTCAAGACGTAAAAAAATAGTGCAAACGAAAGTTTACACTACTACTCTTTTCTCAAATCTCTCATATTTGATATGTATAAAGCAATGACTAATACAAGAATGGATCCCGCATATAATAACGTCTCCATCGGTTCCTCATGAGATACAATAATTAATCGAATCAAAGCCGTAATCCCGATATAAATAAAATAGCGTAACGGAAAATGGTAATTCGATTTAAAATACTTAATAATTAATGCGATGAACTCGAAGTATAAGAAGTAGACAATGATACTTTCCACTAATTTATACGATGTATATTTCTTCGCTGAAAATATGTATTGAATAAATGTGATTGTCTCATTAATTAAAAAGATAGATAAGACAATGGATAGTATGATTAGTGCTATGTTTAATATCCATTGTAAAACACTCGCGATAAAATGATCAATATTGAATGATTTCATTTTCTCATTAAACTCCCCTTCGTATAAGTACGTATTTATTATAGCAAAATTATACTTACAGAAGTGTTAAATCAAATATGATCGTAATTTTAAGCGAAAATAATGCTCATGAATTCGAACATATCAATAAAGTGAATGAGCGTATGACAGAAGAAGTTAAAAACAGACTGAACAACAGCATTCGTGAGTTTTATGCACCTGTCAGTGATTAAGGAAAAAGAGAGTGGAAATTGCAAGGTTTTAAAAAAGCTGCTGCCTATAAAATACAGACAGCAGCTACAGTATACATGTTGTAACTAATAAACAGCGATTGGACCATAAGGACCATCGATAATTTCTATTTTTGTTTCAAAAATATCAGTCAAAAGTGTTGGATCCATAACTTCTTCTACTGTCCCAAAAGCAGCAATTTGTCCGTCTTTCATAGCACAAATTTTGTCAGAGTATTTAGCTGCAAAATTTATGTCATGCATAACAGTCAAAATTGTTCTTCCAAATTCATTAGCCGCACGTCTCAAATGCTCCATCATTTGAACAGAACGAGCAACATCAAGGTTGTTCAGAGGCTCGTCCAAAAGTACATATTCCGTCTCTTGGCACAATACCATCGCTACATATGCCCTTTGTCTTTGACCACCAGAAAGCTCATCTAAATATCTATTCTCTAAACTAGTTAAATCTAGAAAATCGATATACTTAGAAATAATAACCTCATCCTCTTTAGTTAATCTTCCCTTTGAATAAGGAAAGCGCCCAAATCCAACTAGTTGTCTAATAGTAAGCCTAGTTACAAAATGATTTTCTTGTCGCAATATAGTCAAAACTTTTGCTAAGTCTTTTGATTTGGATTCAGAAACATCCATATTCGCTACCTGAATTTGACCTTCATCCATATCTAAAAGTCTTCCAATCATCAAAAGTGTCGTAGACTTTCCAGCGCCATTTGGTCCAATTAAAGAAGTAAAGCCCGCTTTTGGTATTTCAATATCCAAAGGTCCTATTTTTACCTTATCAGTATAGAACTTTTTAACATTATCAATTTTTATCATAAAGCCCTCTTCCTTAAAACTATAATTAAAAATGTGATTCCACCAAATAATTCAATAATAACTGAAACTACACCTTGAGCATGGAATACATGATACATTAAAAAGTATGCACTCGTCAGTATCAAAAATCCTATTGCAAAAGCCATTGGAAAAATATATCTATGATCATACGTTGACGCCGCCTGATAACTCAAAGTTGCTACTAAAAATCCGTAGAAAGTAAGTGGTCCAATTAGAGCCGTTGAGATGGACATCAAAATAGCCACTAATACAAGCGTATAAATTACACTAGGTTGATATTTAACTCCAAAAGAAGTAGCAACATCCTTTCCTAGTGATAAAATATTCAACTTCTTAGAGTGAGTAAAAATTAATACTGCTACAATTATGATCATAGGAATTACAATAGGAAAATATGCAGGATCTGCATGATTAACAGAGCCAAATAATCTTGCTTGTAAAATATCAAATTCTGAAGGCGCAAGTAGTTTTCTCATGAAAGTTGACACAGAATTTAGCCCGGTACCAATAATAATTCCAACTAAAAGCATAAGTTGTAAATTCCCGTATTTACCGGAAAGTAACCATCCATAAAGTATCAAACTCATGAAAACCATAACAACAACTTGGAATAAAAATGATCCGATTCCATTAAAATTTAGTAATGCACTAGCACCAAAGAAGAATATTGTACTCGTTTGAATCGCTGAATAAAGTGATTCGAAACCTAAAAGCGAAGGCGTAATAATTTTATTATTCGTAATAGATTGGAAAGCTACAGTCGACAAGCTATGACAAACAGCTGCAATAATCATTGCAACAATAGCTACTATCCTTCTCTTAACAACTGGGATAAAAGAAGGCGAATCTATCGGAACTGGATTGTTATAAACTAAAAGTCCATATGAAGAAAGAAGGCCTAAACCAATCAATGTGATCAGTAAAATCCAATAACGTCTTGCTTCCTTCTTAGAACGAAAAGCACTAGCTGATCTACTTTCATTATGAAGGCTAGAATCGATTTCGACATTTTCTTTATTTTTATATTCTAATGTGATCATCGTAGCCTCCTTGGTTTTCTTTGTCTCAATAATATAGTAATAAACACGACTGCTCCCACTGTTGCAAGTATTAAAGAAACAGGTACTTCAAAAGGCTTTATAATTGTTCGAGAAATGATGTCACAGGCAGTTATTGTCCCCATTCCGATCACACAAACCCAAGGTAAATTACTCCTAAGATCATCACCTCTAAACATGGAAACAATATTTGGCACAATTAATCCCAAGAAAGGTAAGTGTCCAATAACAGCTGCAACAATTCCAACTGCAACAGAGATAAGAGCAGTTCCAAAAAGAACAATTCTATTGTAATTAACTCCAAGGCTTGTTGCGACATCTTCTCCTAGTCCAGCTAAAGTCAATCTATTGGCATACATAAAAATAAGCAAAGTAATGATAACAATCAGCCATAAATATTCATATCTTCCCACCTGAATGTTAGCAAATGAACCTACAAACCAAGTTTCAATACTTTGCGTCATTTGAAAAAGAAGTCCCATAAAAGTAGACACTGCAGAAATAACTGCTCCAAGCATCAATCCAATAATCGGGACAATTAAAGACGAACGAAGCTTAACTCTTCTTAAAAATAGAAAGAAAATCATAGTTCCTATAAAAGAAAAAATGATTGCACCAGTCATTCTTTGAACTAAAGTCGGGGCAGGAAATAATAAATACACAAAAAGCAGGCCTAAGCCTGACCATTCAATAGTACCCGTTGTAGTAGGTTCAACAAAGCGATTCTGTGTAATTAGTTGCATGACGAGTCCTGCCATCGCCATCGCAGCTCCAGTAAGCATTAATGCAGCTGTTCTCGGAACACGAGTTATGAAAAACATCTCTATTCCGTCCTCTTGTCCACGTATATCATAAACTCCAGTAAACAGTGATATAATCCCTAAAATTATTACAACTATAATCGCTATTATAAAAGGTTTTGTCCATAATTTATTGTGATTATAAAACTGGGGTTGAGAAATATTCTCAACCCTAGAAATTATATTTTTTGACACTGTTTCGTACTCCTTTACACTACTTAGCTAAAGTTTTTGCAAGATTTCCAAATAACTCTATATAAGTCTGAATTGATTCATTTGTGTAAGTATCTTCTGGTGCATAAATAACCTGATTTTTAGAAACAGCAGTTGTGTTTTGAAGAGCAGGTGATTTAGAAATAACATCCTTAGCAGGTGTTGAAGTAGCTGCATCAGATGTTGCAGCATCACGATCTAATACGAACAGCCAATCAGGATTTGTTTGTGCAATAGCTTCAACAGAAACGTCGTCACCTTTATGACCTGCAGTAGAATTCGAAACTTCTAATGCTGGAACCCAACCGAAAATTTCATACATTGGTCCCCAAACACGACCAGAATGTGGAGCAGCAAAACCAATATTCCCACCAGTAACGATAACACTCATAACTTTATCTTTTCCGTTATAAGCAGATTTTGCATTTTCAATAGATTTATCAAAATCAGCTACTAATTGTTTAGCTTCCTTATCTTTATCAAAGATTTTTCCTAAAGTCATTGTAGAATCTTTAAGTCCTTTTACTAAGTTTTCTCCAGGCTTAGTAGCTTTCTCAGAAACATCAACATTAAGATCAATAACAGCTGCATTTGGTACTAATTTTTTGATTTCTTCGTAATGATCAGCAAATCTTTGACCAACGATTACAAGGTCAGGGTTTGCAGCTGCAATAATTTCAAGATTTGGTTCGCGATGATTTCCAATATTTTGAACTGAATCGTCCTTTTTATATGCTGAATCTGCAGGCATTATATCCTTCGGAGCAGCCGCTAATTTAACTCCCCAATCAGCTAAAGTTTCAAACGTTCTATTATCCAAAGCAACTACACTCTTTGGATTTACAGGAACTTTAACCGTTCCATGTGCATCAGTGATTTCAATCGTTTTTGGCTTATCACTACTATTACCTTTAGTAGCCTTCGAAGTTTCTTTACCTGAATCTGAGCAAGCTACTAACATTAAAGTGAAAATTGCTAGAATACTCAACAATTTTAAAAGCATAGATTTTTTCATACATATACTCCTTATAATGTGATTTATTTCGAAAATGATGCCGTCCCTAGATTGAATTAGATAGTAACTACTATTCATCCAAATCAATATTGATAATCATTTTCATTTGAATATCCTGTTAATTAGTATAATCATTAATTCTGTGAAAATCTTGTGAATGGTGTGAGTTAATAGAATTAAGCATAATTTGTATTCAAAAAGGAATATATGCCGTCTGGCTTGTTGATTAACCTTTAGAGAGTACATGAGAGAAGTATTCTGTTTATGTTTTCCATCTCTTTCATATTTCTCAGAAACTATTTGATTAGCAAATTTAATAGAAAAAAACGAGTAAAACTAAAACAGTTTTACTCGTTTTTTCTATTATTCTAGATATTGATTATTATGATAAACTGTACTTTACCTATTATCTTATTTTTATCATTCAATCATTGAATAGCCCCTGCCATGTATCGTTTGAATATATCGGTCTTTCTTCTCGCACTTTAATTTTTTTCTTACATACCCAATATATAAATCCACTACATTTGGATTTACTACTACGTTATGTCCCCAAACCTGGTTCAAAAGCATTTCACGGCTCAATATTGTATTTTTATTCTTGATTAAAAATACAAGTAAATCGTACTCGCGCTTAGTAAGTGCGAGATTTTCACCATTTTTTTTTACGATATTGCTAGATGCATCAACAAAGAGATCTTTAAACTGAAAAAAGTTTGTCTCATTTTGCTGGATACAATCGCTTCTCCTTAAAATTGCTTGAACCCTTGCTACTAATTCTTCTTTCACAAATGGTTTTCTTATATAATCATCCGCTCCCGCTTGTAACCCTGCTATGCAATCCTTGCTAGAAATATTGTCGGTCACAATAATTATCGGTGTCGTTTTAACAAATCGTATTTGTCTGCAAATTTCTGGTCCGGATATACTTAATGAATCCCAATCCAATATGATAATATCCCAATCTTGTTCATATATTATATTTAAACCTTGGTTTTCATTGTGAAGTTTTAAAATGAAATAGCCTTCTTGCGTTAGACCGCTTACGATTTTCTTTGCTGAAGACCGTTCATTTTTAATCACCAACACCTGCTTCACCGATGGTTCACCTCTACTTCAATATAACTTATTTAGATAAAAAAATTATCCCGAAAAAATAATTTGAAATTTATAAATATTAAATCCCTAAAAAAACCATTATAACAGCTTATTAGGAGAACTCTATATAATCTTACAATAGATATGGGTGAAAATACAAAATATATGAAAATTTAAATAAAGTGAAATTTTAATAACCACTTACCAATCGGGCGTTTACGAGCAACAGGGCTTCCACCTAACTTCTTTGCTTCAGCCGAATTTTGAGGTGGGAGTTTTACTGCCCGGCAAATAGCGGGATAAATATTATTTAATCATTAAGGGGTAGCTATAGTATCTACCTGCTTATCGTCAATAACTATTTCTTCATTTTCTGTTTCAGGGATAACGCCCATACCCACCAACTTAAGCATTTTATAAAAGCTCCAAAACAAAAAAAGTATCCTTCTTATTTTAAGATGTTCTTAAGACTGAATTTAATAGAGTTTAAGGTCGATCTCCTATAATGTAATTGTAACAAGTTAACTAACAATAAAAAAACAAAAGAAAAACTAGGTGTAAAATAAATTTTTAAAAGGATCATCACTTTATTGATGATCCTTTTCCATTGCTTACTGATACATTGTTAAATCATACTTCCTCCCTTTATTCTCACCGACATACGGGATTTCAAGTAATTGAAGTATGCGTTTCATAATTGAACTTGATTGGATATTTAGAAATTCTTTCAACTTACTATTGGTAGCCACGGTTTCAATAAGAAGTGCATAATCTTGTAAAGCACACTTATGTGCATCCTTAGATAAGGTATTACCTTTCGAGCAATGCCACCCTTTTTTCACTTTAACCATTGGTATAGAGGTACATTCCTCACACAGTATCCCCTTTAACAATTCTTCTTTTTTTATTTGATATTTCTCAAGGACATTTTGTTGCAATGGTGAATGCTCCATCATCATTCGCTGAATAAGTTCATTTATATTATGTATAGTTTTTTTCTTATATTTACTTTCTAGCCACTTTATTTTATGAGGTAAATTAGCACTATGAATGATTTTATTAGAGAGGTTATCATCTGAAGATTTAATAACGGTACGCGGCGTACTAATAACAACGAAGGATTCAATTGGGAATTGAGAAAATCCGTATAACCTTAACCATTTCTGAAGCTGTAATTCCTGTCTTTTCATTTGCAAAATTGGATCTGGAAACCCTTCTGACTTTTCTTCGGATATTCGAATGAGCTGATTAAATGTTGAGTCAAAAAGTAGTGTACCTACTATATTCTTTATTTCTAGAAATAGAAGAAAACGCGAGGAAATGATGATGGTATCAATTTGAAAGTAATGATTTTGATCAAATAAACGAATGTCATGTAAAATGCTATAATCTCGCTCGGGGAGAAAACTTAATGGATAATCAATAGCTCGTTCCCCTTTATAACCTGCCTTATATTTCGCTATATTTTCAGTGATTATATTCCGTTTTGGATGATGAACAGGCAATCTTCTGAGTAGCGCTTCTAGTTGACGTAAATAAATCGGCATTCTCCGTTCTTTCACAATCATTTTATCACTCCTCTAGAAATATATCGGCGATTTTTTCATTATATCGACCGCAACTTCAATTATATCGGCGATTCGACATAGAATATCGATCGCTCGACAAAACACGACATCACTCCACCTCCCAAAACAGCATACCACCCGAAACCCACTACCAGCAAAACATGAAAATCCTATTTTCCTGCAAACAAAAAGAACCATAACCTCGCCAATCTGGCAGAGTTATGGTTCATATCATACAATATCACTTTACCCATAAGTTGGGCACAGTTAAAAGCATAAATTGGCAAAAAAACACTTCTTTTTGTAGATGATTATCTAATTATTCAACGGAGTCGGAAGCATAAGCTGGCCGTTAGTTTATGCGAAATTTTATACATATGGAGTAAAAGAAATAAAGATAATGATTGCTTTTAACCACTGATATAATGGGATGAATAAGAAACTGCATAAGTAGGTAAAGAGGATGTTTCACAGAATGTTGTTAAGTCGGGATTATTGATAAGGAGAACTTCTGATAATGGGACGTTATGTTAACCTCATATGTATAGAATATACAATTAACTAAAAATGAACAATAAAAAACAGTAGTGTATAAAATCACTACTGTTTTTTATTGTTTCTTACAAGTAAATTATTTAAATTCTTGTCTATATAATTTAAACGAATAAATAGCTCCAACGAAGAATACAAAGGCTTCAAATAATATAAAGATTTGACGGAAATTCTCGATATCTTTACCAACTAAAGAAATAAATATACAATTCATTAGAATTTGAGTAGTAAACATACAAGAAATAATTTTAAAATAAATAGGATTTGTTCTTTCATCTGGTTTACCAATTTTTTTGTAAATAATAATAAGTGCAATTACTGAACCCAAAAATAGAAGTGCTGTAAGTCCTACAACGATATTGAAATTGCCTGTACTTTCTAACATCCATTTATTTAATAGATCAATCATTATTATCTTCCTTTCCTACATAAGAGAATATTTCGTTCTTCTTTTTCACTATAATAAAAAATGAAAAAGGAAAACATCGAACTTTCTTACAAACATTCGTGTATTCTTACAGTTTTGTCATTTTGTAAATGTATTCATCACCTTGCCTTTCACTATTTTCTTTGGAAAACATAGTGAATTACGAGAAAGAGCGCTACAAGATCAACTTCCAAGAAGTAGTGCACTAAATCTCTTAATTAATGCAATTAGTATGTGAACAAGAAAGTCCTCCAGTTAAACAATCTGGAGGACTTTTATTTGTTAGCTTAATAACTATGTATAGTGAATCAATCTCCCCCTATTTACAAAAGGTAACTAATAGTGTAAAATTACACTATTAGTAGAATTAAACACTCATTTGTGAAGGTGATATGATTTGGATAAAGAAACGGTAATTAATTTAATTTCTAAAAATGTTCGACTAATTCGTCTTGAAAAAGGATATTCTCAAGAAAAAATGGCTACTGTTCTAGGGATTTCTAAAAAGACACTAGTTCAAGTTGAAAAAGAAAGAACATCAATTGGTTGGACAAATGCAGTCGTAGTTTGTGCCTTATTTAAAGATAGTCAAATTCTAAAACACAGTTTAGGAGAAGAACCATTTGAAGTAATCGAAATCCTAGCTCACGATAGTATGGATACTCCAAAAGTAAAAACATTAGGAGGAAAAATGTTTTGGAATGAGATTGCAAAAAAAGGTAAATTTCGAGTACAACAAAATGTGATCAGTCAACATTTTCGTATTTTAGATGATAATGATTATAGATGGTATAGCACGTTTGAAGAAGGCGAAGTTATGAAGCATTTTCATGAATTAGTTAATGAATAATTAAATTTCAAAGGAGCAAGGAACAATTACAATGGATAAAAAAAAGAAAGTCATTATATTAAATAGCATATTATTAGGAACTATCATACTAAACCTGTTTATTTTCACTTCACGCATGCGTTTTTTCCCTTGGTTTATTGAAGATGCAGTAGGATATTTAGGAATATTCTTTACTACACCAATTTTAGTTGGTATTTATTTCATATTAAGACATTTTCATAAGCAGCAACTAGTCACAAATACAAATAAATTAATTCCATTATTTGTATCAGTAACATCATTGATTATTGTGCTTATGCCAACAACCGATTTTTTAAATATTGTTGCTCTTGTAATTAATCTAATTACAGCATTTCTAACAGCAAAATTCCTCTTTAATCAAAAATAAACAAAAAAGAGTCTGGATCCAGACTCTTTTTTCTGTAAACAGGGTAATTCCATACACTTTCTAATAACGGATTTTACGTCAACTAGTACCTCTTACGAGGGGCTAGTTGTTATTTTTGTTGTATACATATTAGAAGCATAAGTTGGCCGCAAACTAAAAGAAGCATAAGTTGACCAAAACGGCCAACTTATGCTTCTTGTTATACAAAATAAAAAAACCACCAAATATGTATTGGTGGAGACGGTGGGAGTCGAACCCACGTCCAAAAATATCGGCACTTAAGCTTCTACGAGTGTAGTCGATATATTAGCATTTCGCGAACTCTTCGGCCTATCGACAGGCTTCCAAGTTGCTAGTCTGGTTGTTCTCTTCCTTTGTCCTCAGACGGCGAACTCCGGCGTAGTCCACTTAGTTTGAGTCCCTTACCCTACCACATGGACGATGGAGGGAGGAACCTTTAGTGCAATTAAGCAGCTAAAGAAAGATTGTTTTGTTTGCCAATTATAGGCTTTGACGTTTTAACGAGGCCGATCCCCTCGACTCGCAACCTAAGCTCGAACTATCCCTGTCGAATCCGTAACGTCCCCATGATAGAAATGGAGCATACGAAGAAATATCGTGATAGCTACTAAGAGCTGTTTTTCAATGTGCAACAACCTTACATAAGTTATTATATCATACGCGCGCCGTTTTACAAATGTAAATATCTGTATTACATCTTTTGACGATCGCGGAACGCGCGTGCAATTTCACGTTTAGCTTCTTTCTCTTTTAAATCGTGACGTTTATCGTATTGCTTCTTACCTTTTGCTAAACCAAGTGCCATCTTTGCAAATCCATTTTTCAAATAGATTTTAAGTGGAACTAATGCGTAACCTGTTTCTTTTGCAGCTCCCGCTAGCTTATCAATTTCTTTTTTATGAAGAAGTAATTTTCTCGTACGAAGTGGATCATGGTTGAAACGATTCCCTTGCTCGTATGTATTAATATGCATATTATGAACCCATACTTCACCATTATGTACACGTGCAAACGCATCTTTCAAGTTTACGCGTCCAGCGCGAATCGACTTAATTTCCGTTCCTTGAAGGACAAGCCCTGCTTCATATGTTTCTTCGATGAAATAATCATGAAATGCTTTTTTATTTTGTGCAATAACCTTACCTGTACCTTTTGGCATACAACGTCCCTCCTCTATTTTTACTATTGTAACAAATGTTAATAAAAAGCGAAAGTGGCTCGCTCAGAATCTTTGGACATTGGAACTCCCGACAGAGAAGCGTTTTTTGCTTCGTCCGAGGGAGTGAAATGGCCGATAGATTCTAGCCACTGTAGCTGGATTCCATAAAAAGAAAAACGGCCTCGCTTTTCATCAAAGCGAAGCCACCCTCTTCTTACTTACGCTTTTTCTTTTTCTTCTTGAATCCTGGTACATTTTCGAAGAATCCTTTTTTCTTCTTGCCATTACCATCTTTTTTCCCTGGCTGACTTGAGGAAGCTGAAGCAGAGGCTGATCCTGGTCCTTTTCCTTTACCTTTGCTGCCACGATCAAACTTTCTTCCTGTGCCGCGTTCGCCACCGCGCTCGTTACTACGCTCGCTACGTCCACCGCGTTTCTTTCTGCCTGTTCTTGGCTGTTCGATAACGACTGGACGATCTTTAAACTTACGACGAGGTGTACCTTTCATGCCAACGATTTCAAAGTCGATTGCGCGCTCGTCTTTGTTTACGTTAATAACACGAATTGTAATTTCGTCACCGATGCGGAATACGTTACCTGTACGTTCTCCAATCATTGCGAAATGCTGCTCGTCATAACGGTAGTAATCATCCGTTAAGTAGCTAACGTGTACAAGACCTTCAATTGTATTTGGCAGCTCTACGAATAAACCGAAGTTTGTTACAGAGCTAATCATACCATCATACTCTTCGCCGATCTTATCAACCATGTACTCTGCTTTTTTCATTTCGTCTGTTTCACGCTCTGCTTCAACAGCACGGCGCTCCATATTAGAAGAGTGCTCTGCAATCTCAGGCAAGTTTTCACGCCATTTTGCTTGTGTTTCGTTGTCGACTTTACCGTTAATGATGTATTCACGAATCAATCTATGAACAATCGTATCTGGGTAACGACGAATTGGTGATGTGAAGTGCGTATAGAACTCCGTTGATAAACCGAAATGTCCTAAGCTATCCGAATCGTAACGTGCTTGCTTCATTGAACGAAGCATAACTGTTGAGATTACTACTTCTTCTGGTTGCCCTTGAACCATTTCAAGAATTTGCTGCAACGCACGTGGATGTATTTCATTCGCACGACCTTTTACTGCGTATCCGAAGTTCGTTACAAACTCGAAGAAACGCTCAAGCTTATCTTCTTTCGGATCTTCATGGACACGGTACATGAATGGTACGTTCATCCAGTGGAAGTGCTCTGCTACTGTTTCGTTCGCAACAAGCATAAACTCTTCAATTAACTTCTCTGATACAGAACGATCACGCATTACAACATCAGTCGGTTTTCCTTCTTCATCTACTAGTACTTTCGCCTCTTTAAAGTCAAAGTCAATTGCACCGCGGCGCATACGTTTTTCACGTAAAATTTGTGCCAATTGGCCCATCTCTTTAAACATCGGCACTAGCGGCTCATAGCGCTTAATTAACTCTTCGTCCTCATCTTCTAAAATGCTTCTTACGTCAGCATACGTCATACGCTCTGTCGTTTTAATAACACTTTGGAAAATCTCATGCTTTACAACATCACCTAAATTGTTGATTTCCATTTCACAAGATAGTGTCAGACGGTCTACTTTCGGATTTAATGAGCAAATACCGTTAGATAGACGATGCGGAATCATCGGAATTACACGGTCAACAAGATATACACTCGTCGCTCTTTCCGCTGCTTCAACATCAATCGGAGAACCTTCTTGAACGTAATGACTTACATCCGCAATATGAACACCCAGCTTGTAATTACCGTTCTCAAGCTTCGTCACTGTAACAGCGTCATCTAAATCTTTCGCGTCGGCACCGTCAATTGTAACAATCATTTGGTCACGTAAATCACGGCGATCTTTTAAATCTTCTTCTGAAATCGTTTCTGGTACACTGTTTGCATGCTCCATCACTTCTTCAGGGAACGCTAAAGGTAAATGATGTTTATGAATAACAGATAAAATATCTACTCCCGGATCATTTTTATGACCTAGAATTTGAATAACTTCACCTTCCGCACTTAAACGGTTCTCTGGATAGCTCGTAATTTTCACAACTACTTTATGGCCTTCTACAGCGCCCATAGATGCACTTTTCAAGATGAAAATGTCACTTGTCCAGCGTTTATTATCAGGGATAACAAACCCAAAGTTCTTCGATTCTGTATATGTACCAACTAGTTCCTTCGTTCCACGCTCTAAAATACGAACAATCGCGCCTTCTTGGCGTGATCCACTTGATTGTGAGCTAACACGCGCTAATACTGTATCACCATGAAGTGCGCCATTTAATTCCGTGGGCGGGATGAAAAGATCATCATCTCCGGTTTTCTTCTCTTCTGGAACAACGAACGCAAAACCACGTGCGTGCCCAATTAGTTTCCCGCGCACTAAGTTCATTTTTTCCGGAAGACCGTAGCGATTACTACGTGTGCGAATAACAAGCCCCTTTTCCTCCATCATTACAAGTGCCTTTACGAAATCTTTAAAGCCCTCAGAGCCTTTGATTCCAAATGCAGCTTCTAATTCTTGTATCGTTAACGGTTTATACGCTTCTTCTCTCATAAATAATAACAACTTATCAATATGTTCTTGTATGATTTCTTCCAAGCAAAAATACCTCCTTTAAACCCTTATATTATTTAGTGTATCCGAAAGATGGGGGATGTATAAAGTGAAACTTCAATCATCTCCCAATGATTTTTTTACAGTTTTCATAAAGTGAAACTTTCATCAGTGGGGTATCCATCCCCCACTGATTATTAGCCCACACCAATCGGGCTAATAAATTCCCTTATGAAAAAAAGAGGCAACTAGACCTTACCAATCTAGTTGCTCCAAGAAGTTATATACATCCTCATGTAGCACATCACGTTCTTTATCAAGTGTAATGACATGCGTAGAGTCTTCATACCATTTAATGTCTTTTAACGTAGATTCTACACCGTTATAAATAATGTTAGCACTATCTGTATTGATCATCTCATCATGGCGTGCTTGTACAACGAATGTTGGAGCATAAATCATATCAACATTATTGCGTACGTCACGAATCAACTCTTGTAATGCTTTTAATGTATTCATCGGTGTCTGTTTAAATTCGAACATTTCCTGCTCAATTCGCTCTGATGATTTTTGTTCACGCTTTTTATATTCGCGGGCATATGCCAATATACCTTGGTACATAATTTCTTCACTTTTAATGTACATAGGTGCACACATTGGTACAACACCTAAAATCGGTAATGTATAAGCAAGTTTTAATGAAAATACTCCACCTAATGATAATCCAACCGCAGCTATTTTCTCGTAACCTTGATCTTTTAAATGCTGGTAGGCATTCATTACATCTTTCCACCAATCTTCAGGACCTGTATGAACAAGCTGCTCTGGTGGTACACCGTGTCCTTTATAAATTGGCGCATGACAAGTATAGCCTTTCTTCTCTAAAAAACGTCCAAGCATGCGTACGTCAGCTGAGTTCCCTGTGAATCCATGTAATAATAAAACAGCGCGGTCTCCACCTTCAAATGTAAATGGTTTTGGAGATGCTAATTTCATCATGTACTTCTCCTCTTTCTCTTCTGTAATCTAGTCGTATTCTTTCTATTCTTAGTGTACCATATTTATAATTCTATAATCTAATTAGAAACTTTTTTCGAATAACAAATTAAAAAAAGAAGAACCATTAGCATAATCCGCTAACGCTTCTTCTTTTAATTTTATAAGTTTAAGTACGTAACAGCAATTGTTAGTGTAAAGAACAATACAGCTAAAACAACTGTAATACGGTTTAATACCGCTTCAATCCCACGTGCTTTTTGCTTACCAAATAATTGCTCTGCACCGCCTGAAATAGCACCTGAAAGGCCTGAGCTATTACTAGACTGCATAAGTACCATAACAATTATTAAAATCGATACAATAATAAGTAAAACGGATAATAACGTATGCACTTGGCGTACCTCCTACAAAGATTCAGTTATTTTAACTGTAGCACAAATCCTATAGAAAAGCGAGAGCTATAGGGTCGCTCTCGCTTTTCTTCTATTACATAAACATCATTGCAAATAATGGTCCGAGCACACATGTTAAAATTGCTGTTAATGTCATTGTTACCGATCCAATAACACCTTCATGCTCATTATTTTTCATCGCTCTCATAACACCCATAATATGAGACGCACATCCAAAGCCAATCCCTTTACCAACCGAGTTTGTAACGCGGCTCCATTTTAACAAAATTGGTCCCGTAATCGTTCCAGTAATCCCTGCGATAACGACGAAAGCCGCTGTTAAGGACGGGACACCACCCACTTGTTCTGATACACTCATCGCAACTGGCATTGTCACTGACTTTGGTAAAGAAGATAAAATTAAGCTTTTATCTGTTCCCATAAGTGTTGCGATAACCATATCACTTGCAATCGCAACTGTCGTTCCAACAATTACACCGCCAGCAATTGGTACAACGTATTTTTGCAGAACATGGCGTTGTTTATAGAGCGGGATTGCGAATGCTACAACACCTGGTCCAAGTAATTCCGCAATCCAACCACCACCGCTTTCCATATAATTTTGATAAGGTATATCAAGTACTATAAATAAGAAAGCCATTAACCCCGTCGCTACAAGCATTGGAATAGTAAATGGTGTTGGAAATAATTTATAGATTTTTTTAGATAATTGATATAATAGCATCGTAAAAAGAACCCAACCAATTCCGATTAATATTTGGCTCATTGTGTCTCTTTTTCCTTTCTATTCGCAAGATATTGTCCTGTATGTCCTGCGGCAATAATAATTAAAAATGTACTCGCTATAATTGTAATAAAAAGAGAAATTCCTTTATTCATCAAAAAAGCACCGTAATTCATTAGGCCGAGCGTTGGCGGAATTAATAAAAACGGCATAATAGCAACGAGTGTTTCTGCTCCTAAATCAAACCATTTCACTGGAAGTACTTTTAGGCTAAGTAAAACAAGTAAGAGAAACATCCCAATCAAACTTCCTGGAATCGGAAGATTCACCATCTCTTGCACCCAATTTCCAACCATATAAAGCACATAAAGAGCAGCAATTTGGACAAGAATCTTTGTAAATTTCATGTTCATCATCCCTCATATTTATACGATCTTCTATTAATATCTTTATCATAGTATAAATTGTAAAAAGCTGCAATTTATCAACTTGACAGCAAAAATGCATCACATTATGCGCTTACACCCTTGATATGACTACGTTTCCGAACAAATTTTACGTCAAAAACCTTGACCTATTATGTAAAGTTTATATTTTCTGAATTTTAAACGTTACTATTTTAATAAAACAAATCCTTTTGTTTATATTCTACCTTCCCTCTCGCACACATACATATAAGAATAGGTGGTGAACATATGTCTAAAAAAGTTCTCATTTTTTGTGATCCTGGAATCGACGATACGATAGCCCTCCTACTCGCATTCTTTATCGATGAAATTGAAATCGTTGGGATTGTCGCTGATTACGGCAATGTCCCAAAAGAAATGGCCGTACAAAATGCTCATTTTCTTAAACAGAAATCAAAAAATCGAGATATAAAAATATTTGGTGGTTCAGAACGTCCTCTCAATGGAAGTCCGCCCGCTTTTTTTACCGATGTTCACGGTAAAGAAGGATTAGGACCAATCATCCCAAATGAAAAGTTACAAAACGGAGAAATGGAGAATTTCTTTGAAGTTATTCCTCTTATTGAACAATATAAAGACGAACTAGTCATCGTTAGTTTAGGGCGCCTTACTTCCCTAGCTATTTTATTTATTTTATGTAAAAACTTAATGCAGCAAATCCAGTCTTATTACATAATGGGCGGTTCCTTTTTACATCCAGGTAATGTTACTCCAATATCGGAAGCAAATTTTTATGGCGATCCAATCGCGGCTAACATTGTATTACAATCCGCATCTAACATGTACATATACCCGTTAAATGTAACGCAGTATTCCATCGTTACACCTGACATGGCTAAATACATTGAAGCAAAAGGCAAAGCCCCCCTCGTCAAACCTCTTTTCGATCACTATTACTACGGATATTATAAAGGTACCCTGCCGCATTTAAAGGGAAGCCCATTTCATGACACAATACCAATACTCGCTTTATTTGATAACTCTATGTTCACTTATCACCAGTCACCGATTGTTGTCATGACAGAATCTTATGCACAGGGAGCAACTATAGGAGAATTTCGCTCTTTAGTGCAGCCAAAGCCATTTATTGATTTGCCGAGTCATCAAATCGCAATTGATTTTGATTATAACCGCTTCTTTAAACATTTTATGTCGCTTATGACAGGTGAAAAATTTTAGCAAAAAAAACAGACCGTGATTTCTCACGGTCTGTCGTTATTTTCTACAATTATCGTTTGATATTGTAGAAAGATTTTAAACCATCGTAAACAGCGATTTCGCCTAGTTCGTCTTCGATGCGTAATAATTGGTTGTACTTAGCAATACGGTCAGTACGGCTCATAGAACCAGTTTTGATTTGGCCAGCATTAGTTGCAACTGCGATGTCAGCGATTGTAGCATCTTCAGTTTCACCAGAACGGTGAGATACAACTGCTGTGTAACCAGCACGTTTAGCCATTTCGATAGCTTCGAAAGTCTCAGTTAAAGTACCAATTTGGTTAACTTTAATTAAGATTGAGTTAGAGATACCTTTTTCGATACCTTCAGCAAGTTTTTGAGTGTTAGTTACGAATAAGTCGTCACCAACTAATTGTACTTTATCACCGATACGCTCAGTTAATAATTTGTGACCATCCCAGTCGTTTTCGTCTAAACCATCTTCGATAGAGATGATTGGGAAGTCTTTGCAAAGCTCTTCGTAGAAATCAACCATTTCTGCAGAAGTTAAGCCAGTACGGCCTTCGCCTGCAAGGTCATATTTACCAGTTTCTTTGTTGTAGAACTCAGAAGAAGCAACGTCCATTCCTAAGAATACGTTCTCGCCAGCTTTGTAACCAGCTTTTTCGATAGCTTCGATGATTACTTCTAGAGCTTCACGGTTAGAACCAAGGTTTGGAGCGAATCCACCTTCGTCACCTACTGCAGTGTTAAGACCTTTGTCATGTAATACAGCTTTAAGTGCATGGAATACTTCAGCACCCATACGGATTGATTCTTTGAATGTTGGAGCACCAACTGGTAAGATCATGAACTCTTGGAAGTCTACGTTGTTATCAGCGTGAGAACCACCGTTGATGATGTTCATCATTGGAGTTGGTAATTGTTTTGCATTGAATCCACCAAGGTAACGGTATAATGGAAGACCTACGAAGTCAGCTGCTGCGTGAGCTACTGCCATAGATACACCAAGGATAGCGTTAGCGCCTAGTTTACCTTTGTTTGGAGTGCCATCTAATTCGATCATAGCACGGTCGATACCAGCTTGGTCAGTTACGTCGAAACCAACGATTTCTGGAGCGATTGCTTCGTTAACGTTGTTTACTGCGTTCATAACACCTTTACCAAGGTAACGAGATTTGTCACCGTCACGTAATTCTACTGCTTCGTGCTCACCAGTAGATGCACCACTTGGTACGATAGCGCGTCCGAAAGCGCCGCTTTCTGTGTAAACTTCAACTTCTACAGTTGGGTTACCACGAGAGTCAAGGACTTCGCGAGCATAAACATCAATAATTGTTGACATAATAAATTCTCTCCTTTTTATATAAGCAAATTATTTAATGATTGTTTTACCTGTCATTTCTTTCGGTTGTTCCACATTTAAAAGTGTAAGCATTGTTGGAGCGATATCTCCCAAAATACCACCTTCACGAAGCTCTACATCATTTTTTGTAACGATGAAAGGAACCGGGTTAGTTGTATGAGCTGTCATTGGTCCACCATCAGCAGTTAACTCCTGATCAGCATTACCATGGTCAGCAGTAATAAGTGCTACACCATCTTTTGCAAGAATCGCTTCTACAACTTTTCCTAAACATTCGTCAGTTGCTTCTACTGCTTTAATTGTTGGTTCCATCATCCCAGAATGGCCAACCATATCACAGTTCGCAAAGTTAAGAATGATAACATCATGTTTATCATTTTCGATTTCATTTACTAAAGCGTCCGTTACTTCGTAAATGCTCATTTCAGGTTTCAAATCATACGTTGCAACCTTCGGTGAGTTAATTAAAATGCGCTCTTCTCCTGGGAATTCAGCCTCACGACCACCGCTAAAGAAGAATGTAACGTGCGGATACTTTTCAGTTTCCGCGATGCGAAGTTGCTTTAATCCCGCTTGCGCAACAACTTCACCTAAAGTGTTATCAAGGTTCATTGGCTTGAATGCCACGTAACCATCTACAGTTTCACTGAAATGTGTCATACAAACGAATTCAGGAATGTGAGGTACTTTTTCACCACGATCAAACTCACGGAAGTCTTCGTTTGTAAATACACGAGCAATTTGAATTGCACGGTCTGGACGGAAGTTATAGAAGATAACTGCATCATCATTATTGATTGTTGCAACTGGCGTGTCATCTTCGTTAACAATTACAGACGGCAATACGAATTCATCGTAGATACCATTTGCATAAGAGTCTTCTATACACTCTTCTGCTGATTTATAAGTAGGGCCTTCACCATTCACCATAGCACGGTAACATTTTTCTACGCGATCCCAACGCTTGTCACGGTCCATGGAGTAATAACGACCAGAGATAGTCGCGAATTGTCCTACTCCTGTTTCTTTAATTACTTCATTTGTTGCATCGATATAACCTTTTGCTGTTTGTGGTCCAACATCGCGGCCATCTAAGAATGCATGGATATAAACTTTCTCCACGCCTTCTTTTGCTGCTAAGCGAAGAAGAGCAAACATGTGGTTCATGTGACTGTGCACACCACCATCAGAAAGTAAACCGAATAAATGAAGAGCAGTACCTTTTTCTTTTACGCTTTTAATTGCATTTTGGAATGTTTCGTTCTTGTCGAACTCACCTTCACGAATTGCAACGTTTACACGTGTTAAGCTTTGATATACTACGCGGCCAGCACCGATGTTTAAGTGACCAACCTCAGAGTTACCCATTTGACCTTCTGGAAGACCTACTGCCTCACCACAAGCTGTAAGCGTTGTGTGAGGGAATTTGTTCCAGTAACCATCAAAATTAGGTTTCTTAGCTTGTGCTACAGCATTCCCGTAAGTTTCTTCACGTAGTCCGAAACCATCAAGAATGATTAAAGCTGTTGGCTTTCTCATTTTACCGCCCCCAGAAGACCTAAGAACGAAGCAGGCTCTAAGCTAGCACCGCCAACTAAAGCGCCGTCGATGTCAGATTGTGCCATATACTCTTTAATGTTTTCTGGTTTTACGCTACCGCCGTATTGAATACGAACAGCTTCTGCAGCTTCTGGAGAAACAGCTTCTGCAACAACTTTACGGATGTGCGCACATACTTCGTTTGCATCTGCAGAAGAAGAAGATTTACCTGTACCGATAGCCCAGATTGGCTCATAAGCGATAACAGTTGCTTTAACTTGCTCTTCTGTTAAACCTGCAAGTGCTTTTGTCACTTGACCTGCTACTAGATCAAATGTTTTTCCGCTTTCGCGCTCTTCTAAAGTCTCACCACAACAAACGATTGGTGTTAAACCATGTTCAAATGCTGCAAGAGTCTTTTTGTTTACTGACTCATCTGTTTCAGCAAACATTTCACGACGCTCAGAGTGGCCAAGTACTACGTAGCCTACTTTTAAGTCGCTAAGTGCTACTGGGCTAATTTCGCCAGTGAATGCACCATTTTTTTCGAAGTGCATGTTTTGTGCACCTACTTGTAAGTCAGTTCCTTCAGTTGCTGCTACAAGACGCTCTAAAAATAGAGCTGGAGAGCAAACTACTGCATCAACAGCTGAAGCTGCTGGGATTTGACCTTTAACTTCCTCTACGAAGCTAACTGCTTCAGATAGAGTTTTATTCATTTTCCAGTTACCTGCGATAATTGGTTTACGCATGCTTTGCACCGTCCTTTTTCTTTGGCTGCTACTTATTTGTCGTTAAGACAAACTACACCTGGAAGTTCTTTACCTTCCATGAATTCTAATGACGCACCGCCGCCAGTAGAAATGTGGCTCATTTTATCAGCCATACCGAATTTTTCAACAGCTGCTGCAGAGTCACCACCGCCGATAACAGAGTATGTATCTTCTGCATCTGCTAATGCTTGTCCTACTGCTTTTGTACCTTCTGCGAATGGAGTCATTTCGAATACACCCATTGGTCCATTCCATACAACAAGCTTAGAGTTTTTAATTACATCTGCATAAATTTCACATGTTTTAGGACCGATATCCACGCCTTCCCATGTAGAAGGAATAGAGTCGATACCAACGATTTGAGTCGTTGCAGTTTCAGAGAATTCCTCAGTGATTACAACATCAACTGGCATATAGAAGTTTACGCCTTTTTCTTTTGCAAGTTGCATAAATTCTTTAGCTAGTTCAATCTTGTCGTCTTCACATAGAGATTGACCAATTTCATGACCTAAAGCTTTAACGAATGTGTAAGCAAGTCCACCACCGATGATTAAGTTATCTACTTTGTCTAATAGATGACGAATTACACCGATTTTATCTTTTACTTTCGCACCACCGATGATAGCTGTGAATGGACGTTCTGGGTTAGAAAGTGCTTTACCTAATACATCTAACTCTTTTTCCATTAATAAACCAGATACTGCTGGTAGATAGTCTGCGATTCCTGCTGTAGAAGCGTGAGCACGGTGAGCTGCACCGAATGCATCGTTTACGAAGATATCAGCAAGAGCTGCAAATTGTTTCGCAAGTTCTGCATCGTTCTTTTCTTCGCCCGCATAGAAACGTACGTTTTCAAGAACTAATACGTCGCCTTCGTTCATTGCTGCAACCATTTCTTGTGCAACTGGTCCGAATGCTTCGTCCGCTTTCTTAACATCTTTACCAAGAAGCTCGCCTAAACGTGCTGCTACTGGAGTAAGACGTAATTCTTCTACTGCTTGACCTTTTGGACGACCTAAGTGGCTTGCTAAAATAACTTTCGCACCTTGCTCTACTAAATATTGAATTGTAGGAAGAGCTGCACGGATACGAGTTTCATCTGTAATTTTGCCTTCTTTCATAGGTACGTTGAAATCAACGCGGCAAAATACACGCTTACCTTTTAAATCTACATCACGAATTGATTTTTTGTTCATTGGATTTCCCTCCGACTACTAGTTAGGATTGACAAAACCCATTCAAAAGCTTAACACATTTGCTTCTAAAATTAAAGAAGAGAGAGAGGGAACAAACCCTCTCCCTCGTTTTGTCATTGATTACTTATATTATTAAGAATTAAAGACCTTTAGAAGTCATGTATGCTGCTAAGTCTACTACGCGGTTAGAGTAACCAGTTTCGTTATCGTACCAAGAAAGTACTTTAACCATGTTACCTTCCATTACCATTGTAGATAATGCATCGATTGTAGAAGAAGCTGTACATCCGTTATAGTCGATAGATACTAATGGCTCTTCGCTGTATCCAAGGATACCTTTTAATTCGCCTTCAGCTGCTGCTTTGAATGCTGCGTTTACTTCTTCAACTGTTACTTCTTTGTCAAGTTCAACAACTAAGTCAACAAGAGAAACGTTAGCAGTTGGAACACGTACAGCTCCACCGTTTAATTTTCCTTTAAGTTCTGGTAATACTAATGCTACAGCTTTAGCAGCACCAGTAGATGTTGGAATCATGTTTTCAGCTGCTGCACGAGCACGACGTAAATCTTTGTGTGGTAAGTCTAAGATTTGTTGGTCGTTAGTGTAAGAGTGAATTGTTGTCATCATTCCGCGTTTTACGCCGAATTTTTCGTTTAATACTTTAGCGAATGGAGCTAGACAGTTTGTAGTACAAGAAGCGTTAGATACTACGTTGTGGTTAGCTGCATCGTATTGTTCGTGGTTAACACCCATAACTACAGTGATATCTTCGTCAGAAGCTGGAGCTGAGATGATAACTTTCTTAACTGATCCACCTAAGTGTTTTTCAGCGTCTGATTTTTTAGTGAAACGGCCAGTAGATTCTACTACTACTTCTACTCCGTAGTCGCTCCATGGTAATTGAGCTGGGTCACGCTCAGCGATAACTTTAATTTCTTTACCGTTAACAACGATGCTGTTTTCGTTAGCAGATACTTCTGCATTTAAAGTTCCGTGAACTGTGTCATATTTTAAAAGGTGAGCTAATGTTTTAGCATCTGTTAAGTCGTTGATTGCTACTACTTCTACCTCAGAGTTGTTAAGAGCTGCGCGGAATACGTTACGTCCGATACGTCCAAATCCATTAATACCAATTTTAGTCATTTGAATTTCCTCCTTGGGGGATTATATTAAAGGGTAATACCCTTTGTTAATTGTTTTGCTGCACCTTCATCTGTAATTAGAATTGAAGTGTGCCCTTGCTTAATTACAGCCTGTATTGCCTTTGCCTTTGAAGAACCTCCAGCGACTGCAACAACGTGAGATACATTTTGTAAATCTTCTAGTTGCATACCAACTGTTCTTACTTTATGAACAACATTGCCTTGTTCATTAAAGTAGTAACCGAAAGCTTCGCCCACTGCTTCGCCTGCCTGAATCTTTAACCAATCTGCTTCTGAAGTATTTCTGCGACGTGCCATTGTTAACGCATCACCTATTCCATGAATGACGATATTGGAAGATCGAATCAACTCAAGAACTTCTTTCACGGAAGGCTCTGTCACAATAGACGCATATGCTTCGCTACTTACATGGTCCGGAACATACAATAAGCGATAATTACTCATCGTATTTTGCGCCATCTTGGCACAAATGGTATTGGCTTCTAATTCAACACCTTCTCCAATTCCACCACGAGCTGGGACAAATAGCATATGTAAATCTTTGCAATCAAGCTGCATCATGTCCGCAACAGCAGCTAGCGTAGTTCCTCCAGCCACAGCAACGATATTATTCGCTGTCAAACGGTCTTTTATACAAGTCACACAAGCACGGCCCATCTCCAGTTTGACCCAAGGTGATTCATCACTATCACCAGGGACAACGAAAACTTCATCCAAGTCTAATGTTTCCTTAAGTTGTTTCTCTAAAACCTTTAACCCGGAAATTTCTTTCATAAAGTCTTCCAAAGCAAGAACTAAAGTTGTTCCTTCTTCTGTCAAAGTCATTCCAGAAGAAGCGACGTGAACTAAGTTTTGTTCTTTCAAAACTTGAACTTCACTTCGCAATACTCGTTCTGTCATACCGAGACTTGCTGATAAGTTTCTTCTTCCAATCGGCTGCATAAGCCTAATGTACTGAAGTACTTGCATTCTCGTTTGCATAACAGGTAGCAGATCAGGTAATAATTTTTTTGTGTTCTGAATCCATGAGCGCATATCTTTTCTCCTCACTACATTGGTTCAATTTTCTTCGTGGTCATTTTATGTCCCGTAGTGACATTTTGTGTCCCACATAAGTTAAAAAAATAATCCCTGCTACGTGTATTATTGTAACAGGAGATAGAAACTTATTCAACTCTTAACTGAATTGTTTATATAGTTTATTATGAAACCTTTGTGAATGTTCCCATATTCCACCTGTTTTCCGCCTATTTCTACAACCGGAATCATTAAGTGATATTTTTCTAAAAGGTCATTATCTTCATATATATCTATTTCCTCAATTTGAAAAGAATATTCACATTGTACTTCCTTTAAAACTTGTTTCGCCTTCACGCAAAGACCACAATCTTTTTTTGTATATAGTACAACTTTCATCTTTTTCACCTATCCAATTGTTTTTCTTAGAGACGAAGCTGGAATATGCATTTGTTCTCTATATTTCGCAACTGTTCTTCGAGAAATAACGATTTCATGCTCTTCTTCTAACAATTTTGAAATCTTTTGATCCGAAAGTGGCTTTTTCTTATTCTCCGCTTCCACAAGTGTTTGAATCAATTGTTTCACCCGCTTCGTCGAAATAGCTTCATCCTCCGTCGTCGAAACAGCTGTACTAAAGAATGCTTTCATTTCAAACAAGCCATGTGGCGTTTGCACATATTTATTACGCGTTGCACGACTAATTGTAGATTCATGCACACTTAGCTCTTCTGCTACCTCTTTTAAAGCAAGTGGTTTTAAATATTCTGGACCTTTCCAGAAGAAATCACGTTGTTTTTCCATTATAATGCCCATTACTTGTAAGAGTGTTTGTTTTCTTTGTTTCAAACTGCGCATAATCCATTGTACATGCTGATACTTCTCGGATACGTAAGAAGCAACTTCACTTTCACTATTATTTAGAAGCGCACTATACTCAGAGTGAATTTCAATTCTCGGCATATTTCTCTCATTCATCTGTAAAACGAGATGATCCCCATCTTTTTTCACAGCCATATCAGGCACGATATAAAGTGGTTTATCGGAAGAAAATGCAAGACCTGGTTTTGGTTGTAATGACGTTATACAATTTACCGCATCCTGTAATTCCTCATTACTACACTTCAACACTTGAACGAGCTTTCGCCAATCTTTCTTCACGAAATAAGCAAATTGCTCCTCTATAACTTCCTCAGCTAAACCATTCCGTCTTTGTAAGCGCTTCAATTGCAAGGTTAGACATTCCTGAATATCACGTGCCCCTACCCCTGCTGGCTCAAGTGATTGGACAAGCTCCACAGAACGGTCTACTACATCCATTGGTGCGGAAAGAAGCTCTGCTAACTCTTCATTCGTTTCTTGTAAATAGCCATTTCCATCCATGTTCATAATAATGAAAGAAGCCGCTTTTCGCTCTTCCTCATCTATTTTATAATACTGTATTTGATTTAATAAATGTTGCTGAATCGTTGTAGAATCCACACTGTAGATTTCCATTTGATTCTCGACTTGTTTGCCGGTACTTTTACTTGTGTTAGAGCTCTTTTTCTTCTCCCTCTCAAAACCACCTAACTCAATAAGGGGATTCTCTAACGATTGCTCATACAAAAACTCCGATAATTCTTGTACATTATACTGGAGCATTGTAATCGCTTGCCTTAACTCTTGTGTCATTGCCAAACGTAAGCTTTGTTCTTGTAAAAGACTTGCCTTCAAACTAATCTCCCCCTTGTTTCTATTGTACAATAAGTTTGGTAAAAGGAGAATGCTATCACAGACACCCATTCCAAAATATTATTAATTTATATGTATTAATCAGATTTACATCTTACAACCGAAAAACGAATAATATTGAAAGAAAATAATAACGCACAAAATTATTACCACATACTAATAGTAAATCTTATCACCAGATATAACAAGGTATAATAAAAAAAGGTCTGAACTTACATTTGTAAGTTCAGACCTTTTTACGCGCCCAGAGGGATTCGAACCCCCGGCAGACGTGGTACCGGAAACCACCGCTCTATCCGACTGAGCTATGGGCGCATGATTATAAAAAACACTTCATTTTCTTCTCATAATAATAGCAATAAAATCCATCTAAATCAATAAAAATATCCCCTTAATCCTTTATACCCCTTAGCTAAGAGTATATAAGTAAATCGCTCTCCCCTAAATTTTCCAATCATAAATTCACCCCAATTCACAAATTATAACTTTTGAATTGATATTCCAAAGGGGGCTTCATTCAATGACTGTAATTACAAAACTAAAGCAAACTGTTTCTGGATTAAAAAGTGCACAAGCTAGCTTAGAGGGATTCGCTCTTGATACGGATAACCAACAAGCAAAGCAACTTTTCCAAACAGCTGCGCAGCAAACTCAAACAATTATCGATTCTTTAAACCCGCGCGTTGAAGAAGTCCAACAAGAAGAACCGCAATACTCACAGCAATAACAAATCGCTTATATAGCGAAATAGAAAAGGGATGATTTGCAGTCATCCTTTTTCTATCACATTACATACTGCAATAGAAATGGAATGATTATAATGCGAAAACTCGGAATCATAACCGCGTTATTTATGCTCCTATTCGGTTCACTTACCGGATGTGATAATAGCCCATTAGATAAAAAGGTAAAAAAAGAAGAAGCTAAACGAACGGAAGAAGACAAGGGTCCTAAGTTAACAAAAATGAGTACAGAATCCTTTAATCAATCTATATCGCAAGAAGCTAAAAAAAAGGCTCTCGCTATGGAGGGAATTATAGAAGCTACCGCAGTGAATACGAATTTAGATCTTTACATAGCCGTCAAACCTGAACATCACGAAAGATTTGGTTTAAAGCCATTGCGAAGTAAATTAAAAAAGAAGCTAAGTGATGAAAACCCTACTTTCGATATTCGTGTAAGTACAGACAAAAAGATTTTTATGCTTATAAAAGATCTTGAAAACAAGATTAAGAAAAAGGAAGTAAGCAAGGATGGCATTAAAGATCAATTGAAACTCATCCAATCAGAAATGGGATCTAATATTTAAGCTTTCTAAAAGAGAAGGAAGGATTCAAATGTCTAGTAAAGATAAAAATTTAACACCTGTGCAACAGGAATATAAAAAATTCGCGCAAGAACGCGAACCAAAGCGCCCCGTCTTAAAAAATTGTATAAAAGCTTTTTTCGTCGGGGGATTAATTTGTCTAATAGGCCAACTAATTTCTACCTTTTATATTACTTATTTTGATTTCACTGAACGCTCTGCCGGGAATCCTACAGTTGCAACTCTTATTTTTATCTCTATGCTACTAACGGGGTTTGGCGTCTACGATCGCCTTGGGCAATTTGCTGGTGCTGGTACCGCTGTTCCCGTTACTGGATTTGGAAACTCTGTTATTGCCGCATGTATTGAACACCGTACAGAAGGATTCGTTCTCGGTGTTGGTGGTAACATGTTTAAACTAGCAGGATCGGTTATCTTATTTGGCGTATTTTCAGCTTTTGTCATCGCTCTTATTAAAACGATTCTCTTTCAATGGGGAGGGCTATAAATGTTACAAGGACACCGAACATGGGTATTCGAAAACAAACCAGTTATCATCTCAACAGGTGTAGTCGGTGGCCCATTTGAGGCAAAGGGAAAAATCCCTGAAGACTTCGATACCCTTCATGAAGATTTATGGCTCGGACAAGATTCCTATGAAAAAGCACATAAAATTTTGTTTGAAGAAGCTTGTAGCCGTGCTACAGAAAAAGCGAAACTTCGGAAAGATGATATTCAATTCGTTCTCGCTGGAGATTTAATTAACCAAATTACACCTACTAGCTTTGCATGCCGCACACTTGGCACGCCTTATCTTGGTTTATTCGGTGCCTGCTCTACTTCTATGGAAGGCTTAGCACTTGGTGCAAGTATCGTAAATGCGAAAGGCGCGAAATATTTATTAACTGGTGCTTCAAGCCATAATACTGCCGTAGAAAAACAATTCCGCTATCCAACTGAATATGGGGGCCAAAAACCTCCTACCGCCCAGTGGACAGTTACCGGAGCAGGAGCCGCTATTTTGAGCGATACTGGACATGGCCCTAGGGTAACATCTGCAACAATCGGGCGAGTTGTTGATATGGGATTAACGGATCCATTTAACATGGGAGGCGCGATGGCTCCCGCTGCTGTCGATACAATTGAAGCTCATTTAAGAGAAAGAAATCTCGATGCGTCTCACTACGATTTAATCGTAACAGGCGACCTCGGACATGTTGGACGCGAAATTGCTTATGACTTACTACATAAACATGGGACAAAAGTAACAAATGAACAATTTCAAGATTGCGGACTACTCATTTACAGAGAAGGTCAACCTGTAATAGCCGGCGGAAGTGGCCCAGGCTGTTCAGCAACAGTCGTGTACGGGCATTTATTAAATCGAATGAAAAGAGGAGAATTTAATAAAATACTTGTCGTTGCGACAGGCGCTTTACTATCTCCGATTACATTCCAACAAGAAGAAACGATTCCATGTATCGCTCACGCCGTTTCGATTGAATTTGGAGGTGCAACACAATGATTTTTTTCTGGGCTTTTGTCATCGGTGGACTTATATGTGTAATTGGTCAACTTATGTTTGATGTGGGTAAACTTACTCCTGCCCATACAATGGCAACACTCGTTGTCGCTGGGGCTATATTAGATGGATTCAATCTATATGAACCATTAATTGATTTCGCTGGGGCTGGAGCAACTGTACCGATTACAAGTTTCGGAAACGCCCTCGTTCATGGCGCGATGGAAGAAGCTGCAAAGCACGGAATCGTTGGCGTCATTACTGGCATGTTTAAAGTAACGAGCGCTGGTGTATCAGCAGCTATCATTTTCGGCTTCATCGGTGCATTACTATTTAAACCAAAAGGATAAGAGGTGTTTGTATGACTGTTATCGCTAGCGTAAAAACGTGTCTTGCTAGTTTAAGGGGCGCTCAAGCAAGTTTAAGCTCCCTTTCTTTAAATTCCGCAGATGAAGAATCAAAACGCGTCTTTCATGAATGCATGTTAGAAATGGACAGTGTCATCACTGATCTAAAAGATAGAGTTTCACTATTAGAACGTGAAGAACCTCAATATAAAGGGTTTTAAGTAAACTGGAGGAAATTGACTATGTCTCACCTACCCGAATGGACACTCGTCATTCTCCGCTCTGTATTCATACTAATCATGCTATTTGCTATTACAAAATGGCTAGGGAAAAGACAAATCTCCCAGCTCTCCTTTTTCGAATACATAGCTGGAATGACAATTGGTGATATTGCTGCCCAAGTATCTACAGGGCTCGATTCAAAATTTTTCCACGGCGTCTTTGCGATACTCATTTTTGCTGTGGTACCTTTTTTCACAGGAATCCTCTCCTTAAAGAACAAAACAGCTCGAGATTTTTTTGAAGGGAAATCTACCGTATTAATAAAAGATGGAAAAATACTTGAAGATAACTTAAAGAAAGAAAAGTATACAAGCGACGAATTGCTCGAGCTTCTCCGAGGAAAAAGTGCATTCAACATAGCTGATGTAGAATTTGCCGTACTAGAACCTAGCGGGGAGTTAAATGTATTATTGAAGAAAGATCGTCAACCACTTACAGCGAAAGACATCAGTTTAAAAGTCCCGAATGAAAAAGAACCACAAACCGTTATTATGGATGGAAATGTACTAGATGAACCACTTTCCTCTAGCGGACATAACCGCGCTTGGTTACATTCAGAACTAGAAAAACTCGGTGTCGTTATCGAAAACGTCTTTCTTGGTCAAGTTGATTCGTATGGGCAACTGACTATCGACATTTATAATGATAAACTTCAAATGCCTTCTCCTCAAAACAAACCTTTACTATTGGCATCTTTAAAAAAATGTCATGCTGATCTTGAATTATTTTCTTTAGAAACAAAATCGAAATCAGCAAGTGAAATGTACAGTAAAAACGCGAAACAAGTTGAAAAGATTTTAAATAAAGTAACCTATCTTTTAAAAGAATAAAGTAAAACTTTAATCAGTGGGGGGCATATTATTAGCCCTCACCAATCGGGCATTTACGGGCAGTTAATCTCCCACCTAACTTCTTTGCTCCAGCCGAATTTTGAGGCGGGAGTCTTACTGCCCATAAATATCGAAAGAACGCTTCAGTAAAATAGCGTTCTTTTCTTTTTTTCTAAAGCTTTCATAACGTTTAAATTTATTTAATTCGGTTAAGATGTTGAAGATACATAAGCAGGGAATTTCAAAAACATAGCGAATAATTCTTGGTACAACTACATATTTTTTTGATTTAAAGTGGTTTCGTTTGACCTTTATTGACCATAATTGTATTATAAGACTAAGAAAGCTTTAGAAGGAGGAAATAACAGATGAATTTAATTCCTACAGTAATTGAACAAACAAATCGTGGAGAACGCGCTTACGATATTTACTCTCGACTATTAAAAGACCGCATCATTATGCTTGGTAGTGCAATTGATGACAACGTAGCAAACTCAATCGTTTCCCAGCTTTTATTCTTGGAATCTCAAGATCCAGAAAAAGATATTCATATCTACATTAACAGCCCTGGTGGTTCTATCACAGCAGGTATGGCAATCTACGATACAATGCAGTTTATTAAACCGCAAGTATCAACAATCTGTATCGGTATGGCGGCATCTATGGGTGCATTCTTACTAGCAGCAGGTGAAAAAGGAAAACGTTTCGCGCTTCCTAACAGTGAAGTAATGATCCACCAACCACTTGGCGGTGCACAAGGTCAAGCGACTGAAATCGAAATCGCTGCAAAACGTATCCTATTCTTACGTGAAAAATTAAACCAAATTCTTGCTGACCGTACAGGTCAACCACTTGAAGTTCTACAACGCGACACAGACCGCGACAACTTCATGACAGCAGAAAGAGCTCTAGAATACGGCTTAATCGATAAAATCTTTACAAATCGTTAATAACTAAAAGCGGAAGCGGCTCGTTCAGAATGTGAGGAGGATGGAGCTTCTGACAAAGAGGTGCTTTTTACCTCGGCGGAAGAAGCGAAGCCACCGAACATTCTAGCCGCTGGAGCTGGATATAACAAAAAGCGGAAGCGCCCTATTACAGGGCGCTTTTTTCTGGTTAGATTTCCGCACGAATATACCCCTCCCGGTACCTACCTGGATATATCAGCGATTTTTCAAATATATCGACCGTAACTCAAATTATATCGGCGATTTTTTAATTATATCGACGGTTCGACACAACATATCGACTTACCGACAATTCTCGACAAGCACGCCCCCCTACATACCCCCACCTGACTTCTTGCTTCCGCTGAATTTTGAGGTCGGGATCTTACTGCCCAGCAAACAGCAAAAAACAAAAAAGCTATCGCACATATGCGATAGCAGTTTTATTGTACATATGCAGCTAATGCTTCTAAAGCCCCTTCTGCATCTGAACCTTCTGTTGTAATTGTTATTATGCTGCCAGTTCCGATTGCTAAGCTCATAATCCCCATTATGCTCTTTGCATTCACTGTCTTTCCATCTTTCTCAATGAAAATATCCGCATGAAAGCGATTTGCCTCTTGTACAAACAACGCAGCCGGACGTGCTTGTAAACCGTTTTTTAATGCAACCTTAACTTGTTTTTGAACCACAGCTCCATTTCCCCTTTAACCTCTTATTTTTTTGCTACCGTTTCCCCCGCGCGTAATTTCTCTGCAATTTCATCGATTTTACGCAAACGATGATTAATACCCGATTTACTAATTTTCCCCCCGGATACCATCTCACCTAATTCTTTCAATGTTACATCTTGATAATCTCTTCTTAGTTGTGCAATTTCTCGTAGTTTATCCGGCAAAATATCAAGACCAACCGTCTCATCAATATAGCGGATATTTTCAATCTGCCTTAGTGCTGCACCAATTGTTTTATTTAAATTGGCTGTTTCGCAGTTCACTAGACGATTTACTGAGTTACGCATATCGCGCACAATTCGAATGTCTTCAAATCTTAAAAGTGCATTATGAGCACCTATAATATTTAAAAACTCCGTAATTTTCTCAGCTTCTTTCAAATACGTAATGTACCCTTTTCTTCTTTCCAACGTCTTACTATTTAAATCAAATCCGTTCATCAGTTCACATATAGCATCATTATGTTCCTTATATAACGAAAAGATCTCTAAATGATAAGATGATGTTTCTGGGTTATTTACTGAACCACCTGCTAAAAATGCACCGCGTAAATACGATCGTTTGCAACATTTTTTCTCAATTAATTCTTGTGATATATTTCGAATAAATGAAAAGTCGTCTCGAACAATATGAAGATCCGCTAATATTTCACGAGACTTCTCAACAAGTCGCACAATATATACATTATTTTTCTTCAGTCGCATTTTTTTACGAACAAGTAATTCTACCGTCACGTCATATCCTTTTTTCAAAAGCGTATAAATCCTTCTTGCAATTGCTGCATTTTCTGTTTGAATATCGATAGATAGACGACGGTTTGAAAAAGAAAGTGATCCGTTCATTCGAAGCAACGCTGATAATTCTGCTTTCTCACAGCATTCCTTCATTTCAAGATTCGTCAACTCTTTCTTTGTTTCTGATGCAAATGACACAGTCAACACCTCCTTATACTATTATTGTGGAACAAAAATCTTGTCCTATATGAATGAAGGAGCGTTACCTCAAACGAGGCAACGCACATTTATAATAGTGAATATAAAATAGAAGCTAACTTCAATGTATCATGCCTTACAACACGATCATCGTACTTCGCTAATTGATCTTGAATTACATTAATATTATTTTCAGCAAAACGGTCCTCATCCACTACAACTGGTGCCGACATTTCTTCCTCATATAACTCACGTAATTCACAAGGAATCTCACGGTTATTTACAATTGCTGTATCGATAAATGGTTGCCCTAAATGATCATGCAACGCCTGCACATGGTCAAACGCTGTATATCCCATCGTTTCACCCGCTTGCGTCATAACATTACATACATATACCTTCTTCGCTTTTGCAGCAAGAACAGCGTCCCCAATTTTGTTAACAACTAAATTCGGCAATATACTCGTATACAAACTTCCCGGACCGAAAACAAGTAAATCAGCTCGTTTAATCTCAGCCAACGTTTCATGCAATGGCTCTACATCTTCCGGAGTTAAAAAGACACGGTTAATCTTCTTTCCGTAATAAGGAATCTTTGATTCACCTGTTACAATTTCTCCATCTTCTAGTTCCGCATGAAGTACCGCACTTTGATTCGCTGCTGGCAATACACGCCCTCTGACATTTAATACTTTACTCGTTTCCGTAATCGCATGGTAAAAGTCTCCTGTAATCGAAGTCATGCCTGCCAATAGTAAATTTCCTAACGCATGACCTTTCAGTCCATCTCCTGTTGTGAAACGATGCTGAAATAAAGCTTCCACCAATGGTTCTACATCCGATAATGCAACAAGTACGTTACGAATGTCACCTGGGGGTGGAATTTCTAGCTCATCACGTAATCTACCTGAACTGCCACCATCATCAGCGATTGTAACAACTGCTGTAATATCAACAGGATATTGCTTTAATCCTCGTAATAAAACAGAGAGTCCAGTTCCTCCTCCCATGATGACAATTTTAGGTTTTCTCTCTTTTTTCATCCCTTAATGGCCCTTTCTCTTCTCCACATCACGATGAGATACATGAACGCTATACTCTGGTTTCAAATGTTTCCCAAGGTATTCTGTAAGCGTAACAGAACGATGTTGTCCACCTGTACATCCAATTGCAATTACAAGTTGACTCTTGCCTTCTCTTTTATAATGAGGCAGCATGAAAGTAATGAGATCTGTCAATTTCTCTAAAAACTTATGTGTCTCATTAAATTTCAGTACATACGATGAAACTTCTTCATCTAGTCCTGTTAATGGCTTCATATGTGGAATGTAATATGGATTCGGTAAAAATCGAACATCAAATACTAAATCTGCGTCAATTGGAATTCCGTACTTAAATCCAAACGACATAACATTTACACGAAATGCTTGCTCAGTTTCTGTTGAGAACAAGTGAACAATTTTTTCTCGTAATTCTTTCGGTTTTAAATCCGATGTATCAAGCACAATATTCGCTCGCGCCTTCATATCTGTTAATAAACCACGCTCCGCTTCGATTCCCTTTAACGGCAAACCAGTTGGCGCAAGTGGATGCGAACGTCTCGTTTCTTTATAACGAGTTACAAGCGTGCTATCTTTCGCATCTAAAAATAAAATATGAGGAATAATCCATGTACGTTCTGATAAATCATCAAGTGCTCCCCATAAATGTTCGAAAAACTCTCGACCACGTAAATCAACGCCAAGTGCTACTTTATTCATTTTCCCTTTTGAATCTGCCATAAGCTCAATAAACTTTGGCAATAACATCGGCGGTAAATTATCTACACAAAAATATCCTAAATCTTCAAAACTTTGTAAAGCTACTGTTTTTCCAGCTCCAGACATCCCTGTAATAATTACCATTTTTATATCATTTTTTTCTGTCATCGTATCCACTCCTTGACGGTTTAACTCGGATCTAATCGATATGAAAGCAACTCAAAATCTGGGGTATATACAAATGTACCGTAGATTATGCCATTTCCTTTAATTAAATAATCAATAATGTGATAATCTCCTGGCGCCATTGCTAAATCATCAATCTTATCAAATGTATGCCAACCAATGATGCCTTCTTCGCTCTCTAGTTTGTTTTCTCCTGCAAAATCCGTTGCTAAAAAGGAGAACATCATCCATTCAGAGACTACTTTATCACCTTCTTGAATGACAAAGGTGAAGACCCCCTTTAACGCTGGGTTTTTTAAATAAATACCTGTTTCTTCACGATATTCGCGAACAACTGAATCTCTTACCGTCTCACCGCGCTCCATTTTCCCGCCCGGTGCAACCCACCAATTTCGGCGAGGTTTTTGAAGTAAGAGTACTTCATTATCTCTAATTAACACACAGTTTGTCACTCTTTGCATGTTTCTTCACCTCAGCTACTTGCAGTAAAATTCTTAACTGCATACTCATTTCATTATACTATCAAAAACAGTTTGCTACAACGAAGGAGCCAGTCCTCTTTCGTTAAGCATATCTACTCAACAATTGTAGAAAAGCTTTCCATAACAAACAATCTAAATGCTTTGACTTCCAATGAATCATATAAAAAATCCCCTTAACGAATTTTATCGTCAAGGGGATTAGAGCTCTTATTTCTTACCGAAATAAGCCACAATCGCAAATCCTAAAATAAAGGTAATAATTGAACTTACAATTGAAAATCCACCAGTTGGAATACCAGGGAACACAATTACAATCGAACCGATAACAAGCCCAATAATTGCCGCAAATGTCATACTTTTATAACGATCTAGTAAAAAACTAATTCCTTTACTACTTACAACAAATCCAACCATAACACCGGCACCAATAACTACGATTAATGGTAAATTGAGTGTAGTTAACGCATTAATCGCTGTTGGGTACACACCGATAATTAATAAAATAAACGATCCACTAATTCCAGGAAGAAGCATAGCCATACTAGCCATCCATCCTGCGAAAAATAAACCGATTGCATTTAGAATTGTTAACGTCGTAATTGGATCTGCTGCCTTATCTGGCTTAAAGAATGCTGTTATTGCAACAAGAATTGCTGCAACAATTAATAAAGCGATATGCTTACCTTTAAACGTCGCCTTTGCATCAGCTTCTCTCATTAACATTGGTAATATACTAATAATTAAACCGAGGAAGAAAAATTGAGTTGGTTCATGATGATTTTCAAGTAAATATTTAATAACGTGACTTAGCGTTAAAAACGCTGCCGCCACGCCAGCAGCAAGAGGAATTAAAAATCCCAAATGTTTTTTCCATTCACGACTAAAGAACCCACTAATTGCCGCAAGCAATTGTTCATAAATTCCTAACACAACAGCGATTGTACCGCCGCTCACACCAGGAATTAAATCACTAACGCCCATACAAAATCCACGATATATATTACGCCATTCCATACTGAATAAATTCCTCATTTCTTATAGTGATTTTTTCCGTAAATTCCAGTATATCAATAAGAAAGCTTATAATCCTTATTATTTTTGACAAAACTTTGACATTTTCACACAAAAAAAGAAGAAAGCTCCTATTAGTAGCTTCCTTCTCAAAAGGTCTATTATCCCTTATTTTTCTGTTACAGCTTTTAGTTGTTCTACTAATTCTTCTACGTAATGTTGTGCACTTTGCGCTGCAATACTGCCATCGCCAGTTGCAGTTACAATTTGACGAAGCATTTTTTCGCGAACATCACCAGCTGCGAAAATACCAGGAACTTTCGTTTCCATACGCTCATTCGTTTCAACGTAACCATTTTCATTTGTAATACCTAATTCAACAAACGGTTTTGATAAAGGTAGCATACCGATGTATACGAATACGCCGTCAGTTTTGACTTCTTGCTCTTCTCCACTGTTTACGTCTACAAGTGTTACGCTTCCTACTTTACCATTTGCTTCGTTAATTTCTTTTATAGTGTGATTCCAAATGAAATCTACTTTCTCATTTTGGAAAGCACGATCTTGTAAAATTTTCTGTGCACGAAGCGTGTCACGACGGTGAACGATTGTTACTTTTGATGCGAAGCGTGTTAAGAACACACCCTCTTCAACAGCAGAATCTCCGCCGCCAATAACAACAAGTTCTTTCCCTTTAAAGAATGCCCCATCACATACCGCACAATACGATACACCGCGGCCACCAAGTTCTGTTTCTCCTGGCACACCGATTTTTTTATACTCTGCACCGCTTGCAACGATAATTGCACGTGCTTTATATTCTTTTTTACCAGCAATAATTGTTTTGTATTCTTTACCATCGATGATTTCTTTCACATCACCGTATGCATATTCAGCACCAAATTTCTTCGCATGCTCGAACATTTTATTTGATAAGTCTGGTCCTAAAATAGACTCATAACCTGGGTAGTTTTCTACATCTTCTGTATTTGCCATCTGTCCGCCTGGAATACCACGCTCAAGCATCAATGTGCTTAAATTCGCACGAGATGTATATACTGCAGCTGTCATACCAGCTGGTCCTGCACCAATAATAATGACATCATAAATTTTTTCTTCTGACACACTATTCACTCCTATCCATTCCTACACAATTAAGTTACCCTCATTATACTGTTAGCATCATTTTTTTCCCAATGATTTGCCTACCCTATGTGTGCGTACGCTTCACAGCCTGCACATACTTTCGAACAGTCGCTACAGATACATTATATACATCTCCAAGCTCCGACTGTGTCATCTTATTTCCTTGTTCGCCGCGCACAATGTATTCAACCGCAGCTGACCAGCCGTACACATTTGTAAAGGTCGCTCCAGATGTATATAAACGTATGAACGTACAAAACCAAAATTGTAAACACTCTTCGATTAATTCATCATCTTTTTTCGTATAATTGTATAACGCATCCGCAATTCGCACGCACTGTTCAAATTGCTGTAAATCAGCTGGAATACTCTTATGGCTATTCAGTAAAAAGAAATATTTTGCAAGTTGCGATACAATTGGAACACCGTTCTTCGCCTGCGTCACATCAAAGAAGAATCCAACCTTCTCAGGCGTTGACAATTCATTCATTAAATATAAAGCTAACATTTGCTCCTCTAGCGTCGCACTTTGCTGAAATGATTTTCGTAATTCTTCAAATAATATATTTTGCCCTTCATCTTCTAAATTCAGTGCATTCCACGGTTCTTTCCCTTTTTTATCAGGGTGCAATTCTATAACATGTTGCCACATTTTTTCAGCCACTTGCTGATCCTTCACCATATAAGCAGAATATGCAAACCAATAATAAAAACTAACGTCTCCTTCGTACCCTTGACGCTTTAATACTTTGAACCATTTATATGCATGCTCGAAATGACCAATTGTTGCAAGTGTCGTTCCAAGCTTCAAACGATGTTCAAATGAAATCGGATATACTGAAACTAACTGTCCTGCTAATGCTTCCACTTGTTTATGTTCTCCAATTGAATATAGAAAAATAAGCGTATTACAAAGCGCATGCATATTTCCAGGGTTTTTCTCTAAAATCATTTCCGTTAACTTAAGTGCCTTATCTACATTTCCAGATTGAAAATGTGCAATGGCTAAATTATTATGACCTGACCAAAATTCCGGATAATCTTTCGTAACAATTTCTAACGTAGCAATTGCTTCTTCTAATTGTCCATTACGAATATAACGATTCGCCTCTTCCTGCATAACAATTAAATCATCTTCATCCTCAATCTCTTCCGCACCCATCGCTTCTTCTTCCATAATCTCAAGCAATTCTAATGTATCTTCTACAAATTCCTTCTCTTCTGCAACATCTAAATAGCGCTCCGCATACTTTTTCGCCTGCTGAAATAGCCCCATATATGCATAATTATTTGCAATAAAATAATAGCACTGTTCAAGTTCTGGGTTAGATTTAATTAGCTTTAAGAAGATTTGATTCGACTCTTGATATTCACCAGCTTCAGACAATGTTATTGCTAATTGGCATAAAATAAACGGCTCCTTCTCACTTTGTGCCGCTCTTCGAAAATATTTAATTGCATCTTGCAATTTTTGCCCTTTGTAAGCCCTCATCCCTTTTTTATAAAAGAAGTCCGCTAATTGATTAAAAGAGATAACTTGTCCATTCTCCTTATATATTCTTTGATTTTTCCCCATATATCCTCCAGTTTTTTGTTTTCTTCGCTCACACATTCTTCTATCTATAAGTATAAACGATTCCGTAAAAAACAAAACAGTATATTATACTCAATTATTTCCTTTTTATTCATAAAAAAAGAGGAGAAATGTTACATTTTCAACATGAACCTTCTCTAGCAGCCATTTGCGCTTTCGTATAAATAATCCGCATTGGATTTCCACCTACGAAAGCGCCGCTTGGTACATCTTTATGGACAAGTGTTCCAGCTGAAACAATAGCGCCATCTCCAATCAATACCCCCGGTAAGATTGTCGTGTTCGCTCCGATCATCACTTCATTTCCTATAACAATCTCTCCAAGTCGATATTCACGAATTAAATACTCATGTGCTAAAAACGTTGTATTGTATCCGATAATTGAATTGTCACCTACAGTAATCTTTTCCGGAAACATAATATCTGGCATAACCATAAGTGCAAATGATGTTTTTTTTCCTACTTTCATTCGTAGGAACGTACGATACAACCAATTCTTCACAGATAAAAATGGTGTGTAACGTGCAATTTGAATGATAATAAAATTCTTCATTACCTTCCAAAAAGAGACTGTTTTATACACATTCCATAATGAATTCTCTCCTGAAACAGGATAGCGCGTTGTCCGTCGCACTTAACTCTCTCCTCTACTAAAAAAAGTGAAACTTTAAGTTAGTAGGGACACACATCCCCTACTTGCTTACTTGGACCTTTATGAACGATTAATGCCGGACAAAATCGGTATTACATCACTCATTTTATCTAGCATAAAGTCCGGTTTATAAGCTTCTAAATATGCTCTTCCTTTCAATGTCCATGAAACCGCAGCTGTTTTCGTACCCGCATTTTGTCCGCCGACAATATCATGATGATTATCACCAACCATCAATGTTTCTTCTGGTTTTGCCTCTAATAATTTCAACGCTTTTTGAAGTGGTTCTGGATGTGGTTTCACATGTTCCACATCATCAATTGTCACGACCACATCAAAAAATTGATCAAGTTTCGAAAGCTTTAATCCCATTTCAACCGTCTGTCTTGCTTTTGTTGTAACAATACCAATTTTATAACCTTGTTTCTTCAACTCTTGAACTGTTTCATATACAGTTTCATATTCTTCCACTAATTCATCGTGATGATCATGGTTAAATTGGCGATAACATGTAATCATCTCTTCAACCTTACTTTCATCAATCTTGCTGAAAGTATCATGCAAAGATGGACCGATAAACGGCAATACATCTTCACGTTTATATTGATTTGGATAATATGTATGTAACACATGTAAAAAAGAAGATATAATAAGTTCGTTTGTATTAATTAAAGTCCCATCTAAATCAAATAACACTGTATTTATTTGCATCGCCTTTCGTCCTTTCACTTTCCTGAATATGAAAGAAGCAGCATCTTATAATAAGATGCTACTTTTCACTAATTTTCTAAATATCTTTTATCAGCTTGCCCCATTTTTCGTCTCACAATAATGAAAATAATAGAAATAACAACAATTCCAATAGACATTACTTGTGCAATACGAAGTGGTCCTAACATTAAACTGTCTGTACGCAAACCTTCTACGAAGAAGCGCCCAACTGAATACCAAATTAAATATGTGAAGAATAATTCCCCGCGGCGTAAATTCACTTTTCGTAATGCGAGTAGTAAAATAACACCTGCAAAGTTCCATAATGATTCATATAAAAACGTTGGGTGATAATACACACCATCAATATACATTTGATTAATAATAAATTGTGGTAAATGAAGCCCTTCTAAAAACTGTCTCGTTACTTCGCCACCATGTGCCTCTTGGTTCATAAAGTTTCCCCATCGGCCAATTGCTTGTCCTAGTAAAATACTTGGCGCAGCAATATCCGCTAACTTCCAGAATGAAAGCCCGCGTCGTTTCGCAAAAAGAATTCCTGTAATAACAGCCCCAATTAAACCACCATGAATCGCCAAACCACCTTGACGGATTCTAAGAATTTCACTTGGGTTTTGCGAATAATATTCCCATTCGAAAACGACATAGTACATTCTCGCAAAAAGAATAGCGATTGGTACTGCAATTAATACAAGGTCAATAAATGTATCTTTTGGAATACCTAGCCTTTCTCCCTCGCGAGTTGCTAGCCAAAGACCTAATAGCACACCTGTACCGATAATAACCCCATACCAATAAACAGGGAACGGTCCGAGCTGGATTGCTACACGGTCAAGCTGTGGTACAGAACCTAACAGCATATGTATGACCTCCCTCTCCAAAGTTTACTCCTGATTTCCTAACTCAATCGCACTCATTAATCGTTCAGAGAACTGCTGTGCTGCATTGACTCCCATACGTTTTAAACGGAAGTTCATCGCTGCCACTTCAATAATAACAGCCAAGTTTCGACCAGGACGAACTGGAAGTGTAATCTTCGTAAGTTCTGTATCAATAATCTTCATCTTCTCTTCATCAAGACCTAAGCGATCATAATTTTTCTTTTGATCCCAAATTTCAAGATTAATAACAAGTGTAATACGCTTATAGTTTCGCACTGCCCCTGCACCGAATAACGTCATTACATTAATGATACCTAGACCACGAATTTCTAATAAGTGCTCAATTAAATCAGGTGAGCTTCCTATTAATGTGTCTTCATCTTCTTGACGAATTTCTACGCTATCATCCGCGACTAAACGATGACCACGTTTTACAAGCTCAAGCGCCGTCTCACTTTTCCCGACACCACTTTGTCCTGTAATTAAAACACCAACGCCATAAATATCCACTAACACACCATGAACAGCTGTTGTTGGCGCTAACTTACCTTCTAAATAGTTTGTTAAACGACTTGATAATCTCGTCGTCGTTTGAGAAGAACGTAATAAAGGCACACTTGATTCACGTGATGCTTGCAGTAGCTCATCCGGCACATCTTGATTACGAGTTACAATAATACACGGCGTCTCCTCAGTACAAAGCGCTTTCATTCTCTCTTGTTTTTGCTCTGACGTTAACGTATCAAAGAACGTAAGCTCCGTTTTACCAAGAAGCTGCACACGATCTGCTGGATAATATGTAAAGAATCCTGCCATTTCAATTCCAGGTCGTGATAAATCACTCGTATCAATTGGACGATGAATTCCTTCTTCACCACTTACTAACTCCAATTGAAATTGTTCAATTAGATCTTTTGTCCTTACTTTCGGCATATGTATAAACCTCCACTCCGCTGCGGGTTCAGTCTCATTTGATGTAAAATTCCATTCTACCGGATATTGTACCATTTTTTTCTGGAAACAAGAAATACGGTTTCTAATAAATAGAAAAAAACATTTCATACGAATGATGAAATGTTTTTCTTTTTGTCATTTTCTCTTTTTTTCATATAACGGTTCAACAATTGCCTTTTCAATTATCATATTAAAAATCGAAATACAAATTGCCGCAACAATCGCTACACCAAATCCGGATATATTAAAAGCATCCCCTAATAATGAATCTGCCATTTTTAACGTAATCGCATTAATAACAATTAAGAAGAAACCGAACGTTATAACAGTAATTGGTAGCGTAATTAAAATTAAAAATGGCTTTACAAACACATTTAAAACCGCCAATATAATACTCGCAATAATTGCCGTTTGTATATTTGCTACGTAAAATGCGTCTGGTGCAACCCCTTTTAAAAGTCCGGATACAGCGATTAACACAACGCTATTTACAAGAAGTGATACAATCCATCTCATTTTCTTACACATCCTTTTAACATATATAATTCATCATACGCTAATAGACAATAAACGCAAGTATACTATAAATACTTATATCAACTTATTCTATCCTTCATGCTTGTATACCTACTAACATTTTTTTGTGAAATAAGGACCACACCATCTATGTTCATGAGTTTTTACAAAGGTCCAAATGAAATCTTTATCTACAATATAGATATCGCCTTTGAAAAAACCGAGCGTCATTCCCGCTCGGTTTTCATCAATAAACTTATTGCGATAACTCTACTTCTTTTATTTTCTCTTTCATTCTTGCTTTATCACGATTTAAAATCTCTTTTAAATACTTACCTGTATAGGAACGCTCTTCTTTTACTACTTGCTCTGGCGTTCCTGAAGCAACGATTTGTCCACCTTTGTCTCCGCCTTCTGGTCCAAGATCAATGATATAATCAGCTGTTTTAATAACATCTAAATTATGCTCAATTACAAGTACCGTCTCTCCGCTTTCAACAAGACGTTGCAACACTTCTAGAAGACGTGCAATATCATGTGCGTGTAAGCCAGTCGTTGGTTCGTCTAAAATGTATAACGTACGTCCTGTAGAACGACGGTGTAATTCAGAAGCTAATTTCACACGCTGCGCTTCACCACCAGATAACGTCGTTGCTGGCTGACCTAATTTCATGTAACCAAGCCCGACATCTACAAGCGTTTGAAGTTTACGCTTAATTTTCGGGATATTGGCGAAGAACTCTACTCCATCTTCAATCGTCATTGCTAGTACTTCAGAAATGTTCTTATCTTTATATTTCACTTCTAATGTTTCACGGTTGTAACGTTTACCGTGACAAACTTCACACGGAACATACACGTCTGGCAAGAAGTGCATTTCGATTTTAATAATTCCATCACCACGGCACGCTTCACAACGGCCACCTTTTACATTAAAACTAAAACGGCCTTTTTGATATCCACGCACTTTCGCTTCATTCGTTTGCGCAAACACGTCACGAATATCATCGAATACACCTGTATACGTCGCTGGGTTGGAACGTGGTGTACGCCCAATTGGTGATTGATCAATATCGATAACTTTATCCAACTGCTCAAGACCTTTAATTTCTTTATGCGCTCCTGGCTTTGCTTTCGCTTTATATAGCTTTTGAGCTAATGCTTTATATAATACTTCATTAATCATCGTACTTTTTCCTGATCCAGATACACCTGTTACTGCTACAAATGTACCTAGAGGGAATGACATTTTCGCGTTTTTCAAGTTGTTTTCTTTCGCACCGACAATCTCCACTTTACGTCCGTCACCTTTACGTCTTTCAAGTGGTACTGGAATGAACTCTTTACCGCTTAAATATTTCCCTGTTAATGAATTCTCGTCCTGCATCACTTCAGCTGGTGTACCTGCTGATACAACTTGCCCGCCGTGAATACCCGCACCAGGTCCGATATCAAGTAAATAGTCCGCCGCCATCATCGTATCTTCATCATGCTCAACAACGATTAACGTATTGCCTAAATCACGCATTTCTTGCAATGTACGAATAAGACGATCGTTATCGCGCTGATGTAAACCGATCGAAGGCTCATCGAGGATATAAAGTACACCCGTAAGACGAGAACCAATTTGTGTCGCTAAACGAATACGCTGCGCCTCACCACCTGATAAAGTTCCTGCAGCACGACTTAACGTTAAATAATCTAAACCAACATTCACCAAGAAACCAACGCGCTCCTGAATTTCTCTTAAAATTAAATGAGCAATTTTTTGTTGTTTCTCTGTTAACTCAACATTTGAGAAGAATTCCTGTACTTCTTGAACAGAATATTTCGTTACGTCAGCAATTGTTTTCTCACCAACGAAGACAGCTAAACTCTCAGGTTTTAAGCGTCCGCCTTTACACTTCGGGCAAGCTTGCTCCGCCATATATTTCTCCATTTGCTCACGAACATAATCAGAACTCGTCTCACGATAACGACGCTCTATATTCGGAATAACACCTTCAAATAAAATCTCATTTTCCTTTACTTGACCAAATTCATTTACATAGCGGAAATAAACTTTCTCTTCACCGCTTCCGTACAATACTTTATCAAATAAATCTTTCGGTATATCTTTCACAGGCATATCCATATCAACGCCGTAGTGATTACATACAGATTGTAAAAGTTGTGGGTAATATTGTGAACTTGTCGGTTCCCAAGGAGCAATCGCATGTTCATTTAATGATAAATCCCAATTTGGAATAACAAGTTCTAAATCCACCTCTAACTTGGAGCCAAGTCCATCACAAGAAGGGCATGCCCCGAATGGACTGTTGAACGAGAACATGCGCGGTTCTAATTCTCCGATAGAAAAACCACAATGCGGACAAGCATGATGTTCACTAAATAGAAGTTCCTCTTCTCCCATAACATCGATTAACACTCGTCCCCCGCCAAGCTTTAATGCACTTTCAAGTGAATCAGCAAGACGGCTCGCAATTCCTTCTTTTACAACAATACGATCAATCACGACTTCAATGGAATGCTTCTTATTTTTATCTAACGTAATCTCTTCAGATACATCCAGCATTTCACCATCAACACGTACACGTACATAACCTTGCTTCTTAATATCTTCAAGCACTTTCACATGTGCACCTTTACGTCCTGACACCATAGGAGCTAACACTTGTAATTTCGTACGTTCAGGATATTCGAGAACACGGTCTACCATCTGTTCTACTGTTTGCGATGTAATTTCAATCCCATGATTCGGACAAATCGGCGTACCAATTCGCGCAAATAATAAACGTAAATAATCATAAATCTCCGTTACTGTTCCGACAGTTGAACGTGGATTACGACTCGTCGTTTTTTGATCAATCGAAATCGCTGGTGACAACCCTTCAATCGTATCTACATCAGGTTTATCCATTTGTCCTAAAAATTGGCGTGCATACGCAGATAACGATTCTACGTATCTGCGCTGCCCTTCTGCATAAATCGTATCAAATGCTAATGATGATTTCCCTGAACCAGACAATCCCGTTACAACAACAAGCTGATTTCTCGGAATGGTTACATCAATATTTTTTAAATTATGTGCTCTAGCACCTTTTACAACAATAAAATCCTTGCTCATGCTCACTCTTTTCACCCTTCCGCTTTTAATTCTAATAGTAAATCTCTTAATTCAGCTGCACGCTCGAAGTCTAACGCTTTTGCTGCTTCTTTCATCTCTGCTTCTATCTTCGCAATTGTCTTTTCACGCTCTTTTTTCGTCATTTTCTTAGCAGGAGTTGCTTCATATGTTTCTGGCTCTTCAGCAGCTGTCGTTGCACGAATGACATCACGTACTTCTTTTTGAATCGTCTTCGGTGTAATACCATGCTCTTCATTGTAAGCCTCTTGTATACTACGACGACGCTGCGTTTCTTCAATTGCAATTCCCATCGATCTCGTTATGCGATCTGCGTACATAATAACGCGGCCGTTTGCATTACGTGCTGCACGACCAATTGTTTGAATTAATGAACGCTCTGAACGCAGGAATCCTTCTTTATCAGCATCTAAAATAGCTACAAGTGATACTTCTGGAATATCTAACCCTTCTCGTAATAAGTTAATACCGACAAGTACATCAAACTTACCAAGGCGAAGGTCACGAATAATTTCAATACGTTCTAACGTTTTAATTTCAGAGTGAAGATAGTTCACTTTAATTCCTACATCTTTTAAGTAATCTGTTAAATCCTCTGACATTTTTTTCGTTAAAGTCGTAATTAATACACGTTCATTTTTTGCAATACGATCTTGAATTTCTCCTAATAAATCGTCAATTTGCCCTTCAATTGGTCGTATATCAATTGGTGGATCTAAAAGCCCTGTTGGACGAATAATTTGTTCTATTACTTCCGGTGACTGCTCTAACTCATAAGGTCCTGGCGTTGCCGAAACGTAAATAACTTGATTCGTTTTCTCTTCAAACTCATCAAACATGAGTGGTCTATTATCTAAAGCTGATGGCAGACGGAATCCATGATCCACAAGCACTTGTTTACGTGCTTGGTCCCCGTTATACATCGCTCTTACTTGCGGCACTGATACGTGCGACTCATCCATAACGATTAAGAAATCCTCTGGAAAATAGTCTAATAACGTATACGGCGTTGCCCCCGCTGGACGAAGTGTTAAATGACGGGAATAGTTTTCAATACCTGAACAAAAGCCCATCTCGCGCATCATTTCTAAATCATAGCGTGTACGTTGTTCTATGCGCTGCGCTTCTAACAATTTACCATTATCATTTAATTCTTTTAAACGCTCTTCTAATTCTTTTTCAATATTTTCAATAGCGACCTTCATTTTTTCTTCACGTGTAACGAAGTGAGATGCCGGGAAGATTGCTACATGATCACGTTCTGCTAATACTTCACCTGTTAACGCATTTACTTCACGAATACGATCGATTTCATCACCGAAAAATTCAATTCGAATACAATGCTCGTCAAGTGATGCTGGGAAAATTTCAACTACATCTCCGCGCACACGGAATGTACCACGCTTGAAATCAATATCATTACGTCCATACTGTACATCAACAAGTTCACGAAGCAATTGATTGCGGTCCTTTTCCATACCAACTCGAAGTGAAACAACTAACTCGCGGTACTCTTCAGGAGAACCTAGACCGTATATGCATGAAACACTCGCAACGATAATAACATCATCGCGTTCAAATAAAGCAGACGTTGCCGAGTGGCGTAATTTATCAATTTCATCATTAATCTGCGCATCTTTTTCAATAAACGTATCTGTTTGCGGTACATACGCTTCTGGTTGATAATAATCGTAATAACTAACAAAATACTCAACAGAATTGTTAGGAAAGAAATCTTTCAACTCACTATATAACTGTCCCGCTAATGTTTTATTATGAGCCATCACAAGCGTTGGCTTCTGCACTTCTTTAATGACATTTGAAATCGTAAATGTCTTACCCGTTCCTGTCGCTCCAAGCAACACTTGCTTTTTCTTTCCACTATTAAGCCCCTCTACCAGCTTCTCTATCGCTCCCGGCTGATCACCTTGCGGGGAATACTCTGAGATAATTTCAAATTGATGTTCCAAGTAAAATCCGACCTCCTCATAAAAATCTGTATTATTATTTTACCACGAATGCCCATAAAAAACCTAAAAAAACGAACAGATATTCGGTAAAGTTTTCGACAATATACACATAGAAAAAGGAAGGAGTAAATACTTCCTTCCTCTACTAATTCTATTTTTTAGGTACATATAATAAGTCATATCCATTGCGTCCAGCTTCATTCGTACAATCTACTAACCTATAAGCAACCTCTACTTCACGTGGTTCTTTCACTATCCTTTTACAATTATCTTCATGTAGCCCTTTATGGTCACCTGCAAATTGGTCTTGTCTACTATCTAACACATAAAGTATATCTTTCCCACTATGCTCTAACGTTTGAAAGATCAGATCACCTTCATGCGTGTAATGTACAATTCTTATGTTATCAACTTCTCCTTGTTCAACACTCAAAACGAACTTTTCAAATTTATCTAGATTAGTAATTCCTGTTCTCTTTGCAATGACATCATTCTTCTTATCAATTGTACTGGTAGGTTGCGAGCAGGCTACTAAACTAAAGGGAAATAGACATATAAAACTAGTTCTTTTTCCTATTGTCATCCTCTCCTATAAAAACTATTTGTATACCGAAATGGAAACAAAAAAGCTACTTTCCTCTATGAAAGTAGCTTCTCTTTTCCTTTCCCTTTTTTCGGAAAAACAACATATGAAAATGAAATAACTGTATCCACTAAAAATATAATCGCCCACACTTGGCTCACACGGCTCGCAGCTTTATTTAAAACGATTCCTGACTCTAACCAATTGCCCCATTGTTCAAATGGAATCAATCCGTACGCGAAGAAAAAGACTATATGAACAGCAGCGAATAAAACAAGATGTAATACCCAATTTTTCATTTCCTGCTTCGCATAGGCCATGCCTGTTAATTCTATCTGCTCCTCCATAATAGGCGCCGGTTCATTCCGCCACTTTGCAACTAATTTTTGCACATATATATCTAATTTCTTCAAATCCTTTTTCCCATAAAAAACTGCATATAATAAAATGATTACCGTAATGATCTGAAAGTTAGAGAACTTTCCTGTTTGATAATAGTCCACTACCCCTAAAGTTAAAATAAACACTTCATTTACGAGTAGCACAATCCCCATAATAAAACTCGCCTTTTTCAAACGGAATCCGTAACGGAGTAAAAAGAAACCGATAGCTGATAACCAAAATACAATCTCTGCACCAATTAAAAAATACCATCGATATTCTGCGAGTATACTCATTTATCCCTCTCCCTCTCATCATATATACGAAAAGCCTCATCCATATATACTAGAAGCTCTTCCTCAATTGGATACATACTCATTTTCTGTGAATCTTCTTTTGACTTTCTTACTTCCCACAATTTATCTAAAAATGCTTCATCACCATTCGCCATCTCTAAACACTTCTGCATTAATTTCTTTGTTGCACCTTGTACCTCATCACATGATGCTTCTTTACCGTCTTTCATAAAGTTACGTAGTTGCTTTAATAAATCTACCCACTCTAAAACATTCGGATCTTCTTCACTCATGTTCGGCAAATTATGAAGCAACTTTTGTTCTTCCTTAGAAAAAACTTCATTTTGGAACATCTCACGTATTCGAGGAGACTGTTTCGAAAGCTGAATAAGCTCAAACATAACTTTCCAATCCAGTTCTCCTTCCACATCTACTGAATAAACAACCGCTTGTAAAATACGTTCCATTCGATTAAATTTTTTCTGTTCTTCTTGTACAAACTTAAGTTGCTTTTCAAGCGATACTTTTAAATTGAGCTCATCCGTTATTAACATATTCGTAATCTCTTTTAATGAAAAACCCATTTCTTTTAAAAATAAAATTTGTTGCAAACGAACAACATCTCTCTCGCTATATAACCGATGTCCTCCATTAGTTTTTCCGCTTGGCTTTAATAAATCGATTTGATCATAATAACGTAACGCCCTTACTGTAACCCCTGTTTCCCTCGTTAGTTCTTGAATCGAAATCAACCCCATCACCTCTTCTCCTTCATTATAAAAGGTGACGTAACGTAACTTTCAAGTAGTTTGTAAAAAAAATACAAAAAGCTGTTTATACCTTTTGTATAAACAGCTTTTATGGAAGAAAACCCTTTTGTATGGCACGTCCACAAGATAAAATAATTGCCCCAACAACAACACTTGTTGCTGTTTTATGATAATGCGCTAAAACTAATAAATAGTATGATAAACTTACAGTACCAATCATAATACATACACTTGGCACTGGATTACGAGAGAAGTTTTGCATCCCCCACAAAATTGCAAATATAGCCGTTGCAACACATAATACCGCTAATCCCATCCCGTTTCCCCTTTATAATATTTATTTGATTTCCCTTGTTGCTAATACACTCGTATTTAAAAGAATCCCCGCTAAAAGCAAACACCCTACGAATTTCATAATCTCTTACTTACTCATACATGATCAGCCTCTTTTTTATTTCTATATTTCCACTTCGGCCAATAGTTCACAACGAAATAAACAAACTGCCCTAGTACAAATAAAACAAACGGCATACCAGCATTTCCATAAACAATTAAATTATATAAACTCCATATCGCTAAACTAATCACGAAAAATAACCCTACATATTTAAACGCTTTATCCGACTGAAATCTCTCAAACTCATCGTTCATTTTCTCTCCCCTTACTCCATCGTAAATATTTCCTCTACCTTCATTCCAAAATATTTGGCGATTTTTAGGGATAACTCTAAGCTTGGGTTGTAATGATGGTTTTCAATCGCCACAATCGTCTGCCGCGTCACCTGCATCGCCTTTGCCATTTCAACTTGTGTTATATGATTTTGCTTTCTTAATTCTTTAATTTTATTTTTTACACCCATAGGCTCCACCTTTAAAAGTAAAGATATCTTTACTTAAATTATAAATATTTTCCAAATACAAGTAAAGATATCTTTACAAAAAAAGGTAAAAAAAAGAGACATCTAATAAGATGCCTCTTCACCGCTACATAAATCCTAATGCATATACAAGAACATATCCAAGAACCGAAAGACAAACCGAACCAATCAACCCTGCCACGAATGCCTTACTTCCTAATTTACGGAACGTTTTAAACTCTACATTTAAACCGAGTCCTGCCATCGCCATTGCGATCAGCATATAAGCAATGACTACAATATATCCAGCAACAACTTCTGGAATCACACCAAGTGAATGCACCGCGCTCATCGCTAAAAATCCGAAGATGAACCATGGAATTGGGAGATCACGCCAAGAACCCTTTTCTTCGCTTCCTTCGCTCTTACCAAACCATAATCCAATTAAAATCGCTACTGGCACGAGCATCGCAACACGTGTTAATTTTACGATAACCGCGATATCTACAGCCGTGCTACCTCCTGGCGCCGCAGCTGCGATAACGTGAGCAATTTCGTGCAACGTCGCTCCTGAGAACACTCCGTATCCGTATGGCGATAAGCCAAGCACTGGGTATAGCAACGTATAAATAAGTGTAAATATCGTACCTAAAATTGCAATAATCGCTGCCCCGACTGCCGTTTCATCATCCTTCGCTTTTACTTGCGGTGCAATTGCCACAACCGCGGCCGCGCCGCAAATTGCTGTTCCGCACGCTGTTAAAATCCCTAGTTTCTTTTCTACTTTAAATACTTTCGTTAGTCCATATACAACGAAAATAGTAAATGTAATCACAACTGCTGCGATGACCAATACTTTCGGCCCCGCTTTCGCAATATCAACAAGATTTAACCGCATTCCAAGTAAGATAATCCCAAAGCGAAGCAACTTCTTACTTGCAAAGTTCGTTCCTACTATCGCTTCTTGCGGAATTCCGATAGATGCCCGCCAAACCATCCCAATTAGAATAGCAATTACTAATTGCCCCATAATATTTAAAAATGGAAGCTCTGCTAAATATTTCGCGACAATGGCGATTAATAACGTAATCCCAATTCCTTGCGAAAATCCGAAGCCCTTCTTCTTTTGTATAACAAGTGTTTGTTCCACTTTGTACCACCCCAATAATCGTATTGGAACATGCATGTTCTTTCTACTTACATTATAAAAGAGTTTTAATAATAAGTTTAATACCAATATTGAATCTCTATCATCAGAAATACTTATGATAAGATGAAAGAAAGCGAAAGGAGCCTAGCAAATGAACGTAGATATTTTAAAGATTTTCGTTACTGTCGTTGAACAGAAACATTTCTCACGTGCAGCAGAATTATTAAACCTTTCCCAGCCCGGCGTAAGTATGCATATACGCAACTTAGAAAACGAATTTGGAACTACACTTATTCAGCGATCCCCGAAGCACGTCCAAGTTACGGAAGCTGGAAACATATTATACATACATGCCAAGCAAATGCTCTCTCTTTATGAAGATGCTAAGCAGGAAATTAACGAACTACATAACGTTGTAACAGGGACACTTCGCATCGGTGCTAGTTTTACAATTGGTGAATACTTACTTCCGAAAATACTCGCTAACTATGCGAATGAAAATCCACACGTCGAAGTTCATACATTTATCTCAAATACAGAAGAAGTTTTGCAAAGCCTCCGCTCCAATCAAATTGATATCGGCTTAGTGGAAGGGCAAGTCGTATATGCTGACGTGGACGTTGAAACGTTTATGCAAGATGAAATGAAGCTCGTTGTCCCGCCAAACCATCCATTGCTCCATACCGAAGAAGTAAACGCAACTTCTCTTCAAGACCAAGTATGGGTCTTAAGAGAAAGCGGTTCTGGTACACGTGCTTATAGCGATCGTTTTATTCATCAACATCATTTAAAAATGAAACGCTTCTTTACATTTAGTAGCATTCAAAGCGTAAAGGAAGCCGTCGCTGCCGGGCTTGGCATCGCTATCCTTTCTGATTGGACTGTACGGAAAGAGCTACTAGCCAAAGAACTATTCCACGTTGAAGTTCCAAATGAACAACTAATCCGTCCATTCTCCATCGTGCGCGGCAAATATTTTATTCCATCTAAAGCCATTCAAGTATTCTTAGATCATGTAGATTCTTTTGCGAAAAAACAGCATTGACCTTCACATTAGTGTGAAGGTTTACAATACATGTAAAAGGAGTGAAACACATTGCGAATCGGAGAGTTATCAAAAGAAACTGGCGTTAGCGAAAGATCACTAAGACATTATGAAGAAAAGGGATTACTCCCTTCTAAGCGCCTCGCAAATGGCTACCGTGATTTTGATGACAGTTCCATTGAAAAGGTAGAGCTTATCCAAATGTACTTACAGCTTGGCTTAAATTTAGAAGAGACTGCGAGGATGCTGCGCTGCCTTGAAATTGAGCCGCACCTGTACGAAAATCCTTGCAGCAGTATCCTTGCGCTTTACGAAGACAAACTCAATGAAGTAACAAGGCAAATCTCATTACTTTCCAGCATTCAAACGAATTTGCAAAAACACGTTTCACTCCTAAAACAAGCAAAAGAAAAGGAATGATGACATGTTTGTTATACACGGCAGTTCCAGACAAAACGGAAATACAGAAGCTTTAACACATATGATGATTGATGGAATGGAAGCAGAACAAATTTACTTGCGAGACCATACAGTCCATCCTATTACAGATCAACGTCACGATGCAGAAGGATTTCAACCTGTAAATGATGACTACGAGCAGTTAATCGAGCGTATGCTAGAGCACGACACGATTATCTTCGCTACACCGCTATACTGGTACGGAATGAGCGGCCATATGAAAAATTTCGTTGATCGCTGGTCACAAAGCTTGCGCGATACATCTCTTCATTTTAAAGAGAAAATGAAAGGGAAAAAGATGTACGTTGTCATCGTTGGTGGGGATAATCCGAAACTGAAAGCATTGCCGCTTATTACTCAGTTCCAATATATCTTTGACTTTATTGGGTCATCATTTGAAGGGTATATTATCGGGGATGCGAATGGATTGGATGAAATCAAGAATGATGCTGAGGCGCTGGCAAAGGTACAACTGTATAATAACGAATTCAAAATTAACAAACAGAAATCATCACGATGACATCACATCTCTCAACCAAGAATACGAAAAATTATTAGTTCAAATTCAAAAATGTAAAGAAGCGCTCTAACGTCTTCCCTATATATCGACGGGATCTTCCGCATTTCCCAAGAAATATCTAGACTTCGACATAGAATATTGACCAACCTATAATGTTAGACATGAGAACAACAAAAAGCCGTGCATCAGCACGGCTTTTCACTTTATATACGGACAGCAGTACCACTCACCGCAACCATTAGCATTCCTTCGCGAACTACTTCGTAATCCACGTCGATGCCAACAATAGCGTTCGCATTTTTTTGTCTTGCGAGGGTTTTCATTTCTTCCATTGCGATGTCGCGTGCTTCTTTCAATTTGCTTTCGTAAGCGCCGGAACGACCGCCGACAACGTCACGGACAGAAGCGAAAAGGTCACGAACGATATTCGCACCCATAATTGCTTCCCCATTCACGATATCAATATAATCAATAATTTCTTTTCCTTGAATTGTAGAAGTTGTTGTTACAATCATGCTTTGTAGCCTCCCATATAAGATTTCCATCTACTTATATGATGTGCTAATTCAACAGAAATTATATTTACGAACTAAACTGAGCTTCGTATAATCGACTATACCCTCCGCCACGCTCAATTAATTCATCATGTGAACCTTGCTCTGCAATACCGTCTTTATTTACAACGACGATGCGATCTGCATTTTTGATCGTCGCAAGTCTATGAGCAATAACTAATGTTGTACGGCCAACAGCTAGTTCTGCAAGTGATTTTTGAATCGCCAGTTCCGTCTCTGTATCTAATGCAGAAGTTGCTTCATCTAATATTAAAATTGGCGGATTTTTCAAGAACATACGAGCAATTGCGAGACGTTGCTTCTGTCCACCTGAAAGTTTCACGCCGCGCTCACCGATAACTGTATCTAAACCGTCTGACTGTGAGTAAATTAAATCCTCTAACTGGGCTCTCTTTACTGCCTGCCAAATGTCAGCTTCTGACGCTTTTAAATTTCCGTAAGCAATATTTTCACGGATCGTTCCTGAGAATAAGAACACATCCTGTTGTACGATTCCAATTTGTTTACGAAGTGACGATAAAGTCATCTCTTTCGTATCAATACCATCAATTTGGATTGAACCAGACGATTGCTCATAAAATCGTGGTAATAAACTACATAACGTTGTTTTCCCTGCTCCTGATGGTCCAACGAACGCAACTGTTTCACCTGCATGGATTTTCAAACTAATATCATTTAAAATTGGTTCTTTGTTTTCATATCCGAATGTAATGTTGTTATATTGAATATCACCGTGTACATGTTTTACTTCTATCGCATCTTTAGAATCTACAATATCAGGCTCTGTTTCAAGAAGTTCTACATACCTTTTAAAACCTGCGATTCCTTTCGGATAACTTTCAATAACCGCATTAATTTTTTCAATTGGGCGGAAGAAAATATTCGTTAATAAAACGAATCCGATAAATCCACCGTACGTTAATTCACCTTGCAGAACAAACCATGTGCCGCATATTAATACGAAGAGCGTTACGAGACGCATGAGCATGTAACTAATAGATGAGTTGAGTGCCATAATTTTATACGCCATTAATTTCGTTGTACGGAAACGAGCGTTGTTTACAGCAAACTGTTCTTTCTCAAACTTTTCATTTCCGAATGCTTGTACAACGCGAATACCACCGACGTTATTTTCAATACATGCATTGAAATCAGCAACGTCTGAGAATAATCGTCTAAACGTGCCCGTCATTTTTTTATTGAAGTAAAGTGCCAACCATAATAAAAACGGAATTACGAAGAATGTTAGAAGCGCTAACTTCCAGTTGATCATCATCATAAATGAAAATGCCCCAACTAAAGTCATTACAGCGATGAATAAATCTTCTGGTCCGTGGTGAGCAATTTCTCCAATTTCCATTAAATCGTTTGTAAGACGTGAAATTAAATGACCTGTTTTATTATTGTCAAAAAATCTGAATGATAGCTTTTGAATGTGATCAAATAATTTCTGCCTCATATCTGTTTCAATGTTAACGCCAAGCATATGTCCCCAGTATGTAACGACATATTGCAAACCTGCATTTAACATATAAACTGCGAGTAAACCAAAACAAGCCCATAAAATAAGCGTCCAGTTTTGCCCTGGCAATAACTTATCGATAAATTGGTTTACGATAAGCGGGAAGCCAAGTTCTAGCAATCCTGCGATAACTGCGCAAGAAAAGTCGAGTATAAATAAACCTTTGTACGGTTTATAGTAAGAAAAAAATTTCCGAAGCATATTTCCCCTCCATTTTCCAAAATTTAAAAGACTCTCTAAATGATAACCATTATCAAGTGATTATTCAAGTTATTCGTCTATGAAACTAAAAATGAGTTTTTCGATAGTTGTCTTTTTTACTAGAAAATCGATATAGATTTCATTTACTACCAATCCGCCAAAACCAAAAAGGGTGTCACCTAGTGGTGACACCCTCACTTCTATTTACATCGCTTCCGAATCCCACTCATGATCCTGCTGAACAAACACAACACCTAATTCGTGATGTCCCCCGGCATATAATGCTGTTTGAGCAAGGCGAAGCTCGCCATTTGTATCTAATACTTCCAGTTTACAAAATGCTCCTGTCGTCTTCGTTTGAAGCGCATCATAAAATTCCTCTGCACTTCGTGGAATAACTCCATTTACTTTCGTAATAACTTCTCCAGGCAATAACTTCAGCTCTGCTCCAATTGTATTTGGAATTGTATCTAATACGACAAGTCCATCACTACGTGCGGCAAAATAGGCCGGTCTTGTCTCATCCACAATTTTTTCTTGCATCGAGATTGTGAAACGGCCAAGCATTGCGACTCCCATCGCGATAATTGCCAGTACGTGCCACCAGTAACTTGCAATTCCTAAAACGAGCACAAGTCCTGCTAATCCATAGACACGTCTTCCTGTAAATAATAGAGCTTCCGTCGGCTCATAACTTCTAATCTTCCTCATAAATCCAATTAAAAATGGAACGAGGAATAAAGAGTATGTAGTTGAACCTATTGAAACGACAGGCCACCAAGAAATAAATCCTGTCACCGCGTCTCCCGGTATAAGAATAAATACTGGCACAAGCCATAGACGATTCGATTCATGTAGTCCAATTCGTAGCCCACGCTTACCTTTTTTAATTTTTGGCGTAGAATATCGCACTGCATTTTTAGAGATTAATAAGCCCTCTACAACGAGCATAACGCCTAGTAAAATAGCAAGGGATACAATCGTACTCTCTTCCCCTTCTCCAAGCTGTAAGAAGGAAACTGGCACCTTAGACGATAATAACACGAATGCAATAGCGATTCCGAAAGTATACGCTACAGATAAATATCGATACATAGCAGTTAATCCAAATAATAGCGTCCAAAGTAAAATTATCCATAAGCTCGCTTTGGAAACAGTAAGTCCAAGACCAATTGTAATAATAGATACGATTAATCCATACTTAACACCTGCAAATAGCGTTGTTCGCAGTTCAAACCAAATATCATATACTTTAAAAGAAAAATCTTTTCGTTCTCTTAATATACGTAAGTATCCAACAAAGATACTACTAATTAAAAATACATAGACAGCAGGGTGTAAGAAAAAACGTCCAACTGCCCGTAGTATTTCAAAAAGCCATGCCTCCACGAATTCATTCACCACCATTTATATCATTCTTTCTTTTTATCTTATCATAACTAAAGAAACGTTTGTTTAACACATAAAAAAATACAGGCATCAAAATGCCTGTATCCTTTCTTATTTTGCCATTAATTTTAATGCCGTTTGTAATTGTAAATCATTTTCTCCAGAACGAATCTTTTCAATGATTTTATTTTGAATCGCTTCAGCGGTCTTTTTATCGAGTTGTCCCGTTGCTTCCATCTCATTCGCATTTTGGAATGCCTTTAGTGCTGATTCTGTCTCTTTACTAAAGTATCCATCTTCACGACCCGGTACATACCCTAAGCTTTTTAGCATTTCTTGTGCATGTTTTACTTGCACATCATTTGAATTGTATGAAAGTGTTTTTTCAATTTGAATTGGCGTCGCATGATAGTAATCTGGTTGTTTCACTTCTACAGTTGGCTTGATTCCTTTTTTATGAATCCAATTTCCATCTGGAGTTAACCATTTAAACATCGTTAATTTAATGTTACTACCATCTTTAAATGGAACGGCCTGCTGGACAGTCCCTTTCCCAAACGTTGTTTCACCAATTAAATCGTAACCTTCTCCTTCTTTCAGCGCGCCAGCTAAAATTTCCGAAGCAGAGGCACTTCCTTTATCAATTAACACTGAAATTGGATATGGCTTTCTCTCTTTCAGTTCTGTAGAGATTTTCTTTTTCTCGCCATTACGCTGCTCTACTTGTAACATCGGCTTTTTATCCGTCATAATTTCTCCTAGTATTTCTTCTACACTATTTAAATAGCCACCAGGATTACCACGCACATCAATAACTAAGCCTTGTATGTTTTTCTTCTCTAATTCTTTTAACTGATCCTTAAATTCTTTCGCTGTATTTTCAGCAAAAGAAGTAATTTGCATATAACCGATATCTTTTCCGCTTTCTTGCTTCACAGAACTAAACACCGTGAAGATTGGAATTTTTTCACGCTTAATTTTAAATACAATCGGATCAGTTACTCCTGCACGCTTAATTTCAATCGCGACAGTCGTTCCCTTTTTACCACGAATTTTTAATACTGCCTCTTCACGTGATAAGTCTTTCACACTGTTTCCATCTACAGATAAAATTTGGTCATTCGGTTTAATTCCTATCTTTTCTGCTGGTGAACCTTTAATTGGCGATACGATAATAAGCTTACCGTCCGTCTTATTCACCTCAGCCCCAATCCCCTCTAACTCAGGATCAAGCGATTCACTAAACTGTTTGGCTGTTTCTTTATCCATATACGTGGAATAAGGGTCCTTCAGCGTAGACAACATACCTTGTATTGCACCTTCTACTAACTTTTCATCTTTCACGTCTTCCACATAACGTGAATCAATTAGTGCATACGCCTCATTAATTTTTGCCAAATTCCCTTGCGTTGTGCTAGCGTTCCCACTCGAAATTGTTTGCGTTACTTCCGCTGGGTTAACCCCAAATGCAGACATTCCTGCAAACATTCCGCCAGCACCAATTAAAAATGCAACAACCATTCCAATAATTGCAACTCTACGTTTCAATGCGGAATTCCCCTTTCCAAAACACACAGGTGGTGTAGCAAAAGGCATCACACAGCGTGTGATGCCTTTACCTATTTCTACTATATGATAAGCTTGTACGAATTATGTTTGCAACTTTTTATACTTTTAAGAAGCGACGAATTGACATTACACTTCCCCACATACCGATTAATGCACCGATTAACACTAATAAACCAGCTAATTGGAATACGAATGGGTTGTATGGTAGAAGCTCGAAAATTGTTCCGCCAAGTTTTTCATTAAACACACCTTGCAATGAATTATACATAACTAAGATTATGCCAATTGGAATAATTGATCCTAATACTCCTAGGAATAATCCTTCTAACAAGAATGGCCAACGAATAAACCAGTTTGTTGCACCAACAAGTTTCATAATTTCAATCTCAGTACTACGAGCATAAATTGTAATTTTAATTGTGTTAGAGATTAAGAACATCGCTGTGAATAGAAGACCAGCAATTAACAGAATCCCGATGTTACGACCAGTTTTTACAGTATCAAATAATTTTTCAACTTGACCTTTGCCGTATTGAACATTACTTACAAACTGCATCTTCTCAATCTTCTTCGCGATTGTCGCTGTATCTGTTGGTTCTTTCGCCTTTACAACAAATACATCTTTCAGTGGGTTATCTTGCTCGAATAACTCGAACGTTTTTCCACTATCGCCTAAGCTTTTAATTAAACGTTTCAATTCTTCTTCTTTAGAAGAATATTTAATAGAATCTACTTTCGCAATCTTACTCATATCTTCTTCTAATTTCTTTTGATCAGCTTCTTTTGCTGCTGGATCAATATGCACACGAATTTCCACATCTTGCTCTACTTTCGTCGCAAAATGATTCATATTCATAATAGCTGTTAAAAAGACACCTACAAGTAATAATGTAACCGTTACTGCACTAACAGAAGCAAACGTCATCCATCCGTTACGGGATAGATTCTTTACACCTTCTCGCAAATGTCGACTAAGGGTCTTAGTCTTCATATCCGTATCCTCCCTCAATCTCGTCTCGAACAATTTTTCCGCCTTCAATCGCGATTACACGATGACGAATTGTGTTTACGATATCTGAGTTATGCGTCGCCATAACAATCGTTGTACCACGCTCATTAATGCGCGTAAAAATCTTCATAATATCAAGAGCCGTTTCAATATCTAAGTTACCCGTTGGCTCATCGGCAATTACAACCTTTGGTCTATTTACAATCGCTCTCGCAATAGCCACACGTTGTTGCTCTCCGCCTGAAAGTTCACCTGGAAGTGCATCTGCACGATCTTCAAGACCTACAAGACCTAACACTTCTGTCACACGTTCACGAATTGCTTCTTTCTCTTCTTCAATTACTTCTAAGGCAAACGCAACATTCTCATATACCGTTAATTTAGGTAGTAATTTAAAATCTTGGAAGATTACACCTAATTGACGACGGAAATATGGAACATCTCTTTCTGCCAATGTTTCAATTACAAGTCCATTTACATTAATTGATCCTGTAGATGGCTTCTCTTCACGATACATCATTTTAATAAATGTAGATTTTCCGGCTCCACTCGGTCCAACTACATATACGAATTCACCTTGCTTAATGTTAACTGTGAGACCAGCAATGGCTTTCATACCATTTGGGTACTCCTTATAAACATTCGTCATTTTTATCATTATTTATCACCCAATACTTAATGATTTTTTTTCGAAATACTTTTCTGTGCATTTGAAAATAAAACAAAAACTTTTATTCTCTGTGTACCATTCTTGTTGAAGGCAGCTTCCTTACATGCCTTTTATTAGCACCGCTGCTCTATGTAATATATTTCATCAAAATTCTACAAACCCCATTGTAACATCAATCGGTTTCCAATTCGGATACAGTTTTGTTACAGTTATGTTACATCCTCTAAAAAGGGAAACGAGCTGCTGTAATTTATTAACCCGAAATGCTTTTCAGGCAAATTATACATTCAGCTCGTTTATTAAACATTTTCTTATTTATGTTCAGCTAACCATTCAGCTACTTTTTTCGCGTCCTCACCTTGAATAAGTCCTGGTGACATTGAACCGCGGCCTTTTTTAATAATTTCTTCGATATCTGCAGCATCGTACTTACCGCCTACTTTTCTTAAATCAGGTCCAGTTGCCCCCGATAAATCTTTCGCGTGACATCCAGCACAACTTCTTTGGAAAATTTGTTCTGCGCTATCTGTACTTGCAGATTGTTTAGAAGGCTTACTCTCTTCCTTATTTCCGCATGCTCCTAAAGCAAAAACGACTGATGTCCCTAACGCAATAGCCAACAATTTCTTTTTCACTTCTATCGCTCCCCATTGTGGATATTATTTTCATTCCTAACACACTCATTTTTCATTATAAGCATTATCTTTATATAGAAAAACTAAGGTATATGTCATATTCGTCAAAAATGTAGTGAGAACCCTGATAAAACAAAGCTTCCATAAATTGTTTCAATTCTGTGAACATCATAGAAACTTCAACAAAGTACCTTTTCCCAGAAATCAAACTAGAAAAATTCAGCATAAATTCCTACTCTATTCCTGCCCTATTTTACTATTCTCTACTTTTTACAAAACAATATACAACATTATATTCTACATATAATCCCACCAAAAAGAGAAGTTGTCGTTTCCAACTTCTCTTCCTCTTCACTTCATCTATATAAACAAAATAAAACGCTGTATACCCTCTATTTCCTCAGCATGAGCCAACAACTTTGTTGGCTTTTTCTATTATTAAATGCGAGAACGTAAGTAAGCATCAATAAATGGATCAATTTCTCCATCCATTACCGCTTGTACGTTACCAACCTCTGTATTTGTACGGTGGTCTTTTACAAGAGAATATGGGTGGAATACGTAAGAACGGATTTGGCTACCCCATCCAATTTCTTTTTGCTCTCCACGAATCTCATCTAATTGTGCTTGTTGTTCTTCTAATTTCTTTTGGTACAGTTTCGCTTTTAACATTTTCATCGCATGCTCACGGTTTTTAATTTGAGAACGTTCTGACTGACACGTAACAACCGTATTTGTCGGTGTATGCGTAATACGAACTGCTGAATCCGTCGTATTAACGTGCTGCCCACCAGCTCCACTTGCACGGTACGTATCAATTTTCAAGTCTTCTGTACGCACTTCAATTTCAACTTCATCATTGAACTCAGGTACAACTTCACAAGAAACGAACGATGTATGACGACGGCCTGAAGAATCGAATGGTGAAATACGTACAAGACGGTGTACACCCTTCTCTGCTTTTAAGTAACCGTAAGCGTTATGACCTTTAATTAATAAAGTAACACTCTTAATACCTGCTTCGTCACCTGGTAAATAGTCAACCGTTTCTACTTTAAAGCCGCGCTTTTCAGCCCAACGTGTGTACATACGTAATAACATAGAACCCCAGTCTTGTGACTCTGTTCCACCTGCACCTGGATGTAATTCTAAAATCGCATTATTTTTATCATAAGGATCACTTAATAGTAACTGAAGCTCATATTCATTCATTTCTTGAATTAGGCCTTTTACTTCTGATTCTAATTCTACATGTAAATCTTCATCATACTCTTCTTTTAAAAGTTCGTGCGTTATTTCTAAGTTTTCGAACGTCTCGTCTAACTGACGGAACTTTCCAACCATATCTTTTAACGCATTTGCTTCGTTAATTACAGATTGAGCGCCTTGTTGGTCATCCCAAAATCCTGCACCCATCATCGTTTCTTCTAATTCTGCGATTTGTTTTTCTTTAGCAGGAAGGTCAAAGAGACCCCCTAAAAGCCGCTAATCTCTTAGCCATTTTCTCTAATTCTTGTCTAATTTCTACTAATTCCATTTCCTTCACCTCTATGTAATTGCTGTTACTTTCGTATGAAAACAAGGGAAACTCTCTCCACTTATTCCGGAGAGAGTTTAATCCTTCTTAATTATACATTTTTGATGTAAAAATTTGCAAAGCGGTCTAAACAAACTATCTTTTCGTATTACTTCCCAATACCACAACAGTTTTTATATTTTTTACCGCTACCGCATTTACATAAATCGTTGCGGCCCATTTGGTCACCTTTTACAACCGGTTTTTTCTTTGCCTCTTCGCCATCACTAGATGGGTGAACAGCTTCACCTTGAACAACTTCTTGACGCTCTAAGTTTTGTTCAATTTCAGCTTTCATAATGTAACGAGAGATTTCCTCTTCAATAGAAGCAATCATTGACTCGAACATTGCGAACCCTTCCATCTGATACTCACGAAGTGGATCGATTTGACCGTAAGCGCGTAAATGGATACCTTCACGAAGGTGATCCATCGCATCAATATGCTCTGTCCATTTCGTATCTACAACACGGAATACAACAACCTTTTCGAATTCACGCGTCTGCTCTTCAGGTAGAAGTTTTTCTCTTTCGTTATAACGCTCTAATAATTTCGCGATGATTGATTCGCTCATTTCTTCTGGAGCAAGGCGACGTAACTCTTCTTCTTTTACATCTCCTTCTTGCAGAAGGTTTGTATTTAAGTAATCGACAAGACCTTTAATGTTCCAATCTTCTTCGATTTCTTCTTGCGTATGAAGTGCAACAGCACGTTCTATCGTAGATTTCATCATACCTTCAATAATGCTGCGTAAGTTCTCAGACTCCATTACTTCTTGACGCTGTTTATAAATAACTTCACGTTGCTGACGAAGTACATCATCGTACTGTAGTAACTGCTTACGCGCATCATAGTTATTTCCTTCTACACGTTTTTGCGCAGATTCTACCGCACGAGAAACCATTTTACTTTCGATTGGCTGTGAATCATCCATACCAAGACGATCCATCATCGATTTCATATTATCTGAACCGAAGCGGCGCATTAATTCATCTTCCATTGACAAGTAGAATTGAGTCACACCAGGATCCCCTTGACGACCAGCACGACCACGTAACTGATTATCAATACGACGACTTTCGTGACGCTCTGTACCGATAACTGCTAGACCAATGTTTTTAATATCGTCCCCAAGCTTAATATCCGTACCACGACCAGCCATATTCGTCGCAATTGTTACAGCGCCTTTCATACCAGCTTCTGCAATGATATCTGCTTCACGCGCATGGTTTTTTGCGTTTAAGATGTTATGACGTACACCTTTACGTGTTAACATTTTTGAAATAAGCTCTGACGTTTCAATTGCAACTGTACCAACAAGAATTGGTTGCCCTTGTTTATGACGATTTACAATATCCTCAACAACTGCATTAAATTTACCTTCCATTGATTTGAAGATTAAATCCGCACGGTCATCACGAATAATATCTTTATTCGTTGGAATTACGATAACATTCATATTGTAAATACTACGGAATTCTTCTTCTTCCGTTTTCGCTGTACCAGTCATACCAGATAACTTTTCGTACATACGGAAGTAGTTCTGGAACGTAATTGTTGCAAGCGTCATACTTTCATTTTGAATTTCTACGCCTTCTTTCGCTTCAATAGCTTGGTGTAAACCTTCGCTATAACGACGACCTTTCATAAGACGACCAGTGAATTGGTCTACAATTACGATTTCGCCTTCTTGTACAACATAATCTGTATCAAGGTGCATAACAACATGCGCACGAAGTGCCTGATTAATATGGTGAAGAAGTGCTACATGTTTTAAATCGAATAAATTTTCAATATGGAAAGCTTTCTCCGCTTTCGTAATACCATCTTCTGTTAACATTACATTTTTCGTCTTCACATCAAATGAATACTCTTTTTCATTTTCTAACGTACGAACAAATGCATTCGCAAACATGTATAGCTCTGCTGATTTTTGAGCTTGTCCAGAAATAATAAGCGGCGTACGTGCTTCATCGACTAAAATAGAATCGACTTCATCGATAATAGCAAAATGAAGTGGACGTTGAACGCGCTGCTCTTTATATAAAACCATGTTGTCACGTAAGTAATCGAATCCAAGCTCATTATTAGTGCTATACGTAATATCAGCACCATAAGCAGCTTGTTTCTCTTCGCGCGACATATGGTTTAAGTTAATTCCTACCGTTAAGCCTAGGAACTCATGAAGTTGTCCCATTTCGCTCGCATCACGTTGTGCTAAGTATTCATTGACTGTAACAACGTGAACACCTTTTCCTGTTAAAGCATTTAAGTATACAGGTAATGTCGATGTTAACGTTTTACCTTCACCCGTTTTCATCTCAGAAATATTACCTTCATGTAAGGCGATACCACCCATTAACTGTACTCCATACGGACGCATTCCAAGAACACGAGTCGCAGCTTCACGAACAACCGCAAAAGCTTCAGGAAGTAGATCATCTACTGTCTCACCTTTTGTTAGACGTTCTTTAAATTCAAGCGTCTTTCCTTTTAATTGTTCATCAGTTAGTGGCTTAATAGATGATTCTAATGCATCAATCTGTTCAACTGTCTTCTGCATACGTTTAATTTGACGTTGATTTACATCAAACACCTTTTTTAAAATACCGATCATAGGAAATACGCTCCTCTTTTTATTAAAATAAAACTTCCGATTGTTTTTCTTTTTCTCTATTACAATCAGTCGTTATAAAATCAAATATATGTTATGCCAATTTTTCTCCTAATTAAAAAAACTAAAATGTATATACCTAAGGATAATTGTAACACTTGTCTTATAACTATGACAACAATCGTCCAAATGTCTAGCCTTATATTCAGAAAAAGTTTTTATTTCATTTGTTCCAACAAACTAACATTTCTTTTCTATATCTTTTCATTTCAAATTCATGTTACAAATTTTGTATTAAATCTAAGTAGTATTCTTTCAAGTTCTCTTTTAAAGAGGGCGGCTCAATTATTTTTATAGTTTTACCAAAACTGGCCAAATACAAAATAATAAAGTTAATTTCCGCAGGCTCATAAGTTCCTATTAAATATGTATCTCCGGATTCTCCCCATAACTTCATCGAAGGATATTGTTGCTGTTTAAATATCTCAGTAATCGAGCATCTAAAGTGAATAGCTCATCTTTATGTATTCAATCTAAAGATTTCCAAGCCGTTGAAGCACTCTATCATAATCTAATTAAACATGAAGAAGTTCATATTTTAACACCTTTTGAAAAAAACTCCTTCAGCCCTGGTTATACCATTTTTCGAGATCCTTTTGGAATTGTAATACAATTGACAGTAACGAGACATGACTTCTAAATCTCATCATAAAATACAAAAATATATAAAAAAGCGCAGCCATTTCGGCTACGCTTTCGAATTATTATTTAGTTTCGATTAAACCATATTTCCCATCTTTACGGCCATATACAACATTAGTTTCATTTGTATCAGCATTTGTGAAGACGAAGAAATTATGTCCTAGCATATCCATTTGTAGGATCGCTTCTTCAACGTCCATCGGTTTTAAATCGAATCGTTTTGTACGTACAAGTTCTAATTCATCCTCTTCTACCTCATCCAGAACAGCTACTGCTTCTGGAAGGATAAAGTTAGTTTTCACAGAACCTTTTTCACGTAATTTACGATTTACTTTTGTTTTATGTTTACGAATTTGTCGCTCAATTTTATCAACTACTAAATCGATAGCAGCGTACATATCGCTATTAGATTCTTCTGCACGAAGTAATAAATCAGTAAATGGAATTGTTACCTCGACACGTTGCTTGTCAGAGTATACTTTTAAATTAACTTTAATCTCTGGGAATGTATCAAAATAACGCTCTAACTTACTTAGTTTTTTCTCTACATATTCCTTTAATGCTGGAGTTACTTCAATATTTTCACCACGAATGTTGAATTTCATAGATGAATTCCTCCTTTCAAGCCTATGTACTATAATTTCGACATTGGCTTAAAAACTCCTTCTAACTTTTTTAAAAAAATTAGTGGAATTGCGATTTTTTTATCGTTTTTTGTTGAAATGAAAAGATGCATCGTTTCTATCTTTATTTTATCCTATTAACATCGTGAGTAACGAATATAACTGTGGACAATTCGTTACAGAAAAGAAACAACTTTTTGACAACTCTACTCATAACAAAAACCCCTTGCAAAAACCAAGAGGTTCTACTACATATATATAACGTTGCCACAAACGTAGCTTTCTCTCCCAAAAACAATATCCCTACAGTTTTACAACATTAGCTGCTTGTGGTCCACGTGCTCCATCTACAATATCAAACTCTACTTGTTGTCCCTCTTCTAATGACTTATACCCATCTTGCTGAATAGCAGAAAAATGGACAAATACATCATCACCATCTTCACGCTCAATAAACCCAAATCCCTTTTCCGCATTGAACCATTTCACTCTTCCTTGCATGCTCATTCCATTCCCTTCACTCTAAAAATCAGGGCACTCGCCCCATATTTTGACTATAACGAATGACAAGATATGAAGTCAAAGAAGACTTATCGTCTTTTTATTATCCCTTTCGACAGTTACAGATTAACTTCTACAGAGCGTCAAACTCGAAACCTCCCTTGCTCCTCTATCGTATAAAAGGCTTCCAATTTGCCTAACTGTAATTCCTGTCGTATAAACATCATCAACGAGTAAAATATGTTGCCCATGAAACCTCTCTTCTCCCTGAAAATAAAAAGGATTACTCCCTGACAGCCTTTCTTTCCGCGTCTTCTTACTTTGCTTTTCTGTTTCTCTTCTATTTAATGATGGATATGAAATACTGACAGGTAAACAAGTTGCTAATAACTCCGCTTGATTAAAGCCACGTTCGTATTCCCGTTCTCTACTAAGTGGAACAGCGATAACGGTTGAAACATTCTGGAAATGCTTTTGAAAAAGACCTCGAAAAGGCCAATGAAAAATATGAACTAACTCTGCATCGCCTCGAAACTTAAACTGCGCTAATATTTCTTTCATCTCATCATCGTACATGTACAACGAACGATTTTTAAAGGACCGATATCCCTCTTCATTCATCCACCTTACGCAATCCAGGCAAATGTCATTTTCTTTATACTCGGCAGGCAAGTTGGCTAAAGGTCGCCCACATTCTCTACAAACTTCTCCTATAATATAGGAAAGTTTCCGCTCACATCTATCACACATATATTTCTTATGGAACTTTACAAAAAAGGTGTTCCAACTAACTGTTCCCAAAATATACTCATCACAAAGTAGACAATGCATTAATCGATCAATCCTTGTTCTTTAGCATTTTTGTTCATACTTTGAATATGTTTTTTCGCGCGTACCATCGCCTCTGTCTTACCATAATGAAAATACACGACTTCGCCATATGGTTCCGCAAAACTACGACCTACCCGGCCTGCAATTTGTACGAGCGCACTTTCTGAAAATATTTCTTCTTCCGCTCCTAAAACCGCTACTTGTAAATTCTTCACAGTTACCCCTCTCTCTAAAATTGTTGTTGTAACTAATAACGGAATTTCTCCCTTTCTGAAAGCCGCTACTTTTTCTTTTCTCACCGGATCTTCTGCATGTACACCTTCAACTCTATTGTCTAATGACTTCAATAACAGGCTCATTTCTTCTATATATCGCACATGAGGAACAAATAAAAAGATAGGGTACTTTTTGTTTAAGTACATTTTTAACCATTGTAGTAAAACTTGAGGAATTCTTTTATGATCGAGGCTTTTCTTCCAATTTCCGCACCAACAAAATAGAGGAACTGGCAACGGATGACGGTGATATCGTCCAGAGACAATGATACCTTTTTGTTTCCCCTTTCTGAAATTACGCTTCCACTTTTCATCTGGAGTTGCAGTTAAATAAATGCGACCCGCTTTCTCTTTCATCGCTTGTTTTACCGCGTACTGTAACATTTGATCAGCATGATACGGGAAAGCATCTATCTCATCTATAATCATGACATGAAACGCTCTATAGTAACGCAACAGTTGATGAGTAGTTGCAACCACTAACGCTGCTTCATTCTCTCGTTCTGTACTCCCTCCGTATAAAGCAACTACATTGATATGCGGAAATACTTCTTGTAATCTCGGTGCTAATTCCAGTACAACATCTGTTCTCGGCGTTGCGACACAAACTCTTTCTCCCTTTTGAAGTGCCTCTGCAATACCATAAAACAACATCTCTGTTTTTCCAGCCCCGCACACAGCCCAAATAAAAAATGATTCTTTCTGCTTGATAGCTTCCACAACACCTTTTGCCGCCAACTCCTGACCAGTAGACAAAGTCCCTTTCCACTGTAAAGGATTTAACCCTTTCTCTCCTTTTCTTTCAGCGATCCCGCGAACAAGTACAGCACATTCACTAACTCTCCCCATCGTTATACACTTCCTGCAATATGTACATACTTTACTGCACCTTTTACATGAAAATGATGCAAATAGTCGTTGCTCTATATTCCCGCAGCGTTGACACATATATTTAGAAGCCTTCTTTGTTACACCTTGCACACATACAACATCTCTCTTCTTTTGCAAATCATGTAATTCCTCCCGTAAATCTGAAGAGAGTTCCTCTAATAGTAACTGTTTCCCAGCTAACATCAGCAACCACCTCCTCCAGCATTACTATAAACCTTTCTCATAATCTCGTAAAAACTCAAAAAAGCCGATAACCTACTTATAAAATAGTAAGCTATCGACTTTATACACCTGTTTTATTAAATTATAAATCCTAGAATCTACCGTATCCTAAGAAATGTTTTTGGTTGTAGCTACTGCTTAAGCTAGAATAAGCAATCCCTTTATCACCAGCATGAATCATTTGACCATTACCAACGTAAATACCGATGTGAGATGGACCTGGTTTATAAGTACCTTGGAAGAATACTAAATCTCCAGGTTGTGGGCTACTTACTTTAGAAACTGAGTTCCAGTAACCTGCAACGTCTTGACGACCTACACCATAGATGTAAGAAATGAATCCACTACAGTCAAAACCACCGTTTGATGGAGATGCACTTCCCCAAACATATGGCATACCTAAGTATTGTTGCGCTTTACCAATTACGCCACCCGCATTTGAAGCTGGTGCTGGCTCTGCTTGTTTCTTTTCTTGTTTAGGTGCCTCTTTTTTAGGCACTTCTTTTTTAGGCTCTTCTTTTTTAGCTTGTCCACCACTGTTTGCTGGTGCAGCTTGAGTTTGCTCTGCAGGTGCTTGTGCTGGTTGAGCTTGCGCTTCTTTAGCAGCTTGTTCTGCTTGTTTTTGAGCAGCAGCTTCTTGTGCAGCTTTTTCTTGCGCTTCTTGTTCAGCCATACGTTGTAATTGTAATGCTTGCTTTTCAAGCTCTTTCAATTGATCTTCCGTACTTGTCATTGAAGTTACAACCGTATCCATTTTGCCGTTTAAATCATTTACTGCCGTTTCTTTTTTCGCTTTTTCAGCGTCAAGTTCTTTCTTAGCAGTTTCAATTTGAGCTTGTGCTTCTTTTAATTCTTTTTGTTTTTCTTTTACCGTCGCAACATCTTTTTTCACGTTCGCTTGATCTTCTTGTTGTGTTTTCATGATGTCTTCATCAGACTCAAGAATTTTAGAAACAGAATTTAAACGATCAACTAAATCTGCAATGTTTTTAGAGTTTACAAGAACTTCTGTTACAACGTTCGTGTTCGGTTGTTCTTGAAGTGCAACTAAACGTTTTCTTAATAACTCTTCACGCTTTGCAATTTTCGTCTGTAGTTCTGCAATGTCTTTATTTTTCTCTTCAATTAATTGCTCTGTATCAGCAACTTTTTTCGTTGTTTCATCAAGTTTTGAAGCATTCTCTTGAACAGACTTATCTAAACCTTGAATTGTTTTGTTTAAGTCATTCATTTGCTTTTGTAATTCATCACGTTCTTGTTGTTGTTTATGTAAAGTGTCATTTTGTGTATTAATTTGTGATTTCACGTCAGAAATTTTATCTTCTGCAAATACATTTGGTGTTAATCCTGAAAACATTAACCCTGCAACTAATGCGCAAGATGCCATTTTTAGCTTTTTCATTTTATTTTTTACACCGCTTTCTTTTTTCTTTTTCCGTATATAACCTATAAAATTTATACCATAATTCGGGATTTTTTTTACCAATGTTACGCTTTTGTAAAACAAATGTAATATTATATACCTCTCTATCGCAGAATACGTATAATTTTGTATGTATATGTAGAATTTCGAAATATTCACACACTTTTTATAGGCAAAGAAAAAACGCAAGGTATCCTGTCCCTTACGTTTTGTTAAATATACAAATGAAATCGAAACGCTATTTCATCCATTTCTCAGCCCAATTTTGGACTTCATCCATAACACTTTCTAACGCTTTCCCTTTTTCAGTTAAGCCGTACTCGATTCGAACTGGTACTTCTGGATAAACATTACGAACTACAATGCCTTCGCTTTCCAATTCCTTTAAACGCTCTGACAACATACGATCGCTCATATTCGGTATAATATCTGCGATTTCTCTAAAACGTTTCGATTCTTCAAGCAACGATTTAATAATTAAGCCAGTCCATTTTTTACTAAGCAACGTAAAAGCTGACTCAAACTTTGGACATAAACAAGAATTATGCTCCATATGTTTCACCTCTCTTCCATTATAATATAGTTTCTTGTAAAAAGTAAGTTATAAAACTTTCCTCATTATTTTATTTTACGTACATTTTACCATTTCCAAATATTAACTTGTCAACTAAACGTAAAATATCCGTAAAAAAACCCTCTTCAAGTAAGAGAGCTTTTTATATCTTTATTACTTCGTATACCATCCAAGACCTAGTGCACCTTCACCTAAATGCGTACCAATTACCGCACCAAAATAACCTGTACGGATTGTGACATGAGGATATTTTGCTTCTAATTCTTCCTTCCATTCATTCGCTTCCTCTTCACGTTGCGCATGAATGATAACTGCTTCCATAGGTACACCTTTACTTGCTTGCTCATCAAAAATTTCAACGATTCGTTTTAACGCTTTTTTACGTGTACGAATCTTTTCAAATGGAATAATAATTTTATCTCTGAAATATAAAACTGGCTTCACTTGTAACAAACTACCAATGAAAGCTTGCGCACTATTTAATCGTCCACCGCGTTGTAAATGATGTAAATCATCGACCACAAAATAAGCGTCCATCGTTTGCTTCATTTCATCAAAACGGGCGATGATCTCTTTTGGATCCTTTCCTTCACTTGCTAGTTTTGCTCCTTCACGTACATAGAATCCTTGTACTTCACAACTAATTTCAGAGTCATACGTATATACATCAATACCCTCTACCATCTGCCCAGCTGTCGTTGCAGTTTGATATGTACCACTGATTCCACTTGAAAGATGAATGCTAATAACCGCATCATAATCCTTAGATAATTCTTCATATAACTCAACAAACTTTCCGATTGCTGGCTGAGAAGTTTTCGGAAGCTCTTCTTGCTCACGTACTTTCACATAGAAATCATCTACTGAAATTTCAGCTTCTTCTTGATAAGATTCCGTTCCAAACACAACGTTTAATGGAATCATATATATATTGAGTTCTTCACGAATATGCTTCGGTATATATGCTGTACTATCAGTAACAATAGCTGTTTTCATTTGCGTACCTGCCTTATAAAAAAGTTTTTATTCCCTAAGTTTACACGAAAAATAAAAATGGTGCATCTATACATAAAAATGCCAGTCAAAAATTATACTCACAATCCCGACAAATTACAACAAAAAGGTGAAGTACTCATCAAAAATTTCAACGTATTTGCAAAAAATGTTTGAATATAAAAACGCCCGCTTTTAAAATGTAAAGTACTAGTCATTTTGATAGATAGGGGCGTATACGAGTGCTATTACAATATTTAACAATAAAAGACTACGGCGAAAACGAGATTGTCATTCAAAAATCAAGATTTATTTGCTATATTAGCCGAGCTACAACCGAAGAAGAAGCTCAAGAATTTATACAAAAAATAAAAAAACAAAATTGGAATGCAACACATAATTGTTCCGCGTATTTAATTGGTGAACAAGATCAAATCCAAAAAGCAAATGACGATGGCGAGCCTAGCGGTACAGCTGGCGTACCTATGTTAGAGGTGCTCAAAAAACGCGGTCTAAAAGATACCGTCGTTGTCGTTACACGCTATTTTGGCGGCATTAAACTTGGTGCAGGCGGATTAATTCGTGCATATGGAAAATGTACAAGTGAAGGTATTAATCATGTCGGTGTTGTCCAGCGAAAGCTAATGCGTGTTATGCAGACCGAAATTGACTACACATTACTTGGCAAGCTAGAAAATGAATTACGTAATTCGAAATATGCCATTAAAGATATACATTATCTAGAAAATGTCACATTTGATACGTATGTAGAAGAAGACGGAAAACAAACATTCACAGATTGGATGATTGAATTAACAAATGGGAAATGTACAATTAAAGAAGGAGATATGTTGTACTTAGAACAAGATGTTATCTAAGCCTAGCTAACTTATCACCTTTAAAGATTAATGTAGTGAATTACTTCCCTACAAATGAACTAAGGAGATTATATATGGAAGAACGTTATTATCATCTCCAAAATAGCAGAATAAAAAAGAAACGTAGAAGGAAGTTTTTCTTCTTCCTTATTTTCGCATTTTTATTTGGCAGTGTAGGACTTTATGTATTAAATTCCTACTCTTCTCTCATGGGGATGTATAGTGGTTTTACTCGTGAAAAATCTGATTTAAGAACCGAAGATGTCGAAATTACAAAGGAACCTTTTACAGTCCTCATTATGGGGATAGAGGACTATGCAACAGACGGGCAAAATGGTCGTACAGACTCATTAATGTTTGCGACAGTCAATCCGAAAACTCAAAAGGTTTCGCTTATGAGTATTCCTCGCGATACTCGTGTTCCAATTGTTGGCAAGGACAAAGAAGACAAAATTAACGCTGCACATGCTTACGGCGGAGAAAAAATGGCAATCAAAACTGTCGAAAACTTTCTAAAAGTTCCTGTAGACCATTATATTAAAATTGATTTCCAAGGCTTTAAAGGTGTCGTTGATGCTGTTGGCGGTGTTACCGTTGATGTCCCCTTCGATTTTTGGGAACGTTCTGACGTGGATTACTACAAAAAAATCCAATTTAAGCAAGGGCAACAAAACTTAAACGGTGAAGAAGCACTCGCTTACGTCCGTATGCGAAAGCAAGATCCAAATGGCGATTATGGTCGGGCAACTAGACAAAGGCAGTTACTAGCTGCTGTTGCTCAAAAACTAAATTCGGCCTCTACTGTATTTAAAATTAAAGACTTAACGAGTGTTGTTGGAAAATATATAAAAACCGACATTCCTATTTCAGACGGACTTGCTCTTTACAATAAACTCTCTGGATTTGATCCTTCTACAATGCAAACGTTAAAACTTGAAGGAGAAGACAAAAAAATAGACGGTATTTATTACTTCCTTCCAGATCCAATCAGTGTAGAAACGGTGCGTAACGAAATTGAAAAAGAACTAGGAGAAAAAGAAAAAACTCCAACTACAAAAACCGACTCAAATCCTAATTCGAATACTAACGAAAAAGAAAAAGAAAAGAAAGATACGAGTGAGAACAAAACACCACCTGAGCCGCCTCCTTCTACAAATGCTCATGCAGAGTGGATTATGAGAAACCAGCAATAACTAAAAGAGCCAAATCCTATGCGATTCGGCTCTTTTTTATTTACTTATTGAAGTGTTGTAAAATCGCTTCTACAATACGCTCTGATGCATGGCCGTCACCGTAAGGGTTAGATGCTTTCGCCATCTCATCATGAGCTTCTTTATCTGATAACAACTCATCAGCAAGATTAAAGATTGTCTCTTCGTCTGTTCCTGCTAATTTCAGTGTACCTGCTTCGATACCTTCTGGGCGCTCTGTTGTATCACGAAGAACAAGAACTGGTACACCGAGTGATGGTGCTTCCTCTTGTACCCCGCCAGAATCAGTTAACATTAAGTATGAACGAGCTGCAACGTTATGGAAATCAATTACGTCTAACGGCTCGATTAAGTGAATGCGGTTATGTTCACCTAAAATATCATTCGCTGTTTCACGAACAACAGGGTTCATATGAACAGGATACACAACTTGTACATCCTCATGCTTATCAACAAGACGCTTAATTGCACGGAACATATTACGCATCGGTTCACCTAAGTTTTCACGACGGTGAGCTGTCATAAGTATAAGACGATCATTTCCAAGTTTCTCTAGTACAGAATGATTGTATGTTTCTTTTACAGTCGTTTTTAATGCGTCAATCGCTGTATTTCCTGTTATGAAAATGCGTGACTCATCTTTGTTTTCTTTCTGTAAGTTCGTTGCTGATTTTGCTGTCGGTGAGAAATGAAGATCCGCCATTACACCTGTTAATTGACGATTCATCTCTTCTGGATATGGAGAATATTTATCCCATGTACGAAGTCCGGCTTCAACATGCCCTACTGGAATTTGATTATAGAAGGCAGCTAAGCTCGCAATAAATGTTGTCGTTGTATCACCATGTACAAGTACAATATCCGGCTTCGCTTCTTTCATTACTTTATCCAAACCTTCTAAACCACGTGTTGTAATATCAATTAAAGTTTGACGGTCTTTCATAATATTCAAATCGAAATCTGGCGTAATCCCAAAGATATTTAATACTTGATCTAACATTTGACGATGTTGTGCTGTTACAGTCACAATCGATTCAATTTTTTCTGGATGCTTTTGCAACTCTAACACAAGAGGTGCCATTTTAATTGCTTCTGGACGTGTCCCGAAAATTGTCATTACTTTTAAACGTTCAGTCATTTTATTGCCTCTTTTCTTTCGCTAGTTACAACTTCTATTATGACATATAAGAAAATGCATGGATACATGCCTTTTTAACGAATAACAGAAACAGTTCGATTACAAATACTTTTTCTGCCAATCGAATAATAATCTATCTCTTGCCTCTTGGCATCCTCATCAGTATAACAATTTCTTCCATCAAATAAAATAGGCTCTTTCATAAGTTGTACGTACTTTTCTAACGGATAAGCCCGAATAGCCTCCCATTCCGTTACGATAAATGCCGCACTCGCTCCTCTAATTGATTCATCTATACATTCACTATATTGTATAGTTTCTCCAAATATATTTTTTACATTTCGAGTCGCCTTCGGGTCATACAGAACTACCTCCGCACCTATATTAAGTAATTCCTCTATTATAATAAGAGATGGTGCTTCTCTAATATCATCAGTGTTCGGCTTAAATGCCGCTCCAAGAACCGCAATCCGCTTCTTGTTCATATTCATTACGTTCTTCGCCTTTTCAATCAATACCAACTGTTGTTTATTATTCACTTCAATAACTGCTTTTAACAAGCGAAAATCATGTGCCACATTCCCTGCAATTTGCACAAGCGCTTTCGTATCTTTCGGAAAACATGATCCCCCGTATCCGATACCGGCATTAAAAAAAGATGCACCAATTCTCTTATCCATTCCCATCCCTTTTGCAACATCTAATACATTTGCGCCTACCTTCTCACATATATTTGAAATTTCATTAATAAAACTAATCTTTGTAGCCAAGAAAGCGTTCGACGCATATTTAATCATCTCTGCACTTTGAATATCTGTCACATACGTTTTCAGGCGTAATTCACTATACAAACTCTCCACTCTTCGCGCTACTTCCTCATTATCCGCACCAATTACAATACGGTCTCCCTGAAAAAAATCGTAAACACCTGAACCTTCCCGTAAAAATTCTGGATTCGATACGATATGTAATGCATGTCTATTTTGTAACTTCTCCTCAATCCATCCTCTCATCGCAACATTCGTCCCTACAGGAACCGTACTTTTCGTAACAACAACAACGTCGTTAGTCGCATATGTTCCAATATCATCACAGGCACTTTGAATATATGTTAAATCCGCTGTCCCATCTAATAAAGAGGGTGTTCCAACTGCAATAAATATAAACTCTGCATTGTTAAATGCATGTACTCTACTTGTTGTAAAAGTTAAACGATTATTCTCACATGCAACTTTTATTAATTCATGTAAACCAGCTTCATAAATAGGCAAATTCCCTAGTTTTATCTGTTCAATTTTTTCATCATTTATATCAAAACACGTAACTGAATGCCCCAATATCGCCAACCCTACTCCTGTAATCAATCCAACGTATCCGGTACCTATTATCGTAATTTTCATTTCCCTTTTGCACAGGAATATACAGTAGAAAATATACGAATACACAGCATTCTCCCTGTGCTTCCCCCTCTCACATTAAAAATGAGAAAACTCTTTTACTTCTTTATTATATGAATTACTTTTCTCATTCTTTTTTAAGTTTTTGTAAAATTAAATGAGGCATTATAAATTCCCACATTTTAACACGGAACTTACTCATTTCTACGTGTAACACTTATAATACTGAAATAAAAGTATTTACTATCGAAGAGAAACATGAAATGTCATATTTCAAAGCCTAATACGAGTAACACTCTTAAATGACCCAACATTCTGTATACAATTGTCATATATTCTATCTGCTTCCATTTACCGTAAAAAGAAAAAAAGATTGAATTCTAATCTTTTTGTGATACCATATGTTATGAGCCTGTAAACAAACATCATAATTTTCAGATAAATACAATTAGAAAAATTACGTTAAACTATAAAAGGTGGGGTATTAATGGACTCACAAGTGATTTATGCCATTTTGGCATCATTCATCACTGTACTCGTCGTTACTCCTTTAGTTATTAAATTAGCTTTCAAAATAGGAGCAACAGATAAACCAAACGCACGTAAAGTACACCAAAAAATTATGCCTCGTCTTGGAGGATTAGCAATTTTTATCGGTGTAGCTGTAGGATTTGTTGTCGGTGGATTATACGAACAAAGAATGCTATCGATAACTTTAGGTGCTATCATCATTGTTATCATCGGGATTTTAGATGATATGTACGAACTATCTGCGAAGGTAAAATTCGGTGGACAACTATTAGTTGCCCTCATGATTGTAAAAAGTGGATTATTAGTGCAAGTATTATATATTCCAATCTTTGGGGAAACTGAACTCGGATGGCTTGCTTATCCAATTACAGTATTTTGGATTGTAGGTATTACAAATGCAATTAACTTAATTGACGGCTTAGATGGATTATCTGCTGGTATTTCATCTATCGTACTGGCAACGCTAGCATATATGGCCTTCACTAGCCCATGGGGTACTGGAACAGCTATCATTTTACCTCTAGCACTAATTGCACTTGCAAGTACACTTGGATTTTTATTCTATAACTTCCATCCAGCGAAGATTTTCATGGGAGATACAGGGGCACTATTTTTAGGATACTGTATTTCTGTTATATCGTTACTTGGATTATACAAAAGCGTAACGTTATTCAGTTTTATCGTTCCAGTTATCATTTTAGGTGTACCTGTATTTGATACGACATTCGCAATCATTCGCCGTATCGTCAATAAAAAACCTATTTCAGCACCAGATAAATCGCATTTACATCACCGCTTACTTGCAATGGGATTCTCTCATCGTAAAACAGTACTAATTATTTACGCATTTGGTATTTTCTTTAGCGTAAATGCTATTATTTTCAGTAGTGCGACATTATGGTTATCCATTATTCTTCTTTTCGTTTTAATCTTCTTTACAGAAATTATTGCTGAAGTAATCGGTCTTGTACACGAACGTTACAAACCAATTATTTCCTTCTATAAAAAAGTGAAGAAACGTGAAGACTAATTATAGTATAGCCTTTACAATTATGAAATATTCAAATAGCATCCTCTTTCTTTGAAGAGGATGCTATTTTTTATCCTTATTTTATATTTCCAAAATATAGATTGTTTGAGAGTTCCTCTATTGGAGAAAGATATACATAATAAGAAAAGAGTCACATTTTCTTTTTTACATCTTGATTGTCAAACTGAGGGTGAATGTTATGATCAAGCGAGTATTTCAATACCTTATTTTATTTCTAACGATTATTATGTACGCATCATCTAATGCAAAAGCAACTACAGTTAATCCTGCTGAACTTCATCCAAATTTTGAAACTACCTCTTCTACACGAAAAATCGCGTACTTAACATTTGATGACGGACCAAACAAATATACTACGCAAATTTTAAACATTTTAAAAGAAAAGAACGGAAAAGCGACTTTCTTTGTTATTGGAGGAAAGGTGCCGCACTACAAAAAAACAATGCAGCGCTTAGTTAAAGACGGACATTATATCGGACTTCATAGCATGTCACACGATGTAAAACGCCTTTATACTGGCGACCCTTCTACTTTAATTACAGAAATGGAGCAAGCGCAAAACATTGTCCAGCAAATTACAAAGTTAAATACACATCTCGTTCGTGTCCCATATGGTAGTATGCCTTACTTAAAACAGAATTACCGTGACGCACTTGTATCAGCAGAGTATAAAATGTGGGATTGGACCATTGATACATATGACTGGAAAAGCTATGACAATCCTTCTGCCATACTAGAAAGAGTACGTAATCAGAGCGATGAACAAGTTGAAGTTATTTTAATGCACGATTCAAGTGTTACTGTACAAATACTTCCAAAAGTAATTGATTATTTACAGTCACAAGGATACAAACTTCTTCCCTATAATCCATCTTCTCATCTCGAAGTGAACTTTTGGAAAGACACAAGATTGTAACAGCTTTGGTGCTTATGTACTAAGGCTGTTTTATTTTTCTCTTCCCACCCTTCCCATTTTTGTGTAAAATTTTAAATAGTGATGAAGTTTCGAGGTGAATAGAAATGAAACGAATAGATCTCATTTTTAACGCAATACAAGAAGGAAATTATACAGAAGGTGTAACCGCATCAGAACTCGCTACCCTGTTGCAACTGGATCGTGCCAATGTAAGTAGCGATTTAAACAAACTTGTAAAAGATACGCGTTTATTAAAAACAAATACGCGCCCTGTTCGTTTTTATATAGAAACGAACACTTCGTTGGAAACGCATTCAAGGGATGTCACTTCATTAGATACATTTGCAATTGAAAATACAAGCCTTAAAATCGCAATTGAAAAAGCGAAAGCTTCTATTCTCTATCCTCCAAATGGTATGCATACTTTACTGCTAGGAGAAACAGGGGTCGGAAAATCTATGTTCGCTTCTTTAATGCACGAATATGCAATTGAAGTTGAACAACTTCCAAAAAATGCACCATTTATCGTCTTTAACTGCGCTGATTATGCAAACAATCCACAGTTACTACTTGGACAGTTATTTGGGATTAAAAAAGGAGCTTACACAGGTGCAAGTGATCAAAAAGGGTTAATTGAAAAAGCACATGAAGGGATTCTTTTCTTGGATGAAGTACATCGTCTTCCTCCAGAGGGACAAGAAATGCTTTTCACCTTTATTGACCGCGGGGTATACCGCCGCCTTGGAGAAACAGAAAACGAGCGAAGGGCACAAGTATTAATCATTACTGCAACAACAGAAGAACCAAATTCATTTTTATTAAAAACATTTACAAGACGTATACCGATGACTGTCACGCTTCCACCACTTCGTGAGCGTACACATAAAGAACGCTTTGCTTTACTGCAACTATTTTTCACAAATGAAGCAATTCGTCTAAGGAAAGAAATTCATGTTAGCCCGAATGCAATGCGTGCTTTCGTCTTTTATAATTGTCCCAATAACATCGGTCAATTAAAAACGGATGTACAAATCGCCTGTGCGAAAGCTTATTCGGATTTTGTGACAAAGAAACGTGATTCTGTCTATGTTTCAAGTACAGATTTACCTTGGTATATGAAGGAAGGACTGTTTATTGAAAGAAAGAGCCGTCACCTGTACCAAATACCAAATGAAGCATTTGTATTTACAGTTGATGAAGGCTGGAGTAACCATAAAACAGAAGATGAAAAACGTTCTTCTATTTACGATTACATTGATTATAAATACGAAGAACTTCAAGCACGCGGTATTGAAGAGGAAGAATTAGAACTACTAATAGAAAATGATATTCAAAGCTTTTTCGTACAATATTTTAACCAAATGTCTAAAAAGACAAGTCATGAAAATGTTTTTAAAATTGTGGATCGCAATATCGTTTCTGTATGTGAAAAAATCGCGGAGCTCGCTGAAAAACATTTATCTAAGACGTTTGATGAAAAAGTATTTCTCGCTTTAAGTTTACATGTACAGACAACTCTACAACGATTACAAAGCGGGAAACAAATTCACCACCCGCAATTGAATCAAATTCGTACGAAATATAAAGAAGCTTTTTCCGTAGCTATGCAATGCATTCAACTACTCGAGGAAGAATTACAAATAACAATGCCTATTGATGAAGCGGGCTTTTTAACAATGTTCTTCGTTGTTGATCCAATCCCTGCCTCACAAACAGAAGTAAAAGTATTAATATTAGCACACGGTAATGGCATCGCAACAGAAATGGCAAACGTCGCAAACGAACTTCTCGGTATTGAAGAAGTAACCGGTATTGATATGCCGTTACATGAATCACCAAAAGATTTCTTAGAGCGCGTGAAAATGTATATGAAAACACTTCAAAATGTAAATGGACTTCTCTTACTTGTTGATATGGGATCGCTCGCTTATATCGGTGATATATTAGAAACCGAGTTCAAAATTCCTGTACGTGTTCTTTCTATGACAAGTACACCACACGCACTGGAAGCAGCACGAAAAGCTCAGCTCGGTTATTCATTAGACGCACTATATGAGACAGTGAAAAATTTAACACCGTTTTACTTAAACGTACAAGAAGAAAAGAAAAAGCCACTCTCTCCAATGAAATCTGTTATTTTAACAGCTTGTTTAACTGGTGAAGGAAGTGCTTTAGCAATTCAAAAAATGTTAGAGAACTATTTGCGATTTGATAAAGAATTAATTGAAATTATTCCGATTAGTATCATCCATGAAAAAGATTTAACAAAAATGATTGAGAACATAAAAAAAGAGCGTAATATCATTTGTATCGTCACGAATTTCAATGTGCAAGTACCATGCTTAACATATCATTTCCAAGATATTGTGAACTACACAGCGATTCAGCCAATTCAAGAATTAATTACGTATGAGGAAACATATGTAAAAATGGCTGATATTCTTGAACAACAAATGCAGCGTAACGATGGCGCATTACTTATCAAAACAATTCGTTACGCACTAAATACAATTCAAGAATTAATTTCCTTACAGCTAACTCCTGATAGTTTAATGGGGGTAATTCTTCATATGAGCTGTATGGTTGACCGTCTTCAAAAAGGCGAAAGTCTCCTCCCTCATCCAGATAAAGAGAAAAGAAGACAAGATGAGTACTGGATGTATATGAAAGTGAAAAAAGCATTACAACCGATTGAAAATACATTTGAAATACAAATACCGGATGATGAAGTATTTTATGTCATGGACTTCTTCATCAAAAATCAACCTGTTAAAAATTAAACTAAGCGATAGTGTAATACGTAGTAAGTGAAATTATACGAGCGATTTTCAAAATATATCGATTTACTGACAATAATCGCTAAAAATAGCACCTTATATAAGAAGAAAAGGCTGTTCCAAAATGAACAGCCTTTTCATTTACTTCTTTATTTTTCTAATCCGCCCTCTTATTTCTCCCCTTTTATGTGATTTCGTATGAACATTAACATATACATTCGCTTGAATAATTTCTTGGAGAAAATGAACAAATGATTTCCCTTGTAAAGGCCCCTCGAAATCCTCCGCATTCATAACACCAGTAATACTCCCCTCGTTCAAACTAATCCCCTGTTCTAGCGGACCGTATAAATAGCAAACAATAGGGCCAATTTGAGCAGACTTTCCTAAATGAATTTGACACGATGTGACCTTTTCTATATTTTTTAGTATTACTCTGTAATGCAACTTCGTTAAATCATCACTGAAAATAAACTCTGCTACCCCAAAAGCTTCTGTATTTACAGGAGGTACTTCCCTCTTTCCCATTAGCCTAGCAAAAAAGTGTGTTGTCATAAGGCATTCTCCTTATATAAATTTCCCAGCACTACTTCTACTACTTTATGGTTTAGACATAATCATTTATGACTTTTTCAATTTTTAATTCCTACAAAAAGATTCACACAATCTTTACATTAGAATCGTTTCTTTTGTTTTACAGCCTCTTGTATAATGCACTTAGAACAACATTCTAGGAGGTAGTTTTGAAAAACAACAAATACACTTTTCACACATTATTAGAGATTTTTCTCGTATCATTTAAATTAGGACTTACTTCATTTGGAGGCCCTGTCGCCCATCTCGGCTACTTCCATCACGAATACGTGCAAAAAAGAAAATGGCTGGATGAACGAAGTTACGGAGATTTAGTAGCACTATGTCAATTTCTTCCCGGACCTGCTAGTAGTCAGGTCGGTATGGGGGTTGGGTTATTACGCGGCGGATTATTAGGAGCCATTATTTCATGGATTGGATTCACTCTACCGTCTGTGCTCGTTTTAGTTTTCTTCGCTTCATTCCTTAATCAGTTCGAACTTGGAAGTTCCGGCTGGATTCACGGACTGAAACTTGTTGCAGTCGCAATTGTCGCACATGCAATATGGGGAATGGCTCAAAAGTTAACACCAGACCGAAATCGTGCAACGATTGCTATTGTCACTGCTGCAATCGCCCTATTATGGCCAAATAGCTGGACACAAGTCATTCTCATTATAATATCTGGCTGTATCGGCTGGTTTTTATATCGCAACCAACCAATTAGCCAATCTCAAACTATAAAAGTACCGATTTCAAAAACGATAGCAGTTTCTTGTCTCGTCTTATTCTTCGGACTATTACTACTGCTACCTATGTTAAGGCCGTTCTCTTATTTCATCTCTTTATTTGACAGCTTCTATCGCTCTGGTGCACTTGTATTTGGTGGAGGACACGTCGTACTCCCTCTCCTTGAAAGTGAGTTTGTACAAAACGGAATGATGACAAAAGAACAATTTCTAGCTGGATACGGATTAACCCAAGCAGTGCCAGGTCCACTATTTACATTTGCCTCTTATATAGGAGCAGTGCTAAATGGAACTGCCGGAGCAGTAATCGCAACAGTCGCTATCTTTCTTCCTGCCTTCCTGCTCGTTATTGGTGTTTTACCATTTTGGGACAGCGTAAGGAAAGCACCTTACATACAAGGCGCACTACTTGGAGTAAACGCAGCCGTTGTCGGTATTTTACTTGCAGCTTTTTATGATCCAATTTGGACAAGTACAATTATGAATTCTGTAGATTTCGTATTTGCGTCTCTTCTTTTTTGCTTACTCGCTTTTTGGAAAACGCCGCCTTGGGTGATCGTTATACTCGGTGCCTTTGGTGGATATTTTCTTTCCATTTTGTAATTCAAAAAACGACGGCCCTATTTAACCGTCGTTTTCCTATTAAAACTTCACAAGCTCCATTCCTTCAGGCAGCTCACTCTCCGTTAAAATACGCAATTCTTTCACGCGATCCATTACGTAAGAAGAACGTTTCACAAGCTCTGGATCAATATAAGCTGGATGTACCATGATTTCTACCGTTTGTTCAACTTGTACTCTTTCTTTTAACTTCATAAAGTAGTCCTCCGTCACACCTTCAGCGTAAAAATCACTGTAAAACACATCTGAAAATGGGCGCACCGCTCGCTCTTCCTCACAACGACGAACCGGTACATTATATTTACTTGCTAATCTCTCAAGAACATCATGTAAAATCTTCAATCCATGTACATGATGATGACTATCTAAATGAGTCGGTGTTAATCCGTAAGATAAAAACTTCTCAATTTGAGCAGTCCATTCCCTTTCTACCTCTTCTGGACTGATCTTTCCTTCCCATACAACGCTTTGTTTATGAAATGCCCCATCGCTACTCACCAGTGTTGGAACGTCTTTAAGAAGTGGTTCTCCTGCCGTTAATACGAGATGCACTCCTACTCCTAGCGTTTTATATTCTTTCGCTAAGCTTACCGCATGCTCTGTCCCTGGCATATTCATCATCATCGTCGTTGAATTTACGAGCCCGTTTTTATGTCCATCAATAATGCCGTAATTTGTACCTTCTGTAAGACCGAAATCATCTGCATTTACAATTAACTTAATCATCCTAATACCTCCTATCGAAATAAAAAAAGCGGGCTAAATAGCGCCGCTTTTTACTTCTCTATCTTTTTAAAGAATTGTGGAAGATACTCTTTATGAGCCTCTAACATTTCATCTAAAATTTGTTTTGCAACTTTATCTGATGGTACAAGTGGATTAATTGTCATAGCAAGCAGCGCCTTATGATAATCCCCTGTAACAGCAGCTTCAATTGTTGTACGCTCAAATGATTTAATTTGCTGTACTAAACCGCGAACTGGTACTGGAAGATCTCCGACCGCAATTGGTTTTGGACCTTCTTTCGTAATAATACAGTTCACTTCAACAGCAGAATCATGTGGTAAGCTTGCAATTGTTCCGTTGTTTCGTGTATTAACAGGCTGGATATCACCTTTATTATTGTAAATAGAAGTAATTAAACTACATGCCGCGTCACTATAATAAGCTCCGCCACGTTTTTCTAATTGTGGTGGCTTAATATCTAAATTCGGGTTTTTATATAACTCGAATAAATCATCTTCTAATTGTTTTACTACTTCTGCACGTGTACCTTTTTCAATCGAAGCTTCTTTCTCTTCTTCTAGCATCTCACGTGTTTTGTAGTAGTAGCGATGATATGGACATGGAATTGCACGAAGTCCGCGAATAAAGTCTGGCTCCCAGTTAAGCGCAGCAATGTTTTCCATCGTAATTTGCTTTTCTGGATCTGTTACAAGCTCTAACACACGATCCATTACACTTACGCCATCTAAGTATACATCTAGTCCGTATACCATGTGGTTTAGACCTGCGAAATCAACGTGTACGCGACTTGCATCTACTTCAAGTAATCTCGCAAGACCCATACGGATTCCGATTGGAACGTTACATAGACCAACTACTCTTTGAATATTTGTATAGCGAAGTACAGCTTCCGTTACCATACCTGCTGGATTTGCAAAGTTAATAAGCCATGCATTTGGACAAAGTTCCTCCATGTCCTTACAAATATCTAAAATAACAGGAATCGTTCTCAGTGCTTTAAATAAACCACCAGGGCCATTCGTTTCCTGACCGATTACATCATATTTTAACGGAATTGCTTCATCTTTTGCACGCGCTTCTAATAAACCAACGCGAAGCTGCGTTGTTACGAAATCAGCACCCTTTAATGCCTCGCGGCGATCAAGTGTTAAGTGCACCTTGATTGGTAAACCTGATTTTTTCACCATACGTTTCGCTAAGTTACCAACGATTTCTAACTTTTCTTTTCCTGCCTCAATATCTACTAACCAAATTTCACGAACAGGAAGCTCATCATAACGTTTAATAAATCCTTCAATTAACTCTGGTGTATAACTAGATCCACCGCCGATTGTAGCAATTTTAATTCCAGTCATGCTTTATTCCCCTTTCGCTTCAAGCTTTTTATAAAGATTGATAAATTCTGCTGCTAGTTCTTTCACTGTAATTGCATTCATTAAATGATCTTGTGCATGAATTAAAAGAACACTAATCTCTGTTTTTTCTCCTCTTGCTTCTGATTGTATGAGCTCTGTTTGGAAATGATGCGCTTCATTAATCGCTTCCTTCGCCTTTACCATCGCTTCATCCGCTTCCGCCAATTTCCCCTGTTTGGCAAATTGAAGTGCCTCCATTGCAAAGCTTCGTGCATTACCACTATTTAAAATTAATTGGAATGGAATTTGTTCTGCTGTAGTCATCATAATTACCGCCCTCTCTATAAGGTTCAACCGATTTAAATAACCCTTCAGTTTGAACATGTCTATTAAATTATTATTTTATTGATGATAGTTTGGTGTTCTTATAGATTTTCATCTTTTTGAACATGATATAAAGGTATTGTTCTCACAGACGATGTTGTCTGTGAGAACAATTTCTATGTTACATAGGTAAAGAATTATTATTGCCTTGTGCTGCTGCTTTTTCAGTACGAACAACAGAACGATCGCATAATACAACGAATGGATAATAGATTACCATCGCAATTACAAAGTTGAATAACTGTAGAATTGCACCAGAAATATGTCCACCTGTTACAAGATAACCACTAATAATTGGTGGTGTTGCCCATGGAATCATCACAACTGTTTTTGGTACCCAACCAATAGATATAGCTGTATAAGAAGTAATTACTAATACAATTGGTGTTAGGATAAACGGTAAGAATAAAATTGGATTTAAAATAATTGGTGTACCAAATATTACTGGTTCGTTAATATTGAATGCACCAGGTCCAATTGATAAACGAGATACACCGCGTAATTGTGCGCTCTTCGCTACAAGTAATACCACTACTAAGAACGCTAATGTTGCACCAGAACCACCAAGATATACGAAAGTATCGAAGAATGGTTTTGTAACAATGTTTGGAACATCAAATGCAGATGTACCACCTTGGAATAACTTCATGTTTTTCTCTAATGCCGGTAAGTATAATGGCTCAATAATACCACCAACGATATTTGGACCATGTAAACCGAAGAACCAAAGAAGATGAACAAGGAGTACAATGACAATTGCACTTGGTAATGTCCCCGCTAAACTTTGCAGTGGTGATTGAATCGTATTAAAGATAAATTCATGGACACTTGTACCAGCTAATTTCACTGCTAATTGAATACCTGCAACTACTGTTAAGATAACAAATGCTGGAACTATAGCTGCGAAAGATCTTAAAACTGCTGGTGGTACTCCATCAGGCATTTTAAAAGTAATATTTCTTTGTACAAAGAAACGGAATACCTCAGTAACAAGGAGTGCCACAATAATTGCTACGAATAACCCTTGTGCACCTGTCCAAGCTAAATTCAATCCGCCTTCTTTCGGTGTTGTTGGCGTAAGAATAATTAACGCACCAAATGAAATAATACCTGCTGACAAACCATCAACGCCGTAAGATTTTGCTAAGTTATAACTTGTTGTAAATGCTATGATTAGTGCTAGAATTGCAAATGAACCAGTCCACATTCCACCGCCAACTTGTTTCCACGTTTCACCAAACAAACCTTTCATGAAATCTTGGAAAGCTTCAGATGGAAAACCATTAATTAGCGATGCAAGTGCACCAACTAAAATAAGTGGCATAACTGCAATAAATCCATCACGGATCGCAGCTAGGTGACGTTGCGATCCGATTTTACCAGCGACAGGAACAATATATTTCTCCATAAATGCAATAAACTTTTGCATTTCGCTTCCCCCCTAATTATTTTTTAAGTGTTAGTGCGTGATCTAAAACTGCTTCTCCATTCATCATGCCGTAGTGCATTGGATTGATAACATCAATTCCAACATTTCTCTCATCAGCAAGCGTTTTCATTGAAGAGAGCATGTAACGAACTTGTGGCCCTAGTAATAATACATCCGCTTGATCGATATTCGTTTTTACTGCATCCCCAGATACAGCCCAAATCTTTCCTTCTAGACCACGAGCTTTTGCAGCCGCTTCCATCTTTGTAACTAATAAACTTGTAGACATCCCTGCTGAACAACATAATAAAATATTCATTTATAAATCCCCCTTGTGTAGTATAAAAATTTATGTTTATTTATTTTTCTTTACGCTATTTATTAATGCAATTAGCGTGCCAACTTTTTAAAACCACTAAAATCAACGCTTTTTCGGGTATTTATCTTGTGTGTTAACGCTTTCAATTAGTGTGTCCCTCAAAAAACACACAGTGTGTTATAAAACAACACGCTTTTAACACATAACTGTATGAAAATAGGTTAGTGTTTAGTTGTCTAGTTCTGTTTAAAACAAAAAACACTAATTTTTTTTAAAGCGTGAAAATATAATAACGAAAAATATAATATTTCGACTCAAATCAAAAACAAATACCTATTCAAGATACTCGTCTAACTATCGTCCAAGCACACTCTACTAAATTACATAGAATAGAATAAAATAAAATAACACAATTCGAAAGGGGATTCCTATGCCAAGACATAGAAAACAGAACAAAATAAAGATTTATAGAATAACGAGCTTTAAAAAAGACAAGCCTTCTGAATTAGACTCTGACAAATTGGAGCTAGACCAGCAAGAAACTGAAGATAAGCAGGACAAGCAAGATAAACAAGAAAAGCAAGACAAACAAGACAAACAGGACAAACA
>NZ_NULR01000022.1:9122-27036 GCF_002577405.1 Bacillus cereus | reverse complement strand
TTTTTGATATGGTGACCCCTTATATGTAAAATCTCCTGTTTGTAATGCACCTGAAGGCTGTAGTAAATACCAATTAAACTCTTGCTTCATCCAACCATTTTTGGATTCATGAGAAGCATCAAAATAATACGGTTTCCCATCAACATGTGTAAATCCTGATTGCACAGGACCTAACGGACCAAAATAATAGATTTTCCCGTCAATATGTTGGATTCCAGTTTGCATCACACCATCTGTTCCCAGATAATAATCTGACCCATTTGTGTGTACCCATCCCGTTTGCATAAAACCATCGGTACCAAAATAATAACGTTTCCCATCAATTGCTTGGAAACCAGTTATTCTTTGCCCATCTTTTTTATAGTACGTCCATTTTCCTTCTTCTTGCACCCACCCTTGTTTATTATCTAAATAGAGTGCTTCTTTTAATTGATCAATCCATTGTAATCCATTCGCAAGAAGAGTTAAACCACTATCTAATTGTTTATCAAATTTCTTGTGAATATTAGGAGGAAAGTACTTTTCAGGATCTTTATGATACTCAGTTATCATAAAATGAGACAAATTCGTTGCTTCTTTTGCTACATCCCATGAACGAACTGGTGATTCACCAATCACAACGGACTCAAATATCCGAACATAACCGACTTCTCCTTGATATTTGACTTGGTACCATAAGCCCTGCTTTGAGATGACTTCTAAAACATCGCCATCCTTTACAGATTTAGACTTTAATAGAAATTTTGTTTCTGGCTTTGGATAGATTCTTTTAACTGTGGAACGAAGGGTGATCCATCCCTTTTCCATATCTCCGTACTTATTAATTTCAAATGGTTTTCCTTGATAGGTAAATGGTCCTGTCACATACTTCCCATCTTTTAAATAGCTCCATGAAGTTGCAGAAAAACTCCATCCGGTCTTTAATTTACCAGGTTCACTATAATATAAAGTGTCTTTCCCTACCTGCTTTTTCCCTTCATATAACCTTCCATCTTTAAAAAAGGAATACTCTATTCCATCTAATGTGATGTTATCTCTTTGCTTACTTCCATCTTTTTGATAATAGTACCAATTCTCATTTTCTTTGACCCAGCCTACCTTATTTAAAACTTCAGCTGCTTCTGTAAATGTTGGTGCATAGGTAGAAAATAATAAAAATAATGACACTATAAGTCCTATGACTTTCTTCATGCTCGCATCTCCTTATCCATTCATTAAAAACCTTTTAATTATATATTAGATTTCGTTACTATAAAGATAATAAATATGGGGATGCATAATTGCATATCCATATTCTCAATAGAGCGTACTCTATTGAGATAATTTTGGCTCCTTGAGATATTATTAGCTTAATAGACTCTCAATAACACTTATCAAAATTATAGATTAAAAGAGGGATAAAAATGATTTATGGATATGCTCGAGTAAGTACACAAGATCAAAATCTAGATAGCCAGATTGATCAACTTACAAAATACGGAGTAGATGAACTTCTTTCCAAGGTAGCTCCTAATGATACATTAGTTGTGATACGAATGGATTGTCTTGGTCGAAACACTATTCAGTTACTGCAGTTAGTTGAACAACTTAGAGAAAGAGATATACACTTTGTTATTTTAAACTTAGGAATAGATACCAGAACACCAGCTGGTAAATTCTTTTTAACGGTAATGGCAGCCTTTAGTGAACTAGATCGAGAAATGATTAAAGAGAAGCCACGTTCAGGAATTAAATTGGCCAAGCAAAAGGGGAAATATCGAGGAAGAGTTAAAAAATATACAGATAAGCATCAAGGTATGAATCATGCCATTGAATTACGTAAAACTACCAATAAAACTGTAAAGGAGATATGTGCAATTACAGGAATCAGTCAGGCGGCATTTTATCGTAGGCTAAAGGAAATGGAAAAAGATAATGGATAACAATTTTAATATATTTAATTATTTTGCAACCAATTTACTTCCTCATTCGACTTTATTGTGTAGCGGAGAGGAGAACCAAAATGGATATAGCAAAATTAGTGAAAAAAGCAAAAAAGGGTGATGATGAAGCATTTGAACAACTGATTGATTCTGTTCGACAAAAGCTGTATCGAACAGCCTATGCATATGTTAGAAATGAACAAGATACTCTTGATGTCTATCAAGAAACAATTTATACAGCCTATATTTCAATAAAGACATTAAAAAAGCCTGAACATTTTTCGAGTTGGATTACAAAAATTCTAGTTTTTAAATCGATTGATTTTATTCGGAAAGAGTCTCGCTATTTTACTACAGATAATGAGGAAATCTTTACTGAATTAATCGCTTCTGAAAATGTTGATTTTATCATGCATTCGATGGATTTATCAGAAGCATTTAAATTCTTAAATCCTACTGTTAAGACCATTATTTTGTTAAGGTATTATCACGATTTGTCCATTAAGGAAATTGCCTCCATCATGAATTATCCGGAAGGAACCGTGAAATCACACTTAAATAGGGCGAAAAAAGAGTTAAGACCCATTTTAAAGGAGGGCTATCTTTATGAATAAAGACAAATTCAATCGATCCATCGACAACATAAATGTACCTGTTGAAAAGCTAATGGCTAGGGAGAAGGCGGCTATCTTTCAAGCCAAGAAAAAAAGAAAAGCCAGAAGAACCACAAAACGGTCAATCTTGGTTGCATGTGGGTTATGTCTATCTTTGCTTGGTTCTGGATTTGTTTCAACAGGCATGGCGGAAGCCTTATCAAATGTTCCCCTAATTGGTCCAATTTATAAAGATTTTAGAGACATTGCCTCAGATAAAATTGAACACGATCAACTTACGACGGTAATTGATAAACAAGATAGTAAAAACGGCTTAACAATGACTGTAAAAGAAGCAGCTTATGATGGAAACCGGTTAATCGTAACAGTTGTTTACACAGGTCAAAAAGAACTTTCGATGAAAGAAGAAAAGGCCGGCTTTAGCTATATAACAATTAATGGACAACAAGAAATTAAACCAGCGATGGGTTCAATAGGGCAAGATGACGTAAACTCGAAAACAATAATTGAACATCATCAATTTACCTTTTCTAAGTATAATGAATACGGCGATAACATTGAGATTGAGGTCCATGGAGAAGATTTATTTGGCTATGAAGGTAAGTTGAAGGTGGCTTTCCCACTTGAAAAAATAAAAGGTGATGTATTTGAGTTTTATCCAGAAGTTACAACACAAACGGTTGATGAAGTGTATACACTAACAGCCGACAAAGTAACATTCTCACCTTTATCAACAAGAATAGACCTAACGATTGATTACCCTGCCGAAATGGATAAAAACGATAGTTGGCCATGGTTTAATTTCTCTGTAGTCGATAATAATGGTCAGGTATATGATAAGCTAAAACTACAGGAAGGCATGGCTGTTGGGAACTATGGTCATCATATGGTACTGACTTTGCCTCCAATGGATACCATACCAAAATCATTTACACTCAAGCCAAGTCGAACAAATAGTGAAGGATTTAGTAAAGAAATAAAGGAATTAGAATTAGTCGTTCCTTTAAATAAAAGTAAATAATGACCTCGTTTGCTTTGTTTACTCATATCGCGGAAGTACTTTAAGCTAACGAACACGCGATAGTTGAATAATGGGTTTTATTAAAAAACGTCATGAAAGCTGGATTCCATAGCTATTGGAATCCAGCTTTTTCACATTAAATTTCCTTAACGTTGTAAATCCGTATTTTCCTGACGGTACCCCATAAAAGCATGATTGCGGATATTTAGTAAGAGCGGAGGTATTAATAGTCGATGATTTGGGAGCTGAGTTAGGCGCATTAGATGCCAATACAAAAGCGACTAACTTCATTAATAGAGTTCTATTCGATGTTTTCGATGGTAGACAAGGTAAATCTACTATATTCACTACAAACCTTACAGGTGAGCGTTTAGAGGGCGCATATGACGAGCGAATTGTATCATGTATCTTCAATAACTTCAGAGCAATTGTTTTCAAAGATACAAAGGATTTCAGAAGAAAGGCATTACCATTTTAAAAGGGGGAATTAAGATGTGTGCATGTAAAGGAACGGGAGTAATCAGAAACGATATGGGAATGGGTATGTATCAATTTGGCACATGTGTTTGCAAAGTGGCGAATCAAACGCCTGAGGAAGTGGATATAAGGTGTCATGCTGTTTTGGCGGAGTTAAGAGAAATTCATCAATTACAACTTCGTGAGAAAGCTGGAGAAGTAGCATGAAGCAATTAACTTTGGAAGATGTTGTGGGAAGACGTAGCAAAGAGCATGTCGGATAAGTTTCTACAGCGTGATACAAGCGTCATAACGTATGCAATTGAGTTTTACGATATGGATGGAAAATGGAGACTTAGATGGTTTGAAGCGAAGTCAGAGAGCGAAGCTGTGGGAATGGCTAAAGATAAATATGGACAGATCCAAATTATCGATACTTATATATCGGATAGATCGTTAGCGGAAATCATGGCATTGGATTAAGGAAGGAGAATAAAACAGTTTGGTCAGATGATACGCCATGCGTTGTGGTTGGATTAGCAAACTAAACAAAATCCTTATTTTTTATTAAAAACTGCCCTTGTATTCTCGGCTCACAAGGGCAGTGGATATATGGATTTGCAAAGGACAATTTGCAAATTCTTATAAATTCTAACACACGTATTAAACTATAGGGGTTACAAAAGTATAACAAAAGCGTTATTTGTGCGACACGTTCCCTTTATTACTTAGAATGTTAAGAAAATTCGATATGAATTAAGGTAAATTTAAACAAAATAGTTATTTGATGATTTGTGATAAAAAGCGATTATCATAAAATCGCACTTTAATTAATGATAATCGCTTAGATATTTATAAGTTAATTAGGTATTGGAAATATAGTTTCACCAGGCTTGGAGAACTTATAAAGTTTTCTTGCGAATTTTAAAATGCCATCTTCGTTTACTGTTAAAGTCTTAATATCTTTCTCAAAAGATTCTCCAATCTTTTCTAGAGCAGATAATTTTTGTTTTTCTTGATCTATTAGGGCTTGTTTTGCTTTTATTAATTTTTGTTGTTGGTAAATGGAATGTTGAGCAGACAAAGTTATAGACAATATAAAAGTTAAAGTCAATAAAAGACGCCGTTTTAGTTTTTTATTCGGTTGTTGTTTTTGGGGGATCAATTGTTGTGATAATTCTGGGGTATTGCTCATGTTAATGCCTCCATTACTAATTATAGAATTTTAAATTTGAACTCACTTTTGTAAATGTGTGGTTTGTAAATTTAAAATAAATCCCCTATTTTTTATTAAAAACTACCCTTATTGAAGGGGACAATAAGGGCAAAAAATATTGATTTGCAAGGGGTCATCTGCAAAACCTTACAAATTGTAACATGTATATATACTTATAGTAGTTACGAAAAAGTAACAAAAACGCTATTTGTGCGACACGTTTCCTTATAAGTGTGTGAACACGAAATTGGAGGGTTATCAAATTTGATAACAACAATTGATTGAACGAAAGTAGGAATGAAAGCCGTCAGGTTGAGCTGAAACTACTTATCTAATACTCCTACATGCAAGGCGTGATAGTAGTCACAAATTGTATGAAGCTAGGTGAAGTCGACTGAACAAAGCCTAAGTGAGAAATCATATGGTTTTGGATAGGTCGGGATGCTACAAAATATCTAAGGGGATAATGTCCTAACGGACTGGCGAACTTGCGAATGTACGGGTCTAAACGTTTAATATATCAGAAATGTGTATGTCGTCAATGACGGCGTTATCTACCGAAAAGTAAGATTAAATAGTATGAAATTCGGAACATCTAACGATGAGGATGCAAAGATAACAGGCTTAAAACAAGCACCTAGGGTGTTTTTGCCCATCCCCCAAAAAGGGGGCATAAGACAGAATATACCAAATTATATTTTGTCTTATTCTTCTGCAAATGAATGTTCTTACGTTAATCTGGTTAAAATATCATCTTCGTTGATGTTCTCAATGATTGTCTCTAAATTTACCATTGTTGGGGATTTGCTAAATTCATAACGGCTATAAAAATTGATATGTTGCTAAGCAACTGGTGAAATATACTTTAGTATGTTCATTTCGATACCTTTATTCTGAGATTTCGTTAATAAATTTGATAATATACTTGCATTATAGTAAATAATACAATTAGTTAACAACCTACTACATTCATTCCAGATTTGCTGATCTTGTTCAGTCTTGAAACGAAGTTTCCCAGATTAGATGAAAGTTTTGGACAGGGAAATTGATTATAATATAAAAATCCCACCTTATTTTTTTAGGTGGGAGTAGTTGTTTGTATACACTTTATATTATTGATTGATGATGGGATATTTTTTCCTTATTGTTCATTAATATACCCATCTTTAATTTCAATAATTCGATTACATATAGAAGAAACTGTATCATCATGTGTTACTAAGATGAATGTTTTTCCAGTTTTGTTTATTTGTTTAAAAATGTTTAAAATCACTTCTTCAGTTTCTGCATCGAGTGCCCCTGTTGGTTCATCTGCTAAAATAAGTTCTGGATCATTAATTAAAGCTCTTGCAATCGCAACACGTTGAGATTGACCTCCAGATAATTCTCGTGGATATTGATAAGTTTTGTCCTCTAATTCTAGTTGTTTTATTAAAGATATTACTTTAGCTTCTATTTCTGACTTTGATTTTTTAGCATACAATAATGGTAGGGCAATATTATCAAATATATTTTTCTCTTCTATTAAGGCATGGTTTTGTAAAATAAAACCAATTTTATTTTTTCTCCAAACAGCCGTTTCTTTATAATTAAGTTGTGTAATATCTTTATTATCAAAATAATAATTTCCACTAGTTGCTTGTTCTAATCCAGCCAAAATATGTAGCAAAGTTGATTTCCCTGTACCACTGCGACCTTTTATTGCAAGCATTTCACCTTGTTGAATAGTTAAATTAATTCCCTTTAATATTTCCTGCCTCATTTTTCCATTGTTATAAGACTTTTTTAAGTTAGTTAATGTGATCAATATTCTACACCTTTTTCTTTAATATGTTAGATATATTTAATTTCTTTAACTTAATGTATAAAGGTAATATACTAAATAACGTTATCGCTAATCCGATTAGTATAATCATAAAATAGTATGTGATTGGCATAAATCCAATAAATGTAATACTAATAACAACAGCAATTACGCTTATTGACATAATTATAAGTATCTCCCAAAACATATAACTTAAAATATTGTATACTGTGGCTCCTGATATAAGGTGAATTGCATATTTTTGTATATTTATATTCCATTTCATAATGAATGAAAAGAATACGGTCACTACACAGAAACAAAATAATAGAAAAGTTAACATAATTAGTAAATTTATATTTTGCTTTAGCATGGAAAACATTATGTCTATCCCAGTATCGTTAGCTCCTATGATTATTAGGTCATAAAAATTTGTAGATTGTGAAATTTCGTCGATTAGTTTTCTTACTTGTAAGCTTCCTTTTTCTGTGAAAATTTGACCATTAATCAACTGTAGATAATGTCTTTTTTGAAATGTACTATCATCTTTATTTATTGGTGCTTGTTCTATAGAAAAACTTGGGAGTATTATATGTTTATCTAGATAAAATTCTATATTTTCTCTTACAGGTAAAACTGAGTTTGGCTCTAATATGCCTATAACTCGTCCTTTAAGTGATTTCATCATGTAATCTATTTCAACTTCATCACCAATTTTATAAATAGATTGATAATCTGAACCTAGAATGACGGGGATCGATTTATTATTATTATATATATAATCATCTTTTTGAAACATATCACCTTCTCGGAGTTTTAGGTCAAAAGAGTCAATGACTTGTTTATTTATCTGCAATGATTTAACAAATTCGTACTTTTTTCCATCAATCTCATGAGGAGGAAAAGAGCCATCTTCATATCCTTCCCAAAATGTTTTATTTCCTTTAAAGTTAACTATCCCTATGGGTTGTGTTGTAGTATTTAAATATTTAAAATCACTACTTTTATTTAACGTATTATAAAAGTTTTTTAAGTTTGCTAAACTTTCATCTTTGGAAAGGTATTCTTGTTCTTTCTCATTGAATAACTCATCTGATAATTGATAAATGTTTTTCCCTTCATATTGTGCATAAAAGCTTTTTGTTTTTGTATCTACATTATTAAAGTGTAAAAATAAAACTGATAATAAGAAGAAAAAAACGGTTGCTTGTACTAATATTAATAATGCAAAGATTTTTTTCTTTAATAAACTTTCTTTTGCTTCGATAAAGATTTGTTTCAATTGGATTTCAACACCTTTATACAATTTTTTTTTGTATATATATAACTAGAAACTATACATATTCCTATAGTAAATATAAGCATAAATAATATGCCTATAAAAAACAGTTTATTATATGTATAAATATGGTCATTGTATAATTTAATATTGAATATTAAAAACAATACAAATCCTATACTATAAGAACATATTGAGATGAAAATGTATTTGTAGTATAAGGAGCGATAAATATAAAATGATTTATGACCTATAAAATGTTGTATAGAAATTAATATTCTTTTTTTATATATCCAATAACTTGTGGATAATATATTCATCATCAATGCAATTATAAATAAAAGGAATATCATACTGTTATCAATAAAATTATTTTCAAACAAACGTTTAGAACCTTTTCCTTTATCTTCTATTGGAAATACAGAATCTTTTCCTAATATAGATTCTAATGTCGAAAATAACTTTTCCCCATCATCATTACCATCTATTACGTATATACCCGTAGAATTAATATTTAAATCCCAAAGAGCATCCAAATTGAGGTATATAATATTATCGACTTCAGATTTCACTTCCCCACCGATAGTACCAATTACTTCAAATTTATGTCCTTTATAATTCACGAATTTTTTTCCGCTTATATTTTCTATATCTTTAAACTCTTTGCCCACGACAGCTAATTTTTTATTATGAAAAAAATCTTCTTTTTGAAAAAAACGCCCACTTTTCATGGGAATAGTGTTTAATGTTTGGCTTGAATAAACTCCTCTTATGTTTGGTTTTTCTATATTTTCTTTAAATAAAATATAATTACTTTGTTTAGTTTGTTTAATAAATTTGTGCAAACTATTATTTCCCTCTGATTCTTTCATGCTAAAACGGAAATTTGTTGAACTATATAATCCGTTTGTTAATTTATCCATTTCATTTTTTTTTAAAAAATAGGAACTTACTATCAGTAACATCAGTATAGTAAGAGCTACAACTATACCCAATAAAAGATCATCAGTATTTATTTTTTTTCTTATATTCATATAGGCATCATTCCAATCAATTCCAATATAGGACAGTTCTGAAGAATTATATCCTGATCTAAAAAAATAAAATATAAAATAAAACTAATGTGAGTGTATGCTAAATAATCTATACCACTCACATTAGCTTCGTTTTATATTTTATTATAGACCCCAATAAGTTTTAGCAACAAGAGATGTATATGTAGTATCATACCATCCAGATGCTGCTGAGGTACTATTATATCCATATTTTCTACCGCTGTCTGCTGCTACTTTTGAACCGCCATTATCAAACCTTGCGCGAGTGTAATGATTTTTACCGCTCCATGTTGTATATCCAGTGACCTTTCTAGTATTCATTTGAGAAGGACTATAGTGATCAATTTTTGCTCGGTGACTGTCTGGTTTACTACTAGCATACATTACTGGAGAATACATAACGTTTTCATCAGTATTTACATATCCAGTTTCTTCACTCCAACCCAATGTTTCAGCTCCAGCATTAGTAGGTAAAAAGCTAATTCCACCTACAAGTGCTGTAGTAAGTGCCAATCCTTTAATTCCTTTTGTAAAATTCATAATTATGCCCCCTTAAATAATTGTTATTACGGTTTTTGTTATATATTACCATTACAAAAAAATACTAACATTTAAGTTAATTTTTATCAACGTTAAATATTAATATTTATTTATTATTATTTTCGTAAGTACATATTTTGTTAACATTTTCAAAATATACCTTCAAATAACCATCTACATTTCTTATTGATTGATTGGATGTAAAAGAGTTCCCATAATCAATATAGTACATATTGAAGTCATTTACGTAAGTTCCTTGGTATAGTTCACCTTTTTTACTATCTGTATACATTTCTACTATTTTTTTTTTGTTAGGTTCTTTTTTTTCTTTTTCTATAGTTGTCTTAAATTTGTAGTATATGGGACAGTCATTATCTTGTTTTTCAGCTAAATCCCAAGAACCTTCTATACTAGTAGTTTTACATCCACTTAATAAAATTATTAATATAGAGAAAGAAATAAATATTTTTTTTATTTTGAAATAACGCCCTTCTTTTAAAGATTATTTAGATAATACCATATAAATACATAAAAGGGTAATTTAATATTTAATGGGATATTAAATTAAAAACACATAATAATATGTAATAAGTGAATAATTATCCAACCTTTAACTGTCATACTTGTAGGCGTATGGCAACCAAAAGCGAAATATGGGGGCCATATGCAAATATATTCCAATTAAGTTCGGATCTCTCGAGAAAGATAGTTCAAACGAATCTACAAATATAGTGGGTTCTTTTTTTATTTTTTCTGGAGAAAGCCAGATAATGAAAATTCCAGTTGTAACAAAAACGACCGTTTTTGTTACAACTGATAGTATCAAGATACGATGTCCAGTAAACTAGCAATCTAAGCGTAACAAAAATATGTAACAAAATTATTTTGTAACAATATTTATTTTATAGCGTTTTTGATACAATAAAAATGAAAAAAGGAGGAATTATATGAAATTTGGATATATGCGAGTATCTACAATTGATCAAAATTTAGATCGACAAGAACAGCAATTAAAAGAGGCTGGTTGTGAAAGAATCTTTTTTGAAAAAGTAACTGGGACTAAACGTGATCGCCCTGAGTTAAATCGTATGTTAGAGTTTCTACGTCAAGGAGATACAGTAGTGGTTACAGATTTGACTCGCCTTTCACGTTCTACTAAAGACTTAATTGAGATTGCTGAACTTATTTCTCGTAAAGGCGCAAACTTGAAAAGTTTAAAAGAGGCATGGCTTGATACAACTACGGCACATGGAAAAATGCTCTTTACTGTTTTTGCTGGGATTGCTCAATTCGAAAGAGATTTAACCTCAGAACGAACAAAAGAAGGAATTTTGGCAGCAAAAAAACGAGGTAAATATCCTGGTAGACCATCTGTAGACAAAGAAAAATTAAATTATGCATTTTATTTAATGGAACAAGGAGCAAATATCACAGAGGCTGCTGAAAAATCAGGTATATCTAGAATGACTATTTATCGAAATATGAACTAATACAAAATGATGTATACTTTGTGACATAGTAAGTTTGATTATAAAATATTTTGTATAAAGGGATGGAGTCCAAAATAAATATGAGCACTAAAAACAGACTAAAAATTCTATCAACTGATGAAATTAACCGCCTTTATAGTAGACCTGTATTTATACCCAAAGAACGTGTGCAATACTTTTCACTTTCACAAGTAGAAAAGGAATTAGTACATACTTTACGTTCTATAAAGTCTAAAGTGTATTTTATTCTTCAACTGGGATATTTCAAAGCCAAACATTTATTTTTTCAGTTTAAATTATCTGAAGTTCAAGAAGATATTCAATATATTTTAAGAGTCCATTTTAAAAATGAGTCATTTGGAGATTTTGGATCAATTGATAAAAAAACACGATCTACTCATAAAAAATTAATTCTTAAAATATCTAATTACCGTATCTGTGACTCATATTATCGAAGTGTTTTACAAGAAAAAGCTCGTAGGGCTGCAACAGTAAGTGGAAAGCCTATTTTCATTTTTCTTGAGTTACTCAATTATTTAATAAAAGAACACATTATTATTCCCGCATATAGCTTTATGCAAGATATTGTAGGAACAGCTATTACATCTGAAGAACAACGACTTATAAAGATTATACAGAACCATCTATCTGAAACTGACAAACAACAATTAAAACAATTACTATATAATTCTTCTGGATTATATGAGATCACTAGAATAAAACATGAACCAAAAGATTTTAGTATAAATGAAATTAAGCGTGAAATTGAATTTGGGAATAATATACGTCCCCTTTTTCAACTGGCCAATATGATTTTACCTCAACTAAAAATTTCTAATGAAAGCATTAAATATTATGCTTCTTTAGTAGAATATTATTCCGTATATAAATTAAAACGCTTTAATGAATACCTTATCTATATTTATTTACTGTCCTTTATTTTCCATCGTTACCAAAGAATGAATGATAATTTAATTAATAGTTTTATTTTTAAAATGAGAAAATACAACGATGATATCATATCCTTTGCTAAAGACCAGATATATAACTATTACACAGAAAATCAGGGGGATTTTAAGAAAGTAGGAGAAGTTTTACAAATTATAATAGATGAAAATATTTCAGAGAATACAGCATTTAAAGATATTCAAAAACGTGTATTTTCTATCCTAGACCGTCCAAAATTAACTGAACTAGCCAATCAAATCTTGGATAATACAAAAATAGATGAAAAGGCGTTCCGTTGGGAACGTATTGATACATTAGCATTACAGTTTAAACGACAAATTCGTCCTGTTTTTATGATGGTTGATTTTGTGACAACAGATATGGATGACTCTCTTATAGATGCAATAACTTTTTTAAAAGAAGTTTTTAAGAAACGAAAAACCTTAACTAAATATGATATCCAAGATATCCCTCAAGCCTTTATAACAAATAGCAACAAACGTTATCTTTACACGAAAGATGAGCCTCATTCAAAACGTTTACTCATAGATCGATATGAATTTTTAATTTATTATTCCTTATGGCATCGCTTGCAATCAGGAGACATTTTTTGTAGAGATAGTATACAGTATAGAAGTTTTGAAGATGATTTAATCGATGAAGATAAGTGGAAACAAAAAGAGAGTATCATTCAAGATCTCCATTTAACTATGCTACAACAGCCCATCGAACAACATTTAAAAGAACTGGAAAACAAATTAGAAGCTCGTATTATCTCAATTAATAAAAGGATTACTTCAGGAAAAAACAAACATGTCCAAGTAAAAAAGCATAAAAATCATCATTCCTGGACACTTCCATATACTCGAGCTTCAGCCCCTATTAATCATTCGTTTTTCGATGTATTACCACAAGGTGATATGAGAGGTATTCTGTACTTTGTAAATCAACAATGTAATTTCCTAGATAACTTTGAACACATCCTGGGACGCTATGCAAATCAAAAAGCAAATGATACGATTCTTATTCCATGTTTAATAGCTTGGGGAACAAATATGGGATTGTATAGAATGGGGGAAGTCTCTGATATAGATTATTCAAAATTAGCAACTATTTCATCTAATTTTATTCGATCAGAAACGTTAAAAGAAGCAAATGACTGCATTAGTAACGCAATAAGTAAACTTCCTATTATTCAATATTATAATATTGATGATTTCGTGCATTCGAGTAGTGATGGTCAAAAGTTCGAAACACAGATTCATACGTTACAGTCCCGTCATTCCTCTAAATATTTCGGAATGAATAAAGGAATTACCTCTTATACAATGGTGGCCAACCATATTCCGATTCAAGCAAGAATTATTGGTGCGAATGAACATGAAAGCCATTATGTATTTGATATCTTATACAATAATGCAACTGATATAAAGCCTAATATTCATTCTACAGATACACACGGAACGAATGAGGTTAATTTTGCAATTTTAGATTTATTTGGTTACCAGTTTGCCCCAAGATATAAAGATATTCATGCGACAATATCCCGAAATTTATATGGTTTTCAACATCCAAGCCAGTATGAAGAATTCCTTATCAAACCTTTGCGGAAAATTAATAAAGAGCTAATTATGAAGGAATGGGACAATATTAAACGAATTATGCTGTCTCTCGCTTTAAAAACAACTACTCAAAATGTGATTGTTCGAAAGCTAAGTTCCTATGCGCGAAAAAATCAAACAAAACGTGCGTTGTGGGAGTATGATAATATCATCAAAAGTCTATATTTTTTAGAATATATTGATTCGCTATCATTACGTCAAAATGTTCAAAAAGCGCTAAACCGTGGGGAAAGTTATCATAAATTACGTCGGGCTGTATCTTTTGCAAACTTTGGGAAACTTCGTTTCAAGACTGAACAAGATCAGCAAATCTGGAATGAATGTAGTAGGTTATTAACCAATTGTATTATTTACTACAATGCGAGTATATTATCAAATTTATTAACGAAATCTCAGAATAAAGGTATCGAGATGAACATACTAAAGTATATTTCACCGGTTGCCTGGCAACATATCAATTTTTATGGCCGTTATGAATTTAGCAAATCCCCAACAGTTTTAAATTTAGAAACAATCATTGAGAACATCAACGAAGAAGATATTTTAAACAGATTCACGCAAGAACATTCACTTGAAGAAGAATAAGATAAAATATAATTTGGTATATTTTGTCTTATTCCTCCTTTTCGGGGGATGGGCAAAAACACCCACCTAAGGATATATGTATAGCTAGGTCAATCGGAACGTGGTAAGCCAGAAACTGTTACCAACGCCTACTAGCGGACATACAAACACGATTCCCTCAAAGTTTCAGTCAAGACATATGTAACTACACTATAAAAGGAAGACAAAAACTTATCAAAAGCCTAAAAGGTAACATTGCCAATGAAATGCAGAAGATGTTGCTATCATCCAATAAAGGGCAGAGCGTGGAGTATACAGATAACAGAATGTCGAGATATTCTATGCAAAATGGAAAATGTGCTGTTACAGGAATCTTTTTGTTAGCTGATGAAGCACACTGTCATCACAAAGTACCGAAAGGTATGGGAGGATCTGACGAGTTCAATAACCTAATTATTGTACATGAACTTGTCCACAGACTGATTCACGCTACAAATGAAGAGACGATTAGAACGTATATGAGAATACTTCAATTGAACGATAAATAATTGAAGAAAATAAACAAACTCCGTAAAGCTTGTAATCTAGTTACTTTAGTATAGAAGAATAAGATGGGACGCTGTATGCGATGAAAGTCGCACGTACAGTGTTAAGCGGGGGAAAAGATGGCGATAATTTCAAAATCTTACCTATCACAACTAGTAGCAAAGGAGACTGAGGAACATGGCATACGGAGTTTATTTAGCAGGGGAGTTAATAGAAGAACATAATGATTATTTTGAAGCTTGTAGAGATACGCAGCAGTTAACTAGAGATACTGGTGTAGTTAACTGGGCGCTGCCAATTGAAGAAAACAAGATAGCTAAAGAAAATTTCAATATTGAAGATATAGATGGTTGTGAGTTTGTAAAAAGCAAAACATTAGGAAATATGCTGATTTCATTTGATCAAGATATGGATGATTTTTATACAGGAGTAATTTACGTTGTTTATGCAGATGGATCAGGAATAACAATTTCGTCTGAAGAAGCACAACGCCTTATTGATTCGTATGTTAAGTGAAAAGGGGATATTAAAATGGGAGCTGAAATTTTCAACGGCAGGTATATAGCCAATTGCAAAGATAAAGAATTTGTTGTTTTTATTATTGGCATGCGTATTAATCACCTATTTAAATTTTGGAAGTGGGTACCAGTTTTTAAAGCTATGGGACCTATGATTAAAGAATTGTACCAAAACCCACAATGGGGTTTCTTACATACAGAATTCTTATTTAGTTGGAGAAAAGTAATCTTAATTTAATACTGGAAGGGATTCGACGAATTAGTAAACTATGCTCATGGAAAAAACCATTCAAATGCTTGGAAATCGTACAATAATAAGATTAAAGATAATGGGAGTGTTGGTGTTTTTCACGAAACCTACCAAATAGAAAAAGGTGCTTCTGAAGCAATTTATGTTAATATGCCAAAAACAGGTTTATCTAGAGCTACTGAACACATACCAGTATCTAAAGATACTAATACTGCTCAAAAAAGAATGAAGTAGGAGGAAGGCACCTTAGGGTGTCTTTTCTTTATACATTAAAAAGCCCACCTATTTACGTATGATTTAAAAAGGTATTCAACTCTGAATGCCTTTTTATTATTGAAAATTTCACGTACTATATCTATTGTATAAAAACAAATTCCGCAATAAGGCCTATTCTAACCATCCCCCACCAAAATAAAAAAAATCTAAAATAGGAGGTTATGAATTTAAATTGTTTGACTTCATTCCATTTGGATTACTACGCATATGTCCTTCTACATAAACCCCGTCGTCTCTCCAATAACCTCTAACATATTAAAAAGAAACATATAAAACAAATATAAAAAAAAGTACATTAACACTAATACCTCCCAATAAATATTCCCTACCGATTTTTTGATTAGTAGGGCTTTTCTTTATGATTTCTTGTTCTTCCTTATAGTGGATTTCGTACACTTAGAATGCCCTGTTCATACCTTACGAATTTGTAAGCTTTTTGTCATGTATTTGAATAGTACTAACTAATACAATGTGATTATAATACTGACTATACAGCAATTATTATATATTAAATGAACTTACAGACGGAGGACTTAAAATGAAAAAATATATGTTAGCTTTAATACCACTTATCTTAGGAATCGGATGTTTAGTTAGCTTTAATATGATGGGTTCTAAAGTGGCAACAGATGGAACCCTTGTAGAACCGTTTTATTTACTACCAATGGGTTATTCATTGATGGCTATCAGTGTAATTGGTCTAGGTGTAAATGTAATTAAAAAAGTTAATAGATAAAGAAATAGAGAATCTTATCTTAAGTAAGGTTCTCTTTTATTAGGCATCGTTTTGTTGGTACTAACCCATCGCCATCAAGTTAAGAAACACATTCTTCCTCAAAATGATAAAAATGAACTTCGGTGCTATAAAAAACACAACATTTCCATTTAGGGGGCACTTTAAAATCTTGCTTGATGGGCATGCGGCAGGACCCCATTAAGTAGAAGTAGAGATGAAGAGAAATTTCTAAATGTGTTTTCTATTTATGAAAACACATTTTATCTTAATAAATTTTGTTAATAAATATTTTTACACCATTTAGCTAAAGTCACTTGAACTTTGAATATATTATCTAAAAGTTTTGAGATTTCCCTTTCGGAATACTTAATATTTCCCACTCTGAACCTTTTATTTGTTTACCAATGTATAGAATTTGACCTAAATGATTACTACAGTGTGCTATTTTAATTTGAATTGCTTCTAGGACGGTTAATGGATTATTTCTAATTGTTATAGTCTTTATTAAGTCTTCTGTTTGTAACTCTTTAATTGCTTTAAATAAAAGAAACTATCCTTTTTCTTAAATTTCAATCAATTCTTTCTTTTTAATTACAGTATCAAGAAATTCACCATCACGTTATTGATTACGAGCAGCTGCGTATGGGCAGTTTACAGGAATTTGTAAATAGTTTGCACCAATGCGGTAACGCTGTGTATCTGGGTAAGAGAATAAACGACCTTATAATAGTTTATTTTCAAATGGTTCAATGCCAGGTACAGTTGCACTTGGCGTAAATGCCGCTTGCTCTAATTCCGCAAAGAAGTTTTGTGGGTTACGATTTAAAGTCATTGTCCCAACCTCAATTAATGGGAAGAGATATTCTGACCATACTTTTGTTGGATCTAGTGGATCGAACTCTAAAGAATCCATGTCATCTAATATGTTCAACTAAGTAATTATTACACATTACGTAGTATATCTATTAAGTTATAATCATTGTAAACTGATAACTGCTAAAAGTAAATATTTTGTCGAAAAATGTCATTAAAAACCTAATATCAATTCTTTTTTTAT
>NZ_NULR01000022.1:0-9105 GCF_002577405.1 Bacillus cereus | reverse complement strand
ATAAAAAAAGAATTGATATTGGATTGAGATTATATTAATATCTTTCGAGGATAGTATGTACTATTCACTAACTAATGAAGGATGTAAAAAAGAAGATATTTATTAAAATATACTTTTAAATAAACTTTGAATATTAAAGAGCCGATTTATTCTTAACGGGCTAAAATCTGGCTCTTTTCTTACCGTGGTTTTTTTCTGAAATAAATGTTAATTGCGAGGAGAGGATATCGGCGTTTGGGAAATGCCGATATATAGGGAGTGTATTATTAACTCTTTCTTTGCTAATCATAGCTTGTGTATTACAGGTCTGGGAGAGGATACTAGGAAATGATGGATGCAATTATAGAAATTTTCATAAAATTTATTATGATTTATTGTATAGGCTGTTTTGGTGGTAGTTTGTTATGGAAAATAAAAACAGATTGAAAGGAAAGGAGATTCAATATGAGCCTTTCACTCCAAAAAAAGATGTTGCAGCGGGTTGAAGAGAAGGAAATGCCATACTGTAATGATGATCCATTGGCTATTGCAAAAGGAATTAGAAATGGATTTCTAATGGTAATGCCATTTTGGTTAGTTGTATTGTATTTAGCTATATGAAAACTACATAACTACGAAAGGGTGAAAGAGATGATTGTTTCGAATGGAATTGCTGATATTCAAGCGAAAAAGCAAGCACATGAACTCGCAATGGAAATGACAAAACAAGTGCTTCATGAAGGCGCTGGATTAACGTGGGTGAGAACTACACATTCATTTTTAAGTGGAGCAATCCTTTATATTAAGGATAAGGAACAAGCTCATTTATCCGATTTGAAGGCGTTTGTTGTACAAGGTGAGAAGAAGGACGGCTTTTTAGAATATATCACTAGCCATTTGTAAAAGGATCATCCTTCTTATCATGCTTTTCAAATCATGTTAGTGTGTAAAGAATCGACGCGTGCTCTTTGTTCTTATCCTTTTTGGATTTTGTGTGAGAGCAATAGAGAGGTGAGATAACAAAATGAGTTTAATCATTCCACATTATTTACTTGTAGGCGGATGTTCGAAAGACAAAGTGTTACAGGCACATAAAAAAGCGAAAGAAATATTTAATCCGAAGGGTCAAACAAATACATTGGTAAGTCAGTTGAGAAACGTTTCCTTTGTTGTACTTTGTGATGGCAGCCATCATAGATGGAAAAATGAAGATGAATATATGAAAGCGAAAACTGCATATATTCGTTATCTTGTAGAGTCTGATATTCAGTTTGTAGAAATGGCAACACAAGAATTTATTTCTTAAATGTATGCAAAAGACCCAAAAAGCTAGAACAACATACTTATCATGTGGAAAGAAAAAACAGCGTATCATTAGTCAGCCGATCGATTGCGGATTTTACAAGGATGGAAGAAGACAACTCTATGGATTAGAGCCTTCAGGACTAGAAAAGCATCTAAAAAAAATTAAAAAGGAGCAAGTAATTCTTCATATTTGATGCAAAGGAAGTGAGACTTTGGCATCTAATTAGTTTGAAAAAGAACTAGAGAAATCCACTAAAGTAGTTGTAAAGGAGTTGCGATTGGTATCGGTTATTTATGTATCAGCTGGAAGATGTAGAGAGTCAGAGTCAGAAAATTCAATTTCATTTAGATGGACCAGAAGAGAACTTGGATTATCTAGTCAAAGCGTTTTGAAGTGTATATAAAAACGCTAAAATTATAGAAAAAACGATGGAACACATTTCGTTTTCACGTAATAAATTGTTTGGTGGTGCGGTTGGCGGGAAATGAGATTACAGACGAAAAAGTCCTATCACTTACTTAATATAAAACTGATAAACTAGGGATACCGCTCCATGTCCATCAACTTAAAATCTTGACTATCCCCACGTTATTCTTTCTAAAAAGCTAAATAGAAAGGGTGAAGTTTTTTAATAGATTCTTAAGTCGATCAACATATATGGTGCCTCCTAGGAGTTGATACATATGGAAAACAAGATCTCATGTATATGGAATTTCAAAAAAATTAAACTACCAGAAGCTTAAATCTTATATCAAACACATAGCCGATTATCAACAAGAGAGAAGGAGCGGTAAGTATGACAACAATTTTAGTATTAGAAGGTGAGATAACAAATCGTAGTTTTATTACATTAAATATGAAGCGTGCTGGCTTCAATGTTTTAGAAACCGATACAGGTGAAAAAGCTCTTGAGCTTTTAGAAAATCATAATGTTGATATTGTAATACTTGATGTTATGTTACCAGGAATAGATGGTTTTCAAGTATGCAAAAGAATACGAAAAAACAATGAAGAGATTGGTATTATTATATTAACGGCACGTGTTCAAGAGAAAGATCAGGTACACGGTTTGACAATTGGAGCAGATGATTATATTAAAAAACCATTTAGTATAATTGAATTAGTAGCACGTGTACAAGCATTGCTAAGAAGGGTAAAAGAAAATAAAAGGGATATGAAATTGATTCATTCGGGACCATTTCAGTTAGATCTTTTGCAAGAAAAATTATATAGGGATGAGATAGTAATTGATTTAACTCCAACAGAGCATATTATTTTACAATATTTAATGGAAAATTCCATAAAACCAATTTCACGTGATGAACTCTTAAATAAAATATGGGGTATAAGTTGTGTAGGTAACACAAAAGTAATAGATGTGAATATTAATCGTCTTCGTCAGAAGATCGAACCTAGTCCTTCTGATCCACAGTTTCTCCTTACGGTATGGGGAAAAGGATATCAATGGAAAGGAAGTAGACGATGAGGCGGAAAATTAGTTTGTACTTTATGAATGTCATAGTTTTAATACTTTATTCTATTGGTAGTAGTTTTTGGCTTTCCATTTATCGTTATTATTACAATGTAATAGTTCGCGATATAGAATTACATGCGGAAACGAGTACACGCTGTATTTTCAAGTATAACTCATTTAATTATAACTATTTTATCTTTTTGGGAGTATATCCCATCACCATCAAGTTAATGATTTCATTGACTCCCCTTTATAAAGTATATAAAACAAAGAAAATAAAGCTTGAAAATATCGAATTTCGTATCAATGTTTTATTATTTTCATAACATAAGTATATTCTTTTGTATGCATCATTATAATTATATAAAACGATGTTATTAGAAGAATAATTTGGGTTAGAATACCAAGTAATATCACTTCTTTATTTAAAATCACATCATATATGATAACTCCAAAACAGATAAAAAGGATGAAGTAAATAATAGGTTTATAAAATGAAAAGGGCCCCTATTCCCTAGGGGCTCTTTGAGAGAGAACTTCACTAACTAACTAAATTAATTAGTGGGATACGGATTAATTTTAACATATAGATAGCTTATCTGAAGGTAACAAAAAGTTAACAGAGGAGATTTAAAAGAGTATATTGCGTGATCTGAAGAAATCTTATGTTTTCCACTTTGATTTAAGGGGGAATATATAAGATTTTTGGTTCTGTGACCCGTTTACAGAATTATACTGATAACTAATATATTTTAATAGTCCGTACCCCGTAAGGAAAATCTGCGATACGACCGATTGCCCTTGATGTGACCGAACACGGCAGAAATGATGTTTAGAATCAACATTTCAATTGATATTATATTTTGAAAAAATAATGAAAGTGGATAATATAGATGCCCTAATATAAGGTGAAATTGTACATAAAACCAGTCAAGAAAAGGACACATTATAGGGCCAGATTGGAGAAAATCAATAGTAGCACTGTGAGTTAGAAAAAGATGAATAAAATTCAAAATGCAATTTTACAGATAAGTACTTCATTATGAAGAGGAGGCTTTTTTTATGTTATTTTTTTCTCTTTTTTTCAAAGTACCTACAAGCGATTTTATTGATATAGTTTATTTATTAATAATAATTACAAATTAATATTGACTTCCAAATGGAAGGTGTTATCATTTAGTTGTGCTTAACTTTCATTCCTATGAGGTGATGAGAGAGCGCAAAAATCAAATATGTTAATTTGTTTCAATAAGTTAATCAAATTATTTGCTGCTTAATTAAAAATGGAGAGGGGAAACAAATATGGACACTAATACCAATGCTAATACTGGAGGATGCCCATTTAGTCAAGGTGGCGTTACTAGTAACAAATCTAGTGCTACGACTAATAGAGACTGGTGGCCAAACCAGTTGAACTTGAACATTCTTCATCAGCATGACCAAAAATCTAATCCTATGGGAAAAGAATTTAATTATGCTGATGAATTTAAAAAGCTAGATTATGAAGCTCTTAAAAAAGATCTTCACGATCTAATGACAGACAGCCAAGATTGGTGGCCTGCTGACTATGGACACTATGGTCCAATGTTTATCCGTATGTCTTGGCATGCTGCAGGAACATACCGTACTGGTGACGGACGTGGAGGCGGCGGAACTGGTAACCAACGTTTTGCTCCACTAAACAGCTGGGCTGATAACGCGAACGTTGATAAAGCACGTAGATTACTATGGCCAATCAAGCAAAAATATGGTAACAAGATCTCTTGGGCTGACTTATTGCTTCTAACAGGTAACGTTGCTCTTGAATCAATGGGTATTAAGCCTTTTGGTTTCGGAGGTGGACGCGCAGACATTTGGCATCCAGAAGAAGACATCTACTGGGGTACTGAAACAGAAATGCTAGGGACTAACCGTTACTCTGGTGAAAGAGAGCTTGAAAATCCACTTGCTGCCGTTCAGATGGGTCTAATTTACGTTAACCCAGAAGGTCCAGACGGTAAGCCAGATCCAATTGCAAGTGCTCACGACATTCGCGAAACCTTTAAACGTATGGGTATGAATGATGAAGACACAGTTGCATTAATTGCAGGCGGACATACTTTTGGTAAGGCACATGGTGCAGGAGATGCTGCACAAGTTGGTCCAGAGCCAGAGGCAGCTCCAATTGAAGCACAAGGCTTAGGTTGGTTAAGTTCATATGGAAGTGGAAAAGGTGGCGACACGATCACTAGTGGTCTTGAAGGTGCTTGGACTGCTAACCCAACACAATGGGATAACGGATACTTTGATTTATTATTCGGATATGAATGGTGGTTGACTAAGAGCCCTGCAGGAGCATATCAGTGGATGGCTGTAGACCCTGATGAAAAAGACCTTGCACCAGATGCAGCAGATTCATCCAAGAAAGTTCCGACAGTTATGTTTACATCTGATTTAGCACTCCGTCATGACCCAATCTATGAGAAGATTTCACGTCGTTTCCATGCAAATCCAGATGAGTTTGCTGATGCATTTGTTCGCGCATGGTTTAAACTTTTACACCGTGATATGGGTCCTAAAGCAAGATATCTCGGTCCAGAGGTTCCACAGGAAGATCTTATATGGCAAGATCCTGTTCCAACTGTTGATTATGAATTAACAGAAGAAGAAGTAGAAAAAATTAAAGTACTAATTCTTGACTCAGGACTTACCATCAGCGAACTAGTTACAACTGCTTGGGCTTCAGCAAGCACATTCCGTGGTTCAGATAATCGTGGTGGCGCAAATGGTGCACGTATTCGTCTTGCTCCACAAAAAGATTGGGAAGTGAACCAACCGAAACAGCTTTCAAAAGTCCTTTCAGTACTAGAAGACATTCAAAGTCATCTTGAGAAAAATGTAAGTCTTGCTGACTTAATTGTACTAGGTGGAACTGCTGCGGTAGAAAAAGCGGCTAAAGAAGCAGGTTTTGATGTGACTGTTCCTTTCGCCCCAGGACGTGGTGATGCAACTGAAGAGCAAACTGATGCAGAAAGCTTTGACGTGCTAGAGCCTGTTGCTGATGGTTTCCGTAACTATCAAAAGAAAGAGTACAGTATTAGTACAGAAGAGCTTCTTGTAGACAAAGCACAACTACTAGGCCTTACTGCACCAGAAATGACTGTCCTTATTGGTGGTATGCGTGCTTTAGGTACAAACCATGGCGGCACAAAACACGGTGTATTCACTGATCGTGTAGGCGCACTTACTAACGACTTCTTTGTGACCCTACTTGACATTGGTGTAGAATGGAAGCCTGTTGACGGAGGCGTATACGAAGGACGTGACCGCAACACAGGTAAAGTAGTAAGAACAGCAACTAGAGTTGACCTAGTGTTCGGGTCAAACTCCGTTCTACGTGCGATTGCAGAAGTTTATGCACAAGATGATAACAAAGAAAAGTTTGTACGTGACTTTGTAGCTGCTTGGGTTAAAGTAATGAATGCAGATCGTTTTGACCTTAATTAACTGTTATTACGATTGATAAGAAAGAGTCACCTGAGATAAACAAGCAGTCTTCTCAGGTGTGCATTTTAGCTGAAAGTATTGCCTATGATCATAACGATTACTAAAAAAGCAAAAAACTAATTATCGAATAGATAAAGATATTTTTATAAAACTATTCTCATATTTATTCTCAACCATTATTCATGTTGGGTATTCGTTGTTCTGTGACGAATACCCATTTTTCATCTCCAAGTAAGGAGGTTAAATATTATGAATGAGTAACGTTTTTTTGTACTTAGGGCTAGTAAAAATTCTTAAGTTGATGGGCGACTGGGCCCCTATATGCGGTGTAAATCTCCATAGAGATTATAATGCAGCTATCAATATCAAAAATGAAGCAATACGCCGCCTATTAGCATTCGCATAAATAGCAATAAAATAACCTTTGGAACAAGGGAATTAGTTCGGCTGTCTTAGGACTAATTCGTTAGCTATCAAAAGTAAAAACTAACTATAAGTCGCTTATACTTTTTTTAATTACAAAAGTAGTTCCAAAACTTTCAAAAACTATTTTTATTATTGAAAACATTTTAATATTGTAATTAAGAAAACAAGGGTAGACCATATGAGAATTTAAAAGAATGTGGAAGCAGTATCATTTTCTGATGGGAATGAATTGAAAATTGAATATTTCGCTACTAAAATTATGAATGTTAAAATCGATGTTATGCCTTTACCGCTATATGTAGTATTGGCTGCTATTAATTATGGAGCATCTGTATATAATAAATTACCAGCAGATATGATTGCTGGATTTACAGTTATTAGGTAAAAAAACCTACAAGAAAAATTTTTTTTGTAGATAGCTTGTTTTCTTTCATCCTTATAGAACTTTGATCTTTATGTAAGGTTATTAGATAGTTTATTTAGCTTTTAGATTATAAGAAACAAAAATAAATTTTTAAAGATTATAGGAGTGTGTTAATAATGATCGTAACAACAACTAATACTATTCAGGGTAAAGAAATTATTGAGTATATAGACATCGTAAACGGTGAAGCAATTATGGGTGCAAATATCGTACGCGACATCTTCGCTTCTGTTCGTGATGTTGTAGGTGGCCGTTCTGGTGCTTATGAAAGTAAATTAAAAGAAGCTCGTGACATTGCGATGGAAGAGATGAAACAACTTGCAACTCAAAAAGGAGCAAATGCAATTGTTGGTATCGATGTAGACTACGAAGTGGTTCGTGATGGAATGTTAATGGTTGCGATAAGCGGTACAGCTGTACGTGTGTAAATAAATAGAACAGTCCAACAAGGATGAAACAAAGGGGAAGCAATTAATTCACTAGCAAGAGCAATATTTATTGGGAAACACGGAGCATAGTAGTTTTTTATTACAAATATTATATTGAGGCATCCTCAGTATTTTGAAAAACACGTTAAGAGTTTTTCCATAGATAATTTTACTATGTTTTCAATTGTAATACATGCTATTCTAACGTTGATAGATACTTAAAATAATTCAAATGGACAAGATGAAATCGAATATTGATTTCATCTTGTCCTATTTCGAATTTATTATATATTAATTACACATTAAAATTCATCATCACCAATTAAATTTCCTGCATCATTATCTTTAGTAAGTCTTTGCTTCAAGTAATTTTCTTTTGTAGTTCTATCATTTTTATGGCCAACTGCAGCTGCTATAACATGAGGTGCTAGTCCCTTGTAATCATATAAATACTGTACATAAAAATGTCTAAAGAAATGAGGTGTGATGCGTATATTCTCTGTAAATTGTAGTTTGGTCTCTTTGATGATCTTAGAAATATACTGAGATAGATAATTCTCTCTGTAGGATGTATGGTTCTTTGTTTGAAATATAGTCCCACCGTTTTTATTTCCAATATCAATAGGCAATCGCCTGCGTATACGAAACTCGACTATACGATTAAAGATTTCTTTATTAATAGAAACAATCCTCTCATCATCACCTTTTGTAGCCACCGTTAAGTAATAACGGTCACGCATTGAATCATACTCAAGATCTTCCCACTTTGCATGCGAAACTTCCGCAACACGTAATCCCGTAGTAGCTAGGACCGATAATAAAGCATAATTGATTTCATTATCCTTATAGTAATAAAGCAACTGTTTCACTTCCTCATATGATAACTCGCGTTTTGGTTTATGTTGTTTATTAACGGTAGTACTTAGAATTTCCACATGAAGAGGTTCCTGGATATATTGAATTTCATATAGCCATTTCAAATACGAACGGATCACACCTAGTTTCCGACTAATCGTAGATGCTTTGTATTTTTCTTTTGATTGATAGGAGATTGCCTCCTCGGATAACCATTTTTGATAGTTACGTATATGTCGCTTTCTTAAGTTCCTCCACACTTGACCCTCTACATAATCTTTAACATCTTGCTGCAGAAATTCTGTACTTTGTTTGATGAAAAAATAGAACTGGCTTAAGTCACGTGCATATAGAGTCCTGGATGCATCCTTTATACGTTTTTCTTGGTCAAAATGTGTTTGCCGATTTAAATAGTAATACAATATTTCTTCATCTGAAAATCCCTCATATGTATATGAATCTTCTCTTTCGTTATTTTCCTTTTTAAATTCAGCTTCATTTATATAATCTTGATTCCATATCGCAATTATGTTTGAGAAATTTTGTTTTTGTTTCTCTATATTTTCTAAATAAGTTTCACTATGAATTGTATTTAAATTAAATTTCATTGTTAATCAACTCCATATTAATTCCCTTTATACCTAATATTATAACTGATTTACATTAAAAGTTACTTACAAAGTAAGATTAAATTTTATAAAAATGAAAACATGTAATAAGCATAGAA
>NZ_NULR01000021.1 GCF_002577405.1 Bacillus cereus | reverse complement strand
GTTGCCGGACGATTTGTTGCATTTCCGTCCTTCCACGTTTTTGTTCCTTCTACTGTTGTTTGACCTACCTTTGTATTTGTAATGTCATAACCTTTTACCTCGGATTTATATCCATCTACCGATTGTTCTTTCACTGTATAGATGTAAGCTACCCCGTTTGTATCGTATGCTTGGAGTTTTTCAAATGTATACTTCCAGTTTGTTGCCGCTGTTGCTTCTTTTGTGTCTACTACTTTACCGTTTTGTAGTAAATCTACTTTAACTAGGCTTGGGCGATCTGTTGCGTTGTTATCGTTCCAAGTCTTTGTTCCTTCTACTTTCGTTTCGCCTACTTTTGTATTCGTAATGTCATAACCGCTTACACTAGATTGATATCCCACTACTAGTTGTTCTTTCACTTCATACTGATAAGCTATTCCATTTGCATCGTATGCTTCTAAATCTGCAAATATATATTTCCAACCCATTACTGCTAGTACGTCTTGTGTTTTGATCACGTTTCCGTTTTGTAGTAAGTCTACTTTGATCATCGTCGGACGATTTATTGCGTTTCCGTCTTTCCAAGTCTTCGTTCCTTCTACTGTTGTTTGCGCTACTTTTGTATTTATGATGTCATAACCTTTTACCTCGGATTTATATCCATCCACCGGTTGTTCTTTTACTTCATACTTGTACGCATTGCCTTCGGCATCATATGCCGCTAAGTCTTTGAATCCATATTTCCAACCTGTTGCTTCACTTGCTTCTTGTGTCGCAATTACTTGGCCATTTTGTAGTAAGTCTAATTTAATTGTTGCCGGACGATTTGTTGCATTTCCGTCCTTCCACGTTTTNNGTTCCTTCTACTGTTGTTTGCGCTACTTTTGTATTCGTAATGTCATAACCGTGAACTTCGGATTTATATCCATCCACCGGTTGCTCTTTTACTGTATACGTATAAGCAACACCACTCGCATCATATGATTCTAAATTTGTAAATGTATATTTCCAACCATTTGCCGCTGTTACTTCTTTTGTGTCTACTACATTTCCATTTTGTAGTAAGTCTATTTTGATTGTTGCCGGACGGTCTGTTGCATTTCCGTCTTTCCACGTCTTCGTTCCTTCTACTGTCATTTTCGCTACTTTTGTATTTGTGATGTCATAACCTTTTACTTCGGATTTATATCCCGCTACAGGTTTTTCTTTTACCGTATACGTGTAAGCAACACCGTTCGCATCAAATTGTGCTAAGTCTGCAAATGTATATTTCCAACTGTTTGCTGCTGTTACGTCTTGTGTTTGAATTACGTTTCCATTTTGCAATAAGTCTACTTGGATTGAGCTTGGACGATCTGTTGTATTGTTATCATTCCAAGTTTTCGTTCCTGAAACAGATGTTTTTGCATCTTTTGTATTCGTAATGTTGTAGCCATTTACTTCCGATTTGTATCCCGCTACCGGTTTTTCTTTTACTGTATACGTATAAGTATTACCATCATTATCATATGCTGGTAAATCTGCAAACGTATAGTTCCAGTTATTCGCTGCTGATACATCTTGTGTTTTGATTGAATTTCCATTTTGCAGTAACTCTACTTGGATTGAGCTTGGGCGATCTGTTGCATTGTTGTCATTCCAAGTTTTCGTTCCTGAAACAGATGTCGTTTTCACTTTATTCGGAATCATAAGCTTTACACCTTTTTCAGCATTTGCATCAATTGTAAAAGGCACTTTTACTTGAGGATCAAAATCCAAATAGTTTGGACCTGTAATCTCTTGCACATAGTAATTTCCTGGGTCTAGATTAGGGACTTCAACCATACCTTGTCCATCCGTTGTATAAGTATCGCCAATTTGTTCACCTGATTCCTTATACAGCTTAAACGTAACATCTGGGAGGAGTTTTGTTTCATCTCCGTCAATGTGCTTCACGATTCTTAACGTTCCTTTAGGCGGTAAATCACCGTCAGCACCGCCACCTGCGTTTATATTATCAGCCCAGGACTGCTCTGAAAACGTTACTGGTTGCTCATTTAAGATTTGGTAATTAATTGTATAATTATTGAAAAAAACTTTTTGGGTCATTCCACTTTCAGCTATAGTAGCTGTATACCTTAAACTTATGTTCTTACCGCTACTCTGATCTTTATCAAACCTAACTTCGAAAGAATTACCATTAAAGGTAATCGTCCCATAACCCCCATCATTAAATTGTTGAGGTGTTAAATTTTGATTTCCAACAGCTATACTAAAACCATCCTGATCCAGCGTTTGCCCCGGCTGTAAAGTATCAGTCAAAACTATATCAGAACTAAGTTGTTCCCGGTTATTATTTATAGGTATTTCCCACTTCACTTTAGTTGGAGCATCCGCATCCATTCTACCTGCTTTATAGACAAATGGTGCTGTACCTCCACCACCTTCAGTTGGACCCTTAATTGTGATCCTTTGCGTTTGTAATTGTGTACCTAAGTTTGTATCAACTGTGAGCGTTTGTCCCGTTGCTACATTCTTAGTTGCTTGAACCCCAAAATAAAAATATCCTCTAATATTTTGAAGTTTCTCAACAACATCACTAAATGTACATATCACATTCGTTGATGTTACTTGGCAAGTACCAAAGCTTACACCTGCCTCATTTTTTAAATCAATCATTCTAGCATAGCCCTGTAATTCGGGTGGTAATGTTAATGTTAGTGTGTCTCCAGCCTTCATTTTATTTCCAGATTTATCACTAAAATCAACTTTTATTCCCGTTCGTTCTCCGTAAGTTAGATCCGTTTTGTCGAACTTAAATGTATCAACAAATCCTGTTGTATTTAATTCTTGTGCATTTGCTACTATAGGTACCAAACTCTGCCCTATCGTCAACATAAACAGTATTAGACTTAAAAAAATCGAAACTACTCTTTTTATCATGTCATTCTCCTATTAATTATAATTAGATGGATTCTAATATGAATTTACAATGACAATGACTTAATAGGCTGATGACATACCGTTTCTTTCAACTGTTATAAACTAAAAAACTTGAAAATAGATTTTATAAACGATTTCTCTATCCTCCAATAAGCTTCAATTCTTTAATCTAACATTAATTTCACTAAGTTTACTATTTACAAATTTAATAGTTATTGATATTATTGTAACTAGTGAAGTTACGTTTATCATCATCCCTATCAAATCTTGAAAGCTTGTATTATATCTACCATCTTATGGATAGCATAAATTTCTGATTAATAATGTTTTCATTTCAATGCCATCAGTTTATTCATACTACTTTCTATTACTTTCAGATTCATAACATCTGTATGTCCCAATTTACCAGAACCTTCTACCCCCTCCTACAGGCATTACCCCCATGTTCTCATCTATAATATAAAACTATTTAGATACCAAAAATAGCTTCTGTAACTTTTGTAACTGATTTTGTAATTAAAAAAACAAACTTAAATTAATACCTCATTTGGGATAAACTTGTTATTTTATACTCCCTCCTACAGACACCTAAATATCATCCTTAAGTGCTTGTGCTAAACCTCTGCCTAAATTTTGATTCATTTAGTAAAAACCACAAACAATTTTGTTTATTCATGTACCTCCTATATAGCATTTCCTAGGTTTATAATTAATTAGTCTTATACTTTTTAAAAGAATGAACAGTAACGTTCACTAATTTGTGTCAGCTTATGAATTTAGAATTTTAATCACAATCTACATGATTTATAAACCTCATGGTTAAATCTCGCTATACCAAACCTTCAATTAAGTTCTCAGCATAATGACTAGATTCATAATTAATTGTAGTTGCTTATTTCTTTATTTGCATGAAACCCAACTTCCCATTGCTAGACGGCACAATGGGCCTCAATTCCCTTTACAAATATTTGTAATAAATGTGCGCTTAAGTAATTAAAGTGTCATAAGAATAACAGAATACTCACACTCTACTTTTACTAATTAATCTCATCTCAGTCACCCCGCTATCTATACCCGATATAATATATAAAATAAAACAAAGAAAGAGCAGTAAGCGTAAATATCAATTAGATGTATACTAAACTGAATTTTCAGTATTTTCAGTTTAAATAAGGGTCTTTTCAGCCACTCTTTCTTTGTATTATGAGTTTAGCACTAAATATAAAGTATAACAAGACAAAAAAATTCAATTTTCGCGTAATTTCGACATTTTTTTCGCAAAACAAGACTGGTCGTTAATTAGTATTAATCACCATATATATCCATAAACTTAAGAGTTTTATGACACTCTCACAATAAAAAATTGTACATTTTCATCTTGAGAAGTCATTTTTTATTTTTGGGATATTTTTTTAGCTTGGTGGTGATGAAAAGTGATCCCCATTAAGCTAATTCCCCCATTTCACAAATTTGAGCAAAAACACCCGAATAATATCTTGTTTGAATTGTTTTACTTTAAAACATTTACCTTATTACGCTTCCATTTATCTTTTCAAAAACATAACTTCGTTTCGAAAGCTTTGCAACGGAACTAGAAATATATAGTATCACATCAAAAAATATAAATCTATATTGATTTTTTTTTAATAATTTATATATAATTATAATTAATATAAATTAAAAGTCAATATCAATTAGATATGAGGGGGGAGTATAGACAGGACAAAACATTTAGTAGGAAAGCAAGCCCATGTTTCGAAAAGAATGAAGTAATGCCAAATAAAAATGATTAGATTAATACAATTGGAATCCAAATTAGATTACAAAATCGATTTTGGATATTGGTAAGAAGTCATTCTATTTAATGCTAAATGAGGACACACAGAATAATAGCAAATTAGGAAATGTAATATGTTCTTGCTTCCATTTCTTATAGTATTTAATAACTTTTGACTTCAATCTGGCTTTATATAAAGCTTTTTCAACTTGAGAAATGAGCACAGTTACTCCTTTGCTCACAAATTAACTGTATAGCTTCCGACATCCCATTTTTCTATTTAAAAATTTAAATTGCATAATAATCGAACGACGCTTCTCTAGATTCTTGATATTTTTGGTGAATTTGTAACAGAACCTTTAGTCACAGGCAATATTCTTTAAATACAATATTTTATCGTCTTAGGAGGAAACAGTATGAAAGGTTCAAAGTTTTTGTATAAAGCTCCCCTTATATTGACAATGAGTGCCGTGTTGATGGGGTGTAACACAGCAAAACAAGAACAGTCAAACAAGGATACAGCTACACAAGAAAAATCTACAGAGAAAAATACGCAATGGTCATATGAAGGGACTACTAGCCCAGAGCACTGGGGAGAATTGAAACCAGAGTACAAAATGTGTTTAAATGGGCAAGAACAATCTCCGATAGATATCAAAACAGAACAAATAAAATCAACAGTTGAGGATACTAATCATTTGCAAATTAATTATCAACCGATATCATTCTCTATTAAAAATAATGGACATAGTATTGAGGGGAAAGCAAATAGTTCTGATGATTATCTCACGCTTGGAGAAAGTCGTTACACATTAAAACAATTCCATTTCCATACACCAAGTGAACATCAATTTGAAGGAAAACATGCAGATATGGAACTACATCTGGTCCATCAAAATGATCAAGGTCAATTAGCAGTAGTAGGTATTATGATAAAAGAAGGACAAAAAAACGAAGGTTTTGCAGAAATGTGGGAAAATCTCCCGAACAGCAAAAATTCACAGATTGATGTGCAACATACTATTGATGTAAAACAGCTTCTTCCTTCAGATCATTCGTCATTCCGTTACATGGGTTCGTTGACAACACCTCCTTGTACAGAAAATGTCCAGTGGATTGTGATGAAACAGACAATAGAAATGTCCAAAAAACAAATTGAAACGTTTCATAAATTATTCCCAACGAATAACCGACCAGTTCAGCCGATTAATGGAAGAGAAGTATCGTAGACATAAGGAATTGTGGTTGTGGTGCAAAGATAAAATAAAAGAGAATATAGAGCATATATTTCTGGCGGAATTGTATTTTATGCTGTTAGACCAAACAAGTGATGGATGAATTCTTTCTGATTTTGGACAGACTGGTCCGGTAAATCAATCTGTTCTTTTTTAATCATATGCATGGCTTCCACACCACTCAATATAGAAGTTGCAGTTTTAAATGACTTAAACCCCAACATAGGACGCACACGTTTCTTAATAAAACGATGATCTTGTTCCACTATATTATTGAGATATCTAACTTGCCTTATCTTTATGCCTTCGGGCATATGTTTCTCTTCTTTCAACGCTTGAATCGCTACAGGATAGGCAGGGGTTTTTATCTACTGTTATCACACGAGGTTTAGAAATATACGAAAAAGCCAAGGCTTTCTTGAAAAAGCGCTTGGCTGCTTGTTTATCCCTTGTTTATCCCTTGATTTACTTAGATAAAAATCAATGGTATTCCCTTCTGAATCAACGGCACGATATAAATACATCCATTGCCCTTTCACTTTAATATAGGTTTCATCGACTCTCCATGAATCGTTTGTTGATTTAAGATGATGTCGTATTTTCTCTTCTAATTGAGGTCCATATTGATGAACCCATCGCGGCTAATTGCGTAAAATAATCGTGTTTGTCCATATAACATAACAAGTAATACAGTTGTAATTCCAGTAATCGCTCCTAAAGAAATGAAACCAGCAACCCAATCTTGTTGAATGTATTGTAGTGCAAATGCAACAGGGTTTTTCACACCTAACTGATCGTAAGGTACAATCCCAGGTGAACTACCCGCCACTTAACGTCCTAACGGACTGTTTGAAGTGGGGGCTTCTCGGTTAATCATTACTTTTGATAGCTAACGAATTCGTCCTAAGACAGCCGAGCTAAGTCCCTTGTTCCAAAGGTTATTTTATTGCTATTTATGCTAACGCTAATAGGCGTATTGCTTCATTTTTGATATTGATAGCTGCGTTATAATCTCTATCGAGATTTACACCGCATATACAAGAATAGACTCGTTCAGACAATGTCATATTTTTTACATTTCCACAACTGCTACATGTTTTTGTGGAAGGAAACCATTTGTCTATTTTCACAAGTTGTTTTCCTTGTTCGTTTAGTTTATAAGCTAAGAAAGAAGTGAACATACCCCACCCATTATCAGCAACACTTTTTCCAAAATGAAGTGCTTGCGACATTCCTTTCATGTTTAGGTCTTCAATAGCTACAATATCAAAATTAGCAGCTAACTTTTTAGACTCATGATGAAGGAAATTCTTACGTTGGTTCGCTACTTTTTCATGTAACTTAGCTACACGGATACGTTGTTTATTCTGACGAATAGAACCTTTTGTTCTTCTTGATAATACTCGTTGTGCCTTTGCTAACCGGTCTAACATTTTACGATAGAACTTAGGATAATTGGCTTTCTCATCCTCAGAACTGACGTATAATCCATCCATCGCAAAGTCTAATCCAACAACTGTTTCTACTTCTTTTTGTACAATCTCTTTTTCGTATTCAGTCAAGATGGACACATAGTATTTACCGGTAGGTGTCATAGAAATCGTGCATGACTTGATCATATAATCTTGTGGTATTTCTCTATGTTGTTTGATACGTACCATTTTCAGTTTTGGCAATTTGATATGACCATTAAGCAACATAATATTTCCGTTTACTACATTCGTTGTATAAGACTTTCTGTCTTTTTTACTTTTGAATGTTGGGAAGTCATTTTGACCACTAAAGAAATTCTTATAGGCAGTTTGCAAGTTTAGTTGAGCATTTGCCAAAGCTAATGAATCAACTTCTTTTAACCACTCAAATTCTGCTTTATATTTCGCGGGAGTTGGAGGCTTTTGTTTCTTTAGTTGCTCCTTATCATCTTTGTATTTTTCGTACGCTTCTTTTCGTTCAGCTAACATTTTATTATACACGAAACGTACACAACCGAAGGTTTTACGCATAAGATATGCTTGTTCTTCTGTTGGATACAAACGGAATTTATATGCTTTATTATGCTTTGTCATATCATTTCACCTCACTTTTCACCTTGATTTTCAATATATTTCTTTACTACGTCTATTGGCGAACCACCAGTAGTTAGTAAGCAAAAACTTCTTGACCAAAACATCTCTTTCCAAAGTTTCTTTTTCACTTGTGGAAAGTCTCTCTTGATTAGTCGAGAACTTGCACTTTTATACGCATTAATAAATTTTGTCATTTCTGTATTCGGATGTGCCTTGAACAAAATATGAACATGGTCTACATCATGATTCCACTCTATCAGTGTTATGTTGTAATTCTCGGATAACCTGACAAACATGTCTTTTGCATAGTCTGATATATCATCATCGAACACATTTCTTCTGTATTTTACGACCAACACAAGATGATAATACAACAAGAACACTGAATGATTATTGCTATCTAATTTCATTCGTATACCAACCTTTATTCTCTATAGGACTGATTTTATCAGAGGCAAAATAAAAAGCAAAGCCTTTTGGCTACACCAAACCGACATTCATCTCCCACCTATCGTTGGGCTACGCCCTTCACACGCTTGAGGAAGGAGAATTCTTTCGGAGAATACGTTAAATCCCAACCTAAAATCCAAGCGATTAATTCCCCAAATGTTGCATAGCTATAAGTGTACGCACTACCGGATACCGTTACAGTTGATGCAAATTCAGAATAACATAAGGCTGCAAATACACAGGCTAAACCGGATAAAATAAACGACAAAACAAGTGCGGGTCCTGCGTGTTCTGCTGCGGCAACACCGGTAAGAACGAAAATCCCAGTTCCGATGATAGCGCCGACCCCGAGCATAGTAAGATCAAATGCACTGAGTTCTTTTTTTAAAGATGCTCCTTTTTGTTCTGACTGTGCTAATAATGCTGAAATAGATTTTTTTCGAAATAGATTCATATAGATACCTCACTTCTAGTTGTTTTAATATTCTGAAAAATAATATCATTTTGTCGTATAATGTCGAATATTTGTAGTTCGTATTTTAATTCAAATAAATATTTTTGTAAATTCTTATTTTTATAAAATTCAATCTTTTGAGTGTACCTTATTTCTTTTCACTTAATCCCTCTGTTTCAAATGTATTCATTTAAGAGAAGGACTTATATCCCTATATAAGTCCTAGGGGATTGTTTGCATATTGACTTTAGTTTTATGTACAATAAAGGTAAAGATATAGTCTGAAACAGGAAGAGGAAAACCATGTCCAATTCATTAGTAAATTTACGTATCGATTTTGCATTTAAGCAGCTATTTGGCACAAATGGGAATGAAGATATTTTAGTTGCCTTTTTAAATGCCATATTAAAAGATTCTTTAGAATCACCTATTGTTGCCCTACAATTAGAAGATCCACATTTGCATCGAGAATATGAAGAAGATAAATTATCAATTTTAGATATTTCGGCTACATTAAATACAGGAACAAAGGTAAATGTAGAAATACAATTGAATAACAATCACGATATGATCAAACGAAGCTTATATTATTGGGGAAGGTTATACACCTCTCAATTGCAAAAAGGAATGCCTTATAGTTCGCTTCATAAAACAATTACCATAAACTTGTTAAACTTTGTGATGTTTCCAGAATACGAATCATTTCATACAACAGGAATCCTTTGGAATCAGCAACAACAAAAGTTATTAAGTGACGATATAGAAGTTCATATTGTAGAGATTCCAAAGTTACTACAGCAATGGCGTGAAGAGAAAGTTAATCCATGGGAAGACTCGTTTGTTCGTTGGTTATTATTATTACCAGCGAATGAAGATGAGTATCTCACACAAACATTGGAGGACATTGCCATGAACCAAGATCCGATTTTACAAAAAGCAATGAATAAGTGGGAACGTATGAGTCAAGATTCTTCTTTCCGTCAAGCATATGAAGCAAGAGAAAAGGCCTTAATGGATGAGGCTGCAAAATTTGCTCATGCTCGTAATGAGGGGAAAAAAGAAGGCATTCAAGAAGGGGTTCAGCAAGGAAAAATACAGATGATTAAAGGTATGCATGAACTTGGTGTACCACTTGAAACAATTGCTAAAGCCAGTAAATTAGGCATAAATGAGGTTAAACGTATTTTAGAACAAGAATAATCAGCTCAAAAAAAGAACCAATTAATTTGGTTCTTTTTTTGAGCTATTTGTCAACTAGGGGTAACACCACATGCCCATCAACTTAAAAATTTAGAATTACCCCAAAACGAAAAAGAGTCCTAAATTAATAAGACTCTTTTTACCTTTCTCAAATGTAAACTTTTTAATATTGGTTTATATTAATATTAGGATTATATAGTATTTAAAATCTAATTAAATTATAAATGCTAAAATAACATTATATACTTTATATACATTAAGATTTCTTGAATTTTCTATATAAAAGAACAACAATAGAAATTACCAATCCTAATACACAAAAAGTAAATAATATGATTTTTTTAGTAGATAACAATTCAGTTTCAAAAAAAGTCATATTTCCTACCATTAATATCTGTATAAAAAATATAAAAATAAAGTAATATAAAAACCGATTATTTTGTTTCAAATAATCCCTCCTAACAGGAATATATATCCATCTTATACATTTAATATATGAATATCAACATTTAAAATAATACAATAATGCATATCGATGAATATTAATAATAGCAAGGGAATACTTGTAAACTGATCTATACTGCATTCCCTTATTGTATGTATGCTATATTTCTATCCTTCTTTTTCCGACATTAGAACTCTACAAAAATAGCAACCACATTTAATTTTTAAACAAACCGAAAAAACCTTTCCGTTTTTGTTTCTGATTTTGATTTTGATTCTGCGTATCTCTAATGTTTTCAAGCAATAACTGATCCCGTTTCTCTAACTTTTTCTCTATAAAAACTTCTAATTCGCTATTTTTCTTCTACTTCCGTTAATTTTCTCTCCGTATTGGGGTAGCATCACATGCCTATCAACCTAAAAGAACGGGTTGCCCCCAAAACGAAAAAATAGTACATTTCCACTTAGAGACTCCAATTTTCTCCTTTTAAGGTGTTTGCTTTTCTTAGCTTGATGGTGATATGGTGCTACCCCTATCTGGGAAATACCCAAAAATAAATTGATTATTGAGATATGAAGTCTAATTTTCTTAATATAAACTTCCATATTGGTTCTTCACCTGTCACTATAGAAGCACTTCCAACCATTCCTGTATTCAAATCATATAATTCCTTTGTATCGATTGTCGCCTCTAATTCATAGACATAATCTTTAGAATCTTTATCGAAAATAGGCTGCGCAGATATATATGTTACTTTGCCCATTTGTTTATCTGTTTTCTTTAACTTAAACGAATACTGTACTTTATCACCTTTTTTAATCCCTTTTACCTCCTGAGCTGACAGTAAAATTTTCACCTTTTTTTCAGCCTCTTTCGGTATAACTGAAACGATTTCTTGACCAGAATCAATTAAATCACCTGGTTGCAAAATAGAAGGAAATTGTACAATCCCATTTTGATGTGCCTTTATAATCATCGTTTCATGTTGATTACGTAACCCATCCAACTCTTGTTTTTTTACAAATATCTCTTGTTCTAAAGATTGAATCCGCTGATTAACTGAAATTACTGTATCCTCTTTGTATTGATTTAGAGCATTTTTCTTTTGTTCTTGCTTTCCTTCGGTTGTTACATCAACTTTTTTTCTGTCACTTTCTAAAGTATCTTTTCGCTGTTGGATTCGTTTTTCTATACTATTTTGTTGAGATTTTAAAGATTCAACTTTATCATTTAACAATTGTTTTTGTTCTTCTAAAATAGTTTCTTTCATTTTTTGTTTTTCAATCGATTTCATTTCGCTTTGAATATTTTCCTGCTCCACAATTAATCCTTGTAAAACCTCATCTTGTTCATTTGAAATTTTACTACCCGCTATCACTTCAATTTCATTTTCTTTTTCAATTTGTAAAGTTTTAAATTTTTGTTCATATGCTTTGTATTCTTCACTTATTTTTTTATCCACCTCATCAGAAAAAGACGGTTTATGCAATTGAATACTCTTTTTCAACTGTTCTAACATTCCTTTGTTTTCTTCTAAATGTTTAACAATTTGATTTAATTGATTTTGTTTATTTGTTAGTTCTTGATTCTTTAACTGAACCAAAGTATCCCCTTTTTTCACCTCATCACCAGATCGAACAGAAACACTTTCTACAATACCAGCAATTTGATTTTGAGATACACTTACCTCTGATTTTCCTTTTATCATTGCTGTTCCTTTGCTCACAATATCTAATTTTCCAACATATGCCCAAATCATAAATCCCAATAAACTTATACAAAGAAAACATATTAATACCGAAATAAACCGAGGGGGCTTTTTCTCTAATAACTCCACACTATCTGTTAGTTGATCAAAAGAATATATTTTACTCATATTGCCCACCTCGCATTGCATGTGATTGTAATTCTATATGCTCTACATGAATTGTTTGATTCTTCCAAAGACGATAATATTCACCTTTATGGAATAATAATTCTTCATGAGAGCCTCGTTCAATAATATTTCCTTTTTCCATTACGACAATTTGATTTGCATGTTGAATTGTACTTAATCTATGAGCAATCATAATTACCGTTATTCCTTGCGATCCTAATTCTTTTAGCATATCTGTAATAAGTTTTTCAGTTGAAGAATCTAAATTACTTGTGGCTTCATCTAATATCAAAATGTCTGGTTGTTTTAATAATGCCCGTGCAATTGCTAAACGTTGTCTTTGTCCACCGGATAAATTTGATGCATTTTCTTCTAAAAAAGTTTCATAGCGTAACGGTAATTCGCTAATAAACTCATGTACACAAGCTTGTTTACATACTTGTATAATTTCTTCCAAAGTAACTTGTCTTTCTAAACCAAAACATAAATTTTCATATATGGAAGCACTAAAGAAGAAGGACTCTTGAGAAACATATGCAATTTTATCTCTAAGTACAGTACGATTTATCTCTTTAATATGGTAATCATCATAGTAGATGTCACCTTCTTGAGGTTTGTAATAATGCATCAACAATTTCGAAATCGTTGTTTTTCCGGAACCACTTTCTCCTACAAAAGCTACTTGATTACCAGGTTCAATAGAAAAGCTAATATTATTTAAAACATCCCTACGTGTTCCATAGCGAAATGTAACATTTGAGAACTCTATTTTGCCAGATAATTTCCCTGGAGAAACTTTATTGTTTTCATTTTCACTTTTTTCAGCATCTAAATCAAAGATTTCATTTAGCCTTTCCCCAGCAACTAATGCTGACTGCATAGTAGGTTGAATTCCAATTAAATTTTCAATTGGATTTAAAAAATAAGCTAAAAGTGCATTATATGTAATTAATTCCCCTATTGTCATATTCCCTTTTAATACTTGTATGGCACCAACCCAAAGAATGACTGTACCTCCTATTAACTCCAGTCCCATCTTAATAGATCCTTGTAAATTCGATAACATTCCTCTTTTAAATACATGCTTTAATAAATTTACAAAACGATTTTCAGTTTGAAAAAACACCTCTTTTTCAGCGTTGTAAGACTTTATCGTTGCAATACCATTTAAAGACTCAACTAAATAAGCATTTAATTTTGCATTACTCTCCATCTCTTCCCTATTAATAATTTGATAGGGTTTATGAAAAGCAAAAATAATCCCAATGTAAAAAGGAATTAACAATAAAGTAACACCAAATAACGTTGCATTATGTGTATATAATAAAATCCCTCCCAATGTAACCATTACTGTATCAAGCATTAAGGTAACCGTTATCGTTGATAATGCTTCACGTATTTTACTTGCATCCATAAATCGAGAAATTATTTCCCCTACTTTTCTTGTTTCGAAAAAATTCATTGGTAATCCTACAACATGTCTATAATAACCAAGCATTAATTGAATATCTATTCGCCTACTTAAATATAAAATTAAATGTGTACGAAAATATGAAAGTAAAACTTTGAATATATACAATATAATGATTCCAATTGATACAATATGAAGTGTCTGTAACAACTGATTAGTCAGAATATCATCAATTAAAAATTTAAAATAAAACGCTCCCAATAATCCGAATAAATTAAAAAAGATAGAAGCAAAAAATAAAGGTACTAATAAATTCGTTTGAGATTTTAATAACGATAAAAAACGAGAGAAAGTACCTTGAGTTTCTTTTCCTTTTTGAAAATTTTGTCCGGGAGACAGTAACACCAAAATACCTGTCCACATTTGACAAAATTCACCCAATAAATATGTAATCAATCCCTTTTCTGGATCAGCAATATAAATTTTATTATCCTTAACTTTGTAAATAACTACATAATGTAAAAAACCATTATTCCCTACAATGTGAGCAATTGCAGGTAGAGGTATTTCTTTTAAATCCTCTGGTTTTGTTGCTTTTACACCCTTAACATCGAAGCCTAATTTTCCCCCAGCTTCTATCAAACCTTTTATATTAGTTCCTTCTAAATCCGTACCAGCTACCTCTCTAATTTTTGAAATAGGCATTGTAAATCCATAATGCCGAGAAATCATTGCAAGACATGCTGGACCACAATCTTTTAAATCCTGTTGCTTAATATAAGTAAATTTCTTTTTAAACAAAGTCGCAGCCTCATTTCTTTATATCAAAATATTTAACTCTAATATTATATGCCTATGACAGAAAAATACAGAGAATATGCATTTTTGCATAATTGTTGTTTTTTCCTTTTTCTTCATGATATTGTAAATGGAGTGATTGTTATATTTTGATTATTTGTTTTTTTAAGAATAAATAACGAATTAAAACAGCCATAAAATATATTAAAAGGAGAATGATATTATGAAACTTGAAACACTTACAGAAAAAGAAATGTTAGAAATTTCAGCAGGTGGCATGGATAGATGTGTTGCAGGTATTGCAGCTGGAGCTGGCGCAGGATTTATTTCTGGATCAGGAAAAACATGGGCATTAGGTCCATATGGTGTAATCTATGGTGGCGGCGCAGGAGCTTTAATTGGCGGCGTTCTTGGTGGTATGGGTGCTTGCAATAAATAAAATATCTTAATTTTTTCGAATAATTAAATAATCAAAACTAAAATGTTATTTATAGGAGGATACATACTATGAAACTTGAAACACTTACAGAAAAAGAAATGCTAGAAATTTCAGCAGGTGGCAGCATGGGAAAATGTCTTACAGGTATTGCCCTTGGAGCTGGCGCAGGATTTATTTCTGGATCAGGAAAAACATGGACATTAGGTCCATATGGTGTAATCTATGGTGGCGGCGCAGGAGCTTTAGTTGGCGGCGTTCTTGGTGGCACTAAAACTTGCTAAACAAAATATTCAAATAAAAAACGATTAGATTAAGATGAAACTTCTTAATCTAATCGTTTTTATTTGAAATCTTAATTTTAACCTTTATAACACTTTATTTTTTATAATAGTGTAATACTCAAATTTCAACATAAAAAGACATTAATGTTAACACATTTAGTATAACTTTTTTAAATTTAATAGTGATACTACATACATAAAAAGTCCAAAAACTATACCTCCACCACTCCATAAACAGATATCAAATAAAGAAATAGATATTTTTTCTGAACTTAAATAAGGAAAAACATAACACATAAAAACAAACATTTGCAGTCCCCAAGATATTCCAGCTTTAAAACTTGATTTCTTTAATAGATTTTTTTGCTCTAGAAATTCTTCTTTTGTTCCACATTCGGTAACATTTAATTTACCCTTTTTCATTTTGAATATTACATAATTCGAATAAATTATATTAATTAAAAAAATAATTATTGTCCCTACTGATGTAGTCTGATTCATAGTATCAATTATTAACATAATAAGCATCGCTAACATATTTAAATACCATAAACCAACCCCTGCAAAAGCCAGTTCTTTATCTATTTCTTGTTTTTGATATTCATCTCTATCGTTTATTGCTCCTATAAATGTTGTATATATTTTCTCTCTCCATCTCTGCATCATAATTTAACTCTCCTCCCAAAATAAAGTATTTAAATCTGTTTTTAAAGCCTTTGCTATTTCAATACATAAAGATAAAGAAGGGTTATACTTATTATTTTCAATTAAATTTATTGTTTGCCGAGCAACATTAACCTTTCTAGACAATTCTAATTGAGAAAGTCCTTCTAACTTTCGGTATTTAGTAACATTATTCAAATGTACACCACCTTCAATAATTAATGTCGTATATATAAGACATTTTAACCTTGAATTTTAAAAATGTCAAATATATGTGACTAAAACCAAAATAATGTATTCAATAAAATATTAATTTAAAATCGAAATGTAAACTTTTGAATATTTGTTTACATAAAATAAAAAGAAGATCAAACTAGAAAAACAATCTAGTTCGGTCTTCTTTTTATTTTAAATTCATTAATGATTGCTCTTTTCACATCACTATAAAATACCATTATCATCATTCCCAATATAGTCATAAATAAAGAAATTCCTTCAATACCAATAAATATCCCTATAAATATAAGAACAATACCTATAAAAAAGCCAAAATCATTTCCCTCATCATCATCTTCACACTCACCCTTATCCTTTTTATCTAACTCCTCTCGAGCATTCCCTGATCCCTTTATTAACTCATCAATTGTTACTTCATATAATTCACTAAGTAAAATCAAATTATCAATATCAGGATAACTTCTATTGCTCTCCCATTTATAAACAGCTTGTCTAGTCACTCCAATTTTTCGAGCTACATCTTCTTGTGAAAAGCTTTTTGATTCACGAAACTTTTTCAATTGCGAACCTAAATTCATATTATTCACCTCTAAAAAATCATTACATATAAACCCCTAATCAATAAAGAAACCATTAATCTAATATATGTAAACTAATGGTTCACATATTCAAATCCTTACTAAATTACCCTCTACATTCAATTAATACAATGTTATCAGAAACAAAAAAAGAATCCCATAAACATAGGACTCTTTTTTACTTTTATCAAATGTAAACTTTTTATTAGAAGTTTACTTTCAATTTCACTAAAAAAAAGCCAAAAGATGACATTGAATAAGTCATCTTTTGGCCTCAAAACATCTATAAAATTTTATTATTTTTCCTGATTTTCTACTTTTTCAGTTTTAGAACTGAATCCACTTTTAAATCCATCGAAAAAATCACAACCACCTAATGAAAAAACAAATACACATAATAGACCTATCATAATACCTTTTTTATATTTCACCCTATAACATCCTCCATAAACACAACTTAATATTGCAATTATAATATATAAATTAGAAATATCTATGAAAACAATCTTAAATTTACCTTAAATAATTAGACTGTTGTTATCATTTCTGAAAGTAAACTTTTAAATATTAGTTTACTTTCATTCTCCCTTAATCCTTGACTTCATTCACACCAAAATCCCTGATACAAACTAAACAACAAAGGTATACATTCAAAACACCATACATAAAGAAATCCCTTCAGAAACAGACTAAAGGGATTTTTCCTTCACAAAATTAAGTCTTACGAGATTTTGAAAAAAGACAAACGAGCGGCTGGTTGATTACTACCTGTATCACCCCCTATCGCAATTGACTGTCCACTAATATTAACGAGAGTAATTGTATCTCCAGCAACGACTTGAAAAAATCCAAAAGCAACAACTTCTTGTCCTGCTGCAGTTCCATAATTTGCTCCATCCAATCCTGGAGGATTATTATTACGAGATATAGTTACTCCAACAGGTCCTGCTTGATTTGCAGAAGACATTAAAGCACCAATAAAATAATAAATGCCAGGCACTTGAATTGTAAATGTACTAATTCCATCAAATAAAACATTATTTAATAGAACAGTTGCAGGGCTAAAATCGACTAGAGCAAAATTAGCAAGAGTTTGTGGTGTAGTTGTTAAAACACTAGCACTAGCAGTTGAGATTGTTCCTGTTGGTCCTGTTGATCCTGTTGGTCCCGTTGGTCCTGTTGGCCCTGTCGGTAATGTAAAAGATGGAATAGGTGGTAATGTAGGACCAACCAAATTTGGATCTAATGCAGAAGCACTCAACGATTCACTCAGTATAAAATCTTTTGAAAAATTTTCATTTAACATAATTCACCTCCAAAAAAACTACTATCATAACTAATAAATGCACAATATAAATAAAGTGATACAATATAAAATCATCTTTAATAAAATGGGTTCTGGTACAAAAACTTCAGGACAATTGCAGTAAATCTACAAACCTTGGCCCTACTGATACTACTAATCTAAAGAAGGTGCGTGATTGGTATGGAAAAGGAAAATGTATTCAAATGGAAGCATTATTATCAACCTGATATTATTTTATTAACGGTACGACCTCAGTTTTCGTGATTTAGTGGAAATGATGGAGGAGCCGGGCTTATCCATTTCTCATACAACGATTATGCGTTGGGTTCATCAGTACGGCTCTGAATTGGACAAACGAATCCGGCGTCACCTTAAGCAAATACCCCCTAGAGAGTCGATGGAACATATATCAAAGTAAAAGGTCAATAGATGTACCTGTATCGTGCTGTTGATTCCAATGGAAATACAATCGATTTTTACCTAAGCAAAACAAGAGACCAGAAGACTGCAAAGTTCTTTTTCAAGAAGGCCTTGCAGTCTTTTCATGTTTCCCCCCGTGTTATAACAGTCGATAAAAATCCAGCTTATCCTATAGCAATTGAACAGTTAAAATAAAAAAAGCATACCTGGTGGTATGCGACTTAGACAACAAAAGTACTTGAATAACATAGTAGAACAAAATCATCACTTTATAAAGAAGCGAATTTGTTCTATGTTAGGGTTCAAATGTTTTGACTCAGCTATCTAGAGTAGAAGCCATGCATATGATGAAAAAAGAACAGGTTGGTTTACGGGACCAGTCTGTTCAAAATCAGAAAGAGTTCATCCATCAATTGTTTGGACTTACAGCATAAGATACAATTCCATTAGGAATCTATGCACTTTATTATCTTTTATTCTATTTTTGCACCAGAACCTAAAAAGATACATTATAAAACAATTCCAACTTTCTTTTTTGCTCCGAAGTTAATTCATTTTCTCCATAACCTTTTATAAGTAAATCAGTTATTTCGTGAGCATATTTGGCATTTGTGAGTTTTATTAACGCTTCAAGTTTTTCTTTAGAGTAACTAGAAATTTTAATGCTATTCTGTTGATTATTAAACTTCTTTTTCTTTGGTGTTTGCATTTTCTTTTCCGTATTAATATATAAATCCGAGCTGTCAGTAATAGGCGTAACTGTTACTACAAATGAATTATTATTACTCCTATTTAAAACTTTTTTGCTTATTACTTATTCTCCAACATCTCATAAAGATGCTTGTACATATCTTTATATCCCTTAGAATGCCCATTTGTTAAATTGGTATCTACATAGTGTTCAACAAACATATCAATGATGTTGTTAATTGATGTTTTATCCATACCTTCTTGTTCTTCTATAAATGGTTTAAGGGTATTTAGCTTTAGCGAAACAGCTGGTGAATTTTTAGCTGTTTTAGATAGAATAAAGTCAAATAATTTGAATCCATAACCTCCTATTCAGGGGGGATTATATTAGTGGAGCCTGGTTAGAATATATTTTGTTTCAGATTTTGGTTTTACAAATCAAATATAGTACGTGAAATTTTCTAGTCATTTACATTTCTGAAAACTCTTATCTTTCTTATTAACGTGGTATTATTTGGTTATTAAGGTTTGTTTTAATACTTAATTTAAACTTTACATGATTTATTTAAGTTTATTAGCTAAATTATACGGAGGATGTCTTATGAAATATTGTCCTAACTGTGGTAATGGTAATAAGTTTTGTGGCAATTGTGGACAAGTTTTTGTTCACAAGGGAAAAGAACCAATAGATCAAGATGGCAATATTAAAAAATAAGAAATTTAATAAAAAAATTATAATTGCAGCTGTAACTGCTTTAATGCTTAGCATTTTTACGGGTACATATTTTTATGATAAAAATACTAAAGAAAAAGAGCTTGTATCTGAAGCTCAAGAATTTTTAAGAAATACTAGAATAAAGGTTTTAGAGGATTCCATTTACTTTATGGTTTTACGCATGAATTGAGCAGGTACTTTTGAGAATAAAAAAAGACACCCTAAGGTGCATTCCTCCAACTTGATCTAAATCAGTTTCTTCTTACAATATAGGTATTATAAGAGAAGTTATTTTTTCTTTTATGAATTTGTTTGAGTTAATTGGATTTCAATGGGGAAATTAGTTAATAATTTACGTTTTGCTTCTCTTATCGGTTTTATTGCTTTTAATTCTACAATCATTTCTATGACAACATTTCTATATTTATGGACATCACGCAATATTTCTTCAGCAGTCTTACCCCTATATTTTTCAGCAGCTATTACCAAGATTAATTTTTCAATAAGCCAATCCCCCCGATATCCATAATCTGCTCTCCAATAAATAGGCTGTGAAAAATAAGTAAAAGAATTCAAAAAGAATTGTCGAATATGTGTAGGGTCTTCAAACGCATCATCACTGGATCCATAAGGAACATGGCAAACCATTATTGCATTTTGTTTTGCAATTCGATGCAATTCCTCCATTAAATCTAAAGGCCGTTGAATATGCTCTAATAAATGAACAGCTAAAAATTCATCTATGCTATTATCATCAAAGGGTAACGGCTGGGTTTTACAATCATTTAAATTAGCTATAACATCAACTCCTTCCAAGGGCATAATATCTAAATTAATCCACCCTTCTAAAATATCTCTTCCACAACCTAAATGTAATTTTTTAGTCATGAGTATTCATCCAATCTATATAATTTTTAAAAATATCTTATATATATGTGTTGTTTTAGGTATAGATGAGGATATTGCAAACTACATGCAATAGTCAATGCGATTCTCGTAAAAAAATAATAAATAAAACAGGATAATAGATTCCTAAAGGATTATTCAGTTAGGACGTTAATTCAAACAGTTAGTTAATAAAATATTTTGATTTTAGATAGACTGATTTTATAGATCTACTTTCTTTTTCTGATCATTTTGATAGTGCTTAGCCTGCTTCTCATGAAATTGGGCTTCTTTTTGATCACCAAGAGCTTGATAACAAAGAGCTAATTGTTGATGAGGAAGCCATGTATGATATGCTTGATCTGCGACTGACCAAGCGTACCGTTCTGGTAATGATTGTGTGTAAGCAGCTTTATACCAAAAAATTGCGGCTTCGATATGTCCTGTGCGTAAAAAATGTTCCCCCATACGGCAACTGAAGGCTGGATATGGAACATCTAAAGCTAATGATTGTAACGTGAGTTCTAATTCTTTCTCAGGTTGTTTTACCATTACATAACAAGTAGCTAATTGATGATGAATAAACATATTGTTTTCTAATGAAATTTCAGGATGATTCTTGCACTTTTCAAAATATTGAATGGCTGTTTCATACTTCTTGTGTACTTTGCACTCTCGGGCATAGTGATACATATCAGATATATTAAATTTGTAACCTTTTTTTAGTTGCCGTTCATAAATTTCAATATTTCTGCGGTTGTTCGATGGGGTGGGGCTTGTTTTTGTATGTGTAATACTTATTTCCGAATTGAGGCATGTATAAGAATCATTAATGGATAAATCTTCATGGACAAGTCCTTTCCACTTAAATCCTTTGTTTCGTTTCACTAAGCGTAAACGGGTCGTATAGGATATGACAATCTTCTGAGCATTATCGTACATTAAATATTTCATGGAAATTGCATCAATATTTTCAGAAAGTGAATCTTTCAGTTGCTTGAGCTTAGTTTCTTGATCATGTTCAACAATGTCATCAGCATCTAACCACAGAATATAATCTTTCGTTGCATATTGAAAAGATACGTTCCTGGCAGCAGAGAAATCATCAATCCATTCAAAATCGTACACATGTGGGGTCCACTTTCTCGCAATCTCCTTTGTTCGATCAGTTGAACCTGTATCGACGATAATGATTTCATCTGGAATTCCTTTAATTGATGTTAAGCAATTTTCCAGTGTATGTTCTTCGTTTTTGACAATCATACATAAACTGATAGAGATTATATTAATTACCCCCCTTTAATTATTTTGAATAGTAATGGTAGGTCTATTTACATTTATTATTATTATGGACCTAAATTACATATTATGTTTTGAAAAATATAGAGGTATCGTTTAACGAAATATACATAAGTTGATTTTTGCTATGTAAAAGGATACTTTCATACTATGTCTAAAGGCATGCTTAAGCCCTACAGGGGTTTACTCGTATCATAAACCTATAAATGTATAATTGGTGATTCTTGAACAATATGGAATAAAAAATCCTTTTGATTTCTACATATATTTTGCACTTGCTGAATCGAATGCTATACAAACTAAGAATCTTGGCAAATGTTCAATACAGTGCAAAAATACACTTTGTTACTACGCATTAAACAAAAATCGATATAAAACAAACAACTTTATGTATTTTTTTATCAAAAGTAAAAGAATGAGCTAAAACAATTAGGAAACACACATTTTTTGTAATATTCGACAACGTCGTATCTCATTTTCCAGTTTGGTACTCCCTTCATAAAAAACGAAGTTCTTCCCGTTCATTGCTTTCATAAGGGGAAAGCTTCATCAATTCAAATTCTCTGGATACTTGAAATCGAACAACCTTCTTTGACTAACAACTCAACACGTTGTCTTTTAAGCAATTCATCGTACTGCTTTTTCATTTGAGACAACTCGTTATATAGAAAAATTCGCACCTAAACCGTGTACGAAATTTACTGTACTACCTCACTTTTGTTCTTATTTCGCATATGTTATATAGATTATTAATAGTTAAGAAAGGAGAATAATACTTTGTCAAATTGTGAAAAAAATTGCTCGCCCTTTTTTTGTACTTGTGTCCCCTCATCTCCCCCTTGCATCTGGCTCTCTGACAGTCAACTTTCCGAGTTATCAATTATTTTTCAATCATTAGCTCAGACCACTCTTCCAGCACTCTTTCTCTCCCCTACACCACAAAATAAAGCAGCTGTACAAATACAATTGAACCAATTATTAGCCATTGTTCAATCTGGATTTCTTACTCAAACAGATGCTGCCCCTCTTACAGCGATTTTAAACAATACTAGTTTCATTTTAAATTATCCGATTTTTTCACCCCTTATTTTCATTATCGAATTACAAAAATTAGTAAACCAATTTGGAGCACTTGTGAGTCAATTATGTGCACCTATTAACGTTCGACAAAATTTACTAGAGCTCCTAAAAGGAATTTTGGCAGTCCTTATTCAATTTGAACCTAAAGGACCTACTGGACCAACCGGATTGACTGGACCTACTGGACTTACTGGACTTACTGGACCTACTGGACCTACTGGAGCTGCAGCAGTTGGCACTCTTTTTGTTACTAATACCGATTCTAATACTGTATCAGTAATAGATGGTGGAAGTAATACAGTAATTGCTACTATTACTGTTGGAATTAACCCACTAGGAATCGCAACAAATCCTATAACAAAGCGCGTTTATAACGCTAATGGTAGTGGCAGTTCTAATAATGTATCAGTAATAGATGCTTTAACCAATACAGTAATTGCTACTATCCCAGTTGGAAGTGTACCAAATGGTGTAGGAGTAAATCGTGTAACAAATCAAATTTACGTTACTAATGCCGGTGATAATAATGTATCAGTAATAGATGGTGCAACCAATACAGTAATTGCCACTGTTACTGTAGGAATTAATCCACGTGGTGAAATAGTTCCTATAAATCCTACAACGAATCGTGCTTATGTTGTTAATACGGGTTCTGATAATGTATCAGTAATAGATACTACAACAAATACAGTGATTGCTACTATCCCAGTTGGAACCGCTCCAGATGATGCAAATATAAACCTAACAACAAATCTTATTTATGTTGCTAATTCCCTTACTGATAATGTATCAGTAATAGATGGTGCAACCAATACAGTAATTGTTACTGTTACTGTTGGAGTTAATCCAGCTGGGGTAGCAATAAATAGTAATACAAATCGTATTTATATTCCAAACATCGGGTCCAATAGTGTATCAGTAATAGATGGTGCAACCAATACAGTAATTGCTACCGTTCCTGCTGGAATGACACCAAATCAAGCCGTAGCAGTTCTTCCACCAAATCTTATTTATGTTACTAATGCTAATTCTAATAATGTTACAGTAATAGATGGTGCAACCAATACAGTAATTACCACCATCCCAGTGGGCTTGTTTCCTTCTGCAATCGATAGTTTCTAAGAGACTTGGATTCATCTGTTGTAAAATCCCCCGACGTATAAGACATTCCACAACATAGTAGTCAGAGTTTATGTGCTTTTAAATAATACTTGAAATATGAAAAATGATAGAGCTGAATGGTAAGATCGTCATCAAGTTAAGGAAAACGAGATACCCCAAATCTAAAAGAAATAGGGGTCTCGTTTTTAGATTCTGGTGCAAAAAATCTCTTAAACTTGGACATACCGATACTATCAATCTAGAAAGGGGATGGTGTTCAGTGTGAATAAGCAAAATTTGGTCAAATAGAATCACTATCAGCCTGGTATTATTTTGTTAACAGTAAGATGGTACCTACGGTACAACCTAAGTTTCTGGGATTTAGTGGAAATACCAAGAGAGTGAGGTCTATCCATTTCTCACACTACCATCATGCGTTGAATTCATCCCTATGGTCCTGAATTAGATGAACGAGTACGGCGTCATCTTAAACAAACAAATGACTCCTCGAGAGTCGATGAAACATATATCAAAGTAAAAGGTCAATGGATGTACCTGTATCGTACTGTTGATTCGAAAGGAAATACAATCGATTTTTACCTAAGCAAAACAAGAGACCAGAAGGCTGCAAAGCGCTTTTTCCAGAAAACCTTACAGTCTTCTTTTCATGTTTCACAACCTCGTGTTATAACAGTCGTTAAGAATCCAGCTTATCCTATAACAATTGAACAGTTGAAAAAAGAAAAAAGCATACCTGGTGGTATGCGACTTAGACAACAAAAGTACTTGAATAACATAGTAGAACAAGATCATCGCTTTATAAAGAAGCGAATTCGTTCTATGCTAGGATTCAAATATTGTGACACAGCTACATCCATTCTTTCTGGAGTAGAATCCATGCATATGATGAAAAAAGAACAGGTTGACTTACGGGACCAGTCTGGCCAAAATCAGAAAGAGTTCATCCATAAATTGTTTGAACTTGCAGCATAAGATACGATTCCGTTAGGAATCTATACACTTTATTATTCTTTATTCAATTTTTGCACCAGAACCATATAATCTCCAGCTAATATCAATGACATTTATCGACAAAATATTTACTTTTATCAATTATCATTTTATACTAATTATAACTTAATGGATATATTACATAATATGTAATAATTACTTAGTTAAACATATAGTTATCAAAAGAGGGATTTTTAAATAATCCTACAGGTGATGAACGAATGCTCACTAAGGATTAACATCCGGAGGTATAAGGAAATTCAAATTCTAGAAAAGATGTGTGATTAGTATACTCAAGTTTAGGAGATTACTAATTGATTGACGAAGTGTAGTGAATAGATCAGATTCATGGATTTGATCAGATGGGTTCTGGTGTAAAATCTTTATTAGGTATCTCAGCATTTTCTTTATTAACTACACCATTCTCTATGAATACACAAGCCGCAATTCATGAATTTGATAATGTACCAGTTAATACTGTGGAAGCGGTAGGGGCTATGAATATTGAGGCGGCAGAATATGGACAAGTAGAGCAATACGCTTTCCCGTTGGCCTTTCCTGTTATTATTTTGGGTGCTAGATGGGCACAATTAGTTCATAAAATGTGGAAAGCTGGAAAATTAGTTACAGTCGGCTCTGCTGTTCGTATTTCTAGAATGAAAGCACAAGATGTCATTGGTAAATATAAAAAAGACGCTATTAATAAAGAATTTCCTGGATCAATGAAAAATAAAACGGTAAAAGAAATTGAAGATTTAGCTAAAAAAGTTAATAAAGATGCGAAAAAAACAAAGAAATTATTAACAGATAAAGACGTTGACAAGGGTGATAACAGAAAATGAGTGTAATTACTAAAAGTGATATCTTAAATATAATGAATTCATATTATTCTTATGAAGAATCCATGGATAACTTATTGGTAAAAGTGCTACAACCAAATGAAAGATTACTTTCTTTAAAAGAATCTGTCCATAAAAATGGTTTGGATCAGGTTTGGTATACAGAGTTTCAAAGATTATATTCTAACAATACAGTAATTAATTGGACAGACTTCCCTCATAGCCAGTGTTTAGAATATAAAATTTTAGCCCACAGTAATCAAGAGATTTTAGATGATAATATAGAGCTAATTACATTGTTAGGTGGAAAACGAGTTGATCTAAGAATTTTTATTAGTCTACTTGGGGATTATTATTACTGTATGTTAGAGGCATGTAGCCATATTGACGGAACTGATGGTTGGGATTTCAGGGATGTAAGTGATAGTGGGAAATATGACGGGCTTTTAGAGGATACTAAAATCTTTATGAATAAAAAAGGGTTTACTTATATCCCTAAAGAGCTTTTAAATACTAAGCTAGAAGGTATAGAAACAGGATATATTTCTTGTAATGAGCTTACGTTATTTAATTGTTTATTCTCTGAATTTGAATCAATTGATTAATGTTAAGATTATAGATTTTCATTGTAATTAACTATCAACAAAATTTAATTAGATATATAGGCTCAAAACCTTCCTTAATGGAGGGTTTTTATACTTTAATTTGAGCTGCAGACAACTGTTACACACAACAAAAAAATGGGGATAAGGATGCCCCTTAACAGGATATTTCTGTTCTATGTTTCTAGTAAAATATTTTTGCGCTAGATCCGAAAATGGTTATATATCCTATATATGTCAAAAAGCATTTTCTTCTTTATTATTTAACAATTTTAATTATACTTTTTTCACTTGGAGACTATTATTAATAACGGAATTAAAATTCTTAATTTTCAAAATAGTGTATCCTTAAAATCATTTTTTTACAAAATAATTGTACCATTGTCTTATATTTATAACTGGCGTAACAATAGCTATTCTACTAAACTCAGATTAAACGTAATCCAGCAACAATTCTTTCCATTGGATTCCATAATAAATGTTTACCTCTCCGGGAATTTAGTAAACTTCTATCATCAACAATCCATTACAATATCATAATAAAACGGAAATTTTTACATTTTGTATATTTTATAATTATAAATTCACCTAAACAAATTCTCTTTTTCATGAATAAACATATATAGAACTCAACTAATATATCATAGAATTACTATTCTAAAAAACACAGAAAAATTATAAAATCAGATTTTATCCCTAAAAAAGTTTCACATATAAAAACTTCTTTTTATATTAATAAACCTTTTAATATATACAGTAGGCATTCCATTTCCTACTCATTCCCATAGTACATTTTAATTACCTATGGCTACCAATAGACACTCAGCATATAAAAGGTAATGCATACATTAAAAAAAATTTCTTTCCAGTATAATTATTTATAAAGATTTAAATAATTTAAATTATAATGATCACAATTACACAAATAAACCGACGGGTCCGGATATAACCATATAATTCCCTTTGATTCTAAGTACTTTTTATTAAATTATAAAATAATATGATTACCATAAGTATACACAACTTATTATATATATGAGTAAAAATGCAGAAACGATTATTTTTACAAACTTGTAACTTGCTTTAAATAAATATGTATATAATAATATGCAAGTAACATTTAATTCTTATAGTATGGGAGAAACAAAAAATTTATGACTTACTATACATTTATCATTTTAGAGTAAACATATATAACAACAAATAATGTAAAAAAACTGTTTTAAGAATATAAAAAATTTTAAAGTAAAAAGATTGATAATTAAAAATTTAAAATTTGAGAGGAACATTTATTATGGTTAAGGTAGATAAGGTAAAAGAAGATATAATTGAAAAATCTTTATATTTATTTAATACACAAGGGATTTCCCGTACATCAATTCAAGATATAATGGATGCTACTTCTCTGCCTAAAGGTGCTATTTATCGCCGATTTAAAGGTAAAGAAGAAATTGCATTGGCTGCATTTCATAAAGGTGGAGAAATCATATGGAAACACTTTTATGAAGCTATAGAAAATAAAGAGAAAACCATTGATAAAATCATTTCCATTTTCCTTGTATACCAAGATGCAGCGTACAACCCTCCAATACCTGGTGGGTGTCCTTTACTTAATCTTGCAATTGAAAGTACAGATGTCTTTCCTGAGTTACATAAGGCAGCAGCAAAGGGATATGATAATACAGTAATGCTAATGGAGTCTCTTATTAGAGAAGGAATAGAAAAAAGAGAATTTAATGATGATATAGATGTTTTATCACTTGCTTCTTTTCTTTCTTCTTCTATGCAGGGAGCTATTATGGCTAGTCGAGTATCAAAAAATAATATACACCATCATTATTTTCTAGAACAAATACGACAACTTCTTAATTCATATTCAATATAAAAACGAGACACAACATATATATTTAAAAATAAACCAGCTGCAAGCATAGCTGGTTTATTTTATACTTTACTGATTCTCTAATTAATTCAATTAATTAATTCATCTACTAATATTTTATCTTTATCCCTCTTTAATTTCATCCGTAGTGCTTTGCTTCTTGTGTAATCCCCCAACGATCAGATACTTCTCTCGGTGTCATAATCTCCTCTAATATAAATAATATAATAGCCGCTCCTGTACATGAATGGCTGGAAATCTTTTCGACCCATGTACAGCGGTATCCTGCTGCCGTTATTCATCTGGATCTTTCACAATATTTCTCGTTCACGGGCAATCCCGCTCTCTATCTGAAAGGCATTCAAGAATACGTTACCCTCTCATCCCTCGCAGAAGAAGGTCTGATTAAGATAGGTAGAAAAGTATGCATTTCTACTTTTCTACCTACGCGTAGTTTCCAAATCCCTTGCCAGAACCACAACCACGGCTTTTCTTCTCTTTTGCCGCTGTAATCTCCCCATATTATTCCTGCATTAATTTCTTTGTCTCCTGGATCTCACGAAATATCTTCATGAGATTTTCACCTCATGCTTCTTTCGATTCATTACCTTCATTATAGCACTGCACCTTCTAATATGAACTTTCAAATATTGCAAAGAATGTTTTTCTGTTTATATATGTCTTCTAGGTATATATAACTGAATCTATCACCATACTAATACTGGAGGTGGCTTTTATGGACTCAATTTTTAAAAATGGTATTCATTTAATAGATTTTGAATTGTTCTTAAAAGAATATGGCTGTGAAAAAATAAGTAAAAGAATTGTCGAATATGTGTAGGGTCTTCAAACGCATCATCACTGGATCCATAAGGAACATTACAAGCCATTATTGCATTTTGTTTTGCAATTCCTCCATTAAATCTAAAGGTCGTTGAATATGCTCTAATAAATGAACAGCTAAAAATTCATCTATACTATTATCATCAAAAAACAAGTTAATCCTAACAATCAACTTTGTAGAGTTTAACTAATCCCATGTTTTCTGTTAAACTCTAAGTCTTCGTTATACTCGTTTTAAATTATCACTCCAAAATGTTCATAACCCTTTACATGTATAATTTCTTTCCGACAATGTTACCTTTTCTTAACATACAGAGTTATATATACATGCTAAACTATCATAGAAGCTCTGATGGGTTGGAGTTTTCAAATACGATATTTATCTGTTTCTATCTTAGCCCCCTTATCTAGTTGTAAGGGGGCTAGCTCTATTCAAATAATGATTTTATTTAAAATTGGTTTTCTGTATCATTCTCCTTTTTCGGGGGATGGACACAGAAATCCATTGTGCATTTGCTCATTCATAATGAATTATCCTTACAAGAACTTATAGGTTTACAGATGAAGCAAGATACTGTTTTACAGGAACAGCAAAACAAGGTGAAAAAAGGATGATTGCTGTTGTCATGGGAACTAGCGAAGATACTAAGAGATTTATAGAAACAAAAAATTATTTTCACATGGATTTAATAAATTTAGCTCAACTTTTTTGAATTGATGGCATTAATTTTTAAATTATAATAAATAACTAACGCGAAATTAAATAGAGATGTAAAGGCAAGTCATTCGTTAGCTTCATCACAATACGATGTAAATTATAAACTGGATCACTTACAAGGAGTAGATAAAATGATTAGAAAATTAATAGGTAACTTAGTAGGAGGAGCTGTTTTTCTCTTTCTATGCATATATATTTTTTCAACTAGCATCACTGACATTGCTAAAAGTAAAGATGATATACAAAATAATGATGGATCTATAACTACTACATCCCCCGATACTGTGGATGTAGTAGTTAATAAAAACAGGAAGCTTCCAAGTAATTATAGACCTGACGATTTAATTGTACCTAATGTTAAGTTTGCATTTGATGAGATTCAAGAGAAAAGTCATTTACGAAAAGAAGCTGCTATCTTCAGTTTCCAAAAATGAATATACTCATTTCCAAAACTTCCACCAAGATTTCCTTTTTGCTGCCGCGATTTCTTCCTGGGCTGATACAATCGTACGTTTAGCCTCTTGAATTTCTCTGACCATCTTCATAAGATTATCATCCCTAAACTCGAACCTCTTTTCTATCCTTTCTTCACGTTCCTTCCGATCTTTCATGTCTTCCTTTATTAATTTATTTCTTTCTTTAATATCCTCTTCGATTAATTTGTTCTTTTGATCTATACGATTATCTAGTCTCTTTTCCATTTCTAAAAGGTTAGCTTGCTGCACCTTATTAATCTCATCTATCATAGCGCTATCGCTAAAGAGTGAACACCTTAAATAAGTTAATTTATATGTTTCTAATCAAAGTAACATATTACTGGAACAGTACTACCACTTGTTAAAGCTAGACAATCATTATTTAATGGGTATAAAGACAATAGGATGATTTGTTAAGAAGTAAAATATTTTAAAATAGCCCAAGTCCACCTATCATTTGCATTTTTATATCGTTTTCACGCTGGTCCCGTTTTGAAGATACTAAATAAGGGTGCGAACTATTTATAAAATCAGCAGCTCGAATTAGCACAGCAGAGTTTTGATCCTCCTTTAATATTGAATAAGGTAATCTTAAGATGTTGTTAATACGGGTTCTGATGATATATCAGTAATAGATACTATCCCAGTTGGAACCGCTCCAGATGATGCAAATATAAACCTAACAACAAATCTTATTTATGTTGCATCATCCCAGTGGGCTTATTTCCTTCTGTAATCGATAGTTTCTAAGGGATCTGGATTTATCAAATTTGGCCAGTAAGGGTACCGTCACATCGCTAGCTAAGTTTTTAAAGTCCTACCCAAACCAAAATTCTGTGTTTTATCTAGCATCACAGTACTTGAATCCCTGCACATTGTGTGGGGATTTTTTCATAAAGAAAAGACACCCTAAGGTGCTTTCCTCCAACTTGAACTATCCCGACTGTGTCCCTATTGGTCATTTTTGTAGAATTATTAATTTTAATATTCAGAATAATAAACCTAGTGTAATATTTGTATTTACTAATACAAATTATAACAAATATATAATGGTATAACCAGAATTGTATTAAAATATTAAAAATATTAAAATATGATCATAGAGTAAAATATTGGTTTTCCAACTGATAATTTTACTTTTTTCATAAACTTACATGTTGAGTTTATCGGTATTAATTATCATCTAAGTGGAAGGAGCAACAATTTATGACAGTAAAAAAAGTAATGTTAGGTGCAACATTAGTATTAGGCTTAAGTGTGTTTTCTTTACCGACTTTAGAAGTTAGTGCTGACACAGAGGTAGAACCGAAATGGTTGACTAGTGAGGAAATTGATCGTAAGTTTGAGGAAATTAATGTTAAATATGGTATTGGTGAAGAGATGGCTATAGAAGATCAAGAGTTTATTAAAACTTATGCTGATAAGCCTATGCTTGGGATTTCAGGAAAAGATCAAATACAACCCTATAAGACAAATAGTTTTACAAAATATAGAACTGTAGCTGGTATTGAAGCAAGAACTTGGGGAACAGCGTCGTCTACTCATGGAGCTTGGAATAATACTTATGGAGCGAATATGACTACACAAACATTTAAGGGGAATGCTACGAAATTAAGTAACACTGTAACTCATACAGCTTATGGTCTTGTAGGAAGTGGCGGAGTAGGGAAAGTGTTTTCTAATAGTCTTACTAGTTCATGCAACAATGGGAAATCGTGTAAATTAAATAAAACAGAAAAATATGGTGCGTCTGTTGCATATTCAAATACCGTTGTAAGAGGGACAGTTCATTATCCAGGTGGTTCTTTCTCAATCAACCCGTAATACTTATATTTGTAGTATAGTATACAAAATCAGAGGAGTTGATGTAGATGATCAACATTAATCCTATAGGTATTGTAATTTTTATACTTGGAGTAATAGCAGCATATTTTGTACTTAGACAAATTTTTAGGTTACTTTTTAAAAAATAAGAGTGGGAATAACTCACCTCCACTTCAGACCAGACGGTTCGGTTTGAAATAGAGCAGTATATAGATTATAATAATAAAAGTTGTCTGTTTTTGAGTGCTCCAGTAATGGAGCACTTTTTTATATGATTAAAAAAATGTTCTAGACTGAGTGTCGCTGGTTTAATAGGATTCCTTTATTTTTAAAAGTGAATTGATCTTCAAGTTACATTAAGGTTTAACATAATCTGAATTTTATTGAAGCTGAGTATAAGACAAGTTTATTAACCGAAATTTCAAGTACAGGAGAGATTGATATAAATATTCAAGGATTTAGAGCTGTTGGTGAGTTCGAAAAACAAGAATCAGTTTTGATGGCTTTGTCTAATAATTATTTGTTGTGAAAATGAGGAAGCAAAACAAAGAGCTATAAAGGAGTTTTTTACTAAAAGTGGATATAAAGGTTTTAAATGATACGATAAAAAAGCGAAAAGAAGAATTAAATCAATTAGTTATAAAATATGGGGTTACTCACCCGAAAGTAATTAACGTTAGCCAAGACATCGATCGTTTGGTTTATCAGCTAATGAGTAGGTACAGACCGCAAAACGGAAAAAAACGTTAAGCAAATTTCGACATGAAAATAAGTGATTTTAACAACGCTAAGGCTGTTTAATACAACGCAATGTCATTTGTGTTGTATTAAAACGAGGATATAATATTTTTTCACAAAAACATTTGCATTTACTGTGGCTTTGAAATAAAGTTTGATTAAAATTTTTTTAAAATCTCCCTAAACTATTATCCGTTTTATAAAAAAGTTCACTCAAAACTCATTTAGAATTCCTTAATCGCAAGCGAAAAAGTATTGGAACTTTTTTGCAAACACCAAGAATTTTCCTTATTCTTCCGTAAGTTATTAAATTCTGTACATAAAACACCTTTTCAGTCTACAACTATTTTTTAATAGTCTAAAACATTTTTATTATGTTTTTCTTTTCCTAAAAACATAAGCAATTAATAAAAAAGAAAGGAAGCCATAAGGCGTTCCTCCAATTAGGTAGATAAGGTTTTAGTTTTCCAATCTAAAGAAATTATGTATCACATTTTGAAAGCATATCATAAATTCCAGTCGATTAAATATGCATTATTACATACTCTTTTTAAAGCTTCTAATTTTCAAGTCGGAGGAAGACACCCTAAGGTGCCTTCCTCCGACTTGAACCATCTTAATTTTAATAATATTTGGACTCCCATCCAAATATTATTTTACTATGTTAAGTAATGTTTGGATACCACCAGCATTTTGGAAAAAACCACGATAAGCAAAAAATAAAATAAGCCATCCATTTGGACAGCTCATTTACATAATTTTCGTTATCAGAAGTTGATATATGTAATTCATCTACGGAAAATTATCACTATCAGACTGGAATTATGCTTTCCAACTCAGTAATTTCCTCACTAATTAACTGCTCTATTTTTTTTATAAAATCATCAATTTGACTAAGTTCCGTAAGGATAAACAAATTTGAACGCATCCAATAAGGTTTTGATTGCTTATTGTCAGCTACTACCTCAATGCCTACAATTCCTCTTTTATCATGTAAGAAGAATCTCATGGATAAGAAATGAGTTACATTGTCTATATCCTCACCTGAAACCCATTGAAACTCATTTAGTTTAAAAGTGGAAAACTTGATTATTCCTTTTTTAAAATCTTCGAGATCTTCATTGGTGGTATATATGTCAATGTTCGCAGTACCAGAAAATCCATAGAAGTCAAAATTCAATTCAAAAAAATCGGTATCTTCCCATATTCTTTTTATTTTTATACTTGGCTCAGGCATTGTACTCTATCCTCCCATAAATTGTACTTTCCATTTTGAGGATATTATAACAAGTTTTCCTTAACAAAACGCTCCGTTAGATAAGTAAAACGAGTGAATATCCTATACATGTAAGGTTAACATAACGTCCTATTATCGGTAGCAAGAAAAAGGGATTCCTTATTCTCACAAGGAATCCCCTTTTTCTTTTTCTATAATCCTATTCATTTTTTTATACATTCCTATTCTGACGTGGATTTTAAGGTTCCCATTTGTTACTGACTTAGCTGAAAAACTGTATAAAATCTTGCATGCTCTTAGCATGGTTTTTTCCCGAAATACTAGTGGTACCCCTTCTTGTTCTTACCAGAACCTCCACCACGGCTTTTTCTTCTCTTTTGCTGCAGCGACCTCATCACAATATTCCTGCATCAATCTCTTAGATTCCTGTATCTCGCGTAATGTTTTCATAAGCGTCTCGTCTCGCGCTTCTAAACGTTTTTCCACTCTTTCATTATGTTGCTCTATACTCGCTTTAATTTCTTCGTTACTTTGCTTCGCTTGCTCACTTAATCGCTTCTCCATCGCTAACATACCCTGATTCATTTCTTGCGCCATAACGCTGTATTGTTGTTGGAGCTGCTCTTGAATGTGGAATGGGATTAAGTTTGTGTCCTCAGGTTCTTCTTTGATCAGATCCGGGTTAACTTTTTCTATTTGCTGCGCAATCATCTTCGCTGCTTTCTCTAGCGTCATACCGTCATGCTTACTAAGGTCAATTAGCCTCTCAATGACCATAATGTCGCCTTCTGAGTATTCCCGTCGGCCGCGCTTATCTTTCTTTACTGTGAATCCCTCTCGTTGTAACACTTCCATATACTTTCTGAGCGTACTATCGGATATTCCTAGCCTTTTGTATACTTCACTAGCAGAATAAACAATCTCGTCCGTCATAGCGTCACAACACCTCCTAGTGAGAGTATTCCATGGTGGTTCAGAAATTCCTGCAAAGAAAAATCCCCTGTTTAAACAGGGGACATCTCACTTGAATTCTATTAAATCTCTACGCGCATCTTCTAAAAGTAACTGCAATCGCTCTACCTCTTTTTTATTTTGCAAAGCCTGTTCTTGTGATTTTTGTAGTTCTTCTTCTAACTTAGGAATTCGCTTCTTTAACTCATCTATATTTTCTTGATTAACTTTCAATAATTGGAACTGTTTAGTGATATCATTAACAACTTCTTTTCTGTTATTATATCCAATTGCCAGTATTACAAATCCTAATGCGATAACACTCGCAACTGTACTTATATATTCTAAATTTTCTTTTCCTATATCCTCAATATATTTAAAGTTTGGAAATACAATTAGTCCATAAACAGCTATAAGATGCATAAGGATTACAATCTTTCTTTTTCTAGATTCCGTATTAACAAATTTACTATGCTCAACGTTTATTTTTATAAAATAATCACTTAATGTTAAACAAAAACCAGCTATAGAAATTCCCGTAACTAAAGCAGGTGGAAGTGTTGCACCACCAAATAGGTAGGAAACTCCTAAAGATATTATTGATATCCCCATACACATAGTGACTAGCTCCATTGTAGCTGCCCAATTTGATTTCATAATTTTTCGTCCTTCCGATATATTCTCTAATGTCCTTCTATAAGAATATCATGTAAATTACATTTAGTTGCTTCGATAGTTTTTTACAAGTAAATATTAGCTTATATTAGAATTAAATCGCTTTAGCAGTCTCAACAAATAATCTCATAAACAATGGAATCAGTTGGACTACTATATACCTTGAAATTAGGGAGAATCCTCGTTCCTGGCTACCAACCATAATCAACAAGCCACCGCATAACGCTACAACGGATGTAATTGGATTGGACACCGAGTTTAAGTTTGAAGAATTAGTGAATACAAACTTAAAAAACATAAATATTACATACTTCTCTATTAAACTTTGAATTATTTGTAAGAAATGCTAAAGTTAAGTAGGTAAAAAAACATACAAAGTGAGGCGATATTCTTGAAGAAGTTAAGCTTATTACTAACAGCATTTGTAATGATTGTTTCATTATTTATTCCTAATCTTGCAAGTGCTAAATCTTTCCCTGATGTCCAAGCTGGCCATTGGGCAATTAAAGAGATTAACTATCTAGCGGATCAAGGCATTATTAATGGTACTCCCGAGGGATATTTTAAACCAGGTGATAATGTAACCCGTGGACAAATGGCATTAATGTTAGATTTATCGATAGTATCCCAAAAACCAGATAGCTATAATCATATTTTTTCTGATGTGCCCAAGGGCATCTATTACTACGATTCTGTACATAAGTTAGCACATTATAACATTATACAACGTGAGAAAAACTACTTCCCTGACCGCTCATTATCTCGTGCAGAAATGGCAGTAGTTCTTGTTAAAACTTTTGATTTGAAGCCTACAGGTGCGGACGTCAATTTCCCTGATGTTCCATCTACTCATTGGGGTTATGAATATATCAAAATCCTAGCTCAAAATAATATTACTGCTGGATTACCTGATGGTACGTTTGGTCCAGACGTAAAAGTAACTCGTGAGCAATTCGCTGCATTCTTGGCTCGTGTATTAGAACCTAGCTTCCGTCCTACTCTTCCTCAACCTAAGGGTAACTTAGAGGTTCATTATATTGATGTGGGACAAGGCGATGCTACATTTATTAAATCTCCAAGCGGAGAAACGATCCTCATTGACGCCGGAAACAATGGCAAAGGCAAAGTAGTGGCGAATTATCTAAAGGGATTAGGATTCCAAACTATTGATTATATGATTGCTACGCACCCTGATGCTGATCATGTAGGCGGATTAGACGAAGTCCTTTATTCTATGAATGTAAAAAATGTTTACGCCCCTAAAGTAAGCCATACGACACAAACGTATCAAGACTTTTTAACTGCGGTGGCTAACAAAGGATTAACAATTAAAGAAGCAAAAACTGGTGTAACTTTACCAATCAATGGCTTAAATTCACAATTTTTAGCCCCTGTAAAAGAATATGGTGATGACCTAAACGAATGGAGTGCTGTGTTAAAAGTAACGCACGGCAGCAAATCATTCTTATTTACTGGCGACGCTGAAGCAAAAAGCGAAAAAGATATGGTTGAAGCGCACGGTTCAAACCTAAAATCTGATGTATTAAAGCCCGGTCACCATGGAAGTAAAACTTCTTCTTCTCAACCATTTTTAGATGCAGTTAAACCAAGCATTGCTGTAATCAGTGCTGGTGCAGGTAACCGATATGGACACCCTACACAGGAAACTTTAGCTAAGTTATCTTCAATGTCTGTTAAGGTATATAGAACTGATTTAAATGGAACTGTAGTTGTTAATAGTGATGGTTCAAATATTTCTGTAAGAACGGAGAGATAAGTATGAAAAGAGGTATTATTGATCGTTTTGAAGGAGAACTAGCAGTTATTGAAATTAATAACTCGACAATTGATGTACCTAAATCTAAACTTCCTCCTACCGCAAAAGAAGGTGACGTTCTTATTATTGAGGATGATAAGTATACAATCGCTAAGAATGAAACAGATAAAAAAAGACGCGAAGTCCAAGATTTAATGGATAAACTATTTGAATAGCAAAATTAAATATTAAAATGATAAGAGCCGCCCGACAGGACGGCTCTTCTTTCACATATACATAGGCTTTATTTACAATTAAGCAAATTTTATTTTATATAAATATTACTATACTAGTATAAAATTTCTGTGTTTACATTTTTTTCTTTTTATCTCATAATTTTAATTAGGAAAAGGGAGGAAAGAAATGGTTCAAATCAAAGTGACACCTGAAATGCTAGAAGAAGTTGCTAATCGTGCATGTAATACCAGAATCGCATTAGAATCTATACATAATAATTTATGTAATGAAATAGATCATTTGTGTTTTCAATGGATTGGAGCCTCTAATCAACAGTTCATTCAAATGTTCAATGATGCGAAACCAAAAGCTTTTACATCTATCAATTCAATTATAAAAGTAGAAGAGGATTTGAAACGAATTGCCGAAAAATTCCGTAACACAGATAATCAAGATGTTACACTGGAAGAAGGGGCAATGTGTGGTAAACCTTCTTCGGAGGAAAAAGGATTTGATGGTGGAAAATTAGCCAGGGATATAGCTGGCGAAATAAGTGGTGAGTATGATATTAAAAGGGCCTGGGATGGGGTTGATCCCTGGCTTGGGATAGAATTTTTGCAGGCGGAATGGCAGTAGCCGGTCTTACACCTATTGGAAAGATAGCCAAGGTAGGGAAAGGTGTTAAGATGACTGCAAATGCAGTCGAAGCTGCTAATACAGTTAAAAAAGCTGAAAAAGTTGAAAACACAGTCAAAAAGGCAGAGAATTTTGCTGATAAAGAAAAATTAATTGGGCATTTTGATAAACATGGCGGAGAATTTAAAGGTGCTTATGAAAATGCTGAACAATATTTGCAAGGTGCTAGAGATGTAATCGAAAATGGGATAAAAGTTAAGTATGATTACAAAGGTGAGGTACGAACCGGTTACGTTAAATATATGGGCAATACTGGTAAGGGGAAAGCTAAGTTTGAGTTAGTAGGTACAAATAACGAGGGATATATTACAACATATCATACGCAAAGCGGTAAAACGTTTTGGAGAACCCTAAACGGAAAAAATGAACAAATTATAAACCCTGCTAATTAATAATAGGAGGAAAAAATATGAAATACATGGCATATGTAGAAAAAATCGATGAGCTAATTGAAGAGGAAGTTACAATAAATATTAACGGTGTAGTATTCACAGGATTCTCCACTGTTTGTCCATATAAAATTGAAGAAGGAAAAAATTATCCTGTTATTCTCGACATTACAGTTTTTGATGATATTGAAATAAATAAAGGAATAGATGGAGTAAAAGATTTAAAGAGAATTGATAATTCTTTCAAGTATCGTATTAGTGGGATATTAAATCATGAGTTTATTGATGCAGGGATTATTATTACAGACGAAGATGAAATATTCCCGGAACACAGTGAATACTTTAACAAGTATGTTGAAATTGAAGTTGATAGAATCAATATTGAATTTTTAAAAGAAGACTAGTCACTTCTAATAGTTTTCAAACTAAGAGCAGTAAGTCATTTTTCTCACATAACCTCAAACATAAAATTCAGTATAAATAAAGAGGTTTTTGTATATGGCAATATATTTATTAATGACTAAAGAATTTGAAGATGAAGAGATTGTTGTTTATCAATACTATCCTTCTGAATCACCCGATAAAATAGGCAAAATGTATTATAATAAAAAAGAACGAATGTTTAATGACTTAGAGCAAGCTCTAGTAGATTCAGAAACAATGAGAAAACATTATTTTAATTGTGCATGTACTAGAATTGTGCGCTGTCTTAAAAGAAACGAAGACTTTCCTAATAGCATGGCATATGAAGCATAATTAAACAAACGTAAAAAGAGCCGATTCCACTACAGGAAACGGCTCTTTTCCTTACTTCACATACACATAAGCTTCACTTGCTGTAATAAAGTATATTTTACGTAACTTCATACCACCAACCTCTACTATCAAGATGCTCTTTCATTGCATTTAACTGTGTATCCGATGTTGAATCAGAAATAAAATATGCGTGTCCATTCGGTTGTAAAATGAAATCAGCTGTCATATGTTTGAGGACTAGTTCGGGGTTTTCAAACGATTCTCTAGCAGAAAGCACTTCCCCAGTCGTAGTAGTTGCATATTGTAAATCCATTTTGGTTTTCCACCTTTCTCCATATAAAAAAAGGCAAGCGACACCCACTGTAAAAACAGCGTGTGTCGCTTGCCTTAAATTCATATGTTCTGATTTGATTGTTGTTTTGAATGTTTGTTCAAACGTTATTCTAACACCTTGAAAAATAGAAATCAATAAAATTATATAGAAGTATATAAAAAACAATAGATTAATATAATTCAATAAGTTTACGTCTTTTTGGGTGTATGTTATTTGCAGTACGTACCATAATTTGTTCATCAGCGTCTATAGTGACACTTTCATTTTGGAGGGATAGCAGCAGTACGTTGTCATAAGTGTCCATTAAAAGTATATCTCTAGCCATTCGGCGTTTCGGATAGATCACAACAAGAGGCACCCCTTCATCACCTTCTCTTCTTGAAAATACAACATCGTCTAATCTAGCAATCATCCGATAATCATTTTCATTTCCAAAAATAAAGAAGAAGTCTTGCATAGCATCTTTATCTCTTCTATACATTCTTCGAAGACCACCATCTATTGGTTCTTTAAACGTTTGAACATTTTCAACAAATGCGTAACGCCAATCGGCATCTCCTACTATACGTTGAGATAAAGGTAATAAAATATCTTGTTCAAAGTTTTGATTACCACCTATTCCTAGAATGATATCTGAAATAACATCTCCAGCATCTTTCATTGAACAAATATGCACATTTAGATTTGGTAGATTCATTAATAGTTCATGATACTCCCTCATAGAAAACAAGAAATTTTTCATTCGTACGTAAGGTGGATCAGCATCTTCTGCAAGGAACATAGATTTGTCATAAAGTACAAAAACAACCGTTACATTTTCATCAGTTTTTTGCGCGTACTCTACGTACTTCCCTACTTTTTCAACTAATGTAGCATTAGTTTCTTTACACATGTCCATCTCAATATAAATATTTTCATCATGATACGAAATATGTTCATCTGGAACTAAAGCTAAACCAGAACCTTCTATTTCTGTTTTCTTTTGCTTTTGATGATATGACCGAATATCTAGTTCACTTAATATCTTATTCGTATTGGTCTTTTTCGACACTTCTAAAAGTGTTCGGACTAATATTTCTCGTGAACAAAATGTATGCAATGAGCTTGAATGAGAATATCTACGTTTTGAAGATCCAGCAGGAATCTTTCCTAGTTCCTGAAGAAAATCAATCATCCTTTCTTTTAAGGAGAATGTTGCACGTTTAGTTATACTATCATCTCTCTTATCAATCTTTTTAGTTAAAATAGCACCATATTGTGAGTAACGATTAAGTTTTGTAAACACACTGGCTTCGGAAAAATCTCTACCTTCAAACGCATTATATAGTTGAGTGATTTGTCTAGTAGTCAGGTACCTTTTGTAATATAAAACCGTGAAGACAAATAAGTCGGCATCTTTTAAGTGGAATGATTTTTTTGTTCCGTTACTTTTATATTTATACGTTTTATTGTTCATAATATACACCCCCGAAATATAAATTTACTCTTATTCAATAACTATCATTTTTATATATCTTATTACAGTAAAAAATGGTTGTAAATTACGAAAAAATTAAATTGAATTTGAGCCAATATGGATACTAAAACTTGTACGCTGGAGTTTGGATCAATTCTCTTTATAAAAATCCACTGGAAGGCATTGATTTATATAGCTTTAAAGCTCTTTTAAAATTGTTAGGACAGAGTAACAGTTTTACCCTAACATTTTTTTGAAGAATAAAGTATAGGTATAAAAGTGTTAGGACGTCCTAACAAAATTTGTGTCAGTAAATTTATAGATTTAATGACTACAAGTATTCAAGAATTATTAAATGATTTCCAAAGGGTTCTGGTGCGAAAATTTCAAAATAACTGTAAGCAATCTCTAATTTTTGGACATACTGATACTACTAATCTAAAGAAGGTGCGTGATTGGTATGGAAAAGGAAAAGGAAAAGGAAAAGGAAAAGGAAAAGGAAAAGGAAAATGTATTCAAATGGAAGCATTATCAGCCTGATATTATCTTATTAACATTAAGGTGGTACCTACGGTACAATCTAAGTTTTCGTGATCTAGTGGAAATGATGGAGGAACGGGGCTTATCCATTTCTCATACAACGATTATGCGTTGGGTTCATCAGTACGGTCCTGAATTGGACAAACGAATCCGTTCTATGCTAGGGTTCAAATGCTTTGACACAGCTACATCCATTCTTTCTGGAGTAGAGGCTATGCATATGATGAAAAAAGAACAGATTGATTTACGGGACCAGTCTGTCCAAAACCAAAAAGAATTCATCCATCAATTGTTTGAACTTGTAGCATAAAATACAATTCTGTTAGGAATATATGCGTTTTACTGGTTTTCATTTTATCTTTGCACCAGAACCCTTTTTTGTGTTTTAAGAAAAAATTTGTTTCCCAAAAATAGTTTGTTTTGTTGCAGGTGTTTCCTTTTGTTTTGTTATACGCACAACTTTAGAAAAGTGTTTCCTCTAAAAGAAGAAACACTACAAATTGAATCTGAAAAGCTAAGATTTCAGTGTTACTAACACAGCATTGGTTGTCTCCCCATTTAAGCTACGTTGATTTCATATTACAAATGATTTCCCCATCTTTTTCACCTCCGTTCTACAAATTCAGAAATATATGCCAAAAGACTATAAAATATACCAATTTTGATTATATCAAAACGAATTTTGTAAAAATGCGCTCTTTAAGAGAGTTTTTAAAAAGAGGAAACACATGCTAATCCCTTGGGCTACAAGGCCTCAAAAAAAGTTACAAAAAATTTCATGTGCAACTTTTGTGAAAATATGTTTCCTGTTTCAATTCTAAAGGAAACAAGGTAATCACGATGAACCTTGATATAATCGTATTTTGTATTCATTATTCTTTAGTTACACGCGCGACTTGGGAAAGCTGTTGCTTCTTTTTTAAAGGAATAGGTACGCAACCTGGGAAAGCTGTTGCGTATTTACAGTGAGAGTACGCAACTTGGGAAGGGTGTTGCGTATTTACAGCAAGAGTACAGAATTCGAGAAAAATGTGGCGTGTTTACAGTGAGAGTATCTAACTTTACATATATTTTATTTTTGCTACGTTCTATATAAATAAAAGATAACCTAAGGATATTCTATTAGGATGGTATGAATGATTAGGTGCAATTGATATAATTCTATTAGAAGGTTCTGGTGCAAAAGCCATACTGATACTATTACTCTAAAAAGGTGTGTGATTGGTATGGAAAAGAATAATTTGTTCAAATGGAAACACTATCAGCCTGATATTATCTTATTAACGGTAAGATGGTACTACGGTACAATCTTAGTTTTCGTGATTTAGTGGAAATGATGGAGGAACGGAGTTTATCCATTTCTCATACAACGATTATGCGTTGGGTTCATCAGTATGGTCCTGAATTGGATAAACGGATCCGACGTTACCTCAAACAAACAAACAAATGATCCTTGGAGAGTCGATGAAACATATATCAAAGTAAAAGGTCAATGGATGTACTTGTATCGTGCTGTTGATTCGAAAGGAAGCACAATCGATTTTTTCCTAAGCCAAACAAGAGATCAGAAGGCTGCAAAGCGCTTTTTCAAGAAAGCTTTGCGGTCTTTTCATGTTTCAAAGCCTCGTGTTATAACGGTCGACAAGAATCCAGCTTATCCTATAGCAATTGAACAGTTGAAAAAAGAAAAAAGCATACCTAACGGTATGCGACTTAGACAACAAAAGTACTTGAATAACATAGTAGAACAAGACCATCGCTTTATAAAGAGATGAATTCGTTCTATGCTAGGGTTCAAATGTTTTGACACAGCTACATCCATTCTTTCTGGAGTAGAAGCCATGCATATGATGAACAAAGAACAGGTTGATTTACGGGACCAGTCTGTCCAAAATCAAAAAGAGTTTATCCATCAATTGTTTGGACTTGCAGCATAAGATACGATTCCGTTAGAAATCTATGCACTTTATTATCTTTTATTCTATTTTTGCACCAGTACCAAGAATACTTTATCTAATGGCATAGATATTTTAAATTTTGAAGAACTAGAAAGATCAAATACTAATTCACAAAATGCTATTGATAGATCACAAGATTTAAATGATTATTTAAGTGAAGATCAGATAAAGGCATATCGCTATATAACAAGTCAACCTGTAACATATTTAACCGAACAGAACGCTTATACTATAGCCTTAAGAATACCGCAAAGAATTGATCGTTATCAAAAATGGGATTTTGAAAAATGCGTTGAATGCTTTGAATATAATCAAGCTGAAATAAGTAATCCTGCTCATTTTATGAAAATGTTCGCGAAAAAAGCCAAACAAAGAACAGAGCGTAACGATTATGAAGCAAAAAAAGCCTTAACTAACATGGAACATACACAAAAATATGAAAGCAAACTTCCAATTATAGACTGGCTTAATAACAAGAAAGTGGATTCCATTTTGCAAAAAATAGGCGCTCTAAAGCCCTAATAAAAAAACATCTAAAACTTAGCCTTGCTCAAAAATAATATAATTAGCAAGGCTATTTGTCATGTATTCTTATAATCCCCGAGCAACGTACTATTTTCCCAAAAAAGGAATTCAAAACACCTCTCAGATCTTATAATTATTTCTCTTTTTCTAAACTATTCAGCTATGAAATTTCCATTCATACGAAACTGAAAATTCTATTATTTACTCATAAATTAACCTTGTAATTTACTAAGGTAAAATCTTGAATCACTTGATACAGCTAGTCTAGCATCTCTAAAATAGATTCTAATGTTTATAATGATTTTATTTTTTAAACAAGATTTAATAAATACAGTATTCTATCCTAAAAGGGAAACATTATAAGTATGTTCTTTATCATTTTCCGACAGAAGACTGTCTCTTAATTTTTGTGATTGTTTGGGGAAATACATCAAATTCACAAAAAAAGTAGGGAAGCTTGTAAAAACATACAAGCTTCCCTATTTTTTTACGTATTATTTAAGTTATTTTTTAAATAGTTTAGCGAACCATGATTTTTCTTGTTGAGAAGACGCAACTAACTTCTTGGTTTCTTGTATTTCTCGAACCACTTCTAATAACTGCTGATCTCTATTGTTTATTTTTCTATCAATAGTCTTTTGCTGTTCATCAATCTTGTTCGTTAATGTTTGATTAGTTTGTTCTAAATTGTCTATGCGTTTTAAAAGTTCCATATTCATAGCTTTTTGTTCTTGAAAATATATAGAAACCTCTTTCATACTCTCATACATCGTCTGAATAATTGGTTTCGTTATTTCGTTGTCTTCATCACTCTCTTCTACTACAATATAATCTACATTTTGTTTTAACGTCTGTTCTATTATTTCTGGTGGTTCTTGTGCATCTTTCATATTAGCAATTAATTTAAAAAGCTCTAATGCTTCCTGTTCATATCTCAGCGTTCGCCCCTTCGTCCCAGCGACGGTTGGTAAGTATGGTTTGAATTGGTCCCGCCAGGCCTGAAGGGTTGTCCGTGGCTTCCCAAGCATCCTTGCTATATCTGCAAGGGAATATGTTTTCTTATAAGGTTCTTCCCTATCCATTCCATCGTCCTCCCCTCATCGTCATTTGTTGTTATCGATGTCCGACATGTTGTCATTACATTGTTATTGATTATCATCCATGTCGGTCATGTTGTCATTGTATTGTTATTGACCATCATCCATGTTGGTCATGTTGTCATTATATTGTTATTGACCATCATCCATGTTGGTCGTGTTGTCATTACATTGTTGTTGACCATCATTCATGTCGACCATGTTGCTGTTTTACTGTTATTCATCATCATTTATGTTCGACATGTCGGCGTCTAACTGTTATGTGTTTAATTCGTTTGAAAGAAGGTATTTCCTTGTTTATTTTGAATTTTTTAAGTATATAGGTTAATTAAATAATAAGCACGATTCAAGTCGTACTTATTATTTAAAATGTTTCTATTTTTGATTAAATGCGCTAAAGCATAATCAAAAGTAGCACTTAAGTCGCACTTAATGTATAAAGGGGGAATTATAAATGAAAATTGGAAGAAAAGTAGCGGATTTCGGAAATAGTTTTAATAATTTCATGGTTGACGGTTATTATATTGAACTTGCAACGAATGTAGTTAAGATTTCAAAGAAACAAGCTGAGGATTTACTTGTTGATCGTATTTCTAAACCAGAAGATTTACTGGATAGATTACTAATTTCCACTGAAATCGAAGGTGAAGAGTCTTACTATTTAGTTGGGCAATTGGCTGAAGATAATCAGTTAGCAAACTCACATGTAAATAAGATGCACGATAAAATAAATAGTCCTATCCCATACGTATGCTTTTTAGGAGCAATTGCATATTATCATGCCCTTAATGCTGATCAAGAAGATAATGAAATTGAAATTGAACACATGAGTATGATGCTTCCAATTTGGCTTTTAAAACGCGAAGAGAAATTTAGCATTGCCCATAAAAAAATGGAAGAAAGATTTAACGGTGAACATAAAGTTAAAGTGTTAACACCAGGAATGGAGAAAGAACTAACTATTACAGTCCAATCAGCAAAATGTAGAAATGAATCAGAAGTTGCTAGACATTCTTTAAAATATAAAATGGTTTCAAAAGATCAGAATACAAATGTAATTAGTATTGAAAAGCGCTATGAATCTGAGCGATTCGATGACTATGAAGTAGTTTTAACTGACATTGGTGGCGGTTCTACAGATGCTGTGCGATTGGGTAAAGGGCTTACTACACCTAAGCACAGAGATTCTTTCCAAGTTATCGATATTGAGCCATTCTTGGGATACCTAGAACGCTTTAGAAAAGAAAAATTGATTCAATACTTTAAGGATCTAAGAACATTAGAGAAATTTATAGTTAATAAATATAAAGTACAAAAGTATGTACTATCGAATGAAAATACTGGTGAAGAATATGATTTTACAAATGAAATTGTAGAGGCACTGAAAGAATATGCAAGAATTTTAGTTGCTAAAATTCTTGATGTATTCATCCCATCTAGTACGAATACAGTATTGAAATTCATTTATATCGGAGGCGAAGCACCCGTTTTAGAACCATACATCCGTCTCGCTTTATTGAATCATATGTCTGAAATGGCTGCTAAAAACAATCACTTCTTCTTGAACGATATTATTCAAAATAGCGACAAAGAAGTATTTGCTCCAACTTCACGTACAATTAATCTAACTGCATTAGAATTAAAAGTAATTGATGAAATGAAGGGACAGCTAGCTTAAAATAAAAGGACGTGCTGATAATGGCTACAAATAGAAAAATGGCATTACATGCTGATAATATGCCTGAAGATGTATATAGGATCCTTAATGAAAAAGCTAATAGTAGACAATTAACAGCATTTGTTGTTGAACTGGTACAAAATGAAAAACGTTATGAGCAACTACTACAGAAATTAGATAATGTAGAACAGAGATTAAATCTTTTAGATACAGTTGAGAATAAATTGAATCTTTTGCTTACTAATGGATTTGTTTCCGCACAGAGACAAGAAGATTTAAAAACAGAGGAGCCCATATTGCAAGAAGGTAAAATTATTGACGCCAGGGTAGTACTTGGTGGGATTTCTGAAGAAGATAACGAAGAGCTCGATTTCTAACTAATAAAGAAGACCTTTAGGTATAATCCTAAGGTCTTCTTATAATTGTGTGACCTAAAAATCTGTTGAATTGAACTAGCCCCCACTTAACACCCTTATGGGTTGTTAAGTGGGGGCTTCCTACGAACACCAAAGTATCCTTCGGTTATCCTATTAGGCTTATCCCGTATTTCCTACGGTTAATACGAAATTCGTACGGTATCACAATCTTATTTTGATTTTTTGACATCTAAAAATAGACTTGGTTTTGATAGTACGGATCCCACTGACATAAGTCATCTGTCCCCTTTAGGGATGGGAGTGTCAAAATGAAGTAGTCCTGATATGACGGCTATGATCCCCTTCATAATATAGATATATCCCTATTTCTATAATTGGATATTCCCCTATCCCTCTACTTTTAATATTAGAAAGGGTGGTATAAGGGGCGTCTCTGAACAATTACTGCTTCTATTGTATGTACTGCATATCACTATTATAATCTCTCTCAATATAGATATATCCCTATTTCTATAATTGGATATTTCCCTATCTCTCTACTTTTGTTATCAGAAATGGAGGCATAGGGGGCGTCTTTGAACAATTACTGCTTCTATTGTATGTAACACATATCACTATTATAATCTCTCTCAATATAGATATATGTAGAAGCGAATTTATCCGGAATCTGAAAATGTGTAGAATCCAATACACGAATACGACGAAAATAGTTAGTATACATGGTTGTAATTTTGTTAGTGGAACACAATTGTTGATGAAGTACATACGCTAGTATTTGTTGTAAAAACTGTACAGCCTGAGAATTAAATCGTTGATTGAGTCCTTCTGGACTCATAGAAATACCTGTATTAGCTTCTAATCGACTACATAATTGTGCCAATGAAGTATGAGCTATATTTTGGCTTAATCAAACACATAGAGCTACTAAATCTTGTGCATGATATTTACTTTTTCGCTGAATAAACCCTATCTCTCTAGCTAATTGTTCTAAGACATCAGCTAACATATATCGTTGTAACTCTTTAGAAAATAATTCTAGTTTATCAAAAATCGATAAGTTTATGCCAAATACGCCATCCTTTCCTACGATTCTACAGAAAGAATAACGTATTTTTTCATTTTAAAGAAATTTAATTTTGTTAGCTTGATAATGATGTGACGCTACCCCATGCCCATCAACTTAAGAATTTTATAACGCCCCAAAACAAAAACTGTATATTTTCACCTGGTGGTGTCAATTTTATCGTTTTGGGATATTTGCTTTTCTTAGCTCGATGGTGATGTATGGTGACCCCATATAGAAGGTTTCTTCATTATGCACGAAGTGGGTTTTTAATTTTTAGAATATTGATATTGTTTGGAATCCGCATATGTATTATTATAAATAATGGTATATTAGTAAATTTTTGATACAGATTCTATTCAATCTCTAAAAATATGATTCTTGGAGGCGTTGTTGTGCGTAAAAAATGGAAAATCGGGCTAATGAGTACGCTTCTTGCCTGTACTACCTTCACATCTGTAGCATTTGCAGCAGAAAAGCCAGTCGATCAACCCAAATGGGAGGAATGGCTAAATGGACATGCAAAAAGATTAAATGAACCCACTTCCCAAACAACAGAAGATTTATCTTTTCTAAAAGAGGCCGTACAGGACAAGCGTATTGTTGTACTTGGCGAAAGTACGCATGGTGCTAAGGAAATGAATCAATCCAAAATACGTATGATTAAGTACTTACATGAAGAAATGGGATATGATGTAATTGCATTTGAATCAGGATTTGCAGAAGCAAGTACGGTTCAACAAAATTTTGATAACTTAACCGCTACTGAAGCGATGAAACAATCTTTAGAAGGTGTATGGCAAACAGAGGAAGTTGAACAATTGTTTACCTATATGAAAGAACAAAAAGAAAAAGGAAAGCCACTAACATTAGCTGGTTTTGATATCAATTTGTTTTATAGATCTTCATTCCACTCGTATGCGAAAGACTGGTTGCAAAAACTAAGTCCTGAAGTGGCATCTGAATTTGATGCAGCAGTAACAGAGTTGATTAAACTGGATAAGTATTACAATGGTTATGACGGTACATATCCCTATGATCAATATAAAATAGAAATACAACCTGTTATCAACAAGTTTGAAAATGTGAGAACTTTTATTCAGAATCATAAAGCTGAATTGACTCAAGTTGCACCTCACCCTACGTATGATGTGAATTTCCTTGAGAAATCAATCAATATACGGATTGATGCGATTAAAACACATCTAGATGCTTATATGAAATTTAGAGGTGGCATCTTCTCTACTAATGTTAGAGACTACGCTGATTATATCCGAGATCAAAAAATGGCTCAAAACCTAGCATGGCTCACTGAAATGCAATATAAAAACAAAAAAATTATTGTATGGGGACATAATTATCATATTCGGAAACAAAATTCGAAAATGATATTAGACTATACGAAGTTGCAGCAATACAATTTTGTAGGCCCTAATATGATGGATTATCTTCCGCAGCGCATCAAAAACCAAATGTACACGATTGGCGTATTTGCGTATAGTGGGAGCAGTTGGAACTCTGCCAATAACAAAATTGTTCCTGTACATACCGAACATGAAGAACAAAGTGTAGAAAAAATAATAAGCACCGTTGGAAGTCCAAATGTCTTTGTAAACTTAAAAGGAGAAAGTAACCGACCAGAAACGTCATGGATGTTTACCCCAACTGCAGCAAGTTACTGGGGGGTCAAAAAGCAAGAAGAAATCATGATTCCTATCGAACAATATGATGGCATTTTATGGTTAGAAAAGACTTCGCCTTCTGTTCTTAAATAAAAGAGAGAGCGTCCTTACATGTTAAGGATGCTCTTTTTCTTGTCATGATTGTACGTAAACAACATTTGATTGGATTCATTCCCTATAGAAAATACTAACAATCAAACAATATATTCATTATAGGTGTGCAGAGATAATAAAGTTGTTTAATTTTGTTCTTAGAAATAAAAGAACCACATGTCTTTCAAATCGACAGTTAGAGTTAAAGTTGTTTAAAAATCTTAATCATTAAACAGAACCATGATTAAAAGAAATAATAAATTTTTTTAAAATTTATCTTTATATACCTGTCTTTGTATAAAAAAGTTCTTTACTAATAAGTAGTGTAATTACTGCGTTTTTCAACTTAGTAAAGGACTTTTTTATCCCAACTCAATTTTTCGGACGATGTCTATATTACTTGATTGAAGACTATTTTTGCTTTGTTCATATCTCCTAATCAACCATTTCCCAAAATTGAGATGCTACTTTGGAAATTCTTTTGTCTTTTAATTTTACTATTACAGGCTCTAGGTGAAAATCAAATTGTTTCAATTCAAAAAGCGTTGTATGTTCTAAAAATGGTGATGTGTAATCCATTCTTGGAATGACGGATAAGCCTAGCCCTTTACTAACAAGTGATACAACCATACTTATATCTTTACACTCGATAATGATATTTGGCTTGACTTGATGTTCATCAAACGCTTTGAGTAGGTTTTCATTGAAAGAGAGTCCTTCCATTGCTCCTAGCATAATGAATGGGAATTTCGCAATCTGTTCAATCGTCACATGCTGTGATGAAAACGATGTTGCCCAACTTGTTGGAATAATCACAGCGGTTGGTTGTTTTTTTAATATTTTCATCTCATATTGTTCACTACTGCCCAATCGTAAAAGTAAGGCAACATCAATTTCTCTTTGTTCTAGTCTTTTTAATAATTCTTCTGAATTTCCAGTTACTATATTCATTTTAACATTAGGATATTTTGTTCTAAACGTACTAACATAGTCAATGAGCATATTCGAACATGTAGACGATACACCAATACTTACTGTTCCACCTATACCTTGTTCAATTTCTTGAATTTGCTGCTTTACATCTTGCACTTGCATTAGCATTTGAGTGGCATATTGATATAGTATTTCACCTGTTTCTGTAAGCTCCCATTTTTGACGGTATCGATGAATTAAAGTTGTACCAAGATCAGTTTCGAGCTTTTTTAATAATTGACTAAGTGGTGGCTGCGCGATATGGAGCACTTCTGCTGCTTTAGAAATACTTCCTTGTTTCACAATTTCTTTAAAGTAATATAATTGTCGAAAATCCATTATATGTTTTTTCATATGATTAGTATATCATATATATATTTTTCATATGTTTAATTTGGCGTTATAGTTAATTTTGTAGCTATAGTGTTTATATGAATAATATTAACTAGGAAGTGAGAGATAATATGAAACATCGGAACAGAACCTTGAAGCGCATCCACTTGTACGTGCTCGGGTTATTTTTTATGTCAATTGGCATTAGTATGTCGATTCAAGCAGGATTTGGTGTATCGCCTGTGTCATCATTAGCATATGCAAGTACGCTAACGGTTGGTTTATCGATTGGTGTGACAATGGCGCTTGCAAATGTTTTATACATTATTATTCAAGTCATATTAAGTAAACGAATGAATCTCAATGAATTTGTGAGTCAATTCATTATTTCGTTTTTATTTGGATTCTTCATGGATGCAACACTCTTCCTTGTACAACTTTTCCCTACACCTGAAACTATCTTTGCTCGAAGTGTGTATTTGATTGTTAGTTTATTTGTTATAGCGTTCGGTTTAATGGGCTATACAACAGCGAAACTGCCATTAATGCCGTATGATGCGTTAACTTATGCAATTAGTGAAAAATTTAATTTGAAATTCGGTAAAGCAAAAATTTTGAGCGATTTTATAAACATTTGTGTAGCTGGTGCAATCTGTATAGTTTTCATTCAATCATTAGGCTCAATCGGAATCGGTACACTAATTGCCGCCTATTTTATCGGCAAAATTTTAGGGTGGATGATACCGTATTATCAACCAACTCTTCAACAATGGGTATTTAAAACAGAGAAGGCTGCCTAAGAAATCATAATAAAGTACAGGAAAAATAGATGAATCAAATTCCTCAGCCGAAATCAAATAATGAATTTTGCACCTTACAAAGTGCCAGTCCACATTAGGAATGGCACTTCTTTATTACTGCCTTTTCTTCGACCTTCTATCACTTTGCTTAAATGATAAAACAAACATCGTATTAAAACTAACCTGCCGTTTAGTTAAAGAAGGATTTTTAAACAACTTTTTTATTCAGTAAAGAACTTTTTAATCGGCTAACAATAGGGGAGCGTCACACCGCCATCAAGCTAAAAAAATACAACTACTCCCAGAACGAAATTTTGTGCTAACTTGTAACAAAAAAGCTCATTTTTTCATTTTGGGGTAATTCTGAATTCTTAAGTTGATGGGCATGTGTCATAGGGGGAGTCTTTGAAAAAATTTCTGATTCTATTATTTGTACCACATATCACGACTATAATCTTCTTTTGATATAGATATATCCCTATTTCTATAATTGGATATTTCCCTATACTCCCACTTTTATTATTATAAATGGTGGTATAAGGGGAGCCTTTGAAAAATTTCTGATTCTATTGTATGTACCACATATCACTATTATAATCTCCCTCACAATATAGATATATCCCTATTTCTATAATTGAATGTTTCCCTATACCTCTACTTTTGTTATCAGAAATGGAGGTATAGGGGAGCCTTTGAAAATTACTGATTCCATTGTATGTACCACATATCACGACTATAATCTTCTTTCGATATAGATATATCCCTATTTCCATAATTGGATATTTCCCTATATATCTTCTTTTGTTATCAGAAATGGAGGTATGGGGGAGCCTTTGAAAATTACTGATTCCATTGTATGTACCACATATCACGACTATAATCTTCTTTCGATATAGATATATCCCTATTTCTATAATTGGATATTTCCCTATATATCTTCTTTTGTTATCAGAAATGGAGGTATGGGAGAGCCTTTGAAAATTACTGATTCCATTGTATGTACCAATTATCACGACTATAATCTTCTTTTTAATATAGATATATCCCTATTTCTATAATTGAATATTTCTCTTTACCTCTACTTTTATTATTAAAAATAGGGGGTTAATGGGCGCCTTTGGAAATTACTGATTCCATTGTATGTACCAATTATCACGACTATAGTCTTCTTTACAATATAGATATATCCCTACCTACGCTATCAAAAATATTGAAGTAGGTCATGGTCATCAAGTTACACTTACGCAACGTCAATTATAGGAATGGGGGGGCTTTTTTTTACTGGTAACATCAATTCTCTCGTTTTGGGGTATTTGCTTTTCTTAGCTTGATGAGCATGGGATATGGGGATATAAGGACTTTTTCAAAAAAATGAATAGAGTGGTATAAATGACAGATTCTATTGCATGTACCACATATCACTGCTATAATCTTCTTTGTAACATAGAAATATCCCTATTTCTATAATTAGATATTTCCCTATTTTTTCTAATCTTTTCACTAAGATATAGAAATAGGGACATAGGGAAATATTCCGGAAAATAAATGGAGTGGTATAAATGGCTATTACAATTACTGTTGGAAATTATAAAGGGGGCGTTGGTAAAACCACTAATGCTGTATTAAACTCTTATGAATTCGCAAAAAAAGGGAAACGAACTTTACTTGTTGATCTTGATCCACAGAGTAATGCAACAAAATCTCTAATGCTAACAAAATCTATCCTTAATCCTGACGAAAAGGTAACTTTAAATAAAACATTGATGAAAGGGATTCAAGAGGGGAATTTAGATGGATTAGAAGTTGAAATAACGGAAAATTTACATTTAATTCCTTCTTATGTTGATTTTCAAGATTTCGCAAAATTTCTATATAAATCGTGTTCTTCGGAAGAAGAAGAAGATTTCTACTTTAAGGGATTACTTGAGAAAATAAAACATAAATACGATTACATATTTATCGATGTTCCACCTATGTCAATTGAAGTTACAAAAAATGCAGTTGTAGCTTCTGATTATGTTCTTATAACTCTACAAACACAAGAACGTTCTCTTACAGGTGCAGAGAACTACATTAACCAGCTAATAAAATTAAAAGAGCAATATGATCTTGATATTGAAGTTGTAGGTATTCTTCCAGTGCTATTAAAAAATAATGGTAAAGTGGATGAATACATTATGGAAAATGCTCGTGAAATTTTTGGTGAAGAAAACCTATTTGAAAATATCGTTCCACAGATGGAACGTATTAAAAGGTTTGATGTTAACGGTATTACTGAAAATGATAGACATGATTTAAATGTAATAGAACTATACGAAAAAATTAGTGATGAATTATTATCTCGTATCAATGTTTTTGAAAGTATGAAGGTTGGTGTATAACATGGCAAGAACTCCTGGATTATTAGGCAGAAAAAAGAGCAATTTTGACCCAACAGATCCTTATATCCCAAACGAGGATTCAGTTGTAACAAAAAGTGGCGAAGATACTCCTACTTTTCCACCTAAAAATGAGCAAGAACAAGTAAATCAGCAGGAACAAAAGACGGAGCAAACACCAGAGAAAAAGAAATTTAAAAACCAACAAGGCAGTATTAAAATTTCTAGTCAATCTAAGGAAGAGCTTGGAGCACTAATGAAACTTACTAATACGAAATATGCTCATGAAATAATAGATTTACTTATACATCATTATGTAGAAAATCAATTAACTCCCGAACAGAAAAGGAAATTTAAATTATTAACAGAGATTTAGAAATATAGAAATATCCCTACGTGGAAATAGGGATATTTCTATATTTTTTGATTTTAAAAAATATCATCACCAGCACTTCCTCCACAACCTTTTCTTCTCTCCACTGCAATTTCCTCATGATATACCTTATGTAAATTGATAATAAGGTTATTTAATTTCGATAAAAAATATAAGAGCCTTGCTATATTTTTTTATAGCAAGGCTCTTATAAGTTGTTTAATTCATGTTGAACCAAAGTACCTGTTACTCTATTTAGTTAGATAAGTAATTTATTAGAAAAATTACTAATTGCCTGAATAGCTAATTCCAACCCTTTTATCTCTTCAAGATCAGAAATATCATTCTAGTTTCATTGTTGTAGTCTATCGTTTTTGACATCAATGATTTAACGAATTTACCGAAAGAATTCTCCTTCCTCAAGCGTGTGAAGGGCGATAGTCCAACGGTAGGTGGACGATGAATTTCGGTTTGGCATAGCCAAAAACTTTTGATAAACTAGCTATATGAAGTTCTTTGATAACTTGATATATGAGGTTGCAGGAAGAAAATAGAGTGCGAAAACCAAGCCATTCGGTTCCTGCGTAAAATATCAACCGTACCAAAAGAGCATCCAAGCGTTGGACATCTAGGGGTGGAACACCCCGAAGTAACGCTCAGGGAGACGAAAGGTTACTTTCGTCGTGGAACTGAGAAGCTCCCACTTCAAGCTTAGCTAAGTGGCGAGTAGTTCACGCACTATCCGTTAATTTTATAGTTCTATTACTTGTATCACATATCATCCCTGTGCCCCTCTCCCACAGTATAGAAATATCCCTATTTCTATATATCCCTGATTTTTTTATCAAAAATAGCGAAGATACTCCTGTTTCTTCACCTGAAAACGAGTAAAGACAAGTGAATGTATGGAATTTAAAAACCAATAGGGCGGTTTTTAAACTTCTAGCCAATCTCATGACTCATGAAGAGCTTGGAACACTAATGAAGCTCACTATTAAGAAATATACTCATGAAATAATAGATTTACTTATACATCATTATGTAGAAAATCAATTAACTCCCGAACAGAAAAGGAAATTTAAATTATTAACAGAGATTTAGAAATATAATCACCAGAGCTTCTTCCACGACTTTCTCTTCCCTCTCATCACCGCAATTCCCTTATGATATTCCCTCATCAATCGCTTTGTCACTTAAGCTAACTATTTTATATCTTCTTTGTACTTGGCTACATTAACACACCATTACTTTTGAGCTAGTAGCGTCATTCTTTTTATTTCTTCAAATGTAGCTTCTGTAGCTTTGAAATAAAGTTTGATCAAGTTAACATTAATAACACTGATATAAAAGAAAATAAGAAGAGCATGTTTTGAACAAAGATTGATCAAAATATGCTCTTCTCATATTTATTCAAATTATTCTTTTATAAAAAAGATTGATTATTTTTGTTCCTTGCTTAACTAATAAGTATGTTAGTGGAACATTAATTATTTTTCAATATTGTTCTTTTAGCTTTTTTAATAATTCTACTAGTCGACTTTATGTCAGTATCCTTTGTCCATTCTTCACACAGGTTAATCACCCAATCCGGTTTGGTTTTACTTGCATCATTTAACCAGTTTCCAACTGAATCTTGGACATATTTTGATGGATCTGATTTAAGTAAATTAAGAATGGGAAGTGCTTTATCTGGTTCTTGTTTTAATATTTCAATATGCTTACTCCATACACCCCGAGGACGAATAGATTCTACAGAGAACCTGCGAATATTCTCATCTTCACTTTTTGCCCAGTCTACTAACAATTCCACACTTTTTTCTATATTTTGTGAAAGGTCTTCTCTAATAGACATCCAAGCAATTTCTCGAACACCAAAATGACGATCCGCTGCAAAAGGGCGAATGTACTTCAATTTATCTTTTAATGTGTTATTTGGTTTTTTATTCATAAACGCTGCCCAACATCGTACACTATCTGAGATGTGATTAGAGAATTTTAACAGTAAGTCTTCCTTTTTTCTTTCACTCTCTTTGAATATAACTTTATCCAATAAATTTCCTGTCATTCGTATGACTTTCATTCCAGTTTCAACGTTCTGTTTTTCCAATTCAGCTATTACAAATTCTAAACTATCTTTAAGTCCTATTGAAGGCAAGACATTTTTAAGTAATTCAATATGGTTTATAGCTAGCCATTCTGTTAAATTAACACTTTCTAATTTCCCTTGCTGTAGTAATTGTAATACCTCATTAGGAATTTCGCTTGCTCTCTTGGCTCCTTTCCTGTTTAAGATAATTTCTGCTTCTTTCACTACCATTTAATTCCCTCCTCACAATAATATCTTCAAATAGAAATTCAATAAATAGGAGTAGCTTCCCTTCGTCCTCATTCTTATATTATTTTGTTCCTTTAGTTGAATAAGAGAAACAAAAAAACTGCTTTGATAATATAGGCTTTTGATTAAACTTTTTTTATAAACGGTACGACTTTCTTATAAACAGTACAACATTATTTCAAATCCACAGCTTCGAAATAATGTTTGTTCAAATTGATACTAATAACCTTGATAGATGAGCAAAAAGAAAAAGCGTGTTTTGAAAAAAGATTGATTAAAACACACTCTTTCTTTATTTAATTTATAGAACTGAAGGTATAGGGGAGGGCTTTGGATAAGTTAC
>NZ_NULR01000020.1 GCF_002577405.1 Bacillus cereus | reverse complement strand
GCGACTCCCTTATGTTAACACCTTCGTTTTTCGATGTCAACTAAGTTTTTCAATTTCTTTTTTGTCGTTTTCTGCGTTTCCGCATCAGCGACGTTTATTAATATATCATGCAGTATATATCGGGTCAATACTTTTTATAAAAAAATTTCACATCCCGTTAAAACCTTAAAAACGCTCCATAAATCATTATAACTTCCATTCTTCGTAGGTCTCTTCCCACTATTTCATACCTTATCTCTTTAACATGATTATAGGTAAATGAAAATTCTAAATTTTATGTTATTATTGTTGTTATAGGAGTGTGGTGAGAATGAGCATTAAGTATTCAAACAAAATCAATAAAATTCGGACCTTTGCATTAAGTTTAGTATTTATCGGCCTCTTCATTGCATACTTAGGAGTCTTTTTCCGGGACAACATTATTATTATGACTACATTTATGATGGTTGGTTTTTTAGCTGTTATTGCTAGTACTGTCGTTTACTTTTGGATTGGTATGTTATCTACAAAGACTGTACAAATTATTTGTCCAAGCTGCGATAAACCAACAAAGATGCTCGGCCGTGTCGACGCGTGTATGCATTGCAATCAACCTTTAACACTTGATCGAAATCTAGAAGGACAAGAATTTGATGAGAAATATAATAAGAAGAGCTATAAAGGATAACATGTACTTCGATTAGTATTTTTCTTCATCTATATAATAAAGAAAGAGGGNNCCCTCTTTCTTTATTATATATTACGCCTTATGACACTCTGGACAAACGCCATAAATTTCTAAGCGATGACTATTAATAACGAAGCCTGTCGTTTTTGCAGCTTCCTCTTCAAGCTGTTCCAAACCTCCATAAGGAAAATCAACAATCTTACCACATTTTTCGCAAATCACATGATAATGTTGACTTGTAACATAATCAAATCTACTTGAAGCGTCTCCATAAGTTAATTCCTTTACAAGTCCAACTTCTTTAAACACACGTAAGTTATTATAGACAGTTGCAACACTCATATTTGGAAACTTACCTTCTAATGCTTTATAAATGTCATCCGCTGTTGGGTGCGTCATAGATTCCACAAGGTACTCTAAAATAGCATGACGCTGTGGAGTAATGCGTACACCCGTATTTTTCAGCATTTCTAGCGCTTCTTTTAATTCTTCTTTGACCACCGTCATGCACCCCGATTCTATACGGATTATTATTTTATAATTCTTATAAAGAGTGTACTCCTTTTCTTATAAATCGTCAATATTTCTACTATAAGTATGTGGTTTATTTTTGTATATAGCCTTATTCTTATGTATCTTTCCCCATTATTTATACATTTACATAGAAAAAAGTGCGACATAATCGCACTTGGAATACTATCATCTGAGGAGGTATGCCCTACACTTTCACTGTATGTATCGCGAGAAAATATGTATAGACACATGCCTTACCTGTTTATTTTTTCTCCTCATTTATAGATTTATTTTATATAAGAAAGAACATCCTCAATATGTCCTTTCACTTTCACTTTACGCCATTCTTTTACAAGCTCACCGTCTTTATTAATAAGGAATGTAGAACGCTCAATTCCCATATACTCTTTTCCAAAGTTCTTTTTCAGTTTCCAAACATCATACAATTCTGCCACCTTATGATCTTCATCTACTAAAAGTACAAATGGAAGTTCATGCTTCTCAATGAATTTCAGGTGCCTATTTGCTGAATCAGGACTTACCCCAAGGATAACCGTATCCTTCTCTTGAAATAACCCATAAGCATCGCGAAAATCACACGCTTCAGTTGTACACCCCGGGGTCATATCTTTTGGATAAAAATAGAGAACTACATTTTTCCCTCGGTAGTCAGCTAAGCGAACTTGTTCCCCGTTACTTCCCTCTAATGTAAATTCCGGTGCCATTTCTCCTACTGTCATCATTGTTATCACTCCTACTCTTTTCTTTTACTATATCAAATGCCCTCTTATTTTTCATTGTCTATTACAGACCTCATCACAAAAGCAAACGGTAATGTATATCCAATTAGCGCTTCTCCGATTGCAATCCATCTTCCTATTCCAATCGGAGCTATATCACCATATCCAACGGACAATAAAGTGATTGCACTAAAATATAAACAAATTTCAACAAGCTGAAAAGAATGAGCAGTTAATATTTCACCATCTTCTTTCAAAACTGTATAACCCATTTCCTCTAATACAACATAACTTAATCCAAACGCAATTAGTACTGTTGTATAAATCAAAAATAATGTGGCTAAATTATACAGCGAAAAGAAACGTGTTGAATCTGAATAGGAACTCCATAACAATTGGACACTTCTTAAAATAGCGATTGCTGCAATTAATAGAATAAATCCCCATAACATGTCCTCCACCTCATTTTATATGTATGAGATGGAAGGCAGATTTATCCCTTAGAAACGAACAAGCTCCTATAATTAATTCCCAGCACCACGATATCGTTTTACCCCTTGATTCCAAAGAGTAATTGCAATAGTAAAACAGATAACACCAACAAATGGTGTTGCGAATGCATAACTATTCCACTCTGTTTTTCTTAAAAAGTACGCTGCTGGATATACCCCAACAAACGCAAACGGTAAAACAAACGTTAAAATAAAACGAATAACACGATTATAAATATCAATAGGATAGCGCCCATAATTCCCTATGTTATACATAAGTGGCATAATCGAACTTTTCGCATCTGACCAAAAACCAAGACTCGCTAGTGTAACAAATATCCCGCCGTACACAAGCGCTCCTCCCCCTACCATGAGTAGGAATAAGAAAAAATCATACCAATAAAAAGATAATTGCAGTTCTATCGCTGCATACCCCATCACAATAATTCCCGTAAGCGCTCCAATTAAAGATTCAAGTTCCATTCTTTCTAATATAATTTGAAATAAACTATGAATTGGTCTCGTTAGTACACGATCCATTTCCCCTTTAATAATGTAACGGTCATTAAAATCCCATATGTTAAAAAAGGCTGAAAAAATGGCAAACGGTACTAAAAAGAAACCATAAATAAAGATTACTTCTTCTCGGCTCCACCCTTTTAATGCTTGTGTATGCCCAAACACAACGAGAATGAAAATTAAATTAACCGCTTGTAATGATAAATCCGAAAGTAATCCGACGATAAAGTCGCCTCGATACTCTAATTTTGTTTTTATATATTGGCTTGCATATTGCAAAAATAATTTTATATATAGCATCTCGTTATCCCCCTTGTACAATTAGACGTTTTCTCGCCGTTTTCCACATGAGTACAATTGGAATAATAAGTATAATTGCCCAAATCACTTGAAATAACAAAGCTTCATATAACTTATTTCCCTGTATACCTTCAGAGAAAATCATACTCGGAATATAACTAATTGCTTGAAACGGTAAAAACATCATTGCTTTTTGGGCCCATAACGGATAAAAACTAATCGGTAATAATAACCCTGAAAACAGATCAATCACAACACGCTTCGCATACATGATTCCACTATTGTTAAATAAGAAGAATGTCAGCATTCCCGTCATTAAATTTATTTGTGTATTAATGATGAAACTAAATATTAAAGATAAGAAGAAATATAACCACGTTTGAAAATTCGTTGTAATTTGTAATGAAAATAATAACGTAACGATGACCATACCTGGAATTGAAAAGAAAGCAAAACGAAATATTCCTTCGCCAAGACCTTGCATAACTTTCATACCTAAATAGTTATAAGGACGAATTAATTCCACAGCCACACGTCCTTCTTGAATTTCCATCGCAATTTCTCTATCTATATTATTAAAATAAAAAGCACGTGCCATCCACGCGATTGCGATATACGTAGTCATTTGCGAAATAGATAAACTTTCAATATTCTCTTTTCCGCTATAAATTGCTTGCCACAAAAAATAATACGCACCGATATTAATTGTATAAATTAAAATCCCGCTATAATAATTTGTACGGTAGGCAAGCATCATTAAAAAGCGAATTCGAATCATTTCAATATACTTACCCATGCCTAATACCTTCTTCATAAATATTACGAATAATTTCCTCTGTAGACACTTCATTAATTTTCAAATCTTTAATTTGAAAGACTTGTACTACTTTAGAAATGAGCATTGAAATAATCACTTCTTCATTCGGGATTTTTGCAACCCATGCGTTTTCTTCTTTCGCCTTAGACCAAATTACATTAGTGTCCGGCATAACCATTGCTAATGCCTCATAAGAAACAGGAGAAACGAACTGAAAATGTATTTCCTTCTCTGCTCCCCACTGTGTGCGAAGGTTATTTAAAGAACCGTCATACATAATATTTCCTTCATCCAGCATAATGACACGCTCACATAAAGCTTCAATATCCGTAATATCATGTGTTGTTAATAAAATCGTTGTTTTATAACGTTCATTCATCTCTTTTAAGAATTCACGTATTTTCAATTTCACAAGAACATCCAGTCCAATTGTTGGCTCATCTAAAAATAATAACGGTGGATTATGAATTAATGCTGCCGCTAATTCACAACGCATTCTTTGACCAAGAGATAACTTTCGAACCGGCTTATCTAATAAAGGACCGATATCTAACGTTTCAATCACATGCTCCATATGCTCCTTATACTGAGCGTCTGATACACCGTACACTTTTTTGAGTAAACGAAACGATTCTTGTACCGCAATGTCCCACCAAAGCTGCGAGCGTTGACCAAAGACAACACCAATTGTTCTTACAAATTCTTCTCTTTGTTTATGTGGGTTCATTCCATTCACTGTAATCTGTCCTGATGTCGGAGTCAAAATCCCCGTAAGCATTTTAATCGTTGTTGATTTACCAGCACCATTCTCACCAATATAACCAACCATTTCACCTTGCTTTACAGTAAAAGACACATCATTTACTGCTGGTACTATTTTATAATTACGATTTAATAAATCGCGAAATGCACCCTTTAAACCCGGACGACTTGAATAGGCTGTAAACTCTTTACGTAACCCTTGTACCTCAATTACCGATTTCATAATCGGACCCCCTTCCTAAATGTCACAACGAATAGTTTACCCAACTGCCTTCTCTATCACAAACAATACGTCTTTTCAAAAAACATGTTAGAATAATACATAGATTTTTGTAAGGAGATGAATGGTAGTGAAATTCACAAAATCAGAAGCATTACATAAAGAAGCTTTAGAACATATCGTTGGCGGTGTTAATAGTCCTTCTCGCTCTTTTAAAGCAGTTGGCGGCGGCGCTCCTGTTGCTATGGAACGCGGGAAAGGCGCTTACTTCTGGGATGTAGATGGAAATAAGTATATTGATTATTTAGCTGCATATGGTCCTATTATTACAGGACATGCTCACCCGCATATAACAAAAGCAATTACAACAGCAGCTGAAAATGGTGTACTATACGGAACTCCGACGGCACTCGAAGTAAAATTCGCAAAAATGTTAAAAGAAGCAATGCCTGCTTTAGATAAAGTACGCTTTGTAAACTCTGGTACAGAAGCAGTTATGACAACAATTCGTGTTGCTCGTGCTTATACAGGTCGCACAAAGATTATGAAATTTGCTGGTTGTTACCACGGACATTCTGATTTAGTACTTGTAGCAGCTGGATCTGGTCCTTCTACTCTAGGGACTCCTGACTCAGCTGGCGTACCACAAAGTATCGCTCAAGAAGTTATTACGGTTCCATTTAATAATGTAGACACTTTAAAAGAGGCATTGGATAAATGGGGTCACGAAGTAGCAGCTATCCTTGTAGAACCGATCGTTGGAAACTTCGGTATTGTAGAGCCGAAACCAGGATTCCTTGAAAAAGTAAATGAACTTGTTCACGAAGCTGGTGCACTAGTAATTTATGATGAAGTTATTACTGCTTTCCGCTTTATGTATGGTGGTGCTCAAGACTTACTTGGTGTGACACCAGACTTAACAGCCCTTGGTAAAGTTATCGGCGGCGGACTTCCAATTGGCGCTTACGGTGGTAAGAAAGAAATTATGGAACAAGTTGCCCCGCTTGGACCTGCATACCAAGCTGGTACAATGGCAGGAAACCCAGCCTCTATGGCATCAGGTATCGCTTGTCTAGAAGTTCTTCAGCAAGAGGGCTTATACGAAAAGTTAGATGAACTTGGTGCAATGCTTGAAAAAGGAATTTTAGAGCAAGCGACTAAGCATAATATCGATATTACATTAAACCGTCTAAAAGGTGCTTTAACTGTATACTTCACAACAAATACAATCGAAGACTACGATGCAGCACAAGATACAGATGGTGAAATGTTCGGTAGATTCTTCAAGCTTATGCTTCAAGAAGGAATTAACTTAGCCCCTTCTAAATATGAAGCATGGTTCTTAACGACAGAACATACAAAAGAAGATATTGAATATACAATTGAAGCTGTTGGCAGAGCATTTGCTGCCCTAGCAAACAATAAATAATCCCATCATTAAAAGGAAAAAAGAAAGCACATCTTTCTTTTTTCCTTTTTTCTATTTCATAAATCCCTCATTAATAGTATAATTATTCATAATTATTTGTTTTATTTTCATTTCACATCCTTACTATCCTTGTATACAAGGCTGCTCACGCCTTAAATAGTAAGATTATTCAATCTTTTATAAGAGGGGGGATTGACGGATGCTCAATAAAAAAAATACATGGACACCGTCTTTATTTCGAGATTATAGAAATGCAGAACATGATGCGTGTGGAATCGTTTCCGTTATGGAGAAACGAAAAATTCCTACAAAAGAAAACATTGATCTTTGTATACAATCACTCGTCAAAATGAATCATAGAGCTGGTTTCATTAATGGCGAAGGCGATGGCATCGGTGTTCACATTGATGTACCAAAAGCTCTTTGGAATGAAAAACTAAAAAGTAGCGGATATAATCCAACGATTGTGGATCATCCCCACTTTATCGTTGGACATTTTTTTCTAAATAAAAAAGAAAACATTGCTGCTTTAAAAAATTATATTCTTACGCAACTAAGCAACGAAAACTTTACTATTGTTTTCGAAAGTGATGAGGTAGTAAACTCAGATGCGCTCGGTCCGCTTGGTAAACAGGAAGAACCTCTATTTTGGCAAGTTGCCCTTATCGCTGAAAATACAGTTACAAATATTGAACAAACATTATTTTCAGTGACAATAAAAATAGAGGAAAATGAAGCAATTCATGTCGCTTCATTAAGCCGTGACCATGTTGTATATAAAGTTCTAGGTGCTGGCGATACACTTGTTGCCTATTACAATGATTTACAACATCCACTTATCGCTTCAACTATGACACTAGGACATAACCGCTATTCTACTAATACATTATCTAATTTTTTTCGTGTACAACCATTTAGCATCCTCGGACATAATGGTGAAATTAACACAATTGCAAAATTACGCGATCAAGCTGAAATGATTGATGTACCACTTACTGCTGGGGGCAGTGACTCCCAAGATTTAAACCGCACCTTAGAAACTCTACTTGTTCAATATGACTACAGTTTATTTGAAGCGATGGATATACTATTCCCACCAATTATTAATGAAATTAAACTTTATGAAACACATTTACAAGATTTATATACGTATATACGTGAAGCATGGGGTCATTTTGCACAAGGGCCAGCTGGCATCATTTCCCGTTTTAAAGATGAAGCTGTTTTCAGCGTTGATTCCCTTGGACTACGACCAGTATGGAAAGTAGAGACAGAGAGCTCTTATATTTTCTCTTCTGAACCTGGCGTTGTATCACCAACGGAATATGTAGCAGAACCAAAACCACTTGCTCCTGGAGAAAAAGTCGGCCTTAAATGGAATAAACAAAATGAGCTTGTTCTTTACGAATATGACAAATACCAAAGTGAAGTATATAACCGTTTTAAAAAGCGAGTTGATGTTACCAATTATCATTTAAACTTATCTATCCCTGAAACGAAAGAAACTCAAGGATTATGTGATTCTGTTCAAGTTGAAACGCAGCAATACGTCGCTTTTGGCTGGGATCGAGAACATATTCAGCTCCTTGAACAGATGGCAACAAAAGGCGTTGAGCCAATCCGTTCACTTGGGCATGACTCACCACTTGCCGCACTTGATACAGATAGACGAAATATTGCTGATTTTATCAAGGAAAGTGTAGCCGTTGTTACAAATCCAGCAATCGATCGTGACCGAGAAGTCGAACACTTCTCCACACGTACTGTACTCGGAGAGCGTCCAAGTTTATCAAGCGATGCGAAACGACCATTTGTAGTCGAGATGCTTTCACCAATTATTTTAGAAGGAAGCGCTGCACAATCTATTGCAGAGGAATTGCACACAATTACGTACGAACAACTTATACAACTGTTCCTTACACATAGCTCTATCGCTACAATCTCTGCTACATTCAGTCCATCAGAATCTTTACAATGCGCATTAAATCGAATTAGTTCTGAAGCGATAGCTGCCGTTAACGATGGCGCTTCCCTACTATTATTAGATGACGCAAAAGCTCATCAAAATGAACGGTTATGGATTGATCCCCATTTAGTTACCGCTAAAGTACATCAAGTATTAAGTGAAAATAAATTACGCCGAAACTGCTCTCTCGTTATACGTTCCGGTGCCCTTCGCTCCTTACACGATATCGTCACGCTATATGGATTAGGAGCAGATGGTATTAATCCATATTTATTATTCGCAACTGTAAATGATGGAACAAAAGCACCAATTACTAATTTGTATACCGCATTTAATAAAGGACTAGAGAAAGTCATTTCGACGATTGGAATTCATGAATTACGCGGTTACGGTCGCCTCTTCTCCTCTATCGGATTACATGAGGAAATCGCAAACATATTACAAATTACAAACTTCTTTGGTTCAAATGATTTAGCTTTTTCACTTGAATCACTTGCTGAAGATGCAAAAATCCGAGCAATTGATTATAACAATCCAAAAGTTAGAATGAGAAAATCATTTCATATATTCCCGCGGATTTGGAAAGCCATTGGCGATGTTGCAAAGGGAAATCCTTATGATGATTACCGCGATAAGTTAAATGAATTAGAAGAAAATAATCCTATTGCAATCAGACACCTTGTTCAAACAAAACAAGCAAAACATATCGTTCCAACTGAAGACGTATCCATTAGTATCCAGAATCATGATCTACCATTTATTATTAGTTCCATGTCATTCGGTTCCCAAAATGAAATAGCCTTCCGTGCATATGCAGAAGCTGCCAATCAGCTAAATATGATTAGTTTGAACGGTGAAGGCGGCGAGATTAAAGATATGATTGGTAAATATCCACATACACGCGGACAACAAGTTGCATCTGGCCGGTTTGGAGTAAATGCTGAACTACTAAATTCATCAAACTTAATTGAAATAAAAATCGGGCAAGGTGCAAAGCCTGGTGAAGGTGGACATTTACCAGGTTCCAAAGTAACTGCCAAAATCGCTGAAGCACGTAATGCTACAATCGGCTCAGACTTAATTTCACCTTCTAACAACCATGATATTTATTCAATTGAAGATTTAGCTCAAATGATTACCGAAATTAAAACGGCTAATCAACTTGCTAAAGTAGCCGTAAAAGTCCCTGTCGTTCCTAACATCGGAACAATCGCTGTCGGTATCGCAAAGGCTGGTGCTGATTTTATTAACATTAGCGGATTTGATGGTGGCACAGGTGCTGCACGTATTCATGCACTGCAACATGTAGGTCTTCCAGTAGAAATCGGTGTGAAAGCTGCTCATAACGCCCTACTAGAAGCAGGGATGAGACATAACGTAGAAATTTGGGCAGATGGTGGTATTCGAAGTGTAAAGGATGCCTTAAAAATCATGCTCCTTGGAGCAAACCGTATTGGGTTTGGCACATTATCAATGATTGCAATTGGCTGTACTACTTGCCGTGGTTGTCATTTAGATACTTGCCATGTTGGAATTGCGACACAAATTGAATCTGAAGCGCAAGCGAAAGAACATGGATTACGCCGCTTTGTCCCGCGTGAATTAGAAAGCGCAGTTGCTGGTTTATTAAATTTATTCACCACTTTCGGTGTAGAACTAAAACGATTAACAGGACAGCTCGGTTATACAAATTTACAAGAAATTGTCGGGCGTTCCGATTTATTAGAACAAATTCGAGGTGAAGATTTATTAGACTTATGTAATTTACTACAAACGATAGAAATTTCATCTGTTACAACAACAGAATCTGTACAAAAAAATCAGTTTGACACAGTTCTTTCTCCTCACTCAAAAGAATTAGTAGGCGTTGGCGTAGATCAACGAGTTATGGGTGGTTTAGAGTCTTGTTATCGTGTTCGTAGTAAACTATATGAAAATACTCAACTTGAACCACTTACATTAAAGTATACAAACGGTTCCGTTCCTGGAAACGGATTAGGTGCTTACAATAGCGAGAACTTATTTATACACGTAAATGGCGGTGCGCAAGATGGAATTGGCAAAACTTCCTTTGGTGGTGGTATTTATATCACGAAAGCAAAAGGAAAAGACGGAGGCTATTATAATGGCTCTGTCGGAAAAGGATTTGGATACGGCGCACAAAAAGGAGCGCTATATGTGCAAGGTAACGCCGATGCTCGCGCTGGTATTCGCCTTTCTGGAGCAGACATGATAATTGGGGGTAGAATGACAAAACCACTCCGTGAAAAAGAGCAAGGAAATATAGGAGCATACTCTAATATTAAAGGTTTTGCCTTTGAATATATGACAAATGGGCGGGCGCTTGTTTTAGGAGATCCTGGTCCATGGATTTGTGCCGGCATGACTGGTGGTGTTGTTTATTTACGTCATGAGCCAAACTTAGGTTTAACAGAGCAAGCCTTAAAACGAAGAATCGCAAAAGGGGCAAATGTAACATTGCAACCAATTAGTAAAAATGGTTTGCAAGATGTGAATGAATTATTGTTGGACTACATTCGTGTATTAAATGAGCATGAACAATATGAAGAAGTCGCTTTGTTAACACCACTATTAGATGATATCCAGGTTCACTTCTATGAAATTATCCCGAAAAAAGAACAGGCTGATCCGTCTATCTCAACTGAATGATAAGTAAAACATTTATTTTCATAAAAAAATTGACGAAGCAAGCACCGCATAGTAATCTATAATAACAATTTGAAACCTGCTGAATTTCAGCAGGTTTTTTTATTAAAGAATAGATGTTTAAAGAGAACTTGGATAAATTATAAATTAATCCTAATTTCTTTATTAAACTTTTTAACGTCACTAAAATATCACTTGCTAACATATTGTAATGAATGTATAGTATCATGTTGTACATTCATTATGACAAGAGAAAGGATATCAATAAGGGTATGAAACTTGGTGCTCGCATTTTAAAAACGGGTATTGCCATTACATTAGCTTTATTTGCTTGTATTTTACTTCAATTACCGAGTCCAGTATTTGCGGGAATCTCAGCTATATTCGCTGTTCAACCGTCTGTATACCGCTCATATTTAACTGCTCTTGAGCAAATTCAAGCAAACGTAATTGGTGCCGTATTCGCTATCGTATTTGCTACTGCTTTTGGACATAATCCTTTTATTATTGGATTAACATGTATATTAGTAATTGCTCTTACACTACAATTACGTTTAGAAAACACAATATCAATCGCTTTAGTAACAGTTATCGCCATTATGGAGTATCAAGGCGAAGACTTCTTTAATTTTGCCTTACTTCGATTTGCGACGATTATGACCGGAATTATTGCGGCTTCACTTGTAAATTTAGTATTTATGCCGCCAAAATATGAAACAAAACTTTACCATCGCATCGTTGATAATACAGAAGAAATTGTGAAATGGATTCGTATGAGCAGCAGGCAAGCTTCTGATTTTACAACGTTAAAAACTGATATTGATCGTATGAAAGAAAAAATGATTAAACTAAACCATTACTATTTGCTGTATAAAGAAGAAAGAAGCTACACGAAAAAAGTAAAATTCGCAAAAATTCGTAAGCTCGTTTTATTCAGACAAATGTTAGCGACAACAAGCCGTGCTTTAAGTACGTTAAAATCATTACATCGTACTGAAAATGAACTGCGCCATATGCCAGAAGAATTTCAGGAATCTATCCAAAACGAACTTGACTCATTAACGCATTATCATGAACAAGTTTTATTAAAATTTATTGGTAAAGCAAAGAAACAACAATCCGTTGAAATGCTTGATGAAGTTGAAACAGGTAAACAAGAATTAATTGATATCTTTATGGATTATCAAAACAAAGATGATGAGGAAGCATATAAAACATGGCTGCACCTCTTCCCTCTTATTTCTTCAATTATTAACTATAGTGAAGAAGTAGAGCATTTAGATTTACTTGTGGATAGCTTCTACACATACCATAAACCAGAAACCGAACTCAAAATCGACGATAAAAAAGAAGACGAATAAAAAACAGCTCCTTTTACGCTAAAGGAGCTGTTTCTGTTATATGCTGGAGCTGATACAAATTGTAATAAAATCCTCTTTTTTTCATTAACTCTTCATGAGAACCTGTTTCTTTAATTTCTCCATCTTCAATGTAAATAATTGTATCGACATGTGTAATGGTCGCTAATCGATGTGCAATTATAATCGTCGTCCGATCAGCAGCTAACGTTTGAAGTGCCTCTTGAATATACCGTTCATTTTCTAAATCTAAAGCAGAAGTTGCTTCATCTAATATAAGTAATGATGGATTCTTCAGAAACACTCGTGCAATCGCTACACGTTGCCTTTGCCCGCCTGATAACTTTACACCACGTTCCCCAACGACAGTATTATAACCATTTGGTAACTCTATAATAAAATCATGAATTTGTGCAGCTTTGGCAGCTGAAATCACTTCTTCCTCTGTAGCTTCAGGATTTCCGTATAAAATATTAGCGCCGATTGTATCGCTAAATAATAAATTATCTTGCAGTACAATTCCAATATGACTACGTAAATTTCTCATATCATACTCTCTTACATCTATCCCATCTACATAAACTGCACCCGAAGAAACATCATAGAAACGTGGAATTAAGCTAGCAAGAGATGACTTTCCTCCTCCGCTCGCTCCGACAAGCGCTATCTTCTCTCCCGCCTGCATAGTTAATGACAGGTTATGTAATATCTCTTTTTCATCTACATTATAACGAAAAGAAACATTATCAAATATAACTTCCCCATTTAATTTTTTCGTTTGTACCGCACTTGGTACATTAACAATATCGTACTTTTCATCTAACAGTTCAAAAACTCGATCCATCGATGCGAAAGACTGCGTTAATGTTGTAGATGAATTAACAAGACGACGGAGCGGACTATATAAACTATCCATATATCCAACAAAGGCCACCATAGTCCCTAGCGTTAACTGCCCCTGAATCACTTCATATGCTGCAAAACCGATCACAAGTAACGGACCTAAATCTGTTAACGTATTTACTGCCGAAAATGTCCTTGCAGTCCAACTCGTATGCGTTAACGCTTTCGTTAAAAATTCATTATTTCTTTTTTCAAACTGCTTACCCTCATACTCTTCTAATGCAAAACTACGTGTCACTTGCATCCCTTGAATACGTTCATGTAAATATCCTTGCATAGTTGCTAATGCTTGTGAACGCTCTTTCGTCAATTTTCGAAGACGTCCGAAAAAATATTTCACTGCCACTACATAAATAGGTAAAATTAATAGCGCAACAAATGTTAATTTTACATTCATAGAAAACATAACAATAATAGCAATAGCAATTGTTGCTGTATCTAACCAGACATTCATAAGACCGGTGATTACAAAGTCCTTCGTTTGTTCTACATCATGAATGACACGTGAAATAATCTCCCCTGTTTTCGTATTCGAATAATAGCGTAAACTCAACTTTTGTAAATGACCAAAAATATGCTTTCGCAAATCATATAGTATTGTATTTGCGATGCGCTGTGCGAAATATTGACGATAATATTCAATTGGCGGTCTTAAGACTGCAAAAATAAAAAAAGCAATCCCAACGGCTGTTACTAATTGAGATGTTTTATCTTGAAGTGACCCTCCGCCTTGAATTACATCATCGATAATATATTTTAATAACCACGGCATAATAAGCGGGATACCAAACTTTACTAGACCAATCATAATCGTAATAGCAATAAGCCATCGATATGGTTTAACAAATTGTAAATATCTTTTTATACCTTGCACATAATCCCCCCTCTAATAGGACAAACCTGCCGGGAAATCCCCTGCAGGTTTGTTTTAATTTCTGTACATTAAATATCTTTCGTACCACATATCTACGAAATCCGGTGCGAATGGACCTTTTCTTTGATGAATCCACTGTGTTAAATGTGCTACATTTCGTTTCAAAATGGTATCAATAACAGGTGGATACTGCATAATTTGACTATGTTTTTCATACTCATCTTCATCTAAAAGCGTATATGTCATATCTGGATACACTTTAATATCTAAATCATAATCAATGTACTTCAATGCTTCAGAATCATATGCAAAAGGTGAGCTTAAATTACAATAATAATATACTCCCTCTTCCCTTAGCATCCCAATCACATTAAACCAATAATTGGCATGAAAGTAACAAATCGCTGGTTCACGAGTAACCCATGTTCGGCCATCTGATTCTGTCACTACTGTACGATCATTCGCTCCGATCACAAGACTCTGTGTCCCTTTTAAAATCGTTGTCTCTTCCCACATTCTATGAATGGAGCCGTTATGTTTATAACTATGTATTTGTACTTTTTCTCCTTCTTTGGGAAATCCCATATATGCTCCCTTCTTTCAACTGTAAATGCCCTCCTTAAGTTGCCTCAACTACTTTTTGAACTGCATTCACTTTTTTTCTATTATAACTTTTTTGTCGAAATTTTAAAACTAAAGTGACAAGGCTCTATTTTCACAATGAATAACCCATCCTCTTAGGAGATGCGAACTTCCGCTATATTACTTGTAAAGTGAAACTTTAATCAAAGGTAGTTCTAGCTCCAATGGCTATTGGCACTCACCAATCAGGATCATAGAAAAAGCCCTTCCTTATTTCCACGTAAAGAAGGACCTTTCACCTGAAGACAACAGTATATCTTATCCTAAATTTGAAATCACTTTTTCAGTTTCAAAAGATTTAATTACACTATTCGTTTGCTTTTCGAATTTTTCATGCAGCAACTTCAATGCTATTTCTGTTCTATATATTTCTTGGCGAATAAAATGTAATTCTTTTTTATCGCACGTATCTCTTTCGCTCATTTCGATTTGCTGATACTTCTCTAGATGTGATTGTAACTTTAACAACTCATCCATCGTTTCCAATTGCTCCCCTACCAACTTATCAAAATCGTTCATCACTTACCCCCTTTTAAATTCCTATTACATATTTCTAATCGTGAACTTATTTCTCCTTTGACTACATTTGTTGACTTATTAGAAGTTATGTCGTTCACTTTCTTTTCATTACAATGACCCGCACACAAAGAAAACACTTCTCTTGAATTAGAGAAGTGTTTTTCTTTCATTACTGATTTGAGCTAGAAGATTGTGAATTTTTCGCAGCTGATTTTGCATTTTGTTTTTGCACAGAATGCACATCTGTTTCAGTTGCAAACTCTGTACCATAACTAGCATTTGCACTTTGAGCCGCAGAAGCTTGTGCTTTCTGTGCCTCTGATTGTGCGTTTGCTTGTTTTACTGCTTGTACATTCGTTTCAGTTGCAAATTCTGTACCATAGTTAGCATTTGTACTTTGAATGCTAGCACCAGAAGTTGTCTTATTATAACCTTGTTGTTTTTTACTCATCTTTCTCACCTCCACAACAAATAATGTAACCAATCTCTCTAGAAACTATCCGTAATTTTCTTTTTTATAATTTCCGCATATATCTCTTATCACTCATTCAAACTACATATGATGGAGGTGGAAATATGTATACTGGACGTGATATGACTGAGCTAACTATGATTTCCAAAAATGAATGGAACAAGGATGAATTAGCTCATTTTCATCATTCATTTCAGCAAATTATGCCTTACTTAAACGTAGAGGGACAAACAATCTATAAAGAAATTGTGAAAGAAATTGAGTCACGGGGCGGATTATAAAAGCGCAATTTTTTAAACTCAGAGTACAAAATTATTTTCAATAAAAAAACGTGTTCCAAAATTCTAGAACACGTTTTTTTTATTTATTGTATTGTAATTTTCTCAACACAATTCTCATAAATAGTACGATGTGACTTCGAGAAAGGTAATTGTTCAAATGCTTCTTTCGATACAAATTTCAATGTATCTGTTTCCACAATATCACCGGTTACTTTTCCGTAAAATATGAATATATCCCAAGTACGATGCGTAAAAGTATGCTGTACATTCATTGCATATTCATCAATAGAAACCGAGAGCTCAAATTTTTCTTTCATATAATCTGTAAGCTGCTCCTTTTGATTTCGAATCCCTTCGCCAAGTTCAACATTCGGGAATTCCCACATATTAGCTAATAACCCTGTACTTGGACGTTGATTAATTACATAGCGACCATCTTCAGTTTGAAGTACCCCCGCAACAAGAGGTACCATTGTAGGCGCTTTTGCTTTACTTTTTACTGGTAATTCCTTTTGAACACCCTCGGCATATCCTCGACAATGCTCACGTACAGGACATAGTAAGCAAGATGGATTTTTCGGGATACAAATCAATGCCCCTAATTCCATCAAACCTTGATTAAAATAAGATGGGTTTTCTACCGAAATAATTTCACGCACAATCTCTTCAAACACTTTTCTAGTCTTTGGTTTTGCGATATCATCCCACACCGATAAAATGCGAGATAATACACGCATAACATTCCCATCAACTGCCGGCTCTGGTATACCATATGCAATGCTTAAAATGGCACCTTTTGTATATGGTCCCACTCCTTTTAATTTTTCAATTTTCTTTACATCGCTTGGTACTTTCCCACCGTATACTTCTTTTACTTCTTTTACTGCTGCATGTAAATTTCTTGCTCTAGAATAATACCCTAAGCCTTCCCATGCCTTTAATACTTCTTCATCATCAGCATTCGCTAACACTTCAAGTGTAGGAAACTTCCCCATAAAATTTGCGTAATATGGTTTTACAGCTTCTACCCTTGTTTGCTGTAACATAATTTCCGAAACCCAAACGCGGTATGGATCTTTATTTTTTCGCCACGGTAAGTCGCGTTGCTCTTTTTCAAACCAACCAATTAAATCATTCTGAAACTGCTCTATGTTAAAATTATTTAATATTTCAAGTGTCAAACTTGATCCCCCTCATTTTTTTGCATATAAGTACTATTATAAAGATTTTAGGAAAAAATTTAAGTAAGACGACATAGGAAATAGAAGGCAAAGGACTTGAGATATCGAATAAAAAGAGTTACATTAATAAAAAACGGAGGTGGATTTCTATGGACACAGCCACTCACCTTGTTATGGGCGTTACTCTAGGCAGTTTGGCGACGTTAGATCCAGCCATAGCACAAAGTGATATTGGACCACAAGCAGTTATGCTTGCTACAATTGCCGGTTCCAACATTCCTGACATCGATACAGTTTTAAAATTGCGTAATAACGCTAAATATATAAGAAATCATCGCGGGATTACTCATTCCATTCCTGCAGTGATTCTTTGGTCGTTCCTTATAAGTGGCATCTCTTTCATCTTCTTTTCAGATGCTCCATATCTCCATTTACTACTTTGGTCATTTATAGCCGTCTTTCTTCACGTCTTTGTCGATATTTTCAATGCCTACGGTACACAGGCATTACGGCCCTTTACAAAAAAATGGGTCGCACTCGGCATAATTAATACATTTGATACTGTCATTTTCTTTATTCACATGCTTGCGATTGCTTGCATGCTTGTAGGTTCCCATAAAGGGTATACGGCTTTAGCAGCTTATATATTAATGATTGTTTACTATATCGGCCGCGTTATGATGCATCGAAATATTAAAAGTGTAGTAAACAAACGGTTCAAAAATGTAGAGAAAGTAATTATTTCTCCTTCTTATAAATTTTATCATTACCATTTAGCCGTCGTTACAACTGAACATTACTACGTCGCAAGATGGCACCGTGGTAACATTCTTGTATACGATAAATTTGATCGCGTACCGTTCCCGAATACTCCTATTATGCAAGCTGCTGTGCGAGATGAGAATATATCTGCTTTCTTATCTTTCTCACCTGTATATCGCTGGGATATTTTCGATTATGATAACTATTATGAGGTTCGGTTCATTGATTTGCGGTATCGAAGTAAAGATTATTATCCATTCGTCGCAATCGTTCAGCTCGATCAAAATTTTAATATTATTAGTTCCTATACAGGGTGGATTTTTAGTGAAGAAAAACTTCGAAAAAAACTGGAATTACTTCCACATTAAAAAAAGCGACTTAAGTCGCTTTTTTTAATGTTTCAAATGATTTTCTTGATTAATCAAGTGGCTATATTTCGGATTATTTGTACGCATTTCATGAAGGCGTACTCCATGATTATTAATCCAAGTTCGTACCACTTGTTCAGTCATTTCATCCCCTTGATAACGACCTGATTTCGCATAAGTTGTTTGAAAGTCCTCCCACAATAATTCAACCCATGCACGAGCTTGTGCATAAGAAAGTTTGTCATTCTTATCTAATAATTCTTTCGTTAATGTTTCATGAATATCGGTCATGTTGTAATCTCCTTTTACCTATTTATTCCTTCGTTTCTAAAGGATAGTTTCTTCTATTTTGCACATTCTATAATTGATACTTCTTAAAGAGGTATCAACTGATGATGAGGAGGGCGTTCGTAATGGGTAAACAAGCCGAATTTTGGTCTGAGTCAAAAAACAACAGCAAAATCGAAGGTCAACCGAAAGCGAAATCACGCTTCGCTTCGAAAAGACCTAACGGCACAATTAACACGCACCCACAAGAACGTATGCGTGCTGCAAATCAGCAGGAAGAGTAGTACAAATTAAATTAAATTAAATTAACTTCCTACACGAGGTGATAAAGATGAGCTACCGTGATCGCTTAGATAGTCGTTCTGAATTATTTAACCATACGTGGACTCGTCCAAAACATGCAAAAGCGCAAGTTAACGGACAGACGCAACAGACCCAGTCTCTCATTATATTGGCAAACGAATGTAAAAAACGCCAATTTTAGGTTCTCCTATCTCCTTTAACGCCTACCAAAGATGAAAACCAGAGAGATATTCGCTCTCTGGTTTTTATTTTTCTTGCAATAAAGAAATTGGTATTCCAATCTCTTCATTATCATTTTGCTTATGTCCCCAAGCAAATACCCCATTGAAATACGTAATTTTAAATAATATACCAGGTTCTTCTACTAATTCATATGTCTCACCAATATGGAATTTGTTTATATCAGTCATATAAGCACGAGCCATTGCCATTTTTCTCATTAATACATCGAACTCATTCACAATTCCAAGTTGCTCAGCCTTTATTGCTTGCTCCTTCAAAACCCCAATTTCTTCCCTTAACTCATGTGGTGTCATTTCACTGTAGCGTTTTGGCATATTCATCCTATTCCCTCATCCCTCTTCACGTTTCAGTTGCAAAAATATCTCTATCTCATCAATAGAGAATCCTTTTCGATATAACGCTTGTTTCATCTTATTTTCGAATGTCCATCCATCATACTTCTTATATTTCTCATAATATTTATTCCCATGATAGTGTAACGCTTCTTGTTGCTGTTCGTCATCTTTTTCGTCTTTCAATTCTTCCAAACAAATTTGAATCACATCTCTAGAATACCCTTTACGAACAAGCATTTCTTCTAACTTTAGCTTCATTTGTAAAAAGGAATGTTTTTGATAAGATCTTTTCTTCTTTTCTATAAGAAATAAGGCATTCTCAATTTGCTTCTCCTTCGGATACTCTTGTAAACTATGCGTAATAATTAGATCCTGAACACCTTTATTTGACAGCTCTCTTTTAATAACAGTTGGGCCTTTTCGACTCACATTACTTTGCGTTCGCGTATATAAAACAGCATACTCTTTATCATTAATATATCGGTCATGTAATAATTTCGAAACGACTTCAGAGATGATGGCCTGTCCCACTTCTTTTTTTCGTAAAAAATCTTCTATTTCTTGTTTTGTTCTCATTTGATAGGATAAATAGGAGATTGCTTTTAAATATGCTTTTTGTACCTCTTCATTGTACAGAATATTTCCTAACGCTATTTCATCAATTTCTAAGCCTTTTTGTAATCCGTGTTTCATTAAGATTACTTGATCCACACTAAATCCGTATTCTTCACCTTGACCTTTATCAATATAAATATTAAATCGTTCTTTCGATCGTTTTTGTACTTCTATTTTTGTAATGACAGCCATACTCTCACCTCTCTATTATTTTAACATAGTCGAGGAACATTTTTTCTTTTCAAGAATATATATAAGAAGGAGGAAATGATTATGAAAATTGCAATTTCTGGTGGCACTGGTTTCATTGGTAAATACCTTTCTACTTTTTTTATCGAAAAAGGATATAATGTCTACATTCTTACTCGAAAAAGAGTTGCTGAAACTTCAACCTCGAATCTGCAATACGTATACTGGACACCAGATTTACCTACCTTCCCCCTCTCCTCAATCGATATAGTTATTAATCTAGCTGGAGAGTCTATTAATAGTAGATGGACAAAGAAACAAAAAGAAGAAATTTTAAACAGTAGAATCCAAACAACAAAAGGTCTCATTAAACAATTCCAAGCACTCGACACAAAACCACATACATTTATTAACGCAAGTGCTATTGGATACTACGGAACATCTGAAACAGAATCTTTTACCGAGCAGCAAGAAACTCCCGGAAATGACTTTTTAGCAGAAACAGTGTTTTTATGGGAGCAAGAAGCATCTAAAGCACGTTCTCTTGGAATAAGAACAATCTATTCCAGATTTGGAGTCGTATTAGGTGCAGACGGAGGAGCCTTTCCAAAAATGCTACTCCCCTATCAATTTTATATCGGAGGTACAATTGGATCTGGAAAACAGTGGTTGTCATGGGTTCATATAGAAGATGTCGTTCGTATGATTGATTTCATCATACACAAAGAGGAAATTGACGGGCCTCTTAATATTACAGCCCCAACACCTATAAGAATGAAGGAGTTTGGAGAAAACATTGCCAATGTCACAGGAAAACCTCATTGGCTACCTGTCCCTTCATTTATGCTTCAAGCTTTATTTGGTGAAATGAGTATACTTGTACTAGAAGGGCAACACGCATTACCTAGTAAAGCGATTGAACACGGGTATCAATACACATTTCCAACAGTAAACCATGCATTACAAAATATACTTTCGCATACAATGTAGTACTTCCAAAATACAAATTTATAGGATCCGGAGCATCGCTATACGAATAACCTTTCAGTTGCTTTGTCTTAAATTCCATTAGTATTTCAAAGTAACAGAAACGAGGTACCTATGAAAATATTGCTCAAACAGGCCATTGTATACCCCATTACATCCCAAAAATTTCAAGGGGATGTACTCGTTACAGGAGAACGAATTACCGAGGTAAAACCTTTTATTCAGCCTACTCAAGATATGACCATTATAGATGCGCGAGCTCTTCATCTCTTACCTGGATTTATTGATGTCCACACTCACCTTGGTCTCTATGATGAAGGCACTGGTTGGGCTGGAAATGATGCAAATGAAACATCTGAAGTTTCAACACCACATATCCGTTCTTTAGACGGAATCCACCCTTTTGATATTGCCTTTCAAGACGCTGTACGAAATGGAGTTACAACTGTTCACGTTATGCCGGGAAGTCAAAATATTATCGGGGGCACTACTTGTGTAATAAAAACAGCTGGAACTTGTATTGATCATATGATTATTCAAGAACCTGCTGGTTTAAAGATTGCCTTTGGAGAAAACCCTAAAAAGGTCCATAGTAATGGTACAAAAGAATCCATAACACGCATGGGGATTATGGGGCTACTTCGGGAATCATTTTATGAAGCACAACACTACGGGCATGAAGCTGATTTTCGGATGCTCCCTATTTTAAAAGCATTACGCCGCGAAATACCCGTACGTATCCACGCTCACCGGGCAGATGATATTAGTTCTGCTCTACGCTTTGCAACAGAATTCAATCTTGATTTACGTCTTGAACATTGTACAGAAGGACACTTTATTGTTGAAGAGCTTTCGAAACACAACTTGAAAGTTTCGGTTGGCCCCACTCTTACACGCCGTTCTAAAATCGAATTAAAAAACAAAACATGGGATACTTACCACATATTATCAAAAAATGGAGTGGAAGTTTCTATAACAACAGATCACCCTTATACACCCATTCAATACTTAAATGTTTGTGCCGCTGTCGCAGTAAGGGAAGGGTTAGACGAAAAAACTGCATTGGAGGGCATCACTATATTCCCAGCGCGAAATTTGCGTTTAGAGGATAGAATTGGAAGTATTGAGGTTGGGAAAGACGCTGATCTCGTGTTATGGACTCATCATCCTTTCCATTATTTAGCCAAGCCTGTACTAACTATGATTGATGGAAAAATAATTTACAAAAAAAATAAAAAAAACTAGTTTATTTTTTTGACTAGATAAAGTATTATACGATTATAAACTGAATGAAACCATAATCAATTTGTGTCGTGATTATCATTTTCAAATTGATGAATGGGGAAGGCAAATGGTGCGCCACCAGCGTTATAAACTGGTTCTAGTGGGTTCGATTCCCACCCCGAAATTTTTTAAAGATTTATATAAAAATTTCGAGGGTGGGGTGTTTTTTCGTCATGCTACCCTCGTGTGAGGAGGAGTTAGAATGTTGAAAAAACGCGACTTACACGACAGCCACGTTCTATACGAATTAATGGTGGATCCAGCTGTCTTCCCTTTTGTGCGTCAAAAGGCTTATTCTTATGAAGAATATTTATTTTTAACAAAACAAACAATTGAAGCTGAAGAGCGTGGAGAATTAATTTCACGCACAATTTTAGATGAATGGGGTAACCCTATCGGAACAATTACTTTATTTGATGTGCAAGAAAAAGCCGGATTCCTCGGAACATGGCTTGGTAAACCTTATCATGGAAAAGGTTATAATAAATTAGCAAAAGATTCATTCTTTAGCGAACTTTTCTACGAATTAGATATTGAAACAATTTTTATGCGTATTCGTAAAATAAATATTCGTTCTATTAAGGCTGCAGAAAAACTACAATATGTAAATCTAGCAAACGAAACAAGAAAAGCCGTTTATGATGAAATTAATGCGAATGAAGAAGTATATAACTTATACGAAATTCCAAAAGATCAATATACACTTGCTACAATGCGAGATACAACATTCCAAGATGCACATCAATTAAAAGAGGCATAATCTAAAATTTTAGAAATAATAATTAATCATTAACATTTTAACATACATGTATATCACCCTATGTCTTTGGAAACGATAGATAATGACTTTAAGACACGAGGTGATTTGTAATGGATAAAAAGAAACGTGATAAAGCAAGAAACACATTATCTAGTACACAAGAGGTTCTCTACCAACGAGAGTTTCGAAAAGCAGATCGTGCAGCGGGTTATCGCTCGAAAAGTATTTAAAGTGAGAATGAAGAATTAGAAGTTTTCCCCCCTAATTCTTCATTCTCATTACATATTTTGTCTAATTGATAGGATAGACAAAAAGGTTCCTTATTTATAAGGAACCTTTTTATGTGGATAAAGTTATCCACATACTTTGTAGAATTGTTAATAAATTCTGTAAATCCTTCACAAGTTCATGTATTGTAATGGATATCAAATGTTATAATTGTGGATATTTTTCTGAAAACTGTGGACAATGTGGATATAGTTGTTAATATTCCGACTTTACTGTTTAACGAAAGCGTAATCTCTTTTGTGGATAAGTTACTATTGTATCTAAAAAACCCTCTTTAAACATATAAAAGAGGGTTTCATATTAAGTAAACGACTCTGCAAGAGCAGGTGATTTAATAGGTATATGATTCGGTTCTGCATGGTTTTCTGCCAAAATTGCATCTACAATATGACCGGCTGGCTCCGGACGATAAATACTTTTCATTGCTTCTTTCATTTTGAGAAGCTTCATATCGTCTTGTATTAAAGCCTCTGTTTTTTCAAAAACTTCGCTATCATCACGAATGACAACGGCAGCTCCTTTTCTTTCAAAGTACATTGCATTTTCATTTTCTTGTCCTGGAACAGGCTTAAATAAAATGACAGGTACTTGCAACGCTGCTGCTTCGCTTAACGTAATACCGCCTGGCTTCGTAATCATACAAGAAGTAACACGGAATAATTCATCAATGTTTTCAACATAACCAAATACTTTTAATGCATCAGAATTTTTTGCCTGTAGCTCTAATAAATCTTGTTTTAAGGCTTCATTTTTCCCACAAACGACAACTACTTGTAAATTAGGTACTGACATAAATGACTGGCATAGTTCTTTAACACTCCCTAATACCCCATGAGCACCTGCTACAATTAGTAAAATCTTTTTATTTTTACATAACTGATATTTATTATATATAATGTCTGGATTTATCTTTAACTCAAAACTACTACGGATCGGAATACCAGTCTCAACAATTTGCTCTGCAGGCACACCAATATCAACCATAACTTTTTTCACATGATCAGTTGCTACAAAATAACGATCTACTTCCCGGTGAATCCATATTTTGTGCACACAAAAATCCGTTAATACGTTATAGACAGGAATTGAAATACCTGTTTGCTTTTTCAACTCTGGTACAGCTATGATTGGAAAGGTATTAATCACAATATCCGGTTTCTCTGCTTGTAAAAGTAATTTCAAACGTTTTCTTCCAAAATTCGCATACCAAGATGCTATTTTCTTATCATAAATTTTTTCTACACCGTAATAAAACAAGCGATATAATTCTTTTCCTATTGTATAACTTTTTAAATATAAGTATTTTGTAATATCGGTTATAACTGGATGTGATTCTCCAAACAAATCGCATACAATTACATCTTCGATTCCTTTTTGGCGAAATGTTTGTTCTAATGTTTTCGCTACTTGCACATGACCGTTACCGTAATGTGCAGTTAATATTAAAACCTTGGGGTTTTTTATCAAACAAATCCACTCCTAGCTTATTGTTTCTCCATATTGCATATACGACAATAGGAAAAACATTTTCCTTAAAAACTACATAAACAGATTCTAATATTTCACTTTCAGCTATGTACCTGTCGTGGATATGCAAAGCATATAAGATTGACCCCTTAATCCTATCTGTGCTCATATCTTTACATTATACTTTCCTATAAGAGCTTTCGCAATAACTTACAAGTGTTCTCTATTCCATGATACTCACTCTTTTACTTCTTAATTCTTTTTACTATTTTGATTTCCCTTTACAATTATGTAAATTTCTCCACTTATTCCTTACAAAAATATGGATATTCTATTTTCAGTATACTCTTTTCAATATATATACTCTAGGTTTTATTGTAAAGAAAGCAAAAAGTCTAATCCAATATTTGGATTAGACTGCTTGTAAAATACGTTTCGCTTGTTCTACATTTTTTTCAGTAGGTGGTTCTACATTTGCAAGTGGATATTTATGTCCAAGTGCCTCCCATTTATATACACCAAGCTTATGATATGGTAGCACTTCAACTTTCTGAACATTAGACAGACTTTGAATAAAGTTAGATAATTTTTGTAAATCCTCTTCATTATCAGTAATACCAGGAACTAATACGTGTCGTACCCAAATCGGTTTATTTTTATCCGATAAATAACGAGCAAATTGTAAAATATGTTCATTTGGTTTTCCTGTTAATTTACGATGCTTTTTGGAATCGATATGTTTCAAATCCAATAAAACTAAATCTGTATAATCCATTAAAATATCTAGCTTATTTTGGAATTCTGGTTCCTCAGAATAACAACCACCAGAAGAATCGATTGTTGTATGGATACCAGCTTCTTTGCACTTTTTAAACAACTCAATTAAGAAATCTAGCTGTAATAGTGGCTCTCCACCGCTAACTGTTATACCGCCTCCAGAAGCTTCAATAAATGGAAGGTAACATGTCACATCCTGCATCACTTCTTCAACTGTTATTTCTTTACCTTTACCGATTTCCCATGTATCAGCATTATGACAATATTGACAACGTAATAAACACCCTTGTGTAAATATGACATAACGAATCCCTGGGCCATCAACAGTACCACAAGACTCTACAGAATGTATTCTTCCTTTTACCATGTTACTTCCTCCTTTATTGAAACAGCCTCCCTCCGCTATATATTAAAAGCGGAGGAACACTTTTTTCACTTACATGCTTTCATGCATTGTACGGTTAATTACATCAATTTGTTGTTCACGAGTTAATTTAATAAAGTTAACAGCGTAACCAGATACACGAATTGTTAATTGTGGATATTTTTCAGGGTGCTCCATTGCATCCATTAATGTTTCACGATTAAATACGTTAATATTTAAGTGATGTCCTTCTTTTATTGCATAACCATCAAGCATAGATACTAAGTTGCGTACTTGTACATCATCTTCTTTACCAAGTGCTTTTGGAATAATAGAGAATGTATTAGAAATACCATCTTGTGCATCTTTGTATGGTAATTTAGCTACAGATAATAATGATGCTAATGCACCTTTCGTATCGCGGCCATGCATTGGGTTTGCACCTGGTGCAAATGGTTCTCCAGTACGGCGACCATCTGGAGTGTTACCAGTTTTCTTACCGTATACAACGTTAGAAGTGATTGTTAAGATTGACATTGTATGAACAGAATTACGGTATGTTTTATGTTTACGAATCTTGTTCATAAATGTTTTCACAAGATTTACTGCGATTTCATCTACACGATCATCATTGTTACCGTATTTAGGGAAATCTCCCTCAATTTCGAAATCAACTGCAATACCATTTTCATCACGAATTGGTTTTACTTTTGCGTATTTAATTGCACTTAAAGAGTCTGCTACTACAGATAGACCCGCGATACCTGTTGCCATTGTACGAAGAACATTTGTATCATGAAGCGCCATTTCAATACGCTCGTAGCTATATTTATCATGCATGTAATGGATAACGTTTAATGTGTTTAAATATAGACCCGCTAACCATTCCATTGTCATATCAAATTTATGCATAACTTCTTCATAATCTAATACTTCAGAAGTAATCGGTGCGTATTCAGGACCAACTTGTGCTTTAGATTTTTCATCTTTACCACCGTTAACCGCATATAGTAATGCTTTCGCTAAGTTTGCACGTGCTCCGAAGAACTGCATTTGTTTACCAATTCTCATTGCAGATACACAACATGCAATACCGTAGTCATCGCCGTAGTCAGGACGCATAATGTCATCATTTTCGTATTGAATTGCTGATGTTTTAATAGACATTTTCGCACAGTAGTTTTTAAAGTTCTGTGGTAATTGTTTAGACCAAAGAACTGTTAAGTTTGGTTCTGGTGCTGGTCCTAAATTATCTAATGTATGCAAGAAACGGAATGAGTTCTTTGTTACTAACGGACGACCGTCTAAAGCCATACCACCGATAGATTCAGTTACCCAAGTTGGGTCACCAGAGAATAATTCATTATAATCAGGTGTTCTTGCGAATTTCACAAGACGTAGTTTCATAATAAAGTGATCCACAATTTCTTGTACTTCTTCTTCTGTTAAAGTACCATTTGCTAAATCTCTTTCAATATAAACATCTAAGAATGTAGAAGTACGCCCAAGACTCATTGCAGCTCCGTTTTGCTCTTTAATCGCTGCAAGGTATGCGAAGTATAACCATTGGAATGCTTCTTGTGCATTTGTTGCTGGCTTAGAAATATCGAAGCCATGAGAAGCAGCCATTTGTTTTAATTCTTGAAGTGCACGCATTTGCTCAGATAACTCTTCACGTAAACGCATTGTATCTTCGCTCATTACACCGCCTGTTAAATTATAATCAGCTTTTTTCGCTTCAATTAAATGATCTATACCATATAACGCTACGCGGCGATAGTCACCGATAATACGTCCACGTCCATATGCATCTGGAAGGCCAGTAATAACACCTGATTTACGAGCCGCTTTCATTTCTGGTGTGTATGCATCGAATACACCTTGATTATGAGTTTTGCGCCAGTCTCTGAAAATACTGCTAAGTTCTTTATCCATTTCATATCCATACGCTTCACAAGCTTGCTCCGCCATACGAATACCACCATATGGTTGTAAAGAACGTTTAAATGGTTTATCAGTTTGGAAACCGACTACTTTTTCAATATCTTTATTTAAATATCCTGGATCGTGTGATGTAATAGAAGAAACAATTTTTGTATCCATATCCAGAACGCCACCGTTTTCACGTTCTTTTGTTGTTAAATCCATTACTTGATCCCAAAGTTGTTTCGTTGCTTCAGTTGCTCCCGCTAAGAAAGATTCGTCTCCTTCAAAAACGTTTACATTATTTAAAATGAAATCGCGAACATCAATCTCTGCTTTCCATTTTTCACCTTTAAAGTTTTCCCATGCGTTTTTAACATTTTCTAATACTTGAGTCATCCTAATCTCCTCCATTTTTGATTAGTACAGGACTAAGATTTTTTATATAACAGCTTACACACTTAGAATACTACTTTTTTGCGAAAGTGAACGAAATAGTTGTGACATGTTTGTGAAACATTGAGCAAACTACTATATACATAGTGTTATCTTCATTTAAAAGCCTTGAAAATTAACCCTTTTCTTAATTGTATTTTTTGGGTACCCTTATATACTAGTCCTATTTTGTAATATAAGAATGATACCCATTGTAGAGCTGTAATACTTTTATCTCCTAATCTGTTATACTTTTTATAACAGAACAAAAAAGTGTACATATGTTGTACACTTTTTTTGTTACCTATAAAACATCCCTTTTTCTATTTCCATCATGGAATCCACCACGACTACCTGTTAATGCAATTAATTGCTCTAATCCTTCTATATGATCACCAATAATTCGCAGTACAGCCGGCGGATGACCTATTTTCGCAAAATGTTCACTGGGGCGAATGCGGTTCATCTTATCGACCTCAACACGACTTACACATGCAATTTCAAACCCTAAAAAAACAGCTTTCACTTGCGCTACACAAGGTGACAATAAAGATTTATACCCAATCGCTTTCAAACACTTTTGACTAAATGCATGAGGTACAGCAATAAGAGAACCTACTCCTAAATCCTTTCTGTCACAAGCTAAATTTAATGCATACTTAAATGCAGTTACAAGATGAAGTGGTATTCTTAAATCTAAATAATGATTTAAATCATTTAATGCGACATCCGTTCCATCTGCAATAGCTTTTGCAAAAGGATATAGCTCACTAGCTGGAATAAGAAAATCACCGTCTATAAATAACACAATTTCTCCTTTTGCAAAATAAGTTCCGATTGAACGCCCCACATCGTTTCCAAGTGCTCCTTTATATACAATTGTTGTTGCTCCCTTGTCTTTTGCAATTGTTGCCGTTTTATCTGACGAACCATTCACAACAACAACGATTTCAAAAGGTTCAATTTTGCGAAGCTCTTCTATAACATTTCCAATTGTTTTCTCTTCATTTTGCACAGGAATAACAACCGACAGTTGCTTTCCTTTATACAAGTTGGATGTAACACCCCAGCCTTGATAAAACTCTTCAAAACTTAAAGTATGATAGACGCTATCCCTTTCCCGATTTCCATCATAATATCCTCCTCGATCATCACTGCCTACTAGCCTTTCCGCTACAGCTTCTATATGATCACCTATCATGCGTTTTTCAGATTGAGAAAGATCCGTGCCATATGCAGCATGCTCGAATGGCCGAAATTTATTCGGCGTAATAACGTCAATTGCACAATGACGACTAATTTTCCATTTACCTTGTGCTAAGCGTAAATGAGCCACAATAGGATTAACAAAACATTCATATCCAATACTTTGAACGACTTCTTTCGTCAACGCATGAGGTACAGATAATAAAGAATCAATTTTTAATTCTTCGCGCTCTAACATTGCATTTAATATTTGGCGCCATACTGTAATGGAATGTGGTTTTTGTTTCTTTAAAAACAATGCGTCCAAATTATTTAAAACGATGTCAGCTTGATCATATAGAATCGGATTAAGAAATAATTGCAATTTTGAAGTTTGAATAGCAAAATCTCCATCTATAAATAGTAATACATCACCTATCGCATGTTTTGCGCCGACTGCACGTCCAACATCATTTCCAAGTGACTCTGTATGCTGAATTACTTTACATCCTAAACTCTCAGCAACCGCGTCTGTACCATCATCACAGCCATTTGCTACTACAATAATCTCTACTGGATTTAATGGTTGTACCGATTGAATCACGTCTGTAATCGTATTGACTTCATTACATACAGGAATAATAACTGATAATGACTTAGCCATTGTCTTCTTCACGAAACCATTTAATAGTTTCTTTCAATCCTTGTTCCCACGTTACCGTCGCTTGAAATTGAACAAGTTCTCTTAATTTTGTTACGTCTGGTCTTCTATTTGGAATTTCCTCAAAACCATGTGGGTATACTTCTTCAAAAGGAACTTGTACAATTTTCGAAGAAGATTTCGTTAGTTTTTTTATTACTTCTGCTACTTCTTTTATATTTTTTTCATTCTCAGAACCTATATTAATAATCTCACCATTTACCTTCTCGTCCATTGCCCGAATCGTTGCCTCTACCGCATCACTTACATACGTAAAGCAACGTGTCTGTTTTCCGTCTCCATATACGAGAATATCTTTCCCTTGCAAAGCCGCGCGGATAAATCGTGGGATTACCCCTGCATATGGACCATCCTTCGCTCTTGGACCATAAATATTAAAATAACGAACAATCGTTACAGGTAAACCTTCTAATGCGTATCCTAAACATAATGTTTCTTCTAACGTTTTACAAACTGCATAACTCCAACGTATTTTAGAAGTTGCCCCATATAATCGATCCCCTTCTTCCAAGAAAGGCGGCTTCCCCTTACCATATACTTCTGAAGTAGAAGCAAAGACCACTTTCTTCTTGCCTTTTAATGCTGCTTGTAAAATGTTTCTCGTTCCATCAAAATTCGTTTCAATGAGCTCTATGCTTTTTTCCATTGTCGTTTTAACACCTAAAATTGCCGCCAAATGGAATACTACGTCATGTTGATTTACTAATTCATCGATTGCCTTTTTATTTAAAACACTGATTGGAATAACTGGAATCCCTTGCATTAATTCAGTATGATACTTATTTTCCCCTTTATAGAAGTTATCCACAATTGTGACTTCATAACCTCTTTCCACCAATTCTTCAGCTAAATGTGATCCAATAAATCCTGCTCCACCTGTAATTAAACATTTCTTACTCATACACCCACCTTCTTTACAATTCCACGTGTATCTATTACTCGTTTCATTCCTTTAAATAGCTTCCAATCGATAGTAGAGTGATCAGTTAATATTAAAATACAATCCGCTTGTTTAACTTTTTGTTCATCCAAAAAAACAGATTGGTACACCTTATCTCCAATTTCCGCAGAAGATATATATGGATCATAGTATTCTATCTCGTATCCTTCTTTTATTAGTAATTGAATAATTGGCAACGCTGGTGATTCTCTCAAATCATTTACATCTTTCTTATACGCAATCCCTACAATCAAAACTGTTGCGGGTGATTGCACCGTGCCTTTTACTTTCCGGACTATTTTCTCTGGCATTTCTTCATTAATTACATGTGCAGCTTCAATTAATTGACTAATTGCTCCATTCTTTTTTATTCTCCATTGAAAATATAAAGGGTCTACTGGAATACAATGTCCTCCTATCCCTGGGCCTGGCCAATATGGGGTAAACCCAAACGGTTTTGTAGATGCGGCTTCAAGTGCCTCATAAAAATCAATTCCTAAACTTTCACATAATGTGTTTAACTCATTTACTAATGAAATATTGACTAAGCGCTGAATATTTTCAAATAACTTACACATCTCCGCTACTTTCGGAGAGCTGACTGGAACAACTACATCAAATATAGCACTATACAAATTCTGTACTTTTTGTTTACACTGTTCTGTTTGTCCACTAATAACCTTTGGAATCGCTTGAACTGAATATTGACTATTTGCTGGATCAATTCGCTCTGGAGAATATCCGATATAGAAATCTTCTCCTACCTTTTGACCTGCTTGAGAAATAATAGGAATGATAACTTCCTCAAGCGTACCTGGATAAGTGGAGCTTTCAAAAATGAAGGTTTGTCCTTTTTGAAGGTTTTGTTGTATATAATGCGAGGCTGAAATGAGGGCACTTAAATCTGGTTCTCTTTGTTCATTAATTGGAGTTGGGACAGTGACAATAACATAATCACTATTTTGAAACTCAGCAACCCCTTTATCTGGTGTATTTACTAGTAAGCTTCTTTTAGTTAATACACTTTGTAACTCTTTTGAAGAAACATCCGGAATATAACTTTCTCCTTTTATAATCGATTCTATTTTTCTAGTATCTTTATCTAGTCCAAGTACTGTATGTCCTCTTTCTGCAAAATGGACCGCTAAAGGAAGACCAACATATCCTAATCCAATAATAGCTACTTTACTACTAGCATCCATCTGTATTCTTTTCATCCTTTCTCAATTGTTGAATAATATCTCTATCCCGCTCTCCATCTGTAAAACTCCCACGTTCGTCTGTATATTGTAATAGATAATCAATCGCCTCAAGTTGATCACCGAAAATCCGGTCAAATGCTGGAATACGTCCATTTACAAATCCATGTTGCTCTGGACGTACTCGATTTGTTTTTATAACATCTACAAATTCTACTGCTGTAATAGAAAATTCTTCTAAAATAATTTTCATTTGAGCTAATGGCGGAATAACGAGAGAATCATATCCTATTTTCTCTATTACCTTCTTATTCATAGCGTGCGGCACTGCCGTTAATGAGTTGTTCCATAAATCTGGTCGTTTCGCTACCAAATTCACAAAGTATTTTCCCATGCTAATCGGATCTGCCGGATAAAACATATCCAATAAACATTGCAAATCATTTAACGCCACATCACTTCCATCTTCAATAGCACGTAAAAATGGAATTAGTTTTTTTGCCGGAATAGCAAAATCACCATCAACGAATAAACAAATATCTGCTGTAGCATGCATGGCACCTATCGCTCGTGCTACATTATGTCCGAGCGCTTTCTCAATTTCAACAACAATAACATTCTCTAGCTTTGCTTGTTTTATGGTTTCAACATCCGCTCCATTCGCAACAACTATAATTTCATCTACTCCTGCTTTTTTCACTTCTTGTATAACAGATCTTATAGTCATTTTTTCTTCTGATGCCGGTATAATCGCACTATATTTCGCTTTTTTCCTTTGTAATCGAACTGGTTTATACTTCCCTATAAACTCTCTATCTCTGTTTCCCTCCGAAAAACCACCGCGTTTACCATATGTTTCGATTACGTATTGCAAAGCACGTAAATGGTCTCCCATAATACGACTAGTCGCTTTCGGATAAGGAGAACCAGGTGATGTACCAGTATGAACAGGCCGAACTTTATTTGTGTGAATTACATCGACCGAAGCCATATCGACAATATCTACTCCTCTAGACATCGCCATTGCTTGAAATAGTGCTGGATCTGCTAAGTTCCACCACCCGAGTTTCTGAATCACTTCCCTACTCATCGCATGTGGAATTGCGATTAAAGATCCAACAACAAGCTCCTTTTTATTCAAATAACGATTTAACATGAATTTTCCAACTGTCGTATAATGTGGTCTCATCTTTAAATAAACAGACCATGTTAAATTATTCACAACAATTTGATGGCCTTGCTGAATTCCTTTTACGAAACGTTGTAGCTCTTTCCTATCAATAACGATATCACCATCTAAAAATAAGACAATTTCACCTTTTGCTTCTCTAGCTCCAATTGCCCGGCCGACATCATTACCAAGAGAATGTTTGTAATGAATCACATGGCAAGGATATTGTAATGCTATTTCTTTTGTCCCATCTGTCGATCCATTATCGACTACAATAATTTCATAAGGCTGGAGCTTCTCCACTTCTACTAAAACTTGTGATAAAGTACTTGCTTCATTATGCGCTGGAATAACAACTGATACTCTCATACTTGTATCACGCTTATCCTTCCAAGCGAACATATGAAATAATAGGAGTACGCACAACTACATCTTCCGGTGGTCCATAAGAAGGAGAAGTACGAACACTTACCGCTCCATCCGTCACAGATAAAAGAATGCCTGCAACAATTTCAACAGCGGTTACAACTTGCACTAGCTCACCAACATGGTTACGCAATTCTTCAGTAAATAACATATATGGATCTCCTTTCTTACACTTCTTTAATTGATATAATACTCGTAAATGGTAATAAAACTTCAGTTCCTATTCCCTCTTGCAGTGTTAAGAAATCATCACCAACTGCTACAATCACACCAGTTAACTGGCCAACTGTCACAGTAATTTCCACGTTTTTACCTAAATACTGCTTTGCAATTTCTTTAAACGGTGATGTATTACATTCTTTTAAAATGTTGCAAATAATAGCTTGAAATTGACTTGATTCTATAAATTCTTCTGTAGCTTGCTTAGAATTTCTTTGAATAAATCTTGCGAAGTTTTGCGAAAATAAAAGTCGTTCCACGGCAGGCAGTAACTTGTCATCTAAAAAATAGCCTAATTGTCTATTAAACAGTCGGGATAATCTATGCCAATATTTTTTGAACAGACACATACGCTTCTCCTCCTATTATTTTTAAAGTATAAGGATTTACATCCATACATCTTAATTTATACAAAGCTGACTTTTTTTGTGATAGGTAAGGCATACATTTTCTAGAACATATTCATTATTTTTGTATTACATTAATTAATAATCTTGGGTGTATTTCCTGAGCACGAAAAAAAGGCTATCCAAAAGGACAGCCTTCTACACTTCTATATTTCGCAACATCGTATAAATGTCGTTATTCACTTTACCAAATGATTTAATGTTGTTTTGAATATTAGATAATAAAACAACATATACACTTCCATTTTTACTAAATCCATTTAAACAATTCCAACCTGGCATTACACCGTGATTCGAATAGCTTCCCGGATCGACATACCATCCGAACCCGTAATCTTTTTTCACAGCTGTAAACATTTGATCGTAACTCTCTTTAGAAATTAGCTTTCCAGAGTACAACGCTTCATCAAATAAATATAAATCATGTGCACTCGTATATATATCACCACAACCATATAGTTGTGACATACTTGGAATATTAGGTGTTGTCATATTGTTATTTACGATTTTATAACCCGTTGATGGGAACCTTGTTTGTTCTAACGCTTTGCCGAAACCAGAATGTTTCATACCAGCAGTAGCAAAAATATGCTGTTTAATATATTCTTCTAACGGTTGTCCACTTACTTTCTCAGCGATATAGGCAAGTATCGAATAGTTCGAATCGGAATACTTCCATTTCTCTCCTGGACTCCCAATACGCTTTTGGTTTCCTATCCGCTTTATCAATTCTTCATGAGAAATATCCTCTGTTCCTTGCTCATATTCAGGAATTCCTGATGTATGTGTTAGTAAATGTTTTAACTGGATACTACTACCTTGAGGGAAATCTGGAATATACTTCGCAATCGTATCTTCTACTTGTAATTTATTTTGATCTTTCAATTGCATAATAGCAGTCGCTACAAATGCCTTCGAAATAGAACCAATATAGAAAGTTGTTTCCGAATTATTCGGTACTTGCTTCTCTTTATTCGCCATGCCATACCCTTTATTCAAAAGAACTTTCCCGTTCTTCACAATAACAGCTGTCCCGCTAAATCCTGCATTTTGTAAATATTGATCCAATTGAGCATTTTCATTAATTTCTTGAGGTGGTCCCTCAGCAGGCTTTTCCAAAGCTTGCACTTGCTTCACCTGTTCTTCCTGCTCTTTTTGTTTTTGTGCTTCTTGCTTCTTTTTTTCTTCTTCTTTCTTTTTTAGTTCTTCTTGTTTTTTCATTTTTGCTGCAACTTTTAAAGCTTCTTCTTTCTTATTATGCGCAACAATTTTTGTATACATGACATATACAAGTGAAAATAGTAAGACGAGAATGATTGTTCTTTTTATGTATACAATCGGCCGACGTGCTTTCCCATTCGTATTATTTTTTTCCTGATCCATAATTGCTTTTTTCCCCTTATTTACCGATAATTTAATTCCATTACACAAGATTCATTCCGGATCTTTTTCATAGATTTTTGACATTCCATTCTATATCATCCCTACTTTATCACGCACTGCACAGATTACCAACCTATATGTACAAAAAAGAAAAAGAAAATTTACAAAAGTAAGATTCCCGTTAAATTTTTGATAAAAAAAAGAGGATACCCTCTAAAAAACTGATGTTATCAATCTTTCGGGATATCCTCTTATCTCACTATTTATACGTGTTTTTTCATATCATCGGCAACAGATTCAACATTTGTACCTACGATAACTTGTACACTTGTATTACTTAATTTCATAACACCTTTTGCACCCGCACGTTTTAATGCTGCTTCATTTACTTGACCAGCATCTTTTACTTGTAAGCGTAGACGTGTTGCACAGTTATCAATAACTGTTAAGTTTTCTTTTCCACCTAAAGCTAATACGTAAGTTTCACCAATTGAACCTGCAACTGGTGCATCGCCTTCTTCAGCTAACTCATCGTCATCTTCACGACCAGGAGTTTTTAGATCAAACTTCTTAATTAAGAAGTAGAATACTACAAAGTAAATTGCTGCGTATATGAAACCGATTCCTGCTAGTAACAATGGTTTTGTTGCAATACCGAAGTTTAAGAAGTAATCGATTGCCCCAGCACTAAATGAGAAACCATCGTGAATGCCAAGTGTTGTTGTAATGAATAGAGACAGACCTGTTAATACAGCATGAATACCATATAATACTGGTGATAAGAACATGAATGAGAATTCAATTGGTTCTGTAATACCAGTTAAGAATGAAGTTAATGCTAGACCACCTAACATACCTGTAACCATTTTACGTTTTTCTGGTTTAGCAGCCGCAATCATTGCGAAACACGCTGCCGGTAAACCGAACATCATGATTGGGAAGAAACCAGTCATAAACATACCCGCTGATGGATCTTTTGCAAAGAAGCGTGCAATATCACCATGAACGATATCGCCAGCTGCGTTTGTAAAGTCACCAAGTACGAACCAGAAGTATGTGTTCATTACGTGGTGTAAACCGATTGGAATTAATAAACGGTTTAATAATCCGAATAACCCCGCACCAACTGAACCTAAGTTCACGATACCGTGTGCTACTGCATCAATACCACTTTGAATTGTTGGCCAAATTTGACCGAATACTAATCCTAAAAGAAGCATTACAATTGAAGTAATGATTGGTACGAAACGTTTTCCTGCAAAGAATCCTAACCATTCTGGTAATTTAATCTTATGGAATTTGTTGTATAGTAATCCAGCAACAACCCCAGCGATAATCCCACCGAGTATGGCCATATTAATCTTCGGCGTTAACGCCGCTGCTTTTGAAACCTTTGTCATTGTATCTGCTAATTTAGTTGGATCTACTGAACCAACTAAATCTTGAACACTTTTTAATTTATCATTTAGCTCTGCTGCTGAATATGTCTTACTTAGAGCATTCGTTGTATTTTGTAAAACAAGATATCCGATTGCCCCAGCAAGTCCAGCTGCTCCACTACCATCGACAGACAAACCGATTGCAACACCAATTGCAAAAATAAGTGCTAAATTATCAAAAATTGCTGCACCGGCCTGTGCCATAACAGGAATGTTAAATACATCATCTTGCCCTAAACGAAGCAATAATCCTGCTGCTGGTAGTACGGCGATTGGAAGCATTAATGCTTTACCAATACGTTGTAAAAACTGCAACATTTTAGTTCCCCCTATCAAATTTATGAAATCGTTATCATTATAAGTACGCTTTAGAAAACGCTTTCTAATACATAACCATAATAACATATAGTTGTATAGATGTGTAGTTTTTATTTTTGGATTTTTTATGGATAAGTTTTCTATTTCTAGACTGTTATATAAAAGGAAAATTCTCCTTTTCCAATACAAAATAATCGAAACTAAATGTCCACTATAAAGCTTGTAACTTTCGTTTTATCATTCCACTTTTTCATGTTATTATTTATTTCCGAGCATATCGGGAAAAGTAAACTTAGTTAATTCGAAATAGGAGCGTTGGTACTATGCAGTGCATTGAAACAAACAACTTACAACAGTTGTTAGAACAAGTAAAACCATATACGAAAAAAGGAAAGCTTGCTACTTATATCCCCGAACTAGGAAATGCAAATCCAGATGATTTAGGGATTGCCATTTTCCATAAAGAAACAGAATATATCCATGCTGGCAACTCACAAACACTATTTACTCTTCAAAGTATTTCCAAAGTAATTACACTGGCACTTGCTCTTTTAGATCGTGGTGAAGAATATGTATTTTCTAAAGTTGGAATGGAACCAACTGGTGATCCATTTAATTCTATTATTAAGTTAGAAACGACAAGTCCTTCCAAACCACTTAATCCCATGATAAATGCAGGAGCATTAGCTATTACAAGCATGTTATCAGGAAAAGATAACGAAGAAAAAATGGGGCGTATTCTTCATTTTGTACGTGAAATAACGGATAATCCTACTATTAATTATTCTTCTAAAGTTGCCAATTCAGAATTAGAGACTGCTTACTTAAACCGTTCTCTTTGTTATTATATGAAACAAAATGGCATTATCGATTGTGATATTGAGGAACTTATGGATTTATATACTCGTCAATGTGCAGTTGAAGTAAACTGCATCGATTTAGCACGTATTGGCTTAATTTTTGCAATGGATGGATATGATCCATATAAGAAAAAACAAATTATCCCTAAGCATATTACAAAAATCTGTAAAACATTTATGGTTACATGCGGTATGTATAACGAATCTGGTGAATTTGCAATTCGTGTTGGTATCCCTGCAAAAAGCGGTGTAGCTGGTGGTATTTTTGGCTGCGTAAAAGGCGAGATGGGGATTGGCATTTTCGGCCCGGCTTTAGACGCAAACGGAAATAGTATCGCTGGTTTTAAAATTCTTGAACTTCTTTCTGCTCAAGAAGGTTGGAGTATTTTTTAATCCGACGTTATCCTGCTCATATAGCAGGATTTTTTTTACGAAAAATTCATTGTTACTGCTCATCAATAACCTTATAAAAACAGTACTAAAAGTTTCTCTATATCATGCATATTTGCTCCCCCCTCCTGAATAATATAGTACAACCTAGCGCTATATGTGGAGGTGTGAAAGATGAAACTGATATTTCAAATGGAGAAACAACCTGTTCTTGAAAAAACAATTCTTCTTTTTATATTGAGTATTGTAGAAAGCTTGAAGCTAAAAGTTGTTTCACTCGACGAAGCTCACCGATACATATTCAATTTAGAAGTACTTGAATTATTAATGGATCGAAACATCGATGATCAAGTGCTTGAACTTATTCATTTCGGAATGGGACTTGAAGACATTCATCATGTACTTCCTGAAGAACTTGAGCATACTATCGAAGAATTAAAATGGCTTTGCATCCAAGTGTTAAGTGAATACAGTATGCATGAAGAATCAGAACAATTAATTGAAGATATACGCTAAAAAGCACCTATATAGGTGCTTTTAATGTTTTTTTAAACTATTTTTATACGCCTCAATATTTACTGGTAACTCTTCCTCTTCTAAAGTATGTTCATTTACATCTTTATGAATGAACGCACCTTTAGGTGGTTGATGATCATGCCCTTTTTTCTTATGATCAAATGCTTTCCCGCGTCCCATATGGCTCCCCCTTTCTTTAAAAGAAATCCGTATTAGTATGGAGAAAAGTACGTCGATATATGCAACCCCTTGCTGTATTTCCAAGGAAATACTCGAATCGTGTTTTCTATTCTCCTTACAACAACTGATCGATCCCAATAAGAATTAATAACACTCCTGCAATTATCGTCGCCCATTTCCCTAAGTATTCAGCTAAAAATCGTTTTCCCACATAGGCAAAACCACTAATACAAATGAAACTAAACGCCCCAGAAATACATGCTGTAAGCCAAAGGTTTAAATTTGTTACTCCAGCATCAAACCCACCTGCAATATTATTAATAGATAATGCCACTCCTAAAACAATAGCTTCTGAAAATGTTGAGCAACTGTGCCTGTCTGTTTCATATACTTGTAATAAATGCTCAACATTTTTTCAACAATATAAAGGAGTGTCAACACTATGCCTAAAGAAAATCCAAACGAGCGACTTGGTAAATTAATAAAAAAAATTTTAAAAGAACGTGCCTTATCCATGCGCCAACTAGGAATACTTACAAATATTGACCCTGCAACAATCTCAAGAATTATGAATGGCAAACAACAACCAAAACAAAAACATCTACAAAAATTTGCAGAATGTCTGCAAGTTTCGCCCCAATTGTTATTTGATGAGATGTATCCTGATTCTCCTCATATAAATAAAGAGAAGACGGATATGTACACATCTCTTGATACAATTCAGCAAACCCTGCAATCCTCTAACTTATTCGATTTCAATTACACAACAACTCGCGTAAAAAAAGAACTTGAAAATTACGAACGCTATGCGCAAACAACAGAAGGTGAAAAACGTATTCATGAAAGTTTCGCAAGCAAATTAGAACAGATTGATAGTGCAGGCCCTTTCATTGAACAATTAACAGATATGTATCAACAATTTTGCAGTGAAACCATTTCAAAAGAAGAACGTGCAGTCCTTGGAGGCGCATTACTTTATTTCATTTTATCAACAGATATTATCCCTGATTATCTCTTTCCAATTGGCTATTTAGATGATGCGATTGCCGTTGAATTAGCGAAAGAAAAGTTAATCGAACTAAAACGAAAGACATAAAAAATAAAGAACTATTTCAGTTGTTATTTCTGTTCAACTCTGAAATAGTTCCATAAAAAAACGTACTAGCCTATTTTTTTGTATGACACCATTCATATATGAATGCTGTTATCACTTTTGTAAATTCAATTAACTGTTCCACTTCAACTTTTTCATTTACAGAATGAGCCTCTTCTAATGTACCTGGTCCGTAAATAACCGCTGGAATATGAAATTCACTAAACCAACCACCATCCGTTACCGTTGCAGACATATCTAAAATTGCATTTTTACATAAAATAGATTCGTGTACTGAACTAAGAGTTTTCACAGCTACATGTTCACTATCTACTTCTAAAGAAGGGAAAATTTCACCACGATCCACAATCATCGATTCTCCGCCCCACTTAAATTGTGGTGGATTTTCACTTAACCATAGATCAGCAGCTGCCACTTTCCCAATATACTCTTCAATTTCCTTTATTATTTGTTCATGCGTTTCATTTGGATAGAAGTGTACTGTTATCCATAACCTGCACTCATCCGCAATAAACGCTGCATGACGCCCACCTTCAATAACAGCCGGATTAATTGTTGTTGTTCCAGATGGATAGCCTTCATATGTTTTCATGACTGCCCAATGACGCTCTAATTCTTGTAAGCTCTGCACAATTTTCATCATTTTTTCAATCGCACTCGCACCAAATAAACGTCCGCCCGCATGAATCATTTGTCTACGTGTTGCATCATGAAATGTTTGCGGGCTTTTCACAGTAATCCATCCAGTGATTACGCCCCCCTGTCCTTGCATATGTAAATCACTTGTATCCACTACTACTGCAAAGTCAGCATCGTAACCTCTTTTACAGCATTGAAGCGTACCTGCTTCTCCAACTTCTTCCCCAATTACTGATTGAAAGATTAAATCTCCAGGCAGTTCAATACCAGCTTCTTGTAAAAGCTGAATAGCAAATAGCGCTCCAGCTAACCCACCTTTCATATCAGCTGCACCGCGGCCAACTAACCAGCCATCTTTTGTAAATGGATCAAATGGATTTGTTTCCCACGCCTCATCTGCTGACACTTCAGCTACATCCATATGCCCATTAATAATAAGACTTTTATGTGTGTCACTTTCTATTCCTTTTTTTAGCCCAACAACGTTCGGGTCATTAGGATATACATCCCATTTATCAATACTGAAATTTCGTTTTCTTAGAAACTCCGCAACAAATTCTTGCGCCTCATTTGTATTTCTCGCCGGTGGTGCAGGTGTTTCAAAACGAATTAATGTTTTTGTAAGTTCTAGCAATTCCTCTTTCCTTGCATCTATTTGTTTTAACAACTGCGAAACTTCTGGATTCATCACCAATTCCCCTTTGCGTACGTAATATGTTTCCAGCTTTATTTTCACAAAAAAAGAGACTGTTTACAATTTTACAGTCTCTAAATTACTTACAAGTTTCTAATATGTTTATAAACTCTCTACTTCAGTTGTATTTACTTTTTCAATTTGTTCTATTTTTCTATTCTTATTTTTTGTCGCGCGATAAAACAGTAAACAAACAATCATAAATGGGATACCACAATACAATGCCATTCTTTGTTCTGGAATAAAGGCCATACCAACGATTACCGTTAAATTTAATACTAGTGCAAGAAGCGGTACAAATGGATACAATGGTGTTTTAAATTTCAAGTCCTTAACATCCCCACCCTGCTTTACATATGTTCTTCGAGCCAATAAGTTAGATAAAGCGATAGACGCCCATACTAATATTGCGCCAAATCCAGCAATAGACAAGAGCCATAAATAAACTGTGTCTTCCGCGTAAATACCTGATAGTAATGAGAGACATCCTACAAACGTACTTACAATCAAAGCATAGATAGGAACGCCGTTTTTAGATAACTTACCAAAAATCGGGCTGATCATCCCTTGATTAGACATAGACCATAGCATACGGGAAGTTGCATATAATCCTGAATTCGCAACTGATAGAACTGCTGTAATAATAACAAAATTTATAATATCAGCCGCATAAGGAATACCAATCTTATCAAATACAACTACGAATGGACTTTCTATCACGCCAGCTTGCTGCCAAGGAAATAGTCCCGCAAGAATAAAAATAGATAGTACAAAGAAAACAAGTATACGCCAAACTGTATTATTAATTGCCTTCGGGATCGTTTTCTCTGGATTTTCACTCTCTCCTGCTGCAATACCAACTAGTTCCGTTCCTTGAAAGGAGAAATTGACTGCAATCATCGTAACTAAAATGGCTGATAATCCATTTGGGAACAATCCACCGTAATCAGTAAAGCTAGAGAACATCGGTGCCGGTTCATTTCCTTTCATATCTAGAAAACCAAACATTGCTGCCCCGCCCAAAATAATAAATGCAATGATTGTAATTACTTTAATACTTGCAAACCAGAATTCAACTTCCGCAAAACTTCTTGAAGATAACGCATTAATAGCAAAGAGCAGTACTGCGAACACTACACACCAAATCCATGACGGTACATCAGGAAACCAGCGTTTCATCAAAATACTAACTGCAATTAATTCAATACCTATCGTAGCAGACCAGTTTAGCCACGACATCCATCCGACTACATAACCCGCTGCAGGGGAAATGTGCTTTGTAGCATACGTTTGATAAGATCCTGCGTCAGGCATCGCAACCGCTAATTCTCCTAGACAGAGCATCGTTAAATACATAACAAATCCTCCGACAAGATATGCTACAATCGCTCCTCCAGGCCCAGCTTCATGAATTGTATAACCAGATCCTAAAAATAGACCTGTACCAATAACTCCTCCAAGTGCAATCATAAAGATGTGCCTGCTTTTCAATTCCCTTTTCAATCCTTGGTTTTGATCCATCATATAAATCCCCCCCTTTTCAATTTACAAACCTATTCAATGTAAGCGTTTTTAAAATTATTTATAGTAAAAATAATGATTTAAAAGAGCAAAACTACATATCATTTACATTAATCACTGCCTGTTATTAAAAGGTCATCCCTCACTGTTATTAATAATTTTTGATCAGCGATAGCTTGTCCCTCTACTACTTCTAATGATTCGATATAACCACTGATTCCTATCTTAATTTCTACTTTCTGTTTATCTATTGTTTCAATTAACGCTAATTTCTCCCACTCGTATACGTAAGAACTTTCCATAACGAATAACTTCTCTACTTTCCCGTAACAAGGACTATACACGCCTTCTATAACTGTCTTCACTTTATAAACTCCTCCTTCTTATTAATTGACACTGGAACGTTGCATATCCTGTAAAGATTCATATTCTCCCCTCTAGAGATTTTGAATATTATTTATGCAAAATACGTACCAACCTCTAATTCGTATATAAAATAAGAGTTTTGTATAAAAAAATCTGCCTAACTGCAAAATTTTTCTATCATTTGAAAAGTTTTAAAAGAAAAATAGCAAAAAAATTTTGCGATTTTATAAGAATTTTATTAAAATTATAAAAAGTCAGTCTTCATAGGGTAAAACGAGGGGAAGATACTACATGCATACAGAAGAAATCAATTTCAAAAAAATTCTTGAAATGAATATGCTATATGAAACTTTACTCAATGAACTCGATATCGGGATTCATATTATTAATGAGGAAAGTAAAACGATTATCTATAACCGCAAAATGATGGAAATTGAATCAATGGATCGTTCGGATGTGCTATATAAAAATCCTTTAGAAGTATTTGCATTTGAAGAAAATAAAAATAGTACTCTTATAGAGGCATTAAAACTTGGAAAAACAAACAAAAATATAAAACAAACGTATTTTAACAATAAAGGGCAAGAAATTACGACAATCAACAATACTTTCCCCATAATAGAAAACGGAAAAATTAAAGGCGCTATTGAAATTTCAAAAGAGATTAGTCATTTAAAACAAACAATGAAAACGAACCTTTCTCGAAAACAAAATACTAAGTTTACCTTTGATCACATAATTGGTGATTCTAGAGCTATTCAATCGGTCATTACAGAAGCAAAGAGGGTAATTCGTACATCCTCATCCATACTTCTCGTAGGAGAAACAGGGACTGGTAAAGAACTATTTGCACAAAGCATCCATAATGAAAGTCAACGTTCAACAAAACCATTTATTTCACAAAACTGTGCAGCTATACCTGATACCCTAATGGAAAGCTTATTATTTGGTACGAACCGAGGTGCATTTACAGGAGCTATAGATAAAGCAGGTCTATTTGAAGAAGCAAATGGAGGAACTTTGTTATTAGATGAAATCAACTCATTAAGTCCAACACTTCAAGCTAAGTTACTGCGAGCTATACAAGAAAAAACAATACGAAGAATCGGAGGCACACAAGAAAAAGAAATTGATGTTCGTATTATAGCAACTATCAATGAAGATCCCTTCGAAGCCATTACACATGATCGATTAAGAGAAGACTTATATTACCGATTAAGCGTCGTTACTTTATGTCTTCCACCTTTACGGGAACGAAAAAAAGATATTCCAGCTCTTGTTCAACACTTTATCGAGAAGTATAACATTCAATTTGGGCTCGGCGTAACGGATGTAGATGTAAATGTAAGAGAATTCTTTTATGCATACGATTGGCCTGGAAACGTACGAGAATTGGAACATATCATTGAAGGTTCAATGAACTTAATAGAAGATGAGAATATCATTACAGCTTTTCATATACCAACTCGCTTTCGCGAACTAATAAAAAAAGAATTCAATATGCATCCTTCCCTAACTAATTACAATACTGATACACCTAAAACTTTAAAGCACACAATAGAGGAAATGGAAAAGAAATACATCAATCAAATTCTTAAAGAAAATAAAGGAAATATCTCACAAGCCGCAAAATTTTTAGGATTGAGTAGACAAAACTTACAATATCGAATTAAAAAATTGCATTTACACATATGAAATGAACCTTTCTCTAAGTGTAAAAAAATGGAAAAAAATATTATAATAAATACATACCATGCTAGAAAGGGGCTCTATATATGAGTAATGATAAAAAATTAAAGTTATTACACTACTTATACCTTCTCCCTGCCGTTCTATGTATGATGTTATTCCTTAATGGTGATATGAGTAGCTTCCCTTATGCAAAGCTATTAGGAACAATTAGCGGCTCCTTTGCAGCTATTATGCTTGCTGCTTTTTGGAATTTGAAGTTGCGTATGAAGAAAGAGAAATCTTCTTAACGCCAAACCATAAAAAAATCGAGCCTACACAGCTCGATTTTTTTACTAATTATTAAAACTCAACACTCTCCAAATACAATCCACTCGCCTCAGCAAGACAATTAATTTGATTGCGCTGTTTTCCCTCTAAAATGTGTGGAATTGTTTCAGCATCTAATTGTCCTAATCCAACCTCAATTAATGCCCCAACAATTTTTCTCACCATATTATGAAGGAAGCCGTTACCACTTACTCTAATTAGTACAAATCCTGCCTCTTCCATTACATCCAGTGTATACACTTCACGAACCATAGACTTCTTCTTTGATTTCGCATTTGAAAAAGCAGTAAAATCATGTGAACCAATTAAATGTTTCGCAGCTTGTTTCATGTTTTCTACATTTAATTTCTTATTCACATGCATGCTGTATTTACGCATAAATGGATTTGTATGCTCTTTATTCCAAATTTTATAAAGATAGGTTTTTGCTTTAGAATTGTAACGAGCATGGAAGCGATCTTGTACTTCTTCTACACTCGTAATGCTAATATCGTTGGGTAAATATTGATTTAAATACTTTTTCACCTTATGTTCTACTAACTTCTCATCACTTTGAAAGTTAGCAACTTGATTCAAAGCATGTACACCAGCATCTGTTCTACTACAACCGATAATTTCAGTTTCTTTCCCGACCATTTCAGATATTACACTTTCGATTTTCCCCTGAATCGTATTATCGTTATTACCAAGACGTTGCCATCCTTTAAAACGTGCACCGTCATACTGAATCGTTAATTTATAATTGTTCATCGTATTCTCCTTCATAGAAAATATTCCCTCATATCATGAGGGAATATAAATAAACTTTACTTTTTAACAAGTCTCACTACATTTTCTACATGAGCTGTATGCGGGAACATATCAACAGGTTGTACATATTCCACTTCATAACTCTTCATTAATGCCTTCACATCACGTGCTAACGATGAAGGATTACACGATACGTATACAACTCGCTTCGGCTGTACCTTTAAAATTGTTTCCAATAATTTATCGTCGCAACCTGTACGTGGTGGATCGACAACAATTACATCTGGACGCCATCCTTCTTTTACCCACTTTGGTAACCATTGTTCCGCTTTACCAGCTTCATATTTCGTATTAGTAAATCCGTGGCGTTTTGCATTTTTCTTTGCATCTTCAATCGCTTCTGGAATTACATCCATACCGCGTACTTCCGCTGCATCATTCGCAAGCCAAAGACCAATTGTACCGACACCACAATACGCATCTACAATTTTCTCATTACCTGTTAAAGCCGCTGCTTTTTTCGCTTCATCATATAACACAACTGTTTGTTCTGGATTCAACTGGAAGAATGCACGTGCTGATAATTCAAATGATAAATCACCAAGTGTTTCTTGAATTACTTCTTTTCCAGCTAATTTAAATGTTTTATCACCAAAAATAACAGATGTTTTACGCCAGTTTACGTTTTGCATAATTGATTTAACAGCTGGCATCTGTTTTTGTACTTCTGCAATAAATTGTTCTTTATTTGGCAACTCTTCTTTTGTTGTAATAAGTGTGACTTGTACTTCCCCTGTTTGCACTGCAGTACGTGTTACAATTGTGCGTACTAAACCTTTTTGTTTTTTCTCATTGTAAATAGAAACATTTAATTTTTCTAATATACGTCTCACAACTTTTGTCGCTTCATTCGTTGCTTTATGTTGAATCATACAATGGGCGATATCAATTAACTGATGTGAGTTTTGTTTATATAGCCCTGTAATAACCTTCTCGTCTTTACGCCCCACTTGTAATTGACTCTTATTACGATAATGCCATGGATTTTCCATGCCAAGTGTCGGACGAATTTTCTCTTCCAAAGTGTTATTCATGTACTTCTCAAATGCTTGTACAACGATATCACGTTTTTGATTTAATTGTTCTTTATAATCTAAATGTTGCAGCTGACAGCCACCACACTCCTCATATACTGGACACGGTGCTTTCACACGATGTGGTGACGATTTACGAATTTTTTTCACTTTCGCTTCAGCGAAGCCACGCTGAATTTTCGTTGTTTCAGCAACAACTTCTTCTCCTGGTAATGCCCCTGGAATGAAAACAACCTGTCTCTTAAAATAACCAACGCCTTCTCCGTTAATCCCAAGACGTTTAATTGTCACTGGGAACGTTTGACCAACTTCCAACTTACTCTCATGTTGCTTTTGTATCATTATTACACCTCTACTCTATACTTTTCCATAAATATAACGCTGCATAACTGCAGTATGGTTCACACTCTTGTTTCACGTTTTCTAAAAATGCATCATCCGGTTTATCATCTAATTGAAATATACCTTGCACTGCGCGCTGAATTCCGATGTCTGCTTTTGGAAACATATTTTTCCGTCCAAGCCCAAACATTAAAAAGTTTTGTACTGTCCATGCACCAATCCCCCTAATTGGTAACAATTGTGCCGAAACCTCTTCTTCCGCCCTGGTTTCTATACTCGCTAAATCTAATTTACCGTCTACAATATGTTTTGCTAATCCTACTATATATTCAGCCTTCCGCTGACTAAACTTCTGCTCTCTCAATTCTTCTATTGAAATATTTGCTACTATTTCCGGAGTGGGGAAAAAGAATACACCGTTCTTCTCTATTCCATATCGTTTTACAAATTGTTCTGTTAACACAGTAGCAAATTTCAAATTTATTTGTTGATGAATGATACAGCGAAGTAAACACGCAAAATAATCGAATTCTAAAATAATTGGAGTATAGGCATACATTTCAAATAGTGGACGTAATGATGTGTTTAAAAAATGATTTTGTATATCTTGAAACGAATCATTCCAATGAAAAATGGACCTCATTCGTTTCATTACTTTCTCTGGATCTCCTGTCTGACTAGAAATCCAAAACTGTGGATTTTGAACGGTACCAATCCCTTGCAAACGAACAACAATCTGTTCTTCGTCTATACAAAGCGGAATATACATGACTTTCTCATCTAATTGAATAACGTTTAATGGGTCAAAAGATAAACGCTTTAGCACTTCTTCAAAGTGGTACGGATACTCTAACGTAACATGTTCGCTCCACATACGTTTCCCCATCCTTTTTACACATCATTATAGCATGAGAAAACCGCAAGCATACATGCTTACGGTTGATTGCTTTTTACTAAGTCATCTAGACTTTTAAAATGATACCCTTTCTCGCGCAAATCATCAATGATTTTCGCAAGCGCTTCTGCATTATCTTTTGAAATCGCATGAAGTAATAAAACAGATCCTGGATGAATCATCGTCATTACATTATTATGCGCATATTGCCATCCTCTTTGCTGATCTACTTTCCAATCCAGAAATGCGAGTGACCAAAATACATTATAATAGCCCATTTCTTTCGTAAGAGCTAATGTTCTTTCACTAAATACGCCGCGCGGAGGACGTACATATTTCACTTCTTTTTGACCCGTTACTTTTTTAATTTCTTCCGTTACACTTGTTAATTCTTCACGAAGTTTTGCATCATTTACCGCTGTAAAATCAGGATGACTCCAAGAATGATTTCCAATAATATGTCCTTCATCTTTCATTCGTAATAATAAATCTTTTTGCGTTTTAATATAATGCCCTGTTACAAAGAAAGTAGCTGGCACTTTCTTCTCTTTTAATACATCTAAAATCTGTTCTGTGTAGCCATTTTCATATCCATTATCAAATGTTAAATAAATGTCTTTCTTCTTCGTATCTCCTAAGTAAAAACCACCATTTTTTTGTAGTAATTCTGTATATAACTTCCCTGCATCTGGTACTGTTTCATTTTTAGGACGCGGGATTCCCCAGTTATGTGGGGTATTCGTATAAGCAAATGTTGAAACTGGAACAAGTGCCATCATAATTGAAAAAATGAGACCTATATATAACCATTTATATTTCATAAATAGTCTCCTTTCCATATATAATCGTACCTGTAGTTTCTGTTTCCTTACTTTTTTTCATGCTGAACATGTTTTTCTATATATGCCAAAAAATGCACCTCGAATCATTCGAGATGCATTTTTATTTACTTAAATACTGGCTCTTTAAAGCTCGCTAATTTTTCAAGTGATGTTTTATCAACATCTGCATGCAAACTATTCCCGTGAGAGTCCATCGTTACAACTGCTTTAAAGCCTTCAATACGTAAATGCCACATTGCTTCTGGAATACCGAATTGTAAGAAGTCAACATTTTTCACTTCTTTAATACATTCCGCATAATACTGCGCTGCGCCACCAATGGCATTTAAGTAAACACCACCGTGTTCTTCTAAAGCAGCTAATGTTTTTGCACCCATACCGCCTTTACCAATTACAGCACGAATGCCGAACTTCTTCATAATATCACCTTGGTATGGCTCTTCACGAATACTTGTCGTTGGGCCTGCTGCTTTAATTTGCCAATTGTCATTCTCGTCTTTCACTACAACTGGACCACAGTGATAAATAACTTGTCCATTTAAGTCTACTGGACAATCGTTATCCATTAAGTGCTTATGGATTGCATCACGCCCTGTATACATCATGCCATTAATTGTTACAACATCACCAACGCGAAGTTCACGAATTTGCTCTTCTGTAATTGGTGCTTGCAGTACAATCTCACGTTGCTCTGTTTTTTCTTGTGCTTCGTGCTGAAGTGTATCGTCACCTTCTTGATATAACCAATCCATAATTTCTCCTGTTTCAGGATGGATCGTTACGCCAAGACGTCGGTATGCCCAACAATTATACGCAACAGATACATAGAAGCTAGCTGGCAGGCGATTATATACGCCAATTTTACAACCAAGTAAAGTTGTTTCTCCGCCGAATCCCATCGTACCAATGCCAAGCTTATTTGCATTCTCTAATACGTACTCTTCAAGTTTTTGTAACTCTGGTACTGGATTGACATCATCTAATGTACGGAATAATTGATTTTTTGCTAATTCGTAACCTGATGTGCGGTCTCCCCCGATACCGACGCCGATTACCCCCGCGCTACAGCCTTGACCTTGCGCTTGATATACTGCATGAAGAAGGCATTTACGAATTCCTTCTAAATCACGACCTGCGCGTCCAAGTCCTTCTAATTCACACGGTAAGCTATATTGAATATTTTTATTCTCACAACCGCCGCCCTTTAAAATTAAACGTGCATCAATATAATCTTTTTCCCATTGCTCAAACTTAATAACTGGTGTACCTGGTCCTAAATTGTTTCCACTATTGTCTCCAAAAAGAGAATCAACAGAGTTGGGACGAAGTTTACCATCTTTTGTCGCCCGCTCAAGCGCACTATAGATAGCTTCCTTCAGTTTTAATTGATTCACACCAACTGGTGTATAAATTTTAAACGTTGGCATCCCTGTATCTTGGCAAATCGGCGAGATATTATCATCTGCCATTTTAATATTATTTGTAATTGTGCCAAGTGCCATCGCAGAACGAGTCCCTGCATTCTCTCGTTCCTTTGCTTGTTGAATTGCACGACGAACATCTTTCGGTAAGTTCGTTGACGTTTCAACAATTAGTTGATACATGCTTTCTTGAAGCTTTTCCATTGTTACTTCCCCCTCAATTGTGAACGCTACCAAAACGTTATGAGATAAAAATTCCATTATTACACTCTTCAGCTTTTTTATTTATTTCACGCCATTAAAGGTTAAATGAAATTTTTCACAACTTGATTATACCTCTTTTTCTACCGTCCTTCTATTATCCGTACAGAAAAAGGCTACCAATTTTGTATTGGCAGCCTTTTTAATATATTATTCGTCTTTTTTAAATTGCTCACATTTTAATTCTAATTCATCTAACATCGCAAGAAGACGATCTACATCTTCTAACTCTACTTCTTCAGGTTCAATTGTATCAATTACTTCAATGAACATATTTAGACGTTCTTTTAAATATACTAATTGTGTATCTTTATCTTGAATTGCTTTTCCCATGAAGGCACTCTCCTTTTAATTCGAGTTGCTTTTATTATACCGCAAAAATGATTGCTATGGGCATGAAATTTCATCAATTTTGTCACGGTCATCCGCTATAATGTAAGCCCTCTCTCTTTTTCCGCTAAAAAGTTTCACTTTATAAAAAGTACATATTCTTCTATTATAGAGAATGGACAAATTGTTATTTCAATAGTCAAAGGAGTATTTCATATGACGATATCACAAAAAATGAAGCCGATTACTCCTTCTTACGATCCATGGGAAGCGTATATGGACCTTGAAGAGTACGGCAAACTACTATTAACAAATGTTGAGTTTACAACGACAACGTTATGCAATATGCGCTGTGAGCATTGCGCTGTTGGTTACACGTTACAGCCGAAAGACCCAAATCCGCTTCCGATGGATCTTTTATTAAAACGATTAGATGAGATTCCTCATTTACGTTCTTTAAGTATTACTGGCGGAGAACCTATGCTTTCAAAAAAATCCGTCGACAACTATGTAACACCACTCTTAAAATACGCTCATGACCGAGGCGTTCGCACTCAAATCAACTCAAACTTAACTATAGATTTAGCACGTTACGAACAAATTATTCCTTATTTAGATGTACTGCATATTTCTCATAACTGGGGAACAATTGATGACTTCGTTGAAGGCGGATTTGCAATGATGGAGCGTAAACCTACGTATGAACAACGTGCAAAATTATTTGAAAGAATGATTACAAATAGTAAAGCATTATCAGATGCAGGTGTACTCGTATCAGCCGAAACGATGTTAAACAAAAGAACTCTACCACATATTGAACATATTCATCGTCAAATTGTTGAAGAGATGGGCTGTAAACGTCACGAAGTACATCCAATGTATCCAAGTGACTTCGCGAGCAATTTAGAAATTTTAACAAAAGCTGAAATTCGTGATGCAATTGAGCATTTGCTAGAAATTCGCGATGAAAATGTATGGATGTTATTCGGGACATTACCTTTTTACGCTTGCAGCGATGACGAGCGAGACGTAGCTACATTTAAAAAATTACAAGAAAGCAAAAATGTAACTGTCCGTAATGATCCAGACGGTCGTTCTCGTTTAAACGTCAATATTTTTGATGGAAACATTATCGTGACCGATTTCGGTGACGTTCCGCTTCTAGGTAACATACAAACAAACACACTACAAGAAGCTTATGACAAATGGAGTGCTTCAAAAACAGCAAAATCATTAAGCTGTCACTGTCCTGCAGTAAAATGCCTTGGACCAAATGTTCTTGTAAAAAACAGCTACTATCCAACAGAAGATTTCTTATCAAAAAAATCACACATTACATTATAAATAACAAACGTCAGCTTATAAGCTGACGTTTTTCATGTTATTGCGAGTGAGAAGAAGAAATGAATTTAAAATATAAATGATCATGAATTGGAATTGCTGCTCCAATTCCTTGAGAAGTAATATTTTTTACAACAAGCCTTTTTTGATTTCCCTTTAACACAAGGTACACTTCTCCAAATGTTACTTTTCCTTTTTCATTTACCGCTGGTGTATAAGCGTATAAATATCCGAGTTGACTCGGACTAATATTGTACACACGCTCATGTCCCGTTCCATAACCAATAGTCGTTTTAAACGAAAGGGGCAATTGTACCTTTTCAAGTGCTTTTAGGAGCATCATTTTTTTCACATCTGTGGCATCTTTCATGTCTGCTGTTAAATCACCCTCAACTGTCCTTTGCGTTTCTTGCTTATAACGAAGTGGATATAATCGATCTCCTCCGCGATTATCATACACATTGCGATTCACTTGCTTATATTCCCAATTAATTGATGTATCTATCGATTCATAATTTAAAGCCCATTGGCCTAAATAAATTTTCGCACGGTACCCTACCGCAAGTGGCGCATTTGAAATGGTTGTTTCATTAAACATTCGAATTAAATCAGGGTTTTCAATTTTAATATTGGCTGTTTTCAATAGTTCTTGAGCAAACTTACTTGGCTGCAAACGCGGCATATCTTGCGCATCGTTTGGAAACGTATTGTCTTTTGAAATATTTAAAACAGATGAAGGCATTTTTGTTTCTACCGTTGTCTTTGCAAAACTACTGTTAGGAAATAATAAAATAAACGAGACCATGGCTGAAAGACATATGCTGTATACTCGTTTCACCTGTCTGGCTCCTTCCTACGTAAAGGTATATATACTACTTTGTTTATTGTTTTCTCTGGGCACAATTGTTATGCCTATTTTTCATAATAAATAAAAACCAATTCCCATAATGATATACGCCGCTAAAAGCATTCCTCCTTCAAACCAGTTTGTATCTCCATCATTTGAAATCGCAATCGTTAAGAAAACGGCTGTAATCATGGAAACAAGTTCTGGTACTGTAAATACTAAAGGCATCTTTTGTGCAAAGAACATGGAAAGTAGTACCAATACCGGAGCAACAAACATAGCGATTTGTAATGTAGAACCTACTGCAATTTCAACTGCAATATTTACTTTATTTTTATAAGCCATAATAATTGCAGATGCATGTTCTGCTGCGTTCCCAACAATTGCCACGATAATAACCCCTATAAATAACTCTGACCAGCCAAACGACTTTGCAACTGTCTCAAATGTATGCACAAGTGCCTCTGACACATAAGCTACTGCAATTGTTGCTATTGCTAAAACAAGTAAAGCTTTACCTTTCGACCACTCTGGTTCTTCCTCATGTGCTACTTCATCACTCTTATGTTGATATACACCGCGGTGCGTAACTAACTTAAACAGTAACGCCGCAAGGTACATAATAATCATAATAATAGAAACACCGATACTTAATTGATATGTCTTTCCAGCATCCATCTTCATCGAAAAAATCTCCGGAATAACAAAAGCTACGACAACAGCAAATATTAATAAAGCTGAATTATGCCTTGCATCATACACATTAAAACTTTGTCTTTTGTATTTAAGCCCTCCTACAAAGAAAGATAACCCTCCTACTAGTAATAAATTCCCAAGTACAGAACCTGTTAAAGAAGCTAACACCACTTCAACTAATCCTGCCTGAAGTGCAAAAATTGAAATGATCAGTTCAACGGCATTACCGAAAGTAGCATTTAATAATCCCCCTATTCTAGGGCCAGAAACAATTGCCAAACTTTCTGTTGCTCTCCCCATAAAGCCCGCTAATGCGATAATAGTAATACAATATACAGCAAACATAATTGTTTGGGGCCAATGCATTGTTTTTCCGAGTACAGAAAGTGGGACGCCTATAAGTGCTACTATAAGAAATATTTTATTAAACATGCTTTTCATCCTTTCATCGTATGTATTTCTTCTCACTATTATTATTATTCTTCTCCTAACTTGTCCCATTTCATCACAATTACGTTTAAAAAATCAGATTGAAGAAAACAGTATGAAAGATATTTAAATTATCTTGTTTAAACGAAGAAAATTATAAATTATGAAAAGAGGTTAAAAGTATGCACTTAAAAGAAAAAATCGCGACGATTATTCACGGACAAAGAACTGGTGTGTTATCAACTGTACGTAACGATAAACCACATAGCGCCTTTATGATGTTTTTCCACGAAGATTTTGTGTTATATGTTGCAACAGATCGAAAATCAAAAAAGATAACAGATATTGAAAACAATCCAAATGTACATGTACTACTCGGACGAGAAGGAAAAAAATTAGATGAAGACTATATTGAAGTTGAAGGCTTAGCTTCAATCGAAGAAGACTCAACATTAAAAAATAAGTTTTGGAATAATAGCTTAAAACGATGGTTACTTGGTGCTGAAGACCCTAATTACGTACTAATAAAAATCAATCCCGACACAATTTATTACATCGATGGTGCTGGTACGACTGAGCCCGAGTTTTTACGACTATAAAGTGAAAACAAGCCCCCTTAGGTGGGCTTGTTTTGTCGAAAAGTTCCACTAAAAAAACAATAAAATAGGTGGAACTTTCTAAAGATTCTGTTATATAATAGCAGTAACTTAAATAAACTGTATTAAAACAGATTGAGAGGGGAAATAAAATTGATGAAAAGAGAAGAACGAAAAAACATGATTGAGTTTATTGAAAAGAAAAAAGGAATTGAACGTGACGAATTATTATTTATGACGGACGATGAAGTAGAGCATATTTATAATGTAACGTACTTTTTATATGAGGAAATTGCAGAGTAGTATACTAATCCCCACCTTATTAAAAAAATAAGGTGGGGATTATTTCGTTATTTATCCCGCTATTTGTGGGAAGTAAAACTCCCACCTCAAAATTCAGGTGGAACAAAGAAGTTAGGTAGGAGATCAACTGCCCGTAAGTGCCCGATTGATGAAGGCTAATAATCAGTGGGGATGAACACACCCCCACTGATTAAAGCTTCACTTTATACATGAGAATGATTTTCACGTATAATAATGTACGATTGGAGGAATTTTACTATGAGTTCTTGGCTATTATTCGCACTATTATCAGCAGTTGCCGCTGCCTTTGTATCTATTTTCGGAAAGATTGGTTTGGATGGAATCGATGCCAATGTTGCAACCACGATTCGATCTATTATTATGGCCTTATTTATGGTTGGAGTTATTATTATACAAGGTAAATTTCAAAATATCGGTGATGTTCTCTTAAATAAAAAAGCACTGCTATTTATCACATTAAGTGGGGTTGCAGGTGCTTCTTCATGGCTATTTTATTTTCTTGCCTTAAAAACAGGAAAAGTCTCACAAGTCGCCCCTGTCGATAAATTAAGTGTCGTCTTTTCCATTATTCTCGCTATGATTATATTAGGTGAAAAGTTAAACTTTATGACTGGTATTGGTGTAGTCTTTATTACAGCTGGTGTACTATTTATTGCTTTCAGCTAAAAAACCGCTATTAGCGGTTTTTCTTTTTCTTTATGTAAAACCATACAATACATGCAACAACTGCTGAAATGATTAAAATCCATATTCCATAATGATGTAGACTATACTCAACGAAGCGCCACTTCTCTCCTAACTTCCAGCCAAGCCCGATAAAAACACTTATCCAAATGAGTGCACCGCCGTAAGCATATAAACAAAAACGCCACCATGTTAAATTCGAAACTCCAGCAAAATATGCTGTTAAATGACGTACTCCTGGTATAAAGTAACCAATCATTAAAAGAAATGGGCCGTATTTTTCAAATAAAATATGTGTTTTTTCAATGTGATGTTCTTTAATTCTAATTTTCGGTCCATATTTTTTTAAAACAGGAAGACCCAGTTTTAAACCTAATATATAACTTAATGTAATACCTAACATCGCACCCGCCATCCCGCTTAGAAACGCAGCTGCCCCTGACATAACTCCTTTTGAAATATTATAACCAACAAAGGTCAATAAAAACTCGTCTGGTATCGGTAATCCGACAATCCCACCAGCCAAAGCTATAATAATTCCAAAATACCCATAATGCGCGATTAACTCGCCAATATGTTGTTCCATTCGGAAGACACATCCTATGCACGATCGTTATTCCATATTGTGCCCGTTCTATCTTTAAGACAAACATGGTATACATATTCAATATACATTGTTTTTATAACGAACTCTACTTCTATCCATTCCTTTAGGAGAGATAAAGTGAAACTTTAATCAGTGGGTATTTTCTTCATCCTCCACTGACTATTAGCCTTCACCAATTGGGCGTTTACTGCCCGCAAATAGCGGGATTAAAAAATAAAAATTCATATGCATGTTTTTTTGTTACAATAAAGGAAAGTTACTTTTAGCAACGGTTTAACTCTCAGGAAAAATGATATATCTAGCAAAAACATAGTTTGGTCTATATAATGCAACTTCTACCTATTAAAAGAACATGCGCCCTTTTACATACAACATCATTTTTCTAAATTATACAGGGGGGAACGAACATGACCATTGAAAATCAATTTATACAAAAAGTTTACTATAAAACATTTTTAACAGAAGAAACTTCTATTCCAGTATCGGAAGTACTCGGTGAAGCCTATATAAATGAATCCCAAAATGAATTCTCCAACATTTCTAATATCCGCTTTGCTCAAGGTGAATTTTATTACCAAAATAAAGACTTTGAAGCGGCCATATTTAAGTGGGAAAAAGTAAATAACGACCTTGCGCTTTGGGCAACCAAAAATATTGCAGATGCTTATTTTGAACTAGGGTTCTTACCAAAAGCGGAAGAAATGTATCAATCTATTCAAACAGAAGATACAACTCTTACGATGGAAGTTTCCTTACAACTCCTTTCTCTTTATATCGAACAAGATCGTTTAGGACTAGCGTTTAAAACCATTAGTGAGGCTGTTGCATTTCAACCTGACTATCCAAATATTACTGCAATTGCTCGCTCTTTCTATGAAAAACAAGAAGATTGGAATAACGCTATCGAACTTGCAGTTCAAGAAGGAATTCGAACAAACTCATTACACTGGTTCGATACTTTAATCAATTATGTGAACCAAGGATTTACTAAACAAATTAAACCAGAATATTTCTATGAATCTTTAAAAGCTTTATATACAATTGATCAAGTACAATTTAAAGAACTTGTTATTGCTCTTTGGAATAGCTATCAAGATGACACATTGTATCTACCTTGGATTCAAACGATAAATCACTTATTCTTACATATTGAAACAGATAATAATGATGATTGGTATGAAATCTCTTCTCGCTATCAAGAGACTTACTTTGCATTAATTACTGGTGAACATTTTATGCATGAATTACAAGGACTTGTACCTGATTTATTAACAAATTGGTTTAGTTTAATGAAAACAAAAGATTCTCTAATTGTCTCTGCCGCAGTGTTAGCATGGAATGAAGTATCACCTACAACTTTAGAATCATTACTCGTAAAAAGTGCTGGTGCCTTACTTTCTAATTCATCAACTGAAGCAAATGTAAATATGGAAACTGTTTCTCATTTATTCGAAACAATTGCTGTGTGGGCCGAGAAAAATGATGTAGATTTAAGCCATCAATTTACGCTACTCGTCCATGAACTATGCGATTTAAATGTTACACAACTACTAATAGCGGGAACTAGTGACCATGATAAAGCGTCATTCGTCAACTCCATCTTAGGAGAGAACATCTTAACTGAGACTTTAACAACTCCTATTTTATTTAAAGACGATAGCCAAACTGAAATAACAGAATTCAATGAGTTAGATGTACGAAATATACCGAACTTTGATGAATTACATCAAATAATGGCTACATCTTCCCAGTTAGAACTTGAGAAAAAATGTATAGAAATTAAGCTACCAAGTAGATTTTTAAGAAAAAATAAGTTTGCATTTCTTGTTACACCATCTATTCAGGGACAATTGGATAAAAATAGCCCATATTTTGAATACTTACAAGCAGCAGACAGCCTCCTTTACGTATTAAATTCCGCTTCCCCATTACATGGTGAAGAACTTGATACATTACTTTATTTACGTGAACAGGTGCCAAACTTAAAAATTCATTTCGTATTACACACAAATAATGCGACTACTAATGAAAAACTAATTAGTAAACTTAAAGTTCATTTCCCAAATGCACAATTCTTCCCATACTCTCCTTCACAAGAGAGTAGCCAGCAACTTGGGGATGTAACAGAGTCCGTTCTCTCTAATCTCGCAGAACGCAACATGGAGCAAGAACGTATAGAAAAACTAATATGGTTTACTCAAAAAACAATCGCATACCTTGTGAATGAGCGTGTAGAATTAGAAAATACATTAGTGAAAGCAGTACGCTGGAATAAACATATCTCAGTAAAACTTAATGGATTTATTAACAATCTTACTGCTCTTGAAAAAGACAAAATTCGTTCGATTACAGACTCTTATCTATTAACGAAAGAAGAAATTACACGAGATATACATTCTCAAATCCCTGAATTATTACAGAGTTGCTCTGACCTTGTTCAAGAAGATAGTGATTTTAAATTAGTTCATGAAGAATTAAATACTGCAATGAACGAACGAATTCAAAAACATGTACAACAAGTACTTCTTCCTAAATTTACTGGGTCTATTCAAGAGTGGATTGAAACAGCTCATAATGAATTTATTCAAGCACAAGCTTATTTAGATGAAATGAGTGAAACTTTCAATAAACTCTATAAAGAAGAACGTATGAAACTTCCTTGTGATTTCAAATTATTAGATGATTGGAATCGAGATGTTGTACGAATGACGAATCGAATTACAGTAACAAACATCAATATTTTATTACGCTTTACACCGACACAATTTTTCTTAAAAAGTGCTGGAAAACTATTTGGTAATATGCAGAAAAACCAATCTATGCTAGCCAACAAATATAAACAATATATTGAAACGGAAGACTATACAGAAATTGCTCAAGCAATCTCAAAACAATTCTTCCTTCAATTTGAAGTATTTGAAGGGGCATTAGAACGCGATATCATGATGTTCTTTAAAGATCCACTTAGTATATTGAAACAAAATGTAGAAACTGCTCAATTTGAGATACAGGAAGATGAACAAACATTAGCAACGCTAAGAAGCAATCCAGAAACATATCATGATCCTTTAGCGTTATTTAAACTACAATTGCTACAACATAAATTCGTTTTAAGTACTACTAAGAAACATGAAGACATCTTTGTATCTAATGAATCTCCTACTGTTTAACAGAAAAAACCAAGCAAACTGCAATTTGCTTGGTTTTTTACTTTAATTTATTATTTTCATATGTTCAAATGGATAATAGATAGCTGCTAACTTTCCTAATACATCCTCTCTATCAATAAGCCCTAAACCATTTCTACTATCTCTGCTTATTAAGCGATTATCTCCCATAACAAAAATCTTGTTTTTAGGAACCGTAATCGGTCCAAAGTCCTCTGTTAAATTCATAAGTTTTTTTTCCGCTTGTTTTTTATTACTATGCAAATACTCTTCATTTTTCACTTCATGATTCACATATAATTGATCGTTTCTCATCTCAATTATATCACCAGGTAAGCCAATCACTCTTTTCACATAAAAATTATCTGTCTTCACAACAATAATGTCTTCTCTTTCATAGCTTTCAAATTGTTTTGCTAACTTATTAACAATCACCTTATCCCCATCTTGTAACGTTGGCCTCATAGATGCTCCTTTTACAGTCGTAGGAAAAAACACGAAAATTTTCGCCAAAAACATCAATAAACATGCAATTGCAATTGTTCCAAAGAATTCACGCCAACGTTTTTTCTTTTGCATCATTCCACCATCTCATCATCTTTTTACTTTTATTATAAGTACTTCAGTCAGTTACTTTCCACAATATTCTGAATTGGATAATCTCAATATTACAAACTTCAAAATAATAATATTCAAAAATATATTATTTTGATATACTATAATTTGCATTTATTCTATTTTTATTTACTTAGGAGGACTTTTTCTATGAAGGTTATGCTTAAAAATGAAAATACAGGCCAAATTAAACAAGCAAAAATTGGTTTTAGTTGGACTGTATTTTTCTTTGGTTTTTTCCCTGCTATATTCCGTGGAGACTGGAAATGGTTTCTAATCATTTTAGTCGCTGGCATGTTTACATTCGGATTCTCTAACCTAGTATTCTGCTTCATTTACAACAAACTTTACATCAATGATTTATTATCTAAAGGTTATAAAGCAGCTGATGAATATAGCCTTTCTGCTCTACAACAAAAAAATATAGTAGCATAGTTATAAAAAAAGATACTCTCAAAATAGTCAATCTACTATTTTTGAGAGTATCTTTTTATAATCCTACATATACAATACACATTTGAGCCGCAACATATGTAAACCAAATCCAAAGTGGTTCATACTTCAGTTTGCGTCCACCAATATCTGTCACACCAATAATAAAATCTGAAATCACAAACAATAAACCACCAAACGCTGGTGCCCACCATATTCCTGAATTCTCGTAATATAAGGCGAATGCGAAGCAAGCCATTCCCCCAACCCACAATCCGTAAATTAGGGCTCCGATCGTAAACAACTTATCCTGTTTTTCATTTCGGATGAAAAAGAACCACCCTATAATTAGAAAAAGTCCGTATACGAGTAAACCAATCCAAAAGCCATTCCATGAAATTCCTGTTTGCAAAAATGCTTTTACATAAAAACAATGAGCAAGAGCGAAAGTAACCATCCCTCCAATTAATCGGTGACCAATTGGAATCAATCCTGCCATAAACAAATCTCCAACAGTTGATAAGGTCATACCAATTGCAACCCACGTGCTATATTCTGCCGACGGATCTTGTAACCATATCCAAATTGCACTACCTGTTAAAGAAAAACTAAGAATAAGACGAATCGCTAGAGGCAACGGCATATTGTCTCTCGTTCTTTTTGTCTGCCGTATTGCATAAATCGCTCCCATGAAAAAGAGAATGATTTGCCCGATTAACACCATGTACAGTACATTCATAACATGTTCTCCTCAATAAATGCTTTATTATATCTTTTTTCGTTATATATAGTCTGTTTTCCTTTTTCTATATAAAAAAAGAAGAACAGTACCGTTCTTCCATTGTAATCGCTTTTCTATTCTCTACGCTACTTATTTTTCTTGCTCTCTTTTCTGCTTAGCTGGAGTACGATTTACCACAATAATTCCTGCTGCTACACACGCTAAACCGAATAATACAAACGAATGAATCGCTTCTCCTAAAATCATACTTGATAAGAACACACCAAATACAGGTATAAAGAACATATACATGGATACTTTTCCAATCTTATTGTACTTCATAATTGTATTCCAAATACAAAAACCGCCCGCTGACAAGAAAGACAAATAGATCAGCATCAGTATTGCATGTAGACTAAATGTAAATGGCATCACACCTACTTGAAATGCCCCTATACACAACAATCCTATTGATCCAAAAATCATTTGGTATGCTGTCATATATCCAACATCTAATGTTTTACTACCTTCTTTCGCCAATATATTCCCATATGAATACAGCATCGCTGCACTAAGAAGTAATAAGCTACCGATTCCAAAATGGAATGATAAACTCCCATCACTCGGTACATTTACTAAAATGACACCACAAAAGCCGATAGAAACCCCAATTATTTTTCTTATATTAAGAGCATCATCTTTATATAAAAAGTGCGCGAGTAAAATTTGAAAGAATGATGATGTTCCTGAAATAATAGCTCCTTCAATTCCTGAACTATAACTCATTCCAATATAAAAACATATATATTGGAGAAACGTTTGAAATAAACCGATTTGTAGTAACTGTTTCCCCGTTCCCTTTTTGAAGTGTATATCTTTTCCTAAGACTTTAAAAAAGAATAATAGCATTACACCCGCTAAGAAAAATCGATAGCCAGCAAATAATATTTGTTCTCCGACTTCTTGTGGCTGAATTCCTAGTTCAACATAACTTAACTTAATAAAGGGAAAGGCACTTCCCCATAAAAATGTTGCTACTATCGCAGCAATAAACACGCCAATCGGATGGGTAAAAAACTTCTCTGTCTTCACTTATTGTCTTCCTTCCCGATCTTTTTATGAACAATATTCATATATACCAAAGGAACTGTGAAAACACAAGTTTTCAGTTTATACTTGAAACAAAAACATGTCATCTCTCAAAAATATATGCTATACTATAGAATAATTACAATATAATAACTGTTAAAATCAGATTCAACAGAAATGCTGCTATCCATTAATGGATGGCAGCTTTCGTCGTTTTATAGGGGTTTCGATTTTGATTATTTTTCTCAATAAGAATTTGAAAGGGGCGAGTAATGATGAATTCGGAAGTAAAAACATTACCATCAAAACAAAACGTACCTACTCCATCTTGGATTCAAACACTAAAAAAGCACTATGAACTTATATTTGCAATCGTATCTGGTATTTTCATTTTAGCTGGCTGGTTACTCACAAAGAACGATGCAATACATATAGGTATTGCTTGCTATATCCTTGCTTATGTAGTTGGAGGCTTTGCAAAAGCAAAAGAGGGTATTGAAGACACAATCGAAGAGAAAGAGCTAAACGTTGAAATGCTCATGCTCTTTGCAGCTATCGGTGCTGCAGTAATTGGCTACTGGGCAGAAGGAGCTATTTTAATCTTCATCTTTGCACTAAGCGGTGCAATGGAATCTTATACGTTAAGTAAAAGTCAAAAAGAAATTTCAGCGCTTCTTGATTTACAACCTGAAGAAGCATTACGTATATCAAATGGAATTGAGAAACGCGTTCCTGTTGGACAATTACAAATTAACGATATTATTTTAATTAAGCCCGGTGAGCGTGTTCCTGCTGATGGCACAATTCATAATGGTGAAACAAATATCGATGAAGCAGCTATCACTGGGGAGCCTATTCCAAATGAAAAAAAACATGGTGATGAAGTATTTGCCGGAACTGTAAATTTACGTGGTGCTATTGAAGTTATAATTACGAAGCCGAGCGATCAAACACTATTTCAAAAGATTATTCGTCTCGTTCAAAGTGCCCAAAGCGAAAAATCACCATCACAACTATTCATCGAAAAGTTTGAAGGAACATATGTAAAAGGAGTACTAATCGTTGTCGCGCTTATGATGTTCGTTCCACATTTCTTACTGGATTGGAGTTGGAATGAAACGTTTTATCGCGCTATGATTTTACTTGTAGTCGCTTCTCCTTGTGCATTAGTTGCAGCGATTACGCCAGCAACTTTATCAGCAATTTCAAACGGAGCGAGAAACGGTATTCTCTTTAAAGGTGGTATTCATTTAGAACGACTAGCTTCAGTAAAGGCGATTGCCTTTGATAAAACAGGAACATTAACACAAGGAAAACCTACTGTAACAGATGTATATGTTCGAGAAAATATAACAGAAAAAGAAGTGCTTTCTATTACAGCATCAATTGAAAGTCACTCTACACATCCTTTAGCTACAGTCATTGTGAACTATGCACAGCATACGTATGACATTACATTAATAAAACCAGAAAATGTTGAAGATGTAACTGGTTTTGGGCTAAAAGGAATATTCGAAAACAAAGCTTATAAAATAGGGAAAGCTAATTTTATCGGTGAAGAAGCAAAGACATTTCATGATGGTATTGCTGCCTCGCTTGAAAAAGAAGGTAAAACTGTCGTTTATATTAGTGATGAAGAGAGCATTCTTGGACTTATCGCTTTAAAAGATACGCTTCGCCAAGAAACAATAGCTGCCATTCGTGATTTACAAAGTATTGGTGTTGAAGCTATTATGATTACCGGTGATAATGAGGAAACAGCAAAAGCAATTGCCTCTGAAAGTAATATAAAGGAATATTATGCATCATGCTTGCCAGAAACAAAAGTTGAAACGATTAAAAAGTTAAAAGAGAAATACGGTACAGTAGCAATGGTAGGAGACGGTATAAATGACGCTCCTGCACTCGCTACCGCTAGCATTGGTGTGGCAATGGGCGAAGGAACAGACGTAGCATTAGAGACTGCAGACGTTGTTCTTATGAAAAACGAATTATCTCGTCTCTCTCAAGCAATCCGTTTATCAAAGCGAATGAATCGTATCGTGAAGCAAAATGTAATCTTTTCGCTAGCTGTAATTGCGATGCTCATTTGCTCGAATTTCTTACAATTTTTAGCTCTTCCACTCGGCGTTATTGGGCATGAAGGAAGTACGATTCTTGTCATTTTAAATGGCTTACGATTATTAAAAGGAAACAAATAAAAACGGGTCCCTCATAGAGGACCCGTTTTATTTAATGGTAGCTATTATGACCGTTCGCACTGCTGCTTGTTTTATGCTTTGGATGCGAACTGCTCTTTTGTTTATTGTTATTTTTATTGTTGTGGTTCTTTTTATTATTACTCATGAAATATCCCCCCTGTTCCCTTTTATTATGGAACAAGAGCTCATTTTTAATTACGGGAATTATTGTCACCCGTTCTATAATGATAGAGTAAACCATTAATTTCGCCGCCAAGTAAAATGACCCACCCAGTTAAATAAAACCATAACATTAAAACAATGATACCACCGAGACCACCATATGTATTGGCGTAATTCGCAAATTTATCTACATAAAAAGCAAATGAGTACGATACCACAATCCATCCTACAGTAGCAAATAATGCTCCTGAAATGACTTCTCTTCTTTTTAACTTTCGATCTGGTGCAAACGTATATAAAAAACTAAACAACGCAAATAGCACAAAGAAACTCGCTACTAATCGAGCGATACTCCACACGTAAGAAAAACTATCCGATAAACCGATTATTTTAAACACTGCTGCCCCAATCACTTGCCCAAATACCGGGACAATTAGTGCAAATACAATCATAAAAATAATAGCCAATGTAAACACAATTGATAAAGCTCTTGTTTTAATAAAAGAACGTGTTTCTGTTACATCATACGCACGGTTAAAAGCATTCATAACCGCATTTACCCCATTTGAAGCAAACCATAGCATCGATAGTAAACCAAATGATAACAAACCACCATTTTGCTCATTTACAACTTTATCTACGTTCACTTCAATTAAGTTCATCGCATCTTCCGGTACGTACGGTTCTAATAAATTGAGCACACTTTCTGTTTGAAGGTCAATGAATCCAAGAAGCGTAATTAAGAAAACAAGCCCAGGAAAAATCGCAAGCAAGAAGAAATAAGCGAGCTGTGCTGCCAAGCCCGCTACATCATCGCGCATCGTCCGGTCATACAAATCTTTACCAAACGAATAAGTACGATGTCTCCTCACCTTTTCGAAAATTTTTCTCATATATATTTAAACGCTTTTCTTCTCTTCTTTATCTTGCTTTAACTCAATGTACGCTTCTGTTTTTTTTTCCTCTACATTTGAGTCTTTCATAAATAATTCACGTGCTTCTTTCATACCGCCATCTTCAGCAACTACTGGCTCTTCCTCTGCTTTAAGCTCATCTACTTTTGGAGATACAGCTTGAATTTCAATCGTTTCTGGTTTTTCTTCTCGCTCAACCTTTTTCTTACTAAAAATTTCTTTCGTTTCTTTTAACGTCTCTACAACAGACGGCGTCAATTTTTTGATTTCTGCTACTTTTGCTTTTACTACATTGAAGTCAGCAAGTTCGCGTCCTTTATCTGTAACAGTTTGCACTTTTTCTTTAATTTTTGCATTTTCACCAATTTCAATCATCTTTGTTTTTGCTTTTTCCGCTGTATTTTTTACTTTTTCACGGTTTTCTTTCTTCAACATTGATACAGCTACACCTGCAGCTACACCAATCGCAATGTTTCGAGCAATATTATTTTTCTTTGCCATATTCCTTCACCCTTTCATTTCTTATGTTAGAAAGTATTTCTTTCTAAGCTTCCTCATATTCCTTGTTCATTTCGAATGAAAGCTAATAGCTTTACACACCCTTCTGTTACAAGGTCATACACCTCTTGAAAGTTCCCTGTATAGTAAGGGTCAGGAACGTCTGCCCAGCCACCGTCTGGAACAAAATCGGACAGCCTACCAATATAGCCTCCAGTTTTACCTAAACTTTTTAAATCTGCTATATTCTTGTTGTCCATGGCAATAATATAATCAAACTTTGTTAAGTCTTCTTTTTCTACTTGCCTTGCTTTAATTCCTTCAAAAATGACGTCATTTTCTTTTAAAATTTTTTGTGTTCCTTTATGTGGTGGATGACCAATATGCCAATCTCCAGTTCCTGCAGAATCAATGACAATTTTCTCTTCGAGTCCCTCTTTTACGACAAGGTTTCGAAAAATCGCTTCTGCCATTGGAGAACGGCAAATGTTCCCAAGACAAACAAACAATACTTGAACCATATTTTTGTTTCTTCCCTTCTGGGTGTATTTCTATATATACACTTATAGTATAAACAACCAATTATTAATTATAAAGGAAATCCCTACTAATTTAATAGGATTGAAAAGTTTCATTAACGAAAATGATAAAAAAATGTTAAGATATCCTTATGTTATTTTAAAGGGGGACACTTCGGTGGATTTATCCGTAAAGTCAGAAGAAAACGTTGAATATATGGTCGAAGCTATTAAAGAAAAATTACGTATGGTTAATGCTGGAGCGATGAGAGCTGCTAGCTTTAATGAGGAAATGTACGAAGATTTACGTGACATTTATGATCATGTTATGAAGCGTGAAACATTCAGCATTAGTGAAATGCAAGCTATTACAGAAGAATTAGGTACATTAATTAAAAAATAGCAAAGAGCCTCATAACTAGAGGCTCTTTTTAATTTCAACAAATTCATGACAAATTTACTCTTTTCTTCCAGCTAATTTAAAATGCTGTACAATAGAAGTAGAACCTCATCTTAGATTTTTTCTCCATACATACTACTCACAAATAATAGCAACACTACCATTGCTAACTGTTTTTACTGGAGGTGCTTACTTATGAGCAATTGGTACAGTAAGACGAAAGATCAAATATTAACAGATTTTAAAACAAATGAGCAAAATGGCTTAACAGCCGAAAGTGTAAATGAGCGTGTAAAACAGTATGGGCCAAATGAATTGACTGCAAAACAAAAACGTACTTTATGGCAGCGGATTTTTGCCCAAGTTAATGACGTCCTCGTATACGTTCTTCTTATAGCTGCACTTATTTCTGCCTTTGTAGGTGAATGGGCGGATGCAAGTATTATCGCGCTCGTTGTCATATTAAATGCAGTTATTGGTGTAATCCAAGAATCCAAGGCTGAGCAAGCTTTAGAAGCATTAAAGAAAATGTCAACGCCTAAAGCTATCGTAAAACGAGACGGTGAGCTAAAAGAAATTCCATCTGAACAAGTCGTTCCAGGTGATATTGTCATGCTCGATGCAGGACGTTATATCCCATGTGATTTGCGACTTATCGAAACGGCAAATTTAAAAGTTGAAGAATCTGCTCTCACTGGTGAGTCTGTCCCTGTTGATAAGGATGCACTTTACCATCCTTCTATACAAACTGATGAACAAGTACCACTGGGTGATCAAAAAAATATGGCCTTCATGTCGACGCTTGTAACATATGGACGGGGCGTTGGCGTTGCTGTTGAAACTGGAATGCACTCACAAATTGGTAAGATTGCTACCCTTTTACATGAAGCAGACGATGATATGACACCACTTCAAAAGAGCTTAGCACAAGTCGGGAAATATTTAGGTTTCGTCGCTGTTGCTATTTGTATCATTATGTTTCTCATCGGTTTTTTACAAGGGCGAGATACGTTAGAAATGTTTATGACTGCTATTAGTTTAGCTGTTGCAGCCATTCCAGAAGGCTTGCCAGCTATCGTTTCCATCGTTCTTGCAATTAGTGTGCAGCGTATGATTAAACAAAACGTTATCGTTCGGAAACTACCGGCTGTAGAAGCTCTCGGTTCTGTCACAATTATTTGTTCAGATAAAACAGGTACGTTAACGCAAAATAAAATGACCGTTACTCACTTTTATAGTGATAACACATACGACAACTTAGAAAATTTAAATGTGAATAATGATGCACAACGTCTGTTGTTAGAAAATATGGTGCTATGTAACGATGCGTCTTATAGTAGCGAATCCCAAACCGGGGACCCTACTGAAATTGCCCTTCTCGTTGCTGGAAGCACTTTTAACATGCAAAAAGAGGATTTAGAAAAGAAACACGAACGTGTTAATGAGGTACCTTTTGATTCAGATCGTAAAATGATGTCAACAGTGCATACATACGATGAAAGCTACTATAGCATGACGAAAGGCGCTATTGATAAACTCTTACCTCGATGTACCCACATTTTAAAAAATGGAAAAATCGAGGTCCTAACAGATTCTAATAAAAATCAAATATTAGACGCTGCCGGTTCAATGTCACAAGAAGCTTTAAGAGTACTTTCATTCGCATTTAAACAATACAATTCAAACGATGTGGATATAAATCATCTCGAAGAAAACCTCATCTTTATTGGTCTTGTCGGTATGATTGATCCACCACGTACAGAAGTAAAAGATTCTATTACAGAATGTAAAAAAGCTGGCATTCGTACAGTCATGATTACTGGTGATCATAAAGACACCGCATTTGCAATCGCAAAAGAACTTGGGATTGCTGAAGAAAAATCTGAAATTATGATTGGAACTGAATTAGATACCATTTCAGATACAGAACTAGCAAGTAAAATTAATCAGTTAAATGTCTTTGCAAGGGTCTCTCCCGAACATAAAGTGAAGATTGTAAAAGCATTACGCGACAAAGGTAACATTGTTTCCATGACTGGTGACGGCGTAAATGATGCTCCATCTTTAAAGCAAGCAGATGTTGGAGTAGCTATGGGCATTACAGGAACAGATGTAGCAAAGGGCGCCGCAGATGTGGTTTTAACAGATGATAACTTCTCATCTATCGTTAAAGCGGTTGAAGAAGGAAGAAACATTTATCGTAATATTAAAAAGTCGATTCTCTTCCTACTTTCTTGTAACTTCGGAGAAATTATAGCTCTCTTTTCAGCCATTTTACTCGGCTGGGCAACACCGTTACGTCCAATCCACATTTTGTGGGTCAATTTAATTACCGACACACTTCCTGCACTATCACTCGGTGTCGACCCTGAAGATTCAGATGTGATGAAAGAAAAGCCACGACGTGCGAAAGAAAGCCTATTTAACGGTAGCGTCCCTTTTCTCATTTTCAATGGGGTTGTCATTGGACTTTTAACGTTAGCAGCCTTTATCATCGGGGCCAAACTCTATTCCGGAGATACAAACCTATTTCCACTTTTCCCCGAGCAAATTGATGAAGATGCCCTATTACATGCTCAAACGATGGCATTTGTCGTTCTTAGTTTTTCTCAGCTCGTTCATTCATTTAACTTGCGTTCAAGAACGAAATCCATTTTTTCAATTGGGATATTTACAAATAAATACTTAGTCTTCTCACTTCTTATCGGTATTCTTATGCAAGTTTGTATCATCTCCATCCCACCTCTTGCAAATATATTTGGTGTACACGCATTAACAATGCGAGATTGGGGATTTGTTCTCTTATTAAGTATCGTTCCGCTTGTTGTGAATGAAATCATTAAATTAGTTAAGAGAAACTAAAAGGCAATGAGGACTAGTCCTCATTGCCTTTTCACTTTATCCGTGCAATTCTTTTTTGATGTTCTCTGTTAATGTAGCCATACGTTTGCGGCTTTCTTCACGCTCACGTTTATTTTGCTCTTCAATTTGTTGTGTTTCTTGCATACCTCTTGAAATAATGTTCCAAGTTTCCTCAAGTGTTTCCATCTTAATACTAGAAGAACCTGATAATCTCGCTACTTCCACACTTTGAGTCGCGATATTTTGTGCATTTTTCTTAAGTAATTCATTTGTACGACGATCAAGTTCAGCCATAGAGTCTGCAACAAGCTTTTGACGCTTCGCATTCACCGCTTGAATGATACCATTTTTAAAGATAGGAATCGTTGTGATAAATGCTGTATTGATCTTACCAATTAATTTATTATTACCACGTTGAACCATACGAATTTGTGGTGCTGTAAGCAGCGCAACCATACGTGCTTTTTCTAAATCATCAATACGTTGTTCTAAAATTTCAACAGAGTTTTTAAGCGATTCTAATTCAATACCAGCTAATTGGTCATTATTACGTACGCGCTCTTCATACATCGGCACTAACTCTGTATTTAAACGCTCTAATAACATTTCCCCTGCTACTACGTATTTTTCTAAATCTAAATAATACTTTAAGTTTTGCTCATACAGGCCATCTAACGTACCAATTGATTTTTTCATTTCATCTTGATACTTCGTAATTTCCACGTATACTTTATCCATTTCGCGGCCCATCGTTTGATATTTACTAAAGATTTGTTCAATCATTTTATCTGCTTTTTTGAACATGCGAGAGAAGAAACCACTTTTCTCTTCCGCAAAGTCCTTGCTATCAAATCTGTCCATAATTTTACCAAGCTGTTTTAATAATTCACCAGAGTCTTCTATTTTTGATAAAGACATTGTATGTAAAATTTGATCAGCGAAACGTGAAATTTCCATAGATGGTTCTTTTCCAAGTTCGATTAATTCTAATTGATCTTTAATATCTACCGCATTATAAATACGTTGCACTTCCGCATCTTGTCTAAGTTGTAAACGAACATCTTGTGCCGTTTGCTCATTTAATTCTGTTTTCGGATCTAGTATGACTGGGTTATTCATATGGTATTCTCCCTTTCCTTATAAGAATGGACGAAATAGTCCTTTTATTGTTTGTGATAAATTTTTATAGGCTGATGAACCATGAAACTCAAGATCGAAATTAACTTCTTCAAGCCAGTGTGAATCAAATGCTCCTGCTTCAATATACGGTTCAATATCGTTTCTTCCCGTTGGATTGAAATGGAATACATCTACTCCAATTTGATTTAAAAATAGTAATAAAACAGCATCAGAACGAGTTAATTCTCCGCTCTTCTCATTATTAAATATAACAATTTTTGGTACGTCTTGTGAATAATCAAATTTCTCAAGTTGTTCTAAAATATTAGGTGGTATTTGAGAGAGCTGTGCGAAAACATATAGTGCTACCTCTTGTTTCGTCTCTTTCCCAATTGGTTTACACATTTCACTTTCACACGTATGAATGATTGCCTCTGCAATACCATGCTGCAATCCTTCTGGTAAACGCTTATGTGGCCACCAATGACTATTCATAATTAAATCAGGGTGTAATTTTCCAGCTCGATCTAACGCATCTCGATAATGGTATTGGAAATTCGCTTTTTGTTCTTTCGTAAACGGAAATGTATTAATTAATAAACTGTTATCAAATGATGTAACAGCCTTTAATCGTTGAAAATACTCTTTATCATTCTTTGACACACCTGATATTTTTGCAAATAAAGAAGGAATATAAATATGCTTATTTTCCACAAAGAATGTTGGACGTACAAATGCCTTTTCTTTCGTAATCAAAAAGAGTTCATCGTACGTTGTTTTGAGCGTACGAGCTACAGGTGTATACGAACGGAATTGCCACGGTTTGTATAATAGTGAATTATCGTGGTGAAGTACTTGCTCAATTTCCTTTGAAGCTTGATACGCTACTGTTGCGACGCGTTCACGCCGGCGGTCAGGAAATGGCTCCAATGAAATACGGCTTTGGTGAGATACGACAAAAGTCCTGCCTTCCTCATCCACACTCTCAAATCCATCTTTTCCTTCTGGATGATAATAAAGTACATCGCAACCGAGCATAATAAGAAAGTATAAGAAATATATACGACTCTCTGTCGCATCACCGTACCAAACGATACGCGGCATTTGTTTCTTATAATTAATTGTAGAGAACCACTTCGCTACGTAATTTTCACTTAATTTAATCATATCGATTAAGAAACGACGAAATCCTTCTGTTTTTAATGATTGATTATGTTGTTTCTCATACAATTTCAATACAGAAATAAACGTTGCATGTATGTAATGTTGTAAGTCAGGATTGTCTACTTTCGGTAAAAGTTGTTTCCCAGATAAATGTGCTACCAGTCTATTTACCGTCAAACCATTCGCTGCTCCTTGATGTAATCCAAACACTTCTTGAATATGACGAAGCTTCTCAGAATCAATCACTTTATTTAAATTTTGTTCGTGCAAAACTTCGATTCCTTTCGCTTCACTGTAATCAAATAGATCATTGAAATATTCATCTACATCATTAGGAACACCAAGAATACGACATGCTATATGACTAAATTTCATCTCATTCTCTGTCAGCTCATATTGTGGGCGTTTTTCTAAAAGCGTTTCAAGTTGCTTTAAATCTGATTCATCTTTTAATGCATATGGTTGAAGTGTAAAACGTGAAAACACAACAGTTCACCTCCAAAAACATTTACGGTTTTTCTAAGACCTTCTTCTATTATAAACTATTTTTAGTTATAAAAAATGGGCGCTCGCAAAACGAGCAAACCCATTTCAATTATTTATGATTATTTTTAGTAGCTGCAACTTCTTCTTTAGCTTGTCCAGAATTCTTCATGTAGTGAATTATAAATGTTACTCCAAATGCTACAACTAAAATAATAAAGAACACTGTATGACTCATTTCAATATGAATAACAGACAGTAGCATTTTTGCTGCAATAATTAAGATTAAAATATATGCTGTCGTTTCAAGTTCTGGAATACGTTCTAACAATTTTAAGAATACGCCCGCAATACCACGCATCATTAAAATACCAAGCATTCCACCTAATAGTAAAATCCAAACTTCATTTGATACACCAAATGCAGCAAGTACGCTATCTACAGAGAATGCGATATCCATTAATTCAACCATCGCAACTGTTCCCCAGAAGACACCGAACATTCTAAAGAGAATACTATTTTGGTTCATACCATGAGCTTCCTCTTCTTCTCCATTACCTTTTCTTTTATCAATGAAGTATTTAATTGAAAGCCAAGCTAAGTAAAGTGCACCTAACACTTTTACCCATGCTAATTTAATTAAGTACATTCCAATTCCAATCGCGATAAATCGGAATACATACGCTCCAATAAGTCCATAGAATAATGCTTTTTTACGTTTCTCTTCTGGAAGGTGTTTTACCATTACCGCTAATACAAGTGCGTTATCAGCAGATAATAACCCTTCAAGTACAACAAGTGTACCAATTAATCCCCAAGATACTGGATCCTGCAACACTTTAATCCACATGTCCAAGTCGAAAAACTGAGCATACGTATCAAGGATTCCTTGCAAAATACTCATCTTACCTTTATCCCCTATTCTTTGCTAGATTTATAGAAAGGTCAAAAAAAGGAAACGAATATCGTTTCCCTTCTATGCATCCAGGCCATACGCCCTTACAAGCGCACCTAATCCACCTTGGAATCCGCTTCCTACTGCATTAAACTTCCACTGTCCATTATGACGGTATAATTCACAAAAGACAACTGCTGTTTCAATGGAGAAATCTTCCCCTAAATCAAAACGAAGCACTTCTTCGTTTGTTTCTTCATTTGCTAAACGGACGAATGCGTTTGCAACCTGTCCAAAGTTTTGATTACGGCCTTCTCCATCATAAATTGTAACTGTAATAGCAATTTTATGAACATCTGCTGGAACCTTTTTCAAATCTACAACAAGTTGCTCATCATCCCCGTCACCTGCACCTGTACGGTTATCTCCTGTATGTAAAACTGATTCACAAGGAGACTGTAAATTATTATAGAAAATAAAATCAGTTTCCTTCGTACATTTGCCGTTCGCATCTAATAAAAAGGCTGATGCATCTAAATCAAAATCAGATCCACCATCATAAGATTTAATATCCCAGCCAAGACCAATTACCGCTTTGGATAAACCGGGGCTTGTTTTACCTAAATCAATCTTCTGACCTTTTTGTAATTGAATAACCATGTATATTCACCTCTATAATTTAATTTTAAAAAATATATCCATCAGTAAACATATGTTTACTGATGGATATATTAATTTATTACTCTACATCTAATCCAAAGTTATTACATAGAGAACCTAATCCACCTTGGAATCCACTTCCAATTGCATTGAATTTCCATTCACCTGCATGACGGTATAATTCACCTACTACTACCGCTGTTTCAATAGAGAAATCTTCTCCTAAATCATAACGAATTAATTCCGCATTCTTTTCTTCATCTAGAATACGTACGAACGAGTTAGAAACTTGTCCGAAGTTTTGGCTACGTCCTTCTCCATCATAAATTGTAATTGCGAAGCAGATACGTTCGATATGTGCAGGTACATTTTTTAAATCTACTTTAATCGTTTCGTCATCGCCTTCACCGTCACCAGTTCGGTTATCTCCTAAATGCTCTACAGCGCCGTTCGCACCTTTTGGATTATTATAGAAGACGAAATCCTCTGCTCCTGAAACTTTACCATTCGCACCTACTAAGAAGATACTAACATCTAAATCGAAATCGTTTTGTCCATCATAACGATTCGTATCCCAACCAAGCCCTACAAGAGCTTTTGAAAGACCTGGATTCGTTTTTGTTAAGTCTACCTTTTGTCCCTTTTTCAATGAAATTGATGCCATATACAATTCCTCCTCAGTTTATTTTATTGATAACGTGATACAATCTCACTTAAGTTTTTATCTTGTGTGCCTTCTCCAACTGCTGAAAACTTCCATTCACTTCCGTCTCGATACATTTCCCCTGCAATTAGAGTCATTTTGCCAGCATAATTATCTGACAAGTTATAACGTGCTAACTCTTCACCAGTTTGCGGGTTTTGAATACGAATATATGCATTACGAATCATCCCGAAATCTTGACGACGATTTACACAGTCATAAATATTTACAACAAATACTAAACGATTAATACGGCTCGGAACTTTATGTAATTCTACGAAAATTGTTTCGTCGTCACCAGCGCCTTCACCTGTTAAATTATCTCCTGAATGAATAATGCTGCCACAAGTAGAGAGTTTATTACCGAAGTAAACTAGATCATTTTTGTTTAAAAAACGATCTCCTTCTAACATAACAACAGACGCATCACAATCTACATTTGGTTTACTTCCAAATAATGAAGACAGAAACCCACCTGATTGCCCAATTGGATCCCAGCCTAAGCCAACCTGTAGTTTTGCTACTCTTGGTTGTCCTTTCGTTAAATCGATCTTTTGTCCTTTTTCTAAAATAATAGGCATGAAGTTTCTTCCTTTCTACAAAGCATTTTCCAAATCGGAAAATATTGTATTCTTCTCTTATATTGTAGCATTATTTATCTAGTGAGAAAAAGGATAAATTCTAAGTTATATGAAAACATTCATATAACTTACTTATGATGATGTAAGAAGTGGTAAATAGCACCAATCATTCCTGCACAATTGCCGCTTTGCGCAAGTTTAATCTCACAATTACTATAAATCTCTTGATTTAAGTATGTTCCGATCTCTTCCTTCACTTCATTTAAGAAATCATCTCCTCTTTCAGTAATTCCCCCACCAATAATAATCATTTTCGGATTAAAAATATAAGCAAGATTACTAATTCCAATCGCCAAATGTCTAAAGAAAATCTTCACAGCTTGAGCAACACTACTATCACCCTTATCATATAATTCAAAAATTGTTTTACCATCCCACTCCTCTTCGCCTTTATACCTTCGTACAAGATGAATTAATCCCGAAATTGAGGCAACCTCCTCAAAAGTTTTCCCTTCTATTAACATATTCCCCCATTCCCCAGCACTAAACGAATGTCCACGGTATAACTCCCCATTTATAACAATTGCTCCACCAATGCCCGTTCCAAGCGTGAGCATAATAAAATCGCTTTCTCCCCTCCCAGCACCTTTCCATTTCTCACCAAAGGCTGCACAATTAACATCATTTTCAATAGATACAGGGACTTCTAATACTTCTTGTAATCTCTCAACAATAGAAATATTAGCATAATGCGGAATATGATCCACACCTCCCTTTATAGCTCCTTTATCAATATCAACAATTCCCGCTGTACTAATACCAATTCCTGCAATAGTATGTTCAGTCATTAACTTTTTTGATAAATATATAAGCTTTTGAACAATTTGTTCCCCGCCCAAATGAATTTCTGTTGGGACCTTTTTATGCATTAGTACTACCCCTATTTCTGAAACAATTCCATATTTAATTTGCGTACCACCAATATCAAATGCAATATATTCTTTCATCCGTTGCCACTTCCTCTACTGTTATGAGTGTAAATTCTCCATCACTCTACTATTTGTAGGGAATTTACATTAACTCTTTTCTCTCTTTAGAAATACACCACCTTTTTCTATATATAGTTTTTTTTGCATAAAACTCTTTTTCCCATGAAATATTACAAAGGGATGTATTTTAGATGGAACAATAATTTTTTCTTCAGGAGGGAAATAATGCCAAAAATCTTCATTTTAGCATCAACACTTTCTTTATCCTTTTTTAGCGGCTTAAATATTGGTAGTGCTGCAACGGAAAACTTCCAGCTAATAACAAACGCTATTGTACAAAACAGTGATCATTTTGCAGAAGGAAACTCAAAAGATAATAATAAACCTCCAGGAAATGGCGGTTCTCAGGACGATAGTGGTTCTGGTGGCAATGGCTCTGACGGCAGTGGTTCTGGCGGCAACGGTTCTGACGATAGTGGTTCTGATGGCAGCGGCTCTGGTGACAATGGGTCTGGCGGCAACGGCTCTGATGGCAGTGGGTCTGGCGGCAGCGGCTCTGGTGGCAATGGCTCTGGCGGCAACGGTTCTGATGGCAGTGGGTCTGGTGGCAATGGCTCTGGCGGCAACGGTTCTGATGGCAGTGGGTCTGGCGGCAGCGGCTCTGGTGGCAA
>NZ_NULR01000001.1 GCF_002577405.1 Bacillus cereus | reverse complement strand
GAGCAATCTAGAAGAAAATAGGTCTAGGTTGGAACAAGGGTGGAACCACGAAAACACATTCGTCCCTTTCCTAGGGATGAGTGTGTTTTTTTATTACTTTGAAAGGAGGTGCTGTAATATGAAACGATTTGTACGGACGGAAATAACCACCACCTGTATGGGGAAATGGCAGGACAAGGTGATTGATAGAGCCGAAAAATAAAATTTTAGGAGGAGATTAGAAGATGAATAATGTAATTAATGTTGGGGTAATCGGTTTAGGTACTGTCGGAAGTGGTGTTGTCCATATTTTGAAAGAGCATTACCAAAAAATCGCACTTGATACAGGGTGTGAAGTAAAGGTAAAGAAAGTCGTTGTACGTGATTTAGAAAAAGAACGTGACGTTTGTATTGATGGAATCGTAGTTACGCGTAATGTGGATGAAGTTCTAAATGATTCAAATATAGATATTGTAGTAGAGGTAATGGGCGGAATTGAAGAAGCAAAACAGCATATTATTAAGGCATTACAAAGCAAAAAACATGTTGTAACTGCAAATAAAGATTTAATGGCTGTATACGGGGCTGAACTTCTACAATTAGCAAATGAAAATAATTGTGATTTGTTTTATGAAGCAAGTGTAGCAGGTGGAATTCCAATATTAAGAGGATTGGCAGACGGACTGGCCTCAGATCAAATTGAAAAAATAATGGGAATCGTAAATGGAACAACTAATTATATGTTAACAAAGATGAGTCAAAATGGATGGTCGTATGAAGAGGCTTTACAGGAGGCACAAAAATTAGGTTTCGCAGAATCAGATCCAACAGCAGATGTAGATGGTCTGGATGCAGCAAGAAAGGTAGCAATTCTTGCTAACTTAGGTTTTTCGATGAATGTTTCTTTAGATGATGTTCAAGTTAGAGGGATTCGAAAGGTTGAAAAAGAAGATTTAGAGATGGCGAAAAAGTTAGGGTTTACTATGAAACTAATTGGTAAAGCGGAGAAGCAAGGATCATCTATTCATTTAAGTGTAGAACCGACTTTATTGCCAAGTCACCACCCATTATCGAATGTGAATAACGAATTTAATGCGGTATATGTTCATGGTCAAGCGGTAGGAGAAGTGATGTTTTACGGACCAGGCGCTGGGAAGTTGCCAACTGGATCTGCAGTAGCTAGTGACATTATTTCAGTCGTTAAAAATATGAATCAAATACCGAAACATAAAAGTGTTTTAAAAGAACCAGAGCCATATGAATTACAAGCTGATGAAGAAGTAGTTTCTAAATATTTTTTACGTATTTCATTAAGTGATGAACCTGGGATGTTGCAAAAAATAACAGAATGTTTCGCTAATTGTTCTGTAAGTTTAAAAGAGGTAATTCAGTTGCCGCTGAATAGGGAACTTGCAGAAGTTGTTATCGTGACACATCACACTTCAAAATATCAATTTGAACAAGTGTTAAGAGCGATTGAAGATATCGCAAGTGAAATAAACAGTTACTACAGTATTGAGGAGGAAAAACAATATGTATAAAGGACTTTTAAAACAATATGCTTCATATTTACCGGTAAGTGAAAATACACCAGATGTTAGTTTAATGGAAGGGAATACACCTCTTATTCCATTATTAAATATATCAAAGCAATTAGGAATTCAGTTATATGGGAAGTACGAGGGAGCGAACCCGACAGGTTCTTTTAAAGATCGTGGCATGGTAATGGCGGTTGCTAAGGCGAAAGAAGAAGGCTCAGAGGCAATCATTTGTGCATCAACAGGTAATACATCGGCATCGGCTGCAGCATACGCGGCACGTCTCGGAATGAAGTGTATTATCGTAATCCCAGAAGGGAAGATTGCACATGGGAAATTAGCGCAAGCAGTCGCTTATGGAGCAGAGATCATTTCAATAGAAGGGAACTTTGATGATGCACTTAAAGCTGTAAGGAATATTGCTGCAGAAGAGCCAATCACATTAGTAAACTCAGTGAATCCTTATCGAATTGAAGGGCAAAAAACAGCAGCATTTGAAATTTGTGATCAGTTGCAAAAAGCGCCAGATGTTCTAGCTATCCCTGTTGGGAATGCAGGAAATATTACAGCATACTGGAAAGGGTTCTGTGAATATGAGAAAGAGAAAGGGTATAAGAAGCCAAGAATTCACGGTTTTGAAGCGGAGGGAGCAGCAGCGATTGTTAAAGGACATGTAATTGAGGCGCCTGAAACGATTGCAACAGCGATTCGCATCGGTAATCCAGCAAGTTGGTCGTATGCAGTAGAGGCTGCGGAGCAGTCAAATGGTGAAATAGATATGGTATCAGATGAGGAAATATTACATGCGTATAGATTGTTAGCAAAAACGGAAGGAGTTTTCGCTGAGCCAGGATCAAATGCTTCATTAGCGGGTGTAATTAAACATGTTCAATCTGGAAAAATCAAAAAGGGAGAAACAGTTGTTGCGGTATTAACTGGAAATGGTTTGAAAGATCCTGATATCGCTATTTCTTCTAATAAATTTGACATTGCAAGTGTTGCAAATGATATAGAACAAATCAAAGATCATATAAAAGGGGTGATTATGTCGTGATACCATTAAGCGTTCGTGTTCCTGCTAGTACAGCAAATGTTGGACCTGGATTTGACTCGGTGGGAATAGCTTTGTCATTGTATTTAGATGTGGTAGTAAAAGAGCAAGCTGATAAATGGCAAGTAATTCATTCCTTTGAAGATTCAATTCCAACAGATGATAAAAATTTAATCGTTAGCACGGCATGTAAAGTGTGTCCTTCCTTATCGCCCCGTATAATAGAAGTTACTAGTAATATTCCGCTTACAAGAGGTCTAGGAAGTAGCGCATCAGCGATTGTAGCAGGAATAGAGCTTGCGAATCAACTTGGCAATTTGAACTTAACAACTGATCAAAAAGTTCAAATTGCCACAAATTTTGAAGGGCATCCAGATAATGTCGCTGCTTCTATTTTAGGCGGAACAGTAATCGGAGCACTGGACGGGAAAAATGTTTCGGTTGTAAGGATTGAAAGTAAGGAATTAGGCGTAATTTCTCTCATTCCGAATGAAGAGCTAAATACGGATGAAAGCCGCTCTGTATTACCAGAGATGTTTCCGTTTCATGAAGCAGTTAAGGCTAGTGCGATAAGTAACGTATTAGTAGCTGCGTTATGTCAAAAGAAGTGGGAAGTTGTTGGTGAAATGATGGAAAGAGATCATTTTCACGAGCCATATCGTTTAGAGCTAGTGCCGTTATTACCATCTATTCGGAAATGCGCAAAAGAATTCGGGGCATATGGTACAGCACTTAGCGGCGCGGGGCCATCCATTTTTATATTAACGCCGTATGAGAAGCGTCAAGAAATTGCTGAGCAATTAGCGAGAGTATTTACAGCTATGACAGTATGGGAGCTTGAAATTGACCATAAAGGGGTTACTATAAATAAGGAAGAACATATTGGATTATAAAGAGAGCTAGCATTGCTAGCTTTCTTTATGTTGTAAATCTATTTCTAATAGAAGTTTTGTATAATGTAAGTAAAGAGTGCATTCATTTTGGAGGTGCTTATATGGATAAAGAGTCACCAGAGGAAAAAAGAGAACGTATGAGACAAAGTGAATTGAAAAATAACCCTACCGGTTCTTTGAATGATGGACTCAATAGAGCGGAATCAGGTAACCTTGTTGATATGACAGGTGGTATGAATTGGAGAAGTACAGGGATAATCATTTTAGTGCTACTTGTAGGTTACATTATATACACTTATTTTTTCGGTTAAGGAATGCTTGTTAAAACTTTGATTTATTTCGTTTCATAATTAGTGAGAAAGAAAAAAACGCAGTTATTGTATTACATATCTTCTAAGCAGGTTATAGTTGTTCATATAAACTTATTTTTAATACTCCAAATAGAGCTAGTGCTATGCTAGCTCTATTATTTTTTGCCACATTCTTGTAACAAAGCCCATGTATATTCAGTGGTGGAGGTGCAGAAGATGAAAAAAATGATAGCGATATGTCTTCTTACAACGATGTCATTTTCGACTTTAGTCGGGTGTAATGTAAAAGGTAATAATGCTGTACAAGAGTCTAAAATAAAGAAAGCGATATATAAAGATTTTACATATGATGTAAATCCGGAGACTTTCGCGTTAACTGTAGAACATGACGGTGTTAAAGAACAAGCATCACAACCGTTATCGAAACTGAAGGTGTCGAATTTGAAAAAAGACAAGAATCATACATCATGGGAATATCTGGATCGAAAAGTAAAAGTAAATTTAGAAAAGAAAAAAGACCACTTAAATATTGAATTGGAATCAACGGGAGCAGAAAGTTTCACATGGCCAAAAGTGCAAGAAGTTTTTAAAGCAAAATCTGCGTTAATTATTAATAATGGGAAGCAAATCATGTATAAATCAATTTAATAAAATTAATATATATATAAATTTAATATTGTTTTTGTATAAATAGTGACTTGCCAAAAATAAGCACAAGAGTATAATGTGAAATGGAATACATATTGGATTCATAAAGTAACCTTACAAAATTGTAAGGTAATTGAAAGGAAATTCAATATGAAGATAAATAGACTTACATTATACTAGGGAAAGAGAAAGCGAGGCGAATAGATATGAGCTCTGAATTAGAACAAAACACGAGAAGTAATAAAAAACGTTCTAAAAGAAAGTCAATAAAATGGTTCATTATAATTCCATTTTTCCTACTTATTTTTGGAGGAGTAGGATATGGATCGTTCATATATAACAAAGCAAAAGCGGTTGTAAGTGCTTCATATGCAGAAATTGATAAGTCATCAAAACGTGATAAAGAAGTTGAACCTTTAAAGGATAACATCTCAATTTTAATTATGGGTGTAGATGGAAGTGACATGAGAAAAAGCCAATATGGTGATGCAGTTCGAACAGATGCACTTTTATTAGCAACAATTAATAAAGAGGATAAATCTGTTAAATTAGTTAGTATTCCGCGTGATTCACGTGTGTATATTCCATCTAGAAAAAAATTAGATAAAATTACTCATGCACACGTATTTGGTGGTGTTGAAAGTACGCGAGATACTGTGGAAAGATTTTTAAATGTTCCAGTTGATTACTATGTGAAGTTTAACTTTGAGTCATTTGTTCAAATTGTAGATTCACTAGGCGGTATTGATATTGATGTACCTGTTACTTTCACAGAGCAAGATAGTAAAGACCAAGCAGGTATGATTCATTTAGAAAAAGGTTTCCAACACTTGAATGGAGAACAAGCACTTGCACTTGCAAGAACACGTAAAATTGATAGTGACGCAATGCGTGGGCAAAGACAACAACTTGTAATTGAAGCAATTGCGAAAAAAGCTATGTCTGTTCAATCAATTAGCAAAATGGGCTCGTTACTTGATGCAGTGGATAACAATATGAAAACAAATTTAACGTTTGATGATATGCTTGCTATTACGAAAAATATGGCTGGATCTGATCTGCAAATGGAAAAAATGCAAATTGAAGGTACTGATAAACGTATTGGTGGTATTTATTATTACATTCCAAACGAAAAAAATGTAAAAGATATTTCAAAAAAATTAAATGATCATTTAGGTACAACACAAAACCCAGCTCGAAACGAATAGTAAAAAAGATTGGCCTTCGCCAATCTTTTTTTATGGGAATATATTTGTAACTTTTCTGTAACGATTTTTTATTTTAGAAAAATTATAATCATATGTATGAGAATATTGGAGAAGCAAAAAGTATAGAGAAATACTTAATATCTGTAGTAAGGAAAGATATCATATGCAGAAATGGATAAGCATTTTGGGAATCATCTTTATATTGACTGGATGTAAAATGTCTGAAGCTCCGACAAGTTTAATGGAAGCTCCTGCAAATGAAAAGTGGATTAATGAATTAAAAGAGCAAATAGATAAAGATTTGCCTGTTAATTATCGGTTGCTTACTCCAATGTCTAATAAAGATAAACAGATGATTTGGTCAATGGATTTTAAACAAGATAATAAGAAAGAAGCAATCATATTTTATAAATTACCGAATGAGGATGGAAGTATATATTTAGCTATTTATGCGAAAAGCAGCAATGGCTGGAAGATAAAATCCACTCATGCATTTGATGGTGAGGATATAGATATCGTTGAAGTTGGTGATTTTACAGGGAACGGGAAGCGAGAATTATTAATTGGAATCGCTGTAAATCGTGAATCTTTAGAACATGTTATGTATGCTTTTTCGGAAGAAAATGATGATATGAAGGAGATTTATAATCGGCAATATACGAAGTTGTTTATAGAAGATTTAAATAAAAATGGTCTTAACGATATAAGTCTTGTTACGTATGTAAAAGATGAGCAGTTGAAAGTTGAGTTTATTGAACAGTTTAAGACAATATCAGAAGTTACATTCGATCCGTTTATAAATAGTATTCAAAGAATACAAATAGGATATATTTCCAAAACGTTAAAGGCAGTTGTAATTGATGCAGGAATTGGGGCTCATTCAGGTATAACTTATGTAGCAAAATTTGATAAGGATCATTATGAGGTACTACCTTTGGATGGGAAAGAAGATTTATTTAATGAGTATGTTGTGGAAAGTAAAGATGTTAACAAGGATGGCATAATTGAATTTGTTCGTACTGTACGTCCAAAAGGTTGGGAAGATAAATCGCATGGTGATAGTCCGCTTTTTGAACGTTACATACAGTGGAGTGAAGAGGGAATTAAACCGATAGAAGAAAGATATATCGATATAGAAAAAGGGTATTTTGTGGAAATTCCTGAAAAGTTAATAGGAAAGATTACTATCCCAGATGAGCAAAAAAAATCAAATACTCAAAAATTTTTGGATGTAAGTACGAATGAAATATGGCTGGAAGTCCATATTTTTAAGCGGAAAGAATGGTTCAAAATAAAAGGATATGAGGCAGCAGTTAAAACGGCTTCTCATGTATATGCAGTACCAAAGCAATCAAAATTTGAAAAAGTAAAGGCATATATAAAACCGCTAGCGGATTATCAATAAAAGTAGGGAGGTGGGAATTATGTCAACAATTTTAGTTTTAGAAGATGAAATACCAATCCGCAGCTTTATTGTCTTAAATTTGAAACGTGCTGGATTTTATGTATTAGAAGCTAGTACTGGTGAAGAAGCGTTACAGATTTTATGTGATCACACTGTTGATGTAGCGTTACTTGATGTAATGTTACCGGGGATTGATGGTTTTCAAGTTTGTAACGCTATCCGGGAAGAAAATAAAAAAATGGGCATTATTATGTTAACCGCACGTGTACAAGATGGAGATATAGTACAAGGACTAGGAATTGGTGCAGATGATTATATTACAAAACCTTTTAGTCCAGTAGAATTAACTGCACGTATACAATCTTTATTAAGAAGAATAGAAGTGCATGAAGAAAAAACGAATACAATTACGTCTGGTCCGTTTTCGTTAAATATTATAGAAGAAAGATTGTATAAAGATGGACAATTAGTTGATTTAACCCCTACAGAGTATATGATATTACAGTATTTAATGAATCAGGCTTCAAAGCCAGTTTCGCGTGATGAAATTTTAAATATGATTTGGGGGACCAATTACGTAGGCGAGACGAAAGTAGTAGATGTAAATGTGAGACGATTACGCCAAAAGATAGAATATAATCCATCAGAACCCGAATTTATTCTTACTGTGTGGGGAAAAGGATATGTGTGGAAGGAAAGTATAACATGAGACGGAAAGTGACTTTATATTTTATGACAGTCATTACGTTAATGCTTGTTTTGTTTGAAATAGTATTTTCACTTTCCATTTATCGATATTATTATAATGGCATTGTGCAATATGTTGCATCACATGCGAAGACGAGTACACGATTCTTCTCTGAATACAATTCATTATATTTTATTCGTTTGCAAGAATATAGTGGTGACATAATTAGTAGTTTTCAATTAGAAGGAACGGAATTACAGTTAATTGATCGTCATGGTTCGGTTATACAATCTTCAAGTGGTGAAAAGGTAGAAGGTAAAGTGAATATCCCACAATCTTTATTGGAAGGTGAAATGTATAATCAGGTTACTACTACGAAAGATAATGAAAAACAGCTAGAAGTGCTGAGCCCACTTATACATCAAGGACAAACTATCGGTGTTTTAAAATATACGACAGTATTAACACATGTGAATGCAAAGATTATTGAAATCATTATGTTTACTATTTCCGTAGGTATTGTTATTTCAGGTATTGTCTTCTTAATAAGCAGACGCTTGGCAAATTCATTTGTGAAGCCAATTGAATCTATCATTCAAGCTTCTTCACAAATCGCAGAAGGAACACTGAAAAATAAAATTAAAGAAGATTATCCTGGTGAATTAGGTGAATTAGCACATAGTTTAAACTATATGTCTGATAAAATAGAAAAAGCAGAACAGGTGAAAAATGAATTTATTGCTTCTATATCTCATGAAATACGGACACCTTTAACGGGAATTAAAGGTTGGAGTGAGACGTTAAAAACAGTCGATCATTTAACGGAAGAAGAAATAAAGCAAGGTATGGGAATTATTTCAGGTGAAACAGACCGATTGATTCATTTAGTAGAAGAATTACTAGATTTTTCAAGATTACAATCAAATCATTTTAATTTATATAAACAAAAGGTGCAATTATACGATATACTAGAGGAGACGATTTGGCAATTAACTCCTAAAGCTGAAAAGAAGCAAATGCAATTCATCAATAATATAGAACGAATTGAATTGATGGGAGATCGAAATAGGCTAAAGCAAGTTTTCTTAAATATCGTTGAAAATGCAATTAAATATTCTCACGAAAATGGTACAGTATACATTGAAGCGACTAAAAATGAAGGACAAGCAGTAATAAAGGTGAAAGACGAAGGAATTGGAATTGCTAAAGAGCATTTACCATATATAGAACAGTCGTTTTACCAGATTAATAATCATGCTGCAGGTGCAGGTCTTGGTTTAGCTATCGTAAAAAAAATGGTGGAGCTTCATAGAGGTACGCTTAGTATCGTAAGTAAAGAAGGAATAGGAACAACATTTTTGATAAAACTCCCATTATAATACATATAAAGTCTGTTTATATAGTGAAATAAAATAAATAAATGTATAATTATATTGGGTGATTTGTATATAAGATTAATAGGGAGAGGGATTTGATAGAATGGAAAAAGCTTTTAATATTAAACGAGTAGTAGTCGTTTTAATAGCGATTGCAGTAGTAGCTATTGGGTATTTTATGTTTCAATCAATTACTTCACCAGCAAAGGCTGTTGCGAAACAAGAAAATGTAGTACAGCTTGCAAGTGAACAACCGAAAGTTGAAATGAATAAAACGGCACCGAGTCGTTTTAATGGGAAAGAAAGAAAAGTTGCTTATCTTACATTTGATGATGGGCCTGGAAAATATACGGCTGAATTATTAAATATGTTAAAACAGCATGATGCGAAGGCGACATTCTTTTTAATCGGAGCGAATGTAAAGGCGTTTCCGGATTTAGTGAAACGTGAAAATGCAGAGGGGCATTATGTGGGCATGCATAGTATGACACATAGTTTTGCAAAGTTATATAAAAATGGCGAGTATGTAAATGAGATGAAAGAAGATCAAAGCTTAATCGCTAATATTATTGGGAAATCACCTAAATTAACACGTCCACCATATGGTTCAATGCCTGGATTAAATGAAGGTCTTCGAAATAAAGTGGTTGAGGACGGTTTTAAAGTATGGGATTGGACAATTGATTCATTAGACTGGAAATATAATAAAATGCCAGTTGATGCAGCGGCAGCGCAAATCGCTCAAAATGTAATAACAAATGCAACAAAACCACAAGAGGTAATTTTAATGCATGACATTCATCCGCAATCAGTCGCTGCAGTGCCAGCAATTTTAAAAGGGTTAAAAGAAAAGGGTTATGAGTTTGAAGCTTATCATGAAGAGAGTCACTTCCCAGTGAACTTCTGGCATGATAATCGTATGTAATGGAGGAATGGACGTTGAAGTATGGAAAAGTAGCAGTAGTTGGAGCATTATCAGTAGGCTTATTAACAGGTTGTTTCGGTGAAAAGCCAGAAGAAACTTTATATACCGCTTTTGAAACAGCAGCGACACAAGAAAAGTCTTTAGTTGATGAAGCGAAAAAATTAGAGGATTTGGAAAAACAAGGCCAAGAACTATATTCTCAAATTTTACAAGAAGGCAAAGATCATAATGAAGCAGTTATGAAAAAGATAGAGCAAGCTACTGCAAATGTAGATGATCGTGAAAAAGCATTGAAAAATGAGAAAGAAATGCTAGAAAAAGCTCAGAAGGAAACGAAATCTGTTCAAAGTAATATAGAGAAGCTTGAAGATAAAAAGCTACAAAAGCAAGCGAAAGCAGTAGAAGAGTCGTATAAAAATCGTTATGATGCATTCCAAAAGATGAATGAAAATTATACGAAGGCGTTAGCGACTGAAAAAGAACTGTATGAAAAATTAAAGGTAAAAGAAACGAAATTAAAAGAGATTGGTGAAAAGGTTAAAGCTGTTAATGAATTAAATGTGGAAGCACAAAAGTCGAAAGAGCAATTTAACAATTATACAAAAGAGTATAATGACAACAAATTAGCATTTTACAAAGATGCACAGATTAAGATTAAAGAGCAAAAATAAAAAAGATTTTAATCGAAATAAAAAGCCGGAAAAACATCGTCAAAAGTGTTTTTGCGGTTTTTTGTGTTAAATGAATAGAAAAGACTAGAATTGATATCATAAAAGAGTTATAGTGAATTATTCTAAAGGAAACATTGTAAAGTAAGGAGAATCAAATATGTCATATGAATTTTTACTCAAATTAGGTTTAGCACTCTTTTTAGGATTATTCATCGGAATAGATAGGCAGCTAAAGAATAAACCACTTGGTGTGAAAACAAGTATGGTTATTTCTGTGGCAAGTTGTTTAATTACGATAGTTTCAATTGAATCAGTGCATGTATACTCTGTTCCAGGACATACAAACATGGATCCAATGCGTCTTGCTGCTCAAATTGTAAGTGGGATTGGTTTTCTAGGGGCAGGTGTTATTTTACGAAGAAGTAATGATGTTATTTCTGGATTAACGACAGCATCTATGGTGTGGGCTGCTTCAGCTTTAGGTATTGCAATTGGAGCAGGATTTTATATACAAGCGACAGTTGCTATGGTTTTAATTATTTTAGCGATTAATGTACTGCCTCATCTTGTTAAAATTGCAGGCCCGTATTCATTAAGACAAAAGGACTTATCAATAAAAATTACTGTAAAAGAGCATCAAGAATTAGATGGTATATTTAAGCAGATTAAAAAATTAGGTATGCATGTGAAACGAGTGAAAATTAAAGACATTGATAGTGGAGCGTTTCAGCAATTGGAGATGGTTATTTTAGTTCCAGAAGATTTATATACAACGGAGTTATATAGTTCTCTAAAAGAGATTGATCGTGTTGTCTCAGTTGAAGTTGAAAGTAGATAATTGTAATAAAAAAAGAGTGAAGTTGAAGTGAATTCACTCTTTTTTTATTTGGATTTTTAAGGGGATAAATTGATATAATGATGAGGAAACAAGGGGGAGAAAATGATGGAGATACATATTAGAAAAGCGATAAAAGAGGATATACCAGGTATAGTAAAGGTACATGTTGATAGCTGGAAAACAACGTATAAAGGGATATTTGCTGACGAAATTTTAGAAAATATAACATATGAGCAACGAGAAAAACAGTGGGAAAACATTTTTCAACAAGAAGATAAATACCAATATAGATTTGTAGCAGAGACGTTAGATGGAGAAATAATTGGATTTATTGACGGGGGAGTTGAAAGAAGCGGTGCATATAATTGTGATGGGGAATTGTATGCGATATACCTTTTACAAACGTATCAAGGAATGAAAATAGGACAAAAGTTATTTCAAGCGTTACTATCGGAATGTATAAAACATGATATACAATCTCTTGTAGTTTGGGTCGTTACGAATAATCCTTCTAAAAAGTTTTATGAAAAATTTAATCCTGAAAAAATTGATACGAAATTTTTAGAAAGACTAAATGTAGAAGAAACAGCGTATTGTTGGAGAGATTTAAATCTTGTATATAAGCAATTATAGGACTAATGCAAAATAATAATATTATGTAAACAAAAAGGTATACCAATTAGGGGTGTACCTTTTTTATCGTTTAGGATCAATAATGATGAAAAATGCAGAAAATATTAAGCGATTAGTTTGAAAGGAAGATATTTCTGATCATGTTTTTAACAAGATTAAAGATATGATAGAAAAAAAGAAAAATTTAATTAGATGAAAAAATTCTGAAATATACTCTTGAATTGAATATCATTATCAATNNATTGATAATGATATTCAATTATTGTTTATAATATAAAATTTCGATAGCTTTAATATAAAGAGGAGGAGCAGTATGCAGCATGCGAAACAAATCGCAGAACATGCAACAATACAAAGCTTTTTAAACTGTTATTTAAGAGAAACAGGAAGTGGAGAATGGATTACAGAGGATGAAAGAATGGAAAATATCTTCAGTAATACGTTAAATAGAAATACAGTTCCCACATATTTATGCTGTCGGCTATCGGCACAGAACGTTACTTTGTATGGAGAGGTTATATATAAATCTCCAACAGATCGTCATTTGTTTGGAGAACAGTTTTATTATCAAATTGGAGAAAGTAAAACTTTTATAAAAGCAGATTACGTTACAGTTATTACATTTTTAACAAAAGAGATGTCTATCAATTACGGAGAAGGGACTAATCCTGCTGAACTGATGCTTCGAGTTATTCGTAGTTGTCAAAATATTGAGGAATTTATGAAAGAGAGAACAGAAGATACATCTGCATTATATGGTTTCCATACAACTTTTATAGAGGCGGAGCAGTCTTTATTATTTGGGCATTTAACTCATCCTACACCAAAAAGTAGACAAGGTATATTGGATTGGAAAAGTGCAATGTATTCTCCAGAATTAAAAGGAGAATGCCAGCTTCATTATTTTCGGGCACATAAAAGTATAGTAAATGAAAAATCGTTATTATCAGATTCTACAACAAAGATTATAAAAGAAGAATTAAGTAATGATGAGATAGTTAGTAAGGAATTTATAGCGAAGTACTGTAAGGAAGATGAATATTCATTAATTCCTATTCATCCGCTTCAGGCAGAATGGCTATTACACCAACCTTACGTACAGGATTGGATAGATCAAGGAGTACTTGAATATATTGGACCTGCCGGAAAGTATTATATGGCAACATCATCACTTAGGACGCTATATCATCCCCATTCAAAATATATGCTTAAGTTTTCATTTCCAGTGAAAGTAACGAATTCAATGCGTATTAATAAACTGAAAGAACTTGAGAGTGGTCTTGAAGGAAAGGAAATGTTAAATACGGCAATTGGTGAAGTGCTAGAAAAGTTTCCAGGCTTCGATTTTATTTGTGATCCAGCATTTATTACACTACATTACGGAACAGAAGAATCTGGATTTGAAGTGATTATTCGAGAGAATCCTTTTTATGGTGAATATGCAAATGACGCTACATTAATTGCTGGGTTAGTTCAAGACGCTATACCTGGGGAACGTACTCGTTTATCGAATATCATTCATCGCCTAGCAAATTTAGAAGGTAGAAGCTGTGAAGAAGTAAGTTTAGAGTGGTTTAGAAGGTATATAGATATTTCTTTAAAGCCGATGGTATGGATGTATTTACGGTATGGAGTTGGATTAGAGGCACATCAGCAAAATAGCGTTGTTCAGCTAAAGGATGGTTATCCAGTAAAATATTATTTCCGTGATAATCAAGGGTTTTATTTCTGTAATTCAATGAAAGAGCTGCTTAATAAAGAGTTATCTGGTATTGGAGAACGAACTGGAAATTTATATGACGATTATATTGTAGATGAAAGATTTCGTTACTATTTAATTTTTAATCATATGTTTGGACTCATTAACGGTTTTGGTGCAGCGGGATTAATTAAGGAGGAAATTCTTCTCTTGGAATTAAGGTCTGTACTTGAATCATTCCTTCCATATAACCGTGAACCTTCTACATTTTTAAGAGAATTGTTGGAAGAGGATAAGTTGGCATGTAAAGCGAATTTACTCACGAGATTTTTTGATGTTGATGAACTGACAAATCCTTTAGAACAAGCAATTTATGTACAAGTAGATAATCCACTTGTAAGAGAAGTGGCAGTTCGTTCATAAGTAACGATAAAATTTCACGTAATACAAATAATGGGATTTTGTGTTTCGTCATAAAGTGGAGGGATTTATGAGCATGGGCATGTATCACACGAAAATATTGAGGGCACTCGAATCAGAAGATTACATTTCAGTGCGAAGAAGAGTGTTACGTCAATTAGTAGAATCGTTAATTTATGAGGGGATTATAACACCAGTTCGTGTAGAGAAGGAAGAAAAAATTCTGTTTATTATACAAGGACTTGATGAAGAAAACAAAAGTGTTTCGTACCAATGCTATGGAAGAGAAAGAGTGACATTCGGACGTATCTCTTTAGACTCATTAATAGTAAGAGTCCAAGATGAACAACAAGAAATACAATCTGTGTCGCAATTTTTGGAAGAAGTTTTTCGAGTTGTTAACGTGGAACGAACTAAATTAGATTCTTTTATTTACGAATTAGAACAAACGATATTTAAAGACACGATTGCACAATATGAAAGAAATAATAAGGAAGAATACACTCGAAAATCTTACGATGAGTTTGAAAGTCATTTAATAGATGGTCATCCCTATCATCCTAGCTATAAAGCACGTATTGGCTTTCAATATCGTGATAATTTTCAATACGGATATGAGTTTATGCAGCCAATGAAACTCATATGGATTGCAGCTCATAAAAAATACACAAGTGTAGGTTATGAGAATGAAGTAATTTATGACAAAATTTTAATAGATGAGATTGGCGAGCGTAAATTAGAAGAGTTTATGGAAGGAATTCACAGCGCGGGATGTAATCCAAAACAGTACGTGTTTATACCTGTTCATCCTTGGCAGTGGGAGAATTTCATCATTCCGAATTATGCTGATCATATACAGGATAAATGTATTATTTATTTAGGAAAATCAGAAGATGATTATTGTGCACAACAATCTATGAGGACATTAAGAAATGTTACGAATCTAAAGAAACCATATGTGAAGTTATCGCTGAATATACTCAACACTTCAACGCTCCGTACGTTGAAACCATATTCTGTTGTGAGTGCACCAGCTATATCGAATTGGTTACATGATGTCGTAAGTCATGATCCATATTTAAGAGATGAATCGCGCATGATTTTGTTACATGAGTTCTCGAGTGTAACGTATGATACGAATAAGAAATCTGTATATGGTTCATTAGGGTGTATTTGGCGTGAAAGCGTTCATGAGTATTTAGATACAAAAGAGGATGCAGTTCCTTTTAACGGCTTATATGCAAAAGGGAAAGATGGGACGCCAATTATTGATGCATGGTTAAACAAATATGGAATAGAAAATTGGCTGCAATTACTCATTCAAAAAGCGATAATACCGGTTTTACATCTTGTTGTAGAGCATGGAATTGCATTAGAATCACACGGTCAAAATATGATTTTAGTTCATAAAGAAGGAGTCCCTGTCCGTATTGCATTAAAGGACTTTCATGAAGGAATTGAGTTTTATCGTCCATTCTTAAAAGAAATTGAAAAATGTCCTGATTTTACTAAAATACATAAAACGTATGCGAATGGAAAAATGAATGATTTCTTTGAAATGGATCGTATCGAATGTTTGCAAGAGATGGTATTAGATGCACTTTTCTTATTTAATTTAGGAGAATTAGCTTTCGTACTTGCGGATGAATATGAATGGAACGAAGACAGTTTTTGGATGATGGTTGTCGAAGAAATTGAAAACCATCTAAGAAAATATCCACATTTAAAAGATAGATTTGAAAACATTCAATTATACACTCCTACATTCTATGCCGAGCAATTAACGAAGCGTCGATTATATTTGGATGTGGAATCACTTGTTCATGAAGTTCCAAATCCATTGTATAGGGCAAAGCAACTTACAATACAAAAATCAGTTGTTACAGGGGGAAATTATGCTAATCGTTAATAAACAAGAGTATAGCAAAAGTGATTTTGAATCGAGAGTACAAGTTTACGAGGAAATGGAACAATTTCAAGAAGCAAAGGGACATAGATTTGCACTTTGTCTGAAAGATCCATTTGATATTATTACACTTGTACGTTTCTTAAAAGAAAAGCAATCGTCTGTACTGCTTATACATGAAGATACGCCAAAAGATACGGCTATTGAAATGGCAAGACGTGCAACTTGTACGGGGCTTTTATATGGAGAATATAGCGACTTCACAAAATTAGAAGTAGTAAAAACATTATTAGAAGAGCCCTCTTTATTACAATATAGCTCAGGAACTACGGGAGAACCGAAACTGATTTGCCGAGCATGGACGGAAGTTGACACAGAAATTACTGCTTATAATGAAGCTTTAAACTGTGAAGTAGATGAAGTGCCAATCGTTATGGCCCCTGTTTCACATTCATACGGATTAATATGTGGTACGTTATCTGCAATTACGAGAGGTAGCAAGCCAATAATCATTACGAATAAAAACCCTAAATTCGCATTAAATATAATTCGAAATACAGAAAAACATATTATATATGCAGTACCACTTATGCTGCATATTATGGGGAGTTTTCCACAAGGAACGTTTCAGTTTCACAAAATTATGACATCAGGATCCCCTTTGCCAGAAGCATTATTTTATAAACTAAAAGAAATGACAACGTATATGATGCAGCAATATGGTTGTTCTGAAGCTGGTTGTATTAGTATATGCCATGATATGGAAAGCCATTTAGATTTAGGAAAGCCACTACCTCATGCGAGTATAAGCATATGTTCAGATGAAAATGTACCTGAAGAAATCGTAGTGAAAATGAACGAGAAGGAAATTTATACGAAAGATTTAGGGTATAAATCTGAGCGCGGCCTTCATTTTATGGGACGCATGGATGATGTAATTAATGTTTCAGGATTAAAAGTCTTTCCTATAGAGGTAGAAGAAACGATGCTTCGATTAGAAGGCGTTCAAGAGGCAATTGTATATCGCGGGAAACATCCTGTGATGGGCGAAATTGTTAAAGCGAAAGTGATCTCTCATATAGATCCAGTGCAAATAAGAGAATGGTGTATTCAGCACTTACCGTCTTATAAAGTTCCGAATGAAATTGAAAGTGTAACTGAAATCCCGAAAAATAAAACTGGAAAAGTAAGTAGAAAGTTACTAGAGATGGGAGAGGTTACAGTATGAGACGTGAAACGTTAAAGAGTGCAGTGTTGAAAATTATGGAAGAAAAAATGGAACTGAAAAATGTAACGCATTTAGAAGAAACGATGCGATTAAATCAAGATTTATATATAGATTCGGTAATGATGTTACAGCTCATCGTATACATAGAAATGGATTTGAAGTTATGTGTCCCAGAGGATGAGGTAGATCCAAAGGCGTTTCTTACTGTAGGATCTTTGCTTGATTTCATGGAGGAGTTACAGCCGTTACAAGAAGTAAATGTGTATAACTAATATTTAGGAAAGTGGATGAGAATATGACTTCAATTAAAGTTCACTGTTTAGTGAGTTGTTTTTGTGAAATTATTAAAAGGCGTAGCGATATAGATTTTCGTCCATTTTATTTTGGATTATGGGATGGAGATTTTGATATAACAGAAGGCGGAATTATTTCGTATCACTCTGAAAATATTAACCATGATAATTACTTACTTTGGTTTGAAAAATTGTATGGTATTAAAGTGAACGAATGGTATGATCATGCAAAAGATAAAAGTAGTAATGTAGAAACATTTTTAGAATTAGTAGAAAATAAGCCTGAAAATCGTTTCGTAATTGTAATGGTTGATATGTCTCTATTACCAGAGAGGGAAAATAAATTTCATCAAAAACCGTTTCCTCATTATTTAATGATATCGAAAACAGAGATAGAAGAAGAATGGTTTATGCTAGATCCTGATTTTCGCTGGGAAGGGAATATGGAAAGAGAAAAAGTGCTTCACTCTGTTCAAGACAACCCATTTGGTGGAGGGTATTACATTGATATTGAAGGAGTTCAGGAGCCAACAAAAGAGATGGTAGCTAGTTATTTCGCAGAAACATTCAAAAAATATGATAATGAATTGACTATGGAATTAAAAAATTTAATTGTAAAAATGGCAAACGAGGAAGATGGGTATTCGCTTTCTGGGCTTGTAGCAGCAGTAAAACAAATACCAGTACTTGCAATTCGTAAATATAGTTATGAACATGCCTTTGCATATTTCCGCGAAACGTTACAATATTCAGAGCAAGAGTTTGATTATTGGTGTGATCGGGTGGAAGATATTGTACAAGGATTTACAAATGTACAGTATCGTGCAATTAAGATGGCGATGACGAACAATAAGGATATGTTATTATCAATTGTTGAAAAGTTAGATGAAATGAATACAATGGAACTGCAAATTAAGGGTGAATTAGAGAGACAGTTTCTGTTATGGAAAGATATGAAGACAAGTCAGTCTGTCATAACTCTTTAAAAAGTTAATTGAATTTAAGATAAGGGAGTTTAAACCTATGAAATATTCGCTATGTACCATTTCATTTCGCCATCAATTAATTTCATTTACTGATATTGTTCAATTTGCATACGAAAACGGTTTTGAAGGGATTGAATTGTGGGGGACTCATGCACAAAATTTGTATATGCAAGAGTATGAAACGACAGAACGAGAATTGAATTGTTTAAAGGATAAAAACTTGGAAATTACGATGATAAGTGATTACTTAGACTTATCATTATCGGCAGATTTTGAAAAAACGATAGAGAAATGTGAACAACTTGTAATATTAGCTAATTGGTTTAAAACGAACAAAATTCGTACATTTGCTGGACAAAAAGGTAGCGAAGATTTTTCGGACCAAGAGAGGAAAGAGTATGTAAAACGAATTCGCAAGATTTGTGATTTATTTGCTCAGCATAATATGTATGTACTGTTAGAAACACATCCGAATACGTTAACGGATACGTTGCCCTCTACTCTGGAATTATTAGAAGAAGTAAATCATCCAAATTTGAAAATAAACCTTGATTTTCTTCATATATGGGAGTCTGGTGCAGATCCAATAGACAGTTTCCAACGATTAAGGCCGTGGATACAACATTATCATTTTAAGAATATATCGTCAGCGGATTATTTACATGTGTTTGAACCTAATAATGTATATGCAGCAGCAGGAAGCCGAATTGGTATGGTTCCATTATTTGAAGGTATCGTAAATTATGATGAGATTATTCAGGAAGTAAGAGATACTGACCATTTCGCTTCACTCGAATGGTTTGGACATAACGCGAAAGAGATATTAAGAGAAGAAATGAAAGTATTAACAAATAGAAATTTGGTAGTAGTAACTTCTTAAAGTGAAATGATGTAAGAGTCTCGTTTAGAGACTCTTTTTTTATGAAGAAAAATAACCAAAAATTACCATGTATTTAATTTCAAATTTAACACAATTTATATATAAATAAGGAGGTGATCGGTAATGGCTAGAAATCGTAACGCTAATCAATTGGCATCACATGGAGCACAAGCAGCTCTAGATCAAATGAAATATGAAATTGCACAAGAGTTCGGTGTACAACTTGGAGCTGATACTTCTTCACGTGCAAACGGTTCTGTAGGCGGTGAAATCACAAAACGTCTTGTAGCGATGGCAGAACAACAGCTTGGTGGCGGATATACTCGCTAAATGTAGAAGGTTATAGGAGAAAGGAAGGATCCTTCCTTTCTTTTTTATTTTCAATTAATTGGTATGGATATATAACGAACTGGATTCAAAGAATAGAAATAACGCTATATTTTAACCTATTTCTTTTGTTGTGAATGGGAAGGTAGTAACGATGTAATAGCCCTGGTGGAATGAACATTACGTTCCAGCAGGGCTATTATATGGTAAGAAATATATGATGAAAGGTTCAGAAATCAACATGTTAAAAAAAGAAAACTGTTGTTTGATTGCGCTTGCATCAGTTCCACTTGTTATGACATTAGGGAATTCAATGCTTATTCCAATCCTGCCGACTATTGAAAAGAAATTACATATTTCATCGTTTCAAGTATCCATGATTATAACAATTTATTCTATCGTTGCAATTTTGCTCATTCCGATTGCTGGTTATTTATCAGATAGATGGGGACGAAAGATGGTAATGGTTCCTAGTTTACTGATTGCAGCTATCGGAGGAGCGGTAACTGGTTGGGTGTCATGGAAAGTTGATAATCCCTACACTTGGATACTTATAGGTAGAGCAATTCAAGGTATTGGGGCTGCTGGTGCTATGCCAGTTGTCATACCATGTGTAGGTGATTTATACAAAGATGAAAAACAGGTTAGTGCAGGCTTAGGAATCATTGAGACGTCAAATACATTTGGAAAAGTATTGAGTCCCATATTGGGATCAGCTCTAGCTGCCATTGTATGGTTCTTACCATTTTGGGCAATTCCAGTTTTATGTGTAATATCGATTGTTTTATTATTGGTATTAGTAAAGGCGAAGAAACAAGAAGGAGAAATACCACCACTAAAAGAATTTATTCAATCTATTATCTCTACGTTTCGAGAAAAAGGAAGATGGTTAATTGCCATTTTTGTACTAGGTGCAATTATTATGCTTATTTTATTCGGAATTCTCTTTTATTTGTCTACTATACTGGAGTCAAAGTATGACATTCATGGTATATGGAAAGGATGTGTACTTGCTATTCCTTTGCTTGTACTATCACTTAGTTCATATATGGCTGGTAAAAAAATTGGAGATAATCAAAGTGTTATGAAGAAGTGTATTTATATTGGTTTTTTACTGGCTGCTGCATCAGTCGTAATACCTTTATTTATAAAAGGAATCTATTTACTACTTCTTTGTCTCGTTATTATGGGAATAGGAATTGGGATGGCACTCCCGTGTTTAGATGCCTTAATTACACAAGGGATTGAAAAGGAGCAGAGGGGAACAGTTACGTCATTTTATAGTTCAATGCGATTTATTGGTGTAGCAGCTGGACCGCCCCTATATTCTTTTTTTATGAAAGGGGCGGATCATGAAGTGTTTTATTTAACGAGTGTTTTCGCTGTTATTGGTGCTGTTATAGCAATGATTTGGATTAAACCAGCAAAAGATACAAAGATGGTAAAACAGAACACGGAACCGACTTCATAATTACAAAGAGAACTGCATGATGTGTAATTAGCATGCGGTTCTCTGTATTTAGTTAAAAATAACTTGTTTTAACATATAAAGCGCGACTCCCCAAATGATGAGTCCTGAAAATTTATTTAATAATGCGATTGTTTTTCCAGTCGAGTCTAGCCTTTTTAAAAATTTCCCAGCTAAAGCTAAGCTAATAAACCAAATCCAAGAAACGATAATAGTGGCAGCTGTAAAAGCCCATTTTTCACTTCCTATGTATTGAATTGAATTTGTTCCAATTACACCGATCGTATCTAAAATTGCATGTGGATTTAATAACGAAACCGATGCAGCGAAAAGTATTTGTTTTTTTAACGGCATACTTGTTTCTTGTTTTACATCATTAGAAGGGTTACTTCTCCAAATGACCAAGCCCATATATATGAGAAAGAAAAAACCAATCATATATAACGCGTTAGTTAGCCAAGAAAAAGTAAGGAGTACAAGGGAGACCCCCTGCACTGCAATTAATATTAGTAACGTATCACATATAGAGGCAGTTAATACTACAGGTACTGCTCTCCAAATATTTGGTTGACTTGCACCTTGGTTAAAGACGAAAACATTTTGGACACCTAATGGGATGATAAGACCGAATGCAAGGATGATACCATGAATAATTGCTTCACTCATCATATTACCTCCTACTTAAATTCATTATGATAGTGTATATTGTATAGAAGAAAAGAAGATTTGTATCCATCCATATGGTTGGGGAGGTTGCCAACCAAAAAGAATGTAAGGTGATATGATGGAAAGATTCGTTTGGAAACCGAATACGTCTCTAGCGACTCCTTTGTATAAACAAATAGAAACGTATATAAAAGAAAAAATTGTTAATGGAGAATGGACTGTTGGAACGAAATTACCTTCACAAAGAGATTTGGCACACACATTTGGTGTGAATCGAAGTACGATTGTCATGGCTGTTGATGAACTAGTCGCAAAGGGATACATTGAAGGGAATGGCAGGAAAGGAACAATTGTTGTAAATAATAATGAAAATGCTTCAACATACGCACCCCCGCCTAATTGGCAGTCTTATGTAGAAACAGGACTTCATTATCCGAATCTGCCTGCTATTCAAGAGATTAATCAAGCTGAATTTTATCCGCATGTAATTCGTTTAGGAACAGGTGAGCTCGCGCCAAGTCTTTTACCCGAAAAAAAGATGAAAGTAGTAATGAATAAGCTTTTAAAATCAAACGTGATACTTGGGTATGAACAGCCAAAAGGTAATCTTAATTTAAGGAAGCAAATTGCGGATTATTTAAAAAGGCATGGCATATATGTATCTCCTGACTCTATATTGATTGTTTCAGGAGCAATTCAAGCACTTCAACTTATTTCTATTGGGCTTCTTCCGAAAGGAGCATCCATTTTATTAGAAAAACCATCATATTTATACTCTCTCAATGTTTTTCCATCAGCAGGAATACGTTTAATTGGAATGCCAATGGATGAGAGTGGGCTAGATGTGTCATATATTGCGAAATATCAGAAGCAATTTAATGCCTCTATTTTATATACAATCCCGTCTTTTCATAATCCAACGAATTTTAGCATGGATACGAAGAAGCGGACAGAAGTGATGGAGATATGCAATGAAATTGGATTGCCTATTATAGAGGACGCAGTGTATCAAGACTTATGGTTTGATACCCCTATTTCGAAACCTTTAAAAGCATATGATAAAAATGGAATCGTACTACATATTGGAAGCATGTCTAAAGTAATTAGTCCAGGATTAAGAATTGGATGGATTGTTGGACCTGAGCCAGTCATTCAAAGATTGGCAGACATAAAAATGCAAACAGATTATGGATCGAGTTCTATATCTCAGCAAATTGCCGCAGAGTGGTTTAAAGATGGATTGTATGAAGAACATTTACAGTTTGTAAGAGGGGAGCTTACAAAACGTAGGGACTTTATGGTGAGTATGTTAAAGAAGTATTGTAGTGAAATAGCGACATGGTATGAACCGGCAGGTGGTTTTTATATTTGGCTACATATGAGTGTTCCAGTTTCAAATCGTAGTTTATTTGACAAAGCTTTGAAAGAAAAGATTTTATTAAATCCAGGTACTTTGTATGATAGAAGTGCAAACCAATTTTTGCGCCTATCATATTCATACGCAACGTTAGAAGAAATTGAAATAGGTATAAAAAAGCTTGCACAACTAATGAAAAAGTAAGAGGAGAAAATAATGAAACAATATGTAATTTGCCAAATTATCAATGGGGATAAATATTTAGCTGCTTATGCGGATACGAAGCAGGAAGCAATTGAAAAAGCAGAATTGTTAGGATTAAGAACGGGAAATCGATACACTGTTATTACTGCGGAGGAAGCTGAGGGGTTAACGTATCCTTAAGAAACGTATAATAATTATATAGGAGGTAAATAAGCCTAGTAATATATGATATTACTAGGCTTATTTTTTTTGAAAGCGTTACGTGTTTACGTATGAAAAATAATAGTATTATGAGTCAAGTTGACGGAAATACCGCTTTGTTTTGCGATCCTGGTTTCCGTCTCTATATTCATCAACATATTGTCTGAAGTTCCAAGATTCTAAAAACTTATTAGCAGCATTATAACCAGAATTGTAAAGCCATTCTTTTTCTTCTTTTGTTAACTCAAAATTTGTACTTGTAATAGCTCCTGTTGGAATTGTGATTGTTCTTGCTTTTGATTCCTTATCTAAATGACGTAAATCATGAGCTTGCATCATTGTTTTAAATAGTCCTTTGAACATGGAAATAGGTTCTTCATAGTGGGCAGGGTCAGCTTGAATCTCATCTTTTACAAAATGAAATCCAAAGGTAGGCCAGCGAGGCGAGGTAGGTGAGTCGAAAATCCAAATTGGATAATTGCTTAAAATGCCTCCATCTACCATATAACAAGGTTGCTTCCATTTTGGAGTTCTCCATTTTACTGGTTCAAAGAAGTAAGGGATTGTACTACTCATTCTTACAGCTTTAGCGATAGAGAAGCGATAATTTAAAAATCCGTAGCTTGGTAAGTCATCTGGAAAGACAACCATTTTACCGTTGCTTATATCCGAAGCGATAATTTTAAGTTTGTTTAGATCAGGTAAATCTGTAAATAAATGAACTCCTTTTTTTCGAAGTAATTCTTCGAGCCATTCTTCTAAAAATACATTAGAATAAATACCTAGAGTAGACCAAGCGCTTAGTCCTTTTCCGATAAATGGAATTCTGTCAATAAAAGTTTTTTTCGTAAATTTGTTATAATCAATATCAGTTATAATGGTTTTTAACTCTGAACAAGAATAGCCTGCAGCTACAAGCGCTGCGATAATTGCACCAGCTGATGTCCCTGCTACGCGCTCCCATTCATAACCTTTTTCAGCTAACGCGCAAATTGCCCCTACATGTGCAATTCCGCGTACACCGCCTCCTTCAAAAACACCATCAATCTTCATTAAACATACTTCCTTTCAGATGGAAAATTTGAAAATGGAAAAAAAGCACGTATTGTACGTGCTTTTTTCAATAGTTTTTAATTTTACTAGCAGCCGAATCCGCCGCCCCAACAGCTAGCTCCGATGATGATTAGAAGGATAAATAAAACGATTAATAAAGCGAAACCTCCATAACCACAACCACCGCAACTACCGCCGTAACCGTAACCACCGCCGTAACCGCCGCAACTATATCCGTAACCCATGTGGAATTCCTCCTTAAATTAAAAATGAAATGAACGAGGGGAAAATGTACTGGAAGAAATAATGAACTATCGTGTTTGTAGGAACAATGTATACTATGCTTTTTTAAACTTGTTCGCGTATGAAGGATGAGCCCGTTTTTTGAAGGCTTGTTGGTTTTACGATGAATGGAGTATAATCTTTGTGCTATGATACAAATAAGTATAGAAATGTAAGGAGAATTTATGGAAAAGAAAATTGAAGTATTAATTGATAAATATGGACTGACACATTTAAAAGAGGAACTTATTAATACTGTATTTCCTTGTATAAAAGTTGTGCCGAATCAGCAGGAAACAATAGCGATAGGTAGTTCGAAAATGGGGGGAGTTCCTGATTTACCGGATTCATTTGAATATCCAATGTATAAAGGAAATCCGTTACATTTTGTCGCGCAATTTAATTTAAGTGATTTGCAAAACGTTGGTATGGATCATAATCTTCCTAAGACAGGAATGTTATATTTCTTTAGTATTGAAAATTACTTTGAAGAAGATGTGGATCCACTTAAAGCTGGGCGTGTACTTTATTATGATATACCTGTAGAGCAATTACGAAGAGCAGATGAAACGCAAGCGAAATATATACAATGCGCAATTACTTTTGAACTGACGTATAAATTACCAGAGCTTTTCATTGAAGATGAGGCAGATTCAGATCGTTTCTTGCAATTACTTGAAGAGCTAATCCCAGACAACTATGATAATCATCAAGTGTTTGGTGAGCCATTCTCTGTACAAGAGGAAGTATTACATGAGACAGGAGAATATATGGGGATAGATCCACAGCAAATGACACTGTTATTCCAAATCGATTCAGATCATAAAAATTGTAATATGGTTTGGGGAGAATTAGGAATGCTATATTTCTGTATTGGAAATGAAGATTTAAAAAATCGATGTTTTGAAAATACATGCTGTGTGTTACAAACTTGCTAAAAAAATGGTTGTTCTTTTTCTAAAAGAACAACCATTTTTAAAATGTTAAATATGCATAATCTCATATGACCTATTTTAAAAAATATTGTATACTCTGAAACTATACGATGCTTTTTCGTATAGTTATAGAATGTAAGGGGTGACAAGATGGGAAAGACAAGTAAGTATGTGACAGTTGCCGCACTTTGTTCAACAATTGTAATGGGTGGCTTACACGCGTCGTCTGTATCTTATGCGGTAACTACATCGACTGCAGTGACTACACAATCAGATGCTAAGCAGTTAGAAGGTTTTCGCAAAGAATTAAAAAAACATATTGATAATCGAGACGAAAATATTACAATCGTATATAAAACAAAAGATAGAAATGCTAGAGATGTTATGGACCAATTATACAAAGAATATAATAAAATTGTAGATGCCGATGAGTATGTGAAATATAATGTAGAGTCTACTAAATATTCTATAAAAGGGAGGCCTGGGAATTATACATTTACATTACAAGTGAAATATCGTGAATCAAAAGAACAAACACAGTATGTAAAGTCTCAGGTGAAATCAATTGTAAATTCTATCATTAAACAAGGCATGGATGAACATGAAAAAGTGAAAGCTATTCATGATTATGTTGTGAAACATGTATCCTATGATACTTCTTATCAAGCATATACAGCATATGAAGCATTAGCGAATCGTTCTGCCGTTTGTCAAGGATATGCATTATTAACATATGAGTTACTAAAAGAAGCGGGTATTCAAAATCATATTGTAACAGGTACAGGAAATGGACAAGCTCACGCCTGGAATTTAGTGAACATTGAAAACAAGTGGTACCACCTTGATACGACATTCGATGATCCAGTACCTGATAAAGCTGGGCACGTAACATATTCATATTTTAATATGTCTGATGAGCAATTAAGTAAAGATCATGAATGGGATCGTAGTAAATATCCAGCAGCAACTACAAGTTACTTTAGTGAATTAACAAACAAAATAAAAGCTGGTAGTTCAAAAACTGCTGCATATGAACAAATGTTAAAAGAAACAAATTTAATATATTTGTCTGCACAATATGGGGCAGAAAATTACAGTGAATTTAAGAAAAAATTACAGCAACAATTCTCTTCCAAGCCAGAAAAGGTAGAAGTACGATATAAGCAGTCTATGGATGGAACAATGCAAGATATAAAGAAAGTGTTAAATGAGATAAATTGGCCAAAAGGTGCCAAGCGTGTATCTTATCAAGTGGCGCCTTATAGTGCAATGGCAGGTTATTCATTAGCGACAATTACATTTACGTATTAAGGAATGAAAAAGAGCATCTGTAAAAGATGCTCTTTTATTATGCATTACTTCAAAAAACAGAATTATGTGATAAAATAAAAGTGGAAGGATGTGGAATCTAAATGAATTTGTTCGAGAATAATATGTTTACATTGATATATACTTGTTTTGTAATTGGACTTATCGTTTTGTTTTTCCTATCATTTACTTTGTTTATAAAAAGATTATTGCAAAACAACGCCGCAAAGAAACAGCATGTGATGAATATGAACCAGAAGCTAGATCGAATTATTGAATTGCTTGAAAAAGATAAGAAGTAGCGATAAAAGATGTATGAAATGGGGAAGAGGATGGCTAATTATATAAAAGAATTACGTAAAAAAGTAGGGCATGATTATGTTTTTTTAAACTTTGCGGGTGGTTGTGTATTTAATAAAGAGGGAGAAGTATTACTGCAAAAAAGAGGAGACTTTAATGCTTGGGGGTTTCCTGGTGGTGCAATGGAAATCGGAGAATCTGCCGCAGAAACTGCGATTCGAGAAATAAAAGAAGAAACAGGTTATGATGTAGAAATAAATGAGCTTATCGGGGTGTATACAAAATATTTTCAAACATATCCAAATGGAGACAGAGCCCAGTCAATTGTGATATTCTTTACATGCTCAATTGTTGGAGGAGAGAAAAAAGTAGACGGTGATGAAACGTTGGATTTGAAGTTTTTCCCGTTAGACGAAATGCCCCCGTTGTTCAATAAACAACATGAAGATTGCTTACAGGATTTACTGGAGAAAAGAATCGGGGTATATCGTTAAAACATAAAAAAGAAGCTAAAAGAGATTAGCTTCTTTTTTATGCTCTATTTCCACCAATCATCAAACATTGACGCTGGTACATGTCTTTTATGTTCGCTCACAGTGTAACGCTTCTCGATTTTTTCAGCAACGTCAGCTGGAACTGATTTACCTTCTAAATAGTCATCTAATTGATCATATGTAATACCTAACTCTGTTTCATCAGCTTGACCTGGTTTTTCATCTAATAAATCAGCAGTTGGCATTTTTAAGTAAAGTCGCTCGTCTGCACCTAATTCTTGTAATAGAGCACGTCCTTGGCGCTTCGTTAATCCTGTTAATGGTAATAAATCTGCACCACCATCTCCGAATTTTGTGAAGAATCCTGTTACAGCTTCTGCAGCATGATCCGTTCCGATAACAAGTAGGCCGTGTTGTCCACCGATTGCATATTGTGTAACCATACGGATACGTGCTTTCACGTTACCCTTATTGAAATCAGTTAATGATTCACCTAATAAGTTTTCGTATTGATTTGAAAAGGCATCAACTGTTGAAGCAATATCAAATGCAGTTGATTGATCAGCTTGAATAAATTGTAATGCTAATTGTGCATCATCTTCATCTTTTTGCACTTTGTAAGGAAGGCGAACAGCGATAAACGTTGCATTACCACCTTCCTTACGAATTTCTTCAACTGCAAGCTGTGCTAAGCGTCCTGCTAATGTAGAGTCTTGTCCACCACTAATTCCAAGTACAAATCCTTTCGCACCTGTTTTTTTTACATAATCTTTTAAGAAATCAATACGTTTACGAATTTCTACTTTCGGATCAATTACAGGCTGAACATGTAATGCTTTCATAATCTGTTCTTGTAATGTCATTATATTTTCCTCCTATTCATATTAAAGCTGTAAAAAATTTTTATGTATATATTGATACATACTTATATCCTTTATTATTTCGCAAAACTAACGAATATACAATAGGATGCGTGTATGAATATGAATGTAGTCATTATAATGAAAGTGCAACGTATAAGCAATTTTTTAAACCTTTCAATAATGTAAGGTTTTTGTCATTTGAATCGATGGAAGGTATTTCCGTACTTTACTACTATAAAAGCATAGTTAGTAGAAGGGCGGAGAAGTAATATGAACATTAGAGAACTAGCATATCGGAATGTAACGCGAAATAGACGGACATACTCAGCCTATTTTTTGAGTAGCGCATTTGCTATTATGGCCTTTTTTGTGTATTCATTTTTTGCGTTTCATCCGGCATTAAGTGCAGGAGAATTGGGGCAGTACGTATTCGTAAGTATGTCTTTTGCACAGTCTATTATTTACTTATTTACATTCTTCTTTATTTTATATTCAATGGGAATGTTTTTAAAAACGAGAAAGCGTGAACTAGGAATATTAATGATGTTAGGTATGACAAAATATCAATTAAAGCGTCTTATCTTTTTTGAAAATATTATGATTGGGATAGGGGCAATTATTTTTGGAATTCTTGCAGGAATGTTATTTTCCGGAATATTAATATTTGTAGCCCCGATGATATTAAAGTTAGATATTTCCTTATCCTATTACATACCAATGAAAGCCATTGTTGTGACGAGTATAATGTTTTTCGTATTATTTATGATCATTTCATTGTTTAGTGCAGGAATGATTCGGAAAAATAAAATTATGAAATTGTTTAGAGGGTCAGCAGAAGCGAAGCCGGAACCGAAAGCATCCATTATTTCTTCTATATTAGCAGTCATACTGCTTAGTGCGGGATATACAGGAGCGCTTATGTCACACGGTGCGATGGTATTTTTCATGATGATTCCAGTAACAACGGTAGTCATCATTGGCACATATTTGCTGTACAAGCAGTTGAGCGTATTTATTATTCGACTATGTAAAAAAAGTAAACGTTTCTATTGGACACAGACAAATATTATTACTTTATCAGATTTAGCGTACCGGATGAGAGATAATGCAAGAATGTTCTTTATTGTGACGATTATTTCAACTGTAGCATTTTCAGCAATAGGTACATTAGTTGGCTTTACATCAATGACAAAGGAGATTATGGAGAGACCAATTGCGTTTCACTATCATTCTAAGCAAGGAAATAGTAATGAATCACAGCATATACAAATGATTGACGAAGGATTAAAGAAATATAATATAGTAGCTTCAAAAACGAATATTTCGACGAAAAAAACGGAGGAGCAGTCGTTAAGAAGCGCCACCTTTATAAAGGAATCAGACTATAAGGAATATGCAAAGTTAACAGGAGAAACCATTAATACGATATCAAATAAAGAAGCTTTATTTTTGTCAGTCGATATACCAGGACCTCCGATGAAAGAAAGAAATGAAATTGCATTACCAAATATGAATGAATCTTTAAAAGTTAAAAAAGTTAATACTTCTTCATTAAGTAAAATACTAAGAGGAAACGTTTATGTAATCTCTAACAATCAGTATGATGCATTACAAGATGGATTTAAAGAGGAAAGAGATTATGTGTACAAAACAGAAGGAACAAGAGATGAAATTGAGGTTGGTAAAGAACTTACGCATCAGATGAAGCCTTATGAAGAACATGCAACGTTTAGTGCAGAAGAATACGAACAAAACCAAAGTTTACAAATCGCAGGACCTATTTTATTCGTAGGTTTCTTTATCGGAATTGTATTTTTCGTTTGTGCAGGAAGCTTTCTTTACTTTCGGTTATTCTCCGATTTAGAGGACGATACTCGCTTGTTCGAAATGATTCGAAAAGTGGGATTAACGGGCGGGGAATTATCGAAAGTAGTTACAATCCGTTTAGCACTTTTATTCTTCGTTCCAATAGGTGTTGCAACATTACATGGAGCAGTAGCGTTAACTGCGCTAGGGCAGATGTTTGAGTACTCATTGTTTAAAGAAAATGCGATTGTATTAAGTATTTTCATAGGAATCCAAGTTGTATACTTTTTAATTATAAGATCTCGTTACTTAAAACAATTGAAAGAGAGATTACGTATGCGTTAAATGTGTGTTTTTAACTTGAGTACAAAAATTTATAAAAAGAGACAAGGATTACCAAATGGTGATAAAATGGAAATAGCGAGGTGGAAAAATTAATAGAGAGTAAGGGGGGAGTAATATGAAAGCAACAGGAGTTATTCGAAAAGTAGACGAACTAGGAAGAATTGTTATTCCTAAAGAATTACGAGATGTATTAGGGATACAAATCAAATCACCACTTGAAATTTTTGTAGAAGAAGACAAAGTCATTTTACAAAAATATCAACCTTACAATGCGTGTCAAATAACAGGTGATGTTTCAGACCAGAACATATCATTAGCAAATGGAAGCATTACTGTTAGTATAGATGGAGCGAAACATGTAATAAAAGAAATAGAGAAATTTTTAAATAAGAGTGAGGTTTAGTCTTCATTTATATTATTTTAAAAGATTAAATTTTATTCTTTTAAAAGACTATGAAAGGACCATAAATTGGTCCTTTTATTTTTGTTAGTAGTTGAATTACAAGAGAAATAAAAAGTTAGTAAGTTATATTGAGAAATATTTGAAATGAAGGAGAAGAGAACGGATAAAACGAATGTTACATTTAAACCTATTCCAAAGTGGTCTGAAATGAAAATAATACATTTTCAGGAGGGATTACGATGAACAGTAGTACGGCGAATAAACAAAAAGGTATACATTTGATTCCATTTACCGTAAACAAGGTTGTTGAACAAGTAAATGAAATTCCACCAGGTGTACAACTGATTCACGCTCCACAAGTATGGGAGAAGAGCGCGAAAGGACAAGATATTGTCATTGCCGTTTTAGATACAGGGTGTGATATTAACCATATAGATTTAAAAGATCGTATTATAGGTGGGAAAAATTTCACGAAAGATTATGAAGGTGATCCAAATACTTATCTTGATAATAACGGACACGGTACTCATGTAGCTGGGACGATTGCAGCGACTGAAAATGGTGTTGGCGTATTAGGAGTGGCACCACTTGCTAAAATGTTAGTATTAAAAGTTTTAGCGGGAGATGGTTCTGGAAGTTATGAGCAAATTATTGAGGCTATTCATTATGCTGTAAATTGGAGAGGGCCGAATAAAGAGAGAGTGAGAATCATTTCAATGTCACTTGGTGGTCCGCAAGACGTTCCGGAATTACATGAAGCAATTCAAAATGCGGTAAGGCAAGATGTACTCGTTGTATGTGCTGCTGGAAATAATGGGGATTGTGATGATGACACAGAGGAACTTGACTTCCCAGGTGCTTACTCTGAGGTAATTGAAGTTGGTGCAGTCAATTTAGAGCGGAAAATTTCTTGTTTTAGTAATTCAAATCAAGAAATTGATTTAGTAGCGCCAGGTGATGAAATATTATCTACGTATCCAGAGGGGAAATATGCTGTATTAAGTGGAACTTCAATGGCGACACCACATATTGCTGGAGCATTAGCACTTCTTATTAAGCAGTGCGAGAGAGAATATGGTAGAAAGTTATCAGAGCCAGAAATATATGCACAACTAATAAAAAGAACCGTACCTTTAGGGTATGAGCGTACATCTGAAGGAAATGGATTAATAGATTTATTAAAAGAATAGCAATTACTAAAAAACCTCTCGTATGAATATGAGAGGTTTTTTAGTATGGCTCTGTCGCATGTAATACAACTTGTAACAAACCAGGGAATCTAGCATTTAAATCTTCTTCACGAATTGAAATAAAACGTTGTGTTCCTTCGAGACGCGTATACATAACACCTGACTCACGTAAAACTTTAAAATGGTGAGATAAAGTTGACTTGGCGATAGGAATGTTTAAGGAGCCACAAGATTGTTCATTTTTCTCTAGTAACATATTTACAATTTGTAAACGAATTTGATCACTAAGTGCATATAAGACAGAAGAGAATTGAATTTCTTCTCGATTTGGATGATAGAGTGTACGCATTTTTTCACCTGCTTGTATAAGTTAAGTTATTTGCACTATAACATATAAAATGGTATATTTCTATTGTTCGAATATATTCGAACAATAGAAATAAAGGGGGAGAAAAAATGAAGTATACAAAATTGCAAAAGGCAGGACTAAATATTTCTAAGTTGGGGTTAGGAACGAATGCTGTGGGGGGACATAATTTATATGCTGATGTGAATGAGGAAGAAGGAAAACGATTAATAAAAGAAGCTATTCAGCAAGGAATTACATTTTTTGATACAGCGGATTCATACGGTTTTGGTAGATCAGAAGAATTAGTAGGCCAGGTATTGAAAAGAAATCGCCATGAGTTTGTACTTGCTACAAAAGGTGGAATTCAGCCGTTATTAAATGGAGAAACGTATATTAATAATGAACCAAGTTATTTAAGAAATGCTGTGGAAAATAGTTTAAGAAGATTACAGACTGACTATATTGATTTATATTATTTACACTTTACAAATTCTGAAACAAGTTACATAGATTCAATTGGAGAGCTCATTCGTCTAAAAGAAGAAGGGAAAATTCGTTCAATTGGAATATCAAACGTAAACATAGAACAATTAAAAGAAGCGAATCAAGATGGTTATATAGATGTAGTACAATCGCCTTACAACATGTTAGATCGTACTGCTGAGGAGGAACTTTTACCGTATTGTATAGAAGCTGGTATTTCATTTATTCCGTATGGACCTCTTGCTTTTGGAATACTAGGCGGTAAATATACAGAAGATTTTAAATTGAACGAAGGTGATTGGCGCCAAAGTGTAAATTTATTTGAAGAAAATACATATAAGAATAATTTTAAGAAAGTGGAAAAGTTAAAAGGTTTAGCTGAAGAAAAGAATATCGAAGTATCGCATTTAGCTTTAGCGTGGTTATTAAACAAACAAGGAATTGATACTGTTATTCCTGGAGGAAAGCGGGCAGAGCAAATAAGAGAAAGTGTAAGAGCGGTGGATGTTTCATTGAATGAACAGGACATGAAACAGATTGAATCGATATTAGAAGAGTAGGAACAAATGCTAATCTTCCTTTTTATACTATATAAACAGCATATAGTATAAAAATATTAATTGAAGTATTTTATGAACGTAGCGATTAGAAGAAAGGGTCAGTTCAATTGGAGGGGAGTTACAACAAAAATCGCGAATAAATAAAAAATCCCTATAGAGATAGGGATTTATATATCGGCATGTCGTTCCTTGGAAAAGGATGTACTTAGTTTATCATTTTGAAGTACAAGTATTTGTGAAATAGATGTGAAAGTAATGTGAAAAATGTTTATGGTGAAAATCCTTGTAAATAAAAAGCACTGTTTTAGCTAATGTAACTAAAACAGTGCTTTTCTCTTTGATTGTACAGTTGCTGCATTTTCATCATGTATTCCTGTTTCTTCAATAATTCGCTTTTTTACTGTATTTAATAGATGGTCTATTGCTTCACCAAAATAGTTAGCTTCGCTTTTTGTGCGGGCTTCTCGTAAACATTTATAGTTTTCTAGCAGTTCCTCTTTTTCGGAGTTTGTTAAGAAATCTTCTATTTTCTTTTTTGTCATACGAAACACCCTTTCTTCTGACAAACGACGCAATAGAAAATATTTATTTTTCATTATAACAATAATTTTTAAAGAAAGTATAGATTAACGTCGTAATAGTTTGTCAATTTCCTGAATCTTCTCATCAGCTTTCCCAATTTGCGTATTTTTAGCCTGCTCACCACCAAGAGCCTGATGAAGTAAAAACGTTTGACCGGAAATAGCAGTTACAATGGACACCTTTATTATTTCTTTTATTAAGGTGGCATCGAATAAAACGAGTCCGAGAAGTGCAGCTAGGCAGCCGGTAAAAATATCGGTTAAAAAACCAAAATGAAAAAAAGTTTTCAAACGGCGTGGAAGCAATAACTTACCTTGGTTATTGATTAGATGGGAAACGAAGCCAGTAATGCCACCAACGAGAACAGCGGTTAGCCATTGATACATTTCCATCGAATCCACTCCTTTTAGTGAATAAGATTCGATTTTTACATATTGATTCCTTTTAATATTTCATATAACCATATTGAGAAAGTTTGTTTGGGGGATGCCCCTTATTCGATTTAATTATAACGGAAAATTCAGATGTATCTCATTTTATTATATGAAGAGTTTCTACAATAAAATGACCGCAGAAAGGAGTTCATGTGCTAGAAGATGACATTAGTCATCGTGGCAATTTAAAATGCCGAAAAATAAGTTGTTTGAAAATTACGTCAAATAAGGTGGCTTTTTATAAGGATATTCCATATAATGAGAGTAATTAAAATAAGAACGGGGTGATGTATTATGGCGAAAATAACTTATATGAATAATAAACCAAATACAAAGGTGGATGGAAAGGGCGATATTCAGTAAGGTAGCGCGCAATCCTTCCACTTAGTTTAAACTAGGGAGGATATTCATTTGAATCAAAATATTTTAGAATCGTTCGGCTGGGATTCTTTTTTTGAAGAACAAGCTGTAGAGAACTTTGAAGTAGGTCGTATTTTACTTGAGCACAAGCATATATATCGCATAATTTGTAACGATGGTGAATATATGGCAGAACTGTCTGGAAAGTTTCGTCATGAAGCGTTAACGAAGGGAGATTACCCAGCAGTTGGTGATTGGGTATATATAAAGAAAATAGAGAATGAAAAGAAAGCGACTATTCATCGTGTTTTTCTGCGAAGAAGCTCCTTTTCAAGACAAGAAGCTGGTAATCGAACGGAAGAACAGATTATAGCAGCAAATGTAGATTATCTATTTTTAGTAAATGCACTTAACCATGATTTTAACGTAAGAAGAATGGAGCGTTATTTATTATTAGCGTATGAAAGTGGTGCAATGCCTGTTATTGTTTTAACAAAAAGTAGTTTATGTGAAGATGTGGAACAAAAAATTGTAGAAACGGAAGCTGTTGCAATTGGTGTTCCTATTTTCGTCGTTGATAGTTTAGAGAATGCAGGCATTGATTCGTTGAAACAATTCGTTTCTCCAGGAAAAACAATTGCTTTAGTAGGATCATCAGGGGTAGGGAAATCTACTTTGTTAAATGCGCTAATAGGAATTGATGTAGCGAAAACGGGAGATATACGTGAGGAAGACAGTAAAGGGAGGCATACGACAACTCATCGTGAGTTGTTCCAACTACCTAGTGGGGGCTTAGTCATTGATACGCCTGGCATGAGGGAGTTGCAGCTTTGGGAAGGAAGCGATGCAATTCAAACAACATTTTCTGATATTGAAGAACTAGCAAACACATGCCGTTTCCGGGATTGTAAACATGCGAATGAACCAGGGTGCGCAGTGCATAATGCAATTGATGATGGACGTATTACGATAGATCGTTTGCAAAGCTATAAAAAATTGCAAAGAGAACTGGCGTATTTTATAAGAAAACAAGATGCTATTCTTGCAAGAGCAGAACGTGATAAGTGGAAGAAGATTTCTAAACAGCATAAAAAATTGTGAAAAACCAAAGGGTGCCCCTTTGGTTTTTTTTGTATGTAAATTTTATAATAATATTATCTGTATATATGGACAAAGAGAAATTAATTGTTTAAACTTTACAAAGTATTCATCATAATAGGTTATGAAAATAGTAATTAGGGAATAGGGGAAATTCACAATTAACACAATTTAAATATTGAAAAGTAGGAGGAGCAGAATGGGTAAACTATTAAATTGGTTTCGTGATATGAAAGTAGCAAAAAAGCTATTAATTTCATTTTTTGTAATTTTAATCGCAGCAGTCTCTATTATTGGGGGCATGTCTTATCAAACAGCTAAAAAGAATTTTGAATCGCAAATTACGAGAAGTGCTCAGGACAACATAAAAATATTAGATAATTTAATCAATCAAATGATTGAAGAAAAATTTAATGATGTAAATAATTTTGCACGCATGATTCAAAGTAATATGTATCAGGGAGATAATCAAGATGAATTAAGGAAAATATTATCTCAATATATTAATTTGAATAAAGATGTTGAACAAGTATATGTTGCCGGAAATGATAAGAAATTTGTGCAAGAACCAAATATACAAATGGCAGCAGACTATGACCCAACAGAGCGTTCTTGGTATAAAGATGCAGTTGCAAAACAAGGTGGTATTGTTATTACTGAGCCGTATAAGGCAAAAGGAAATGGACATATTGTCGTAACAATTGCAAAACAAACAGAGGATAAAAACGGTGTTGTTGCATTAGATTTAAGCTTAGATAATTTATTAAAAACAACAAAATTAATCAATATTGGTAAAAAAGGATATGCTTTCATTTTAGATGGAAAACAAAAAATAATCGCTCATCCTCAAGAAAACTCTGGAGATAAAGCGGCGGATTCTTGGGCAAAGAAAATTTATGAAGATAATCACGGTGCATTTTCATATTCTTATGGCGATAGTGAAAAGAAAATGGTATTTGCTACAAATGTAAAAACAGGTTGGAAAATCGGTGGGACGATGTACTCTAATGAAGTAATTGAAGCTGCTCAGCCTGTATTATATAATATGTTAATTGTTATGCTGATTGCATTAGTAGTAGGGGGAACACTTATTTATTTTGTGACACTTTCTATTACGAATCCTTTAAAGAGATTAGTTGTCACTTCTAAAGAAATAAGTGAAGGAGATTTAACACAAACAATTGAAATTCATTCTAATGATGAAATTGGTCAACTTGCAAAAGGATTTAATGAGATGACAGATGCATTGCGAACGTTAATTGGAAGGATTAACACTTCGGCTGGGCATGTTGCAGCAGCATCAGAAGAGCTAACTGCAAGTGTAAGACAAGCAAGTGAAGCGACTGAACAAATTACAATGGCCATGGATGAAATATCAAGTGGGGCAACGACACAAACAACAAGCGTAGAAAAGGGTGCTATGTTACTGTTTGATGTAACAGAAGGGATTCAGCTTGTAGCAAATAGTTCAACATCTATTAATACATCTTCTACTCATACTCGTGAAAAAGCAGAAGATGGTGGGAAACTAGTAGGAAAAACAGTAAATCAAATGCAGTATATTGCAGAATCTGTATCACAATCAGATGCAGTTATACAGTTATTAAATAATAAATCAAAGCAAATTGGTGACATATTAGAAGTAATCCAAAATATTGCAGATCAAACAAATCTTCTAGCTTTAAATGCGGCAATTGAAGCTGCAAGAGCTGGTGAGCATGGAAGAGGATTTGCAATCGTTGCAGATGAAGTACGCAAATTGGCAGAGCAGTCTAGTGTATCTTCCAGTGAAATTAGTAAATTGATATGTGAAATTCAAGATGACATGAGTAAGACAGTAAAATCTATGAATCATGTAAACGAAGAAGTTCAATCTGGACTTGTTATCGCAAATGAAACAAAGCAAAACTTTGCTGAGATTTTACAATCTACAAATGAAATTGCTGATCAAATTAAAACGATGGTTGAAACGGCAAATGGGATGTCAAATGGTGCAAATGAAGTATCTATTTCTGTAGGTCAAATTGCAATGACAGCACAGAATAATGCGACGAGTACACAAAATGTTGCGGCTTCAGCTGAAGAACAATTAGCTTCGATGGAGGAGATTGGTTCTGCAGCGGGCACATTATCTCAAATGGCTGAAGAGTTACAAGTATTAATTGAAAGATTTAAAGTTTAACAGAGAACAGACTGTCTCCCAAAATAGCAGTATGCTATTGAGATAGTCTGTTTTATTATGTAAAATCAAATGGAGATGGAGAGTATCTCTATGATATTTAAAGGTGTATTTTGTATAATGTTTGTCGAAAAATAGAGGTATTTGTTAACTTTGTGTATAATTATAATCATATAGAATACAAATAAAGGAGATTGTTATGGGAGTGTATTGGGGGACAAAAAGACATTCTTGGCTTAGTTATGTCTCATTTTGGTTAAGTATTTCATTTTTTATTGTTTTTCTAATTGAAGTGTTTATATTAAAATCACTTTCGAATAGCTCAGTGCAAATTGTTAAATATTTTTATTTTATACTTGTTCCAGTAAACATTCTTCTTAGTTTAAAGTTATTATTTAAGAGGAATGAAAAAAAAGTATTACCTATTTTTAGTTTCATTGTATCGTTATTATTTACAATCTTAATAATAGTATTAGCATTAGCTGCTACAGGGAAATTCTTTTAAGAAGAGTGATATAAATCACTCTTCTTTTCTTTTTTATTTGTGGCGGTCTTACTATCAAGGAAAAGATGGTCTATAAGCCAATAAAAAATGGGGGAGCAGAATTTTCATGCACTAAAGGTTAACGATATTTGAAACCTTTAGGAAAATATGGGTAATATACATAATGATGAGGATAGAATTAGGTGTTTTGTGTAGGTTGACGAAGCAAATGAATACGGTAAGAACGTTGATATATGGTACAATACATATGGATAGTGATAGAGATAAAGGGTATATAAAATACTCATCGTTTTTTAGTAAGAGAGGGGTTATCTTATGCTATACGAGGATTTGATGACATTATTTCAAGCAGCTCCAAAGGAAGAAGCTAGAGGCGGCTGGAAATATATAATCCAGGAACAAAATGATAAATATGAAATTGTTGATGAAATGTTGAAAAATGAAATGAGCGTTGAATTGTATTTTAATGAATATGATGAGGTGAAAATCACTTTATATAAAGATGGAATTCCTATTTCTACTATGCAAAGAATTGCGATTTCAAAAGTTGAATTAGACGAAGATGAAGAAGGCATTCAATTCGTTTTAGAGCGTATGCCTAGTCGAATGATTCGGTTGCAATTAAAGCCACATTTAGCATTGGAAATGGGGCCGTATTGGGAAGTATGTGATGATTGTGAATGAACATAAAAAAGCATCCAATAACATGGCTGCTTTTTTATGTTTTTTGAAGTTGTTTAAAAGCAATGATTGGAAGTAAGATGATGCTTACCCATCCGATTATAGGATATAGAATATGGAGTAATTCACTGTAACCGATGTAACTAAAGCAATAACTAATTAATAAAATGAAAATAATAATATTATTATTTTTCCATCCAGTGATAGATTGCATTTGTTTTGTCATTCCGAACACATTGCCAACTAAAGTTGTGAACACTTCACCGAAAATGATAAGAACAAAGAAAAAGTGAAAAGTTGCATTGAATTTTCTTATGACTTCAGCCATCGGGATGTTATATTGATAAAATTGGTCGACTGATAAGATAGCTAAATGGCTGCATAATAAAATTAAAGAAAGTCCTGCACCACCTAAAATACCGCCCCATAAAATGGCCTTTCGATCTTTTACTTCACTGGCTAATGGGACGAGAACGCTTTGGGCGAGAGAAAGGTTTAAGGCGACATATGTAATAGGACTAGTAATCCACTTCATATTCCAGCTTTCTGCGGGAATAGTGTTACTAATAGGAGTTGTACTGTGAAAAAAGGTTGTAATAGCAAGTCCGATAATAAAAATCATCATAATAGGTACGACAAGTGTATTTACTTCAAAAACCCCTTGTAATCCGCGGCTACCTATAATGAGACAGGCAATCACTGTAATGAAAATACCAAGTTGTCTAGGTAACCGAAGTTGCTCTTCAAATACCGCTCCAGCACCTGATAACATAACGCTCGTTACACCAAATAATACGAGTAATAATAGAGTATTTACAACATTTCCGAATACATCCCCAAATAAATATTTGTTAAATTCTTGAGCTGAAAAAGCACCGATTTGTGATGAGAGTAACATCATCTTCGTGCCGAGCCAAATAAAAAAAAATCCACTTATACATATGCCAATCGTTCCATATAATCCGTTCACTGTAAAAAACTCAACAATTTCTCGTCCAGTAGCAAATCCAGCTCCAACGACAGTTCCGATATAAGTAGCAGCAACTTTCTTTGCTACTTGCCATTGTTGATTGTCCATATAACCCCTCTTTCTACTATGATGAGCTTGACTTACTATTATGCATATGTACGAGCTAGGCTAATTAGACATATGAAGTAGTTGAAAAAGTACATGAATTAAATGACATTAGGGAAATATTATAGGTGTTAAAACTTTGTTACATATGAGCCGTTCGTTCGAAAGGATAGGAAAAGTATGGTAAAATGTAATAGGATTATTAAAAGATAAGAGGAGTGGATTGTATGAGTACGAAAACAAATGTTGTTGAAGTATTAAACAAGCAGGTAGCGAACTGGAATGTGTTATATGTGAAACTACATAATTATCACTGGTATGTGACAGGACCACACTTCTTTACATTACATGAGAAATTTGAAGAGTTTTATAATGAAGCCGGAACGTATATTGATGAGTTAGCAGAACGTATTTTAGCGTTAGAAGGTAAACCGTTAGCGACAATGAAAGAATATCTTGCTACATCTAGTGTCAGCGAAGGGACAAGCAAAGAATCAGCAGAAGAAATGGTGCAAACATTAGTGAATGATTACTCTGCACTTATTCAAGAATTAAAAGAAGGTATGGAAGTTGCTGGTGAAGCAGGTGATGAAACATCAGCTGATATGCTATTAGCAATTCATACGACATTAGAACAGCATGTGTGGATGCTAAGTGCATTCTTAAAATAACGATAAATATATAAAGAAAAAACCATTTAAAAATTCTTTTAATGGTTTTTTCTTTTATGATTTTTCAGTTTTCTTTTATGCTATAATATAGTAAAAAGGAGGCGATGCAATGTTTCGTTTTTTCAGAACTGGAAAAGAAGAGCGGGAAATTACGAAAGATGAACTAGAACAAGCGATGGCCAAATTTCTAGAAACGAATGCTAATATCGTTTATACAGTATTAGTAAATGATGATTATACAGTAAACTATGATTTGTTAAAGCCGTATTTACCCGTATTTCCAACAAATGTTTTTCTTATTACGAAGGAAACGCTTGAGGTATTTGAACATACAGAAGAAAACTTAAACCTAGTTAAAGAAATTGATATCGTACAAAAGGCGGTAGATCAATACGTAACAGAAAAAGAAATGTTCCCAATTGTTGAAGATAGCGAAGATCGCCTCATATGCGGAGTTAAACTAGGGCCTTATTTAAATCGTATATTAAAAAGAGACTTATATATTTCAGAAAAACATTATTTAGTTTCAAGTAAGCCAGATAGAAAAAAACAAAAGAGCGGATAGATATAATGAAAACAACAATAAATATATTGTTGTCTTTTTTTTCTTTTAAAATATTGATTTTTCAGTTTATTTAACTTTATACTAAACATATTGGACTAGGAGAAGTAATTATTAAGTAGCGCTCTGAGGATAAAGTATTGTTAGCGTGAGTTATATACAACGACCACACAATGGGATAGAAGTTCGATAAATAAAGAGTATAAAGTGAAACTTTAATCAGTGGGGGGATTGTCCATCCCCCACTGATTATTAGCCTTCATCAATCGGGATTTTACGGGTAGCTCGCCCCCTACCTAACTTCTTCGCTTTCGCTGAATTTTGAGGTGGGGGTCTTACTGCCCGTTAATGCGGGATAAAAAGTTTTGGGGGAATTACAATATGAAAAATAGTATGAGTTATATTCAGTTATTAAATGAAACGTTACGTTGTTATACAAATGAAGGAAGTTTTGAAGCATACACTTATATAATGGAACATGCTACAGATGTAGTAGGTAATGAGGCACAAATATATAATTTTAAGTATGCGCTCGCAAGTGCAGCAGGACTAGAAAAAGAAGCATTACATTTAATGAGAGAGGCCATTATAGACAATGGGTTTTGGTATGAAAATGAGTATTTAATTTCCGACGATGATTTAAAACCACTACATAAATTTGAAGAATTCCATACAATGGTTCAATTATGTAAAGAAAGAGAAGAATTAGCAAAGCAAACGGAACGAGCAGACGTGAAATATGTAGACAGCAAGAAAAAGGAGAATCTATTCATTGCAATGCACGGTGATCAAGAAAATATAGGAATAATAGAACCATATTGGAAATCTGTTTTGACACAAGATTATACGTTAGCTTTACCACAGTCTTCGCAAATTCAGTTTTCAGATGGGTTTGTTTGGGATGATATAGAGAGAGGGAGAGGAGAATTAAAAGAGCACTACAATAAATTTATAGAGAAGCATTCAGTAGAAAATGTAATAATTGGTGGTTTTTCTGCTGGGGCAAGAGTAGCTTTATATACCATTTTACAAAAAGATATAGCAGTGGATGGTTTTATTTTTATGGCACCGTGGCTTCCGGAGATTGAAGAATGGAATGAGTTGTTGGGAGTATTGCAAGATAAACATATAAAGGGATATATAGTATGCGGTGATCAAGATGAAGATTGTTTCGAATGTACACAGCAATTTGTACAATTATTAAGGGATAACAATATAGAGCATAAGTATAAAGTTGTACCTAACTTAAATCATGATTATCCTAATCATTTTGATGAATTATTAAGAGAAGCTATTGAATATATAGAAAGCGATAACAATAAGTAGTAAGAAAGGGAGATGCATCGTAGGTGATGTATCTCCCTTTTACTATTATAAATTAAAAGCATTTGCTAGTAAGCGATAAGATTGTAATTTATGTTCAAATTGATGAGTAATCGTGACAATCATAAATTCATCAGTATTGTACGCTTTACTTAAGTTTACTATTTGTTCTTTCACAGAAGACGGATTACCGATGATCATACGTTGGCGATTTTCTTTAATGCGGAATAAATCATAAGCACTGTATGAATAATTTTGAGCAGTCTCGATAGAAGGGGTACCAGTCGTTCGTTTTCCTTGCTCTAGTAATAAGATTGATAAATCTAAACTAGAAGCAATTCTTTCCGCTTCCTCATTTGTTTCTCCGCATATAACAAAAATAGCGACAATTGATTTTGGTTTATCTCCTAAATAGGAAGGTTGGAATTGTTCTTGATAAGCCCTCATAACTTCCGGACCTCCGAAGCCATTAATAAATTGTGCAAATGCAAAAGAGGCTCCATTGTTTGCTGCGATTTTAGCACTTTCTCCGCTAGAACCAAGCATCCACATTTCAGGAGATGTTGGAATAACTGGAGTAGCCTTTAAATTTGCATAATGATGATTTTCTGGTACTTGATCATGTAAGTACATTGCAACATCTGCAATTTGCTCTGGGTATTGATCAAGCGAGACCATTTTTCCCTCTTGAAGTGCGCGAGTTGCTATGGGCATACCACCAGGTGCTCTACCAACACCGAGGTCGATACGATTTGGATAAAGAGCTTCTAAAACGCGGAAATTCTCCGCAACTTTATATGGGCTATAATGCGGTAACATAACACCACCCGAACCAACTCTAATATGCTCCGTTTTCGCTGCAATATGAGAAATAAGTATTTCTGGGCTTGAACCAGCTAGGCTAACAGAATTATGGTGTTCGGATACCCAAAAACGTGTAAACCCGAGTTTTTCAACTTCTTGTGCAAGCGTAACTGTATGTGAAAAAGCTTGGGCTGCTGTGCTACCATCTGAAATAGGTGATTGATCTAACACACTTAATTTGATCATAGAATATACCTCTCAATCTTAATGTACATCCTATTATATATTTACTTACGAAAAATGCGTAATGAAATGCTCAAAGTCAACTACCCCCACTGAGATAAAACGTTTCAGTGGGGGGCTTGAGTTTGAATGCTAGGTCTTTTCGTCTATCACTAGACAGTTGACGCTCTAGCATTCATGCCACCTGACGGTAACACCCCAAGTATGTTTTTCGTTGGTACTGGCAACGAACGATTGTTTTCCCACTTGCACCGCCCTTTCGAAAAAGAGCGGTTCTTCCTTATGGAAGAAGCCACCACTCAGATGAATCCGGCGTGTGCTACAAGCCCCGACAAGTCGAGTACACATGGATGGTTGACGCACCCACTAAGCTATGCGCAAAGCAACAGCCTTACGTTTTTGTACTTCTAATAGAATCGGCGTTTTCACTTTAAGATTCTCTTCCAATTCTACAACTTTTGATTTTTCCAATGTATTCAATGCACCATTAATATCAGCGTGAATACATTTCCCTGATTTACTTTGGTACAGGCCACGCGTGATTCGTTTGCCACTAAAGCGATAATGCGTCTTATCATTCTTAGACCAAACTGGAACCCTATCTTTATCCAGAAAACTAGCTTTAGAAGTATAGCTTTCTTCTTGTTTTAAAAATCGTATACCTTCTTTTATGCATTTATTCTCAATTGCCGCAAGCAGTTTATGAAACGGGATTTGAACAAACTTTTGATTATTCTTTTTTCCCATATCAGATTTTTGTTTCCAACCAGTGTTATACCCTACGACAATCGTATCTATATCGAATTCTTTCACTTTTTTGAACAACAGGCCTACCGTTTGTGAAATGTAACCATTTATTTGTCGTTCTCGTTTATGCCATAATTCAGCCATTTTGTTCGTTACAACGCGTTTTGAAAGTCCATTTTCCACATTTTTTAGTTGTAGATTACGTATCATTTTGTTGAAGTATCGGTTAATAGATTTCAATTTTTTTCCATTAATTAAGAAGGCATCACCTGTATTTGCCACGCAACTTACTAATCTATCTACACCTAAATCGCAACTCAAAGCGTTACTCGTAGTCGTGGATGGTTTCTTCATTTGAGAAACGTGCATCTCATATGTGTAATGCACCTCAAAGAACCGACCTTTTTGCTTCGGTACAATCTCAATGTAGGAGATTTTTTTGTTTCTTAAATTTTTTGGCATACGTATTTTAATGGAACCGAATTTTTTTCTGAATGCAACACTCATCGGAATGATCCAATATCCGTTCCCATCCACTTTTGGCACTTGATAGATTTCAATAATTCTTTTGTCAGTGGAACGAGAATAATTCGGAAACTTAGGACGACCTGTGAACTTTTCAGGATTTTTCTTCCACTGTTCCAACGCTTTAAAAAAGCTCTTCACTTCTGTAAATAAGGCTCTACGAATCGCTTGAACAGAGTTTGATTGAACACCCCAGTAGTTTATATCGGCTTGCATAGCAGTATCCACTTCTTTTACAGTAGCCATCCTGTTATTGTTCAAATAACTTTGTTTCATCGTGTACAATCCAACATTTCGCAACACTTTTGAACTATGCGACATACGCTGCAGTAAACGAAATTCTTTAGCTGTGAGGCAAGCTCGTCCGATATTCTGTTTCTGCGTGAATCGTTGCATAGTTTCTCTTTTCTTTTGTTTCCGTAATACTTTCACTGCTTTCTTTCTAGCCATTGTTTTCACCACCTTTCTCAAAGAGTTCATTACAATTCTTTCTTAGGAAAGAAAAAATTTTGTAATTGTTAATTACTTTTGACAAATCAATATTTGGAACGGAACAAAATGTGAACATGGTCTTCATCGTAATTCCTTTTGGTTCAAGTATCCAAATGATTATGATTATCATTATCTAATTTCGTTGTCCTACGATATATTCCCTCCTTATCTAGGGCAGGTTATATCGTAAGACAAAAGAAACAAAATTGTTTCGTCTACCTGCTGACGGCAATTCATCTCCACCTGAATTGTTGGGCTTCACCCGTAACACAAATCAGATGAAGTCTTCTTGCCGAAAAGGATAGAAATTGGATACATTCTATATTCACTTTTAACGAGAGAACCCTCGCTCATAATGATTCATTTCGACTAGGTTTAAAATATATTCATAGTTGTCAATTTCACGTCTAATCTGTTCACGTTCTTTTGCAGATAGTTTCATATTGCTAAGTTTTTTACATAAATTTTGTTTCTTTAATTCTAAATGCTTTTTTGTAGCATGGTAGTCGTAAGTATGTTTCATTTTTAACCACTCCTTTTTTGCAGTTGCTATATTATACGAAGCATGAAGAAAGGTGAGAGTTATTCCTTATGTACTTTTAGTGAATATTTCAATTGCTACGGTGTTATGTTTATGGAGATTTATGAATAAAATGCACTAAACCACTAATGCCCATTTGGTGAAATGAGGGGTGGAATTGTGCAGAAAGATATAATGTATAACACTGCGATGGATGAAATGTTACAAGTTATAAATAAGGGATTGAAGAAGACGGCACGTCCGAAACAAATTATTGTAGTAGGGGCTGGTATGGCTGGATTAGTTTCAGCATCTTTATTAAAGGCTGCAGGACATGAAGTGAAGATTTTTGAAGCAAACAACCGGGTAGGTGGCCGTATTGAGACGGTTAGAATGGAAGATACCGGATTATATTTAGATGTTGGAGCGATGAGAATTCCGTATGCACACACTTTAACGATGGTATATATAAAAAAGTTTGGGCTACAGGTGAGCCCTTTTATTAATAGGAATGAGACAGATATCATTTACGTAAATGGTCGGAAAACGACATTACAACAATATGAAAAAGATCCAAGTATATTAAAGTATCCTGTGGAAATGAATGTAGTGGGGAAAACGTCTGAGGAACTACTATTGTTAGCGGTACAGCCCATTATAAATTTTATAAAAAAGAACCCAGAGAAAAATTGGGATGTTGTAGTAAAGGATTTTGGGAGATACTCTACAGGACAATTTTTAAAGTATTATCCTTATCAATATAATACGTACTTTTCGCCAGTAACGATTGAAATGATTGGTGTTCTATTAGATTTAGAAGGATTTTTGGAAAGGTCATTCGTAGAGACGTTACGTTTTTTGTATATTATGCAAGAAGAAAGCGGATTTTGTGAAATAGTAGGTGGGAATGATAGATTACCAAAGTCTTTTTTGCCACAATTAAAAGAAAATATTATATATAATCAAAAACTCATGAAGCTACATCAACACGATAATGGAGTGACAGCTTTCTATCGGGACGAGGAAACTTTTGAATATAGTAGTATAACAGGAGATTTAGTTATTGTTACCATTCCGTTTTCGACGATGCGTTTTGTGGAAGTAGATCCATTTGATTCTATATCTCATGAAAAATGGAAAGCAATTCGTGAATTACATTATATGCCTGCGACGAAAATAGGAATTCAATTTAAAAGTCGATTTTGGGAGGAACAGGGGCAATTAGGTGGCAGAATTATAACAGATTTGCCAATTCGTTACGCCTATTATCCAAGCCATGGAATTGGAGAGAAAGGACCTGCTATGATGTTAGGAAGTTATACATGGTCTTATGATGCATTGTTATGGGATGGGTTATCAAAGGGTGATCGAATTTATTACACATTACAAAACTTAGCAACGATATTAGGTGGTCAAGTATATGATGAGTTCTTGTCTGGAATATCAAAAAGTTGGACATTAGATCCATATGCACTTGGAGGATTTGCTCTTTTTCAAGCTGGTCAAGAATCTGAATTACAGCCAGTCATTGTAAAACCAGAGGGAAGAATATACTTTGCCGGCGATCATACAACGTTATATCACGGATGGATACAAGGTGCGATTGAATCTGGAGTTCGTGTTGCAGTAGAGGTGAATGAACAAAACGTTTAAAATTCAGAAATTTCTTTACTGTATAATTTGAGATGGATAGTATTATATATACAAAAGAATTATAGGGAGTGTTGACAGTGAATCCGTTATTATTTGATTTTCCTTCTGAATTTTATACTGAAAGGCTATTTATTCGAATGCCGAAACCAGGTGACGGTAAAGTGGTATATGATGCAATTCAAGCTTCAATGCAAGAATTAAAACCTTGGATGGTTTTTGCACAAAAAGAGCAAACAGCGGAAGAAATAGAAGAGAGTATTAGAAAATCACATATTCAATTTTTGCAGCGTGAGGATTTGAGATTGTTAGTTTTTTCGAAAGAAACAGGTGAATTTATTGCATCTAGCGGATTACATCGTATTAACTGGGATATACCTCAATTTGAAATCGGGTATTGGATTGATTCAAGGTTTAGTGGAAAGGGCTATATGGTAGAGGCTGCGAAAGGTATAACAGATTACGCTTTTTCTGAACTAAAAGCAAACCGCGTAGAAATTCGTTGTGATTCTCTAAATAAGAAGAGTAGAGCGATACCAGAGAAATTAGGCTTTAAATTAGAGGGTATTTTAGAAAGTGCCAGTGTTACGGTAGATAGCAACGGATTAAGGGATATGTGTGTGTTTGCAATGACGAGAAATACATATGAAAAAGAAGAGCTGTAAAAAAACAGCTCTTCTTTTTTATATTATGGTACGGGATGACCGTTAGAGCTTTCGAAAATTGTAAACCATTGTTGGCGATCTAAATTAACTTTTGTTGCCATCGCAGCCGTTTTTACTCGATCCAATTTGCCAGAGCCAACGATTGGCATCATATTAGCTGGATGAGCGAGTAACCATGCGTACATAACAGTATCGATGCTATTAACACCTAGCTCAGTTGCAACTTTTTGTAGAGTTTCACGTACACGTACGGTGCGTTCTGATTGACCAGTAAAGTTTTCTCCACCAGCAAGAGGTGACCAAATCATTGGATTGATTCGTTTTTCTTGGCATAAATCAATTGTCCCTTTTTCAAAGTGCTCAAGCTGCATCGCAGATACTTCAATTTGATTTGTAATAAGCGGGAAATCTAAATATGAACTCAACATATTAAATTGTGAAGGTAAAAAGTTAGATACACCGAAGTGACGAACCTTTCCTTCTTGTTTTAAGCGTGAGAACGCTTCTGCCACTTCATTCGGATCCATAAATGGATCAGGGCGATGAATGAGCAATACATCAATATAATCTGTATGTAAGTTTTGCAATGAATCCTCCGCGCTTTTTATAATATGTTCAGTACTTGTATTGTAGTGCGCAACATATCGCTCTGGAAATTTTGGTGATGGGGGAGCGATTCCACATTTTGTGATAATTTGCATGTTTTCGCGTAAGGAAGGCTTTAGTTGTAACGCTTCTCCAAATATTCCTTCACACGTATATCCGCCATAAATGTCAGCGTGATCGAAAGTAGTAATCCCCATATCCATACATTCTTCAATAAAAGAAAGTAATTCTTGTTTCGTCATATTCCATTCTGCTAAACGCCAAAAACCTTGAATAATACGAGAAAATTCTAGAGTTTCGGCCATGTGAACTCGTTCCATTATAAGTACCCCCTTGATGAATGATTATTATTTTGAAAAGGCTTTCTTACTACGTATTATTATATAGTTTGAGGTGCGTACAAACAATAAATATGTTTTGCTACAAAAACGATTTTCTCTATATGCTATAATGTAAAAACATATAGCTAGAAGGAGAGGACGAAATGATTCCAGTAACAATATTAACTGGTTTTCTTGGATCAGGGAAAACGACATTATTAAATCGTATTTTATCAGAGAATCACGGCCAGAAATTAGCGGTGATTGTAAATGAAATAGGGCAAATTGGTATTGATAATCAGTTGATTATGAATGTTGAAGAAGAAATTATGGAGATGACAAACGGCTGTTTATGCTGTACTGTACGTGAAGATTTACTTGTTGCGTTAAAACAATTACTGGACGTAAAAGCAGAAGGGAAAATGGACTTTGATGGCTTAGTAATTGAAACGACAGGTCTTGCAAATCCAGGTCCGATTATTCAAACATTCTTTTTAGATCCTGTTATTCAATCTGCATACCAAATTAACGGTGTTGTAACAGTAGTAGATAGTTATCATATACATAAACATTTTGAAAAAGGTCTAGAAGCAAAGGAACAAATTGCATTTGCTGATGTTGTATTAATGAATAAATTAGATTTAATTGAAGAGAGTGAAAAAGACAATCTTCTGCAGGAACTTCAAGGAATTAACCCAACTGCAAAGTTAATCGAGGCGACTAACTGTGAGGTGGATATTCCATCGTTACTACAAATTCAAACGTTTAAAACGAAAGATACGTTACAAATTTACCCTCATAAAGAACATAATCATCTGGAAGGTGTAAAATCATTTGTATTACGTGAAGAGCGTCCGTTAGATTTACAAAAACTGAATGAGTGGATGTCAGCTGTCGTTCAAGAGCTAGGTGAATATTTATATCGTTACAAAGGAATTTTATCGATTGATGGAGTAGATAAACGCATCGTTTTCCAAGGTGTACATACACTGTTTGCTGCTTCGTACGATAGAGAGTGGCAAGAAGGCGAAGAGCGAGTAAGTGAAGTCGTTTTCATCGGTAAAGATATTAATAAAGAATGGTTCCAAGAACATTTTGAGGAGTGTGTGAAATAAGTCTGCGTATATTGCAGACTTATTTTTTGGGCTTAACTAAGTACTTTGTAGAAAAATGCTAGATTGCAAAAAAACGAAGGATAATAAAAAGCCTGTTTTCACAGGCTTGTATTTTCATCTATTAGTAATTCCATTACAACACCTACAACTGGACCTTCGTCATCAATATCCCCGTTTAAACGGAAGCCGAATGACTCATATAGTCCCATTGCGAGTTTGTTGTCTGGATGTAAACTTAAATAAATTATTTTACATTCAAATTTTTCTTGTAAGAATTGAATGAGTAAGCGAAGGAAACGTTTTGCGTATCTTTTTCCTTGATATTGTTGGTCAATCATAAAGCGATCTAGCCAAATACTTTTATGTTTTTCCGAATACCATCCATACATTGCATACCCTACAAGTGTTTCTCCATCAAATAAACCTACTGACGTTCCATTTCCTTCAAATAATGATTCTGCTAAAGAAAACGCATTACTTTCAATAAATTGCTGCTGGTCTTTTGCGACGTTTAAAGCAGCTACTGAACGCCAATTTTTTGCTGTTACTTCACAAATGTGAAGAGTCATAATTCCAACTCACCTTCTAAATTAATATAGCTTAAAAGCTAATATGGATAATTTTACTTGTTAATTCAGTCTAGTCAAGCAGAAGAACATAAAAAGTCGGCTAAATGACATATTTAGCCGACTAGAAAATATAATTGGTTAGTTTGTCGCTTCTTTTAATGTATTTACGTTTTCTTCCATTAAAGTGAAGTAATCTTTATTATTTTTCGCATCGTCTTCAGAAATAGTAGCAAGATGATTTAAGCGTAAAACTGTTGTACCGGTCTCTTTTTGAATAACTGATGCTACTTTTGGAGTAGAGAATGTTTCAAATAAAATATATTTTAAGTTATGTTCTTTTACTGTTTTTGTAATGTCAGCAAGCTGTTTTTGAGATGGTTCATCAGATGCTGAAATTCCAGCGATTGGGATTTGTTTTAAACCGTATCGTTGTTCCCAGTAGCCATAAGCTGCATGTGAAACTAATATTTCTTTCGTTTTTGCATTTGCAACGACAGCTTTAAATTGATCATCTAAATCAGTAAATTTTGTTTGTAGTGCTGCAAAGTTTTTTTCGAACTCTTTTTTATGTTCCGGTTGTAATTCTACAAGTGCATTTTTAATTTTTTCTGCTTGTTTCATCGCAAGAGTAGGATCTATCCAAACGTGTGGATCTTTATCGTGATGATGTTCATCTTCTTTATGACCGTCTCCATGATCGTGCTGCTCTTCTTCAGATGAAGCACGCAGTTCAATACCTTTAGATGCATTTACAATTTTTACGTTTTCTTTTTTTAATGATTTTTCCATTTTTTCGGCAAATGGTTCTAATTCTGCGCCGTTATAAACAAATAAATCGGCTTTTGCAACTTGTACTGTTTGTTTTTGACTTGGTTCAAATGTATGTGAATCTGCACCGGGTGGGTAAATTGCTTCAACTGTTACATAGTCGCCACCAATTTTTTTTGCGAAATCAGCAAGTGGGAAAATAGTTGTATAAACAGTTAGCTTTCCATCCTTCTTGGCAGTATCTTCTTTTTTATTTGAGCAACCAGCAAAAATTAAAGTGAAAATAAGTAAGAATGAAAATATAGTCAATCTTTTAGGCATGAAGTTCTCCTCTTTTCTTTTTTTACGGATATATTTCCCCAATTATAGAAGAAAAATATCATTTTAATACAAAACGGAATAATTACGTTTTAGTTTGCGAACTTAGTATAATACATCTTTAATAAAGTTGCAATAAATAATAATCATTACGATTTGATTTTGTTCTAAAGTTGTCAAATATAGATGTATTATTTTTATGAATGCATGCATATGTGACAACGCTGCTTTCATATATTTGAAAGGAGGGAGAAGAGGGGGATGAGTATTTGGGTTACGTAATGGAAGCCATCTTATTGATATTAGCGGTAGTATTGCCATTATCTTTTGTTCTCATTTTTTTAAGAAGGTTAATAAGTAATTTAGGGGATGCATCAACAATAACAAAATTGCCAATGGAAGAAAAAGAAAAGAAAAAAGAGTAAGTAAAGCACTATGCATACGCATAGTGCTTTACTTATGGTAATATAAAAAGAAGGAAACTCCTAAAAGTTGTATTTTGCTGAAGGAGATAAAAGGAAACTAAGAGGTATATGCATATATGAATACACGAACAGCGTTAGTACTTGGTGCAAGTGGTTTAGTTGGGCAAGAGATAACGCGTCTATTACTTGAATCAGATTACTACGATTCGGTTACTATTTTTGTAAGAGAACCAATGCAATGGCAACATGAGAAGTTACAGCAGAAGCAAGTAGATTATTCTGTATTAGAGGAATATAAAGAGTTTTTTGCTGTAGATGATGTTTTTAGTTGTCTAGGAACAACAATAAAAAAAGCAAAAACAAAGGCGAATTTTAAAAAAGTAGATTATGAATATACGTTACGAGCAGCTTGTCTAGCTGAAAAACAAGGGGTGCAAAATTTCCTTGTTGTGTCTTCAATGGGAGCAAATCCTAAATCGTTTTTCTTTTATTCACAAGTAAAAGGGAAAATGGAAGAGGAATTGCAAAAGTTAGTGATCGGTGGTATTCACATTTTTAGGCCATCTTTATTAGTAGGCAATCGACAAGAATTTCGTTTCGGTGAACGAATGGCTGAAAAGTTATCTCGTATTATTCCTTTTATATTTAAAGGGGCTTTCAAAAAGTATAAACCCATTTCAGCTAAAGATGTTGCGAAAGGGATGTATATAACTGCGCTGCGAGAAGAATCAGGTATCTATACTTATAATTCAAATGAAATTACAACGATAGAATAAATAAAACCGAGAAGAATATGTAATACTGAATCTAAAATAATTAAAGATATATAAGATATACTACACGACAACACATGTTGTTTAACAATGTAGTTTTAAGGTGTATCAACACTTTGCTTGATACACCTATTTTTTATCACCCATTTATCGCTACATTCAAACTCTTTATTACCACTTTTATTAATACATTCATTAAGTCAATAAATATGTTATGTCCTTTCTTTTAAAACTGCCTTCTTTACTTTAAGTACAATACTTCACAAATTTTTTACACCTAAATAAATTCAATCTCTTAAAAGTGTTATCCATGTAAAAAGATGCCACCTTATTAAAGAAAAGACACCCTAAGGTGCCTTCCTCTAACTTGAACCATCTTAAATTTAATAATATGTATTGGACTTCCATCCAAACATTATTTTACATTCAAATCACCTAAAATATTGACTTTATCTAAATCAACCTATTACTCTCAAAATTATATAGAAAAGTACACATTGAAAAAACTATATATAAAAATATTTAAAAACTACAAAATAAAAAACTCAGGTCTTTCTTTCTATAAATCTTATTAGTAAAAAATATATAAAGTGAATATACCTTATAAAAACATCTCCTATTAATAAAATACTGATAATTATAGATTATTGTCTGTAGTACATTAATAAACCTCGATTAATAAATTTCAAAAACTAGTATACATGCTCATACATAAATGAAAAAAACGAATATATTGACATTGAATAGTTTTAAAAATCTAAAGTAATTTCAAAAAGGAGATTAGATAATATGAGCGAACAATGTCCAATTAATGTACCTTGTCAGGTAGACGGACAAACTCAAACACCATTAAGTGATGCAGCTGCAACACCAATTACTACTCCAGGAGCACCGATTGTAAAGGTACCAGTTGTATTAGCAGAAAGAACAATTCAAATTGTTGTAGAATCTGATATTTCATTAGATCCTCCAGCAGTTGAAATTAAACGTATCTTAAAAAATGCATTTTTAACACAATGTAAGTTAGTTCCTGTAGCATTCACTCCAGTAGAAGGTACACCTTACCGTCGAGTTACAAGAGCGAAATTATTTGTACAAGGATATATTCGTAAAAATATTGAATATGCAAATGATGAGTGTAATGGAGTGCTATATGACCGCATTGCAAATGTTCCATTTTCTGGTTTTGCTGATTTAACAGCTGGTGATTTTCTATCACAAGCTTTAGTAGCTGCTTCCTCAGACACTACGTCTCACTTTATTAATCCTAAAAATGGTGATTTACCACGTTTAGACAAATACTTCTTCGAAAATAGAGTTTTTTATAACGAGCAACCGTATTGCGAATTAGTCAGCGCTCAATTTTTCGAATTAGACTTTTCCCCTTGTCCAACAGAATTAAACGAGCCATTTGATACTCTTCGTGAAAAAATTGTACTAGATCTTACTTTAAAAGTTTTACAAGTACAACAAGTACGAGTATAAACCAAAGAAGCACTCATTTTGAGTGCTTCTTTATTTTATAAATTTGTAAATAAGAGAACTTCTTATTGTTCAAAATTAATCTACTGAAAGAGAACACCAATTTTATCATGTCCAGATAGCCTGGGGATATGTGTCAAACAGAATGAAATTCCAACCATAATTCAAGATTTTAAGGACTATATCACCCTAAAAGGGAAAATGGCTTTAAATCCAAGAAATCTGGTGAGACAGGGAGAAACGTATTCGTTCATTTTGCATTCGATTGGAACGAAACAATTTAAATGTAGGAAAACGTGTCGTGTCTAAAGTGGATAACCTATGTTTCTATGATTCTCCATATTGGCAGGATAATAATGTTGTAGGCATCTGTAGCTGCAGGATTAGGATTTACTATAGACGCAAAAGTAACTGTCAATGGATTCACAATATAAAATACAAAACAGCAAAGGCAAAACTAAAAGGCATGAGCCCGGTACAATATCGGACCCATGCCCAAGAAGCTACCTCACTGGGAGGAAAGACCTCGATAACGATGTGGGAAACTAAGACATCAATGTTGTAGTCATTATTTTTCAGAAAAAACAAGTCTAGAGTTTCCTTTTTTATAGGAAGATCGAGCATTCAACCCACTGATAAAAGGAAACCCAAAGGGCATACTAAGATTATATTAAAAATGGGAGGATATAAATTTGAGTACAATAGAAAATGCAGTTTCTCTCTTTGCCTTAGGCGGCTTGAATGAAATCGGGAAAAATATGTATGCAATCGAATATTCAAACGATATCGTGATTATCGACTGTGGCAATAAGTTTCCAGATGAAAGTTTATTAGGAATTGATTTGATTATCCCTGATATAGCTTACTTAGTAGAAAATAAAGATAAAGTCAGGGCTTTAATTGTCACACATGGACATGAAGATCATATCGGGGGGATCCCGTTCTTTTTAAAAAAATTGAATGTACCCGTTTATGCCACACGCTTCACACTAGGATTAATTGAAATCAAATTAAAAGAACATAAACTTCTAGGAGAAAGTGAACTTATTGAAATCAACTCAAACTCAAACTTGACAATAGGAGAAATAAGTGTAAGTTTTTTTAAAGTGACCCATAGTATTCCTGATTGCTTGGGAATAGTCTTTCACACACCAGAGGGTAATATTGTACATACGGGGGACTTCAAGTTTGATTTAACCCCTGCGAATAATGAGAATTCGGATATTCATAAAATGGCTGAAATCGGCAAAGACGGGGTCTTGCTTCTATTGTCTGAGAGTACCAATGCAGAGCGTCCTGGTTTGACCCCATCGGAACAAATGGTAGGTGAACATGTGGAAGCAGTTTTCATGAAAGCCGAACGCAAAGTTATTGTTTCTACCTTTGCTTCAAATATTAGTCGCGTTCAGCAAGTCGTGAATGCAGTGCAAAAAACAAATCGAAAACTTGCGTTGCTTGGACGAAGTATGGTTAATGTCGTAGCGGTTGCTATGGAACGTGGTTATTTAACAGTTCCAGATGGAATGTTAATTGCCCCACATGAAATCAATGAAATGGCTCCTGAAAGGGTGGCCATTTTATGCACGGGGAGTCAAGGAGAACCATTGGCTGCTCTTGCTCGCCTGTCCACTGGAAACTTTCGCGGTGTCGACATTTTACCTGAAGATACGGTTATCTTTGCAGCAGGTCCAATACCCGGGAATGAACGAAATATCACAAGTATCGTAGACAACTTATTTGCACTTGGAGCCAAAGTGATTTATGGATCAGGAAGTACATCCGGAATGCATGTTTCTGGCCATGGTTATCAAGAAGATTTAAAACTAATGCTTACATTAATGAAACCAAAATATTTTATTCCCATTCACGGTGAATTTAGAATGCTACACCATCACCGTTTGTTAGGTGAATCCGTTGGAGTAGAGAAAGGAAACACTTTTATCATCAATAATGGCGATGTCGTCGATATTGAACATACTATTGCCCGTCAGACCCGGAAAATACCGGTGGGGAATACTTACGTAGACGGTGGGGATGTCGATAATATTGGGGAAATTGTGTTACGAGACCGCAAACAACTTTCAGAGGATGGGATGCTCATGATTGTTTTAACTATGAGCAAATCGGAAGGAAAACTGATTTCTGAACCCGATACCATTTCTCGTGGATTTGTGGATAGAGATTTCTCGGAACTCCGAAGAGACGTTAATCGACTTACTATAAAAACTGTTAACGAGCTACAAGAAGCAAATAGAAACCAATGGAATGTAATGAAAAAACAAATAAAAAAATCAATACGACAATATGTATATACACATACTAAGAAAAAGCCAATGATTGTTCCTATACTTATTGAAATTTAATAGGGGGAAGTTTTAAAAACATGAATTAATTGATCTTCAACAATTGGGCGCTTTAATGGAGGAATGGTCACAAAAATTATCAAATTTTTTTATAAAAGGATGATTTAATTGAATATAGAAAAAGCGTGTTTTGAACAATCTGTTTTCGAATTGCGCTTTTTTTATTTGCTCTTTTATCAAGGCTTATTAAGTTAATTTAATCAAACTTTATTTCAAGGCTACACTTGGTTTTAAGTTTAAATTGAAAAGAAAAGAGGAGTAATGCCTTACCGTGAAAAAAGACACCCTAAGGTGCCTTCCTCCGACTTGATCCATCTTAATTTTAATAATATGTATTGGACTCCCATCCAAATATTATTTTACCATGTTAAGTTATTTTGTTCATTGAGAAATATGATTCGAATTTATATTTTACTACTTATTAATTTCTACTTTCATTCCAATTGTGTTTGCAAATTCTACACAGTCGTCCACTCGATCTGGTAGTAAATAACATACAACTTCAAACATCGCTCCGGTGAGAAAAGAACAACAAACCCTTATATTACTAGGGTCTATTTCACTTCTTATTGATTTAAGTACAAGAGGTTTATCGATTAACTCCATCTTATTAGACGCATCTAAAGCTTTATAACCATGCGCTTCTTGAGAGAATGATCCGTACATTTTGTAAACAAGTGATTCGTTTTGCATCAGTTTGTTAGACAATGCTTTAATGCTTGTTGGACCGTTGTACAAAGAGTACCATTTAGGATTGTATTTTCTTCTGAATTTTCTTTCGGAATTCGTTTTTGTATCTTCCTATTCTTTTATAGTGTTTTTTAATAGTGGGTTATTTAGTATTTCTGTAATACCATTAATGTCATGTTCTATACTCAAATCTGAAATATCTATTTTTCTTTGCGAAAGCCATTCTTCCCCATCAATTTTTGCATCTTTTAAAAAACCAACGTAATAACTATACGCTCTTAAGGTTATCGCTTCTTCTTTTTGTAATATGTATCTTAATGATAAATAAGTTTCAAAAATAGTTCTTTTCATTACTGTTAACGGACCTTCCAAATTGTGATCTGCTAACACATAACTTGCATCGGCCTGTTCGAGTAACTTTCTATAAAGAGCTATAATGATTTTGTCTTTTAGTTCTAAATCAGTCTTTTTTCTGAATTTTTAAGAAACACTTCTCCAAATTGTATACTCTTACTCAATATTTCTAAATCTTCTTCCATATTATCGATACTTATATATCGGATAGATCGTTAGCGGAAATCATGGCATTGGATTAAGAAAAGGGAATAACAAAAGAATCTGGCGATTATTACTGTGACTCATGTTATGACAAGTTGACGTATAGAAGCAAAGATAAATAAATTTGAACAAAATCCTTATTTAAATAAAAGAAACCCCGATTGTCTGCGGGGCTCCTAAGGGTAATCGTCAAGTAATGACGTACTCGACTAATTAACGATATCATGAATTTTTTGGTGAAAATACTGGTAAATGCGTCCAAATGGATAGGGCATCATTTTGAACAAAAACGCTGCTTTAATCTCAAACAAAAGAGCAGCTAGCAAAAGCTAACTGCTTGGTTCTCCAAGGGGGAACAAGGAGAAAGTAACTTAATGGGTTGTCTGCATTATTGACGGAATATTGAGTTTTATTCAAGGAGGCTTATTTTTTTATGTAATTTAGAGTTGGTTCCAGAAAAGTGACACACCGCAAAAATATAAAATTATTAAAAGGACTATTACTATGAAAGCAATTAAAGAAACTTTTTTTTATAGATTTTTCATCAGTATATCTCCTTTATGAAGAATATTAACACTTTTCCAGAATCTGAACAAAATAATCCTTTTACGAAAAAAGGTCCTGTTGTCTCCAACAGAACCTTTCCTAAAATGGCAAAGAGTAACTCTTACCTTACTCTTCCGCTATATAATACACAAAATACGTATAGATGTGTAGAGCAAGAAATTCCAATATAATTATTCGAATATATTGTTGGGATTATTTCTTCAGGATTTAATATAAGGAGGAATTATGACGAGTTTCTTCCTACTATCCAATGGAGCAAATTGTTGAAGCTCATCGACATGCTGAAAATCGTGGTATCTTAGGGGGAATTATTATTACCATAGCTCAATCTTAATTCGTGTCCTACCAACAAAACGCGGAAAATGTATGTTATCAAGACCTAAATTGTAAAAAGTCATAAAAAATAAAGGGGGGGTACATATTAGTCATGTTTAATATGCCCCCCTATTACTGCTTGTTAAACGGACTTGATTGAATTTTCTTATATTTTATCATTCACTTTTTTGCTTTACTAATAAAACGCCTATACGAAAAATTTTGTCTATTCGTGTTACAATGGCTAATATGAAATGAATGGGAGGATGACATATGTACCAGGCTTATTATGGAAGTGAATTAGGCTTGCTGGAAATTACAGCGAACGAAGAAGGGATTACGTCTGTTATATTTGTTGATGAACGAAAAGAAGAAAATACAAATGAAATGATAGATCAATGTATAAATGAGTTAGATGAATATTTTAAAGGAAAAAGAAAAGAGTTTACAATTCCGCTGTCTGCTGAGGGAACAGCATTTCAAAAGAATGTATGGGATGCGCTCTATACTATTCCGTACGGCGTAAGTGCTTCATATCTAGATATTGCGGAGAAGGTTGGAAATACGAAAGCTGTACGAGCGATAGGAGGAGCAAATAGTCGTAATCCCATTTCAATTATTGTTCCGTGTCACCGCATAATAGGAAAGAGTGGAAAGCTTGTAGGGTATGCGGGTGGTTTATGGAGGAAAGAGTGGTTGTTAAAACACGAAGGTATTTTGAAGTGAAGTGTGGAAGGAAAGAGGGATTGTTTTGGAATGTATAAATTGTGGGCAACCTTGCGTGAGTAGTCAGTTGAATTGTCCAAATTGTCAACGAAACTTGCACAATGAACAAGGTGAAGAAAGCTCGCTAATAGATAAAGAATTAGAAGTATATGTAGGGAGGCAATATCCATATTACAAAAGAAAATGGGATCTTGAAAATAAGCGAATTGCTAGGTGGAGTTGGAATGGATGGGCTACTATTTTCAATGTAGGTTGGCTAGGGTATCGTAAGTATTATTTACCTGCTACTTTATTTATACTGTTATTAGTAGCATGTGATGCATTTTCTTATTATATGGGGTTCAACGTAGCATTGCCAATCATTAATATGGTGCCTCTCACGTTTTTATTACTCGTTTTTATCCTATTTGGGATGGGGATTTTTGCGAATGGATTATATTATCAATTTGCAGAAAGGCGTATATATAGAATAAAAGCACGTGGAATTAAAGATGTATCGGTTGAAAATTATCTCATTCGTGATAGTGGCGGAACAAGTAGAATGGGAGCGACAATTGTTACGATTTTAGCAGTTGCTAGTATTTTTTTCAGTCATTTCTTTTTTCCGACCGATCGAGATATTATACAAAAAGTACGTACAAGCTCGCTTTATGAATATCCGTTCTTTTCGATTGGTGAATCGTTTGAAAACTATTTTCAAAATTCAGGGTGGATATATTATCGCGGATCGGAAGGTATGGATTTAGTAGAATTTCAAGGATACAGCCCAGGGATGCCAAGACAAAAAGTTACAATTCAATTTATTGTTGATTATAAATTGAGTGAAATTGAACCATACTCCCTTACGGTTAATGGTGAATCTAAAAATGAAGAAGAGTTTTTGAAGATGATGGAAGAAATATTCAAGGTTCAAAATCCGTTTGATTTAGAGGATGGATTACAAGTAAATGTACTAAAAAAGAAGGGGATGGAAGCAATTTCTATCCCCTTCTTTTTTAGTTTATAAAAATAAATATTTAAAATAATCTGAATCTTTTGTATAATGTATGTATTATACAGGCTTTCATTTATACATATAGATTGGGGGAATGAAGAATGAAGAGAAAGGTAACAGCGATTGCTGCAGTTGCATTATCGACGAGTGTATTGGTTGCAGGTTGCGGAAGTGGGGAGAAGGCATCTACAACGAAGAAAGAAGCAGGTAAGGAAGTAGCAGATAAGCAAGTATTAAACTTACTAGAAACAGCAGAAATTCCTTCAATGGATACATCAAAATCAACAGATTCTGTATCATTCCGTGCCTTTGTAAATGCAATGGAAGGATTATATCGTTTAGATAAGGATAATAAGCCAACGCCAGGTATGGCAAAAGATGTGAAGATTAGTGAGGATAAAACGACATATACATTTGAATTACGAGATGCAAAGTGGTCTAATGGTGATCCAGTTCGAGCGCAAGATTTTGTATATGCTTGGCAGCGAGCTTTAGATAAAGCAACAGCCGCTGAGTATGCATTTATTTTATTCGATGTGAAAAATGCACAGAAAGTAAATAAGGGAGAATTACCGTTAGATCAATTAGGGGTTAAAGCAAAGGATGATAAAACGTTAGTAGTAGAATTAGAACAACCAGCACCGTATTTCCTTGAACTTACTTCATTCCCAACATTTTTCCCTTTAAATGAAAAATATGTGAAAGAACAGGGGGATAAATACGCATTAGAGGCAGATAAATTATTGTACAATGGACCATTTACAATGAGTGAATGGAAACATGAGCAAAGTTATCAGTTAAAGAAAAACCCTAATTATTGGGATAAAGATACTGTAAAGTTAGAAGAAATTAATGTAAGTATTGTGAAGGAAACGAGCACAGGAGTAAATCTATACGATAGTGATCAAGCAGATCGAGTTATTCTAAGTTCTGAATTTGTTGACAAATATAAAAAGAGTAAGCCAGATGAATTTAAAACGAAGCTAGATCCACGTATGTATTTCTTACGCTTTAATCAACAAAATGCAACATTTAAAAACCAAAAAGTTCGTGAAGCAATTGATTTGGCATATGATAAAAAGGGAATTGCTGATGTTATTTTAAATGACGGCTCATTGCCAGCGTATTTCTTAGTACCTGAAAAGTTTACGACAGGACCAGATGGAAAAGACTTCCGTTCTGTAAATAAAAATTTCCGTGACAGTAAAGATAACGTAGCGAAAGCAAAAAAATTATGGGAAGAAGCGAAGAAAGAACTTGGTCAAGATACAATAACAGTGGAATTCCTAAATGATGATAACGGTAGCCGTAAAAAAGTAGGCGACTTTATTAAAGAAGAGTTAGAGAAAAATTTACCGGGCATAAAGGTGAATTTAAAGCAACAACCATACAAACAAAAACTAGATTTAGAGAAGAAGTTACAATATGAATTCTCGTTATCTGCATGGGGCCCAGATTATCCAGATCCAATGACGTACATTGATATGTTCGTTACTGGAAGCTCATTTAATGAAATGGCTTATTCTAATCCGAAGTATGATGATTTAGTAGCGAAATCAAAAGGAGAACTACTAAAAGATGACGCAGCACGCTGGAAAGCACTTGCAGAAGCAGAAAAAATCTTAATTGGTCAAGACGCTGCAATCTCACCTGCGTATCAGCAAAGTACAGCGTATTTAGAGAAGCCGTATGTAAAAGGTATTGTTAATCATACGTTTGGTGGAGACTTCAGTTATAAATGGGCATATATTACAAAAAAATAGTATAATAAAAGATGAGTGAATTTTCGCTCATCTTTTATTTGTATAAGGGGGAGCCATAGTTGTTAAAGGGAATCAATCATCTTTGCTTTTCAGTTTCCGATTTAAAAAAATCTATTATGTTTTACGAAAAAGTACTAGAAGGAAAATTATTGGCCAAAGGGAGAAAACTTGCATATTTTAATATATGCGGGATATGGATAGCACTTAATGAAGAGGCACATATTCCGAGAAATGAAATTCACCGATCTTATACACATATTGCATTTTCTGTTGAACAAGAAGACTTTGAAGGCTTACTACAGCGGTTAGAAGAACATGATGTTCATATTTTACAAGGAAGAGAACGTGATGTAAGAGATTGTGAGTCTATATATTTTGTTGATCCTGATGGTCACAAGTTTGAGTTTCATTCAGGGACGCTACAAGACCGCCTAAATTATTATAAGGATGAGAAACCTCATATGACATTTTACTAAGGAGGGATAGAACATTTGCATGCACTTGTAATTGGTGGAACAGGGATGTTAAAGAAAGTGTCTATGTGGCTTTGTGATCAAGGGTTTCATGTTTCTATTATTGGACGAGATGAAGTGAAATTAGAAAGTGTTAAGCGAATGAGTTCTGCACCAGAAAATATTACATGCCTTTCGTTAAATTATCATAATGATGACCATGTAAAGTTAGCTATTAAAAGTACAATTGAGAAAAATGGCCCAATAACATTAGTTGTCGCATGGGTACACTCAAGTGCAAAGCATGCTCTATCAAACATCTGTAAAGAACTAGATTTGTCGTCTGAAACATATAGTTTATTTCATATTTTGGGCAGTAAAGCATCGCGTATGACCGCATTGAAAATAGGTGGTACACAATGTAGTTATCACAGAATTATATTAGGCTTTATTTTAGAAGATGCATACGGAAGATGGCTTACCAATGAAGAAATAGCGGATGGGGTTATAAAAGGGATTGAAAGTAAACGAGCGGAATGGATTGTAGGGAGAGTAGAACCGTGGGAATTACGACCAAAATGGTGAGGGGGAATAAGAAATGAAAACAACTATATATGTAACAAGGCATGGTGAAACGGAATGGAATGTGGCGAAACGAATGCAAGGACGGAAAAATTCAGCTTTAACTGAAAATGGTATGTTACAAGCGAAACAATTAGGGGATCGAATGAAAGATTTATCGATTCATGCGATCTATAGTAGTCCGAGTGAAAGGACCCTTCATACTGCGGAGTTAATAAAAGGTGAACGTAATATACCCATTATAGCGGATGAGCACTTCTATGAAATTAATATGGGTATATGGGAAGGACAAACAATCGCGGATATAGAAAAGCAATATCCAGAAGAAGTACATTTATTTTGGAATGAGCCACATCTTTTTCAGTCAACATCAGGAGAAAATTTTGGGTCTGTTTATAAAAGAGTTATAAAAGGGATACAGCTTCTATTAGAAAAGCATAAAGGAGAAAATATATTAATTGTTTCCCATGCGGCAGCGGCGAAATTACTTGTAGGACATTTTGCGGGTATTGAAATTGCAAATGTATGGGATGATCCATTCATGCACAGCGCTAGTCTTAGTGTAATTGAGTTTGATGACGATTGTGGTGAAGTAAAACAATTTGCAGATATAAGTCATTTTCAGGAAAAGTAAAAAAGGCCGCAAAACGGCCTTTTTTTGTGGACATAAAAAACTAGCAATTACGTTTTTTATACCAGAAGTGATCGAATTTCTTGTTTTTGCAAGAAGAGGACTTATGTCTGCAATCTTTGCAATCATTCCATTTGTGCCCGTCATCGTGACAGTCTTTACCATGATCCCACGAATCATCACAAGAACCATGATGGCTATGAGGGAAAAATACACATTTTTTACAGAAACATCGTTTTGTCCAGAAACATTTCTTTTCAAAGCGAACGCATTTTGTAACGAAAGTACATTTTTTCACGCGAGTACGTTTTGTAACTATAACGCATTCTTTTCTACGAGTAACCTTCGTAACGAATGTCCATTTTTGAACGCGTACACGAGTACATTTTGTAACAAATGTCCATTTTTTTACATGAGTACATTTTGTAACGAAAGTACAATGTTTTACGCGAGTACATCTTGTTCTTGGACATTTATTCCCTGTTGTACATCTATTCCCTGTTGTACATCTATTCCCTGTTGTACATCTATTCCCTGTTGTACATTTACGCCCTGTTGTACATTTACACCCTGTTGTACATCTATGATGAGAGAATTTATCATCATCGCACTCAAAAGTACTTGGATCTTGGTGTAAGAAATCCTCCATCCCTGCACTTTTGATTTCTTCAACAGCTTTTCTAATATCACGTTTCATAGAAATCCTCCTTATCGTGTATCAAATTGAAAAGGTATTCTTTTTCCTTAACATGATATGAGATACGGTTTCTTTCTGAACAGGACAAGAGTGTAATTTTATATAAATGGATGATAGCGGATGTATGGACAAGGCGTGGTGCATACATTGAATGAAGAGAACTGAGAAGGGATGAGAAAACATGCTGCCTTCATATGATTTTTTTGTTCATCCAATGTACTTAGTGGAATTGAAAAAAGACATTTGGTCAGAGAGTCCAGTGCCAGCAAAATTAACTTATGGAAAAAAGAAGTATGACATTGATATTGTCTACCGTGGTGCTCATATTCGTGAGTTTGAGAAAAAGTCATATCATGTTATGTTTTATAAACCGAAAAAATTTCAAGGTGCGAAGGAGTTTCATTTAAACTCTGAGTTTATGGATCCGTCTCTTATACGAAATAAATTATCTCTAGATTTTTTTCATGATATTGGTGTACTTTCACCGAAGTCACAACATGTATTTGTAAAAATTAATGGTCAAATTCAAGGTGTATATTTACAGCTAGAATCGGTTGATGAAAACTTTTTGAAAAGTAGAGGATTACCAAGTGGTTCTATTTATTATGCAATAGATGATGATGCGAATTTTTCTTTAATGAGTGAGAGAGATAAAGATGTTAAGACAGAGCTCTTTGCAGGGTATGAATTTAAATATTCGAATAAAAACAGTGAAGAACAACTGAGTGAATTTGTATTTCAAGCGAATACTTTGTCGAGGGAAGATTATGAAAAAGAAATTGGGAAGTTTCTAAATGTAGATAAATATTTACGATGGTTAGCTGGAATTATTTTTACGCAAAACTTTGATGGTTTCGTTCATAACTATGCGCTATATCATAACGATGAAACAAATTTATTTGAAGTCATACCGTGGGATTATGATGCGACTTGGGGGCGAGATGTACAAGGGAGACCGCTTAATCATGAATATATTCGCATTCAAGGGTATAACACGTTAAGTGCAAGGCTGTTAGATATACCTGTATTTAGAAAGCAATATCGAAGTATTTTAGAAGAAATATTAGAAGAACAATTTACAGTTTCATTTATGAGGCCGAAAGTAGAAGGAATGTGTGAATCGATTCGTCCATATTTAATACAAGATCCATATATGAAAGAAAAAATCGAAACATTTGACCAAGAGGCTGATATGATTTGTGAATATATAAATAAAAGAAGGAAGTATATACAAGACCACTTGCATGAATTGGATTAATTTTGAAGAGATTGAAACATTATCAATCTCTTTTTTTGTATAATAAAAAAGTATCGATAAAAAGTGAAATAGTATGAATATAATAGAGAATGGGGTTGTGTAGAGATGACGATTAAATGGATTGATTGGGTAAAGCAAATACAATCTATAGCCCAGGCAGGGTTAACGTATTCCAAGGATGTATATGATATAGAGCGTTTCCAACAATTAAGAGATATTTCAATTTCTATGATGTCACATTACACAAAAACAGATTGGGAAGTAGTGGAAAAGTTATTTGCAAGTGAGACAGGCTATCAAACACCAAAAGTGGATATACGAGCAGTAATTTTTCAAAATGAAAAACTATTATTTGTGAAAGAAAAAAGTGATGGAAAATGGGCATTGCCAGGTGGATGGGCCGATATTGGTCATACTCCAACAGAAGTCGCAGCGAAAGAGGTTTTCGAAGAGACAGGATATAAAGTAGCTCATTTTAAGTTATTAGCTATATTCGATAAAGAAAAACATCAACCATCACCTTCAGCAACACATGTATATAAGATTTTCATTGGATGTGAGATTGTAGGTGGAGAAAAGAAAACTAGTATTGAAACGGAAGAAATAGAGTTTTTTGGTGAGGATGAATTGCCAGATTTATCAATTGCTAGAAATACTGAAGAGCAAATTAAAGAAATGTTTGCCTACATGAAAGATCCACAGAAAGAAAAACTAATAGATTAGTGTTGCTATACATATTGTTTTAATGAAGATATTGGCAGATTGCAACCTTTATGTGATAATGGGATGATATGTGAAGAAAAAAGGAGATAGAAAAGAAAATGTTAGCAAACATAATAGATCAGTTATTACAATTCTTTGCAAGTCTAGGATACTTTGGAGTAGCACTAGGTTTAATGATTGAAATTATCCCGAGTGAAATTGTTCTTTCATATGCAGGCTTTTTAGTAGCAAATGGAAAAATTAGCTTCGTCGGTGCAGTTATCGCTGGAACAATCGGTGGTACTTTAGCACAAATCTTTTTATATTGGCTTGGATACTACGGAGGGCGTCCGGTTGTCGAGAAATACGGGAAGTATCTGCTTATTAATAAACATCATTTAGACATAGCAGAAAATTGGTTTAAGCGTTACGGAGCGGGAGTAATATTTTCGGCACGTTTTATCCCAGTTGTACGTCATGCAATTTCTATTCCAGCGGGATTAGCTAAGATGCCATTAAGACTATTTACACTGTATACAGTAGTTGCGATTATTCCATGGTCAATACTATTTATTTACTTAGGTGAAAAGCTTGGTGGAAATTGGAGACATATTAAAGAGTATGCATCTGATTACACACATTACATAATTATAGGAGCTGTTCTTTTTATTGCTCTTTACTTCGGTTTAAAGTATTTGAAAAAGAAAAAAACTACTCGTTAAAGTCAATGATGATTCATTGGCTTTTTTAATTTGTTTCGGTTCTAAAAAAAGAGAGTTGTCCATAATGTGTAATAATAAGACGTAGCGGGGGAATGTGATGAAAGGATCACCGTTTATACGTGGAACGATATTTTTAACGATGGCAACGATGATATCTAAAATGTTAGGGTTTATATATGTTATACCATTTACAGCTATGGTAGGTACGAGTGGGTATGTGTTATACACATATGCATATCGTCCTTATACTATTATGCTTAGTATTGCAACGATGGGATTACCACTCGCTGTTTCAAAGATGGTATCAAAATACGATCAACTGAATGACTATCATACGGTTAAAAGAGTGTTAAAGAGTGGTATTGTTTTTATGCTTTTAATGGGAGTTATCTCATGTTTTACACTTTATTTGTTAGCTCCACATTTAGCTGAACTTGTGATTGATGGAAATGATCAAACAGGGAATAGTGTAACGGCTGTAACTCATAACATTCAAATTGTAAGTTTTGCATTAATACTTGTACCAGTAATGAGCTTATTAAGGGGATTCTTTCAAGGATTTCAATCGATGGGACCTTCTGCGCTCAGTGTAGTTGTAGAGCAATTTTTTCGAGTTTTAACCATTTTGATAGGAAGCTTTGTCGTTTTATATGTGTTAAAAGCTTCTGTTTCATTAGCAGTTGGTATTTCCACGTTTGGTGCATTTATGGGGGCTATAGGCGGGTTAAGTGTATTAAGTGCGTATTATATAAAAAGAAGAAGACACTTAAAGAAAAAAGAGATAGCAAGTATACCACAAACAACGAAATCTTTTTTCTCGTTGTATAAGGAGCTCTTTACATATTCAATACCGTTTGTTGTAGTCGGTTTAGCGATTCCGTTGTATCAGACGATTGATACATTTACAATTAATAAACTACTAATACAAATCGGATATATGCAAGGAGAAGCAGAAAAGATTAATGCGATTATCGGCTTAGTTCAAATGGTTGTACTCATTCCAGTTTCTGTTGCGACTGCTTTTAGCATGTCTCTCGTACCGGAGATGACGAAGGCTTATACAGCCGGAAATACGAAGCTATTGTATAAACATTTTACGAGGACAAATGTATTAGTAGTAGGGATTACGGTACCAGCGGCAATTGGGATGATGTTGTTAGCAAAGCCAGTATATACTCTATTATTTGGTGCCGGAAATGATCCGGAGATGGGGAGAATCATTTTACAGTATTATGCTCCTGCTTGTATACTATTTTCTCTCTTTACAGTAACGGCAGCAATGCTACAAGGAATAAATCAACAGCAAAAAACAGTATTAGGGTTAGTAATTGGCATTATTGTGAAGGTAGTTTTAAATATTGTACTGCTTCCATATTTTGATTATGTAAGTTTTATCATTTCAACATACGCTGGCTATACGATTTCAGTTGGCTTTAACTTGTGGATGCTTTCTAAATATGTTATAAAGGCAACATAAGCTTTTTAAGGCAGAGAACACTCTGTCTTTTTCTATGTTTATAATATTTTTTCTTATAAAAACGTTTTCAAAATAATTTTTCTATTGAAATTTAAACGTATGTTTCATATGCTGAACATGGCGGTTCAAAAACTGTTGTTTAAGTGAGGTAGATTCCCACATGTAAAAAGAATCGGGGTGATAGTATGTTAAATATGTATTTAACAGACCGAAACGGAAAACTACAAGAGATTGAGGAAATGCAAAAGGGTTGCTGGATTAATGTACTTCATCCAACGGAAGAAGAAATTCAATATCTAGTACAAACTTTAAATGTAGACTTAGATTTCATTAAAGACCCTTTGGATGATGAAGAACGCTCTCGTATTGAAAAGGAAGACAGTAATACTTTAATTATCGTGGATATTCCGACAGTTAGACATGATGAAGAAGGAAATTCGATTTATGACACGATTCCAATAGGTATGATTGTAATGCCAGATTGTTTTGTTACAATTTGCTTAGAAGAAAATCCAATTTTTGAACGTTTTATTAACCAACGTATTAAAGAATTTTATACGTTTAAAAAGACACGCTTTGCACTTCAGCTCTTATATACAATTTCTACTTATTATTTAAGATACTTAAAGCAAATTAATCGAAAAACAATTGATTTAGAGCACCAATTAAATAAATCGATGAAAAATAAAGAGATTTTCACATTGTTAGGCCTTGAAAAAAGTTTAGTTTACTTTACAACATCATTAAAAGCAAATAAAATTGTAATTCAAAAATTAATGCGTAACAGTACATTTTTAAAAATGTATGAAGACGATCAAGATTTATTAGAAGATGTATTAATTGAAAATAAGCAGGCCATTGAAATGGCGGAAATATATAGTCACATTTTAAGTGGAATGATGAATACTTTTAGCTCCGTTATATCAAATAATTTAAATAGTGTTATGAAACTGTTAACGTCTATTACAATCATTTTATCATTACCAACGATGGTTTCTAGTTTCTTCGGAATGAATGTAAAGGTTCCATTTGAAGGTGAAGCCCATGGTTTTGTCATTGTACTCATAATATGTGTAACACTATCTCTCACATTAGCATTTGTTTTTTGGAAGAAACGTTACTTTTAAAGATAAGAAAGCTGCTCTAGCAAAGTCATAAAACTATGCTAGAGCAGCTTTCTTTGTTATAAAATCTCAGTTTTGAAATAGAATATAAATTGTAAAATGTAATGTGTATTATGGTTATGAATTCCATATAAGTCTTGTTCAAATAATAAAATGGGGTTAAAATTACATATTGTTAATGAAAAGTTGGAGGAAATACATCATGGAATTGTTTCACTTACCGAAAGCATTCCTGCAAATGAATACAATCTTTATCTCCATATTAATCGAGGCACTTCCGTTTGTGCTAATTGGTGTATTTATTTCAGGATTCATTCAAATGTTTGTGACAGAAGATATGGTGGCAAAATGGATGCCGAAGAACCGATTTCTGTCTGTTTTATTAGCTACTTTTTTAGGAATGATGTTTCCAGGCTGTGAATGTGGAATTGTTCCGATTGTAAGACGATTAATCGGAAAAGGTGTTCCGCCATATGCAGGAATTGCATTTATGTTAACTGGACCGATTATTAATCCGGTTGTATTATTTGCAACATATGTTGCCTTTGGAAGTAGTATGCACATGGTATGGTATCGTTCTATTGTAGCGATTATCGTAGCAATTATCGTTGGAATTATATTATCATTTATGTTTAAAGAACATCAATTAAGAGATGATCACTTCCCAGAAGTGAACCATAAGCGTCCATTACGTAAAAAAATGTGGGATGTATGTACACACGCTGTTGAGGAATTTTTCTCAATGGGGAAATATTTAGTATTAGGAGCGTTAATTGCTGCCGCAGTTCAAACGTTTGTACAAACTTCAACACTTCTTGCTATTGGACAAGGGCCGTTTTCTTCATCAGCTGTTATGATGGGGCTTGCTTTCATTTTATCACTTTGTTCAGAAGCAGATGCATTTATTGCTTCGTCATTCCAAAGTACATTTTCAACAGCATCACTTGTCGCGTTCCTCGTATATGGACCGATGGTGGATATTAAAAATATGTTTATGATGCTTGCGACATTTAAAACAAAGTTTGTAATTGTCGTTACAGTTACAGTTACTCTTGTTGTTTATGCAAGCTCACTACTCATTTATGCGATGGGGTGGTAGGTTATGTTTCGAGCATATATATTATTAGGTTTTACAATTTTAATTGCGCAGCTTCATATTTCCGGTAATATTACGAAATATATCAATATGAAGTATGCCTATTTATCAAAAACTGCAGCCATTATTTTAGGTGTCTTAACGATTGTACAAATTATTATCGTTTTCCAAAAGGAGCATCAAAAGGAAAAAGAGAAACATGATTGTAGTTGTGATCATAGCCATTGTGGGCATGATCATTCAAAAGATGAAAATACATGGTGGAAAAAAGCATTTTCGTACACATTGTTCTGTTTTCCAATTATTTCAGGGTTATTTTTCCCGATTGCAACATTAGATTCGGATATTGTTAAAGCGAAAGGATTTCATTTTCCTGTTGCACAGGCAGAAAGTAAAGATCCATTTATGACAAGGCAATTTTTAAGACCTGATACGAGTATTTATTACGGAAAAGAAGGCTATCGTGGTGTAATGGAAAAAGGAAAGAAAGAGTTTGTTACGAAAGATAATATTGCTTTAAAAGATGAAGATTTCTTAAAAGGTATGGAGACAATTTATAATTATCCTGGCGAGTTTACTGGGAAGAAATTATCGTATAAAGGGTTTGTTTTCCGCGATGATTCTTCTAAGAAAGAACAATACTTCTTATTCCGTTTCGGTATTATTCATTGTGTAGCGGATTCGGGTGTATATGGTATGTTAGTGAAAAAACCAGAAGGTGTAGAGTGGAAAAATGATGATTGGATTCAGGTGGAAGGAGAAATTTCAACTGAATTTTATCAGCCGTTTCATGCGAATATTCCAGTGTTAGAAGTAACGAAATGGAATAAAGTTGAACCGCCGAAAGAACAATATGTATTTAGAGGAGCCGATTGATAACATCGGTTCTTTTTTATGGACTAAAAGTTCCGAATGTTGTTAATATTAAACGTGTAGTTCAAATTGTATAGTAATTATTAAAGTGATAGGGATAAATAATCAAAGGGGTGATATCAATGACTGAAGTAAAGGGGAAAACAGCTAATGAGTCAAGAGTGTTTAAAACGAGCCGAGTATTTCCAACGGATTTAAATGATCATAACACGCTATTTGGTGGAAAAATATTAGCGGAGATGGATATGGTTGCTTCCATTTCAGCAACGAGACACTCTAGGATGGAATGTGTCACAGCGTCTATGGATTGGATCGATTTCTTACACCCAGTTCGTTCTTCAGATTGTGTTAGTTATGAATCTTTCGTCATTTGGACGGGAAGAACTTCTATGGAGATATTTGTGAAAGTAGTAGCGGAAGATTTAATTTCAGGTAAAAAACGTGTAGCGGCAACTTCATTTGTTACTTTTGTTGCACTTAGTAAGGAAAATAATCCAGTTCCTGTGCCGCGTGTTATCCCTGAAACAGAAGAAGAGAAAGAATTACATCGCATTGCTGTGTTACGTGCAGAACAACGTCATATTCGTAAGGCGGAGAGCAAAAAAGTAGCTACATTGCTAAATTTTTGAGATGAATACTTAACCGTTAAGGTTAACATAACATACAGAAATGGTTTTAATATGAAAAGCGGACACCTAAAAATAGGTGTCCGCTTTTATAGTTTTTTCATCCACATATCGTATGACAATAGCTACTTAGCAGAAGCAAGCAGCACCAACGATAATTAAGAGGATAAATAATACGACTAATAGCGCGAATCCATTACCATGTGCAAAGCCCATTGTTATTTCCTCCTTTTATTTTAAGATACAACATACAATATGCAAATGAGCTATTGTTTGATATGGACATATATCATGTAATGACATATTTTCTTGAATGATAATGTATTAAAAAAGGGAAGATATAGGAATAACAGTAAGTGGAGAAAGGAAATTATCCATGAAGCACTTTTTCGTTGTAATCCTTTGTTTAATAGGTGTATTCATTTGGATGGGCATCGATGTGGAAATGGGGAAAGAAATGGCTAGTGAATATGAATTAGAACAGGTTCGATTAGGCGAATTTCAGTTATATACGAATGGTGAAGAGTTATATAGAAAATTATTTGATGATATAAACAATGCGGAAAAGTATGTATATATCCATTTTTATATTGTAGGCAAAGATGAAATAAGCCAAGAGTTTTTACGGTTACTCGAGAAAAAAGCATCTAGTGGAGTAGAGGTGAAATTGTCAGTCGATCGTATAGGTGGATATAAGCTGAAGAAAAAGATCATTAGCCAATTAAAGAGTAACGGTGTCAAGTTTACATTTAGTAAAAAACCTAAATTGAAAAATGTATTTTATACTTTGCATCAACGAAATCATAGACGCATTGTTACGATAGATGGAAAAGTATCATACGTCGGTGGCTTTAATATTGGAAAGGAGTACCTTGGACAAAATCCGAAATTTGGTCCGTGGCGTGATTATCATGTGCGCATAAATGGGAATGGTGCAAATGATATGGAAAGAAAATTTGCAGATGACTGGAAAGAAGATACGGGAGAAAAAATGCCTGTACATAAAAGTTTACCGGCAATAGGGAATGTAAAATATCAATATTTATTTTCAGATGGAAAAGGTTTATGGGAAAAATATGGGGCGCTTTTAAAGCAGGCTAAAAGGTCTTTAATTATTGCTACGCCATATTTTGTACCAAGTAAAGAAATGATGAAAGAGTTAAAAGATGCATTACATCGTGGTGTCAATGTGAAAATTCTCGTACCATTTAAAAGTGATGCCGTATTGTTAAAACAAGCTGCATATCCGTATTTGAAAGATATGTTACATGCTGGAGCGGAGATTTATCAATATCGAAATGGCTTTTTTCATGGGAAGGTAACGATTATTGATGGAGAAATTGTTGATATAGGTACAGCGAATTTTGATAATAGAAGTTTTTATTTGAATTGTGAATCTAACTGTGTCATATATGACAAAACAGTTGTTGCTGATGTATGGAGTCGATTAAAAGAAGACTTTCATAAATCAAAAAGATTTTCTGAAGAAGATTTTGAGAAAATTAGTAAATGGGATTGGTTTTTAGCAAGAATAGCGAATGTTATAGCATCATATTTATAGCATATAAACAAAAAAAGAAGGGAGGAACTTTCATGGAATGTATGAAAGGATTAATGAGATATAGTTATATGCTTATATATAAGGTAGGAGAGTATACAGGACAAGTAAGAGACGAAGAATTAAAGGAGTTAATACAGCAACATTTACCGTATATGTTACAAGCATATAATGAACAAGTGAATTTTCAAGAAGGAGAGAATGTACAGCATGTAACTTGTGAACCAATTTCGTGTTCTTTTCCTGAAATGGAAAAGGAATTGGATAGTAAATATACAGGGGATATCCATATTGCAACTTGTTATATTTCCCATTTAAAACGATTAGCATTAAAGTTTGCTCAAGTTGCAGTGGAAGTTGCAAATCCAGAATTTCGTTCGTTTTTGGAAAATTGTTTCTTGAAAATGAACCGTTACGCTTATAGTGTATGGCAATATGTTGTGAAGAAAGAATATAAAATTAAGCATGTATATGAAAATGAGAAGTTTGCATGAGAGACTAAGGCGGAATAATATACGCCTTAGTTTTTTTCTTTTATCCCGCTATTTGTAAGCAGTAAACCTCCCACCTCAAAATTCGGCTGGAGCAAAGAGGTTAGGTGGGAGCCCTGCTTTCCGTAAACTCCCCACTGATTATAGTTTCACTTTATTATGTAGCAATTGGGAATGGGATATATAAATTAAAGGTATATCAGTTATCAGAAAATTTACAAATATTTACCGTATATTTACTATTTTTCAATCTCTCCTTTAAAAATAGAGAGTAATATGGGGTTGTACATATTCTATCAAAGGGAGGAAACGCAAATGAACAAATGGGTTAAATCATTAACTGCTATGGCACTTGCAAGTTCTTTATTAATGGTAGGTTGTAGTAAAGATGAGGATAAGAAGAAAGAAGACGATACAACAACACAACAAGAGGACAAAAAAGATAAAGAAACAAGCGGAACTGAGAAGTCTACAGATTCTAAAGAAAAGAAATAAAGTGAAACGTGGGGGGGCTTACTGCCCACAAATAGCGGGATAAAGTAATAATAGAGCTTCCTCTTATATATGAGGAAGCTTTTTTATTGTATATTAATTGAAATTATTGAAAAATAGAGAGAGAAATGAAAGAGGGGGAAACAAATGAAAGTATGTATATTGGGGGCAACAGGTAGAGTAGGTTCGGAAATTATAAAATTAGCATTAAAAGATTCAGCCGAAGTGACGGTATTAGTTCGTGATTTAAATAGAATGGAAATAGAACATGAAAGGTTACAAGTTATAGAAGGGAATGTATTGAACAGGAATGATATAAAGGAAGCGGTAAAAGGATGTGAAATTGTAATTAGTGCTCTTGGAACGGATCGAAATGGGACATTAGCGAAGAGTATGCCAAATATAATTAAGCATATGGAAGAAGAGGGCGTAAAGAAAATTATTACAATAGGAACAGCTGGTATTTTACAAGCAAGAACAAATCCAAGTATATATCGTTTCCAATCAAATGAATCAAAAAGGAAAACGACTACAGCAGCAGAAGATCATTTAACTGCATATAAGATACTTAGTACTAGTAATTTATGTTGGACTGTTATTTGTCCAACACATTTAATAGACGGTGAGGTGACAGGGGTATATCGAACTGAAAAAGATATATTGCCAGAAGGTGGAGCGAAAATTACAGTCGGTGATACAGCACATTTTACATGGTGTTTATGCAATAAGAATATATACGAAAATAGTCGAGTAGGTATTTCGTATTAAAAAACCATCCCAAAAGTGGGATGGTTAGAAGATGATATAACATACGAAGATGATAATCATAATGATTTGGAGAACAGCTTTCGCTACTGTACTGCTTAAAAATCCAACGACAGTAGCAATTCCTACTAGAAAGGCGTCTTTTGGCGCCTTTTTATGCATGAGCTCTGTTATAAATACCGATAAGAACGGTATTATAATTAAACCAAATGGTGGGAAGAAGAATGATCCGACAATGATTGAAACCATACCGACACGTTCGCCCCACTTTGAACTTCCGTATTTTTTTAGGAAATATCCATTTGCAATAAAATCAGCAACGAAAATAAATAGTGTGAAAATCGCTTGAATAATCCAAAAAGAAATCGTTAGTTCTCCGCCATTTATACCAAAATGGTAAATCAAATATCCAGCCCATACAGCTAAGATACCTGGGATTATAGGATAAATAAAGGCGAGAAATGAAACAATGAAACAGGCAATGATACAGATTGTTAATAATACAGTCAATTTATAACTCCTTTTTAATATCTAATTTATATACAGCTATTTTTTTAATTTGATGTCCATCAAGTTCTAATGCTTTAAATTGAAACCCATCGTATTCAATGGAATAACCAGCTTCAATATTTAAGTCAACCGCTTGAGAGAGGAGCCAGCCTCCGATTGTATCTAAGTCGCTCTCATCAATATGTAGGCCAAACATATCATTTACTTCAGAAATAAGTACTTTCCCATCTAAAACAGTAAGCTTAGGCGTACGTTTTTCAATCATAGGTGATTCATCCGCATCAAATTCATCTTGAATTTCTCCAATGATTTCTTCAAGAATATCTTCCATAGTTAAAAGTCCGGCAGTACCACCATATTCATCCATAACGATTGCCATCTGAACGCGATTCTTTTGAAGATGGACTAACGTTTTACGAATTGGAACTGTTTCAAATACAGTGAGTACGGGATGTATATAAGACTCAAGTGGTTTATAAATCCCTTTTGTTTGATCATGAAATACTTCTTTCGTATTAATCATCCCGATAATATCATCTTTATCTTTTTCAATTATAGGATAACGTGTATATTTTTCGGTTGCGACGATATCCATGTTTTCTTCTAACGTATTTTCAGTAGATAAGCAAATCATTTCAGTACGAGGAACCATGATTTCTTTCGCAACTCGGTCATCAAATTCAAAAATATTATTTACATATTTATATTCGGTTTGGTTTATTTCGCCGCTTTTAAAACTCTCACCTAAAATGAGTCGTAATTCTTCTTCAGAATGAGCAAGTTCATTTTCTTTTGCAGGTTCTAAACCGAATAATTTTGTGAAAAATACAGCTGAACTATTCAATACCCAAATAAATGGATACATAATTTTATCAAACAAAATAAGAGGTCTTGCAAATTTTAAAGTAATTGCTTCTGCTTTTTGGATTGCGAAAGACTTAGGAACTAACTCTCCTAATACAACATGGAAAAAAGTAATAATACTAAAAGCAATTATAAAGGATAACGTGTTAGCCATCGTTCCAGTAATATTGATTTTTTCAAATAGTGGTCGTAGTAAATGTTCCACAGTTGGTTCACCGAGCCAACCAAGTCCTAAAGAAGTGATAGTAATGCCAAGCTGACAAGCGGATAAATAAACGTCTAAGTTAGATACAACGCTCCGTGCAGCTAATGCCTGCTTATTACCTTCATTTGCAAGCTGGTCAATTCGACTTTTTCGTACTTTTACAACAGCGAATTCTGATGCAACGAAAAAGCCAGAAATAAGAATAAGTACAAAGATGAGAAAAATATTTAATATGTCCAAGTGTGTTCTCTATTTCAAATTTTGGAATAGAGATGTCACCTCCTGTAATTATGTTATACTTTAATAATAAGTCCAAATGAAAAGAATAGTCAAAGAAAAAGGGTAAATTTTGGCATGTTTCTATAGTAGTTTTTGAATTTGCTGTTATTTTGTCCGCTATACAAAAGGAATAACCCTCTACTTTTAGGTTATAGAGGGTTATTTCAAATTACGGTTTTGAAATACTTCTCGTTAAAGCATATGATTGCTGTTTGAAGTAGTTTGTCGTCCAAAGTGTTTGAAGGAAAGAGAGTATGCTATACGGGATATACAGTAGTAATAAACCAATTGTAACAATTACGGGTGCATTTCCGCCAAATTGAACGATAAATTGTAATAGTCCGTTTGCGTGAAAAATGCATTCCATAAATACGAATGAAAGAATAATGGAACCTAAAATAGATTTATGATTTGAAGTAAGCGCCAAAAACAATGTATCTGCAAGGAAAGAAGAGTGTTTTATTTCATATTCATTTGTGTTATTTAAGAAAGGAAGCCATTTTTTTATTGCTTGCATTATGATAATCATGGAAGTACTACATACGATGATAAAAGATGAGTAGTAAGGAAGGTTTATAAATTTTGCTATGTATAGGAGTAGCAATAAGACTGAACATTGTAATAACACAGTGCAAAAAGAGTAAGGTATCCAGCTCAATACAGTAGTAAATTTTTTAACCGATTTAGGTGCTTTAAAAAATAAATGACCGATACCTAAACTTATGAAGAATCCGATCGCAAGAGTAAAAGTAAAACGAACAGTCGATAAAAAATATATTTCCCATATGTAAGGGAATAACGGTGTTGAATGATTAGAAGTATGTACCATCTGATTTGCTGAGAAAAAGATAGATTCATGCATCCAATCAATTTTTGGAATTGATATAGAAGAAAGCTGTGCGAAGTTATGAAATATGCTTATAAAGCCAGTTAAGTATGAGTATTTATGTGTAATGAATAATGCTGGAATAGGACTAATGATAAAAATAATGAGAACACCAACTAAAAATTTACATATATGCGAGCGCAATAAAGACATATAATCACCTACTCTTAGAATATTCAGAAAATTCTTATTCTTATTTTAGCTTTTTTCGACGGAAGTTACAATATGTTTTTCTTAAAGAAATTTAGAGAGAATGTTTGATCTTGTATGCTAAATAAGTGAATGAACCGTGAATAAATTATGACAAGAAAATGAATAATTTTCAGAAAAATAAAATAAATTATTTATTTTTTTCTGAAAATATAATATAGTTATGGCACAGAAAGTATTTTAACATAAGGAGGATTTTTATGAGGATTAAAGGGAATTATGTGCCGAAAAGGGAAGTTTTATTTTGCTCAAGTTCAATTACGATAGGAGAAGCACTGGAGCATTTGAATAAAAGTGGGTACCGCTGTGTACCAGTTTTAGATGAAAAAAAAGAGAGATATTTAGGGAATATATATAAAGTAGATATTTTAGAATATAAAGGTTCACTCGAAGAGAGTGTATTACAATTATTGAACGATAAAGATGGATATGTGAGAGAAGATTCTTCCTTCTTTAAAGTATTTTTTACAATTAAAAAATTACCTTATTTATCAGTAGTTGATGAAAAAGGGATTTTCCTTGGAATCTTAACTCATAAAAAAGTTTTTGAGTTATTAGAGGATGCATGGGGCGTTCATTCTAGTAAATACTCTGTCATGATTGGAACACAGGACTATAATGGTGCAATTCAAAAGTTATCGACAGTTTTAAAGAAGTACACTGGTATCCAAAGTTTAATGACTTTTGATAATGATGCCTTATTAGTTCGTAGAATTATGTTTACATTGGGAGAAGAGTTTGAAGATAGTGAATTAGAAACGTTGTTAAAGGATTTAGAAGATCACGGATTTAGAGTTGTGTATGTAGAAGAGATGAATAATCCACGTGAAGTGGAAACGATAGAGTAACATACAAAAGCCATCTAATTATGTTGGATGGCTTTTGCTATGTTATCTGTATAAAGTTATTTTGAGATAATAAATTGAAGATAGTGTACTGATGGAATGAAATTTGTGTAAAAGAATGAAAAAAGTAGATAATTTCGATTTTCAAAAAAATCAATTTGAAAATATGTTTTTATTTTTCAGCTAAATATGTTACTATATTTGTGATAAAAACAAAGAGGTCTGACATCTATACTCCACGCAATACACTCTAATGACTTGAATTTTCGAAAAAATCAAAAATTATTAATTAGAGTAATAATAAGGGGAATGGAGAAATTATGGAGAAAGACACTGCTTTGTAAGGGGCATATTTATCATCTTGAGCAGAGAGGAGGATGCATAGCATATTGTAAAAATAGAGATAAACAATGAAAAAGTGCTATGCAAATGAAAAGTATGAAGGGACGTTTAAGGCCAGGTGATACGGTAGCAATTGGTTTAATGTTATTTGCATTATTTTTAGGAGCAGGAAATTTAATTTTCCCGCCAGTTTTAGGTCAACAGGCAGGAGAGAATGTTTGGATTGCTACAATTGGATTCCTTGTAACGGGAGTCGGATTACCCCTATTAGCTGTTACAGCTGTCGCGTTTGTAGAGGGGGACTTGAAAGCGCTATCTTCTAGAGTTCACCCTATATTTGCGTTTATATTTCCACTCATTAGTTATTTAGCAATTGGACCATTCTTCGCGATCCCGCGAACTGGAGCCGTTTCGTTTGAGATGGGTATGAAGCCGTTTTTATCAGATGCAATGGTTTCAGAGTGGTACATGCTATTTCTTTACACTGTAGTCTTCTTTGGAATTACATGGTATTTATCATTAAATCCATCTAAATTAGTGGATTGGTTCGGGAAATTTCTTACCCCGTTATTAGTATTAATTGTTGCTGTTATTGTTGGAAAAGCGATAATTGATCCGATTGGAGAACCAGCTGCGCCGTTAGCTGCTTACAAAGAAAATGCTTTCTTTGGTGGATTTATTCAAGGATATTTAACGATGGATGCAATAAGTGCGCTCGTATTTGGAATTGTCGTTGTGCAGGTTATTCGCTCTAAAGGGATAAAAGAGAGTAGCCAAATTGCAAAAATAACTGTTGTATCAGGGATTATTGCTGTACTTGGTTTAACGTTAATCTATTTATCACTTGCTTATCTTGGTTCAACAAGTACATCACTTGGTGTCTCAGAAAACGGTGGTCTTATTTTAACGAATGTTGTAAATGAGTTATATGGGACGAGCGGTAAAATTTTATTAGCACTTGTAATTACACTTGCATGTTTAACAACTTCTGTTGGATTAACATCTGCGTGTGCAGGGTTCTTTTCAAACTTATTCCCGAAATTTTCACATAAAACGATTGTAACGTTAGTATGTGGATTTAGTTTAATTGTATCGAATCTAGGATTAACACAATTAATCACAGTCACTTTACCAGTGTTAATGATCATTTATCCAGTTGCAATTGTATTAATCGTTCTTTCGTATTTCCATAAGTGGATAGGAAAGCGAAATACAATTTATATTGGAGCAATACTAGGTGCCTTGTCCGTTAGCTTATTTAATGGTTTAGAAAGTGCGAATATCAAAATTGACGCAATTTCAAATGTACTACAAATGTTACCTTTATATAAAGAAGGAATAGGGTGGTTAGTCCCAGCATGTATTGGTGGTGTGCTCGGTTTCTTCTTCTATAAATCAAATGAATCAAGTGAAATGCAAAAGAAAGGTGCTTAGGCGCCTTTCTTTTTTTGAAGGGAATTTTTGTATTTTGTCTAAGTAATAAATTGGGAGGAATGATAAAATGGCTAATTTTGAAGATTTTTTAACTTTAGATTTACGGATTGGAACAGTTACACATGCAGAGGAATTTAAAGAAGCGAGAGTTCCAGCAATTAAACTAGAAATTGATTTTGGGGAGCTTGGGATAAAACAATCAAGTGCCCAAATTACGAAGAGATACAATCCAGAAAATTTAGTCGGTCAACAAATCGTTGCGATTGTAAACTTTCCGGTGAAGCGTGTAGCTGGATTTAAATCGGAAGTGCTCGTATTAGGCGGAGTCCCTGAAGCTGGAGATGTTGTGTTGCTTCAGCCTAATATGGAACTGCCAAATGGAACGAAAATTAGTTAGTAGGAAAGTAGGTATTAATATGGATATTGGACGAGAATATTTACAATGTGCCATTTCGAATTTTAAAGCAACAAAGAATCAAGGAGAACGGGTGCTTTCCCAATTATCATATGAACAAATTATATGGTCTTCTCATGTGGAAACAAATAGCGTAGCGATTATTATTAAGCATTTGCATGGTAATATGCGTTCCAGATGGACGGATTTTTTAACATCTGATGGTGAAAAAATAGATCGTAACCGAGATGGTGAATTTGAAGGAGGATACAGTTCAAAACAAGAAGTTCTTGCAGCGTGGCAAGAAGGGTGGGAGTATGTTTTTAAAACGATGGATAATTTAGTACCAGAGCAGATTTTGCAGACAGTATACATTCGCGGAGAAGAACACACTGTCATGCAAGCGATTGAAAGGCAAATCTCTCATTATGCTTTACATATTGGACAAATCATTTACATTGGTAAAATGTTAAAAGAAAATGAGTGGGAGTGTTTAAGTATTCCTAGAGGTCAGTCTACCCGTTATTTAGAGAAAAAACGTTCAACATAATAATATGAAAGAAACCGATATGAGATAGGAAGTAAAAAAACAAGCCAAATGATAGATGGCTCTGTAATCATAAGAATGCTGCCAACAATAAGCCCATACATAATAAGAAAGATAAAAAAAAGTGTATTCAAAGGAATAAAATGAGAGATGAACAGTTGCTGTTGTTTAAAACAATTGTTGTGAAATAAATAAAAATGGAAGTACCGTGTAGTGATAATAAGATCTTTCTTTCGTGTAATTCTTTTTTTGCATGTATGACAGATGAATGGTGGTCGCATTTCATTATACTCCATTTTTTATATTTGTTAGTTTCGTAATAATGTGAGAAAAAAGTAGGTACAAAGTGTATATGCCTATATATGCTCCTGCGATAAGAAAAAAAGGGTTGAGTAATATTCCATGAATGCTTGTCATGAAAACAAGATTTTGTATTAGAACGTCATATATATTAATAGAAAGAATTGTTCCGATTGTATACAATGCGAAGTACGCGCAAATATGTAATACGATACGAATTTTAGGGTGTTTAGCAAACAAATAAAACATAAATGATAGAGCGATTGGTAATATTCCGATTAATAGCTTCAATTCATTTCACCTCATTAACAATATAGCCGGAATTTAGACGGTCTATTCTCTAAAGCTTGTACATAACTTGAAATAGAGAGGGTGATAGTATGAATCGAGGCTTTTTTTATGTGAAATTAACAAGCATGCGCAAATTGATTTTATTTGTCATTACTACGGTATTAGCGACTTTTTTTCTCATTAGTATGATGGTAACTTCTTTGAAAGAGACGAAGTCAACGTATTTATATAACTGGTTAAATGAGTTGTCAATGAACGGGTACATGTACGTTCTTGGGAAAGAGAATCATTATTTTACACAAGAATATCGGAATTTAAATCAAGACTTTTCGATTTCTTCATTTCTCTTTTCTATGGCTACGAATATTCGTTTTGATGATGTACGTAGTTTTGTTGGAAAGGAACTCCCAGGGTTTGGTAAGTATGATACGGAAATCGTTATAGCAGGTGAAGGGACAAATTATTCCAACTTACCAATAGAGTCAAGTGTTCCTCTTGAAGAAGTAGTGAAAGAACGTACTGGAGAAACTGGACAAGTCCCTAAGCCTGATTCGAATAAAGAGAAGAAACAACCAGCTCAAACGACTGGGAAAAGACAAGTTGCATTTATATATCATTCGCATAGCTGGGAATCATACTTGCCTTTACTTAATTTAACAAATGATCCAAATCCGAATAAAGCGACAAGTTCTGCAACGAATATTTCCATAGTCGGCGATCGATTTCGTGAACAGTTAGAAAGCGAAGGTATAGGTGCTACTAACGATAAGACTGATGTCGGTCAAAAGTTGATAAGTAAAGGGTTAAACAGTAATAGTTCATACAAACTGTCACGAGAAATTGTACAAGAAGCGATGGCTGGTAATAAAGAACTCCAATACTTTTTTGATTTACACCGTGATAGTGCACGCAAAAACGTCACGACAAAAACAATTGGAGATAAATCATATGCGAAGCTTGCTTTTGTAATTGGGAAAGGTAACAAAAACTATGAAAAAAACTTACAATTAGCAACGGCTTTACATGAGACGATTAATAAGAAATATCCAGGGGTGAGCCGAGGGGTAATTCAAAAAGGCTTTCAAACAGGAAATGGAGTCTATAATCAAGATTTATCGGGACAGGCGATATTAATAGAAGTTGGCGGAGTAGATAATACAGAGGAAGAATTAAATCAATCAATTGATGTACTTGCTAAAGCATTTGGAGAATATTTTTGGCGAGCAGAAAAAGTGAATGGATAAAGTGAAACTTGAATTAGTGAGACGCATCCAGTATTGATTTTTAGTCCACATTAATCTACGGAAACGTAAGTGTAATGCTTACGTTTTTTATTTTAGGTTGAAAAGTAGATGATAAGATGTCACACAATAGACATAATTCTTAATTGCTATAGTAATATCGAAATTTGTCTATTTATAATGGGAGAATTAGAAAGGTATTTTCGGAATAGTAGAGAAAATCTTTTTACAAGGAAAATTTTTATATTATGAAATTGGTAGGGTGATTCAGGTGATTAGGGAAATCAAAGTAGAAGATGCAGCATCATTTTTGCAATTAAGTAAGCAATTAGATGAAGAAACGAAATTTATGTTATATGAACCAGGAGAAAGAAAACTTACAGTTAAGCAACAAGAACAAATGATTCATCGATTTATAGAAAATGAAACTGCAACAATATTTGTGGCAGTTGAAGAAGAGAGAATAGTAGGATTTATTTTAGTGAATGGAAATAATATTCAAAGAAAGAGACATGTGGCAGCCATTGTAATTGGTATTTTGCAAGAGTGTAGTGGGCGAGGTATTGGGACGCGATTGTTTAAAGAGGTTGAGAAGTGGGCAAGATTACATGATGTATGGCGTTTAGAATTAACGGTAATGGCCCACAATACAAGAGCTCAGGCACTATATAAAAAAGTTGGATTTGAGAAAGAAGGTGTCAAAAAAGCTGCTCTTATTATCGATGGGAAGGACATCGATGAGTATGAAATGGCCAAATTATTAAAATAAGAGGTCGTTATATGAAAAAAAGATGGATACTAATTGGTATCGTGGCGGCGATACTCATTGTCGGAGTAGCAGGAATTAATTATAAAATGTATAAGGATAAGCAGGCGCGAGAAGTGAATGTAAATAACATATTTCCGAAAGCGAAAGAAACGATTGCTAATATGGATGGAGAGATTGCGGTAATTAGTAATCCGAATTCGATGCTGGTACTTGTGAATAAAAGTAGGCGTTTACCAGATGGGTATAGACCGCCAGATTTAGTTATTCCGAAAGTACGTTACTCTAGTGAAGGTGATCAAGAAAAGAAAAAAATGAGAAAAGAGGCAGCTCAGGCGCTTGAGGAAATGTTTCAACAAGCTGATAAGGAACGAATTTTTCTTTTTGCAGTCTCTGGATTTAGATCTTTTGATCGACAAAAAGCATTAAATACGATGTATAAAAAACAAGATGGAGAAGCAAAAACAGCGATGTCTAGCGCGGTTCCTGGTACGAGTGAACATCAAACGGGACTGGCTATGGATATTACATCTCAATCTGCTAAATTTCAGCTAGAGACAGTCTTTGGAGAAACGAAAGAAGGTCAGTGGCTTTCTGAAAATGCTCATAAATTTGGTTTTGTGATTCGATATACAAAAGAGAAAGAAACGATTACTGGCTATCGGTATGAACCGTGGCACGTAAGGTATGTGGGGAATCCACAAGCTACATATTTATATGAAAATCAACTGACGCTTGAAGAAGTAACAGAGTGAAAAATTGAGGGGAGAGCAGTATAATGACGATGTTATATAAGAAAAAGGTACACGCATATATTACAAGAGAAAAAGAGGGGATTATGCAGTTACTTGTTTTTAAACATCGTGATATACCTGAAGCTGGTGTCCAAGTACCGGGTGGAACAGTTGATGAAGGGGAAACGTTAGAAGCAGCGGTGTTACGTGAAGTGCAAGAAGAATCTGGATTACGCCATTTTTGTATCGAGCGCTTCCTTGCCGATTATATTACTTATGTAAAAGAAAAAAAGGAATATCAAAAACGTCATTTTTTCCACATTTCATTATTAACAGATGTAAAAGATACGTGGGAACATATAGTAAGCGCCGGTGACGAAGACCGAGGGTTAGTATTTTGTTACGAATGGGTGGATATTACGAAATGTCCTGAATTAGCCGGTAAACAGGGTGAATTTTTACATTTTCTTGATGAGATATGTGTAAAGTAATAAAAGGGTCTGAAGCGGAAGTTAATTCGTTTCAGACTTTTTTATTTTTCGGGAAATTAAAGGTTATTAAACTGGTGAGTGGAATTCCTTTAAAGGGATTGTAGTTGTTGTTTATGGAGGAGCGGAGAAAATGAAAAAAGTAATAGATACACTTCGTAAATAAAAAGACGTATAGAAGGGGAATGAAAATGGAAATACAGTTCAATACATTTTTGCAAAAAGAATTAACAATTCATGATATACAAACAGCGATGGAAGATGGGAAGTTAACTTCAAAAGAATTAGTCATGTATTACCTCTATAGAATTGCGAAATATGATCAAGATGGGCCGAAAATTAACTCTATTTTAGAAATCAATCCAGACGCTATTTTTATTGCAGAAGCATTAGATCATGAAAGAAAGATAAAAGGTGTAAGAGGCCCATTACATGGTATACCTGTTTTACTTAAAGACAATATTGAAACGAATGACTCAATGCATACGAGTGCAGGTACAATTGCACTAGAACAAAATATAAGTAGTGAAGATGCATTTCTCGTTACAAAACTACGAGAAGCAGGAGCGGTGATAATAGGAAAAGCGAATATGACAGAATTAGCAAATGCAATGTCTTTTGAAATGTGGGCTGGATATAGTGCAAGAGGTGGTCAAACAATCCATCCATACGGAACGGGCAAGGATGATATGTTCGTTGGTGGTTCAAGTACAGGGTCTGCGATAGCAGTTGCCGCTAATTTTACAGTATTATCTGTTGGAACAGAAACGGATGCTTCCATATTGAGTCCAGCTGTTCAAAACTCTGTAGTAGGAATTAAACCGACTGTGGGTCTCATTAGTCGTAGCGGAATTATTCCATTCACTTATTCACAAGATACAGCAGGACCATTTGCTAGAACGGTAACAGATGCGGCTATTTTGCTAGGGAGTTTAACTGGATTGGATGAGATGGATGCAGCTACTCACAAAAGTGAAGGAAGGGCAGAGCAGAATTATACAAAATATCTTGATGTTAACGGCTTAAATGGAGCGAAGATTGGTGTATTTACCAATGTAGCAAAAGAATATTATGAATCTGGTGAGTACGATGAAAAATTGTTTAAGGAAACGATCCAAGTATTACGTAATGAGGGAGCCACAGTAGTAGAAGATATTGATATTCCGTCTTTTCATAGGGAATGGAGCTGGGGAGTTTCGCTTTATGAGCTCAAGCATAGCCTGGATAATTATCTTTCTAAACTACCTTCTACAATTCCAGTACATTCTATTTCAGAGCTATTGGAGTTTAATAAAAACATAGCAGAAAGAGCTTTGAAATATGGACAAACTAGGTTGGAAGTAAGAAAAGATTTTCCTAATACGTTAAGAAATCCAGAATATTTAAATGCTAGATTAGAAGATATATATTTTTCACAAGAACAGGGTATTGATTTTGCGTTGGAAAAATATAATCTTGACGCGATACTGTTCCCTTCCTATATAGGGTCTACTATATGTGCGAAAGCAGGTTATCCGTCTATAGCAATACCTGCGGGATATATGGAAAGCGGGAGACCTTTTGGAATTACCGTTGCAAGCACTGCCTTTAGCGAGGGGGTATTAATTAAATTAGCTTATGCTTTTGAACAAGCGACAAAACATAGAAAAATTCCGGGCTTGTCATGAATAGAATATAAAATAGGACAGGAATGCCTGTCCTATTTGTTTTATTGATTAAAGTGAAATATCTTTCTGCTTTGTCTTATGATGCTTTAATAAACGAAAAGATAAACAAGCAGAACATAAAATAAGAAAAGAAGCGATGATATAAATTGTACGAACGCCAAATGTATCTGTAATAATTCCAACGCTAAGCATAGATAATCCAGAGGCTGTTGAAAGAAGAGCACCGTGTGCTGTATACATTTTTGATAATAAAGAAGGAGCGACACTGGATTGTAGAACTGTCGTTTGAGAAATATCTCTAATTTGATAACATGGCCCCATTAGAACACATAGGAATAACGCAATAAACTCGCTGCTCGTCATACCATATAAAAATGTAAGAATGCTAAACAAAAGAGAGCCTATCGCCATGGAGCGTATTAAATTATTTTGAATATATGTACTCATTTTCCAAGCTAATATCCCGCCAACTAATGTACCGACATAATAGCTTGTATTAATGTATCCCCACCATTCTTCACCTTTATGAAGAACAGTCGTAACGTATGCCATCGTAATAGCGCCAATCCATATTGTTCCTGCGAAAGTTTCAATTAAGTCCATCAGTGTAACTGTGCGCAAAGAAGGATGTTGAAATAATAGTTTCCATCCTTCTAATAAAGCAGTACTCTTTGAAGAGGAAGGTTCTGTTATTCGTTCAGCATGTGTGGACCGTAATGAAAAGTGCAATGCAACACATCCGAAAATCATTAAAATGTTATTGATCATGAGTGTAGAAGTGACGCCGATGAGAAGAACGATAATGCTTGTAAATGAATAAGCTACCGCTTGTACAATTTGTGTTGAAAAGGAAAAGATACTGTTTACTCTTACTAATTCCTCTTTTGGTGTTAGGCGCGGAAGGATGCCATATAATAATGGGGCGCTCCAGCCACTACATAATGAAATGAAAAGAACGAAAGTTAATAGGCCTAATATGTTTGTGGAAAGGACCGGAAATAAAATCATTAATAATAGTAAAAGAACTGTTTTCATCCATTGGAGAGTATATAGCAACGAAAAAGATGGAAACCGATTCATGAGAAGTGGTGCAGACATGTTAGCGATCAGATTAGTGAGAACTTGTAATAATGGAAAAAGAGCAGTTAATGTAGCTGATTGAGTTGTCATATAGATGTGAGTTGTAATAATCATTACGTATACGATGTCAGCGAGAGTAATGCATAATTTTGATCCTAAATAGAAAATTATTGAGCGATTGTACAATAAGAATACCACCTTCCAAAAAAACAATAATTTTCGAGTTAGAATTATTTTAATCTGAAAATTATGTTTTTAAAAGAATTAAATTTTTTGTCATATTTTGAAAGGGATTTTCATATGTAATGAAGAATATATTAATATAGTATTTTATTAATACTTGTTGTAAAAAAGAATATATAATAGCTAGTAGTAAACGCCCTTCTATGCGAAAGGGCGGATAAACCATTCTTTTCTTCATATACATATAGAAAATGAGAAAGAAAGTGAGGGTTGTATATGGCTGGTTGGGTGATTTGGTTTATTATAGCGGGTGTTTTATTTATCGCAGAAATGTTATCGATTACGTTTTATATGCTTTGGCTTGGAATTGGGGCTGTTGTCGGAGGTCTTATTGCTTTATTTGCTCCTGATGCATTATTTTTACAAGTTGTTATTGGTGGGATTGTAAGTTTAACATTGACGTTCTTTACGAAAAGAATTTCAAAAAACTTTCGAGAAGCAAAAGGTTTTACTGATACAGTGGATATGCTTGTCGGTAAAAAAGGAATTATTATGCAAGCGATTACAAACGAAGCGAACGGTATTGTGAAAGTGGATGGAGATACTTGGACAGCTGTTGCAGATGATCCTATTGATGCTGGAGAAAAAGTGGTAGTTATAAAGAGGCATAGTACTATATTACAAGTAAAAAAGGAGAGTGAGTAAATATGGTAGCATTAACGTTAACGATTATATTCGCACTAATTGTAGTTACATTTATCGCATTAACAATTAAAATTATTCCTCAGCAAAAAGTTGGGGTCATTGAAAGATTTGGTAAGTTTCAACGTATTATGCACCCAGGATTAAATATTTTAATCCCGATTGTAGATCGCGTTCGTGTATATCATGACTTACGTATTCAACAAACGAATGTACCACCACAAAAAGTAATTACGAAAGATAATGTACAAGTAGAAATTGATACAATTATTTTCTATCAAATTGTTGAACCAGAACTTGCGACATATGGTATTTCTAACTATGAATATGGTGTTCGTAATATTACTTCTGCAACGATGCGTCAAATTATTGGTAAAATGGAACTTGATGAAACATTATCTGGTCGTGAAAAAATTTCAACAGAAATTCGCTTAGCGCTTGATGAAGCAACAGAAAAATGGGGCGTTCGTATTGAACGTGTTGAAGTAGTGGATATTAACCCGCCAAAAGATGTGCAAGCATCGATGGAAAAACAAATGAAAGCAGAACGTAATAAACGTGCGATTATTTTAGAGGCTGAAGCTGCAAAACAAGATAAAGTCCTTCGTGCTGAAGGGGAAAAGCAAAGTAAAATTTTAATGGCTGAAGGGGATAAAGAAGCACGTATTCGAGAAGCTGAAGGTTTAAAAGAAGCAAAAGAATTAGAAGCGCAAGGGGAAGCAAGAGCGATTGAGGAAATCGCAAAAGCAGAACAAAACCGAATTGAATTACTTCGTGCAGCAGATTTAGATGAACGCGTACTTGCTTATAAATCATTTGAATCATTGATTGAGGTTGCGAAAGGACCAGCAAATAAAGTCTTTATTCCGTCTAATGCAATTGAGACACTTGGTACTCTTGGTGCAATTGGGGAAATTTTTAAAGAAAAACAAGCGAAGAAATTACCTTCGTCAGATACAGAAAAATAATTATAAGAGTGAGAAAGAGAAATGGGGTACCATTTCTCTTTTTTGTACGTATATTAAGAAAAGCTTGTACATATCCATGTATAAAGAAGGTGATACAGTGAAAAAGTATACAACTCGTATACATGGGAAAAAACTAGTTTCGTTACTCTTTTTATATGCACTAATAGTAATTATTATTGCGTCGATTTTGACGTCACTTTTACATACAATGAAATCGAATTATGCGAATCAATGGTTTGGAAAAGTATCTATGCAAGGTTTTGTTCAAATGATAGAAAGTGAGAATCGCTATTACGGATTTGATTATTTTAAGCAAAATAAACGAGAATCGGTTGGGAATTTAATGTTCTCTATTGCGACAGATTTGAAAATTAAAGACTTAAGAACATTTGTCGGTAAAGAAGTACCTGGTATGTCAAAATATTATTCTAACATTATCGTAGCTGGGGAAGGGACAAACTTTACGAATATCCCCAATGAATCTAGTGTACCAATAGAAGAAATAACGAAAGATCGAGAAGTAGCAAAAGACAAAGTTACAGAAGCGGAAAAGAATAATCCGGTACAGAAAAAGAATGGAACGCAAAAAGGTGAAAGTGAAGTATATATTTACCATACACACAGCTGGGAATCCTTCTTTCCATTATTACCAGGGGCAACTGATCCATCTAGCCCAGATGTAAATGTATCTTTACTAGGGAAACGTATGAAAGAGCAACTTGAAGGACAAGGAATTCCGGTAATTCATGATAAAACGAATATGGGTGATTTATTAGCGAGTAAAAAATGGAAATGGCCGCAATCATATAAAGCGTCTCATGAATATGTAAAAGAAGCATTAGCACAAAATAATAAAATTGCGTTTCCGATTGATATACACCGTGACGATCAGCGGAAGAAGGTAACAACAAAAGTAATTAACGGGAAATCGTATGCAAGATTATATTTTATAATTGGGATGGAAAATGAAGGCCGTGCTGAAAATGAAAAAATTGCAAGAGCAATCAATAGTTATTTAGATGAAAACTATTACGGATTAAGTAGAGGGATTTTTCCGAAGTATAAAAAAGATGGAAATGGGTTTTATAACCAAGATTTATCTAAAAATGCGATGTTAATTGAAGTTGGTGGTGTTGATAATACGTTAGATGAATTATATAACACGATTGATGTGTTAACGGAAGCGTTTAGTAAGTATTATTGGAATAATGCAGAGAAAGTGAATGGGTGAGGGGCGGGGGACCGCTCCTTTTTCATGTTTTTTAAAAAAATAATAAGATTTCATAATGTGAAATTAAGGGGAACTTGAACAAATTAAAATTGGTATAATGATTGAAAATTCAGTCATCTAGTGAAGTTTCTAAACTTTTTAGTATATTATTATGTGAAATTGGAGGGGAAAGAATGGCAATTAGAACAGGGGAACAGTATATTGAAGGATTAAGAAAAAGAAATCCTGAAATTTGGATTGGTGGGAGAAGAGTAACGGATGTAGTAAATGAAGATGTTTTTCGCGAACCTATTTTACAAATTGCTAACTTATATGATATGCAGCACAATCCAGAATATCAGAATAAGATTACTCATATATGCGAAGAGACAGGAGAAAGGGTTTCAAATGCATTTTTAGTACCCAAAAATTATGAGGACTTAAAAGCACGCCGTGAATTATTTGAAGTGTGGGCAAAAGCTACCTTTGGTTTAATGGGAAGAACACCTGACTTTTTAAATGTAACAGTTACTTCAATGGCAAGTAATTCATGGTTTTTTGAGAAATTCAATTCAGAATGGGGAAAGAATATAAAAAATTATTATAAGCATATACGGGATAATGATTTGTTTTTAACACATGCGATTATTAATCCGCAAAATGATCGGAGTAAGGCTTCTCATCAACAAGAAGATGAAACGATGCATTTAGGTGTAGTAAGTGAAACAGCGGAAGGAATGTATGTAAGTGGTGCTAAAATGTTAGCGACACTTGCTCCGATTACAGACGAAGTAATTATATATTCTTATCCGAGTTTTAAACCAGGTGATGAACGTCATGCAATCTCTTTTGCAGTTCCAATTGATGCACCAGGACTAAGAATTCTTTGTCGTGAGCCAATGCAAGATGGAAAACGCTCTTTATTTGATCATCCACTTGCATCAAGGTTTGAGGAAATGGATGCATTACTAGTATTTCATAATGTGTTTATCCCATGGGATAAAGTATTTATTTATCAAAATATAGAAGCTGGGAATCAATTGTATCCTAAAACGGGAATTGGTCATCAACCAGCGCATCAATCTGGGGTAAGAGGATTAGTTAAGCTTTCTTTCGCTGCTGAAGTAGCTATGAAATTAGCAGATTCGATAGGAGTAGATGGATTTTTGAATGTACAAAACCAGTTAGCAGAGCTTATGCAAGATGTAGAAACGATACGTGCACTCTTACAAGTAGCTGAGTATGAATATGAAACAAATCCATATGGAGAAGTTATTCCTGCAAGGTTACCACTTGATACAATACGCAGTTTATTACCTAAAATGTATCCGCGTGCAATTGAGATTATTCAAACCATTGGTGCTGGTGGATTATTAATGTCACCGACAGGTGCAGACTTTATGAATCCCGAAATTCAAGACGATATGGAAAAATACTATATTGGGCGTGAAGGAGTATCTTCTGAGGAACGAGTTCGTTTATTTAAATTAGCATGGGATTTATGTGGAGAAGCTTTTGGACAGCGATTATTACAATATGAGCGTTATTATTCTGGAGATCCAGTGCGTAAAATGGGAATGTTTTATAATGCGTACAAAAAACAACAAACGTTTTCCCTAGTAAACAATGCGTTGCAATCGAGTTCATCAGAAGGTGCTTTGAGCTAAATGAAAATGTTTACGCTTACATTTTTATTTAGAAAAGGAAGGAGCAACAGATAATAACAAGAATTTTACTGTTAGGATGTAAATCTTCTTATATTTTTTAAAAACATCTAAAACTAGAGAACTGTAACTGGAATAGGGGAGGTAAATGATTTGATCGCTTCTATCAGTAAAATTTGTAAAATTCTAAATTGTTTTACGAGTGATGAACCTGTACTAGGAAATTCTGAAATAGCGGAAAAATTAAAGATGAATGCTAGTACAGTTCACCATCTTGTTCGTACGTTATGTGCAGAAGGAATGCTCATTCAAGATGAGCAAAGAAAATATAGATTAGGTTGGAAATTGTTAGAGTGGGGAAATCAAGTCATGTTTCAGCAAGAGATTTATAGTGGAGCAATTCCGCTGGTTGAAGAACTGGTAAGAAATTTTAGTGGTACTGTACATATCGGTATGTTTGATCGAGGTGATGTTGTATTTATTTTGAAGGTTTCATCGAAGGAGTCCGTTCAAATTTCAACACATGTTGGATCAAGAGAACCTGCATATTGTACAAGTACAGGGAAAGTACTGCTTTCATTTAATTCATCTTCCTTAGAATATACTTCAGAAAAAGGGCTTTTACCGCGAGCGCCTAATACAATTACTTGCGAAAAACAATTCCAGACAGAGTTACAGAAGATTCGTAAGCAAGGCTATTCAATTAGTGATAATGAAAATGAACATGGAATGTATGGGATTGCAGCTCCTATTCGATCTTATACCGGGAGAACTATTGCGGCGCTGAATATTGTTGGACCTATATCGTATATGCAGGGAAGTAATCGTGAAATCATAATTCAAAGTGTGATGAATACGGCGAATTTGATCTCGAAGGAATTTGGCTATTTGGAAATTTAACTCTAGAAGAAGAGAGCTGAGAATTATTTATATACATGAGCAGTGTATACCTGAATTAACGAAATCCATTGTCTCAATAGGTGCTTTTGATGGTGTACATAAAGGCCATCAAGCTGTTATTAAAAATGCGGTTGAGAAGGCAAAGGAATTAAAGATAACAAATGTTGTGTATACATTTGATCCACCACCACGCTCTTATTTTCAAGGAGCGCAAATATTAACACCCGTTGAAGAGAAGGTGAAACGTCTTCAAAATCTCGGTGTTGAACATGTGGTTGTAATACGGTTTGATGAGTCATATATAACAAAAAGTGCGAGTTGTTTTGTTCAAGATTTAAAAAGGTTAAATCCTGTAGACATTTATATTGGTCAAGATTTTAGGTTCGGAAAAAATCGAGAAGGTAATATAGGGCTGCTAAGAGAACACTTCAATATTTCTATAGTGAAAGATGTTTGCTGTGAAGAAGGTGAGCGAATATCTTCAACGAGAATTAGAAATTATGTATGTCATGGAGAGTTGCAAAAGTCTAGCTCTTTACTCGGTTGGTCTTTTAAAACGATATAAATAGAAGGAATAAAGAGGAGGAAACAATATGTCTAAAACATTGCAATCTTTTAATTTACTAAAATGGATTGATGAGAATAAGGAGTTATTGAAGCCGCCAGTAAATAACAAAGTTATTTGGCAAGATTCGGAATTTATTGCCATGATATTAGGGGGTCCAAATAGAAGACGTGATTTCCACGTAGATCCCTCAGATGAATTTTTCTATCAAATTAAAGGTGAATGTTATGTGGAATGTATTACAGAGGAAGGTAAGCGGGAAGTCGTCACAGTAAAAGAAGGGGATGTATTTATGCTGCCGGCTATGGTACCACATTCACCACATCGCGTTGCTAACACATTTGGGCTAGTAATTGAAAGAAAACGTAGCCAAGGAGAACTTGAGGATTTCGTTTGGTTCTGTGACGAGTGCAATCATGAAATGCATCGTGTACGTGTTCAATTAAATGATATTGAAAAACAAGTAAAAGAAGCAATTCATAGTTTTAATTCAAATAAGGAAATTCGAGCATGTAAAAACTGTGGTTACATTATGCCAGAAGAAGTGGAGGAATGGAAGTGCGAATAGATTTTCATACACATATTATTCCTGAAACTTTTCCAGATTTTGAAGAGAAGTTTGGTGGCGGTCGCTGGCCAATATTAAATCGGACTTGTACATGTGGTGCAAGTATTATGGTCGGAGGGAAAAATTTTCGTGATGTGACAGACCAAGTATGGTGCCCTAAGAAAAGAATTGAAGATATGGATCGTGAAGGTGTAGATATTCAAGTTTTATCGCCAATCCCTGTTACATTTTCGTATTGGGCAAAACCAGAGGAAGCCGAAAGTATGGCACGTATTCAAAATGATTTTATTGCAGAAACAGTTTCAGCACATCCAGATCGTTTTGTAGGGTTAGGAACGGTTCCGATGCAAGATGGAGAAACTGCAATTCGTGAAATGGAACGTTGCATAACGGAATTAAATTTACATGGTATTGAAATTGGCACAAACGTAAATGGTAAAAATTTAGATGACCCATCGTTTATTGAATTCTTTCGAATGGCTGAAAAGTGGCAAGTTCCAATTTTTATCCATCCGTGGGAAACGTTAGGACGCGATAGAATGCCACACCATAATTTTATGTATACAGTCGGTATGCCAAGTGAAACGGCGCTTGCAGCAGCTACACTTATATGTAGTGGAATAATGGAAAAGTTTCCACGGTTAAAAGTTTGTTTTGCGCATGGCGGCGGATCTTTTCCATATATTTTGCCAAGATTAGATCAAGGCTGGAAAGTATGGCCTCATTTACGTTTGACTACACACCCTCCTAGTTATTACGCAAAGAAATTTTATTTTGACTCTTTAAATTATGATCCTATGAATTTGAAATATATGATTGAAAGATTTGGGCATGAAAAGATTTTTATGGGTTCGGATTATCCATTTTTATTGCGAGAAATTGATCCGGGTAGAGTGATTGATGAAACATCTGGTTTATCCGGGGAACAAAAAGCAGCAATGCTTGGAGGAAATGCAGCAGAATTTTTAAATATTGATATAAAAAAACGAGGTGTAGCATATGCAGAGAGTACAAACACCTGAGGATAAATTAAGAGAGTTGGGAATTATACTACCAGCTATTCGCCCAGCGGTTGGAAATTATGTTAGTTGTGTAAAAGTAGGTAACTTATTATTTACTGCTGGACAAGGTGTAGATGAGTATCACGGGAAATTAGGAAAGGATATATCGATTGATGATGGATATAAAGCAGCGAGACAATCCATGTTGAATTTATTAAGTGTTGTAAGAAATGAACTAGGTGATTTAAATAAGGTGAAACGAGTTGTAAAGCTGCTTGGCTTTGTAAATAGTACGGAGGATTTTATCAATCAGCCAAAAGTAATGAACGGGGCATCTGATGTATTAGTAGAGATTTTTGGAGAAAAAGGAAAACACGCTCGCTCTGCAGTCGGTATGGCTCAATTACCTAATAACACAACAATTGAAATTGAGATGGTTTTAGAAATTGAGGAGTAGGAGGTAAAGAAGGTGAACAAAGAATTATTAGCTGACAAAATGAAAGTAAAAGATGCGAAATTGTTTATTGATGGACAATATGTGGATTCCATATGTGGTGAAACGTTTGATACGTTCAATCCAGCGACGAATAGAAAGTTAGCTTCTGTAGCGAAGGCAAATGAAGAGGATACAAAAAGAGCAATTGATGTGGCAGAACGAACATTTAAAAGTGGGATTTGGAGTAAAATGCCTGTTGAAGAACGATCGGATATTTTATGCAAAATGTCGGATTTAATTATGGAGAGAGTAGATGAATTAGCGTATATAGAAACTCTTGATGTTGGAAAACCAATTAAGGAAAGTAAAGGATTCGATATACCACGTGCGGCTCATAACTTTCGCTTCTTTGCTGAAATGGCTAAATATTTGGTACATGAACATTATGACAAACATAATTTTATGTCATATGCAAAGTACGCTCCAGCGGGAGTGACTAGTTTAATCATTCCTTGGAATTTACCATTTATGCAAATGACGTGGAAAGCATCAGCGGCACTTGCTTCTGGTAATACAGTTGTTGTTAAACCAGCCTCTTATACGCCTTTAAGTGCAGTTATGCTCGGCGAAATTGCAAATGATGCGGGATTACCTCCAGGTGTACTTAATATTATTACAGGTCCAGGGAGTACTGTTGGGACACAAATGACTACACATCCAGCTGTAAGAAGAATTTCATTTGTTGGAGAAAGTAATACAGGAAAAACAATTATGCGTAATGCAGCAGAGAATTTAATCCCTGTTTCATTAGAATTGGGAGGTAAATCAGCAAATATCGTATTTGAAGATGCGGATTTAGATGAAGCGGTACAAGGCTCGATTGAAGCTATATATCGGAACCAAGGAGAAATTTGTTTAGCTGGTTCGAGATTACTTGTGCAAGAAAGTGTATATGAACAGTTTTTAGAAAAATTTGTAGCAGCTGTACAAAGAATAAAAGTTGGAAACCCTCTTTCTGAAGAGACAGATATGGGAGCACTAGTATCAAAATCTCATTTAGAAACGGTTGATCGCTATGTAGAAATAGGAATTTCGGAAGGTGCAAAATTAGCCTATGGTGGAAAAAGAGTTAAGAGTTTAGTAGAAGGGAATTTTTATGAACCTACTATTCTATATGATGTTGATAATAGTATGCGTGTAGCGCAAGAAGAGATATTTGGTCCAGTTCTAGTTGTTATTCCATTTAAAACGGAAGAGGATGCAATTCGCATTGCGAATGATTCCATTTATGGACTAGCTGGAGTTGTTTGGACCAATGATCTTAGAAGAGCGCAACGAGTGGTTTCACAAATTGATTCAGGCTTACTATGGATTAATTGTTGGTATGTTCGGGACTTACGTACTCCATTTGGAGGTTCGAAGGCAAGCGGGATTGGTCGAGAAGGTGGACGTCATAGTTTTGAATTTTATACGGAAGCTAAGACAGTAACGATGAAATTATAAAGGTGATGTTTAAACTTAAAGTACAAAGAACTCCCATCTAATATTTATGGAAATAAAGTAGATAGATGGGGGTTAGTTACAATGTGAATATTTAGGGATATATAAATTTAAAAATGAGGTGAGAGCAATTGTTAATTAAAGAATTAGCCGATGAACTAGTACAAGCTGAAAATTCACGTGTAGGGATACTTCCTTTTACTGAGAGATATGATAATTTATCTGTTGAGGATGCTTATAATATTCAACTTGAAGTTGTAGGGAGAAAGTTAGAGAGTGGACGTAGCATAATTGGCAAGAAAGTTGGTCTTACAAGCGTTGCAATGCAACAAATGCTTGGGGTAAATGAGCCGGATTATGGACATTTACTAGATGATATGAAGATAGAAAGTGGTAGTGAAGTTTCAATGAGTTCCTTTGTATCTCCGAAAATAGAAGCAGAAATAGGATTTGTGCTAGAGCAAGATTTAAATGGGCCTAATATTACATACATTGATGTACTGATGGCAACAAAGTATGTTGTACCTACACTTGAAATAATTGATAGTCGCATTGCTGATTGGAAAATTAAGCTGGCTGATACAGTAGCGGATAATGGCTCGTCAGCGAAGGTTGTAATTGGTAATACATTTTCTAGCATCGATAAAGTAGATTTACGTACAACTGGAATGACGCTTTATAAAAATAATAGTTTAATTGCAACGGGTGCTGGCGCGGCTGCATTAGGCCATCCAGCACAAGCTATTGCTTGGTTAGCTAATAAGCTTTATGAATTTAATATTGGATTGAAAGCAGGGGAACTAATTTTACCTGGCGCATTATCTGGTGCTGTTTCAGTTCAAAGTGAAGACAACATTCGAGCTGATTTCGGTTTACTTGGATCGGTTTCTGTAACATTTATATAGATTAAAGCGTTGAAAAAAGGGGGGATAAATGTGGAGAAAGTAAAGGTGGCTATAATCGGATCGGGTAATATTGGCACGGATTTAATGTATAAATTAAGAAAAAGTGAAGTTATAGAGCTAAATGCCATGATTGGAATAGATTCAAAATCGGATGGTTTAAAGCGAGCAAAAGAAGCAGGATACGAGGTTTTTGATAATGGTATACAAGCAATAATTGATAATCCAAGTTTAGCTGATATTGTATTTGATGCAACTTCAGCTAAAGCACATAGTTATCATGCAAAAGTATTAGGAGAGCTTGGGAAAATAGTAATTGACTTAACTCCGGCTGCATGCGGACCGTTCGTTTGTCCTGCTATCCGAAATAATGATTTTGTAGATAAGCAAAACGTTAATATGATTACGTGCGGAGGACAAGCAACGATTCCGATTGTTCATGCGATTAATGAAGTGGCAAATGTTACATATGCAGAGATAGTTGCAACTATTTCAAGTTTAAGTGCAGGTCCAGGTACAAGGGCAAATATTGATGAATTTACAATTACGACGAGGCGTGGAATTGAAGAGATTGGCGGAGCAGATTATGGGAAAGCACTTATTATATTAAATCCTGCGGAGCCTCCTATTTTAATGAGGGATACAGTATATTGTGAAGTTAAATATATGGATGAGGATTCTATTCGTGAAGCAATTCATAAGATGGTTGAAGTAGTTAGGGCATACGTTCCAGGTTATTCTCTAAAACAAGAGCCGATGTTTGATGAGAATCGTGTGACTGTATTTTTAGAGGTTGAAGGAGCTGGAGACTACTTTCCTCCTTATGCTGGCAATTTAGATATTATGACGGCAGCGGCATTAAAAGTAGGTGAAGAATTTGCAATGCGGATCATTTCAGAGAAGAAAAGAGGTGTAATGAATGAGGCGAAATAGTGAAATACCAGTGAAAATAACGGAAGTTTGTTTACGTGATGGAAGCCATGTAATGAAACATCAATTTACAGAAGAACAAGTTCGATCTGTAACTAGAGCATTAGATGAGGCCGGTATGCATTATATTGAAGTGAGTCATGGAGATGGTTTAGGAGGCTCCACATTACAATATGGAAAGTCATTAGTTAATGAAATGAAGTTGATTGAAGCAGCGGTAGATGAGTGTAAGCAAGCTAAAGTAGCTGTTTTGTTAATTCCTGGTATTGGAACGATCCATGAATTAAAGCAAGCTGCAAATATTGGTGCGAAACTTGTTCGTGTAGCGACGCATGTAACAGAAGCAGATGTTTCAGCACAGCATATTCAATTTGCGCGTGAGTTAGGTATGGAAGCGTGTGGCTTTTTAATGATGGCACACTCTGCACCGGTTGAAAAGTTAGTAGAACAAGCAAAGCTTATGGAGGCCTATGGTGCTGAGGCGATTTATGTAACGGATTCAGCGGGTGCTTTATTGCCTCACGAAGTACGTGAACGTATTCGAGCATTACGTCAATCTTTAAATGTCGAAATTGGTTTCCATGGTCATAATAATCTTTCTGTTGCAGTAGCGAATACAGTGGTGGCAATTGAAGAAGGTGCGACACGTATTGATGGAAGCGTGCGGTGCCTTGGCGCTGGAGCTGGAAATGCCCAAACAGAGGTATTACTAGCTGTTTTAGATCGTATGGGATATAAGCTAGATATAGATTTATATAAGATGATGGACTTAGCTGAGGATGTTGTTGCACCTTTATTGCCAGCACCGCAAGAAATTCAAAAAGGAAGTCTTGTAATGGGATATGCTGGTGTATATTCGAGCTTTTTATTACATGCTGAAAGAGCGGCAAAGCGTTTTGGTGTAGACGCCCGTGATATTTTAATAGAACTTGGGAAAAGAAAAGTAGTTGGTGGACAAGAGGATATGATTTTAGATGTCGCGGCAGAATTAGCAAAGATAAAAATGGGGGTGTAAAAGATGGCTTTAGTAAAAGGAGCAGATATAGAAATTGTTGACTATTTACTTCAGGCTGAAAAAGATAGAAAAGAAGTAGTGAAAGTAACAGATAAGCATCCGGATTTAACGGTGGATGACGCATATAGATTGCAAAAATGTTTAATTGAACAAAAAATGAACGAAGGTTCTAAAAGAGTTGGGGTAAAACTTGGATTAACAAGTAAGGCAAAACAACAAATGATGGGTATTGATGAAGCGATATACGGATATTTGTTGGAAGATATGTTAGCGTTCGAATGGGAGCCATTACAATACGAAACATTGATTCATCCAAAAGTAGAACCAGAGATTGCCTTTTTAATGGATGAGGATTTACAAGGGACGAATGTGACAGCTGAGGATGTATTAAAGGCAACGAAATATGTCGCGCCAGCTTTAGAGATTATTGATAGTAGGTATTTAAATTTCAAATTTACATTACCTGACGTAATAGCAGATAATTGTTCATCTTCAAAATTTTTGTTAGGAAGTAAGTGGATTGATGTTAAAGATATAGATTTAGCTAATGTAGGGATGGTTATGTCGAAGAATGGTAAGATTGCTACAACTGGAACGGGGGCAGCTGTACTGGGACATCCAGCAGAGGCGATTGCTTGGGCGGTAAACAAACTTGGTTTACAAAATGAAGGGTTAAAGAAAGGTGATATTGTATTAAGTGGAGCATTATCAGAAGCGATTGCTTTCAAAGCAGGAGATTCTATTATTGCACAATTTGATGATTTAGGAAGTATAGCGATGTTTTGTGAATAAAAAGTAAAGCGAGAGATAAAAATGCCCATTATACAAATTCAAATAATAGAAGGTAGAAAGAAGGAGCAAATTCAAAATCTAATATTTGATGTTACAGAGGCGGTTGCAAAAAACTTAGATGTAGATGTTGAAAGAGTGCGTGTGCTGGTGAATGAAATCCCGAGTTCGCATTGGGGAGTAGGAGGAAAGTCTAAAGCTAGTTTAAAAGAAAGTTAGTTAGTAATAAAAGCAATTTTCATTCTTTTATGAATGGGGATTGCTTTTATTATTTTGAAAATTTTAAAAAATGTGTTAAGATTTAGTCTTGGTTTTAAGGAGATAAGGGGGAAGAAACATGCAAATACTACTAATACGACACGGAGAATCCGAAGCGGACATTTTAAATGTACATGAAGGACGAGCTGATTTCGAGTTAACTGACAAAGGGAGACAACAAGTACAAAGGCTTGTACAGAAAGTGAAAAAGGATTTTGCACCAGATTTCATTTGGTCAAGTACATTAAAACGTGCTCGCGAAACTGGTGAAACATTAGCAGAAGGAATCGGGTGTCCAATTCAATTAGAAGAGGAATTAATGGAGTTCAATAATGGGGTACAAGCAGGTCTGTCATTTGAAGAAGCGAAGAAATACCCTGAGCCGAAGTTTCTTCATGATCGTTTTGAAAATGGTGAGTCATTTATCGAATTTAGAATGAGAATAGAAGGAATCTTTTCTAAAATTGTAACAGAGAATACATATGATCGAATTGCAATTGTTGCGCATGGAGGCGTAATTAATAGTATATTACGTGCATTTTTCAAAATGCCAATTTCAATGGACTATTATTTTAAAATGGGAGATACGGGAATAAGTTTAATTGAAATTGAGGGTGAACACAAAACAGTACATTTCATTAATGATACGAATCATTTGGACGGGATGTAAAGACTTATGTACAAAGTTGTATTTTTCGATGTTGACGGTACGCTATTAAGCGAGATTGATAGAAGTATGCACGAAAGTACAAAAGAAGCGATACGAAGGTTAATAGATAAAGAGATTCATGTAGTTGTTACAACAGGGAGACCGTATAGTTTATGTTCACAATTTAAAGAACTGGGCATAAATACGTTTATTTCTGCAAATGGTGCACATATCAAGTGTGAGGAAACAGTTATACATAAATCAGTACTTTCTAGTGAAATTGTTCATGATATCTCGGGGTTTGCTGAATTACATGGTCATAGTATTTCTTATTTCACAGAGGATTTTGCAATGAACGGAATAGCCTCGGATAATGAACGTGTAATTCAAGCGCTTAACGAGACTTTAAATTTAGGAAAGTATCCGGAAAAAAGCAAGAGTTTTTCAGAAGAGGTCTATTGTTTATGTCTGTATGCTGATGAAATAGAAGCTCAAAAATTTTTTGAAAGATATCCAACGCTTACGTTTGAACGTTTTCATGGTTATGTTATGAATGTATTGGAAGATAATAAAGTATCAAAATTAACGGCTATTCAAAAAATATTGGAGCATTTAAAAATTTGTAAATCAGAAGCAATTGCTTTTGGCGACGGTGGAAATGATATTGAGATGTTGCAGTATGTAGGATTAGGGATTGCGATGGGGAATGGTAGAGAAGAGTTAAAGAAAAAAGCGGATTACGTTACAAAGAAATCAAGTGAAGGTGGCATATTATTTGCCTTAGAGAAGTTTAATGTCGTCTAACATACCTTTATTGAAATAAAGGTATGTTAGGATCTTTAACGTGCTCACATAATAAAATATGAATTTGCCCGCGATGATGATAGACGTGGACAACAATTTCAAGCAACCATTCGAACCTAGAATAAGAAATACCCCAATAAGCAGTCTTAATTTTCGCTAATTCTTCATTGGAATAGGATAAAAACGTTTTAGAAAGTAAATCGTATCCTTGAAGCATCGTTTGTTGTATGTGACTAACTGTTTCTGGTGTATGTTCTATATAAAAGGTATGTAACTCTTTTTCCGTAATACCATTTAAAATGAGTAAATCAGCATGACAAATAAGAGAAAGGTGTGCACACATTTCAAATATGGATCGCTTCGAGTGAATTGGTTGTATTTTTAAATCACCTTCACTATATTGATTAAGCATATGAATAGAAGTATCAACAGCAATTTTAAGTTGATGTAATGCATATTGTACAAACATTGTAATTCTCCTCATCTCCATATATAATAGTTTCTTGAGGGTATTATATCATACTAAAAATTCCGAAAATTCTAGTAGTTTGACTAGCATAATGAAAAGTATTATATTGTAAAAGGTCATATGAAACGTGAAATAGAATGGAATGCAATTATTGAGTTAGGAGTTAGACCAATGAGTTTGAAATATGGAAGAGATACAATTGTAGAAGTTGACTTAAATGCTGTAAAACATAATGTAAATGAATTTAAAAAACATGTGAATGATGAAAATATTGCGATGATGGCTGCTGTAAAAGCGAATGGGTATGGTCATGGGGCAGTTGAAGTTGCGAAATCAGCTATTGAAGCAGGAATAAATCAACTTGCAGTTGCATTTGTAGACGAAGCAATAGAATTAAGAGAGGCTGGAATTACTGTGCCGATTTTAATTTTAGGATATACACCAGTAGCGGCTGTAGAAGATGTAATTCAATATGACGTTATGATGACTGTTTATAGAGTAGAAGATTTACATGGTATAAATGAAATTGCAAACCGTCTTCAAAAGAAAGCACAAATTCAAGTGAAAATTGATACAGGAATGAGTCGTATCGGTTTACAAGAAGAAGAGGTTAAACCATTTTTAGAAGAATTAAACCGCATGGAGTATGTAGAAGAAGTAGGGATATTTACACATTACTCTACCGCTGATGAAATAGATAAAACTTATACGAATATGCAAACAAGTTTGTTTGAAAAAGCTGTACATACAGCGGAAGAATTAGGAATCCATTTTCCGTATATTCATAGTTCAAACAGTGCGGGATCAATGGAACTTAGTAACACATTTCAAAATATGGTTCGTGTCGGTATTGGAATTTACGGTATGTACCCTTCAAGAGAAGTGGATCATACAGTTGCTTCCTTGCAGCCAGCGTTGTCTTTGAAGTCAAAAGTAGCTCATGTTAAACATGCGAAGAAAAATCGTGGTATTAGCTATGGGAATACGTATGTAACAACTGGTGAAGAATGGATTGCGACTGTACCGATTGGTTATGCGGATGGTTATAACCGTCAGTTATCTAATAAAGGGCATGCTTTAATTAATGGGATTCGAGTACCTGTTATTGGCCGCGTTTGTATGGATCAGCTTATGTTAGATGTTACAAAAGCAATGCCAGTACACGTAGGAGACGAAGTTGTATTCTACGGTAAACAAGGTGAAGAAGAGATTGCAGTTGAAGAAATCGCGGATATGTTAGGTACAATTAACTATGAAGTTACGTGTATGTTAGATAGAAGAATTCCTCGTGTATATAAAGAAAATAATGAAACGACTGCGGTTGTAAATATATTAAGAAAAAACTGAATCATATCGATTCAGTTTTTTTATTTGTCGTAAATGAAAAGTGGGCTATTGGTGTTTTTGGACAAGTCATAATAATTATGCTTCATTATAATTTCAAAGCCACAATGTGTATATAACTTTAAAGCATTGTTATTTCTTGTTTCGACATCTAGTATAATCGTTGCAACACCTTCTGAAATGAGGCGATGAACTATATTAGTGAGGATATCTTTCCCATAACCTCTTCCTTGATGAAAAGGATGCACAGCGAATCCTGATAATGTAGTAAAGTGTTCTTGGTGAGTAACTGTAATTGTTCCGATCACATTGTTATCGATAAGAGCGCTGTATACTTGATGAGAAGATGACTTCAACATCTTTTGTAACCATATAGCTGTATTTTCTACAGAATCGCCGAAAGCTTTACTAGAGATATCGATAAGATCAGGAAGTGATTCTGTAGATGCAAGAGTAAGCTGTATAGTATTCTCTGGTGTTTTTTGTATTTTTTTTGATTTGAACTCCATACTATACTCGCTATATTGATAAGGTAATTTCAAGTAATCCGCAAAGGATTTCCCAGAAGTTGATTCGCCATTAATAATAAGAAGGGCTACATCTACTTCTCTTTTCTGTATTTCTTTCATTGCAGTTTGTAAAAGTGTAGTGCCTATTTGTTGTTTTCTATAGTTTGGATGAACGAACCCTAATAACTCTAGTTTTGTTGGTCTTTCAAAGTCATACATGCTTAGTGCGCCGATTAATTGAGTATCATCATAAAATAAAAAATCATTTATTTCTTCTTTATTACGAGTAGTTAAAAAGTTTTCATGTAAATCTGACGAGTAATCAATTTGATCGTGTTGCCCACAAATATAAGCTAAATCCTTCATTTGCTGAATTTCGTTTGCTGTTAAAGCTTTCTTTTTTTCAATATTCATTTCATACTCCCTCGCATTCGTTTTTAAAAATAGGATGGGTAACTTAACCACTTTTCTAATGCCACACTACCTTGAACGGATAATAAACGGTATAAATATCGATAAGGTTGTCTGCATTCGTCAAGATAAGGGATAGGCATAATTGTTTCATACCCTCTTTTGAAGGCATAAGCTTCTTTTTCTGTAAATTCGATAAATTAATTATATTACATAATGTAATTAATTGGTGAAATATAGATGGGATTTCTATACATCGTGTATTAAAGCTTGAGGTTCTACATAAGAATTACCAAAAAGGTGAAAAATGTGTGTATATAAAGCAATTTCTTTGTATTTGTGAAAAAAATTAGTTATGATAATACTAAGAAAATATATATGTTTTGGGGGTAATGAATGAAGAAAATATTTGAATACGTATTGTTAACTGTTGGGTCCATTATTGTAGCGGGTTCACTAGAGCTTATTTTAGCGCCTAATGGATTAGTGGATGGCGGAGTAACGGCCATTGCTATTATGGCAAATAAAGTTGCAGGATTACCGCTTTACGGAGTATTTCTAGGACTTAATATTCCTATTTTATTATTTACTGCAAAAGTAATGGGAAAGAAGTTCTTCATCCGTACTTCTTATGCAAATGTTGTTACAACACTCGGATTGATTTATTTAAAACCATTTCCAGCAATTACGACTTCAGAATTATTAATTGTACTTTACGGAGGAGTTCTATTTGGTGTTGGTGTTGGAATCGTTGTGAAAATGGGCGGGGCAATTGACGGATCAGAAATGTTAGCTGTTTGGATGAATAAGCATTTTAAAGTACCAATTAGTACGTTTTTACTTGCTGTAAATGCAATTATTTTTGTATTTGTTGCTATTTTATTTTCAATTGAGCAAGCGATGTTCTCATTAGCAATTTTCTATATTGTTACGAAAATGATAGATTTCATATTAGACGGTATTAATCAAGGAAAGAGCGTCATGATTATTTCGAATAAAAATAAAGAAATTGGCGAACTGCTTATGAAAGAATTGCAACTGTCTGTTACGTATCTACATGGAGAAGGTGGTTTTTTAGGTGAGCATCAGAGAATCATTTATTGTATTACAAATCGTTTCATTTATCCAAAAATGAAAGATCTCGTTCTCTCTGTAGATCCAAGTGCTATAATTGAAGCTTCTTATTCAACAGAAACAACTGGTGTAAAGCGTCCGGGAAGGACAGCAAGGTCAGGGCAAGGATCAGAAAAATAGTATGTAAAATAACTCCACGTCAGTATTACTTGCGTGGAGTTATTTTTAGTTAGGGAACCAGGCTTTTTTCAGTAATTTAACGACAGTTTCAATACGATCTTCTGGAATGCTGCCGAAACCGAGCAATACATATGATGAATCGGTTAAATTATGAATAGAATCGTATATTGAAAGAGGATATAATTTGATACGTTCTGTTGCAGCTGCATGAATAAGTTCTTGCTCGTTCATCCCATTATGAACATGAAGTACGATATGAAGTCCGGACTGTTCGCCAAGTATTTGTACGCGAGATTCCATTTCATTTTTGATAGATTTAACTAGTAATGTATGCTTTCTTTTATATAACGTACGACTACGGTTTAAATGACGCTCCCAATCACCATTGTGAATAAAGGTTGCAAAAGCGAGTTGCTGTATTGTAGAAACAGTTTGTTTAAATTTACCTTCAAGCTCTTTATAGATTTTTAATAGATGAGGTGGTAAAACGATATATCCCATTCGTAAAGAAGGTAAAAAGGATTTCGAGAATGTCCCCATATAAATAACACGTTCTTTTGAATCGAGTCCTTGTAAAGAAGGAATAGGTTTTCCTACATAACGAAACTCCCCGTCGTAGTCATCTTCAATAATATATCCTTTGTAATCATTGGCCCACCTTAATAATTCGAGCCTTCTAGATAATGGCATAATCATTCCAAGAGGAAATTGGTGTGATGGAGTGACGTATGCTACATTGGAACGTGATTCACGTAAAGCTAAAATACGAATCCCTTTATCGTCTAATGAAATAGGGTGAACCGGAAGACCAGAACTTTGAATCATGGCAGTTATACGATGAAATCCAGGGTTTTCGATTCCGTATTCTTTTTTTGAACCAAGCAGTTGAAGTAGTAACCAAAGAAGAGGTTGCGTACCGGCTCCAATAATAATTTGATCAGGTGAAGAATGTACCCCGCGGGCATGATATAAATATTTTGAAATATGTTCTCGAAGAACAAACTCGCCTTGAGGATCTTCTTTAGAAAATAATCTATCTTCGTATTGGCATAAAGTTTCGTGTAATGCTCTTTTCCAATTTGTAATTGGAAAAGCAGTTTGATCAATAAGCCCTTGGCTACAATCATAGTCATATAGTTCTTCTATCGTGTTTTTAGTTTTGTGTGACGCAATGTTTTCATTTTTTTGTATGATATCAATATCAACCTCTGCAACAAAAATACCCCGCTTTGGTTTACTTTCCGCATATCCTTCAGCAATTAATTGTTGATAAGCGGATTCGACAGTAATACGGCTAATATTCAGTTGTGATGCCAAATTTCGGTGAGAAGGAAGACGTGTGCCAACAGAGATTGTTCCCTGTGAGATTTCATGCTTTATATATTTGTAAATTTGTAAGTAAATTGGTGTTTTACTTTCTGGATGCAATGGAATAGTGAAATTCATTTTACACATTCTCCTTTAAATACTGGCCTTATAAAAAAGAATAAAACTGTCACTTAAGTAAGGGGCAGTTGCTTCCTATAATGATGATATAACATTTAGAAAATTTTATAAATAGTAAGGAGAGAATCATAATGAATATTAGAGAAGTAGTAACAGAAGCTGATTTACATGATGTATTCCCCGTATTACAGCAATTAAGAACGAAACTTTCAAGAGAAGAAGCAAGTTCTTTATTTCAAAAAATGAAAGAAGAAAAGTATAAACTACTCTCGTTACAGAATGAAGATGGCGAAGTTGTTAGTCTCGCTGGTGTAGCGATTTGTACGAATTTCTATAATGAGAAACATGTTTTCGTATATGATCTTGTAACTGCGAAAGCTCATAGATCAAAAGGATATGGTAAAGTTCTGCTGTCATATGTAGAAAAATGGGGGGGAGAAAAAGGGTGCAGTTCTATCGTTCTTACATCAGCGTTTCGAAGAGTTGATGCACATCGTTTTTATGAAAGAGAAGGCTATGATAAGGTAAGCTATTCTTTTTATAAAGAGCTATAATACTAAGTAGGTTCTATGTGAGATAACATATAGAACCTACTTTTATTTAGAAGTATAAGATGAAGAGGGTTAATTGCTTATTTTGTCGAATAGTTTCTTTATAATTGAGAAGATAATATTGAATTAAAAGAAGGTTAGGGGAGTTTATATTTGGAAAAAATTCAGAAACTATTAATCTCAAAAGGTGTAAGAGTTATCGTAATATCTGATATTCATGGCGAATTAAATCTTTTAAAGGAATTATTACATAAAGTTAATTTTAAAGATGATGATTATTTAATTATAAATGGCGACCTATGTGAGAAGGGGAACGATAGCATTGGCGTCGTAAACTATGTGATGGACCTTGTAGTTAGCAAGTCAAATGTTTATGTTGTTGAAGGGAATTGTGAAGTGGTAATTGAAGCACTTGTAAATGAAAATCCTGCGCTAATAAATTATTTATGTACGCGGAAAAATACAATTTTTAATGAATGGCTAGGGCAATTGAACGTTACTGTTAATGAAAAAAGTAATATTCGTGAAGTGAAAAACCTATTGATGAGCCATTTTTCAAAAGAAATAAAGTGGCTAACAGAGTTGCCAACTGCTATTGAAACAGAGGATTATATCTTTGTACATGCAGGGCTTGAAGATAGAGAGGATTGGAAGAACACTGACCGAAAAAATGCAATTGCAATGCCAGAGTTTTTTAATCGGTCACACAGAGCGGATCAGTATGTAGTTGTTGGACATTGGCCTGTTGTGAACTATTCAGAGGAGGCGCCGTCTAATAATCCAGTTATTGATAAGAATAAAAAAATTATCGCGATTGATGGTGGTAATGCGATTAAAGAGGCCGGGCAATTAAATGCATTTATTATTCATCGAGAGATTTTAAATGATACATTTTCCAGTGCATATGTAGATCATTTTCCGCAGTATGAGGTATTGGCCGATTTTACTGCGAATTCAGTAATGAAAGGTGGAGTAACATATCCGCATTATTACATAGAGCCTGTGGAGAGAATGAAAGATTTTACTGTATGTAAACAAATAGGAACAAATGAACTACTTCATGTAAAAAACGAGTATATTAAGCAACTTGAATCAGGTGAGTATACAGTGAAAACGGATATTTCTTGTGCGCAAATTAATATTAGAAAAGGGGATACAGTTTCGTTAATTGATGGTAGCTGCACGGGGTATGATTTAATAAAAAAAGATGGTGTAGAAGGCTGGATAGAAAAAGCTATCCTTCTTGAAAAAAATGAAAAGAAATTAAAAATATATAGCTGAAAATAGGAGGTGATTTATCCTCCTATTTTTTATGCTGTAGGTGCTGAAAGTGTATTTCTTCTAAGTCGATATATAGTTCATCTGCGGAAATTTCGTTTTTCTTTAGTTTTTTAGTTAAATAAAAGTATGTACGAAATTTCGCAGCGACATCTGTAATTTCAGGTATTAATAGTATTATTAAATGATTGAAGGTTTATGTTTTGATTTTTCTGAAAAAATATTATAATTGTATATGAAATAAAGAGGAATGTAGGAGGAAATTATGCAAAACGTTATATTAAAGGGGAACAAAGTTACAATTCGTACAATAGAAGAATCAGATATAAAACCGTTATGGAATCTAGTATTTAAAGAAGAAAATCCAGAGTGGAAAAAATGGGATGCACCGTATTTCTCGTTCTCAATGCAAGGATACTCGTCCTATAAAGAAAAGATGCAAACTCGTTTAAAAGAAGAACCGCTGTCAAATTTAATTATAGAAAATAACGGTCAAATTATAGGAACAGTTGGATTTTATTGGGAACATAAACCGACGCGTTGGTTAGAGATGGGAATTGTTATTTATGATCCAACTTACTGGAATGGTGGGTATGGTACAGAAGCATTAACACTATATAGAGATTTGCTATTTGAAAATATGGAGATTGGTAGAGTAGGGCTCACAACTTGGTCTGGCAATGAAAGAATGATGAAAGTAGCGGAGAAAATAGGAATGAGCTTAGAAGGTAGAATGCGAAAATGCCGATATTACAACGGAACGTACTATGATTCTATTCGAATGGGAATGATTCGTGAAGAATGGGAATCGATATGTATAACTAAGGGGTGAGGAAGCGTGTACGCTGTTATTGAAAAGTTAAAATTAATTAAGGTAAATTATGAAAATGGTTCTGCCATTTCTTCTAGTATATTAGTAGAATATAATTTAAAGAGAATGGAGACATCGAGATGACATATGTAATTAGAGAAATGAAGCAAGAAGATATTCATGCCGTACAATCCGTAGCGAAAATAGCTTGGCATGATACATACGAAAACATTATTCCGAGAGAGATTCAGGATAGTTTTTTAGACGAGGCCTATTCTGATGAAAAAATGAAATATCGTCTTGAAAATACACATTTATTCGTTGCAGAAGAAGAGGGAGAAGTGATTGGCTTTGCAAATTTCTCACCTGTTAGACTGCAAAACGAAGCGGAATTAGGTGCGATTTATTTGTTACCAGATCAGCAAGGGAAAGGGATAGGAAGTGCTTTATTACAAAGAGGGATTAAGGCATTAAAAGGGATTCGGAAACTGTACATACATGTAGAAGCAGCAAATGAAAAAGGAAAACGCTTTTATGAAGCAAAAGGCTTTGCCGAATTAGAGCAATTTGAAGAAGACTTCGAAGGACATTTAATGCAGACGATAAGGATGGTTTTATACATATAAGGAGGACTAGAAGTGAAGATTTTTGATTTTAGTGAAAAAGTAGGAAAGCACATATCAGCATTTCAATCTAATTTCATCATGTCGAAAATACTAAACCATCAAGGAAATGTACATATCGGTGCTATGCATTTACAAGAGAATGGAATAATTGGATATCATGAAGCAGTTGTATCACAGCTGCTTCTTATTGTGGACGGTGAAGGGTATGTATGCGGAGCAGATAAAGAAAAAGTGAAGGTAGAAGCAGGACAAGCTGTGTTTTGGGAGAAGGGCGAATTTCATGAAACGAGTACGGAAAAGGGATTGATGGCAATTGTGATTGAGTCGGGGGAACTTGAACAAGCGATATTAATGCCGGGGAGTTGTGAAAATTGATAATTAAGGCAAATCAAGAAGATACAAATGAAATATTAAAAGTATAAAGCCATAGCTCTCTACTTTATTTAGCAATGAATCGTTTAGCTTTAATTATATGTTTCATTTCTATACGAGGTGTTACACCTTGTACCCAATCTGGATCAAATTCTATCCAATCCTTATCTAGGCTTTGTAACCAATCAAAGTCAAAAATTTTGGACCAGGTAGCAATCATTTTATCTTTTGGGAAGCCTTCTGTTGCGAATTGATCCCATTCTTCCTCCGTTTTAGTTATGGGACAATTATTTAAAACAGAGTGCCAAGTATTAAAACAAGACCAAAGAATGTCTTCATCTGCTATGTCTAATGTAAGAATAACGCCTTTTTGACCTTTAGATAAAAGTGCTGGACGGTTTTGATCAGGTCTTTTATTCCAAACCCATACAGGGTAAGTTTGGCCATCATAATTAGGAATCCTCTCTTTCATTTGTTCCATCATCCATGCATAGGGAGATTTGAAATGAGGCCAAACATATTTCTCATTTCCCTGATAAAAACCTTCTTCTTGCATTTTTTTATAAATATGAAGTGGTTGTACAGTATATACTATCAAATAGACACTTCCGATCTAATCTAATTATGTAATGAATTTTTATTTACTCAATTATCATGCATGGAAAAATAAAAAATATCAAATTTGAAGTGCCCTTTGAATTGTTAGAGACATCCTTACAATTCAAAGGGTGTTTTTTGTTTCTGTGAAGATTATAAAAAATATTTTTGAAATCAATATAAAATTTTATGTTTAGTTCACAAACTTTCGGAAAAACTAGGAAAGATATGACAAAGGAGGTTATGAACGGTGGATCATCCAATTCAAGGGTTAATGAAAGCAGCAATGGAAAATTTAAAAGAAATGGTTGATGTAAATACGATTGTTGGAGAGCCTGTTCAAACGGCTGACGGTGGTGTGGTGTTAACGGTTTCTAAAGTAGCGTTCGGTTTTGGAGCAGGAGGTTCTGATTTCCAAACGAATGATGGACAAAGAGCGAACGGTAACCCTGCATTTGGTGGCGGTAGCGCGGGTGGTGTTTCTATTACACCAGTAGCATTTCTTGTGGTGAATAAAGATGGAGTAAATATTCTTCATTTACAAAATGCGACACATTTAGCAGAAAAAATGATTGAATTAGCTCCAAAAACAATTGATAAAATTCAATCGATGTTCCAAAAAGATGAAAAGAAAGAGGGAAATCATCACCCTCAAAACCCAGATGAAATCCTTTAAAAACACCTGCTTATGAGCAGGTGTTTTTTCTTGTAATCAGTATGTAATAAAACACATGAAATTGTAAATAGTTTTTGAAGTTTTTTCTATGTTTCTAAAATTTTTCATGTTAAAATATGCTATAGAATTGAAACATACAAAACGAAGGTGGCTAGGTGCTTTGTCTGGAGGATCTGACCAAGTAAAGAATATGATATATATTAATGGTAATCGTCGGGGTCATTGTTTTATTACATCAGGAATTACGTTTAAAGAGTTTGCGAGTAACATCCCTTCACCGCTTCATCAAGTGTTGCTTTTGAAGCACAACTTTGAATGGACAGATTTTCATTATCATACTTTATTTGAATATGTTGAGGAAGAAAATATACATAAGTTAATTCAAGCAGAGATTGATGAATTTGATGAATTTTGTTGGGTAGATTTTGATGATGCAAGCGATTTAGATGAATTAGAGCCAAAAGAAATTGCAGAGCTTTTATATTTGGCTCACAAAAAAGAACCACTTGCAAGAACATTCTTTCCGCTATTGAAAAATAGATTTGTTTATTTTTCACATGATGACGGGTGGTACAACAAAGTGTATTATCGTAGAATTGCTGACTTTGTAGGAATGTTAAGTAAAGTCATTCCTTATAAACTCGGTGCTTTCGGTAAGAAACGTTTTGCTCTCTTCCAAAAATCGAAAATTTTCCCAGCAATTTCGAAAGAAGTGATTATGGGGCTTCTTCCATTAATGGAAGATGGTCTTTATATTGATCTAGCAGGGAAAATTGAGTCAAGAAGAGGTCTTGAAATTCCGGTATATGTGGTTGGTTCGTATGAAAGTACGGATGAGGTACTAGATAATATTGATGAATTGAAAGAAGAAGCAACAGAGACAGGTTGGCTCATTTTTGACAAGAAAGAACAAGAGTGGCAATGGGTTGTGGACTAAGAAAACTTGGCGCATGAAGTCAAGTTTTCTTGTCATTTGAAAGGAGAACAAATGAAGAAATATTATACAATTGTGGGTATTGTAAGTATTATTCTCGTGGCAATATTACTTATTACTTGTCCGAAAGAATCAGATTTTAAATTGTATCTAGAAGATAAGTATGCATTGAAATGTGATGAGAGTAGCTTTGAATGCACACAAAATGTAGATGGAAAAAAAGAGAAATTACAGTTTGAAGGTATTGATACACGAAATGGTGTTTTCTTTATGACTGTAAAGCAAACATTTAAAACAGAAGCTGGTGTTACGAAAGAATATAGCGGAGTAGGAATGTTTGGTACATTTCTTTTTGTTTCAGAGAAGACTTTCTAGTAATAGAAGGTCTTTTTTTTATGCTTATGTTCATATAGATGGAGTAAGACAAACATAGGAGGGATATAGATGAAAAAAGAATGTATTGTTTGTGGTGGAGAAGAGTTTTTCTCCTCAACGTTATATGCACGTACGAAACAAGATTGGGCATATGCACCTAACATGTATCGATTTGAAAAAGTGTTTATTGAGCATCGGGATGAAGAAAATTACCCAGTCTTTCAAGAAATTACAGCGAAGCATTGTTGTGGATGCGGTCATATTATGTTGTATCATGAATGAACACACCAAGTATAACTTGGTGTGTTTTTTTTAAAACGCTGACAAAGCAAGCGGATAAAGTAAAGTAAATAAAACAGAAAAACTACCAAAGCCAATTGCTGTATACCCGAGTGTTCTCGCTCCGAAATTGACAGCTAATAAGCCAATTAAAATCGCAAGTGAGCCGAGTGTAACAGGATAAAAAGCGATGGAGAATAACGAAAGAAATAAAGCGACATAGCCAACCATTGCACCGGTATTTGTACCTTCTATTTCATTTGCAATTTCTTTACGCTTATGTCTAATTGGAATGCCAGCTGGTGATATTTCAGCTGCATACTCTTCGTTTTTTTCACCACTTTTAAAATGATGATTTCTCTTTCTTCGCATGTACATCCCTCTCTTTCAATTGGGTGTACCTATAGTATCTTTCATAAAGAAAAGAACATGAGTATGAGTTAAACCCAAGTAAAGAAAAAATTGGAGAATAAAGATTCCATCGCTAGCTTGTACATCTCCTTATGAAGATAAACAGGAATTTTGGAAAATGATGTAGAATGAAATGAATGATAATACGTGAAGGTAGGGGAATGTATGACGAAATTTAATTGGCACGAATCAGCAGAGAAGAAATGGGATAGTAGTGCAGAATTTTGGAATCAAAATAGTCAAGAGATGTGGGACAGTGGTAGCAGAAGTACAATTATTCCATTTTTTGAGCAGTACGTGGAGCAAGAAGCTCAAGTGCTCGATGTTGGTTGTGGTGATGGATACGGTACATATAAATTAAGTCGCGCGAACTATAAAGCAGTTGGAGTAGATTTATCGGAAGTTATGATTCAAAAAGGTAAAGAACGCGGAGAAGGGCCAAATTTATCTTTTGTGAAGGGGGATCTTTCTTCCTTACCTTTTGAAAATGAACAATTTGAAGCGATTATGGCAATTAATTCATTAGAATGGACCGAGAATCCATTATTAGCATTAAATGAAATAAAGCGTGTTTTAAAGAAAGATGGTCATGCATGTATTGCGATTTTAGGACCGACAGCAAAGCCTCGTGAGAACAGTTATCCCCGTTTATACGGCAAAGACGTTGTTTGTAATACGATGATGCCTTGGGAATTTGAACAGTTAGCGAAAGAACAAGGTTTTGAAGTTGTAGATGGCATCGGTGTGTATAAGCGCGGAGTAAATGAGAAGATGTTAGGTCAACTACCTACAGAGTTACAACAATCATTAACATTCTTATGGGTATTTATGTTAAAAAACGTATAAAGAAAAGAAAGAATTTTTAGGAGGTAAATAAGTGCAGAAAATACAAAAAACTGATACAATATCATCAGAACCAATTAAAGGGGGACTAGGGTATATGACAACTACTACAACAGTTAAATCTGATATTGAAATCGCACAAGAAGCAAGTATGAAAAAGATTCAAGAAATTGCAGCTGATTTAAATATTTTAGAAGATGAATTAGAGCCATACGGGCATTATAAAGGTAAGTTATCTCTTGATATTTTTAAGCGTTTACAAGATGAGAAAGACGGTAAAGTTGTTTTAGTAACAGCAATTAACCCAACTCCAGCTGGAGAAGGTAAATCAACAGTAACAGTTGGTTTAGGTCAAGCTTTTAATAAAATTGGTAAGAAAACAGTAATTGCACTTCGCGAACCATCTCTTGGACCAACGATGGGACTAAAAGGCGGAGCAGCAGGTGGCGGTTTTTCACAAGTCGTACCAATGGAAGATATTAACCTTCACTTTACTGGAGATATTCATGCGATTACAACTGCCAACAACGCATTAGCGGCGTTTATTGATAATCATATCCAACAAGGAAACGTACTTGGAATTGATACGCGTAAAATCGTTTGGAAACGCTGTGTTGACTTAAATGATCGTGCCCTTCGTAACGTAGTAATTGGTCTTGGTGGACCAGTTCAAGGTGTACCACGTGAAGACGGTTTTGATATTACTGTAGCATCTGAAATTATGGCCGTATTCTGCCTTGCAACAGATATTCAAGATTTAAAAGCACGTTTATCTCGCATTGTAGTTGCTTATAACTTTGCAAATCAACCTGTAACGGTTAAAGATTTAGGTGTAGAAGGTGCGTTAACATTACTATTAAAAGACGCATTAAAACCGAACTTAGTACAAACTTTAGAAAATACACCAGCTATCATTCATGGCGGACCATTTGCGAACATCGCTCACGGTTGTAACAGTGTTATCGCTACAACAATGGCAGCAAAATTAGGTGATTATGTTATTACAGAAGCTGGATTCGGCGCAGATTTAGGTGCAGAGAAGTTTTTAGATATTAAAGCTCGTGCAGCTGGAATTAAGCCAGAAGCAGTTGTTATTGTTGCGACTATTCGTGCGCTTAAAATGCATGGCGGCGTAGCAAAAGATCAATTAAAAGAAGAAAATGTAGACGCATTAGCAAAAGGTATGGAGAACTTACAGAAGCATGTTGAAACAATTCAAAGCTTCGGTGTTCCTTTCGTAATTGCAATTAATAAATTTATTACAGATACAGATGCAGAAGTTACATACTTACAAGAATGGTGCAATGAGCGTGGCTATGCAGTATCCTTAACAGAAGTTTGGGAGAAAGGTGGCCAAGGTGGTGTAGACCTTGCTGAAAAAGTATTAAAAGAAATCGAAAAAGGTGAGAACAACTACGCACCACTTTATGAATTAGAATTACCATTAGAAGAAAAAATTCGTACAATTGCTCAAAAAGTGTACGGTGCAAAAGATATTGAATTTGCTCCGAAAGCACGTAAGCAATTAGCTCAATATGAAGGAGAAGGTTGGAGTAACCTACCAATTTGTATGGCGAAAACACAATACTCTCTTTCTGATGATGCAACAAAATTAGGTCGCCCATCTGACTTTATCGTTACAATTCGTGAATTAAAACCATCTATCGGTGCAGGGTTTATCGTTGCGTTAACAGGAACAATGTTAACAATGCCAGGTCTTCCGAAACAACCAGCAGCACTGCAAATGGATGTAAATGAAGATGGAAAAGCAGTAGGTTTATTCTAAAAGGTTGTAATTCATCACGTTTATCTGTAAACTATATATACATCAAGTGGCGCCTTTCCATCGAAAGGCGCCTGTTTTTTGGAGGAAATTATGTTTGATCCAACTGCTTTTGAAAATTTAAAGGTAATTGTGGAAGGAGCTGTCTATGATTTCGATTTACACGGTGATATTCTCGTAACAGATCGAAAAGATGTGATGGACCTTGCTTCATTAAGTCGTATGTATAGTATTTCATTTCAACTAACAGAAACATTTAAAACGATGGTAGAGGCGACGTTTTCACTATCTGTTGATGCAAAGAATTTATCAGGTGAAATATTAGAAGTACCTCAGTTTATACCAGGGTGTGAAATGAAGCTGGAATTCTCGTTCGAAATGGAACAACCAGAGATAGGATGCGAAGAAATTGAAACTTTATTGCATTCTATATGGGGAAAAGAGCGAATGATTACGCAGAAAATTTCATACGAATATAATAAGCAAGCGATTTCATATCATAATAAGGTAGAGGTTCTATTTCAAAAAGCAATTACAGAAGACCATGTTGATGATTTAATAGCTGTTATTTCACACATGATAGAAACGGTGCGAACAATACAACATTTTCTTCAAAAATAGAGATAAAGGAGAAAAACAAATGATAAAAGATATGCAACCATTTTTACAACAAGCTTGGGAGAAGGCTGGTTTTAAAGAATTAACTGAAATTCAAAAACAAGCGATTCCAACTATTTTAGAAGGACAAGACGTTATAGCTGAATCTCCAACTGGAACAGGAAAAACATTAGCGTACTTATTACCCCTTTTACATAAAATTAATCCTGAAGTAAAACAGCCACAAGTTGTAATTTTAGCGCCAACACGTGAACTTGTAATGCAAATTCATGAAGAGGTTCAAAAGTTTACAGCAGGAACTGAAATTTCAGGGGCATCTTTAATTGGTGGTGCAGATATTAAGCGCCAAGTTGAAAAATTAAAGAAACACCCGAGAGTAATTGTCGGTTCACCAGGACGTATTTTAGAATTAATTCGTATGAAAAAGCTAAAAATGCATGAAGTGAAAACAATTGTATTTGATGAGTTTGATCAAATTGTGAAACAAAAGATGATGGGTGCTGTACAGGATGTAATTAAATCAACAATGCGTGATCGTCAATTAGTATTCTTCTCGGCGACAATGACAAAAGCAGCAGAAGATGCTGCACGTGATTTAGCAGTTGAACCACAATTAGTACGTGTAACACGTGCGGAATCAAAAAGCTTAGTTGAGCATACGTATATCATTTGTGAGCGACGCGAAAAAAATGATTACGTAAGAAGAATTATGCATATGGGCGATGTAAAAGCAGTTGCTTTCTTAAATGATCCATTCCGTTTAGATGAAATTACTCAGAAATTGAAATTCCGTAAAATGAAAGCAGCAGCTCTTCATGCAGAGGCAAGTAAGCAAGAGCGTGAAGCAACGATGCGTGCATTCCGCGGCGGAAAATTAGAAATACTACTTGCTACTGATATTGCAGCACGTGGAATAGATATCGATGATTTAACACATGTAATTCACTTAGAATTACCAGATACTGTAGACCAATACATTCACCGCTCAGGACGTACTGGACGTATGGGGAAAGAAGGAACAGTAGTTTCTCTTGTAACAGAACAAGAAGAACGTAAATTACTGCAATTTGCGAAAAAACTAGGTATCGTGTTTACGAAGCAAGAAATGTTCAACGGATCATTTGTAGAAACGAAACCGAAAGCACCGAAGAAAAAGAAACCAGCATTTACTGGGAAGAAAAAGCCTAGATAAATAATTGTAAAGACGTAACTATTTGTAGTTACGTCTTTGTTATTTGTTGGTACAGTATTGAACGCGTAATTTGATAAATTGTGTGAATAAGTACATATAAATGAAAAAGGAATAATAATAGTACCTGTAGAAAACTACATAGAATATAAAAACCATTAGGGGGAAAACAAATGATTCATAAAGTCGGACAAATTATGTTATATGTAAATAACCAAGATGAGGCAGTGGATTTTTGGACGGAAAAGGTAGGGTTTCATGTAGTAGCAGAAGAAGATAACAAGCAAGGGATGAGATGGATTGAAATCGCTCCGACTAACGGTGCAGAAACGAGCATAATACTACATAATAAAGAAGTTATTTCGAAAATGAGCCCAGAATTAAATCTTGGTACACCATCTTTAATGTTCTTCTCAGAAAATCTTGATCAACTATATACAGAATTAAAAAATAAAAACGTTACAGTTGGTGAGATGGTAACTATGCCTTCCGGTAAAGTGTTTAACTTTGCTGATAGTGAAGGGAATTACTTTGCAGTAATGGAAAAAAATAAATAATTATATAGTTATGTAAAAATCCCCCTCATATATAATGAGGGGGATTAAATGTTTGAAGTGGATTTTTCATTAGAGAGTTGATTAATAAAAAATGCCCCTTTTTCAATAGCAGTTTCAATATAGCCAACAATTTGATCAAACGTAAGCACCTGTAAATCCTCATGCAAATGTTGCTCTGGATACAACATATCTTCAAAAAGATACTTTCGAAAAGCTAATACGTTTTCTTTAGAAACCTCTTCGATATCCACAATATGAGCCTCTTGATTGAGAAGAGAGAAGAGCTGTTGTTCTTTATCATAATGATGAAGCAACTTTGCATTTAACAATTTAAAATCGTTATAGTACATAGGTGCGATAGTTTCGTCGTTTTCAATTCTGTTTTTAAGCCAAGGTAGAAAAAATCCGCTTAGCCAATTATCATCGGCAATGAGGTGGGTATAATACCCTAAAATATAAGGAGAATCTATATAATCTTCGTATTTATGAATAAATGAATCATAATCTATTCTTCTCGTATAGTTCTTCGTTGTACCGGCGTAAAAATGTGAAGTTCCTTTTTCTCCTTTTGAATGAACAGCATCAGGAGCTACACCTCCAAGTAAGAAAGAAGTTTTATCTTGAATAGATAAATTCTCAGCAATCCCGTTAGCAATAATAACATGCATAATTCGTGATCCCATGAATAACACCTCTATTTCATGTATTCATTTTAGGGAGCTGACTGAACGTTTAGTATGACTTTCCCTGTACTTTGTCTACTTTCGACCCATTCATGTGCTTTCCCTGCATCTTGCAAAGGAAAAGATTTCGTAGCTTTAATTTGCAAACTTCCATCGCGTAAATAACGGAAAACTTCATTTGCAGTTGCTTGGAGTAGTTCAGGTCGTTTTTTTCGTGTAGTGCCAAAGCTAAAACCGAGTATAGAACGGCAGCTTGCGTGTAAATCTTTCGTTGCGAAATTGCCAATTTCGCCGTTTGCATTACCGAAATGAACGAGGCGACCGTAATAAGCGAGGCAGTTTAAACTTCTTTCCGAAACAGTTCCAGAAATAGAGTCTAAAATAATATTAACTCCTTCTCCGTTTGTCAGCTCATTGACTTTCTCTACAAAATCTTCATCTTGATGACAAATAACATAATCAGCTCCAGCATCTAAAGCAATTTTTCTTTTTTCTTTATTTCCGACAGTCCCGATTACTTTTTTAGCCCCTAATAATTTCGCGAGTTGAATCGCGGTAGTACCAATTCCTCCAGCAGCTGCATGAATTAGAACAGATTCACCTTGTTGAAGCCTTGCAACATTTGCAAGTAAATTATAGCTTGTAAAAGATACGATAGGACAAGCGGCTGCAGTTTGGAAATCAACTTCATCAGGTAATACGAAAGTAAGATTTTTATTTGCAGCAACATATTCAGCGTAAGAGCCATTTTGAGGAAAAGCAATGACACGCTGGCCAGGATGAAGATTTTTCACATGAGAACCTACGCGTTCTACAATACCAGCTGCATCTATCCCTGGGATAAAAGGTAAGGTTTTGTTTCCTTTTTTGCCATAACGTGATTTAATATCGGCAAAATTAACACTAGTAGCAACAACACGAATTAAAACTTGATTGTCTGAAATAGTCGGCATATCCACATCTGTATATTTCATCACTTCAGGACCACCGAACGACGTTACAACGATAGATTTCATCATATATCCTCCTAAATTTGACTATATAAATCATTTTAAATCTTCATTAGGAATTGGAAAATTATATAATTGTTATGCATGGTTATAAGTGAAGCTTATGAACTCATTGAATTATTATATTAATTTATATAAAAAACTTTTTGAAAAAATCGAACGAAATATCAATTACTTGCCAATATATAGTGTAAGACAAAGGAGGGATGGTATATGAAGGATGAAACAGTGTATATGGATTTAATCCAATTAATTTTATCGGGCAATAAAGAAGCGTATAGCGAATTGTATGATAAAACGATTCAAGAAGTATATAAAACAGCACATTTCTTAATAGATGATAAAACAGACGTAGATGATGTCGTTCAAGAAATATACATACAGCTATATGAATCGCTTCGTAAGTATGATTGTGAGAAGCCATTTCGTCCTTGGCTAATTGGACTTGTGATTAAACAAATTCATTCTTATAGAAGAAAGAGGTGGATGCGACTACGAATTGTAAAAAAAGTAGAAGAGCAAAGAAAACCAGTGCAAATTGATTTTTCTAATGATGTTGTAAGTAAAATATCAAATCAAAAACTAATCGAACTTATTCATAAATTACCGTATAAATTGAAACAAGTTATTATTTTAAGATACTTACACGATTACTCACAAGAAGAAGTAGCGCAAATATTACATATTCCAATCGGTACTGTGAAATCTAGAATTCATTCGGCATTAAAGAAACTACGTCAAAAGGAGCAAGTAGAGAAAATCTTTTTAGGAGAGGTAGGGAATGTGAAATGAGTTTAGATTGTAGAGTTAGAGAATCTATACAAGAAGAAGCGAAGGGGATTGTTGCCCCGCCGGAGTTAAAAGAAAAAGTAATCGTTCAAATAAAAATGAGGCGCGAGGGAAATAAAAGGAAGAAGCGCCTTATTGCAGGAGTGCTTGCAGCAGCATTTTTAATCCCTACGACCGGTTTTGCTTATCAATCTATTATGGCAGATGGTATATATGGATCTTTTGAAAACTTAAAAAAACATGCTGGAACGATGACATTAGAGGCGTACATGCGTTTTAGTGCAAAATTGTCAGAAGCGAAAGATGAAATGGGTACGAAGGAATATGAAGAGTTTACAAAAGAACTAAAGAAATTAACAAATGCAAAGCTTGAGTATGGAGATTCGAACGGTAATATTGATTATGATCAATTATCGCCAGTGAAAAGAGAAGAATTGAAAAAGGTAAGTATGGGCCTTCAACCATACTTTGATAAGTTAAATGGTCATAAATCTAGTAAAGAAGTATTAACACAAGAAGAGTTTGATCGCTATGTGGAAGCTTTAATGACATATGAAATAGTACAAGTAAAAATAAAATCAACTGGTGGAATGAAAGTAGAAGAAGTACCTGAGGCATACAAAGAAAGATTTATTAAAGCGGAGCAGTTTATGGAATATGTAGACGAAAAGGTACGATAAGTAGAAAAGCTCACAGCTCTAGCTGTGAGCTTTCTGTATTGAAACGTAAATATATTAACCACCTATTCCTTTTGCTAGCAATAAGAAATATACAAATACTAGTATTACTCCATTTAATGTCGTACCAACTATTTTAAATAGCCAATTCTTTGATGCGATCGCAAAAATAATACCGAGTAATGAAAGAATACTTAGAAGCACAATAATTAATGTTAAATTTGCATTAGGTCCTCTTAAAACAAAGAAAGAACATATACTTGCGATAAACGTTAGAAACGAGAAAGTCCCTAATTTCATAATAAGTCTCCCTTGTTTGAAATGTATTTTGATTTAGTGCACGACTTTCTTTAGTTTAACATAAATTTCCTATTGCCAATTAAATATATGAACAATAAAAAACGATTATAAAATCTACATGATTTCATAATCGTTTTGCTATTATTTAAATTTCCTTACCGGATGTATAGCGCCCCTTATAAGTAATATGGCACTAATAAATAAACCGCCGTAACCAACGACATTAAAAAATTTGTCATCAGTTATATTCTTTCATATTTGCATTGTCCTTTTGAATAAAACAATCTAATAGTGAATAACCCGCAATTAGGCTAATTATAGTAACGAAAGTTGTATTCACAAGAATAATATTAGTTAAATAAGGTAGGTATTCGCCAAGTGGTGAAAAGAGTAGAGCTGGAGAAAAAGAAATAAATAGTGTAGGCACTGTAATAGCGATAAATTTATCTGGTTGAAAGCTCCAGTTTTGTTTACTCGTTTCACGATTAATGGATTGAAGGAATCGTAATAAAATGCCGACTACAAGAGGAAAGAGTGTATAGTAGAATAGCCTTGGATAAATGTTAAAGTTCACCTGCGCATCTGTATCTAAATAAAATTGAAATTTTACTCCGACAAACAATAATAAGACGATAAATAATGTAAAGCAGAGGTATAGCATTACTTTTTGCATTGCATTCCACCATCCTTTACTAAAAATATATTCAAAAAAAGAAGAGATATACAATAACGAATGTTGTATATCTCTTCTTTTACTGTTAGTTAATAGTGGATTTGGATCTCTCTTGCTTCGTGAAATAATCAATAATGCCCATCGCGCTAATTTCTATATCTAGATGTAAAATGTTATACACAGAATGATTGGATGGGATGTTTAATTTTGTAAGATGAGAAGAGATTTTATCCATTAATACAGTTTGTAAAGCCTTAGTCGCCTCATCGAAATCATTATACTGTTCAAAGATCTCTTTACCAGTATGAACGAAAATAGGTAGCCAATGTTCCAGTTGGTTATATACTTCTGTAACATTGGATGATGCACCATAATGGCCGAAATAAATAGTATCTACATTCATACTTTGAATATGATTTTTAGAAGCGATCATCGCATCTGGTTGGAATTGTGAAGGGGACGTTGATGGTAGATATAACTCTACACCAAGGTCTGCGAGCTCTCTATAGTAAATTCCAATTGTATCGCCAGTGAAAATACCGTTTGTTAATGAATCATGAATGCTAATATGGTGTTTCGCATGTCCTGGCGTATCATAAAATGTAAGGGTGCGGTCTTCTGCAATTTTTAACGTATCACCATTTTGGACAATGTGAACACGTTCTTCTTCTATAGGAAGAATTGGATCGAAAAGTTTATCGAAATCTTCTTTGTACACAGCTTTTGCGCCTAAAATGAGTTTTGTTGGATCAATCATATGACGAGCACCGCGAGAATGCACATATAAAGTAGCATTTGGGCACTTTTCCATCATTAAACCAGCTGCTCCTGCGTGATCTAAATGAACATGTGTAACGATAATGTTTTTTACATCGTTTAAATCAATATGTAATTGTTGTAAGCCATCTAAAATATACGGAAGAGAAGGGGCTGCACAAGTTTCAATTAAAGTAATATCATCACCTAATAAAACGTACGTACCAGTTCGTTCATTATGTTGTAAATCGAAATCATCAATAAGATATAGGTGAGAAGATAATTGCTCTACTTTTTTCATATTTACCACTCCTTATATACTGCATGTTTCTATTATACGCTAAAAAAGAAAAAAGGCAGAAAACGAACCTCGTCTTCTGCCTTTTTTCTAATGTTGTTATTTCGTTTGTTCTTTATTAATAGACATTACGAACAGTCCAACAAGCCCGCCAACTAATGGAAGCATAATCTCTCCTGCTAAATTAAAGTAGGAGCTTAAGAATAAACCATTCACATCGATTACCCAACCAGTAACATACAATAACATCATATATAGTACGAAATAAAACTCTCGATTTGAAATCGTTTCACGTTGTGCAGTTTTCATAACGAACACCATCCTTTTCTTTTATAATGGAATATCAACTGTCACATTTTGTTCACAATTTAATTGTAAAACTTTCCATCATAAAAGTCTAGTAGTTTGTGTCGAATTTTTGAACAAAAATAAAGCGCTATCATTTCGGTGTGTAAGTATGTAATAAGAGCCGTATATTCACGAATGTAGTATAGTATAAACATAGAATGATAGTGTAGAGAGGGGCAGGAACAATGACAATTTATGATTTTTCAGCTAAAATAATTACGGGTGAAGAAAAATCGTTAAAAGATTACGAAGGAAAAGCACTTCTTATTGTAAATGTAGCTAGCAAGTGTGGTTTTACACCGCAATATAAAGGATTACAAGAAGTATATGATAAATATAAAGACCAAGGATTAGAAATACTCGGTTTCCCTTGTAATCAATTCGGAGGACAAGAACCAGGTACAGAAGCAGATATTACTAGTTTTTGTGAGTTAAACTACGGTGTAAACTTCCCGATGTTTGCTAAGATTGATGTAAAAGGTGACAAGGCTCATCCTCTGTATACATACATGACAGAACAAGCACCAGGTTTACTCGGTATGAAAGCAGTAAAATGGAACTTTACGAAGTTTTTAATTGGAAAAGACGGGAAAGTAGTAGGGCGTTTTGCACCGCAGACGAAGCCAGTGGATTTAGAGGTTGAGATTGAAAAGGTACTTGGAGAATAACTAGGAGTTTCACTTTATTAAAAAACGCCTCAAAGAACAATGCAGTTCTTTGAGGCGTTTTCTTTCAACTCATATTAGCAAGATTAAATCACTGAATGGGAGTCATTTGATTTAGGCGGAGAAGCTGCTTTTTTCATAAGCACTTCCCATAGGTGTACGGATTTCTTCCATTCTGCTGCGACCTGTCCTTTTTGATACATAGCGTTCTCATAACTAAAAGTAAGTTGTTGCATATCGGCCGAGTTGTAAAGTGTGTCGATGTGGAGAGCGTATTCTCGGAATGTTTGACTTTCCCCTCGTGGTATACCGATTCTCGCAAATTGTTTTAAAAGTGCATCGTAAGCTTTTTGATAAACAGCATCATCTTTTCGGTATTTATAGAAATGAATAATAAAAAAAGTAATCCATTTCATTCTAGTGGTGAAGAGAATGTATCCTATAATACTAATCGGTATCGTAGAGAGGAAGACGTACCACCAAGAAAACCTACTTTTAGAATGTGTAATCTTTTTAGTAGAGGTTTCTTCTGTATCTTCTATTAAATTTTTGAGCTTTGCTTCATTGTTCCGCTCTTGCATTTGCGCGTTTTGAGAATTAGTTTCTTCGCTAGTTTGTGAAGTAGGAGCAGGAGTATTATTTGTGAAATTATAGGGATTGGTAAATCCTTTTGTTGGTTCGAATGGAATCCATCCGTATCCCGGGAAATATACTTCGACCCAAGAGTGAGCGTTATTGTTCGCGATTTTATAAACATTCTCACCTTCTGCATTAGCAATTGTATTATCAAGAGTTCCTTCTGTAAATCCTTTTACCCAGCGGGCGGGAATCCCGGCAGAACGAAGTAGTACAATCATAGACGTCGAAAAATTATTACAGTAGCCGCTTTTCGTATCGAAAAGGAATTGATCTACATAATCTTGGTTTTTGGCAGGAAATAAGACATTCGTTGTTTCATATACAAAAGAGTTGTCTGTGAAATACTTTTCAATAGCTAATACTTTATCATACCGGTTGTCTTTATCATTTGTAAGATTGGCAGCCAAGTCTTTTACTCGTTGCGGTAATGATTCGGGAAGTTGAGTGTACTTTGTCATGAAATAAGAACTTGTTTCATGACCTTCATTCGTTTTTACAGCTTTCAAGTTTTCTATGGGAAACTCTGGGAGCTCATATGTTACTTTATACGAATTTAAAGTAGTAGAAGAGTCTCCGTGCATCGTATAGATTTTTTCTGAAAATGGGTCAACGTTATATGATACATCAGAAGAAGCCTCAACTGATACTAATCCTGCTGGATAGGTAAGGTGAGGGACACTTTTTTGCATGGTGATTGTTGCTTCGGTTGTCTCCGTTTTTGTATTTTGTTCGTACCAACTTACGACGTCGTTTTTATTTTTAAAAGAAACCTTCTTCGGATTTTCAGAAACTTCCCATCCTTTTCCTGTATAAAAATCTTTCGTTTCTACTCTCCAATATTGTTTGTTTTGCGTTTGTGCTGTAAAAACAATTGTATTATCTGCCTGAAAGGGACCGCCTAATTGTGAGTCATCTAAACCATACCCAACTGTAGAAACTTCTTCTGCCTCTTTACTTGTTTCGGATGTGTTGAATTTTAAAAAATCCATTGGGTTTGTCCATTGAGGACCAAATTTTGGCGCAAAGTATGCGATGGTTGCTGACAATACAATAAATAGTGTAAGAGGTTTAAGTAATTTTGAGATTTCTCTAGCATAATTTTGTAAGTGTTCCATCTCTTTTATTCGTTCAATTTGAAGAAGACTAAGCATAAAAAAGCCGATGACAACAGTACGAATGATAGCGTAGTTTGCATTGTATAAATGTAAGTTATGAAAAGTTACGATATAAATAATAGTTAATACAAAAAATAACAACCCACGTTTTTTACGAATCATCCAAAAAGAGGTGAAAGAACTTAAAAACCAAAATGATAGAAAAAATAAAACTGTTGGAAAAACTGGTGAAATATCTAGTAAATTTCCCTGAAAAAACAGAGAGGAATTTCGAGACATATCAGAAAAAAATGTTGATAGCCAAGATGGATTTATAAAAGCTTTTTTATAATATAAGGAATGAATGATGAATAAAATCGTGACGATTTTTATTGGAATCTGCCACCTTGTTTGAAAAAAAGAGAGAGCGAAGCAAAGTCCTATAAATAGTACAAAAACATCTAATCTGCCTACGTTTGTAATACCTATAAGGGGTCTTAGCCATTCTAGTAAAAGAAGAAATACACATACATGCATGAAGAATCTGTTCATATCCCATTGGTATTTTGTTTGTAATGTTATCATTTGCTCACCTCAAAAAACACGTTTGTATACCGGTTTTCATAAACCGCTTTTACAAATATTTTTCGTTTTTGTAGAGTTTCTAGTATACTTAGTTCTCGATGTGAGAGTTGGTTCGCTTTTTCTTTCACGACAAACACCATTAATTTTCTATTTTTTATAGCAGCACAATCAGCAGCCTTTTGAATATCGGGAGAAAGATCGCTTGTCACGAGTATAATTGTTACTGGTTCATAAATTTTTCTTAATTCTATTTCTACACTTTGAGAGAGCGGGAATACACTGTCTGCTTGTACTTTCGCTAAATGACAAAAGATTTGTTGCAACTGAGCATCTCCATTGTCTAAAGGGAAAATAGTTCGTTCTTTTCCGACAGACACGAATGACGCTGGTGAATTTTGCTTCAAAGCAGCCCTCACAATAGAGGCAGTAAACGTTACGACTGATTCGAATAGGGGGGACTCAGTTCTGTCCATGAATATCATGATATTATGGCTGCGCTGTTGTTCAAACTCTTTCGTCATAATATTGTTTGTTCGTGCAGTTGCTTTCCAATCAATCCATGAAAAGCGGTCACCAGGTTTATATTCTCTGACACCGACAGAGATTGTAGAGTCTTTTGCTAAATTTATATTTGCTGAAAGGGCTCCTTGTTCGAAATGATTTTCCAATTGTCGATACGTTATATCTATATACTGGGGATAGACTAAAAATATATCTGGAACTGAAAAAGTTACTTCTTTCTCTATCATACCGAATAGATCGCCAGTTTTGACACGTACGCTTGAAAAAGTGTGTTCTCCTCTAGGGATTGTATCAATAACATACTGAAACGAAATGTTTCGTTTCAATCCTGGAAAGAGTATTACCTTATTCGTCTTTGTTTGTCTACAACTTGTAAATTGTGAAGGCAGTTCATCTTCTATAACTAAATAAAGTAAGGGAAAAGGAAATTTTCTTTTTATTGTAATCGTGCTTAAAAATGGTTCTCCTGCTACATACTCATTTTGATTTGTTATTCGTTTTACTTCAGTGTCCCGTAAAGCGTAGAAGGGGAGTAGTAGTGAGTAAAGGCCAATAGGAATCGTACTGTAAAACAAAAACCAACTTACAAATCCTCCTTGAAGCATAGCGTACACAAATGTTAAGACTAGGCATAAAGGGATTAGTAATAGCTTGGTAACGTGATATAGTACTCGTAGTATTCGTTTCATCAAAGGTTCATCGTCCTTTGAGTCGGAACGGCAGTTCGTGCAACGATTTTTGCGATAACTTGTTCTCCTGTTATTCCTTCAAATTTTGCTTCCATTTTTAGAATGAGTCTGTGAGCTAAAACGTAAGGAGCTAAAAATTTAACATCGTCTGGAATAACATAATTTCTGCCATGGATGAATGCATAAGCCTGTGAAGCTTTCATTAAAGCAATTGAACCGCGTGGACTTGCACCTAGCTGTATAGAACTATAAGAACGAGTCTGATTAACAAGCTTTACAATGTAATGTTTGATCCCTTTGTCCATGCTTACTTCCCGTACGCTTTGTTGTAAATAAAGTAATTCTTCTATTGTAGTAATAGCTTGTAAATGGGAGAGTGGACTTGTTTTTTCCATCCGGTTTAAAATTTCAAATTCTTCTTCTGGTGTAGGATATCCCATTCTTAACTTCAACAAGAAACGATCGAGCTGAGCTTCTGGTAAAGGGTATGTTCCCTCATATTCGACCGGATTTTGTGTAGCCATTACAAAGAATGGTTTTGGTAACGGTCTTGTAATGCCATCTATTGTGATATTGCCTTCTTCCATACTTTCAAGTAAGGCGGATTGTGTCTTTGGAGATGTACGATTAATTTCATCAGCAAGTACAAAATTCCCCATAATTGGTCCAGGCTTGAACTCAAATTGGAGCTCTTTTGGATTGTAAATAGAAACACCTGTTACATCTGACGGTAGTAAATCAGGTGTGAATTGAATTCGCTTGTAATCAGCATCAATTGATTTAGAAAGTGCACGTACTAGCATCGTTTTCCCGACACCAGGAACATCTTCTAATAGTACATGACCTTCAGCTAAGAGAGCAGTCATGGTTAAAATCGTTTCTTTTCGTTTTCCGACCATTAATTTTTCAATATTGTTGATTATTTTTTCTATAATGGGATGTAACGAATCAAGCTGGGGCATCGTAATCCTCCTAATTTTATTATCGTTTTCTAATCTATTTAGTGGAAAATAGAATGTATCCCTCTATTTACGAGTAGTCAAACTCCTATCTTAAATTCTAAGAATATTCAGATTATTTATTCCGATTACATCTAGTATAATTGTTTCCTTAACTAAGGGCAATACGGTAAATAATGATTTCTAGTTTTATGTGAAATATGTTTTGATATAGACTAGTATTGTCGGTAAAACATAGAGGAGGGGAAGGAAGGAGTGACTTCGATGAGCAAAATAAATAGCGTAGGGAACCCTACGCGTAAAGTTGGAAACATATATCATACGCCTTGTGATTAAAATTTATATGAGTAATAAATAAAGTCGACTTCATTAAGAGGCCAGCTATTTAAAATCCTTTATCTTTCTTATATTCTTTTCGTTTATCTAACCAAATATGAATTAATTCTACCAATTCCATTGTTTCAATCTCACAATATTCTCCTTTACCATCTTCGGCTAAATTGTCTAACACAGTAGTTGTATCGTTCCGAATTTCTAAACCGCAAATATTGCCATTTACTACTACATAATTTTTTTCTCCGTTTAAAACACTATGTATTTCTTCTAAAATCCAATCTCCAAAGGCTGAAACTTCAATTCCTAAAAAAGTTTCAACAAGTTTAATTTCTTGAGGAAGTCTCATAACTAAATCTCTACTGTTAAGTACTTCAAAACTATATGGATATTTCATGACTATTTTACTCCTTTATTTCTGGCTTTAGGGACTCTATTTACTTCCCCATTAATCTCATAAGCTCTATTAAGGTAAGAAGTTCTTATACTATCAACACTCTTGTCCTACTTGAATTATAGTAAAAGTAGATTATTATTAAACTTATCTATCCAATATTTCTCTGATGTAGGTATGAATTCAGTGAAATCTTCATATGTACCAACCCAATCTTTTGGTACATAGTTTTCGTATGATGCCGGTTCTGGAAACATTGAATATAGTATTTTATTATCAAAGTTAATTAATAAGACTGGACTAAAATCTAATAGATCTTCTCCTGCATTTTTCCTTTTAATATTTTCAAGTAGTAAATAATTTAATTCCTCGTTAGTTGTTTTATATTGATTAATCCTTAGTAAAAATACTTCTACATTTTCATTATTTAATACTTGTATTCCATTTCTTTCTTCCATTTCCTCATTATCTTCAATGCTTACACTTAAATTTTTATATGCATGATCTAATTTATCATAATCTAAAAACCATAGTTCTTTATCTGTTACATACCACCTAAACTCATTTGTATATATGACACCTACTATAATGTTTTCTGCATAAAGCGGTTCTAATATCATAATAGCCTCCTTTTAATATTATCTTATAATCTTGCCATTCTTGGCGTATTCTTCTCTTCATTCGATCCAAGGTGCTGGCAACTCATAAGAATTTACTGGCGTTTTTTGGTTCAACTATACTCAGGACAGTTCCCCTTGGTTTAGTGAGTTTGATTTAAAGTATTGCATTTTCATTTTTAAATACATTTAACGATTTAGGTATATCAAATACAACTAATTCTAAATTAATACCTCTATTATATAAGAAATATTTTGCGTGCTCATCGTTATCTGTATTTCATCTTAAACTTTGGTAGAAGAGAAGAAGGAATTTAACAGTCAGTGGAGGATGTGAACCCCCACAATGATTTGATTTTCACATTTTCATATTTTCTCAAGAATTTTTGACAATCTCTTGAACTGTGCGAAATGTCACATCTGTATTTTACAACCTCTCTTATAGTAAGGGTATGTAAGAGAGACGTATTAAAGGAGTGAACAGTATGAAGAAGAAACCTTCAGCACTAATGAGACGTTTAAAATATTTTTCACCAATAGATCGTTATAACGATAATCATACACAAGAAACATATGAAGATCGTGAATGGGAAGATGTGTACAGAAAGCGTTGGCAGCATGATAAAGTAATTCGTTCTACACACGGTGTGAACTGTACTGGTTCATGCAGTTGGAATATTTATGTGAAAGATGGAATTGTAACATGGGAAGGACAGGAGCTTAACTACCCAACAACAGGTCCTGATATGCCTGATTTTGAACCACGAGGCTGTCCGCGTGGGGCGAGTTTTTCTTGGTACATTTATAGTCCACTTCGTGTGAAATATCCGTATGTACGTGGTGTTCTTTGGAGTATGTGGCAAGAGGAACTACAAAATCACAAGTCACCACTAGATGCTTGGAAAAGCATTGTGGAAAACCCTGAAAAAGCACGTAAGTATAAGCAGGCACGTGGTAAAGGGGGATTCATTCGTGCGAATTGGGATGAAGTATTACAACTCGTTTCTGCTTCATTACTTTACACAGTAATTAAATACGGTCCAGACCGAAATGTTGGTTTTTCACCAATTCCAGCTATGTCGATGTTAAGTCATGCAGCAGGTAGCCGTTTTATGCAACTTATGGGTGGGCCAATGCTTAGCTTCTACGATTGGTACGCAGATTTACCACCAGCTTCTCCGCAAATTTGGGGTGATCAAACAGATGTACCAGAAAGTAGTGACTGGTATAACTCTGGATACATTATGACATGGGGTTCAAATGTACCGATGACGAGAACACCAGATGCTCACTTTTTAGCTGAGGTTCGATATAAAGGAACGAAAGTTGTTTCTGTGAGTCCTGACTTCGCTGAGTCTACAAAGTTTGCGGATGATTGGATTAGTGTGAAACAAGGTACAGACGGTGCACTTGCGATGGCAATGGGGCACGTAATCTTACAAGAGTTTTACGTAGATAATCAAGTGGAATATTTCACAAAGTATGCGAAGCAATATACTGATTTTCCTTTCTTTGTCACATTGAAACAAAAAGGAGATCAATTCGTTGCGGATCGATTTTTAAATGCTTCTGATATCGGACGTGAAACACAGTTAGGAGAATGGAAGCCTGTTCTTTGGAACGAGAACACGAATGATTTTGCAACACCTCACGGCACAATGGGGTCACGTTGGGATAACGAAAAGAAATGGAACTTACGTTTAGAAGATGAACAAACAGGTGAAAAGATTGATCCACGTCTTTCTTTACTTGGAATGGAAGATGCTGTTGGAACAGTACAAATTCCGTACTTTTCTGATGATGGAAATACAATATTAGAACGTACAATTCCAGTGAAAAAAGTTATGACAGAAGAAGGCGAAGTGTTCGTTACAACTGTATACGACTTAACATTAGCAAATTACGGCGTGAACCGAGGGCTTGGGGGACAAGAACCGAAAGATTTCAATGATGACGTACCGTTTACACCTGCCTGGCAAGAGAAAATGACGGGAGTGAAGCGAGAGCTTATTATTCAAATTGCTCGTGAGTTCGCACAAAATGCTGTTGATACAAATGGTCGTTCGATGATTATTGTCGGAGCCGGTATTAACCATTGGTTTAACTCTGATACGATTTATCGCGCAGTATTAAATCTTGTTCTTCTCGTTGGAGCACAAGGTGTAAATGGCGGCGGTTGGGCGCATTATGTTGGTCAAGAAAAATTACGACCAGCAGAAGGCTGGCAAACAATCGCGATGGCAAAAGATTGGCAAGGGCCACCAAAATTACAAAACGGTACATCTTTCTTCTATTTCGTAACAGATCAATGGCGCTATGAAGATACACCTGTCGGGCATTTAGCATCACCAATTGAAGGTAACTCTCGTTATCAACATCACGGTGATTACAACGTATTAGCGGCACGACTTGGCTGGTTGCCTTCATATCCAACATTCGAGAAAAATGGAATTGAATTATATAAAGAGGCTGTTGCTGCCGGTGCAACAACGCAAGAAGAAATCGGAAAATACGTTGCACAAAAATTAAAAGAAAAAGAACTGAAATTTGCGATTGAAGATCCTGATAATAAAAACAACTTCCCGCGCAACTTATTCGTATGGCGTGCAAATTTAATTTCAAGTTCCGGTAAAGGTCACGAATATTTCTTAAAACATTTATTAGGTACAACAAACGGATTAATGAATGACGATAGCGATTCATTACGACCAGAAGAAATTAAGTGGCATGAAGAAGCTCCAGAAGGGAAGTTAGATTTACTCATTAATTTAGATTTCCGTATGGCTGGAACAGCGCTTTATTCTGATATCGTCTTACCTGCTTCAACTTGGTATGAAAAGCACGATTTAAGTAGTACAGATATGCATCCATTTGTGCATCCATTTAATCCAGCAATCGGTTCACCGTGGGAAGCACGCTCTGACTGGGATATTTTCACCGCTCTTTCTAAAGCTGTGTCAGATTTAGCGAAGAAAATCAATCTTGAGCCAATGAAAGAAGTTGTTGCAACGCCACTTCTTCACGATACACCGCAAGAATTAGCGCAACCACTTGGTAAGATTAAAGATTGGAGCAAAGGTGAGTGTGAACCAATCCCAGGTAAAACGATGCCACAAATTCATGTTGTCGAAAGGGATTATAAAACGATTTATGACAAAATGACTGCGCTAGGACCAAATACCGGAAAGCAACCGATTGGTACGAAAGGGATTTCTTGGTCTGCAGAAAAAGAATATGAGCAATTAAAGAGTCGATTAGGAGTTGTACGAACGGATTCTATTGCGAAAGGGTGCCCAGATATAAAAGAAGCAATTAATGCTGCTGAGGCGGTATTAACACTTTCTTCTACAACTAACGGTCATATGGCTGTAAAAGCATGGGAAGCACTTGAAAAACAAACAGATTTAAAACTACGTGATTTAGCAGAAGAACGTGAAGAAGAATGCTTCACATTTGAACAAATTACCGCACAGCCGAAAACGGTAATTACTTCTCCTGCTTTTACGGGTTCTGAAAAAGGTGGACGTCGTTACTCACCATTCACAACAAATGTTGAACGTCTTATCCCTTGGAGAACGATAACTGGTCGACAATCTTTCTACTTAGACCATGACATGATGAAAGAATTTGGTGAAACGATGGCAACATTTAAACCAATTCTGCAACATAAACCGTTCCGTAAATCACGGCCCGAAGTAGAAGGGAAAGAGATTACACTAAACTATTTAACACCGCATAATAAGTGGTCGATTCATAGTATGTATTTCGATTCATTACCGATGTTAACGCTGTTTAGAGGTGGTCCAACTGTTTGGATGAATAAAGAGGACGCTGCAGAAGCTGGCGTTGCAGATAATGATTGGATCGAGTGCTTTAACCGTAACGGTGTTGTTGTAGCGCGCGCTGTTGTAACGCACCGTATACCGAGAGGAATGGCATTTATGCACCATGCGCAAGATCGCCACATTAACGTACCTGGTACGAAATTAACAAGTAACCGAGGGGGAACGCATAATAGTCCAACTCGAATTCACGTGAAACCAACACATATGATTGGTGGATATGGTCAATTAAGTTATGGATTTAACTATTATGGTCCGACTGGAAACCAGCGCGACTTAAACGTTGTAATTCGCAAACTGAAGGAGGTAGATTGGCTTGAAGATTAAAGCGCAAGTCGGAATGGTAATGAACCTAGATAAATGCATCGGCTGTCATACTTGTAGCGTAACATGCAAAAACACCTGGACAAATCGTCCAGGTGCCGAATATATGTACTTCAATAACGTAGAAACGAAACCTGGAATTGGTTATCCGAAACAATGGGAAGATCAGGAGAAATACAAAGGTGGCTGGGAATTGAAAAATGGTGAAATTCAGCTGAAATCCGGTTCGAAAATGAAGCGTCTTATGAATATTTTCCACAATCCAGATCAACCAACAATTGATGATTACTTTGAACCTTGGAACTATGATTATGAAACGTTAACGAATAGTCCGCAGCGTAAGCATCAGCCAGTTGCTCGTCCGAAATCAGCAATTACAGGCGAATTTATCGACAAAATTGAATGGGGTCCAAACTGGGAAGATGATTTAGCTGGTGGACATATAACAGGATTACAAGATCCGAACGTAAAGAAAATGGAAGAAGAAATTAAAACGGATTTTGAAAATGTCTTTATGATGTATTTACCACGTATATGCGAACATTGTATGAATCCATCTTGCGTATCTTCTTGTCCATCTGGTGCGATGTATAAACGTGAAGAAGATGGGATTGTACTTGTGGATCAAAATGCATGTCGTGCATGGAGATTCTGCGTATCTTCTTGTCCATATAAAAAAGTGTATTTTAACTGGCAAACGAATAAAGCTGAAAAATGCACAATGTGTTTCCCACGTATTGAAGCTGGTATGCCAACAATTTGTTCTGAAACATGTGTAGGACGTATTCGATATATTGGGGTAATGCTATATGACGCTGACAAAGTAAAAGAAGCGGCTTCTGTTGAAAATGAAAAAGATTTATATGAATCTCAGCTTACAGTTTTCCTAGATCCAAATGATCCAGAAGTAGCAGCGGAAGCGAAAAAACAAGGGATTCCTGAAGAATGGATTAAAGCGGCACAAGAGTCGCCAATCTATAAAATGATTATCGATTGGAAAATCGCTCTACCTCTTCATCCAGAGTACCGTACAATGCCAATGGTTTGGTATATCCCGCCGCTTAGCCCAATTATGAATATGGTGGAAGGAAAAGGAAGTAACTGGCAAGCAGAAGCGATTTTCCCTGCTATCGATAATATGCGTATTCCAATTCAATATTTAGCGAATTTACTCACTGCAGGAGATGAATCACATATTCGTCTTACATTGAAAAAAATGGCTGTCATGCGAACACATATGAGAGCACTGCAAATTAATAAAGAACCAAATGAAGCAGTATTAAAAGAAATTGGTTTAACGAAACAGGATGTAGAAGATATGTATCGTCTTCTTGCTATCGCAAAATATAAAGATCGCTTCGTTATCCCGACGTCTCACCGCGAACAAGTTGCAGATTTATATAACGAACAAGGAAGCTGTGGCCTTTCCTTCACAGGTGGTCCAGGCTCTTGTATGACGATTTCTTAAATAAAGGGGGCAGAAAATTATGAAAGAAAGTTTACAAACTGCTTTTTCTTGTTCTTCTTTTCTTCTCTCCTACCCTGAACTAGGGTGGAGAGAAGCTGTAACAGAATTACAAGAAGAGATTGAAGCGATTGAACAGGAAGAAGTTAAAACTTCACTTACAGAATTTATAAAACAAGCGCTAGATAAAACGAACGATCAACTTATTGATAGTTACGTATATACATTTGATTTTGGTAAAAAGACTAATATGTATTTAACGTATATGAACACCGGTGAACAAAGAGAAAGAGGTATTGAATTACTAGAGTTAAAACAGCATTATAAAAAATCTGGTTTTGAAGTAACGGATAAAGAACTACCAGATTATTTACCACTATTACTCGAGTTTTTTGCAAATGCAAATGAGCAAGATAGTGAACCAATTATGAGTAAATACAAGGAAAATATACAAGCATTACACGTTCAATTAAAAGACGCAAATAGTATGTATGAACCAATTCTTGCAGCGGTTCTCCTCGCTATCGATACATGGGGTGTACAGACAAATTAGAAAGGAGAGTTGTCAAAATGATGGATCAATTTCTATGGGTGTTGTTTCCCTATATCATTTTTGCAATTTTTATCGGTGGACATATTTTCAGATACAACTATGATCAATTTGGATGGACATCAAAATCTAGTGAACTATTAGAGAAGAAAATGCTCCGAATCGGAAGTCTGTTATTCCACTTTGGGATCATGTTCGTCATTGGTGGTCATGTTATGGGGATTTTAATTCCGGAGTCCGTATACCGTTCAATAGGTATTACAGAGCATATGTATCATATAGTAGCAATTAGTTTCGGACTTCCGGCAGGTGTTGCTTCTATTATCGGTTTAATTATATTAACGTACCGCCGCTTCACAGTAAAACGTATCATTGCAACGAGTACAACGGGAGATTATATTGCGCTTATTTTATTACTTATCGTTATGCTGGCAGGACTTTCCTCAACGTTTTTAAATATCGACTCAAAAGGGTTTGATTATCGTACAACGATTGGTCCTTGGTTCCGAAGTCTCTTTATTTTCCAACCGAAAGTTGAATATATGATGGAAGTACCTGTTTGGTTTAAATTTCATATTATTGCAGCGATGGGACTTTTCGCAGTATGGCCATTTACAAGACTTGTACATGTATTTAGTGCCCCAATTAAATATTTAAGTCGCAGTTATGTAATTTACAGAAGACGTATTCCTAATGAATTGAAAAAATAATTCCGCTGTAAACGAATAAGAGCTAGCAACTAACATGAAACGAGGTCTAATGGAAGGCCTCGTCTTTTTATATAGGAGATAATTGTGTCTATGAAAAAAGAGTAGCATCTATATTAGATGCTACTCAATGCTACAAATAGAGGCAGAGCAATCTTCACAAGCAATTTCACATTTTAAAAATTGTAAATCATGGATTGTGATTTTTCCTTTATGAATAGAAATTGTACCTTGCTTTTTTAATTCATTTAACATCCGATTTACACTTTCGCGTGAAGTTGCACAAAAATTAGCAAGTTCTTGATTCGTTAATGGTAAATCGATGAGAATCCCGTTTTCCTTTAGTACACCATAACTATTTGTCATTCGAATAAGAGTAGAATACAGGGCACCTTTTTTGCCGTGTAATACTAAATCTCGGAACTTCGTTTGCATTCTTCTTAAATGTTCACTAATCCATTTCATAAATTCAAATACAAGCGCTGGCTTTTGGAGTAATGCTTTTTCTAAGGTTTCACGCTTTATTACTCCTACTTCAACATCTTCAAGGCATTTTGAATTTAATAAATACTTCGCATTGTCCGTGAACAATGTTAGTTCGCCGATAATATCGTATGCCGAACAAATACGGAGTGTTAATTCTTGTCCATCAGCACTTAGTTTACTAATTTGTACTTTCCCTGAGTGGATGATATAGAGTTCTTTTGCTTCCATACCTTCTTGAAAAATAAAACTTCCTTTTTTAATCTGCATTTTATATTCAACAGATGCAAGTAATTCCTTTAAGTCTTGAGATAATGTCATACTGTTTGCCACAGCAATCACCTTTCTTCTAATAAGCAATATATCTCCTATTTTGAATGTAAGTATGATGAAAATGCAAGAGATATTTTTGGAAAAAAGTGAAATTTCAATGACCGTATGGAATAGGGCTGGAGATGTGAACAAAATTCGAACGGATTCGTGAAGAATTTTTGAATGGGGAAAGTAATGTGAGAAAAGTCACATTGAATATGTAGCTTCTTTTTTATAATGAAAGCAAATACAAAATATGAAACTTACTAAGGATTTGAGTAGAAAAGAAGGGATATAGATGTACGAGAATATGAGAGATTCGTTAGAGCGGCCACTTCAAGATTTACGTATTTCAGTTATTGATCGTTGTAATTTTAGGTGCACATACTGTATGCCGGCTGAAGTGTTTGGACCTGATTACGCTTTTTTACAGGAAGAGTTTTTATTAACGTTCGATGAAATAGAAAGATTAGCGAAATTATTTATAAGTATGGGAGTCAATAAAATTAGGCTTACTGGTGGCGAACCTTTATTGCGTAAAGATTTACCGAAGTTAATTGCAAGGCTTGCAAAGCTAGACGGTTTAACGGATATTGGACTCACAACAAACGGTATTCATTTAGCAAAACAAGCAAAGCTATTAAAAGAAGCGGGATTAAAACGTGTAAATATTAGTTTAGATGCGATAGAGGATCATGTCTTCCAAAAAATTAATGGACGAAGTGTAAGCACAAAACCTGTATTGAAAGGAATTGAAGCAGCGAAGGCAGTTGGACTAGAAGTAAAAGTAAATATGGTTGTAAAAAAAGGGATGAATGATAGTCAAATTCTTTTTATGGCTCGTTATTTTAAAGAACAAGAAATTCAGCTCCGTTTTATCGAGTTTATGGATGTGGGCAGTACGAACGGATGGAACTTTGAACAAGTCATTACGAAAGAACAATTAATAGAGAAAATTAATCGTGTATATCCGATGGAGCCTGTTAAGCCTCGTTACTTTGGAGAAGTGGCGAAAGTGTATCGATATGTAGGGAGCAATGCAGAAGTTGGATTTATTACTTCTGTTTCTGAGTCATTTTGTTCTTCTTGTACGAGAGCGCGCATTTCGGCAGACGGTAAGTTTTTTACGTGCCTATTTGGAACGAAAGGAACGGATTTGCGAACGCTTCTTCGAGAAAATATTTCTGACGCATCACTATTAAAAATTTTACAACATACATGGCGATATAGAACAGATCGTTATTCAGATGAAAGAACGGCGGAAAGTACAAATAAGCGTCCAAAAGTTGAAATGTCTTACATTGGAGGATAGTGAAAGGAGGACTCCCTATGCAAGAGCGATATTCAAGGCAAATATTGTTTTCTGAAATTGGTGAAATGGGGCAAAGAAAAATAAGAGAAAAGCATGTGCTACTAATCGGTGCGGGTGCACTAGGAGCTGCGAATGCAGAAGCGCTCGTTAGGATGGGAATTGGGAAATTGACAATTGCTGACCGTGACTACGTCGAATGGAGCAATTTACAGCGGCAACAGTTATATACAGAAGAAGATGCACAGCGGTGCAAGCCAAAAGCAATTGCAGCGGCAGAACATTTAAAAAAGATTAATTCTGAAGTAGAAATTGTACCTGTTGTAGAGGATGTTACAATGCAAGAAATGGAAGAGTTAACAAAAGAAGTGGATCTCATATTAGATGCGACTGACAACTTTGATACGCGCCTACTTATAAATGACATTTCACAAAAAGAAAATATACCTTGGATATACGGTGGTTGCATTGGAAGTTACGGTGTAACGTATACAATTCTTCCGGGGAAAACACCGTGTTTTCGCTGCCTAATGAATCATCCTACGAACGGTGCAACATGCGATACAGCAGGAATTATTCAGCCAGCTGTACAGATGGTTGTTGTTAACCAAGTAACAGAAGCGATGAAAATATTGGTGGATGACTATCAGTCGCTAAGAGGAACAATGTTATCATTTGATATTTGGGACAATCAATATCTCTCATTAAAAGTAAATAGGCAGAAGAAAAGTACATGTCCATCTTGTGGAAATGTACGCACGTACCCAAGTTTAACATTTGAATCACAGATGAAAACTGAAGTGTTATGCGGGCGGAATACCGTTCAAGTCCGTCCAGGAATAGAGAAAACTCTTAATTTAGAAGAAATACAAAAGCGCTTACAAAAAAGCTTGAATGTCAAAAAAACACCATATTTACTATCGTTTCTTGTTGATGAATATCGTTTTGTTTTATTTACAGACGGTAGGGCATTTATTCATGGGACAAATGATATGAAAATAGCAAAACGATTATATACAAAATATATAGGATGAGCATAAAGAAGGTTTCTTCTAATCAAAACGAGGTGAAAAAGAATGTTAGAAAAACGTATACCAATTTCAGTGGCAGAAGCAGTTGCACGTGTAATGGAATATGCTCATCAGGGTGAAACGGAAAAATTTTCTCTTATAGACAGTTACGGAAGAATCCTTGGAGAAGATGTTGTTGCAGATCATGACGTCCCGCATTTTGATCGCTCTCCGTACGATGGATTTGCGATTCGAGCAGAAGATACAAAAGAAGCAAGTAGCAGTAATCCAATTCAGTTCGAAGTGATTGGTGAAATCGGAGCAGGTTTTGTTTTTACAAAAGAAGTGAAAGCATTTCAAGCTGTACGTATTATGACAGGAGCCGCAATTCCAGCAGGTTGTAATGCTGTTGTTATGTTAGAACTAACGGAAGGGTTTGAAGAAAACGAAAAGACTTATATGAAATTAAAACGCTCTTTTGCTTCCGGGGATAATATTTCTTTTAAAGGAGAAGATGTAAAACGAAATACCGTCCTTGTGAAAAAAGGGACTGTTATTAATCCTGGAGTTGCAGCACTTCTTGCTACGTTTGGTTATAGTTCCGTACATGTTGTAAAACAGCCGATTATTGGAATTGTAACGACAGGAAGTGAACTGCTTGAAGTACATGAACAACTGAAAGAAGGAAAGATTCGAAATAGTAACTCCTATATGATCGCTGCTCAAATTGAACGAGCCGGCGGAGTTGTACAATATTACGGACAATTCGCTGACGATTTTGAGACGTGTTATAACACTGTAAAAAAAGCGATAAAAGAAGTTGATATATTAATTACAACTGGTGGCGTTTCAGTAGGAGACTATGACTATTTACCTGCTATTTATGAGAGATTACAAGCTAATGTACTTTTCAACAAAATTGCGATGCGACCAGGAAGTGTGACAACTGTAGCTGAGTTAGAGGGAAAACTATTATTTGGTCTATCTGGTAATCCTTCCGCTTGTTATGTAGGTTGTGAATTATATGTTCGGCCAGTCATTCAAACATGTTTGCATATGAAAGATCCACACATTTATCGTGCGGAAGCAATTTTACAGAAAGACTTTCCGAAAGCAAATCCGTTTACTCGCTTTGTAAGAGGGAGAGTAGAAATTGTAGATGACCAATTGCAAGTTATACCAGTCGGTTTAGATAAATCTAGCGCAATTTCTTCACTTGCAGAAGCGAATGCAATTATCGTCCTACCAGGGGGGACGAGAGGATTTGAAGCAGGAATAACTGTTTCGGTATTATTATTGGAATCGAACATGGGAAGTGAGTGGCCATGGAAAGAACCATTTCGATCATACAAGTAATAGAAAAATAGGTTGCTAACTTATACAAAGATAAGAGGTGCAAGATGACACAAATGTATTATGAAGTAATGGATACACCTATTTCAATCGAAGAAGTTACAAACAAAGTAATTCGTCGCGAGTGTGGTGCGGTTACTACTTTCATTGGTACTGTCAGAGAATTTACGAAAGGACGTCGCACGCTTTATTTAGAGTATGTAGCATATAAAACAATGGCGGAAAAACAGCTTGAGAAAATTGGTGCCGAAGTAGAAGAGAAGTGGCCTGGGACATATGTGGCAATTACACATCGCATTGGTACATTACAAATTTCTGATTTGGCTGTTGTTGTCGCTGTTGCTACACCACATCGGAAAGCAGCTTATGAAGCGAATGAGTATATTATGGAACGCATAAAACAAGTTGTTCCGATTTGGAAGAAAGAGTTTTGGGAAGATGGTGAGTCATGGATAGGTGATCAGTTAGAGAAAATAGCATATGCAAATGGTGAGCCTGGAAAGGGGATGAGAATATGATTGAAGTACTATTATTTGCACATTTACAAGAAGAAGCAAGTAAGCCAGCATTACATATAGATTGTGAAAATATTACAGTTGCTGAACTAAGGGAAGTTCTTATTAAGAAATACAACGTAGCGTTTTCAAGTGAGATAATGGTTGCTATAAATGAAGAGTATGCAAATGAGGATGACATCATTCAAACTGATGATGTCGTAGCAATGATTCCGCCAGTAAGTGGTGGTTGATTCTTTTCAGCCTAATCATGTAAGGACGTGATTAGGCTGGAGGGAATGAATATAACTATGTATACATAGGAGGGAACAGGATGAAAAGTCCTAATTTTCAATTAAGTTTACAAACTTCCAATCTAGTTATCGGTTTTATGGTGTGGGTTATTTTATCATCATTAATGCCCTATATTAAAGTTGATATCCCATTAACTGCGGGACAAATTTCTATGGTAACAGCAGTACCGGTTATATTAGGTTCTGTTCTTCGCATTCCGATTGGTTATTGGACAAATCGTTTCGGAGCAAGAAAATTATTCTTTATTAGTTTTATTCTATTATTATTTCCCGTCTTTTATATTAGTGTTGCCGATTCAATGATGGATTTAATTATTGGTGGTTTATTCGTCGGAATCGGTGGGGCGGTATTCTCAGTAGGGGTAACTTCTTTACCAAAATACTTTCCGAAAGAGAGTCATGGTTTTGTAAATGGTATTTACGGTGTTGGTAACGCGGGGACAGCAATTACTTCATTTTTAGCACCTGTAATTGCGACATCAGTTGGCTGGAGAACGACAGTACAGTGTTATTTAGTTTTACTTGCAGCGTTTGCACTTATGAACTTTTTATTAGGCGATCGTAAGGAGAAAAAGGTGAATACACCATTAATGGAACAAATAAAAGGTGTATATAAAAATGAAAAACTTTGGTTTTTATGTATCTTTTACTTTTTAACATTCGGATCATTTGTCGCATTTACAGTATACTTACCAAACTTTTTAGTATCTCACTTCGGATTAGAGAAAGTAGATGCAGGTATGCGGACAGCCGGGTTCATCATACTCGCAACAATTATGCGTCCGATTGGTGGTTGGCTCGGTGATAAGTTTAATCCATTTAAAATATTAATCTTCGTATTTATCGGATTAACACTTTCAGGTATTATATTATCATTTATGCCTAGCATGAACGTGTATACATTTGGTTGTCTACTAGTCGCATTTTGTGCAGGGATTGGAAATGGTACAATCTTTAAACTCGTTCCAATGTATTTCTCAGAACAAGCTGGTATTGTAAATGGACTCGTTTCAGCTTTAGGCGGACTAGGCGGATTCTTCCCGCCGCTAATTTTAACATTACTATTCCAACTAACAGGTCATTATGCAATTGGATTTATGGCATTATCAGAAGTCGCACTTGCTTGTTTAATTATTACCGTGTGGATGTATAGTCAAGAGAAGTTGTTAGTGATGTTAAAGAATCATTAATAGGGAAAGAGGGTGTCTAGTAGAGGCATCCTTTTTCTATTTGAACAAAAGAGAATGAATTATTTACAACAATCCAATGCAAAAGAATCTGTAAAATTTTTTGATGACTATGAACAAGCGCTAATTTGGTTGAATGAATATCCGATATAAAACCTTTATTGACCAGATGCTCTCAATCAACTGGTCTTTTTATACCCGTAATGTTGCCGTTGTCATTGTCATAAAATCCACTTGCTTATAAGATTCCAACACCATTGTTTTTCTTCGTAGATTTTTGTCCAATTGCTTGTGCAATTCTAAAAAAGAAACTAAAACAAAAAGAACAAACGCCTCTAAAAACGTTTGTCCAAAGTTATTTACTATTTTAGCTAAGAAATAGATTACAATTTGTGAGTATGAGAAAGTCTTTTTATAAGTGTAGGAAGGATAGAAGTTAATTCTTGCTTCAAACGCTTCGTAAACGATGGATCCTTACCTGAAGTTGAAATCGTTACAACATATTCACCATTGCGTATGACACCGGGTGTGTGAAACGATGATTCTGTACCATCACTTACAACGTTAACCCATTGAAAATCATGGGAGGCCTGTTTGACCATCATATTTACATCATGTTGATTTGTAGCTGCATAAATAAGGTGAGCATCTTTAATATCATCATTACTAAAAGTTTTTTGCTTCCAAGTAATATAAGGAAGTTCCTTCATTTCCTCGCAAATTTCTGGGCTGACAACGGTGACAAAAGCGCCTGTATTTTTTAATCCAGACGCTTTTCGATATGCAATTTTACCTCCACCAACTATAACAACCATTTTTTTATTTAGATTAAACATAAGAGGGTACATGTTATACATACACACATTCCTCCATTCTTTCTAATAATGTTAATTTCATATATGTATCAAACTGAAGGCAGTTACAAGTCGTAACGTGATCATATTTTTTTGTATGCGACTTAATTTTTTGAAGCAACAATCCGGTAAAGAGAAGGTACGGCATGACGTATACATGAGACGCAGTCGATGTTATAGTCTTGAGCTCAGCAGTAAAAGAGGGCGTTCCTTTCGTTAAAAAGGAGCACGATACTGACATACCGAGTTTTCGTTCGACAGCTGCTCCGATTTGTTGTAATTCATGTATCGGCTGTGGATCACTACTGCCTCGTCCTACGAGTAAAATACTACTACCTTGCATTGGCATAGCTTCACGTATTCTTTTCACTACAACTTCCACCATATTTGGATGTGTACTAAAAGGTGGTACAACTGAAAATGTGATATGTGGATATTTCTTTTGCATTTTCTCTATCTCAAAAGGTATATCACGTTTATAGTGAGCTGCTGCAAATAATAAAACAGGTACAATCATTATTTCGGTTGCGCCCTCTAGTATTGTTTCTGTAACTGCATCTGAAATAGTAGGTGTTGTTAGTTCCAGAAAAGCTATTTTTTGAATTCTTTCGTTACGTTCTTTCATAACAGATTGAATAAAGTGAATGAATTGATTGTTACCTTCTTGGAGCCGGCTCCCGTGTCCAACATATACAATTCCTTTCATTGTCTCACCATGTCTTTCTTCATAATAATTTCTTGTAATGAATGATCTACGTTATGAAATCCGACTTTATTTGCATATTGTAAAGTTGAAACGTCGGTATACGAGAATGGGAGAGTAAGAATATCGATAAAACCAAGTCGTTTTATTTCTGATAGAAATGTATCGATGGAAGCACGTCCTTCAAATACAATGCTATCCCATGAAAATTCAGAAAGCATACGAGAATGAATTTCATCGAAGCGATGATCAATTGTATACTCATGAGTCATCGTGTAGGATCCTACACCAATTTTTTCTTGAATAAAAGCAATGCGGTTAATATTCCGGCCTAAATAAACAGTTGTATCGGAAGAGAACTTTGCTTGTTTACTTAAGAGTCCGTATTGCATCAGCTTTTCTTGAGTGGCACCGTTCATATACTGTAGTTCGGCTTGTAAGGAACGAATATCTTTATCGTGCTTACTACATGACTGCATCAAGATTTCTACACTTTCAGCTGAACAAAATACAAGACGATTAACGTTAAAAATTTCATTGATTTGTTCAGGTGTTAAAGTGTATTCTTCCTTTTTGAAAGTTGGAATTTGATATATTTCTGCACCGGATTCTTGTAATTTTTGCTTCATTAAACTTGTTTTATTTGTTGCGGATGCAAATAAAACTTTTTTACCATGTAATGGTTTACGTTCTTTCCAAGCGATTTGATTACGTAAGGAAACGACATCACCAACAATTGTCATTGCTGGATTAGAAATATTTTCGTTTTTCACGATAGGAACAATGGTTGAAAGTGTTCCTGTGACAACGCGCTGTTTACCAGTTGTACCCCATTCAATGACTGCTACTGGCGTATCGTCTTTTTTTCCTGCTTGTAGTAAGTTTTCGCAAATTGTAGGTAAGTTTTTTATACCCATGTAGTAGGCGATTGTGTCGCTATTGTGGGATGAATTATATTTTCCATAATCGGCTAAAGGACCTTTTGCATGCCCAGTTAGTAAAGTGACGCTATTACTATAGTTACGGTGGGTGAGGGGGATACCTGCATAGCTACTAGCGGCGATGCTAGATGTAATGCCTGGTACAATTTCATATGGAATGTTCGCTGTTGCTAAAGTTTCTGCTTCTTCACCAACACGGCCAAAAATAGATGGATCTCCGCCCTTTAATCGAACAACGATTTTTCCTTCTTTCGCAAATTGAAGAAGGTGGGCGTTAATCATTTCTTGTCGCATAATATGATTCTTTGGCATTTTTCCGCAATAAATAAGTTCACATGTTTCTTTTGTATAACTAAGAAAGAAAGGGTTTAATAAACGGTCATATAAAACGATATCTGCACGCTTTAAACAATCTATCGCTTTCTTTGTAATAAGCCCTTCATCACCTGGTCCTGCACCAACTAAATATACATATCCGTTCATAATCGCACCTCATCTATTTTTATTTAAAAGGAAGCCAGAGGAGGCTTCCTTTTGTAAATTACATGTATATATAAATGTCACCATCAATAACTTCTATTTCGTATGTTTGAATACAGCCGTCATCAGGCTTTTGAACTTCACCTGTTAGTAATGAGATTTTCCAATCATGCAGCGGACAAAAGACGAATTCTCCAGATACAATTCCTTCTGCTAACGGTCCGTTTTTATGAGGACAACGATTTTCTACAGCTCGAATATCGCCATTTGAAAGACGGAATAGAGCGATAGACATACCTTTCATTTGCACCTCTTTACCGATTTGTATAGGAAGGTCTTCTGCACGCATAACTTTTATTTTTTCTTTCGTTTGTATCATTTAGATCACAGCTCCTTATTTCACAGTTTCTACTTCATACATCGCTTTTAATGACTTCGTTTCTAATGCTTGTCCCCATGCTTCGGTATAAGTGCTACGAGCTGTTTGGAAGCGTGCATTTAGTCTAGTAACCATACTTGCATCTTGTAGTATTTTTTTTATGTGATCGAAGCCTAAACGTTCTGTCCAGTAGGCAGTACGCTCTCCGTAAATACCAGTTTCACGATAATATTGCATGTAAGCTGTAGCGATGCGAAGGACATCAACTTCAGTAGGGACAATCATTACAAAATCAGCTTCGCGTACCTCTGTACCACCATTTCCGCCAATATAAAGCTGGTATCCATTTTCGACACAAATAACGCCAAAATCTTTCGTCAGTACTTCCGCACAGTTACGCGGACAGCCCGTTACACCCATCTTCATTTTATGAGGTGTATCTACCATTTCTAATGATTGTTCAAGTAACATACCAAGTCCTAATGAATCTTTCGTACCGAAACGGCAGAAGCGAGAACCAACACATGATTTTACATTACGAAGCGATTTTGAATACGCATATCCCGAAGTCATATTTAAGTCAGCCCATACGTTAGGTAAATCTTGTTTCTTAACACCATATAAGCCGATTCGGCTCGCACCTGTAATTTTCACAAGAGGAACATCGTACTTTTTCGCAACTTCAGCAATTTTCATTAAATCATCTGCTGTTGTAACGCCTCCGTACATACGTGGAATAACAGAGAATGTACCATCGTGCTGGATGTTACCATTCATTCTTTCATTAACGAAACGGGACGCTTTATCGTCTTCATATTCTTCTGGAATCGCCATACGTAAATAGTAGTTCAAAGCAGGACGACATTTCGAACAGCCATCTTCATGTACAAAACCAAGAACATTTCGTACTTCTTTTGGAGATTTTAAACCTTTCTCGTGAATGGCCGCTACGACTTCATCACGTGATAAACTTGTACATCCGCACATACCAGCAGACTGCGCAGAAGCATCAAAAGCATCTCCGAGTGTATGAGATAAAACTTGTTCTACAAGTGGACGACATTTACCACAAGATCCTGCGGCTTTCGTGCATCCTTTTACCTCTTCAAAAGTAGTTAACTCTTGCTCTAAAATGGCATGAACGATTGTACCTTTCGTAACACCATTACATCCACAAATCGTGTCATCCGCACTCATTGTAGCAACGTCAAGTTCACTTTCTTCACCAGCTTTGTGAAGAAGGGAAGCGGTTGTATATTCTTGTATATCTTCTTCTTTCTTTAACATGCTAAAGAGTCGTGGACCATCAGCAGTATCCCCGTATAAAACGATACCAACGACTTTATTGTCACGAATTAATACTTTTTTATAGGAACGTTTACATTCATCAAAGATTGATATTGCTTTCGTTTGATCATCTTTATAAATTTGGCCAGCAGAGAATAAATCACAACCAGCAACTTTTAATTGCGTGCCAACAATACTGCCCGTGTATCCATTCGTTTGTAAATCCGTTATATGTTTCGCTAATATTGTGCCTTGTTCATAGAGAGGGGCAACAAGCCCATATGCGATACCATCATGTTCTGCACATTCGCCAACTGCATAAATGGATTCATCATTTGTTAGCATATAGTCATTGACTACAATGCCGCGATTGACAAGTAAACCAGCATCTCTTGCTATTTGCGTATTGGGGCGTATTCCGACAGCCATTACGATTAAATCACAATCTACAACTTCACCATCTTCAAATTGAATGCCCTCAACATGTTCTGTACCAAGAATTTTTACAGTTTTCTTTTCCATTAGAAACTTCATGCCTTGTGTTTCTAAATCTTCACGCAGAAGAGAAGCTGCTTTCGTATCTAGTTGTTGCTCCATTAAGCTAGGCATTAAATGAACAACATGTACGTCCATTCCTAAGTCAATAAGACCTCTTGCGGCTTCTAAACCAAGTAACCCACCACCAATGACAACGGCCTTTTTCTTTTCCTTAGCGGTATCAATCATAAACTGTGTATCTTCAATAGTTCGAAATCCTGTTACACCAGAAAGAGTGGAACCTTCAACAGGTAAAATAAAAGCGCTAGAACCTGTTGCGACAATGAGTTTGTCATATGTAAGAGTACGATTCTTTTCTGTGATAATGATTTTTTCTTCTCGGTTAATACTCTGAACTCTTTCATCTGTATACAAGGTTATTTCGTTTTCCTCATACCAACTGTATTCATTCATAATGATATCTTGCATATTTGTTTTTCCTTGTAAAACATGAGAGAGCATAATGCGATTGTAGTTTGGATGTGGTTCATCTCCCAAAATAGTAATCTCATATAAATCACTATCATGTTTTAATATTTCTTCCATACAGCGTATGCCCGCCATACCATTTCCGATCATAACTAAACGTTTTTTCATTTTCATTTCCCCTTTTTATGTGAAATGTTGAACAAAGGATTGTATGTCTATTATAAAAAATCAAAATAGAGGGAGATGTGATATTTATCACATCTTTATAATGGTTCACAAATTGTTTAAATTCGGATGTATGTGAAGGGGGAAGTGAAAGAGATATTTGGGTATATGGGTAGAGAGATTAGGGGGAGTGTAATTATTTTTCATAAATGTAAAAGCAGGACATGAGTATTTTTACTCATGTCCTGCGCTATATTTATGCTCGTGTAATTGCACGAGGAAATAAAATATTATTTTCTAAATGAATATGCTCAAATAAATCAGATTCTAAAGCTTCAAGGCGTTGGTAAACAAGGCGATAAGTACCGCAAGCTCCTTCTGGAGGAGTAAAGTCATTTGTCACTTTACGAAGTTCTTTAATAATATTGCCGGCGTGATTGTGTTCATTTTCCAACTCATCTACTACTTTACGTAATTTTGCATAGTTTTCATCAGTTGGATTTTGTTCGAATTCTAAAATTAATGGGAAATCTTCCGTTTCTTCTTTAATTAAATGTTGTTCTAGTTCCATCTTAAGTTCATGAAATAGCGTATGAATTTGAGCTAAATGAGGCTGATTTGCCCCGTGGACGCGTAATACTTTTGTCACATAAGGACTTAATTGCGGCAACTCTTCATTTAAATAACGATGATGCTTATTTATAACATAATCAATCAATTCGCGATAAGAAGCATTTTTCCAATCAATTTCGGATTCGTTTAATAGTTTCGTTTTATGATAAAGCGTATTTAACTCTGTAATTACCTCTGATGCTAATAATTTTCTTTCATTAATTGCATCAATAAGTGGTTTATTACCACCACAACAAAAGTCTATTCTATATGATTTAAAAAGATCACTAGCTTTCGGAAATTGTGTAACAATCTCACCGACAATAGAAGTTTCAGTAAATGTATGTTCCATATGAATGCCTCCATAAAGTTTATTGTGATAACTAAACCAAGAATAGCAATATATTAAAATGAGTGTGGTGATATAAATCACTTATTATGTGACATTTTTTAGAATAATAATATGAAAGCTATTGAAGAACACATCTGAAAAAGGGGAAGAGATAGTGAATATAAGACGTTACAGTAAAAAAAGAAGCTACGTATAAAAGGTTATGAATAAGAGACCTTTTATACGTAGCTTTTTATAGTAGAGAAATGTATTGAGAAAATTTTTATGCGCTTACTGAGAAAAGGAATGAGTAAATGATGAGAGAATAACATTTCATAAGAAAGGACAGTTACTATTTATTGTATTTACAAAAATAAACTAGAGTAAAATTAGTGCTTCCTTTCAAAAAAGGGGGAATGTTAATGAGGATTTTGCAAAGGTGTATGATACTATTTCTCGCATTTATTATTATGGCTCCATTGGTTGTTAGTACGAAAGTAGAGGCGGAGGGAGTAAAAGAGCTTAAAACTGGATTTCCTGATCAAGAAGTATTTACACCTGGAGAATGGTTTTTAGGTCAAAAGCCAACTAATTATGATGAGAGTAAGCCTCCAATCCTTTTTGTACAAGGAAGGAATGGTAATGCCGATAGTTGGTATGGAAAGACAGTGTATCACGATATAAATGATATGTATGACTATGCGCTGAAAGCAGGTTATCAAACAGCATTTATACAATTATATGATGCTGCAGGGAAAGGATCGGCTAGTCAGTGGGACAACGGAAAATTACTAGCACAAAAACTAGAAGAAATGTATAATCATTTCGGTAAAAAAGTAAATATTGTAGCGCATAGTAAAGGTGGTATCGATACACAAGCAGCACTAGTTGGATATGGAGCGAATCGATTTGTTGGAAATGTTATAACACTCGCTACCCCGCATTACGGATCGAATTTAGCAGATTTATCATACAGCTGGTGGGCAGGATGGCTTGCTTCTATATTAGGCCAAAAAGATGATGGTACTTATTCGTTACAAATAGGAGAAATGGCAAAATTTCGTTCAACAATAGATAACAATCCAGCAGTTAAATTAAACCGTTACTATACAGCTACTGGGACAAGCTGGGGACCAGTATTTTCTGCGTTATCTATGGGCGGGCTATATTTGTCATCGTACGGTTCCAATGATGGACTGGTAAATGAATGGAGTGCTAGGTTACCGTATGGAACTCATTTATTTACAGATTCTAGATTTGATCATGACAATATACGCAAAGGGTCAGCCGTTTTCGCACGAATCGAACCATATTTACGTACTGCAAATGTAGGCGTGCCAGCTTTAGTAGCACCGAATTATAGTTCTGATGAAAAGGTAGAACAATTAAATACAACTTCTAATCAAAATCTTATAGGAGGGGAATTACCGCAAAATCAGTGGATAGAACAAAATGTTGCGGTTGATAAAAAAGCAGAGGGGATTGTCTCAGTATTAACTGCTTCTTCGGATGTAGAAGTACAGATGATTTCTCCAAAAGGAAAAGTGTATACAAACAAAGATAGCGCTATAACTACTGGTGAAGGTGAATCTTTCTTCAATGGGGCGACAATTAGAACTTTTAAATTTGATAAAATGGAAGCAGGAGAATGGAAAGTTAAAATGATGGCGAAGCAGTCAAAAGATGCATACTTAGTTGTGAGCGATTACAAAAATAATGCACCATTTGTTCTTCAAATGCCATCAAAAATAAAAGCAAATAAATCAGAGTATAAACTTAAAAAATCACCTGCCGCACCTGAAATGAAAGGTGATATTACAGTAACAGTAAGAGTCGTTAATAAAGAAGGGGAGTTAGTATCTGAATTTAATGAATCACAAAATGTTAATACAAATACATTTACAGGTGCTCTAAAAGGTATAAAGCAACCAGGAGTATATAACGTTACGATGGATATAAAAGGGATGAATAAAGAAGGACAACCTTATAATCGTACGATTGTTAAGTCAGTTTATGTGGAGAAATAAGAAAGAATGATTAGGCTTTGATATAAAAAGTACCGAACTTTTGAAGTAGAAGGGTTCGGTACTTTTTCGTATTTATTAGATTAGTAGAAAAGTGAAATGAGAGTTTACGTTTTATAAGAGAGACGATAGAAATCGAAGAAAAACGTTATTCAATAAAAAAAGATGCTGAAAAAGCATCTGAATGTGAAGGTGATTATTAACTTAGTTTTGTAACTGTTAATTCAACTGAATTTATACCATTATCACAAGTTACAATACTTTGGTGATTAAAACCACTATTATTTCTAAGCTGAAGAGTTGAATTAGCTGGTACTGTAACAATCGTTTCGCCAACTAGTTGAAGGCATTCATTATTTGGTGAAGTTTTCATTTGAAAAGCGAAATCACCTGCAGCTGCAATAATGTTTTCGTTTAAGCGAATTTCTTCCATGTGAATATTTGTATATCGGATTATTAAGTGTTTGTTTTTTATTTACGTAGTTGGGCAGGAAGAAGACGAAAAGTATCGAATGAATGTACTTATATAACATTGTTTGCTTTTGGTTTGAATAGTAGTTAAAGATACGTTAAAAGATTTTAAGCTGTAACAAAAGAGGGATTAAATAATAGAGGGAGCAACTTACATGGAAAATATATTAAAGGTATCTTCAAAATCAAGTCCAAATTCAGTCGCAGGTGCAATAGCAGGTGTACTAAGAGCAAGTGGCAATGTGGAGATCCAAGTGATTGGGGCTGGTTCTTTAAATCAAGCAATTAAAGCAATTGCGATTGCAAGAGGGTTTGTCGCACCAAGTGGTATTGACTTGGCTTTTGTTCCAGCATTTCAAGAGATTTCTATCAATAATCAAGAAAGAACAGCAATCAAATTAATTGTAGGTCCTAGAAAGAGAAGGTCTTAATAGCGAGCATCAATATAAGGGAATTTGAAAAGGCCGATAGAAATCGGCCTTTTCCTTTTTTATTTATAATTAACCATTTTTATCGTATTGTATAACTCAAAATAGAAATCCTTATAAAATTAAGAATATGAAAGAGTTCAGCGATTAAGACAGTCACACAAAATATAAGGCATAGATAAATAAATTATTATATGAAATTTATTTTTAATATAAAAAGTGCATAAATGCTTGTTTAACAGTCATTCGTGGCACTTTTGTATTATACAAAATATAAAAGGTCAGAACTGCTCATTCTTCTCCCAAGATTCAACGATATAGGCTTATAAACCTTGATATATCAAGGTTTATAAGCTTTGTTTTTTATCGATGCTCACATTTTGCTCACATTAGAATTTTTCACTTTTTATTTGATATTTTCATAAGGTTTTATTACATTCTCAAAATTTTCTGCGGCTTGTTGCTGCATGTTTTGTGTAATATGGCTATATTTGTCTAAAGTCATTTGAATAGAAGAGTGTCCTAAGCGATCCTGTACAATTTTAGGATGCTCACCAGCTTGGAGCATAAGTGTTGCATGTGTGTGCCTTAAGTCGTGAATACGAATTCGTGGAACACCAGCTTTTTTATAATGGTCTTTCAAAAAACGATGAGGAGCATCTATATGTAAGGGAGAATGAATTGTATTGCCAGCGAAAATATAGGCCTCCTCATTCAAGGAAATACCCCAGCGGAAAAACTCTTTCTTTTTATAAAGGTAGTATGCTTGTAACTCTGTTACAACAAAGGAAGAGATACTAATACTTCTATTAGAAGATTTAGTTTTAGTAGCAGCTTTAAATAGTCCTTCTTCAGTTTTTACAAGTGATTTATTAACTAGGATACGTTTATTATCAAAGTCAATATCCTTCCATGTTAGTGCAAGTAACTCGCCACGTCTCATACCCGTATAGATCGCGAGTAAAAAGAACATATAGTACTTTTTATTTTTTTCTTTTAAATAGTGAAGGAATCGATTACATTCCTCACTGGACCATGTTTGCATCTCACCTTGCTCTTCACGTGGCTTTTTTACTTTATTCATTATATTATCGTGTAGGATTTCCCATTCTACAGCATGTTTGAATATGCACCTGAAGCAGCGATGGATATTGCTGATTGTACCATTTGACAGGCCTTTTTCTTTAAGTTCAGCATAATAGCTTTGAATCATTACAGGTTTAATACTTTTAATTTTTTTATAACCAAATGTGGGAAGGATATAAAGTCTGACTAGGCTCATGTCTTTTTCATAAGATGTTATTTTTAATTCAGCTTTACGAATAGGCTTTAATTTTTCCCAGATATCTAACACGTTTAATTGTTTATCATCAAAATACATTCCTTTTTCTATCTCTGTAATCATAGTTGCAGCAGCATTTTGAGCTTCTTTTTTAGTTCTAAATCCACTTTTACTTTTTTGTTTTCTTTTGCCTGTCAATGGATCTATACCAACATCTATTGTAAATGACCATTTTTCTCCACGTTTATGGAAATAGCCTTTCATATATAATGCCTCCTGTATTTTACTTAAACAAATTACAGTATTGAGATATTTCTTGCTGTAATTTACTAGCGAGTAACTGATTTTCATAATGTAAAAGTCTTTTTTCAGCGAACTGAAGTGTAACATTGAATTTTTCGGCGATAATATATGCCTTTAATTGCTGAGGAGATAGCTTTCTTAACATAAAAGTAGGTACACAAAATTGTTGTGCAAAGTTTTTAGCTTTTGCTTCCTGGTAATCTAAAAACATTTGATGCATTACTAATTGATTACCAGAATGTAATAAGAGGTGACAAATCTCATGACCAAAGTCTTCCCATTGCTCTGGTTGAGAAATACGATTATCAATTACTATATTTGTTAGTTGGTTTTTTTCCATTGCATGACTTCCAAAAGGAGCAAAATATAGCCAAATATTTAACTTTTTCGCAATTTCTATCATATCCATTTGTTCGGGAACAATAATAGATATGGATTGGTACAAGTGCTGGATATAGTCCTCAAGTTGTGTAGTGTAGTAGGGATGTGCTTGAAACAAAATATTTTTCACTCCATTCAAAAATTGTAAGAACGTACGTTCTTATTTTATAATAAAAAAGTAAAATTTGGAAGGTTTGATTTATGAATTAATTTGACTCAAATAACTAAAGGAGTGTGGTTTCTATAGGAAAATAAGAGGTAGTAAAAAAGTGTCACATAGTTCGAGTAGTAGTGGGATTAATAAATACTAGAAAAGAATTCGACTAATATAGAAGCAGGTATAATTTAAATTAAGATTTTTTAATATACTTAATGGTATAGTTACTGAAGGTAATAGTTGTTAATTGGAATCTTAAAAGTTTTAAGTAAAGGATAGATAATGGAGAGTTTTATGAACTAAGAAGTATTAAAGTTAACATAGAGAATAAAAAGCACTAGAAGACAAGACGTATCAGTCATGTTTTCTAGTGCTTTTTATTGATCTAATATTATGTTGCATTAATTCGGCCTGTTTTTTTGATTGAATTTTTTCATGCTCTGTTAAAAAAGTGTCCAATCTATGCATTAACAATTGATTCTGCTGGTTTGCTATTTCTTCTTTTTCTATGTTTGAGTGTGTATTCTCGATATCTTTTTTTATAATAAAGTATATTACTATACCAAATCTGATCGCAGAAAGAAAAACATAGAGTAATAAAAGAAAACCAATGACAATTAATATCCAATTAGTTAATTGAATGAATATTTGTATAGACAGCAAGAAGAATAGGAAAATAAACGCCCCTATTAGGGCATTTTTTATAAACTTAACTAATTTTTTTAAATTTTTATTCGTTAGAGTGGCAAAGGTAGATCCAATTCTAATACTACCCAAAATTGAGAATACAGTAAAATAAATACCGATAAAAACTGCTGTAATAGTACCCAAGGAACCTTCTTTAGTTATAAAAAAGTTTTTTAGATGCACTGTAATAAATTGCTCTATGCTACTAGAAGCGAAATTTGTATAGAAGATCATAAGTAATTTATTAATCGAAAATACAATAGAAAACATAATTAATATTACTGTAATTGAGTAATCTTCCAAGGAACGTATTAGTTTATCATATTTTTTCATATTTTTAATCACATCCTTGCACTCAATATAACACACATAAATAATTAGTTTGGTATAGCATCAGGTAATGGTATTTCTGGTAGAACAATATTTGGCAAGTTAGCGCCAATAATTTCACGGTCATAACGTCTTACAAAACCATGTCCTGGTTGGTTGTTATTATAATAGTCGCTCTCCATTTGATCGCCGATATATTCCCAACCAGTATTATCGTCATTTCTCATAATAATTCTTTTTAGTACTCCGGCATTTTTTAAATCTATATGCTCCGAATTTCCAGTTGTTGGACTTTGGTATTTTACTTTAATGGATTCAAAAACATCATTTTCATCAAAATCAAGTGCCGCAACTAATTCAATTAGTCTTTCAGGGTGTATAACTTCTCTACGGAAACGGCCATTAGAAAAAGTAATTGTTGCTTTGTTTGCACCAAATTCAGCATGACTTTCTAGGGTGGGTCTTAAAATATTAGCAATTAAGCTTTCGTTTTCTTGGTTTTCAAGAAAATTATGTGGAGCGGGTGCTATCAAATTAAGGCTGAATTCAATAGATTTGATATTTCGAGAATGGCGAACGTCATTAAAACCTAATGTAGGTTCAACTTCAGTAAATTCGAGCATCCAACTTTCAGTTTCAGTGCTGGGTAAAAAAAGACTTAAATAATGCTGCAAGTGAACTGGTCGACAACCATAATGATTATATTCAATCATTACCAAGCTTGAATTTGGTATAAATACGGCAGTAGTTAATTCTAAAACATCATCTGTAATTTCATCGGCTCTTCTTGTTCCTTTATTGCCCAAGTATGGTTTATGGTCTCTGAATTTTCCGAATGTTACAGTTCTATTTTGAAAAGTAGGGGAAGTCAAATCTGGCATTTTCATATTTATTAATGAAATATTACCGTACTTCGTGTTTTTAAATAATACTTGTGGATTAATACCAATAAGTCGGTCTAGTAAGGTTGTTAAGTTTATGTTGGTTTTTACACCATTTCGGGTGATGAAGCAGTTGTAATAATGGATGGTTTTACTCATGAAAATTCCTCCTTAATATAGCATAAAATAATTAAAAAGTAATAATATTTTATAAGATGAACATAACGATAAAATGAATAAGAAATGAAACAAATACACGCAGATAAGCGTGCCTTTGTTAATACAGGATTTGTAATTTGTTTTTTTATGTATTTTCATTTTTTTCTTTGTGTAAGATAAACTCCCAGAATCTTTTTAGTTCTTCTTGTTTTTCAGGAGAAGCAAGTTTAATATCTTTAAACCATAGGCCAAGTTCAGGATCATTATAAGTATCTTTTAAATTATCTTCTTTATAAGAAACAGTTCGTCCCAAGAGGTAATCAGTTGTTACTTCAAAGTAATTAGCAATTTGATTAAGTGTGTCGTAATCAGGTTGACGTTCATTTCTTTCATACATGCCAATTGTACTTTCACTAAGTTTAAGGGTGTGAGCCAGCTCTTTTTGAGTAATTTTTTTTTCTTTCCGTAAGTCTCGGAGTATATTTCCAAAAGTTTTCATTTTATCACCTATCCATATGATAACACAATGTGTGTTATTTAATTGAGTTTTCAAGTCTAAACCACACAAAAAGTGTTGACAACACGAAATGTGTGGTTTAGACTTGAGTTAAATCGCACGATTTGTGTTGTTATTTTTTCGGGGGGGATATATTTGAACAAACAATTAATAGCTAAAAATCTTATAACTTTAAGAAGTGAAAAAACAAGAGAAGAAGTGGCTGAGTCAGTGGGCATTAGTGTTAGTACATTACAAATGTATGAGAATGGACAAAGAATTCCGCGAGATGATATAAAAATAAAATTAGCTAATTTTTATGGAGCTACTGTTCAATCTATTTTTTTTGATTCTCTACAACACAAAGTGTGCGATTATCAATAGTTTTTAAGGGGGAAAGAAAGTGATTAACTTTGACATTGAATCATTTCGGGAAATCATCCGAGAAGAAGTACAAAAAGCAACTAAGCATCTTCAACCAATGAACGAACTACCACCATTTTTAACTATTCTGGAATTAATGGACTTGTTACATATCAAACGTACCAAAGCATCTGAGTTATTAAATCGTTCTGATTTTCCAGTATGCCGTGAAGCTGGGGTTCTTATTCCTACACATCTTCTTTTTAAGTGGATGGAAAATCATACTGACTGGGTAGAAAACAATACAGAGTACTACAATCCATTTAAAGAATCCGTCTAATACTAAGTTACCATGTTGGGGTGTCACAAATAAATAATACGTTAGGTACGAATGGGGGAAGTAAACGATGTCTATAGGAAAAGAAGTTGCTATGGCGCGTAAACGAAAGGGGATCACACAAGAAAGACTCTCTTCAGAAATCCCTGTAAGTCGTGAGTCGCTAGCAAAATATGAAACTGAAAAACGGCGAATACCGAAAGACTTAAGAAAATGTATTACTGAAGGAATAGATGACCCACAATTGTTTTTTAAAATGTGGAGTGAAGCAGCTGGTCATGTAAGCATTCCATTTTTTAATGGAGAATACATAGATTTGCATCCTACAAGTATGAGGTACATGGTTCAGCAAGAAACAAATGAAGCTTTGAAACAACTTGATACATTATGTTGGTTTAAACCTTCACAAGCATGGTCTGAACAGGAGAAAGAATCTATGAAAAAAGCTATGCATGAAATTTTAGATGCTACAGGTTCAATGATGAGTCTTGTAGCGGTCTTATGTGATCAGTACGGTTTTTCAATGACAGATATATTTAAATATTGGAAAGTGTCACTGAGAGCAAGGAAATATACAGATGGTTAATTTAATTATTACTAGGGAGGTTAAAGTAGTGGCAATTGATTATGTGAGTCCAACTTTAAAACAATATAAAGAACTGGTAAGAAAAGAAGCAAATTTATATGGGGATATCCGAATCGCATCAATTTGTGGAGATTTTATAAAAGCTAAAAGTTTAAAGCAAGAGAAGAAGTTAACGGAGATAAGAATTCGAATTATAGAAGCTGCATTTGTTTTGAAAAATAAAAAGAAAAAAGAAAAGGCTACCGCATAGCCCACGATAACCCAAAATACTAACAAATGAATTATAACATATTCCGATTTAATGCGACAAGCAACTGCGCTTGTCGTTATGGCCAGAAAGATTTGTTCTTTTGTTGTTCATAGTTTATAAGATTGTACTTTCTGGCCATAACGATACGTACAGTATCAAATTATTTGAAGTGTGAGGGATGAAACATGAAAGTAGAAAGTAATCGTCTGTTTGATTTAGTTCTACCAGGAGACTTTGCTTTTGCAACTGAATTACATAACTGCATGATGACATGTATTCATAATATGTTCAATGCCGGTACGCTAGATGAAGCAGATCGTTGGGATAAAGAATTAAATAGGTGTGCTAAAGAATTCAAGAGTATTCGTAACGCAAGAGAAGAACACGATGTATTAAAGAGTTATCGAGTAGTTGTTAAAAATCTTCGAGGTAAAGGAATCAATGCGTCACTAGTTAGTCGAGGAAAATAAAAAATCTATCACTTGGCAGAGTGATAGATTTAAGACTCGTATAGTGAGTCTTTATAAATATTAACTTAGTTAAATTATATCAAAGTAAATCAAGTAAAACAATGGAGGATGAATAATATGGCAGTTTATAGACCGGTACACGTTTCATTTTGGCAGGATTCATTTGTTTTAGATCTTACACCAGAGGAAAAGTATTTTTACTTGTATTTGATGACAAATAGTAAGACGTCTCAATCAGGAATCTATGAGCTTCCACTTCGCATCATTGAAACTGATACAGGGTACAACCGTGAAACTGTTATGAAGCTATTAGAACGTTTTGCTGAGTACGGAAAAATAAATTACAACCAAAAAACAAAAGAGTTGTTCTTAATTAACTGGTTGAAATTCAATCCAATTAAAAATGTAAATATTGAAAAGTGCGTTTTAAAAGAGATTCAATCTGTAAAGGACCAGGATTTTTTAGTTGATTTCTATGAAACTTGTTTGCAATTAGAACGAGAGCAAGGTTTTAAAATTCCTCGTATTAAGGAGTATTTATCAGTCCGTTTGGAGGGGCTTATAAGGGGCTTCCAAGACCCTAGAAAGGAAGAAGAAAAAGAAAAAGAAAAAGAAAAAGAACAACAACAACAAGAAAAGCGCGCGAGCGCGGAAGACGTTGTTGAGGTTAATCCAATTTCTTTTTACGAACAGAACTTCGGATTCATTACACCTTTTATTGCAGATGGTATTCACGCTTGGATAGATGATTTAAATGCAGAACTAGTTATTAAGGCTATGGAGATTGCTTTAGAGAAAAATACGAGAAACATGTCTTACGTAAATACAATTTTACGAGATTGGCATCTTAAAGGATTGAAAACAGTAGCAGACGTTGAAGCAGCTGATAAGGCATTTCGTGATCAACGATTAGCAAAGGGACAGCAGCAAACTCAAGCACCTTATCAAAATAAAGGTCTATCAGCATCTACTCAAAACGTATTACAGCAGCAACAAGCATGGGAGCAGAACATTCCAACAGAAGAGGAACTTGCAGCACTTACTAAACAGAGTGGGTGGATGGTTCAATGAGTAACGATATGATTCGAAACGTAGAAGCTGAACAAAGTGTTTTAGGTAGCATTATCCAGGAAGGCGATTTAATTAAAGATTGTCAGCTAAAGGTAAAACAGTTTTCTTCACCAACGCACCAAGTGATTTTTAAGGCGATGAGAGAATTAGATGATGCTGAGGTCCCGATAGATCTTGTTGCTCTCATGGGGAAATTTGAAGACAGTTTTATGAATCAAATTGGTGGTATTGCGTTCTTTGTAAACTTAACTGAAGTTGTTCCAACGACGAAAAACTTTACGTATCACGAAGGTTTAATTATCGAAGCTTGGAAAATGAGACACGCTCAAGAGGTTGCTGGTAATTTATATAATCGCCTTCAGCAAAATAGGGAAATGAGTGCTATTAGTACATCAATTGATGAACTAAGTGCCATTGAAGAAATAGGTTACTCAGATGAATTTAACTTGAAAGAAACACTTGTTGATTTGTATAAGAAAATGCAAATTGATGTAGGTGATTTAACCGGTATTCCAACTGGTTATGACGATTTGAACAGAATGACAGCGGGGTTACAAGAAGGTGATTTAATCATTGTCGGTGCCCGTCCTTCAATGGGGAAAACAGCATTTGTATTAAATGTTGCTTTTCATGCAGCAAGTGCTCATACAGCCACAGGGATCTTTTCTCTAGAGATGGGGGAGGAACAGCTACTTAAGAGGATGATTTCAAGTACTGGAAATATTGATGCTACGAAATTAAAGAATCCTAAGAAGCTATGTAATTTAAAGGATTGGGAAAAAATTAGTCAAGCGATGGGATTAATTAATGATTTGCCATTAGAAATTTACGATAAAGCAAATGTAACAATGCAAGAGATTTATGCAAAGACTAGGAAACTAAAGCGTAAGTACCCTGATAAGAAGGTTTTAATTGCCATTGATTATTTACAGCTTATAGTGGGCGATCCAAAACATAGAGGGAACCGAATGCAAGAAATCGGTGAGATTAGTCGTAAGTTAAAACTTATGGCAAGAGAACTAAATGTATGCGTGGTTGCGTTATCGCAGTTAAGTCGTGCTGTTGAGAGCAGACAAGATAAACGCCCGTTGCTATCTGATTTACGTGAGAATGGTCAAATTGAGCAAGATGCGGATTTAATAGCATTTTTATACCGCGAAGATTACTATGACCGCGATACAGAAAATAAAAACATAACGGAAATTATTTTAGCGAAACAGAGGAACGGTCCAGTTGGTGTTGTTGAACTGGCATTCATTAAAGAATTTAGTAAGTTTGTAAATTTAGAGAGAAAGTTCAATCATCAACAGGAGGCCTAATCATGTTGTTACGTCAGGAAGTAGAGCGTAGAAAACTAATAATCATTCGTAAATTATTGGGATTAGGATTAGCTGAGATTAACGGACAAACATTAGATCAACTAACGTTAACGCAGCTTGAAGAAATCTTATTTGCAAGCTTGCAGGTATTGGAGGGGAAAAACAATGCCAAAACAATTAACAATTTTTGATGTGGAACCAGTTGTATCATTTGATCCAAAGAAAGCTCATATTCATCGTTTGAATTCAAAATTAAGGTATGCAGATATAGTTGTGCAAATACCACGCCAAGCCAAAGCAATTGATGAATTAAAACCAACGACAGCGCCTGATGAGCGATATGAGCTATTTGAAGATTATGCGATTGGGATATGGCGTTATAAAAGAGTGGGGGATAAACAATTTGTATGGGAAGAGGCAGAAGAGATATGTAAGCGAGCAAGGGATAGCAAAGAACCGATTCCAATACGGCTTCATTTATCTCTTGAACAATCATTTGTTCCAGAAAATGTTGTGCGATATTTGTAGACAAATAAAAAAGCCGAGATTGCTCTCGACATAATTATCCGACAAAGTAATTATAACATAATTGGGAGTGGTCGTGGTGGCAGTAATCAATGAAAATATTGCTAAGATGAAAGCTGAAATTTCTCTAGCAGAAAATATGATTTATGTTGTGAAAGATGGACAGATTCATTCGATTGAACCACCATCAACTGGTCATGGTGAGCAGTCATTTGTATATAAAGCTGGTAAAGTAGCGCGTATGGAAGAACGAAAAACACAGTTACTTTAGTAGGACCAGGATTCACTTTAAAAATTTGTAGCTTTTATCACTTTTTCTTTAAAATTTATATAGATAGTATATAATTAAAGAGGCTATATAAAAATAAAGAAAGAGGGATTGGAGATGCAAGAATATACTTTTAGTTCAGCAGTAAATCAAGTGATTGTTGATGGGATATTGAATGGATATAAAAGCTATATCCATGAGCGTAACGAAAAACAAAGAACCATGAAGATTAGTGATGCATATGCATGGGTAAAAGGGAACCATATTGATGACCAAACAGCCAGGGAATGTGCAAGTGTTGGGATTGTGTATAAAAAGGCTAAGGCAGGATATACTTGGGGGTATTTACAATTTTCATCTTCTGAAGACAAAAGCATGTTTATTATAAAAAATGCTAAGTATTTTAATGAGGGGAATTTTCCGGGTGGTAAGGGGATTGACGGAAATAAAAAACGCAAAAAAAATGATGAAAATTATTTAAAAAAGTTATCCAGAGTAAATCACAAAATAAAATTTCCAGAAACTCGTTCACTTCCGAAAGAAGCTGGCTTTGTTGAATTTTTAACTCTCTTTGACGATAACACTTTAAAATCATTAGAGGATACAGAAGTAAGTAAGTTACAGAAAGAATACGATAAGTTTTATATTGTAACTTACGAAATTGATGAGGCGTTCATGATTTCAAAAATATTTCTTTGGATGCCGAATCCTCATAATGAAAAAGCTTATTTAGTGGATGATTTAACTGGACTAATTAATAATAGCTCAGTGGACTTTGAGGATGTAGATACAACAGTTCTAGAAAATGATGAGATGGATTATAATTATGAATCACCAGCTGCATTTGATTACGATATTTATCATGATGAGGAATTGGATGATGAAAAAGCAGATGATGATGATAGTCGAAGTTAGAAATATATTGTAGGAGGTAGGTACAATGTTTGTTGGTAAAAATTTAACAAACATTCGAATTCTCCATGGTTACACAAGAAAACAACTTTCCGAAATGCTAGAAATTACCGAACAGGCCATTTGGCAATATGAAAACGGGTATATGTCGCCTAAATTGGAAGTTATTAATAAAATGAAGAGAATTTTCAAAGTAAAAAGTAAGTATTTTTATTCTGAAGATTTTCTAAGTGAAAATGGAAAATCGAATATACAACAATGTCACATTGCTTATAGAGCAGATATTATAAATAGCGCTCAAAAAACTCTAAGTGAAGCTAAGACAATAGAATTTATTAGTTCGTTTTTAAATGTCATTGAAAAAAAGTTACATTATCCACCAAATGAAATAGTCGCTTTAAGAGAAAAAGTTATCCAATATCTTACTTCTTCAGATGAAGATAAGAGAACAAAAATCGAGAAGGCAGCAAAATTAGCTAGAGAATTTTTAGGGATAGGTAATAAAAGTAATTTAAATCTATTATTTATTCTTGAGAAAAAAGGCGCATTTATTTTTGAAAAGGCCATTGGAGAAAGAATAGATGCTTACAGTTTATGGGCTGAAGATGGACGACCATTTATTATTTTAGGGAATTTAAAGAAATCTGCTGCCAGAAGGAACTTTGATTTAGCACATGAATTAGGTCATTTACTGTTACACTATAAAGTTGAATTTTCTTCATTAGACAATAAGGCCTATAGAGAGCATGAACAAGAGGCGAATTTATTTGCTGGGGCCTTCTTATTACCCGAAAAAGAGTTTACTGAAGACTTTAATTTGCTTTCTAAGAATTCAGCTCCTGACTCTTACATTGATTTGAAAAGTAAATGGATTGTCTCAATTCAAGCCCTTGCATATCGAGCTCATTCACTTGGTTTGCTGGACTATCAAAAGTATAGATACTTCAATATCAAATTAAATAGACAGGGGTATAAAATAAGAGAACCACTGGATGATGAAATAAAGGTTATGAAACCGGGTAAGGTCAAAAGTATATTGCAGCTTTTATTTGATAAAAATTATTTATCATTAGGTACACTGTTGGATATGCTTATGGTTGATATTGAATTCTTATCTACACTGTTAGGGATAGAGGCAGCATTTTTTGAAAAATATCAAATTGAATTATCGAAAGAATTTACAATTTCTGATCTAAATCTAAAAGTGAAATAAAAGTTTTAGTCTCAGGCTGAAGGAAATAAAAAGACTTAGTTGGGGATTATTAAATTTGGAAGAGTTATGATTTGCGTAGTAGTAAAATAATTATTGGACACAAGATGAGAGTAGATCCGTTATCTACTCTTTTTATTAATATGTAACCAAAATTAGGGTTAAAGTCCACAGTTTTCTATAATCTATAAAATTATGTTAAATAATTTAAACCATGGTGATATAATGGATTTATTTGTAGCAGCAACTGTATTGAATTGGTTCTAGGGGTGAATAATCTGATGGTTGAAACAAGGTTACATTATGATTCCGTTCGGGAAAATATAGAGAAACTATTTGAACTTGAGAAAATTGGAGTGAGTGAAAAATTTCTTACTAATTTTCTCAATATATTATCAAGGTTATGTAATTATGAAGAAGAGGGGAAAAAAATTCGTCCTCGAATTGTCATAACTAATAATATTAAGGAAGCGATAGATACGGTATCTAATTCATACATAGTTAAAACAAAAACGGGCGATTTAGATGGTTTTGATATGGAAAAAATATTGAAATCCTTGATTCCTTTTTGTAATAATGGTTGGCATGTTTTTGTAGATATTGAGCAAGATAGAATACAGTATGGTATAATCAGGGCTTTTTCTGGTCCTGTAGGTGTTTCTTTTTCAAGAAATTTATTAAGTATTGAAGAACCTGAATTTATAGATTTTGGGGTAATTGATGTAGAAGTTATTAGTAATTTTGAGCTTAATATATGTGGAATTAGAAAACACAATTTAATGATTGATTTTCGGTTAGTAGACCATAGTGAAGAAACGAATGAATGTTTTACTGATATGATAGAAGATATTACTCACGATGTTCCATCATTAGGAAAAGAGTCTATTAAAAAAGCGTTAACGAATTTATTATCAATAATACCATATAGGGTTCATGGAACAATTTGTGTCGTTGTTGAATCAGATTATCAATTTCCAAATGAGTTTTTATCAGATGGTACTTGGTTCTCGGATCCTATAGACTTGGGAGAAAAAATAATAGATACTGCAATGAATAAAAAAGATATTGTATCATCAGAAGCGTATTATGGTCTTTCAGGATTATTTCTTGAGATGTTAAATGTGGATGGAATTACCATAATAGATAGTTCTGCTAGGGTTAGAGGGTTTAATGTTTTTGTGAAAAAACAGCCATTAACGTTGGATGACATACCGGCAGAAGGGGGAGCTAGGAAAAGGGCTGCCTATACTGTTTTAGCATCAAAAGACCCAAAGGTTAAAGGGGTATATTTTTTATCCCAGGATGGGAATACCTTCTACAAAAGGATGTGTGATTAATTTGGCTAATGAAATCGTATTATGGGATTCGCCTAATGGTGCAAGAATACCTGCTACTGTTGCTAGTGTTAGTGAATTATCAGGATACATAAATATGCTTTCGCCGAGAGAAATAGATAAAATAAAAGTTTCTTTTGAAGCGGGATTATTTGATATGGCGACCGAGTATACCTGGAATAGGACAATTGCAATACTAAGGGATAAAATTATGTCATTTGGCAAAGAATTTGTACTTGAAATGTTAGGACGTAGTGAGGATAATTTATCTGATTCAAGTGATTTTCTATCAGATGTAGATATAATAAATTTGAGTGCTGATTTAGGCTTAATTAATAAAACTGCTAAAATTTTGTTTCTACAAAGCAGTGAGTTGCTTAAACATTTTTTAACGCGTTCTGTTGAGGAAGAGTTGGATGTTACACAAGCGCAAGCATGCATAAAAGGTTGTATTAAGTATGTATTAGCGATGAATGACGATGGTTTTAGCATATCTTTTACTAATTTTAGAGAAAAGCTTAAAAGGGAAATTATATCAGAGAAGCATGATATATTTCAAAGTTTAATGAATAGTCCATATTTTTATAAAAAAACAACCACTAGAACTCTATTAAACTTGTCAAAATCGGAAAAAGGAGCAGAACGAGAAATTGTCTTTGCGAATATGGTAACAATTATTCCAAATATTTGGGGTGATTTGTTATCGGATGATCGTTACCCAGTAGGATTCGCTTATGCTGAAGCTACAAATGCAGGAGATATGGCACTTGTAAGAGCATTGAAATCAGTTTTACTTAAAGTAAAAGGTTTTGATTATGTACCAGAAAGTCTAAGATCTAATACGTTTGTTGATGCCGCAAATCATTTATTAGAAGTACATTATGGGAATAATAATTTTTATAATGAACCAGCAGCAGCTAAGCAACTTTTAAATTTAGGAAGTTCAATCCCAGTCCCAGCATTAGGTAAATGTATAACAGCCACTATAGCATGCAAAATAGGAAGTATATGGGGAATATCTTGGGAAGCGCAGGTATACCTCGATCAAATATTAGACAATTTAACTGACGATAGATGGGAATATTATTTCAATAAAGTTTTTATCGGTGAGGAGATTATACTTATTAAACTTGCGGATTCTAGCGTAATTAATCGTTGGTGTGAAATGGTAATAAAGTATGATTTGCATAACAAAAATATAACAAATCATCAAGCTAAAATGCTATTGCAAGATAGTGCTAAAAATAACAAGAAGAAAGTTGAAAAGCTATCTGATGAAATGTACAATGAGTTGAGAGGGTAAATTATTTATAGAACATATCATTGGATTTTAAATGTTGAGATTACTGAATGAGGTTTGTGATTATTAGTTGTGGAGAATAAAATAATAGCAGTGAACTAAAGAATATATGGAAATATATTAGTGTCCTACTGGAAGAACCGGCGGACATCAAACTATAAGAGCGTTAAAAAAGTTGCTCTGTAGTTTGGTGTCCGTTTTTTTTATTTAATTTATAAATTTAACAAGGAGTATTTTGACTATGAGACAATTAACTTTCTTACCTAAAATTGATCGCAGAGCAACACAGGTTCGTTTAGAAGTGATTCTTGAAAATGTTCGTATTTATAGACAATTTGGGATGATTAGAAATGAGATGAAGGTCACAGCTTCAAGCGAGGTAAGATATCATGGTCCAACAAACATAGTAGGGAAGCCAGCTGAAGATGTTGCTTTAGCAAATGTTGTAATGAGTGAAAAAGAAGTAAAATTACAGCGTCTATCTTCTCAAATTGATAAGGCTTTAAGTCGGTTTAGCAAGGATCAAAGAGATATTATTGTAAAACGATATTTAGAGGATGAAGAAGTATTCGATTATATGGTTTATAACGAAATTGGCATGAGTGAGCGAACATATAGACGTAATAAAGCGAATGCTTTTTATAAACTTGCATTTGCTCTTAGATTAGAAGTTTACGAACAAGTGGTTGGTGAACAATAATGAATTTTGTTCAACCTATTCGTAATCCAGAGCAGATACAAAAAATCAAGGAATACCTGAAAGAAAAGAATGAACGAAATTACATCTTGTTTGTAATGGGAATCAATACAGGCTTACGTATAAGCGACATTCTAAAATTGAGGGTTGGAGATTTAAAGGCAAGCCATATTTCCATGCGTGAAATGAAGACCAGCAAGCAGAAACGTATTCAAATTACTGCAGCTTTGAGAAGAGAATTGAAATGGTACATTGAGGATATGGAAGACAATGAATATCTAATTAAAAGCAGACAAGGGAAGAATCGACCGATAGGAAGAAGCATGGCATATAAAATACTTAGTACTACAGCAGCGGAGTTTGGATTGGACGAAATCGGAACACATACATTACGTAAGACATTTGGATATCACATGTACATGCAGACAAAGAATATAGCCTTGTTAATGGAGATATTCAATCATTCAAGTGAACGGGTCACATTAAGATATATAGGAGTAAACCAAGATGCAATGGATAAAGCAATGACTAGGTTTAAAATCTAATCATTGCTTTTTTCTTTTTAATTCTATACAGTTACTCATTTTTATTGTGTTGTGTAACTCAAAAAAGAAAGTGTTATGAGGTTACGAATATCAAGGGCTCTAGCGTTTGGGTTAGTTACACAAAATATAAGATATGGGTAAGTCACCATGAATTATGATGACATGTAAATTAATATATATTAAACTTAAACTAATAGTAAGATGTGGAAAATTAATGTATAAAACTAGAAAATAAGGATGGACACAAAGATGAAATTTGAGATTTCAGAAAAAACGTATAGCACACATTGCGAAAAATATAATGATTTGGGAGGGAATTTACAAGATTCCTTAAAGATTCTATTAAAAGAAGCTGAAATTAGTTTCTTAGATGTTAATTATAGAATAAAAGATTATAATTCTTTCAAAGATAAGATAAAGAGGAAGGGTTATCAAGATCCTATGAATGATAACGAAGATTTTTGTGGTATGAGAATAATTTGTTTCTTTCCAAGTGATATAGAGAAAATTGGTGATGTTATTAATAAGGAATTTAATGTCCATCACTCTGAAGATAAATCGGATAAAGAAATAGACAGGTTTGGTTATAGGTCCTATCATTTTGTTGTATCAGTTAAGGATGAATGGCTATCTGCACCAAATTTTCGGAATTTAAAAGGTGTAAAAGCTGAAATCCAAGTAAGAACAATTTTAATGCATGCATGGGCAGACATAGAACATAAGTTACAATATAAGAAAAAAGAACATATACCTAAAGAAATACAGAGAAAGTTTTATCAGCTTAGTGCGTTATTCGAACTTGCTGATGAACAGTTTGAAGTGTTAAGAGATAAAAAAGAAGAAATATATACCAAAACGCTTGTGGCATCCTCAAGTAACTTTGATACAAAACAAGAAATGAATGCTGATACATTACAAGCATTTTTAGATTTGAATATAAGTGAAAGGGAAAGAGCAGAAGAAAATACTGGTGATTTCTTAGATGAGTTACTTAAACTCAATATATCTTTTGATGATTTAGAAAAAGCGTCACAAGAGATTGGTGAAGAAATGCGGGATAGTTTAGAAAAAGAAATAGTGGATTGGCAATATGATCCGTTGCAACACTGGAATCAAGTCGGTCTTGCACGATGTTTACTTGATTTAACTAATGATAAATATTGGGAGGATAGAAAATCCTATTGTCCAAATGATATGCGGGAGAGGATAGAAGTGTTAAGAGAAAGGTATAAAAATCGTCAATTAGAAAAGGTCAATTGAACTACATTAGTTTGAGAGGGAATCTTTATGGGGAAAAGTAAGAGTAGTATGTTTCCATCCTATAAAAATGAAATTAAGTAATAAGAGACGGATTATAATTTCTTCATTTAAGAAATGTTTTTTGTGAAAGAAGCAAAATGTAAAGAACTAGATTGGCAGGATTATGACCGCTTTTTGGCAGTATGTGTGCCGGTTGTTTTGGAATTAGCGTGTTATATTTGTATTGTGGGTAGTAGCGGAAAACACAACTCACAAAGATTCTTTTATAAATTGTCTAAACGATTCATAATGATGACATATAAAATCCGAAACCAGCAGATGGTGTTGATTGAACGATACCGTTATTAGGGAGAGCCTTTGCTCTTCTTCCAATTACTTAATAGTTTTGGTTTTACAAATGAAGACTATAACATTAGGTGATTGGAAGAAGAACAAATCCTTTTCTGGTTCGAATAATATGTGAATATATTAGAATGAAAATATTGTTGTTTATATTGAATTCAATTATTGATATTATGGTAGTAAATAAAGAAATTTAAGAAGGGAAGAGGAGAAGTGGTAAAGATTTCTAGTTCAGCATTGAGAGTTTTAATTGGTGTTTATAATGAGAAGGATAAAAAGAAATTAATAGCACCGTTTTTTGGAATGACCGGAAAGGAATTCGCTAACGCTGTTAATGAATTAGATCAAAATGAGTATATTGAAGGTGCTGTTATTACGACTGGTGGAATGGGCGCTGTTCCACAGATAGCTTGGTTAGATAATGCGGAAATTACTCGTTCTGGTGTAGAGTATCTTGCAGAATTCACGAATGGAAACGTGAATTAAAGCTAGTGGAAAAAGCTGAAGTAATAAAAAGATAAATGAAAGTGATTCAGTCATTGTATATTCTAAGCTATTTGCTACAGGGTAAAGTAATAGCTGAATTTATTTTTAATAATCTATGAGATGTAGTTCGAAAGAAATAATTTTGCTTTACTAAATATTAATTATCGTGGGCGCTACCTTAATATGGTTAGCGTCTTATTTGTCATTATGAAAAGATATCAGAAAGGAAGAAGTGAAATGGAACTAACTTATCTTGAAAAGGATGCATTTATTGTTACAAATATTATGGAGATAGGTATTGTAATATCCATTATTTTCTGGATTTTGGTTAAAGGTCAATGAATAAATACAAAACCAAACAACAGAAGCGTAAGTTCTATGACAGTGGTGAGTGGAAGAGTATACGTGAACAAGTAAAGAGGCGTGACAACTATGAGTGTCAGGAGTGTAAACGAAATGGTCGCGTTCAAACCGATACCAATGAATACAGTGAGAGTGCAAAGCGTAAGAAGATTCAACTCGTTGTCCATCATATAAAAGAACTCGAAGATCATCCGGAACTTGCATTAGAAATAGATAACCTTGAAACAGTTTGTGTTAATTGCCACAACAAAGAACACGGTAGAACATTCAAAAAGAAACAGAATAAATGGGAATACGATGAAAAGTGGTAAAAATGAATCGATGATAATAATCCCCCCCTTAAAATATTTCAACGAAAATTGCTCTAAGGGGCACCGGAGGAGGGGGTTAACTGTCAGGTTTTTTTCGATTTTACGCACGTAAGGGGGGTGGGTAGATGGCTGTTAGTATTGTGAGGTTAAAAGAACAGCTCATGAATAGTATTGATATTACAGATTTAGTCGAAGTTGAAAAGGTAGAAAGATATATTGATCTTGTAAAAGCATTTAGAAAAATAAATAAAACTATTAATAAAGAAGGCGAGTCCGTAACGATAAAAAACGGTTCTCAAGTTTTTGTTAAAGCCCACCCTCTTATAAGTGAGAGGAATAAAATTAACAGTTCATTAATTGCTTTGGGAAGAGATATAAAGTTTGTTCCTAAAGTTGGTGCTTCTAATTCGGGTTACAGTCCAAGTGATTTGATATGATTAGGCAAAAGTATGTAGATGAATACATTGAGCTTTATAGAAGTGGGAAAATAAAGTTCAACAAAGAAAGAGAACTGTTAATTAACTATCTAGAAAAATATGTTTTGAATAGAGACGATTTGTATTTTGATGATGAAATGATTGAGAAGTGTATCCGATTTGGTGAGAAGTGGTACTTCCCTTTACAAACATTTCAAAAATTCTTAATAGCATTCGTCTTTTTATTTTACAAGAAAAATGGTCGCGTATTTTATCGTAAGTTCCTATGGATGCTTGGGCGTGGTGGCGGTAAAAACGGATTAATATCAGTCATCATTCATTTTTTAATTAGTGAAATGCATGGTATTCCAGAGTATAACATTTCCGTTGTTGCAAACAGTGAAGAGCAAGCGAAAACAAGTCCAGATGAAGTTCATAAATGCGTTAAACGTAATGAAATATTGCAACGAGCATTTAAGACAACATTAACTCAAACTGTGTCTAAAGCTACAGGAAGTGTATTGAAGTTTAGAACATCAAACGGAGATACAAAAGATGGTTTGCGTGATGGCGCAGTTGTATTTGATGAAATACATCAATATGAAAGTAATAAAGATGTTCGAGTCCACATTAGTGGTTTAGGGAAAAAGAAGAATCCACGCGAGTTTTACATTGGTACAGATGGATATGTTCGTGATGGTTTCTTAGATAAGCAAAAAGAAAAAGCAATGAAGGTATTGAACGGGGAAGCACGTCCCAATGCTATTTTCCCATTCATTTGTAAGTTGAATGATGAAAAAGAAGTTGATGATCCAGATAATTGGGAAATGGCAAATCCTATGTTATCGCAGCCATTAAGCGAGTATGCTGAGGGATTACTTGAAACGATTAAAGAGGAATATGAAGATTTAGAAGATGATCCAAGTAACCGAGAAGAGTTCATGACAAAGCGTATGAATTTACCGGTTACTAATTTAGAACGTTCGGTTGCAAAATGGTCAGAGATTCTTGCTACAAATCGTCCGTTTCCTGAATTATATGCTCAAGAATGCATAGGGGCGTTAGACTTTGCTAGTATTCGAGATTTTGCAGCATGTGGTCTTTTATTTAGACAAAATGGAGAATACATTTTTAAAACTCATTCCTTCGTTCGAAAAGAATTTGTTGATATCTATTACGGATATTCTAAAAAAGCAGGTGAGTTTAAAAAACAGAAATTTGCTCCAATAAAAGAGTGGGAAGAGCAAGGTTTACTAACAGTTGTGGATGAACCGACTATTAATCCTCAGCACATTGTTGATTGGTTTGTAGAAATGCGAGATCAATTTGGGATTAAAAAGATTATAGCTGATAATTTCAGAATGGAAGCAATAAGGCCACTATTAGTAGCAGAAGGGTTTGAAATAGAAGTTATACGAAACCCAAAAGCAATTCATAGTTTATTAGCTCCACGTATTGAAATGGCCTTTGCGAATAAACAAATTATTTTTGATGATAATCCTCTTATGCGTTGGTATACACAAAACGTATTGGTTGTTATCAAAGGTGATGGAAATAAAATATATGAAAAGAAAGAGCCTGTTCGTAGAAAAACAGATGGGTTTCAATGTTTTGTTCATGCTCTTTATAGGGCGGATGAGATACAAGAAGCAACTGATTTTGTTATAGGTAACATTAAATTCTAATAAAGGGGGTGATAACCATTGGATGGTTAGGTTCAGTATTAAAAAGAAATAAAGAACTAGAATTTATGGTGGATCTGGACATAATTGCTGATACAGCAAACAGGCTTCATATGAAACGATTAGCACTTGATACATGCGTATCTTTTCTAGGAAGAACGATTAGTCAATCTGAATTCAGGGTAAGGAACGGTAAAACATTTGAGAAGAATGAGCTTTATTATCGACTAAACGTTAGACCGAATAAGAATATGACTGCAAGTACCTTCTGGGAAAGATTTATCCGTAAACTTATTTATGATAATGAGTGTTTAGTTATACAGGCGGATGATGGTGATTTACTTATTGCTGATGGGTTTCAGCATAATGAATATGCTGTATATGAAGATACTTTTACAGATGTAATAGTAAAAGATTACACGTTTAAGAGAAGTTTTAAACAAAGCGAAGTAATTCATTTAAAGTATCGAAATGATAAATTATCTCCACTTATTGATGGTTTATTTGCAGATTACGGTGATTTATTTGGTAGGATATTAAACTCACAGAAACGTAAAAATCAAGTTCGTGGCACGGTTGATATGGATATGATAGGCGCTAAAACAGAAGAACAAATAGCGAAGTTACAAGAATTTATAGATAACATGTATAAGTCCATTGGTTCAAAAGATATAGCTATTGTTCCACAACAAAAGGGTATTAATTATAGCGAGATATACAATGGTGTTGCAAATGGGCCGAGTGTGGAAGAAATCAATAAAGTAACAAATGGTTTCTTAAATCAAGTAGCTACGGCGCTTGGTATTCCAACAGCTTTGATATATGGCGAAATGGCTGATGTAGAGAAGCAAACGAAAAACTACATGTTATTTACTGTAAATCCTTTACTAAAGAAACTATCTGATGAATCAAACGTGAAGTTCTTTGAGATGAAAGATTATCTCGGAGGACAAATGATAGAAATTAAATCTGTTTCTTATCAAAGTATTTTTGATCTCGCAACGAGCATTGATAAGCTAATTTCTTCTGGTGCCTTTACAGGCAATGAAATTAGGTTGGAGGGAGGATATGAATCTTCTAATGATCCGAACTTGGACAAACACTATATTACAAAAAACTATACTCAAATGAATGGAGAAAAAGGAGGTGAGGAATGATGGAGCAAGTGAATATGAATAAGCTTCTAAATCTAAAACGAGATATTCGTTTTGAATCTAAAGGTGAAAATGAGTATAAATTAACCGTTTATGGATCAATTGGTGGATGGTTTAGTGAAAATAATGCTGAAGCTGTAAGAAGGAAAATTCAAGGTGTTAAAGCGGAAAAAATTCACGTTCATATTAATTCTGGTGGAGGTTCAGCATTTGATGGTGTAGCAATTTGTAATCAGTTAAAGCAGCATAATGCAGAAATTATAGTTCATATTGATGGGTGGGCGGCTAGTGCCGCATCAGTAATTGCAATGGCAGGTGATAAAATCATTATGCCTAGTAATACTATGATGATGATTCATCAAGCGAGTACTTTTGAATATGGAAATGCAGATCTTTTTGAAAAAACAGCACGGGATTTACGAAAGATTGATTCAGCTTTAGCAGCATCTTATAAAAAACGTTTTGTCGGAACAGATGAAGAATTAAAACAACTTTTAAAAGATGAAACTTGGTTAACAGCAGAGGAAGCAGTTGCTCTTGGTTTAGCTGATGAAATTGCTGATGAAATTGAAATTGATGATACGCAAGAAGATGAAGAAGAGGAAGTTGTAGAAAACTTCAAAGATGATTTAGTAGCTAAGTATACGAAACAGCCAAATAATCAAAATCCAAAAGAGCCTATTCAAGAGCCTGTTAATACAAAGCAGAATCTGAGTACGCTCTTTTTAAATTTAGGGGGAAAATAAAATATGGTAATTAAATTTAATAACTTTGAAGAAAAGAAATTAGCTTTTGCAAAGGCGACACAGGAAGGTACACCAGAAGAACAAACAGCAGCATTAAATTCTATGATTGAAGCGCTTGCTACAGATGTCCGTTCAGATATTTTAAATCAAGTAAATGAGTCAATGGTAGATCGTTCTATTATGCAGTATCGTGGCGCTAATGTTCTAACAAGTGAAGAAATGAAGTTCTTTAATGCAGTTGTGGAAGAAGGTGGTTTTAAGTCCACTGAAACTTTACCTAAGACAACTCAAGAACGAATTTTTGATGATTTAGTTGAAGATCATCCTTTCTTACAACATATTGGTTTAGAGAATTTAGGAGCTGTAACAGAATTTATTTATGGAGATCCAGAAGGCGCAGCGGTATGGGGACCGTTATTTGATGGTATTAAAGGTCAATTAAATGCTACATTCCGTAAAGATAGCATTTCCCAACTTAAATTAACAGCGTTTATTCCATTAGCAAACGACATGTTAAAACTTGGGCCTGTTTGGGTTGAACGATACGTTCGCACAATGATTACAGAAGCAATGAAAGTAGGTTTAGAACGTGGATTTGTAGCTGGTACAGGTAAAGATGAACCTATTGGATTATTAAAAGATCCAAGCGGAAGTGTTGTGAATGGAGTATATCCAGATAAAAAGCCTGTAGGCACTTTAACGTTTGAACCAGGTCGTAAAACAATCAATGAATTAAAAGGAGTTGTTAAATTACTAGCTAAAAAATTAAATGCTGATGGTTCAGATGCAGATCGACCAAAAAATATTGCTGGTAAAGTAGTTATGGTAACTAATCCATTTGATACTTTTGATATTCAAGCAAACGCGACAATTCAAAATGCAGCTGGAGTATATGTAACTAGCTTGCCATTTAACCCAATCCTTACGGAGTCGGTTTTTGTACCTCAAGGGAAAGTATTATTCTTTGTTAAGGGTCAGTATGTTGCAGCGATGGGTGGAACAGAACCAATCAAAAAATATGAAGAAACACTAGCTTTAGAAGATGCGACAGTTTATATTGCTAAACAATATGCTACAGGTAAACCAAAGGATAAATACACTTCACAAGTTTATACATTGAAACTTGAAGAAGTAACGCCACCGACACAAGGATGATGTGAATGGATACAGTAATTTCAGATGTAATATTACAGCAATTTAAAGAAAGGATGCACTTAGGTGATGATGAAGATGATAACCTAAAGCGCATCCTTTCTACGTCTAACAAGGCATTAATTAGGGTTTGTGGGGATTATGATTTAAATAATGACGAGGAGTTCAAAGAATTAGTCTTTGAACGCTCTCGTTATGTTTATAATGATGCATTAGAGTATTTTGACAAGAATTTTTTAAGTCAGATTAATAGTTTAGGCATCGATAAAGCATTAGAAGAAATTAAATTGTACGGTGATTAATATGCGTCCCTTTCAGTATAAAAAACCACTAAATACAGGTGATTTTAGAAATCGAATTATCATAGAACAACCGGAAGTAATAAAAGATGAATTGAATCAAGAAGTTGAAACAGGTAATTGGCAAGAAGTTAAAAAAGCATGGGCGATGATAAAAACGGTAAAAGGTTCGGAATACATTGAAGCTTCGGCTTCACAGTCCACACGAATTTATAGGTTTGTAATTCCTTATACAACAGGTATTATAGAATTAATGCGAATTAAAATGAAGGGTCGTATCTTTGATATTATCGAACCGCCAATGAATGATGATGAAATGTATCAAACATTGACTATTATCGCAAAGGAGCATGTTTAATATGAACGATTTTGCGAGCGATCTTGCTAGAGAATTACAAAGGTATGCGAATGTTGTAGAAGAAGAATTGCTAACAGCACAAGAAGAAGTAGCTGATCATGCTGTAAGTAAATTAAGACAAAGTGGTCCTAAAAAAACAGGTGCTTATCGTAAAGGGTGGCGTAAGAAAAAAGAAGGTAATAGCGTTGTTGTCCACAATACAAAAGGACAACTAACGCATCTTTTGGAAAATGGCCATGCAAAGGCTGGTGGTGGACGCGTTCCGGCTCAAGTGCATATTCGTCCAGTTGAAGAGTATGTAATTAATGAATTACCACGACGGATTGAAAGGGCGCTTGAATAATGATATTAGGTAAATTAACAAAAATCCTTGAAGCTACAGGTTATCCTGTGGCTTATTCGCATTTCACAGCAACGCCAGGGAAGCCAGTGCCAGCGCCACCTTATATTTGTTTCCTTGTGGATGGATCAGCAAATTTAATGGCTGATAACAAGGTTTATCACAAGATAGACGATGCAAATATTGAGCTTTACACAACTAAAAAAGATTTAGTTGCAGAAGAAAAACTTGAAAAAGTCCTAGACGATCATGAGATTCCTTATGACTCGTATGGGACTTTTATTGAATCTGAAAAAATGTATCGAAAAATATACGAAACGAGGTTGATATAAATGAATGAAAACAAAGTATCTTATGGTTTAAAAAATGTTCATTATGTACCATACAACGTAACTGATGGAGTCGTTACATTTAAAACGCCAATTCCAATGCCTGGTGCGGTTGAACTAACAAATGAACCACGCGGTGATTTAATTGAGTTTTATGCAGACGATATGCTTTATTACTCAGCAGATAATAACCAAGGATATGAAGGAGTTTTAAATATTGCTGTTATTCCAGAACAATTTGCTATCGATGCACTAGGTGAGCAGTTAGATGAAACTGATGGTGTACTTAATGAATTTGCTGACGCTAAAGGAAAACCTTTCGCATTGTTATTTGAATTTGATGGCGATGTAAAAGCAACTCGACATGTTATGTATAACTGTTCAGCAAGTCGTCCTAACATTTCATCTAAATCAAAAACGAATTCCGCTGAACCAAATACAAATGAATTAAAATTTGTTGCTAGCCCACTGATTTTAGCGCCTGGTGGAAGACCAATGGTTAAAACGAAGACAACTGCTAAAACAACAACAGCAATTTATAACGATTGGTATAAAAAAGTGTATGTAAAAACACCAGCAGTACCAAAAGGAGCGTAAGTAAATGGAAAAGACAATTACAATAGACGGAAAACAAGTCAGATTAAAAAGTACAGCGGCAACAGTTAAAAAGTATAAAGCACAATTTAGACGTGATTTATTTGCAGATATGCTCAAATTAGGTGTTATTGCTCCTTCAAATCCTCAAGCTGGCGCTACTATCGATTTAGCGAATGCAGATTTAAGTAAAGTAGATTTTGAAGTTGTTTATGATCTAGTTTGGTTATATGCGAAAGCAGCAAATCCAGAAATTGCTGACCCGATTACATGGTTAGATGGTTTTGACGAATTCCCTATCTCTGAAATCCTTCCAGAAATTATGGATATGATTCAAAGTACAATGGGTGCAAAAAAAAAATAAAGAAAACTAACGGGGAGCAAGGGGCTATCAGTGATGAAGAATTAACCACTGATACGTTCCTTGCTCTTTGTTATAAATCGAAATTAACGCATTGGGATTTGGAAGTCATGACAATTGGAGATTGCTTTGATTATATTGCTGAATTCGCTGAAATGGAGAATCCAGACAAAGAAAAAGTTAGAAAAGCAAATCAAACAGACTTCGATTCATTCTAAGAAAGGGGTGAGAAAATGGCAGGAAGAATTAAAGGGATTACGATTGAAATTGGAGGAGAAACCACAGGTCTTCAAAATGCTTTGAAAGATGTAAACAAAAGAAGTAATGATTTAACCAAAGAGCTTAAAGATGTTGAACGATTATTAAAATTTGATCCTGGTAATGTGGAAGCATTAGCCCAAAAACAACAGTTACTTACACAACAAATTGAAAATACAACACAAAAGCTAGATAAATTGAAAGCAGCGGAACAACAAGTACAAGCTCAATTTCAAAACGGTAAAATTTCTGAAGAACAATATCGTGCTTTTAGGCGAGAAATTGAATTTACAGAAGGATCGCTTAATGGTCTGAAAAATAAACTCGGAAACATGAAAGCTGAGCAAGACAATGTAGCAAGTTCAACAAGACAATTAGAAACATTGTTTAGCGCTACAGGAAAAAGCGTTGATGATTTTGCAGGGGCATTAGGAAATCGTCTTGTGAATGCAATTAAGAGCGGAACAGCTACAAGTCGGCAGTTAGAACAAGCAATTGGAATTATCGGACGAGAAGCATTAGGAACAGAAGCCGATATTGAAAAATTACAACGTGCGTTACGATCTGTGGATGCTGGTAATTCAATTCAACAAGTACAAAATGAATTAAGGGAATTACAACAAGAAGCTGGAAGAACCGAGAAAAAGTTTGAAGGATTAAAAATAGGGTTAGAAAATGTCATTGGCGGATTGGCAGCTGGTGGCGGAATTGCAAGTGCGGTCGAAAAAGCGATGGATATGTCAAAGCTACAGACCAAAATTGATATTGCTTTCGATGTTCCAGAGTCTTCTAAAAAATCAGTGGAAGAAGCAATACGAGGTGTAACCGCTTATGGATTAGATGCTGAAGAATCGCTTGCTGGTGTGAGAAGACAATGGGCTTTAAATAAAGATGTAAGTGATGAAGCGAATGCAGCAATAGTAAAAGGTGCAGCCGCTATTTCTCAATCTTATGAAGGTATAGATTTCACTGAATTAATTCAAGAAACAAATGAAATAGGAAATGAATTAGGGATTTCCCAAGAGGGGGCTCTTGGGATGGCTGATGCATTACTAAAAATGGGTTTCCCACCAGAACAACTAGATATTATCGCTGAATATGGTGGACAGTTAACAAGAGCAGGATATAGTGCTGAAGAAGTACAAGCGATTATGGAAGCTGGTGTTGATACAGGAACCTGGAATATTGATAATTTGCTAGACGGCTTAAAAGAAGGTCGTATCAAAGCGGCTGAGTTCGGTCAAGGTGTCGATAAGGCTATGAAAGAAGCTCTTGAAGGTACACAAATATCAGCGGAACAAGTTGAAAAATGGGGTCAAGCTGTAGCTAATGGTGGTAAAGAAGGTTCAGCGGCTATGACTGAAATTGCACAAGCTTTATCAGAAGTTGATGATGAAACAAAACGTAATGAATTAGGGGTTAAATTTTTCGGTACGATGTACGAAGATCAAGGGAAAAACATCATTAATACTTTGCTAGGTGCGAAAGATAAAACAGTTGATTTTGGAAAACAACAGGATGAATTGAATGATTCCATTAAGAAAATGGATGCAAATCCAGCAGTTAAGTTTCAAAAAGCAATGCAAGATTTACAAGTAGCTCTCAAACCTGTTCTTGGAGTTATAGCTGATGTTGTTGCTAAGATAGCTGATTGGATTTCTAATAATCCAAAACTAGCAGCTACTTTGGCAGCTATCGCAGTAGCAATTGGAGTTATTGCAGGAGCGTTTATGGCTTTAGCGCCAATCGTTGTCGTCATATCGAGTATAGGGGCTGCAATGATGGGATGGGTAGCGTTAATCGCTGTGGTTGTAGCCGCTGTAGTTGCCTTTGGCGTACTAATTTATCAAAATTGGGATTCTATAAAGCAATGGACCATTGATGCTTGGAATGCAATTGGAGAGTTCTTAGTAGGAATATGGGACGGGATTGTACAATGGGCAAGTGAAACGTGGAATAGTATTAGTGAATCTACATCGGAAGTTTGGAATTCAATTAAAGAATTCTTAATAGGGATATGGAATGGAATAGTTGAGTTTGTTGTAACCTGGGGAACCACTATTTTAGAAGCATACATTGGTGTTTGGACTTCTATTTTTAATTTCTGTATGGAAATTTGGAATGGAATTGTGGGATACCTTACTTCTGTCTTACAAGGAATAGCAACTTTCTTTACCGAAGTATGGACTTCAATTTCAACGTTCTTCCAAGAGACTTGGAATGGATTAGTTGCCTTTCTAACACCAATTTTACAAGGAATCGCAGATTTCTTTTCTATGATTTGGAATGGTATTTCCACAGTGATTCAAACTGTATGGAGTTTCATTACTCAATACTTACAAGCAATTTGGACGGCTATTTTGTACTTTGCTACACCAATATTTGAAAGTATCAAAAATTTCATTTCTGAATGTTGGAATACCATTAGTTCTACTACAAGTTTTGTATGGGAAACGATTAAAAATTTCTTAGTTTCCTGTTGGAATGGGCTTGTAGCATTTGTTATGACGATTTTCGAACAAATCAAGTCTTGGATCATCGCTGTGTGGGATACAATCAGTTCAGCAACAATGACTGTATGGAATGCAGTTAAAAATTTCTTACAATCATGCTGGAATGGGTTAGTTGCTTTTGTAACACCAATATTCATTTCAATAAAAGACTGGATTATAAATACATGGAACACGATTAGTTCTACAACAAGTGCAGTATGGAATGCAATTAAGAGCTTCCTTTCTAGCTTATGGAATTCAATTGTTTCCACAGCGATTTCGGTATTCAATAACATCAAACAAGCTATCTATACTGCTTGGAATATGATCAGTAGTACAAGTAGTAGTATCTGGAATGGTATTAAATCCACGCTTTCAAGCATTTGGGAAGGAATCAAATCAACCGCATCTTCTGTATGGAATGGATTGAAAGACGCTATTATGACTCCTGTTCGTTGGGTCACAAATGCAGTTAGCGGAGCATTTGATGGTATGAAATCAGCGGTATTAGGCGTTTGGGATGGTATTAAAAGTGGTATTCGTACAGCTATCAACGGAATCATTCGTATTATTAATAAGTTCATAGATGGCTTTAACACACCAGCAGAATTGTTGAATGAAATCCCAGGAGTTAGCGCTCCAACTATTCCACATGTACCAATGCTTGCAACAGGTGGACATGTACTTGGTGATGGACAATTTATTGCTGGTGAAAAAGGCCCAGAATTATTTATGAAACAAGGAAATAAAGTTTCAGTTACCCCGTTATCTTCAAGCGAGAAATCACTTGGTATTACTGGGGCTATGAACCAATTAATGGGTGATATGAGTCGTATGATGGCAAATTCTATGAGTCAGTTAGCGGGGTTAAAGACTGTTATGAGTGGTGTGTATGGAAACATATCAAACAGTAGACAAGCTATGACAAGCAGTGTATCAAATCAAGTATTTAATTACTCGTCTGGATCATCTGACGGTGGAGTACTTCCAATGCTTGGTGGTGATTTAGTTGTTGAAGTTCCTGTTGTTTTAGAGGGACGAGATGTGGCGCGTGGCACGTATCGATATACAACCGAGTATCAAGAAAGAGAAACAAAAAGAAACTCAGACTTTTAAGTTTGGGTTTCTTTCATTTTATAAAGAAATGAGGTGTCAAAATGAGTTCTTTTACATTTAACAATATACGTAAGGATTTTATTCAAATCGAAAAAGGATGGAAAAGACCAGCATGGGCGCCATTAAAACGGAAATTTCTAAGTGTTCCAGGTTATCCAGGAGCAAGATTATTAACCACAGAAACTGACATGCGAGTTTTACCTATTCCGATTGGAATTATTGTTCCTGATGGATCTGATTTAGAAACATTAAAAGAAGAAATAGCAGAGTGGTTAATTACAGAAAAAACCTGTTGAATTAGTCTTTGACGTAACACCTAATAGGACATATCTGGCTGTCATTGATGAAGATTTCGATCCTGATGATTTTGTTACTTTAGGAAAAGGTACTTTGAAATTTATTTGTCCAATGCCTTATAAATTAGGAAAAGTACAAACTCACACTTTCACTCAAAGTTGGTCTACCGAGATTACTTCTAATTTTACTAATAAAGGTAGCGTAGAAGCTCCAGCGTTAATTGAAATGATTGTAAAAAAACCAAGCACTTTTTTAGATGTATGGTTCGGTAAATATCCTTTAGAACGAAACTATTTCCGTATTGGTTATCCCTTAACTGTGGAAGAAACAACGGTACAAGAGCGCGAACGTGTGCTATGGGATGAAATGGTTTCACCTATAGGTTGGACTCCTGTTACGGGACAAGTTGAGGAAATGAAAGGTACTGGTACATTTAAATCAAGAGACGGATATGCACTTTATTGCGAAGATTACGGACAAGAAAAAGGTTTTCATGGTGCGATAGCAAAGAAAAGCATTCCAGGTGGACCATTACAAGATTTTGAAATGGAGACATGGGTGACTTTGAAGTCTAAAAGTATTGGTGAAATGGGACGTGTTGAAGTTCTACTATTGGATGAAGCAAGTAATATAGTAGCTCGTATAAATATAAATGATTTATATGCGGACGCTGAAATTACAAAGGCATATATGAGAGTAGGTAATAATGGGACACCTAATAGTATTCGGAAATTAGTAGATACCAGTGGAGGTTATACGACTACGTTTAATCAATTTCGAGGGCGTTTGCGTATTGCGAGAAGAGGGAAACAATGGTCTGTTTATGTTGCTAAATTTATTGATGGTACAGAGACAGATGGAGCTTCATTAGTTGAACGTTGGATTGATGAAACAGGAAATCCGATGACAGAGCGTAAAATTGCACAAGTTATGATTGCGATTTGCAAGTGGGATAATTACCAACCTATTACTGAAATACAAATTGACGATTTAAAGATTTGGGAGGTAAACAAAGTCCCTTCAAATACGAAGCCTTATATTTTTGATGCAGGAGACAAAGTGATTATTGATACTGAAAGAAGTCTTGTTACGATTAACGGAAAAGATGCTATCAATATCAAAGATATATTTAGTGAGTTTCCTAAGATCATACGTGGAGAGAATCGTATTGATATTATGCCACCAGATGTTACAGCGACAATCAGTTACAGGGAGAGATATAGATGAGAACGCCAAGTGGTGAATTGCATGTTGTTGATTTTAAAACAGAACAAATTGTAGCATCTATTCAGCAAACAGATTATTGGGATGATAAACGACATTGGGAAATCAAAAATAACATTGATACATTAGAGTTTCGTGTATTTGATAATACAAGGCATTCATTCACACTTATACAGCAAAATTTAGTATTAAAAGAAGTGCGTGATGGTCGTATCGTTCCTTATGTAATTACTGAAATTGAAAAGAATTCTGATGATAGATCAGTAATCGCTTATGCATCTGGTGAATGGATTCAACTTGCCAAAGCTGGAATTATTCCTCCGCAAAAACTAGAAGGTAAAACAGTAATTGAAATGGTTGATATCGCTCTTGCAGGTACGAAGTGGCAAAAAGGGAATTTAGAATATGCTAGTTTCCGTTCCATGACGATTGATGAATTTATTGATCCACTGTCTTTTCTTAAAAAAATAGCTTCCTTATTTGAATTAGAAATCCAATATCGCGCTGAAGTCATAGGCTCTCAAGTCGTTGGGCGTTATGTAGATATGATTAAAAAAAGAGGGCAAAACACTGGAAAAGAAGTAACGCTTGGTAAAGATTTAATGGGGATTAAGCGTATTGAGAACTCTCAAAACATTTGTACAGCCTTATTAGGTTTCGTAAAAAAAGAAGGCGGAGAGTTTGTTACTATTACAGAAATAAATAACGGTGTCCCTTATCTTGTGGACAGTGATGCTTTCCAAAGGTGGAGTGAGAAGGGACAGCATAAATTTGGATTCTATAGTCCAGAGACAGAAAACCAAGATATGAATCCAAAGCGTTTAATGACTCTTATGAATACAGAGTTAAAAAAACGTGTAAATGCGTCTGTCTTATATGAAGTTGAAGCGCAATCAATTGGTCGTGTGTTCGGTTTGGCTCATGAATTAATCAATGAGGGCGATACGATTCGAATTAAAGATACTGGATTTACACCTAAGCTTTATTTAGAAGCAAGAGCAATCGCTGGTGATGAATCATATAAAAATCCATTGCAAGATAAATATGTATTTGGAGATTATCATGAGATTGTTGATCCAAATGAGGAAATAAGAAAGATTTACAATCGTATTCTTAGTTCGCTTGGCAATAAACAAGAAATGATAGATAAGCTAGACAAATTAGTAAAAGAAGCTAACGAAAAAGCTAGTAATGCAAAGAAAGAGTCAGAAGCAGCAAAAACACTAGCTGAAAAAGTACAAGAGAATATTAAAAATAATACTGTTGAAATTATAGAATCCAAGAATCCACCGACAACAGGGCTTAAACCTTATAAAACGCTCTGGCGTGATATTAGTAATGGAAAGCCTGGTATTTTAAAAATATGGACAGGCACAGCTTGGGAATCGGTTGTACCCGATGTTGAATCCGTTAAAAAAGAAACACTTGAGAAGGTTAATAAAGATATCGAGTCCACAAAAACAGAGTTAAATCAAAAGGTTCAAGAAGCACAGAATCAAGTAACAGGACAATTTAACGAAGTACAGGAAGGTTTACAAGGTGTCAACCGTACAATTTCTAATATCCAAAATAAACAAGGTGAAATCGATAAGAAAGTAACTCAGTTTGAACAGGATTCTAATGGATTTAAAACTTCTATTGAATCGTTAACGAAAAAAGATACTGAAATTAGTAATAAATTAAACACGGTAGAATTAACTGTGGAAGGTACAAAAAAGACGATATCCGATATACAATCCGATACGACATCACTTAAACAGACAACGACTGAAATTAAAGAACAAGCAGGGAAAATCAGTGAAAAGTTAACAAGTGTAGAAACAAAGGTTAATAACGATAAAGCTGGAGGTCGTAACCTTTTATTAGATTCAAATGTTAAATATGAAAAAATAGACTATCTAATCAATCAATATTCTCTAACTGAAAATTTCTTTGTGGGTGAGGAATATACCTTTGTAATTAAGGGGAGTGTCCCACAAGGTCAGAAATTTGGGATTTGGCAGAATGGCGGTTCAAATAATGTTGGATATGCAACAAGTGTTTATGCTAATGGAATAACTTATGTAACCTTTAAAGCTGTCGCAACTACAAATGGGAATGAACGAAAGTTAAGTTTATATAACTATCCAAGTAATACTACAAAGGCAACTGTAGAATGGGTTGCTTTATATAAAGGGAATAAGCCACAGGATTGGACGCCAGCTCCAGAAAACCAAGTAACGAATGATGAATTCACTAAGAAAACAACCGAGATTGAAAGAAGTGTAGAGGGTGTTAAAACTACTGTAACTAAGGTACAAGATAGTCAAGTTGGATTTGAAAAACGCATGACTAGAGTAGAACAAACAGCAAGCGGATTGTCCTCCACAGTTAGTGATTTAAACAATGTAGTATCAGATCAAGGGAAGAAGCTTACTGAAGCAAATACAAAACTTGAACAACAGGCAACGGCAATCAATGCAAAAGTTGAGCTTAAACAAGTAGAGGATTATGTTGCTGGGTTTAAGATACCTGAGTTGAAGCAAACAGTTGATAAAAATAAACAAGATTTATTGGGCGAATTAGCTAATAAGCTTGCAACTGAGCAATTTAATCAAAAAATGACTCTAATCGATAACCGCTTTACTATCAATGAACAGGGGATCAATGCAGCAGCAAAAAAGACAGAAGTATATACGAAGACGCAAGCAAATGGACAATTTGCAAAAGATTCCTATGTAAGGGATATGGAGTCACGCCTTCAGCTAACAGAAAAGGGCGTTAGTATATCTGTAAAAGAAAATGATGTGATTGCAGCCATTAACATGAGTAAAGAAAGCATTAAGTTAAATGCTGCACGCATAGATTTAATTGGTAAAGTTAACGCTGAGTGGATTAAAGCTGGATTGCTAAGCGGTTGCCAAGTTCGAACATCAAATACTGATAACTACGTAAGCTTAGATGACCAATTTATACGTCTCTATGAAAAGGGGGTTGCTAGAGCATTTCTGGGACATTACAGGAGATCAGATGGTGCAGTACAACCAACTTTTATCTTAGGCTCAGACGAAAAGACTAACGCTCCAGCAGGCGCTTTATTTATGTCTCAAGCAGGTGCAGGATGGCCTCAAGCTTATGCGAACATTGGTATTAGCGATGGCATAGAGAATGGTGAAATCAAAAAATCTGTTTATTGGGAGTTGCAAAGAAACGGACTAAGTGTTCTAAACGCTAATGACCACCATGTTTTTTATTCAGGGAATGGGAATTGGTATTTCAGACGAGGAAGAACAGGATTTTATCAATCTACATTAGCAATCGAAGATAATAGCTCAGATGCAGATTTAAGATTACCTAATATTACATTGCGTAATGGCCGCGCGGCAGGATATCCAGGAATCCTCCAAGTTAAGTCGTCTGTTACTCAGAATGGATGGGGATCTGTTCAAGGTAATTTCATGAGCCCTTCATTACGGGAATATAAATCTAATATTCGTGATGTATCATTTTCTGCCTTAGAAAAAATCAGGAACGTGCGAGTGAGACAATTTAACTATAAGAATGCGGTAAACGAGCTTTACAAAATGAGAGAAGAGAAAGATCCTACTGATCCACCATTGACAACACAAGATATAAAAACATATTATGGGGCAATTATAGATGAATCTGATGAAGCTTTTATCGATGAAAGTGGTAAAGGAATTCACTTGTACTCATATGCTTCACTTACAGTCAAAGCTTTACAGGAACTTGAAGAAAATCAAAATGTGAAAATACAAGAAATAGAGAGAAAGCATAATGAAGAAATTGCATTAATGAACAACAAAATAGCAACATTAGAAGAGTTAGTTCAAAAATTAATAAATAAGAAACCAGAGCAGCCATAAGCTGTTTTTATTTTGCACAAAATACGGCTTTTATAACACAAGAGGGGCGAACATCGTCTCTCTTTTTATTTTGAAGGGAGCTGAACAAATGCAAGAAATCCAAGATTTAAAGCAAGAGATCCAACAAATTAAATCTGATCAAAAAGATATGCAGCATGATATTCGCAAATTAGAAACACGTACTACTGTAAACGAAAAAGACATTGTGAATATAAACAAGCAACTTGAAAAAATAAGCGCCAATACTACCTGGATTCTCCGCATCATTATTGGTGCAATCGCAACAGCACTTATCGGCTTACTATTGAAGGGGGGTGGTATGTAATGTTTGAAATCACTGTAATGATTGGAATTGTAGTTGGTCTTTCACAGATTGCGAAAACAATTGGATTACAAACAAAATACGTTCCGTTATTAAATTTAACGCTTGGCATTGTGCTAGGCGTTTTATTTTTGGGCGGAGATATCAAAACAAATGTATTTCAAGGAATCATCATTGGACTGTCAGCGAGTGGATTATTTGACCACAAAAAAATTATAAAAAAGGATGCTGATGCTAAATGAAAAAGACAATGAAACATGTTACCTTATTTCTTATGATTCTAGTACTTGCTGTTTCTTTTGCAACAAGTGCTTTTGCTGATAGAATGCTTATTATTCCTGATTTACCAAAACAACCATACCGTAATGGTGTAGGTGCTTATGAGGGCGTTGTAGCACATTCTACAGCAACTCCAGAAGCACCAGCTATCAATATTCAAAAATATGAGTCTCGTACATGGCGTTCAGCGTTTGTACATTATGCAGTAGATTGGGATGAAATAATTCAAATCGCTGATACAAAATACATTGCTTATGGCGCAGGACCAGGAGCAAACAAACGGTTTGTGCATGTAGAGTTATGCGAAACAGCAGACTATGATAAATTCAAACGTAGCTATGATAAATACGTGAAATTACTAGCTGAAATCCTAAGTGACCGCGGTTTATCTGTAGAAAAGGGATTATGGACTCACTACGATGTTACGAAATATCTTGGTGGTACAGATCATGAAGACCCGCTTGATTATCTGCGCAGTCATGGTGTTTCTGAAGCTCAATTCCGTGCTGATGTACAGCGTGCATACAATAATTCTAGTGTAGAAGTTTCTGTTCCAGAAAAACCATCTAAACCAGCAGAAGTTCCAACAGCTGTAACAGATGGTGTGGCGTACATTGAAGGCTACAACGTTAATTTACGTAAAGGACCAGGTACAAGCTATTCTAAAGTTCGTCAATTGAATAAACCAGAATCATATATTGTGTGGGGAGAAAAAGACGGTTGGTTAAACCTTGGTGGGGAACAATGGATTAAAAATGATTATTCTTATGTGAAATTCAATAAGAAAAGCACAGTGGATTTATCTATTGTAGGAAAACGCGTTGTGTCCAAGGTGGACAAGCTACGATTCTATGATTCTCCATCTTGGCAGGATATAGACGTTGTTGGTTCTGTAGATGCAGGATTAGGCTTTACTATTGAAACGAAAGTAAGTGTGAATGGTTCGCCGCAATATAAAGTACACAACAGCAAAGGAAAAACATACTATGTAACAGCAAATGAAGCTTATGTATATGTAAAGTAATATGAAAAGCCGATCCTTATTAAAGGATCGGCTTATACATTTTTTCATTTCATTATACTCCATATTCCATTTCTTCTAAGAATTCTCCACCACTCTTGATACATTGCATTATTCTGCTACATGCACAATAAAAGTAATGTTCACTTGTTGCAGTTGATTTTACCGGAACTGGATCTATTTCATGAAACATTTGATCTTTTTTATGAAAATACATTTTTCCAACTTTATCTGGATATTCTGAGGGATAAAATTGATATACAACTATTTCCTCGTCTTCAAATTCTTTATTCATTGTAATATGAATTGCCATAATTTATCTCCTTTATTGTTTTATTCTCTATCAATTTCAGGTATTTCCCAAGGGCGACCTGATTTTACGGTAGCATTATGTGCTGTTTTGTAATCTGTTTTAAAAATACCTTCAAATCTTGATTCGAAAATTTCATGACGAAGTAAATCCATGTCTTCTTTTAAGAAATTACCGCTTTCAAGGCGCTTCCATCCTTGAGCTATTGGATAATCGGGATTAAATCTTCCGTAACGTGTAACTAAATGATGTTCTTTGAGAAATACGTGCTCTTTAGCTCTTCTTATTACAGCTAATAATGCATTGCTATCTATGAAGTAATAAAAAGACCGCTCTCAATAGAGGTGGTCTTTTGTGTTTTCGTATTTTAAACTGTTGTTATTCCCCACATACTAAATTCGTAATGATATTCTGTAGTTTCAATGCATACTCCGAATTCTAAATCATCACCAACTAATACAAAATCTGCATACCCAGTTAGAAATCTTGATACGGCTGATAAATCTTCTAAATTATTAAATACTTCAGTGATGTTCAGCTTAACTGCTTCAATTCTACCCCCTCTAGAGAAAAATAGTCTTCCTTCATTAACTGGAAATTTAATAGTTTTAACTGTTTCTTTCAATAGTTTTATTGATAGCTTGATATTTTCTTTATAATTTGTGTCACCCAAAATTTTTATGTCTGAATTTTTTTCTAGCTTACTATATAATTCTTTACAAAATAAATCATTAGATTCTGCATCCATAAATGACTCCATAGAAATTGCGACAATATTAGAAAGTTCGTTTATAAGTTCTTTTCTATCAGCGTTTCTTTTAACTTTTCTCTTAAGAATTTCCATTCGATTTTTATCCACATTACTCAAAACTTTTCACACCTTTAGTTTTTATTTTTTACCTTGTTTCTTGTAACCCTCAATATCTTCAGGATAATGTCCAGGATGCTGTCTATATGTTCCTTTATCAAATGGGCTTCCTTTTTCGTCATCAGCAGTGTGGAAATGAGGCCCCCTGCCCATTTTATCTTCTCTGTGTTCAATAATATACACTTTTTCACCTTTAAAATTAGCGTACTCCTCTACCCATCTATGTTCAGTAGTCCCATCAAATACTTGAACTGGATTTTTGCGCGGAGTAGAGTTAGGAATTCCAGCGGCTCGTTTTGCTTTCCGATATGCCCCATTACTAGTTAATAATTTATCTTGTCTCTCAAGATGTGCCCTATAATTTTCGGTGGCTTTAGCAGCTTTTTTAGCAGCCTGGGCTGCATCTGCAGTCATTTTAACACCTTTCACCATTTTAGCAAGTTTTCCAACTGGTGTAACACCCAGAACCATCATTCCGCCAGCTGATACTCGATCCAACCATGAAAGTTTATCGCCTGTTGATGGATCTATACCTTCCCAAGCACGCCTTATATCATATTCCCCGGTCATTTCCCCAGCTACATCACGTGCCAATTTTTTTCCGTCAAATCCTTCTCCCTCGGATGAAAGAGGTCCACACATTGCCTCTTCTTCTATAGATACATCTTGACTATCGGCTTGACGGAACTTCTCAGCAATCCTCTTTAAATCTTCTTCAACATTTGTGATTGCATTGATAGAGGTAAATGCTTTTGGTCTTGCATCATTGAACATTTGGACGAAATGTTGATTAGAAGCACCTATCCATTGATAACATAAATAATCAATTTGATTACATAAATCTTTATGTATCGATTCTATCGCATATTTCGTATCGCTTGCCCGTTTTGCGACTTCTTCTAGCATTTCAGGTGTTACTTTGATTTGAACCATTTTCTTCCTCCCTTTCCCAATTAAAATTATGGGACAATAAGAAAAAAATGTAAATATATAAATTGGAGATAAATGTATCCTATGTATATGTGAAATAACAAAAGAAACCGGCTCTTAATTGAGTGGGCTTTTTTACTATGTATTAAACTTTAGCATTCATAAGTAACTGCTTTTCTTTTGTACTACAACCTACACCTACACTCGTTACTAATAACATTGGAATTGCTAAAGCTAATAATTTACGTTAAATGAATTGTTATTAAAATAAAAATTGGTCTAATACAGTTTAATTAAAAGGCTATTATTTGCTCACATTTTGCTCACAAATAATATAAAAACACGTGAAAAAATGTGAAATACCCTTTTGAAATAGAATATAATATAACGAATAAAAAGTGTCGCAAATGCTTGTATAACAGGCATTTGTGACACTTTTATAGTTTTATTTAACACAAAATGAACAAACTTAAAACTGCTCATTCTTCTCCCAAGATTCTACAATATAATGCGCAATCGTAGGATTAAATCCTTTACCAACTAAAAACATAATCGCAGCAACTTCTGTTAACGCATGTTTGTGTGATGTATGTTTCGCTTCATTTAAACCGTAATCTACCCAAGGTTTTACGAAATCTAATACAGGTTTCTTTAAAGGTAAAAACTGTGTACCGACAACTTGTTGGATTTGTTGTTGCGTTGGTTCTGTAATTGGTCCAGGAGGTAAGATTTGTGGCTGTGTAATATCGAGTGTCGGTCCAGGAGGTAAGATTTGTGGTTGTGTAATATCAAGTGTCGGTCCTGGTGGTAAAATTTGTGGTTGCGTCGGATCAATTGTTGGTGGTGCAGGTGGTGAGACACGTGCGTCGTAGCTTGGTTGATACATTTGTTGTTGTGGCTGAGTTGCATATGGATTTTGTTGAAATTGTTGTTCTTGAGTTTGCGGTGCTGCATATGGATTTTGTTGAAATTGTTGTTCTTGAGTTTGCGGTGCTGTATATGGATTTTGCTGAAATTGTTGTTCTTGAGTTTGTGGTGTTACATATGGATTTTGCTGAAATTGTTGTTCTTGATATTGCGGTGCTACGTATGGATTTTGAGGATATTCATAATTTGGACGTGTGTCATATGGATTTTGTTGATAGTCAGTTTCTTGAGTTTGCGCTGTTGCATATGGATTTTGTTCATATTGTTGTTCTTGCTGTTGTAACTCTTGTTCTTCATATTGCTCAGTGTATCTTTGTTCCTGATGTTGAGGGTAAAAAGGTTGTTGTGGGTAAGGCGGTTGATTATTATAGAACATGTTTATTCCTCCTTCATAATGATGCCTACCACCCAGTGTATGGGCGGACAAGAAAATATGTGATGAAAAAATGCGGGCGTGTTACAATAAGTAACTGGGTGAAGATAAAATGATAAAACAAGAAAAAATAAAAAAAACAATAACTTTCGTAAAGCACATTTTAGAAAAAGATGCGAGTGGGCATGATTGGTATCATATTGAACGCGTACATAAATTGGCGATTTCTTTATCCGAGCAAGAAGGAGGAAATCGTTTTATAATTGAAATGGCAGCATTACTTCACGATGTGGCAGATGAGAAGCTAAATGAGAGTGAAGAAGCAGGAATGAAAAAAGTTTCTGATTGGTTAGCAGAGTTACATGTTGAACAAGAGGAAAGTAAACATATTCTCCACATTATTGCGAATATGTCCTTTAAGGGTGGCCATGGTGGTAAAGTAGAATCAATGGAAGGGAAGATTGTTCAAGATGCCGATCGTTTAGACGCTCTGGGTGCAATTGGCATAGCCCGCACATTTGCGTACGGGGGAGCGAAAGGAAGATTAATGTATGATCCAACTATTCCGCCTCGTGAAGTGATGACGAAAGATGAATACCGAAAAAATAACGATCCATCTTTAAACCATTTTTATGAAAAACTTTTGAAGCTAAAAGACTTAATGAATACGGACGCGGCAAAACAAGAGGCTGAAGTTCGACATCGTTATATGGAACAGTTTATAGAACAATTTATGAAAGAGTGGAATGCACAAATATGAAAATGTTAACTGTAGAAAACTTATCAAAATCATATGGAGATAAACCGTTATTTGATGGACTATCATGTAGTATTACGGAGGGACAACGTGCTGGGATTATCGGTGTAAACGGTACTGGTAAATCGACGTTGTTAAAAATTATTGCAGGGGTAGAAATTCCTGATACAGGTGATATGACTCATTCACGTGGGTATACAATTAGTTATTTATCACAGCAACCAGAGTTTGATGAAAAACTAACTGTATTAGAGCAAGTGTTCCATGGTGATACTCCTTTAATTCGTCTTCTTCGTGATTATGAAAAGGCACTATTAAATCTCGAAAAAGATCCAAGTAATGAAAAAGTACAGGAACAATTATTTGCAGTGCAGCAACGTATGGATGCGATGAGTGCATGGGAAGCGAATGCAAATGCGAAATCTCTTTTAACAAAATTAGGAATTACTGATTTCACAGCAACTGTTGGAAATTTATCTGGTGGACAGAAAAAACGTATCGCAATGGCGCAATGTTTTATTGAAACACCTGATTTATTAATTTTAGACGAGCCTACGAACCATCTTGATCATGAGACAGTTGAATGGTTAGAAGAATATTTAGCAAGATATACAGGTGCAGTATTACTTGTAACCCATGATCGTTATTTCTTAGATCGTGTGACAAATCGTATCTTTGAATTAGATAACGGTAAACTATATAGCTACGAAGGAAACTATAGTACATTTTTAGAAGCGAAAGCACTTCGTGAAGAGCAAGAATCGGCACAAGAATCAAAACGCCAAAATTTATATCGTCGTGAACTTGCTTGGATTCGCCGTGGTGCAAAAGCACGTTCTACGAAACAAAAGGCACGTATTCAGCGTTTTGAAGAGCTAAAGGGACAAGAGGGACCAGCTGCAAAACAGTCAGTTGATATTGCATTAAGTGGAAGTCGTCTTGGAAAGAAAGTACTTGAGTTAAAAGATGTAACGAAAAAATTTGGCGAAAAGACAGTTTTACATAATTTTAACCATATTGTGAAACCAGGCGATCGTATCGGGATTATTGGAGCGAATGGAAGCGGGAAATCATCTCTATTAAATATGCTCGCGGGCAAACTATCTCCTGATAGTGGTGAAATTGAAGTTGGACAAACTGTAAAAGTTGCTTATTATACGCAAGAAAATGAAGAGATGAATTTAAATCAGCGTATGATTGAATATATTAAAGAAATTGCAGAAGTCATTCATACGACAGACGGAAAAGTAATTGGTGCGTCTCAAATGTTAGAACGTTTCTTATTCCCGACGCATTCACATGGTACACCGCTTGGTAAACTATCTGGTGGTGAAAGAAGACGTCTATACTTATTACGTATATTAATGGGAGAACCGAACGTACTATTACTTGATGAGCCTACGAATGATCTAGATACACAAACATTAACAGTGTTAGAAGATTATTTAGAAGATTTTCCAGGTGTCGTTTTAACTGTATCACATGACCGTTACTTCTTAGATAAAGTAGTAGATGAATTGTTCATCTTTACTGGCGGAGGCGAAGTGCGTGAATTCCTAGGTAGTTATACAGATTATTTAGAAATGGAAAAAACGAAAGAACTCATTGAGAAAGCAGAAGTTCAAAAAGAGAAAAAAGTAGTAGAAGCTCCGAAACAACAACGTAAACGTAAACTTTCATATAACGAGCAGCGCGAATGGGAAACAATTGAAGATACAATTGCACAATTAGAAGAGAAAATTGAGTCAATTGGAGAAGAACTTGCGAAGGTTGGATCTGACTTTACAAAGGCACAAGAATTATCTGAAGCGCAGCAGAATACAGAAGAAGAGTTAGAAAAAACGATGGAACGATGGAGCGAACTATCAGACATCGTTGAAGGCTTAAAATAAAAACAAGCCGCATATATTGAAAAGTAAAGAGAAAAACTTTACACTATTGGTAGAACCTATTTTAGGAGGGAAAAAATGAGAACATCTAATCCAATGTTGAAAAAAGAGGCGTTCCGTAAAGAGGGAGCAAATACTTCTGCGATGACTATTGGCGGAACAGTAGGCAAAACGTTCATTATGCTTATCTTACTACTTGCAACGTCTGTCTATTCATACATACAGATGGTAGAGGGTACGATGAAAATGCCAGTATTAATTGGTGCATTAGTAATCGCGGCGATTATTGCATTTGCATCTATCTTCTTCCCGCGAATGGCACCAATCGGGGCGCCAATCTATGCAGCGGTAGAAGGGGTTGTACTAGGAAGTATTTCAGCGATTTATACAATGAAATTTGGCGATGCTATCGTTTTAAACGCTGTATTACTAACAATCTCAATTTTATTTGCAATGTTAGTTTTATATGCGACGCGCGTTGTAAAGGTAACTGATAAATTCCGTACGGGTGTAATGGCTGCAACAATGGGGATTCTGGTTATGTATTTGATCGTATTCTTATTAAATATGTTCGGTGTAACTGTACCATATATTCACCAAGGTGGAACTATTGGTATTATCATTAGTGCGGTTGTTATTGTAGTTGCTTCATTAAACTTATTACTAGATTTCGATTTAATCGAAAGTGGTGCGCGTAGCCAAGCTCCAAAATATATGGAGTGGTACAGTGCAATGGGTCTCATGATGACTCTAGTATGGTTATACTTAGAAATTCTTCGTTTCGTTTCTTACTTTACGAAAAATGACTAGTAAAAAATCCTGCATGAAAAATGCAGGATTTTTTTATTTTCAAAGATAAATTGAAAATATGGTGTAACATCGACTCGAATTGAAGGGGGATGTAATATGATGAAGAGAAAAAGGATTATGAAAAAACTATTTTCTAAAAGTTTTTCATAGAACTAGATGATGCTTTAACGTATCCATCATCAGAAGTTATTTGTTCAGCTATCGAAGGATATGCGGTTGAATGTGATGAACAACTAAAATTTGAGAGTAAAATTAAACCGCTTACTTTTCATTTGGAAAATGTAATGTATTGTGCTGAAATAAAGATGGCTCGCGCGGGATATTACATCTTTTGCAGTGAAGTATAATATTTTTGAAACCGTGCATGTTTAAAATATGTACGGTTTCTTTTTCATGTTTGTAAGATATAAAACAATACTTTGTACTTACAAACATATCATTCTGCACTTTTTACCCTTCATTCATTTTTCTTTACAATGAAGAAAAATATGTGAGGTGGTATAACTTATGATGAATCGAGTTGTATTAATCGGTAGATTGACAAAGGAACCAGAATTATACTACACAAAACAAGGAGTCGCTTATGCACGAGTATGTGTTGCGGTGAATAGAGGTTTTCGAAATAGTTTAGGTGAGCAACAAGTAGATTTTATTAATTGTGTCGTTTGGCGAAGATCGGCTGAAAATGTAACAGAATATTGTACGAAGGGCTCACTTGTAGGAATTACTGGGCGTATTCATACGAGTAATTACGATGATGAACAAGGAAAGAGAATATATAGAACGGAAGTTGTGATTGAGAGTATTACATTTTTAGAGAGAAGGCGAGAGGGGGCATCGCAATAAAATGAGGCTTTAAATAATAGGTTCGATAGAATTCTATGAAAGTATTTTGATAAAACTTAAAGGAATGGATAAAAAATATAGATTTATTTTTTATCCATTTTTATTAGTTGTTGTTGTTTTGTAATGTTTCCAAGCTTGAAAGTTGCGGAAAACCTGCACGACTCCACAACCATAATGGTGTATGGACATCGATAGGGGAGATGTTACTATTAGTCAATACAGTCTCCCATATTTTAGCTACAGTTTGTCGGTCTGTAGTACTTCCATGTTTTTATATTTTTAAAAAGTTCTTCTTTTTTCATGGAATATCCTCCAAAGCTTCTTCTACTTATAAAGTTTTCTATAAACTAAATTGCCAATTAAATAGTTGACTTTTTTTATGTACGACAACGAAAACAAATAACCTCCTTAAAAAGAAAAGATAGTCGTAAAATAAAGCATCCGAGTAGGAGTATAGAGGTGGAACATGTTACAATACACCTAAGAACACGCAATAAAGGAGAGTTTTTCACGTGAAGATTAAAGCAATTGAACCGACGCCAAGTCCAAATACAATGAAAGTTATTTTGAATGAAGTATTACCATCAGGAGCGCGTAATAATTATACAAATGAAAATAAAGAACAAGCACCGATGCAAGTGCAAGAAATTTTGAAAATTGAAGGCATTAAAGGTGTGTATCATGTTGCAGACTTTTTAGCAGTAGAGCGAAATGCGAAGTATGATTGGAAAGTTTTATTGCAACAAGTTCGTGCCGTTTTCGGTGAAGAAATAGTGGAAGAAAGCGAAGAACAACAACTTTCACATTTTGGAGAAGTGAAAGTGTTTGTTCAAATGTTCTTTACTATCCCGATGCAAGTGAAGTTAACAGATGGAACGACAGAAGAGCGTGTTGGCTTACCTGATCGTTTTAAAGAATCAATTATGAAAGTACAAATGTCTGCACCTAACGTTGTGAAAGAGCGTAAATGGGTAGAACAAAGTACACGTTACGGTAATTTTGAAGAAATCGGAAAAGAAGTAGTAGAAGAAATTGTTGCTGCTTATTCAGAAGAACGTGTAAATGAAACGGTAAAAGAATTATTAAATCAAGCAGGTGCAGTTGAAGTAACGATTCAAAAGCGTGAGCCATATAAAGTAACAGAAGTGATGATGAAAGATTCTGACTGGAAAAACCGTTTTGCAGCATTAGAGCAAATGGATCCTACTGAAGAAGATATGCCAGTATTGAAAATGGCGCTAGATGATGAGAAAGTATCGATCCGCCGCTTAGCAACAGCTTATCTAGGTATGGTAAAAGGTGAAGAAGCATTACCATTATTATATAAAGCGTTGTTAGACCGTTCTGTGAGTGTTCGCCGTACAGCAGGCGATTGTTTATCAGACGTAGGCGATCCGGCAGCGATGTTCGTTATGATTAAATCTCTGAAAGATTCAAGTAAATTAGTACGCTGGCGTGCAGCAATGTTCTTATTTGAACTAGGTGATGAAAGTGCAATTCCAGCACTAAAAGCAGCGCAAGATGATCCAGAGTTTGAAGTGGCGATGCAAGCGCGTTTAGCTTTAGAACGTATTGAAGGCGGCGAAGAAGCGAAAGGTTCAGTATGGAAACAAATGACGGAGTCTCGTAAAGGGGAATAATGTATGATTGTTTTCTATGATAGTTGGTGCCCGATGTGTACGGCGGTTGCAGAACGTACGAAAAAATTAGATAAAAAGGGTAAGATGAAATTCGTTTCATTTCGAGATGAAGATGTAGTCTCAAAGTATGAACTTTCTCAAGAACTACAAAGTAAGATGGAACAAAGATTGTATATTTTAAAAAATAATAAATGGTATGACGGAATCCATAGCATACATGTATTAGCAAAAGCCGTCCCATCTTATTGGTTTGCAGTGCCTTTTATAAAACTATCTATCGTACTTGGATTTGGAAGTAAAGTATACGATTATATCGCTAACAATAGAAAACTTGTCCCAGTTGGACATTGCCGTGAAGGGGTTTGTGAAATCCCTTCAAAAAAATGAAATCATCGCTATCTTTCTTTTGCACCTATTAATAGAGCGTGATATGATGAATTTGGAATGAAAGTTGAAGGAGAGATTACACGATGTCAAATGCTTATGAAGAATACATGCGCCAAATGGTAATTCCAATGCGCCAAGAATTAGTGCGTTCTGGATTTGAAGAATTAACTACAGAAGAAGCTGTTACAGAATTTATGGAGAATGCATCAGGTACAACTTTAGTAGTTGTAAACTCAGTTTGTGGTTGTGCAGCTGGTTTAGCACGTCCATCAGCAGGTCAAGCAGTTGTTCGTGCTGAAAAACAACCGGATCATCTTGTAACTGTATTTGCAGGACAAGATAAAGATGCTACTGCAAAAATGCGTGAATACTTCGGAGAAATTCCTCCATCTTCACCATCTATGGCATTACTAAAAGGTAAAGAAGTTGTTCACTTCATTCACCGTCATGAAATTGAAGGTGCAACTATGGACGAAATTATTACGAACTTAGAACAAGCTTTCGAAAAGAATTGCTAAAGAAGGGGGAGAGTAAATCTCCCTCTTTTCTTTATATAGAGGTGAAATAATGATAGTAACAACAGCAGGAAGAACGAACAAAGAAATGACAGATTATGCAAACAAGGTAGCAGCACAGTTAAATAGTTCTTTCGTTAAACGTAATGATATACCAGTACATAAACTGCAAGAACAGTATGAACAAGATGTGCTTGTTGTAGGCAAAAATCGATTAGCCATTTATCCGAAAGGAACGGAAGAGTCGTTTTTCTTTCATCCGAACTCAGCGATGTTTCGTGTGAAAAGGTTAATGCGTGGAGAACACGATCCGTTTGTACAAGCTGCTAAATTAGAGAGTGGAATGACAGTGTTAGATTGTACGCTAGGTATGGCATCAGATAGTATTGTAGCTAGTTATGTTGTTGGTGAGAGTGGAAGAGTAACAGGGCTTGAAGGTAATGAATATATGGCTTATATTATGAAAAATGGTTTGCAAACATGGTCTTCATCCGTTTCTGAAATTGATGAAGCAATGCAAAGAATCGATGTAAAGCAAACGGAGCATTTCGCATTTTTAACACAATGTGAAGATAATAGTTATGACGTTGTATACCTTGATCCGATGTTTGAAGAAACTGTCATAGAATCCGATGGAATTAAAGGGTTAAAACACTTCGCTTTGTATCATGATATTACTGATGAAACAATTACAGAAGCAAAGCGTGTAGCGAGAAAGCGTGTCGTTTTGAAGGATCATTTTCGTAGTTCTAGATTTGAAAAACATAATTTTCACGTATACAAAAGAAAAAGTGCAAAGTTTCACTTTGGTGTAATTGACCCTTGCTAATTGTTTGAAAAGATGTATAATAAGCAATAATTAATTAAATATACTGTCTATGATGAAGAGAGTAGTCTTTTTCAGAAGGAAAGCGAGCTAGGGATGGTGTGAGCCTAGTGCGGAAGAAAAGGATGAAGCGCACTTCGGAGATGCTTCTTGAATGAATAGTAGAGTAAGCCGAGGCCCCCTGTCCTCGTTATAAACGGGAAAGTGGTTCGTAATGAACAACAAGGGTGGTACCACGGGTTCAAACTCGTCTCTTATACAGAGACGAGTTTTTTGTGTTTAAAAAAATAAGGAGGATGTAGTATGGAATATAAAACACAGTTTGCGAAAAGCTTATCAAATATTTTTACGAATGAATTAACGCAAAGTCAAATTTTAGACTTAATTGAAACACCAAAACAAGATGAATTCGGAGATGCAGCGTTCCCATGTTTTTCACTAGCGAAGCAATATAAAAAATCACCAGCCATTATCGCGAAGGAAATTGCAGAGAAATTAAATGATCCGTTCTTTACGAAAGTAGAGGCTGTTGGTCCTTATATAAATGTATTTTTCAATCGTGAAACTGTAAGTGATGTAGTATTAAAAACGATTTTAGCTGAGAAAGAAGAATACGGTCAAAATCATATTGGATGTGAAAAAACAGTAGTTATCGATTATTCCTCTCCAAATATTGCAAAACCTTTTTCGATGGGGCATTTACGTTCTACAATGATCGGTAATTCGCTGAAGCATATTGCAGAAAAATGTGGATATGAAGTTGTAGGCATTAATTATATTGGAGACTGGGGAACTCAGTTTGGAAAGTTAATTACCGCATATAAAAAATGGGGAAATGAAGAAGTAGTTAAAGAGGATCCAATACGTGAATTATTTAAACTATATGTTCAGTTTCATGTAGAGGTAAAAGAAGACGAAGAACTAGAAAAAGAGGGTCGTGCATGGTTTAAAAAGCTAGAAGAAGGTGATGAAGAAGCAGTCGAGCTTTGGAATTGGTTCCGTCACGAATCATTAAAAGAGTTTTCTCGTATTTATGATCTACTTGGTGTGGAATTTACAAACTTTCAAGGTGAAGCTTTTTATAATGATAAAATGGAAGATTTTGTTGGGATATTGCAAGAACATAATTTACTTGAAGAATCAGAAGGCGCATTAGTCGTTAATTTAGAAAAAGAGGGCATGCCACCTTGCTTAATTAGAAAATCAGATGGTGCGACTATTTACGCAACACGTGATTTAACGGCAGCTTTATATCGTCAAAACACATATGAATTTGATAAAGCGTTATATGTAGTAGGACCTGAACAAAGTTTACATTTCAATCAATTTTTCACTGTATTAAAAAAGCTTGGCTACACTTGGGTTGACGGCATGGAACATGTACCGTTTGGGTTCATTTTAAAAGATGGTAAGAAAATGTCGACACGTAAAGGAAGAGTTATTTTACTCGAAGAAGTATTAGAAGAAGCAGTTGAGCTTGCAAAACAAAATATTGAAGAAAAAAATCCGAATTTAAAGAAGAAAGAAGAAGTAGCAAAACAAGTCGGTGTTGGGGCAGTCATCTTCCACGATTTAAAAAATGAGCGTATGCACAATATCGAATTTTCATTAGAAAACATGCTGAAATTTGAAGGTGAAACAGGCCCGTATGTACAGTACACACATGCACGTGCTTGCTCTATTTTAAGAAAAGAAAGTGTAGAATTTGAAACGTGTACGTTCGCATTAAAAGATGATCATAGCTGGAGTGTCGTAAAATTACTCAATAAATTCCCTCAAGTAATTGAAGCAGCCTTCAATAAAAATGAGCCATCTATTATTTCGAAATACGTATTAGATGTAGCGCAATCGTTCAATAAATATTACGGTAATGTTCGAATATTAGAAGAGACCGAAGAAAAAGATAGCAGACTTGCATTAGTGTATGCTGTGACGGTTGTATTAAAAGAGGGATTACGTTTACTTGGGGTCGAGGCACCTGAGGAGATGTAAAATAGTAGTAAACTGACAAACCAGGTCTAGTATGAACCTGGTTTGTTTTTTTATTGATATATAATTTTTTTGCAAAATCAATTAAAATCTATTTAAAGAGGGTGATTCATATTGATTCGAACTTTTATCTTACAAATTCCTTGTCATAGAAGATCGGAAAGAAGTTTTTTAAAACTACAAAAATACATACCATTATGTGCGCGATGTACAGGCATGTTTATCGGTATTTTAATGTTTCCGATGTATTTTTATATGGAACCTTCGTTTCTACTTGCAATAATACTATCATTTTCCGCTCAAATTCCATTACTTATTGATGGATTTACTCAAAAATGGAAATGGAGAAGCAGCACAAATTTGCTAAGAGTAACTACCGGCATATTAAGCGGTAATGGGATGGGATTACTCATTTCATCTAGCATTATATGGATTCTTTCTTAAAGCGTATATTAATGGAGGTAGCTACTTAGATGTTCTGGATCTATTTAATTCTAATTTGCATTTCAGGAGGAAGTGGAATCGGTTTTATCATGCACGAGAAATATACAGAAGCAATAATAGCCTTTGTTATGTGCACATTATTTATTGGCTTGCTATATTATTATCTTAAAAAAAGTAAAAAAAGAAGAAATTTCGATTGTGGCGATTTAGATTGTACTGATTGTTTAGATTGTGATTGTAATGATTAAGAACCTGCTTATTAATGTTTTTTCTAAATAAAAAGGGTTAGTGTATTTTTAACGATGCACTAGCCCTTTTTGCTTTAGAATTTTGCTATTTATGATTAACTGGCTTAAATATTCCACACAAGTGTAGGAATATGTCTTCTATACATAGAATTTTATTTTTGTGTTGTATATAAAGGAGGAATAGACATTGGAAACGTATGATTGGAATAGTAAACTGATATATTTAAAAAACACGAGAGACTTATATTACAATGACGATTATTTAAGTTTTTTAGTAAATACAGTTTGGCAGATCTCTGGGCCAGTACATATTGTTGATTACGGTTGTGGATACGGCTATTTAGGCCTAGTATTGCTGCCTTTACTTCCAAAGGGCTCAAAGTATACAGGTATTGACAGCGGGGAAACATTAATAGCTGAAGCGAGAGAGTTATTTCGTTCACTTCCATATGAATCAGAATTTATTGAAGGAGATGCTACAGAAATTGAATTAAAAAATAAATACGATATAGCAATCTGCCATGCCTTCTTATTACATATGAGTTCACCAAAAACGATGCTAGAAAAAATGGTACATTCAATTAAGGATGGCGGTAAAGTAATCTGTTTTGAACCACATTGGATTTCAAATATGTCTTCCTATGTATTAGATGGAGAGAATCAATCAGAAATTATCAGGCTAGGTGCTTTGCAGAAAGTATTTGAAAGAGACACACAAAGAAACGGTAAGGATGGAAATATCGGCATGAAAATACCGCTGTATTTAAGTGAATTAGGCGTGAAAAATATTGAGTGTAGAGTGAGTGATAAAGTGAACTTTTTAGACTCTAAAATGCATCATAATGATAAACATAGACTGTATTATTCATTAAAAGAAGAGGGAATAGCGGGCAATCCAGGAGATAAACAGCTATTTACAGAACGTTTGATGGTCAGAGGATTAACTTATGATGAAGCATTAGCTCAATATGAAGCCGAGTTACGATTTTTTAAAGCGTTTCATATACATTCATCTTTAGTATATGCTCCGAATATGAAAATTACGTTTGGTGAAATAGAATGTTAAAAAGTAGCGATATAATGAGAGTTGCTACTTTTAATATATGGAATCATGAGAGTTTTTGGGTTGAGAGATTAGAAGCCATTTGTGAGGAAGTTCGAAATATTTCCCCGCATATTATTGCTCTACAGGAAGTTAGAAGTTGTGTTACTTATGGATCAAAGAAAAATGTTGCACAGTATATAGCGGATCAAACTGGATATCTGTTTTGTATATTTAAAGAGTACCCCGATTCTCCAGATGAAGGACTAGCCTTTTTAAGTAAAACCCCTATATTAGCTGAAGAAGCTATATGGGAAACAGATATAGAGGAATCGGATTATTGTGCCATTCGAATCATGTTTAAATATAAAGGGTACAAGTTTGGAATAACGAATGTTCATTTAAATTGGAAATCTAGTAGGATAAGACAAGAACAAATGAATACTGTGAATAATTGGATTGAAAACAGCTTTAGTGATTATGAATTATTATGTGGTGATTTTAATGATGATCCATATTCAATGGTGCATCAATATTTAATTAGCAAGCATTGGATAGATGTAGCTCAGTTCAAAGAAGATCAAGAGAACATGATAGCTCAACCAACTTTAGATTATAAAAAGAATCCGAATTTAAAAGGCGATGTAAAGCAAGAAAAAAGATACGATTGGATCATGATACAAGAAAATGACTCATTTGAAATTCCCACAATTGAAAAGGTATCTATACTTGGTGATACATCACTAACTTCATTTGGGGTGTTTCCTAGCGATCATTACGGTGTTTTTACAGATTTGAAATTTGATAAATGAAAAAATATCACTTAATGTTGGCAAGGCGATATCATCATCTCATCGCTAATATATTTGAATTATCGCCGATATAATTTCATGTACTAATTTCAAATTCCAAAAGATAAAATCTTCATTTTTTGTTATTCCATATAATCAAACAAAATACGAAGAAAAACAATCATTTTTACTATATTCTGTTATAAATTCGAATAACATTAAATAATACCACTCATTATAAGAGATTATAGTTGAATACCTACAATATGATGTGTAAAATCTAAGCAAGTAGCAGTATAAAGTGAAACTTTAATCAGTGGTGGTTTTGTTCAGCCCCACTGATTATTAGCCCACACCAATCGGGCGTTTACGCGCAGCCCGACTCCCACCTAACTTCTTTGCTCCAGCGGGATTTTGAGGTTGAAGTTTTACTGCCCGCAAATAGCAGTATAAATATAAATTCGAGGTGAATGCATGCTAGATTTTAAGCAGTTAGAAGCTTGTTTGAAAGACAAGAGATTTGTAGATGGATTACAGGAAATAAATAAAGAAATTTCATATATAAAAGAAACGAATACTTTATCTTATGTGAAAAATTGGCTTGATAATATTTCTTCACATGAGGAGTTTGATATATTAATTCGCCTTACTGATGAAGGTCTTATGCACCAATACAGTTCATTCCTCATTCGCTACGCCTATAAAAAATTCCCAAATATGAGAACGCTCTCTTTATATTGTGACGAGTTAATTGATGAGCGGAAAATTCTTGAAGCAGAACAGTTGTTAAAAGATTCTTTAGAAGAGAGTAATAAAGAAGAAATAGATGCCGATTTTTTAGCGAAAACATATTTTACTTTAGTACGATGTCTGTTAGAAATGAAACGAAATGAAGAAGCGCTAATCTATATGCAAAAAGCAGAGGAGTACAGTACACGTGCGGTCTTTGATAAATGGGGCTACGTCTATATGCATACAGGTGAATGGGAGAAAGCAGAGGAACAATTTATAGCTGGCATGCAGCATAAAGATTGTGAAGAACTTTCCACATATTTATTATCACAGTTATATGCGAATAAAGGGGAACAAAAACGTGCATTACAGCTAATTGATGATGCAATTGTAAAGTTTCCACAAGTACCATATTTTCATTTTGAAAAGATAAAGTATTTATTAGATTTAGGGCAATATGAAGAGATGTTAGCGGTAGTAGATAACATTAATCATCAGCTTCCTTATCATGCTTATGAAGCTTACTTTGTACATTTACGTGCAGAAGCGCTGTACAAAATGAATAGACTTGTAGATTTACAAGTGCTATTAAAAAAAGAAAAAACTTTAAAAGAGTCTTTATATCATAATTTAGAAAAAAATCTAGATGGAAAAAAGGTACACTTACCGATAGTTCCAATTGTACAAAAGGATAATTATTGCGTTCCGACAAGTTTAGAAATGATGTTGCAAATATGGGGAGAAAAACGTACGCAGGATGAAATAGCAGAGTTTATTTTTGATATGACAGGTTCGAAGTTTTCAGATACAGTTTCTTATTTAGAAGAACTAGGTTATGAATACCGTTATTTTAAAGGGAATGAGGAAAATTATAAGAGACTGATCGACCAGGGGATTCCCGTATTATTAAGTATAGACATTGAACATGCTTCACATGTGCAAGTACTATCTGGATATGATGATACGTTACAAGCTTTTTATGTCCAAGATCCGAATTTTATAGAACCAGTTCTTGTGGAATATAGTAAATTGCAAGAGAGGTATCGTTACACAGGTTGTTTAGCGATTACGTTTGTTCCGAAAGAAAAGAAGGAGCAACTAGCATTTTTAAATGAAGAAGAAAATCGTTATTTTAAATCTATTTTTTCTCTTACGGATCATTTAGATGAACAGGATAAAGAGGGAATAAGTAAATTAGTAAGATTTTTAAAAGAGACGAGTGAAAATCCGAATACGTGGTTATATACGGTTAAGCACTTAGATGTTGAAGTGGATAAAGAGTTTATTCTATATTGTATAGAAAAGTTAACGGAAAAGTTTCCGAACTCGGATTTTGTTAAATTGCATGGTGCACAATGCTTTATTCGTCTTCAAGAAGTGGAAAAAGCTGGGCAAATGCTGGCAAGTGTTGAGAAGAAAAATAACCGTGCTTTATATCATTTGATAAATGGAAGATATGCATTTGAACAGGAAAAGTATATAGAAGCGATTTCAAGTTTTCGTTCATCGTTGCAATTGGACGCAGATCAGCCGATTGCATGGAGTTTTCTCGCTTTATCCTATATGTATATCGATCAATCTGAAAATGCGTTGCAGTTTTCTCAAATTGCTTTAGAGCGTAGTCCTGAAAGGTTCACTTTAACGAATCATGGTTTAATATTAATCGATTTAGAAAGATATGAAGAAGCGTATGAAATCTTTAATGATTTGTTAAAAGAGTATAAACATGAGGCGCATGTATGGTATGAGCGAGCAAGATGTGCACATCAATTAGGGAAATTACATTTAGCGATAAAAGGGCTTAAAGTAGCAATTCATTTGGATAGTAATGCATCTTACATTTATACGAAACTTTCGGAAATATACGAATCAGATTTAAAGGATGAGGAAAGTACGAAAGAAATTTTATTAGAAGGCATTGAGAATTGTGATGATAAAGCACCTCTTTACGTAAGGCTAGGTGACTATCATTTTCAGAATGATAGTTTGGAAGAAGCAGAAGTATTGTATGAGCGTGCTTTAGAAGAAAATGATGAAGATGTTTATTCTCATTTCGGAATTACGCAAGTGTATATGGCAAAAGAGCAATATAAAGAAGCGAAACAATATATTCTCGGTATCGAAAAACAAATTGAAAAGAGTCAAGACTTCCTTATGAATGCTGGGATGGTTTTATGGGATGCAGAGATCGAACTAGGCGGGAATGAGGAAGAACTAAAATTAGCATTGGTTAAATTAGAGAGTGGTATAAAGCAGGGAGATTATAGTGTAACAAGTGCATTAGATGAATATGTAAATCGAATTAAAGGAACTGTGTTTGTACAACGAGGTATAGCGTTTTTAAGAACGTTACAAAAAGAAAGAAATGAAGTAAGTGAATACGGTTGTTATATAGGTATTTTATATGAATCTATTGGACAGTACGGCCAAGCAATGAAAAGATATAATAAGGCAATAGAACAAAAGAAAACGGCATTACCTTATTACCGAATTGGCGAAACACTTATGGCATTAGGGCAATTGACAGAAGCAAAACAAGCGTATGAAACATGTTTAGAACTTGATGGGAATTTCGTTGGTGTACATTTACAGCTTGCAGAAATATACGAAAAAGAAGAAAATCGTTCAAAGGAACAAAGTCATATGGTTCAGGCGATGAAAGAAGAACCTTTGCATATAAATATGGAATACTTGGCGCAGCTTTCAGTAGAAGTAGAATTACAAGAAGAGCTGCTAACGGAATTAGAACAGTTAGCGGAGGAAGTACCTGAAATATGGCGATTAGATGCGATCGCATATGTGTATGGAGCAATGAATGAAATAGATAAGGAAAAAGAACAAATTGAGCAAGCGATACAATTAGATGGTGAACATACGGAAGTTCTATATCATTATGCGAATGTATTGGTGAAAAAAAGAGATGCAAAAGCGATGGAAGTTGCAATGAAAGTAATGCAACAAGATATAGGTAATGAACGTATTTTTGATGTTTATGTAAAAGCAGTAGAACAGCATAAGAAATTGTCTAGCATACGAGATTTTCTTCATACATTACAAGTGAAAAAAGCAGAAAAAAGTGCTGCGTTTATGTATGCAGCAGCTGCGGTTACGGAATGTTGGATTGTGCGTCAACAAAATGAACAACCGAAAAAATCTATATTTACGAGAGCTTTTTATCGTATGAAAAATCGCACGAAAGAAATTTCAATGATTACAACAATCATTGATTTATATGAAATTTCGTTAAAGTTAAATCCGAAAAATAGTATGGCAGCGCAGCGATTTGCACTATTCTACGAGAATGCAGCGATGAATAAAGAAGCGATAGAAGTTTTGCAAACAGCGATAGAAAATAAATGGGATTATGAGGTAGCAAAGCAACTTGTAAATCTTTTCATCGAGTGTGAGGAAGAAGGGATGCTACGAGATGCTCTAGAGTTAACGAAGCAAATGGTCCGAGAGCTACCGGATGATTATGATACTCTTCTTTTGCAAGCACAAGTATTCCTGAGAGCTGGAGAAGAAAGAAAAGCAGAAAAAATATGCTTACAATTAACGGGAAAAACACCGTTTGTAAGTAGAGGATTCCTTGTTTTAGGAGAAATATACCAAAGTCAAGAGAGATTTGAAGAGGCAATTCATTTATTAGAAGGTGCTTCTATACATCATTCAAATGATACGGCAATTCTTCTTTCTTTAGCATCTTCGTATCATGGGGCGGGACAAACGATACAGGCAGAAAAAGTAACGAGTGAAATATTAATTGTTGATGCAAATAATTTGTTAGCAAGATATGATCATGCTTGTTACTTAGCGCTTTTAAACAGAAATGAAGAGGCTAAAAAAGAACTTGAAATTGTACTTCGTGAAGATGAAACGGGAGTCTTTGCTGAGCTTATCGAGGAAGATGAAGATTTAGCAGGAATACGAGAATTTGAGAAGTAACTGTATAGGAATAGTTAAAAAAGGGGATAATTAAATATATATTTCGAATTAGTTGACAATTGATTGCCCGATGGCATAAAATAACTTTTAATAAAGTATACAAATCTGAAGACGAGAAAGAGTAAAGTAGTGAGCTGTTCTCCAGAGAGCTGGTGTATTGCTGAAAGCCGGTGTGCAGACGTTATTTGAAAATCATCTCCGAGGAGCCGTGGCTGAACATAAGTAAGCCCGGACGGATGTCTACCGTTACAAAGAACGCGTATGTTAGTACGTTGCTAAGTGCTATTAGTGAAAAGCTAATAGAATTAGGGTGGTAACGCGGGTAAACCCGTCCCTACTTCATAGGGACGGGTTTTTTGTGTGCTTTTTTAAAAAATTCAAAGGAGTGATTGTACATGAAGAAAGTAGATGTAAAAGAGTCAGCTGTAGGGAGAGAAGCACGTATTCGTAAGCAGTGGAACGAACAACGTATTTTCGAGCAATCAATTCAGAATCGAGAAGGTGCACAATCTTTCGTATTTTATGAAGGGCCACCAACAGCGAATGGTTTACCACACGTCGGTCATGCGCTCGGACGGGCGATTAAAGATGTAGTAGCAAGATATAAAACGATGGCCGGCTATAAAGTATTAAGAAAAGCGGGCTGGGATACACATGGTTTACCTGTAGAATTAGGTGTTGAAAAACAACTCGGTATTTCGGGTAAACATGAAATTGAAGAGTACGGAATTGAGCCGTTTATTAAGAAGTGTAAAGAGAGTGTATTCACATATGAGAAGCAGTGGCGTGAATTCACTGAAAGTATCGGTTATTGGGTAGATATGGATGATCCATATGTTACTTTAGAAAATCCATATATCGAAAGTGTATGGCATATTTTAGGGACGATTCATGAAAAAGGCTTGTTGTATAAAGGGCATAGAGTTTCACCATACTGCCCAAGTTGTCAAACCTCTCTTAGTTCACATGAAGTGGCACAAGGGTATAAAACGGTAAAAGATTTAAGTGCAACAGTTAAGTTTAAAGTGAAAGATAGTGAAAATGAGTATTTCCTTGGGTGGACGACAACACCTTGGACGCTTCCAGCGAATGTAGCACTCGCTGTACATTTGAATATGGAATATGTTAAAGCAAAACAAGAAGATCAAGTATACATTGTTGCGAAAGAACGTGTACAAGATGTATTAAAAGAAGACTATGAAGTATTATCTGTTCATAAAGGTGAAGAATTAGTAAACACATCGTATACAGCACCATTTCCGATGAAAGAAGTTACAAATGGCTACCGCGTTATCGGAGCAGATTTCGTAACGGCAGATAGTGGTACAGGACTTGTTCATATCGCTCCAGCATATGGCGAGGACGATTATAAAGTCGTTCAAAGTGAAGGATTGTCATTCTTACATGTTGTAGATGAAAAAGGTGAGTATACGGAAGCAGTACCGTTTTTGAAAGGTAAGTTTGTAAAAGATTGTGACGTTGATATCGTTCGTTATTTAGCAAAGGAAGGGTTACTATATCATAAAGAAAAGTATGAACATAGCTATCCACATTGCTGGCGCTGTGATTCACCGTTACTGTATTATGCAGGAGAGAGTTGGTTAATCCGAACAACTGCAATTAAAGATACATTTTTACAAAATAATGATTCTGTTACTTGGTATCCAGATCATATGAAACATGGACGATTTGGTAAGTTTTTAGAAAATATGGTGGACTGGAATATTAGCCGAAATAGATACTGGGGAACACCATTAAACGTATGGGAATGTGAGAGCTGTGATCATCAATTCGCACCGAAAAGTATTGCCGAATTAAGAAAGCATAGTACGAAAGAAACACCTGAAGATTTAGAATTGCATAAGCCATACGTGGATGAAGTACAAGTTTGCTGCGGAAAATGCGGAAGTACAATGAACCGTACACCAGAAGTAATTGATGTTTGGTTTGATAGTGGTTCCATGCCATTTGCACAATATCATTACCCATTTGAAAATAAAGAGTTATTTGAAGAACAGTTTCCAGCAGATGTTATTGCAGAAGGAATTGATCAAACGCGCGGATGGTTTTATAGTTTATTAGCAGTATCAGCACTATACACTGGAAAAGTACCGTATAAACGAGTATTATCACTCGGGCATGTTTTAGATGAAGAAGGACAGAAAATGTCTAAAAGTAAAGGCAATGCACTAGACCCTGTGGATTTAGTAGAGAAATTTGGTGCAGATGCACTAAGGTGGGCCCTACTCGTTGACAGTGCTCCTTGGAATGCGAAGCGTTTTTCTGAAAGAACAGTACTGGAAGCGAAATCTAAATTTGTAGATACGTTAGTCAATGTGTATAGTTTCTACGTTTTATATGCAAATTTAGATGGGTATAATCCGAAAGATACGTATGACGTAAAGCATACGAAATTAGATGAATGGGTATTATCAAGATTGCATAGCACAACGAAAAAGGTAAGAACAGCACTTGATGATTACCAGTTTACGAATGCAGCTCGTGAAATTGCGGCGCTTGTAGATGAAGTGAGTAACTGGTATGTAAGACGATCACGTAATCGTTTTTGGGAATCTGGTATGAATGCTGAAAAAGCAGCTGCATATGAGACACTTCATGAAGTACTTGTAACAATTAGTAAATTAATTGCACCATTTACACCATTTGTTGCTGAAGATATTCATTTGAATTTAGAAGGAAGAAGCGTTCATTTAGAAGATTATCCAGCTGTAAATGAATCACGTATTCAGCCGAAACTGGAAGAGGAAATGGATGCTGTTTTACAAGTTGTTGAACTAGGAAGAAGTAACCGTAATCAACATTCTTTAAAAGTAAAACAGCCATTATCAGAACTTGTATTACTTGAGCATAAAGAGAATGATATCGATTGGGAACCTTATCGTGATATTGTTATGGATGAGCTAAATGTGAAGACGTTCCATGTTGAACTCGATGAAACGAAGTATACATCCTATCAATTAAAATTGAATTTTAAAACGGCGGGGCCAAAGTTCGGTAAGAATGTGAATGCAGTAAACGGCTGGTTAAAACAATTATCACAAGAAGAAGTACAAAACTTTGTTTCAACTGAAAAAGTAGTATATGAAGCTGCATCAGGAGAAGAAGTGGTTGTAACGGCTGAAGATGTATTGGTAGAGAAAGTTGCGAAATCAGGATTCTCTAATACAACTAACGGACAATATACGGTTATGTTAGATACAAATGTAACGGAAGAATTGTTACAAGAAGGGGTAGCGCGTGAATTTATTCGCGCCGTTCAAGAATATCGTAAGCAGTTGAATTTACCAGTTAATTTACGAGTAGATGTTATTCTTGATACAGAGCAAGAACTACAGAAAACGTTAACGAATCATAAAGATTTGTTGGAAGAAAACTTGCTCGTCAAGCAATTTACATTTAGTCACTTAACGAATAAAGACGATGAAATTTCCTTAGGTGAGACAAAAGTCCGTATTAAATTAAGCGCGGCTAATTAAAGAAAAAAGGAAGTTGGAATGATTCCAACTTCCTTTTTGTATGACTGGAAAAGAAATATATTTCTAAAGTATTGTTTTCGTTTTACACATAAATATTGAGAAAATTTCACTTACCCTAAATGGAAAGGTAATAGAATTGCTCATATAGAATTACTCGTAGATTCACTTTATTTCGTTACTTGTGGACAGTAATAGCCTTATAGGAATGGGGTAAAGGTTTCAATTTATTAGGGGGAGTGGTTCTATGTTTAACAAAAAAATGGTGGCAATGGCAATGACTGTACCATTAGTAATGGGGACAATTTCTACTGTTTCGGCACTAGAAAAACAACAACAAGTAAAGCTAGAAGCGTATTCGTCGCAAAAGAAAGCAATTGAATATTTAAAAGGACATGCTACGGAATACGGATTAAAGCCAGACCTTTCCGATTTACAATATATTTCTACAACGGATACATCAGTAGCTTCATATGTTCGGTTCCAGCAAGTAGTCAATGGTGCTCCTGTATTTTCAAAACAAATAACAGTTACTATTAATGGACAAGGGCAAGGAGTACTTGCTGTGTCGGATTACCAGCCTGTTCAAAATGTGAAGGAAATAACGAAAAAGATTAGTGAAAAAGAAGCAGAACAGAAATCAATGGCGTATGTTGGAGGGGAAAGTGAGCAAAACTTATGGGCTCCTACAGAGAAAGAATTCGGATATATTATTGAAGAGGGAATCGCTATCCCAGTATACAAAGTTTTAGTCCATTCTAATAAACCTTTCGGTGCATGGGAAACATTTGTTGATGCGGAAAATGGGAAGCTAATAAAAAAGGTTGATATAAACCGAAAGGCAGAAGGAACAGGAAAAGTATTTTTACCTAACCCTGTCGTATCAAGTGGTAGTTTAGCAGGGTTAAAGGATAATAAAGATGCAGATTCAACGGCTTTAACGAATCAATTGAAAACCGTTACTTTAAAAGGGTTAGATGGTACAGGATTTTTAATTGGAGAGTATGTTACGATTTCTTCAAAAGCGAAGACAAAATCTACAAATTTACAATTCAACTATACACGTGCAAATGATAGCTTTGAAGATGTTATGTCGTATTATCATATTGATACATTACAGCGTTACATTCAAGGATTAGGCTTTAAAAATATTAATAACCGTTCCATTAAAGTGAATGTAAATGGTACAACTGATGATAACTCATTTTATTCACCATCAACGAAAGCATTAACATTTGGTACTGGCGGAGTGGATGATGCGGAAGATGCGGGCATTATCGCACATGAATATGGACATTCGATTCAAGACAATCAAGTATCTGGCTTTGGAAGTTCAGCAGAAGGCGGAGCGATGGGAGAAGGGTTTGGAGATTTCTTAGGCGCTACTTATGAAGATGCGGTATCAACGACAGGTTACGGAAAAGCATGTATTGGAGAATGGGATGCGACTGCGTATTCTAGTTCAGATCCGACATGCTTACGCCGATTAGATACGAATAAAGTGTATCCGAAAGATATAACGAACGAAGTGCATAATGATGGGGAAATTTGGGCACAAGGCCAATACGAAATGGCACAAGCTTTTGGCCGTGATGTAGCAACGAAAATTATTTTGCAATCACATTGGTCATTAACGCCAAATGCGAAATTCCGTGATGGGGCAAAAGCAATTAAGCAAGCAGATGCTCTTTTATATGGCGGACAACACGCTGCTGATATCGATCGTATTTGGGCAGCAAGAGGAATTAGTACGAATTAATATAAAAAATCGTGGCATTTTATAAGCCACGACTTTTTTATTTTTCTAAGAACTGGTATGAGTAAATTAGGTGATATCAATGATAGTGTGAATATATCCACATTCCATTTACTTTTTTGTATCTTTAAAAACAAAATGCTCTTTAAATTTTCTAGACTCAACTTTTTGACCGTTTCTCATCGAGCGGAAAGGATGTTCTTGCCACGTAATGATCACGTCCACTTCATTTGATTTTGTAGCAACAGGGAAGTTAGCATGTCTGAATCCAGTTTTTCCGCTTGCTAGTCGACTTTCTTCTAGGGAAAAGAGTTCGTATTTTGTTTTCATATTTGGTTCATTACGGAAGACTTCAACTTGTACGTTATATACTTCGTTTTCTCCAACATTCGTTACTGAAAATTGATATGTTTGAAATTCATCTTTTTTAGCTTGAAGCATATTCTTGCTTATTTTTTTCGGTTCAGCAATATTCACTCGCCATTGATCAGAATTTTGAGAGATTGGTAAAGATTTTGGTGAATAGGCGTATGTTTCATTTACTACAATTAGGCAAAATAAAAGGAAGAAGAAACTAATTGCTTTTTTCATATGTATACCTCCGTTACAATTTTGATATTAATATGTGTGGGAAATACAGAAATTATGTAATAAAATGGAAGTTGTCGAAGGGGATTAAAAAACTAATGTAAATCTACATGGGTAAATAATAATAAAACGTAAAAAATACTTACTAAATAACTGTAGAGTTTAATAAAAAGGCTTGCATTTTACAAAAGCAAGAGTTAGAATACTCTGTAAATATAAAAAGTGATGATCAGGAAAAGTACATGATGCAAGGGTCTACAGAGAGCAATCGGTTGCTGGGAAGATTGCGATACCGCATGATGGAAAGACACCTGTGAGTGTTGCTTTGAACGTGATAATTAGTAAAAGCAAACGGTACCTACCGTTATCAGGACTAAGATGGTCAGTATGACAATTTGGGTGGTACCGCGGAAAAATCCGTCCCTATTTATAGGGGCGGATTTTTGTATTCTTTGAAAGGAGGTGAGTGACCGTGGATGATGACGATGACAACAATAACGTAAATAAAACTAAAACTACTGGAGGGAAATATAATGAATCAAATAATGAAGCGCTCACTCACTCGAGAATGTACGGAACATGGTGGGAAAGTTGTATTACTACAAGGGTGGGTTAAAAAGATTCGTCATTTAGGGAATGTTAGTTTTTTATTATTACGGGACCGAACAGGAGTTATTCAATGTGTCTTGGAAAGCGAGTTAGCTGGTTACAAAGTTGATGTTGAAAGTGTCGTTCAAGTAATTGGAGGGATTGTAGAGACAACGAAAACAGAATTAGGTGTTGAAGTACTTGCTCACGAAGTGAAAATATTAAATGGCGCGGAACCACTTCCATTTGAAATAAATAAAAAGAAGTTACAAGTTGGCTTAGATCAAATATTGAATGAGCGGATAATATCATTAAGACATGAGCGAACCGCGGCGATTTTTAAAGTGAAAGCTATACTCGCTCAAAGTTTTAGTGAATATTTAACGGAGAACGATTTTACACGTATATTTACGCCGAAAATTGTTTCACAAGGAGCAGAGGGCGGGGCGAATGTTTTTAAGCTTCCATATTTCCAAAAAGAAGCGTATTTAGCTCAATCACCACAGTTTTATAAACAAATGATGGTAGCTGGAGGACTCGAGCGTGTTTTTGAAATTGCTCCTGTGTACCGGGCTGAACATCATAACTCTTCACGACATTTAAATGAATATATATCGTTAGACGTAGAACTTGGGTTTATAAATGATTTTCATGAAGTGATGCAATTAGAAACAGATGTTTTACGATACATGTTTCAACAAGTAGGAGAAAAATGTGAAAAAGAACTACAGCTATTACAAATAACAGTACCTATCATTGCAGAAATTCCTAAAATCACATTATCAGAAGCACAAAAAGTTTTGAAAAGTAAGTATCGAAAAGAATCTCCTATAGGGGATCTAGATACAGAAGGTGAAAAATTACTGGGGAAATATGTGAAAGAAATATATAATAGTGAATTTGTATTCATTACTCATTATCCAAAAGAAGCGCGACCTATGTATACAATGCCGAATAAGGAGAACGAAGCCATAACGGATTCATTTGACCTATTATATAAAGGATTAGAAATAACGTCAGGTGCACAGCGTATTCATAATCATGAAATGTTACTCGCATCATTTAAAGAAAAAGGATTACATCCAGAGAAATTTCAATCGTATGTAGATACATTTCGCTACGGATGTCCGCCGCATGGTGGCTTTGGAATTGGATTAGAACGGGTTGTATATAAACTTTTAGAATTAACAAACGTACGAGAGGCGAGCGCTTTTCCGAGAGATTGTACACGTCTTATACCATAACATTAAAACCCTTCTATAATATAGAAGGGTTTTATGCATTTCAACATAAGTTAAAGGAGATAACAATGGTTTTTTGTGGGGGAAAATGTAAATTATATCAAGAAAATTTTATAATGAATTGAGAAAAAGAAAATTCATAAGTTATAATAAAATATGAATATAAAAATAGTTCATATAATAATGTATGGAAGGGTATGAAACATGCTATATCAAACACAAGCAACACAACAAACACCAGCGTATATAATTTATCTTCTTGATGTAAGCGCATCAATGAATCAAATGATGGATGCAGGGGGAGAAGAAAAAAGAAGAATTGATATTGTAACAGATGCTCTTTCTTTAGCAATTCGCCAAATGGTATTCCGTTCAACAAAAGGTAGTCGTTTGCTCCCGAGGTATAAATTGTCTATTTTAGCCTATAGTGATCATGTTTTTGATTTATTGGGTGGGGTGAAAACAATTGACGAAGTAGCAAGACTGCGTCCGCTTGAAAAAATCCAAACGCATCGCTTAACTGATACAGCAAAAGCTTTCTCTGTAGTGGAGAAGTTATTACAAAAGGAATTACCAAATTTACAAGACGGGCCAGCGCCTGTTGTCTGTCATATGACAGACGGGGCTTCAACTGGTGAAGATCCAGAATTAATTGTGCGAAGAATTATGGATATGTCTGTACCTGATGGAAATGTACTAATTGAAAATATTTTTATTTCAGATGAAATTATGCAAGAACAAATTACTAGCATAAAGAAGTGGCAAGGGATTATGCCAAATACAGAAATTACAGATGAGTACGGTGCAAAGTTGCAAAGTCTTTCATCGCCTATCCCTCAAAGCTATCGTGAGATGATGACTGAACATGGTTTCCATATTGCAGATGGTGCGGTGATGATGTTTCCTGGTACAAATGCGGATTTAGTATCACTTGGATTTCAAATGTCTGCTGCAACGCCAGTTCGATAGGAGGGATAAGTATGGTGAAATATACCCTGTCGCAAGAGAAAGAAACGGTATTACAAGAAAAGAAAAGTAAACATTTTACTTATCGATATAGTTACGTAAGAGCTAAAGAAACACAGGAATTAAATGAGAGTGGACAAGACTTCCTAGTATTTCAAGATAATGGAACTAGTTTCATATTTGTGTTATGTGATGGTGTAGGGATGTCTTTTCACGGTGAAATTGCTGCAGAGTTTCTTGGTATGAAGTTATTAAACTTGTTTGAAACGTGTCAAGAAAGTGGACAGGATATTCCTACACTATTAGATGAGCAGTTAAATAATTGGATAAAAGAAGCTTCAGAGGAAGTGAGTGCATTTCGATTGCCAGAAGAAACACCGTGGTTACTTCGCGATGTATTGGAAGAAAAGCGAAAACAAGGTAGTGAAGCGATGTTTATCGGTGGGAAAATAGAGCTCATTCCAAATCAAGACAAAGTACAAATAATGATAGTTGTACATGGTGATTCATTTGTACAATTGTTTCAAGATAAGAAGAATTGTTCGAATGTAGTGAAGTTTGAGAGAAATATAGAGAAAAGATGGTCTACACAGCGTGGCATTATTGGTAGCGAATTGGAGGTTTTTTCGAAGACATTATCCAGAGAAGAAGTAAATCGGATTGTTGTTCATTCAGACGGACTAATGTCACTTATGCAGTATAACTTTGAGGAAGTCCTAAAAGAAATTGAAAGGGCGCAGTGCTCACCGACAAGCGATGATATTTCATTCTTAGATATTTCTTGGTAACAACACGATGGAAAAAGGTGAATAAACGTGGAAGAGATTATTGTGACGTACATAAAGCAATCAAATGAAGAAATAGATATTGCGATTCCTAATGATGTAAAAGTAGTACAAATTATTGAAGCGATTTTACATCATGAAAAAATAGATGAAGCGTTAAGCAATATCTATGAAATTAGAGTGACAAAAGATAAAGAAGAATGGCATTCTATTCGGGATGATGAAACTTTGAGAGATAGTGATGTTTGGGATGGGCAATATGTAATGTTGCATAAAAAAGGAGCGATTATTTCTTCTTTTGAAATGCTACCGGCGGAAGAAGCTCATACCGAACCTATTAAATCAGATATACCTTCTAATGAAGAAGATTATGTATGGAAAATCATTGAGTAATAGTTTTTAAGTGGGGAAGGAGAAATGTTTTGTGCAAAAATCACCGTATTTTCAACGCTCTCCGCGTGTGAAAGTAGATATACCAACAGGGGATGTTATTATTCATGATCCGCCGAATATACCGGAGGAGCCTAAATTTTCAATTGAAACAATGCTATTGCCAGCAATGATGACGATTTTAACATTGATCTTATATTTTGTAATGATGAAATTTATGAAGATGAATTCAAGTTATATGCCATTAATGATGGTTTCAAGTATTCCAATGTTGGGGTCATATGTAATTACAACCATGGGGCATTTCCGTAAAAAGAAAGAACATCGTCAAATGGTTGAACAATTACAAACAAGATACTTAGAGCAAATTCAAAAGCATCGAATGGAATTAGATACGTTAAAGGTTGAACAAGCAAAATATTTAATTACACAAAATCCAAGCCCATTAAAAAGTGTACAAAGAATTGAAAACCGGGAAAGTAATTTATGGGAGCGTACACCTGAAAGTCCGGATTTTTTAGATATTCGTATTGGAACAGGAGAAAGACCCTTCCTTGTAGAGTTGAAAGTGCCTGAGCAGAAAGGTTATGAAGAAAATCCATTAGTTACAGAAGCACAAAATGTGAAAAGGGACTTCAATACGATACCAAATGGACACATTTCAATTTCTTTGAAAAAAAACGATGTAATTGGTGTAGTCGGAAATAAAGAAGATAGACTAAACTTTATTCGAATTGTAACGACGCAAATTATGACACATCATGCACCAAATGAAGTGAAAATAGCGGCCTTTTATCATGAGAAGGAGAAAAAGCAGTGGGAGTGGATGAGGTGGCTTCCTCACGTATGGGATGAACAGAGAAGTATGCGCTTTTTATCTGAAAATCAACAAGATGCACAGAAACTAGCTGAAGTACTATTCACCCCACTTAATATGCGTAGAATCTATAATTCTTCTGCGCAAGCGGATGCAAAAGTTCCTTTAATTCCAATGTATGTCTTTTTCTTATCAGCGAGAGAATTTTTAGAGGATGATCCTTTAACTCCAATGTTACTTAGAGAAGGTGAAGGTGTAGGAGCTTCTACATTTATTTTTGCAGAACAAAGGGAACGGTTACCGATGGAATGTGATCTTGTAATAAGCTTAAATGGAGAAAATGGTGAGTTAGTAGAAACGTTTTCAAGTTCAGCTGAAAACAGTGGAACAACACGTGCTAGTTTTAAAGTAGATCGACTTTCATTCGAACGATGTGAACTAGGAGCGCGAAGCATTGCTCCAATTCGAATGAAAAGTTCTACAGCAGCCAACATTCCGAAAGTATTAACATTTTTAGACTTGTTTCAAGCTAAAAATATGGAAGAGTTACAAGTGCTAGAGAGATGGAAAGAAAATCGATATCCGACTTCATTACCGGTTCCAATTGGTGTAAGAGAAGGAAGTAAACCTGTTTTTCTAAATATTCACGATAAAATAGAGAAAAAAGGGCATGGTCCACACGGTCTAATGGCTGGTACAACTGGATCAGGAAAAAGTGAAGTTATTCAGTCTATAATAGCAGCATTAGCGGCAACCTATCATCCTCATGAGATGGCATTTATGCTTATCGACTATAAAGGTGGTGGAATGTCAAACACATTTGCGGGATTACCGCATATTATTGCATCTATTACGAACTTAGAAGATCCAAACTTAATTGAGCGTGCCAGAATTTCATTAAAGGCAGAATTAGAGCGTAGACAAAAATTATTCATTCAAGCTGGAAATGTCCAGCATCTAGATGAATATTATGAAACAAGCTGGCGTGAAAAAGAACCTTTGCCACATTTATTTATTGTTATTGATGAGTTTGCTCAAATGAAAAAGGAACAACCGGAATTTATGGACGAGCTAATTAGTGTCGCTGCAATAGGAAGGACATTAGGAGTTCACTTATTATTAGCAACTCAAAAACCTTCAGGGGTTGTAAATGACAAGATTTGGAGTAACTCGCGTTTTCGAATTTGTTTACGTGTACAAGATGATGCGGATAGTCGTGAAATGTTAAAGATTCCAGATGCATCTAAAATCAATGTACCAGGACGAGGGTATCTCCAAGTTGGTAGCAATGAAGTATTGGAATTATTCCAATCTGCATGGAGCGGAGCACCCTATAATCCAGATGAAGAGAAAGTCCTTGATATTGTTGACTTTACAGAAGTTAAGCTTTCGGGTGAAAGAATAAAAGTGAAAAAGCGTCCAAAACCAATGACAAATAGTCCAAAACAACTACAAGCTTTTATTCAATATGTCCAGAGCGTATCAGAAAAAGAAAATATTAAAGCATTACCAGGACCTTGGCTGGATCCATTACCGGAAAAATTATTGTTAAAAGAATTTTATGCTATGGAAAATTGGACAATTCGAGAGTGGAATAAACCGAAAGAATATTTACAAGTAACAGTAGGATTAATTGATGATGTTGCAAATCAAGCACAATTTCCTCTGAAGTTAGATTTACAAGAAGGGCATTTAAATATATATGGTATGCCAGGTACAGGGAAAACGACGATGTTGCAAACCATTATGATGTCTCTAGCTGTATCTCACACACCAGAAGAAGTGAATTTTTATGTTATTGACTTTGGTCGTATGTTCTTAGATTTTAGAGATTTACCTCATATAGGCGGGATTGTACAAGAAGGCGAAAATGAAAAGATGAAACGTCTATTCGGATTTTTAAAGAAGGAAATCACGCATAGAAAAGAGAGTTTTTCTAATATCGGTGCAAAGTCATTCTCTATGTATAACCGAATGGTAGAAAAGAAAATACCAGCTATAGTAGTAATGGTAGATGGTTATATAAGATTCAAAAATGAATTCGAGAAAGAAAATGAAGTATTAGAATTATTATTGCGTGAATCAAGTACATACGGAGTATATTTCTATTTCTCTCTGAATCAAACAATTGATATGTTCGATCGTGTTCGTAATAATATACCAATGGCACTTACATTTGAATTGCAAGATGGAACAGAATATCATAACTTAGTTGGTAGACCTAAATTCCCATTAATTGAAGTTCCCGTTGGCCGTGGATTAATGAAAGGACAACCGCCGGAATTATTCCAAGCAGCATTGCCGTTTATTGGTGAAAGTGAACTTGAGTACTCTCAACAATTAAAAACAATTATTCAAAAAATGAATGGAGAATGGAATGGTGAAAAAGCAAAAGTTATTCCAATGGTACCTAAAGAAATATTTGTAGAGCATATGGTTGGAAAATTAGAAACAGCACAAATTTCAGCAGGTATAGAAACAGAGGATATTCGTTTACAAAGTTTTTCTTTAGATGAAATGAGTCATATATTTGTTGGAGGAAGAATAGAAGGTGGAAAAACATCGTTATTACAAACACTTCTGTTCACTACTACATACCAATACTCTCCAGAAAAGGTTGAGCTATACTTAGTAGACCTTGGTGAAAGACCTACAGGCATATTAGCTCTTGGAGATTTGCCTCATGTGAAGAAGAAGGTTACAGATGGTATGCAATTAAAAGAAATGTTAGATGAATTGTTAGAGTTAATAAATAATAGAGAACCAGTAATGCCTTCTATAGATCCAAACGCAACAGTGGAGTTTCCATATAAGAGAATAATCATTACGATTGATGATATTGATCAAATGTTAACTATATTATCTACTGATTATGAGGCGAAAAATAAAATGGAGCTAATAGTCCAAAACTGTAAAAATAAAGGAATTCACTTTATGACAGCGGCTACAACGTCTAGTCTAAATAGCTATTCTCATGAAAAATGGTTTGCAGAAATTAGAAAGAGAAGTATTGGTTATTTATTGGGAACGACACAAAATAACGATGTGTATTTCTTTAATATGAAACTGCCACATACTGAAATGGATCAAGAATTATTAAGTGGGGATGGATATTGCATACGTAGAAAGCCAATAAAAATAAAATGTGCATATACACCATTACATTTACTTCGCACGATGACAGATAAAATTAGTGTGAAATGGTCTGAATTAAAAGTGAAATAATATTAAAATAGGGTTAAATTACTAGAAAATAGAATTTTTTTGTAATTTAACCCTTTAAAAATTGTATGAATATAGTTTATAATCTAATAGTTATATCATTTATGATTTGAAAGGGGAAATTATTACGATGGCAGAAATTAAAATCACACCAGAAGAACTTGAAAGAATCGCAGGAAACTTTAAAAACGCAGCAGGAGAAGCTCAAAGCCAAATTAATAGACTTGAAGGCGATATTAATAGTTTAGAAGGACAATGGGCTGGGGCAACACAAGCGAAGTTCCGTGGAGAATTTATCCAATCTAAACAAGCAATGCAACAATATATTCCGATTTTAGAGAATATTTCAACAGATTTGAAACGTATCGCTGATAAATTCCGTAACACAGATAACGCATACTAAGAATAGAACAATTGCAAAAGACCAGGAGCTATTGTTCCTGGTCTTTTTTATGAAAAATTGTCATATGAGAGTAAGGGGATAAAATGGGATTCCGACCGGAAGTAGGAGAAAAAATTATTTTTAATAAAGATGTTTATCGTGTTGAGAAACATCCAGCAGTAGTTGGGATTGAAATGCCGTATGGGCAAGAAGGTAGACAGGGAACAGTCTATCAACTACAACATGAAAATGGTATGGAACGAATTGCGTTAAAAGTTTTTAAAGAGCGCTATCGTGATGAAAAGCATCAACTAGCATTTTTAAAACCACTGTCTTCTTTAGTCGGTCTTAAAGTATGCTCACGATACACGGTTACAAAAGAAGAACATCTATCTGTTATTGAAAAGTCAGAAGACCTTGCTAATAGTATTGTAATGCCTTGGGTTGAAGGGCCAACTTGGGCTGATATTTTACAAGAGCAAAGAATGCTATCAAAAGAACAATGTTTCTGTATTGCAGAAGCACTTCTTAAAACACTTAAAATGATGGAGGGAAATGAGGTTGCTCACAATGATTTATCGTCTAGCAACGTACTTATACCTTTTTTAAGTGAAAATCCAATTAAAGGCCAACACTATATTGAACTTGTTGATGTTGAGCAAATGTATGGACCAAAAAGTAAAAGACCTTCATTATTGCCAGCAGGTTCAGCGGGCTATGCGCCAATGTATTTGAAAAGTGGGGTATGGCAAAAAGAAGCCGATCGATTTGCAGGTGCCATTTTATTAGGGGAAATATTAAGTTGGTGTAGTGAAGAAGTTCGAAATAAAAAATGGACGGATGCAAGTTACTTTAGAACGGAAGAAATGCAGACCGAATGTGAGAGATATACGTTACTTCAGCAAGTATTACATGATCAATGGAATGGGGAAATTGCACAGTTATTTAAGCGGGCATGGAATAGTAATGCTTTTGAAGAATGCCCAAGCTTTGCACAATGGTACGATGTATTTAAAAGTGCAAGAGAAATAATAAAAATTGATGCGGAAAGGCAGTCAGCAGAAGAACAGTCTCTTTTTGTATCGAAATGTTTGGAAATTGCAAGATTACTAGAAGAGAGAGGGTCTAAACAAGCTGCATTATATGAATATAAAATAATTTTCAATTCACTCAATCCATCAACAGCTCTAAAACAAGAACTCGCATATATCATTCAAATTATGGAGAGTCAAGAGCCTGAAATAAATCAAAAAATGGTACTACAAAATTATTTGGAACTAGCTACTGAATTGGAACGAGAAAACAATGCAGAATTTGCTTGTTTCGTCTATTCACGAATCGTACAATTTCCAAACATTGATCATGCGTTAAAACAGGAAATTGAAAGCATTATTAAAGAGATAAAAGAAGAACAAGGAACACAGCCGCAGCAAGAAGTAGCAGCTACAATTACAGTTCCAAATAGCATTCTACAAAGCCGAAAACAAACGAAAAAACAGGTGGAATATGATATAGATGATGAGATTTTAAATGCAAAAGCATCGAATCAACCACTTACATTAACGCATGAACAAAGTGAACCGTCGGCTTTTTCTACATGGTGGAAAAAGAATAAAAAACGGATTTTGATTATTGGCTCAACTGTAGTTGTTGTTATAGGTGGTTCAACGTTATTTTATTTCTACACAACAAACGCTAAATATCAAAAGTTTATGGAACAAGCACGACAAGCTTATGATGATAAAAAATATACAAAAGCAGAAGAAGCTGTTGGACATGCAATTGCTGTGAAGGGAAAAGACGAGGCGCACCTCCAATTAGCAACGATTTACGTTGCTGAAGGAAAAAATAAAATTGCAATCGATTATATTACAAAACTAATAAAAGATAGGGAAATAGATAAAGAAAATAATGAAGCTGCTTATCTATTAGCTTCAGCGAATTTCCGCATCGGAAAATATCAAGAAGCAGTGCAAAATTTTGAACAAGCGTTAGCGAATAATGCAAAAGGAATTGAACCATACAAAAAAGATGCGATGCGAGATTTAGCTGTAAGTCATATGAAAATGAAAGAATTTGAAAAGGCGGAAGATGTTATTCTCAAAATGAGCACGAAAACAAATGAGGATAAGGCAATTGTTTCGTATTTAAAAGGTCAACTATCAACCGCAACTGTGCAGTTAGACAAAGCAGAATCTTTCTTTAAAGAAGCTATTAAACAGGATTCAAAGAATGCTATATATACAATTGAACTTTCGAATTTATATGTGCTTTGGAATAAAACAAACCTAATTGATAGTGCGAAGAAAGAAATGAATTATCAACAAGCATCTCATATATTACAAGCAGCGATTCAGAAAGATATGAACAATATTGAGTTATTAAATCAACTAGGAATTGTGTATTACGAAGCGGGTCAATTTTATGAAACGCGAGATGGTGCAAAAAGTACTGCCGCATATCAACAAGCGTTAGAAGCTTACAATAGAGTTGTCAATAGTGGGACACGCGACATAAATACGCTTGTGAATATAGGGATTTTATACGATAAAGTGGGACAAGGAAATGAAGCAGAGAAATTTTTCACAGAAGCATATTCACAAAATGATGAAAATCCGCATGTGAATTTTGCATTCGGGATGTTTAAAATTAAACAGAAAAAATATGAAGAAGCGAGTCGCTTCTTAAGAAAAACTGTACAAGCAAATGAAAATGAATCTGAAGTAAGGGCGGCGCAAGAAAAACTAACAGAAATGAAAACAAACGGCTGGATTCAATAAAGATAGGAAAAGGGGAAAAGAACATGGAAGAAAACAATAACAATAATAATAATCTAGGAAAAAAGGTTGCAATATCAGTAATGTCAGTAGCTTTACTTGGAACATCGGGGTATCTTGTGTATGACAAAGGCTTTAAGACAGTAGGAACAGAACCAGTAAAACTAGCAAGTAATACAGAAGAGAAAAAAGATGACCGTATTACAGGGGGCAATTTACAGTCTATGTTCCCAAATTTAGTTGCTGATCCTGCAAAAAAAGATGAAAAACCGGGTGAAAAACCAACTATTAATTTGGCAGACTTAATTGGAAATAATAAATCACCAATTACGCCAGTAACGTATAAGCCAGATGAAGTGTCGGTGGAAAAGAAAGATCCACAAATCAAATTATCAGATGCGCCAACCCCACAAAAGCTAGAGTTGCCAACTAATATGGTGGAACCGGGAAAGGCGAATGATAATAAACAGCAACCAAATGTACAAGAAGGAGACGGACAAAAAGCAGATACAGGTACAAAACCGGACACAAACCCAGATACAAACCCGGATACAAAACCGGATACAAAACCAGATACAAACCCAGATACAAAACCGGACACAAACCCAGATACAAACCCGGATATAAAACCGGACACAAAACCGGATACAAAACCAGATACAAAACCAGATACAAAACCAGATACAAAACCAGACACAAAGCCAGATCCAGAACCAACACAACCAACAATTACAGTATCACCAAAAACGGGTGATATTTTAGTTGAGTGGTACGCTGGAAATGGAAAATACTACTCATCTGTTTTCTTTAATGATTTTTATACGAGTCAAAAAGAACTGGATGAAAATGCATTAAATAATTTAACGAACTATTATAGCAAAAAAGAAGACTGGACGCTTGTTAGCCAATTGAATACACCATCAAAATCGAAATCGATAGCTGAACATAAGTTAGCATTAGATAATTTAGAACAAATTCTTACAAGTGGTGAATATTCAAATGAGAGAGCATTATTCTATTTACGTAATCAAATGAATGTACTAAATGAATCGGTTACCACACAAGAAGAGCTACAAAGATATTTAAGTGAAAATAAGAAAGATTATATTAAATCTGTAGCAGAAAAAGTTTATCAAACAGCAACAGAAGAAAAAAGCGAGTGGTCAAATACAGGGGATGTAGCATCTTTAGAACAAGCTTTAAGTAAATTTTATTTAGTTACATCAGTATTTGAAAGTGTAGATCCTACATTAGTAGAAAAAGCGAATCAAGATGTAGAAGATATTTTCAATGAGCTAATACAAGAAGAATTAAAGAACCTTAATATCCAAACATCAGTAGTGCTGTCTGCAACTGAAACAAAAGAAAAAGCAAGCCAAGTGAAAGAAGATACTGGCAGTAATGAAGGGAAAGCAGTTACAGAAAAAAATGAGGAAACAAGTACATCAAATGAGAAAAAACAAAAAGATTCAATTACTGAAGATGCCAAAAATAACGATAAAACAAATACTATAGATTCTAGTAATCAAAAAGCACAAGTAAAGTCTGAACCATTTAGTCAAGAGATTGATCAAATAGAAACATATTTAAATCCAGCGAATCCACATTATGAAAATGCTTTACTATTAGCAAATCAGTATATTGACGGGGCAACAGGAGAACAAAAAGAAAAATTAGAAAAGCAATTTGTTGCGGCTGTAGAGGGACTTCGTGGACAAATAAAAGATCCTAATTTTACAGTGGAAGATGCTATAAATAAAGCGAATTTATTAGCAAATACAGAAAAGGTAGAAAAATCCGTTCAAGATGAATCTCATAAGTTATTAATGCCGCTAATGTTTGAAAGAAAAGCAAACGAGGCTGCAAATAAAGGAGAATACTATACAGCGGTATTAAATATTGCAAATGCAATTCGTACAAAGCATCCATTAGAACGTTCAAGAGAAGAAATGGTTAATTATGCGAATAAATTATGGGTAAATACAGAAAATGAATGGAATAAAATAAATGGAACGACAGGATGGCAAAGTGAAGTAGGGAAAACCGTATTACCATCATACACATTACTTGCACAGTTAAAAGATATTGATAAAACGATTGGCCAAATTAGCGGTATGAGTGTGATTGATAGTGCATCCAAAAAAATGGAGGGAATTCAGCTTATTCAATTAGCGAGTGATGAAGCAAATAAAAAAGAGCAAACGAGCCTTTATAATGCTTTACATTATTATGGTCAAGCAGCTTCACGTGGTGTTGTTGACAAAACAGGATTTTCTGATGTTGCTAGTCGTGTAATCAAAGAAGCAAAAGAATTAGAAGAAACTCAATATAAGGCTGCTTTAAACAACTATCAAATTTTATATAAAACACCAGGAATTGAAGAATTAGGAATTAAAGATGGGGTAAAAGCGAAAATTGAGTATTTGAGTACATTCGAAGCTGCAAAGGTAAGCGGGAATAAAGATACGATTGAAGATTTAGCTTCAGCAATTGAATTAACTTATCATTCTATGGAACTAGGATATCCAGAAGCAGATGCAAAAGAATGGATGAATACGGTAGCTCTAAAAATGTTTAATAAAGGTGCAGGATATATGTCCGCAACTGATACGAATAATGCATATAAATGTTTTGAATTTTTAACTCGTGAAAAATATGAAAATGCTATTAATGGAGAAATAACTAAACAAGCAAAAGAAAATGTAGAAAAAATTAAATCTATGAACGTTAAAAAATAATTGGATTTAAAATTCGCCATCTTACTTTGAGTAAGGTGGCGAAATTATTCCAAATAGGAGTGAAGTTCAATGAGTTTACTAGAAATTTGTCCATTAGATGAGGCGTTAGTGGAAGCTTTACAGAATGAAGAAAAAAGATTTCGTTTTTATGAGATATTACAGAAATCAAATTTATACGTTGTTGCTTCTGTAGAGGGAGATACAACTGTAGATGAAGAAGGGAATTTGATTTCAACTGATAATACACAATTGCAAATTCATTATTTTGAAATGGAAGAAGGATTAATGTTACCACTGTATTCTGATTTGAAACATTTAGAAATGGTTATTCCAGAAGAATGTCCGTATGTCTCTATGAATGCAGTTGAATTATTGAAGACGATAGATTTAGAGGCAAATGTCATATTGAACCCAGGAACAAAATTTCAAAAATTATTTGTAAAGGAAGAAATTGAAGCGATTTGTGATAACAGTATTTTTGATATTTTCTCTAAAGAGAATAAGTAAAAATTGTTGCAATTCGTGCAGTTACCGGTAAAGACCCTATTACAGGAAAAGAATTATCATCAAAAGAAAGACTCATCGCCGCAGGATGGACACTCCTAAACTTTGTTCCTATCGGAAAAGTCGCAAGTCTTGCTGGAAAAGGAATAAAGTATGTCGCTTCTAGCTTTGGAAAGACAATTGTAAAAGCAGGAAAAGGACTAGGCGAAGGCATAACAATGGTGGCCGGAAAAGCTGGAAAAGCAGCTGTAGATGGCATAAAAACAGCCAGCCACAAAGTAAAAGAGGGTGTAAACTTTGTAGCCTCCACAGCAAAAGGCTTTGCCGACAAAATCGGAAGCTTATGGAATAAAGGTGCCACAACCGTAAAAACAACTTTCTTGCAGGCGAATGAAAAGATCCAGCACGCAGTAAAAACATTACTGGAGTACAAGTGGATCCCGGGTGTGGGAAAAGCCTACGTCATGCCAGGAGTAGGAATGGTCCGAGAGATAGGGCAGCATTCTCTGAAAGATGCTTATCAGTATATGAAAAGTGTTGGGGAGAAGGGTGTTAAGGGTACGGGTGAAACGGTTAAGAAGATAGGTGATATTAATGATCCTATTAGAACATATCGTGGTGCTGATTTAGGTAAGCTAGAGGCTAAATATACTGCGGATCCTCGGTTAACTGTTGAGATGCCCTATGTTGGTAAAGGGCAAAAAAACACCAATGCAGAGGGTTGGTTACGCGATAAAGATTTTTATTGGAAAGAGATGTTAGAGAAGTACCCAGAAGCGTTTAATAGGTCAAATAGACAAAAAATAGAATTAGGATTCGCACCTATAAACAATCCAACGTTTAGAAAACATTTTCCCCAATATGATTTAAAAGAATTATATAATGACACTTTAATACATCATCACATTGGTGGTGGAGGTCAAGCTGTGGCTGTACCCTCAAAGCTACATCCAGGTTTAGGAGGGATTCATAATGCTGAGAAAAGCGCAGGAGTTTGGGGAAATGACCAAAAATATGCTGAACTATTAGAAAAATTCTTAGAAAAGTAAGGGTGATTATTTTGGTAATGAAGGATGCTATGAGCAAATATTTTAATTTAAGAAAAGAATATTTTGATAAAGGGTTAGATTTTTTATTTAAAACGCCATATAACGAAGAAGTTGATTCATTTATATATCAGGGTGAAATGGATGATGAAGAAGAAATTTCATGGAAACCTATTGAAAAAAATAATAAGAATGATTTAACGAAGATTGAGGAAAGATTTGAAATTAAACTGCACACTTCAATTGATGATTATTTTAATTCTTATTGGTTTGCTGATTTAGATGGATTTATTGGTAATCATTATATTAGGCTAGAACCTGTATTACCAAATATTGAATTGGATTCCTTCGAAAGTAATTTAGAAGGGTATAAAAACAATCATAATAAGGTTGATAAGACTCCAATAGGTGTAGAGGGGAACGGTTTGATAGTTGTTTTAGATAATGTAAGTGGTAAGGTTGAATTGGAGGATTTTGAACGAGGTTCATTTGAAGAGATTTCGGATAGTTTAGATGAGTTAATTGCTAGTTTAAAGTTACAAAAATAATATACTAAGAACATTTATATGAAAAAATGTCTGATATGAAGTGTAGCCCAAGTGTTAGATGCAATTGGACTGCAGTTTTTTATAGAAAGATGTAATATAAAATCAAGCTAAGAACTACAAAATTTATGCTACTAAAAAACATATGAACTTAAAGCACTTGATTGTTTACCAAAGGCAACGAGTGCTTTTTTAATTGTATGGGGAGGCCGTAATTAGATGAGAAAAGATTTAACATGGCCAGTACCAGATGAGCCGGTTTCAGCAGAATATATATATGAAGTGGGTAAGCAGATGGATTTTATATTTCCAAGTGATTATGTAGAGTGTGCTACTACTAATAATGGTTCAGCGGTATTACCATATAAGTTTGAGGTGGATGGAGTAACAAGAGTGTTTGGGACATTGCTCTCTTATGATACGGATAGTAGCGAATATATTGTTAAAGTATATCGTACTTATGCCCCTACTATACCTAAAGAGTTAGTTCCTTTTGCTTTTGACCCAGCAGGAAATTTAATATGTTTTGACTATAAAAATGACAAAAATAACCCTGTTGTGGTATTTTGGGAACATGAGAATGCTGGCGAAAAAGAAATGTTAATGCGTCAAGAAGGTTTAACAGAAGCACAAGTAGAAGAACTTGCAAGAGAAAATGTATTTTACATTGCAGATACATTTACTGATTTTTTAAGTGAATTACACGATTAAAAAATATAATGATGAATGAAAAATAAAGTTTATGTGAAGTGGATAGAAAAAATAATAGGGTGTTTGAAAATAGATACTCCATGATGGTTGTACCATCATAGAGTGTTATGTGCAATGATAGAATAGAAAACAAAGTACGAGCTTAGGCGAGATGACATTTTACCGGGCGATAAATATAAACACATGGAATGTATATTAAACTAACGAACTCGTACAAACTCGTAAGTTTTAATATAGTGTGTGTCATGATGTACAAAAGGTGTCATACTGTTACTACAAAACTTACAAAATTACGCTACTTAAAAACATATGAACTTAAAGCACTTGATTGTCAATTAAAGGCAACAAGTGCTTTTTTGCGTTTTAGGATAGAAATAGGTAGACACATTATAATTTTATAAGTGCACGAAGTATTAAATTTTTATAGATTGTAATGGCTTTGTACAGTGTATAAAGAGAGTAGAAGAAAAAATAAAGGGTTGTATTATTTTTTGAAGTCATCGTAAAGTACGTTTTAACGGATTTACGTTACGAACACGTTATCCGCAAAAAAACGGATAAACGTTACAGGGACTCAAATTACTGTAACGGGAGGGGATTTATGATGGGAGAGAAAGTAGTTGGTTACGTACGAGTTTCAACGGAAGGACAAGTACGTGATGGGTATAGTTTAGCGTATCAAGTAGAAGAGATTGAACGTTACTGTAACGAAAAAAATTTAGAACTACTTCGTGTGTATGAAGATAGAGGATTAAGCGGAGCGACTGTTGATGAAGAGGGATTAACAGTTGAACGTGATGGACTACAAGAGCTATTGTCCGATATGGCGTATAAACAAGTAAGCTATGTTGTTGTGTTGAATACATCACGATTGTGGCGCTCTGATATGGCGAAAGTATTGATACAACGAGAACTAAAGAAACATGAAGTAGATGTGAAGGCAATTGAACAATCAAGCTATAGTATTTACACACATGATCCAAATGACTTTTTGGTGAATGGCATGTTAGAACTATTAGACCAATATCAAAGACTTGAAATTGCATTGAAGTTAAGTAGAGGTAGAAAGAAGAAGGCTGAACGAGGTGGATATGCAGGTGGTGGCGTACTTTTTGGCTACAAGGCCAAAAAAGGACAAAAGGTGTTAGAAGTAGATGCTGGGAAAGCAGTAGTTGTACGTAGACTATTTGAGTTAAGACACATTTTTAAACATTGGTCACTTACCCAATTGGCAGAACAATTGAATGTAGAAGGCTACTGCACAGCGAAAGGTAAACAATTTACGAAAGTACAAGTGAAACGCATGTTAGATAGAGAGAATTTTTATCGTGGCATGTATAAATACGGGGAAATACAAACAAAAGGACAACATGCAGCAATTATTTTATAAACTCACTTAAAAAATTAGCTCATTTTACTATACATACTACTAAAGAGATGAAAAATGGATAGGCTTGCGTACCTATGCGCATCGGAAGATGAACGCTCGAACTAAGGTTGCCGACATTTTTATATATAACTAAATCATTGAATAGAGGGATGAGTTATGCATAATAGACAGAACTATTTGTATGTAGGGGTAGATTTACATAAGGAGCATCATACGGCTGTTATAATTAATTGTTGGCAAGAGAAATTAGGAGAAATACAATTTGATAATAAACCATCTGCATTTTCGAAGTTCTTATTAAAAGTAGAGACATATGTGTGTGATGGGATAACTGTTGTATTTGGTTTAGAAGATGTTGGCGGTTATGGAAGAGCATTAGCGAAATATTTAGTAGATCACGAACAGGTAGTAAAAGAAGTAAATCCAGCTTTATCATTTTTAGAACGAAAAAGTCAAGTGATGATACAAAAAAATGATAGTTGGGATGCGGAATGTGTAGCACGCATATTGATAAACAAATTTAATCAATTACCAGATGCAAAGCCAAACGATTTATTATGGTCAATACAACAATTGGTTTCAAGAAGGAATGCATTAGTAAAAGCACAAAGTGCGTTAAAGAATCAACTACATATTCAATTAAACCATCATTATCCAAGCTATAAAAAGTTTTTCTCAGAGTTAGATGGGAAAACAGCATTAGCGTTTTGGCAGCAATATCCGTCACCCTCTTGTTTAGAGGGGACGAATATAAAGCAATTAACAGCTTTTTTATTAGATGTTAGTAACAATACATGTTCAGTAAAGAAAGCAAGCGACATATTAAAACTTGTAAAAGAAGATGGACAAACAATGAAAGAGTATCAAGAAACACGAGACTTTTTAGTAAGAAGTATTGTACGGGATATTGAGTTTAAAAAGAAAGAAATGAAATACATCCAAAGAGAATTAAAACGGTTAGTAAATCTACTAGATTATCAATTAGAGACGATGCCGGGAATAGAACTTGTAACGGCATCAGCATTAATTGCAGAAATTGGGGATGTAAGGCGATTTCCAAATGCCAACAAATTAGCACGATTCGCGGGGATTGCGCCTGTTTACTTTGGTTCTGGTGGGAAAGGTAAGACACACAAAAGCAAACAAGGAAACAGGGCGCTACACGCTTTATTTTATAATTTAGCTGTACAGCAAGTGCAAGTAGCAAAAGGAAGTAAGTTACCCAGAAACCCAGTGTTTCATGCATATTATCAAAAGAAACTTAAAGAGGGAAAAACAAAAGGTCAAGCATTGGTATGTATTATGAGAAGGCTTGTAAACATTGTATATGGCATGATGAAATATAAAATAGCTTATGAGTTGCCGGTAGTGGAAGAAAAAGAAGTAGTTTAATAAGGTTTACATGGTTTGTTTTTTTGTTGTGAGGGTTTAAGATTACAACATAGGGTACGGGAGAAGTTAGTAAGAAAATCTCTGATGTTCCTCATGTAAAAGAAGCAAGAGATATTATAGCAGAGAGAACAAAAGGATTAGATTTAAATCAGCATCCAACTACGACAAAGCAAATGAGTTCTAAGAAAATGAAAGCATTAAGAGATAAGATTGATAATAGAACTATTACAAAACAAGAGTATGCAGACTACATCTGGAATAAGAAATTTGCTAAAAGACGGGATAAAGGAGTTAAAGAATTTTGGTACCAAGAACAACAAAGAATATTAAATAATGAACCGCTTACTCGAGAGTGGTCCCAAGAACAGTTAAAAGATATTCTTGCTGGTAAAACTCCTAAATTTGATGGTAAACCGATTGCAGGGCATCATAGTTATAGTGCTGCAAAATATCCGCATCTCGCTGATAAGGGAGAAATAATCTATCCAGTAACTTTTCGTGAGCATTTTTACGGATGGCATGGAAGAAAGTGGAGGAATAGTATTCCAGGTGAGCCTATAATACCAATTAAAGACTTTTAAGGAGGTAAGAATTTATGGTGAAGATGAGACTGAAAATTGATGATGATTCAAATAAATTAAAGTATGTATCGATTATCAGACAGAATAATGGAGCAAGTATTCAAGATATTAAAAGAAATATAGAAGATAATAATGTGGTACTAGAATGTGATTATTTTGATACAGATGAATTAAAAGACTTCAAAAAAACAATGGAGGTTTTAATAAGTAAGGGGGCTACTGTACATTTGTTTCAAGATAATCGAGAGGTTCAAATTGATTATATAAGTAACCTTATTAGTTCATATGAACAAATTGCTGAAGACAGAGAAAAGCTAGATGATAGAATTTTAGGTGATGATTAAGAGAGATTAGGGTATTGAAATATACATTATCAACTTTATGTATTGAATAGTGAAGAAAATAATAACAATTATGGTGTTGAAGATAAACAAGCATAAACGTATATGTAGATGAATAAAGGTAAAGTATATTTGTAGTGGAAAGAAAAATGATAGGGTGTTTGAAAGTATAGACCTCATGATGGTTGTACCATCATGGAGTACTATGTGCAATGATAGAATAGAAAAAGAAGTACGAGCTTAGGTGAGATGACATTTTATTGGGCGACGAATATAAATACATAGAATGGACATGAATTTAATGAACTCGTACAAACTCGTAAGTTTTAACGTAGTAGTTGTCACCACATATAAAAGGTGTCATACTGTTACTACAAAACTTACAAATTTATGCAACTTAAAAACATATGAACTTAAAGCACTTGATTGTCAATTAAAGGCAACAAGTGCTTTTTTGCATTTTAGGATAGAAATGAGTAGACACATTATAATTTTATAATTGTGCTTAGTATTAAATTTTTATAGATTGTAATGGCTGTGAACAGAGTATGACGATAGTAGAGGAAAAAATAAAGGGTTGTGTTATTTTTTGAAGTCATCGTAAAGTACGCTTTAACGGATGAACGTTATGCATACGTTATCCGCAAAAAAACGGGTAAACATTACAGGGATTGTAATTGCTGTAACGGGAGGGAGTTTGATATGGAAGAGAAAGTAGTTGGTTATGTACGAGTTTCAACAGAAGGACAAGTACGTGAAGGGTACAGCTTGACGTATCAAGTAGAAGAAATTCAGCGGTACTGTAACGAGTATATTTGTATTTTTATAAATCCAAATGACAAATAACTGTACGCAAACGACAAAAAATAAGTCTGGCAATGATTCTAGTACGTGTAAAGTTTTAAGAATAAGAGATTGAATGCGTTTAGGAAAGTAAAATGTAAGAATAGTAAAAGTAGTAGAAAGAAGTAGGGCGATAAGGAAGGCACAAATCATAATAGTTAATGTATGCGTATATGATTCTAGTAAATATGGAAAAAGATCACGGTCTGGCGACTGAGTGCCAGCATTGCTAATTCTATAAGTAATACTTGTAGGATGAAACAAAGAAGAAATAACATTTGATATCGAATCTAAATAGTTACTAAAATTGAATTGTAAAGTTGGTGTAGGCGGAATTGCTAGCGATTTTGCTGAATTTGGAGGTGTACCGAAAAACAATTGTGGTAAGGAACAAATCGCAATAATGCCAAGAATGATGAAAAATGAGCGGATAACAAAAAAACAGCCATTCTTTAATAGTGACATAACGTTTTAATCTCCTTGTATTTTTATTGTAAATATTTTCTATAACTCTATATAAAAATCCTTTTCGACAAAAAACTTAATCTATACCTTGACAGTTATAAATATAACCGATATACTTCATATTAATTTAAAAAGAAAATATATTCTAAATATTAAAATGTGTTGAATAGGAGTAGTAAGGTCATGTATTTGTACAGAGAGCTATGGGTTGGTGTGACATAGTCAAATGACATCCTGAACTCGCCTAGGAGCAGTAAGGTGGAACGGAATTACATTCTTAGTAAATCTTAACGGTTAACCTTCGATATTAGGTTTGTAATCAAACGATTACTACTAAGGTGGATTCATAATGGGATCAATAAGGGTGGTACCGCGTTAAGTAAATGGCTTAGCGTCTCTTTATTTAAAGAGATGCTAGGCCATTTTTATTTTATAGAAAAAGAAATGGAGGGTTTATTTGGATTGGTTTATAAAATTTGATTATTCATATAAAAAGATTTAATTAGGAGGAAAATAAGATGAAACAGACGGAGCAATGGACTTCGAAATTAGGTTTTATAATGGCTGCGGCAGGATCAGCAATTGGACTAGGTGCAATATGGAAGTTTCCTTACATCGCTGGGAAGAGCGGAGGAGGAGCATTCTTTTTAATCTTTATATTATTTACGGTATTAATTGGACTACCATTACTAATAGCTGAATTTATGATTGGACGCAGTACACAGAAACAAGCAGTTGGAGCATTTAAAAGTATAGCGCCAAATACAGGATGGCACTGGATTGGACGTCTTGGTGTTGGAACTTGTTTTATATTACTGTCATTTTATAGTGTTGTAGGCGGATGGGTACTAATTTATTTATTCAGAGGAGTAACTGGACAGCTTATTACTTCAGGGCAGAATTACAGTGCATTATTTACTGAAACAATTGGAAATCCTGTTTGGGCTATTACTGGACATTTCGTTTTTATGTTCATTACGATATGGGTTGTATCAAAAGGTGTACAAAATGGGATTGAAAAAGCAAGTAAATATATGTTACCGGCATTGTTCGTATTATTTGTCGCTCTTATTATTCGCTCATTAACACTTGATGATGCGATGAAAGGTGTGAAGTTTTTCTTACAACCAGATTTCTCAAAGATTACTTCAGAAAGTATTTTGTTCGCAATGGGCCAATCATTCTTTGCGATTAGTATCGGAATTTCGATTATGGTTACATATAGTTCCTATTTAAATAAAAAAGAAAGTTTACCAAAATCAGCAGTTACGATTGTTGGATTGAATTTATTTGTTTCTTTATTTGCGGGTCTTGCTATATTTCCGGCAGTATTTTCACTAGGCATGGAGCCGACAGAAGGGCCTGGACTACTATTTATCGTACTACCATCAGTATTTAGTCAAATTCCATTCGGCGGATTGTTCTTAACAGTATTTCTTGCGCTATTTACATTTGCCACATTAACATCAGCATTCTCTTTACTTGAAACAGTTGTTTCAGCAATGGCGAATGGGAAGCAAGAAAGAAGAACTAAGCTATCATGGATTATCGGTTTCTGCATTTTCCTAGTAGGTATACCATCAGCGTTATCCTTTGGAGTATGGAGTGATATTACGATTTTTGGGAAGAATATTTTTGATGCAGTAGACTTTCTATCTAGTAATATATTAATGCCACTTGGAGCACTATTTATTAGTATTTTCGTATCATTCAAAATGGAAAAGAAAGTGTTAGAAGCAGAATTTTTTATAGGTGGAAATTACGGAAAGAAAATATTTACTTGTTGGGCATTTTTACTTCGATTTGTAGCACCACTTGCAATAATCATCGTCTTTTTAAATGTAATAGGGATTATTTAGGGCGAAGTGTTATAATATTCAGTAAAAAAGAAGGTGATAATCATAAAGGCGAATTTGATAGAAGTAGGGAAATACATGAATATTAGAGGGAAAAAGCTATACGTTGAAACGCATGGAAATCCTAAAAATAAACCAGTCTTATACTTGCATGGTGGACCAGGAGAGAGTTGCTATGATTTTTCGTTTCATCAAGCGGAACGATTAAAAGATTCCTTATATGTAGTTATGATAGATCAAAGAGGGGTTTGTCGATCAGAAGTAATTACTGAAGAAGAACCTTTTGGACTAAGTGATTTAATTGAAGACTGTGAGGAACTAAGAAAAGTATTACAAATTGAGCAATGGTCTGTAATAGGACATTCTTTCGGTGGATATTTAGCGTTATTATATGCGGCGACATACCCAAATTCAATAGAGAAAATAATATTTGAAGGGCCGACTTTTGATTTTGCATTAACAAGTAGAGCCCTATTACAAAAGACAGGGAGTTTATTAAAGAAGTACAGAAAAGAAGAAGCAGCAGAAGAGTGCCTAGCTTACTCATCTAGTAATGCTAGTTCAAAAGATTTGCTAGAAGCTTATATAAGATTAAGTAATGAATTAGAAGAAAAAAGAATGGAGATTTACAATTATAAGGAAGATGAGACAGACGAGAGTTTATATAGTGATGAAGAGTGGGAAGTATTTTCAAAACGCTCCAAGATTCATTTTGATAGATTGAAGTCAGAAGAGGCGTGTCATACGTCATTATTATTAAACATAAAAGATGTGCAGAGTCCAATGTTATTAATGGTAGGAAAACATGATGTAGTAACGTGTGAAAAACAAATTGCAAAATTTAATAAAGATGCTCGAAACGGTAAGTATATCGTGTTTGAAGAGAGTGGACATACTCCACATTATGAGGAAGCAGATCGATTCGCAGAAACAGTCATTCATTTTTTGAAATGAAAAAGGGTGCTTCTACAAATGAGAAGCACCCTTTCTAAATTTCGGGATAAGTGATTGTTATGTTAGGCCATTTGCTTTGCCAATTCTTTTTCATAACTCTCTTATTGTACATATGTATTCGTTCTTTCGTTTCAAGAAAATGAGCTGTCGGTTTTACTTGTAATGAAAGTACATCTTCAATTCCGCATGGAGTTGTTAATATGACATTGTTTTGCTCGTCAAGTGTAACGCCTAAAGCGGTTGCTGTTTCTGGAAATTTAGAAATTGCATCCACAGAAGAAGAATACGGTGGCATGTTATTTACTACATGCATACGAGCTTGGTTCTTAACTGACCAAGGTATAGAAGCATCCAAATTTGTTAGTTTCTTTTCTAAGGATTGTTCGTATGCCTCATCTTTAAGAAAAGAATCAAAATAAATGACATCAACGTCTGGTGTAGTTGTTCTTACTTTGAAGTTATGTAAAGTATCCCAAATTTTAGAACGAACAAACCCGGCGCAAATCCACCAATCAGGTAGCCCTAGTGTTTTTGCCATTTGTAATACATTCATCATCCATTCATCGTTTTCTATTGAGAGAATTATATCTTGCTCTGTTTGTATCTTCATTGATATATTCTCCTTTCTATTAAATTAATGCATTAGTTCAATAATCCATAAAATCCAGTAAGCACCTGGTACGAATAGGAACTGTGCTAATAATGTACCGAAAAGTCTAGATATCATTAGCCAACCATACATTTTACCCATAGATTCAGCACCATTTTCTGATTGTAAAGCACGTTCTGTTAAAAGAGCAATGCGTGGATCAAGTAGCACCGTTAATAAAATGGTAGCAAAACCATTCACAAGACCGGAAGCTGTACTTGCGTTCGTAGCATAATCTGGATTTAGAAAAGAAGCATAAAGGGCTGACAGAACACCCGCTGTATAAATTGCAGTAGCAAACATGTTGATAAGCATAATACGTTTTGGGATACCACCGATCCTCATCCGATGAATCATTTCTAGCTTTGGAAAGCGTACATATTTTTTTGTGTACTTTAATTTTTGAATGTTATTTGTTTTCATCATTCGAATGAATGAACCATCTGTTTCGAAGTTTTGAATGACATACCCAAATAGCTTTGTCAAAGTCGGATAAAGTATAATTGCAAGTAATGTACCGATAGAAGCAGATAATAGTACGAGTCGTATAATGTGCTCTAAATCAATAGAAGAATCTAGCTTTGCTTCATCGACAATACCACCGATTAAAAAAGCTTGTAGTAAGTTAGATGTTCTAGAAATAAGCAGTACCATTCCTACGACAGATAAAGCAACTGCAATCTTTTTTAAACGAACCCCCGCTAATCGAATACTATAAGAACTTGTTTCGACTGCGTGGATGACAATTGTGAAAGCCATTATAAAAATTAACGTAATTGACATTTGTTTCACCAATTTCTATTAAATTAATTGCAACTGTTTCACTTTATCATATCTATCATATTTTGTAACTGAAAGTATGTGATATAGCAAAAGTAATTTATCAGAAAAATGGATAATAATAGTATAATAGAGGAGAGGTAGGTAAAAGATATTTTTCGTTTACATATACAATGAAGTGAGTGGAGGAAGGAAACATGTATACAACATTTCTATTTGATTTAGATGGAACATTAACGGATCCGAAAGAAGGCATTGTAAATTCAGTTTTGTACGCGTTAAAAAAAGTAGGAATTGAAGAATTACACGTAACAGAGTTAGATTCATTTATAGGTCCACCAATTCAACAATCGTTTGCAAATAGATATAATATGAGTGAAATAGAAGTTGAGAAAGCTGTCTATTATTTTCGTGAATATTTAAAACAAAGTGGCTTATTAGAGAATAAAGTATACGATGGAATTCCAGCCCTATTACAAGAATTAAAGGATGCTGGTAATCGTTTATTTGTAGCAACGTCAAAGCCTACTATATTTGCGAAACAAGTACTAGATCATTTTCAATTAACGAATTATTTTGAAGATATTATTGGAAGTAATTTAGATGGTACAAGAATAAAAAAAGAAGAAATCATTGCTCATATTTTACAAACAAATGAAGAGCTTAAAAAAGAAGAAATGGTCATGATTGGGGATAGAAAGCACGATATAATAGGCGCTAATTATAATGGAATTGCTTCAATTGGAGTTTTGTATGGCTATGGAAGTAAAAAAGAATTGACTGAAGTCGGTGTGACTCATATCGCGAATGATGTAGAAGGGCTATATCATTTGTGTATAGAAAATAGCTTGATAAAGCAATGAATATAGACACTAACAGTCCCTTTACAACGTATGACGATGAAATCGTTATTGTTTAAAGGGATTTTTCATATGTAATCGAATATGTATAATTAGACATTTTTAGCATGAAAAATTTGTAATAAATAGAGGAGGTTTGTCTGGATAGAATAGAGTTTGACATGATTGTAGAAGTTTGTTGTTAAAAGATTGAATTTTCAGTTTAAAGGAGGGGTATAATTGGAGCTAGTTATTATTTTATTAGCACTTAGTTTACTTATGTTTGTAGCATATAAAGGGTTTTCTGTTATTTTATTTGCACCGATTTTTGCATTATTTGCGGTATTTTTGACAGAACCTAGTTTTGTATTACCTTTCTTTTCTAATATTTTTATGGAGAAAATGGTAGGATTTATTAAGTTATATTTTCCAGTGTTTTTACTAGGAGCAATATTTGGGAAAGTAGTAGAAATGTCAGGAATTGCTGATTCAATCGCAAAGACAATTGTAGAGTTAGTTGGGGAAAAACGTACAATTTTAGCAATTGTATTAATGGGAGCGATTTTAACGTATAGCGGTGTTAGTGTGTATGTAGTGGTATTCGCTATATTCCCGTTTGCGGCTAAGTTGTTTCGACAAGCGGATATTCCAAAGCGTTTAATTCCTGGAACGATTGTTCTCGGAGCAGCGACGTTTACAATGGATGCACTTCCTGGATCACCACAAATTCAAAATGTAATACCTACAACTTTTTTTAAAACTGATATTTATGCTGCGCCGATACTAGGTATTTTAGGAGCAATCTTTGTTTTAACGTTAGGTTTACTATATTTAGAGAGTAGAAGTAAAAAGGCTAAGGCAGCGGGAGAAGGCTATTTCGGGTTTAATGATGGGAATAATGAAATGGCTGCATCTTTACAATTAGAACAAAAAGATATGCCGGTACTAAGCAGTATTGAAATTACAAGAATACAGCAAGTAATTGCGTTTGTACCACTTATTTTAGTAGGTGTAATGAATAAAGTTTTCACAATCATGATACCGAAGTGGTATCCGAATGGTTTTGATTTTTCTGCTATTGGTATGAAAGCATTTGGAAAGGTAGAATTAAGTGCAGTAGTAGGAATTTGGTCTGTAGAGTTGGCACTTATCATTGGGATTGTTTCAACACTTTTATTATATTGGAAACGAGTAGTAACAGGTTTTCAAGCTGGATTAAATACAAGTATTGGGGGAGCACTACTTGCAACAATGAATACAGGGGCTGAATTTGGCTTTGGTGGTGTGATTGCAGCACTTCCTGGTTTTGCGATAATGAGAGACAGTATCTCTGCAACGTTCACGAATCCTTTAGTGAATGGAGCGGTAACGACGAATATATTAGCAGGTATTACAGGCTCCGCATCAGGAGGAATGGGAATTGTTTTAAGTGCTATGGGGGATAAATTTATTGCAGCAGCCAATCAATTTGATATTCCGTTAGAAGTTATGCACCGTATCGTATCAATGGCATCAGGAGGAATGGATACATTACCACATAACGGAGCTATTATTACGATTCTTACAGTAACAGGATTAACACACAAACAGTCATATAAAGATATATTTGCTATTACAATTTTGAAAACGGTTGCTGTATTTGCAGTCATCGTGTTCTATACTTTAACAGGAATCTATTAAAAATATTTGAAATTCGAATAGTAAAGATTCATCAAATCGATATTTTATATCATAAAATATTAATAAGGGTAAGAAGGGGTGGAGTATTTGCAAGAAGTTGCTGAATTTCGTATGCCGAAGTCTGTATTATATGGGAGAAATTCGCTTGAAAAACTGGGGGAACAATCAAAAAAGTTAGGAACAAGAGCTTTTATAGTTACTGATACAATTATGGAGAAATTAGGTTATGTTGAAAGGTGTATAAAACAACTCAACAAGAAAGGTATAACTGTTATTACATATAATAAAGTGAATGCTGAGCCTACAAATATACACGTATTAGAAGCGTTAACTATTTGTAAAGAAGGAAAGTGTGATTTTATTATCGGTATTGGTGGTGGAAGCTGTATTGATGCTGCGAAAGCGGTAGCAGTGTTATATACTAATGGTGGAGAAATTGAATATTACGTTCAAAAGGATATCGAAATAGAAAATGACCCGTTGCCACTTATTGCAATTCCAACAACTTCTGGTACTGGATCAGAAGTAACAAGTGTAGCAGTAATTACGAATAAAAAAACAGATGTAAAAATGATGATGAAGCATCCGAGTTTTATACCACAAGTAGCAATTATAGACCCAATTTTAACATGTTCGGTACCACCCGATATTACGGCAGCAACAGGGATAGATGCATTGTGCCATGCAATAGAAGCCTATATTTCTAAAGTTTCACAACCCCTTACAGATGTACTGGCTCTTTCAGCAATTGAAAGTATTATGAAATATTTACGTATTGCATATGAAGATGGAGATAATATGGAAGCAAGAGAAGCGATGATGATTGCTTCATTACAAGCTGGAATCGCATTTTCAAACGCATCAGTTACATTAGTTCATGGAATGTCTCGGCCTGTGGGGGCATTATTTCATGTGCCACATGGAATATCAAATGCAATACTATTACCTACAGTTTTAGAGTTTACAAAAACAAGTGCAGTGAAAAGGTTAGCCGAGGTTGGACGCAGTTTAAATAAAGATTTCTACTCATATTCTGATGAAGAAGTAGCGAACTACACGCTTGCTGAAGTAAAGAAACTTTGCTTTGATCTTCGTATTCCAAATTTAAAAGAATACGGAATCGATGAAATTGAATTTGAAAATGCTATTTCTAAAATGGCGTCAGATGCAATTGAAAGTGGTAGCCCAGGAAATAATCCACGAGTACCTTCTTATGATGAAATCAAACAGTTGTATCGAGAATGTTTTAATTACAAATATGAAGATTCTATAAAAACATCGGAATATTAATTTCTGAATATTCTATAAAAATTTCCTTGGAAATGAATGTAGAATTAATCTTCATTATTGACATCTTAAAGTTAGTTAAAACAAGACTTTATATTATAAACTTAAAGTCTTGTTTCATTATGTATAATATACATAATAAAATGTTGTTATTAGTTTTATAAAAGTATTTTAGGTAGGTGTTTATTATGAAAATGATAGGTCTTATAGGTGGTATGAGTTGGGAATCAACTTCTGAATATTATCGAATCATTAATGAAGAAATAAAAGAGAGGTTAGGAGGATTACATTCAGCAAAATGTATGATTAATAGTGTTGACTTTGAAGAGATTGAACGATTCCAGTCTAATGGAGATTGGAATGGAGCAGGAGAAGTATTAGGGAATGCGGCATATTCATTGCAGATGGGAGGAGCAGACTTTATAATCATTTGCACAAATACAATGCACAAGGTAGTTGACAAAATAAAGGAAAATATTAATATTCCAGTCTTGCATATTGCTGATGCAACTGCAAAAGAAATTAAAAGAAAAGGTATTCAAACGGTGGGACTACTTGGAACAAAATACACAATGGAGCAAAATTTTTATAAGTCACGTATAGAAGAGAATAATATAAAAGTAATAATACCATTAGAAAAAAATAGAGAAAAGATAAACGAAATAATATATACAGAATTATGTTTAGGAGAAATAACATCTCAATCAAGAGAGTATTATAAAAGGGTCATAGAAAAGTTAGTGCAAGAAGAGGCGCAGGGAATAATTTTAGGTTGCACAGAAATAGGGTTATTAATAAAACAGGAAGACGTATCAGTTCCAATATTTGATACAACCTATATACATGCGATTGAAGCGGTAAATTTCGCTTTAGAAAATAGATTATAATTATATTATGTAAACTTAAATCAAGAGTCTGGAAAACATTCAGAAAATATTTTATAATGTAAGTGGTTACATTCAAGGGGAATGCGTATGTTTTCAGTTCAACCAATCGCATTTGTACATAATGAAAGAAAGGAAATAAAAGATGATGAGTGGGGAGAAGTAAGATCCTGCATTACTTTAAATGAAATGTATACTGAGGAAAGTATACAAGGCATTGAAGATTTTTCTCACATTGAAGTTGTTTTTTATTTTCATAAAGTAACGGATGAACAAATTCAATATTTTGCTAGACATCCTAGAAATAATAATGATTATCCTAAAGTAGGCATTTTTGCACAGCGCGGTAAAAATCGTCCGAATCGCATAGGTGTGACAATTGTAAAAGTAATAAAAAAGGAAGCTAAATCAATTATTGTTGAGGGATTAGATGCTATTGATGGCACTCCTATATTGGATATAAAGCCAATAATGAAAGAGTTTATGCCGAAAGAAGAAATACAACAGCCTAAATGGGCAACAGATATAATGAGCCAGTATTGGAAGGGGAATGGAGTAATATGAGAATATATGAGGCAACAATTGCAGATTTAGATGGACTAGCATCAGTTTTTAATAATTATCGCATGTTTTATAGACAAGATTCAGATATAGAAGGAGCAAAAGTATTTTTACGAAATCGAATTGAGAGAAAAGAATCCGTTATTTTCGTGGCTGTTGAAGACGGCGAATATATTGGTTTCACGCAACTATATCCATCATTTTCTTCCATTTCAATGAAAGAATTATGGATTTTAAATGATTTATTTGTACAAGCGGCTAAGCGTGGAGCTGGTACAGGTAAAAAATTATTAGAAGCTGCAAAGGAATTTGCATTAGAAAATGGCGCAAAAGGTGTAAAATTACAAACAGAGATTGATAATTTATCAGCACAGCGATTATACGCTGAAAATGGTTATTTGAGAGATAATCGTTATTTCCATTATGAATTAACTTTTTAAAAAAATTAAGATTAAATGAGACGTTTTCAAGTAAAAGAATTTCTTTGTAAAGAGAAATTCTTTTTATTTTTGCCGAAATTAAAAGAATGTGTCGATAATAACGAAACGAAAAGCAATATTTATTTATTGTTAAACGATAAAATTTATGGTAAAATCATGTTGTCATTGAATAAGTGAGGTATTGTAAATGAATCTTAAACGAAGTTCAACCACTTTCTTAAAAGTAATTATTTTTCTGGCTGGAATTGCAGTGCTTGCTTTATGCACATTTTTAGTGCCTAAAATGGCGAATTTTGCAGCAAATTTGTATCCAAATATTGCTCCGATGAAATATCTCGTTTTCATTGTGATGTATGGAGCGGCTGTACCTTTTTATGTTGCTCTTTATCAGGCTTTCAATCTTTTACAGTACATTGACGAGAACACAGCGTTCTCGGAATTATCTGTAAAGGCGTTAAAGAATATAAAGGGCTGTGCAATTACAATCAGTGGTTTGTATGTATTAGGTTTGCCACTTTTTCATTTTATAGCGAAAAAAATTGCCCCCCCTATTGGGTTAGTGGGACTCATCATCATTTTTGCTTCGCTCGTTATCGCCGTTTTTGCTGCTATCCTCCAACGGCTGCTACAAGAAGCGATTAACATAAAATCAGAAAATGATTTGACGGTCTGAGGTGGCGGATATGACAATTATTATTAATATTGACGTCATGTTAGCAAAACGAAAGATGAGTGTAACGGAGCTTTCGGAGAAGGTTGGAATTACTATGGCGAATCTTTCTATTCTGAAAAATGGGAAAGCAAAAGCTGTTCGTTTTTCAACATTAGAAGCGATTTGTAAGGCTTTGGATTGTCAGCCAGGTGATATTTTGGAGTATAAAAGTGACGAAGATACGCCATAGAATCAGAAAAAATCTATTTAACGGGAAATATAAGGGATAGCCACTAAGCTATCCCTTATTTGCGTTTATTGATGTTATTGACCCAGATAATTCCTCTGAGAATTGCATTGATAGTAGTGATGAAAAATATGATGTGATTTGCAATGTTTGCACTTCAAAAGGGAACAGGGAACCCTTTACGTTTTGAGGTAATCTCTTTTTTGTTTTTGGCAGATAACTATCTGTCAAAAAGGCTATTTTAACTATGCTTTAAATTGTGTCGAGTGAATCAAAATTTTCAATACATATTGCTATTTTTTTATTTTACAGAGTGAAACGTCTCTTATAAATTGTATTATAGTTGATTTAATATCCAGTTTGTTGCATCTTCAAAGTTTTCTGCAATGTAGTTTGGTTCGATATGTGCCCACTTGTCTCGGTACGTATGTAAAGCATCGTATCCAGCTCCCGTTCGTACTAAAATTGTTGTCGCCTTTACTTTTGCTCCTGCAACAATATCAGTCCAGCGATCACCAACTACAGCGCATTGTGTTAAATCTAGTCCGTGCTTTTTCGCTGCTTGCAATAGCATACCTGTACTAGGTTTACGACACTCACAACCATCACCGTGCTTATGAGGACATACGTAAATATCATCAAAACCGAAACTTTCTAATTCTTGTACAAAATCATTTACGGTTGCTATTCCATCTGCAATACCTGGCTGATTTGTAAATGAGAAAATTTTTATATTTTGAGCTTTTAGTTTTTGCAAGGCTGCTTTTGTAAAAGGAAATAATGTAAAAGAGCCTGGATAATGTATTGTAGTGTCACCACCGATTGTACCGTCACGATCAATGAAAATTGCTTCAATGTTTGTCATAGTTATAACCCCTTCAATTCCAATAAAATGTAATCAAACATTAAATATTCTGTTAAAAAACGTTTTTTTCCTGCCATGAAAATAAATATTTTATAATGATATATAGATAGTTGTATGTTATTCTTTTCCTTGATTGTATTGAAAATGGAAAGAAGGGGAATGTATGTTAAAAGTAAATATCTGCTCTGCTGGATATGAAATAGGTGAAAAAACAATTCATGATATTGCTTTTTCCATCGAAAAAGGTGAACTAGTTGCTCTTATTGGTGCGAATGGTGCCGGGAAAAGTACGACGATTAAAACGATGCTCGGTTTACTTGTAAATATGAATGGTGAAATATCATTTGGCGAAAAGAAAAATCCGTATGCATACGTGCCAGAACATCCAACTTATTATGATTATTTAACGCTTTGGGAGCATATTGAATTATTAATGGCAGCTCGTGGAAGTGAAATTGGAAGCTGGGAAGAACGGGCAGAACAATTATTACATACATTTCGAATGGATAAGCATAAGCATGAGTATTTATCAAAGTTTTCAAAAGGTATGAAACAAAAATCGATGCTCATATTGGCGTTTTTAACTGAACCAGATTTTTATATAATTGACGAACCTTTTATCGGTTTAGATCCAGTAGCTACAAAAGAATTTTTAAGTTATCTATATAAAGAAAAAGAACGTGGGGCAGGGATTCTACTCTGTACGCACGTATTAGATACCGCTGAAAGAATTTGTGAAAGATTTTTGCTTATTTCACAAGGAACATTAGTAGCGGATGGAAACCTACACACGATTCAAACATTAGCTGAAATGCCGGAGAGTCCATTATTAGACTGCTTTGATGCAATTGTAAGGCGTGAACAGCATGATTAAACAACAGTTTTATAAAAGATTGCGCCATGAACTTGAGCGGAAATGGAAGTCTATACGTTCAGTAACGGATTGGACAGTTGCGTTATATATTATTATTCCAGCATTTATATTTATGGGAATCTATTATCGGTCACTATGGATAAATGAATTATCAATGGAAGAGACGATTTACTTCGGATTAGGTTTACTCATATTTTATCTTGTAACATATTCGAGAGGAGTTCGCTCATTTTTTGAACAAGCAGATAGTTTATTTTTAATTTCGTATCCAGCTCATATGCAAAAATTAGTTCAGTATGGCATGATTTACACATTTGTTCGAATAGCGATAACGAATGTAATAGTAGTCGTTATTATGTTACCAGTGTTGATGAAAAGCATCAAAGTAACAGAGATACAAATCGTAGTATTTTGGGTATTCTTTACTGTATTTCGATTTTTGTTGTCGTTGTTGACGAGATTTATTCATGTACGTGTTGGGAAACGATGGGTTTTATGGATTGTAAAAAATGTAATATTTTCTATAAGCGTATCCTTTTTGGGAGTTAGTTTATTTTTTATTTATAAAAATCCATTTTATTCAATTCTATGTATCAGTCTAGCAATTTCTTTAATTATTGTATTAGTAAAAGAGAAGATGAATTATAAAAATCACTTTTATAAAGAAGTCGAAAAAGAAAAAGAAGAAAGTATGCGCTGGACGAGCGGGATTATGCAAGTTGGTGGTCATGCTGCTAAGCCGAGTAGTTCGAATAAAAAACCGTGGATGTTTCCACGTTCTAAAAGGTTTTTAGGGAAGAAAGCCGATTCTCGTATTGTTGAATCTTTTTTGAAAGAATTTTTCCGTACAAGTAGTACACGAATGTTTTATGTTCAAATTGTATGTATAAGCACGGTAAGTATTATTATGAGTCCGAGGTGGATTGCAGCTATTATTCTCGTATTCGCTTTATTTGCAATTTCTCGCTATGCACGTGATTATTGGAATGAGTTTACGCAAAAAATGTTTCTTCATTTATATTGTGAAGAAGGGAAGTTACTTTTGTTAAGATGGAAGGCGGATCGTTATTTACTACTTCCAGCAATACTTTTGTATGGAATCGTTATACTTTCTTATTTTTATTTATTGCCAGCTGTAATCACCGGGATTGTTTTTATATTATTGATTGGTTGGATTGTATTTTTACCATAGAAAAAGAGCCTAAAAATGGCTCTTTTTCTAGTCTGTAACACATTGATAAATAAAATATACTAGAACGAGTATGCTTGCGGCAGAATACATGACATCTAAAGTCATCTGGTCGCCTCCTCATTGTTGTTATTTATAGTGTATGAAATCTTACAATTTCATATTCAAGTGAAAAATGTGTGAACGTTAACAAAATTGTAAAGTGCAAAAATTACAATCATTTTGTATAATAGAAGAAACAACCGTTATATAAAATATAATGAGTGAAAGGGGAGGGAACATAAATGCCAAATTGGTTTAGAAAAACCTTAGTTGCATTAATTACCGTACTTACATTTGGTTTAGTGACGCCTCCTTCCATATTGCTTGATAATGCCAAAGCTGCGGACAAGCCTACGAGCACAGCTAGGCAACAAAATTTGGAGAGTACGTCCTATACATATGAAGAAACGAATGACAGGTTAACCACCGATACTTTTATTACTTATGCAATGCAAGAAGCAGAGAAGCAGTCGATGCAAAAGTTTGGTACTAAAATTGGTCCAGTAATTGAAGATGAGTTTAAAGATGTAATATTACCGAAAATTGAAGAGGCAATTGCTGAACTGGCAAATGATGTACCAGAGGAGTCGTTACAATCATTAGCGATTTCTCAAAGACCAGCCGGTGGAAATAATGAAAAGATTTTTCACGTTTATGATACGAAATCAGGAAATGATTTACTTCGATTTCATGTAAGACGAGATCATCCACCGCAAGATGGTTATTATTTTAATTTCCATTATCATCGTTTTGATGATGGATACAATGGGCATCATGAATTAGGAAATATTTATTGGAATACGAATGTACCGCCAAAATGGCTGTCTTAAAAAGAACAAGAAAAAATCTTGTTCTTTTTTGTTTGTAAAAGGGTAAGACAACTATGTTGTTGAATAACATATGTTTAGAAAAAAGAAGAAAAGGGAGTATGGGGATGCAAAAATATATTGTTTTTGATTTTGACGGCACATTAGTAGATTCACAAAATATATTTGTTCCGATTTATAATCAACTTGCTGAAAAGCATGGCTATAAGACAGTTAGTGAAGAAGAAATTGAGCCTTTACGGAAATTGACTATGTCTGAGAGGTGTAAAAAGCTTGATGTACCACTTTATAAGCTTCCTATTTTAGCGTTAGAGTTTTATAAATTATATCAACCTGCTATAAAAGGACTTGTTTTATTTCATGGAATGAAGGATGTATTAGATGAATTACATAAAAAAGGATACGGAATTGCAGTCATATCATCGAACTCAGAAGAGCATATTCGGGCATTTTTACACAATAATGGTATCGAAAATATTCAAGAAGTGTATTGTTCTAAAAATTTGTTCGGTAAAGATAAAATGATAAAAAGATTTTTAAAATCGAAAAAAATAACAGAGCAAGATATGTTATACGTCGGTGATGAACAGCGAGATGTAGCAGCGTGTAAAAAGGCCGGTGTGAACGTAATTTGGGTATCTTGGGGATATGATGTCATTGAAACAGTAAAAAAAGATGCACCAGATTATATGGTTCATACACCAATGGAAATTGTGCAAGTCGTACAGGGGGCACATTCTTAGTATGAGTACACTTTGAGAAGGTATTCATCATATTGAATTTTGGGTAAAGGATTTAGAGGAATCCATTTCTTTTTATGATATTTTGTTTTCAATAATTGGATGGAGAAAGTTAAACGAAGTAGCATATAGTACGGGAGAAAATGAAATTTATTTTAAAGAAATAGAGGAGGAGATTGTAAATGCTTTAGGACCAAGACATATTTGTTATCAAGCTATTCATAGAGGTGTAGTTGATGAAGTAGCAGAGTTTCTTTTTAGTACGAAAGTGAAAGTAATACGTGGTCCGATTGAAATGAATCATTATTCAGATGGATACTATACAATCGACTTTTACGATCCAAATGGATTTATTGTAGAAGTAGCGTATACGCCGAATACAGAAATGTAAGGGGACAATATATGAAGACAATTACAGGGTGGAAAAACAATATACAAATAGTAAAAGATGCAGTAAATGTTGAAGAAATCGCGAAAGGTTTCTCTCCTGATAAAAAATACATTATTACGACTACTGATGATAAAAAATATTTGCTACGAACAGGTGATATAAAAGAGTATGAAAGAAAGAAAATAGAGTTTCAAATTTTATATGAAATGAAAAATCGTAGTGTGCAAGCACAAAAGCCAATTGAAATCGGTTTGTTGGAAGAGGAAGGTTTATGTTATAGTATTTTTTCCTATTTAGAAGGAGAAGATGCGAAGAAACTGTTGCCTACATATACGTCAAAAGAACAATATGAGATTGGTATAGAAGCAGGAAAAGATTTAGCCAAAATGCATACATATGAAGCTCCTAATGATATCCTTCCGTGGTATGGAAGAGCAATGAAAAAACATCGGAAATATTTAGAGGCATATAAAACATGTGGAATAAAAATAAAAAATGATGATAAAATCATAAAGTTTATAGATGAAAATGAAATGTATTTACAAAACCGCCCAAATCGTTTTCAACACGATGATTTTCATTTAGAGAATATAATTGTACGTGATGCGAAATATGTAGGTGTTGTTGATTTTAATGGCTATGATTGGGGCGACCCACTTCATGATTTCGTAAAAATTGCACTATTTGCAAGGGATATTAGTATCCCGTATTCCATCGGACAAATTACGGGATATTATAACGGGAAAATACCGGAGGAGTTTTGGCGATTATATGCGGTATACGTTGGCATGACAGTTTTCTCATCAGTTGTCTGGTGCTTACGAGCAGCGCCGCATATGTTAGATGATATGTTAGAACGCCTAACTATTGTTTTAGAGGACCATAAAAACTTTGAGTTATCGAAGCCAATTTGGTTTGATAGTGAAATGATAAATGAAAAATAGGTGTGTTTTCTCACACCTACTTTTTGATTACTATTAAATGAACTATTTAACTTTCATAAATGCAAGTGGCTGTGTACTTAACATAGCAGGTACATGTAACTGAAGGGATGGGAATTCACCACTTACATTCATTTCATAAGCAAATAATAGATTCATTTTCATTTGGAACAAGTCAACTGGTGCGGAGAAAATGTCGTAGTGATGATGCTGTAATGGAATTTCCATCTCCATAAATTGTACATATAACGAATCCTCTCGTTTATATACTTGTAATGCTCCATAAGCAGGATGTTCAAAAGTACCGGTGTAGTCCTCTAATTTGTGAGAAGGTGTAGTCCCATTTATTGCTTCAGGAAGTGATTCCAATGTCTCCTTCATCATTTCTTTCATTTTTTCACTATCTTCTACAGCACGTTCATGCCAATTTATATATTCAAGTCCGAGAAGTTCGTCGTATATATGTTTTGTAATATAGGTAGGGAGTAAAGTTTGTCCAGAATTTGTTAGCACGATAATTCCGATATTTTCATTTGGTATGAATGACGCAAGTGCAGAAAATCCATCAATATTACCACCGTGATGAATAAGTTTATAACCGCGGTAAGCGCTAATAAACCAACCTAGTCCGTAGCTATTTACTGGTGACTCACTTGTTGATAATATCGGCTGATCCGGGATTGGTGTATGCGGTGTATACATTTCTTGGAGTAGTTCAGTAGAAATCAAATCATGATTTTCTATTTTTCCTTCGTTTAAATGAAGCAGGACCCATTTTGCCATATCTTCAATTGTAGAGTTAATACATCCGGCAGCTCCAACTGTATCGATATTTCAGAATGGGATCTCTTTTATTTCACCATGATCATCAGTGTAAGGTAATGCGTAATCATCTGTATTTTGTGAATCTGTAACAGAGAAGTTTGTTTGCCCCATATTTAAAGGCTCTAAAATATGTTCTGTAACGTATTGTTCCCATGTTTGATTCGTAATGTTTTCCACAATATAACTAATTGTTGCATACATTAAGTTGTTATATAGAAATGCTGTGCGGAACGGTGCATCAAGTGATAAATGTTTTATTTTTTCTACTATATCTTTTCGAGATAAGGAAGAACTGTACCAAAGGGCATCATGACGACTTACTCCAGTGCGGTGGGAAGCTAAATCACGCCCTGTAACCTGTGAACTAGCTAGTATTTCAGATAAAGAGAAGGTAGGTATATAAGACTGGACAGGGGTATCCCAATTAAACTTTTTTTGCTGTGCTAACAAGCTTAATGAAAGTGTGCCAAAAGCTTTCGTTGAGGAACCGATTGCGAACCGAGTACTTGGTGTAACAGGCTCTTTTGTCTCTATATTACGATAGCCGAAACCTTCTGAAATAATAACTTTACCATCTTTTATAACAGCTACAGCAGTACCAGGAACTTTTAAGTCTTTCATCATTTTTTCGACTGTTGTTTGTAAAGAAGTCATAACAGGAGTTTCAATTTTAGACATACTTCTAACCTCCAAATATAAATTTTGTTCTACCGCACTATACTTTCGGTAATAGAAAATGAAACCCTTTTTAAATCTGGAAAGTTAATAAATTTGTAAGAAACATTGAAAGAATTTTTATTAATTTGGATTATTAAATTCGATCTTTTTCATGTTATGATAAATTGCATATACGATTGAAAGAAGGTTTTCCTACATATGAAACATGCTGAATATGAATACTTAAATTTATGCCGTCATGTAATGGAGCACGGTACGAAGAAAGAAGATCGTACGGGGACAGGTACTGTATCTGTATTTGGATACCAAATGCGTTTCGATCTTAGTAAAGGATTTCCTTTATTAACGACAAAGAGAGTCCCATTTCGCCTTGTAGCAAGTGAACTGCTTTGGTTTATGAAAGGTGATACAAATATTCGTTATTTATTGCAACATAATAATAATATTTGGAATGAATGGGCGTTTAAGAGCTGGATAGAAAGCGATGAGTATACTGGCCCTGATATGACAGATTTCGGTCTTCGCTCACAACAAGATGAGGAATTTAAAGTGCAATACGATGAACAAATGGAATTGTTTAAAAAGAACGTTTTAGAAGACGATGAGTTCTCAATGAAATTTGGATATTTAGGAGACGTATACGGAAAACAATGGCGTGCTTGGAAAACGACAGCTGGTGAAACGCTTGATCAGCTAAAAGATGTAATTGAAATGATTAAGAAAACGCCAGATTCACGTCGCTTAATTGTTTCAGCTTGGAATCCTGAAGATGTACCAAGTATGGCTTTACCACCTTGCCATACACTATTCCAATTTTATGTAGCAGATGGAAAGCTTTCTTGTCAGCTATATCAAAGAAGTGGTGATATTTTCCTTGGAATACCATTTAACATTGCCAGCTATTCATTATTAACGCATTTAATTGCACATGAATGTGGTCTTGAAGTAGGAGAATTTGTTCATACAATTGGTGATGCACACATTTATACAAATCATTTTGAACAAGTAGAAAAGCAATTGGCACGTGAACCACGTCCATTCCCGAAACTTACATTAAATCCAGATGTAAAATCTGTGTTTGATTTTGAAATGGAAGATTTAACTATTGAAGGATATGATCCGCACCCAGCAATTAAAGCACCGGTTGCAGTGTAATTGTAGAGGAGATGAAAAGATGATTGTTTCATTTATGGTCGCAATGGACGAGAATAGAGTAATTGGTAAAGATAATAACTTACCTTGGCGTTTACCGAGTGAATTACAATACGTGAAGAAAACGACGATGGGCCACCCGCTTATTATGGGAAGAAAGAACTATGAAGCGATTGGTAGACCGTTGCCTGGAAGACGTAATATTATTGTAACTCGTAATGAAGGGTATCATGTTGAAGGTTGTGAAGTTGCTCATTCTGTAGAAGAAGTATTCGAACTATGTAAAAATGAAAAAGAGATTTTTATTTTTGGTGGAGCGCAAATTTATGATCTCTTTTTACCTTATGTAGACAAGTTATATATAACAAAAATCCATTATGCATTTGAAGGAGATACATTCTTCCCAGAAATGGATATGACAAATTGGAAAGAGATTTTTGTAGAGAAAGGCTTAACAGATGAAAAAAATCCGTATACGTATTATTACCATGTATATGAGAAAAAACAATAATAAAAAAGATTGATGTGAGAATTCACATCAATCTTTTTATTTGTATTCATTAATATAAGTTTATAGATGAGATTTGATAGTGCTATAATAAAAGATAGCATGTAAAATATGCTAAAATTATTAGAGGTATGCAAAATTGAAAGAGGAGGAGAATCGAGTGAAAAAAATATGGGGGATTCTTTTTCTTTGTCTAACATTCATGTTAGTTGGATGTGGTAAAGAAGAAAAACCACAAGAAGTATTTGATACATATGCAAAAGCATGGAATGAACAAAAATTTGCTGATATGTATGATCAATTATCAGAAAATGCAAAAAAAGATATTTCTAAGAAAGAGTTTACGGAGAAATATGAAAGAATCTATTCTGGTATCGAAGTGAAAAACTTAAAAATAGAAACCGGAGAAGTAAAAAAAGATAAGAAAGATGAAGGCCCTGTTCCTTTTAAGGTAAGCATGGATACAGTTGGTGGTAAAATCACTTTTGGACATGAAGCAAAAATGGTGAAAGAGAAAGATGGAGATAAAGAATCTTGGAAAATAGATTGGACTCCTGATTTCATTTTCCCTGGCATGACGAAAGATAGTAAAGTGCGTATGCAAACGACGCAACCGAAACGTGGAGAAATTTACGATCGTAACGGAAAAGGTCTTGCGACGAATGGGAAAGCTTCTGAAATTGGAATCGTTCCAGAAAAATTAGGCGATACTGCTCCACAAACGAAAGAAACAGTAGCGAAGTTGTTAAATATGTCTGTAGAAGAAATTGATCAAAAACTAGCTGCTAAATGGGTAAAACCAAATTATCTCGTACCAATTGGAATTTTGCCTGAAGGGGCAACGCAAAATACATACATCGATTTACCAGGCGTTTCAACAAAACCTGTAAATGTTCGTACATATCCGTTAGGGGAAGCTGCAGCTCATTTAACTGGTTATATCGGAAAGGTAAATGCTGAAGATTTAAAAACGCTACAAAAGAAAGGCTATCAAGCTGATGAGCCAGTTGGTAAGGCTGGATTAGAGCAAGTGTTGGAAGAAAAGCTGCGTGGTAAAAAAGGTGGCCGTGTCTTCATGGAAGATGCGCAAGGAAAAGAAATAAAAAATTTAGCGAAAACAGATGCTGTTGATGGAGAAAATGTAACTTTAACCATTGATAGTGCTACTCAAGAAAAAATTTATAATGAGATGAAAGGAGAGGCTGGATCTAGTGCTGCAATTAATCCGAAAAGCGGAGAAACGATTGCTCTTGTAAGTAGTCCGGCTTATGATCCTAATTTAATTGCACGAGGAACATCAAAAGCACAACGTGAAGTTTGGAATAATGATCCGAAAAAACCTATGACGAATCGATTCACACAATTATCGGTACCAGGTTCTGTATTTAAGCCAATTACAGCTGCAATCGGTCTTGAAACGAAAACGATTGATCCAAAAGAAGAATTGAAAATTGAAGGATTGAAATGGACGAAGGATTCTTCTTGGGGTAATTATTATGTAACACGAGTGAAAGATGCAAATCCAATTGATTTTGATAAGGCAATGAAATACTCGGATAATATTTACTTCGCACAAGAAGCTTTGAAAATTGGAAAAGACAAATTTATGAGTGAAGCGAAAAAGTTCGGATTCGATGAGAAATTACCAATTGAATATGGATTCCCTGCTTCTAAAATTGCAAATGATGGCATTAAAAATGATATTCAAATGGCAGATACAGGATATGGACAAGGAGAAGTGTTAATGACTCCTCTTCATTTAGCATTAACATATGCGCCAATTGTTAATGATGGAAATATACCTTCGCCATACATTATCAAAACGGATAAACAACCAAAAGTTTGGAAAGAGAATGTCATTTCAAAAGGAAATCAGGATATATTAAAAAATGCTTTGACTAAAGTAATTAATGATCCAGATGGTACTGGGAAAATTGCTAAAATTGATGGTATGACTCTTGCTGGAAAAACAGGTACAGCAGAATTAAAAGTATCCAAAGAGGCCGAAGGGAAAGAACTAGGCTGGTTCGCTGCATTTGATTTAAATGCACCTGATATGGTCATTACAATGATGATTGAAGATGTAAAAGGTAGGGGCGGAAGTAATATTCCTGCTGAAAAAGTGAAACATGTTTTTCAAAAATAGAAATTGATAAAAACTACCTCCATAAAATATGGAGGTAGTTTTTTATTTGGTTAAAATCTTAATGTTTATATACGAAGGTAAAATGAAACTACATAACTTATTAACTTACGAAAAAAAAGTAGCTATTTTTTATTGACATCGAGTATAACTTTTTGTATTATACTTACATAAGGTAAGTTATTTACTTGTGAATTATAAATCTTGAATTAAAGATAAATTGCAATAAGGGAGAGAATACAATGACAAAAGTACTATTTATTACAGCAAATCCAAATTCAGCAGAAGGTTCTTTCGGAATGGCAGTAGGAGAAGCTTTCATCGAATCGTATAAAAATGAGCATCCACAAGACGAAGTAGTAACAATTGATCTATTCAATACTACTGTACCAGCAATCGATGCAGATGTATTTGCTGCTTGGGGTAAATTCGCGGCAGGTGAAGGCTTTGAAACTTTAACTGAAGTGCAACAGCAAAAAGTTGCAGCAATGAACACAAACTTAGAAACATTTATGCATGCAGATCGTTATGTATTCGTAACTCCAATGTGGAACTTTAGCTATCCACCAGTAGTAAAAGCATACTTAGATAACGTAGCGATCGCAGGTAAAACTTTCAAATATACTGAAAACGGTCCAGTTGGCTTATTAGAAGGTAAGAAAGCACTTCACATTCAAGCTACGGGCGGCGTTTATTCTGAAGGAGCATACGCAGCTGTAGATTTCGGTCGCAATCACTTAAAAACAGTATTAGGGTTCATCGGTGTAAATGATACTGAATATATTGCGGTTGAAGGTATGAATGCAAACCCTGAAAAAGCACAAGAAATTAAAGAAGTAGCAATTGTTAATGCGCGTGAATTAGCAAAACGTTTCTAATATAGAATACTTAAAAAATGTCCAAGCACTTGTTGTTTGGACATTTTTTCTTCTTTTTCCTTCGTTTGTCTAGTATAATGAAGGTCGGAATGATAATAGGTGGGGGTTCTGTATGATTCAAACGTTTTTTAAAATCTTTTATTTAATTTTAATCGTAATTGCGATTACACCGAGAATGTGGCGTCTTAAAAAACAAGTAAGTACGATGTCACCGCAAGAAAAAGATAGTGTTGTGTATAAAACAACAAACTGGTTTGGTAAGAAAATGGTACGTGTAGCTGGAGGGGCAGTAGAAGTAAAAGGACTTGAAAATGTCCCGAAAGACAAGCCAGTACTCGTTGTAAGTAATCATCAAAGTAATATGGATATTCCTGTTTTACTAGGTTACTTAAATAAGCCAATTGGATTTGTTTCAAAGGCAGAGATTAAGAAGTTTCCAGTTGTACCAACTTGGATGGAACTTATGAATTGTGTATTTATGGATCGTAATGATCGTCGTCAATCTCTTAAAGCAATTAAAGATGGAATCGAGTTATTAAAGAACGGACATTCTATCGTAATTTTTCCAGAAGGAACGAGAAGTAAGGGCGGCGAAATAGGAGAGTTTAAAGCTGGTAGTTTTCACCTTGCAGTAAAATCTGGTGTAGCAATCTTACCTGTAACGTTAGATGGTACATATAAAATGTTTGAAGCGAATGGAAATCGTATGAAACCAGCGCATGCAATCGTAACAATTTCTAAGCCGATTACACCTGAAGAGTATGCAAATATGGATATTAAAGAATTAACGAAGCATACACAGGATGTTATCGCATCACAATTACATAAGTAGTAAAAAAGGTTTCAGCTTACATAAAGCTGAAACCTTTTTTATTACGCTGCAGGCAAGACATAAAAGAGTACGCAGAAGAACATCATTGCACTACCACCTAAAACGAAAAGATGCCAAATGGCATGATTGAAAGGAAGCTTTTCCCAAAGAAAGAAGATAGCCCCGACAGAATATAAAATACCGCCTGCTAACAGTAGTGAAAAACCGTGTCCAGTTAAATTTTCGTAAAGTGGTTTAATGGCAACAATTATAAGCCAACCCATAATGATATAACATATAGTGGATGCTTTTATAAAGCGACGTACAAAGAAAATTTTGAAGACAATACCTCCGATTGCAAGTGTCCATATAATAGCTAGTAACGTCCAGCCTAATGTTCCGCGTAGTGTAATAAGTAGAAAGGGAGTATACGTGCCAGCGATTAATAAATAAATGGCTGAGTGATCTAATATAGTAAATAATTTTTCTACCCTTGGATGGTGAATGCTATGTAACAATGTTGAAAACAAGTACAGTAAAAACATGCTTACACCATAAACCGTAAATGCAAATACAGCAGATGCGGTACCATGCTTTGAAGCATGAATAATCAATATGATTAAGGCAGGGATGCTTAAAATGGCACCGATACCATGTGTAATTGCATTTGCAATTTCTTCTTTCACAAATTGGGTCATTCGTGTCATTTTTTTAGTCATAATGCAAATCCTTTCTACTATTATAAAATAATATGTCGTTTCTTTTACCATATCATACACAAGGGCAATAGAAAATGAAATTTGTATAATTGATTATATTTTTGAATTTTTTTGACAAAAGACGATGGATTTGTTGACGTTTTCAAACTTTTTTGACAAAATAAAATTATGTAATAGTAGGACAAGGAATCTACTAAAAAAGGGGATGGGGAAATGTTTTCAAATATTGGCTTTCCAGGGTTAATTTTAATTTTAGTAGCTGTACTCATTTTATTTGGCCCTAAAAAATTGCCAGAAATCGGGAAGGCTTTAGGGGAAACGTTAAAAGAATTTAAAAAATCAACGAAAGAATTGACAGATGACGCATTTGAAGAGAAGGAAAAGAAGGAAAAAATGTGATGAATGTTCCTTGTAATGGATAAATAAAGTGTGGTGAACGAGATGGAAGATCGAGAAATGAGCGTAGTAGAACATATTGTTGAGCTTCGTAAACGAGTAATTTATACAGTTGTATCCTTTGTGATATTTTTAATTATTGGTTTTGCTTTTACGAAGGACATTTATTTTTGGTTAGTAAAAGATTTACCAATGAAATTAACTGTTCTCGGTCCAAGTGATGTATTGTGGATTTTTTTCTCAATTGCTACAGTGTTTGCTATTGTGTGTACAATTCCTTTTGCTGCTATACAAATTTGGTTATTTGTAAAACCAGGTTTACATCCAAATGAACAAAAGATGACGGTGATGTATATACCTGTATTGTCCATATTATTTATCGCAGGTTTATGTTTTGGATATTTCATTGTCATGCCGTTTCTATTTCATTTTTTAACTACGATAGGTAATGAAATGTTTAATACGATGTTTACTACAGAAAAATATTTTCATTTTGTACTTAATTTAACAGTGCCATTTGCTGTGATTTTTGAATTACCTGTAGTGGTGATGTTTTTAACGAGTATCGGACTTTTAACAGCAGAATTTCTTGTGAAAATAAGAAGATATGCTTATGTAGCTTTGATTATAATCGCATCGTGTATATCACCACCTGATTTTTTATCACATAGTTTAGTAGCGGTACCGCTTATTTGTATTTATGAAATTAGTATCGCTTTATCAAAAATTGTTAGTAAGCGAAAAAAGAAAAGAGAAGAAGAAATACATTCAAAAAGTGCCTCGTTATAAAGGCACTTTTTTTATTTAGTTGTTATACTATAGCTATAAACGTATACAATATAAAGAAGAAAAAAATTATAGAATCTCCAAAATTTAGACAAACTTTGCGCTTTTATAAGTTTATACTGAATTTACTAAGTAATTTACAGATAATGAGATTCCCGTCTCAAAGGATATTTAGGACAGGGAATGGATTAGGTGGAGATGAGTAGAGCATAGATTTTTTAACCATAAGGACTACAGGAATTGTCTAAGGGTATTTTTGTATTCAATAGAGTCTCCACTATAAACAACGTGTTACAGCGTAAAGTAGAGGAAGTTCAAAAATCCAATGAAAAAGAGGATTGATATTGTGATTACGAAAAGTTTTTATTTCACTCATTCAACAGGGGATTGTATTAAAATATTCGAAATCCCTGTCCTACAGGCGCAGCATCCATTATCGTTTCTAATTCAGTCCCGTCTTCAATTATTTATCGCAAAAATTCAAAAACAAAAGCAACCAAGATTTTCGTATTCTTTCCGTGAATATTTGCAAAATTGTTTGAAGTGGAATGATTATTTAAATGTATATAAAACAAATACTCTTGAAAAAAATGCATAATACAGCGTAGGGACAGGGTTAGGAACTCTGTCTTTTTCATTTTAGATATAAAAATATAATTAATTTGATGAAATTTCGTTCCAAATTGTTGAAAGCAATGGGAATACTAGTATAATAACAAGGAGAGCGTATTGGAAAGGGAAGAATATAATATGCAAAAAATTAAAATTGTAACAGATTCAACGGCAGATTTATCACAAGAGGTAATTGAGAAATATGACATTCATGTTCTACCATTATCAATCTCTGTAAATGGACAAACATATTTAGATCGCGTTGATCTACAACCAGATGAATTTATTGAAGAGATGGCAAAATCAGAAGAATTACCAAAAACATCACAACCAGCTATGGGTACATTTGTAGAAATGTACGAAAAGCTAGGGGAAGATGGGAGCGAAGTACTATCCATCCATATGACAGGTGGAATGAGTGGTACTGTTGCAACAGCAAATAGTGCTGCATCAATGACCGATACAAAAGTAACAGTTGTTGATTCTCAGTTCATTAGCCATGCATTAGCATATCAAGTAATTGAAGCAGCAAAAATGGCAAAAGAAGAGCGCTCACTAGAAGATATTTTAAAGCGAATTGAAGAAGTGAGAAAAAATACTCGCCTATATGTAGTCGTAGATACATTGGAGAACTTAGTGAAAGGTGGACGTATTGGTAAAGGAAAAGCGTTCATCGGTTCTTTACTGAATATCAAACCAATTGCAAACCTTGATGGTGGAGCATACAATCCTGTGACAAAAGTTCGTAGTCAAGGGCAGGTTGTAAAGACACTAACTAAAATATTTGAACAAGATACAGCAGGGAAGTCTATAAAAGCTGTTGGGATTCCCCATGCAAAAGCAATTCCTTTAGCTGAAAGTATGAAAGCAGCGATTGAAAAAGCGAGTGGATTCGCACAATCTGAAATTTTCTATACAACTCCAGTTATTAGTACTCATACAGGTCCGGGTGCAATCGGATTTATGTATTTAGCAGAGTAATAAAAAAGCTACTTGAAATATATTTCAAGTAGCTTTTTTATTACTCTATTTGTGGGCAGTAAGACCCCCTACCTCAAAATTCAGCGAAAGCAAAGAAGTTAAGTGGGGGTCGGGCTGCCCATAAAAGCCCGATTATTAGCCTTCACTTTATGTGAAGAGAAAGTAAGAAATAAGAAGGGTTATACAGGCACTACCGCTAATGATATAGCGAGTCTGCAAATATTCTTTCATAGAAAACACCCTTTATGATTTTCTATAGTATATGATGGGTGCAAGAAATAAGTAGTTCCGTTATACGTGTACCGTTTCAATTTTTTCATTTACGTGTTTATCATTTGTTGCATTATTGTAAGTGAAAGTTTGGCCTAAAAAGAGAACATGCAGTTGTTCCCATGGTAACATACGTAAATTCCAGTTGTTTCGAAGTCTAGTTATTGCCTCACGAGGTGTTTCATCTGCGAGTGCGAAAGCTCCGTAGTGCATGGGAATAAAATGCGTAGCCTTTAAATCTAAATAAGCTTGCACTGCCTCTTCGGGTGAAACATGAGATACTTTCATAAACCATTCTGGCTCATAAGCGCCAATTGGCATAAGAGCAATATCAATTGAAAATCGCTTACCAATCTCTTTAAAGCCTTGGAAATAGCCACTGTCACCGCAATAATAAATGGTTTCTGTCGTGTTCGTATTATCAATAATCCATCCACCCCAGTGGGAAGTGTTCATATCAAATAAGGATCTTCTCGTCCAGTGTTGTGCAGGGACGAAGTGGAAAGCTACTTCATTAATGGTTATGCTTTCCCACCAGTTGTATTCTTCAACCTTTGTGAACTTTTTACGAGTAAATAATTTTTTTAGTCCGATAGGTACAAGGTATAGAACATCATCATTTAGCTGGCGAAGTGTTGAAAAATCTAAATGATCATAATGACCGTGTGAAATAAGGACGATATCAATTTTAGGTAATTCTTTTATAGAAAGTCCAGGTTCTGTAAGTCTTGGAACTAGCTTTAATTTATTGGCCCATACTGGGTCTGTTAATATATTAAGTCCATTCGTTTGGATAAGAAAAGTGGAATGCCCAATCCATGTGACAGTCGTTGTTGTAATATTACTTTGCAAAAATGCACTTTGTTTAACGGGTGATTGTTCTACTAAGAAAGAAAAATCTTTTTTGTTCTGCTTTCGTTCTTTACGCCATCGTAAAAAAGAACGAATTGTTTTTTTTGTGCTAACATTATCCATATTTTCATAGCGCTTTGCCATGAACATCACCTCATTTAAAATCGTTGTATTTGTATTGTACCGAAATGTTGTTAAGGAATACAGCGAAAAACATGGATTAATGTTAAAGGAATTGTTAAAAAATAGGGGGGTGTATTTACAAAATTAACAATAAAATTAGTTTTGCAAATACTATTTCGAGAGATAATAGTGAAAAAATATATTTTGTCTAGTAATTCGCTTGAAATAAAGAAGTAACATACGTAAATTCGTACGATTTCGTGAACAAATGAAGTAAACAATTTTCTCGTAGTGTTAACTTTTGTTATGATAAACATAACCTATTTAAATTTAGGATAGAGAAAAGAGGTTTATAAATGAAGCGTTATCAAAAAATAATTGGTCTTATGGTTGTATTTTGTCTCTTTTTACTTGCTGGATGTAGTGAATCAGGCTCAAAGCTTCGTAAACCGTTAAACTGGGACTTAGAAACATTCCAATTTACAAATCAAGACGGAAAACAATTTGGTACAAAAGATTTAAAAGGGAAAGTCTGGGTTGCAGATTTCATGTTCACAAACTGTCAAACAGTTTGTCCGCCAATGACTGCTAATATGGCAAAATTACAGAAAATGGCGAAGGAAGAGAAATTAGATGTTCAGTTTGTATCATTTAGCGTAGATCCTGACCTTGATAAACCAGAAAACTTGAAAGCTTTCATTCAAAAGTTTACAGAAGATACAAGTAACTGGAACCTGTTAACAGGTTATTCGTTAGAAGATATTACAAAGTTTGCAAAAGATAATTTCCAAACACTTGTAGATAAACCTGAGAATGGTCAAGTTATGCATGGTACATCATTTTATTTAATTGATCAAAACGGAAAAGTAATGAAAAAGTATAATGGTATTAGTAATACGCCGTATGAGGACATTATACGTGATATGAAGCGATTAGCAGAATAAAAAGAAGGGTGCAGATTAAAGCACCCTTCTTTTTTTACATTAATCTATGGATAAAGTGTCATGTTGCTGCGGAAGTTTTGGTGCACGAATTTCTAACACACCGTTTTGATAAGAAGCTTTCGCTGCTTTTTTATTAATTAAATAAGGTAACTTAATCATTCTTGATGCTTCTGAAATGGACCGTTCTCGGCGATAATAGTTATGAGATGTTTGCTCTTCTGTCTCTTCAAGTACTTCTTCTTTCACAGAGACTTTTAAGTATTCACTTTGTATTTCAATTTGAATTTGTTCTTTTTGTATACCTGGTAGTTCAGCAGTAACAACGAGTTCCTCACCAACTTCATATAAATCTACAGGGAATGTTAATAAACGGTTTCCTTTTTGGAAAAAATGATTTAAATCAGCGATTACATTGCGAAGTGGTGTCTGCTCAAAGAAATCATCAATTTGCTTTAAATAATTGCGAACTGGTGGGCGAGAAGAATCTTTTTTTTCTTCACTCATGGTATTCCCTCCTAGAAATCAATTTGAAATATCATATGACAAAAGCGGAGAAAGGTGATTGCCTAATTTTCATGTTTTCATAAAAAATTGTTAAAAATGTGAAATGGAGTGATTTTTTTATAGTTTTTGGTCGCCATATTCAGTTGATTATGCTAGTATAAATAGGGTTGATATAGTAGTATAGAGACAGAATGAAAACCGAAAGAGGGTAAGAAGTATGTGTGGTTTTGTAGGATGTTTATGTGAAAACCCTAGAGGGTTTTCAGAAACAGAAAAACATCAATTTGAAAATATGAACACGATGATTTTCCACCGCGGTCCAGATGACGAAGGATATTTTCGTGATGAACATGTACAATTTGGCTTCCGCCGTTTAAGTATCATTGACTTAGAGGCAGGACATCAGCCGCTAACTTATGAAAATGATCGATATGTAATTATTTTTAATGGTGAAATTTACAACTATGTAGAATTACGTGAAATGTTACTTGAAAAAGGTGCAACTTTTGCAACGCAATCTGATACAGAAGTTATCATTGCATTGTATGCACATATGAAAGAAAAATGTGTAGATTACCTTCGTGGTATGTTTGCGTTTATGATTTGGGATCGTGAAGAAAAGAAACTATTCGGTGCGCGTGACCACTTCGGTATTAAGCCATTATATATCGCGCAACAAGGTGATACTACATTCTTCGCATCTGAGAAGAAAAGTATTATGCATGTAATGGAAGACAAAGGAGTTAATCCAAAGTCACTACAACATTACTTTACGTACCAGTATGGTCCAGAGCCAGAAACATTAACAGTTGATGTTAATAAAATCGAGCCTGGTCATTACTTCGTAAAAGAAATCGGTAAAGAGATGGAAATCCATCGCTACTGGAAACCTTATTTCAACGCTTCAAGCGCAACGAAAGAGGAGCATGTCCAAGCAATTCGTGATGTGTTATACGATTCAGTAAAAGTGCATATGCGCAGTGATGTACCAGTAGGTTCATTCTTATCTGGTGGTATCGATTCATCTATTATTGCTTCTATTGCAAGAGAAATGAATCCGAATCTATTAACATTCTCTGTTGGTTTTGAGCAACGCGGTTTCAGCGAAGTTGATGTTGCAAAAGAAACTGCTGAAAAATTAGGCGTTAAAAATCATAACGTATTTATTTCAGCGAAAGAATTTATGGATGAATTCCCAAAAATCATTTGGCATATGGACGATCCTTTAGCAGATCCAGCAGCTGTACCATTGTACTTCGTAGCGAAAGAAGCACGTAAATATGTAACAGTTGTTCTTTCTGGTGAAGGTGCAGACGAGCTATTTGGTGGTTATAACATTTACCGTGAGCCAAACTCACTAAAAATGTTCTCTTATATTCCTAGCCCAGGTAAGAGCGTTCTAAAAGCATTAAGTGGTGCTCTTAAAGAAGGGTTTAAAGGAAAGAGCTTCTTAGAGCGTGGATGTACGCCAATTGAAGAGCGTTACTATGGAAATGCGAAAATCTTCCGTGAAGAAGAGAAAGCTGAATTAATGAAGTATTACGATGAAAGTGTTAACTATATGGATATCACGAAACCATTGTATAACGAAATTAAAGATTATGATGATGTAAGCAAAATGCAGTACATTGACATGTTCACATGGTTACGCGGTGACATTTTATTAAAAGCTGATAAAATGACAATGGCGAACTCATTAGAACTTCGTGTACCGTTCTTAGATAAAGAAGTGTTCGACGTTGCATCTAAAATTCCGACTGAATTTAAAATTGCTAACGGAACTACGAAAGCTATTTTACGTGAAGCAGCACGCGGAATTGTTCCAGATCACGTGTTAGATCGTAAAAAACTTGGATTCCCAGTACCAATTCGTCATTGGTTAAAAGACGAAATGCATGACTGGGCTATAAATATTATCAACGAAAGTAAAACAGAGCATTTAATCGACAAACAGTATGTATTAAACTTACTGGAAGCACATTGTGCAGATAAAGGCGATTATAGCCGTAAAATTTGGACTGTACTTGCATTTATGGTATGGCATCAAATTTATGTTGAACATAAATACGATACGAATAAGTTCCATGAAGAAACAAAACGTGCGTATAGCTTAGTTTAATAAGAAAAACCTTAAGATTGTATATGATCTTAAGGTTTTTTTCATAAATAGAACGTATTATTGATACAATAATAGTAAAAGGATGGACAACATATGATTACGTTTGAGAAAGTAACTTTAGAAAATGAAAGCGTTGTTAAAGAAATGTTCGGTTCGCATAGTTTAGGTGAGAAAAAGGTACAGTATTGTGTAAAAGTTGATGATACATATATCGGTGTAATAGATTATAGTGTTCAAGAGGAAAATGCCATTTTATCTCAATTAATTATTCATTTTGATTATCAAGGTTACGGTTATGGCACAAATACGTATTTCACATTGGAAGAAATGATGAAACAAAGGGGCATAAAAGAGATAAAAGTATTACAAGAGCAATTGACAGAACAAGCTACATCTTTCATAGAGAGCTTTGGTTTTATTGAGGTAGATGAAATGTATGTGAAGAAAATATAACGATGATTAGTTATGCGATAAAATAAATATAAGGCAGGTGGATGTATGACGATGACTTCTGGTCTTGTATTAATTGGAGGATGTTTTATAGTAGCAGAACTAAGCCATAAATACATTCGGAACAGAATGAATAAGAAAAGAAAACCATATGAAATACAATACGTCCCTGTATTTTTCCTTTTGTTTTGTATGCTTGTTACATTACAAAATATAACAAACTTCCCACCACTTTTGAACATTTTTTTAAAGTTCGGTTTATTGTATAGTGGTGCTGGAATAGCTCTTTTATTTATTTTATTTTGCATACGTTATATTCACTATCAATCATATATATTTATTTTAAATTGGTTAAAGCAAAATGATAGAAACCGCCTTACATAAGGTGGTTTTTTTTATTTAGTATCATAATTTTTTATTTATCCCGCTTCAAAATTCAGCTGGAGCACAGAGGTTAAGTGGGAGATCAACTGCCCGTAAAAACCCGATTGGTGAAGGCTAATAATCAGTGGGGGATGAAAGAGAAGTTAGGAGATAAATTAAACTCTAAAGTGTCTATTATTCGCTTCGTGCCAGGTGATGTACTTTTTTATTGGTGGGAGAATACAGAAAATTCCTTTAACTGAGTTGGTATAAGTTGTACAATTAAATCAATTATGAATAAAAGGGGTGGAAAGAATGAAGGTTACTCATAAAGATTGGATCTTGTTTAATGGAAGAATTATAAATACGAAGGAAGAACAGCCGATGGTTGCGTTAGAAGAGCGGGGCTTCCAATTTGGTGAGGGTATTTATGAGGTATTTAGACTATACGGTGGTAAGCCTCATTTATTAGATTTACATTTGGAGCGATTCTTTAATTCAATGGAAGAAATAAAACTAATTCCACCGTTTACGAAGGAAGAGTTAGTAGAAGAATTGCTTCAAATGATTGAAAAAAATCAATTTCAAGAAGATGGGAATGTGTATTTGCAAATATCAAGAGGAGCACAACCACGTAATCATGTATATGAAAAAGATTTACAACCGACATATTTTGCAAATATTGTTTCGTTCCCAAGGCCGATTTCGTTAATGGAAGCAGGAATCAAGGTAACAGTAGAAGAGGATATAAGATGGAAATTCTGTCATATAAAATCTTTAAACCTGTTACCTAATATTATGATTAAAAATAAAATAAACGAACAAGGTTATCAAGAAGCGATATTAGTTCGAGATGGAATTGTAACAGAGGGGTGTCATTCAAATTTCTTTATGGTGAAAAATAATAAATTGATTACACATCCGGCTGATAATTTTATTTTACATGGCATTACTCGTCACTACGTTATTACATTGGCAAAAGAGTTACATATTGAAGTAGAAGAACGAGAATTTTCATTACAAGAAGTATACGAGGCTGACGAATGTTTCTTTACAGCGACACCACTTGAAATATTCCCAGTTGTTCAAATTGGTGATGAGGAGTTTGGAAACGGCGAAAGAGGGCCAATTACGAAAAAGCTACAAGCTGCATATGAGGAAAGTATTAGTTTGTTTAAAGTGATCAATTAATAATGAAGAAAAAAGCTGGTATTCCCCCAGCTTTTTTTCATGATATAATTCAACCATAGGACAAGTTTTGAAAACGCTGTAAAAAGGGGATTTAATGTATGAATTATGCAGATTTTAAAGAAGTAATTCACGGAAGAAGAAGCGTTAGAAAGTTTACAGAACAAGAAGTATCTATTAGCGATATAAAAGAGATAATTGATTGTGCTCGTTACGCACCGAGCGATACGAACTCACAAACGTGGGAGTTCTTGGTTATTATGAATCGAGAGAAAATTAAAGAAATTGAACAAATGACATGGGATGCATTACATAAACTTGCGGCAAAAGCAGCAGAAAATGGAGAAGAGAAAGCAGGGAAATTACTTACACGTTCTTTCGGACCGTATGCGACAGCTTTTTCTGAAGCGCCAGTATTAATCGTATGTTTGGCAACGCCATATGAATCAAAGTTTCGCGAAAAGATATTTGATCCAATTGCCTTCGTTCCTGATTCAGTTTGGGAAGAAGAAGGGATTAAGAGTAGTTGTTTAGCGGCACAAAACTTAATGTTAGCGGCACATGCGAAAGGACTTGGCACTTGTCCGATGACAGGACCGGTATTGTTAGCTCAAGATGAACTGCGACAATATTTACAAATTGAGCCTGAAAAACAAATAAATATGGTTATTTCACTCGGATTTCCGAAAGATAAGCCGAAGAAACTTTCTCGAAAAGAAGTAGATGAGATTACAACATTTATTAAATAATAGATAAAAAAGACATTGTAACGATGTCTTTTTATTTTTTTGGATATTTTGGTGCGATTTTGGGCTAAAATGATGAATAAGGAAGAACTTCTATTTATTGCTTACAAAAAATTAATGTTCTATTAAGGAAAGTATGATACAGTAATCGTGAGCAAGTTAGTATTTGTTCATGAAAGTGTTGAAAACTAGTTTGAAAATATTAAAGTTATTTTTGTATAATAAATTATAATGAAATTACCGGGGGGATGAATTTTGAAGAAATTCATAATCGCTGGATTGTCTGTATTGTTATTAGTAGGCTGTGGTGCTCCAAAGGAAAAAGAGGATGCACAGTCAAATCAGGAAGAACAAGTTGTAAATGCAAGTGATGAGAATATGATTGTATTTCCTGAAGGAACAATGCCAGTTGGAGAAGGAAAAGTAAAAATAATTACACCAGATGGTACTTCTGAAAATGGGAATATACCAACTGTATTCATCAAAAAGGATACTTTAATTCAACAAGTTGAATTAGAACTTTCTAATTTTCAAAACGATATAGAAACATTCGTTTTTGTAGACCAAGTGTATGCAGATAAACATCAAGTAACTAGTACAACACAGACAACAGTACAATTAAAAGAAAAGACTCTTGAGACAGGTAGTCATACGATTACTGCAGTTCAGTATGAAAACAATGACCCGAAAGGAAAAGTCATTAGCTTTAATCAAGCGACGTTTGAAACGAAGCCTGCGTCTTAAGAGGAATAAAAAGTACATTACTCAAAAAGTAGTGTGCTTTTTTGTTTCGCTTTCTAGTAGTAATAAGTAGTAAGAAATCACTTATTACTACTATGCGGAGAAAGAAGTTGAAGATGTGAATCGGTTTGTTCGTATCGTCTTGATTAGTATGATGATGTCAGTAAGTTGGTTTACTATACAAGAGGTTATTCAAATTACGCTCAATTATCAAATCCACGATATGCTAATAGGGACAGTATGTTTTGTCTTTATTTATCGGTTTTATGATAAACTCGGATTGAGGTAAGTTTTACAAGAAAAATGTAGGTATTTCATTTGAAATGTCGAATAGTACATAGGATGTCGTAATAACAAATTTTCTATTGTTTACTGTGAAACAGAAGAAGGAGAGATTGTAGTTATGAAAAGAGCTCTTATAAACATTGATTATACATATGATTTTGTAGCTGAAAAAGGTGCCTTAACTTGCGGGAAACCAGGCCAAGAAATTGAGAAAGAAATTGTACATATAACGAAGCAATTCATTGAAAATGGAGATTACGTAATGTTTGCGATTGATAAACACGAAGTGAATGATGTATATCATCCTGAAGCGAAGTTATTCCCTCCTCATAATATAGCAGGTACAAATGGAAGAGACTTATTCGGTGAATTACAAGATGTATACGAAAAAAATAAAAATGCTGAGAATGTAAATTACATGGACAAAACACGATATAGTGCATTTGCTGGAACAAATTTAGAGATGAAGCTTAGAGAAAGAGGAATAGAAGAAGTTCATCTTGTAGGTGTATGTACTGATATTTGTTTATGAATATTAGGAATCCACTTTCCCTTCAAAGCTTATTATTACAGTAATATCTCATAATAATCCTTCAAGTAACTATCTGTTTGCAATTGAAGGATATGGTTAGCTTTTATTAATCACTAATGTTAAAATATGTATGTAAAAGTAAAGAAATTATTTAGCTAATAACAGAATCTGAAAAGACTCTTTAGAACAACTAATCAGTGTTTTGTATATTGTTGTTACAGTAAATGTTGTTGTAGTTTAATGAGGCGTGACTAAACCTTGATAATTATATACATAAAAACAGACTCTAGAATGAGCTATTTTTTTCGCAGTTAAACAGAACGTATGTTTCTGTGTTGAAACTGTTTCCTTTTTGCACAGTAGTATCCTAAATTGCAAATTAAAAAACATTGAGATAGGAGATGAATTAAGTTGAAGACAAGATTTGATGACATTGTTAGGATTGATGAAATTGGTAGAACAAACAGAATGAAACTAAATGATTTACTTGTTTTGGCAAAGGCAGAGGAATTAGTTCCTGCGAGCGAAGATAAGGAACGAGTAATGGTTATTGGGATTGACTTTCAAAATGATTTTATGGAGAACGGAGAATTAGGGGTTACAAATTCTCATCGAGATATTCGAAATATCACAAATTTTATCTATAAGAACTTAAATAAAATTACCACTATCGCAGTGTCATTAGATACACATGACTTACATCAAATTTTTCACCCTAGTTGGTGGGTGGATAGAGAAGGGAATCACCCAGTCCCATTTACTATTATTACAGTAGATGATGTAGAGGAGGGGATTTGGATAGCGGTGGAAAAGCAAAAAGAAAGCTTAGACTATCTGCGTAATCTCGAAAAAATAGGTAAGAAGCAACTGTGTATTTGGACGTATCACTGCATTGAAGGAACTAATGGGGCGGCATTAGAAGGTCAATTTTCTAATATGATTCATTTCCACTCTATTGCTCGAAACACCAAAATAGAAAAAATCGTAAAGGGAAAAAATCCGTTAAGTGAAATGTATGGGATGATTAAGCCTGAATATGCAGTGGGCGATGAAGGGAATTATGAATTTTTAAATTCATTAAAATCTTACAAAAAAATTATTATTGCAGGAGAAGCCAAATCTCACTGTGTCTTAGAATCAGTAAAGCAAATTGTTGAACATTATACAGATGACCGTTCTGTAACCTCCAATATTTATCTATTAAATGATTGTATGAGCCCTATTCCTAGTTATGAAGAGGAAACAGAAAAAGCATTTGAGCAATTAAAACTAACATATGGAATTCATATTGTTAATTCAACGGATTTGGTGCTTTAACAGCTATGAAAGAATCTTTAGAACTCGTTTTGTTAGGAATAGGATTTTTTAAGAAGAAAAGAATTGTTGATGAACATAAAGAAATAGCAGATTTTAAAAAATAATGTATATCTAAGAATTAAAAGACAAATGGGGTAGGGGATAAAATATGATTGATAACAATAAAAAAGTAATTAGAAGTTTTTTGAAGAACGATGGAAAAATTGAGACTCCTATGGGAGATATAAAAGTAAAGAGAGAAATTGGTGAAGGAGGAAACGCAATTGTTCATACTGCCGACTTTGGAAAAAATGAAGTAGCTATAAAAATATTGGCAGAAGAAGTGGGACAAAACTCTACAAAATATAGGCGTTTTTTAACGGAATTTAAAGAAATTGTACAGTTAGCTGAAACTAGAGCGGTAGTCCCAATATATTATTATGGTCATTTGACAATTGGGGGAAAACAATTTCCATACATATTGATGAAAAAGTATCCTTATACATTAAAATCATGGCTAAAAACCGTAGAAATTAATAATTTCGATACCTTAAACCCTATATTATATAATCTTTTTAAAATTGTATCAGTTATCCATAAGCGGAACATAGTGCACAGGGATTTGAAACCAGAAAATATTTTGGTTGCTACTGATGGGAAGATGGTTTTAGCGGATTTTGGCATTTCGTGGTTTGACCCTGAATTTTATGAAAGACATGCCCAAACAAAAAAAGGTGACAGAATGGCTAATTTTGATTTTTCGGCACCAGAACAGTTTCAAAAAGAAAATACTCCGCATTGTACAATGGATATATTTGCTTTAGGACAAATTATTACATGGATTATTATAGGAAGTGCTACTAGAGGAGATAGAGCTCCTCTTACGGCTCAAGATTCATCTTATGAAGTTATTGAACCAATAGTAAAGAAAATGTTAAGCCATTCTCCTAAAGAGCGTTTTCAAACAATCGAAGAAATAGAGAGGGCGTTGATTGAAGGGTTGAAGGAACCGGATAGTGTTGAGGATGAAATAGATAGATTAAATAATAATTTAAGTGAATTTGATAAATTATTAAGAGTCTCTTTCCCTGGAAAGAATGGTTTAGTAGAAGCAGGAAATCAAAAACGGATTGATTTTGTTATGAATCAGTTAATTGCTTTAAGGGATAATATAAATCTTTGGTGGACGCAAGGTTTTAGCAGTTCACAAATTCATTCTAATTTATCTAAGCTGGATGATGAAACGTGGATAATGGATGGTATTGAAATTCGGGTTGATAAATTATGGGCATTAAAATATCCCGGCTCACTTGATAAACAATGTTTATTGATAAAGACGAAGCCAATGCCACGCTTTGGAATTTATGAAGAAAGGGAAGATGATACTATGGAAGAAGCAGCATGGTTTAGGGATAGATACATCACAGACGCTGAGTACGACGATGGGGTTGCTGATATTGATGGGGAAAGCGTGTTATTAGAGGGAGAGGCAGAACATCGAATTAGAAACCTTTTACCGCAATATTATTTTATTGGGACTGAATATCATCCAATTATATCAATAGCAAATGAGCCAGCAGTGTTTAGTATTCATCAGAAATTACTTGAGGACGGTGAGTTAAAAGAAGAAGATATTAATACTCTTTTTAGACTAAAAAAGCGCAGAATCTTACGATATTAAGTTGAATTTGTCGGTGGGAAAATGGAGAAAAGAAGTATTTATGTGATGTAAATTAATATTGGGTGTTGATATTACAAGGAGTTCAGGTGATGCTTTTCTTAAAATTTATGAAGGATTACACGATGAAAGGTCCTTTTCTTGTATCTCTTGGGGGGGAAGTGATTTATTTAGGTTGGGAATTGTTTAAGATATAGAGCATTGTTGATGAACATAATGAAAATAAAGAAGTTGTAATGAAAAATGAAAATGGAAAAGAAATAATTGCAATAAATATTCCAAAAAGCCACTTCAAAGTTGAGTGGCTTTTTAATAGTGTTTAAAAAAGACAAGGTTTTCTCAAGCGTATTTTTGAAAAATTTGCTTTCGTATACTTTCAGCCGATTTATAAGCTCCTTTTCTATTTTTATATTGTTTTGAATATCTCTATGGCACTCAATTTTACAGTTACCATATATTGTGTTGAGTTTAACTCCAGCTTATTTTGTAAGATTAAATCATATGGATTTTGAATCTTATTGATTTGATAGGGATTTGTTTATATTGAATCCCTTCTAATTTAACAAAAATATTACTGAAGTCCCTGTTTTCTAATGGAACTACGACTTCAGTGATATCTAAATAACTTTCTGTTACAGAAATATCAATTCTGTCGATTGTTATTTCTAAAAATTCTATCTAAACTTAATTATTTGTGTTGTTAAAAGTATGGAATTTTATTTTTTTGTCGGAAATCTAAAATTCACCTATATGAAATTCAGATTAAAAAGATGTAAAAACGAATGATGCATTGAGAGACATGAAAATCTAGAAAAAATGGGATAAATATGGGTTAGAGATAAAGATTGCTAACAGATAGAAAGTTTGATTTTCAAAATTAAGCAAATTATTTTTTGTTAGCAATATGCTCGTGTAGAATGGAATGAGAGAATAGTTTTATTCAATTAAAAAACAGGGATATTTTGATAAAAGTGAGAGTGGATTTTACAGATTTCGTGGTGTTGAAAATCCAATAGGTAAATATCAGGAACTTGAAAAACAACAAAGAAAAATAATTTCTTTATAGATTTTTCTGCCCTGTCTAAACACAAACAAATATTTTAAGCGGGAGAAGAGGATATAAAATGTCTTTTAGCGATTATGAAAATAATTTTTCTAAGGTAATCAAAACGAAACAAATTTCTGCTGTTTTTATATCTGATTTGAGTGAGATGATACCAAAAGAGAATGAAGAAATAGATTTTATATGTGAGTCTATTGTTCAATATACACTAGTTGGTGATGCTTCGGATTCATATAATAGTGAAGAGATTAAAAATTCTATTCTTTACGCCGTTGAAAAGGCAGAAATGGCTAAGGAGCCATTTATGAAATTTAGGTATTATTGGCATTTATTAAATTATGAAAAGAAAAAAATGCTACCAATGAAGAAAATTTTAGAATTAATCCAAGAAGATGAATTATTGCATGAAATGTTTTATGATGAGCCTTGTTTAAAAATGAATGTAATAAATTATGTTTTAAAGTACGGGAAGAACATACAGCCTATTAGGAAAAATATTTGGGATTTAGTAGTAGAATTTTTAATGAAAGATAAATCTCATTTACTTTTAATTATGTCATATGTAGTTCCTTTTATCGAAAGTGAGAGGGATTCGGAAATAAAAAGTCGTTATTATGAGTATATCGTACTTTTGGTGAATGAACTTGAAGTACAATTGCAGAAAGAAGGAAACGATAATTTCTTGGATAGGTTGTATGAAGAAGTAACAGCAGTATCTATACCAACTGTAGATGGAAATGAATTTAAAGAGCGGCAGGCTAATCTTGCATTAAGTATTGCTGAAGCTAATAAAGACCAAATGGCAAAGATTCATTATGCACAAAGGGCTTCTGTTATTTTTTCAGATATAAACAATCAAGAAGGAGCTAGAAAGGCTTTAGCTATCCTTAGTGAATCTATTTATAAATTTGGGACAGACTCACAACAAAGAATACCGCTGAAATTAGGAAAAAAAATTATTAATGATTTTGAAGAAAAATACAAAAAGGTTTTTGAAATTTTTTCAGACCATAATGTATCACTAGAAAATCGTGTTTTTGATTTAGCGTTTCCGGTTATAAGGGATGCTGAGATAAATGGAGAGAAAGGAACACATCTATTTTATAGACCATTTCCTGAATTGAAAACAATTGAAGGCTCGGAAAAAACATTGAATAACTCTATCACTAGCCAACTTCTTTCTTCTATACATTTAAGTGGTAATAAGGTAATTGGAATTGGTAAAAGGGATATAGAAGCGAAATCTCTTTGTTATTCGACTCATTTTCAATCTACTACAATTCCTGCAATGCTAGGTTTAAAGAAAGATAAAGACTTCAACTTGGGGTTTTTATTGAATTATGTACAACGTTCTGAAGTTGTAACGGATAATGACATTGTGTTTATTAAAGAGGCATTAGAACATTTCTACAATAATAAATTTATTTCATTTTTAAGTGTACTTGTACCAACAATTGAATGCTTACTAAGGAGAGTTTATGAACTATATAACGGTACGGACATTGCTACTCAACGAAAAGATAGCAATTTACAAACTACCGTGAATTTATCCGATATCCTTAAGGATGAAAAAGTGAAGCAGAATTTATCTGAAGACTTTATTGGTTACTTGCAGTATTTATTAAATGATGATACTTCTTCGGAAAATATTAGAAATAATATTGCACATCGTTTAACAGATGTAGAGTTTTATAATGAAGGTCGCTCATTAATTGTTTTGCATTTGCTTTTAGTATTAACTACATATTTTAGTCGTGAGAATTGAATCATTATTAAAGAGAAAAAGAACTGCTGAAGAATTGTATCAGCAGTTCTTTTTAAAATAGTAAATATCATTAAGAGTCAGTTATCTGTTATTAGAAGTCCTAAACGATTAATCATTTCTTTAAATGTATGCCATTCAATTCCTTCTTTTACAACTTCTAAATATGGTTTATCAATTTCAATACATTTCCACATTACTATTCGTAATCTTTGTTGGATTAAATAAGAATTAAGTGTCTTTTCAAAGAAAGTGTTAAAGTTAAAATCCTTTTCACTTTGTTTCACATATAAAGTATCTACTAACATTCCCTCACCAGAAAGGTTAAAAACTGCCCCCCAGTGTATCTCATGATGTAAGGGATTTACGGATTTACCGATGATTAAATCGTTGTCGGAAAATCTTATTACAGATTGAATATCATGTTTGTAGTTGTCCTCATTAACAGGAGTTACTAGTGTAGCTGCTTCAACATTAAGTGCTTGTGCAATGCTAAGAATGAGTTTAAATGTTGCATCTCTATTTCCATTCTCTATTTGGCTAATGCTTGCCGGACTTGCTTTGCTTAACTTAGCTAATTCTGAAATTGATAAACCATTTGATTTTCTTAATATTCGAATGTTTTTGCCGAGATAGCTCATAACAGTCCACCTCTATTAGTTAGTATTTCCATATTAATATAAATCTCCTAATAAGGAAAGAGTGTATCTAAATTAAATTTTGCTAATTGATATATTTTTTTTATTGAATAGTAAATTGTTTTAGTTTATTATGGTTGTAAATGTTAATCCAACTTGGTGGACTCTAATGTATCATTAGTTGATGTTCTAAGGTGGGATTTATTTAGAAATCTCTCTTTTATTAGGATTTTCTTAAATTTTAGTAATGATATTGATGAAGTAACGGGAAAGGTTATCAAGAAAAAAAGGTCAGTAATGCCATTACTCTTGATATGGAATTCTTTGGGATTGGAAGCCGAATGCTGTTTTTGAAAAAAACGCAAACGAGAAAGTGACCGAATCAAGTGAACGCCAAATCTTAAAAATCTCCTTTTACAGCTGGTTGGAAGATTAATATGATAGTTTCCTTTAGAGAGTTGGTGACAAGATGGACTATGCTACATTAAAAGCTACTTCCAATGTTTTAGACAAGGTTGACCAGTTAAAGGAGTACGCCAACATCTACTCTTTTAGCGAGATAAACGGCTTACATTATGTAGACTTCATAGGAAGAGCCGAAGGCAAAGAAAATGCAGCGCACAATGTAATCCATATTTATACTGCTTCTCATAAATTGCATTACTATGGCACTTGCTTTTTATTAAAGCAAAAGTACAATGACACTCCTATAAATACTATTTCAAGACAAGCGCATCAACTGAAAAGATTTTTGGACTTCCTAGAGTTTTGGAATATTGATTTGTTAGAAGTGGATACCTTTATAGTTGTTGTATCCTTTGTTAGTTACTTGCGTTTATTAAAGGTTTTAAGAGCCACACCTAAGCAGGCAATTAAATGGTCATTACTGAAAAAGGTGCCTTTGCATGAACGAGCAAAGCATTTTGGTAAAGTGTCATCTATTGGCTTAAATTTCGAAGGAATAATGGTCCAAGACAGATTCGAAGATTTTTCTCATAATACTATAAGCGGTATTGTCGAAACGGCATGTAAGTATCTAAACTTTTTAAAAAAAGAAACCTGTGAATTCGAAGATATAGACCTTACATCTATTCCGGTAAAGCAAAGAGCATTCACAACTACCACAACGGGTACAACAGGGAGAAAAACGTATGTAATGGTAGCCAATATACACGCCATACTAAGTGAAGCTAGTTTTAGTAATCCAGACGCTTCAGCGGACCTCATTCACCCGTTATCGGAAGAAGTGATGACCGAAGAAGATGTGAAAAATTTCATGTCCTTGATTCCTTCAGGCGATACCCAAACAAGACTTTTGTTTTATATCTTGAAGTCTTTTGGACTTAGAAGGTCTGAGGCTCGAAACCTTCTATTTGTTTCTAAAAACGTACCTAAAGACTTTTATCTTTGGGATATTAACAAGGCAGAGGAATGGTTAAAGAACGAGATGCATGGCGATTTATCGTATGATAACAAGCTAAAGGGATGGGTTTGTAATGTAGAAAAAAGAGAGATTGACAATTTTCAATCTCAAAATAAAACTGTCAAACCACGACAAATCCCTAACTTTTTCTCGCAGCAGGAGCTTACAAACTTATTACTTGAACATATCAAAGAAAGGAAGTTGGTAATGGAAGAGACAGAACAAGAACATGATTACTTATTTTATTCAACTTCAAATAATTCAAAGGGAGAGGCAATTACCGGGGGGACGGTTTATTCTAAGTACCGCAGCGTTATTTCTGGTTCTAAAAAAGAAGATTTTTATCTCAACTTTTCTCCACATTCATTCCGTCATTTTTTTGCAACTCACTTAATCCGAATTAAACGCAAACCGATTTACGATGTATCTAGATGGTTAGGTCATAGTGATGAAAAAACAACTAGAACAATCTACCTTCATTACTTACCTGGACAGGACGATTTGCATATAGATGACAGAGTAGGAGACATTGCTTCTACTTTCAAAAATGGTGGAAAGGTATGAATTTGATGAATACAGAGTGGATTGAAATTGAAGATTTACCTAGAAGCGAAGCCAACGAGAGCAGAAAGAAAGCGTTGAAAGGCATATTAAACAAGTTAAAAACCAAATATTCAACAGGGGATATTTGGCTGAAAACTTGTTTAGAAGAAAAGGAACCTTTCAAATGGGGTGCAATGAAGGACTTTGGATATATTTTACCTTGGGCTTTAGAAAGAGGTTTAATGCATTACCCTGAATATAGAAAAGCAATTATAGATTACTATAGTAAGTTCTTTAATAGAGTGGCTGATTTATGTAAGGAGTTAGCTGAGCATTACCAGTTTGTCACTGAAGAGGAAGCCGAAGCATTAAAAGCGTTGCGAAAAGACTCCGAGAAAGAGTATTTTGTTAGTAGTTTTTATAAGTTATGCGTTACATTTGGAAAGAAATTGAAGGATATTACAGACAAAGATGTACTAGAGAGCTGTGTAGACTGGTCGTTCAACTCGGTAGTTACTTCAAGAAATATCATACAAAAAGCAAGGTTCGCTCTTGGTTATACAACAAAAAAGCAACTCACCCATTGGTACAAAAAAAAAACGGTTGATAAAATGGTAGCTGAACACCCGCATTTTGAAACGCCTATCCGGGATTATCAAAAATATATGATAGCCGGGGGATATTCAAAAGCAACTATAAAAAAGAAAAATACTACCTTATCAAATTTTCTATCATTTCTAAAAGAACAAAGTGAAATTGTACAGCTGTCAAACTTCCAAAGAACGGAATTTTGGGCTTATTATAAATGGTTAAGTCTCAAGTTCCGCACATCATATACTTATGCACATGTTATTGAAGCTAAGTTATTTATTGAATGGGGGTTAAATGAGTACCCTGATTTCCCAAAGACTATTGACTTCCCTGAAGGTCTATCGTTAAAGCTAAATCGTGCTGTTACAGCAGAGCAAGAAAACAGTGATGGTCGTGCCTTCCCTATAGAAGGACTAGCTGAAAGGATAATTCAGGAATGTTATGCGTATGTTCCCGAAACTGAAAGGGAAGCGTTATGTAAGGACTTCTGGCTGATTGTCGGGTCTTGTCCTGCTCGATTTGATTTTATTCATAACCTTGCGATAGACTGCCTAAAGCCTATGTTAAATAGTGATAGTTTTCTAGGGGTGACTTCCGTATACAGAGATAAAGGTGGTAATGTTAATGCGCAGTTCCCTCTGTTTGATAATGTTGGAATTGAAGCGATACAACGCCTTCAGAAACGATGTCATGCAAGAGGGTTTAAAGCAATAACTAATCCTAATAACAATCTGAGGTATGTTCACCTTTTCCATGAAGATAACGTCAACGGTCTTCTAACAAGAACGGCGATTAGGGATTTTTTGAAATGTGAAATTCTCCCACAGATAAAAGAGATTGAAGATTATAAGATTGAAAATGATGGTGAAATGTTTGAGATTGGTGCTCATGGATTTCGACATTTTATAGCTACCTTGGTACAAGCCAAAACAAGAAATATTAAGGCGACACAGTTTGTACTCGGTCATCATGACGAAAAAATGTCTATGCGTTACCTTAGAAGTAAAATCTCGCGTAACACCCTTCTCTACTCCATCGTTGATGGTTATGAAAAACAGGAAATTTCAGGAAAATATTATCTGAGAATCATTGAAATGTGGGCTGATGAATCCATTGAAAACAGTAGAATATTTGATGATTTAAATTCGGAAATAAAACTATCGGACTTCTTAAAAAAGTACGGTCGAAAAAGAGATATGGGTTGGTGTATGTCTGAAGATAACTGTGAAACGTACTATCGATGCTGGGGCTGTCAACATTTTCTGTTACGAAAAGAAGAAATAGAGGAAGCTATCGGATTACTAGCACAACTTTTTCTGGAACACAGAAGTCTAGTACAGAACAGTAAACATTATACAGATGATAACCCTTTCGCAGCTTCTTCTATAAAGACACAAGCTTTAATACAAAAAAGACTTACTGACTTGCGTTTAAGTCCAGAAACGATATGGGAGATGGTCCAATTAAGACTGTTGAGGAAAGATATCAAGGAGGCATTGCCAAGTGGAAATGTTGCGCTCACTTCAAAAGAATGATGAACATGTCGCCACACTGAACGGAATTCGAATAAAAATGTATGAGCAAGCACACTTTACACTCGAAGAGTGGGCTGCTCTTGCACCTGCTGCATACAAGAACCGTAGGTTTATGTTTACAGTTCCGTTTCATGAGTGTATTCAAACTGATGTTGTAAGTTTCCTCGGAAGAGGAAAAGAATATAGAGAGCTTACAATACAAAACTATTTGTTAAGTCTAGCTTTTGTACAAAGATGTCGATTGCCTTTAGAATACACTATGAATTTTTGGACCTTGCATCAATTCCCTTTGGAGGCTATGCCTAATTTCACAATCCTTTCGGATTTGTTTGATGAGCATTATAAAAAATGGGACCCTCTGAACGAAAATGACACAGAAAAAACAGTAAGGGGCAAAGAAGAAATTCAAAACCTTACTTTGAGATTATGGCTTTCTGGTTACGGAGTAATTGAAGGGATTGGGCATGAACCAATAACTGATGATTTGTTAAAAGAGGTCGCAGATAAGTTTTCTGGAGTAAATAATGGAAGAAGAAAAAGGACCTTTACATTACTTAGTTACCTTCTTTCTAAGGAAGAAAGGTCTTTAGTTCGTAATATTATGAATTTTTCAGGAAAGAAGGATGTTTTTGAATCAGAATTGGAACTCTGGCTGGAAGAATCTTCTGTCTTTGAAACGGAACTAGCGCTCCATATAAAAGAGTATGTTTTCGGGGGCTTGAAAGATAGAGTGAAAAAAGTGAATCTTCAAACATATACGAATGTTGAAGGTGATTCAGGGACCATTGCTACTAAAGAGATAAGCCCTGGAACTTGGAAAAACTATTCTAAAACTTTGCGTTTATTGTGTCAGAACTATCTATATCTTGGTGAAGTACACACCATTGAAGATGTACTACAAGGTAGATTAATGGATATATTTGTTGATATAGCTGAGGGTGACAGTATAAAGGATTTCTTTATGTATGTCCAAGTTATTGATAATTGGTTTGATTTCTATGCATATCAAAACCAATTAAATGTTAATAAAAAACGAATCATTCCAAAATCTGGATTAAGGGTACGCGATAAACGTTTCGGGAAACACATTGATTTTAAGCAGGCAGTTAAGCTTATAGAGACTTTGCAAGATGACCAATCACCTTATCATCAAGATAATGCACTGTTTGATTTCAGACTTAGAAGATTATCGCTGCTGATACTAGAGACTGGGAAAAGGGCGCATGAGGTATGTTACTTAAAGCAAAATTGTTTAAAACAAAACAAGTATGGTGACAGCTTCTTGCATTTTCATAAAACAAAAACGAGGAAAAAGCATGATGTTAAAATCTCCAGAAACGCTGTTGAATGGGTTAAGCAATTACAGAGTGTAGCTCCTACGGAGCCTATAGAAATCAAATCAGAGCTATATCCTGGAGGGGACGATTTAAGAGCTAAAAGATTGGTTGCAGGTACGCAACTTAGAGTAGTCCCTTTACTCCCGGTTTATGTTACTACATATCTTAAAGACTTACAAAAGAAGATATGGAAAGATACGCCCCCGCCAAGTGGCAGGTATTTCACAGCACACGATTTAAGGAGAATGTACGGAACTTATTTGAAATTCAAAGGACTCTCCAATGAAGAAATAGCTAATAGGCTTGGGCATAAAAACTTGGAATCTCAATATACTTACACCCTCACAGCAGGAAATGATATATTGGATGCACTTCAGGATATATCAAAACAAGGTTTGTACGGGATAAAAGCGACTATTAACGAGAACACTGTTGATTCTGTTGCAGAAGAAGTAAAGGTTCTTAGTGAAGAGAGCATTTTCAAAAAGTCTTCTATGATTATTGATGAAGTGGAAGAAGAGGAAACAGCAAAAAAATTTATAGAACAACTGTTGAAGAAAACAGAAGGTCTGGATTTTCCCTCAGAACAATCTCAACCGGATGGAGAAGTTCCGAAGGGATTCCCTATGAGAACACATAACTGCAACGCTCATGCGAAGGTAACTTGTTTTCACCACACATTGAAGTGTTATAAGTGTAATAAATATAGTCCTGATGAAGATATGTTACTAGAGCATACAGCGGAGCTTGTTAGATGGGGTGTCTTTGTTCATCATCAAGAAACTTTATTAAAGAAGACAAAAGATAAAGTGGAGAAAAGGACGCTTCCGTTAAGGATAGACGATATTAAAAAAGACTTACAACCAGAGACGTTTAAGGAGCTATTTCGAAAGTTTAAGCATCTTTCAGAAAAGGAAGCTGAAGCTGTTGAAAAAGAGGTATATCAAACTGTGAAAAAATACATCGCAAAGTATTATAGGAAGTTTCCAAGTCCAACAGCAAAGCAAATGGATGAATTTCTGAGGAGTGGTGTTATCAATGGCTAAGAAACAAATTTCTCATGCAGATTTAACTCGAGGCGCTGCCAGTGCAAAAAGAACATTTATCAGGAGAGCACAGAAGGGGATATATCTCACTCAAAGGTTGAGCAAGGAAGAAGTTTTACAGAAGATAGCTTCGACGTTACAATTGACGCCGAGAAGCTTGTATACCGGTGACAGAAAAATATATTTAGAAGAATGGTATCAAATCCTGCTTAAAGAAGTTGAAGAAATCCATGAGGGTTTAAGGGCTGAAAAGAATCTTTCTTCGGTAGAAGAGCTTAAAAATCTAACTGTAGAACGACTAATGGAAGAAATTTCGAACATGAAACAGATGTTGATGGCTTACAAAACGAAGTGCGATGAACAGGCATTAGTCATTGAAAAATTGATGAAACAAGTATTGAAGAGACACGAAAGAGTTGAAAAAATATAGCTGACTTCCCCGATAGCAATATCTTAAATTAGCCAACGCGCAAAAAAAGACTGGGAATTCCTTATATGTAATTCCATCTTTTGTTCTCGCATCCGGTAATACAGAAGACTTTCATACGGTGTTGAACATTTATTATGTATGCTGACTACTAAAGACTCTTTATTTGTTTTCTTTGTTTGACAAAAAGGTGCTACGGCACCTTTTTTATTGCACTAACCGGTCAGCCTAACACAAATAATCTATGATAAATGAAACTTAAATAGAGAAAAAGGGGAATGGAAATGAAGCTATTTAACTTTGGAGACAAGGATAAGTCTATCGTTTGTTATTACCAAGATGGGAGTTTTTTTACACCTTTAGGAAGTTTACTGATTCAATTTAAATTTAAAGTAAACTTTTATCCCATTTGTGGGATTTTTAGGATGGAAATTTCACTTGAGGACAGCAATATTCAAGAAGAAAAACATTTCGTTGGAAATGGAGAGTTATTTTATAACGGATAAATCCTATGCTATCGCAGCCTTACCAGTTGTGGACCATCTAGAAGAAATTATAATGAAGCACGATAAGATGAAACTATTGAACCTTTTCAAAGAGGAACTGTTTCAGATGTTAGAAACGCAACTCGATGATGTTGATTATACACAATATCGTTTTGTTTTCTTGCCACTATAAAGGAGGTGGAATACATTTAGTAACGTAAACACTTGTATTTTCATCTCCTTTTGTTAGATGGTTTAATACCATGAAGAACTTCCAGTGAGTTACGGAAACCCAGCCATTCCCTAGGATGGTTGGGTCGCGTTTAATAATTGAGCACTCATTCAGCTCAATGTATCTTTGTAAGCAGATAAAAGATAAAAAACAAAACCGGAATTGACCGTATTATCTCCTTCGATTTAGGCAGAGGATGAAATTCAAATTATTTAAACTTCTTACAGAATAGCCTATATAAAAATTTTTCTCGTTCATAATTATACCTGTAATGTAAAATAGGAGGAACAGATATGAAGCGTAAAGTTAACTTATTAGGAACAGAGGATGAATTACTATATTATAGGTTCATAACAACTGAAAAAATAAAGAAGGTGGAAAGGATTAGAAATGGGAAGTTCGAATCCTTTAAAAAAAAATCTTTGGAAAGACAGTATATAGCTGAACATGAAGTAGCTGCTTTTAAGTTTGAAACGATAACTGATGAATTAATTCTTCCTTTCATAGATTACGTTCAAAAAGACAAAGTAGGATTTAATCAATACTTTGTTACCTGTTGGCGACCTATAATAGGACCTAGGGCTTTTAGGCTCTTCATAGCTCTTGCACAACGCTGTCAGGAAGTAGATGATTTCTGTTTTACTACTGTTAATGCTTTAGCAGAGGAACTAAACTCTAGTGTAAATACTATACAAGTACAACTGGAAATTTTAGAGGAAAATGGATTTATTTATCGATTTTGGGTATCTAACAAAACTCAGAACTGCAAAAATGAAGGTGTACTAATTAAGGTACGGGAGACCTTACATTACCTTTCTGAAAAGCAGGTTAATCAGTTACCAAAATTCCAACGTAAAAAACATGATGAATATATCAATAGGATAAAATTTGATATTAGAGACCTTTTTAAACTGTTTCAATGTTAGAAAATTGGTTACCCATTCTATTATTTTTATCCCTTCAATCAATGAGTTTTTGAATGAGGAAATTATCTTGATTTTATAAAAAATTACTCGTTTAAAGTAACGGATTCTTCTTTCGAAAGGAAAGCTATTCAATTGAGGCTAAATATCATTACAAATAGCATTGGATTAACACAGTAAGGCGCAGTAAAAAGAGCATTGAATCGACAGCGATGCTCTTTTTTTGTTTAACATTATTAACACAAAGCTGTTCAGCTATTTTTTGCACCCGTTCAGTGGTTACTCCTGCTCTGAATTCCACCTGGTCTAGGGTGAACCATTGTTTTTAAGTTTACTGTACCAGGATAACAGGGTAAATTAGTAGATAGCCGTAGTAACGAAAGTACAAAGCACAATATTAGAGAGTTCCTATTATCATCATTCGTATTTTAAATGATGGAGACTTATGATAGTTTGCGTCTGTCAAAATTTAATGTTTAGTCTTTAATCAACTTACTAACAGAATAGTTGATTAAACTGTGTAAAAAGTAATCATAGGTATCAATGGGGAGTATTGTTTATGCGTTGTTATTGTGAGAATAAAGAAACATTCGATTTAAAGGTAGAAGGAGATGTTGATACAGACCCAATTTGGTTTAATCAATGTGGATGTAACTTTGATATTGAAGAAGTTCCCATTTCAGAGGATTTAAAAGATGAATTGATGAAGTGGGCAAAGCAGTATGGTAAATGGATTGATTGGAGTAAAGATACGTTGCGTTCCAATGGTATTGAATTGGAAAACGAATGTAATAAACTTGGTCTATTAATTACAGACAAAGTTAAGAAGGCACTTAGTGCTAAATACAAAGTAAGTTTTTCTCCTTCTTCATCAGCGAGAATGTATGCTGGTTTAGATTTTTGATTTTTCAATGGCGGTAGTTGAAAAAGAATTGGAGAAGCCCTAATAAATAGGGCTTCCTTCAATTTTTATGCAATTATCAACATTAAAATTTAACAGAGCCAATTTGAATAAAGACCGTTAGTTGATTAAAAAAGAGCTGCACGCCGCAGGAGGGGATAATGTAAAACTAATTCATGGTCACATTGTATTGAAAGGCAGTCGATTTATATAGCATTTCGTCCTTTTGAAATAAATTTGCATTATAAGTTGCAAAAAAACTTGTTCCCACAGGCTCGAAGGTATAACATGTATTCATACATTTGTGATTCAGGAAATATTTTCTTATCTTTTATTAAGGACTTCATCGGAAATAACGAATGGAAATATCACTCATTGAATGAGTGGATTTTTATTGTTTATATTTACCATCTTTATATTCTCATAGACTCTTAATATAATAAGAATAAACGGTTAGAAATACCAATTTTGAGGGGAGTGATAATTATGTAAACGGATTCAGACACAAAAAATAATATCACTTTTAGAAAGAAGGGAACCTATGTCTAGTAAAGATGTGTGGCGATGGTTGCTACCTAGATTTAGTAATGAACATTTGGTTGACATATACACAGACCAAACTATCCAATTTAAGGGTATCCGAAGTAATAAAATTAAGAATTTCATTAATAAAGCAAATAGAAATGTGCTTATTTCAAACTTGTTTGAACCAAAGAATTATCAAAAATTGATGCTCTGGTCCAAAACACATGAACCGGATTCACTAGAAGGAATCTCATTAGTAGATAAAGAGGTAAACGAACTAGTAAGTATTGTAGAAGACAGTGATGCTGCTACGGTATTAACAAAACTATTTTTTGAAGAACAAGATAAAAAGGCAATTCAATTGTATGCACTTTTAAAAGACGAACATAGTGAATTATTAAATCTTCCGCATGAATACTTTGTATCTAGAACAGAAAACACTGAATCGGACGATAAAAAACCGATGACAAAACAAAAAACAATTTCTAACGAAAAACCAAAAGAGGAAACGACGACCTCTAAAAAAGACCAAAAGAAGATACAACAACTCGAACAAAAGGTAGACAACCTAAAGAAGGAGTTGGAAAAACGCGATGAAATTCATAAGAAAAAAATGGACGAGATGATAGAAAAAAATAAGAATACCCATGAAAAACTAACTGAAAAAAACCGATTGTATAACGAATTAGTAAAAGAAAACGAAAAAATGACTGAGTACACGGGGGGAACAGGTAAATGGAATAAAGAAAAAGCCGCGCTAGAAGAAACAATAAAAGTTTTGCAAGGTAAATTAAATCATTTACATGCACAACAAATGAACGAGAAACAATTACATGAAAAACAACTACAAGAACTATCAAAGGAAGGTTCTGATAACAAAACAACAACTGAAATGAAAGTAACTTTGAATCAAACAAATAAAACTCGAATTCTTGTAATTGGAAAGCCTCTATTTACACAACCATTTCAAGATGAAAGAATCGAATTTAATTTTGTAGAATCAGATGATGTTCATAAGTATCCATTTACAAGAGACTATGAAGATTATTGGATTTTATCATACGAACTCAATCATCAAAACCAAGTGCTGTTGAATACAAACGATTCGTATTTACAGCTAGACAAGAAAAAAATCAAAATTTGTAAAGATTTTAGTGAAGTAAGAGAGTTATTGAGTCAATATAACGGAAGAAGAGAGAGGGTTATGTAGTATGTACGGAGCAAAAAGATGGGATATTAATATTGCAGGGATTTTAGCAAATGACGGAGAGGTTTCAACAGGAAGAAGTTCTGTTATTATCAATCAAAACGATAATTTACAATTTTATATACGAATCGTTTCGACACCCCCTGAAAGTTTCCCTCGACAAATAAGAGATGTATGTTGTTATGAGGAGGAGTTAAATAATTGGGGTTTTTATGATGATATTACTAAAAGCCACTTCGACAGAAAGCAAGCGCTTCGCGATTTTTTGAATCGCTATATACTCTTTTTTAAAGTAGATTTAAAAAAACCAAGTGGCGGAATGGAGTATCATGTTGCAAGAGATGTAAGTATTGTTAAGAAATCTGATTCTTTTGCCCCTGGTACATTTTTGGAGCCGATTCCAATTTTTTCAGAAGAAACAACTGAGCGTACAAAAGAGGTATTTGAACAACAATTACAGGGTAAAAAATATATAGGAGAAAACAAACAAATCTCTAAGGATGATGACGTTGCTCCATCTATGATTTTATGGAAACATCAACCGGACAAGCAAGAATATACACTATACGGTTCATTTGAAAAATATGATTATGCTCATGGTGGTTTTCGATTCTATACATCATCAAACCAAGTGAATTCCATCAATTTACAAACGGAATATGTTATGAATAGTTATCTGCATGAACAGGTTCTTTTTATGGAATCAAAACAATGCGATGAATTGCAAGATTTGCTTAAAGAACATGGGGAACCGATTGGCGGATTAGAAACACAAGATGCTCCAAAAGAACAATTATTAGATGACAAACCTGTAGAACCTGTTACACCAGAAGAACACTCTATTGGTTACAGAGAACATGAGTTTATGGAAGTATTTCAAAATGAATGCAAACGTTTAGGACTCTATTATGATACTAAAGATTTATATAATTTCCATACTGCAATGAAAACGGGAAGTCTTGTAATTTTAGCTGGTATGAGTGGTACTGGAAAATCGAAGCTTGTCCAATGTTATGCAAATGCTTTGAAACTAACCAAAGACCAAATGTTATTTGTACCGGTTCGTCCGTTTTGGCAAGATGATGCAGATGTAATTGGTTATTTAGATACATTACATAACGTATATCGCCCAGGAGATTCCGGTGTGATGAATATCTTAGCCCGTGCTAAAGATTATAGTGAAGACTTGCATGTCGTTTGCTTTGACGAAATGAATCTTGCACGCGTTGAACATTATTTCTCACAATTCTTATCGGTACTTGAGTTGGAAGAAAATAAGCGAATCTTACGTTTATATAATGAAGAGTTTAGTGCAAGAATCTACAACCAAAATGTATTTCCACCTACTTTACGTATAGGAAGTAACGTGATTTTTGTAGGAACTGTAAATCTTGATGAATCTACATTCCAATTCTCTGATAAGGTATTAGACCGAGCGAATGTAATTACTTTAAATATGCAGCCGTACTCCAATGTGCTACAAATGGAAGAACAACGAAAACAAGAACCAATTATACCGAAGTCAGAGCCGTTTACATTTGATGAATACGAAACATTCAAGAAAAAAGAACGTGAAATTTCATTACATGAAAATGAATCTAAGTTCCTCTGGGATTTGCACATTGAATTGCAAAATTGCAGTCGAAACTTAGGAATCGGATGGCGTATTATTCGCCAAATCAGCAATTTTCTAAATAACATTCCGCTAAACGCTCCTCTTAGTAGAGAAGAAGCTTTTGATATTCAGTTAGTACAACGTGTTCTAACAAAAGTTCGTGGGTCGGATGAACAATTTACGGAATTGATTGGTAAGTATAATTCAGACACAAGAACAGTAGAGAACAGTAAATTGTTAGAATTATTATCTACTATGCCAACTTCCTATGAATTTAAACAAACACGAAAATTGATAGCGGAAAAAGCGAAGGAGTTACGTTTATATGGTCATACCATTTAAAGTTATTTTTCGGCAAAATCATAACCAACAAAACGAAAAAGAGATTCCTGTTACTAACTTCGTACAAGATGAAACAATTTTGTATCGAATGGACGATGAAAACGTACCGGAAGTTATGGAAAACAAACGATTATTGTTAGAATTTATTTGCGAGGATGAAACAGCCCGTCTTTATATGGATGGGTTGGACACCCTCCCCGAATGGGCAGTGGAAATTGGGGAAGATAATATTGGGTATTTAACTTCTGAAATGAGCCCTGTATATTTGTATGATAACTCTGATAACGCCAGAAACAATACTGGATACTATCCGCTTATTCCTGGATACTATCGAATTAAAGTAGTTGTGCAAAATGTATCATACTATTCTTGGCTCAAGGTACAACCAAAACAAATTACAGAAGAACAATGGGTTTCGATGCGTGATGAAGTTGAAGCAACATTAAATGGATTAGCCCAAGACTTAATACGAAAAAATGCAAGTCTTGGAGTCAATAGTTCTCTTCCTATTCCCATTCATATTCTTCGAAAATTATATATCGTTAAAAAAGATTACTTGAAATGGATTAACTCTTTAAAATCTATTCAATCCGAACCTCGTATGCGGATTCGTAAAGAATATGATTTGGTTCCAGAAGGAAAAGCTGGGATTGTTGATGCTACTAGTATTCGTTATCGTTCTAGACATCCGGAAAGTCGAGATTATGTTTATACACCTAAACATACTAGAAATCATAACTTATTAGAAAATCAATGGATTAAAAAAATTATGCGTTTTATCTCACGAGAAATGAACGATTTATTGGTATATCTCCATAACCATAAAGAAAAAGTACAACAAGAAATTAAAACAGAACAGCGTTTTCAACGCTTTCGTCACGATGAGAGCGTCCAAATTCGTTTGAAATCTAAAGTATTAGATGAATTGTTAGAATATGAACGATTCGTTCGACAAGTGAGAAGTGAATGCTCGATTGTATTAAAAGAAGATTGGATGGAAGAAGTAGAAGAAGCACAAATGTTGAACATTCCTCATGCGTTACATTTAGACTTGAGATATCGACAATTATATCAACTATATCGCTTGTTAAAAAATGAGGAATTATCCATTTCACTTGATACCAATTATGACTACTATTGGAAACGAACAGATTTATTGTATGAGATTTGGGGATTTTTACAATTGGTAAATGGGTTACAAAACGAAAATGTTGGCTTTGAAGTGGTAAAGGGTTGGATTTTTGATACAAATCCTAATTCAAATTCAATAACGGTTCCTTTTTTAGAACCAGGAACCGTTATTGAATTTAAAAAGGGCAATATCCAATTGAATTTGGTTTATGATGAAACATTACCAAGTGAAAAGCAGGGCACAACCATTAATAAACCAATCTATACAGGTGGTCCGCATACACGTCCAGATGTTCGAATGGACATATATGAAAATGATGAATATATTGGAACAATTATGGTTGATTTTAAATACAGACCTTTACAAGCCATATGGAATGATTTTAGAAGAAAAAAAACAGATGCTATGCGTCAGTTAATTTCTTATCGTGACAATATGAAGTCTCCTTTCTTATATAAAAATTCATTGTCAAATAACTGGCACTTAATTAGAACAGTGCACGAAGTTTGGGCGGTTTATCCGAATCATGAAGCTAATATGCAACCTAAAAATCCTATGGATAGTTACCAGGTTCGTTTAATGGAATTAACACCATTAGAAGAAAAGGATAGTTTCCACCTTGGAATTGCAGAAACGATTCAAAAAGTCGTAGATGCTTATCATGAATTTTTCCAACGAGTGTAATATCAAGATGCATAATATAGTTAATGAAAAAGCACCTAATATATTTATATTAGGTGCTTTTTTTAACGTTTTGATTTTACATATCCATTTTCTTACGCTTCTTTTTCTGTGCAAAACCAGGCAATGTTACTTGTTGTTTTATCATAAAAATCCCCGTCAGGAACATGATAAATCTTGCTGTTTGCATTGCCTTTGATTTTCCCCTTGCAAGTTACATTGCTTTCTTTATTATCGTTTGAGTTGCTTTGAAGAGAGTTAGAATTTGTTTTAGAATGATTAGAGTTTGTTGAAGAACTTGTATTGAAATCATTAGCAGCATAGTTTTCAATACTCCATATCCCAATTCCTTTTTTCTGTGCTTCTTTTTGAATTGCATAAAACTCATCGATGTGAGTTGTGTTTGGTGCATATACATAAGCAACCCTTGCTAATCTCTTTTTTAGTAACATCCTATTTATCATCTGACCATCTACATACACATAAGCTAGTAAATTAAAAGACGCAGAGTGGTTTGATGAAGCGTTGGATGCCTTTTATAGAGATACATCAACTAACGGCACTAAAGTGACTGAAGCAATAGCAATGATAAGAGTAGGTGGGAAAGTTATCATTAAACCATAATATTTTGTTTTTGTCGCAGATACTTTAATTACATGAGAAAAACTAAAGACTGAAAATACAGTGGTCTTTGGTTTTTCTTTTGATTAGACTATGTTAAATAATAGTTTGATTTTTTGTAAGAAATAAAGGACCTCTTTTAAAGGTCCATTTTTGTTTGTAAAAATTATATTAATTCAGCCTTTAAGAAGTCCCATCAACATATTAACGAAAACATATGCTAAGCAAATTTATATACCATTTTGTCCTTTTGAAATAAATTTGCATTATAAGTTGTGAAAAATCTTGTTCCGACAAGCTCGAAGGCGTTTTTAAGATATACCATGTATTCATACGGTTACGTTCTTCATACAGCAGTAGATGCTTATAATAAAGGATTTAAAATTGTTGTTTATGAAAAGGCCGTTGCATCTTTTAATGCACAAGGACATGAATATGCACTTGGACATTTTAAGTCTTGTTTAAATGCAGAAGTGAAATGAAAAGAGGCCTTCAAAAAGGTCTCTTTTTTCTGTTTAACGAGGGGAGTATTGTAGACTTAAAATAAAGTCGTTTGTAAAAAAATATATTGTTATCTCCCTTTAGATTGTGAAAAAGGGTATATTTATAGAAGAACATTTAACAAGTTTTAAGACAATCAATACATAATTACAATAAATCAATTTTGTATGAAATTTTCATTAGTCAGGAAGTGGTTAGATGAGTGTATTAACGTATACTGAGGAATTTTTTAATTATGTGAGGGAGTTTTTAATTTTAAGGTTTTTCCTATTTGCTTTAGTTCTTATCATTATTTCTTTTGCCATAAACCGTACTATTGATTGGTTTTTTAGAAAGTCCAACTTTTTTGATGAAGAGGTAGAACAGACGATTCAAAGTGTAATTCGTTCTATTTTTAGATATATCATAATCATCAGTCTTATCATATATTTAATTAGCCAATTTGTAGATATAAAAAGTATTCTTGCAGGTGCAGGGATAGCGGGAGTTGTCATCGGTTTTGCGGCACAGCAGTTGCTAAAAGATGTAATATTAGGCTTTGCAAGATTAGCGGACAAAGAGTTTCGTGTTGGCGATTTTGTTACTTTTAACGGAACAAATTCAGGAACTATTGAGGAAATCAGTATTCGTTTTATGCAAATTCGTGAATGGTCAGGAAAACTTCTCACTATACCACATGGAGAGATCAGAACGATACAAAACTTTAATAAAGGATGGATGCGAGTGATTGAAAGGATCACGGTAAGCTATCAGGAAGACCCCACAAGAGTTAAGGGATTATTAGAGGAAGTCTGTGTTATTTGTAATGAAAAATTGGATCAAAGTCTATATAGAGTAGAGGATGAGGCAGTTGAGCCGTTTAAATATGTTGGTGTTACTGACTTAAATCCTAACCTTAAATATATTGGATATGAATTTTGTATTACAGGTTTGATTAAGCCAGAAGATTATTTTGAAACTTCTAGACAAGTAAGATTTGAGTTAATGTCTATGGTTCATAAAAATCAAGTGCAAATGCCAGCAGCGAATATGTTCGTTACTACTGAAAGTTTACAGCATATTCATGGGGGACAATCTTTATCAGATAGTTAAAGAAAATTAGCTAATTTCTGTTTTCATTTAGAATTTGGATTTGAAGATCAGCAGATTTGAATGAGCTGTATGAGATATCTCTTAAAAAAGAGCTGAAGGAATTCAGTTCTTTTTTATTTGTAGAATTTAGAAATTTCTTAATGTTATAATGGTAGTTGGTGATGAGAATGAACTTTGAAGAAAAAGAGATGCATCGTTTAGAAGCATTAAAAGAAATTGCGGAATTATTAAATGAAGCAACAAATTTACAGGATATGTTAGAAAAAGTATTACATACATTGTTAAAAGTTATGAATTTACAAACAGGATGGATATTCTTTATTGATGAAAGTGGAGAACACCGAATGCTTGTAGATCAAAACTTACCACCAGCTCTTACATGGCAAGAAAAGAAGCCAATGTGTGAAGGGGATTGTTGGTGTGTAGAGCGTTTTGTGAATGGAAGATTGGAAAAAGCGACTAATATTATTGAATGTAAGCGAATAGAAGATGCAATTGAATGTAATTGGGGCGAAACAGAAGATGTTACACATCATGCAACAATCCCGTTAAGATCTGGATCGGAGAAATTCGGTCTATTAAATGTGGCTGCGCCTCATAAAACACATTTTTCAGAGGAAGAGTTAGCATTACTAGAATCGATTGCATTTCAAATAGGAACGACAATACAACGTATTCAGTTAGTTGAGAAAGAACGTAAATACGTAGTTGTAGCGGAAAGAAATCGACTTGCACGTGATTTACATGATTCAGTTAAACAATTGTTATTTTCTATTATGCTAACAGCTAAAGGTACTCTAAATATGACGGAAGATAGAGACTTGCAAGAGATGTTGAACTATATAGGGGAACTATCACAGGAAGCTTTGCAGGAGATGACGCTATTAATTTGGCAATTAAGACCTGAAGGGTTAGAGAAAGGTTTAGCAGAAGCGGTTCAAAATTACGGAAAGCTGTTAGGGATTCATGTGGAAGTTCGAATTGATGGAATGGTCTCAATTGGAGATGAAATAGAAGAAGTATTATGGCGTATTAGTCAAGAAGCGATACATAATTGTAAAAAACATGCTTCGTGTGAAAAGGTGTATGTTCATTTAAAGATAGAAAATAACCAGTTACATTTTTACATAGAAGATAACGGAATAGGATTTATTCAAGAGCAAGTAAGAGAGTCCGCACTTGGTTTGAAAAGTATGAAGGAACGAATTGAATTAATGAGGGGATCGTTTCAAATAACAACAGAGCCGAAAAAAGGTACAAAGATAGAAATTCAATTACCGGTTTGAAGGGGAGAAGATAAGTGAAGATTAAATTGTTATTAGCTGAGGATCATCATATTGTTCGAAGGGGACTCGTATTCTTTTTGAAAACAAGAGAAGAATTTGAAATTATTGGGGAGGCAGAAAATGGTGAAGAGGCACTATGTTTTGTACGAAAAGAAAAACCGGATGTCGTACTAATGGATGTATCGATGCCGAAGATGGACGGAATTGAGGCAACAAAACGTATTAAAGAATATGATGAGACGATAAAGATACTTATGTTAAGTAGTTTTTCAGAGCAAGATTATGTTTTACCAGCAATCGAAGCTGGAGCAGATGGTTATCAATTAAAAGAAGTGCAACCTGAGCAACTTGTCGCTTCTATTATTGCTGTACATCAAGGAAATGCAAATTTTCATCCGAAAGTAACATCTGCATTAATAGGACGTCCTGCAGGAAAGAAAGAAAAAGAAAACCCTTTTTCTATGTTAACGAAAAGGGAGCAAGAGGTACTTCGTGAAATTACGAAAGGTAGAAGTAATAAGGAGATTGCAGCAGAACTTCATATTACAGAACAAACTGTGAAAACACATGTTTCAAATGTTTTAGCTAAATTGGAAGTAGACGATCGTACACAAGCTGCATTATACGCAGTGAAACATGGGGAGAAATAATAATAAGTATGAATAATTGTGTCACATGTTACGGCAGAATAGATAGGAGAAATTAAAATGTATAGTGATGCCTAATAAAGGTTTTTCTTCTTTCAATAATTAGATACTTTGTATGTGGGATTGTCGTTGCAACGACAAGAGGAAACACTACAAAATTTCCAAAGCATTCGTGAAACAATTTCGATGAAGCGAATATAAAAAGCTCTTCAAATGAAGAGCTTTTTATATTGGTCAATAGTCTGTTGATATATCCTCTAGATCTACTTTTTCTAATTTCTACATAGAAATATGCTACTTACTTATAGTCATAACTTCTCATATTTAAAAACATTCATTTTTTTATACCTCTATATATTTCGCATATAAAATCAAAAAATAGCCTGATACATCCAAACACATTTTGGATAATAATTCAAAAATTGTTCAATATTTTACAATGTACTTATAAAATTACGTGTTATGATGAACATGTAATGATGATTGAACACTTAAATTTGGCACAATAATGAGCCAAAACAGTGAAGACAGAAGTTGTGAGATGTACTCATTAAAATTCTAAAACACTAAAGGGGAGATCACATATGAAAGCAGTAGTCGTTAATAAAAACAGCAAAGCAAACATTGAAGTTATTGAAAAGGAATTACGACCGTTACGCTCAGGCGAAGCGTTAGTAGATGTAGAGTATTGTGGAGTTTGCCACACTGATTTACACGTTGCAAATCATGATTTTGGTAACACAGATGGCCGCATCTTAGGACATGAGGGTGTAGGTATTGTTACGAAAATAGCTGATGATGTAACTTCACTTAAGATTGGTGACCGTGTAAGTATTGCATGGATGTTCCAATCTTGTGGACGTTGTGAATATTGCATAACTGGTAGGGAAACATTCTGTCGTGAAGTTAAGAATGCTGGTTATACAGTAGATGGTGGTATGGCTGAACAGTGTATCGTAACAGCTGATTATGCGGTGAAAGTACCAGAAGGATTAGATCCTGCTCAAGCATCATCCATTACATGTGCAGGTGTAACTACATATAAAGCTATTAAAGTATCAGATATTAAACCAGGTCAACCTATCGTAATCTATGGTTGTGGTGGATTAGGTAACTTAGCTATCCAATATGCTAAGCATGTATATGGTGCAAAGGTAATTGCAGTAGATATTAATGACGACAAATTAGCATTAGCAAAAGAGGTTGGCGCTGATATGACTATCAATCCAATTTCTCAAGGTCCTGCTGATAAAATTGTTCAAGAGGCGTTTGGTGGCGCTTATGCTGCTGTAGTAACAGCCGTTTCTAAAGTAGCATTCAACTCAGCAGTTGATGCAGTACGTGCTTGCGGTAAAGTAGTGGCGGTAGGTTTACCAGTAGAAACTATGGATTTAAACATTCCGCGACTGGTATTAGACGGAATTGAAGTAGTTGGCTCTTTAGTAGGAACTCGTAAAGATTTAGAAGAGGCATTTATGTTCGGTGCAGAAGGAAGAGTAGTGCCGGTTGTCAAAACTTGTCATCTAGATGAAGTACAAGATGTATTCGAAGAAATGGAACAAGGTAGAATTCAAGGGCGTATGGTAATTGATTTTAAACAACATAATTGCGATTGTAAATAATTCACTTTGTTTAAATTGTCATTAGTGCGAATCTCTTTAAATATAAAACAGGTAGATTTTAGGCATGAGTCTGGTATTGAACCGGACTCATGCCTTTTCATTTGGTTTTAATCTGCTTGTAGCAGTGAATATAGTTCTTCAATTATTGTTTCATGCCTCAAAACTTGATGGCATTAAAGGTGAAATGAACTCATCGGGAGAAGGGAAATGGACTGTTGAAACTGCACTTGAACTTCAAGCAGCGGCACCAGTAATCGCAATGTCATTATTTATGCGTTACCGTTCTCAAGAAGATGATACATTCCACGGAAAAGTAGTTTCAGCTCTTCGTAATCAGTTCGGTGGACATGAGGTTGTGAAAAAATTAAAAATGATTTTTGAAAAGAAACTTGTGCTTATGTACAAGTTTTTTTATTTTAGATTCTATTATACATAGTTTAAGAAAATCCTAATTTTAAAATACTACTCACCTATCGTTAATTTGCACCGATTGTATCAAATTAAAAATATAGGATCAAAAGATGTTCAATTTTAAAAATAAGAATAAATAAAATGAAGTTTTCATAAATAGTAAAAGGGTGATTATGTCATCGGTGTAGTTAATTAGTGGTGTTATATATGAGAAGAGCGTGTTAATAAAATATGGGGTGGTTAAATGGGAAATGAGCAGGTGAAGAATGTAAAAGAAGAAAAAAAGCTATGTCTTTGTATGATTGTTAAAAATGAGTCTAGAATTATGGAAAGATGTTTAAATGCAACGAAATCCATTGTAGATTTTGTTTCTATTTGTGATACTGGATCGACTGATAATACACCTGAAATTATTGAAAATTGGTGTAAGGAAAATGAGATACCGGGAACAGTTCATCATGAGCCGTTTAAAAACTTTGGTTATAACAGAAGTTTAGCTGTTTCATTAGCACAAAAAACATATCCAGAAGCAGATTATTTATTAATATTAGATGCGGATATGATATTAGAAGTTGGTCCTGATTTTGATAAAACGAGCTTAACTGAAGATCATTATCTTACATTGCAATATGATATTCATATTAAATATTGGCTTACACGTCTTTTAAAAACTTCTTTACCATGGAAATCTGTCGGTGTTACTCATGAGTATTGGGATATAGATCGTTCAAAGGTTGGGGCGAATTATAATACGAGAGTAGCTAGATTAGAGACTCTTGTCGTTAATGATCCGGGGGATGGTGGAAGTAAGGGGGATAAATTTGAAAGAGATGAGAGGCTGTTGCTACAGGGGATAAATGACCCAGAAACAACGCCAGATTTGCACATAAGATATTTATTTTATTTAGCTCAAACTTATTATCATTTAAATCAATTTGAAGATTCGATTAAATGGTATAAAAAAAGAGTGGATGCTGGAGGATGGGTTGAAGAGGTATTCTATTCGTTATTAAGAATAGGATTTTGTTATGAACAGTTAGCCAACCGTTCAGTAAATAAACAACATGAAGTAACAGATGCGGATGAAAAGGGAAATGCTAAGAAGCAGGAAGAGCAATATGTAGCATTAGCTGTTTTTTATTTTCAAAAAGCATGGGAATATAGACCAACTCGAGCTGAGCCATTATACCAACTTGCAAGAATGTATCGACTAAAATCTCAAAATAATATTGCTTTGATGTATGCCCTGCAAGGGAAGGAAGTTCCTTTTCCAAAAGAGGATCTACTATTTGTAGATTATCATGTGTATGATTACTTATTTGACTATGAAATTTCTATAAGTGCTTTCTATATACCTCATAAAAAACATTTAGGTGCAAGGTCACAAAAGTATTTGGAATCGATAAAAGAAGAGCTACCGTTGCATATAGCAAACATGGTAGAGAATAATGCAAAGTTTTATTAAAAACATTTTCGTTTAAAGGAGTAGTGGAGTAAACATGGAATTAATACGATGGGCTATTGAACTAGGGGAATCGGTGCATGGAAATACGTACGAAGAATTGATGCCACTACTAGATTATTATTATGACCGTGATCATTTAAAAGCGTACTGTATCGCAAATCTTCTTTTAGATATGGATGTATCGGATGAGCATCGGCAAAGAATTGAATTAAGAAGGTGCATTGCTGCCTATTATGCTGGATTATATAAATTAGCAAAAAAATATGCAAATGAATTGTTAGCTAAACACCCTGATGTAGATTTATATAAAAATAATCTAAGGTTAATGGAAGCTTCTTTGAATAAAGAATATGATTATTGTCTCTTCATATGCCCGAAGACGTATGGTAGTTTCATAGATGTTGCGCGAGCGTTGAAATGGCGATTGGAGCAGGAGGGAAATACAGTAATTATATCAGAAACAATACTAGAAAATGTAAAAAATACGGTTGTTTTTGGAGCGCATACATATGCATTTAACCCGAATCTCCTTCCTAAAGATGCAATTATTTATAACTTAGAACAGCTATATGAAGGCAGTCCATATGCACATCCGCTTTATTTAATACTATTAAAAGATAAGGAAATTTGGGATTATAGTAAACAAAATATAGAATGGTTAAAAAGAAAAGGGGTAGGAAAAGAAATAAAACATGTAGGAATGAACTATGCCCCAACTTTGAAAATAAAAAAAGATGCATTTGAAGATGAGATTACTGAAGATATTGATATCCTGTTTATAGGTGCTCTTAATTCGAGGCGACAAGCTATTTTTGATCAATTAAAAATAGTGGCCCCTAATTTAAATATTGTCTTTAGAAATAATGCATGGGGAATTGTTAGAAATGAGTTGATTGCTAGGTCTAAAATTATATTGAATATTCATTTTTACTTATCAGGAATTCTTGAAACACCTCGCATTTCTTATGCAGCCGCAAACAAGAAGTTTATTATTTCGGAAAATAGTAATCTAGAAGACGAGATAGAGTGGCCAGGAATTGTATTTACTTCGTACGAAAAAATAATAGAAAACGTAATGAAATATTTAGAATTACCAGAAGAACGAAAAAAAATGGCGGAAAAAGTATATAACCATTTTGCAGCTAAAGAAAGCATTGATACACTGAATTATAAAGATGAAACAAAGTAATTGTGTGAAACTCATACGAAAGTATGAGTTCTTTTTTCGTTTATCATACTATTTTCTCAAGCTAGTTCCCTCTTTATGTTGTGTTTTGTATAGAAATTTCTGATAATATATAAATATAACTTAAAAACAAAGGGGAGAAATAAGTATGAAACTAGTCGTTATTAACGGTACACCAAGAAAATTCGGTAGAACTCGTGTAGTGGCAAAATATATTGCAGATCAATTTGAAGGGGAGTTATACGATTTAGCAGTAGAGGAATTGCCTTTATATAACGGTGAAGAATCGCAACGTGATTTAGAGGCAGTAAAAAAATTGAAAGCGTTAGTGAAAGCAGCGGACGGTGTAGTATTATGTACACCAGAATATCATAATGCGATGAGTGGAGCGCTGAAAAATTCGTTAGATTACTTAAGTAGCAGTGAATTTATTCATAAACCTGTCGCTTTGTTAGCAGTTGCAGGAGGTGGTAAAGGAGGAATTAACGCATTAAATAGTATGCGCACTGTTGCAAGAGGTGTATATGCAAATGCAATCCCAAAACAGGTTGTGCTTGATGGACTTCATGTGCAAGACGGTGAACTTGGAGAAGATGCAAAACCATTAATTCACGATTTAGTTAAAGAATTAAAAGCGTATATGAGCGTATATAAAGAGGTGAAAAAACAACTAGGAGTTGAGTAATATGTCATCTATTTATAAAGATCCTCGCTTGTATTACATTCTAGGAGCCAATAGTTTATCCGCTATTGGTTCTGGGATTGTTATGATAACGATTCCATGGTTGTTAATTAAAGAAAGTGTATGAAAAAACGTCCTAAGCTCTTTTGGTTTTTATTTGCGACTTACATGCCGTTTATAGGTGTCATGATGGCAAATTATTTAATCCCGGTATATATTTCAGATATATTAAAAGCTAATGCCTCTGTATACGCGAAACAAAGTATGATGTATGGTGTTGGAGCTGTTATCGCAGGGATAAGTATTCCACTCATAATGAAATATGTCAAAACAGAAGTTTCGATCGTCATGACGATGGGGGTTTATATAATTTCAATTACCGCAATGGTGATTGAACCTTCCATAATGTTATTATATGGACTAGCAATTTTTCATGCGATTGGAAATGCTGGGACAAGAGTAGCAAGAAATGTATTGATGATGGAGGAAATTCCAAATGAAGTAATGGGAAGAGTGGATAGCTTATTTCGATTAATTGGCACAGGGATTCGAATTGTATTGTTAATGTTGTTTACAGCTAGTGTTTCTAAAGTAGGTGTAATGGTACCGTTTTATTTGCTAAGTTTCATATTGATCCTTTCGTTAGGAATTGCTATAAAGTATGTAATCTCAAAACGTAAATTTGAAGAGAGTGTTTCTAATAAATCAATCGTTTAAAAAACACTTCTGCCTTCCTTTCTTTTTCTATATAATAAAAAGAAAGGGAGTGCAAACGTATATATGAACAAATGGATATTACTTATAATCTTATTATTACCTCCACTATACATCCTTTATATGACGTTTCGAATGAAGAAAGTTGCTCGTGAAAAGTTGAGTCATCACTCTCCATACGTTCTTATATTAGGTGCAAAGTTATTCGGGGATAAACCGTCTTTATCTCTTCAAAATCGGTTAGATGTAGCGTTGGAATATTTACATTCGCATCCTAAGGTAAAAGTAATTGTTTCAGGTGGTCAAGGAGAAGATGAAGATATACCGGAAGCTCACAGTATGAGAAACTACTTAATGGTACACGGTATAGATGAGAGTCGTATATTAATGGAAGACCGTTCGACAAATACGTATGAAAATGTAAAGTTTAGTATGGATTTATATGATGTAGAGCATGCAGTAATTGTAAGTAATACGTATCATTTATATCGAACGAAAATAATTGCAAAACGTTTAGGAATGAAGATGGAGGCATTAGCTGCTGAAACACCAATGCGTTCTAAGAGAAAAATGTATGTGCGTGAATATGCTGCTATTATGAAAACAATATTGTTCGACCGTTAGAGCTCAAATGTGAGCTCTTTTTTATATAATAAAGCGTATCATTTGAAATGAATCCCATATTCCATCAAAATAAAAGAAACAACAATAAAGGAGTTGTATTTGTGATTCAATTTAATCATGTGTCAAAAGCGTATGATGATGGCACGAAAGCAGTGGATTCGTTGCATTTAGAAATTCAAAAGGGAGAATTCTTTGTTCTCATTGGTCCGAGTGGTTGCGGGAAAACAACGACAATGAAGATGATTAATCGTTTAATTGAAACGACAGAAGGTTCAATATTAATCGATGGAAAAGATATTCAACAATATAATATAAACGAATTACGTTGGAATATAGGATACGTATTACAGCAGATTGCTTTGTTTCCGCACATGACAATCGCTGAAAATATTGCAGTTGTCCCTGAAATGAGAAAATGGAGCAAAGAGGAAATAAAAGCACGTGTCGATGAATTGCTATATATGGTTGGATTAGATCCGGATGTATATCGCGATCGCATGCCCGATGAATTGTCAGGAGGGCAAAAGCAGCGGATTGGTGTCGTTAGAGCATTGGCTGCAAATCCGAAAATCGTTCTTATGGACGAACCATTTAGTGCATTAGATCCATTAAGCAGGGAACAGCTTCAGAAGGATATCGTACAATTGCAAAAAAAGATTCAAAAAACAATCGTGTTCGTAACGCATGATATGCAAGAGGCATTATCACTGGGTGATCGAATTTGTGTAATGAGAGAAGGGAAAATTGTTCAATTAGATACACCTGAAGGTATTATACATAATCCGAAAAATGAGTTTGTTGAGGAGTTCATCGGAAATCGTGGACGACCTTGGTATGAGGGGATGAATATAGAAGATGTATTGCCACTAGACGATAGTACACGAGTAGAAGGAACAGCTTTATCTTTACATTCTCCTTTACAAGAAGCACTAGTCCGCTTACAAGGTGAAGAATCAGTGCCAGTTGTAGAAAATGGTCAATATGTTGGAGCGTTAACAAGTCGTCATATCGTCAATTATATTGTTGAACAAATGAAGGGGAGAGGCTAATCAGTGACTGATTTTATTCAAACGTTCCAAGAACGAAAAATGGAATTGCTGAGTGCATTAAGTGAGCATTTACAAATATCGCTTATTTCACTATTTTTTGCAGTAATCATTGCGGTGCCGCTTGGCATTGTATTAACGAGAAAAGAACGAATGGCTGAATTTATAATAGGAACTTCTGCGGTTATGCAGACAGTGCCATCACTGGCGTTACTTGGACTATTAATTCCATTAGTAGGAATCGGAAAACTTCCAGCTATTATTGCATTAGTTGTGTATGCACTATTACCTATTTTACGAAATACATATACAGGAATACGGGAATTAGATGAATCTCTAATAGAAGCAGCGCGGGCTATGGGGATGAATAGCTGGAGAAGGTTGTGGAAGGTAGAACTTCCTCTTGCATTACCAATTATTATGGCTGGTATTCGTACGGCGATGGTATTAATAGTAGGAACGGCTACATTAGCAGCTCTAATAGGCGCTGGTGGGCTCGGTAAACTCATATTACTTGGTATCGATCGAAATGATCATGCGCTTATCATTTTAGGAGCCGTACCAGCCGCGTTACTCGCTTTATTCTTTGATATAGTACTTCGCATGCTAGAGAGCCCGAAACGCTCCTCTAAGCGCGTTATAGTGACGATGTGTATAATTGTTGTAGTAGTCGTGTCTCCATTTCTTTGGAATACACAAAAGAAAGATATTGCTATTGCTGGTAAACTTGGATCAGAGCCTGAAATATTAATCCAAATGTATAAGCAGCTTATTGAACAAGATACAGATTTACAAGTAGAATTAAAGCCTGGTCTTGGGAAAACAGCATTTGTATTTGAGGCGTTGAAATCAGGAGAAGTAGATATTTACCCTGAATTTTCGGGCACAGCTTTATCTACTTTTGTGAAAGAAGAGCCGAAGAGTACAAATCGTGATGAAGTATATGAACAGGCTCGTATTGGGATGGAAAAGAAATATAATATGGTTATGTTAAAGCCGATGGAGTACAACAATACATATGCACTAGCCATGCCGAAAAAAATAGCAGATCAAAATAACATAAATACAATTTCTGATTTAGGAAATATCGCGCAGGAAGCTAAGGTAGGATTTACATTAGAATTTGCTGATCGCGAAGATGGTTATAAAGGAATGCAAAAATTATATAACTATAAATTTCCAAATGTTAAAACGATGGAGCCAAAGCTACGATATAGTGCAATTCAATCGGGAGATGTGAATGTAATTGATGCATATTCAACCGATAGTGAATTGGAACAATATGGACTTAAAGTGCTAAAAGATGATAAAGGGTTATTCCCGCCATATCAAGGAGCGCCATTATTAAGAAAAGAGACGTTACAGAAATATCCTGAACTCGAAAAAGTATTAAATAAATTATCTGGAAAAATTACAGATGAAGAAATGCGAAAAATGAATTATGAAGTAAATGTGAATGGTAAAAGTAGCGAAGAAGTTGCAAAACAATTTTTACAAAAAGAAAAGTTACTTCGTTAATTTTACAATAAATATACAATTTTATCTGTTTGAAATGACCGTTTATTACAAAATGAACGGTTTTTTCGTGCATACTTATACATTTTTTCAAAAAAGTATTCCATTTTTCTTCATTTTCTTTTAGAATAAGTAATGTTTTCCTGAAAAAATATAAGAGAAACGTCTATTAGAGAAAAAGGTGACTTTAATAGTTGAATGAACATAGCACCTAGAATGACAGATGGGGTGGTACAAATAGAAAAGAAATTAGGTTTTTTTCCATTAATCGCATTAGTAGTTGGAACGATGGTTGGTGGCGGTGTTTTTAGTTTACCGCATGATTTAGCAGTAGGAGCAAATAGTGGTGCCACAATAATTGGTTGGTGTATTACAGCGATGGGGATGATTCCGCTTGCGCTCGTATATCAAACGTTAGCAAGACAAAAACCGGAGCTTGAGGGCGGAATTTATAGTTATGCACGTGCTGGTTTCGGTGAATATATTGGATTTAATAGTGCTTGGGGATACTGGCTGGCAGGAATATTAGGAAATGTCGCAACAATTATGTTGCTGTTTAGTACGTTAGGTTATTTCTTCCCGATTTTTAAAGGAGGAAATAATGTTGCGTCTATCGTTGGTGCATCACTTTTATTATGGACACTTCATTTTCTTATCTTATTTGGAATCCGTGAAGCTTCTATCATGAATGTTATCGCAACGGTTGGGAAATTAGTTCCGATTTTATTATTTATTGTCGTAATGGTAACAGCGTTTCGTTGGGATACATTTACACATGACTTTTGGGGAGAAGGAACAATCTCAGTTTCCTCTGTACTTGGTCAAGTGAAAAATACAATGCTTGTAACTCTTTGGGTGTTCATTGGGGTCGAGGGAGCAGTTGTATTATCTGGAAGAGCTAAAAATAGCAGAGATGTTGGAAAAGCGACAGTACTTGGATTAATTTTGGTTATGTCTATTTATATTTTAATCTCGGTGCTATCAATGGGAGCTATGACGAGAAATGAACTTTCAGTGTTAGAAACTCCTTCAATGGGACATGTATTAGAACATGTTGTGGGACCATGGGGGGCAGTTGCGATTAACATCGGTTTAGTTGCCTCACTAGTAGGTACATTAATTGGCTGGTTTTTACTTGTTTCTGAAATCTCTCACGTAGCAGGGAAAGATGGAGTATTCCCGAAAGTCTTCACGAAAACAAATAAGAAGCAAACGCCGCATATGGCATTATGGATTTCAAATATCGTTGCCCAAATTATATTTATAATCGTTCTGTTTTCAGAATCGACATATCAAATTATGTATTTTATTGCGTCAACATCTATATTACTGCCGTACTTATTATCAGCTTTATATCAATTGAAATTAGTCATTACGAAAGAGCTGGAAGTTGCGAGAGTGAAAAATGGCTTATTAGCTTTAATTGCTTCTGTATATTCTGTATGGCTCATTTACGCAGCTGGTTTAAAGAATTTACTGCTTGTTTCAATTGTATATGGTATTGGGATTCTCGTGTATATGTTTGCAAGAAAAGAAAAAGGGAATCGTTGTTTTGTAGGTATTGAGAGATATGTGATGTGGGCAATTGTTATTGCAGCTATCATGTCAATTTATATGTTAATGTCAGGAAATATAAAATTGTAAAAGTCCTTTAAATTTAAAGGGCTTTTTTCTTAGTTTATAGAATATTTAATACATAAGATATTCAGGAGGGATGAGAATGGAAGAAAAAGAACAGTTGTCTAGAATAAGTGATTTAGCTAGCGAGTTAAGGAAAGTATTAGTACAAGAATCTTTTTTTAATCATCATCCTGAACTGCGAGGAGTGATTGAAAATTTAGCGAGTTCTGTTGAGAATTTAGCGGAATTACAGAAAAATAAAGATGAAAACGCTGAAGATCGATTACGATATGTACTTGCTAAAATGAAAATTGCTCATAATGCTATTTTACAAGAGAAAAAAGCATTTCCTTCTCATTAATATACGTTTTATTTTTGAATCTGGCGGATAACGTCAGGTTTTTTATTTCTAGTTTTTCTTTTTTTTCATACACTAAGAATAGTATGAAAAAAGAAGGTGACTAAGGTGAAATTACATAAAGCTCTTCAGCCAAGTTTTACAAAACGAATGTACTATATGAGGTTTGTCGGAAAATTTACAAAAGTGGAGAGAGAGAAGAATGGAGAAAATTTCTTTGTACAATGTCTATCACCGGTACCATTCACTTTACAAGAGCAATTTAAAAATGAACATTATGTATTTGAAGGATTATGTAGCAATAAAAAGAATGAAAAAATCTTTTTGGAATTAAAGAAGAGAAAATTAGAAAAGCAATTGGTTATGTTTCGTCTCTATTATGAAAGAGGAAATATATATGTGGAGTTAATATGTACAGAAGAACCGCGAGAAATAGCAACTGGATATAAAATGATTCCAGCACCAAAAGTTTCAGATAATAAAAAGAGAGAGTCTTTAGAACGAAAACTTAGTAATGGCTATTTATCATTTCTTTTACCAAAATTCCCGAAAGATTTTGAGCCTCCTGAATTATTGTGGCAAGATGGAAGGTTATATGGAAATATATCATTAAAGTCATCAATTAGTTCAATAGCGTATTTTGAACAGAAGCGGGAATGTAAATATATAGACTTCAATGACTGGTTGAAGTATGTAGAGATAGCGGTAGAAGACAAATTGTATTTTGTAAGTGATCAAGTGTATGAGCAATTAAAAAAACGAATGACTGAAGAAGGTAAGTTAGTTGAAGTAGAGGATATAAAAGTACAAAAAGATGAATGGGAATGGGATGAGCGTGAGTCATATTTTTTACAGTATGTACAAAGTATGGTGCGTAATAAAGGGCTATATTTGGATGAAACGGATATTTATAATTTCCATATCAGTGTAAAAACAAATATGTTAACAATTCTCGGTGGAATACCGGGTGTTGGGAAATCACGTTTTGTGCAAGCTTATGCAGAAGCACTCGGATTACAGTATGGAGAAGAATTGATTTGGATTCCTATTTCTCCTTCATACCAAGAACCACATGATTTGCTTGGATATCTTCATCCAAACGGTACTTTTATTGAAAGTGAAACAAAGCTAGTTAGAACGTTAATGAAGGCGAAAGAAAATCAAAATCAATTGTATATAATAGTTTTTGATGAAATGAATATGTCACATATTGAGCATTGGTTTACTCCCTTTCTATCTGTTCTTCAACTTGAAAAGAAAAATCGCATTTTGAATTTGTATGAGGGTGCGCAGGAAACAGTAAACCAAATTCCATCAACAATTGAAATTGGAGAAAATATTTTATTTGTAGGTACTGTAAATTTTGATGAAACAACAAAAGAGCTCTCCGATCGATTATTAGACCGAACAAATTTAATAACTTTACAAAAGATTCCGTTTTGTGAGCTGTGTATGGAACAAGATAAAGTTGTATCACAACAACCTCTGAAAGTAACAGCGGGAGAATTTCGGATAAATTGGATCAGAAATAAAGCGATGATTGAGGTGTTTTCTGAGGAAGAGCTAGAGCTATTAGATAAGTTGCATGTTGTATTGTCCTCACATGATGCATCAAAGGGAATTTCTTTTCGATGTGCAAATGCCATTGCTGCATACTTGCAAAATATACCGTTCCAAAATAATCATTCCTACATGATCAGTAGAGAAGAGGGTTTTGATTTACAAATAAAACAACGTGTACTGACGAAATTAAGAGGGACTGAAATGATGGTTGGCACTTTATTTTCTGAAGAAGTCAAAAGGGGAGCGACTTTAGTACCGCTTTTACAATCTCCACTTGCAAACAGAGTCTCTACATTTGAACACTCTTTGGCATATATAAGAGAAAAACGTAGAGAACTGGAGTTGTATGGATATGCGAAATGAAGATCGGTATGAAACAGAAATCGTTGATACGAGAGAAACGCTCCCTTTTGTATTAAAGTTAATCATTGGAACAGAGGGAAAAGGGGATTATATTTTATTAAATCGTCTTTGCACATCTACTACAGCATTAGTCCAATGTATTTATAAAGTACAAGAATTAAAACCGATAAGATTGTATTACCATTATGAAAGTCCAATGAATATTACTTTTGTATGGAATAAAGTATATGAAGGGCAGAAAAATATAAAAGAGTCACAATACGAAATAAATGAAAAAAAACAAAAGGTATTAATATATGAACATGGAAAAACGGAATTTTTTTATCCATGGCGTTGTGGTTTATATCACTTTGAAGTGCGTATAGAAGATAAAACGTATTATGGTGCTTTTCAAGTCGTTCCCAAAAATTTTTTTGATGATCAATTTGAAATGATTCAAACCTATGTAAAGTCAATTTTAAATGAGTTGATTTTAGATAGAGGTTATTATAAAAAGACTTTCTCTGCACTTAGTGATATTGAAGATTCTTCTTATTTAGTGTTACTTAGAAAGTTGCCGCAAAAAATGAAAAAGATTAAGCAGATTTTTAAGAAGATAGAATCGAGCTTAAAATTTATACACGAATATAAATGGGAAACAAAGGAGCGGAAGGCAACGCGAAAAGGAACTATAATGGCGGAAAGAAAACTTTATGCAAAATATTATAATCGTAAATTTATAGAACATAAAAATAGTAAAGAAAATGCATTTCTTAAATTTAAAGCGATGCAATTTTATCAGTACTTACTTGAAGCCGAAAGTTTCTTACGTCAAACAATTGAAATATTAGAAAGAGCAAAAACGAAAAAATCTGAAGAATTTCAAGCTGTCAAAACGATTATGCAAACAATTGAGCGAAATGGATCAGTGACCGATAGAGAGAAGCAAAAATATAAAAATATACATTTACTAAAAGAAGCGGATGTACGGAAAAGCTCTGTGAAAATACAAGAGTATAAAATATTAGCGCATATTGTACATGAAAGTGTACAATACTTTAAAACTTTAATGTATTCTCCATTTTGGAGAGAAGTTTCTGAAACGGGTAACATGAACTCATACGAGTTACCTATACCACATCAACAATTACTGCAGCATTTAGACTTACTTCCACAATATACAGATCAATCCCCATCTTTATTATTTGTATATAAACCAACGTTTTTGGTATATGAATATTACGCTTTTTTTATCGTTATTTCAATTTTAGAGCAAATTGGTTTTGAAGCTAAGAATTCCATTCGTGAACAAATACAAGAACATTTTTATGTAGATGGATTACAAGATGGAACGACAGTAGTTTTACATCAAGATGACATAAAGATACATGTTGCATTTAATGACTTAATTGAAACACACCCTCTTATTGCATTAAGTAAAGAGAGTAATTTTTATAATGGAGAGGATACGAAGAAACCAGATATCCGCTTAGATTGTTATGTAAAGGAAGAAGGGAAATACACATACAAATCTTCTATTATTATTGAAGTGAAGTATAGCCCAATGTACAATATTTTTCAGCACGTTGGAAATACGAAAGCAACTGAGCAAATGTATAAGTACTGGTCTATAAAGTATGTAGAAGAACAGAATGGAAAGCGTATTTTTCATCGAAGGGCAATTTATGAAGTGATTTGTGTATATCCAGGAAGTCATATGCATAGTAAAAAAATTGAATCTGGATGCGGTGTTTTCTTGCAATTATATCCATATAAGACGAAACAAGGGGAAGAGAAATTAGCTGGAAAACATGGGATGATACAAATTTTTGAGAAATGGTTAAAAAGCATAAAGAAGTAAAAGAAATCCTTTTTCATAAAGGGTTTCTTTTTGATTAAGAAGAATTATATGCTGTATGGAAGGATGCATGATGTGATTTGAATTTATAGTGATACACAAATATTGCTAAAAGAACTGTACATGTAAGATAAGAGATAATTAAGGTGGAATTTAATTCATTTTGCAGAATATAATAAGTCATAAATATTTTTAGTTGCATACGAAGGTTTGTTCTTATATGATAGATAGTGAAAGCGTTGTCAAAACAGAGCGACGATGGGAAAGGCGGGTAAATATGTTCCAGCGTGTTCAAACAAAGGAAGAACATTTTTGGTTCGAGCAACTATGGGGAGATTTTTGTGAAGAAAGAAACTTAATGTTTGTAGAACGTAATTTAAATCCATCACGATTTTTATTAATAGAAGATAAACATCATATAGGTACAGTCGAATGTATGAAGTATACGGTACCCGAACAATCAAATTCTGAGTTTTTCTATCCGTTTTCTGAAAATGATTTAGTGAAAGATTTGAAAAATGTGTATGAAATAGGCAAGTTAAGTATTGCGAAAACGTCTCGTGGGAGAGGGCACTTCAAAAGGTTAACAGCAATTTTATTTATGCATGCGTTAGAAACAAAAGCGGAATGGTATATTGCAGCAGTTACAAAAAGAATGTATATGTATTTATTAACACTCGGTTTTCCAATTGAACCGATAGATAATCCATTTCAGTTTCATGATACTTTACAAGGTGTACCAGTACGAATTCATGCTCGAAAAGGGGTTACACATTTGTATGCTTTAAAAGAATTTCGCGATGTTATTCAAGGGAATGCTCATGCGCAGGCATTAATTGCAGAATACAGTAAGAATATTATGTTAACAAAATAAAGTGATGTGAATATGTGTAGTATAGGGAATGATATTTTTATTTGATATCATTCTTCATGAAAAAAGACCCTTATTGTTTTAATAAGGGTCTAAAATTCATAATCCAAATATACTAAAAATCATTTTACGTCGTTTTGGCTTCTTTTCTCTTTCATATGTTGGTTTTGAATCAGGGGTAATATATATAGGCTCTTCTTTTTTGAGGGCAGCTTCTAGCTTTTGAATTCGTTCTAACATTTCCTCCATTTCGCGGCGATGTTGTAAGAGTTGGTACGTAACGACATCATTTGCCTTATCTTGCATTTGTTCTTCCATACGATCGAGCCTTCTCGTAATTGTGTTTAATTGAGAAGCAAATTGCTCGAAATCATTCGATGATGAGTTTTGAACAATTGTGCTTACTTGAGTTGTTAATTCTTCAACATTATTTACTGATGTTGTGTGAGTAGGTTGAGAGTTTTGAGACTGCTCCAGTTGAGAACGATGGTATTCTAACATTTGATTTAAATCTTCCTGAGTAAAAATAAAGTGACCATATTTATTTTTTTCTATCGTAAGATTTAATTGTTGTGCAATCCGGACAACAGCCTTTGGGCTAACACCTAATTTTTTTGCGATAAATGGTGTTTTATATTCCAAAATAATCCCTCCTATATGTATCCTGTTGAATGATTTCGATCTAGGAAGTAAGTTCCCTTCTGGTGTGACAAAAGAAGTGTGGAATCGGCAAAGAAAGTGTTTTTTCACGAAATTAAGTTGTGAAGAATATATCGTTTATATAAAAGTATTTTGTCTTAATAATTAGAATAATTTGATTTGACGGGGATAAATGAATTAGATTATCATAATGATAAATATCTTTTTTATGTATGCATATAATATATAAAAAGGTGGTTGCTAATGTAGAATTTTGTTAGAGTATTAGAATGCTTACTTCACTTGAATAAAATTAAGTAGGAGGTGGCTTCCTTGCTTACACTGTAAGTAAGGAAAAGTATTTGGACATATATAGTATAAGTATAGTGATTGTTTTAATTGCCTTAACGGCATTTTTCGTTGCAGCAGAATTTGCAATTGTTAAAGTGAGGAGTTCACGAATTGACTCTTTAATTGCAGAAGGAAATAATCGCGCAACATCGGTCAAAACAGTCATTACAAACTTAGACGAATATTTATCTGCTTGTCAGCTAGGAATAACTGTTACAGCTCTAGGGATTGGGTGGTTTGGTAAACCTGCGCTAAAGCAAATGTTTGACACGCTTTTTGCAAATTGGAATATTTCCACTCAACTTGCAGACATTTTTGCTGTAACATTAGTGTTTTTGTTTATTACTTTTTTACACGTTGTAATAGGGGAATTGGCCCCGAAAACATTTGCGATTCAAAAAGCTGAACAAGTAAGTTTGTTTGTTGCTAAACCGTTAATTTTCTTTTATCGTATTGCATTCCTTTTTATTTGGGTCCTTAATGGATCAGCCCGAGTCATTACGAAGTTGCTAGGGTTGAAACCACCGAAAGGACACGATGAGGTTCATTCAGAAGAAGAGTTACGGTTATTAGTTTCAGAAAGTTATAAAAATGGTGAGATTAATCAGTCTGAATATAAATATGTAAATAAAATATTTGAATTTGATGATCGAATTGCAAAAGAAATAATGGTACCTCGAACTGAGATGCATATTATTAGTAAAGAAATGCCTGCTGAAGAAGCTTTGCAAAAAATGTCTCAGGAAAAATATACGAGGTATCCAGTTGTTGATGGTGATAAAGATCACGTAATAGGTTTTGTAAACTTTAAAGATATTTTTACAGATTTTGTTCAACATAAAGCTGTTAGTAAAAAGAAAGTAGAACAATATATTAGACCAATTATTTTAGTTATCGACTCTATCCCAATTCATGATTTGTTTTTGAAAATGCAAAAAGAAAGAACGCATATTGCTATATTGATAGATGAATATGGTGGGACGTCTGGACTTGTTACTGTTGAAGATATTTTGGAAGAAATTGTTGGAGATATTCAAGATGAGTTTGATACAGATGAACAGCCAGAAATTCAACAAGTTAGTGAAACGAAAACGATACTAGAGGGGAAAGTACTTGTTAGTGATGTGAATACGTTATTAGGTTTAACGATTGATGATAATGGTGTTGATACAATCGGTGGTTGGATTTTAACGAAGAATATAGAGATTGCTGAAGAGGATTCCATTGAAATTGAAAACTATAAGTTTTGTGTGAAAGAATTAGATGGACGCTATATTAAGAGGTTAGAAGTTACAAAAAAAGTAGAATCGATTGTTATTTTAGAAGATGAAAAACAAATTTCGTTACAAGAGCAAATTAGTTCATAAACTCTGCTATATGGCAGAGTTTTTTTGAGCATAATGTTTTTGGTGGAATATGGGCTATGATACAATTACATAAGTCTTACCTTTCACTAGGTGAAGTATTATTGTATACATATATTTGGAAGGGGAAGAAATATGAAAAAGCATTTATATATAAATGGAGATTGGAAGTCAGTAAACACATATAAACCATTATATGCACCATATTCTGAAGAAACGTTAGCGGAAATTGCACAAGGAACGGAAGAAGATGTTCAAGAGGCTGTTATTTCTGCAAAAAATGCAATGAAAAAAATGAATAAATTATCTGCATACGACCGTGCGACTATATTAGAGAAGGTTGCGCAAAAAATGGATGAAAGAAGAGAAGAATTTGCAGAGATTATTGCAAACGAAGCGGCAAAACCGATACGTGCTGCAAGGGGAGAAGTAGATCGTACTGTTCAAACGTATAAATTTGCAGCTGAAGAGGCGAAGCGTATATATGGTGAGACGTTACCACTCGACGCAGCACCTGGTGCAGATGGACGTATTGCATATACAATTCGAAAGCCAATAGGGGTTATAGGAGCTATTACGCCATTTAACTTTCCATTAAATTTAGTAGCGCATAAAGTCGGACCTGCAATCGCTGCCGGAAATACAGTTGTGTTAAAACCAGCAGATCAAACGCCATTATCGTCCTATGCATTAGTTGAATTATTTGAAGAGGCAGGATTGCCAAAAGGAGCTTTGAATATCATTTCTGGTCCCGGTTCAATTGTTGGCGAGGCAATCGTTAAAAATAATGATGTTGCTTCCATTACTTTTACGGGAAGTCCGAAAGTTGGAATCGGAATTAAGGAAAAGGCTGGATTAAAACGGGTTACGTTAGAATTAGGATCAAATGCGGCTGTTATTATTGACGAGGATGTAGAGTTAACTGATAAGATCATTGAACGTGTAAAATGGGGCGCATTTGTTAATAATGGACAAGTTTGTATTTCGGTACAACGTGTTTTTGTACATGAAAAGAGAATGGATGAATTTCTTTCGAAGCTACAGAAAGCGATGGAAACAGTCGTTGTTGGTGATCCGATGATTGAGGAAACGGATGTATCAGCTTTAATTTCGAAAAAAGATGTAGAGCGAATTGAAATGTGGGTACAAGAAGCTATTAAGGAAGGAGCAACTGTTTTATACGGTGGTAAGAAGCGTGATGAAAGGATTTTTGAACCAACGGTATTAACAAATGTTCCGGAGTATGTATCTGTACAGTGCCAAGAAGTATTTGGTCCGTTAATGACAGTAAATACATTTAAAGAATTCGATGAGGCTATAGAGCGAGTAAATAATTCACGTTACGGTCTACAAGCAGGATTGTTTACAAATAATTTGTTTAAAGCTATGCGTGCAATTGATGAGCTAGAAGTTGGTGGTGTCATGATAAATGATATTCCAACGTTCAGAGTAGATCATATGCCTTACGGTGGTGTGAAAGAAAGTGGCACGGGGCGTGAAGGAATTAAATATGCAATAGAAGAAATGACAGAAATGAAATTAGTGTGTATTAAAAAATAAAGTAGATAGAAAGTAAAGATAGCAATAAAAAACGAGTAGGAAATGTTTACGATCCCATACTCGTTTTTTTATTGTTTTTCTACGTTTCTCGGAACTATTTAATTTAATCAAGTGTACCTTTTATTTCATTTCTTGTTTGAAAATATCATCTTCGACATAAATTTGTTCTTTATCTACGGCAGTGCTGTGAGATAGTACTAAACCGATTGGTGTTTCTGTTCCTTTATTTTGAACAATTGTAAAGGGAACATTTTTTTCATTTGCTAATTTAATGTATTTTGATAAATGTGGGTAAGCAATGCTACCATTTAGGAATATTTGTAATGATTGAGAAGAACGCATGCTACTCGTTACTTCTGTATATACATTACTTTGCATTACTTGACCGATTGTTAAAGCGATTTCTACACGCTCACGTAATGTAGTTAAATACATATTACGTTCATCTGGTTTGTTTTGCTTTTGGCCATAAATGCCTTCTTGGAGATAATCTTCCACATTTTTATTTACCATATTTTTCACACCTTTCATTTTCTATTGTACGAAAGAATGAAGCAGGATGCAAAAAAGTTGTATGAAACGTAATGAAGTTGGAACGAGGGGAAGGAAAATGCAATGTATGAATCAAACAATTAATTTAGATTAGAAATGAAAAAAATTTTATCAACAGATATTAACAAAATGTGACAATAATCTATTAACGAAATGCATTTTTTGTGTTAACATTCAAAATATAAAGGGTATTCGTCGTATGGAAATGGAGGAAATGGGGGTTTTTCCAATCGATAAGGATATTAAAGAAATATTTTGTTCGTACTTGAAAAACAACAGGCACCAATTCATAGAGAACTGGAAAAACAAAATGATAATTTCCGAAAAAGATCCATTTAAACAAGAAGTAGTTCAAAATGGAGAAGAGTTATTAGAGTTAATTATTGAGTTGACTATGGAAGATAAAGGTATTGAATATCTTCAACCATTATGTGAGAAGATTGCTATTGAGCGTGCGGGAGCAGATGCGAATATTGGAGATTTTGTCTATAATGCAAACGTGGGAAGAAATGAACTTTTTGAAGCGATGTGTGAATTAGACGTAAGTGCCCGTGAACTAAAACCAATCATGGCTCAAGTACATACTTGTTTTGACAAATTAATTTATTATACCGTTTTAAAATACTCGGAAATTATTACGAGAAATTTAGAAGAAAAACAGCAATATATTAACGAAACACATAAAGAAAGGCTGACAATTTTAGGGCAAATGTCAGCTAGTTTTGTACATGAATTTCGTAATCCGCTTACTTCAATAATGGGATTTGTCAAATTATTAAAGAGAGATCATCCTAGTTTATCGTATTTAGATATCATTTCGCATGAATTAGATCAATTAAATTTTCGAATCTCACAATTTTTACTCGTATCGAAAAAAGAAATGTGGAATGAATCGGAACAGTTTTGGCTTAATGATTTGTTTCAAGATATTATACAATTCTTATACCCGAGTTTGGTCAATGCAAATGTTTCGATTGAAAAGAATTTGCCGTATCCAATTCCACTTGTTGGTTATCGGAGTGAAGTGAGACAAGTGGTTTTAAATATTTTAATGAACTCAATTGATGCTCTGGAATCAATGAAAGAAGAACGGAAAATTATCATTGATGTATTTGAAGAAGATCAAGCTATTCGAATTGTGATAAAAAATAATGGACCAATGATTCCGGCAGAAAATGTTGAAACGATTTTTGAACCATTTGTAACTACTAAAAAGTTAGGTACTGGTATTGGTTTGTTTGTATGTAAACAAATTGTAGAAAAACATAATGGATCCATTATGTGTCGTTCAAATAACGATTGGACAGAATTTCAAATTGCATTTCAAAAATAAACAGTCTACACCAAATAAATGGTGTAGACTGTTTTAGTTTGTTAGTACAACGGTTTCTAATTTAGGATCTTTAGTTGAGTAACCTACTATGGAAATTGTATAAATTATATTCGGTTCAACATTGAATTTTGGTATAGTTAACAACACGTTTTTATTATCCGCAAGTGAAACTTCAATATCTGCTATACCAGGGCTAACTTCTAAAAAATCTGTTATTTGTTTAAAGAGCACATTTTCAAATAAATGATCTCCACCTTTTAAATCTACATTTACAATAGGGGTATCGGGAGAAAAATGTGCAAAGCGTATTTTAGCTTGGCCAGATGGTAAATGCGTATTATCAAGTATAGGTTGTAATTGTAGGTGATTATCACTATTTATTGCGGCAAGAGTATAAGTGTGATTTCCCATTAGTGGAACTAGAGCTGAAAAAATTGGTGATTCATTTCCAACAGGCACAATATCTATACGGTATTTGCCTTGCACTAATGATAAATAGGGGCTAAATTGCTTAAATGAAATGTTTTTAATCACCTTTTGTCCGTTTACTAAAATATCAACCGAGGGTGTGTTTGGAGCAGAATGAAAAATCCTTATATGTGATGGTAAAATAGCTTCTTGTGAATCTCTTTTTTCATATGCCTGTACAAGTTTTGTAAGCGCATCGTAATGTTTCATATATAGTTCTACATATTTTTTTGGATTGCTATATTGATAGTAACGAGCAAGCTGTTCGTAACGAGCAGCTTCTTGTCCATATTTTTCGATTTCAGATTGAGACATGCACATTCCTCCTTTGTCATCATTAAAACTATATGCGAAGTGAGAAAGAGGTTATGCGAAAAAAATTGTTTTTTTAAGGAGAAATGAAAATATATTATTCATTTTGATAACACGAAGCTTATCTCTACATGTAAGTTGAAATGAAAATTTTAACGCATTATCCGAAAGAAACCTCCTTCCTCAAGCGTGTGAAAGACGGTAGTCTAGCGGTAGGAAGCGAAGCGATCCGCTTATTAGCGTTGGCATAAATAGTAACAAAATAACCTTTGGAACAAGGGAGTTAGCTCGGCTGTCCTAAGACAAATTCGTTAGCTATCAAAAGTAGCGATGAACCGAGAAGCCACCACTTCGGGGTAAGCTCGTAAGAAATACTAAGTGGTGGGTAGTTCACACACGTATTAATTGGCAGATTGAAAGCATGTCAAACTAGGGATTTTTTTAATTATAGGCAAATACACATACAAAGTGATAATTGTCCTACATAAATTATAAAGGAAAGGTAGTTTGACTATGAGGAAAGGAGCAGTACATTGGGATGGTGATATCCCGATAGTAATTGTGAATGGAGTTATGGAGGACTTTGTGCTAAAGGCTGTAGGATGCATTTTGAATTTGAAGTATGGTTTTTTCTATTTATTTTAGCAAGTGACGGTATTAACCGAAAAAGAGCGTCGTGCCGAACTGATTAATGTGGTTAATCGGTTCTTTTTTTATTGTATAAAAAGAAAGATATTATATGTTAAATGTTAGTTGTTATAAAAATAATTGTTATTCATTTAGTGAAGTTAAATGTCGAAATTTGTTTAAAAATATGCAACGCAAAGTAGGGTAATAGGAAGGAGTTTAAAGGGAGTATTGTCGAAGTTTACACAATGTCGGTATTTGAGGGAAGCTGACATTATGTTAGTAAACACCATTTAGTGTGATATTCATTTTATATAAGGGAGGGTTATTTGAGCGTATAGATAAGGATTGGTCTTCTTTTTAGGTTCTGAATTTTCTGTTTTCAAAAATTTTTTTTAGCACTCATTTGTATATTTTATAATAGTTTTTTGATAAATTCACTGCTTTTGCAGAGGATTCTTTTTTATGAAAGAAACGTCAATTTTCTTCATACATATATACAAATTGGAGAAATGGGGGAGCGCTATGCGCGATTACTTAATTAAACCACTTGTTGGTCAGCCGTATCCAATGATTTCACATGGAAAAGGTGTCTATTTATATGATCAGAACGGAAATAAATATTTTGATGGCTCGTCAGGAGCAATTACGGCAGGTATTGGACACGGTGTAAAGGAGATTGCAGACGTTATTAAAAAGCAAGCAGAGGAGATTGCTTTCGTTTATAGATCACAGTTTACGAGTGAGCCAGCTGAAAAATTAGCGAAGAAGTTAAGTGATTTAAGTGTAGGAGATTTGAACTGGAGCTTTTTTGTGAATAGTGGTACGGAAGCGAATGAAACAGCTATGAAAATCGCAATTCAGCATTTTCAGGAACGCGGTATTCAAGGAAAACATAAAATTTTATCAAGATGGATGAGCTATCACGGTATTACGATGGGGGCTTTATCAATGTCTGGACATCCTTTGCGCAGGCAACGATTCGTATCTATTTTGGAAGATTATCCAACGATCCCAGCTCCATATTGTTTCAGATGTCCTGTTCAAAAGGTATATCCAACTTGTCAGATTGCTTGTGCGACTGAACTAGAAAGATCCATTGAAAGAATTGGTGCAGAGCATATTGCAGCTTTTATCGCTGAACCGATTATCGGAGCAGCTGGAGGAGCGGTTGTTCCCCCGAAAGAATATTATAAAGTAATTAAAGATATTTGTAGTCATTACGATATTTTATTTATTGCAGATGAAGTAATGACTGGGCTTGGTCGTACTGGCGCATGGTTTGCAATGGAGCATTGGGGTGTAGAACCGGATATTATGACACTTGGTAAAGGTTTAGGAGCTGGATATACACCGATGGCAGCGACTGTTGTAAGTGACCGCGTTATGGAGCCGATATTACGTGGGTCACGTTCTGTTATGAGCGGGCATACGTTAAGTGCAAATCCATTGTCTGCAGCAACGGCACTAGCTGTTATTGAATATATGGAGAAGCATAATCTACCTGAAAAAACAGCAGAAAAGGGAGAGTATTTAATTAAAGGGTTACAGAAAGTCCAGCAACAATCGACAATCATTGCTGATGTGCGCGGAAAAGGGTTGCTGATTGGAGTAGAATTGCAATCGTTTACAAAAGCGTCAGAACTTATTTCGGTTGCAGCTAAAAATGGACTTCTTTTATACCAAGCTGTTTCAGGGCAAGCAGGAAAAGAAGATAGTGCACTGCTTGTAGCACCGCCAATGACAACTACATATTCCGAGTTAGATGAATTACTTTCAATTTTTGCAAAAAGTGTAGAAGAGATGATGCAAAAAGGAGGGCATAGTATCGCATGACAACTATTACAAATACATTCGGTAAATTAAAAGAAATAGAGGAAGTAATTTCTTTGTTCCATGATGATATGACATTAATGTTTGGGGGATTTGGGGGGATTGGATCCCCTCCATCTTTAATACAGGCTATTTTAGAAAAGGGAGTTACAAATTTAAATTTAATAGGAAATGACACGGGATTTCCTGATGTAGGAATTGGTCGTCTTGTTACGAATGAAAGAGTAAAATCATTAATTACTTCTCATATTGGTTCAAACCCGAATGCAGGAAGACAGTTAAACGAAGGAAGATTACAAATAGAGTTTTCTCCTCAGGGAACATTAGCAGAGCGTATTCGTGCTGGAGGCGTTGGGCTTGGTGGAGTTTTAGTTGACGTTGGTTTGGATACGATTGTAGAAGAGGGAAAACGAACAGTTGAAATGAACGGTAAGACCTATTTAGTTGAAACAGCATTAACTGCTGAAGTTGCGATTGTTTATGCGAAAAAGGCGGATCCATTTGGCAATCTTGTATTCGACAAAAGTGCGCGAAATATGAATCCTCATGTAGCTATGGCTGGGGATATAACGATTGTAGAAGCAGAAGAAATAGTTCCGCTTGGAAGTTTAGATCCAGAGGAAATCGTAGTTCCAGGTGTATTCGTAAATTATGTCGTGCCATCGGAAGGAGTGAATTGGAAATGGGTATGGGCGTAGAAGTGCGAGATAAGATTGCTAGACGTGCGGCGAAAGAAATACAAAATGGCATGATCGTAAATTTAGGTATTGGAATTCCATCGCTAGTACCAAATCATTTACCAGAAGATATAAACGTTATGTTTCATGCGGAAAATGGAATCGTAGGTATGGGGCCTACGCCAAGCAAAGGAAATGAAGACGAGAATTTATGTAACGCAGCAGGTTTACCAACTTCTCTTATTACAGGAGCAAGTTATTTCGATAGTTGCATGGCGTTTGGGATGATTCGAAAAGGTTTACTAGACATAACAATTCTTGGTTCATTACAAGTAAGTGAGAATGGTGATTTAGCAAACTGGATTGTACCTGGGAAACGTGTTCCAGGTATTGGAGGAGCAATGGATTTAGCACAAAAAGCGAAGCGGGTCGTTGTTGTGATGAATCATGTTGATAAATACGGAAATGCAAAAATTGTTTCAGAGTGTACATTGCCATTAACTTCAAAGAAATGTGTAGATTTAATTATTACAGATATGGCGGTAATGGAAGTGACTTCGAATGGACTCATTTTGCAAGAATTAATGAGCCCGTACACAGTGGAAGATATAAAACAACATACGGAGGCTGATTTTAAAATTGGCTCTAACTTACTAGTAATTGAATGAGGGGAGATGTAAAATATGGAGCAATTAAAAAAACAGGTTTGCGATTATATTGAGAGCCATGAAGAGGAAAGTGTGAAATTTTTAAAACGATTAATTCAAGAAAAAAGTGTATCTGGTGATGAAAGTGGTGCGCAGGCAATTGTGATTGAAAAGCTACGTGAGTTAGGTTTAGATCTTGATATTTGGGAGCCATCTTTTTCTAAAATGAAAGATCATCCTTATTTTGTATCACCGCGTACAAGTTTTTCAGACAGCCCGAACATTGTCGCAACTTTAAAAGGAAGCGGCGATGGGAAATCTATGATATTAAATGGGCATATTGATGTAGTACCAGAAGGCGATGTAAATCAGTGGGACCATCACCCTTATAGTGGTGAGAAAATAGGGAATCGTATATATGGACGTGGAACAACGGATATGAAAGGCGGCAATGTCGCACTTATGCTTGCGATGGAAGCGATTATTGCATCTGGTATTGAATTAAAAGGAGATATCTATTTTCAAAGTGTAATAGAAGAAGAAAGTGGCGGGGCTGGAACATTAGCGACTATATTACGAGGATATAAGGCGGATGGTGTAATTATTCCAGAGCCGACTAATATGAAGTTTTTCCCGAAACAACAAGGGTCTATGTGGTTTCGTCTACATGTGAAAGGAAAAGCAGCACACGGTGGTACACGTTATGAAGGAGTAAGTGCAATTGAAAAAAGTATGTTTGTTGTAGATCATTTGAGAAAATTAGAAGAGAAGAGAAATGATCGAATTACAGATCCGTTATTTAAAGGAATTCCGATTCCAATTCCAATTAATATTGGGAAAATTGAAGGTGGTAGCTGGCCAAGTTCTGTTCCTGATTCGTTAATTTTAGAAGGAAGATGTGGTATCGCGCCGAATGAGACTATAGAGGCAGCAAAAGAAGAGTTTGAGAGTTGGATTGCTGAATTAAATGATGTGGATAATTGGTTTGTTGAAAATCCAGTAGAAGTAGAATGGTTTGGAGCGAGATGGGTTCCTGGTGAACTAGAAGAAAATCATGAGCTAATTACAACACTTCAGCATAACTTTGTTGAAATTGAAGGGAACGAACCAATTATTGAAGCATCTCCGTGGGGGACTGATGGAGGTTTATTTACACAAATCGCCAATGTGCCAACGATAGTATTCGGTCCAGGGGAGACGAAAGTAGCACATTATCCAAACGAATATATAGAAGTTGATAAAATGATAGCTGCCTCAAAAATTATTGCATGTACATTACTAGATTGGTGTGAGGTAAAAAAATGAAATACTATGAATCTTTTAGAGAACAGACAAGCCGTTATACAGTAGAAGGAGTTGTAGATTATTTTAATAAACGTATTCGAGTAGACCACTATACAGGAAATGTGGAAAGTATTATACAAATAATTGACGAACTAGCAGAGAAACATGCTTTCACTAAATGTATTATAAAAGGAAAGGGAGAGCATGTTTCAAGATGGCTCTCTTTCGGTTTCTTATTGGAAGCAACGATACCTCATTATTTTCAAGGACATGATGCGTACTTCTTCGTGAAATATCATAATGATGAAAGACGAAATAGTATTCATTGGACTGAGGAAGATACCATTTTAAGTGGTGTAAAAGCAAAAGAAGTGAAAGAAAAAATAGTCCCAGAGGAGTTTGTGTTAAGAAAAGCGACAGAAGAGGACGCGGAAGAATTAGCAATTGTCTTTGGAAAAGTATTTGAAGTTTATCCGACACCTTTAAATGAAGCGAGTTATGTAAAGCAGACGATGAAGGAAGACGATACAATTTACTATGTTTATGAATTCAAAGGGAAAATAATTAGCACAGCATCTGCTGAAATGAACGTGAAAGAGAATAATGCAGAATTAACGAATTGTGCTACATTACCTGAATATCGAAAACATGGTTTTATGAAAAGTTTGTTAATTAAGTTAGAGGAAGAACTTCAAGAAAGATCTATTTTTTGTTCCTATACGATTGCTCGTTCGCTATCTTTCGGTATGAATGCAGCCTTTCATCAATTAGGCTATACATATACGGGAAGGCTCGCGAATAATTGCTACATTTTTGATAAGTTGGAAGATATGAATATATGGGTGAAAGATTTATCCAGCTATTCGAAAGCAGTAAGACTCCCGCCTCAAAATTTGGCTGTAAAGCAAAAAAGTTAGGTGGGATTCAGGTTAATAATCAGTGGGGATGAATAAAGCCCCACTGATTAAAGTTTCACTTAACCATAAATAAGCAATAGAAATATATACAAATTTCATCAAAATAATAGAACGGAATCGTCATGCTTATAATCGCACAGAGGAGTGCCGGAAATCCGGCGTGTATTTGCTGAATTTTCGGCAAAAGGGGGGATGACATTGCTAGCAGTTTCGACACAAGAAGTCATTGAGGCGATTTTGGGCAGTATAGATGAGGCCATACACGCAGTAGATGAAAATGGGATTACGATCTTTTATAATACAGTTGCTGCAAAACATGATGGATCCAAAATTGAAAAAGTATTAGGTAAGCATTTGTTAGAAGCATTTCCTTCTTTATCTAGGGAAACAAGTACATTGATGAAAGTATTAGATACGAAAAAACCAATTGTACATCAAGTACAGCATTATCAAAACTTAAATGGGGAAGACGTTTGTACAGTAAATACGACGCTACCTATATTTATTGATGGGAATATTGCTGGTGCTGTTGAAATTGCAAAGGACTATTCTACAATTCAACAACTTACTGATACAATTGTCGATTTACAGTCGAAAATAAAGCGATCATCTAATAAAAAAGTGATCAAAAAACATGTTGCGTTTGAGACGATAGTGACTAATGATGCTCGGTTTAAACAGACGAAAGAATTAGCGCAAAAAGTAGCGCCAACTGATGCAAATGTTTTAATATATGGGGAAACAGGAACAGGGAAAGAGCTATTTGTACAAGCGATTCATGAAGCTTCTAAACGGAAAAATAAGCCGTTTATTGCACAAAACTGTGCAGCGCTACCAGAGTCGCTATTAGAAAGTTTATTGTTTGGAACGACAAAAGGAAGTTATACAGGGGCAATTGAAAGAGCAGGACTATTTGAACTTGTAGATGGAGGGACATTATTTTTAGATGAACTGAATTCAATGCCGCTTGATTTACAAGCGAAAATGCTACGTGTATTAGAGGATGGGGTTATTCGTCGAATTGGTGATAATAAGACAAGAAAAGTAGATGTTCGCGTTATTACCGCAATGAATCAGCCACCAGAAGTATGTTTAAGAGAGAATAAAATTCGCACTGATTTATATTATAGATTAAATGTATTCTCGTTATATATTCCACCGCTACGCGAAAGAACTGAGGATGTAGTATTATTAGCTTCTTATTTTTTGAAAGAATATAATAAAAGTTATAAAAAAGGTGTACTTCAAATGGATAAGGAAGCGAAAGAAAGATTGCAAGATTATCAATGGCCTGGAAATGTCCGTGAGTTAAAACATACGATTGAACATGCTGTCATTATCGCAGAAGGGAATACATTAACAGCCAATTGTTTACCGCGTACATTTCGGAAAGAGAATCTTTCAAAGAAGAAGAGCATTTTACCACTTAGAGAAGCACTTCATCAAACGGAAAAGGAATTAATAGATCAAGCGTTAATTGAAACGGAAGGGAATATATTACAAGCTGCAAAAATGTTAGGTATCCCTCGTCAAACGCTTCAATATAAACTGAGCAAGTACGACAAAACCGCCGAATAATCGGCGGTTTTTGTGTGTTTGCACCAATAAAAGAGCGTTTACATATATAAAAAGTAATGAATATGATAGTATGTATGGATTTCATACAGCGTTTAAAAATATTTTTTCGTTTATGTAATAGGATTCGTCGTACATTTACTTATTAAAAATAGAAAGTTGGCATAACTATTGCTTATATAAAGGATGAGCGTATAAAAAGGGGGAATAGCAATGTTACATGATGTATACAAACCAAATCGTCACTGGAAGGATATCGAATTATGGAAAGATGTTACTGAAGAACAATGGAATGATTGGGTTTGGCAATTAACGAATACGATCAAAACTTTAGATGATTTAAAGAAAGTGATTAATTTAACACCTGATGAAGAAGAAGGCGTTAAAATTTCAACGAAAACGATCCCGTTAAACATTACACCGTACTATGCTTGGCTAATGAATCCTGATGACCCACGCTGTCCGATTCGGATGCAATCAGTACCGATTTCGGAAGAGTTATATAAAACAAAATATGATTTAGAAGATCCGCTTCATGAAGATGAAGATTCACCAGTTCCAGGGCTGACACATCGATATCCTGACCGCGTACTATTCTTAGTAACAAATCAATGCTCTATGTATTGTCGTTACTGTACGCGCCGTCGTTTTAGTGGACAAATTGGAATGGGTGTACCGAAGAAACAATTAGACGATGCGATTGCATACATTCGTGAAACACCGCAGGTACGAGATGTACTGATCTCTGGTGGGGACGGTCTTCTAATTAACGATAAAATTTTAGAATATGTATTAAAAAATTTACGAGAAATTCCGCATGTTGAGATTATTCGTATCGGAACGAGAGCGCCAGTAGTATTCCCGCAGCGTATTACAGAAAACCTTTGTAATATTATTAAAAAATACCATCCAGTATGGTTAAATACGCATTTTAACACTTCTATTGAGATTACAGAAGAATCGAAACTAGCATGTGAAATGCTCGCAAATGCAGGTGTCCCAATTGGAAACCAAGCTGTAATTCTGGCTGGAATTAATGACAGCGTTCCAATTATGAAAAAACTTATGCATGATTTAGTAAAAATTCGTGTTCGTCCATATTATATTTACCAATGTGATCTATCAGAAGGTATCGGTCATTTCCGTGCGCCAGTATCTAAAGGTCTTGAAATTATTGAAGGCTTACGCGGACATACTTCAGGTTATGCAGTACCGACATTCGTTGTTGATGCACCGGGTGGGGGCGGAAAAATTGCGCTTCAGCCAAACTATTTAATTTCACAAAGTGCGGATAAAGTTGTACTTCGTAACTTTGAAGGGGTTATTACGACGTATCCAGAACCAGAGAGCTACATTCCAGGAAGAGCTGAAGGTTACTTTAAAGAAATTTATCCGAACTACGAAGAAAAACGATCTGATGTTGGTATCGCAGGTTTAATGAGCGATAAGAAATTTAACCTTGTTCCAGACGATTTACAGCGTATGAACCGTCGTAAAGACTATGAAGATAATGAAACTCATGCATCTTTAAAAGATAAACGTGATAAGCGAGACCAATTAAAAGATAAAAAATATCAATCGCAAATGGCTAAATTAGAAGAAAATGACAAAAAAACCGAGGGTGATGCAGTATGAATTGTATGTGGTGTGACAGTACAGAAGCGAAAGAAAGCTTGAATACTGTATATTGGGAACTACCAGATGGTACGAAAGCCATTGAAATCCAAAAGACACCATGTATTTCTTGTTCCTCATGTGGAATGGACTATCAATCAGACCATACTGTAAAAGAAATTGAAGATCAGTTATTTTTAATTTATACGAAAGACTTGCCAAAACAACTAACATATGAAGAATTGATGGGAAGACCACGATTATTAAAAAGGAATTATTTCGACTTTTAACCAGCTTTTATGCTGGTTTTTTTCTTTTTCGCCTTGTATAATGTACCCAAGTTAGAAAGGTAGGGAATATTTTTGAAAAAGACATTTTACCATTATATGATGAAACATCGTGCAGCTTTATTTAAAAATGAAATATCCGATTTAGCAGAGGCGATGTATGATGATTTAAGTTTTCCGAAGCAATCTGAAGACTATGATGAAATTAGTTCATACTTAGAGTTAAGTGGAATGCTAGAAAGTATGTCTATATTTGATGAAGCATGGGATTTATACATACAAGAGAGATAGAAACAAAATGAAAACATACAGAATACATTACTGTTATAAAGTGAAGTATTCTGTATGTTTTTTTATACGAAATATCTTGATTTGGAGCTAGGTTACTTACTAGCTTTTTTTGCGTTGTATACTAATTTTGTGTGGTCATATTTTTTTGTTGAAAAAATTTATGAATATAAGCTTATGTGATAAGCGTTTTTATGTAGGTTGCATATACTGTTATCAAAATCACGACGTTAAAAAAAGGAGAGATATAGATGGCAAGAAAAAAACAACCTAAATACAACGTAGGGGACATAGTCGTGATTACGCTATATGGAACCGTTGGAAAAATCACAAATATGAAAGTTTTAGATGGAGCTTACGTATACGAAGTAAATAATCACGATGGATTTTATGTAGAGCAAACATTGCAGCACGTTTCAGAGCAAGATATGAAAAAAGGTGACACGGAGTGGATTGAATTAAATTATCATTTCACTTTTGGTGATCTTGTGCAAGTAACTGGATATGATAAAGATGTTTTTCGTATTGTTGGCTTTCGTACAGAAGTATGGAGATATAAAAATGATGCATGGGAAGATACTATATATGAATTGTCACGAATTACGGATGGTGAATGGTTAGAAGCGGATGAATCAGATTTAACGTTGCTTGCCAATGCTCAAACTGCAAATGCGATTTTGAAGAAAATGAAACAAGATAAAGCTGGAATGAATAAATTGGATTTAGGAAAATTGAAGTCAATTAATAACTCGAAAAAAGTGAGTGTTAAGACAAATCGTCAAGAAATCATTGATGGGTTACTTGATATTTATAACGATTATCAATTATTATTCGATACATTTAAAGATGAAGAATATAAAATTGTTATGGATGTTGTTCATAATTATTTAGTTAAATTGACAGAGAAAAAATAGTTAACTAGAAAGAGAGAATAAATTGAACAACAACATATGCAGTATAAGGTATGCCTACAATTATTAAAAAAATAAAAAGCCATTTGATAAGAGAGTCTGCCCATTTATCTTCATGCATGAACTCTTCTTTTGTTTGCTCTACTTCGTATTGGTGTTCCATTGTTATTTCCCCCTTTGAATAGCTTGTACTACAATCGTATGCACCTCGTCCAAATGATATGACCTATAAAAAATAAAAACTATTTTTCTAATCTCATATACATAATTTTGAGATTTTTTCATAAAACAGAAATAAAGGAGTGATGCTCATGAAGGAAATTGAAGTCGTAATTGATACGGAAGAGATTGCGGAGTTTTTTTATGAGCGACTAATTGAAAGAGGGTACGTTCCAAAACGAGAAGAAATCGAGGACCTTGCAGATATTACATTCGAGTATTTATTAGAGAAATGTATGATTGATGAAGTTTTTGATGAAGAGGAAGAATGAAAGTAACGGCGGGCTTAACTCGTCGTTTTTTACTCTTTACAAACTTGTCACAAACATAGTCGGTAATTATTGATATAATTAAAAGAAAATTTTATGCAAGAGGTGAAGGGATGTTCAAAAAAATTATTGATTCTTTATTAGGAAAGAAAAAATATCGATCGTACTCGAGTAGTGATTATCGCCGAAGAGGGCACTCTTATTCAAGTAGTGATTATAAGCGACGTTCTTCTGATTATGGGCATCATCATTATAAAAGAAAACGTAAAAGCCGTAGCTTCTTTTCAAGTAGCTGATGAAATGGCGTCATGTACTAGCTTTATTTGATAGACCACTGCGGAAAAATACAATTGTTGCAGAACGTTATAAAATTGAATCATTAATTGGAATGGGCAGTTATGGAGTTACATATGTCGTTAATGATTTGCAAATAAATAGATATAAAGTCTTAAAACAATTAAGACAAAGTAAACAAAGATACGAGTTTGGTAGAAGATCATTTGAACAGGAGAAAATGATTTTACAAACATTAAATCATCATGCAATTCCTAGTCTGTATGATGGTTTCATATGGGAGAAAAAGAGCTTTTTTGTGATGGAGCATATGCCTGGTAAAAATTTCGAAGATTATATTTTTCTAGATGGGCATATATATACAGAACGTGAAGTGTTTGAAATTTTATATGAAATATTAGGAATTGTTTCGGTTTTTCATAGTAAAGGTATTATTCACCGAGATTTACGTATTCCAAACATATTATTGAAAGAAAATCAAATTAGTATTATTGATTTTGGTTTGGCTAAATTTAAAGGTGAGGGTGATGAGCGAGCTACAACTTATGAAGGCGAACAAGCTTTGATGCGAGAAGTTCACTTTCGGAGTGATTTTTATGCTCTTGGTCATTTCTCGTTATTTTTATTATATGCAGGATATGAATCTACTGAAAAACATGAAAAACCATGGTATGAAGAATTAACTTTGGAAAATTATAATCGTGAAATGCTTATGCGAATGTTACAAATAAAAACACCGTATTATGAGAATGTACAAGATTTAAAAAAAGATGTAGCTTTTACTTTAGAAAGGATGGAGACTTCATGTTTCAAAAGTTTTTAGCAAGCGTTGGTATTGGTAGTGCGAAAGTTGATACTGTTCTTGACAAAGATGAGTATATAGTTGGAGAAGATATAGTAGGTAAGGTTCATATAACTGGAGGTTCAGTTAGCCAACAAATTGAAAGCATTTACTTAACGTTATCGACATCGTATGTACGAGAAGTGGATGATAAAAAAGTAACAGCAACGTATGATTTAGAGCGAGTTCGTTTAACAGAACCTTTTACTGTAGAGCCGAATGAAAAGATGGAAATTCCATTTTCATTTAAAATGCCAGTTGAAGCACCGCTTACACTTGGTATGAAAACGGTTTGGGTACATACAGGGCTTGATATTAAACGTAGTATAGATCCAAGCGATCGTGATTACATTCAAGTGTTGCCAAATGCACTGTTAAATAGTGTATTAGATAGTGTAAATCAATTAGGTTTTAAAGCACGTCATATAGAATGTGAAGAATTACCGCATCGATTACGCAAGCGAGTTCCATTCGCACAAGAATTTGAGTTCATTCCAGTTTCTGGAGAATACTATGGGAAATTAGATGAATTAGAATTATTAATCTTGCCAGGTGCTTACGACCGACTAGAAATTATTATGGAAGTAGATAGAAAATCTCGTGGATTAGCAGGTTTATTTGCAGAAGCACTTGATCTTGACGAGAAAACTATTCGATTTACTGTCACGAGTGAAGATATTCCGACGATGAAGCAAAAAATTAACAATTATCTTTTTTAATAAACTATGCATAAAAAAGAAATGGAGAGGAAAACTAAAACAACCGCTCCATTTTTTTGCATAGTGAGGTTATGTATGTGAAACGATATCGACATTTATACTTGTTAAGTTTTACGTTGCTCATTTGTTTTGTCGTATTATCACTTTCGTATCATACCGCTTGTATTGAGAAATTTGACAATATAGTCGCACACTTTATTCAAAGCTTTCGAAATGACTATTTGACAGCCTATTTTACCTGGGCGTCTTTTATCGGTTCCAAAAGAATATATTTTCCATTACTCATTATTCTCGTAATGTATTTTCTCGTTAGAAAGAAATTGCTTAGTGCATTACTTCTAACAATTAATTACTACGGATCTCGTTATTTGAACAGTATGCTTAAACTATGGTACGAACGGGCAAGGCCTGATGTAACGCAGCTTGTTACTGCAACTGGATATAGTTTTCCGAGCGGTCATACGATGAATGCTACTGCTTTTTTAGGATTTATTGCATACGTCACAATTACAGAAGAACGTATTACATTGCATAAAAAATTGTTGATTATTTTTATAGCTAGCTTTGTTGTATTATCTATTTCAGTTAGCCGAATTTATCTTGGCGTTCACTATCCATCTGACATATTAGCAGGATGGGCAGCTGGTGGTAGCTGGCTCGTTTTATGTGTTATATTTCATAAAACGTTCATTAAAAAAGAACCTATATCATAATAGGTTCTTTTTCCGTTGGTTCAACATGAATGTGTGCATGGTAAATGCCAAACTTTTTCCGAAGCATAGCCTCGATGTTGTCAGTAATACAATGACTTTCACCAACATCCATACGAGCATCTACCTCGATTGTAATATCAACGTACGTTTGATTCCCGTACATACGAGCGCGAATATCTACGATGTTTTCCACGCCACCAATACGTTCAATAGCACCAGCGTACTCTTCCATCTTATCTGGATCGATTCCATCCGTTAACATATGAGAAGCTTCTACGAAAATCTCCCATGCAGTTTTACAAATAATAAGGCCGACAATTAAAGCGGCAATAGGATCTAAAATAGGCATTTGGAACTGCGAACCGACAATACCTACTACTGTACCGATACTTACGAGGGCATCTGATAAATTATCCTTAGCAGCGGCTTCTAAGGATTTACTTTTTGTTCGAGCTGCAATCTTTTTCGTATACAAATACACACAGTACATAACGACAGCAGAAAATAAAGCAACCCACGCAGCGAGTAAATTAGGCGCTGCTTGTTTCGGATTTAAAAACGATTGAATGGCACTAACAACAACTTCTAATCCGACAGTCGCCATAATAAAAGAAGCAACAAGTGATGCGATTTGTTCTGCACGAGAATGCCCATATGGATGGTCTGGGTCGCGAGGCTTACGAGAAATTTTTAGACCGATTAATATTACTAAAGAAGCACCAATATCCGTTAAATTATTCAAACCATCAGCACGCAATGCGCTAGAGAGGGTAATATAACTGATGATAATTTTCATAGAGGATAAAAATATGTAGGCCATAATGCTGACAATAGCACCTTTATCAGCTTCTTTATGAGAAAGAGTATCCAATTTAATCACTCACCTTTCTTTAAAGGAATTTCTTTCTATAAATAGAGTATCAAACGAAACTCGTGTGGGTCTATACAAACATTGTTGACGTTTTATAGCTTTTTAAGTAGGGGATAACAAAGTTTCGTTAAGGAAAAAAATGTTGAAAAGTACAAAGCAGAAAGTTGTTAAGCAATTAACGAAGATTATGGTATAGGGAGAAAGGTGGCGAGAAAAATGATTCGCATAATTCCTTTCATATATATTTTTCGCAAAATGATCGTTTGCAATTCCTTGTGGGACTTATATAAAATGAATGATAAAAATAATTTCTTGGATAAGGAGAGGAGAAAAGCATTAATTATGTTCAATTGCCATAAAAAAACGAATACAACGAACATTTTGAAAACAAATTTAAAAACCTCTGAAAAATTATCAGAGGTTTTTTCGTTTTTTAGTATGCTTCTAAAAACTCAGTAACTTGCTCTTCAGTTTTTGCGTTAGCACTATGTAAGTGGCCTAGCTTTTCGCCATTTTGATAAACAAGTAAGCTTGGGATACCCATAACTTGATATTCTTCAGCAATACTTGGAAACTCATCTTTATTAATAGAATACCATTCAAATTTATTGAACTCTTCCATTACATCTCCAATAAAGTTGTCCATACGCACACAATCTGGGCACCACGTTGTAAAGAACTTAACAACTACTGGCTCCTCGCTTGCGATGATGTCTTTGAATTCCTTGTCAGACTTGATTTCTCTCATGTTTTTGACTCCTCTCAAATGTCACACGGATAAGCTAGTATTTTTATGCAAAATCCGTAATTGCAAACATTAGTGTTTTTGAAATAGATTGTTTGCAAAATCTTCGACTGCTTTTTCTTGAAGTTCTGGTACAACATGTGAGTAGGTGTCCAGTGTGATACCTACTCTTTCATGTCCTAAGCGTTCGCTGACGATCTTTAGATGAATACCTTGCTTTAACATAATTGTTGCATGAGTATGTCTTAGATCGTGGAACCGAATATCAGGAACCTCACTTTTCTTTATAAGCTTTTTCCAGAGCTGTGTCAAACTTCTGAAATTGCAGGTGTTATTATTATAAGTAGGGAAAATCAAATTGTATTCATGATAGCCATCGCTATAACGTTCTTTTCCTCAGATATTTTTATGAGTGAATGGAACAACAAGCAGGAAATTCAAAGAATGATGTAGAGGATGCATGTATGAATTTGGGGGAATCGTTAAAAGAAACTATTCTTTAAAACAATAAAACAATACCCACCTTACTTTGTTTGAGAGGAACAAGAAGGTGAGCTTCAATTAAATAAAACAGATTGGATTTGTGAAAATTGCGCTCAAATTATGCAGGAGCTAGGTAATGAAATTCATAACTAGTACCTGTTATATCTTGTTCCATATATAACAAAGTTGATTAGCTTCTGACTCAAGCGAGATTAAATGCTCAGTGCTAATAGAATTATTTGTATACATTTTGTTCTTTTGGATGTTAAGAACAGTATAATTCACATCTTTATGGTCAGTAGAAAATGTTGATTTATTTAGTAATGTCAATGTTGAGTTAATGTTCTATTTATCAATTCGCTCTTTTTTTCCTTTGAAGAACAGTTTGATAAGATGTGGCTCATCATTAACAAGCAATCCAAGTTCAGGTGAAGAACGGACGATTAAATCATCAGATACCCAATGCGATTTTCCTGGATCAAACCAAACGATATCTTTGTTTCTAATAAACTTTTTGTATTGTCTGATTACATCAATATAGTTCTGTTTTTTCTTTTGATCAACAGTTTGCACCAATGTTTCAAAACATTCAAATGATAGTTCGTTTTGATGAAATTTAATAACAGTTTCCCGTAATTGTTTCCAGTAATCAAAAACTGGGTGATATTCAGGTTGAGATTTTAGATTCTTTACAAAATTTGTTTTAGCTGCACTACTTTTCAGTGTGAAGTCTAAAAATTGTGTAAGTCCCACTTTAATTTTCGCCATGTTGTCCTCCTTTCCAAACATTAAATTGATTCGACAATGAAAAGGAAAATCCTGCATGTATTAAGGAGGGGGAACTAGATGTTAGAAAATCCAATGTCATGTGCAACGGATACGGTAAAGCTAATCCGCAAGAGTAAGAGAGGAATTGTTACAAATTTTATTTATGTTGATAGGAGGAACTAAACGAAAATGCAATTATACGAAAAAAGGTCCTGTTGTTTCCAACAGGACCTTTCCTAAAATGGCAAAGAGTAACTCTTACCTTACTCTTCTTACATATAATACCCTAAGAATGTAGATGTGTATACAACAGTAAATTCCAATATAATTATTCGAATATAGTGTTTAAAAATAAAACTTTGTGATTTAAATAAGGAATTAAATTACAAATGTTTATTTATCAAGGGATTTAAATAGGATGTTATCAACTTCTAGTTAATAAAGTGATATTACAATAATGAAATATGTAATTTTGCATACCGAAGTTTAAAAACTGTACAAGGTTATAAATCATTTAAATGTTACGGAAGTTGAGGGAGATTAATATGAAAATTGCATTTACCTTATTATTTTATTAAATAAACTAATTTGAATAGAAATTTGCCTTAGACATTTATTAAATTCAAGAATATTTATAACAATATAAGTAATAAACAGGTCTGATTTTTATAATGATGGAGGTGATTGATGTGGACATAACTCAAAGTATGGCAAGAATAGTGATTAATGGGAAAGATCTTCCGTTTACTTCAGTTAGAACATCTGTATGGAATCAAGGACCTGTAAATGATTTAATTGTTTCGACAAACCGGAGAGTTGAGGGGTTTTATCAGTTTATGTGGTCACAAGTACCAGTTACGCTTGCAATGTATTTTCTACAGGGAGCGGATTTGATGAGGTTTGCTAGAATTACTGGAATTAATCAAAGTGTAACAGGAGAATATATATATCATTTCTTTTGGGGATAAAATGCAGCTTAACCGTTTTTGTAATAAGTTAGATGGAAGTGAGTTGGTAATATTGTTTTATTCATATTGTTATTCTCAAGCGGGCATGCGACCAGCGTATGGTACGTCTATAACGTATAGCGGAGCACAAAGTACAGTTCAAGCTGTTCAACAAGCTTTACAAATGCAACAGCAAGGTATACAACCGTATTATTCATCCATGGAGTATTTTTACCCGGTGCATCATATTACACCGTATGGAAGTACTTTTCTTACCATCCCATATGGAACTGTATACAATTTATAAATAGTAAGGAATCAAGTTGTGTATTTAAATAAGGGTGCAAGTATAGAGCGCCCTTATTAGAAAAAATAATAGCTAGCCCAAACCTTATTAATCCCTCTTACATAATATGTGGTAATAAGCATGAAAGGGGAACTAGTATGTCTTGCTATTACTATTGTAGGGATTGTAAGGAGTATAAAAAGAAGAATCATGATTGTTGTAAGAAGACAAGTAAGTGTTATGCGGACAAGGACAAGCTTGTTAGGGCATCTGCATTTAGAGCTAGAAATACGGTGAATCAAACGGTTCCTGCCAATACTTTTGTAAAAGTATTGTTCCAAAATGAACAATTTGATTTAGCAAATGAGTATAATCCAGTAACGTCCATTTTTATTCCGAAGACTAGAGGGGTTTATTCTATTATTGGAACGATTGGTTTTTTTCCAAATGATATAAACTTAAATTATAGAGCGCGTGTAGAAATTCGTGTGAACGGAAACGCAGCAATCGCTATAGATAATGACTTTTTTGGTCCAATAAGTTTTGGAAATGTAGTAAGTGTTTCGACGATAGTCCAATTGAATGAAGGAGATCAAGTTGAAGTCTATGCACAAAGTAGTATAGATGGAGTTATAAGTCCATCAGAAGATGGTGCACATTTTGAAGCTGCAAGATTCCCTTCTCCAACTGAATAAAGCAAATCATTAAGCATTTTTCAGTATTATTGTTTTTCTAAAATATATAAGTAAATAGTTAAAATGTAGTTTATTTTAAAAAATGGAATTGAATAAATACACAAATCTAACAGAGATCAGTTTAAACGAAAGAGAGCCTGATGTGACTATCAAGCTCTTTTCTCAATGGCGAGGAGTAAGTCTTTTTATTAAAATATTAAAATGAATTATCGTATTTCAAATTATCAAATGTATAAAAAATGCAAGGGTTATTGTCGAGTCTATACTGATTAGATTGTTCATAAGCAGCAGAGAGATTTATCACTCGTGAAAATATACATGATGAACAAGTTTATATGTATAGAAGGATACGAATGATGGTTAAATAAAAAAAGAGCATACTTGAAAAGTACGCTCTAAAGAAAGATAGGTTTTATGAGTGGATAATCTCCATACGATAATATATGCTCACTTAATGAAAACGTGTAAAGAATCAATAAATTATCAATGGAATATCATGAAATGAGTAATTTAGAGCTATTAATGAGGTTGTTTTCTTTCCGAATTATCGAAGTGTCTAATTATAAAAATCGTGAATTACATGAATCAACAATGGAATAATGATAGCACTTCGGTTTCGTATTTCTTGTAATCTGGATATTGCGTGATAGTTTGACATTTAGGGGTGAGAAGTTGATTAATTATAGAAACATTTGTAATTACTTCGTTACAAGGACCGAAAAATGTAATTTTTAGTTTTGAGTTCGGTGGAACTTTGAACACGAGAGGTTTTTTTTTCATGAAATCAGCTCCTAATATTGATTATGAAATATCATTCACTTTTTGGTTCAGATGAATAGGTGTATTAATATAATATGTAATTTTAGTGAAGCTGGTTATAATACTGTAAAAAGACATTGTCATTGAAGGTAATGTGTTTAAAAGAATATGTATTTTAAAAAATAATAAAGATTCCTCTTATTTATATAATAGATTGCTAGCATTAGGCATAAGGGACTTATGATAAAGCAATCTTTGAATATGATAATAAAAAGGAGTTGAATGGTATAGGTTTTATTGTAGATATTTCAAAATGGAACGGAACTATTAATTGGGATATTGCAGCCTCTCAGCTAGATTTAGTTATTGCTAGAGTTCAAGATGGCTCGAATACGGTGGACTTTATGTATCAAAATTATGTGAATGAAATGAAAAAGCATAGGATTCCATTTGGTAATTATGCATTTTGCCGTTTTATATCTGTGGCTGATGCAAAGAAAGAGGACCAAGATTTTTGGAATCGTGGTGATAAATCTGCTAAGTTTTGGGTGGCGGATGTAGAAGTTCAAACGATGATAGATATGCAAGGCGGAACACAGGCATTTATAGATGAGTTACGTCGTTTAGGTGCGAAAAAAGTAGGATTATATGTAGGGCATCACACGTATATATCATTTGGAGCACGTAGTATTGAGGCGGATTTTGTTTGGATGGAGGGGATAAGCCGGCATACCCGTGTGATATTTGGCAATATACGGACTCTGGAAATGTTCCTGGTATTGGGAAATGTGATTTGAATCAATTGATAGGAAGTAAGAAGATTATTCAAATTTGAAGATAAAAACGTGACACATAGTCGATTCAAATGAAATGAATTACATGTAGAAAACACACTGTTTTCACAATAACAGTGTATAGTTACTTTTACATATTGATAAAAGTGAGGTATTTGAATTGAAAAAGAAAAAGCTATTTTTGGGAACGATAATTTCATGCGTGGTGCTAGCATTATCTGCATGTGGTTCCTCAGGAAACGTAGTAACATCAAAAGTAGGAAACGTTACAGAGAAAGAGTTAAGTAAAGAATTGCGCCAAAAATATGGAGAAAGTACTTTATATCAAATGATGTTAAGTAAGGCGTTGCTAGATAAATATAAAGTTTCAGATGAGGAAGCAAAAAAGAAAGTAGAAGAAGCGAAAGATAAAATGGGTGACAACTTTAAACCGACCTTAGAACAATTGGGATTGAAAAACGAAGATGAATTAAAAGAGAAAATGAAGCCAGAAATTGCATTTGAGAAAGCGATTAAAGCGACTGTTACAGAAAAAGATGTAAAAGATAACTATAAACCAGAAATGAAGGTAAGTCACATTTTAGTAAAAGATGAAAATACTGCTAAAGAGGTAAAAGAGAAAGTAAATAATGGTGAAGATTTTGCAGCATTAGCGAAGCAATATTCAGAAGACACGGGTTCAAAGGAACAGGGCGGGGAAATACCTGGTTTTGCTCCTGGGCAAACAGTGAAAGAATTTGAAGAAGCTGCGTATAAATTAGATGCAGGGCAAGTTAGTGAGCCAGTTAAAACAACTTACGGTTACCATATTATTAAAGTGACTGATAAAAAAGAATTGAAGCCGTTTGATGAAGTAAAGGGTGAAATTCGTAAAGATTTAGAACAACAAAGACTACAAGATACGACAGGTAAATGGAAACAACAAGTAGTCACTGATTTATTGAAAGATGCTGATATTAAGGTAAATGATAAAGAATTTGAAAATACATTTGAATTTTTAGAAGAGAAATAATATGAAAAGAGGAAAAACAGAGATTGAGCTTAGTGCTAAATTTCTGTTTTTTTTCGTGTTAAAACACTTGAAGATTTGATTCAATATTATTCCGAAGCAAATGAAACAAAATGCAGCTGGTTTATCAAAAAAAGTTAGGTAACCTAAATTAGAAAAGGGAACTCATATAGAGTTCCCTTTTCTAATTAGTGTGTGTGTTATAAATAGATAGTAAGATAATACAATATTACATTTTAATATTAAGAATTACAATAGAAAATTGTGGATATTATTGAAAAGAAAAAAATCAATTCATAGAATGTTGATATTATAATGTTTTAGTTATTTAATTTTACTTGAAAAATGAGAGGTTTGTTTGATAAAGGAACAATAAAATATGGATATAAAAAATCAATGATTAAAATTATTTGTTGTGGGAAAATATAAGAATAACTCTTTTCAAAAGAACATAAGTTCGTGTATAATTAAAGCGAACTTATGTTCTTTTTTGGTAGGGACATTATTTAAAGTCTAGTAATTATTAAAAATAACAAAGAAACATTATGTGCTAAATAAAATGGATCAATGATCAAGGAGATAAAGAAATGAATCAAGTAAAGATACAGAAAAAAGAAAGAGAGTGGGTTCCATTTACAGTAACGTCAGAGCAATTGTTAAGTATGCGAAAGATTATTGGAGAAAAATTAAAAGTACAAAAGCCGATTTTAACAAACGAAGCAAAAGAGAGAATTTCTGATAAATTGTTAACTTCATTATTGTCTGAGAAAGAAATGTTGGTGACATATTTTGAAGATGGCTACATACTTACAAGCTATATGACAGTCGTACATATTAATCCGGTAAAGCAGCTTGTAATGTGTACAGACGCTTTTTATAAAACTTATGTATTTAATGGTATGGATATCATTGAAATAACGTAAAAGAAGCTGAAATTTAAAGAATAAGAAAAAAGAAAAATCATACAAAAAAGCAGCTAGCTTCATACTAGCTGCTGAGCCCCAGGGAAAGGGAGAAAAAGATAGGGTACTCCAAAAATCAACAATAGCTGTGTAGCAGCCTGATTATAGTATAGGCAAATTTAAAATTTCTAAACAGAACGATGGAAAAATAGGGTTAGGCCGTACCTACTTGATTTTGATCTGCAAGGTCAGAATCAAACGTATTAGTCGCACTAACGCCGCTAAAAGTATTAACAACAAAACCAACATTTGATGCGCCAGATCCATTATAAGCTTTCGTATTTTCTTTCGGAGAAACGTTGTAGAAATCACCTAAGTTAAATGAACCGTTACTATTTTGTACAACTAAATTTCCTACAACTGATGGCATGTTTTTCACCTACTTTACAATTAATTGTTAACACTACTATATGGATTTATAGTCCAAATGGTTCATTTTACAAAGAGTGTGGAACGGTAAAACTTTGGAAATACAGTTTAATCCTTCAAAAGTGTGCTAAAATTAAAGTTAAGTAATTAAAAGAATAAGTTTGTATAATTAATATATATGAAAATAAAGGAGGCAAAATGTCATGAATGATGTTATAAAAAAAGTAGATTTAACAGATGCAAAATCAAGTACTCTTGTTGCGCTTATTTATAGTAATGAAGTTATATTGGTTGAAGAAGCATTTTGTCCAAATGAAATAAAATTAAAGTTTAATGAAATTGCAATTTTATCGGCAATTAAAACAGCGCATATTACGAAAGTATCCATAAGGAAAGAACTTGAAGCGATTTTTCATGATACTGGTGTTTTATTGGTGAAGCAAAATGTTGATTATGGTAGCAGTCAATCTATTACCATGCATTTTGAACAATTCAAAAAGTTGCAAAATGAAATTGAGAATTTAAATAAGAGTATGTAATAAGAGTATTTGTCCCAGCGATGGTAGTCAGGAAAGAAGGAATTATTATTAATATGAGTTCTAGCTAGGGAAGAGAAGATGAGCTTGCATCATACTGCGCCTCGAAGTTTGTAATTGAAGGTAAGGTATTACGAAATCTACGGCGCTGGAATTACCCCATGACATGGCTGTAGTTGCTTTAGGTCCTAGAGGGAGTATTAGTACCCAAATTTTGAATTCATGTGCACCACAATATGTAAATGAATCACCTACACCTGAAATGTGGTCACATAAAGCAATTCGATATATTAAATAGATAATAATGGGAAAATATTGAAAAATGATTCATCAAAAAAAGTACCTTAACGGTGCTTTTTTTATATTAATAGCACATAATATAATGCACAAAATTACATATAAAAAATAAAATAAGAGATTAGGGTAACATTTGTTTATTACGAAAGTACTAAAAAATTTCTATATAGGTGATAAAAATGAATCCAAGCAAATTAAAAGTTACAGGAGCATGGTTTCAAGTAGGTGGAAATCTTACAGCGGCAATTGGAACGACTAGAGGATTTAATGGAGAAGAAAAAGTTGAATCAGATCTTGTTATTGTAGGAAGCTCATTACAAGCCCTCGGGTATATATTACAAATTGTGGCAAGTAATTATAGCGAAGATGAAGGGAATAGTGAAAATCAAAATATATGTTTGGACAATCAAAGTAAGTTACTTGATAAAATGGGGATTGAATTATTAGCATTAGGAAATATATCAAATGTAATAGGAACGTATTTTAATATAAACGAACAATTGAAAGAGAATGATTATCTTATAATTGTTGGGAACAGTTTACAATCGATTGGTGCCTTTTTAGGAGTAGAAGCAGCATTGATAGAGAGAAAGGCCATACAAAGAATTATTATTTTAGGCAATTCTATGCAAAGTTTAGGAGCCGGACTTCAAGCGTATCAAGGAATTATTAATTTATCGGAAGATGAAGTTGAAAATGAAGACAGTATTATGGATAAGAAGAATAAGAGGATAATAGCACTCATCGGTATTTGGATACAAGCAATAGGAACTGTTATTTCTGCAATTGGACTAACTATAATAGAGGAAGAAGAGAGATTAGAAAAAAATAAAGGTATTAAAATACAATTTAAAGGCAGTATGTAAAATTGACGTAGTAGGTTTTTTTGCCTATGAATAGAATATATAACAGTAGAAAAGTTTTTATTGTGTAATTGAAATGTATGAAACACCAAAATAATAGGGTTGATTAGCGTAAGAAAAGAAGAGAGGTAAAAATATAAAACAAGGAGTTTTCAAGAGATGATGTATTTATTAGCAATTTTTCTTCCACCTGTAGCGGTATTATTTTGCGGAAAACCATTTCAAGCAATAATAAATTTCATATTAACATTAATATTTTGGGTGCCAGGAGTTATACATGCAATTCTTGTTGTCCATGAAAAAAAAGCTGATCAGCGTTTGAAAAAACAAATTCAAGCGTATGATGAAATTAATAAGAAAAATAGAAGATAACTGTAGCGTGAAAAAAGAAAGGGGGATTATCCTCCTTTCTTTTTTATATAGCGCTTAAGTTTAAATTTTAGTGTAGCGGTAAGAATTTTTAATATAAGTAGTATGATAATAACTTTTAGAGTGTGCGTTTAATAAACCAGTGTAAATGCTTTCTGGCACGTTAAAGAAATCATACATACCATTCTTTAGTTGAATTCTTAAAATCATAGCAAAAGGATTATAGCCAACAGCAACTAAATTTTTTGAGGTAACGGGAGCGAGCTTCATCATTACGCAACTCCTTACTTTTCATTTTAGATGGTTGCTTGTAAATAAGGGGATTGTAGTGTTGAAATCCTCATAATTAAAGAGGTATTATATTTATATGCAATATATCAAATGTTCTTTATACGTAATTATAAGGAAGTTCACACGAAGTACATATCGTTGTGCTATTTTTATTTCACCTTTGGTTTATAAATAAGAAAATATTGACCATTTGAAAAAAAGGTATATTATTTATACGAGGTATTAAAAATTCACTTCTTACATTCTATGCTTTAAGGGGCAGCATTATTAGAAAAATAGAAGTGAAAATAGCTTGTATTAAGAAGTATTCTGAAATTTATAATCTGTGAATTGGGAAAATATTGAATGCTCCAGGTTAATACACTTTCTTGACTAAATGTATTTATGAAGGTGACCTCAATATTTTCAAGTAAATCAACGGGAGAATTGAAAGGCAGGAGAAAGTAACATGTCAGAAAATTATCGTTCTCGAGAGGAGCGACGACAAGTTAAAAAGAAAAAACAGCCAGCTTCTAAAAAAACAAAACCAAAAGGTAAAACATCGTTTTTCCGTAAATTTTTAATTAGTTGTTTACTAATTGGTATTGTAGGTTTAGTGGCGGGGGTTGCTACCTTTTTCGTAATGATTAAGGATGCACCAAAACTTGAGAAAGCAAAACTTGTTAATCCGTTATCCTCAAAAATTTATGATAAAGACGGCAATTTGGTATATGAATATGGGAAAGAAAAAAGGACGAATGTTACGTATGATGAAATCCCTAAATTAGTAGAAGAAGCATTTTTAGCGACAGAAGATGCACGTTTTTACGAGCATAGTGGAGTTGATTTTAAGGGTACTGCACGTGCGGTTTTAGTTAGCCTTAAAGGAGATTATGGCTCTCAAGGTGGAAGTACGATAACGCAGCAAGTTATTAAAAACTACTTCTTATCGATGGAAAAAACGTCAAAGCGTAAGATTCAGGAAATATATTTAGCGTATAAGCTAGAACAACAGTATTCAAAACATGAAATATTAGAGATGTATTTAAATAAAATTAATTTAGGTAACCGTTCATATGGAATCGCAACAGCAGCACAAAACTACTATGGTAAAGAATTGAAAGATTTAACATTACCAGAAGTTGCAATGCTAGCAGGGTTACCGAAAGCACCAAATAACTATGATCCAACGAAACCAGAAAATGTTCAAAGAGCAACAGAAAGAAGAAATACTGTTCTAGGCTTAATGAATCGACATGGCTATATTACAAAACAAGAAATGGAAGAAGCTTCGAAAGTTGACGTAACAGAGGGGCTTAAGCCTGCAACGGAACTTCAGACAATGCCATATCCTGCATTCATGGATGCCGTTGTGAAAGAAGTAGAAAAAGAATTACCGGATGCTAACATTGGTTCTGACGGTTTAGAAATTTATACAACATTGGATCAGGATGCACAAAAATTAGCTGATAATATTTTAAATACAAATATTATTGATTATCCAAATGATAAATTCCAAGGTGCTTTCACATTTATGGATACGAAAACAGGGGAAGTTCGTGCTATAGGTAGCGGACGCGGTGAAAATAAAGCAGTATTTAAAGGACATAATATGGCAATCGAATTAGATCGTGCAGCTGGTTCGACAATGAAGCCAATCTTTGATTACGCCCCTGCTATTGAATACTTAAAATGGGCTACTTATCATCAAATTGATGATTCTCCATTTAAATATTCAACTGGACAAGAAGTTCGAAATGCAGACAGAAGTCATTTAGGTCCAATTACGATGCGTGAAGCATTAAAGATGTCACGTAATGTTCCGGCAGTTAAAACTGCAAAAGAAGTGGGAATTAGTAAATCGAAAGACTTCTCTGAGAAACTAGGTATTACATTTAATACACCTCCGACTGAATCAACAGCGATTGGTACAAATGAAGTGTCACCAACTGAAATAGCGGGTGCTTATGCGGCATTTGGTAATAATGGTAAATATACGAAGCCGCATTTTGTGAAGAAAGTAGTTTATCCAGACGGCAAATCACAAAGTTTTGGGCCAAAACCAAAACAAGTAATGGCGGATTCTACAGCATATATGATTACTGATATGCTTCGTTCTGTCGTTACATCAGGTACTGGTACAGCAGCAAATATAGCTTCATTAGATATCGCTGGTAAAACAGGTACAACAAACTATGATTCAAAACAATTAGCGCAATATAAAATTCCAGAAAGTGCAACTCGTGATAGTTGGTTTGCAGGTTATACGCCGCAATATACGATGGCAGTATGGACTGGATATATGAAAGATGGTAAAGACGAGTATATTAGTAGTAAAAATACGAAAATTGCACAGTTGATCTTTAAAGAAATGATGAGCGAGATGGCTACAGATAAATCACGCTTTAAAATGCCAAGTAGTGTTGTTCAAGAAGGTAGTGAATTGCGTATAAAAGGTGAAAAACGTGATTCTTCGCCAAATAGGAGCGTGCCTGATACAACTGAAAAGCCGCAGCAAAATCAACAGCAAAAAACTGAAGAAGAGAAAAAACAAGAAGAATTAAAGAAACAGGAAGAACTCAAGAAACAAGAAGAACAAAAGAAACAAGAAGAGCTTAATAAGCAAGAAGAACAAAAGAGACAGGAAGAATTAAAGAAACAAGAAGAAGAACAAAAGAAACAAAATGAACAAAATAACGGAAATACAACGCCGCCGAACAACGGAGGAGACCAAGGAAATACAACGCCGCCGAATAACGGTGGAGGCGGGGGTAATACAACACCGCCGAATAACGGAGGAGGCGGGGGTAATACAACGCCGCCGAATAATGGTGGAGGTGGAGGGAATACAACGCCACCAAATAATGGTGGAGATCAAGGGAATACAACCCCAACTCCACCAGTGACAACCCCACCGAATAATGGCGGGAATGCAGGAGAGGCTCCTGTCAATAATGGACAATAAATAATGCATTTAAAAAGCACCAAAGGTACCGGGAAAAACGGTTTCTTTGGTGCTTTTTGTATTATAAAGAGTAAAATTATTTTTAAATGTTAAAAGTACCATAGAAATTTTGAAAATAAATTGAAGGAAAATGATAAAAAACTTGAGTCGGGGGTAGTGGCGCATAACTTGGATGATAAAAGGTAGTACTACTTGGATGCATGCCATGATGCCAAAATGAGGGGGTGACTTGACCAGGTAATTGGTATTGTTGCCAAGTTGCCGGAAGTTCAATGCCAACATCAGAACTAGCTGTATGGACGGCGGGAACGTGTATGGAAGGAACGGATGGGACCGCAATAGTTATTCTTCGTGATACCCACATGAAACGATCACTCCTAATTTTAATGATAAAATAGTATATTCTTTTAGCGTGTATAAAGGTACATGTTTAGGACTTTTACTGAAACATAGGTACAGTCGTAGGACTATTTATTTTGAAAAAATACGTCTATTTGCGGAAAGAAAAGAGATAGAGAAACTGTGAAATTTATGATTTAGTTGTAAGTGATCATGAGGAAACGGAAGAAATTCAATTTAATTATGTAAAATAATAACTTTATTAAAAATAAATAAGTTTTATATAAGAATTATATTTAGGGGATAGTGAAATAAATATCATATAGAAACGAGCTGTATATATGGACAGCTCGTTTTTTTCTATTTCGTAAAGAAAGCTGGGTAAATGATACATTTCATGGGAGTATATGGATTATCTTTATATTTTGTTTTACGAAGACACAAAAAGAAGTCTGTCCTTTCTTTGTAAAATATGAAAATTATTTTTAGAAAATTGTATTATTACATTGGTAAAAGTATAGGAAACTTATCATTATAAAATAAATTGAAATCTTCTAAAAACTCTGATACATTGAAATAGAAATGTAGTTCCACAGTATTGTAAAGGCTTACAGTTATGTGCACGAAGATCTATTAGGATTGGAGGAAATAATGATGAAAGCTGAAGAAAAATTTTCCCCGGGATTAGATGGTATAGTGGCAGCAGAGACGAAAATCTCGTTTCTTGACACAGTGAAAGGTGAAATTGTAATTCAAGGGTATGATTTAATCGAACTCTCAAAAACAAAAGAGTATTTAGACATTGTGCACCTTTTATTGGAAGAACATCTACCGAATGAGGATGAAAAAGCAACAATTGAAAAGAAATTAAAAGAAGAATATGCGGTGCCAGAAGGTGTATTCAATGTGTTAAAGGCATTACCTAAAGAAACGCATCCTATGGATGGATTACGTACAGGTGTGTCTGCATTAGCTGGTTACGATAATGATATCGAAAACCGCTCGTTAGAAGTGAATAAAAGCCGAGGGTACAAGCTATTAAGTAAAGTACCGAACATTGTAGCAAATAGCTATCATATTTTAAATAATGAGGAGCCAATTCAGCCTCTTCAAGAATTGTCATATAGTGCGAATTTCTTCTATATGTTAACTGGTAAAAAACCGACTGAGCTTGAAGAGAAGATCTTTGATCGTTCCCTTGTTTTATATAGTGAACATGAAATGCCAAACTCTACATTTACAGCTCGCGTAATTGCATCAACGCAATCAGATTTATACGGTGCTTTAACAGGAGCAGTTGCATCTCTAAAAGGTAGCTTACACGGCGGTGCAAATGAAGCGGTTATGTACATGCTTTTAGAAGCTGGAAATGTTGAGAAATTTGAAGAGTTATTACAGAAGAAACTTTATAACAAAGAAAAAATTATGGGCTTTGGACATCGCGTATATATGAAGAAGATAGATCCAAGAGCACTGATGATGAAGGAAGCTTTAAAACAGCTTTGTGATGTAAAAGGCGATTATACACTATATGAAATGTGTGAAGCTGGAGAAAAGATTATGGAGAAGGAAAAAGGCATTTATCCGAATCTTGATTATTATGCTGCTCCAGTATATTGGATGCTTGGTATTCCAATTCAACTATATACGCCAATCTTCTTTAGCTCTAGAACAGTAGGACTATGTGCACACGTAATTGAGCAACATGCGAACAATCGTTTGTTCCGTCCACGTGTAAATTATATTGGCGAGCGACATGTATTTAGTAAATAAAAACAACTGGGGAGTTGTTAGCGCCGCCCGCCAGATGGGTGTTTGACCGACACCCATCATTAATAATAACGAATTTTCGACAGAAAGGGAAGAATAGTATGATTAAAACAAATGAAATTAAACAAAAAGATGCATTATTAGAAGAGATTACGGATTATGTATTAAATAAAGAGGTAACAAGTGCAGAAGCATTCAGTACTGCTCGCTACGTATTACTAGATACACTTGGATGCGGAATTTTAGCACTGCAATATCCAGAGTGTACGAAATTACTAGGACCAGTTGTACCAGGAACGATCGTGCCAAACGGTACACGTGTACCAGGAACATCTTATGTGCTAGATCCAGTAAAAGGTGCATTTAATATCGGATGTATGATCCGTTGGTTAGACTACAACGATACTTGGCTTGCAGCAGAATGGGGACATCCATCTGATAACTTAGGCGGAATTTTAGCCGTAGCAGATTATATTAGCCGTGTTCGTATTTCAGAAGGAAAAGAACCATTAAAAGTACGTGAAGTATTAGAAATGATGATTAAAGCACATGAAATTCAAGGTGTACTTGCTTTAGAAAATAGTTTAAATCGCGTTGGTCTTGACCATGTATTGTACGTAAAAGTAGCAACAACTGCTGTAGTTGCGAAAATGCTTGGCGGAACACGTGAAGAAATCTTTAATGCATTATCACATGCGTGGATTGATAATTCTAGTCTTCGTACATATCGTCATGCTCCAAACACTGGCTCACGTAAATCATGGGCAGCAGGTGATGCAACGAGCCGCGGTGTTCATCTTGCAATGACTGCTTTAAAAGGTGAAATGGGTTACCCAACAGCATTATCTGCACCAGGATGGGGATTCCAAGATGTATTATTCAATAAACAAGAATTAAAATTAGCAAGACCACTAGAGTCTTATGTAATGGAAAATGTATTATTTAAAGTTTCATATCCAGCAGAATTCCATGCACAAACAGCTGCAGAATGTGCAGTGAAGTTGCATCCGGAAATTAAAGAAAGATTAGATGAAATTGATCGTATTACAATTACAACTCATGAATCAGCAATTCGTATTATCGATAAAGAAGGTCCATTAAATAACCCAGCTGATCGTGATCATTGCTTACAATATATTACGGCAATCGGTTTATTAAAAGGTGATATCGTTGCGGACGATTATGAGGATGTAGTAGCAAATGATCCACGTGTAGATGAATTACGTAATAAGATGGTTGTTGTTGAAAACAAGCAGTACAGTTTAGATTATCTTGACCCGAACAAGCGCTCAATCGCCAACGCTGTTCAAGTTCACTTTAAAGATGGTACTGTAACAGAAAATGTGGAATGTGAATACCCACTTGGTCACCGTTTCCGTAGAGATGAAGCGATTCCAAAAGTTGTTCAAAAATTCACTGCAAATATGGCAGGTCATTATTCTAGTAAGCAACAAGAACAAATTCATGAAGTTTGTTTAAATGAAGAAAAACTAGAAAATATGAATGTAAACGAATTTGTAGATCTATTCTTAATTTAATAATAGGGGGAATCTAGAATGGCTTGGGTTGTGAATAAACAGTCAACACAAGAAGAGCTTGCGAATTGCTTCCGAGCTTTAGTAGAAGCAAATGAAATTTTGCAAATTCCAGGTGCTCATGATGCAATGGCGGCTCTTGTTGCGAAAAATACAGGTTTTTCAGCTCTTTATTTATCAGGAGCTGCTTATACTGCAAGCAAAGGGCTACCAGATTTAGGTATCGTGACGTCTACTGAAGTTGCAGAGAGAGCAAGGGATCTAGTAAGAGCTACAGATTTACCAGTTCTTGTTGACATTGATACAGGATTTGGTGGAGTACTAAACGTAGCGAGAACAGCTGTAGAAATGGTAGAAGCGAAAGTAGCGGCTGTTCAAATTGAAGATCAACAACTACCAAAGAAATGCGGCCATTTAAATGGCAAGAAACTTATTACTACAGAAGAATTAGTTCAAAAGATTAAAGCGATTAAAGAAGTTGCGCCAAGCTTATATATTGTAGCACGCACAGATGCTCGCGGCGTTGAAGGATTAGATGCAGCGATTGAAAGAGCGAATGCATATGTTGAAGCAGGTGCAGATGCAATTTTCCCGGAAGCACTTCAATCAGAAGAGGAATTCCGTTTATTTACTAGCAAAGTGAATGCACCTTTACTAGCAAATATGACTGAGTTCGGAAAAACACCATATTATAGTGCAGAGGAATTTGCGAATATGGGCTTCCAAATGGTTATTTATCCTGTAACTTCACTTCGCGTAGCAGCGAAAGCGTATGAGAATGTGTTTACTTTAATTAAGGAAACAGGTTCTCAAAAAGATGCACTTTCTAATATGCAAACGAGAAGTGAGTTATATGAAACAATTTCATATCATGACTTTGAAGAGTTAGATACTGGTATTGCAAAAACAGTATTATCAGAAGATCAATAGATAAAACAGCGAAGGCGATGAAAATACATCTTTGGCAAAATAAAATGCTTGATGTGAAAAATCATCGCCTTCTATTTTCAAAAAAAGATATTCCACTCATCGTAGACGAGCAAAAGCAAAAAAGCTATGAAAGCCGAATGATAGGGGGATACATATGGAGAAAACGAAGTTACCATGGGATGAATTTTTTTCACTCAATAAAGATGTAAATCATACTTACTTTACACCAGAAGATTTTTCAGGTGATGAGGAATTAATCGCAAAAACAACTGAACAATTTGTTAAACAAGAAATTGTTCCACAAATGGAAAACATTGAACAACATAACTATAAAATTTCTCGTCAATTATTTGAAAAAGCTGGAGAACTTGGACTATTAAGTATCGAAGTCCCAGAAGAATACGGCGGGTTCGAGTTAGGAAAGGCAGTTTCAGGACTAGTAGCAGAAAAAATGGGATACGCCGGTGCATTTAGCGTTTCATTTAATATACACGCAGGTGTAGGTACACTGCCTTACATATATTACGGAACGAAAGAACAGAAAGAAAAATATTTACCAAAAATTGCTTCAGGAGAATGGATTGGGGCGTATGCTTTAACTGAGCCAAATGCTGGTTCTGATGCATTAAGTGCAAAAACAAGCGCAGTATTGAATGAAGAGGGTACAGATTGGAAGTTGAATGGTGAGAAACAATGGATTACAAATGCTCATATGGCAGATGTATACGTTGTTTTTGCGAAGACAAATAAAGGAATGACAGCGTTTATTGTCGAAAGAACATGTGAAGGTGTATCTATTGGATTAGAGGAAAAGAAAATGGGCATTAAAGGTTCTTCAACGGCGACGCTTATTTTAGAAGATGTTGTTATCCCTGCTGAAAATGTTCTAGGGGAAGTTGGAAAAGGGCATCACGTAGCTCTAAATATTCTTAACTTCGCTAGATTAAAACTTGCTTTTGGAAATATTGGAACAGCAAAACAAGCAATTGGATTGTCAGTTCAATACGGAAAAGAACGAAAACAGTTCCAAACGGAATTAGTAGACTTTACGATGATTCAAGAGAAAATTGCAAATATGATCATTGCTACATATGGAGCAGAAAGTGCAGCGTATCGTACAGCAGGTGTAATTGATGAAGCGATTCATGAGAGCGATGAAGATCTTATGAAAAAAATGTCCCAATTCGCAATTGAATGTGCACTAAATAAAGTAAATGCTTCTGAAACACTTGGTCATATCGTAGATGAAGCTGTACAAATTCATGGTGGTTACGGTTATATGCAAGAATACGAAGTAGAACGTTTATATCGTGACGCTCGAATTAGTCGTATTTTTGAAGGAACAAATGAAATTAATAGATTAACAGTTGCCAAAATGTTAATGAAACAAATGGAGCAAGTCGAAGATCATGAAGTAGAAAGTGATTTGGAAAACGTCGAAAGAAACCATCGTTACATTTTATTAGCGAAACAATTGTTGAAACAATCTTTGAAAACGCTCTCTAAAACTCCAGGATTAAAAATTGATCAAGAGCAAGAATATTCACGTGTATTATCAAATATGTTGACGGACGTGTACGTCATGGAATCAGCATTTTTACGTACGAGTAAAGCAATTAGTAAAAATGGTGAAGAAAAAGAGCGTACGAAACAAATGATAACGGATGTTATTTGTGAAGAAGGCTATCGTAAAGTAGAAGAAGCGGCGATTTCTATACTTTCAGCGGCTGTCACAGAAGAACAAGATAGACACATTATTTTAGCTGAAATCCGTCAATTATTAGTACCTTTATACACGAACGTATTTATGAAAAAGAGAGAAATTGCGAAAGCTATTATAAATCGCGGGAAATATATTGTGTAATTAGGAGGAAAGCGATATGAAAAAGATTGGTTTTATCGGCCTAGGTAACATGGGTCTTCCAATGTCTAAAAATTTAGTTAAATCAGGTTACACAGTATACGGAGTGGACTTGAATAAAGAGGCTGAAGCTTCCTTTGAAAAAGAGGGAGGAATTATCGGCCTATCAATCTCAAAACTAGCAGATACATGTGATGTGATTTTTACAAGTTTACCTTCACCTCGTGCCGTTGAAGCGGTATATTTTGGGGAAGAAGGATTATTTGCAAATAGCCACTCGAATGTAGCTTTAATTGATACAAGTACAGTATCTCCACAATTAAATAAACAATTAGAGGAGTCGGCGAAGGAAAAGAAAGTAGACTTTTTAGCGGCGCCTGTTAGTGGTGGTGTAATTGGAGCAGAAAACCGTACATTAACGTTTATGGTTGGTGGACCAAAAGAGGTATATGATAAAACTGAATCTATCATGGAAGTGTTAGGAGCGAATATTTTCCATGTTAGTGAGCAAATCGATAGTGGCACAACTGTTAAATTAATTAACAATCTATTAATTGGTTTTTATACTGCTGGTGTGAGTGAAGCTTTAACATTAGCGAAAAAGAACAATATGGATTTAGATAAAATGTTTGATATTTTAAATGTAAGTTACGGTCAAAGTAGAATTTATGAGCGTAATTATAAAAGTTTCATTGCATCAGAAAACTATGATCCGGGCTTTACTGTAGATTTATTAAAGAAAGATTTAGGGTTTGCAGTTGATTTAGCTAAGGAAAGCGAACTTCACTTACCAGTAAGCGAAATGCTATTAAACGTATATGAAGAAGCGAGTGAGGCAGGGTATGGTGAAAACGATATGGCTGCTTTATATAAGAAAGTTAGCGAGCAATTAATTTCTAATCAAAAGTAGTAGACTTATATAAATCATAAAAAAGGAGAGAATATAATGATTACAACTGAAATTAAACGAGTAAAAAATCATATTAATGGCGAGTGGGTAGAATCTACTGGTACGGAAGTAGAAGCAGTACCGAATCCAGCGACGGGAAAAATTATCGCTTACGTTCCACTATCTCCGAAAGAAGATGTTGAAAAAGCTGTCGAAGCGGCAAAAGAGGCATACAAAACATGGTCCAAAGTGCCAGTTCCAAATCGCTCAAGACAGCTATACAAATATTTACAACTGTTACAAGAAAATAAAGATGAACTTGCAAAAATCATTACGCTAGAAAACGGTAAAACGCTAACGGATGCAACTGGTGAAGTGCAGCGTGGTATTGAAGCAGTAGAACTTGCAACATCAGCACCAAATTTAATGATGGGACAAGCTCTTCCGAATATTGCTAGCGGAATTGATGGATCGATTTGGCGCTATCCAATCGGTGTTGTTGCTGGTATTACACCATTTAACTTCCCGATGATGATTCCATTATGGATGTTCCCACTTGCAATTGCTTGTGGTAATACATTCGTATTAAAAACATCTGAAAGAACGCCACTTTTGGCTGAAAGACTTGTAGAGTTATTCTATGAAGCTGGTTTTCCAAAAGGGGTATTAAATTTAGTGCAAGGTGGAAAAGATGTTGTAAATAGTATTTTAGAAAGTAAAGATATTCAAGCTGTTTCATTCGTTGGCTCTGAGCCAGTAGCTCGTTACGTATATGAAACAGGTACGAAACATGGAAAACGTGTACAAGCGTTAGCTGGTGCGAAAAACCATGCGATTGTAATGCCAGATTGCAATCTTGAAAAAACTGTACAAGGTGTTATTGGATCTGCATTTGCAAGTAGTGGAGAACGCTGCATGGCATGTTCAGTAGTAGCAGTAGTTGATGAAATTGCTGATGAATTCATTGATGTATTAGTAGCAGAAACGAAGAAGTTAAAAGTAGGTGATGGTTTCAACGAAGATAATTATGTTGGACCATTAATCCGTGAATCTCATAAAGAGCGCGTTTTAGGCTATATTAATAGCGGTGTAGCTGACGGAGCAACTTTATTAGTAGATGGCCGCAAAATTAATGAAGAAGTTGGAGAAGGTTACTTTGTTGGTGCAACAATCTTCGATGATGTAAATCAAGAAATGAAAATTTGGCAGGATGAAATTTTCGCTCCAGTATTAAGTGTTGTACGCGTTAAAGATTTAGAAGAGGGTATCAAACTGACAAATCAATCTAAGTTTGCAAATGGTGCGGTTATTTATACTTCAAACGGTAAGCATGCACAAACATTCCGCGATAACATCGATGCTGGTATGATTGGTGTAAACGTAAACGTTCCAGCACCAATGGCATTCTTCGCATTTGCAGGAAATAAAGCTTCATTCTTTGGTGATTTAGGTACAAATGGTACAGATGGCGTTCAATTCTATACACGTAAAAAGGTTGTAACTGAGCGCTGGTTTTAAAAAAAGTATGTAAATTGTTACATAAAAAAGCCACTCAAAAGAGTGGCCTTTTTATTGTGTATTAATTATTTTTTTCAAAAGCTAGTTTAATACCAAATCCAATTAAGACGATTCCTGTTAGCCCTTGAATATAACGTTGCGTCCTTGGTTTCTTCATAAAAGCACTAATTTTATCAATTAAAAATATATAAAAAGCAAACCAAATGACTGTTAAAATGAGATAAGTAAGACCCATTACTAGAAGTTGAATAAATGTATTATGACTTGGGTTTAAAAATTGTGGTAAGAAAGTTAAAAAGAAGACTGCAATCTTAGGATTTAATAAATTCGTAAGAAAGCCTTGGCGAAAGCAGGAAGTATGTTTATTATCATTACTTATTGCTACATCATTTGTATTTACGCCTTCTTTGTTTCTTACGGCTAAAAGGGCTTTAATACCAATATAAATTAAATATAGAGCTCCAACATACTTGAAAATAGAAAATAAAAGAGCTGACTTTACAATAAGTGCGGAAAGACCAATTACAGCAGCTAAAGTATGAATTAATAGTGCAACACATGTACCGAAAACTGTTTTCACTCCACCCACCTTACCAGCGACTAATGTGTTTTTTGTGGCCATTGCTGTATCTGGACCAGGTAAAATGATAAGACAAATTGACATAATGATGAAAAGAAGATAATTTTCTATCATAAATTGTCCTCCTTTGTATTTTTAGAAAATTCGATTGAAATTAGTGTAGCACACATTTCGGTTTAATTAAATTAAATTTTATTTAAAAATATTAAATGAAAAAGGCTATATAGTAGTGTTGCATACACTACAAATATAGCCTTTTTGTTATGCATTAAGTAAGTTAAAGAAACGATTTACGTCTTCTTCTGAAACATCACTTAACTGTTTATATTTATAATTCGGATTTTGATCTTTATCAACGACAACGGAGCGTACTCCTTCGAAGAAATCTTCATGTCTCATAAAATTTTTAGCTAGTATAAGGTCCGTAGCGAAACATTCTTCAACGGACTTATCTTTTCCATCAATAAACTGTTTTAATGTTACTTTTAGTGAAACAGGTGATTTTGATAATAGCGTTTCTTTCGTTTTTAGTGCAAATGAACTTTGATCTTTCTCCAATGAGTGGATGATTTCTTCAATTGTATCGAATGCAAAATGTGAATTGATTACTTCTATTGAAGGAACAAGCTCGCTTTCTAAGTTTGGAGCAGTTGCAAATGTACGAATGACTGCTTTTAAATTGGTATGTACATCATCTTCTTTATGCCAATTTACATTTTCAAGTTCAGTAAGGAAATTTGGTAATGTATCTGATGGCATAAAGTAGTCAGCAGCGTTTATAAACAATACGTCAGAAGCTTTTAAAATAGATGCTGTTAAAGCAACGTAACGACCTGTATATTCAGGTGCCTTATTTAAGAAATATGCAGCGCCGACGTCTGGGAAGAAGCCGATGTTCATCTCAGGCATTGCCCATTTTGTTTTTTCTGTCACAATTCTGTATGTAGCACCATTTGTAAGTCCGACACCACCGCCCATTACAATACCATCTAAACAAGCTATAATCGGTTTTTTATATTGATAAATGTAAGTATCAATTTCATACTCTTCTTCAAAAAATCGCTCAGCATGCTGCAGTGCAACTTCGTTTGAACGTGCTTCGTAAAGAGTTTTAATGTCACCACCTGCGCAAAAACCTTTTGTGCCAGCTCCCTTTAATACGATAACCGCAATACGCTCATCGTGCTCCCACTCTTTAAGTTTTTGTCCAATTGGCTGTAACATATCATAGGATAAAGAGTTAAGTGCTTTTGGGCGGTTTAAAGTAATTGATGCAACGCCGTTTTCACTAACAGAAAATAAAACGTTTTCAGTCATGATTCATCCTCCTTTATATATCTTCTTATTCTTAATTCTTTATATGTACTGAAATGTCCTTTATAAATTTTGTCTAAAGTTGACGATATGTGTTAATTTGTCCACCGCATATTTTGACGAGTTATATTTGCAGGATTTCGGTGATGGAAGATGAATATTACAACATTACTGTAAGAGTAAATATTTGAAGTTATGGTGATAAAAGCGCTATTATATATGTGTAAAATGTGTATAGTTACTTAAAAAATAGAATTGTTGAAATTGTAACGAGTGGCTTGTATGTTAATTAGAAATAGGGGAAGGAGAAATCGGAATGCCAGTACCTTTACTATTATCGGTTATTATTTTGTCTTCGTTAATGATAGGGATAACACAGTATTTTCATCATACAGATACGACAGAAGAAGTGAAGGATAAAGTACGTCTCGTATTTCCGATTTTTATCATATCTATTTCTTTTTGCATTCTATTAAATAAGGATGGATACATTGTCGCTGTATTTTCATTTTTTGTAGCGATCGTTTTCATTACAGTTTTATACTATGTAATGAAAGACTTTATACAAAAATAAAGATGTCATAATCGGCATTTTTATTTTGAGAATACATAAAATTTCACGTACCATATTTTAAATAAAAACTATAAAACATCTTACGAATAGAAAAGTGCTTACTTTGTCGTGTATTTACTTGTCAATCTCGCATAGCCACTATACTATTAAAATGTAGAGATTATAAAAAGGGGTTGTATCTATCATGAAATTTGAGATGCACACAAAAATTGTTTCAAATGAAAAAGAAATAAGATTACATATAGAAGAAAACATATTTCAATTAATTTTAGATGGTTATCACTTATTTACAGTGCAAGAAATATTACCTTTATATAAATCCAATGAAGAAAGAATTGGTAGTGCGATGATACAAAAGTTAGAGTGGGAGAACGGAAAAACTACAATAAACTATCAACTCGTATCACTAAAATCAGTAAATTAAAAGGAGCAGAAAAATATGAAGTTATTTCATACAGCTGATTGGCATTTAGGTAAGCTTGTTCATGGCGTGTATATGACTGAAGACCAAAAGATTGTATTAGATCAGTTTGTACAAGCTGTTGAAGAAGAAAAACCAGATGCCGTAATTATTGCAGGGGATTTATACGACCGGGCAATTCCACCGACAGAAGCAGTAGACTTATTAAATGATGTGTTGCAAAAAATAGTTATCGACTTACAAACACCTGTTATCGCAGTTGCAGGAAACCATGATAGTCCAGACCGTATACATTTTGGAAGTAATTTAATGAAGAAACAGGGATTACATATTGTAGGGCAATTTCAATTCCCGTACGAACCTGTTGTATTAAATGATGAATATGGAGAGGTTCATTTCCATCTCGTTCCGTATGCGGATCCAAGCATAGTTAGACATATATTGAAAAATGAAGACGTACGTTCTCATGATGATGCGATGCTTATTTTTATGAACGAGCTTTCTGAAACGATGGATAAAGAAGCTAGACATGTATTTGTTGGACATGCATTTGTAACTTCTTCGGGAGAAGCGGAAGAGAATACAAGTGATGCAGAACGACCACTTTCAATTGGTGGTGCTGAATATGTAAATAGTCATTATTTTGATAAGTTTCATTACACAGCGCTTGGGCATTTACATCAAGCGCATTTCGTACGTAATGAGACAATTCGATATTCAGGTTCGCCACTTGCATATTCTATTTCAGAAGAAAAACATAAAAAAGGATATTATATTGTGGAACTAGACGAGGAAGGTGAAGTAACAATTGAAAAAAGGCTACTTACACCACGTCGTAAAATGCGAACAGTAGAAGCGGAAATAGATGATTTATTACAGCATTCAGTAAGTGAAGATTACGTATTTGTAAAATTATTAGATGAAAATCCTGTCTTACAGCCAATGGAGAAAATACGCTCTGTATATCCAAATGCAATGCACGTTGAAAGAGCGATGCAAAGACGAGAGCTTACAGATACAAATGAAGTAACTGTTTCAAGACATAAAATGGATGATTTATCTCTATTAAAGGCTTTTTATAAAGAAATGAAAGGCTTAGATTTATCTGAAGAGAAAGAACGTCTATTTATAGAAGTTTTACAAACAGTGCAAGAACGGGAAGGTGAACGAGGATGAGACCGATTCAGCTTATTATGACAGCATTTGGGCCATATAAACAGAAAGAAGTAATCGATTTTGATGATCTTGGAGCGCATCGTATTTTCGCCATTTCTGGGAATACGGGAGCTGGAAAGACAACGATTTTTGATGCGATTTGTTATGTGTTGTATGGTGAGGCTAGTGGAGAAGAGCGTAGTGATACGAGTATGCTTCGAAGTCAATTTGCTGATGATAATGTTTATACAAGTGTAGAATTAACCTTCCAGTTAAAAGGAAAGCGCTATGAAATAAAACGGCAACTTGGCCATAAAAAACAAGGGAATAAGACGATTACAGGGCATGCAGTAGAATTATACGAAGTGATTGATGAAGAGAAGGTTCCAGCCGTTGATCGTTTTCATGTAACGGATGTAAATAAAAAAGTGGAAGATTTAATCGGATTAAGTAAACATCAATTCAGCCAAATTGTCATGTTACCACAAGGAGAATTCCGAAAACTATTAACTTCTGAGACAGAAAATAAAGAAGAGATTTTACGTCGTATTTTTAAAACAGATCGTTATAAATTAATGCGTGAGTTACTAGATCAAAAACGTAAACAATGGAAAGATGTTTTGCAAGAAAAACAAAAAGAACGAGAATTATATTTCCGTAATGTTTTTAAATTACCAATCCGCGATGGAGCATTATTAGAGACGTTAGTGGAACAAGAACATGTAAACACGCATCAAGTAGTAGAAGCATTAGAACAAGAAACAGCTGCGTATAAGACAGAGGTTGATCAATTACGAGTCGAACAAGATATCCAAACGAAGCAATTGAAAGATGCAGAAACACGTTTTCATGCAGCAAAATCTGTAAATGAGAAATTTACAGATTTACAGCAAAAAAATGAGAGATATAATACATTACAAGAAAACCGTACAGTCATTGAAATGAAAGAGAAGTCCTTTAAACGTGCAGAACAAGCGAAGCGTTTATTGCCATTTGAGCAATGGTATGAGGAAGCGATGCAAAACGAGCAGAAGGCTGAAAGTTTGTTAAAACAGATAATTGCCAAAAAAGAACATATACTAAACAGTTTTGAGCTTGCTCAGGAGAAATATGAAGCAGTAAAGAATAAAGAAGCAGAACGAGAAGAAGCAAAAAAACTTGTTCGAAGGTTAGAAGAGTTACAACCAATTATCGCATCATTAGCTGAGAAAAAGTTGAATTTACAAAATGCTGAAATCCAAATAGGAAAATTAAAAGAAAGTATGCAAAAGCTGGATCAAGAGCTAGAAGAGCATACAAATCAAAAACAGAGAAAGTCTGGTGAATTACAGCAATTAGAATTAGCGCTTGAGCAATATGTAGCTAAAGTAGAAGAACTAACAAAAATGAGAGAAGATGCAAAGGTTTTAAAGCAAGCATATGATGTTTGGCAAGAAAAACAAAAATTCGAGCAAGAAAAAGAAGTAGTAAATAATAAGATGCAAGTGGCAGTTATGGCATATGAAAATATGGAACGCCGCTGGTTAAGTGAACAAGCAGGTATATTAGCACTTCATTTACATGACGGTGAATCTTGCCCAGTATGTGGTAGTACGAATCACCCGAAAAAAGCTACAGAGCAAAGTGATGCAATTGATGAAAAAGAGTTAAACGATTTAAGAGACAAGAAGAATGTTGCTGAAAAATTACATGTTCAATTAGAGGAGAAATGGAATTTCTATCGACTACAATATGAACAGGTGATAGAAGAAGTCACGGAGAGAGGGTACCATTCAGAACAATTAGTTGAAACATATAGTGCGCTCGTTCAAAAAGGAAAGCAATTAGCAGCAGAAGTTACTGATTTAAAAGCAAGTGAAGAAAAGCGTAAGCAAATTGCTGTGAATATAAAAAGCATAGAAGAAAAGGTAGATGAACTTCAGAAACAAAAGCGTGAAATAGAAACATTGCAGCACCGTACAGAAATGGAGTGCATGCAACTTCGTACGTCATATGAACATGACCAGAAAAATATTCCAGACAATTTACAAACAGTACAAGCTTGGAAAGTACAGTTTGACCAAGCTATGCAACAACTCAGGTTAATGGAAGATGAATGGAAGAAAGTGCAAGAAGCATATCAACATTGGCAAAATGAAAATATACGTATTCAAGCAGAACATGAGGGGGCTTCTAATCAATTTGAAAGTACAAAATTGAAGAAAGAAGAGACTTTCGCGCGCTTTATGAAAGAACTAGAACAGAGTGGTTTTACAGATCAATTCACGTATAAAGAAGCTAAGTTAAATGATGCTGAGATGGAGATGTTACAAAAAGAAATTCAAAGTTATTATTCATCTCTTGAAGTACTTGTAAAGCAAATCGAAGAGTTACGTACTGAATTGAAAGATAAACAGTATATGGATATTACTTCATTAGGTGAACACATACAAGAATTGGAAATTAATCTTGATATAATTAAAGAAAAACGTCAACGCGCGCAAAATGCTGTAGCATATATTTCTGATTTACATGAAAATATTAAACGTATTGATGAACAAATTCATGAAGAAGAAAAAGCTTTCCAAGAACTTGTTGATTTATATGAAGTAATGAAAGGGGATAACGAAAGTCGTATATCCTTTGAACGTTACATCTTAATTGAGTATTTAGAACAAATTGTTCAAATTGCAAACGAACGACTACGTAAATTATCAAATGGACAATTTTATTTAAAACGAAGTGAACGAGTTGAAAAGAGAAATCGTCAAAGTGGATTAGGTCTAGATGTATACGACGCATACACTGGCCAAACACGTGATGTAAAAACCTTATCTGGCGGCGAGAAATTTAACGCATCACTTTGCTTAGCACTCGGAATGGCAGACGTCATTCAAGCGTATGAAGGTGGTATTTCCATCGAAACGATGTTTATCGATGAAGGATTCGGTTCATTAGATGAGGAGTCATTAACGAAAGCAGTAGACGCCTTAATTGACTTACAAAAATCAGGCCGATTTATCGGTGTCATTTCACACGTTCAAGAGCTGAAAAACGCAATGCCAGCTGTATTAGAAGTAACGAAGCAGAAGGATGGCTGTAGTCAGACTAGGTTTGTGGTGAAGTAAGTTCGGAAATTAAAGTAGGAACTTTGTGTGGTATGTATGACAAATAAAACGTCGTCTCTTCAGTGGAGACGACGTTTTGTTTTACCATATTTCTACGAATTATCGGAAGAGGGTGGCGTATTTGCCAAACGGTTATAAGCTTTAAAAGCTGCGATTGCCGATATTACACCACCTGCTAAAAATAAAGTTGATCCACCGACTAAAATGATACGACTGACATATGTCTCACGTGCTTCTTCGACTTGTTCTTGTAACGCTGTAGGCATATGAAATCCTCCTTTACAAAAATGTTTTGTAAATAGTATATACAAACGCCTAAAATATGTTAAAATTACTTGGTCGTTTTATCCCGCATTAACTGCCCGTAAAACCCCCACTGATTATAGTTTCACTTTATGCAGAAGGAAATATTTGTATTATGAATTATTCAGTATGTAGTAGGATACAAGTGATTTTTTAAATCTTCATTACAAATTTATGCTAACTTCACATACAGCACATATTAAAATTGTATTATGTATATGTACCAAATAAATAAAGTGAATAATAATAAGTTCGATTTTTGAAAATTTAAAATCCTATTATTTTTATATGAAGGTTTTGTTTAGGGATTTTAAGTTTTAGAAATGGTTCTTAATAAAAAGGAATTCATATAAAAGGGGAATGTCTTATGACAACATATACGAGCGAGATGAGAAAAAGTGTAGTTTCAGAAGAAGATGTAGATATTTTAAAAATTATGGCGCATCCAATCCGATTACAAATTGTAAATGAATTAAGTACAAGAAAAACTTGTAATGTAACACAATTAACAGAATTACTAAATATTCCACAATCGACTGTTTCGCAACATTTATCAAAAATGAAGGGTAAAGTGTTACGAGCGGAGAGAAGGGGTTTAGAAATTTATTATCACATTAATAATTTAAAAGCGAGTAAGATTGTTAGTGTTTTAGGATATATAAACTAAAGAAGTATTTTCATATAAAATAGCCTCTGCTGTCGAGCAGGGGCTATTTTATGTTGTTTTATGTACTTGCATTTAAAATTTTATAGTTTTTATGATTTACAATTGTTCGATCAAATTCAAAAGTACCACCGCTTACATTTGTAATCTCAACTAAGACCGATTCAGTATATAGTTTTAGTACAGATCCTGTAATCTTTAGATTATTTCGTTGGAAAAGTATAGTATCCCCTACGTTTGCTTTCATAGTACCTCCTCATTTAAGACAGAAATATTTTTTATTATATATATTAAACCACGTATGGATATATTAGTGAATATTTAGTTTATTTATAAATAAAATATTTTTTATTTAATAAAAATTGAAGTGCAATATTATGCGGGGAAATTACAAAAAACATAAAAATAGAAATGTAGAATTTTTGAGTACAAGCATTGTAACGAAAGCCAGATTACAAAACTATTAAATGACTTGTATCAAGACACATGGGAGCAACATGTTAGAAAATCTGAAGAGTAAAAAAGAATAGGTTGTTTTTGTATGTATAGGAAAATCAGAATTTTGAAATTCAACCATGGTATAATCGGGCTCATAACCTTTATAAAAGAAGATGCGAAAACAGCTGTAAGTCGTATTGATGCAAAACATAATAAAGGCTACTACGTATTTAATAAGCAGTTTTTTGTATTTCATCCTTCGTTTTATGTAACTAATTCCATATTTTTGACGCTCTATCTTGTAAGTGCTTACACAAACGTAGACATCCTATACAATGAAGTTGTTAAATCAAAAGAGGTGGTCAAAATGAACATAAAAAAAGAAAATTTAGCGTATGGCATTGAAATAGAAAGAGGAGGCGGGATAATATGAAAAAATCAAATGTAAATCCATGGCTTGTTGTCCTTGGAACAGTCATAGTACAAATGGGGCTTGGAACGATATATACATGGAGTTTATTCAATCAGCCTTTAGTTAGTAAATACGGTTGGAGTCTTAACGCAGTTGCTATAACTTTCTCAATTACTAGTCTTTCTTTAGCGTTTTCAACTTTGTTTGCGAGTAAATTGCAAGAAAAATGGGGACTTCGTAAACTTATTATGATAGCTGGACTAGCATTAGGACTAGGATTAATACTTAGTTCACAAGCTTCCTCATTAGTATTACTTTATGTATTAGCAGGATTCGTTGTAGGTTATGCAGATGGTACAGCATATATCACTTCACTATCCAATTTAATAAAGTGGTTTCCAGAGCGTAAAGGCTTAATCGCTGGTATTTCTGTCTCTGCATATGGTTCGGGTAGTTTAATCTTTAAATACATTAACGCACAGTTGATTGAATCAGTTGGTGTATCACAAGCGTTTATATACTGGGGTGCAATTGTTACAGCTATGATTGTGATTGGTGCTTGTTTAATCCATCAAGCCGCTGATCAAGGTGCAGTTCAGGAAACAAAAACTAAAGAATATACAACAAAAGAAATGTTAGGCACAAAACAAGTATACTTATTATTTATTATGTTATTTACATCATGTATGAGTGGCTTATACTTAATTGGTATGGTAAAAGACATCGGTGTTCAACTTGTAGGGCTTAGCGCAGCAACAGCAGCTAATGCGGTGGCTATGGTTGCAATCTTCAATACATTGGGTCGTATCATTCTGGGACCGTTATCAGATAAAATCGGCCGTTTAAAAATCGTTACTGGTACTTTTGTTGTTATGGCGACTGCAGTCTTGGTTCTAAGTTTCGTAGATTTAAATTATGGTATCTACTTCTTATGTGTAGCAAGTGTAGCATTTTGCTTTGGTGGAAATATCACTATTTTCCCAGCTATTGTTGGTGATTTCTTCGGTATGAAAAACCATAGTAAGAACTACGGAATTGTGTATCAAGGATTTGGATTTGGAGCGCTTGCAGGTTCCTTTATCGGTGCACTTCTAGGTGGATTCAAACCAACCTTTATGGTGATCGGCGTATTATGTGTCGTGTCATTTATTATCTCAATTTTAATTAAAGCACCTAATCAGAAAAAAGAAAACGAAGAAGAGTATCGCAGCGTAGCGTAAGCATATAAATCTTCTATCACACTATTATTACTAAAAAGCACCCTATTAAATAGGGTGCTTTTTTACGGTATATTATAAAATTATGAAAGGGAAGTGGATGACAAACCACTTCCTTTTTTCTTCATGAACTATGTTTTTAGTATTTGCCTTTATTCAGGATTTATTATTATCGGAATTTTCTCAAATGATGAAATCAACAGTATATAAATTTTTTGGAAATCTTTATAAGCTAAAAAAATCAATATAGATATTTGTATTTCCAAAAGTGTAGAAATATTTATCTGAAAAATAAAAAAAGATTGACAAGTTAAATGAGAGGGATTATCATTTCGGTGTAGGTTATAAATGAAAGTGATTATCAATTGAGTGATTTTCTGTACTTGTTATAATAAAAGCATTATTGATATTACAAAGGGGCGTATATGAAATACAACAATTAGATGCAAGAGAACTTTTGAAAAATCGTTAAGTTCATACTAGTTAATGAAATATTTTATAGAAGAGGTGTTCCTCATGTTAGTGGTGGAAAATAGAAAAAGCGAATTAACTTATAATGTACAAGCAATTAAAAATATTTTATTTTCTGGAGATACGCCATCTATTCGTGCTTTAGAGAAGCTTTTGAATGATACAGTTCAATTGGATGTTCTCGAACAAGAGGTAATTGATAGACAGTACATTCCGAAAGAAGTAAAGAATTTCTTTGATAAAAACGGAACATTTATTTACCGCGTATCTAATGTTAGTTATAAAGGTAAGGTATTATCTGAAAATCTAATTTTTGTGGACACATCGTTTTTACCGGATACTATAAAGCAAGAATTAGAGAATGGAAATATTCCAGTTGAAAAACTTATAGAAAAAATGGAAGTAAGAAGAAACGTATTATACGAAGGATATCAGCCATCCGGAAATATTATCGAATTGTTTGATGGATGTTCTGTTGCCGCGAATGTTTATCCGACTAGAAAATATCAAATTATAAGTAACTGCAAATGTATATTTTATATTTGTGAAGTGTATCATGCGGAGAATATAAAGGAATTGCTTAAATAAAACAAGAAACCAGCNNGCTGGTTTCTTGTTTTATTTTACAGCTTCTTTTAATTCTTTACCTGCTTTAAATGCTGGAACTTTACCAGCAGCGATTTGAATTTCCTCACCAGTTTGTGGATTACGACCTGTACGAGCAGATCTTTCACGCACTTCGAAAGTTCCAAATCCAATTAGTTGAACTTTATCGCCAGATTGTAATGCAGTAGCAATTGTGTCAAATACGGATTGTACAGCTGCAGAAGCATCCTTTTGAGAAATATCAGCTGACTGTGCTACGTTTTTAATTAGTTCTGTTTTGTTCATGTTTTCACCTCATAAAAATTTTTTAGAAAGAATGTTTTAGTATAATAGATAGTAAAAATAAAGCTAATTCTATGATTAGAAAGAATGCTGTATAGTTATGTTAATTTCGTTGCAAGAGACTGAATCCCTGCTAATAATCAGGGATTAATTAAGAATTGATGTATACCAAAAGCTGTAGTATGGAGATGAGGGGGAGTATACGGATGATTTTTCGTGAAAAGAATGAGAAAGAAAGTATATTAATTCGTCAACATGATCATGGTTTTTTAGCTGGAGAGATTGCTAGTAAAATAAAAGAAGATTTCTTTGAAAATCAGGAATATTTAATGGAATCTATAGATGCTATATATGAGCATGATAGAGGATGGATAGAGCTTGATAAAGTACCAATTTTGAATGATGCTAAAAATATTCCATATACATTTATGGATTGTCCAAGCTCATTGCGTTTTGTTTTTTATACGATTGGTTTAAATGAAATTGAAGAATCTAATCCATACGGGGCGTTACTGTGTAGTAAACACTTTTTATCATTTCCACTAAATGAAGAAGACGAAGAGATGATGTCTTTTTATAGGAATGAATTGGAACGACAAAAAAGAATATTGAAAACGCTAACAAAAGAACAATACGATTTATTCGATAAACATTATAGATTATTAAAGTTTTGTGATGAACTTTCTTTATATGTATGTATGAATAAACCTGGTGTAAAAAAGAAAGATGAAATTGATTTATTTAAAGATGGTTTTGAGGGAACAGAAATGTTTAATAGTAAGGAAGAGAAACGTATTCAAGCTGAGTGGGTGGATGAAGAAAAGATTCGAATTGCACCGTTTCCATTTAAAACAGAATTTCATACGTATGTAAAATATAAAACTATAAATAAATATGAAATTGAAGAAAAAGGAATTGCAAAGGCGGATAAAGAATCGGAAATGAAGGAGCAAAAAATTTGTTTCATAAAATAAGGAGGTAATTTAAATGAAAGATAACATGTTAAAACAGTATGATTATCATGTATGGGCAAATATAAAATTATTTAATCGATTAAAAGAGCTACCAAACTATGAGACAATCTTTAATGAAAAGATACAGAGTGTATTTCCATCAATTAAGGATACTTTTGCACATATCTATATTACAGACCAAGTGTGGTTACACATATTACATGGCAGTAGTATGAGTGAAGCAATACAAGATCGAGAAACGCTACAAAAGCAAATCGAAACAAAATCGTTACATGAATTAGAAAAAATGTTTGAAAACATTGCAAATCAATATAAAGAATTTTTAAGTACAATACGAGATGTAAATGCGGTATTTGTAATTAAGAACCCTTATGTAGGGAAATTAGAAACTTCAATTTTAGAGTTAGTACAACACGTCGTAAATCATGGTACATATCATAGAGGAAATATAACAGCAATGATCCGTCAACTTGGTTACTCATCGACAATGATGGATTTTGTGCTATATTTACATACGATTAAGAAGGACGGGAAGTAGAATTGTTTTAAAGGAAGTGGATTGAACTAGGGAATAAAAAAGGAATGACTTATTATAGATGAGCCATTCCTTTTTACAGTGATTAACTTGCCTGTTTGTTTCTGCTTTCTTTTAATCTCTCTGCTTGTAAAAAGCGATTCGTTTCAGCGACAACAATACCACTTAATCCAATTAGACCAATTAAGTTTGGAATTGCCATAAGTCCATTTGCAATATCAGCAAATGTCCATACGATGCCTAGTTTTAAATTGGCACCAATAGCAATCATAACAATGAAGATTGCCTTATAATATCGTACTGCACCTTCTCCAAATAAATACGCTACACATTTCTCACCGTAATACGACCAACCTAAAATAGTAGAGTAAGCGAATAGAATTATTGCTATACCAAGAATCATACTACCAGCAGTACCGAATACAGATTGGAATGCTAATGTTGTAGCTTCAACACCGGTTTTACCTGATTTCCATGCACCTGTAGTAATTAATACAAGCCCTGTAATTGTACATACGATAAATGTATCAAGAAAAGTTCCAGTCATAGAAACTAAAGCTTGTTTTGCAGGTGAATCGGTTTTTGCAGCTGCAGCCGCAATTGGTGCGCTTCCTAAACCAGCTTCGTTCGCAAAAACACCGCGCGCCATTCCAATTTGAATAGCAGATGCAACTGTTGCGCCAATAAAACCACCAGCAGCTGCAGTACCATTAAATGCACCAGAGAAAATAAGTGAAAATGCCTCTGGAATTTGATCATAGTGATAGAAAATAATAATAAGGCCAGCAATGATATAAAAGAAAGCTTTAATAGGAACGATATATCCAGTTACTTTCCCGATTTTTTTTACACCGCCTAAAATAACAATCGCGATTAAAAATGACATGAATATACCAGTTAAAGCAGGGGGGAAAGAGAAATTAATTCGCATTGCCTCTGCAACTGAGTTTGATTGCACCATATTACCGATACCGAAAGAAGCAGTTGTACCAAATATAGCGAATAATACTGCCAGCCATTTCTTACCTAAACCGTGCTCTAAATAATACATCGGTCCACCTGAGTATTCACCATTTGCGTTACTAACACGGTATTTCACCGCAAGGATTGCCTCGGCATACTTTGTTGCCATTCCGAATAAAGCGGTAATCCACATCCAAAAGATAGCGCCGGGTCCACCGATTGTCACAGCGGTTGCTACGCCGGCTATATTTCCCATACCAATCGTTGCAGCCATAGCTGTCATGAGTGCTTGGAAATGGCTAATATCTCCAGAAGAAGATGTATCTTCTGATTTTTTAAAAGCTAGTTTGTGAGCGTATAATAGTTTACTAAACTGTAAACCTTTTAGACGCACTGTGAGAATGATACCAGTTCCAACGAGTAGCAACAAAGTTGGTAATCCCCACACGTATTGATTCATTTGTTCTAATACTTTACTTACTGTCTCCATCGTTATTCTCCTTTTTTTAGAAAAAATAAAAACCACTTCAAGTAAATGAAATGGTCTCTGGAGAAACAAGGAATAGAAAAATAAACCGATACAAATCGGCTTTTTCTTTCGCTTGTCTCTGTCCTTTTACCTGAGAGATTATCCGCTAAAATAGCGGATTTGCTCCTTCGGTGCTCGTTTTCCTCCGCGCTACAAAAAAGCGAGAGGGAGTCTCTCCAGAGATTCGTCCCCATGCAGTTCTACTTGTAAACAAGACCTGAGAGTTTCAAAGTCGGTTCAGCAACTTTTTGCCCCGTCGGTAGATCAATAGACCTTCTCCTGAATGGTTCATCCGAATTATAAAATTTATAAAAACATTGATTGTAAATCAATAAAAACATTATAGACAGACAAAATGTGAAATGCAATCTTTTTTTATTTTAAAATAATAAACAGTTTTATTTTTTTGCAAGTCCTAATTTCTCTTCAACTTCAGTTAAAGTAGATAAAGCGATGACAATATGTTGATCTGCAAGCCCTAAAGCATGTTTTGTATTTTTAATTATTATACTGTTTGGAGTAGAGTTAGTGGTTCCGTCTATAATTAAATCCGCCGCGTTTTTCATAAATTTAGAAGCAGTCTTAAATTCAGTTGTGAAATAAACTAGTTGTTCTTGTATTTGTACTTCCGATATATTTTCTTTAATTTTCATAGTGTCTATTTCGTTCATAATTTTTTCATATTGTTTGGAAATAGCACTCATTGTAACTAATAGTTTATCTCTGTTTACTGAATCTCCGTTCGTGTTAATTTCTTCCCAAGCATGTAACCAATCTTTTTCGATGATGTCATTATAATTATTAGTTAATTCATTAATTTTAGGTTGCAATTTAGTTTTGAATGTTTTTGTATCAACCGTTTCTACAGTGACTTTTTCGTTATTATTTTTATCTTTAATCGTGTAGAAAACTGTACTGGTAATGATAAAAATAGAAATAACAATTGTCCATTTATTTAAAAGCAATTTCTTCAATGTGTAACGCCTCCAAAGTTAAAAATTCTATAATTACAATATACAACAGTAATGTTATTAAAGGTAGGTAATATAGGATAGAATTAACTATATATACTTAAATAATCGAATTTAGTAAAATGATGAAAGTACTATGCGAGAAGAAAGGGTTTTTATTGAAAATGAATAGAAGAAAACTAGTTTCAAATATTTCAATTGCTGTGTTATTAGTTAGTTTAATTGCATTCATATTTATGAATAAAGAATCTAAAATTAAAGATTTTCCAGTGCCAATGTCAGCAATTCATATTAACGATGATAATGAAGAGGATTATAAATATATAAGTGTAATGCCTATTAAAAAGGTAATTGGATGGGAGGACTTAGGCGAAAACGGGCATACTGTTAGTTTTAAAAAAGGGGAAAGGAAGGTAACGATATTACATTATCCGGGAGAAATTACATATTATTTATTTGAAAAATAATTGATAATAAAAGAGATAGGAAGTGAATGGTATTGTAGGATTGTTTACTTCCTATCTTTTTCGAATTATAATTCTGAATTATTTGAATTATAATTACTATGTGTATAGAATAAAATAATATTTAGTATGGAGATGAGATGATAATTTGCCAAGTATAAAAAAGATAGGTCGTTTTTGTCCTACTGATGATGAAGGATATATTATAAATGATGCACATATTGAAAAAGTTCAACCTATATTTATGGGGGCCATACGAGAAATAAAAAATACTTGTTGTGAATTGTTACAGGATGATTTACACAGTGTTTATATAAGAGGCTCAATTCCAAGGGGGATTGGAATTGAAGGAGTTGCAGATATAGATGTGATTATAGTAGTACGAAAGGATCCTAAATTAATAGACTTAAGCTGGCGAAAGAAACTAGAAGTTCAAAGTTTGCAAAAGTTTAATTGTATAACAGGAGTGGAATTGAGTTTTTACAGTAAAAAAGAGGTGATAAATTCCAAGAGTTTTTCTTTTATAAGCTTCATGATACAGACACATGGAGTATGTATATTTGGTGAAGATGTAACATTGTCTTTACCTAAATATAAAGTAAGTCAGGAGTTAGCCTATGAACATCTTATTCAATTTGGGAAACAAATTGGACAAGCACGCAAAGAGTTAATACATAATAAAGGCGTAGAAGATATAGCGGATTGTTGTCGTTGGATTATGAAGATAATAATCAGGTCAGGTCTAGCATTGACAATTGAGAGAGAAGGACTTTACTCCAGAGACTTATATCCTGCCTATGAATTATTTAGTAAGCATTTTCCCGAACAAGAAAAAAATATGAGAAAGGCATTACAATATGTAATTGAACCGATAAATGATATAAATGAAATTTTATTATTTTTAAGTACGTTTGGTGAATGGCTGATAGAAAGAGCGGATGTTTTTTTGAATACTATAGATAACTAGAAGAATATAATCATGTTATGTAAACAAACAAATGATCTAAATGTTCGTGATTTTGCAGACTATTATGGGATCCCGGAAGATGTGACAACAGGAAGTTCAAATGGATGTTTAGCAGCGTATCTTTTAAAGTATCGTAATTTTTGGAACAGAAAAGATAAATCTGTGTGTTGAACAAGGATACGAGATGAAAAGGCCTTCTTTAATACATATAAGAGCTGAAGAAATAGAGAGTAAAAATAATATTCGTTTAGGGGAAAAAGTAGAAAGTATTGCAGATGGGAAATGGAATGTAAGATAAGGGGGAATTAAAAATGTTACTAAAAACAATCTACTGTAAGGTAGCAGAAGAGAAAAAGGAATTATTTTCAAGAGCACAAGAAAAATGGCGTGATATACAGCACTTAGATGGTTTTCATGGGCAATTTGGTGGATGGAGTGAAGAGGAGGCATGTGTATTTACTTTATGGGAAGATAGAAGTAAATATCAATCATTTATGAATGGTGCTCACGATACAATTTATTTAAATAGTAATCAAAAAGATACGTTCCTTTCATGTGAAATAGAACTATTTCAAACGTTGTACGATATAATTGATACGCCTTTGAAAGATGTTGTTACAGAAGGCTCATTCGTAAGAGTTGCCATATGTGATATAAAGTTGGGAAAGGAAAAGTACTTTTTACATAAACAAGAAACAATTTGGAATAAAGGAATGGAACAATCAAAAGGGATGTTAGGTGGAGTAGTGGCGAAGTCTTTAAAAAATGAAAACCGTTACATATTGTTAACTTATTGGAAAGATGAAAAGGCACATCAAAATTATGTGGAAGAGGTTTTTCCAAAGCTATATAAATTAGCTAGTATTCATGAAGATATAGAAGAGATAAAAGGAAAACAAGCTGTATGTAAGGAAGAATGGCTTGTATATTAAGCGCAGAAAAAGTGCATAAATGAATGTATAATAAAGATATTTTCTTATAAACGAGTAATTAATAGAAGACGTCATATACCCTTTCATGTTAATATATTTAAGTTATAATAGAAGGCTTACCCTTTTGTATTGTACGGTAGTAGCAGTGTGAGCTTGAAATTTTGTTTAGAAAAGGATGTGCCTAATTTGCGTATCAATAAATTTATTAGTGAAGCTGGAAAAGCGTCCCGACGTGGAGCAGATAAATTAATTAATGAGAGAAGAGTAATTATTAACGGTAAGGTTGCAAAAATTGGTGACCAAGTAAATCCAGGTGATGATGTGCGCGTAAATGGAGAGCAACTTCGAATTGCTCGAGATCACGTATATATCGCTTTAAATAAACCGGTAGGTATTACATGTACAAGTGAAAAAGCTGTAAAAGGTAACATTATCGATTTAGTGAATCATCCTTTACGAATTAGTCACATTGGGCGTCTCGATAAAGACTCAGACGGTTTGATTTTGTTAACGAATGATGGTGATATTGTTAATGAAATTTTACGTGCTGAAAATAAACATGAGAAAGAATATATCGTTTCAGTAGATAAGCCGATTACACCTGATTTCTTAGAGAAAATGGCAGCTGGTGTGAAAATTTTAGGAACGAAAACGCTTCCTTGTGAGATCACACAGTTATCAAAATATGAGTTCCAAATTATTTTGACACAAGGATTGAATCGCCAAATTCGCCGTATGTGTGAAGCTTTAGGTTATCAAGTATACACGTTAAAACGTACGAGAATTATGAATATAGAGTTGAATAATTTACCGGTTGGACAGTGGAGAGATTTAACGAAGAAAGAGAAACGTCGTCTATTTTCAGACTTAAATTACGAACCACAGGATTGGTAAAATTGAGAAGTGAAACCAAATTTTTTTGGTTTCACTTTTTTAAATTAAATAAATAATGTTTTTTAACACTTGCAAAAATAAAATGAATAAGATATAGTAAATAACAATTAATGGATGTACTTTTAAAAGCAAAGAAAAGGACACGAGTTATTTTATCCGGTTATACAGAGAGGGAAGGAAAGCTGAGAACTTCCTAACGCAGAAAAATAACTTACCACCTTAGAGCTGCACTGGGGAAATTAAGTATCTAGTGCCGTGTAAGCGACGTTACCGCAAAAGAAGCCATCGTCTTTTTTCGATGGGAATCTGGGTGGAACCACGAATAAAAGCATATTCGTCCCTATATTTAGGGATGAATATGCTTTTTTGCATTCAATTTCATAATAAGCGAAGAAAAGGACACGAGTTATTTTACCCGGTTATACAGAGAAGGAAGGAAAGCTGAGAACTTCCTAACGCAGAAAAATAACTTACCACCTTAGAGCTGCACTGGGGAAATTAAGTATCTAGTGCCGTGTAAACGACGTTACCGTAAAAGAAGCCATTACTTTTTGTGATGGGAATCTGGGTGGAACCACGGGTATAAGCACGCTCGTCCCTATATTAGGGATGAGTGTGCTTTTTATTATGAAATGGAGAGATGAAAAATGAAAGAACAGATGATTGAAATTAAATTTCCGGATGGTAGTGTTAAAGAGTTTGTGAAAGGAATTACTTTAGAAGAAATTGCTGGATCCATTAGCAGTAGTTTAAAAAAGAAAGCAGTCGCAGGGAAAGTAAATGATCAGTTATATGATTTACGCCGAAATATTGAAGAAAATGCGGAAGTAGAAATCGTTATGATAGATTCAAATGAAGGTGTAGAAATTGCAAGACACTCTGCTGCACATATTTTAGCGCAAGCTGTAAAAAGATTATATGGTGATATAAATCTTGGAGTAGGGCCTGTTATTGAAAATGGATTTTATTATGATATGGATCTTCCAAGTAGTGTAAACATTGAAGATTTACCGAAAATCGAAAAGGAAATGAAAAAGATTATAAGTGAAAATATAAGTATAGAGCGAGTTGAAGTTTCTCGAGAAGAAGCTGCAAAACTGTTTCAAGAAATGAAAGATCACTTGGAATTAGAACTTTTAGAAGCAATTCCTAATGAGGAAAGTGTAACACTTTATAAACAAGGTGAATTTGTAGATTTATGTAGAGGACCACATTTACCATCTACAGGGTATTTGAAAGCATTTCAATTAACTAACGTTTCTGGTGCATATTGGCGAGGTGATAGTAACAATCAAGTGCTTCAGCGCATATACGGTGTTGCATTTTCTTCTCAAAAAGAATTAGAAGAGTATTTACATTTTGTTGAGGAAGCAGCAAAGAGAAATCATCGTAAGTTAGGTAGTGAATTGGAGTTATTTATGTTTTCTGAAGAGGCTCCGGGAATGCCGTTTTATTTACCGAAAGGACAGATTATTCGTAACGAATTAGAAGCATTTTTAAGAGGCATTCAAAAAGAGTACAATTATCAAGAAGTACGCACTCCGTTCATGATGAACCAAGAATTATGGGAGAAATCAGGGCATTGGGGTCACTATAAGGACAATATGTATTTCTCAGAAGTAGATCATAAAAGTTTTGCATTAAAACCGATGAACTGCCCTGGACATATGCTTATGTTTAAAAATAAATTGCATTCTTATCGTGAATTACCGATTCGCATGTGTGAGTTTGGTCAAGTACATCGACATGAATTTAGTGGTGCTTTAAACGGATTATTAAGAGTTCGTACTTTCTGCCAAGATGATGCTCATTTATTCGTAACACCAGAACAAATTGAAGATGAGATCAAATCAGTAATGGCGCAAATTGATTACGTATATAAAACTTTTGGATTTGAATATGAAGTAGAGCTTTCTACTCGTCCAGAAGATTCAATGGGTGATGATAAATTATGGGAGCAAGCAGAAGCGGCATTAGAAAATGTATTACATTCATTGAATTATAAATATAGACTAAATGAAGGGGACGGTGCGTTTTACGGACCAAAAATTGATTTCCATATTAAAGACGCTTTAAATAGAAGTCATCAGTGCGGAACAATCCAGCTTGATTTCCAAATGCCAGAGAAATTTGATTTGAATTATATAGATGAGAAGAATGAAAAGAAAAGACCAGTTGTCATTCACCGAGCAGTTTTAGGATCCTTAGATCGTTTCTTAGCAATATTAATTGAGCACTTTGGAGGCGCGTTCCCGGCATGGGTGGCACCAGTTCAAGTAAAAGTAATTCCAGTTTCAAATGCAGTACATGAACAATATGCAAATGAAGTGGTAAATAAATTAGCGCAAGCTGGTATTCGTGTTGAGCAAGATATGCGAGATGAAAAATTAGGATATAAAATAAGAGAAGCACAAATGCAAAAAGTACCGTATGTTCTCGTTATTGGTGATAAAGAAATGGAAAGCAAAGCTGTAAATGTACGGAAATATGGAGAAGAGAAGTCGGAAGTTGTTTCGTTAAATATATTTGCGGCAAGTATTGAAGAGGAAATAAAGAATAGAAAATAAAAATTGATTAGAAAATACACCATTTTAATGAAGTGAACTCGAATAGTGGTACATGAAAAAACATCTCCTGAATTGGCATACTAAGTATGTAATTTCAATGGAGGTGTTTTTCATTTGAAGGGAAGAGTATGTTACCGAGAAGAAGTAAAGTGGAAATTGATTGATTCGATATTGAATGGCCTCCAGTATTTTAGACGTATCTAAAACATTGGAGGCCAATTTGTTTTCTAGTTAGTCACTTATTACAAGTAAAGCTGTTAAGTTGTCTTACAGATTTTCTTCAAAAAGTTGCGGTAAAAATTTACTGAACTGACTCATTTCTTCTACATTGTGTTTATATAAACCACTTAGATTAATAAATGGTGGTAATCCTTTCGGGAAAATGAATGTAGAAGTCATTACTGTACCGTTTTCGGATTTTTCGTATTGATGTATTACTTGTGAAATTACATCGTCATCATCATCTAAACATGAACCCATTAAAACATGGCTGTAATGGGTATTTATAGGACAATCTTTAGGGTCTTCCCATCTAATTCTTAGTGGAAATTCTAGTCCATCCCCCGCAGATTCAATCGAAGCTGATATGGCTCCTACGTGTCCATGTACTTTAGGGTCAACTAACCACTTAAAATCAACATGCTCTTCTGGGTGCCATAGTTTATATCGTTCAGAGTTATCAATATTATCCCACCACCAGTCAATCATTTTTGGTGTTACGTCATTCAATTCATGTTCAACTACTAGTGATACTTGGTTTTTCATTTTTATACCTCCTATTTTTTAACCAACATAGTGTCGGTTATTTATATTTATTATTATAGTTTGTGTATCGCATGCGTTCAATAAACAGAAATAGCTGATCTGTTGTATTCTGAACACCTTATAAAAATATGTCTAAAAAAATTTAGGAGGGGAAAAATTGGCAAAAGCATATACTGATTTACGTATAGCTCGTACTAAAGAAGCAATACGTGATGCATGAACTGAATTAATACATGAAAAAGGGATGGACTCCATTACGGTTAAGGATATTACAACTAAAGCCAATAGTAATCGAGGGACATTTACTCCGAATTAAAATGTTTCTCAAATTAAGATATGGATGAAATGGTATCGTACAGATCAAACGTATTGTTTTCAATTATTTGTAGGAAAACAATATCCTTTTGGGAATGGGGCAAAAGAGTTAAGTGAATTGGAGCAGATTGTTTGGGTGTTTTAATCTGTGTCCCGATTTTGCGGTTTATTTCCAAGTGGTGTATTTTCTTTTCTACCTTACAAAATTGTAAGGTAAATGTAAGGGAAATCGAATGAACGAGTTTTAGAAAAGTGAGAATATGAAGTAGGAGATAGGTTCATGGTACTTATGTAACTCTTTATATTTGAAAAGTTAAAAAATTCTTAAGGATTTACATGAGAAAAAGATAAGAAATATATGAGAAATTTATACTATACAAAAGGGATGGAGTGAAAGTGATGTCAACAAATGTAGTTACTGTCGAAAGTGTAGAAAAAACGTATGGGAAAAGAAATGAGAATCAGTCAAAAGCATTAAGGGGTGTTTCATTAAGTATTAAAGAAGGAGAGTTTGTAGGGATTATGGGTCCTTCTGGATCTGGAAAAACGACATTACTTAATGTAATTAGTACACTTGATCAAGCGACAGGTGGAAGTGTGACAATAGCTGGCACAAATATTACTTCTATGAAAGGTAATGCATTATCGGATTTTCGTTCTCAAAAATTAGGATTCATTTTTCAAGATTTTAACTTACTAGAAAACTTATCAATTTATGAAAATATTGCTTTACCACTTTCTCTACAAGGCATACCGTCAAGTGAGATTACTGGAAAGGTAAATGAAGTAGCAAAGAAACTAGGGATTACTGAAATTTTAACAAAATATCCGACTGCTGTTTCTGGTGGACAAAAACAAAGAACAGCGGCAGCGCGAGCTTTAGTACATAATCCGGCAATCGTATTAGCAGATGAACCGACTGGGGCGCTTGATAGTAAAAACGCAAAAAGTTTATTAGAAGCGATGCAAGATTTACATGAAAATCACAATGTAAGTATTTTGATGGTTACACATGATGCGTTTAGTGCGAGTTACTGTGAGCGTATTTTATTTATTCAAGACGGTCTTCTTTATAAAGAGTTAAAGCGTCAAGGAACACGAGAAAATTTCTATCAAGACATTTTAGGTGTGCTCGCTCATATGGGCTCAGCTATTGAGTCGAAGTAGGGGGGCGAGAATATGTTATTCAAATTATCACGTCATAGTATGAAAAAAATGTTAAAAGATTATATGGTTTTACTTATTGGTCTCGTTATTAGTATTAGTATTTTCTACATGTTCCAAACGATGGCGATGAATAGTGAATTTACGAAAGATAATAGTCTTATTAGTAGTATTAGACTCGTATTCTGGGTTGGTGCCATATTACTATCGTTCATTACCGTATTTTATATTATATATGCTAATTCTTTTTTACTTACATTAAGAAGAAAAGAACTCGGTATGTACATGATGCTTGGAGCGAAAAAGAAAAAAGTAGCGCAATTATTATTTATTGAAACATTTGGTATGGGTATTGTCAGTATTATTATCGGTATTTTAGTAGGAATGTTACTAGCAAGTGTAGCGGGAAACTTTTTAATGAATGGCATGGAGATTTCAGCAAAAGGTAGTTATTCATCTGTATATACACCAGCAATCATAGTTACAGCTATATTCTTCTTAATACTATTTTTTATTACTGGTTTAATGAATAGCATCCGTTTATTACGTAAAACAGAACTAGAGTTAATTCGTGAAGATGAAACACTAGATGAAGTGAAGAAAAGTAAAACTCGCATTATTATAATGACCGTACTTGGTGTATTGCTAGTAAGTACAGGGTACTATTTTATGGTGAATATAAAAAAATTTGCTGAAGTCGGTTTTATAATAGCGACAATCGTTACAACACTGGGAACATATTTTATCTTTAGTTCATTGCTCCCATTTTTTGTGATGAAAATTAAAGGGAACAAAAAACGAAATGAAACGGGCTTAAATAGTTTTACATATGCACAGCTACGCTTTCGAGTAAATAGTTTATCGAGAGTATTAGGCACTGTAGCGATGCTAATTGCATTAGGTGCAGGGGCAATGACAGCAGGTATGGCGTTTCAAAAAAATGTAGGCATTATGACAGACTTCTCACGTGTATATGATGTTGTAATTCATGATCCAAATGAACAAGATAGAGCAGCATTAGAAGAAATGGAAATTGTTGAAGAAAGTAAGTATAAGTATAAAGTAGATGGAGAAGCGGTTTATTACTTACGTGACGATTTAACTGCGAAACCGCCACTTGTTTCTGATCACTTTGATACAAAAACTTTAAAAGAACCTGCTCGTAAACGTGTGGCTGAACCTTTAACTGAACCTGTCTATTCTGCTTTGGAAGCTCCCGAAGTAGCGAAAAAACTTCCTCCTATGCCAAAAGATTGGGAAGATGCAGTTGTAAGAGAAATACAAATTACACATAATCAATTTAATGGAAAACCTGTAAGAATTGCTGATGAAGAACACTACAAAGCAGTTCAAGGAATAGAGCATAGTGTAACGTTAGTAAGAGTAGACGATATGAAAAAATATAAACCATTGCTGCTCGACATAGATAAGAGACAAAAAGAATTAATTGAAAAAACAACAGGTGCAAAAGTAGATTTATATACGAAAATGACAATTTATCAGTTCATGAACAGTTTCATGAGCGGGACAATGTTTATGGGGTTTTTCCTCGGAATTGCATTCTTAGCAATGATGGCGAGTTCTCTTATGTTCAAAATATTAACAGGAGCTTCTCGTGATGTACGTCGTTATGAAATGTTACGAAAAATCGGTGTGAGACGTAGTATGTTAACAAAAAGTATATATAAAGAAATCTCATACTTATTTATCTTCCCTGCAATTATTGGAATTTCCCACGTGTTAGTAGGGCTTAACTTATTCAGCTTTATATTAGTTGACCCGTTTGTGAAAGTGTGGGTGCCGATAGGAATCTTCATAGTAATTTATTTCATTTATTATTGGATTACTGTCCAACTTTATAAAGGTATGGTAATGCCGAAAGAAGAAGTTGTGAAATAGTTTAACGAAAGAGTCCTTGTTATAAAAACAAGGGCTTTTTTCTATGCGTGGGATACATAAATACGTGTATGAGAGACATTATCAAGCATTTCTGTAATGAACATATTGAAAATTAAGGGAAATGTTAAGATGTTATGTAACGGAGATTAATAATGTACAAATAAATTGAGGTAAAATTGCTGCTTAACAACACCTTTCAAAAGAATCGTTATAACAAAAACATACATTATTGTTACAATATAATTACCCATAAAAAAAGAGAAAACGAAATATATATTTAGGAGGAGAAATACTTTGGAAATAGATTATATAAAGAATATCCTAAGAAAAAGAGCAACTATCTTTCAAACAGGCGGAAAAAGACCCGATTTATCTATAAATGAAAGTTGGATTGGAAAGATTCCCTATTCATTACCAAATGAAACTTACCCAATCGACCGCTATCAAGACAAAATGTATGCGATCATGATGCTTAATTTAACTCAAATACCTTTTGTTCCAGAAGCAGTAAAAGATATGAAAGCCATCGCAGTATTTCTTTCTCCAAACTTTGCTAAAGATTTGTCCAACTTATCAGGAAATTTTTGTATTAGAGAATATGATTCTTTAGAGGAACTAGTACCGAATGAAATGTTACTTACGTTTCCAAATCTAAAACCTTTTCCTTTAATACCAAGATTAGTAACTGATGAGTTTCCACAATGGGATACGGAAGATTTCCCCAACAACATGCAAGATAGAATTTTTGAACTTGAAAACACAATTGAGATTGACTACTACGAGGATATTTTTGAAGAAAATCATTACATACACAAATTAGGAGGCTATGCTTGCTTTGCCCAATCAGGTATCCAATGGCCCGCGGATTATGAATTTATTTTTCAAATAACAGACGATCCAAAAGCACATTTAAAGATTATTCATGGCGGCGGAATTTACTTTGCTAAAAATAATAAAACAAATGATTGGATCGCACATTGTGATTTCTTGTAGGAATAGAATATAAAGTGACGTTTTTTTATGTTGAATCTTGCTTAGCATATATTTTCGTTAAAATGTTGGCGGTACGCCATCGCTATCAAGCTAAGAAATATAAATACCCCCAAAACGAGAAAATTGACATCTTCATGTGAAAATGTACAATTTTTTGTTTTGGGGTGTTATAAAATTCTTAAGTTGATGGAAATGGGGTGGGACCCCTTTTAGCAAAACCGGAGTGGAAATGATGAGTATAAATAGTTTTGTGGGATTGATAAAGAACGAATTATTAAAAGAGGTAAGCATAAGAAGTGAGGATGAATTTGAGCCTGTAGTAGTTAAAGATATTCCTAGACTTTGGAAGTGTTTAGGGACAGGTAATTATGCCGCAGTATTTATGCATAAAGAATACAAAAATTGGGTAGTGAAAGTTTACGCGCGAGAAGGAGAAGGAATTGAAAAAGAGTCAGAAGTATATCGAAGAATCGGAAATCATCCTTCTTATTCGAAGCTTATATATAAAGGAGAAAATTTCATAGTATTGAAACGTTTAAAAGAAATTACCTTATATGATGCTATTCATAAGGGGATTAAAATTCCTAAGCAGGTAATCCTTGATATCAATGAAGCTTTAGAGTATGCAAGGGAACAAGGATTAACTCCTTGTGATGTTCACGGGAAAAATGTGATGATGGAAAATGGAAGGGGATATGTAGTCGATGTATCTGATTTCTTAAAAACAAAAGAAGATAGTAAGTGGAAAGACCTAGAAAAGGCATATTTTACATTTTACTTGCCTTTCATTTATAAATTGCCTTTCCCTGTTAAAATACCATATTTCATGTTAAACATTGTTAGACGTTCATATAGAAAATATAAGAAGCTTAAACAGAAATTCAAATTGTAAAAGGACCACATACTTATCTTTAGGTTAGATAAGTGAACCAATAGGAAAATACTATAACACTGTGACTGGACATTATATATAGACTAATAGAGGAATGATACACTATGGACAACATGGTGCTCATATAGTACCAGCAAAACAATCAGAATAAAATAAGAAAGAGGATGTCTATGGATAGCAGATCCTTTATTTAAAACATTAACAGAGTATGAAGGTGTAGAAGTCATATTAGAGTGGAACAGTGGATTAAGAATTGTAGGTGAAACAAACACATTTTATGAGACAGACAATGGATTAGCTGATGACGATCCCGCGTACGTAGAATATTATGCAACTGCATTTCAAGTAAATCATATTTTATCTCATCCTTCTACTAGCGAAGGCGGTGTATATAATTGGTTGAAATTTCTCTCTATGATGATCTACCCAGTTCAGTATTTTTAACCGACGGAAAAAGAGTATGGAAGGGAAAATATGTAAATAATAGGTGGTATTTAAAATTTGACCTTGATTGGCTATATGCCTTTCGAGGTTTTTTACTTTAAGATATGTTACTAGCTTAGATGATAAAATAGTTCACGGAATAGACGGTGTTTACGAAAATGCTAGTCCCCCACCTAAATATATTATTGGTGAAGCGAAATATGGTGGCGCCCAATTAAGTAATACTAAGACAGGTAGGCAGATGAGTGATGAATGGATTGAAAGTAGGAATAGATTAGATAAAGCTGTGGGCCAAGAAAAGCTGCTGAAATTAGAATGGAATTATTACTTAACCCCCGAGAATATTGAAAGCTTACTAGTAAGAGCAGGGGAAGATGGAAAAGTATCGCAATTAAGATTTTGGTTGGGTGTAACTTTTTTAAGTGTCCTTATGATTGCTAGTATTGAGAATACGTTGTTTTTCGATGGGAATATTCGTGAACTAAGGATGATGTATAACGAAAAAGGAGAATTAAAGGTTGCTCCGTTTTCACCATCTAGTAAATTTTGGTTTGGAAGTGATGCGAAAGGCCGCGATCTTTTTCAATTAATAATAGAAGGGGCAAAATGGACCGTAGGAGCGAGTATAGTTATCGCAGTTTTACGTGTAGTGATTGGCAGCTTATATTTAACAGACGTTACGAAGTCGTTCATTGTCATTCCAAACCCGCCGTCACCACATACTGCAAATGCTTGTTTATCTGGAAATTATATTTTTCCAGCAAGTGCACCAGGAAAAATATAATTTCCATTTATAAAAATGAATCCATAGTAAAAAAAATAAAAATAGGTATATGAACAAGGTGCATCATCTAGTGATAGGTCATATTTTGTTGGTGTACGTATTGAACTTAGTTTACAGCGCTATTTCTACTTAGATTTAACAAATAGAAATATAGGAAAGCATCGATGGGGTTGTAGTTAACAAACGGAGGTCATGAAAATGAATAAGTTTCAACAAGAACTACAAGCGTTAAGCCTGAATGATTACCATTCTGGAAATATTGTGTATTGGGACCAGCAAAATCAATATCCATATTACTATATAGAAGATGCTGCTCGTCGCTGTGGTGGTTGTGGTCGCTGTGGTGGTTGTGGTGGTCGTTGTGGTGGTGGTGGATTTCGTTGTGGTGGATTCCGTTGTTTTGGTTGTTTCGGTTGCTTTAGTTGTGGCGGCTGTGGCGGCTGCGGTGGTTGTGGTGGTTGCTCTAATTGTTTTGATGGTTTTACTGATACTACAGGTACTATTGTAACATATGAATATTGATAAGAGACAAAATGAATCCATTTTGAAAAAGATTGATTAAAACGGATTCATTCTTTTTAAAGCATTATACAATTTTTATAAAAAAGCGCTGACAAGTTTGCAAACGAACTTGCTAGCACGTATACGAAATAGACATAAAATATCGCTGATATGTTGCTTGAAAAAACAGACATAGTCAAGTAAATAATATTAATATGAATACTCAAAAAATCATTCGTGATATTAGTAATAGTATGCAAGATGCGATTAAGCTAGGAAATGTGAGGAGACCGAAGAGGGAAAATAAAGAATTGAAAGTAGAGAAGAAAATACAGTCTAATGTGAATAATTTTTCTTTTTATAGAGAGGTACAAAAATAAAGAAAGATAGCTGAAGACAAATTGTTTTCAGCTATTTTTTTTCGTTTAAAGTGGAGGTAAATCAATTTTACCTTCTTCAAATAATTCTTTTATCATATGTTTCGTATAACCAGCTGCTTGACCAAATGTGATTTTTGCGGGCATTGGTGCTTCGTTTACATCTACAACAACATCAATAATACACGGTCTATTTTGTTTTACTGCACTTTCGAAAGCGGGAAGTAGTTCATCTAAATTCTCAACACGGTAGCCAATACCGCCGCATGCCTCTGCATATTTTGCGAAATCAGGATTCGTTAAATCGGTCCCGAATTCGATATTACCCATAACTTCTTGTTCGAATTTAATCATGGCAATTTTATTATTGTTCAATACGACGACAACGATTGGTAGCTTATATTTAACAGCTGTTACGAAGTCATTCATTGTCATCCCAAACCCGCCGTCACCACAAACTGCAAACACTTGTTTATCCGGGAACGCAATTTTCCCAGCGAGGGCACCAGGTAAACCACAACCAAGTGTTGCAAGCCAGCTAGAAATGATAAATTGTTGGTTTGTCATACGGAAATGTCTTGCTGTCCATACTGTTACATTGCCAACATCGACTGAAAGAATTGCGTCATCTTCTGCTACTTTCTGCAGAGCGTGCATAACTCGCTGTGGTTTAATTGGAGTGGATGAGTCTTCTTCTTGATTGTGTAATTTTTCTTCCCACTTTTTCATCATTTCTTGGTGGTGTTCTAAGAAAGAATGGTCTTCATGTTTTTCTACATTTTCAACTAACCATTTTAATGTTTTATCAGCATCACCAGCTAAGCCGATGTCGGTCGCATAACGTTTCCCGATTTGAGCCGGATCTGTATCAATATGAAGTGTTTTTGCTTTCTCAGGTAAGAAACCAGTGAACGGATAAGAAGTACCAACCATAATTAAAGTATCCGCATGTTTCATTGCCTCATAAGATGGTTTCGTTCCAATTAATCCTAACCCACCGATGCAAAGAGGGTGTTCATCAGGAATAATCCCTTTAGCAGGTAATGTAAGTACGATTGGAGCGCCAATGTGTTCTGCAAATGCAAGTAAAGACTCTCTCGCATGTTTTGCTCCTTTCCCGGCTAAAATAACAGGTTTTTTCGCTTCATTAAGTGCGAGTTTTGCTATAGCTAAATCTTCTTCTTGCGGAAATAACTCGGGCAATGTAAAAGAAGCGTTAGTAACACGAGCACCATTTTTTATTTCGAATTTCGGAACATCATCTGGAATGGTTAGAACAGATACACCTTTTTTCGTATATGCCATTCGAATCGCTTGATTCACTACAGCAGGTAGTTGTTCTGCTGACATAATGCGTTGGTTATAAACCGCAACATCATCAAACATTCTTTCTAAGTTTACTTCTTGGAAAAAATCTGTTCCGAGTAAATCAGATTCCACTTGTCCTGAAATTGCTAGTACAGGGGCTTTATCGAGTTTCGCATCATATAAACCGTTTAATAAATGAATAGCGCCAGGTCCTGCGATTGCCATACAAACACCGAGTTTTCCTGTTAATTTTGCATAGGCAGCCGCTGCTAACGCGCCAGCTTCTTCATGGCGAACTTGAATAAATTTAATTTTATCTTGTTTTTTTCTTAAAGCTTCAATAATAGTATTGATGGAATCTCCAGGCATACCATATATGTGTTCTACTCCCCAGTCAATTAATAGATCAACTAATGCTTCACCAGCTGTTTTTCCAAACATAATTATTCCTCCTTATAAATAAGTAGATACTATTATGTTTTGGAGAAAAAGGAAAAATATACAAACAAGAAAATTTATTAACTTTAATGATGACCAGAGAATAGAGTAAACACTGTTATTAGTAAAAAGCCACTAGTTGCCCACGTTAAGAATGAAAGGAAAGGGAGCTGTTTTTTTGCTTTCCAAAGCATTTCGTGAATTGTCACATAGCCAAGTGAACCAATAGCACTTCCCATAATGAGCCCTTGCAAATGAAGAGCTTTTCCTTCCATCAAAATGCCAAAAATCGTACCGGTACCGAGAATAAGAGAGAGTAAAAAAGTTGTTAATAAAAATGAAATATATTTATGCTTTGTAAAGAGAAAGGGGATAATTAAAGCTAATCCTTCTGGAATATGATGAACGACGATTGCTATTAAAAATGGAATGGCAGAGTCAGCATGATTAATAAAAGCTGTGCCTAAGGCAAAGCCACTCGGCATATTGTGGATGAATATAGCGAAAGAGAGAAAAAGGAAGGTTTGCCATGCTTGTTGATTTTTTCTATGTATCATAGGATGATGACAATAGTTATCTAATAAACTCATAACTAAAATACCGATAGCTATACCAAGTATAGGGCCAATGATTTCATAGTTTGAAAATGTTTCAGGAATAATTTCAAGTGATAAAAGTCCAAGCAAAATCCCACCACATAATGCGTATAAACAATGCATCTTTTCTTCAATAAGTTGGCGCGTAGCAATGCCAACAGCACCGCCTAATAGTAATCCACCGAATGAAAAAAACGTAACAATCATTGGGATCCATAGACGTTCCATATTATCACACTCCGATTCTTTCCACTTATTTTTAGCTTACGAAAAGGAACGTTAGATTAGTCCAAGTAATTGTGTTTGATTATAGAGAAAAAACTAATGATTCGTTATAATTTCCATATTAAATTCAAGTGAAAATATGAAATGGGGAATAAGTTTACAGACAAAATGGAATTTATCCCGCTTTAACGGGCAATGAGACGCCCATCTCAAAAGTTGGGAAATGCGAGATAATTAGATGGGAGTCGGGCTGCCCGTAAAAGCCCGATTGGTGAAGGCTAATAACCAGTGGGGGATGGACACTCCCCACTGATTAAAGTTTCGCTTTATCTGAATACGAAAATCCAACACGATATGATGTAGAAAATAGAAGCTTATCAGATTTTATTCCATTGTAACAAGATTGATTTTTAGCAGAAAATTCACGATACAGGTAGGAAGTAGAGTGTATTTTTGCATTCTACTTTTTCATGTTTCGTAGCGAAGAGCAGATTATAGTATGATAGGATTAAAGGGGGAGAAGTAATGGAAAGTATGGCGTTGTTTGATGATTCTAAGACATATCGTTATTCTTTAGAACGTATTTGGGACCCACATAAAGAACGAGTACTGTTTATTATGTTAAATCCAAGTTCAGCCAATCAAGATAGCGAAGATGCGACTTCCAAGCGTTGTTTCAATTTTGCGAAGGGACTTGGTTTTGGTTCATTGGAAATTGTAAATTTGTTTGCCTATATTGCAACAAATCGTGAAGAATTGCTTCAAGTAAGTAAAGAAGATGCAATTGGTCCTGAAAACGAAAATCATGTGATTCGTGCATTGAACCGTGCGGATATGGTAATTGCTGCATGGGGTGAAAATTGTAAGTATCACAATAGGCACAAAGATATTCATGAATTGTTTCAAGGTTATCATTTACACTGCCTCGGGAAAACAAGGGATGGATTTCCGAGACACCCTTTATATTTAAGTAAAGATTCGCAGCCAATGGATTACATAAAACCGGAGCGGATTGTACGCCGGCTCATTCGAACTGCAAGAAACCAAGAGCGAACAAGTAAAGAAGGACGCACAATAAATCGTAATAATGAAGCAGGAGGGGACGAATGGATGTGGTGTTCAATCTGTCATGAAGAACATCCCGTAGAAGGTTCAACTGCTTGTTTATCTTGTATTAATAAACTTGTAGAACAATATCATAAAGACGTATAAAAAAATTGATTTTACTGTTGTGATAAGTAAGGTATGCTCTAAAAAATTTTCGTCCTATGGTAAAGTGTAGTAGCAGAAAATCAAGAGCATTCTGCTGAAAAGAATTTTTCACAAATATTAAGAATTATAGAGGGTAGTAGTAAATGGAGGAATTAGTTATGCAGCAAATAAAAAAAATAGGAAACTCATTTTGGTATATGACACCAGTTTCTGACACAGATAGACCTATATTAGGAATGGTCGTTGGAAAAGAAAAAACTTTAATGATTGATGCAGGTAATTCAGAAGCACATGCACAATTATTTCTAGAAATGCTAAAAGAACAGAATATTTCAAGTCCTGATTTTGTAGCATTAACACATTGGCATTGGGATCATATTTTTGGATTGCCTGAACTACAAGATGCATTGTCTATTGCACATTCTGAAACAAAAAAAGAGATGAATAAACTTGTTTCTTATGAATGGACGGATGAGGCGTTGGATGCACGAGTGAAAGAAGGTACAGAAATTGAATTTTGTGCGGAGTGTATAAAAAAAGAGTTCAGTAAGCGATTGAGAAATATTAAAATTATTCCTCCGATCTTAACGTTCCAGAATCAATTGGAATTAGACCTTGGTGAAGTGACATGTGTGTTAAAGCATGTGGGCGGGGACCATGCACATGATTCCGTTGTTATTTATATTAAAGAAGAAAAGATTTTGTTTTTAGGAGACTGTATATATGCAGATATTTTTTCTGCAAAGAGGAACTATACAACGAAACGAACATTTAAATTAATAGAAGAATTAGAGAGATTTGATGCTGAGACCTATATTCTTTCTCATGGGGAGGCAATAGACCGGGCTGAATTTTTACAAGAAATTCATTTGCTGAAAACAGTAGGAACTTATACGGAAACATATAAAGGTGATATTGAGAAGGTAAAGGCAGCGTATAAGCAAGAATTGGGTAGAGAATTAAATGAGGATGAGCTAGAAACGATAACGTATTTTGTAAATGGTTATGAAATGAATAATCTGTAAAACACAACTTTAATCAAATATAATTATAAAAAGAGTANNTACTCTTTTTATAATTATATATCTAGTCCCAGCAAATTTATAAATCTTTTTGCGGGTGTATCATCTGAATTTAGACCACTGTCAAGACTGGTTGTGAAAGGTAACCACTGCCAATCCTCGCATTCTACAAAAGCTACTCTTGACCAATTTTCAATGAATTCAATGAAATTATTCGCAATCTTATATCCATGTCCTTCTCCATCCTATATGATTTAGTCAGTCATTAAATATAAATTGGCAAAAAGTCATCAATAATTTCCACTACTTCAATTCTCCCATTAATCAGTAGCTCAGGAAGTTCACTTCTAACATTTCCTTTCCAATACTCTCTAGCTTGTTCAATTTTTTGAGCGAAAGGAATACCATCTTCTTTCGGTAAAAGATTTCCGTCACCTTCAAAAGAACTACCAATTACTCGAAGTTTAACAATCTGCAAAACTTCTCGATGGTAAGAATCAAATAGCGCTTTCCATTTCAAAGCATCTTCATAGCTTTTCGAAGCATATAAGCAAGACAACCTTGAAGGATATTCAGGAAATTCTTGCAGTCTAACCATTTCTACAATCGTTTCTCTAACCGCTCTACTTGTCTGATCTATATAATTCATAACTATTTTAGCATTTTCATTATTTATATGTAATTCCTCATTGGTATAATGACTTTTTAAAATTTGAATAGAGTCTTCACCATTAGAATTTAATTGTTCTCTTTCAAAAAAGAAGTGATATAGGGTATTGGTTTGATTTTTGTCAAAATGAATGATTTGTCCAATATTCATTTTTTTCCTTGTAATGATGTGATATGCGTAAAATTCTGGTTCATTCATGGTTATCCTCCTAGCAGTAATTATTACGTATGGCAAATTTAAATTAAATAATTCAACATTGTGATATATAAAACCTCTATAAATAAATTTGTTTTTTTGCCGTTTTAGTAATTTTCGAATTAGAATATTAAAGAGAGTAGAGGCTAAAAAATTCAAAGGGAAAAAGTGTTAATGATTAGAATATATACATTTAGGTAGTAGTAAATGAGCGATAAGGAGAGAGGATAAGTGATTCAGTATATGTTACAAGATGGTGTGTACTTTTTAGGAATTAATAAGATTCAGCATTGGTGTAAAGTTATGGGAACCGCTCATAATACAGTTCCTCTCGTTATTGTACATGGAGGACCGGGTGGTAATCATTATGTATTCGAAAAACACTTGTTTTGAAGTTAGAAGAATATATAATAGTAGTTTATTACGAACAAAGAGCATGCAAGATTTTATACGATTTTTCGGATAATCCAGTAACAAACGAGACCCCTAAAACCGCGCCAAGATAGGAATGTATAAAAAATTGAATAGATCCCTAGAATAAAAAAAGGCGGATTCCCTGTGAGAGTAAGGGGCCGCCTTTTTCCTGGCTACCGATAATGATACGTTATGTTAACTGAACATGTATGGAATATACATTTATATCCTTTAATACATCCAGGATAAATATTCCATTTATTACTCATTTTGTGTAAAATTACACTTATATAAGAAAGGGGTGTAACCAAATGGCTTTTGAATCACTTCCTACTTGGTTTTGGAGTGTTTATTATATTTTTCTATTGTTAGCTTTTGTAACAGCTCTGTACAGCTTATTTAAGAAAAAAGAGAAGTGGTTGTTTGCTTCTGTTGTTTTGACTGCTCTTCTTGTTCCGTTTGTTTCCCTGCTTTATAGCATAGGACGCCCCGAAGGAAAGAATGAAGCAGAACATTTGATTGACGAACTCAAAAGAGGAGAACCTTGGTCTATACTTGTCATTGTAGGTTATATGCTCATTCTCTTCTGGTTTATTCGTCCACTCATTAATAAAGAGAACCAACTGAAAAATAGGAAGATGTGAAGCAAAAAACGAACTTCCAATAACGAGAATTATGTAAATAAGCTGTCCATATGGGCAGCTTATTGTATGTTTTTGCTTAGCGTGTTTTTCTTCAAAACGAAAAAAAGCACTGGATTCTCATAGAAAACTGTGGTGAGATGAAATTTTTGATTTTGTAGTACTTCAAAATCTTAGCTAGATGGCTATGTATCGATACCCCATAATAAAAAGGCAGGAACATTTTGTACAAATCAAAGATATTCCTTCCTTTGATTTTATTAAGTTTAACATCTATGACCTAAATATAAATTTATTGAGATCCTCTTTATTTATTATTTTTCGAACCGCAAATGAACAAACTTCAACATCTTTATTAAGTTTACAATTCGCATCATTATACGCGTACTACCATCCCAATCTTTATTTGTAGGTATATCTTTAAAGAAAGGGGAGCAGCTTAATACTTTTAAGTTAGAAGACCATTTTTCTATTGATTTTGGATTGTTTACATAAAAATACATCATAGCGCCTTTATTACCAGATTTTTTTACTGTAGCATTCGAAAGATTCAGTGCGAATTTTGATTCAGCATCAAAATATAACTCTCCTCCAGGGAAACGTTTTGACAAAGCAACTATGATCTCTTTTAAATCTTCTTCTTTAAAGTAATAAAACACACCTGCTGAAATAAAGAGAATACCGTCGTTTGGATCATATTTTAAATCGTCAAACCAAGAAGTATCAAAAAATGATTTAGCGATGCTAATATTTCTCGGTGTATCTTCAATTAAAGTCTTGCGAAAAGAGATTGCATCGGGCAAATCAAGGTTGTACCAATGTATTGTACCGTTATCGATTCTTGAAAAAGTAGTGTCTAGTCCGGAACCGATATTTACAATGGTAGCATTCGGATGTTTTGTTATAAATTTTTTTATCGTATCGTCTATTTTTCGTGCACGGGTAATGTATGTGATACATCCGTATTCACCAAAGGTATTTGCTATTGTTGAGAAGTTAAAATCACATTCTTTAATAATCCGAATAGCCTCTGTATCATTTAAAATATCCTTATTTTTCTCACTGCCATATGCTCGCCCCCATAGGGGAATAAGCATAGTGCCTTGTACTGATTGTAAATCTAATTCTTTAACCATGAAACATCCTCCGTTTAATAATAAACAATATAATTAGTCGTTATTTAACATTTTTGAAAGCATTCTATTTGTTTTATATAGTCCGTAAGTTAAATCTCGTTGTTCTTCTTCAGATAATTTATCGAGATTAACTGTGAAATTATTATAAATTTGTTTCCACCTCTCATAGTGCACCTTTTCAGCTTTTTCTGTCAGAGAAATTAATACAGCTCTTTTGTCTACCGTATTTTGCTTTTTTACAATATATCCGTTTAGTTCTAAGTTACGTACTGTTACACTTAATTGTTGCTTAGGGATGTTTAAGTAACTAGCAATCATTTTTAAATTTACAGGTACTTTTTGCTGGACGATATACTCCACTACGTGTTGCTCTAAATGTGTAAACTCAGAGGATTTCTCCGATAGTAATTTAAAAGTACCGGACATATTTAATAATAAATTCATGTATTCGTTTAATAATTCGTTATGGGCCATTGTTTTCTCTTCCTTTATGAATTTAGTCATTATTTTATTACTAATTTAACAGGAAATCAAATGATTTAATTAAATATAGTAAATTTAAATTTACTAATTTGTTATTTTCTTAATTTATGTGGACTGAAGTAGTGGAGTATGAGAAGTGCTTTTAGGAAAGGAAAATATGACTGGAAATAAAATATTACTAAATATATTTAACTAATGAATGCAATGTCTTTTTCAGTTGTTATGTTGTGAATAATTTTATGATAAAATCTTTTACATAATTAAATAAAGGGGTAGTATTCTATGGGTTATTTCTCAAATAGTTTATTAGTTGTGTTTGTTCTTATCGTATGTAGCTGTATGATTTTTGGCTGATAATATAATGATAGATTTATAAAAAAAAGGTAATTCTCAATGGAGAGATACCTTTTTTTCTTATTTAAATCAGCTTCTCCATGTCTAAATACATAAATTATTACGATTTCTTTTTATTATTCTTTAGAAGCTATTTATATCCTTTTTGTAGAGAAGGAATTTTATTCTTTATATTGAAGTATTGTTCTAGTTAATTTTGTGACAATTAAAGGCTGTAATTGGTGATTTTACGAAAGGTAAACAAGCCAGAGAATAGGGAGTATTTAAATGAAAAATAACATACGCTACACAATTGAACACCCAACAGACTTCAATGGATTATTAGCGTTATATGAATCTTTAGGATGGAATTCTCTTAAATTAACGGTTAACGAGCTAGAGCGAATGTGTAAACAAAGTTGGCATGCAATTTATGTTTTTGATGATAAGAGGTTAGTAGGGATGGGACGTGTCATATCAGATGGAGTCATAACAGGCATTATTTGTGGAGTTGGTGTATTGCCAAAATATCAGTCTAGTGGCATTGGGAAAGAAATAGTGAAACGATTAATCCAGCACTGTGAACAACATAAGGTTATTCCACAACTTATGTGTGTAGAAAAATTGCAACCTTACTATGAATCTATCGGATTTGAAGCATTTTCAATTGGGATGACCAAACACATTAAACGATGTTAAAAAATTAATTTAATTACTATTTTATAAATCGAACTCTTAATAAATAATAAAAGAGCATGTTTGAAATTACTCAAGCATGCTCTTTTATTAGGCGGAATTTATCCCGCTATTTGTGGGCAGTAAGATCTTCACCTCAAAATTCAGCGTAGGTGAAGTTCGGGCTGATTAAAGTTTAACCTTATTCCAGATTAATGATTTAATCCATTCCAATAAAAAGAAACGATTTCTTGTGCTAATTCATCTATACTTACAATAATAGGATTGTGATTCTCATCTTTAATATTCCCAATGGATAATAAAGCTACGAAAGCATGGGCAGCAAATTTAGGGTTTCCTTTAGGGATCTCTCCAAGGTTAATAGCGTTATCGATTGCTTTTTCCAATACTTCATACATGTTATCCTCGGCATTTTTTAAATCTTTCAATTGTTCTTCAGATAACGATAGTTTTGCATCTTTCATAAAATTCTTCATATCAATATCTAACGTTGCATGTAAGTAGACTTTAGCGAAGTCCAATAATCTTTCTTTTAAAGTTTTATTTGTAGAAAGTATTTGATCCATATTTTCTCGTATACGTCTCATCATTTGAATCATTGTAGCAGTAAATAAATCGGCTTTTGTTGAATAATAATAGTAGACGGTTGCTTTCGTAACACCACATTCTTTCGCGACCTCATCCATTGAAACTACTTGATAATTTTGAGTAAGAAATAACCGAGTTGCAACTTCTAAAATCAGTTCTTTTGTAGATTTTGTATTTTTATTTTGGCGAGGTCTTCCGAGAGGACGTTGTTTTTGTTCCAAATACATTCGCTCCTGACATTTAGTATTGAGATAATTATAACATAATTTTTAATCATTCTTGATTAATTAACTGACCGGTATATATAATTAATAATGAAGGGGAAAAGGAAGGTGGGTTTTATGAAAAAGCACCCGTTACATATGTTAGGGAGGCTTGTAGCAGGGAAGCATACGCAATGGATAACTTTATCGGTTTGGATTCTTATTACATTAGTACTTTCATTTACGTTACCACAAGTAAACAGTACGAAAGAACCGAATCCGAAAAATTTACCCGAAACAGCAATGTCACAGCAAGCGGAAGCAGTTATGAAAAAAGAGTTTCCTAATAATGCAGGAAATCCGTTGTTAGTAGTATGGTATAGAGATGGTGGATTACAGTCAAAAGACTATAAACTAATACAGGACGTTTATAAAGAGTTAAAGACTAGTCCTTTAAAAGAACAATCAACGTTACCACCATTTGATACAATTCCAGAGCAAGTATTATCAAAAAGTGCATCAAAAGATGGTACATCATTTGTTACACCAGTATTCTTTAATAAATCTGCTGGTACGGATATTCTAAAAGGAAACCTTGAAGATTTAAGAAGAATAGTGAATAGTAAGGTGGATGAAGATCCATTTAAACAAAAAATAAGTGACTCTGGTTTACACGTTCGATTATCTGGACCTGTAGGCATTCAAACGGATGCGGTTAGCTTGTTTAGTCAAGCAGATGTGAAATTATTAGTTGCTACTGTATTACTAGTATTAGTTTTATTAATTTTACTGTATCGCTCTCCAATTTTAGCGATTTTACCTATAGTTGTTGTGGGCTTTGCGTACGGAATTATTAGTCCGACACTTGGTTTTTTAGCCGATCATGGATGGATTAAAGTAGATGCACAGGCAATATCAATTATGACAGTTTTATTATTTGGCGCTGGAACGGACTATTGTCTATTTTTAATTTCGAGATATAGAGAGTACTTGTTAGAAGAAGAAAGTAAATATAAAGCGCTGCAACTCGCGATTAAAGCATCTGGCGGAGCAATTATAATGAGTGCATTAACTGTCGTACTTGGATTAGGAACATTATTACTTGCTCATTATGGAGCTTTTCATCGATTTGCAGTTCCATTTAGTGTAGCTGTATTCATAATGGGGGTTGCAGCTTTAACGATTTTACCAGCGTTATTATTAATTTTCGGTAGAGTTGCATTCTTCCCGTTTATACCAAGAACAACTTCGATGAATGAAGATTTTGCAAAAAGGAAAAAGAAAGTAATAAAAGTCAAAAAATCAAAAGGATTCTTAAGTAAAAAACTTGGAGATATTGTAGTACGAAGACCGTGGACAATTATTATGCTAACTGTATTTGTATTAGGTGGATTGGCTTCATTCGTACCACGTATTCAATACACTTATGATCTATTAGAATCATTTCCAAAAGATATGCCTTCCCGTGAAGGGTTTACGTTAATTAGTAATCATTTTTCATCTGGTGAATTAGCACCGGTAAAAGTTGTTGTGGATACGAAAGGAAAAGAGCTTCCTATTAAACAAGAGATAGAGAAATTTTCTTTTGTAAATACGGTGAAAGAGCCAAAAGAGGGTAAAGAAAATAAGCAAATACAAATGTATGAAGTTTCTTTAGCGGAAAATCCTTACTCAATTGAAGCATTAGATCAAATCCCTAAATTGAAAAGTAGTGTAGAAAAAGTATTAAAAGATGCTGGGATTAATAATGTTGAAAATCAAGTATGGATTGGTGGAGAAACAGCGTCATTATATGATACAAAACAAATTACTGAACGCGATGAAGCAGTTATTATTCCAGTCATGATTAGTATTATAGCTTTATTGTTATTAGTTTACTTACGATCTATTGTAGCGATGATTTATTTAATAGTAACGGTTGTTTTATCATTCTTCTCAGCATTAGGGGCAGGATGGATATTACTTCACTTTGGTATGGGAGCGTCGGCAATACAAGGAGCGATACCGTTATACGCATTCGTATTTTTAGTTGCTTTAGGTGAAGATTATAATATCTTTATGGTTTCAGAAATATGGAAAAATAGAAAGAAACAAAATCACTTGGATGCAGTAAAAAGTGGTGTTATCCAAACAGGTAGTGTAATTACATCAGCTGGTTTAATTTTAGCAGGAACATTTGCAGTGTTAGGTACGTTACCAATTCAAGTTCTTGTTCAATTTGGTATTGTGACTGCAATCGGCGTATTGCTAGATACATTTATTGTAAGACCATTACTTGTACCGGCGATTACGGTTGTTTTAGGGCGTTACGCTTTTTGGCCAGGAAAGCTTTGGAAAGAAGAAAAGCAATTACAAAAAGAAGATACTTTATAAAAGAAGGTTGCCGATAAGGTCAGTAAAACTGATTTTTAGGCAACCTTCTTTTTGGTTTGTCTGATAAAGAATGACCATTTTGAATATACAACGAAAAATATAGAGGAAATGTAACATGAGGTTTTAAGTGCATCAAAATTTTTCTTATCAGACATAATAATTCGTAAGAAATTCCAATTGAGTGAGGAATTTCTAAAATTATGTGTTGTTATAGGGTGATTAAAATGTGGGACACGATTGTTTCTTATGTACCTGAGTGGAAAATTTTTATACAAGCTTTTATCGTACTTTTCATTCCATATATAATTTCTAGATTTTTTAGTTGGATTCGTGCATTAGAAAAAGAATAATATAACGAACTACATTCAAGTGAAAACAAATATTGAAATGTAAAGAAGAGTGGTATAAAAAGATTTATTGGAGAAAGAGTGATGAAGGTGAAAGCTCAAGATTCAATGGTTAATCAAAGTAATACATATGAAGATGAGCATACTAAAGTTCCTGAAGCCTATTTTACAGGTGATTTCAACTTAGATTTAGAGGTTATAAAAAAAGAAGCTCTTAATAACTCGGACGTTTATTGTCGAGAGTTTAATATCGGCGGGACTAGCATCCGGGCAGTTCTTGTTTTTGTAGAAGGGCTGTCAGATAAAGAGCTTATTGATACGCACATTTTGAAATCATTAATGTGTAATTTTTTTGATGAGTATAAAGATGAATCATCTAATGTGAAAGAGAGTATTTCAAAAGAGTTTATTAGAAACCGGGTTCTTACTATTAGTGGAGTCGATGAAGTACAATCTATCCAAAAAATGATGCCAAAAGTGTTAATGGGTTCAACGGCATTATTAATTGATGGATTATCAGATGTATTAATACTTAATACAAAAAAAGGAAAAACACGTAATGTTGAAGAGCCAATATCAGAGGGGTCGGTTAGGGGCCCACGGGTAGGTTTCACAGAAGTTTTATCGGACAATACTGCTTTGTTGCGGTTACACGGTGAAAATGAAGGATTATCATTAGTAAAATTTCATGTAGGAGAGCGGGCTAAGAAAGACTTGGTTGTTGCTTTTATGAAAGAGATTGCTGATCCAGAATTAGTAGAAGAAGTTAAGAAGAGAATTGAGAAAATTAATATTGATAATGTGCCAGAGTCAGGTTATATAGAACAACTTATTGAAGATAATTATCTTAGTCCTTTCCCGCAAGTACAGAGTACGGAACGCCCTGATAAAGTTATCGCGGCATTAATGGAAGGAAGGGTTGCAATTTTATTGGATGGAACACCTTTTGCATTAATTGTTCCAGTTACATTTAGTATGATGATGCAATCGCCTGAAGATTATTATGAGCGTTGGATACCAGGTACACTGATTCGCTTATTGCGCTTTGGAACAGCCATTATTTCTCTATTTGCTCCCGCTCTGTACATTTCATTTATTTCATTCCATCCTGGATTGATTCCAACTAAGTTAGCCATTTCAATTATAGGAGGGCGAGAAGGCGTTCCGTTTCCTGCAATTATAGAAGGATTATTTATGGAAATTGCGATTGAAATTTTACGAGAAGCAGGATTACGACTACCTAAGCCGATTGGTTCAGCGATGGGAATTGTAGGAGGATTAATCATTGGGCAAGCAGCTGTATCAGCTGGAATTGTGAGTCCAATCATGGTAATTGTTGTGGCGGCCACAGCTATTTCTTCTTTTGCACTTTCTCATTATAGTACAGCAATCCCATTACGTATTCTTCGCTTTGTAGCTATGTTTTTCGCTGCGATATTCGGATTATATGGAGTTATTCTATTTTTCCTATTTATATGCAGTCATATTGCAAGGCTTAAAAGTTTTGGTGTACCTTATGCTAGCCCAGCCGTCTTATATCAATTTACCGATTGGAAGGATTTTATCGTTCGTATGCCAATTCAGATGATGAAACGGCGTCCAAAAATGTTGAATTTAAAAGACTATGTACGGAAAGGAAGTGAAGAGGAGTGATTACGAACTCAAAGGACAAAATTCCTACTTCACAAGCAGCTGTTATTCTTATCAATTATATACTTGCTATCGGAATTCTCACTTTACCTAGAACAGCAGCTGAGAAAGTACAAACCCCTGATGTTTGGATAACGGTTATTTTAGGAGGATTAATTGCGATAGTTGCAGGCATAATTATCGTGAAGTTAAGTCAACAATTTCCTGGAAAAACATTTTATCAATATAGCCAGGAAATTGTAGGGAAATGGCTTGGGGTGGTAATTAATTTATTGATTATCGGTTACTTTTTAACACTTTCGTCATTTGAGCTTAGATCGTTGGAAGGTATAACAAGTTTCTTTTTACTAGAAGGTACGCCTGACTGGGCTATTATTATGCCGTTCATGTGGATATGTCTGTATTTAAATTTAGGCGGAATAAATGCGATAGCACGTTTGTTTGAAATTATTTTTCCAATTACAGTTTTTATTTTCCTAGTTACATCCTTTATGAGTATTGGAATATTTGAACTCGATAATCTTCGTCCTGTATTAGGATTAGGGATTCTTCCAGCATTAAAAGGTCTAAAAACAACAACTATGGCATATTCGGGATCAGAAATTATGTTGTTACTTTTAGCATTTATGAAGAAACCGTCTCAAGGTGTAAAAGTTGTTATAATTGGCACTACGATTCCTTTACTTTTTTATGTTATTACAGTTGTAATGGTTATAGGAGCATTTTCTATCGATGGTGTATTGGTGAGAACATGGCCTACAATTGACCTTATGAGAAGTTTTGAAATTCAGGGGTTAATTTTTGAACGGTTTGAATCTTTGTTACTAGTGATATGGATTATGCAAATCTTTGCAACATATACAATTTGCTATTATGCAGCTGCTTTAGGGTTAGCGCAGCTCTTTAATAAAAATATTCATTCCTTTTTGTATGGATTACTTCCAGTAATATATATCGTTGCTGAAATTCCGAAAAATATAAATGAGTTATTTGAATTTGGAAATTTGATTAGTAACGCAGCGATAATATTATTTGGTATTCTCCCGTTTCTTCTCCTTATGATAGCGAAGGGGAGGAAAAAAAGGCATGAACCAAAGTATTAAAAATAGAAAAATTTTTGTAGGGGTAACGTTAGTTGTTTTTCTCTTATTACTTACAGGATGCTGGAGTAGTCATGAAATTGAAGAGTTAGGTTTCGCCGTAGGTTTAGCAATAGATAAAGAAAAAGAAACAAAGATTGAGAAAGAAATTGAAGAAAAGGGCGGCGGATATCAAAAGAAGAATTTAATAACAACCACCTATCAATTTGTTAAAGCACAATCATCATCAGACGGAGGAAAAGGTGGAGTATCACAACAAAAAGCTTATATGAATGTTGAAGAAACAGGAGATTCTCTTCATCAATCAATACGTGAAGTTGCATTAAGAAGGCAAAGGCCTATCATTTTTCATCATACAAAAGTAATAGTTGTTAGTGAAAGTATTGCACGAACATATAATTTAACGCAGTTATTGGACATTTATGTTCGTGATAATGAAATGAGACCTAGTTGCTTTATTATGGTTAGTAAGGGGCTAGCTAGTGATGTATTAGAATCAAAAGAATCTGGGGAAATTCCAGCATTTCGCTTGATTGAAATCGAGGATAATCAATATAGATCCTCACGAATTTTACCGCCGATGCCACTTGCAAAACTACCAGGAAAGGTGAAATCTGGAGCGAGTTTTCTTTTGCCAAATGTAATTTCTATAGACGGAGAAGTGAAATATGTAGGTGCTGCTGTTATGAAAGGGAGCACAAAAAAACTTCGTGGCTTTTTGAGTGAGAATGAATTAGAAGGCTTAATGTGGATAACTGCAAAAGGGAAAAGTGGTTTGGTGAAAAGTTATGATGAAAAGACGAAAAAATTAGTGATGTATGAAGTGAAATCTATAAAAAGTAAAATTACGCCCCATGTCAAAGGGGATAAAATATCTTTCGATGTCAATGTTCAGTCTGTAGGTCGATTATCCGAAAATTGGTCTGAGTCAGAGGAAGCTTTTAAAAATGAGTTTCTCAAAAGAGTGGAGCAATCTGCGGAGCAAGAAGTGAAGCGATTAGTGAAGCATACATTACAAAAAATTCAAAAGGAATATAAAACTGATGTTGCTGGCTTTAATACTAGTTTGAAAATCGAGTATCCAAAAGTATGGAAGAAAGTTGAAAAGGATTGGGATAAAGTGTTTAGTAAAACTCCAATCAAATATAATGTGAAGATAACAATTGAAGATTATGGTACAGAAGGCGCTTAATGAATGAACAACATGAAATTCACAAAAGTTCTGAAGCATGATTTTTATGAATATGCTCCAGAGCTTTTTATTGTATTAGGTAAATTAGTAAAAAGATAAATATTCCGTTTTAATATTCTTTATTTTATAATTATTCACAAGTGCTGGTAAATAAAATCAGATATTATAGGAGTGGGAAAATGACAATATTACCTATACGAAAAGATGAAGCCTTAATTATTAATATCGCAAAACTATATTGTAAAGTATTTGATAAAACAAATTTTGATGAAATGGTAGAAAGAATTACAAGGCATATGGAGTATACAGATTTTAAAGGAGTAGTAGCAATAAATGATGAAAATGAAGCTATTGGTTTTACTTATGGTTATCGCTCTATGGAGGGACAGTATTATAATCAATTAATGAGAGAAGCATTAAATCTAGAGCAAGTAAACGAATGGTTACATGATTGTTTTGAATTTGTAGAGTTAGCAGTACACCCACAATATCGAAATGAGGGTCTTGGGACGAAATTACATAATAGATTATTAGATGGGATTTCAAATAGAACGAGTGTTTTAACAACACAAATAAACAATGAAAAGGCGCGTTCTTTATATGAGAGATTAGATTGGGTAAATGTATTGGAACCATTTCATCCAAGTAAAGATGATGTTCCATATGTAATAATGGGGAAATCAATAAAAACAAAAGTAAACTAGTAACTAGTTTGTTCATATAAGTTATTTGTTTATGAAAATTAAGGGGAAAGCGAAATGACGATAATATCTATTGAAAAAGCTGCAATTTTAGACGCAGAAAAGTTAACAGCAATAATGAAAAGAACATTTGATGAAGAAGCAAAACAATGGTTGTGTGACCAAGAGGATGTAATTGATTATAACATTCAACCACCTGGGTATTCTTCAGTTGAAATGACTGTATATTCGATTGAAGAGCTGGATTACTTCAAAGTGATAATGGATGACGAAATTATTGGGGGGATTATAGTTACGATTTCTGGTAAGTCTTACGGGAGAATTGATCGTATATTTATAGATCCTAAACATCAAGGAATAGGAATTGGAGCACAGGTTATCGATTTTATAGAAGAAGAGTTTCCGAGCGTAAGAATTTGGGATCTTGAGACGTCTAGTAGACAAATTAATAATCACCATTTTTATAAAAAAATGGGCTTTGAAACAATTTTTCAAACGGAAGATGAATATTGTTATGTGAAAAGAGTAAAGACAGCTGCAAGCGAAGAGAACTTAGTTAATAATAATGATATGAAGAATGGGCAATATGAAAACTGTAATATGGCAAATACAGAGTATTATCAAGTGAACTTAAAAGATAGTTCATTTGTTTATAGCAATGTAATGAATATTAATATGAGTAATTGTAATTTAAGTCAATCAAAGTTTAAAAATATAAATTTAAGGAACTCCTCATATGCAGATTTAAATCTTTCGGGCAGTAAATTTAATTTGGTGACATTAGGTGGAGTTCAATTCAAAAATACAAATCTTGGAGCGGAAAAGGAACCTATTTCATTTGAAAAATCTGATTTGGAAGGATGTACAATAAGTAATAGTAATCTTAAAAACGTTAAGATAGAAAATTGTAATATAACTGGTATGAAAATAAACGGTATTCCAGTAGAAGAACTGCTTGAGTTGCACCAGAACTGGTGTTAGCAATAGAAGACGAAAAGGATTAAATATAATACTTGTAAAAAAATAAAATATCAAATAGAATCTTCCTGGCCTTTCATAGGTAAATAGTACAGAAAGATCAGGAAGAAGACTGGTTTATACTTTAATCAAGTATGTCTATTTATTACGTATACGTTGTTCTGTATCAATATCGAAAAAATGAGCTTTAGTTAAACTAAAAGCTAACGGAATTTTATCGGTAGCTTTAATTTCTGAACGGGCATTGATTCGTGCAATAAAGTTTTGGCTCGCAAGTTTGCCATGAACCATCGTTTCAGCACCTAATAATTCAGCAACTTCTACTGTAATTTCGACAGTGGATTCAGGAGAAGCTTGAAGAACAATTGGTTCATCATGAATGTCTTCAGGACGAATACCGAGTATGATTGCTTTTCCATTATACCCCTGTTTGTTTAATGTTTTTAGTAGACCATCTGGTACTTTGAAGCGAATATTTTCGATATGAAAATATTTATCTTGTAAAGTTCCAGTAAAGAAATTCATAGCTGGAGAACCAATGAATCCACCAACAAAAATGTTTTCAGGATTATCATATACTTCTTTTGGAGTACCAATTTGCTGAATGAGTCCATCTTTCATAACGACTAGGCGCGATGCCATTGTCATTGCTTCTGTTTGGTCATGTGTCACATATATAGTGGTCGTATTTAAACGGCGATGCAGTTTAGAGATTTCTGAACGCATACTTACACGTAATTTTGCGTCTAAATTCGATAGAGGCTCGTCCATTAAAAATACTTTTGCGTCACGGACAATGGCTCTTCCTAGTGCAACACGTTGGCGTTGTCCACCTGATAATGCCTTTGGTTTTCGTTGTAAGTAATCTTCAAGCCCTAAGATTTTCGCCGCCTCCGTTACTCGGCGATTAATTTCATCTTTTGGAAGTTTGCGTAGTTTCAAGCCAAACGCGATATTATCATAAACAGTCATATGCGGGTATAGTGCGTAATTTTGAAATACCATCGCAATGTTGCGATCTTTTGGAGCGACATCATTCATACGTTCTCCATCAATATAAAACGACCCATCGGAAATGTCTTCTAGACCAGCAATCATACGTAGAGTTGTTGATTTTCCACATCCAGAAGGTCCGACAAATACGATAAACTCTTTATCTTCAATATGTAAATTAAAATCAGAAACAGCAGTCGTTTTATTATCATAAACTTTAAAAATATGATCTAATACAAGTTCTGTCATAATTACTCACTCCTTTTTTTTAATTAATTGAATTATAAGATTATTTTAGACGTAGGTAAATTGGCAGGGTGCACAAAAGAATGAGAGGCTTTTATGCAAGTTTACGAAATATCCAATGAAAGAAACGCCATATAAACTGCTACTGCACCTTCAAAAGTTTTTATATTAATTCCTGTTTTTTCAATGAATTTATCAATTCGATACTGCAAAGTATTACGATGTAAATATAATTGTTTAGCTGCAAGTGACACATTTAAATTACATTGGAAGAATACTTTAACACTATCTATTAGTTCCTTGTTATTAGAAATGTGTGCTAATAATTGATTCGTGTATTTTTCTCTTTCTTCTTTCGGTAATGAGATCATTAATTGATAAGGGAGTAGTTGTTCAATGTGTGTAATTTTTTGCGATAAATAGGGAGAAAGAACAGAAAATAAATTTCGCTCCCATTGATATAGTCGAGCAATTTCATTTGTTTGTGTATAGTGTCTTCCCATGAAAAAGGAGAGAGATATAAAAAAATCTGTTTCTAGTGTATCAAGGGCTGCTTGCAATACAGACTCCGGTACATTTTCTTCTAAGATGAGGGTGCCAGTTTGCGAAGTTTCCCATATTGTTGTAGTGGTGAAAGGAAACATAGACTGTAAAGCGTATTGAAATTCTTCTCTTTCTACTATAGGGTGCGTTGTGAAGAAATGTAAAAAACGAACCGATACTATAGGGATGTTCTTATTTTTATATAATACTTCATACCACGATTTTTCTTTTTCTGTTTCATAAAATGTATCAGTATGAATAGGTGTTAAGATAGATGAAAGTAATAGATGTTCCTTTTTATGTAATCGAGTTTTTCGAATCCCTACTTTATGTTCTTCAACTAAAAACCAGCTATAGTCCTCAGACAATACGGCTTCATTAATCTTTATATCTTTACCATAATATGATTTTAATTTTTGAATCATAGGAACACTCCCTTTTATATGAATTAGGCTTCATTTTTCGCTATTCGTTTGGACAAGGTAAACTAAAAACTTGAGAGGAGGATTTCTTTATCTTGTATTAATGATTAATCTTCATCAATCCGATTTTAATAAAAAGAATATATTTTATAAAAAAAACTTTTCTTTTATAGGAAATTCAATTCATAGTTTGCATTACAAAATAAAAATATAGAATAAGTTTGTTGGTTAATAAAAAATTTAAAAAATTCAGAAAAATATATTGCAGAAGAAAAAGTTGAGATGGTATACTTCATAACAACTGGTAATGACAACATTATATCATAATTGAATCTGTCATATACATAATCAATATAGTAGTCATAGTTAGTTAGTTCAACTGGTAGTGACATCATTATATCTGTGTGATAGAAAGAACAAAAAATGTTTCTTACAAATAAAAACACTTATTTGTAAACGTTTTATTTATGGGGAGGATACTTGGTTTAAAATACAAATCTTTTTGTAAAAGATCGTTAGTTAGTTCAACTAACCATTAGTGTGTAATAAATGCACTGGTGAAAATGGGATGAAAAAGTGGCTTATATTCTTTTTGTCAGCATTGTTATTTGTAGCAGCAGGATGTTCCAATGGTGGCGAAAAAGCAAACATGTCATCTTTAAAAACTAGGTAGAAAACATTTGGATGATAATAAGGAAATACTTCCACAAGAATTTAAGGAGGTGGTTCACCAAGAGGAATAATCAAAAGTAGCAGGGATAAGAAGAAGGGATAGGAGGAAGTATCAAATGGAAACTGTAAGAATTGGGATTATTGGTGCAGGACTTCGGAGCGGTATTGCAAAGTATTGGCATAACCCAGGTGGAAATTCAGTTGTCGTTGCTGCAGCCGATGTTTCGATGGAAAGATTGAAAACCTTTCAAGAAAAGATTAACAAACATGCAGATATTACCACCGATTATAAAGAGTTACTCGCTCGCACGGATATTGATGCTATTGCCATTTTGTCTCCCGATTATTTACATGAAGAGCATGCCATTGCGGCACTTCAAGCTGGAAAGCACGTCTATTGTGAAAAGCCCTTAGCGATCACAGTAGAAGGATGTGACCGGATTATCGAACAAGCGGAAAAGTCTGGAAAGCATTTAATGGTTGGTTTTAATATGCGTTATATGAGTATGTACCAAACAATGAAAGAGATTATTGATTCAGGGGTAATCGGTGATCTTAAAGCCGTTTGGGTAAGACATTTTGTCGGATTAGGCGGATACTATTATTACCATGACTGGCATGGAACAGCTAAAAATACGACTTCGCTTTTATTGCAAAAGGGTTCTCATGACCTTGATGTGATCCATTGGATTACTGGAAAATATACAAAAAAGGTTTCGGCTTTTGGGGGACTCGATTTTTACGGTGGAGAGAAACCAAATACATTAACCTGTCCTACTTGTGATGAAAAGGATACTTGTACGGAAGCGAGTCTGAACGTATTAACTCAATGTGCTTTCCGGGAAGAAATCGATGTTGAGGACAATAATATGTTGATTATGGAACTTGAAGGCGGAATTAAAGCTTCCTACTTGCAATGCCACTTTACACCAGATTATTCAAGAAACTATACCTTTATCGGTACAAAAGGCAGAGTAGAGAATGATGATGTAAATGAAAAGGTATATGTGAAAACGAGAAAATCAAACTCATGGAATGAACTTAGCGACATAACCTATGACATGAAAAAAGAACAAGGCAGCCACGGTGGTGCGGATCCAAAAATATGCAGAGACTTTGTCGAACTAGTTTTAAACAACAAGCAGCCCTTAACCACACCATATGCGGGAAGAATGAGTGTTGCGGTCGGCTGTGCAGCGACTGAGTCGATTCGCTCTGGTGGAAAGGTTATTGAGGTCAGTCAAAGTTCAACAAAAACGATCGTGTGAATTTCGGTAGCAGAAAACGAGAAATGGAGAATGATAGATGGGAAGTTTCGGAATGATAGAAAAATTTAACTATTTCGCTGAAAAAGTCATGAGAATAGCACAATTTCAATTGTTATGGATAGTTTTTACACTTTGCGGAGGTGTGATTTTTGGTATCATGCCTGCTACGGTAGCTCTATATACTACTGTACGCAAATGGATGATGAATAACAATGATAACCTATCATTCGTGAAAGTATATTGGACAACATTTCGGAAAGAGTTTTGGAAAGCAAATGCTTTAGGTATTATGCTTGCACTCAGTGGATTACTAATCTATTTGAATCTTTCCCTTATCCGCTTTTCCAATGGTGCTGCATATTGGTTTCTATTAATCTTTGTTTTCATGCTAAGTATTTTGTTTTTCATTCTTCTATTATATATCTTTCCCGTATACGTTCATTTTGACATCAAGTTTAGCAGATATTTTAGCGTTTCATTATTAATAGGTATTTTATCACCTTTTCATACACTTCTGATGATCATTGGCTACTATGTATTAATTTTATTATTTAAAACCATTCCAGGATTAATTCCGTTCTTTAGTGTAAGTCTGTTTTCGTTTCTTTCTATGTGGGTTTCAATGAGGGTATTTAACAGAATGGAAAAAATAAAGGAATGTAGTCCAGTAGAAAAAGAATCGAAATGGAAGACGTTATTCATAAGAAATTCAAAGCCACATACAAACAATAAAGGAAATTTCGGGTCCAACAATTGAACCAGGAATATCATTGAAAGGAAGTGACATAGAGAAATGGAAAATTTGCAAACAACGACGGAACTGAGCGGTGATGTAAAGGAAAAAACAAACTTAAATACACAATCAAAAATAAGTATTGGGAAAAGACTGTGGAAAGAGCGTTATCTCTATCTACTGTTATTACCGGGGATTCTTTATTTCATTATCTATCGTTATATCCCTATGGCTGGGAACATTATTGCATTTCAGGACTTTAGTGCTTTTCAAGGTTTTTTCCATAGTGAATGGGTGGGATTTAAGCACTTTAAAACCATTTTTGAAGATCAAGAAGTGATTCGGGTCTTATGGAATACGCTATTGTTATCTTTCCTTCAAATTTTATTCGTTTTCCCAGTTTCTATTATTCTCGCGATTATGCTGAATGAAGTGAGAAGCAGTTTATACAAGAGAGTAATCCAATCGATTGTTTATTTACCTCACTTTTTATCGTGGGTAGTTGTAATTGGAATTGTTACGATTTTACTGAAATCAGACGGAATCGTTAACAGAATACTTGGAAGCGTTTTCGGAATGGATTCGGTTGCTTTCCTACAAGATCCTAATTGGTTTATGCCAATGGTTGTTCTAGAGGTAATTTGGAAAGAATCGGGTTGGGGAACAATCATTTTTCTTGCCGCTCTTTCAGGTATTAATCCAAGTTTATATGAAGCAGCGGTTGTTGATGGTGCTAATCGCTGGCAGCAGATTTGGTATATTACATTGCCTGCTTTAAAAAGTACAATTATTATCTTATTAATTTTAAGATTAGGAAGTGTTTTGGACGTTGGCTTCGAACAAATTTACTTAATGTTAACTCCTTTCACGATGGAAGTTGGCAACGTGCTTGATACTTTCGTCTACTTTAAGGGGATTCAAAATTCAGACTTTAGTTTTGCTACAGCGGTCGGATTATTCAAATCTGTAATAGGACTTATATTAATTGTTGCTGCCAATCGTTTAGCAAAACGGTTTGGTGATGAAGGAGTCTATTAGAAAAGGAGGAAGTATTTGTGCTGAAAAATAGGGAACCATCGGAAAAAATCGCTGATATTACTAATATCATCCTTCTGGGTCTTATCGCATTAACTATGCTGTTTCCATTTTATTATATGTTTGTTGTTTCTTTTGCAACCTATGAAGAGTTTGTAAAGACGGATTTACTCCTTTTTCCAAAAACGTGGGTGCTAGATGCCTATGAATATATTTTAGGTTCTAAGGAGTTCATTCGTTCTCTTGGAGTGACCATCTATATAACAGTAGTTGGCACCTTTGTCAGCTTGATACTGACGGCAATGATGGCTTATGCTCTTTCGAGGGATATTCTCGGACAGAAATTTTATGTTTTTCTCGTATTATTTACATTTGTATTCGGTGCAGGAATGATTCCAACGTATATGATTGTTCAGGCAACAGGTTTAATGGATTCACTATGGTCCCTAATTATCCCGGGCGCTATTAGCTCGTTCAATTTAATTGTCATGAGGCAATTCTTTATGGGGCTACCAATGGATTTAACGGAAGCTGCCATTATTGATGGAGCAAATGATTTGCAAATTTTCACGAAAATCATCCTCCCGTTATCAAAGCCGGCGTTAGCAGCATTTGGGTTGTTTTACGCAGTTGGAATATGGAACTCGTATTTTACGGCGCTTCTTTATTTAAGTGATCCAGCTAAATGGACGGTTCAAGTCGTACTTAGGCAGCTTGTCATTTTAAATCAAGGAAATCTACTGGATGCTGGCGGCATGCAAGCGGGGATGGATAATCCGCCTCCAGCAGAGACGGTTGGTATGGCTGCGATTCTAATTGCAACGATTCCTATACTGATTGTTTACCCGTTTCTTCAAAAGCATTTCGCGAAAGGAGTAATGCTCGGATCAGTAAAAGAGTAGGCATTCATTCAGATTGTAGATTTCTTTAACGAAAAGAAAAATAGTACAAGGGGGAAGAACTTTGATGAAACGTTATATGTCCATTACATTATCGACTGTCCTTTTAGGGGGAGCGCTTGCTGCTTGTTCGCCAAAGGATGAGAAGGCCTCTTCGGATAAACAGGATAGCAAAAATGATAAAATGTCAATCACATGGTTTAATGGTACTTGGGAGCAGCCTGTTCCAGAACCTGGAAGTGAAGCGGTTAAAAAAGTAAATGAAAAATTCAAAGTTGATTTTCAGCCACAATACATTCCGTTTGACTTATATGATGATAAGCTAACGGTAAAAATGGCTTCTGGCGATATCCCTGATGTGGTTGGGACAGAAGGAGCGGATGCGAACTATGTGAAGTGGTCCAAACAAGGTGCATTTTTACCATTAAATGACTATGTTAAAAAGTATGAATCATTTAAAACTATACCTCAATCGGTTTGGGATGTGGTAAGCGTGAACGGAAAAAAATATGGGATACCGATTTATTTTCCAGCAAAAGGCGGCAAAAAAGCGGTTATCCGTCAAGACTGGCTTGATAAGCTAGGGTTAAAGATGCCAACGAATTATGAAGAATTAAAAGAGGTGGCGATTGCATTTGCAACAAAGGACCCCGATGGAAACGGTAAAAATGATACCGTGGGTTTAGGTCTTGCAAAAGGGATGACGTATGATCCAGCGTTTGGTGCGTATTGGAGCAGTACTTGGTACCACAAAAATAAGGATGGTCAATTAATACCTGGACAAATTTCCGATGGAAGTAAAGAAAAAGTTAGTTTCTTAAATGAAATGTATAAGGCCGGTGCCCTCGACAAAGACTGGGCCATTAAACCTTATAATGATGTCTTTAAAGATTTTAATGCAGGAAAAGTTGGGATTTGGTATGAGCAACCTGGCATAGATAAGGGAGCTCAGCCGCAAAATCTTGATTTGGCAACCTTAAGAAAATCTGCACCGGATGCAAAAATTGCCGCGATTCCTCCATTTGTGGCTCCAGACAAGTCGCAAGGGTACGTGTCAGGCGGTGGGTATTATCAAATTTTTATGCTAAGTTCCAAATTGAAGAATGACCCGAAAAAAGTCGAGAAAATATTAGAAATGATAGATTATATGGAGAAGTATGTACCAGCCGATAAACAAACGCCAGATAACGAATATTTTGACTGGACGATGGGTGGGTCTGGTAAAGGTTATAACATCGTAGATGGTGTACCGAAATTAACAGAAGAATACAGTAAATATGCTCCGCTTGCTCTCTTTAACCAGAAACAAGGCGGATGGGCCGAGGAAGATCGATCCATGGAGGATTATGCAAAACAATCTAAGACATTAGAAGCGAGAGAATTCAATAAAACTATGGTTTCTATGCTATCTAAATCCGATTTTTACGTAAGCCCTGTCGGCCGGATCCATTCACAGGTTTATGATAATAAGATGCCTGCATTAACGGAGTATGCAACCAATGAATTAACGAAAATGGTCATAGGACAACGAGCAATTTCTGATTGGGATAAATATGTCGATGAGTATTTGAACAAAGGCGGAAAAGATGTCATTAGTGATGTTAATAAGCTGTTAAAAGAAAATAAAATTAAAGGTGAATGGGTTAAAGCAAAATAATCAAGATGAACATGACCCCCTAAAAAGTTTCGGGTGGTATTTTCAGCAAAACATCCATCGAGATAGGATGTTTTGCTATGAGTATGAAACAAAGGTGATGGAAATGACCCAAAGACAACTAATGAAAAAGCTAGACAACATTTGGTACCATTATAAAACTCATATTCTTATCGGAGCACTTGTGCTTGCATTAATGATTCCTTTTTTCTTCTTTAGTAATGACCGAAAACCATCAGCATTAAATGTTACGATTATCGGAAATTCAATTGACTTAGAGCAACAACGAACCCTGCAAAAGGAAGCTTCTCCGCACATATTAAAGGAAACTTCGCAATCGGAAATAAAATTCAGCTTTTGGGAAATTAATGGCGAAATCAGCTCGCCAGCTAATATTGATTTACATCAAAAGCTACTCGCACAAATAACAGCAAAGAACATAGATATTCTCCTGATTGATAAAAGCGATTTTTTAATATTGTTTCAACAAGGGGCCTTCTTACAATTGGATTCTATTAAGGATTCTGGCAATAACAAAAACTATAACATGTATGGCATTGATATAACTGGAAATAAAATACTTCGCACTGCTGGATACGATACGGAAAATAAAATGATGGCGATATTATCAAACACGCAAAATAAGGAAACGGCGATGAAATTTGTGCAATGGGTTGCAAGTAAGAATCCATAAACACGGTTCGTAATTGAGAGTGAGGCAGTTTGGCGAATGAGCCAAGCGATCAGCAGCATTGGAATACAGTTGGTGCATGGAATAATCGGATTTTTTGTCGAAGCTCCCAGGTATCAAGACATTAAAAAACAGCTATTATTTCATTAAATATGGGGGCAGAGCTTGAAAAATAACCAATATGGATGCCAAGAATATCTGGTGCATAACAAATATGGAGGCGATTAAATGATTACTTATGACCAAAAAAGTTGGAAGATTCACAATAAGAGAATCTTCATTTTATCTGCTGCCATCCACTACTTCCGTCTTCCAAGGGCTGAATGGGATGATGTTTTAGAAAAAGCAAAAGCTGGGGGATGTAATACAATTGAAACCTATATTCCATGGAATTTCCATGAGATGAAGGAAGGTGAATGGGATTTCTCTGGCGACAAAGATTTAGCACATTTTCTTCAATTATGTGCTGATAAAGGATTATATGTCATTGCAAGACCTGGTCCATATATTTGTGCAGAATGGGATTTTGGTGGATTTCCGTGGTGGCTCTCTACGAAAAAAGATATTCAATATCGTTCGGCACAGCCTAGTTTTTTACACTATGTAGATCAATATTTTGATCAGGTTATTTCAATTATTGATAAGTATCAATTAACGAAAAACGGTTCAGTTATCATGGTTCAGATTGAAAATGAATTCCAAGCTTACGGTAAACCCGATAAGAAATATATGGAATACTTGCGGGATGGAATGATTGCAAGAGGCATCGAAGTACCATTCGTTACATGCTACGGAGCAGTTAATGGTGCTGTAGAATTTCGCAACTTTTGGTCAAATTCAAAACATGCGGCTGCGATATTAGACGAAAGATATACAAATCAGCCGAAAGGTGTCATGGAGTTTTGGATTGGTTGGTTTGAACACTGGGGTGGAAATAAAGCGAATCAAAAAACCCCCCAGCAGCTTGAACGTGAGTGTTACAAGCTCTTGAGCAATGGATTTACGGCCATTAATTATTATATGTATTTTGGTGGCACGAATTTTGATCATTGGGGTGGTCGGACAGTTAGTGAACAGGTTTTTTGTACGACAACATATGATTATGATGTTGCTATTGATGAATACTTGCAGCCAACCAGAAAATATGAAGTATTAAAAAGATACCATTCCTTTGTCAAATGGCTGGAACCGCTATTCACAAATGCAGAACAAGCTGCTTCTGATGTGGAGCTGTCAAGTGACCTTAAATCAGAGCGAATTGTCAGTCCTCATGGCGAAGTACTATTTATTGAGAATAATAGGAATGAAAGAATTCAATCCCATGTGAGACATGGCAATGAGCTTGTTCCGTTTACGATTGAAGCCAATGCCGTTTTACCGATTGTTCGCAATGTTAAGGTAGGAAATAGTTTTACCATTAAAACATTAACGGGACAGACAACAGGTTTTAATTCTAGGTATGCGGTGATTTATCACGAAAATGGGCAACGTTCTACTTTAGTTGTACAGCTTGACCAAAAGGCAGAAATTCATTGTCCAACACCAAATCGATTCGAAGAGTTAGAAGACGGCAGTATTGCTTTTCATTTATTTCATGGAAGTCAATCACAAACAATAAAGCTTTTATTTAAGGATGGATCCAGCTATTCTATTGAAGTTGTCACAAGAACATCGCTGGATGTCATTGTTCCTAAGCTTGAAGAGGATACTGGACTAAATAAATTATCATGGAAAACGGCAGATGAACCTCTTTCTTTTTTAACAGGAAAGGTGAAAGAGGCAGAAAAACCGCTTGATTTCAGTAGTTTTGGACAGTTTAGCGGCTATTTAGGCTATGAAAGTGAATTTGATACAGAAGAAACGCAAACTACGACGGTTGTCTTTCCTCGCATCGAGGATCCAGTTATGGTTTTCTGTAATCAGCAATTTGTCGGGAAGCTTAGCAAGATTGGAGCTGCTGAAATTGAGGTTCCAGTGAAAAAAGGGAAAAATACGTTAACATGCCTCGTTCAGAATATGGGACGCTTTAACTATTCTCAGGTGGTAGGGGAACCGAAGGGCATTAGTGAGTCGCCAGCACTTAACGGAAAATATTTGTCCTTACGAGGAGAATGGCAGGTTGAAGGCTGTGGGATTCAACATCATTTATCGCAAATACCAAGGATTGAAGGGCGTATCGCCTTTTTAAAAACCTTCAAGAATGAGGGTTATGATCGGGCGTTTCTCGTTGGTGAAGGCGTTTCGCGTGTTACGGTAAATGGTGAAAAGGGTAAAATTTTGATGGAATGTCAAACGGGCTGGTCAAGAAACAGTGCTGTTTATGGAGTTGCAGATATAAGTGATGCCTTAAAGCAAGGGGAAAATGTTTTGGATTTAGATGTTCAGAATATTACTAGTATTCGTCGTTTCGACCTTTATTTGTTTAATGAAAAGGAGCAAATTTCTGGATGGAAAACGAAAGCATTTGCCCAGCAACATGAGGTAAGGGAATGGAAGATTGTTAATAATAGTGATCAACAAACTATTAATCCCCGCTGGCATAAAAGTAGTTTTACCTGGAACCCTGACAATGGCTCTATTGTAAAGGTTCGTTTGAATCAGTTGAGCAAAGGATGTTTTTGGGTAAACGGCCAATGTTTAGGAAGGTACTGGAACATTGGACCACAGGAGGATTATAAGATTCCAGCATCCTTACTGAAAGAGCAAAATGAAATTGTTATTTTTGATGAAGAAGGTTTCGCGCCGGATCATGTTGTGATTCATTCCTACAGCCCATTTGTTCAGTCAGAAAAAAAACAGTTGGTTACAGTCGAAGCTGGAAGCAAAAAATGAAACTTAAATATGAAGAAAACTTAACGTCTGCAATGATTTCGGCAAATAGTCATTTAATTGCTTTTGCTGCTGAAAAATCAAGAATAACAGGTGAAACAATATGTAACAGAATTGCAGAAAACAATGAAACAAGTAAAGTAAGGAATTTAACCTGTATCGTAAGAGTCACCTCAAAATGGGGAAATATAGGTGAAAAGAATTTTAACTGATGGAGAACCACTTTCCACTTCAATATGAGAAAGTGGTAGTAGTTCCTATTTCCATTCGTTATAATAGCCATAAAATGGTTATAACAATTTTATGGATGAGGGAGTAAATTATGATTGAAAAAGATAATCGAACACCACTATATTACCAACTGCTGGATATTATTGTAGAGTTAATTGAAACTGGGAAATTACAAGAACATGATAAGCTTCCGTCAGAGCGTGAGTTATGTGAGATTCATGATGTAAGCAGAACAACAGTAAGACAGACAATGCAAGAGTTAGAGAAAGAAGGATACATTTATAAAAAGCATGGAAAAGGAAGTTTCGTCTCACCTCGTGTATTTAATCAAAGTCTTGTTCATTTTTATAGTTTCACAGAAGAAATGAAAAAGTTTGGGAAAGTGCCATCATCAAAAGTAGTATCCTTTACTATTATGAATTGCGACAAGAAAGTAGCGAAAATTATGAAGCTTGAGTTTGAAGAAGAAGTCTATCAAATTACAAGACTAAGGTTAGCTGATAAAGAACCAATGTTGTTTGAAACGTCGTATATTCCAGTAAAGTTTTTTCTGTATTTAACGAAGACAGAGCTAGAAGAGACACCAATGTACGAAATTTTTCGTACAAAATATCAAGTTCATATTACGCGAGCAGTAGAAAATTTTAAAGCAATTGCAGCAAATGAGGATCATGCAAAATGGCTGCAAATTCAAGTGAATGATCCATCTCTATTATTAGAGCGAATCGCATATGCAAAAGAAAATATAATGGAATACACAGAGACGATTGCTAGAGGGGATAAATTTACTTACACAGTTGAATTACAATAAGTATCATTATACTTATTGTAATTCAACTGGTAATGATGACGTTATAAGATATGAAATTATGTTAAGGGGGTTTGCACATGTTATTACATGCAAATGAAAAAATAAGAGAAACATATGGAGCGTGTTTTACCGCGAAAGAGATTGCACAGCAGCCAGATCTTTGGGAACAAGTATATTCAAATGTTCAAAGTAATCATCATGAAATTACAGCGTTTTTTTCCCATATTTCAAGAAGGCATGAGCAAGTACGAATTATTTTTACTGGGGCTGGAACATCAGCTTTTGTTGGAGATACACTCGTTCCATATATAAAAAGAATAGTAGATGTAAAGAAAATGCAGATTGAAAGCATTCCAACAACAAATATCGTTTCAAGTCCTTATTATTATTTACAACCAAATATCCCAACAATTTTAGTATCGTTTGCTCGCTCTGGTAATAGTCCAGAAAGTGTAGCGGCAGTGGAGCTAGCAGAACAAATGATTCATTCCGTTTACCATATTATTTTAACTTGTAATGAAGAAGGGAATTTAGCGAAACAATTTCAACATAAAGAGAATGCTTTCGTAATGTATATGCCAAAGGAGGCAAATGATCAAGGGTTTGCGATGACAGGCAGTTTTACCTCTATGATGTTAACGGCACTTTTATTATGTAACTATAACGAAATTCCTCTTTTACAATCTAGCATTACGGATATTGTTCAGCTAGGAAAGAAGGTAATCGAAAAGCAAGAACGGGAAATGAAGCAAATTGCAGAAAAAGAATTTCATAAAATTGTATTTTTAGGATCAGGCGTATTCGAAGGCCTTTCTAGGGAGGCTGCACTAAAATTTTTAGAGTTAACGGCTGGCCGCATTCCCGTTATGTTTGACACGCCGCTTGGATTTAGACATGGACCAAAATCAATTTTAGATGAAGATACAGCTGTTGTATTGTTTTTATCTAATGATGAGTATACAAAAAAGTATGATATTGATTTATTACGAGAAATTTATCAGGAGAAAGATAGAAACGATATTATTGTCATTGCGCATCAAGATAGCCAGGAAGCAAGGCAGTATTGCAATACATTTTTATGCAATGACGGAAACGATTTGAAGGATGATATATATATTACGTTTATTTATATATTATATGGTCAAATTTTAGCATTATATAAATCTATTGCATTAGGCATTACTCCAGATAATCCTTGCCCAAGCGGAAGTGTAAATCGTGTCGTTCGAGGTGTGACCGTACATCCCTATAAAGGAAAGGAATAGAAATGTATGAATTATTATGTCAAAGCATCAATGTATTTACTCGAAGATGGGGTACGTGAAAGTGGGTATTTACATATTGTAAATGGCTACTTTCTAAAACATGTTGAAGAAATAGTAGACGGAGCAATGGTAATGGATTTTGAAGGGAGTATTATTGCTCCGGGATTTGTTGATACACATATTCATGGTTTAGCGGGACACGATGTAATGGATTGTACATATGAATCGTTAAACAATATTTCTATTCAGTTATTGGAAAATGGTGTTACGAGCTTTTTGCCTACAACATTAACTGATTCTTTAGAAAATACGACAAAGGCTTTACAAAATATAGCTCATGCAAAAAGAAAGGGAGTTGCAGGAGCAACTATTATTGGAACTTTTCTGGAAGGACCTTGTTTTACTGAAGCCTATAAAGGTGCGCAAAATCCAAAATATTTTATTAACCCAACGATTGAGTTGCTAGAAGAGTGGATTGCTGAATCAGAAGGAACAGTTAGAAAAATTGCAATTGCACCAGAAAGAGAAGGTGCTATCGCCTTTATACAGCAAGCGGTAAAAAATAATATTCGCGTGGCAATTGGTCATACAGATGCGAATTATGAAGTATGCCAGGAAGCAATTCGAGCAGGAGCGACAATCTTTGTGCACACGTTTAATGGAATGAAGGGGCTACATCATCGTGAACCTGGCGTTGTTGGAGCTGCACTTTCTACTGACCATGTGTACAGTGAAATCATTGCAGACGGACATCATGTACATCCAAGTGCAGTGAATATTTTGTATAAATGTAAAGGATACGATAAAACTTGTCTAGTTAGTGATTGCATGCGAGCGGGCTTATTAGGAGACGGCATATATCATTTAGGAGAATTTGCTGTTCATGTAAAAGATGGAGTTGCTCGAACAGAAACAGGATCTTTAGCAGGGAGCACACTTCGATTTATTGATGGTGTGAAGAATATCAAGAAATGGACAAATGCATCGTTATGGGAAAGTGTTCACATGGGATCACTTATTCCTGCCAAAAGTGTTGGAGTTGACAAAGAAATTGGGAGCATCGCACCAGGAAAAAGAGCAGATTTTCTTATATTAACAGACGATTTAGAGCTTCTCGGAACAGTTGTTAGAGGAGAAATGAAATATAAAAAGAAAATGGAAAGGGTTTGAGAATATGCTTGTTTCAACTCAATTTATATTAAGAAATGCACAAGAATGTGGATACGCGGTTCCTGCTTTTAATATTCATAACTTAGAAACTTTAAAAGCGGTAGTTGAAACCGCGGTAGAATTACGATCACCTGTTATTATCGCGGCAACACCAGGTACGATAAAGTATATGGGAAAAGAAATTCTTGTGAATATGATTGAAGCGGCAAGAACGCGATATGATGTACCAATTAGCCTACATTTGGATCATCATGAAGATATAGAAGATATTAAAAGTTGTATTGATTTAGGGGTTCGCTCTGTTATGATTGATGCATCACATCATTCGTTTGAAGAGAATATTCAGATTGTTCAGGAAGTTGTTTCGTATGCAAAACAATACGGAGCAACAGTAGAAGCGGAATTAGGTCAATTATCAGGAATAGAAGAAAATATAGTAGTAGAAAACTCAATCTATACAGATCCGTATCAAGCAAAAGAATTTGTAGAGCGCACGAATATTGACTCATTAGCAGTTGCAATCGGAACAGCGCATGGTTTATATAAAGGAGAACCAAAGTTAGATTTACAAAGATTAGCAGATATTCAAAAGCAAGTTGATATTCCACTTGTACTTCATGGAGCATCTGGATTATCTGATAGTTTAGTGCAAGAAACAATCAGATTGGGCATTTGTAAAGTGAATATCGCAACAGAGTTAAAAATCGCATTTGTCACAGCGTTACGCAATTACCTACAAACACACCCAGAAGAAAATGATCCGCGAAAATACTTTGCAGACGCTATTGTAGAGATGAAACGAGTCGTTGCAGATAAAATAAAGATGTGTAAAAGTTTGAATCGTGTATAAGGAGCTATTCTTATGATTGCAACGATCACATTGAATCCATCTGTTGATATGCGATATGAGTTAGATGAATTAAAGCCACATGAAGTACATCGCACGAAAGAATATGAAAAAACAGCTGGTGGCAAAGGTATTAATGTATCGAGGGTACTTTGCTTATTAGGCATAGAAATTACAGGTAGCGGCCTACTCGGTGGTAGAAATGGCGATTTTATAAGAGAAAAGTTGAAAGAACTATCAATTACAGACGAGTTTGTTTCCATTAAAGAAGAAACTCGCAATTGCTTAGCATTAATAACAAAGAATTCTGCTTCAGCTACAGAAATATTAGAAGCAGGTCCAGCTATTTCGGAAGATGAAATAGCTCTATTTATAAAAAAATATGAAAAAATTGTAGATAACTTTGAGTTTATTGTTGCATCGGGAAGTTTACCAAGTGGCATTCCAAAATCATTTTATAAACAGTTAGCGCAAAAAGCTGCTGAAAATGGTAAGAAATTTATATTAGATACAAGTGGGGAAACATTATCTCATGGTATACAAGGAAAGCCATTTTTAATTAAACCAAACATGCAAGAGATTTGTCAGTTTCTTCAAAAACAGCACGTATCACAGGAAGAAATGGTTGCAACGGCAACTCAAATATGCCGGGGCGGTGTACAGTATGTTCTTCTTTCACTTGGAAAAGAAGGAGCGATACTTATAACGAAAGATGAGAGGTTTAGGGCAATTTTACCAGAAATAGCTTCTATCAATTCGGTTGGTTCAGGGGATGCAATGGTTGCGGGCATAACGTATGCACTCGCAAAAGGATATGAGATAAAGAATGCACTTCGATTTTCTGCTGCTTGTGGCATGGCGAATGCAGCAGAGCAAGCAACAGGTTATATACAACCTCAACTTGTAGAGAAGTTCTATAACGAAATTACAATTGTATAAAAGTAGGAAGGAGAGAAATATGGGGAAAAGCTTCGCTTGTTTTGATATTGGGGGAACATTTATTAAATATGCGATGATTGATGAACAAGGAACAATATATGAAAAAGGAAAAATACAAACACCAGCAAACAATCAAAAAAACGAAATTCTGCAGCGTATTTGTGACACAATACGTGAATTAGAAAAGAATGATAAGATTCATTCCGTTGGAGTGTCGTCATGTGGACTGATTGACAATGAACGAGGAGAAGTTATATTTTCTGCCAATATTCCGGGGTATAGTGGCACGAACATAACAGACTATATTTATAGAGAAACCGGTTATACCGCAACTGTTGAAAACGATGTTCGTTCAGCTTGCATTGGTGAAATGTGGAAAGGGGTAGGTAGTGGAAAAAAACATATTGTATTAATTACGCTTGGAACAGGGATCGGTAGCGGTATTATGATAAATGGTCAAATGTTCCAAGGTGCAAACGGACTAGCTGGAGAGCTCGGTCATATGACAATTGTCCATAATGGAGAAGCTTGCAGTTGCGGCGGGAAAGGATGTTACGAAAGATATGCCTCAACTTCAGCTCTAATTCGTCAGTATCAAGAAGCTTCCAGATTACAAGGGATAGAAATAAACACCATTACAGGTGAAGAAATTATAGAACGCATACATGGAGGAGAGCAGTTAGCAAAAGATGTATATGAACAGTTTTTACAATATGTCACTACTGGACTAGTGAATATTGCTCATATGTTCAATCCCGAATTAATTATTATTGGAGGCGGGATTGCTGAACAAGGGGAACCTTTCTTGCAACAAATTCAAGAAAGGTTTCACCAAGCAGTAATGGAGATTTATCAAAAAAAGACGGATATAGTTTTAGCAGCATTACATAATGATGCAGGTGTGTATGGGGCTTGTTATGTGGCGCTCAACAAGTTAAAAAAAGAATTACTATTTTAAAATAGTAATTCTTTTTTTATGAAAGTTGCTACCTGTGTCTATCAAAATATTAGATTGATAACCCCTCTCGATTTGTGCTTTGTAATTCTTTGATAAAGCGATCAAACCCCGCTCTACCATCCTTATTCATCTTATAGACACCAGCATCTTCTAAGACGCGTTCAAATTTTTTTGCAATTTCAGTTTGAAGAAAGCTTTGGATGGTCTCTTCCGTATAGCCGCCCTGGACTTTTAATTCATCTGCCCATTTTTGATGGATTTCAGGAACATTGGCTTCCTTATCTAACAAGTACAGCTCAACTTCATGAAGCTCCTCAATCAAACGCGGAGGGAGAATTGCAAGACCCATGGCTTCAATAAGCCCGATATTTTCTTTCTTAATATGTTGTACATCTGGATGTGGATGAAAAATTCCATCAGGATATTCTTCACTCACATTATTATCACGCAGTACAAGATCAATTTCATAATTTTCTTCGCGACGTCGCACAATTGGTGTAATCGTATGATGTTTTGTGCCATCTTTTGATTGTGCACGAATTTGTAAGAATTCATCTGAATAGTTCTTCCAACTTTCGTGAATGTAGGTACTGGCATTAATTAGTTCTTCTTTGCTTAAAGAAGAGAGGCGAATCACACTCATCGGCCAGTTGACAATACTACAAGAAATATTTGAGTAGCCAGACAGTTCAAATGTTTTAAGAACTTTAGCCTTTGCCATTGGAAAGTGATGGCGTCCAGCTTGATAGTGATCATGACTTAAGATAGATCCTCCTACAATAGGTAAATCCGCATTTGAACCAATGAAATAGTGTGGCATGATTTCTACAAAACTAAATAAACGAGAGAATGCCTCACGAGAAATTTTCATTGGTCGATGCTTCTTAGATAATACGATGGAGTGTTCATTAAAGTATGCATATGGTGAATATTGAAAACCCCATTCTTCTCCATCTAGCTCGATGTTAAGGATTCGGTGATTGCTTCTACCTGGATGGTTCAAGCGACCAAAATACCCTTCATTTTCAATGCAAAGTAAACATTTTGGATAATTGCCCTTCGGTGCATTTCTAGCCGCTAAGATCTCTTTTGAATCTTTCTCTGGTTTGGACAAATTAATAGTAATCTCAAGTTCACCATATTTTGATTCTGCTAAATAATGAATATTTCTTGCAATTTCACGGGTCTTTATATAATCATTGCGTTTACTTAGTTCAAAGAAATAATCCGTTGCTTGTTTAGGACTTTTACAATATGCCTCCTGAAAATTCGCATTGACCTTGGAGGGAAGTGGTGTAATCACATTCATTAAAAGCGCTTCGAACATATCACGATTGGTTTGGTTTTTAGAGATAATATGATTTTTCATCGCTTGATCCATAAGCGTATCTAACAACACATGTGGGTCTGTTTCAACTACACTCGTAATCTCTCCTATTTCCGATTCGCCAATCAAACGTAATAGTTGATTGTGCATATAAATTCGGTCATTTTCCTCAATGGCTCCATTCTCAATCGCAAGTGTAGTAAAATCATAAATTGCTTGACATGTGTTCATCGTTTTCACCTCATTCATCATCTAATCACTGTAGTTCCACTACCAATGTGTGCCACATAAAAGACAGGTGCATATCCGACAACTTTGATATATTCATCATAAACATTATTTTTAAAAGTGTGGGTTTCACTTTCTTTTACTAATGCGATGGCGCATCCCCCAAATCCTGCTCCAGTCATACGGGATCCAAGCACACCCTCTTGTTTTTGCGCAGTGGCCACCAATGTATCTAATTCAAGCCCAGTTACTTCATAATCGTCTCTTAAAGATGTATGAGAAGCATTCAATAGCTTTCCGAATTCTTCTAAATCACCTGCAGTAAGAGCTGCTTTGGCTTTTTTTGTGCGTTCATTTTCGTAAACTGCATGCTTCGCACGTTTAATTAGGACTTCATCTCCAATAAGATTTTGATTTGCATCAAATTCTGCTTCGCTTAGTTCTCCAAGTGCATGAATCTCTAACTGCGTTTGGAGACGTGCGAGTGCTTCTTCACATTCAGCACGGCGCTCATTATATTTTGAATCTGCTAGTTCACGACGTTTATTAGTATTCATAATTACAATAGCATAGTCGTCCAAAACCACTGGAACCATTTCATACTTTAACGTATTGGTATCAAGGAGAATCGCTTTGTCTTTTTCACCAAATCCAATAGCAAATTGATCCATGATACCAGAATTTACACCAATGTATTCATTTTCAACTTTTTTACCCATTTTCACTAATTCAAGTCGCGTTACGTCTAAGTTGAACAAGTCTTCTAATACTATGCCTACCAGTAATTCAAGTGAAGCACTACTTGAAAGTCCTGCTCCATTTGGAATCGTTCCCTCAACTAATAACTCAAAACCACAGTCTATTTTATGACTTGCTTCTTTCAGTGTTAAGATAACTCCTTTTACATAATTTGCCCAATTTGCATTTTTATCATAATCTAGTTCATTCAACGTGAAGCTAATCACTCCAAGTTCTTCAAAGTTCGTTGAGTAAACTAATACTCTATCATCCTCACGACGTTTAGCTACTCCGTAAGTTCCATAAGTAATAGAAGCGGGGAACACATAGCCACCATTGTAGTCTGTATGTTCTCCGATTAAGTTGATACGTCCTGGAGAGAAATATTGAGTTGTTTCTTGAGGTCCAAATACCTCAGCAAATTTTAAAGTTAGTTCACGTTTCTTTTCCATAAGTATAAACCTCTCTTTTACATTTATTCTAAGTAAGGAAATTATCTCAGTATTCACTGAATCACTTGTAACAGTTCCTTATTATTTCTAGAAACAACATCGTATTTTAAATAAATTTTGATAGCAGTATTTAAATTTTTCTATATATGTTCCTAACGTGGTATAAGGAATGTCGTATTCCCATGATACATATGACAAGGAGCGATCATGGCAACAACGCACAATTTCACGGCGAAAAGAAGCCGTGGAAGAACGAATTAACCCAAGTCCGTAATCATATGGCAAAATTATTTTGATAAACTTAACGTACAAAGTGAAAACTCCTCTCTTGGTTTGTCTCGATAACAATTACGATTCGGGAGTTTTCACTTTTTTTATAGTCCTTTATGGAAAATAATTCAATCTAACTTCATTCAACCCTAACTTATGGTAATGGAGCAATAATATGAAATTCAGTCATCGTTTGATAAGTTGAATTCGTCCTAAGAACCATATCCCCAAAATCAGAATACTGTTCAGCCCCCGGGGAAACCTGTGTTTCAAAGGTAATTCCGCCATGGTTTGCAAGTTGCTTGCCATGCATGAGAGGCGTATTCTTACCAAAATTCGCCGTAAAGATGACGACACTTGGTTCTTTTGTGGCTATTTCAATTGTAACCACTTCATCCGGGCTAATGAGTTTCACTGAACTATGTGATAGTTCAGGTCGGTTCAAGAAAAATGGGTGATCAATTCCATCCACTAATTCTTTTTGACCAAAAGTACTACTAAAGGTTTCTTTGAGTTTAACTGGCTTTCGAAAATCAAACGCAGTTCCTTCTACAGGCCACTTTTCACCAATTGGAATACTTTCCTGGTCAAGTGGTGAAAATCTATCACTATCCACCCATAATGTATGTTCATCTACAGGTTGCGTTACATCACCAGTTAAGTTGAAGTACACGTGATTTGTTGGATTAAACAAGGTATCTTTGTCACTTGTCGCCCTAGTTTCTACTTTCCAAACATTCGTGTTAGTTAACGTGTAACGGATCTCGACATCAAGGTTCCCTGGAAAACCATTTTCACCATCTGGACTCACCGTATGAAATATCACTGAGACCTCATCATTATTATCGATAACTTGATAGTGCCACTTTTTACTTTCAAATCCCGGGGTACCGCCATGTAAAGTGTTTCCGGTTGTCTCATCAATTTGTACTTTATAGATTTCTCCATCAATTTGAAAAGTTCCGTTTTGAATTCGTCCAGCTACTCGTCCAATTGAGGCACCAATATATAAATCCTTTTCAAGATATTCCTGTGCCGTATCAAAACCAAGTACGAGCTCACGTAGACCATTCGTTGTTGGTACCTTTAAACTTGTAATGCGAGCGCCTAAATCTGAAATGGTCAATTGCAGGCCATTCAGATTGGTAATAGTGATAATCGTATAACCTGCACCGAAATCTTTTCTTATAATGTTCATTTTAGATAGCCTCTACTTCTTTATTTAGAACGAGCAAGTGCAGCACTAGAATTGAACTCTTCAGTTGCATCCTCGCCATGGTTTAGCTTTGCTTCTAGCTCTTTGACGATTAGTACAACTGCTAGTGTAGTGCCATTTGCACCAAGTGATGAACCAAGTCGTGCAAATATTGCCGATTTTTCTCTTCATTTAATTTTAATAATGATATAAAAGCGTTTACAAAGTTAAACATAAAAAACTAATGAACTACATGAATCTCCTTCCTATGGTTTTCTTTTTCAAGTATAGTTTAACAAGAAAGTGTTTTTTATTTTATATCATTTTGTGACATTGATTTAACCTTTTGTTGCATTTTTTCCTTCAAAAGGCAGATTAGGTTAAAGCAATCACGAAGAGGAGAGAAGCACATGGAACAAGCACTCTTTATGAAAAAAGAACAGCGTCATTTCTCAAGTGATCTTTATTTTGAATTTTGTGGTTTTTCAAAAACACTACCTTTTCATGCTTTTGGACCAGCTGTACGTAACAGCTACATTATTCATGTCGTGTTGGATGGAAAAGGAATGTACTATGTAAAAGATGAAAAATATTCATTAAAGAAAGGAAATATTTTTCTCATTCGCCCAGGGGAATCAACCTTTTATCGCTCGAATGCAGAAGAACCATGGTTGTATGCGTGGCTGTCATTTGGTGGGAAGGTAGCAGACAAAATTATTCATTATTCGAGCTTTAAAGAAGATAACCACTCTGTTACTTCAACTAATATTCAGCAATATTCGGATATTATCTTGGAGTGTATGAATTGCTCCAACGATACATTAGAAGATGAATTAAAGTTGAATGAGTTGACTTATCGGTTTTTAAGATTATTACTTACAGATGGTGGTGAATTCTCAAAAGGAGTAAAACAAAAGTCTTCACGACTCGCGATTGAAGCGATGACATATATTGGAGAGCACTATCTAGAGGAGATTACAGTAAGGGATGTGGCAGATCATCTTGCGATCAATCGAAGCCATCTTTCACGGGTCTTTCACAATCATTTCGGGATGGGCATGAAGGAATGGATTTTAAGGATGCGCATTAATTACGCAACATATTTACTTTCAATGACAAATGAATCGGTGGAAAACATTTCTTATCAGGTGGGCTTTCGTAGTTTAGTAGTCTTTAGCCGCATATTTAAAAAAGTGATTGGAGAAACACCTACGCATTATCGAAAACGTATGTCGAAAGAGAATCTCCAAACAATCTCTTTATCAAGCTTGAAGTTTTTACTTGATGAACAAGAAATTATTTCACGGGCCACTTAGGAAAAATAAATGGAATTTCTAGAATAACAATTATAAATATGAAAATCTTTTGAAAAAACCTCAGGAATTTAGAGATTTTATTATAAAAGAAATGGACATAGAATATATAGTTATTAAGATAATTAAATGATTGGGTATCTGTGTAGATATTCATGGAGTAAAAAACAGCAATCATTGTTTGAGGAAATAATAAAAGATAATCAAGATAAATATGGGGACGAATCTGAAAAAATTCCAATGGATTTAGTAGAACAGCAAAAAGTATTTGAAGTCGTCATTAAGAGTTGATATTTAAAAAATGAATATCAACTCGAAATAATTATGTGAAAATAACACAAAGAAATAAGGATAGGCAGGATTTTAATATTGGATATTAGAATATGATATTCGAATGGAGGGGTGAAAGATGGAGATTAACGTTAGAGCGGTAGAAATACAAGATGCTAGAGCAATTCATCGTATATGCATTCAAGATGATGTTTTACCATATATGGTTTTCTTGCCGAGTATGCGTGTGGATGCGATGGAGAATAGAATTCGAAATTTAGCGCCGAATCAATTTGAATTTGTTGCAGAGTATGGCGGAGAAGTTGTTGGCTTTATCGGTTTAACCCAAAGTCCAGGACGTAGATCTCATTCGGGAGATCTATTCATCGGAGTAGATAGTGAATATCATAATAAAGGAATTGGAAAAGCGTTACTTACAAAAATGCTTGATCTTGCCGATAATTGGCTAATGTTAGAGCGAGTAGAACTTGGTGTGCTAGAAACAAACCCTGGAGCGAGGACATTATATGAAAAGTTTGGATTTGTAGTAGAGGGTGTAAAGATCGGGAATTTGAAGGCGCATGGGAAGTTTGTTAATGAAATCATGATGAGTCGTTTTAGACCAAATGGTTTGATTGTACATAATAAATAGTGATATAAATTGAACTGAAATATCGATTTGTTTTGAAAAAGTATGGCAAAATGACGCCATGCTTTTTTTAGTTTATTAAAAGTAAAGAGAAATTTTTATTTAACGGATGTTTTAGCAGGTGAAGCATTAGGAATCATCTTGATCGGGAAAGCATATTACTTAATAGAATCTATTTCTATGTGCAAGGGGAATGAACAAAATGGACATATAGATCAACCTGCGCCAAAGTATGAGATAAGGAAATAGATGTGTGGAAATTTCAAAAACCTTGAAAAAATCATCGCATAAGTATAATTAAATTATATTTATTTTTATACATAGCAAAATAGTGCATTCAAGGAATAAGGAGTGATTGTAATGTCAAAAGAACAACCTATTCCTGGCCATTTTATTATGGACCCACAACGGGCTATGCTGTTGCCACCGGAATTGAAGGCGGCTCCACCTGAATCATTAACAGAACAATTATTTATTGAGCGATCTATAACTGAAAATAGATTTTGGTTACGTATAATGAAAGAGCATGCTTTATTTCTTGGTGAGGGATTTAATCGTAACGATAAAAATTTAATTCAGCAAGTTGAGCAATTTTATAATCTGTTTGATAGGCAGCTGCAAAAAGCATTTACTATTCCACAAACTGTTCAAGCAGTTCGGCAACTAAATGAAGAGAGTATTCAACTCGTATATGCTTTTCGTAATTATAAAAGAAATTTACTTATTTTAATTATTAATTGTAAGGTGAAAGGGTTTAATTTCCCACTTTTAGTGGATCATGTTGCAAGAGAAGCAGAATATTTTATGCGGACACTCCAAAAGTTTAACGAGGGGAAAATGGATCCTATTCAAGATGCAATTATTAGTGAGAATGTTTTCTGGCTGCGTATTATGATGGAACACTCGCGTTTTATTGGATCATTACTGGATCAATCGGAGAGAAATCTTGTTCATACAGCACTGAAATTTGGTGATGATTTTGAAGTTCTTCTAAATCAAGCTAGAGATGTTGAATCCATGTTATATCAAAAAGAACCGACATATCCGATTATAGGAAAAATGAATAAGGATAGTGAAAATGCCACTGTTGAGTTAAGGAATTTCAAAAAAGCAGGGTTAGAGTTAATTCAAACATGCCAAATTCGAAGTGTCATAAATCCATTGCTTGCTGATCATGTTACAAGAGAAGCAGAGCATTTTCTCTTTATGATTCATGTGTTAGAGCAAAGGCTACAGCAAAAGCAAATGGAACAATCCCCTCAATAATAAATAAACAAGAAAAGCATGGCAAACTAATGTCATGCTTTTCTTGTTTATCCCGCTATTTGTGGGCAGTAAAACCCCCACCTCAAAATTTGGCTGGAGCAAAGAAGTTAGGTGGGAGATAAACTGCCCGTAAACGCCCGATTGGTGAGGGCTAATAATCAGCGGGGGATGAACAAACCCCCACTGATTAAAGTTTCACTTTATAAATTGTGATTCAGTTGTTTCGGTTGTAATAAAAATAATGCTAATCCAATGAAAATAAGTAGAATTCCTAGTCCTTGCTGTAAAGAAATTGTTTCCTCTAAAATAAAATAGGCTAGAATACAAGTTCCAATTGTTTCTCCTAAAATACTCATCGAGATAACAGTAGCACTCATCCATTTTAATAACCAATTGAAAATTGTTTGCCCTAAAATCGTTGCAATGAATGCTAGACCTATAAAGGACCACCATGTTTGTGCAGAATAATTGAAGAAAGATGACTGCTGCGTGTAAGCAAATATACCGAGAAAGAGTGAACTGCTGCCATAACTAATTACGGAATACGGTATTAAGGATAGGTCTTTACGAACATGTTGACTAATGAAAAAGTAAGCTGTTATGACGCCAGCAGCAATAAAAGCTAAAATATCGCCGTATAAAGCCTCACCACTAATTTGAAAATCTTGCCACCCAATCACGATACTTCCTGAAATCGCAATAAGGTAGCCTAAAATCGCCTTTTTTGTAAACCTTTCCCTAAATAAAAAATAATCACCGACCATTGAAAATAAAGGTTGCAACGTTACGATAACTGTAGAACTCGCTACAGAAGTATACTGTAATGATTCAAACCATAGTACATAATGAGCTGCTAGAAATAATCCAGATAAGAGTCCAAATCCCCATTGTTTTTTTGATAATGAGCGAAGTTCGCTTCGATTGTTTGTATTAAATATTAGAAATGGTAAAAGAATTGCCGTAGCAAACAATAATCGATAAAAAGCAGTGATTGCTGCAGGGGCATCTGCTATTTTTACGAAGATTGCTGAAGTAGATAAGGCGAACACACCGAAAAATAAGATGAAATATGAAAGAATAGGTGATTTCAAAGTTTGTCCCTCCGTTAGATTGTTTAGTATAATAAACTATATATAATATAATGTACAAAAGTTAGTATATAAGCCTAAGGTGAAATAAGGAAGGATTAATTACCACTGTTTAGTATGTCAGCACAAAAGGAACGAAAGATGTATTATGATGGACGAAAGGAAGTTGTAACAATGATTCATTATCGACTAGGTCAAACTGTTTTAAGTTATCGTAAGAAAAATAATATGACAATTCGTGAATTTGCTGATTATGCAGGAATTAGTACTTCACTTATTAGTCAAATCGAAAGAGGGCATGCCAACCCTTCTTTAAGTGTATTGGAATTAATAGCGAAAGCATTAAATGTACCGCTATTTACTCTTTTTATTAATGATATTGATACAGACACGCTTATTTCGAAGAAGAAAGATCGGAAAAAAGTATATCGAGAAAATAATGATCACATTGTTTATGATGTGTTAACACCAGACTTTATGAAAGCTCGCATTGAAATGCTAATGATGGATTTAAATGAACACGCAAACACAACAGAAAGTCATTATTCTCACGAAGATAAAGAAGAAATTGCTGTTGTAATGAAGGGTGAAGTGTATGTGGAATTGGAAGGGAATGAATATTTTTTAGAAGAAGGAGATGTTGTGCGTATTCCGCCGAATGTGAAGCATAGATTTTTGAATAAGAGTGACGAAATGAACCACATCTTATTTGTATTAACACCTTCGTTAAGCTAAGGTAGAAAAGCGAATGGCTTAATATATTCTTCATTTGCAAAAAAAGGATGGTATACATATTGGATGTTAACGGTTTGGGAGAATAAGGAGTATATGAAAGAGTTCCGTAACAATGGTAATCATTTAAAGGCAATGAAAATTGCAAGGAAGATAGCTAGTGAATTAGAATATACGAATTGGGAACAGGATACTACTCCTAAATGGGATAATTGTAAGGAAGTCTTGCATAGTAAGTATGGTAGAGAATTAAAATGATTTGTAAGAGGAGACTTTTACTTATTATGTAAGTAGGCTATACTAAAATATATACATTTTAAAATTGGAGCGAATAAAGACGACATGGAGTTAGTAAAGTTAGAAAAAATAATTGAATTGAAAAAAGAAGAATTATGGAATCTAGTCTCAAATTATGGATTTCAACATGAAAAAGTAATAGAACTCAGCCAAGAAATTGACAAATTAATAAACTGGTTTATGTTTTTAAAATAGAAAGAACTATGACGTGGTTTGAATATGTTGTAGTTCTTTTTTATGCATATATATTGTCTAATTTCTTACAGAATGCGCAAGCTGCTAGTCGAATATGAGGGATTTTGGGTATAATAATAAAGGAATTATTAATTGTATCGGTTAGGAGCGCGGCAAATATGAAAACAGTTGTTGTTATCGGTGGAGGTATAACGGGACTCTCTACTATGTTTTATTTAGAAAAATTAAAAAAAGATTATAATATCGATTTAAATTTAATCCTTGTCGAGAAAGAAGAGTTTTTAGGTGGTAAAATCCATAGCGTAGAAGAAAAGGATTTTATTATGGAATCAGGGGCAGATTCTATCGTTGCTCGTAATGAACATGTTATGCCGCTTGTTAAAGAATTAAATTTAGAAGAAGAAATGGTTTATAACGAAACGGGTATTTCTTACATATATTCTGATAACGTATTACATCCAATTCCTTCTGATACTATATTTGGGATACCGATGAGTGTCGAGTCGTTGTTTAGCAGTACGCTAGTCTCAACGAAAGGGAAAATTGTTGCATTAAAAGATTTCATAACGAAAAATAAAGAGTTTACGAAAGATACATCACTTGCAGTATTTTTAGAAAGCTTTTTAGGGAAAGAGTTAGTGGAAAGACAAATCGCACCTGTGCTTTCAGGTGTATATTCCGGTAAATTGAATGAGCTTACTATGGCATCTACTTTACCGTATTTACTGGATTATAAAAATAAATATGGAAGTATTATTAAAGGTTTTGAAGAGAATAAAAAACAATTTCAATCAGCAGGAAATAAAAAGTTTGTATCATTTAAAGGTGGACTATCTACGATTATTAATCGCTTAGAAGAAGTGCTGAATGAGACTGTCATTAAAAAAGGTATTGTAACGACAGCTGTAAGTAAAAAAGGTGATCGATATGAGGTTTCTTTTGCAAATCATGAGACAATACAAGCTGATTATGTTGTTTTAGCAGCTCCACATGATATCGCACAAACTTTATTACAGTCTAATGAGTTAAACGAGAATTTTAATAAATTTAAAAATTCATCGCTTATTAGTATTTACTTAGGTTTTGACATACTAGATGAGCAACTACCGGCTGATGGCACAGGGTTTATCGCAACGGAAAACAGTGATTTACATTGTGATGCTTGCACATGGACAAGCAGGAAGTGGAAACATACATCGGATAAACACAAGCTATTAGTAAGAATGTTTTATAAGAGCACTAATCCAGTATATGAAACGATCAAAAGTTATAGTGAAGAGGAATTAGTACGAGTAGCTTTATATGATATTGAAAAGAGTCTTGGAATTCAAGGTGAACCAGAAGTAATTGAAGTTACAAATTGGAAAGATTTAATGCCAAAATATCATTTGGAACATAATCAAGCGTTGCAATCATTAAATGAAAAATTGACGGCTCTTTATCCAAATGTATACTTAGCTGGAGCTTCATATTACGGTGTCGGAATTGGTGCTTGTATTGGAAACGGAAAGAATACTGCCAATGAAATAATTGCGACATTGAATGGACAGTCATAGAATACATATGTAAATAAAATGTCCCTCCAACATAATGGAGGGACATTTTATTTGTAATTACTTCACATTAATTGAAATTTTTTTATGGGATGCTTTATTCTCTTTAATAGTTAATGTTATTTTTCCAGATTCTTTAAAGGAGTACGGTGAGAGTTGATAAAGTTCTTTAATATTATGTTCTTCTTGTAATTTATTTGTAGGTATTATTGTTATATTAGGCTTCCATGTTTCTTGTTTGCCTGAAGGGTAGTCTATTATTATTTTCGGATTATTTAATTGTATTGTTTCCCAAGAGGCAAAATACAGTTCAACTTCTGCATCTTTTTTTAGTAATTCTTCTGAGAAATAACCAAACTCACCAACATTACCGAAAACAGTAAAATTTTGATTTTGTAATTTAATATCTAAATATCTAGGTTGATATGTTGCTGCGTGATAGATTCCGTATGAAAGAAAGAGTGTGGCAGCGATTAATATACCAACTGAAAAAGTTTTAAAGCTATTCCCTTTAAAACTAGTCATCATAAATGAATTTGGTGTGAATTTTCTTGCGAATAAAAAAATGAGCAAAATGATTAAGAGGGCTAAGCCGATAAAAATATACATAAAGTTTACGCACCTCCGTAAGAAGTATTTACTGTTTTTCTATATTTTAACATGGGAGGGTATGAATTAGAGGGGAAATTAATAAATACAACGAAGTTATATATTATTAAGAGGATAGGCGTTGCTAGAAATGTTTGATTTGTGGGACATTGAGGACTTTCCTAATTATAAATATTTTTTCTGCTATAATAAACTAGTAGAGAGAAAGGAGTGATCCTATGGCATTTCCTATGTTAGAAACTGAACGCTTGCGCTTAGTTGAAATAGAACAATCTTATTGTCAAAAAATATATGAAATATTCTCATTGGATGAGGTAACATGTTATTACGGTATGAATTCTTTTACTGAGTTTGGACAAGCTTCACGCATGATTGAATCTTTTTCGAAAAATTACTTTGAGAAAAAGGCGATACGTTGGGGGATTGTTTTAAAAGAAACAAATACTTTGGTAGGAACAATTGGATTAAATAATTTACAACTTTGGAGTAAACGATCTGAGATTGGATATGATTTACATCCTCGTTATTGGGGGAATGGCTATGCTTCAGAAGCTGCTCGAGAAATTATTACTTATGGATTTCGAGATTTAGGTTTATTTAGAATTGGAGCTATTACATATCCTGAAAATATAACTTCGTGTAATATGTTATCTAAATTAGGTTTTCAAAAAGAAGGACTGTTACGCGGATACATTCATCAAGGAAATAAACAACATGATGCATTAATGTATTCTGTTGTACGAACAGATATAGAGGATAATCATTATTAATAAAAAGCCCCTCTTAATAAAATAAGAGGGGCATGTAAAAATCAACCTAATTTAGGTAATAAACGTTCTCCGCTTTTCATGCTACTTTTACATAAAGGGCATTTAGGCTCTTCTTCAAATGAAAAGTTCTTTCTCATCCATCCTAAACAATCCTCTGCTTCACATTCCCAGACAGGGGTTTGTTCTGGTGGTACTTCTGCTACATCGTTCTTTCGATTGCGATACATATAACCACTCCTTTTATGTAAAAAATTTTAGTTATATATTAAAAAGGTTGTTAACCGTGCTGGTAACAACCTTTTTATTGTTTGAATTATAGCTTTACAACGTTTTTAGCTTGAGGTCCACGGTTACCGTCTTCAACTTCGAAGCTAACTTCTTGACCTTCGTCAAGAGATTTGAAGCCGTCGCCAGTGATAGCTGAGAAGTGAACGAATACGTCGTTACCGCCTTCAACTTCGATGAAACCGAAACCTTTTTCGCTGTTAAACCATTTTACTTTACCTGTTAATGTCATGGTAATGCCTCCTAAAATTTAAAAAGATTACAATATGATCGGCCTTATTTGAATGAAAAATAAAAGTTCACATATTATCAAAAACCCATAAGGAGTAAAAAAATGTTCCTGATTGATACTTGATAATATGCAAAGAAAATATAGTGTTAAATTGACCTTAATTACTATCTTACAACAAATGGTGTGAAATAGCAAGTGCTGGTAATACCAGTAAGAAATACGGGATAGAATGGTAAAAGACACAAAGACATCTCTTTTATTTATATATTATTCCTATTTTTGGTTTATGCTAAACTAAGAACATTTTTGTAGGAAATTTGTATGAGGGAAACGATATATATTTAAGAATAGTGGTGATGTATTTGTTAAGGAGGAGAGGATATTGCAACCTACTCATTTTAAAATAATTGAAGCAGCAAAAGAAGGAAGAAAAAAAGTTCATCCTGTATTCGCTGTTATACTTGCAATTGTATTTTTAACTTTAGGTGAATTGTTTATGTTATTTATGTTGTTTTTACCGAAAGCAGAAACAACCTTTATAAAGGCAATTTATAGCAATATTGAGATGATATTAACGTTTGGTGGTGCTATATTTTTTGTTTTTTTATGGGTTAGATTTGTAGAGAAAAGATCATTTTCATCAATTGGTTTTTGGAAAGATCAATGGATAAGAAAATATTTGAGAGGTGCATTTATAGGATTTATTTTCATTTCAATACCAGTGATGGTACTTGTATTAACAGGAATTGTACAACTACAAATGCAACAAATTACACCAACCGCTATACTTGGAATTGCGGGATCTTTAGTTGCTTTTTTAATACAAGGTGCAACAGAAGAGATTGTTGTTCGAGGTTGGTTATTCCCAGTTCTTTCTGTTAGAAGCCGTATATGGGTTGGGATTATTGTGACGTCTTTTTTATTTGGTTTTCTTCATTTACTTAATCCAGGTATTACAATTCTTTCGATATCGAATATAATATTAGTTGGTGTATTCGCAGCTTTTTACGTTTTAAAAGACAGTAGTCTTTGGGGGATATGCGCGTGGCATTCGCTGTGGAATTGGTCACAATATAATGTATACGGTTTTGCAGTTAGTGGCATGACGATATATTCAACGCCATTATTTAAACCTGTAACAAATGGAGCAGAAATCCTTCATGGAGGTTCATTCGGAATCGAGGGGAGTATCATTACAACAATAATGCTCTCTATCGCTTCAATTGTTTTATGGAAACAGTTATGGGGGAGAAAAGCGAAACAACGAGATTTTAATTGATGAAAGAGGGAGAAACTATGGGGATTATAGCGTTTGAGGGAGCAAGTGCGGTTGGTAAAAGTACAACGTGTCGTGAATTAGAAAAGAATTATGGTGCTTATATTATACCTGAAGTGAATTTTTTATTTGAAAGACCAAAAAACGAACATAGAACATGGTATTTTGAAAAACAAGTAGAGCGATGGAAAATAGCAGTGCAGAAGTCAGAGCAATATGAATTAGTAATACTTGATGGAGACATTTATCAGCCACTTAGTTATAATTGGTGTTTCCATTTTGATATATTTGATCAGCCATTATCTTTAATAGAAAACTTTTATAAAGAAAAGCTGATCAATAAGGAAATTGGTTTTCCAGATCAATATTTTTATTTATATACAAATGATGAGGAGCTTAGAAAGCGGAAAGAATCCGACGAGACAAAAAGAAGAAGAAATTTTGAAAAACATTTACATATATCAAAATCGTTTCAACGTTATTATGAAAATTTAAATACCGTTACAGACGGATACTGCAAATTGATTGAGGCGAAAAGTGTAAAGTCGAATGAATTAGAAATTGTGAAAAATTTAAATAGTTTAAATGTATGTGAAGAGAGACGTTTTGATATTTCGAGGTTAAATGCTATTACGAAGTGGTTAAAAGAAAATCATCCCTATTAAAAAGCAACGGGTGTCATTCAAGACGCTCGTTGTTTTTTTATATAGCAAAAAATTTAGAGATTTAACAGAATAATCTTTTAAATCATCCGGAAAAGAAATACAATATAAGGAAATATATGAATAGTTTTACTATATGGTTTGGGGAGGGATCAATGATTCAAAAGTAAAGAAGTGTTAATAAATTTATTGAAATAGTTTTAATACAGTAACGAAGTACAAATTGTGAAAGGAGACTATATTTACGTATGAGGAAAGTTATTATTTCGGATTTAGATGGGACTCTATTAAGAAGCGATAAAACAATTTCAGAGAAATCTATTAATATTTTGAGGGAGTGCAAAAATAAAGGAGACGAATTGATTTTTGCTACAGCAAGGCCTCCAAGATCAATAAACCAGTATATTCCCAGCGTGTTAAAGAATGAGATTGTCATTTGTTATAATGGAGCTCTTGTTCTTAAAGGTAATGATGTTTTATATGAAATGGAGATTTCAAAAAATATTATTTTAGAAATTATAGAATTAGGAAAAAAGTATAATCTACATCAGATTTGTCTTGAAATAAATGATAAGTTGTATTCAAATTTTGATGTTACTGATTACTTTGGTAATGTACCGTGTGAAGTTATGGATGTAAGTGAGTTGAACTTTGAAAAAGCTTCGAAAGTAATAGTTTGTACTAAGGGCTCAATAAATAAGGAGTTTACTAAAGAATTACCTATTGAGTGCAGTGCAGTCATTACAGATAACGGAACATTGTGTCAAATCATGCATGCAGAAGTTTCGAAATGGAATAGTATTCAACGGGTTCTACAACATCTAAATCGAGACGCAGCTGAAGTGATTGCATTTGGAGATGACTACAATGATATGGAAATGATAGAGAAGTGTGGGATTGGTGTAGCGATGAGTAATGCTGTTGAGGAATTAAAATCAGTTGCTAAATTTATTGCGAAAAGTAACGATGAGGATGGCGTTGCTACATTTTTAGAAAGTAATAGTTATGTTTATATTAATTAGTATGAAAAAAGTATGCTAAACCAGCTTTAATAGATAAAAATTATGAAAAGGGATATGCGGGGGGGGAATAAGCGAGATGAAAACACTATTTAAAATAATCGGTATTATAGCTGGTATGGCAGTAATCGGAGTAGGATTAACGTATGGGATGCTATATTATTTAAATAATAGTAAACCTGCTGCGAAAAAAGCTTCACCAGCTGCTCCGGCAGTAGAAGTACTAGCTGATAGTAATGTAAAAGCGGAAGATGCAAAGCTTTTAGAAAATGGCAATCATTCATTACCAAATAGTGGTTTTAATAAAAACTTTAAATGGACAGATGAGAACATACAGACAGCGTTACATGAAATGGCACATCAAAAAACGAAAGCGGATCAAAAGTGGGGTTATATTTTTATAACACAAGAACGTATTGAAAGTTTACTTGAAATTATAAACAGTAATGATGTTGCGCAAAAAAGTACATATGTGGATATTTTAGAACGTTGGAAACAAGGGAAATATGAAAAGGTAGATGCGGATCACAACAAGATTTGGAAATTACAAAGTGGGAATTTAGGGGAAGGGAAAGGAGTAATGTCAGAAAAGGAGCAAAAAGAATTAATTAATCAAGTGTTTATGCAAAAAGGTACATATTCAGGTAGTAAATTAATTGCGGGTGGGGGACAGACTAATAAATAATATAATAATTAATGCAAGAGAGTAAGTGCCTATTAGGCAGTTACTCTTTTTTGTATGTACTTTTTTTATATCTTAATCTCACTCTAGTAAGGAAAGAAACGACTGTACTACAGGGGAAATCCATCTAGATTTATGATATATTACATGACTTTGAATAATGGCCGGAGTTTCGATAGGTTGAAAACAAAGCTGCTCTTTTTGGCAATTTTCTTGTACAACGATGTAAGGAAGAATTGAAATGCCTAACTCGCACATCACAGATTGTTTAATGACTTCAACATTGGAAGTTTCAAATGTTTTATCTGGAATATTCCCGCTTTGACGTAAAAAACGATCTACCATTGGTCTATAGCCACAGCTTTGTTCTGTAAAGATAAACTGGGTGTCCTGTAATAAATGGAATGGATTTGTGTGTGCAGAAGAATAAGGTGGTAAAATCCATCCAAATGTTTCATTACTAAAAGTACGCGTAATAAAATCATTATATTCTATACTTTCTCCAATTAAGAAGATAACATCGGTTTCTCCTTCATGTAGCTTTTTTAATGCTTGTTCATTCGTATTTGTTTCAAGTACGATATTTACTTTCGGATTTTCCTGTTTGTAAGTACGTAATAATTGTGGTAACCGGTACACTGCTAATGATTCGTTAGATGTAATACTTAATGTCCCTTCCAAATCATCACTATTTTGAGGGATTTCTTGCGCTTTTTCATAAATAGCAAGTAATTCTAAGGCATAAGGGTGAAATTGATGCCCTGCTTTTGTAAGAAGTACTTTTTTTCCTAATCGATCGAAAAGAGGAATATGTAAATCGTCCTCTAACGCTTTAATATGACCTGTAACAGTAGATTGCGCATAACCTAACGCCTGAGCAGCTTTAGAAAAACCACCATACTTAACAATGGCACAAAATGTTTTAACATGTCTCATTTCCATAAGTGATCCCTCTTTTATTATCATGATTTGTGAATGATTATATCATGTATTTCAATTTTTCAAATAATTAAATTCCTTATAAAATGAAATTGTAGAAACATTCATTCAAGTGATATTGGAGGAGAAAAGATGATCAAAAAGGGCTATCATGTAGCTGTAGTTGGGGCTACAGGTGCAGTAGGACAGAAAATTATTGAACTGTTAGAGAAAGAAACTAAATTTAATATAGTTGAAGTTACATTGCTTTCGTCAAAACGATCCGCTGGTAAGGTAGTACAATTTAAAGGACGGGAGATAATCATACAAGAAGCAAAAACAGATAGCTTTAAAGGTGTAGATATTGCTTTTTTTAGCGCTGGGGGAGAGGTTTCTAGACAATTTGTAAATCATGCAGTTTCTAGTGGAGCAATCGTAATTGACAACACAAGTGAATACCGAATGGCGCAAGATGTACCACTCGTTGTTCCAGAAGTAAATGCGCATACTTTAAGGCAGCATAAAGGTATTATAGCGGTGCCGAATTGTTCAGCCTTACAGATGGTAACGGCACTCCAGCCAATTCGAAAAGCATTCGGATTGGAACGAATTATCGTTTCCACATACCAAGCTGTATCAGGTTCTGGTATTCATGCGATTCATGCATTAAAAGAACAGGCTAAGTCTATGCTTGCAGGTGAGGAGATGAAAAGTACCATATTACCAGCAAAAAAAGATAAAAAGCATTACCCAATTGCGTTTAATGTACTGCCTCAAGTAGATATATTTACAGATAATGATTTCACCTTTGAAGAAGTAAAGATGATTCAAGAGACGAAGAAAATTTTAGAAGATCCTAACCTAAAAATGGCAGCTACTTGTGTCCGGGTTCCAGTTGTATCAGGACATTCAGAATCGGTTTATATAGAACTTGAAAAAGAAGCAACTGTAGAAGAGATTAAAGCAGTGCTAATGGATGCACCGGGTGTTATTTTACAAGATACCCCTAGTGAACAGTTGTATCCAATGCCATTATATGCAGAGGGGAAAATAGAAACATTTGTCGGGAGAGTTAGAAAAGACCCTGATATACCAAATGGATTTCACCTTTGGATTGTTTCAGATAATTTATTAAAAGGTGCAGCTTGGAATTCAGTTCAAATCGCAGAGACGTTGGTGGAAAAGGGGATAATTTAGTATAGGGTAAAAAAAACAGGGAAATGAGGGGAGTGAAAGAAAAAGAACCCTTTATATAAAGGATTCTTTTGGCGGTTAATCTAACACTCATAATCATGGTCGTATTTATGGCAACATTCATCGCAAGGATTGTTCTGATCATTGCAGCAAATACAAAACGTCTTTTGAATAAATATATCAATAAAATCAATGAAATCAGAATTGTTTGTTAGAGTGAGATTTTGGAAATCTTCCACTTGAAAAATCCTTATTTCATTAGGAACTATTGTGGCGATAATTGGTTTGCTAGAACTTCTTGTACGAATAGTTACTTCAATAGAAGCGGAATCGCTAGGAACAGATACCTGAAGTAATGTTTTGTTGTGATTACTAGTAAAATCTTCAAAAACTGCTCTTGCAGTGTTAGGGGGTACGATAATACTTAGAGGTACATTTCCAGTTGAGGGGGTTCCCGAACCAGCTATGGTATGGGTTTCGATAAAGCAGTTATCCTTTTGGTTAAGAGAACGCGATTGTTCTTTATAATAATCATTGTGGTCATTACAGCAGATGCAAAACGTTTTTTGAATAAAAATACCAATATCGCTACTTGTATTAGTATTATTTGTGACAGTGAGGCTTTCAAAATTTTCTACTTGAAGAATCCTTGTTTCACCTGTAGCTATTGTAGCGGTAATTGGTCTACGAGAATTTCTTGTACGAATAGTTACTACAATGGGTGCAGAAGTACCAGGAACATGAAACTGAAGCAATGTTTTATTGTGATTATTAGTAGAATCTTCAAAAACAACTCTTGAAGTGTTAGCTGGTACGATAATATCTAACGGTCTATTTGAACCAGCAATCGTATGGGTTTCAATGAAACAGTCCTCTTTTTTGTGATGAGAATGCGAACGGTTTTTATAGTATTTTTTACCGTTTTTATAAAAGTAATCAGCCATACTCATGTTGCTCTCCTTTCTTTAAAATGTCTATATATTTTATTAATCAAAAGGAAAGAGTGCTTGTATAAAATAATAAAATCCACTCTCGTAAATAATAAAAACTGCTATTTTAATAGCAGGGGGTGGAATAGTGCACCTAAGAAGTATACCGTTTATAAAGTTGAATTGCTCATATGTATCCGGGACTATACAGGAATGCGCTCAGCATATTGGAGTGTCTAGTGATTCCTAATATGAAAAGAGAGCCAGAAGGCTCTCTTTTTTGTTATATGGTCCGCTAGTAAAACAAAAACCTGCAAGTACATCAATACATTAGAAATTTTGTGAACATGAAGTGCAAGGTCCACCAGTGGGCTGAAATACAACATTATCAACAAAAGCTGTTGCGCCTTCGCCACCTGTAGCAATATTTTGGAAAGCAACACATGCTTCTGTCACACCAGGAGGTATACAAACAACAAGAACATAATGTTGGAAAACAGATTGCGGTTGATTCATAACTGGTATTATATGTGGAATATTTAATGTGCCAAGAGTTGCAGCAAGAGGAGGGCATCTATGTTCAGGAATTTCTGGAAAAGATACAGAGGCTATAAGAAATGCATTATCCCTTACATCTGCAGCAAAAGAAAACGTAAAACAACAACCTTCGTCAACATCGACCGATTGATTAATACTTCCACCTGGTCCAATTTTCGCAGCTAAGAGACTAACTGTCCCATCTGAAAGAATACGACCACTATGAACGTTTGGAACACCTACTTCTTCAACATCCCCAACTTGATTCCAACCTGGAACTGGATCGGTTATTAATGGTGGTTCGTCAAATCCAGGATTGTCAAGAATATTAGTACATGGACAACACGCTACTGCAGTCGGTCCAGTTGGTCCAGTCGGTCCAGTTGGTCCAGTCGGTCCAGTTGGTCCAGTCGGTCCAGTTGGTCCAGTTGGCCCAGTCGGTCCAGCTTCAGGTATAGGCACCGGGGGGAGAAAACATTCGCACGGAATATGAAATTTCTTATTAAATTTACTCATTTTCACACCATCCTTATCATTAACCCACTTACACTCTATAACTTATGAATTAGCTAGCACACAAGTATAAGAAAAAAGCCTTTAAAAATAAAAATAAAAATAAAAATAAGCCCTTATGTCACAAATATAACCCCGTTCCATAATATGTAAGGAACTTGGATTCACTTCAAGCGGCTTTCAATATATAAAAGGGGTCCGCTTCCTGAGTCGATACCGTTGGACCTGTTGCTCCTGTTGGACCTGTTGGTAAAGTGAATGAAGAAAAATAGGTGGGGTGTTGAAACGATTAAACTTGATTCAACAGTAGCTCCACGTAAAATAATATTTTCTTCATTCATAACTGCATCTCCTATGATTGCTCGTCATAGGAGATGCAGTTAGAGAAAGACAAATCATGAAGCTAGAAAACGATAATATAAAGGCACAAGAATCATTAAGAAAAATTATAGAGTGTATCGAAAGTGAGAAACAAAGCAAGATGAAGCTACAAGAAGACTTGTATAATCATGGTGGTTGGATGATATATGATGGTGAATGGGTTGAAGTGGACAAGCAATAAAAAAACAGCTAGCAAAAGCTAACTGCCCCGTTTTAAAGGAGAAATCAATTGTTACAGATTGGCGTATTTAAAGTATGTACAGTATTCGGGGATTTATTCAAAAAACTAAAAAGAGCACTTTTAAGTAGTGCTCTTAGTAAGTTGGTCCCTGAGAGAGTAGTGTAGTGCTCATGATAATATATGTGAGCCATTCATTGAGGTGCAAATATCTAATACCAACTTTATTTGGCACAACAAAGCAGTTAGCTTAATTCGCTAACCACTTGTTGTACAAAAGAAATTAGGCCCTAAAAATATGGATATGTAACTTGAAGTTACAGTTATAGTATAAAACGTGGTTGGAAATGTTATACGCAAATGAAAAGATCTAATGAAAATTTCATTTTGTATTAGTTTAAAACATAAAAAGAGCACTTAAAAAAGTGCTCCAGTGACGAGATCATTTACTTGTAAAGACTATCTTATTTTATAGTGAAGAAATACAATGTTCCAAAATTACCATTGTATTTTCAAGAAACAGGATATACAGGTTTTTATTTTTGTGTATTAAAAGAAGGGTGGGTATCACCTGTCGATACGCTAAAATGGCTAGAGTTTGATCCGAAAGGTGTTACAGTAGCGTTTGCTAATCGTATTATGCATAAGGAGAAACAAAATATTGAGGGTTTAAATAGAATTTTAGAAGTAAAATCACTTCCTACTAGTTGCCGAAAAACATTTGAAAAACGAATGAGGGGAGAAGAAATTAGTACGAAGGAGTGGATTTAAGGAAAAAAAGAACAATTTTTTTTATTATATGTAGTGTATTTCTATTAGTAAAAGCTAATTAGAAAGCACTATTTTTATATAATTAACTTATTAATATCCAAAAATCTTAATATTAGTTTATTCGACTTGTTTTCTAATAGTCAAAACATAAAATTAATTAGACTATTTTTTTATGTTTTATGATACTATATTGATTTGTAAGGTCTATGTTTTATGAGTAGGTCATATAAGTATATCTAATTTAATGGAATTGACGTATGGAGGTACAACATGGGGAATGTTGAAAAAATTGTAAATCTTCTAATGGAAGAACCGAAAAGAGAGCAGTTATTGCCTTTATTTGAAGAAGTGTTTGGGATTACAAGTCAAACATTGAATGATTTTTCAGAGAAAGGATATTGGGATTATACTTATAAAGCTTTATCATGTTTACATGAGGATAAAGTGATTGCAAATGTTGCAGCATTTTCACTACCATTGCTAATCAATGGTGAAAAAATTAATGCAGTGGGCATTCAATCAGTAATGACACATCCTAATTTTCGTAGACAAGGACTAATGACACGGTTAATGAGTAAAATGATAGAAGAAATCGATAAGCAGTGTGAATGTGCGTTATTGTTTACTGAAACTCCTGAACTATATACATCATTTGGATTTAAAGTTGTGCAGGAATATTTGATGACTATACCATACGATAAAAATAATAATAAGGATTCTCTACTTAGAAAATTAGATTACTATAATGAAGAAGATAGACAGTTAATACATGAAATAATCGATAGTAGCCAAAGGCTTTCAAATAAATTTTCAACATTAAACTTCCATTCTTCATTTTATTTAAATATGTATGACACGAAATGGAATGAGAAACTGTATTATTCAGAGAAACTAGATGCTCTGATCGTTTATGAAGTAGACAATGAAAAGTTGAAAGTATTTGGCGTATTTGCACCGGTACTTCCAGTGTTAGATGAAATATGTGCGGAAATCACGGAAAGCTTTACAGAAGTTGAATTTTATTTTTCTCCGGATCAATTAGGGATTGAGGATGTACAGTTTACAGAATTACAGTCTAGTAAGTATTTAATGGTTCGAAGTAGTAAAGAGTTAGACTTTAAAGGTTATAAATTCCCAGTATTAACGGAGTTTTAAATGTACATATAAATGCTTTTTTATTGAACAAATATAGAGGGAACCCGTATTCTTTTAATAAAGAATACGGGTTTTTTTATTTATGTAAGGTAAAGCATATTTATTGACCAGAAAGGAATCAATACTTATCATTTAATAATGTTAAATATTAATTTACATAATATAATAGAAGGAATGAAGAAATTACAGACTATAGGGCTTAATTAAATAAGGAGGGGATATGAAGTATTCAGTGATAATTTCATGAGAGAAGGAGATTATGTATGAAATCATTTCGCAAGTTGTTACAGTATTTAAAACCATACATGTTCTTCGCTATTATTGGACCACTATTTATGGTACTTGAGGTTGCGATGGACTTAATTCAGCCGACTATTATGCAACATATTATTGATGTTGGGATAGCAAATCGGGATTTGAATTATGTAATAAAAATGGGGCTTCTTATGATAGGAGCAGCAGCACTTGGTTTAGTTGGCGGACTTGGGTGTATGATGTATTCTACAAAAGCTGCTGTTAATTTTGCCACAGACATACGAAAAGATGTTTTTGCGAAAATAGAAACATTTTCTAGCAATAATCGTGATTCATTTGGAACAGGAAAATTATTAACGATTGTTACAAATGATATTACTTCAATTCAGTCGGCAATGACGATGACATTACGTGTTCTTGTTCGTGGGCCGTTGTTATTTATAGGAAGTATAATTATTGTTTTTGTAACAGCTCGAGAGTTATTTCCTATATTACTTGTAGTCGTCCCAATTTTATTACTTGCGATTATATTAATTGCAAGTAAAGCGAGCGGAACATTTAAAAAGGTGCAAGAGGCATTAGATAAAGTGAATACAAAGCTACAAGAAAATTTATCTGGTGTACGTGTAATAAAAGCGTATGTAAGACAAAAATATGAAATTTCTCAGTTTGGAAATGTTAATACAAATTTAACGAAGATAAATATTCGAGCTGTGCAGCTCATTTCGTTAATGATGCCAATCATTATGCTAGTTGTAAGTGGTGGGATTGTTGCAACACTATGGATTGGTGGAGAAAAAGTATTTAATGGAACTCTTCAAGTAGGAGCGATTTTAGCATTTATTAACTACTTAAATATCATTTTAATGGCACTTATGTCTATTAGTATGGTATTTATTCAAATTGCTCGAGCTTTTCCATCTGCGGATCGTGTACAACAAGTTTTAAATACTGAAGTTGATATTATGAACGAAGCTAATGCAATTGAACCTGAGCAAATCGAGGGGAATATTGATTTTAAAAATGTGAGTTATAGTTATACGAAAAATAATGAATACGTTTTAAAAGATATTTCATTTAGCATACGAAAAGGTGAAAAAGTAGGGATTATTGGATCAACAGGAAGTGGTAAATCTACTTTAGCTAAATTATTACCGCGTCTTTATGATGTTGATCAAGGTGAAATATGTATTGATGGAATAAATGTTAAAACATACGATTTACAAAAATTACGTTCTTCAATAGGTTTTGTACCTCAAAAGGCATTGTTATTTTCAGGAAGTATAGAAGGTAATTTACGTTATGGTAAAGAAGATGCCACGCGCGATGAACTGGAAATAGCAGCTACATCAGCTTGTGCGACGGAGTTTATCAACAAGCTGGAAGAATCTTATCAATATAATTTAACACAAGGTGCGACAAATCTATCAGGTGGACAAAAACAACGCGTATCTATTGCAAGAGCGCTTGTGAGAAAACCATCCATTCTTATATTAGATGATTCTACATCAGCAGTTGATGCTAGATCAGAATCCAATATTCAATCAGCATTAAGAACAGAATATAAAGGAACTACGACATTATTAATTGCTTCTAAAATCTCATCTATAATAGATGCTGATAAAATTCTCGTACTAGATAATGGTGAATTAGTTGGTGATGGTACTCATGAACAACTGTTAGAACAATGTGATGTATATCAGGAAATCTATCTTTCCCAAGGTGGCAATTTACATAAAGAAGGTGGGAAAGAACATGCGTAATTTTCAAGGTCAATTTGCTAATAAAGGTGGACGTAACGCACCGAAGACGGGAAAAGCGAAAAATACTAAAGGAACTGTAATGCGGATATGGAACTATATGGGTTATCAAAAAGCTGCTCTTATGTTCGTTATATTTCTAGTATTTGTTACGACGTTACTCGGGTTATTAGGTCCGTATTTTATGGGGGTAATTATAGATCAATATATTGTACCGAAAGATTTAAGCGGTACGGCAAGAATGTGTATGCTACTTATAGCGATTTACGGTGTAACAGTGCTTTTAACATGGCTACAAACGTACGTCATGATTAATGTTGCATTAAAAACAATTCAAAAAATACGCCAAGATATTTTTGAGAAAATCCAAACACTTTCTTTACGGTTCTTTGATGTACGTTCTCAAGGGGATTTAATGAGCCGTGTGACAAATGATATAGATAATTTGAATCAAGCGTTGACACAAAGTGTGGTGCAAATTATTTCATCAGCGTTAACTTTTATAGGTGTGACAATTGCGATGTTTTCATTAGATTGGATTTTAGCAAGTGTAACTTTAATTACAGTACCTATTATGTTTATTGTTACAAAAAAACTAGTTGCATATAGTGGTAAAAACTTTGCGAAGCGTCAAAAAGATTTAGGGGAATTAAATGGATTTATTGAAGAAGCAATAACAGGTGCGGATGTTACAAAATTGTACGGGAAAGAAAAAGAAACAGTACAAAATTTCAATAAAATTAATGAACAGCTAAGAGTTTCAGCTACGAAGGCGGATACATTTTCAGCTTTTATTTTTCCGAGTATGAACTTTATTAATAACTTAGGAATGGGGCTTGTAATTGGAACGGGATCAGTTATGGTTTTAAACGGCATGACAACGGTAGGTGTTATTGCAGCTTTTATTAATTATTCGCGTCAATTCTCAAGACCATTAAGTCAATTTGCAACTTTAATGAATACAATTCAAGCGGCAGTTGCTGGCGGGGAACGTGTTTTTGAAATTATGGATGAAGTACCAGAAATTCAAAATAAAAAAGATGCATTTGTTGTAGAAAATCTGCAGGGGCATGTCGCACTTGAGAATGTTTCATTTGGCTACGCGGAAAATAAAATGATTTTAAAAGAAGTGAGTCTTAAGGCGAATCCTGGAGAGACAATTGCTTTAGTTGGTCCGACTGGATCGGGAAAAACAACAATTATTAATTTATTAACTCGTTTTTATGATATACAGCAAGGCCAAATTCAAATTGATGGAAAAGATATAAAGGATTATGATATTAATTCTTTACGAAGTAAAATAGGAGTAGTTTTACAGGATACGTATTTATTTGCTGGATCGATTATGGATAATATCCGTTATGGCCGATTAAATGCTAGTGATGAAGAAGTAATCAATGCAGCTAAAGCAGCATCAGCACATTCTTTTATTAAGCATTTACCGAATCAATATGAAACAGAAATTGCTTCAGAAGGATCGAATTTAAGTCAAGGACAAAAACAACTGCTAGCAATTGCACGAGCAATTTTAGCAGATGCAGATATATTAATTCTCGATGAAGCGACGTCTAATATTGATACGAGAACAGAATTGCAAATTCAAGCAGGGCTAAACAATTTAATGAGTGGTCGAACAAGTTTTGTAATCGCTCATCGACTCAAAACAATTGAAAAGGCAGATCAAATCCTTGTTATAAAAGATGGAAGTATTTTGGAAAGAGGGAATCATGAATCTCTTATGGAAGATAGAGGATTTTACTTTGAATTATATACGAGTCAGTTTAAAATTTAACGAGAATATTGATATGGTGCGGTTTCTCTTGAAAGGAGAAACCGCATTTTAATGTTTTTTCATATGCATTATATATAACGTACTTCAGTCCAAATAATTGAATACCAGCAATTTTTATATAGGGTTTGCATTAGAGTGAAGTATCAATTAAGACTAAATTTGAATTTTGGATACAAACCGAACTATAACCAAATGGAAGTATTTAAATTGCGGAGAGGAATTTACAACGGAAGAATTGGATGTAGATAATGAGTTGAATTAATGGACTGGTCTTTTGTTGATTTTGTCAAATCCGTATTTTTACATGGTATATAGACAAATAAGAGTCTGATATGGCTCTCAGGCTCTTCCCTCAATAGCAAAGAGTAAGTCTTTTTAAAATTTCAAATAGATTAGCGCCCTATTTATTGTTTGTTGTAACTATATTGAATATTTGGCCGGACAATAAGACGAGCTTTGAATATATTAATAAAAAAGGGGATGTAGAACAATGGCTAGATATAGTTTACATGGAGGTCATAACAGTATTGTACAGGGGGCAAATTATGGGAATCGGAAAGAACATATTATGGATCGCCAAGTTAAGGATGCAGTTGTAACTAAATTAAGAGCATTGGGACATACAGTTTATGATGATACTGATGAGGTAGGGACAACACAAGCGCAAAATTTAAGTAATATTGTAGCAAAAACGAACTCGCATGATGTAGATCTAGTAATCTCATTTCACTTAAACTCGTATGATACTAACGCTAATGGTGTTGAAGTACTTTACTATGATCAACAAGCTTTATCAGCAAAAATAGCATCGCAACTTTCAAAAGATATTGGATGGTCAAACCGAGGCGCGAAGGAACGAAAAGACCTTTATGTATTAGCAAATACGAAGGCACCAGCAATTTTAATTGAACTTGGATTTATCGATAATGAATCCGATATGGCGAAATGGGATGTGGATAAGATTGCTAATTCAATCGTTTATGCTATAACGGGACAATCAGGTGGGACAACTCCACCATCTAAACAAAATATCATCCAATCAGGCGCTTTTTCACCGTATGAAGCTCCTGAGGCTATGCAAGCTTTAAATTCAGTTAAGATGACAGCTAAATTTATTTTACAATCTGATGGATTAACATATTTTATTTCCGATCCAACTTCAGATGCGCAATTAAACGGTATGAAAGGCTGGCTTGATCGTAAAGGCTGGTGGTATGAGGTTAAGTAAATTAGAAGGAATCTGGATTAAGCGATTATTAATCTGTTATTTGCGAGCAGTCAGTTTGATTTCCACTAATAATCGGTGGGGATGAGCAAAAATCCACTCCGATTAAAGTTTCATTTTATCATTTTTCGGCTGAAACTCTCCCACCTTAAAGAATAGATAGAACATGATCCAATAAGTAGGTGGGAGTTATGTGCTGGATAGGTGAAAAAAATCAACTATTTTTGGGAATAAAGAGTGATATACCAGAGCTACAATCTGATGTTAATAGAAAGAAGATTTACAAGTATCAAAAATAAGTATAAACCTAGTGTATAACGATTGAAATAGCACTGAAAACTAACAAAATGGCCATAATGATGTTAAATAATTGATTATGTTTTAATAAAATCTTTTGGAACATTGAACCGAATAGGCTCCAACTAAATGTACTCATTAAACCGACTATACCTAGAAATAAGGAAAAGAGAACGTAACTTAAATATGATTGGTAATAAGGCAGTATAAAAGTAGATACTACAGTCAGTCCGAATAATATCCCTTTAGGGTTAACAAATTGAAGGGAAATCCCCACTGTAAATAAGTTTGTATTATTTTTTTCAGTGGGCTCTGTATTGCCTTTACTAGTAAGTATTTTAAAAGCTAAATATAGCATATATGCTACACCTAAAATTTTTAAAGGTAATTCAATTATGGGTAGGATATTAATTAGTACAATATTAAAGAAACTACATAAGAAAGTAAGGATGAAAAAACCGAAAGCTACTCCAAAGCAAAATTGTATGCTCCTCTTTAAACCATGTTGATTGGCATACGTCATAGCTAAGAAATTATTAGGTCCGGGTGTGAAGCTACTTATAAAAACAAATAATAAAAAAGAAAATATAGGCATTTCAAAACCCCCTAAAAAATTGTATGTTATAATGACCGAAAAGAACAACATAACGTGTGCTTTTTATTATACATAACGGTCGTTATATTGTATATGGTTTAGGAGTGTTTTTTTATGGAAGAAATTCAACTTATTCTGGCGAAAAATTTAAAAACAATACGAGAGAAAGAAAAATTAAGTTTAGAAAAGGTTGCTCAATTAACAGGTGTGAGTAAAACGATGATTGGGCAAATTGAAAGGGGTGAATCAAGCCCGACACTAACGACAATATGGAAAATTGCGAATGGTTTGAAAGTGTCTTTTACCACTTTAATCAATAATCCACAGCCTGATACAAAAGTGGTTTTACGAAATGATGTTCGAGTCTTGTCTGAGGATAATGGGAGATATAAAGTATATCCTTCTTTTCCTTTCCAAGAGCATAGGAACTTTGAAATCTATACGGTTGAAATTGAAAAAGAAGGGAAATTAAGTTCAGAAGCACATAAAGAAGGAACGGAAGAATTTATTACTGTGTTTGAAGGAGAATTGACAATTGAAGTAAATGATTGCCAATATAAATTAAATAGCGGAGATTCAATTCGGTTTATGGCGGATAGATCGCACACTTATAAAAATTCTGGACGAACATTAACTCGATTAAGTATGACAATTTATTATCCAGCGTCATAAGTTTGCTGCTGTTTTAAAAACATAAAAACATGCGAAATGATAAAACCATCTATAAGAGATGGTTTTTATTTTTTGTAATCTAGAAAAATTGACACTCATTTGAGTGTCAACATTGTATTGCTCTTGTGTATAGGACTGGAGTATGTTTTTCAAATACGTATTGAGATGGTTCTTGACACTTCCCCTAAAGAGGCAAATAATTCTCACTCCTATTAATATTTTATTGGAACGAAGTTATGAATAACTTGTCTACTATAGTTTATGAGAGATTTTTATAATAGAAACGGCTTCATTCTTATAGAAGTAGCACAATTATAATAAAGACATAATTTTACTAAAATATAAAAATTGGTGTTGAGACTTGTGGAATATATTAAGGTATATTTACAACTTTCATATTCGAATAAATATGGATTTTTCGGGAAGAGATAAACGTGGAAAATTAAAATAAACTTTTAAGTTTAGGTATTTAATCTAAGCAGTCAATTATTAAAAACATATAATTAATATGTGAGTCATGAACATAATTAAATTATATTTTAAAGATTAATTATAATTCATGTTTCCTATTTTAGGTTAATCATATAATATAACTCTTTTTTTCAATTACATCTCTTATAGTTCTTAAAATAGGAAAGCACTCAAATATAATATAAGTAAGGAGGAAATAAATGAAACATAACGATTGTTTTGGTAACAATAACTGTAATCCGATTATTTTCACAGCAGATTGTTGTAATAACCCACAAACCGTTCCGATTAGTAGCGAGCAATTAGGTAGATTAATCACTTTACTAAACTCTTTAATTTCGGCTGTTGCAGCTTTTTTTGCAAACCCAAGTGACGCAAACAGATTAGCTTTACTCAATTTGTTTATTCAACTATTGAATTTACTAAATGAATTACCACCTTCTCCAGAAGGTGATTATTTAAAACAATTAATTCAAAGTATTATCAATGTACTACAATCTCCTAACCCAGACTTAAGTAAATTACTTTCCTTATTACAACAATTCTACAGCGCTCTTGCACCATTCTTCTTCTCTTTAATTATTGATCCTTCAAGTTTACAACTTCTATTAAACCTATTAGTTCAACTAATTGGTGCTACTCCAGGGGGAGGCCCAACAGGAGCAACAGGCCCAACAGGAGCAGGATCAACAGGAGCAACAGGTCCAACGGGAGCAACAGGTCCAACAGGAGCAGGAGTAACAGGTTCAACAGGCCCAACAGGAGCAGGATCAACAGGAGCAACAGGTCCAACGGGAGCAACAGGTCCAACAGGAGCAGGATCAACAGGTTCAACGGGAGCAACAGGCCCAACAGGCCCAACAGGAGCAGGAGTAACAGGAGCAACAGGTCCAACGGGAGCAGGAGCAACAGGAGCAACAGGTCCAACAGGAGCGACAGGAGCGACTGGCGGAGGAGCTATTATTCCGTTTGCTTCAGGTACAACGCCAGCTGCGTTAGCAAATGTGTTAGCGCCACTACTCAATACAGGAACTCTTCTCGGGTTTGGATTTAGTCAGCCTGGCGTAAGTTTGACTGGAACAAATCTCGTATTTACAAACCCAGTTCTTATAGGTGATTATGCATTTTCAGCACCACGCGCAGGGACTATTACGTCATTAGCAGGTTTCATTAGTGCAACAGCTGCGTTACCTCTATTAACTGTTCAAGTTCAGCTGCAAATATTTATTGCACCTGCAGGAAGTAATACGTTTACACCACAGGGAGTACCGCTTTTATTACCAGCATTTAACACAATCTCGATTCTTGATACGAGATCAGGAATCCAACCTCTTGCTATTCCAGTAGCCGCTGAGGATAAAATACTAGTATATGTTTCATTAACATCAGCTAGTCCAGTAGCTGCAGTAGCTGGATTTGTAAGTGCAGGTATTAATATCGTTTAATTTGTTACAATGTTTGCTTGAAATTTAAAGTGGCATTTGTATATAGCCCTTCCTAATTTTATTAGGAAGGGCTATATTTTTGTGAGAAATACGTGATAAATTAATTAGGAAATTACTCTTTGTTAAGTTGGTATAAAGGGAAAATAAAAACTTATGATTTATATTTTATAGTTCATGGGATAAGTTATATTGCTTGAAAAATTCCTCATAAGTAAAAGGATGAATTCTATTACAAATAGAATTCATCCATTAAATAAACTATATACTAGTGGGTTAAATTGTTAATCATGAGCGATGAAATGTAATTGCTCAAATTAGTAATAAACTATTTATTTTTATTACAGTTGCATCCTTTTTTCTTTACATAGCCTTGCTCGGCTAAATCTCTTTGTGATTGGGAATCAGAAGATTGAGAATTCGAAGATTGAGAGGATGCTGACGAGCTACTATTTTTATTATGAGAGTAGTTTTTTCGATAGTTATAATTACTCATAGCACTATCACCTCCAATTAATTATATAAATATTATATGTATGTACACTATTAATTGTTACGATAAAGAATAGGAAGAGGAGATACAATAAAATATCTCCTCAGTATTTTTCGAGGAGATAAATGATGATTCTATTAAAATGATACGTATTAATAACCCCAGTAAGGAGGGAAGTAATAAGAATCTTGATAATATAGATTTTGTTGTGGATTAGGAGGCTGAGTTGGTGGATTTATCATTCCTCGATTTTGATTACAGTTTGCCGAAGGACCGATTACCGTAGTAGATTGAATAGGAGATACCGCTTGTTTCCATTGTTGTTCATTGAGACAATAAGTATGAGCCATTATATTAGCCGGAGTTAATCTTAAAATATCAGAACCAAAAATAACTTCTGGGGTTGGGGCGTCGAAAATAGCTAATAAATGAGTATTATCTGCTGTAGCAATTTCATAATGCCACCATGCCTGTGGAATATTAGCAACTTGCCCTGGTTTTATCGGTAAGTTTAAAATTTGATTCGTAAATGGATTAAGTAAAGAAACAACAGCAGATCCTGAAATACAGTAAACAAGCTCAGCTGCATTTTGATGAATATGAGGTTCTACAACATTCCCGTTACTTAAATAAATATCTAATAAAGAAGTATTTTCTAAAGTATTTAATTGTTTAATGCCAAGTACGTTTATATAATTTTGGGCATCTTTCTTAAAAAAATTACTTTTACTTAAATCATGAGTGAAGTTGGTTGAAGGAGAGGTGTAGTCAATATTAGAAGTCATTTGTATTACCTGCCTTTCTTATATTGTATTGCAATCTGAAATTAGGGTATGAGTCTAGGTATTGAAATGTGAAAGGGGGATGGTTTTAGTTTGTAAAATAATAAAACCGTTAGTGTGTATACAGTATGATTGGATCACGATGAAATAGTATCACATTAGTTTGGTTGCGAAAAAAAGTGCTATTAATTACAATTAATGTGATTAATAGCACTTTTTTATTATGAAATACAAGGGGAGTGTGGGGAATGAATAATACTATTTTAAAAGAGTTAGAAGTTGAATTGAAAAATCACTTTAAACCATTTTTGAATGAGCCTGCAACAATAGAAGAAATTCAATATGTCGAAAGTGAAATGGGGATTTCGTTTCCAGATGAATTACGTATGCTTTATCTCGCACATAACGGTGAGGGTAAATCTGGGCCAGGTTTATTTTTTGGTTTGCCATTTCTATCGTTAGATGAAGTTTTGGATGAATGGAGAATATGGAAAAAGGTTGAAGATGGAGGGACATTTGATTTTGATGCATACTCTATACCAACAAAGTATATTAAAGAGAAATATGTAAATAGAAGATGGATACCCATTAGTAATGACGGTGGTGGGAATAATATTGCAATAGATATTGATCCGGATGAAAAGGGGGAAATAGGACAAGTTATTAATTTTGGACGAGATGAAGAAGTGAAATATGTTATTGCAAATAGAATTTCAGATTTTTTACTATTCATTTTACAAACGCTAAAAGATAAAAATTTCACGATTCACCAAGAGGAAGATTATTCATATTGGAGTTATGGTGCTAATGATAATATACATTTTTTAGACGCATTATTTAATATTGAATTACCTGTTTTACATCCTAATTTTATATTTCAATCTGAAAATAATGTTAAAAATTGGTATGGTAGTTTAAATGAAAAATGGAAAAACATCGTGGGATCTCATGAACGTGCGAGTAAATTTATAAGAGAAAAGAGGTTATATTTAGGTGGGAATGAGTTAGTAGATATTAGTCCATTACAGATATGTACGGAAGTAAGGGAGCTAATTTTATCTGGAAATGAAATTAAAGATATAACAGGATTAGAACGGATGAATTCTTTAAAGAAGTTATATTTAGTTAATAATCCGGTTCAAGATTTAACACCAATATTACATTTGCAGCACTTAGAAGAAATGAATATTAAGAAGACGAGTGTAAATAATCTATCGGCACTTGTAGAAATGCCATCATTAAAAAAAATAGATATTTCAAATACAGATATTAAAGATTATTCGTTGCTATCGCAGTTTCGGATGTTAGAATCGCTTTCTGTACATATTTCAAATCGTGAACAGCTCATTGCAATTTCAAAAGTAGATACTTTAAAGCATTTACGTATTTTAGGGTTAGATAATGTCAATGAAGTGGATTTACTCGTTTTACAAAACTTAAATAAATTAGTAACAATTGAAATTGAAAATAGTAGTATTGATAATTTTAATTGTTTTAAATATAATACAGCACTACAAAATATAAAGTTAATAGATACAAAGGTAAAAGATGGATCGACATTAGGGCGATTGAAAGGATTAAAGGAGCTAGAATTAGATGGAGCAACAATTGAAAACCTTGAAACGATTTGTTGTTCTAATTCATTAGAAATATTTACAGGGTCGTTTGATCAATTTCATATGTTAAAAGACTCTTTTGATAAAAAAATAGATTTTTCAAAAATAATTGGTGAAATGAGTGAAGAAGAAAGAGAAATTTGGTACCAGCATGTAAGAGATTAGAATACAGGAAATAATATTATTATGTAAACAAGTTTCAAACCACTGTTTGACAGTTGATTCGGCAATAAATTGGTTAAAATCAATAAATTAAGTGTAATTGAATGTCACATCCCTCCTAAATCGTTCGTCTTGTATGTAGAACGATAAGGAGGGATTTTATTATGAATACATTTGATGTAGCAATTGTTGGCGGCGGGCTTGCTGGATTAACAGCATCTATATATTTAGCGAAAGCTGGAAGGAAAGTGATTGTGTTAGAAAAGTCTAATCGCTTTGGTGGTCGAGGGATGACTATAAATAAAAATGGCATTTGCATGAACCTTGGTGCGCATGCTTTATACAGAGGAGGAGAAGCATTTTTAACTTTTAATGAGCTCGGTATGAGTCTCCCGGGTGGAATACCATCTACAAAAGCGCATGGAATATGGAAAGGCGATGTATTTACCATTCCGACAGATTTTCGCTCTATTTTATCAACACCTCTACTTTCATGGTCTGCAAAAGTACAATTCTCACGTCTTATGATCCATTTAGGGAATGTAGATGTAGGAGAAGTTCCAAAAATGAGTCTAACTACATGGGCAGAGAATGAAATAAAAGATCCAATGGTTCGAAATATATTTTATGCGCTATGCCGAACAACAACATATACGTATGCTCCTACAATACAATTAGCATCATCAGTACTAAAGCAAATACAGCTTTCTATGAAAGAAGGAGTATTTTACGTAGATGGTGGTTGGGGGACGATAATAACAAAATTAAGGGATTTAGCGAATGCTGTTGGTGTGCAATTTCTAGCTAGTAAGCATGTTTTGGAAGTAGAACATTGTGAAGGTATACAAAAAATTCGTTGTTTGGATGATGAAGTATTTGAAGTTGATGCAGTTGTCGTGACGACTCCACCTAAAGAAGCTTGTAAAATAATAAAAGGTGCAGAAGGAACACGTCTGTATAGATGGAGTGAACAATCGGTACCGGTTACCGTTGCTGCATTAGATATTGGCTTGAGACGTTTAACCAATCCTACACATCATTTCGCATTGGGATTAGATCAACCTGTATTTTTCACAAACCAATCAAGAGCAGCTAAATTAAGTGAAGATGGATCGATAGTTGTGAGTTTAATTAAGTATCACAATCCTTTGGTAGAGATAAATGATTTTCATGATGATAAAGAACAGTTGAAAAATACGATGGAGTTGTTACATCCAAATTGGAAAAGAGAAATTGTTGCACAGCAATATTTGCCGGAAATAACGGTAGTAAATGATTTTCCTCATATTGATCGGGTTGAAAACCCGGGTCCTAATATCCCTGAAATGCCTGGTGTTTACATTGCAGGAGATTGGGCTGGGCATGATGAATTATTAGCTGATGCTGCGGTAGCAAGCGGGAAACGTGCAGCGTTACACATTTTAAAGCAATTAGAAAGCGAGGATGTTCATCATGGACACGGAGCAATTATATGAAGCGTATAAACCATTGTTATTTTCATTAGCATATAGAATCCTTGGGAGTGTTATGGATGCTGAGGATATAGTTCAGGATGTATTTGTCTCGCTAAATAATATTGAGGATGTTGAGTCTATAGAAAATATGAAAGCATATTTGTGTAAAATGGCGACAAATCGTTCAATTGATAAATTACGTTCGGCAGCGCATAAACGTAACGTATATGTAGGGGTGTGGTTACCTGAGCCACTTGTAGAAGAGAGTGATGGGCCGCTGGAGTCATTTGTAATGAAAGAATCCCTTTCCACGTCATATTTATTACTTTTACAACAACTGTCTGAGGTAGAAAGGATTGTTTTCATATTAAGGGAGGTTTTCAGTTATGACTACGAGGAAATTGCTTCAATTGTTGATAAGAGTAGTGTGAACTGCCGGAAAATCTTTCAACGTGCACGACAAAGTATTTTAGATAACCCGAAGCAATCAAAATTAAGTACGAAGAAAATGGCTGCTTATGTTGAAAAGTTTGTGTCATCATTACAGTGTGGGGATGCGCAAGGAATGTTAGAAGTATTAAAAACAGATGCGATATTCAAAGCAGATGGTGGCGGTAAAGTTACAACTGCTATTAATCCGATTTATTCTGCGGATAAAATTATACGTTTGTTCTTTGGGATTGCAAAACGATTGACAGAAGAGTACACTGTTGATCTTAAAATGGTAAATGGTGCACCAGGTGTTATAGTTACAATAAATAACAAAATAACTTATGTACTTTCATTTGCATTTGAGGATGAGAAAATTTCAAACATTTATATGATGGTTAATCCTGAAAAACTTATGCATTTAAATGTGGAAATATAAAATAAAGACGCATTTCACAGAAATGCGTCTTTATTTTATTACTTTTCTAACATTTCAAGAGGTACATCTTTTTCACCGGCTACCTCAAATTTAATTTCCCCGTCTTCTTCATAAATACGTGTAATAATCGGTATAGTAATCATTAATTTTTTATGTTGCTTTCGCTTCCTAGCAGCATCTAAGCTAATCACGTTCATTGTAAGCATCCTTTCTTCTAAAAATATATAAACAAAAGAAAATGCGTCCGAAAAGGGCGCTTAATTGAATTTGAAATACCGATTCATTTAAATGGGGTTTATATTATTTTATAACTGCAATTTTAATGTGAAATAATATGAATGGAATAATTGCACGTAGAAATTAACTTTACCAAAAAACGAAACAATATGCTATAAAAAATTATAAATCTTTGTCATATAACGGGAAAAAGGTTTTTGTTTCGCATATAATAAAAAGTAGACGGGCAGCAAGAGCTTTTTCATCATATTGCTTGGAAAGGCGATGAAAAGAATGGATACAGTAGATTCATTATTATTGCAACTTGAACAATATGGAGAAGAGCACGATCGAAATAAAAAAACGAGGGAAGAAAAATTACGGAATATTTCTCGTGAATTGGGACAATTATTATCAATTTTAGTTAAAGGATGTAATGCAAAAAAAATTTTAGAAATTGGAACTTCTAATGGTTATTCTACATTGTGGTTAGCTAATGCGGTAGAAGAAACTAATGGAAATGTAACAACTGTAGAGCTTTCTTCGGAAAGAGTTGGAGAGGCACTTGTAAATTTTGAAAAGGCAAACCTTGTACAAAGAATCGATGTTCATAATCAAGAAGCGGGGGCATTTTTAGATTCGCAACTCGATCATTCATTTGATTTTATTTTCCTAGATTCAGAGCGTACACAATATATTTGGTGGCTTGAGCATATTAAACGTATTTTACAACCAAAAGGTTTTCTTATTATTGATAATGCAACTTCTCATGCGAGTGAATTAGCTGAGTTTATAAAAATGATTGAAGAAGATGATGTGTTTGAAACGGTGTTATTAGCGTTTCAAAAGGGAGCATTTGTAGCGCGTAAGAATAGATAGAAGTGAACGTAATATAATTATCACATTGAAAGTGAGTAGATGTCAAAGAATTGAAAACAGCATAGTAATAAAAACATAAATTACGTAGGTAACATATGAAGAATCCGCCTTCAGCATGTTGTTCTCTAGGTCTTAAGTCTGAGGAAAATTATGATGATTACAGGTATACTTATACTAAGAAACAGGGAATGACTGCATAAACAGGCATTTCTAAAAAAAATCGATTTCAAGCAGTCAGAATGTATATGAAATACGATATAATAGATGAAATATAGTGCATATAAATTCGCACATATAAATAAGGGAGCGATTTTGTTGACTGAACTCGAGAAAAAAGAATCTGTATCGATTGTGAAAGATAATAATGTAGAAGTAGTAGTTGATACAGTTATAAAAGATGCAGAACTAGAGGAACTGAATAAAGAGGCTGATCTTTATGTGCAAAAGTTAAATAGCGAGCAAAATACAGATTTATCAAAAGTATTGTCGCAACTTGGAGACTTAGGAGATAAAGAGCAGCAAGCAGCAGGACAAACGTTATCAGCATTGAAACGTCCTGTAACAGCGATGATGAATGGGAAAAATGAAGAAATTCCAAATACATTGCTAGAATTACGAAAAGTGGTCTCAGAACTTGATCCGAATTCATTAAAAGCAAGTGGTATGAAGAAAATAATGTTCAAAGTATTCAAGAAGAATCCTCTTGAAACATATGTGCATAAATATCAATCTATAGATAAGCAAATCGAGGAGATTATAAGATCACTACTAATTGGCCGTGATAACTTGCAAGAAGATACAGTTGGCCTTGAAATGTTAAAAGAACAATCACATGATAAAATTCATGCTCTTGATAAACAAGTATACTTAGGAAAAAAACTTGCTGGCATGCTCGAAGCTGAGAAACAAAATCCAGAGCGTCAAAGAGATATTCCATTAATTAATGATGCATTAGAAAAGATACTCGTACGTACACGTAATATGCAGCAAGCGAAAAGTGTACTATTACAATCTATCGCATCTGTAGACATTATTAAGAAAAATAACGAAAAATTAACAGAAGCAATTCGTAATGCAATTACGATGACGCAAAACGTTGTAACAGTTTCAGCTGCTATCCAGCTGGCATTAACGAATCAACGTAAAACAATTGATGCAGTTAATGCGACAAATGAAGCAATTGAATCAATGGTATTAAGTAACTCACAAGCGTTAAAACAAAATACAGAAGAAACAACAAAATTGCTTGAAAATCCTGCTATTAGCATGGATAAATTACGTGAATCATTCCAAAATGTATTTGCGGCTATTGAAGCGTCTGAGAAATCTTCAGAACGTATTATCGAGTCTAGTAAGAAATTCGTCATTGAACTAGACACATTTAATGATGAGATGAAGCAGAAACTCATTCAGCGTCCAAGGAAATAACAGATTATTAGAGGAGGTGAAAAAATGAGTTTCATTCAAACAGTACTAGTACTATTAGGTACATTACTTTTAATCGCATTTACTGTCGTTGTATTAGTTGTATATTTCGGACGAAAACTGTATTTTTCATGGACGAAACCATATAAAAGAGCACATGATTCTTTAGAAAAGTTATCGAATAAATCAATACCGTTTCTACAAGAATTTACGCAGCACCCACTCTTTTATCGTTGGATTCGTACGGAAGGGAAGAAAGAACAGCATACATTAAATACTCTTTTCTGTACATCAGGACAACGTACGAGAGAGCAAGTATTCTCTATGTTACCGAAAGAAAAACAGAAAAAAGTACATGTAATGGCAAAAACAACGAAAAAGCTTACAAATGAAGATATCGACTTAGCAACTATGAAAGTGAAAGATTTCTTAAGACAAGAATCACAACAAACAGTAAAACCGACAGACTTATCGTTTTATAAATTGTATTTTTATGATCGATATCCAGATGCACTAAATACAATTCAAGCGTATAAACGCTCAATAAATCCTTCATTACAAAGAACGGTTGATGACATTACAATTTCAGTATTGAATGCATTGCCGTACTATCAAGAGCAGCGTATGTTTGAACAACAGCATAAACTTGAAACGTTCTTAATGAAAGATTTAACTGCGATGTTATCGTTAGTAGTACAATTACCACCGTCACAACGACCGGAAAAAGAAGAAGAATTAAAAATCTACTTGCAAAATTTCAAAAAAGAAATGGAAGAAGTAGAGCGAGATATTCGTGACTCCATTGATCACGATTTGAATGTGAAGATGAGAGCAGCGACAGAGAAATTTAAGAATAAATAAAAAAAACGCCTTAAAAGCTAAGTATTACAGCTTTAAGGCGTTTTTTTGAGGTTTTATTTTGCCTTAACGGTAGTATGACTAGAAGGAACACTCTCATTATGCAATCGATCAACGGCAGTTACCACATAGGTATACGTTTCTCCGGAAGTAGCCGTTTTATCTACATAAATTTCTCCAAGTTTCGTTTTTCTGACAGTAGTAAGTAAATTTTTTGGATTTTGTATATCCACTTCATTTTTTCCATTCACACGATAAATAGCGTAATAAGTAGAGTCATTATCTCTATTGTCAATGATACCTATAGCAATACCTTCATCTCTTGGAATGGCACCCTTTAAAGTAGGCTGTTTTGGTGGATTATTATCAAGCCAAGGCATAGGTGGGATTAATGCAGGATGTTTATATATGTCTTTCGAGAGTCTATATTTAATTCCTAGTGGGTTTTTATTCATATCTTTTAAGCTGAAATGCATGCTACCTTTTATTTGAGAATATTGACGGTTTAAAGCAATTTGCTTTGGATATTCTTCTGGATCAGACCAAGCAGGGACAGAGTTGTTATTTATTTTATAAGCCGCTTGACCGATATATAGGTGAATCGGTTTGTTATTTGTTTCTTTTACCCACCAATCTACTAATATGTCATACGCAGCAGGTGTGAAACCAATATTCCAATATATTTGCGGGGTAATGTAGTCAATATATCCTTTTTGTATCCACTCACGTGTGTCAGCATAAAGGTCATCAAAGTTTCTTTGGCCTGCGGTTGTGTTAGAGCCAGTTGGATCATCAGCAATATTTCGCCATACACCAAATGGACTAATACCAAACTTTACATATGATTTTTCTTGCTTAATAGCTGCATTTAAACTCTTTACAAGTTCATTTACATTGTTACGTCGCCAATCCTCTATATTCTTAAATTTACCGTTATTATACGTTTCGTACGTTTTTTGATCAGGAAATTCTTCACCAACTACTTTATAAGGATAAAAATAATCATCCATATGCAACGCATCAATATCGTAATTTTGTACGATTTCTAAAGCACCTTCCGTTATAAATTTTTTAACTTCTGGAATACCAGGATTGTAATATAACTTTCCGCCATAAGGTACAACCCAATCGGGATGTTGTTTTGCAGGGTGATTTGCTGATAATTGGTTTATATCAGTGTGATTCATTGTTATTCGGTATGGGTTAATCCATGCGTGGAACTCTATATTTCTTTTATGTGTTTCTTCAATCATAAATGCGAGCGGGTCATAACCAGGATCTTTTCCTTGTGTACCTGTAATGTATTCAGACCAAGGACCGTAATTTGAGGGATAGAAAGCATCAGCAGTTGGTTTAATTTGTATAACAACTGCATTCATACCAGTATTCTTTACATCGTCTAGTAATCGAATAAATTCTTGTTTCTGATCCTCAATTGATAAACCAGTCTTTGAGGGCCAATCAATATTAAGAACAGATGCGATCCATACAGCACGTAATTCATGTTTCTTGTACGTAGTATTTACTTCAGCATAAGTAGAGTGTGGGGGAATGAAAGAGAAAGGAATAAAAAAGATGACGATACAACATATCATTAATAAACGTTTAATGATCATTTATACGCCTCCCTATCATATGATTATTTAAAATAATATACGATATAAGGTTGGCCTTGCAATTGAGAAAAATATATATTGAAACATTAATTTAATAGGAGAAATATTTTTACTGAAATTTACTTTCAATATAACTAAATCGTTTCATTACTTCATATGCTTGTTAGTAAAGTGAAACTTCCTTTCACTTGAAAGGGAATAAATTATAAGTATAGGAGGATTAATAAATGAAGGTTTTATTCGTTTGTTCTGGAGGAATGTCCAGTGCAATTGTTGTAAACGCTTTAAAAAAAGAGGCGGAGAAAAATGGTGTGAACATGAAAGTGCATGCAATTGGAACAAGTGAAGTGGAGGAAGAAGTAAAGAATGGTTGGGATGTTGTAATGGTTGCACCCCAAATTAGACACCGATTTGACTCTGTAAAAAAACTGGCAGAGCAGGAATCTGTTCCGTGCGGTATCATTCCGCCGCAAGCATACACACCGCTGGGTGGGCCGACTTTATTAAAAACTGTAAATGATTTAATCAGTTAGGGGGAAGGGGTATGAATAAGTTTGTCACGTTTCTTGATAAAAACTTATCTGGACCGATGGCAAGGCTTTCTGAACAGAGACATTTGCAAGCAATTCGTGATGGAGTTATTTCGGCGTTACCATTTATTATCGTAGGGAGTTTCTTTTTAATCGTAGCATTTCCACCATTGCCGAAAGATAGTTTCATATCAGTATGGGCATTAAAGAATCAAACAAGTATATTAATACCATATCGGTTAACGATGTTTATTATGTCTTTATATATAGCATTTGGAATAGGATATAATTTAGCGAAAAGTTATAAGTTAGATGCTTTATCAGGAGCACAGCTTGCGGTATGTTCACTACTATTAACATTAACCCCTGAATTAATTGATAAAAAAGGATTTATGCTTCCGATGACAAATCTCGGAGGCCATGGATTATTCGTGACGATGATTGTTTCTATTTTATCAGTTGAGATTTTAAGATTTTGTAAGAAGAATAACGTAACAATCAAAATGCCAGAACAAGTACCACCGTCAGTATCGCGTTCGTTTGAAGCACTTATACCTGCAGCTTTCGTTATTATTATTATGAGTCTTATTACAGTCGTTTTTAAAGTTGATGTACATTACGTTGTGGATAAATTAGCTGCACCGTTAGTAAAAGCAGGTGATAGTTACTTTGGCGTTATTATACCTGTATTTTTAATTACATTTTTCTGGTCTTTCGGAATACATGGTGTATCGGTTGTAGGAACTGTGGCGAGGCCGCTTTGGGATGTGTATTTAGGAAAGAACGGTGAAGCTGTAGCGAGTGGTGCGAGTCATTTTCCATTCATTGCACCAGAGCCGTTTTATCAATGGTTTATTTGGATTGGTGGTTCGGGAGCAACGTTAGGACTTGTGTTAGCTATGATCGTATTTGGTCGATCAAAATATTCGAAAGCATTATCGAGAACTTGTATTGTGCCTGGGATTTTTAATATTAATGAACCGGTTATATTTGGTTTGCCGATTGTATTGAATCCAATTTTAATTATTCCTTTTGTCATTACACCGTTAGTAACAGCTACTATAGCTTATGCTGCAACTGCGATGGGGTTTGTAACACCAACTCATATTATGCCGCCGTGGACATTACCAGCTCCAATTGGCGCGTATTTAGCAACAGGTGGAGATTGGCGTGCGATTGTATTAGTTTTTATAAATATAGCAATATCATTCCTTATTTACCTACCATTCTTTAAAATGTATGACAAAAATATGCTTGAAATTGAAAAGAATGGTGACGGGGAATCTGTTAATCCTTAAGTTTTATATTTTATTTTTGAGTGATAGGCATTTCGTCTATCACTTCTTTCACATTAAGTCTAGAGAGGGTGAAATGGAATGAATATAAAATTTAGTTATAAAGGTGTATTTTTATTATTATTTGGAGTGATTTGTGCAAATTTACTTTTTGTACCTTTATTAAGAATGCTAAGTCTATCACAAATGCATAGTATATGGCTCGTTACAAGTATTGCGGCAAGTGTTTTGCTTACGATTGTTGTTTCTTTTATTGATGGCACATTTGTATCGAAAGTCCAGTTGTTTATTAGATTTATATTGTTTTCTGTAGGTTGTACGTTGTTTACTTACATAATTGTTTTTTAGTGAATAGGGGGTCATGCACGTTATGTATATTGCAGGGATAATGTCCGGTACATCGTTAGATGGGATAGACGTAGCGCTCGTTCATATAGAGTCAACAGGTAGAGAACAATTTGGAAAAGAGTTTGTAAGTGAATTATTAAAACGATTTGAAAAGTATAGTAAAGAAAGTATATTGACCACTGTCACGATGTTTACAGCAAATTCAATTGTTCATCATTATAAGGAGTTTATTTTGCCACACTATGAAATCGATGAGGTGATTCTAGGCGGCGGTGGAAGTTATAATGATACACTTGTTGAAATGGTACGAAATGGATTGAAAGAAGAAAAATGCGCAATTTTTATTCAAGAAGATATAGGCTATTCTTCCGCAGCGAAAGAAGCAATCGCATTTGCAATTTTAGCAAACGAAACGCATCATCGTAATCCGAGTAATGTGCCGAGCGCAACAGGTGCAAAGAAATCTGTAGTTTTAGGGAATATAACTTTCCCTCCAATAAGAAGAAAATGAGGCGAACATATATGAAGTATATGATTGGAGTAGATGGTGGGGGATCAAAGACAGAGGCGATTGCTTTTGATCAAGATGGAAATGAACTTGCAAGAGGTACGAGTAGATTTGGAAATATATTAATAGATTATAAGGACGCACTCTCACATATTATGGATTCGATTGATCAATGTCGGGAAAGTTTAATAAATGAGAAATGCGTATGTATTTGTTTAGGATTAGCAGGTATAAGTGGAGCAAATACAGATGAATTAACATTACGTCTAAAAAAGAAGTATGGAACACAAATTGAAGTTTTTAATGACGCAATGATTGCACATGCGGCTGCTTTAAAAGGGAAGGATGGAATTTTAACGATTGGCGGTACAGGTGCAATTTGTATTGGGAAAAAGGGAGAAGTGTACGAGTATAGCGGGGGATGGGGACATATTTTAGGAGATGAAGGAAGCGGATATTGGATTGCGTTACAAGGTTTAAAGAGAATGGCAAATCAATTTGATCAAGGAGTTACACTTTGTCCATTAAGCTTAAGGATTCAAGAGCGGTTTCAACTTTTGACATCGTCTCACATAAAAAGACTAGTATATAGCTCTTCAAAAGATAAAGTTGCAGCAATTGCACCATTCATTATTGAGGAAGCGAGAAATGGGAATGATGACGCACATGAAATTATGATGCAAGCTGGAAAAGAATTAGCAAGAATTACAGTAGATATTTATAACAAGATGCAGTCTGATTTATCAACTCCAATTGCAGTAAGTGGCAGCATATTACGTTTCGTTCCTGAAATATATGCTGAATTTAAGAAATGCTGTGGGAAAAGTATGGGAGAAGTTACATTTGTATCACAATCAGAACTAGCAGCGAAAGGGACATATTATTTAATGAAGGATTTATATTTTAAAGTATAAATAATTAAATGACATTTTGGTATGATTTGTAAAAATATGATGTTAAAATGTATAAAGGGATGTATGGTGAACTATTCGCCACTTAGCAAAGCTGGAAGTGGGAGCTTCTCAGTTCCACGACGAAAGTAACCTTTCGTCTCCTTGAGCGTTACTTCGGGGTGTTCCACCCCTAGATGTCCAACGATTAGATGCTCTCTTTATACGGTTGATATTTTACGCAGGAACCGAATGGCTTGGTTTTCGCACTCTATTTTCTTCCTGCAACCTTCTATATCAAGTTATCAAAGAACTTCATATAGCTAGTTTATCAAAAAATTTTGGCTATGCCAAACCGAAATTCATCTCCCACCTACCGCTGGGTTATCGCCCTTCACGCGCTTGAGGTAGGAGAATTCTTTCGGTAAATTCGTTAAAAACGTACAATATAGGTAGTCATTGAATATTGTATATGTATTCCCATGTAGAAAGTGAATGATTACATGATTAATAGTATGCAGTTTTTGTATTTGGTGGTTTCTTATTTATTTGGAAACATATTGACCGCTTATATCGTAACAAAGTGGAGACATAACGTTGATATTAGGGATGAAGGAAGCGGGAATCCTGGTGCAAGAAATATGGGGCGCGTATATGGAAAAGGGTATTTTATCGCTACATTTTTAGGTGATGCAATCAAAGGGGCAATCGTAGTTTCTATTGCAAAATACCTTTTTGAAGATTCTACATTCGTAATGTTAACATTATTGGCCGTTATCATTGGACATATTTACCCAGTTTTATTTAAAGGCAAGGGCGGAAAAGGCATTTCAACATTTATTGGAGGACTCATCGCATTCGATTATTTGATAGCGCTTACTCTTATAGGCATTTTCATTGTATTGTATTTAATATTTAAAGGATTTACAAAGCCAGGGTTAATTACAATTGCTTGTTTACCAATTTGCATGATTTTGTATTCTTACTCTATTGTTACGACAATTATAAGTACACTTATAATTGTACTTATTTTATATGTAAATCGAGAATGAAATGAACTTTTAATAAGTGGAGTTTATCTCCACTTATAATTTTTATTAAATGCACAAAGGAGATACAACATGGGGTTAATTTATAAAGTTGCTGATCAAGATTGGGAATTTGAAAGTATACATAAATTAAATTATAAAACTTTTGTAGAAGAAATTCCGCAACATGAAGAAACGAAAGAGCGTGTTCGTATTGATCGTTTTCATGAAGAAAATACATATTTAATTTGTTTAGATGCGGGTAAGTTAGTAGGTATGGTTGCGTTGCGAGGAAAACGACCATTTTCGTTAGATTATAAAATTCCAAATTTAGATTTTTATTTGCAAGAACATGGAGAAAATGTATATGAAATTCGTTTGCTTTCAGTAGAACGTGAATATCGAAATGGGAGAGCGTTGTTAGGTTTAATTCGCTTTTTACATCGTTATTTGCTTCTAAATGGATATGAATTGGCACTCATTTCAGCCACAACACGTGAACTACCTTTATATGAGCAAATGGGATTCAAACCTTTCCATATGTTAGTTGGTACAGAAGCAGCAGCTTTCCAGCCAATGTATGTTACCCCTGCTATGTTTGAAGAGTCGAGCGTTGGGGGTATTATGACGAAAGAATACACGTTTTTACCTGGTCCAGTAGATATTGAAGAAAATGTTCGAAAGGCATTTTCTACTAAGCCTATTTCGCATCGCTCTAAGTCATTTCAAGTGACGATGGGCAATGTAAAGAAACGATTACTTCAGATGACAAAAGCAAAGCGTGTACAAATCATGTTAGGAACAGGGACGTTAGCGAATGATGCGATTGCATTACAGTTACGTTCTTTAAAAGGGAAAGGACTAGTATTAACAAATGGGGAATTTGGTAATAGATTAGTGGGACATGCAATACGTGCACAATTACAATTTAATACGTATAAAAAAGAAATAGGAGAGCCGTTTATACATACCGAATTAGAAAAAATAATTGCAGGTGGAAATTATGAATGGCTTTGGTTTGTTCACCATGAAACATCAATTGGAATGTTAAATAATTTAGAAGAGCTAAAAGCGCTTTGTAAAAAGTATCAAGTGAAACTATGTGTAGATTGCATAAGCTCAATTGGCGCAATACCAATAGATTTGAAGGATGTATATTTTGCAAGCGGTGTTAGTGGAAAGGCAATTAAATCGTTTACTGGATTATCTTTCGTTTTTCATAATCACAATGTGAAAGTAAACGAGACGTTACCGGCCTATATGGACATTGGTATGTACGAAGAAAATGAAAGTATTCCATATTCTCATTCATGGAATTTAATTTATGCATTGCAAGAAGCATTGAAGAGATTTGAAGATGAAAAAGTATATGTAAAAATTAAAGAGACATATGGTTATATGGAAGAAGCTATTACTAGTATAGGATTAAAGCTTGTTTCACCTAAAGAACATGCCGCGCCAATTATAGTTACCATTCAATTAAATGAAGATCAGTCTTCTAAGGAGACAGGCGATGCCTTAGCGTTACAAGGATATATTGTCCATTACGAATCAGCTTATTTACAAAAGAATAACTGGATCCAAATCGCATGCCTGAATCATTACAAAGAACGTGATATGAAGAGGATGTTGAATTGTTTACATATGTGTACTGTAAAGAGTAGCGTACATATATGAGAAATGATTTTTTAACATAGTAGGTTGCGTATAAAGGGATTATTACTTACGAAAGCTTAGAAATGAGACAAACAGTAAATTATAAATCATTAGAAGAGGTGTTAGTATGATAACTAAAAAACTACCATTACATATAGCAGACATTAAAAAAGCTCAAAACATTCTAGACAGAAATGCTCGTAAAACGCCACTAGTAAAATCTTTTTATTTAACCAGTAAAACCGGCGGAGAAATTCACTTGAAATTAGAAAATATGCAATTAACGGGTTCATTTAAATTCCGTGGTGCGTTTAATAAAATGTCACAGCTGACAGATCAAGAAAAAGTGAGAGGAGTAATTGCTTGTTCTGCAGGTAATCATGCGCAAGGAGTTGCTTTATCTGCTCATTTACTCGGTATTAAGAGTAAAATTGTTATGCCGATTTCTGCACCTCAGGCGAAAGTTGATGCAACTAAAGGATATGGATCTGAAGTGGTTTTACATGGTGAAACTTTTGATGATGCAAAGGCAAAATGTGAGGAGATTATTAGGGAAACAGGTGAAACATATTTACATCCATATGACGATGTAGAAGTAATGGCTGGTCAAGGTACAATTGGCTTGGACATTCTTGATGATATGTGGGATGTAGATACTGTTATTGTACCAATTGGCGGAGGTGGAATTATTTCTGGTATTGCGGTTGCATTAAAATCTTTTAATCCATCCATTAATATAATTGGTGTTCAAGCAGACAATGTTCATGGGATGAAGGCATCTTATGACAAAGGCACAATTGTAGAACATTATGAGGCACCTACTATAGCAGATGGCTGCGCAGTTAAAATACCAGGCGATTTAACTTTTGAAGTTGTAAAAGAATTAGTAGATGATATTGTAACAGTATCAGAAGGCGAGTTAGAAGTAGCGATGAAAGACTTATTACAGCGTGGTAAAGCTGTTGTAGAAGGTGCAGGTGCATTAGCTACTGCTGCTCTACTTGCAGGGAAAGTGGATACATATATTAAAGGGAAAAAAGTAGTAGCGGTTATATCTGGCGGGAACGTAGACTTACAGCGTATTTCGAGTGTTTGTGAGCAATTTTTTGTAGCGAATGAAGTGAAATAGTATTTGAAAAACATTAATTTTATGAAAGAAGAGCTAAGAGAAATTATCTTAGCTCCTTTTTTATTATGTTTGTGTGGAAGTAAATAATGACTCCATTTTGATTTTACTCTTTTTTCGAATTTCACTGTCTGCGTGCCGCATTACATATTTATGTGCTATAGCAATTGCTAAAATATCATCTAATAAGCCAATCCCAATAATAGCAGCTATATCCGGAATGAAGTCGATTGTTAATACGTAATAAGATAAAGCGGCTAATATGATGAATTTTGCTTTAGTAGGTAACCCTTTTTTTCTCATTGTATAGTACAAAATAATACTTTCATATACACTAGATTTCCCGAGGTTAGCTGAGCTTTTTTTGAATTTTTTCCAAAGTGTCTGTTTCTCCATATAAACACTCCTTTTACAAAAACATAGATTTTTTAAAAGGATAGACAAAGAAGTGAGGGAATAATCAATTTTATTGATTTTCTTATTGTATATTTCCGTGAAAATAGGAAATTACCTGTTCAAAATAAAATAATGTGGGTTATGCAATGATTCACATTATTTCGCTACCTAAATATGTACAGTAAAATGTATGTGGATGATTTAGTTATTATTATGCATTTTATAAGGGGGAAGGGGAATGAAAATAATAGAACTGACAAGTGTATTTTCTTTTTTATGAATTTATAGTTATAACATCCTAAATTTTGTTTATAATTGTAAATGGTTATTAAAATGTACAAATGTTATTTCTTTTTAAATAAAAAATATAAAAGGCAAAAATAATGCAACTTTTTAACGTGCGTATTCGTGTTATATATGAAAGGAGGAGGGGGATGGAGATTGAAGAAATATACAAGGTTTATATAAACGATGTGTATCGGTATTTATTTTCCCTTTCTCGTAGCCATCACGTAGCGGAGGACTTGATGCAGGAGACTTTTTACAGGGCGTATCTTTATCTAGAAGACTATGAAAACCAAAAGATAAAATCTTGGCTTTTTAAAGTGGCATATCATACGTTTATTGATTTTGTTAGAAAAGAGAAAAAAGTAGCTTTTGTAGGAACGGAGGAATTAGAGACAATACAAGCAAGTGAATCTACAGAGGAGTATGTAGTTGCAAAAAATAGTTATGAAAAATTAATTCAGATTATTCACACTTTACCATTGGTAGAGGCACAAGCTATTTTACTATGTGACGTACATCAATTAACGTACGAAGAGGGTGCTTCTGTATTAGATTTAAAGTTAAACACGTATAAAAGTCACATATTTCGTGGGAGAAAGAGATTGAAACAATTGTTAAAGGAGGAAAAGAGTCAAAATGACAAATGATAAACCTCATTCTGAACAAGAAGATTATAAAGAATTGTTACAAGAAGCTCTTCATCAAAGGCCTGCTTCTCTTCCTGATGGAAAACAGGAGCAAGTGTTGAAAATAGGAAAAAAAAGAGCGCGTATTACGAACGTTTTAATTGTATTTACTTTTTTATTACTTATTCAACCTATTTTATATGTATCTACACTCTTATACTATGTATTTGCACCTACAAACGCAATGGAGATACGGAATGTAGTAAATCAAACGTTAAGTGTAACGGAACCCAATGTATATATGAAAGAAAGAGACATGGAGCAAACGTTGTTACCGCTTAGTTTACAATTGCATTTTGATTTGTATAAAAGGGTAGGGAAGAAAGATATTCGAATAGGCGAAGAGAAAACATATTATTTATTAAGTAAAGTAACGAAAGTAAGCCGTGAATATACAACAGATGAAAAAATTCCGGAAGTCCAATATATAGATAACGAGGTATTATCTCATCCTAATAATTATAATGTGTCTTATAGTAGTAGCGAAGAAGCACAAGTATTAAAAGGTCTCCCACAAGAATCTGTAGTAGAAGCATTTGTATCTTTTAGAGAATTATTAAGTGTACAAGAGGTAGAGAACATGTTTCCTACTATTGATATTGTATGGTATGCCGTGAATACAGGGTTAGAGGAGAAGCAAAAGAATGATGAGGGTCTGTATGTTGCACCGATTGGTTTTCCAGCAGATTTAATTTCAAGTCTAGGTGGTCCTTTTTCAAGTGATTCACCTCATGAGGAACAATTTATTGGTGTGTTAAAGTCATTACAGAAGCATGAAGATTTAGCGGTGAAGCTATCTAGAGCGAAAACATTAGAGCTGTCAAAACGTATTTCTTTCCTTGAAAAAAATGGGGTAAAAACATACGGGGCAGTTGTAACTGGACCTAAAGGAGAAGTTGAAAAATTGATGAGCCATGAAAAAGTTAGAAACTTGAAAGTGGGTGAAGTGAGATTATGGAATTGGCATTCTTAAAAAAAAGAAAGAGTCATATTTATAAACAGGAAACGAGGATGGGGATTATTTCATTAATAATTGCTTTTCTAGCGTTATTGTATTTAAACATTATATTGCTTATTCAAGAAACATTTATAGGCGAAGGTTTTCTGCAAATAGTTGGAGCAGGATTGTTGTGTTCAGTCGTAGGTATGCTCACGAAAAGCAAGAGTCGAAAATATGCACTGTGGGCGTGTAGTTTATTTGTTTTTATGCTATTGTTTGCTGTATTTGGATTTATGTTAGGTTGGATGATAAGCTTTGCGCCATAAATATGTGGAAAAGAGCGAATGTAGATTCGCTCTTTTTTTTATACATAAAAAAAGAGTCTATCAAATTTGAAAGAAGAGCACTATGTATCTAGACTGGAGAAAAATTATTCTGGACTAGAACTACGAATAACCAAAAATGAGCTTTAAAACAGTGTTGTCAAAGATGTAATAATCTATGCAACAAAAAAGTTTAGTCGGAATTCAAAACACCAAAATGGCTTGCATTGGTAATAGGCTCAAAACTAGTATATGTAAAATGAAAAATCTTATACAAAAAGCAAACAACAATTTTGGTTGTCTGCTAGTGAGCTGAATGATGGTTGTAGAAGCAAAAGTAAAATTTGAATTAGATGAAGAACAAAAATTACAGTTTCAAAATGTAAGAGAAAATGAAGGGGAACAAGAAGCATTTTACTTTCTAGAATAATTGATAATGAAAGAAATTGATTTAGCTGAATTTGTGGAGATGGAGTACAAGGATAAAAAATTAAATTTCATTTGATACGTAAGAAGTTGTTAAGTGGATGGGGCAGTAATCTATGTTCGATATGGATGAAACGAAAATCAAGCTGTATGAAGTTTTGGAAGCTGATAACTACCCTCACAAGATTAAGAGTTATTACTTACACAACGATTATATGGGTGAGGTTAAGTACTTCTTTATTAGAACAACAGACGACACGATTATTGATATGTGTTTGAGTCAGTTTCCAGAAGTGTTTGCAGTATACAAGGGATTCACTGAAGCGCAGATCAAGAAGATTAATATAAAAATTTCATTTTGTAGAAATAAAAACCCTAGTTTCCTAGGGTAATGGTATAACAGCTCAATATATTTCACTTTTTTATATTCTAACGTAATATTACGTTAAAAACATCAGGTAAATGTAACCAATTGCAGAAAATAAAAGAGCAGCTAGCTCAATTAGCTAACTGCTCATCTCCAAGGGGGAACAAGGAAAAAATCTAATGTCACACACATTATTGACGGAATATTTAATTTTATTCAATTGGACAAAAAAGGGATTGTATATAAGTACACTTCGGACCAAGTTTTTTATGGTAACAGTTATTGGTATTATGTGTAAGAACTAACATGTGCCCAGAAAATAATGATTATTTATTCAAATGTAACTTCACAATTAGAGCACAATCGCATCAATACGCTCACAGTTAACTACAGTGATATCTCCGTTTTCATCTATAAATGTAGCAAGGCATGATCTATTATGGAATCCTACAAATATAGAAGCTTTTAAGATTGTACCGTTAACTAAAAGTTGTTTTATTTTTTTTCCTAAGTAAAATGTTTCTAAAAGATAGCAAATATCTTTAGAACCCTCTTTTGGGGTTTGGATAAAAGAAGATTGGTTATTTGGAAGAGACGTTAGATTAGGATTGAATACTTTGGGAGTAATAGCATAGTTTATGAAAACTGACATTTTTCCGGCTCCTCTTTTTTATAGTTTATATTGAAATATGCTTATGGAATTTTGAGATAGGGCTTTTTTCAAAGCCCCATCTTTACTCTACTCAGCTTCAATTCTAAGCGCTTGAATATCACGACAGTCCAAAACAATTATAGAGCCAGGTTCTGTTGTGTTATCTACAAATGTTACACAAAAATTATCCGGATTAAAGTTAGTAAAAATAAGATCCTCTAGTGTTGTTCCTGTAAGGAAAACATCTACTTCTGTACCTAACTGTAATCTTTCTAATTGTTCGCAAACACATTTTGTATGCTCACCCATAAAAAAACCTCCTTTCCTCGGTTTACTATTAATATATGTATAAATCAAATAGAACGATTGGAGTAATAGCCTTAGTAATACTAATTATTTTGCTAGTTAATATTTTTATAAAATAATCTATTTACGAAAAAAAGGTCCTGTTGTCTCCAACAGAACCTTTCCTAAAATGGCAAAGAGTAACTCTTACCTTACTCTTCTGATATATAATATATAACGCACGTATAGATGTGTAGAACAATATATTTCAATATAATTATTCGGATATATTGTTGAAATTATTTCTTCAGGACTTAATATAAGGAATTAAATTACAAATGCTGATTTATCAATGGATATTAATGATGTACTAGAAAATGATAGTTAATAAAGAAATATTAAAATAATAAAATACGAAATATTGCATATTCAATTGAAATAGAAATTTACAAGTAGAAAGCGATACAGAAGTTAAATGGTGTAATGTAATATTCCATTCATACCCTGTTCATAATCCTTAGATAAAATAAATCTCGTAAAAGGAAGAAAGAGTTTAGAAAAGGGGGGATTGATGTGCTAGCATCAGCTATTACATTTATTACAGCTGCACTTATTTTTTATTCAGTTGGGGTTTGGAGTGAAAAAATTCAAAAAACATTAAAACCTTGGCATGTGTATATATTTTGGATTGGATTAGCATGCGATACGATTGGGACTACATTAATGGAGAGAATGGCTTCAGAAGGTTCTCTATTCAGCTTTCATGGGATAACGGGTTTATCGGCAATTTTACTTATGCTATTTCATGCTGTTTGGGCCACTTTAGTTTTAAAGAAGAAGGATATAAAAATGATTGCAAAGTTCCACACATTAAGTGTAATTGTGTGGTTCATTTGGTTAATTCCATATATTTCAGGGCTTGTATATGGAATGACAAACAACTCATAAAATAGATTTAAATTAAATCAGATTAACAAATCTCACAATAATCATGACTGAAACAGACAAAACTTAACAACCTTGAACGGTGTTTATACAACTATTATGTATACACAATCTTATGAAAAGCCTTTCGTGCGCAAACACGGAAGGCTTTTTACTACACTCATAATTCAAATATAATTAGGGATTAATTTAAAGTGATAGTTAGTTCCCTAGAATAATAAATATTTCTCTTTTCTTATCTTCATCTAGTTTAGAATCAATAACAGCTCTTCATTCATAAATCGTTTGGATTAGCTTCAAAAGCTAGTGATTTAAAGAAAATTGACACTCTATGTTTCTATCGAGTATTTTTTGCACCAGAACCCTTGAGAGAATATATGCTAACATTAATTAAATGAATTTTATAAAATCTTGCGTTTTACACTAATAAAAATTATAACATTCAAAAAAATGAAATTTGAGGTAAAATAATGAATATAGGAATAAAAATAAAGAAATTGAGGACCGAAAAAGGAATGACTTTGAAAGAGTTAAGTGAAAAAAAGCGAACTATCTCTTGGAATTCTGTCTCAATGTGAAAGGGGGCTTACTACCATAGCAGTTGATTCACTTGAAAAACTAGCTGATATATTTGAAGTACATTTAACACATTTTTTTGATTACCCACTTAAAAGGAAAGATATGGTTTTAAGAAGCTATGAACAAGAAATAGTGGATTCAGTAGAAGATAGCTTTATTAAGTATAGTTTAAGTACAAATTTAGAAAATAAACAACTTGTTCCAAGGTTTATAGAAATAATTTCTCAAAAGAAAGATGAAGAAATATTATCTTATAAGCGTGAAAGTAAAGAATTTAGTCTTAAGGAAAATGGAGGTATTAGTAATGAATATCAGGAATAGAATTGAAAAGTTAAGGCAGCTAATGAAAGAAAATCAAATGGATGCTTATATAATTCCCAGTTTTGATGCACATCAGAGTGAATATGTAGCAGAACATTGGAAAGGTAGACAATGGATATCAGGATTTACAGGGTCAGCAGGTACTGTAGTTATTACATTAAATGATGCTGGGTTATGGACAGATGGCAGATACTATATTCAAGCTGAAAAGCAGCTTGAGAACTCAGGAATCAGCTTATTTAGAATGGTAGATCCAGGGGTACCATCTTATACAGAATGGCTAGGAGACGTTCTTAAAGAAGGAAGCATTGTAGGGTTTGATGGAAATGTTTTTTCAATTAATATGGTTAAAAAGATGGAAAAAGATCTAAAAGCAAAGAAAGTCGCATTAAAAATGAATCATGATTTAATTGGTGAACTGTGGGAAGATAGACCGGAGATTCCTAAAGGACCAATTTTTACTCATGACGTAAAATATGCAGGCAAATCACGAGTAGAAAAATTAAATGAAGTAAGAGAAGAGATGAAAAATAAAGGAGCAAATTATTATATTTTAACTTCACTTGATGAAATTGCATGGCTTTTGAATATAAGAGGGGCCGATGTGCCTAACAATCCAGTTGTAATAGCTAATGTAATCGTAGCAGAACAAAAATGTTATTTATTTATTGATTCTTGCAAGGTTCCCTCTTTGGTTAAATTAGAACTGGAGGCGGAAGGAATCGAGTTAAAAGCGAATCATGAAATACAAACATTCTTAGGAAATATTTCAAGCGGAGATACCGTTATTTTGGATGCGGATAAAACTAATATCATATTATATAATGCCATTAACAGTAATACCAAGAAAATTGAAAGCCCTAACATCACGGATGATTTAAAAGCTATTAAAAATGAAGTTGAGATAGAAAATTTAAAATGGTGTGAAATAAAAGATGGTTTAGCCATGGTGAAATTTATAAAATGGGTTAAAAATTTTGTAGATAAAGAAGAAATTACAGAGATTGCCGCAGAAGAAAGATTAGAAGATTTCAGAAGGGGACAGGAAGGATTTGTTGGACCTAGCTTTGATACAATAGCAGGTTATAAAGAACATGCTGCGATGATGCATTATAAAGCTAATAAAGAAGCGCAACATACTCTTAGGAATGAAGGTCTTTTTTTAATTGATTCAGGCGGACAGTATTATGATGGAACAACAGATATTACACGAACGATTGTTTTAGGAGAACTTACCGATGAACAAAAAAGAGATTTTACATTGGTGTTAAAAGGGTTTATTGCATTAAGCTCAGTAAAATATTTATACGGAGCAACAGGCCCTCACTTAGATGTATTAGCAAGACAACCTATTTGGCAGTATGGTTTGGACTATAAGTGCGGGACAGGACATGGAGTAGGTTTTTTCTTGAATGTTCATGAAGGGCCACAAAGCATAAGGAATAATAATAATAGCGTTATATTAGAAAAAGGCATGATTATTACGAATGAACCAGGAATATACCTAGAAGGTAAATACGGCATAAGAATTGAAAATATGATGTTAGTAGTAGAAGACGAGAAAACAGAGTTTGGTCAATTTATGAAATTTGAAGCAATTACGTATTGCCCTATAGATTTAGCCGGTATCAATAAGGATATGTTAACAGAGAGCGAAAAGCAATGGTTAAACAATTATCATCAAGAGGTATACATAAAGCTTGCTCCTTATTTAAATGAAGAAGAGAAAGTGTGGTTAAGGGAAGAGACTCTGGAAATATAAATAGGTTTGCCGAATACAGATGAAATCTTATCTATCACATTTGGAAGAAGAAAAACAAAAACACATTGTTATCTTGGCGTTTGGATGAAACCTATTACTATATGTTTTTAGCATACTATTAACTATAAGGAGGGATTGCGAAAATGGAAGAAAAAAAGTGACGTGGTTAGAACTCTTTTATGATTTGTTATTTGTGGCAGCGGTGACGGCTGCGACTCATGTTTTACTCCATGTTGAAGATGGTTATATCCATGCAGAATATTTAGTGAAGTTTGTCCTAATTTTTATTCCAATCTGGTGGGCTTGGGTAGGGCAAACCATCTTTATTAACCGGTTTGGAAAAGATTTATTTCATCAACAGATCTTTTTGATCCTGCAAATGTTTTTTGTCCTAATAATGACATCAAGCTTATCCGTTGATTTTGATCCTTATTATCTGTCTTTTTTAATTGGCTATATTGGCTTAAGGGCCGTGACTGCAATCCAATATCTTATTGTCCAGCGTATAGAAGAGGGAGCTCGAAAAAAAGCAGCCCTCTTTTTAGGAAGATATTTTTGGATTGGAATCGTTATTTCATTATTATCCGTCTTTTTTGATTCTTGGATTCGATATGCTGCGTTGTATTTAGGAATTTTTATCGATATTATTGTCCCACTGCTTGGAAGAAAGTGTTTAGAAAAAGTTCCTACAAATACAGCTCACTTGTTAGAGAGATTTGGTCTATTTACCATAATTCTCTTTGGGGAAGCTCTTATAAGTACTCTTGTGGTTATTCAACCTAAACAAGGAAATTGGGATTCAATAAGCTTTGCGATCATTTCATTTATCCTCATTATTTCGATGTGGTGGCAATATTTCGATAACATGGAGAAGAAACTCGACAAGTCTAGACAAACTTCCGGTCAAATTATTATTTACGGTCATCTGTTTATCTTTATGTCTTTGAGTATGGTTGCAGCATCCATTAGACTATTATTTTTACATGAGGTCTATTATTCATTTATCCTATATTTTGTTTTTGGTTCTGTATTGCTCTATTTCCTGTCAACTACAATTGTTTTTCATCAATACAGGTTTGAAAAACATCGTTTGAAAATTTATCATTTATGCCTGTTTTTAGGGATTTTAGCAGTCTTTTTTGTTATTAATTTGGTTGTAGTAGTACCAAATATTGTGATAATAGGGCAATTAACCCTATTTTTTATCATCTATGCTAAATTAACAACTACATAAATAAAAGCATAAAAAAACCAGTATCAAAACTTGAACTGCCCCCCAATTGTTAGACACAGTCTAACAACTGGGGGGCGTTTTTTTATGACTAAATTTAATTCAGAACAGAAAATAAATGCTGTAATAGGTTACCAAAATGGAAGAGTTGGGATTAATTAATCGGGAACAGGGCTAGAAAACAAAATACCTTTCATTGACTGAGGAAGGAAAAGAGTTTTTTAATGAAGCTGTTTCGAAACAAGAACAATCTCGAATTGCCAACATGTTAGAAAAGGGTTGTTTATTATATAACAAGCTAAAGTAGTTGCCGCAAACAGCATCCTATGTAGAACAGGTGATTGAAACAAAAGAACCATATGAAAAAAAGTGTAACTATTGATACACAGCAAATAATTTGTTTATTCACTAAGTATATTTCCCTTTGTCGGGGGATGAACAAAAAACTAATTTAATAATTTTTACACCAGAAACAGATAACGTGATAAAGTATTAGTTACTGTGCATGTAATTATAAAAAAGAGCCTTTCCAAATGATGTTTTTAATAGTTTAGCTTATACGATTTTAGGTAAATAATAGCATTTTATACTGCTATTATTTACCAGATTTCCATGAAATAGAGGTGATTGTAGGTGACTAAACCTTTTAAAGAAAATAGTCGTTATATGGTTGGATTAGACAGTCTAAGAGGCCTAGCTATACTAGGTGTTATTTTGTATCATATTAATTTTAATTGGATGCCTGGAGGATTTTTAGGGGTTACTGTATTTTTTGTACTCTCAGGTTATTTAATTACAGATATTCTAGTGATGGAGTGGAAGAGAAATAAGAGAATTAATTTGAAAAAATTCTGGCTTAGTAGGGCAAGAAGATTGCTTCCAGCAATGTTTGTCATGCTCGTTATAACGTTGGCATGGATTACGATTTTTCATAGCTCTTTACTTGAAAAAATGCGTGGAGATTCATTAGCGGCGTTATTTTATGTTAGTAACTGGTGGTATATTTATCATAAATTATCTTATTTTGATAGCTTTGGTCAGCCTTCTCCGCTAAATCATTTTTGGTCGTTAGCTGTTGAGGAACAATTTTATGTGGTTTGGCCGTTCGTCATTAGTTTAGGATTTTATTACATAAAAAAACAATCACGCATGATCTTATTTATTTGTCTAGGAGCAATTGCATCTGCTTTAGCAATGGCAATTCTATATGAACCAGGCTCTGACCCAAGTAGAATTTATTACGGTACTGATACACGGGCTTTTTCTTTATTAATTGGAGCGGCACTTGCTTTAATTTGGCCAAGCAGTAGACTTGCGAATAATATTATTCCGCAAGCACGTCTTATTCTTGATGTTATTGGGGGAGTTGCTCTTAGTATCATTCTCATTATGTTTTGGAAGACGAATCAATATGAGCCGTTTCTATACCGTGGGGGAATGGTTCTTTTATCAATTGCTACAGCCTTGTTAGTCGCTAACCTTGCGCATCCGGCTAGCAGAATCGCACTATTTTTGAGATTTAGACCACTGCGTTGGATGGGTGTGCGATCATATGGAATATATCTTTGGCATTATCCGATTATTACATTGACGACTCCGAAGGGAAATGCTGGAGAGTTTTCGATTACAAGAGCAATTCTTCAATTTCTCCTAATTATAGTTATTGCACAAATTTCGTGGAAGTTTATTGAAAATCCAATACGAAAAGGCGCATTGAAGAATATTCGAATTAAGAACTTGAAAATAAGAAACTTGACTGTAAGTGGTAAGTTAGCTTTAATATGTGCAGTATTTATTTCTTCGATAGCTACTTTTGGATTAACTACAGCTAGTAAAGCAAAGGAGAATCCTTCAAAAGATAAGGTGGAAGCAGTGCAAGAAGAGCAGGCTAAACATCCCGTTGCAGTTTGGGATAAACCAGCTAATGAACCACCTCAAAATAAAGAAGAACAAAAAGAAGCGATTCCCACACAGCCTAAAGACTCTCTAACAGTTACAGCTGTAGGAGATTCAATCATGATTGATATTGCTCCGTATTTAAAAAATACTTTTCCTAATATTAGGATTGATGCGGAAATAGGGCGGCAAATGTCCAAAGCAATCCCTGTTGTTGAACAGCTAAAGAATGAGGGGAATTTAGGAAATCATGTCATTATTGGATTAGGTACAAATGGAGCATTTACTAAGGAGCAATTAGCATCATTAATAAAAGTGATTGGAGATGAACGTAAAATTATATTAATTAATACGAGAGTACCACGTCCGTGGGAATCGTTGGTGAATGAGAAGTTAAAAGAAGCAGCATCAGCTTACAAAAATGTGGTGTTAGTTGATTGGTATGCAGCAAGTGCCGGAAATCAGGCATACTTTGAACCTGATGGCGTACATTTAACAAAAGCAGGTGCAGAAGCATATGCTGCCCTTGTAGCAAAAGCAGTGAATCAATAAAGAGTACGGAAAAGATTCTGGTGAAAAGATTTACAAACCGTATTTAGCGATTTTTTGTGTTGTTAATCTAATATATTTTTTCAAAAATCCCTTTCCTTTTCCCTAAGTTCATAAGGCCGATCCTTTATTTTGTACTTGCTTTTCCTGATTGGTTACGTTCTAACTACCATATTCTTTGCATTCTCCTTAATTCCTAACTTTCTTAATAAATTAAGTGATTGCTTATTTTTTGGATCTATAGCTGCATCTATGGTTTCTACCCTCAACTGATCAAAAAGACTTAAATCCTTTACCGAGTAATTTATGCTTAAGTCAAAGGCGATTTCTACAATTTTATTTTTTAATTGCAGCAGCAAGTAGAAAAGGGAATTCATGAAGGTATTGGCCCAGGGGAAATTAAACAACTATTAAAAACACCGTCTAGGTTAACTGGACGGTGTTTTGTGTCATTATAAGGGCAGAATTAAACATCTTTATTGTAACTGATCATATAACAAAGTTTAACCGTTTTGAAAAAAGTTTGATTAAAATACAACTGAAAAAGTCTATTTCACAATAAAAGAAGCTGATTACCTACTGTATGTGGATGATCAACTTCTTTTTTCTGTATATTGATATATTCTGCTAGTTTTTAATCTTCTAAACGAGGTCTTTTCATTTCTACTGTACCTTCATTTCCTTAACTGACAACAAATAAGAGAATAAATTATCCTCGAAATGACATGAAATTAAAACATCATATCGCAAAATTAAGAAGTTCATTTTGTCTTCTACTAACATGGAAGCACTAATAAATTCCGAGAAAAAACAAAAAGAATTTACCCACCTAGTACACAATGAATATAAAAAAAGAAGATAAGAATTTTTTTATTTTTCATATTTGGCGAAACAAATGGTACAATGAAAGCTAATGTGAAAAATAAGGAAAAGAAGTGGTCTATTTGAAAAACTTTTTAGAATTAGGAATTAGTGAAACTTTTAATCATACATTACGTGAAAATGGAATTACAGAAGCAACACCAATTCAAGAGCAGGCAATTCCTGTTATTATGTCAGGTAAAGATATTATTGGGCAGGCGAAAACAGGAACGGGTAAAACGTTAGCATTCGTGTTACCGATTTTAGAAAAAATCGATCCAGCGTCTAGTGATGTTCAGGCTTTAATTGTTGCGCCAACAAGGGAACTAGCACTGCAAATTACAACTGAAATTAAAAAAATGCTTGTTCATAGAGAAGACATTAATGTACTAGCGATTTATGGCGGACAAGATGTAGCACAGCAATTGAGAAAATTAAAAGGTCATACACATATTGTTGTAGCGACACCAGGAAGATTATTAGATCATATTCGACGTGAAACAATTGATTTAAGTAATCTTTCAACGATTGTACTAGATGAAGCGGATCAAATGCTTTATTTCGGTTTCTTATATGATATTGAAGATATTTTAGATGAGACACCTGGTAGTAAACAAACGATGTTATTCTCAGCAACGATGCCAAAAGATATTAAAAAATTGGCGAAACGTTATATGGATGAGCCGCAAATGATTCAAGTACAAAGTGAAGAAGTAACGGTAGATACAATTGAACAGCGTGTTATTGAGACGACAGATCGTGCAAAACCAGATGCACTTCGCTTTGTTATGGATCGTGATCAGCCATTTTTAGCAGTTATTTTCTGTCGTACAAAGGTTAGAGCAAGTAAGCTATATGATGATTTAAAAGGGAGAGGTTATAATTGTGCTGAACTTCATGGTGATATACCTCAAGCGAAACGTGAAAGAGTTATGAAGAGTTTCCGCGAAGCTAAAATTCAGTACTTAATTGCGACTGATGTAGCAGCTCGTGGACTTGATGTAGATGGTGTAACGCATGTATTTAACTTTGATATTCCAGAAGATGTAGAAAGTTATATTCACCGCATTGGCCGAACAGGACGTGCAGGTGGATCAGGTCTTGCGATTACATTCGTTGCAGCGAAAGATGAAAAACATTTAGAAGAAATTGAAAAAACGCTTGGTGCACCACTGAAAAGAGAAATAATCGAACAACCGAAGATAAAACGTGTTGATGAAAATGGAAAACCGGTACCAAAGCCGGCTCCAAAGAAATCAGGTCAATATCGTCAAAAAGATAGCCGTGAAGGTTCAAGACGTGATTCAAGAAATAGTTCAAGAAATGAAAACAATCGATCATTTAATAAGCCAAGTAGTAAAAAAGGTAATACAAAACAAGGTCAGCAAAGACGTGGCCGTTAAATAGTTATTATGAAAGAGTCGCAAAGCATTGCGGCTCTTTTTTATTTTTACTCAAAGCAACCGATATAAGTAGAAAAGTAATTGCATTGAAACAATCTTTAAAATTTCATTCACCGTATTAAAATAATTAAAAATCTAAAAAGGAAATAAAAAGTATGGTGTTGTATATGTACAATAATTAGGAAACTTTTTACTAACTAAACATATAATTTAAATAGACCGACAGTCGGTCTGGCGGGAAGGAGAACATGAATGCGAATTGTAAAGGAGTATGAGGAGAGACGAAAGGAAATTTTAGTAACTGCTGAACGTTTATTCGTTACGAAAGGTTATACGAAAACAACAGTAAATGACATTTTAAAAGAGATAGGGATAGCAAAAGGGACGTTTTATCACTATTTTAAGTCAAAAGAAGAAGTGATGGATGAGATTATTATGAGAATCATTAAAGAAGATGTTGCTAAAGCAAAAGTAATCGTCTCTAATCCAAACATCCCAGTATTAGAAAAGTTATTGCGGGTTTTGATGGAGCAATCGCCAAAATCAGGGGATGTAAAAGATAAAATGATTGAGCAATTTCATCAACCAAATAATGCAGAAATGCATCAAAAAAGTTTAGTACAATCCATTATTCATTTATCTCCTGTATTAGCGGAAGTTTTAGAGCAAGGAATTAAAGAAGGGATTTTTTCAACTTCATACCCACAAGAAACGATTGAACTATTACTATCCTCAGCGCAAGTTTGACTATGAAAGGTTTTACCTCAATGGTTCATAGCTAGAGAGTTATAAGCTATGTAGTTATTCTATAAGAGGTACTATCTACAAGTCAATAACTATGTAGAATCGATACATATAGATTACTTGCGAGGGTGACCCAATTAGTTGCCATTCTTTAGAAGGCGCTAAAGCATGCCAGCTCATATTGAAAGATAAATAAAGGACTTATAAGGTGGACAAGTTAGTTAAACTACAGAGGTGAGCTAAATAGATTTACCTAGCTCGTATACGAACAAGTAACTAGAGAGATGGGTTATATAGTTAATCTGAGGAAGATAACTATGTAGTCGATCTCTTTTGTTTTATCCTGAGAAGGTATAACTCACAGTTAAACTCTTGAGTCAGGATTCTCAATTTTAGTGCTAATTAGTGTTCTAGCTAGGTTGCCTCGGGGAGATTTCTACACATGAATACACGAGGCCGGGATTATTAGGTGAAGCTGATAAGTCAAATACAAAAATAACGTGGTCAAGCACTTATTGTAACGACCCCCACAGTTTTAGTCGTTGAGTTAACGTTCTCAAGGGAGATATTGCAAATGATTATTAACTAATAGATTCACTGAGACAGCAAACTAACAAGGTGTACTATTCAGACAAAACTTGTGAGCTAGTATTCGACAAAAGTAGGAGACTAAAATAGGTGCCGTCTCAGGTGGTATTGATAGGGGGAAATTGGGAATAAATAGAATAACTATTTATGAAAACTAAGAGGAGGAATATAAAATGTTTAAGTGGTTTAAGAAGTGGGAGAAGTGGGTTAACGGGCCCGATAATCTAGATCAGGCTGCTATTGAGTTTTATATCGGTGACGATAGAGTCGTTCTCATAGGTGCTGATGCAATGAACTTTATAGCTAACTTTAATAAGAAATACCAAACTCTATATGTTGAAAATAAATTAACTGGAACGAATATACGATTTAGGGTGTCTCATGCGGGTACCTACAAGAGAACAACTTATAGAGTAGCAATTGGGAGGTAGGAAACTAATGGATATTATGGAGATAGTAATGAACAAGTGATTTGCTGGCTCGGTCGCCTTGTTAGTTGTAGCTATAGGGATTTACTAAATAGTAAATCCCCCGCCTCGATGTGGTCACTTTTCAGTACATCAACATAGGAACTATAAAGGGTATAAAAACATAACTATTGAGCTCTACCTGAGAAGGTAAAATCACCTTGGAGAATTCCCCTGTTAGGTACTACTCATATTATTCCACCTCACCAACACAAACAAAAGAGGTAGAACCTTTATAGTCCTACCTCACTAGTTTTATTCATTGTTAACATACTAAAGTATTTCCTTAGTAGCTTTTATGTAATCTACCGTCTCGTAAGATATTCTACTGTCCTTATAAAAGTTAACGTTTCTCCCAGTTAGTTGATTCTTCAAGTACAACTTCTTATTACGTCCACTACCTAGGAACAGCACCATATCTGTACCTGTAAAGACAAACTCTCTATTACCGCTATACACGAGAACGGCCTTAGTAGGTAAATGATCCATTCTCTCTTTGTGTTCCCTCATAGCTCCCCAGTCACTCTTAAAGTCATCTGCAAGTTTTCTAAATAGCTTCTTAATCACTTTGTATTCCCCCTATTAGGTAATACATTACCTGAGGTACAGCCTTATGTAAATACTTTACAAATTGATCAAAAGAAATGGGAAGTAAACTATGAGGAGTGTTGAATAGGTAAAACTTCACCTCGATGCAATCCTTTTAGCTGAACTTATATTAGAACTATATAGTAACTGGTAGAGTAGTAACGCTATGTTGTGTAAATCTGTGATAGCCAGCTCTGTAGTGTACTCCAAGATTACATAAAACGATGCTTTACGATCAAGAGATAAATTAGGAAAAAGAAAAATTAGAAAATCCTTTCTACTCAATAAAACAAAAATTAAAAATGTAAATATATTTATAGGTATACAAGATGTTGTGAAGCGATTTAAGTTATACCGAGTATTAAGTATCGTTTTAATAATAGCGGTGTTCATGATTGTTGTACCTGTTAACTTTTTGTATACGATTCAGTCACCGAAGTTTGTGAATTATATGGGGACAGGAAAAAGTGATATACGAATAGATTTACAGCAAACTGAAAATATAGAGAAAAGATTTAAGGATGTTATATCATATTTACGAAATGCTGATGAAGTAGAAAAATATGCAGCATTTGTAACGAGTACATTTAAAATGGTGAATGCTGATGGTACACAGGAAAACTTAAATGTGGAAGTGGGAGACTTCACTCAATTTCCAATAGAGTATCTCCAAGGTATGGAACCCAAAAACGAAAATGAAATAGCACTATCCTATATGAACGCAAACGAATTAAAAAAGAATGTAGGGGATGAGATCGTTTTATTTGTAGATGGAAAAGAGAAAGCGCTAACGATTAGTGGTATATATCAAGATGTAACAAACGGTGGAAAAACAGCTAAAGCGAGCTTTTCGTATAACAAAGAAAATATATTATGGTATGTAGTAAATGTAGATTTGAATTCTAATGTGGATTTGCAAGAAAAAGTGAAGGAATATAAACAAAATTTTCATTCTGCAAAAATAACAGATACAGGTAATTATTTATCACAAACTTTAGGAGAGACAATTAAACAATTAAGACTCGTTACTCAAGCGGCAATTTTGATTGCTATATTGATATCGGTTTTAATTACTGCGATGTTTATTAAAATGTTATTGGCAAAGGACTCCTCTCAAATATTAATTATGAAAAGTATTGGTTTTTCTAACGAAGATATTCGTATACAGTATATAACTCGTTTTATTGTCATCGTATTAATAGGCATTTTAACAGGGACATGTATAGCTGCTACGTTTGGTGAGATGTTAGTAAGTTGGTTAGGCTCATTTATGGGAGCAGGTCATATAAAGTTTGTCGTGAATCCGATCGTTTCCTATGTAATGTGTCCAGCTATATTATTTATATCTGTGACAGCAACAACACTTTTCAGTAGTTTTACAATGAAACAAACAGACGATTTAAAACGAAATGGAGAGTAGGGGTTGTAACGTGAAAAAAATTTTAGAAGTAAAACAATTAAACAAAATATATTCAATAGATGGAAATGCAAATTATCACTTGTTAAAAAATATAGATTTAGAGATTTATGAGGGAGAATTTGTATCGGTTATGGGACCTTCTGGTTCCGGAAAATCGACGTTACTTTATACTATTAGCGGGATGGATCAAATGTCATCTGGAAGTGTGAAAGTTGATAGTAAAGAATTATCATGTATGAAAGAAGAAGCGTTAGCGAAATTGCGCCTTACTGAAATAGGATTTATTTTTCAGCAGAGCAACCTTCTGAGAAACTTGAATCTATTTGATAATATCATTTTGTCAGCATATTTAGCGAAATGTGAGAGTAAGAAAATAGTAAATGAACGTGCTCTGGAGCTAATGGGGAAAATGGGGATAAGTGATATAGCGTCTCATTATATAACCGAAGCATCCGGAGGGCAATTACAAAGGGTCTCTATATGTAGAGCGCTCATTAATAATCCAAATATTATTTTTGCTGATGAGCCAACGGGTGCTCTAAATTTAAAATCAACAGAAGAAGTAATGCAAATCTTATTAAATATTAACCGCGATGGAACTACAATTATGTTAGTAACGCATGATGTAAAGGTAGCAGCGAAAACAGAAAGAGTTCTTTTTATGGCGGATGGAGAAATTGTTAGTGAAATACATTTAGGTAAGCTTAGGAGTGATGATTTAAAAGCGCGAGAAGAGAAGTTGTTAAAATGGTTATCTATACTTGGATTTTAAAGAGAAAACCTCCTATTGAATGTAGGAGGTTTTTTCTTTGTCTGAAGGTTCTAAAAGATATATAATAATTTTCTGACTATTAATTCATGGAGGGGTATTAATGAAAAATGAAACGTTACGTACACAAGAGGATATTTTAAAAATGTTGGATTCATTATTAAGACCGGCAGAACCATTTTGGAATGAATTTTATGCAAATAGAGAAAAAGATGTTCCGTTTTTTGAAAATGTACCAGATGAGAACCTAGTTTCGTATATACAAAAAAAGTGGGTTTCAAAAGGAAAAGTACTAGAACTTGGATGTGGTCCGGGTAGAAACGCAATTTATCTAGCAAATGAAGGATTTGATGTAACCGCAGTAGATTTATCTATAGAAGGCATTAATTGGGCGAAAGAGAGAGCTTTAGCAAAAGGGGTAGAAATTGAATTTATTTGTGATTCGATTTTTAATTTAGAGGCTCAAAATGAATTTGATCTTGTTTATGATTCAGGTTGTCTTCATCACATTCCACCACATAGAAGAATGAATTATATAGAGTTAATTGAAAAATCTTTAAGATCGGGTGGTTATTTTGGATTAACATGTTTTGCAGCAGGCGATTTAGATGAGCGAAATGGATCAGAAATAACAGATTGGGACGTATATAGAGGATGGAGTTTACAAGGTGGTCTAGCATATTCAGAAGAGAAATTAAGAGAGATATTTAAAGAATTTGAAGTGATTGAAATTAGAAAGATGAAACAAATGGAACAACCAAATGAAATGTTTGGAGAATCATTTCTTTGGACAGCATTATTTAAAAAGAAATAAAAAAGTAGATATTTGACAAACTCATCGTTTTTATAGACAATACATTTATAGGAATATACGTTCGGTTTTTATGAACCGATGTATGTTTTGCATAAATACATAACAAGGGGCTGTCACTATATGAGTAACACAAATCAAAAAATTACTACGTTTTTAATGTTTGAGGGTAAAGCTGAGGAAGCGATGAATTTTTACACGTCGCTATTTGATCAATCAGAAATTGTAAGTATCTCTCGCTATGATGAAAATGGACCTGGTAAAGAGGGAACTGTAATTCATGCAACTTTTACGCTAAATGGCCAAGAGTTCATGTGTATTGATAGTTTTGTAAATCATGATTTTACATTTACACCAGCTATGTCTCTTTATGTAACTTGTGAGACGGAAGAAGAAATTGAAACTGTCTTTCATAAATTAGCGCAGGATGGGGCAGTACTTATGCCTTTAGGTGCCTATCCATTTAGTAAAAAATTTGGTTGGTTAAATGATAAATATGGTGTGTCTTGGCAGCTAACTCTTGCTGAATAAAGATATGAAAAGAAAAGCGTAACCTATTATAGTTACGCTTTTCTTTTTAAGAATTTTGTTGGCCGAATCTTTTCCCAAGTTTAGCTAACAATTCAGGCTGATCCCCTTGGCTCATTACAACTTCAACAAAGGTAAGTTGATTCTTATTAATACTTATTTTAGTTAAGACTTCTGCTAACTCTGTTTCATTTTCTACTTTAAATGTTTGGCTTTTTTCTTCTGTTCCGAATACGTTCGCTAGTTTTGTGTAATCCCACATTTGTATGTCATTATACGGTTCGTTTTGACCGTGAATTGCACGCTCAACAGTATATCCATTGTTATTGATTAAAAATATAATCGGTTTTAAATTTTGACGTAGTATAGTCGATAACTCTTGGACAGTTAATTGAAAAGAACCATCACCAATAACTAAAATGTTGCGCCGCGATAAATTAGCGAGCTGTGTACCAAGTAGAGCAGGCATTGTATAGCCGATTGCCCCCCACAATGGCTGTGCTACATATGTTGTGTTATTCGGTAAAGGGATAGTAGCACTACCGAAGAAAGGGGTTCCTTGCTCTGCAATTAAAATGTCATTTTCTTGTAAAAAATGGTATATTTGTTGCCAAAAACGTTTTTGTGTAATCATTTGTTCTTTTGGGTTAAACTCTTCAGTAATAGATAGTGATTCTGAAATAAATGGCTTAATATCAAGTGTTTCCTCATTACGATGTTCAATTACATCACTTAACTGCTGTAAAACATCTTTCATTACAACCGGTCCATACTTTTTATCTATAATTTTCACAGTATATGGATGGATTTCTATTACTTGCTCTTTCGTAAAACCTTGTGTAAAACCGCCAGTAATAGTATCAGTTAATTTCACACCGATACTAATAATACAGTCAGATTCATCAATTCTTTTTCGCAAGTATGCTGAACTAACATCGCCAGTATAAACCCCTATAAATTGAGGGTGTTTTTCAGGGAATATTCCTTTTCCCATACTTAATGTTGCGATAGGAAACCCAGTTTTTTCTACGAATTGATATAAATATTCTTTAGCGTGAAATCGATCCACTTCAAAATCAGCTAATATAACCGGTTTTTTGGCACTATTTATTTTCGAAGTGGCATGAAGAAGCATTTTATTTAATGCTTCTTGATTACTTAAAATCGGATTATTTAATAGTGGCTCAGTAGGTTTATTAATGGGTTTATTATGTACATCGATCGGTAAATTAATATGAACAGGACGTTTTTCATTCCAACATGCACGAAGTACACGGTCAATTTCCTCAGCAGCATGCTCAGGGGTTAAATTTGTTTGCGCAACTGTAATCTCTCGATACATATTGGAAAAGTGATCAAACTTTCCATCCCCTAATGTATGGTGCACGAGTTCGCCATTCTCCATTACATTTGTTGTTGGTGTACCAGTTATTTTTATAACAGGTACGTTTTCTGCATATGAGCCAGCAATTCCGTTCATGGCGCTTAATTCTCCAACGCCGAAAGTAGTAATTAGAGAAGCGATTCCTTTTATGCGAGCGTATCCATCTGCTGCATATGCTGCATTTAATTCATTACAATTGCCAATCCACTCTAAATTTTCATGTGCTAGTACATCATCTAAAAAAGCTAAATTATAATCACCAGGGACCCCAAAAATATGCTCAATTCCCAATTCGCTAAGTCGGTCTAATAAATATGTACTTACAGTATATTGCGTTTTCAAGTGAATCATCTCCTAATTATGCAATGCATATTTCAATAGACTAAAGAAGTTCCAATGCGGTCATTAAAATATTGATTACTGGATTGTGGTATAATTTACATACAGGGGGAAAGTAGATGACACAACATAAAGAAGAACAGATGAATGAAGCATTAGCATTATTTTATTTTGCATATAAAACATTTACTGAAAAGCCAGATGAAATTATAAAAGAGTATGGTATTCAACGAGTACATCACCGAATTTTATTTTTTATCGCACGTTTTCCGAGGATTAGTGTAAATGAATTACTATCATTATTGGAAATAAGTAAACAAGCTCTTCACGGACCGCTACGCCAACTTGTGGAAAAGGGCCTAATCGAGAGTAATGAAGCTACACATGATCGTCGTGTGAAACAGTTATCTTTAACAGAACAAGGTGCAGATTTAGAGAAAAAACTGAGCGATGTTCAAAGAAAACAAATGGGTGCTATTTTTTCAAAATTTGGTGAATCATGCGAAGAAAATTGGCATCAAGTTATGAATGAAATGGCAAATAGTCGTTCAGGTTTTGATGCATGGATATCGAAACGAGAAATACCAGTCGATCAAAAATAATGAGAAAATATATCTGTTTTTATAGTTTGAAAAAGATCAAGTTTTATCCATACTTTTGGCAAATATGGATAAATCATAGTATGTATGGATAAAAAAATCACATTACCAAAAACTTAATATGTGCGCGCAAAGTAATAGTAAAATTCACATTTCCGAGAGGGGAATTATAATGATAAAACTTGTACTTATTCGTCACGGACAAAGTTTATGGAACCTTGAAAATCGCTTTACAGGATGGACAGATGTAGATTTATCAGAGAATGGATTAAGTGAAGCAAGAGAAGCAGGTGCGATATTGAAGGAAAATGGATATACTTTCGATGTTGCACATACTTCTGTATTAAAACGAGCAATCCGGACGCTATGGATTGTACTTCATGAGATGGATCTTACTTGGGTGCCAGTACATAAATCTTGGAAGCTAAATGAAAGACATTATGGTGCATTGCAAGGGTTGAATAAAGATGAAACTGCGAAAGAATATGGTGAGGAGCAAGTTCGTATTTGGAGAAGAAGTATTGATGTAAGACCACCTGCTCTTACGGAGGATGATCCTAGATATGAAATGAATGACCCAAGATATAAAGCACTTAAAAAAGGTGAGTTTCCATTGACAGAATGTTTAGTGGATACGGAGAAAAGAGTACTTGATTATTGGCATTCAGAAATTACGCCATCATTAAAAAGTGGTAAAAAGGTAATTATTTCATCGCACGGTAATACGATTCGTTCACTAGTGAAATTCTTAGATAACCTTTCATGCGATGGTGTTGTTTCATTAAATATTCCAACGAGCATACCACTCGTGTATGAATTAGATGATGATTTACGTCCAATTCGTCATTATTACTTAAGTATGGATGGAGAAGTACCTGAAGGGGAAATTCCGAAACATATATCTTTTTAACATGAAAATTTGAAACACATGCTTGTCTACATATACAATGTAGATTCATGATCAAAGACGTGGCACCTTCTAATGTATATGCGTTATAGCTAAATTTAGAAGCTTGTCCACGTCTTTTGTCATAAAGAGAGCTGCTTGTGCATGTAATGATATCGTGAGTAGTTTTTGAATGGAGGGTGATGTCATTGGTGATCTCTAACATTCGAATCGGCTTATTTATTTTAGCAATCGTTTTTCTAGTACTTGTTTTCTTTTATTGGAAAAATGAAGAGCTGTACGAGGAGAAGAAGCAACGTATTAGAAAGACTTGGTATGGGTTGTTTATAATATCAGTCACCGTGTATTTCATGATAAAAGGAATTGATTTAACCCTCTGGAAAAATCTTTTAATGTTCACTGCAATGGTTATTTTCGTTGATATTGCATTTATTTTAACACCTAATATTTCAGAAATATGGGGAGCGAAATTTAGCGATATAGGCAAGACGGTTCAATCGATAAAACGGTCATTAATTGCTTCTAAAGCAAGAGGAGAAATATACACAACAATAATCCAAAATGTCAATCCAGCAGTGTTCGGTACAATGGAATGGCTTACGGAGGAAGAATATACAAAAAGCTTAAACGTATTTTTAGATTCGTATGGGGAAAAGATTGGAGCAAAAATTGTTGTATTTGAAGCGGCAAAGGAATTAAATACAAACTTTCGTGGTATCCGTTCTCAATTTAGTATTATCGTTCCGTTTGAACACATCGAGCAATTGAATGAGCAGAAAGCGGTGCAAGTAGATAACGTCGGTATTATACCAGCAAAAATAGTGAGTGATGTTTTTATTATTATTGATGGGAAGAAAAATAATCTTCAAGATCGGGATTTTGAAAATGTATATAATCTAACGATACATCATAGTTATTTTAGTAAATAAGGACAGGATTTTCTTCTGTCCTTTTCACTAATACATAAAGGGAAAGCAAATTTAGACAAACTTGTATAAAATCGGACAATCATTCCTACACTAGCACGTAGAGGTGATTGTAGTGATAAAAGATTATGACAATGATTTTTTTAAAGAAGACAATGAAGATACAACAGATTTCTCGTTAATAAAAGGAGATACATTACAGCAAGTAGAAGATTTAGAAGAAGAATTAAAAAGAAAATCATGATTGTACACTTTGTCTGTATTTGCTATATAATATAAATAGAAGATTGTATCTTTTTGAAGAGGGGGAGAAGAGATGGCTGAAGTGAATATACAAAAGTCTTCATTTTTTAAAGAAAAAAAAGAAGAACCAAATACAGATTTCTCTCTTGTGAAAGGTGCATTAACGGAAAATATAAATCGGTTAGAGAAACTGATGAATAATAGCAGTTCAAAATATATACGAGTGAAAAAAACAAAAGAAAATGCATAGTGCATTTTCTTTTGTTTTTTATTGCGTTATTCGCGAATTAATAAGTAGTGGTGTATGGGGAAAACATAAATTAAAGCTTCAATTTCAATTTTTTAAAAGGATAACGGAAAGGTAAAATAATGAATCATGGTATAATGATAAAAGACTTACATATTATTTTGTCATTTTGAGAGGAGCTTAAAAATGTATTCTACTTTAGAACAATTAACAAAGCACCCTGTATTTTATCATTTTGCAGAAATTTCAAAGATTCCTAGAGGGTCAGGTAATGAAAAGGAAATTAGTGATTATTTAGTACGTTTTGCGAAAGAGCGTAACTTAGAAGTCATTCAAGATGAAGCATTAAATGTCATCATAAAAAAAGAAGCGACTGCTGGTTATGAAAATGTACCAGCTATTATCATTCAAGGGCATTCAGACATGGTATGCGAAAAAAATCAAGCGACAGTACATGATTTTGAAAAAGATCCAATTGAATTACGAATTATTGGAGACATGTTATATGCAAATCAAACAACGTTAGGTGCTGATAATGGTATTGCAGTTGCGTATGCATTAGCTTTATTAGATGCATCAGACATTCCGCATCCAGCGCTTGAAGTAGTTATTACTACTGAAGAAGAAACGACAATGGGCGGGGCTTTCGCAGTTGATGCAAATCACTTTGACGGAAAGATTTTTATTAACATTGATTCTGAAGAAGACCACAAATTACTTGTAAGTAGTGCAGGCGGTGCAAAAGCAGTCGAAACAATTCCAGTAATTTGGGAAGAAGCACCAGTAAATATGGATACATATCGTCTCTATGTTGGCGGACTTAAAGGCGGACATTCTGGCATGGAGATTGATAAGCAACGCGGGAATGCGAACAAAGTATTAGGACGAGTTTTACGTGATTTATCTGTAAATATTCAATTTGAAATCAGTGAGGTTCACGGCGGATTAAAAACGAATGCAATTCCGCGTGAAAGTGTAGCTACACTTTTATTACGTCCAGAAGATGTAGAACAAGTAGAAGAAAAGCTAGAATCGTGGACAAGAGTATTACAAGAAGAAATGCGTGCTGTTGATCCGGATGTTCATGTTACAATTACAAAATTGGATGAGAAAGTAGAAAAAGTATTTGCTAAAGAAACACAAAAGCAGCTTATTTCATCGTTATTCTTAATTCCAAATGGCATTCAAAGCATGAGTATGGATATTAAAGGTCTAGTTGAAAGTTCAACAAATTTAGGCGTTATTGAAACGCTGCAAGATGAAATTAAATTACGTAACGAAGTGAGAAGTTCTGTAAGTAGTTTAAAACAACATGTTGCAGATGAAATTAAATGTATTGCCGAATTAGTTGGTGCAACATTTGAAATAGAGTCAGAGTATCCAGAATGGCCATACAATCCAAATTCACAAATTCGTAATTTGTTTGAAAAAGTGCATCAAGAAAAATACAATAAAGATGTTGAAATTTTCGCTGTACATGCTGGAATTGAGTGCAGTGTATTCGTTCAAAAAATGCCAGAGTTAGATGCAATTTCATTTGGTCCAGACATTTTTAATGTTCATACACCAGATGAACACATCAGTATTTCTTCTGTTGTGAATAACTGGGGATTCTTTGTTGATGTAATGAAGTGTACGAAAGAATTAGCTAAGTAATGATGAGATGAAAAGTAGCCTATAAAAATTTATAGGCTACTTTGTTTTTTAGTATTGAATATTTATTTTGAGATTTTAAAGCTACCCCCATAATAATAATTTTCTCCAAGTTTCATAACAGCTACATATGTTCCTGGATTATAAACCTTAGTAATAGGCGTTACAAATCTACCATAATTATGTGATAAACCTGAGTCGTAAATGGTTTTATATCTATGCAAGTTTATTTCATCATTTTCATTTTCACTCAATCGATATATTTTTACAATGCCAGTATCCTTACCACCAGTGTATACATTAACATCGAAGGTATCTCCCTGCTTTAAGTTACCAACTGCCAACTCTTTTAAAAAATCTGCATTATGATGTAATGAAAAATAGTTTTGCCACTGCCAAGTATCTAGAAATGGTGATCTTTTTTGTATTAGTTGTGATTCAGCAGACACAGGTGTGATGGTACTAATTGTATCCGAAAATAAAAATCCTCCAACAGTCAATGCCCCAATAATTGCTGATTGCTTTAAAAGTTTCATCTTCTAAACCTCCTAATTAATAAAGGATTCAGAAATCGTTTTTGTGAAAAAATAGCTGTGAAATCTAAAGGATGATAATATCTTCTATAATCATATTAACATTTATTGATTTATCAGACAAATCAATGAATAATAAAATTATATCGAGGGAGTTAAGGCTAATATAAGAAAGAAGTAAGATATATAACTAAGAAATCTTTATCGTATGTAATTGGGAGCTATGTTTGTATTGCTAGCGGAGTAGTCATATTAATGGGTGGTAATCACAATCATCACTCAGAATGGATTACAGTATATCCATTCGCTGAGCAAATTGAATATTCATATGAACCGAAGGGCGATACAGTCATTAAAAGTGATGCTTGGATTGGAATGAATGCTTTTATTATGCCTGGCGTTACAATCGGTGAAGGTGCAATCGTTGCAGCAGGATCTGTCGTAAGTAAAGATATTCCACCATATACAATAGTTGGTGGAAATCCTGCTAAGGAAATAAAGAAACGATTCACTGATACAGAAATTAATATGCTAATGGAAATGCGTTGGTTTGATTGGGATAGAGAATTAGTTAAGAAGGCAATTCCTTTTTTATCTAGTTCATCTATTGAATTATTATATGATTTTTATAACAAGGAAGTAAAAAATAGATAGATCTGTGAGGAAAACTACATTCTATATAGGATGTAGTTTTTTTGAATGTAATTGAAATCGAAAAACACTTAGAAATAACAATTACGTTGTGAGCTATTGTATAGTATAGATATGGTTAATAATAAAGGGGGACTACATATGTGGAAGCGATTTGTAGCGATTGGTGATAGTTTTACAGAGGGGATAGGGGATGAAGTTGAGGGAATAGCATTAAAAAGCTGGGTAGATCATTTTGTTCAACTGTGTGAAAACGATATAGAATATGCTAATTTTGCCAAGCGTGGGTTAGTAACTAAAGAAATTCGCTCACAGCAATTAGAAAAGGCATTAACTTTTAATCCGGATTTGGTTAGTCTAATTGCAGGTGCAAACGATGTATTAAAAGGACGTTGGAATCATCATGCATATAAGAACGATATGAAATTTATGATAGATACATTAAGTAAAACAGGTGCTGATATTATTATAGCAAACCTTCCAGATTTTACAGTTAGGCTTCCTTTTTCTTCTGAAAAAAAACAAGTGTTAAAAGAACAATTATTAGAGGCAAACGAAGTTATACTTTCACTGAGCAGAGAGTATAATCTTCATCATGTTGACTTTTGGAATCATCAGTTAGTTAATGACAATACGCTTTGGTCTAAGGATTTAATTCATCCAAACTCAAAAGGATATGTAAAAGTTGCTGAATTGATTTATAGTAGTTTGTCTGTACATGACTCTTTTAAATAAGCTTTAGAATGAACTAGCCCCCTGTCGCATATAGCGCAGGGGTTTTGATGCGAAAAAGAAGGATATATAGTGCCTATAAATTATAGTTTAAGTAATTCTTTTTATTGTCTATATTTTTGTTGTTTTCTGTTGCAGGAGCCTTAATATAAGGGTCCTTTTTTCTATCAAATATCTACAAAATAAGATCGGAGAACCCAAACTAAAAGATATTTTAAATGAAATTGTTAAAACAGTACTAATAATGATACCGATTGCCAAAAGACTCGCTGGTTTTCATTTTTGAAAGGTTGGCATTGCTAATAGTAAATAGAAGAGTAAAACAAATTGAAATGGACAAGTAAGAGTAATTTTAAACTTTAACAAAACAGTTATTTAGTAAAACATAAATAGAGCACATAAATAAGTATGCTCTAAGAAAAATTGATGATACAAGTGAAGTGTTGCGTGAAATTCACAAATAATAATCAGATTTTTATGAGTGTATTTTTAACATTGTATGCTTTACTTGTTTTTTAGGAGCCTGTCATGTAAGAGAATGTATAGGTGATTATTTTATGAAAGTAATTGCACACCTTACATCCTCAGGAGGATTCTTCTATCAAAAAAAGATAATCAATGGAACAAATGAAACTTGTATCTTGTCTATATGTTGAAACCATAATAAAAGTGAGGGCAGTATTATGTTTATTCAAATAAGTTTGAGGTGTGGAAATGGAACAGAAGTTTATTGAAAAATGTAATCATGATGAGCTTGACTATGTTATAAAAGACTATTGGCAAGATGTATGGAATTATTCATTTATTATTACGAAAGATCCACACTTATCAGATGACATCACACAAGATGTATTTATAAAGGTTTTTAAAAATTGGCAGTCGTTTCGAAAGGAGTCATCTATTAAAACGTGGATATTAAAAATTACAAGAAATACGGCAATAAACTATTTGAAATCCTCTTATTTTAAAAGGATATCTTTAGTGGGATTTTTTAGTGATGATAAGCAATCTTCATCGGCAGAACAAGAATTTTTTAAGCAAGAGGAAATGAATGAAGTGTGGGAGGTTGTATTAAAACTACCTAAAAAACACCGTGAAATACTAATATTGGACGCAAAATATGAATTATCTTATGAAGAAATGGCTGAAACATTAGGAGTGTCAATTGGAACTGTAAAATCTAGATTAAGCCGAGCGAGAAGGAAGGTTTCAAAATTAATAGAGGAGGGTAGAAGTGATGAACAATAAAAAAAATCCCGACTGGTATAGCAAATTAAAAAACGGTCCAATGGAGAATCGTAAAGATGAAGAAGAATTTATTTATAAAATAAAGCAATCGATAGACCAAAATAGTGAAGTAGATTCTGCAACATACAAAAGACCATTTCGTAAAAAAGTATTGCCTATTATAGTTGTTTTGGCTTGTACAATGTTATTTTTTATTGTTCAACAACCTTGGCTTGATGATAATAAATCACCGGTACAAAGTAGTACTCAAATTAAGCCTAAAACAAAAGATGAATCTGCTCAAGATCCCTCACTAAAACAATTTATAAATGACTTATATCGAAGTACAAATTCTAAAAATGAAAATGATTTGTATAGAGCATTAAATGATGAAGTTATATTTAAAGGGAGGATGTATAAGAAGAAAGAATTGCAGTTTGATGAGGATATTTTTCATGAGTTGCAAGTTGCTCTTACAATGGGGGGAGAATTTGGGAATGATACGAAGAAAGTTTACAAAGTGCCAAGTGGATTGACAGAAAGTAATCAATCAAAGGAAGAACATTTTATATATGCAACTGTTACTGGAAACAAAACGAAAATTTTAGCTGAACCAAACCCAGAATCAAAAGTTTTATATGAAGTATCTAATGAAATGGTAAAAGCTTGGATCCCGGAAAAAATGCAAAATGATGGATATATAAAAATATCGACTATTAACGGTAATACTGGATATGTACAAAAAGAGTATGTTTTAACTGATATTAAATATTCTTTCATGTTCGAAAAGAATGATGAAAGTATATGGAAAATAACGAATATAGAATCTATATGGTAAAAGAGGAAGGTTCACTTTAATGAACCTTCCTCTTTGTTTTTATTTTCTTTTTGAAGAGTATTCCAGGACTCCAAAATCTCTGATGTAACGAGAGCGGCAATGTTTTTTTCAGAATTGCTACCAGGAATAACGGCAGAAATAGCAATTTGTGGATCTTCGGTAGGAGCATATGCGATGAAAAGAGAATGATTGATTATTCTTTCTTGCTCATTCAATGAACCCGTTATACCCGTTTTACCTGCGACATGAAAGGGTAAGTTTTTAATCTCCTCTATATTTTGACTCATTCCACCTTGCACGACACTCCAAAATTTCATAGGATAACGATTTGAACTTTCTAAAATTGGTTTAAACTTTTTTGTTTCCTTACCGTCCTGACCAATAATAGTACTTACGATTTGAGGTTTATATTTATCACCTTTACTTGCCAAAGTTGCTGCATATTGAGCGAGTTGAAGGGGAGTGTGCACTTCATTTCCTCCCCAAGAAGCATTTAATAAAGCGGAGATTCCATTTTCAAACTTATTAGATGGATGAAATTCATATTTTCCGTCTTCTTCAAAGGGTAAATCGATTCCAGTTTTAGAACGAAGGCCGAATTGCATTAAATAATCTGTCCATATATTTGCTACTTTTTCTATATTCCCATTATTTTGGTTGAATAAGGGTAGAGCTACTTTTGCTGTCATAAATGTGTTAGAAGAATTAATGATAGCCTGACTCGGTGTAATCGCACCTGTTGGCGTTCCAGGTGCATTCGTAATGTTATTTTGATTATCATATTGAAAACTACCTTTATCTAAATAAGTATCTTCAGGTTGAAAAAGCTTTTCGTTTAATCCAATTAAAATAGTAAGAGGCTTTATAGTAGAGGCCATATTTACATAAGATTCACCATACTTTAATTTTTGAATTGCTTTATTTTGCGAAAGAGATTTGATGTTTTCTTTTTTAGATGATACTTGTGTATGTAATGTATTTGTATCAAAAACTGCCGAGTTGACCATAGTTAAAATTGCACCAGTTTTTACATCGGTCACTACAACATAACCAGCATTAGCATCAGGTGTTTTCTTAATTTGAGATCTTAATACTTCCTCTGTTTTTTGCTGCAGCTTAGAGTCTAAAGTCAGCTGGACATCTTTTCCTTTTTGTACTTTTTGAATGTTCCATAAGAAGTTTTTATTATTCACTTTAAAAATCAAAGTTTTTCCTGGTTTTCCTTTTAAATCATTTTCATATTGAAGCTCTATCCCACTTTTTCCAACAGGTCCATACTTAGAATTAAGGTCATTTTCTACATACCCAATTACTTGTGAAGCAATTTCATGTTTGGGATAATATCGAATCGATTCATCTTTGATTATTACATTATTGGGTTTGTTTTTGTTTATGAATGCAAGTTCATTCTCATTTATGTCAGAGTATAACGGTATCTCATTCATAGTCTGCTTTTTACAAGATTGTTGTAATTGCGATTTTATGTCCTCTGTAGAAATGTCATGTTGAAACTCGCTTGAAAATTGATTGAAAAAAGCTAATGTATTTGATGTATCTTGATCCGATAGCTTTTCGTAATTAGATGTGCAATAAAGAGACTTAACTTTATTATTTGTAGCTAGTATTACTCCATTTTGATCAAGAATTCTTCCTCTTTCAGCTGAAGAAGTTGCGATAGTAATTGAAATGAAGTTGATTTTTAATAAAATTAATAAAATCAAACCTACAATAGAAAGAACCGCTAAAAATCTCCATCTTTTTATTTTTGTATGTAACATAAAACCCTCCCTTTTTTAGCTTATTTCATCTTATAGTTAATTATTTTTTTTGTAAATGTGGAACAACTTTATGATTTAGGTTGTCTATTAAGTATTACAACATGAAGAAAGGAATAATCAGTATGAAAAGTTATTAGCAAGTCTATGTGTAAGTTTAATATGAGTCATTATACAGTTTAGCATTTCTAATGCAAGCGACAAAAAAATAGAGAGAAAAACAGGAAAGGAGGTTTATCAATTACAAAGTTAAAGCAAAAGTTATGTATGTTTACAAGGATTGAGCAGAAAAATTGAGACGCTATATTTATAACCGAGCAGTGGTTTCTAGTATATAGGGAACGCTATTATTATTTTTATTTACTAAGTATGAGTAGTAATTCCCGGAAGAGTTAAATGGAGGATTTATGAAAAAACAAAAAGAAAAGAAGCAGCAGACATATATATATATTCGATTAAATATAATGTTCCTTTGCATCTTTCTACTATTCTCAGCTATTATTATGCAGCTAGGAAAAGTACAAATCGTTGAGGGAGAGGCTTATAAGAACCAAGTGGAAAGCAGTCAAAATGCAACAACTAGTATTCCGGTTCCACGTGGACAAATTCTTGATCGAGAAGGGAAAATAGTCGTTAATAATAAATCTCTTCGCACAATTACGTATACAAGGGTGAAGGGGATTAAGAGTGAAGATATTTTAAAAACAGCAAAAGACTTGGCGAAAGTGCTTGAAATGCCTGAACAAGATATAAATAAATTAACAGATATCGATAAAAAAGATTTTTGGATGCAATTGAATACAAAACGTGCGGAATCAAAGATTACTAAAAAAGACATAGGAAAGTTTAAAGAAAAGGGAATAGAGGGAAAAGAGTTAGATAAAAAAATTGAAGACTTAAGACGAAGCCGCGTTACAGAAGTAGAATTGGCAGAATTAACAGCACAAGATTTAAAGGTGTTAGCTATTAAAAGTAAAATGAGTTCAGGTTATCAACTAACACCACAAATTATTAAAAAAGATGTAACAGATCAAGAGTATGCGCGGATAAGTGAAAAGCTTGCGGAGTTCCCAGGAGTAGATGCAACGGTTGATTGGGAACGTAATTATGTAAATGGTAATTTATTTCGTTCTGTGTTAGGTAATATTACAAGTAGTGAAGAAGGATTACCGAAAGAAAATTTAGATTCTTATTTGGTACGTGGATATAACCGTAATGATCGTGTAGGAAAAAGTTATATTGAACAACGATATGAAGATGTATTACACGGCACAAAAGAAGAAGTGAGAAATATTACTGATAAATCAGGAAACATTATAAACACAGAAATAATCTCTAAAGGAAAAAGTGGTAACAGTTTAACATTAACGATTGATATGGAATTACAAAAGAAAGTGGAGGAAAGTATAGAGAAAAATTTGAGAGCTTTTAAGAGTTCAGAGCCACTGTTGGACCGAGCTTTTGTCGTCATGACGAATCCAAAAAATGGACAGATTTTATCTATGGCAGGCAAAAAGATTATAGAAAAAGAAGGGGAAATAGAGATTGAGGATTTAGCATTAGGTAATATGACAACTTCGTATGAGCTAGGATCAGCTGTAAAAGGTGCTACTTTATTAACTGGATATGAGACAGGGGCAATACAGCCAGGAGATCAATTTTATGATGCACCGATGAAATTTAAAGGTACACAAGCTAAGAAATCGTGGAATGTATCCGGATTTGGTAATATTAATGATTTACGAGCTTTACAAGTATCTTCGAATGTATACATGTTCCAGACAGCTTTAAAAATTGCGGGAGTTAATTACGTACCAAATGGTTCGTTGGATATTAAACAAGAAGCATTTGATACGATGCGCTATTATTTTAAACAATTTGGTTTAGGTGTCCCAACAGGTATTGATTTACCGAATGAAATAACTGGACAAACGAGAAAAGTAGATAGTCAACCTGGTTTTTTACTAGATTTTTCTATTGGTCAGTATGATACGTATACACCACTGCAGTTGGCGCAATACATTTCAACGATTGCTAATGGCGGTTATAGAATGCAACCCCAAATTGTACAAGAAGTACGAGAACAATCAATAAAAGAAGAGATTGGAAAAGTTATACACTCCATAGAGCCTGTCGTATTAAATCGAATTGATATGAAGAAAGAACATATCGATCGGATAAAAGAAGGCTTTAGATGGGTATTCCAAGAAGGTGATGGAACTGGCGTGAAGTATTTCAAAAATGCGCCATATAAACCAGCAGGAAAGACAGGAACAGCTCAAACTGTATATGGTGGAGATGATCCAATTGGTAGAAATGCAAAAGGAGAACGTATGGAATGTTACAACTTAACATTAGTTGGATATGCTCCATATGATAATCCAGAAGTAGCATTTTCTGTAGTAGTCCCATGGCTTCATAATGATAAAAGTGGAATTAATTCTATAATTGGAAAGGAAGTTTTAGATGTATACTTTGATTTAAAAAAGCAACGTATGCATGGTGAAACTACTAATACAGATAGTCCGAATCAAAATCAGTAAAACTTGTACACTTTTCTTAGGGAAAGAGACTCTGTCTATATAAAAGCCTTTATAAGTAAAAAAATGAGATTTGAAATAAGAGATAGCGGCGATCATAGTTGCTATCTCTTATTTTTGTTAATATCTTGGCTACTAGTTAAAAAGGTTTTAAATTTATGGAACAAACTTGTTTCTTAGGTTGTCTATTATGTATACGAATCAAAACAGGTGTTTAAGTTGGATAAAGTGTATTGAAAATGTGAAAGGAATGATGGTTTTGAAAAATAAGAAAATGCTAAAATTAGGAATGTGTGTTGGTATATTAGGTTTAAGTATTACAAGCCTAGCAGCTTTTACAGGAGGGTCACTGCAAGTTGAAGCGAAAGAAAAGACAGGACAAGTGAAACATAAAAATCATGCGACGTATCAAGAATTCTCTCAACTCGAGAAAAAATTTGATGCTCGATTAGGTGTATATGCTATTGATACTGGTACAAATCGAACAATTGCTTATCGACCTAATGAGCGGTTTGCCTTTGCATCAACTTACAAGGCGTTAGCGGCAGGGGTATTGCTACAGCAAAACTCAATTGATAAATTAAATGAAGTTATCACTTATACGAAAGACGATTTAGTTGAATATTCACCCGTTACAGAGAAACATGTAGATACAGGTATGACTCTTGGGGAAATTGCAGAGGCAGCTGTTCGTTCCAGTGATAATACTGCAGGGAACATTTTATTTCATAAAATAGGCGGACCTAAAGGATATGAAAAAGCGCTTAGACAGATGGGGGATCGGGTTACTATGTCGGAGCGCTTTGAAACAGAATTAAACGAGGCTATTCCAGGAGACATTCGTGACACTAGTACAGCGAAAGCAATTGCTACAAATCTTAAGGCTTTTACAGTCGGAAATGCGCTTCCAGCTGATAAACGTAAAATCCTAACAGAGTGGATGAAAGGAAATGCAACAGGAGACAAACTTATTCGTGCAGGCGTACCAACTGACTGGGAAGTTGCAGATAAATCTGGAGCTGGAAGTTACGGGACACGAAATGACATTGCTATCGTTTGGCCGCCTAATAGAGCACCTATTATCATTGCTATATTATCAAGTAAAGATGAAAAAGAGGCTACCTATGATAATCAACTAATTGCAGAGGCAGCTGAAGTTATAGTTAATGCTCTTAGGTAATAATCACTTAGTATTTTCATTTCTTTACCAGATGTTATTGAAAGTATAAAATTAGAAACCGATTCTTTTTCGTGTGAAAAGAATCGGTTTTGTATTCTTATTATTAAAAGGTGAAAAGCAAAAATATGGCGAACATTCACTACGTATTTAAAATGAAAATTTCATGTACCGAACTCTTTTATTACTATTAATAATTTCAAAAGAAATATAGTATAATTGATTTTTAAAATATACAAAGGCATTTCATGAAAATAAAAAGGAAAAATAATATTATATGGTGAACTAATGAAAAATTTTTAGGAGAAATTATGAAAAAGAATATTAATAGAATCATATTAATTATTAGTATATTAGTAGGCATTAGTATATTTTTATATTTGCAAAACAATTTAATAAGTGTTAGTGAAGTTAATATATCATCTAGTAAAATTCCCTCAAATTTTAAAGGATATAAAATCCTCCAAATTTCAGATTTACATAATAAACAATTTGGTGATAATCAAGATGTTTTAATTCAAAAAGTAAAAAGCATAAATCCAGATATTATTGTTATTACAGGTGATTTAATAGACAGTAAATCGTATGATGCAGAAGTTAGTATGCAATTGATACGAGAGCTTGTAAAGGAGTATCCTATATATTTTGTGACAGGAAACCATGAAAAATTGTCAGGAAAATATAATGATTTAGAGAAGGAATTAAAGAAACATCATGTTACTGTATTAAGAAATGAACATGTAACTATTCAAAAAGAGGAACAAAAAATAAATTTACTTGGTATTGATGATCCGGAATTTGTAACTAATAATCATGATGAAGGAAATGTTGTTAAAGATGAAATTATAAAAGCGAAAATTGAAATGCAGCCGGATATATATAATGTATTACTATCTCATAGGCCTGAATTTTTGACAGAGTATGCTGATGAGGAAATAGATTTAGTGTTATCGGGGCATGCTCATGGAGGACAAGTTAGATTGCCGTTTATCGGAGGGTTAGTTGCCCCGAATCAAGGAATATTCCCTAAATATACAGCGGGTTTATATGAAGAACAAAATACATCGATGGTAGTTAGTAGAGGATTAGGAAATAGTATTATTCCGCAAAGGATTTTTAATAGGCCAGAACTTGTAGTCGTACAGTTAAATTAAGCTGTACGATTTTTTATATACGAAATAAGCAAAGTTACTTTACGTATTTTGTATAGGTTTTCATTACAATTTTGTTAAAAATTTTCTACGTTACATAAAGTAACAAAATTTGACCTGAAGAGTTTGTTATAGTTTAAATAATCAAAAAATTAAAAATTAGTCGAGTGAAAAGTGTGATATGAAAATCATGTAAAAACATAAAGGGGTGTACACATGCATAAAGAATATGAAATTGAAGAGTATACGGCGATTGAGGAACAAATACATTATTATTGTCAATGTTTATTAGTAAGCCATCCGGATCAAATTATAAAGTATTTAGAAAAAAGATTAGAAAAATATGCAGAAACATTACAATATGCACATTTATATCCCGACACGATTATTTTACCATTACAGCAATTAGTCATCGAATATTCTTTAGACGTTGCTAGAATTAGAAAGTATATGAATTTAAAAACATAAAAATATATAATTCAAATGAAACAGAGTCGACTTTAAGAAAAAACATTCTAATGTCGACTCTGTTTCATTGATTAAGATGTGAATTGAAAATAAATACTAAACAATGAAGTTTGACATATAATTACGCAAGAGTAGAATAAAAGTGAGTACTCACTCATTTTTATTTAAAAAGGGGGATAATACATGCAGCAACCTTCAATTATTTTACGTACTGTATCGAAAAGTTTTGGGAAAAAAGAAGTTTTACACAATCTTTCATTACAAGTTGATAAAGCAGAAATTTTTGGTTTAGTTGGGCCTTCAGGATCAGGGAAAACAACTCTTATTAAAATGATTGCAGGTATTAATGAGGCAACTAAAGGTGATGTACTTGTTTTCAATGTAAACATGCCTAATTTAAGTGAAATGAAACGAATTGGTTATATGGCTCAGGCTGATGCGTTATATGAAGAACTATCAGCGTATGAAAATGCAGATTTTATTGCAACGATGTATGGTTTAAAAGGTAAGCGTAAGAAAGAGAGAATTGTAGAAGTTTTTGAACTTGTGCAATTATCCGAGCATATGAAAAAACCAGTACAGCAATTTTCAGGTGGAATGAAAAAACGTTTATCATTGGCGATAGCACTTCTTCATGAACCAGAAATATTGATTTTAGATGAGCCAACAGTTGGCATAGATCCTCTTCTTCGAAAATCGATTTGGAAGAAGTTTTATGATCTTAAAAAGAAAGGCACAACCATTATTGTAACAACGCACATTATGGATGAAGCGGAGTTTTGTGAACGTCTAGGGTTAATTAGAGAAGGGAAATTAGTTGCGATTGGCACGCCTGAGGAATTGAAAAAACAAACATCATCTGGACGAATTGAAGATGTCTTTTTATTAGAAGAGGTGGTTGAGTGATGAGAGTTAATGGTGTAATCATTCGTATTATTCGTCAGTTTTTTCGAGATAAGCGTTCGTTAGCTATGATGTTTGGGGCACCAATGTTATTACTTTGGTTATTGTCTCTCGTGTTTACACAAAAAGATTATATACCACATATCGCTGTTGTGGATGTGCCGGCTCCAATAGTAAAAGAAATGAAAAATCAAGAAGCGTCAATTTATGAATATGAAAAAGAAAAGGCATATTCCGAATTAGAAAAGCAAAAAGTGGATGCAGTGATCTATTTAGAGAAAGGAAAAATGAATCTTCTATTAGAAGGCAGTGATTCATCAAAAAATCGTGCTGTACTGCAAGTATTACAAAAGAGCACAGAAAAAAATGATGTATCGATTATGAAACCTGAAGTGGAGTATTTACATGGCTCTAAAGATTTTACAATGTTTGATGGGCTTGGACCAGTATTAATCGGTTTCTTTACATTTTTCTTTGTATTCATATTGTCAGGAGTATCTTTCGTAAGAGAACGTTTAAGTGGCACTTTAGAAAGGTTGTTGTCCACTCCGGTAAGAAGATGGGAAATAGTCGTAGGATATATTATTGGTTTTGGAATTTTTGCATTTATACAATCTATTATTATCGTAAGTTTTTCAGTTTATATTTTAGATCTTTATGTAGCTGGCTCTATATGGCTAACGCTACTTACTACATGTATGCTTTCTTTAACCGCACTAACATTAGGTACATTTTTATCTGCATACGCAAATAATGAATTTCAAATGATCCAGTTTATCCCGCTTGTTATCGTGCCGCAAGTCTTCTTTTCTGGATTATTTCCAATTGAATCTATGAATAAGTGGCTACAAATGTTAGGGAAATTATTCCCACTCACATATGGTGCTGACGCAATGAGACAAATAATGATACGGAATCAAGGGTTTACAGAAATTGCATTAGATCTCACTGTTTTACTTCTTTTTTCACTATTATTTGCAGTTGGAAATGTATTTGCTTTAAAGAAGCATCGTAAAATATAATGACGACAAAAAGGAGCATTATAAATGAAGAAGGATTGGCTGGAAGAATTAGTTGCTGCAACAAATACTGATAAAAAAAATGAACGTCAAATGCGTATATTAGAGGCAGCTGTTGATATGTTTGGAGAAAAAGGGTACGCTTCAACCTCAACAAATGAAATTGCAAAGCGAGCTGGTGTAGCGGAAGGAACAATCTTCCGCTACTATAAAACGAAAAAAGATTTATTGTTAGCGGTCGTCATGCCGACTTTCACAAAGTTCGCCGCACCATTTTTCGTACAAGCTTTTGCAAAAGAAATATTTAAAACTAATTATGAATCGTATGAAGGACTTTTAAGAGAAGTAATCTATAATAGATTTGAATTTGCGAAAAAGCATTTTCCAATGATAAAAATATTAATTCAAGAAGTACCATTTCAACCAGAACTAAAAAGTGAAATACAACAATTAGTGGAAACAGAACTACTTTCACATTTTAAAAAGTTGATTGTAAAGTTTCAAGAAGAAGGGGAAATTATTGAAATGCCACCATCTTCCGTATTACGTCTTACTTTATCAGCTGTATTAGGATTTCTTTTAACGCGGTTTTTATTATTGCCTGAAGAGAAATGGGACGATGAAGTAGAAATTGAAAATACGATTCAATTTATATTGTATGGACTAACGCCGCGGAGGCAATAAAATGCTGGATTGTTTTGTGGGGCAGTATTTTTTTTGCACCTTGCAATTGAAAAAGAAGATAAATTGTCGAATTTTATTACTTGAGAGTATTTCCTTTAAGCTTGTATCCAATTACTTATTTTAAACTGATTAATAATATGAAACAAACCGTAGTATTTTAACTAGATAATATATATTTGTTAGGGCATATAATTAAGTGAAATAAAAAGAATTAGGGAGAATTATTGCGAATCAAATTCAAGAACAAACTGAGTCTGTTTTTGAGAATTATGAGTGGGATTTATACGGATTATTAATATGTATACTGCAATACACATTAAATATAAACGTATGTGAGTATATTTTGTATATTTCAAAACGAAACTAAATAACAAGAAAAGCTCATTTTTTAAAACTTCTACACATGTATTCTAAAAAGAAAATATCACTTCGCAAATGGCTCATGATTTTAAAATCGTGGGCCATTTGGTTTGATAAAAAGTATCTATCTAGAACAAATGTATTTCGAGCTATACCTTGAAAATTTAGTGGAAATTTCTGATTATGAAAAAAAGTAGAGATTATTAAACAATAAAATACATAATTCGACACAAAATTCCTATGTTGTTGTAGAACAATGTAGGAATTTTTTCGTGCATTAGTACAGAATCTGTTTTAAAATTAAGTTATGACAGAATTGTAGCAATTGTCTAACTAGTATTCTTATCTTTTAAGAAGTAATGTTTGTAGTAGAAACTCGCACGCTGTCGAAACTCAATATTCGATAAGGGGTGTGTAGCGGAATGGAATTTACTCTAACTCGCGAAAAACAAATGATTAAAGAAATGGTACGTGACTTTGCTGAAAAGGAAATCGCACCGAAAGCTGTGTATTATGACAAAACTGCGGAATTTCCATATGAAACATTTCAAAAAATGGGCGAACTAGGATTATTAGGCATCCCATTCCCAGAAGAGTATGGAGGTTCAGGTGGCGATACTGTATCGTACGCGTTAGCGGTTGAAGAAATTGGTCGTGCTTGTGGTGGTACTGGTTTAAGCTATGCTGCAACAATTTCATTAGGTGCTTCTCCAATTTACTATTTCGGTACAGAAGAACAAAAACAAAAATATTTAGTTCCAATGGCGTCAGGTAAAACATTAGGTGCTTTCGGATTAACGGAGCCAAACGCTGGATCTGATGCAGGTGGCACACAAACGAAAGCAATTTTAGATGGCGATGAATATGTGATTAGTGGTGAGAAGTGTTGGATCACAAACGCAGAGTATGCAAATACAATCATTGTAACCGCTATCAATGGTGTTGAAGACAATGGTAAAAAACGTATTTCTGCATTTATCGTACCGACTACTAGTGAAGGATTAACGATTTCAAGTCCTTACGATAAGATGGGTGTTCGCGCTTCTAATACTTGTGAAATCGTACTTGATGGTGTGCGTGTACCGAAAGAAAATATTCTTGGTGATGTAAATAAAGGATTTAAACAATTTTTATATACACTTGATGGAGGACGTATTTCAATTGCAGCATTAGCTGTTGGTATTGCGCAATCTGCATTTGAACGTGCATTGCAATATGCGAAAGAACGTCAACAATTTGGAAAAACAATTTCTAATTTCCAAGCGATTCAATTTAAATTGGCTGATATGGCGACTGAAGTGGAATTAGCGCGTAATTTAGTACATAAAGCAGCTTGGTTAAAAGATAATGATAAACCTTTCGGTAAAGAAGCGGCTATGGCAAAACTATTTGCATCTGAAGCAGCTAGTCGTATTGCAAATCATGCAGTACAAATTCATGGTGGATATGGCTACATGCGTGAATATGAAGTTGAACGATATATTCGTGATGCAAAACTTTTAGAAATTGGTGAAGGAACTTCCGAAATTCAACGTCTCGTAATTGCAAGACATTTAGGATGTAGATAAAAAGGAGGAATCACTATGTTTCAAAAAATATTAATTGCTAATCGCGGGGAAATCGCAGTTCGTATTATGAAAACTTGTCAAAAACTTGGCATCCGCACTGTTGCTATTTATTCTGAGGCTGATGAAAATGCCCTTCATGTAAAAATGGCAAATGAATCTTACTTAGTAGGTGGCCCACGTGTCCAAGAAAGCTATTTAAACCTTGAAAAAATTATAGAAATAGCTAAGAAGACGAATGCTGAAGCAATCCATCCGGGGTACGGATTATTATCAGAGAATCCATCTTTTCCGATTCGCTGTAAAGAAGAAGGAATCGTATTTATCGGTCCTTCAGAAGAAATCATTACTAAGATGGGAAGTAAAATTGAATCACGTATAGCAATGCAAGCAGCAGATGTACCAGTAGTTCCAGGTATTACTACAAATATTGAAACTGCTGAAGAAGCAATTGAAATTGCAAAACAAATTGGTTATCCATTAATGCTTAAGGCATCCGCGGGCGGCGGAGGCATTGGAATGCAGTTGATGGAAACTGAGCAAACGCTCACCAAAGCATTTGAAAGTAACAAAACAAGAGCACAAAATTTCTTCGGTAACGGAGAAATGTACTTAGAGCGCTATATAGCTGATGCACACCATATTGAAATTCAGCTTTTAGCAGATACACATGGTAATACAGTGTATTTATGGGAACGAGAATGTTCAGTACAGCGCCGAAACCAAAAAGTGATTGAAGAAGCGCCTTCACCATTTTTAGATGAAGGCACGCGAAAAGCGATGGGAGAAGTTGCTGTACAAGCTGCTAAAGCTCTTGGTTATACGAATGCTGGTACAGTTGAGTTTCTTGTAGATGATCAAAAGAACTTTTATTTCTTAGAAATGAATACGAGATTACAAGTAGAACATCCGGTTACAGAAGAAATTACTGGGTTAGACCTTGTTGAACAACAACTACTTATCGCATATGGTGAGAAACTATCATTTACACAAGATGATGTAAAACGTAGTGGTCATGCCATCGAGGCTCGTATTTATGCAGAAGATCCGAAAACTTTCTTCCCATCACCTGGGAAAATTACAGATTTAACATTACCGTCAAATGTACGTATCGATCACTTCTTAGAGAATCAAGTAACGATTACACCTTTCTATGATCCAATGATTGCGAAAGTAATCGCTCATGGAGAAACTCGTGAAGAAGCGATTTCAAAATTACAGGATGCACTGCAAGAGTTAAAAGTAGAAGGTATTAAAACGAATACATCGATGCTACTACAAGTATTAGAAGACGATGTATTCAAAAGTGGTATTTATACAACGGGTTTTGTAACGAAACAACTTGTTAAAAAATAAGAGTTATGAATATTAAGGGGGAAAAAATGATGACGAAAGTATATGCATCGATGGCAGGAAATGTTTGGAAGATTGTTGTGGGAGTAGGAGATACAGTAGAGGAAGAGCAGGATGTCGTCATTTTGGAATCTATGAAAATGGAAATTCCGATCGTTTCAGAAGAAGCCGGAACTGTTATGAAAATCAACGTGCAAGAAGGCGATTTTGTAAATGAAGGAGATGTATTACTAGAAATTGAATAGGGAGATATAGGGGGAAGCGAATTGAAACTACCTAATTTTGCTGTCATTAAAGAAGTCGGGCCACGTGATGGTTTACAGAATGAAAAAAAGATTGTTGGCACAAAAGATAAAGTAAAATGGATTCAACTACTTACAGAAGCGGGATTATCGTATGTTGAAGTTTCCTCATTCGTTCACCCTAAATGGGTTCCTGCATTAGCCGATGCAAGTGATGTATTTTCTGAGCTAAAAAGGGATCCAAATGTTACATATGCAGCGCTTGTTCCAAATCAAAATGGTTTGGAACGAGCTTTTTTGCAAAATGTAGATGAGGTGAATGTTTTTTTATCAGCAAGTGAATCTCATAATAAAAGTAATATTAATAAATCAATTAAAGAAGCATTAGCTGTAATTGAAGATATAACAAAACAGGCAGCATTCGAAGGGAAAAAGGTAAGGGGATATGTTTCTACTGTATTTGGCTGTCCTTATGAAGGAGATATAAGTGTCACAGCAGTTGACGAAATATGTAATCAACTATTTTCATACGGCATTTATGAAATCTCTCTTGGTGACACGATTGGTGTAGCGAATCCATTACAAGTAGAGAAAGTATTAGAACATTTATTAAAGAAGTATGATGCTTCACAGTTTGCGATGCATTTTCATAATACGTATGGAATGGCACTGGCAAATGTAGTTAAGTCTTTAGAACATGGAATTACAACGTTTGATAGTTCTTGTGGTGGACTTGGGGGATGTCCTTATGCACCAGGAGCATCGGGTAATGTTGCTACTGATGACTTAGTACATATGCTCCATAAGCTCGGGGTCCAAACTAATATTGATGAAGAAAAGTTATTGAGGGCTAGTCAATTTATTCAAAGTAAGTTAAATATCCAATTACCGAGTCATGTGTATAGAGCGCTTCAACATAAAACGATAAGTAGGTGAGAAGATGCTACAATTACAAAACATTTCAGTTGACTATGTTACACCGCACGTTGTAAAGATTTCATTAAATCGTGAAAGACAGGCAAATTCATTATCTTTGGCATTATTAGAAGAATTACAAACAATATTAACGGAAATAAGCGAAGATTCAAATACACGTGTAGTTATTTTAACAGGAGCTGGTGAAAAGGCGTTTTGTGCTGGTGCTGATTTAAAAGAACGTGCCAATATGAATGAAGAACAAGTTCGCCATGCTGTTGGTATGATTCGTTCTACTATGGAGATGGTGGAACAATTACCACAACCAGTAATTGCAGTAATAAATGGAATTGCCCTTGGTGGTGGTACAGAATTAAGTTTAGCTTGTGATTTTAGAATTGCTTCTGAAAATGCAAGCTTAGGTCTTACAGAAACTACTCTTGCCATTATTCCTGGAGCAGGAGGTACGCAGCGCTTACCGAGATTAATTGGTGTTGGTAGAGCGAAAGAATTAATTTATACGGGAAGACGTATTTCGGCGCAAGAAGCGAAAGAATATGGTTTAGTAGAATACGTAGTGCCAGCTGATTTACTAGAAGAGAAAGCAATTGAAATTGCAGATCGAATTGCAAATAATGGTCCGATTGCTGTTCGACTAGCAAAAGAAGCAATTTCAAATGGTATTCAAGTAGATTTACATACCGGATTACAAATGGAAAAACAAGCGTATGAGGGCGTAATCCATACGAAAGATAGATTAGAAGGATTACAGGCATTCAAAGAAAAACGCAAGCCAATGTATAAGGGGGAGTAAGTATGTTAGATCAAAAACAACAATCTAATTTATTTGAAGAACGAGTTGAAACAATTAAGCAAGGCGGGGCACCGAAATATCATGAACAAAACAAAGCAAAAGGTAAACTATTCGTTCGTGATCGTTTAGCTCTTCTGTTTGATAACGGTGAATATGTTGAAGATGCGTTATTTGCAAATTGTGAACAAAATGGATTACCAGCTGACGGCGTTGTAACTGCAACCGGTAAAATACACGGTCGTACTGCGTGCGTAATGGCAAACGATTCAACGGTAAAGGCTGGCTCATGGGGATCACGTACAGTTGAAAAGATTTTACGTATTCAAGAAACGGCTGAAAAATTACGCGTGCCGTTATTTTATTTAGTTGACTCTGCTGGAGCGCGTATTACAGATCAAGTAGAAATGTTCCCTGGACGCCGCGGTGCGGGAAGAATCTTTTATAATCAAGTGAAATTATCAGGTAAAGTACCGCAAATCTGCTTATTATTTGGACCTTCAGCAGCTGGTGGCGCATATATTCCAGCATTTTGTGATGTTGTTATGATGGTTGAAGGAAATGCATCTATGTATTTAGGATCTCCACGTATGGCTGAGATGGTTATCGGCGAGAAGGTAACTTTAGAAGAGATGGGCGGAGCTCGTATGCATTGCTCTGTGTCAGGATGCGGAGATGTATTATGTAAGACAGAAGAAGATGCAATTACTCAGGCTAGACAATATATTTCATATTTTCCAAGCAACTACTTAGAAAAGACTCCATTGATTACACCTCAAGAACCGAAACAGTTCGATAAAACGTTAGAACAAATCATTCCAGAAAATCAAAATGCTCCTTTCAATATGAAAGATCTCATTAACAGAGTAATTGATGAAGGCTCTTTCTTTGAAGTGAAAAAATTGTTTGCTCAAGAACTTATTACAGGATTAGCACGTATTGATGGTAAGCCAATTGGCATTATTGCAAATCAACCGCGTATGAAAGGCGGCGTGTTATTCCATGATTCAGCTGATAAAGCAGCTAAGTTTATTAATTTATGCGATGCATATCATATTCCATTATTATTCCTTGCAGATGTACCTGGATTTATGATTGGTACAAAAGTAGAACGCGCTGGTATTATTCGTCACGGTGCAAAAATGATCTCTGCAATGAGTGAAGCAACTGTACCGAAAATTTCAATCGTCGTTCGAAAAGCGTATGGAGCTGGTTTATATGCAATGGCAGGTCCAGCATTCGAACCAGATTGCTGCTTAGCATTACCGACAGCTTCTATTGCAGTAATGGGACCAGAAGCGGCGGTTAATGCTGTATATGCAAATAAAATTGCAGCTTTACCAGAAGAAGAGCGTGCAAGCTTTATTGCTGAAAAGCGTGAAGAGTATAAGAAAGATATTGATATTTACCATTTAGCATCAGAGATGGTGATTGATGGTATTGTTCATCCAAACAATTTACGTGAAGAATTAAAAGGACGTTTCGAAATGTATATGAGTAAATATCAAGTATTCACGGATCGTAAACATCCGGTATATCCAGTTTAAAAGCCCTATTTAGGGCTTTCTTGCTCAAAAAGTCAAGGAGGGGAAAACATTGAAACAAGCAGTTTGGTTTCCAACAGAAGAATATAAAGAAAAAACGCGATTATTTAGTTGGATGAAATCATTAGGCTATGAAGATTACGAAGCTTTTTATAATAAGTCAATTGAAGAAACCGCATGGTTTTGGGGTGAGGCTGAGAAAGCAGTTGGCTATCAGTGGATGGAACGATATACAGAAGTGCTAGATTTAGAAAATGGTACACCGTTTGCACAGTGGTACACTGGGGGCACTTGTAACGTTGTAGAATCTGTTTTATCTCGCTGGCTTGCAGATGATGAAACAAGAACACAGCCAGCACTTCAGTACGAAGGGGAAAATGGAACTTCTAAATCATTTACATATGAAGAGCTTGACAGCTGGGTAAGCCGTGTTGCGAACGGTTTGAAACATGCTGGTATTGAAAAAGGTGATCGTGTAACAATTTACATGCCGATGATTCCTGAAACAGTTGTTGCTATGTTAGCAGTAATGAAAATTGGAGCGATTATTTCACCGATATTCTCAGGTTTTGCGTCTGATGCAGTAATGACACGTGTACAAGCAGCGGGTTCAAAAATGATTATTACCGCAGATGGATTTTCACGCCGGGGGAAAATTGTTTCTTTAAAAGATGAAGTAGATAAAGCTTGTGAACATTGTCCAACTGTTGAAAAGGTGGTAATTGTTCGGCATGCTGGAAATGATTTTACACCGCATAATTACGATTTTTCATGGAGTACGTTAGAAAAAGAAAAACCATTTATACATGCTGAAGAAATGCATAGTGATGATCCATTAATGCTCATTTATACATCAGGAACGACTGGTAAGCCGAAAGGGACAGTACACACGCATGCTGGTTTCCCTTTAAAATCTGCATTTGATGCAGGGTTTGGAATGAATATAAAACAAGGCGACCGTGTATTATGGGTAACTGATATGGGCTGGATGATGGGACCATTTTTACTATTCGGCTCTTTAATTAATGGAGCAACGATGGTTATGTACGAAGGTGTGCCAGACTTCCCAGAAGCAGACCGCTTATGGGAGACGGTTGATAAATATGAAATCACACATCTCGGTATTTCACCAACATTAATTCGTGCGTTAATGGCAAAAGGTGATGAGTATGTAAATAAACACTCGCTCAAGAGTTTAGAAGTATTCGCATCAACAGGAGAACCTTGGAATCCGGATCCGTGGATGTGGCTGTTTGAAACGGTTGGAAAAGGAAAAGTCCCAATCTGTAACTATTCAGGAGGAACTGAAATTTCTGGAGGGATTTTTGGTAATGTGCTTATTAAGCCAATTGCACCAATTAGTTTTAACGCATCCTTACCAGGAATGGCAGCGGTTGTACTTGATGATCAAGGTAAACCAATTCGTGATGAAGTCGGAGAACTATGTTTAGAGAAACCTTGGGTTGGAATGACAAAGAGTTTCTGGGAAGACGATGAGCGTTATGTAAACACATACTGGTCACGTTTTGAAAATAAGTGGGTTCATGGTGATTGGGTTGTTTATGACGGTGAGCAATATATTATTACGGGGCGTTCAGATGATACGTTAAACATTGCTGGAAAACGTATTGGGCCTGCTGAATATGAATCTATTCTTGTGAAACATAATAATGTAATAGAAGCAGCTGCAATTGGTGTACCTGACGATGTAAAAGGTGAGGTTTGTCATTGTTTTGTAGTATTACGAGATGGTGTAATATTTACAGCAGAATTAAAGAAAGAATTAATGAGTTTAGTAAATTCTCATATCGGAAAAGCATTATGTCCTAAAGATATTCACGTTGTAGAGGATTTACCAAAAACACGTAATTCTAAAGTAATGCGACGTGTCATTAAAGCAGCTTACTTAGGAAAAGAGTTAGGAGATTTATCGTCACTTGTAAATCCTGAAGTAGTTCCATTTATTCAAGGGTTACAGTCTAGTAAACTATAAAATTAGGTATGAGCTCTATTTAATTAGAGCTCATTTTTTGTATAAAAAAATATAAGAGCCAAGCAGAAGATGAAAAGAAGTGAAGAAATAGAAGGTGGAAGTTAAACTATGATGCTTTTTACTGAAATCTGATTATATAGGTATTTTGTATATCGTGAACTACTCGCCACTTAGCAAAGCTTGAAGTGGGAGCTTCTCAGTTCTACGACGAATGTAACCTTTCGTCTCCCTGAGCGTTACTTCGGGGCGTTCCACCCCTAGATGTCCAACGATTGGATGCTCTCTTTATACGGTTGATATTTTACGCAGGAACCGAATGGCTTGGTTTTCGCACGCTATTTTCTTCCTGCAACGTTCTATATCAAGTTATCAAAGAACTTCATATAGCTAGTTTATCAAAAGTTTTTGGCTATACCAAACCGAAATTCATTAAATTAGAAAATACAAAATGCATTCCACTTCTCTTAAAAATTTTTAGATTTAATTAAGGTTGAGTTATGTTCGTTGTAATGCAACTAGCTAAAAATTTATCATTAAATGTAAGTGAACCCTCAACGGTGAATGGCATTACAATTGTTAGATTCTTACTCACATAATCAAATCCAATTTCTTGTTCGCATTCACCGCAATTAACTGAAGAAGATATAAGTGTGCCAGATAAAATGTTATAAACAATGGTTAAACAAACTGGTTGAGTTAATCCTGGTAAGACACAAGGCATTGTATTTCGACCTCCTTTTCTATTAATAAGAAATGTAACGGATTCGATCTTTGGAAAGGATGAAGAGATTAGATAGTAGTGTAGAAATAAAAAATAATGTACAACATGATTTGAATTGTAAATTTTTAATGGAAACAAAATGTAGGTTTTGTTTGTTAATTTAGGAAGGAGAGAGGGGAATTAGAAGTTATAATTCTATTTTCCCCTAAAAAATTACTTAGATTAAGGTTGAGTTAAATTCGTTGTAACGCAACTTGCTTGGAATTTGTCATTGAATATAAGAGTACCTTCACCAGTAAATGGTACTCTTATAACTAGATTTTTACTAGTATAATCGAATTCTGTTTCTAAAGTACATTCCCCACAATCAACAGTAGAAGATATTAGTATACCCGATGAAACATTATAAACAAGTGTTAAACAAAGCGGCTGTGTTAATCCTGTAATAATACAAGACATTCTATTTACACCTCCTATTCTACTTATTAATAATAGTAAATGTAAATGTGATAACTTTTGAAACGGTATATGCGGAAAAATCACAATTAGTAGGTAGCATTTTTTGTTTATTTCAATAGAAAGAAAATTCGAAATGGATTTAAATAGCAAATTGATAGATCTTACTAAAATATAGATTTAAATGATAATTTTAAAGGAACAAACTGGCACCTAGTTGTTGGAGCCAGTTTTATATTTTTTCTAGAGTTAAAATTATTAAAGGAAAAAACTATTTTGTGATTGCAGATATTTTAAGTATTTAAATTAGAGGTTGAAACGGTAATGAATGTGTTTTGAAACCAATAAAAAGATTTAGTACAAAAGTTTGTTTTTTCTTTTCTATGTTTTTGCCTCGTACACTTTTAAGCTAGTGGACATACTTTACTAGTAAAAAGGATTAGGGGGTGAGGTTTTGGGTTCTCGATTTAATAATTGTAGAAAAAAATGTACGTGTAAACATGATGATTGTTGGGACGCTTTTGAAGAGTGCAAAAAAGAACAGAATGAGAAATGTGACAACTCTTGTGTACAAGGTATTAGAGATGAGCTAAAAAAATTAGTTAATCGAACAGTGCAAATTCAAACAGAAGGACGTACTTATGTAGGTATTGTTTCTTCGGTAACTTGTGATGTTGTTAAATTAGCTGCTATTCCAGGTTCAGTTGCAGCAATTATTTCTCTTTGTAAAATCGTAGCGATTATACCACCTGTTACAACCGTTACTACAGATTTTGATTTAAATGGTATTGACGTAGCAAACAAAGCATAATTATGCTGTTTTTTTGTAAAGCCATTCGTATGAATGGCTTTATTTTAACTTTGTATAAAAGGAGAATATATTCTTTATATAGAATTAAGGTTGAGTCTAGAAATAATGGTGTACGAAAGGAGAATGGGAGTGATTAGACTAGAGCCCCTTAAACGAACGGATTTCAAACAATTAATAAATTGGATTAATTCCGAAGAATTTTTAATACAATGGTCAGGAAATGCATTTACACATCCTTTAAACGAACAGCAATTAGATAAATATATAGAAAGTGCAGATACACTCGCTTTCAAAGTAATAGATGAAAAGACTGAAGAAGTAATTGGTCATATTTCACTTGGGCAAATAGATAATAGAAATATGTCTGCTAGAATTGGAAAAGTATTAGTTGGTGATATGAAAATGAGAGGACGTTCTATAGGAAAACAAATGATGAAAGCAGTACTCTATATTGCTTTTGAAGAATTGAAACTACATAGAGTAACTCTTGGTGTTTATGATTTTAATACGTCAGCCATTTCATGCTATGAAAAAATAGGATTTGTAAAAGAAGGTTTATTAAGAGAGTCAAAAAAAGTAGGAGATACGTATTGGAATTTATGGGAAATGAGTATGTTAGAATATGAATGGAACAATAAAAAATAATAGTTTTTTATAATTATATTATGTTAACAAACGGATGAACAGCATCATATTATAGATGCTGTTAAGTGGATAATTGGGGTAGAGGAGAGATTAGCGTGTACACTTTATTTCAATATAATTGGCAAGTAAGAGAAGAATAGTTTAAGTGATGTGAACAACTTAATATGTAATACATTTATGTACATGTCGTGGACCATCCGGTTATGATAGTATGAAATCAATATTTCCTCTTTGTTTTGTAGTGATTGCACAAACCATATTTGCAGTTGTTCTTTCATATCTTCAGTTACAATTGGTTTAGGTACTTTATTCAAATCATTCAGTATTTCTCTAATTCCTTCGTATTGTTCAGGCATACTGGCTTTTCGTTATCAAGACCTAAATCGTAAAAAGCCATAAAAAATAAGAGGTGATACATATTATACATAACTAATTCATGATCAATAGCATCCAATATGGTGTGGCAGGGCTGGAAGTGTTGGGAGTACTATGGGCACGGTTGGGCATTATTAATAAGAGCCCAATAAAAAAATTCTCTTGGATGCAAGAGGTTTTTTTGGGGGGGAATAGTAAGGGGTAGAGGAGGTGCATTACATATGGGAAAAGGTAGAAGTAATAATGCTGGTAAAAAACAACCGAATTTCGATGATTCATCTAATTTCGCTAAACAAAGCCAACCGACAGAAAAGAAGAAGAAATAAGAAAAGGAGCTCTCTTGATAAGGAGAGCTCCTTTTTAAGGTATATTGACATTTCAACAAAAAATATCGATTGCTCAACCAACAAGTCTGTTTTTATATATAAGAGGAATTCTTAGTTGAAATCCTTGGATTTTTTCTGGCGTATATGTAAAAACATTGAGATTGTAATGATGAAAAAGATGATAACTGTTTGTATGATCAAATTTTTAAATTGCAGCAATATTGTCCAAGATGTAAGAGCATCTTTAAAAGCTTGGAGTGTAGAGTACGAGGAAGGATCAAAACCGTACTGTAGCAACTTTTTTGTTTCGATAAAAGCACTGTTTTCTTCATCGGCTTCTAATATTACTGAAATAAGTCTAGTATCTCCTAGTTTTGCTGTACCGACAAAACTATAATTACCATTCGTTGAAAAACTAGTTTGCAAGCCATCGACCCCTTGAAGTTTAATTTTTTCATTAAGGGAATAAATCATTTTATTTGTGTTGAAAACTTGGGAATTTTTGAAGGTAAATTGATAAGAGGTTAGTTTCGTAATATTCAATACATCAGGAAAATCTTTTACTAATTGTGTTGCTAGTTTAGCGGTGTCTATCGCAGTTGCACTAGGTTGTTTATTTTTCTCGTTATTAACACCAGTAGAGTTTAAAAATGGAGATGGTTGTGTCAACTTTAGTTGTTTTGCTTTTTCGTTCATTAACATTGTAAAGTTATCTTCATTTCCAGCAATGTGTTCTGCTAGTGCGAGCGCAGAACGATTATTTCCTGTTAAAAGCAATGCATGAAGTAAATCACGTACCGTCGTTTTATCCTTCGATGTTACTTGTATAGGGCTTGTTTCTACTTGGAATACTTCGTTACGTATTTTTACTAATTCATCTAACTGAATTTTTCCGTCATTCAGTTGTTCCAATACGATATACTCTGTCATTAATTTAGACAAAGTAGCTGATTGTATAGGAGTTTCTTCATTTTTTTTATAAATAACTTTACCTGAATTAGCATCTATTAATATAGCTGATTTAGCTTGAACAATTGGACCATTTACAAAAAGGTAACAATATAAAACGATAAGTGTGGTAATGAGAAAAGATAATAATAAAACTGTTATTTTTTTTAAGAATTGCATAAGCGATCCTCCTACTATGACATCAATAATATTATTGTAAAAAGGAATGCTTAATTAGGAAGAAAGAAAAGGTAAAGAATTTCTAAAGAATTATAAAGGATTATTTAATTTTGGTTATTGATGGAAAATAAAAGGTTCAATTTCTTATAAGATAAGAAATTGAACCTAAAATTATGTTGTATTAACATTTATATGGAAGTAGTTTTACTGTGAAAGTCGTTTTGTTATCATCACTATATACTTCAATTGTTCCATTATGCAGTTCGACAATACTTTTGGCGATTGCTAATCCGAGTCCAGATCCACCAGTGTTTGTTGAACGCGATTTTTCAACGCGATAAAAGCGCTCAAAAATATGAGGTAAATCTGTACTAGGAATAGGTTGTCCGTAATTTGTTATATCAACTGCAATCAGATTATTGCTCTCATAAACAGTAAGATCAATATAGCCACCATCGTTTCCATAAGCAATAGCGTTTATAATAAGATTTTCAAATACACGCACTAATTTGTCTCCATCAGCTAATACCATGAGTTTTTGAGATGGGAAAGAAGGTCGACATTCTATATTAGCTTCTTGAACCTGTATGCGGAATTGAACAGTTAATTGTCCAAGTAGCTCTACGATATCAATAGGAGCAGAATATAAACTTAACTCTTTATTTTGAACACGTGTATATTCAAACAAGTCATTCATTAATGCATTTAGACGTGTTACTTTACCGTAAATGACTTGTATATAATGACGCAATTCCACTTCATCTCTATAATTATCATGATGGATTAAATTCACGTATCCAACTATAGATGTAAGGGGAGTACGTAAATCATGTGATACATTTGTAATCAGCTCACTTTTTGCTTGTTCCGCCTGTCTTTCTTCATCAATCGAGACTTTTAATTGTTCTACAATTTGATTGACTCCAGTTGCTAGCTCTTCTAGATAGTTATGATTTGCGATGGAAACTTTATGATTGAAATTTCCACTTGCAATATAACGAATCTCTTCAATCATTTTTTCTATACAAGTTTTATAGTAAAGCTTTCTTTCATGACGATAAAAAATGTATAGATAGGATGAGAATATAGAGAATAGAAATAAATAAGATACAATCATCATCCAGAGAGATTCCTTGAGTCCTTTATATTTTTCATAGCCGAAAATTCTAATGAATTCTTTACCGAGTTCGCTTAAAGTAAGTGAACTCTCAATTACACTCGTAATGAGGCGATATATAATTAATTCGGTAATTGGAGTAAGAATAATAGATAATAAGAGCCAAAAAATAATTTTCCATTTTGGAATATCTTTTAATATATCAAATGCCTCATTTCTCAATTTTATAGCCCACTCCCCAAACAGTATGAATAAATTTTTCCCCATTCATAACTGTTTCAAGTTTATCTCGTAAATTGCTAATATGGACCATTACAGTTTTGTTAGAACCATAACCATCTTCTTTCCAGACACGTTCAAATATTTCTTCAGAACTAAATACTCTCCCTGTATTGCTTGCAAGTAAATATAATATATCAAATTCAATTGAGGTGAGTTTAATAAATTCTCCATTTACTTTAACGGTATGATTATGCTTATGGATCTCAGCCGTTCGAATGCGAATGATACCATCTTCTTTCTTTTGGGGAGCAGTGTTTTGGAAAGAGGATCTTCTCAACAAAGCTTTCACTCTAGCCACTAGTTCTAGTGGATTGAATGGTTTAATCATATAATCATCTGCCCCTGTCATAAGCCCTAATATTTTATCCATATCTTCAGCTTTGGCACTAAGCATAAGAATAGGTACAGTATTATTTTCACGAACTTCTTGGCAAACTTCTAGACCGTTTCGTTTTGGCATCATAATATCCAAAATCATAAGATCCACTTCATATGTAGATACCATGTGCAAGGCTTCATCGCCATCATATGCTTTATAAATGTTATAGCCTTCATTTCGTAAATAAACAGCAAGTAATTCAACAATTTCTTTATCATCATCAATAATTAATATATTTTTATTCATTTTCTTAGTTCCTTTCCTTACAAATCATCAACATTACTATAATAGCAAACATTTATGCACTTTGTAGCAATGATTCAATATAAAATTTCATGTAACGTATAAAAAAGGTATTAAAACATTCATAACGAATTTAAAATAGAAGGGTTATTTGAATTTCATATTATATTGAATAATAGTAATCAGGAGGAGATTAGCGTGTCATACAATGAAACATATTCGGAAAAATAGAACAGGATATAAAAGCTTTTTTATTAAGATACATTAAAGAAAATTGTAGAGTGGAAAGGATATGATATGAAAATGCAATTAAAAGAATATATGAATCAAACATTTCCAGGTGTTACATTAGTACCGTACATATACTCACAGTGGGAAAATCATCTACATTTTGATTTTGGGAAAAATAAATGTCAATTTAAAGAGGGAACAGATGAATATAATATGGATTATTTTAATCAGTTATATCAGTACAATAAAGAAGTATTTCATGATATATTCTCGAAAAAAGATACAGTGTTTTTAGTGACAAATGTTTATCGATTTAAAAAGGGAAAAATGAAAAATCCGCAGAAAATAAATATATATAATCGATTTATTAAAAAGAGTGCTTTGAAGTTTCATATAAGACAAGAAACGCTACGATTTTTATTTGAGGATGAGGAATCAGATTTGTTTTGTACATATCAATTTTCATTAAAATGTCTTGCTGATGATATTAAGCATGAGCCACTTATTCAAGCTGCTAATCATGAAGATTTTCCAGAGTTGTACCCACGTTTTGGGAGCAAGAAAGAAATTTGTTATCCTGATGTATTTCTCATAAATGCGACGAAAGATATTATCATGTTTATTTACGATGATAGAGGATGTGAAGTAATTGCGAAGAATAAAGAAAGAATACGCAATTTATATGAGAAATATAAAGAGTGGATTCCAGATTATGAACGAGAAAGTATAGATGACTTATTTAAATGAGAATAGGGGAAGTGAAACGTGTAATGAAACGTATCGCAATTGTATCTGCATGGGAACCAGAACTTACGTATTTGCATCAACATTATCCAAGTGAACGGGTTGAAAAAAGAGCGGCTTGGGAATTTCATTTTCACACTATTAATGAGTTGGAAATTATATCAGTTGTAACTGGTGTCGGTAAAGTAAGTTGCGCTAGCTGTGTACAATTGTTAATAAGTGAGTTTCAGCCAGATGAATTATTTATGACGGGGATTTGCGGGAGTCTATCAAACAAGGTAAAAAATGGTCATATTGTAGTGGCACTCAATGCAATACAGCACGATGTTACGGCTGCTGGTTCAGGTGAAGACGTTTTTAATTTATATGATGGTAGAACGACACCTATTGAAACAACAAAATCACTTGTAAGAAGAATAAAAAAAATACGTTCTTATGATCCTGTTCATTTCGGTACGTTCTTATCTGGAGATCAGCGTATTCGTAGTTCGGAAATGAGATATTTACTGCATACTGTATACGGAGCATTGGCTGTTGATCAAGAAGTGGCAGCGTTCGCTTATGTTTGTCATGTAAATAAAAAACCTTTTTTATGTTTAAAAGCTACTTCAGATCAAGCGAATGATAAAACGAAAGAAGAACAAAAAATCTTTAAAATGTTAGCATGTGAAAGAGCGTGTGAACATTTAATTGCTTTTTTACGTGTTTATGAGATTACTGTAGTTAACAATAGATAACAAGAGAGGAAATATCCTATACATTTCAAATTAAGAGGTGAATTACAATTGCATACGTATTATGGAGAACTTTGTACAAAGATATATGAAAGTGATAAATCAATGGCGGCCGGAAAAGAATTGGATTTTTATCTTTCTTTTGCAAAAGATAAAAATATGAAAGTGTTAGAACCGATGTGTGGGAATGGCAGAATGTTAATTCCGTTCATGCAAAATGGTATTGATATAGAAGGGTTCGACCTGTCAGTAGAAATGCTTAAAATGTGTAAAGAGAAAGCAGAACAACTCAATTTGAAACCCGTTGTATCTCAAGAAAGAATTGAAAAATTTCATGGTAATAAAAAATATGATCTTATTATGATACCAATTGGATCATTTTCACTTTTACCTGATAATTTAGTAGATATTAGTCTCCAAAATATGAAAAATAACTTAAATGAAAATGGAAAATTCCTTCTTACCGTTGTATTAGGAGGGAATGAAGTGGAAGAGATTCTCGACTGGATTGAAACAAATAGAAAAGAAATTAACAATGAATTGATTGTTGAATATAGAAAAGTATCATATGATGATGTGCAAAAGCTTTTGAATATTAAACTAAAGTATGAAATTATTCATGATGAAAAAATAGTACAAACTGAGATTATGGATTTTCCTATAAGACTATATGATTTAAAAGAATTTGAAAATATACTTATTGCAAATGGATTTAATCAAGTTGTTATTCATGAAATAAAGGATGGATATGGTGAAGGGAATTCATTTCATGTGTTCGAATGTAGTATATAACAAGCCAAAGCGGAGGATTATCCTTATATGATTCAATACAAAAGATGTAGTGAAGTAAGTATAGATTTAGTATATGAAGCTTTTAAAGATGGATTTTCAGATTACATCATTAAAATGGATGTTTCAAAAGAAGATTTTATTAAAAGATTTTTGGGGCCAGAAGGTAACTCGCTAGAAAACTCTTTTCTTGCTTTAGACGGTGACAAATCTGTTGGTGTGATACTTGGTGGAATAAAGGTTTATGAAACGATAAAAACGATGCGTTGCGGAACACTAGCTGTTCAGCCAGAGTATCGAGGGATTGGTGTAAGTCAGCATTTATTTGAACTGCATAAAGAAGAGGCGATTCAAAATGGATGCAAACAACTTTTTCTTGAGGTCATTGTAGGTAATAATCGGGCGATTAAATTTTATAATACACTAGGTTATGAAAAAGTGTATGATCTTTCTTATTATAATTTAAATGATGTAACTAAACTAACAAATAAAGATAATGAAAATATTGAAGTAAAAAGATTAGAATTTCCAACATTTAAAGTTGGAATTCAAGAATGGTTGAACTTTCATATAAATTGGCAAAATGATATTGATTATATTGAAAAAACAAATAATACATTTTATGGTGCATATGTTGATAATGAATTAAAAGGCTCGTTATGTGTAAATGAACATGGGAAAATTAGCTATATATTCGTAGATAAGGACTATAGAAATATTGGTATTGCGACGCGATTATTACAAGTAGCAAGTGAAGAATTAAAGTTATCAAGTTTATCAATTGGGCTTCCTAATAATGGGTTACTTCAGGGGTATTTGAAGAAATGTGGATTTGAAAAGAACGCTTTAGCACAATATGAAATGTACCATCTATTATAAAAGCAGAAGGGAGTATTCTTTCTGCTTTTTCTTTTTGTCATGAAAATAAGGAGGAGATAATTAGTCAATAATGACCCGTTGGTGTATACACATAAAAAAGCACCATTTTCTTTTTGTCCTTCGCAAGAACCCACCGCATTTTAGTGATTATGATTGTTTTATCCATACCAACGTCATGGCTTGGTTTTCGCTCTTTTGGTATGATGGCGAGTGATTGAAGATTTTACGGTACGAATTTTTTCTCGTACCAACCTCATATCTTCAGTTTTCAAAGAACAACCTGTATGGGATGATTATAGTAAATGGTTAAATAATAACAAAGCCCTTTATTGTTAAAATATCGTAAAAAGTATGTTGATTGAGATTTATTTTTTTAGCAAAATCAAGTAAAATAATAAAAGAGAACATATATTCTGTTGGAAGCAGAAGGAGGCGTATGAATAATGATTGCTATAATAGATAAACAAAATAATGAATACGTAGTACAATTTGAGCGGCATTTTCCATATTCGATAGAAGAAGTATGGTCTGTGTTAACAGATAATAATAAATTGAAAAAGTGGATGTCTAACTTGCAAATAGAAAATCTTAAAACAGGTGGAATTATTAAATTCGACATGATGGATGGTTCGTTTTTAAATATTGATATTTTAGATTGTAAAATAAATTCAACATTAGAATTCACGTGGGATAAAGATCGTGTTCGATTTGAAATACATAAAGAGAAAAATGGATCCATATTAATACTTAAAGAATTCATTCATGAATTAACAGATCATACACCGAAAGATATAGCCGGTTGGCATATTTGTCTAGATCTTTTTTCTTCTGTTTTACAAGGAGAAGAAAAAGAGTTTTCAAAAGATGAATGGAAATATTGGTTTGATAAATATAAGGTTAAGACCGATGAATTGAATGGATAGATGTTATATAATCTATATTTATTATGTAATTATTATCTTATAAAAACGTTTTTTAACAACTATAAGAATAGAGGTTAATATGAAAGTAAATCAATTAATTGCGAATAATATTAATAAATTGGATGCAGAAATATTGGCAAATAAATCGTTTGGAATTGCTGGTTTGTCTGGATCTGGTAAAACTACACTTTGCCAAACGATTGGCGAAGAATCAAAAAAACGATTAGTTTCTTTATTACCAAAGGCTGAATATCAATATTTATTTCCTAACATTATGGAAACGAATTTTAGTGCTATTAAGATGGAAGAAATGCCTTTAGTACTTTTTCTAGGAAAATCATCGATTTCATCTAATCCGCGTTCAACAATTGGTACTCATACTGGTGTTTTTACAGAGGTTCGTGAAAAACTTGCTGAAGAATTCAACCTTTCTCCTGAGGTATTTTCGTTTAATAATCAGTTAGGCTGGTGTGCTGGCTGCAAAGGCCGTGGTACTACTAAAAATATTGAGTGTAAAAAATGTAAGGGAAAACGTTATAGTGACGAAATTGAACAACATGTAATTGACTTGTTCGCTAAACCACATACCATTTCAGATATTAATGATTTAAGTATTGAATCTATTCTTTCATTAGCAAAAGAATTAAATATTAGTGAAGCAAAACAACATATTTTGCAAAATATTATTAATATGAACATTGGTTATTTAACATTAAATCGAATTATGGGTACGTTGTCAGGTGGAGAGTTAACAAGGCTATACTTGGCTGAATTCATGGCAGTAAGTGAAAATGCTGTGATTATTATTGATGAGATTTCAGTTGGACTTGATCATGAAACATTATTACAAATATTAGAAGAGATTAAACAATTAGGGTGTAAAAATCAAATTTGGCTTATTGATCATTCAGATACAGTACTAGATACAACTGATGAGCAATTGTTCTTCGGCCCTGGTAGCGGAAAATATGGTGGGAAAATCGTAAAAGAATCACCAAGACCAAAACCAATAATTTGGGATCGAAACAAAGAAGTACCAACAGACTATTATACATTCCATGATTTATATTGCCGTAATATCCAAATAGCAGAGTTTCAGATTCCTAAAAATAGGCTTGTAACTGTTACAGGAGAATCTGGATGTGGGAAATCTACACTTGTCAATGAATGTATAGCTACAGATTTCTTAAAACGATATCAAAAAGATAAACTAGTTATGGTAGGACAGGATCGAAACCAATCAATTACAAGTCGATCAACCGTTGCAACTTTCCTTGATATTAAAAAGAAACTGACAAAATATAGTGAAGAAATCGATGATATTTTTGAGCGCTCGATTGAGGATATTATTGATGAGATTCCAAGTGAAGATATTGCGTATAAACGTTTAAGCCTATTAATCAAATTAGGACTTGGCTATTTAACATTAGAACGAAAAACACAAACATTATCAACAGGGGAGTTTCAATGTGTTCATTTAGTTTCTGAGTTATTTGCAAAAACAAGAAATCCACATACATTATTTATTTTTGATGAGCCTTCAAAAGGTTTATCACAAAATATTTTAAATCAATTTATAGATAGTATTAGAGGGATTTTGCAAGATGAATCAGTTTCTATTATTATGATTGAGCATAATAGTTACATGTTAGAAAGCTCTGATTATATTGTTGATTTCGGGAAAAGGCAGAATGAATCTGTAGAGCATCTGGATGTTGTCAGTCATGAGAATTATTGTCGTCAAAAAAGCAGTGTGAATAATGCTGAGCAAATACATATTCCTTCGACACTTAAGCATAAAGAAGGCGTTCATTATTTAAAAGAAAATCATATTAACTATTTTAAAAATGCCGAAAATATTTATAAGGGTGGTATTTTAAAAAGTTTATCATCAATGGCCCGTTTAATTTATGGTGAATATGAATCGGATACAATTGCACCGGTTGTTGCGATTAATCTTGAAAGACATTTATATAGTCAATATAGTTTCTTATATGAGATCGGTGGACTAATTAATCATATTGTAGCTGCTCATCCGACTAATAAAGATACGAGAAGTTTTGATTTTTATTCGCAGGACAATCATTGTCCATCTTGCTCTGGTCGCCTTCAAATTGAAGTTTTCGATAAAGATATTACAATTCAAAATAAAAACGTTCCATTTTGGGATGGTCTATTCGATCCGGAAATCATGAAAGTATTAAAATTTTATCAATATGAAAAAATAGAATTTCTATTTGAAGAAATTAAAAATGAACTTGGTCACGATTTATCAAAGAGCTATAATGATATGTCAGAAGAAGAAAAACATACATTTTGGTACGGATATTTTGAAAAATCATTTTATGATAAAAAAGGAAAGACACGTAGAACATGGGTAGGATTTAATACGATCATTGGCGGATATATCGTTATTTCAAAAGCAGCCATTAAAGAAGAAATTAAAGAATCTAAAGAAATGATTGTATGTCCAATTTGTGAGGGGACAGTTTTAAATCATCATAAACCGCTTAAATTTGATAACTTCGATATTCGTGAAATTATCAATCAAACAGTTGATGAAGTGTTGAAAATAGTCGGTGATTTACCTGTACTTCATAAATTAAAATCTATTGTTGGTGGCGATATGAGATTGACAGAAGATGTTTCTTTATTGCTAAGAAAACTACAAGCTGCACTAAAAATGGTTGAATTAGAGCAGGCAAGCTTTTCAAACTATGAAATGGTGTTACAAAATGCTTTACCATTTTGGGATGAAATAAAAGGAAATATAGAATCCATCAGTGTTAATAATCAAATAACTGTTTGTGATTTCCCTAATGTTTATGAAACAAGAGAAAACATTATAGATAAGTACTTCACAAATGGTAAATATAAAAAACTAACATATGTGTATGAAGCATTTGGTTACAAAAAATTAGTTACGCAAATTAATAAAATTAAAAAAAGCAACCCATGCCCATTCTGTAAAGGAAAGAAAGTTATAACAGAAGATAATATACATGACGGCGTGTTTAAATTAACAATTCCATGTGTAACTTGTAATGCAACTGGTATCAATGATGAAGGGCTTAAAGAAATTGTTGAGGGCATAGATGTGCAAACATGGTTAATTGGAAAAGTTAGTGATGTTGTGGATGAAAGCTTACGAACGGAAGCTGTTGAGGATATACCTATTTTTAATCGTATTCGTGAATTGGATAAACGAGATATGATGGCGGTTTATGAATGTTTGGAGCTTAATAAGTAAAATTTAACTAGTTTATGTGTTATTAAAAAGACTAGCTCAACTGAAGCAGTTAATATAAAGCGTATATTCTTAATAATAAATGTAATAACGTGTTATGAATATTCCAAAGTAATGAAAGAGGGTCCAATTTCTTAATGTGAAAATTAAGAAATTGGACCTTTAAATATTTTTATTTCCTACACATGTTATTTTATACTAAGACAAAGAGTTAAAAGATTGGAAAATAAAATGGTTCAATGCTTGATATGTTATACAATTATTACAGTATAAAAATAACGATAAAGGAGAAAAACAGTTTGTGAGTACTGTGATATATTCATTAAACTATTTATCCAGCTATTTGTGGGCAGTAAAACTCATTATTTTTATTAACTCCTTTGATGGCACTCGCTACCCGAATAGCAATGAGGTTAATGCAATTACAGTTGAAGAGGCTGAATGTTTCTTCAGTAAATTTTTATTTTAGTTTACTGAATTAATTGATTTATTCACTGGACTTTTTCGCCCTTTATATCGTAATAAAAATGAGTGAATGTTAATAGTCATTAAAATCTTCGGATCCTTGAATCTCAATATGGGTGAATAGTGGCGGAAAAATTAAATTGAAAATTATGAAAATTAATATTGCGCTCACTTTTCACCTCTGATATATTATATTTAAGTGAAAATTCACTAAATTATTACTTTTATTTACTAAAAATAGAAAAAGAGGTAATCATATTGGTAACATTAAATGAAATTGCCAAAAAGGCACAGATATCAAAAACGACTGTATCAAGAGTGTTAAATGAGGATCAAACTTTATCCGTTACAGAAGAGACTCGGAAAAAAATCCTTCAGGCTGCAGAAGAGTTAGATTACATACCTAAAAAGCAACGAAATATAGAAAAAAAAATTACCAATCCTAAGCAGTACGGAAAAATTGGGCTTTTGATGTATCTTTCTCAAGAATCGGAATTTGATGATCCATATTTTTTGGCCATTCGTAATGGAATTGAAAAGAGGATGATTGAATTGGGAATTGAACTATCGAAAGTGTTGAGACCTCCTTTCAATAAAAAGGATCTAGAAGGATTGGATGGATTAATAGTAGTAGGAGTCATAGGTCAAGAAGAAGTGGAAAATCAAGTAAAGCAAGTACAACATTTAGTGTTTGTCGATGTATCTCCTGACGAACAACTATATGATTCAGTGGTGATAGATTCTGAAAAAGCTACTGAAAAGGTTATTCAATACTTATTGGATTTAGGACACAAAAAAATAGGCTATATTGGTGGTCAATCATATACCATTGGTGGATTATCTGGAAAATTAGAGATTCATGATGTACGAAAAAGAACATATGAAAAAATGCTAACGGAACAGGGATTATATAACCCAAAATATACTTATATTGGAAAATGGACAACAAAAGATGGCTTAACGCTAATGGAGGAAGCGATCCATTCAGGGAATCTCCCTACCGCCTTTTTCATTGGAAGTGACCCTATGGCCATTGGTGCTTTGAAAGCTTTAACGGATTCAGGATTAAAAGTTCCTGATGATATCGCAATCTTTGGATTTGATGGGATTGAATTATGCGAATTTGTTACTCCTCCATTATCCACTGTAAAAGTTCATACCGAGGAGATGGGGAAAGTAGCAGTAAATCTTCTAGTTGAACGCATTGATGGGAGAACATTGCCATTAAAAGTGGTGGTTCCGACTAGTTTGATTGTTAGAAAAAGTTGTGGAGGTGAGGGGATTTAAAAAATTTTTAAGAAGGAATGAAAGCGTATTCTTAAAGTTAGGTCTAAAGATTGTTTTACAAAAGACAAAATTGATCTTCAAAAAATGATAGGGGGATTTATGTTGAAAAAAAGAATATCGTTATTATTAATTTTAGCTATTTCTTTTGCAATGCTGCTTTCTGCTTGCGGGAACAGTGAGAAATCTTCTAGTCAAGGTAAAAATGGGGAGAAAGTATTACGCTTTGCTACATGGGATACTGGAGAGAGTCTCAAATACCAACAAGATATTGCGAAAAAGTTTGAAAAGGCGAATCCAGGAGTGAAAGTGCAAGTTGAAGCATATGCTGACGGGTTTGAGGATAAGCTGGCTGCTTCTTTCGGAGCAAAAAATCCCCCTGATGTCATGTATATGTGGAATTATCCAGATTACTATAAATCTCTGGAACCACTTGATGACTACGTAAATAAAGACAGTAGTTTTAAAACTACTTTTGATGATTTTTATACGAATATTGTAAACTATCACAAATTTAAAAATACTACCTATGGATTTCCAGTTGGTTTTACCACTCGCGTCATTTACTACAATAAAAAACTTTTCCAAGAAGCAGGGGTACCTCTTCCGACTTCTGGTTGGACTTGGGAGCAGTTCAGTGATGCAGCGAAAAAGTTATCCAATCCTGAAAAGAAACAATATGGGTTTGTTCTCTCTTCCAAAAAAAATTCATATGCATTCCAAGAATATGTATGGAGTAATGGGAGTAGTTTCATTAGTCCTGATGGCAAAAAGGTAGATGGATATATGAATAGTTCAAAAACAAAAGAAATCCTTAATGGCTTTCAACATATGATTGATGAAAATAGTGCTATTGTGTCTGATAAAGTCACTGAAAGTTTCAAATCAGGGAAAATCGCTATGATCGAGAACGGCATTTGGCCTTTAGAAGATTTTAAAAAGGCTGGCATGGATTTTGGAACTGCAGAAATTCCATCCTTTCATGGACAACCTTCAAAGGGTGTTATCCATTCTGCAGGAATTGCAATGGCCAAAGACTCTAAAGAAAAAGACCTAGCTTGGAAATTTATCAAATACTTTGTATCAGCAGAAGCAGCAGAAATGAGAAAGACTGATATGCCAGTACTTAAGAGTGTGGTTTCCGAACAAAGTCATAAAAATGATCAGTTATTAAGTACATTCTATACTATGCTTGAAAGATCATCAGATACTCCAGGATTTTTACTTACAAACAAATGGACAGAAGTTGACAAAAAACTAGATTATGCAATTAGCAGTGTATTATTAGGGCAAAATTCAGCAGATAAAGCCTTGAATGAAGCGGTTAAATTGACAGAGCCTGCATTGAAAAAATAGTTTAAGAGAAAGAAGGGGATCATTTCATGATTATAAAAACTGAAAATAAAATAACTCAAACGGTTCCCGAACGACCCATATCCATTCTATCAAAGATTAGATGGGGAGACCTTACTCCCTATCTATTCATTTCTCCTTGGATCATTGGTTTCATCTGTTTTACGTTCGGACCCTTGATTTTTTCTCTTATCATAAGCTTTTTTGATTGGCCTACTGTTGGAACCCCAACGTTTATTGGTTTCAAAAATTATGTTGATATGTTTACAAATGACCCAGTGTTTTGGCAATCTTTAGGAGTTACCTTTAAGTTTGCTGCTATTTTAGTACCGTTAAACATCGGTATTGCTCTCTTGCTAGCTATATTATTAAATCAAAAAGTAAAATGGCTTTCAGGCTATAGAACGATATTCTATCTTCCTACGGTTGTTTCGGGAGTAGCCCTTTCAATGATTTGGTCATGGATGTACGACGGAGAATACGGTTTACTAAACTATCTACTATCATTAATAGGCATTAATGGACCAAACTGGCTAAATGATCCAACCTGGTCACTTTTTGCAATCGTGTTTGCAGGTATTTGGGGGCAAGGGACTATGATGCTGATATTCTTAGCCGGTTTAAAAAATATACCGAAAGACCTATATGAAGCTGCAGATATAGATGGTGCAAGTAAATGGCACAAGTTCAGTAAAATAACACTTCCGATGCTGAGTCCGACCATTCTGTTTAATGTCATTACTGCTATCATTTCAGCATTTCAACAGTTAACACTCGCGCTTGTTCTAACAGGTGGAGGACCTTTAAGAAAGACGTATTTCTATGCGATGTATGTTTATGAAAATGCTTTCAAGTATTTTAAAATGGGTTATGCATCCGCAAATGCTTGGTTTATGTTCTTAATTATTTTGGCTCTGACATTACTGGTTTTCAAAACATCTAATACTTGGGTTTACTATGAAAATGAAATGAAAAAGAAACAAAAATAGGAAAGGAGGAATATGATGATTATGAGAAGTATAACAACGAAGGTCATTGTACATACAATACTGATTATTTTTTGTTTATTTTTTATCGCACCATTTCTTTGGATGTTCATTACAGCTGTAAAAACCCCTGCTGAGACATTTGTATTTCCTCCGAAACTAATTCCGTCTCAGTTTGAATTTAGTAATTTTTATACAGCCTGGACAGTTTTACCTTTTACAACATTTCTGAAAAATTCTTTGATTGTTACAGGATTAGGAATCATCGGACAACTATTATCATCTTCTTTAGTAGCTTATGGATTTGCCAGATTCAATTTTAAAGGAAGGGACGTTCTTTTTCTAATTTTACTAACAGGAATGATGATTCCCTGGGATGTAACTGCAATTCCCTTATATATGGAATTTAATCAGTTGGGCTGGATTAATACTCTAAAACCACTGATTGTTCCTACCTTTTTCGGATCACCCTATTTCATTTTTTTACTTCGCCAATTTTTATTAGGAGTTCCTAAAGAAATGGAAGAAGCAGCGCTCATAGACGGGGCGAACCATTTTCAAATTTTTTATCGGATATTCATTCCGTTAATGGCTCCAGTATTGGTGGTTGTCGGTGTGTTTCAAATGTTAGGCTCATGGAATGATTATTTAGGACCATTAATTTTTCTGAACGATCAAAGTAAATACACTTTAACGTTGGGACTCATGCAATTCAAAGGGATGTTTGGAGTTGATATGACTTCTATCATGGCTTCGACTCTATTAATTTGTATTCCTCCCATTATAGTATTTTTTGTAGCACAGCGCTTTATCCTGGATGGTGTTCAAAATACAGGTATCAAATAATGTTTATTTCCTACCTGATCAAGGAAGACAGAAAGGAGGAAGTGGGCCGTGATCGCAAGGATTTATCATTTATTAGAATGGGTCATGAAATTGTTATTCCTTAATTTATTGTGGATTGGATTTACATTGATTGGTTTTGGAGTGTTTGGATTATTCCCATCGACTGTTGCTATGTTCCAATTAATAATGGATTTGATTAACAAAAAGGATACAAAAATGGTAGCAACTTTTTGGAATTCCTATCAATCTAATTTTAAAAAATCGAACAAAATGGGGTTTTTCATCGTTTTAATAGGCTCGATACTTATGACGGATCTTTATTTTTTTCAAATGTATGACACCTTGGTAAGTAGGGTTCTTTCCCTAATGATTTTGTCAATGCTTTTATTTTATGTAGTGAATTTACTCTATATTATTCAGACATTTAATCATTTTGAAGTAAAAACATTTCATTATTTTAAATATGCCACATTTATAGGCATAGCAAATCCGATAAAAACGATCTTGATCATCATCACTCTCATTTTGATGTCACTTCTTTTTTTAATATATCCAGGTCTATTTTTCATGTTTGGTGGTAGTGGTATTGCACTAGTCATCGTATTGTTTACAAAAAATATTTTTGCTCGCTTAAAAGGTGTAGCTCTATAATTCAATATTCTAAAAAATAAAAAGAGGAGGAGAGGCTATGATCACACAAAAGGTAAACATTGAGGCCGTTCATGAAGATAGTGTCAAAGTCAAAATTGACCAAAGAGAAGAAAATGGAGTTTTATTTGTTCATATCCATATAGGGTCAGAACAACCCATTCAATTCCCAAAAGTTAATTTAGTTTGGCATCACCCAATTGTTGATATTCAATCATATTGGCATCCAGGATCCTCCCGTAGTAAAAGTTTCGGTGTGGATTGGGATGGAGGTTTTTCTTCTAAAGCAACAGTATTAGCCCCGGTTGGCTGTTTCTATAATCAAGAAGGACAAAACAGGCTTGCTGTAGCATATTCCAATGCGATGGATACTGTTAATTTTAATTTGGGCGTCCACGAAGAAACTGGAACGATGAAAGCACAAATCACATTATTTACAGAGCCATCCAAAGTTCAATCATCCTATGATGGAGTGATTCGAGTCGATATGAGGGATATTCCTTATTATCAAGCAATCCAAGATATTTCCGTGTGGTATGAGGAAATGGATGGATATGGGCCATCCTTTGTTCCTGAAACTGCGAAGCTTCCTATGTATTCGACATGGTATAGCTTCCATCAGGACATATCTGATGATGAAATCGAGAAACAATGTGAGATTGCGAAACAGTTAGGTTGTGGGGCTGTTATCGTTGACGATGGCTGGCAGACAGAAGATGATCATCGTGGTTATGCTTATTGTGGAGATTGGGAAGTGTCTCCTAAAAGAATCGTGGGCATGAGGGAACATGTTGAGAGAGTACATGATTTGGGGATGAAATATTTATTGTGGTATAGTGTACCATTTGTAGGAATCTATTCAAAGACATGGGAGCGATTCCGAAGTAAAATTTTATATTTCAGTGATAATCTCCAGGCAGGAGTTTTGGATCCACGTTACCCAGAAGTCAGAGAATATTTGATATCTACTTACGAAAAAGCTCTGAAAGAGTGGGATCTAGACGGATTTAAATTTGATTTTATTGATTTATTTGATTTAAATCGAGCGAAGGGACAAGCAATTCAATTTGATCCAGAACGGGATTATGAATCCGTACAGGAAGCGGTGGATTGTCTATTTACTGATATTATGGAAAGTTTAAAATTAATTAAGCCATCCATTATGGTTGAATTCAGACAAAGATATATCGGACCTTATATGAGGAAATATGGAAATATTTTCAGGGTAGGAGATTGCCCGAATGATGCAATTACAAACCGTGTTGGTATTATGGATCTACGCTTGCTATCAGGAGACACTGCTGTTCATTCCGATATGATTATGTGGAGTCCAGAAGATACGACTGAAAATGCGGCACTGCAATTAATCAATGTTATTTTTGGTGTACCGCAATTTTCCATGCGTTTTGAAAGATTAAATAAAGATCATTTTGAAATGGCAAAGTTTTGGCTAGGGTTTTCGAAAAAATACCAAGACGTATTATTGAATGGTGATTTAAAGCCTACTGCACCAGAATTACTTTACCCGATAGTAGAAACTGTGAATGACTCAACCAAACTAATCGCCATTTACGCAGATGTTTGTATTAAGACTGGTACCAATATTCCCGAGGAATTTATTATTGTAAATGGCACTTTAAACGAGGAGTTCATCCTAGATTTAGAAAAAGATCTTGTCAATATAACAATTGAGACATACAGCTGTACTGGAAAATTAATCCGAAAACATAAAACCGATCTATCCAAAGGGTTACATAAGATGGAGACAGAGAAATCTGGAGTTCTAATTTTTAGAAAGTCCTAAATCGGATTATGGCTTCACATTAATGAATGCTGGTATTCAACTAGAACAAACTGTTTTTAGGAACACTGCAATGAGACGATTTTTTTCACGGATTTTTATTCTAAAAAGTCGTTCCTAGTTGCGATAAATAATAAATTAAAATGGTTCATAAGGAGGATAAAAATGTCGAAAATTACATTTATAGGTGCGGGTAGCACGGTATTTGCGAAAAATATTCTTGGTGATTGTATGCTTGTTCCAGCGTTAGAGGGATTTGAATTCGCACTATATGACATTGATGTGCAAAGGTTAAAAGATTCCGAGAATATGTTGACCAACTTGAAAGAAAACTTGAATAAAAATATTCAAATTAAAGCCTATTTAGATCGAAAGGAAGCGCTTAAGGACGCAAAATACGTCATTAATGCTATTCAAGTGGGTGGTTATAAGCCAAGTACAGTGATTGATTTTGAAATTCCTAAGAAATATGGTTTACAGCAGACGATTGCTGACACGGTAGGGATAGGCGGTATCTTTCGTAATCTCCGAACCATTCCTGTGCTGCTAGATTTTGCAAAAGACATGGAAGAGGTTTGTCCTAATGCCCTCTTTCTAAATTACACCAATCCTATGGCGGTATTAACAGGCGTGATGAATCGTTTTACAGCAATTAAAACAGTGGGCCTATGTCACAGCGTTCAAAGTTGTACAAGCGAACTATTCAAATCATTGGGCATGAATTCTGAAGGTGTTCAAGAAAAGATTGCAGGAATTAACCATATGGCATGGCTATTGGAAGTAACAAGAAATGGTGAGAATCTCTATCCAGAAATTAAAAGAAGGGCAAGAGAAAAGCAAAAAACAAAACATCATGACATGGTGAGATTTGAATTGATGGATAAGTTTGGATATTATGTGACCGAATCATCTGAGCATAACGCCGAGTATCATCCGTACTTTATCAAATCTAGATATCCGGAGTTAATCGAAAAATACAATATTCCCCTTGATGAATATCCGCGCCGCTGTGAACAGCAAATCAAGAGGTGGGAAACCATGCGGGAGGAATTAGTCAATAATAAGGCATTAGACCATGTACGCTCAAAAGAATATGGTTCAGGTATCATTGAAGCCATTGAAACGAATATCCCATTTAAATTTAATGGAAATATACTAAATACCGGAAGATTGATTAGCAACTTACCTGAAAAAGCCTGTGTGGAAGTTACGTGTATAGCGGATCGAAGTGGCATAACTCCAACGTATGTTGGAGATCTCCCAGAGCAGCTTGCTGCATTAAACCGTACTAATATTAATACGCAGCTGCTAACCATTGAAGCTGCCATTACATGTAATCGAGAATATATTTACCAGGCGGCGATGCTAGATCCTCACACGGCCGCAGAATTGTCATTGGATGATATTGTTTCCCTTTGTGATGATTTAATAGAGGCACATGGAGAGTGGCTTCCAGAATTTAAGAAAAAAGAGGAGATTGCCTTCAACTTGTAGGATTTTATTTTAATCAAGTAAAACAACGTACAAAGCTATATCAATCATAAATGATTTTTCCTGCTATCAGCAGTTACGATCTCGAAACTACTAAAAGTAGTTTCTATTTGGGGGAATCACTAAGTCTTATGCATTTATGCCGCGAAAGTCCCTTGACGATGAGGGTGTAGAGGCTCGTGGTCAAGAGAACCGTGGAATATTGTTTTACTTCGAGCTACAGTTCTACAAATTTGGACGGATTATCGAGATAAAACAGTAAATATTTTTAAAGAGAAAACAGACAGTATAGTAAAAATAATTCCTAATACTACACACTTGTTACACTGGGATAAACCAGAAGTTGTTATAGCAGAAATAAAAAGTAATTGGAGCTAACATATTCATACTAAAGTGGTAGTTTCTATATGAAAATCCCATCCTTCTGTTTGATTTTATCTATTTTGAAGTGTAATACAATACGAATAGATAGTTTGAAATAGGGGGGATGTAAAATGATTACACATATTTCAGATATAAAACTACAAACGGTTTCAATAGAAGGGGTAAAACAAGTTTATAAGGATATTTTATCTTTTTCCATAAAAAAAGAAACAGCATTATTTATTCAATTTGAAGTAACACCATACACAACAATTAGTTTTCAGGAAGCATATGAACCAATTGCACCTGCGCATTTCGCATTTGAGATTCCATACTCAAAATTTCATGAAACAGCAAGATGGCTTGAAGGATCTGGACTACTCATTGTGAAGTGGAAAGATGGAAATACAATTGGTGAGGAGAACGGCCTATTCAATTTATACTTTAAAGACGGTGATGGAAATCTTCTCGAAATTATCGCACATAACTATGTTAAAGAAGATGTATTAGTACCGCATTCACCGTTAAATATTTTATACGTAAGGGAAATCGGTCTTCCCGTTAAAAGTGTACCTATATTTACGGAATGGTTGAAATCAAATCTAGATATGAAAACGATGGAAGATGGGGACATTTTCAACTTTGTTATAGGTGGCACTGCATACATCGTTGCGACTTGGTGGCAGCGACCTTGGATTCCAATTGCGATGAAAGCTTTACCACCGAAAATACACGTTTCTTTCGGAACACCAGATGAAGCATTTTTACAACGAATCCAAAATAATTTTAAGAAAAATAGTGCTCCGTTTGAATATAAGCGTAATGAAGTATCGTTTATTCAACAGGGATATTCATTTACTGTCTTGCATACACCAGAGTTTCATTCCGATATTCCTAAACAATTAAACTTACCACTTTCTATTTAGGATAGAAAGTGGTAAGTTTTTTGTGAATATGTGTAATTAAACGATACCACTTAGTAGACTAATATACGATGTTGTTTAACGATAGTCATAATGTAGTTAAACAACATCTGCTTTACATATTGATTAAGGAATGTTTATTTTCAAGTTTCATTCTATAAAGATTCATTATCCGTACTTGTTCCTCAGTTAATTCTTCTTTATTCCAATACATATGCATTAAACTATATTCAAATATCTCCTTTAATTTTATGAACAATGGAAGCTTGTCTATTATTTCTTTAGGTAATTCATTTTCTTCTTGATACCCATCAAATATTGCTTTTGTAATTAAATTCTCATAGTCCACAATATTTCCATTGCCGGCAAATGAGTATTCTATCGCGCTATAGATTGGAACTGCTAAATCGAATATGTAAAAATGTTTTTCACAGTCTTGAAAATCAATCATTGTTAAGTTTGAATCATTATCAATTAAAATGTTTTCTAGCCATAAATCTCCATGGATCAGACCGTAATTCGTAGCTGTTTTTGGTAGTTTTTTTATGGAAGATAAAACATCAGATGCAATTTCTCTAATAATAGTCTCTTCTTTAGGAATATACTTAAGAAAATTATATTCTTCATTTTCATACCAATCGTTAATATGTTTTACTGGCTCGGTATTTTCAAAGTTGTTAGATATACGATGCAATTTACCAATCTGTTGACCAAGTTTTTTAAATACATTAGCATTCCATTCACTTCTTGGTAAATGTATGCCAGGAGCAGCTTTATATACTACGGCAAAAATCTCCTTGTCTAATGTTAATTTCTCAACTGAATTCCCAGTTAGTGAAGGTATTACGGGAGGAACACCTAAGCCATTTTGATATAAAAAATTTGTAAATGTAACTTCTTCTAACTGTTCTTTATACGTTTTATAGTTTGTAATTCTAATGAAGTAAGTACCTTCTTCCGCGAGACATTGATACATCTCGTTCGTTATGGATTTAATGTTAATAAAATTTAATGGATATTGTTCATTTATTAAGTGGAGTATCTCTTTTTCTAACTCGTTCATTGTAACTTCCTTTCTAAGCATAAATTTTCAATTGGAAAACTAATAATCTCTTAACTTACAAAATTCGTGTTTTAATTTTTGAAATCCTTTAAAATTGATAGAGTAGAGCTTTTAAAAATGTTTTTGGAATATATCCAAGAGAATTTCAACTAAACAAAATGCCTATTCAATCATTCGTTAAACTCAATATAGAAGGGGAGTGTAAAATGAATATTTCTAGAAAAGTAGAGGTTGAGCAGTTACGAAATACGAAGAGTGAGCTGTTTGATAAAGATGTACTTCACATATTAAACGGTCAAATGATGTATGAAGAGTTTAAAAATGAAAAGCTAATGGGTGAGTCTGATTATGCACCATTTAACGAAGCGATGTGTGTAAATCTCGTTACTACACAAGTTTTTGATGAAGAATTTATTAAAACAAGAGCAACGGGGCATAATAGTTCAGTTGAGGATTATATAAAAAAAGTTATAGATCCATTAAATAATCTTTTTAAGAACAAATATGAATGTATTGTCTTATGGTTTGGTGAAGATATGTTTTGTCAAATGAACCTATTTACAATACTTTCATACCTTGAACAGTCAGGATATGAGGGAAGAGTGGTTTTAAATAGCTTCAAAGAGGATGAATTCAAAGTCAATCAAATTGAAATTAAGTTAGGAAACTATCACTCTGTATTTACAGAAGTGTTAGTGAATCATAGGAAACAATCTGCAGAGTTACTTCCAGTAATGTATCAGGCTGTAAACTTATATTTAGAAATGTTAAAAGAAGATAATGATGTAATAAAATTCATTTCCGAAAATAAAAATTTATCAACGCAAAAATTATTAACAAATTTATTCCATCTTTTTCCAACAATCGGATATGGAGATTTTCAGTACATAGAATTGATTAATAAAATAAAGAAAAAAGCTGCACCTAAAATATAGGTACAGCTTTTTTTTATATTTGTTCAAGTAATTGCAATTCTTTTTCTACAAATGCCATTAGTTCTTTAATTGTTTCACCTGAAAAATCAAAACGAATGCCAGCTGTCTCATATACTTCTTTTATGGATTTTGAGCTTCCTAGCGATAGAGATTTTTTATAATTTACTAGAGCTTGGTTCGGATTTTCTTTATATTGTTTATACATTTGCAGTGCACCAAGCTGGGCGATAGCATATTCAATATAATAAAATGGCACTTCAAAAATATGGAGTACAGGTAACCAACTCGTTGCTATCCAGTTTTCGTAACCATCAATATGTATGACGCTAGACTGATAAATTTTTTGAAGTTGTAAGTATTTTTCATTTCTTTCTCCAGAAGTATGATTCGGATTTTCATAAAGCCAGTGTTGAAATTGATCTACGATAAGCATAACAGGTAAATATGAAATAACATCTTTAAAGAAGTTGATTTTCGCTTGTTTTAAATCTGTTTTGTTTGTATAGAAAGTATCCCAGTAATCAATTGAGAATAATTCCATTGTCATACTAGCTAGTTCAGCTGTTTCAGCGGGAATTTCTATATATTGTCGTAAATCTAATGGTTTGATGAGTTCGTTATGAATGCTATGACCCATTTCATGTATGAAAGTAACAATATCATCTTGCGTATAGTTAAGGTTCATAAAAATATAAGATAATTGAGAAGTAGGTAAGTACTCACAAAATCCACCAGATGCTTTTCCTTTGCGGCTTATTAAATCGAGACAATCATGTTCATGCATTCGGTTTAAAAGTGCTGAAAATTCAACATCTAGTTTATTGAATATGCGAGTGCTTTTTTCAATTAAATCATTTTCATTTGTAATAGGTTTAAGTACTTTTTGATCAGGGGCTACAGCTGTTACATCCCATGGACGAAGCGTATCCACTTGTAGTTTCTCTTTTTTCTCTTGTAATATTTTATCTTTAAGTGGCACAACGTATTTACGTATTGATTCAGCAAGTTCATAGCAATCTGCTGCTGTATAATCAAAACGCTCATATTTTTTGAACATATAATCACGATAATTCTCTACTTGAATGTTTTTTGCCTTTTGATGGCGAATTTCAATTAATTGATTTAGTATGTTTTGAAGTTCTTTTTCAACAGATAAAAACTGTTCAGAAATAATTGTTTTTGCCTTTTTACGGATATCACGATTTGGATCTTGTAAATATGATTGTAATTCCGTAATTGTTTTTTCTTCGCCATCCCAAATTCCACTTAACCCTCCTGTAATTTCAAAGTACTCTGTTACTAATTTGTCTTCTTTAATTTCTAATTCTATATTTTCCTCGCAAAATAACGTTTGAGCATTTTTTATTTTCACATCTAATAAACCATATACTTTAGAATCTAATTCCATTCGAAAAGGTGACTGTAAGTATTTATTATTAAATAAATGTTGATAACGTTTTAAAAGAGGTCTTATAAACTGCTGATCATGTTCAAAAGTATCTTTTATTTCTTTATTATTTGTATTACATTGAAAGGCAATATAGTGTGATTTTAATTGTTCTTCAATTTCCCAAATTAATTTAGATTGCTCTTTTAACCAATTTTCAAGGTCTTGTTTTGAGGAAATCACTTCATTTAATAAAGTCGAAAGAGCTTTTTCTAATTCAATTACATTACTAATATCAATCGTATTTAAGCGCTGCATTATATATCCCTCACTTTTTATTTATTCATGGAGATATTCTATTCATGAATTATAATTCCTTTGTTAAGTGGAGAAATTGTGAAGTAATATATAATTGAATAAAAAATCTAAATAGAAATTCGAAAAAGTATGTTCATAAATATAAGCTGTAACAATACAAAATTGCTGAAGAAGGTGTGAGATGTATAAGTATTTACATGTTTTAAACAACATAGAAAATATGATTCAAAATGGAGAGATAAAAGAAGGGAAGAAACTACCGTCTATCCGGACACTCGTTACGCAATATGAATGTAATAAGGCGACAGTTATACGTGCATTTCATGAATTAGAAAAGCGTCATATTATTTATTCCGTTCCTCAAAGTGGATACTACGTTGTTAAAAAATCAGGGAGTACCATAGAAAATAACGAGATAATTGATTTCGCTTCTTCAGCACCAGATCCAGATGTATTTCCGTACTTAGATTTTCAACATTGTATTAATAAGGCCATTGATACATATAAAAATGATTTATTTGTATATGGAACGCCGAAAGGTTTACCATCTTTAATTACGGTTATTCAAAAACAGCTGGCAAACTATCAAGTCTTTACAAAAGAAGAAAATATTTTTATAACGTCAGGTGTGCAGCAGGCGCTTGCTATATTAACTTCTATACCATTTCCGAATAAAAATGAAACGATATTAATTGAACAGCCAACGTATCATTTGTATATTGAATACCTAGAAATAAATAACATTCCTGTACTCGGTATTAAGCGTACAAATGAAGGGATTGACTTGAGTGAATTGGAACGTATATTTCGAACAGGAAAAATAAAATTCTTTTATACGATACCGAGATATCATCATCCGCTCGGAACGTCTTATTCAAAGGATGAGAAAGAAAAAATCGTCCTGTTGGCTAAAAAATATAATGTATTTATAGTGGAAGATGACTATTTAGCAGATTTAGAAACTGATTCAAAAGCGGATCCGTTATATAGCTTAGATGATTGTAACCATGTAATATATTTGAAAAGTTATTCGAAGATTATTTTTCCAGGTTTAAGAGTCGGTGCAGCAGTTATTCCACCGGCTATTGCAAATGCTTTTCATAAATATAAAAAAATTTTAGATATTGATAGTCCAATGATATCTCAAGCTGCTTTAGAAATTTATATAAAGAGCGGTATGTTTGAACGTCATAAAAGTAAAATTAATTCTTCCTACTACAATAGATCAATAAAACTAGCAGAAACATTAGAAAAAGTGCATAATGAAAACCCACTTTTATTTACGTTTAAAAAGCAAAAAATATTTGGAATACACACTTGTCTAGAAATACAGAAAAACATAGTTACAGAAACATTTATAAAAAAATTAAGAGAAAATCAAATAAGTATCGATTCAATTGATAGAAATTATTTAAATGATTTTCATAAAGAAAAGTTGTTAAAGTTAAACGTATCCAATGTAAAAGAAGATAAGATTGAAGAAGGTATTCGTAAACTAATTGAGGAAGTAAAACAATCGGGACGTCTAGATTTTCAATTTAAAATAGAATAATACTTAAAAGGAGGTTTGTTATGAAATGAAAAATAATAGCCTTGTATGTATTGTTGTGAAGTCACTATAAAATTGTTAAATTACAAATGATACCGGAAACATTTACAATGAAGATACTTAAAAATCTCAGCCGTAATATGTCATTAAAAGGTCATTTTCTAGAATAAGAGATAGGATTATTTATAAGGAAATCGAAATTAATTCAGAAAATGTTATTTCGTTTAGTATTGAGAAGTACTACTCAATAGTATGGAGGGAATCGATTATGAACGATACAAAGACATTACGAGGACTAACCACAGTTAGTTTTTGGGCGGATGATTTAGAAGCAGCAAAGAAGTGGTATGCTGAGCTATTAGGTAGCGAACCATATTTCGAACGTCCAGGATATGCCGAATTTCGCCTTGGCGACTACCAACACGAGCTAGGTTTAATCGATAGCCGTTATGCGCCAGATGGTTCAGTGACCGGACCATCTGGTGCTATTGTGTACTGGCACGTTGATGATGTAACAGCAACTTTCAATAAGTTGCTGTCTATGGGAGCGAAAGAGTATGAGGCACCTACAGAGCGCGGCGAGGGATTCATCACCGCTTCCTTAGTCGATCCCTTCGGAAATATATTAGGCATTATGTACAATCAGCACTATTTAGATGTGCTGATTTCGAGCAGAAAAGTATGAACCACGCCGTTGAACAACGAGGTATGGGTTTCAATGCTAAATAAATTTAATTAATTATATTTTAACCCCATTCTTAATATCGGAACGGGATTATGCTTATTTTAGGTATTGTATTGTCATTTTATAGCATCAGAAACTCCTTTCTTCGTTGGACGCAAGCGATTCAAATATTCATGAAAAAACAGACCGTACAATTAGTTCGTCGGAATTAAGAAGAGGGTATGTTTTTACAGATATAGATGGAATATGTACATTTATTATTAAAAATAGTTCAAAAGCTAATTTGAATACATTTTCATAAAAAGAGAGGGTATGAATGAAACAATATAAATTAGTTTTAGAAGGACTTAAACAACTAAAGTGGCAACCATGTGAAATTAGGACCATTCAGGATGATGAAATTATCGTTAAAACAATTGCAGGTGCAATAAGCATTGGGGCCGAGTTACCACAGTATAAAGAATCAGATGTTACAGATATTAATCCTTTTTATCCAAGAAAAACTGGATATGAAAGTTATGGTGAAGTTATCCAAGTTGGTAATAAAGTAACAAATTTAAAAATAGGTGATAAAGTAGTTTCCTTTTATGGGCATCAAACGATAGGGATAGTTAAGGGACATAAAGTTATTCAAGTACCTAGTTGTATAAAACCTAAAGTTGCCTTATTATCCATCCTTTCATGTGATGCTGCTAAAGGGGTATTAAAACTAAATCCAGGTAAAAATAAAAAAGTACTTATAACTGGATTGGGAGTTATGGGTTTGCTCGCTTGTTATTTCTTGAAATACTATGCAGGTGTTGATCATGTGGATGTTGTTGAACCTAATAGAACTAGAAGAGAATTTGCAAAGAAATTTGGTGTGAAAAACATATATGATTCAGAAGAGAAAATAATAGAAACATATAGTTATGGTTTCGAATGTTCTGCTACAAATAGTGGATTTCGTACATTGCAAAATGCTCTAAATAGTAACGGTGTAATATGTATACTTTCTGATGGTAATAAAGAAGAACTAACATTAACCGCCGAATTTTATGAGAAAGAATTGCAGATCATTGGGTCAAGTGACGGATATGATTATCAAAAACATGCAGATTGGTTTTTTAGTCAAATAGAGCAAACACCATTTATAGAAGAGATTTTTCAACATGAAATTCATTATACTACACTTGAACAATGTTTTGAGGAATTGAGTGAAGGGATTATAAATCCTTTAAAAGTGTTCGTTTCATATGAATAACAGATAAATCTATCAATTACTTGTCACATATCTCATATATATTTCGTCACTTTTATGATTACTAAATGAGGAGGAACATATATGAAAATATTTGTGGCAGGTGCAACGGGGGGAATAGGACGTTCTTTATTGCCAATGTTAATAAAAAAGGAGCTCCAAATGATAAAGCACGTGTCACCTTTATATCCTTCATGGTCTGAAGGGTGTAAAAATTCATTGATTGTGTAAAAAATATATAATTCATCCTTTAATGGAGAACACTACTAATATTCAACATTAAAGGATTGAACGATAATGACTATACTATTTGAAAGTATTATTTTAATTTTGACTGGGATTTTTGTTTTAAAAATGACAGGAAGTATATCTGTTAGCCAAATGACTCGGGCTGAAATTATTATTGTTGTTTCTATTGGACGTATTATTGTAGAACCAGTTTTAAGTAGGAAAGTGATACCATCTATTGTTACTGCTGTTATATTTTCAAGCATTTTACTCCTCATTCATTTTTTAGAATTGAAATCACGAAAAGTGGAAGAATTTTTAAATGGAAGCAGCATCGTTATTGTTGAAAACGGAGAAATTATTAAAGGCGGCTTATCACAAGCAAAAATGTCAGAACAACAATTATATATGCAATTAAGAGAAAAAGGGATTCATGATTTAAAGGGTTTACAGCAAGTTACAGCAGAACCAAATGGGCGAATTGGATATCAGTTAACAACTAAAGTACAACCGATAACGTTGGAAATGTTAGAACAAGTTTTAGATCAATATAATATGAAAAAGTAATAAAGAAAAAGTCAAAACTGGAATTGTATTTTTGGCTTTTTTCATCTACAAATGAATAGGGAATAGTTTGTATATTTAAACTCAAATTATAATATAAAAATTATTCACGAATAAAAAGGACAAGCATATATTGTCCATATCCACTTAACTTTCGTTAGGGGGTATCTCAAAATCCCTAGAAAGAGCACTTGCGGAAACAAGTGCTCTTTTATTCTTTTATGTTAAGTTAGGTGAAAAGAAATGTTTTCGCACAGTTTATTTGGATTATTAAAAAGTGAAATTAAATAGAAGGGTGGATGGATAACGCATCGATTTTTAAAACAATCTTTAAATTAGATATAGCCATATTAATATGCTATATTCAATGAAGCTAGAATGATTAAGATTAGTGAAACAAGGTGTATGGAAGTGAAGATTACATTTAGATTAACGGAACAAATATCCTTGTAGAGGAGTTTTTTGTATTTTGTACATAAAATGTGAGAGTGCTCTAGGATTTACATATACCAACGAATAGTTTGTACAATTAATGATTTAAAATTATATAAAGAATAAGGAGATAGAACATAATGGAATTTTGGGAATCAAGTTTTATCGAGAAACAAATGATGTGGGGATTTGAACCTACAGATTCTGCAATTTTGACAAAGGATTTTTTCCTTGAAAAGAACGTTAAGGATATTTTAATTCCGGGTATTGGATATGGTAGAAACGCAAAGGTTTTTATCGATCATGGTATAAATGTAACAGGTATTGAAATTTCAAAAACGGCCATTGATTTAGCAAAGCAAAACGGACTAGAAGGTATTGGTATACATCATGGTTCGGTAAACGATATGCCTTTTGATAGTGAACTGTATGATGGGATATTTAGTCATGCGCTTCTTCATTTGTTGACTAAGCATGAGCGAGAGAAATTTATTAAAGAGTGTTATAATCAGCTAAAACCAGGCGGATATATGGTTTTTACAACTGTTTCTAAAAAAGCTCCGATGTACGGAAAAGGGGAAAAGTTGGATCAAGATTATTTTGAGATAATGGAAGGCGTAAAAATGTTCTTCTATGATTTTGATTCTATAAAACAAGATTTTAATAAATATGGATTAGTACAAGTTTCAGAAATTGACGAACCAAATAAGAACATGGAAAATAAACCTTCAATCAATTTTTTAATGATAACATGTAAGAAAGAAGTATAAGTTTTTAAATAATGCCGATAATTGATATATATTAATTGCGCGCAAATAAAAAGGGCAAGCATATATTATAAATACCTATTAACTTTAAGTAACATTAATTTTTGTCACTAGGATATCTCAAAATCCCTTAAAAGAGCACTTGCGGAAACAAGCGCTCTTTTATTTTCGTAATAATAAATCTTTTTGGTTCTTATATTTGGAATTTTAAACCATAAGTGTAGTGTGAAATGTTAAAATTAATGTTTGCTATGGAAGTAATGAAAAAATTAGATGTACTTGCGCCGGATACACTTTATTCATGGTATAACTTAAATAAGACTCATGAACCTGATTATTTCTTCCAGTTAATGAACTCTCTTAATAATTGAGTAGTTTTATAGTATCTCGAATAAGAAGCATGCTTTAGATGATGTAAAAGCATGCTTCTTGTATTTTGTTAATTAATCTTATTTCTGAACGACAAAAGTAATCGCATTTGTCTTTAATTGAATGTGTTTTTCATTACGAACTATATCATATGCTAATTCTTTTATTTCCATTTTTATTTCTTTCCATCCCTTATAAATACTTTTTAGTATATATATCATTTCTTCAGTAGGGAGATTAATTTCAATTAAAGCATCCAATTCTTCATTTGTCTTTAAATCAATTTCTTGTATGTTAGAGTTAATAATTAAACAATTGATACCACCATTTTTTGTTCCTTCTTTCATAGAATGGAGCACGTTTTTTAAATCTTCTTCTGATTTGATATGTTCTAAACTAGATACTGCAACGATATAATCATACGTGTCAGAGGTAATGTGATAATTTTCAATTGCAGCTTGTTCTGTATTTATTATTTCAAATACTCCATGTTCTTTGCTATAAACATGTAAATTTGTTAAAGCTGAATAAAGTAAGTCAACACATGTAACAGTACCGCTAGCGTTTTTTAGCTTTTGTGCAATTGGAATGCTATTTCTTCCGACGCCGGATCCAAGGTCAAGTACTTGTAAATTGTTTTGCCCTTCAAAGTAGTCCATTAAGTCCATAACCGTTTTAACCGGTTTGTTAAGCCAAGATCCAGTTTCAAATAGTTTATATTGTTCATAGCAAAGATCGTGATATTTCTTTTCTTCTTGTCTTATGTATTCGATACGATTCATATTGTTTCAGCTCCAATATTTTTATTGCAAAATGAATAGGTAGGACAACCTTTAACATTTGTTTGAATTCGAAAGATACCACCAGCATGTGGATACTTCTTTAATTCGTCATCCGTCATTCTTGTTCTGGCTGTTGTAACATATAAATCTGTTAAATTAGGCCCGCCAAATGTACACGACGTTACATATAACGCTGGAATCGGAATACTCAATATTTGTTCGCCAGTTAAAGGATTCCATCTAGTAATCTTTGAACCTCCCCAATGCGCAATCCATAAACAACCTTCTTCATCAATTGTCATACCATCAGGTAAACCTTCATTCTCAGAGAAAAGGATTACATCGCTTGGATTGCAAATTTCTCCAGTACTTATTTCATAATGAAAACGAACTACTTTTTTAGTAGGTGTATCAATAAAGTAAAAGTATGTATGATCAGGTGACCAAGCAATTCCATTTGATGTATTTACATGTGAAACTTTTTTCTCTACGCTCCAATTATTATTTAAACAATACAAGGAACCTGCAGCATTAATACCGTATGTATCTGTAGTGCCTGCCCAGAAACGACCAGCTGGATCACATTTTCCATCATTAAAACGATTTTCAACTAAGTGTGGTTCGGGGTCAAAAATATGTGTCAGTTTTTCGGTATTTAGATTAAGAGAATAAAAGCCGCTTTCCATTGCTAAAAGTACTACATCCTCTAAATATGGTACAACACAGCCAATTTGCTGATCGAGGGCGATTACTCTGTTCGTATTATTAGCAGGATTATAAATGCATAATTTTTTCTCCATAATATCAACCCAGTATAAGAGCTGTTCCTTTTCATTCCAACATGGTCCTTCAGCTAAACTAGCTTTAGCAGCTAAAACTAATTCTATATTACTGAACAAGATGTTCACCTCATTTTATAAGTTACTTATATAATTCGATCAGAATAGAGGTAAACCTTTAGTGAGAGAATATTAAGATTTGTAAGGTAGAAAACCGACCTTCTCGAATTATTAAAAAAAGTGTATAAACACGGAGAGGAAAATGCATATGATGTTTTATGAGATTGTTTGCCTTTCGTCTAAAAATATATTCCGTGTATACGAGGGAAGTGAAGAATATAAGCGATTTAAAGAGAAACCGAAAGGGATATATTGCTGTGATGAATGTAGCCACAAAATTCAATTAGAAATGATAAAACATTTTTTAGATAGCTATATATTTTCGTTCGGAAAAGTTTGACAATAAAAGCATTATAAATTATCATATAAAAAAACTAACATTTAAAATGGCATTGAAGAGAAGAGTAGTTAAGAACGAATACGTACAGAGAGCTCTAGTAGCTGAGAAAGAGCGGTATACATCTTAATGAAAAAAGACTTGGAGCTGCGCAAGGAACTAATTTATTTAGGGATGGTGCGACGGGATCTCCCGTTATAGAGATAGGGTATAAGCATATTTTGTCGTACCTGAAGAGGTTAATGCGGTGACGTATTAACAAACTGAGGTGGTACCGCGAAGCTAATAACTCTCGTCCTCAAGATGAATAATCTTGGGGGTGGGAGTTTTTTTATTGCATAAAACTGAAAATGTGAAAACAAAAAACAATTGAGGTGAGTAAAATATGCATTGGGCGTATGAAGTAGCACATGAATTAATTAGGAAACATCCAAACAAAGAAACTTTTGTTTGTGCATCTGGAATTAGTCCATCAGGTTCTGTTCATATTGGGAACTTCCGTGAAATCGTAACGACTTATTTCGTTGTAAGGGCTCTTCAAGATTTAGGGAAAAAGACTCGTTTCATTTTTTCATGGGATGATTACGACAGGTTTAGAAAAGTTCCTAAAAATATTGATCCATCTTTTGCAAAGTATATTGGTATGCCATACTGTGATATTCCAGATCCATTTGGTTGTCATAACTCGTATGCAGAGCATTTTGAAAAAGAGTTTGAAAAATCGCTCCAAGCATTTGGAATTGAAGTAGAATTCATTTATCAACATGCTGAATATAGAAGCGGAAGGTATAACGGAAACATAGTAGATGCTTTGGATAAAAGAAAAGAAATATATGATATTTTCATGGGTTTTAAAACTGGAGAGTGTAGTGAAGAAGAGCGAGAGAGCTTTTATCCAGCTACATTGTATTGTGAGAAATGCGGGAAAGATACAACAAATATTTCACATTTTGATGAAGTATTAAAAAAAGTTCGGTATGACTGTAAGTGCGGAAATGAAAATGAATTATCGGTATTAAATACAAATAAAATGAAACTGAATTGGAAAATCGATTGGCCAATGAGATGGATGACAGAGGATGTTATTTTTGAACCGGGCGGAAGAGATCATTCATCGGAAACAGGTAGTTATAATGTATCAAAAGAAATTGCAAGGGAAATATTCAATCGTGAAGCGCCTCATTACGTTGCTTATGATTTTATTAGTATTAAAGGTAATCATGAAAAAATGTCAAGTTCTTCAGGAAATAGTATTACACCTAGCGACTTATTAAAAGTGTATTTACCAGAAGTAATTCTTTTTATGTTTGCAAAATATAGGCCAGGTGCAGCTTTTCATATCGGTCTTGATGAAGATGTGATTCGCAATTATACAGAGTATGAACGATTGAAGGACAGTTATAAAAATAAAACGCTGAAAAATGAAGATTTATTTGATGCAATTAAACTTTCTAGAGTCGATAGCGGATTTAAAGAATATCCGAAATTTAATCAAGTAGCAGGAACGTTACCATTATTAAATTTTGATTCATCTATTTTACAAGGTATATTAGAGAAAATAGATAGGAGCTATGCATTACCTGAAATGATAGCGATAAGTAATCGTGCAGAGTATTGGATAAGAAACTTTCAATCTGAAAAATTGATTACGGTAAATCAAGAGAGAAATACAGAGTTTTACAACTCATTAGAGGAAAGGCAGAAAAAATGGCTAGTAGAAGTTTGTAAAATACTTCGTTCTAATAAAGATTATGCTAACTTAATGGAACAATTGTATCCGATTTGCCATCATGAAAATAAAAAAATAATGAAAGAAAATCAAAAACAATTGTTTACTATTATATATAAGCTCATTTTGAATCAATCAAATGGCCCTCGTATACCATTATTAATACATGTGGTAGGTATCGAAAAATTCGTCACATTATTAGATTTCTAAAATACAGCAAATAACCAACGCAAGTAATTAAATGAATAAATACTTACGTTGGTTATTTTGGCTATCGAGTATACATTTTCGGACATTCATCACCTTTTGGTTCATAAAAACAATGGCTTTTAAATTGTCCTACAAACGGCTGATTATACCACTGGGGCGGGCAAGCCCCGACTGGACGGAAATACCAAAGAGCCCACCTTGCCGGCCAGCGCCATTCACCTTGTAAAACTTTTCTTGCGATTTCTTTTTCTGATTCACGGGCACGTTGATAAAAGTATCCGTATTGAACCGCTTCGAATCCACCAGGGCTTTGATATACAGCATCAGGTACGGTACGGAGTTGTTTAAAATCTAAGCAATCACAAAATACACGGTTTACTACAACACATCCAACAAGTTGTTCGCCTTGCCGACCTTCGCCTTCAGCCTCAGCACGAATTAAACGAGCTAGTAAATCAACATCACTTTCGTTGTATGGAATAAGGGGCATAGTGATACCACCTTTCTATAACTGTTATAGTAAAGAGTGTATGTTTCAAAATGAGCTAAGTGCTTTTTTACATGCAAATATCATTAAAATTTCAAGAGGAGCTTGTATGAAAAAGCTAATTAGTAATAGTAGATTAATATGAAAAGGGAGAGATATTATGTATTAAATTCATAAAAACCATATTATTTACGCAATGTCACCAGAAAATAAGCCATGTATTCTTTATTAGTTGTTAATGATAAATTTATATAAAAATTATATAAGGAGAAGTATATAGAAGGTTACATATAGGGAAATCTAAAGTCAGTAGTACACCAAATGTTGTTTGTGCTTAACGAAATCAAGTGTAGAAATGATAAATAGACCTAAAAGAAAGCAATCTTTATACAGCACATATAATTGCATTTACTCATACAGTACTATTATGGTACAATATGGTTACTAATGACGGAAAGGAATGATGGGTGGACGATGATTAACTAATCTTATTTTTAAATGTTGAAATTAAATAAATTTCAATTTATAAAAAATAGGATTAGTCTGCCCAATTCCAAACAACGGTGTTGCTATTTGTTTTGCGTAATAGCTTATTTGGGTATAAATAATGTAACGACTAATCCTGCCAAAATTACTTTGGGAGGATTTTTTTGTTCTCCCTTAATGAAAGGGAAGGTAATATGAAAGAACTTTTAAAATTAAATGATGTTTATGTTGAAATAAAGGAAAATACTTTGCTAGAGAAAATGAATGTGACAGTAAAACAAGGGGATGTTATCGGATTAATTGGTAAAAATGGTGCTGGTAAATCAACGTTGCTTCAATTAATAAATGGGAAGATTGAAGCATCGAAAGGGCTTGTTGAATGGCAGCAAATGAATATGACAACGGCATATGTTGAACAAGAAATAGAATCTTTTATTAGTAGTGATATGATTGCAAAAGAAGCAGAACTTCTTGCGAAATGGGGAGTGCCAACGAACGATTTTCTTACTTTAAGTGGTGGTGAAAAGCTGAAAGTCCGACTTGCAAAAGGATTTGCTGAAAACCCTAATGTCTTAATATTAGACGAACCGACTAATCATTTGGATGAGATGAGTACGGAATTTCTTATTAAACAGATAAAAAATATGAAAGGTACAGTTATCGTTGTATCGCATGATCGATATTTTTTAGATGTTGTCGCAACAAAAATATGGTCAATTGAGGATAAGAAATTAATTGAGCATAGTGGTAATTATACGAGTTATATGAAAGCACGTGAGCAAAAAAGAAAGACGCAGCAGCGTGAATATGAAAAACAACAAAAAAAGATAGAAGAAGTAGAAGCAAATATAAAAGAATTAAGTTCATGGTCACAAAAGGCACACGCGCAGTCAACAAAACAAGAAGGAGTTAAAGAATTTTATCGTGTAAAAGCGAAGCGAATGGATGCGCAAGTTAAGTCAAAACGAAAGCGTCTCGAAAAAGAGCTTGAGAAAACGAAAGTAGAGCGTGTGAAAGAAGAGTATTCAGTTGAGTTCTCTATTCAAGCGAATAAAAAAGTAGGAAAACGCTTTTTAGAAGTGAAACAATTGAGGAAAGAATTTAATGGACGAACATTATTTGAAAACGTTAATTTTACAATCCAACACGGTGAGAAAGTTGCGATTATTGGACCAAACGGTAGCGGGAAAACAACATTATTGAAGATGATTATGGAAACGGAAACCGTTCAAGGAGAAATGTGGATTTCACCATCTGCAAACATCGGTTATTTAACACAAGAAGTATTTGATTTACCACTGGATAAAACACCAGAAGATTTGTTTTTTAAAGAGACATTTGAGGAAAGAGGAAAAGTCCAAAATCTAATGAAACATTTAGGATTCCAAGCTTTTCAATGGAAAGAGCCGATTGAGCATATGAGCATGGGAGAACGAGTGAAGTGTAAGTTAATGGCTTATATTTTAGATGAAAAAGATGTACTTATTTTAGATGAACCGACGAATCACCTTGATCTTCCTTCACGTGAACAGCTTGAAAATACATTAGCCGAGTATAATGGAACACTAGTTATAGTTTCTCATGATCGATATTTTCTGGAGAAAACAACTAATACGAAATTAGTGTTTTCAAATAACACGATACTAAAGCAGCTAGAAGAGTCTACTAAAACAAGAGATGACATTGAAGAGCTACGTTTAACGTTAGAAACAGAGAGACAAGAAGTATTGGGTAAATTAAGCTTTTTAACTTCTAAGGACAAAGGGTATAAAGAACTTGATGAACGATTTATAGAACTTACGAAGCAGATAAAAGAGCTTTAATGTAATTATGGGTACCTCTAGCTAGGAGGTATCTATAATTATTTTCAATTTCAAACATAATTAAGGGGGATTATTATGGGAGAAGAAAGTTTGACTAAGTTATTTAGAATAGATTGTGGAGATATTTACTTACAAGAGTTTACCATCAAAGATGCGGAGAGTATTTATAAAATATCAAATCAACCAGAGATAGAAAAGTATTTGCCAGACTGGAAATCAACAAAAGAACAACGAGTTAATTGGGTTGCAAATTATGAAATACCAGCAAATAAAGCATTTCTTGACGCCGTCAAAACCACATCTAACATAGATGGCTATTTTTTAAAGCTAGGAATATTTATGAAAAATACAAATGAATTTATTGGATGGTGCTGTACAAGTATGAAGGAAGAACTTCCGTCACCAAACCGAGAAATTATGTATGCCGTTTCAAATAAATATCAAAATAATGGTTACGCTACAATAGCGACTAAAGGAATGATTGACTATTTGTTTGAATATACAAATATAGATATCATTAACGCAATTGCTTTAATTCATAACGTATCATCAAATAAAGTTATTGAAAAATGCGGGTTTACTTATTTGAGTCAACAGACGATAGAAAACGAACTATACAATCATTATATATTGAGTAAATCAGAATGGATAAAGTGAAGGCTAATAATCAGTGGGGGACTATCCCCACTGATTATTAGCCTTCACCAATTGGGTATTTACGGGAAGTTATCTCCCAGCTAAATTCCTCGCATTTGCTGAATTTTTAGCTGGGAGTCTTACTGTCCGTTAATACGGAATAAAAAGTATCGCTCTTTAAAAGGAATTGTAATGCAATGAAGTATGTAAAAAAGCTTAGAGCCTAAAACTCTAAGCTTTTTTACATACTATTTTAGTAATTATTATTTGTTATTTTTAATCTGTATGTTTCCTCATTACCATAACAGAAAATGATAAAGCCCCTCGATGGAATTCAAGGGCGCTTTATATTATATTGAAAGAGGGATTTGGTAGAAAAATATGGGGGGATATTATGAAAATTCAAATTGTATTATCAGGATATGGAACAGTAGGAAGAGAGTTTATAAAATTATTAAATGAAAAGTATTTATATATAAATGAAACATATGGAATAGATTTAGTTGTAAGTGGCGTATTAGGTAGAAATGTTGCAATACATAATGAGGAAGGTTTGTCTATTCATCATTTATTGATGTATGGTGACGGTACTGCTGCGATTGAAAAATATATAGAGCATCATCCGAAAGAACGTGCAACAAATAGCATAAGTGGTTCTGTATTGGTAGAATCAACTGTTACAAATCTTAAAGATGGAAATCCAGGGAAGCAATATATAAAACAAGCAATTAAGAAAAATATGGATATAGTTGCAATTTCAAAAGGAGCACTTGTTACAAACTGGAGAGAAATAAAGGAAGCAGCAAAGCAGGCGAATGTACGAATTCGATATAGTGGTGCAACTGCCGCAGCACTACCGACATTAGATATTGGACAATTTAGTTTAGCTGGTTGCAATATTGAAAAAATAGAAGGAGTTTTAAACGGGACGACTAATTATATTCTTACAAAAATGTATGAAGCAGATATGACATTTGAAGAGGCTTTACAAGAAGCGCAAAATAAAGGGATTGCTGAGACGAACCCAACATTAGATATAAGTGGTTCCGATAGTGCATGTAAATTGTTACTTTTGACAAACAGTTTAATGAGAGTAGAGAATACGCTTACAGATATACATGTAAAAGGAATCGAAAACGTTACAAAACAACAAATACGAAATGCTAAGGAACAAAATAAATTTATTAAATTAATTGCATCAGCGTATAAAGATAAGGATGGAAATGTGAACCTTAATGTTGAACCGTATGAAATAGAAAAGGAACACCCACTGGCAAAAGTAAATGGGACAGAAAAGGGAATAACGTTTTTTACAGATACGATGGGGCAAGTTACTACAATTGGTGGAGCATCTAATCCACGCGGAGCTGCAGCGGCTGCTTTAAAAGATGTAATTAACTTATACCGAAAAGATTTGTCCCGCTATTTATGAGCAGACCGGTTAGTGGGGGGATATCCCCCACTAATTAAAGTTTCACTTTATAAGACCATACCGCCCATTATAAAAAATACATATGTAGTGGACCTTTTGAGAATGAAATAAATATGCAAAAATAATTGCAGGGGGTAAGGAATTGTTTAAGGATTTTAAAGTTGTAAAAGATCGTCCCGTTTATATTCAATTAAAGGATTATTTGAAAAAGATGATTATGAAAGGGCATTTGTTAGAGAACCAAAAAATCCCATCAACAAGGGAACTGAGTGAATTATTATCAGTGAGCAGAAATACAGTACTCTCTGCTTATGCGGATTTAGAACAAGAAGGGCTCATTTATGCAGTTAAAGGAAAAGGGAACTTTGTTGCGAAGGTGGATATTTCTAACACTTCGTCTGTTGAAATAGATTGGAAAAATAAACTTAATACAGTTACCGCATTAGCGGATGAATTAGATTTAATGAAACATGGAGTTCGCTGGGAAAAAGGAATGATTGTTTTTAATAGTATAGCCCCGGACGAAAAGCTATTTGATGTTGAAAATTTCAAAAGAGCTTTTCTTACTCGTATGTCCATTGAAGGGGATATCGTATTGAATTACGGATATGCAAAAGGTTATCGACCTTTAATGAATTATCTACTTCATTACATGGAAATGAAAGGTGTAGATATTTCGAACAAAGATATTTTAATTACAAATGGATTTACAGAAGGATTAGATATTGTACTATCTTCTTTATCGAAGAAATCAGGGCGTGTTATTTGTGAGAATCCAACTCACCATGCTGCACTAAAGCTTTTTCGCTTACATGGACTTGAAGTTCATGGGATTAATATGAATGAGGATGGTATTGATACGAATGAAGTAGAAAAGAGTTTACGTGAAAAGGATTTTGATTTTGCTTATTTAATTCCTTCTTATCATAATCCAACCGGTATAGTTACGAGTTCGGAGAAAAGAACGGAACTGATGAGATTATTTTCAAAATATAAGATTCCGATTATAGAAGATGGGTTTAATGAAGAATTACGTTATTCAGGCTCACATTTAGCACCATTATTAACTTTTGCTGGGGCTGGTAATAATGTAATTTATATTAGTAGCTTTTCAAAGGTACTTTTCCCTGGTTTACGAGTTGGTTGGATCATTGCAGATAAAGAACTGATACATTATTTAGAAAGTGTAAAAAGAGCAAGAACGATTCATACTTCTACGTTAGATCAAGCTGTTCTGTATCAATATTTACATGAAGGGTATTTTGAAAAATATTTAAAAAAAGCAAGATCTGTTTATAAGAAAAAATATGAGTTAGCTGTTGAGGCATGTAATCAGTACATTCCGTTTAAAAGAATGACTGGAGATGGTGGACTTCATTTATTTATAGAGTTAGAAGAAAAAATTAATGCCCGCACACTTTTACAAAAGTGTTATGAGAAAGGCGTAACGTTTTCTCCTGGAGATGTTTTTTATTCTGATGGAGGGGGAGCGAATACATTCAGATTAGGCTTTTCACGTTTGAAAGAAAAGGAAATAGTTAGCGGGATTCACATAATTGGTGATACACTAAAAAATGAAATTTGGAGATGAGAAAATGAGAATTGGCGTTATTATGGGAGGAGTATCCTCTGAAAAACAAGTTTCAATTATGACTGGGAATGAAATGATTGCACATTTAGATAAAAGTAAGTATGAAATCGTTCCAATTACATTAAATGAAAAAATGGATTTAATTGAAAAAGCGAAAGACATTGATTTTGCGCTGCTCGCATTACACGGAAAATACGGAGAAGATGGGACAGTTCAAGGAACGCTTGAGAGTTTAGGTATTCCTTATAGCGGTAGCAATATGTTGTCTAGCGGTATTTGTATGGACAAAAATCTTTCAAAAAAGATTTTGCGCTATGAAGGAGTAGAAACACCCGATTGGATTGAACTTACAAAAATGGAGGACCTAAATCTTGAAGAGTTAGAGAAGTTAGGATTTCCGTTAGTGGTAAAACCTAACTCTGGCGGCTCGAGTGTTGGGGTAAAGATCGTCAAGGATAAAAATGAATTAATTACAATGCTGGAAACTGTATTTGAATGGGATTCAGAAGTAGTAATTGAGAAGTATATAAAAGGCGAAGAGATTACATGTTCCATTTTTGATGGGCAACAGTTACCTATTATTTCAATTCGACATGCAGCCGAGTTTTTTGACTACAATGCAAAATATGATGATGTTAGTACAATTGAAGAAGTTATAGAACTTCCAGCTGAAATACAAGAACGTGTAAATAAAGCGTCACTGGCTTGTTATAAAGCATTAAAATGTAGTGTTTACGCAAGGGTTGATATGATGGTGAAGGACGGAATTCCATATGTAATGGAGATTAATACATTACCAGGGATGACGAAATCAAGTTTATTACCAAAAAGTGCAGAGGCTGCGGGGATTAATTATAGTAAACTATTAGATATGATAATTGAAACTTCATTAAAAGTAAGGAAAGAAGAAGGTTTTTAAAATAATTGTGTAATTAAAACTTTTGATAGTTCCGCGAAGTATGCTATGATAATTACAATACGATAACTAAATATTTATCCACTAGGGGGGCCTTTTATAGGCTGAGATCAAATGAAATTTTGAGACTCTTAGTACCTGATCTGGTTAATACCAGCGTAGGGAAGTGGGAAAGACGTTGCTATTTAATGAATAAATACTGTCAATTTCACTTTCTTTACGCCTGTAAAGAAAGTTTTTTTGTTTTATAGATTTAATAATTGTGGATAAATACGTATGTTTTATAAATTATTGGAGGGATTTAAATGACTTTTTCACAATCATTACGTAAAGAAGTAGATTCAATTTGGGAAGCTAGTTTTAATCATCCTTTTGTAAAAAAACTTGGCGAAGGAACGTTAGATTTAGCTAGTTTTCGCTATTATGTGCTTCAAGATTCATATTATTTGAGTCATTTTGCTAGAGTACAAACTTTAGGAGCTGCAAAAGCGCTTGAATTAGAAACGACTGCCCGTATGGCGCACCATGCTCAAAATACGTATGAGGCGGAATTATCATTACATGAGAATTTTGCCAAAAAGCTAGGGATTACAAAAGAAGAAAAAGATCATTTTATTCCTGCGCCAACTGCATATGCGTATACTTCACATATGTATCGTGCTGCATATGAAGGACATTTAGGGGATATTATTGCAGCTATTTTACCTTGCTACTGGTTATATTATGAAATTGGTGAACGTTTAAAAGTGTGTCAACCTGAAGAGCCAATTTATCAAGAATGGATTTCTGCTTATGGATCTGATTGGTTCCGTACGTTAGTTGAGGAACAAATCGCTCGGTTAGATGCTATAGCTGAGACAGTAACAGAGGCAGATCGTAATCGTATGAAACAACATTTTATTATTAGTAGTCAATATGAATATTCATTTTGGGATATGGCTTATACATTAGAAAAGTGGCCAGTGAATACTGATGTAAAAGATGTAATTGGATAAAGAGTAGAGGTATTGCTATACATAGGTATAGACAATACCTTTTTTTATAGTTTTTTGATGATCAAGACAAATGAAAAAAGTAAGAATTATATGGAAAAATTAAGGTTATTAACATTGTTGTATTCATTTGCAAAATCAAATGGTTCGATTTCAAAGGTAACAATTACGTCGGTAAGGGTAGCTATAACTTGATCAATATCGTTTTGTATAGCTCGAAATGCAGATTCTATTGTGTTTGGCCCAGTCTATCCCGTGATTCCGGTAGGCCCAGTATCGCCAGTCGGTCCAGTGTTGCCAGTGGACCTGGTAACACCTGGGGGTTACATAGGTGGGAGTGTAGGTCCGATTGAACCTGGATTTAATGTAGCGGAGGATAAAAACTTGTCCAATATAATTCACCTCTGAAAAATTCGTGTTACTAATAGTAAAGGCCATGATAGAGCAAAGCGAAATGGACAAGCGATTGTATATGTGGAATTTAATAAAATAGTGATTTTAAAAAGACTACTACCTTAGTTTCTTATGTGAGTAGTAAAGTGACTTCCATTATTCGTGGTTTAAATGAAGTGGTATTGGTTTTAACTCGACTTCAAATAATTCACTTTCAAGTTCATTAAGTGCAAACATTGATACAGGGTATGAAGATGTATTAGACAAAACTTGTGATGAAATAGGTTCTCCTGATGATGAGAAAAATGTAACCAACACTTTTGAAAGTGGAGGGACCATAATGATTACACGGTCAGTTTTTTGTAACGTATTAACCAACTCCAAAATTATATAGTTTTATAAGAATTTAAAACTATATTCGATAAATATGCAGATATTTTTATTAATGCTTTTCCATTAGTGAATTGAGAAAATTAATATTCATTGTAAACAATCTAAGAGCACACATATATGCGTGCTCTTAGATTAGAAAGATAGTTTTCTATGAGTGGGGACCTCATAAAATATCATATGCTTGTCCGATTTAAATGTGTGTCAAATTTATAAAAATATATTTTGGCATGTATAAGAAAAATTAAATGTTAATTGGCTAGCTTTGTGTTTTTATTAACGAATTTGTGCAACCGTTAAAATTGCAGAACGAATGTCTACTGTACCAATTACTTCAACAGGTACAATTTGAATTAAATCACCAGGGTTTAAGTTAATTAGAATGAGGGTAAGTATTAGTAAAAAACTTATTTAACATTTGGTACTTTAATTTAGTTGGAGTATGATGAGGTTGTTCTACTTTACATAGTTTATTGTTTCCTTCCCCGGCCAAATGGTGGGGCTTTTTTAATTCTATTAAAAGTAGTAACAGCTCGTCCAAACTTTTTAAATCTATCTTACATAGTATGTAGTAATAAGTTTGAAAGGAGATGTTAGTATGTCCTATTACTATTGTGAACACTGTAAGGATTACAAAAAGAAATATCATGATTGTTGTAAAAGTAGTAAGTGTTATAACGAATATGATGGATATTTTAAAAAATGTGATAAAAAGCATGAGGAAAAACCTTGGATTCATGTGAAAGTGGATTGTTGTGATGATAAAGGGGACAAACTTGTAAGAGCGTCTGCTTTTAGAGCTATAAAAGCAGGGAACCAAAATGTTCCAGCTGATACTTTTGTTAAAGTATTATTCCAAAATGAACAATTTGATTTAGCGAATGAGTATAATCCAGCTACATCAATTTTTATTCCAAAGACAAGAGGCGTTTATTCTGTTATTGGAACGATTGCTTTTATTCCGAATAACATAAACGTAAATTATAGAGCGCGGGTAGAAATTCGTGTTAATGGAAATCCAGCAATTGCAATAGATAATGATTTTTTTGGTCCAATAAACTTTGCCAATGTCGTTGCTGTTTCATCAATCATTCAGTTGAATGCAGGGGATTTAGTCGAGGTTTTTGCACAAAGTAGCGTAGCTGGAGTTATTTCTAATGTAGAAAATAGTACGCATTTTGAAGCTGCAAGATTTCCGTCTCCAAAAGCATAAGTGATATGTGAAATTTCATCAGTAATTTTTTCTAAGGACATTCCCTAATTTATATTTGACCTGCATTTATGCAGGTCTTTTTTTGAGAAAAGGGGACGTTTCCGGGGATTTCTCAAAATAGAATCAATATTACGCTATACCTATACAGTTCTTTGAAAAAAGAATAATGTGTGGATAACGTATCTATGCGCTCATAATCGATGATCGTAGCCCCTCTTATGTAGGGAAAATGAAACAACAATGGAAGCAAGCTGGTGTTTGAAAAGGACTAACTATTTGTAGTTTAAATAAGCATTAATTAATTATACAAACAAAAAAGAGCCCTTTGTATAGGTGACATGATAGGGCGTGCGTAATGATCAAGATAATTACTTGCCGCATTTTAAATAAAGGCCCTTTTCGTATAGATTGTTGTTTTTTTTACGATGAAAATAAGACCTTAGATTAAATCCAGGTCTTAAGTATTTATGAAAGCTTTCTTCGTATGGCGATATTAATCTTCAACACGATTTCCAAGTCCAAACGATAACCTAAATAAATGCACAAGGTAGAATCCGAAAATCAGCTTTATAAATATTTACTAAAATTCTATTTTTTGTGCACATTACTATTTAGAATATTTCTGCATTTTCTAATATTTCGTTTGATTTGCTGATTTTCAAAAAAATAAACCTCTGTACCTGCCCAAATAAAAACCCAACACACAATGCTTAATACTCCTGCAACATAGGCATGAGTGCTTGAAAGTTTCAAGAATATTAACCCAACAATAATACCAAGCACAAACAAAACAATAGCCTTTTTGACATTTCTCGCATATGTATATTCCTCTTCGTTCAAGAGGTTAGAAAAAGTGTTAAATGTGGCAGTCTTCAATGACTTTTCGTCAAAATCATTCTGACCTGAAAAAAATATTTCTACTTCTTTTCTTTTGCCACTGTGCAGCTTTGACAAAATAAAATCTTCAAGGTCAGAGCTTAGGTGAACATCATCTGAGCTATAATATCTTGAAAACGGAGTATCAGTTTCATCTAAATAGATATTTATACTTAATTCATCTTTCATGTTAACCCTCCTTTAAACCCAATTCATTAGTTGAAAGTCAACCTTTTATCAGTATGGTCAAGATAGCAACAATTCTTACGAAAACAGCGTAAATAAAAAAACAGAACAGAATCCTTATTTAAACATAAAGGAGCGCTTCCAATGCGCTCTCTGACCAAAATTAATATTGAAAAAGAATACCACATGTTATCGTATATATGCTTCTTAGGGTTGTGTGGATTTAATACAAAATCTTTATTTGAGAAGGAAGAGAACTAAATGGAAAAATTGATCTATGATTTTGAGTTAATGATACAAGATGGTGATTTTAAAGTAGGAGATGAAATTTATGCTCCTAATGATAGAAAAGCGGAAGTACTATCAATTAAATCAATTAAATTCTTGGGTTGGAAAGTAAAGATTAAAGGAAAAGACAAGTTAAAAAGGCTATAACAAAAACGCTATTTGAATAAAGGCTAGTGGGCCAGTTTTTAACCCTCACTGAAATTAAGAATCGTAACATACTTTGTAATAACTTATATGGAAGTGAGTTGAATAATAGTGTTTTATTCATATTTTGATACCCGAGCTAGAATGCGTCCGTATGGTACGGCGGGTATTACGTATAGCGGAGCACAAAGTGCAATTCAGGCTGTTCAACAAGCGTTACAAGTACAGCAGCAAATGCAGCAAGGTATACAACCGTACTATTCATCTACGGAATATTATTACCCAATGCATCATATTACCCCATACGGAATTTCTTTTGCAACGGTTCCATATGGAACTGTATACAATTTATAAAAATATACGGGGGGATAAATTTGAGTATTTAATTAAGGGAGCAAGCATTGTGCGTCCGGATGAAAAATCAAGAAGAACTGGCTCAAGCTGGGGGCATCGTTCTTTTTCCTAAAATGAAAGGTGACGATAAGAATCATGAGATACGTTTTAAACAAATTGAACGGACGAAAGATCAGCGACAGATTATTGAGTTAAAGTATTTAGGGAATGAGAAGGTGAAAGATTCCTATGTTTATAACGAGTTAATGATGAGACGTGATAATTTTTATGAGGATAAAAAAGTAGCTATCCGTTTGATAGCTACTGCTTTAGGGATTATATGAACGTGGTTTTATTCTTGTGAAAATGAAATTATGTCTTTTTGTGCCGTTGAGATAGATTTTTATATGATACGTGTAAATCATCTTACTCGCTGGCAGGGCTTATTTGTTTAAAATAGATCGCTGAATTTGCAGTTTACACAATTAAGATGCATTTTAATTTTTATCGAACTAAAATCATTATTTGATTTGGTCCTGTACGTTTCATAACACGATATCCGTTAGTTGATGCTGTAGCGATTCCCTCATCATTGGATTTGCAATAATTGCCTACTTGACAAGTACCATCATCACGAACAAGTAGTTTCCCGACCAATCCTACAGCTATCCATTCAGGTCTAGCCAGTCGTGAGCTACAAGAGATATTAGGGTCCCATGCTGGATTGAGTTTTTTCTTTGTTTCTATGCGTTCGGGCATAATTACATTTCCTTCATTATCTTTTATGGCTTCTACGACAACCTCTTCGTATATTTCTCGATTCCATTCATCTAGCAAATATTTAGAACATGTAGGATCTTGAGTATCCGCTAAAATTCCAGGGCGAGAACTTGTAATTCCTACGATATAATCATCATTTGTATTGGCTTTTCTTACTTTATCACTTGCGCCGTCAAAAGTAACAAAATATCCAACGTCAATTGGTTGACCATCAATTGTTTCAAACATTTCAGCATAGTCGCAAGCTCCAGCAGAAGTTATATAGGAGCTAGCTGTTACGGTACTATCGAAACAAGCAGATCCATTACTTAAAATTTTCGCAACTACACCAGTGATATCACATGGAGCTGCTCCATTGACTAGATACCATGAGTAAGGAGGGTCTACTGCGGGATTAGGTCCGCCATTTTGACCCATAACATGAACACCAGTTAACCCATTTGCACATGTTCTAAATCCTTCTGTGTGGGAAAGAGCCCCATCGGCAAGCGTGAGATTCCCTTCGGCATGGGAGGCAAATTCACTTGCTGTTGTTGCAATTCCTTCCGCGTGGGAAACGATCCCACTTGCTTCCGTATTATTTCCTTCCGCATGGGAGAAAAGACCACTTGCAATTGTTCCAAGCCCTTCGGCATGGGAGGCAAATTCACTTGCTATGGTGCCAGCTCCTTCAGCATGGGAGCTAGCACCACTTGCTAGGTTGGGAGTAAAATTTCCAGAAAGTGGATCCGCACCACCGCCTTCTACGTGAGCGGCTCTACCACTAGCAGTGTTACCTTCACCTTCTGCATGAGAAAAATCACCACTAGCTGTTGTGCCACTTCCTTCTGAGTGAGAGGCAATGGCATTAGCAAGTGTTTGGCTTCCTTCAGAATGAGAACAGTCGCCATTAGCGACCGAACAACATCCTTCCGCATGAGAACAATTTCCGTTTGCTTCTGTTCCACATCCTTCAGCGTGAGAGCAATCTCCATTTGCAGTGGTACCACATCCTTCAGCAAATGAACAATTTCCATTCTCTACTGGACTCCCTTCAAAGGAACATTCGCCAATACTGCCAGATACATCACAAATGAGTGGTGGGGCAGGAGGTCCTGTAGGCCCGGTAATGCCGGTAGGTCCAGTGTCGCCAGTTGGACCTGTTGGTAGTTGGAATGGTGGAATGGGTGGTAATGTAGGCCCAATAAGATTCGGATCAAATGCGGCAGCAGATAATTGTTGATTAGACGTTAATTCGTTATTATCTTTTTTATTTGACACATCTTCACCTCCAAGAAATTACTAATCATATCTAATGAATGCGCAAATAAAGGGGAATATGAATAGATACTAAAGAGTTAGTGGGAAAGGAAAAAAGGTTACTTTTTTAACAATGAATATTGTAAATCAATTTACTGTCTATAATGATATTGAGAATCTGTGTAAGATCTTAAATGTTGAGATGGCAGATACAAATAATACTGAAAGGCCGGATAAAATTTCTAATTTAACACGAAAGACAAATATGTAATTGTAAAATAGAGGTTTTATCGACAAATAAGGAGATAAAATGGGGGGGTTCAAAACAGAAACAATATTACGCTATACCTATACAGTTCTTTGAAAAAAGAATAATGTGTGGATAACGTATCTATGCGCTCATAATCGATGATCATAGCCCTTTTATCAAAACGTTACTCGGTCGGAATGGACGGAGAATCAAAAGGACGAAAAGACCAATTACATGTATATATTAAGCCGCGATGTGTGAGTGTCGTGGCTTTTGTGTTCCTTATTGAGATTAGTATTCCGGTGCTACTTTCAAAGATCCTTATTGGGAAATTGCTTACTACGATGACGAGGGGAATGTAGTGCGAAGCTACCAGAACGGCAAGTTATCTAATATCGAATTCAAACCAACTTTACAGAAAGTAAATCTTAAACCTGATGGTAAGAAAGAAATCGTTTTGGAAGTAACGGATAGCTCATTAAACGGAAAATTAGATGCACTTTCTGAAATGATTGATATTAAAGTAGCTGTTTCGTTAGAGTTTCTTATCGTGAATTATAATGTGCTACTAAATGCAAAAATAAACAAACCATTAACGGAATATGAAGTGGATGACAAAGACGTTGTGCAAGAAGTGAAACAAGCGTATGAGCAAATGGAAGCTGATTTTGATATCCCATAAGAAAAAATCCAAACATGCGAAGAAAAAGAGCAAACGGATCGTGATATTGTTGATGCATTTATTATCAGTGGTTTAGCGCCAAGTTTTGAGGGAATACCAAATAAATTACCCGAAATCGTGAAGCGCCGTCTTGAAGGTGAGTCTTACTTGAAACTTGCAAATGAATTGGATATGTCATCCGGGCAAATTATTGAAGTGATTGATGAGTACCGTAAGCGTGTCGCTCCATTAGCGATTAAGTGGCACGAATGGAAAGAGAAGAAACCGGATGTAGCAGAGCAGCCAAAGGCAGAAGAGAAACCCAAGGAAGATAATGTTGAAGAATAAGATGAGCTTAGCACGACTCTGCTAAGCTCATAAAAGAATTAGGATGCTTTGTCATAGGTCCTTTTCTTAGAAGAGGAATCATCTGTAAATTGTGATAATGCCATTATGCCGAAGAATGATACGCAAAATCCCATGTAATAACTAATTGAAGCTTTAAAGAATAAAAGTTTGTAGAAAAATACTATTAGTGCTGCGAACATTGCAAGAAATGCTATTACAAAGCTAGCAAAAATTACTACAAGATGTAGAACTAGTTTAAGCCAAAAGTTGATATTAAGCATGGATACGTATAAGCGTAAGGAATCATATAAATCCCAACCACCTACAAATAGACTCTTAATAGATTTACCCCATAAGGTAGTTCCATTTTGAAGGCCATCGACGAAGTTTAGGTTATCTTTTATTACGACATCCTTGGAATCTTCAAATTTGTATTCTACCCACAAAATTTTGTAGCTTTTGTCAGTATTAGGGCTTAAATGGTATTGGGAAAAAAACATGCCATAAATAATTATTACGCCTACAAATAAAGAAATAAAATTTTTCATAAAGTTACACCTCCTTAAATTTAAATATAACTATTTTTGGATGTTATTACTAGTTTTTTTATTAGGTTGGTAGTATGACAATTTCGTTGTACTACCTGCCTTTCAATCTCATATGGGGTGATGGATTGAATAAACAGAAGAAACGGCAAATAAGAGCGGAAATTTTAGCGCTTTTAGATAACAACTGTGAAGGATGTATGGATGGATGTTCCAAAAGGTGCTAGTGAAGATGTACGCATTAAATATTGTCATCGACATTGTTCTGTTGGGAGAAGGTTAAAAAACTTAGGTGAAAGCCTAAACAAGGGGAGAAATGAGGAAATGGCTGAACAAAGAAACTGGGATCAGATTTGTGCGACTGCTGAAAAGTTACGTGCTTCTACTGAAAAGAAATAGACTTGGGGAAATATCGCGGCAGAGTTTGGCGTTACAGAAGGGAATTTATATTACCACATTTCTAAAAGACGCGAAGAAAAACAACCATCTAGTAAGCGTGTAGGCACATCTAAGAACCCTCAGAACACAAAACAATCACCACAACCTCAAAACAGTGAGAAAACGAAATCTGAACCGCCAAAATTAAAACCTATAGTAACTGAACAAATCGAGAAAGTAGAAGCGTTAGATACTTTTTGGAAAGAGCGATTAAATACAATTTTTAATGTGGGAAATCAAAAGGAGTGGGGAAAATGGCTGAGACTGTTGATGTGAAAGGGATGTCGGATAGTGAATTTGTGAAGAAGTACGAACAGTTTTTACACTTTTTCATTCAATGTAGATACGGCAGTAAGTTAGATTCAATTAAAAGTGATACAGGGCTTGAAATTGAGGATTTAGTACAGTGCGGCATGATTGCACTTATAAAGGCGAGAGATCAGTTCAAACCGGAATTAGGGTTTAAGTTCCTTACTTTTGCTACGCCAAAAATAATCGGGGAAATTGGTCACGAAATTTATAAAACGCAAAAGGTGAAAATTGAAAGACAGTATATTATGCCAAGGGGAAGATTTTGAAAAATAAATTTGGCGAAGAATCAGTGGAACATATAAGCGAAGTATTAGAAATAAAACCGAAACTCGTTGGAATCGCTAAAGATTATCAACCAGGAGCGCTTTCTCTAGATAAGATTATTTACTCTTCGGGAAGCGGTGAAGGTGAGGATATTACTTTTAAAAAAATGTTAGAAGATGAAAATGAAAATATCGAAGACGAAGTTGAAAAGAAAATGTTAGTCAATTCCTTTGTCCAGACATTGCAAGATAAAGAAATGATTGTATGGGATATGCACTCGACAGGTTCGAGACAAGAAAACATCGGTAAGCGAATCGGAAAATCGCAGGTGTAAGTGAGCCGCATATTAAAACGAATAAACGAAAGAGCTGTCGCTTTCGGGAAAAGTCAGGGGGTGGCAAAGTGATTGTAACTGCATTAGGAATATATTTAATGCCCGGTTCGTTTTACAGCTATTGGTGTAGAAATAAGGGGCTGGATCAAGTGATTGAAAAAGTACCAGCTCCACCTGCTGCTGTGATAGCGCTATTTATTCTCTTTTGGGCACCGATATTGCCGCTAGATGTATATTACCGCTTTCTCGGGAAGAAGAAATAAAAAAATGCTAGGATTGCTCCTAGCACTCAAAAAAGGACTTAGAATGATGAAAAGTAAGACAGAACCCTTATTTTCTGTATCAGCTGACACCTTACACCTTACAAGTTGATTATATAACGCGGGAGAAACAAATAGTGTGAATGACAGCAATCTTAACAAGTGTTTTACGTAACATTCATCTATTTTAAGTTTTTGATAAATAATCAAATTTGAATTTTGTTAAGAAATAACTACACTTTTTGCTATTCAATTTACCTCGAGGCTTTACATTCATATGGTAAGTGATATAGGAGAGTAGACAAATAATTTTGTTTTATTAAGAAGTTGGGGAAGGAAATCTTGCTGCTTCAAAGTGAACAAAAAATGAACCTAGACCGGTAGCGGTATTCTGAATTGGGGTATTTGCTGCGAAAATTTCCACAGGAACTCCAGCCTGTAATTGAAGGATGGCAGAAACTGTAAGTACAAGTATACGTGAGGAAGTTGCCGGAAAAAATCCTGTTTCTACAGCTCTTGTAACTCCACCCACTTGAATTTCTAAGCTCGTAGAATTAGGAAGATTTTGCATAGCGATAGTAGCTTGAATAAGATAAACTCCACCTTGAGCTGGGATAAATGTAGAGGTAATTGGATTATATTCATTGTTTAAATCATATTCTACTTGTGGAAATAGAACCTTTATAGGGACTCCATCACTTATAAGCTGTGATTGGTTGTTAAAAGCTCTAAATGCTGATTGTAGCCCAGTAGGTCCGGTCGGTCCAGTATTGCCAGTCGGTCCAGTGTCTCCAGTTGGTCCAGTATTGCCGGTTGGTCCAGTGTCTCCGGTTGGTCCAGTATTGCC
>NZ_NULR01000019.1 GCF_002577405.1 Bacillus cereus | reverse complement strand
CTTTGGTAGATCTGTGAAACTGAAAGTCCAGTTATCGACAGCCTTATCGCCTTTCACTTCTTTTGTTTGGAACTCTGTTCCATTTTGAAGCAATTGAACCGTAATGCTTTCTGGGCGTTTGCCGAACTTGTTATTGTAGTCATACCACGTCTTTGTTCCTGTAATGGATGTAGTTTTCACTTTATTAGAAATCGGCAACTTAATTCCATTTACAGCATCTGCTTTCACTTCAAACTCTACTTTTGCCTGTGGATCAAAATCAATATAGTTTGGAGCTGAAACTTCTTGCACATAATATTTACCTGGTGTTAAACCTTTGATTTCGATTATACCTTTTTCATCTGTTGTATATTCATCCCCAACTTGTTCACCCAACTCTTTATACAACTTAAACTTGACATTCGGTATTACTTTTTCTTCATTTCCTTCAAGGTGCTTAACAATTCTTAGCGTTCCCTTTGAAGGTAATTCACCTTCAGCACCACCGCTAGATTCTATATTTTTGACTGTGGCGCTATCTGTTGTAGAAACTTTGTCTTTGTCAACCACTTGGTATTCAATCTTATAATCATTCTTAAAAGATTCTAGTTTCTTTCCGGCTTCCGTTATAGTAGCTGTATAACCAATTGAAAATGTATTACCACTGGCTTTATCTTTATTAATCACAACTTCAAATGACTTATCGTCAACAAACGTAATCTTCCCATAACCTTGCGTTTCAAAGGTTTCAAGTGATAAGTAAGTAGCATTATTAACGTATATATAGAAACTGCCTTTATTAAGCGTTTGACCTTCTTGCAAACTATCAGTCACAACAATATCAGAATTTAATTTTTCTTTGTTATTGTTTATTCTCAAGAACCAACGCACTTCATCAGTATTGTCTGGCTGAATGTCACCAACTTTATCAGAAAACGATTGCTCTCCAGGATCTGTACCACCACCACTAGTTGGACCAGTAATCGTTACAGTTTGCTTATCTAAATTTGTACCTAGATTTGTTTCAACAACTTTCGTTTCATCCGTTGCTACATTGGTAGCTTGAATCGTAAAATTAAAGTGTCCTTTAATATTTTCACGTTGTTCCACCTTGTCATTAAATGTACATACCACCTTATCTCCACTTACTTGACAAGTACCATAATCATCTAACTGTATCTGTCCCTTAAACCCTTTTAATTCTGGAGGCAGTGTCAATGTTAGTGTGTCCCCAGCCTTCAGCTTAACTTCAGCTTTTTCACTGAAGGTTACATTTATTTTAGTCTGTTCTCCATATTGTAGGTTTGTTTTATCAATCGTAAAACCATCCACAAGTCCTGCTGTATTTAACTCTTGTGCATTTGCTACTATAGGTAAAAGACTCTGGCCTATAGTAAACATGAAAATCATTATAATCGAAAAAATCGAAGTTATTCTTTTTAAATACATACTTGTTTGATTCCCCCTATAAAATTAAATGCAGATAGATTCTGGTGCAAACATACTATGACAAAGATTCTACAATTCAATGCCATTAAGCCAATTTACTAACATATGTTTGACAGCTATTATCATCTTTTCCTCTTTTTCAATCCTTCTATTACTTAGAAACTTGCAGTCTGACTCTTATGTAGATTCATCTAATTTCTCCGACATCTTGTTTCCCGTATATACTGTTTAACAAAAACAGATACAGGGCAAATTTTGAAAAAGAAATTCAAATTACACATACACATGAACGGACCACAGAATAACTTCAAAGTTAGAAGGAGACAATTTGAAAAGCACTCACGATAAAGCTCCTGACAGCCATTGTCGTCTTATTATGCTGTAAAACTTTCGGGATTTCTTCAAATCCATGCAAACGTTTCCTCTATAAATATAAAAATTTCATTGCTGGCAAGTATGAACGAACTACTTCATAGTAACTATGCATTTGGTCAACTTCCTTACTTATCCTCCTAAAGAATAACAAGAAGTACCATCTATAATCGAAATTAGCATATCAGTCGAGGAAAGTTACAACTGTGAAACATACTTGGATACTCATATTCTAAAAGATGTTATTGAAGATGCGTTTTCCGCCATTATAAATTGCGGTGAAATTGGCCATATGTTAAAACGTTTTGTGTTTACAACGACCTACACACCGAAACAAGTAGAACAAGAAGCCCTCTACCAACAGCATTATATAATTAAAAACGCCCTAGATGAAGTATTGGTCGCCTATGCAATATGAAGTCATATTCTCCAAATTTAAATGCAGTGGAACGAATTTGGGAGTAACTAAAAAAGTATGATTGTCGACCGATTTCATGTAAATCGTGCAGAAATACGAAATTCAGCCTTTTCATTTTTGGAGTATATAAATGAGTGTCGAGAAAAACACTTTGCCTAATGGATTCCATGGCTATGTCGAAGAATTAAAATGAGCTTATATATGATGATAATATCAAAACTAAAAGATTTATATCCTTTCATTATTTTTTATCAAATCATGAAAACTTTAATTGTACTATATGTACTATTTTAAACATACCACCTCTAGTTTCTTAACTAAGTTGGAAGTTTTCAAGATTAATTACTAATTGTTTAGGTACTTGGCTAGATGAATTATTATTTTATTACTTGGCATATCTGTAACAATGCTTTTTACAACAATCACACCATGTCCTATTAACATTCCACCAACTAATAATACATGTATGGCTTTTTAATAACTTTCCCCCAACAGTCTATTATTCTAGAATCGTTCCTAAAAATCAATAGTTAATTGTTATTTTACTATTTTCACTTCATCACCATAACATATATTTTTCACATGTATTTATATTAGAAAATTGGCATAGAAAAAGAGATAGCTTTGCCATCTCTTTTTCTGTTTCAACTTCCCCTTAGCAAGCCACACGACTTTTCGGCGCTCTTCTTTCTTTGACTTCTGATCAGTCTATAGACTAATCAGAAGTTTATATATCAGCTTGTATATCAATTCTAAACAAAAATAGATATCTTTCCTTGACTACATCTTTTCTGGTGCAGATACTCCTACGATTGCTAATGCATTTTGAAGTGTAGTGCGTACTGCTTTCATTAATTCGTAACGAGCTTTACTTAATTCTAAGTTATCTTGGTTTAATACTTTTTCTGCATTGTAGAAGCTGTGTAATGCTGCTGCTAATTCAAATGCATAGCTTGTAATACGGTGTGGCAGGCGTTTTTGCGCTGCATCCGCAACTACAGCTGGGAATTCACCAAGCTTTTTCAGTAACTCTACTTCTTTCTCAGAAGTAACAAGTTTGTAATTCACGTCTCCACCTGTAGCTAATCCTAACTCTTCACCTTGACGAAGAATACTACATACGCGAGCATGAGCATATTGTGCATAGTATACTGGGTTTTCATTAGATTTTGAAACAGCTAAGTCCATATCAAAGTCTAAATGAGAATCACCGCTACGCATTGCGAAGAAGTAACGCATTGCGTCCACGCCTACTTCTTCCATAAGCTCACGAAGTGTAACTGCTTTACCTGTACGCTTACTCATCTTCATTTTTTCACCATTTTGGTACAGTTGTACCATTTGGATGATTTCTACTTCAAGTGTTTCTTTATCGTAACCTAACGCTTGAATAGCAGCTTTCATACGAGGAATGTAACCATGGTGGTCAGCACCCCAAATGTTGATTAATTTATCGAAACCACGCTCTAACTTGTCACGGTGGTAAGCGATATCTGGCGTTAAGTATGTGTAAGAACCGTCGTTTTTAATTAATACACGGTTTTTATCGTCACCGTAAGTCATAGAACGGAACCAAGTTGCACCGCCTTCTTCAAAGATCTCGTCACGCTCTTTTAATACTGCAAGTGCAGCATCGATTTTTCCGTTTTTGTATAATGATGTTTCTGAGAACCATACATCGAACTTAACACGGAAGCTTTCTAAGTCTTTTTGAAGTTTTGCTAACTCATATTTCAAACCGTATTCACGGTAGAATTCATAGCTTTCTTTCTCATCAGCCTTCGCATAACGATCGCCAAATTCTTCAGCTAAACGTTTACCGATTCCAATGATGTCCGCGCCATGGTAACCGTCTTCTGGCATTTCTTTCTCTAAACCTAAAGCTTGCATGTAACGAGCTTCAACAGAAAGAGCTAAGTTATGAATTTGGTTACCAGCGTCATTAATATAGTACTCACGAGATACATCGTATCCTGCTTTTGCTAATACGTTACATAAAGTGTCACCTACTGCCGCACCACGTGCATGTCCTAAGTGAAGGTCGCCTGTTGGATTCGCAGATACGAACTCAATTTGTACTTTTTCACCTTTACCAGTATTCGTTTCACCGTAAGCTTCACCAGCGCTAACGATTGTTGGGATTAAGTCTGTTAAGTAGCTATTATCCATGTAGAAGTTAATGAAACCAGGACCAGCGATTTCAATTTTTTCAATAGAAGCTTTTGCTTTATCGAAGTTTGCAACTAATTCTTCTGCAATCATACGAGGTGCTTTTTTCGCAACGCGTGCAAGTTGCATTGCCATATTTGTAGAGAAATCACCATTTGTTTTATCTTTTGGAGATTCTAATATAACGTTTGGAATCTGTTCTTCTGTTGCTAATTCTGCCTTTAATACAGCAGCTTGAATTTCTTCTTTAATTAATCCTTTTACTTGTTCTAAAGAATTCATTATTTTGCCTCCTTCAAATTAATTGTAATTGTATATCTGCCAGCTTCTTGTTCACTTAGAAGCAATGCGTACGTTAAGAAGAGTTGTCCTTTTTTCTTTTCATCCGACCATTTAAAAAGAACATTATCAGTTTTCGTTTGCAATGCAAACGTACCAAGTTCACTCGTATACGTACCAGTTGTCCATTCACCTTTCACATGCGTCTGACGCATAGAAATAGCACCTGAACGCATAATGAGAACTTGTTCATCTTGAATTTTAATAATTGTTTTCACTTCGCCTTGTTCGTTCGGCTCTTGGAATGTTACATATGTACCTTGACCTTTTACATAGTATTGACCATTTGCTTCAAAAGCAACGGTTTCCTTCCTCGCCCCTTCACGGATTTCTGTTACGAAATGAACGTGTACCGGCAAGCCTGCAAGTTGTTTCTTCACGTCTTGCACACCTTTCAAATGTTATAGATATTAAATACTACTTATAATAAATCACTTTTCCTATCATATCAAAAAAAGACTCTGTCTGTCTGCTGAAAAATCAGGAAAACTCCTTTTCAAAAAATAATTAACCTCCACTTTATTTCATATGATAAAATATTTTTAAAATCAAAATATTCCATTAATTAAAGAGGTGAACCGATTGCTACCAACAAAATTAAAAAAAGGTGATGAAATAAGGGTTATTTCACCATCTTGTAGTTTAAGTATTGTCTCAAATGAAAATAGAAATCTCGCTATAAAAAGATTAACCGACATGGGCTTTCAAGTTACTTTCTCAAAACACGCTGAAGAGATAGACCGATTCTCTTCCTCTTCTATTTCTTCACGCGTCCAAGACCTCCACGAAGCATTTAGAGACCTTAATGTAAAAGCCATTTTGACAACACTTGGCGGATACAACTCTAATGGTTTATTGAAATATCTCGATTACGATTTAATTCGTGAAAATCCAAAGTTTTTCTGTGGCTATTCTGATATTACTGCTTTAAATAACGCAATTTATACAAAAACAGGCTTAGTTACATATTCAGGACCTCACTTCTCTTCATTCGGAATGGAGAAAGGGCTCGATTATACAACCGATTACTTTTTAAAATGCTTAACTTCTAATGAGCCTATTGAAATTAGGCCATCTGAAATGTGGAGCGATGACTCTTGGTATGTTGATCAAGAAAATCGAGAATTTATTAAAAATGAAGGATATGTTTCGATTCAAGAAGGAGAAGCGACAGGAGATATTATTGGCGGCAATATGAGCACTTTAAATTTACTGCAAGGTACACCATACTTGCCGAACTTGCGAGATAAATTATTATTTCTTGAAGAAGATAGCTTAACTGGAAAAGCTACTCTTAAAACTTTTGATCGTTATTTACATTCCCTTATGCAGCAACAAGATTTTGAATATGTAAAAGGCATTATTATAGGAAGAATGCAAAAAGGAGCAGATTGTACAATCGAAGACATACAGGAAATGATTGTTTCAAAGCCTGAACTTGCGCATATCCCTATCATCGCAAACGCAAGTTTCGGACATACAACTCCTATTTTCACTTTCCCAATTGGGGGCACGGCAAAAATCATTTCGAGCAAAGAGAATACATCTATCACAATTTTAACGCACTAAAAAGGAGCGAATGATTCGCTCCTTTTATGGTTTTTCTATCTTTTGCAGTGCCTTTTGCGGGATCGACTCTTTCGAGATTTCAGCCCATCCTTTTCCCTGCATACCTTTTGCATAAATTTTTATAAAAGCACCTGTATGCAATTCACGATTCATCATTCTTTTAATAACTTGTAACTTTCCGTCTTCTGTATACCCTTTAAATGTATACAAATATTCATCGTCTTTTTTCTCACCTTTATCTATAACTGCATAATAATCTTGTATTTCTTTATTTGAAAAGAAGTTATCTACAAAAGCATGCACACCTTCTGTTTTTGTGTTTAAATAATATGCTGTTCCCCCTAAAATAATAGCGAACACAGCTAAAACTTTAATTACCAATTTCATACACGTGCCTCCTGTTTGCACTTCTTTCTCGCTAACCATATGTCTATACCTGTATTATACGAAAAAAAGCAGACTATACTCTATCGAAATGCCTTACACTTCCCTTACATTATTGTAAGGATTTTTCACCTTACAGCAATTTCTGGGCAAAAATTTTTTCCGTTTAATGAACTTTTATATTATTATTGAATGATACGAATTTTTATCCCGCTATTTGCAGGCAGTAAGACTTCCACCTCAAAATACGGCGAATACGAGAAAGGTAGGTAGGAGATAACTGCCCGTAAATGCCCGATTGGTGAAGGCTAATAATCAACGGGAACGGACACCCCCCACTGATTAAAGTTTCACTTTATTACAAAAATCAAAGGAGACAGTTTTCAAATGGCTATCTTGCAAGGTTTAGCACTATTACTTGTTGTACTCTGTCTATTTACACTTTTTAGTTACCGTGCTCCTTACGGAATGAAAGCAATGGGTGCTTTAGCTAATGCAGCAATCGCAAGTTTTCTTGTTGAAGCATTTCACCGTTATATCGGTGGGGAAATGTTTCATAATGACTTTTTACAATCAGTAGGAGAAGCTTCTGGTAGTATGAGCGGTGTCGCAGCAGCGATTTTAGTAGCATTAGCAATTGGCGTTTCACCCGTATACGCTGTTTTAATCGGTATCGCTACTAGTGGATTCGGTATTTTACCAGGATTTTTCGCTGGATACATTTGTGCATTCATCGTGAAATTTCTCGAAAAGAAATTACCAGCTGGTGTAGAATTTTTAGCAATTTTATTTATTGCCGCACCAATTTCACGCGGAATGGCCATGCTTATGGATCCGCTCGTTAACGCAACACTCGTTAAAATCGGTTCTATGATTTCAGTTGCAACTACAGAAAGTCCTATCATTATGGGTATTATGCTTGGTGGATTGATAACAGTTATTTCTACCTCCCCATTAAGTTCTATGGCACTAACTGCCATGCTTGGATTAACAGGTTTACCAATGGCAATTGGTAGTCTTGCCGTAGCAGCTTCAGCCCCAATGAACTTTATTTTCTTTAAACGACTAAAAATTTGTTCAAAGAAAGATACAATTGCTGTAGCAATCGAGCCTTTAACACAAGCTGATGTAGTCTCAGCAAATCCAATTCCAATTTATGCGACAAACTTCGTTGGCGGTGCACTTGCCGGTATTATTACGTCCCTATTCCAGCTCGTTAATAATGCGCCAGGAACAGCATCACCAATTCCAGGGCTTCTTGTCTTATTCGGATTTAATGACGTTATAAAAGTAACGATCGCTGCTGTATTATGCGGAATCGTTACGACTATTGTTGGATACGTTGGATCAATTGTATTCCGCAAATATCCAATCCGCTCTGCTGATGAAATTCGCGGAATTAATTCGGAAGAGAACGTGGCATAAGAAAAAGAGTTATTCTCATCGCTTGAGAATAACTCTTTTTTTCATGGCTCGCCATGGTTTTTTAATGTATCGACTTACCGACACATAACAAAAAATAAGGGCCCCCTATTCATGTAGGAGGCCCTTATTTTATTCAGTTACGGCAGCTAGAATCTCCGGCCATTTCACACTCTCGGTCGAGCGTTCAAATGACCTGCGATTCTGAACGAGCCGCTTCCGCTTTTATTACTATCCAGTTACGCCTCCTAGGCCCTTGCGTCTAAGAACCTTCCCTGCCAAAAGGTAAAAAGCACCTTTTGCAGGAAAGAACCTTAGTCACCGGGTCTAAACAGTCGGCTTCACTTTTACTTTACCCAGCCGAGCAGCATTTCCCGCACGAATTTGCTTGCTGCGACTGGTGTTTGGTCACTATGGTCGTAGACTGGAGCTACTTCTACTAGGTCTGCTCCAACTACATTTATATTTGAATTTGCAATTGCCACGATGGAATCTAATAATTCTTTAGATGTGATACCTCCAGCTTCTAACGTTCCTGTTCCTGGAGCGTGAGCTGGGTCTAATACGTCAATGTCGATTGTGACATAGACTGGGCGTCCTGCAAGTTTCGGTAATACTTCTTTTAACGGTTCTAGTACGTCAAATTTGTATAAGTTCATACCTACTTCTTTCGCCCATTCAAATTCTTCCTTCATTCCAGAACGAATTCCGAAAGAATATACGTTTTCCGGACCAATTAAATCACACACTTTACGAATTGGTGTAGAGTGGGATAAAGGCTCCCCTTCATAAGATTCACGTAAATCAGTATGAGCATCCATATGGATGATTGCTAAATCCGGATATTTTTTTGCCATTGCCTTAAAAATTGGCCAAGACACTAAGTGCTCACCGCCGAGACCTAGTGGAAACTTATCGGCATCTAAAAGTTTTGATACATACTCTTCAATCATGTCTAAGCTGCGTTGTGCATTTCCGAATGGTAATGGGATATCACCCGCATCAAAATATTTTACCTCTTCTAGTTCACGATCTAAATACGGACTATACTCTTCAAGACCGATTGATACTTCACGAATACGTGCAGGGCCAAAGCGAGATCCCGGACGGTAACTTACTGTCCAATCCATAGGCATCCCGTAAATAACTACCTTTGACTCTTCAAAACTTGGATGACTTTTAATAAATACTTTACCTGAATAAGCTTCATCAAAACGCATATTCTTTTCCTCCTTATGTGGAACTTAAGGTATCCCAACCTTTCATATTTCTCAAATTTGGAGCACACTGCTCCTCTTTCTCGATTTACCGGGGTCTTCTGTTTCATAACAAGAAGACGATTTTCTTTACAGAAGTGTAAATAGCTAGCATGTTCAAGTCTTCTGGACAAACACCTTAAATGAGCTATTTACACTTTATTTGTTAAAATTCGATTTTCTTACTTAATTAAATCGCCAACAAATTTCGGTAATGCGAATGCTGCATTGTGCAATTCTTTTGTGTAGTATTTCGTTTCAATTTCGTGGAAACGCTCTTCACTTACTTCTAGTGGATCATGTTTTTTAGATCCGATTGTGAATGTCCAAAGACCACTTGGGTATGTTGGAATGTTTGCTGTGTATAAACGAGTAATTGGGAAAATCTCTTTTACATCTTTAAACACAGTCGTAATTAATTCTGGTGTGAACCAAGGGTTGTCCGTTTGCGCAACGAAAATACCGTCTTCTTTTAACGCCTTAGAGATTCCAGCGTAGAAACCTTTCGTAAATAAGTTTACTGCTGGTCCTACTGGCTCAGTAGAATCTACCATAATTACGTCATATTCATTTTCGCTTTCCGCGATGTGTAGGAAACCGTCTCCTACTTTCACTTCTACACGCTCATTGTCTAATGCGCCTGCAATTGATGGTAAGTACTGTTTAGAGTACTCAATTACTTTCCCATCAATCTCAACAAGAGTTGCTTTCTTTACGCTTGGGTGTTTTAACACTTCACGAATAACACCGCCATCACCACCACCTACAACTAAAACGTTTTCAGGGTTTGGATGTGTAAATAAAGGTACGTGCGCTACCATTTCATGATAAACGAACTCGTCTTTTTCTGTCGTCATAACCATGCCGTCTAAAATAAGCATGTTTCCGAACTCTTCCGTTTCAACCATATCAAGTTTTTGGAATTCTGTTTGCTCCGTATGTAATGTGCGGTTAATACGCGCCGTAATTCCAAAATGTTTTGTTTGTTTTTCAGTGAACCATAGTTCCATCGTACAATCACGCCTTTCAATGCAAATTTATAATAGGGACATCATTAATGTCCCCTAACAAAAATAAAACAAAACATCCAAAAAGTATAGTTAAAAGTATAAAAATACCGAAAATATATTTTAGTCAGAGCGTTCTAACATATATGTGAACAGGGTTTGCTCTGTAATAGGAAAGAAAACCCTTTCCTAAGAAAGGGCCTTCGTCTCTACTTCTACCGGTTTACGAATTGGAATTAAAATCATAATACAACCAACTAATACAACAATTCCACCGACTAAAAACGGGCTTTGCGGTGAAACTGTGTGCCCGATAATTCCTGATAAAATAGGAGCAATCGCGCCTCCTAACCAACGAACGAAGTTATAAACACCTGATGTAATAGATCTTTCATAAGGTGAAATATCCATTACATAACTTGTAAATAACGCGTTATTTAATCCTGATGCTAATCCAGATAGAACGATTAACACGATTTGTAACCACATAATTTTCACGAAGAATAGCGCAATTAATAACATCGCAAATACGAGTAAACTACCTTTTAATACTGTTTTCGGTTCATATTTACCTTCTAGCTTATGCGCTAAAATTGCTGATCCGTAAGCTAGCGCTAATCCCCATCCACAAAATACAAAACCTAATTGAATGGCAGATAAATGCATAATAAGTGGTGAATATGCTAAAACAACGAAAAATCCATAGTAATATAACATCCCTGAAATGGCACCTTGCATAAATGGTTTATACTTCACTAAGTTAAGTAATTCTCCCATGCCTGCTGCTTTACGCTTCACTTTTCGCTCTGGTTCTTTTACAAAAAAGAAAACTAAAATAAATGCTAAGAAAATTAAAATACTCGTTGCGAAAAATGGGTAACGCCAAGAATGTCCACCTAATATACCACCTAATAACGGTCCGCCTGCCATCCCTAAACCGATAGCTGCTTCATATAATCCTACTGCTTCATGAACTTCTTTACTTAATGCAATTAATAATGTCATCGCCGTTGCGAAGAACATCGCATTTCCTAATCCCCACCCTGCGCGGAAAATAGATAATTGAGCAATCGTTTGCGATATACCGCATATAAAAGCAAATACAGTTACAATCGCAAGACCAATTGTCATCATTCGTTTATCACCAAATCTTGATGCAAATATTCCAGCTGGTAACATCATAATTGCCATCGTTAAAATATATGCTGTAAATAACATCTCGACTTGCCAATGCGAGGCACCAATTTGTTCAGCAATACTTGGTAAAATCGGATCGACTACCCCTATACCAGAAAAGGCAAGGAAGGTAGCGATCACCGTAATCAATCTCCCTAATTTTTGTTTGCTCTCCATTTTGATTACTCTCCTTTTGTACTATCTAAAAATGTCACTGCACGATGTAAGCTATCCTCGAGCTCCGCCTTCACACGCTGCATTTGCTCCATTTTCTCGTCTAGCGTTTGCACTTGTTTTGCAAGCATCTCTTTAATTTCTTGAATCACTTCGCGGTCACGGGGGTTCTCGCTATTTCTTCTTTGCTCCATTCTTTCTTTTAACGATAAGAACTGCTGCATTTCTTGAAGTGTAATTCCAAGTACTTCTTTCGCTTCTACAATCCTTTTAATTCTTGCAATGTCCTCGTCAGTATACAGACGAATGTTCCCCTCACTACGTTCTGGGGGATGAATTAAACCAATTTCCTCATAATAACGAAGTGTACGCTTTGTTAAACCAACTTGCTTTGTTACTTCATCGATTTTATACATGTTTATTCCTCCCTTCACCCGACTGTTACATTTTACGTTAACGTTAACTTTTATGCAACTGTTAGATTTTTGTAAATATTTCCCCTGTTCAATTGTATTTTTTCCCAAGCAGTTTCATAATGAAAGAAAAGAGACGATAAGGAGAATTTCACATGAGTAAACCACTTATTTTCGCTCACCGCGGGGTAAAAGGAACACATCCCGAAAATACGATGATCGCCTTCCAAGAAGCTGAACGCGTTGGCGCTCATGGAATTGAACTTGATGTCCATTTATCAAAAGAGGGTGAACTTGTCGTAATTCACGACGAAACAGTAGATCGTACAACAAATGGCGTGGGACTTGTTTCCGAGAAAACTGTAGAAGAATTACAAGCTTTAGATGCCGGTAGCTTTAAAGATCCTTCTTTTCATGAAGCAAAAATTCCAACGTTACGAGAAGTATTTATTTGGCTCTCTACAACAAATTTACAACTTAACATTGAACTAAAAACAGATGTGATTCACTATCCAACTATCGAAGAAAAAGTCATTGCTCTTGTTCGAGAATATCATCTATCTAATCAAATTATATTTTCATCATTTAACCACGACTCTATTTCATTATTAGCAGAAATTGCTCCAGAAATTCCAAGAGCAATTTTGTACGATACACCACTTGCAGATCCTATTGCTGAAGCAAAAAAACGAGAAGCAACTGGATTACACCCAAACTTTCAATTATTAACGAAAGAGTTTGTCCAATTAGCACAGGGGCAAGGATACATTTTTCGCCCTTACACCATTAATGAATACAAAGATTTACAAACTATGATTGATTATGGCGTAGACGTCATTATTACCGATTGGCCAGCACGTGCCTTTGAGCTCCTTTCTTAATGGAAGGGGCTTTTTTATTTTCGAAATTTCATTGTTTAAAATAACTCAAAACCTTCAATACTAATACAATAACGCTTGTATTAATGAGGGGCTGAAAAAAGATGGATCAAACTATGAATCCAAAACTTAAAAAATATAAACGTCTTTTCTTCACCGCAATGTTTTCTTGCGTCCTTTTCTTCGTTTTTTCCTTTTTTGTTATTCTTATAGTTGCAAAAATTATGGGACCTCCTCCTGTTGCGGTCCCGCAAACAAGCGTCTTTTACGCGAACGATGATACCGTTATTGGACAAAGTAACGAAGTACAAAAACGTTACAATGTCTCTCTTAATGAAATTTCTCCTTATGTAAAAGAAGCGACACTTTCTATTGAAGATCAAAGGTTCTATAAACATCATGGCTTCGATATGAAACGTATCGCAGGTGCAATTATTGCTGATTTAAAAGCGATGGCAAAAGTACAAGGAGCTAGTACGATTACACAACAATACGCACGTAATCTGTATTTAGATCATGATAAAACGTGGAAACGGAAACTATTAGAGGCAATGTACACTGTCCGCCTTGAAGTGAATTATAATAAAAATCATATTTTAGAAGGATATTTAAATACAATTTATTATGGACATGGCGCTTACGGTATCGAAGCTGCATCCCGTCTATATTTTGATAAAACAGCAAAAGAATTAACATTAGCAGAAGCGAGTATGCTCGCAGGTATCCCGAAAGGACCAAGCGTCTACTCTCCCTTCTTAAAAGAAGAACGTGCGAAAGGAAGACAATCTCTCATATTAGATGAAATGATAGAACAAGGATTTATTACAAAACAGCAAGCCACTTCAGCAAAAAAAGAAAAGCTGACCTTCGCCTCATTAGATACGAAAAAAGTGGCAGAGATTGCACCTTATTTCCAAGATGCTGTACAGGCCTCTCTTCTTCGTGATATCGGATTAGATGAGCAAGCTTTACAGCGAGGTGGCTTGCGTATTTATACAACGCTAGATCCTAAATTACAAGCTGTAGCTGAGCAAGCTGTAAAAGACCATATTCCTGACACAACAAACATACAAACTGCTCTCGTCTCCATGAATCCAAAAACAGGTGAAGTGGCTGCCCTTGTTGGGGGAACCGATTATAATACGAGTCAATTTAACAGGGCTACACAAGCCGCTCGCCAGCCTGGTTCTACATTTAAGCCATTTCTATATTATGCAGCTTTAGAACGAGGATTCACGCCTGCTACGCGCTTAAAAAGCGAATACACTGTGTTCACTTTGGGCGATGGCGTATCAAAGTATAAGCCAAAAAATTATAAAAATTATTATGCAGACGATTTTGTGACAATGGCACAGGCACTCGCCGTTTCTGATAACGTATATGCTGTGAAAACGAATTTATTTTTAGGCGAAGACATTCTTACAAAAACAGCGAAACAATTTGGTATTACTAGCGCATTAAAAGATGTTCCGTCTCTTGCTCTCGGCACATCTCCTGTAAAACCAATTGAAATGGTCAATGCTTATAGCATGTTTGCAAACGGTGGAAAAGAAGTAAAACCTATTTTCATTCGCCGTATTATGGATCACGAAGGGAATATGTTATACGATGCTCATTTGGAGAGTAAACAAGTTCTCGACAAGAGCAAAGCGTTTGTGATGGAAGAAATGATGACTGGCATGTTTAATAAAAAACTAAGCAGTTATGCCGCTGTAACCGGGCAATCGATGTTACCCAAACTATCAAGAGAATACGCCGGGAAATCTGGTTCTACTGAAACGGATAGTTGGATGATTGGATTTACCCCGCAAATTGTAACTGGTGTATGGATTGGATACGATCAACCTAAATCGATTTCAAACGTAGCAGAACAAGGATATGCGAAAAAAATATGGACCGATACGATGGAAAAAGGCTTAGATGGACAACCTAAAAAAGAATTTAAACAACCAAGTGACGTCGTAGCGGTTAATATTAACCCAGAAAATGGGAAGATTGCCACAAAAAATTGTCCAATTTCTGTGAAAATGTATTTCGCAAAAGGTACAGAACCCACAGAGTATTGTATGGATCACGTCGACGATAAAGAAGAATTTGAAAAAACTACTGAAGAAAAGAAGAAAACAAGTTGGTGGAAAAAATATCTTCCTTGGTAAAAGCGAGGCGATTCCAAAATAAAAAGGATGTCACCTAGTCAAAACAATCGACTTACGGGACATCCTTTTCTTTTATTCACCTAATAATGCATGACGCAATTCTTCACTAGACTCGTTCCAAATTGCTTCGTTATGTTCTTTCAAGAATGTACCAAGTACTTTTTTAGAAGACTCATCCATATGGTCAACCATAATGTGACGCTTTAATGATTTATCCATTTTGTTTACGTGCTCCGGAAGTGATTTATATCCACGGCGAATTTCACGATCAACTGTCATTTCACAAGCAGTTACACCTGCGTAATATGCACCTTTTGGTGTTCTTTCAATCGTTACCCAAACAAGCCAAAATGGTTTTCCGTTTGGAACTTCATCTTTATTCGTTAAAAACTTAATTCCTTTTTCCACTGTGCTACGTGCATGCATCGCACCAATATCAACAAAAGCATTTTTTTCTAATACATCAACAAATACAGGTGAAATATTTTCTAGGCTTAATGCCCCAACGCCAAATCCACCATGTCCATCTGTTGAATCATTTTTTACAATATTAAAACCGATTTTTTTCTTCTTCTCTGTCATATGTAAATTCCTCCTCGCTTAATAATTATAAAAGCCCAAAAATAGGCGCAATGATACTGTCTAAAAATACTAATACATACGGAATGACAACATTGAAAATAGGCTGAATTGTGTAATTACTAAGCGGTGTAATAACAAGAATTAATAACGCAATTGCTCCATACTTTTCATACTGTGTCATTTTTGCACGAATATTTGCTGGTGCTAAATCTTCCACAACGCGATACCCATCAAGTGGCGGGATTGGCAATAAGTTAAATACAAGTAAAACAATATTAAGCCCAATGAAAATTTGGAAGAATTGACTTAACGTCTTTCCTACTGCGGGTGGAATTGCATCTAACACACCAAATGTTATTAAGCTATACCAAATAATTAAACCAATTGCACTTAAGATAAGATTACTTATCGGTCCCGCGATAGAAACTAATATCCCTGCAAGACGCGGTCTTTTAAAGTTATATGGGTTAACAGGTACTGGTCTTGCCCAACCGAACCCAAGAATTAATACTGCAATCATACCGATAGGGTCTAAATGTGCCATCGGCGATAATGTTAAACGGCCTTGTCTCTTTGCTGTATCGTCTCCAAATTTATATGCAACATATGCATGCGCAAATTCATGCACAGATAACGCAATAATAATCGCCATTGCTACTAACGGGATTTCTTGCAATGGATATCTAAATAACTGATCCATACTTCAACTGCTACTAAAAATATAAACAAATGTACATTCTTAGAGTATTCCTGCTTCTATGTGTCCTGTCTCGCCACTAACTCGCTACTACAGTTTGCTGTAACACTCCACAGGCGTAAATTCCGATGTAGCCCACCGTACATATATACAATCTATTTACGTTAGTATTGTATATTCTTTTGCTTGTAAAAGGTTGATCGCTGCGTTCAAATCTCTATCCATTACATTGCCACATTTACATTCATATCCTCGGTCCGATAGTTTTAAATTTGCTTTCTTTTGACCACAACATGAGCACAACTTTGACGAGGGATAGAATGTATCTACTTGACGTAATTCAATTCCATATTCCTCACATTTAGTCAAAAGCCACGTTTTAAATGTATAAAAAGACTGCTTAGCAATTGTTTTAGATAGATGTTTATTCTTCAGCATACCTTTCACATTCAAATCTTCCACTGTAATAAACGCTGGCTTGGTTTTCACCACGTCATTTACAATAGACTTTACATACTCAAGTCGAATATTTGCTAATCGAGCATGTAGTTTTTGCACCCTAAGAATGTTTTTATCTATATTCGCTCTTTTNNCGCGATAAAGAGCGTTGTTCACGTTTTAACCGTTTTTCTATCTTTTTTACTTTTACTGTTTTATTTATATTTTTGTGAGTTTTTCCATCGCTACGTACAGCGAAATCCTTCACCCCTAAATCAATCCCTAAACCTGTTGAATGGAGTGCTTGCTTCGCTTTTGTTTCTTCCAATTCACAAAGCACGGACACAAAATATCTTCCTGCCCTTTTACATATCGTTCCACTTTTTACAATCGTATTTTTGGGGATATACCCATATTCTTTTAACCTCATCCAACCAATCGTTGGGACTTTTACTCTATGTCTTTCTACTGTCCAATCTGTTTTATTGTTTTTCGGAAAATAGCATTTCACATCTTGATTCTTCTTTTTCTTATAACGTGGAAATCCAGATAAGCCCTTAAAAAATCTTTTAAAAGCTTTATCTCCATTCATAATGGCCTGTTTTACCGCTTTACTAGATACCTCTTTAATCCATTGGCTACATTCTTTTGTATAGACATTGTTTAACCATTTAGAAAAATCATATCCACTCAAAAACTTCCCCTCTGATTCATACATCTCTTTGTTTTTAGAGAGATACAGATTGTAAACATACCTGCACACTCCAATCGTTTGATTAATCTTGGTTATTTGTTCATTTGTCGGTTTTATCTCTATAAAATATGCTCTTCTCATATCTCTTTATCCTCCGACATTCTTTGTATTTTCTCAATCCATATACCCTACGACTACATACATGAATGATAGATAGCAAATCTTGAACAAGTTCTTTTTGTGGAGATAATTTTTCATTATGAACAACAGTGATTTCCACTCCGATTTTATGAAGAAACTGTGCGATCCTATCCCAAACAAATCTATCCTTGTGTGCGATGATAATAGTTGCAATGTTCCCTTTCATATGTCCAAAAAAGAAAATATTTGTTTTTTCGATTGTTCTTCCCCATAATCCGCTATAATAAGAGTGTAACTTACATAAAAGGAGCGATTGTACATGCCATACGTAACAGTAAAAATGCTAGAAGGACGCACAGAAGAACAAAAGAAAGCTCTTGCTGAGAAAGTAACAGCAGCAGTAAGCGAAACAACTGGTGCTCCAGAAGAAAACATCGTTGTTTTCATCGAAGAAATGTCTAAAAACCATTATGCAGTTGGCGGAAAACGCTTAAGCGACAAATAATTTCAAGTTCTTTCATAAGAAGCAGCTCTTAGCTGCTTCTTATTTCTTTCCTTCTAACAACTCGATAATTCTCTCTTTATATTTTCCTTTTCTTCCATCTTCATAGATTAAATCATGTGGATAGAATAGCTTTTGATCCGTTCGCTTCTTACCTGTAATCGCCTCAACAATATCCGATTCACGTGATAGCTCCCTAAGCTCTCCATTTGGCATCAGAAGTAAGATTGGTAGACGCTCTTCTTCTTCTCCTGCGCGGTAGAAGTCATACGGTAAATCTGATGTTGAATCAACAACTAAATAATACTCTGGATCGAGCCCAATCTTTTTAAATAAGCTACTTAATTCCATCCAATTATCTAAACCATGCTTATCCGTAAACTCTACATATTTAAATAGATTTCGGTTCATAAAACGACGGCATAAATCACTTAAGATTGGATCTTCTTCGTCCTGCCACACTTGGAAGTAATAATACATAACGTTCTCGTCTAGCTTTAAATAATCCTCTACTGTTACTTCTTCTTCAAATAAAGAATAGAAATGAACAGGGTGATGTTTAAACGTGTAATACTTCTCGTGCAATGATTTCGCACGGTGTAAAATCTTTGTTAAAATAACTTCTGCACTACGCGTTACTGGATGGAAATATACTTGCCAATACATTTGATAACGGCTCATAATATAATGCTCTACAGCATGCATACCACTATTTTTAATGACTACTTGATTTCCGTATGGTCGCATTACGCGCAGTATACGCTCCATATCAAAGTTCCCATACTTTACACCAGTAAAATATGCATCTCTTAATAAATAATCCATACGATCTGCATCGATCTGGCTTGAAATCATACTAATCGCTAATTTATTAGTAGATGTTTTCGCAATGACATCTGCTACCTTTTGCGGGAAATCCTTATCAACACGGCTTAACACACGATTAATTTCCGTATCACCAACGATAATCCTTTGCGTAAATTTCTCATGATCTAACGAAAATACTTTTTCAAACGAGTGAGAAAATGGGCCGTGTCCGACATCATGAAGTAATGCCGCACATAAACATAATAATCTATCTTCAGCATTCCAATTTGGTCTGCCATCAAACACATCATCAATCATACGACGAATAATTTCATATACACCTAACGAATGAGTAAAGCGACTATGCTCTGCACCGTGAAATGTAAAAAAAGTCGTTCCAAGCTGCTTAATACGGCGCAAGCGTTGAAATTCTTTCGTTCCGATTAAATCCCAAATAACGCGATCACGCACGTGCACATATTTATGTACTGGGTCTTTAAACACTTTTGTTTCGCTGAGTTTGTCGTTTAAATATACCACTTTTCGACATCCCCCTTTCCTTACTGCATTCTTACTATATATTATAAACGAAATAGGAAACAGAAAGAAATGAAAGACTATATTAATTCCCTTTACAAAAAGAAAAAATCACCTTTACCGAAGCAAAAGTGATTTTTTGTTATACATTATTTTCCTAAAACAAACTCAGCAACTTCGTCTAAGATCATTTCTTTACCTAGTGGGAAGTAACCTTTGTTTAAGTCTTCATTTTTAATTGTAAATACGTGGTTGTTTTTAACAGCGTTCATGTTTTTCCAAATTGATTCTTCTTGGAATTCTTTTAAGCGTTGAGAACCATCACCAGTTGTAAATACAAATAGGTAATCCGGATTGTAATCGATTAAAGCTTCTTTTTGTACTTGTACTAGCGGTTTGTCAGTTGGTGTGCCTTTAACTGCTGGTAATTTTAAATCATTAAAGATTACGCTACCGTAACCGTAGTCACCGTATACACGGAAAGCATTTGGATATGCAGCCATTTTCATGAATGTTGCATCACCAGTTTTAGCGATGATTTTGTCATGTAATTTGCTTGCTTTTTCATCATACTGTTTGAACCATTCTTCTGTTTCTTTTTCTTTACCGAAGATTTGACCTACTTCTTCGAATTTTGGACGCCATTGATCTAATGGAGTTTTTAACATAACTGTTGGTGCAATTTTAGATAATTGATCATAAATCTTTTCTTGACGATTGTTTACAAGAATTAAGTCTGGTTTTGCAGCAGCTACTGCTTCGATGTTAATTTTATCGCCCCAAGCAGAGCCAACTGGTGTTACACCTTCTAATTTTTTCGCGATATGTCCATCAATTTTTTCTTGAGTTGTATTTGCAGTAATAATTGGCTTCATACCGAAGATTAATAATTCTTCTGTTGAACCACTAAGGTCAGCAATTTTCTTTGGGTTTGCAGGAATTTTAATTTCCCCTTTTGCATGTTGTACAGTGCGTTCTTCAATCTTCGCATCCTTCGCATCTGCTTTCTTTTCTTCTTCTTTGTTAGAACAAGCTGCAAATAGTACAGAAGTAACCACTAGTACCATTGCTAATAGTGCCATTTTAAAATTCTTCATGTTCCCACTCCTTCTCGCTGTATTTCTCTTATAAGTTACAGTGAACTATAAGAAACAAAGTTAACAATTAATCAACATATTTTTATTAATCGTTGTTTATAGCCCGTTCTAACGGGCGTTCAACTTCCCATCCATGGGTAAGAAGCTCAACGTCCATTAGAAGTCCCCCTCTTAAAGAGGGGGTTCTACTTATGCTTTTTTACGCAATTGATTATTAATCATCGCTAAATCATATGTTAAACAAATCGGTTTACAGTTTACTGGACATGGAACGATTTGCGCTTCGATCTCAAATACGTTACGAAGTGTTTCACTTGTCATAACCTCATCTGGCGTTCCTTGCTTCATTAACTTCCCAGCTTTTAAGGCAATCATATGATCAGAGAAACGAGAAGCGTGGTTTAAATCGTGAATAACCATCACAATCGTTCTGCCTTCTTCTTGGTTTAACTTCTTCAGTAAGTTTAATACTTCAAGTTGATGAGCCATATCTAAGTATGTTGTTGGTTCATCTAACACGAGTAAATCCGTTCCTTGTGCAAGAGCCATCGCAATCCATACGCGTTGACGTTGACCACCTGATAGCGCTTCTGCTGGGCGATTTGCGAATTCTGTCATTCCCGTCACTTCAAGTGCCCAATGAATGTAGCGATAATCCTCTTCTTTCAATGTCCCAAATCCCTTTTGATGAGGAAAACGTCCATATGAAACAAGTTCAAATACAGTAAGACCTGTTGGCACTTCTGCAGTTTGTGGTAAAATCGCCATTTTCTTTGCGATTTCTTTCGTTGGCTGTTTCTCAATTGCTTTTCCGTCAAGATAAACAGTACCTTTTTTTGCTTTCAAAATACGAGAAGCTGTTTTTAATAATGTGGACTTCCCACAACCATTTGGTCCAATAATCGTCGTAATTTTCCCTTCTGGAATTTCAACTGTTAATCCATCAATAATTAACCCTTCGTTATAGCCAACAGATACCGCATCAACTGCTAAAGTTGCCATGCAAAAAGCCTCCCTTTATTTTGTCCTCATAAGTAAGTAAATGAAATATGGTGCACCAATTACAGAAATAACTAGACCGACCGGTATTTCTGAAGTTGGTAACACACTTCTTGAAATTACATCTGCAAATAAAAGTAAGAACGTTCCTATTAATGCAGCTGTGGGCAACATAATTTGATGTTTACCACCAACAAGGCGTCTCGCTAAATGCGGAGCCATTAAACCGATAAAACCAATACCACCGGCAACAGCAACAGATGCACCTGCTAAACAAACTGCAATAAATAATAATTTCCGTCTTTCTTTTTCTACGTTTACACCAAGGCCAACTGCTGTAGAATCACCTAGGTTCATTACATTTAATATGTGTGCTTTGCTAATAGCAAGTGGTAAGAAAATCATCATCCATGGAAGTACGCTTAAAACGAATTTCCAATCCGTACCCCACAGACTTCCCGCTAACCAAATCGTAGCAAAACGGAAGTCATTAGATGTCATCTTCATAGAAAAAATTAAACTAACAGCACTAAATCCTGCTGCAACTGCAATACCAACTAATATTAATCGAGTCGATGAAACGCCATCTTTCCATGCTAATAAATAAATAATAACCGCCGCCAATATCGCACCGATTAATGCGAAGAACGGAAGAATAAATACTGATAATAGCGTTCCAGTCCCAACTTTTCCAAAGAAAAAGTATACGAATACAACAACTGTTAATCCCGCTCCAGCGTTAATACCTATAATACCTGGATCAGCAAGTGGATTTCGTGATAATCCCTGCAAAATCGCACCTGACATAGCTAAAGCAGATCCAACTAGTATAGCGATAACCATACGTGGCATACGGAATTCAAATAAAATAACAGACTGATCTTCAGCACCAAGTCCAACCAATGACTTTAATACGTCCATTGGCGGTATTTTAAATGTCCCTGTATTTAAACTTACTAAAAATACAGTAACGATTAATCCTACTAAAATTGTTAAAACAGAAATGTTCTTTTTTGTTAAGACGCTCGTCCTCACATTTTTCCTCTCCCTTCGTTACGTGCTAAGTAGAGGAAGAATGGAACTCCAATTAGCGCTGTAATTGCTCCAATTGGTGTTTCAAATGGCGGGTTAATAACGCGAGATAGCATATCTGCACACTCGATTAATAATCCACCTAAGACTGCAGAACATGGAATAACCCACCTATAGTCTGAGCCTACAAGGAAACGAGTCATATGCGGGATTACAAGACCAACAAATCCAACCGATCCTGCCATAGAAACCGCAGAACCTGTTAACACAAGAACAAGTACTGTTCCAATGAATTTAATTAATGTCGTATTTTGACCAAGTCCAATCGCAATCTCTTCACCGAAGCTCAAAATCGTAATATACCTCGACATCATAATTGCGATAAAGAGACAAACTAGACCGATCGGCACTAGCATATTAATACTTTCCCATTTCACTCCAGCAACTCCGCCTGCATTCCACATACTTACCTCTTGGGCAAGATTGAAATACAGCGCAATTCCAGATGAAATGGCCCCTAATAAAGCACTAATTGCTGCCCCTGCTAAAGCTAATTTCACAGGTGTTAATCCACCTGGTGAAGAAGACCCAATTCCATATACAATGCTCGCACCAAAAGCAGCTCCAATAAAAGATGCGATAACGAACATTAAATAAGGTGAATTAGGGAAAAATGCATACATAATTGCAATTCCGAATACAGCGCCATCTGTAATCCCCATTAAAGATGGTGATGCAAGTGGGTTTCGCGTCATACCTTGCATAATTGCTCCTGATACCGCTAAAAAGGCACCTGCAACTACGCCACCTATTGCTCTAGGCATGCGAAGTTCTTGAATTACGTTATGATGCGTGTTAGACCCATCAAACTGAAAGACAGCTTGCCATACAGTCTTTAAACTAATATCAGCAGCACCAAACGAAATAGAAACCGCCATACTTAAAGCTAACAAAATCGTGCCTGCTATTAAAATAATAGAAGCAATGAGCGGTCTGCTCTTAATCTCTTTAACATTCATATCTTGCTGTTCTATACTCCTTGCGCTCGCTTCCATCCCTCAACCATCCTAACCAACAACATATATTTAATGAAATGAAATTTATTCTCAAATAGTATTAAAAAAATAAGATGAATTGATCTTTTCCTGATAATGATTCTCAGAATCAGACACTTTCTATTCTACCTATCGCTTTAAAAGGCTGTCAACCATTATTTTGAAATACAAATTCATATACATCGAAATTTTAATGAACAAGTGACGCTCATCTTTCATTGAATGTTAGTTCCGACCAAGTGCACTTTCATAGAATAAATTTCCCCTCTTATGGGCATAAAAAAAAGAAGAGGAATTTGCCCACTCTTCTTTTTCTTACTTATTTAGCTTTACTTCAATTTTCGTAATTAATTCATCTTCTGTTGGAGCCGCAACCGGACGATTATTTACAAATGCGAATGATTTTTTACGACCAGGGCCACAGTAAGACTGGCATCCAACTTCAATCGTTGCACATGAATCTACTTTTTTTAATTTCGGAATCAACGTTTTAACGTTCGTTGCCTGACAATCATCGCACACACGAAATTCGTTTCCCATATATAACACTTCCTCTATTTCAAACTTTTCTCAAGTACATTTAAAAATAAACACTAAATGGTATTTTACCGTTCTTTGAAGCTCGTTGCAAGTTTCCCTATACAGGGCCCGTTCTCTATATAATGCTATATATTTATATGTTCTTCTGGAGAAGCTTTCATCATTCATGGCAAAATTTATCCCTTCCATCGAAATCTACCATATTTTTAAAAGCTTTGTATAAAAGCTCATTTTTTTGCCCATTATAAAAATAGGAAGTTCATAAAAAGAAAGGGAGTTGAATCTATGAAAGTAAGACAAGATGCTTGGACGGATGAAGATGATTTATTGCTTGCTGAAACTGTACTTCGTCACGTTCGAGAAGGAAGTACACAACTAAATGCCTTTGAAGAAGTAGGAGATCAGTTAAATCGCACATCGGCTGCTTGTGGTTTCCGCTGGAATGCTGTTGTTCGCTATAGCTATGAACAAGCTCTTCAACTAGCAAAAAAACATCGTAAAGATAAAATGCGTGCCGCGAGCGGTGAACAAGCGAAAAAACGTTTACTTTATACACCACCTGCTTCAGAAGAAATAACGGATTATGAAGAACTACTGCAACAAGAAACAACTGTACAATATAAAGAAGTTAGTCCATACCAAGAACCTACTGCTCCTACTTCAAAAAGCTCTATAACAATGCAAGATGTTATTTACTTTTTACAAACAGTCGGATCTTCAAATATAAAAGTAACAGCTCTTGAAAACGAGAATACGAGATTGAAACAAGAAGTTAAAGCACAAATTCTTCGAAATGAAGAACTAGAAAAGAAACTAGAAAAATTAGAAAAGCAATCTCATACTGTACAAGAAGATTACGAAACGCTTATGAATATTATGAACCGCGCTCGTAAATTGGCAGTCATGGATGACGAAGAACGTTCTCAAACATCTTTCCGAATGGATCGAAACGGTAATTTAGAAAAAATTGCAGAATAAAAAGGATGCATTGCATGCATCCTTTTTATTATTTCACTTCAACCATATGTGCTTCTTCTACTTTAGAATCTCTCTTTATATCTGGGAAAATTTCTTTCTTTGGATTTTCCTTAAAGGCTACTAATCCAATTGTTTTTACCGGTTCATTTATCTTTACATATTCTGCATCACTAACAACTGCATACATATCTGTGTATTTACGTGCATCACCAATTACTACGTTACCTTCATACTTCATTTTCTTGCCATCAATTACTACATCTTTTTGTTCCTCTTTAGCAAATACGATTCCAGCCTCATCAGAAATAGATGGCAATTCTTTAATCGGTTCTACATCTTCTTTCACTACTTTTTTCAGCATTTTTTCTTTTACCATCTTGTCGGCTGTTGTTTTATTCATAATTAAAACCTTTTTCTCATTAACAGTACCTAGTTTTGCTTCAAATTTATTTTGAGATTCAATTTTATCTTTATATTGATCCATTGTTTTTTGAACACCAGTTTCATCTCCGTACATAACAACACCCTTTGCTTGTGGTGCAACCATATCCATAATAGAACAGCCACTAAATACAGCAGCTGACATAATCGCTACGAGCCCTAATTTCACTTGTTTCATTTGTATTCCTCCTAAAATCATAATTACATCTCTTAGTTTAACTATCGCAGCTAGTTTAACCAATTCACTTTCCTTACAACAACATTACAATTCAGTAAGGTTTCCTCCTAAAAACTACTTTCGTTATTTTTTGTTATAATAGAGATTGTCATTTTAAAGATAAGGGGTTAGTTATATGAGCAATTCCCGTTCGATTTTATCTCAGCCGGAGTGGCGTATTGTAGATCAGTCTAGTTTAGGACCGACATTCCATGCACTTCAGTCGTTTGCAATGGACGACACATTATGCACAAGCATTGGAAAGGGCGAATCAGCTGCAACAATGCGCTCTTGGGTTCATCACAATACAATTGTTCTTGGCATTCAAGATTCACGCCTACCACATTTAGAAGAAGGTATTTCCTTTTTAAAAGAAAACAACTTCAATGTTATCGTTCGTAATTCCGGTGGACTTGCGGTCGTATTAGATGAAGGTGTTTTAAACGTATCGCTTTTATTCCAAGAAACAGAGAAAGGTATCGATATTGATCTTGGATACGATACGATGTGGCATTTAATTAAGGAAATGTTAAAAGATTACGATGTTACTATTGAGGCAAAAGAAATTGTTGGTTCTTACTGTCCTGGTAGCTACGATTTAAGTATTCGCGATCAAAAATTCGCTGGTATTTCACAGCGCCGTATTCGCGGTGGTGTCGCTGTCCAAATTTATCTCTGTGCTACAGGGAGTGGCTCTGAGCGTGCCGCACTCGTTCGTGATTTCTACAACGTAGCAATCCAAGGAGAAGAAACACGCTTTACGTACCCTGAAATTGTACCGAGTACAATGGCCTCGCTCTCTGAATTACTTGGTGAAACCATTACAGTACAAGATTTAATGATGCGCCTTTTAAAAACACTGCAACAATTCGCTCCAAAGTTAACACCATCTCAATTAACAATAGATGAGATTCCTTTATATGAGACGAATTTGCAACGTATTATTGATCGTAATAATAAAGCACTTGGCTTAGAAAAATAAAAACCGTCGCTCTTATAGCGACGGTTTTTATTTCAATTCTTTATAAAATTAAAGTGCTTGAGCTGCTGTAATTAAAGCTAACTTGTACACTTCTTCTTCGTTACAGCCACGAGATAGGTCATTTACAGGCATATTTAAACCTTGTAAGATTGGTCCTACTGCTTCGAAGTTACCTAAACGTTGAGCAATTTTGTAGCCGATATTACCAGCTTCTAAGCTTGGGAATACGAATACGTTTGCGTCACCTTTAATTGTAGAACCTGGAGCTTTTTTCTCAGCTACAGATGGTACGAATGCAGCGTCAAACTGGAATTCTCCATCTAAAGTTAATTCTGGAGCCATTTCTTTTGCAATGCGAGTTGCTTCTACAACTTTTTCTGTTTCTGGAGATTTCGCAGAACCTTTTGTAGAGAAGCTTAACATAGCAACGCGTGGGTCAATGCCGAATAATTCAGCAGTTTTCGCACTTTCGATACCAATTTCAGCTAAATCTTGGCTGTTTGGTGCAATATTAATTGCGCAATCAGCGAATACATATTTCTCTTCTTCACGTACCATGATGAATACGCCAGAAGTTTTTGTAACGCCTGGTTTTGTTTTAATAATTTGAAGTGCTGGACGAACTGTATCAGCTGTAGAGTGAGCTGCACCACTTACTAAACCTTGTGCTTTGCCCATGTATACAAGCATTGTACCGAAGTAATTTTCGTCTTTAAGGATTTTGCGTGCGTCTTCTTCTGTTGCTTTACCTTTACGGCGTTCAACGAAAGATGCTACCATTGCATCCATTTCTTCGTATGTAGCTGGGTCATAAATATCAACGCCTGCTAATGTTAAGTTCATGCTAGCAGCTTTTGCGCTAATTTCTTCTTTATTACCAACTAAGATTGGCTTTACTAACTCTTCTTTTGCTAAACGCTCTGCAGCGCCTAAAATTCTTTCATCAGTTCCTTCAGGAAGTACAATAGAAATGCCTTTTCCTTGAACTTTTTCTTTTACTGTTGTAAATAAATTACTCACGAATAAACCCTCCTACAAATGTTAAAAAACTCTATCTTTAAGAATACTGCTTTTCCTCTATATTTTAAACTTATAGCCCCTAAAAAATAGATAAAATAAAAATGATTATATTTTCATAAAATTCAGCCTAGAAACAAGGCCTATTTAAGCCTTATTTTCTCCCGTTTTCCAGTAAATATAAATGTGACAATTTTATGCGCCGAAACTTTATATAGATGTTTTTAAACCTATATATGCTATAGTTAACGTGTAAAATATCATTAACTGAGGTGAATAGAATGAGTGAAGCAACAACAACGTTAGATGGCTGGTATTGTTTACATGATTTACGTTCTATTGATTGGGCTGCATGGAAAACATTATCTAGCGACGAACGCGGACAAGCAGTGTCTGAATTTTTAAATGTCGTTGAGAACTGGAACGAAGTATCGGCTGCAAAAAAAGGCAGTCACGCAATGTATACAGTTGTTGGCCAAAAAGCTGATATTATGCTTATGATTTTACGTCCAACAATGGAAGAGTTAAATGAAATTGAGACAGAATTGAATAAAACAACATTAGCTGAATATATGGTTCCTGCATATTCTTACGTATCTGTTGTTGAACTAAGCAACTACCTTCCAGCTGATGAGGATCCATATCAAAATCCACAAATTTTAGCTCGCTTATATCCTGACCTACCGAAAGCAAATCATATTTGCTTCTATCCAATGGATAAGCGTCGACAAGGTGATGACAACTGGTACATGCTTCCTATGGAAGAGCGTAAAAAAATGATGTACAGTCACAGCAAGATCGGTCGCCAATACGCAGGTAAAGTACGACAAGTTATTTCAGGATCTGTTGGATTCGACGATTTCGAGTGGGGCGTAACATTATTCGCTGACGATGTTCTTCAATTTAAGAAACTTATATATGAAATGCGCTTCGATGAAGTAAGTGCTCGTTACGGTGAATTTGGAACATTCTTTGTTGGAAACATTTTACCAAACGAAAAAGTAGAGAAATTTTTACACATATAATAGTGAAAAAGGAACGAAATTCGTTCCTTTTTTTATTATCCTCTATATTTCCCCTCAAAAAACCTCTTTTCTCTGCGATTTTGAACAAAAATCGAAAAATCACTTTCAAATTTCTTGTAAAATTGTAACCTTTTTATATGTAAAGTTATGCTAAAATGGTACGAGCTATATGCTAATAACGATGCGAAGGTGATAATTTATATGAGGAAAATCTTGTCTATTTTACTAGCGTTTCTATTGTCATTTTCTTCCTTAGGAGTAACAACATCCCATGCGGAAGAAAAAATACATATAGAGGCAGCTGCTGCACTTTTATTTGATGCAGATACAGGAAAAATACTGCATGAACAAAACCCAGATGAATTGCTAGCTATTGCTAGTATGTCAAAATTAATTGTTGTTTACGCTGTTTTAGAAGCAATTAAAGAAGGTAAAATTACTTGGGATACGAAAGTAAATATTTCTGATTACGCTTATGAAGTCTCTCGTAATAACGAATTCTCTAACGTACCATTTGAGAAAGGACGTCAATATACCGTAAGAGAATTATATCATTCTATCATTATCTTCTCTGCAAACGGATCTAGTATTGCTTTAGCAGAACTTCTTGCAGGAAGTGAGAAAAACTTCTTAAATCTCGCAAATGATCTTGCGAAAAAACTAGGGTTAAAGAAATATAAATTTGTAAATTCTACCGGTTTAAATAATGCTGATTTAAAAGGGAAACATCCTGAAGGAACTGATCCGAACGGAGAAAACTCTATGTCAGCCCGCGATATGGGTATTCTTTCAAAAGAAATTATTACAAAGTATCCAGAAATGCTAGAGGATACAAAACAAAGATTTAGAAACTTCCCAGACAATCATCCAAAACCAATTCGTATGGAAAACTGGAACTGGATGTTACCAGGAGCTGCCTTCGCTTATGAAGGAGCAGATGGTTTAAAAACAGGAAGTTCTGATACTGCTGGATATGGATTCACTATTACAGCAAAACGTGGTGATTTGCGCCTGATTTCAGTTATTATTAAGACAAAATCAATGGACGAACGTTTCACAGAATCTCGCGCATTAATTGAATATGGATTTAATAACTTCGAAAAACAGAAATTAAAAGTAGATAAAAATAACAAAATTTCTGTAGTAAAAGGTAAAGAAGACTACGTGACAGTTGCACCAGAAAAAGAAGTGACAGTAGTTACTGCAAAAGGTAGCAAATCACCTTACAAAATTTCAGCTGAAGCAGATAAATCTCTTGCTGAAGATGGACATTTAGTTGCTCCTATTAAGAAAGATGCAAAGGTTGGTTCCATCGTTTTAGAATCAACTGATAAATACGGTTTCTTAGACGGAAGTAAAAGTATGAAAGTTGCTGCAAAAACGACAGAAGAGGTTGAAAAAGCAAATTGGTTCGTATTAACAACACGTTCAATTGGTGATTTCTTCTCAAATTTATGGTCTAAAATATTCTAATGAAAAAGCTAGCCCACGCTAGCTTTTTTTCTTTCCCTCACAAAATGTAAAACTTCGTTTGGTTGTCATATCTGAGTCCTTTTTCTCATACGTATGAACTAGTAATTGTTCCACACTCCATCTAGAAATAACCTCTTTCCAAAAGGTATTCCAAAAAGAGAGGTGACACATAATGGGTGTTATTGCTTATAACGAAGAAGATGTAAAGTTATTAGCTAGACTGATGCGTGCTGAAGCCGAAGGAGAAGGGCAACAAGGAATGTTGATGGTCGGAAACGTTGGGGTGAATCGTGTCCGCGGAAATTGTTTAGATTTTAAAAAAATACGTAATTTACGTCAAATGGTTTATCAAAATCCTGGTGGTTTTGAGGCAACGCAAAAAGGGTATTTTTATCAACGAGCAAGGGAACAAGATATCGCCTTAGCAAGACGAACCATTCAAGGACAACGTTTTTGGCCTGCCAACTTTTCCTTATGGTTTTTTAGACCCGAAGGCCCTTGCCCACCAACTTGGTATGACCAACAAAATTCTGGTCGCTTTAAAAAGCACTGCTTCTTCCAACCATCTGGTGAGGATTGTCCTGGCGTATATTAAGGAATGAAAATGAGGAGGGATTTTTGAATGGCACAGCAACAAAACCCATACTATGGAACAGGTTTTTATCAACCATCTGGAACTTATGTGCAACCGCAACAAATGACTCCTGGGCAACAGCAACAGCAACAAGCGATGCAACAACAAGTTGCTCAGGCTCAGCTTGCAGCTTCTCAAGGGATGCTACCACTAGAGCAATCATATATTGAAAACATCCTTCGTTTAAACAAGGGTAAGCCAGCTACAGTTGTAATGACTTATGAACGTGGTAGTTCGCTTGGTACACAATCTTATACAGGGATCATCGAGGCAGCTGGACGTGATCATATCGTTATTAGTGAACCGAAATCTGGAAAGCGCTATTTGCTACTAATGATTTACTTAGATTATGTAGAATTCCCAGGAGAAATTACGTATTTACCTAGTCAACAAGCAACTTATCCTCCAAGACCATAAAAAAAAGCTGGCTCCTGCCAGCTTTTGTTTTTTATAACCCTTTTACAACTGCAGTTCCTACTAGAATCCACGCCACAATAAATGCTACACCACCAAGAGGTGTAATTGGGCCAAAGAACTTAATACCTGTCGTACTTAATGCATACAAACTACCTGAGAACATAATAATCCCAGCTACCATTAGCCAACCAGCAGTAGTTAAAAGTGATGATTGAATCTTATCCATTAATAAAGCAACTACGAATAGTCCACCTGCATGAAACATTTGATATGTAACACCTGTTTTCCAAACCTCTAACATTTTTGCAGAAATTTTATTTTCTAAACCGTGTGCTCCAAATGCCCCTAACGCAACAGATAGCCCCGCTGCAATACAACCTAGTAAAAAGAAAATTTTCATCTTAATTCCCCTTTTTTACTTTTATCATAAGCAATTTTTTCATATAAGCCAAACGATTTTGCTTTTAAAAATCCAATAAAGAGTTACCGTTTGCATCATCTTCTTTTATATATACTGGCTCTCCAGAAATCGGCATAACCGGTTGAACTGTTGTCATAGGCTGAGAGCCGATTATTTGTGATTGAACTTGTGGCTCTCTATACGTATGCGATTCAACTTGTTCATCTAATAATAAATCACATAATGCTCGCACAACTAATAAATGTTCTTTCGACTTTTGCCCTTCACTACTTTTTGCCTTTGCAATTTCATTCGCCATTTTATTTAAAATCTTATCGCTAGATATTTGCATCCCTTATCACCTCGCACTTTGTAATTCTTTCTCAAATTGCCCCAGTTTCTCTACTGAACCAAATACTATTATCATATCACGTTCTTGCAGTTTTTCCTGCCCCGTTGGATTATGAATAATATTTCCATTCCTTAAAATAGCCAAAATTGTTACATCAAACTGATTTCTCACATCGCTCTCTAATAATGTTTTACCGACTAATATAGAATCTTTGCCGACTAAAATTTCTTCAATGACAAATGACTGTTCTACTCCGTATAACACTGTATCAATATAATGAACTGTTAATGGATTCGCAATACCTTTTGCAATATGAATTCCTGCCATACTAGACGGATTAATAACCTTATTCGCGCCGGCACGACGTAACTTCTCTTCGGTTTCTGGTTTTTCAGCTCTTGCTAAAATTTTAATTGTATCGTTCAATCCTCTTGCTGTTAATGTAATGAATACATTTTCAGCATCATTTGCTACAATAGCGACTAGACCAGCCGCCTCCGAGATTCCCGCGTTATGTAATACGTGATCTTCCGTTGCATCCCCATGTACATATAAAAGCTTTTCCTGTTCGAATATACTTTCATCTTTATCCACAACGACAAATGGAATTTTCTTCTCCTGTAATTCATGTACAACTTGAAGCCCAACTCTACCGCAACCACATACTATAATATGATTTTGTAACTGTGCTATTTGTTTATCCATCTTCTTCCTCCGCACTGCATGAAATAAATTCCCTTCAATAATCATAGCTGCTACTACCCCTATTGCATACGTAACGATACCGACGCCAACAGGGATAATAAGAAGTGCAAATACTTTCCCCGCCTGCGTTAAAGGAACGGCATCTCCGTATCCAACAGTTAATACAGTGATCATCGTCATCCAAAATGCTTGAAACAAACTAATTTCTTCAATTATCATAAATCCTAGTGTTCCTAGCATTACGACAAAAGTCATACATATAACTGCTATCAATAATTGTTTACGTGCATTCATATCGTGTTTCAACTCTTTTCTCTATCTACAATCTTTGCCAGTGGAAATGAAATACATATATACTAGATACGGAATCTATGAAAGAGGTTGATATAATGAAGACATTCCTTTCCGCCTTACAATGGGCACTATTTATTTTAGCCGGAAGCCTTATTGTACCAATTAGTGTCGCAACTAGTTATGGTCTCGATGGTTCTGAAGCTATTGCATTTGTACAAAGAACATTATTTGTTCTTGGCTTTGCCGGCCTACTGCAAGCTATATTTGGTCATAAGCTCCCTATTCAAGAAGGTCCTGCAGGCCTGTGGTGGGGAATTTTCTCCCTTTATGCAAGTTTAGGCGTCGTATTATTTGGATCAAGCAATGAAACGCTTAAAGTTCTTCAATACGCCTTCTTATTAAGTGGCATTATTTGCATTCTTCTTAGCGTTTTTGGACTTATCGATAAACTAGTTCGCTATTTCACACCCACAGTCATTGGAACGTATTTATTTCTTCTTGTTGCACAACTTAGTGGCTCCTTCTTAAAAGGAATGTTCGGCCTCGATGGAAAACATACAGAAGTTCAGGCCGACGTATTTATTCTTTCACTTATTGTTATTTTACTATCCTTTTTCATCATGAAGCTACCTATTATTGGACAATATTCTGTTCTTTTCAGTATTGTTTGTGGCTGGATACTATTCGCGTGCTTCGGATTATCTAATCCAATAACACCTGTGACAGACATAATCCGTCTTCCGTCTCTATTTGTTTTCGGGATGCCTCGTGTTGAATGGAACATGGCGATTACAGTCGTTTTTGTCACCTTACTACTTCTAACAAATATGTTAGCAAGTATTCGCGTTGTACAAAAGGTTGTTTCTAAATATGAAGAAGGTGCCGCAGAGAATCGTTTCAAACAAGCTGGCATTATAACAGGAATAAATCAGTTGCTAGGTGGTCTATTTTCAGCTATTGGTCCTGTTGCCATTTCTGGATCAGCAGGTTTTATCGCAACGACAAATATTTATAAACGCCTTCCATTTATGTTAGGGTCGAGCTTTATTATTTTCGTTAGTATATTCCCAAAGATTACTTCATTTTTTGCAGCAATTCCTGTTGCTGTTGGGTATGCTGCGATTTATCCTGTATTTGCAAGTATGATCGGTCTCGCTTTTCGCGAATACGAAACCGTACAGGATAAAGAACGATTATTTAAAGTAGCAGGTCTTTCAATCTTTACAGGAATCGGGGTTATGTTCATTCCAGCAGGAGCATTTTCTACGCTCCCACCATTTCTAGCATCATTTTTAAGTAACGGTCTGGTTCTTGGATCTGTAATGGCGATCTTGCTAGAAATACTATTTTCTCGTTCCTCAGAAAAACAACTATCGTAAATTGGAAAACTTCCATTATTGCACTCTATCTGTAGAGTTGTTACGATAAATTATCATGGACAATACGCTCATGATAATTTATCTACTTCTTCCCAAAGAAGTTCGATGTCTTACTACTATTCCTTAACATCTTCATTAACATGTATTTCTATTTAAATAAAGAAGGGAATTTTTGATATGACTTATAAAATGATTGTTTTAGATTTAGATGATACTTTATTACGTGATGACCATACCATTTCACCTCGCACGAAAGAAGCTTTAATGACTGCACAAGAACAAGGAGTAAAAGTTGTACTAGCTTCTGGACGTCCAACATTCGCAATGCGCGCAATTGCAAAAGAATTACGCTTAGAAGAATACGGTAGTTTCATTCTTTCATTCAATGGTGCAAAAATTATTAACTGTAAAACAGATGAAGAATTATTTAGTAGTACATTATCTCCTGAAACCGTTCACAGCTTATACGATATTAGTAAAGAAGAAAATGTATGGATTCACACATATATTAGTGACGATATTATAACTGAAGAGAATAACTCTTATACAGAAATTGAAGGTCAAATTACTGGTATGCCAATCAGAGAAGTAAACAACCTGAAAGAGGCTGTGCAACAACCCGTTGTAAAAGTACTAATGGTAAGGAATCCTGAACACTTACAAACGGTAGAAACAAAGCTACAAAAACAACTAGAAGGACAATTAAGCGTGATGCGTTCAAAACCATTCTTCTTAGAATTCACTGAATATGGCGTTACAAAAGGGACAAGCTTAAATCAACTAATTCAAACTCTTGGTATTAAACGTGAAGAAGTTATTGCAATGGGCGATAGCTATAATGACCAAGCGATGATTGAATTCGCTGGTCTTGGCGTTGCAATGGGCAATGCACCAGATGATATTAAAGAAATTGCAAATTACGTAACAGATACAAATATGAACGATGGCGTTGCGAAAGTTGTAGAGAAATTCGTATTAAAAAGCGAAGTACTTGTTTAATATTTTCATTCATAAAACCTATTTGAAGTCAAATACTTCAAATAGGTTTTTATTTAAATCACCATAGTTTTGTGACTATATTTTGAACTTTGCACTATTCTCGTAGTGTAAACTTTCTTTTTGTATATAATGGAATAAAATAGACTATTTTATTTTGAAAAAGAATACAAATTTACTATAAACAAGCAGACGTTAAAGGAGGCTACTTCATGTTATCTACACCAATCGGACGACTGAGAGCAATCGGCTTAGTTGAGGGGATTTCTTTCCTATTACTATTATTTGTAGCAATGCCGTTAAAATATTTCGCAGGGTTTGCAACAGCTGTTAAAATTACAGGTATGGCTCACGGAGTTCTATTTATACTATTTATCTTTGCGGTAATTCAAGTAACAATCGTACACCGTAAATCAATTTTATGGGCACTTGGCGCACTTGCTGCATCAGTTATCCCATTTGGTACTTTTGTACTAGATGCAAAACTAAAAAATGAACGGTAATAGTAAAAAGGTAGTTAACAATTGTTAGCTACCTTTTTTGCGTTCATATATTTGGAATTTCCCAATCAATTTCTCTCCCGCCCATATTAGCTAAAATCGTATTTACTTTGGAATACGGTTTACTGCCAAAGAAACCACGTCTTGCTGATAACGGACTCGGATGCACAGATTCAATAATATGATGATTCGTATTCGTAATTAACTTTTTCTTCGCCTGTGCATGGCGTCCCCATAATATGAAAATAACCGGCTTTTCACGTTCATTTAATAGCTCAATTACACGATCCGTGAAATGCTCCCATCCTTTTCCTTTATGAGAATTCGCCTCACCTTGACGAACGGTTAATACAGTATTTAATAATAATACCCCTTGCTCCGCCCACTTTACTAAATAACCGTTATTCGGAATTTCATAACCATATTCATCTCGAAGTTCTTTATACATATTTAACAGCGACGGTGGCGTTTTTACACCCGGTTGTACAGAAAAGCTTAAGCCATGTGCTTGATTAGGCCCGTGATACGGATCTTGTCCTAAAATAACAACCTTCGTATTTTCATAACTTGTATACGATAGGGCATTAAAAATATCTTCTACCTTTGGATAAACAACATGTGTACTGTACTCTTCCTTCAAAAAGCCAGCTAGCGTACGATAATATTCTTTCTCAAATTCTGATGCCAATAATGGTCCCCAATCATTCTTTAAAACATTTTCCATGCTTTCACTTCCTGTCCAATTAATTCACCATATCCTGCCTTGTAAATACTACAAATGAAATGATAAGAGAAACGACTGCCCAAACCGTTAAATTCATTAAAGAAAATCCCATTGATAACCCTTGTAATGCAGGCAATTTCCCTGATAAATAATCCGTTAATGATAAATTCACACTAAAAATATATTTCGCGCCTTCCCAAGATGTTGCAAATGAGGTTAAAATACCGCCCGCAATTAATGCGGCTAGCATAACTCCCATACCAGCTGGTGTATTACGTATTAAAACAGAGACCATAAATGATATAGTTCCGACAACGATAGCAACAAACCAAGCTAATCCGTACGCCATTAAGATATACTGCCACTGCGGAATAAGATGTACAAAGTTCGTATTTAGTGTTTCCTTATCAATGACGAATCCTGTTAAAATAGGCAAATTCCATCCTGAGTATCCAAATACAAGCCCCGATAATACGTAAGCAAACGCACCGACGAGAAGCAAGATGAGCGAAATGAAAAATAACATCGTCACGTATTTACTAAGGAGTATTTTCCAGCGCCGAATCGGCCTCGTAAGAAGCATCTTCATCGTCCCATCACTCCGTTCACCTGAAACGATATCGATGGCGACAATCATTACAAGAAGTGGGATAAATAATGTAATCCCCTGTTCAATAAATGCCCTTACAAATGTCGGCGCTCCTGGTGCCATCGGGTTAATATCATGATCTAAATAATATTGTTGCTGTTCCACTCTTACTTTTAGCCAATCACGCCATTCTTCTGGCAATCTGGAATTATTCAAACGATTTTGAGAATCTACAATTTGCTGTTGTAATGAAACTTTCCAATCAGTTGTACCAAGCCTTTTTTGTGTCGTTTCGATTTCACGATACTGAGCATACACAAAAAGTGGGATTAAGATTGCTAAAATAAGCATGACAACAAAAATACGTTTCTTACGATAAATTTTTTCCGATTCATTTAAAACTAGATTCGCAAATTCACGCATGCTGCTCACCCCTTGTGAGTTCAATAAATAAATCCTCTAGCGTAAATACAAGCTCTTTCACGCTATGTACATCTATCCCGTTTTCTACAAAGTGTTTATTCCAAACATTAATAGATGCAACATCCATACGACATAGTAGCCGTTCACCTTCTATGCTCACTTCTTTTACCTCTTCAGCATCTTCTAGCATATCTTTTGCTTTAGAAATCGGTGTAACAATCCATTCTACACGATCGCTTGCCGTTTTAATTAACTCTTCGACCTTGGCAACTGTTATCATTTTTCCTTTATGAATAATAGCGACACGATCGCATATCATTTGTACTTCACTTAATAAGTGACTTGAAATAAACACACTCATATTTTCTTCTTCTACAAGCTTATGTATAAATTCCCTTAGTTCTCGAATCCCTGCCGGATCTAAACCATTTGTTGGCTCATCTAATATAAGTAACTTAGGATTCCCAAGAAGCGCCTGTGCAATTCCAAGGCGTTGCTTCATACCAAGCGAGTATGTTTTTACCTTGTCATGAATTCTTTCGTCTAAGTGAACCATTTTGGAAATTTCAACAATACGTTCATCAGATATATTACCTAACATACGAGCAAATTGCTTTAAATTTTCCCATCCCGTTAAATAGGCATACAGCTCTGGGTTTTCAACGATACTCCCAATTTGACGCATTGCTTCTCTAAAATTTTCCTTAATCGAATAGCCACCGATAGAAACCGTACCTTCTGTTGCTTTAATCAATCCGACTAACATTCGAATCGTAGTCGTTTTTCCTGCACCATTTGGCCCTAAGAATCCAAACACTTCTCCTTGCTTCACATCAAAGGAAATATTCTCTACAAGTGTCTTCTTCCCAATTACCTTCTTCAAGTCTCGTACAGAAAGTATCGTTGTCATTTTACCCCTCCTTGTTCTAGTTTTAATTTACTTGCAACATTTTGAACTAAGCGTTCTGCCATATATGTATACCCTACTTCATTCGGATGAAAATGATCAGAGTATAATAAATCTTTTCCGCGGTTTTGGAATAGATCAAATGTCGGTGTAATATACACATTTTTATCGTTTAGCGCTAATTTCTCTAAAGCTGCATTCCAGTCTACAACAATGCTTGAAGATCCTTTTAAATCTTCTACATCTTCAAAAGGATTGTATAAACCGAGCCAAAAAATAGGGCTATCCGGATTTAATTTACGAATTTCGTCTATAATTTTCTTCGCTTCATTCTGAAATGTTTCCGTATCAGGGCGATACGTCTCTAAATCTATTTTCCCGAGCGACTCCCAACCTGGAAATAAATCATTCCCACCAATCGTTAAAACGATTACATCCGCTTGCTTAATTGAATATTGAGCGCCACTACTCTCAATCTGTTTTAATAAGTCAGGCATTTTCGCACCACTAACTGCTAAATTTGTTAATGCAACCTTTTGCTTATAATCTTTTTGTAAATCTTCTTTCATTCGTCCAATATAGCCAATTCCTTCTTTATCACCAACGCCGCGCGTTAACGAATCACCCAAACTAACTATTTGTAACGTTCCTGTTTTCTTTTTCTCTTTTGCCACTACATCGTTTTTCTTAACTAAGTTTGAAGCTGTTGGATTTAATACCTCATTTACACCCGAAACAAAGCCATATGCAAATAAACAGAAAGATGAAATTGTAATGAGTAGGATTACTTTTACCACTTTTGATCTCATATCAAAACCCCTTTTACCCCTCATAGATTGTCCATAATTATACCAAACGAAATTTTGAAAAGCGATTTTCACACACTCTCTATTATGTCGTTTCCCTCTCTACCAACTCTGGTAATAACTCTACATGCTGCACATCTATTTTTTCGTCATTAATCTTTTCATATAATAATTCAAATGCCTTTACACCAACATTTTTACTAGAATATGAAATCGTCGTAATGTCTAATATATCTGCCACCTCTTGATCATCACATCCGATAATCGTAATATCCTCTGGAATACGAATTCCTTGTTTTTTCGCCTCTGTTACCATTCCTGCAGCAATATGGTTGCAAGATACAAGAAACGCCGTCGGTTTTACAGACATATGAGCCCATTCCCTAACTACATTACGCCCATCTTCCACCGTAAAACAGCCTTTAAATTTCCAGGTCTCTAACGGTGTGACAGCAATCTGTTGAAGCGAATCTTCATACGCTTGTTTTCGTCTTTGGCTATTAATACTATTACTTCTTCCGATGCAATATCCGATACGCGTATGACCATCATCTATTAAGCTTTTCATCCCTTGTGAAAACACTTTATAGTAATCGATGTGTACACTTGAAATGAAATTCGAATCTATTTCCTCACACATAACAATTGGACCAAACTGCGTATATTCTTCAAGTTTTTCTTTACTATTTGTCCTTGAACATATAATTACTCCATCAAGCTTTTTCATTTTTAACATATGTAAAATTTCAAGTTCTTTTTCTTCACTATAATTTGTCTGGCAGAGCATCATATTATAATTGTTCTTTGCGGTTTCCTTTGATATTCCCCCGATAATCGCGCTGTAATATTGATCATTTACGTGTGGTAATAAAACACCGATTACATTTGTTTTACCTTTCACTAAATGAATTGCATTCACATTTTGCGTATAATTTAATTCCTCTATAATCGCCAAAATTTCTTTTCGTTTCTGTTCATTTACGTACGGATGATTGTTCAGTACACGTGAAACAGTCGAAACAGATACACCAGCGAGTTCAGCAATCTTTCTTATATTTGTCATTTCATTCTCCCCTTCTCGCAAAAATTCTCCCTTGACCTGGTAAGCTTTCCACAATATATCCTTTCCTAGCAAATACATTTTGAAAGGATATACAACTATGCTTCGATTCAAATTAGAATATATATTTTTCATTGGTGGTCTACTCATTCTCGCCATCGGTATTAATATGATGACGACAATTACTTCCTTTGGACTTAGCCCTTATGATTCCTTCTTTATTGCACTATATCAAAATTTCGGGATAAGTATTGGTTTTTGGCTTTTCATGATTAACTTTGTTTTTACCCTTATCGTACTCTTTTGGAACAAAAAACAAATTACAATCGGCACAATTGTAACGATGATTCTTATTTCTCTTTTCGTTGACTGGGTTGGTTCCATTACAACTATTATGGACGCTATCCGCTCTCTTCCAAAATATATAACACTTATTTGCGGAAATCTATTCGTCGGAGCCGGAATCGGTCTTTATGTCTCTACAAACCTTTGCGCGGCACCTCAAGAGGCTTTCGTTTTAACTGTTGCTGAGAAAAAGAAATGGACATTTAGAAGAACAGAAATTTCATTAGCTTTTTTATTTTTAACATTAAGCTTCTTATTAGATGGACCAATCTATTTTGGAACAATTATCTTATCCTTTACAACAGGTTGGATTATTCAAGCATTTATTCAAGTTGGTACGCAGATTTTAAATAGAAAAAAACCTATTAAGCAAGCCGCTTAATAGGTTTTTTCATTTTATTAGAAAAGATACTACTTAGCATCTCCTTCAATTCGATAGTTTGCTTTCAAACAATCTATTTCTTCATACGATTGCAATGTATGTAGAATGTACTCGTAATCCGCAAGAGAAGCACGATGCGTTACAATTACAATTTCTGCTTTCCCTTTCTCCTCAAGTGGCATTTGAATAATCTTTTCAAAGCTAACACCGCGCTCAGAGAACAATGCTGTAATTTTTGCAAATACACCAATCTCATCTTTCACATGCAATCTTAAAAACTTTTTCACAACAATTTCATCTGGCTCTTTTAATACTTTTTTATACTGAGGAGAAACCGCACTATTTCCGTTTACGCCTAACCTAATATTTTGCATTACAGCAACTAGGTCTGAAACAACAGCTGTCGCTGTCGGTAAGCTTCCTGCTCCCGGTCCATAAAACATCGTTTCTCCTACTGCTTCACCATACACATAGACAGCATTATATTCATTTTGCACTGCCGCAAGAGGGTGTGTATTTGGAAGTAAAGTTGGCTCAACTGTAACCTCTAATTTCTCGCCATCTCGCTTTGCAAGACCAATTAATTTAATTGTATAGCCTAAGCTCTTACTATATTCAATATCTTCTGCTGTAATAGAAGTAATCCCTTTTACTTTCACATCTCCAAGCTCTACATTTGTAGAAAAACCAAGAGTAGCCAAAATCGTCATTTTCCTTGCTGCATCTAAACCTTCTACGTCTGATGTTGGATCTGCTTCTGCAAATCCAAGCTGCTGAGCTTCTTTTAACACGTCGTTATACGCTCTCCCTTCGTCTGACATTTTCGTCAAAATAAAGTTTGTCGTTCCATTTACAATTCCCATTACCTTCGTAATAAGATCTGAAGAAAGCCCTTCTACGATGCTTCGTAAAATTGGAATCCCTCCAGCTACACTAGCTTCGTAAAATAAATCAGCATTGTTATCTTTTGCTACCGCTAAGAGTTCCGCTCCGTGTAACGCCATTAAATCTTTATTTGCAGTCACAACGTGCTTCCCGCCTTTTAAAGCTTGTAAAATATATGCTTTCGCATCATCAATACCACCCATAACTTCGATGACAACATCAATATTAGGATTATCTAAAATTTCATTCACATTTTGTGTTAATAGAGTAGAAGGCACTTCGACCTCTCTCTCTTTCTCAATGTTTTGCACTAACACTTTCGTTACCTTTACTGGGCATCCAACTTGGTGTATAAGTCGCTCTTGATGATCTGTAATGATACGAACTACACCACTCCCAACTGTCCCAAGACCTAATAACCCCACTTGAATTTCTTTCATAATACTGTCCACCCCTCAAAAATTGTGTTTAGATGAAATTATATGAGTAAAAAATCAGAAAAACAATGTATTTTGAACATTCGGAAAAATAAAGGATATTCTTTACAAAGAAAACGCTACCACGTGTTACACAATCATTATTTACAATACATAAGGGGTTTCTTGATACACGTAATAATTCAACCAATTAGAGAATAGTAAATTCCCATGACTCCTCCACCTAACAAGCGGCTTCTCATTTGGATTATTATGTTTAAAGTAATTTTTAGGCACATCAATATTTAACCCTTTTTGGCGGTCCCGTTCATATTCTTGCTTTAACGTATCACAACTATATTCACTATGTCCGAGTGCGAAAACTTGCCTTCCTTCTTGCCCGATAACAAGATGAACACCCGCTTCTTCAGAATTAGCTAATAACGTTAATTCTTTCACTTTTTCAATATCGCTCTCTCGCACTTCTGTATGACGAGAATGCGGAGCAAAAAATAACTCATCAAATCCTTGTAATAGTTTCACATGTTGCTCGCGAACCTCATGTTCAAATACACCGAACATTTTTTCCGCAAGAGGATACTTCGGCACACCGTAGTGATAATACAAACCTGCTTGTGCCCCCCAGCAAATATGAAGCGTAGATGTTACATTTGTTTTTGAATACTCCATAATACGTCCAAGCTCTTCCCAATAATCTACTTCTTCGAAAGAAAGAGTTTCAACTGGTGCTCCTGTAATAATGAGTCCATCAAATTTTTCATTCTCAATATCACGGAATGTTTTATAGAAGCTCGTTAAATGGTCCTGCGCTACATTGCGGGACAGATGCGATTCCATATGAAGTAAATGAACATCTAATTGCAACGGTGTATTTCCAATTAAACGCAGTAATTGCGCCTCTGTTTCTTGCTTTGTAGGCATTAAATTTAATATAGCAATTTTCAAAGCACGAATATCTTGTGTTGCTGCTCGCTCCTTCGTCATTACAAAAATATTTTCCTTCTGCAATACTTTGCGAGCTGGTAAATCTTTATCAATTATGATCGGCATGTTGTTTGCCTCCGACTAGCGCAGCTTCTAAATCTGCAATAATATCAGAAACATCTTCTATACCAACCGATAAACGGATTAAATCAGATGTAACACCAGCTAAACGCTGATCTTCTGCGCTTAATTGTCTGTGCGTCGTACTAGCAGGGTGTATAACACAAGTTCTCGCATCAGCTACATGCGTTACGAGCGTCGCTAGTTTCACATTTGCAATAAATTCTTTTGCTGCTTCTAATCCGCCCTTAATACCAAATGTTAAAACGCCACTAGCACCTTTCTTCAAATACTTTTGTGCTAACGAGTAATTTTCATTACTATCTAATCCCGGATAATTCACCCATTCAATACGATCATGATTAGCAAGCCACTTAGCAACTGCGAGAGCATTTTCGCTATGACGCTCCATTCGTAAATGCAGTGTTTCTAAACCAATGTTGCTAATATAGGCATTGAATGGGCTCATACAGTTTCCGTAGTCTCTTAATAATTGAACGCGCGCTTTCACAATATAAGCTGCCGCTCCAAAATTTTGAACATAGCTCACACCATGATAACTCGGATCAGGTTCGACAAGCTCAGGGTATTTTCCATTTGTCCAATCGAAATTCCCTCCGTCTATTACAATGCCGCCTAGAGAACTTGCATGACCATCAATATATTTCGTTGTGGAATGGACAATGATATTTGCCCCGTGTTCAAATGCCTGGCATAAATAAGGCGTCGCTAATGTATTATCAACGATAAAAGGTACTTCTAATTCTTTTGCTGCAGCTGAAAGTTCTTTGAAATTCAAAACGTTCATTGCCGGATTTCCTAACGATTCTGCATAAACGAGTTTCGTCTTATCGTTAGCAAGTGCCGCAATTTCATCTGCCGTTAAATTGGGATTAAAGAACGTAACATCAATACCAAGCTTACGTAAGCTTACTCCAAATAAATTAAACGTTCCCCCGTAAACAGTTGAAGAACAAAGAAGATGATCTCCACTACTACAAATATTTAAAACTGCGAGCATAATAGCTGCTTGCCCTGAAGCCGTTGCAACAGCTCCTACACCGCCTTCTAAATCTGATAACTTTTGTTCAAATGCAGCTAGTGTGGGATTCCCAATACGTGTATAAATATAGCCCTCTGCCTCTAAGTTAAATAATGCTGCTAAATCATCCGACGTATCATATTTATACGTTGTACTTTGATAAAGCGGTAGAACTCGTGGCTCACCATTCTTTGGCGTATAGCCACCTTGCACACAAATTGTTCCCTTTCCCCATGATTCTCCCATCTCTCATTCTCCTTTCTTTTTATGCAAAATAAAAAACTGCTCCTTTCCTAAATAAGAAAGAAGCAGTTTGAAAACACGCTCTAAAATCTCTTTCTTATCTCTCAGGGCTATTACCTGCAGGATTTGGCACAATTCCGTTATTCGGCTGTTGCCAAGGTTTCATCGGGCCTGTCCCTCCACCTTTTCTTGATAAGACTATGCAATTACCGTTGATTTTATAGCAATAATTTCCTAATGTCAAACATTTTTTCTGAATGTTCTAAAATAAACGTCAACAGTTTCATATAAAACAACAAAAGAAGTATATTCCATATTTATTCAAAAAAGACCTTTAAAAAGTTCCAATCAATATATAGAATTAAATAAGTGGTTAACTTTATAGGACCCAAGCTCTAATGAAATCCCAATATATATGTTGAATAAGCCAACCTCTCACAAAGATACTATATATATTCCATTCATTTCACACTAGCATATATAATCCTTTCTCTATTACAACTTACATAACGGAGGTATAACATGACAAATAAAAAGGACATGCACTATATACTCGCTCTATATGGCATTCTTTTAGGCTCTATAGTAGGGGCTACAGTTTGGTTATTTTTAGTTACGCTAAATATCGGAATCCACTTTATTTGGGGATATTTACCTAACATTTTCTCTTCTCCCCCTTATTACACTCTTTGTGTAACAATCATCGGTGGTATCCTCGTTGGTTTAACACAAAAATACTTCGGTACATATCCACGTCTCATGCCAGAAGTAATGGGGGAATATAAAAATACAGGTAGAATTGAATACCGTTTTGTACATAAAGCTACTTTAACTGCGCTTATTGTTTTAATATTTGGAGCTAGTCTCGGTCCAGAGGCAGCACTTGTCGGAATTATCGGCGGACTTTGTACATGGGTAGGGGATCGCTTTAACTTCGCTTTAAAGGGAATGAACGAACTAACAGAGGTTGGAATTGGTGCTACTTTAAGCGTCATTTTTAATGCACCATTATTCGGTTATTTAGCTCCGAATGAAAATGAGGGTGAACAAATTGCCGGGTTTTCTAAAAGAAAGAAAGCAATTGTATATTTAACTACTACTTTTGCTGGTTTTTCCGTTTATTTATTGCTTAGTAAACTCGATAATCGTGGATCCTTTATTGTTGATTTTGGGGAAGGATCCCTTTCAATCAATGAATGGATCGCCTTTCTCCCTCTTACTTGCATCGGTGCTCTCGTTGGTTTCTTGTATTTCAAAGTAGAATTTACACTAGAGAAAATCATCCATCCTTTCCGCGAATACAAACTAACACTTGGAATTATAGGTGGTATTTTATTAGGAATTGCGGGGACTTTTCTCCCATACACATTATTTTCTGGGGAACATCAATTAAAAGATTTAGTCGTTGAATGGAGCCATTTATCTTTCTGGGTATTACTTCTTTCAGGAGTTTTAAAATTATGTATTACTGCCGTTTGTTTAAATACAGGTTGGCGCGGCGGACATATTTTCCCAATTATATTTTCTGGTTCAAGTATCGGATTCGCGATGGCTTCCATCCTTCCTATAGATCCAATAGCATCTGTGGCCATCGTAACGACAGCAATCTCAAGCTATGCATTAAGAAAACCGATAGCTATAACATTATTATTACTTATGTTTTTCCCGCTTAATTTACTATTGCCGATGCTCGGAGCAGCAGCTATCGGTAATGCATTTCCGCTTCCTAAACATAACGAAAATACAAATTAATAAAAAAACAGCATTAACATAAACGTTAATGCTGTTTCTTTGAATGACGATTATAATTTTAATTAAAATTTGCTTGCTACTTTAGCAGCTTCTTCAAGACCTGCTGCAATGATTTCTTCTGCTTTGTCTGGGAATTGGTTATGACCTTCAATAACGATTGTTTCCATGTTTGTTGCACCGAAGAAGCCCATCATGCTTGCTACATATTTAACAGCCATTTCAACTTCTGCTGCTGGGCCTTCAGAATATACGCCGCCGCGTGCATTTAATAATGCAATTTTCTTATCTCCGATTAGACCAACTGGACCTTCTGGCGTATATTTAAACGTTTTACCAGCACGGTTTAAATAATCAATATACGTGTGTAGTACTGCTGGAATCGTTAAGTTCCATAACGGGAAACCAAAAACAACTTTATCAGCTTCTAGGAATTGATTTAAATACTTATCAGCAACTGCTACTGCTTTTGCTTCTTCTTCTGTTAAATCAAATCCTTTACCTGCTTTGAATGTACCGTTAATCATGTCTACGCCTACATATGGTAATTCTTCTTTATATAAATCAAGTTCTACTACTGTATCATTTGGATGTGCTTCTTTGTAATTTGCTAAAAATGCCTCGTATAATTTCACACTTACTGCTTGTTCCGCTGGGCGGTTGTTCGCTTTTACGAATAAAACTGTTGCCATTATTTTTTCCTCCTACTACTCTCTCTTACATTGTTATATATTACTTACGAAAAAGGATTACTCCCTTGTAATTGTTGTTGCTTACAAATACATTTTATCTTGATATCAAAGTAATTTCGTCCTCACATAGGCGTATTTTTCCATAAAAAAAGTCCACCTCCTAAAGGCGAACTAGGTCTTACGACTTTCGTCTTATACAATCCCATTCTTCACTGCATATAATGCTGCTTGTGTGCGATCGGATAAGTTTAATTTACTCAAAATACTGCTTACATGCGCTTTAACCGTTTTTTCTGTAATAACTAAAACAGAAGCGATTTCTTTATTGCTCATTCCCTTTGCTAACAACTGTAACACTTCGTTTTCTCTTGCCGTTAATACATCTACATGAATGAGATTTTCCGCTTCTTTCTCTTCCTCTGGTAATGTTTGAGAAAGAAGTGCATTTGCTATATCAGGATGTAATTGAATATTACCTTTGTACGCGCTTCGAATAGCTTCAACAAGTTGATCTGGTTCTACATCTTTTAAAATATAACCACTTGCCCCTGCCTTCAATGCTGGCAGTACATGTGCTTGATCAGAAAAGCTAGTTAATACTATCACTTTCACATTCGGATATTCTTTTTTTATGCACGCTGTTGCCTCAACGCCATCCATTTCGGGCATATATAAATCCATTAGTACAACATCAGGGTTTGTTTCTCCCACTTTCACCAACGCTTCTTTTCCGTTATTTGCTTCTCCGACTAACTCTAGATCTTCCTGTGTACTTAAGAAAAATGCTAATCCTTTTAGAACAACTGTATGATCATCAACTAACAATACTTTTATTTTCACAAACTTCCCTCATTTTCACATCATAATGGCACATTTACTTGTATACTCGTTCGTTTTTTTTCACTTACAATTTTAATTGTTCCACCAATCAATTCTACTCTTTCACGCATCGTTGTCATGCCAAGTGACTTCTTCTCTTTTATGTCTTTTTCTCTAAACCCATTGCCTTGATCTACTATTTCTAACGATACATGTTTCTCAGTCACTTTAAAATAAATCGTCGCTTCTTTTATACCCGCATGCTTACTTACATTGTTTAGCGCTTCTTGCCCAATACGCCATAATGTTTCTTCTACCACACGTGGTAAATCGCGAACACCTGTAACTTGTTCCCTAATTTTCAATCCTAAATTTTCACCGTACTGCTTTAAAGCTGGTAATAACCCTTTCTCTAACCCCGCCGGACGAAGCTGCCAGATTAATGTCCTCATCTCTTTTAAAGCCCCTTGCGCCAGTTCACGCATCTCATGCAAAGATCCATCTACCTTTTCATTTTGACCTTTTAAAACCGCTTCAGCGCCTTTCGTCATAAAGGTTAATGAAAATAATTTTTGTGAAACTGAGTCATGTAAATCCCTTGCTAACCGATTTCTTTCTTCCATTCGTACAAGTTCACGTCGTTGCTCATTTAATCTTAAATTCTCTATTATTAACGAAATATGATTCGATAGAGCTTGGATTACATCTATTGTATTAACATCAAACTCCCCATTATTTGAACTAACACACAAGACACCAAATATATGACTTTGAATATGTATCGGCGTAGCAATAACGGCCCTATTTGGATGTACGCTATGCCCTATTTGACGTTTTAATAAAACAGGCTCATCTTTTTCTAATGCCTTCTTTGCTGCTTCTTTCACATCGTCTTGTAACTCTTCCTGACCATAAGACGCTCGCAAAGATAATTCTGTTTCTTCTCTAATAAAAAACGCCACTTGATTCCATTGAAATACTTCACCTACGTGATTTACCACTTTCTCAGGTAATACATTAAACTTATGAATCGTTTTTAACGCTTGAATAAAACGTTCCAATTTCACATAATAATGTGCTCTTCGCTTTTCATTTTCATATAATTTAGTTCGCTTTAAAGCCGTCCCAATTTGAAAAGCAACGGATTGGAGCAAAACCAATTCTTCTTCTGAAAAATGTGTTTTACCTGGGCTTGCAACATTTAATACCCCAAATTTTTCTCCTCCGGCCTTTAAAGGAACCGTGGCATGATGAAGAATCCCTTCCGTATCTCCCCAATTATATTCGATTGCATTATTAATTCTTTTACATTCAATAATATTAACCGCTCGTTCTAATTTCCCATCTACAAAACCACGTAAACACCAACACTCACCTTCACACATTGGGCGTTTATTTTCATATGTAAGTGCCTCTGGTAACTGATAGTCAATTAGCTTTGTATACCTTCCATTTTCATCTGCAAGAAAAATCCATCCTGTCGTTAAACCTGTTACACTAAGTAATTTTTCTAGGACTGCTTGCAATACATGGTAAGTATCATTTGATGTATTTAGCGTTTCTGCAATTTCTTTTAATATAACTAATTCATTTGTACGATTATCTCGAAACATTCCAAGTCTCCTACATACAAGATTTTAAATCACTTCTCAAGTAAATCATCTACTTTTCACTTTGTACTTATTCGTAACATTGATATAATGGTGAAAACATAGTTTTCATTATATCACTTGAGGGGGCTTTCATAATGACATTAAATAAAGCACTTACAATCGCTGGTTCTGACACAAGTGGCGGTGCTGGTATACAAGCAGATTTAAAAACATTCCAAGAACTTGGCGTATATGGAATGACATCTCTTACGACAATCGTAACAATGGACCCACATAACGGGTGGGCACATAACGTATTCCCAATCGCGGCTTCTACATTAAAGCCACAATTAGAAACAACAATTGAGGGTGTTGGAGTAGATGCTTTAAAAACGGGTATGCTTGGATCAGTAGAAATTATTGAAATGGTTGCTGAAACAATCGAAAAGCACAATTTCAAAAATGTAGTAGTTGATCCTGTTATGGTATGTAAAGGTGCAGACGAAGCATTACATCCTGAAACAAATGATTGCTTACGTGACGTTCTTGTTCCAAAGGCACTAGTTGTAACACCAAACTTATTTGAAGCTTACCAACTAAGTGGTGTGAAAATTAATTCTCTTGAGGACATGAAAGAAGCAGCGAAGAAAATCCATGCTTTAGGTGCAAAATACGTTCTAATTAAAGGCGGAAGTAAGCTTGGTACAGAAACTGCAATCGACGTCCTATATGATGGAACAACATTCGACCTTCTAGAATCAGAAAAAATTGATACGACAAATACACATGGCGCAGGTTGTACATATTCTGCTGCAATTACAGCAGAACTTGCAAAAGGAAAATCTGTGAAAGAAGCAGTAAAAACTGCTAAAGAATTTATCACAGCGGCTATTCGTTACTCATTCAAAATTAACGAATACGTAGGCCCAACTCATCATGGTGCATATCGTAAATTCGTTGTATCAAAAGAACTTGTCTAATATATAAATAAAAACACCCACAGCGTTCATACATTGTCTCTGTGGGTGTTTTTGAATAATCTTTACATCTTCTGGTCATCTTATCTTTAAGATGCAGAATTGACCTGATTTCTACCATTTCTTTTTGAGTAATATAACGCGTCATCGGCTGCTTGAATAAACTGTTCCGTGGATTCTTTATACGCTGAAATCCCTACTGAAACTGTAATTTTTATTTTTGTTCCATTTAACAATTGGAATGAATGTTTTTCAACAGCGTTACGAATTTGTTCCCCAAGACGACTTCCATAAGCTAGTCCCTCCTCCGGTATCAAAAGCACAAACTCCTCTCCACCTTTTCGAAAAACCAAATCCGGAAATGTTGAAATTTCTCGTAAAATACGCCCCATTTGTTTTAACACTTCGTCTCCTGCAAGATGCCCATACGTATCATTTACATACTTAAAATGATCGATATCTATAAGTAGTAAACAAAGTGAATCATTTTTCATGTTCTTATTAACAATATGACGATTCATCTCTAAATCAAACTGCCTTACGTTTCCTAAACCTGTTAATGCATCTATCGTTGCATATTGTCTCATCGTTTGGAATAATTCATTGGATTGCAATACGTAATTTGCGCTTATAAATGTGATATATGCTGCAACACTACTACAAACTAAATATAATGCCACTATAGATATATCCTTAAATAAAATAGAAAGTGGTACTACTAAAATAGATAAACTATATACATTAAACCATATCCATTTTGTAAATATAGAAACTCTCATCCTCCAAATAAAGATAATTCCAATACCTATCAATACAATAGTATAACAGGCCAATTCAGAAGCTAAAGAGTGCTCAGTAAATACTAGCCGAGTAATTAAAATAACAGTAACTGTTATACTACTAGCTATCGGTCCTCCAATTATAATTGCCAAAATAACAGCTAAATAACGTAGATCCAACATAATAGCTTCAATATGTACACCAAAATGCATCAACAGTACACTCAATATTCCTGTGAAAATACCTACCATACATTTCTGCCAAAAAGAGAATCCTTCTTTTAATGGCTTATCTCTTAAAAGCTGACCTCCAATAAAAATAAAGGAAAGAATAATTGTTGTGTTTACAAATAGATCTCTTAACATAAAATAATCTCCCTACTTTTCCATCTATCCCTTTCCTTATTTTATTGTATACGAAATGCCTATAATTCCCAAAGGTTTTTGTTTATTTTTTGCTGTTCCACGTGAAACAGCAAAAAAATAAAAAAGGACGAAAATTCGTCCTTTTTTATTAACAACAGCGTGATATCTTTCCACCTTTTGCGTTAAATCTAGCTTCTTGTGCCTCAGCAAAAAATTGCTTTTGACATACAACCTCTTCTTCTGGATGATGCTTTTTCATATGGGCTACATATGTTTCGTAGCTTGGTACTCCAACAAGTAAACTAATAAATTGTTTCCTTTTTCCCCATACTTGCCGCATTCTTTTAAGCATAGTTCCTCGACTCACTTTCATCTCTAGGAATATATGGCGCCTCTTTTAACGGCATCGGCTTATTTTTTAATACTTGAATCCAAATTCGAAGTGCAGAAATTAATACAGCAATTACAACTATCATAAAAATCCCACAAAGTGCTGCATCAATATAATCATTAAAAATAATTTGTTTCATTTGGGCGACATTTTTAGCTGGCGCTAACACTTTTCCCTCGTCTAATGCTCCCTGAAAAACCTTTGCGTGGGATAAAAATCCTATTTTAGGATTTTCATGAAATAGCTTTTGGTAACCAGCTGTCATTGTTACAATAAGCAAGCCAACAGTTGGAATAAGTGTCACCCAAACATATGCCTTTTTCCCCATTTTGAATAAAATTGTCGTACCAAGTAACAATGCAATACCTGCTAACATTTGGTTTGCAATACCAAAAAGTGGCCATAATGTATTAATTCCACCAAGCGGATCTACTACCCCTTGATATAAGAAATAACCCCATCCTAATACACATAACGTTGTAGCTATTACATTCGCTATTGTAGAATCCGTTTTCGCAAACGGCTTATATACATGCCCTAAAATATCTTGAATCATAAATCGTCCTACACGCGTTCCTGCATCAATTGTTGTTAAAATAAATAACGCTTCAAAGAGAATCGCAAAATGATACCAAAATGCCATCATTGCTGTTCCACCTAATACTTGTGAGAAAATATATGCCATACCTATCGCTAACGTTGGTGCTCCACCTGTACGTGATAAAATTGTTTGCTCTCCAACGTTTACAGCAAGGTCTTTTAATTCATTTGGTGTAATAGCAAATCCCCATGAAGAAATAACTTGAGCTGCCTGCGTTACATCCGTACCGATAAGTGCTGCCGGACTATTAATCGCAAAATAAGTTCCTGGTGTCAATACACAAGCTGCGATCATAGCCATAGCTGCTACAAACGACTCCATTAACATTGCACCATAACCAATCGGCCTTGCATGTCCCTCTTGTTCGATCATTTTTGGCGTCGTACCTGATGAGACGAGAGCATGGAATCCAGACACAGCACCACAGGCAATCGTAATAAATAGGAATGGGAATAAGTTCCCTGAGAAAACAGGACCTGTTCCATCAATAAACTGAGAAACTGCTGGCATTTTTAAATCTGGTGCTACAATTAAAATACCAATTGCTAATCCAAGTATCGTTCCTATTTTTAGAAATGTACTTAAATAATCGCGTGGTGCAAGAAGCATCCAAACTGGTAATGCTGATGCAATGAATCCATATACGATAAGCATAATAGCAATCGTTTCACCACTAAACGTGAACATACTTGCAAGTGTTGGGTTTTCTGCTACATACTGCCCTCCAATAAGAGATAGAATAAGTAGAATAATACCAATTATTGATCCTTCCCCTACACGTCCAGGTCTAATGTAGCGCATGTATACTCCCATTAAAATAGCGATAGGGATTGTTGCTGCGATTGTAAACATTCCCCATGGACTTCCAACAAGCGCCTTTACAACTACTAAAGCTAATACGGCTAATAAAATAATCATAATGCCTAAAATACCTATCATTGCAATTAGCCCTGTAACAGGACCAATCTCATCTTTAATCATTTCACCTAATGATTTACCATTACGTCTCATCGAAGCAAATAGAATGACAAAATCTTGTACAGCTCCAGCGACAACTACCCCAACAATAATCCAAATGGTACCTGGTAAATAGCCCATTTGTGCTGCCAGAATCGGTCCAACTAAAGGCCCTGCCCCAGCAATTGCTGCAAAGTGATGCCCGAATAATACCCACTTATTTGTCGGAACATAATCTTTTCCATCATTTAATGTATGGGCTGGCGTTTGTCGATTATTATCTAAATCAAAAACCTTTCTCGCTATAAATCTACTATAAAATCGATAAGCAACTGCATACACACATACTGCAGCTACTAAGAGCCACACAGCATTAATAGTTTCACCTTGTGATAAAGCTATTACGCCAAAAGCACCTGCTCCTATTGCCGCAATAACTCCCCAAAGTAAGATTGACTTCAATGTCTTCACATACAATCCCCCCAATACTACTTCTTAGTGGAGATTGTACTAAATTTTCTGAATATTTAATTTGAATCCTCCTTATCATGAAGGATTTTTAGTTTATCATGCCAAAATACTCTCACTACCTGCTATAATTCAATTTTATTTCGAAGGCGTTTTACATAATTACGGCTGACTGGAATCGGTTGCTCATCATATCTAGCTAAATACAAATTATACGTGCCATTATAATACGGTTTCAATTCTTGCACATATGACATATTAATTAAATAGCTTTTATGCACACGTAAAAAATCATATGCATTTAGTCGATTTTCTAACTCCTGAAGTGTGTACGTTGAAATATACTGATTATTTGTTGTATAAATTGAAACTGTTTTATTTTCCTTATTCTTACTTACGTATACAATCTCTTCCGGAAAAATATAACGAATTCCCTCTTGACCTTCTATCGGTAGTTTTCGCAAATAACTCTTTGCTCTCTCACCTTGCTCTTTACTCATTCTATATAAGAGAAATTGTAAATCTTCTTCACGAAACGGTCGTAGTAAATAATAAAATGCTTGGAAACGAAAAGCTGTAATGGATTCTTCTATATCTTCACCTATAAAAATAAATTTCGTATAACAATTTACTTCCCGTAATAAACTAGCATATTCAAAACCAGTACCATCTAGTAATTTTGAATTTAAAAAAACAAAATCTGGTGTATGTTTTTTCATCATAAATAACGATTCTGTTCCTGTATTTACTTCAAAACATTCTACATTTCGTATATTTTCAGTAAATTTTTCAGCTAAAATTCTTCGTTCCTCTGCATTTTCCATGATCAGTAAAATTTTCATTTCTTCAACCACCTAATTCTTTTGTCCGTATATCCTGTTGTATACATTCGCTTTTCTAAGAAATAATCCCTTTTTCTTACTATACCATTATTTATCTAAAAAAACAGAAAAAAGGAAACCACCACGGTTTCCTTTTTCCTTTTATATTAACTCCCGTTGCTTCGTTTCTTGTCCAAGTACAATTACAGCAAATGCTCCAATTAAAATTGATCCACAAAAAATCGTAAATATTAGTGATAGTGAAGCTTGTGAAGCAACTAAGTATCCCACTAATAATGGCCCAAGAATACCACCAATACGGCCGAATGCGGCTGCCATCCCTGCACCTGTACCACGAATAATTGTTGGGTACTGTTCAGGTGTATAAGCGTATAATGCACCCCAAGCACCTAAATTAAAGAATGATAGTAACATACCCGCCACGATTAAAACTGTTAGTGAATCCGCAACTCCAAACAAGTAAGCACTGCACGCTGTACCGATTAAATACGTAACTAAAACAAATTTACGACCAAGACGTTCAATAAACCAAGCAGCTGTAAAATACCCTGGAAGCTGAGCTAATGTCATAATAAGTACGTACTGGAAACTTTTTATTAAACTAAACCCTTTTAATACCATTACACTAGGTAACCAAAGGAACATTCCATAATAAGAAAAGACAACACAAAACCATAGGATCCATAGCATAACCGTTGCTTTCCGATATTCGCCAGACCAAACTAACTTTATATTTTCGATAACAGACGGTCTTTTTTCAACCTTTTGGAATCTCGGGGAATCCGGTAAATTCCATCTTAAATATAAAGCGTACAGTGCTGGAGCCGCACTCAATATCATCGCAACTTCCCAACCATATTTCGGAATAACAAAATACGAAATAAGAGCTGCAATTAGCCAGCCACCTGCCCAAAAACTTTCTAATAGCACAACTATTTTGCCGCGTTCATGTGCTTCAACACTCTCTGATACTAGTGTCGAGGCAACCGGAAGCTCTCCGCCAAGTCCCATACCAATTACAAATCGTAACACGAGGAACATCGCGAGTGTTGTCGTTAAAGCCGTTAATCCACTACCGATAGAAAATAATAATAATGTAATAATAAAGACCGATTTTCGCCCTATTTTATCTGATAATATCCCAAAAATAAGTGCCCCTACTGCCATACCAATCGAATTAACACTACCTATCCAGCCCATTTCTTGGCTTGTTAATCCCCAATCTTTTTGCAGTGCTACCATTACAAATGAAAGCATTCCAACATCCATTGCATCAAATAACCATCCAAGCCCCGCTATACCAAGTAGCTTTCGCTTCGAAATTTCTTTTACCTTTCCCACAAGAAGTCCTCCTCACACAGGTGTCTTTACACATCATTTTACATGTGTGAATTGTATAAGTAAAATACTTTCGTATAAAAAATTCTCCTTCATCATTCCCAAAAAGTAAGTTATTTATCCCGCTATTTGCGGGCAGTAAAACTCCCACCTCAAAATCCAGCTGGAGCACAGAAGTTAGTTGGGAACCCCCACTAATTAAAGTTTCACTTTATTAAACATGAACAAATAAAAAAAGTAGCGATGTTTCGCTACTTTTTTGAACGCATTACTTCTTTTAAAAATTCCGCTAATACTAACTGACGACGCCAGCGTGTTGGATTACTACATAATCTATAAAACCATTCTAAGTTAATAGCTTGAATCCATTTTGGCGCACGTTTTACCTCTCCAGCCCATACGTCTAAACTTCCACCTACTCCAACAGCCATTTTCGTTTCTAAACGATGCTTATTAGTTTGGATAAAGTTCTCTTGTCTTGGGAAGCCAAGCGCAACAAGTAGTAGATCTGGTTTTGCTTCTCGAATACGAGAAACAATATTCTCCTCTTCTTCTTGTTTAAAATACCCATCTTGTGTACCCACAATAGATACCACCGAATACGTCTTCGTTAAATGATCTGCTGCAGCTTGTACAACATGCGGTTTTGCCCCTAATAAGAAAACAGATACTGGTTTATTCTCTTCTGATAACTTCGCAAATAAGTTACACATTAAATCAAAACCTGCTACACGTTCTTTTAAAGGGGTACCAAGCATACCACTTGCTTTTACAACTCCAATACCATCAGGTGTAATTAAATCTGTATTTAATAATGTTTCATGGAACTTTTCATCCTTTTTGGCGCACATAACAATTTCAGGGTTTGCTGTTACTACCTGAAAAGTATGAGTTTGCTCCACTTCTAGTTGTTTCGTTAAATATTGGACCGTTTCATCCATCGTCATTGTAGAGAAAGGAACACCTAGAATATCAACCTTTTGTACTTCCATAATTAACTATCCTCTCTATTTCAGTAAAAGTTTTTTATATGCATTACGAGTATCTTCATACAAATTCTTTAGCGAAAAATGAGTAAATGCGTGATTATATAAACGATTTCCCATCGCTTCTAATTCATTATTCAACCATTTTTCATAAGCATTTTCTAATGCGCTTGCTAACGAATCTACATCACCAATTGGTACAATCCAGCCATACGTATCATCAACTATTAACTTGCTCATGTCACCAACATTTGTTGCAATAGATGTTAAGCGTTGATTCGCCGCTTCTAATAAAACGAGAGGGAAACTTTCACTATAAGAGGTTAACAAATTAATGTGCGCAGATGCATATAATTCTTTCGAATCTGTACGAAAACCTAGAAAAATCACCTTATCCTCTAAGCCTTTTTGTTTCACCATCTCTTTTAATTCTGCTTCTATAGGTCCATCACCAAGCAAGAGCACCTTTATATTTGGAATTTTAGTTTTTTGTAACGCTTCAAATAAAATGTTATGACCTTTAACAGGATGAAGACGCGCCACTTGAATGGCTGTAAATACTCCTTCGTCGATGCCAAATTCACTCTTATCATAAGGTTTTGCTGGAGTATTATCATACTCAATTCCATTATAAACCGTACAAATCTTCTCTTCTGGTACACCAAGTTTTATTATATTTTCCTTGAAGTTTTCCGTAATTGCAAAGAACAAATCTACCTTTTTGAAAGAGCGTAAATTTAACTTCGTAAATACCCATCCTTTTAATCCTCTCTTCATAAAATCCAAAGTTGGATCACTGTGGACAGTCATTATCCATTTCGCTTTTATACCTTTTTTCAAGAGGGAGAGATAGAAATTTGCTCGTGCGCCATGTGTATGCACAATGTCAAATTGATTCTTATTAATAAATGACTTTATTTTTGAAAGAATTGATAGGTCGTACCGAGATGATTGAGTAAAAACATGTACTTGAATACCAAGGGCCCTCGCCTCCCTCGCAATCGCACCTTCTTCAAATACCATTAATTCCACTTCTTCCTTTGAAAATTGAGATAAAAGTGAAATAATATGTGTTTTTCCCCCACCTTCTTCTGCACCAGCATTCATATGCAACACTTTCATTTCTTACATCCCCCATTTTTCTTTTTATTTACTATAACAAAATAAAAGCTAACATATGCTAGCTTTTATTTTTCTATCATTCAATTTCCAAATCAACTATTAAATATGCCATGATTAATACTAAGTAGAAACTCACTCCAGGTGCCATTAAAATATGACCAGCCATAAATGAAATACCTAATCCGAGAAGTATTGCTGCAATCACCATTGCATATTTCACTGTGAATATTTGTCTAAATTTAGTAAATACACATACAATAAATTTAATACCAAAGTATATGAATGGGACTATAAGTAAAATGAACCCTATGATTCCGAAAGAATAGAACCAATCGTGGAAATCACGTTCAATTAATTTCGGCTGTTCTTTATAGTTACCAGCATAACCCATTCCTAATAATTTTTGAGACATTGGGGCTTCATTATAAAAATCTTTATACATCTGTTCAAATAATTGACGCCCACTGAAAATAATAGCTTGCGTTTCTTCTTTTTTCTCCGCTACTTTTTCTTTTTCCTTCTCTTTTTCCTTTTCTTGCGCTGTTACAGGAGGTTTGTGCTCTTTAGCTGCCTCTTTCTTTTTCTCTTCCTTTTTCGCACTCTGTTCTTGTTCAATTAATTGGACGTGGAATCCCATATTTTTCATAAATGGTGAAAAAGGTGTATATGCCAATATGCCTACAAATACAGTCATTGCAATAAAACCATTTAATAAATAGACATTTTTCTTTCCATCTTTGCGTTGTGTAAATGCCTGAATAAAGCACATAACAACTGCGATAGCCATTGATCCAAAGATTGCGCCTACGCCAACCTTTGTCCCAATTGCAAATAATGAATAAACAACTAAAATTGAAGGAATCCAATAGTACACTTTACCTATACTTTTTGTTTTTTCAATTGAGTACAAAATAACAATTGGACACATAATTGCTAAGATAGATCCTAGCTCGTTACCGGCATAAAACCAACCGCGTGATCCGAGCTTCACCCATTCGTAACTATTATAATCTGTTCCAGTAGTAATTGAAGCTACCATTACTACCCCTATAATTAGCGATGCATACGTAATATAATCTCGCATTTTTGAATGGCTTTTTTCTTTTAAAGACTTAAAAACAAACACATAGCAAGTAAGCATAACAAACGGATATAAAGCTTTTGCTATAAATTTAATTTCTTCTGTAAGTACCATAGGATCTTTTGTGAATTTATTATTTATCAATCCGATGGTGAAAACTATTCCCACTAGGATTATATACGATATATATTTTATATTTCCCTTGTTCTTTGTTTGAATTAAAATATATATTCCACTTAGAACCATAACGAATAAGCGTGTAATAACTCCAATAGTCGTATCAATTTTTAAAACCATGATACAGAATGCTGTGAGCAAATCTAAAATTGGTTGCAACAAAATAAAGATTAGTAGAAAATTTTCAAATTTATTACTTTTACCATTTTCGCTTAACATCTAGAACCTCCATAACTATTACCTAATTTCAATCTATATAGTTAATATTTTTTCTCATCTCAAATATTTATTATAACATATATTTTTTAATTAAACGTCTCACATTTCTACCCAATCTTACCTTATAAAAAAAAAGAAAATTTGTATTTCCAAGCGCTTTCTTTCCTCATTTTTTCTTTTTTTCTACATGTAACGAAAATGCATTGTTATTTACATAACTTTAGTGTATATTTTTTCTCTGGAACATCTTTAGGAGGAAGGGATTACAGCCATGTTATTAATCGACATATTTACGTTTCTTGGCATTATCGCCGCTGCTATTTCTGGTACATTAGTTGGTTTAAAAAAAGATTTAGATTTATTCGGTGTCCTTTGTTTAGCTGTAGTTACTGCGCTCGGCGGCGGTATTATTCGTGATATTATGATCGGTAACCTGCCTCCTGTCGCATTTGTAAAACCTATTTACTTTTTCGTAAGCGTATTATCAGCATTATTTACTTGTATGTTTTTTGAACGTATTAATAAACTTCAAGTCGTTATTATGCTTTCCGATGCTGTTGGCTTAGGTGTTTTTACAGCTATTGGTGCAAATGCGGCAATGTCCCATCACGTTGACGCCTCATTTTTAGTAGTTTCAATGGGAGTCATTACAGGTATTGGAGGCGGTATTTTGCGTGACATTTGCGCTCAAGATATCCCTTACGTATTCCGAAAAGAGATTTATGCAATCGCTTCTATCTTAGGAGCAATTAGTTTCCTAATCACATATGCAATGGGGGCGCACGTATTAGCTTTCTATGTTTGCTTATTAGTAACATTCGTTATTCGTGTCGTCACTGTAATATATAATGTACATTTTCCAGTTTTCTTTAAAACACATGCTAAGATTAATAAAGGCCATTAAGAGAATCCTACATAGGATTCTCTTAATTTATATATTATTCTACACACTAATGTAGAGTAATTGTATATAAATATATATAATTATATAATAACTAAAAATGAAAACGTTTTACAAACAGGGGGAAGAACGATGCTTGGGGTTTTTAAAAAACATAGTAATAAAACAAACGCCAGTATAATTGAATTAAGTAAGGACCAACAAATAATTTTTAACGTACCTGCTAATTCTGAACTGAAAATTCAAATGGAAATGCTACATATTTCAAAAGAAGATTTACAAATTGTAAAAGTACTACAGCCTTTTATTTATGCGGAAATAGATTGGATTACGGAAAAGTTCTATGCCAATATTACAAAACAACCTAATTTAATTACCGTTATTGAACGTTACAGCTCTATTCCAAAACTAAAACAAACTTTAAAAACACATATAAAAGAATTATTTAGTGGAAATATGCACGAAGATTTTATTGAACAACGTGTGAGAATTGCCAAAAGGCATGTACAAATTGGTTTACATAGAAAGTGGTATACTGCTGCTTATCAAGAATTATTCCGCTCTATCCTGAAGATTTTGCAAACAAAAATTTCAACAATCGAGGATTTTTCTTATTCTATAAACGTAATAAATAAATTATTCACCCTCGAACAAGAACTTGTTCTTGCGGCTTATGAATCTGAATATGAAAGAATACAAAAAGAACATGAAAAAGAAAAAGAAATAACAGCTATGACAATTACGCATATCGCAACAGAACTAGCATCTGTATCTGAAAAAACAAGCTCTTCTATTCAAAAATTAACCGCTAAATCTGAAACTATTGTAGAAATTGCCAAAACAGGTACATCATTAGCTACAACATCGGAAGAAAAAGCGAATAAAGGTAAAGAACAATTAAATCAGCAAAACAAACGAATGGAATACATTCAAACAAATATGGAAACTATCATTACAGATACTCATGAACTTCTCGATATTTCTAACAAAATTAACGAAATTATAGATATCGTAAAATCAATTGCGGAGCAAACAAATTTACTCGCATTAAATGCTGCTATTGAATCTGCACGTGCTGGAGAATTTGGTAAAGGTTTTTCCGTTGTAGCTGGAGAAATCCGAAAATTATCAGAGCAAACAAAAGAATCTATATTCAACGTTACAAAGCTTGTTGAAAAAACAAATGAACAGATTATCCGTGTCTCTTCTTCTGTGAAGCAAATTAGCTCTCTCGTATCTGAAGGAACAGATAGTATGTACGCGACAGATCAATACTTCCAAGAAATCGTAAACGACATGTCTAAATCGAAAGAACAGAATAAAAAAATCGAAACTGAGTTAGAAACTATTTCACAAGTAATGAAAGACATTCAAGACGATTCCTCACAAATGGCTCTAACGGCCGATAGTTTACAACTAGAACTAAATCGATAAGGTGAAATTTAAGTCAGTGGTGATTATCAATCTTCACTGACTACAAATTTTCATCATCTAGCAAAAAAAAGAATCCAAAACGGATTCTTTTTATTTTCTGAAGAATATTTTTTGACAGTAAACATAAATCATATAAACACCAAAACTTTGCAAAATAAACAATGCCGGCATAATAATATTATAATATGCCACATCTACTTGGAATAACCTTAATAATACATATCCGCTAATTAGCAATACGAACAACATATATCCTTCATTTTGTTGTTTTTTAATAAGGAAGTGCAATAAGGCTATAGCCATAAATAACGTTACAGCTATATATATAAGCTTTTCACATTTGAACAGAATAGAATTTGTTCCCTCGTTTGAAAACTGATTCATTACTGGTTTTAAAGTTTTAAATCTTTCTCCCTCAATCTCTTTTAACTTTTGATCAATATGCTCTGTTACACTTTGATTTTTCGGTATTTTTTCCTCACCTTGAGTTTTTCCGATTAAGACAGATTGAACATACGTCTCGTTCGAAATCGTATATTGTGACATTCCCATTGTATTAATCCCGTAACTCACACCAAAATGAACGCTATAAAACAGAATAAGGATCCCTATCATCTTTAATAGCACTTTTTGTTTCGTTGCCGATTGAAAGAGTTCAATTAACAACACATATACGGTGATAAAAATAGGGAGAAATAATCCCATTGGCAAAATCATATTGCTAAATGCAAATAAAATCGCTGAAAGCACCCACATATAAGGATGATCCAATCCTTTATATAAGAGTATGTAACAAGCAAAATAAAATAAAAATATTGCAAGTGATTCTGGCGTTAATAAGGAACTCATAAATATATTTGGAATATATAAAGCGTAAAATACAGACGCAATGCGACCACACTCTTCCCCAAAAACCATAGTTGCAATACGATAAATAAAAAATGCAGTCCCCGCGCAGAGCAAAACATTAAATAATTGCAATGCGAATACTGTATCGCCAAATATACGAATAATAATTGATTCATAAATAATAAAAGGCAACTGCGCTACATTCTCTACGTTATTGCCAATTGCAATCTGTTTAGCAGACTCAAACATAGCTTTCATATCACCGATTATCGGAACATCTACAAATAGAACCACACTAAGTCTCGCAACTATAGATATACTTAAAAGAAAAATAAGAAATTGTTTATCTGTAAAACGATACTGTAAAATCGATGCCACTAACAGCATAAGAATAACAAAAATCACCATTACGATTATTACACTTGTTGTATTTCCTCCAAAAAATTGCTTACTTGCTTCAAACGCTGACCAACAACTATACACAAAAAATGCGAGCATTGCACCGATCATTATTTTACTGAAGAAAGATGAAAAATTTGTTTGTATATGATTCATATGTCCATTGCACCTCTATTTCCATTCATAACAAAACGATTCTATCATGAATAGGTACAAGGCTGATAGGGAATTTCTATGACAAATACAGAGTCATTACTTTTTCACTTGCAATGTAAGCGAATCCTCTTTTACACTACATTTTAGATATGATAAATGTTCTTTCAGTTACATGCATACAAATACAGAATTTTTAATAATCCTCTTCTGGAATTCTTTACTTCATTAAATATCTATTGATTTTTAATAATTTTGTACGCCACTTACAATACATGTCATTCTGATTGAAAACAGAAAATAGGGGCTGAATATATGGAAAAGAAATTCATGCGAGAATCAAAAGCAATTAAAACAACACGTGTTTTTCCTAATGATTTAAATAATCATCAAACACTTTTCGGAGGGAAATTATTAGCAGAAATTGATAGTATTGCCTCAATTGCGGCTGCAAGACATAGCCGTAAGCATTGCGTAACAGCATCTATCGATTCGGTTGATTTTTTAACTCCAATTCACCAAGCAGATTCTGTTTGTTATGAAGCGTTCGTATGTTACACGGGGAAATCTTCAATGGAAGTTTTCGTAAAAGTAATTGCAGAGAACTTATTAACAGGCGAACGTAGAATAGCTGCAACATGCTTCATTACATTCGTTGCATTAAAAGACGGAAAACCTTCATCTGTTCCACAAGTACTTCCTGAAACTGAAGAGGAACATTGGCTACACACAACTGGTTCGGAACGCGCCGAAAATAGGAAAAAAGGGCGGTTAAAAAGTAAGGAAATGGCCGAAGTACTAACTTTAAGTAAACCTTGGAGTGTATAATTTTTCACTATAAAAACATCTCCTGAGCGAATAGCTATCATGTATTCGCTCATTTTTTATACACAATTCTAGCCCTTCATACAACCGTCACTACTTTTCACACATATTATGTAATATTTTTATACATATCTATTCACCACTAACCCTTTCTAATTTAATACCCCTCATTTATAATACGGTTCTATCCCATCAATAGTTGCTTTACAAAGTTTATGTAGGGTACACTTATACGGGTGGTCAACAAAACAATTTAACGATTTGTAAATCGTGTAGAAAACACCTTACACTTCATTATATTGAAAGAATTAACTCTAGTTAAAAAAACTCCATATGACATAGCAAGTATTTTAATTAAGCTGGATTATTTTAATGGAAAGGTGAAATTATGCAGAAATCAATTGCTTCAAATATTTTTTATAAAATACTGCTCAACACGTTTAATATTATACTTCCAATTTTAGTTGGTCCATACGCATATCGAACGTTAGGAGCAAATTCAATAGGAACCGTTAACGTTGCCGAAACCTTTTTTAATTACTTTTTCGTGTTCGCCGTATTTGGTGTATATCAATATGGTCTACGTGAAATTAGCTTAATTAAAAATGATAAAAGAAAAGTTTCTAAGTTATTTACAAGTCTCTATGTAATTAATTTTACAACTAGTATTTTGGCTTTATTAGCTTTTTTACTTTTTAGTTATATTGGATACGGACATGAAAGTTTATTTCCTGTTCTTCTTATTTTCGGTTTCAATTTTATTTCTAACATGTTTTATGTGGAATGGTTCAATGAGGCATATGAAAATTATGACTTCATCACTAAAAAAACAGTTATCGTTCGATTAATCTATGTTGTGCTTCTTTTCTCTTTCGTTCATGGGGTCGACGATTATAAAACATTTGCTGGTTTATTAGTATTATCGACATTTTTAAATCACTCCATTAGTTTTGTATATGTGAAACGCCAAGTTAAATTTGATTTTTCGGACTTAACTATTATTCCTCATTTAAAACCGTTACTATTAGTCTTGATTTTTTCAAATGCTAATATTTTATATACTCAATTAGATCGTCTTGTTTTAGGGGTATATGTTGGAAAGGTAGAAGTCGCATACTACGTAATGGCTTTTCAAATTATGACCATTATTAATACACTTATGTTAAGTGTTGTACAAGTAACGGTTCCAAGGCTGTCTTATTTATCAGGAAATGCATCTGAAATGGAGTATGAATCGTTATTAAACAAAATTTCAAAAGTATATTTCATTACCCTATTTCCCGCCGCAATCGGTTTAATGCTCATTGCTCATGGAGCCGTTGTTATTTATGGTGGACAAGAATTTGCTAAGGCTGGTGATACATTAATTGTTTTTGCTTTTTATATGATTACAGTTGGTATCGAGTCCATTTTATCGAATCAAATTATCTATGTGAAAAAGAAAGAAAGTATTTTAGTGCGATTTTTATTTATTTGCGGATTTATCAACTTAGCGTCTAATATTGCACTAATATTCTTCCATATACTTACGCCAACAACGGCAATTTTCACAACAACAATTGCGAATTGTTTCTTAATCACATTCGAATATATTTATGTGAAAAAGAAATTAAAAGTGAACTATACGTTATTCGATATACACAAACTTAAATATCTATTTTATTCACTAACATTTGTACCGATAGCATTCGTTATTAAAATGATTGTATCTGGGCAAATACTACAAGTTGTCTTAGTGATAATAACATGTGGATTAACATATGCCCTTATCCTCTTTATAACAAAGGATGAAATTCTCTTTTCACTACTCGAAAAGATACTAGCTCGGTTCAAAAAAGCTTAAACGCAATCTCTAAAAGGAGCTGTTAAACTTGAAATTTTCTTTAATCATGGCTACTTGTGGCAGACGTGATGATATTCTTGACTTACTAAAATCACTTGAGCAACAAACTTACAAAAACTTCGAACTTATCGTAGTAGATCAAAACGATACTCCAATCTCTGATCTATTCGATGCATATAAAGATAAATTTTCTATTAACTACATTTATACGCCTATTAAAGGATTATCGAGAGCTCGAAATGCTGGCTTAAAAGTAGCAAATGGCGATTTCATCGCTTTTCCAGATGATGATTGTATTTATGAAACAAATGTTTTAGAAAGTATATTAGAAACATTTAACTCTAATACAGATGTTCATTTTATATCAACAAACACTACAAATGTTGAAGGAACGGGTTCTTTAATACACGCACCAAATACAGACATTATTCTAAATAATAAATATGGGTTTATGGGACCTTCTTTCACGCTATTCTTCACAAAACAATTTGTACAAGATGTAGGTACATTTGATGAAGATTTAGGTGTTGGTTCTGGAACAATTTATGGAGCTGGTGAAGAAACTGACTTTGTACTGCGCGGTATGCAAAAAAAGTACACTGGTTTATTTAGAAAAGATTTGTTCGTATACCATCCTGTAAAAGAAGAAATTATCAATGAGCAATCATTAAAACGTGCTATTTCTTATGCTGGTGGTTTTGGCAGGGTCATTCGCTTACATTATGGATTCCCTTATTTCTTACGTGCTGTCGCTGCGGCAACATTCCGCATGACACAAAACATTTCCAACGATAAGCGTAAATTCCACGCGAATCGCTTACGCGGGATTGTTCGTGGATATTTAAAATAAAGAATAGGGTGTAACCACTTTTATTAAATGGTTACACCCTATTTTTTATTTCCCTTGCATCGATAAAATGGTTTCCTTTAATCCTTCATAGTAAGGTGTTTTCGGTACTTGCCCAATAAACTTTTCATATTTTTCTCCATTTAACACCACTGGTTTTTCTGTCAAATATAGCATTTCTACATATTCTTTCATCTGCTTATCAAATAAACCAATTAACTTTATCATACCTCTTTTAACGTTCATTACTCGCCTTGTATATCCCGTTAATTCACGTATATGTTGAATCATCTCTTCTCCGGTAATAACGCCACATCCTGGTATGTTCCAATGTTGCCCATAAGCCTCATCATGTAACGATAATTCCACCATTGCCTTCGCACCATCTGGTGTAAAAATATATTCACGTGCAATTCTCTTATCTCCAACAAAACTAGACATTTTATTTGCAAGCACGCCATTTAAAGTATGATGAACGAGTGTGCTTTCTGCTTTTGGACCGTAAAAATCAGGGAAATGAGCGATAAACATTTGGACACCACTCTGCTCTGCCATCATTTCAAGTTGCAATCTAATTTTTCCTTTCTTCGTATGAGGCTTCTTTTCATCATCTTCTTTAACAAGTCTTTGATTTTGCCTTCCATATGCATAAATATTATCAACGATCCCTAACTTAATATCGTTCTCTTTTGTTACTTCTAATATATTTCTTAATAATTTAGGTTGTTTTTCTTCCCAATCTGAATATGGAATATTTACAGCATGGAATATAGCATCCACACCTTTCACTGCATCTAGGATGTCTGCTTTTACAAATACATCTCCTGCTACTGTTTGTATATTTTCTTCTCCTTGAAATAAATCTTCCAACTTCCCCTTATTCCTTGCAAAAGCCACCACATCAATCCCTCTATTACATAGCTCTTTTGTAATTGCATATCCCATTGATCCAGATGCTCCCAGTACTAACGCTTTTCTCATCATAATTCCCCCCTTTAATTAATTAACCACCGTTCAATTAATAACAAAAAGAAAATCACTTATATTAGAAGCGATTTTGAAATAAATTCTACATGTACTTGGGCTAACCCCTTTAACTCGTCAAACGTTTGCCCACTTCCGCAATAATGTGCTACAAACCCATGTAATGATAAAAAGACAGACCATATTATCATTGCATTTATGTTTTTATTACATAAAGAAGAGACGACCTTTGCAAATTTTTCATAACTAACATTTGGACCGTCTGCTAAACATTCCTTTAACTCATCATCTTTAATTAAAAACATAATTTCATAATGACTTTGATTTTTCAAACCAAACTCTATAAAGCCAAATAAAACAGCTTTTAATTGCTCCTCTTGAGATAAATTTCTTTTACTAATTTCATCTAATTTTTCATTTAGCAATTGAAAGTCTTGTTCTACCATCGCATAAAAAAGTTCAGCTTTATTTTTAAAATGGTAATAAATTGAACCATGGCTATATCCTAGTTCCATCGCAATTTTACGCATTGAAGTGTGTTGATAGCCTTGTTGTACAAATAAATCTCTTGCTACGTTCATAATCATTTCTCTTGTTAACTCTTGTTTGACTGCTCTTCTTGGCGACATATTTTATACCTCACGATTTAATTAACCACTGTTCAATTATTATTATATATTTTTTACAAAATAATGCAACTTCTTATTTTCAAAAATATACATTTTTGAAATGATAGCATTATATCAAAGAATTTAGTATCATGATTCAAGACACTATTTAGAATTGAACGGAGGACATTATGAGCTTATTAACTGTTGAAAAATTAGGCCATACATTTGGTGATCGTACATTATTTAAAGATGTATCCATGCGCTTACTCGCAGGAGAACATGTTGGATTAGTTGGAGCAAACGGTGTTGGTAAATCAACATTTATGAATATAATTACTGGTCAACTTATCCATGATGAAGGCCGTGTTGAATGGACACCTGGTACAAATTACGGTTACTTAGACCAGCATACAATTTTAACACCTGGTCGCACAATTCGTGACGTATTAGCAGATGCGTTTTTACCTTTATTTGAAAAAGAAAAAGCTTTAAATGAAGTTACAGAAAAAATGGGAACTGCTACACCGGAAGAATTAGAGGAACTTCTTGAGCAAATGGCAGAAATTCAAGATGCTCTTGAAGCAGGTGGTTTCTATTTATTAGATATGAAAATTGAAGAAGCAGCGCGTGGCCTTGGAATTGACGCAATTGGTTTAGATCGTGATGTTGCTGCATTAAGTGGTGGACAACGTACAAAAGTATTACTTGCAAAGTTACTACTTGAGCAACCAGAAGTATTACTATTAGATGAGCCTACCAACTATTTAGACGTTGAACATATTCATTGGTTAACAAATTATTTAAAAGAATATCCACACGCATTCCTATTAATTTCCCATGATACGGAATTTATGAATAAATGTGTCGATGTTATTTTCCATCTAGAATTCACAAAGATGACGCGTTATACAGCGACATATGAAAAATTCCTAGAGCTAGCGGAAATTAATAAAAATCAACATATTAATGCTTATGAAAAACAAAAAGAGTTTATAAAAAAACAAGAAGATTTTATTGCGAAGAATAAAGCACGCTACTCAACGACAGGTCGTGCAAAGAGTCGTCAAAAACAACTCGATCGTATGGAACGTATTGATCGTCCTGAAACAGCAATTAAACCTGAATTCTCGTTTAAAGAAAGTCGCGCAAGTAGCCGATTCGTCTTTGAAGGAGAAAATGTAGAAATTGGATATACACACCCGTTATTACCAAAATTAACAATGACAATTGAACGCGGTGAAAAAATTGCAATTGTTGGATGTAATGGCGTAGGTAAGTCAACACTATTAAAGACGATTCTAGGTAAAATCAAACCATTAAGCGGAAAAACAAGTCTTGGTGATTTCTTAAACCCATCATACTTCGAGCAAGAAGTGAAAGCTGATAATATAACACCAATTGATGATGTTTGGAATACATTCCCTAGCTTAGATCAGCATCAAATACGTGCAATGTTGGCGAAATGTGGTTTAAAAAACGAACATATCTCTCGTCCTCTGAACCAATTAAGCGGTGGCGAACAGGCAAAAGTTCGTTTATGTAAGCTAATGGGTGAAGAAAGTAACTGGTTACTCTTTGATGAGCCAACAAATCACCTTGATGTTACAGCAAAAGAAGAACTACAAAAAGCAATGAAGGCATATAAAGGAACTATTCTTCTTGTATGTCACGAACCAGAATTTTATAAAGATTGGGTAACAAAAACTTGGGATGTAGAAAAGTGGGCCCAAGAAAACTCTTAATCCCCCAAAATCATCCCTTTACACCATCACTTAGTGTGTAAAGGGATTTCCCTTTAAAATAGCCATAAAATTCAATAAGGAGTTTTTATATATAATGCAAAGTACATTTTTTCTAAAACTTAATACATTTTTTGTGAAATGTTTATTAGTACTATGTCTAATTATTTCTGCAGCTATTACATGGCAATCAGTATCTGTGGTTAGAGAACAAGCCGACACTCGTTTACTTATTATAATCCCAAGTATTATTCTAATAGGTCTTCTATTTTTACTAATTGGTTATATCTCCAATAAATACATGTCGAAACTAATATTCACTGTTTCACTTATCGTTTTAGCTTTCTCTATTCGATTAATCTGGGTTCTTAATATCCAAACTCCTGTCGAATCCGATTTTGCTCTGATGTACAATAGTGCTGTGCAAGCGACTAAAGGAGATTTTAGTTTCGCCCAAAGCATATATTATACTTCATGGGTTTATCAACTTGGATTTACAATGTACCAAGCTTTTATTATTAATTTATTTGGTGAAGGAACCTTCCTTCTAAAGCTATTAAATGTATTATATTGCACAGGAACAACATTACTCGTTTACAAAATAACTTCTCATATATTTAATGAGTGGTCCGGACGCGTGGCTGGATTAATATATGCATTATATATCCCAAGTATTGTATTGAGCTCAGTCCTAACGAATCAACACCTTGCGACATTCTTATTTTATCTTGGGTTTTATTTATTAATTACAAAAGGCTTACGCCATAAATATATGTGGATTTTCATAGGAATTTCGCTTTCTTTAGGCGATATCATGCGCCCGCTTGGAGCTATCATCCTAATTGCAGTAACTATTTATGTCTTTTTACAAGGTATGTTAGGAAAATCAAAACAAGATATTTTCACTTCTATAAAAAAACTTTGCGGGATTTTCGTCGTATTTTACCTTGTTCACTACATTATAAGTTATTCATTTATATCTGCTGGAATTACACAATACCCACTATCTAATCGTGATCCTCTCTGGAAATTCACAGTAGGGTTTAATCACGAAACAAAAGGGGGATATTCTGCAGCAGATGCAGAATATATTATGTCCTTTGAGATTGGAGAAGAACGAAAAGCCGCTGAAAAGAAACTGATTCAAGAACGACTAGCTGATCCACAAAAGGTTTTATCTTTATTTGGTGATAAGTTCACACTCATGTGGGCTGATTATGATTCCGCCCCATCATGGAGTCTACTAACACTAGGGAACACAGATAATGATATGATTACTTTACAAGACAGCCTTACGAAATATGAAAAGTATATGTACATTACAGCTATGCTCCTTAGCACAGTAGCACTTCTTTATCTCATATTGACTAAGCAAAACAACACGCATTACACACTATTTTTATTATTAATAATTGGTTACGTAACTGTTCATTTCTTAATCGAATACCAAACAAGATATCGATACTTCATCATTCCTAGCTTTACAATCATTCAAAGCTATGGGCTGTATTTATGCTATCGATTTATATCGAACAGAAAGACCTCAAAAGTATAAAATACAATGAGGATTTAATCATCAAAACAAATTAAGACCAAATAAAAAGGCATGAGCCCGGTGCAATACCGAACTCATGCCTTTTCATTTATATCTATATTCTCTTTTTTATTGTAAGCATGATTTATACCAAAAGCAGCTAAAATTATCATTGATATTGTAGCTGAATAATGATATCTTGATGCCACTTCTACTAACAACTGTGCCATTGTTAGCCCTATCGCATACAAGCAAATAATAAATAGAGCAGTTTTAGTTTTATTTTTTATAGCTACTAATACACCTAGTAATGAGGTAACAATTAAGAAGTAATAAAATATATTAGATGCTACAGTATATCGTACTTTATGATCTAATACAGGATCAGCATAGGAAACTGCTGCACTATCCTCACCTAAAAACTCAAAGAATTTGTCAGAGAATAATTTCACAAAGTCGATATTACCACTTTGTATCCTTTCTTTTGCTTCTTCTAGCATTTTCTGTTGAGCATCATCAGCGGTCCATCCTGGCTTATCGCTATAATGAAACAAAAGTTCAGCATCTGGCTGATTCCATTTTCCCGAGCTTTCCTCATTAAATCCTACATGAATGTTATATCCTGGAGTTGATGCTATCTCTTCACCTAAACGTAATGTTATATACTGATTTATCACTGAAGAAAAAATAAGGTATCCAACAATGATAACCCCTACATGTGTTATCTTGTTTAACCATATTTTTTTATTCCCTATCTGCTTTGTATCTATAATAAAGATCCATATCACTAGGGCTATAATTGGAACTGCCGCAATTGGTCGTACCATGTTCATAAATGCAAGTAATGCTGCTATTACAATGGAATAAACAAATAATCTTTTTATATTTATATTGGAGATTTTCTCATGAACAATTATCATAATCAACCAAATCAACAACAGTACTGTACAATAGAGCGGTTCTGACATTGCGAACATATTATACATAGTTTGAGAAGGTAAAGCGATCCATAAAATACTTGCTGTTATTGCCGTTTTAACTCCGCCAATTTTTCTAGCTATAGCATATATTAATCCCATTGATATTGTAGTTAAAATAACGTTCAAAATAGGTGGTATCATATAACTAGACCCAAAAATTTTGAAGAAAATACTTAAGAATGAAGCATAACCAAAAATATGTGGAAATAATGCGATGTATCTATTATGAATAACGAAGTTTTCACTTAAATCCTCCGCAGTATAATAAAACGTAGCATAATCAACTAATGGCTGAATTTGATAGCTGAGCACCCATATTAATTTAACTGCTAAACAAACAACTACTAAAACGAAAAAGCATTTTTTTTCATTTAATTTTTCTAGATATAGCGAACCTTTTCTAAGGATAAAACTTCCCACTATAGATAACAATAAAACACCTGTTAATAATGTTACATAATTATATTTTTGAGTATCTGAAAAGTAATTTATAAGTAATACCGAAGCAAAAAATCCGTATATGATATATATCGCACGTGTAGAGAAAGTAGACATTCCTTTTAAAAATAATTTCAAAACAATTTACTCCTTTAACCATTAATATAAGGATAACATTATCCCTTTTACAAAAACGTAATGAATATGTAGAACTATTCATTCATACCGAAGAACCTAAAATACCCATTTTATTTTTTCTCAAACTATACCTTTGCTCATTGTTGATAGCAAATAAATCATATCATACATTCACCTACAGTTTACATATACAGCCTGATTTTTTCATATTTTATCCAATTAGATCCAATTCACATTCTTTGTTTAGAAAATTATCCTAACCAAAATAAATAACGTTTCAGCATAAAATATGCTATAATAAGTATTTGTTATGTATGAATAACCCTTCTACATTTCCTATTTTATTTATATATTTTATAAAGATGAGGATACTATTATGGAGAAACTCTTAAAGTTTGGTTTAGTAGGAATCTTTAATACACTCATTACAATTATTAGCTTTATGATATTGGTAAAACTCGGAATGAACTATCTTGTTGCGAATACCATTTCCTATTTAATTGGCGTTGCCAATAGCTACTATTGGAATAAAAATTGGGTGTTTAAACCTAATAATAAAAGCACGTCAATGTTCTTTAAATTTCTAACTGTAAATTTAATTGTATTGGCTTTTAATACATTATGTTTGTTTATATTAGTAGATAAACTTGCCTTTAATCCATTTATTGCGCAAATCTTCGCAATTGGTGTCGGAATGGTTATAAATTTTGTCCTTAATAAAATTTGGACATTCAATCAAACTGAAAAAGCCACTAATTAAACTTGCACAACTTATTTAAAACTATGGAGGATACAACATGGAAAAATTAATTTCGGTTGTAGTTCCTATGTACTTCGAGGAAGAGGTAGCACAGGAATGTTACACCCGTTTAAAGTCCGTTATGCTTCAAAATAATATTAATTACGAGTTTGTCTTTGTAAACGACGGTAGTACAGACCGTACAATGGACATCCTATCAGAAATTGCTGCAAATGATTACCGTACAAAAATTGTTAATTTTGCACGCAACTTCGGACACCAAATAGCTGTTACAGCTGGGATTGCCGCTGCAAAGGGCGATGCTATTGTAATTATCGATGCAGACTTACAAGATCCACCAGAGGTTATTCCTGAACTTATTGCAAAATGGGAAGAAGGATATGAAGTTGTTTATGCAAAACGCAAACAACGTAAAGGTGAAACTTGGTTTAAACTTTTAACGGCGAAATACTTCTATAAATTCTTAAACTATATGTCTGATATCGATATCCCAAAAGATACTGGTGATTTCCGAATCATCGACCGCAAAGTTGCCGATGTTTTCAATCAAATGACGGAGCGAAATCGCTTCATTCGCGGTATGATGTCTTGGGTTGGCTTCCGCCAAACGTATGTTGAATATGAACGTGATGAGCGTTTTGCTGGTGAAACAAAATATCCATTAAAGAAAATGATTAAATTTGCATCAGACGGCATTATTGCATTTTCTACAAAACCGTTACGAATCGTTATGTCTTTAGGCTTATTATCAGTTCTCATTTCCATAATTGTCTTAATATATACAATTACTGTGAAAATTATCGGAAATGATACTCAAACAGGTTGGGCATCCATTATGGTCGCTATTACATTCTTTAGCGGTATTCAATTACTTGGTCTTGGAATCGTCGGTCAGTATATCGCTCGTATTTATGACGAAAGTAAAAATCGTCCGATTTATATCGTAAAAGAAACAATCAATATTGAACAAGAAGAAACTGCACAGAAAAAAGAAAAAGTGCATGTATAATAAAAAAGGTAACAATGAAAACTATCATTGTTACCTTTTTATATTGTAATATCCCATAAGTCGCAAACGAAATTCTTTTAAATTTGGATATGCCTCTAAATTAGACAGCATCCCTTGAATAACTGGAATTCTTGGATTTGGTAATCTCATTTCTGCCTCCAAAACATCTAGCGTAACAAGCAATTCATCATCTTCTAATTGATCCGCTAATGTACGCTTAAACACAATGATTTCTTTTAAAAAATGTTCTTTCACTTGTTCCTTAATAAGCTCTGATTTACAAAAAAACTCTCCAAGCCTTTTTTCATGTAGAACAGGTTCTTCCAAAGATTCTATGAGTCCATCTACTAAATGATCTACCCTTTTTAAAATAAACGTCGATACATAGGACAAATCAATTTCTAGTGTTTGTAAAATAATTAGTTCTAAATATCCACGACATATCCCTTCCACTATAATTACTAAATCCAATAAATATGGCATAACCTTGTCACCATAAATAGACAATAAACTATTCCGATAAAATGCGTGAGACTCTAATTTCATCCGCATCATAAATTCTTCCACTTCTTTATTAAATGGAATAGCATTTTCTCTCGCATGCATAATAATAAATTCCTTATGCTTCTGTATATCAGTAAACTGGCAATACAATTGTTTTGCGAATTTTTCACGTGGTAATAATGATTCTTTATCAATATCCATCATTTTATTTTGAATCTTGTCATAGTAATATCGAAGTGTTGCTAATAACAGCTCATCTTTCGATTTAAAATATAAGTAAAAAGCCCCTTTTGATATACCGCAGGCTGTGACGATTTCTTGTACTGATGTCGCATTCACACCCTTGGTCGCAAATAACTTCATAGCCATCTCTATAATTAAGCGCTCTTTTTCTTTCATATCTTCTCTCCTAAATTTAATCTCGCATCTTATACTACATATATCTCGCTACTTGTGGCAGTAAAAATCCCACTTATTAAAACTTTATTATACCATCTCTTTTCATTGACGACTGACCAACCAGTCAGTTATATTATGTATTAGACTGACCGATTGGTCAATACAATAAAAAGGGAGCGCAAACATGAACAAAATCATCAATTTCTCGTTAAAAAATAAGTTCGCGGTTTGGCTATTAACCATTATTGTTACTATTGCAGGGATCTATTCTGGACTCAATATGAAGCTGGAAACAATTCCTGATATTACAACGCCTATTGTAACAGTAACGACGGTTTATCCTGGTGCTACACCAGAAGAAGTAGCTGATAAAGTTTCAAAACCGATGGAAGAGCAACTACAAAATTTAAGTGGTGTTAACGTTGTCAGTTCATCATCTTTTCAAAACGCATCTTCTATTCAGGTAGAATATGATTTTGATAAAAATATGGAAAAGGCCGAAACAGAAATTAAAGAAGCTCTCACAAATGTGAAACTGCCCGACGGTGTTAAAGATCCGAAAGTTTCTCGAGTAAACTTTAATGCCTTCCCTGTTATTTCATTAAGCGTAGCGAGTAAAAATGAATCTTTGGCTACCTTAACTGAAAATGTTGAAAAAAATATTGTTCCCGGTTTAAAAGGACTTGATGGTGTCGCATCCGTTCAAATCGCAGGCCAACAAGTAGACGAAGTACAACTTGTCTTCAAACAAGATAAGATGAAAGAATTAGGTTTAAGTGAAGATACTGTGAAAAATATTATTAAAGGTTCAGATGTATCTTTACCACTTGGCTTATATACATTTAAAGATACGGAAAAATCAGTTGTTGTAGACGGTAACATTACAACAATTAAAGCATTAAAAGAATTAAAAATTCCAGCTATCCCTTCATCACCAAACGGTCAAGGTAGTCCAAACGCTGGCGCTAGTGCACAAACGTCGCAAATGAATCCAGCTGCTATGAATGGAATTCCAACAGTTACATTAGAAGAAATTGCTGATATTAAAGAAGTTGGGAAAGCAGAATCGATTTCTCGAACAAATGGAAAAGAAGCAATTGGAATTCAAATTGTGAAAGCTGCTGATGCAAATACAGTTGATGTTGTAAATGCTGTTAAAGATAAAGTAACAGACCTTGAGAAAAAATATAAAGATTTAGAGATTATTTCAACATTCGACCAAGGTGCACCGATTGAGGAATCAGTCAAAACAATGCTGAGCAAAGCAATTTTCGGGGCTATCTTTGCGATTGTTATTATTATGTTGTTCCTACGCAACATTCGAACAACGTTAATCTCTGTCGTTTCTATACCACTTTCTTTATTAATCGCTGTTTTAGTCATAAAGCAAATGGATATTACGCTGAACATTATGACACTCGGAGCCATGACAGTCGCTATCGGACGCGTTGTCGATGACTCCATTGTTGTTATTGAAAATATTTACCGACGTATGTCGTTATCAGAAGAGAAACTACGCGGAAAAGATTTAATTCGTGAAGCCACGAAAGAAATGTTTATTCCTATTATGTCTTCTACTATTGTAACAATTGCTGTATTCTTGCCGCTTGGACTTGTAAAAGGTATGATTGGTGAAATGTTCTTACCGTTCGCCTTAACTATCGTCTTCGCTTTATTAGCATCGTTACTAGTAGCAGTTACAATCGTACCGATGCTAGCTCACTCTTTATTTAAAAAAGAGAGCATGAGAGAAAAAGAAGTACATCATGAAGAGAAACCAAGTAAATTAGCAAACGGTTATAAACGTATACTTGAATGGGCTTTAAATCATAAAATTATTACATCAAGTATTGCTGTCCTTCTATTAGTTGGTAGTCTTGCACTTGTACCAATTATCGGTGTAAGCTTCTTACCATCTGAAGAAGAAAAAATGATTATCGCAACGTACAATCCTGAGCCAGGTCAAACATTAGAAGACGTTGAAAAAATTGCAACGAAAGCTGAAAAGCACTTCCAAGATAATAAAGACGTCAAAACAATTCAGTTCTCATTAGGTGGAGAGAATCCAATGAGTCCTGGTCAATCAAATCAAGCAATGTTCTTCGTTCAATATGATAACGACACGAAAAACTTCGAAAAAGAAAAAGAGCAAGTCATTAAAGATTTACAAAAAATGTCTGGAAAAGGCGAATGGAAAAACCAAGATTTCGGAGCAAGTGGCGGTAGTAACGAAATTAAACTATACGTTTACGGAGATAGCTCTGAAGAAATTAAGCCTGTCGTGAAAGACATTCAAAATATCATGAAGAAAAATAAAGATTTAAAAGATGTAGACTCTAGTATTGCAAAAACATATGCAGAATATACTTTAGTCGCAGATCAAGAGAAGTTAAGTAAAATGGGGCTAACCGCTGCCCAAATTGGAATGGGACTTTCTAATCAACATGATCGCCCTGTTCTAACAACAATTAAAAAAGACGGTAAAGATGTAAATGTATATGTAGAAACTGAGAAACAGAATTATGAAACAATCGAAGATTTAACAAATCGTAAAATTACAACACCACTTGGTAATGAAGTGGCGGTTAAAGATGTTATGACTGTAAAAGAAGGCGAAACTTCTAACACAGTAACACATCGAGATGGCAGAGTTTATGCAGAAGTGAGTGCGAAATTAACATCTGATGACGTTTCAAAAGCATCTTCTGCAGTCCAAAAAGAAGTGGATAAAATGGATCTTCCTTCTGGCGTAGATGTTTCTATGGGCGGTGTTACAGAAGATATTCAAGAATCATTTAAGCAACTTGGATTAGCGATGCTAGCTGCGATTGCTATTGTATACTTCGTTCTTGTCGTTACATTTGGTGGTGCACTTGCGCCATTCGCAATTTTATTCTCGCTACCATTCACAATTATTGGTGCACTTGTTGCCTTATTAATCTCTGGCGAAACATTAAGTGTATCTGCAATGATTGGTGCGCTTATGTTAATCGGTATCGTTGTAACAAACGCAATCGTACTTGTCGATCGTGTTATCCATAAAGAAAATGAAGGTGTATCAACACGTGAAGCATTACTAGAAGCTGGTGCAACACGCCTGCGTCCTATTTTAATGACTGCAATTGCAACAATTGGGGCTCTTATCCCGCTTGCATTAGGCTTTGAAGGTAGTGGCTTAATTTCTAAAGGACTTGGTGTAACCGTAATTGGTGGATTAACGAGTTCAACGTTATTAACACTTCTTATTGTTCCAATCGTTTATGAAGCACTAAGCAAATTTAAAAAGAAAAAAGTAAAATAAAAAGAAATAACCTCGCTAACTGCGAGGTTATTTTTTATCTCCAAACAAGATTAGGAAATCACCATATCCTTCTTTCTCTAGCTCCTCTTTTGGGATAAATCGAAGAGCTGCTGAATTTATACAATAACGAAGTCCATTTGGTCCTGGACCGTCTGGAAATACATGCCCAAGATGTGAGTCTCCTTCTTTACTTCTCACTTCCGTACGCGTCATATTATGACTAACATCCATTTTTTCCTTCACGCTAGCTGACATAACCGGTTTCGTAAAACTCGGCCATCCACATCCACTATCAAATTTATCTATAGAAGTAAACAATGGTTCACCTGAAACGATGTCTACATAAAGACCTTCCTCTTGATGATTCCAATACTCATTTCGAAATGGTGGTTCTGTACCATTTTCCTGCGTTACATAAAACTGCATATCGTTTAGTTTTTCTTTTAAATGAGCATTATCCTTTGGCCAATGTTGCTTAATAAAAGCATCTCGTCCCGAGCCTTTACGATATAACTCATAGCGGAATGTATTTTTCTTATGATATCCTTGATGATATTCTTCAGCTGGATAAAATGTAGTAACCGGCAATATTTTTGTCGCAATTCGTTTTGAAAAGCGCCCACTCTGCTCAAGCTCTTCTTTTGAAGCTTCTGCCTTTTTATGTTGTTCTTCATTATGATAAAAAATCACTGTTTCATAAGACTGTCCACGGTCATGGAATTGCCCTCCGATATCAGTCGGATCAATTTGTCTCCAATATATAGTTAATAACTCTTCATACGACATTTTGTTTGCATCAAATGTAATTTGTACTGCCTCATAATGTCCAGTTGTTTCCGAGCACACTTCTTTATACGTTGGATCCTCTGTATGGCCACCTGTATAGCCTGAAACAACCTTTATAATCCCTTCCATCTCTTCAAATGGCGAAACCATGCACCAGAAACATCCTCCAGCAAATGTAGCTAATTCTATCTTTTCATTTACAGTCATTATTTCACCCCTATTCTATATTCTCCTTACAGTATGGCATAAGAAACACCATGTTATAAAAGAAAAAGCATCGAATATCGATGCTTTTTCTTTACTCTATTGTTTTCCAACATCCTGATCCATTTCATCACTTGTCACATCTAAAACATCTAATAAGAAAATGAAGATTGGAATACCGATAATTAGTCCCCACACACCTAAAAAGTGTTCAGAGAAAATTAGTATCATAAACGTGTAGAAGATCGGTAAATTTGTTTTTTGTGACATAAATTTCGGGTTTAACACATAGCTTTCAAGCGCATGGATTACTGTTACGATAACTACAATATAAACGACATACATAATACCGCCGATATTGTAAGCAATCATACAAAGCGGGAATAACGAAATAATAACACCTGCCACTGGAATTAAACCCAGCAAGAAAATCATTAACCCTAAACCTAATAATTGCGGGAAGTCTAATATCCATAATGCGATAACAGATAAAACACAGTTAACAATTGCAATTAAAAATTGTGCTTCGATTACTTTTCCGAATGAACGTGCAAATTTCTTTCCGAAATACTCTATTTCGTTATAGAAAATTGCAAGTCGACTTTCTTTAAACTTCGCAGTAAAAGCAACGATACGCCCTTTTTCAAGTAAGAAAAATAAGCTTAAAATTACAGAAAGTAAAACTTGCAGACCGAATTTCCCAACATTCGTAATGGATTTATACAAAATGTCTACGCCTTGCCCTACATATTTAGAAAGCTCCATATGATTAACAGCATTAACTGCATACTTAATTAATTCACTATCAGGTGGATTTCTTAAAAATACATTGAATTGATAAATCAATTGCGAAATTTGTATTGTTAATACCGGTAAATATTTAAATAGCGTAATGGCAATTCCCGCCACTAACATTACATATAAAAGCGCTATAATAATTTTCCGATTGATTGGCATGAAATGTTCTAATTTACGAGAAATAAACTTTTGGAATCGATCCATTAAATACGTCAACATAAACGTAATTAAAATTAAATTTAACATACTTTGCATCCCATACAATATGAGAGCAAGTAATACTAATACGATTAACCTCTGAAATCCTTTGCTTTGAAACAGGTTTTTTATTTGCATAATCGACGAGTACTCTCTCCTGTCCTATAAAGTAAAACGTTAATAAGTAGATTTCTCTCTCTTTTCTACCTTTAATTATTTATATTAAGATTCTTATAAGCCCTTATCAAACCATATAGTAGCTTACTTCTTATTTTACAATACAATGACCTAATTCAAAACGTATTCTCCATAGTATTAATGAAGATTTAAAGAAACTTGTATTTCACTAAACATAGGTCTTACCACTACTGTAACATAAAAAGCAAGCTATCAGTAGAAATCCGCCCTACAAATAGCTTGCTTTTATATTTTTTTAAGTAAGTTTTATCCCGTATTAACGGGCGGTAAGACTCCTACCTCAAAATTCGGCGAATACGATGCAGTTAGGTGGGAGATAACTGCTCGTAAAAGTCCGATTGATGAAGGCTAATAATCATTTTGGGATGGACACTCCCCAATGATTAAAGTTTCACCTTATTATCCAATAAAAGGCATAAACATTGGGATAACCACCACTGTTACGACACCAACTACTGTCACAGCGATACTTGCCATAGCTGCTTCTACTTCACCCATTTCGATTCCTACTGCAACCCCTAATGCATGACCCGCTGTTCCAAGTGCTAAACCTTTTGCAATTGGATGTTTCACTCTAAATGTTTTTAAGAATAATGCTCCTAATGCGTATACAATAACTGCGTTAAAGATAACTGCAAATGATGTAATTGCTGGAATACCACCAATGCTTTCAGAAATTGGTAATGCGATGGCTGTTGTTGCTGCCTGCGGTAACATTGAGTTCATTACTGCTGTATCTAAACCAATCGCTTTTGCGACAATGAACACAACAATCACTGAACAAATAGATCCAATCACGATAGCTGATAAAATTTGCCACCAATATTTTTTTAACTTATCAACTTGTTTATATAATGGAATTGCAAAGGCAATTGTTGCTGGCTCTAAGAAGAAACTGATCATCTTCCCACCAGTATTATATTCTTCAAAAGTAAAGTTACCTACCTTTAAAAATACGATCCCTAATACCATTGCTACGAATAGTGGTGTAAATAAGAAGAATCCTTTTGAGTGTTTGAATAAAAACGTTCCGATTCCGTATGCAATTAATGAAACGACGATTCCGAAATATGGAGTCATTGTGCTTGTCATGTTCATTACCTCCTAACCATGTATGGTCTAAAATAGTTACGCGACTTTTCCGTGTTTGCTTCCTTTGTTTACAACTTTCAATTCTTTTGTATCTTTTGCTTCTTTGTCATCTTTACCTAACATTAATTGTGCAGATAAACCTGTTACAGCAAGTAAAATAATTGTTGCGACAACGATTACAGTTAAGATTTGTACAAAATTTTGGCTCATTACACCAAGAGAATTAATAACAGAAATACCTGATGGGACGAAAAGGAATCCGATAATACCTGTTAAGGCTGTTCCAAATGATTCAACTTGCTCCAATTTAATAACCTTTAAACATAATAGACTAAATAAAACGACTAACCCAATTACTGATGCAGGCATCGGAATGGGTAAATGGGTTGAGATAATATTAGAAACTAACATAATAGCTGAAAAAACGAATATTTGTGATAGAAAACCATATACTTTTTTTGTGCTCATTTTGGCCACCTCTTTTGATTTGGTACCTTTATTTTATAGGATATAAATGTAAAAGAAAGCGTTTACATAGCGGAATGTCAAATATAAACAGCCAATTACAAAAATTATACAGTGAAATACAAAAGCTGCTTCTTAAATACGAAGCAGCTTTTTGAGCTCTTTTGCATATGTACGACTAACAGGTACTTTTGAACCTTCTTTCATGATTAAATTATAAGTAGAATTGAACCATGGCTGTATTTCTGTAATATGATTAATATTCGCAATAAAACTACGGTGAACACGTATAAAACTTGTTTGCGGTAATTTCTTTTCCAAAATCACAAGTGTATCATGCGTTACATACGTTTCTTTCATTGTTTTTACAGCTACTTTTCCATCTACAAGCCCTACATAAATAATATCTTCAATATTAACAAGTACAATTGATTCCTCAATTGGCAATGCTAATTTATGCATCTCTGCCGTTACATCGCCCACCTTTACTTCTTGCTTCGTTTCTATTTTCGCTTGTTTTTGTTTTTTATATTTCTTCAATGTCTGTTCAATGCGTTCTTCATCAAATGGCTTTAAAATGTAATCTAACGCATCTACCTCAAATGCTTGCAGTGCATATTGATCATATGCAGTTGCAAACACGATTGAAGGTGGATTTTTCATCTTCTTCAATATATTTGCGATTTCAAATCCGTTATCATCAGATAGTTGAATATCTAGAAAAACAATGTCTGGCTTATTTTTCATTAATTCTTCTAAAGCGTCCTCTACACAATCCGCCTCACCGACTATCTCCACTTCTTTCGTTCGCTCTAATAAATATTTCAATTCATCCCGTGCTAACATTTCATCATCAACTACCAATACTTTTAACACTCGGTTCTTCCTCCCCTACTTTTTTCGGAATTACAAAGATAATCTCCGTCCCCTTGTTTAATTCACTTTCAATTTGAAGCATTGTCTCTTTCCCAAATAACCCGATAAGTCGTTCATTAATATTATATAAAGCTGTTCCAGTCCCTTTCTTTGATGGAACTACCATTTTTCCTAATTGCTCTAGACGTTCACTCTCAATCCCTTGTCCATTATCTTTCACTTCAAAATGGACCATCCCCTCTTTTTCAAACACATGCACCTCAACTTGGCACAATGGCTGCTTTTTCGGAAAAGCATGACGCAATGCATTTTCAACCAATAACTGAAGCACAAATGGTGGAACTAAAGTTGTCTTTAATTCTTCTTCAATGTACATCTTTACTTCATACTTATTTGGAAATCTCGCTTGCTCTAATGATAAATATGCTTGTACATGATTCAACTCTTGTTCCAATGGAATAAGCAATTGACGTGCACCTTGCAAATTACAACGAAAATAGACGCTAAGCTGCAACAATAATTTTCTTGCCTTCTCTACATCTGTTCGGCATAAAGCTGATACTGTATTAATTGCATTAAATAAAAAATGCGGATTGATTTGTGCTTGCAACGCTTTTATTTCAGCATCTTGTAATAACTTACTTTGTAACTCCGCTTCACCTAACTCAAGCTGTGTGGAAAATATTTTAGCTAACCCTTCCGCTAACTCTTCCTCAACACGACTTAATTGACTAGCGTTTTTAAAATAAAGTTTTAATGTTCCTATCGTATTCCCATGTGAAGTTAATGGAATAACAACTGCCGCTTGCAATGGACAACCATCATGTTGGCAATTAATAATTTCACGCGATTTCGCTTTCATTATTTTCCCTGTATGTAGAACCTCTTTCGATAAACCTGTTATTAAACTGTGTGAAGGAATATGATGATCCGATGCTAATCCAACGTGAGCTAAAATTTTCTCTGTATCTGTTAAGGATACCGCATCTGTTCCCGTAAAGCGGTGGATAATTTGTGCCACATACTTGCAAGATTCTTCTGTTAAACCCCGGCGAAAATAAGGTAACGTTTTATCAGCAATGCGTAATACTTTATGCGTTTGCAGTGCTTTCGCATTCTCTTCCTGACGCAAAATAGCTTGGATCATAGAAAGTAAAATAAAGCTCCCGAAACTATTCACAAGGATCATCGGTATCGCGATTGTTTTCACAATACTCATTCCATCCTCTACAATTAATAGAATCATAATCATTTCTAAAGAAACGATAAACACACTTAAAATCGCTGAAAATTTAGGTGTAATTGTACGATTACGTTTCTGGAAAATGTATCCGATATACCCCGCTATCACTCCTGCTAAAATTGACGAGATTGCACAGCTTACCGCTGTTGTCCCGCCGAGCATATAACGGTGAATACCAGCAATCGATCCTACTCCAATTCCAACGATAGGACCACCGAGAAATCCACTAATTCCAACACCCATAATACGTGTATTTGCAATTGTACTCGATGAAGAAACACCTTGTAGCCAATTTTCATTCATAATCGTATTCCCTGCAATTTCAATTCCTGTGTAATTACTTACAATTGTAAACACTGAAAAAATACAAATAAGCTTAAACTTATCTATATATCCATCCTGCCTATGAAGTAAGCGCCTGAATGTCTTAATATGAGAGAGTAAAAAACCTAAAATAACAATAAGTCCAACACGTTCAATCATCATAAGTACTAAATTTAGCATCTGTGGTTCATTCCTTTTTGTTTAGTCAGTTTTATCCCAGTTGATGTAGGCTGATAATCAGTGGTGGATCAGAAAAGTCCTCACCAATTATAGCTTCACTTTATTATCGAAAAATAATAAGGTAACCGTCAAGGGGGATGGATATATTTTGAAAAATCCCACCAATACAATTAAACTTTTAGCGGACATAAAAAAGAGAGGAAGCTCCCCAAAATAAGAACCTTCCTCTCTTTTTATTATCTATTTTGATTTACTAGCTTTTTGAAATAAGAAGGCAAAACAAAAGACCTTATATTTCTATAAAGTCTTCGAAACAGAAGTTTGATTATAACATACGGAACTCCATGGTTCAAAAAGCTCCTTCCCTAAATAACTAAGAGTAAAGGCTTCCAATTGCTACATAGCAGTAATTAAAAAAATTTATATTTTGCAGGAAACGCCCTATACTACAAACTATTTATGAAAGAAATTCGGCTTCAGAATATCATTTGGATACGGTTTATGATAAATATGAGTGGCAGCTGGTGACAACGGCGGAATTAACCATACCCAATTACCTGTTACAACACGGCCACAAGCGACCTCTTGCTTCTCAAATTGCTGAAATTGTTGTGCAGCAGTATGATGATCGACAATACTCACGCCTTGTTTTTTAAAGGAATGTAACACAGCGATATTTAACTCAATCAATGCCTTATCTTTCCATAACGTACTATTTCTTGACGTATCCAAATTCATCATTTCTGCAACTGCTGGAAGTAAATTATAACGATCATAATCCGCTAAGTTACGAGCCCCGATCTCCGTTCCCATATACCATCCATTAAACGGAGCAGCGGTATAAGAAATACCACCTATCTCTAAACGCATATCTGAAATCATCGGTACTCCATACCATTTTACTCCGAGTGAAGATACAGGGTATTCCGGATGCTCAATTGGTACTTCTTTCACCTCTTCTTTCGGAATTTCTTTATATATAGGCGCTTTCCCATCCACAGAAAATACAAGTGGTAATACATCAAAATTTGTACCTTCTCCTTGCCAACCAAGCTCCTGACAAAAATCTGTAAATATAGCGGAATGAGAATCACCAATCACTCCCATTTCCGTTTTATATCCTGCATATCGAATTAATTGATGGTTATAAATCCGTATATTATTTTCTTTACCTTGATATTGCTTAAAAATCGTAATTGTCGGTTTCACTTTCCCGTCATTCGTTGCATATTTAATATGATGAATTAATGCATTATATACACCCTCTTCATCATTCACTTCACGGGCATCTAATATGTGCATCTTACTCCAAAATAGCCTTCCAATACATCTATTACTATTACGCCATGCCATTCGCGAACCATGAACAAGTTCTTCGAATGTATGCTCATACGTACCCGTCTTCTCTATCTCAATTTGAATTTCTTTTATACGTTCTTCTATCAATTGCTCTTTCTGAAGCTCTTTATAACAAATCGTAATAAAATTACTTGCTTCCTCTATTAATTGCTTCGTTTTACTCATAAACGATCTCCTTCTATTTCAACAAAACGCTACTACTTTACAGTATAAGCAAAAAGGATAAGAGTCACAAACGAAATCAAAAGTGTTACTTTTATCGTAATATTTGTCAGAAGATTTCCGGAATTGTTGTTGACTTCCGAAAAAACAAGTTTATTTTTGACACAAGGAAATTATTTTTATCTCGACCAACTTTTTTGAGTGGAAAGTGGGTAATTCCATAAGGTTATGGTTAACTAGACCCATATATTGATGATGCCTGCCATTCATCATGCGTGTAAGGTAAATTTGGTAATGTAAAACTAGTATTGTTGAAATCCTCTAGAATCCCTCGGATTGCCACCAGGGGATTTATAATTATTTCAATCTATTTATGTAATGCTGTAAAACATTTTTTATTTCTGTATTTAATTCTCGGAACGGAAATCCTAATTCGCGAGCCTTTCTATTATGTAACGTACAATTAGTCACTTCATTAAGGAATCTTCGGTAATTCCCCGCGTAGCAATTGTTACATGATACCCAGCTTGCAAAAGTGCTGCTACTAAATGTTTACCGAAAAACCTTGTTCCCCCTAGCACCAATACTCTTTTCACCTTCATCATCCCCATTTTATAAATTGTAAAATACTACCTCTATTATTATAAATGCTAACATAGAAAAAACATGGAATCAGTTTAACGATTCCATGTTTTTTTCTACATATGATACATTAACGTACCCGATATTTAAAAATACAATAGCAAAAGTATAAAATTGAAACTACCGATACATAAACTGATATTTCATATACTAATGGCTCTCCCCATATTCCCATAAAATAAAAGAGAGATGGAAGTGTAAGTGTTACCCATGATTGTACAAATGCTATTCTACCTAGGTATTGATTAATATTTTTCTTTTGTACATTTAGCACAAAGAATAAATACCAAAGTAAAGCCCACATAAACCATGTTAACGCGTTAAGAACATCTTGAAATTGAACAAAAGATACAACCATATAAAATAAAGCAATAATAACTACCCATAGGCAAAACCAACCTAACCCAGTGCTACTCATTCCCGTAATAAAGGTAACTCCTACATACAAATATGTTAAACCAAATAAAAAAGTAGCTGCATATGAATATACCGTCCAATTACTTTGATCAGAAATCATAATCAAATAGAACGGAATGATAATTTGTAATGCCCCCACAAATAAATTAAAGACACCTGCACTTTTCATCTCTGCTTTGCCTAATATGACAAGACTATTTAAGAATAAAGCTGCACCTGAAAGTAATAATCCTACATAACCCATATATATTCGTGTGAAAATCTTTCCCTTTCACACTTTTAACCTCCCCACAATATAAAGTGATACTTTATTATTTTTCTTCCTATTTAAAACTACATACATAATTTTTAATCTGAATAAGTCAGACTTCCTACCTTAAAAAAGGGCAGATTTAAAACGCTTTCAATAATAAATAATCCTATCAGAACATTAAATAGGATTCCTTGATTATAAACGTACTCTAACAATGATACAAGTATTGGAATTCTTTTCAATATTATATTTTTTATTTCTATAAAAAATTAGTAGGATGTTGCATTTTCCCTATCTCATTCTATCAATTATCCGCATAGAATATTGTACAATCATATTAATTTGGGAAGGTTTGATATTTATGCCTCTTTATTATCCAAATCAAATTGGTATTTATTCCACAGGTGTTTTAACAAAAGAAGCTGCAACTGCTTCAGCTGTAGTAAACATTGTAAATCTAAATGCATACGAACATCACATAAATATAGAAATTTGGGATTGGTCTAGCCATTCTAATCCGGTAAAATTACCTGTATTAATTGGTGAGAATTCAGAAGCAAGTTTCCCTTATCCTTTATTTGGCAATCATTCAACTTCTTTTTATGCAGAATTAGATGAGACAGTTAATTTGTATGAAATCCGCATTTCCTATCCGAAGCATGCTAATATTATTGCAAACTGTTTTGGGCGAAGTGCTCTGCCCTATACAATTCAAGAGGGCAATACAGTTTATCATAGACAACTTGTTAAAATTCATGAAGATTTCTCATCTATATTACCAACTTATACAAACCCTCAATAAAACAAATTCCCCTTGAAATGCTACGGTCAGTAATATTTCATTGATTTTTCTTCGTAAAATGAACATATTACTGACTTCAACCAACATAATAAATAATCGAATTTATTATATAAATAAAAATAAAGTATCCTAGAAAATACTAAAAGGATACCTTATTAACTACCTTAAATCATTTGATAGCCATTTTTATTATTTACTTGCCATCTCCAAGAATCTACGCACATATCTTCTAATCCATGTTTCGATTCCCACCCTAATTCTCGCTTTGCTTTAGATACGTCAGCAAAGCATATTGCTACATCACCAGGACGACGCTCTATAATTTTATAAGGTATTTTTTGGCCCGAAACCTTCTCAAAAGCCTTAACCATCTCCAATACACTATACCCTTTCCCCGTACCAAGGTTATATGCATCGATTCCCTTGGTCACAAGTACTTTCTCGAGTGCCTTTACATGTCCCTTTGCAAGATCAACAACATGAATATAATCCCGGACACCTGTCCCGTCTATTGTCGGATAGTCATTTCCGAATATATTTAATTCCTTTAATTTCCCTACCGCTACTTGTGTTACATATGGCATTAAATTATTCGGAATCCCATTCGGATCTTCTCCAATACGTCCACTTTGATGTGCCCCAAACGGATTAAAATAGCGAAGTAACGCAATACTCCATTCACTATCAGCTTTTGCTATATCACGCATAATTTGCTCAATCATTAATTTGGTTTGCCCATATGGATTCGTCGCGCTTAATGGAAAGTCTTCTGTAATTGGTGATGTTTTTGGAACTCCATATACGGTTGCGGATGAACTAAAAATAAATTTTTTAACATTATGTTTTTGCATTACATCACATAGTATGACCGTACTCATTATATTATTATAATAATATGTAATTGGAATTGTAACCGATTCCCCAACCGCTTTGAAACCTGCAAAATGAATAACTGCTTCAATGTTATTTCTCAAAAAAATATCATTCATTTTTTCACGATTTAAAACATTTTCTTTATAAAATTCAAATTGTTTTCCTGTTATTTCTTTTACTCTGTTTAAAGATTCTATTGAACTATTTGAAAGATTATCTACGACTATTATTTTATAATTATTATTTAATAATTCTATACATGTATGACTACCAATATACCCTGCTCCACCCGTTATAAGTATCGTCATATATATAGTCCCCCACTTATCATCAATTATAAAATCTCAATACACATTTATCCTATCATATTTTAAGGTTGAAAATTCTAAATATTTAATTTTTATCTTTGGTTATATAAAAAGGCTACATAACCTTTAAGTTATATAGCCTTCAACTTATATATTTGTCTATATCATTTCTTATTAATCAAGAAAAATAACGGTTCCACTAAAAAGCACTCGAAAGGTTCGTTTGTTAAATTACGTAACAATATACACTTAGAAAATGCGCAAGACTACCTAACAATACAAAAATATGAAAAATTTCATGGTGTCCCATATATTTAAACTCCAGCCATTTTGGCTTCGCACCGTAAATAAATCCACCAATTGTATAAAAAATGCCTCCAAGTACTAAGAAAATGATACCTCCTGTACTTAAATTCTCAGCTAGCGGTGCAAAGAATAGAACAATTAACCAACCCATCAGAAGATAAATTGCTGTCGATAACCATCTTGGACAATTAAACCAAAACATTTTAAAAACAATACCACAAATCGCAGTTGCATAAACTAAACAAAATAATAGTAAACCATTTGCCGAATTTAATGTAATTAAGCAAAAGGGTGCATATGTACCTGCAATTAATATAAAAATCATAGAATGATCTAGCTTCCTAAAGAAATAAATAACACGTTCACTGGCTACAACACTATGATACACAGCTGACGCCATATAAAGGACCATCATCCCGATACCAAATAAAATAACAGCCGTAATTGCAGCAAAAGATGGCATCTTAACAGAAACTTTCACAAGCATAGCTAATAATGCAATAAATGATAATACAGCTCCTCCTAAGTGAGTAAATGCATTAACCGGTTCTCTTACATAAGCATTCATATAAACACCCCTCATATAATTACATGTAGTTTTAATAACTACATGTAATTATATATACATTATTCATACAGGTCAACATTTACATTTCATTTGTTTCGTAATACCATATTTAAAGATATACTAAACATTAAGCTCCACTAAGTTATAAAAGTGAGGGGTTCTACGTGGAAAATATAAATAAATTACTTGAATCATTACATTTAGAAAAAAATATTAAACTTGAGGATATCCCAAATGTCGACTTATATGTAGACCAAGTTGTTCAACTATTTGAGAATACTTATGCAGATACAACGAGAACTGCTGATGAAAAAGTATTAACAAAAACAATGATTAACAATTACGCAAAGGGGAAATTATTTATCCCTATCAAAAATAAAAAGTATTCAAAAGAGCATATGATTTTAATCAGCTTAATTTATCAATTAAAAGGAGCACTTTCCATTAATGATATAAAAAGCTCCTTAGAAAATATAAATGCACCATTAATAAACGATGAAACATTCGAATTAAATACTCTCTATAAAGATTATCTTTCTCTTACTGAAACCAATGTGGAAAGCTTTAAACAAGACGTAAATACACGTGTTACGGAAGTAAAAGAGGTTTCTTCCTTAGAGGATCCAAAGCTAGAAAAGTTTTTATTACTAACATCCTTCGTGACTATGAGTAATATGTATAGACGTTTAGCAGAGAAACTAGTTGATGATCTCAAAGAATCTTAAACAAAAAACTATCCACCTGTTAGAGAGTGGATAGTTTTTTTGTTTACTTAATTGCTTCATGAACCTTTAATTGTTTCCCTTTAATCGTTGTATTTTTCATGATTTTTAAAACAAGCGGTCCTTTTCCATTTAATATTTCAACGTAAGAAACATTGTCTTGTATTGTAATAATGCCTATATCTTCTGCTGTAACACCTTTAATTTTAGCAATTGTACCGACGAAATCTACCGCTCTAATTTTCTTTTTCTTCCCGCCATTAAAGTACAGTTTCATAATTCCTTTATTTAGATCTGCATTTTTATCTTTCTTTATAATTGGTTTGGCATGTATTTTCTCTTCAAATACTGCTTTCCCTTGCATAACTTCCTCTTTTGAAGGCGCATGTCCCTTTGAAATTGCAAAACCAATGTACGCTTCAATCTCTTCTAAAAATCTATTCTCATATTGTGTTATAAACGTAATAGCTTTTCCACTATTACCAGCTCGTCCTGTTCTTCCTGTGCGGTGTACGTAACTTTCTTTTTCTAGTGGAATATCGTAATTAATAACATGTGTAATATTATCAATATCAATTCCTCTAGCCGCTACGTCTGTTGCTACTAAATAACGGAACTTTCCTTTTCTAAAATCATCCATTACTTCAAAACGGTCTTCTTGTACCATACCACCATGTATTTTGTCACAAGGATAGTTAACGCGCTTTAACTGTCTATATACATGATCTACGTTTTCTTGTGTGCGGCAAAAAATAATGCAGCTATCTGGGTTTTCAATTGTTGTTATATCTTTAAGAAGTGAAAGCTTTTCTTCTTCTATCACTTCAAAAAGTGTATGTTCAATTTTATCTGTTGTAATCCCAGCTGCTTTAATTTCAATATGAGTTGGTGAATTCATATATGTACGAGACAACTTTTCAACATCCTCTGGAAGCGTTGCTGAAAATAACATTGTCATTCGCTTTGTAGGTAATTCATCAATAATTGCTTCTACTTGATCGATAAACCCCATATTTAGCATTTCATCTGCTTCATCAATAACTAAGTACTTTAGACACTCTAAAGAAAGAGTACCTTTTTCAATATGATCTAACACACGACCAGGAGTCCCCACTACAATATGTGTCTTTTGCTTTAGCTCTAATTTTTGGCGTGCAAATGGAGATTTACCATAAACTGCGGCAGCCTTAATTCTTTTGAATCGACCTATATTCGTAATATCTTCTTTTACTTGAACAGCAAGTTCTCTCGTTGGTGTTAAAACCAATGCCTGTGGCTTATTCTCTTCCCACTCTACCATTTCACAAAGTGGTATACCGAACGAAGCCGTTTTTCCACTTCCAGTCTGCGATTTTACAACAAGATCCTTCTTTTGCAGTGCAACTGGAATAACCTCTCCTTGCACTTCTGTCGGATGCTCATAGCCTAAACCAGTAAGCGCTCGTATGATTTCTTTGTTTAATGCATAATTACTAAAACTTTTTTTACTCATATGTTAACCTCATTTGATTTTATATTTAACCTATTATGTTCTTCATACCTCACTTTAGACTATAGTAAGATACTATATTAATCCACTGTTTTCAATTCATTTAAATCTAAATTTATCTAAGTATAATTTTAAAATAGTAAAGGGCAGCCTTAATAATAAGTCTGCCCTATCTACACCGTATTCATTTTTTACGGAACTAGTTTTTTTACAACTGGTATTCTTTGCAATACTAACGTAATTATCATACTAAGAACAAGTGTAATCGTTACATTAATAGGTATTGCTAATATTGCATGCACACGTTCATTTACCTTAGGAAAAACCATGTACAACAAGTTATTTAATAAGAAGAAGTGAAGAATATAGATTCCAAGGCTTGCTTGATTTATAAAACGGAATAACAATGGTAATTCTCGTTCTGACTTTTGGAATGCATATTTGAAAAATATAAATAATCCAATCGCCATCAGTACGACACCTGGCGCAAAATATCCATACCAAAACTGCTCTAACTGTCCATTTGCTTTTACTGTATAGTAATAAGTAATAAAGAATGTACTAATAAATCCTACGAATCCTCCAATGTAAGAAATATTTCTCCATTTTTTCGAAATATCAAAATTAGATAAATAATAACCAAGTAGGAAATACCCTACATAATTTGTAACATAAAATAATTCAATATTAAAGTTAATTGGATAATAATATTTCGCTAAATTGACTACAACAGATGCATATAGCCATAATATTAAAAAGTATTCTATCTCTCTTTTTTTAGCGTTTTTCACAAATATTTTCAGTAGAGGTGTAATTAAGTATATCCCCACAATCATATATAGGAACCATAAATGTCCCCCAATCGTATCCGTTAAAAAGTGCTTTATTCCTTGCTTGAAAGAAGCTGGAAAATATCCTGCATATGCTCCATATGCGTAAAATATAGCGCTCCAAGCTATAAACGGTATAATAACCTTACTTGCACGCTTCTGTAAAAATTCCCCGATTGGAATATCTTTCGTCCCCTTTAACAATAAAGCTCCACTAATCATCACGAAGATTGGAACACTGGCACGTGAAATGGATTCAAAAAGGTTACCAGCCATCCAGCGCGACACGTTATTTGTATCTAACATGGAAACATAGCCAGCAGAAACGTGAATTGTAACAACTGCTATTGTTGCTAATACACGCAACCAATCCATATATACTAAACGTTTCATTAACGACCCTCCTAAATTTACCTATTTAACTTTTCTTTTCCAAACATAATTTTACATCAAATGATGTTATGTTAAAACACATTTTCATCATATGAACCTACAACATACGTATATAAAGTGAAACTTTAATCAGTGGGGAGTTCATCCCCACTGATTATTAGCCCTCACCAATCGGGCGTTTACGGGTAGCTGGGCTCCTACCAAATTTTGAGGTGGAAGTCTTACTGCCCGGCAAATAGCGGGATAAACTTTAATTTTTAAATATAAACATGAAAACCTTTGACTTATACGTGAAAATCATGTAAATTATCCTTTGGACGAACATTTTTAAACAAACTTAATAAAATATTCGTATTTTAGGGGTGTAAATGATGGAAAACGTATTCGACTATGAAGATATTCAATTAATTCCTGCAAAATGTATTGTAAATAGCCGCTCTGAATGTGATACAACTGTCACTTTAGGAAAACATAAATTTAAATTACCTGTCGTACCTGCAAATATGCAAACGATTATTGATGAAAGAATTGCAACTTATTTAGCTGAAAACAATTACTTCTATATCATGCATCGTTTCCAACCAGAGAAACGAATCTCATTCATTAGAGATATGCAATCACGTGGATTAATCGCTTCTATCAGCGTTGGTGTGAAAGAGGACGAGTATGAATTCGTACAACAATTAGCTGCTGAGCAACTTACACCTGAATACATCACGATTGATATTGCACACGGTCATTCTAATGCTGTGATCAACATGATTCAACATATTAAAAAACATTTACCAGAAAGCTTCGTGATCGCTGGAAACGTTGGAACTCCAGAAGCGGTAAGAGAATTAGAAAATGCTGGTGCTGACGCAACAAAAGTTGGTATTGGACCTGGTAAAGTTTGTATTACAAAAATTAAAACAGGCTTTGGAACTGGTGGTTGGCAGCTAGCTGCACTTCGCTGGTGTGCAAAAGCTGCAAGTAAACCAATTATCGCTGACGGTGGTATTCGTACGCACGGCGACGTAGCTAAATCAATTCGATTTGGAGCGACTATGGTTATGGTCGGTTCTCTATTCGCTGGTCATGAAGAGTCACCAGGGGAAACAATCGAAAAGGATGGCAAGCTTTATAAAGAGTACTTCGGCTCTGCTTCTGAATTCCAAAAAGGTGAGAAGAAAAACGTTGAAGGTAAGAAAATGTTCGTTGAGCATAAAGGTTCTTTAGAAGACACTTTAATCGAAATGGAACAAGATCTTCAATCTTCTATCTCTTACGCTGGCGGAACGAAATTAGACGCTATTCGTACTGTAGATTATGTTGTCGTGAAAAACTCTATTTTCAACGGTGACAAAGTATATTAATTTTCAAATTTAACTAGAAGGACAAGCGTACAAAATGCTTGTCCTTCTTTTTCATGTATAAAAACGTTAAATATTTTCATTTAACTGAATTTTCTAGTATCATATTTTTAGATAGTTAAAATAAGGGGGCTACAATAAATGAAACATGTAATCGAAAAACGCCTTATTCGTGCAGAAATTCCTACCGAAATAACATGGGATCTTTCCGACTTGTACAAGTCCGATGATGAGTGGCATACTGCATTACACGTATTGGAAAGTGATGTACAGAAACTCGATTCATTTAAAGGGTGCTTACATACTAGTTCCAATACTTTATTAAATTGCCTACTTTTAGAGGAAGAACTTTTAATGACGTTAACAAAACTGAGCTCATATGCAAATTTAAAAGAATCTGTTGATCGGACAAACCCAGCAATTCAAGCGAATTCTTCCAAAATTTCTGCTCTAGGAACAAAAGTTTATACAGCACTATCCTTTATTCATAATGAAATCCTTTCATTTGAAGAGGGATTAATTGAAAAATATTTAAATGAGGAAGCAAAACTCGAACCTTTCCGTAAATCGTTACTAGAAGTGCTGGGCAAAAGACAACACACTCTTTCACCTGAAACAGAAGAAGCACTTGCTGCACTAGGTGAAGTTCATAGCTCTCCCTACAAAATTTACGGCATGACTAAATTAGCTGATATGGACTTCGCTTCTATACAAGACGAACAAGGAAATGATCTGCCCGTATCCTTTGCTTTATTTGAAAGCAAATATGAATTTTCTCCAAGCCCACACATACGTAGAAAAGCATATTCATCATTTGTCTCCACTTTGCAACGATATAAAAATACAGTTGCCACAACATATGCTACTGAAGTAAAAAAACAAGTGACTCTTTCTCGTTTACGCAAATATGAATCCGTTACCCATATGCTTTTAGAACCTCAAAAAGTTCCACTTGAAATGTATAACAATCAACTAGATATTATTTATAACGAATTAGCACCTCATATGCGCCGTTTTGCAGATTTAAAAAAGAAAGTATTAAAGCTTGATCAAATGCTTTTCTGCGACTTACATGCACCTTTAGATCCCGAATTTAATCCAGCAATTACTTACGAAAAAGCAGGAACACTCATTCAAGATTCTTTAAAAGTATTAGGTGATGAATATAGTGCCATTATCGAAAAAGGCTTCAAAGAAAGATGGGTAGATCTTGCAGATAATATAGGCAAATCAACAGGGGCATTTTGTTCAAGCCCATATGGTTCTCACCCTTACATTTTAATTACATGGCAAAATACAATGCGCGGATGTTTCACATTAGCTCATGAATTTGGACATGCTGGTCATTTTTATTTAGCAAATAAAAACCAGCGCATTATGAATGTACGTCCATCTATGTACTTTGTTGAAGCACCATCAACGATGAATGAATTACTATTAGCCCAGCATTTACTAGCGACTACTGACGATAAGAGAATGCGCAGATGGGTCATATTACAACTACTCGGCACATATTATCATAACTTTGTTACTCACTTACTTGAGGGTGAATATCAAAGAAGAGTATATACCCTAGCAGAGGAAGGACAAGCACTTACAGCCACAACTTTAACCGAAATAAAAACAAATGTCCTTTCTACATTCTGGGGAGATTCTGTAGAAATTGATGAAGGGGCTGGCTTAACGTGGATGCGTCAACCTCATTATTATATGGGCTTATATTCTTACACATATTCTGCAGGTCTCACTGCATCTACCGCAGTAGCCCAAATGATTAAAGAAGAAGGACAACCTGCCGTTGATCGTTGGTTAGATGTACTTCGCGCTGGTGGTACAATGAAACCACTTGAATTAATGAAACGCGCTGGAGTAGACATGTCAAAACCAGATGCAATCCGTAAAGCTGTTTCTTACGTTGGTTCTTTAATTGATGAATTAGAACATTCTTATCAAGAATAAAAATAAGCCCTCACTTTATGAGGGCTTATCCTATATTTACTTCCCAAATCTTTTACGGTATCCGCATTTTCTACAAAGTTCTTCAACTGCAACTCTTTTCGAAAATCCATCTACAATATTTTGCGCTCTATCGCCCTCTATAATGTTAGAAAATGAATCACTATTAATATTACCAAGATTAATAATCCCTTCACCATCTAAACAACAAGGAATAACCGTTCCATTTGCTAAAATACCTGCTTGATTTCGAAGACCGTGACAGAATCCTTTTCCATCATCCTCTTCTTCATGCAATGCCGGCCACTGGAATTCATAATCTTGATTAATAAATACACGTTCCGCAATTTTTATACCTTTTCCTGGTGTAAGCTTCTCTTCAATTTGATAAGATAGATCAAACTCATTTTCAATTATGGATAATAACTCTCTATTTTTCTGGATTTCAGCATTTGTTTTATTATCCTGAGTTAAATTCCATAACCTTAGCGAAACGATTAAATCCGATTGACTTGTCGCTTCCCTAATGAAGGAAAGTATACTCCTTACATAGCCCTCTTTATCTTCTGAACCTGGATGTCCATCAAAACTGTGCAGTGAAAAATTCATTTGTCTTAACGCAGGTTTATTTAACAATCTATGCCTTCTCTTATTAATTAACGTTCCGTTCGTCGTAATATTAACTTTAAACCCTTTTTCATGGCTTAAATCTAACAGTTGATCTATTTTTGGATGTAGCAACGGCTCACCCTTCACGTGCAAATAAATGTAGTCTGTGTGAGGTTTAATCTGGTCTAATCTTTTAGCAAAATCCTCCACAGAAATGAATTGCTTCTGCCTTTCCGTCGGCGGACAAAAGCTACACGCAAGATTACATACGCTCGTAATCTCCAAGTAAAACTTCTTAAACTTCTTCACCTTTAATTCCTCACTTCTCTGACTACTTATAATTTTTTCCTCTTCATATTACAGCATACTTTTTTAGAAATAGAAACATACTTATTTTAGGAAATAAGTATTTATTATATAAAATAGAGAAAACGGCCACATATGTAGCCGTTTGAATGTACTATTATACCACTATTTATGATACAGTCCGCATGTAATTGCGTTTTTCCTGGAAAAACCTTTCCTCATAGCCTCAAACTTCATTTGATCTCTTAACAATCCATTATTCGATGTTATTGGAACCTGATTTAGAAACCAATGTATACTCTTGAATCTGTTGTACTTGCTCTGTTTCATAGAACTCTTCATTATACTCTGCTTCAATAGCCTCCGCCTGAAGAAGTTCCTCTAGAATCAAGATATAATCCGTACATTTTTCTCCCTTAATACCTTTCGTTTCGGCCTGAATCGTACCATCTGGGAGAATCCTAATTTGTACTCTTTTCTCCATCTTCCTCCCCCCTTAGAAATCAATCGTTCTTCCACCACGACCGAATCGGACGTCATCATCAGAATTTTCATCCACATTTCCACTTGGGATTAAAACCGGTTCTTTTGGATAATCTACCCTATCCTCACGTGGGGTCGCCGTAACAGCTCGAACATTTGCCCAATCACGGATCGACCTTATTTGCTCTGCTTGTGTAACTGAAAGAGGTACCGTATTGTTAATCGCACGTTCGAAATCTGCTAATTGAATGGGGCGATCCTCTGAATATGCCTCAAATAAAGCATCAATAACAAGCTGCTCAATTTCAGCTCCAACAAACCCTTCACACTTTCCTGCCAATTCATCTAAAACTTCATCAGTAACCTTTAATAAACCCATTACTTCTGGGTTCTTTAATCGTTTATTGATATGAACCTTTAAAATTTCTTTTCTTTCCCTATGGGTTGGTAGGTCAACAAAGAAAATTTCATCGAAGCGGCCTTTCCTCATTAATTCTGGCGGCAATCCTGAAATATTGTTTGCTGTGGATATAACAAAGACAGGACTTGTTTTTTCCTGCATCCATGTTAAAAATTGACCGAAAATCCTTGAAGATGTTCCACTATCTCCACCATTCGAAATACCACTAAAACCTTTTTCAATCTCATCGATCCAAAGGATAGAAGGAGAAATTGCTTCAGCTGTTTTAATCGCTTTTCTCATATTTTCTTCACTGCTTCCAACAATCCCACTAAAAATCTTCCCCATATCCAAACGTAATAACGGTAACTGCCACATCGTACTAATGGACTTACTAATTAAGCTTTTTCCACAACCAGGCACCCCAGTAATCAGTACTCCTTTCGGTGCAGGAAGACCATATTTTCTTGCTGAGTCAAGCCAAGACTTATTACGCTTATTCAACCAGCGTTTTAAATTTTCAAGGCCGCCGACATCCTCCATCTTCAACTCACTATTAATGAACTCTAAAATACCTGTCTTTTTAATAATTTGTTCTTTTTCTTCAAGGATGACCTCAACATCAGTAATATTTAACTTTCCATCTTCTACCATTGCGCGAGCAAAAGCATTCTCTGCTTCTGAAAGAGTTAACCCTAACGCCGCTTTGGCTAACCGCTCTTTCTCTTCCTCTGTTAATGAAATATGAATTCTCCCGCTCTGCTGGTTAATTTCAATCATTTCATCTAACACAGATTTAATTTCCTCAAAAGTTGGTAAATCAAAATCAACAATGGTCACATCTTTTTGCAAATCCTCTGGAAGAATGAGAAACGGCGAGGTGATAATGACATTAATTGGATTCCTACTTTGCTTTATATGGATAAGCATATCTCTAAGTTTTCGAATGACCTGAAAGTCAGCTTGTCTTCCGTGACTGCCAAAGAAAACGTGAAAATCCTGAAGAACCACTATACAAGGTTTATCATAGTTTTCAATAAACTCCAGTGCCTTTAATGGCTGTTTGCTTTCGCAATGTATCTGTCCTTTACTGTCCTTCATACCAGTTGTGATTCTCCATGTGAGCACTTCTCTCGGTGTTTTAATCAACTCAACATCCTGGGCTACAGAACGGATAACAGATAAAATTCGGTCCTCCTCCCAGGTTTGAATATAAAGATATGGAAAGCGCGCCTTTAGTAAATTGGCCAATAATGTTTTAATTCGCACCTGATGTCTTGTTACACTCATCTTTTTCCTCTCCCTTTTTTGAAATAACCCATCTTAAGTTCACTTATTAAAAATCAATCATTCTCCCTGACATACTTACATTAGTTTCCTCCACCATTGAAAACGTAACAGATTGTTTCACTTTTTCAATGGTATGACCCTTTAATTCCATAACTTCTGAAAACTGCTCAAATGATTGGAACCCCCCAAGGTCTTGGCGCTTCTTCACTACCTTTTTGGCTAGAATAATCCCAATCGCAGGTATAGCTGCGATTTCTGATTCTGCTGCAGTATTAATATCAATTTTTCTAACCTCTTTTTCAAAGGGGACAGATTCCTCCGCCTTCGGCGGAAGCACTTGACCTTGAGGCTTACTAACAGAAACTTGTTCATTTTTAATTTTAGGTTGAGGTGGTTGGTTTTTGGCTTGTCTGTTCACCTTAAATTTCGCCTCTGCCTCTTCTCTAAGTTTGGAGATTTCCTGATTCGTCATTTCCTGATTATTACTCTTTAAAACATCCAGTTGAACTAAATATGCAGGTCGGATTTTAAAGGCATGGATAATGGTTACAATCCATAATGTTAAAGCAACTGCTGCCCCAATACCTGTGGCAGCGATAGTGAAAGCAATCATAAGTACAGCTAGATATACAAACCCATACACTCTCCACCGCTGATTTTTCACTTTTGAACCAGTATATAAAAAGGCGATAAAGCTCATGATACCAAACGGCGCGAAGGTTAACAGAATCCACCAACTATTCGCTATTTCCCATGTTTTTCCTCTATCTGTATAAATTTTAGCCACCCTCATCTCTCCTTTATGAATGATTTAATATGTACGTTAACTGGATAGAATTATCCTCTAACAATTCCTCGTTTTCTAGCACCATTCCCTTGTTCTTCGCTTTTTCTATTAAATTCTGATAAACTCTTTGTTGCAAATAATGTGTATAGGATGTTTCCACCTTCTCAAGCCACTCTAGATAGGCAGTCCGTTCAGCAGATTTAGGGAGAACTAATGAATATCTCCCCTCTTTCTCTAACATAAATGTGACCTCATTTTCTTGAATGCCCTTAAACGAGTCGAGGCTATCTACTTGTCGGAAAGAACAACTCCATTCTTCTAGTGCTTTCTTTAAAAGCTCCTCATCCTTCATTCGGGTCTCTAATACTATACAATCTTTCTGTTTCTTCTCCGTGTAGCTAGATATCCCTTCTGCCACTTCTTTTGTCAACGCAATAGCCAAAGGAATTAACACTATTTCAACACTCATGAATGGATCTCCTTTCGTACATATCCTAATTGATGCAACAAATCCAAATCTACAGAATTGGCCATTCCATTAGCCGAGATTGTTCCATCGGGGTGCAACCGGATTTCCAGCTTATTCGGAATCTCTAACAAGGATGTTTCAAGATGCTTATATACATCCGTCAAGAACCGATATTTTTGGTTTTTTGAACCAATCCAAGGACGGCTTAAATCATGTTCTGCTTGGATAAAAGGACCATCTATTAATAAATCGGTGCAGTTTAACAAGCTATGCCAGTGAGGATTATTTGACTGTAAAATCACCTCATATTCATATCCTGAAAAGGTAACAACTGATAAATCTAGCTCTTTCATATAATTGGCTAAAATGCCTAGCTCCTTTGCCTGACTAAATGGCTCTCCGCCTAAAAAGGTGACTCCTTCAATCCTAGGTTCAGACTTTAGGCCATTCTTAATGTCTACTAAAATCTCATCAATCTCTATTCTTACACCGCCCTTCATATCCCAAGTATGAGGATTAAAACAACCTTCGCATTGAATTGGACACCCTTGCACCCAGATAGCGTATCGTAACCCAGGACCTTCTACTCTCGTTCTCTTTTCGATTCTTGAAATCTGAATGGTAGCCAGAACCTTCACCTGCTTTCTATTATGAATTGGAATATTAAATTAATTAAATAATAAGTTTCCAAGCTTGTTTAAAATGAATCCTGTGCTGGCATCATCCCCAAAGAACTTATAATAATAGTGGACCACGCGAACCAAAATCCATTCCCCAATTTTTAATATGCTTCGGATAATAAACGACAATATCCCAATTCTCCAGAGAAGAAATGAAATAACAAGAAAAAGGAAACAACCTATACCTCCTGATCCAAATCTCGCAAAAATTAAGAATAAAATGATTCCGCCAATGATATATAACATTTGTTATCTAGTTCCTTTCCAAAATAAACCTCAGGAATATTTTACTATAAAAATCAAAAAGGGAGTATGGTCACTTCCATATTTATCCCTTATTTTCGAAAAAGACTCTAATTAGGGAAATTAATACTAAATTATTAATTGTTCACAGTATACCTTCATCGACTTCTAACAGGGTATAAAAGATATGTTGGTATTTCCTTTATCGTCAAATTGCCGGTTCCATATCCCCCCTTTATTTTCATCTCATTCTCTATCACAAAACCTATATTTTTGACTGAATATGCACTTAACCAAGCATCCAATAAATTTGGTCGAAAATCGATCTAAATTAATAATCAACGAAAACAAAGTAGTGCAAATTGCCCCCTATAAAAACTATAACGACAGAAAAACAGACACTTTAAAGATCCCAGATGAACTAGTCAAACAGTTAATTTAGAAAAGTGCCTGCCACTACCCGAATAATGTCGATAAATTCGACAAAATGCGAGTGGTAACAGGCACTTTTTTTAAAGAACAAAAATTAGAATCACTCCAACGGCAGAAATCATGGTTTATGAAAAAAATTTCCATTTAAATATATAGTTATAGACAGGGCCTTCCTATTAATAAAGAATAGTGCTGATTTTGTCTTCATAGAAAAATCTCATTTACTTATGATACGGTTCACCGTAACTAATCTAAGTGAAGTTATTTTTCATTATTAAATTTAACTAAAAAGGTAGTGCCTTCCGATCCTGTTTGAATTTCTATTTTTGCATTATGACGGGCAGCAATGGCATAACATACACCTAACCCCAATCCAGTTCCATTATCTTTGGTCGTATAAAATGGGGTACCCAGTTTCTCTAATACCTCAGGCCTGATACCTTTTCCTTGATCCCGCACTGCAAGCACCACACAATTTTGCATTTCCTTGTAAGTGCTAATGGTTAGAACTTTCCCTGTACTCATCGCTTCTAAGCCATTACGATATAAGTTTATTAATAATTGCCGTATCTCATTACGATTTAAAAGTAATTCCGGAATGTCATTTGTATCAACTTGAATATATTTATTTTGATTATACGCATCAATTTCTATTAAAGGCATAATATCGTGGATAATTGAATTTAAACCTAACATCTGCAAATCCGATTTCCTTGTATTACCCATTGAGAGAAATTCAGTAATAATAGAATTGGCACGGTCAAGTTCTTCAATCATTAAATTAAAGTACTTATTATGTTGCTCATAGTTGTGCTCTTCTTTTAATAACTGCAAAAATCCTCGTACTGTTGTCATTGGATTTCTAATTTCATGGCTGATGCCTGCTGCCATTTGCCCTATTAACTCTATGTTGGATAACCTTTTCAATTCCTGCTCATATTGCTTTTTTTCCGTTATGTTTTTAAAAATACAACAAATACCATCATCATATGGGTAGGCAATAACTTCGTGCCAATATTCATCAGCGGTAGAAAGAAATTCGAAATGAACTGTAGTTCGCTCTGACATTGCACGATGAAATTCCTTATACATAACTGTGTCGACACTACTCCGGAAAATCTCCCATACATTCTTGCCTAATACATCTTTTGCTGTTTTTCTTTGTGGAAAATATTGATGCTTATTTACGTACGTAAATTCCCATTTATTATTCAAAGTAAAGAGTCCATCCGTAATACTTTCAATCACACTTGTAACTTTTTCATTAGCAGCAGCTAGTTCTCTCGTTCGCTCTACCACCATGCTTTCAAGTTGATCCATATATAACAAGTTTGAAAACGTAGGAGCTGTGGCATCAACGATAGATTTTGCCAGTTGAATTTGGGAACTATCGTAATTGTGAGCTTTACCAACGACAATTACCCCTAATACCTCTCCCATTGAAACCAACGGAATCATCAGTAGACCCTTACTATCTATATTTTTTGTTTGAATAACCTCTTGGATTTTGGCTTCATAGCTTTTCTCCATCCAATCCACTTCTGTCCAATCACAGTCCTTGCTTAACTTCGTTGTTTTAATCGTTGTTTTGTCTAGCGGGTCTAAAAGGTGGACAGCCATATTTTTACTCTCTAAAATCTGTCCTAAGTAAAAAAAACATTTATCAAAACTCTCCTGTATCGAGGAACACATTGATAAATCACGGGTAACATTTAGTAAAAGCTGCTTCTCGGCAATAAGGTTTTCCTTTTGTGTTAAATTATTTGCGTTTTGAATTGCGACCGCAGCCATATTTACATAAGCTTCAACACTTTGAATTTCTGAATCTGTTAAGTTCATTGGAACTCCATAATCAAATAAAAAAACCAGACCAAATAACTCTTGCTCAAATGAGATAGGCAGGGCTAATAAGGACTTAATTTTGAACGCATCAACTGGTCTCGAATCCGGCCGATGATCCTTTGAAGTATCAGGGATATAGATGGTTTTTTGGGTTTCAATAACCTCTTTTGCCAGTAAGTCTATTTCAGGATCAATTACCTGAGTATCAAGCGTTACTCCATTTATGGTCTCAGGTTTTCCTGCAAACCCTCTAAATGTTCCATCTTCCTGGGGTAAATAAATTCCAACAGCGTTGCACCTAACAATCTCCTCTGATATCGCCATTGTTACACGCTGCAATACTTCACGTAGTTCTAATTTTGTATTTATTATTTTTGTTATATTCGCGAGCCTAGAATATCTCGTCTGATCACTTAACATTTACATAGCCTCCAATTATAGGCACAATAAAATAAACATGATAATATCAGTGAAAATCAAGACCAACCTGCCATTTTCGATTTTCTCCTGTATTCTTTTCTTACCCTTGTTTTACATAGAATATCTCACTTACTTATGATACGGTTCCCCACGATTAATCCGAAATGCCCTATACACCTGCTCAAGTAATACTAATCGCATTAATTGATGTGGTAATGTCATCTTCGAAAAAGAAAGTGATTCATTCGAGCGCTTCATTACTTCTGAACTTAGTCCAAGTGATCCACCAATTACAAACGCCACTTTACTCTTTCCATATGTAGCAAGACGATCTAGGCTTACCGCAAATTCTTCTGATGATTTTTGTTTTCCTTCAATAGCTAACGCAATGACATGCGTATCATCAGAAATTTTATCCAGTATACGTATGCCTTCTTTTTCTTTTACAATTAACATTTCTGCTTCACTTAAATTTTCTGGTGCCTTTTCATCTGGCAATTCAATTACTTCTACTTTTGCGTATGCAGATAATCGTTTTAAGTATTCTGCTATACCTTGTTTCAAATATTTTTCTTTTAATTTCCCAATTGAAATAATCGAGATATTCACACGTATCCCCCACCTTACAAACATGTTATCCACAAAACTTATCCACATATCCACAGATATTACCCACATATTGTGTGAGAATCTGTGTTCGATACAACATATGTCGCCTCATTTTGACAAAATTCACATGTTTTTTTCTCTTCTTTAGAGTTATCCACATTGTTAATAACCGGTGCAACTTCACACTCATCCACAATAATATCTAACGCTAATTCAACATGTTCTAAACAACAAGGTAAATTCATATTCTTCACCTCACTTTTCTACAATAGAAAACAGGAGGTAGGCCCTCCTGTTTTCAATACTTTTGAATGCCTAATTTAATCGTTGTTGTTGCTCTTTTTGTACCACGATAAAACGTAAGAGTCATTTTATCATTAATTTTTTTATTATATAATGCCGTACGGAACCCAATAATATCGTTTACCGTTTTTCCATCTACCGCCACAATAACATCATGTTCTCGTAAACCAGCATCCGCGCCTGGTGAAGGACTTTTCACATCTAAAATGCAAACTCCCTCTGCTACATTACCTGGTAAATGTAATGTTTTGGACCAATAATAATTTGGGATCTCATTTAATGATCTAAGTTCAATTCCAACATAAGGTCTTCTTACTTGGCCGTACTTCTCCAGTTCATTCATAATTGGAACGGCTCTAGTAACTGGAATCGCTAGTCCGATTCCTTCTACTTCCTTTGCAGCAATTTTCATTGAATTAATACCAATTAATTGACCCGCTGCATTAACAAGCGCCCCACCACTATTACCTGGATTAATTGCCGCATCTGTTTGCAACACTTCTACTTGCCAATCGTAATGACCATCTTGATCTAGATCGACAGGAACAATGCGCTCATTAGCCGAAATAATACCTTGTGTGACGGTTCCAGAAAATTGTAGCCCCAGTGGATTTCCAATCGCAATAACTGGTTCTCCTCTACGAACGGTATTGGAATCACCAATTTCAATTACTTTCTTCACATACTTCGCATCTATTTCTAGTACTGCTAAGTCCGTGACTACATCAGTTCCTAATACTTTACCTGGAACTTTCTTACCGTCACTTAAGCTCACTTCAATGCGATTCGCCCCAGCGACAACGTGGTTATTTGTTACAATATACGCATGTCCACCTGTTTTCTTATAAATCACACCAGAGCCTGTACCGGCTTCCGAATCAGCCTCTGAAAAATCGTCTCGTTGAATATTAATAACCCCAACAACAGCCTCCGAGGCACGATCAACAGCGTCTACAAAGCTAACTTGTTTAACAGGTACATTTCCATTTTGAGCTTCAGCCATATTTTTTTCACTTGCTTCAGCTTGCGGAAGCTTACCTGCATCATTTGAAAATAAAGGAGCTCCAAATGCAAACAATGAAGCCCCTACAATTGTTCCCGCTATACTAGAAATAACAATACCTTTATGTTTCTTTTTCCCTGCACGTTTAATACGATATTTTTCTTCATCAATAAAGGACATATTTGTTCACCTATCTTCCTGAAAACAACTATATTCACCTTTATTGTTTACTAAAATGAAGAATTATACGTATTGAATTTTCGTAGGCATTTTTGGATCTGTATCATGTATTTCAAAGGATTCTCCTACTCCAAATCCCTTTTCCTCTAATACTTGTGATACAGACATACGTGCTAATTCTTTCATATTGTTATCTAAGCTTAAATGGGCTAAATAAATATGTTTTGTTTCATCTGTAATTACATCTGCCATCGCCAATGCAGCATCCTCATTACAAACGTGTCCCACATCGCTTAAAATACGTCGTTTAATACTCCACGGGTAACGCCCCATACGAAGCATTTCCACATCATGATTACTTTCAAATACGAAAGCATTCGCTCCCTTAATAACACCTTTCATACGGTCACTGACGTATCCTGTATCTGTAATAAGGGCTAACTTTCTATTGTTGTTATGAAAAGCATAAAACATCGGTTCTGCCGCATCATGAGAGACCCCAAATGATTCAACCTCAATATCCCCAAATGTTTTCACATCTCCAACTGAGAAAATAAACTTTTGCTCAGTTGGGATATTTCCTATTAAATGTTCCATTGCATTCCATGTTTTCTCGTTCGCATAAACAGGTAAATCATATTTACGCGCCAATACACCTAATCCCTTAATATGATCACTATGCTCATGTGTCACGAGGATGCCTGATATGTCATTTATATTCAGTTCAGCTTGTTTAAATAAAGCCTCTGTAGCTTTACCACTTAAACCTGCATCGACGAGTAATTTTTTTTCATCTGTTCCTACATATAGCATATTCCCTGTACTTCCACTTGCAAGTACGCTAAAATGCAATCCCATTCTTTCTCACTCCAGTATGTTCATCAACCACTTGATTTTCCTTTTCACCTAATTCCATAACCTGTCCTTCAATCGCATTCACAAAGAAATCCTGCTTCTGATCCGTTTTTAAATTCCATGTGGGAGCGAGAACTTGGTTATTAGAAGTAGATGCGGTAAGGGTGGCATAACCAATTTGCGCTTCTTTTACATGCGTATTCCCATGAACTTTATTTTTTAAATACAAATTTTCTAAAGCCGTTTGAGCAGTAATAATTTCTTGCTGTTTCGTCTTTTCACTCTCGCCCATTTCTTTTAAATCCGTTAACATCGTCTGTGTGTACGAAACAAGCTCATTTTTTTCATTTAATTCCCCAACAATCATCGCCTGATCGTTATAAAAAATAGGCTTATCTTTATATTTTTGGAAGAAGTAAATTTTAGAGTCTTTCATCGCTCCAAACTCATACTTTTGTCCATCCAATACATAGTTCTTCAAAAATTCATTATACTTATCTTTTGATAATGATTTTGTATTTAAAAAAGGCTCTTTTAACTTACTTTCTATTTTGTACATATTTTGTATATGCGCCGTTTGATTTTTTAAAGACTGTATATCTTCTTCTTTAAAGGCCTTGTTTTCTGCCCTAATAAATGACTCTTTTTTCGGTTCTTTAGGGAAATTACCCATGGTAATTTTGTTTGCTTTTAATTCTTGATCTATTTTTGTTTCTGCAATAAGCTCCAATTGATTACTATCTTGCTTTTGAATGAATTGAAAAATGAGAAAGAGGTCCAAAACAAAAAAGGTCACAATAAATATGGTTTTAATCCGATCCCAATCCATTTAGTCCTCCCTCACTCCACTCGTATATTTTTTGTTTACCATTCTCATCTTCAACAAGCTTTACATACCAAATTGGCTGCAGTCGAACTACTTGCCCATCTAGTAATAACTTGTATCCAATACCAATATCCTTAATCAATTGTTTATTTATCTCTGCATTATTTTCTAGGGATGCTATCACGACATGACCCGATGGAAGAGTGACCTTTTGTTCTATACCCTTCGTATTTAAAGACAGCAACGGTCTTTCATATTCCATTACTTCTTCTGATCCCCATCTTTGTCTCAATTCAGCTAACCCTTCTGTATTGAATACGGAATATCCATCTTCATGTAAACGAAATACTGTCTGTCCTTTATTCACATAGTCCAAACGATATGAATCCAAACTCCCACTGTGGCCACTTACAAATTCAAAACTTTTTTGTAAAAGCATTAAATTATCTATAGTTTTCTCACTTGAGACAGAAGAGTTTTTATACTTTAACATGTGATGATTTTTGTCGATTTCCATTGACCTAATACCATCTGTAAATGTTTCTTTCGACTCTTCGATAATAGGGCTTAAATAGCGCGGATCACTAAACAGGGCATTTTTAAATGTATCAACTGCTAAATTAGATGAAATATATGTTATATTATTTAATTCTGTCGTTCCATCTGGTAAAAATAGCTTTTTCATATCATTAATTTGATACTCAAAATAAGGTTTTGCTGATACTATAAATTGATTTTGTGCATTGACAATATCTTTTAAATACACACCACTTAATTTCGCTTCATATATTCTAAAGTTATCATCATAAGAAACAAAGTTAATTTTAATCTCTTGATCCCTACTTCTAGAAGGATCAATAATAATACGATTAAAATGTTTAGGCCTATCTATACTTTTTTCTTTTATATTAAACATAGATTTAACAGCGTCAAATGGGATGTTGGTAGGAAAAATCAGCTCAATTTTCCCTTCACCATGCACATAAGAAAGGAAATCACTCTTCGCAATCGATATCTCTCTAAAATCATGTAACTCCCCTATTTCCAAAGGTTTATAGATTGATTCTATATCTTCTTCTCTTCTGCTCCCATAATGATTTTTATCTTTATGCACGATGACAGAAGTAGGTCGGATAACATCGGAAATTTTAGTTTGATTCGTTCCTTCATTACCTTGCACAAATTTTGTATTTTGCATGGAAGTGGAATCTGGCACATACGTCCATAAATTAAAAGTAAGAAATAGGCTAATTACAACTAAATTAATTAAAACTATTGTTTTAAAGTTTTCCATATTCATTCCCAATCGTCCTCTTCATCCGCTGCCATTGGCAATGTGAAATAAATAGTTGTCCCTTTTCCTTCCTCACTTTTCGCCCAAATTGAACCACCATGCGCCTCAATCATTTCTTTCGCAATTGCTAATCCCAGTCCTGTACCACCCATTTGTCTTGAACGTGCTTTATCTACGCGATAAAAGCGCTCAAAGATTTTATCAACGTTTTCTTTTGGAATACCCATTCCTTGGTCACTTACGCTAATCTCTAATAAATCCCCACGATCACGTAAGCGATATGTTACTGTACCACCTTCTGGTGAATACTTTAATGCATTAGAAATAATGTTATACAAAACTTGTGTAATTTTGTCTGCATCCATATCAATAAATCTAGATTTTTTAGAGAAAGATCGTTTGAAGCTTACGTTTTGCTCTTTAGACATTTCAAAGCGATCAATAACGTTATTAAAGAAATCAGTAAAGTCGACCCATTCCTTCATTAGGCGATGTTCTGTACTATCTAGTTTAGATAGCTGTAACAAGGCATTTACAAGTCTGATCATTCTTTCCGTTTCTTCTTGTGTAACTGTTAAAAATTGCGGTGCAATATTTGGATCTTGCCACGCCCCATCCGTAAGCGCTTCTAAGTAACTACGCATCGTTGTTAATGGCGTTCTTAATTCATGAGAGACGTTCGCCACAAACTCACGACGTTCCTGTTCTATACGCTCCTGCTCCGTTACATCATACAATACAGCAATTAAACCATTTGCCTTCCCCGTCTCTTTTTGAATAACAGAGAAACTAGCACGTAAAATATATGGTTCATTTCTCGTACTAAAATCTAATAAAACAGAGTCCGGCTCTTCGTATAAATGATCAAGCGTAAATTCTTCCTGTATCCCTAATACTTCTAAAACAGATTGATCGAGCGCTGTTTCACGCGAAACATTTAGCATCTTTTCCGCAGGATCATTTAATAAAATAATATCCCCTTTTCGATCAGTAGCAATTACTCCATCTGTCATATGTGATAAAACGGATGATAATTTACGTCTTTCACTTTCTGTTGAAGAACGAGCTTGTTGTAATTTTTTTGATAAATTATTGAAAGATAATGCTAATTGTCCAATTTCATCATGGCTATGCACTTTTACTTTTCTCGAATAGTTTCCTTTTGCCATTTCAATTGCTTGTCTTCGCATATCTGAAATTGGTCTCGTAATAGTTTGAGCTAACAAAATTCCAAGTACAGCTGTTACGAGTAATGCAATAACTGTTCCAGTTGCAAAAATTTGATTAATATCCTTCATTTGTTTATAAACATCTTCCATAGATGCAACAACGTAAATAACACCAAGTGCATCCTTGCCGTTATCATCTAGGATAGGCGTAATCATAACTTGTACACGATGGCCTGTACGACCATCCTTCTCAATTTTCACTTCTGGCTTTTTTTGTACTAATACTCGCTGAACAGCTATATCAGTTGATGTTCTATTCACCTTATTTTGCTTCGACTCATCTGAAATAGCTATTAACTTTCTATGCCTATCAAATACACTTACCTCTTGAATATCTTTCTTTCGATCAGAGGCAAATTTTCGAATGGAAGTTTTAATCGTTTCGTCTGTTGATTCTGTTTCTCCTTTTGTATAACTTTTCTTAAACTCTTCTTTCAGGTTATATGCTAATAAGTTCGTTTGCTGCGTTAAAGAATCCCTAAAGCCTTGTACCAGACTCTTTTCTAGCTCCCTTACGAAATATACCCCAATAACTTGCATAGCTATCAGTATTAATAGCATGTATATAAGTACAAATTTTAAATGAATAGATTGAAAAAAACCAACTTTCTTCATATACTATTCCTGTTCTGGGTCACGCAAGTAATACCCTACCCCACGTCTAGTTACAATTAAAGTAGGATGACTTGGATTATCTTCAATTTTTTCACGTAAACGACGTACTGTTACGTCTACTGTACGCACATCTCCGAAATAGTCATAACCCCAAACTGTTTGTAATAAATGTTCACGAGTCATAACTTGTCCTAAATGTTTTGCTAAATAATGTAGTAACTCAAATTCACGATGTGTTAGCTCAATATTTTCCTCACGCTTCGTTACACTATAGGCATTTGGATTGATAACAATTGGCCCAATAACCATCTCAGTATTTTCTTCTTTTTCTGCCGCACCACCTTGTTGATGGCGGCGTAAATTTGCCTTCACGCGAGCAAGTAATTCCCTCGTACTAAATGGCTTCGTTACATAATCATCTGCCCCAAGCTCAAGCCCTAATACTTTATCAATTTCAGAGTCCTTTGCTGTAAGCATAATAATCGGCATTTCTGAGCTTTTACGTATTTCACGGCAAACCTCTAAGCCATCTTTACCTGGTAGCATAATATCTAATAAAACCATATCTGGCTGTTCTTCAATGGCTTTTTCAATTGCTTCATCACCATCATGCGCCATTACAATTTCAAAACCCTCTTTTTCTAGGTTGAACTTCAAAATGTCCGCAATCGGCTTTTCATCATCAACTACTAAAATTTTCTTTCCCATCATCGTCTATTTCCTCCTCATAAAAATATGGTCAATGATTCTTAAATATATTGATGTTTCTATAGTATATCCCTATATGACAGCAACTTTTATTTAAGTGTTCTCTCCTCTATTCTCATAGACTCATGTATGATCCAACTTTACACGGAATCCTATACGATCTACAGAAAAACCTCTAGCTTCAACTGCTAGAGGCTCCCCATCCTATTGTAAAATAACTACCCACATTTGTAAAACAACACAAAATAAAAAGGATATTAAGTGGGCCCACTTAATATCCTGAGAGTGGCTCGGGACGGAATCGAACCGCCGACACGAGGATTTTCAGTCCTCTGCTCTACCGACTGAGCTACCGAGCCAAAACTATATATAAAACCACTAATGGTGGTATAAACAAAAGTGGCGGTCCCGACCGGGGTCGAACCGGCGATCTCCTGCGTGACAGGCAGGCATGTTAACCACTACACCACGGGACCAAAAATGAACATAAAAAAAACATGACCCGTACGGGATTCGAACCCGTGTTACCGCCGTGAAAGGGCGGTGTCTTAACCACTTGACCAACGGGCCACGAAAAATAAAATGGTGAGCCATGAAGGATTCGAACCTTCGACCCTCTGATTAAAAGTCAGATGCTCTACCAACTGAGCTAATGGCTCATACTCACCAACGTCATATTTTCGTGACGACAAGATGTATCATAACATGTTTTCTTTTATTTTTGCAATACCTTTTTTAATTTTTTTATAAAAAATAAGAAAAAACTCATGAGAACATGAGTTTTTTCTTAAAAAAATCAATTTCTTATATTAATTAAGCTTCGTATACATTACGAACGATATTTGTTTGATTACGATCTGGTCCAACTGAGAACATAGATAATTGGATTCCTGTTAATTCAGAAACACGCTCTACGTATTTTCTTGCATTTTCAGGAAGCTCATCTAATGATCTTACCCCAGTAATATCTTCTGTCCAACCTGGAAGCTCTTCGTATACAGGCTCACATTTCGCTAAAATGTTTAAGTTTGCTGGAACTTCATCAATAACTTCGCCATTGTATTTGTAACCAACACAGATTTTAAGAGTTGGAATACCTGTTAAAACGTCGATAGAATTTAATGATAGATCCGTTAAACCACTAACACGACGTGCATGTCTTACAACAACGCTATCGAACCAACCTACGCGGCGTGGACGACCAGTTGTTGTTCCGTACTCACGACCAACTTCACGAATTTGATGACCAATTTCATCATGAAGCTCAGTAGGGAACGGGCCATCACCAACGCGGCTTGTATATGCTTTACACACACCTACAACGCGAGTAACTTTCGCAGGACCAACTCCAGTTCCAACTGTTACACCACCAGCAATTGGGTTAGAAGATGTAACGAATGGATACGTACCATGGTCAATATCAAGCATAACACCTTGTGCACCTTCAAATAATACACGATGATTGTTATCTAGTGCATCATTTAATACAACAGATGTATCACATACATATTGCGCGATTTGTTGACCGTACTCGAAGTACTCTTCGAAAATTTCTTCTACACTGAAACCTTCTGTATCGTACATCTTTTCAAATAAACGATTTTTTTCTACTAAATTGCGCTCAAGTTTTTCTTTAAATGCTTCACGGTCTAAAAGATCAGCCATACGGATACCAATACGAGCAGCTTTATCCATATATGCAGGACCGATACCTTTTTTAGTTGTACCGATTTTGTTATCACCTTTACTTGCTTCTTCTAACTCATCTTGTCTTAAGTGATAAGGTAAAATAACGTGTGCACGGTTACTTACACGTAAATTATCAGTACTTACACCACGATCGTGTAAGTATTTTAACTCTTCAAGTAATGCTTTCGGATCTACTACTAAGCCGTTTCCGATTACACAAATTTTCTCTTTATAGAAAATACCAGATGGAATTAGGTGTAACTTATATTTAACTCCGCCGAAAACAATTGTATGTCCCGCGTTATTTCCACCTTGATATCTTGCAACTACTTCCGCATGCTCAGAAAGAAAATCAGTGATTTTACCTTTTCCTTCATCGCCCCATTGTGTTCCTACAACTACTACTGAAGACATTATTAAAGCACCTCCGCAATTTTCAAACGATCTATTCAAACAATATAATTGTACCAAAACCGAAAAAGAAGTCAACCAAAAAGCGAACATTTTTTTATTAAAATTCATTTTCGTTCGTAAGAATTATATTTTTATCTTATGAAAGCCTTATCTTTACTCTATAAAAAAAGAAACACATCTTATTATAAGAAATGTGTTTCTTTTTTATACTACCTTTATGCCGGTGGTGCATGTCCATCTTCAAAGCGACGTTCTAAGTTGACGAATTTATTAAATTCCTTAACAAACGCAAGCTCTACTGAACCTACCGGACCGTTACGCTGCTTTGCAATGATAATCTCAATTGTATTTTTGTTTTCCGTTTCACGATCATAGTAATCTTCACGATATAAGAAAGCTACAATATCAGCATCCTGCTCGATACTTCCTGATTCACGAATATCAGACATCATCGGACGTTTATCTTGACGAGATTCTACACCACGAGATAGCTGCGATAAGGCAATAACAGGTACTTGCAATTCACGTGCAATTCCTTTTAGTGTACGCGAAATCTCAGATACTTCCTGCTGACGGTTCTCGCCTGATTTTCCACTTCCCTGAATAAGCTGTAAGTAGTCAATCAAAACCATCCCAAGACCTTGTTCTTGCTTTAATCTACGACACTTTGCTCGAATCTCATTTACTTTAATCCCTGGCGTATCGTCAATATATATACCAGCATTAGAGAGACTCCCCATTGCCATCGTTAATTTCGCCCAATCATCAGAAGTTAATGAACCGGTACGAAGTCTTTGCGCGTCAATATTCCCTTCCGCACAAAGCATACGCATAACAAGCTGATCAGCACCCATCTCTAGACTGAAAATCGCTACATTTTCATCTGTTTTCGTCGCTACGTTTTGTGCGATATTTAATGAAAATGCCGTTTTACCTACCGATGGACGCGCTGCCACGATAATTAAATCATTTCGCTGGAAACCCGCTGTCATCTTGTCTAATTCAGTAAAACCAGTTGGTATCCCTGTAACTTCACCTTTTTGGTTATGCAAAAGTTCAATTTTATCATAAGCATCTACAAGAACATCCTTAATGTTTTGGAATGCTTTCGCATTCGTTTGATGAGATACTTCTAATATTTTTTTCTCAGCCTCATTTAAAAGGCCGTCCACATCATCTTCTCTCTCATATCCATCAGATACGATATGAGTCGCCGTTCGAATTAAACGACGTAAAAGCGCCTTTTCAGCGATAATGCGTGCATAATATTCTACGTTAGCAGCGGTTGGAACAACTTCTGCTAACTCTGCTAAGTAAGAAACCCCGCCAACCTCTTCTAGTAACCCTTGATCAGCCATTGCCGATGTCATCATTACTAAGTCGATTGGCTCTCCCTTATCAGATAGCCCGAGCATGACTTCGAAAATCTTTTGATGTTTCGTTCGATAGAATGAATCAGGTACCAATAACTCTGATGCTGACGTTAATGCATCTTGATCAATCAATATGGCCCCTAAAACCGCCTGCTCAGCCTCTATATTATGCGGAGGGGTACGATCAGCAAGTACGTCACTCATACGCAATCCTCCTCACTTAACTTATTTTTATTGTTCACTAACATGAACTTTTACTGTTGCCGTTACTTGCGGATGCAATTTCACAGTTACATTTGTATAACCTAATGCGCGGATTGCATCGTCCATTTCAAATTTACGTTTATCAAGTTTGATTTTGTGTGATTTTTGCATTACATCTACGATTTGTTTGCTTGTGATAGAACCAAATAAACGGCCACCTTCTCCAGATTTCGCCTTCAGTTCCACAGTTAGTTTCTCTAAAGTTTCTTTCAGCTCTTTTGCATTCTCAAGCTCTGCTGCTGCATCTTTTTCTTCTTTACGCTTTTGAGCTTCTAAAGTTTTCATACTGCTGTTTGTCGCTTCGGCAGCTAACCCTTGTTTTAGTAAGAAGTTATTTGCATAACCATCTGGTACGTTTTTTATTTCTCCCTTTTTTCCTTTACCTTTTACGTCTTTTAGAAAAATTACTTTCATGATTGTGTGCCTCCCTGTAAATAGTCATCAATAACAAATCGAAGCTTCTCCTCAGCTTCATTTACTGTAACATTTTTCATTTGTGTGGCTGCATTCGTCAAATGCCCGCCACCTCCTAAATTTTCCATAATTAGCTGCACATTTACTTCACCTAAAGACCTGCCGCTAATTCCAATGAAATTCTCTCCACGTTTCGCAATAACAAACGATGCAATAATACCCGTCATTGTTAATAACGTGTCCGCTGATTGCGCAATAAGCACTTGATCGTAGTAATCATCACTATCAACTTTCGCAATCGCAATTCCATTTTTATAAATGTACGCATTTTTAATAGCTTTTGCAACCCGTAAATACTGGTTCATATCCTCTTTTAACAATTCTTGTACAAGTACAGTGTCTGCACCATGTGAACGTAAATAAGAAGCAGCATCAAACGTACGAGCCCCCGTCCGGAATGTAAAACTTTTCGTATCAACAATAATACCAGCTAACAATGCTGTTGCTTCTAACATTGTCATCTTTAAATTTTTTGGTTGATATTCAAGTAATTCTGTAACAAGTTCTGCCGTCGAAGAAGCGTACGGTTCCATGTAAACAAGCAATGGATCTTCAATAAAGTCTTCTCCTCGGCGATGATGGTCAATAACCACTACATTTTCAATTTGATGTAACAGTTTCTCCTCCATCACCATTGAAGGCTTGTGTGTATCAACGACAACAAGTAATGAATCATCATTTGCAAATTCCATCGCTTGCCCTGGTGTAATAAAGTGAGACCATAATTCTTCATTTTGTTTCACTTTATCCATCAAACGTTTAATTCCCTTATCGGAATCATTTTCATCTAACACAATATATCCTTTACGTTCATTTAATTGAGCTACCTTTAAAATACCAATCGCGGCGCCAATCGCATCCATATCAGGAGCTCTATGTCCCATTATAATGACATTACTACTTTCTAATACTAAATCCTTTAATGCATGCGAAATAACTCTAGCACGTACACGAGTACGCTTTTCGACCGGATTCGTCTTACCACCGTAAAACTTAACTTTACCTGTCGCTTGTTTAATAGCTACTTGATCTCCACCACGGCCAAGCGCAAGGTCTAAACCAGATTGAGCCATTGCTCCAAGTTCTGATAAAGGTAAATCCCCTGATCCAACACCGACACTTAATGTAAGTGGTATGTTCCTTTTGGATGTTTCTTCACGCACCTGATCTAAAATGCTAAATTTTCCTTTCTCCATTTGCGCTAAAATACTTTCATTTAGTACAACGAAGAATCTTTCTGAAGATGCACGTTTTAAATATGCACCATACTTAACGGCCCATTCATTTAGACGTGACGTCACAAGACTTGTTATATTTGTACGTAATTGATCATCTAACCCTTGTGTAACTTCATCATAATTATCTAAATAAATTACAGCCAAAACAGTGCGCTGATCCTCATACATCTTTTCAATCTCTGTTTGTTCCGTTACATCAAAGAAATAAATTAACTTTTCTTCTTTCCTTACAAAAACACGAAACTTTCGATTATTTAAAGAGACTATATCGTCGGAAGTTTCTCCCTTAATAAAAAGAAGTAATGTTTCTGATACATCATAAAGATGCCATCCAGCTAATGCATGTTGCCCCAGACATGAAGATAAATAAGGATTCGCCCAATCAATCCCATAATCCTTATTGTATAACAAAATACCAATCGGCATTTGGTTAAATGCTTCATTACTCACTTTCTTTACCCTTGTAATCATATCTGTTGTATGTTTTTCGAAATTCCTTTGAAAGGTAAGTTCAAATCGTACAACAAGAAAAATCACAATACAAAAAATAAAAAAGGCAGCTATTCCTATAATTAAATGAAAATAACAGAGGATCGAAATCAGCACAAACACAAAAAATGCCAATACATAAACAGGATATAAAAACCACTGTTTCTTATAAAATTCAGGCATGTATACAACTCCTATAAAGTAAAACTAACTCACCTTCCAGTTAGTTAAACAGATTAAAATAGTATAAGGAATATTATTTTATTCCCCTATTTTAGAACGTAATGAAATCCCTAAATCAATTATACCTAAGATTGTCACAAGAGGAAACAGCATCGGAATAAACATACAGGCAATAAAACTAATAATAGGAACCCCTTTAGTAAAACCTTTTCTATGCGCTAAAAAGGTGATAAATGTCAGACCTTGCAGTACGAGTAGCAGAGCAAATATGACATTTAGGTTAGAAAATACCATATGTAAATATGATGTTGGTTCTACTTTTATAAAAGTTGCTAACAAAATACATATAACGTAATACCAGATAATACTCTTTGGCAATTGTATATCCTTAAATTTAGGCCAAGGTGTAACGTCATACTTTAATTTTCTTAAAACACTACCTGATAGTATCAAGGTGATCCAAGAAAAACATACAGAAACTAGAACAAGTATACTCGGAAATAGCGTTTGTAATATATCGCTCATTTGTGCAAATAACTCTTTTTGTTCCTTGCTAACTGGCATACCAGCAGCATTTACTATCTTTTCACTTTGCGCCATACTTTCACTAAACATATTTTGCATTTGCTTCATTAAATCTATGTTAAAAAACTTTATGCTCGCAACGTAAATGAGCAAAATACCAATTAAATACGCAAGTGTTCCAGCTATCAATATCTCCACTGGTTTTTTCTCTTTTTTATACATGTATCCTAATACAACACCTATTAATCCGAACATGACCGTCTTTATAAGACTAAGCGGCTGACCCACGATAACTGTAATTAAAAGTGCCGCCACAAAAATTACGAGTACATTGGATAGTCTATGTCTTAGCGTTAATAATATAAACGGTAACGGCAATGCAAACGTTACAACTGTACCTAAAATTGGCACATACATAGATATAAGCAACAAAATTGCATATATAGCTAATAGTGCTGCACCTTCAGTAATAAACTTTGTTTGTTTCATTGTTTAACCTCTCTTTCAAAAAGAAAAGCATAGCAAAATGCACAGTAGAGTCCGACTCTACTGTGCATTTCATACGCTATTATTCACCAACATATGGTAAAAGTGCCATTTGACGAGCACGTTTAATTGCAACTGTAAGTTTGCGTTGGTATTTTGCGCTTGTTCCTGTTACACGACGAGGTAAAATTTTACCACGCTCAGAAACGAAACGTTTTAATAAATCAACATCTTTATAATCGATGCGAGTGATGCCGTTAGCTGTGAAGAAACACACCTTACGACGTTTCGCACGTCCACCTTTGCGTCCTGCCATGTCTATTCCCTCCATTCTTTGTTAAAACTAACAAATTTACTGTATTAGAACGGTAAATCGTCGTCGGAAATGTCGATCGGTTGACCTACATTTGAAAATGGATCGTCATTCTTCGTAAATCCAGAGTTACCTTGGTTACCTGAATTACTAGATTGACCAAATGGGTTAGAGCTTTGGTTACCGAAACCAGCTCCTGATGGTTGCTGATTGAATGAACCACGTTGCTCCCCACCGCCATTACGCGGCTCTAAAAATTGTACGCTCTCCGCAAGAACTTCTGTTACATATACACGTTTACCATCTTGTCCATCGTAATTACGAGTTTGAAGACGTCCGTCTACGCCTGCTAAGCTACCTTTTTTCAAATAATTCGCTACGTTTTCTGCTTGTTTACGCCATATTACGCAATTAATAAAGTCAGCTTCACGCTCACCTTGTTGATTCGCAAATGCGCGATTCACAGCTAACGTAAAAGTAGCTACTGCAACACCATTGGGCGTGTAACGTAAGTCAGGGTCCTTAGTTAAACGACCAACGAGGATAACACGATTCATCAATCGAACCACTCTCCCTTATATATCAATTATTTTTCTTCTTCTTTAACAACGATATGACGAAGGATATCTTCGTTGATCTTAGCTAAACGGTCGAATTCGTTAATCGCTTCTGCGTTAGAGTTCACGTTTAAGATCATGTAGAAACCTTCACGTAAGTCGTTGATTTCGTAAGCTAAACGACGCTTACCCCACTCTTTCGTGTTAATGATTTCTGCACCATTGTTTGTTAAAACACCTGCAAAACGTTCAACTAAAGCTTTTTGAGCTTCTTCTTCAACGCCAGGACGAATGATGTACATAATTTCGTACTTTCTCATTACACTTTCACCTCCTTTTGGTCTAAACGGCCCATAATGGGCAAGGAGCAATTAATTTATAGTAATTACTCACGAGTTTAGATTATATCATAGTAAGTTATATGAATCAACTCACCTATACATAAAAAACTTGGCAAACACATAATATATTTGCCAAGTTCATATCTTTATTTTTCCTAGGAAATATTAAATTAAACGTTAAAGCGGAAGTGCATAACATCTCCGTCTTTTACAATATACTCTTTTCCTTCTAGACGTACTTTACCAGCTTCTTTTGCAGCTGTCATAGAGCCGTTTGTCATTAAGTCATCGTAAGAAACAGTTTCTGCACGAATAAATCCACGCTCAAAGTCTGTATGAATAACACCCGCACATTGTGGTGCTTTCATACCTTGTTTAAACGTCCAAGCACGTACTTCTTGAACGCCAGCTGTAAAGTACGTAGCAAGTCCTAATAGGTCATATGCAGCACGAATTAATTGATCTAAACCAGACTCTTCAATTCCTAATTCTTCAAGGAATACTTTTTTCTCTTCTTCGTCTAATTCAGCAATTTCTGATTCGATTTTTGCACATACAACGATTACTTGAGAATTTTCATTTGCTGCAAATTCTTTTACCATTTGTACGTATTTATTTTCCGAAGGATCGATAATATCGTCTTCACTTACATTCGCTACGTATAACATTTCTTTCGTTGTAAGTAAATGAAGGCCTTTAACAATCTTCATTTGCTCTTCTGTAAATTCAACAGTACGAGCTGGTTTTCCCTCTTCAAAAGCTTCTTTTAAACGAACTAAAATTTCATGCTCATATACTGCTTCTTTGTCTTTTTGTCTTGCTAATTTCGCAACACGCTCGATGCGTTTATCAACTGACTCTAAATCTGCTAAGATTAGCTCTAAATTGATTGTCTCAATATCGTCAATTGGATCTACTTTTCCTGAAACGTGTGTGATGTTTTCGTCTTCAAAACAACGAACAACTTGGCAAATTGCATCTACTTGGCGAATGTGAGATAAGAATTTATTTCCTAATCCTTCACCCTTACTTGCACCCTTTACGATACCTGCAATATCAGTAAATTCAAATACAGTCGGAACAGTTTTTTTCGGTTCTACTAATTCCGTTAATTTATTTAAACGCTCATCTGGTACTTCTACGATCCCTACGTTTGGATCAATTGTACAGAATGGATAGTTCGCAGATTCTGCTCCTGCTTGTGTAATTGCATTAAATAAAGTGGACTTCCCTACGTTAGGTAATCCAACAATCCCAGCCGTTAATCCCATATTTTTCACTCCTATGTCTCAATCTTTCATCATTATAGATAGTAACGAAAAAAATGACAAGTTTCCTTCAAACGAAAAAAAGTAACAGTTACCTACTGCAACTGCTACTTTCTCTCTATTCTTCATGCTTCACAAGTATTTTTTTCACCTTACGATCAAACTCTCTTCGAGGAATCATTACGGAATGGTCACATCCCTCGCACTTAATGCGGATATCCATTCCCATACGAATAATCTTCCATCGATTCTCACCACATGGGTGGGCTTTCTTCATTTCCACAACATCGTACAAGTTATATTGCTTTTGCTCCATTCTCCAAACTCCTCTCCAGACTAAATTGCTTTTCCACTAACCAACTCTTCACGATTATATAAAACCATACGCGGGTATGGAATTTCAATTCCATGTAAATCTAGACGGTTTTTAATTTCTTTACGAAGGGCTCTAGCAATAACTGCATGTTGCATCGGCTCCACTTCAGCAATAACACGTAATATAACTTCTGATGCAGCTAACGTTTGAACACCTAATAGCTGAGGAGTTGCTACCATTTTCTCATACTTTTCAGGAAGTTCGACTAATAAATCTTCAATGACTTGCTCTGCTTTTGCTATATCAGCCTCATACGAAATAGATACATCAACAAATGCAACACTGTTACTCACTGAAAAGTTAGTAACTTGAATAATACTTCCGTTTGGTAAAGTGTGAATTTCACCTGTCCAACTCTTTAATTTTGTTGTACGAAGTCCAATTTCTAAAACGACTCCCTCAAACTGGCCAATTCTTACGTAGTCACCAACTGAAAATTGATCTTCTAGCAAGATAAATAGTCCTGTAATGACATCTTTCACTAAACTTTGAGCACCAAATCCGACTGCTAAACCAACTACCCCAGCACCTGCTAATAAGCCTGATGCATTAATTTCAAATACACCTAAAATTGCTATTAACATGATAAACATAACAACATATGCCACAATATTTTCAAGCAATTTCGCTACTGTAACTGTACGACGCTCTGAAATTTGAATCGGTGAGCGACTTCCCATTCGAAACGCATTTCGTACAACCGCCCTTGCAACTCGCACAACGATTGCACCAAGTATTAAAATAACGACTATTTTTAGTGATTTCACACCTATATTTGTCCAATCAATGGACTCAAACCATTTCAACGCTAAATCCATGTACCTCTACCTCTCCAGCCAAAATTTCTTTTTTAGTTATCTTTCTTATTGTATCAGAAGTCTCTCTGATTTCTGAAAAAAATTTATGACTTTAATTCCATTTGTTAACTTCCATCCAGGTATAAAATGGAGCGAATATATATATACTAGTACTATTATTTCCGTTTTCATTTACAGTTTGCAAAAGCATGCACTTATAATTTTCCATTTCACTTACCATATAACATATTGTGAAAATTTATTAAAAGGATGGGTGCTTCATGAATATTAGGAGTTTTCGCTTACCTTTTTTTGAAAAAGAAACTCAAAATGTTATGCATCAAGACTTAGAGGCCTCCGAGACAATCAGTAATTTCCTACTTTCTCATATCCCTATTAGAACTACTATACCACTGATTCTTGTTTGTATCGGAACAGATCGTTCCACTGGTGATGCACTCGGTCCATTAGTTGGCACTAAACTGGAGCAAGTAGAAATTAAAAACTTCCAAGTGTTCGGTACACTAGATGAACCCATACATGCGCTAAATTTAGAAGAAAAAATTCAGAATATACAGAAAGAAAATCCAACTGCTTTTATTATCGCCGTTGATGCATGTTTAGGCAAATCACAAAGCATTGGTTCCATCACTACCGGAAAGGGCCCTAGTAAACCCGGAGCTGCGATGAATAAGAAATTACCTGCAGTTGGTGATTTGCATATACACGGTATCGTCAACCTAAACGGTTTTATGGAGTTTTTCGTTCTTCAAAATACGAGATTAAGTTTAGTCATGAAAATGGCTGATGTAATCGCACAAAGTATAAAAGAAACGGACCAAAAATTATCTGCATTAAAAAAAGCAAACCATCTATAAATAATAAGATGGTTTGCTTTTTAATTTTTCTGTGATAATAATTCTAAAATGCGATTTAAATCTTCTTTATTAAAAAATTCAATTTCGATTTTACCTTTTTCTTTTTTTGTTTCTTTAATTTTTACATCTGTGCCAAACTTTTCTCTTAAGAACGTTTCGCGTTCTACGAAAAATATATTTCGCTCTTTTTTCACTTCTTTTGTTTCACGTGAAACGCGTTGATTAATCTCTTGGACAATTTTCTCTAATTGACGAACATTTAATCCTTCTTTTTCAATGCGTTTCAATAAAGATTTCAACTGTTCTTCATCTTTTATCGTAAGTAAAGTTCTCCCATGAGCCATTGAAAGTTGACCATTCGCAATCATATCTTGTACGAATGAAGGGAGGCTTAATAACCGAGTATAATTTGCAATATAAGGTCTGCTTTTACCAAGACGTTTCGCTAATTGTTCTTGTGTTACATTTAGCTCATTCATTAACATCTGATATGCCATTGCCTCTTCCATAGGATTTAAATCTTCGCGTTGCAAGTTTTCAAGCAATGCGAATTCCATCATTTGTTGCTCATTTAATTGCCTTACAACAGCGGGTACCTTTTCAAGTCCAGCCTCTTTAGCCGCACGATATCTTCTTTCACCTGCAACAATTTCATATCCCTTAATACTCTTTCTAGCAATTAACGGTTGTAATATGCCGTGTTCTTTAATAGAAGTCGCTAACTCCTGAATCGCCTCTTTATTAAAGTGTTTACGTGGTTGATATGGGTTCGGCCTTAACTCAGTTACTATAATCTCCTGAATTGTTTCTTCTTCTTTTACATCCAAATCAGGAAAAAACACATTAATTCCTCTTCCTAATCCCTTAGCCACCTGCAATCACTTCCTCTGCTAAATCTATATATACTTCTGCCCCTCTTGATTTAGCGTCATACTGCATAATCGGTTTTCCATGACTTGGCGCTTCACTTAAACGAACATTACGAGGAATAATCGAACGGTATACTTTATCCCTAAAGTATTTTTTCACTTCATCTATGACTTGAATACCTAAATTTGTACGGGCATCCAACATCGTTAACAATACACCTTGAATTGCTAAATTTTTATTTAAGTGCTTTTGCACAAGTCGAACTGTATTTAATAGCTGACTTAATCCTTCTAGTGCGTAATATTCGCACTGAACAGGAATAATAACAGAATCTGCTGCTGTTAATGCATTAATCGTTAATAACCCTAAGGAAGGGGGACAGTCGATAATAATATAATCATATTCATCACGAACTGGTTGTAATGCCCTTTGCAAACGTACTTCCCGGGAAATAGTCGGTACCAATTCAATTTCAGCACCTGCTAATTGAATTGTAGCGGGTAGAACATCTAAGTTTTCAGTTGCGGTTTTCCGTATAACTCCTTGAACATCTGCATCTTCCACAAGAACGTTGTAAATACATTGATCTAATTCAGATTTTTCAATTCCCACACCAGTCGTTGCATTTCCTTGAGCATCAATATCTACGAGAAGGACTTTTTTACCTACTTGTGCCAATCCAGCCCCTAAATTAACAGATGTTGTTGTTTTGCCAACACCACCTTTTTGATTAGCAATAGCAATGATTTTTCCCATGATGTCACCTACTTTCAACCTTTCTATCTTATTCTAGTAACAATTACGTTTATTGTAACATGAAATAAAAGTTTTTCTTTTACGTCCTTATTAAACTTCAAAATTTATTTCTAAACTCCTTCTTCATTTAACAAGAAAATATAGTAAAAGAGACCCTTCCGATAGGATAAGGTCTCTAACAAGCCATTATTATTTTTTCTTCGGAATTTTAATTGTAATTTGATAGTACTCATCAAATTCTTCTTCCTCAGAATTAACATTTAAACCACTGTCAGCAACCATTTGTAATGACTGCCTAATTGTATTCATGGCGATTCTCGTATCTCGACTTACTGCTTTTTGTTTTGCCTTACGCTTCGGTTTTGCTTCCTCTAGCAATTTTGCAATTCGTTCTTCTGTTTGCTTTACATTCAGTTGTTTCTCCACAATTTCCTGTAAAACTTTCAGTTGTAATTCTTCATTTTTTAAAGGAATGAGAGCGCGAGCGTGACGTTCTGTAATATTTTTTTCTAATAATGCACTTTTTATTTCTTCAGGCAACTTTAACAATCGCAACTTATTTGCGATTGTAGATTGTCCTTTTCCAAGTCTTTGCGCCAATGCTTCTTGTGTCAAATTATGTAACTCAATTAGCTTTTGATATGCCACAGCTTCCTCGATTGCTGTTAATTCCTCACGTTGCAAATTTTCAATTAAAGCTACAGAAGCGGTTTCTGTATCATTTAAATTCTTTATAATTGCAGGAACCTTTTCCCAACCTAATTTTGTTGCCGCGCGGAAACGTCTTTCCCCAGCAATAATCTCGTACTTATCATCCTCATATTGTCTCACAACAATTGGCTGAATAAGCCCGTGTGTACGAATCGTTAACGCTAGCTCCTCAATACGTGCATCATCAAAAACTGTTCGTGGTTGATAACGGTTAGGGGTAATATTCACTATCGGAATTTCTTGTATTTCCTCATATACCTTTTTATCTATTTCTTCATGGCTTTCGTCTTGTAATTCGAATTCGCTCTCTTTATCTCCAAAGCCAAATAAACGAGAAAACGTATTTTTCATACATATTCCACCACCTTTTAGGCCTATTGACTGTTCTCCATAAAATGTTTCCTATGAAACATTTACGTTTTCATTTATATAATTCAATCTTACGTCTAATAAGATTTATTTTTCAATAGGTAATTTATTGGGTGTTCCCGGTTTGCGTGGATATTTCTTTGGTGTCTTGCGCTTTTTCTCGATTAATAAAATATTACGTTCACTTTCTTCGAATGGCAATTGGAACGTAGACATTTCTTTTAACTCCCCGCCAAGCACCTCTAAAGCATACTTACCATTTTCAATTTCTTCGTTCGCCGCTGCACCTTTCATTGCAATAAATGTTCCTCCAACTTTTACAAGTGGTAAACATAGCTCACTTAATACAGAAAGACGCGCAACTGCACGTGCCATTACAATATCGTACGACTCACGTACACCTTCTTTTTTACCAAATGTTTCAGCACGATCATGACAAAATGCAACATCACTTAATTCTAATTTTTGCGCTAAGTGATTTAAGAAATTAATACGTTTTTGTAATGAATCTACAATTGTTACTTTTAAGTGCGGGAAACAGATTTTTAAAGGAATACTTGGGAATCCAGCCCCTGCGCCAACATCGCAAATTGAGAATGGTTTTGAAAAATCATAATAAAAAGCAGCTGTAATGGAATCAAAGAAGTGTTTTAAATATACTTCTTCTTTCTCTGTAATAGCCGTTAAATTCATTTTTTCATTCCACTCTACTAATGTTTCAAAGTAGATTTTGAACTGCTCTAACTGTCTAGAAGAGAGGGTGATCCCCTTCTCTTCTAGCATAGATTGAAATTGTTCTATGTTCATCTAGCAATATCTCCTTACTATTTATTGGTTCGATACTCGCGCAATTTTTCCTTGTTCAATATACACAAGCAAAATGGAAACATCAGCTGGATTTACGCCAGAAATACGTGAAGCCTGCCCCATTGAAAGTGGACGAACATCTTTCAATTTCTGTCTAGCTTCTGAGGCAAGACTAGAAATCGCATCATAATCAATATCCACAGGGATTTTTTTATTTTCCATTTTCTTCATACGCTCTACTTGCTGTAAAGACTTTTCAATATATCCTTCGTACTTAATCTGAATTTCAACTTGTTCTGTAATTTCATCACTTAATTCTAATTCACTTGGTACTAAAAGATGAATATGCTCATACGTCATTTCTGGACGACGTAATAAATCACTTGCACGTATCCCATCTTTCAATTCACTTCCGCCAATACTGCGAATTAATTCTTGAACTTCAGGACGTGGTTTAATAATAATGCTCGCTAAACGTTCCTTTTCCTGTTCAATTTGTAACTTTTTATTTGTAAATCGCTCATAACGATCTTCTTTAATTAAGCCAATTTCACGACCAACTTCAGTTAAGCGAAGGTCTGCATTGTCGTGACGTAATAATAGACGATATTCTGCACGAGATGTTAATAAACGATATGGTTCATTTGTACCTTTCGTTACAAGATCATCAATTAAGACACCAATATACGCATCCCCACGACCTAAAATAACTTCTTTTTTACCTAAAGATCGACATGCTGCATTAATCCCAGCCATAAGTCCTTGTCCTGCCGCTTCTTCATAACCAGAAGTTCCGTTAATTTGTCCTGCCGTATATAAATTCTTAATTTTTTTCGTTTCAAGTGTTGGCCATAGTTGTGTTGGTACGATTGCATCGTATTCAATTGCATAACCTGTACGCATCATTTCAACATTTTCTAGACCCGGAATTGTTCTAAGCATGTCACGCTGTACATCTTCTGGTAAGCTTGTGGATAACCCTTGTACATATACTTCTTGTGTGTTGCGTCCCTCTGGCTCTAAGAAAATTTGATGACGTGGTTTATCATTAAATCTTACTACTTTGTCTTCAATAGAAGGACAATATCTAGGCCCCGTTCCTTTAATCATACCAGAATACATAGCTGAACGATGTAAATTTTCATCTATTAAACGATGTGTTTCTGTACTTGTATATGTCAACCAACATGGAATTTGATCCATAATAAATTTTGTCGTTTCAAACGAAAATGCACGTGGTTTATCATCACCTGGTTGAATTTCTGTTTTGCTGTAGTCAATTGTATTACTATTTACACGCGGAGGTGTACCTGTTTTAAATCTAACTAGATCAAATCCAAGTTCCTCTAAATGTTCAGATAATGTAATTGATGGTTGCTGATTATTTGGACCACTGGAATATTTTAAATCCCCCATAATAATCTCACCGCGTAAAAATGTTCCAGTTGTAATTACAACAGTTTTTGCTGTATATTCAGCACCAGCTTGCGTAATTACACCTTTACATACACCATCTTCAACGATTAAACGCTCTACCATTCCTTGGAACAACGTTAAGTTTGGTGTTTCTTCGATTGTTTTCTTTAATTCGTGCTGGTAAGAGAATTTATCTGCTTGTGCTCGAAGTGCACGTACAGCTGGTCCTTTACCTGTATTTAACATACGCATTTGAATATGCGTTTTATCGATGTTGCGTCCCATTTCTCCGCCTAATGCATCAATTTCACGAACAACAATCCCTTTTGCTGGTCCACCAACAGAAGGGTTACATGGCATAAAAGCTACCATATCTAAGTTAATTGTTAACATTAATGTTTTGGAGCCCATTCGTGCTGCCGCAAGACCAGCTTCACATCCTGCATGACCTGCACCGATTACTATGACATCGTATGAACCGGCATTGTATCCCATTACTTATTCCTCCTAATAATCGCTATCTTTCTAAAACATCTTTATATTATTTTCCTAAACAAAATTGAGAGAACAACTGGTCAATTAAGCTTTCATGGACGGTATCACCAGTAATTTCACCAAGTATTTCCCACGTTCTTGTTAAATCAATTTGTACCATGTCAATTGGAACACCATTTTCTATCGCCTCGATTGCATCTCCAATTGTCTTTTCTGCTTGTGTTAATAATCCAATATGTCTTGCGTTAGAAACATATGTCATATCTGCAGAATCAATTGTTCCTTCAAAGAACAGGTCAGCTATTGCCTTTTCAAGCTCATCTATTCCTTGCTCCTCAATTAAAGACGTTGTAATAATACGATTTCCTAGAGCTAGCTCTGTAACACGTTCCATATCAATTGCTTGTGGTAAATCTGTCTTATTTACAATAACGATGAAATCTTTTCCTTGCACAGCACGGAATAGATCTTCATCTTCATTTGTTAAAGCTTCGCTATAATTGACTACAACTAGTACTAAATCAGCTTGGCTCATCATTTCTTTTGAACGCTCTACACCAATTCGTTCAACAACATCTTCTGTTTCACGAATCCCGGCTGTATCTATAAGTTTAAGTGGTACACCACGCACATTAACGTACTCTTCAATAACATCACGAGTTGTTCCTGCAATATCAGTTACAATTGCTTTCTTCTCCTGAACGAGACTATTTAATAGTGATGACTTCCCAACGTTAGGCCTACCAATAATCGCAGTAGCAATACCTTCACGTAAAATTTTCCCTTGCTTCGATGTTTCTAATATTTTTGCAATTTCAGAACGAACATGTGTCGATTTCTCAATTAAAATATTATGTGTCATTTCTTCTACATCGTCGTATTCTGGGTAATCTATATTTACTTCAACATGAGCTAAAGTTTCTAATATTTCTTGACGCAGGCGACCAATTAATTTAGATAACCGCCCTTCCATTTGGTTAATTGCTACATTCATCGCACGATCTGTTTTTGCACGAATTAAATCCATAACAGCTTCTGCTTGTGATAAATCGATACGTCCATTTAAAAAAGCGCGTTTTGTAAATTCACCCGGCTCTGCTAATCGTACTCCTTGTGCTAAAATAAGTTGCAATACTTTATTTACCGAAACAAGTCCACCGTGACAGTTAATTTCTACTATATTTTCACGTGTAAAAGTCCTTGGTGCACGCATAATTGACACCATAACTTCTTCAATAACCTGATTTGTATCTAAATCAACAATATGACCATAATGAATCGTATGAGAAGGAACCTCTGTTAAATCCTTCCCTTTAAAAATCCGATTCACTTTCTCAACCGCATCATCCCCACTTACTCGAACAATGGCAATTGCACCCTCTCCAAGTGCTGTGGAAATCGCGGCAATTGTATCAAATTCCATGTCCTTCACCTCACTTGCTTATTTATCTCTATTTCAACATGATTATTTTCTTCACTAAATTATTAGAATACCATAACGAACCTATCTACAAAAGAATAATAACTCATTTTATTATGTCCTCATGTAAAAAACACTAAACTTATTCACAGTGGATAAGTTTAGTGTTTTTTAGTTATCCACATCTGTTTTTCCCTCAAAAAAAACCGGCACTCATTTGAGTAACCGGTCATTTGGAAGATATTACAACATGCCGATATGGTTCGTTTCCTTCAGAAGTTGTATTGATATCTTGATGATTAGATAATGCTTGATGAATAATTTTTCGTTCAAAAGATGGCATTGGCTCTAAAACAACCCTTTTTTTCGTATTAGACACTTGTTTAGCTAATCGGTAAGCAAGCGATTCTAACGTACTTTTTCTTTTGCCACGATAATTTTCAGCATCCAATGTAATACCAATATACTGCTTTGTATTGCGATTCGCGACAAGTTTTGTCAAATACTGTAAAGAGTTCAATGTATTGCCTCTTTTTCCAATTAAAATACCTACATTATCACCAGAAATTGTAAATTCAACTTCGCGTCCTTTTACAATTTTACTAATCTCAACTTCCACACCCATATCGCGAATAACACTTTTTAAATACTCTTCGCATTCTTGAATTGGATCTTTCTTCAATACAACTTCTACCACTGCAGGACGATTCCAAAATAAACCTAAGAATCCTCTTTTACCCTCATCGATAATATTTATATCTACTCGGTCTTGTGAAACATTTAATTGCCTTAAAGCATCCTGTACTGCCAGCTCGACTGTTTGTCCTTTAGCAGTAACTATACTCACTTGCTTGATCCTCCTGCCTTACTAGCCTTAATGTCCGGCCCTTTGATCAAGTACATTTGAGCGATACCAAAGATGTTACCAACTACCCAGTACAGTGATAATGCTGCCGGGAAGTTAATTGCAAAGACTAAAATCATGATTGGCATAAGCCAAATCATCATTGCCATTTGTGGATTTTGTCCAGCTGTTCCTGCCATTGCAAGTTTTTGCTGAATAAATGTCGTAATTGCCGCAACAACCGGTAAGATATAGTACGGATCTGCCTGTCCTAAATCAAACCATAAAAATGTATGCTTACTAATTTCTGATGTTCTCATAATCGCATGATAAAATGCGAATAAAATAGGCATCTGAACAAATATTGGTAAACATCCTGCTAATGGATTTACACCATTTTTTTGATATAACTGCATCATTTCTTGTTGTAATTTTTGCTGTGTTGCTTGATCTTTCGAGCTATATTTCTCTTTTAATTTCACCATTTCTGGTTGTAATGCCTGCATTGCCTTCGTACTCTTCGTTTGTTTGATCATTAATGGTAATAATGCAAAACGAATGATAAGAGTCGTAACAACGATTGCTAAACCGTAATTATTACCAAATAAGTTGGCAAAATACGTGATTAACTGTGAAAGCGGATATACGAAATATTCATTCCAAATCCCAGTGCTTTTCGGCGTAATCGGTTGATTCGTTTCACTACAGCCAGTAGCAATTGCCATTAACGCAATAACCATGGCTAGTAAACCTAGTTTCTTTTTCAAAGCCTGATCCTCCTTGTTTCGGTATGTATATAGTGTAATTCATTTCCTTACGCTACTTTTTTATTCTTTTCATACCAGAGCGTTTAAAGACATGAATTAAGCTTTTCTTTAACTCTTCATATGTCATCTCTGCACAAGGCTTCCTTGCTATTATAACAAAATCTTTTCCAGAATCTATCTCATCTTTTAATTCTATAATCGATTGGCGGATCATACGCTTAATTCGATTACGAACTACTGCATTTCCTATTTTCTTGCTCACAGAAAGGCCAATGCGAAAGTTTTGTTGTTCTTCTTTATCTAGCTGATATACAACAAACTGACGATTAGCATTCGATTTTCCTTTTTGAAAAACCGTCTGGAATTCATCATTCTTTTTTATACGATTTTTTTTCTTCATATCAATTGACACTCCTGTATTTCATCAGCGGAAACTCATTATTATTAGAAAAAAAGACCACTGAACGATCAGTGGTCTACGCAGATAATACTTTTCTTCCTTTACGACGACGAGCTGCTAGCACTTTACGTCCGTTCGCTGTGCTCATACGGCTGCGGAAACCATGTACTTTGCTGCGCTTACGTTTATTTGGTTGGTAAGTTCTTTTCATTATATGACACCTCCCTGAGGAATATCTGTTAAAGACAGTCTAATAAATTATAGTAAATCAACTAGGAAAATGTCAATGGTTCTCGAAATTTTCATCAAATATTCATTTTGAACCTATTCACATACTTTTTCACAGCCTCTATATTTTCTTGTGGATAAATGTTTTTTCTTGTTTTTTATATCCACAAACTATTTTTGAACTTTTACACAGTATATCGTGTTGTGGACAAGTTTATTCCACAAGGTATTGATTTTGTGGATAACTTTCTTAATTTCATTGCTATAGCCACTTTTTTTTGATATTATAGTTGTGTTTTCACTTTGAATAAGTTTTCCACATCTTTATCTTATCCACAAATTGTGCATAACATGTGGACAGTTTTAATCACATGTGGGTAAATGATTATCCACATTCGCTTTTTTTGTCGAAAACCCTATCTCATATACAAACGACGTTTTTAGGTTTTAAAATACGTTTCGTATAAATATACATTTTATATTTATTAGGTTGTACATTTATTGCGCAACCTTATTCTTTTACCATCTTAGTAAAGGAGGGACACCTTTGGAAAACATTTCTGATTTATGGAACAGTGCCTTAAAGGAACTAGAAAAAAAGGTCAGTAAACCTAGTTATGAAACATGGTTAAAATCAACAACCGCACATAATTTAAAGAAGGACGTATTAACAATTACGGCTCCAAATGAATTTGCTCGTGATTGGTTAGAATCTCATTATTCAGAGCTAATTTCGGAAACACTTTATGATTTAACAGGGGCAAAATTAGCTATTCGCTTTATCATTCCCCAAAGTCAAGCTGAAGAGGAAATCGATCTTCCTCCTTCTAAACCAAATGCATCACAAGATGATTCTAATCATTTACCACAGAGTATGCTAAATCCAAAATATACGTTTGATACATTTGTTATTGGCTCTGGTAACCGTTTTGCTCACGCTGCTTCGTTAGCTGTAGCCGAAGCACCGGCTAAAGCGTATAATCCTCTCTTTATTTACGGAGGTGTTGGGCTTGGAAAGACCCATTTAATGCATGCGATTGGTCATTACGTAATTGAACATAACCCGAACGCAAAAGTTGTATATTTATCATCAGAAAAATTTACAAATGAATTCATTAACTCTATTCGTGATAATAAAGCGGTCGATTTTCGTAATAAATACCGCAATGTAGATGTTTTATTAATAGATGATATTCAATTTCTAGCTGGAAAAGAACAAACTCAAGAAGAGTTTTTCCATACATTTAATGCATTACACGAAGAAAGTAAACAAATTGTAATTTCAAGTGATCGGCCGCCAAAAGAAATTCCAACTTTAGAAGATCGTCTTCGTTCTCGTTTTGAATGGGGACTCATTACGGATATTACGCCACCAGATTTAGAAACGCGAATTGCAATTTTACGTAAAAAAGCAAAAGCTGAAGGGCTGGATATACCAAATGAGGTTATGCTTTATATCGCAAATCAAATTGATTCAAATATTCGTGAACTAGAAGGTGCACTAATCCGTGTTGTAGCCTATTCATCTTTAATTAACAAAGATATTAATGCTGATTTAGCAGCTGAAGCACTTAAAGATATTATTCCAAATTCTAAGCCAAAAATTATTTCTATTTATGATATTCAAAAGGCCGTCGGGGGCGTTTATCAAGTAAAATTAGAAGATTTTAAAGCGAAAAAGCGTACAAAATCGGTTGCATTCCCTCGCCAAATTGCAATGTATTTATCACGCGAACTTACAGACTCCTCTTTACCTAAAATAGGTGAAGAATTCGGTGGACGTGATCATACAACAGTTATCCATGCCCATGAAAAAATTTCTAAGCTACTAAAAACGGATACACAATTACAAAAGCAAGTTGAAGAAATTAACGATATTTTAAAGTAGTAGCTGAATAATGTGAATAACTCCCTTTGCTTTACGCACAGTCTATCCACATGTAGATAGACTGTTTTTACATCTCTCAACGGGGTTATCCACATATCCACAAGCCCTACTACTATTACTACTATTTTTTATCTTTATTAATTAAATAAAATCTTATACTTACCGGAGGTTTTTCGTTATGCGTTTTACAATACAAAAAGACTATCTTGTAAGAAGTGTACAAGATGTAATGAAGGCAGTTTCTTCTCGTACAACAATTCCGATCCTAACGGGAATTAAAGTTGTCGCTACTGAAGAGGGAGTTACACTAACAGGAAGCGATGCTGATATTTCTATCGAATCTTTTATCCCTGTTGAAGAAGATGGAAAAGAAATTGTAGAAGTAGCACAATCAGGAAGTATTGTTTTACAAGCAAAATATTTCAGTGAGATTGTAAAAAAATTACCGAAAGACACTGTCGAAATTTCTGTAGAAAATCATTTTATGACAAAAATAAAATCTGGAAAATCGGAGTTTAATTTAAATGGTTTAGATTCTGCAGAATATCCATTATTACCACAAATTGAAGAACATCATGTTTTTAAGATTCCAACAGATTTACTTAAACATATGATCAGGCAAACTGTTTTTGCAGTTTCAACTTCTGAAACAAGACCGATCTTGACAGGTGTAAACTGGAAGATATATAACAGTGAATTAACTTGTATTGCAACAGATAGTCATAGGCTGGCACTTCGAAAAGCAAAAGTTGAAGGGCATAATATTGCAGATGAGTTTCAAGCAAATGTTGTTATTCCGGGTAAAAGCTTAAATGAATTAAGTAAAATTCTAGATGAATCTGAAGAAATGGTAGATATCGTTATTACGGAGTATCAAGTATTATTCCGTACAAAACATTTATTATTCTTCTCAAGATTGTTAGAAGGGAATTATCCTGATACAACGCGTTTAATTCCAGCAGAGAGCAAAACAGATATTTTTGTAAATACAAAAGAATTCTTACAAGCAATTGATCGTGCCTCTCTATTAGCAAGAGACGGCCGTAATAATGTTGTAAAATTATCAACTTTAGAACAAGAAATGCTAGAAATTTCTTCGAATTCACCAGAAATCGGAAAAGTAGTAGAAGAAGTTCAATGTGAAAAAGTAGATGGGGAAGAGTTAAAAATATCTTTTAGCGCAAAATATATGATGGATGCACTAAAAGCCTTAGATAGTACAGAAATTAAGATTAGCTTTACTGGGGCAATGAGACCATTCTTAATTCGTACAGTAAATGATGAGTCCATTATTCAATTGATTTTACCAGTTCGTACTTACTAGGTGAGAAATAAGGGTTGCTAGTTTAAAGATGCTAGTAGCCCTTGTTTGATTTTTGGGTATTACTTTCCTAATGTTAGTTTATTTAGTACAATGAAAGAATGAACACTTTCAGAAAGTGAGCGATTTTATGAAACGTATTAAAATTTCAACAGAGTATATTACACTAGGACAATTTTTAAAGTTAGCCGATGTAATTGATACAGGTGGCGCTGTAAAATGGTTTTTACAAGAATATGAAGTGTACGTGAATCAAGAACTTGAAAATAGAAGAGGTCGCAAATTATATGCGAACGATATTATTGAAATTCCAGGAAGCGGAAGTTTCCAAGTTCAGGCATAAAGGGGGAGCCCCTTGTTTATTTCGGAAATACAATTAAAAAACTATCGCAATTATGAAAATTTGGAGCTTTCCTTTGAAGATAAGGTAAATGTGATTATCGGCGAAAATGCACAGGGGAAAACGAATTTGATGGAAGCTATTTATGTTTTAGCGATGGCGAAATCTCATAGAACCGCTAATGATCGTGAGCTTATCCGTTGGGATGAAGATTTCGGTCAAATTAAAGGGAAATTACAAAAGAGAAACAGTTCTTTGTCTTTGGAATTAAATATTTCGAAAAAAGGTAAAAAGGCGAAATTAAATCAACTTGAACAGCAAAAGTTAAGTCAATATATTGGCATGATGAACGTTGTCATGTTTGCCCCAGAAGATTTAAATCTTGTAAAAGGAAGCCCTCAAGTAAGAAGACGCTTTTTAGATATGGAATTAGGACAAATAGCTCCTGTCTATTTGTATGAGTTGAGTCAATATCAAAAGGTGCTCACGCAACGAAATCACTTGCTGAAAAAGATGCAAGGGAATAGTAAGAATGAGGAAATGATGTTGGATGTATTTACACTTCAACTTATTGAGCATGGTACAAAAATATTGCAAAAGCGGTTTGAATTTTTGCATTTACTACAAGAATGGGCAGCTCCAATCCATCGCGGCATAAGCCGTGGATTAGAAGAATTAGAAATTATCTATAAACCAAGTGTAGATGTATCAGAATCAATGGATTTGTCGAAAATAAAAGAAGTATACTATGAAAGTTTTCAATCTGTGAAACAACGTGAAATTTTCCGTGGTACGACTTTAATTGGTCCTCATCGTGATGATTTACAATTCTTCGTTAATAGTAAAAATGTTCAAGTCTTTGGTTCGCAAGGACAACAACGAACGACCGCACTGTCCCTAAAATTAGCTGAAATTGAATTGATTTACTCGGAAGTTAAGGAATATCCGATTCTTTTATTGGATGATGTATTATCAGAATTAGATGATTATCGTCAATCACACCTGTTAAATACAATTCAAGGAAAAGTGCAAACATTTGTGACAACGACGAGTGTCGACGGAATTGAACACGAAACATTAAAAGAAGCGAAAACAATTCATGTAACGAACGGCACGGTAGATTGTGAAATAGATAGGGCATAATCCCCTGTTTAAATGGAAAAGTAGGTGATCTTTGTGTCAATGGAACAAAAGCAGATGCAAGAAAATTCATATGATGAAAGTCAGATACAGGTACTTGAAGGACTAGAGGCGGTTCGAAAACGCCCTGGGATGTATATTGGATCTACAAGCGGAAAAGGACTTCACCATCTTGTGTGGGAAATTGTCGATAATAGTATTGATGAAGCACTTGCAGGGTATTGTGATGAAATTAACGTTAGTATCGAAGAAGATAATAGTATTCGTGTAACGGATAATGGACGCGGTATTCCAGTTGGTATACAAGAAAAAATGGGACGTCCCGCTGTAGAAGTTATTATGACCGTTCTTCATGCCGGTGGTAAATTTGGCGGCGGCGGTTATAAAGTTTCTGGTGGTTTGCATGGCGTTGGGGCATCTGTTGTAAATGCTCTATCAACAGAACTAGAGGTATTTGTACATCGTGAAGGTAAAATCCATTATCAAAAATACGAAAGAGGTATTCCGGTTGCGGATTTGAAAGTCATTGGTGACACAGACCAAACAGGAACAATAACTCGATTTAAGCCAGATCCAGAAATTTTTACAGAAACAACAGTATACGATTTTGACACACTAGCAACTCGTATGCGTGAATTAGCATTTTTAAATCGTAATATTAAATTAGTAATTGAAGATAAACGCGAAAATAAACAAAAGAAAGAATTCCATTATGAAGGTGGAATTAAATCATATGTAGAACATTTAAATCGCTCAAAACAACCAATCCATGAAGAACCTGTATATGTTGAAGGTTCAAAAGATGGAATTCAGGTTGAGGTTGCGCTTCAATATAACGAAGGATATACAAATCATATTTACTCATTTACAAATAATATTCATACGTATGAAGGTGGTACACATGAGGTAGGATTTAAAACCGCCCTAACACGTGTAATCAACGATTATGGTCGTAAAAATAATATTTTAAAAGATGCGGATAGTAATTTAACTGGCGAAGATGTTCGTGAAGGTTTAACAGCAATCGTATCAATTAAACATCCGAATCCACAATTTGAAGGACAAACGAAGACAAAATTGGGGAATAGTGAAGCGAGAACGATTACAGAATCTGTATTCTCAGAAGCCTTTGAAAAGTTCTTACTAGAAAACCCAAACGTTGCACGTAAAATTATAGATAAAGGGACGATGGCAGCGCGCGCGCGTGTAGCTGCTAAAAAAGCCCGTGAATTGACACGTAGAAAGAGTGCGTTAGAAGTTTCTAGTTTACCAGGTAAATTAGCAGATTGTTCTTCGAAGGATCCAGCAATCAGTGAAATTTATATCGTAGAGGGTGACTCTGCTGGTGGATCGGCGAAACAAGGGCGTGACCGTCATTTCCAAGCGATTTTACCACTTAAAGGTAAAATTATTAACGTTGAAAAGGCACGATTAGATAAAATTTTATCTAATGATGAAGTGCGTACAATTATTACAGCAATTGGTACAAATATTGGTGGGGATTTCGATATCGAGAAGGCTCGTTATCATAAAATTATTATTATGACAGATGCCGACGTGGATGGTGCACATATTCGTACCCTATTATTAACGTTCTTCTATCGTTATATGCGTCAAATAATTGAATGTGGTTATATATATATTGCGCAACCACCATTGTTTAAAGTACAACAAGGTAAAAAAATTCAATATGCTTACAATAATAAAGAACTTGAAACAATATTAGCTGAATTACCAGCTCAACCTAAGCCTGGAATTCAGCGTTATAAAGGTCTTGGGGAAATGAATCCAACTCAGCTGTGGGAGACAACAATGGACCCAGAAGTACGTTCTTTACTTCAAGTTTCTCTTCAAGATGCAATCGAAGCAGATGAAACATTTGAAATCTTAATGGGAGATAAAGTAGAGCCACGTCGTAACTTTATCCAAGAAAATGCAAAATACGTGAAAAACCTTGATATTTAAATGAGTAATGACAGGAATCTAAGTATTCCTGTCTTCTACATATAAATCAATGTATGTGTAACGGAAATGTAAGAGGAGGTGCTCGTTAATGTCAGACAATCAACAACAAGCACGAATTCGAGAAATTAATATTAGTCATGAAATGCGTACCTCATTTTTAGATTACGCAATGAGTGTTATCGTGTCTCGTGCATTACCAGATGTTCGTGATGGATTAAAGCCTGTGCATCGTAGGGTCTTATATGCGATGAATGATTTAGGGATTACAGCTGATAAAGCGTATAAGAAATCAGCACGTATTGTCGGTGAAGTAATCGGTAAGTATCACCCTCACGGTGATTCAGCCGTTTATGAAACGATGGTACGTATGGCGCAAGATTTCAGTCAACGTTATATGCTTGTTGATGGGCATGGTAACTTTGGTTCTGTTGACGGAGATTCGGCGGCAGCAATGCGTTATACAGAAGCGAGAATGTCTAAGATTTCTATGGAGTTAATACGCGATATTTCAAAAAATACAATTGATTACCAAGATAACTATGATGGTTCTGAAAGAGAGCCAATTGTATTACCAGCGCGTTTCCCTAATTTATTAGTAAATGGTACGACAGGTATTGCGGTTGGTATGGCAACAAATATTCCACCACACCAACTTGGTGAAGTGATTGATGGCGTATTGGCATTAAGTCATAATCCTGACATTACTATCGCTGAATTAATGGAGTGTATTCCAGGGCCGGACTTCCCAACAGCAGGTTTAATTTTGGGACGAAGTGGTATTCGTAGAGCTTATGAAACAGGAAGAGGTTCTATTATACTTCGTGCTAAGGTTGAAATTGAAGAAAAAACAAATGGTAAACAAACTATTATCGTAACTGAACTACCGTATCAAGTTAATAAGGCGCGATTAATTGAAAAAATTGCAGAATTAGTTCGTGATAAGAAAATTGAAGGTATTACAGATTTACGTGATGAATCAGATCGAAATGGTATGCGTATTGTTATGGAAGTACGCCGTGATGCTAATGCCAATGTACTATTAAATAATTTATATAAACATACAGCACTTCAAACAAGTTTCGGTATTAATATGTTGTCTCTTGTAAATGGAGAGCCGCAAGTACTGAATTTAAAACAAAATTTATATCATTACTTAGAGCATCAAAAGGTAGTAATCCGTCGCCGTACTGCTTATGAATTAGAAAAAGCAGAGGCACGCGCTCATATTTTAGAAGGATTGCGAATTGCTTTAGACCATCTGGATGAAGTTATTACGTTAATTCGTAGTTCGAAAACGGCGGATATTGCAAAGCAAGGCCTAATGGAACGTTTCGGTTTAAGCGAGAAACAAGCGCAAGCAATTTTAGATATGCGTCTGCAACGTTTAACAGGATTGGAACGTGAAAAAATCGAACAAGAATATCAAGATTTAATGAAGTTAATTGCTGAATTAAAAGCAATCTTAGCAGATGAAGAAAAAGTTCTTGAGATTATTCGTGAAGAATTAACGGAAGTAAAAGAGCGCTTTAATGATAAGAGAAGAACGGAAATTACAATCGGTGGTATGGAAGCTATTGAAGATGAAGATTTAATTCCAGAACAAAACATCGCTATTACGTTAACTCATAATGGTTATATTAAGAGGTTACCAGCTTCTACGTACAAAACACAGAACCGTGGTGGACGTGGTGTGCAAGGGATGGGAACAAATGATGATGATTTTGTAGAGCATTTATTGACTACTTCTACACATGATCATATTTTATTCTTCACTAATAAGGGTAAAGTATACCGTACGAAGGGATATGAAATCCCAGAGTATAGCCGTACAGCAAAAGGTATACCGATTATTAACCTATTAGGCGTAGATAAGGGTGAATGGATTAATGCCATTATTCCTATTCGTGAATTTGGTGACGATCAGTTCTTATTCTTTACGACGAAACAAGGTGTCTCTAAGAGAACGCCACTTTCATCGTTTGCGAATATCCGTACAAATGGTTTAATTGCAATTTCTCTTCGTGAAGAGGATGAAGTAATCTCTGTACGTTTAACATCTGGTGATAAGGATATTATTGTCGGAACAAGTAACGGTATGCTAATTCGTTTCAATGAGCAAGATGTGCGTTCTATGGGACGTAATGCAGCAGGCGTTAAAGCTATTACATTAGGTGAGGAAGACCAAGTCGTAGGCATGGAAATCGTCGAAGAGAATGTAAATGTTTTAATTGTAACGAAAAACGGTTATGGAAAGCGTACACCGATTGATGAGTACCGTCTGCAAAGTCGCGGTGGTAAAGGTCTAAAAACTTGTAACATTACAGATAAGAACGGTAAATTAGTAGCAGTTAAATCTGTAACAGGTGAAGAAGATATTATGTTAATTACAGCAGCGGGTGTTATTATTCGTATGCCAGTTGATCAAATCTCTCAAATGGGACGTAATACACAAGGTGTTCGTTTAATCCGCTTAGAGGATGAGCAAGAGGTTGCGACTGTAGCAAAAGCACAAAAAGATGATGAAGAAGAAACTAGTGAAGAGATTTCTTCAGAAGAGGTTTCTTCAGAAGAATAAGAGGGGAATTTCTCCCCTCTTTATTTTTTTATAATAATACTTGCATAGTGGAGAGAAAGCTTATATAATAGGAAGAGTCAGCAAATGAGAGATATAAGTTATCGAAAAAAACTTGTTGACGAAAATAATATACTATGATATATTATGAAAGTCGCTGAAACGCGATG
>NZ_NULR01000018.1 GCF_002577405.1 Bacillus cereus | reverse complement strand
TGCCCCATCCCTAGTTAAACTAGAAATAAGAAGTTGATGCCGATTTACTTTTTATTTTACTAAGCTACAATTTGTTTCACTTTAATAAATCATAAATAAGAAGCTAATTATTAACCCAAAATAGCGGAGTACATAAAGAAAACCATAATTAATATCGCTCTTAGTTTAGCCTTCTTTTTTAAAAATACAACGATTACTCTTATTTCATAAATTACGAAATCACTAATATTTTTTACAAAATTTACAAATTATTATTTCGTATATCTTTCTAGGTAACATCCATACTATGAGTACAAACTTAATTACCGATGGATTAGCGCCAACCGGGGCGATAATCTGGTTCAAATCCAGCTAGTCCAACCAAAAAAACTTTTATAACTCTAAGGAGGATATATTCCTATGGCAAACCAAAGTTCTTACAATCAATTAGTAGTACCAGGAGCAACAGCTGCAATCGACCAAATGAAGTACGAAATCGCTCAAGAATTTGGTGTACAATTAGGAGCAGATTCTACGGCTCGCGCTAACGGTTCTGTTGGTGGAGAAATTACAAAACGTCTAGTTGCAATGGCTGAGCAAAGCCTTGGCGGATTCCAAAAATAAATATATATGGCAAAAAGGTCTCAAGGCATATGCCTTGAGACCTTCCTTATTTACTGCAACATTTGTAAGAACCTTTTCGTACGTTCTTCTTTTGGATTTGTAAATACATCTTCCGGTGTACCTTGTTCGACAACGACACCGCCATCCATGAAAATAACACGGTTCGCAATTTGATGGGCAAAACGCATTTCATGCGTTACAATGACCATCGTCATTCCTTCTTTAGCAAGTTCTTTCATTACTTTCAGAACTTCTTGAACTAGTTCAGGATCAAGTGCTGACGTCGGTTCATCAAATAGTAACACTTCCGGTTCCATCGCAAGCGCGCGAGCAATTCCGACGCGCTGTTGTTGTCCACCTGATAATTGGAACGGATATAAGTCCACTTTATCTGCTAAACCAACTTTTTCAAGGAAGTAGTTTGCTTTTTTCTTCGCTTCTTCTTTCCCCATCTTTTTCACTGTAACGAGCCCTTCCATTACATTTTGAAGTGCTGTTAAATGCGGGAATAGGTTATGGTGTTGGAATACCATACCTGTTTGCGTACGAAGATCTACAATATCTTTCTTCGATACTTTTTGAGAGAAATCGAGCTCTTTATTACCGATGCGAATGCTACCAGCGTTCGGCATTTCTAACACATTGAGGCAACGTAGAAATGTTGTTTTACCAGATCCAGATGGCCCGATAATAACAACCACTTCGCCCTTCTCAACTGTTAAATCTATATGTTTTAGTACGGTATTATCTCTGAAACTTTTTTGTAAATGTTGAATTGAAATCATAAAAACAAAAACTCCTTTTATGAAAGGATTATTTTAGAGTGTAACGTTCTGAACGTTTTTCTAATATTTGTTGCACGATAGATAATAAGAAGCAAATTACCCAATAAATTAGACCTGCTTCAAAATAAACAATTAAAAACTCATAGTTCATTGCCGCAATTTCCTGCGCTTTTCGGAACATTTCTGTTACTAAAATTAACGACGCTAATGAAGTATCCTTCACTAAGCTAATAAATGTATTCGAAAGTGGCGGAATGGATACGCGCGTTGCTTGCGGTAAAATAACACGTTTTAACGCTTGTGGATATGTCATCCCAATTGTATACGCTGCTTCCCACTGTCCTTTCGGAATGGAAAGGATAGAAGCACGAATAATTTCAGATGCATATGCACCAACATTTAATGAAAAACCAACAATTGCTGCTGTATATGGCTCAACTTCAATATTAAGAGTTGGAAGACCATAGAAAATAATAAATAATTGTACAAGAAGTGGTGTTCCGCGAATGATAGATACATAGATACGAGCAATCCATTGTAAAATACGACTACCTGAAATACGTGCAAGTGCTGTTAACGTCGCAAGTATAATACCGATAATAAACGTAATAAGCGATAATGGAATTGTTGTAAAGACAGCTTCCTTCAGCATAGGCGCGAAGGAAGTCTGCATAATATCTATCCATGTAGACAGGCGATCTGAAACCAATGCACTACTTAGATACATTTTCACCGAACCATTTTTTCGTTATTTTATCGTACGTACCATCTTTTTTCATATCTTCTAACGCTTTATTTACTTCTTGTACAAGTTTATCGCTACCTTTACGGAATAAGAACCCACTTTGTGACGCTTCTTTTTCTGTATCTACAATTTTAATTTTCGCATCTTTTTTCGTTTCTAAATAGTTTAACACCGATAATTTATCATTAATTGTGAAATCAACGCGGCCAGTGTTTAATAATTCTGCCGCTTGGCTAAATCCTTCTACACCCTCGATTTCCGCACCATTTTTCTTAGCAATATCTGCATAGTTACTCGTTAAAGATTGCGCTCCTTTTAATCCTTTTACATCAGCAAATGTAGCAGGCTTATCTTTATCTTTTGCGATAACTAATGCTGCTGAAGAAGAAATGTATGGACTAGAGAAGTCATATTTCTTTTGACGATCTTCACGAATACCAACTTCGTTCGCAACCATATCGAAACGCTTCGCATCTACTCCTGCAAGTAAGCTATCCCATTGCGTTTCTTTAAATACAGGTTTCACACCTAAACGTTTTGCAACTTCTTCTGCTAATTCAACGTCAAATCCAGTTAATTTATTGCTTGAATCGTGGAATGTGAACGGTGGGTATGTACCTTCTGTTCCAATTACAAGTTCACCACTTTGTTTTATCTTTTGTAATGCGTCTTGATTAGCTGTATCTTTTTTCTCTTCTTTACCGCAGCCCGCTACAATCCCGATTGCTAATGTAGTTACTGCAAGCACTGAAAATAATTTTTTCATGATGGTAATCCTCCAAGTATTCTGATAGGAATTTAAAAACTATATTGATTGTATGCAATCTTGAACAATTTTTCAATGAAAATGTTCTTATTTAGTTTATCCTTTTTCTTCATAATCAAACAAAATGGAAAAATAACGTCACATACAAAAAATAAGTAACATTTTTTAATATAGCATTTATAGAGAAAAAGGTAAAACAATACTTCTTATTTCACCATTGTGATTTATCGAAAAACCGATATGTTCACCAATACAAAAAGAACTTGCGAAAATCGCAAGTTCTCCCCTATTAAGCACTTTGATTGCCTTCCATTTGCGTTTTATACATATCGTAATAACGCCCGCGCTTTTTCATGAGTTCATCATGAGAGCCTTTTTCCAAAATCGTTCCTCTATCAAGCACAATAATTTGATCCGCACTTTTAATTGTTGAAAGACGGTGAGCAATAATAAACGTTGTTCTCCCTTTTTTCACAACTTCTAGTGCTTGTTGAATCATTGCTTCTGTTTCTGTATCAATACTGGAAGTCGCTTCATCTAAAATTAAAATCGCCGGATCAAAAGCAAGCGCCCTTGCAAACGAAATAAGCTGACGCTCTCCTGTAGAAAGCGTACTTCCCTTTTCTGTAATTTCTTCATTTATATTGTTCGCAAACCTTTCAGCACCAACATCACGTAACGCCTTTACAATACGCTCTTTTGAAATTTTTTCATTTTCTAAGCTAACATTAGACGCAACTGTCCCGCTAAATAAAAACGGATCTTGCAATACAATTCCCATATGTTCACGAGTTGCTTGTTTCGGCAGCTCTTTCACATCATGGCCATCAATCGTAAGCTTCCCTTTTTGAAACTCATAAAACTGAAAGAGCACATTCATAATGGAACTTTTTCCTGAACCAGTATGACCAACAAGTGCCACTGTCTCCCCTTGTTTTGCTTCAAAAGAAATATTTTTTAACACTTCATCTTTTCCGTTATAAGAAAACGAAACATTATCGAATTTCACATTTCCGTTTAAACGGGGGATGTGTTCATCTTGAACTGCTTCCCCTTTTTCGTCTAACAATTCAAAAACACGCTCTGATGCAACGCGCGCTTGCTCTAAGTTCGCAAGCTGATTCACCATATTCGTAATTGGCGAGAACAATCGTGTTAAATAATCAACGAACGCATACAGTACTCCTAGTGAAACAATACCTGTAGCACTTAATGACGCACCGCCGAAATACCAAATCACACCTGTGAAAGCGATGTTTCTTAATACAGCTACTAAGTTATGCGAAGTTGCTGCATTTAAATTTAAAATTTTATTTTGATATTTAAAATAATCGCCATTTAATTCTTCAAACTCTTTTTTCGTTTCGCGCTCTTGGCGGAACGTTTGAATAATTGGCATACCTTGAATCGATTCATTCACTGTTCCGTTAATATCAGATAAACGGGAACGCATTTTATGATTGTATACAGACGCATACTTTCTATAAAGAATCGCCCAAATAATTAAAATCGGGATGATGAGTAAACATAGTGCCGCCAATTTTACATCGAGTAAAAATAGTGCAGCGAAAATCCCGATAATATAGATGATACTAGAAACGAATGTCGCCAGCACCGTTACATACAAATCACGAATCGCCTCTGTATCATTCGTTACACGCGAAACGATTTTCCCTGCTGGTAAATGGTCAAAGTACCTGATCGGCAACGTTTGAATATGAGAGAAGACGTCTTCCCTCATAATTTGAATAATTTTGTTCGCCGCCTTCTGCAAGAAGAACTGCTTTCCATATGCAAACAATGATACGATTACTAATAAAGCGAAATATCCTCCACCAAGTAATAATAGACGGTTTATTTCTGGCTTATAAAACGCAAATACTTCTTCCTTCGTTAATGCTTTCGCTTTGTACACTTGCACTGCCTTACCATTTTGAACGGTAATCATATCACCTTTTACAGAACGTGACCCTTCAACACTTACCTTATTCGGTACAAAGTAATACTGAAAACCAACTTGCATCACGCGCACTTCTTTTCCTTTTTTCTCACCTTGTTCAAAGCGATCACTTCGCTTATAAAAGGTGCCATTATACGAAACAGCATCCTCACTCTTTTCCGTTTCATACCAAGGTTTCTCTATACCAACGATATGATCATCAATCATCGTTTTTGCAACGAAAGGACCGGCCAGCTCTGCAATGACGAAAACAAATAACATTGCCATCGCTGCAAAAATCGGGCCTTTTACTTTCATCGCATATTGAAATAGTCGTTTTGAAACACTCATATTTTCACCCCACTATCCGCACTTTCACTTTCACCTTGTTGTCTTTCAAACTGCTCAGCATACCAGCCACCATTTCGAACGAGTTGATCATGCGTACCTTCTTCAATCACTCCACCGTCATCCATAACGAGAATCCAATCTGCATGTTGTACTGCTGATAAACGGTGCGTCGTAATAATCGTCGTCTTTCCGCTTCTCTCTGTTCTTATGTTTTCAATGATCGCCGCTTCCGTACGAGCATCAACAGCTGATAGTGAATCGTCCAAAATTAAAATTTCTGGATTTTGAATCACAGCTCGCGCAATTGAAATCCTTTGCTTTTGTCCACCTGATAACGAAACACCTTTCTCTCCAACTAGCGTTTCTAACCCTTCTGGTAAAAACTCTAAGTCCTTTTTAAACGCGGCAATTTCAATGGCCTTCTGGAGTTCTTCTTCCGTCGCTTCCCTGTTTCCAAATAAAATATTTTCTCTCGCTGTTTTAGAAAATAAAATGTGTTCCTGAGGTACATATCCAATCCATCCGAGTACATTTTCATTCGTCATTTTATCTAATGTCACATCAGAGACTGCAATATCCCCATCTCCAAGTGGATATTGACGAAGAAGCTGACGTACAAGCGTTGTTTTCCCGCTTCCTGTTTTCCCGACAACCCCAAGTGTTTCTCCTTGTTTTAATGTAAAAGAAACCTTTTTTAAATTCATTTCAGTTGATGACGGATATGAAAAGGAAACTTCCTCAAACTGAATATAGTCCGGCTCTTGTACAAGCTTTGGATTTTTCGGATCCTTTACATCTGGTTCATAAGCTAACGTTTCATTCACACGGTCGAGCGAAGCATTTCCTCTTTGCATAACATTGATTAATTCACCAATTGCAAACATCGGCCAAATCATCATCCCTAAATACACATTGAATGAAACAAGTTCACCCAGTGTTACCTTTGATTGAAATACAAGATACGCACCATACACTAAACCGATTAAATAACTAAGACCAACGAGCATTTTTACCGTTGGCTGGAATAATGCATCGATCCTTGCTACCTTCATATTTTTTTCGTAGACGTCATCTCCTAAATGATGAAATCTTCCCTCATCTGCATTCTCTTGTACATACGCACGAATAACGCGCACACCAGCGATCGACTCCAGTACTTTATCGTTCATATCGCCAAACGCATCTTGCGCAACTGTAAATCGTTCATGCAATTTCTTTCCATATATATTCATCGCATATGCCATAATCGGAAGCGGTATAAGTGCTGCTAATGTAAGCTCCCAACTGATTGTAAACCCCATCATAAAGACGATTGTAAGCATATATAAACTAGAATCAACGAGCGTTAATATACCGAAACCAGCTGTCATAGCGATTGCTTTTAAATCGTTCGTTGCTCTCGCCATTAAATCACCAGTACGATTTTTTTGATAAAACGTCGGTGTCATCTTAAGTAAATGCCCCATAAATTTAGAGCGCATCGTTTTCTCAAGCACGAATGCACCTCCAAACAATTGATGTTGCCAAACAAAAGTAAGACCATATCCAACTACTGTAACTCCTATTAAAATAAGAATAGACTCTATAATTGCTGCATTCGTTAACGTTCCTGTTTTTATATTATCAATCGTAACCCCTAACACTTTCGGGGGAATGACTTCAACTATATTCACAATTAAAAGTGCACCAATTGCGATACTATATCTCTTCCAATGTTCTTTAAAAAACCATTTTAACTTTAGTAATACTGAAAACAATGTAATCTCTCCCTTCTCGTTCTCGTTTCACTCTCATTTCGTTATCCACTATCCAAATCCATCACATTTACATTTCGCAACCCATACAATCTCATCACATTTTTCCACCTTCTAAAAGTTGTTTTATAGTAACCATACAAAGTATGGAAACAAGCAAATTGGACAAAAAAAAGCATACCGTCGCTTGACGATATGCACAAAAATGCATAAAAGCGTACGTTACGATATACGCAACGTACGCTTTTTATAAGACACTGATGCCTTATATGTCCGCACGGGTTGCGTAATGATATAAATGTTTTCTGCCACTTAACAGAGCTAAGCCCATTACATTTACGATTACAATCATTACACACACCCCTTTCATTTATTTTCCATTTATAATCTTACAACTTTATTGAGTATTCTGTCAATTGTTTTTTTACATATAAAATAAAATACATAATGAATTCATTTGAAAAATATTATCCCCCTACAATCACCTTATACTCACTCTTACAAGTTGCTATTTTAGGAGGACTAATCATGACAACTAGTAATACATACTTTTCGTTCTCTGCATATTTTGAAATATACTCTAAAGCAAATAATTGAGACCTTGATAATTCCATAATCAAATCTCCCCTTTAATTGAAATGACCTTAATCCTTTCAATTAAAATTGCATTTTTTCCTTCTTATGCAACTAACCTAATTTATTGAACAAAAAGTACTTTAATACAGTCTAATTACAGATGCGAGCATTCTTTACGGGTAAATCCACACATTCTACAGAAATTTGATACCCTAGCCATCTCTCAGCAATATGTTCAAATGAAGAAACAGAGCCTGTTGTAAAAAACCGATGCTTCGGATTCAAATTGTCAGACAGGATTCCTTTGTGCTGTAAAATTGTGCTTAACTCTATCGCTGTTTCTTCTGCAGAACTAATAATCGTTACATCCTCTCCTAGTTCCTCTTTAATATAAGACTCTAAAAGTGGATAATGCGTACATCCGAGAATTAACGTATCTATATCTTCTTTCGTTAATGGCAGTAACGCTTGTTTCACTTGCTGCGCTACATATGCTATATCTTCTAATTGATTTTCTACAACTGTAGCTAAAGTCGGACACGCGTGACTATGCACTTCCAAATATGTATCAAGCTCGTGTAATGCTTTTTCATACATATTAGACTGGATCGTACCTACAGTTCCAATTACTCCGATTTCCCCTTTCTTTGTCACTTTAATTGCCGCTCTTGCTCCTGGATGTATAACGCCAATAACCGGAATGGACAGTGCTTCTTGCAGCGCAGTCAATGCAGCTGCTGCACCAGTATTACATGCTACAACTAGAGCTTTTAACGGAAACTGTTTGAGGAATTCAACCATTTCAAATATGAAAGATTGTACCTCCTCTACACTTCTTGGTCCATACGGACAACGCTTATTATCACCAATATAATAAATGCTCTCTTTAGGCAATTGTCTTATAATTTCACTCGCAACTGTTAATCCCCCAACTCCCGAATCTAGCACACCTATTACGGAATTTTTATGACCTGTAGACATATACTTCATCCCCTTCTCAATCTTCTAGCTCTCATAATATTTATTATATTATGAAAGTTCGATATTACATAATAATCCCTTTCCCTTTTAATCACAAACTCTTCTCTATAATCTGATTATTACTATATCCATTGACGTATAAAAATTCATTTGTTACTCTTAAATACGTTAATTTAATATTTAAATCCTCATTCGTATCTCGGTGAGGTAGAGGTTGCAATCATTAAGAGTATCATTTCAGGAGATGTAGTGGCATTGATGAATGAATGAGAAAGGAATGGTTGCCGAAGTAAGTCGTGTCCACCATACATGCTTGCTGGGTCTGTATTTAATAAGTGCAGAACTGTCACAAACGTTTCCGTTTGTGGAGAGCTATCGAGAGGTATGTCGTGGGTTTCTTATAAGATAGAAAGCATGTAGCGGCAAATTACGTGCTTTTTTTGTTTTGTTTGGGACTTCTCTTCCTGACTTCGGAAGACATACATATCTCCTCGCTTGACTTGGTTATACTAACTTTGGAGGTATTTTCTATGCAGCAAAAAAAATGGGGCTTTTGGGTACTAACAGCTTTCGTTGTCGGTAACATGGTTGGCGCTGGGATTTTCATGGTGCCAAGTACGTTGGCACAAACAGCAAGCCCTCTCGGTGTCACTTTAGCTTGGTTAACAACAGGGTTTGGTGTTTTAATGCTAGCTCTTGTTTTCGGTAATTTAGCAATTCGTCGTCCTGATTTAACGACAGGACCACAAAGTCATGCATATGCTTTATTCTCATCACCAAAAAAGAAAAAAATGGCTGGTTTCAGTATGGTATGGGGATATTGGGTTGCAAACTGGGCAAGTAACGTTGCCATCATTACATCATTTGCGGGATACTTATCACTCTTCTTCCCAATTATGAAAGATACACGACTACTATTTTCAATCGGCTCTTTCAATGTAGAAGTTGGAAAACTTATTACATTTACTATTTGTTCCGCCTTACTATGGGGAACTCATTTAATTTTAACAAACGGTGTAAGCGGAGCTGGAAAACTAAACTTCATAGCAACTACAACGAAAATAACTGGATTCCTTTTATTCATCGTCGTTACTTTATTTGCATTCGAAGCTTCAAAGTTTGGACAATGGTACACACCGATGATCGATAAAGAAGGCGTATCACACGGTCTCCTTTCACAAGTAAATTTAGCTGCTCTTACAACGCTTTGGGCATTTATAGGGATTGAATCAGCGGTTCTTTTATCAAACCGAGCTACCTCTCCCAAAACAGTAAAACGCGCAACAGTTGCAGGATTATTAATTACAGTTGCAATTTACTTAGGAATTACAATTTTAACAATGGGTGTACTTCACGTTGATAAATTACAAGCTTCGGAACGTCCATTAGCAGATGCATTAAACGCTGCAATGGGTCATGGCGGCGGGAAACTTATGGCATTACTTGCTCTTACTTCCCTATTCGGTTCCATCTTAGGCTGGATTTTATTAAGCTCAGAAGTACCTTATCAAGCAGCAAAAGAAGGTTTCTTCCCTTCCTTCTTCGCAAAAACAAATAAAAAAGGAAGTCCAATTCATTCACTACGATTAACAAACATTATGTCGCAAGTGTTCTTATTCTCAACATTATCAGGAACAATTGCAGAAGCTTATACATTCGTTATTACCGTATCAACACTGGCCTATCTCATTCCGTATCTCGTCTCACCAATCTTCCAGTTAAAACTAGTCGCAACTGGTGAAACGTATAAAAATGAAATGGGTTCAAGAATTATGGATGGCATAGTCGCAGTGATCGCACTTTGCTATGCACTATGGGTTATTAAAACCGGCGCATCCGATATAAAAACATTCCTTCTCGGAATTGGTTTATTCGTAATCGGCTTTGCCTTCTATCCATTAATGAATCGTGATCAGAAAAAAAATAACGAAAAGAAAAACGAGCAAGTTGCATAACGCAATTTGCTCGTTTTTTCTTTTATAAAACATATATAATAGAACAAAGAGGTGAAAAACATGTCAATCGAATCATTATGGAGCAGTCGCTTCCAACAACATATTCAAAATATCATTACATACTTTGCACGTATGATTAACGGTTTACTATATAGCTTCATCTTTGTCTCCTGTATAGGTGCTTACTATTACGCAAAGTTTCTTAAAACAGCTCCTTCTACAGGAGTATCCTTATTACTCATTACAATCGTCCTAACCGGGGTTATATCGAGATGCCCAATACGTACATTTATTCAAAAACCTGATGCTGTCTATTTACTCGCACTAGAAGAGAAATTAACATCTTATTTTAAAAAATCTCTTCTATATAATTACATCATTCAGCTTTTCCCATTATTATTTATGTTCCTTATTCTCGTTCCACTTGCCATACAATCATTACAATTAACGGTACCTTTTTTATGTACAATCTTTATCGTTTTAATGATTACGAAGGCCTGGAATATGTACATACATTGGATGTGGCGTGATAGTGATGAAAAAAGCATATGGTTTATCATTCGTATTGCTTGTAACGCACTTATCATTTACATGCTGTTTTATACAGCAAATGTGATCGTATTAGGCGGACTACTCTTACTTCTCGCTTTCCTACTTCTATACACGAAAAAACAACCGACAAAACGAATACCGTGGGAATACATAATCGAGCAAGAAGAAAAATTGGACATACGTTTTTATCAATTCGCTAGCATCTTCACCGATGTGCCGCAACTAAAAAAACAAGTAAACAGCAGAACATGGCTTACAAATTGGATCGAACCTTTACTACATAAAAAACAAGCTACTTTCTTCTATTTACATACACTATCATTTTTACGTGGCAATGATTATTTTGGTATATATATTCGATTAGGGTTAATCGGTGCTTTCACCCTATATTTTGTTCCAAACATATACGTAAAAGGCGCTATCGCTTACGTCGTCCTATATATGATTTCTATGCAGCTTCGTTCTCTGTGGAAATATTTTTCGGGAAATATTATTGTAGCATTGTATCCGATTACTACTGAAGAAAAAACGAACCAATTTCTCAGCTTAATTTTCATATTAATAAGCATTCAATTAATTGTTTTTTCAGCTGTTGTACTCGTTGCTACAGGACAAGTTCTACATAGTGTTATCATTATGATTGCCGGATTACTCTGGATCAAATTTATTATTGTACCAAAAACGAAGAAACGAATTTCCTCGTTTTAACGAAAAGGAGGCTGTACATAGCAGCCTCCTTTTTTCGTCCCAAAATTTAGTTGAAGTTGATCCCTTTTAAAAATCATATAAAAAGCGAGCCCCATTATCACCGGTTCGCTTTCCATATAGTTTTATCCAATCTGAGAAATCTCCCCCTCATACTTCTCTTTCCCTATCGCCTTCATAAATAATGCAATACTGCTCATACCAACGATAAAGTACAGAGCACTCATGCCCCAAGATGCAAGAAACGAGCCAATCATAACACCTAATGCACCGTTCATTTTTGCCACTTGAAAGACCATCCCATTAATCGCCATATAAGAACCTCGCGCCTCGTTTGGCACCATATCTGCCATAATAGATTGACGTACTGGTACATACATCATCTCGCCTACCGTTTGGAAAAGCCCTGCGACTAATAAGATCCATAAACTATTGCTCGTTCCGAGTATTGTAAATCCAATTGTATAAATGAATAAGCCTACATATAAAATTTTCAAATCATTGAAGCGTTTCAGCATTTTAATAAGAAGCGCTGAACATAACACAACTAAAATTGTATTCTCTGCAGAAATCCAGCTCAGCATGCGAATACCTGTTAAATCAAACGTGAAACCATTACCGAAGAAAAAGTGAACCGTTTCAAATTCCTTCTGCAAGCGAACGCCTAAATAATTATTAATTTGAAACTCTAACGATAATGTACATATACTCGCTGCACAAAAAATTAAAAACGCCCTGTCTTTCATCACAACCTTATAACTATCTGCCATATCTTTTAATACATTTTTCTTCTCTACTGTTTTTCGTGCTATATACACTTCTTCCATATATACAGCCATTACATATAAGGTAATAACTGCAACAGCCGTTAATACGATAAACAATTGTAATCTATAATTCTCAAATAGTAGTCCACCAAATATTGCTCCAATCGCAATTGATAAATTAATCGCCCAATAGTTTATGCTGTACATCACTTTTCGATTTTCAGGTGTACTTACATCGATTAACATCGCTTCCGTTGCTGGATTCATAAGTCCAGATCCTAAACTATTCACTAACATAAACACAAATGTTAACCACGGGGAATCTACATAATCTGAGTTTGCAATCCCCATACAAGCAATGGAAACGACTTGTATACTTTGGCCGATAATCATTACTTTTTTACGACCGAGCCGATCCCCAACATACCCACCATATAAGCCGATAATTAATGAAGCTAACACATTGATTAGCAATAAAGCACCAGCAATCGCACTACCTAACTTGATTGAAAAATAAATCGCCATAAATGGAAAAATCATTGTGGACACAGTACGTGTTAAAAATGAAGTTATAATTCTAATTTTTATATTTCGATGCATACTCCAAAACCCCATTGTTTCCCCCTCCTTATGCTTACTTATTTTACTTTGAAAAAGAGGAAGAAAAAGGTTAGAATATTCAAAAGAGTTTCCCCTTTTATAAAAGAAGGAAGTGTATACACATGAAGATTATGGACTATTACATTCGTTTACGATTACATGCACAAGATCAACAACATATACGAATTAGCTTACAAGAATTAGCGGATATTTTATATTGCAGTACGAAAAACGTAAAAATTGTATTAAGGAAAATGAGTGAAGAACAATTAATTCGCTGGACTCCAGGGCGAGGTCGTGGGAATAAAACAGAAATTATATTTATACATAGTTTCATAGAAGCAGTTGAATCCTATACAGATGAACTATTGGCACAAGAAAAATTAAAAGATGTCTTTCTTCTTTTAAAGGAGCCCCTGCCTCCTACACTTCATAAGAACATTGAAGGTAAACTCCATCATCATTTTGGCTATGAACCTTCAAATGATATGTACGACATTTTAAAAATTCCAATATCAAGAAAAGTAATGCCGCTGGATCCCGCTTTTGCGGCTGTTACAACAGAGAGCCATCTTACGAGTCAAATTTTTGATACATTAGTCGTTTATAACGATATTACCGAAAAAATGGAACCGCATATTGCACATACGTGGGAATTAAGTGCAGACGGGCTTACATGGACGTTTTATTTACGAAAAGATATACATTTTCATAACGAAACAGTTTTAACTTCTAAAGATGTTCAATTTTCATTTGAAAGATTAAAGCAAGTTCACTCTCCTTTCGAATGGTTAACAGCAGAAATTGTTCAAATTGAAACACCATCACGATTGCAAATTCGATTCCATTTAGCAAAACCCAACCTTTTTTTCTTACATTACGTGAGTTCCATGCAACTCGCAATTTTACCGCTTGATGCTAGTATTCAAAGTCACCACTACATAGGTACTGGTCCTTTCAAACTTGCTCATTACTCTGAAGATAATATCGTACTCGAAGCATTCACCCATTATTTTAAAGAGCGTGCATTATTAGACCGTATTGAATTTTGGGGTATTCCTGATCACGTGCAAGTAGATGCTGATTATGAGCTGCCAAATGAAGAGGAAGATGACAGACACGACATACAAATAGAAGAAATAGGCTGCGTTTATGCTGGCTTCAACTTTACAAAACCTGGTCCGCATCACGACATTTACTTCCGTAAAGCTTGGAGAGAAATATATGATGTTGAAACGATACTTCGTAACATAGAAGGCAGACGAACAATTGCTGCTTCGAGCTTTTTCCCTGAAAGAAGCCGCCAAACTCCTAAAAGGTCCTATTCTTTAGAAAAAGCGAAAGAGTATTTGAAAAAGAGCACCTATAACGGAGAGACGATACATATTTATTTCTTCGCATTTAAAGATAGTGAAAATGATGCAGAATTCCTAAAAGAACAGTGCGAAAGTTTAGGTATACAAGTAGAACTTCATCCATTTCTCGTTTCCGATTATACGAATCGTTCTATCGACCAACATGCCGATATTATTTTAATGGGAGAAGTGTTTGCTATCGATCATGAAATTGCATTCTTAAATGTATTTAAAAATAAAAGCTGCTTCGTAAGCCGGTTCATGGACCCGCACTATGAAAAACAAATTAACTGTTTGCTAGATACATTTTTATTAGAAAAAAATAAAGAAAAGCGTTATGAACTCATGTATGAGATTGAAGAGTTTTTACAAGGAGAACACATCATTTTATTTAACTATCACGTTTTAAAAAGAAAAACATATCCTTCTTCTTTGAAAAACGTAACAATTGATTCATTCGGTTGGGCGAATTTTGCGAAGTTATGGATACAGCCATCCCTGTAATAACATACAAAAAAGCCCCTTACAAAAAGGGGCTTTTCGCTAATTATTTACTCTCATCTCACTACTTCGCTAAACTTCCAGCTAGTTGCTTCTCTCTCCACATAAATGTAATGCCGAGACCAACTATTAAAACAACGCCTGAGAAAGCATATGGGTAATTAATATTTACATCAAATAATATTCCGCCCATCGCTGGTCCTGCGATATTTCCTAAACTCGTATACGTTGAGTTCATACCAGCAACGAATCCTTGCTCTTTTCCAGCTGCTTTTGATAAAAACGTCGTTAAAGCGGGACGAAGTAAATCAAATGCTAAGAAAATGAAGCAAGTAACAAGCAGTACAATCCAATAATTAGAAACTATAGTTGAAACGAATGCTAACACTGCTCCTACAATTAAACATAATTGAATTAGCACTTTCTCACCAAGCATGTCTACCAATTTCCCAAACATAAATACTTGTACAACTACCCCAAAAATTGAGCTAATCGTAATAATTGCCGCAATATCTTTCGGTGTGAAACCAAACTTATGATCAGAAAACAGACTAAAAACAGTTTCATACGCTGATAAACCGAATGCGAGTACAAATACAATAACAAATGCGATTGCATACATTGGATTTAATGATTTCTTTAAATCCCCCATAAAACTCGATTCCTTCGTATTAGCAGAAATCTCTGCAATTTGTTCTTTCGTTAGCGGTTCTTTCAAAATAAAGATAGAAATCACACATGCTACAAAGGCAATTGCTGCTGCAACGAAGAACGGCACACGTATTCCATATTCTGCAATAAACCCACCGATTCCAGGGCCTATAATAAATCCGGTACTAATAGCCGCAGATAAATATCCCATCGCCTTTGGACGTTCTTTAATAGATGTAATATCAGCAACATATGCTGTAACGCCAGGCATAATAAACGCAGCACTAATCCCGCCTAACACCCGTGCCATATAAAGCATCCACACATCTTTTCCTGATCCAAAAAGAAGCTCTGAAACACCAAAAATAAATAATCCAATGATGATTATTTTTTTCCTACCGTAAAGGTCAACCCACCGACCTGTAATAGGTGACGTAATAAGCTGAGCCATTGCAAAGACTGCAACGAGATATCCCATCGTCTTCCCTGTTAAATTCATATCATTCATAAAGGACGGCATAACCGGAATGATTAATCCAATCCCTAAAAAGGCAATAAATATATTACTCAAAAGAATGATCAATACCATCTTTTGTTCTTTTATCGGTTTTTGCAATTTTTAGCACCTCTTCCCGTAAGTTCCTCTCAAAAATAATGCCCAAGAAGTTTTTTCTTTATCCTGTTATTCGTGGGCTCATACTAAGTGGAGATGGCTCTCACTTATTAAAGTTTCACTCTCTCCTTCAACACATACATAAGTATTAGATGAATGACTATCATTCAGTTTTCCTCGAAAATGAACCTACCTTTTCAGACAGGTTCATCTTACTACTTCTTTATATGTAGTGCATGTGTTAAAAAATCTAGTACTTCTGCCTTTTGTAACTCGACTTGCTCATCATCTTTATGATCATATAAATAAACTTGTTCCGCTGCTGATTCAACAAGAGCGATAAATAACTTCGCTGTTCGCTCTGCGTGAACCGAATCACGAATTTCACCAGCTTCTTTCGCCTCGCTTAAAAATTCGCTTAGCCACATATAAAGAGGCTCATACACAGCTTCCCATTCTTTTATATGTTCAGTAGATGCAAGACCCGCATACATTAAAGCTTGTATTTCACGATATTCCGCTATAAAGTTAAACACTGCATCTATTACTTGCGCAACTTTACTTAAAAAAGGTGCATCGTTCTGTACTTTTTCTTTCACTGCAAGTATCATCTTTTCAACCATCACTTCTGCTATTGCAGGCATAACAGATAACTTAGAAGGAAAATATAAATAGAAAGTTCCTTGTGCAATGCCAGCCAATTTCACGATATCAGAAATCTTCGTTTTTTCAACGCCCTTTTCCTGAAACACTTCAATAGCCGCATAGACAATCTTCTCTTTTTTATTCATCATCTAAACCCTTTCACACACGTATTGAATGACTGTCATTCATTTTATAAGATAATCGATTGTACTGTCAACGCCAAAAGATTATTTTAAATTTTTTTATCTGATTGTATATTCCCTAATAATCTGTCAATAATGCTAGTAACATAATATTTTCTCCATTCCCCCTTGGAGAGATCCCTTAAAAAGAGCAGTTAGCTTTTGCTAATCGCTCTTTTTAATTTGTCCATACACTACTCATAAATCAAATTCATTTTTCATTACGTAACAAGGAACGGATGATTTTTTAATCTATTTATTTTCCAAAGCAGCTTTATATGCAATAATTTTATTTTCAAGCATCTTCTCTGTAATTACTAAGTTTTCTCTTTGAGTTTGAATAGATTTTTTATGATCTTCTAACAATTGCAAACGATCCCCGGTTGTATGCTCCCCTTCTGTATATAATCTAGCGTATTCTCTTATTTTTGCTATCGGCATTTGTGTTTGTTTTAATTTCATTACAAACTGCAACCACTTTATATGTGACTCTTCATAAATTCGATTCCCATTTGTATCGCGATTTGCAATTAATATATTTTCCTTTTCATAATAACGTAATGTATGTGTGCTCATTCCTAATAATTTAGCTACCTCACTAATTGTGTACATACTCATACTCCCTCCGCATGCCATTTATTCTCATATATTTTACTGCTTTATCAAATTTCTAAAAAACATTTGACTTAGAGTATACTCTAACAAATAAAATCTAACCATAATAATTAAGTTGAATTTAGGAGGATTTTATATGAAATATACTGTTATTACTGGTGCTAGTTCAGGAATCGGCTATGAATCAGCTTTAGCCTTTGCATCACGCGGAAAAAATTTAGTACTTGTAGCTCGAAGACAAGAAGAATTAAACGGATTAAAATTGAAAATTAACGAAATGCATCCGGAGTTGGATGTTGTCATTCGAAAAACTGATTTATCCGTCACTGAAGAAGTTTATAAACTGTATGAAAGTCTACAAAGTTTTCAAATTGAAACGTGGATTAACAACGCAGGTTTTGGTAATTTCGCCTCAATTGCTGAACAAAATTTAAACAAGATAGAAACGATGTTGCATCTAAATATAGAAGCACTAACTATACTCTCTTCTCTTTTCGTTCGAGATTATTCAATGGTTGATGGAACACAACTTATTAACGTTTCATCGGGCGGTGGATACACGATTGTTGCTGATGCTGTTACGTACTGTGCTACGAAGTTTTATGTAAGTGCATTTACAGAAGGGCTATCTCACGAACTAAAAGAACAAGGCGCAAAAATGCAAGCAAAAGTTTTAGCTCCTGCTGCAACTGAAACAGAATTTGCGAAACGCTCATTTGATATTGATGAGTTCCAATACGATAATGTTGTACCGAAATTCCACACCGCAAAACAAATGGCACAATTTATGCTCGACCTTTATGATAGCGATAAAGTTGTAGGAATTGTCGACGGTTATACGTATAACTATGAACTTAAAGACCCACTTTATAATTTTGCCGTGAGACAAACGAATTCAAATTCTTAATAACACTCTCATTTCTTATTAAAATATAGATGCCCACTATTATTTACATAATAGTGGGCTCTTTTTCTCTATAAAATTTTCACCCAACATACCGAACCATCGCCACCTCATCACAATAATCAACCTTTGGACAATGTCTGCAATCAATCCATACTTTCTCCGGCAATTCTTCTTTATTTACAAAATCAAATCCACACTTTTGAAAAAATACTGTTTCATACGTTAAGGAAATCACTCTTTTTACATTTATTTTCGTAGCTTCCTCCATCACATGATTTACGAGCATACGCCCTATCCCTTTCCCTGCATATGTATGCGAAACGACTAACGATCGTACTTCTGCAAGGTCTTCCCCTAATACATGCAATCCAGCAACTCCAACAATTTCCCCATCTTCTTTCATAACATATAAACATTGCAAATATTGATAGAGAGACAAAAGAGAACGCGGTAAAACAACTCCCTCTTTTGCGTAAATTTCAATGAGATTATAAATTTCTTTCACATCACTTGTGACTGCATTAAAGATTTTCATATTATATCCCCTTGCCTCTGGTATTAATATTTATAACTTTTAATGAATTTTAATTCATAATTTTATATAATAATACATCTCTCTTTTCTCCCAGTCAATCACTTTTCTGAATATTACACAAACAAAAAACCAAGCAATCTAATCGATGCTTGGTCCCTCATTTCGTATCGGCAATACCGTCGAATATTTAATTTCACGCAGTGCTAAACTCGTCTGTATCCGTGTAATTCCTAACTTATTTAACTTTCTAATAAACTGCTCCAGCTCTTTACGATCGCGATTCGCCACCTTTAATAAATAATCATACTCTCCTGTTAAACAGTGACATTCTAACACTTCCGGCATCGATTCTAATTCTTTCTCCAACACTTCCAGCTTATCCGATTGATGAATATTCGTACTCATAAAAATAAAACATAGTAAATCAAACCCAAGCTTTTCTTGATTTAAAATCGCAACTTGCTTATCAATGAAACCTTCTCCATCTAATCTTTTTATTCTTGCATGCATCGCAGCTGGTGATAAATTAACGCGGCGTGCTAACTCTGCATTACTTACTTGTGACTCCTTCTGCAATATATCTAAAATTTGTACATCCAAATCATCCAACACTTTAATAACAGACGACTCCATTACAATTTCCCCCTTTTTTCTTACCGATGATTATTCGAAAAAACACTTCATAACTTATATAAAACTGAATTTTTTTCTACAAACAATACCAAAAACAAAACATTTTATCGAGTTTTTACCATTATACAAAAGAATATATTACACAATAAAGAAAAATGCTAAAATTATTTACAATTCACATTGATTACAACAAAGGGGATTTTAGCATGCCTTATTTTTATGTCTTTTTACTATTATTAACGAGCTTATTATGGGGAGGAAATTTTGTCGTTGGGAAATCACTCGTCAATCATGCATCACCGATGACACTGACAAGTTTAAGATGGATGATTGCGATCATTTGTTTATTACCGATGGTATGGTTTAAAGAAAAGAAAATCATTCCACCACGTGCTGCAATACTTCCGTTAATACTGATGGGAATTTCAGGGGTCGCTCTTTTCAACATCTTTCAATTTTTAGCATTAGAAAAAACATCCGCAACGAATGTAGGACTTATTTCTACATTAAATGCAATTTCAATTGCACTATTTTCAGTATTATTTCTAAAAGAAAAAGTAAATACACTTCAAATTCTATCTATGACTCTTTCATTCTTTGGCGTTATTCTCGTCCTTTTAAAAGGCGATTTCTCACTATTATTTTCACTACATTTTAATAGCGGAGATTTATGGATGATGGCGGCAGTTTGTATTTGGGGAATCTATTCTGTTTGCAGTAAATGGGCAACAAAAACGACTTCACCGCTTATGGCGACGTTATATTCTGGTATTTTCGGCGTTATTTTATTACTGCCATTTAACATAGGTAGCTTCACTGTTTCAAATATAAATACGTCTTTCATAACATCACTTTTATATACAGGGCTTATTTCCACAGTTCTTTGTATGGTGTTTTGGAATATCGGTGTACAAAAATTAGGAGCTACAACGTCAGGGATTTTTCTAAACTTCAATCCGATTTTCACAGCAATCTTAGCATTCCTATTTCTAGGAGAAGAATTAACGTGGATTCAAATTTTCGGGACAATTATCGTCGTTACAGGGTGTTATTTATTTTCTCATTTCAAAACTGTTACTGTTCAGCCAACTAGAGCTTTCGTGCGGAAACATTCTTAATAAAAAACATCGTCATCCGTGAAGTGAACCCGAATAGTGGTACATGAAAAAGGTCCATTACCCAGAAAAAACAAGGTGAAAAAGGGCCAAAAGAGCTAATTAAATTGGAAGAGCTACGATTAGAAAATAAACACTTAAAAACAAAAGTATCCAACACAACTGTGCGAATTCAAGAAAAATCAAACCATCTGTTCCCTAAAGAATATATAGGGAACAGGTGGTTTAGGTGTTTTGAGATGTGTCCCGTTTTCAGGTTTCACTTCATACTCCCGCAAATACTTCACCTGATTAACTATTTGTTTTAAAAAATCATTTATCTTTCATGCGAGTAAAAATAACATCATACATATCATTCCCATAATTTAAAGATCGCTTCACGCGAGAAATTGTTGCTGTACTAGCACCTGTCTCCTCTTCAATCTTTTGATAAGTATTATCTTTATATAACATTTTAGCTACTTTAAACCTTTGAAATATTGTCTTCATTTCATTCACTGTGCATAAATCATCAAAAAAGCTATGACACTCCTCAACCGTTTCTAATGCTAAAATCGCCTCAAAAAATTCATCTAAATCTTTCCCACGTAATTTATCTATTAGCATATACTTACCTCCATCTTCATTAGAGCAGACACTACACTACAAGGGTCTTGCTTTATATTTAATTTACTTTTTCTGTACAATTTGCATTTTTACTACTGTGATGTACACTCTTATTTTTTCCATATGCAATACATTCGCAAATTAATATAGTTCACCTTAACAATGCAGATTGTATATTTCACTTTTAATACTTTAAGGAGTATACAGCATTATATCACTATTTTTTATTTTTGAACTGCGTCTCTTTCTTACATATTTGTGACGTTTTTTTATAAACTGATTATTGATATTAATACAATAATCATACTTCTTTTTTCTAAAATACATTTAACATTATAGTGAAGATATTTCTCCTCCTAATAAAAGAAAATCCCCTCTAAGCCTAATCCTTCCCTCCAATTTACGATGGAGTTCTTTTGAATTACTACTTAAAGAGGACAATATTAAATAATAGTTATTATAAGATACAAAACTTAGTAAGATTTAACCAACTTTTTTTATCTCTTTTGATTGAATTTTCGATTTCCCAATAAAACCCAAAATAATATGAATAACAGGAACTATAAAACAAAATACAGTGTATGGAAGGTACTCCAAAGTAGACACACCAAGTGTACCAGTAATAAATACACCACTTACCCCCCAAGGAATCAATGGATTAACTGCCGCCCCTGCATTCGCTAAAATTCCTGAAAGGTTTTTTGAATCCACATGAATTTTATCAAATTGTGATTTAAATGCTTCACCTGGTAAAATGACTGATAAATACTGTTCCCCTAGTAGAATATTCACTCCGATCGAACTTAAAGCAGTCATTAGCATTAGATTTCCCTTCTTACTAACCATATTGGATATTTTAGAAATTAGTTTTTCAATAACTTTCAATTCTACTAACAATCCACCTAATGCAAGAGCGAGAAGAATAAGCGAAACTGACCACATCATACTTTGCATTCCGCCGCGAGTCAGTAGTAAATCTACATCCTTTACACCTGTTTGAGAAACAAATCCATCTTGCATAAAACTAGCGATTTGCTTAAAACTAGTACTTGGGTGATACATATAACGTATAAATACTGAAATAGTGATACTAAGTAATAATGTAGGGATAGCAGGTACTTTTTTTCTAGCACACCAAAATAATACAAATACCGGAATTAATGTAAATACTGAGATTGAAAAAGATGAATGAAGTGTTTGGATGAGTTCTTCAATTTTATCTCCCCCTGATACTGAAGTGCCATTTCCTAAAAATATATAAAAGATTAGAGTTATAAAAAATGCTGGAATAATTGTTCGCATCATACTACGAATGTGTTCAAATAAATCCACTTCTGCAATGGCTGCTGCTAAATTTGTTGTATCAGATAACGGTGAAATATTATTACCTAAAAATGCACCTGATATAATAGCCCCTGCAACTATCGCTGAATTTAGTCCCATCATTTGTCCCATTCCTAAAAATGCAATACCAACAGTTGAAATCGTTGTGAAAGAGCTTCCCACCATTATTCCAACAAGGGCACAAACAGTAAAAACGGAAGGTAAAAAGAATTTTGGTGATAAAATTTTGAAGCCATAAATCATGATAGTAGGAATTGTTCCTGCTGCGATCCAAACGCTAACCAATATTCCAATTAGCATAAATATAATGATTGGTATTAAGCCTGGTAAAATTCCATTTTGGATTCCTTGATGGATTTTATCCCAAGAAAAACCTTTCACTCGAGCAAATAAAATAACAATACCTATCGCAATTAGAATTGGTACTTGAGGAGGTAAACTGAAGCCAATAATACAAGTTCCTATAATTGCTAATAAAACAACTAAAAGAAAAGTACTTTCTTTAATAGTTACATCTCTTTTCATTTCAATAAACTCCTTATCAGTTAAATGGGCACCTAATTCTTTCCATTTACCCTCATATTTCGTGAATAATTTCTCATTTAATGCCTAAGTTTTATATTGAATCCATATCTAACCATAAAAGGGCATAAACAAAATGTTCGATAAGTATAATATACTAATTAAATCCTACCTAAAAATGTTTATGCCTTCTCTATTCACCTAAAATATTAAACTGTTAACGTAAATCAGCTTTATGATAGGCACCATGCCATACTGGACCAACAAAATCATTAAAAACAAAACCAGATTTAATTCCTTCTGTTGTAAAATCTTTTGCCTTTTCCACAGCTGCTTGTATTGAAAGTCCTCTAGCAAGTCCAGCTGTAATAGCTGCTGCAAAGGTACAACCTGCACCATGGTTACAATTCGTTTGAATTTGCTCTGCTTCATAAGTAACAAACTCTACACCATCATAAAGCAAATCAATTGCACTATAGTTCGTTAGGGCTGTACCACCCTTAATCACAACGTTTTCAGCCCCCAAATCTTTAATTCGTTTTGCAGCTTCCTTCATATCATTTACTGTTTTTATCTCTTGCACTCCAGATAACTGACCTGCTTCGAATAAGTTTGGTGTTACAATTGTTGCCTTCGGTAAAAGAAAATCACGAATTGCTTTTCCGTTTTCAGGATGAAGAGGTTCATTTTCTCCTTTACAAACCATGACTGGATCAATAACAACATTTTGCATTTTATATGTTTCAATTACCTCACTCACGAGCTTAATAATATCTATAGATCCAAGCATTCCTGTTTTCATTGCATCTAATTTTCCACCAGAAAAAATTGTTTTTAATTGCTTTTGTACAAGTTCTTTATCAATTGGATGAACATGATGATGCCAGTTATGATTAGGATCCATTGTAACAATTGTCGTAATGGCACTTAATCCAAAAGTACCATACTCTTCAAATGTTTTTAGATCAGCCTGTAATCCTGCACCTCCACTTGAATCAGAACCCGCAATCGTTAATACTTTTTTCACCATCTTATTTTCACTCCTTAATTGTTCTTCTAAAGTGAAACTTTTCTTAGTGTGCTTTCCCTTCAGTCCCCATCTAACTTCTTTATTTACACCGACTTTTAATAGGAATATCTACTGTCCGCGAATAACAGGATAAACAAAAACAATTATATAAAGATGAATGCATAACAACTTCCTAACGTTATGCATTCATTCTATAAAAATAATTTTCTACTAAACTTATTCCGCTACATTGTAGATTTGTTCAAGTTTCTCTTGAATTGCTTTTTCCATCTTCACAGCGTATTCTTCAAATACTTCTTTATCATGAGCATATGGAGATAATGCACTCGCACGAAGAACTGTTACTTTACCTTCACGATCCCATTCTGCTTCACTAAATCCAAGGCTCTTCACAAATGGAAGTGGGCTGTTACCGTAGTCAGGAGTAGCAAAATCAGTATGAGATGTAATAAACTCATTATCATATAATCCGCCTTTAACATAAGAAGCATAATCAAAGAAGTCATGGTTTAATTTGTTCATTTTTTCTAAGTCTGTGTTACCTTCTTCATTAAATACGTAGTCAACCATATTAAAGTCTGGTTTTGTTAATGGATACACACGAATTGTTTTATCGCCAACTTTGAATTCTTTATCACTTAAGAAGTCATAGAAACGATAAGCTCCTTCGATACTTGCACCAATTAATTTCCCGAAACCAGTTACATTTAGTGGCAATACTTTGTGAGCTGTCCAAACCGCCGCTGCAGTTGCACCTGCTTTAGAACCTTCTAAAATATATGCACCTAATAATGCTGGAATATCCGCACCTTTTTCGAATACATAAGTTGCAAAGTAAGAAATTACATCGCGCATTCTAATATCTTTAATAACAATACCGCCCGCAGAGTAAGGAATATACCCCATTTTGTGTGGATCAATTGTAATTGTTTCAGCTTGGTTCATCGCTTTAAATGAATGATATACTTCTTTCGTTAACCATTCACATTTTTCAGTGAAGATGTTGTGTTTTGCGTACACTTCTTCGATTTGATCCCATTCGATAAATTCATTATTTTCATCTAAGAAAATAGAACGAGCATAACCACCATAAGCAGCGTCTACGTGAATATAGAAATAGATGCCTTCTTCTGCTAATTTTTCACGAAGTTCTACCATTTTATCAATACGGTCTACTTGTCCTTCTTCTGTTGTACCGATAACCCCAACAACACCTAGAACAGGAATTTGCTGTGCTGCTAGTTCGCGAATTTTTTCTTCTAATTTATCAATATCCATACGATAGTTGTTATCCACATCAACTTGTTCTACACAATCAAGACCAACACCGATAATATCAGCAGCTTTTAACCAAGAATAGTGTTTTGTTTGTGGAATTAACCACTTACCTAATTTTTGTAGATTTTTACCACTGCGTGCAGAGTGAGCTTTAATTTCATCAATTTGTTCAGGAATTTGATCTAAAATATCTAGAATTTCTTCTGTAGACATGTTAAGTAATTCCCATTCAGATTTACCTTCAACAAATTCAGGAGCCACTTCTTTAATTGCTAACGGTAAGGATTTCATATTACGTGCATACCATAAGCCCTCTAGGTTAGCGATAGAACCATCGGCGCAAATATGTCCCCAGCTTTCATTCTTTTTATAGCTCATAAGTGCAGCGAATTCATGTCCTACTTCTTCTTCCATTTGAGAAGTACCTGGTGAAGATTCATATGCTACGTTGTTACCGTTCCATAACATTGCTGCTGTATAAGCGATGACAGCAGGCATTAATGTTTCAGAGTTCATATGTCCCCAGAAACGGCCAGCAGAGTGCCAAGGTAAAGAGTTTGTACGTAATTTAGAAGATAATACATTGAACACACTGCGCATATGATCTGCAGTTTCTTGGAAGTTTTTAGAACTTCTATCTTGAGGTGTGATAACAGGTAAGTCTTGCGGCATATAGTTTTGTCTCCAACCAACATGCTCATCTACCATTTTTACTAATAATTCTTTAAGTAGATCTACATTTTCTCCTTTATCTCCTAAGAATAATGCTTTTAAATTAATTTCTGGCATTTCGTATTTCATTTTTATTTCCTCCATTGTCTTATTAAATAATTTTTTTATTTAACTTCATTAAGTTTTAGTTTTAATTTGCTTGTTTTAAATTTTCTTCTCTATTCTCTTCTTTCTTCCATTCTGGCTTCTTACATTTATTAATGATAAGAGCGATCCCAATCATCACGACTGTAGCCACCACTTGATAAATTATGTAACCAGTATACTGACTTGGCTTTAGAATGGATGGCGGAATCAAACTTACAATAATCGTAAGTACAATACCTATCATTGAAAAAATAGATACAAACCACATTAATCCATTTCCTTTACTTCCTAATCTAAAAGGTCTCTTCACATTAGGCATGTTATAACGTAAACGGATTGCTGAAATAGCAATTAAAGCATATACGATACAATATAAAATCGTTGTTGTAATTGTAATAATTAAGAACGCGCTATTAACATCCGGAACGACTACATATAAGAAAGATACTAACGAAATAACAATCGCTTGAATCATTACGAACGTGATCGGAATATCTTTCTTCGTTCTCTTTTGGAAGAACTTAGGTAAATTCCCTTCCTCCGCCACTTTAATCATTGATTTACTTGGTCCAAGTACCCATGCACTTAGCTGTACTAAAACACCAATTAAAATCATTAAAGAAATAAGGTTAACAAAGATGGATGGAATTCCTAAATCTTCACAGAAAATTAAATACGGTTGTGTAATGTTCGCTAATTCTAACTCACCGCGTGGCACTGCATTAGAAACTGTTAAACCAGCAATAATATTAAAGATTACTAATAAAACAACAGACGCAATAACAGCAACCGGATAGTTACGTTTAGGATTTTCAATATTATTTGCATGTACAGATGAAATTTCTACCCCTGCAAAAATAAAGATGATACCTGATAAATACGTTAAGCTGCCTAAATCTTTGAAATTAGGAATTAAATCACTTGGTTTAAAATCTCCTAAGTAACCGTTTGGTTGAATTCCATTTTTGATCATATAAATAACACCTAGAACAACGAGAATAACGAATGGAATATATACACCAATAACTGCGCCCCAGTTACCTGCAACTTTAACCATATCAAACTTAAGGTTTAATAAAGTTACGCCCCAGTATGAAATTAAGATTACAGCAAAGATAAAATAATTGTTTGAAGATAGCTCCGGTTTATCAATAACATAGCCTAGTAAAACACCTACTGTTGATGAAACCATTACCATCCCAAAAAACATTTGAACCCATAATAACCATGAGGTGACAAATCCCCACTTTTCGCCTAATGCATTTCTCACCCAAACTTGAGGCCCACCTTCTTCAGGAAATCCTGTTGAAAGCTCTGCCGACATCAAGGCAATTGGAAGGGCGAACACAAGTGCAGCAACTAACATGTAGAAAATTTGCGTCCATCCTGTAATGGAAAGTGTTGGTACACTACGTACTGTGCCAAAGAATGCCATCGTAATACCAATTAACCCAAATAGCGTTAACTTTTTAGTCTTGGCCATAATTTTGTCCTTCTTTCCTTTATAAAATTTTTACGGAATCTATTTTTACTGATCCTTACGATGAACTAATACGCTAATTTTTAAAGAACTTGTATTATCTAAAATAAACTTTTAAAAACTAGGGTATTAAAACAAAGTCTTTCATAAAATCTTTAGCATCCATCCTTTCCGCTATTTTAAATATGATTTTTTAGAATACTTTTTCGCTTATTCTTAAACCACACTGAATAATATTCATCTTAAATCATATTTTTCCTCACTAAAATCTTTCATAAAACTCAAGTTTAAATTTGTGCAATGATTCACAAATCAACTTACGACGTCAGTTTACTCCTGTGTTTTTGTTTTGTCAACACCTAAACAAACCCTTATATAACAACATATTTCTAACAAAATAAAAAACTTTTTATTTAAAGCATTAAAGATTTAATGCTTTTATCCATTAAAACGTTAAACCTTTTATTTACAAAAAGACGATGTATAAATACTCAAATTAAGTTATTAAAATTCATTATATTGATAACAAAAAGAAGAGTGAACTTCCTTCACCCTTCTTTTCTCAACGACTACGCTTTATATAATTACTATTCTAAAAAATATTTTTCGCTTACTTCTCTTAAACCAGGGTGCCATTCTAGCATATTCACAAACACCTGATTTGCAATTGGATCGTCTATGCATAATTTATTCACCCCTAAATGAAAACTATTTCCATTTAGAAATTGATCTGCTATATTTTTTAATAATCTACTATAGCCAACTAAGCGTCTAGATATAATAATATTATTTTTCCTAAGCGTTATTTCGCTATTTTGTTCACGAAATTTTAATATTTTTTCTTGGAGAATTTCATGCCTGTCTTCTTTTCCATTCATTACTTTCACACTTACATATAAACCATTTTCTAATCCCACTGCTCTACTCCATAATGAGGTCCAGCTATCATGCTTAATGTAGTACCTTCCCTGAAAATAACTTTTTATCACTGGAAGTAAAATGTGGATTCTTAGATGATAGGTATCACCTTTTTTTATAATATCCAGCATTCTAAAATACCCTAAATTTACTTGTTGTATAGCTTTATACTTAAATAGCCGATTAAAACCTATTAACATCCTATCTAATGCATTATTTATTTGTTCTTCACTTATATTATCTAATCCCAAATCTAATAATAACCAATTTACTTGCTGTTTATTATTTATTTCTGTTATAACATGGTGATTAAAATATGCTAATTCTAGTGTTCGTTCCCAAGATGGCAGCATAATTAATCTCCTCGCTTTCACTCTATAGCTTTACTCTCCTAGTTTCACCAATGTGTAATTCTTTTTACCTTTACGGATGATAATAAATTTGCCATCAATTGAATTACTCACTTTAACGTCTGCATTCACATCCGTCACTTTGTCCCCATTCATTAAAATAGCTCCATTATTAATATCTTCCCTTGCTTGACGTCTAGAAGGCTCAATTCCTAAGTCCACTAGCCACTCCACAATATTTTTTGTTTCTTTAGAAGCCTGTAATGTCGGCATATCTTTAAATCCTTGCTCAATTTCATCTGCATTTAACGATTTTATATCTCCACTAAATAAAGCTGCTGTAATCTTAACCGCTTGTAAAAATGCGTTCTCACCATGAACAAACTTTGTCATCTCTTCTGCTAGCACTTTTTGTGCTTCACGTTTATGAGGCTCTGTTTGAACTTTAACTGCTAATTCACCAATTCTATCTTTTGTTAAGAATGTGAAGAACTTTAAGTATTTAATTACATCGCGATCATCTGTATTTACCCAGAACTGGTAGAATTCAAATGGAGTTGTCTTTTCAGGGTCTAACCAAATCGCTCCACCTGCTGTTTTTCCAAACTTCGTTCCATCTGATTTTAATAGTAACGGAATTGTCAACCCAAATACCTTTGCTTCATGTCCTTCTAATTTACGAATTAACTCTAATCCACTCGTAATATTTCCCCATTGATCACCACCACCGATTTGCAGTTGAACGCCTTCTTCTTTGTATAAATGATGGAAATCTAGGGATTGTAATATTTGGTATGTGAATTCTGTAAATGAAATCCCTGTACCTAAACGGCTTGCTACAATATCTTTTGCCAACATACTATTTATACTAAAATTTTTGCCGTAGTCACGTAAAAATTCGATAATGTTTACTTGACTTATCCAATCGTAGTTATTTACCATTTTCACTTCATTATTGCTACCAAAGTCAAATAATTTTTTCATTTGTGCTGTTAATGCGTCAACATTATGTTGTACCTGTTCAAACGTTTGTAAATTGCGTTCCGTTTGTCGTCCACTTGGATCTCCAATTGTTCCTGTTGCTCCCCCAATTAAAATGACTGGATGATGCCCCGCTAATTGAAAGCGTTTCATCATCATAAATGGAATTAGATGTCCAATATGCATACTGTCACCAGTTGGATCTACACCACAGTACAAGGAAATCTTTTTCTTTTCTACTAGTTCACGTAATCCTACTTCATCCGTTTGTTGATTAATTGCGTCACGCCATGCTAATTCATCAATAATGTTCATGTCTTTCCAGCTCCCTCAAATTATAAGTTTTCTTCACTTTAAAGCAGTAAAGAATATAAAAAAGCCCCTATGTCTATAGACATAGGGACGATTTTAACCGTGGTACCACCCAGATTGTACAAATAGTATTCATTCTTCTATTCATACCACTCTTAGCAATGATATCGATTGCTACTCCGCTTGGCATAACCCAAGATACTCCAGAGTGTAATTCACAAGTTTGTTTGTGCTAGGTTCCATCAACCCCTAGCTTTCTCGATAACAGTGACAAACTGCTACTGGGCTCTTTCAATGTATTTTTTATGTTAAATTACAGTCATTATAGTGAATTAAAAATTCATTGTCAACGACATAGAATAATGTTCTAAAAATATTCACTTTTATTATATTAAAATTAAAATGGACTTGTTTTCACTCCTTTAATTCGCTATGTAATGCAAAATTCCGAGCGAATAAATTATATTAAGATATACTTTTATCTTTTAATTTCAAAAATGTTGGAATAGAAATTAGACTTCGATTTATATAATACTAGGAAAACAAAAAAAGCGTTCATTCAAGCTTTCATTCTATTACTTAAAAAAAGTTGAAAATTTTTCCCAGCGCCTATATAAGACAATAGCGATACATCTTCTTCCACAACCATTCCAACAACGTTCACTTTCTCATCTACAGGTAAATCATGTACAACAACTTGCATCTCCCCAGCATATCTGCCGTACAATTCATTATCAATTGTAATGCTGCCTCTTTTTCTTGCAATTGTATGCATCGGTTGTAACACAACTTTATTTCCTTCTCTTGATTCTACAGAACGAATGACATCACGAGCTGGATCTAATCGATTTGTATGCACTTGCTCTACCACTTTTAATACTTCACTATCATTTATAAATGATTGATACCGCACCGGAATAATTCCATTACTTGCAATCGCAATTTCTTGTACACTTTCTAGGCTCCCGCTTATATCTCCAATTAGCACTTTATCGACGTTACACTCTTGAACAAGTTCTAAATACGCTTCAAGCGGGCGCATATTGCGGTGTTTTTCTAACGTCGGTAAACCTTCATATAACGGACCGCGTTTTTCCCGATCTCCCGGAATGAATGCCATCGTTTTTATTCCGCACTCATGTAAATATTGATTTTGCTTTTGTAAAAACGACTTTGCTAGTCCTGTTTCTGGACGCGGATAAAAGTTATGCCACGCTTCTACACGATCTACTCTTATATTTTCCGCAAGTAGCTCTTTCCAAAATGGTTCTGTAATCGTACTTGCGTTTAACGCTACTTGCATCTTATGAGATACACTCGCAATTTCTTTCGGCGTGATGCCGTAATCCATTCGTAAACCCGTAATGCCCCACTCCAATAACTCTTCCACATTTTCATACGATATTCCTAAATGATGTAACGATTTCGGAGAGACATCAACCATTAACTCCATTTCATTTTCGAGAGCTTGTTTCCCAAGTATTTGAATTAACTCTTTATACGTATTTGGATCATCTTCTGGAATATGAAGTGATGTGAAAATAGATGAAAATCCGTTTTCCTTCGCTACTTTCAACCACTCTTCTTGTTTCTCTACTCTCTTTTTTGAAAGATAAATTGAAACTCCTATCATATAAATCTTCCTCTCTATTAATAGAAAAAGAGAAAGGAAATCCCTTTCTCTTTTTCTATATATTTTCTGCCATTTCTTCTTTAAAGCCGAAGAAGTACGTAAAGATGAATCCGAAAGTATATGCAACTACTAATCCAAGGAAATATAATAAATATTTATTATCAGCAATTAATGGGATTAAAGATAATCCTGATACGCCAATTCCGAGTGCAGCTGTGTGCATAACTGCTTGGAATGCACCACCAACTGCTGCACCTAAACAAGCAGTAAGAAACGGTTTCCCAAGTGGTAATGTAACCCCGTATAATAACGGCTCACCAATTCCTAAAAATCCAACTGGCAATGCACCTTTAATTACGTTACGAAGTCGTTTATTTTTTGTTTTTACATAAATCGCAATCGCTGCTCCTACTTGCCCAGCGCCTGCCATTGCAAGTACTGGTAATAAAGGCGTTACTTGCGTTTGATTAATAAATTCCATATGAATTGGTGTTAAACCGTGATGCAATCCGACCATAACGAGAGGTAAAAATGTTCCGGCCAGCACTGCTCCAGCAAACGCTCCACCAATATTTAAAATAGCATTAATCCCGCTTGTAATTCCTTCAGATAAGAAACCTGCAACTGGCTGAATTGCTAACATCGTTACGATACTTACTACTAATACAGTAATGAGTGGTGTCACGATAATATCAACTGCATTTGGCACAGCTTTTCGAACTTGTCTTTCCACTACAACCATAAGCCACGCTGCAAAAATAACTGCAAACAATCCGCCCCGTCCGGGTACGAGCGCTTCACCAAATAATTTTACGTTCGCCATCGCCGGGTTGAAAATTAAAATACCAGCAATTGCCCCAAGAACCGGTGTCCCGCCAAATTCTTTCGCTGTATTCCAGCCGACTAAAATTCCTAAGAATGTAAAGATACCGCCGCCAATAAGTAGTAACATTTGTAGCCATGTAGCATTTGGGTCAGCACCAGCATTTTTCGCAAAGTTAGCGACCCCGTTTATAATTCCTGATGCAACAAGACCAGGAATTAACGGAATGAAAATACTTCCTATTTTTCGTAAAAAGTTTTTCACTGGTGTATTATTTTTCTTCTTAATCTCTGACTTCATCTCTTGCCCAATATCCTCAAGATGATGATCTGCCACTTCACCAATTCTGAGTCCTGTTAAACCTTCCATTTCAGCTGCTACTTTATTTACCGTTCCTGGACCAACGACAACTTGAAGCGTCTCATCTTCAATGACCCCCATAACGCCTTCAACCTTTTTCAAAAGGTCCATATTCACTTTACTTTCATCATGAAGCGTTAATCGCAGTCTCGTCATACAATGAGCTATACCACGAATATTTTTTATTCCCCCAAGTTGCTCCGAAATTTCTTTGGCCATTCTCTCTTCTTTCTTCATAATAGAATCCCCCTCCCTATTATTTATAATGCCTTCTTCACAAAACCTTTCGCGTATTTTAATTTCTCTAACGCTTCCCCATAATCACACTGTAATAACACCATAACAATCGCAGCTTTCACGTTACGTTCTGCCTTTTCGTAATACTCTGCCGCTACTTCATAACTAGCACCTGTTGCTTCCACAATAATTCGTTTTGAACGTTCTACTAACTTCTCATTTGTAGACTGAACATCTACCATTAAATTTTTATATACTTTCCCCACGCCAATCATTGAAGCTGTTGAAATCATATTCAGCACTAATTTTTGTGCTGTACCAGCTTTTAAGCGCGTTGATCCTGTTAATATTTCTGCACCTGTTTCTACTTCCACATTTTGTTTTGCATATTTACTTATTTCAGCATGTTTATTACAAGAAATACTAGCTGTACTCGCTCCCACGCTAGTCGCGTATTTCAAGCCGCCAATTACATAAGGAGTTCGACCACTTGCTGCAATTCCAATCACAGTATCTTTCTCGTTTAATCCGATACTTTTTAAATCTTCTTCTGCTAACTCTTCGCGGTCTTCAGCACCTTCCACCGCTTTAGTAAACGCTTTCAATCCACCTGCTATAAATCCTTGCACCATTTTATCATCTGTACCAAATGTCGGCGGGCATTCCACTGCATCTAAAATACCTAAACGCCCACTCGTACCAGCCCCAATATAAATTAATCGGCCCTCTTCTTCAAAAGATTTAATGACAGTTTGGACAACTTTTTCAATTTGTTCTATCTCTTTTTCAACTGCTAACGCAACCGTTCGATCTTCTTCATTCATACTTTGTAACACTTCTTTTATGCTCATCTCATCTAGTTTCATCGTCTTCTCATTGCGATGTTCTGTAGATAAATTTTCTAACATGTTGTCACCTTCTCTGAAATTTAATTTCATACTTTTATTATAACTTTAAGAAATTTAAAATCAATATTACTTTCTTATTTTATGAAATTTTATTTCTCTTCATGACGAATTTATGTCAATATGCAAAAAAAGATGGGTTTCCCCATCTTTTCATTTTAACTTCCGTAACCGCAGAGCTTCTTCTCTTGTCTCCATAAATTGATCCAATACGTTATTACCAATTCGGTTGAAAGTAATCACATATAAAGCATCAATCATATTCAGTTGCGTCATTCTTGAAGCAATACTCGCAATGCGATGATCTTGCTCTACATCCGGCATACAAAGACGAATGTCTGCCTCTTTATATAAAGGTGATGATTGATCAAGCTTCGTAATTCCGATAACCGTTGCCCCTTGTCTCTTCGCATATTGCGCCATTTCAAGCACATCTTTCGTACGACCAGATGTTGAAATCGCAACAAAAATATCGCCTTCTTTCAAATTTGTGACGAGTGGCAACATCATATGAAAATCTGATAGCATCATCGCCGTAAATCCGAGCCGCGTAAATTTATAAGCACCGTCCATCGCCGGAGTAGCTGATCCGCCTACTCCGTAAAATATGATTTTATCCGCATTTACAATAAGATCTGCTGCTTTCTCAAGTTCCTTCTTATCTATAGCAGTAACACTCGCCTCAATTGCAGCCTTATTCACATATGTAACTTTATTAAACAAATCATACGGTCCATCTTCCGTATTCATCACTGAAAAATCATTAATATTATAATCAGCAATCGTTAATTCACGAACGAGTGCTATTTTAAATGCTTTAAAGCTCCCAATCCCAATCGACTTACAAAAGCGAACAACACTCGCCTCACTTGCACCTGCATTCGTTGACACTTCTTTCGTCGTTAAGTTCGGAACAATCTCTGCATTTTCCATTATGTACATGGCAACCTTCTTTTCAGCTGGTGAAAATTGATCCATATTACTTTCAATTTTAAATAGTAATGTTGAAGCTTTCACTATTTAACCTCCACTTCTTACGGTTGCGTTCACTTATTTTCTCTTGCTTCATGAAGGTAAAAACCATCATCGCCAGGAGGATGAAACACATTTACAATGCGATTTCCTTTTTGATAAACAGTTCTTTTCCCTTCTGTCCACTTCTTTTCCCAACCGTTCATCCAAATCGCAACATTAGGTAAAAAAGCAGTATATTTAAGCTTCTGATCGTACTCACCATCTGCTTCTTCCGAGAAAATAGAAACCGGAAATTCTTTTACTTTTGATTCTTTCCATGCAGTAAATGGTATGCACAATAAAAGGAGTATAATTACACCTATAATCTTCTCCTTAGTAATCTTCACGCATTCCTCTCCATGCCTACATCATATACATAGATTTTACCATAATTACAAACCCTCCATGCCATATGACCATTGCTTTTTACAATAAAAAAAGAGCTTACCTACATCAGATAAGCTCTTTCCTTCTATACGAAATATTTCTTCAAAAGCGGCGGCGTAATAATTGTCGTTAATATAACAACAATGACAATCGCTGTGAAATTTTCTTTCGCTAATAAATTCGCCGTAAGTCCATTCGCCGCGATGATAAGCGCTACTTCTCCGCGTGATACCATCCCCGCACCGATACTAATAGAAGATTGAAGGTTGAATCCTGTTAATCTTGCTCCTAAACCTGATCCGATTAACTTTGTGAAAATCGCAATAAGCGTCATGATGATAATGAACCAAAGTTGACTTCCAATACCTTGAAATGTAATTTCCATTCCAATACTTACGAAGAACACCGGCACGAATATCGCATAAGCAATTGGTTCAATTTTATGTTCTACTTCATGCTTATACTCTGTTTGAGAAATAGCAATCCCTGCTGCAAACGCTCCAATAATGCCTGCAATTCCCATCATTTCACTGTAATACGAAAAAGAGAAACAAATAATAAGAGCTGCACTAATTAACGCTTCCGATACACGAAGTGGGACAAGCATTTTCATAATCCACGGAACAACTTTCCATGCGATAAAAACAATACTTACAAAGAAAATAAGTTTCTTTGCGATAACAAGTGTTATATTCACATCTTGCGTTCCTAAAAAGCTCATAACAAACGCTAATAAAATAACGACAATGACATCATCAAATACAGCAGCACCTAAAATCGTTGTACTTTCTCTCGTATTCATTTTCCCTAAATCTCTTAGCGTTTGTACTGTAATACTAACTGACGTTGCGCAAAGTAATAAACCTAAAAAAATTGCATGAGATTGTATTAATCCAAACAGCAATCCTGTTACATAACCACCGATGAAAGGAAGAATAATTCCACCAGCAGCTACTGCAAATGATGATTTCAAATTCCGATTTAACTCTTCTAAATCTGTTTCAAGTCCAGCCATAAACATGAGTAACAAAACACCAATTTCACTCAGTTCATCGATAAGTTCCGAACTATTAATAATACCGAGTACAGCAGGACCAATAATAATACCAATAATTAATTTACCAAGTACAGAAGGCTGACCAAATCTAACGCTAATATCACCAGCTAATTTCGTACAAAGTAAAATGACGACAAGTTCAAAATAAAATAACATAACATCTTCTCCTACTTTATAAAGTGAAACTTTAATGAGTGGGTTTTCTTTATCCGAAGCGAATCGGTAACCCCCGTCCATTTCTGCAAGTAGTTTCCCCTATTCATCCGCATTTTATTTTTCATATTTTTATTTGACAAAATATTCTGAATTATAATAAAATTAATCCAGTAATTTTAAAAACTACGTACCATAACTGTACCTCCAAATACTTACGTACTCTTTTTTAGTGGGCTCATACTACATTCGCAGTTATGGAAATGAAAAAACGGGGGGAGAGTCCAAAGTGAAGTCATTATTACGAAAAAAAGCGCTTAGTACTGAATCACCAAGGCAGCTAGAAAGAACATTAACTGCACTCGATTTAACGTTTTTAGGAATTGGCGCCGTAATTGGGACAGGGATCTTTGTATTAACAGGTATTGTCGCAGCAAAACATTCTGGTCCTGGTATTATGCTATCATTCCTTATTGCTGCCTTTACTTGTGCTTGTGTAGCCTTTTGTTATGCCGAATTTGCTTCATCTATTCCTGTCTCAGGAAGTGTGTACACTTACGCATATATGACAGTCGGAGAAATCGTCGCCTTCATCGTTGGTTGGTGTTTAATGCTCGAGTATTTACTTGCCGTCGCAGCGGTAGCTGTTGGATGGTCTGGTTATTTGCAATCATTACTTCAAGGGTTTAACATACACCTTCCCGCCATGATCGCCTCGGCCCCTGGTGTAGGAAAAGGTGGTCTTATCGATTTACCAGCTGTTTGTATTTTACTACTCATTACTGGTCTATTAAGTTTTGGTATACGCGAAAGCGCGCGCATTAATAATATTATGGTTCTTATAAAGTTAGCTGTTATTATCGCCTTTATTGTAGCAGGCGCAAAATATGTAAAGCCTGAAAATTGGACGCCGTTCATTCCATTCGGATACGACGGTATTATTACTGGAGCTGCCACTGTATTCTTTGCCTTTTTAGGGTTTGATGCAATCGCAACTGCTGCAGAAGAAACGAAAAAGCCACAACGTGATTTACCAATTGGCATTATCGGTTCCCTTCTTATTTGTACCGTTTTATACATGATTGTATCTTTCGTTTTAACAGGCATGGTTCCTTATACGCAATTAGACGTTTCGGACCCAGTTGCATTTGCACTGCATTTCGTTGGTGAAGATACAATTGCAGGACTGCTCGCTGTTGGAGCAATGACAGGAATGACAACCGTTCTTTTAGTCGTTATGTATGGACAAGTTCGCGTTTCGTATGCGATGAGCCGCGACGGTTTACTTCCAAAAGCATTAGCGCGTGTAAATAAAAGAGTAAAAATCCCTTTATTAAATACTTGGATCACTGGCGTTGTTGCCGCTTTATTGTCAGGATTTTTAGACTTACACTTACTAGCAAACTTAGTAAACATCGGTACGTTAACAGCATTCACGTTCGTCTGCTGCGCTGTCCTTATTTTACGAAAAACACATCCTGACTTAAAACGAGGATTCCGTACACCTTTCGTACCCGTATTACCAATTGTTGCGATTCTTTGCTGTTTATATTTAATGATTAATTTGTCTAAAACGACATGGATTAGCTTTATAGCTTGGCTTATAGCCGGCTTATGCTTCTATTTCTTCTACTCTAGAAAACATAGTCATTTAGCTACTGAAAAAACAAATGATGAAAAGAAAAAAGCATAATAAAATAGCTCGCCTATAAATTGGCGAGCTATTCTTATGCTTTTCGTTAACGATTGTAAAATGAAACATATGCCCAATTTCTTATTGGTGTGGAACACTTCAGAATGCCTATTTCGGTCATACACGGGTTCCACTTTTGCATACATATCTCCTTTACTTCGTCCCCTTCTTTTTCTTCTTCCATGCATTCACACTATCAAAGAAAAAGTTAATAAATAACGTGCCTAAACCCGCTAATAAGAAAGTCATTAAAAATAGAATCCAATTACTTTTATCTTCTAAGAAATAATATCCTACAAGGAGCACAACCGCGATCCATACATATTCAAGAATTCTTTTTAGCTTTTTCTGTTCCAAATTATTCGCTCCCTTTTTCTATACTATTTTTAGTATAACAAAAAAGAAGCCTATCATGATAAGCTTCTTTTTCTTATACCTTACTTGTTGATACTTTTTTCAACGAGTGAAATCGCATGCTCTAATGTACGATTCATCATTTCTACCTGTGCATCTTTTACTTTCGCATCTTTTAATACAGCCTCTGCAACTGTAATTTTTTGCTGTAATGATTTCACTGCACCATCCGTTACATTCGCATCTTGTGCTTTCTTTACGACAGCTTTGGCAGATTCAATGTTCGCTTGTAATTTTTCTTTCGGTGTTTTCGGTTGTTCTACTACTTTAGATTGTACAAATGTTTGATGTGCAGTTTTTAATTCATTATACGTTTGAACAAATTGTTCCCCAGCACTTGCTACATTTTCAAACACTTGCTTTGCATTATTATAGCTTTTCTCTAATTCTTGAAATGCCTCTTTTGAATATTGACCTGGCTTATCACCAAATTCATACGTACCAGCTAACACTTCTTTTACTTTTCCAAGCTCTTCGAATAACGCATTTACTTGCTCTAACTGCGTACGATTAGAAAACTGATTGTACGCTGCTAATACTTCTGAGGAACTTAATGCTTTACTATATAATTTCGCTAACGCAATTTGTCCATTTAACGGAATACCACCATTTCCATTGCTATCAGGATCAGCTCCAAATGCAAATGGTACGTTCGGATGATACACTTTTCCTTGAGCTGGTAGACTATTTACTTTTTTACCATCTACGTAAATTGCTACTTCACTTCCGTTATACGTTCCTGTTAAGTGATACGTTTTATTAGCTTCTAATTTCGTTCCAACACGTTTATAACTACCACCAATATGAGCCCATAATTCTACATTTCCATCGCCTGTAGATTCAAAACCAATTCCGCCGCCCTCTGTATTTTGCAAAATACCTTGCCCACGAATTTCATTCATTGAAAATACAGTTTCTAACGTAAACGAATTTGCTACTTTTTCTTTTTGCGCTGCTGAAAATGGAAGATACCCAAATGTATTAGCTTGTCCATTCAATTTCATTACATTTGTTTTTAAAGCTTTATCATATGCAATCGATACATTCCCTTTCACATCACCTTTTGTACCAAATGGTGAATTATCTTTAAATGTACCATCTAAGAAATTCACATCGAAAACATCAGCCTGTGGCACTTTTACATTCGGGTCAATATCATCTTTTTTCGTAGTAATTTCAGCCGTTAACGGCTGCACACTTTCATTGCCAAATGAATCAACTGCCACGACTTCAAGTAAATATGTTTTCCCGCCATCTAACCCTGCAAGCGTAAACGTAAGATCTTTTGGCACTGGGTCACGGTAAAACTCTGAGAATGCTAACAATTTGTTTTTAATCTCGCCTGTTTGTTTATCCTTTGCTTGTACGCGATAAGAATGAACAAGAAGGTTATCCAACGCTTGTGGGAATGTTACTGTTGCCGCATTTTCTGTTACATTTGATACAGCAAGCTTTGCATCCTTAGCAAAGTATGGCTTTTCTTTATCACGATCTTCTACATGTGTAAATGTGTCTTTCTTTGCTGGTAATTTAATTTTCCAAGGCTCGCCTGTCCAAGAATTTGTATGGAAATCACGGCGATTAATCGTTACTTCTTCATCATCTACTTCTACTAATAAACCTTGGCTTAATGTACTAGCTCCTGGCGGGATATTTCCTTGCACTTTACCGCCTTCAACTTCCATATAACTTACTGAAGATGTACCAACTGATGTAAAGTCTTTTTGATGAATCGATCTCGGATCATCTAACGGATAATGTGAATGACCTGAGAATGTAATCACTTGCGGATATTCTTTTAATACTTCATTAATTTTCGCACTATCTTTTGTTCCCCACTCTTGACTACCGTATACTGTATCTTTAATATGTTGATGTAAAAATACGAAAATCGGTTTTTCTGGATCATCTGTTTGTGCCTTTGCCATTTCTTCTTTTAACCAATTAATTTGCTTATCCGAATAATAACCATGCGTTGTCCCATCCTCTGGTGACATCACGATAAAATGATAACCTTTTACCACGTTATGATAATAAATCGATTCCATTCCTGTCTTTTCTAAGAAACGCTTCTGTGCTCCCTCTACAGATAAACCGTTCCAATAATCATGATTACCGAGAGAATTCATTCGTACCGCATCTTTATTGGCATTTTCATTATACACTTGCATGAAGCGATCATACTGCTGCACAGATCCTGAATCGGTAAAATCACCTACAATCACAAATGCATCCTGCTTCGGTGCTAGTGTATTGAACTGTTCAATCGCTCTTTTCCAGCGAAACGTATCATCAGTTCCACTATTTTTAATATGTACATCACTTACAACCGGAAAAACTAACTTCTTCTCACTCGCTGCCTTTTCTTGCTTTTTCTCTTCCGCCTTGACTGATGTACTCCACGGAATTGATACAAACGCTAATACAAAAACCATTAATAATCCAATAAGGCCTTTTACTTTTCGTAAAGCAGTTCTTTCCACGCGAATCCTCCTCATATAATGAATTAATTACAATGATTATTGTACTGAACGTATATTAACTTCGTTTAAAGTGAAAATAAAAAATATTTCATTTTTGTAAATATACAGTTATTTTAATGTGAAATCCCACATTCCCCCCGATTGGTGCGGGCTGATAATCAGTGGGGATGCCTCCCTCACTGATTAAAGTTTCACTTTATATGAAACAAACCCACTTTGTCTAATAGACACCTATCACTACTCTATCCCAACAAGTAACGCAATTTTATAAGCCGAGTAAACTATTTAAATTTTTCATTTTTTTGTCCATTTATTAACAACATCCTTCATGTTGTTACATTTAATAATAGTAAACAATCTTATGAAAAAGGAGGGATTCCATTGAAACCCCATAAAAACATCGGATGTTTTGCTCCGTTATCTATCATTTGTCAACCTATTTGTCCATGTCCTCCTCCTATCCCCCCGCCTGAACAATGCGGTGCTGAACTCATCACAAATGAGTTTGCGGGTAATATTTTCATTTCAAATGATTTTATTTCTGTTGCTCAAAGACAATCAAAACAAATCTATCCAACATTAACTATTTGGAAAGATGATGGAAGTATTTCATTATCTGGAACTATCTCTGTATACAACAACAAAAACAGTACCGATGCTTTAACTGTACAAATAGTAAGTAATAGTTCTAGTACTTTCACTGTTCTACCCGGTAATACCATTTCATACACAGGATCAAACTTACAATCTGTTTCTATAATAGATATTCCAACAGATCCTTCTACTTATATTGAAGGTCGCTACTGTTTTCAGCTCACTTATTGTAAATCAAGGCGAGACTGCTTATAAGTGCAATCTATTTACAAACAACTATTACTTTTGAGAAAGGCCAAAAGTCCACAAAAAACCGTACAAACTAATGCATAGTTTGTACGGTTTTTATTAAAATATTGCGATATTCTATGATAAAGTATAACGAATCGTCATACAAAATTCTCCTGTTTCTGCCGCCGCTGTTCCAAGGATTGTAACCGTATCAAAACGACGCACTGTAAAGGATGCGCTACTTCCAGATGCAACAACAATTGTTTCCACCGGAGTCCCTGCTATCCCGCCACTATAAAAAACAATCGTAACAGGCCCTGTTCCAGTCGTTACTTTCAAATACCCAGATGCGTAAATATCTTGAGAAATATTATCCGCATAAATAATTTCTGCTGCTGCTGATGCAGTCCAGTCAATACACACTTTATCTTGCACAATCGTTTTTTGTGAATTTGCACAACATGAAAGATTTGTACTACAATTTCCCATTTTAATTCCCCTCTCTATGAAATTAAATATCTTGTCGTAATACAAAATTCTCCTTGATACGTTCCTATCGGAGCTGGTGTCGTAATTTGAATAATATCAAAACGGCGGAACGTAAACGAAATACTTGTTCCTTCAGAAACGGTGAATGTTTGAATAGTTCCTCCGCCAGGGCCTAGTACTGCTACTGTAATTTGGTTTGCAGGACTAACTCCCGGCCCGACATCGTAAGTTAAATAACCTGTTCCAACAATATTTTGGTTCACATTATTTGTATAAACAGTAAACGTACTAGCAGCAGCACTAGACCACGGATTACAAACTTTATCTTGGACAAAATTATTACTATCATCCGGACAACACGTTAAAACTGTTCCTGAGCACTCACAAGACATAGTCTTTCCCTTCTTTCTTTTTTATTCCTTATATGTGTATGTCCTTCAGAGTCTTTTGCCTGTACTATTCATCTATTTTCAAAAATAATCACATCGTAATTTAAAGTAAAACTCCCACCTCAAAACTTTGCTTTACAGCTAAGTTTTAAGGTGGGAATCTTACTGCCCACAAATAGCGAAATAAACTAAATAGATTCAGTTTTGTTTCGTTTTTTCATAAATTTATAGATTAATATACTACCTACAACAATAACCACAACTAGTAATATCGGTAGCATATATTGTCCAACAATATCCGCCGCTTTCCCCCAATGAGGACCTAACTTCATGCCAACATAAATATACAAAGCCGTTAATGGGAACATTGCTACAAATGTATATATACTAAATTTCCATATGTTCATTTTTGCCATACCACATGGTACAGAAATAAGCGTTCGCACTCCTGGAACGAAGCGTCCAACAAACGCTACAACCGGTCCATACTTCTCAAAGAAATCATCTGCTTTTTGAATTTGTTCTTCTTTAATAAAGAAATATTTCCCGTACTTCACTAATATAGGACGCCCTCCGTAATAACCGAGCGCGTATAAAGTTAATGGTCCTGTCGTTCCACCAAGTGTTCCAGCTAATACAGCAAGCCAAAAATTCATATCACCTTCATATACCCAATATCCAACCATAGGCAAAACTACCTCTGCTGGAATAAACTCAAACGTTAACGCTAGCATAACTCCAAAATAAGAAAACTGCTTTAAATACTCAATTATATCTAAAATAATTTGCTCCATACTTTTAACTCCTATCCTACATTCATATTATGCTTCTCTTGCAATTGCACTGGTGCCATTTTTACAATTCGGTTCAAAATGAATAACACAATTCCAATATCATCTAGAATACCGATAAATGGTAAGAAATCTGGAATGAAATCGAGCGGCATCGCAACATACCCTACTAAAAAAGCAATGGATAAGATTTTCTTCTTTATGGAAACCTCTTTTGAAGTGAAAAAGTCAAATAGGAATGGAACAAATCGGCGAACATGAAATACAACTCTTAATCTACTAATAAGTTTTTTCATTTTTATATCTCCTCTCTTTGTATACAAAAAGGACCCTACCAAATATGGTAAGGGTCCTAAAAAAGACAGAAAGGGGCCTCTACCATTGCTGGTAAAGGTCTCACTAACAACGAAACGTTGCCAATAAAGCCGAGGGTTTCTCCCTGTAATGACGACTTTACTGTAATAAGTTACTCCCCTTTAGATACACAATTTTATACAATCACATTAAAATATTTAGAGAGGCTTGTCAATATTTTTTTATTTGTATTAATACCATTACATGATAAAAGACTCTATTCCCCATTCTTTTCCGAAACAATTTGGAGCTTTAAACGATCGGGATCATAGAAGGTTATTCTTACTTCTTCACCATCGTATTCCTCCACAAATGATATACGATAAAATTCTAATTTTTTCTTTATCCGCTCGATATTTGTAGTTTTTAAAAATAGTTCCTTCACTGATGATGTGACAGTCTCTCTATACACTCCCAGTCCCCTGTTTACAACAAAACAAATTCTCGTTGAACCAATATCATACCAAACACCTGTTACACGTAATTGTGGTCTCTCCTTACTCGGTTTAAAACCTAGAATCCCTTCATAAAAATATAATGTTTCCTTTAAGTTTTTAGATTCTAATACAACACTTGTTGTAATCCTTTCCATCCGCACTCCTCCTGTCTCTATTAGTTTTCTATATGAGTCATAATTTACAATTATGTACGAATACAATACATAGTGATCAATATTTCATTAATAAAGGAGGAGTGTAACATGGATAAATACATGAAATCCTACATACCTTTTCATGGACCAAACGATCCTTGCCCTCCAATTGGAAAAAAATATTACTCAACTCCCCCACACCTATTTATGGGCTTTCAACCACCTAACTTACCACAATTTCCACCAAAAGAAGCTTTAAGAAAAGGAACTCTATGGCCTGCTTTTTATGATTATTATGAAAATCCTTACAAAAAAGGACGGTGAATAAAAACGTGACACAAACATTGCCGGATGAATATTACAAATGGATTGAAGAACTACAAGAGCTAGACTTCGTATTAGTGGAGCTTACCCTCTATTTAGATACGCATCCCGATGATACTGCGGCTATAAATCAATTCAATGATTTCTCCTATAAACGAAGAGTATTACAGCAAAAAATTGAAGAAAAATACGGGCCACTTCAGCAGTTTGGAAATAGTTATTCTAACGCTCCATGGGAATGGAGCAAAGGACCTTGGCCATGGCAAATATAAAGGAGAGAAAATATGTGGATTTATGAAAAAAAATTACAATATCCTGTTAAAGTAAGCACCTGTAATCCAGCACTCGCAAAATTATTAGTTGAACAGTACGGTGGTGCAGACGGTGAATTGGCTGCTGCTCTGCGCTACTTAAATCAGCGTTATACTATTCCTGACAAAGTCGTTGGCTTGCTGACCGATATTGGCACCGAAGAGTTCGCACACCTAGAAATGATAGCCACAATGATTTATAAATTAACAAAAGATGCGACACCAGAACAAATGAAAGCTGCCGGATTAGACGCACAGTACGCTAATCACGATAGTGCCTTGTTTTATCATAATGCCGGCGGTGTTCCCTTTACTGCTACTTATATTCAAGCAAAAGGAGACCCTATCGCAGATTTATATGAAGATATTGCCGCTGAAGAAAAAGCACGGGCAACTTATCAATGGCTAATTGATTTATCAGATGATCCCGACATAAATGACAGCTTACGCTTTTTACGCGAACGAGAAATTGTCCATTCACAACGTTTCCGGGAAGCTGTTGAAATTTTAAAAGAAGAACGCGATAAAAAGATTTACTTTTAACACACATATCTTCGTGGTATGTGTTTTTTTATGTTAAAAGTTAAATCCTTCCTTATTAACATATAAATAGTATATTTATTCAGTTTTACGCATTATTTTAAAATATTTTCAAAATCCCCTATTGCTTTCTAGTCATCAGACCTTTAAAATAATAACAGTTACTCGACAAATTATTTGAATTTTCGACAAAAACACTCATTAGGAGGATTTTCTTTATATGCGTACAACTTTAAAACCAGCGCAAATTCTTTCGATTAGTCTATTGCTATTCGCAGTCTTCTTTGGTGCTGGTAATATGATTTTCCCGCCTCTTCTCGGACTTTCTTCTGGAGAAAACATGTGGGTTTCCATTACAGGGTTTATTATTACAGACGTCGGTTTATCTTTACTGGCTATCGTCGCTGTTGCCCTTGCCGGTGGTAGTTTCAACACTTTAGCGAGCCGTGTTCATCCAAAATTCGCAGCAGTATTCGCTATCATTATTTATCTTTCAATCGGCCCACTATTTGTTATTCCACGAACTGGATCTGTATCTTACGAAATTGGGATCGCACCACTTTTCCCAGATCAATGGTATTCTATGTTAGTTTTTAGCGCTATTTTCTTTACAGTCGTTTACTTCCTATCATTAAATCCATCCAAATTAGTAGATCATATCGGTAAAATATTAACACCAATTTTGCTTGGAATTATTGCAATTATGGCAACAAAAGCAATTCTTTCACCAGTATCGTTCGCAGAACCTGTTGGTGACTATAAAGAAATCCCATTTTTCAAAGGGTTTCTAGAAGGCTTTTTAACATTAGATGCAATCGGTGCTCTCGTATTATCAACGATTGTTGTAAATGCCATTCGCCAAAACGGTATACAAGATAAAAAGTCCATTGCGAAATATACAATTATTTGCGGAAGCATTGCAGCCCTTTTCTTAACGATTGTTTATTTCTTACTCGGTTATATCGGTGCTTCAAACGGAAACTTAGGACAATTCGAAAACGGTGGTCAGCTATTAGCTACTGTCATGTATCAATTCTTTGGGACAAGCGGTAATGTTTTATTAAGTATCGCGATTATAGCTGCTTGTTTAACGACTGCAATCGGTGTTGTAAGTGCATTCGCCAACTACTTCACAACAGTATTAACAAACGTTTCATACAAGAAACTTGTACTATACGTTTGTCTCTTTAGCTTCGTTATCTCAAACTTAGGTTTAAGTTTATTAATCAAAATTACATTACCTGTATTAATCATTTTGTATCCAATTACAATCATTTTAATTGTCGTATCATTTATTGATAAATATACGAAACGTAAACCTTCTGTCTACATCGGAGCGATGATTGCCGCATTCCTTATTAGCTGTATTCACGCACTTGATAATGTGGGAATGATACCAAGTTTTATTGCTAATATCGTACACACAATTCCTTTTTATAACTTAGGAATTGGTTGGATCATTCCAGCCATCATCGGCGGCATAATCGGATACTATATTCCACAAACAGAAGTTGAAGGTGAAGTTTCTACGAAATAAAGAAGAAGCAAGCATTGATTATGCTTGCTTCTTTTCTATTTTCACATCGTATGTTTAAACGTAAACAACTCTTCTTTTGACTGCACAGCAGATTGTTCCTCTTCTACATTTGTCTTCTTTATCTCTCCACCTAACCTTACTTTCATCATCGCTTCTTCTATACTTTTCACAATCATATTCCCTGAAAAAATAGTAAGTCCGAAAAATGTAATTGGGACAAGAGGAATCCATGGATGCACTGTTAAGGATCTAAAATAGACTCCTATTAAACCTGACCATTCATGTGTGTAAGAGTCTATTTCTTCTACCGGTCCTAAAAATTTAACAGTTCCGCCAAAGAACACTTCCAGTAACCCTAAGTGCAGTAAAATAGTAAGAGTCTGCGTAAACTGTTGAAGAAATACAAGTATAAACGTCATATAGAGATGCGGAAAAAGATGCTTTATAACAATATGTCTTCTCGATCCACCTAATATGCGTGCGGCATCAATAAATTCTTCCGTTTGTAATTTACGAACTTCCTTCGCAACATACAGTGCAATAACTGGCATCGCAAGCATTACAAGTAATACAACTTGAAACAAAGCCCTTTCAAAAAAAGTTGTTGTTTCCTCTCCACTTCCAAAGCTATTCACAGATTGAAGAAAGAAATACGCAATCATAACTGTCGGAATAACTGTGAAACTATCAAAAAAAGCCTCAATCTTCGAAAAGCCTCTTTTTATATATGTTCCGAGTACAACACCGAAAAACACACCTATTACCATTCTAAGTGCCGCAATTAAAAGAGATATACCAATCGTCCACTTTGCTCCCTCAATTACTAAATGTAAAAGGTCATATCCTTTCCAGTCTGTCCCGAGTAAAAATTGTAATGAAGGTGAAAACGGGGGCACTTCTGGGTTTCCAGCCGCATCATATTGCAGTGTAACTTTTCTGATTTGCCCATCATTCCATATCGTATTTCCGATGCTCAAAAGAACTAATATGAGAAGAAACCCAATGCTTATCCAAAATCTTTTATCGCGTTTTATATACGTCCACATATTATAATCTCTCCTTCATCGCAGCTGGAACGAGATAATGAAACAGTTTAAATAAAATAAAAATCGGAATATAAATAAGCAGTACACTAACGATGAAAACCTCAATCCTAATATCCGGATACGATTTCAAAAACATAAAAATACCACCCGTATTAAAAATCCATTCTATAATATATAAATTTGATAACATAAACCAAATATTCGTTTTTGCAAAGAAAAGTGTACTAAGAAACACATTTCGCAAAATATGACGATTTAAAATATGAAAACGATCCAACCCCTTTGCCTTAGCAAATAATACATAATCTTTTTCTAGCTCATTTTCAAAACGAAGCACTAACAGTTTTACAAACACAATCGTAGTCGGGATACTCAAACAAAATATTGGCAATCCTCTAATGGACTCGCCTCCAATTGCCGCAATTTTAAAAGGTAAAAAACCTGTTTGTTTAAAAAACCATATAACTAAAATTTGTGATCCTAAAATAAGAAGAATGTCTGGAATGGATTCTAGAAAGATGAGAAACGATTTAATTCGATGTTGTATACGCGGTGAACTACTCATAATCATATAAACGATACAAAATGCTACCAATAGTGAAACGCAAAATGCAGACAAGAAAATAACCATTGTTTCTTTATAATGAACAAACAACTGTGGAAATAAAAATTTATCACTTGCATATTGCATATTGGAAATATCCATTAATTTCGCAAATACTTCTTTTAGACTCTTTATGTACGCTGATACATTCAGCTCAAATCCATAAAATAATTTCGGCAGTGCCCCTAAAAAAATAATACCCAAAATTGAAATGATAAATTGAATTGTCATTTCCATCCCATTCAAAAAAACTTTCTTTACCATTTTCCCCCTTCTCTCTATATAATTTACTCTTTAATTTTATTCTTAATTTTCTGAATTGTAAATATTTACAATAAAAAAATCACCAGGTTATGATCCTAGTGATTCTTTATGCACATGTTTTTCACTTTTTGAAAACGGCATATACAAAATGAAACATCCAATAAGCGCTACAATTTCTAACGAAATAATATAGTAAGGATGTGGCCCTAACATATCGAGTAATGAAGCCGTTTCTGGCTTATGAGCTAAAAACATATAATTACCGCCTGTTTTATAATTCACAAATGAAACGATTGGAATTATGATGTTTAAAAATATCATCGTACGCTTAATAGATTGCAAGGTCGGTCTATATCCTTCTACCCAAGTCATAAAGAGCGGTGCCCAAATGAGTAATACATGTGCAATGAAGAATTCTATAAAGCGAAAATGCGGAAAAGCATACTGCAAGTTTGGCGTTAAAATAGCTTGTGATGCACCGATAATTCCTGTAAAAAAGACAATCTCATATATTCGATAACTTTTCGTTACAATCATAATCGACGCTAACAATAAACTAATCGTACATAACTCAAATGGTAATGAAGTGCCTAGTTCAAAAATCTCCGCTTTCCATTCCCACATATGAAGTCCAATCTCACTCCCTATAAATAGAAATGCAATCGCATACCGAACCGTTATATTCCACTCACTTTGACGTAATACATCTTGGTATTGATATAGAAAAAATATCCCCACCAACATAATAAATAATATAATGGCATGTTGCCTTGAGTATGGAATAAATGGTTTTAATGGATGCGCACTAAAATAAACTTCCATCTTCCTTCACCCTCTCCTTCATACAATATTATTGTAAGAAAGAAACAATGAGTCAATTCATTTGCTTAAACTAGGACAACCTCTACCTTACATCTACATATTCATACCTTACAAAACTGTAAGGTTATTGTAAGCTAAAACGATTTGTCAGATTCCATCCCTCTTCTATACTTAATGTAGATACTAAAACGAACGAAAAGGTGATAAATAGATGAAGAAGAAAAATAAAGTGTTAATTACTAGTGTAGTAGCAATCGGAATTGCAGCTGGATCATATTTTGCATTTGCTGGCGGCGGTTCAGAAGTAGCGATGGCATATAGCGGTTATAAAGTTACAGAAAAACAAATTGAAAATGCACAAAAATTTGGCGGCGAAGTTATTCCAAACGGAATTGAAACCATTTCATTCGATCCAACAAAAGGTACGTACGAATTAGCTGTTAAAAAAGGGGATGAAGTGAAAAAAGGTCAGCTCCTGTTTAAATATAATGATCCTACAGCTAAACAAGGTGTAACGGAAGCAGAAATGCAAAAGAAAATCGCACAAAAAGAAGTAACATTGTATCAAAAACAAATTGATGCAGCGAAGCAAAAATTACAAAAAGATAAAAATGCTGGTCTTCCTCAGGAAGCATTAAAAGCATCGGAAGTCGAAGTGCAGCAATTAGAATCACAACTTGAAATGAAAAAGTTTGAAGTTGAAAAATCTGATGAAATGATTAAAGCAGCAAAAGAGAAAGTAAATACTCTTACTGTAACAAGCCCCGCTGATGGCGTAATTGATGATATCGTGAAAACTGCTGATGAAAAAACAGGTATGAGCGGCATTACACTTCGTCACGCTGGTCCATTTAAAGTAAAAGGTCAACTTTCTGAATATGAGCTTGCTAGTATGAAAGTTGGGCAAGAAGTAACTGTTTCATCAAAAACTATCGCTGGTAAAACTTGGACAGGAAAAGTAACAGAAATCGGTTCTACACCATTAAAGAGTATGGACGAAAATAAAACTGTTTCTAACTATCAATTTACTGTCACATTAGATAACAGTGAAGAATTACAAAACGGCTTCCACGTTTACGTAACAAGTAAATCCGGCGAAGCAACTGGTACAATTGTTCCGAAAAGCAGTATTGTGAAAAAAGGAGACAAAAATGTTGTCTTCGTTGTAAAAGATGGTAAAGCGAAAGAACAAGCGGTTACTGTTGAGTTCGAGACAGATAGCGAAGCAAAAGTTTCTGGAGTGAAAAAAGGAGAGCAAATTATCTCTAAACCTGAAAAAGACTTAAAAGATGGTATGGAGGTTGTCGTGGAATGATTAACTTAAAAAGCATCACGAAATCCTTCCAAAACGGTGCAGAGTCCGTTCAAATTTTACACGGAATTGACGTAACACTAAACCAAGGGGAATTCACTTCTATTATGGGACCGTCTGGTTCTGGTAAATCAACATTAATGAACATTATCGGTTGCTTAGATAAACCAACAACAGGTACGTACGAACTAGCTGGTCAAAACATTTCAAACATGTCTGAAACAGAACTTGCACGTGTTCGTAATAAAGAGATCGGATTTGTATTCCAAAACTTTATGTTACTACCAAGACTTACAGCACTTCAAAATGTAGAACTACCTCTTATTTACGCTGGAGTCGATAAAAAAGAAAGACGTGAACGCTCATTAGCTGCTTTAACAAAAGTTGGTTTAGCTGATCGTGCTACTCACTTACCGAACGAATTATCCGGTGGACAAAAGCAGCGTGTCGCAGTCGCACGTGCAATCGTAAATAATCCAAAATTTATTTTAGCCGATGAACCAACGGGAGCACTTGATACGAAAACAAGTAAACAAATTATGGACCTCTTTTACGAATTAAACAAACAAGGATCTACAATCATTATGATTACCCATGATCGTGAAATCGGTGAAGCTGCAGCACGTCAAATTGTAATTCGTGACGGAAATATCGTCCAAGATTGGAGAGGTTAATTTTGAACACAAGTGAAAATATACGCATGGCCCTTTCCTCTATCTTTGCCCATAAAATGCGTTCTATCTTAACGATGTTAGGTATTATCATCGGTATTAGTGCCATTATTACTATCATTTCAATGGGTGATGGTACAAACGCAAAGTTTAAAAAAGAATTAGGCCAAGGAAAAGATAATGAAGTAACGATTTACTACAACAATCCCGACTTTGGAACAGATAATGCTAAAATTACTGCTGATATGCTGAAACGTCTTCAAACTGTGCCAGGCGTTAAAGATGTTTATCCAGATGTGAATATGCAAATCAACGCTTCAGCTGGATCAAAAACTACCTCTCTCAACTTAAAAGGTGGAACCGGTAGCTTTATGACAGATGAAAAGCTAAAATTAGTTCATGGTCGTGAATTAAACGATAGTGAATTAAACCAAGCAATTCCTGCAGTTATATTAAATGAAGAAGCTTTCAATAAATTATTTAATAGTTGGGAATCAAATTTATACGCCGATATAAAAGGAAAACCGTATAAAATAGTCGGTGTGTATGAAACAAAAAATGATTTCGGAATGGCTATGGCTGAAGGTTATACATCTATCGAAAACGCTCCTGTCATTTCTGGAGTAACTGAATATGAAACTGTAAAACTAACACTAGTTTCTCCAGCAGAACGTAAAAGTGTAGAAAAACAAGCCGTTTCCGTTTTAAATGAAATGAAAGCTCCTAAATTTGAGCATAAATTTGAAGCGCAAGATATGGGTGACTTTACGAAGCAACTAGATGAATCAATCGGTATGATGAAAATGGTATTCGGTGGTATCGCTGCTATTTCCTTACTTGTTGGTGGTATCGGTGTAATGAACATCATGCTTGTGTCTGTAACAGAACGTACACGTGAGATCGGTATTCGTAAAGCACTTGGTGCAACACGTGGTAAAGTATTAATGCAATTCTTAATTGAATCTTGTATTTTAACAGGGCTCGGTGGTTTCATCGGATTCATGCTCGGCATCTTCTTCGCTTGGATCGTCTCAATCTTTGCCGGATGGCCACTTGTTATCTCAAAAGAACTTGGACTTCTTTCAGTAGGTATCTCAATGCTAATCGGTATCGCATTCGGCTTACTACCAGCTAACAAAGCTGCAAAACTTGATCCAATTGAATGTTTACGATATGAGTAAGTAAAAAACGTAGGAGTTTGCACTCCTACGTTTTTTATTGAAGGCAAATGTAATTCCATCAACGTTTTGACAAAATAAGAACCTCTAACTTCTATTATATAAAGTGAAACTATAATCAGTGGGGGTTTTGTTCATCCCCCACTGATTATTAGCCTTCACCAATCGGGCGTCTACGGGCAGTTAATGCGTGATAAATATACAGCAATTCGTGACTCAATTAATAACGATATTTTCCCTTCGAATTGTGTTTCTTCTATTATATATGTTTTAAGTTACGAATATCTTTCTAAATCTTTTTATCATTTAAACTTTCATTTCTTATGAAAGCTATTATGCAATCATATTATTGCAAAAATAATATGTAATAAAGAAAATTCAAGGCGTAATTTTTTCCATACTGCAACTTATTTTGTAACAATTGTAGCTCTATTTCATTAAAATTAACCCTATACATATGACTTCATACACAAAAAATATTATATTTTTATAACTACATTACGATTTAAACAGTTAAACACCCCCTTTTCGTAACACTATCGATACGCTTTCGAAATATCACTGTTATATTGTTAATCTATTAGTAATTAAAAAAGTGTTGATTTTATGAATCATATGTTATAATCCCCCAAAAATCGCAAAGAAAACGCTATCAGGATATTAATGGAATTATTACAACATATTAATGCCTCGTTACGAATGCTTTGTAGTTTTGTGTTTTCCGCAAATAAGAAAATAATGGTTGCTATAATGAGGTCAACGAAAACAAATGCAATGGAGGCTATTATGAAAAAATTTATGGGCATAGCAACAGCAGCGGTTTTTGGTCTTGGGATTTTCACAACATCTGCTAAAGCAGAGACGATTGTAACAACTGATGTACTAAATGTACGAGAAAACCCAACTACTGAATCAAAAGTTGTCGGAAAGTTATTAGATGGATATAAAGTTAACGTTTTACATACAGAAAACGGATGGTCAAAAGTTAAATTAAATAGTGGTAAAGAAGCTTTCATAAGCGCTGACTACACAAAAGATACTTACTACGTAACAGCAAACGTATTAAACGTACGTGCTGGAGCAAATACAGATTCAGAGATTATTGGTAAGTTGAAAAAAGATGATGTTATTGAAACAACACACCAAGTACAAAATGATTGGATCCAATTTGAATATAACGGAAAAACAGCTTATGTTCATGTTCCTTACTTAACAGGCAAAGCTCCAGTTAAAGTTCAACCAGCAGTTAAAGCTGAAAAAGTAACTAAAGTTCAAGATACAGCTAAAGCTCAAGAAGTAGCTGAAACTCAAGCAAAAGCTAAGGCCGGGGAAGCAACTAAAGCTCGCGAAGCGGCTGAAGCCCAAGCAGCAGTTAAAGCTCAAGAGGCAGCTAAAGCTCAAGAAGTAGCTAAAGCTCAAGAAGAGGCTAAAGCTCAAGCAGAAGCNNCGTGAAGAAGCTAAAGCTCAGGCAGAAGCTGAAGCTCAAGCAGCGGCTGAAGCGCAAGAAGCAGCTAAAGCTCGTGAGGCGGCTAAAGCTCAAAAACCAGCTACACAACAACCTGTTGCAAAAGAAACTGAAACAAGTGCACCATCATCTTCTCGTGAATTACAAGTTGTAGCAACAGCTTACACAGCAGATCCACTTGAAAATGGTTATAAAGCAGGAGACCAAGTAAAATCAGCTATGGGTCATAACTTAACAGCTAATCCAAACATGAAACTAATTGCAGTTGATCCAAGTGTAATTCCATTAGGTTCAAAAGTATGGGTTGAAGGTTACGGAGTAGCAATCGCTGGTGATACTGGTGGAGCTATTAAAGGAAATAAAATTGATGTTTTAATGCCAGATAAAAGCACATCAAGTAACTGGGGACGTAAAACAGTTACAGTGAAAATTTTAAACTAATTGCTATATAAAAGAGTCAGTCTCAACGTTGAGGCTGACTCTTGTTTTATGAATCTTCCATCTCCTTCTCTCCCGTCCAAGTTAAATTTATCCCTTTAAATCCATTTCAACAGAAAAAAGAGGATGCCATAGCATCCCCTCCTATCTTCCCTATTCCACACAAGTAAATTGTATCCAAGCTCCTACATAATCTAGTAAGAACAACTCTTCTTCAGCAATTTTGCCGACAATATTTTTCTGTTTATCTATCGGCATCTCTTTCAAGATAATTTGCAATCCCCCTTTATATTTTCTCTATTTCTTTAATGTAAATCCGAATTTATCCCATGCTTGTAAATAATCTAATAAGAAAACCTCTTCCTCTACAATTCGACCAACTACATTTGTTTTCCCTGTATTCATCATATCTTTTAATGCGATTTGTAATTCACCTTTATATTGACCATATTGCTCATTATCAATTAAAAGATCGCCACGCTTAATTTCACGCGTATTATGAGGTTTAAACTCTTCTTTTTTATATTTCACACGACTTTGTGTAGAGCGAATCATATATTCAGACACATCTCCGCGATAAAAATGCGGTTCATCTAACACAATAATTCTTTCTAATTCTGTCGTTGTATCATATAGTCCTATATCAAATGTTTGTTTCTCTTTATTTAATGCACCTAGTGCTTGTAGTTCTTCTTCTGAAGCATACGCATTCGCAATAATGACATCATCAATTAATTCTGTCGCAAATAGATGCTTCGCCTGTGTTGTCATCGGTAATTCACGATGCTGCTCCAACGTACATAATCCTTCTGTTACTGGCCAAGGTCCATATGTTGCATCAAATGATGAAATAAAAGCAGCAGTTCTCATACCGTAATCTTTAAATTGTTTTGAGCATTTAATGAAATGATCATATGATAATCCTGAATAGCGGTGCGGATAAAAATTATGACAACCAATTAAATTTTCACGATTTGGTCTATGACTCATAATGTTATCTACATATTTCGTACCATTACTCATATTAATCTCAATTTTTAAGCCATATGGATTGTACGTCATAATCGATTCTTCTAAACCCGAGAATCCAACATCTAAACGAATACCGTAGGCACCTAGTTCATGGAAGAACGATAAATCATTATACGAAATACCTAGTTGTTCAAAAACAGCTGGACTAATATCAACTAATACTTGGAACCCTAACGTATTTGCATGAGAAATCGTTTCCTTGAACTCTTCTATAATTTTCTCTTTTTCGCCATCTACAGATAATAAACATGTGAATACACGCGTAAACCCGTATTGACTCGCTAATGTTAAATACCCCTTATCTTTCTCTACTGTCGAATGTTCTGGATAAATAGAAATACCTAATCGTCTCATATGTACACGCCTCTTTCTTCATCATATTGTAGACCTTTTCAAATATATGTAGTGAAAAAGCATATATCCCCTTCTCGTCCACTACCTTTTGAATCCGCTTTCGTTAAAGAAAAAACAATTTCTATCATTCATAACAACTACTAGTCTATACATCTATACTTTACATCTTTTTTTCATAGTTGTGTAGTCTTTCCACAAATTTGTCAGTTTTTTACCTCGAAAATTGTTATACGTTTTCAAGACACCTTCCTTGACTGTTACATTGACCAATACATATACTCGAAAGAACAGAGAAAACTTTTATATAGGGGATGAATATATGGGAGAGGCAATACTCGTAAAGCGAGAACCGTTATGGACAAAAGAGTTTATTGCGCTAATTCTAGCAAACTTATGCATGTTTTTAGGATTTCAAATGTTAATTCCAACTTTACCTGTTTATGTGAAAGAAATTGGGGGCACAAGTTCAAATATCGGGTTCGTTGTCGGTATGTTTACCGTTGCTGCACTTTTTGTTAGACCGCTAACTGGAAACGCCTTGCAAAAATTCAACAAAAAGATCATTTTAATGATCGGTACCGCTATTTGTTTACTCGCTATGGGTAGCTATCTTTTCGCTTCAACCGTTTTCCTATTGCTTGCCGTTCGAATTTTACACGGAGCTGGTTTTGGTATTACAACGACTACATATGGAACTGTCGTTTCAGATTTAATTCCGCAAGCTCGCCGCGGTGAAGGCATGGGATATTTCGGTCTTTCTGGAACTATTGCCATGGCGCTCGGTCCGCTTATCGGACTTTGGCTTATGCAAACATATAACTTCACGATTCTTTTTTTATGTGCACTTTCATGCACAATAGTTTCATTAATATTAACGAAACTACTTCAAATTAAAAAATCGCCACAACCACCACAGCAAACATCTGGTACCTTTCTCGATGGATTTATTGAGCGTAAAGCTTTACTTCCTTCATTATTAATATTATGTATTACATTAATGTACGGGGGAATTGGGAGCTTTATTACATTATTTGCTACCGAGGTCGGCATTGCTGATATTAGTCTCTTCTTTTTATTTAATGCACTTGCAATCGCTGTAACTCGCCCGTTTTCTGGAAGACTATATGATGCGAAAGGCCATACATTTGTCATCATTCCAGGAGTTATTATAACGTTTACAGGTATTATTTTATTGTCCTATACGACCACAATTCCAAGCTTAATTATTGCCGCAGCATGTTATGGAAGTGGTTTTGGAGCGATTCAACCGGCACTACAAGCATGGATGATTGATCGCGTAGCACCACACCGACGAGGAGTCGCAACAGCTACATTCTTCTCAGCATTTGACCTTGGAATTGGTGCTGGAGCGATTATATTTGGATTCATTGCACATTTTACAAACTATGCAACTGTATATCGCTATTCCTCTCTTTTACTTATCGCTTTTCTTTTCATTTACATCACAAGCTTACGGAAGCAAAAACAGGGGGATAAAACAAACGAAAAAGCCGTTGGGTAATGTTAATTCGTTCTTTTTCAAATTACTTAAACTAAAAAAATCATATATACACAAATAAAAAAAGCGGTGGATTCCTAAAAAAATCACACTGCTTTTTTCATTATATTGAAAGGTGAACCGCTGTTCTATTTATTCATGCCGGTCGTATGATATTAATATATAGAACGAATTGGAGGAAACTTAATGAAAGCAATAATGTACACAAAATACGGTCCCCCTGACGTTCTCCAACTGAAAGAGGTAGACAAACCTACTCCTAAAGAAAATGAAATACTAGTAAAAATAAAAGCGACAACCGTAACAGCAGGAGATATTCGTTCAAGAAGTTTTACGGTTCCCTCTTCTGTTTGGCTACCTGCTCGAATCGCACTTGGTTTCAAACAACCGAAAAAACAAATACTAGGAATGGAGTTAGCTGGTGAAGTTGAATCAGTGGGAAAAAACGTTACGCGTTTTAAAGCAGGAGACCAAGTTTTTGCTGCTACCCAAGCAAATTTCGGTTCTTATGCTGAGTATATTTGTATATCTGAAGATGGACCAGTATGCACGAAACCCTCCAATATAACCTATGAAGAAGCTGCAGCCATCCCAATCGGAGCACGTACAGCCTTATTTTTCCTAAAGAAAGCTAATGTTCGAAGCGGCCAAAACGTTCTTATTTACGGAGCTTCTGGAAGTGTCGGAAGTTATGCAGTACAAATTTCCAAGTATTTCGGCGCAAAAGTTACAGGGGTGTGCAGTAACTCAAATTTAGAATTAGTAAAATCTCTAGGAGCTGACGAAGTAATTGATTACACCGCAAGCGATTTTTCTACTATAGACGGAGCCTATGATATTATCTTTGAAGCTGTAAATAAGAGTACGTTTTCAGATTGTATAAAATTGTTAAAAGAAGATGGTACTTATATAAACATAGTCGAACCGTTACCAAGCGCCCAAATGCTATGGGCGAAATTGACAAGTCGTAAGAAACTAATATTAAGTCAAAACGCACCAGAAACTTCCGAAGCACTAGACTTCCTTAAAGAACTTGTTGAGAACGGTCAGGTAAAAGTGGTCATTGATAGACAATATACTTTTGAAGAAATTGTTGAAGCTCACATATATGTTGAAGAAGGACACAAGAAGGGAAATGTCATCATTAATGTGCAAGATAACGGACATTTCTACTAAAAGAAAAACGCCTCACATAGTTTTTACAATACGACGTACTCAGACTTTTCAATATAAAAAACCAGGGCAAATTCATATGCGAATTGCTCTTTTTTATTGTTGTAAGTAATTCAATCTTGTTTCACTTTCATTATACATTCATTTCAAACCTCCCCATTTCCCCCTACACATTTTTCTAACTTTAATCAAAAAATATGCAAAGAATCATTATTATAAATAAGGTGAAATTTTACTTAGCGCATCCAATTTGGATAGTTTTCCTCTCCTATTTTTACTATCTACAAATAGTGTGATAAATGTGACTTCTTTACAAATCAATCAGATACATCAGCCGAAAAACCAATTAAATCCAGCTGTTTCTTTAAAGAATTGTAAACTTTTCACCTCTTTGTAAATTTAGTGTAAATTTTACTGATAAACCGTTTACAGTGTCTCAAGGTTTAGTTAATAATTACATCGTACATGAAATTTAAGGAGTGGAGTGCGTGGAATATAATATTCAAGATATGATCTTCCAGTTCATTGGTGGATTAGGTATTTTCTTATTCGGGATTAAATACATGGGCGATGGACTGCAACAAGCAGCTGGAGATCGTCTTCGCGATATTCTAGATCGCTTTACAACAAACCCACTTATGGGTGTACTAGCAGGTATGTTAGTTACTGTATTAATCCAATCAAGTTCAGGAACAACTGCTTTAACAGTCGGACTTGTAAGTGCAGGATTTATGACATTAAGACAAGCAATCGGTGTTATTATGGGTGCAAACATCGGAACGACAGTTACCGCATTTATTATCGGAATTAAAATCGGAGAATACGCTCTTCCAATTATGGCAGTTGGAGCTATCTTACTATTCTTCTTTAAAAATAAAAAAGTACATTCTGTAGGTCAAGTTGTGTTCGGTTTTGGTATGTTATTCTTCGGTTTAGAATTAATGAGCGCAGGTATGAAACCTCTTCGCTCTTTAGAGTCATTCCAAGAATTAATGGTTAGCATGAGTGATAATCCAATTTTAGGAATTTTTGTCGGTACAGTCTTCACTTTAATTGTACAAAGCTCAAGTGCAACAATCGGTATTTTACAAGAATTATTCGGTCAAGGTGCAATCGACTTACAAGCTGCTCTTCCTGTATTATTCGGTGATAACATCGGTACAACAATTACAGCGGTATTAGCAGCAATCGGTACTTCTATTGCAGCAAGACGTGCAGCATTAGTTCACGTTATCTTTAATATTATCGGTACAATTATCTTTACGATTTTATTAGTACCATTTACAAATTTAATTCAATATTTCCAAACGTCATTAAACTTAAATCCAGAAATGACAATCGCATTTGCCCACGGAACATTTAACGTAACGAATACAATTATTCAATTCCCATTCATTGCAGCATTAGCATGGATCGTAACAAAACTTATTCGTGGTGAAGATGCATCTATTGATTTCAAACCGCAACATTTAAATCCAATCTTTATTGAACAATCTCCTGTTATCGCACTAACAGAAGCGCAAAAAGAAATTGTTCGTATGGCTGAGTTTTCATTACACGGATTAAAAGAGGCAAACCAATTTTTAAATACACAAGACAAAAAACACGCTAACATGGCTACTCAATTAGAAGGAGCTATTAACAATTTAGATAAAAAAATTACCGAGTATTTAGTTTTACTATCAGAAAAACCACTTTCACCTACAGACTCTGAAAAACATTCAGTTTTAGCAGGTGTTGTTGGAGATATTGAACGTGTCGGTGATCATGTAGAAAACCTTGTAGAACTTGTAGATTTCCAAATTTCAAACCGCGTTTCACTATCAGATGAAGCACTAGCTGAATTAAATGAAATGCTTGAATTAACAATTTCAACATTACAAGATGCAATCGATGCTTTAACAAACTTTGACACTGAACTAGCACAAACAGTTATTGCAAAAGAACGTAAAATCGACCAAATGGAACGTGTTCTTCGTAAACGTCACGTATTACGTCTAAACGAACGTAGCTGTTCAGGTGATGCAAGCATCATTTTCGTTGATATGGTAAGTAACTTAGAGCGTATCGGTGATCACGCTGTAAATATCGCTGACGGTGTTTTAGGCGAACAAGGAAAAATCAATTTAAAACAATCATTATAATGAAGAAAAGAGACGCTACATTACGCGTCTCTTTTCTTATTTCATTTTTACAACCGTTCTTCCTTTTAACTTTCCTTGCAGTATAAGTGTAAACTTCTCATCTAATTCTTCTAATGTACATTCTTCTGTATAAGATAATAGCTCTGTATTCTTCCACTCATCAGCTAACAATGCCCACACTTCTCTTCTCATGTCTACCGGACATTGAACTGAATCTATTCCTAAAAGGCTAATCCCTCGTAATATGAATGGATATACCGTTGTATTTAACTCATGCCCCGCTACGTTACCACACGTCGTGACACAACCGTCATACCGTAATGATTTTAAAGCTGTTTCTAACATAATTCCGCCTACAGTATCGATAACCCCAGCGTATATCCCTTTAAGCATCGGTCTTCCTGATTCATCACTCAATTCCGCGCGGCGAATCACCTTTTTCGCCCCTAGACGCAGTAGCATCTCTTCTTCTTCCAATTTCCCTGTTGCTCCTACTACGTTAAATCCTAACTTACTTAAAATACTAACCGCTACACTCCCTACACCGCCTGTAGCACCCGTTACTAAAACATCTCCCGTACTAGGCTTTATTCCTGCTCCAATAAGCTTATATACCGATAAAGCAGCTGTAAAACCTGCCGTCCCATACATCATACTTTCCTTGAAAGACATTCCTTCTGGTAAAGGAATGACCCAAGATGATGGTACGCGAATATATTCACCGAAACCACCCGAAGTATTCATACCTAAATCATATCCAGTTACAACAACTTGATCGCCTTCCTGAAAGGCGTTATTTGCACTACTAACTACCTCTCCCGCTGCATCAATTCCTGGCGTATGAGGATATGTTCTCGTAACACCTTTATTTCCAGTAGCTGAAAGGGCATCTTTATAATTTAATGAAGAATAATGAACCCGTATTAGTACATCTCCTTCAGGTAAACTATTGATTTCTCTCTCAACAAGTTTTCTTTCAAATTGATTATTTTCTTTTTCGTTCACAACAATTGCTCGGAATGATGTATGCTTCATTATGCTCTCTCCTTCATCCGTAAGATCTTTCTTTATTATATAAGAAGTACACATACAGCTAATCACATTTTATTGGCTATATTTCAACAAATCTTACTTCTCTATCACTTTCTCACAATACATATTTTCATTTCTAATAAAAAAACATATACTTATTCTACATCTGAAAAATAACATATAGAAAATCTAACTTTTTATAAATAAATTGAATTTTTACGAAATGTAAATGATTTGTAATGTTTTTTTTCGTCAAATTTCATTATAATAAGTGGATATGAGTGTCGTATTTCAATCCAAATGAAGGAGTACAAGAAATGGAGCAAAACCCATCTTTGCAAGAAAATACACGCAATAAACCGAAAAAAAGTAAGAAAAAAACAAAAATCATTATAAGCGTCATTCTATTCTTTTTAATAGTAGGTGGCGGTTATACTTGGTTTTTAGTAAATAAAGCATCTTCTGCTGTTCGAAATGCCGCACACGATTTAGCGCGCGGTGATAAATCTGATTTACGTGACAAAGCTGTAAAACCTATTACGAACAATGTCTCTGTCTTAATAATGGGTGTTGATGAAAGCGATGTCCGAGGAAAAGATTATGGTGAAGCTATAAGAACAGATGCACTATTACTTGCAACGTTTAATAAAGATAGCAAATCTGTGAAGCTATTAAGTATTCCACGAGACACATATACTTATATTCCAGTTGAAAAGAAAAAAGATAAAATAACACACGCTCATGCATACGGTTCTGCTAAAAACGGCAAAAACGGTGGACCACAAGCAAGCATTGATGCAGTTGAAAAATTAATGAATGTTCCTGTCGATTACTTTGTAAAATTTAACTTTAAATCATTTATAAAAATTGTCGATGACTTAGGCGGTATTGAAGTTGATGTACCAGTTGAATTTACTGAGCAAGATAGCAATGATAATGCTGAGGCAATTCACCTGAAAAAAGGTGTTCAAACGTTAAATGGCGAAGAGGCTCTTGCTCTTGCCAGAACACGACACATCGATAGTGACGCGATGCGTGGACAACGTCAACAACTCGTTATCGAAGCTATTTTAAAGAAACTAACAGACGTTGGATCTGTAACAAAAGTTGGTAACATCATTGATGATATTAACGGCCAATTCGTTACAAACTTAACATTCGATGATATGCTTTCATTCTATAAATATGGAGTGGATTCTTCCATTGAGAAATTACAAATTCAAGGTGAAGACTGCTATATGGAAAAAGGTGATGATACATGTAGCAAATCTGCTGGTGGTGGCCGAACATATTACTACAACCCAGATAAAAAAGAATTAGCAAAAGTTACAAACGAACTTCGTGCTCACCTTGGACTACCTGCCTATACAAAAACTGACTCTGATTCGAAAAAAACAAATTCAGAGAAGACAAAAGAATCTAAGTCCGAAAATACGAGTGAACGCGAATCGAGTAACAATGACGTAGAAAATAATAATAGTAGTGAAGATACAGAAACATCGTCTAATGACAATGAATAATATAGAAGCAGTGCTCTATGGAGGTAGAGCACTGCTTCTTTTTATTCCTTCAAAATTAAAAATCAGAACTTTCTAACTATCTTTTTTAATATTTTTAAATTATAATAAATGATAGTAATCTATTCCAATTACCAGGGGGCTCATACATATGAAAGCTGCAGTAAAACATAACATTTCAGATTTTAAAGACTACTTAAAATCAAACGATATATACATGGAAGAAAATATAGATGAAAATGATGGTTCTGTACATTTTTCAGTAGGATTAGAAACAGAAGCCGGCGCAAAGATTCAACTTATCGCTGCTTTCGAAAACGAAAATCCTACTGTGGATATATACTGCTTCAATGTTGCTCATGTACCTGATGAAACATCAACAAATGATATTTTACATGTCATCAATGAATTAAACACATCTTATCGATTTGCAAAATTCACGCTAAATAAGCAAAATGCAATTGATATTTCAACATCTCTTGCATTCTCAGAACCAAACTTTAATCCAGCACTTGTCTTTGAACATACGAGAATGCTATATAAATTAGCGAACGACGAATATAAAAACTTAATGAAAGTTATTTGGGCATAAACAAAAGGATGGGCTGCAAGCAGCACCATCCTTTTATTTCGATATCATATCAATCCACATCTTAACAGCAGTACCTACAATTAAAATCGATAACATATATTGCAGTACTTTTTGATTCATCCTCTTCCCGACTCGTGCTCCAAGCGGCGCAGCAAAGATGCTGGCAATCGCAATAATAAGAGCTGGAATTATAACTACTTGTCCAGTGATTACTTTCCCTGTAGTAATTCCTATTGAAGAAATAAATGTGACTGCAATTGATGTTGCTATCGTCATGCGTAGTGGTAATTTTAAAATAACTAGCATAATCGGCACTAAAAGGAACGAACCTCCAGCTCCTATAATGCCTGACGCTCCTCCTACAATAAACGCTAACAAGCTTGCCAACCATTTATTATACTTCACTTCTCCACTGTTGTTTTTTTTCGGCACAAACATCATCATAGCAGCAATCGTGGCTAACATTGTATAAACAACATTGACTGTATGTTCATCTAATACGTTAGCACCGAAACTCCCTATGAAACTTCCTACTAATATACTAGCGCCCATATACACAACTAACGTTTTATCCATATCATTACTTTTCCGGTATGCCCATGCACCTGCTAAAGTTGCAAAGAATACTTGAACCGCTGTAATACCGCTCACTTCATGTGACGTATAGCCAGTAAATCCTAACAGTACTGGAATGTATAAGATCATCGGATAATTAATAATTGCACCGCCAATCCCAACCATTCCTGATATAAACGATCCTATAAACCCAATTATAAAAAGTAATACAACTAAACTCACCTTATATCCCCCGCCTTCTAAAAAGAAGGTTATTTAAATGAATAAGTTTACATTCCCATCCGAAGCATCTGCTAAATATGCTCCTACCCCAGCAAACTCTATCCCTTCCATAATCTCTTCCTCCTTTAACCCTAATAAATCTACTGTCATTTGACAAGCTACAAGTTTAATACCCTGTTCTTTCGCCAAATCAATTAAATCCGGCAAAGGCATGGCGTTATGTTTTTTCATAATACCTTTTATCATCTTTGGTCCCATACCAGCAAAATTCATTTTAGATAATCCCATCTTATCAGCACCGCGCGGCATCATTTTTCCAAAAACTTTCTCTATGAAAGTTTTCTTTACTTCCACATGTTCATCTTTCCTTAAGGCATTTAATCCCCAGAAAGTATGAAAAATAGTCACCTCTTGATCATACGCGGCTGCGCCATTTGCAATAATATAAGCAGCCATCGCTTTATCATAATCTCCACTAAATAAAACGATTGTTGTTTTCTTCTGTTGTTCCATGTTGTTCCTCCTCCAAATTACCTATAGGGGTATTTTATTATTTGTGAAAAAGCTCAAATCATTTATCTCTGTACTATACGACTTTACCTTCCCACGCTAACATACCACCTGCCATATTGATTGCTTGAAAACCGTAGCTCTCTAAAAACTGAACAGCCCTTGCACTTCTTCCTCCTGATCGACAAACGATAATATATTCTTTATTTTTATCCAACTCATGCATTCGAAACTCTAGTAAACCTAACCTAATAGGAAGCACGCCGGGAATTTTCCCTTCCGCCACTTCTTCTACTTCACGAACATCAATTACATATAACTCTTCATTTCGTAACAATCTTTCCTCTACTTCTTTCGCTGTTATTTCTTTCATTTTGATATTCCTTCCTTACAAAGCGTTCATACCGCCTGAAACATTGATAACGTGCTGAAACCCTAATTTCTTTAATACTTTTGCTGCTCGCTTACTTCTCATTCCGCTCTGACAAATAACAATTACTTCCTTATTTTTATCTAAATGATTTACTTTACTAGCTAACTCATTTAGTGGGATATTCTGAAATCCTTTCATATGATTTCCTCTATATTCACCTAATGTACGAACATCGATAAATTGTTTCCCCTTTTTTCCCGCTATACTCTTTAATTCTTTTCCACTTATATTTTGAACACCTTTTACCGGTAAAAAACGCGAAATAACAAACCATGCAGCAAGTACAATGAAAAGCGTACTTAATATTGTATTCATATAAACACCCTCTCCGTATTTACAAAACTAGTTCTTCACTACGCCTTCTTAATCCAAAACTTTAGCACATCGCCTTCTTCTGCACTCTTTACGATGTCATGGCCACCTTTATTCGCCCACGCTGGAATATCCTTAACTGATCCTTTATCCGTTACATGTACTTCTAACACTTCTCCAGTTTGTAAAGTATCCATCGCTCTCTTCGTTCTTACAATCGGCATTGGACATGCTAAATCTTTCGCATCTAATACTTGTTTTACATTCATCATCTATTCCTCCAGTTTATTATTTTATAATGCATCATGAACTGCACAACGATTTGGACCGATCTCCATTTCACGTGCTTCTTCCATACTCGGATGAATTTTCCCCATATTCGTTTGACGAATTTCTTCATACGCATTTGGCTGAGGTGGTAAGTTCTCTGTCACGATTTTACGAAACTCTGCCTCATTGGTAATATTTAATCCTACATTCTCCTTAAATAGATCTTGTAAATTCGCACTTACAATACCTCTTTCATCCATTTCACTTATTTTTGAATAATGAGCTGGTAAAACTATTAACTCTGGAGACAGTTCCTTATAGCGCTTATATAACGTATTTCGTAAATCACTCACCCAATCTTCAGCCTTACCAGCAAGGTCTGGACGCCCAATCGAATCTACAAATAAAATATCGCCTGATAATAAATAGGAATCATCTACAATAAATGATGTACTGCCAATCGTATGCCCCGGTGAGTATAACGCATCAATTCCAATTTTGGTACCCCCCACCGTAATAACAGATCCTTCTACAAGCGGTTTGTATGAGAAAACGACTTCCTCGGCATCTTTTGGAGGTAACCAATACGTACCACCTACTTTTTCAGCTAACTTACGGCCACCTGAAATATGGTCTGCATGTAAATGTGTATCCATTACATTCGTAATCTTAACGCCCTGCTCTTTCGCAAACTCCTCATATGCTTCAATCGTTCTTACCGCATCAATAACTACCGCTTCACCGTTTGAAACGACCATATAAGATAAACAACCTTTTCCAAGGCGGTTAAACTGATACATACTTCCGCCATTTTTTAAATCTCCAACTTTTATAGGCTTTACATATTCACTCCAAGCCTTCATACCACCAGCTAAATAATAAATATTTTCTAATCCAGCCTCTGTTAACTGCTCTGCCACAAATATAGAAGACCCTTCTTTTGCACATACTACTAAAACATCTTTATCTTTAGGTAATTCACTTACAATATGATCTACACCGTCTAACAAGTCAAAATAAGGTTTATTAATAGAAGAAACTTGTTTCCCTTCAATTTTCCAATCTTCATAATCCGTCTCATTACGAACATCTAAAATGAATAACTCTCCGAATAAAACTTTCTTTGCCACATCTTTTGCTTGTAACGATTTAACACTCATCCAATTACCCCCATAGGTATATTTTCATTCAAAAAAATTTATTTCTCTATATTCCCTTGCCACTCTAACATACCTGGAATGACATTTTTCACATTTGAATATCCTTTCTCTTTTAACATTTGGCAAGCTACATCACTACGGTTACCAGTTCGGCAAACAACATAAATCTGCTTCTTCTGATCTAATCCTATACTGTCTAGTTCCCCTAACGGCACCGAAATGGCAGATGGAATATGACCAAAGGCGAATTCTGCCGCTTCACGAACGTCTAATACAATGCACTCTTCATCGCTTAATAATATCTCTTCCAATTCTGCATTCGTAATCGTATGAGGATATTTCACCACCTCATTCATTTCTTGCTCATGTGCTTTTCTAACGTAATGCATCAATAGATCTCCTTCGTGTTTCGTCCCGATATATTGATGACCTATTTTACTCGCCCAACTTTTTATATCTACAGTAGACCCTTTATCAGTTGCTTTAATTTCAATTACTTGCCCTGATGCGAGACTCTCTATCGCCTTCTTCGTCTTCACAATCGGCATCGGACAAGCCAACCCTTTACAATCTAAACTCATATCCACTTTTATACTCATAGTCGATTCCTCCACAATTTATATACATATACCTGCAGGGGTATATTAAAATGTTTTTGAAAATCTGTCAACACTTACGTTTGACAGATTATCGGCTTTTCACAAGTAGTTGAACAGCTTCTTTAATTAACTCTTCATTTGAACCATTACCACTTTCAAACTGTTCACGCAAACATTGCTCTAAATTCGTTCCAACAACAAGTCCAATTGTACGATCAAGTGCAGAACGAGATGCCGTTAACTGTGTAATAACCTCTCGGCAATCTTTTCCTTCTTCCATCATACGAAGCACACCACGAACTTGCCCTTCAATACGTTTCAATCTATTTTTCATATCTTGATTATATTCCATTCTATAATCACCTCATTACCATTATGTCACCATTTATAACTTATGACAATATATTATACCCTATAGGGTATTTTGTAAACCCCTATTTTTAATTTTCACCTTATATATTCGCAAAACATAAAGTGAAACCTTAATCTATAGGCTTTCATCTTCCACCAAATTTTGAAGTGGAAGATGAAAAAATATCAATATACAATACGGTCTGGTAATACTGTACCGTACAATTTAAAACCACCATCTACATTCTTTACCTTATATCCTTTTTCCATTAACATGCGTGCTGCAACATACCCTCTCATACCAAGTTGGCAAGTAATATATATTTCTTTATCCACTGGCACTTCATCCAAACGATCACGTAATTCATCTAAAGGAATATTAATAGAACCTTTAATCATTCCCTGTTTTAATTCATTAGGCTCTCGAACATCAATAAGGTATCCACCATTTTCAACAATACGATCTATCTCATGCCATTGGACTGTTTCCACAAAACCATCTACTATATTACTTGCGGCATACCCCACCATGTTTACTGGATCTTTTGCAGAAGAATAAGGCGGTGCGTATGATAATTCTAAATCCGGTAAATCAATTACAGTTAAATTTGCTTTTATTGCCGTTGCAATAACATCGATACGCTTATCAACACCGTCACGTCCTAACGCCTGTGCCCCGTAAATTTTTCCGCTTTCTTTATTAAAAATTAATTTTATTAGCACTGGCGTAGCATTCGGATAGTATCCCGCATGCGAATTCGCCTGTACATGCACTACCTCATAGGGTATATTTAATCGTTTTAATATTTTCTCATTTACTCCCGTCGAAGCAACTGTTAAATCAAAAACTTTAGCTACAGAAGTTCCCAACGTACCTTTATATAAAGAATCAGTATGACCATGAATAATATCTGCTAACATGCGACCTTGACGATTAGCTGGCCATGCTAAAGGAATCATCGTTTCTGTTTCTGTAACAAAATCTTTCACTTCAATCGCATCACCAATTGCATATATATGTGGATCCGATGTTTGAAATCTCTCATTTACCTTTATCGTTTCTCTAACTCCTAGAACTAATCCTGCATCCTTTGCTAAACTACTCTCTGGTTGTACACCAATTGCTAAAATAATCATATCTGTCTCTATAATTGAACCACTTTTTAAACGTACAACAGTCCCGCTCTCTTCTAATTCATCTACACCATCTTCAAAAACAAGCTCAACATTGTGATTTTTCATATGCTCATGCACATATGCTGCCATTTCATAATCGATTGGTGGCATCACTTGATTTGCCATCTCTACGAGAGTAACATCAATTCCACATTCTCTTAAGTTTTCAACCATTTCCACTCCAATAAATCCGCCACCAATAACCGTCGCATGACGTGGTTTCTTCTCATCAATATACGCTTTAATACGATCTGTATCAGGTACATTCCGTAACGTAAACAACGCCTTCGCTTCTTCAATACCTGGAATAGGTGGAACAATTGGTTTCGCTCCTGGTGAAAGAATTAAAATATCATATTCCTCGTTATATGTTTCATTTGTCGTTACATTCTTTATAGTAATTGTTTTCTCTTCTTTATTAATCTTTACTACTTCACTCAATACACGTATATCTAAATTAAAGCGCTTCGACATTCTTTCAACAGTTTGTACTAATAATTTTTGTCTCTCTGTAATGACACCGCCAATATAGTATGGTAATCCACAATTTGCAAATGAAATATATTCACCGCGCTCAACCATAATAATTTCATCTTCTTCACTTAAACGACGAAGCCTTGCAGCTACTGATGCGCCGCCGGCAACTCCGCCTACTACAACTATTTTTCTAGACATATTTCAAACCTCCGTGTTATTTATTTTCTCAATGTATCAAAAACGAAAACTCATACCCGTATGGGTATATAATAAAATATACAAAAAGCATTTTCAATATATATGTCTTTCTTTCACAAATTTGAAACAAATAAAAAAGAACTTAGACATCTCCAAGTTCTTTACGAATGAAGCAAATCATCGTTCCATTGTCATACTTCCTATAATCTCTTTGTAAAACTATAATCCATGTTCCCGCCTAGCGCTGCCGCTGTATCACCAGTTTCTCTAAAATCATGTGTATATATTTTTTCAAATGAACCGAAATCTACTTGCTTATAAAATTCAAAACAAGGGAATCCATCATGCTCTCCTTGAATATCAATACTACCATCCTTTTTCACACAGACATTTAATACATAATCCACAGGAGGTGCATATACATTTAATGGATTCGTTTTCTACAGATGTATTAAAAATCATTAATTTCTTTAAATTTTGTTCTACTAAATATATTTTTTACACGTTATATAATTTCATAACTCTCTTCACAACCAGCTCCGCCGTATTCTCCTCCGGTGGCATCAACAAGTTTGTAACCGGACCATACACGACAGGGTTTAATTCAACTTCATATCCACCATATGCATACTCCTCTTTGCTTGGTAAATACCCAATATATCCGTTCATATACCCACCAAAGAAAGCTCGTTCATTTTGAAGACTCTCTTTCATTTCTAACGCAGTTTCCGAAAAAGGTTCCATCGGTATTCCAGAGAACATACCATCATTAATTTGAAACAGTTGAACTTCTAAATCGATACTTAGCTGCCGAATATTTTGCTTATGTTTCTCTAAAACGATAGTAAGCCATTCATCAGTATTCACACCCCAATGCCGCTCAGTAAATTGGGCCATTCTTCGTATCTCATCTTTTTCAGGAATATCCTTCAACTGCATTTGCACCGTACTCGAAATTGTTCTTAACTTTACAATTGGGCTATATGTAACTGTTGGTAACATCGTTAATACATGTCCGCTAAGTATGTAAGCCATTTGTTTTAATGCTTCCCTTGAACCCCGATACTTCGCATTCACATTTCCAGCAGCACCTTGAACAATAATAACAGGACAGCTTACTATCTTCTCAAGAATCTCTCTCGTCATTCCAGGATAATCTGCTGATAATACATCACTATCACCTTTTAAAACATTCGGATGAGCCGTACAAAATACTACAATCCCAGATAACTCCTTCGTTTCAGCATCTCTTATTGCTAACATACCAATTCGGTTATCTACAACACCCTCTATATTTGTTCCCATCTTCGCTTTTCCATCAGATGTTCTCTCTCTTCGGTTTACTCCAATATCACTTTTCGTAACACCCCATCCAACTTCACATAGCTTCAAATTGTTATTCGCAGCAATAGCACCGTGGACTACATTATTTACTAAAATTGTTTTATACGACTGTACTAGTGGATCATCACCGACTGTTTCCGGACCAGAGTGTGTATGCGTATACACAACCGTTATTCGCTCAAATGGCAAATGAAGCTCACTAGCTACTCGCTCACGAATAATATTCGTATCTTCTACTAACATCCCGATATTATCAATACTTATAAACACCGTTTTTATTTCATCTTTTTCAAATACAAAGATCGTCCCGTAAATGCGCTCTTCAATATTATTAATTCCTGTATCTCTATGATATCCGATAAAATCAATACCTAACGGCGGCGTAATATCAACCTTACATACCCCTATTTTGCTCATTTGAATGGCTCCATTTCTATATGTAACTCCCTTTCTTTAATAATACCATATTTAACCAGATGAAAAAGACCGGACACTGTATTCTATGTCCGGTCTTCCCTACGGTCTATAATGTTAATAGGAAGGCACCGTTAATCAGCTATATATTCAATTCTGCCAAATATATAACAAACCTATAACTCACGTTAAATATATACTGTAAAAACTTATAGTCTTACGATTGCACTAAATGTACTGCTTTAAAATGTAGCTTTTTATTTTACTTAACATCAAAATATTACAATTTTCGATAGAGAAAGCATTTTCATTGTGATATTATGAATCCATAATATTGAAATTAACGGGAGGATACTATGAAAAGTCGCTATCTAAATACTTTATTATTGGGGATTATTGCTGTACTCATCGCGATATTTGTTTTAGGCTATTTTAATATCATTTCTTTACCCCAAAAGAAGTCTGTTATTACAAAACAAATTGATACAACAAACGAAACGAATCAACAAAATTCCAACAAGGAAAAGCAAGAATACAAAAAAAACAATGAGTTGGATATAGATGAAACAGAGGTTTCTTTACTAGCTAAGAATACAAAAGGAGAAGCTACACCACTTTGGAAATCTGATTCAGGCACAGCACTTGACTACGAAATTTCGCCTAGCGGAGATAAGATAATTTTGAATAGCCAAGTATTGGCTGATGAGCCAGGTGAGTTATCCTTGTATGATTTTAAGACAGACAAACGCACAATAGTGGAAGTAGATTCCATAAAAAAAATCGGAATATCTAACACACAGACTTGTAAGAGCGTTACATGGATTGATGATAATCAATTATTGCTTGTAATAGGTGGAGCTGCAGGAAATTCTAACCACGGTGGCGATTTATACACTTACAACGTACAAACAAAAGAATTCAAACTCTTTAAAGAACGTCCTGAAAAGATTAGCTATACAAAAGTAGTTAGGAACATGGATTCTTTTTATTTTATCGGTATTCAATACACAGATGATCATAATAATGAACATACTGGTTATGTAGAAACTGTTTCTAAAAACGAAATCTCGAATTCTTTATAGTAAATGAGTGTTTTAAATGCACAATTTTGCTTATCTAAATGCGTACAAAAACGCTTGAATATGAGTAAGGATTTTTGTATTTATAGATTTACTAACACCTGTCACTAACGTTCCAGGCGTTGTCATATATGGAAGAAATCACAAAAATAATGTACAACAAATCCTAAAAATCAAAAAGCCACTACATACATAGTGGCTTTCCTTATCACACATACTTCCGGTGCACCATCTTCCCATCATACGAAAACACAACACCCTTACTCTCCACAATCGACTCCATATGCACTGTTCTTCCCCATAACTGATGAATGTATGGCAATACTTTTTCTAAGTATTTTAAATCAAGCTCGATTCCTTCGTAACTATGTTTAATGTACAATTCTCCGTTCTTTAAGTAGTCTCCATCTTCTACTACTAAGTATGGAAAACCTCCATTTGTCCGCATATTTACGAGTTGATCACGCACATTTTCCCACTCTTTATCTATTACTTTATATTCTTTTCCTTGGCGCTGGAATAAGTACATATCTTCTCGCATGACGAGGTCTTTATTTAAGTAGTTTCTGAGGAACGATACGTCCCATTCAATTTCGCGTACTTCAAAGATTTTGTCACGACCAGATCCTGGTTTTACGCCGCGTCGTTTCATCTCTTCTGTCGGGTTGTTGTAGCGTTCTTCAATATCTTCAAACATTTTAATACCGAGGTAGTATGGGTTAATACTTGTTTTTGACGGCTGAACTACACCCGCATTAAGCTTTGCGAATTCAATCGATTCAGAAGATGTTAAATCCATTTCACGGAGTATACGTTGGTGCCAATAGGACGCCCAGCCTTCATTCATGATCTTCGTTTCCAGCTGTGGCCAGAAATATAACATTTCCTCGCGCATCATCGTTAATATGTCGCGCTGCCAATCTTCTAATTCACGGCTATATTCTTCAATAAAGAGGAGTAAATCTTTCTCTGGCTGTGGTGGAATCTTCTTCTTTTTTCGTATATTGGATCGTTCCCTCTTTTTATTTCGATCATCTAAATTCCATAAATCATCGTATTGTGATGCCTTTTTCTTTTCTACTTCTTCCTCTTCTAAATCATCAATACTCCACGCAAGTTTCGGACGCATAAGTGACGGATCAATATGCTCTTGAATAGCGAGCACTGCATCTAAAAATGTTTCCACCTCTGCTTTTCCGTACTTATGCTCATATGCTTTCACACGGTCTGCGGTTGCCGCCATGCTCTCTACCATATCTCGCTTCGTATTTGAAAAACGAACGTTATTTTTAAAGAAGTCACAGTGTGCTAAAACGTGCGCTACAATGAGTTTATTTTGAATTAAAGAGTTCGTATCTAATAAAAAGGCGTAACATGGATCAGAGTTAATAACGAGTTCGTATATTTTACTAAGTCCTAAATCGTATTGTAATTTCATTCTGAAAAATTGCTTTCCAAAACTCCAATGTGAAAACCTCGTCGGCATCCCATATGCACCAAATGTATAAATAATTTCCGCTGGACATATTTCATAACGCATCGGATAAAAATCAAGCCCAAATCCAGTCGCAATTTCCGTAATTTCCGCAATCGCATATTGTAGCGCTTTATCGTCACTTGCTCTCATTATTTTCCCTCCTTACACTTTCCCTTAAGAAAGTGTATGATTGGAAACAAGCTTTCATGAGGATTGATTGCATAATAAAAAGACATCCTCATAAAAACGAGAATGTCTCATCTATTAACCTTCAATAATCTCCATCTTCTCCGTAATCGGTGTACGAGCTTTTCCCTCTGGTGCTTTATCGAAATAGCCTAGGTGAAGAATTCCAACGATGCGTTGGCCTCTTGTTAAACCGATTCCTTCTATAAATAATGGATTGTAGTTTAATCCGCCTGATTTCCAAACACAGCCTAAGCCGCGTTCCCAAGCAAGAAGTTGGAAGTTTTGCATAAATGCACATGTTGCAGCGTAATCTTCGTCACGTTGAATTTGACGTGGATCTTCATTAATGTAAACAACGATTTGTGCAGGTGTGCTTAAGAAACGATTTGATAAAACTTTGCCGCGTTTCGCTCTTTCTTCTTCTGTGAAAGAGTTTAATACTGCGTCTACTAATTGCTTGCGACCTTCTCCAATGTATAGCTTACAATTCCATGGTTCACGGTGTTTATGATTTGGTGCCCACGTTGCGTCGTTTAATAGTTCAATTAATAACTCTTTATCTACTGCTTTGTCTGTGAATGTACGAACAGATCGTCTTTCTTTAATCACATTTGCGATGGAAGTATATGTAGTCATATTTTTCTCTCCCTTATTTTTATCTATATGTATACCTTTGTTATTGATATTGATTTTCAATTTCGATTATACCCTAGTTTTTTACTATTAATCAATGTTTTATGTTGGAAAACTCCCAAAAAGGTTATTTCATACTGTGAATAAAAAAACTTAACTTGTTCACAAGTATTTCACATTTTATGGAAATGATATGTGTACAGTTTCCACATTATCCATCTAGGAGGAGTTTATATGTACAAAAAAATCGCAGTAAGTATGACGATGGCAGCATTATTATGCGGGATATCTATATTCCCTGCTTCCGCTGCTACGCCAAAAGAAGTAACAATGCACCACCATAAACCAATTTCAGAAGAAGAAATGCAGTCGCTCGAAAAACTCGGTTATAACAAACATGAAATTTGGAAAGCTGCCCACATTGCGAGAATCAGTAAAACAGAAATTAAAGACGTTTTAGCTTACTATAAACAAAATAAATCTTGGGAGAAAACGGCACAGCATTTTGGTGTGGATCCAAGTAAATTGAAAAAGCATCATATGAATAAAGAAACGAAAAAAGCACTGCTGCAACAGTTAGCAACTATGCAAAAATCTACACCAGACGGACTAAAACAAAAAATGAAAGAATATAATATCGGCTTGCGTCAGCTCACGGTATTAACAATCATTTCTCAAAAAAGTAATACACCTCTTGATGATGTACTAAAAATGAAAAAAGATGGAATGGACATTAAACAAATTGCAGAAAAATTAAATGTAAAAAAAGAAGATATAAGAGCGGAAATGATTAAATTAGTGAAGTCTATTAAAGAAAAGAAAACAAATTAACATGCCAAAAAGGAAGAGGTATTCACTACTCTTCCTTTTCTTTATGAACTTTCAAATTTGAAGTATAAATTCCCGTCTTTCCCAAAAACTAACACAAGTAAATGATGTATGTCAGGGGTGAGGAAATGTTTCGTTTATCATCTAAAAAGAAGAAAAAAACAGTCTGTTCTATTCCAGAGTTTATCCATACTATGAAAGAATCTAGTGATTTTGTTTCTTATAACATCGTAGAAGATGGGACGTTATGTTTGTTTTATTATAAATCTACAGCTGAATCACTCCTCATTAATCGATTCATTTTAACACCTATAAAAAAAGAGTTAGATCACATTGAAAATATAAGTGATATAACAAATATCGTCACACTCGAAGAGATTATCACCAACCCTTCTATTAATGATATTCGTGAAAAATTATTAGGTGGGTATGTACTCATACAGCTAAAAAAAGATTCTCACTCAGCGGAATATGCACTTATTCGTGCTGAAAGTTCAGTTGTAGGTACACGACTATATAACGATACCGAAAATGAATATAGTGTAATCGGGCCAAAAGTCGGATTTGTTGAAAATCTTGATACAAATACACACTTACTTCGCCGAAATATTGTAACGGAGCAATTAGTTTTCAAAGAAATTGCAGTTGGCTCTATATCAAAAACAAAGGTCGTAGTTGCCTACATCGAAGGCATTACAAATGAACAACACATCAATACTGCCATGCAGCGCCTACAAGACATTGACTTTGATGTTCCTTTCGATGCAACTATGATCGAACAGTTTATTAGTGATAATAGCAACTCCCCCTTCCCTGTTTTACTACCTACAGAGCGTTTAGATCGCTCCGTTTATGCGTTACTGAACGGAGGAGTTGTCATTTTAACAGACGGTTCACCATACGCATTAGCTGGACCAGCGACATTGCTCGATTTCTTCGTCTCGCCAGAAGATTATTATTTACCATGGATAGCAGGCTCATTTCTTAGAATGGTTCGTTTTTTCGGAGCTGCATTCTCTCTATTCTCTTCAGCTATTTATACAGCTGTATTAACGTATCACTATCAAATGATTCCAGCTGATTTACTTGGGCCAATTATTTATTCTAGAGCTAACGTACCATTTCCACCTATGTTAGAAGCACTTTTTTTAGAAATTACAATTGAATTACTGCGCGAGGCTGGAGCACGCTTACCGACTAAAGTCGGCCAAACGATTGGTATTGTTGGCGGGATTGTAATTGGGCAAGCATCTGTTGAGGCTGCTTTAACGAGTACTATTTTATTAATTGCGGTTGCGTTATCGGCGCTTGCATCTTTTACAACACCAACAGTAAAAATGTCTTCTACTATCCGGTTATTACGATTCCCTCTCATCATTTTAGCTGGAGCATTTGGCGGCGTAGGTCTTATCGTCGGATTCGTATTTATATTAGCTCATTTAATTCGCTTAAAATCACTTGGATCACCTTATTTATTACCTTTATACCCATTCCGCGGATTAGGGACAGCAGAAGGACTCCTTCGCTTACCATTTAGTCAAACTGCGGGACGTGCCTCTTTTCTAAGACCCAAAAAGAAATGGCGCTATGATCCAAACAAAGCGAAAGAAAAACGTGATGGTGAGGAGAAATGAAAAATATTTTATTATGCTTTTTCATTGTCATTTTAATTTTTCAATCTGGCTGTACACAACCGAATATAGTAGACACACAGCGAATTATTCATGTCAGTGGATTCGATATAATGAAGGATAAAAAATTTCGTGGGACAATTCTCTACCCTGATTACACAAGAGGCGTACAATCAAAACCAGAAACACAATCCACTACTGCTGGTACCCTCGAAACAATCTCTTCACTTCTAAATGCAAAATCGCCACATACAATCGCTATAGGTCAAATGCGTGTTGTCCTATTTGGAAAATCATTTGGCGAACGTGGAATTGGGGATGTTATTAACAACTTACAACGTGATCCTAACATAGGGCGGGATGTACAGTTAGCGCTTGTAGACGGTTCAACAGAAGAATTACTCAAGCATATTAAAACAAATGGATCGCTATATCTGTCTGATTTACTGGAGCAAAATATAGAAACCGAGACAATTCCTCGGACGCCTTTAAATGTTTTTTTATATAATTTTTATTCATCCGGAAGCGATCCATTTCTTCCTTATATTAAAGCGGATGAAGATAAATCTGCTTCCATTATAGGACTCGCTTTTTTAAAAAAAGATAAAGTAGTTATGTACACAGATAAAAAAGGATCTTTTTTATTCAAACTACTCATTAATCCAACTAAAAATGGACGCTACGAGGTTCCGATACGTCAAGGTAAACGTAAAGGCTTAATCGCAACTCAAAACCTATCCGGAAAGAGTGTTTGTTCTCTTTCCGATGCTGGCGATATTCCGAAAGTTCGCATTCGCCTAAAATTAAATGGACTCATAAAAAACGCTCCCGACTGGCTTGATTTAACAAAGAATAAAAATGTAACTTACGTAAAAAAACATGTTGAAACCACGCTTGAGGAACATTTGGACGAATTAATAAAACAATTCCAAGAAAAAGAAATCGATCCAATAGGTATACGTGAAGAAATTCGTAGTCACTCAAGAAAATGGAGCATGAAACAAATTCAAGACATGTATCCTAACGTAGACATTGCTGTTAATGTGGAGATTAATGTCGTACAATCTGGTATCGGAGAATAGTGAGGTGCTATCATGACTGAACAAGATAAAACACATACTGTTTCCCCTTATTTCACATTCCTTCTATTACACTCCCTTCAAATCGGAGTGGGTGTATTAGGATACCAAAGAATTATTGCGCAATATGCCGGTTATGATTCTTGGATTTCTCTTATTGTTGCCGGCATTGTAACTCATATCGTATTATTTTGCATGCTGAAAATGTTAGAAAAAGATAATGATTTAATGAATATTCATACGACATGTTTCGGAAAGTGGCTTGGAACTTTTTTTTCCGTATGCTTTGCTGTATACCTTCTATTATTTTGCCTTACTGTTCTTCGTACATATATTGAAGTTATTCAAGTTTGGGTCTTCCCTACAATTAAACCGTGGAAATTAACTTTATTATTTTTACTGGTGGTTTACTACGTAATTAAAGGTGGTTTTCGCTCTGTAACAGGAATGTGTTTTTGGGGCGTCATAATACCGATTTTCGTCCTATTTTTCTTAGCTTTCCCAATGAAATATGCACATGTCCGCAACATTTTCCCAATTCTAACTCATTCACCTTTAGAAATTTTAACTGCAACGAAAGCATCTGCATTAGAATTTCTCGGATTTGAAGCAATCCTTATTTTTTATCCATTTATTAAAAAAGGAAAATCGTTAAATAAATGGGCACATGGTGGTATTGCCTTTACAACTATTTTATATGTAGTACTAGCAATCGTGTCCCTCATGTACTATAGCCAAGGACAACTACATCATACAATTTGGCCAACATTAACGATGCTAAAAATCATTAAGATTCCTTTTATCCAAAGATTTGAGTACGTCATTATTTTCTTATGGTATCTAATTATTTTACCTAATCTTTGTTTAACAATTTGGTCTTCTTGTTGCATTAGTAAAAGATCTTTTCACATCCCTTTTAAAATCACACTGCCATTTTTTATCGTAGCCATATTTATTTCGTCCTTATTTTTCACAAACCGTGAAAGCATCCATATATTAAATACAGTACTCTCTCAGGCGGGCTTATATATTGTATACGCTTATATTCCGATTTTATTTCTATTTCATTCACTACGATGGCGCTTCAAAAATCAGTCGAAAAAATCTTCCCCCAACGCACCATGATATTTGATACAATTTGGTTAATACATTTGTAAAGGGGACAAGCGAATGAAAAAGTATGTATTTTCTTTACTTGCAGTACTGAGCCTAATTCTTGCTGGATGCGGGAGTACTAGTACAAATGACAAAAAATCTTCTGAATCAAAAGAAGAGCATGATCATGCCACGCACACTCAGCAAGCTGACATTCAAGAAAAAACAAAAGGAATCGACACACTTCCGGCCTTCCTAGACAAGCTTGATCCACAAATGAAAGAAATCTATACTGTCGCTGGACAAAATGCAGAACTATTAGATTGGATTCCATGTTACTGTGGTTGCGGTGAAAGTGTAGGACATAAAAATAATAAGAACTGCTTTATTCGTGAAATTAAAAAGAATGGTGAAGTTGTTTGGGATTCCCATGCAACGACTTGCGTTAATTGCTTAGAAATCGCGGTTGAATCTGCCTCGATGAAACAAAAAGGAAAATCAACGCTAGAAATTCGCAACTATATCGATAATAAATATAAAGAAGGGTATGGCAAACCAACGCCTACACCAATGCCAAAAGCTTAACAAAAACGAGGACATACCTCGTTTTTTCTTTTCATTCACATTTTATCTTAACAAATTCTTTCAAGTGTATTTCTCCTTACTTGTCACACACTATATATAACTCCTCAAGTAAGGAGGGTACACAGTGCAAACATATAACGACTATGATAAAGCTCTCTATTACACGTATTGCTGTAATTGGGACAAATTACTCGTTCTTATGGTTCAAACGAACGATCAATTATTTTCTAAGCGTATTGAGCATTTTTTACACGCTTATCAATACAGTAAAGAACTACCTGAAGTTGATAAACAATTGCAGCTCCTATTTCAATATATTGACCACGCATCCCAAAAGTCACATATAGAAGAAGTAGAGCAAATTCAAATGTAAAATATAGCGCTATTCTCTTGCAGAGAATGGCGCTTTTTTAAAATGTTTATATCAATAAAAGTTTTTCCTTATAAAACTTTTATTGATAAACATATTTTTTCTTTCTTTTCTGTACTACTTCATACTATAATTTAGTATGTAACTATTATAAGAGAGGTATAAAATATGGAACGAGAAAAAAAGCAAGAATATGCTTTACTTACCGCGTGGGGAGCTTCTTTTATCGCTACATTAGGAAGTCTATACTTTTCCGAAATCATGAAATTTGAGCCTTGTGTCCTTTGTTGGTATCAACGTATTTTTATGTATCCATTCGTTTTATGGCTCGGTATCGCTGTAGTAAAAAAAGACTATCGCATCGCAAGTTATTCTTTACCAATCGCAAGTATTGGTGCTTGTATTTCTTTATATCACTATGCAATTCAAAAAATCGCAGCATTTTCAGCTGCTGGGGCGGCTTGCGGTCGTGTACCTTGTACGGGAGAATACATAAACTGGTTCGGCTTTGTGACAATCCCGTTTTTAGCACTTATCGGCTTTATCACAATCGCTGTTTGTAGCTTTATTGTAATCAAAAACAAATAAGGAGATGAAAGAATGAAAAAAATACTTATATTTGGCGGTATTATTATCGCTTTGTTCGCAGCACTGACTGCTGTGACACAAATGGAAAAGAAAAACGCACCGACAAGTCAAAGTCAAAAACTTAATAACACTACTAGTAGTCCAGCAGACGGTCCTGACTACTACACAAACAAAATTTCTCTTTCAGATCTCCAAAAGAATTTAAAAGAGAAAAAAGAAGAAACAGTATACTTTTATCAAACATCTTGCGTTCATTGCCAAAAATTATCTCCTATCGTAGTACCAATGGCGAAAGACTTAAATGTTGATATGAAAGTTATGGATATTGAAAAATTAGATGCTCCTTGGGATGAATATAAAATTACAGGCACTCCAACAATCATTCATTTTAAAGATGGCAAGGAAGTGAGCCGTATTAGCGGCGAACAACCGAAAGACAAATTAAAAGAATGGCTTGAACAAACGAAGAAATAACGAGAAAAGGAAACTCCTTCTATACATGAAATGCTTGTAAAATCCCACACTAATGTATAAGGAGGGGGTTTTATGCCAGAAGTGAAATGCTCTGTTTCCAATTGCTCATTTTGGGGACAAGGTAACTTTTGTCAAGCAAGTGCAATCGTTGTTCAGCCTGATGCACAAGAAACAGATCAAATTGAAAACAGTTCGTATACAGGTGCTACTTTAACAAACGAGACGCTTGAAAGTTCTGTAACAACGAGTGTAGAGACTTGTTGTCATACGTTTAAGCCCAAATATTAAACATAAAAGCATACGATTAATCGTATGCTTTTTACATTCCTCTCCAAAAATCATGCATCATAAAAAAGTACAAAATAACGAGAACTACCGTCCCGCATAGGGTAATGCGCCGATATATACTCTTCTCCCCTTCCCTCGCTTTAACAAATGCCCAAATAAATCCGAAGAACAATATTAAATCAACATATGGAACATAAAAAGAAAAGACGAGAAACGCATACAAATACACGATAAATAAACAGGTCGTTACTAAGAAAACTTTAAATGCAAATTCACTTTTCATAACGTAACTGCCCCCAATCTGTACTGTATTATATTCAGCAAAATATAATAGTTGCTGTTTCATTTTTTCATTCTGCTACTTGCAAGCATCCCGACTAGTATGGACAAAATGTATCTTCATTCACTTAATTACAAATAAGCTACCGCCTATACACGGTAGCTCTTACAGTACATTATATTTCCGCTTATATATATTACTTAAAATCGAAGAAGGAATTTGCTCATAACGAATTTTTTCTCCTGTTTCATCTACAATATACAAATTGTTTCCTATATAATATATTCCATCTTTTCGTTTAGAATACACGGCATACCTTTCATTCGGTAATACCGTTTTCACTTTTGTTAGCTGCCCATTTGGTTCTTGCCAATATATATCGACACGGTCTACTAACGTAAGCATTCCAATTTTCTCTTCTTCTACTTTACGACCATTCCAGCTCACAACGCGGTAACCCAGCTTATTCGCTTCATATTCAGGGCTCGTATGAAAACGAGAAATGATTACTTTTGTCTGTAATTGTACTCTGTCATATAGCCATTGTATATCCCGGTCATGCATGCGAATACAACCATTTGATTCCCTACTTCCAATTGTCCATTCCCTATTTGTCCCGTGAATCGCATACTCTTTTTCATCTAGTCCAAGCCACCTTGTACCGAGAGGATTGTTCGGTGCACCCCCAGCTATTTTCTTTCGATGATAGTCCTTATTTTTATATTTAGTTATAATACAAAAATTCCCTTCAGGCGTCGGGGTACTGTCCCTTCCAGTCGTTATTGGAAATGTTCTCGTATAGTTTCCATCTTCAAAAAAAGATAGCTGATTCGTCGTAAGATTCACTAAAATCAAATGATCTGTATTAGCAAAAGCGCTAGCTGGTAGGTAGAAAAATAGGATTACGATAAACAATACTTTCTTCATCTACATCCTCCCTAGCACTAGTATGATAATAGATGCAATTAGCTTTACTTTGCTCTTATAAATGAAAACTATCCATTTACAATAACGCCTCCGTTTACATGTATCATTTGCCCTGTCACATATGTGGAATCACTAGACGCTAAATATACATACGCAGGTGCTAATTCATATGGTTGACCAGGCCTTTGCATCGGAACATTACTCCCGAACTGTGATACTTTCTTCTCATCAAAGCTTGATGGGATAAGTGGCGTCCAAATTGGTCCTGGTGCCACACCATTTACACGAATACCTTTTTGCACTAACGACTGAGAAAGCGATCTTGTAAAAGCTACAATCGCTCCTTTCGTTGCAGAATAATCAATTAACGTTTCATTTCCTTCATACGCAACAATAGATGCCGTATTTATAATGACATCTCCTTGTTTTAAGTGAGAAAGTGCTGCTTTCGTAACATGGAAATAAGAAAAAATATTAATCCGAAACGTTTTTTCTAGCTGTTCCGCTGTAATATACTCTAAGCCTTGCTGCGGATATTGCTGTGCGACGTTATTCACAACAATATTTAAACTGCCTAGCTTTGAAACAGTCTCTTCCACAATATCTTTACAATGTTGTTCATTACTTAAATCCCCCGGCAACAACAGACACTTCACGCCTTCTTTTTCAACTCGTTGTTTCGTCTCATTTGCATCTTCTTCCTCATCTAAATAAGCAATTGCTATATTTGCTCCCTCTTTTGCAAAAGCGATAGACACAGCTCGTCCAATTCCGCTATCTCCCCCTGTAATTAATATATTCTTTCCTTTTAACTTTTCGCTTCCTTTATAATTTGGATCTTCAAACTTTGGAAGAGGATTCATTAACGATTCAATACCAGGCTGTTTATTTTGATGCTGCGCTGGCATTGTTAAAAAGTTTTTTTGCTGCGGCATAACTTCCTTCAACTCCTTTTCTCTTATAATGTGCACAATTATAAAAACTACTTACACATTAAAAAACCGCAATTCATAAGCAACCATACGGTTAATATTCGAATTTAAGACATAAAATATGAATTGTTCTAAAGTTTTTATGCAAAACTATTGCAAAATACATAAAAAACGAATATTATATATAACTGTTGTGGAAATTATTCGTAAAAAGAAAGGATGTTTATATGTTTAACCTTTCAAAACATAAAACTTCTATTAAAACTGAAATTATGGCGGGTATTATTACCTTCTTAACAATGGCATATATTATTGTCGTAAACCCTGTCATCCTTGGTGATGCAGGTGTTCCATTCGAACAAGCATTTACAGCAACAATTATCGCTGCTGTTGTCGGAACATTATTTATGGCGCTCTTTACAAACTTACCAATCGCAATTGCACCGGGTATGGGATTAAATGCTTACTTCTCTTACTCTGTTGTAAAGGCTCATGAAGGCATGACTTTCGCAATTGCATTCTCTGCTGTATTCGTAGCAGGTATGATTTTAATTTTGTTATCATTTACATCATTCCGTACAAAATTAATGGAAGTAATTCCTGAAAACTTAAAACATGCACTTACTGCTGGTATCGGTCTTTTTATCGCTTTTATCGGTTTACGCTTAACAGGAATTGTAACCCAACATGACTCTAACTTAGTTGGACTTGGTGATCTTCATTCCCCTCCTGTTTTACTAGCATTAGCTGGTCTTGGAATTACAATTATCCTTATGTCTTTAAATATAAACGGGGCACTATTTATCGGAATGTTATTAACTGGGATTATCGCTTACTTCACAGGTCAATTAACATTTTCAAATGGCGTTACCTCAATGCCTGGATTACCAGAAGGAATTATCGTTGCAAATCCAATTACTGCTGTATCTGATGTAATTAACTACGGATTATACGGCGTTGTGTTCTCCTTCTTCCTTGTTACACTATTTGATACAACAGGTACACTGCTTGGCGTTGCACAACAAGGTGGATTTATGAAAGATGGAAAACTTCCTAAATCAGGACGAGCACTTTTAGCTGATTCTTTCTCTGCAACAATTGGAGCTATGTTCGGAACAACACCATCAACAGCTTACATTGAATCATCTGCTGGTGTTGCAGCTGGTGGACGTACTGGTTTAACAACCGTTACAGTAGCTGTACTATTTGCAGTAGCAGCATTCTTCGGACCTTTAGTGAGCGCTGTTTCTGGCGTATCAGCTATTACAGCACCATCACTAATTATCGTTGGTAGTCTTATGATGGGTTCAGTTCGATATATTGATTGGGACACATTCGATGAAGCATTCCCAGCATTCTTAGTAATCTTAAGCATGCCACTTACATCAAGTATTTCAACAGGGATTGCACTTGGATTTATTTCATACCCACTTATGAAAGTGGCAAAAGGACAATTCCGCGCTGTTCATCCACTTATATATTTATTTGGAATTTTGTTTGCTTATCAATTGGTATTCTTACCACATTAAAATCCCTCTTTGTGAGGGATTTTTTTATAAATAAAAAAGTAGAGCATCAAATTCCGATGCTCTACTTTCCTTTTGCAACAATCATACGAACTACTTTCAATGCAAGAAGTAAGGAAAAGTTCGCTATGGCTGTCCTTTGTTGTTCTCCTCCTGATAACTCGTAAAGATATTTATTTATATGCTTCTCCAAACCTACCATCTCAAACATTCTTTTTAATATTTGCATACGTTTCTTATGAGAAATTCTCCTATATAAGTGGAAGCATTACATTTTTAAAAAGTAACGTATGTAGCAATACAAAAAAGACTGCGGAGAACTCCTTCTCCACAGCCTAATTATTATTTTTGCAAAAACGCCTGTAAATCCGCAAATTGTCTTTTTGCATCTTCATAACCTTGTTCATATAAACTTTGTAATTTCGCCTTATCTTTTTCCATACGATCTACTTGAAGCGGCAATTCTGGACGAATAACAAATAAATTACCAGCTTGCTCTTCTTTTTCAATGTAGTGAAGTGTTTCATTATACACTTCATAACGAGTTAGCATCGTATTTACAAGGTTCGGATACTTTTTATAAGCTTTCGCAGCAACCCAGCCAAATTTTGATTTTTTCTTCGCGTAACCATGGTTTCTCGTTAAAATAACGACTGATTTTTCAAATCCATCTTCCTGTGCTTTACGAACTGGAATTGGATCTGAAATCCCGCCATCTAATAATTGCTTACCTTGGTAGTTTACTACTGGTGCAATGAATGGTAATGAACTAGATGCTTGCAATAAATTCAATGTATCTTCATTCGTACCTTCTTTTTCAAAATAAGCAGGCTTTCCTGTTTCACAATCTGTCGTCCCTACAAGAAAGCGTTCTGGACTATTAAAATATGTGTCAAAATCAAATGGGACATGTTTTTCTGGAATTTCATGAAAAATGAAATCCATATCAAATAACTGACGCTTTTTCCACAAGTTTTTATACGATAAATACTTCGGATGTGATGCATAATCAATATTTACTGTCTTATTTCTATTTCTTTGCCTGGAAAGATACGACGCTGCATGACAAGCACCAGCTGATACACCGATTACATATGGAAAATATAAATCTTGTTCCATAAAGTATTCTAGTATCCCGCCCGTATATACACCACGCATACCGCCGCCTTCTAATACTAACCCTGTATTTTCAAGCATGCTACTCTCTCCTCTTTATATATTAACTCTTTAATTATTCACTATGTTAAGTATCTTTTTCTATTATATATGAGTTCTTTCAGAAATTATATTCAAAAGGCTTGAAAAAATATTTTTCGTCCACAGTCTTATACATGATAAAAACACGCACAAGGCAAAATAGAGACTACCAAAAAAGATAGCCTCTATATTAAGCTCTTTGATCCGCCACAATATGAATATCGATATACTTCGTTTCTCTCATAATTTCATTTACAATAGAACCTTTTCGAATTTCTTCCCAACGCGTTCTTGCCGATTGTCCGAGTAAAATTTGCGTTACTTGTAATCTTTTCGCGACTTCAATAATAACATCTGCTGGCTTTCTTCCTTTCGCTTCTTCTAATACAAAGCTCGCATCAAATTGATTCGTCAGCGATTTCCACTCTTCAATTGTTTGCTTTTTTCCTGCTGAAAGAGAATCTATATTTTCTCTTTCAACGTTTAATACATACAATTCAGCATTTAACCGATCAGCCATGCGCCAACCTCTCCGTATTAATTTCTCCGCTGTTGAACTGTATTGCACACAAACGAGAATTTTTTCTTTCACACCGATTGGCTCTATTACTGTTTGACTAATTTTCTCATCCATATCATCTGCAACTTCACGAAGCGATAATTCCCTAAGTGCTCCTAAATTATTAAGTGTAAAGAAATTTTGTAAGCTTTGCTGAATTTTTTCTTCCTTATATATCTTTCCATCTATTAATCTCTTCCTTAGTACCTCAGGCGTTGCATCAACGAGCTGAATTTCGTTTGCTTTTTGCAAAATAAAATCTGGAATACGTTCTCTTACTTTTACATTTGTAATTTGAGCTACAATGTCATGAACGCTTTCTAAATGTTGAATATTAAACGCTGATAATACGGATATACCGGCATCTAACAATTCCTGCACATCCATATAACGTTTCTTATTTTTCGATCCGGGAATATTACTATGCGCAAGTTCATCCACAACAACAATTTGCGGCGCACGCTTTATAATTCCTTCCACATCAAGTTCATAAAATACTTTCCCTTTATAATCTATTTCTTTTAAAGGAATCTTCTCTAAATCAGCAATTGCTTCTTCTGTCTCGATTCTCCCATGTGTTTCAATTAAACCAATCACAATATCCATACCATCTTTTTTCATCTCTCTTGCATCAAAGAGCATTTTATAACTTTTCCCTACTCCTGGGGCAGCCCCTACGTATAGCTTTAACTTTCCGCGATTTTGTTGCCTAATGTATTCTAAATATTCCTCTGGCGTTCGCCTTTGAAACTTCGGTTTATAGTCATCCGCATACAAAACACTCGCACCCTTTCTTTCGAAACAACACTACCTCAATCCGTTAGATTGAGGTAGCACTGTTACTATTTTATTAATTTCTGTAATTCTAAATTTAACTTTAAGACGTTTACGCGATCTTCTCCAAATAAACCGAGTGCAGCGCCTTCTGTTTGCTCCTTAATCAACTGATCCAGTTTTTCTTTCGGAATATTCGTTATTTTCGAGATGCGATCTACCTGCACAGAAGCCGCCTTCGGACTAATATCAGGATCAAGCCCTGAACCTGAATTCGTCACTAAATCTATCGGTACTTCTGTAACTGGAACCGTTGGATTTTGTTTCTTCCAGTCTTCAATACTTTTCTCAACTCGTTTTGCTAAATCTGGATTAGACGGTGCATAGTTATTTGAACCAGATGCTTCTGCTTTATATTCTATACTAGAGACACGTCCATGAAAATAACGTGGATCTGTGAAATTTTGACCGATTAATTTTGAACCAACTACTTCACCTTTATCATTATATATAAGACTTCCATCCGCATTATCCTTCATTACCGCTTGTGCAATCCCAGTTACAATAAGCGGATATACAAGACCGCACAACACTAAAAATGTAAAAGTAACACGGACAATCGGTGCTAGTATACTTTGTTTCTTCGCCATCTTTTTCCCCTCTTCCTTATATGAACAAGCCGACAATCATATCAATTACTTTAATTCCAATGAACGGAACGATAACTCCGCCAAGCCCATAAATGAGTAAGTTTCTGCTAAGCAATGCATTAGAGCTCATCGGTTTATATGCGATTCCTTTCATCGCTAGTGGAATAAGTAATGGAATAATAACTGCATTAAATATTAATGCTGATAAGATTGCTGACAGTGGTGATGTTAATTTCATAATGTTCAATGCTTCCATTTGCGGAATTGCCAGTGTAAACATCGCCGGAATGATTGCAAAATATTTCGCAATATCATTCGCAATACTAAACGTCGTTAACGCACCACGTGTCATTAACAATTGCTTACCGATTCCTACAACTTCAATAATTTTTGTTGGGTTCGAATCTAAATCAATCATATTCGCTGCTTCTTTCGCAGCTGTCGTCCCACTATTCATCGCTAACCCAACGTCCGCTTGCGCTAAAGCCGGAGCATCATTTGTACCATCACCTGTCATTGCTACAAGTTTCCCTTTATCTTGCTCTGCTTTAATAACCGCAATTTTATCTTCTGGTTTACACTCAGCAACGAATTCATCTACTCCAGCTTCTTTTGCAATTGTCGCTGCTGTTAACGGATTATCACCTGTACACATAACTGTTTTAATCCCCATTTGGCGCAATTGTTCAAAGCGCTCACGCATACCAGGTTTTACTGTATCCTTTAAATAAATTAAACCGTAAATACGATCATCTACTGCAACTACAAGTGGTGTCCCGCCCTCTTTTGAAATAAAATCTGCTTTTTGATTTACATCTTTCGGAATCGCTCCGCCTTGTGATCGAACCCACTCAATAACGGCACCGACAGCACCTTTTCTCACTTTCGTTCCGTCCTGTAAATCAACACCACTCATTCTCGTCTCTGCTTTAAACGGAACAAATTCACCTTGTTCTGCAAGTTCTCTATTATATGATATAGATTTCGCTTGCACATATTCGATAACAGATCGACCTTCTGGCGTTTCATCTAAAACTGAGCTAATAGCAGCCCATTTTCCTACTTGCTCAATCGTTTCATTCCCTACAGGAAGCAATGTATGTGCCATCCGGTTCCCGAACGTAATAGTACCTGTTTTATCTAAAATAATTGTATTAATATCACCAGCAGCTTCTACTGCTTTACCTGACATTGCTAGCACGTTAAACTTTGTCACACGGTCCATTCCAGCAATACCAATCGCTGATAATAAACCACCAATTGTCGTTGGAATTAAACAAACTAACAGCGCTACAAGTACAGCTGTATCAATTTGAAACCCTAAATAATTTGTAAAAATCGGCAACGTCACAACAACAATTAAGAAAATAAGCGTTAAACTCGTTAATACTGTATTTAAAGCAATTTCATTCGGCGTTTTTTGACGGGCAGCCCCTTCTACTAAAGAAATCATTTTATCAATAAATGATTCACCAGGGTTACTCGTAATTACAATCGTAATCTCATCACTTACGACCATCGTTCCGCCTGTTACGGAACAAAAATCACCACCAGCTTCTTTTATCACAGGAGCTGACTCTCCTGTAATTGCAGATTCATCAACAGACGCTAATCCTTTAATAACTTCACCATCATTCGGAATCATTTCTCCTTGTTTTACAATAACAACGTCACCTTTTCTTAGATCAGTTGCTGAAACTTGAACAATGTCTCCATTTTCTTTTACAACATTTGCAAACACATCTTTCTTCGATTGTTTTAAAGAATCAGCTTGTGCTTTACCACGACCTTCAGCTAACGCTTCTGCAAAGTTCGCAAATAAAACTGTAAATAATAGAATGAGAGAAACTGTTATATTAAACCACCCTGGTACACTACTAGAACTGCTTGGAAGAAAGGATAAAATTAACGTAATGATAAATCCAATTTCTACAACGAACATAATCGGATTTTTTATCATGACTTTCGGATTCAATTTCGCAAAGGATTGTTTCATCGCATGTTTTACGATATCACGATCCATCGTTTTCGCTTGTCTAACCTCATCTTCTACAGCATGTACTTGTGGTTCGTTCACTCTTTTTTCTTTTACTACTACCGGTCTCATCATTTACCCTCCATTACTTCAATGTAAGAAATTCTGCAATTGGGCCAAGTACTAACATCGGGAAGAATGTTAACGCTCCAACAATTACAATCGTTCCGATGAAAATCCCTCCAAACAAACCATTATCTGTACGGAACGTTCCAACTGTTTCTGGCACTACCGTTTTTTCTTTCAGCGAAGATGCCACAGCTAGCATCGTAATTAAACTGAAATAGCGTCCTAAAAACATAACTAAACCAGTCGTAATATTCCAAAATGGTGTATTATCTGCTAATCCTTCAAATCCAGATCCGTTATTCGCAGCTGACGATGTGTATTCATATACAACTTGCGTTAAACCGTGGAAACCTGAATGAGAAATGGCATCCGTTCCTAAACTTGTTGAAAGAGCTAATGCTGAAAATCCTAAAATAAGCAATGGATGAAATAATATCGTTACCGCAATTAATTTCATTTCCTTACCTTCAATTTTCTTACCTAAAAACTCTGGTGTCCGCCCTACCATTAACCCAGATATAAAGACCGCAATAATCGCATACATAATAATGTTAACAAAGCCTGCTCCAACGCCGCCGTATACTGTATTTAACATCATATTTACGAGTGGTACTAGCCCGCCAATTGGCGTTAACGTATCATGCATCGTATTAACGGCCCCTGTTTCAGCAGCTGTCGTAACTGTCGCATAAAGGGAAGAAAATACTGTACCAAATCGTACTTCTTTTCCTTCTGTACTTCCTTGTACATGTTCGATACCCATTCCATTTAACGCTGGATTCCCATTTAATTCAGCTGTAGTAATCGTTATAAATCCTAGTAAAAACACCATAAATAGTGATACGAAAAGGATACGCCCTTGCTTTTTATTCCCTACCATTCGTCCGTACGTAAATGGAAGTGCCGTTGGTAATAACATCATAAGCATCATTTGCAAAATATTACTCATTTGTCCTGGATTTTCGAAAGGATGTGTAGAATTTGCCCCGAAAAATCCACCGCCGTTATTTCCAAGTTCCTTAATGGAAACGAATGATGCAACAGGCCCACGTAAAATACTTTGTTTTGCGCCTTCAATTGTTTGTGCTGTAACTGCTCCGTCTAACGTTTGTGGTACACCAAGTGCGACAAAGACTAGTGCTGCGACAAATGCGATAGGAAGAAATACTCTCGTTAATGCTCTCGTAAAATCTACGAAAAAGTTACCAAGTTCTTTTCCAGCAAGCCCTCTTATAAATGCCATAACAAGCGCTAACGTCGTTGCTGGTGCCGCAAACATTAAAAACGTAATCCCAATTAATTGCGATAAATAAGATAAACCATTTTCACCGCTATAATGCTGTAAGTTTGTATCAGCCATAAAACTAATTGCTGTATTAAAAGCGAGCGTAGGCTCCATCCCTTCAATATGCGCTGGATTTAGTGGCAGCACACCTTGTAATCTGAAAATGAAGTATACGACAACGATCATAAATCCATTTAATAAAACTAATGATAATGCGTACTGTTTCCACGTTTGATTGTATGCTTTTACACCCGTAATTTTAAAAATAAGTTTTTCAAAAGGCCCGAATACTTTATCTAACGTTTTACTACCTTGAAAAGCTTTTTCTAAATAAATCCCCGTTGGCTTTGCTACTAAAATAAACAAGAGCATTGTAATAATGACTGCAACCCAAATCATAATGAATGATTCCCCCTAATTAAAACTTCTCTGGATTTAATAATGCATACACTAAATACACTGTAATTGCTGCGACAATAACCGATAAGACAATCATCATGATTGCTTTCCTTCCTTCACAACTTTATCTGACCAACTTGCAAGACTCGCCATCGATGCAACTAATAGAATAAAAGTCCCGATCATTACAACATCTAACATAGCTATCCCTCACTTTATTTTTGTTAAAATTTACCATTTAGTTATCAAAAAAAGAACACTAAGCTCTACTTAGTGTTCTAAACGAACAACACAAAGTAAACCTCCTCTCTAAACGCTTACGAGGTTAGCTGTCGGATTCGGGCCTAAAGAGTAGCCCTACTTTCAAAATTGAAAGATTCACCCCAAGTGACGATGCACAAAATTGGTTCCCCCGCTCCATTTCTGGAACTCAGCGATTTTAGGTTTTTTTTGGAAATTTCATGAATGATTTATGAGAGTAAATATACTCCTCTCTATTTCACTTGTAAAGAGCTAAATTAACTAAAATAAGAAAATATTTTATCGTTTAAACGCTTACATTGAGTGTTATTAATATTTTTTCATCTGTTTTCTTGTCTTTTCTTTCTTTTTCGTAGAAATTATCTTTTTAATATGCAAAAGAAGGGCGAATGTATATAAGCGCCCACCTTAGGTCCACTTAACATTCGCTCTCTATTTCATTCAAAATTTATTCACCTCGTAAAAAAGCACGTAAATTTCTCCCTCGAATATAAACTTGTGCCAATTCGGCATGTAACTGCTCATATTCGGTAATATCCGCCTCTAAATACAAAACATCTTTTGATGGTAATATAATATATGGACCTGGAAAAAGAGGATCAATCTGGATCAATTTTTCAACTCTCTCTATCGATACCGCCCAACGATTCGCTATATCTCCTAGTAACAACACCTTCATATTCACTCTCCTCCGCCCTATTCAAAAAATAAAAAAGAAATGTTATCACAATTCGTAAACACGACGAATTTAGCTCCAATCGTTTCATAGAGCCTCGCTGGATATCGTTTATTTCTTGTAACAACAGTAATAGGTGCTTGGAAAGAAAAGCGAATGTGTTCTGTAAAGAAACTAATGATTGGAAGCTCATCCCCTAGTAAAATCACCTTCTTAATACACTCACAAATACTAGTAAAATCCTGCTCCTTACTACAACTATACGTCCAGTCAAACCCACAATTCCTCACTTCAGCCGCTATCTCTTCATTTGCTGTAAAAATAATTAACTCATGTTGAAAGGCTACTAAATCTATTAAACTATTTACCTTGCTTTCTTCTCCAACACAAATAAGTGTTAGTTCCATGTCCCTCATCCTCCTTAGCATAAAAGAACTCAAACGTAGATTGATATTCCCCTATACTAATCGGACCGATGAAGTGATGTATCCATCATGGCACCGTCCTCTCTCAAGACGCTTACGAAGTTAGCTGTCGGATTCGGACTTTGAGAGTAGCCCTACTTTCAAAACTGAAAGATTCACCCCAAGTGACACTGCACAAATTGGTTCCTCCGCTCCATACATTTGGACTCAGCGTTTACAAAAAAATGTATTCTGGCTGATATATTACTCTTGAATTTTGAAAAAGTAAACAGAAAAAATCCCTCAAAATGGAATTTTTTTATTGTTAAATATTTATACTCTATAGGAATTCTCATTAGTCATATTGTAATAATACTAAGTAGAGAAATGAGTAAAAATCAAAGGTGAAACGAGGAAGATATATGACCGAGGATAAAAAGAATAATTTTGTTAAAATAATAAATATTCTAAGCAATTCGTTACTTTTAATTTTAGCGATTTTAGTTACTATTCCTAACTATACTGAATTCCGTACTACATTAGAAATCATTTTTTTAATTTCTTGTTTGTTATTAATTTATAGTAAACACTTAAGTAATAATAAGAAAGCTATGATTCCCTATGTTATATTTTTCATATTAATATCATCACACCTTTTATATACTTTACTCATCTAAAGGACACATGTAAGCCAATCATATTTGCTAACATATATTAAAAATCATTAATAACCCGTGGGGATATAGCCCCACGGGTTAAATTTTCACTATGCTTGTGTTTTATTCAACTTATACGCAAAATGATTCGTCGGTCCATGACCACTGCCAATATTCAACGGCTCTTCAATTGCTATACTAATAAATCGTTTTGCTTCTTGAACTGCCTCTTCGATTGAATATCCTTTCGCAAGTCCTGCTGTAACTGCTGAAGCAAATGTACACCCGCTTCCGTGCGTTTGTTTCGAAGGAATTCGTTCACTTCTAAATTCAATAAACTCTTCTCCATCAAAAAGTAAATCAATTACTTCATTACCTTGATATTCTGCATGTCCGCCCTTCATAAGCACATATTTAGCACCTAATTCATGCAATACTTTTGCAGCTTCCTTACTATCTTCAATATTACGAATCTCCATCCCAGTTAACACTTCTGCTTCCGGAACATTCGGTGTTACAACCGTTGCTACTGGTAATAAGTATTCTTTTAATGCTTGCACTGCTTCTTGTTGTAATAATGACGCACCGCCCTTAGCAATCATAACAGGGTCTAGCACAATATTATTCCAGCCAAATTTCTTAATCTGCTCTGCCACAATTTGAATAATTTCACTGCTAAATAACATTCCTAGTTTCACAGCATCTGGTGTTAAATCCGTACCAATTGAATTCAGCTGTTCCGTAATACCTTCTAACGGAACAGGATATACCCCTTGCACACCAAGCGTGTTTTGAGCAGTAATTGCCGTAATAGCCGTCATTCCGTACACACCAAGCTCTTGGAATGTTTTTAAATCTGCTTGAATTCCAGCACCGCCGCCGCTATCAGATCCTGCAATTGTTAAAGCTTTATTTACTTTCATCCCACTCATCCTTTTCTATCCAAAATAGCGATGATAAATCGTTTTTGCTTCGCTTATATCTTTCGTTCCATGTACAAGTACACGACCATCCTTAAAAGCAACTAATCTCTTTTCTTCCACAGAAAATGATAGTAAATATGGATTTACATTCAAATCATTCACTCGATCATTTAGCAATTTTTTATATTGTTCAAAATCCATTTCCTCTTTATGAGGTGGTCTAATTTGAACTGTATTTCTCCCGCATAACACCGCGGTCTTTGAAGTGTTTTCTTTATTTAAATACGGATATAGTGCATTCTCCCCGCACGAAGGACAATTATGCTTACGGAGCTTTTGCACATTCATACATGAATATTCATTTTTCCATACATCAAACGACACAAGTCCATCTCGAAGCGATTCATAGTCTTCTACTAACAGTTTCAGAGCTTCCGTTACTTGATGAGAAACGACAAGAGATACAGCAGGCGATATAATGCCCGCTGTATCACATGTCGCTCCGCCAAGCGGAATCGCTTGTAATAAACAAGATAAACATGGCGTTTTACTAGGAAGAATTGTGTACGATAGACCGTAACTTCCTACACATGCTCCGTAAATCCATGGAATAGAATATTTTTGCGCTATATCATTCACAATAAAACGTGTTTCAAAATTATCAGTTGCATCAATCATTACATCAACGTTTATAACGAGTTCTTCTAGCTCTTCAGCTGTTACATCCTGAACGCGAGCTTCTACTCTTACTTCACTGTTAATCTCTTCTAGACGCTTCTTTGCTGCTACAGCCTTCGGAAGGTTATTCTCTACGTCACTCTCTGCATACAATTGCTGTCTTTGTAAATTACTCCAATCCACATAATCGCGGTCAACAATTGTCACCTTACCAACGCCAGCTCTTACAAACATTTCTGCATTTGCACTACCTAGTGCACCCGCACCGATAATAAGTACATGCTTTTCTCTTATCTTTTGCTGCCCTTCTTCTCCAATTGGAGAAAACAATTCTTGGCGAGAATATCGATTATTCAACTACGCTCATTCCTTCTAAAGGACTACTTGCAGTTGCACAACGTTTGCGCGCAATACGACCTGCTTCAAATCCTAAACGACCTGCCTCAATACTTAATTTCATTGCCTGTGCCATTTTAATAGGATCTTTTGCTCCTGATACAGCCGTATTTAATAACACGCCATCTGCTCCTAATTCCATTGCAAATGCCGCATCAGCTGGACTACCAATACCTGCATCAACGATAACTGGTACTGTCGCTTGTTCAATGATAAAACTTAAATTTAATGGATTTACAATGCCAAGTCCTGATCCAATCGGTGATGCTCCTGGCATAATCGCATGCACGCCAAGCTCTTGTAATTTACGTGCTAATACAACATCATCAGATGTGTACGGAAGAACGATAAATCCTTCTTCCAGTAACATTTCAGATGCTTTTAACGTTTCCACTGGATCCGGTAATAACGTTCTATCATCGCCAATAACTTCTACTTTTATCATGTCACAAAGTCCTGAAGCTTTTGCTAATTTTGCAATTCGAACAGCTTCCTCAGCATTTTTTGCTCCAGCTGTATTTGGTAATAACGTATATTTTTTTACATCAAGTTTCTCTAATAAATTTGGTTGCTTCGCATCAAAGATATCCATACGACGTACTGCGAACGTTAAAACCTCAGCCTCAGATACATCAATTGCCTTTTGCTGTACATCAAAATCTGGAAATTTTCCTGTTCCTAATAAAAGTCTAGAATGAAATGAAAATGATCCAATGTTTAACATAATCAACCGCCTCCTACGAAAGTTACAATCTCAATTTGGTCTCCATCAAAAACAGATGTATCTTTATGATCATCTTTTTGTAAAATATCTTTATTACGCTCTACTACAACAATTCTGTTATCTAACTCTAAATGTGTAAGTAACTCAGCTACTGTTTTCACACTCGCTGGCACTTCCATTTGGTTACCATTAATTTTCAAATTCAAACTTCCATCCCCTTTCTAAACCATTTTAGAAAGCAATGAATCTAGCAAGTGATTCTCCTGCTTTCCTTCTATTAAATCAGCCATATACTGACCAGAAACAGGACTTAATAAAATACCGTTTCGATAATGCCCAGTACACGCATATAAACCTTTGATTTCTTCATGCTCTCCCATATAAGGAGCTTCATGATTCGATTGTGGTCTTAATCCTGCCCATGTGCTTTCCCACTCTGCTTCTTTTAAAGCTGGCAATATTGTGTAAGCACGTTCTAATATGGAAGTAATACTTTCTGGTTGTACAGATTTATTAAACGTATGAGGCTTCATCGTTGCCCCAATTACGTAACGACCACCACGTTTCGGTGTAATATAAAACCGTTCTTGGAAAATAGGAGCTTTCAAAAGAGGTTTCCTGCTTCTTACTGCAACAACCTCCCCCTTAACAGGATATGTACCCCAATCACTCTGAAAATAATGTAGCAATTTCGTACTCCATGATCCTCCAGCGATAACGACTTTTTCGCATGTGATTACACCTTCGCTTGTCACAATTCCAGTCACTTTATTATTTTCAATACGAATATCAAATACTTCTGTCTGCTCATATATATCAGCACCAGAAATTGCTGCGGAATGTGCGAGTGCCTTCGTAAGCTCTGGCGCAATAACGTGACCATCTTTCGGATAATATACCGCTCCGATAATTGATTCGGATAGAAATGGCTCTTTTTCCCGCAAATGGTCCCCCGTTAGAAAATAGGAATCTTCACCTGTTTTCTGCTGCCAATCCATGATGTGAAGAATTCTCTCTTTCTCATCCTCATTTTGAGCGATACGATATATCCCTTTTTCCTCATAGCCAATATCAATACCCGTCTTTTCACGTAAAACTGCTGCAAGTTGTGGGAATATAGCACGGCTTTCTCTAGCAAGTTCAAATAGCGGGTCATACGCATCCCATTCTGCCTGAACACCGAGTAAACCAGCAGCAGCTTTCGAAGCTTCCGATGCAATTCTCTGCTTCTCTATAATCGCTACTTTATGTCCTCTTTCTGCTAGAAAATGTGCAACTGAGCTACCAATTACACCACCACCAATAATCGCTACATCATACTTCTCACACATGTTTCCCCGCCCACTTTCTTATTGATTCCTTATAAGATTTCGCTCTGCTATACGGGTTACTATTACTTACAATTCCAGACATAACAGCAATTCCACTTACTTCACTTGCAAGAACATCCCATGTATTTTCAGGAGTAATTCCTCCAATAGCTATAATCGGTATCGATAAGCTCTTTGCAATGTCCGAAATTTCCTCTAACCCTCTCGCTGGCACACCTTTTTTGCAATCTGTTGGGAATACATGGCCATAAACGAGCGAATCAGCCCCATCCTTAAAAGCCTCTATCGCTTCTTCTAAAGAATGTACGGAATAACCAACATGTAAATACGAAAACTTTTCTTTCACTGACCTTACATCTGTACTTCGATACCCTAGCTGTACACGCGGGATATTTAATAAAACAGCAATATCAATTCGGTCATTTATAACAAGTTTAGATGCTGGAAAGCCTTTTTTTAAAAGGCTTTCTACCCCTTCATATAATTCCTTCGTACTTTTCTCACGCTCACGAATATGCAAATAATCAATCTCACTCTCAATTTGCATCGCTACATTCACTAACTCTTCGAACGGCATATGGCCATTTGAGATTACGTGAAGCTCATTTTTCATATTCATTCGCCTACTTTAAAATATTTTCGAATAGCTCATCGGCTGGAACAATTTCTTTCGTCATTCCTTTATCTTTCAACCATTTACTTTGTTTCTCCCAAGACTCTTTTGAATCTGATAAGAATGGCTCATCTTTCGTTTCCATCTTCTCTAATAAAATTTTCATACTTTCTTTTTCAACTTCTGGCACAAGCGGGAAGTTTTCTTTTTCTTGATGATCTAATAAAATATTTAATGCTTCATCAGGGTTTTTCTTCATAAAGTCATACCCCTTTTTCGCCCCGCGTAAAAAGGCTTGCAATGCTTCTTTATCTTTTTTCAACGTTTTATCACCTGTTACAAACACAAGCTCATGATAATTTGGTACGCCATAATCAGCTGGATTAAAGTACGCTGGTTCATGACCTTCATGACGCATAACAGGTACTTCATGGTTAATGTATGCCCCTGTTACAGCATCTACTTTTTTCGTAATTAATGCTGGCACTAAATCAAAGCCTACATCAACTACTTTCACTGTATCTGGATTACCCCCATCTTCTTTTACCATCGTTTTTAAATACGCTTCACTTAAAGGCGTTCCAGAGTAACCTACTGTTTTGCCTTCTAAATCTTTCGGTGATTGAATGCCTGCTGATTTCAACGATACAACATGATTTAACGGTGAACGTACGACAGCTCCAATTGATTTCACTGGAATTTGTTCATTTGCTCTAGCCATGACAACATCTGGCTGATAATATAAGCCCACTGTTACTTTTCCTGCAGCTGCCAACGTTAATGGATCAGTCGGATTAGAAGGGAATTTAATATTTACCTTTACTCCTTCTTCTTTAAAGTATCCTTTTTCAATGGCTGCATAAATAAAGCTATGCACCGCATTTGGATACCAATCAAGCATGACCGTTATTTCTTTCTCTTTTTTCCCCTTGTCTGATGCTGAATTACTTGAACATCCAGCAATCATTGCAACTAATAATGTAAACACAATGATGCGTTTTAAAAATTTCATGAATGCTTCCTCCAACTAATGAATTTCTTTTCTAACATAGAAATAAGTATGACGAAAAAAATAGCTAATAATGATAGCAATACAATTGGTGCAAATACACCCGCACCATCTAACTGCGTCATCATCCTTTTACTGAAATATCCAAGCCCAGCTTGTGCACCGAGCCATTCTCCAATTGCTGCCCCAATCACACTAAGCGGAACTGCAATTTTTAACGCTGAGAAAAAGTAAGGAAGAGCGGATGGCAATTTTAACTTTAGAAAAATATCCTTTTTCGTTGCCCCATATGTAACTAAGAGCTCCTCCCATTCTTTTTTCGTACTACGCAGTCCATCATACGTATTGACCGCAATAGGGAAAAACGTAATTAAAACTGTAACAACAACCTTACTCCAGATTGTGTATCCAAACCATAAAACGAAGAGCGGGGCAAGCGCAGTAATTGGAATCGTTTGTGAGGCAACTAATAATGGATAAAATGCTCTTTCCATCCATGTACTCGCATTCATTAACATCGCTAGCCCCACACCTAATACGATAGAAATAACAACACCTATTAAAACGACGTATAACGTTGCCGGTAAATGAACCGTAAATAATATGTCTTTTAGTTTCCATATCTTCATTACAATTGCAGACGGTGACGGTAAAATGTACATCTCATCTACAATTCTTGCTCCGATTTCCCACATAACGAGTAAAATACTAGAAAGGGTAATGGCAGGAACTAATTCTTTCAATCGGTTCATCATACAAGTACCTGCCTTTGTAACATACCAAGAATCTCATCTTTCAGCGCTAACACGTCCGGTTTATATAAATCCTTTCGTGTTCGATTATGATCAAGCGGCACAATCCGCTCAGTCAATGTCATTATCGGCTGCTTCTCCACTACTAAAATTCGATTCGAAAGGAATAGCGCTTCTTCAACATCATGAGTGATAAATAAAATTGTTTTTTCCCACTCTTTCCATTGTTCAAACAACCATTCTTGCAAAGATGCCTTCGTTAAAGCATCCAATGCGCTAAACGGTTCATCTAACAATAATATCTCCCCGCCTGTTAATAAAGTTCGGATAAAAGATACGCGTTGTCTCATACCACCAGATAAATCTTTCGGGTATTTTTTCTCGTATCCTTGTAAACCAAATTTATGTAACAGTTCTTTCGCTTTTGCTTGCGCTTCTTTCTTCTGCACACCTTGGCACTCTAGCGGCAGGGCCGCATTCTCAATAATCGTCCTCCACGGCAAGAGCATATCTTTTTGGGGCATATATCCTACAGGATGACTCTTTGTTTCTGTCAGCTCTATCTGTCCAGTACTTGCCTCTTCTAAGCCTGTAATGAGGCGAAATAAAGTACTTTTCCCGCAACCACTCGGTCCGATAATACTTACAAACTCTTTCTCTTGTATAGAAGCATGTAATTCATTGATGATTGGTTTCTCATCATAATGAAAAGAAACATTATGAAACTGTAGTATGTTCTTGCTCCTCAAAACCCCACATCTCCTTACGATAAGCCATATCCCAGAATAAATATTCAAATCGGCTGGAATATAAGAAAATCTCCTCTAATCGGTCTAGCTCTTTCTCTGATTTTCCAATCGCCATTTCATTTAATAAATCTATTAACCAAATACAAAGGTTACCGTATTCTTCAGAACTATATCCTTGAATCCACTCTCCAAAGAACTCATGATCTCTCGCTCCAGGAATATCATTTAAACGCTTTCCAATCTCCCAATAACTCCACATACACGGAAGAAGTGCCGCTATTAATTCTGCAAGTGTGCCATTTTGAGATACAGACATCATGTAATTTGTATAGGCTAAATTTTTAGCAGATGGTTTTGCAGATTCCATCTCTTGTGCAGATATACCAAGTCTTTTTGCATATTGTTTATGGATTGTCATTTCTCCATTTAATATTCCATCAATTTGCTCTGCAAACTTTCCCATCACTTGTGGATTCGTTGCTTTTACAACCCCAATTGCATATAGCTTTGCATAATCTAACAAATATAAATAATCTTGAATAATATAGTACTGGAATTTGTCTTTTTCTAACGTACCATCCCCCATGCCTACTACAAACGGATGATTATGGCTCATCTCCCAAACAGGTTGCACAGTTTCTAATAATCTATCGCAAAACTTCATTTCTATTTCCCCTTTCAATATGTGTATCTAAATAAAAAACCACTTCTCTATATAAGAAGTGGTTACAGCAAATAAAATTATACATTTATTCGTTGTTCCACTTCCCTTCGCTAGTATTACCTAGATCAGGTCTGTAAGGGTTAAGGATTATTCCTCTCTCAGCACATCAAGCACCCCTAGTGGTTTCAATATGAAATTTTTAAATAAAAAAGCCCCGTTTCTATACGTAAAGAAACGGGGACTCATTGTTAGTGTCCGAATTGCTTCCCTACGCTAGCATAATCTAGATCAGGTAATAAAAAGGATCAAAGGCTTACGGCCTACTCTCAGCTGGCAACACCAGCTCTCCTAGCAAACTATAAAATTATCACTGTCAGTATAACACCGTAATAAGACATCATCAACTGTTTTAATTTTCCCAATTGTCAACAAAATCTCCAAACTATACAATAATTATATTCTATTTTAGAAAATAACATCCTAATTAATTGGATAAAAAGGAATCATTATACTCAAAAAATTTATTTTTATATTGATTTCATATTACATTTATGTGAATACACCCACTATATTATATATTTATACTATAATAAAATTACAACTATACAACTAGAGGAGGTCTCTATTATATGAATATGAAAGCTACTACTCTAACAGCAACTACTGTCGCAATTGCTTCTTTACTACCTTCTATGGGAGAAACAACTATACAAAAAGCAAATGCTGAACAATTATCTAATGTTAAAACTGGATATGTCAAAGTCGATCAAGCAGCTTTACATAAAGAAGACAATACAAATAGCACATCTATTGATACAATCCGCTTTAATACGAAAGTGAATATACTTGAAACAACGAATGATTGGTATAAAGTATCTGTTAATAATAAAGTCGGTTACGTACAAAAAGATGCTATTCTACTAAAAAACAAACTTCAATCTAATAATCAATACATCGTCAATGCAAATGCATTAAACCTTCGCTCTGAACCTAATTTAGAATCTTCAATTTTAGATGTATTACCAAATGGTAAGTTTGTTACCATTCAAGGAGAGCAAGGCGACTGGTATAAGATTTTACATAATGGTCAAACAGGTTATGTGCAAAAAGCATTCATATCTAATGGCTCACAGCCTTTAGTAAAAGGAATTACAGTTCAAAATAATACGAAGTACACAGTTGCAACACCAAAACTTAATGTACGTAGTGATGCTAGTACAAGTAGTACTCTACTTGGTTCATTACAAAATGGTACACAAGTGCAAGTAGTAGAAACTGTAGGAACTTGGTATAAAATTCGTTTTGGTACAGGATACGGATATGTGGCAAAACACTATGTAGTACAAAATCAAAATCAACCGCAATCACAAGCTAAAACAACTCAATCTTCAGCAATTCCAGCAGTTTTCAAATTCCCTGCTCAAGGAAGAGTTAGCTCAACCTTTGATATGCGTTGGGAACAAATGCATTATGGTATAGATATTGCAGCACAAGGTAACGTCTCTATTCAAGCTGCTGCTGCAGGTAAAGTTGTGAAATCTTATTATTCAGCTAGTTATGGTAATGTCGTCTTCATCGCCCATCAAATAAACGGGAAATTATATACAACCGTTTATGCTCATATGAAAGATCGTACTGTACAAGCTGGGGATCAAGTACAAACTGGGCAATTAGTAGGTCATATGGGAAACACAGGTCATTCATACGGACAACATCTCCATTTCGAATTACATAATGGTGAATGGAATTTTGAAAAAACCAATGCAGTAAATCCACTGCCATATTTAGTTAGGTAAATTGTATGCCACGCAATATACCTCTCTTAATTGAATACTTAGCCTTTTTAGGTTTAATCTGTTGTTTAATCATTTATAATACGAACACAGTATTTTTATCTATTATCATTGCTTTTGTTGCTTTAGAAATTATGATGGAATCATTTCAAGTGCAACTAAAACAAAAAATTGCCCATATTTATAATGCTATTTTTCTATTAAGTGCCCTTATAACAAATGTCATTAGTAATGGCTTTTATTTATCTACTGTACTTCCTGTATTCTTTATGGCTATTTTATTATTCATAGCTAGATACATTAATGTCCCTAATAACAAAAAACATGAACAAGAAGCTTAGAAAGAGGAGACACAGTGTACCAATCTTTCAAAGATCATCCAATGAAATATATATTGAATTTATATAAAAAAATGAATACTTTTTTTGGTATACAAGGAAGTTATACTGCACAATTTCTCCTTTATGGAATGTTATTTCTTATCTTAGTTACTTTCTCCTTGTTTTACTAACAAAAAAGGATCTCACATAAACTTGAGATCCTTTTTAATTTATATTAATTTTTCATATAAAAAATTACTGTTTATCCACAAGCATATTTTTCATAAATAAAACTAAGATTATATTTTTTCTCTAAGCTCATTCTTTGTTCATCGTCGCACCAATAGAAAAGAATATCATGAATCGTTGCATAACGCTTATTTTTAAGAAATAGTTTAAAGAATGATGGTAAACAATCATGTAATTGTATAAATATATAATTGCGTAGTATTTCTTCCTTGTATTCAATGCCCTTACAAATATACAGTAATTCTTCACAATAATATGCATGCTGTGGAACTTGGATCATTTCGAAAAATGGTACATAAGAAAGTAACTTTCCGATAAAATGACCATAACGATCCATTACCCCTATCGTCATATGTTCCATCATTTCTTTCATTACATATAAATAATCATCTACATGCGTTGTCTTTAATGGGTCTAATCGATCTGAAATTTGAGAAAGTACAGCTCTTTGACAAGCTAAAACTACTTGACTCGGTCCATAATATGATAGAAAGTCTGTACACTTACGATACTTTCTTAATAAGTCATGTGTATATAAATCATACACAAAAGTATTACAATACATCGCTAGACTCATCATATCACTATTTAATTGCTCTTTTGATAGTAGCTTTGCTCTCTTACACATATAAAAGAATGTAAATTCCAATACTTCTTTATGGGATAATAAATGTTTACAATCTTTTATACATTTTTCATTAAATTTAACTCTATCCCAAATTTCTACATCCTTATCTGTTAATTCACCAATACGATATTTAATAATTAAGTAGTTTAAAGCAACCGCTTGCGTCAAAAGATCCCATTTTTCATATTCCAATGAAGTTTGGACAAATTCATCTAGCCCTTGCGTTATCATAAAAGTATTTGCCTCTTCGTACCAACCAATCTCTTGGCATAAACGAAGGATACGTACTAAAGTTGGAATTTCATCTTTATGAAACTGCGGTAAATTCTTTACTTTATTCATACCATATACGATAAATGCCGCTACATTTTCTTCTTTATAAAATTCTTTTTCTTTCCACACTAATATAGTTCGCTCTTTCCCTTCACCTTTCGGGTGACAAGGTACAAGCAAAGAAAATAATGCAGCGAAATTATTTGGTTCTATATATGTATCTGTAACCAAATTCCAATTTGGATCGCCCTGTACAGCCCTCATATAATTCCCCTTCCCTTTTTATCCCGCTATTTGCGGGCAGTAAGACTCCCACCTCAAAATTCAGCGAATGCGAGGAAGTTAGGTCGGAGATAAAACTGCCCGTAAAAGCCCGATTGGTTCAACTAATAATCATTGGGGATCGACAAAACTCCCACTAATTAAAGTTTCACTTTATCTACATAGGAAATATTAATTCATTATTACATCATTAATAATAAATATTGTTATATTCAAAAACTTTCATAATACTTATATCTATCAGTATATCATTTTTTCTCTTAATAAAAATTAGGAATGACAAATGTTAAAAAACTGTCGAAAATATTAACTGTATACTTATTATATAATGCCCTAGATACATCACGCTAACATATCAATTTAATCCATATATACTAGAGTAATGTATCTGAACTTTATACATAATTTATATCTCTATTAGTAGCCATTAAAATTCCCACTAATTAAAGTTTCAATTTATTCCGTATGCTCCGAGATTTCGCTTAAAGCAAATCCAGCTTGATCATCTGCTGATTCTCTTATAGCTAAATCACCTAGTGCTAGCATCCCAACTAGGTGACCACTCTCAACTACTGGCAATCGTCTAATTTGATACTGTGCCATTAATTCTGTAGCTTTTTCAATAGAATCATCTGGAGAAACTGAAACAATGTTTGTTGTCATTACATTTGTAATTTTATTCGATCCAGGATGTTTTTCAGCAATCCCTCGAACAACTAAATCTCGATCAGTAACAAGCCCAACAACTTGTTCATTTTCAACAACAGGAATCAATCCAATCGATTCTTCCTTCATTTTTACAGCAGCCTCATATACATTGTCTAATGGTGTACAATGTACAATATGAGTACTCATAAGTTCTCGAACTCGTGTCATTTTTTATCTCCTCCTTTTAATACATACCATAGCTTTTCCTAAATCCCTTTATTTATTTCAGAAAAATAAGGTGATAAAAGAGGATTACACACAATAAAAAAGAGTCAGCATATTGCTGACTCTTTTTTTATGACCCGTACGGGATTCGAACCCGTGTTACCGCCGTGAAAGGGCGGTGTCTTAACCACTTGACCAACGGGCCATGGCTCCGCAGGTAGGACTCGAACCTACGACCGATCGGTTAACAGCCGATAGCTCTACCACTGAGCTACTGCGGAATATATATGGTGGGCCTAAATGGACTCGAACCATCGACCTCACGCTTATCAGGCGTGCGCTCTAACCAGCTGAGCTATAGGCCCATATACTTTTACAGGGGCAGTAGGAATCGAACCCACACTGGAGGTTTTGGAGACCTCAGTTCTACCTTTAAACTATGCCCCTAAAGGATGCCGGCTAGAGGACTTGAACCCCCAACCTACTGATTACAAGTCAGTTGCTCTACCAATTGAGCTAAGCCGGCATAAAAAAAATGGTGGCTCGGGACGGAATCGAACCGCCGACACGAGGATTTTCAGTCCTCTGCTCTACCGACTGAGCTACCGAGCCAACATAAATGGCGGTCCCGACCGGG
>NZ_NULR01000017.1 GCF_002577405.1 Bacillus cereus | reverse complement strand
AGTAGGACGTCGCCAAGCAAGATAAAAACACAAGTCATTTGACTTGTGTTTTTTTGTGTTGTTAAACAGTATGTAAAAGAAGTAAAGGTAATACAAACACGTTGCCCAAGAGTAAATCATATTATATAAGAGATTGATGTATATTTTTCTGTAAATTGTTAAGGAATAGTAGTACAAAATATGTCCATTTAAATAAGGGAGGAAAGGATATGAAATTACAAAGTGAAATTTGCATTGTTTGTGAGACAAAAAGAAGAGAAGGTATATATGTTTATAATAATTTGATATGTCATGAATGTGAAAAGGCTATGGTGAATACCGAGACAGATGATCCGAAATATATACATTACTTAAAACAACTTCGAAAATTAGAAGTATCATATTTTTAAATAGGCATATGCCTATTATTTTTTTTGTCTTAATATCTGTATAATAGATACAGAATGAATAATAAGGAAGAGATATATATGAACCAAAATCGTATGCCTTTATATGAGGCGTTAATAGAGTTTAAAGAAAGAGGACCACTATCCTTTCATGTTCCAGGTCATAAGAATGGCGTAAACTTCCCTCAGGAAGCCGCTAGGGAGTTTAAAGATATACTATCCATTGATGTAACCGAACTAACAGGATTAGACGATTTACATAGCCCGTTTGAATGTATAGATGAAGCACAACAATTATTAGCTGATGTATATGGTGCGAAAAAAAGTTATTTTTTAATTAATGGTTCAACAGTGGGAAATTTAGCAATGATTTTGTCTTGCTGCGGGGAACATGATATTGTCCTTGTGCAAAGAAACTGTCATAAATCAATTATTAATGGTTTAAAACTAGCAGGAGCGAATCCAATCTTTTTAGACACATGGATTGATGAGGTGTATAACGTACCAGTGGGGATTCGTGATGAAGTTATTAAGGAAGCAATTGAAAGATATCCCAATGCTAAAGCGCTCATTTTAACGCATCCCAATTATTATGGTATGGGAATGGATTTGGAGGCAAGCATCGCTTATGCACATGCACATAAAATACCTGTTCTAGTAGATGAAGCACATGGGGCACACTTTTGTATAGGAGAGCCATTTCCAAAGTCAGCATTAGCATATGGTGCAGATATCGTAGTTCATTCTGCGCATAAAACATTGCCCGCGATGACGATGGGATCCTATTTACATATAAATAGTCGTTTAGTGAAAGAAGAAAAAGTTTCTACTTATTTGAGTATGCTACAATCTAGTAGTCCGTCATATCCAATTATGGCTTCTCTTGATATAGCTCGCTTTACACTAGCGAGTATAAAAGAAAAAGGTCATGATGAGATTGTCGAGTTTTTCCGGAGATTTAAAGAGGGGTTGTGTTCTATTCCACAAATAGCTATTTTGCAATATCCATTGCAAGATGAGTTAAAGGTTACTGTACAAACTCGTTGTCAGTTATCGGGATATGAATTACAGTCTTTATTTGAAAAGGCCGGGATATATACAGAAATGGCAGATCCATATAATGTCCTATTTATTTTACCCATGCAAGTAAATGAGCAGTACATGAAAGCTATAGATATAATGCGAGTAGCGTTGCAACGTTATGAGGTGAAAGACAAGAGTGAATCTATTCGTTATACTTATAAAGGGGGATTTTCTCCTTTACCGTATACGTATAAGCAATTAGAGGGATGCAAAACGAAGGTAGTACCTATAGAAGAAGCAGTTGGGATGATAGCGGCGGAAATGGTAACTCCATATCCACCTGGAATTCCATTAATTATATATGGGGAAAGAATTACTTCAGAACATAAAGAGCAAATTATGTATTTAGAGAAAATGGGAGCCCGTTTTCAAGGTAGCACGAAAGATATGAAAGTGTATGATATAGAAAGTAGGTTTTAGGATGAAGGGATTATTTGTAACAATTGAGGGGCCAGAAGGTTCGGGTAAAACAACGTTAATTAAAAAATTATTACCATACTTTGAGCAGAAAGAACAAAAGGTGATGGCGACGAGAGAACCAGGCGGTATTGCAATTTCTGAGGATATTAGAACGATTTTACATAAACAAGAATATACGATGATGGAAGCACGTACAGAGGCGCTTCTGTATGCTGCTGCACGTAGACAACATTTAGTGGAAAAAGTTATGCCAGCACTTGAGGAAAACTGTCTTGTACTATGTGATCGTTTTATAGATAGTTCTTTAGCGTATCAAGGATATGCAAGAGGCTTAGGTATGGATAAAGTATTTGAGATTAATCGTTTCGCAACGGAAGATTGTATGCCTAGTTTAACAATTTATTTAGACATTGAGCCAGAGGTTGGGTTAGCGCGAATTGAAAAGGATGCAGGACGCGAAGTAAATCGACTAGATATGGAAGACATCTCTTTTCATAAACGCGTGCGTGAAGGGTATTTACAAGTTGTAGAGCGCTTCCCTAATCGCATTGTAGTAGTAAATGCTGATCAGCCAATGGAACAACTTATAGAAGAAGTTGTTCAGATTATAGAAGAGAAATTGTTATAATAGAAGGAAAGAATGAAATAAGTGAGGTATGCATTATGATTAAGACGTGGGAGCAGCTTTCTGCTATACAGCCCATCGGTGTCAAAATGTTGATGAATAGCATTGCAAAAGAGCGTATATCCCACGCTTACTTGTTAGAGGGAGGGAAAGGAACGGGGAAGTTTACGACAGCAATTCAAATGGCAAAGAGCTTTCTCTGTTCTCAAAGGGATGGGGTAGAGCCTTGTCATGTATGTACAAATTGTAAGCGAATTGATTCAGGTAACCATCCTAACCTACATATTGTAAAACCAGACGGATTATCTATTAAGAAGCAGCAAATTCATGATTTACAAGAAGAGTTTTCAAAAACAGGATTAGAGGCAAATAAAAAAGTATATATTATTGAGCATGCAAATCGCATGACAGTAAATGCAGCGAATACACTTTTGAAATTTTTAGAAGAACCAAGTAGTGATACGACAGCCATTTTACTTACTGAACAAAGTCATCAAATTTTAAATACGATTTTATCTCGCTGTCAAGTTGTTACGTTTAGGCCGTTACCTACGGAATCTTTAATTAGAAGATTACAGGATGAAGGGATTACAACGTCTTTATCGACTCTTGCTGCGCAACTTACGAATAGTTTTGAAGAAGCTTTAGCTTTGTGTAATGATGAATGGTTTGCACAAGCACGAGCTTTAGTGATAAAATTATGTGAAGCGCTCGAAAAAGATAAAGCCTCTATTTTTTTTGTACAAGAAAAATGGGGAAAACACTTTGGAGAGAAAGAACAATTACAGCAAGGTTTAGATATGTTACTCCTTATTTATAAGGATTTATTATATGTTCAACTTGGAGAAGAAGATCGTCTTGTTTTTCATGAGCAGAAAGAGATGTTTGAATCTTTCTCATATGCTCAGAAGCGCATTGTATCAGCTCTCTTTAATATATTAGAGGCAAAAAATAGAATCAACGCTAATGTAAATGCGCAGCTTGTGTTCGAACAGTTAGTGTTGCGGTTGCAGGAGGGATGACCGTTTTGTATGATGTAGTAGGTGTTCGCTTTAAGAAGGCCGGAAAGGTATATTACTTTGATCCGAATCAGTTCGATATCTCTGAAAATGAGTTTGTAATTGTAGAAACGGTAAGAGGTATTGAATACGGAAAAGTAGTTATTACCAAAAAGCAAGTTGATGAAAACGACGTTGTATTACCGCTAAAAAAGGTTATTCGTATTGCAAATGAAAATGATCGTACCATTGTTGAAGAGAACAAACATGCTGCGAAAGAAGCATATCAAGTTTGTCAACAAAAGGTAGTAGAGCATAATCTTGACATGAAACTTGTAGATGTAGAGTATACGTTCGATCGTAATAAGATTATTTTCTATTTTACTGCGGATGGTCGGATTGATTTCCGCGAACTCGTGAAGGATTTAGCGGCAATTTTTAGGACAAGAATTGAACTAAGACAGATTGGTGTTCGTGATGAAGCAAAGATGCTTGGTGGTATTGGTCCATGTGGTCGTATGCTTTGTTGTTCTACTTTTTTAGGAGATTTTGAACCTGTGTCCATTAAAATGGCTAAGGATCAAAATTTATCATTAAATCCTGCAAAAATCTCTGGTTTATGTGGTCGCTTAATGTGTTGCTTAAAATATGAGAATGATGAATATGAGGCAGCAAAGGAACAACTCCCTGATTTAGATCAACGTATACAAACCCCGCATGGTACTGGCCGTGTTATCGGATTAAATATTTTAGAAAGATTAATTCAAGTGGAACTAGTAGACAAGGAACGGATAGTAGAATATACGTTAGATGAATTAGTGAATAAAGGGGTCGTTTCGAGTCAAACCACAGATTAATGAGGTGGGTGCTTGTGGAGAAAAAAGATATTTTTGCATCGGTTTCTAGTATGGAAGAGCAAATTGGACATTTATACAAACAGTTGGGAGAATTAAAACAACATCTTGCAGAGTTGTTAGAAGAAAACCAACATATAAAAATGGAAAATGAAAATTTGCGACACCGTTTTGAAGAAGTGAAGATTAAAGAAAAACAAAAAACTCAAAAGCGTAAAGAAGTGAAGCCGAAGACCGATATTGGTGAAGGCTACGATAATTTAGCAAGATTGTATCAAGAAGGGTTTCATATTTGTAATCTACATTATGGAAGTTTGCGCAAAGAGGGAGATTGTTTATTCTGTCTTTCATTTTTAAATAAAAAGTGAAATTACCTTTCCAATTATAATTGGAAAGGTAATTTTTTATACATGAGAGTAGAATGACATGGTTTTTATATTAGTAGAAGATCAAATAGGGTAGGTTAAGTGTAAGAAAAGGAGTAATATATGAATTTATATGAAGATGAACGTTTAGATTACTTATTAGCGCAAGATATGAAGATTATACAAAGTCCATCAGTGTTTAATTTTTCTTTGGATGCTGTTTTACTTGCGGATTTTGCTTGGGTGCCAATTCAAAAAGGTAATTTACTTGATTTGTGTACAGGTAACGCAGTTGTACCTCTTCTATTAAGTACAAGAACAAAAGGGAATATTACAGGCGTGGAGATTCAAGAACGTTTATACGATATGGGAATAAGAAGTGTCCAGTACAATAAGTTAGAAGAAAGAATTCACTTAATACATGGAGATTTGAAAGATATGCCAGAGAAACTTGGACGCCATCAATATGATGTCGTCACGTGTAATCCTCCTTATTTTCAAACACCACAAACTTCTGAGAAAAATATGAATGAACATTTAGCAATAGCTCGTCATGAAATTATGTGTACACTAGAAGATGTTGTATATGCAAGTAGCCAGCTAGTGAAGCAGGGCGGGAAAGTAGCATTTGTGCATCGCCCAGGTCGGTTACTCGACATCGTTACATTAATGCGTAAATACAAAATCGAGCCGAAACGTGTGCGATTTGTTTATCCTAAGGCTGGTAAAGAAGCAAACACATTATTAATTGAAGGAATTAAGGATGGAAATGCAGATTTAAAAATCTTGCCACCCCTTTTTGTGTATGAAGAAAATAACGAGTATACGAAGGAGATTCGTTCAATTTTATATGGAGAAGAATAAGCATTGTTTTTATGTGGTAGAGTGTTCTGATGGGAGTTATTATGCTGGCTATACGAATCATCTAGAAAAGAGGATTCAGACGCATAATAGCGGGAAAGGGGCTAGGTATACACGAGCTAGACTTCCTGTCGTTTTAAAATATGTAGAGTATCATGATGATAAACGAACGGCTATGCAAGCTGAGTATCACTTTAAGCAATTAATCAGGAAACAAAAAGAAGAATATATGCAAAAAGGAGAACGCTATGTGGCAGCAAAAAAGCTTTCAGCAAACTGAAAAAGGAATGTTATATCTAGTACCGACCCCAATTGGAAATTTAGAGGATATGACATTCCGTGCGATCCGAATTTTAAAAGAGGCAGATGTTATTGCAGCGGAAGATACAAGGCAAACGAAGAAGCTTTGTAATTATTTTGAAATTGAAACACCAGTTATGAGTTATCATGAGCATAATAAAGCAGTAAGTGGACGTAAAATTTTAGATAAGTTAGAAGAGGGTCAGACTGTAGCTATTGTAAGCGATGCTGGTATGCCGTGTATTTCCGATCCAGGCTATGATATTGTTGTCGAGGCAGTAGCTGAGCAATATCACGTAATTCCGCTTCCTGGAGCAAATGCAGCTCTTACAGCATTAATTGCCTCAGGCCTTGAAACAAAACAGTTTTATTTCTATGGGTTTTTACAAAGAAATAAAAAGGAAAGAAAACTGGAATTAGAAAAGCTTCGATATGTACAAACTACAATGATGTTTTATGAAGCACCTCACCGTCTAGATGATACTTTAATCTCGATGAAAGAAGTATTGGGAGATAGAGAAATTGTATTATGTCGAGAGCTAACGAAGAAGTTTGAAGAATTTATTAGAGGCACAATTGAGGAAGCAATTGAGTGGACAAAGCAAAATGAAGTCCGTGGCGAGTTTTGTATTTTAGTAGCTGGTTCAACGGAAGAACCTGCTCCAGAAGAACAATGGTGGGAATCTGTTTCAGTATATGATCATATTGAACATTATATAAATGAAAAAGGCATGAATTCAAAAGAAGCGATTAAAATAGTCGCTAAAGATCGAGATTTGTCGAAAAGGGATGTATATCAAATCTATCATGTCGATAAAAAATAAGCTTCTCATAATTGAGAAGCTTATTTTGCTGTTTCGATATAATCTTGAAGCTCGTTTAAGATTTGCTCAGCGCCTTCTTTGCTTAAGATAATTTTACCTTCAGCTAAAGATAGGTTACCATCAGATACTTCACCAGTTACTTGGCAAGTCATGTTTGGTTTATATTTCTTTAAGATGATCTTTTCGTCATCAACGTAGATTTCAAGAGCATCCTTTTCTGCAATACCTAAAGTACGGCGTAATTCGATTGGAATTACCACGCGACCTAATTCATCAACTTTACGAACGATACCAGTAGATTTCATAATTCTTTTCCTCCTAAATAAATAGTTTATAAGTTACGAGTCTATTTTTTGATTCGTCATTTTTCGACAAAATACCCTATGGACATATGATACCAATCATTTACATTTCCGTCAATTCTTAAATTCTATATTTTTTAAAAAGATTTATAGATTTCTTACTTCTTATATATAATAGAATGTAAGTAAATTCTACAATTATTTCACTTTAATTTCTGAAAAGTCTATGAATTACGGATGGGTATTGTATATTTTTTGAAATATGAGTAATAGATGGTAAAGATATATTGAGAATTAGCTCGTTTTTATCCAGCTATTTGTGAGTAGTAAGACTCGCACCTTAAAATTAGGCTGGAGCAAAGAAGTTAAGTGGGAGTCGGGTTATTAGTAAAAGCCTGTTTGGTGAAGGGAAATAATCAGCGGGGGAGGAACAAAACCCTTGCTGATTAAAGTTTCACTTTATATATGAGTTTTTGATATACTGTTTATAAATACATATGAGGTTATTCGGGAGGTCCAAAACAATGACAGAGGAAAATAAGTCCTTTTATATCACTACCCCAATTTATTATCCAAGTGGAAAATTACACATTGGACATGCTTATACGACAGTAGCAGGAGATGCAATGGCGCGATATAAGCGTATGCAAGGATACAATGTTCATTATTTAACAGGAACTGATGAGCATGGACAGAAGATCCAAAAGAAAGCAGAAGAATTAAATGTTACGCCACAAGCGTATGTGGATAACATTGTTTCAGGAATTAAAGAACTTTGGGAAAAAATGGATATATCTTATGATGATTTTATTCGCACAACTGAAGATCGTCATAAAGATGTTGTTGAAAAAATCTTCAAGCAACTAGTAGACCAAGGTGATATTTATCTTGATGAATATGAAGGTTGGTATTCTGTACAAGATGAAACATTCTATACTGCACATCAATTAGTAGATCCAATTATGGAAGGTGACAAAGTAGTTGGAGGAAAAAGCCCAGATAGTGGTCATGATGTAGAACTTGTTCGTGAAGAATCATATTTCTTTAGAATGGGTAAATATGTCGACAGACTATTAAAGTTCTATGAAGAGAATCCTCATTTCATTCAGCCAGAGTCTCGTAAAAATGAAATGATTAATAACTTCATTAAACCGGGATTAGAAGATTTAGCAGTTTCTCGTACTTCATTTGACTGGGGAGTTCGTGTTCCAGGTAACCCAAAACACGTTATTTACGTATGGGTTGATGCATTATCTAACTATATTACGGCATTAGGATACGGAACAGCAAATGAAGAAAAGTATAAGAAATTCTGGCCGGCAGATGTGCATTTAGTTGGAAAAGAAATTGTTCGTTTCCATACAATTTATTGGCCAATCATTTTAATGGCATTAGATTTACCTCTTCCGAAAAAAGTCTTTGCTCATGGTTGGATTTTAATGAAGGATGGAAAAATGAGTAAGTCAAAAGGGAACGTAGTAGATCCAGTTACATTAATTGATCGTTACGGATTAGATGCATTACGTTATTACTTACTTCGCGAAGTTCCATTCGGATCTGATGGCGTGTTCACACCAGAAGGATTTGTTGAACGTATTAACTTTGATTTAGCAAATGACTTAGGTAACTTATTAAATCGTACAGTAGCTATGATTGATAAGTACTTTAACGGAGAAATCCCTGCATATAAAGCAAATGTAACGGAGTTTGATGAAACGTTAGTAACGTTTGCAAAAGATACATTGAAAAAAGTAGAAGAAGCAATGGAGAATATGGAATTCTCTGTAGCGCTAAGCTCAATTTGGCAATTGGTTAGCCGTACGAATAAATATATTGATGAGACACAACCATGGGTACTAGCGAAAGATGAGAATGATCGTGAGAAATTAGCCTCTGTAATGGCTCATTTAGCAGAAGTTCTTCGTCAAACGGGTATTATGCTTATGCCGTTCTTAACAGTAGCACCAAGCAAAATGTTTGCTCAACTAGGCCTTACTGATGAAGCGCATAAATCTTGGGAAAGTCTATCTGCAATTGGCTGTATTCCAGTTGGAACAAAAGTAGAAAAAGGACAACCGATCTTCCCGCGCTTAGAAATGGAAGTAGAAGTAGAGTATATTAAAGAACAAATGAAAGGTTCTGCTCCGAAAGTCGAGGAGAAAAAAGAAGAAGAACCGAAAGCAGAAGAAATTACAATTGATGATTTCTTCAAAGTAGAATTACGAGTAGCGGAAGTAATATCGGCTGAACCTGTGAAAAAAGCAGATAAGTTATTAAAAATTCAGCTTGATTTAGGTACAGAAAAGCGTCAAGTTGTTTCGGGAATTGCAAAATTCTATTCTCCAGAAGAACTAAAAGGTAAGAAGGTTATTTGTGTAACGAACCTAAAGCCTGTAAAGTTACGCGGTGAATTATCACAAGGTATGATTTTAGCGGGTGAAGAGAATGGCGTATTGTCATTAGCATCAATCGATCAAAATCTACCAAATGGTACGAAAATCAAGTAATTAAGACAAGAAAAGAGATGTTTCACGTGTAACATGTGTGAAGCGTCTTTTTTCTTTTTACACTCTCTATTTTTGCATTAAAATTGTAGTATTGTTATCGTTAAGTTATTAAAGGGCTTATTGTTGTAGAATAAATTTGATTTCAATATAAAAGGAGTTATTTATTATGTTGTTTGATACACATTCACATTTGAACGCAGAGCAATTTGAAGAAGATTTACAAGAAGTTATTGCACGAATGAAAGAAGTGGGAGTTACATATACAGTTGTTGTTGGATTTGATGAAGTGACGATAAAAAAGGCGATTGAATTAGCGGAAACTTATGATTTTATTTACGCTGCGGTTGGATGGCATCCTGTGGATGCCATCGACATGAAAGAAGAACATTTAGCTTGGTTAGAAGAATTAGCTTCCCATCCTAAAGTAGTTGCAATTGGAGAAATGGGACTAGATTACCACTGGGATAAGTCACCAAAAGAAATACAGAAGGAAGTATTCCGTAAACAAATTGCATTAGCTAAAAAGGTGAAATTACCGATTATTATACATAACCGCGATGCAACTCAAGATATTGTTGATATTCTAGAAGAAGAGAATGCAGCTGAAGTAGGGGGCATTATGCATTGCTTTAGCGGTAGTGTAGAAGTAGCACAGCGATGTGTCGATATGAACTTTTTAATTTCATTAGGCGGTCCAGTTACATTTAAAAATGCTAAGAAACCGAAAGAAGTTGCTGTGGAGATTCCGTTAGAGAAATTGTTAATAGAGACAGATTGTCCATATTTAACACCACATCCATTTCGCGGGAAACGAAATGAACCGAGTTATGTAAAACTCGTAGCAGAAGAAATTGCGAATTTAAAAGGAATTTCTTATGAGGAAGTAGCAGAAATAACAACAAAAAATGCAAAAGCTTTATTTGGTGTTGAATAAAAGGAATGGGGAATCCCATTCTTTTTTTGTTTTTTTGAGAAATGAAATAGTAGAAGTGACAGGAAAGTAATGGCGAATCAGGGAGGTGTTACAATAAGGAGGGAGAACAAAGATTTTAGCCATCTACTTTTTAAAATGTAAGAATGGGGAAAATAATAATGGAAAAGTCGCCGTTTTTTTGTTTTACTAAGTAGAGACGAAACGAGTGTGGAGGCAAGCATGAAAATTAAAGAGATTATCGTTGTAGAAGGTAAAGATGATACAGTTGCAATTAAGCGTGCTGTTGATGCGGATACAATTGAAACGAACGGTTCAGCAATCGGTGATCATGTTATTGAACAAGTTAAATTAGCGCTGCAAAAACGAGGCGTTATTATTTTCACGGATCCGGATTATCCTGGAGAGCGTATTCGAAAAATTATTTCCGATAAAGTGCCTGGATGTAAACATGCCTTTTTACCGAAGGAAGAAGCACTTGCTAAAAGAAAAAAAGGTGTTGGAATTGAACACGCTTCTAATGAATCGATTCGCCGTGCTTTAGAGAATATACATGAAGAAATGGAAGCTTATACAAGTGAAATTAGTTGGAGCGATTTAGTCGATGCAGGCTTAGTGGGCGGAGAAATGGCAAAGAGTCGCAGAGAAAGAATGGGTAAGCTATTAAAGATTGGTTATACAAATGCAAAACAGTTACATAAACGTTTACAGATGTTTCAAGTTTCAAAAGAGACGTTTGCAGAAGCTTATAAACAAGTAATACAGGAGGAAAAGAAATGAAAGATATCGCAACGCCGAATCGTACGAAAGACATCGTTGAAAAGTATGGATTCTCATTCAAAAAAAGTTTAGGACAAAATTTCTTAATTGATACAAATGTATTGAATCGTATTGTTGATCACGCAGACATCGGTTCAGAAAGTGGTGCAATTGAAATTGGGCCAGGTATCGGTGCGTTAACAGAGCAATTAGCGAAGCGCGCTAAAAAAGTAGTGGCTTTTGAAATTGACCAGAGGTTATTACCGATTTTAGATGAGACGTTAGCTCCATATAGCAACGTTACAGTTATAAATAAAGATGTACTAAAAGCAGATGTACATGAAGTGTTTAGTGAGCAATTTGAAGAAGGACAAGATGTAATGGTAGTAGCTAACTTACCATACTATATTACAACGCCAATTTTATTTAAATTGCTGGAAGAGAAATTACCGGTTCGTGGATTTGTTGTTATGATGCAAAAAGAAGTTGGAGATCGTTTAGCGGCTAAACCTGGAACGAAAGAGTATGGTTCTTTATCAATTGCTATTCAGTATTATACAGAAGTAGAAACAGTTATGACTGTACCGCGTACAGTGTTTGTACCACAACCAAATGTTGATTCTGCGATTATTCGTCTTCTAAAGCGCCCGAAACCAGTTGTAGAAGTGACAGATGAGACGTTCTTCTTTGAAGTAGTACGAGCAAGTTTCGCACAGCGTCGTAAAACTTTAATGAATAATTTATCAAATAATTTAAATGGTTTCCCGAAAGATAAAGAGCTGTTAGATCGAATTTTAACAGATGTAGGAATTGATCCGAAGCGCAGAGGCGAAACGCTATCTATCGAAGAGTTTGCAACATTAAGTAATGCATTAGTTCTTCATAAATTATCATAAGAATATGAAAGGGACAGCTCAAGTTGAGCTGTCCCTTTTGTCACCTTTATGCTCCTAAATTCATACTTTAAAAACAGGTAAGATGGCCTAATGAGTTTGGGGGTAGGAGAATGGCTTTACATGTTGGAGAGTTAGTGGAACGATATTCTCATAATAGGGATATCCTTTTTCGTATTATAGAAATAAAAGGTGAAACAGCAATATTGTTTGGAGAAGAAATTAGACTTGTGGCGGATGCACCACTTGAAGATTTGGTTAGTATAGATCAACGAGAACATAAAAATAGAGTGAAGCGTGAAAAAGAAACAATGGAGCGTACGTACCGTTTATTTCAGCAAGATTACGTATTGATGAAACAAAGGCATGAACACACTTCAACTGGTGGTTACACAAGTGAAGTGAATTATTTTCAAATGCCAGGGCGTGTATTGCATATAGATGGAGATCCGTTATACTTGCGCAAGTGCTTAGATTTATATAATAAAATTGGTGTGCCTGTACAAGGTATTCATTGTAAGGAAACGGAGATGCATGAAAAGGTAGTAGATTTAATAGATCATTTTCGTCCAGACATTTTAGTTATTACAGGACATGATGCATATACAAAATCCAAAGGGGTAAAAGGAGATTTAGCAGCATATAGGCATTCAAGGCATTTTGTACAGGCTGTTCGAGAAGTACGAAAAAAATATCCATCATTGGATCAACTCGTCATTTTTGCTGGGGCATGCCAATCGCACTTTGAGGCATTAATTCGAGCAGGCGCTAATTTTGCTAGTTCGCCTTCTAGAATTAACATTCACGCACTAGACCCTGTATATGTGGTTGGTAAAATTAGTTTTACCTCATTTATGGAGAGAGTCAATGTATGGGATGTTGTACGTAATACTATTACTGGTGAAAAGGGGCTAGGCGGGATTGAAACGAGAGGGATTTTACGAACTGGATTACCCTTTCAACATTATGAAGAATAAGCAGGATACATACGTATCTTGCTTTTTTATATGGAAAGGATTTGAATGAACTTGGATAAAAAGAGACAAGAACGTACAGACTACGTAATGATACTTTTACAATATAGTATTTCTTCTATCTATTCAAACGCAGAATGCTTTTATAATGATATTAGCTGTGAATTGCGGTTAATCATTGGGATAGATATATCGTGTTTTAAGTGTTCAATCTAAATTACAGCGAGGTGTAGCAAGGGATATGTCAAAACGTTTAGATGATATTAAAAGCGAATTAGATCACCATCTTGGACAGCGACTTATGTTAAAGGCGAATAGTGGAAGAAGAAAAACTGTGGAGCAATCGGGTGTACTTGCAGAAACGTATCGTTCTGTCTTTGTTGTACAATTAGATCAGCAAGAAGACGCATTGCAACGTGTATCGTATAGTTATGCAGATGTTTTAACAGAGACAGTAGAGTTAACATTTTACGATGAACCCCAGAATGAAGCATTTTATAATTAATGTGTTATTTGTTACATATATTCCCATAAATGAAAAGCTATATTATTTTGCATACTAATTATACCGTAGCAAAATAAGGAGGGACTCTGCATTGAGTAGACGAAGAGGAGTCATGTCAAATCAATTTAAAGAAGAGCTTGCAAAAGAGCTTGGCTTTTATGATGTTGTTCAGAAAGAAGGATGGGGCGGAATTCGTGCGAAAGATGCTGGTAATATGGTGAAACGTGCTATAGAAATTGCTGAACAGCAATTAATGAAACAAAACCAGTAGTTGTAAGATACTTTCTATGCTACGGTAGCCGAGGAGAGATTCCTCGGCTTTTTGCACGCTAAAAGGTGCCATCATTTGACATAAGTAGTTTCATTCTGAATGCTTTTCGTTATAATTAGGGAAGTGTCATCGTCTTACTATAAATTTATGGTAAAATAAACGATAAAAGATTGAGTACATAGAGTGGGTGAATAGATTGAAGCTACTAGTGAAAGCACCAGCAAAGATTAATCTGTCGTTAGATGTACTGGGAAAAAGACAAGACGGATATCATGAAGTGAAAATGATTATGACGACAATTGACTTAGCGGATCGTTTAGAGTTAATGGAATTAGCAGAAGACCGTATTGAAATTTTGTCTCATAATCGGTATGTCCCAGACGACCAACGCAATTTAGCTTATCAAGCGGCGAAATTATTAAAAGAGAAGTTTAATGTAAAAAAAGGTGTATCTATTACGATTGAAAAAACGATTCCAGTAGCAGCTGGATTAGCAGGTGGAAGTAGTGATGCAGCGGCGACATTACGTGGCCTTAATAAATTATGGGATTTAGGGCTTACAATTGACGAGTTAGCAGAGCTTGGTACAGAAATTGGATCAGATGTATCGTTCTGTGTATATGGCGGGACAGCACTTGCCACTGGAAGAGGAGAAAAAATTGAGCATATAAAGACTCCGCCTTCTTGTTGGGTTATTTTAGCGAAGCCCCATATTGGTGTATCTACTGCTGATGTGTATGGAAACTTAAAATTAAATCGGGTTACACATCCAAATGTAGATAAAATGGTTGAAGTCATTAATGACGGGGACTATAGGGGGATTTGTGATACTGTTGGTAACGTTTTAGAAGATGTGACATTTGCGATGCATCCTGAAGTTGCACGTATTAAGGCGCAGATGAAACGATTCGGTGCAGATGCAGTATTAATGAGTGGGAGTGGCCCAACTGTATTTGGTCTTGTACACCATGATTCGCGAATGCATCGTATATATAACGGATTAAAAGGATTTTGCGAACAAGTATATGCCGTACGTTTATTAGGAGAGCGAGAAACTCTTGAATAAAGACGTATAATACGTTATGATTTGTTTAAAATATTCGTGATTTGAGGTGAGGGTATGAAAATTAGACGAAGTACAAGATTGGTCGATATGACCTATTACTTGCTACAAAATCCTCGTCAGCTAGTTTCTCTCACTTTTTTTGCTGAAAGGTATCAATCAGCTAAGTCTTCCATTAGTGAAGATTTAGTTATTATTAAGCAAACGTTTGAACAACAAGGGGTCGGCACATTGCAAACGATACCAGGAGCAGCAGGAGGAGTGAAATATATTCCCTATATAAGTGAAGAAGAGGCAAATCTGATTATTAATGAGCTTTGTAGCTTATTTGAAAATCCAGATCGTATTTTGCCTGGCGGTTACTTATATATGACGGATCTTTTAAGTAATCCTCGCCAGATTAATGGTGCGGGTCGTTTATTTGCTTCTGTTTTTGCTAGGCAACCAATTGATGCGGTTATGACGGTGGCAACGAAGGGGATTCCGCTTGCTTATGCAGTGGCAAATTACTTAGATGTACCAGTAGTAATTGCGAGGAAAGATAATAAGGTAACAGAAGGCCCAACTGTTAGTATTAACTATGTATCAGGTTCCTCTAAGCGAATCCAAACGATGACTTTAGCAAAGCGTAGCCTTCCAGAAGGGTCCAATGTTTTAATTATTGATGATTTTATGAAAGCTGGCGGAACCATTCAAGGTATGATGAGCATGCTAGAAGAGTTTAAAGCTAATGTTGTTGGAATTGGCGTATTAGTAGAATCTACGGATATCGAAGAAAGACTTATTAATAATTTTGTATCATTAATTCGTCTGTCAGAAGTTGATGTAAAAGAAAAAGCAATTCAAGTGGAAAAGGGAAATTATTCACTTGCACCATTTGATGAAGGGCTTGTAGAAGCTGAATAAAAAGGTAAAGCAGATAGCTTTATCTTTTTTTTATTCTATTTATAAATAATAAAATAGATGGACAAACTGCCTTTCGTACACTATTTTTAAAGAGTAAAAATAAATAATAAAAGGGTGAAAAGTATGAAAGTTGTTCAAACAAGCAATGCACCACAAGCAATTGGACCGTATTCACAAGGGATTATTGTAAATAATATGTTTTATAGTTCAGGACAAATTCCATTAACTGCAAGTGGAGAGCTTGTAGCAGGAGATGTAACAGTACAAACAGAGCAAGTGTTTCAAAATTTACAAGCGGTATTAGAAGAAGCTGGTGCTTCATTTGATACAGTAGTAAAAACAACAGTATTCTTAAAAGATATGGATGATTTTAACGCTGTTAATGAAGTGTACGGCTCTTATTTTTCTACTCATAAACCAGCTCGTTCTTGTGTACAAGTGGCAAAATTACCGAAAGATGTTTCTGTTGAAATTGAAGTAATTGCCCTAGTTAAGTAACCTTTTATAAGCGATAACCTCTACTAATCCTTATATTCAATTACTTTAAAAATTTTTATCTTAAAAATTTTTAAAAAATTAAAGGAAAAATAGAAATTTTGTGGAATTTATACAAATATATCGCTTATTTAGAAAAGGGTGGTGAACACAAGATGGAAGTGACTGACGTAAGATTACGCCGCGTAAACACAGAAGGCCGCATGAGAGCAATTGCCTCTATTACTCTAGACCATGAATTTGTTGTTCATGATATTCGTGTGATTGATGGTAATAATGGATTATTTGTAGCAATGCCAAGTAAACGTACTCCAGATGGAGAATTCCGTGACATTGCACATCCAATTAATTCTAATACACGCTCTAAAATTCAAGATGCGGTTTTAACAGAGTATCATCGTTTAGGCGAGTTAGAAGAGGTTGAGTTTGAGGAAGCGGGCGCTTCGTAAAATTCGAATGAAAAGGGCTTTTGAAAGAAAGCCTTATAATTTTGTAGCAAACCCCTGTAAATATTTACAGGGGTTTGTTTTTTTGATTTTATATAATTTGTATCTGAAAAATTCAAAATGTATTAAAATAAAAGAGGAGAAACTTCTAATATTTTCAAATTTTTTTTAAGTAGTATAGCTTATTTCTTAAAAAAGATACTAAAGAGTAAAACATCTTATAAGAATTATGGTAAAATTTAATAGTTAAAATGTGTTTCTTGAAATATATGATGATTTAGGATAATATCGTTAATGGATAAATAGGTTGCGATGGAGGGTCTATATGTCAAACAGATTTGCAGTGATTCTAGCTGCAGGTAAGGGCACACGTATGAAGTCTAAGCTCTACAAAGTGCTTCATCCTGTATGTGGAAAACCTATGGTAAAACATGTTGTCGACCAAGTATCTCAATTAGGATTGCAGAAACTTGTAACAGTCGTGGGACATGGTGCTGAAATGGTACAAGAACAGCTAGGAAACGTAAGTGAGTTTGCATTACAAGCAGAACAACTTGGTACAGCGCATGCTGTAGATCAAGCTGCAAGTGTACTTGCAAATGAAGAAGGAACAACTTTAGTTATTTGTGGTGATACGCCGCTAATAACTGCTGAAACAATGGAAGCATTGCTTCAGCAACATAAAGAAGCAGGGGCAATGGCAACGGTGCTAACAGCTTACATAGAAGAACCTGCTGGATATGGTCGTATCGTTCGTAATGAGAATGGTCATGTTGAGAAGATTGTTGAGCATAAGGATGCAAATGAGAAAGAATTAGCTATTAAAGAAATCAATACAGGTACGTATTGTTTTGATAATAAAGCTTTATTCGCGTCACTTTCTAAAGTTTCAAATGATAACGTACAAGGTGAATATTACCTTCCAGATGTTATTGAAATTTTAAAAAATGAAGGTCATATCGTATCAGCTTATCAAACAGAGCACTTCGATGAAACGTTAGGTGTTAACGACAGAGTCGCTCTATCGCAAGCGGAAATTATTATGAAAAACCGTATCAACCGAAAGAACATGGTAAATGGGGTTACAATTATTGACCCAAGTAACACATACATTTCTGCCGACGCAATTATTGGTAGTGATACAGTTCTTCATCCAGGAACAATTATTGAGGGTAATACTGTAATTGGTTCTGATTGTGAAATTGGACCTCATACAGTAATTCGCGATAGTGAAATTGGAGATCGTACGGTAATTCGTCAATCTACTGTACATGACAGCAAACTTGGTACAGAAGTAGCGGTTGGTCCATTTGCACATATTCGCCCAGATTCAGTTATTGGAGATGAAGTACGCGTTGGAAACTTCGTAGAAATCAAAAAAACTGTTTTTGGTAATAGAAGTAAAGCTTCACACTTAAGTTATATCGGAGATGCACAAGTTGGAGAAGACGTGAATCTTGGTTGTGGTTCAATTACGGTGAATTACGACGGCAAGAATAAATTCAAAACTGTGATTGGTAACGGGGTATTCATTGGATGTAATTCAAATCTTGTTGCGCCAGTAACAGTTGAAGATGGTGCTTATGTGGCAGCAGGATCTACAATTACAGAGAATGTTCCATCGAAAGCATTATCGGTAGCACGTGCACGTCAAATTAATAAAGAAGACTATGTTGATCAATTGCTGAATAAGAAAAAATCATAATGTGGAGGGTTAATCTAGATGTCGACTCAATATCTAAATTCTAATTTGAAAGTATTCTCTTTAAACTCTAATAAGGAACTTGCTGAGCAAATCGCAAAGCATATTGGAGTAGGACTAGGAAAATGTTCTGTTGATCGTTTTAGTGATGGAGAAGTTCAAATTAACATTGAAGAAAGTATCCGTGGTTGCGATGTATTCATTATTCAATCTACAAGCTTCCCAGTAAACGAACATATCATGGAATTACTTATTATGATTGATGCATTAAAGCGTGCATCTGCGAAAACAATTAATATTGTTATTCCTTACTATGGTTATGCGCGTCAAGACCGTAAAGCGCGTTCTCGTGAACCAATTACATCGAAACTTGTAGCAAACTTGCTTGAAACAGCAGGTGCAACTCGTGTAATCACTCTAGATTTACATGCTCCACAAATTCAAGGGTTCTTTGATATCCCAATCGACCACTTAATGGGTGTACCAATTCTTTCAGATTACTTTGAAACAAAAGGTCTTAAAGATATTGTAATCGTGTCTCCTGACCACGGTGGTGTAACTCGTGCTAGAAAAATGGCAGACCGTCTAAAAGCACCAATCGCTATTATTGATAAGCGTCGCCCTCGTCCGAACGTATCAGAGGTTATGAACATTATCGGTAATATCGAAGGTAAAACAGCAATTTTAATTGATGACATCATTGATACAGCTGGTACAATTACATTAGCAGCAAACGCTCTTGTAGAGAACGGTGCTTCTGAAGTATATGCTTGCTGTACACACCCAGTATTATCTGGTCCAGCAATTGAACGTATTCAAAATTCAAATATTAAAGAGTTAGTTGTAACAAACTCTATCGTATTACCAGAAGAGAAGAAAATCGACAAAGTACATGAGCTTTCAGTTGCTCCATTAATCGGAGAAGCGATCATTCGTGTATACGAAGAAGAATCTGTAAGTGTATTATTCAATTAATTGGATAGAATGAGACGTAACCAAGCTTGGTTACGTCTTTTCGTATCGAAAAAAGAAAGTAGTGGTACAAGAATGAAATTGATAGTAGGACTTGGGAACCCGGGTAGAGAATATGAATTAACAAGGCATAATATTGGATTTATGGCGATTGATGAACTTGCAAAGCGTTGGAACATTTCTTTAAATGAACAAAAATTTAAAGGAGTATTTGGTGCAGGATTCGTTAATGGAGAAAAAGTAATCTTATTAAAGCCACTTACATATATGAATTTATCTGGAGAAAGTATTCGACCACTCATGGATTACTATAAAATTGACGTTGAGGACTTCGTTGTTTTGTACGATGATTTAGACATCCCTGTAGGTAGATTACGCCTTCGTATGAAAGGTAGTGCGGGTGGACATAATGGTGTGAAATCGACAATTTCGCATTTAGGAACACAAGAATTTCAACGTATCCGTATGGGAATTGATCGTCCGAAAAATGGAATGAAGGTAGTAGATTACGTATTAGGACGCTTTACATCTGAAGAGATTCCGGATGTTAATCATTCTATTGAAAAAGCAGCGGATGCATGTGAAGAATGGTTAAATAAGCCTTTTCTCCAAATTATGAATACTTTCAATAGTTAAGTGTATAATCTGGAATATTTTGTTTTAGTTTAACCCATACTAGTAGTAATTGTATATTTAGGAGGCTAGTATGGAAGGGTATTATTATTGCAGACATTGTGGGAGTAATGTAGGATCAATTGCTGCAGAAAAAGTATATAGCGACGTTTTATTTCAACTAACAGAGCAAGAAGTAGTAGAGATGATTCATTTTCATGAAAATGGAAATATATACATAAAAACGATTTGTGAATCGTGTCAAGAAACGCTCACATCTTATCCTGAGTATTATGAATATGAAAAATTTCTGCAATAAAATGTTGTCGCTTTGGCGTGTCCAAAGCATTTTTCTGTTTTCTTTTTCCAAAATATTTGCATAAAATATAGTAACTTGCTCTTTATGTTGAGAGGGGTTTTGATAATGATAGGTTTATTAGAGCAATTTTATAAAAATGAAGAGATACAATCGGTTATTAATGGGTTAGAAGATGGCCTAAAAGAACAACTTATATCAGGTATGGCAACATCTTCTCGTTCATTATTAATGGCAGCTTTATATAAAAAAACGAAAAAATCACAACTTATTGTAACGCATAATCTATATCAAGCGCAAAAAGTACATGAAGATTTAGTGGCGTTACTTGGTGAAAAAGATGTATGGCTATATCCAGTAAACGAATTGATTGCATCAGAGATCGGTGTTGCAAGTCCGGAATTAAAAGCACAGCGCATTGAGGTGTTAAATCGTTTAGCGGCAGGAGAGAATGGGGTTATTGTAGCACCAGTCGCAGGTTTGCGTAGATTTTTACCGATAAAAGAATTATGGAAGCAAAAGCAAATTGAAATTAATCTAGGGCAAGAGATTGATTTAGAGGCGCTCTTGCATACGTTACATCATATTGGCTATGAACGTAAGTCGATGGTAGAAGCTCCAGGGGAGTTCAGTTTACGCGGGGGAATATTAGATATCTATCCATTAACTGAAGAATTACCATTTCGTATTGAATTCTTCGATACAGAAGTCGATTCTATTCGATTATTTGATGTGGATGAACAGCGCTCTCAAGATAAAAAGGAAAGTGTTAGGTTCGGTCCGGCAACAGAATTTTTATTTTCACAGGAAGAATTGAAATCGGGAATTAAGCATCTTGAAGAAGGTTTGACTAAGACGATGCAAAAGCTTTCCGACGATAAATTAAAGACTACAGTGCTTGAGACAGTAAGTCATGAAATTGAAATGTTGAAAAACGGGCAAAGTATAGAACAAATGTTTAAATATTTATCTATTTTCTATAAAGAACCTGCTAGTCTAATAGATTATTTACCAGATGATGGTGTTGTAATTTTAGATGAAATCTCTCGTATTCAAGAAACAGCATCACATCTTGAAACGGAAGAGGCGGAATGGTATATATCACTTCTTGGTGAAGGAACAATTATTCAGGATTTATCTTTCTCCCACTCATTTGAGGGATTTCTTCATCATAAGAAAAGAAGTTTTGTATATTTGACACTATTCTTACGTCATATTGCACACACACATCCGCAAAATATTGTGAATGTAACATGTAAAACAATGCAAGATTTTCATGGACAGATGAACTTGTTAAAAACAGAAATTGATAGATGGAATGAAGGACATTTTACGACTGTTGTACTCGGAACAGATGATGAGCGTGTCAAAAAACTACAACATATTTTAAGTGATTATGATATTGAAGCAGATATTGTAGAGGGCACAGATATTTTATTGCCTGGAAGGTTACAAATTGCTGTAGGTGATTTACATGCAGGGTTTGAAATGCCAATGCAAAAGTTCGTTGTCATTACTGAAAAGGAGCTTTTCCATAAAAAAGTTAAAAAATCACAACGCAAGCAAAAGTTATCCAACGCCGAACGTATTAAAAGTTATTCGGAATTAAAAGTTGGAGACTATGTAGTTCATGTAAATCATGGTATAGGTAAATTTTTAGGCATTGAGACATTAGAGATTAATGGTGTTCATAAAGATTATTTGAATATTAAATATCAAGGTAATGATAAGTTATACGTTCCGATTGAACAAATTGACCAAGTGCAAAAATATGTAGGATCTGAAGGCAAGGATCCGAAAGTTTATAAATTAGGCGGAAATGATTGGAAGAAAGTTAAGTCGAAAGTTGAAAAATCTGTACAAGACATAGCGGATGATCTAATTAAATTATATGCCGAGCGCGAGGCTTCAAAAGGTTATGCGTATACACCAGATACGGCAGAACAACAAGAATTTGAGTCTTCTTTCCCGTATCAAGAGACAGAGGATCAATTACGTTCTATTGAAGAGATTAAGAAAGATATGGAACGAGGACGTCCTATGGATAGGCTTCTTTGTGGTGATGTAGGATATGGAAAGACAGAAGTAGCTATTCGTGCGGCATTTAAAGCAATTATGGACGAAAAACAAGTTGCAATTTTAGTGCCGACAACGATTCTTGCACAACAACACTATGAAACAATTCGAGAGCGTTTTCAAGATTATCCAATTAATATAGGGTTATTAAGTAGATTCCGTACGAGAAAACAGCAAAATGAAACAATTAAGGGTTTAAAAGATGGCACGGTAGATATTGTAATCGGAACGCATCGTATTTTATCTAAAGATGTTACTTATAAAGATTTAGGGCTTCTTATTATTGATGAAGAACAAAGATTTGGTGTGACGCATAAAGAAAAGATTAAACAATTGAAAGCAAATGTTGACGTATTAACATTAACGGCAACTCCGATTCCGCGTACACTCCATATGTCTATGCTTGGTGTGCGTGACTTATCTGTTATTGAAACACCGCCAGAAAATCGTTTCCCAGTCCAAACGTATGTAGTAGAGTATAATCCGGCATTAATGCGAGAAGCAATAGAGCGAGAGCTTGCAAGAGGTGGTCAAATTTACTTCCTATATAACCGTGTGGAGGATATCGAAAGAAAAGCAGAAGAAATTTCGATGTTAGTTCCAGACGCCCGTGTAACATACGCACATGGGAAAATGAACGAAAGTGAATTAGAATCTGTTATGCTATCGTTTTTAGAGGGACAGCATGATGTTCTTGTAAGTACAACTATTATTGAGACAGGTGTAGATATTCCGAATGTAAATACATTAATTGTATTTGATGCAGATCGTATGGGGTTATCGCAGTTGTATCAGCTTCGTGGGCGCGTTGGACGTTCTAATCGCGTTGCATATGCATACTTTGCATACAAACGTGATAAGGTGCTATCAGAAGTTGCAGAGAGACGTCTACAAGCAATTAAGGAGTTCACAGAGCTTGGATCTGGTTTCAAAATTGCAATGAGAGATTTATCAATTCGTGGAGCGGGTAATTTGCTAGGGGCAGAGCAACATGGATTTATTGATTCTGTAGGGTTCGACTTATATTCTCAAATGTTAAAAGATGCAATTGAACAACGTAGAGGAACAGACGGAGTTGAAAATACAGTTAATGTTGAAATTGATTTAGAAGTAGATGCATATTTACCAGATGCTTATATCTCAGATAGTAAACAAAAAATTATGATGTATAAACAATTTAGAGGTGTTTCTACAATTGAGGATATTGAAGAGTTGCAGGAAGAAATGATCGATAGATTTGGGGATTATCCGCAAGAGGTTGGATATTTATTACAAATTGCAAATATTAAAGTGTTGGCAATAAAAGAACAAATTGAGTTAATTAAGCAAAATAAATTTGAAGTAACGTTCCTGTTTTCTGAACAAGCGAGCCAAAATATCGATGGTGGAAAATTATTCATGCTTGGAAATAGTTTTGGTCGTATGATTGGTCTTGGAATGGAAGGGTCACAATTGAAAATCGTCATGAAAACGAACGGTTTAGAGACATCGAAGTGGTTAACAATTGCTGAAAATTTATTAAAAGGCTTACCAAATGTAAAAAAAGAAGTAATAAATGCCTAATATAAGATAAAAAATACAATTCGACGTGCATAGAAGAACTAATGTGTAAAATACTATGTCTAACAGTTGGTGATTTTTACATGAACAGGTAAATTCACCACTTTGATCATCAGTAGAAAGTGAGGCAGCATTAGAATGAAAGCAACTGGAATCGTACGTCGAATTGATGATTTAGGCAGGGTAGTAATCCCGAAGGAAATTCGTAGAACTTTACGTATTCGAGAAGGAGACCCACTAGAAATATTTGTTGATCGCGATGGAGAAGTAATTTTGAAAAAATATTCACCGATTAGTGAACTAGGTGATTTTGCAAAAGAATATACGGAAGCTTTATACGATAGCTTAGGACATAATGTGCTTGTATGCGATCGTGATTCTATTATCGCAGTAGCAGGCATATCTAAAAAAGAATACTTAAATAAAAGTGTTGGCGATTTAATTGAAAAGACAATGGAAGAGCGTAAATCTGTAATTATGACAGATGAAAGCGAAATTTCAATTATTGATGGAGTAACAGAAAAAGTTAGTTCCTATACAATTGGCCCGATTGTGGCGAATGGGGATCCAATTGGAGCTGTTATTATTTTCTCTAAAGAGGCTATTATAAGTGAAGTAGAACATAAGTCAGTAAATACAGCTGCAAGCTTTTTAGCGAAACAAATGGAGCAGTAAGGTCATATCGAATTTTAGAAGTAGCAATCTTTCCTAATTATGATATTTCTTTTTTGAGAAATCAATTATTTGGAGATATATGTATATTGAATGAAGGTAGCGCTTTGCTGCCTTTTTTCGTTGAACATTTTTAATGTTGCACGAACTCATTATTACTCGTGTAGGTAAGGAAGTTTGTTCTTTTCTTTATGATATAATACGAGGGGTGAGAATAGAAAAAGGAGTTTTCTTGTATGGAAGCGAAGAAGTATCAAGCCTTTTGGCGTGGGGCTATTATATTAACAATCGCAAGTTTTGTTACGAAAGTATTAAGCGCTTTTTACCGTATTCCATATCAAAATATAGCGGGTGATATTGGTTTTTATATTTACCAACAAATTTATCCGTTTTATGGATTTTGTTTAATTTTAGCCACTTATGGATTCCCTGTTATAATTTCAAAAATTGTCGCAGAAAGATTAGAACGAGGAAAACAAGAGGAAGCAGAAGAAATAATCTGTGTATCTTTTTGGTTCTTATTAGGAATTGGTTTTATAGGCTTTTTCACATTATTTTTTGGCGCCGAAACAATTGCAATAGCTATGGGCGATATACACTTAGATAAGTTACTACGTGTTATTTCGTTTTCATTCATATTGATGCCGTTTTTATCTGTAGCAAGAGGATATTTTCAAGGATTTAATAATATGATGCCAACAGCTGTTTCGCAAGTAATGGAGCAAACGATTCGGGTTTCTATTATTGTATTTTTATCCCTATTCCTAATTGCTCACGGATTTGATTTATATACAGTTGGTGCAGGTGCTATGTTAGGTTCAATTGCAGGTGGACTGATTGGGATTATCGTACTTGTATTTTATATGCGTCGTGATTTTCGTTCTATATTCTTCAAAAGTTTGAAGAATATTAGGGGTAAAGGAAGGATAATTAAAATCCTTTTTTGGCAGGGATTGGCAATTTGTATTAGTAACTTAGTACTTATTTTTATACAAATGGCTGATTCTATTTCCTTCTATTCTTTACTTATTGGGGCAGGAGAACAAGCTGAAAGTGCAAAGGTATTAAAAGGTGTTTATGATAGAAGTATCCCGCTTATGCAATTAGGTACTGTCGTGACAACTTCTTTCTCGTTGTCACTTATTCCAATTATTACAGCGGCGAAAGAAAGAGGAGATCTTTCCTTTATTCGAGAAAAGGTAAGGTTAGCAATGAAAATAACATTCGTTATTGGATTCGCGGCGGCTATTGGATTAACTTGTATTATTCAACCTACGAATATTATGTTGTTCGAAAATAGTGATGGATCAGATGTTTTATCTATTTTATCCGTATCTATTTTATTTAGTTCATTGTCAATTACAACCGCTTCTATCTTACAAGGGTTGGGACAAACGTTAAAACCAGCCATATTCGTTGTATTTGGAGGGTGTTTAAAGTTAGCTTTAAACTATATGCTAATGCCTTATTTTGGTGTAAAGGGAGCTGCAATTGCAACCTTAGTTGCGCTAATTGTAATTTCGATGCTAAATAGTGTGTTGCTTATGCGAGCTGTATCGAAATCGCTTATTGATAAGCGGAATATGCTACGTGTAGTTATTAGTGGCGTTGGTATGGGATTTGTATTAATAATGTTTATACGTGTGTTGCAAATGTCTGGACTAGTAATTGATGCGGGGCATAGAGGAATCGCAACACTTGAAGCGTTGTTAGGTGTAGCCATCGGCGGATTAACATATTTGTTTTTCATTTTAAAATTACGTGTATTTACAAAAAAAGAGCTAGGAACCGTTATGAAACAAGAGAAAAAAGAAGGTTCATTGAAGAAGAGTGGATAGAGGTGGCAGATTGTGAGTGGAATCATTACTATTTTGGGCCTAGGTGCTGGTGAGTTAGATCAGTTAACGATGGGTGTATATCGAAAAATAAAAGAAGCGGATCATATGTTTGTTAGAACGAAGGAACATCCCGTTATAGAAGAATTAGAGAACGAAGGTATACAATATACGGCTTTTGACAATGTATATGAAGCGCATGATACATTTGAAATTGTATATGAAACAATTGCGAATACATTGCTAGAACAAGCTAAAGGTACAGAAATCATCTACGCTGTTCCAGGGCACCCGCTCGTAGCGGAAAGAACAGTTCAGCTACTGTTGCAAAAAGGAGAAGTAGCAAATGTTGAAGTGCGGATTGAAGGTGGACAAAGCTTCCTTGATCCGATGTTCGCAAGTCTGAAAATCGATCCGATTGAAGGGTTCCAACTAATTGACGCTACATCATTTGAAAGAGGACAATTAGAATTACGTCAACATTTAATCTTTTGCCAAGTGTATGATGCGTTCGTTGCTTCAGATGTGAAGTTAACATTAATGGAAATGTTACCGGATGATTATGAAGTGTATATCGTAACAGCTGCAGGAACTTCGTTCGAACAAGTCAAAAAGGTACCGTTGTACATGTTAGATCATGAAACAGAATTGAATAATTTAACGAGTGTATATGTACCACCAGTTCAGGAACGTGCGTCCTTGTATCAACAGTTTGATGTACTTAGAGAAATTATTGCAGACCTTCGTGGGCCAAATGGTTGTCCGTGGGATAAAAAGCAAACACATCAATCGTTAAAGAAATATTTAATTGAAGAAGCATATGAAGTGTTAGAAGCAATTGATGAAGAGGACGATGATCACTTAGTAGAAGAATTAGGCGATATATTATTACAAGTTATGCTTCATGCTCAAATTGGGGAGGATGAAGGTTGGTTCTCTATAGATGATATCATTCGAACTTTATCTGAGAAAATGGTTCGTCGCCATCCACATGTATTTGGAAATACGGATGTAAATAATGCCGATGAAGTGATTGCTAATTGGGAAGAAATTAAAAAACAAGAAAAAGGATCCGTGAAAGAATCTGTTTTAGCGGGTATTCCAAAAAGTTTGCCGCAGTTACTACGCGCTTATGAAGTTCAGAAGAAAGCTGGCAAGGTTGGATTCGATTGGGCTGATGTGCAGCCGATGATAGAGAAAGCCGTAGAAGAATGGCAAGAATTTCAGCAAGAAGTTGCAAACATGGATGAGGAAAAGATGTTAGGTGAATTTGGCGATTTACTATTTGCGTTTGTTAATATAGCCCGTCATTATAAAATAGATCCAGAAGAGGCGTTGCGTTCAACTAATGAGAAGTTTATTAGTCGTTTTTTATACATGGAAGCAAAAGTAGCTGAAATGAATAAAGAGATGCAAGATCTATCATTAGAACAGTTAGATGTTTTATGGGAAGAGGCAAAACAAACAGAGCGTTAATAGGGGGATTTTATATGCGTCTAGATAAGTTTTTGAAAGTATCACGTTTAATTAAAAGAAGAACATTAGCGAAAGAAGTAGCTGACCAAGGAAGAATAGCAATTAATGGTCAAGTGGCAAAAGCGAGTTCAGATGTGAAAGTGGCTGATGAATTAACAATTCGTTTTGGTCAAAAAATAGTAACTGTAAAAATAAATGAATTAAAAGAAACGACTAAAAAAGAAGATGCAGCAAACATGTATAGCTTAGTTCGCGAGGAAAAAGTAAAAGCGGAAGAAGGCTTGTTCTAAAATAGGTCATCCCCTCATACATTACTATTAGCTAGTATAAATATATGGGGGGATTTACGTGAATAATGGTTACTCACCTATGTCTTCTAATCAACAAAACGTTTCTGTAGAGCATGATATTATTATGCGCGGCAGGCGTGTAATCGATATTACTGGTGTAAAGCAGGTAGAGAGTTTTGATAGCGAAGAGTTTTTGCTTGAGACCGTAATGGGTTTTTTAACGATTCGTGGTCAAAATTTACAAATGAAAAATTTAGATGTAGAAAAAGGCGTTGTATCGATTAAAGGCAAAGTTCATGAGATGCTGTATATTGATGAGAATCAAGGGGAGAAAACTAAAGGTTTCTTTAGTAAGTTGTTTAAATGAGCCTAACAATTCAGTTGTATACAATGCTTTCAATGATTGGAATGGGCGCTTGGATTGGAGCATCTTTAGATACATATCAACGTTTTTTAAAGCGTCAAGAACGTAAACGTTGGCTTGTATTTATACATGATATACTATTTTGGATTGTCCAAGCATTATTCGTTTTTTATGTATTACTGCTTGTGAATGAAGCTGAACTACGTATATATGTGTTTTTGGCATTATTATGTGGTTTTGCGGCATATCAAAGCTTGTTGAAGGCATTATATATGAAGCTGTTAAATTTTCTCATCTATATTTTTATGCAAACAACACATTTTTTTGTTCAAATTATAAAGCTACTCATGATAAAACCTGTTATTATTATAGCGCAGCTATTTATTGCATTTATATTATTCTTATTTCGTATACTGCTTTCAATTGGACATGTGTTATGGAGAATGGTGATTTGGATATTACTTTTCACATGGAAAGTTTTTTTCTGGCCTGTTCGATTTATTGCTTCGCTCATATGGAAACTTCTCCCTAATCGTGTTAAACTTTTTATAATGAAACATGTAGGGTTCCTGCAATATATAGCGAAATTGAAGGGACATATCTTCCAATTATGGGAGCGTATAAAAAAGAAGTTAGGGGGACCTCGGAAATGAGGGAACTGAGACAAAGAACAATCGAAAAACAGAGTCCAAATCCTGTTAAAGAGCATATAATACAAACGGATGAGAACAGGAAGCGACTTTATCGCCGTTTAGCGGTTTTTCTTGTCTTTGCTTTTACAATTATTGCGAGTATTAGTGTAACGTTTTATCAACAAAACAGTTCCATTAAGGCAAAAGAAGCAAAAGTTAAGGACATGAAAAAAGAACTGGATTCATTAACGAATAAAGAAAAAAGTCTAAAAGACGAAGTTCAAAAGTTAAATGATGAAGAGTACGTATTAAAGATTGCTAGAAGGGATTATTTCTTCTCTGGAAAAGGGGAGATAATTTTTCCTGTATCTAAGTAGAGTATGTCTTATTGACACTATATTTTAGGATTATATATAATAAAGTAAAATTTGACTTTTTAACCACTAAGGAGGAGCATTTTTTTTATGTCAATCGAGGTAGGCAGCAAGTTACAGGGTAAAGTAACAGGTATTACAAATTTTGGGGCTTTTGTGGAGCTGCCAGAAGGCTTAACGGGTCTTGTTCATATTAGTGAAGTTGCTGATAATTATGTAAAAGATATTAACGATCACTTAAAAGTGGGCGACCAAGTAGAAGTAAAAGTTATTAACGTTGAAAAAGATGGTAAGATTGGTTTATCTATTAAAAAAGCGAAAGAGCGTGAAAAAACAGAAGGAGATCGTCCACGTGGTGAATACCAACGCGGTGGCGGCGATCAACAACGTTCTGGACGTCCACAACGTAATAATAATCGTTCTTTCAACAGAGATAACCGCGGTGGCGGTAACGACCGAGCTCCAAAAGAAACATTTGAACAAAAGATGGCGCGCTTTTTAAAGGATAGTGAAGATCGTTTAACTTCTTTAAAGCGTAACACAGAATCTAAACGTGGTGGCCGTGGCGCACGTCGCGGATAATAAGACCGTTTAATTCTTAACATATAGAGAGGTACCCGGAGTAATTGCTCGGGGTGCTTTTTTATGTGAGAAAATATATTTTTAAAAAAGTTTTCAAGATATGTTGACTTTAAATTATATCTGATGTAAGATACTAATTGTCCGTTAAATAAAACGACATGGCGGTGTAGCTCAGCTGGCTAGAGCGTACGGTTCATACCCGTGAGGTCGGGGGTTCGATCCCCTCCGCCGCTATATTTATTTTAACGGCCCGTTGGTCAAGTGGTTAAGACACCGCCCTTTCACGGCGGTAACACGGGTTCGAATCCCGTACGGGTCATCTAAAAAAGATCATGCAAATTTGCATGATCTTTTTTTGTGAAATAAATTAAGAGATACAATACTTCTACAAAATCACCCTATATTTTCTGAATATTCAATTTAAATTCCGAGAATAAATTACATACCGTGTATATATGTAGAGTTATTTCGAATAAAAAGTCGAACGATTATAAAAGTGAAAACTGTTGTTTTGACAAAAATCCCAATAATCATCTTTTATAATGACAGTAATTAAACTATGCAGGTGGTGTTAAAAATATGCCTAAAGCAGGAAGGAATACTATGAATACAAGTGCATTGGCAATGAATGAGAGTCAGCTTGGAGCAATAAAGTGGACGAGTAAGTTGCGAATGAAGTTTGAGCAAGTTTTCTTTAGATGGGGATTTATTATTGTTGTTATTGGTTTTCTTTTGGGACGAGCATATATATTAACGAACATTTTACCGTTTGCACTGCCATTTTTCGCTGCTGTTTATGTTATGAAGCGGGATAAAATGCCGCTCGCGTTCTTGGCTCTAATGGGGGGAGCACTTTCAGTTTCGATAGATAATCTATTTTTTACTTTTGCATCTATTTTTACCTTCTTCATTTATAATATCTTCTTTAGTCGGTTTACACGTAAAACTGTTGGACTTGTTCCATTCCAAGTATTTATCTCCGCATTAACCGCACATTTAGTTGTAGTCTATTTCGCACAACAAACTGTCACCATGTACGATTTACTCGTTAGTACGATTGAGGCAGGGCTTAGCTTTGTATTAACTATGATATTTTTACAAAGTGTTCCGCTTTTAGTAGAAAGGAAAGGGAAACAGCAAGCATTAGAGACAGAAGAAATTGTTTGTTTAATTATATTACTAGCATCTGTATTAACGGGTACAACAGATTGGTTTGTATATGATGCTTCTATTCAACATATTTTTACTAGGTATTTGGTGCTAGTGTTTGCATTTATTGCAGGTGCTGCTACAGGGTCTACAGTAGGAGTCGTTACTGGATTGATATTAAGTTTAGCAAATGTGTCCAGTTTGTCTCAGCTCAGTTTACTTGCCTTTTCTGGATTGCTTGGTGGGTTGTTAAAAGAAGGGAAGCGTCTAGGCGTTAGTTTGGGTTTATTAATTGGAACAAGCTTGATTACGCTATATGTAGACAAGCAAACAAACATTGTAACAACTTTAATTGAATCTGGTGTGGCCATTGTGTTCTTTTTATTAACACCGAAACTTGTTATGGATCGCATTGCTAAATTTATGCCAGGTACACAGGAACATTCGCAAGATCAACAGCAATATTTAAGAAGAATGCGTGATGTTACAGCGACTAAAATCAATCAATTTGCAAATGTGTTTGCTGCTCTATCTAATAGTTTTTCTGTATATGGGTACGTGGAAGAGGAAGATAAAGAGACAGAAGCAGATTTGTTCTTAAGCACAATTACGGCAAAAACATGTCAAACGTGTTTTAAAAAGGACCAATGCTGGGTGGTTAATTTCGATAAAACGTACGACTATATGAAACAAATAATGAGTGAAACAGAAGAAGGGACATTGCAACATAATCGGAAGTTAGTTCGTGAATGGGACAAGCATTGTGTAAGAGGAAAAAAAGTGACGGATTTAGTAGCAGGTGAATTAGATCACTTCTATGAGGGACAGAAATTACGAAAACAAATGAAGGAAAATCGTAGAATAGTAGCAGAACAATTATTGGGTGTATCAAAAGTTATGGAGGATTTTGCTAAGGAAATACAAAAAGAGCGAGAAAATCATCAAGTACAGGAAGAACAGATTTTGCAAGCGTTTCGTGATTTTGGTGTCGAAGTAGAGCATGTTGATATTTATTGCTTAGATAGAGGAAGTATTGACATTGAAATGTTGATTCCAGCTGCATCTAATGAACATGGAGAGTGTGAGAAGCTGGTTGCTCCTATGCTTTCAGATATTTTAAAAGAAAATATTGTTGTTAAGCATGAAGAGAAATCCTCTTATCCAAATGGTCACAGTTTAATATCATTTGGTTCAGCGAAGACGTATTCCCTTGATACAGGATTGGCCACAGCTGCAAAAGGTGGTGGGTTTGTCTCAGGTGATTCTTATGCGATGATGGATTTAAGCGTTGGTAAATATGCGCTTGCGATTAGTGATGGTATGGGAAATGGACAAAGAGCTCATATGGAGAGTAAGGAAACGGTAAAATTATTACAAAAAATACTCCAATCAGGTATTGATGAGGAAATAGCAATTAAGTCTATTAATTCAATTCTTTCTTTAAGAACGACAGAAGAGATGTTTACGACGTTAGACTTAGCTATGGTAGATTTACGGGATGCGAGTGCAAAGTTTTTAAAGATCGGATCAACGCCGAGTTTTGTTAAACGCGCAAATAATATTTTGAAAATTGAAGCAAGTAACTTACCGATGGGAATTATCGAAGATGTTGAAGTTGATGTGGTTGGTGAGCAATTAAAAACGGGTGATATCCTTATTATGATGAGTGATGGGATCTTTGAGGGAGCACAACATGTGGAGAATCATGAACTATGGATGAAACGAAAAATTAAAGAATTGCAAACTGAAGACCCGCAAGAAATTGCCGATATCATTATGGAAGAAGTGATTCGCTCTTGTGATGGTTATATAAATGACGATATGACTATTGTTGTGGCGAAAGTGAAGAAAAATATGCCGAAGTGGGCTACGATTCCGATTGTAGGAATGCAGGCGCAATAAAGTGAACTTTTATTCAGTAGGTGGTTATCAGCTGTTGATTAATATAAGTATATTCCCAAAAAACCTAGGTAGATGCCTAGGTTTTTTTTGTAGGAAAAGTTAATGCTATTATTTTTGTGAATATGCACGGAGGATGTAAGATAAAAATGTAATTTTTGTATATCTTTTTTTTGCACAATGTTTGTAAAAGTTGTACCATTATAGACAAGGCAATTAACGTTGCTGTTCTTGTTTAATGAAAGGTGATTACGAAGTTGAAAGATACATTTGTTGAAAAGGTAGATGACTTTGTAAAGCAGCATGATGTATTAAAGGAACGTTCAACAATTGTTGTAGGAGTTTCTGGTGGTCCTGATTCTTTAGCTCTTCTATATTATTTGTTAGAAAAAAGAGCAGAAAAACAATTGGGAATTGTAGTAGCGCATGTGGATCATATGTTTAGAGGCGATGAATCGCATGAGGATCTACAGTTTGTGCAGGATCTTTGTAGAGGACTTGGAGTTACTTGTGAAACGATAAGGGTTAACGTGTCGCAATATCAAAAACAATACGGGATGAATGCGCAGGTTGCTGCTAGAGAATGCAGATATGCATTTTTGGAAAGAATAATGAAGAAATATGATGCGAGATATGTAGCTCTTGGGCATCATGGAGATGATCAAGTAGAGACGATTTTAATGCGCCTTGTACGAGGGAGTACTCCGAAAGGGTATGCAGGAATTACGGTGAAGCGTCCTTTTCATAATGGATATTTAATTAGGCCGTTACTTGGAGTAACAAAGGAAGAAATTATTGATTACTGTAATAAGCTAAATGTAATTCCCCGTATCGATCCGAGTAATAAAAAGGAAGTATATACAAGGAATCGATTACGTAAATATGTTCTTCCTCATTTGAAAGAAGAAAACCCACAAGTGCATGAGAAATTTCAAAAATTTAGCGTGCAGATGCAAGAGGATGAGGCTTATTTGCAGGAATTAGCTTTTGAGAAAATGAATAAAGTAATTACAAAAAAAAGTGATAAACAAATTAGCTTATCAATTCCTGCCTTCGAATCCATGTCTTTGCCTTTACAAAGGAGAGGGATTCAACTAATATTAAATTATCTTTATGAATATAAGATTCCGTCTTCTCTTTCTTCTATACATATTGACAAAGTGATTGAGTTTTTTAAACGGACACAACCTTCGGGTTCACTTGATTTCCCAGGTGATTTAAAAATTGTCCGCACATACGAGGAGTGTAGCTTTAGATTTAAACAAGAAATTGTTTCTCCTTTTTCGCAAGATTTATCAGTACCCGGGATAATTACATTATCGAACGGAGATAAACTTGTAACAGAGGTGAGCGAAGATATACCAAGTAACATGAATGAAACAGTATTTGTTGCTAAGTATAATGATATATCATATCCACTTCGTATTCGTTCTAGAGAAAATGGAGATCGCATGTCAATACAAGGTATGGATGGCACAAAAAAGATAAAAGCTATTTTTATCGAAGCGAAAGTACCAAAAGAAAAAAGGGAAGAATGGCCGGTCGTTTGTGATGCAAGTGGAAATATTATTTGGGTACCCTTGTTGAAGCGATCTGCATTTGCTATTTCGAAAGAAATAGCAAAGAAGGATAAATATATGATTATTCACTACAAAAGCAAGGAGTCTTCCGGGAGGATAATGAAATGATGAATCAAGATATCGAAAAAGTATTAATTTCTGAAGAACAAATACAAGAAAAGGTGCGCGAACTAGGTGCAATTATTGCAGAGGATTACAAAAACACAGTACCTCTTGCAATCGGTGTATTAAAGGGCGCAATGCCATTTATGGCAGATTTATTAAAGAGAACAGATACATATCTTGAAATGGATTTTATGGCTGTATCTAGCTACGGCCACTCTACAGTTTCAACAGGTGAAGTGAAAATTTTAAAAGACCTTGATACTTCTGTAGAAGGTCGCGATATTTTAATCGTTGAAGATATTATTGATAGCGGTCTTACACTAAGCTACTTAGTAGATCTATTCAAATATCGTAAAGCAAAATCTGTAAAAATTGTTACGTTATTAGATAAGCCAACAGGTCGTAAGGTTGATCTGAAAGCAGATTATGTTGGGTTTACTGTTCCGCATGAATTCGTTGTAGGATATGGATTAGATTATAAAGAACAGTACCGTAATCTTCCTTATGTGGGAGTATTAAAACCAAGTGTTTACTCAAATTAATTAAATACAGGCGTTACAATTGTATAGGAAAGTTTTTCTATGTTACGATTTACTATAGTGTTTATGCCGTGAGAGGAGGTTAGGAATGAATCGTATCTTCCGTAATACCATCTTTTATTTACTGATATTCCTAGTAGTAATTGGAATCGTGAGCTATTTTAATGGTTCGACGCAAAAAACGACACCAGTTAGCTACGATAAATTCATTACTAAACTAGAAAAGGGTGAAGTGCGCAATGTGCAACTTCAACCGAAAAATGGTGTGTTTGAAGTAAAAGGACAATTTAATAACTCTAGCCAGGGAGAACAATTTGTTACTTACGCACCAAATACTGAGGAATTACAAAAGAAAATTAATGATAAAGCGCAAGGTGCTGAAGTTAAGTATCAACCAGCAGAAGAAACAAGTGCTTGGGTAACATTCTTTACTTCTATCATTCCGTTTGTCATTATCTTCATTTTATTCTTCTTCTTATTAAACCAAGCTCAGGGTGGCGGTAGCCGTGTTATGAACTTCGGGAAAAGTAAGGCGAAGCTATACAATGATGAAAAGAAAAAAATTCGTTTCAGAGATGTTGCAGGAGCGGATGAAGAGAAACAAGAACTTGTTGAGGTAGTTGAATTCTTGAAAGACCCTCGTAAGTTCGCTGAAGTTGGTGCCCGTATTCCGAAGGGTGTTCTATTAGTGGGACCTCCAGGTACAGGTAAAACTTTATTAGCACGTGCTGTTGCAGGTGAAGCAGGCGTTCCGTTCTTCTCTATTAGTGGTTCTGACTTCGTAGAGATGTTTGTCGGTGTCGGTGCATCCCGTGTACGTGACTTATTTGAAAATGCAAAGAAAAATGCTCCTTGTATCATTTTCATTGATGAAATTGATGCGGTAGGACGTCAACGTGGCGCGGGTCTTGGCGGTGGTCATGATGAGCGTGAACAAACGTTGAACCAATTGCTTGTTGAAATGGATGGATTCGGTGCAAACGAAGGTATTATTATCATCGCTGCGACAAACCGTCCTGATATTCTTGATCCAGCATTATTACGTCCAGGTCGTTTTGACCGTCAAATTACAGTAGATCGTCCAGATGTAAATGGTCGTGAAGCTGTACTGAAAGTACACGCTCGTAATAAACCGCTTGATGAGAATGTCAACTTAAGAGCAATTGCAACTCGTACACCAGGATTCTCTGGTGCCGATCTTGAAAACTTATTAAACGAAGCTGCTTTAGTAGCTGCGCGTCAAGATAAGAAGAAAATTGATATGAGTGACATCGATGAAGCAACGGATCGTGTTATTGCAGGTCCTGCTAAGAAAAGTCGTGTTATCTCTGAAAAAGAACGTAATATCGTTGCATTCCATGAAGCTGGCCATACTGTAATTGGTGTTGTCCTTGATGAAGCAGATATCGTTCATAAAGTAACCATTGTCCCTCGTGGTCAAGCTGGTGGATATGCGGTAATGCTTCCGAAAGAAGATCGTTACTTCATGACAAAACCAGAGTTACTTGATAAAATCACTGGTTTACTTGGTGGTCGAGTAGCTGAAGAGATTGTATTTGGTGAAGTAAGTACAGGTGCTCACAACGACTTCCAACGTGCGACTGGTATTGCTAGACGTATGGTTACGGAATTCGGTATGAGTGATAAGCTTGGACCAATGCAATTCGGTAGCTCACAAGGTGGTCAAGTGTTCTTAGGAAGAGACTTCCACTCAGAGCAAAACTATAGCGATGCAATTGCACATGAAATTGATGTGGAAATGCAAACTATTATGAAAGACTGTTATGCTCGTGCAAAACAAATTCTTACTGAAAAACGTGATAAGCTAGATATTATTGCGAAAACGTTACTTGAAGTAGAAACATTAGATGCAGAGCAAATCAATCATTTATATGATTACGGCAGATTGCCAGAGCGTCCAACATCTTCAGATGATGTGAAAGTAAACATCAACAAGAAGAAAGATGATGAAGACGCAGAAGATAAATAAGAGATGAAGGAGTGACAATGGTCACTCCTTTTTTATTTGTTTAATGAATTTAATGGCAAAAGAATTTAAATAAAACTATTATTAAAAATTGAAATAGAGAGCAATCTTTTTGTACAATGATGAGTATAGAAAAACTGATTATATTAGTATGTGTGATATGATGTTTTTATAAGTTTTATACATACTGCACAGATATAGATTAAATAAGATAAGTGGTGAGAATATGATTTTTGTATTGGATGTAGGGAACACAAATGCGGTATTAGGTGTGTTTGAAGAGGGGAAACTTCGTCAGCATTGGCGCATGGAAACAGATCGTCATAAAACAGAAGATGAGTATGGGATGCTTGTAAAGCAGTTGCTTGAGCATGAGGGTCTTTCGTTTGAAGATGTGAAAGGTATTATTGTGTCTTCAGTCGTACCGCCAATTATGTTCGCTTTAGAGCGTATGTGTGAAAAGTATTTTAAAATTAAACCGCTTGTAGTAGGGCCTGGAATAAAAACTGGCTTGAATATTAAATATGAAAATCCACGTGAAGTAGGCGCGGACCGAATTGTAAATGCGGTAGCAGGAATTCACTTGTATGGAAGTCCGCTTATTATTGTTGATTTTGGTACGGCTACTACATATTGTTATATTAACGAAGAAAAGCATTATATGGGTGGCGTTATTACGCCAGGAATTATGATTTCAGCAGAGGCTTTATATAGTAGGGCGGCAAAACTTCCTCGTATTGAAATTACAAAACCAAGTAGTGTTGTTGGGAAGAATACAGTAAGTGCGATGCAATCAGGTATTCTTTATGGATACGTTGGACAAGTGGAAGGTATTGTTAAGCGTATGAAAGAAGAAGCTAAACAAGAACCGAAAGTTATTGCAACAGGTGGACTAGCGAAATTAATTTCAGAAGAATCAAATGTAATTGATATTGTAGATCCATTCTTAACGTTAAAAGGTTTGTATATGTTATATGAACGTAATGCAAATTTACAGCATGAGAAAGGTGAATAAACAAGTATGAAAGATTATTTAGTAAAAGCGTTAGCATTTGATGGAGAAGTACGTGCGTATAGTGTGCGTACAACAAACACGGTAAGTGAGGCGCAAAAACGTCATGATACATGGAGAACAGCTTCAGCAGCACTTGGTCGCTCGTTAACTGCTGGAACAATAATGGGGGCGATGTTAAAAGGTGACCAAAAGTTAACAATTAAGGTAGAAGGTAACGGTCCGATTGGCCCAATCTTAGTAGATGCTCATGCAAATGGAGATGTACGTGGTTATGTAACGAATCCGCATGTTGATTTTGAAGGAACAGAACAAGGGAAATTACGTGTATATCAAGCGGTAGGTACAGAAGGATTTGTAACAGTAATTAAAGATATTGGTATGCGTGAGCCGTTTGTCGGCCAATCTCCAATCGTTTCGGGAGAATTAGGAGAAGACTTCACGTATTATTTCGCAGTTTCTGAGCAGACACCTTCTTCTGTAGGTGTTGGTGTTCTTGTAAATGGAGATGACAGCATATTAGCAGCGGGTGGATTTATTCTTCAAATTATGCCAGGCGCACAGGAGGAAACAATCTCATTCATTGAAGATCGTTTGCAAAAAATTCCGCCTGTATCAACATTGATCGAACAGGGGCTTTCTCCAGAAGAGGTACTATATGCAGTCCTTGGGGAAGATAAAGTAAAAGTATTAGAAACGATGGATGTTCAATTTAATTGCACGTGCTCACGCGAACGTATTGAGAGCGTGTTAATTAGTTTAGGTAAAACAGAGTTAGAGCAAATTCGTGAAGAAGAAGAAGAGACAGAAGTTCATTGCCATTTCTGTAATGAACGACATAAGTTCTCTAAAGAAGATATTACAAATTTAATTGAGAATTTATAATAAAGGGATTAAGGAAAACGATCCTCTAAACAGATTGACAAACAGGGAATTTTCTGACAAAATCTAAATATATATAAAACCAATAAAAATACTCGGTGTTAGGAGTGACAGGAATGCGAGTGGCACAATCAGTTTCAGAATTAATCGGGAAAACGCCGATCGTTAAGTTGAACCGCATCGTAGAATCAGACAGCGCAGATATATACTTAAAATTAGAATTTATGAATCCGGGAAGCAGTGTTAAAGATCGTATTGCATTAGCTATGATTGAAGATGCTGAAAAAAAAGGATTATTAAAAGAAGGCGATACAATCATTGAGCCAACAAGTGGTAACACAGGAATTGGTTTAGCGATGGTAGCGGCTGCTAAAGGATATAAGGCAATTTTAGTAATGCCAGAAACAATGAGTGTTGAGCGTCGTAATTTATTACGCGCTTACGGTGCTGAATTAGTATTGACTCCAGGGCCTGAAGGAATGGGCGGAGCAATTCGTCAAGCGACTGAATTAGCGAAAGAGCATGGCTACTTTATACCGCAACAGTTCAAAAATCAATCGAATCCAGAAATTCATCGTTTAACAACAGGTCCAGAAATTGTTGAACAAATGGGTGATCAACTAGATGCGTTTATTGCGGGTATTGGTACAGGTGGGACAATTACCGGTGCTGGTGAAGTGCTGAAGGAAGCGTATAAAGATATTAAAATTTATGCAGTAGAACCTGCGGATTCGCCAGTGTTATCTGGTGGAAAACCGGGTCCACATAAAATCCAAGGAATTGGAGCGGGATTTGTTCCGGAGACATTGGATGTAGAGATATATGATGAAATCATTCAAGTAAAGGCAGAGCAAGCGTTCGAATATGCGAGAAGAGTGGCTAAAGAGGAAGGTATTTTAGTTGGTATTTCTTCAGGGGCAGTTGTTTATGCAGCGACAGAAGTTGCGAAAAAGTTAGGTAAAGGGAAAAAGGTACTTGTTATTATCCCAAGTAACGGTGAACGTTATTTAAGTACACCGCTTTATCAATTTGAATCATAATTAAATATGATTGAAAAAGCATCCTTGAAAAAGGATGCTTTTTCTTTTTGGATTGGAAATAGGAAAAGAGTGAATGACTAGAAAACTTCATGTAAAATAAGAGGTAGTATAATTAATTTATTTTCACGAGCCTTCGAGTATAATCATTCTCTATATAAATAACTTATGTAGTTTGAGGTGGTTCATCTAAGAGGGTGGGATAAAAGAAGACGGGGTGTTGATATGCAACGAAGAAAATCTTTAGCGCTTTCTATTCCATATCAGTTAGATTTTTTTAAGCAGTATAAATTTCTTTCTCAGGATAAGCCGCAACATATTTTATTAGAAAGTGGCCGCGGTGGTCGTTATAACATTGTGGGGCTGGATCCAGTAGCGGTAATCCAAGGGAAGGGTGAGACGTTACATATAAGTGAAAGCGGTAAGGAAACAATAAAACGAGGAAACCCATTAGATTTAATGCAAGAATATATGGAGAAATGGAAAACAGACTATAATCCAGAGTACCCGCCTTTTCAAGGTGGTGCAATTGGCTACTTTAGTTATGATTGTATCCGTTATATCGAAAAACTTCCTTCTCTTGCAGAGGATGATTTGAATATACCTGATATATTCTTTTTATTATTTGATGACGTGTTTTTGTACGATCAAAAAGAACAAGTGTTATGGATTATTACGCATTATGTAGACGAACATGAAGAGGCAGAAGAGCGATTGAATAAATGGAAAGATCTTTGGGTGAAAGAAATGCCTGAAGTGACTATACCGTTTGAGCGTCCGGAAAACAACGATGAGGTAGTTGCGTTTACGGAAGAAGGTTTTATGAAAGCTGTTGAACGTATTCAAGAATATATTGGAAATGGTGATGTATTTCAAGTTAACTTGTCAACAAGACAAGAAAGAACGTTACAAACACATCCGCTAGAAATTTATACGAGTCTTCGTGAAATTAATCCATCTCCATATATGGGTTACTTGGAGCTAGGTGATTTTCAAATTGTTAGTGGATCGCCAGAATTACTAATTAAGAAACAAGGGAAAGAAGTAAGTACAAGGCCGATTGCTGGTACAAGATCCCGAGGAGCGAATGAGCAAGAGGATGAAGAATTGGCAAGAGAATTAATTGAAAATGAAAAAGAAAGAGCAGAGCATGTAATGCTTGTAGATTTAGAACGAAATGATTTAGGGCGCGTTTGTAAATATGGCACTGTAGAAGTAGATGAGTTTATGGTGATTGAAAAATACTCACATGTTATGCATATTGTTTCTAATGTACGTGGTGAGGTGGAAGGAGATAAAGATGCTTTCGATTTAGTGAAGGCTGTATTTCCTGGTGGAACAATTACTGGTGCCCCGAAAATACGTACGATGGAAATTATTGAAGAATTAGAACCTGTCCGTCGAGGGATTTATACAGGTTCAATTGGTTGGATCGGTTATTCTGGAGATACGGAATTGAATATCGTCATTAGGACGCTTCTTGCGAAAGATGGACAAGCGCATGTACAGGCAGGAGCGGGAATTGTAATTGATTCAAATCCGAAGAATGAATATAAAGAGTCGTTAAAAAAAGCGATTGCTTTATGGCGTGCAAAAGAAAGTAGCGAAGAAACGGTTAGGTGAGAGAAATGATATTAATGATTGATAATTATGATTCTTTTACATTTAATTTAGTGCAGTTTCTTGGGGAACTTGGACAAGAGCTTGTTGTTAAGCGTAATGATGAAGTGACTATTTCAGATATTGAGAAGATGAAACCGGACTTTTTAATGATTTCACCAGGTCCGTGTAGTCCAAATGAAGCGGGTATTAGTATGGAGGTTATTCAATACTTTGCAGGAAAGATTCCGATTTTTGGAGTTTGCCTTGGGCATCAATCCATTGCACAAGTGTTTGGTGGAGAAGTTGTTCGAGCAGAGCGATTAATGCATGGGAAAACTTCGCTTATGCATCATGACGGAAAGACGATTTTCGCGGACATTCCTAATCCATTTACTGCAACGCGTTATCATTCCCTTATTGTTAAGAAAGAGACGTTACCAGATTGCTTAGAGGTAACATCTTGGACAGAGGAAGGGGAGGTTATGGCGCTTCGTCATAAAACATTACCAATTGAAGGTGTACAGTTCCATCCGGAATCTATTATGACTTCTCATGGGAAAGAGTTACTACAGAATTTCATTCGTAAATATAGTCCAAGCGTGACATCATGTTAATCTACGTAAATGGTGAGTACGTAGAAGCGAGTGAAGCGAAAATTTCTCCTTATGACCATGGTTATTTATATGGGCTTGGAGTTTTTGAGACGTTTCGTATTTATAATGGTCATCCCTTCCTGTTGGATGATCATTATGCTCGTTTAATAGATGCGTTGGATACATTGCAAATTAAATGGACCATGACGAAAGATGATGTAATGCTTATTTTGAAAAATTTGCTCGTGAAGAATGAATTGGAGCATGCATATGTACGCTTTAATGTATCGGCGGGTGTAGACGAAATAGGATTGCAAACAGAAATGTATGAAGAGCCGTCGGTTATTGTTTTTATAAAACCTTTGGCAGCCCCGGGGGATATAGTGGAAAAAGAAGGGGTTATTTTAAAACAAGTGCGAAATACACCAGAGGGTGCATTTCGCTTGAAGTCCCATCATTATTTAAATAACATTTTAGGGAAACGCGAAATTGGAAATGGTGTGAATAAGGAAGGTATTTTCCTTACTAAAGCAGGTTATGTTGCAGAGGGTATTGTTTCGAATCTCTTTTTTGTTAAGGGAGATACTTTGTATACTCCTTCATTAGAAACAGGGATTTTAAACGGGATCACTCGTGCGTTTATTATAAAGGTTGCTGAAGAGCTGGGTATAGAAGTAAAGGAAGGTTTCTTTACAAAAGATGAGTTGCTTTCAGCGGATGAAGTGTTCGTAACGAACTCTATTCAAGAGATTGTCCCTCTTTATTGTATAGAGGGAGAAGATTTCCCGGGTAAAGCGGGAATGGTTACAAAAAGATTTATGGTTCTTTATGAAATGCAGAGAGAGCAATTGTGGAGCAGAAATGAATTGCGAAGAGGAGATGTGTAGTTTGAAGTGGGATTATGATTTGCGCTGCGGCGAATATACATTGAATTTAAATGAAAAGACATTGATTATGGGGATTTTAAATGTAACACCAGATTCGTTTTCTGATGGTGGGAGTTACAACGAAGTAGATGCTGCGGTGCGCCATGCGAAAGAAATGAAAAATGAAGGTGCTCATATTATTGATATCGGCGGCGAATCTACTCGCCCGGGTTTCGCTAAAGTTTCAGTAGAAGAAGAAATCAAACGAGTTGTTCCGATGATTCAGGCGGTTTCAAAAGAAGTGAAATTGCCTATTTCTATTGATACGTATAAAGCTGAAGTTGCGAAACAAGCGATTGAAGCGGGTGCTCACATTATTAATGATATTTGGGGGGCGAAGGCGGAACCGAAGATTGCTGAAGTTGCAGCTCATTATGATGTACCAATCATCTTAATGCATAATCGCGGTAATATGAATTATCGTAATTTAATGGCTGACATGATTGCTGATTTGTATGAAAGTATAAAAATTGCTAAAGATGCTGGTGTACGAGATGAAAACATTATTTTAGACCCAGGCATTGGTTTTGCGAAAACACCTGAGCAAAATTTAGAAGTGATGCGTAATTTAGAGCAGTTAAATGTATTGGGTTACCCAGTTCTATTAGGTACTTCAAGAAAGTCCTTTATTGGGCATGTATTAGATTTACCGGTGGAGGAGCGTCTTGAAGGAACGGGTGCTACCGTTTGTCTTGGTATTGAAAAAGGCTGTGAGTTTGTTCGTGTTCATGATGTGAAAGAAATGGCGCGTATGGCTAAGATGATGGACGCGATGATTGGTAAGGGGGTAAAGTAATTGGATAAAATTTATGTCCATGATATGGAGTTTTACGGTTATCATGGTGTATTCCCAGAAGAAAATAAGTTAGGTCAGAGATTTAAAGTGGACTTAACGGTGGAATTGGATTTGAAACGTGCAGGAGAAAGTGATGACTTGGAGCATTCTGTCAATTACGGGGAGCTTTTCGAACTATGTAGAAAAGTTGTTGAAGATAGAACATATAAGCTTGTAGAGAGTATCGCTGAAAATATCGCTACAGATATATTGAAACAATATGAGAGTATTTCACGGTGTACGATTAAGGTAATTAAACCAGATCCGCCAATACCGGGGCATTATCGTGCTGTAGCAGTAGAAATTACGAGAGAACGACCATGAATAATATAGCGTACATTGCGTTAGGTTCGAATATTGGAGAGCGTTATACGTATTTAACTGAAGCGATTCAGTTTTTAAATAAAAACCCGTATATCCAAGTTGATGATGTTTCGTCGGTATATGAAACTGATCCGGTTGGATATACTGACCAAAATTGCTTTTTAAATTTGGTTATAAAAATTTCTACCAATTTATCACCGCAAGAATTATTGAAAGTAACACAAAAGGTAGAGAATGATTTAGGAAGAAAAAGGGAAATCAGGTGGGGTCCGAGGACCATCGACCTTGACATTTTACTATATAATCAAGAAAATATTGAAGCGGAGAATCTTATTGTTCCGCATCCGCGGATGTTCGAAAGAGCTTTCGTTATCGTTCCGTTGTTAGAGATTAATCAAGATATCAAACAAGACATTTCACGTTCACAAGTAGAAGAAATGAAAAGGCGAGAGGGAGTAACGGTATGGAAGCAGAAAAATGGGGAAGACGCATTCGTGCTTTTCGAAAGCTAAAAGGTTATACGCAAGAAGGTTTTGCTAAAGAATTAGGGGTATCTGTATCTGTTTTAGGAGAGGTCGAGAGGGGAAATCGATCGCCTTCTCAAGACTTTGTAGTAGAAGTTGCGAAAGCATTAAAGGTTTCAGTAGATGAATTAATGCCGAAGTGACCGTAAAGGAAGGAGTAAGTCGGTTGTTAAAGATTGCAAATATTGAGATGAAAAATCCGGTTGTATTAGCACCGATGGCGGGAGTGTGTAACTCTGCATTCCGTTTGACGGTAAAAGAATTTGGTGCAGGTTTAGTTTGTGCTGAAATGGTAAGTGATAAGGCGATATTACTTAATAACAAAAGAACATTAGATATGTTATATATTGATGAGAGAGAAAAGCCATTAAGTTTACAAATTTTTGGTGGAGAGAAAGAAACTCTTGTAGATGCTGCGAAATACGTAGATAAATATACGACGGCAGACATTATTGATATTAATATGGGTTGCCCAGTACCGAAAATCACTAAGTGTGATGCGGGAGCGAAGTGGCTTTTAGATCCAAATAAAATATATGAAATGGTAGCAGCGGTTGTAGACGCTGTTGAAAAGCCAGTTACAGTTAAAATGCGTATCGGTTGGGATGAAGAACATATTTTCGCAATTGAGAATGCAAAAGCTGTTGAGCGTGCTGGTGGACAGGCGGTAGCAGTTCATGGGCGTACACGTGTGCAAATGTATGAAGGTAAAGCAGATTGGGATATTATTAAACAAGTAAAGCAAGCTGTAAATATTCCGGTTATTGGAAATGGTGATGTCGAAACACCACAAGATGCAAAGCGTATGCTTGATGAAATTGGTGTAGATGGCGTTATGATTGGTCGTGCTGCCCTTGGTGATCCGTGGATGATTTATCGTACAGTGAAGTATTTGGAGACAGGTGAATTAATGCCGGAACCGACAGTGCGCGAGAAGATTGATGTATGTATGTTGCATCTAGATCGTCTTATCGATTTAAAGAATGAAAATGTCGCTGTAAGAGAGATGAGGAAGCATGCGGCTTGGTATTTAAAAGGTGTTCGTGGTAACGCGAGTGTACGTAATGGTATCAATACTTGTAACACACGTGAAGATCTTGCGAATGTATTAGGTGCATTTGTAGAAGAAGTAGAAGCGAAACAACAAACAATTTACGTTGGTTAATGAGGTGACATAGGAGATTGACATTCTTCTATACACTTCCTATAATTACGTGAAAGAAAGAAGAACTGCCAGTTAGATGCTGGCAGTTTTTCTAGTTGAGTAGAAAATGCTATACTGTATATATTGTAAAAATTAATAGAGCTGGAGTGATATCAATATCATGGATAACATGAACCACGAAGAATTAAACGACCAATTGCTTGTTCGTCGTGAAAAGCTACATAACTTACGTGAACAGGGAATCGATCCGTTCGGTAAACGATTTGAACGCACAAATTCAACAAATGACTTATTAAGCTTATATGGAGAGTTCTCTAAAGAGGAATTAGAAGAGAAAGAAATCTCTGTTTCTACCGCTGGTCGTATTATGACAAAACGCGGTAAAGGAAAAGCGGGATTTGCACACATTCAAGATTTGCATGGGCAAGTTCAAATTTATGTTCGTAAAGATGCTGTTGGAGATGAAGAGTACGAATTGTTTAAAACAGCAGATTTAGGTGACTTAGTAGGTATTGAAGGTAAAGTGTTCAAAACGAATGTTGGAGAACTTTCAGTAAAAGCAACAGGATTTACACTATTAACGAAATCTCTTCGTCCATTACCGGATAAATACCATGGATTAAAAGATGTTGAACAACGCTACCGTCAACGTTACTTAGACTTAATTACAAGTATGGAAAGCCGTGAAACGTTCGTTACTCGTAGTAAAATTATTCGTGAGATGAGAAGATATTTAGATGACAATGGTTATCTTGAAGTAGAAACGCCTATGATGCATGCAATTGCAGGTGGAGCGTCTGCTCGTCCTTTCACTACACATCATAATGCGTTAGATATGGAATTATATATGCGTATTGCAATTGAACTTCATTTAAAACGCCTTATTGTGGGTGGATTAGAAAAAGTTTATGAAATAGGCCGAGTATTCCGTAATGAGGGTGTATCAACTCGTCATAATCCTGAGTTTACGATGATTGAATTATATGAAGCGTACGCTGATTATAATGATATTATGAAACTAACAGAAGATATGGTTGCTCATATCGCCAAAAAAGTATTGGGTACAACAACAATCCAATATGGTGATTATGAAATTAATCTAGAACCAGAATGGACACGTCTTCATATGGTAGATGCGATTAAGCAATACTCTGGAGCAGATTTCTGGAATCCAATGAGTGTAGAAGAAGCGCGTGAACTTGCAAAAGAACATAATGTAGAAATTAAGGATACAATGGAAGTTGGTCATATTATTAATGAGTTCTTCGAACAAAAGGTAGAAGATAAATTAATTCAACCAACATTTATTTATGGTCATCCAGTAGAAATTTCGCCACTTGCGAAAAAGAATGACAAAGATCCGCGATTCACAGATCGTTTCGAGTTATTTATCGTTGCACGTGAACATGCAAATGCATTCACTGAGTTAAATGATCCAATTGATCAAAAGGAACGTTTTGAAGCTCAATTAAAAGAACGCGAGCAAGGTAATGATGAAGCTCATATGATGGATGATGATTATATCGAAGCTCTTGAGTACGGTATGCCACCTACGGGCGGATTAGGAATTGGTATTGATCGTCTTGTTATGTTATTAACAAATGCACCATCTATTCGTGACGTACTATTATTCCCTGCTATGCGTCATAAACAAGACTAAGCTTTGGAGATTTCTCCAAAGCTTTTTTTATTTTACTATGAGGAACTTGAAGAGAGTGGATGATAGGTGTGGAAATTATATTTATATAGAAGAAATGTGCTGTTTTTATACTTTTTTACTAAGTTAAAAATTTTATTAGAAAAACTATTGCATTTTAATAATCAAACTGGTATATTTATATTCGTTGCCACGGAAGGTAACAAAAGAAACAAACGAAAAACAACTTATTGAAAAAAGTTGTTGACGAAAATATAACGAAATGTTATATTAATAAAGTCGCTTCTGAGCGACAAACAAGTTCTTTGAAAAC
>NZ_NULR01000016.1 GCF_002577405.1 Bacillus cereus | reverse complement strand
GCCCCAGTAGCGCCCGTGTTACCTTTGACGCCTTGAGGGCCAGTAGCACCAGTGGCCCCAGTAGCGCCTGTGTTGCCTTGAACACCCTGAGGGCCAGTAGCACCAGTAGCGCCTGTGTTACCTTGAACGCCCTGAGGTCCAGTGGCACCCGTGTTACCTTTGACGCCTTGAGGCCCAGTGGCCCCAGTAGCGCCTGTGTTGCCTTGAACACCTTGAGGCCCAGTGGCCCCAGTAGCGCCTGTGTTGCCTTGAGGTCCGGTAGGTCCAGTAGGTCCTCTGCCGAATGAAGCTGAATTAACTAGAGTAGTTTGTAGCTCTGCAATTAATTTAAGGAGTCCTTGGAGTGTACAATGATCAATTCGGAATAGCTTTGTAATGTAAAGTAAGTAATTAATTAAAATTTGGAGTTCAATAAATACAGCATCCGGTAAGAAGGTTGGATTTCTTAATATAGTTATTAAGTTTTTAATAATAGCTAATCCTTGTGCTTTCAGGGAGGAAGTAGCGTCTAGCGAACAGATGAATTTGCTTAGTAGGTTTAATGTATCAATTAGATCTTCGATGTTTTTGGGAGAAGGATTAGCGAAAAGTTTTGGAATTATTTTTATTAAATCGTTAATGATTGCTCGAAATGTTCTAATTTGTGCTTTGGAAATTGGGATTGATGGGGTATTTGGGATTCGTCCGGCGCTACTTGGAAAGCATGGTTTGGAGTATTTATTTTCATTGTCGTTATAACGAGACATTAAATCTCTCCTTTCTAATGAGAATGTGAACGAAACTCATCATAGTAGATGCAAAAAATAGTTAAATGGTCATAATAAAATTGTTTGTTTAAAGAAAAAATAGAAAAAACGCCTTAATTCAAGGCGTTTTTTCTATTTTCTGCGTATTGATAATATCGTTTTAGCGAAATTTTTGATTTGAATCCAACTAGCTTTATAATTTCTGACTCCGGAGTTTCTTTTTTTATTAAGTTTAAAATATAGGTGTTACGAAAGTGTTGTCCTGAGATTCCTTTTCGTAAATTAGCTCTAGCTACTTCAAGGCGAATCATTTTTTGGATAGCGATTTCTGTTAATCCTTTCGGCGCATCATTTTCGTATACCCATCTGTATGTTCCGCGATTAAAATCGAATGCGACAAACAGTGGGTCATTACTATGGTATTTTGGACGAACGGGTTCAGGGATGCTTTTGTAGTATGTGTATAATTGTTTTTTGTCTTCTTTTGTTAATGTAATTGTTCTTTCTACTCCTGCGGTTGCTGGGACAGATAATGTATTAGTTTCAAAGTGAACGTGATGCATAGTTAATGCTGTAAGTTCTTGTAAGGATAAACCGTAGTCAATTAATAGGTTTAAAATAGTGATATTACGATCCATTAATAAAGGACGCACAGGACGTTGTTTTTCTGAAAGCCCTTCTAATGAAGTGACTATGTGTTTTAATTTTTTTTCTTCATCAGATGAAATAAAATCTTCGTTACGTAGTGTGCGATCTGGTTGAATAGAAATTTCCATATTCTTTAATGGATTGGGAATGTTAAGAAAATGATGCATTCTATTTAATACAATAAATACACGATGCATTGTTTTCTCAGAGTAGTTTCGATTCGTTTTTAAGTCTGAAAAATAATCTTCGTAGTCTTTTGTACAAAGTGTTGCCCATATATTACTGGAAGGGAGCTTTTTGTTTTTTTCTAACCAATGTCCGAAATCTTCAATGTCGTAAACATAACGTTTAATGGTTGAAGACTTTCGGCCTTTATTCAATAAAAAAATAGAAAAGGCTTGTATTGTATCATGGAATTCCGTTGTTTCCATAGTCCCACCACCTTAATTATTTCTTATATTATAGCAAACTTTTCTGAAAATAGGCATTTGAAAGAGGGACTGGAATAATAATATTTGGTGAGTGGATAAAATGAGGTGATTGTATGGAACAATCGATGCGTAAGAAAAATAATAATCAAATTAATATTGTATTAAATCATCGAAAGAAAATTTCGTTACCGGCATCAGAAAATAAAGCGGTGATTTCAAGTGAAACCACTACTAAACATGAGATGTTGCAAAGAATTGAAGAAGAAATGGGAAAACTTATTGGGATGGATGATATAAAAAAGATAATAAAAGAAATTTATGCTTGGATTTATGTGAATAAAAAAAGGCAAGAGATGGGGTTGAAGTCTGAGAAGCAAGTGCTTCACATGTTATTTAAGGGGAATCCCGGTACTGGGAAGACAACCGTTGCTAGAATGATAGGGAAATTATTGTTTGAGATGAATATTTTATCGAAAGGGCATTTAGTTGAAGCTGAACGTGCTGATCTTGTAGGTGAGTATATCGGTCATACAGCACAAAAGACAAGGGATTTAATAAAGAAGGCTATGGGAGGGATTTTATTTATTGATGAGGCGTATTCATTAGCGCGGGGTGGAGAGAAGGATTTTGGGAAGGAAGCTATTGATACACTTGTGAAGCATATGGAAGATAAGCAGCACGGTTTTGTATTAATTTTAGCTGGATATTCAAGAGAGATGAATCATTTTCTTTCATTAAATCCAGGATTACAATCTCGTTTTCCTTTTATTATTGAATTTGCGGATTATTCAGTGAATCAACTGTTAGAAATTGGAAAGAGAATGTATGAAGAGCGTGAATATCAGTTGTCGAAAGAAGCGGAGTGGAAATTTAGAGATCATTTACACGCGGTAAAGTATTCGTCACAAATTACATCGTTTAGTAATGGACGATACGTACGGAATATTGTTGAAAAATCAATTCGTACACAAGCTATGCGATTGTTACAAGAGGATACGTACGATAAATATGATTTAATTGGGATATCAAGTATGGATTTGATGCTTGAAGAGGAGACGCACAGTACGTAAACTGTGCGTCTGTTTTTGGTATATAAGTACGTTTACTCTTTTTTCGCTTTTTCTTGGTAAGATTTATGGGAGCGCTCCATTTTAGCGCTTTTTTCGTGTGCTGAATTAGGATCGTGTTCAATTTGGTCTACTGAGCTTTTTTGAGCACCTTTATTAACGTGGTTTGTCATTTGTATTCACCTCACTTTAAAAATTAGTATAAACATTATGTAAAGAAAAACTCGTTAGAAAAGAAAAACCTCTTTACGATATGTAAAGAGGTTAGAGCACTACTTATGCATTGAACGTTCATTTGTATCGATACGTCTATGTGGTAAATGCCATTTGTAATGAATAGAAATCATGCGGAAGCAAACAATTAAAATGAATAAGGTGTATAGAGCCCAATCGCTAACGATAATTTTAGCGCCAATTAAGAAACCTGCTAAAATCGTCCAAAATGCATATACTTCAGCTCGAAGGACCAGAGGTCTTCTACGAGCTAAAAGGTCACGAATAATACCACCACCGATGCCTGTTAAAACTGCAGCGACGATTGTAGCGCTAATTGGTAAATCTAGCTTTTGAGCATAGAGTGCTCCTTGTACAGCGAATGCTGATAAGCCGATGGCGTCCGTGATGTTTTCCCACTTTTTCCAATGTCTAATTAATTTATTTGGAAAAAGAAAAATAATCGTCATTGATAATAGTGCGATTTGGAATAACATGTCTTGCTGCCAAAAAGCGACAATCGGATAACCGATTAGTAAATTACGAAGGGCACCTCCCCCAAATGCGGTTGCCATTCCTAAAATATACACCCCGAAAATATCATAATCTTCTTCCATTGCAACAATGGCTCCGCTTAGTGCGAAAGCGATTGTGCCTATGATGCTAAAAATCTCCCATGCCATGAATTTTCTCCCCCGCTAACTAGATGAAATGTGCTTCCTCTGCTATTATATTAGAAGGTTTAAATTTCGAAAAGGATGAGTGAACATATTTGATGGAAGAAAAAGAAAAAGTCATATTAGTTGGCTGTCAATTGTCGCAAGATGATGATGAAAAATTTATGCATTCCATGAAAGAACTTGCATCACTAGCGAAGACTGCTCGAGCGGAAGTGTTAGTATCAACGACGCAAAAACGTCCGAAATTCCATCCGGCGACTTATATAGGGAAAGGTAAATTAGAAGAGCTTGTAGCTTTAAATGAAGAATTAGAACCAGCTGTTATTATATTTAATAACGAGTTAACACCAAGTCAAATTCGGAATCTATCTTCAGTATTAGATGCAAGAGTAATTGACCGAACGCAATTAATATTAGATATTTTTGCGCAACGTGCGAAATCGAGAGAAGGTAAGCTTCAGGTAGAATTAGCTCAGTTGCAATACACGATGCCACGCCTTATGGGGCAAGGTTTGTCTTTATCACGTCTTGGTGGTGGAATTGGTACAAGAGGACCGGGAGAGACAAAACTTGAAACGGATCGTCGTCATATTCGATCGCGTATTGATGAAATAAAGAAACAACTGGCGGTTGTTGTGGAACATCGAAAAAGATACCGTGAGAGAAGAAAAGATAATAAAGTATTTCAAGTTTCGTTAATTGGGTATACAAATGCAGGGAAATCTACATTGTTTAATAGATTAACGGAAGCTGATACGTTTGAAGAAAACTTATTGTTTGCGACGTTAGATCCGACAACAAGGAAGATGCCGTTACCTTCTGGTTATACCGTGCTTTTGACTGATACGGTTGGTTTTATACAAGATTTACCTACGTCATTAATCGCTGCTTTTCGTTCGACATTAGAAGAAGCTGGTGAAGCGGATGTTATTTTACACGTTGTTGATTCGGCTGATCCTAATTATGTAGGGCATGAGCAAACGGTAAAGGGATTATTGTCAGACCTTGAAATTAATCATATTCCTATTATTACGTTATATAATAAAAAAGATAAGTTACATCAAAATTTCATTCCGTTTCCCAAGAGTGATTTCTTAATGACTAGTGCTTTTGAAGAACGTGATTTACTGCGTATAAAAGAAGCGTTAGAAATGAAGATGAAGGAAGAAATGGATGATTATCAAGTGGAAATTCCTCCGAATGAAGGCAGGTTATTAACGCTTTTAAAGACAGAAACACTATTAACCAAAATGGAGTTTCTAGAAGATAAATTTGTGTATGATTGTACAGGATATATATTTGCTCATTCATCGCTTAATGGGCAATTAAAGAGATTTTTAGTGGAAGAAGGAGAAAATAAAAATGTTTGATCGTTTGAAAAACGGAGAAAAAATTGCTCCAATCGTAAAGGAAGTAGAAAGTCAAATTACAGAAGTACATAAACGTGCGGATGAAGTAATCGAAAGTAATCAATTTCGTGTATTAGAAAGTTTTCGTAAACATAAAATTAGTGATTCACATTTTATTCCGACGACAGGTTATGGTTATGATGATATTGGTCGTGACACGTTAGAAAAAGTGTATGCGGATGTGTTTGGAGCGGAAGCTGGTCTTGTGCGTCCTCAAATTATTTCGGGTACTCATGCTATTTCTACGGCCTTATTTGGTATTTTGCGTCCTGGTGATGAACTGTTGTACATTACGGGGAAACCATATGATACGTTAGAAGAAATTGTTGGTGTGCGCGGAAAAGGTGTAGGGTCATTTAAAGAATATAATATTGGTTATAACGCAGTACCTCTAACTGAAGAAGGGTCTGTGGATTTTGAGGCTGTGGCAGCTGCGATTCATAGTAACACGAAGATGATTGGTATTCAACGCTCGAAAGGGTATGCTACTCGTCCGTCGTTTACCGTCTCGCAAATTAAAGAAATGATCGCGTTTGTTAAAGAAATTAAGCCCGATGTTGTTGTATTTGTAGATAACTGCTATGGCGAGTTTATTGAAGAACAAGAACCGTGTCATGTTGGTGCAGACTTAATGGCGGGTTCTCTTATTAAAAACCCGGGCGGGGGAATTGTTAAAACTGGTGGTTATATTGTAGGTAAAGAACAGTATGTTGAAGCGTGTGCATATCGTCTAACATCTCCAGGGATTGGTGCGGAAGCAGGGGCATCTTTATATAGTCTACAAGAAATGTATCAAGGATTCTTCTTAGCACCGCATGTTGCGGGGCAAGCGCTAAAAGGTGCGATTTTTACAGCGGCATTTTTAGAGAAATTAGGAATGAACACGTCACCGGCGTGGAATGCGCCAAGAACAGACTTAATTCAATCTGTTCAATTTGATGATAAAGAACGTATGATTGCCTTCTGCCAAGCTATTCAATATGCATCACCGATTAATTCTCATTTCACTCCGTATGCAAACTATATGCCGGGGTATGAAGATGATGTAATCATGGCTGCGGGAACGTTTATTCAAGGTGCAAGTATTGAATTGTCTGCTGATGGCCCGATTCGACCACCTTATGTTGCGTATGTACAAGGTGGATTAACGTATTCGCATGTTAAAATTGCGATTTGTTCTGCAATTGATGAATTGATTGAAAAGAATTTGTTAACAATTTCTTAAAGGGAAGCTGTCGATTTTGACAGCTTTTTTGCGTATGAAAGTATTGATTTATGCCATTAGAAAAAAGAATGAAAAATTTTTAAAAAAATCATGTTAGAAAAGTTAACATCTATTGACACTAAACATAACATGATATAAAATGAGAAACAGTTAAGGCGAAGGAGGAACTGAAACGATGAAAGAAGATAGACGTTCTGCCCCGCTGTTTCCTATTGGTATTGTTATGGATTTAACACAATTATCTGCACGTCAAATTCGCTACTATGAAGAGCATAATCTTGTTTCTCCAACCCGTACAAAGGGGAATCGTAGATTATTTTCATTTAACGATGTAGATAAGTTGTTAGAGATTAAAGATTTATTAGATCAAGGCTTGAATATGGCTGGTATTAAGCAAGTGTTACTAATGAAAGAAAATCAAACAGAAGCAGTGAAAGTAAAAGAAGAAACGAAAGAAATTTCAAAAACTGAGCTTCGCAAAATACTTCGAGATGAACTACAACATACAGGTAGATTTAATCGAACTTCATTGCGACAAGGTGATATTTCAAGGTTTTTTCACTAAAGAAAACTGATTCTGAAGGTGTTTAGAGGGACTAAGGAGGAATTTATAATGGCTAGGTACACAAGAGAAGATATTTTCCGTTTGGCGAAAGAAGAGAATGTAAAGTATATCCGTTTACAATTTACAGACCTTTTAGGAGTAATTAAAAACGTAGAGATTCCAGTGAGCCAATTAACAAAAGCTCTTGATAACAAAATGATGTTTGATGGATCTTCTATTGAAGGTTTCGTACGTATTGAAGAATCTGATATGTATTTATATCCTGATTTAGATACTTGGGTAATTTTCCCTTGGACAGCTGAAAAAGGTAAAGTAGCTCGATTAATCTGTGATATTTACACTGCAGCTGGTGCTCCATTTGAAGGAGATCCACGTAACAATTTAAAACGTGTATTAAAAGAAATGGAATCTTTAGGATTCACAGATTTCAATCTTGGACCAGAGCCAGAATTCTTCCTATTCAAAGTTGATGAAAAAGGAAATCCAACATTAGAATTAAACGATAACGGTGGATACTTCGACCTTGCGCCGATGGATCTAGGGGAAAACTGTCGTCGTGATATCGTTCTTGAACTTGAAGAAATGGGCTTTGAAATTGAAGCTTCTCACCATGAGGTTGCTCCAGGTCAACACGAAATTGACTTTAAATATGCAAATGCAATTCGCTCATGTGATGATATTCAAACATTCAAACTTGTTGTAAAAACAATTGCTCGTAAACATGGTTTACACGCAACATTCATGCCAAAACCATTATACGGTGTGAACGGTTCAGGTATGCACTGTAACTTATCATTATTTAAAAATGGTGAGAACGTGTTCTTCGATCAAAACGGTGACTTACAATTAAGTGATGATGCTCGTCACTTCATCGCAGGTATTTTAAAACATGCACCAGCATTTACAGCGGTAGCAAACCCGACTGTAAACTCGTACAAACGTTTAGTACCTGGATATGAAGCACCTTGTTACGTAGCATGGTCTGCACAAAACCGTAGCCCATTAGTACGTATCCCTGCATCTCGTGGTATTAGTACACGCGTAGAAGTACGTAGTGTTGACCCAGCTGCAAACCCATATTTAGTAATGGCTACATTATTAGCAGCAGGTCTTGACGGAATTAAAAACAAATTAACTCCACCAGCTGCAGTAGACCGTAACATCTATGTAATGACAAAAGAAGAGCGCGAAGAAGCAGGTATCGTTGACTTACCAGCAACATTAGCGCAAGCGTTAGTTACATTACAATCTAATGAAGTAGTATGTAGTGCACTAGGAGATCATTTACTTGAGCACTTCATCGAAGCGAAAGAGATTGAGTGGGACATTTTCCGCACGCAAGTTCACCAATGGGAACGCGATCAATATATGTCTCTATACTAAGAGGCTCAAACCCTTGACACATAACGTGTTGAGGGTTTTTTTATTTTGTGGGTAAAACACTTTTATTTGAAAGAAGAGTAATTCACCCTTTAAACTATATAAATCCTCTGGTATCCCTTCTTGTAATAATTTCTGTTCTAACTCATTTTTTTGCATGTTCAGATCCTCCCTTTCCCATTTAAATTACGGGAAAAGAAGAAGAAAATGTAAATATATAATTTGGAGGTAAATGTATCCTATGTATATGTGAAATAACAAAAAAACCGGCTCTTTATTTGAGCCGGTTTTTTTATATCCTTGTTTGTTGTGCTATACCCCGTATGTCATTTCTTCCAAAAATTCTCCGCCATTTCTCAGGCATATTACTATTCTAGAAATCGCACAATTAAAATAATGCTTTCTTGTTCCAATTGATTCTTCTGGAACAGGTTCTAAATCATAAAACATTTCCTCTTTTTTATGAAAATACATTTTCCCAACTTTTTCTGGTGATTCAGATGGATAATATTGATATACAACTATCTCTTCATCTTCAAATTCTTTATTCATTGTTATATGGATTGCCATAGTGTATCTCCTCCATTTTTATTCTGCATCTATATCAGGTATTTTCCAAGGGCGACCGGATCTTAAAGTTGCATCGTGTGCTGTTTTATAATCAGTTTTAAAAATCCCTTCAAATCGAGATTCGAATATTTCATGTCTAATTAACTCCATATCATTTGATAAAAATTCTCCACTTTCAAGACGTTTCCATCCTTGTGCTATTGGATAATCCGGATGAAATCTACCGATCCCTAATTCTCGTAAATCATGTTCTTTAAAAAATACATGTTCTTTCGCTCTTCTTATATGTCTTTCATTTATTCCTGTATTTTTAGCTATAGCCTGAATATCTGTAGTGGAATTTCTAATTCCTTCATAGGATTTTATTGCATCCTCTTCTCGTCTAAGCCATTCGTTTAGGGAAATATTACCGTTTCGTCCGCCGGAATTAATGTAAACTGAGCGATCTACTTTTGATGCTTTTTTAGCTGTATCAGCGGCCTCGGCCGCCTTTGCAGTCATTTTAACACCTTTTCCTACTTTGGCAATCTTTCCAACTGGTGTAAGACCAGCTACCGCCATTCCACCAGCAAAGATTCTATCCCAAGTGGAAAGTTTTTCGCCAGTAGATGGATCAATACCATCCCAAGCACGACGAACATCGTATTCACCACTGACTTCACCGGCAATATCTCTAGCTAATTTTTTACCATCAAAGCCTTTCTCTTCAGAAGATGGTTTACCACACATTGCACCTTCTTCCATTGTAACATCTTGATCATCCGCATTGCGGAATTTTTCGGCAATTCGTTTCAAATCTTCTTCCACTTGTATAAGTGAATTGATAGATGTAAAAGCTTTTGGTCTCGCATCATTGAACATTTGAATGAATTGTTGATTAGAGGCACCAATCCATTGAAAACACAAATGATCAATTTGATTACATAAATTATTATGTATGGATTCTAATGTGTGTCTAGTATTACTGCACGATTTGCAACTTCTTCTAGCATTTCAGGTGTTACTTTGATTTGAACCATTTTTCTCCTCCCATTCCCATTTAAAATTATGAAATAAAAGGAAAAAATGTAAATGTATAAATTTCAGATTATATTAAGGGGCATCTGTATAAAATAAAAATTGTCTAACAGCAAATGAAACCTATGTGTATGTGGAATAGAAAAAAGAAATAAACCGCCTGTAATAGGTGGTCTAATATTATTCACAATTAATATACTTGAAAAGGAATTGTTAATTTTCATTTAGCATAGTCTCTAATTTATCTAATTCAATAAGTAAAGGGTCGTCAAAACTTTTTACTAGACCGGTATCAGTATAGGCTCTCACCGCGCCTTTAATTCGATGAGATTCTAGTCCGTCATTAGTATAATCGTTACTTTGTAGGTAATTAGCTAAACGATTTAATCGTTTTAGTAAATCTTCATAGAATGGATCTTCTTTTTCTTTTTGTTTATTTTTTTTAATTTCAATTACTATCTCAATTTGCCTTAATAGTACCTTTGCATTTTTAGACATATATATGGTCCTCCTATTTATTTGGAATTTCCCTAACTTCTTTGATCCATTCGGATGGATATCCAAATGGTAATAGTATTTGGTCTTCATCACCTTTAAATATCGTTCCAGACCTAGTGGTTTGTTTTTCAGCTCGTCCTATCTGTAATATTGTACCTGATTAACATATGGAACCATAACGTAAATTATATAAATAAGATATATAAATTTTTCGTCCTTAAGAGAGATTTTGAATAGGAATATTTTTGATGAATTAAGGTGTAAATTTCCTGATTTATATCTTGCTAGGAATTAAGTGTTAAGATACGGTAATAAATGAAAGAAATAAATAGTAAGGAAGATAATGATTAAATTACAATAATTCGCATAAGGAAGCGATCAAAAATGAAGAAAAAAATATCAGTTGTTGGTGCAGTTATATTAAATAATGATAATCACGTACTTTGTGCATTACGCTCTCCAAATATGTCACTTCCAAATTATTGGGAGTTTCCAGGTGGTAAGATAAATAAAGGGGAACATCCGCGAGATGCTTTAGTACGTGAGATTAAAGAAGAATTGGATTGCTTCATTACTGTAGAGGAACAATTAAAAGCAGTTGAACATGAATATGAGAATATAATTGTTCATTTAGTTACTTATAAAGCGCGTATAAAGTCAGGAATACCTAAGGCCCTTGAACATTCGGAATTGAGATGGAGTAGCATTGATGATTTAAAGGCATTGAAATGGGCACCAGCTGACATTCCGACAGTAGAGGTATTGTAGTTATAAAAATAGGATACAGCAAAATAGATGCATCGTATTTTTAAAATGTAATAGGCGGGGAAACTTGAAAACTAAAAGGGGTTTTTAATAATGAATAAAAAAACAATTGAAAATGGACGATTCAAAGCTACATATCATAATGAAAAGACGGCTTACTTGGATGGTGTAAAAATCTTTCGCCATAGAGACGGTATTGCATTCGAATTTAATGGACAATTAACTTCGATCAATGATAGGGGCAAAAATTCCGTTCGGGGTGCAAATGACCTTTACAATAAATTGAATGCTATACTTCTTGAACTTGGAGTTGAGGGAGGGGAATATGAAAAGAAGAAAAAGGTCGTGACCAATAAGGAAGAAATATATGAATGACCGTTTGTTTTTGTGGGTGAATCAAAATAATTTATAATTCACCCACGAACCCACCCACAATTCACCCACAAAAATAAAAAAAGTGATGAATCGCTATGAAACATCACTTTTATGAAACCCTGATAAATCAACGTTTTTAGCGCGATTTAAAACTTGATGAATTCAGAGGATATCTTCCGCACGCAAGTTCACCAATGGGAACGTGATCAATATATGTCTCTATACTAAGAGGCTTAAATCCTTGATACAAATGGTATCAAGGGTTTTTTTGTTTCTTTTTTGTTACAACGTTATATAGGAAAAACAGCCACAAAACAACCACAAAAAATACAAAAAGTTTCACTCTAAAACATTGTTTATGTACTTTTCAAATTTGAAAATATAACGTGTTGAGATTTTTATTTATCGGGCATTTTTATAGGAATAATATAAAGGTGCTAATAAATTTACAAACGGATTTGCCAATACTTACGAGAAATGAATATCATTTGATCAAGCAATTTATTTAATATATACGACCTATTTTAATGGGGTGAAAATACCTTGCTGAAATACGTCTCAACACAAAGAAAAACGCCCTGATATTACGATATCAGGGTGTTTTCGTCATTTATCTACAATGAATTATGAAGAATATTGTCGTAATTTTTGAGGTGAAATTAAGAAGGTGTTAAACAAAAATAATTTATATTGACTCGTTCTATATAAAGAACTAAAATGGCATTAATTAGAAATGTTTGTATATTTAAAAAAGTCAAAATAGCGATTTGGTTTTTTGTGGAATTTTAAACTGAAATCTCATTGGTATTAAATGAGGAGGAGAAGTAATGAATAAGGAAATAAATTTGAAAAATTTATTTAATGTAATATGGAAAAGAGTATGGATACTACTATTGTTTACGACTCTCACAACGGTAGGAGGAGCCATGTATAGTATGTATATGAAAACACCTTTGTATGCCTCCTCAGCAAGGGTTATTGTTCAAGCTAACGCTGAAACGATGAATACATTGAAAGCGATGGTAAATGAGCCTGTAATATTAGAAAAAGTAGCTGCTGAATTGAATATTAACAGATCTGCAGGTGCATTAAGTGGGCAAATAAGCGCAGAAAGTATACAAGGCTCCCAGATTATGAAGATAAATGTAGTGGATATGGATCCTGTGCTTGCGCATAAAATTGCAAATACTACAGCTGCTGTTTATAAGAAAGAAGTAGCGAATATACTGAATTTTAATAATGTGAGTATATTGCCAGAGGATCCAGTTCAAAAATATTCGATGCCTATAAATATAAATCACTTTAAGACGATACTAATTGCGTTCACTTTAGGTATAGTGCTCAGTATCGGTTTTATTTTTTTATTGGATTCACTTGATGAGAGAATCAAATCAGAACGACGAATTGAACAATTGTTAGATATCCCTGTTTTGGGTGGAATTTCTAAAATGAATAAGAAGAATACGAAAGATAAATTTAGTGAGAAAAATACAGTGTTATTGGGGGAGGGAACGGAGTGGCATACAAAAATAGACGGAAAACAAATAAAGTTAAAGGAGAAAGTATAATTTCATCTACTGCCCCGAGATCGAAAATTTCGGAGCAGTATCGTTCGCTTCGAACAAACATTCAATTATCTTCGTCTATTCATAAAAGCAGAACGATAGTTATTACTTCTCCGAGGTACGGTGAAGGAAAAACAACGATTACAGTAAATTTAGCAGTCTCAATAGCGCAAAAAGGTGAAAAAGTATTGGTAATAGATGCGAATTTACGAACACCAACGATTCATGAAATATTTGGAGTAGAAAATACAATTGGATTAACTGACATATTGAACGGAACAATAAATTTAGAAGGCGCAGTGAAAAAAACGGAGATGGAAAGTCTTGATGTATTAACTAGCGGTCCAGTACCATTCAATCCATCTGAAATACTTAGTTCTGATGCGATGGATATGTTAATTCAAAAGGCAATGGGACGGTATGATACCATATTATTTGATTCTTCACCTGTATTAGAAGTGACGGATACGAGCGTATTAGCTGATAAGTGTGAAGGAGTATTATTGGTGATCCGATATAATCGTACTGTGAACGAAGATGCGCTTGAAACGAAAAGAGCACTAAGTTTTACGAAAAGTAGAATATTGGGTGCGGTTTTGAATGGGAAAGTATAAAGGCTATTTATAATATCAAATTAAACTTTCGTAAATAAAATCGTTCGTTATAAAGAATTGTTAATAGAATTGTGATGTGGTGATGTCTCCTAACCGCTATCAATGGAGGCACTCGATTATGCTGTGGGTTGTGAAAACAACCTTAGATGCCAGTCGTCAAAAGTGTAATGTGAGGGAGGGTTAGATGCCCATGTTTTATTAGAGTTTCTAACTATATGTTTTTAATAAAGAGAATATAGTTAGAAACTTTAGGTTTGAAAGAGTTAAGTAAGGAATTGATTAAAGGAGGAAGTTATATGACGTATCGACGGAGGATATCGTTATTGCTTTTAATGGATTCACTGATTGTATTAAACGCTATTTTTTTTAGCTATTTCTTTGTAAATGCTAGCTTCAGTGTTATCACTTTATCATCAGTTATTAGCTCGATCACTTTGTTAGTTAGTCATCATTTGTTTGCTTTTATTTATAAGTTGTATAAAAAAGCTTTGGAATATGCAAGTATAGGAGAGTTGTTAATTATATGCAAGGTTGTTACATTTTCTATACTTACTACAGCAGTTGTACAGCAACTAATCATGCAAAAAATGTATTTTCGATTATTAGTTGTAACTTGGATGATTCACATTTTATTAATTGGTGGTTCTCGCTTTATTTGGAGAATGTACAGAGATATTTATTATGTAAAAAAGGGCGACAAAAAAAGAACATTAATTGTTGGTGCTGGATCAGCCGGGACAATGGTTGCAAGACAGCTGTTGAAGAATAGTGCTGCGGAATTAATGCCAGTCGCGTTTATTGATGATAATGTCAAAAAACATAATCTTGATATTTGGGGGATTCCAGTAATTGGTGGTATGAATCAAATCGAGTACGTTGTTAAAAAACTGAATATTGAAATAATAATTTTAGCAATTCCTTCTCTAAACAAGCGAAATCGAAATGCTATTTTAAAAGAATGTTTAAGAACACAAGTGAAAACGCAAATTCTTCCGATGTTAGAAGACTTAGTAACAGGTAAAGTTTCGGTGAATGAATTCAGGGATGTCCAAGTAGAAGATTTATTAGGACGAGACCCTGTAGAGTTAGATGTGGATATCATTTCAGATTATATAACTGATAAAGTCATTTTAGTTACTGGTGCAGGTGGATCAATTGGCTCAGAAGTTTGTAGACAAGTTGCGAAATTTAAGCCGAAAAAATTGATTTTATTAGGACATGGAGAAAACAGTATTTATTCAATAGAAATGGAATTAAATGAAAAATACAATGATAGGAAAGGCGTATTTATTCCAGAAATCGCAGATATTCAAGATAAAAAGAAGATGCTTTTAATAATGAATAAACATCTTCCTGATGTTGTATATCATGCAGCTGCACATAAACATGTACCATTAATGGAAAACAATCCTGAAGAGGCTGTCAAAAATAATGTAATTGGGACTATGAATATAGCAGAGGCAGCGAGAACACATGGAGTAGGAACGTTTGTTATGATTTCGTCTGATAAAGCAGTGAACCCGACGAGTGTTATGGGGGCGACAAAGAAATTAGCTGAGATGGTCATACAGCATAAAGATAAAATAAGTCATACAAAGTTTGTTACTGTACGATTTGGAAATGTGTTAGGAAGTAGAGGCAGTGTTATCCCGTTATTTAAGAAGCAAATTCAAAAGGGTGGACCAGTTACAGTTACGCATCCAGATATGGTTCGTTATTTTATGACAATTCCGGAGGCGTCAAGACTTGTAGTACAGGCTGGTGCGTTAGCAAAGGGTGGAGAAATTTTTGTATTGGACATGGGAGAGCCAGTAAAAATAGTTGATCTTGCTAAAAACCTCATTCGATTATCAGGAAACTCCGTGGATGAAATAGGAATAGAATTTACTGGTATACGCCCAGGTGAGAAACTTTTTGAAGAATTACTAAAAGAAGATGAAATGAATGAGAAGCAAGTTCACCCAAGAATTTATGTAGGGCAAGAAATGAATGTTCGTATAGAAGAAATAGAGAATCTTATTTCAGAATATACAGATTTAAATGAATTAGAATTAAGAAAGCGATTGTTAAATTTAGTGAATCAGCGTAAAACGTTAAAATTATTAATACCAGTATCAGGTTAATGGTAAAAATTTATTATAAGACGGGTGCGTGGGATGGTGTCTAAAAAAGTTCTGTTTTGTGCAACTGTGGATTATCATTTTAAGGCTTTTCATTTACCGTATTTGAAATGGTTTGCAGACCAAGGCTGGGAAGTACATGTTGCAGCGAATGGGAATATAGATCTTCCGTACGTTACTCAAAAATATAATATTCCTATTCAAAGATCACCTCTTAGCATACAAAACCTTCATGCATATAAAAAACTAAAATCAATTATTCATCAAAATAAATATAATATCATTCATTGTCATACGCCTATGGGAGGTGCAATTGCTCGTCTAGCTGCCCGGAAAGCACGGGGGGAAGGGACAAAGGTCATATATACGGCGCATGGATTTCACTTTTGTAAAGGAGCACCGTTTATAAATTGGCTTCTATATTATCCAATCGAAAGAAGTTTAGCAATCAATACAGATTGTCTCATAACAATTAACCAAGAAGATTACAATTTAGCAGTTAAACATCGTTTTCAAGCGAAAGATATTAAACTCGTTCATGGTGTAGGGGTAGATATAAAACGATTTACTCCTGTAACTGAAACGGAAAAGCAAGAATTAAAGCTACAATTTGGCTATAATTCACAAGATTTTTTAATGTTTTATGCAGCTGAATTTAATAAGAATAAAAATCAAAGTTTTTTAATCCGTGTAGTAGCACAATTGAAAAACGAAATTCCTCATGTGAAACTTTTGCTTGCTGGTGAAGGGCCGTTAATGGAAGAATGCAAAAAACTGGCTAATCAACTTGGGGTGAGTAATATGATTCATTTTCTCGGTTATAGAAGTGATATTGCTTCTTTACTACAAATGTGTGACATTGCAGTTGCATCCAGTCACCGGGAAGGCTTGCCAGTTAATATTATGGAAGCTATGGCTTGTGGACTTCCGGTTGTAGCTACTGATAATCGGGGGCATAGGGAGTTAATTATTAATAATAAAAATGGTTGGATTATAGATCGCGATGACATAAAGACGATGTCTGAAAGAATAGAGTCTATTTTTAAAAATATTAAATTACAAGCTCAGTTTGGACAGTGTGGACGTACTATTATTACAAATGAATATTCAGTTAATGAAGTATTGAAAGAGAAACAAGAAATTTATACAACATATATGGATGAAATGGAGGATTTAAATTGGGCACTCCATTAAGGGTATTACATGTAGTCGTAAATATGAATAGAGGCGGAGCCGAAACTTTAATTATGAATTTGTATCGTAATATAGACCGCTCAAAAGTACAATTTGATTTTTTAACTTGTAAAGAGGGAGTATTTGATGAAGAGGTAGCAAAATTAGGCGGAAAAGTTCATCGAATTCCATACGTTACAGATGTTGGTCACAGTGGCTATATAAAGGCACTAGATACCTTCTTTAACTCTCATCCGCAATATAAAATTGTTCATTCACATATGGATAAAATGAGTGGATTTGTACTTCGTTCAGCTAAAAAAGCGAGGGTGCCAGTTAGGATTGCGCATAGTCATAGTACAAGCAGTGAGGGTGGGGCTATAGCAAAAATATATAAATGGTATGCAGGAGCATTTATTACGCCGTGTGCAACACATTTTTTAGCGTGTTCAAGAGCTGCAGCGCAATGGTTGTTTGCTAATAGAGAAAGTGCAACAAAAATATTGAAAAATGGAATTGAATGTGATGAATTTACATTTAATCAAGACATTAGAGAGCAGGTAAGAAAAGAACTGAAACTTCATGGGGATGTTTTTGTGATTGGACATGTGGGAAGATTTTCATATCCAAAAAATCATACTTTATTAATAGATATTTTTGCTCAATTAATAGAATGTAGGCCGAACTCTATTCTTCTGTTAGTTGGAGATGGACCGCTTCGATTAGAAATAGAGAAAAAGGTGGAGAAACTGAACCTAACAGATAAGGTTAAATTTTTAGGAATACGTGGTGATATTAATCGTTTATTACAAGCATTTGATACATTTATATTTCCATCTATTTATGAAGGTTTGCCAGTCACTCTTATTGAAGCTCAAGGGGCGGGTTTACCATGTGTTATATCGGATACTATTACGCAAGATGTAGATTTAGGGTTGAATTTAATCGAACGGTGTTCTTTGTTAGATATAAGAAAATGGGTAAAAGGGTTGCAAGTTATAGCAGATAAGCAGGTATCACGAAACGTTGCACAATATGTACTAGCTGAAAAGGGATACGATATAAAAAATAGTACAGGGTTTGCCCAAAAATTTTATGTAGCAGTATCGAGGTGAGCGTATTGAAAAAGTTAACGATTTTTACCCCTACATATAATAGAGCATATTGTCTTCAGGGGTGTTATGAAAGTTTGAAGCAGCAAACGTGTAAAGATTTTATGTGGTTAATTATAGATGATGGGTCTGATGATTGTACAAAGGAGTTAGTGCAATCTTGGATTTCTGAAGATTGCATAAGCATACGGTATTATTGGCAAGAGAATCAAGGGATGCATGGTGCTCATAATACAGCTTACGAGATGATTGATACAGAACTCAATGTTTGTATTGATTCAGATGATTCAATGCCTAGTGATGCCGTAGAGAAAATTATTTCGTTTTGGAATGAAAATGGAAGTGACCAAGTAAGTGGGATTATTGCGCTTGATTTATATAAAGATGGGACAGTAATTGGTTCAAAGTTACCATTGAATCTTAAACGTTCTACACTTTTTAATCTTTACAATAAACATGGTGTAACTGGAGATAAAAAATTAGTATATCGCACAGAACTAACTAGGAAGTATCCTTATCCGATTTTTCAAAATGAAAAGTATGTAGGTTTGGCATATAAATATTATATGTTGGATCAGAAATATGAGATGTTACTCATGAACGAATCTCTTTGTTATGTTGAATATATGCCTGATGGTTCTTCTATGAATATGTTAAGCCAGTATCGTAAAAATCCAAAAGGTTTTGCTTTTTATCGTAAGGAACTGATGAAGCTACCATTTGCAAATAGGTTATTTAAATATAAACAAGCTGTACATTATGTATCAAGTAGCTTTATAGCGAAAAATAAAAGATTTATAAAAGAGTCACCATGCAAAGTACTTACCCTTTGCGCAGTGCCATTTGGGGTTATTCTATATAGTTACATTACATTGAAAACAAGAATAAAAGTAAATATATAGGGATTTACTTAGTAATTGATAAGAGGGAAGAATAATGACTATACTTTGGATGAATTTCTTTATGGTGTTCATACTAGCGTTTTTCGCAAGGTATTTTGCTATGCCAGTAACTTCAGGAATTGTGATGTTAAAGCCGAATCGACTATTGGTTTTAATGGCGACGACTTCTCTTGTACTGGTATCTGGTTTTAGAAATAATATTGGTGATACGTATTTTTATATGCATGCTTTTGCAGTTACCGATTTTAATTGGGATTATATTCAAAGTAGTAAAGATGTTGGGTTTAGTATTTTGCAAATGATTTTAAAAGTATATACGAATGATCCGCAAGTTTTGATTTTTATCACAGCTCTAATAACAAATATATTAATAGTAGCAGTTCTATATAAATACTCAAGAATGATTGAGTTAAGTTTATATGTATATATAGCATCCGGTATGTATTTAGTTTCAATGAATGGAGTAAGACAGTATTTAACCGCAGCGATTATTTTTACTGCTACAAAATATATTTTAGATGGGGATTGGAAAAGGTATTTTTTGATTGTTCTATTTGCTTCGACTTTTCATCAAAGCGCTCTTGTATTAATTCCTATTTATTTCGTGGTCCGAAGAAAAGCATGGTCGACAATAACATTTATACTACTCTTTATTGCGGTATTAATAGTAATAGGGTTTAATCAGTTTTCAGAAATTTTCTTTGCAACTATAGGGGATACACAATATGGTCACTATAAGGATTTTCAAGAAGGAGGAGCTAATATTCTTCGGGTTGTGGTGGATGCAATACCGCTCATTCTCGCTTATATTGGAAGGCATAAATTAAGAGAGATTTTTCCGGAAAGTGATTATATCGTAAATATGGCATTATTGGGTCTAGTTTTTATGATTATTTCAACTCAAAATTGGATTTTTGCAAGGTTCTCCATATATTTTGGATTATACCATTTGATATTGATATCATGGGTTATAAAGTTATTTATAGAAAAGGATCAAAAGTTAATTTATTATGCAATAATAGTATGTTACTTTATTTATTTTGTATATGAACATATTGTTACTTTAGGGATAGTTTATAAGAGTAGTTTCTGGGGGTAAAATGTATACTTGAAAACCATTCGTAGATGGGAGTAATTTTCAATGTTTAAACTAGAACGACCAAAAAGAGTGTTACACATCGTTAGTGCGATGGATCGAGGTGGCGCTGAGGCATTGTTAATGAATGTATATAGGAATATAGATAGAGAAGTGGTGCAATTTGATTTTGTTTCCCATAAAAGTGAAGAAAGTGATTATGATAAGGAAATCATTGCGTTGGGTGGGGAAATATACCGAATATCTAGCTTAGGACAGCTAGGCCCTCTTTCATACATTAAAGAGCTTGTTAAGGTAATGTCTAGTAATCAGTATGTGGCGGTCCATTCACATACTGATTATCAAGGGGGATTTGTTGCTATTGCTGCTAAAATAGCTGGTATAAAAATAAGGATTTGTCATTCACATAGTAATAATTGGCCGATGGGAGCGGGGGTAAAAGGGAAGATTTTATTGAGTTTCTTACGAACAATTATTACTTATGCTGGAACAAATTATTGTGCGTGCAGTGTGGAATCTGCACGTTTTTTATTTCAGAAAAACATTGAAAATCCAAAGGTGAAGATAATGAAAAATGCAATAGATACTAATCAGTTTACTAATGCAAATATACAGGATAGTAATGAAATTAGGGATGAATTCAATATACCGGTTGAAAAAAAAGTGATTGGCCATATTGGGCGTTTTTCTGAATCTAAAAACCATATATTTATATTAAAAGTTTTCAATGAGGTATTGAAATATGATCCTAATTTTATGCTTGTTTTAGTAGGAGATGGTCCGTTACAGAATTATATTGAGCTAGAATCCAAAAGATTAGGTATCTATGAAAAAGTTAAGTTTTTGGGAGTAAGAAAAGACATTCCGAGAATTATAAGGATTTTTGATGTTTTTCTTTTCCCATCACTTTTTGAGGGATTTGGAATTGTGGCCTTAGAAGCACAGTGTGCAGGGGTTCCGTGCGTAGTGGCAAGTACAATAACTAAAAATGTTGATATGGGATTAGGGATAGTATCATTTGTTAGCTTGGATGAAAATCTTAAAATATGGTCTGCAGAAATTCAAAGAGTTTTGGAAAAAGAAAAATTAAATACAGAAATAATAACTGATACAATCTCGAAGCTAGGTTTTGATATAAAGAGTAATATTCCAGAGTGGTTATTATTATATGGGTTAGAATATAGGGAATCATAGTTAATTGTAATTATTTTCATTAGAAGAAAAATTGTAAAATAAATTGGGTGAGGGAGTAAAAAATGAAAAAGAAAAAAATTCTCATTACATCATTTGATATGGCAATTGGTGGAGTAGAAAGAAGTTTAATTGGTTTATTGAATACAATCGACTATAGCAAATATGATGTAGATTTGATGTTATTTAAACATGAGGGAGAGTTTCTTTTTTTATTACCTAAACTGCCTAATTTGTTAAAGGAAGTAAAACAATATACTACTTTTAGAAAATCAATTAAGCAAATATTGCAAGAAGGGCAAATTACAATTGGAGTGGCAAGGACTTTAGGGAAAATTTTAGGAGATGTGCATGGGAGATATGTGAAAAGTGCAGAAGTTGGATATTTCGTTATTCAGTATGGCTGGAGAATAACTTTACCCTTTATACCGAAACTGGAAGAGGAGTATGATGTAGCAATTAGTTTTTTATGGCCCCATTATTTTGTTGGAGATAAAGTTCGCGCGAAACGAAAGATTGGCTGGGTTCATACAGATTATTCAAATATAAATCTTAATGCAAACATGGAGTATAAAATGTGGAGCAAGATGGATAACATCGTAGCAGTTTCAGAAGGATGTAGAGATTCATTTCTTAGTAGTTTACCAAATGTAAATAAAAATGTTGAAATTATAGAAAATATATTATCTCCTGAGTTCGTACGTGAACAAGCACAGAGGGAAGATGCTATGAAAGAACTACAGATGAAATCAGGAAAAGTAAAGCTTGTTACTGTAGGACGGTTGTCATATGCAAAAGGAATAGACTTTGCTATGCATGCTTTAAGAAAACTATTAGATGAGGGATATGATATTGAATGGTATGTAGTTGGTTATGGAGCACAAGAAGCTGAACTTAGAAAGTTATTAGCTGAACTTAATCTGGAAAAACATTTTTTTTTATTGGGTAAAAAGACAAATCCATATCCATATATAAAAGCATGTGATATATATGTGCAGCCATCAAGGTATGAGGGGAAAGCTGTAACAGTTCGTGAAGCGCAAATTATCGGAAAGCCAGTACTTATTACCAATTTTTCAACTGCAAAAAGTCAAGTGCAGGATGGGATTGATGGAATAATAACTGAGTTGGGGGTAAATGGGATAGCAAATGGAATAAAGAAACTTATTGAAGATAAAGAGTTAAGAGAAAATCTGGTAGAAAATACACTTAAAGGTGAATATGGAAATCGTAATGAAATTGATAAATTATATGAATTATTTTCGTAAAGTGAAATAAGTTAAAAATTTTTAATATTTTGATTATAATAAAAACACTTTAGGGTAGTGATAGTTATGAAGAAAAAAATTTTATTCGTTATAGATTCGCTACAAAGTGGAGGAGCTGAAAAAAGTTTAGTTTCTTTACTTTCTTTATTTGATTATACGAAATATGAAGTAGATTTGTTAATGTTTTCTGCTAGTGGATTGTATTTACCATTACTTCCAAAACAAGTAAACGTCTTAGGTGTACCGACAATTATTAAAAGACAAGCAGAGAAATTTAATTATTTAATTAAGCATAAATACTTTAAAGAGTTATTTCTTAGAATTGGGGCTTCTATATCTCTTAGAAATCCATACATAAATAAAAACTTTCATGCAGCTCAAATCGTTTGGAGATGGGTGTCTAAAGGATTGGAGAGTTTAAAGGAGAAATATGATGTTGCCATAGCTTATAGTCAAGGAATGCCAACATATTTTGTGGCAAATAAGGTTTATGCGTACAAAAAAATAGCTTGGGTGAATACGGATTATAAGTTAGCTGCATATAATAAAGATTTTGACTTGAACTATTATGAAGAATTTAATGAAATAGTAGCTGTGTCCGATGTTTGTAAGGAAGTGTTGACTCAAGAAATTCCTAAAATAGGGTCAAAAATTCAGGTTGTATATGATATTATATCGCCGACGTTAATTAAATCGATGGCAAATGAGAATGAAGGATTTAGTGATCAGTTTGATGGATTACGAATATTAACGATTGGTAGGTTAGTATATGAAAAAGGATATGAATTGGCCGTAGAAGCTTGTTATAAATTAAAGCAAAAAGGATATAGATTTAAGTGGTATGTAATTGGTGAGGGAAATCTTCAAAGTGAACTTGAGGATATGATAAGTAAATATAATTTACACGATACTTTTATGTTATTAGGTACTTTCAAAAATCCATATCCCTTTATAAAACAAAGTGATATATATGTACAACCTTCAAGATATGAAGGATATGGGCTGGCAATAGCAGAGGCTAGAATATTTCAAAAGCCTATAGTAGTAACCGATTTTATAACAGTTCATAATCAGATCAAAAATAGAGAGAATGGTTTAATAGTGAAGATGGACTCGGAAGCGATATATGAAGGGGTGAAAGAAATTATAGAAAACGATTTGCTAAAAAAACATTTATGCGAAAATTTAAAGAAAGACAAGGTTGGAACGGAGGAGGAAATTAAGAAAATATATGCTTCTTTCAATTAAAGGGTTTTATAAAGGAAAAGGTTAACAAAAGTTTATTGATGAACAAGAGAAAGTAGTTGGGGGAACTATGAAAAAGAAAATACTCTTTATGGTTATAAATATGAATATAGGTGGTACGGAGAAGGCCCTATTAAATATGGTAGCAGAAATTCCACAAGACAAATATGAAGTGACAATTTTAATGTTAGAGAAAAAAGGAGATTTTTTAAATTTTATCCCAACGGGGGTTCGTATTGAGTATGTAAAGGGTTACGAGGAAATGCAACATATATTAAATAAACCATCGCGAGTAGTTATAGCGGATCTTATAAAACAATGGGAAATTGTAAAAGCGTTTCAACTAGCATTCTTGTACTTAGTCTCTAAGATTATGAAAGAAAGGAGTGTGATTTTAAAATATTGTTTACAGAATTATGAAGATAAGTATAAGAATTATGATATTGCTATAGCTTATGCTGGACCAATGGATTTTATTAGTTACTTTGTAGCGAATAAAATAGAAGCAAGACGAAAGGTTCAATGGATACATTTCGACATTGAAAAGATATATTTTAATAAACACTTTGTAAGTAAAGTATATAAAAAATTTCAGCATGTTTTTGTTGTTTCGGATTTAGGAAAGAAAAAACTTACTCAAACGGTACCAGAATTGATTAATAAGACAGAAACATTTTTAAACATTATTTCACCTGAAATGATAGCGAATATGGCGAGTGAAGGAATTGGATTTACGGATGATTTTAAGGGAGTAAGAATTCTTACTGTTGGTAGATTGAGTATAGAAAAAGGACAGGATTTAACAATACCGGTGTTAGCGAAGCTTAAAGAAGCTGGCTACAATGTTAGATGGTATTGTATAGGAGATGGAAAGGAACGAGGAACGTATGAAAAGCTCGTGAAAGAATACGGTATTCAGTGTGATTATATATTTTTAGGAGCAGTTTCGAATCCATATCCCTTTATGAAACAATGTGATATATATGTACAACCGTCTCGATACGAGGGATACTGCATAACGCTTGCAGAAGCTAGATGTTTTAATAACCCAGTAATTAGTACAAACTTTACAGGAGCAAGTGAACAGATAATCCATAACCATAATGGATTAATAATTCAATTTGATGAGAAGCAAATGTATGAGTCTATTGTACAAATATTAAGTGATAAATTGTTGGAAGGCCGGCTGAGAAAAAATATAGAAAAAGAAGTGGTAGATACGAGGGAAGAATTAAAAAAGTTATATAGAATAGAAAATTCTAGTGTGTAATCTGTTTGGGAAGGTAGTAGTATTGTATTTCAGAAATATGGAACGTTAGTTGTAATAGATTTTTTTGAAAACATCTTGGAGAGGATGTTTTTTATTTTGTTATAAAATATTTAGATGGTAGAAGGAGATAGTTATGAAGAGAGTGCTATTTATGATAAGTAGTATGAATATAGGTGGTGTAGAAAAATCACTTCTTTCTTTGTTATCTGTTATACCAAAAGAAAAGTATGATGTTACGGTATTGATGCTGGAGAAAAAAGGAGGGTTTTTAAAACAATTACCAAGCTGGGTAAAGATAGAAGAAGTAGATTGGTTTGAAAATATAAAACCTAAAATTATGCAACCACCAAAGAAAACGATTAAAGAGTATTTTGAAAATAGAAGGTACATTAAGGCTTTAACTTTTGTACTCTCTTATGTGGTATCTAAAAAGTTAAAAGATAGATATGTTTTTTATAAAGAAATTTTTAAAGGCATTCCGCATAATAAGAATAAATATGATATTGCAATAGCATACCAAGGGCCCACTGACATAATTGATTATTATATAGTTAATAGGGTAGCTTCAAAAAAGAAAATTTCTTGGATACATTTTGATGTTTTTCAACATCAAATTAATACAAAACTATATGAGAAATTATATGATCAGCTGAATAATATATATGTAGTTTCTAAAGAAGCACAAAAACATTTAATAGAGAAGTTTCCTAAAGTGAAAAATAAGACGAGTGTCTTTTTAAATATTGTACTTCCAGATTTAATAAATGAAATGGCGAAAGAAAAAGTAGAGTTTGATAATGGATATAAAGGTATGAAGATAGTAACAGTAGGTAGACTTTCAAAAGAAAAAGGTCAAGACCTTGCAATTAAAGTTTTATCAATGTTACGCAAAGAGGGATATGAGGTACGATGGTACTGTATCGGAGAAGGGGAGAATAGAGCGTATTATGAGACACTAATAGGTAAATATAATCTGAAAAAAGATTTTGTATTATTGGGATCGACACAGAATCCATATCCTTATGTACATCAATCAGATATATATGTTCAAACTTCTAGGCATGAAGGATATTGTCTCACATTAGCTGAGGCGAAATGCTTAAAAAAGCCTATTGTAACGACTAATTTTACAGGAGCATATGAGCAAATAAAAGATGGCTACAATGGTTTTGTTGTTGAATGTAATGAGGAAAGTCTATATAACAAGATTAAATATCTTTTGGATCAACAAAGAGTGCGTGAAGAGGTAACGACTAATTTGTTAGAAGAGGAATTTAACAACTTAGAAAAGGTAAATAGTTTTCTAAGTTAATTGCAAATGGAAGGGTGCAATTATGAATCCTAAAATTAGTATTATTGTTCCAGTTTATAAAGTTGAGCAATATATCCATAAATGTATTGATTCTATATTAAAGCAAACGTTCAAAGAGTTCGAGTTAATACTTGTTGATGATGGATCTCCTGATAGTTGTGGTGAGATTTGTGATAGGTATGCGATTCAAGATAGCCGGATTAAAGTAATCCATAAGGAGAATGGTGGATTATCTTCTGCAAGAAACGCTGGATTAGACATAGCACAGGGAGATTATATAGGATTTGTTGATAGTGATGATTGGATAGAAATGGATATGTATGAATTGTTATATGGTATGTGTGTAGAGCAAGGCTGTGATATAGCTATTTGTAGTAGTGAAATTCATTACAATGATAAAACGGTAATTTCGAGTAGTCATCCATTTGTTATTCATGATAGAAATAGTGCGATGAAAGCGATGTTAGAAGGGAATTTGTATGATGAAGTTGTTTGGACTAAGCTTTTTAAAAGAAAACTATTGGGGGGGATTAAATTTCCAGTCGGTATTTCTTATGAAGATACAGCTTTTACATATAAAGTCATTCATAAGTGTGAAAAGGTATGTTTTATAGGAGAACCAAAATATCATTATATAAAGCGCGATAATAGTATGATGGATCGTGCTGTAAAAGAAGTTAAAATTGACGCAGTATTAATTTATGATGAAATGTGTAAATTTATAAATCAATACTATAAGGAATTAAATACTTTAGCCATATTAAAGTTAGGGAATTGTTCGATGGTGGTTTTAAATTTAATATTATTGAGTGGAAGATTTAATGAGCATAAGATTAAATATTATAAGGTTATTGGTATATTGAATCGTTATTTTTATAAAACAATGCGTTTAAAAGAGTATGGGAAAAGTGTGAAATTTTTATTATTGGCGACCAAGATACATCCATTATTGTATAAACTTTTAATTAATAATTTTGCAAAAAGGGGATAGATATGAAGAAGTCTTTGTTGAAATTATATTATTTATATATTGGAGCAAAGAATAAAGTAACTATTCAATATAATAGGATTATTACTATGAAAAGGAAGCCTCCAATAGTGAAAAGTGTTGATGAAACACTTGACTATATTATAGAGAATAATTGTTCAGTAAGTAGATTTGGTGATGGTGAATTTGCTCTTATAAATGGAGAAAATTTAATTTTTCAGCCGTATTCAAAAGAATTAAAGGATAGACTGGATGAAGTTATTAAGAGTAATAAGATGGACCATTTGGTTTGCATTCCAAATATTTTTGGGAATTTAAATTGGTGCACGGACAAATCAAGAGGATATTGGGAAAAATATTTAGAGTTAAATCGTAGCAGAATTTATAAGAGTATACGTATGAATAAAGAGTATTACGATGCATTAGTTACAAGGCTATATATAGATCATCAAGATAAGAGTATGGTTGGAATTCGCTTTGATAAAATAAAAGATATTTGGAATGGTAGAGAAATAATCATTATTGAAGGGGAAAAAAGTAGACTAGGGATAGGAAACGATCTTTTTAAAAATGTTAAAACCATTGATAGAATAATATGCCCATCGAAAAATGCTTTTGCGAAGTATAGGGAAATTTTAGAGTTAGCAAAGAGTCAAAAAAAATCGAAATTAATATTAATTGCACTAGGTCCAACAGCTACGGTATTAGCGTATGATTTATCTTCTGTTGGATATCAAACGTTAGATATTGGTCATATTGATATAGAGTATGAATGGTTTTTGAAGAAAGCGACAGAAAAACAACCTATAAAAAATAAGTATATCGGTGAAGTAGATGATGGAACTAATGTGAATGCAATTAGTGACTTGAATTATGAGAGTGAGATTATTGCCAGGATAATATAACTTTATTGTTATGAGGATTCTTTCTACTTAGAAATGATCTAGTTAATGAAGGGGATTAATCATGCGAACGATGTATTCAATTAAGAACATAGCAATAAGTATATTTTCTCAAATAGTTATTGTTATTCTAGGATTTATATCTAGGAAAGTTTTTTTGGATAGTTTAGGAATAGAGTATTTAGGGATAGATGGTTTGTTAATTAATGTATTATCCATGTTAGCGTTAATTGAGGCTGGTATAGGAGCGAGTATAGTATACAATTTGTATAAACCATTGGCAGAAAATAATCAGTATAAAATTATAGCCCTTGTTCAATTGTATAAAAAAATTTATCAAATTTTAGCAATCATTATTCTAGTAATAAGTGCTATGATATATCCCTTTTTAAGTTATTTAATGAAAGATGGGGAGTCTATATCGAATATTACGATAATCTATTCGCTATTCGTAGTGAAAAATGTAGTTACCTATTTAAATGCTCATAAGAGGTCTTTAATACAAGCTGATCAAAGAGGATACATATTGGCTAGGGTGGATCTCTTATTCCAAGTGCTAACTACAATATTTAAAATATTTATACTAATGTACACAAAAAATTATATTTTGTATTTAACTATAGAGTTAACTATATATGTAATTCAAAATGTGGTAAACGGTAGGATTGTGAATAAGAACTATCCTTATATAAAGACAAAAAAGAAGTATTCCATAGATAATGATACGAAAGAAAGATTAATTATAAATGTAAAGGCGATGTTTTTGCATAATATTGGAGGATATATTGTATTTGGAACGGATAATATACTGATTTCATCTTTTGTAGGTCTTGCTATGGTCGGGGTATATTCAAACTATACAATGATAATAAATCAATTATCAGCCGTAGTAAATCCTGTATTAAATGGTATTGAAGCAAGTGTAGGAAATCTAATTGCAACTGAGAATAATGACAAAAATTATGCAATATTTAAAGTGACTTATCTAGTGAATTTTTGGGTTTTTTCTTTTTGTACTATATTTTTATTTAATCTGTTAGAACCATTTATAGCGTGGTGGCTTGATAAGAAGTATTTATTAAATAACATAGTTTTTGTAGTGATACTAATAAACTTTTATTTAACAGGGATGCGGACCGCGATAGCTATTTTTAAAAATAAAGCGGGATTATTTGTACAAGATAAGTATGTTCCATTAGTTGAAGCGATAATCAATTTAGTTTTATCCATTCTATTAGCTAAAATGTTTGGATTGATAGGTATATTTATAGGCACGGCGATTAGTACAATTGCTACTGTACTTTGGATTCAACCTTATATTGTATATAAAAATCTTTTTAAGAAATCGGTTTTGAAGTATTTTACAACATATGTATTTTATATACTTTTAACTGTCGTTACAGGTTTCATTACTACAAGTATATGTAATTATTTTATAGAAGGAAGTACCTTTATTTCATTAGTCGGAAAAGGTGTGATTTGTTTATTAGTACCAAATGTAATATACGTTTTAATTTTTTATAAAAGCACAGAATTTCAATATATAAGGAATATCTTTAGTATGATGTTTTTACAAATTAAAAAGAAGCAAAACGTTATTTAGGTATAAAAAAGTATGGATAGTATATTGATTTGAATTATTAAGGAAGTTTAGTGTTGTTGAAGCCTGTTAGTATGAAATGAAACCGGATTTTAATTAGAAAACGTGAATCATTAGCCCTAACATAGTATTTATACAATGCATAGTATTCTATTAAAGGGATACGTATTTAAGCAGAATATAAGATATTTATCCCCATGTACTGATATAAGTTAGAATTTTTAAACAAAATTCAGCTTACATCTTAGATGGAGGTTATATACAAATTATGGCGAAATTTCAGGTGACATGTGTTTTGAAAAGGAATCTTCCTGTGTTAAGCGAAGGGGAATTTTGTTTTTGTACAGATAGCTGTGAATTGTTTATTGGGACGAGAAAAGGAAATGTTAAAGTATCAACAGAGAATAAATTCGAGAGTTTAGTAAGTAAAATCAAAAGTAATACATTGGAGGGATTCTATAACTTTAAGTCTAGTAAATCACTGATTGGAGAAACAGAAGCCGCTAATGTGGTTTCGGGCACGTATTTTCTTGAATTAGAAAGATGGAATGTTAAAAATGATGGAACGGACGCTGATAATACTTCTAAAGGGATTAATAATGCATTATTATGGGCATCTCAACAAGGATTTATAGAAGTTGTTTTACCTATGGGGATATATTTAATTGATGAAAATACTCCAATTGAGCCACAAAGCTTTATGACTTTAAATTTAGGTGGATCAACTTTAAAAATAAGAAGTAATGGATTAGTTAAATATGCAATCGTACGATATCAAAGAAATCAAAAGTTTTCTCGAGTTACAAATGGAAGGATTGAAGGGGATAAAGATACACACGATTATACAACGATTCCTCATACTCATGAATGGGGATATGGAATTGAAGTAGGAAATACGACTCCTGCTGAGGGGAGTAATATGAATTATATTTCAATAGATAATATGGAAATATTAAATTGTACTGGCGATGGTATAGCAATGGAAAGTACATGGGGACAAATTGGAGAATATGATTTTGCTGGTACATTTGAAGTGGGGGGGATTAGTGATGTCAATGGTTCCCTAATAGTAGATGATAATAAAATTAGATCGAATTTAAAAATAGATTTACATCATGATAGCATTATAAAATGGGGATATTTCGGGTTGTATGGAGATGGCTATGGTGGAACTGGTTTAGAGATATACACAGAATTATATGATGTGTTATTTTATAGAGCTGATAATACTTTTGTAACGGCTACTAAGAGAGTAAAGTTTTTTGAAGAAGTGAGTGTTCCAAAAGAAGCAGATTATGCGAAAATAGTTCTTCACCAAGGTACAATACCTACGGAAAACGGTTGTAAAATAACTGTTAGAATTCCGGAATTCTCTAAAAATGTATTTGTTGAGAAGTGTAAAATACATGATTGTAGAAGGCTTGGGGTAAGCGTATCTGGAGCGAAACAAATTTATATTAGAGATTGTGAAATTTACAAAATGAAAGGTACAGCACCTCAGGGAGCAATAGATATTGAAGATGGATATCGATTAAATCAATATATAAACATTGAGCGTAATAACATATATGATAATCAGGGATATAACATTGTTGTAGTCGGTGGTAGGTATATTAATATTATTCAAAATAAATTAGTGAATAATTCATTAGTAGTAGGCGAAAATGTAGAGAAAGTGATTATAAACTATAATCACTTAAGAGAAGTAAACTGTGTTTTAAGCGGGGAAGTAACTTTTACGAATAATCAAATGTATGCTACTCGAGTCACGATAGATCAAGGGGATAAAGAAGCGCTTATTAGTAACTGTATTTTTCATAATAGCGCATTGTTAATGGGAAGAGATAAAGCATATTGTATTCAAGTTAACCAATGTGAATTTTTTAGTGATCAAGATTTATTTCATTCATTTTCACAGTTAGGTTCAATAATTGGTTTCTCAGCAGAACCGCAAACTATATCAGATTGTGTTATTAAAGGAGGGGCTGTAGAGGGTACAAGTTTGACAGGTGTATCACCTGGTATGAAAAATGGATGGAGATTAAATAATATTTCTTTTATAGATACGAAACACCCGCAAGGAATCATTACGAATTTACCACCAGGAGTATATACAGGATGTAATTTTGAGAACAGTGGTACAATATCATTTGTTACAAAAACACCTCAAGCAGAATATGAGTTTAACGGATGTTCATTTAGTTGGGATGCTTATAATCTTTTTACCGTAGAGTCTTCTCAAAGGATAGCGATGTTAAAAGTGAAAAATAGTAATTTTAGAGGGGGAAGATGGGGCTCAGCATTTTTTTTATGGGACATTGGAGGAAGAATAGAATTTAATAATAATGCATTTGAATACCTTAATTCGGAATCGACAGATAGTATAATTAATTTTTGGAATGAAACATTTATGAGTGAGTTTATGTTAATAGAAAATAATATATTTAGGTCAAATAAAAATATGATAGGCATGAATGCAAATCAGATTTCACCCTCAATCACTTTGATTTTTAAAGATAATATTGTGGACACAGTAATTATAAAGTTAAGGGATGAACATATAAAAAAAGATAATTATATTAATGGCGTCTTTGATCCGTACGTGTAAAGTTATAGGAACTAATAGAATAACAGATCCTTCGTAAGTAAATAGTGATACCGCATGGAAATATTCACATGAGCTAGTTATGTTTAAACTATTTGATGAGATAGAATTAATGATAGATGACGTAATTAGACAAAACAAGGGGTAACTAACTTTAGTTACCCCTTGTTTTGTTTAATTACATATAAAGTTTCAAAAGTTACTTAGTGTTAGGAGTATTAAACATGAATGAGTAAGGAGGATAGTACATGAAAAGAATTTTTGATGTATGTATTTCTTTATTGTTATTATTTGTATGTTTGCTTCCTATTCTAGTAGTAGCAATCTTAGTTAGGCTGAAATTAGGATCTCCTGTACTGTTTAAACAACAGCGTCCGGGAATACATGGAAAACCGTTTAATCTTTATAAGTTCCGAACTATGTTAGATAAGAAGGATAGTAATGGGGAATTACTTCCGGATCAAAATAGACTGACTAATTTTGGGGCAATTCTTAGAAAATATAGTTTAGATGAGTTACCGCAGCTTATTAATGTTGTAAGGGGGGATTTAAGTTTAGTAGGTCCACGACCATTATTGATGGAATACTTACCCCTATATTCTAGTAAACAGGCTAAAAGGCATAATGTAAAACCAGGAATTACGGGATGGGCACAAATAAATGGTAGGAATTTGATTACCTGGGAAGAAAAATTTGAATTGGATGTATGGTATGTGGAGAATCGTTCGTTTTTATTAGACTTGAAAATAATTGTACTTACAATATTGAAAGTATTTAAAACAGAGGGAATAAATCATGTAGGGCATGTAACAATGGAGAGATTTACTGGAGGGAAAATAGAAATAAAGGGGGAGGGGAAATGAAAATTTTGATAATAGGGTGTGGTGGGCATAGCAAGGTTGTGAGGGATATAATCTTATCAAATGAAGGATATGAAATAGTTGGTTATTTAGATGATTTGTATACAGGTATAAATATTGTAGATAATCTTTATTTTGGAGCAATTGCAGATGCAAGGGAAATTATCAATAATTTTCATGATGTAAAGCTCGTTATTGCTATAGGAAATAATAAAATAAGAAGGAGAATTGCAGAAATATTAAATCAACAAAGTAGCATATATGCTACTTTAATTCATAAAACAGCCGTTATAAGTTCAAATGCTTATATAGGAAACGGAACGGTAATTATGCCAAATGTGGTTGTTAATGCGGATACTTTCATCGGTAACCATACTATAATAAATACGGGCTCAATAATAGAACATGATAATATAATTGATGATTTTGTTCATATTTCACCACATGCTACACTTACAGGTTCTGTCACTATAGCAGAGGGGTCACATATAGGAGCATCAGCTACTATAATTCCAGGTGTTCAAATTGGTAAGTGGTCGATTGTTGGAGCTGGTTCTGTTGTCATAAATGATTTTCCATCTAATTGTACTGCTGTTGGTATTCCAGCAAAAGTTATTAATGTAGTAAATTAAGAGGAGATGAAGAATGATGATAAAAAATAAGGAGAAAATTTATCTTTCCTCTCCACATATGAGTGGGAATGAACAAAAATATATTCAACATGCATTTGATACAAATTGGATTGCTCCTCTTGGACCGAATGTTGATGGGTTTGAAAGGGAACTTGCATCATTTGTAGGTGTTAAAGGTGGAGCTGCAGTCAGTTCGGGTACTGCTGCTATTCATTTGGCTTTACGATTATTAGATGTCCAAAAAGGAGATATAGTATTTTGTTCAAGTTTTACTTTTGTAGCAAGTGCAAATCCTATTATTTACTTGGGAGCTGAACCGGTGTTTATTGATTCAGAACCAGAAACATGGAATATGTCACCGCAAGCGCTAGCAACTGCGCTACATAATGCTGATAAAGAAGGGAAGTTGCCAAAAGCCGTTATTGTTGTTCATTTATATGGGCAGAGTGCTAAAATCAATGAAATCCTTTCAATTTGTAATCAGTATGATGTTCCTATAATCGAGGATGCAGCGGAATCTCTTGGCTCTACATTTAAAGGAAAAGCAAGCGGTACGTTTGGAAAGTTTGGAATATATTCATTTAATGGAAATAAAATTATTACTACTTCAGGTGGTGGAATGCTAGTTTCTAATGATATGGAAGCGATAGAAAAAGCGAAGTTTTTAGCAACTCAAGCAAGAGATTCAGCACCCCATTATCAGCATAGTCAAGTGGGTTACAATTATAGATTGAGTAATATTTTAGCTGGTGTTGGGAGAGGGCAATTAGAGGTGTTAGAAGATAGAGTGAGGGCTAGAAGATGTATTTTCAAACGGTATTACGAAGAATTATCTCGCATACCGGGATTTTATTTTATGCCTGAATTAGAAAATACGCACTCGAATCGTTGGCTTACAACCTTGATGATTGATGAAAAGGAATCCGGAATCTCTATTGAAAAATTATTGAGAATCTTAGCTGAAGAAAATATTGAGGCACGTCCAACTTGGAAACCGCTTCATATGCAGCCGCTTTTTAAAGAAAGTAAGTATTATTCTCATCAGAAAGATAATGATGTATCTAAAAGATTATTTGAAAAGGGGATTTGTCTTCCTTCGGGGTCCAATATGATGGAGGAGGATCAGCGGAGAGTTATTCAGGCTATTATAAACATTATATAACATGGAATAATTCAAAGAGAAATAAATAGAATAAAAAATGTTGGACTCATATATTTGTTATATTAAAGTTCATTATAATGAACTTTAACGGGGATGTTTTGGTTATAATTACCATTATCAGATTGACGTAGAGAAAATATAATGATAACTTTAACATATCTATACCCCGATTCATTAGTGGATCAGAGAATGTAATCAATTAGGTGTTGAAAAACCTATTTGTTCTTTAAAAAGAACAAATAGGTGAGTTGCATGAAATAAATAAAAAAACATTTGCAGTAACTTGTTGTATAAGAGGAGGGGAAAAATGAGCGCTATAACTGGCATTATTCACTTTAATAATGAACCTGTATCAATTGAACATGGCACACGATTAATGAATGACTTACAAAAGTACCCTGCTGATGATATTCAAATATGGCATAAAGAAAACGTTTTTCTAGGATGTCACGCACAATGGATTACACCAGAGTCAGTTGGTGAACAATTACCCTTCTATAATTATGAAAAACAACTGGCAATTACAGCAGATGCTATTATTGATAATCGTGATGAGTTGTTTGAAAAATTACAAGTGGATTATGCAGATAGAAAAAACATGACAGATAGTGAGTTAATTTTACTCTCTTATCAGAAATGGGGGGAAGCGGCTCCAAAATATTTGGTAGGCGATTTTGCCTTTATGATTTGGGATGAGAAAAAGCAAACCCTTTTTGGAGCCAGAGATTTTTCGGGAAGCCGAACCCTTTATTTTTATCGTGGTGAGGAAAAGTTTGCCTTTTGCACTAATATAAACCCGTTATTTACTCTACCATATGTTGAGAAAAAACTGAATGAGCAGTGGCTTGCTGAATTTTTAGCCATCCCGGTGAATTTTGAATCGATAGATCCTTCTTCAACGGTATATAAAACTATTGAGCAAATCCCACCTTCCCATTCTGTTATTGTGAAAAATGGGAAAGTGAAGTTATCGAGATACAATACACCAATCGTTGGAGAAAGGCTTCAACTCAAATCAAATGAAGAGTATGAAGAAGCGTTTTTAGAAGTGTATCAAAATGCGATAAGATCACGTTTACGTACTCATCATCAAGTAGGGGCTCATTTGAGTGGAGGACTTGATTCTGGTTCTGTAGCTAGCTTTGCTGCACGGGATTTAAGAGCAGCAAATAAACGTCTACATACATATAGTTATGTCCCCGTAAAGGGTTTTGTAGATTGGACACATAGAAGTAGAATAGCTGATGAACGACCTTTTATTCAATCAACTGTACAGCATGTAGGAAATATTAAGGAGCATTATTTGGATTTTGAAGGAAGAAGTCCTCTATCAGAAATAGATGAGTGGCTTGAAATTCTAGAGATGCCGTATAAATTCTTCGAGAATACTTTTTGGCTTAGGGGAATCTATGAGGAGGCACGGTTACAAGGAATTGGAGTACTCTTAAACGGACAGAGAGGAAACTGGACGGTGTCATGGGGCCCAGCTGTGGACTATCAAGCTATGCTTTTGAAAAAGATGAATTTACGTCGCTTTTTGCAAGAACTATATTCGTATAGTAGAAATATTGGTGTAAAGAAATCACGAGTATTTTCAGTAGTGAAAAAAAAGGCATTTCCGTTTTTGAATCGAATATCTTCATCAAAAAATCAAATTGTTTTCCCGAGATTTATTAATCCAGAATTTGCAAATAGAATGAATGTGTTCGATAAACTTCTAGAGCATGATGTTGATATAACAGGAACCTCTATAACAGATGTATATGAAATAAAAAAAAGGCAATTTGAACAGTTATATTATTGGAGCATAACTGGTGCATATGGATCCAAATTATCATTGCGTTATTCTTTATGGGATCGCGATCCAACGAATGATTTACGGGTTGTTCAATTTTGTTTAGCTGTTCCAGAAGAGCAATACGTTCAAAATGGTTTAGATCGGGCACTAATTCGAAGAGCAACAAAAAAATTCTTGCCTGATAAAGTAAGGTTGAACCAGCTTACTAGAGGTGTTCAAGGTTCTGATGGTGTTTACCGTATGGCGCATCAATGGAGTGAATTTATTGAAGAGCTTGAGCAGCTTAGTAAGGATCCTATAATTTCAGAATACTTGGATATAGAGGTTATTAGAACTGCGATTTCTAAGATTAAAGAAGAACCCCATCCAGAATATGCATTTGATTTAGATTTTCGAATTTTAATGCGTAGTTTAATAGTGTATCGATTTATGAAAAAAATTATTTGAAGGGAGGTGACATCATGAAAAAAGATTGGACAATGCCTACATTGGAAGTGCTTGATATCAATATGACAATGGCTGGACCGGGTATTAAAATACCTGATGCTGCCCAACCAGATGTTGATGAAATGATTCACCATAGCTAATTTATCAATTAGGATGCACATTGTTATCCCCTTATACAGTAAAAGTATAAGGGGTTTTTATAAAAATTTTGAAAGCTATTTGGAGTGAGAGAGTTGATGGAAACTACAAATAAAAATGTATATAAAGTTTTTGGGTTAAGAGTGTTGAGTGAAATGAAATTGCCGGAATTACCTCAAATTAATGAACAAGAAGAGAATGTAGAAATTGTAATTCGATTAACTGATTTATCTCAGAAGTGGAGTGAACTTGCTAGCGCAAAACAAAACTTTGTAGTTGATAAAAACGTAGTTATGATTCGTATACCTGATACTGCTATATTTTCTATACAAGGAGGAAAGCAAATATTTGTTTCACCAATGAAGGACGCTTGTGAAGATAAGATCCGTCTTTATATACTTGGAACTTGTATGGGTGCCTTACTAATCCAAAGGGGAATATTACCATTACACGGTAGTGCAATAAATATTGATGGGAAAGTTTATGCCTTTGTAGGTGATTCAGGAGCAGGTAAATCAACTCTTGCAGCGGCTTTTTTAAGTAAAGGATACAAAATTTTGAGTGATGATGTAATTGCTGTGACAGTTTCGTCAGATAAGACTCCAATTGTGATTCCATCTTATCCGCAACAAAAATTATGGGCGGAGAGTTTGAATGCTTTTGGAATGGGAACGGCAAGTTATAATCCATTGTTTGAGCGAGAAACAAAGTATGCTGTGCCTGTACAATCTCATTTTTTCTCTGAACCATTACCTCTTGCTGGTGTTATTGAGTTAACGAAAACAGAGGATGAGAGTGTTGAGTTGATTCGAATTGAAGGACTTGAACGATTGCGCACATTGTTCTTTCACACATTTCGTAAGTTTTTAATTACGCAATTAAAATTGACAGAGTGGCATTTCACTACTTCTACAAATGTGATAAACAAGGTAGATATGTTTCATTTGAAACGTCCAAATAATAGGTTTACAGCGCATGAACTTGTATCAATTATATTGAAAACTATACACGGAGGAGGAGTAATAGATGATGTATACAGAGAGAATTTCTCTAGAGTGTCAGATTGTGCAAAGTGAAGAGAATATTGTGAGTGATATGGATGGGGAAAAAGTAATGCTAAATGTTCAAAAAGGGAAATATTATAATTTGGGAGAAACAGGGGGAGAAATTTGGGAACTAATAAAAACTCCAATTATGGTTACTGAACTCGTCAGTACATTGTTGTCAAAGTACAACATTGAACGGGGCGATTGTGAAGAGCAAGTTCTGTCCTTTTTAGAGTGTTTATTTCAAGAAGGTTTAATTCAAATAAAAGATCAATCTAATAGATAGATTCGTAATTTCAAGAGAACTGTTAGGAAGGGATTAATGAATATTGTGAAAAGGTTAAGGGTATTTTTATCGCTGAACATGGAAACAAAGCTTTTATTTTTAGAGGCTTTTATTTTTTTAGGGTGGGCGCGTGTACTAAAAAGTATTACCTTTTCCAAAGTTGCACCTTCTTTAGGGGATTACATGAACGAAACATCAGTTTCCCAAATTCAGCCACACGGGGATACACTAAAGAAGGTGTCTGAAGCTATTTCTATTATGAGTCGTTATACTTTTTGGGAAAGTCAGTGTCTTGTTAAAGCTATAGCTGGGATGAAAATGCTCGAAAAACGTCACATTGAGAGTACTCTTTATTTAGGAACTGCTAAGGATAGTCATGGGGAATTAATTGCGCATGCATGGTTACGGAGCGGTTCTTTTTATGTTACTGGATCAGAAGGAATGGAGAAATTTACTGTCGTTGGATCATTTGCAAAGAGGCTAAGTGAGGACATTATTAAAGGAGAATAAAATGGAGAAAGATTTTGGTCTTAATGTAGAGTTCATGTCTAAGGAATTGAAACTTCTTTTTGCAATTTTGAAGTTACAAGATGACGAAACAGTGCAAACTTACAGTAATGAATGGTTTTCGGATATTGATTGGGAGGTATTTCTTGAGCAAGCTGTGCATCATCGCGTTTATCCGGTGATATATCAAAAACTTAAACAGGTGGATGAGGAACTAATTCCTTCACATATTGTACAAACCTTGAATAGAAAATATAAAAAAAATACATTTCAAATGCTTTATTTAAGTGCTGAAATGGAACGAATAAATAAACTAAGTAATGAAAATGAGATTCGTATGATTTTTCTAAAAGGACCTGTACTATCTCAGGACTTATATGGGGATATTTCTTTACGAACATCCTGTGATTTGGACGTTCTAATTCCGATGCAAAATTTAGAAAAAGTAGAAATGCTACTTTTAGAGCAGGGGTATGTAAAAGACGATTATATTCAAACGATATTAAATGATTGGAAATGGAGGCATCATCATATAACATTTTTGCATCCAATAAAGCGGATCAAAGTTGAAATTCATTGGAGGTTAAACCCCGGACCGGGTAAGGAACCTGGGTTTGAAGAGCTTTGGGGGAGAAAGAGAAAAAGTACCCTTACGAGTAATTCTGTATATATGTTAGGAAAGGAAGATTTATTTTTATTTTTGGTATCTCATGGTGCTAGACATGGTTGGTCCAGATTACGCTGGTTAGTAGATATAAAAAAAATTGTCGATCAAGAACTTAATTGGAGTGAGATTTATAAGTTAATGAGAAAATATCACATGCTTCATTTAGGAGGACAAGCATTAATTTTAGCAGCTCAATTGCTAGGTGTACGACTAGATGAAAGGATGATGGAATTAGTAGCGAAAAAACATTCAAAGCAGTTAGCTCAAGAGGCGCTGTTTTATTTCAAGCAAATGATAAATTTGCATACCGAACCTGTCCCAGAAGAAGTATTTATCTATCATAGTCGACATTTATTTTCACTAATGTCTCATCGGCAAAAGATTTTATATATTATGAGCCAATTATATCCTTATCCAATTGATGCAAAAACATTACCGTTACCTAAATTTCTTCATTTTTTATATTTTCCTTTACGTCCGTTTTTATGTCTTTGGAGGAAAACAAAGAAGCTTGCTTTGTTATAGGGGGAACATCGATGAATCATATTATATATTTTATGAAGAAATTATATTCTTCAGCGGGAAACATACTGTATGTGAATTTATTTGGTATGGTTTTAATAAGTTTACTTGAAGGGATAGGTATTATTTTATTAATTCCTATGATAAGTATGACTGGAATAATTAATATAGGCGAAGAGACTACTTTTATTGCACCTGTCTCTAGATTTTTGCAGGATTTTCCTAAAACAACAAGTCTAGCTTCTATTTTAGGTATATATATAATAATAGTGTTAGGTCAAAATTTACTACAAAGAAATATAACGCTAAGGGATGCGAGAACGCAACAAGCTTTTGTACGAGAATTAAGAATAGAAACATATAGTATGATTTTAAAAGCAAAGTGGAGTTTTTTTCTAGAGAAAAGGAAAACAAATCTAATAAATATATTAACTACAGAATTAGCTCGTGTAAGTTATGGGGTTAATTTAATTTTACAATTGTTAGCTGCTATTCTGTTTACATTTATACAGGTGGGGATTGCGTTTTTATTATCTCCTCAAATAACTATATTTGTTTTGGTCTTTGGCTTATTATTCTTGGTAGCTTCTCGTATTTTTATAAAAAAAGCACGAATATTAGGCGGTAAGACCTCAGAATTGGCAAAAGACTATCTTTCTGGTATAACAGATCATTTTAATGGAATTAAAGATATAAAGAGTAATACTTTGGAATCATCACGTTTAGATTGGTTACAATCTATAACAGAAAAGATGAGTAATGAGCAAATGGAGTATATGAGAATAAGATCGAACTCTCAATTGTTTTATAAAGTTTCAATGGCTATATTAATTGCATTTTTTTTATTATTATCAGTAAGTATGTTTCAAGCGCAATCCACCCAATTACTATTAATCATCCTCATCTTTTCCAGACTATGGCCGAGATTCATGACAATTCAATCAAATTTAGAACAACTGGCTGCAAGTATTCCTGCTTTTAAGTCATTATGGGAGTTGCAAGAGGAATGTAAGGAAGCGATTGAAATGCAGGATATACATCAGCAAAAACATATAGAGCCGATTTGTATAAAACAAGGTATTGAGTGTAAGGATGTGTACTTTCGTTATAATAAGCAAGAATCTTTATATGCACTTCAAAATATTAATGTGCAAATTCCGATAAATAGTATGACGGCCATTGTGGGGCATTCTGGTGCTGGAAAAAGTACATTAATTGATGTGTTAATGGGATTAATCCAACCAGAAAAAGGTCAAGTATTAATAGATGGTACTCTTCTTACAACTGATAATTTATTGTCATTAAGGCGGGCTATTAGCTATGTACCACAAGATCCGTTCTTATTTAATGCTAGTATAAGAGAAAATTTATTGATGATTGATTCGAATGCAAGTGAAGAACAAATTTGGTCTGCATTAGAATTTGCGGCAGCAACTGAATTTGTACGAATGCTTCCAAATGGGCTTGACACGTTGATTGGAGATCGCGGGGTGAGGCTTTCAGGTGGTGAACGTCAGCGACTTGTATTAGCTCGGGCCATTTTAAGAAAACCGTCGATTTTAGTATTAGATGAGGCTACGAGTGCGTTAGATACTGAGAATGAAGTGAAAATTCAATCAGCAATAGAAAGATTGAAAGGAACGATGACTATCGTTGTTATTGCACATCGCTTATCTACTATACGCAACGCAGATCAAGTTATTGTGTTAGGGAAAGGTGAAATTGTACAAAAAGGTGAATTTAATCAATTGGCTAAGGAGAGAAAAGGTGTGTTTCGAAATTTATTGGGCTCACAAATGGAAGTTGGTTCATAGAGGAGCAAGAGTGAATGAAGTTTTGTGTTCATACAGTTCGAATCGAATAAAAGCCCGAGTAATGGTCAGTTTTATAATAAGATCTTATTCGGGCTTTTATTTGTGTGTTTTCTAAAATTTGGGGATGAATATAATTAAGTACCTTGCAATAAACAGTACCAAGTGGTATATTATGGATAAATTAGGTACCGTGTATTGAACAGTACTGAAATGAGAAAGGGGGATTGTCCTTGAACGTTCAGTTTAAAAAAGGTGTGTTAGAACTGTGTGTATTGGCACTTGTAAAACGTAAGGATTGTTACGGTTATGAACTTGTTCAGCAAATCTCAAATAAATTTTTAATATCGGAAGGATCAGTATATCCTTTGTTACGTCGTTTAACGAAAGAAGGATATTTTCAAACGTATTTAAAAGAATCTACAGAGGGGCCACCTCGTAAATATTATCAATTAACTGGGCAAGGGGAGACGCAACTGCATTTGTTAGTAACAGAATGGCGTGATTTTGCGAAAGGGGTACAAGAAATTATTGAAGGGGTGAATTGGGATGAATAAAGAACAGTTCCTTAAGGAATTATCGAATCAGCTTAGAAAGTTATCGGAAGAAGAGAGACAAGATATTTTATTTGATTATGAAGAGCACTTTCAGTTTGGGATAGAAGAGGGGAAAACTGAATCGGAAATAATAAAAGGGCTAGGTTCTCCGAAAGCAATTGCGAAAGACTTACTTGCGATGTATCGATTTGATGAGATGAAAAAAGATCCATCGACTTCAAATGTGACAAGAGCTGTTATGGCAACGATTGGACTTAGTTTGTTTAATTTTATTATTGTGTTAGGCCCGTTAGTTGCAATTATCGCTTTTATATTTTCCTTTTGGGTCGGTGGTATTGCTAGTGTAGTGACACCGTTTTTCGTTATTGTAAAAGTATTTATGGGCACTTTTATATGGTTAGATCTTTTCGTTAGTATAACGTTTGTTGGAGTGGGTTTGTTGTTATGTATTATCGCTTATTATTGTACGAAGTGGTTTAAAAGGTTATGCGTACGTTATGTAATATGGAACTTCAAAATGATAAAAGGGGAGTAGATGATGAAAAAAATATTGTTAGTAGCTATCGCTTGTATCATTGTTGGAGTAATAGGGATTTCACAAACATATAAAAAAGCAGTAGCAAATGTAGAGGAAGGAAACAAGGAAGAGGTTATTAAAAACGAAGCGTTAAAAAACGTAGAAGTCGATTTGAATGCTGGAGATGTTATTATCCAAAAATCCCCGGATTCCTCTTTTTATGTAAAGCAATCCGGAGATATACGGAAACAGGAAATTCGTATTGCTGAAGATGGTGACGCATTAAAAATTATAGGGGGAAGAGAAAAGGCTGATTCGTTTGATTTTTCATTTTACAATTTCGGATTTCAAACGCCTACATTGACTATATTTGTACCCGAACGTCTTTACCAAGAGATAAAAATAAAATCATCCGCTGGACAAATAGAAATCAGTGATGTGAAAAGTGACCGTGTAAGTGTTGAGACACTTGCGGGAGAAGTCGATTTGAAACATGTAACGGCTAAGAGTGTGGAGGGATCTACAAAAGCTGGTGAGGTGAATTTTAAAAAAGTAATAGGGAAAGTAACAGCGAAAACGGCTAGTGGAGATGTAGATATTATTGATCATGATCCTAAGTATGATGTAGAGGCAAGTTCAACTGCTGGAGATGTAGATATTACTTTATTGGAAAAACCACAAGATGCAGTTATAACTGGACAAAGCGCTGCTGGAGACGTGACGATTTTTAATGAAGAAAATAAAAATATAACAATTGGTAATGGGAGTAAAAAGATTAGCGGTAAAACAGCTGCTGGAGATGTGACGATTGAAACTCGTTAATAAGAAATAGAATGCATGGAAATCTATCAAAATACAAAAAGAAGATAATTACCTTATATAAATGAGGTAATTATCTTCTTTTATTATTTTTAATGTAAATCACGATATACGCCAATTACTTTTCCGATAACTGACACTTGCTTTAGAATGATAGGTTCTAATGAAGAGTTTTCCGGTTGTAGGCGGAAATGGTCTTTTTCTTTATAGAAACGTTTAACAGTTGCTTCGTTATCTTCTGTTAAAGCAACTACAATTTCACCGTTGTATGCAGACTGTTGTTGACGAACTACGACTAAATCCCCATCAAAGATACCAGCCTCAATCATACTATCCCCAGAAATACGTAACATAAACACTTGATCTGATCCAGAAACGATACTAGCTGGAAGTGGGAAGTGCTCCTCTACGCTTTCGACCGCTGTAATCGGTAATCCAGCAGTAACTTTTCCGACGATTGGAACTTGAATAACAGATTGTGTTTCTGTATCGATTCGGTCTACACCTAAAATTTCAATCGCTCGTGGTTTCGTTGGATCACGTCGAATATATCCTTTTTCTTCTAGTCGTGATAAATGTCCGTGCACTGTAGAACTAGAAGCGAGGCCGACTGCTTGACCGATTTCACGTACGGAAGGTGGATATCCTTTTTCTTGTACTTTTAGCTTAATAAAGTCGAGAATGTCTTGCTGGCGTTTCGTTAACTTTTCCATGTTTTCTAACACCTCGTTTTCTTTCATTTTTCTTATTAATAAGTATAACATGTGAAAAAACATTCTACAAACATAAGTTCGAACAAAAGGCGGATTTATGTTACACTAGAGGGAAAATATAGTGAGAAAGAGGGGTTCAAAATGAATGCAATTATTTATGCACGTGTGAGTACAACAAAAGAAGCGCAGGAAACATCATTATTACGTCAAAAAGATGAATTATTGCATTTAGCTGAGCGCTATCAAATGAATGTTATAAAGGTGATTGAAGAGCAAGCTAGTGGATATACAATTGAACGTGACGGTATATTAGAAGTGTTGGATACGATTCGAGACGAACAAATTGATGTGCTACTTATACAAGATGAAACGCGCCTTGGTAGGGGGAATGCGAAGATTGCATTAATGCACTGTTTACATAAAGAGGGAATAAATGTGTATACACATACTCATAATGGTGAATTACAGCTTTCTGATTCTGATTCGATGGTGTTAGATATAATTGGGATTGTGGAAGAGTATCAAAGAAAGATTCATAACTTGAAAATTAAACGTGGCATGCAACGCGCAGTAGAAAAGGGCTATCGTCCAGAAAATAATTTAAAGAACCGTCATTTAAGCGTAGGCCGAGAGAAAAAAGAGGTGCCAATTGAGGAAATTGTGCGCTTACGCAAAAGTGAACTTACTTTCGAAGAAATTGCGGCAACGCTTCGTGGATTTGGTCATAATGTTTCAAAGGCGACTGTACACCGTAGATATGTAGAGTATACAAAGCAATTGCTTGATAAAGAAGAGTAACTATTGTATGATAATAATCAGTTTTGATTAGAAGGGGGATTCGAGATGATTAATCACGAACTCGTTGAACGCATTAACTTCTTAGCGAAAAAAGCAAAAGCTGAAGGTTTAACTGAAGAAGAACAACGTGAGCGTCAATCGCTACGTGAACAATATTTAAAAGGATTTCGTCAAAATATGTTAAACGAACTTAAAGGAATTAAAGTCGTTAACGAAGAAGGTACAGATGTTACACCGACGAAATTAAAAGCTTTAAAAAAGCAAGATAATGCAAAATTAAATTAAAAGATGGGCGAAGCCCATCTTTTTTATTTATTAAATTCGTTATTTAATAACTTTCCAGTTGTTATTGACTGTTGCTTCTATCTTTTTGTGCTTCAATACATAGTTAGCGATAAGTTCAGACATATCTGTTGGTATGTCTTTTACTACCGGCTTATTTTGAAACATAAAGAAATTCCCTCCGCCGCTTGCACGATAATTATTCATAACAACGTCATATTCTTCCTCCAAATGAAGACAAGTACCTTTATACTGTAAAGATTCTACTCTTTCACCAATTGGTTTTGAAATGTTCAATACGTACGAAATCCCTTCCCACATATCATAATTATAGTGTGCAGGCTTTGGTTCTATATATGCAGGGTTAACGATTATATTTCCATCTTCATTTAATATGAAATAGGTAGCAGAGAGTTCGAGAGCATCTTTTATATCTGCTCCAGTCACTCGAATAACTTTTAATGTATTTGGATAAATGTAATTAGAAACGATATCCCGCATTGTTACATGTTTTGGAAAACCTGGAGATGCATTATGAAACAAACTTGTACAAGAAATTGAAACGTTAGCTATATCCATTTGTATTTTATTTATAAATTCAATAAATGGATGGTCTTGCAAACGAGTTTGCATAACATCTGAAATTTGCATGTCCCCATGAATGATTCCAATAGGTTGATCAAGCCATTTTTGTGTATTCTCTTCATAATCAGATACTAAGGAAAGAACAGCTGGATCTGCCTCAATTCCTTGCACCGTCAATAACTTTGAATAACTTTCTTTTTTTACCCACGTCTGTTCCATTTTTTCGAAGGTTACGGTTACTTTTCCAACGGAGTGCCCATTACATCCGGTCTGTAAAACTGTTACACCAGTATCCGTTGTTTGAGCAATTTCTCGGTGTTGGTGGCCTGTTAGTAAAATATCTATCCCTTCAATTTCATGACACATTGCATATCCTTGATTTTCACCTGTTAAAACTTCAGTAGGTTCTCCAGTTTGTAAATCACGTTCAAATCCCCCGTGATAGGATACGACTAGTAAATCTGGTTTCTCATGTTCACGGATGTAAGAAACCCACTTTTTTGTTGTTTCTAATGCATCTTCAAATCGTAAATCTTTAATGTGATGGGGTTGTTCCCAATTTGGGATGTAATGTGTTGTTACCCCTAAAATAGCAATTTTTATATTTGATTCAATATGTTTTATTTTATATGGTTTCCCGAAATAAGGTTCTTTTCCGTTTTTATCTAAAATGTTTGCTGATAGGTACGGGATATTTGCAGTGGAAATAGCATTATTTAGTACATCCATTCCATAATTAAATTCATGATTACCAATAACTGCAGCATCGTAACGTAAATAGTTGACTAATAAGGACATTGGATTTTTCTTATCTTTTTCGTATGTAGCGTAGTGATAAGTAAATGGTGTTCCTTGTATGAAATCACCGTTATCAATTAAAAGAACGTTTGTATTTTGGAAACGTTCTTTTTTTATAAGAGTAGAAATTTTAGCTAAACCAATTTCTGCTTGCGAGTTATCTTGGTAGTGAATTGGATAAACAGTACCATGTATATCACTCGTTAATAGCATGTTTAAAGTTACAATTTGATTTGGATTCAACATCATTCACCTTTTCTATTGTTATCTTCCAATTAATCATATCAAATATATGAAGAGAATTTTAATGCGAGTGTATAGAATGTGTAAAGATTCTGTAAATAGACAATTATTAGTAAAAATGTGTGATATATTTCTTCATGTTTATGGAAGGTTATTTTATGACAATAAAAAATGGAGGCATTAACATGTTGAAAAAAATTTTTGCAATGAGCACAACAGTTGTACTAGCAGCGGGATTATTAAGTGGCTGTGGAACGAAGGAATCAAGTGCAAGTAAAAATGAAGATACGAAAAAAGGATATGTACCAAAGACGTTAAATGTTCAATTTGTTCCTTCTCAAAATGCAGATACGTTAGAAGCTAAGGCAAAACCATTGGAAAAGTTATTAAGTGATAAATTAAACATTCCGGTAAAAGTTAGTATTTCAACGAATTACAATACAATTGTAGAAGCAATGGCATCTAAGCAAGTAGATGTAGGTTTCTTACCTCCAACAGCGTATGTGTTAGCGCATGAGAAAAAGGCTGCAAATGTAATTTTACAGGCGCAACGTTTTGGGGTAGAGGATGAAACAGGAGCTCCGACAAAAGATTTAGTGGATTTTTATAAATCTGAGTTTGTTGTTAAGAAAGATTCTAATATAAATAGTGTAAAAGATTTAAAAGGTAAAAAAATTGGTTATCAAGATGTAACATCATCAGCGGGATACGTATGGCCTGCAGCTGTACTGTTAAAAGAGGGAATTGATCCGTTGAAAGATGTGAAACCTGTTACATTAAAAGGTCACGATCAGGCCCTTATTGCTCTTTTAAATGGTGATGTAGATGCAGCTGTAGTATTCCAAGATGCTCGTAATATTGTAAAAAAAGATTATCCGAATATATTTGATCAAACGAAAATAGTGAAATTCACGGAGAAAATTCCAAATGATACGATTTCTGTACGCTCTGATTTAGATGCAGAGTGGAGTAAGAAATTGCAAGATGCTTTTATCGAAATTGGAAAGAATGAGGAAGGACGCAAAATCATTAAAGAAGTATACTCGCATGAAGGATATGTTAAATCTGATGATAGTAAATTTGATATCGTTCGTGAATATGGAAAGCAAGTGAAAACGCAATAATACATATGGAAATGGCGACTAACTGGAACGTGAGTGATTTCAGTTAGTTTGCCGTTTTTCAGTTGTTGAGAATACATAGAAGGTAGGTAATAGGTTTGATAGAGTTTCGAAATGTTTCCAAAGTGTATCCAAATGGTACAAAAGGATTGAATAATATAAACTTGAAAATTCAAAAAGGTGAGTTTGTTGTCATGGTCGGGCTATCTGGGGCTGGAAAATCTACACTTCTCAGATCCGTAAATCGCCTTCATAAGATTACAGAAGGAGAAATCATTATTGAAGGTGAGTCTATTACTGTTGCAAAAGGAAAAGGATTACGACGCATGCGCCGAGATATTGGGATGATTTTTCAAAGCTTTAACCTTGTGAAGCGATCAACGGTACTAAAGAATGTATTAGCTGGTCGGGTTGGCTATCATTCGACATTGCGTACAACGCTAGGTATGTTTCCGAAAGAAGATTTGGAGCTTGCATTTCAGGCGTTGAAAAGAGTGAATATTTTAGAAAAGGCATATGCACGGGCTGATGAATTATCAGGAGGGCAACAGCAACGTGTATCGATAGCGAGAGCATTGGCGCAAGAAGCGAAAATCATATTGGCTGATGAACCTGTTGCATCGTTAGATCCGCTCACAACAAAGCAAGTAATGGATGATTTGAAAAAAATTAATGAAGATTTTGGAATTACGACAATTGTAAACTTACATTCTATTGATTTAGCTAGACAATATGCTACACGCATTATTGGGTTACATGCGGGGGAAATTGTTTTTGATGGTTTAGTAGAAGAGGCAACGGATGAAAAATTTGCTGAAATTTATGGGAATGTAGCTCAAAAAAGCGAATTATTAGAGGTGGCAGCTAAATGAATGACGTGACGATATATTCGAAATCGATACCGAAGCCACCAAGTAAATTGAAACATATGTTAACGGTTATTCTCGTTATTGTACTGTTGTGGGGCAGTAGTGTGCAGGTGGATGCATCATTTTCAAAACTAGTAGCTGGTTTTCCAAATATGATGGATTTATTGAAGGAAATGGTGCCGCCAGATTGGAGTTATTTTCAAGTTATTACAACAGCAATGTTAGATACAATCCGTATGGCGATTATTGGGACGACTTTAGGAGCGATTTTAGCCGTTCCACTTGCACTATTTGCTGCAAGTAATGTGTTTACTAGCGCATTTTTGTACAGTCCAGCTCGATTGATTTTAAATTTTATACGAACGATACCAGATTTATTATTAGCGGCTATTTTTGTAGCGATTTTTGGGATAGGACCATTACCAGGTATTTTGGCTCTTACATTTTTTTCGGTTGGACTCGTAGCAAAATTATTGTATGAGTCTATTGAATCAATTGACCCAGGTCCATTAGAAGCGATGACAGCTGTAGGAGCGAATAAGGTGCAATGGATTGTTTATGGGGTAATTCCGCAAGTAAAAGCGCACTTTGTCTCCTATGTACTCTATACATTTGAGGTGAATGTACGTGCAGCAGCTGTTCTAGGTTTAGTAGGAGCAGGTGGCATTGGGTTGTATTATGATCGTACACTTGGATTTTTACAATACCAACAAACGGCTTCTATTATTATTTATACACTTGTTGTTGTATTGCTAATTGATTATATAAGTACATTGTTGCGGGAGAAATTATAATGAGTAAAACGACGATAATCGTGCCAAAACCGAAGAAACCAAGTGTATATCGCTGGTTTATTTTTATAGCACTTACAGTTATCTATGTATGGGCCTTTTCAGGAGTACCACTAGAGGGAATAAAGGATACAGCAGGTGAAATTACAAAAGCAATTATGACAGGGGTATTGAACCCTGATTGGTCGTATGTCTCTTTGCCAGATGGTGAAGATTTATTACATGGTTTAATTGATACGTTAGCAATTGCGATATTAGGTACATTTATCTCTGCCTTTTTATCTGTACCATTTGCATTTTGGGCAGCAACAAATATGAGTACAGGAAAATTGACTTCTGGAACAGGAAAATTTGTACTAAGTTTTGTCCGTACATTTCCAGAATTAGTTATGGCTCTTTTATTTATAAAAGCTGTTGGTCCAGGATCTTTTGCAGGAGTACTAGCTTTAGGGTTACATTCTATTGGAATGCTAGGGAAACTATATTCGGAAGGAATTGAAAATATAGATAAGGGACCGACAGAAGCGTTGATAGCAACAGGAGCGAATCGTTTTCAAATACTGTGGCATGCAGTATTACCACAAGTATTACCAGATTTTTTGTCATATACGTTATATAGGTTTGAAATTAATGTACGCTCCGCTTCAATTTTAGGAGTTATTGGAGCAGGCGGAATTGGTACACCCTTAATTTTTGCACTAAGCTCACGAAATTGGTCGCGTGTGGGAATTATTTTATTAGGCATCATTTTCATGGTAATTATAATTGACTTTATTTCAAGTTCGATTCGGAAGAAACTCGTATAAATTATTTTAGAAGCACCTATAGAAGGTGCTTCTTTTATATAATAAGAGTAATTAATATGTAAATCATTGAATAACAGGGGGGATACCTTGGCTTTACAGCATGAATTTGTATTTGTTTCATATGAAAAAAAAGGTTTGGATCTTAAAGGTGTGAATTGGATTGAAGATTGTTTTTTGTATAAAGAAGAGGCCACGATAGATGAGTGTGTTGTATTAAGTGATGAGATCATCGTATATCTATTAGATTTTATCCATTGGATTCCAGTCTATCATCCAGCAAAAAGAGCAGAAGGATTTGGAATTCATTATTATGGTATTACAAAAATTGAACAAAAAGGGGCAGTGGTAGCAGAACGGTTATTTGGTTTGCTAGTTAGTATGTTTTCTCTAGCGCCAGAAACAATTGAACTGACGGGACGGTTTCAATGGGAAAATGATAATAATACTGATGGGGAATACGAGAGATATGTAATTAATCGAGATAAATTATGCCGGGAATTAGAATTTTTTATTCGATTGCTTCGAAGAGTGAAAAAAGGGGAAGGATATATTTTGCATTATGGAATTTGAAAATGATGAATAAATATACAGACAATTCCCTTTCTTTCTAAAATAAAAATAATAAAAATAATAAAAAAGTATGTCATATTGAATGCCCATACATTCCCGGAATCATTGGTTTTTTTTATGGGGAATCAAAAAAACATCAACATATTTGTCGATACATGTTGTATAATCTTGCGTGGGAAGCTATCATATAAATGTATAAAACGTTTACTAACATACGCGAAGGGAAGAATAGCATGTCACATTCAATCGAACAACTTTCTATCAATACGATTCGCACATTATCCATTGATGCGATTGAAAAAGCAAACTCTGGTCACCCAGGAATGCCGATGGGTGCAGCACCAATGGCTTATACATTATGGACTCAATTTATGAAACACAATCCAAATAACCCAACGTGGTTTAACCGCGATCGTTTCGTATTATCTGCAGGTCATGGTTCAATGTTATTATACAGCCTACTTCACCTATCTGGTTATGATGTAACAATGGATGACTTAAAGAACTTCCGTCAATGGGGAAGCAAAACTCCAGGACATCCTGAGTACGGTCATACAGCAGGTGTAGACGCAACTACTGGTCCACTTGGACAAGGTATTGCAACTGCTGTAGGTATGGCAATGGCTGAAAGACATTTAGCGGCTAAATACAACCGTGATGCGTATAATGTAGTAGATCATCATACATACGCTATTTGTGGTGATGGAGATTTAATGGAAGGCGTTTCTGCTGAAGCATCTTCATTAGCTGCTCATTTACAATTAGGTCGTCTTGTTGTGCTTTACGATTCAAACGATATTTCATTAGATGGCGATTTAAATCGTTCATTCTCTGAAAGCGTAGAAGATCGTTACAAAGCATACGGATGGCAAGTAATCCGTGTTGAGGATGGAAACGATATCGAAGCAATCGCAAAAGCAATTGAAGAGGCGAAAGCTGACGAAAAACGCCCAACGCTAATTGAAGTAAGAACGACAATTGGTTTCGGTTCTCCAAACAAATCAGGAAAATCAGCTTCACACGGTTCTCCACTTGGTGTAGACGAAACAAAATTAACGAAAGAAGCATACGCTTGGACTGCTGAACAAGACTTCCATGTAGCAGAAGAAGTATATGACAACTTCCGTAAAACAGTACAAGATGTTGGTGAAACGACGCAAGCTGCGTGGAACACAATGTTAGGTGAATATGCACAAGCATATCCAGAATTAGCAAATGAACTGCAAGCAGCAATGAACGGTCAACTTCCAGAAGGTTGGGAGCAAAACTTACCAACTTATGAATTAGGATCTAAAGCAGCAACACGTAATTCTTCTGGTGCTGTAATTAATGCAATTGCAGAGTCTGTACCATCATTCTTCGGTGGATCTGCTGACCTTGCTGGTTCTAACAAAACATATATGAATAACGAACAAGACTTTACAAGAGATGATTACAGCGGTAAAAACATTTGGTACGGTGTACGTGAGTTCGCAATGGGTGCAGCAATGAACGGTATCGCACTTCATGGCGGTTTAAAAACTTACGGTGGTACGTTCTTCGTATTCTCTGACTACTTACGTCCAGCAATTCGTCTTGCAGCATTAATGCAATTGCCAGTAACGTATGTATTCACACACGACAGTATTGCTGTTGGTGAAGATGGTCCAACACATGAACCAGTTGAGCAATTAGCAGCGCTTCGTGCAATGCCAAACGTTTCTGTTATTCGTCCAGCTGACGGTAACGAATCTGTTGCAGCTTGGAGATTAGCTCTAGAATCTACAAAAACACCAACTGCACTAGTATTAACTCGTCAAGATCTTCCAACATTAGAAGGTGCAAAAGACGATACGTATGAAAAAGTAGCAAAAGGTGCGTATGTAGTTTCTGCAAGCAAGAAAGAAACTGCTGATGTAATCCTAATTGCAACTGGATCTGAAGTAAGCTTAGCAATCGAAGCGCAAAAAGCTCTAGCAGCAGACGGCGTTGATGCAGCTGTTGTTAGTATGCCATCTATGGATCGCTTTGAAGCTCAAACTGCTGAGTACAAAGAATCTGTATTACCAAAAGCAGTAACGAAACGTTTCGCAATTGAAATGGGTGCTACAATCGGATGGCACCGTTACGTAGGTCTTGATGGAGATGTATTAGGTATCGATACATTCGGTGCTTCTGCTCCTGGTGAGAAAATTATGGAAGAGTATGGATTTACTGTAGAGAACGTTGTTCGTAAAGTAAAAGAAATGCTTTAATGATTTTAGAAAAATCTCTCCAGCATGGGGAGATTTTTCTATGTAATTGAGTTTTTTCGACAGAAAAAGTTTTTTCTCTCTCCGCAGTCAGACAATCATTGCAAATTTTCTTTTATATAATGTAGGGAAAAGGTTGTCCAGATCGGGAGGGGAAAAATGAAAACGTATGAATTGTATTTAATTCAAGAGGATATTGCGAAAACTTACTTTGGTCGTGAATATTTGTTTTTTGATTTATTTGCTCGATTTTCAGAATCTGGGTCCCTTTCGGAGAAAAAAGTGTTATATAAGCAAATGATGTATATTACAATGCCATTACAAGTAATGAAAATTCATCATAAATTAGAACAAGCTTTGCGAGCTCTTGGTAAATATGATAGAGCACATCATACACATACACTTTATACAGGATCGGAATACGGCGAAATAATGGTGAAACCACACTATATTCGCATGAATACCTCTGGGAATGTATCCATGGAAACAACTTTCTTTGAGGTGTTAAGAAAGTGTGAATTAACATTTTTAGCTATGGATTATGAAAATAAAAAGTACGGTTGGTTAAATCCTCTCAAACAAGTACGAACATATGTGTAAAAAATGTCGAATTGTATCTTGTCTTATTGAAAAGGTTTTAGTACACTGTAAGGTAGACAACATGAAGGAGGAAAATATATGCCAATTTGGTCAGGTGTTCTAGTGGGCGTATTAGCACTAGTAGCAGGCGTGGCGTTAGGATTTTTCATTGCCCGCAAATATATGATGAATTACTTACAAAAAAATCCACCAATTAATGAACAAATGTTAAAAATGATGATGATGCAAATGGGACAAAAACCTTCCCAAAAGAAAATCAATCAAATGATGAGCGCGATGAACAAGCAACAAACAAAATAAGCGCTAAAAGACACTCGCTAAGAGTGTCTTTTCTTTTTTATGTTGCAAGTTTTGAACCTTTTAAAAATTCTGTATTTTTGGTAAACTGAAAACATCGCTCATTTTATGGAAGGAGGAGAAAAATGAAGGTATTTATTAATTTAGCGTGGTTTTTTAAACAAGAAAAACGAGCGTACATAATCGGAATTATTATGTTATTTGGTGTCGCGCTTCTTGAGCTTGTAGCCCCAAAAGTACTAGGTATTGTAGTAGATGAAATTAATAATGGAACATTAACGTCTGAAAAATTGCTGAAGTGGGTTATTCTGTTAGTAGTTGTAGGGATTACTATGTATATATTACGTTATTTATGGCGTATTATGATTTTTGGATCTTCGTTAAAAATAGCCCGTCAATTACGAAAAAATTTATATGAACATTTTACAAAGATGAGCCCATCTTTTTATCAATCACGCCGTACGGGTGATTTGATGGCGCATGCGACCAATGATATTCAAGCGATTCAGCAAACTGCTGGATCGGGTGTTTTAACACTAGTTGATTCATTAGCTGTTGGAGGGTGTGTACTCGTAGCGATGGGTTTTACAATTAGCTGGAAGTTAACATTGTTAAGCTTAATTCCTATGCCGATTGTAGCGATTTCGACAAATTATTATGGAACTTTATTGCATAAAAGGTTTCATAAAGCGCAGCAATCGTTTTCGGAAATCAATGATAAAGTACAAGAAAGTATGAGTGGGATGAAGGTAATTCGCTCACTTGGACAAGAGAAAGAGGATTTACAAGCGTTTCGCAAAAAATCAGAAGATGTCGTACATAAAAATATGTTAGTTGCACGTATCGACTCGTTATTCGATCCAACGATTTCTCTTATTGTCGGATTTTCCTTTTTAATCGCAATTTGTTACGGATCATTATTAGTCGTACGAGGTGAATTAACTGTAGGGGAATTGGTAACATTTACAACATACTTAGGGACTCTTGTGTGGCCAATGTTAGCCTTTGGGTGGTTGTTTAATATTATGGAGCGTGGACGTGCTTCGTATGATCGTGTGGAGAAAATACTTTCACAAACTTCAGATGTAGTGAATAAAGAAAATGCTATACATACTATAGCAAGTGGTGATGTTTCGTTCGCTGTTGATTCGTTTTCTTATAAAAAGAATGAACAATTAAACTTAAACGATATTTACTTTAATTTAAGAAAAGGTGAAACGTTAGGAATTGTAGGACGTACCGGTGCAGGGAAGACGACGTTGTTAAAATGTTTAATTCGAGAGTATGATCACTTTAATGGTGAATTAAAAGTTGGGGAGCGGGATATTCGAGATTTAACACTTCACGGTGTGCGTTCTGCCATTTCATACGTACCACAAGATCACTTTTTATTTTCAGCGAGTATTGGAGAGAACATTGCTTTTGGAAAGGCCGATGCTACATATAAAGAAATTAGCAGGGCCGCTGAGATTGCTTGTATTCATAATGATATTATTCAATTTTCGGAAGGATATGAAACGGTAGTAGGTGAAAGAGGGGTTTCGCTATCAGGAGGCCAAAAACAGCGGATTTCAATTGCACGTGCGTTATTAACGAATGCTGAAATTTTAATTTTAGATGATTGTTTATCAGCTGTAGATGCAAAAACAGAAGAAACTATATTAACTGCATTGAAACGAGAAAGGGCAGAGAAAACGACGATTATTACTGCGCACCGATTAAGTGCCATTCAGCATGCAAATCTTATTCTTGTTATTGATGAAGGTAAGGTTATGCAGCGAGGAACACATGAACAACTAATGAACGAAAATGGTTGGTATAAAGAAATGTATGAAAGCCAGCAGTTAGAGGCGTTGGTAGAGAAAGGAGGCGTATGATGGCTGAGAAAAAGCGGAGTGATTTAAGGAGATTGCTTTCTTATATGAGACCATATAAAGGGTTATTAGCGTTAGCATTTTTATTTCTAGTTGGTGCAACTGTAACTGAAATGATGGGTCCTTTTTTAATTAAACAATTTCTTGATGAACACTTAGTACCACGTAACTTTGAACAATCAGCACTTGTTACTCTATTTGTAGTGTATATTATTGCTCACTTATTAAAAGTATTATTTACGTATTTAGACTTATTGTACTTTCAAAATATCGCTTTTAAGATTGTTCAAGATATGCGAGTTGAAGTGTATGAACATGTTCAAAAATTGTCATTAAGTTTCTTTGATCGTACGCCGATTGGTACACTTGTATCTCGTATAACGAATGATACGGAAGCGATTAAGGATTTTTATGTTAGTGTACTATCAACATTCGTGAAAAATGTAGTCTTTTTAGTAGGGATTTTAGTAGCGATGTTTTTATTAGATGTAAAATTAGCATTATTTTCTCTCATATTAATTCCAATTATGTTTGCGATTATGGTGCTGTATCGCCGGAAAAGTGCCGCTTTTTATTTAGAGGTACGTAATCAACTGAGTGTATTAAATGCAAAGTTAAATGAGTCCATTCAAGGAATGAATATTGTTCAAGTGTTCCGGCAAGAAAAGCGGATGAGAAAAGAGTTTGAAGAAGTGAACAACAAGCATTATAGTGCTGGACGTCGTACATTGAAATTAGATGCATTACTTTTACGTCCAGCAACAGATCTTGTTCATATTGTAGCAATTGCGTTAGTTCTTGGTTTATTTGGAATTGACGCTTTAAAGAGTCCTGTTGAAGTAGGAGTTTTATATGCTTTCGTTAATTATATACATCGTTTCTTCCAGCCAGTAAATGAGATGATGATGAAACTATCTTTCTTCCAACAAGCGCTCGTTTCATCATCGCGTGTATTTCATTTAATGGATGATAAAGATTTAGCTCCTGCTCAAATGGGGAGTGAAAATCCACGAGTAGTTAACGGGGAAATTCAGTTTAAAGATGTTACTTTTTCATATGATGGAAAGCGTGACGTTTTAAAAAATGTATCTTTTCACGTAAAGCCGGGGCAAACGGTTGCTTTCGTTGGACACACTGGTAGTGGTAAGAGTACAATTATGAATTTATTAATGAGATTCTACACTATTAAATCAGGTAATATTGTAATAGACGGAGTGGGTTTAGAGAAGTTTGAAGAACAAGAAATTCGAAAGAAAATTGGTCTTGTGCTGCAGGACGCATTTTTATTTGCTGGAAATGTAAAGCAAAACATTCGTATGTATAATGAAGAGATAACGGATGAAGAGATAGAAGAAGCAGCGCGATTTGTGCAAGCGAATACGTTTATTGAAAAATTACCAGAGAAATATGATACAGAAGTAGTCGAAAGAGGAGCTGCGTTTTCTAGTGGTCAAAGGCAATTAATTGCTTTTGCTAGAACGATAGCAACTAATCCGAAAGTATTAGTGTTAGATGAAGCGACGGCAAATATTGATACAGAAACAGAGGAGGCTATCCAAACGGCATTGCAGCAAATGCGAAAAGGTAGAACAACGATAGCGATTGCACACAGATTGTCAACAATCCAAGATGCGGATCAAATATTTGTTATGCATGAAGGGGAAATTATTGAAAGAGGAACACATCAAGAGTTACTTAGTAAACAAGGACTTTACTACAATATGTACTTACTACAAAATAAGGGAAGTTTACAAAAGGCCTTGTAATTACGGGGCCTTTTTTATTAAAAACACATATTTTTTACAAAATACATATTGATAACATAGTATAATATAATTGATATATGTTTGGAAATAATCGAAAATGAAATAAAGGAGTCATTATATGGATTATGTGCTAATAGGTATGATTTTACTATTATTAGCTGCTGTATTCGTGCTGTTCTATAAAAATAAACAGTTAGAATCAGAGAGTCAGCAAGTAGAGTTTGAAAAGAAGCAAGCAATTGAAACGTATGAAAACGAAATTGCAGCTACGGTTACAGAGCATAAAGAACAACAAAATACGTTGAAAAATATGGAACAGAAAAAATACAATGATTTACAAGTAAGTGCAAATAGAGAACTTGAAAATATGCGTATGATGAAAAATCAATTAGCTATGCAGCATAGTAAAGAACGTAGTGAAATGCAAGATAAACATAGTAACGAAATACATATGTTTCAAAAGTTAATTGTAGATTTACGAGAGTATACTAAAAATGGCGCTGAAGTGAACACACACGAAACATTACATTATATGAAGCGAGGTTTTATAGAGCAAGGAATAATACTAGATAATGAATTTCATATTATGCCGAATGTTTTTATTAGAAATAAGCGTGGAGGAAACGATTTTCGAATTCATCATCTCATTTTATGTAAAACTGGTATTTATCTACTTGAGACGAAAAAGTGGACAGGAAAATTAATTCATGGTGTAACGAAAGAAAATGCTAGTATATATTCATTTATGATTGATGAAATTGGTAAGTATCAACAAGAAGTTGAGAAAGAAGAGACGTTTGAATACATTACAGGTGAAGATTCATTAACGATACAAGTGAAAAATGAAGGGAATCCAGTATATAGAGCGAAGAAACTATCTTACATTCTATACAATTTTTTGAAAGAAATGCAAGTTGATATTGTAAAAGAAAACGTAAAACCTATTGTATATTTTTATAATGAGAGTGGAAAAGAAGTGCTAGATCTTTCTGAAGAAAAAACGCCGAGATTAAAAGATAGAGAGCAAATTGTAACGTTCTTCAGAAATGAAATCTTAACAGGGAAAGTAATATATACAGATCAAGAATTAGAAAAACTTCGAGAAATCATTAGCCGGATGAATTATATAATGAATTAAAAAGGGGGGCTTTCTGAGCGCTATGTTGCGGGGGATTTTGTATGTGTATTTTTGTTTGTATATAGTAATGTATCTTGCGTTTATTTTCATTATTGATATAGTTCATGTGTCATTAAGTGTAAAGAGTGTTTTTGTAGTAGTCGTGCCATTTATTTTATTAGTCATGATTCAAAAGTTCGTCTTACATGTTTCTGTAAATCGTAATAAAGAAAAGAAGCAAATGCTAGGTGTAATGATAGTAGGTTGCATTCTATTGTTAGTGTGCACAGGGCAATTAAGTATGAATAAATACACTTCAAAGTTTAATCAAAATCGGTGGTTAAATGCTGAAGAGAAACGGGTACATATGGTAGATGATCTATTACAAAAATATAAATTAATAGGGAAATCAAATGAAGAAATTACAAAATTGTTAGGAGCTCCTACTGAAACAAGAAATTTAGAAATGGGGGCTACCACTTCGTACTACCTTGGAAATGAACGTGGTTTTATTTCAATAGATAGTGAACATCTTATTTTGCAATTTGATAATGAGGGGAAAGTTGTAGAGTATAAAGTGCAAAGAAATTAAAAAGATTTAGAAAGAAGCTATATATTATAGCTTCTTTTTTATATTCCAATATAGTAAATGTAGGCAAATAGTAGTTATTCCTATCTATACGAATGGGAATGAGTCTGTTATATTGTAAATGGTTACTTAGTTTAATAGTTTGCTAGATAACCTATATTTTGGTTGGGGAGGGGAAATTAACACGAATTTAATTATGTGACGTGTTAAGTATTATGATAAAAAAAGGATTTTATAATGTTTTAGCTGCATCAATTGTATTTAGTGTGGTAACGATTCCAAGTTTTTCCTATGCGGACACAGTAGAAAAGACCGTAACAATTTCAACTGACGAGCAAGCATTAAAAAGTATTGAAAACCATATGAAAGATGAAGATGGACGTGGAGAGAGCAAAGGAATAACAAATGAAGCGCAAGGAGATTTTCTTGTACATATAATAAGTTCAGCATCTTTATTTGATTCTGCTGATTTACAAAAAGCGACAGGTGTTCAGCTTTCTAATCAAGTAGTAAAAGCCGAAAAACGAAAAGGAAACGCTTACTATGTACAAACAGAATCTGGAGCTGGTTGGATACAAAGTAGTGAAGGAAATGTAGAGGTTAAGGAAGTTTATCACTTGTCAAACGAAAAGTTAGTAATTAATGAAGAGACCGCTACATATTCCGCACCATTTAATTCATATAAAGAAGAGAAAGTGTTACAACCGCAAACAATTATTGCAATTGGACAAGTTGAAGAGTGGTTCCAAGTCCAAGTAGATAATGAGGTGAAATGGATTTATGCACCTTCAGCAAAATTTGAAGGGACGAAGGCTTCGCTTATTCAAGACACAACACCAACACGTACAAAACGTGCAGCCGTTATGTATGCTGCACCAATAGAAGAGAAAACAACGGATATTTATGGTGTAACTTTAAAAGAAATGATTGTACCGAAAGGAAATGAAAATATTCGTCCAGGCTATGCGATGAAGCCGAAATATATTACAATTCATGAGACGGATAATTATAGTGTTGGGGCAAATGCTAGAAACCATGCACTATATTTATATAATCAAGCAACGGGAACGGAAGATCGTTCAGCGTCTTGGCATTTTACGGTAGATGATAAAGAAATCTATCAACATCTACCATTAAATGAAAATGGTTGGCATGCTGGAGATGGAGCAGAAGGAACTGGTAATAGAGAATCAATTGCAATTGAAATTGCTGTCAACCAAGATGGTGATTATAATAAAGCTGTGGAAAATGCTCGCAAACTAGCAGCCTATTTAATGGGGGAATTAAATATTCCTTTAGAAAATGTGAAAAAACATCAGTTTTGGAGCGGAAAGAATTGTCCGGCCATTATGATAAAGAATAATGCGTGGGAGCCATTTTTACAGGGAACCAAAGTTTATTATGATACGAATCATAAAGATGATATAACTGGCGGTTGGTATGAAGCAGATATTCGTGAATTAGATAAAAGAGGTATTATGGTTGGAGATGGAAATGGTTCTTACTGGCCGGAACGTCTTGTAACACGCGGCGAATTTGCGAATTTAGTTTCAAGATCATTGCAATTACCAGAGGGGAAATCGAATTTCAAAGATTTAAGCACAGCCCATCCATCGTTAGTAGATGGTATTAATCGTGCAGCTAGTGCTGGGATTATAAGTGGACGAGGAAATGATATGTTTGCTCCGAATGATACGATTAAACGTGATGAAGCTGTCATTATGATTGATCGTGCATTGCAATACAAAAATATAAAAGGTAATTTAGTTCCATTACCATTTACGGATCAAAATTTAGCGTATGATAAACAGGCTGTTCAACGTGTTTATGGGTTAGGTATCGTAAAAGGGAATGAGAATAATGAGTTTATGCCAAAAGGTTCTGCAACACGTGGGGAATCGGCAGCATTTATTAATAGAATGTTACAAGTAATAGAGAGTAAATAATGGAAAGGCATTCGCTTTGGCGAGTGCTTTTTTATTTTTCAATATGTTATAGAAAGGGGATGTGAATTTTGACTGGAATAAGGAATGAAAGTGGAGGTGATGCATATATTTAGAGGCATTGGGTAGTTTTTGTAATTTCGTATAAAATGAAAAGGAGGTAGGACGGTGAAATCAATACCGACTGAAGTCCTGAGTAAGGAATTGATGGAAAGAGAAGGGGTTATATCTATTACAGTGATGGAATTTGAAAAGATAGAAGTGGCCGGAGTAGTTGTTTCTGGTCCCGCTGTTATTTTGATTAATCAAGAGTAAGTACATATTATCAATATAGAAAAGTCGAAAGAGCATCCATTTAGGGTGCTTTTTGTTTGTATAGAAGTACGCATATGATAGATAATTGGAATATTGGAGGGGGAATATGTGGCAATTATTATAACTATGTTATTAATGGGAGTTTTATTAGGATTTGTTGGAGCAGGGGGAGCTGGTTTTATTATCGCGATACTCACTGTAGTATTCCATATTCCTATTCATGTTGCGCTTGCAACATCTTTAACGGCTATGGCATTTACAACGTTATCTGGGGTTATAAGTCATTATCGTGAAGGAAATGTTGTACTTACTATAGGCGGGATTGTTGGCGGATTTGGAGCATTGGGTTCTTATATCGGTTCTAAGTTTGGTTCACTTATACCAGCGCATCTTCTTCATTGGTTTACAGCTGGGATGTTATTTTTATCGGCAATTTTTATGTTTATTAAATTGATTATGTTTCGAAATAGGAAGCAGCTGTTTTTAGGTGGACAAAAAGAACTTTCAATAAACAGCTTGATGAAATGTGTATGTTTAGGGTTAGTTACTGGAATTTTGGCTGGCTCATTCGGAATTGGTTCAGCCCCGTTTATACAACTTGGACTAATGGTTCTTTTAGGACTAACGATTCAGCAATCTGTAGGGACAACAATGCTTGTTATATTACCGATTGCAGTTGGAGGTGGGCTTGGATATAGTTCGGAAGGGTATTTAGATTATATATTGTTATTGCAAGTATTACTTGGGACGATGTTAGGGGCATATATTGGTGCGAAGTTTACAAATTATGCACCACGCATGCTTTTGAGGTTTTCAATGATTATGACACCGGTTTTAGCTGGATGTATGTTACTGATGGAATAAAAATAATATAGCAAACTAATATATTTTACGAATGAATTATGTAAGTAATTCATATTTCCAATATAAAAAGATTTGTTTTAATATTATGAGTGTAAAGTTCGAGTATTCGAAGTACTACTTGAATTATATCCCTATCCCTTTTCTAAAAATGCGAACAAGTTTTGCCCTATTCTATTCAATAATAAATTGTATAGAAATATATTGTTCGATGCCCATTATGGAGCGTACATAATGGAAAAATCCCGATTCTTAAAGAGGATGCCCCTAATCTTCATGTGAAAATATGATCGGATAAGAAAGCTGACCAATAATGGTCAGCTTTCTTTTGGTTCAAAAACTATTTCTTCTTTAATTTCTGTTTGCAATAATAGAGTTTTTCCGAAGCGCCGTTTACATTCATCCCGTACCTTTTGGATTGCTAGTAGTTGAGAAGTGGCGGGCACTGTGACGATGGCCTGCCGAGGTTTTCGATTTTCTTCACAAAAGACACATTCCACAACATATTTAGAAATCATAATTCCACCCTTTCGGTTTGAATTTCTAAGAAGGGACTGCTCATGAAGTTGATGTAATCTTTCGTCATTATTTTACTTCTTTCCTCTTTTTTTCAAGGAGAAAATAAAAAAGAAGGCGAATTTTACTAGGGGAGGGATGTATATGGAGAGATGGATAGGTACGGCAGCTATATGTGTAAATGAAAGAAATGAAATTTTAATGGTTTTGCAAGGAAAAGTAGGTGAAGACAAAAGGTGGTCTGTCCCAAGTGGAGGGCTTGAAAAGGGAGAAACGTTAGAAGAATGTTGTATACGGGAAGTTTGGGAGGAAACAGGTTACAATGTGGAAGTTGTAAATAAAATATACGAAAAAGAAGGTATTACATACGGAGTTCCCGTGTATGTCCACTATTATTTTGTTAAACAAATAGGTGGTTATATGAAAATTCAAGATCCTGATGAGTTAATACATGAAATTGATTGGAAAGGGATACATGAAGTTAAAGAATTATCTTTGGCTTTTCCAGAGGATTATGAAATAATATGCCAATATATAAATAAGGAAGCAAGTATTTAAGTACTTGCTTCCTTATTGTATCCAAGATAAGAAAAGCGGAACGATAACCAAACTAGCTCCAGCTGTTAAAAGCATTGATAAACTTGCAATTGTTCCTTCTACAGGACCGATTTCAAATGCTTTTGATGTTCCGGTTCCGTTCGCGCTAGTACCTAGCATTATACCTTTTGCGAGTGCTGTTTTAATGCGGCATATGCGTATGAAGGTAGGGCCGAGTAATGCTCCAGTTAAGGCAGTTAGTACGACGAAAACTGCTGTTAATTGTGACATGCCGCCAATCATTTCTGAAATAGCCATTGCGATAGGTGTCGTTACAATGTGCGGTGCTAGACTTTGTTCTATTGATGAATCGATTTGAAAAAAATTAGCTAGTAGTGCTGAAGTAATAACTGATAGAAAAGAACCGACAATGACATTAATTAAAATAGCAGTTCCGTGTTTCTTTAATAAATCAAAATACTTATAGATTGGCCATGCGAAAGCAACTGTTGCAGGTTTTAATAATTCTGTTAGCCATTGACCACCTGTTTCATATGTTTCATAAGGTGTGTCTAATCCGAGTAATAAAGCAATTAAAATGATGGGGCATACAAGAAGAGGAGAAAGTAAGCTCCAATTCCAGCGTTGATACATTTTCTTCGATATCCAATATGTGAATAGTGTTAATAGTAAACAAAGAAAGCCAATCATTGCACTGATCCTTTCCGCTTTATTAGCAATTCTGTTAATAGTCCTGTTACGAGAGTAACGCAAAGAGTACTAATCACGATAATTAAAATGAGATCGATTCCATATTGTGATAATGTATCTTTGTAGCGAATGACAGCGACTGCAGAAGGGATAAAAAATAAAATAAGTTCTTTTAATAAAAAGTCTGCACCGTCTTGTATCCATTCTTTTTTTACTATGTTAAATTTTAATGATATTAATAATAAAAAAATACCGATTATACTTCCTGGAACTGGGAGGTGTGCCTGTTTTGTGATCCATTCACCTGTCCAAGCGAAACAAAATAATAATAAAATTTGTCCACTTAATTTCCACCATTTCATACAGTAATCACCTCTTTCTTTTTTTACATGAAAATTGTAAAAAAGAATTAACAATTTCTACTATACGTTTATTTAAAATGTTTGTCTAATATATAAATTGTATGTTATTAATATATTAGATGTATTAATTGAAGAGGAAAAGGGTGTCCAAAATGGAATTACGGCATTTGCAATATTTTGTTGTTGTAGCAGAGGAGTTACACTTTGGACGAGCAGCTGCTCGTTTACAAATGACACAACCACCGCTTAGTCAACAAATTCAGCAATTAGAAAAAGAAATGGGAGTTATGTTATTTTCAAGAACGAAGAGAAAGGTTGAATTAACAGAAGCAGGGGAAATGTTTTTAAAAGAAGTAAAAAAAGCGTTTGAACAAATTGAAAAAGCAGTAGAAGTCGCACAAAGTGCGCAAAGGGGAGAAGTTGGATCACTTTCAATTGGTTTTGTAGGTGCAGCGATATATGATATTTTACCGTCAATCGTCAGGGAGTATAGAAAGAAATTTCCGAGAGTGTCTGTAGCATTGCATGAATTGTCAACACCGGATCAGGTGCATGCACTTCATGATAATCGAATTGATATTGGATTTTTACGTCCACCAATTCCAACGCAATTACTTGAGTTAGAACCAATTCAAAAACTTTCGTGTACGTTATGTTTACCGAAGGCACATCCGCTTGCTGAAAAGGACGAAATACATATTGAAGATTTAAGGGATGAACCGTTCGTATTTATTACGAGACCAGTATGGCCAGCGTTATATGATACAATTCTATCACTTTGCCGCGATGTAGGTTTTAGTCCGCACATTGTACAAGAAGCAACGGAGTATCAAACTGTCATGGGTCTTGTAGCAGCCGGGATTGGAATTACGGTAATACCTGTATCAGCAAATAAATTGTATAAAACAGAAGTTGTATATAAAGAACTATGTGATTCTAATTTTGTTGCAGAAATGTCAGTGGCTTACAAAAAAATGAATAATAACCCGGAGCTTTTAGAGTTTTTGAAAATTGCAAGAGAGAAGAAAAGAATAGAAGTGGAGGATGAGAAGGATGCATAGTAATGGTGAATGTATATAATTAACATAAATGAAAGTTCACCTGATTAAACACTAAAGCGGAAATGCACTTAAATTGCATTTCCGCTTTAGTGTTCTTTTTTTAGCTCGATACTAAAGAGATAAACATGTTCATTTTCTTGTAATAGTTGGTCGATAGCTGTTTTTTCATCAAGCATTGGAACTCTTACGGTTTCTTTATTTGTTTTGATTATAGCAGCTAAAGTCGTTTTGTGATTATATTTTAAGTTTATAACAGATTGAATGGAAGTGGATGAAGAGCTATTTACGCTTGGCGATGCTTCTTCAGGAACAAGCATTGAACTACCTTCAATATTAACATACCAATATTTCTTTTCTTGTACATCTTTATCAAATTGGAAATGTGGTGGTATAAAAGAAAGCTTCACTTTCTTTTTTTGAAAATATGAGGTAGCTATGTGAGCAATTTCTTTTTCTTTTTTGCCATTTTGATAATAATCAATTGTAGCATTTATTTCATCTTTATCATTTATAAGCGTAACGTTATAAAACATGCTATTTCCTTCTTGAATAGGAGTCATTTGTAAAATAGAAGATTGATCTTTTGTTAACTTGTACGGTTCTACAGAAGCACCTTCGTCATTTTTTAGTGGGCTACAGCTAGTAAGCAATAGAAAAGATAGGATAAATAATAACGCAAAACGCATACAATCCCCCCTTTTTTTTACAATTATAGTATTATTATGTTTTGATTTCCATTTATTTTTCTAGGACTAAAGACTTAGAGGAGATTCCGATTGTAGTGCGATGTGTGTAATGTCATATTTTTATACACTGGTAGTATGGAATGAGTATGTTATGAAGTGAGGTAGGGGAAGAATTTATGTCTTTATTTCGGTTAGCGAGAAAAAATATACAAAAGTTTGCTACCAGAAGGTTGAAACAATTTATATGGATTGCTATGAGTACTATGATTTTATTTTTTATGATATCGCTACAATTTAATGAAGTAGTAATGGATAAAGTAGGGGATATACGTATATTTGAAATGTGTTTTTATACTATATTTATTTTATTGATTTTTATATGTCTGTTTATTACATATAAAACGACGCATTCTCTTTTGCGGGTGAGGAGAGAAGAGTTTAAATCTTATGAAGTAAAGCATATGAAAAGAAATGAAATGCTATGTTTATTATGTCAGGAGCAATTATCCATTTATGGAGCGGCGTTTGTTTTCGGCTTAGTTCATGGGATGTTATTTTTGAAATTATTTACGGTTATCTTTATGAAAATAGTAGGGATACAAGGGATAAATAGTGCACCGATTACAATATATGCAATAGTAGTTGTTATTATAATTATGATGGTTGTTGTCTTATTATCGATGATGCAATGCTGTCGTTTTGTTCGAAGTTTAAAAGATGAAAATTCGTTTCGTTTCAAGAAAAAGGCATGATTTCTCATGCCTTTTTTCATTTTATGTTAATTGCTCAAGAGCTTTTTCAGCTAGCAAAGCGAAGTATTCTGCACTTATAGGTAATGCTTGTTCATCGATAGTGAAAGAGGGATGGTGCCATTCATGTGTACCACTTGTTCCCATAAAGACGAAAAATCCTGGTATGTGTTGTTGGTAAAAGGAGAAATCTTCTCCAGCCATGGAAGGAGAAGGCGTAATCACGTTTAGAGCCATTTCCTCCGCAATTTGAGTGCATAAACCAGTAAGATTTGCATCATTTTGAACGGCAGGAGGCCCTGGGTAAAAACGGAATTCTGTTTTTACACCTAATGCCTCAGAAACGCCCTTAATAATGCGTTCCATTAAAGCTGGTATCTTTTCACGTGTTTCAGCTTGGAAAGTGCGAACTGTTCCTTCTAATGTTGCTTTTTCAGGAATAACGTTCCATGTATTTCCTGAATGAATATTTGTAACACTTACAACAGCATTATGAGATGAACTTATATTTCGGCTTACAATAGTTTGCAATGCCATAACAATTTGAGAGGATGCGACAATAGGGTCTACCCCAGCATCTGGCACAGCTGCGTGTGTACCAACTCCGTGAATTTCAATTTCAAAGCGATCGACTCCGGCCATTAGTGGACCATCTTTAATACCAATTGTACCTACTGGAAAATCAGGTTTATTATGCATGCCGAAAATAGCCTGTACATTTTGTAAATGTCCAGCATCAATAACCTTGCAAGCACCATTACTGCTCTCTTCAGCTGGCTGAAATATAAAGCGAACAGTCCCGTTTAGGGAAGATTCTCTTTCTTTTAATAAAAAGGCTGCACCTATAATAGCAGCTGTATGAAAATCATGCCCGCAAGCATGCATTTTACCATGGGTTTTTGAAGCGTATGGTAAATTTGTTTCTTCCTGAATAGGAAGGGCATCAATATCAGCGCGGATTGCTACAACTGGACCGTTTTTATTACCAGAAATTTCAGCGATAACTCCTGTTTCTAAATTGGAATTAATAATAGTAAGATTTGCTTCTTCTAGCCAATTTTTTATCGCTTTTGTTGTTTCAAACTCTTCATATGATAGTTCTGGATACTCATGTAAATGTCGACGAATAGAAATAAGTTTTTCTGTAAATTGATTTGGAATAGATGCCACGTAGTATGCCTTCTTTCTTAAGCAAAGTATTTACCATAAGTATACAACAATAAAAGAGAGGATTCTCAAATGAAAATCCTCTCTCGTTTATGCTGCCAATTTTTTATGTGAATGCTGTTTTTGATAACGTCCACGCATTGCGTAGGCAATTTGCGGGATTGCGATACCAACTAAAATAAGTGATACACCGACCCATTGTGAAGATAGTACAGCTTCTTTTAAAACGAATACAGACATGATTGTTGTAACTGGTAGTTCCGCTGCACCAAGAATAGTCGCTAAGCCAGAACCGATTTTTGGAATACCGATTGTAAAGGCGATAGACGGGATAACGATACTAAATATCCCTAGTCCTAATCCGTATTTCCAAAGGCCTTGAGAAATAGCCCCGTTAAAAATAAAGGTTGGCGGGAACACGATCATGACTAATGTTAAAGCACCAGCCATTAATAGGACACCACGTGGTAAGGAAGGAACCTCGACAGCAACTTTACCACTTACGAAAATATATGTTGCAAACGTAACAGCAGATAATAAACCTAAAATGATTCCAGTCATATCGAAATCACCTGCTGTTTTTTCTAATAAACCACTTGATAAGAACGTACCTATAAGTAAGAAAATAACCGAAATCACTTTTTCTCTTGAAGGTAACGTTTTTGTTGCTACAGCTTCAATGATAATTCCGACCCAAACGAATTGGAATAAAAGAATAATGGCAATAGATGCTGGTACTGTTTTTAATGAAGCATAATAAAACATTCCAGTAAAGCTTGCAGATGTTCCTGCTACGAATAAAATTAACGCTTGTTTTAAAGGAACGCGGTGTCTAGAAAATAGAAGTGTAATAGCAAGCAAAATAATCCAACCGAACAAATATTGGCTGCCAATTACCTCTCCAAGTGAAAAACCTTCTGCATACGCAAGCTTAACGAAAATAGCTAAAATTCCATAACTACACGCTCCTAATAAAACTAAAAGAGAATAACGAAGCATGAAAAATTCCTCCCATCTGTATGAAATAGTTCCGTAACGAAAATATATCTAGAGGGAAGTATACAAAATTAAAAATAAAGGGTCAAATAAAAGAAAAGTGCGACATTTTATAGAATAATAATAAAAGTATGATATTTATGCATAATCTTGAAATTATTAATAATAGAAGTATTGTAATAACAGCTTTGTATTGTATAAAGATAGCATTTGAAAAAAAATTTTTATCAATATATATGTAGACGTACTTGTAGCGTGCTAATCATTTGAGAAACTACGTTACCTTTGTTATGTTAATAATAATTAGAGGAGTTTCATAATCTAATTGAGGTTTTTCTATATAATAGAAGGAAATGAAAACGTTTTATTTGAAACAGTGTGAAAGGGTAGTTTTTCTTATTGTCACGTTGGAAAAGTGATTTCACGAATTGTTCATAGTATTTTTATGTGTTTTTGCTACAATATGTAAGGAGAGGAGTGGAACAATGCAAGATATTAGTATTTTTTTAGCGTTTGGCGCAGGATTTTTATCATTTATTTCCCCATGTTGCTTACCGCTTTATCCGGCATTTTTATCGTACATAACAGGTATGTCGGTTTCAGAGTTGAAAGAAGAAAATGCAATGCTTCGCAAAAGAAGTATGATACATACAGCGTTTTTCTTACTTGGATTTTCAATTATATTTATTGCAATTGGATTTGGTACAAGTTTTATCGGGGGCATTTTTACAGATTATAAAGATTTAATTAGGCAGCTAGGTGGTATATTTATCATCGTGTTTGGTCTTATTATTGTAGGTGTATTTAAGCCGAAGTTTTTAATGCAAGACCGTAAATTTACATTTAAGAATCGTCCGAGTGGTTATGTTGGATCAGTATTAATTGGACTGGCCTTTGCAGCAGGATGGACTCCTTGTACAGGACCTATTTTAGTGTCCGTAATTGGATTAGCAGCAACGAACCCAGAATCAGCAATGATTTATATGATTGCATACATACTTGGATTCGCTATCCCGTTCTTCGTACTATCATTCTTTATTACGAAAATGTCTTGGATTAAAAGAAATAGTATGAAGTTCATGAAAATTGGAGGATACGTTATGATTGTCATGGGTATCTTCCTGTATTTTAACTGGATGACAAAGATTATCGTATATTTCTCAAGTTTATTTGGTGGTTTTACCGGCTTTTAGTATTATTCTGTGAAAATGTTGGAAATACTAACGGAAAAGCATATAATGAAAGTATATTTTGCATATAGCCACAAAAAAGGATGAGAAAATATGAACATAGTTGTTTTATCAAGTATCGTTGCCGTTTGTATGGCTGTCGGTGCGATGTTTATTCGTTTAAAAGCAGCTAAGAAACCTGCGACATTGAAAAAAATTATACTCCCACCATTTTTTATGAGCACGGGAGCATTGATGTATGTTTTTCCAGAATTTCGATTAACTCCAGCAGAAATATTAGAAGCAATTGGCGTTGGTTTGTTTTTCTCTATTTTTCTTATTAAAACATCTAAATTTGAAATTAGAGGACAAGAGATTTATTTGAAGCGTTCAAAAGCATTTGTTTTTATATTAATTGGGTTACTTGTAGTACGGATTGTATTTAAAACATACTTAAGCCAATCTCTTGATTTAGGACAACTTAGCGGTATGTTCTTCTTGCTTGCGTTCGCGATGATTGTATCATGGAGAATTGCAATGTACCGTTCCTTTACGAAATTACAGAAGGAAATGGAAAAAGAAGATGATTTTTATAATGAAAAAGATATGAAATTAACTTAAAACTGTATATGCATCAAATAAAAAAGACAGCGTCAAAGGCGCTGTCTTTTTTATCGAAAATAATGTGAAGTTACTTTGCGAGTAAAGATTTATAGTTCGAATAATCAATCTCTTTTTCTTGCAGTTTTTTAACTAAAAATTTATGGTCGCGCTTTGGTGTGGCAACGATATATCCTTTTATAATTAAATCTTGTGTAATTTTTGTAGCGTTTTCCTTTATTGCAAGTTCACCAATTTTACCAGCAATCTTTGATTTGGCAACGTCACGAAATAGCTCAGGAACGGGACTTACGAGCTCTTCTAATAATTGTTTTTGTTCGTCATCCCATAAATGTCGTGTTTTATTAATATAGTGCTCTTCCCAATCTAAAATGGACATACCATCTTCTTTTGGTAACCGTTTTAAAAATTTTCTGAACATAAAATATCCACCGATAGACATAAGTCCTAATAAAATAACCGTCCACAATACAATGAACCAACTAAACCATCCTTCGAGCAAGTATATCCCCCCCTTAATGATTACGGTTTTCTTTTATTCATATTATAAACAGTGAGATTCATAGAAAGCAAGAACGCTTGGCTATTTTGACCAAGCGTTATCATTTAAACGAAGTATAGTTGTTCAACACATAAATTATTATTATCGTCTTCAATGTACTCAATAATAAGTGTGCCAACTTTACGATCTTTATCTTCAGTTGTGAAAATAGAGTAAGAAGTAAAACGTGCTGTTGATAAGCCGCTTATATGTGTAGGTAAAGAAATGTAGTCGTTATCGCGGAAGAATTCCATTAGTTCAATATCCTCAAATTCTTTTCGGTCAACTTGTTTGTTTGTATAGCGGCGTTGAAGTTGTTTTAAAGATTCATTCCAAGAAATTGCTTTTGTGTCGTATACCATTGTTATATCTCCTTACTGTATGTAATCGTTAAGAACATACGTTCTAATCTAGTATACTCTTTTTATTAGAAAAGAGAAAGCAAAAAATAATGTAAGCTTGGGTCTCCAAGCTTACATTATTGATGCGTCCGTCATGATCTCTATTTTTTATTATAAGTTACATAAGAATAAGAAACAAGATGATATATATAATGTTGATAGTTTTCAAAATTCTGTATATTATAAGTGTACTAAAGTGCAAGGGAATGAGAGGGATGACATATATAATTTCACTCCAAGGACCGATGGCAAGCGGAAAAACAACATTGGCTAAAAGATTAGAAGAGAGAGGATATTCGGTTATATATGAAAATCCTTATCCAATTGTAGAAAAGCGAAAACAATTAAAGTTGGATATGAAGTCAAAAGAAGGGTTTATTCTAAATCAAAAAATGTTTATGGAAGCAAAAATAAAGGAGTTTCAAAATGTGAAAGATTCAGTTGTAATTTTTGATCGTGGACCAGAAGACATTGAGTTTTATACACTTTTTTATCCAATGATTATAGGGGAAGAGTGGGATATAGAAACTGAATTGAAAGATGAATTATATAAATTAAGAGAATGCCGTTCGGATGCGATTTTTTATTTAGATGTTACGAAAAAGAATGTATACGATAGAAAAAATAATGATAGAACAAGAAACAGAAGTACATTTGCGGAGCAATTTAAATTAGTAGAAACTGAAAAAGATTGGTATAAACAATTTCCGGTAACTTATGTGGACACGAATAAATTAACAGTAGACGAATTAGAGGTATATTTTATGGGTTGGTTAAATATGTATAAAAGCTAGCGAATGCTAGCTTTTTCTTTTTGACATCGATAAATTGCTAATGTTTTTGGATCACGCCATATACCGTTGTGAAGTGATAATTCATTTTCTATTTCTGCTTTTAGCCATTCTTTCATTTCGGCGTGAAGGTATGTATTATCAGGTATATTTAGCGACGGAAACATGCTAGAAATATAGTTTGAAATCGGAGTAGCCTGATGAAAAATGAGAGCGTTATGAATAATTGTTTCTTCAACAGTTGGAAAAACAGATTGTAATATCTCTTTACCGTTTTCTAAACAAAATGGAGTGACTGATGATGTTGTTTTCGGAAAATCAAATGCGTCTAACATGCGGTTGCACATTTCAACTATACGGGGTAATGTAACGTTAGAATTTGTTGTAGCTAAAAGTGAGCCACCAGGACGAAGTACTTTATGGAATCCTTGAATTGCTTTTTTGACATTTTTCATGTGATATAACATATGTCTTGCGACGATCCAGTCATAGCAATTAGCTTCGAAAGGAAGTTTACCAGCATCACCTAGTCTCCATTCAATTATGCTATTCTTTATGGCTGCTTCAGAAAGCATCGTTTTCGATTGATCAAAACCGGTTAGTCGTCCTGTATGACCGTTAGTTTGTAATAGGGAAAGAAAATTTCCATTAGCGCACCCAACCTCTAATATTTTTTCGTCTCCTTGAAGTTGTAAATGTTCCATGACGACTTCATCTAAATTCACTTGTTTTTCTTCGTAATGTTTATGCGTATCGATACGTGTTTGTAAATGGTTACTTACGTTGTATTGGCGTTTTACATCATTCATTTTTTCGCATTCCACTTTTGTGCAAAATTGCTGAATCGCATGTGTTAATACGTCGGTTTTCTTTAAACCTTCGTAATGGAGTGCCGATTCAAACCTTTCAAGTAATGTTTCTTCAATTCGAAAATGAATATCTTTTCGCTTCGTCATTGAAATCTCGCCCCTTTACATCTGTTAGTGAGACTATAGCACGCCTGAAAAATTTGTGTAAATCATTTGTGTACACAAATGGAGGAGATGAAAAAAATGTTTGAATATGATTTTAAACTATTGACGATTTAACCGTTTTCATATATTCTTAAATTAAGTAATATTCAAATAATTCAAAAGAAATGAGAGAGTCACATGCTTCTTCAAGGAACACATCGAATTGGTCGTATGGCCATGCTGTTGGCACTTGCGGATGAGAATGAAAGCCCTGTATTATCTATTCCAAAAGGTTGGAAATATTGTACGGGGAAAGTGGGTTCGATGAATTCGCAAAAAGTTGTAGCAGCAATGGAAACAGCGGCTAAAAGCAACCAAGTTATTGAAACAGACGTTTACAGAGAAACACATGCACTTTATCATGCAATTATGGAAGCTTTGTACGGAGTGACGAGAGGTCAAATTCAGTTAGCAGACGTTCTTCGTACAGTAGGACTTCGTTTTGCGATTGTGCGCGGTACACCATACGACGGAAAAAAAGAAGGCGAATGGGTTGCTGTTGCATTATATGGAACGATTGGTGCACCTGTAAAAGGATCTGAGCATGAGGCGATTGGTTTAGGAATTAATCACATATGATTTGCCCATAGTCTATTAGTTAGAAGGGGGCCTTACTTTTTTAGGACAGAAGTCTGTCTTAAAAAGATAAGGTCCCCTTTTGCCTTTTTAAGGAGGAAAAAAGAATGATTACGTTAACAGGACATACATTGACAGTTGAAGAAATGAAGAGGTTGTTACTTGAAGGAGAAGGTGTAACAGCTTGTCCAAATAGTATGCAAAAGGTAGCGGAATGCCGTGAAGTAGTTGAGAAAATCGTAGAAGACGGAAAAGTCGTTTACGGTATTACAACTGGATTTGGAAAGTTTAGTGATGTGCTTATCCATAAAGATGATGTAAAGGCACTTCAGCACAATTTAATTCAGTCACATGCATGTGGGATAGGCGATCCATTCCCAGAAGAAGTATCACGCGGTATGTTAATTTTACGAGCGAACACGATGCTTAAAGGAGTATCTGGTGTTAGACCACTCGTTGTAAATATGCTTCTTGAGTTTGTAAACCGTAAGATTCATCCAGTCGTTCCGCAACAAGGTTCACTTGGTGCGAGTGGTGATTTAGCACCTTTATCTCATCTTGCTCTCGTTTTATTAGGTGAAGGTGAAGTGTTCTATAAAGGAAAACGAGTTCATGCGATGGTTGCTCTTACAGAAGAAGGTCTTGAGCCAATTGAACTCGAAGCAAAAGAAGGTCTTGCGTTAATTAATGGTACGCAGGCGATGACAGCGCAAGGCGTACTGTCTTATATAGAAGCGGAAGCAACGGCTTATCAAGCTGAATTAATTGCATCTATGACAATTGAAGGATTACAAGGCATTATTGATGCATTTGATGAAAATGTTCATAAAGCACGCGGTTATAAAGAGCAAGTGGAAGTAGCGAGTAGAATCCGTGACATCCTTCATGATAGTAAGTTAACAACAAAACAAGGAGAACTTCGTGTACAGGATGCATATTCACTTCGTTGTATTCCGCAAGTACATGGTGCTTCTTGGCAAGTTTTAAATTATGTGAAAGAAAAATTAGAAATTGAAATGAATGCAGCGACAGATAACCCACTTATTTTCGATGGCGGAGAAAAAGTAATTTCAGGTGGTAATTTCCACGGTCAACCGATTGCATTTGCGATGGACTTCTTAAAAGTTGGAATGGCAGAACTTGCAAATATTTCAGAGCGCCGTATTGAACGCTTAGTAAATCCGCAGTTAAATGACTTACCACCATTTTTAAGTCCAGAACCAGGACTTCAGTCTGGTGCAATGATTATGCAATACGCTGCGGCGTCACTAGTTTCTGAAAATAAAACGTTAGCACATCCGGCGAGTGTTGATTCAATCCCGTCATCAGCTAACCAAGAAGATCACGTAAGTATGGGAACAATTGCTTCACGCCATGCACATCAAATTATTCAAAATGTAAGACGTGTTCTTTCTATTGAAATGATTTGTGCGATGCAAGCAGCAGAATATCGCGGTATTGAAAACATGAGTACAGTGACGAAGAGTTTCTACCATCAAGGTCGTCAGCAAGTACCTTCTATTACAAATGATCGCATCTTCTCAACGGATATTGAAAATATTACGCATTGGTTAAAAACGAATTATTCGATAAAAGAAAGATTAGATGTAAACGCAGCACTATAAAATGAGAAAAGGGAGAGATTGAAATGGAAAAAGTAAAACAAACAATTCGTGCGCCAAGAGGTACTGAGCTACAAACGAAAGGGTGGGTTCAAGAAGCTGCACTTCGTATGTTAATGAATAATTTAGACCCTGAAGTTGCTGAAAAACCAGAAGAGTTAGTTGTATATGGTGGAATTGGCCGCGCAGCTCGTAACTGGGAAAGCTACAATGCGATTGTAGATTCATTAAAAACGTTAGAAAGTGATGAAACGTTACTTGTTCAATCAGGAAAACCAGTTGCCATTTTTAAATCACATGAAGATGCACCACGTGTTCTTTTAGCGAACTCAAACTTAGTACCAAAGTGGGCGAACTGGGATCACTTCCGTGAACTAGAGAAAAAAGGTCTTATGATGTACGGACAAATGACAGCAGGTAGCTGGATTTATATTGGAACACAAGGGATTTTACAAGGAACATATGAAACATTTGGTGAAGCGGCACGTCAACATTTCGATGGTTCATTAAAAGGTACATTAACACTTACTGCTGGTTTAGGTGGTATGGGTGGTGCACAACCTCTTGCTGTAACGATGAATGGCGGTGTTGTCATTGCTATTGATGTTGATAAGCGCAGCATCGACCGTCGTATTGAAAAGAGATACTGTGATATGTATACAGAATCATTAGAAGAAGCGTTAACTGTTGCGAACGAGTATAAAGAGAAGAAAGAACCGATTTCTATTGGCTTATTAGGAAATGCAGCAGAAATTTTACCAGAGCTAGTGAAGCGCAATATTACGCCAGATTTAGTTACGGATCAAACATCTGCTCACGATCCATTAAACGGCTATATTCCAGTAGGTTACACATTAGAAGAAGCGGCAAAACTTCGTGAAGAAGATCCAGAACGTTACGTACAATTATCAAAAGAAAGCATGACAAAACATGTAGAAGCAATGCTTGCTATGCAAGAAAAAGGTGCGATTACATTTGATTATGGAAATAACATTCGCCAAGTTGCTTTCGATGAAGGCTTGAAAAATGCTTTCGATTTCCCAGGATTCGTTCCAGCATTCATTCGTCCATTATTCTGCGAAGGAAAAGGACCGTTCCGCTGGGTAGCACTTTCTGGTGATCCAGAAGATATTTATAAAACAGACGAAGTTATTTTACGTGAATTCGCTGACAATGAGCATTTATGTAACTGGATTCGTATGGCTCGTCAGCAAGTTGAATTCCAAGGTCTTCCATCACGTATTTGTTGGCTTGGTTACGGTGAACGCGCGAAATTTGGTCGCATTATTAATGAAATGGTTGCAAATGGTGAATTATCAGCACCGATCGTTATTGGTCGTGACCATTTAGATTGCGGATCAGTAGCTTCTCCAAACCGTGAAACAGAAGCGATGAAAGACGGCAGTGATGCAGTAGCTGACTGGCCAATTTTAAATGCATTAATTAATAGTGTAAACGGTGCGAGCTGGGTATCTGTTCACCACGGTGGTGGCGTTGGTATGGGTTATTCACTTCACGCTGGAATGGTTATCGTTGCAGACGGAACAGAAGCGGCAGCAAAACGTATTGAGCGCGTATTAACTTCTGACCCTGGAATGGGTGTTGTTCGTCACGTGGATGCAGGATATGACTTAGCGGTGGAAACTGCGAAAGAAAAAGGCGTTAACATTCCGATGATGAAATAAGGAGGAGAAAACATGCTGGACACTTTACTAATAAATATCGGTCAATTACTAACAATGGATCAAGAAGATGGCTTGTTAAGACGGGAAGCGATGAACACGCTTCCTGTTATTGAAAAAGGTGCGGTTGGAATTGAAAACGGCGTAATTACTTTCGTTGGAACAGCGGAAGAAGCGAAAGGATTACAAGCGAAAGAAGTTATTGATTGCGGCGGGAAAATGGTTTCTCCTGGTCTTGTTGACCCGCATACTCATCTTGTATTTGGTGGATCTCGTGAAAATGAAATCGCACTAAAATTACAAGGAGTTCCGTACTTAGAAATTTTAGAACAAGGCGGAGGTATTCTTTCGACTGTAAATGCAACGAAACAAGCATCGAAAGAAGAACTAGTTCAAAAAGCGAAATTCCATTTAGACCGCATGCTATCTTTCGGTGTGACAACTGTAGAAGCGAAGAGTGGTTACGGATTAGATGATGAGACAGAGTGGAAACAATTAGAGGCAACTGCACAATTACAAAAAGAGCATGCAATCGATTTAGTTTCCACATTTTTAGGTGCTCATGCAGTTCCGAAAGAGTATAAAGGTAGATCAAAAGAATTTTTACAATGGATGTTAGACCTACTACCAGAAATGAAAGAGAAGCAATTAGCTGAATTCGTTGATATTTTCTGTGAAACAGGTGTGTTCTCTGTAGAAGAATCAAAAGAGTTTTTATTAAAAGCGAAAGAGCTTGGCTTTGATGTGAAAATTCATGCAGATGAAATTGACCCTCTTGGTGGTGCGGAGGCAGCGGCTGAAATCGGTGCAGCATCAGCGGACCATTTAGTTGGCGCTTCTGATAAAGGAATTGAAATGCTTGCGAACTCGAATACAGTCGCAACATTATTACCAGGAACAACTTTCTATTTAAATAAAGAAAGCTTCGCTCGCGGTCGTAAAATGATTGATGAAGGTGTTGCGGTTGCGTTAGCTACAGACTTTAATCCAGGTAGCTGTCCAACTGAAAATATTCAGCTTATTATGAGCATTGCGATGCTAAAACTGAAAATGACACCAGAAGAAGTTTGGAATGCGGTAACAGTTAACTCATCTTATGCCATTAATCGTGGTGAAGTAGCTGGGAAAATTAGAGTGGGTCGCAAGGCAGATTTAGTTTTATGGGATGCTTACAATTATGCTTACGTACCGTACCATTACGGCGTAAGCCATGTAAATACAGTATGGAAGAATGGTAATATCGCATATACAAGAGGTGAACAATCGTGGAGCACGGCCACTATTTAAAGAAAAATGCAAAATTTATCGATCGTGAAGTGACGAAATGGAGTGAGATGATTAACGATTGGGAGGAAGGTGTAGAAATATTCGGTGCTGCCTTAATTGGAGCACCCCTTTCTAAACCATCTATTAGTCATTCAGGAGCATGTTTTGCGCCAAAAACAATTCGTGCGATGTTAGATGCATATAGCACATACGCAATTACAGAAGAACACGATATGAAAGAAAGTGTCTTGTATGATTGCGGTGATATTACGATGCATGTGACAGATATAAAAGAAAGTCATAACCGAATTGCGAAAACAGTTGGTCACTTAACGAAAGTAAATCCAAAAATGATACCAATCATTCTTGGTGGTGACCATTCGATTAGTTTCCCGAGTGTAACAGGTTTTGCAAATAGTAAAGGAAAGGTCGGTATTATTCAATTTGATGCCCATCATGATTTACGTAATTTAGATGATGGTGGTCCATCAAATGGTACACCGTTCCGTAGTTTACTAGAAAATGATGTCATTACAGGAAAACAACTCGTTCAAATTGGAATTCGCAACTTTTCAAATGCACGAGCATACCATGAATATGCAAAAGAGCATGGCGTGGCAGTGTATACAATGAAAGATGTAAGAGAAAGAGAAATAAAAGATATTATCGCGGAAAGTATTGAAGTATTAAGAAAACAAGGTGTGACGTCTATTTATATTTCTCTTGATATGGACGTACTAGACCAAGCGTTTGCGCCAGGTTGCCCAGCAATTGGCCCTGGAGGAATGGATAGCGCAACTTTATTTGATGCGATCGAATTCCTTGGCAAAGAACCGCTCGTTCAAGGGATGGATATAGTAGAAATTGATCCAACTCTTGATTTTAGGGATATGACGAGCAGAGTAGCAGCGCAAGTGATTATGAGTTTTCTTTTAGCGAGAGAAACGATTAGTAAACAGGTTAGTATATAAGCGAAGGATCGTGTGTGTCTTTCATTAAATAAAACACATCACTACTTATATGTAGTGATGTGTTTTTTGTTTTATAAGATATATAAAATCGGAGGGGGTGGGTGTGAAAAGGTAACAAAATCGCGGGTTTTTTAGTGTTTTTTTACAGATTGAATTTTTCTGTTTAAATAAATTGACATGGAAAATAATTTTGTGATATTATAAAAATTTTGCTAAAAAAATGAATGTGTGTTAAGATTGAGAAGGTTACCATATATGGAGGTGGATTATTTGTTTCAAATTGGCGATAACATTGTTTATCCAATGCAGGGAGCAGGTATAATTAAAGCCATAGAAGAGAAAGAAATCGCAGGAAAAAAACAACAGTATTATGTTATAAAAATGTCGGGGAGTAATATGGAAATAATGATTCCTGAAGGGAAAATATTGAATTCAAATATACGACCAGTCACGGATATAAAGGCATTAACACACATAATAGATATTTTTCAGCATGGAGAATCAGATAGATTACTTACGTGGAAACAAAGATATAAAGTGAATACAGATAAAATAAAGACGGGTAAAATACAAGAAGGTGCTGAAGTTGTGCGTGATTTATTACGTATGCAGAAAGAAAAAGCACTTAATGCAAGCGAAAAGAAAATGTTAGATAACGCACATGAATTTTTGATTAGTGAACTGGGATTAATTGAAGGTATCACAGAAAATCAAATAAAAAGCTTTTGTTAAGATTCATTACAAATAATGTATTATATCCCAAAAAAGATCTTGGATTTTTTGGGAGTATAATTATAGAGAATCAATCATTTCAAAGACATTCAACTCTTTCAAACCACTTTTAGAGCATTAACCACTTTTGTTATTACTACAATCAAATCCATTTTTATTTTTTAATTTCTTTTACGAATGTTCGAAGTTTAATTCAATACTTCGATAAAATAGTTACTTAATTTTTGCAATCCTGATTCACACTGGCACGGACAAGGAGCCGTAAGGATGAAAGAGAGGTAGGGCTTTCATTGTTTTAGGTATATAAGTTATTATTTTTAGAAGAACACTGAACCACTTTCACTTCTATTGATAAGGGATTTTATTATATGTGAATATATAATCATTGTGTATATTCTGTCTATAAAAGAGATAAACGAATTGACAGCCATATATGGTCAACTAAAAAAGGTTTCCTACTTAGGGAACCTTTTTAATTTTATTTATAGCATTCTATTTTTTTGATATTCGAATGTTTTATGGTGAAGTCGTATAAATTGACATTACTATCTAAAAGTAAGTATGATGCGATTATAGTTAGATTTTTTAGGGGGAAGAAAAATGACAAGTGCAAATAATAAAGCGGCAAGTATTTATGAAGGAACAAATATAAACGCTTGGGGGTCTTTTGAAAATATTGAAGAAACGAAGTTGTTTGATTCGATTCAAATTGGATCTTGGTCTCTTCGTAATCGCATAGCAATGGCGCCGATGACAAGATGTTTTGCAAATATTGAGACTGGAGTAGTTGGTGCTGATGTAGTAGAGTATTACCGGAAGCGTGCTGCAGATGGTGTTGGATTAATTATTACAGAAGGAATTGTTATTAGTCCGAGAGCGAAAGGAAACCCAGGTGTACCAGGTATTTATACACAAGAACAAATCGATTCTTGGAAACCTGTTACAGAGGCAGTACATAAAGAAGGCGGGACGATTATTGCTCAAATATGGCATGTTGGACGTATGAGTCATCATGAAATAATTGGTGGTCAATTGCCACAAGCACCGTCTGCAATCGCTGCAGAAGGGAATGTTCCACGTTTTCGTAAACCGTTTGATACACCAGAAGCAATGACGTTAGAAGAAATAAAAGAAGTTATCGGTCAATATGCACAAGCTGCGAAAAACGCAATCGAAGCTGGATTTGATGGAGTAGAAATTCACGGTGCACATGGATATTTAATTGATCAATTTACTTATGAGTTTGCGAATAAGCGTACAGATAAATACGGCGGTGATTTAAAGCAAAGGTTAACATTTATGAAAGAAGTAACTGAGGCTGTAATAGAAGCTGTTGGAGCTGATAAAACACTTCTTCGTTTCTCTGCCTTTAAAGGTGATAACCCTACTTATATGTGGGAAAACCCAAAACTTGCGATTGAAACATTCGTAAATATGTTTAAAGAAGTTGGATTAACGATGATCCACCCTTCAACGATGAATTATAAGCAAGTTATTGCTGACGGAAAGAATTTTCATCAATTAGTAAGGAAGTATTGGGATGGTACTATCGTAGGAGTAGGTAACTTGAATCCGAAAGAGGCAGAAGAAGCATTGCAAGAAGGAACAATTGATGTAGCGGCATTCGGAAGACCGTTAATTGCGAACCCAGACTTTGTTCATCGAATTAAACATGCTGAAAGTTTAGTTGAATATGATGCGAAAGAGCATCTTGTAACATTAGTGTGAATAAAGATAGAAGGAGAACACATTGAGTGTTCTCCTTTTATTATGGGATTTCATAGGGGGAAGCGGGATGAGTGAAACGCTACTCGTTATTATTAGTATATTACTATTTTTAATGTTACTTTTAATTGTCTTTTTTATCATTACATTTTTTATAAAAAAACGGACGCATCATTCTATTTTAAAACTACATCCATACTTAGGGAGGATGCGCTACTTATTGGAAAAGATAGGGCCTGAATTTCGGCAATATTGGTTTGATCACGATACGGATGGAAAGCCGTTCTCGCGTTATGACTTTCAAAGTGTTATGTTTTTAGCGAAATATCGCTCTGAAATACTTGGTTTTGGATCAAAAAGAGACTTTGAAGCTTCTGGCTATTATATTGCTAATACATTGTTTCCGATATTAACTGAGGAGTTAAGTGTGAATCTTTTGCAAGAGCAAGAAGGTAAAAAGTATGTGATTCATAAAGAAGGATTATTTTCAAGAAGAGAAAAATTGACAGCGGATACAACAAATCTTTGGTTATATGAAGATGACGATGCAATTATAGTTGGTGAAAGTCGTAAATACCCATGGAAACTACATGGCATGTTTGGAGCATCAGCGACATCTTACGGCGCGATTGGAGAAAATTATATTTTAGCAAGTGGTTTTGGGGCAAAAATGGCAGGAGGATCGTGGATTAATACTGGGGAAGGGGGCGTAATTCCAGAACATGTACATACAGGTGCAAATATCGTTGCACAAATTGGCCCAGGGTTATTTGGATATCGTGATGAGGATGGTAATTTTTCAATGGAAAAATTTATGGAGAAGGCGAAAGAAAGTAATATTAAAGCATTTGAATTGAAATTTGGGCAAGGTGCTAAAATACGTGGTGGTCATTTAGAGGGACAAAAAGTAAACGAGAAAATCGCTTCTGTTCGAAATGTACAAGAAGGAGAGACAATTAATTCACCGAATCGATTTTCATTTTTAAATAATGCAGCAGATACACTTTATTTTATTCAACAGTTGCAAGAGAACGGTGGTAAACCAGTCGGGATGAAAATTGTCATTGGGCAGCAGGGGCCTTTGGAAAATTTATTAAAAACAATGAAAGAATTAAATATCTATCCAGATTTTATTACAATTGATGGTTCAGAAGGTGGATCAGGTGCAACGTATAAATCGATGGCAGATAGTATGGGGATTCCGCTTATTCCAGCATTACTTACATTTATTGATACAGCAAATCAGTATGGTGTCCGTAATAAATTCAAAGTGTTTGCCTCTGGAAAATTAATTACACCAGATAAGGTGGCAATTGCTTTAGCGATTGGAGCAGATGCTGTAAATTCAGCGCGTGGTTTTATGATGGCAAGTGGTTGTATTATGGCGCTTCAATGTAACTCAGGTCAGTGTCCATCTGGAGTTGCGACGACGAATCCGCATTATCAAAAAGCGTTAGATCCCTATGAAAAGAAATGGAGGGTAATGAATTATATAATAAGTATGAGATATAGCTTGTTTGCATTAGCAGCAGCGGCAGGAGTAAAGAGCCCACGTCATTTAACGAGAGAGCATATTGTGTTTAAAGATGAAATGGGGAGGGTAGTTCCTCTTTCGGAATTATTCCCTATAAGTAAATAAAATGAACGCTCAGGATATCATACTTGTTAATAATCTGTATCAATCGGGATAAAAAGTTAAAGATATACTTTAAAGGTCATACGTTTGTTTGTATGACTTTTTTATTTGTGAATAAGGATAATTAAAGAGAAAAATAATGAAATAAGGGACTTATTGACAATAAAGAATAATTAACTTATAATAAATCTCGAATTCAAGATAATTTGGAATTTATTATAAGCGTAGATGAATTAGATGTTTTTTAAGAAATTATCTCGAATTCGAGATAATTTTAGTGTAATAGACAAAGATGTGTAATTTTATCCCGCTTTATATCGACTATAATGGTGGATTTTACATTTCAGTATGGACAAATTAAATAATGAATTTTAATGTATAACAGTTTTAAAATGAATAAAAAGGGGCGGAGAAAATGGAAAAGAAGACAATGGGAATTCATCACATTACAGCAATTGTAGGGCATCCGCAAGAAAATGTAGATTTTTACGCTGGTGTATTAGGTTTACGTTTAGTAAAACAAACAGTAAATTTTGATGATCCAGGTACGTACCATCTTTATTTTGGTAATGAAGGAGGAAAACCTGGAACAATTATTACGTTTTTCCCATGGGCAGGTGCTCGTCAAGGAATTATTGGTGACGGTCAAGTAGGAATTACTTCTTATGTCGTACCAAAAGGGGCAATGGAATTTTGGGAAAATAGATTAGAAAAATTCGATGTTCCGTATACAAAGATGAATCGTTTTGGAGAAGAGTATTTAGAATTTGATGATCCCCATGGTTTGCATTTAGAATTAGTTGAAAGAGAAGGGGGCGAATTAAATACGTGGAGTTTTGGAGGCGTTACGCCGGAAATGGCAATTAAAGGATTTGGTGGCGCTGTTCTTTTATCTGCACAACCTCAAAAAACAGCTGAATTGTTAGAACATGTTATGGGTCTTGAGAAAGTTGGAGAAGAAGGTGAGTTCGTGCGATTCCGTTCTTCTGCTGATATTGGAAATATTATCGATTTGAGATTATCAACAATTGGACGTGGCCAGATGGGTGTTGGTACAGTTCATCATATTGCTTGGAGAGCGAGTGATGATGCTGATCAACTAGATTGGAAAGAGCATGTTTCCCGCTTTGGATATGGCGTAACGCCTGTGCAAGATCGAAATTATTTTAACGCGATTTATTTTAGAGAACACGGTGAAATTTTATTTGAAATTGCAACAGATCCTCCTGGTTTTGCTCATGACGAATCGTTAGAGACGATGGGTGAGGAGTTAAAGTTACCAGAGCGATATGAATCACATAGACAACAGATTGAACAAACTCTCTTACCATTTGAAGTAAGAAATCTAGATTAAAGTGATTGAAAGGGGAAAAGGAATAATGATGAAGCATATTTTTCAAAAAGGAAAAGATACGTCAAAACCAGTGTTGTTATTACTTCATGGTACTGGCGGTAATGAATTAGATTTATTGCCACTTGCAGAAAGAATTGATTCAGAAGCTTCAGTATTAAGTGTTCGCGGAAATGTATTAGAAAATGGCATGCCGCGTTTCTTCCGTAGATTAGCAGAAGGTGTTTTTGATGAAGAAGATTTAGTTTTCCGTACGAAGGAATTAAATGAGTTTTTAAATGAAGCAGCAAAAACATATGAATTTGATAGAAATAACATTGTAGCTATCGGTTATTCAAATGGAGCAAACATTGCCGCGAGTTTATTATTCCATTACGAAAATGCATTAAAAGGTGCGATTCTTCATCACCCGATGGTGCCTAGAAGAGGAATGAAATTACCTAATGTAGCTGAAACAGCAGTATTTATCGCCGCTGGGACAAATGATCCAATTTGTTCACCTTCTGAGTCAGAGGAATTGAAGACGTTATTAGAAAATGCAAATGCAAACGTAACAATGCACTGGGAAAATAGAGGGCATCAATTAACGATTGGTGAAGTAGAAAAAGCAAAAGAGTGGTATGACAAAATATTTCTATAAGTTGTAAATTATAAAAAAGCATCTGCTAACGAGTAGCAGATGCTTTTTTATGATTTAAGACTGAATTGCAAGATGAGATGAAGAAAGTGGCAATTGAATATCAACGATAGTACCTTTATTTAATTCGCTTGAAATGTGTAACTTACCATGATGTTCTTCAATTATTTTGTAACACATCATTAATCCTAGTCCAGTGCCTTTTTCTTTTAAACTATAAAACGGTTCGCCTAAACGAGAGAGGCGATCTTCTGGAATACCACAGCCTTCGTCAATAATACGAATTACGATGAAATTATTGTCTAACGATTTGATTTGAATGAAAATATTTCCGCCATTTGGCATCGCTTCTATTGCGTTTTTTAATATGTTAATAAAAACTTGTTTTAATTGATTACCATCGCATTGAATGTCATGTTTATGGTTGAAATGATCCATAATGATATGAACGCTATGCATAATGGCAGTCGGTAAAATAAATGTGACGACCTCTTCTATTAAAGTTTGTATGTTGCAAGTTTGGATGGATAATACTTGCGGCTTAGACATAGCCATAAATTGACTCGTGATGGATTCCATTTGTGAAATTTCGCCTAACATAACATCGACATACCATTTATTCTCCTCATTTATTTCAGGGAGTAACAATGTTAAAAAACCTTTTAGAGACGTAAGTGGGTTTCGAATTTCATGTGCAATTCCAGCTGTCAATTGTCCGACTACTGCGAGTTTTTCTGATTTCCGTAATAACTTTTCAGTTTCTTTTAGCTCAGTAACATCCCTTCCCATCACAATAAGACCTTTACGCGAACCATCAGGGTGGTAAAGAGGGACTTTTGATATACTTAAGATGAGGTCGAAATCCTCTCTATGTATAATGAATTCTTCTCCGTGAAGAATTTGTCCTTTTTGCCATGCTAGTTCATCGACTTCTTCACAGTGTAAAAAAGCTTCTCGGTACGATTCATTATATTGAATGAGTTCACTGTCCCTTTTTCCATGATAGGGTACATGATGGAATTTAAAGCAGGAAAGTGCGTAGTCATTTGCTTCAAGCCAGCGACCTTCATGATCCTTAAATATAACAAACGCAGGCATTGAATTCATTAATGTGCGTAATCTCTTCTCACTTTCTTTTAACAACTGTTCAATTCTTGCTGATTTTTCAAGAGGTTTCATAATCGCATATACACCTGTTAGACGGTTCTTCACAAATATGGGAACTATTTTTGTTACGACGTCTAACAAATATCCGTCTTGATGATAAATAGATACGATATACTCTTGTTGATTGTCTGCTTCAGTATTTGTTATATATTGTAATACTTGTTCAGAAATATGGGCTTCCAAAATAGAGGTAATGCTTTTTCGCTCTAATTCTTCAGAAGAGTAACCAAGTATTCTTTCGGCAGAAGGATTGATATGTAAAATAATTCCTTCTAAATTCAATGAAATAATACTATCAGGGTTATGTTCAAAAAGAGAGGCGTACATTTCTGCCAAAGAACGATTTTGTATATGGTTTCGCAAACGTCCAGATACGTTAAGCTGACGTTTTTTTTGAGTAGATGAATATTTTTTACGACTCATAATATTTCCTCCGTACAACTAGCATCTAAAAGATTAATCTACTAATAACTATAATATAGATGTAATGTGTATTTCTATAAAAAATGGAAATTGCGGAATAAATTTTGTTTTCTTTATTTTCGCAAAAGGAATATAAGGTGGTAATAAGAGGGGCTTATATTGTTTTATAAATCTTTTGTAAGTTACAAGGGCGTGTTTCCGTTATAACATTAGAGTTGAAGAGGGGGAGAGAAAATGAAAAATTACATTCAAGGGATTGACCATGTGCAAGTTGCTGTACCTGTAGGATGTGAAGATGAAGCACGAGAGTTTTATGGTAATAAAATTGGTATGGAAGAAATTCCGAAGCCAGAGGAATTAAAGAAGCGTGGCGGGTGTTGGTTTAAGTGTGGAAATCAAGAAATCCATATTGGTGTGGAGCAAAACTTTATACCAGCTAAAAAGGCACATCCAGCTTTTTATGTGAATGAAATTAGTGAATTTAAGCAAACGTTGATAGAGCAAGGTGTCGAAGTGACTGATGATCATGCACGGCCAGATGTAATTAGATTTTATGTGTCTGATCCATTTGGAAATCGAATTGAATTTATGCAAAATAAAGACTAGGTGGATTCCCGCCTAGTCTTTAACTTCTTCTGAAAAGTCCTAACACTTCTACAGTTTCTGTAATATTAACGAACGCGTGCGGATCAATTTCAGAAATTGTTAGTTTCATACTTGCTAATTCTTCACGAGAAACGACTGTCATAAGTACACGCTTTTTCTCGCTTGAATAAGCACCTTCGCCATCAAGTAATGTAATCCCACGTACAACGGTTGAAAGAAGCTGCTGTTTCATTTTTTCTGCTTCGTTTGTTACAATCATAAGTGTAACTTTACTATGTTTTGTATGAACCGCATCGATTACTTTACCAGTTACATAAATTGAAAGTAAGCTTGTAAGTGCAACATCCCAAGTGAAGAAAAATCCTGCAATAACAACAACGACTGCATTTAAAGCAATAAGGAATCCGCCAAGTTTAATGTCTCTTTTGCGGGATAACAACATACCGATAATATCAAATCCACCAGTTGATCCATTACAGTTAAAAACAAGACCGATACCAGCTCCGGCAATGACACCTCCGAAGATAGACGATAAAAGTGGATCTGTTGCTACGACTTTTACTGGAACGTAGTATAATGCAACAGATAATACAATTACAGAGATAACTGTGTTAAAAATTACTTTTTTTCCAAGACCCATGTATCCTAAAATAAGGATAGGTAAGTTTAATACGAAGTTAATAATACCTGTGTTTACAGGGGTTACAATCCCTAAAATAATAGCAATTCCGCCAATTCCACTACTTAAAATTTTGTGGGGGATAAGGAAAAGATTAAAGGCAATCGCAATAATAAAAGAACCAATAATAACACCAAGAAATCTGAGCATCTCTTTCCCGTCCTTCACTAAAAAATTCATATTATTTCAAGATTATATATGATATTGAAAGTTTTGGGTGAAAACAGTTTATTTTGGAAAATTAGATTAATCAAAATATTTCAGTTATTCCACAACTTGAAAGGGGATACAGATATGGGGATAAAAACGTATCAACAAAAAAGCCCGTTGAAACATGAGTGTGAGGATTCATTTTTTTGTAATGAAAATAAAATGATTTATGGTGTATGTGATGGTGCAACACCACTCGTCCCGTTTCGTGATGAAAAGGGACATAATGGAGCGTACATCGCTTCGCATTTATTTGCAAGTTATTTTACTTCATTACGTGAAAATCATAGTTTACAAGTTGCAGTTGCAAAAGCAAATGAAGTATTGCAAAGCAAAATGTTAGAATATAGAGTAGACATGAGAAAAAAAGAGCATTTGTGGTGTACATGTATTGCGGCAGTTCAAATAGATGGTGAGAAAATTGAATATGCGCAGTTAGGGGACTGTATGATCGTCGCAATCCTTCAAAATGGAACGATTCAATTATTAACGAAAGACACAGTTAAAGGAATTAGTAAACGAGCAAAAAAGAAGAGGGAAGAAGATCGTAAAAAAGGGTTATCTGTGCCAGAAGAACATATTTTTCAAGATGTTCGAGAACAGTTAAAATACAATCGTTACCTTGCAAATATGCCAAATGGGTATTCAGTTGCAAATGGGATGAAAGAAGCAATGAATTATTTACAATATGGTGAATTACAAGTAGAAGAATTAAGTGGGATTTTTATTTGTTCAGATGGATTATTCCACCCAGATTGGTCATTAGAACAAACTGTTGCCTATATAAAAAAGAATAGTATAGAAGAATATGTAGTGATTATTGAACAGCTAGAAGGTGAGCAGAGAATAAGGCCAGATGATAAAACCCTTATTATGATCGATTTTTAAAAGGAGGAAGTTCAGATGGAAATTAAATGCGCAAATTTAACATTTCAAGATGAGTTAGTTCCTTTAGAAAAAGTAAATAAGTTAATAATTCATCATACGTCAGAAGATGGATGGGATGTGTATAAAACTCACGAATTTCATCAAAAGGTAAGGGGATGGAGCGGGATTGGTTACAATTATTTTATTGAAGAAGATGGAACTGTAGTCGAAGGGCGAGGTTTACATATTGGAGCACATGCGAAAGATAATAATAGTGATACAATTGGAATATGTATGACAGGAAATTTTGATAAATATAATCCAACTACCCCGCAAATGAATGCATTATATTCTTTATGTAAAATGTTTATGAAGCAGTTTGCCCTAGAGAAAGGAAATATACTCGGTCATAGGGAGTTAGAAGGGGTTACAAAAACTTGTCCAGGAAATCGTTTTTCTATGGTAGAGTTAAGAAAAGTATTATCTTAAATATAGAGGAGTAACGAATGATGATGAACATAAAAATACCAACTGATAAAAAAGAAGAGCTTGTAGCACAAATTCAGCAATTTTTCGTTGAAGAAGATTTAGATGAGATTGGACGTTTCCAAGCAGAACGTTTAATAGAAGAAATGATTAAATTAGTAGGACCATTTGCATACAATCAAGCAATTGGAGATGCAAGAAAACTTGTGACTGAAAAATTATCAAATATTGAAGAAGATTTATATGTGTTAGAGAAGAGTGAGGGAAAATAAAAAGAGCCGACGGGCTCTTTTTTATTTTCCCTTCTTTAATATTCTTTTATATGCATGTGCTTTTTCTTTTAAACCATGATCATGCTTAGTCATACACTTCTCCTCCTTGTAGTTTGAATATTATTAATTGGATAGAAAAGAAGCTGTCATAAAATGTATAAGACTGTAATGGAAAAAGAAAGGATGTTAATTACATGTCTTTCGCAGTCCATATTGATTTTGTATAAGCAATTTTCATATGGGCACGTTCCATATTATGTTGACTGCCGCTACCAAATCGCGCTTGTCCAACTATTAACTTGCAGTTGGATTCAATGGCCGTCTCAATTCGTTTTTGAATTAATGCAGTATGACAGCCTTTCCTCTGGAATTCCGGTAAAGTAGCGGAAGCAGCTAATGAGGCAATCCCCTTATTTATATACAGGACACCAATACCAGCAGGGATATTTTGAACTTCAGCTATGAAAAAATGCCATCCTGGTTTATTGTAAAGAATTTCGTTGTTTTGATGGACGCCATCTTTTGTAAAGGACGGCATATTAAATCCGCTTACATATATGTCTGCAAAAATATTAAACTCATTTTCTTTTAGTTGGCGTACTGAAATGTTAGACGGAAGAAGGGATGAATCTTCTCTCGGTATATTATATAAAGCAGTATGGAAGCTGGATTGGTAAAAACCTTTTTGAGATAAATATTGAAATAGTTCAGTTGTGCCTTGCGCTGGTGTGATTTCAAAGCGGCAAGGAATTTGTAGTGATTGATAATAAGAGATGATTTCATCTATCTGATCTGTATTTGTAAATGTAATGCCTTTTACTGTATTAAAAGTAGGACCAGCGATTACTTTTGATGAAAAGGCAGTGGCACTTCCGAATTTTTTCATTTGTACTTGCATTGGGTTTCCATTTATTTCTTGTAGTGCCTCTAATCTAGAAGAAAGCATATTTATTTCCGCGTTTTCAATTTCACTGGCTGCATCAAGTGTCATAATCGTACTCATAAGATTCCTCCGTCAATTAATATAGTTTATAGTACATATACGATTTTTGCTCAGAGATTCCTGTTGTAATGTAAGAGAATAAGAAGTTTTTTGGAAGGGAAATGGAAGTGAACTGTCGAAGGGAGTGGAAACAGATTAAAGGTGGTGCTCTCATGAAACAGAAAGACGTGCAGACATGCTCTCATTGTGGTTCTCAAAACATAGGGGAAGGAGAGTTTATCGGATATGCACAAATAAGGAAAAAGGAGACGATGTTCACATCTTCACCAGTGGATGCTTATATTTGTACAGATTGCGGGAATATCCTTTTATTAAAGGTACGGAACTATGAAAAATTTAAGCAGAAGCCGTTATGATCATTGAGAAGTGGTCGTATCCAACGTTATATACGAAACGACTTATATTAAGGAAAATTAATATGAGTGATAGTTTACATATATTTGAGTATGCTGCTGATAAAGAGATGACAACATATACTGTATGGGATGCTCATCAATCGTTGCATGACACAGCTGAATATATAGAAGGAATTGTGAGTGGGTACGAGAAAGAACAAGTAGCTCCCCTTGGCATAGTGTTAAAAGGGGAGCAAAAACTTATAGGGACTTGTGGGTTTATAAAGTATGATTCAACTGCACATAAAGTAGAAATTGCATACGCTTTATCACGAAAATATTGGGGAAGAGGATTGGCTACCGAGGCTGCATTAGCTTTTTTTAACCATGGTTTTCATGAGTTACGTCTTAATCGTATTGAAGCGGGGTGTAACTCGGAAAATGAAGCATCTGAAAGATTAATGAAACGTTTGAATATGGAGTATGAATGTACGCTTCAAAATGATTTGTTCGTTAAAGGTAAGTATCGTGATACGAAAAAGTATCATATATCTAGGGAAAGATATATGAACCAATGAAATAGTTTTTATTGAAAACTCCTTTAAATAAATAAGGGAGTTTTTCGTTTTTTTTATAACAATAATTACCTTTAATTGTTATAATTTGTTATTAGAAGAAAATGTTTTATTAACGTCATAATCATAGAAGAAACTAGCTAAATCGTATATAAAACCGCAATATAACACAATCGCAACCGTAAGTTGACAAAGCGCAACCGCAGGAAGATAGAGGTAAGCGCAATGTTTACGTACAATTTAGTTAAGAAAAACAAAGGGGGACACACATATGGGATTTGGCGAAAAGCTATTTAAATTAAGAAAGGAAAAGGGACTTTCTCAAGAAATGTTAGCTGAAAAATTAAATACGACAAGGCAAGCAATTAGTAAATGGGAAAATGGTCAAGGGTTTCCTGAAACTGAAAAGTTAATAATGATTGGAAATGTATTCGAAGTATCTCTTGATTACTTATTAAAAGAAACTGCTGAGCAAAGTAATGACAAGGAACATGGTTATTATGTAAGTAAAGAAATGGCAGAAGGGTATATAGTGTATGGACAAAAAATTTCTAAATATATTGCGTTAGGGTTTAGTTTTCTCATTTTATCTACAATACCGTATTTACTATTTAAGGAAAATGCAACAATGTCTACATTCCTTGTCATTATCATTGCTGTCCTTGGAATTGGAGCAATGATGGTACCTGTAACGATAGAAGAGAGTCGATATAATGTATTGAAAAAGGAAGAACTACTATTTGATCAAAACTTTCTAAAAGAATTGACAAAAAGATATGCGACTATTAAGAAGAAGTATGCGGCAGTAGTGATCATTGGATTTTGTTTTATTGCAGCAGGAGCAATCCCGTTTTTATTTGAGAAAAAGCGAATCACTTCAGGAGAGCTCGTGCAGTTTTATCCTTATTGTGTTGTACTTATTGCTATCGGAGTTTATCTTTTTGTTCGTGTGTTAGGAGTGTTAGAGACATATCGAATTTTAGTAGAAAATAAAGAATATAGTAATCGTTTTATCTTTAAACTAAAAAAGAAAGTAAGAAAAAAGGTAGATAGTTTATAAGTAAGAAAAAAACATGTTTTGGATCCGTGTATTCAAAACATGTTTTTTATTGTTCTGAATTATTTCCAAAGAAATAATTCAGAAAATACTGAAAAATATCGTAAATATTTGTTGAAGTCTGTTATAATATATGAAAATGAAAACGCTTTAAAGGGAGGCTGTCACTAATATGATGATGAATGTACCGCTAACAATTAGTTCTATGATGGAAAGAGCAGAAAAGTTATTCCCGAAGAAAGAAATTGTTTCAAGGACGCATGATACAGTTACGACATTAACGTATAAGCAGCTAGGAGAAAGGACGAGAAGACTTTCAAGTGCGTTAAAAAAGATTGGGATTAAAGAAGGCGAACGTGTAGGAACGTTAGCATGGAATCATCATCGACATGTGGAAGCATATTTTGCTATTCCAGGTATTGCTTCCGTTTTGCACACAATTAATATTCGTTTATCTCCTCAACATATTTCATACATTATTCAGCACGCTGAAGATCGAATTCTACTTATTGATGAAGATCTTGTACCACTCGTTGAAAAGATTCAGTCTGAATTAGCAACTGTACAAGCCTACATTATTATGACTGATAAAGATGAAATTCCAAATACTACACTAGAGCCTGTATATCATTATGAAAAGCTATTGGCAGAAGGCGATCCAAATTTCCAATTTGTAAAAGATATTGATGAAAACACACCTGCTGGTATGTGTTATACGTCAGCGACTACAGGAAATCCAAAAGGTGTTGTTTATACACATCGTAGTACAGTGTTGCACTGTATGGCACTCGGGTTAGCGGATACGACAGCTTTATCGGAAAGTGATGCAGCAATGGCTATTGTGCCAATGTTTCATGTGAACGCTTGGGGGCTCCCTTTTGCGGCTACTTGGTTTGGGACAAAACAAGTTCTTCCGGGACCGATGTTTACGCCGAAAATTTTATTAGAAATGATTCAAACTGAAAAAGTAACGATAGCTGCGGGTGTGCCGACAATTTGGCTCGGTGTTTTACAAGAGTTAGAAAATAATAGTTACGATTTATCTAGTATAACAAGAATATTATGCGGAGGCGCAGCTGCACCGAAAAGCGTTATTAAAGCGTTTGAACAAAAATATAATGTTCCTTTTATACATGCATACGGCATGACTGAAACAAGCCCGCTCGTAACACTTGCGCGTTTGAAAAGTTATGAAACAGACTTGTCATATGAAGAGCAATTAGAAATCCGCTCAAAACAAGGATATCTTGTGCCTGGTGTTGAGATGAAAGTAGTTGGGGCAGAAGGTGAAGTGAAGTGGGACGGTACGGAGATGGGAGAATTATGTTTACGAGCGCCGTGGATCGCTGAAAGCTATTATAACGATGATCGTACTGTCGAAGGATTCCGTGACGGTTGGTTATATACTGGTGATGTCGTTACAGTGGATGAGGAAGGCTGCGTAAAAATTGTTGATCGTACGAAAGATGTTATTAAAAGCGGTGGAGAATGGATTTCTTCAGTCGATCTTGAGAACGCTTTAATGGCACATGACGCTATATTTGAAGCAGCTGTCGTTGCAATTCCACACCCACAATGGCAAGAGCGACCAATTGCCTGCGTTGTTCAAAAGAAAAATAGTACTGTTACAAAAGAAGAGTTATATGAGTTTTTAAAACCACAGTTTGCGAAGTGGTGGTTACCGGATGATATTGTATTTATGGAAGAAATACCGAAAACATCTGTTGGGAAGTTTTTAAAACAGGCGCTTCGGAAAGAACTAGAGCATTTGCATAAAGAAAAATAATTGAATTCTTATTTGTAAACTTTCGTTAAAATGAAGTTGACAAAAGGGGAGTTGAAAGCTAATATAATTCTTGTAATATGTTATCTGAATTTGACTTTAAGTTTACAAATAGGAGAAGCAAACATGAATACAAAAAACTTAGTTTTCGTCGCTTTATTTAGTTCTATTATGGGAGTGCTAGGGTTAATTCCTCCGATTGCTCTTTCTATTACACCAGTTCCGATTACTTTACAGTCACTCGGTGTTATGCTTGCGGGTGGACTGTTAGGATCACGTCTTGGAGCACTAAGTCAGCTCGTTTTCTTACTTATTGTAGGAGTTGGTGCACCATTACTTGCAGGTGGACGTGGTGGTCCAAGTGTATTTGTTGGTCCAAGTGCAGGATATTTACTAGGTTATATTGTAGGAGCATTTGTAATTGGTTATTTAATTGAGCGTTTACGTGAAGTTTCTATTATAAAAGTATTATGCATTAATATAATTGGTGGTATTTTCGTAGTTTATGTATTTGGTATCATTGTACAAGCTTTCGTAATGGATATTTCCGTATGGGAAACGATGAAAGTAAGTGTCGTATTTTTACCAGGTGATTGCATAAAAGCGATTATAGCAGCAATTCTCGTGACAAAATTACATCGTTCATTGAAACATATTATTACGCCTGCTTTGAAGAATAGAAAATATACAAATGCGGGATAAGAGAGAAGAAACACGCTAATGCGTGTTTCTTTTTATTATTTTGTAAAGAAAGGACGTCTCATATGGGGATTACAAAAGAATATAAAAAGCATGCTTCTTTGCAACCAAATAAAATAGCGATAAAGGAAAATGATAGAGTATTAACATATAAAGAGTGGTTCGAGTCAGTTTGTAAAGTAGCAAACTGGTTAAATGAAAAAGAATCGAAGAATAAAACGATAGCAATTGTATTAGAAAATAGTATCGAGTTTTTACAACTATTTGCGGGTGCCGCTATGGCCGGATGGATTTGTGTGCCATTAGATATAAAGTGGAAACAGGATGAGCTCCAAGAAAGAATTGCAATCAGTAATCCGAATATGATTGTGACAGAGCGATATAAGGTAAATGATCTATCGGGTGAAGAAGGAAGAGTAATTGAAATTGATGAATGGAAAAGAATGATAGAGAACTATATTCCTACTGATCACCCTGAAGAAAATGTACAACAGGCTCCTTTTTATATGGGATTCACATCAGGATCAACTGGGAAGGCGAAGGCATTTTTACGTGCGCAACAATCGTGGGTTCATAGTTTTGATTGTAATGTACATGACTTTCATATGGAAAAAGAAGATTCTATTTTAATAGCTGGAACGCTCGTTCACTCTCTTTTCTTATACGGTGCAATAAGTGCATTATATATGGGACAAACCGTACATATTATGAGAAAGTTTATTCCAAATCAAGTGTTAGATAAGTTAGTAACTGAAAATATTTCGGTTATGTATACAGTACCAACAATGCTGGAATCTTTATATAAAGAAAATAGAGTAATAGAAAATGAAATGAGAATTATTTCGTCAGGAGCGAAATGGGAAGCTGAAGCAAAAGAAAAAATAAAGAGTATATTCCCTTATGCGAAAAGATATGAATTTTACGGTGCATCTGAACTTAGTTTTGTAACAACATTAGTCGATGAAGAGAGCAGAAAGCTAAATTCAGTAGGAAAACCTTGTCACAATGTGCAAGTTCGGATATGTAATGAAGTAGGAGAAATAGTACAGGCAGGTAATGTAGGAACTATTTATGTGAAAAGTGATCAGTTTTTTATGGGATACATAATAGATGGAGTTGTAGCCCAGGAGTTGACTGCAGATGGCTGGATGACAGTGGGAGATGTAGGGTATCAAGATGAAGAAGGTTTTATGTATATTGTTGGTAGAGAGAAGAATATGATTTTATTTGGAGGAATCAATATTTATCCTGAAGAAATAGAAAGTGTGTTATATACACATCCAGCTGTTGAAGAAATTGTTGTAGTTGGTATAAAGGATAATTATTGGGGTGAAAAGCCTGTCGGTATCGTAAAAGGAAGTGCTACGAAGCAACAATTAAAGAGTTTTTGCTTACAACGATTATCTTCTTTTAAAATACCGAAAGAATGGCATTTTGTTGATGAAATCCCGTATACAAATAGTGGGAAGATTGCTCGTGTTGCAGTAAAAAATATGATTGAAAACCGGGAGAAGATATATGAATAGAGCGGTTATTGTAGAGGCGAAAAGAACACCCATAGGTAAGAAGAATGGGATGTTAAAAGATTATGAAATGGAGCAATTAGCAGCACCACTCCTTTCGTTTTTAAGTAAAGGAATTGAGAGAGAAATAGACGATGTTATATTAGGGAATATTGTTGGACCAGGAGGAAATATTGCAAGGCTGTCTACTTTAGAGGCGGGGCTCGGTTATCATATTCCTGGTGTAACGATTGACCGGCAATGTGGTGCTGGATTGGAAGCAGTACGTATGGCGTGTCATCTCATTCAAGGGGAAGCAGGTAATTGTTATATCGCCGGGGGAGTAGAGAGTACAAGTACATCACCTTTTCAAAAGAGAGCGCGTTTTTCACCTGAAACAATCGGTGATCCTGATATGGGAGTAGCGGCTGAATATGTTGCAGAGCGTTATAACATAACGAGAGAAATGCAAGATGAGTACGCTTGTCTTAGCTATAAACGGACATTACAAGCGTTAGAAAATGGATATATACAAGATGAAATATTGTCACTTAATGGATTATTAGATGAAGCTATAAAGCAAGAAATGAAGTATGAAAGAATTATTAAGAGAACAAAACCTGTATTTTGGCAAAATGGCACAGTAACGGCAGGTAATTCGTGTGGCGTAAATGATGGAGCATGTGCCGTTCTTGTAATGGAAGAGGGGCAAGCCCGAAAATTAGGATACAAGCCTGTCCTTCGTTTCGTTCGCAGTGTTGTAGTTGGAGTGGATCCAAATCTCCCTGGAACTGGTCCGATATTTGCAGTAAATAAATTATTAAATGGAATGAACTTAAAAGTAGAGGACATTGATTATTTTGAAATAAATGAAGCATTTGCTTCAAAAATTGTGGCTTGTGCAAAGGAGTTACAAATTCCGTATGAAAAGTTAAATGTAAATGGTGGTGCAATAGCACTCGGTCATCCGTACGGTGCGTCTGGAGCTATGCTTGTAACGCGCTTGTTTTATCAAGCGCAAAGGGAGCATATGAAATATGGAATTGCGACATTAGGGATTGGTGGTGGAATTGGGCTTGCTCTATTATTCGAAAAAGTAGAAGACTAGTAAGGTGACTAGTTTTCTACTTTTTGAGGAATATAGGCGTTGCTACCAGGTTTTGTTTTTATTTCGTTCCAAGCAGCAATTGCATCAGCTTTTGATTTTCCTTTGTTATTTGGATCTTCGAAAAAATCGCGAGTGAAACGATTGTATTCAAACTGCGCACTGATAGTTGTTTTATATGTAGGGTCTTTTTTACGTTCGTTTTCTTCATGCCAAAAAATGATCGCATCTTCATATGTTTTTCCAACATTCTCTTTAAAAAACTTTTGAAGAGCTACTGTAAAGCGGAAGTTTGCTCCAATTTTTTCTTTGAAAAAAGCCCGTACATCCTCGCTACAGCGATGGTTTTCAGTAATAACAGTTTGAAGGGAAAGATCTTTATAGGATAGGGAAGCTTTACTCACCCTTTGATCAGAACTGTTTTTTAATACTTTTCCTGTAGTTAAATAATGTGAGATACGCTCTGTTATTTCAATTTTAGAGCCGCTAGCTGGTAAATCATGCTCACGACAAAATGTTTGGAGTTCAGCTTTTAACCAATAATAGTTTTGGAAATCTTCAAGAGATATAGTTTTTGTTAAAGGTGGACGCATGAATATAGCAACTTCTTTCTTCCATAATTTTCTTTAATTATAAAACATATGTTCTTTTTATGGAAGGATTAATTTGTAAATATAATGGGAAGAGGAGATGACATATGGAAAATGTAATGCAAGTTCGTGTTACTGGAATTTTAATTGAAGATGAAAAAGTATTGCTAGTAAAGCAAAAAGTTGCTAATCGGAATTGGTCTTTACCTGGAGGAAGAGTAGAGAATGGGGAAATGTTAGAAGAAGCGATGATTCGAGAAATGAGAGAAGAAACAGGGTTAGAAGTTAAAATCAAGAAGCTACTCTATGTTTGTGATAAACCGGATGCTAGCCCATCTTTATTGCATATTACGTTTCTGCTTGAAAGGATTGAAGGTGAAATTACTTTACCATCAAATGAATTTGATAATAATCCAATTCATGATGTGCAAATGGCGCCGATTATAGAATTAGGTCATTATGGTTTTTCGGAAACTTTTATAACTCTTATAAGTGAAGGGTTTGCAAATGCAGGGAGTTATCAAGGTTTGAAACGAAATATTGGTCTTTAAATATAGAAGAAGGATAGCTGGTAAGCTATCCTTCCTAAAAATGTTTTACACCGCTGACTGTAAAGAAGAAACAAGCTGATTTAAAAACTCATCCCCGCTCATAATCGCTTTCCCGCCGCCACGCGCACTTTTTTTATTACCGCCACCTTTTCCTTCAATTGCAGGAAGGGCATCTTTTAAAAGGGCATTCATATCGAGCGTTACTGTTTTTCCGCAAGCGAGAATACATTGTAGTTTGTCTTCGTTTTCAATAACAAAATATGTAATGGTATGCTCTTGTTGTTCTGTAATAATAGCAGAAAGTTTTGCGATTTCTTGCATAGAACGAGTTGTAAATACTTTAGAAATAAGTGTTCCAGCATGTATTTCTGTAGGCTGTTGCAGTAATTCATTTGCCTCTGCGAATAATAGTTGTTCAGTCATTGTTTGTATTGCTTTTTCATTTTCTTTTTGAGAAGTAAGAAGTTGTGCTACTTTTGCTGGAATATCAGTTTCGCTACTGTTTAATTGTTTAGAAATATCTTTCATAATTTGTTGCTGTTGTCCCATTAATTTAAGTGTGCGCCAACCAGCGATAAATGTTAATCGTATACCACCTTTATTGCGCTCCCAGCTAAGTACTTGAATAGGACCTACTTCACCTGTATGTCTTGGGTGCGTTCCACCACAGCCGTTATAATCAAAGTTTTCGATAATAACAACGCGTATATTTTCTGTTAAAGTTGGTTCTTTACGAAGAGGTAAAGTTTTCGCTTCTTCTAAGTTCATCCATTTAATGAGAATGGGATGATTTTCAAAAACAATTTTGTTCGCAATTTGCACTGCTTTTTCAACTGTTTCCGCATGAAGACTTTCTGTTTCTAAATCAATTGTTACTGTTTCTTTTCCAAGATGGAATCCGATAGTTGGAATGTTAAAATGATCCCAAAAAGCAGCAGATAAAATGTGCTGAGCTGTATGTTGCTGCATATGATCAAAACGGCGTTCCCAATTAATTTTACCTTCTACTTCTTCTGTATGTAATTGTTCTGCAATGAAGTGGCGGATCTCTTCGTCGACTTCCTCAACACCAAATACAGCAATACCATTTAAAGTTCCAGTATCGTGCGGTTGTCCGCCACCTGTCGGATAAAATGCCGTTTCGTTTAAAACAACGTATAAGTTACCGTCTTTATCATAATCTTGCTTTATAACTTTAGTAGTAAAGTCTTTTTTATAAGCGTCAGTGTAATATAATTTTTGCTCCAATTTTTTTTCCCCTTTCGTGTTCACTAGTTTCATTGTAAAACAATTAAAATTAGTTTCCTAATATTTCAGAAGAAAGAAACTATTTTTAGAATTTTCTTGCTATAATAAGAAAAAGAAAATGCGGGGGTGGAATGAATATGCTATATGAAGACGGCGTAGATAAACTGCTTAGTTTAAGCAAAAATATTTCTGAATTATATCGAGAATTAAATGAAATGACCCGGATTTTAACGGATTGTAACCGAGAAAGTGTGAAATTTGATCGGTTATATGTAAAAGAAGTACTGTGGAAGAAAGAAGATGTAATAGAGAAATATGACCAACTACTTGTACAACTTTGCATCAATGAATGCTTTGATTTAAAAAGTGTCATTACAGGGGAGTATAAGTATACATATGAGGAAGTAGAAAACATCGTTTTACAATTTAATGAAAAGTATAATGTTGCAATTTTAATTAAAGATGTTTGTAAAGAATTACAGTTTACATATGGAATTGATATGGACATAACGAGAACAACTCGGGTATCAACAGCTCAAGTATAGAAAAAGGAAAAGAAAGCAGATCCTTTGCTTTCTTTTTTTATGTGAAAATAGGGAGAGTAGGTTTAACGATGAAGGGGAAGTTACAGCATATTCATCCACTTGGAATGAGTATTATTTTAGGGACATTGTTTGCTAGGTTTGCAACTTCAATGAGTATCCCTTTTTTAGCGATTTATTTAACGACTGTTAAAGGTGTATCAGCTGGAATGACTGGTGCTATTATCGGAACGAGTGCACTTGTTGGTGTTTTTGCTAGTTTTATCGGAGGGAATTTATCAGATCGATTTGGCCGGAAAACGATTATGCTCTGGTCCATGATCGTTTGGATTTTTGTGTTTATAGGTTTTTCACTTGCGGATCATGTTTTAAGTTTCTTTTTATTAAACGCTTTAAATGGATTATGTAGGTCGTTTTTTGAGCCTACATCAAGAGCATTATTATCAGATTTAACAAAGCCTGAGTATCGGTTACTCGTCTATAACTTACGATACGGTGCAATAAATGTTGGAGTTGCAATTGGACCAATTGTTGGATTACAGATTGGAAGTGCAAAATCAACAATTCCTTTTTTAGTAGCAGCTGGGGTATACATTTTATATACAGTTATATTAGCGTTCCAATTTAAGAAGTATCCACTGGAACGAAAGAAAATAAATACAGAAAAGCCTGTGACAATGTTAAATGCAATTCGTATATTGCGAAAGGATGTCGTATTTTTAGTTGCATTAGTCGGTATTATTTTGAGTAATTGTGGCTTTTCTCATCTAACGACGACAGTATCTCAATATTTTGCAAATGCACATATATTTCAGGATGGAGTGAAGTTATTTTCATATATGCTAGCTTTAAATGCAATTGTTGTAGTGATTATTCAATACCCTGTTATTCAAACGTGTAAAAGATATACACCATTAGCATCAATTATGGTTGGCACTTTATTTGTGAGCGCAGGGTTATTTGGATTTGGAATAGTAGAATCTACGTTAGGGGCCGCTGTATGTACATTTATTTTTACAGTGGGAGAAGTTTTAATGTTTTCAATGACAGATGTATTTATTGATGATATAGCTGTCTCAAATCTAAAGGGAACTTATTTTGGAGCGATGGGCTTTTCCGGAATTGGAGGAGTAATTGGTCCTTGGTTTGGGGGCGTACTTCTTGATTATTACGGGTATCAAAATGGGTTTGCAGTATTTTCAGCACTAGCTATATTTTCAACTGTGGCATTTCCTGTGCTTTTAGTTACAAAAGGTTTATCGAAAAAAAGATATGATAGAAATTCTAATATAGAAATGCATGCGAAATAACATAAGCCCCAGTAACCAACTGGGGCTTATGTTTGTATTTATTTTAACTCTTAATTTGAAAAAAGAACTTTCTTTTCATGCTTATCAGCAACTTCATTTTTGGAAATATGAATGGCTAAAAATCCATTCTCTGAGCAGGCTAGCATCTTCTTATAAATAATATTAGCGGGTAAAGGAATGAGCCGCTGTAAAGAAGTATTTTTATGAAGTATGCAAATGTTTAGGCCTGTCTCCATCTTTTTAATGAGTACATTTTGTTCAGTCACATTTGGTACATCTGTTTCCAAAATGTATTCTTGTTCAGTTTCACAAAGGTCAATATGAATTTGATTTGGAAAACTAAAATTACTACAAGAATCGGAACAAAATTGATCCATCCATTCTTCGAAACCATCAACATGAAAAAGACAATCCTTCTTTTTCTTGCCCATGTAAGACACCCTCCGTAAAATCTCAATTCATACTATGTTATGCATGAACGAAGTAGGGGTGAAGAATAAAATGGAAAAATATAAACATTGTATGTGGTAAAGGTAGCTAGTGTGAATGCTTTGTTTTACATATCATGATGTGCATGATTTTTTTGGCGTGAATGGTTACGGTTTTTTACTTTATGAGATCCGCTTAATGGTTCAGGTTGTCCTTTTTTTTCTTTAGATTCGCGATTGTTTTTTCCCATTGTATGTGACACCTCCTCTTTCTCTTTAGAATGAGAGAAGTTTGCGAATTTATACGAGAATGTTTTTTGAAAAAAGGGTAAAGATAAATGGGACTAACTATTACAGAAAGGGGAAAGTATAATGCCATATCATAAAGATAAACAACAAGCTTTTCAAGCAGCGCAGCAAGGGGTTACACAAGCAGAAAATTCATTCAACAATATTGTGAAAAATGATCCAAACTACGGTCATGATTTAAAAGAGTTACGTCAAGAGGTTCAACAAGCGTATGAACAAATTCAAAATGCACTTGAAGTAGCTTCGGAAACACAACGTCCACAACTTGAGCAATACGAAAATAATCTCCAAAATATTATGCGAAATGTAGATCAATTAGAAAAGTAAATGAGGTTGTTGTGGATTCAACAACCTCATTACTTTTAGTGTTACTATGCCGAAACGAAAAATTATTCTATTAATTTTTTCTTTAATTTGTGCAGTACATATATTTCAAGTGGACAAAGTGGAAGCTAAAATGTTGTTAAGAAAAGAGTTAGAGCCAACTGGTTATGTAACGTGGGAAGTACCTAATAATGAGAAGGTTATCGCGATTACGTTTGATGATGGACCAGATGCAACTTATACACCGCAAATATTAGATTTATTACGTCAGTACAAAGCAGAAGCTACTTTTTTTATGATTGGATTTCGAGTTCAGCGTAATCCATATTTAGTAAAGCGGGTTTTAAAAGAAGGACATGAAATTGGAAATCATACGATGGATCATTTGTATGCAAGTAACTCATCAGATGAGAAATTAAAAAATGATATTTTAAATGGAAAGAAGTATTTTAAAAAATGGGTGAAAGAACCTTTATTATTCCGTCCTCCAGGTGGATATATTAATGATGCCGTATTTACAACAGCTAAAGAAGCTGGGTATCAAATTGTCCTATGGTCATGGCACCAAGACCCTCGCGATTGGGCAAACCCAGGAGTTGAATCCATTGTAAATCATGTCCTAAAAAATGCTAAAAGTGGAGATATTGTGCTGTTGCACGATGGAGGAAGTAATCGTAGTCAAACAGTTGAGGCATTAGCAAAAATTTTGCCAGAGCTTAAAAAGCAAGGATATCGATTTGTTAAGGTTTCGGAATTGCTACGCTATAAACATTAGAAAAAATCCCAAAAGGCAGAACTACCTTTTGGGATTTTTCATTACTGATTCTTTTTACGTTTCTTATTATTTTGTCGCTCTGCAGGAGTTAAAGGCTCGTTTGCAAATTCTTCGTTAAAACCCGCACCTTGTCCTTGTGCAGAAGCAGCATTCATTCCTGGAATCACATGATTTGCTTTTCGTTTACCCATTTGATTTCACCTCTATAATAATTTTTGTAGGTTGAATGATGAACAGTTCATAGCATATATGAACGTAAAGTAAAGCACTGAAAGAGTACTTTACTTTATGGTAATAGTATTCATAAGGAGCATGAACACTATTCAAATTTAGAAAGATAAAGAAAACTTATGATAATCTATAAGTTTCTTATTATTTACTTATTTAGAAAGTTGTAATAAGATATTATCGTAAGGTATTGAAAAGTTTGTCTACATTTTATATTCAGACAACTTAGTCACGTTTAACAGGGGGGAAACATAATGGTCAAACATAATCCATTTCAATCACGTGCAACTTTTGAAGTAGATGGAAAAACGTATCATTATTATCAATTAAAAGCGCTTGAAAACGCAGGGGCTGGCAACGTATCTCAATTACCATATTCCGTGAAAGTTTTACTTGAATCTGTACTTCGTCAAGTAGATGGACGCGTAATTACAGAAGAACATGTTACAAATTTAGCGAAGTGGGGAACGAAAGATGTTCAAGATATCGATGTTCCATTTAAACCATCTCGTGTAATTTTACAAGATTTCACTGGTGTTCCAGCTGTTGTTGATTTGGCTTCGCTTCGTAAAGCAATGGCAGACATGGGCGGGGATCCTGATAAAATTAATCCTGAAATTACTGTAGACCTTGTAATTGACCACTCTGTACAGGTTGATAGAGCGGGTACAGCAGACTCGCTTGAATTCAACATGGACTTAGAGTTTAAACGTAATGAAGAACGTTATAAATTTTTAAGCTGGGCACAAAAATCATTTGATAACTACCGTGCAGTTCCACCAGCTACAGGTATTGTACACCAAGTAAACCTTGAATATTTAGCACCAGTTGTTCACGCGGTGAAAAATGCTGAAGGTGACTTAGTAGCATATCCTGATTCATTAGTTGGAACAGACTCACATACAACAATGATTAACGGTATCGGTGTTCTTGGATGGGGCGTTGGTGGTATTGAAGCAGAGGCTGGAATGCTTGGACAGCCTTCATACTTCCCAGTTCCTGAAGTAATCGGTGTGAAATTAACGGGTACACTTCCAAGTGGTACTACAGCAACTGACGTTGCATTAAAAGTAACACAAGTATTACGTCAAAAAGGTGTAGTTGGTAAATTCGTTGAGTTCTTCGGTAATGGACTAAAGAGCATGCCTTTAGCTGACCGTGCAACAATTTCAAATATGGCACCAGAATACGGCGCAACTTGTGGATTCTTCCCAATCGACGATATTTCATTAGAATACTTACGTTTAACAGGTAGAGATGAAGAGCAAATTCGCGTTGTTGAAGAATACTGTAAAGCAAATGGCTTATTCTATACAGCAGACAGTAAAGATCCAATTTACACTGATCTTGTTGAAATTGACTTAAATACAATCGAATCTAACTTATCTGGACCGAAACGTCCACAAGATTTAATTCCACTTTCAGACATGAAAGATGCGTTCCATGAAGCTGTTGTAGCTCCAGTTGGAACACAAGGACTTGGATTTAATGAGCAAGAATTCGATAAAGAAGTGAAAGTTACATTAGAAGATAAAGAAGTAACGATGAAAACAGGTGCAATTGCAATCGCTGCAATTACAAGCTGTACAAATACATCAAACCCATACGTATTAATTGGAGCAGGTCTAGTTGCGAAGAAAGCAATTGAAAAAGGACTTACAGTACCTGAGTATGTAAAAACATCGTTAGCACCGGGATCTAAAGTTGTAACTGAATACTTAGATAAATCAGGTTTAACAACTTATTTAGATCAATTAGGTTTCCAAACAGTTGGTTACGGCTGTACGACTTGTATCGGTAACTCTGGTCCATTAGCAGAGGAATTAGAAGAAGCAATCGCAGCAAACGACTTACTAGTAACATCTGTTTTATCTGGTAACCGTAACTTTGAAGGACGTATTCACCCGCTTGTAAAAGCGAACTACTTAGCATCACCACCACTTGTTGTGGCATATGCACTTGCAGGTACTGTGGATATTGACCTGAAAAATGATGAAATCGGTAAAGATGCAAATGGCAATGCTGTTTACTTCAACGATATTTGGCCATCAGCTAAAGAAATTGAAGATGTAGTTCAAAGCGTTGTTACATCTGAACTGTTCAAGAAAGAATATGCACAAGTATTTAACAGCAATGAGCGTTGGAATGAAATCCAAACTTCAAATGAAGCTTTATATACTTGGGATAATGATTCAACATACATTCAAAACCCACCGTTCTTTGAAGGATTATCTAAAGAGCCAGGTGAAGTTGAAACATTATCAGGTTTACGCGTAGTTGGTAAATTTGGTGACTCTGTAACGACAGACCATATTTCACCAGCAGGTTCAATCGGTAAGCACACACCAGCTGGACGCTACTTATTAGAGAACGGCGTACAACCAGTTGACTTCAACTCTTACGGTTCTCGTCGTGGTAACCATGAAGTTATGATGCGTGGTACATTCGCGAACATCCGTATTAAAAACCAAATCGCACCAGGAACAGAAGGCGGATATACAACATATTGGCCAACTGGTGAAGTAACATCAATCTATGATGCTGCTATGAAATATAAAGAAGATGGCACAGGCCTTCTAGTTGTTGCTGGTAAAGACTACGGTATGGGAAGTTCTCGTGACTGGGCTGCGAAAGGTACAAACTTATTAGGTATTAAAGCAGTAATCGCGGAAAGCTTCGAACGTATTCACCGCAGTAACTTAGTATTAATGGGCGTATTACCACTTCAATTTAAAGATGGTGAAAGCGCTGAAACATTAGGTCTTGTTGGTAACGAGTCATTTGAAATTCAAATTGACAAAACAGTTAGACCACGTGATCTTGTAAAAGTAGTTGCAACTGATGCAGATGGCAACGAAAAACAATTTGAAGTAGTAGCTCGTTTCGATAGTGAAGTTGAAATTGACTACTACCGTCACGGTGGTATCCTGCAAATGGTTCTTCGTGAGAAAATCGAAGAGTCTAAAGTGTCAAACTAAATAATTGAAATGAATGATAAGGAAGCTGACATATGTTAGCTTCCTTATTTTATGAAAAAGATAAGAGCTACATAGTGCTCTTATCTTTATTCACTCTTATTAAGTTGATACGTATAAGAATCAGTATCGCTAGTACTAAACTCTTTGACTAGAGTAAGTTGATTTGTATCCGGATTATATTTGAAGATTTTGACCGTATGTTCGCTACTTAGTGATGGATTATATTCTTGAATAGCAAACGTATTTTCCGCAATCTGTGTCATATTACTGGTGGGAATATTTTCGATGGAATCATGATTTGTAGAAATTTCAACGACTCTTCCACCGTTGAAAAATAAAAGAACGATTACTAAAATAACTAAACATATTCGTATATAGCGAAGTTCTTTACTAATAGGGTGTTCTCCCAAAATCATCATCCTTTCTATAATTATTGTATAGTAGTGGTGGTAGTCATCGTGAAGAAACTAAAAATACCGAGACCGGCTAATAAGATAAATGAGATTAAAGCGATATAGAGACAAATACGTCCAACTTGCTTTTTTTCAGGATCTTTACTGAAGAGCCAGATAATCCAAGTGATAATCCCGATTGGGGAAAATATAAAACTAAGAATATATAATAGTATTTTTTCGAATAAATTCATAAAAATAGCCCCCCTTTTTGAAGGTTTTACATGTGTAGTTTTCTTCGTATTAGCGCTGTTGTTATGTAGGAAAGTACAGAATAAACAGCACTATAAACAATCCAAGCGTCTAAGTTTTGTAAAGCTAGGTGTATATCAAATTCAGAGATGATAATGAAAAATATAAGTGGAACAGTAAAAGAAATAAAAATAGCAGCCCATTTGAATTTGTATAGTAAGCCGCTAAAAAAAATACATAGTAATGGTAAAGTGAAGAAAACAAAAGTAAAAGGGTTGCTAAGTAATTGTAAAATACATATCACCTCGCAGTTTTTATATGTATTTCTAATTATATGATGAAAAGGAAAATATTTCATCTTGGTTATAAAAAATTCTGACTATTTTGAATGTGAATATTTCCAAGCTTGTCCGTATAAGCTAAAATAAGGTATATAGTATTTTCATGAATATGTTAAAAAAGATAAACACGTTAGGGTGATATAAAATGTGGCGGAAGCTTACGATTATTGTAGTGTTACTTTGTTTAGCGGGATATGCAGCTTATGAACAGTTTGGTAAAAAGGATCAGGCGGTACAAGGGAAGCAAGAAAAAAGTGAAGCTGCTATGAAAGAGATGATCGCAAGGAATGGTATTGAAATAGGGAAGGTTGCACCAGATTTTGAATTGACTAAGTTAGATGGAACGAATGTAAAGTTATCAGATTTAAAAGGAAAGAAAGTGATTTTAAACTTTTGGGCAACGTGGTGTGGGCCTTGTCAGCAAGAAATGCCTGATATGGAGGCTTTCTATAAAGAACATAAAGAAAACGTAGAAATTCTAGCAATAAACTATACGCCTTCAGAAAAAGGCGGGGGAGAAGAAAAGGTAAGCAATTTTGCTACAGAAAAGGGAATTACTTTTCCTATTTTATTGGACAAGAACATTGATGTGACAACAGCGTATAAAGTAATTACGATTCCAACTTCATATTTTATAGATACGAAAGGTGTCATTCAAGATAAGTTCATTGGACCGATGACACAAAAAGAGATGGAAAAACGAATTGCGAAATTAAAGTAACGGTGAAAAGGTAGAAGTGGAAAGTAGCCATTTCTACCTTTTCTTTTTTAAGTGGTGATAACTTCATGATATGATGTAAGAAATATATCCGTTAATAGATAAAGGAGTGGTATGGAGTGGGGAATGTATCCTTACCGTTAGATTATGTTGTAATTGATTTTGAAACAACAGGATTTAACCCTTATAATGATAAAATTATTCAAGTAGCAGCAGTGAAATATCATAATCATGAACTAGTAGATCAATTTGTTTCTTATGTGAATCCAGAGCGTCCAATTCCGGACCGAATAACGAGTTTAACAGGTATTACAAATTATCGTGTTTCAGATGCACCGACGATTGAAGAAGTGTTACCTTTATTTTTAGCATTTTTACATACAAATGTTATTGTGGCTCATAATGCTTCTTTTGATATGCGCTTTTTGAAAAGTAATGTAAATAGGCTTGGCCTGCCTGAACCTAAAAATAAAGTAATTGATACTGTATTTTTAGCAAAGAAATATATGAAGCATGCACCTAATCATAAACTTGAAACGTTAAAGCGAATGCTTGGAATTCGCTTAAGTTCTCATAATGCATTTGATGATTGTATTACGTGTGCAGCTGTTTATCAAAAATGTGCATCTATTGAAGAAGAAGGGCAGAGAAAAGTAAATAAGGTCGTACTTGATGAAACTGCGGTATACGAAGCAGTGAAAGAAATACTTGCACACAATAAACGTAATGTAGAATGGCTGCGTTGTATGAACGTAGGAAGTTATTTAGATATAAAAGCTTTTTATCCAGTTATGAGATTGAAGGTAAAAGGACGAAAGAAATACGTATTAACAGAAATGTTAGAAGATGATGTGAAAGAAATATGTATGAGTTTAAACTGTGAACCAGCGTTAAAAAGTGAAGTTGGTAATACGAGAATTATGTTGAATAGCTTAGAGGATGTCTTAAAATTAGAACATTATATTGTAGAACAGTATGATTTTGTATTACAAGCGCTTGAAGAGTATAAAGAAAATGAAACAAATGCAGATGAAAAATTAAAAGAGTATTTAAATGTTAGGGTATAAAAAACTCCGTGTACAGTAACTTGTACACGGAGTTTTTTTAGGAGTACTAAAACATAAAATTTTCTTACAAATCTGATTAAAGAGTTTTTCATTTGCTCATACTATGTAGTAAGAAAGCGAAGGAGAAAGGGTGAGCAGCATGAGAAGAAGTCGCCGTAAATCGTTTGAAGAACTTGTAAATGAAAATAAACAACAATTATTAAGCGATCGCGATGCAATCGATCGCATTGAAGAACGTATTGAAAAACGTTATGAAATGAAACTTTTTAAGCAAGCTGAATAATTCTTAACACTGGTACGATACTAGTGTTAAGGAGGCGATAGTAATGGGTAATCCGAAAAAGAATTCAAAAGACTTTGCACCAAATCAAATTGGAACACAATCGAAAAAAGCTGGCGGCAATAAAGGGAAGCAAATGCAAGACCAAACTGGCAAACAACCGATTGTAGATAACGGTTAAAGAAAAGGAGAATGTTGCATTCTCCTTTTTTGTATAAATTTGAAGGAACATAGGCAATTTAAGATGGTATGTATAAAGAATTAGGAGGGAAGTACATGCCGAATCCAGATAATCGAAATGACAACGCTGAAAAATTACAAGAAATGGTACAAAATACGATTGATAATTTTAATGAAGCAAAAGAAACAGCGGAACTTTCTAATGAAAAAGATCGTGCTGCCATTGAAGCGAAAAATCAAAGACGTTTAGAAAGTATTGATTCATTAAAAAGTGAAATAAAAGATGAATCTTAATAGAATGTACAAAAAAAGAGCTGACAAAAGTCAGCCCTTTTTTGTAATTGTAAAGTTTTCGACGAGTAAACGCCAATTTTGTGGAAATGGTAGACCAATCTTCCAATAGCTAATACCGCCTATACCTTGTTCTTTCATTAAATTAAATTTACTTTGCACCGACCGTGAATCTTCAAACCAAACTTCGTGTTGTACGCCGTTTTCGTCAAAGTAATTAAAATGGGGAGCTTGAGCTGTAAAATCATAACGGATAGGAACATTGTACTTACGTGCTAATGCGACGGCTGCGACAGAACTAACAGCTTTTGCGGGCGGATTACCTTGTTTAAATGGAAGTTTCCAATCGAACCCGTATAAATTTTGCCCCATCATAATTTTTTGTGGAGGCATTTGAGATTTTGCATATTGAAGTACTTCTTTCACAGGACCGATAGGAGAAATCGCCATCGGTGGCCCACCTTGCCAACCCCAGTCGTATGTCATAATGACGACGAAATCAACAATTTGCCCTTGTGCTTTATAATCATGCGCTTCAAAGAATTTTCCTTTTTGAGTGGAGCTTGTTTTCGGTACAAGTGTTGTACTTAATGTATATCCGCTAGGTAAGCGTGTTTTCACACTTCGTAAAAAGCGATTATATGCTTCGCGATCTTCAGGCGCCACATTTTCGAAATCGAAATGAATGTCTCGCATACCGTATTTTTCAGCCGTTTGCAAAATGTTCGTAATAAATTTATTTTGAATGGTTGGGTCACGCAACAAAACAGATGTTAGTTCAGGACTAAAGTTCCCGTTTTCGATATTTGTAATAACGAGCATAGGGATGGTTTTGCCTTGCGTTGCAATATTAGCGATTTTAGCTGTTTCCGTTGGTTCTTTTAAAGTACCGTCTCTTTTTGCTTCAAAGCTGAAGTAGGCTAAATATGTTAAAAATGGATTAATAGCGCGTGTAGCATTTACTAAACTTTCTTTTATTGGTATTGTTGAAGGTTGTAAATAAGCGATGGATTCTACTGCTCGTTTTGTCCCTTTCGGTATATATAATTGTTGTCCGACATGGAGTATAGATTTTAAAGATAGGTTATTAACTTTAGCCAAACTAGCGAGAGGAACGTTATACGTTTGAGAAATTCGATATAAGCTATCACCAGGCTGCACATAATAATTATTTCCTTTCGTATTAACGATAAGTGCCTGACCAACAACGAGTGTTTCAGCTGGATTTAATCCGTTGTCTTTTACTATTTCGTCAGGTGTTGATCCATATTTTGATGCCAAGCTATATACGCTATCACCGCTACGAACAGTTACAATTTGAATCATATGCTTGCTCCTTTCAGGAAAAGATTCACTGTTTTTATTTTATTTTTGATTCCGGTGTATTATGATTAAATGTATGCAAGGTAGCAGAAGTGAAAGAAGGCGAATACATATGTTTGTAGCAGAACATGAAGTTGAAATCCGTTATGCGGAAACAGATCAGATGGGTGTTGTTTACCATTCAAATTATTTGGTGTGGCTGGAACTAGGTCGCACGAAACTTATACAAGATTTAGGATTTTCATATGTTGAAATGGAGAAAGAGGGAATTATTTCTCCTGTGTTAGACCTGCAAATTTCATATCGTAAAGCGATGCGTTACGGAGAAAAAGCAATCGTAAAAACGTGGGTTGACACTGTGAGCCCGCTTCGCGTTGTATATGGATATGAAATTTATAACGGCGAAGGTGACCTTTGTATTACTGCAAGTACGACGAATATTTGTGCGAAAAAAGAAGGGTTCCGCCCTGTATCATTTAAAAAGTTATATCCTGAGTGGTATGCGAAATATGAGGAAATAAAAAAGAAATAAAAAAAAAGCGTGGCTACTGCCACGCTTTTTTTTATTTTTCATAATTAAATTGCGGGAAATCGTCACCTTCGTTAAGTGTAACAGATAAATTATGTCCATCGAAGAACCACTCATCATCACCTTCAATAAAGAAGTTAATATCTTCTTCTTGAATTTGAACAGCAGGATGTGCAGGGTCATCTTTACGGATACCTAAAGAAAGTCCTTTTTGCACAGTACTGCAACCACCGTATTGTACGAAAAAGCGTAGTGTTTCACCTGATTGTAAGTGTAATTCGTTTTTATACCATTGTGCTGCTTCTTTTGTTACGGAAAGATTCATGTATAGTTCCTCCAAATTATATTGCTTTTTCTTTAGTATAAAAAATAACGCAAAAAGACGCTATTAATATGCTTCACGTTTTCTTTTTGCGTTATGTGGGTTACGATCTTATTTTTGCTTTTTTGAAAAGTTTGCTTTTGGTTCAGTTTTATTTATAATTCGTCCGATATTTGCACGGTGTTTATAAATAACCATACCTGCTAATAAACACATCGCAATAATGAAGATTTTATCCCCGCTAACAATTGATGCAATAACAGCAACAACAGCTGTTACCATAGAAGAAAGTGATACGTATCTTGTTGTAAATAAAAGGCTGAAAAAGACAACAGCTAATATTGCAAAAACAACTGGTGAATAGCATAATAGCACCCCAGCAGAAGTTGCAACAGCTTTCCCCCCACGGAATTTTGCGAAGATTGGATATACATGTCCAAGAACAGCTGCTAATCCAAACCATAGTGGGTGAACATCTAACCCGAAAATAATCGGTAGACTTGTTGCTAATGTACCTTTTAAAATGTCAGCAATTGTAACGATAAAACCTGCTTTTTTCCCTAGTGTGCGGAATGTATTTGTTCCGCCTAAATTACCACTTCCATGCTCACGAATGTCGATTCCATAGCCAATTTTTCCAACAACAAGTGCAAACGGAATCGAGCCAAGTAAGTAGGCAACGATAAATAAAAGATATGTAATAACCATGAGTTCAGTCTCCTTTATACAAATGTGTTGATAAAGGGTAAAAAGAGTTTTTCCCGTATATTGTACCATACATTTGTAAAGAGCACATTTCTTTTTTACAAATGAAAAATTCATTATTTCGTGAAAAAAATTTCACAGGAATGTTACATTTCTCACAGAAACAGTAAGACTATATGTAGTAACATTTTAAACAAAAGACAACAACATATTGGTGGAGGGTTATAAATGTTACGAAAAAATACACGTGGAGAAGAATTAATGAAAGTGTTTGAGACAATTGTCCACGGCAATGAACAAGATTTAATGCAAGAAAATGCAAATGTAGATGGCCGCTCTCCAATGGGAGTAATGGGAACGTTCGCATCTGAGAGTGCGAAATATTATGCAGTAGAAAATTTATTATCAGATCAAGTGAAAAAAGCGATAAATCAAAATATATTATATCCACATGATTTAGATTTTTATGCGACAGGAACGACGACTTGTTCGCAAATTCCGTTAGCACAAATGCTTGCTAACGGTTTTCATACTGGACATGGACATATGAGACAACCGCAAGATATTAAAAGTGCATTGGCTCTTTCTTCAATTATTTTTCAAGCGAATCAAAATATGCAGCACGGTGGTCAATCGTTTGCACTCTTTGATATTGATTTAGCTCCCTATGTAAGAAAAACAGTAGAGAGACATAAGTTACGATTACAGTCATACCCGCTTACGAAAGAACAAATAGAGGAATTTGCATGGAAAGAAACAGAAAATGATACGTATCAGGCGTGTGAAGCGTTCGTTCATAATTCAAATAGCATGCATAGTAGGGGCGGAGGACAAGTACCGTTTATTTCTATTAACTATGGAACAGACACATCGAAAGAAGGGAGACTGTTAATTAAGCAGCTGTTAAAAGCAACGCAGGCTGGTCTTGGTAAAGGGGAAACACCGATTTTTCCTATTCAAATTTTCAAAATGAAAAAAGGTGTGAACTTTGAAGAGTGTGATCCGAACTATGATTTGTTTGAATTAGCGTTAGAGACAACGGCTGAGCGACTATTCCCTAACTTTTCATTTTTAGATGCTCCGTTTAATGCAGTGCATTATGACGGGCGCCCTGAAAGTGAAGTATGTTACATGGGATGTCGTACTCGTGTTATGTCTAATATACATGGAGAAGAGACAGCGATTGGAAGAGGGAATTTATCGTTTACGTCTATTAATTTAGTGAAATTAGCGTTAATTAGTGGTTCAAAAGAAGCGTTTTTTGAAGCGCTAAATTATTACTTAGATTTAGGGATAAATCAACTATTAGAGAGATTCGCGTATCAATGTACGAAGCGAGCGAGAGATTTTCGATTTTTATATTCACAAGGTGTATGGCGTGGTGGAGAAACGTTACAGCCTGAAGATACGGTGGCGCCGATATTAAAACAAGGTACGTTAAGTATTGGTTTTATCGGTCTTGCGGAATGTTTAGTAGCTTTAACAGGGAAACATCACGGAGAAGATGAAGAATCATGGAAGCTTGGATATGAAATCATTTCCTTTATGAGAGAAAGAATGGATAAAGCGACGGAAGAACATCAACTGAACTTCTCAGTAATTGCAACTCCTGCAGAAGGGTTATCAGGGAAGTTTGTGAAAAAAGATAGAGAGGAATTTGGTGTGATTAGAGGCATAACGAACCATAATTACTATACGAATTCATTCCATGTTCCAGTTTATTATAATATTCAAGCCATAAATAAAATTCGCTTAGAAGGACCGTTCCACGCTCTATGTAACGGGGGACATATTACGTATATTGAACTAGACGGGGCGGCGATGCATAACAAAAAGGCGTTAAAGCAAATTGTACAAGCGATGGCAGAGAATGGCGTTGGATACGGTTCAATTAATCATCCGGTTGATCGTTGTAAGTGCTGCAAGTATCACGGAGTCATTGGAAATGAATGTCCAAGCTGCGGAAATGAAGATGAGGCCAATATAGAAAGAATTCGCCGAATAACAGGTTATCTTGTAGGAGATATGTCGAAGTGGAATAGTGCGAAACGTAGTGAAGAGATGGATCGGGTGAAGCATAAATGAAAGTTATGAACATCATTCATGATAGTGTAGTAGATGGAGAAGGATTGCGGACAGTCGTGTTTTTTGCGGGCTGTCCGCATCGTTGTTTCGGTTGCCATAATCCGAAATCGTGGAATATTTGCAATGGAACTGAAATGACAGTAGAAGAAATTGTGAAAGAGATTGAAAGTAACCCATTAACTGATGTAACATTTTCAGGTGGAGATCCATTTTTTCAAGCTGCTGAAGTGAAAAAAGTAGCACAAGCCGTGAAAGATTTGAAGAAAAATTTATGGATGTATACAGGTTATACGTTAGAAGAGATACAGAGTTCTCAAAATAATGATATGATAGAGTTGTTACATTATGGGGATGTTTTAGTCGATGGAAGATTTGAAATCGAGAAAAAAGATTTAACACTTCCATTTCGCGGAAGCTCCAATCAACGTATTATTCGATTGAAAGAGTAAAAAGGCGGGATAGATTATATGAATAAAACAGTATTGCTTGTTGAAGATGAAAGAAGATTACGTGAAATTGTTAGTGATTATTTTCGTAATGAAGGCTTTGAAGTGATCGAAGCAGAAGATGGGAAAAAAGCGTTAGAATTATTTGCAGAGCATGAAATTGATTTAATTATGTTAGATATTATGTTACCAGAAATAGATGGATGGTCTGTTTGTAGACGAATTAGAAAAGAGTCAGAAGTACCAATTATTATGTTGACAGCACGTTCGGATGAGGATGATACATTGCTAGGTTTCGAATTAGGTGCCGATGAGTATGTAACGAAACCTTTTAGCCCGAAAGTGTTAGTAGCTCGCGCAAAGACATTATTGAAACGTGCGGATGGTGCAGTAGGAGTAGCTGAAGAAAATGCTATGTCTTTAGCTGGAATAGAAGTGAATCGACTATCTAGAACTGTTTTAGTAGATGGAGAAGAAATAATATTGACACATAAAGAATTTGAACTTCTTGTTTATTTAATGGAGAACAGAGGAATTGTGTTGTCACGTCAACATTTATTAGATCAGTTATGGGGATATGACTACTATGGCGATGATAGAACGGTTGATACACATATTAAAAAACTACGAAATAAGCTGGGAGATAAAGCCAAGCATATCGGTACTGTTATTCGTGTTGGTTATAAATTTGAAGAATAACCTTTAAATTACTATGCGCTTTAGCTTGAGAATATAGCGAATTTGCACTCTTCTTTGTAGGTGGAATGTACAAAAAATACTTTTCTTGTCTACAACGATAGATAGGAGTATTTTTTTAATTGGATTTCACGATGAGTTCACAAGAAGGACACAAGCTGTGACTATACTGAAAGTACGAATTCACCAGAGAGGGGAAATAAAACATGGGATATTACGACGGACCGAATTTAAATGAAGAACATAGTGAAACGAGAGAAGTGAAAAAATCAGGTAGTAAAAAAGGATATTTTTTCACAGGTTTAGTGGGAGCAGTAGTAGGGGCGGTATCGATTAGTTTTGCAGCACCTTACATGCCATGGATGCAAAATAATGGAGCGGCAGTTTCGTCATTCAATTCTAATCAACAAGTGGAGGGTACTGTAGCTCCTGTTGTTAATAAAGTTAAGGGTGAAACTGATTTACCAGGTATGGTTGAAGGTGCAAAGGATGTTGTAGTTGGTGTAATTAATATGCAAAAGGTTGTTGATCCATTTGCAATGCAACCGACAGAACAAGAGCAAACAGCTGGTACAGGATCAGGTGTTATTTATAAAAAAGAAGGAAATAAAGCATATATTGTAACGAATAACCACGTAGTGGACGGGGCGAATAAACTTGCGGTAAAAATGAGCGACGGCAAGCAAGTTGATGCAAAATTAGTTGGTAAAGATCCTTGGTTAGACTTAGCAGTTGTAGAGATTGATGGATCTGCTGTTAATAAAGTTGCAACTTTAGGTGATTCCAGTAAACTTCGTGCTGGTGAAAAAGCAATTGCAATTGGTAACCCGTTAGGATTTGATGGTAGTGTAACGGAAGGTATCATCAGTAGTAAAGAACGTGAAATTCCAGTAGACATTGATGGAGACCAACGTCCAGACTGGCAAGCACAAGTTATTCAAACAGATGCAGCAATTAACCCTGGTAATAGTGGTGGCGCATTATTTAACCAAAACGGTGAATTAATTGGAATTAACTCAAGTAAAATTGCGCAACAAGAAGTTGAGGGGATTGGATTTGCAATTCCAATTAACGTTGCAAAACCAGTTATTGAATCGCTTGAAAAAGATGGAGTAGTGAAACGCCCAGCTCTTGGTGTAGGTGTTGTTTCATTAGAAGATGTGCAAGCTTATGCGTTAAATCAATTAAAAGTACCAAAAGAAGTAACAAATGGTGTTGTATTAGGTAAAATTTATCCAGTATCACCGGCAGAAAAAGCTGGTTTAGAGCAATATGATATTGTAGTGGCATTAGATGATCAAAAAGTAGAAAATTCACTTCAGTTCCGTAAATATTTATATGAAAAGAAAAAAGTAGGCGAGAAAGTAGATGTGACATTCTACCGTAACGGTCAAAAAATGACGAAATCGGCTACATTAGCAGATAATTCAGCTACAAAGAATCAATAAGATAAAACCTTAATTGGTAAGGTTGTCCGCAAATAGCGGATAAAAGAAAGTCTCTTTCATGTTGAAAGAGACTTTCTTTATCGGCTATACTAAAGGAATAGGAGGGATTAATTATGACAATTGAAAACCCAACTCGTACGGAAATTGGTGAAGTATTAAAGAAAAGCAAAACAATTGCGGTTGTTGGATTATCAGATAAGCCAGAACGTACATCGTACATGGTTTCAAAAGCAATGCAAGATGCGGGGTACCGTATTATTCCAGTAAATCCAACAGTAGATGAGGTGCTTGGAGAAAAGGCAGTTTCTTCACTAAAAGATATTAAAGAACACGTTGACATTGTAAATGTATTTCGTCGCTCAGAGTTTTTAATGGACGTTGCAAAAGAGTTTGTAGAGATTGATGCAGATGTTTTCTGGGCACAATTAGGAGTACAAGATGAAGATACATATAAAATTTTACAAGAGAAGGGCTATACTGTAATAATGGATCGTTGTATTAAAGTAGAACATGCGATGACAAAATAGTGTGGATTTTAAAGGTAGAAAGATTGATTCAGCCCTCTTTACAGACATAAGTAGGGCCGATGAACGAGGTGTTCATCTTGAGATTTTTTAAAGGCTGTTTTTGGGGATTGTTAATTGTTATCCCATTTTGGATATTGATCATTTGGATCATAATAAAGGTTTGGAATGTATAATCTTGGAATACATATCCAATTCTCGTTGACAAACGATTATTTTTCTGAAATAGTAGCCTAGAGGAATCCTTGTGAAAAAAACAAGGATTTTTCTATTGGAAATGGTATATAAAAGAGATAAGATAACTTGCCAAAACTATAGTCGAGGCGTTATTCTATAATAGAAACATATGTTCTTATTTAATTAGGAAAGGGGCAAGGAGTTTGGCGAAGCATCAGTTCCAATATAATGAAGATGCAATTCAAGTGTTAGAAGGACTTGAAGCCGTTCGAAAACGCCCGGGTATGTATATCGGGAGTACGGATAGCCGTGGATTGCATCATTTAGTATATGAAATAGTAGATAACTCCGTTGACGAAGCGTTAGCGGGATTTGGCGACGAAATTTCTGTCGTAATACATAAAGATAATAGTATTAGCGTTATTGATAAAGGGCGAGGAATGCCTACGGGAATGCATAAACTTGGGAAACCGACACCTGAAGTTATTTTAACTGTACTTCATGCTGGTGGTAAGTTTGGTCAAGGTGGCTATAAAACGAGTGGTGGTTTACACGGTGTTGGGGCATCAGTTGTAAACGCCTTGTCAGAATGGTTAGTAGTAACGATTAAGCGTGATGGTAACATTTATGAACAACGCTTTGAAAATGGTGGTATCCCTGCAACGACGTTAGAGAAAATCGGGAAGACAAAAGAATCTGGTACAAAGATGCACTTTAAACCAGATACAACTATTTTCAGTACAACAAATTACAATTATGAAACATTATGTGAGAGATTACGCGAATCTGCATTCTTATTAAAAGGAATGAAGATTTCAATAAAAGATGAACGTAATGATTTAGAAGATGTATTTCATTACGAAACAGGAATTGAAGCTTTCGTTTCATATTTAAACGAAGAAAAAGATTCAATTCATCCAGTTGTATACTTCACTGGTGAACAAAACGGGATTGAAGCAGAACTAGCATTTCAGTTTAACGATGGTTACTCAGAAAATATTCTTTCGTTTGTAAATAACGTACGTACAAAAGATGGTGGAACACACGAAGCTGGATTTAAAACAGCGATGACACGTGTGTTTAATGAGTATGCTCGTAAAGTTTCACTATTAAAAGAAAAAGATAAAAACTTAGAAGGTACAGATATTCGAGAAGGTGTAGCAGCTATTGTTTCTGTACGTGTACCGGAAGAAGTCCTGCAGTTTGAAGGACAAACGAAAGGGAAACTCGGTACAAGTGAAGCTCGTTCTTCAATTGATGCAATTGTATCAGAGCATTTAGCTTACTTTTTAGAAGAAAACCCGGATGTAGCCACACTTCTTGTGAGAAAGGCAGTTAAAGCAGCGCAAGCACGTGAGGCTGCTCGTAAAGCGAGAGAAGAAGCACGTAGTGGTAAGAAGAAGAAAAAATCAGAAGGTACTTTAAGCGGGAAGTTAACACCTGCACAATCACGTAATCCTCAGAAAAACGAATTGTATTTAGTAGAGGGTGACTCGGCTGGTGGTTCAGCAAAGCAAGGGCGGGATCGTCGTTTTCAAGCGGTACTACCATTACGTGGTAAAGTAATTAACACGGAAAAAGCAAAGCTTGCTGACATTTTTAAGAATGAAGAAATTAATACAATTATTTATGCAATTGGCGGCGGAGTAGGAAATGAATTCGCTGTTGAAGATATTAACTACGATAAAGTTGTTATTATGACTGATGCAGATACGGATGGAGCACATATTCAAGTGTTATTACTGACGTTCTTCTACCGTTATATGAAACCACTTATCGAAGCTGGCAAAGTATTTATCGCACTTCCACCTTTATATAAAGTAAGTAAAGGGAAAGGGAAAAGTGAAGTAATTGAATATGCATGGTCTGATGACGAATTAGATGGTGTGACGAAAAAGGTCGGTAAAGGTTATATGTTGCAACGCTATAAAGGACTTGGTGAAATGAACGCAGATCAGTTATGGGAAACGACGATGAACCCTGAAACGCGTACATTAATCCGAGTGAAAATTGATGATGCAGCAAGAGCTGAGCGCCGCGTTACGACATTGATGGGTGATAAAGTAGAACCACGCCGTAAATGGATTGAGCGTAATGTACAATTTGGTATGCAAGAAGAAGGAAATATTTTAGAAAATGAAATGATTATGGAGACGGAGGTGGAATAACATGCAGGCAGAGAAGTTTCATGACCTCCCGCTGGAAGACGTGTTAGGTGACCGCTTTGCACGTTATAGTAAATATATAATTCAAGACCGCGCGCTTCCAGATGCGCGTGACGGTTTAAAACCGGTACAAAGACGTATTTTATATTCTATGTATGTAGAAGGTAATGTACATGATAAAGCGTTTCGTAAATCAGCTAAAACAGTAGGTAATGTTATCGGTAATTACCATCCACATGGTGATTCCTCTGTATATGAGGCGATGGTCCGTTTAAGTCAAACTTGGAAAGTACGTAATGTGTTAGTTGAAATGCACGGAAATAACGGTAGTGTTGATGGGGATCCAGCAGCGGCAATGCGTTATACAGAAGCTCGTTTATCACCAATCGCATCTGAGTTATTACGCGATCTCGATAAAGAAACAGTAGAATTCGTGTCAAACTTTGATGATACGAGTGAAGAACCTGTTGTATTACCAGCAATGTTCCCGAACTTATTAGTGAACGGATCTACAGGAATTTCTGCTGGTTATGCAACAGAAATTCCACCGCATCATCTTGGAGAAGTAATTGATGCAACGATGATGCGTATTGATAAGCCGGATAGTACTGTTGATGATCTATTAACAGTTATTAAAGGACCAGATTTCCCAACAGGTGGTATTATTCAAGGGATAGATGGTATTAAAAAAGCCTACGAAACAGGGAAAGGTAAAATTATTATTCGCGGAAAAGCAGAAGTTGAAACGATTCGCGGTGGCAAGCAGCAAATCGTTATTACAGAAATTCCGTACGAAGTAAATAAAGCGAACCTTGTTAAGAAAATGGATGAATTACGTCTAGATAAAAAGCTAGATGGAATTGCTGAAGTGCGTGATGAGACAGATCGTACAGGTCTTCGCATCGTTGTAGAGTTAAAAAAAGAAGCAAATGCTGAAGGTATTTTAAATTATTTATACAAAAATACAGATTTACAAATTCCATACAACTTTAATATGGTAGCGATAAATAATCGTCGTCCAACACTTATGACCTTACCTAAAATTTTGGATGCATATATTGGGCATCAGAAAGAAGTTGTTACGAGACGCTCACAATATGAATTAAGAAAAGCTGAAAATCGTCAACATATTGTAGAAGGTTTAAAGAAAGCATTATCAATTTTAGATGAAGTGATTGAAACGATTCGTGGGTCTAAAGATAAGCGTAATGCGAAAGATAATTTAAGCGCGAAATTTGGATTTACAGAGGCGCAGTCAGAAGCGATTGTTTCACTGCAACTATATCGTTTAACGAATACAGATATTACAGCGCTAGAGCAAGAAGCAGCTGAACTTAATAAGAAAATTATAGAGTTACAGTCGATTTTACAAAGTGAAAAAAGACTTCTTCAAGTTATTAAAACAGATTTGAAGAGAGTAAAGAAAACATATAGTGATGATCGCCGTGCGATAATTGAAGAGGAAATTGAAGAAATTAAAATCGATGTGGAAGTTATGATTCCACAAGAAGATGTCATCGTTACTGTAACGAAAGAAGGATATGTGAAACGAACTGGTTGGCGTTCACATAATGCATCGAACGGGAAAGACTTCGGTATGAAAGAGGGTGACATCTTACTTGAGCGTTTCGATACAAACACGACAGAAACCGTACTTTTATTTACGAACAAAGGAAATTATATTTACCTTCCTGTATATGAAATGCCGGAAATTCGTTGGAAAGATTTAGGTCAACACGTTGCGAATCTTGTATCACTCGAGCGGGATGAAATGATTATTTGGGCGACAGTCGTACCGAACTTTGAGGAAGAAAATCGATTTATTGTATTTGTAACGCGAAATGGAATGATAAAGAAAACAGAATTGAATCAATATAAAGTTCAGCGTTATTCGAGAGCGTTCGTTGCTGTAAACTTGAAAAAAGATGATGAAGTTGTCGATATATTTGCGACAGATGGAACGAGTGATATTGTTCTTGCTACACATGGTGCATATGCACTTATTTTCCATGAAGATGAAGTAAGCCCAGTCGGTGTTAGAGCTGCTGGTGTAAAAGCAATTAATTTAAAAGAAGATGACTATGTCGCTTCTGGTAAACCATTAAATGGTGACAAAGATCAACTTATTCTCGTAACGCAACGCGGCGCTATAAAGCGTTTGAAAGCATCAGAAATTGAAAAGTCAACGAGGGCGAAGCGAGGTCTTGTTATTTTCAAAGAGTTAAAACGTAATCCTTACCGCATTGTCGGTATTGAAATTGTGCGAGACGATGAACTAGTTTATATGAAAACAGAGAAACACATTGTAGAAGAAATTGATCCAAAAGCGTATCGAAATAAAGACCGGTATAGTAATGGTAGTTTAGTGCTAGATGTTAATGATACTGGTGAAGTAGTAGAAACGTGGACGAAGAAAAGACCGGAGTAAAGGAAGCATCTTGCTATGAAAAGTAGCAAGATGCTTTTTTCTAAGCAAATTATTATGTAAATAAAAATAACATTGTTATAATAGTGAAATGAAATCGTTCTCATAAAGTGAAACTTTAATCAGTGGGGATTTTCTTTATCCCCACTGATTATTAGTTGAACCAATCGGGCTTTTACGAGCAGTTGATTCCTCACCTAATTTTTTAGCTTTCGCTGAATTTTGAGTTAGGAATCTTACTGCCCGTTAAAGCGGGACAAATGGAGGGACAACATGAAAAAAATAGGTGTAGGGATTGTTGGATTTGGTTTTTCTAGTACAACATTTCATATCCCATTATTACAAACGATAGAAGAATATGATATTCGTGCAGTACTATCCTCAAAAGAAGAGGTGGTAAAAGAAACATTACCAAACGCTAACGTTGTTAGTACAATTGAGGAATTAGTGAAGCGAGATGATGTGGATTTAGTCGTCATTACTTCACCAAACACAACTCATTTTCCATATGTAAAAGAAGCGATTTTACATGGTAAGCATGTTGTTGTTGAAAAACCATTTGTTGTTTCAATTGAAGAAGGGGAAGAACTTATCTCATTAGCAGAGCAACATAATGTGATGTTAAGTGTATATCATAATCGTCGTTTTGATAATGATTTCTTAACAATTAAGAAATTGTTAGAAGAAAATAGAGTAGGAAATGTATACGGATATGAAGCGCATTTTGATCGTTTCCGTCCACATGTACGTGATCGCTGGAGAGAAAAGAACTTGCCAGGTTCAGGAATATTATATGATTTAGGATCACATTTAATTGATCAAGCATTATCATTATTCGGGAAACCAGATGCAATTAGTGCAGATGTAATAAAGCAACGACCAGGAGCAGAGATTGATGACTACTTCCATGTTGTACTTCACTACGGAGTTAAGCGTGTCATTTTACATAGTAGCAGTTACGTGAAACAAGCTGGACCACATTTTACATTACATGGAGACAAAGGTTCTATCGTGAAATATGGTATGGATTCACAAGAAGAGCAGTTGAAAAATGGAATGAAGCCGGGCGACAATGATTATGGGACAGATAATGAAGAGAATTTTGCTACTTTAGATACGGAAGAAAAGCTAGAGCGTATTCCGACAGAAGTAGGCTGTTATGACATGTACTATAAAGGTGTAAGGGATAGCATTGTAAATGGTGAGAAACCACCTGTAACAGCACAAGAAGGTTTAGATGTAATTAAACTGATTCAGTTGGCGATTGAAAGTAGTGAAACGGGAAGAGTCATTTCTGTGAAATAAAAAAGACACGAATTTCGTGTCTTTTTTATTAGGAATGTTGCTAACTATTTAGTTTAATCGTTTGTCATACATTAACTGGATTTGTATGCCGTAAGGATCTTCAATAATACCATATGCTTCACTAAATATATTTTTTTCTAGCGGAGAGATTATTTTTACATGCGTATCGGAAATTAAATTATTATAAAATCTTTGTATTTCTTCTAAATTAGCACTTTGAATGCAAAGTGACATGTTATTTCCAACGTTATAACGTTCATTAGGCTTCATTGTATCTTCTGCTATCATTAGCTTTGTATTCCCAATTTGTAAAACAGAGTGAGCAATATGTTCTTTATTTTCACTTGTAATTTTAAAAGAACTATCTCTTTTGGCCAGTTCTTCATACGTAACAATCATTAGCTTCTTGGCCTCTAAATTACGTGTATAAAAATTAATTACCTCCTTTGCTTGCCCATTCATTGAAAGAAAAATAGCTATTTCTAATGTCATACATTTATAACTCCCTTATTAGTTAATAATTATAATATAGACTAAAAAGGTTTCAATACATGACACCTTTTTGGGGAGGGAAATATGAAAAAAACGGAACGAATAAATGATATGCTTATTTTCTTAAATAACAAAAGATATTTTAATTTAAAAGATTTAATGACTAGATATGATATTTCTAAAAGTACCGCGTTGCGAGATATTCAATCATTGGAAGAAATAGGGGTACCAATATATTCTGAACTAGGTAGAAATGGAAGTTATAAAATTATAGAAAATAGTGTATTATCGCCAATTTATTTTAGTGTGGATGAAATGTATGCGTTATACTTCTCGATTCTTACATTAAATGGATACAAGACAAAACCATTCAATATAGAAAGTATTGCGCTTGAAAATAAATTTAAACATGTATTACCTGATAATGTGCGTAAAAATATTTCAATTATGGAACGAACACTTTCTTTTGAAGTAACAAATCATAGTAATTTTAGTCCGTTCTTAAAAGAAATTTTACAGGGGATTTTTGCTGAGCGAGTTTATCATTTAAAATATTTAAAAAAAGATGAGGAGAAAGTATTGGTCGCCCAATTTATTCGAATCGAATCTAAATTTGGTCAGTGGTATGCTAAAATTTTTAATTTTGAGACAAATAATGTTCAAATAATTAGATGCGATAAAATTCTTTCTATTGTGGAAACCAGCAATGTTAATCCCAAAAAGCTTGAAGAATTACTAAGTTATCTTACTACTTTTCATAGAAAGCCTGATGCGATTGATTTTAGTGTTATTGTTAATCAAAAAGGAAAAGACATTTTTGATAAAGAGAATTATCCTTCCATGAAGATACAAAAAGAAAATGAAAATTACATTATAACAGGCTATTTTAATAAACAAGAAGTTGATTTTATCTCGAACTATTTTCTGAATTTCGGAGAAACGATTATCTCCATTCAGCCTGTCATACTAAAAGAGTTAATCTATAATAAGGTATTATCTATAAAGCAGCATTTAACTTCTTTAAGATAAAGTTAGTTTTAGTCATTTTTTTGATATGAAAAAGCCCTTGAGATTTAAATATCCAAAGGGCTTTTTGGTGATTTTATTTGTTCTTTAGAAAAATTATTTTTCTGGGACGGACAGTCCATAAAAGAACATCGTAACGATATCTTGTATATGTTTTTCACGATCTCCTTCAAGAAGCTGTGCCCCAAAATCATCACCTAATTTAGTGAACATTTGAATGTACAGTAACATCATTTCTTTAGTAAGGTGGGGGTTAATTTCATTTTTTTGCTGTGCTCGTTCTAATATTTCTAAATACCATGGCAGAATTTTTTCATTTTGATACTTATAAATAAACTCTCGGAGAATCTCGTCCCTTTGCATCATTTGTAGTAACATATCAGGCTGAAATAATCCGCCAGTATTCATTTTTCTTACAATCATTTTTTGCATCATATCATGGAAAGGTAATTTTTCTTCAGCAAGCTCTTTATAATATTGAAATTCAGATATGATAAATTCTTGTATAAGTTCTCTAAATAACGCATCTTTACTTCCGAAATGATTATAAATTGTAACTTGAGAAACGTTTGCTTCTTTTGCGATATGTTCTATTTTCACATCATTAAATCCACGTTCTGAAAATAATACGAAAGCGGCCTCTTTAATTGCGCGTTTTTTCTTTTCTTTCACTTTTTCAAAGCCGTTCAATGCAATCACCTCAATTAAAATATACAAGAAAATGTGGGTGAAAACAATATTTTTGAAATATGGACATATAAATATTTCAAAAAGTTGTTGCGAATATGAAAGATGAGGAGTACAATAATTTTGAAATATCATATATTAAATATTTCAAAAAATGAGGTGGACTTATGATTTCAGTTCAAAATGTCACAAAAAAGTTTTCGAATGGGAAAGGTTTGTTTCATATTACATTTGATGTAAAAGAAGGGGAAGTATTCGGTTACTTAGGACCGAATGGTGCTGGGAAATCTACAACGATTCGTAATTTAATGGGATTTATAAAACCGACAACTGGGAAATCATCAATTTTTGGATTAGATTGCTGGGATGATGCTGCAAAAATTCAAAGAGAAGTTGGCTATCTACCAGGAGAAATTGCTTTTATTGAAGGAATGAATGGATTAGGATTTTTAAAGTTAATGCAAGGAATGCGCGGGCTAAAGGATACGAAAAGAAGAGATGAACTCATAGAACGTCTGCAATTTGATGTGAATATACCGATTCGAAAAATGTCTAAAGGAATGAAGCAAAAAGTAGGGATAGTCGCTGCATTTATGCACGATCCAGAAGTGTTAATTTTAGACGAACCGACATCAGGACTTGATCCACTTATGCAACAAGTGTTTATAGATTTAATATTAGAGGAAAAGCAAAGAGGAAAAACAATCCTTATGTCGTCGCATATTTTCACTGAAATTGAGCGTACGTGTGATCGAGTAGCGATTATTAAAGATGGTCGCCTTGTAACGGTTGAAAATATTCATGATTTACAAGGAATGAGACGACAGGTGATAGATGTAACCGTATCATCAGAGGAAGAGATTGAATCTCTTACACAATGTGATTTGCAATTTGAAGCGGTGAAAGGTAGAGAAGCGTCGATAATTGTACAAGGAAACTATCAAACTGTTTTACAAATACTTTCAAACTATAATGTAACGGCACTTCAAACGAGAGCAACTGATTTAGAACATTTATTTATGCATTATTACGATAAGAAAGAAGGGGTAAAGCATGAATAAGCAATTGTTTTTAGCTAGTTTGAAAGAAACGCAAAAAAGTATTTTTAGTTATGCAACGGGTGCAGCTCTTTATTTATGGTTGTTAATTTGGATATTCCCTTCAATGGTATCAGCGAAAGGGTTAAATGAATTAATAAGTGCTATGCCTGATAGTGTGAAAAAAATTGTTGGCATGGAAAGTCCGATTCAAAACGTAATGGATTTTTTAGCTGGTGAATACTATAGCCTATTGTTCATTATCATTTTAACGATTTTTTGCGTAACAGTTGCAACGCATTTAATTGCTCGTCATGTAGATAAAGGAGCGATGGCATACTTGTTAGCGACGCCTATATCTAGAGTGAGAATTGCCATTACGCAAGCTGCTGTTCTCATATTGGGGCTGCTAATTATTATATTTGTTACGTATGTAGCGGGTATAGTAGGTGCAGAATGGTTTTTGAAAGATAATAACTTAAATAAAGAATTATTTTTAAAAATAAATGCAGTCGGTGGGCTCATATTTTTAGTAGTTAGTGCATATTCATTTTTCTTTTCTTGTATATGTAATGATGAAAGAAAGGCACTGAGTTATTCAGCAAGTTTAACAATTTTATTTTTCGTATTAGATATGGTAGGCAAATTAAGCGATAAGTTAGAGTGGATGAGAAGTCTCTCATTATTTACGCTGTTTCGTCCGAAAGAAATTGCTGATGGAACGTATAATATATGGCCAGTAAGTATAGGTTTAACTGTTGGAGCACTCTGTATCTTTATACTAGCAATTGTGGTATTTAGGAAGAGAGATTTACCATTATAAAGTAGAAAGTCCACCGAAAAGGTGGACTTTTTTGTTTAATAGTATATCTTTTATGATTGATTGTTATATACTATTTTAAAATTATGTATAATAGTGTAACGTAATAAGGGGGTTCAACTTAATTAGCAAGGAGGCTATTACATAAAATATATGATTGTCATTGATTGAAATTGTATGGGAGAAATGAAAAAACAGGGGAGTATTTAAAAATGAGGATTGTAAAGAATTTAACATTTCAAGTTATTGTGGCAATTATTTGTGGTATTGCAGTAGGAGCGATTTGGCCTAGTGTCGGACAACAAATGCAACCAATTGGTGAGACGTTTATTAATATGATTAAAATGGTCATTGCACCAATTATCTTTTTAACAATTGTGCTTGGTATTGCAAGTATGGGAAGTATGAAAAAGGTAGGACGTGTTGGTGGGAAAGCATTATTGTATTTTGAGATTGTTACAACTTTTGCTCTTATCATTGGTATTATCGTAGCGAATGTCGTACGTCCTGGAGATGGATTAGATCCTTCAAAATTAAAGGGTGGAGATGTTTCGCAATATGTCCAAAGTGGGCAAGAAATGCAATGGATGGACTTCTTTTTACATATTGTGCCTTCCAACATGTTCGAGGCATTTGCAAAAGGTGATATATTACAAGTATTATTCTTCTCCATTTTATTTGGCGCAGGTTTAACGATGCTTGGAAAAAACGGACAACCTGTTATCGATTTTTTTGATAGATTGTCGAAAGTGTTCTTTAACATATTATCAATTGTTATGAAATTGGCACCAGTTGGAGCTTTTGGGGGAATGGCTTTTACAATTGGGAAATATGGTATAAGTACTTTAATACCACTAGGTAAATTAATGATTTGTGTATATGCAACAATGGCATTATTTGTTTTTATCGTCTTAAATTTTATTTGTAAACTTTATAAATTTAGCTTGTGGAAATATTTAGTGCATATTAAAGAAGAATTACTCATTGTTCTTGGGACATCATCATCGGAATCTGTACTGCCGCGTATGATGACAAAGATGGAAGACTTCGGGTGTTCAAAGCCAGTAGTGGGCTTAGTTATTCCAACGGGTTACTCTTTTAACTTAGATGGAACGTCAATTTATTTATCGATGGCAACTATATTTTTAGCGCAAGTTTTTCATATTGATCTTTCACTAGGTCAACAATTAACTATAATAGCTATTTTGTTAGTTACATCGAAAGGAGCAGCAGCGGTAACAGGTGGAGGATTTATCGTATTAGCGTCTACTTTATCTGCATTGAATGTTATCCCGTTAGAAGGGTTAGCGCTTTTACTTGGTGTTGATCGTTTCATGTCAGAGGCAAGAGCAATCGTTAATTTAATTGGTAATGGTGTTGCAACTGTAGTTGTTGCAAAAAGTGAAAATGAATTCAACGATGAGAAATATACGAGAGTAGTAGAACAAATGAAAAGAGAGAAAATGGCCGGATAAAAAGTCAGCATTGCTGACTTTTTTATTTTTGTATGAATGGAGTTTCTAAAAATATACATTATTTATTAACAATAACTCATAGAGATTTAATCTATAAATATAATAAATACTATCAAAATAGTACATTTTTATGAATGGGAAATAGAAAGTGAATATTATATGGAATTTTTATGAATATTACTGTAAAAAAATAATTTTTTAAAAATTTTCAATAATAACACTTTACAAAATTCGAAAAATTAGTAGAATAGGAAGTAGTAAGAATCGTCTGATAAATATATAAAGAAAAACAGAATTATCAGAAAATTCTTTAATAGATATCGTTTTGAATTAGGGAGGGTACAGAAAATGAAAAAGAAACAAATGAAAAAACTAACAGCAGTTGTAGCACCAGTTTTAGCAATGAGCATGGCGTTAACAGCATGTTCTACATCAGGTGGAGATAAGAAAGCAAGCACGGATTCTAGCTCTAGTGGAGATAGTAAGTCAGGAGAAAAACTAGCAGCGAAACAAGTGTTGAATCGAACAGTAACACAAGAGATTCCAACGATGGATTCTTCAAAATCAACAGATACAGTATCTTCACAAATGCTAGGGAATACAATGGAAGGGTTATATCGTCTAGATAAAGATAATAAGCCTATTCCAGCTGCTGCAGAATCTAGTACGAAAAGTGAAGATGGCAAAAAATACACATTTAAACTACGTAAAGATGCAAAATGGTCAAATGGTGATCCAGTAACTGCGAAAGATTTCGTATATGCTTGGCAACGTCTATTAGATCCAAAAACAGCTGCTGAGTATGCATTTATCGCATTCCCGATTAAAAATGCAGAAGTGGTTAATAAAGGAGAAAAACCTGTAACTGAATTAGGCGTAAAGGCGGTAGATGATCTTACGCTTGAAGTTGAGTTAGAGCAAGCGGTACCGTATTTCTTAAACTTAGTAGCATTCCCATCATACTATCCATTAAACGAAAAGTTCGTAAAAGAAAAGGGCGAGAAGTTCGGTTTAGAGTCTGATACAACAGTTTATAATGGACCATTCGTTCTTAAAGATTGGAAGCATGAACAAGGATGGCAGTTAAAGAAAAATGATCAATATTGGGATAAAAAGACTGTAAAACTTGAAGAAGTTAACTTTAGTGTTGTTAAAGAGGCTGCGACTTTAGTCAATTTATATGACAGCGGTCAAGTTGACTTTGCATTATTAAATGGAGAGTTCGTTGATAAATACAGAGGTAAGAAAGATGAATTCGGAACATATTCACAAGTGAGTACGTATTTCATTCGTATGAACCAAAAACGTGATGGACAAGATACACCACTAAAGAGCAAAAAAATGCGTGAAGCAATTGCGCTATCAATTGATAAAAAGAATTTAGCAAACGTAATTTTAAATGATGGATCAAAAGAAGCTGATTTCTTAGTACCAAAAGGCTTAGCGACTGGACCGGACGGTAAAGACTTCCAAGAAACATTTAAAAATGGTTTGAAACCAGATCCGAAGAAAGCTGCTGCAGCTTGGGAAGAAGCGAAAAAAGAACTTGGAAAAGATGAAGTTACAATTGAATTCTTAAACTACGATACTGGTAATGCGAAAAAAGTTGGCGAATATATTAAAGACCAGATTGAGAAAAACTTAAAAGGTGTAACAGTTAACATTAAACTTCAACCATTTAAGCAAAAACTGAAATTAGAAAGTGAGCAACAATATGATATTTCATATGGTGGTTGGAATCCAGATTATGCAGATCCAATGACATTCTTAGATATGTTTGAGTCTAAGCATTCTCATAACCAAATGAGCTTCTCAGATCCAAAGTATGATGAAATGGTGAAAAAAGCTGGAACTGAATTAATGGGTGATGCGAAAAAACGTTGGGAAGAGTTAGGGAAAGCTGAAAAAACATTACTTGAAGAAGATGTAGCGATTGTACCTTTATATCAACGTGGAGATTCTTATGTTTCACAACCAAATGTAAAAGGTGTAGTAAAACATAATATCAGTCCAGAATTTAGCTTTAAGTGGGCATATGTGACTGAAAAATAATAGAGTTGAAAAAGCATTTTAAAGTGGCTGAGCTACTTTGAAATGCTTTTTTTAGTATAGTTAAATAGAGAAGAATAAGGCGTATAGTACGGACATATAAGTAGATGGGGGATACATTATACTAAATTATGAAGATAAAAATCAGAATATTTAAAATAAAACTATTTACAAACGCGAAAAAAAGAGTAGAATAATATTAGTTATAATTTTCAGAAAATTAATCGTTAGCAAAGGGTCTCTCAAGGGTTGGTATTGTACATATAATTGGGGAGGATACAAAAATGAAGAGAAAAAAGATGAAAAAATTAACAGCGGTTGTAGTACCAGTTTTAGCGATGAGCGTTGCATTGACAGCATGCTCTGGATCAGGTGGAGAAAAGAAAACGACTACTACATCTAATAGTGGGGAAGAAAAAAAATCTGATATTAAATATGCAGCGAAGCAAGTATTGAATCGTACAGAAAATCAAGAAATTCCAACGATGGACACTTCTAAATCTACTGATACGTTAGGGGCACAAATTTTAGGGAACACAATGGAAGGTTTATATCGTCTTGATAAAGATAATAAACCTATTCCAGCTGCTGCAGAATCAAGTACGAAAAGCGAAGATGGTAAAAAATATACGTTTAAACTGCGTAAAGATGCGAAATGGTCAAATGGAGATCCTGTAACAGCGAAAGATTTCGTATATGGATGGCAGCGCTTACTTGATAAAAACACAGCTGCAGAATATGCGTTTATTGCCTACTATATTAAAAATGCAGAGGCAATTAATAAAGGTGAAAAACCTGCAACAGAATTAGGAGCAAAGGCGGTAGATGATTATACGCTAGAAGTAGAATTAGAAAAACCGGTACCGTACTTCTTAAATTTATTAGCATTCCCGTCATATTATCCTTTAAATGAAAAGTTCGTAAAAGAAAAAGGGGATAAATTCGGTTTAGAAGCAGATACAACATTATATAACGGGCCATTTGTAATGTCTTCATGGAAACATGAGCAAGGCTGGCAGCTGAAGAAAAATGATAAGTATTGGGATAATAAGACTGTGAAATTAGAAGAAATTAATTATAGTGTAGTAAAAGAAGTTGCGACGAAAGTAAACTTATATGATACAGGATCAATTGATTTCACACTATTATCAGGAGAATTTGTTGATAAATATAAATCGAACAAAGAGGAGTATGGTGAGTACTCAGAAGCAAGTACATACTTCTTACGTTTAAATCAAAAGCGTAACGGACAAGATACACCGTTAAAGAGCAAAAAACTGCGTGAAGCAATCGCATTATCAATTGATAAAAAAGGCTTAGCGAACGTTATCTTAAATAACGGATCAAAAGCAACGGATCAATTGGTTCCAAAAGGGCTTGCGACAGGACCGGATGGTAAAGATTATCAAGATACATTTAAAAATGGTCTGAAATATGATCCGAAAAAAGGCGCAGCAGCTTGGGAAGAGGCGAAAAAAGAACTTGGAAAAGATCAAGTTACAATTGAATTACTAAGCTATGATGATGGAACTGCGAAAAAGATTGCCGATTATTTTAAAGATCAAATTGAGAAAAACTTAAAAGGTGTAACAGTTAATACGAAAATTCAGCCATTTAAACAGAAATTAAAATTAGAGTCAGCGCAAGATTATGAAGTTTCGTTTGCGGGTTGGAGCCCAGATTATTCGGATCCAATGACATTTATTGATATGTTTGAATCGAAGAGCCCATATAACCAAATGAGTTATTCAAATCCGAAATACGATGAAATGGTTCAAAAAGCAGGTAATGAATTATTGTCTGATCCGAAGAAGCGTTGGGAAACGTTAGGAAAAGCAGAAAAATTATTCCTTGAAGAAGATGCTGGATTAGTTCCTTTATATCAAACAGGAAGAGCATATGTAATGAAACCGAATGTAAAAGGAATTGTGAAACATAACATCAGTCCAGAATATAGCTTTAAGTGGGCATATGTAACTGAGGATGGTGGAAAGAAATAATATGAAAGCATTTCAAAAGTGGCTAAGCTGCTTTTGAAATGCTTTTTTTAGTATAAGGAGAATAAGGCTTATTGAATTCTTGAGAAACGCCCCGGGGGCACTTTTAAAATTTCACTGTAGGATATTAGAAAAGAATGCAACGGTGGAAAGATAAATGATAGTAAAAGATTTCATATGGATAAGGAAAAAATAGAAATTAGCAATAGAGAAGAATAAGGATGGGTATGTTTACATATAGTAGGTGGGGGATAATTCATATAGTAGTAATAGTAAAATAGTAAGTTATTATCACAAAAAAATAAATATTTAGAAAATTTGTAAAAATACTTTACAAAACTTAAAAAAATAGTAGAATATTAATTAATAAGAATTTTCTGATAACGAAAGTTAATAGAGAATCTCTAAATGTTAATATCGTACATATAATTGGGGAGGGTACAAAAAAATGAAGAGAAAAAAGATGAAAAAATTAACAGCGGTTGTAGCACCAGTTCTAGTAATGAGTATGGCATTAACAGCTTGCTCTGGATCAGGGGATAAGGATAAGGCAAGCACAACGCCGAAAAGTGGAGAAAAAGAAGGCGGAAAATTAGCTGCAAAGCAAGTAATGAATCGTACAGAAACGAATGAAATTCCGACGATGGATACTTCGAAAAATACAGATACGTTAGGTTCTCAAATTTTAGGAAACACGATGGAAGGGTTATATCGTCTAGATAAAGATAATAAGCCAATTCCAGCTGCGGCAGAATCTAGTACAACAAGCGAGGATGGCAAAAAATATACATTCAAATTACGGAAAGATGCAAAATGGTCAAACGGTGATCCTGTAACAGCGAAAGATTTCGTATTTGCATGGCAACGTCTAGTAGATCCAAAAACAGCTGCTGAGTATGCATTTATTGCATATTATCTTAAAAATGCAGAGGCAATAAATCAAGGGAAAGCAGAAGTTTCTACATTAGGTGTAAAAGCGGTAGATGATTATACACTTGAAGTTGAACTAGAAAGACCAGTACCATATTTCTTGAATTTAATGGCATTCGCGTCTTACTATCCATTAAATGAAAAATTCGTAAAAGAAAAAGGAGATAAATACGGTTTAGAGTCTGATACGACAGTTTATAATGGACCGTTTGTGCTTACCGATTGGAAACATGAGCAAGGATGGAAATTAAAGAAAAATGATCAGTATTGGGATAAAAAGACAGTGAAGCTGGATGAAATTAATTATAGTGTAGTAAAAGAAGGGGCTACTAGAGTAAATTTATATGATACAGGTGCAATTGATTTCGCACTTTTATCAGGTGAATTTGTTGATAAGTATAGAAACAATAAAGAGGAGTTTGGAGCATATTCAGAAACAAGTACGTTTTACTTACGTTTAAATCAAAAACGAGGTGGGCAAGATACACCGTTAAAGAGCAAAAAATTACGTGAAGCAATTGCATTATCAATTGACAAGAAAGGTTTAACGAATGTAATTCTAAATGACGGTTCAAAACCAGTGGATTACTTAGTACCAAAAGGTTTAGCAAGTGGTCCAGACGGTAAAGATTTTGCAGAAACATTTAAGAATGGTTTAAACCAAGACTCGAAAAAGGCAGCAGCAGCTTGGGAAGAAGCGAAAAAAGAACTTGGAAAAGATCAAGTGACAATAGAGCTATTAAATTATGATACTGGTAATGCGAAAAAAGTTGGGGAGTATGTAAAAGATCAAATTGAAAAGAATTTAAAAGGTGTAACAGTAAATATTAAACTTCAGCCATTTAAGCAAAAACTAAAATTAGAATCAGAACAAGATTATGATTTCTCATATGGCGGCTGGAATCCAGATTATGCGGATCCAATGACATATCTTGATATGTTTGAAACGAAAAATTCGCAGAACCAGATGAGCTATTCAAATTCAAAATATGATGACATTATTAATAAAAGTAAGACGGAATGGATGGCTGATGCAAAAAAACGTTGGACAGAGTTAGGGAAAGCAGAAAAATTGTTACTTGAAGAAGATGTAGCGCTCATACCTTTATATCAAAGTGGTAAATCATATGTTATGAAACAAAATGTAAAGGGAATTGTGAAACATAATATTAGTCCGGAATATAGTTTCAAATGGGCGTATGTAGAAGAGAAATAATAAAGTGAAACTTTTAATCAGTGGGGATGTGTTTCACCATCCCCACTGATTTTTGGCCTTCATCAATAGAGCTTTTACGGGATAAAAGAAAAGAGCATTTTCAAGTTGAGGTATTATAACACTTGAAAATGCTCTTTTTTCTATGCACTATTTTTTTCTGGATGAATATATGTATTATAGAAAACTTGAAGGAGAGTCCTATGGAACGAAATACTTACATCGATTTCCTAGCTTATTACGGAATAGGAAGTGCTCATCCAGGTGGTTTTACGTTAACAAAAAAATTGTTAGCACAACTGCCTCTTAGACATGGAGCGAATGCCCTTGAGATAGGTTGCGGCACAGGGAAAACAGCCGCTTACATGACAAAAGAATTGGGTTATAAAGTAACGGCGGTTGAAAAGAATGAAATTATGATTCAAAAAGCGAAAGATAGATGGTTGTTTAATGGTTTGAATATAAAATTGATACCAGGTGATGTAGAACAATTACCGTGTTTAAATGATTCGTATGAACTTGTGCTTGGAGAATCAGTACTCGCTTTCACGAATAAAGAAAAGGTTATATCTGAGTGTTATCGTGTATTACAGAAGAATGGTAAACTTGTTGTGATTGAAATGATTATTGATACTCACATTGAGAAGAATGAAGAGGACAAAATTGCCCAATTATATGGGATGAAAGAAGTATTAACTGAGAATGAGTGGGTACAATTATTTCAGAAAGCAAATTTTGAAAAGATTACAATTGCTGGCGGTGGGACAATTGCAGAAACGATCTCTGGCTATATAGAAGAGCCAGAATGGAATGTATCATCATATATTCCGAATGAGTTATATGATGCATGGGTACAGCACGAAAATATAAGACTTATGTATCAACATATTTTAGGGCACCGTATTTTTATATGTGAAAAATAGAGAAAAGGGTTGGCTAAAAACAGCCAACTCTTTATTATGTTAAATGAAAAATAATGCAGCTAAAGTAATTCCAAAGATAAAGCCAAATCCGAGTTCAACGCCCCAGTCACAACCGCCGCCACCCCAGCCACAACTATTGCAACCACGACCACCGCATCCACAGCCACCAAATCCGCCGCCACCGCATCCAAATCCACAGTTATCACACCTGCTAAGGCCGCCGCAAAGATCACAACCACCGTTTGCATACGCGTCATAGTATCCGAATCCTGTATCAAAAGACGAGCGCTGTTGCACCGGTTCAATCCATACAGAATTATTCGTCACATCAATTATTTTGCCTAAATGAATGCGACCATCCCGATCTTCAATTCGAACAACCTTACCGAAATAACGTTGACAAGTATCATAACATTTTTGTCTATGCATGTTCTTTCCTCCTTCCTCATTACAGTAATACGATATGTAAGGGGGACAAGTGCGGCTTGTACGAATGTCCTATCTATCATAATTGTTATAGGAAAGGGGAAATATATGAAAAGGATATATAATGAGGAGGAAAGGGAATGAAATCTACAGATCAATTTCAAACATATGAAGTTCCTTGGGAAGACTTTATAGAAGCATTACGAGGCGAAATGAAAAAACAAGTAGGAGCGGATATTATTGATACAGTAGTTTGTAATTTGGAAGATGGTTTTGAAGTATATACATATGTGCAGGGGGATTTGGATTTTGAATATAAGGAAGCGCTTGAAAGAAAATATGGAAGTGATGCGAAGACTCCTAATGTGTTAACGATTATGCTATTAGCTAGTATTTATAGTGCAAGTGAAGAGAATATACGCTTACATGCGGATAATAAAGATAATCCAATTGTTGAAGTATATGTGAAACTTTAATCAGTGGGGGGGGGCCATCCCCCCACTGATTATTAGACCTCACTAATCAAACTTTTTGTTAAGTGTTTTTAATATAAAAAGTAGGAAAAGTCTGTTTTAAGCGTAGAGCTTGAACAGGCTTTTTTTCCTATATAATAGGATGGGAAATGCTAGAAGAAATATTACTAAGTTATTTCATGTTTACATAACAAAGTTATGGTGTGTTAGTTGTCCTAAAATACAAGTCATATATCTTGTTTCCTCTCATAAATTTAAACATAGGAATTTGTCTACAAAGGTGGCGAAGCCTCATCATGAAAATTCGAATTTGTGCCACATTCATGTTGTTTCTATTTATATGGTTACCTTTTTCAGCTTTTGCAAAAGGAGAGGAGGCAAAGGAAAGGGTCGTTTCACTTGTATATGATGATTCAGGCAGCATGAGAAATAACGATCGCTGGAAATATGCCAATTACGCTTTGCAAAGTTTAGTTGCGCTATTAGATGAAAAAGATATATTTTCTTACGTTCCAATGAGCAAGCCGAATGATCCATTAAACATTTCGTTAACGAAGGATAAAAGGCAAACAGAAATTGAGGGGATTGGAGCATGGAAAACATATTTAAATACTCCATTTAGCGCAGTAGAAACGGCGATGCAATCTATAAAAAAGGAAGCAGATATAGATGGGAAACGTGAATTTTGGCTTATTGTATTAACTGACGGGGCATTTAATGATTTAGAGAAAGATACGGTTGGCGGAAAAGAACAAATTACACAGAAGTTAGCACTGTTTAAGAAAGAAATGGATGCAAAAAAGATATCGTTACATCCAGTCTTAATTACGATGGAAGAGGATTTAGGGCAGCAAGAAAAAGAACAGCTAAATACGTTTAAAGAAATATGGAAGAAAGAGATAAATGGTGTTACGATGCCATCTAGTGGTGAGGATGGTATTGTAAAAAGTGTAAATCAAGTGGCAGCATTAGTTGCTAATCGTGATCCATTCTCCTCTGTTGAAGCCATTGTCAAAACGAAAGTAGTAGGGAAGAAAATAGAGATTACAACACCGTTCCCGTTAAAGCGTATGACGCTTGTGCGACAATCATCGTCTTTGTCTAATTATAAAGTTATGCAAATTTCTAAACCGTTACAATTGCAGTCTGCTTTTTCTATACATGCACCAGGAGAAGCTAAATTATTCGGAAATATAGTGCATGTAAGTACAGTGAATCAGGAAGTGATTAAGCCAGGAACATATACGATAGAAGTGGATCAAGACATTGAGAAAGAAGGATTACAAGTACTTGTTGAACCGGCGCTTAATTATACTGTTTCTACGTATGACAAAGATGATAAAGATAGAACAAATGTTGAGAAAATGTATACAGGTGTGACAGCTGTTATTGAAGCGAAGCCTACTGAATTACCAGTTCAGTCTTCTTACTTTCAAGCAGAAGTAGAAATAGATGGGAAGCAATATCCGATGAAGTGGGACGATAGAAGACATGTGTTTTATTACGAAACGAAGCTTGCTAAAGGATTAGTACGCGGGAAAGTTCATATGAACATAAAGGGATTTTATAGACAGACGAAAGAGTTTAAGATTGAAACAACTGAAAAGCCAAAATTATCACTTCAAACTGTTACGAAAGATTATGAAGAAAAAGTAACAAATTTAGAGGATAGTAAACCGTTTATTTTACAACCACAGTTAGATGGTAAGCCGATGACAGAAGAGGCTGTAAAAAAACTATTAAAATCTACTGGTGTCACATCTAAACAATCAATCAACTATGAAATAAAGCAACATGGTAATCAAATTTATGTTTATCCTCGTCCACATTACTCCGACACATTCAATTTTACAGATACCGGCACCGTAGAAGCTACCATCACTATACAAGATTCAAAGTTACAAGAAGTAAAGAAAAGAATATCACTCTATATTCAAAATGCACCATTTTATGAAAAATATGCGCTTATTTTTAAGTTTGTTATTCCTATCACTTTATTACTGTTAGTAGTAGGAATAATCGTTTTAGGATGGATTGTTCGTCCGAGATTTCACCGAAAAGCATTATTATATTATGAATGGGATCAAGAAGTAGCGAAAGATTGGCTTTACCAATCTGAACCAGAGTTACTTAAAAATAAATGGTGGAAGCACTATTTTGGCATTCCATTCCGAGCAGAAAGAAGGACGGTGCAATCTGTAACATTAATAGCGAAAAAAGGATCAAAATCTATATTTGTAGCGAAAGAATCGCAAGTAGTTGGGATGATTATTGATGGAATGTTTATAACAGAGGACGAAGTAGGGATGGAGCATAAGACATTGTATCCAAATGAACTTCTAGTAATTGATAGAGGGTATGGTAAGGAAAATTACAGGTACGAATGTGAATAGTGGATAGGGATAAGAGGCCGGTGGGTTCTTTGCGCTCTTTCCTCTTCATTTTAAACAAGCAAGAATAGGAAGGTGGTTCACATGACGTTACAAGTTCCAACGATATTAATTGGTTTAGGTGGAATCGGTAGTACTGTGACACATCAAATATATGAAAAATTACCAGAAGAGCGCCGTAAGAAGGTAGCGATGCACGTATTTGATACAGATGTGAATACATTGAGTAAATTTGATCATATTCGGAAGTTTAAAACGCAAACGAGCTCGAGTAAAACACCGAGGGAGTATATTGCAGGAGATCCAACGATTCCTGAGTGGTTTCCGATGGACCCGACTATACTGGATAAACCGTTAACAGAAGGAGCAGGACAGTTACGTGTCATTTCACGTTTAGCGTTACGTGCAGCGATGAAAGAGGATAAACTGACGTCGTTTTGGCAAGAAATTGAGAAGATTTTTCCGGTTACGAGTGATCAGACGGAATATGGTGTACGTGTCATTATTGTAACGTCACTGGCTGGTGGAACGGGCTCAGGAATGTTTTTACAAATCGCATTATATTTACGTGAAATGCTTCGAAAAAAATTACAGCATCATAACATTTTAATACGTGGTGCGTTTTTAATGCCGGATGTATTAGTTAAGACGAGGACGGTTAGTGCGAAAGAATTTGAAACTGTGCAAGCGAATGGCTATGCGTCTTTGAAAGAGTTGCACGCTATTACGCTCGGTTCTACTGGGGAATTATCAAAACGCGGTGGTGTAACAATTGAATTAGAATACCGTCCTGATCAAGTGGATGAGGATGGAAGAACGAATCATACGATTAAACAGCACCATTTACCATACAATTATTGTTTTTTATACGATTATGAAAATTTACATGGGCATCATTTACACAATTTATCGGATTATATGGAGCAAATGACAAATACGATTTATTTACAGTTATTTAGTCCAATGTCTACAAGTCATTTTGCACAAGAGGATAATCAAATTCAGCAATTGGCAGAATCGAGTGGGAAAGGTAGATATTGCGGAGCAGGAACGGCAAAGCTTATTTATCCGTATGAGCATGTGTTGAAATATTGTGCTTTAAAATGGGCTGTGCAAGGTTTAGATGAATCGTGGCTTCATTTAGATCAACTGTTTCAAGAGAAGAAGCAAAGATATGACCAAGATGTAAAACGTGGTATGCAGCGTGAAAAGCCAGAGCGCGGTAAAAGTTATTTAGAGGATTTAGAGCATCTTGCTACCCGCCCAGAACAAGCTCATATTTTTTATAGACAAATGTACAATGAAACACGTGAAGGCGCAGAGGGAGGTAAGATTGGAGTTGCGAAATCTAAACTGTTTTTAGAGGCTGTAGAAAGTTATGTACAGCGGACGGTGCAAAAAGATGAGGAATTAAATCGTCTGCAGCACGAGTGTAAAATTTCGGCTGCAAAACTGAAAATGATGGAACAAATGAAAGGGGAAGTAGCGAGAGTTGATCATGCGGTTCGTTTATATGCATATGCGATCCCGAGCCGTGTGCATGAACATGTAACGACACTTTTATATGACATGATTGAATCAGACCGTTTTTCACAAAGTGGTTCTGAGGGACAGTCATATCAATTAAATACATGGTTTTTAAAGAAAACAGATCCCGTTCATCCAGTAGCATCACGTTTTATGCTATATGAAATTCGAAAGCAATTAGTAGAAAAAATGAATCGGTTACATGAAAATAATGAACAAAAGCGTAATTTAATTCAAAACTACGATAAGAAATTTAATGTGAGTAATATTGATGGAACGGTAACGGCTGTTCGCCGCGTTGAAATTGCTCAGCAACAAGGCTGGTTTGGAAAAATGGTGAATAATCAGCAACGGTTGTTCAAAAAAGAATTTGAAGATATCGTAACGCAATATGTACACAAATTAAGTGAGTATCGTAAGGAAATGTTATTAGAACTTGTGTATCAATCGTTATACCAAGCAGTTAATAAAATGATTCAATATTGGGAAAGGTTTTTTGATAATTTACACGAAACACGTGAAAATTTATTGTTTGAAATTCAAAAACGAAGCAAGGAATTTGAAGGGAAAACAAACCCAACGAATGTATATGTATTAGCTGAAGAGAAATTACAAGAAAAGATATGGCAAGATATGCAGCAACATTTAAATTTAGGTGTATTACCGAAAGATATATCTGCGGAAATTTATATGAGTTTGTACGGGGAATATTGCAGGGATGCGAAAACGGAAGAGATTCAGTCGAAAAAGGTTGAAGATTTCTACCGTGAACATATACTGAGCTATTGTTATGGCGAACTACAAGTACGCTATCGTGATAAATTAGAGCTTAATATTGTAGAGGCGTTACGAAAAGAAGCGGATTATAAGAAACGTGACCGTGATGAATACGTTCGTGAAAAAATTGAAGATCTATTCCATTTAGCAAGTCCGTTCATTCCGAAAGTTTCTCATCATAGAGAATTACAATATTGGGGCATCCATCCATCTTTAAAACAAGAGTTGCAAGAAGAGTTATTGCAAGAAATGTTCAAAGAAAAAGATACGGTAAACGAGGCGTTTTCACCATTTGAGGTCATTTGTTATCGCGCTCATTACGGATTATCGCTACAAGATTTTCCTAAGCTTTCATCTGGGCATATTGCAAACGGCTTTATGAATGATAAAGGTGACTACTTCCAATCGTATTATCGCCGTGTGAACAAATTAAATAGTAAAAAATCTAGTTTAACGCCGCATTTAGATAAATATTGGCACTTACCAGCCTTTATGCCGGACTTGAATGCGACTCAAACGAAATTAGATTATGATAAATGTAATCGGGCGTTACTATACGCATATATGTATCGCTGGATTAGCTTAGTTGCTGTTGATGGGCAATTTGTGTATCAATATAACGGCGTTGGACGTAGCTTCTTAATTCAGTCGATGGGGAAAAATATTTCAAGCGAAAGTTATAAATTACACAGAGCATTGCTTCATAATCCGTTTATTTATGAAAATATCTTGTCACGATTTGAAGAAGAACAAGAAAAAGCTATGATACAAGGTGGACATTTATATACACATCCGTTCGTATTAGGAGCACAAGATGTAAGGTGGCTCAGAAAAGAACACGTTCATAACATTTTAGATATGATTTTAATGTATGACCGTGAAGCGAAATATGACCCGACGTTAGAAGAAACGTCAGATGAATTATTAAGGTTATTCCTTGATGAAATTGAGCTATACTTCCAAAACTATTACGGTACAGGTGCCGATATGGTTGCAAAGAAAGAAAAAGAAATGTTTATTAAACAATTATGGGATCGTTCGTATGCGAAAGGGTATGTGGATCCAAATAGTGCACCGTATAAAAAGTGGCAAAATTTATTACACGTTCACGATGAAGAAGAATCGCCAAAAACGAATGTATAATGAGTGAAAAGGGAATCCTTAAAAATGGCAATACAACTTTAGAAAAGAGGGATTCCGATGCCGTTTTTAGGAAGTGTATATCAAATATTTGGATTATATCCGGAAATTTATTATGGGATGATTTCTTCTGAGCTACAAGAAGAAGCTCAGAAGGAGCATCTTGAAAATAGCATTGCAGAAACTGAAGTAGAAGAATAAAAAAAGTGCAGATGAAAATCTGCACTTTTTTGTTGGTTTTAAACTGTTTGCATAAGTTCGAATGAATTATTATTTCTGGATAATAATTCATTCGAGCTTATGAGGAGTTTATTTAAACTATATGTAATGGAAAATGTATAAAAATCAATACAAAAAAATGAAAATAGAAAAGAACAATGTTTTTGAGAAAATAATTATGTTTAAAAATAACATTTGATACATAATTAACCGATATCGTTCAATTGATTTTATTGTTGACAATATAAATAATTGTATGATAAATTCAATCAGCATTCTTAGTGGTTTGTTGCCACAGTAATTACTTTTTGAATTCACTACGGTCTAAAAAGATTGATTTTTCTGTTTGTTTTAAGGGGTGCAAGTCTATAGGAGAAAAGGAGTAAATTGTGTATATTTTTATTTTCTAAACAGAACAGTAATAAAGATTGTGATAAGTAATAGATAAACTTGAAAAAGAGGTTTCAATGAATGAGTCTTTTAATAAAGAAATCAATGGATGAAGAAAAGAAAAAAGTATTGAATCAAACTTTAGGTGCAATCGATCTAACTCTTTTAGGAATTGGGGCAATAATTGGTACAGGGATTTTCGTATTAACTGGTATCGTAGCAGCGGAACATGCTGGCCCAGCGATTGTATTATCGTTTATATTAGCGGCGATTGTATGTGCATGTGTAGCTTTCTGTTATGCTGAATTTGCATCTACAGTTCCAGTTTCGGGAAGTGTATATTCATATACATATATGACACTAGGTGAGATTTTTGCATTTATAGTTGGTTGGTGCGTTATGCTGGAATACTTATTAGCAACTTCTGCGGTAGCGGCGGGCTGGTCAGCGTATTTTCAGTCATTGCTACTAGGATTTAATATTCACATCCCTACAATCTTTGCTTCGGCACCTGGTATGGGAAAGGGTGGAATCATTGATTTACCCGCAGTTCTTATTATTTTAGTTGTTACATTTTTATTAAGCCGTGGTGCAAAAGAAAGTGCACGAATTAATAATATAATGGTTATTATTAAACTGGCCGTTATTGTAGGGTTTATTATTGTAGGGACACAATATGTAAAACCAGAAAATTGGCAACCATTTTTACCGTTTGGTTTTCACGGTGTGGTAGGAGGCGCTGCCACTGTATTTTTTGCTTTTTTAGGATTTGATGCAGTTGCAACAGCCGCTGAGGAAGTGAAGCGGCCACAACGTAACGTGCCAATTGGGCTGCTTGTTTCCTTGTTCATTTGTACCGTTCTATATGTAGGTGTTTCATTCGTATTAACTGGAATGGTTCCGTTTACGGAGTTAAATGTTGCTGATCCAGTTGCATATGCATTGCGTATTGTAGGAGAAGATAGAGTTGCTGGCTTGTTATCGGTGGGAGCAATAGCAGGGTTAACAACAGTTCTGTTAGTAGCTATGTTTGCGTTTGTTCGTGTATCTTACTCGATGAGCCGAGATGGGTTGTTACCAAAAAGACTTTCAAGTGTACATAAACGTTTACAAACTCCATTTTTTAATACGTGGGTTGCAGGTATTATAGCAGCTTTATTAGCGGGATTAGTGGATTTGAATTTATTGGCTAATTTAGTGAATATGGGAACGATAACAGCGTTTGTATTTGTATCTATAGCTGTCATTGTATTAAGAAAGACACATCCTAATCTGAAAAGGCCATTCCGTGCTCCTCTAGTACCCTTTTTACCTATCGTTTCAATAGTAAGTTGTATATATTTAGCTTTGAACCTTTCTAAGCTTACTTTAATTAGTTTTGTGGCATGGATTATAATAGGTGTTTTTATATATTTTGTATATGCAAAAAAACATAGTAATGTTAGAAATAGAGTATAGTCTGTTGAAATCATACTTGTAATGTAAGTGAAAACACGCTACCTGTATAAGACCAGGTAGCGTGTTTTTTCCTATTTAATAATGCCACTTTCTAAAATTTTGATAGTAGGTATTATTTTTACACTAGCTTTTGAAAAAGCATTAGGCCAATCATCTTCACCCTTTTTCCACTCTTTATATTGAAATGCTCTCGCGTAATCATCAAATTCGAATGGATCAAGTTGCTGTTTTTGAATTTTATGGATCAATTCGTTTAAATCTTTATTTAGTTGTTTTGCAATAAGTGAGCTTAATTTCTTTTTATCTTTATATATATCCATGTTGAATGTAATCTCAGCTATGGATATATTAAAATTCAATTTAATATTAAATTTGAAGCGATTATCGCTATAGTCTGTACCAATATCGCGATTTATGCTGAGAACGTTTATTGTTACGAAATCGCTGCCTTCTGTATCTGTTAAATCACTATTGTTTTCAACTGAAGCAGAGGGGATCTTCATTGTAAGAGAAACTGGTGTATTTGCTTTCTTTTGCAACATAAGAAGAAGGGTACTTTCATAACGATTTAATGACATTTTATAAATTCCACGAGAAGTTAATAGTGCAGAACCGGTAACAATAACATCTTTTTCACCTTTTTTTGTTTCACTTTATATGGGTTATTATGGATAGTTGCATGCAGACATATGCGTAGCTTAAATTTTATATTGTATATTTTAAAGTTTAACGATATAATTATAGTGTTAAAGATGGAATCGTGATATGACCTGTTATGAATCTATCGTTTTATTTATGAATAAATGGATTGGTATTTTAGCAAGATTTGCTAATAAACTACTCCACCATGATGATAGCGTACCCGAAATGTGGTGCGTATATTTTCGTGGTGGAGTTTTTTTATTCTCAAAAAGGGGGAAAGACCATGAATAACAACATGGTTCATATTACAATTGACGGAAAAAAGTATACAGCGGAGCCTGGTTCAACAATATTGAGTGTTATTAATGGAAATGGGATTGAACATCCGCAAATTTGTTACGTGCCAGAAGTAGATCCTATTCAAACATGTGACACTTGTATTGTAGAAGTTGACGGAAAATTAATGCGTTCTTGTTCGGCGGTGGTCACGGACGGTATGAATATTGAACTGGCTTCTGGTCGTGCGAAAGAAGCGCAAACAGAGGCGATGGATCGGTTATTAGAAAATCATTTATTATACTGTACGGTATGTGACAACAACAATGGGAACTGTAAATTGCATAATACAGCAGAGTTAATGGAGATTGAACATCAAAAATATCCTTACGAGCCAAAAGTAGATGTAAGTGAAGTGGATATGACGCATCCGTTTTATCGTTATGACCCTAATCAATGTATCGCATGTGGTCAATGTGTTGAGGTATGTCAAAACTTACAAGTAAATGAAACGTTATCAATAGATTGGGAAGCGGAACGTCCACGAGTTATTTGGGATGAAGGAGTAAATATTAATGATTCTTCATGCGTGAGCTGTGGTCAATGTGTAACCATTTGTCCATGTAACGCTTTAATGGAGAAAACAATGCTCGGTGAAGCTGGATTTATGACGGGATTAAAGCCAGACATTCTTGAACCGATGGTTGATCTTATTAAAGAAGTTGAGCCTGGATATAGTGGTATTTTTGCGGTATCAGAAGTGGAAGCGGCCATGCGTGATACTCGTACGAAGAAAACGAAAACAGTATGTACATTTTGTGGCGTTGGTTGTTCATTTGAAGTGTGGACGAAAGGGCGTAAAATCCTTAAAGTACAGCCATCTTCAGATGCGCCAGTTAACGCCATCTCCACTTGTGTAAAAGGGAAATTCGGTTGGGATTTCGTAAATTCTAAAGAACGAATTACGAAACCTTTAATTCGTAAAAATGGAACGTTTGTTGAATCTACATGGGAAGAAGCACTGAATGTAGTTGCAAGTAAATTAGGATCCATTAAAGAAGAGCACGGTAAAGACGCTATCGGCTTTATTTCTTCCTCTAAAATTACAAATGAAGACAATTATGTTATTCAAAAATTAGCTCGACAAGTATTTGAAACGAACAATATTGATAACTGTTCACGTTATTGTCAATCACCAGCGACGGACGGATTATTCCGTACAATTGGTATGGGTGGTGATGCAGGAACGATTAAAGATATTGCACAATCTGGTCTTGTTATTATTGTAGGTTGTAATCCGACAGAAGGTCATCCTGTTTTAGCTACACGTATTAAACGTGCGCATAAATTACACGAACAAAAGTTAATTGTGGCTGATCTTCGTAAAACAGAAATGGCAGAGCGTTCAGACGTCTTTGTTAGTCCGAAACAAGGAACAGACCAAGTGTGGCTAATGGCTGTTACGAAATATATGATTGAACAAGGTTGGCACGATCAACAATTCATTGATGAGAATGTAAACTTCTTTGAAGATTTTAACGAGAGTTTGAAAGAATATACGCTTGAATATGCAGAAGAAGTGACAGGCATTTCAAAAGAAACACTTATTCAAATGGCTGAAATGATTCGTGATGCAGATGGTACATGTATTCTTTGGGGGATGGGGGTAACGCAAAATACAGGTGGATCTGATACTTCCGCTGCGATTTCAAACTTACTTCTTGCAACAGGGAATTATCGTCGTCCAGGTGCTGGTGCATATCCACTTCGAGGCCATAATAATGTACAAGGTGCTTGTGATATGGGTACTTTACCAGGATGGCTTCCAGGATATCAGCACGTTACGAACGAGATGGAACGTGCGAAATTTGAAAATGCATATGGAGTGAAAATTGGTAGTGAACCAGGTCTTAATAATATTGAAATGCTTCGCGCAATTGACGAAGGGAAAATGAAAGCTATGTATCTTGTCGGAGAGGATATGGCTCTTGTAGACTCTAATGCGAACCATGTACATGAAGTGTTATCAAGCCTTGATTTCTTCGTTGTGCAAGATATTTTCCTTTCTAAAACTGCTCAATATGCAGATGTTGTATTGCCAGCAGCGCCATCTCTTGAGAAAGAAGGTACTTTCACAAATACAGAGCGTCGTGTACAAAGACTATATCAAGTTCTTCCTACGCTTGGAGATGCGAAGCCAGACTGGTGGATCGTGCAGGAGGTTGCGAATAAATTAGGTGCAAACTGGAATTATAGCCACCCAAGTGAAATCTTTGCTGAAATGGCAAGTTTATCACCACTATTTTCACAAGCAAGCTATGAAGTACTGGAAGGATGGAATAGTTTCCATTGGGGAAGTTTTGAGGGCACGAATACACCGCTTCTGTTCCAAGATGGATTTAACTTCCCAGATAAAAAAGCTCGTTTTGCTATTGCTGACTGGGTACGTCCAGCTGAGTTTCCAGCTGAGTTCGATCTTCACATTAATAACGGTCGTATGCTTGAACATTTCCATGAAGGGAATATGACAAATAAATCAACAGGTATTCAAACGAAAGTACCTGACGTTTTCGTTGAAGTTTCTCCAGAACTTGCAAAAGAACGTGGAGTGAAAACAGGTTCATTAGTTCGTCTTGTCTCTCCTTTTGGAGCATTAAAATTACGTGCACTCGTAACAGACCGTGTAAAAGCGAACGAGTTATATTTACCAATGAACTCTACAGATAATGAATCGGCAATCAATTTCTTAACTGGTCCTGCTGTTGATACGCGTACGAATACACCTGCGTATAAACAAACGAAAGTACGTATGGAAGTGTTAGAAGTTGATGGCGAAAATCCGATGCCAAAAGCGAACCCACGAAATAAAAAGCGTCATCCTCAAGCAGGTATTGAGGTTAATCGTAAGTGGGCACGTCCAGGGTATGTGCATTTAACGGATAAGTAGGGAGGAGAAAAGAATATGGCTGCACCTATTAAAACGATTCAAAGACAAGAACAAACTGAGGAAGAAATAAAACAGCAAAAGTTAGATGATTTAAAAGAACTTCTAGCTAGTAATGAAGAAGCTCTAAATCAAATGTTTAATATAGTAGGGGAATTGAATGATATTGGCATGCTAGAAGCAGCAAATTCTATGCTGAAAGCGAAAGAACCAATCGCAAAGATTGTCCTCGGTCAAGTAACTCGTGAACCTGTTACAAATTTAATTAATAATATGATGGGTGCTGCAGGTGCTTTAACAGAACTTGACCCAGAGCTTACGAAAAAACTTATAGCTAGTTTATTAGTAGGATTGGAAGAAGGTAATGAACATCTAGAAAGTAATAAAAAAGTCGGGGTATTCGATCTTATGAAGGTATTGAAAGATCCAGATATTAATCGGGCTATTGGTTTTGGTCTCCATTTCTTAAAAGGTATGGGTAAAGGATTAAAAGACGAATAAGCTTCAAAAAGTGAACCTTTTCGTCCAAATGTTTGTACAAAATAGTTTGGATGAAAGGGTCATTTTGGTAAAATATATATGAAAGTAAAATGAGTGTTTTTGGGGGTATGATTGTATGTCAAAAAAAGTACATGAATTTAATGATATGATACGAAAACTTCGAAAGGAACTTTTCGGAAAAGGACCGGAACGAATTCATACTGTATTTGCTGAAAATATGGCTATTGCAACTCTTTATGGAAATTTAACACCTACTGAAAAATTTATTTCCAGTACGATGGATGGTGCGGAAATGGTTCATATGGCTAGAACGAAAATGATTCAAGAAGTGTATGCTGCAAATTCAGGTGAACATTTGGAGGAACTTGTAGGAGCGAAATTAGTGAATCTATTTTCAGATATGAAAGTAGAAGAAGATATCGCAGTTTCTGTGTTTGTTTTTGATAAAAATATAACGTGAGGGAAGGGTACTGATCGTGAAACCGATACAGGTAGAAAGAGAAGTTTTCCGTTATGAACAAGGGGCATTTAAGCATACAGAGGACAGCATTGTAACAGAGTTTCCAGTCACGATTAAAATGAACGGACAGGAGTTTGTTACAATGGTTAGTACTCCAGAATATATAGAAGATATGGTAATAGGCTTCCTAGCATCTGAAGGAATCATTCGGAAGTATGAAGAGATTGATGACATATGGATACAGGAAAAAGAAGGATTTGTACATGTAACGACGACAAAAGTAAACCCGTATTACGAACAAATGCAAAACAAACGTTATATTACTTCGTGTTGTGGTATGAGTAGACAAGGATTTGTTTTTGCAAACGATGCACTAAGCGCAAAGAAAATGAATGGTGTCCATGTACAGGTTGGTGTGGAAGATTGCTTCCGATTAATGAATGAGATGCAACAATCTGCGGATACGTTTCGTCATACAGGCGGGGTTCATAATGCAGCTTTATGCGATGTAAATGGTATTATTTTAAGTCGAATGGATATTGGTAGGCATAATGCACTAGATAAAATTTACGGTTATTGTTTAAAAAATAATATTTCGATAAAGGATAAAATCATTGTTTTCAGTGGTCGTATTTCTTCGGAAATATTATTGAAAGTTGCAAAGATTGGTTGTGAAATTATCCTGTCAAAATCAGCTCCAACCGAGTTGGCGTTACAGCTAGCAGAAGAGTTAGGCATTACTACAATAGGGTTTATTCGTAATCAGTCTTTAAATGTATATACGCATCCAGAACGTGTTTTAAATATAAAATAAGTAAAAGTGAGGCAATAAAGATGAAATCAGTTACATTAGACAAATTGCAACGTCCATTAAAGGATTTACGTATTTCAGTTACTGATCGCTGTAATTTCCGGTGCCGATATTGTATGCCAGAAGAAATATTTGGTCCTGAGTACTCGTTTTTGTCTAATGATAAAATTTTATCTTTTGATGAAATTGAAAGGATAACACGTATTTTCGTTTCTTTAGGTGTGAGAAAGTTACGAATTACAGGCGGAGAACCGTTGCTTCGAAGAGGTCTCACGCAGCTTATTGAGCGGCTTCATAAAATAGACGGTGTGGAGGATATCGGTTTAACAACAAATGGATCGTTACTTAAAAAGTTTGCGCCTGATTTATATAAAGCGGGTTTATCACGTGTGACAGTTAGTTTAGATTCTTTAGAAGAAGAGCGCTTTTTCTATTTGAATGGGAATAGAAGCAAATTACAAAAAGTTCTTGAAGGTATACAGGCTGCGGCTGAAGTTGGTATGAAAATTAAAATCAACATGGTCGTTCAAAAGGGAAAAAATGAACAAGATATTTTGCAGATGGCGCAATATTTTAAAGAAAATAAACATATTCTTCGTTTTATTGAGTACATGGACGTTGGAAATTATAATGGTTGGGAGTTAAAAGAGGTCGTCTCTAAACAAGAAATAGTAGATACCATTCATAAAATTATGCCATTAGAACGAATAGAAGCGAATTATGCTGGTGAGGTTGCTACTCGCTATCGTTATATTGGAAGCGATGAGGAAATAGGTATTATTTCATCAGTAACAGATTCTTTCTGTTCATCATGTACGAGAGCCCGTATTTCTGCAGAAGGAAAATTGTATACTTGTTTATTTGCTTCTAAAGGAAATGATTTAAGAGAATTACTTCGTTCTGAGCATACAGATGAGGAAATTGCAGATGTCGTACGCGATATATGGAATAACCGAGAAGATCGATATTCAGAGGAACGCTTAAGTAATAGTAATAAAAAAAGAGTGCCTAAAATTGAAATGTCACATATCGGTGGTTAATGTATAAAGCTAACATAATAGTGAAAAATGGAGAGTGTACAAGAATTGTAGATTTTCTATTTTATAGTAAAAGTGATGATTGATATTTCTGTAAAAGATGTGCAGAGAAATTAAGCAGCATTCAAAAACCTTTATTTTGAGGAGGTTTTTTGAAGCTGCTTTTTTATTTGGAGAAAATGGAGGAATTAGTAATGGCATTTCATAAACCGGAACAAATTGCTGAACTCGTAATTGAGGCTGGTGTTCAAAAAGTAAGTCAGGCGCTGCCAGCAATGATTATTCTCGGTTTTTTAGGAGGAGCGTTTATTTCATTAGGATTTTTACTTAATATTCGAGTTTTAGGTGATTTACCTGAACGCTGGGGAAGTTTAGTAAATATTTTAGGAGGCGCGGTTTTTCCTTTTGGACTCATGCTCGTAGTATTAGCAGGTGGAGAATTAATTACAGGAAATATGATGTCACTGTCAATGGCGCTTTATGCAAAGAAAATTACATTGATAAATGTACTAAATAACTGGGTTTGGATTACTTTTATGAATTTTGTGGGAGCTATTTTCGTTGCGTATTGTTTTGGCCATCTTGGCGGATTAACAGAAGGAGATTATTTAAATGAAACATTAGCGATAGCGGAAGGAAAGCTGCATGAATCATTTGGGAGAACTTTAATTTTAGCGATCGGTTGTAATTGGCTCGTTTGTCTTGCGATTTGGCTTGCTTATGGGACGAGTGATCTGGTCGGAAAGATAATCGGAATATGGATTCCGATTATGGCATTTGTAGTGATTGGATTTCAACAAGTAGTAGCAAATATGTTTGTCATCTCAGCAGTTATTTTTGCGGGTCATCTGACGTGGATGGATCTTGCTAAGAACTTTGTTCCTGTTTTTATTGGGAATGTAATTGGAGGAGCTGGATTTGTAGGATTTGCTTACTTTGCTTGTTATCAAAAACAAGACTCTAAATTGAAATAGATTTCTTGAAAGGAAGGGTATGCAATGGAAGAGCGGTATTCCCGGCAACAGTTGTTCAAACCAATTGGGGGTAAAGGCCAAGAAAAAATTCGGAATAAACATGTGTTAATTGTAGGCGCAGGGGCATTAGGAAGTGCAAGTGCAGAAAGTTTCGTACGCGCAGGTATTGGGAAGTTGACAATTATTGATCGTGATTACGTAGAATGGAGTAATTTACAAAGACAACAACTTTACGTTGAACAGGATGCAAGAGGAAATATCCCAAAAGCAATTGCTGCTAAAAATCGGTTAGAACAGATCAATTCAGAAGTGGAAATAGATGCTTTCGTAATGGATGCATGTGTAGAAAACATGGAAGGGCTATTGGAAAATGTCGATGTAATCATCGATGCAACAGATAATTTTGACGTCCGATTTGTAATAAATGATTTATCACAAAAACATAATATTCCGTGGGTGTATGGCTCTTGCGTTGGATCATACGGTATGAGTTATACGATTATTCCGCAAAAAACACCGTGTTTACATTGTGTACTGAAGAATGTTCCTGTTACAGGTGTGACGTGTGATACGGCCGGGATTATTAGTCCAACAGTTCAAATTGTTGCAGCATATCAAGTGGTAGAAGCACTCAAAATTTTAGTGGAAGATTTTTCAGCAATTAGAAAAACGTTTTTCATGTTTGATATATGGAGTAATCAAAATCATTGTATCAAATTAGGGAAAATAAAAACGGACGATTGTCCATCGTGCGGTTTGAATCGAACTTATCCTTATTTATCATATGAAAATCAAACGAAGGTAGCCGTTTTGTGCGGAAGAAATACAGTTCAAATTAGACCAGTAGAAAATAGACAGCATAATTTTGATGACATAGAAAAAGTATTAAAAAAACTTGGGAAAGTAGATCGAAATCCTTATTTACTATCTGCCCAACTAGATGAGTACCGCGTCGTTATTTTTCAAGATAGTCGAGTTTTCATTCATGGTACAAATGATATTTCGAAAGCGAAGCAATTATATTATCGCGTATTCGGTTAATAGAAAGGGTTGTCAATAATGGAAAGAAGAGTGCCAATTACGGTTGAAGAAGCTGTTCGTAAAATAATGGGATTTGCTAATGAGGGATTAAAGGAGCTACTACCTATTGAATTAGCTTACGGACGTATATTAGCAGAGGATATAGTAGCTGACCATGATGTACCTTCATTCAATCGTTCACCATATGATGGGTTTGCTATTAGAGCAGAAGATACGACTTTAGCGAGCTATGAAAGTCCAACTATATTTGAAGTAGTTGGAGAGATTGGTGCAGGCTCGATATTTCATGAAGAAATCGGGCCGTTTCAAGCGGTTCGAATTATGACAGGAGCACAAATTCCGAATGGGTGTGATGCGGTTGTTATGTTAGAGCTGACTCGTCAATATGAGGAGGCTGGCAACAATTATATAGAAGTGAAGCGATCATTCAAAACGGGCGACAATATTTCTTTTCAAGGTGAAGATGTTCGTAAAGGAACGGTTCTTGCAAAGAAAGGATCATACATTAATCCAGGTATTTCAGCTCTTCTTGCTACGTTCGGCTATAGCGAGGTGCCAGTGGCGAGAAAGCCTGTACTTGGATTGTTAGCGACCGGTAGTGAATTACTGGATGTAAATGATTCATTACAGCCAGGGAAAATCCGAAATAGTAATACGTATATGATATTGTCTCAAATTCGAAGAGCGGGCGGAAGAGTAAAATATTTTGGGAAGTTTAGCGATGATTTTAATACATGTTTTACAGCTGTAAAAGAAGCGTTAAGCCAAGTAGATATGCTCATTACAACAGGCGGTGTATCAGTAGGGGATTACGATTATTTACCAGCTATTTACGAAAAATTAGGTGCATCGGTTCTTTTCAATAAAGTTGCAATGCGACCAGGGAGTGTAACGACTGTAGCACAATTAAACGGAAAATTATTATTTGGTTTGTCAGGAAATCCATCTGCTTGTTACGTAGGATTTGAATTGTTCGTAAGGCCGTGTATTCGGGCGTATATGTTTAGTGGAAAAGCACATTTAAAAAGAGAAAAAGCATTGTTAGGAGAAGATTTCTTAAAACCGAATCCATTTACAAGATTTGTACGAGCGAAACTGACATATAACGAAGGGCAATTAACCGCTTATCCGTCAGGTTTTGATAAATCTAGCTCGGTTTCTTCTCTAGCAGAGACAAATATCTTTATTGTACTTCCGGGTGGAACGAGAGGTTATAAAAAAGGTATGTTCGTAGACGTTCTCTTGTTGGAGGATAACGAAGGTAGTGAATGGCCTTGGACATTTTATAAAGTGAGAGGTGGTTCTAATGGGACAAGCTCTATTTGAGATTGTAGATATACCAATTGTGATTGAAGAAGTAACGAATAAAGTGGCAAGAAGAGAAGCAGGTGCGATTACAACGTTTATTGGTACGGTGAGAGAATTAACAAAAGGAAAACGAACGTTACATTTAGAGTATGAAGCATATAAACCGATGGCAGTAAAACAACTTACGCAAATTGGTGAAGAAATTAATAAAAAGTGGCCAGACGCAAAAGTAGCAATTACACACAGAGTAGGACGACTCGAAATAATGGATATTGCAGTTGTCATTGCCGTTTCATCACCACATCGGAAAGTAGCTTATGAAGCGAATGAGTACGCAATTGAACGTATAAAAAGAATCGTTCCAATTTGGAAAAAAGAATTTTGGGAAGATGGAAAGATGTGGATTGGAGATCAACTTGAAAATACACCTTATCCAGAAGGAAAACCAAAGAAAGAAGAATGAGAAATGATTACAATTTTACTGTTTGCAAATTTGCGTGAGGAAGTCGGATTAGATCGACTAGTAATTTTAGAGAAACAAGAAATAAATGTTGGGCAATTAAAAGACCGTTTGAAAGAAAGTTATCATTTGCAATCTTTGGATACAGTAATGGTTGCGATTAATGAAGAATTTGTAACGAATGAAGAGATGATAAAAGCTGGAGATATAGTCGCATTCATTCCGCCTGTTAGTGGGGGATAATCAGGAAAACATGAATAGTTTTTCATAGCGATAGTTATTAAGAAACTTAAGTAGTTCAAAATAGATGAGAAAAGTGGTGACTTTCTTTCATCGGTTGAAGCGATAAGAAGCTGTATATAAATTCGAATACGAGAAGGGATGAGTTCTATGCTTACTCATGAACAAATCATGAATGCTTTAAAACATGTGGAGGATCCAGAGTTACACAAAAGTATTGTAGAATTAAACATGGTTAGAAATATACAAATGAATGGAACAGAGGTTAAACTTGAAGTAGTACTAACAATTCAAGGTTGTCCGTTAAAGGCAAAAATTCAACAAGATATTGAAGAATCACTTCATGCAATTGGTGCCTCTAAAGTGGATTTAATATTTGGTTCTATGACAAGAGAAGAACGTGCAGCTTTAACAGAGAAGTTAAAGAAAAATACTAGAACAGAAACTGGTATGCCGAGCATGCTTCGCCTTGATTCAGGTGTACGTTTTATTACTGTAACGAGCGGAAAAGGTGGAGTCGGAAAATCAACGGTGACAATTAATCTTGCAACTGCACTAGCTCGTATGGGGAAAAAGGTCGGGATTTTAGATGCAGATATATATGGTTTTAGTATTCCAGCTATGATGGAAACGAATCAGAAACCAACGATGATTGATCAAACAGCAATTCCAGTCGTTAGTCACGGTGTTAAAATAATGTCAATGGGATTTTTCACAGAAGGAAATAACCCAGTTATGTGGCGCGGACCGATGTTAAATAAATGGATTCAAAATTTCCTTGCAAATACGCACTGGGGAGAATTAGACTATTTATTGCTTGATTTACCACCAGGTACAGGAGATGTTGCTATTGATGTTGCGGCGATGATCCCGCAGGCGAAAGAAATAATCGTTACAACTCCGCACAATGTAGCTTCATTCGTAGCATCTAGAGTAGGTGTAATGGCACAACATACGAAACATGAGATTTTAGGTATTGTGGAAAATATGGCTTATTATGAAGAACAAGATGGATCGAAAAATTACCTCTTCGGAAAAGGCGGCGGTGAAATGCTCGCAGAACAATTGCAAACAGAAGTAATTGCGCAAGTACCTTTTGCAAAACGTGAAGAAAATAACGGTTCATCTGTATATGATGAAGATTCTCTTGTTGGAGAAGTGTTTACATCGTTAGCAGAAGATATTATTTATAAAGGATAGGGGAGGAAGTTTAGTATGGCATGTAATATTGATCATTCCGTTGAAGATGTAATGAATAAGCTTGAAAGTCAGAAGAGTTTTTTATCTGAGGAGATTTTTACAGGATTAAAGGGGTTTTTGCAAGGTAATCATTCACAGGAGATATTAAACGATATCTTTCATCTTTTAAAAAAATATGATTTAGTTAGTGAAGAAGAACGAGAGACGAGGAATGCGCAATTAATGCTGATCATAAGATAAATACTCTTTGGCTTTGTTTTTTACAGAAGGGGTGAATGTGATGGATATGAAAAAGATGATTGAAGCGATAGAAGCAACCAAAATGAATGACGTAACATTATCGACTCCTCATTTACATCAAAAGCTTGTGAAGTTGTATAGTCAAAAAGATAGTACAGAGTATACGGAGCTATTAAAATACATTTTATCAGTGTCTGTGCAGCTGAATCTGAATCTCGTATTGAAATATTTTGGTGTGCGCCCGGTTGTTGCTGCCGATGAACGTATGCAATTTCAGGAGATATTTAAATGTCTAGCTAAGAAAGATGATAACGGGGAATGGTTTTTGAATTTCGTTTCTTTATATGTAGGTTTAATTGTTGTTCTTCATTTTAATGAGGAAGAGATTGAGAGAAGTTTTTTTTGTGATATGGCCACAGTAGGTGAAGGAAATGAAAACAAAATATAAATGGATGCTCATAACATCTTTCTTTTTAATAGCAGTAATCGCGCTTTTTATTGGTTATATAAATATGAAAGTAATGAATTAAGAGCAACCAACTAAACTAGTGTGCTAAAAATGTTCTTCAGTTGTTTCCACCGTTTTTTCATGTTACCATTAAGCGAATTTTTCATAGGGAGAGAAAGCGATGAAATGGATTTATTTTATTATTATTAATGTTATAGCTTTTAGCCTTATGGGGCTTGATAAACGAAAAGCGAAGAAGAAGCAATGGAGAACACCAGAAAGTACGTTATTTTTATCAGCAGCAGCTGGAGGGGCAGTTGGAGCTTGGATTGGTATGTATATGTTTCATCATAAAACACATAAAAAGAAATTTGTTTTCGGCATACCATTACTTGTTGTTATAACGGTATGTTTACTTTTCGCTGTATGAGAAATGTCGAAAGAATTGCGGATTGATTATTGGTAAAGTAAGCATGTGAGACCGTATAATGGAGAAAAATGAGAAGAGGAGAAAAAGGAAGATGGGGAGTCAATCAGCACAGCAAAAAAAAGGGATTATATATGCGGCTGGTGCTTATACGATGTGGGGAATCCTACCAATCTATTGGAAATGGGTTGAGGAAGTTCCAGCAGATGAAATATTAGCGCACCGCATCGTTTGGGCGTTCGTTTTTATGTTAATCGTATTAGGTGTTACAAAGAGGTTTCGCCAGTTTATTGGAGAGTTCGTGAATCTTTTTAAACGACCTAAATTATTAATGTCATTAACAATAGCTTCAGTCTTGATTAGTGGGAATTGGTTTGTCTACATATGGGCCGTAAATCATAATCATGTTATTGAAGCAAGTCTTGGCTATTATATTAATCCACTCATTAGTATTTTACTTGGTACAGTTGTTTTAAAGGAAAAGTTAAACTTTTGGCAATATGTTGCAGTTGGTTTAGCGGGAGTAGGGGTTATCATTTTAACAGTACGTTTCGGATCTATTCCGTGGGTTTCTCTATCACTTGCCCTTTCATTTGGATTATACGGATTAACGAAAAAATTGTTAAATTATGATGCGACAATTGGACTTACGATGGAAACAATGTTAGTGACACCGTTTGCGCTAATTTATCTCGTTATGACAGGAGCACATGGCTTCGGTTCATTTGGATCGATTTCCATGTTATCGACGTTACTTTTAATAGGCGCAGGTATCGTTACAGCGTTACCGCTTTTTTATTTTGCGAAAGGGACACAACTCATTCCGCTTTATATGGTAGGGTTTTTACAATATATTGCGCCAACGATTAGTTTAATTTTAGGTGTATTCGTATTTGGAGAACATTTCACATCTACTCATATGATTGCGTTTAGCTGTATATGGGTTGCTTTATTTGTATTCTCGGTAGCGAAAACAAAGTTTTTAGTGCAGAAACAACCGAAATTCATAAAAAATAAATCAGCAAAAGTATCATAATGCGTAGTATTTTCTACGCATTTTTCTTTATACTTATATTATATAGAATTTCCATTATAGTCAGTGAGGAGCTGAGAATGTGGAAACAATTTTACATAATGATCCGCTTATGGCCGCTGTGATTTCGTGGTTTTTAGCACAATTAACGAAAGTTGTCTTTAAGGTAGTTAAAACGGGTGAATTTGATTTTGCAAAGTTTTTCGCTTCAGGTGGTATGCCAAGTTCTCATGCTTCAACTGTTACAGCACTTGCGACAGGTGTTGGAGTTGTGGAAGGTGTGGAGAGTACCATATTTGCCGTTGCTGCTATTTTTGCGATCATTGTTATGTATGACGCTTCAGGAGTAAGACTTGCAGTAAGTAAACAAGCGAAAATATTGAATGAGTTTTTTCACGGTAGACAAACAGAATATAAGAAGTTAAATGAGCTTGTCGGACATACGCCGTATGAAGTAGTAGTCGGTGCTTTATTAGGGGTTATTGTCGGAGTGGGGTATTGCTTATGAGCAGAACATAATATGTGTTCTGCTTTTCTTTGTTTTTACACATATTCGGCTACTTTTTTGAATATCGTTATACGAATTTCGAAAGGGTGGGTGAATACCTTGTTATTATATGAAAAAGTGCAAGAAGAAATAGTGAGAAGAACAACTGCACTTCAGACGATGCAAAGGCAAGATGGTACGTGGAGGTTTTGTTTTGAAGGAGCACCATTAACAGATTGTCATATGATTTTTTTATTAAAATTATTAGGTAGAGATAAAGAGGTAGAACCGTTTGTAAAAAGATTAGCGTCACTTCAAACAAATGAAGGAACATGGAAATTGTATGAAGATGAAGTAGGTGGCAATTTATCTGCTACAATTCAATCTTATGCAGCCTTACTTGCTTCGAATAAGTATACAAAAGAAGATGCGAATATGAAGCGAGCGGAAATGTTTATTAAGGAACGCGGAGGAGTGGCGCGTGCTCATTTTATGACGAAGTTTTTATTAGCGATTCATGGAGAGTATGAATATCCTTCGCTCTTTCATTTGCCAACACCGATTATGTTTCTGCAAAATGATTCATCCCTCAGTATATTTGAATTAAGTAGCGCAGCACGTATCCATTTAATCCCGATGATGGTTTGTTTAAATAAAAGGTTTCATGTCGATAAAAAAATATTACCAAATCTAAGTCATATTGCGGGCGTGGGCGGAGGGTGGTTTCGAGAGGATCGTTCTCCAGTCTTTCAAACAGTAGTAAGTGATGTGAAACAAATTATATCGTATCCGCTTTCTTTACATCATAAAGGATATGAGGAAGTAGAACGTTTTATGAAAGAGCGTATCGATGAGAATGGAACGTTATATAGTTACGCAAGTGCTTCATTTTATATGATTTACGCATTACTTGCGTTAGGACATTCGATTCAATCGCCAATTATTCAAAAGGCAATAACAGGGATAACATCTTATACATGGAAGATGGAAAGAGGGCATCATTTGCAAAACTCGCCATCAACTGTCTGGGATACAGCTTTATTTAGCTATGCGTTGCAAGAAGCTCATGTTCTGGAAGAAAGTAACATGATTCAAAATGCGACAGCGTATTTACTAAAAAAACAGCATAAGAAAAAAGCTGACTGGAGTGTGCATGCGCCGTCGATCTTCCCGGGTGGCTGGGGCTTTTCTGATGTGAATACTACGATTCCAGATATTGATGATACAACAGCTGCTTTAAGGGCAATGGCGCGAAGTAGAGGGAACGAAAATGTAGATGATGCTTGGAGAAAAGGGATTAATTGGGTTAAAGGATTGCAAAATAATGACGGTGGCTGGGGAGCTTTTGAAAAAGGTGTGACGAGCAACATTTTAGCGGATTTACCAATTGAAAACGCAAACGATATGATTACGGATCCCTCTACACCAGATATTACAGGAAGAGTATTAGAGTTTTTTGGAACGTATGCGCAGAATGAATTACCGGAGAAACAAAAACAAAACGCAATAAATTGGTTAACGGACGTACAGGAGGAAAATGGATCCTGGTATGGAAAGTGGGGGATTTGTTATATATACGGTACGTGGGCTGTTATGACTGGTTTACGGTCACTGGGGATTCCTTCTGCTCATCCTTCATTGAAACGAGCCGCTTTATGGCTTGAACATATACAGCATGAAGATGGTGGTTGGGGAGAATCTTGTCAAAGTAGCGTGGAGAAAAAATTTGTTACTTTGCCATTTAGTACACCACCCCAAACAGCATGGGCGTTAGATGCTCTCATTTCTTACTATGATAAAGAAACACCAGCTATTCGAAAAGGTATTTCATATTTGCTTGCGAATCCTTATGTAAATGAAAAATATCCTACTGGAACAGCTTTACCAGGTGGGTTTTATATTCATTACCATAGCTACGCTCATATATATCCGCTACTTACTTTGGCGCACTATATAAAAAAATATAGAAAATAAACCGAGAATTACTCTCGGTTTATTTTTTGGGTAGTAGGTCCCTGTTGAAAAGAATAAGGAATGTTGTGATACCTTATTTTTCTGTTGATTGGCGTTTTTGACGTGCATCAGCGGCATTTGCACGTGCGTTTGCTTCTAAGTCATTGTGGTCAGCGAGTTCACGAGAGAACTCGACATCAATGCCATCAGCAGATTTGTTTTGTTTGAAATTCTTTTTGTTCATTCGACAAAATCTCCTTGCACTTTATGCGACGTTGCAAAGTTAGTTTGACACAAATAGACTTTTTTATACGAAGAGGATTTGGAAAGCAAGGAGCCGAAATATACAGTATAAGTAATAGAAATGGGGGATAGGGATGGAACTTCTAAATGGGAAAACAGCTGTTATAACAGGTGGTGCACAAGGGATAGGAAAAGAAATTGCAAAGGTTTTTGGAAAATTAGGGGCTAAAGTATTAATAAGTGATGTGAATGAAGAAAAATTACAAGAAACGACAAATGAATTAATCGCAGAAGGGTATGAAGTGAGGCAGTATCGTTGTGATGTGAGTAATCAAAATGACGCGAAGACATTAATTGAATATGCAGTTCAAACATTTGGTGAATTACATATTTTAGTGAACAACGCAGGTATTACGCGAGATGCTATGTTACATAAAATGGAGAAATCAGCATGGGAACAAGTACTGCAAGTAAACTTAAGCGGTGTTTTTTATTGTATGCAACCAGCGCTTCTTTATATGAGACAGCAAGGATATGGAAGGGTTATTAATATTTCTTCTATTAGTAGAGACGGGAATATTGGACAAGCGAATTATGCAGCCACAAAGGCAGGAGTTGTAGGTTTAACGAAAACAGCGGCGAAAGAAGTAGGAAGTTTCGGTATTACTTGTAATGCAATTTGTCCAGGGTTTATGGATACAGATATGACAAAAACGATACCAGATAAAGTGAAAGAAAAGATGGTTGGAGCGATTCCAGTTGGTAGAATTGGAACGCCAGAAGATATTGCGAACGCAGCTGCCTTTTTAGCATCAGAATACGCGTCTTATATTACAGGAGAAGTATTAAATGTGAGCGGAGGGCTGCAAGTTTAAAGGAATACAAATTGAAAAGAACCTGACCGAGTGGATCAGGTTCTTTTCAATTTAATTTAAGTTTAACCAAACGCTCTTCACTTCTGTATAGTTATTTAATGCATAAGAGCCCATTTCACGGCCAAGACCAGATTGTTTAAATCCTCCAAATGGAGATGCTGCATCAAAGACGTTATAACAGTTTACCCATACTGTACCTGCGCGTACTTTACTTGCAACATAGTGTGCTGTCTTAACATTTTCTGTCCATACACCAGCTGCCAAGCCGAATTGTGATTTATTCGCACGTTCAATTACTTCATCAATATCGTTAAACGGTATTGCAGAAATAACTGGACCGAAAATTTCTTCTTTTGCAATCGTCATTTCATCATTTACATCAGCGAATACTGTAGGGGAAACAAAGTAACCTTGATTGAATGGATTACTTCCTCCGCAAAGTACTTCAGCGCCTTCTTCAATTCCTTTTTCGATATAGCTCATTACACGTTTTTGTTGTTCTTCGGAAACGAGAGGCCCGATTGTTGTTTCAGGGTTAAGACCGACACCTTGATTTAGTTTTTTAGAATAGAGGACGAGATCAGCCATCACGTTATCATACATTTTCTTTGGAACAAATAAGCGTGATCCAGCAGAGCATACTTGTCCTTGGTTAAACATAACACCAGAAAGCGCACCAGGAATCGCGCGAGATAAATCAGCATCTGGCAAAATGATATTTGGTGATTTACCACCTAATTCAAGTGTAACGCGTTTTAATGATTCAGATGCTTGTCTCATAATTTGTTTACCAACTGGAGTAGAACCTGTAAATGCAATTTTATCAACGAGTGGATGATTAACGAGAGCTTGTCCAGCTGATTCACCGAATCCAGGAACGATATTAATAACACCTTTCGGGAATCCAGCTTCTTCAATTAATTCAGCTAAGTATAGGGCGGATAGTGGAGTTTGTTCTGCAGGTTTTAAAACGATTGTACATCCTGTTGCAAGGGCTGCACCCATTTTCCACATTGCCATAAGAAGTGGGAAGTTCCAAGGAATAATTTGACCGACAACACCAACAGCTTCATGACGTGTATAGTTAAAGTAATCACCGGAGACAGGAATTGTTTGACCAACGATTTTCGTAGCCCAGCCAGCATAATAGCGCATATGCTCAATTGCAAGTGGTATGTCTGCTGCCATTGTTTCACGGATTGGCTTTCCGTTATCTAACGTTTCGAGCTGTGCAAGCTCTTCTTTATGTTCTTCCATTAAATCGGCGAGCTTGTACATAAGGCGGCTTCGTTCAGCGGTAATCATGCGAGACCAAGGACCTTCGTCAAAAGCCATGCGAGCCGCAACTACAGCTTTATGAGTATCTTCGCGACCAGCTTCAGAAACGACGGCAAGTGTTTCGCCAGTTGCTGGGTTAGGTGTTTTAAATGTTTTTCCGGAAGCGCTTTCAATAAAAGATCCATTCACATATAACTTTTTCGTGCCTTGAAGAAACTTTTCTACCTTTTCATGAAGATTTACAGCTAGTTGACTCATTGTATAACCCCCTTGAAAATATAATGTAAACGCAGTACGAGACGGCGTTTATTCCGAAATCAAGGATGTGGGAACTAGATGAAAAGCCTCTAATTAAAATCATAAATAATAAATACTGAAAATTCAAATTTCAATTGTGTTACAATTGTAAAAAATATGTAATGTAAGAGATTCTTCTATATTTTTATAAAAAATCCTGCTTGTTTTTGTTTTCTAGTAGGAAAAACTAGAAGAACAGTGGTACAATAATACATCGTGAGAGGAGGGAGAAAATGAAGGGTTATCATGATGATCCACGCTTTCGAATAGCCCATAGAGAAGCGTTAATTGGTCTTGGACTTGCTATTATTAACTTTATAATATGGTACGGATTTGCTTATGGGCTTGGTAGTAAAAATCCAAGTGAATATACATACATATTAGGTTTTCCGGCATGGTTTTTTTATAGCTGTATCGTTGGATTTATCGTTATGGTTATTTTGCTTAGTTTAGTTGTTCGTTTTGTATTTCAAGATATTTCACTCGATGAGGAAGAAAAAAGTGAGGAATAATAGATGAATTGGTATGTAATCATTCCAATGATAATTTCGTTTATCGTTGTATTTTTAATTGGTGTATATGCTTCAAGGCGCGTACAAGCAACTGCTAATAATAAATTTTTACAAGAATATTTTCTTGGTGGGCGTGAGCTTGGCGGTTTATTATTAGCGATGACAATGATTGCTACGTACGGAAGCGCAAGTAGCTTCATTGGTGGTCCTGGTATTGCTTACAATATGGGCCTTGGATGGGTACTATTATCGGCGATTCAAGTTGTTACGGGGTATATCGTTTTAACGGTTATCGGTAAAAAATTTGCAATTATCGCAAGGAAGATGGAAGCAATTACTCTTATTGATTATTTAAAGGGAAGATACAACAATAAAGCAGTCGTTATTCTTTCTGCGTTATGTATTATTATCTTTTTATTTTCAGCAACAGTAGCCCAGTGGGTAGGTGGTGGACGATTAATTGAGTCGCTTACCGGTCTTTCTTATACAACAGCCTTATTTTTATTTACATTTTCTGTACTTGTTTACGTATTAATTGGTGGGTTTCGAGCAGTCGCGTTATCAGATACGATATTAGGTATTATTATGTTACTTGGAACGACAATCATTTTAATTGCAACTGTCATTGCGGGCGGTGGAATTGAAAAGATTATGCAGGAACTTGTTCAAATCAATCCGAATTTAATTACGCCGTTTGGAGCAGATGGTAGTTTAACGAAATCATACGTTACATCGTATTGGATTTTAATTGGAATTGGCGTAGTTGGTTTACCGCAAATTAGCGTGCGTGCAATGTCGTATAAAAATTCAAAAGCGATGCATCAAGCGCTCATAATTGGGACGATTGTTGTTGGTACAATTATGATTGGTATGCATTTAACAGGTGTGTTTGCACGAGTAGTACTTCCGGGGATAACAGTACCAGATAAAGTAATGCCGCTATTAGCGATGGAAGTATTGCCACCTTGGTTAGCTGGAGTTTTCTTAGCTGCACCAATGGCTGCAATCATGTCTACTGTAAACTCATTATTATTACTTGTAAGTTCGTCAATTATTAAAGATATATATGTGAATTACGTAAATAAAGATGCAACGGATAATACGATAAAGAAAGGTAGTCTGTGGATTACTGGTATCGTAGGATTATTTGTATATGCTGCGGCTATTAAGCCTCCAGACTTTTTAATCTGGTTAAATTTATTTTCTTTCGGTGGTTTAGAAGCAGCATTCATTTGGCCGATTGTGTTAGGACTGTATTGGAGAAAAGGAAATGCAACTGGAGCTCTCGCATCTATTATAGTGGGGGTAGGTTCATATATGTTGATTCACCTTTGCTTCCCTAATCCATTCGGTATACATACAGTTGTATTCCCAATTTGCTTTGCATTTATTGCTTACATCATTGGTAGTATGGTTACTATGAAGAAAAACGTCTAGATAAAATGGAGAACGCAGTCCGTATAGGGCTGCGTTTTTTCGTATGATTTTGCTCTTTTTTATTCTGTATATCTATTGTTATTCATAAATTAATAACAATAGAGGGGATGGAGTTGAGGTCGATGAAAAAAGTGTTATTTTTAGGAGACCCTGGAATAGATGACTCTTTAGCTATCATGTATGGAATTATGCATCCTGATATTGATATTGTTGGTGTTGTAACGGGATATGGAAATGTATCACAAGAAAAGGCGACAAGTAATGCAGCGTATTTACTGCAACTTGCAGGACGAGAAGATATACCTGTTATTAATGGTGCGAAAATTCCTTTGTCTGGGGATTTTGTGACGTTTTATCCGGAAATTCATGGCGCAGATGGCTTAGGACCTATTAAACCTCCAAAAGCATTTTCGCCAAATATAAAACCTTTTTGTGCATTTTTCGATATTCTTGAAAAGTATAAAGGAGAATTAATCATTGTTGATGCAGGTAGGTCAACAACATTGGCAACAGCATTTATTTTAGAAAAGCCGATGATGAAGTATGTGAAAGAATATTATATAATGGGCGGTGCTTTTTTAATGCCTGGTAATGTGACACCAGTCGCGGAGGCAAATTTTCATGGCGATCCCATTGCGGCACAATTGGTTATGCAAAATGCCAAGAATGTGACATTAGTGCCACTTAACGTTACGTCTGAAGCTATTATTACGCCAGAGATGGTGAAATATATTACGAAACATTCTAAAACGAATTTTAATAAATTAATTGAACCAATTTTTAATTATTATTATAAAGCTTATAAAAAATTGAATCCAAAAATAACAGGAAGTCCGGTACATGACGTCGTTACAATGATGGTTGCGGCGAATCCATCCCTTTTAGATTATGTGTATCGCCGTGTCGATGTAGGTATAGTTGGTATTGCAAAAGGAGAAAGTATTGCAGATTTTCGTCCTCAACCTGACTCAAAAGCCTTAAAGAATTGGGTACGAATTGGTTGGTCATTACATTATAAAAAATTCCTCGAAGACTTCGTGAAAATTATGACGTAGACATAATAGGAGTATACAAGTTAAAATAATGGAGATGATTGCTAAAATAATCATCTCCATTATTTTGTTTTTTTTTTAGATAAATAGAGAAGAGTTACACAATAGGAGAGGAATTTTACTTGAAAAAAACTATAGTATGCGCAGTGATTGTGGGTATTTTCGTTTTGCTAATATCGGGTAATTTTTTAGTGGAAAAAGTATGGAGTTCAAATAATGATGATGCGCAGTATATAGCATCCTTTATTGAAGAGCATAAAGATGAAAAAAATAGTGCGCTTCTAGTAAAGAGAAATGATAAGGTTGTCTATTCAATAAATCCAAATGTTGTATTGCCAGTTGCTAGTACGATGAAGTTAATTGTGGCGCTTGAATATACGAAACAAGTTACAGAAGGGAAAATTGACCCGTCAAGTTTCGTTTCGATTAATGATGTGAATCGATATTATGTACCGAATACAGATGGCGGTGCACAAGATAGATGGCAAAGTTACTTGCAAAAAAAAGGGAAGATAACTGAAGGCGCAGTTTCTTTAGAAGAAGTTGCAAAAGGAATGGTTAAGTTCAGTTCAAATGCAAATACTGAATACTTAATGGAAGTGTTAGGATTAGATAACATTAATCGGAATTTACAAAGTTTATCGCTTCCTGCACACCAACCACTATTTCCTATCGTTTCATCCTTATATATTCCAGGATATTTGCATAAAGAATTACATGTTCCAAAATATAAAATAGAGAAAAAGTTAAAAGAAATGTCTCAAGAGCAGTATCGTGAATATGCGATGATCATTCATGAACGCTTAAAAAAGAAAGGGCCATTATTACAGAAAGAAATTCCTCTTTATTTAGAGGAACAATATGATAAAATTTGGTCAGATCGACTTCCTGCTGCATCGGCAAATGATTATATGGTATTGCTTCAAAAGGCAAATCATAAAGGTGGCCTGACAGAAGCAGAAGAAAAAGTGTGGGCGAATATCGTTGAAACGGATATGAGTGCCAAGAAATATCGTAAAACATTCAGACATGCTGGGCAAAAAAATGGTTATACACCATGGACGGTTACAAAAGCAGTTTATGCTATGGATAAACGCGGAAACTGTACAGAAATTGTGTTTTTAGCAAATAATTTAAATGAAGACGATAGCGCAGAAATACGTAAACATTTAGCAAATTTACATTTCCAAGTGTTGCAAAGTGATAAGTATGATGCGACTTTTATTAAATAAACTCGGTGCAGAGAGCATCGAGTTTATTTTTATATACAAGCACTTTTTTGCCATCACTGGGTATGATGGGTAGTAATACTTAGGTGAAAGGGGAAAAGGTGATGAAACAGAGTAAAGAAGAGTTTATAAAGAGTGAAGGCGCTGATTTCCCTGGAAGAACATATGTGGATTGCGTATTACAACATGTATTTGATTTTCAACGTAACTACTTATTGAAAGATATGTTTCAGGTGCATAAAGCGCATATTATGATGCTAACGGAAGAAAGATTAATGAAAAAGGAAGAAGCTAAAGTAATATTAAACGCACTTAAAAAGGTAGAAGGAATACAAAAAAATCAATTGGTATATACGGAACAGCACGAAGATCTCTTTTTTTTAGTGGAATATTTAATTTCTCAAGAAGCAAAGTGCGATTTTGTAAGTAATATGCATATCGGTAGAAGTAGAAATGATATGGGTGTAACGATGTATCGCATGAGTTTAAGGCGATATGTATTACGGTTAATGGAACATCATTTGTTATTGCAAGAAAGTGTATTGCAACTTGCAGATGACCATAAGGAAACGATCATGCCAGCTTATACACATACCCAACCAGCACAGCCAACAACATTTGGTCATTATACTTTAGCGATTTATGATACGATGCAAAGAGATTTAGAACGAATGAAAAAAACATATCAGCTTTTAAATCATTCCCCGATGGGTGCAGCTGCACTTTCTACAACAAGTTTCCCCATTAAACGAGAACGAGTTGCCCATTTACTTGGGTTTAAAAATGTAATCGAGAACTCATATGATGCTGTTGCTGGAGCAGATTATTTATTAGAAGTTAGCTCATTACTTATGGTAATTATGACAAATGCGAGTAGATGGATTCATGACTTCTTATTATTAGCGACGAAAGAATATAATGGTATTACTGTTGCGAAGCCATATGTACAAATTAGTAGTATTATGCCGCAAAAGCGAAATCCAGTTTCAATTGAACACGCCCGTGCGATTACGAGTAGTGCTTTAGGAGAAGCATTTACTGTATTTCAAATGATTCATAATACACCATTTGGTGATATTGTCGATACAGAAGATGATCTGCAGCCGTATTTATATAAAGGAATTGAAAAGGCGATTCGTGTGTTTTGTATTATGAATGCAGTCATCCGAACGATGAAAGTAGAAGAGGAAACGTTAAAGGAGCGTTCCTATAAACATGCGATTACGATTACAGATTTCGCGGATGTTTTAACAAAAAACTATGAAGTTCCATTTCGGCATGCGCATCATGCAGCAAGTGCTATTGCAAATATGTCATTGGAGCAGAAAAAGGAGCTTCATGAATTACATTTCGAAGAAGTAAATCTGTACTTACAAGAAAATTTGAAAGTGCGTTTATTAGAAGAAGAGTGGAAAGAGATTATATCACCCGAAGCTTTTATTCAAAAAAGAAATGTATATGGTGGACCGAGCAAAAAAGAAATGAGGCGTATGATTCAAAATCGGAAAGCGTCATTTCAAAAAGAAGAAGAGGTATTTGAAAAGGAAAATCAGAGAATTTTACAAGCTGAAAAAGATTTGAATACGTTAGCCTCGAATATTATTGAATCGTAAAAGAGGGATTTAATGAATTAATCGCCAATACTTAATTAAACTATAAATAGAGAGAAGAGATTGTCGATGATTCAACTAAACGTATATGAAGAGATTATTCGTTTTAAAGAAGATGTTACACCATTTTTAGAAAAGAATGAGCAGGAAAATAATCTAATATTAGGTGTATTACAAATGGTCCAAGAACCGATATTTATGGGGGTAGCAAAACAAGAGGAAGAAATTGCAGTTGTATTTCTTCAAACAGAAGAGAAGAAACAAATCATTATTGCAAATGCTGAAATTTCGGGAGTAGCTATCAAAGTGCTTGCAAAAGAGTTAACGAAAGTATATCCGGATATTCCTGGATTGATTGGTAATAAGAAAATTGTACAGAAATTAGCGGAAGAGATTGCGATGTTAGAACAGAAAAAAACTACTGTTGCAATGGAGCAAGGTATATATGAATTAAAACAAGTAAAGAAAAAGTGGAACGGAGATGGAATCTTTCGAGAAGTAAGTAGTGATGAACTACCATTAATAGAACAGTGGATATATCAATTTTGCGAAGACGTGAAGCTCCCAACTACGAAAGAAGAAGCGAAACAAACAGCACATACATTAATCAATAATAGTCGTCTATTTGGTTTGGAAGTGGACGGAAAACTCGTTTCTGTAGCTGCAAAAACGAGACCAACTAATAATAACATAACGGTTAATTTTGTATATACGCCAAAAGAAGCAAGGAAAAAAGGATATGCGTCTAATTGTGTAGCCGCCCTCAGTCAACATTTGTTAGATGAAGGTTATAAAACGACCACATTGTATACTGATTTAGCAAATCCAACATCTAATAAAATTTATAAAGAAATTGGTTATGAGCAAATTATGGAGTCTGTACTTATATTTTTAGAGGAATAGAATGAAAAGGCGCGCTATTATAGCGTGCCTTTTTACTATTCATCAATTCTAATAACCTCACCCTGCGGGAAGTCCTCAGTTTCTAGTAAGTTACGTATAGCTTTCGCAACGTATACAGGTGACAGTAGTTTTCCTTCTTCTTTTAATGCGATGAAGCGGTCTAAATTTGTGAAGTCTTCTTTATTTGTTTCGCGAATTTGTGCTTGCATATTTGTATCAACAACGCCTGGTGCAAAAGCGATGATTTTTACTGGATATTCTTTTTCAACTTCTTCAGTAGCAACGCATTGTGTAAACATATTTACACCAGCTTTCGTTGTACAGTAAGCTCCCCAGCCAAAGTAAGGATTTTTTCCTGCTCCAGATGAAATGTTGATAATGCGTTTATCTATTTTCCATTCTTTCGTATGTTTCATGAACGTAGATGTAAGAATCATAGGTGCAAGTAAATTAATGTGAACGTTCGTAATAAGTTGTTCACTTTCTGCTTTTTCAATTGGTTTCATAGGTGCAAGTGTGCCTGCATTGTTAATTAAATGAATAGAGGATACATTGTCTTCTTTAATAGATGAGATGATCTCTTTAAAGTTAGTTTCTAAGTTATGTACATCTTGAAGATCTATGGAATGGAACATACAGTTGCTGTTGTTTTGCTCTGCGAGTTTAGTAAGCTCTTTATTTTCGCTTCTAGAAATAGAGATGATCGTTGTATTTTTTTCTAATAATTGCGTGGCAATTGCTTCACCTAAACCTTGTGAAGTTCCTGTTATGATTACATAGCGCATAATTTTATAAACCCCTCTCGTATGTGCGGAATTTTGTTGGACAACGTACATTGCATAGGTTGTCTATATTTATAGTATAGAGCACTTTTTACTATAGATGAAATGAGATGATTATGTGCCTTTTATGAACCGTTTTACAACAACTGTAGATGGAGTTTCACAACCTGGGACAAATCTGGCGACTGAGTTTACGGTAGCGAATATATTTCCTAATAGAAAATAAATAAAAAAGCATCCTGTAAGAAAGAATAGGATGCTTTTTATATTACTGTTCATATTGATTCTTTGTCAGGTGAATCAAAAAATGTATTGATTTTGTCAGAGAGGAGGTATGGGATGGAATTTTTTATCACAGAAATGTCCCAGTTCCACCATGCAAGGTTTTCTAGTTTTTCAATGGTTTCTTGCGGGAAACGGTATCGAACAAGTTTTGCCGGATTACCAGCCACAATTGCATAGGGAGGTACGTCTTTTGTAACAACACTCTTTGCACCGATAATGGCACCGTTACCAATTGTAACACCAGATAAAACGCAAGATTGATAACCAATCCATACATCATTGCCGATTACGATATCACCCTTTGAAGATGGGTGACCAGTAATATGTGCTCCTTCAGCGAAAAGAGCATTAAATGGATAAGTCGTTATCCAATCAGCGCGATGCTCACCGCCAAGTATGAAAACGACTTCTTCTCCTAATGAACAAAACTTACCTATTTTTAATTTCGTTTCATCATTCCAAGAAAAAATAGTTGGTCCTACTTTACTATAAGTATAATCACCAATATCATATTTACTATATTCAGGTTTTTGATTTAAATATAACATAACGATTTTAGCATCCTCTCTAAAGTAAGTAATGGATATGAAGCATTATATGCAAGTTGGGGTATAGAGCGAACTGTGTTGTATGAATTGGTAATTTGTAAGCATGTTAGTAGGCGAAATGAATAAAAGGGAGTGGAACGTATGAAACACAAAATGGGGTTATATAATGAACCTTTTCAGTCAATTCAATCAGGAAAGAAAGTATATGAAGTACGGTTATGCGATACAAAACGTCAACTTATAAAACAAAGTGATGAAATTGTATTTACAAACCTTACGACAGCAGAGACGATAGCTGTAAAAGTAACGGAAGTAAAGCGATACGAAAGCTTTAAAGCAATGTACGAGCAAATTGATAAAAAATTATTGGATTGTGAAAATGATAGTTTAGAGGAAATGCTAGAAAGTACATACAAAATATATACGAAAGAACAAGAAGAAGAGTGGGGAACAGTTGCGATTGGTATTGAGGTAATAAAGTGGTAAGAAATCGCGGTGCAGCTATTATTGTACGGGACGGGAAAATTGCTCTTATAAAACGTGTTCGAGACGATGAAATATATTACGTTTTTCCAGGCGGTGGAATAGAAGAAGGAGAAACATCTGAAGAGGCAACGAAGCGAGAGGTATATGAAGAATTAGGGGTACATATAGAAGTGAAGCGCCTTATTACAAAGGTAAAGTATGAAGGTACCGAATATTATTATGAAGCCTATATTACGGATGGAGTGTTCGGAAGCGGAAAAGGTGAGGAGTTTAAGCATACAGATAGAGGATGCTATATTCCGTTATGGATACCGATAAATGAGCTGGAAAATGTGAATATAAAACCTTACGAAATGGTCGAAAGTATATTTAATCATTATAAGATATAAGGTCTGACGACATACAAAAAAACCCATTGACATAGCCTTCTGATTTAAGTATTGTATTCGAGTATGTTTATAATCAGGAGGTTTATATGAGCAATCAAACTACTACATATCATGTGAAAATGGCAACAGCAGATCCGTCTGGAATTGGTCTATTTGGATTAGCGATGGTAACACTTGTAGCATCATCTCAAAAGTTAGGCTTAACAGATGGCGTTTCACTTGTATTACCATGGGCAATCTTTTTAGGAGGATTTGCACAAATCTTTGCATGCATTCAGGATGCAAAGCATAACAATACGTTCGGTACAACAGCATTTGGTGCGTACGGCCTATTTTGGTTAGGTGTTGGAACGACTTGGTTAATTCAACTTGGAGTATTTGGCGAAAAATTAGCCCAAACAGCAGATTCAAAACAGCTTGGTGTAGCCTTTATCGGATATTTGATTTTCACGATTTTTATGACAATTGGTGCAATGGAAACACATAAAGTATTATTTATGATTTTCGTCCTTATTGATTTCTTATTTATTGGTCTTTCGTTAAGTACTTTAGGTGTTATGCCACATGCAATGCACAATTTAGCAGCATATTCCGAACTATGTATTTCATTATTATCTTTCTATGGTTCAGCAGCTGCGGTATTAAATACACACTTTGGTAAAGTTGTATTACCAGTTGGAAAGCCATTTGGTATTTTTAAAAAGTAATAAAAGGAACAGATGATTGTATAGTCATCTGTTCCTTTTATTATGGAATTAAATAAAATAACAAAAAATATAATTGAAATTGATTATCATTATTAATATAATGAGAATGAGAATCATTTATTGTGTGAGGGGGATGTTAAAGTGGCGAAAATTTTAATTGCATATGCAAGTATGTCAGGGAATACAGAGAGTATTGCTGATTTAATTAAAGTAAGTTTAGATGCCTTTGATCATGAAGTAGTATTACAAGAGATGGAAGGTATGGATGCTGAAGAATTATTAGCTTATGATGGAATCATTTTAGGATCTTATACGTGGGGTGATGGTGAATTGCCATTTGAAGCGGAAGATTTCCATGGTGATTTAGAAAATATAGATTTATCAGGAAAAAAAGTAGCGGTATTCGGATCTGGTGATACGGCGTATGAACTGTTTTGTGAAGCGGTGACGATATTTGAAGAACGTCTCGTAGAACGTGGTGCAGAGCTTGTACAAGAAGGACTGAAAATTGAATTAGCTCCAGAAGATAAAGAGGATATCGAAAAATGCGGTGATTTTGCAATTGCATTTGCTGAGAAGTTCTAAGAATGGGAGTGTCAACGTGGAGACAATGCTAAGTGCAACTGCTATTACAAAGTTAAGAGATGGAAAACTGTTGTTAGCTACTACATATAATGGCTTATTCATTGAACAAGATGGAGAATGGAATCAAATTTTAAATGGGTTTCAAAAACGAATTCGAGATTTACATAGTGAAGGTGACATAGTTTACGGAGTAGGAGACGAAGGAGTTTTTATTCGTAGTATGAATGGTGGAGACTCATGGGAGGTTCGGCGTTTTCCGACGAAAGCAACAAGCTGGAATGTGTGTAGCAATAAGAGTGGAACGGTTGTTGCTCATGGAGATAAAACGTTGTATCATTCTAATAATTTTGGTTCTACATGGGAGACCATTCATCCATTTCTTGATTACGGTAGTGATGCACCGTCTATTCGTTCGTTATTCTTATATAAACATTACTTATTTATCGGTACGAAAATACATGCCAAATATGGTGGTGTTTGGCTTTTTGATTTAGAGAAACGTAAATTAAGAAGGATTAAAATAGCAATGGATCAGATGATTTCTGCGTTGACTATACATAATTCTTATTTAGTAGCGGCAAGTGGATCGTGTAAAGGCATTAGCGGTATGATTTCTTTTTGTAAAATGGATGAAAGTATTGAGAATAAAAAAATACGTTGGCATACATGTCAAAGTGAGCAAAAAGCTAGTAGCTATTTAGACTTAAGTGTAGATCAACATGTACTATATACGACTTCAACGAAAAATAAGGCAGGAGTTAGCACTGTTTGCCGTGTGCACCTTGACGAAGGTATTGTTACAGTATGTGACTCAGTTAAAGGGCATGGTTGGCGCATCGTTAATCAAAAAGAAGGCTATGTTGTAGCTGGATCAGGTGAATCAAAAGCGATGCAGTGGAAGGGAAAAATTATATAGTAAAAAAACTTTACTTTTATTATATTGATATGATATAGTTACTTTAAACCATTTTACTTTTAATAATATAGAGATTTAAATGAGCTGTAACTTCCGAGGAGGATAGCAATGTTAAATCTCCTTCGGGGGTTGCAGTTTTTTAATTTATGACGTATTATTGTAAAGTGGTTGAAAATGAATATGTACATATAGGTACATTGTAGGAGGATTTTTTACATGCAAAACGGTAAAGTAAAATGGTTTAACGCAGAAAAAGGTTTCGGTTTCATCGAAGTTGAAGGCGGAGAAGACGTATTCGTTCATTTCTCAGCTATCCAAGGCGACGGCTTCAAATCTTTAGAAGAAGGTCAAGAAGTTACTTTCGAAGTAGAACAAGGTAACCGTGGACCTCAAGCTACAAACGTAAACAAGAAGTAATTTTTGAAAAAAGAAGGGCTCGCCCTTCTTTTTTTTGCATTTTATAGATGTTCTCCTACCTACATATACTGATAAGACTGAATTTTCGTTTTTTAATTAAGGGTATCTCATGTATAAACTACGATTATAAATAGATACTGAAAATAAAAGCGAAACTTCTAATAGATAGAAAAGGTTTTTAAAGTACTAATTAAGCTATCGTATTAAAAGGAATTAGAAAGAGGTATCAAAATTGAAAAACGCTACACATTTTATTGTGTTCGATATTGAGAGGAATTTCAGGCCGTATAAATCAGAAGATCCGTCAGAGATAGTTGATATCGGAGCTGTAAAAATAGAAATAGGTACAATGAAGATAATTGAAGAATTTTCAGAGTTAGTGAAACCGAGTGCAAGATTAACTCGTCATACAACAAAATTAACTGGAATTACAAAGGAAGATTTAATTGGTGTAGAAAAATTCCCTCAAATTATAGAGGAATTTATTCAGTTCATTGGAGAAGAGTCTATATTTGTTTCATGGGGAAAAGAAGATTATCGTTTTCTATCTCATGATTGTGCATTACATAGTGTAGAATGCCCATGTATAGAAAAAGAAAGTAGATTTGATTTGCAAAACTTTGTTTTCCAAGCGTATGAAGAATTGTTTGAACATACACCCAGTTTACAATTTGCGGTGGAGCAGCTTGGTTTAACATGGGAAGGGAAACAGCACCGCGCTTTAGCAGATGCTGAGAATACAGCAAATATACTACTTAAAGTATATAGCGAGAGAGATATTAATAAGCGATACAAAAGGCATGGTGAGCTTGAACTTGTAAAGGATGGGAAATTAACAGAAAAAGCGAAGAAAAAGATGCGAAAATGGGTATTTAAAGAAATGAGAAAAAATACAGAGCGTCCTTTCGTTTGGAGTACATTTGAAAGTAGTGACACGTGGGAAAGTATAACGGAAAGATATTATATAAGTGAAAGTACAGTGGAACTTTTGAAAAAGCACTTTCATACGGCGGTGAGAAAGGCGGAAAGGCAGCTTAGGTATTTGGCTGAGATGGAGGATGTAGTAAGAGAGAGTTAGTTATATTATCTATCCTACGCATGTGTACAACTAGAGTTCAGGGATATGTTACTGGAGTTTAGTTTGTACACTTCATAGCTTGTCTCGCATCATTCATGCTATGTTTTATTATTTTTAATAGGAATGTACATTGTATGTGTATTTTGATAATGGAGCCATTTATTAAAATAAAAAGTAAAACCACCACAAATTTTTACTTTGTGATGGTGTGAAAAGAAAAGGTATTAAATATTTTGTTTGTGTAAATAGCGTTCAGTACAACGATAGATGGAATCTATTGCTAGTTCAATATTAGTCCAATTTTAATATGTACTTTATTTGAAGTGCCAATTGTATATGCTAAAGCAAAAATATCATCGAACTCTGTATAAGCATAATCAGGATTTTTCTCCTTTTCATCTAGGAGTATATTTTGCAGCATTGGATCTATGAGACTTTCAAAAGTTATTTCTAATTGTTCCATTATGTAAAAACCCCCTTGATTTCCATTTAATATAACATAAAAACCTCATTTGAAATATGCTAATAGTTTAAAAGATTCGTATCCATTGGAAGATGGTGTTGCATTTAAAAAAATGCCGGATCATATAATATAACATTAACAGATATACAAGACGGACACATTACAGCGTATGTCCTTGATACGAAATGTTTTCAATAATAAAAAGACAATGATGGGATTTGACCCGTCATTGTCTTTTTTACATTGTTCTATTCAATTTCTCCTGGGCTATAGCTATACTGCTGCTTATTCTCAATCCGCTCAATCACATCTTGCAATTCATCCGGCTTCAGAAACTCGATAGGAGAGAAGCCTTTCTCGAACGTAAGCGTATCAGCTTCAATCATAAGTACATAGCGGTCATTTACTTTCGCGATATGTATTTGATCTCCAAAATCAGCAAGCAGAGCCTTCACAGAGATATGGTCTGCTTTTAACTTTAATTCCACTTCAGGAGCGTGCTCGACGATTTGAGCGGTAGCTTCCATTACTTCTTCGGTTGAAAATTGTTCCATAATTTCGCGTTTCGGACTGGCAGCCCATACTTCCATTGCTTGATCGAATTGTTCGCGTTCTTCCGTACCTTCTTCAAATACATCTTCAATTTGGTCGTATACCATGTCCATTACTTGTGTTTTCATAATTTCAGGCATGGAGCGTTCGTACTCGACGAATTTTAAGAAGTCTTCAAAGTAGCGGGCGTGTGATGCTTGGTGTATTTTTAGTTCGCCTACTTCTACGATGCCTTCTTCAGGCATGTATGGATGAAAAGCGTTTGAGCCTTAGCGCTATAAGGGTTTCATGTAGTATGATTTTAAGCGGTCACTAGTTTGGTCACATTTCAATGACTTTATCCAATTCATCGGACACAGTTTTCTGCATGTTCGGTAGTACATGGCTATAAGTGTCTAGTGTTGTACCAATTTCAGCATGCCCTAGACGTTCAGAGATTAATTTAACGTTGACGTTTTGTTGAATCAAAATTGTCGCATGTGTATGTCTTAGGTCATGGAAACGTATTTTGGGCAAAACTATTTTTTCAGTCAAGTTATAGAACTCTTTACGGAAATTTCTTGGTATGATGGGTTTTCCGCTTCGTGTGCAAATAATTAAGTCAAAATCGTTATAATTTTGTCCTAATAGTAGTTTTTCTTCTAACACTAGTTTTCTGTGTGCTTTTAACTCAGAAACTAATTTATTAGAAATATGAATAGAGCGAATGCTACTATTATTTTTTGCACCAGCTTTTAGTTCTGCTTCTTGTGTTAATGTTTGTCTAATATAAATGGTTTGGTTATCCATATCAATATCTTTCCAACGTAAGCCTAAAATTTCACCTTGTCTCATTCCTGTAAAGAGAGCTATCAAAAAGCCAATATAGCAACGAGTTAAACGATTTATTGATTTGGCCGTACTGATAAAATGATTTACTTGTTCTAGTGACCAAATATTCATTTCTTTTCGTTTAATTTTGGGAAGAGTGATTCCACTTGCTGGATTATCTTTGATAATCTTCATGACTGTAGCTTTTTTGAGCGATGCACTTACAATCCGATAGATTAGATGTACAGTATGCTCTGAATACTTTGCCTCGCTGACTAAATTATTGACAAACTTTTGAATATGAAGAGGAGTTATTTGCTGAATCTTAAAGTGACCTAGCATAGGATTTATGACGTTTTGGTAATAAATGAAATGAATATCAAACGTTGTTTTTTGAAGATGATTTCTTCGTTCTTCAAACCATTCTCTCATGTATTTCTCATATGTCATAGCAGTTACGTCGATAAATGCATTCTCTAAGACTGTTGCTTTCAACTTTGTCATTTCATCCATTGCGTGACGTTTCGATTCGAAACCTCTTCTTCTAATCTGTTTACGTTTACCAGTCAAAGGGTCTATTCCAGCGTTAAAAATAAAATCCCATTTTCCTGTTTGTTTATTTTTAGTTATACTACCTTTCACAGTATGAACAACCTCCTTATAAAGTTGCTCTTTGAGCTGTGAAGGTTTCCTTAATTTTATTTTAACATATAGAGGTGTATTTAGTAGATATATGACTATAAATATAGGTTTGTCTCCATTCTGCAATGCTTATTGAAGGAAGAAAAAGTGGACTATATTCTATTAGTATTTATGATGTAAGAAATAGTGAATTTTGTACACCAAAGTGTGGAGTAGTCGTATAATTGAATTTAGTTGAATATTAATTAACAAATGATAGGGTGAGAAAATACCATGAACGAAATTTGGAGAGATATTGAGAGTTATGAAGGTTATTATCAGATATCAAATGACCGCAAGGTTCGTAGTTTAGATAGAAAGGACAAAAATGGAAGGAATCTCAAAGGTAAAATTAAAACATTACATGATAGCCCATATTCTTTTGAGATAGTACGATTATGTAAAGATGGAGAAGCAAAGAATCATAAGGTTGCTGACTTATTCAAAAAAGCATTTCCGAATCTTCCCTATCCCAAACATAATATTTGATAGTTAGCAAGCAAGTTGTACTAATTTAATTAAAGTTTATAAGTGGTTGCGTGTTAACAAATTGAGAGTAGGTAAGTTAGATGGATTGAAAGTGGTTCATGCGAAATTAGACCATATATGATGTATAAAAAACAAGGGACGTAAGGAAGCGCATATCAATAGCATATATAACAGCAAGACAGAATCCTTGCAGCGATATAAAGTGGATAAAAGAAGCGAAGGCAATTATACAAACGTTTGATGATAAAGAAGTGAAAGTAATGATGGATGCTTATGAGCCTATAAGCTAGTATGAAGCAAGAAAAAAGCTAGTTATGATGGTGCAGGTGGACGGTGGCATACACTGTTTAGAGTTGTGTAGCTTAACAATTGTTAGATGTATTTGAAGCGGCAATTCGCATTTAAGGAAAAGGAGATAAACAGAGGTATATATTAGTCTGATGCTTAAAAAGTACATAATTAAATATGAACGAATTAAAAATAGCTATTTCAAAGATGATATCTAAGAGCATAGCGATTATCTTTTAAGCTATCGAGAAAATCTGCTTACTCTAGAAGTTGTAGAACGGGTTGAGAGGCTTGCAGGAGAGCGAGCAAAGGTTATAAGGAGTAGTCTCCATACATTACGTCATTATTTTACGCAGAAGCAGTTTCAGTTAGGGATAAATGTATACAGTTTGTCTTGGCTACTAGAGCAGGAGGATATAGCAATAGCAAAAGGTGTCTACAATCATTACGGGTGAACGTACAGCTCAATTAGAAGTTAAAATTACTCTGTTAATGGATTTGTAGAACTGAATACATATAAAGATAGGGAGTAGCTGATAAGCTGCTCCTTTTGTATGGGGGGCTATTTTCCAAATTTTATGTACTAGCAAGTATAGGAGAGAGGGTAGCACGTACATACACACTAATGCGATGTGAAAAATTCCGATACGAGGCGGGTAATTAGCCCTTTTAGCATCAGAAATAGTTGCTATTTTACAGTATTTATATTAGAAATTTCGAAACAATATTGTGTTTTGGATAGCAAGTGATAATGAGCTTTAAGGTATTTTAATATAATTATTTTATGGTGGATTGAACAGTTTTATAATTACAGTTGAATTGTATATCCCTTCAAGCAGAATGAGAGGCTTGTTAGAGAAGTATCTAAAGGGAGAAGCGGTAGCATGGTTTGAAAAGGATGATGTTTTTATTGTAGAGCAATAAAGTCAGAATTATCTATGTGGATTTTTGCATAAGTGATTACTGTAACCTTTGTGGTTGTAGGGGGTTAGTTAGGATTTCTTATAATAGAATATATAAAAATACATAGGGGGTCGAATCACATGCCGAGGAGGAAGAAAGCGACGGGCTGATAAGTTTATTGATTCTTAGAGTAAATTGGGCAGCCTGCCCGTCACTCCGCTTCGCTTTGTTCCTCCTCGGCAGTTGCTCGTTATTCACTTACGTTCAGAACGGCAACTTTTATTATCATAATATTATTTGGTAACTATACACACGAAGAGAGTAGTGAAAGTTTCGCTGCTATATTTAGTTACCATATGTTATCTAAAAACAAAAGATAGCACTTTAATCCATACGAAGAATATATATTAAACTCCGATACGTAGGTGAAGGTGGATGTCTACAGATAGAAAACTTAGTTACAATGAAAATTTTTATTTGTATTATCTAAAAAGAAGGAATGTAGGTGTAAATGAAGAATACATAAATATAGATTTAAAACAAAGGTGGGTTAATAATGCCAAAGAAAAAAACAAACGATGAATTTTTATATGAAATGTACCAAGTTTGGGAGACGAGATTATCTATATTAACTAATTATGAATTTTCTAATAAAAATCTAAAAGTAAAATGTAATACCTGTTTATTTGAATGGTATGCTCGTCCAACAAATTTATTAAAAGGTGTTGGCTGCCCTGTATGTAGTGGGAAACGACGGAAAACAACATCAGACTTTATTAAAGAATTGGAGAGTGTCTCAGGCGATGAATATCAAATACTTGGAAATTACATTAATAACAAAACACCGATTGAGATTAAGCATGTTATTTGTGGGTATGTATGGCGTGTTAGACCACTAGATTTTTTAAATAAGGGAAATCGATGTCCAGTTTGTGTTGCTAAAAGAATCGGAGAACAAAGAAAGAAGAATTTTATCCAAGAACTGCATTACTTAGTTGGAGATGAATATACCGTATTGTCAAATTACATTAATAATAAATCAAAGATTAAATTAAGACATAATCCCTGTGGTTACATATATGAAGTGTTACCAACTAATTTTATAAACAAGGGAAGTCGATGTCCTAGTTGTTACGTTAATCGGCCTAAGTAAACTACAAACTATTGTATGTGGAAATGAAAACTTGTATATATTATTGAATGGATACAGAGGTGAAAGTGTGTGAGAAACAAGTGGACTGAAGAAAGTTATAGAGCAAGAGTGAATGAAATAACAAATGGAGAAATTATTGTTTTAGGCAACTATATTAATCAAAATACGGCAATATTACATAAACACAATGTTCAAGGCTGTGTACATCAGTGGTATCCTAAGCCGAAGCATATACTATATAGTAATAGCCGTTGTCCCGAATGTAGAGGGGGAGTGAAGAAATCACATAAGAAGTACGTACGTCAACTGTATGAAATTTCAAATGGTGAATATGAGGTTGTAAGTGAGTATAAAGGTGATAAAGAGGTCATTACACTTAAACATGTAGTTTGCGGAAAATTGTTTGATATAACAGCAGGAGAAATACTAAATGGTGAACGTTGTACAAAATGTTTTGTACCCAAGAGAAGAACGAATAATGTGACAGATGAAATCAAAGTTGCTGAAATTACTCAATGGTTAACTAAAAATGGATATGGGGAAATTTTTAATGTTATTAAGGCATGGAGAGTTCCTTCTGGTAATCTATGGACATGGCATATAAATGTTGAAAATATGAAGTATAAAACTGTAGCTGAGAAAAGCCTTCCAGCTTTTAAGATAGGCATTGAAAAATATGGGCAGGAATATCTTGCAAAATCTAATCCTCAAATTGTCACAGAAGAGGAGAAGAAAATAGAATTAATTAGATTTGTAGAGGAATTAGGACTGCAGCAATGTATTGAAATAGACAAGATAGATAAGATAAAAACTCCGAAGGGAAAGCCATCTTGGAAAGTAAAATTTAGAAATAAAAAATACGATATTACTGAGAATGTTATGGAATGCACCTTTAAAAAAGGATTACCAAAGCTAAGAGAAGATTATTTACCAACATCACATATGGCTAACAAAACGTTTGAAAAAAAAATAAAGGAATTAAAACAATTTGCTAAGAGATATGAGGTAGAGGGTGTATTCGAATTTGAAATTATAGAAAAAGTAGTATCTAATAAGGATAGAAGGGTAAAAGATTGGAAGATAAAAATCATCAATACTTTATATGATAAAACAAAAATTTTAGGTATTACAGCTATAAAAAAAGGTATAAAAACTCATAGCAATTATTATCTATCAAGCGATAAAATGTCAAAGCATTTCACGGCCCTAGGTTCAAAATTAGAAGAACTAATTTTTAATATGCTTAGGGAATTACACCCTAATATTATCTTACGTAACATAATTAACATAGATGATAAGACTCTAATACCAGATTACTACTTAGAAGAAGATGGTCAAATAATCTTTATGGATAGCAAATTAACATATGACACTGCCGTTTCTGTTAATAAAAGAGCAAAAGATGGATATTTAACCACTCATCAAAGATATGAGCCATACTGTGATAACCTCTTTATGTTTTACCTAATTGGCGATAAATGCAGGAAGGAAATATCCGAAAAAACCACTTTATTACATGTTGACTACTTACTAAGTCGGTTATCGTTAGAAAAGAAAAAACATTATAAAAAACAACTTGAAAAGCTAGAGGAAGATTATTATAAATTTGATATAGAGAAAGCTACATTCAATTTTTCTCCTCAAGAGATTGAGGATATTTTTAACATGTATATAGAAAAAAAGAATATGAATCCTATTTCCATAAAATATGATACTTCTGTGACAGCTATCCATCGAATATTAAAGAGAAAATCTTATAAATTTGTTAACATTGATGAATCGCTAATAAAACAAGTAAGTGATATTCTAGATGGGATAGATAAACTGAAATTTTTACCATTAGTAGAAGAAGTGTTTAAAGATTATGTAAAGTTTAAATCAAGTAGGCAAGTAGCAAAATTGACTAAGTATAATACGAATCCCTCTGTTATAAAAGATATTATCAAGAGAGAAATATATTCATATGTAAAAATAGACAAAGGACTAGAAAAACAAGCACAAGAAATTCTTCGATATAACAAAGGTTCATTAAAGGAAGAACAAGTAATCTGGGTTTTTGATTCAGTAGTAAAAGGAATGTCTACTAGGAAAGTAGCTAAAGAACTCGGAATAAGTAGGGGAATGATTTCTAACATATTGAATCGAAAAAGCTACTTAAACATAAGAGTGTCTGAGACGCTAATAAAGCAGGCTCAGACACTGATATACGAGAGAGATGCTAGTAAGGAAGAGAGACACAAGAGATTTAGCAAGGAGGAAGTGCTTGATATAGTTAACAAATTTGTTAATGAAAAAATGTCTGTAACAGAAATTAGTGAATTATACAAAAGAAACAAAACAACCATTTATGATGTGCTGAATCGAAAAAGCTACAAGAATATAAAGATTCCAACAGAACTAGAAGAGGAACTTAACCTTAAATTGGTAAAATGAAATTATAATCATTGGATAGTCTAAACATTACCAAAATGGAAACTAGGGCAAATCGACTAATAAGAAGCATATAAGAGTGAATAGATGTAGATTTTGCATGGGATAAGGTAACCTGCTGAAAAGGGATGAAGAAGAAGGCTTTACTAATAAGCAATATCTATTTTATCAGATACTAGAGAAAGAAATATCTTCATTCGACGATATAGAGGATTTAAAAGCACTAACGCACCTTGTCACGGACATTATTCAGCAGGAAGCAGTTGTGGAATGGACAAATAAAGAAGATGTAAAACGTGAGATGCGGAAGAAGATTAAGAAGCAGCTGCGTGTAAGTCCTTGTCCAAAAGAAAAGATGGAAAACTTAACACAGCAACTGATTGACCTAGCAGCAGTACATTACAGGAAATGACTAGGATAGTGCAGAATATTATTATAGACAGGTAAAGGGAGGTATCTAAAGCATAGATGCCTCTTTTTCTTAAATAAGGGGGAGTTATCTGTGGGCAATGAGTATAAGGTACATACCATTAAGGAAGAAGTTATTATTGAAGCAAATCATAATCCAAATGGTACAGTAAAGTACCATGTGTGCTATGGAGATGTAGACTGGGAGCGAAACGGAGAAAACTTGCGACCAGCTGTCTTTATCCTCATGAGTTACAATGGAAAGAAAAGTTATACAACGCCAGCGCATTTAACGCTAAATTCAGAAGGGATTACAGATTTTGAAAAAGTGTATGAAGCATTAACATACTTAAAGATGAAATATCTAATGAACAAGAAGTATGATGTAGAAGTTCATAATGAGGCAGTTACTGTGGAGTAAAAGTAGAGCCATCCTGAGTGGATGGCTTTTCTATTCCAATGTTAAAGTAGGTCCGTTTACACGTAACCACTCTTTACGTTGTTCATAGTTGGGTAGAATAGAATGTACAAAGTTCCAGTAATCATTACTGTGATTCATGTACCTTAAATGTGCTAACTCATGTACGAGTACGTAATCTATAATAGACATTGGTGACATGATAATTCGCCAATTTAAATAGATATTGCCCTCAAGTGTGCAAGTACCCCAACGCATTCTTTGCTCCTTTAGTTGCACATCATTAGGTGTAACACCCATCTTAGCACAATACAGCTTTAAACGTGACCGTACCTTCGCTTTACCGTGTTCAAGATACCAAGTTTTGAACAACTCCAGCAATTGTTGCCTCTTTTCAGCCTCGTCTATCCCAACTGGAACGGTTGCGATGAATTTCCCTCTTACAAATTTTAACTGCACTTTCTGTAGTCCTTCTTCTTTATATACTTTTAATCGATAGCTTCGTCCTAAATAAGCGAATTTTTCACCGCTGACAAATTCCTTTGGAAAAGGCCGTTCAGTTATCTCATTCACTTCTTTTAGCTTCTGGAAGATAGTAGGTGCTTTCTTTCGCACAATCTCCTCAATTTGTTCGTCGGTAATACCTGTAGGGACTATGAGTCGAGTGCTTTCCATCCATTCAATAATAATAGATATGTCTTTTTTATCGTCGGCATATTCGATGTCATACTCAATAGCTGTAGTTCCATATTGAAAAGTTGGCATACTATAACTCCTTCCCGTGTATATCATTATTTTACGGATAGGAACACATTGTAACAACTGTAATTGTAATTTTTGCTAGGCGTTGTTGTGTACGCATCAGCGCAATTGAGGGCGTTATAAGTAGTCATGAGAGGATGGGTGTGTCATATAAGGTTTGAACGGAGAAGGGGGGGCTATTTTACACATTTAATAGTAGTCTTGTTAGGTAATGGGGGACTAGCACTTACATCCACACCAATACGATGCAAATAATTCCGATACGAGGCGAATATTTGATGCTTTTTGTTCAACATAAACATCCCATTCGCAAGCGTTTATAGTATGAATCTCGAAGCGTATATACTTACTCAGTTTGCGTCTTGGAATTTCTATTTTGCTTGTGGAAGATAGGTATAGTTACAATGGGAGTTTTTATCAATAGATTAGTCTGAAAAATTTGTAATGAAAATGTAACAATTGGTCGATTATGCTCAATCCATTGATACTGTAGGTTGTAAGCGTTTTACTGAGTAGTTGGTACAGTAAGAATTGAGTGTGATATGATACAGGGGATTAGAAGATATGGGGTTGCCACCCCGACCTACATTAGTAGGTCTCCTAGGCAGTAGCACCTTCCTAACGGAAGGCACTACTTATATAACTCATTAAATAACAAAAAATGAACACTGCAATAGTCACATTCACTAATAGTATTAAGGCTTTTAAGGCTATGAAAAATATTGTGCATCTTTTGATGTAATATATATAGGGTTAGTAAAAAAATATTACGACAAAAGTTGCACGATTTTAAGTGATATTAGCAAAAATCTAATCAAACCAAGAAAGGAGTGAATTAAATGTGGTGTATCTTATGCACCACCTCTATTGAAAAGGAAGATGTATAGTGGAACAAGTATTTACATTAGCAGAGTTGGTTGAGGAGTATGGAACAGAGATTCAAAAGCAATCATTCCAGGAGAATGGAAATCTAAATAAACGTTCATTTGATTCAATAATGAAAAAAGTTGAGCAAGATTGGGAATTCATCATAGTTGAAGGTAGAGGCTCAAAACGTAAAATCATATGCAGTGGAAAACGTGAAGTTAAAGCTATGAAGAAGGATGGACGTGTTAGAAGCGGTAGAGAACAGATTGAGCATCGTATTCCAATGGATGTAATCGTAGCTGCGCATTTAGAAAATGATATGACTGAACAAGCAAGTATGAGCCTAGGAAAATGGGCAGTTGAATTTGGTCTCATCACTAGGCTTGAATATAACCTATTGCGTTCTAGGCACAATGATAAGGAATATCAGAAGCACATTGATATGGCGATTGAAAGTGGCATTATTGAAGAAGACCAAACGAAACTATTAGATGAGTTTACACAGCACTGTCTGGGGATATATGGGCAATTGGCTAAGACCTTAGAGCATATGAAGAAATGCGGTATCATCCTATTTTATGAGAATTGGAAGGGTTACAATAAAACAGGAAAGATTAATATAAGTTCTGAAATAATGGATAAGATTCAAAAGACTAGACGGGATTTGATGAAGAAACATGATGTTGTTGAATTCAATCTAACTGCACATGGTAACGCTAGGAAGGTAAGGGCCTTCAAATGTGAGTGGAAAAAGACACTGGCAGAAGTTAAGGACGAAAATGGTAATAATCTAGGTATCAAATATTACTGGAAAGAATATGCCGTGATATTGCAGGAAACAAGTAAAGCGGTACATCGATATCTTGAAATGTATTGTGTCGATGCATTAGAAGCCTATGTGAATGATAAAGACCTATTCATTAATGAAAATGAAGCAGAATATGAGTTTAAGCGTAAAGCACATATTATGAAAAAAGTAGAAAAACACCATAAAAAGAAGCTTAATGAATATAAGAAGCAGAAGATTGGGTTTGCTACTGCAGAGGAGGAAGAATTGATTAGATATTTCTACACAGAGCAAGAACTTGAGGATATCATTGCAGGATATGACCTAGGAGTTAAGAAGTTGCACATGCAGAATGTATATATGGAGCGGATGGAGCAGTTATTCGATTTGTATAAGCTAAAAGTCTATAGCACTAAATAACAGTTTGAAGAAGTCTCTTAATTGAGGCTCTTTTTTTGTAAAATAAAACCGATGATTGGACAAGGTGTAAAGATTTATAACATTGAATTAATCAAACTAATAAAACTCGTCTTTCATAGTATGGGCTATATAATAAAATATAAAGTATCCAACGATTGGATTTGTAAGGATATCTCAATAACTCTTTTACGGTGAATTAAAGACTCTCCTATTAGAGAATCTGGGGTACTCTTGCAAACAGAGCCTTTTAAAAAGTTTTGGATTAAAAAGGGATAGTGAGGAGGAAGAACACTAAAACGCCTAGAAGTAACTAAATACTTTTACTCAGTGATGTATCCTTTATTTAAATTTAGCTAAAAAGAAAGGAATAATTAATATGTTAAGATGTATTACAGCAGATAATAATACTTTGTATGCTTCAAACTGTGAAGAAGTTGCTACTAGAAAATTGGCCAAAGCTAAGAAATTATACTGTCCAAATTGCCAAACAAATGTCATCTTTAAAAAAGGAAAGATAATGAGCGCACATTTCGCACATCATGATTCTGAATGTGTAGTAAGTCATTCAGAACCAGAAACAAATTCACATATAAAAGGAAAAGAAATTCTATTTAACTGGCTTAAACTAAAATATCCAACTGCTGAGATTGAGTATGAAGTCTATATTCCAGAGACAGGTCAGATAGCAGATGTTTTTATAGTACATACTGAACAAGAATTAGAAGGTTTGCGCTGGGCGTTTGAGTTCCAACATAGTCCCCTTTCATCTGCGGATTGGCAAAAGAGGCATAACTTATATGAATCCGCAGGAATTCAAGACTTCTGGGTTTTAGATAAGACTAAATATATGAGATACTCAACAGCACAAGGTATAACAGATGCTCGTCTGAGAAAAGACTTAGAAAAGGTAATTTTTAATGAAACAAATCTTTGTTATTTTTTAGATTTAGAGGCTATGGAGTTAACTATTGATTTTGAATTCACTAGTTCTTGGGACAGGAAAATAATAAAGAGAAAGGAAGTCTATACAGAATATATTTATCATCATCCTATCCAACATTCTGGTCATATTAATGAGATTAGGGTTAGAATGAATGAAGAATTTAGATATGGTGTTTTACTATATAATGATATTGAAAAACAGATGGAAGCAAGTTTATCGAGAATTCTGATGAAATTAAGAAGAAAACAGGAATTAGAATTAGAAAAAGAGTTGGAAGAACGTGTTATAGAGAAAAAAACATTTGCTCGAAGTATATTTGTTGAAGCAAAAGCAGAGATTGCTTATAGATTTATAGAAGATAACAAAGAAGAGTTGGCTGATGATATACGAAATCTATCACAACACGATTTTTTTGAAAAATATAATGAGTTTATTGAAAGGCTGATGCTCAATCTTCAAACATTTAAGGCATTTAAGGATAGTAATGATGTCACAAGAAAATTGCTAGTAGAAATTAACTACGAATGGGATATTTATAAAATTCCTTTCCTTGTTGCTCAAGGTTCGTATTCTTTAGAAGATTATTTAACAATAAAAAACAAAGAAAAAATTACTTTAGTTCAATATGCATTTAAAACATACCAAGATGTATTTGAAAAACTAGCTTCTCGTCATACAGAACTAACAAACAATAGTTTAAGAAAGATAAAGTGGTTTTTACCCCCCTCTAAGAAGAACCCAACTGCAAGTGACTATGCTCTTGTATATCATCGTTGCAATACAAAGGAAGAAATAGATAAATATATTAATCAAATACTAGAGAATATTATTAACTATAATCCTTTTGCGGATATGGAGAATTGGTAAAATCTAAAGTCTTATTAGATTTTATAAGAATAAGAAAATTTTTAGGGAATATTTTGTAAATTTACATTGAATTATAGCTTACTTGAGAAACTGTTCCTCTAATGAGGCACTCTATTAAATTTAAATCTTGAGGATAGTTTACATCCTCAAGATTTTTCATTAATGAATACTATGCTAGCCTGAATGGACCATCGTTGTGTGATAACGATTTATTTTTTTGTTCTCTTACGCAAAAAATAGAATTGCTAATATTTATACAACATTATAATTTGGGGGTTATTGGTTTATGCTTACAGATTGTGACCACCTATGCTGTAATAAATCTTCAAAGCTTTTTCTTTTTTTCTTTCTAGATAAATTGTAGTATCTTCATAAAGGAGTTCTAGAAGCTTTAATTTTGAATTAATATCATGGATACTGATTTTATAGATGTTCTTTTTTTATAATGAAAGATATAATTAGTAATTCCATGATTACTCAGGTAATTCTTAAAGAAATCTAACATGTGTTTTGAGCCAATGTATATCTCGATGTAGGATTTCTTAGTATCCTTACTAAGGTAATAATGACCATCACCATCAATATAACCTCTGAGATAATGTCTTATTAAATCTTTTGGTATGTCACTCATTCTAAGAGTTCGAGATTTAGCCTTTGTTATGTTTAATTTTTCTAAATCATAACAAAGCTTATTAGAACCGACACTAACCTCAACATATTCATAATAGCCGTCCTTAATCTTATACCTATATTCTTTAATCTCCATATCTCCATTTAGGCTTTTGACAAACCTCTCTAGATGTTTTTTTCATCTTTGTGAAGTGATATTTTGAGTCGTTTTCCTGTTCTACCCCCACCTAGTATACATCCATCAGCTGCTACAAAACCTAGCCAGTAAGCCTTCTCCTCGCAATCAATGTTTTGAAAGAAGTCTCTGTTATATGAATATGTTGTGTGTATTAAAGGTTTTTTTTATGTTAAGAGATGTTAGCTTATTTTGAATGCTAGTTTTTGCTCTTCCTAACTTCTCTCCTAACATTTTAACAGTAAACATATCGGCATTTTTTCTAAGAAACAAAACTTCTTCATCAGTCCACTTTTTATAATTTCTTTTAGACATAATTATTCATTCCTATCAAAGATTAAATCGTAATAATCATTATTACCAATATAATAGTTAATCAAACGTAGCGTCTTACTTAGTATGTAATCTTTTTTGTTTTTAGTACAAATGCTTTGTGAAATATATTGTTTTTGACCCTCCGTCTTCCAAACCGTGGGGGAGTGTAATCATTTCAATACGAGATAATTTTACGAATAGAACACCTATAAACATAATGAATGCAAAATGCTTGTTAGTGAATAAAATGTTGATTTTATTAGGTATTTGTTCTATTAAAAACACATCTCTAAACAAGTGACACATAATGTAATCACTTGTTTAGTAAATTAATAGACTTTAAGAGCATTAGAACGCTTAACTTCCTTTTTGAATATTTTTCAATAGGCTTTCGTGATTGCATCAAGACCTCATAAAGACCATCTTCTGTTAACAGCCATGCTTCTTGATTACCACCAAGGTTCGAGATAATGTTCCGAACCTTGGTGGTAATCAACTTTGTTTAACATCTTAAAATAAAGGGAGTTAGGGATATTAAAGGAGACAGAATTTGATAAAATATTAATGTAGGAAAAGTTCGCTTAACCCCGAAGGGTAATTACAGAATGAACAAAAAACATGGATAGGATGGCATGAATAGTGTATTTTGATATACGTTAGACTACCCATTCATCTTAAATTTATTAACAATTAACGTAATTGATGAAAGGAGTGTTGGTTTGAAATTATTAACTTGGAATATAAGACAAGGTGGTTCAGTGAAGCGCATCCCAAGGATTGTAGAGCAACTAAGTAAACATTCACCAGATGTACTCTTGTTAACAGAATACTGGGAAGGAGAAAAGGGGGAAGAGATTAAGCGGTTACTAAGAGAAAATGGGTATGAATATATGATTTCTAGTAATGGCGTTATTAAGCAAAATAGTCTACTGTTCGCTTCACAGTATCCCTTTGAAGTAGTTCCATCCTTTTTCAGGAAAGATAGAAACAGCAAGCGTTGGTTAGAAATTAGAATCGTCCAATATGATTTGCACATTGTTGGAGTACATATTCCAGCCAACAACAATGATGTACAAGAGAAGCTGGAATTTTGGCAGGAAGTAAATGTCTTTGCAAAAGAACAGGGCAATTCTAGAACTGTTATAATGGGGGACTATAATACAGGACTAGAAGAAGATACACAAGGCGCTCCTTTTGTCGGACCACAATATATGCAAAAATTAGTTGATTTAGGTTGGATTGATACTTGGAGATATACACATGGCTCTTTTTCTGGTTACTCATGGTACAGCACGAAGGGAAATGGTTTCCGAATTGACCATGTCTTTGTTGCGCCAGCTTTAAAAGAAAACATACTTGAATCATATTTTTCACATCAAGAGCGTTTAAATGGTTTGTCAGACCATTCTATTTTATTGGTAGAACTACAAATATAACTATTTACTGTATAAAGGAATAGGGAGGGAATACATGAAATGGCATAGGGAAAAAATATTCAAGATGTAAAGAGCTAGTGTACATTTTAAAATAAAAAGTTTAATAAATCATGTAATCAAAAGGGGGAGGAGAGTGGATGACTTTAATATTTGATAGAGAATATCTGAAGTCTCTGTTTGTTGGCGACAAAGAAAAGAGGATTCGTAGAGTAGAAGAATCTCTTCGAAGGGTATATGAATATTCTGTTAATAGGCAAGAAGGTAATGTGAAAAGTCAGAAGCGTATCCTCCAAGCTGATAAAGATGAAACAATTATCACACTGTATACATTTGCAGCCATTCACAAGAGTAAAAATGATGGATGGAACGATATTCTAACAAAATGCTTTCCAAGCGAGTCATGGAACATACATAATACAAATCTAAGGTTAGAGCAAGCAATTTCACCTTCGAAGAATATGCAGGATAGATTAAGAGGTCAGGCTCTTTCTAATCCAGTTAAATACCTAAGGGAACAATGTAATTCTGAGAAAAGGGTAGAAGGAAAAACTAACTTTGATGCTTTGTTAGAGGTCAACACGGATAAGAAGATTTTCTTCGAGTGCAAATATACTTCTGATATATCCTATCAAACAACGTATGTAACAGAAAGAAACCAAATAGCTAGATGTATTGAAGTAGGATTAGAAGCAGTGAATTATAATGTAGAAAATTTTTATTTTATATTAGTTACCCCCGAACGCTACAGGAAGTTCCCAGGAAGTAGGCTCTACTATTTTAAAATGAAGCAATATCAAAATGACCCAAAGGCTCTTGCTATGGATTTACCCACACTTACAGAACGGTTTGGAGATAATGAATGTCATGAAATTTTAGTGAAAATAATGAAACATATATGTTGGTTGACTTGGGAAGATTGCTTTAAAACCACTCAACAGATGAAACACTTAACACCCTTACAGTTTGATTCATTAAAAGCTTTTTACAGTGATAGAAATATATTACCTTTTTAATTGTTCTTATAAAAATAACTAATAAATTTTTGATTTTATTAGGAAGGATATAACTGTTTTCATTGTATACAGTCTCTTTAGTAGTTTAATGTCAACTATATATATTATAATGGTGAAACATATAGTTCTTAAGTAAGTATTTGGGAGGAATGGTAATGATGCGTAGCTTTACATTCAGAAGAAATCTAAGAACGGAGACTAGCGAGTGTTATTTAATCTATCATAGCGGGGATTTAATTGGTAGAATTAGTTTGCACATTCAACAAGCAGTTGAGGCAATCCTAATCCTTTTTACAGAAATAGGGGAAAAAGGAATACAGGGATTGCTAGAGGAAATTGAGGATGCGATAGTATTTATGATAGAACCGAGAGAAGATTTCTTAGTAACTGTATACCAAGGTACGGAAATTGGAGAGTATTCAGATAGTGTTTTTCACGACCCTGATGAACAACCAATTAAGAAGAAAGATTTTGAGAAGATTTCGAAATCTTTAAACAGTGTAATTAATCGTCAACAGATTACAAAAGGTCAATTAAGCGAGGTTGCTGTTTGTCAGTATTTCAAGGCTATGGGATATGAAGCAGACAAGGCAAACACTGAGTATGACCACTTGAAAATTGATGTGATTGCTGAAGATGAGGAACAAAAAATTTATACTCAGGTTAAAAATGTACAGATAAATAGTTCTGAAATCAAAAAAGTTGTGGAAAATGTAAGTAAGTTAACGGATGTAAATAAGAAAAAAATTGCGTGTATTGTTGCAGATGTGTTTCCTAAAGAATCAGAGTTTATTCGTGCAAAACTCCAAAATGAGTTTGGGATTTCAATTATATTTATACATAAGTATCAAGTACTACAAGTTGTTCCTGAATTCAAAAGAACCATTGGTTAATGAATTATGTGTTCTTAGTATATAACAAGTAAGCGCTATCAGTGATGTGTAGTAATAACAAACGCAGAGTTGGAAATTAAATACCCTCAACCATTTTCTATAATTAAATATATCAGTAAAAATTTTTAACCTTATTAATACCTACTTTTAATGAGAGGAAGGAGTAGAGATGAATATAGTCAAGATGCGGAAGTTACTTAATAAATATTGGTTTTTTATAGGTGTTACTATATTGCTAAGTGGTGTTGTTGGTGCAGTTGCATCTGGAATTGTGACTGAAATAACTTCAACAAATGTCGTAAGTATAAGTTGGAATAATTTGAATGAAAGTAATACCTTTATTATCTTCTGTTGGTTTGCTTTTATTTCTATATTACTAGGTCTGCTATGTGAACTAATTTTATTCCTCACGAAGTGGAAGAGAAATATGCTTGAGCAATTAGAGGAAGTTGTTAAAAAGGAAATCAAGAAAGATGTGGTAGAACTACAAAAAAAACAATCAGAACTAGAGACCTCATTATCCCAGATTCAGTTTACAGTAACAGATATTTTAGAGACACAAAAAATAACAATTACGCTTAATAGTAAAAAAGAAAAATTGCAGGAATATGAGGGGATTATTAATAGTATTAGCGATATTCTTGCAGAAATGAATCGAAATATAAATTTAGGAAATGTTGAACGTGGAAGAGAGCATGAATTTTCACAGTTTGTGCAAGAGAATATGCTAAGTGTTAATGATTTTATAGAAAAATATAGTTTAATAACTAATAAAATAAGTAATTCGTATAACCGTCTTTATAGAGAGTTAGGTGAAGGCGGAGTAGCCAGTCAAGCATGTATAGAAGAGATTAGAGTATTATTTGGTGAGATTAATATCTTAGCTGATGATATTGATGACTGTGAAAAATTTATATATAATAAACTGTTAATTTCTTAATTGAAAAGAGTAGTTAAAATTTATTTCTACAATTAAATAACTGCTTATTATACATATTAAGCGTAGCATATTTAATATAAAAAATAGTGGGAAGAGTATATACTTCTTCCGTCCTAGGTTTTCGAAATAATGATAGTTTAGTGTTTATTGAAAACAAGGGAATTCATTAACATAAGATACCAATAAATAACAGGGATTTAAAAAGGTTTCTTATCAACGATAATTTGATAAGAAAAAGAGGCTGCTATTTATAGCAGTCTTTTATTTTGGTTTGAGAATTTTTGTTTCAATGATATTGATAAATTGCAAAAGGTTATAGAAAGTTTAATATACTATGAGATTAGATAGACATTACTTATATACGCATAGTGTGTAATACTATGGTTCGTAAAACTAAGATTATCCACTATAATAGAATTATCATATACAGCACAGTTAAGGACTCCGAGGAGGCTCTTAACGATGAAAGGAAGCGTCAAAAAAGACAAGAAAACAGGAAAGTATTTTTATATTGTAGATATTGGTATTGACCCTCTAACAGGTAAAAGAAAGCAAAAAAAGAAGAGGGGATTCTGTACTTTATACACTTTCATATCAATAATTCAACTACCAAGAATTATTGTACAAGGTGGATTCATAAAGAGCATACTGCTAAATGGGCTGTTCCGTTTGCAGAGTACCAATACAAGATAGATAGGAAATAAATTTAAAGGTGGAGGAATCGGAGTATCCGAGGAATGAGAGGCTTTTAATTAAGGCTCTCTTTTTTTATATTGGAGTTCACTAAATCGGTTATATAATAACTAATAAAACTCGTCTTTTATTGTTTGTGAAGCAATATTGATTGTGAAGGAATTTACTTAAAGAGGCAGAGTAGTTTGAGAGGAACCATGTCTGTTATTGATTCAGCTACCACTGTCTTTTATGAAATGTTTTTATTTTATCAGAAGGAGATACAGTTCTTCACAAACCCTTCAATCACCCATAAACTGAAACTAGGGTGATAAAAATGCTAAAACATAATCAACAGGACATAACTTCTTATCATCAAAAATATTTTCGTCCATCTTGCTTGAAAGCTTTAAATTTAAGATTTAGCAATTGGGAATTTTTCGCTCCTTATTATAATAAAACCCAAAAAGAAATCCAAGTGCCTACAGAATTGACTAGGACCCCCGAAGATACCCTTCTTAACTATTTTAGTATTTTGCGTGAAGCTGAAAATATGGGAGAAAGGAGTTGTGGTTCCATTGGTCAGGCGCGTATACCATTTCCTATTGCATATAATTTTTTGTCTAAAGAGTATCAAAATAAATTAAGCTATGAAGAATATTTTAATTCGTTTGCTGGGATAGGGCATACAAGTTTGCTAAAGCTTTGTCG
>NZ_NULR01000015.1 GCF_002577405.1 Bacillus cereus | reverse complement strand
TATAAATCGGAAGTTCACGGTTATGACATTACAAATACAAAGGTTGGCCAAACAACAGTAGAAGGAACGAAGACATGGAAGGACGACAATGCGAAAGATCGTCCGGCAATGATCAAGGTCGACCTACTACAAAATGGCCAAGTAGTTGCGACGCAAGAAGTAAGTGCAGCAACAGGTTGGAAATATGGATTTAAAGACTTAGCGGCATATGATGCCGAAGGTAAGGTATATAAGTATGAAGTAAAAGAACAACCAGTGGATGGATATAAATCGGAAGTAAAAGGTTATGACATTACGAATACAAAAGTAGGTCAAACAACGGTAGAAGGAACGAAGACATGGAAGGACGACAATGCGAAAGATCGTCCGGCAATGATCAAGGTCGACCTACTACAAAATGACCAAGTAGTTGCGACAAAAGAAGTAAGCGCAGCAAGCGAATGGAAATATGCGTTTACAGATTTAGCGGCATATGATGCCGAAGGTAAGGTATATAAGTATGAAGTAAAAGAACAACCAGTGGATGGATATAAATCGGAAGTAAAAGGTTATGATATTACGAATACAAAGATAAAGGAAAATCCAAAAGATCCGAACGTAGATCCAAAAGATCCGAGCGTAGATCCGAAAGATCCGAGCGTAGATCCAAAAAATCCAAGCACAGATCCAAAAGACCCGAGCACAGATTCAAAAATTCCACCAACTAAAGAAAATACTAAGACATCAGTATGGCTTCCTAACACAGGTGGAACATCAATGGAGATGATTTCATATATTGTAGGAATGTTGTTGGTGGCTTTAGGTGGATTCGTATTTGTTCGTCAACGAATGAGATAAAAAGAATGGTTATGTTGGTTTGAATTATAGCTTGATCAAAGTATTGCTACAAATATTGATTTATAAATAGAGGAAACCCACACATTTTGAAAAAAGTTTGATCAAAATGTGTGGGTTTTAATTTTGGATTCCTTAAGTTTTTATAAAAAAGATGAATCATCTTATTAAGGTGATTCATCTTCGATTTACTTCAAAATCAATTGTGTTTTTTGTGTTGACCTTCATTCAATACACCATCAGCTAGAAATATAACACTCGCTCCTATACTAAAAGCGAATATTACTCCTCCTCTTTTAGTCTGATAGTAATTAAATGTAAATAATACAACAGAAAGTACAATACTTAAGATAGCACTCATATAATATTTATTCACAGACTAGCTCCTTTTATTGTAATTTTGATAGAGTTGTATTATTGCTTTGTTGGTTTTTAAATTTGTTTTACTCCTACGGATTCACTTGTTTTTGCTAACTATTAGTTGAAGACACAGGAATATCTTCGCTGTTTATGATAACGAAAGTAGGGATATATGGAAATATCTACTTGTGGAAATAGGGAAATTTCTATATTTAAGATTATTAGAAATTTTATACCTCCCAAGAAGTCCCTACTTCAAACAGTTCGTAAAACTGCTAAATGGCGAGGGTACAATATGAGATTTTCTTAATATAAACAGATAACCCTTTAGATAATTAAATCTAAAGGGGAAAATTTAATAAATTATATAATTGTACTTCATGATTCTAGGATGTATCTAAGAAGATGAATAAGAGTTTTCTTTTTCGAGAGTAGATATAGGAAGATTTATATTAACTGTTGTTCCTTTTCCTACTTCACTTTCAATAAGTATCTTTCCTTGGTGCTTCTCAATAATTTTATAACAGATCATTAATCCTAAACCGATACCATTTTCTTTGAGACTATAAAATGGTTCTCCTAGGTAAGGTATACGTTCCTGTTCAATTCCACACCCATAATCAGTAAATCGAATGTTTACCTGGTTTTGATCAGGCACATATTCGATTTGAATTAAGATTTCCCCTCCCATTGGTGTTGCCTCAATCGCATTTTTTAAGATATTTATAAAAGCTTGCTTCAATTGATTTTCTTCACAAAGTATAAATGAAGTATCAGATGTAAACTTAGTTGTAATTTGTATGCAATTCATTATCGCCTGAGGTTCAAGTAACATTACAATTTGCTTCATTAATACATTCAGGTCATTAGTTTTAATTTCTAATGCCTCAGGTTTTGCTAATGTCATAAATTCATTAGTAATACTATCTATACGTTCAACCTCTGCTAACACTATATCTATATAATGCTCAGTGTTCTTATTTTCCATTGATTTTAATAACTGCATGAATCCTTTCATTGCTGTTAAAGGATTTTTAATTTCATGAGCAATTGCAGTGGATAATTGACCTACTACAGCAAGTTTCTCTGATTTTCGTAATAATTCCTCTGTTTTTAGCCGTTCTGTGATATCTCGAGAGATACTTAAGAAAACATTTTTGCCATTCAAGTTAAAAACACGGACACCAAATTCAGTTGTTATTGTTCTTCCTGTCGGAAAAACAAATTCATCTTGCAAAGTGAAAGAAGTCTGTCCTTCTCTAAATTTTTCTATCACTCTTTTGATTATCGGAGAATCTGGCGGAACGTTACTAGGAAATGGCATCGAAAGAAGCTCTTCTCTACTATATCCAAATCTTTTACACGCAACAGGATTTACCTCAATAAATCGAGCCGGAAGTTGATCCTCATTTAGCTCTATTACATATACTGCGTCAGTTGCTTGTTCGATGAGCGCACGGTATTTCATTTCACTGTCTCTTAATTGTTGATGTAATTGACGGCGTTCTCTTTCTGCTTGTTTCCTTTCAGAAATGTCTCTACAAATTCCTGATAAAGCAATTATATTGCCCCTTAAATCTAGAATTGGTGAAACCGTCACGTTTACATCAATTAGAGTTTTATCTTTTCGTTGTCTAACTGTTTCTAACCTAGTAATATCAAGATCTTGTATATTGGTATTACTAATATTTTTGATTAACTCTAAAGTTTCATTCATTAAAAAATCAGGTACGCAAGGTAATTTTTTTCCTACTGATTCTTTTTCTGACCAACCAAATATCTTCTCATAAGCTTTATTCGCTTGCAACATATGTCCATCTAAATCAAATATAGTGATAGCATCTACGTTATGATTAATAAACGATTCCAGTCGTTCTTTCGTTACCTTTAGTTCATTTTCCGCATTTATTCTTTTCGTTATATCAACAGTAGAACCAACCACCTCAACCACTGTTCCCTCTCTTTTAACTGGCCTAAGAGAGAAAAGTATCATAGTCTCATCATTTGGCCATGGTAGTTCGAAAGTTACTTCTTCACCATCCCATGCCTGTTGATAATACTTTAGTAATCGAGGAACTAAATGGGATGGAATAATGGAAGAATCGATAGTAGGTAAAAGCTTCCCTACAACTTGTTCAGAGTGAAATCCTTGTTGATAAAATAATTGTCCATCACACAGAGTATGAATAAAATTCCCATTTACTTTTTTAAATTTAACAATACCTCCTTGTAGTTCATGTACGGTATCCCTTAATTCTCGCTTTGATTCTAGTAAAGTTTCATTCGCTTTAGCTAGGTCTTGTGTTAAGTAATATAATTTTTGATAGGATTCCATAAGAAAAACACCAATTAAGAGTCCGCAAGATATAAATAATGTACCTTGGATGTCAAGAAGTATAAGTGAGATAGAAGGAAAAAAGAATCCAAATACCCCATGAATTATGGCTAGATAAACAGCTAGATAAAGAAAGACGCTTTTAAAGGGATGGGTATTTTTGAGATATGTTTTGAATATAGTATATATAGTAGCAATTCCTAAAGCAGCTATCAAAGCTGGTCCCCAATCACCACCAAGGTAGAAAATACGCATAAATAAAATAAACATTAACGTAATCCAACCAGCTCTACGACCAAAATAAATAAACGAAATAATAAGAGGAACGGCTCGCAAGTCATAAAACAATCCCATGTGCTTAAAATTAAAAATCATCAAAATAGCAGCTATGATCCCTGCATATGTCCCCAAAAATAAATGGATAAATTTATTATCCATTTTCCGTATAAATACTTGAATAAAAATAGCTGAACTAGCTAGGAAAGAAAAAATAGATAGATTAATGAAGAATCCTGTGAACAGCATGCCATATTCCCTCCTTTTTACATGTATTCGACAAAAAGTATAAAAATCCTACAAATTGCATCATAATTAGTCCTATTATTCTAAATCATAAGGCTATTTTTTTGGGGGAGATATGAGTAGTGATAAAAATTTAGCCCCTTTTTACCAGGGCTACCAATTTGGTGTGTTGGATAACAATATTTATATAATTTTCAGCACAAAAAGTTTCCATTCCAGAGAAAATCACATTTCAGATTTATTTGTAATCGATTTCTAATGAACCGTTAATATGTTTGGTATCGAATTAGATTATGTTTGTTATTCGGGATTTTAAGTAGCTTAAATGAAATTTCGAAAAAAAGGGTTTGAGAATGATTTTTTAAAGGTTATTTTGGCAGGGTTAGCGAGGATTGTGAAGAAACATAGTGTAATTGTAAAAATATACGAAAATAAAAAGCATGTAAGGATGAGTTGTAAGCGTACTATTGGAAAGGAAGTGGGGAAATCATGATACATCGATATGAAATTGATTTTCCTTTGATGTATGATGGCAAGGTAACAGACTTACAATCAGCGATTATTCCAGCACATTCTTTAGAAGAAGCAAACAAGAAATTACAATCGGAAGTAAAACAGAGGTTAGTAAAATGTGTTGTCAAAATTGATCATACAAGTTTACTTGTTTCAGAGGATAGTCGATACACAATTGGATGGAATGAGGAGATGAGTCTTGCAATCAGCAAGACTTTCTATTGCTAGAGCTTGATAGAAAGCCAACAATTACGGAATTAGTATATCTATCCCGACAAGATTGGTCAGAAAATGGTCATGTTTTACAGAAATCCGAATAGAAAATGAGTAAATCTTCCTTACAAAAATGTCATATTCCTGTAAGGTTATTAGATAGTTTAGCTATTTTTTCCATGTCATAATAAAGACATAAGAAACGCCAATTAAAAATTATAAGTTATAGGAGAGTGTCAATCATGATTGTAACAACGACGCAGGGAATTCAAGGGAAAGAAATTAGTGAATATATTGATATTGTAAATGGTGAAGCTATTATGGGTGCAAATATTGTTCGCGATTTATTCGCTTCAGTTCGTGATGTTGTCGGTGGTCGTGCTGGTGCTTATGAAAGTAAATTAAAAGAAGCACGTGATATTGCAATGGATGAAATGAAAGAACTTGCAAGACAAAAAGGTGCTAATGCCATCGTTGGTGTTGACGTAGACTACGAAGTTGTTCGTGATGGTATGTTAATGGTTGCTGTAAGTGGTACGGCTGTACGTATATAATAAAATAGAAAACAGACTCTCCCCGTAAAGTGTATATGCTTTACGGGGATTTTTTTGTTGGAAAAATTTTTGGGTATACTCACGAGGCCGCTTGTACACATGTAATCCCAAAATAACATGCCATAATTTCATTTAAGTCAGTATTTAAACATTTTGCAAAAGCGGTAAATAAATGTACACCGAGGTTCCTACTCCAACTTTACTTGTTATACAAATTCTTCCCTGATGACTTTCAATAATTTTGTAACTAATCATTAAACCGAGACCTGTTCCTTTTTCTTTCGTACTATAAAAAGGTTCAGCAAGTTTTGCAATTCTTTCTTCTGGAATACCAATTCCCTCATCTGAAATACAAATTTCCACCTCATTGTTACTTACTTTCTTAGTGGTAATGATTATGTCTCCCCCATGTGGCATTGCTTCAATCGAATTTTGTAAAACATTGATAAACACTTGTTTTAATTGTTTTTTACAACAATCAATATATACAACGTCAGGATCCGTTTGGAATGTGACATGAATATTTGTCATAATTGCCTTTGTGTTAATTAATGATACAACTTTTTTTAAAATTACATCGATGCTCTCTTGTTCAAAAGAACATACCTCAGGCTTAGCAATCGATAAAAATTCATGAATAATAGATTCAATGTGCTCAATTTCAGAAAGTATGAGTTGAAAATATTTTGATTCATTTTTCATTTGTATCTCTAATAATTGTATAAATCCTTTAATAACAGTGAGTGGGTTTCGCACTTCATGTGCAACCCCTGCAGCGAGTTGACCGACAGTAGCTAATTTATCTGATTTATTTAATAATTCCTCTGTCTTTTTCCGCTCTGTAATATCGCGAACCATAACCATCACTTTATCTGTTAATAGCGGTAAACATCGTGCTTCAAAAAAGTAAATACTATTATGCATGAGCAAGGAGTATTCTACAATTTCTATGGAATTATTCTGCTGTACCCTTGCAATTGCTTCTTGTAGCTGCAGGGCAACATCTAAAGGTAACACATCCTGAAATTTTTTATACATAAATTGTTCGACAGGTACATAAAATCTTGATGGACAGCCGGCTTTATAATCAACGATTACTCCGTCAAGTCTTGTTAAAAAACATAAGTCTGGGAGTGCTTTAAAAATTAATTCTAACTCTGAAGATTTTTCTATAAGTTTTTCTTCTACCTGTTTCCGATGCGTAATATCAATACCAACTGCCCAGTGACTGTATCCAGGAACAGGGAACTCTTCTGAAAGGTTTGACCACAGGATTGTTTTTTCATCACCGTTTTTACAAGTAAGTGTCATTTCCCAATCACGAAAGTTTTTACCGAGTTCAGAAAATCCATGAAGTAACTGGTTCCGATACGTTTCATCTGGATAAAGTAGCTCTAACGCGCAAGGATTGTTAATAATTTCAGCAGCACTATAACCTGTTACAAGTTCACACTCTCGGTTCCATATGACAATATTCCCTTCTTCATCACAAGCATCAACCATAACGGGCATGTTGTGTAAAATCGTATATAATTTTTCAGCAGGGATAGATTGATCTTTCTGCACTTGCTGTAATGTATTCATTCCTTTATTCGTTATAATCGTTGCAAGGGATTTAAAGTATATAGTGCAAGACTCAATACTATCTTTAGGTGACAAAATCACAAAATCACCAATCGTATTTTCATTGAATATAATAGGGACATGAATTTTTGTATGTAAATGTATATCAGAGGATGGTGTGCCGTAATGAAATATGATTCCTCCGTTGCAATCAAGCAGCTGATGTGAAATCTGTGTTAAAAGATAAAAGTGTTCTGCCATAGTTTGTATTTCTTTTACGTCAATAATCTCGGTCAGTTTGTACATATTCTCTCACCCCTATTTATGTAAACATGCATATGTATTTATTTTTTTAATTTTCTTAGTTTTTGTATTATACAAATTAAATGTGTCGAGGTACACAGAAAAGAGGGGTTATTTTAATTTTTAAATGATTCCTGCCAATTTTTCATAAAAATGCTTTCCAAAACCCCGCTTTAAAAACTATGTTCCTGATAGATACTTTTTTGAATTACTACCTCAACTATCATAAACAATAAATGAAATCTTTACAGAAAAAAAACAACTTGAACAAAGACAAGTTGTTTTTTTCTAAAGGGCACAGCAAAGAAAGAGTGGAGGAAAAAATACATACACACATGTCAATGATGTAAAGCAAACCAACAAATAAAACTAAAAATTCAGATAATTATATCGCTAAGGGTTTTTGTATACTCTTTCTTTGTAATTATAAGTCTAGCATGAAAATAAAAATAAAACAACAAAAATATACAATTTTCCGTTAAATTCGACATTTATTTTGCGAGTTACCATTTCCACATTAAACATCAGTTACTAGAATATTTATTTTTTAAAGGTATTTAGGTATTAATCAAATTTACATAATACTTATTATTGATAACTATGTAAACCTAAAAATATTCTTAAAGACTGCTTTTTTTTCTGTTCCATCTTGAAAAGATTCTGGATTTACACGTATCTGGGCTGACCTCCATATCCATCGACTTAAGAGTTTTTAATAGACCATAAAACCAGATCTGGTTCTGGTGCAAGAAATCTAGTAAACTTAGACATACTGATAATACCAAACTAAAAAGGACGTGTATCGGTATGAAAAAACCAGTAGAATTCAAATGGCAACATTATCAGCCTAATATTATTTTATTAACCGTGAGATGGTACCTACGGTACAGCCTCAGTTTTCGTGATTTGGTGGAAATGATGGAAGAACGCGGACTATCTATTGCTCATACAACCATCATGCGTTGGGTACATCAATATGGACCTGAATTAGATGAACGAGTACGGCGTAATCTTCAGTCAACCAATGATTCCTGGAGAGTCGATGAAACCTATGTGAAAGTCAAAGGTCAATGGCTGTATCTGTATCGTGCCGTTGATTCAGAAGGGATTTTTATCTAAGTGAATCAAAGGATAAACAAGCAGCCAAGCGCTTTTTTAAGAAAGCCTTGGCTTTTTCGCACGTTTCTAAGCCTCGTGTAATAACTGTAGGTAAGAACCCAGCTTATCCCATCGCTATTCAAGAGTTAAAAAAAAGCAGATGCCTGAAGGCATCCAACTAAGACAAGGGAAATATCTCAACAATATCGTAGAGCAGGATCACCGCTTCATTAAAAAACGAATTCGCCCGATGCTGGGGTTAAAGTCCTTGCGAACTGCTAAACGAATTATTGCGGGGATAGAGGCCATGCACATGATGAAAAAAGGACAGACTCTCCAAAGGGAAAAGTCTGTCCAAAATCAAAAAGAATTTATTCATAAATTGTTTGGACTAGCTTCATAAGCTAGCAATTTAAAGGAAAGTGACACTCTATGTTTCTATCGAGTATTTTTTGCACCAGAACCAGGATACTTTATTCCTTTCTTTGTAAAGTTCTCTTTATTGAGCAATCAAGCAGCGGAAAATTGTAGAAACACAGAATTAAAAAAAACTTCGTGTTTCTTTTTAATACATTTATTAGAAAAAAACTTTGCACTTCCCGGCACAGTTGCTCTTTCTAGCGCTCATTAAAAAAAGTAAAACCTACTGCACAAAAGGGTCCTTTAGTCATAAGCTTCACTAACTGTTGTGCAGTATATTTTGGTGAATATTTCATGTCATTTTGAAGCCACCAAATTGCCATCCCAACAACACAGGAAGTGAAGAAACGTAATACCATATCCTTTGGAATATCTGAGTCATGTTCTCCAATTTTAAGCTCAATGTAATTTCGTTCAAGATTATCCATAATAGTCTGCTGCATTTGTAGGTTAAAATCATGAATGCCATGAGGCCCAAACATGGTTTTATAAAAGTCTGCATGTTTTACCATACATTCAAATATCGATTGTAAAACTTCCTCGAGTTTCGAAAAATCTATTTGATGTCCCTGCACATGGGCATATAGGACCATCTTACTTGTCAACTCTTCTAGTGCACTCTCGCTAAGCTTTGTTAACAAATCTTGTTTATCCCTGTAATGTGAGTAAAATGTTGCCCGATTGATGAGTGCCTCATCTGCAATATCTTGAATGGTAATAGCATCGTATCCCTTTTCCGCTATCAGTTTGATAAAAGCATCATATATAAATTTCTTTGTTCGAATAATCCGCAGATCCGCTTTTTTCAACATCTTATACCTCCCCGTTCGTTATTGTCATTATAGACAACAGATTTCATACTTTTGTTTTTTATCTTACATTTAGACCTTAAATGTAAATTGAATTTTATGGAAAAAGCGATATAATTCCATTATAAACAACATGAATTTATTATCAACTACACATTGTTCGTTATCTATCTATCTATCTATCTGTTTGTTAAACGAATGCTAGGAGGAATAATTTAAAAGGCTTATTGTGAAGCAATTTTTCAAATAAAAGATAGTTCTAGGTGGCCTTTTAGGCATTATGGCTGCTATTATCAGCGCTAGTTTTGCTTTTATGAAATCTTAGATAATCCGCCAATTTTAGCTTGTAGAAGTGTAGTAGGAGACATATATTAATATAACTCTTAGGCAAATAAAGACAAATCTTGTGTTTGATTCATAAAAAGCACGTCACCCTTTCTTATTAACATAAGAGAATAGTCTAAATCCTTAAGTTAATGGATGTTTGTCAGGATCTCCAGCGGTCATTTAATTACCATTATTTTTATTTTAATTCATTGGCAGATATTGATACCTAGTATTAAAATATTAGAAGGATACAAACAAATGAAGTCAAAAGTAAGAATTAAAGCTATGGTATCTATGTGACTGAAAAAACGTACTAACGATTTTTTTTAGTAATAAATGTAACAAAAGTAAAAACTTGTATTTAAACTTCGTGTTATATATAATTATTTATATGTATATAATATAAAAACGATTGAGGAGGGTGAGAATAATTAAAAAAAACATTATTTTTGCACCAGAAACTTTTAACTTGGCCGAAACTACCAGATCAATAGAAGTAGCAAAGAAATGTTCTGAATATTTTCATTGCATATTTATAGGCTACTCTAGAAAATATGCTTATCTTATTGAAAAAGCTAACTTTGAATTTATCCACCTTGAACCAGTCTTAAGTGAAGACGATATCACTCAACTCATGAAAGTCGATCAGATGAAGGGTATAAAACATCCCTTTACATACGAACATCTCAAAAAACGAATTGAGAATGAGAAAAGAATTATAAATACTTACTGTCCAGCGGTTGTCGTTATTGGAACTACATTAAGTATGTTTATTTCAGCGAGAGCTTGTCAAACACCACTTGTATATATTAAACCATTAGCATACACCAGAACTTTTTTATTAAAAGGACACCTAGAATTACCTCCCATAATTAATAAGCCTTTCTTACCTAAAAAAGTCACCATGAATCTCTATAAAAAGGTTGCTTTAGGTATTACTTATAAACCAAAGTCTTTTTCTAAATTGGCAAAAGAAGAAGGAGTAGAACTTCCAAAATACACCATAGATGCACTGGATGCTGATTATAATTTAATTACAACCATTCCTGAAATTAGTGGTGTGGACGATCTTCCTGCTAACTATAAATATATTGGCCCGGTTTATGCAAAACTGGATATGCCCATACCATCATTTCTATATAGTCTTCCCTCAAATCAACCTGTTATTTATTTTGCGATGGGAAGCTCTGGAAGTAAAGGAATTATCATGAAATTCTTACATATTTTAAAGAAACTTCCGGTGACAGTTATATGTCCAATGAAGAAAATACTTGCGTCTAGTGGCAATATTTTTTCTAGTAGCAAGAATATTATTCTTTGTGACTTACTTCCCGCTCATAAATTGGGAAATATAATAGATTTATCTATTATTCATGGTGGAGAAGGTACAGTTCAAACGGCTTGTTTATCTGGTAAACCATTCCTTGGGCTTGGACTGCAAGCAGAACAAAAAGCCAATATAAATGAATGTGTTCTTTTTGGTAATGCATTAGAACTTAAACGAAAAGATATTACGACTCAGAAAATTGGTGAATTGATAGACTTCTCTCTAACAAATAAAGAGATGCATAAAAAGGCAAAAGAAATGCAGGAACTTTTAGAAAATATTGATGGTCCAGTAAATGCTGCTAACTTCTTAATAAATCATTTCGCTATAACATAAAAGAATAATGGAGGTTTACCATGAATAAAGTATACGATAAAATCATTAGCCATTTGGCTGAAATAACAGGTTATGATCAAAGTGATATTGCTGTAACTGATTCGTTAGTTAATAACCTTGGCCTGGACTCAATGATGATTATGGATTTTCATAGATTAGTAGTACAAGACTTTCCTGAGATGAAAGAAGTCGACTTGGAAGAAGTTTTTCAACAAGAGGATACAACTGTAAATAATATTTTATGTTTAATATATAAAGAAATAGGGATGGAAATGAATCAAGAGACAGCTTCATTACTGGATGATTTCAATGAAGTTAAAGAGTTTCATAAATATCTTAAAAGCAGAGAATACATTCCTTATTTCAGAAAAAACCATGGAATAGCATCAAATAGAATTATTATAGATGGGGAAGAGAAGATAAATTATTCCACTTACAATTACCTCGGTATTAATGGTTCAAATATAATTAACCAGGCCGTCATTGAAGCGATAAATCGTTATGGAACGAGTGTTTCTGGTAGTAGGTTACTTAGCGGAGAAATTGAAATCCATCAAAAGCTTGAAAGAAAAATTGCTGAATTCTTAGATGTAGAAGATGCTCTAATTCAGGTGGGAGGACACAGTACTAACGTTAATACTATAGGGAATATTGTCAATCAAGAAGATTTAATTCTACATGATGCATTGGCTCATAATAGTATTATTCAAGGTGCAATTCTTTCTAATGCGAAGCGGAAACCGTTTAAACATAATGATATGGATCATCTAGAAGATGAGCTGAAAAAGCTAAGATCGAAATTCCGCAGGGTTTTAATCGTGGTAGAAGGTGTTTACAGCATGGATGGAGATATTTGTAAACTGCCAGAACTAATCAGAATAAAAGAAAAGTATAATGCTATTCTCATGGTGGATGAAGCGCATTCAATCGGTACTATTGGTAAGAATGGTAGAGGTGTTACAAGTTATTATGATGTTAACCCTAAATCAGTAGATATTCTAATGGGAACATTAAGTAAATCCCTTAATAGTTGTGGGGGATATATTGCTGGTAGCAAATCCTTTATTAAATATTTAAGATTCAATTCACCTGGATTTATTTTCAGTGTTGGAATGACACCAGCTAATGCAGCCGCAGCGTTAGCGTCATTAACAATCTGTGAAAATGAAGAAAGTCTATTTGTAAGTTTAAAAGAAAACCATACGTATTTCTTAAATGAATTAAAGAAACTAGGCGTTGATGTAGGTGAAAGCTACGACACTCCAGTAGTACCTTTAATCATTGGAAACTCGGATGAAGCTCTTAAATTCTCGGAAATATTATTTAAAAATGGAATAAATGCGATGCCAATAATTTATCCTGCAGTAAAAGAAAGTGAAGCTAGAATAAGATTCTTTATTTCAGCTGCTCATTCAAGAGAAGACCTGGATATGACTTTAAAAGTAATTAAAGAAAACATTCAAAGTTTATCTACGTACAATGAGTCCGTGTTAATACCTTTATAAATTACGTGGAAATTTATATAGATAGGGAGCTTTCTGCTTCCTATCACTTAATTTTAAAAGAAGAGGGGGTTATTAAATGCAATACAGTTTGTTAATGAGCAAGTATCAATCATATTCTCCAAACAAACGTTATAAGTTACCAGAGAAGTCCATTCGTATAAACATTTTAGTTCGATTATCTAAGATTGTAGGGATAAGAGATACTCCTTTATTCCAATTACTTTTATTTTCAAAAGTTAAAAATTATATAAGATTTATTGTATTAAGGAAGATGTATGAAAATTTTGATAATGTTCAAGAAATGACAAAAGGAAATATGCATCATAATATATTTTATTCCTTTATGGATTTAGGTATCCAATTGGGGATGATTTCACAAAAAGAGAATGTATACACATTAAATCAAGAATACCTTTTGGCAGTAAAGGACAGAAATAGCTTAGTTGAATTTGAAGACAAAAATTATAGTAAGATTGTAAAAAAAATACAAAGTGATTACAAGTTCATTGAGCGTGTAATTAATACAGAACATAATACAACATTAGGAAAAATAATGGGGAAATTAGAGTTTGTATATATTAAAGAGGTCCTTACCTATTTACAAGAGATTAATAAATTGGATTTTTTTAAACAAATATCTCCTAGCTTTTCAGAGGATTTTTACACAGATCTTGGAGAATTAGCGTTTAATATTTACACAAAAGAAAACTATGCAACTTTTATTTCTCAAAAACAATTTAAGTCAATTCTTGATATTGGATGTGGAAATGGTAATTATATTGATGTTCATTTGAGCTCTGATGATAAACAAATTGTTGGTGTAGAAAGACAAAAAAAGGTGTTTGAAAAATTACAAACTAAATATAAAGATAAATCGAATGTTGTTATACATAACGAGGACATTATAGACCTTTCATTTGAATGTAAATTTGACATGATCAATATGAGCTACATGTTATTTTATCTTACTCAAGACGAAAAAGAAAAGCTCTTCAAGCGACTAAAAGAAATTTTGCATAGGGACGGTTCTATTGTGATTTGTCAGTATTATCCTAATTTTGAGATTTATCAAGAGCTAATGGCAAAGCATAATAAGGATTGGAATCTTATATCTCGCTATAAATTTGATATCTGTAATAGTATTCTCCAAGCTGAAGTTGTATTAAATAATATGCTTATTGATTTTGCTCAAGCGGAGCAGTGGAATCTTTTCCTTACTTTACTAGATTCATCTGGATTTGAAGTAAGTGAAATTGCACCAGCAGATGATACATATTATTCGTATTTTATTACAATTAAACACAAATATGGAGGTACAAATGATTAAAGCTACTAACGTTATCAAGGTTTTTAATGCAAATAAGCAAAATGAATTAAAAGTGTTAAGAGGAATTGATTTAGGTATAACTAAGGGTGAATTTTGTACAATTATTGGGAAATCTGGGTCGGGTAAAACTACACTTCTCAAATGTTTATCGGGACTAGAGAGTGTTACTTCAGGCGAAATTCAAGTAAACAAAAGAAATATAGGTAATCTCTCTAAAAAAGAAGTAAATGTTTTTAGAAAAAATGATATTGCTTTTATTTTTCAAGAATATAACTTAATTGATGATCTAACCTTGCATGAGAATATCTATTTAGAACATGGTGTTACTGAGGAAATTGAAAACCTTATCGATGATTGGGATATTCGTAAAGCAATTAATTTATTTCCTAATCAATGTTCCGGAGGTCAACAGCAAAAAGCTGCGATATTAAGAGCTTTAGTGAAAAGAGCTAAAATACTGTTTTGTGATGAACCTACGGGAGCACTTGATGGGAATTCATCTAAGGAGGTTCTAACAGTATTACAAAAGCTGCAACAAAGTCATCAAACTACGATTGTTCTTATAACCCATAATGAACAAATAACGAAAATCTCCAATCGTGTTATTACTATTCATGATGGGAAAAAGGTTAATGATATGGTAAATGAAGATATTGAGTTAGCGGAGAATTTAGAATGGTAGATCAAAATGTAAAGAGAAAATTCAGAAAACGCATAATGAGAAGATTAAACACTTATAAATTAAAGTTTCTAGTTATATTTCTTGTTGTTTTTGCTACAACTGGTATCTTTATAAGTTTTTTTGTTGGTACAAGTAGCGTTCTCCAATCAGTTGAAAAATTCAACAGCGAATATAACGTAGAGGACGGTATATTTATAACTAATGACGATATTGACGAGAAATTTAAGGATATTTCCTTCGAACAAATTAAAAATGGGGAAGTGAGGGAAGGCGGCAGTACAGTTCGAATATTCCAGTCAAGAAAAAAAATTAATAAATATCAAGTGACCAGCGGTCGTGATATTCAAAACGATAAAGAGATTCTAATTGACAATAACTATTTAAAAGCAAATAAATTAGCGCTCAATGATGAATTGACCTTTAATGGAGAAAAATTAAAAATAGTTGGAACTGCAATATCACCTGATTATATTACAACCAAAAATAGTAATCTAGTGTTGCAAGCTAATTCTGAAGTTTTTGGTATAGCATTTGTAAATGAAGAAACGTTTCAAAGACTATTCGGTAATGAGTTCTCTTCATATTATGCTTATACTAGCAATCTAGATGTTCAAGAGGTTTCAAAAATCGTTAAACCAACTTATATAAATGATTCTCAAAATAACACGAGGATACAACAAGTAATAGGTGATGCAAAAGCACCAAGGGATCTTGCGTTGCTTTTAACATGCTTACTATATCTAATAGTTGGGGTTCTTTTAAGTGTTTACCATTTTGAAGTATCCAAGAAAGAATCAAATAACCTAGCAACATTTAATAAGTTAGGCTTTAATAAATGGATTCTTTTTAAACATTATATAACTGAAACGAGCTTAACACTTTTAATTGCATGGTTAATCGGTGGTACAATCGGTATATTTTTGATTGAGACGATTATGCAAATGAATAGCCAAATATATAATTATCCAATTCTTAAAATTGATTACATTTTATTGACAGAATGTTTAGTTTTTTCGTTAGCTATTGTTTTAGTGATTAACTTTGTTTTAGTTTATCAGTTTTATATAAAATTTAAAAAGAAGAAAAATAAAGTTAAATCTATAAGAAAAAGAAGTAGCAAAATCATGAAATTCATTCCTTTTACTTACCGCTATCGGTTAAAGCGGATAAATAGAAATAAAAAGGAAATGGCTTTGTTTATAGTACTGATTTTCTTTGTAGGTTTACTGATTAATTTTTCGTTTTTATTGAAAGACTCTGTAACTAAGTATGTCGATGACTTAGCATCAGAGAATATTTTTGAAGAAATTTTGTTTTTAAATCCACCTAATCAACATGATATCAAGGGTGAAGAGTTTAAACTATATAACTTACATGATGAAGATGGTATTGCACAAAGTGTTTATGTAATCGGTTCTGATTCTAAGTATTACAATTATAATCTCAAGCTGGCAGATGGAGATGTAATAATTACTCAAGCATTCTCTGATAAATATGGAAAAAAAGTAGGAGATAAGTTACTACTAAAAGATGTAACTAATCAAAAAGATTACTCATTTAAAATTAATAAAGTCAACAATGTTACTACAGTGAGTAATATATATTTAGTTTCCGATAACGGAGAAATGTTCAACCATGAAACATATTCAGTACCTGCAGTAGCTCTATCAAACCCATATGATAACGCTAACGATAGCGGGATAGAAGCTACATTGACTAGGAACGAGATAATAACTTCCGGAAAAAATATCTTAGATGTTATAAACAAACAGATCACACTTATTTTAGGGCTTGCTATAGTTCTACAAGTTGCATTACTTTACTCACTTCTTGAGTTCAGTTATCAAAATAGTATCAAATCAATTAAGACATTAAAATTAGAAGGTTATTCATTAAAAGAACTAATGAGAATGCATTTTGCCTTTAGCTTTCCTATTGCGGTCCTAACTATTATTGGATCATACCTTCTATCAAGAATAGGTGTAAGAGTATTTTTGGATCAAATTATGTTTGACTTTGTCAACTTTGTTAGAGTTACTGATAATCTAAACATTATATTTGCAAGTAATGGAATGATAATTGCCGTATTTACCTTCTTCTTAATAAGAATAAGGTCAAAAATGAAATGCATTTGAAATGACAATGGAGGTAGACGAGTTTATGAATAGAGTCGTGGTAACAGGAATAGGTATTGTTTCACCAAATGGTATTACCAGAGAAAGTTCCTGGGAAAGTATTGTTAACCTTGAAAGTGGTATTATTCCTTCCAAATATGAAAATACAAAATTTGTTGGGGAAGTAGATGACATTTTTAATGAACCACTTACGACAAAGGATAAGCGGTATATGGATCGTTGTACTCAAATGGCCGTAATTGCATCAAGAGAAGCCGTTAAAGATGCAGATTTATTAATTAATGATGAAAATAATGAAAATGTTTCTGTGTTTGTTGGAAGTTCTGTTGGGGGCATTCGTGCCCTCGCAGATGAGTTTGGAACTGCAGCTGTAAAAGGTGTAGATCAAATGACAATGCTTGTGATACCTAGAAATCTAATTAATATGATAACAGCAAATATTAGTATTGATTTAGGTATAAAAGGTGAATCTCTTGCTTATTCAATTGCCTGTGCTTCAGGAACAGTAGCGATAGGAGAAGCATTTAAAAAAATTCAAAATGGTAGCAAAAAAATAATATTAGCAGGTGGAGCAGAAGCATGTGTTATTCCACAAGTTATAGAAGCTTTTAGAAAGTTAAGAACCTTGACGAACTCTAAATCCTTAGATAAAGCTAGTGTCCCTTTTTCAAAAGATAGATCTGGATTTGTAATGAGTGAAGGGGCGGCCTTTCTTATTCTTGAAGAGCTTAATCATGCAAAGGAGCGTGGGGTTCATATCTATTGTGAAATAGAAGGTTATGGAAGTTCATCAGATGCTACTTCATTATTGGCTCCTGACCTCAATGGTGTTACAAGATGTATGGAAAATGCATTAATTGATGCTAAATGTAGTTCTGATGAGGTAGAGTACATAAACGCTCATGGTACATCTACTAAACTTAACGACTTAACTGAATCAAAGGCTATAAAGGAAGTATTTAATCACAATCCTTTAGTATCCTCGACTAAATCTTTACATGGACATGCTTTAGGGGCTGCTGGAGCAATTGAAACAGCATTATGTTGTATGATGATTAAAAAAGGAAAATTAATTCCCACTATTAATGTATCAAAAGACAGTGTGGGAGAGGATATAGACGTTAACCTTCTTCTAGAAGAGGTATCCAATTATAATGGTGGCAAGCTCTTAAATAATTCATTTGCGTTTGGTGGACATAATGCCTCAATTTTATTATCGAACTTTCAGGATTAATTATGGATATTTTCTTCTGTAAGATAAATAAAAACCAAAGTAATCTTATATCAAGAAGAATTCTCACTAAACGAGCTATACAGAGATTAAAAAAAACTACACATCCTAAAAAAAAGCTTCATATTATGTACAGCGATTTACTTATACAGTATGTGCTGTTCACAAAACAAAGAATGAAATATCCGTTGAGTATAACCTATAATATGCGGGGGAAACCTCTATTATCGAAAGGCTTCTTTAATATTTCAAATTGTAATGAATGGGTTATGTGTACTTACAGTGATAATGCTGCCGTAGGGGCTGATATTGAGGAATATAAGCGGTGCAATCATGAGTTAGCACAATTCTTCTTTACTCAAGAAGAACTAAAACACGTATTAACTCTATCACAAAGAGAACAAATCAATTTTTTTACAGATGCATGGACTTTTAAAGAAAGTTATGTGAAATGTAAAGGGATTAGTTTATTCGATATTAAAAATAATATCAATTCACCTTTAGTAAGGAATTATTTTATTAAGGATGAAACAGAAATTGATGGTGAATTATTTCATTATGTACGTGGGGTTATCGAAAATTATAGTTGGTGTTTGTTAAGCGGAAAGAACTTTACTAACTATAATATTAAGTTAGTGTGCTATTCGCAAATTATAGAAACTTTAACTAACATACACAGGGGGAATTATGCAGAGCATTTATATGACTAATCACTTTAACAAAATTTATCAACAAAGAGAAGAATTCGCCAATGAAATACAGTGTTTCAAAAACAAAGAATGGGAACGGCCTTATAAGGATAAGTGGTCTTTTGGAGAAACATATTATCATTTATACTTAATGGTTAGGCGATTTCGACAATTAAATAAGTTATATTTACCACTGTCTAGACCAATTGCTGCAGCAAGAAAAAAGTCACCTTACAAAACCCATAGTAAGGACATATATACTGAATATAAAGAGAAACACAACAAACCAATGAAAGCACCTTTTATTTTGGTACCACCTAAAGGAATAGAAGGTAAAATTTCATTTGAAAGGTTAATTAAAGGGCTAGATAATGAAACGAAGAATTTAGAAAAAATGCTTTCTAAAATCGAAGATGACATTGCTGGCCACATACGTTTCCCTGATCCAATCGCTCATAATCCAAACTTAATACAAAGTATTCATTTAATAGGTATACATGAAAAACAACATTTCTTTTTATGCAAAAAATATTATAACTTAAATTAATGTTTCTCTATTGGAGATATACTAATTTAGGTTCTGGTGCAAGAAATCTAGTAAACTTAGACATACTGATACTACTAAACTAAAAAGGACGTGTATCGGTATGAAAAAAACAGTAGAATTCAAATGGAAACATTATCAACCTGATATTATTTTATTAACCGTGAGATGGTACCTACGGTACAGCCTCAGTTTTCGTGATTTGGTGGAAATGATGGAAGAACGCGGACTATCTATTGCTCATACAAACATCATGCGTTGGGTACATCAATATGGACCTGAATTAGATGAACGAGTACGGCGTAATCTTCAGTCAACAAATGATTCCTGGAGAGTCGATGAAACCTATGTGAAAGTCAAAGGTCAATGGCCGTATCTGTATCGTGCCGTTGATTCAGAAGGGAATACCATTGATTTTTATCTAAGTGAATCAAGGGATAAACAAGCAGCCAAGCGCTTGTTTAAGAAAGCCTTGGCTTTTTCGCACGTTTCTAAGCCTCGTGTAATAACTGTAGACAAGAACCCAGCTTATCCCATCGCTATCCAAGAGTTAAAAAAAAGCAGATGCCTGAAGGCATCCAACTAAGACAAGTGAAATATCTCAACAATATCGTAGAGCAGGATCACCGCTTCATTAAAAAACGAATGCGCCCGATGCTTGGGTTAAAGTCCTTGCGAACNNGTATTTTTTGCACCAGAACCGAAAATAGTTAGAAAGTGAACTGATTGTATGAAAAGATTGTTATTCAGTGCCATATTGTTTATTAAGAAAGAGATAAACGGTTCTTTTAAACGAATAGGGAAGGAATATATGTCTTGCTGACATTTCAATTTCACCTTCTGTCTCAAAAACTAAGATTACTTTTCGTTTTGAGATAGAAGGTTTTTTTCTGTATATCCATTTATTTTATTCATACCATAATATAAACCTTGTAATTTCTAAAAAATAGGATAGTCGAATAAATAAAAATCACAACGTAATGCAGATAAAAAACTATCTTAGAAATTTTTGATTATATCTCAATAAGATAAGAATACTTTTGATTTTGAAACAGAAAATTTTGTGTTTTTATAACTACCGATAAGATTACTTATGTAAACAAGGTTTTCGGAAAATATGCCGTCATATCAACGTTTGTTGCACTTCAGAGTACTTCCACTTACAATATATTTTATTATCTCAATATCACTTTATTGAATATAACTTTATATAAATGAGTTTCTAGAACGCGGTAAATCAACATTTGTAATTTAATTACTTATATTAAATCCTGAAGGAATAATTTCAACAATATATTCGAATAATTATATTGGAATTTCTTGTTCTACACATTTATACGTGTTTTGTGTATTATATAGCAGAAGAGTAAGGTAAGAGTTACTCTTTGCCATTTTAGGAAAGGTTCTGTTGGAGACAACAGGACCTTTTTTCGTAAAAGGATTATTTTATTCAGATTCTGGAAAAGTGTTAATATTCTTCATAAAGGAGATCTACTGATGAAAAATCTATGGAAGAAAGTTTCTTTAATTGCTTTCATAGTAATGGTCCTTTTAATAATTTTATATTTTTGCGGTATGTCACTTTTCTGGAACCAACCCTAAATTACATTAAAAAAATAAGCCCCCTTGAATAAAACTAAATATTCCGTCAATAATACAGACAACCCATTAAGTTACTTTCTCCTTGTTCCCCCTTGGAGAACCAAGCAGTTAGCTTTTGCTAACTGCTCTTTTGTTTGAGATTAAAGCAGCGTTTTTGTTCAAAATGATGCCATATCCATTTGGACACATTTACCAGTATTTTTACCAAAAAATTCATGATATGGTTAATTAGTCGAGTACGTCATTACTTGACGATTACCCTTAGGAGCCCCGCAGACAATCGGGGTTTCTTTTATTTAAATAAGGATTCGTTTGATAAAGGTGAAGCAACCACTCTAATGTATATAAAGTTCTTTTAATCCTTCCTATCCCACATAAAGTTGCAGATAAGCTATTCTGCCTTGGATAGGCCTCAATCTTTGCATCAGAATCAGAAGGATTACTAATTTTTATTTACAATTAATAGTTTCAAATCCAATAACATTTCGACAATGGAATTAATAGTTTTATTTTGAGCACTATAGTAAATCTGTAATCCTTTTCTATCACTCATAATTAATTTTTGAGATTTCATCTTCGATAAATGCTGCGAAACAGTAGATTGTGGGATACCAAGAATATCTACAATTTGAGTTACATTACATGCGCCTCTTGTAATTAATTCTTTCAAAATTTTAATTCGTATTGGATGAGCTAATACTTTTAAAACTTCTGCGTTTTTTTTATAATTCAACAAACTAAACATCTCCTTGTGAACAGATATATTTTTATTATATTAATAACTTGATGAATGAAATTTTAATATTCTACTTTTGCAGAATTTATGCTGCAGCATCTTTTCGATTTAATTTGTGTTTTATTCCGTCAAGATGATCCGGTATGCTCCAGACCCCTTTATTCTCTTTTTTACTTGCATTTCTACTTCCTTTAATTCATCTGAACAATAATATTAAAATGCTTTCAATAGTAAAAATAGTTTTTGTAAGTTTTATAATTACTTTTGTAATTAAAAAAATATAAGCGACTTATAATAAGTCGCTTAAACGTAAAAATCTATTTTATTTTGGTCAACACATCTTAATTTACTCACAGGTCTTCCCACATGTTGATATACCATTTCGTTTTCTAACACTCCAATTTCAGTCAAAAACATTACATACTTTCGAATAGAAACTCTTGAAACTCCTACTAATTGCGCCATTTCATTTGTTGTAAACGCTCGTCCATTCAGCGACTCGATCTTCTGCCAAATTAATTGCAACGTTTGCTTCGTTAATCCTTTTGGAAGCTCTTTATCGTCAAAGGGCACTCTTTTTTCTTTTTGTAAAATTAGCGAATCTAATTCCGATTGACTAATTTTTGGTTGTTCTTTCATAAAAGTAAGTTTTCCTCGATATACAGTTAATGCCTCTTTAAATCGTTCAAATGTAAATGGTTTAATTAAATAATCTACTACGCCATATTGTAATGCTTTTTTGATACTCCCCATATCATGTACAGCTGAAATCATCATAATATCGATTTCTTTTTCTTGATGCCGAATATGCATTAAAAGCTCAAACCCGGTCTCTTCAGGCATAAAAATATCAAGTAATACTAAATCTACTCGTGATTTCTCTAATACTTCTATCGCTTCTTTAACTGATTTAACTGCATGGACAAGTTCAAACCCTCCCACTTGCTCTAAATAATGCGTATTTAACATTGCGACCATCGGGTCATCTTCTACAATCAAAACTTTGATCATCTTATCTCTCATCCCTACTTTTAGGTATTTCAATCGTTATTGTCGTTCCCGTTCCTAACGATGAATGAACATGAATGTCCCCATTTATTCGCTGTATGCTTTCCTTTACAAGATGCAAACCATACCCCCGATTATGACCCTTTGTGGAATAACCTTTTATAAATAACATATCAATTTCATCCTCTTGTATACCTTTCCCTGTATCTTGTACTGTAATGATTAATGTATCCCCATCTTGTATTCCAACTTCAACCTGCTTCTTCTCACAATTCATCACTGCGTCTAATGCGTTATTAATTAAATTTCCGACAATGGTAATCAGTTCATGAATAATATGTTCATCATATATTTCTGGTAAGTAAGAATCTTCTTTTATAATTAACTGTATATCTTTCTCTCTAGCATAACTAAGTTTACCTAGTAGAAATCCAGCAAATACGGGGCTTTGAATTTTTTTCATAATCCCCCCAATTTCATATTGATGCTCTGATACCATGCTACTTACATATTTTTGAAGTTCTTCATACTGTTTCATATGTGTTAATCCTAATACGACATGCATTTTATTCATAAATTCATGGGACTGTGCCCGTAATGCTTCCGCATATAACCTGATACCGGTTAGTTCCTCTGCCAATTTTCTAATCTCTGTTTTATCACGAAATGTTGCAATCACGCCAACTATTTCTCCTTTTACATATAAAGGAACCCGATTAGTAACAATTGTAACCCCAAAAAAATTTAGTTCTTCGTTTAATTGTACCTCTCCTGTTTGCAGCACTTCTTTCATACGTGAATTCGGCGTATACAATTCAATATCTTTACCGATAAAATCTTCTGTAATTCCATCTTTCATTAATATTCGTTTTGCTTCATTATTAATTAACGTTACTTTTGCCTCTTTATCTACAGCAATAATACCTTCTTTTACAGATTGCAGCATCGTATTTCTTTCTTCAAGAATTTTCGCTATCCTATGCGGCTCAAGACCAAATAAACTTTTCTTTATATGTCTAGCTAGCAATATCGCTCCTATAATTCCAACTAATATTCCAACACCAACACCGATATAAATAATATGTCTACTTTCTTTCACCCTCTCTTTTATATTATCAGCTGAAATGCCAACAGCGACCGCACCAAGTTGTTCACCTGTGTCAGCAAGAATAGGTACGAATACTCGCATAGAAATCCCTAAAGTTCCTTTTGCTAACGAGACGTGTTCCTTTCCCTTCAATACAGGTCCTTCATCGCCTCCAAGAAAATGATGCCCTATTTTTTGAGGGTCTGGATGAGATTTTCGTATTCCATTCATATCCATAACTACAATAAATTGTACATCTGTACTCTTTAATAGCTTATTTGTATACACCTGAATCAAGGAGGTATCTACCTTCCCCGTCAACCCATCAATTACAATAGAATCATTCGCCACAATACGTGCAATCGTTTTTGCCTTCTCTGTTTGGTTATCTTCTGTCGCCTGTTCAACATTATGGCTTATTAAAACGTCTGTTACGAGTAAAGAAACAATTACAACGGTACAAACTAACAGTGTAATGGTTTTCCATAAATTCCATAGTTTATTTCTTTTTCTCATTCCTTCAATAGCTCCCCTAGTTATTAAGTAGAAAAATAAGTAAGGTGATATCATTTTCACCTTACTTATTTGATGTTATTATACTTTAAATTTACTCGTCATTTCTTGTAGTTTTTCTATCGTCTCTTCTCTTCTCTGCTAAGTTTTAATTAGCTAAACGAAATTATTCCATAATAAAAAATAAAATAAGAGGAATTCAATATAACGAGTATACTAAATTTCTCCTATTTTCATTTCGAAAATCTAGTATTGTCATTACTTTTTGTAACAAGAAGCATAAGATGGCCAAAACGGCCAACTTATGCTTCTAATATGCATACAACAAAAAAAACAACTAGCCCCTCGTAAAGAGGTACTAGTTGACGTAAAATTCGTTATTGGAAGTTAAAAAAATTTCTTTTATTTAGGAATACAACCAAGGAATAGCGGGAGGAGTTCCCGCTTCAGGTAAAAGATAAACAAAAATAAAAAAGAAACAAATGAATAGACCTGAGATTATAACGAATAAAGAGAGAAATGGTTTTATTTTCTTTATTACTCCGTATAAACCACAGATAAAACTTGTTAATCCTATAAATAAATCAACTAGAGCTACTGGATAGACAGAAAAATTATCCAAAAAATACACTCTTACAAAACTGAAAAGCGTCATTGATAGAAAAAAGATTATTTGTAGAATTAGACCTAAAAAAGGAATATTCAATATTTAGAACTCCTTTCTAATACCTTGCATTTAGCATCAAAACCTTGCATGAGAAAATTCATTGAACCTCCACCTTTTTCCTAATTGTACCATTTAGAAGAAGTGATATGTTTTGTAATTTTGGTTGTATACGATATTCATAGAGAGTTAACATAACGTAACATTATCAGAAGTTCTCCTCACCAATAATTCCCGACTTATCAACATTCTGTGAAACATCCTCTTCACCTACGTATGCAGTTTCTTATTCATCTCATTATATTAGTGGTTAAAAGCAATCATTGTCTTTATTTCCTTTACTCCATTTGCGGCCAGCTTATGGTTTAATAATTAACTTACGGCCAATTTATGCTTCTAATTCCTTTGAATAATTTGATAATTATCTACAAAAATAAGTGTTTTCTGGCCAACTTATGCTTCAAAATACGGCCAACTTATAGGTAAAGTGACACTTTTGTTGTAACAAGAAGCATAAGATGGCCGTTTTAGTGTTGTCTATGAGTATAGTTAATTTTCAAAACGAAAGAAAGCTGCATAATCTTTAAAAATAATACCTAACTAGGTGTATTTAGCGTGCTCATTTTTAATTTATTTGTCTTGTTTACGTAACCTTCAATTCTTCATATAATAAAATTAACATTTTTTTAAATACAAAGGTGGAATACTATGGCTAAGACAATTGCAGATATCGCTAAATTAGCAGGTGTTGCAAAAAGTACTGTATCCCGTTACTTAAATGGTGGATATGTAAGTGATAAAACAAAACAAAAAATTGAAAGTATTATTGAAATGACTAATTTCTCTCCCAATACATTTGCACAAAGTTTAAAAGCAAAAACAACAAATTTAATTGGTGTCATTATCCCCCGATTAGATTCCTTCGCCACAACAAAAACACTTATCGGGATTGATAATACTTTGCGAGAAAATAACTATCAAATGCTTGTTGCAAATGCGAATCAAAAAATCGAAACGGAAATTCAAGCAATGGAAAACTTTATAAAACAAAAAGTAGCTGGCATAATTTTATTAACAAAAAGTTTAACAAAAGAGCATAAACACATTATCGCTAATTCTACTACCCCTATTTTATTTGTTGGTCAAGAATATGAGGATCAATATTGCCTCGTTCATGATGATTTTGACGCTGCTTATGAGCTAGGAGCATACATATTATCACAAGGCCACCGTCATATCGCCTATTTAGGAGTAGAAAAAGATGATATTTCTGTTGGTTTAAATCGAAAAAATGGTTTTCAAAAAGCGATTGAAAATTTAGATCCTACTTGCACCGTTTCTTATTACGAAACAACTTTCAAAATAGAAGATGCGATGAAACAAGTACAGCATATTTTGGATTACAACCGCCCTACTATTGTCGTATGTGCTACAGATAATATCGCCCTTGGAGCAATGAAAGTAATTCATTCTAATCACCTTTCTATTCCAAATCATATCTCTGTAGCAGGATTCGGTGGATATGATATTTCAGAAATGGTACACCCTAGCTTAACGACAATCGCATTTGACTATGAGTATGCTGGTAAGCTTGCTGCTACTTCCCTTTCACAGCTTGTTGAAAACAAAATAATCCCTAAAATATTACATTCTCGCTATACATTAAAAATCCAAGAAAGCGTTGACAAAATTTAAAGACGCTCTATAATAAAAATAAAACCGGTTCCACATTTTAAAAACAGGATTTTCACATCACACCCCTGTTTTTTATTTTAACCAATAACGGAACCGGTTCCATAAATAGAAAGTGTATTAGTAAGGAGGAATTTTTATGAATATGAAACAAATCGCAACGCAAGTTTTACAGAACATCGGCGGAAAAGAAAACATTATTCGCGCTACACATTGCGCTACTCGCCTTCGTCTTATACTCAAAGATGAAACAAGAATAAATGCAGCAGAAATCGAAAACATCGATGGGGTTAAAGGTGCTTTTGCAACGTCTGATCAATATCAAATTATTTTTGGAACTGGTGTAGTAAACAAAGTATATGATGAATTTTCAAAACTAATTGGAATGACCGAACTTGATTCCCCAGTATCAAACGATATTCCTAAGAAAAAAATGAATCCGTTGGCTCGACTTGCAAAGACATTATCCAATATTTTCGTTCCAATTATTCCAGCTATTGTCGCAAGCGGTTTACTTATGGGGCTACTCGGAATGTTGAAAGCGTTTAAATTAGTTCCTGGCGATCACTCACTTATCCAATTGCTTGATATGTTCTCAAGTGCAGCTTTCATTATTTTACCTATTTTAATCGGGGTTAGTGCTGCTAAAGAATTTGGCGGAAATATTTTCTTAGGTGCAGTTGTTGGCGGCATATTAACTCACCCAAGCTTAACGAATCCTTGGACTCTTTCAAATGCAAAACCAACTGTTTTACATTTCCTTGGTATGGATATTGATATGATTGGCTATCAAGGCACTGTTTTACCTATTTTATTATGCGTATATGTTATGAGTACAATTGAAAAAGAACTCCGAAAACGTGTTCCGAACTCTTTAGATTTATTAGTTACACCTTTCTTAACAATTATTATAACTGGCTTTTTATCACTTATTATTATCGGACCAATTGGATATAAAATCGGTGACGGTATTACGTACCTTTTAAATACTATTTATCAATTTGCAGGACCAGTAGCTGGCCTTATATTCGGTGGGCTATATTCAACAATCGTTCTTACTGGCTTACATCATAGCTTCCATGCTATTGAAGCTGGCTTACTCGCTAATAAAGATATCGGTGTCAATTTCTTACTCCCTATTTGGTCAATGGCGAACGTTGCTCAAGGTGGGGCTACTTTAGCAGTTTATTTCAAAACAAAAAACAAAAAAACGAAAGAAATTGCAATTCCAGCAGCAGCTTCAGCATTTTTAGGAATTACAGAACCAGCTATTTTTGGTGTCAATTTAAAACTTGGTAAACCATTTATTGCAGCAGCTATTGGAGGCGCAATTGGAGGCGCTTACGTTGTTTGGATGCAAGTTGCAGCAAATGCATATGGTTTAACAGGTATTCCAATGCTTACAATTGTTGCACCTCTTGGCATGATGAATGTGATTCACTATGTAATCGGCTTCGCTATTGCAGTTATCACTGCTTTTGTTACCACATTCATTTTATATAAAGAAAGTAAATAACAACGAGGTGAAAACCTATGTCGAAATATAAAACAATACTGCAATCTAATAAAGAAGAATTATATTCTTTAAATGAAATTGCAAATCAAGATTCATGGAAACCTATTTATCATATCCATCCACCATATGGATTAATGAATGACCCTAACGGTGTATCATACTACAATGATGAATATCACGTTTTTTATCAGTGGTATCCATTTGGCCCGATACACGGGATGAAACATTGGGGACATGTAAAATCAAAAGACCTTATTAACTGGGAGCGGATGCCAGTCGCCATCATCCCGACTGAACGCTATGAATCGCATGGCGCATATTCCGGTAGTTCTATTATAAAAGATGGGCTCCTGCACTTATTGTATACAGGAAATATAAAAAAACCTGATGATTCTCGCGATGCTAAACAATGTATGGTAACGATGGATTCTCAATATACGATGACTAAATATAGTAATAATCCTGTTATTGATATGATCCCTGATGGATATACGAAGCATGTACGTGACCCAAAAGTATGGAAAAATAACGATACGTACTATATGTTACTCGGAGCACAACGTGAAAATAAAACGGGGACTCTATTATTATATAAGTCACTAGACCTATACAGTTGGCATTTCCAAGGTGAGGTTCAAACAAATTTAAAAGAATTTGGATTTATGTGGGAATGCCCTGACTACTTCCAACTATCAGGAAAAGATGTGTTACTCTTTTCGCCACAAGGAATCGAAAGAGACAAGGAAAGTTTTCAAAATGTATATAATGTTGTATATGCAATTGGACATTTTGATATCGAAAATTTATATTTCCATATTGATGCGTATTACGAAGTTGATAAAGGATTCGACTTTTATGCCCCTCAAACTTTAGAAGATCCGTCTGGGCGCCGCCTTTTATTTGCTTGGGCGGGCTCAAGCGAAATAACATATCCTTCTGACGATTATATGTGGGCTCATTGTTTAACACTTCCGCGAGAACTAGCGTTAGAAAATAATATATTAAAACAAAAACCAGTTTCAGAACTAACCAAGCTAAGAACAACCAAAAAAGAGATTTCAGGTGACATACCTACTGGGCTAAACGTATTAACCACTCTTGGCCATGAATACTCATATGAATTAATTGTCACTCTTAAAACAGATGATGCGAACAAATTTGGCCTTTCCCTCTTCCATAATGAAGAGGAATCTTTACCGATTACATTTAACCGCGAAAAAGGAACTGTTTCCATAGATCGCCGCAATTTCCATCACCAATTCGGCGGAGAATATGGGTACGAACGTTGTAAAAAAATTGATATTCGCGATACGATAGAACTGCGAATATTTGTAGATAATAGCATCGTAGAAATTTTCTTATATGATGGTTCCACTGTCTTTACGTCTAGAGTATTTCCGCGAAAAGACATGAAACAGCATATCGCAATCTTTTCAGATGCAAAACTACATTTTACAATTACACAATATAAACTTAAAAGAGGGATTGTATGAGAAATGTATTTTGTATAGGTGAATTATTAATTGATTTCGTTTGTCGAAATTCCAATGTTTCTTTAGTAGATGGTGCAGATTTCGAAAAAAAAGCTGGTGGGGCTCCAGCTAATGTTGCCGCCGCTATTACAAAATTAGGTGGACACGCTACATTTATGGGACAAGTAGGAAATGATCCATTCGGTGATTTTCTAGAGCAAACTTTACAGCGTGCACATGTTGATACTTCAATGCTCATAAAAGATAAACAAACCACGCTTGCTTTCGTATCCATCGATAAAGATGGCGAACGAGATTTTATTTTTATGCGCGGAGCTGATGGTGAATACACTTTTAATAAAATTGATTTATCGAAAATAAAACGTAATGATCTAATACATTTCGGTTCGGCAACTGCCTTATTATCAAGTCCATTAAAGGAAACATACTTTCAACTATTACAATTTGCGAAAGACAATAATCATTTTATTTCTTTTGATCCAAATTATCGAGAGGCACTGATTACAGATATAGAGCAATTTTCTCAAGATTGCCTATCCATTATAAAACACACACATTTCGTAAAGGTAAGCCAAGAAGAAGCCACAATGCTTTCTAAAGAAACTGATTTACAACAATCAGCCCTGAAATTACTACATTACGGGGCTAAAGTTGTAGCTATTACACTCGGAAAAGACGGCACCCTTCTCGCAACACAAGACTCTCAAATCATTGTACCTTCTGTTTCCATTAAACAAGTAGATGCAACTGGTGCTGGTGATGCTTTCGTCGGAGCGATGTTATACCAAATTGCAAAAAGTGAACAAACTCTTTTTCATAACTTCAAAGATTTAAAAGAGTTTATCTCATTTGCAAATAAAGTAGGTGCTGTAACATGTACAAATTACGGAGCAATTGCTTCCCTTCCATCATTAACAGATGTAAAAGCATACGATTAATCAAGCACTCTGTAATGTATGAATACTGAAATTCGTACAAGATAGTAAGAAATGATAGAAGTATAAAGAATAGCCCTTCACCTTATCCTTTTTGGCCAGGTGGAGGGCTACTTTTTCATATTTTGGGGTATTCTCTTTGTAGCTTTAAAATAAAGTTTGATCAGAAACATACTGCAAACGTTGATTTTATAATAGAAGAAACCCACGAACTTTGAACAAAGATTGATCAAAATGCGTGGGTTTCTTCTTTAGGGTGTGGAGGTTTTTATAAAAAAGATTGATTAAAATAAACGAATATTAAATAAACACTTGTTATCTGAAGCCATTTCCTACTCTTTTAATAAATCATTTTTTTGTTGGATACTAAATTCACTCAACAATACCTTGAATCACGAATTGAAGAAATGAAAAGTAAAGATCAAAGTATGATACCCGGAATATCGAGAGATGTTTTATTACAGCTCAATATAATTGTACCGCCGTTGAAAGAACAGTTAAGGATTGAAGAAATGATTAGTCAAGTTCAGCCAGAGTTTGAGAGACCTCATTAAAGCAACGGACAATACGTTCTTGTTCTTTTAGTGGTGGCAAGGGAACAAGTGTTGAATTTGTACTCTTAATTGATAGTTTAGGTTGTGCCACTTGTTTAAATAACGCAGTAAATTGGTTTTGAACCACATTAGAATTAATTATTTTTACAAGGAAATTTTGATTCACTTCTGAAAAAAGCACAAGCTTTAATGCATTTTCTGTTAATAATGCCCCATCAAGCTCTATTGGTACAATACCCGCATCACCTATAGTCCCTGCAATCGTTATATAGACGTCATCAGAACTAATCATATAATTCTTAATCTTATCTCTAACTTCTTCGGAAGCATATTGTAATTTCTTAGTTAGTATTGTTTCATTTTTCATGTCTGTTACACGTAGATAAGGATATTGCGTTTTGGTTTCTTGTAAACTCATACCTTTTGGAACACGTTTTCCGCCTTTTGCCTGTGCTAGTTGATCTATACGTGTCCATTGCCAATTTTCAGGAACCTGATATGGTACTTTAATTTCTTTAACTGTCCCATCTACAAACTTCTCATAATAGGCGTTATCATCACCTTTTATGATGGTGGTTTCTTCTAAATCTTTCTTCTTGAGTTTTCCTTCTTCGTATAATTTCTGCTTTTCATTACTGATTTTTCCAAGTAAAACTGATGCAGGTTCATCGTTAGGATCTTGAGGAACAAGCTTGCCTTGCATGGCGACATCGAGAACTTTTTTCTTTAGTTCTGCTGATAATTCTTGTAACTGTTGTTGCTCTTCTTCAATACCGTCAACAAGTTGTAAAAGCTCATTTGCAACTTTAACAATGCGCTTTTGTTCTTCAATTGGAGGTAAAGGCATGAAAGTAGCATTAACGATATCACTACTGATATTTTTAACTGTTGAACCAGTAGCATTTATTAAAAATTGACTGTTCACTAATTTAGATGATATGAGCAAATATAGAAAGTCAGAATCATATGCAATATTAAAGTGCCTAAGAGCAAACCAACCATCATGAATGAATCCGTCAATTTTTAAGATATATGGGCGGCCGAAGCTCATTGAGTTTGAAAGTAAAAACTCTCCTTCAAATACAGCCCTAGATTTTTTAGAACCTTCTACAGTGATTTTCTCTGCCGTTGATTCGATATACTTACCATCTTTTTCAGTATCACCAATCTTTATCCAGTTCACACCAACTTCATCTGTCGTGACAAAGTTTTTAATAGGTCTTGGAGAACTCCCTCTTACTAAAGAAATCAGGGAATTAAAGCGTTGAACATCCCACCAGTCAGGAAAACCAAAAGGTAATTGAACTCCTCTTCTTGTCCCATCTGCAAACTTCTCATAATATAAACCATCATCACCACGGAAAATTTCAGTTTCATTCTTATCGCGCTTGATTTTCTTCTGTTTGATGAGTTCTTCCTTCTCCGCTTTAATACGTTTTAGAAGCTCACTCGCCGGCTCGTCATTAGGATCTTGCGGAACAAGTTTCCCGCGCATTGCCAGGTCAATAATTTTTTCTCGTAAGGCTTTTGTGTCTATCATTCTTCCACCTCACCAAGTAACTCTTGAAGTTTTGCAACGGCTTCCGCAATATTATCAGATTTCTTCTGCATCAAATCAAGCATTTCAGCTATCGTATAATCAGGTGTGTCACTTTCCTCTTCCATCCAAGAAATATCTAAACTTGCGTTATCACGATTTTCAATTTGCTCGAATGAATATTTACGCCAACGACCATTTGGAGTTTCTTCGCTCCATGTTTCTTTACGATTTTCCATATCGTCACGTTTATAGCATTCCAAGAATTCAACAAAATCATTTTGATTCAGTGGATTACGTTTCCCAAATGAACGCATATTGTTACGCATATCGAAGATCCAAACATTCTTTGTATTGTTCTTTTCAGTCATTCCACGAGTAAAGAACAGTACGTTTGTTTGAACACCTTGAGCGTAAAAGATACCTGTCGGCAGACGCAGAATTGTGTGGAGATTACATTTGTCCATCAAATCACGGCGGATAGATTCCCCAACTCCGTCTGCGAATAGTACATTATCCGGCACAACCACCGCTGCACGAGCTTTTCCATCTGTCTTTAACGAATTATAAATGGTTTGTAGAAAATTCAATTGTTTATTGCTCGTTTCATAGGTTAAATCATCACGAGTAGCGCGTTCGCCACCTTTTTTCGTTCCAAATGGTGGGTTTGTTAGGATAACGTCAAAACCTTTCATCCACTTACCATTAGCAGAAAGTGCATCTCCTTGCTCTAACCGTCCCTCAATGTCATGTAACAAAGCATTCATCAATGCGAGTTTATGTGTATTTTGGACAAGCTCCATCCCACTAAGTGCTTCTTCTTTTTGAAATTTCACTTCTTCAGGTTTCAAATCAAAGAAATCATCATATTTTTCTCGCAAATAATGATTTGCTGCAATCATAAAACCAAACGTTCCCGCAGCAGGATCATTTAAGCGTTCTGACTTATCTGGGTTCATCAACTCAACCATAATGTCAATCAACACACGTGGTGTGAAATATTGACCTGCACCAGATTTTGTTTCACTCGCATTTTTTTCAAGTAAGCCTTCATACAAGTCTCCAAGGCCTTCATTTTTTGCTGAATACCAGTCTAAAGCATCGATATCTTTGATGATTTTTTCAAGATTTTTAGGTTCATCAATATGTGTTGAGGCGTCTGCATAAATCATATTCAAACGTTTATCTTTAGTAATTTCAGAATTTCCAAGGTCTAATAATAATTGTTTGTAGAAGTTTTTTAGTTCTAGACCTTCTTTTGAAACAAGGTCATTCCAGTGATATCCTTCTGGAATTGAATCTTCTGTTTCTTGTTCTTTCATCATCTTCAAAAATAAGATGTACGTTAATTCAGTTACGTAATTTTGATAACTAATGCCATCATCACGCAGTACGTCTGCCATTTTCCATAATTTATGAACTATTTCGTTGTTTTTCACGGTACGTTCTTCCTCTTTTCCTTAAATCTATTATCTCAAGAATCTATATAATAGTTTTTCATTTTAGCTGAGTCTAGTCAACTGGTTTTTATGCTATATAAAGATGTTCATTGATTACTTCAATTATCGAATCAACGCTCTCACCAATCTGACGCAGTGCCGCTTTATAACCGCCTTGCTGTTTCCATACTTCAGTTTCATCGAAGTATTTCTTAGCGGTTGGGGCAAGGACTGAAGTTGTGAGAAGTTGTTTTTCAATACGTTCAAGCCATTTTTTCTGCCTTGGAGTCCAACTCTCCATACCATAAACTTTCTGCATAGCATTCTTAATTCGAGTTTCATGGTCAACTAGGGCTGTTCCTAACACAGCTTGCCGAATAAAACTAATGATATCAGCAGCAATATATTCTTTTTTCTCTTGTCGCCATGCTTCTTGTAATGCTTTTTCATCAAATTTCTTTTCTTTAAGTCTTAATTGAATTTCACGCAAATCTTGATACGTTAAATCCTTAGGTCTTGAAACAACCATTTGTAATGCCGGAATTAGGTTTATATTTTCTCGAATGAACTGGTTAAAATCATTCAAATAGTCACCTGGCTTCACATTACCTTCACCATATCCACGTGAAATATCTAAGAGTTTATCTTCTTTAACAGAAATATAGATTGGATTCGGTGTTTCATAATACATTCCTATCCGTTGAATATTTTCCGATTGAGACTCCAATTCTTCACGGCTCAGCATTTTTATATTCTGAATCCATTTATCCAAGTCATTAACAGCGTTCAGCGTTTGTATTTCTCTTTGCGATTCTTCACTTAACCTTTGTTTCTTCCGCTGTAATTTTCCCATCAGTTCCGCTTTAAAGAAACCAAATTCCTCAGCATCTTCTGCTTGAATAGCTTTATCCAAGATTTCTTGAATGGTTTGTTTAGGGTTAGAAACAACAGGTTTCATATCAGTCACATTTTGTAGATAATCGTACAAATGCACCGCATCAAAAATCTTAAATGCATATTTTCCGATTTCTGGACAAAGTCTTGTTGCACGCCCTAACATCTGATCATACAAAATACGTGAACGTACTCGACGCAAAAATACAAGATTTTCAATTTTAGGAACATCAATCCCTGTTGTTAAAAGATCAACCGTTACAACAATGTTTGGATATTTTTCATTTTTGAAACGTTTGATTTCTTTATCCGGATGGCGAATATAACCCGTGATTTTTTCAATAGCATCATCATCAACAGGCATATCCGCTTTTTCATAAGCTTCTTTCAGCAACCGAACAATTAAATCTGCATGCTTATCATTCGCTGCAAAAATCAACGTTTTTCCTGGCTCGTTTGGATCAATGTGTTCTGTTAGTCCTTCCAAGATAACTCGATTAAAGTTTTCTGTGATAACCTTCTTATTAAACTGTTCAACATCAAAATCCAACTCATCTTTCAAATGAGCTTTATCAATCATTTTCGTCTCTTCATTCCAAACATCAACATCTGACCCAGCCTCGAATTTAATACCGTTCGTTGATAATTCTGTTTCAAATGTATAAGGCGGTTCATGATCCACCAGATAACCATCTACAACTGCATCTGTATATGAATACGTGTAAATTGGCGCGCCAAAAATCTGTGTAGTGTGCAGTGCTGGTGTTGCAGTTAACCCTAAAACAGTAGCATCAAAATAATCAATAACCCTACGATATTGACTAACATAATCTTTTTCATTTTGGAAATATAGTTCGTCTTCTGACATTTCTTTATCTTCTGTGTACCCACGATGAGCTTCATCCACAATGATGAAATCATATGTTCCGACAGAAGGAATTTCATCTACATTATCTTTATAAAATAAACGTCTTACCATACCCTGAACGGTCGCAATATGAATCTTTGTGTCCTTTTCAGGTAACACATCAGTGACTTCTTTCACATCATAAATATCAGCAAAAGAAAGGTTTTCAATTTTCGTATCCTTTAATGCATCTGCCGCTTGCGTCCCAAGACTCCGTCTATCAACTAGAAACAAAACACGACGTATACGTTTCGTTTTAATTAAGCGATACATCAATGATAAGGCGAGACGTGTTTTACCAGTACCAGTTGCCATCGCCAGCAACATTCTTCTCTTATTCTCAGCAAGTCCTTGCTCTACAGCTTTTACTGCACTGATTTGATAATGGCGATTGGCGAAATCCGGATATTCCTCTTTCTTCAACTCATCTTCAGCTCTCTTTTCGTCCACGATAAGTTTTTGCTTCAAATCATCTGGGCTATGCCAACTTTCCAAAGCAAACGATGATTTATTAGGTGTTCGAGCATCCCAGAACCAAATACCCGACTGGTCAGCCAACTGTTTCAAATAAGGACGACCATTCGTTGAATAGATGAATGGTGCTTGGTAATCACCATAAACCCCTTGAACATCAAATTCACCTGTATCCTTGACGTCTCTAGAATACTCTTTAGCTTGTAGCATATCCCCAGCAGCATCTTTACCGTATTTCTTAGCCTCAATCACACCCACTAATTGAAGTCCGATAAATAAAGCATAATCAGCACGACCAGACTTTGTTGGTACTTCAGAAATTGCTTTGTTCTTATTCTTTTCAGGTCTAGCACCTTTTCGCCAATCCAACGACTCTGTATCAACTTCCCATCCAGCATCGCGTAGCTGTTCATCAATGAACATCAAACGTGTCTGTTTCTCAGTTAGCTGAGTATTGCGCAAAAAGGCTTTTGAACGCTCACGTCGTTCTTCACGGACTTCTTCGGGTTGTAATTCAGCCTGTTTTTCAATTTCTTCAAGCTGAGCTTTAAACGCCAATTTTTCAGATTCAACTAACTCAACCTGTGCTTTCAATTTAGCTAGTTCATCTGTTCTTGCTTTATCAATGTCTTTTGGTTCGATAAACTCAGTAGGCTTGAAATCGAGCGAACCGTATACTTCCATGAACCAGTTAGACAGGTAATGGGCATAACGAATCAGTGTCATTGCTTCAGTGGTATTCCCATAATTGTTATGAGCCGCTTTATTTCCAGTCTTACGAATAGTGTGGAATATTGTTGTAATCTCATCTTCAAGTACACCCATACGCTCTAATTCACGTAGCTTATCTACTTGTCCATTTAAATTCCAAAAAGTGCTGCGTTCAAGAGTAAACAACGCTTCCGTCATTTTTTCAGCAAATAGACGTAGCTTAATTATCGATACATTTGGATCACGATATATATTTTCCTCCGCCTGTTTTCCAAGTTGAGCGAATAATGGCCACGTCTTAACAAGCATTTCAAAGTTACTCATTCACTACACCCCTTTAGCATTGTTCTTTGTATCATATTTATTGTTATTATTTCATTTAAACGTATTTTTACTGCTGCCTCCTGTAGTAGTAAAATCTTTTGTTATGTCTATTATACCAATTAAATTACCCTAATCATTAGAAAACAACAATTTATGGTTCTGTTGCAAAGTTTTTAAAACTAAGCTAAACCTTTGCAAAACAGAGTGAGGAGAATCATAAGTGGGATATTTTAAAGGAAAGCAATTTAAACAAGATATTATTTTGGTAGCCGTTGGTTACTATTGTCGTTTTTCTTTAAGCTATCGTGATGTCTCTGAAATTTTGAAAGAACGTGGTGTTTCAGTTCATCCAACAACTATTATGCGCTGGGTTCATGAATATGGCCACCTGATTTATCAAATTTGGAAGAAGAAAAATAAAAGAGTACAACTATCTTGGAAATTGGATGAGACCTATATAAAAGTCAAAGGAAAATGGCGTTACCTGTATCGTGCAATTGATAAAGAAGGGTACACATTGGATATTCAACTTCGTAAAAAACGGGATCATCAGGCTGCATATGCCTTTATGAAAAGGTTAGTGAAAAAGTTTGGAGAACCAACGGTTCTAACAACAGACAAAGCGCTGGCATTACTTTGTGCATTCAAAAAATTAAAGGAACAAGGCTTTTATAAACATACAACTCATTGTACAATCAAGCATTTGAATAATTTCATAGAACAGGACCATAGACATGTAAAACGCCGCTTTGCCAAATCTGCAGGATTTCAAAGTCTTCGCTATGCTTCGCGCACCTTGAAAGGAATCGAAACGATTCATGCTATATATAAACGAAAACGAAGTTTGCAGCCAAACTTCGTTTTTTCAACGTACAATGACTTACAGCAATTACTCGCAATTGCATCAGATCCAGCGTACTCACCCTAACTTGCTATCTATTAAAAAACTTTGCAACAGAACCGAGATCGAAACGCAGCGCTCAATCTTAAAAACGAAGCAATTCGTCTCTTAACCGTAGGAACTACGGGGATAGCCTAATGAATTAGAAACCGTTAGGTTTCTGTACTTAGGAATCTCCCACTTCAAACAGTCCGCGAGGATGTTAAGTGGTGAGTAGTTCAAAATTTAGTTATCTGACGTTTGATAATCATAAATCTTTTCACGAATAGCGGATGCAATAAATTCTTCAATAGAATTGTTTGTTTCTTTTACAATGTTTGTGATTGCATGGTATTCACTGCTTGTTATCGTTACTGCCTTAGTAACACTACTGCTATCTAAATATACGCTATTATTAACACGTCTTGTTAATTTTCCTTCTATTATATATGGGGTTAAACAATCAATCCATTCTACCTGCATTTGCATTGGTAATTGAATAATGGATTGACGAATATCAAAGTACCAAAAACCATCTTCCTCAGAAATCTTAATATTTCTTGGTGATACATACTGTAGTACTAAGTCAATTAAGTGGAAAATGTTACTTCGCAATTGATTTGATTTAGGAAAACGAAACTTTACAAACTTTTGGTGATGACTTCTTGGTTTATCAGATAAAATATATGCAGGCTTATACCCCATTTTAATGGAATCTTCTAGTGTCATATTGTTTCCAAACTCATCAATAAGCACAATATCCCCGCGCTTCGGAATGGATATAATGCGTGCTAATTTATTACCTTCCATGAATTTTTGGAACAATACTACATTATATTTTTGTGAGAATGTATACAGCGTATTGGCCTGATCCAATTGCTGTACCAATCCGTTTATTTCTTCCTCATTTACAAATTTAGTCTCACGATTACGATGTTTCTGTATAGTACAAGTCAATACTCCTTCTTCTATCCACTTTTCAAGTTGATACATGCTCACATTATAATCTTTTGCTGCCTGATATAAGGTAATTCCTTCTGTTTCACGATCTTTTTTGAGCTTTTCTATGTCTTCTCGCTTAAATAAAAAGCTACCATCTAAACGCCAGGTCTCTCGATTAATTGGATTTAATTGTCCTTGTTTCATAAGAGTATTAAAAATAAAGCTACTAATTCCTAAATAAGCTTTTACTTCATTCGTATTCATATTCATATTTATTTCCTGTCTTTCAAACATACCTTTTCCTCCTATGTGTAAAATTCTGTTATGTGAAATCAATAATTTTATTATGTAAAGTTAAATTGATAAAAATATAAAATGTAAATTTAATTATAACACAATCATAACTTAATTTATTTTTAAAAT
>NZ_NULR01000014.1:57992-82797 GCF_002577405.1 Bacillus cereus | reverse complement strand
TTTTGATATGGTGACCCCTATAAAGACAAGAAATTCTCCTTTAATCAAGACGGAGAAATGGTTAAAGGGTGGGTTACATTAGAATCCCTTGTTAAAAAAGTATATCCAGAGTCAGATTTAAGAAAAGTATTACGTGCAAAACGTGTGAATAATGGTGAAGTGATAGAAGTAACTGGGAAAGTTGGCTCTTGGTACGAAGTTAATTATCAAGGAGAAAAAGGATATGTACGTATTCATGATGCAATTATTTTTGACCAGGAAGCCAAAAGTCCACTTACTCTTCTTGATGGGAAAATAAAAATATTTGAGGGTGTATTAGATTATTTAAAAAGTGACGAACCATTCATAAATAACACGATTAAAATTTTAGAAGAATCCGAACAAGGTTTGTTAGATGATGCAGAGGCCTGGGAAAGTATTTTTAGTAACATAAACAATGCAAAGCAAGATGTACAGTATAAAATGCAAGTGATAAAAGAGTCACATGATAAGTTAGAAGAATTAGTAAATGCAATGAAAGGTGATATAAGAAATCTAACGGTTACGCAAAGGAAAGAACTATTCAGACTGCTTGGAAATACGAGAGAAGATGCTCTAGCGTATGGAAAAGAGTGGATGGGATTTAGTGCTGATGTATATACTACTATACTCCAAAACTATGTATCGCTTAATCAAGCCTATGCTGATTACTACAAAGCATTAGATGTGGTTGCGGGTAAATCGGCAGACTTTTTAAAAGATGTAGCTGATGCAACAGTTGAAATCGAAAAAAATCATCGCAAGTTAGCTGAAGGACTTTCGGGTGTAGTTAAAGACTTAGGACCAGTTGTAAATAGTTCAATTCGCCTAAAACATTCTGTAGATGAAGCGAAACCTCAATTGGAGGAACTTGTACAAGTAACAAGAAAAAACGCTCCAATCATTGCCCAAGATTTACAAGCATTGGATGCGAAAGTCCCAGGATTCTTCACAGATTTCAATATGGGAATAGATCTTGCAAATACATTCATGGACTCCGCTAATAGAATAGCAAGTCATAAGATTGATATTCCTGCTGCTGCCATCAATGTTGGAAATATTGACTTGAGTAATGCACTACGTGATTTAGGTGGCGATCCATCTAGAATATATGACCGTAAGAATGATGGAGATTTATCATTCATGTTAGATATTACGCCTATAGTTGGCACAGGAAAAGAACTGGGACAGTTAATCAAAGGTGAAGACTTAGTAACAGGTCAAAAATACGGTTCAGAAGATTATGCATGGGGCACATTGGCGGTCGTATCCGGTGGTACTTCACGAGTAGTTGGTAAAGTTGTAGGAAAGATTGGTGACCTAGAGAAGAAAGGGAAAGCACTGGAAAATGCAACAAAAGGGACTTCAGGTATTGGATGGAGTATGCCAAGAGGCGGAGGAGTCATTGAGGGGCGGAAGTATACTGAACACGCGCTTGAAAGAATGGCACCTGACACAATTCAAGTGCGAGCAGAGCTTACAAAGCGTGCACGTGAAAGAGCTGAAAGGAATGGGTACACATTCGGCTCGAAAGAATACATGGAGGAATTAAAAAAAGTTGACCCACGTGGTGTAACACCAAGCGTAGTAGAAGAAACAATTAAGCATAGTACTAAAAAACCAGGAAATAAACCTGGTCTATGGCAATACGATGGGAAAGATGTTAGAGTCGTATTGAATGATAATGGTGATGTTGTTTCCGTTGTACCTAATAAATCGTGAATATCATAAATAAAGTAAATTGAGCCCTTTCACGAAAGGAGTTATTAAAATGAATATTCAATATGATGAATACGAATTGTTAGAAATTTTCGAGAGTGAACCAGAAGATTATTTTATTCCTGGTGCAGGTGCATATAGATATAGTAAAATAGATAAATTAGGATTTGAATTAGTAATGATTATGTGTTATTACGAGGAAACTGTTGAATTAAAAATGTTTTATGAAAATAAATGTATCTTTGAAACCAAGATGGATTCGGCGAAACGAATCTATACCCGTAATGATTCATTATATGTCCAAGGCGGCGTAGAAAACAAAACAATCGAAGTAAAATTCAAGCCACATTTTACAGTTCAAATAGAGGAGTTCTAAATAGATGAAATAAAAAAACACCTTATAGCAAATAAGGTGTTTTTTTTATAGAACAGGCGCCTACATGTGCGCCTGTTCTATCTCTTAAAATGACTTAAGATACGTTTACTTATCGTTCGTTTTAGATATCACACCAGGGATTGGAACAGGAAAAGAAATTGGTCAGCTCATCAATGGCGAAGATGTAGTAACAGGCCAAAAATACGGTCCAGAAGATTATGGATGGGGCACATTAGCGGTCGTATCTGGTGGTACTTCACGAGTAGTTGGTAAAGTTGTAGGAAAGATTGGTGACCTAGAGAAGAAAGGAAAAGCACTGGAAGCCGCTGCAAAGAATACAAAACATGAAGTGAAAATATTAGGAAGAGGCTCTACAGGTAGAACCACTGCAAATACATTAGAAGAGCAACTTGCAATGAAAGAAGTTAGATCAAATCCACAAGGAATAGTTCTAACGAGAATACCAATGACAGATCCTCGTTGGCCTAAAGAAGACGGCTGGGTGAAAATGGCGCATAATGTAAATGGTGTAGAAATTCATTATGTTAAAAATAATAGAACAGGCGAATTTGATGATTTTAAATTTAAAAATTAATTTTTTGTTGATAGGAGTTTGTATATGAAAGTAATGTGTATAAAAAATTCAGGAGATACATTTTCAGAGAGATTATTAAAACAAGGATATAGTCGAGAATCGATTATAAATTTAGAAATCCATAGGGAATATGTGGTTTATGGTATTAGTTCATTGAATGGAGAATTAGAATATCTAATCTTAGGTGAAAATGAAAACTTGCCTTCATGGTACCCAGCTGAATTGTTTGAAGTATCAAACCCTTTACAACCTTTAGAATGGTATTTTGCGGACCATAAACATAGTAAAACGACAACAATAGAATATATATGGGGTTATAAAGAATTAGCTTTAAACGATAGACATGCTCTTGGTTTAATGGAAAGAGAGAATAAAGATATGGAAATATTTTTAAAGCGTAAAGCTGAAATTGACGAATTTGAGGAATTGTAATAGTAAAGGAGCTGATTAACTTATAAAAAACGTAGGAATTAAATATTCCTACGTTTTTTTGTACATAAAATTTAAATAAACACCTTATTTTTTGAAAAAGTTGAAGGATCAAATGGAAGATTTTCTGGTTTGCGATTTGAATCAATATGATATTTTCCGAATCGATTTACATGTGCTGTCATGTAGGGACTTAAATAACAAATCAATTGTTTATTAAATCCCTCTTTTTGTTTTTAATACTCATGAATTAGTTTAGATATAGAAAACACATTATAAAAGATAAGACAGTTGGCAACCAGGTGATTATACTTAATAATTTTCTTCTGTTTCTCACGATCATTCTCAGAAATAATGCCTTCACTTATTATACCTTGGAAAGTGTCCATCGTTAAAAATGTAGTAAAATCAAGCTCTTTAACTATATTGTTCTTCTAGTTTTTCCATTTCCTTTTTAAAACAATGAGGGCAAATATCTTTGTATTCTCCTACCCAACTTTTTACAGGATAATGTATAGTAGCCTTTTCTTCTTTGCACTCTTCACATAGGTATATCTGGATTTAGATAAAGGAGTTTAAACTCCTTCGGGTGATGCATTATTTCCAACGGTTTAATATAACGTTCAAGTAATAAAAGAGATGTTAATGTATTCATCTTCTATGCATTTGTAGTAAAGTTATCGTTAAATTTTCTAAATCTCCATCATTTTTTATTTCTTGTATGACTTTTCCTTCTTTCATAAAGAGTATTCGATCACCAATTTCAGCAGCTACATCCATCATATGTGTGGAAAAAATAATCATTGTACCATTTCTTTTTAATGTCTTTAATATTTTTAAAAATTCATCTACCCAATACGGATCCAACCCATTTGTCGGTTCGTCTAGTATCAAAATTTTAGGGTTTCCAAGACACGCCTGCCCAAATAAAAGCCTCTGTCTCATCCCTTTAGATAATCTATGTAAGGGTTCATTTTGTTTCTCATTTAATCCTATTGTTTTAATAACGGCTTGTACTTTTTCTTTTCCTATATTTCGAAAAACGGCATAAAACAATAAAAATTCTTGAACTGTCATATCTTGCTGTGCATGAAAATCATCTGGCATATAACCTATTTTACTCACATACTGTTTTCTATCTTTCTGTAATTCTATATTATCTAATTGAACGGTACCCGTTGTAGGAGTTGTAATTCCAGCTATTATATCAAGGAACGTACTTTTCCCTGCTCCATTCCCACCACATAATACGATACACTCTCCTCCTTTGCTTTGAAATGAAATTGGAGATAATGCTATTTTCTTTTTATATCGTTTGCATACTTCGTTGAGATTTAATACTGTCATTTTTTTCTTCTCCTCTCCATTTGCCATCCCGCTACAAACAAGAACACAATTGTATAGATAATACAATATATTAATAGAATCCAAATAGCAGTTTTACTTTGAAAAAATATTACCAGTTGATCATATACTTGCCCAAATATTGCTCCACCACCTAATTGAATTACAAATATAATTCGAAGGAATTCAGCTGGGTTACAAAACAATAACATTTTTATTAATGGTGCAATCATTGAATATGGAACAAAATTAAGGATGCTAATTAAAGCCGTTGGCCACATCATAATAAGAGAGAACCAAACTACAATACTTATCGCTAAAGCTTGCCACCTTGTTATAGAAAAAGAGCCAATTGTTATTCCTAGTAATAAAAATAAAAAGATTAGTAAAACAGAGAAAATATACGTTGCTACTACCCAAAACATATCAAAATTACTACCGCTTACCAACCCAATTACTATACTTACACCAAAACTCATTGAAAAAATAGCTGTTTGTGCTATAAATTGTCCAATTGTTTTACCTATTACATATGAAGTACTCTTTAAAGGATACGTACATAAAAGTCTCCATTTCCCATTTTCCACCTCGCCTGCAATAGAAAATGCTCCTATAATTAACATAAGTAAAGGTACTATATATAAAATAAGGTTTACCATTGTCCCAGTTACATTTGTATACCCTGCTAAAGCCTGAGTATTTCTTTCCATAATAAATATTACAGAAAACATAGTTATCCAAAGAAACAAAAACGTGTAGGCAAATTTCCCTCTTACTGCACTACGCCATTCTGAATATAATATATTCCACATACCTACTCACCTCTCTACTGAAAAAGACAACCATAGTTGGTTGCCTTTTTCTAACTATTTTTTTCATAGCGATAGTATCTTATTAATGAGAATGTCCACTACCATGATCTTTCTTTTCTTTTCCCATCATCTCTTTATTCATTTCCCATTTATGTTCTGCTAATTCTTTATAAGAAAGGATTTCCCCAGTATGTTTTTCTACAAAGCTGTCTGCATCTTTCTTCTCTTTAAAAGAAATTACATTATAAGCCATCGGCGTCTTAATTGATTTGTCATATACATATGTAGCTTTATCAACTGCAACCCAATCTTTTGTATTGTAATCTCTTACAAATTTCTCTTGTGTTTTTTCATTTTTATGTTCATCCATCCATTTATACATACAACCAATATCATCAAATTTTAAAGCTTTTCCATTTTCTAAAATAACCTCAGTTGCAAATTGATTATCCATTACTGCCATATTACAAACATCACACTTATCATTTTTTTCATTAATAGCAACCGGCTTGGTTTCTTTCTTACCACACCCTACTACAGCAAATACCAAACATAAACAAATAGTAAATAACATATACTTTATTCTCATCAATTTTTCCTCCCTAAAAAAAATAATATACTTCCCATTAGTAACATGCTTACACTTACAACCAAAATGTTAGACTGAAATCCCACACCCTCACCTTTTTGCAAAACAATTATTGGCCTCATACTAGGCTCTTTGTCCACCAATAAGGATTGATCTGGAATGTTTATGAAACTTTGTAAAATACCCATACCTGGTGATTGAAAGAACAACTGATATTCTGGAATATCTTGTGTTAACAAAAGAAAATAGGCATCTGCTTTGTATGGAATATTACTAGTACCTGAACCATCTGTATCTACTTTTAAAGAAGCGTCCCAATAATTTTTATAGATATTATTTTCCCTGCTTAGTGTAGCTTGCGACTCATTAACATTCCCTATCATTACATTTTGAGTAAATTCATTTGCACTGGCATTTTTAAATTGTAAGCCGATAAAATTATTAGAAATTGAGTTACTCATAATAGTATTTTGCTTTGCCTTTTCTACATAAATCCCTACTCTATTATTAGCAATTTCATTTTGTAACACTTTTGTTTTTGTCGCATCATACAGTAATAAGCCTTGTGCATGAACATTACTTTTATTGTCAATAAAGTGATTTCCTACTACAGATGTTTCCTTTGTTCCCATAATCATAGCGCCTGTTGTATTTTCTTTTGATATATTTCTTTCAACAACAGTTCTATCAGAATACATAAGATGTATGCCATAACGAGATTGCCAGATTGTATTGTCTTTTATTGTATTATTATTGCTTTTTTCTAAATAAATACCATCACGGACATTTTGGATTTTGATGTTCTCAATAAGATTACGATTGGATTGCCATAAATCAATTCCATTAGCTCGTCTTTGTCCAACAATCATACTGTTCTCAATTGTTGTATTCCTAGCATCTTCTAACTTAATCCCCATGTATGACGCGTGAACTTCCAATCCACTGATGTAGTGCTTATCTCCTGCTACAAATATCGCTGGCTGATCTGTATTATCATTACATTGTTCTATTTTCAAATCTTTAAGGATAACGTTTTCCTTTTTTATTGTAATAATAGGATCCTTACCACAAGAGATTATTTTAGTATTTTTATCCCCTTGTATTGTAATCGGTTTCGATATTTTTATCGTTTCATTATAAGCTCTATTTTCTAATTTAATTGTTTCATATGGGGAAGCCGCGTCAATTTTTGATTGCAATGTAGGCTCAGCATGAATACTTACTCCTGGAAAACAAAAAACTAAAAATAAAAGAAGAGAAGAACAAATTTTTTTCATATACAGTTCCCTTCTCTCAAAGCTATTAGTTATCACTATAGAAGAGAATACCAATAATTTGTGTGAAATTTGTGAAAAATAAACGTGTTTTTTGTGATACATATAAAATTATTACCTGGAGGCAAAAGAATCACTACACTACACTTCATTACTTTATTTCCTGTGGCTTTTTCTTCTTTGTTATCCATCACAACAAAAGTACTTGAATAACATAGTAGAACAAGATCATTGCTTTATAAAGAAGCGAATCCGTTCTATGCTAGGGCCCAAATGTTTTGACACAGCTACATCCATTCTTTCTGGAGTAGAAGCCATGCATATGATGAAAAAAGAACAGATTGATTCACGGGATCAGTCTGTTCAAAATCAGAAAGAATTCATCCATTAGTTGTTTGGGCTAACAGCATAAAATACAATTCCGCTCGAAATATATGCGCTATATTATCTTTTATTTTACCTTTGCACCAGAACTCTCTGAATCAGCTTTTCCACTTAACTTAGTGCCTAGTTTAGTGTACCATCTCCAATTGCTGCATAATTTTTCTGTCTAACTTTTCGGGTTTAGTTCATTATATTTTCTATTTTGTCTTTATATACAACATATTCTTTCCCATCTACTACTGCTACCACAGCAAATTCATCTTTTGGATTGAATGAAAGCCAGTCAGCCCACATATTTGTATTTGGTCCTCCACTCCACATATCATGAACAGTGTTTTTAGTTAAATTCATAACTTTATAAGACGCATTTGGTGCATTTGTTCCAGTCTTTATTTCAAATGTATATGCGTTATGAATTTTTTTATAAAAGTAGAAAACGTTTGATGGACGAAGCTGATTTATAAAATCCTGTTCTTTTTTCTCTGCAATTTTTATCCCTTCTTGTAATGTGACAACATCTGTTCTTAATGTTTTCCAACTGTCTTTCGCTGCATTCAAGTTAGGGATTAAGAATTTATATCTATTTTGATCAGCTTTTTGATCAGCTTTATCAATATGTCCCAGTACGCCCGTATATTGAGAGTCTAAATCATCCCATTGCGTGGACATATAAGTAAGAGCAGTAATAGCATTATCAATCGCACTATGCATATCACTAATATTATGAAACGCAACTCCAACCACACGATTTAATATTATTTTATAATCTACATTCTGACGTAATTTTGCTAATTCCGGCTCTAGCCAGCCTAACTTACCTCTTGCATCACCTATCATTATACCACCAGCAATCAATGTGGGAAGAAAGGGGATTTTCACCATGTCCAATCCCTTAGATTCTATGTCTTTCTGATAGTTTACTTGCCCTAAAAGGTCCTCTAGTCGCTTTTGATCATCCTCAACCGCAGCTCCTTGGCTTTTTAAAATAGACTGCAAGAGATCTTTATTACTTCCAAATGCTCTAACATCTTGTCCAATATTTTCATTTAAATTAGTTAATTCTTCTATTAATGCTTTTGCAGACTTTTGATTTTGTTGAATTTCCCCCCGTAAATCTGTAATCCCTTTTTTTAAAGTATCTCCATTCCCAGTATTGATCGCCTCTACTAATGTTTCATAATGATTTTCAAATTTTTTATCGTATTCAATAATGCCTGTCAATGCATCTAAAAGCTGTTTTTTTACTTGCGTATTCCATGTAACTGCATGTGCTCTTGCATTCTTTTGATCTTGTACAATTTTACTAGGTAAATCTTCATAGCCATTAATAGTAATTCCTTCAAAACTCACATCAGGATTATTGATTAACAAATAAGAATATTCATTCATAGATTTCAAAAATAAAACAGCATCTTGCAAAGATTTTTTCATCTGTTCTTCATTTGCTGAAAGAGACATATCTCCATTGTAAGTTTGTTCAATTTCACTTGCAAAAGCTGCTACTGGTGTGACTGCATAAGTAGTTGTCATAGTTAAAAACGTTGATACAGCGAGTATTTTGTAAGGGATTTTTTTCATCATTTCATATGCCTCCTATATAGGGTTTGATTTCAAGTTCTATTCTTCTTTAAAAGCGATGTCTTTCGAAATGAGTTCTACATCTTTAATGAGTATCATTCTAACTTTCTTTATCAGCCTTTAAATCATCAAGTATTAAAGAGAATCTAGGTTGTTACATAGAGTCGATATTATCAAGCAAATCTTTATAATCTGTCCCCAATTAATCGGTTTTGTTGCTAAGTTAAAAAAAACAAGTAAAACTGCACGGCTATTTGGATGAAGCTTATATATATGTGAAAGGCGAAGTCTTTAATGAGACTCCGCCTTTCTGGTGTATAAGGATTTATTAATTTTTGCATTATTGTTTAACAGTGTAATCATAGACTCTATATGTTTTGGGTCACTTTGCAACAGAGTTAATATCCCCCTATTTTTGTGGAGTAACAGGTTCCACTTTTAATTCTTTTATCCCTTCTTTTAATGTGACAGCATCTGTTCTTAATGTTTTCCAACTGTCTTTAGCCGCATTCAAGTTAGGTTTTAAGAATTTATATTTATTTTGATCAGCTTTTTGAGATGCATACTCAATATGTCTAAGTACTCCTGAATATTGAGAATCTAAATCATTCCATTGCGTGGACATATAAGTAAGTTCATTTATAGCATCGTCAAGTGCCGAATGCATCTCACTAATATTATTATACGCAACTTTAACTACACGATTTAATGTTACTTTATAATCTACGGTCATACGTAATTCTGCTAATGTAGGCTCTAACTTGCCTAAATTATCTCTTGCTACACCAACTATGATACCACCAATCAACGGTAGGCCGAGAATAGCACCCTTCATTACATTAAATCCATCAGACTCTAATTGTTTATAATAGTTTACTGATCCTAAAACTTCGTTTAGACGCTTTTCATCATCCTCAACCGCAGCCCCTTGGTTTTTTAAAATCGACTGCAAGAGATCTTTATTACTTCCAAATGCTCTAACATCTTGTCCAATAGAGTCTCTTAATTTAGTTAATTCTTCTATTAATTGTTGTGCAACCTTTTGATTTTGTTGAATTTCACCTCGTAAATCTGTAATCCCTTCTTTTAAAGTATCTCCATCCCCTGTATTAATCGCCTCTACTATTGTTTCATAATAGTTATCAAATTTTGTATCGTATTCGACAATGCCAGTCAACGTATCTAAAAGCTGTCTTTTCACTTGCGTATCCCATGTAACAGCATGTGCTCTTGCATTTTTTTGATCTTGTACAATTCTACCAGGTAAATCCACATATCCATTAATAGTAATTCCTTCAAAGTTCACATCTGGATTCTTAATTAACATATAAGAATAGGCATTCATAGATTTTGCAAATAACCCAGCCTTTTTCAAGGTTTCTTTCATCTTTACTTCATTTGCTGAAAGAAACATATCTCCATTGTTGGTTTGTTCAATTCCACTTGCAAAAGCTGCTACTGGTGAGACTACAGATGTTGTTGTCAGCGTTAAAAACGTCGATACAGCGAGTAGTTTATAAGGGATTTTATTCATCATTTCATACTCCTCCAATATAGGTTTTAATTTGAAGCTCTATTCTTGTTTGAAAGCAATGTCTTTTGAAATGAATTCTGCATCTTTATGAATATCATTCCAACTTTGTTTAGCAGCCTTTAAATCATCAGGTATTAAAGAGAGTTTATGTTCTTGCATTTGGTCGATATTATCATATAAATCTTTATAATTGGCCCCCATTGTATTCCATTGTTTTTGAATATTTGTTAGAGACATTATTGCTTGATCCACTGTCTGATATAGATATGTCAAAGTATCTTTTGAGCTAGTAAGCGAAATAACTGCTTGGTTAGCAAGATCGGCTTTCATACTTAATTGTCCGATTTTGTTAGAAATTTCGTTATAAGAGTTCATATGATTAGACGCTGTGACACCAGCTGCTGTTCCTAAACCGATACCAGCTGCACCGAGAGCCGTAAGGCCACCGACAACAACCGGTGTTGCTGTACCGCCAGTCACAACAATTACTACCGCTCCTCCAATGGCTGCAATAACTAAAATTGCTGCTCCCAATCCACCACCAATTGACCATGCTAATACATTGTCAAAATGTTCTTTCTGAGTAGCACTTAGTTTCTCAATTTCAGCCTGAAGTTGTGGAATCAGTGCTTGTTTTCCCGCTAATATTGCGGTTAAGCCACCTTTCCCATCTGGACCACCAACATTATTTTTAAAATCTGTAGTATTTGTGTACAGTTTTGTTTTGAAGGCTTCTAGCATCTTAATTACTTCTGTAACTTCTTTTGAATTTGTATCAATTGTAGTGATTAAATCATTTATGCCCTCTTTTAGACCTGCCTTATCTTTCTTTTGTACAGTATCTACTAATGTATCGTAATAATTTTTAAATTGTTCATCGTAATTTACAATATTACGTGCTGTTTTTTGAATCTTTGGCTTTGCTGTATCTAACCAATAATTCGCATTGATTCGAGACAGTTCCTGATTCAGGTGAATATTTTTAATTAATTCTCCACCTTCTGAACCTAAATCAATATTGGATAAATTTACATTCGGCTGTTTAATCATCGTTTTTGCGTATAAATCCATTACAAGAATATTAGATCCTGTTTCAGCTAATGCTTTCTTCAGCCCTTCAGGCCCTAACTCATAATTCCCTACTTTTTGTTCTTGAGCGGTTTTTTCCTGTGCAAGTACATGAATAGTGTTACCGTTAGTGGCAGTAATAAGTGTTGCTAGAGTGGCTACAGCCAACACTTTAAATGGACGTTTTTTCATAAACCTTCTCCTTCTCAGTTTTTTGATAGATTCTTATACTCTTTATATTATTTTATTAAATTCGCAATTTTAAAACTTATTAACTTGTTCTTCCAGGTAACTTGTTGCATTTTTTAATTGTCTTAATGTATCTTTTTGAGACTGCTGATCAGTTGTATCAACATTCGTAGACAATTTTTTAATATTATTTTTAATTAGATTCATATCTTCTTTATAGCGATTTAATAGGTCAAGTTCTACATCTACTTGATTTGCAAATGTATGTAAATCATTTTGCATAATAAGAAGCATAGACTTTTGTAAATCTGCTACTGTTAGGTTCTTTGTTAAATCATAAAATTTTTGGTTTTGTTTCTCTAAATCATCTAAATGTGCTCGCTGCTCTGTTGTTAGTTTATTTACTTCAGCGAAGGCACTATAAGTTTTTTTAATTATTTCAGGGTCAATAACCTTCGTAAGGTCATACTCTTTTGTCTTTGTAATTGCAGCTGCAGCTATTTCAGCTTGTTTGCTTTTCTCAATTGCTTCACGGGCTTCTTTTTTTGCAGCTTCAATCTCTAGAGTAGATTTCCCTTTTTCTTTCGCTTCTTTCTCTGCTTTTTTCTCTGCTTCTAAAATAGAGCTGTTAATTTCTTTTCCTTTGTTATACGCTGCCACCGCTGTTTGAGCAGCCGGTTCAATGATATCTTTTGAAAGACTATAAATTTCTTGGAATATCTTAAATCCTTGTTCATTTAAAGCTCCTGGTAACAGTGCTATTTGTTGTAAATCACTTTGAATTGATTTTTGGGTACTTAGCAATTCGTTTTTTAGCTGGTCTATTTTCCCTGTTCCCTCTGAACTTAGTACACCCTGTGCTTTTGTCACGTCAGTATCGAGATCTTTAAGCTTTTTATCAATCTGTAATTTAAGATCTGTCAATTCATTAATCTGACGTTGTACACTTTCTTGGTTTATCGTAGCTTTATCTTGAAGAACTTCAAGTCTATCCAAGAATCCTTCTTTATCTTCTTTATTGTCTACAAACTGTTTTAATGTTGGATAATAGCTATTGAATTGGGTTACAAATCCTTTACTTTTTGAATTTAATAGAATTAATTTTGGATAAAGTTCTGATGACCATTCGTTCATATCTTGTTTGATCAGGGATTGGTTCGTATTTAAAGATGGAACTTCCTCTAGCTGTACATTAGGACTCATTAAAGCTTTATCTATATATGTTTGGATTAATTTAGATTGTGCACCTAATTTTCGTAATGATGAGGAAATATCCATATTTTCCTGTTGCATTTCTGCCTGGACGATTGGCGTTGCGAGAGTATTTATAGGAATATTTGCCCCACTAACAATGGATGTTATTAAAAACCCTGTAAGTATTTTATTTTTCATTCAGTACACCTCTTCACTATTGTCTTTTTACAATTTTATTCATACAACTTGAACAACCTAGCGCTAAGCTCACTCCTTGCACACAATTGAGGCAGGAGAATTTTTTCGGATAGAGTGATAAATTCTCTTTATTATTTACTTCTCATAGAGTGTAAAAGGACCTTACTTCCCACTCATTTAAACATTCTGTTTTTCATAAGTAAACAGTAAAATCCCGTCGTTAACATTTGAAAATTCAGATATTTTTTTGTTTGCATAAAAAAAAATTATATTTAAAAAAGTTAAATACTATTAATTATTTCATCAAGTGAAGTAATTATATCAGTGTAATTAAACCTAAAACATAGTAATTTTCATTTATTTATATTAATTGTTTGGTATAAAATGTTTTTAATATAATTTAATGGTACTTCGCATATCTATTCCCTTTATTTGTAAAATGTAAAATTGCATATTTCTCTACAATAAAAAAACAACAAAAACCCAACAAATAAACCAACAAATATCAACATTTATAAAAAATATGTCGTTATTTGTTGGTTTTTATTATAAGATGTATAACGTAATATAAAGATTTAATAAGGGGTGGTTTAATGTCAGTTCTAAAAAACAGTAAAATTGGTACAAAGTTGAATACATTAATGATTACAGCGAGTATCGCATGTATTCTCTTATCCATTATAGGAGTTATCTCTTTAAAGAAAACAGGTGAAGCTTCTGCAAGTATGTATGACGAAAGATTACTTCCAATTTATTGGATACAATCTCTAGAATCTAATTTTCGATACGGAAATAGTAATTTTATGGAACTCATGGTTACAACTGATGAAAAAAGAAACAAAGAATTAGTAAATAACATAGATCAAACACGTAAAGAAAATGATCAGTTATTTAAAAACTTTGAGTCTAAGATCAGCTCACAAGAAGAAAAGCAATTATATGAGAATTTCCAAAAAAACTTTCAAGAATTTAGAAATCAAATGAAAGAAGCACAAAATTTAGCAGTAAACAATAAAAATGAAGAAGCTTATTCTTATTATTTAAAAAATACTGAGCCTGCTATGCAAAATGCAATTAATTCTATTCAAGAAATTGTGAAATATTATAGTAGCCAGGCAGAACAATTACAAAAAAGTAATACGAACAGTGCACATACTACAATACTGGTTTTTATTATTATTTCAGTTATTGCGACTGCAATTATTATAGGTATTGGATATGTCATTAAAACAGCTATTCAACGTCCAATTACTTTATTACAGCATGATATGAAACAAGTAGCAGATGGAAATTTAGTAATACGTACTTCCTATCAAGCAAATGATGAATTAGGAGCTATTGTTACTTCTTTTAATAACATGTTAGATAATTTACAACATTTAATTGAGAAAATACAAGTAATGACATACGAAGTTACATCTTCTACTAACAGTATGTTGCAGAATACAAAACAGGCATCTAAAATATCTAACGAAGCTGTTCTAACAATTAATGAAGTAAATAAACAAATAGAAGGACAAGTTACTAATATTCATGAAAGTTCAACAGCAATGAATGACCTAACAAATGGAGTTCAATCAGTAGCTGAATCAGCATTAACTGTTGCTGAAGTATCTGTTGCTACAACAGATCGTGTAAATAATGGTAGTAAAGTAATCAAGCAATCTATTACCCAAATGAATAATGTGCATGCAGTTGTTGAAGAAACATCTACGGTGATAGAACGTCTTATTATGCGTACACAGCATATAGATAAAGCTTTAGACGCGATTACAAATATTGCGGAACAAACAAATCTGCTTGCTTTAAATGCTGCAATCGAAGCTGCACGTGCAGGAGAGAACGGAAAAGGATTTGCAGTTGTTGCAGCTGAAGTGAGAGATTTAGCTGAACAATCCAAGCAATCCGCACATGAAATTAATAATTTAGTTAAATCAATCCAACAAGACACAAAAGATACTGTTCAAATCATGAGAAAAGGACACGAAGAAGCTATACAAGGAAGGAATGCTGCTAATGAAGCAGACGAAGCCTTTTCAACAATCATGAAAGACATTCATAAGATAACACATCAAATCCAAGAAGTATCAGCTACAACAGAAGAAATGTCTGCTGGAACTGAAGAAATTAACGCTTCACTATCAGTAGTATCAGAAACTTCTACAAGAGTAGCGAAAGATACAAATCAAACCGTACAAGCCATTCAGACTCAAGCATCATCCATTACAGAAATAACAAATCAATCCATGCAAATAAAGAAAAAAATTGGAGAATTAGAAGGATTAATTTCACGATTTAAAATTAAAGAATAAAAAAATAAAAGGATGAAACAATTACTTTAAGCTTGATTGACATGTGGTTTCGCCTCATCGCTATCAGGCTATCAAATCAAAATACCCCTAAAACGAAAAAGAGATGAAAATAATAATAAAAAAGCTTATCATTAAGTGCTAAAAAAGATAAGCTTTTTTGTCTATACTTATTGAATACCAAACAAGTTAGTAGCGATATGAAACCGTTCGTAGATGGAAGAAACCATACGATTTAAAGGGCGTAGATTCCCTGTATACAAAGAAGGGGGGACGTCCAACTATGGAAAACACAAATACAATATCAAAATCAAAACATGAGGTTGTTGAAGGGTCTATAGAGATATTAAAAGAAGAAAATGAACGTTTGCATATAGAAATTGATTATTTAAAAAAGTTAAAGGCCTTTGTTCAAAAAAAGAAGAAATTACAGAACAAGACAAAGCAAAAGTAATTCATGAATTAAGGCACAAATACAAGATTATAGACCTTGTGAAAATTGCTGGCATCGCTCGTAGCACATACAATTACTGGAGTGAACTACCCTCTTACGGACTGTTTTGGGTACCGCCACATGCCCATCAAGTTAAAATCCCATACCACCCTAAGAACGAAAATTTTGTACATTTTGCCCGTATTTATTGTTTGGGGATAGATCGTTCTTTAAGCTTGAAGGCGATGTGTCGGTACCCCATAATATACTTATAATTAAATAGGTAATGTATTATTTGTACCAAAACCATTCAAATTACGCCATTATATTTTTAGTCAGAACACACTCCCTCTTCTAGCATAACAGACTGGAGTGTATGTAATTTTTGTAATAATTCATCTATAGCTTGCTCCATAAATTCCTCGTTTGATAGCTCTTTTGACGTATAATTTAAAAAATCTTCTGTACGATATATCCCATTAAATAACGCTTCTTGTATTTGAATATCTTTTGGGATCGTTGAGTTTTCTTCACGACATAACCTAACTGAAAGTAAGTATGCAATTGGTGGCAAAACGTGATCACCAAATTCAAAGATAAAGGAAGCCTTCAAAAGAGGATTGAAATAGGAGTATGTTTCATTTTGAAATCGTATACCTTCAAAAAAAGGATGCTTATTATACTCTTCTCGTATTTTCAAAAACTCTTTTATTGAGATTTCTCCATACTCCTGTACATGCTTTATTAAACTTTCCTCAAACAAATGGACGCTATATGTAGATAATACAACTTGATGAATTCTTTTCACATACTGTCTTGCGATTTCTCTCTTTATATCTCCTCTTACATCATTATTCTGTAAAATCGCTTGTACACATGTAATCTCAAAATAATATGCTATCACTTCATTTAATAACTGTGTGCTATCGTCAAAAAATGATTCATCATAACTTTTATTAAAATATGCATGCCCTAATTCATGACACAATATAAACAAACTATCTACATCATCATGATAATTACATAAAATCCTACTTTCTTTTATACTTGGAAAATAGTAAGTTTTATTCACTTCCACCTCATTATATATTTGTATGAGGTTGTCTTGAAACATCCGTTCAATATAGTTTGTCCATCGATCCTGTCCATATTTCTTCAAACTTGTTACTAATAATTCTTTCGCCTCATCAATTGGTACTGTTGTTCTTTGTTCTTCATTATATGTTAAGAAATTCGCTTGAACTTCCCCAGATGAATTTGGCAATATAAGTGATAAACTTTTCATTATAAGATCATGAAATTTCTGCTGTAATTTCTCTTCAAACGTAAATAACGTTTCTTCCTTCACGCCAAATACTTCCATATGATAATTTGAACTTTCCATAGCTAAGTATCTTTTCTTACTCTTTATGAAAAACTGAAGAATTTTATTTCCTTTGTTTTTCAAAATATCGTAAATATCTTTTTGAAGCTCTTCCTTCTGGCCATAATTTTTCAAACTACGCATCATTTCAAAGGCTTCAAATATAGAATATATCTCACCATCATAAGGAATTCGAATGCTACGGATTATCTGTAAGTACCGCTCGTATTCTTCTTCATTCCCATCTAATTCCTCTATATCGTTCATGAGTGTAAGAAATTCATTATACGCTTCTTCCAGTTGGAATTGAGATAGTTGATCCATATGAATTAAAATATCAAAAGCTTGGTGCATAGATAGTATTTCAAGTTCCAGTACCTTTGGCAGGTTTCGTCCTGCTGCATAATAAACATTATAAATTTCTTTTATCTGCCTTCTTAATTTATCTGGTTCGAGTGGGATTATTGATTGTAGTGATTGTATAAATGTTTCATATTGAGGCTTAAATGTGTTATTGGCTGTAGTATGGAAATTTATAAAATCAAAACTACATCCATCTTTTAAATGATGTTTTTCATTTGTTATATCTTCAAATAAGATACGGGTAATAATAAGTGAAACAGCCAAACTTTGAATAATCGTCCCTCTATTTTCGCAAATTACGTATTCTGTATGATAATTTTTAAAGCTATTTTCAAGTATTACACTACCATCATTGTAATTACTTACATTCAGTACTTTTACAAAATCATTATGATATCCCATTAAAAAATACTTCATGTTTTCTTTATCACAGTAATCCATTATATCTTTATGCAGCTGTAATGAGGCTTCATCAAAACTCCCAAAAATATAATTTACCCCGCTCAAGTCTACTTGTAGTAAATCATGAATTGTTTCTATTTTCATATCAAATCCTTGCGTCTTTACATAAGGATCCATTTTATTCAGTTTTTCCTGAATTACATCTATTTTTTTCTTATGAATATCCTCTGTTTGAAATACTGTTTGTGCTCTAATATTTTTACTCTCCACTGTATCAAAATCGATAATAATAATTTCACCAACACCAATTTTAGATAGTGTCATACATAACGTAGCACCAATCGTACCAGCTCCAATAACAACCACCTTTAGACTTTTCATCTTCTGAACAATTGTATCCGCATATACAGTACGATCATGCACACTAAAATAGTTCGAATTTCTAAAGTTAAATAACTGTTCTTCCGTCTCCTCTTCATATCGTTGGTTATATACAAGATGGTTCTCATTTATAAATTCAATAATGTTTTGTAATTCTTGATCTTCAATTCTATTCTTAATCTTCCAAGCATATATGTTTTCTGGGATATCACCTTTAGGGTTTTCTAAAACTTTTAATAACGACCACAATTTCTCAAACTCATCTACTTCGATAACTCGCTCTTCTCCATCATAATAAACAACTTCATTTTTATCAGGATACCCTCTAAAGTTCAGACTCGTTTTTAATTTCATATTCTTTCTCTCCATTCCATTGAAAAAGAAGGTGTTTACACACCTTCTTCAATTCAAAACTAGCATAATAATAAACAAACACATTGATTATCTCGTTGCGTAGCCTTTTTAATTTTCATTTTCAATTTCATGTAAAGCCCCCCTTTTCAATATATTGGTAATACAAGGAATATATTAACAATTATACCTTCACTAGTTCAACCTCTTTTTTGTATTCTGAATTTTCAGATGTTGAGAAAACGTTTTCAAATTTCTTAATTATTGTCTGTTTTCATTTTATTTCCAAACTTTATATTACTGGCACAATAGTATTTTATACTTTATCAAGTTAAATATTTCGATTAAAAAAACATCTATTTCCCTCTCAAATAATAATTAAATATGTGGTGCAAAAACTCCGAAACTCTTGCAAGTAATCTCCAAGGCTTGGATTTACTGATAGTATTATTCTAAAAAAGGTGGCTAATCATGGAAAAAGAAAATTCATTCAAGTAAAAGCATTATCAGCCTTATCTAATAACCATAGTTCTTCTGTAAGACGCATTGAAGACATAAAAATAACCACCATTTCATGGATACTCCGTAAAATGGTGGCTATTTTTGTTGAAAATTCTACATAATTTTAATTTAATAGCTATGCCGATATTCTCTTATTTTTGTGGAGAATCAGTGTCCACTTTTAATTCTTTTATCCCTTTTTTTAATGTGACAGCATCTGTTCTTAATATTTTCCAACTGTATTTAGCTACATTCAAGTTAGGCTTTAAGAACTGTTAAGTAGTGGGTATTTTACTATGTAATAATTATATATTAAATGATGAAATATGAATTAAAAACCTTGTTTTTTGGGGACTGTGGGCTGTTATTTGAAACGCGACCTTCTAATTTCTTTTTTATCTTGTCAATGGAATAGTTTTGAGCCATGGTATATATCTTGGCTACTTTTTTATGAGTTCATTTGATGTTCTTTTCTTTGTAATCTTTAAAATATCATGCGGAAGAAAATTAAAGTCAATATTTTAGAGGATTTATTTGTTAATTAAAATATACTTAAATTTAGAAAGAACAGATCGATTTATAAAATCAATCTGTTCAGATGTAAAAAAATGTTCTGGTACAGAACTTTTTTTACTTAGCCAATAAGAGTACCTAATAAGCCTGATACTAAATTTAATAGATTTGTAAGCATACTTTTCATCTCCCTCCCTTGAAATCTAATATGATTATATACAATTTTCAGGATTTACTCTATACTATATGCATTATTGCATATATTGTAAAATTTTTTAAAATTTAGGGTGTGTTTGTTCTAGATATAATATTTCTTTTAATATATAGGAGATAATTGATTCTGGCTGAAAATGATAAAATGAAAAAAGATGCCCGCAGGCATCTAAAATTTCTAAACAATATTGTGGAATAGAAACAACAATTCATTTAAAAGTAGCTCATACTTATATTAAAATTTAATTCTTTTGAGACAACTAGTACCCATTCTTTCAGTTACATTTAATAGAAAGAACAGATATTGATTTATAAAATGCACCTGTTATTTTCTTTGTGATAATTATACATTAATAATTTGAAGTTACAGCAAAAAATACACTTCAGCTAGAAATATATGAACTGTATTTTTAAAACGCATGCTTATACCATAATTTCCAATGCAATATTTTTAGTATACTTCCTTAATTTCCTCCTCATATCCAGGAAATAAGAAATTTAATATTTGAGGTGTATCTATAATACGATAAAATGTAAAGAGAAAAAAACTACTACATAAAATAATAAATATCATTTTCTTCATGACTAATCCTCCATCTAATCTCTTCTTACAGGAAGGTTTTCAAGATATTGATCGGACAAATTCAATAATTTCCTTGCTCTCATAAAATCTTCTTTTATTTCGGATTCTATTGGAACCCTCATTCCATTTAAATTTACAGCTTGTCCATCTTCAAATCTTTCACCCGGGATATAACAATACTTCTCATGTATGAATGTGCCATCTGGAAAAAAGTATCTTTGCGGAATAATGTTCTCCTTAGTATTTAATAAATCTTGTCCAAACATAACTTGTTCTTTCGGCTGAATTCCTAATAAGTTAATAATCGTTGGGAATATATCAATTTCACTACCTATTTCTTTTATCTCTTTCCCCTCTTTTAATTCTGGATAATGAATAATAAACGGGATACGGTACGGGTCAAACTGCCCATTTTTCACATGTGATTCAGGTAAATATTGTTTAAAATTATTGGGTAAAGAATTTGTATCAATAATATGATGATCTCCGTATACGACAAATAACGATTTCTCCCATAATCCCTCACGTTTTAGTTCATCTATAAAATAACCTAATTCTTTATCCACATAATTAACCGCTTGAATATAATCCCCAAATTCAGTTCCCCTTAACTCTTTTGGTAACGATAAAGGTTGTTTTTCACTTGGTATTTTAAAAGGGTGATGGCTGCTTAATGCAATAATATGAGCATAAAATTTCTTATCTTTTGCATCTATTTTCTTCAAAATTGGAAGTGTTTTTTCATATAGCACATGATCACTAGAAGCTAAATCTATCACATCTTTATTCCCAAAATATTTTTGATCATAGAATTTATCAAACCCTAGTGCTCGATATAGTTGCTTTCTGTTGTAAAATTCCGAATCATTTGTATGGAATGTATTTGTTACGTAATCATATTGTTTTAATAACCTTGGTAAGCTTGGGACTTCACGATTTGCAAAACGATTTGCATTTAATTCATGTGTTCCTGGATAGGTTGATGTATTTACACTCCATTCTGCATCAACTGTATTTCCTTTACCTGTTTGTTGGAAAAATGTAGAAAACGATAACGACTGTTTACGTAAATTATCTAAATTGGGAGTGATTGATTCCCCATTAATTTTTAATCCCATTACATTTTCTTGTAGTGATTCAAGTTGAAGAATAATTAAATTTTTATCTTTTGCAACGCCTTCATATTCAGGGTTCTTCACTAATTTTTCTTTTTTTATTTCCCTAATCATTTCATTCGTTATTTTCTTGTTCTCCATAGAATAGGCTTTATTCACAGGGAATATACGATTAAAAGGGAATGATAAATTATATGAAAAAATACCCATTTTTTCAGCCTTCTTCTTATCATTTAAAATATCTTTTTTATTTAATGTGTATACGAATGTAGAAACTATAAATATAAAGCAAAGAGAAGCAATTCCTATCGTTTTCTTTGAAAAGCTTATATCTCTATGTCCTTTATTAAGTTGAGATGCCCTATATATGATAAAAGGTAAAAGGATTATATCTCCAACATAATAAAGGTCTTTCCAGTTTAAAAGAGAGGATATACTATCTGCTAATTTAGTAGTTTGATTTACTAACAATAAAGTGTGGTAAGTCGGTATTACACCATAAAATTTTTTATATATCACACAAGTAAGCAAAATAATTCCTACTAATATGCTTATCCCAGCGTATAAAATTGTTCGTATTTTTTTCGATGCAAAACTTCTGATTAGAAAAAACAAAAATATAATATATAAAGAATCCATTAAAAAACTATTAATATTAAATTGTTCATATAAGTCTGTATATCCAACAAACAGCTTACATAATATTATTAATAAAAGTAAGAAACTCACCTTGTACTCCCCCGATTACCAATTTTTTATGTTAGTTTTTATGTTAGTTTTTATGTTAACTCCTCCATCTTTAACATCTTTTCCTTATCCATTACTCGATTGTGAGGAGTATGAACCCATACCTTTTGTTTTCTTTTTATAAACCCCAATAATATAATTGGAACCCAAGAAAAACCAAAAATATAAACAATAGGTGTCCAAATTACATTCTTAATCTGTTTTTCTTGTATCAGCGCAATAATCGGTAATAAATAAAAAGATAACGCTATCATCAACCAAATCCATGGACTTAATACATATGGCATTATATAAGATGGAAGTAATTCATAATATGTTAAACAAAATAATATAATGGAGTTTACTGATAACAGTGTTCTCGTTGGCTGAATAAGATAAATACACATATCTAGTGCATTTATATTAAATGTTTGTAGGAATTTTTTAAGAAGTGGTACGGAGTAGCGAACCATACAGTCCATATGTCCTTGCATCCAGCGAACACGTTGTCGAAAAGATATTTTAAAATCTGTCGGTTTTTCATCAAATATTTTTGCTTCATGTGCCCACCCAACAGATTTTCCTTTTGTGAATATGTATTTAGCTGTAAACTCTAAATCTTCCGTTAAACTTTGTGTCCCCCATCCTATTTCCTTTAAGACCTGCATAGAAAAGCACATACCAGTTCCACCAAGTTGAGCCGATAATCCTAACTTCCCTCTACTAAATTGATACAATCGGTTTGTAGACCAATAAGCAATTGCATATGACTTTGAGATCCAATTATCTGTTGGATTCTTTGAATCTAAATACGCTTGAATCACTTCGTATTTCTCTGCTACTAACTTATAATTTAATACTTGTAAGAAATTTCGTGACACGATATTATCTGCATCCAGTATGACAACGGCATCATAGACTTTCTTGTTTTCTTTCTCTAAACAAAACAAATTTTGAAACATCCACTCTAGTCCATAACCCTTGCCTCGTTTTTGAGGATCCTGTCTTTCCCAAGCATTCACTCCAGCTTTCCGAACAATTTGAGCCGTTCCATCCGTACAATTATCACAAATAACATGAATATCATATTTTCCTTTTGGATAATCCACCTTTTTTAAGTTTTGAATAATTTGTCCAATTACACTCTCTTCATTATGAGCACACACTAATACTGCAAAACGAGTAGAATCTAACTTATTTTCCACTCGGTACATCTTTTTATTTTTTAAAAGACCTAACAAACTAATCATTACCTGATACAACGAAAGAACCCCTTGGAATTGCGTGAAAAATATTAAAAGCGCCACTACAATAGACAAAACTACCTTCCCACAATATAAGAGATAGTCCATATTGGTGAAATGAATTATCGTAAAACCTAAGAATAATACGGATAAGCCAATCCATACTCTTTTTTTATTTATGCACATGTTCAAACCTTTCCCCCTATAGAGATATCTGTATACAATTTATCCAAAACACTCTTTCATTATGAATCTAGAGAGTTAAATTTTGATATCTATGTAGGTATTTTTAGTAGTTAATGATACGTTTCAATTTATTAAACCTCTTTTTACTAAAATATTCTGATATATTCACTTTTTATAAGCACGTACTACTTCCATTAATCAATTTTGAACTTTGCTTCTTTGTAGTTTTTTAATTCTTTTTTCGGACTCTTATCTTTATACTGGGCGATTGAAATTGTGTGTTCCCCTTTTTTCAATAGATCACCTTCTAAATTTATAAAAGTTGAAAATATTTTTGTTACTTCTTCTTTTGTAACAAATTTCTGATCGACATATATATAAACCTCTTCCTTCGCCGATAAACCTTCTAACTCTATTTGAATTTGTGCCAATTCTAATTTAGGGTCCACCTTTAAAACTGGAATCCCTCCTTCTTCCTGCTGGCCATTATGTGTAATTAGTTTCATATTAACTTCTCCTATTTCTTTAGCCTCTTTAGGAAAAGCTACTCTTGGTTCCTCTATATTTTCTTCTTGTTGTTTTACCTCTTGTTTTGTTTGCTCTTCTTGCTTATTGGAACAACCTGCCCCCATACCTATCAATAAACAACTTATCCCCATTCTAACTACATACTTATTCATAATATTACCTCTTTTCTGTTATTTGAATCCAAATAAACAAATGCTATAATGTATACGTTATCATTAATCTGAAAAACAACGAGCGAAAAAATATACTGTTAAAGCACCTCCTATACATCCTTTTTTTATATTTAACACTAT
>NZ_NULR01000014.1:0-57958 GCF_002577405.1 Bacillus cereus | reverse complement strand
ATAGTGTTAAATATAAAAAATAGTCCTCACAGAGCAATCCTGTAAGGTTTTAATGATATATTTTTCCAAATAACTAAATGCACAATCATTAGGTTATCTCGTTTCCTCCTAAACTTCAACCTTGATTTTTACAAAAATAGAAATTTAAGGTTGATAAAGTGTTCTATTTTAAGAAATCTATATACATGGAAACCTTCATTGTTATAGCCCTTACTGCCTATAAATGTTGTATTATTCCTCTATACTTTTCTCAAAGTTAAATAAATTTATTTCATTCGCATTCCTTCACATACATTTTTAAATTTTTTATAAATTTACCCCTTCATAATTTGCAATTTATTGTTTTTGTGAAAAAAAATAGACTTTCATAAGTCTATTTTTTAAAAAATTCGAGTTTGATTTTTTTTTCAAAATGTTATAAAGTTGTTTCCGAATTAATTTTTTCCAAAAATATCATTTCAAGGAGGATTATTCCATGCAAGAATCACACAAAAAAAATACTAAAAGAAAGGTAGTCGCATCACTATTATGTTTATCTGTATTAGCAGCCCCGGTTGTATCCGAAGCCTCTGCAGCACAAAACACAGTTTCTAAGATTAGTAGTGAGGAACAAGTTGGTCATATGATTTTACAGGTCACTCCAAGTAACCCGACTCCTATGCCAGGCGAAACAATAACATATCAATACAAACTTACAAATGCAACGAATAAAGTAATTAAAGATGTGTGGGTTGTAGACTGGCATGTTAACATGCTGCAAGAATATTTTGACTTAGGTAATGATAACGCTTTCGGACCTGGAGAAACAATTACACTCTCCAAAAAATATACTGTTCCAAAGGATGTAGAAGAGGGGAAAACTTTTCGAAGCCTAGCTACTGTATACGGTACTGCTGATGGAAAACAAATAAAAATAGCGGGGAAATCATCTATTACCGTAGATGTAGTGAAGCCAGAGATTTCATTAAGAATTTCAACGAATAAAGAAGTTGTAACACCTGGGGAAAAAATAACTTATACTTATAAAATTAAAAATACGGGTAATAGAAACTTAACGAATGTTTGGGGCGCGGATTGGCATCTTGGTATGCATCAGGAATATGCCGACATTGGTGCTGACAATATTTTATCACCTGGAGAAGAAGCAACTGTTCAGAAGGAATTCATTGTCCCAGAAGATGCTGAAGATGAGAAGCTTATTTACAGTGTAGCATCTTACTACGGTTATTATGGCGATACAAAAGTCCAACAAGATTCGCGAGTTGGTATTACAGTAAGTCACAATCTTATTACAAAAGCTCAAAAAGCAGTGAATAGCCTATTTGCTGATGAAAGTTATTCCACATTACATGCTCATATTTCTCAAAATGAAATTGATGCAGCTCAAAAAGCAGTAATGCTACTTCCTGATGCAAAACATAAACATCAATTAGATAAAGAAATGGAACAAGCTCAAAATTTATTTAACTTACTTAATGATGCACGTAGCACTGTGCATGGACTCTTTGCAGATGATGCTCACTCCAAACTAGGTGCAGAAACAACTCAACAAGATATTAATGCTGCAAAAGAAAATGTTAGCAAACTTCCTAACAACCAAAATAAAACAGATTTATTAAATGAAATTCAAAATGCTCAGCGCCTTCTCAAAGAACAAGAAGTAACAAAATTAAACAATGCTCAAAAGACTGTGAATGATCTTTTCTTAGACGAAAATCACATCGCATTAAATAATGGACTTAGCGAAAAGGACATCGAGAAAGCACTAGAGAAAGTACAACTTATATCAAATCAAAAAGACAAAAATAATCTAATGAAAGAAATTGAAAAAGCTCAAAACCTATTAAATTCACTAAATGAAACTCGGGAAATTTTGAATAATCTATTTACGGATGATTATCATACAGCACTAAAAGAAACTACTACACAAGCAAGTATTGATACTGCAAAAGAAAATGTTGACCAACTTCCTAGCAACAATGACAAAAAATCTTTACTAAAAGAGATTGAAAAAGCTCAAAATCTACTAAATTCTGCTCAGGCTTTCAAATTGCAAGATGCTCAAAAAGCGATTAACGATTTATTCACGGCCAATGATCATAAAACGTTAAAAGCTGCTATTAAACAGGATGACATTGATGCTGCCAAAGCGAAAGTTGATCAACTAAATAATACTGAAAACAAAACAAATCTATTAAAAGAAATTGAAAAAGCTCAAAACCTTTTCTTTGAACTACAAACTGGTCAAAAGCTCTTAGAATCATTATTTACAGACGGAATTGGATCTCCTGTTAAGGTTGGTATCACGCAATCTGATATTAAAAAAGTACAAGAAGAACTCAAAAAATTACCTGATAGCCCTGGTCGCACAAAATTATTAAGTAGGGTTCCAGTTAACTTCTCTAATATTAGTTGGTATACAAAACAATTCGGAAATAAAAATGTAACTGATACAGCAGAAATCAAAGTTTCAAAACTTTATAAAAATACAAACCGTGAGCCATTTATTGATTTTAACTTTGCTTATACGTTAAAAGGTGCCCAAATTACAGTTTCAAATCGTGATGTTCTTGAGGCATCTATCGCCCCAGAACATGCAGAAGCAGGTAATTTAAACATGAAAATTCTAAATAGAGGTACTACAAAAGTAACAATTAGTTCTGCTGATGGTTTATACTTTAAAGAGATTACAATAAAAGTTTTATAAAATTAAAGGGATAGTTAGTAAATCTGACTATCCTTTTCTTTTTTTATTCTATATCTACCATTAGGTTAATCATAACTTATAGCTTTAAACTATACAGTTAGATTAATCGAAAGTGATGATGAAAAGCAATACATATTTTTAAAAAATAATACAAATTTAGTCGCTTATACAAATAACCTCTAAAATTAGAAAATACAACACTATCAGTACCCTTTTTGTTCCAAATTATAAATGTATATCTAACAAAAATAAACCAGTTACTTTTCAGCAACTGGTTTATTTCTGCTAACTTAATAGTCATGTTCTTCTATAAGAGACTTTTTCTTACTACCCATATTAATCCTAATAAAACGCATAAAAATTTCCAGATACAGGTCCTTGAGAAAGATTTGTAACTTTCATTACATAGATACCACGTTGAATATTATTAAAATACAACTTTCCTTGCTCTTTTGTATACATGCCTGTTAGTGTTCTTGCAGAAGATTTTCCTAATGGACTAAGTGGAATTAATTCATACATAACTTTTACTTCACTTCCATCTCTTGTGTACTGCATTGCTCCAATTGTCACATCATTTACTGGATGATCAAATAAATATAAATCATTCATTCCAGGCATCCATTTAAATGATCCTCCCTGCTCAAGAGAAAAACTAAAGTTCTCTGATGTTTCTTTAGCAAACACATCATTTGCCCCTATAAGCATAAAAGCAAATATAAAACTCATTGCAGCCCCTAAAATCTTTTTCATAGTTACTAATTTCCCCCTTTTAATATTTTGATTCACATAATGGATTCCCTTTCCCAATACGAAACGCCTGTATTCTTTTGGAATGTTAACATTTTATACAAATAATAACTTTTTCTATAACATAGTGAAAATTCTAACATTAACTCTTTCAACACATCTTTTTTCTATTCAAAAATTAGGCAGTGTTCATGATATATCAGAAGAAATTGTTAACAAATTAATTAGAACCTATTCTCCTATTACATCCATAGTTGAAAAAGAAGTGCTTCTTTTATAAGAAATTTTTTTCTAAACATACAATATTCTTTTGATATAGAATTCTCCACTATACTTTTTGAGCGTTGTTCAAAAAAAAAAGACATCCTTCCGGATGCCTTTCCAAAGTTTCTCAGTATACACATTTTACGAATTTGATAGGACGTTAGGTTCGAATCTAACGATTAAAGAAAAATCCAATCTGTTCTATTACATTATATACTAATCTGGACTAGCAACCTTATGTAATTTTACATATTGAACACAACCCATGCCTAAAGGCGATGGGCTTTCTCGTTCGGAAATGGCTGCAATAATGAATTCAAATATGAAATTTTGCATATATTAAAAAAACAATCTACTTCCTTACTAGTCAATGCTAAGATTATACATGAGGGTGATGTTAGATTATATATCAAATGGAGGAATATTTATGAAAAGAAAAATTTTTGCTTTAGCTTCAGTAATTGCTTTATCAGCCCCTATTCAAAGTGTGGCGTTTGCACATGAAAATAACCATCAATATGGGACATCTTTTGGTCATAAGTGGTCCGCAGAAGCCATCCATGATGAAGGAGTAAGTACTCATTTATGGATTGTTAACCGAGGCATTGAAGTTATGGCCCAAAATAAGACCGTTGTGAAGCCAAATGAGATATCTCTATTAAATGAATGGCGTAATGAGTTAGAGAAGGGTGTCTACTCTGCCGATTATGAAAATCCGTACTTTGATAATGGTACATTCGCTTCACACTTCTATGATCCTGATACAGGAAGTACGTATCTTCCACTTGCCAAACACGCAAAAGAAACAGGAGCAAAATATTTCAAATTAGCTGGTGAATCCTATCAAAATAAAGATTTTGAAAATGCATTTTTCTATTTAGGATTATCACTTCATTATTTAGGGGATGTTAATCAGCCTATGCATGCAGCGAACTTTACCAACGTTTCGCTTCCTATGGCCTTACACTCAAAATATGAAAACTTCGTCGATACTGTGAAAGACAATTATAAAGTAAAAGATGGAAATGGCTATTGGAATTGGAAAAGTGTAAATCCAGAAGATTGGGTTCATGCTTCTGCAGTTGGTGCAAAAGCAGATTTCCCACTAATTGTTAATGATAAGACAAAAAAGTTGTTTATAGATGCTGCTATATCACAAGAAGCTGCTGATAAATGGCGCGCTGAAGTAACACCGGTGACTGGAAAGCGTTTAATGGAAGCACAACGTATTACAGCTGGATATATCCACTTATGGTTTGATACATATGTGAATAATAAATAACAAAATACGAAAAGAGAGTCCTTTTTCTAAGAAGGCACTCTCTTTTTTCAATTAGATAGTTTTTCCATGATCTAAACAAAGTAGATTAACTTTAACTGATTACTTTTCCATAGATTGTTTAGCAATACCAAAAGATAAAATCCCTGTAAAAATCATTACAGTTAAAAGTACTTTTTTCATTATTTTCAGGCTCCCTTCTCTAAATCCTTTTTGTCAGCATCTAGAGCAATGTGAAGGTATCTACTGGCTTGCTCATAATTGTTAAGGTCATAGAACTTATTTCCGAGAATTGAAGCATATTCTTTTACATGACCCCATAAATTTTCTTTCTTGAAGTAATGGATTCCTATCATAATAACTTTCTCTAGCTCCTCAACCTTAGCTTTCTTATTCAGTTCTCTTAAGATAGCAAAGTGGCACTTATATTCTTTAAGTGTTGTAAGGTTATATCCTTGATCAATTAGATTTGCAGCAAGAAAATTACCTCCTAACTTATAGTATTCCCTCGCTAATAAAAACATAGTTTTAGGGTTATTCTTTAAAGAATCCTTTAAATATTTAATCGCTAACTCTGGAAGGTTTTGATCTGTATATAATAATCCTAAATTATGTTTTACTTTACCTATTAGTTTTTCTTCACTATATTTTTCAAATATTCTAAGAGCCGAAATGAAATTATCCTCCGCAATTTCATACATTCTAAGTTTAGTACAAGAAAGTCCTATGGTATTTTGACAGGAAGCAACTTTTATCATTTTAACCAAGAAGACTCCTTCCTCAAGGAACGCGAAGTGAGTATGTGGGAGATGAATTGGCTTCGAACAAGGAATGGCAGGAAGCCATCTTAATTGTTCGACATACATAAACTGTTACTTCACTACCAATCGAATGTATGTTTGTTGTATAATAGAAACATATCGAAATGGGGGTGAAACGAATGATGATCAATAAAGCATATAAATTTCGTATCTATCCAAATAAAGCACAAGCGACTCTAATCAATAAAACAATTGGCTGTTCTCGTTTTGTATTCAATCATTTCCTATCTCTATGGGATAATGCATACAAAGAAACAGGAAAAGGTTTGACATATGGTACATGCTCTGCCAAACTTCCTGCCATGAAGAAAGAGTTTGTTTGGCTAAAAGAAGTGGATAGTATTGCGATTCAGTCGTCTGTTCGCAACCTTACGGATGCTTATACACGCCTTTTCAAAAAACAAAACAATGCCCCGCGTTTCAAATCTAAGAAGAACAACGTACAATCTTATACCACAAAACAAACAAATGAAAACATTGCCGTTGTAGGAAACAAAATAAAATTGCCAAAACTAGGTCTTGTTCGATTTGCCAAAAGTCGTGAAGTAAAAGGACGTATTTTAAATGCTACAGTTAGACGGAACCCTTCTGGCAGATACTTTGTGTCATTGTTAGTTGAAACAGAAGTGCAAGAACTTCCGAAAACAAATTCTTACATTGGAATGGATGTGGGACTAAAAGATTTCGCCATTTTGTCAGATGGAACAACCTATAAAAATCCGAAGTTTTTTCGATCATTAGAAGAGAAGTTGGCAAAAGCACAGCGTGTTCTTTCTAGAAGAATGAAAGGATCTTCTCGCTGGAATAAACAACGAGTAAAAGTAGCTAGAATTCATGAATACATGACGAATGCTAGAAAAGATTACTTGGACAAAATCTCGACTGAAATCATCAAAAACCACGATGTTATCGGTATAGAGGATTTGCAAGTATCGAATATGTTAAAGAATCATAAGTTAGCAAAAGCAATTAGTGAGGTATCATGGTCTCAGTTTCGAACTATGTTGGAATATAAGGCAAAATGGTACAGCAAACAAATCATTGTCGTATCGAAAACATTTGCTTCAAGCCAATTATGTTCTTGTTGTGGATATCAAAACAAAGACGTTAAAAATCTAAACCTACGTAAATGGGACTGTCCTTCTTGTTGTACACACCATGATAGGGATATTAACGCAAGTATCAATCTAAAGAATGAAGCGATAAGGCTTCTAACCGCAAGGACTGTGGAGATAGCCTAATAAATTAGAGCTCGATAGAACTCTTTACTTAGGAATCCCCCTCTTCTAAATGAAGTGAAAGTGGGGGTAGTTCAATTCATACCCTGTATGTTTAGAAAATATCTCTTTTGCCTTATTTGCATATTTAGCAGCCAACAATGGGTTTAAGAATTGATAATGGAATACTGCAAACATGTAATCAAATTCAGCCTTTTCTAATTCATCTGGAATAGTTGCTAAAAGTTTTTCAGCCTTCTCATATTGTCCCTTAGCTTCATTATGATTTCCAATTGAAATTGCATAAATAGCTTTGAAGAAATGATAATAATATTTCAAATATGTTTCAGATTGCTCTGGAAATGGAGCAATCTTTTCTAGACAATCTTTAGAACCATCTATATCACAAATCAATAAATTATATCTAAAGTTAAGTAGTGAATAATAGATAGAGTTATTACTATCTCCTTCAATACTATGAATATTTCTATCTATTTCTTCCTTTAAGTGTTTAGCTTTTATTATATGTTGAGAAATAATTGAATTATACCAACTGCTTAATAATGTTATCATTTCTTCCTTTTCAATTATAAGTGCATCCATAATACCCCTCACCCTAATATATTAATTATTATCATAAAAAAAACAAATTTTCTGGTAATTTTTTATAAAAAGTTAGATAATACTTAATGTACTATCTAACTTTCCATAATGTAGTCGAAACACTGTCAGAACACGGCCTATCTCTTGCTTATACAATAATAATGCGATGAGTTCTTCAATGTCGCTAAGAACTATATTTCTCGTTTACTTAATTTTTGCTGCATCAAAGGCCTTTTGAACCGCTTGAACTTCAGTTGAGTTAGCTCCATATTTATTCGTCGCAACTCGAATACATGCTAGTCTCAATTCAGAGAAATCAGAAGTCATGTTTAATTCATCAGTATTTGCATAATGGAAAATATCAAACATTTTATCCTCGCCAATTCCTTTTACAGTTACACCGTTATGAGTTCCACCTGTTGCAATTAGATAAGCAACTTTATTAATGATACTTGAGTTAAAATGAACGCCTCCTTGATCCCATCCATTAAAATCGTTAAATTCACTATAATCATCTGGATAAGGTACCCCAGCTGAAGACGGAACTGAAGACGGATTGGCCATATCCCGGAAAACTGATCCGGTTTGTTCTCCCATTGTCCAGTTAAAAGTCCCATTATTTATGTATTTTTCAATAGATGTTCCCATAATATCAGACAATGCCTCGTTAATCGCACCAGATTCTCCATAGTATTCAAGATTAGATTCACTAGATGTAACCGCATGTGTAAATTCATGTCCTGCTACGTCATATGCCTTTACAATAGGGTCTCCATATACAAGCATACTACCATTATTAGCACTTAATGCATTCTGCCAATTTTTCGGATCATTTGTATCCTCAGAGTCCCATGCGTGTACAACTGATACTACTTTTTGCCCTTTATTATCAAAACTATTACGCTTGTATTTATCTTTATAAAAATCATATACTTTTGTTGCTAAGTAATGAGCGCTTACCGCCTTTGGATCATTAAACGTTGTTGAAGTGCTAGTTGCTAATGTTCCAGGATAATATCTTTCTTCTTTAGCAATATCCCTGTAATTCACATCATATGTTTCAATTCCCTGCCCTCGTGTATAATCAGCAAGCGCATATTTTCCGTTACTTTGTTTAGAAATGCCGAATGTACGAGATACACCTAAATCATCTTTTCCTGTCCCAGTTAATGGTGCAAGATTATTTTTTCTACTTTCTTTTAAGGCTCCAACAAGCTTTTCACTTGCTTTTAAGTCCGATTCTTTCAACATATTTTTCAACATTTCTCCATTATGTGCATTCACTAAATAAGTACCAGATACATAGTTTGGTGTTGCTGCTTCAAATGTAACTTGGTATGCATTGCTAGCTTGTCCATTATTTTCATCAACAAAAATAACTTCCTTTACTTCTGGCTCAGAAATAAACTTGATATCGTTCCCGTACTTTGTATAAATATATTGTTTCGCTTCTTCTTTTGATAGATTAATAGCCTTTTTCAAATCTTCTTGTTTTAAATTTTGCGCGCTATCTCCTGAAACACTTTTAATTACACCCTTATTATCTACATGCGCAGTTAATTGATGGCCATATACTTCTTTTCCTTCATATGTTTGTTGCAAACGTACAAGTGTAGTTCCATCATAAGAACCACGTTTTTGAAGGACTTTATAATCTACTCCTGTTTCTCCATTCACTTGTTTTTGAGACAAAGCTTGCTCTGTTTTCTCCTTAAGAGCATCTTTTACTACATTCTCTGGTGCCTTTTGTGATGGTTGCGTAAGTTCACCTGTACGGAATGAATCCTCCTGAATTTGAACTTGTAGTTGATCTGTTTCCTCTGCATGACCTACTCCATATGGTGTTACAGTTGTTAAAGCTAATCCTGTTGTTAATGCAACTGTAGCTAAAGTTTTTTTATTACTCATGTTTTTCACCTCATATAATTTACTGAAATATTAATCTCACGAAAATTATACTGTCTATCCATGTCGAAAAAAAGCAAAATACTGAATTTATGTAATATTATGCAAAATTACATAATTTAAGATTAATGATTTATTTCTGACCCCACCCTATTACCATCTATTTAAGAATTCAAAATTAGCCCAAAACAAAAAAATGAGCGCAATCCTTATGGAAACCTATGAAAAGATGAGACTTTCGTTTTTGGGGCACTTCAAAATCTTAGCTTGATAGGCATGTGGCGGTAACCCAGTGCCATCAAGTTAAGATAAATCTGTATTCCTATAACGAAAAAAACGTTATTCTTTTTGTAGAAATACATAGAAAGAATAACGTTTTTTTTACACTTGGGGGTGGTGAAAATTTTTAAGTTGATGGGCATGGCCTTAGCATATCAAAAATAGAAAATTGTACGTTTAGACACAATTTGGATACATTGAAATGTTTTCCTTTAAAATATCTCATTTATGATTCCCCTCATCCTGTTTTGCAAAAGTTTAGCTTAGTTTTAAACACTTTGCAACAGAACCATGATAGGTTTAATGAAAAGAGCCCTAAGGAGATAGGGGCTCTTTAGGGCTCACCTAATCGGATAAACTGATTAGGAGGAATATAAATATTTTAACATATAGATGACTCATCTGAAGGTAACAAAAAGATAACAAATGCCTAAAACTGAATCCACTTGTGGAATTGATGTTGGATTAAAAGATTTTACCATTTTTTCTGATGGCACAACATACAAGAACCCTAAATTTTTCCGTACATTAAAAAAAAGTTAGCGAAAGCAAAGCGTATCCTTTCTAGAAGAACAAAAGGTTCTTCGAACTGGAATAAACAACGCCATCCTTTCCTATGATTTTACAGAAAGAATAACGTATTTTATTCATTTTGAGGGCCACTTGATGAGCATAGGGTATCAGAAAAAACACGTTAAGATTAGTAATTACATACTATTTCATTTCATACAAAAGGAATTTTTTCATTATTAACGAAAGTGTATGTTAACTAGATGAATTCATTCATACACAGTACTACAAAAAGACATAGGAACAATCTTATATCATGCTATCTAATTATAACCTGTTTAAGAAGCTAATAAAATTAAGGAGAAACATTACATGGGTAAAAAAGTATTGTTTTTTGGAGATTTTGGAATTGACGATACAATAGCTATTACATATGCACATTTAACAGATAAAATTGATGTCATAGGGATTGTTGCAGACTATGGGAACGTACCTAAAGCCGAAGTTGTTAGAAATGTTCGCTTTTTACTTAAAAGTGTAGGAAAAGAATATATAAAAGTTTTTGGTGGGGCAGAGCATTCCATGTCTTCAGAAGCTGAAACTTTTTATCCAGAAGTTCACGGTAAATTTGGGATAGGGCCCATTTACCCAGGACTAGAGCTTCAAACATTTGAGAATTTTTTTGAGGTTCTTACACTTATTAAGCAGTATAAAAATGAACTTATTATCGTGAATACCGGAAGGCTAACTTCACTTGCAACTTTATTTCTCCTTTATGGAGATTTGATGGAATATGTACATTCTTATTATATTATGGGAGGAGCTTTTCTATATCCAGGAAATGTTACTCCCATTGCCGAAGCTAACTTTTATGGCGATCCTGTAGCGGCCAATATTATAATGGGATACGCAAAGAATCTATCAATTTATCCCTTGAATGTTACACAATCGGCTATCGTGACACCAGAAATGGTCAATTATATTCACTCTAAAGGAAAAACTAAGTTTTTAAAGCCTCTTTTAGACTATTACTATTATCAATTTTATCAAAAAAAAGTTCCTGGAATACAAGGTAGCCCGGTTCATGATGCGCTCACTTTGATTGCGATTAATCGTGATGATATTTTTACGTACCATCAATCAGCAGTGACGGTTAATGCACTTGATACTGTACGAGGACAAAGTATAGGAGATTTTAGATCTACTTTTGAACCAGAAACATTCGGTAATCGTCCAAAACATAGGATTGCAATACAAATGAATTATGAACAGTTTTTTAAGGAGTTTATGACTGTAATGACTGGCGACCTATTTTAGTGAAAAACCTTATATAAGAGGATGTTTTGCTAGCTTAATAGCAATACATCCCCACGTCCATCAAGTTAAGATTTTAAAGTACCCTCTAAATGGAAATTTTGTGTTTTTATAGACCTGAAATTTATTTTTATCGTTTTTGGGCATGTGGTTCTACCCCACATCCATCAACTTAAGGAATATTTTGAAGTATCCCTAAAACAAAAATTTTATATCACTACAACAGTCATTTATGAGAATTTAGGTCATTTTATTTATTGCTATGCTGTTTTCTTGTGACACACAGTACAATTATAGACAACACCTAAAATATTAAAGACTGTCTTTTTCTTATAACAGTGGAACTTTCGCCGTTTTTCTGTAGGAGGATAAACAGGCGAAGCAGGATTACTTGAGTTGGAAGCTCTTGATACAATACGATATAGGCTTCGTGAATTTCGTGGATTTGTCCTGGTTGTAGCTGAAATGGATTTGGCGATTGTTACAGGAAAAAAGAACCGACATTTTTACAAATCTGAAAAATCGAAAATGACTGTTTATGAAACAATCTATATTTATACTTAAAGTTGGTGCTACTTCTTTATTGCATTAAATAGTAATGTAATTTACAATACGTTTAAATGATTAAATTCTTAAACGGAAGGTAATGTTAGTAAAATGAACTGTAATGATAAAGTAATGCATATTTTAGAAAATTTAAGACCATGTTTTCAAGGGTTGGGAGATCCAACTCGTCAGCAAATTGTATCGCTTTTAATTGATAAAGATAGCTTGAATGTGACGCAAATTGCGGAGCATATTCCCATGTCAAGACCTACTGTATCTCATCATTTGAAAATATTGAAACAATCAGGGTTACTTCAAGTTCAGAAAAAAGGCACTGAAATGTATTATTGTCTTGAATTTAATGAAACAATAAATCTTTTAAAAGAACTTGTTTCTTTAGTTGAAGATGAATGTAAGAATTAGGTACTCATTTATAGTTTAGGGACACCTTTGTCCCTTTTTTTAGCGACATTACGTTAATTAGTTTAAGTTTTTAATCATTTAAACTTATGATCTCATACTAATTAAAATGGAGGTTTCAGATGAATAAGAAAACAGTATTAATTGTTGGTGGGTATGGAGTTGTTGGTAGTCAAATTGCTCAAATTTTACATAATCGACATCCTGATTTGGAAATTAGATTAGGAGGAAGAACCTTAGGGAAAGCGTTACCTTTTGAATCAGAGAGAGTAAAAATAGTCAAGATAGACAACACAACAGATGATCCTCTAAGAAATTTGGATGATAATTTCACATTAATTGTTAATGCGGTTAATGACCCGCAAGATAGACTACTTCTATCTGCAGTTCGAAAAAAAATTCCATTGGTTGACATTACTCGTTGGACTGAACGCTTTAAGAGTTCTATTGATCGATTAAAAAATGTTGAGGTCCAATCCCCTGTTGTATTAGCTTCAGGGTGGATGGGGGGGACAGCAGCCCTTTTTGCTAAAATTTATTCAAAAGATCTTCAAGAGGTTACGGTTGATATCAACGCACTATATTCTCTTCAAGACAAAGCAGGACCAAATTCAACAGCATATATGGATCGGTTAACTATTCCGTTTGAAGTCAAAGCTCGAGAGGGAATGCGACAGGCTTATCCAATGACTAATCCAATCAAAGTCCGCTTTCCTAACGGTTATATAACCAAATGTTATCGTTTGGATACTCCTGATCACGTAACACTGCCAGAATCAATTCATGCTGTTTCGGCTAACTTTCGTATTGCTTTTGATAGTAAAATATCTACATATGGACTGGTTTCTCTGGTGAATACAGGAATTTGGAAAATGATTAGTGGAGAAAAATTTAACGATTTACGGAAAAATATTCTCTATAAACCTGGAAGGGGAAGTGCACATAACATAGTTATTCACCTTAAAGGTTATGATGCTAATGGTGTATTGCATAGACGATGTGTGAACATATCCGATCCGTTAGGACAGACACATCTTACGGCTTTAGGAGCAGCTGTCCAAGCAGAGAAAATTTTACAAACATCTGATATTGTGGTTCCGGATTCTGAAATTTACTTTCCGGAAAATCTATTAGATTTGGGTGTGAATGCATCTGCAATTATAGATTTTTATAGAGAATATGGGGTTAATATTACGAAAGAAAATATATAAAAGGTACCGTTCTATACTTGGTAGTACACATATGGCTATCAAGATAAGAAATACAAATATCTCCAAAATGAGAGAATGTACATCTTCATGTGAAAATGTACATTTTTTTGTTTTGCGGTGTTATAAAATTCTTAAGTTGATGGATGTGGGGTATCGCCACATGCCCATCAACTTAAGGATACATGCAAAATGAACTTCGGTTCATATGAACGGAAAAACTCTTAAAATATTTTGTACCATGAGTTATCCAGTAGCATTATTAGCAACAGGTGTAACAATTGTGGTCGATGCTGGGATATATGTTGGTAAGAAAATTAATACAAGTAAAGCTAAAAAAGTTGCAGTAAAATTCACTCCTTAAAAAATGCACGATGAAGCTGCAGTAAAAAATTAAAACCTCTTCATAAATACAAGAGTTAGTTTTATTGTTGGTTAGTTACTCAACAGGCTATAAGAAATAATAGATTTTTTTGTAACGTTTTTGTGTTCGGGGAGTCTTACATATGAAAGCGTGGTGATAATGTGACAGAATTTAATGAGATTTATCAACAATACTTTGGTAAGGTTTACAAATATGTTTTTTCTTTGTGTAGAGATGCTGAGTAGAAGCACACTAACAGGTTATTAAGCGCTAAAGCGTAAGGTTGTTGTTTGCCATTTAATAAGCTTTAGCGTTTTAGAGTGGACGCGGTCCCACTACCCGCTGGCTATTTAAACAGTACATATTCCAACTACCTTCATACGTGTATGCGTTTCATCAATCATCCCCTTGACTCTCTACTTTTAGTACTGTATAGTACTAATATGAAGAAAAATACACTTAGCAATAAAGATATTGCTCTACAATCCGCTTTTACACTGTTTCTTACTAAAGGTTTTCTGGCAACAAGCATGGACGACATAGTCGCACATAGCAAAGTTTCAAAAACGAACATTTATTATTATTTTAAGAGCAAGGAGGAGCTGCTGCTCGCTATTGTTAATCAGTTGATAGCACATTACGAGCAGCGAATTAATTATATTGTGTCTCAAACTGAGCTCACCGTTCAAGATAAATTAGAAGCGGTACTCCACATTTTAAGCGATACTATTGAACAAAATAACTACCTTGGCGGTTGCCCTTTCCTGACTCTGTACACACAGACGCCTATTGACGCCATTGAAATTAGAGATAGAATCAAGGTTTTTTTTGAAAAACAGCTGAATGGTGTTGAATTGATTTTAGCCCAAGGGATTGCACGGCAAGAACTAAGGGCCGAGCTGCCCGTTAAACAAACAGCTACGTTGATTGTCTCCTCTATTGAGGGTGCTCTCTTCTTGGCTCAAGCTTCTAACAACCAAGATATGATCAAAAATTTATTTCCTACTTTAGCTTCCATGCTAAAGTAATATTTTTAGCAATATTAGTACTAATTAGTACTATAAAATAATGAAGGAGTGTTTTTATTATGAATATCTTCATGACCGGTGGAACTGGTTATATTGGACGTCATCTAATCGCTGAGTTAGCTTCTCAGCATCAGATTTATGCACTTGTACGTCAAAAAAATCGTCTTCTTACCATCATCAATCAACTGGCGCCCGATCAACAGAACAACATTGTTCCCGTTATCGGTGATCTAGCACAGCCGCGATTAGGTTTAAGTGATGCCAGCTACAAGCAATTACTTGCGACTGATTTGATTATTCATGCAGGAGGTCCAATGAATATTGAGCTGAACCTCAGTGAAGCTGAGCAGTCTTTCCTCTACCCTGCAAAGTCCCTTGCTCGGCTAGCACAGGATATCCACGCTGCAAAAGAATTAAAGCATTTTATCCATGTCGTAGGCTTTATGAGTCCCTATCATGAACAAAATGCATTGTTGGATCTAGATCATTTGCTGGACAATCAACCGCCTTATGAAAAAATGAAGTTTTTAGCCGACTCTTATATACGAAAATCTCTTCATAACATGGGCATTCCCTTATCTACTGTTAATCCAAGTGTAATCGTCGGAGACTCCTTCTCAGGGAAAACGGAACAGATTGGAGGCCTTAGTATCTTAGTCGATGCCGTAAGGCGAAATCTTATGCCGCTTGTGCCCGGCGGCGACGATTATTGGTTGCCAATGGTTCATATTGATCATGTGGCTTCGTTTATTTCAAAACTTGCTAATACAGAGGGGTTATCAAGCAATACCTACTATCTTTTAAATTCTAAGCAAGAGAGTCCATCGATCCGAACTTTCATCAAACTCATGGCACACGAATTGCAGACAACACAGCCGTTAGGAACTATACCACTTCCGTTATTGAAAACTGTGCTTAGAATGGGTGCCGGTAAAATACTTGGTATTCCTAAAGAATCCATGAGTTTTCTTGTTAAGTCGGAATTCCCTGTTTACAGTAAATTAGAAATAGAACAAAGGAACGGCAGAAATTCATTCGTAGTTCCATCCACGCTCCCCTTTATCATTAGCGATTTGGATTATCGGTTAAATCATTTAGGCCTGAATCAAAATGAGCAGAAAGATTTTAGTCAACGAAGAAGGGCTAACTTAGTTTCGCTAGAGAAAGATAGGAATGAAACACCTATTATTTTTCTTCATGGGACGTTCAGCAATGCGGATGCCCTTTTGCCCCTCTCACAATTTTTAAGCAGTTTAAATACCTGGTTCGTAGATTTACCTGGATTTGGGCGTACCCCTTATCACCATAATCCTTCTGTGCTAGAAGGCTATGTAGAGAGCGTTTCTACTTTGATCGCTGAGTTGAACAGACCCGTTATATTAGTGGGGCATTCATTTGGCGGATTGATTGCGGCTCAAGTGATGGAACGGCTGCCCTCACTGATCAAACAACTCATTTTATTGCAGCCAGTACTTCATCCTATCCAACCTAAATATAGATTTCGACGTATTACAAGTTTCGTTCTAAAATATATGAAGCCCGTCCATTTGGAAAAAGAGCTACTTCAAGCCAATAGCTTCAGAGCATCCAGTCAGTTATTGAGTAATTACGCTCATTCTGTGGCTCGTGATTTAAAATCCCCCCGCATACGCAAAACTAACGCTACGGTCATGTCTTGCTTAACTATATCAAAATCCATTCAATTAAATCCCGAGACATGGGATAAGAGGAAAATTAAGATACTATGGGGAGCTTTGGACAAAGATCATCATGTCCCAAAGCAGTTTGAACACTTGGACATTACACATATTCAGTACGGTCATCAGTTTCCTGTTGAATCCCCTGAACTAACTGCTCAATGGATTTCTCAAGCTGTAACAATATAAAGGTTCTTTTGATAGTATTGATGAAGGTGTGAATTGTCAACACAAATTCAGACTGCTTTTTTAAGAGCTCGTTTTCTGAACTCAACTGGACTTAAATAACCTAAAGTTCCATGAACACGATGATGGTTAAACCAATTGATATAATCATCAAGTTCAAGCTTTAGATGCTCTAGGCTTTGAAAAGTCTTCTGTCTAATAAGCTCTATTTTTAATACTTTGAATGTCGCTTTGGCAACTGCATTATCTTAGGAACAGCCTTTCATACTCAAAGAACGGCTAATGTTAAAGGTAGTTAATGTCTCGTCAATCAATTTATTTTTAAACTCACTGCCTCGATTCGTGTGAAACAGTATATAGATAATTCACTATTAAAATTCTTTTTTCATCAATCTTTATTCTAAATCAACACAAAAAACGGTTATTCTTTCTGATTATGCTCGTTTAGTTTAGAAAGAATAACCATTTTGTGTACTTTGGGTATTAAAATCTCTTAACTTGATGGGCATGGGGTAGCACCAACATTTCGCGAATTTCGTACGCTAAGCAAAACCCGACATGAAAAAACGTTGATTTTACTACTCTAAGCAATTTATCCAGTCTCAAAAATGACCTTTTTTCGGCATGGCTTCATAAACAAAAAGACCAAGTCCTCCCCAAAAGCGCTCTAGGAAAAGCCATCACTTATTGTTTGAATCAATGGAATCACCTTGAAGCTTTTTTATTGGATGGCCATTTAGAAATCGATAATAATAGAAGTGAACGTTCCATTAAACCGTTTGTGATTGGGAGAAAAAATTGGATGTTCTCGAATACACCGCGAGGTGCTAGAGAGAGCGCCATCATGTATAGTGTCGTTGAAACGGCAAAAGAGAACGGTTTAAGTCCTTATCATTATCTTCGCTATTTATTTGAAACACTACCAAATATGGATGTAACGAATAAAGAAGAAATAGATCAAGTCTTACCTTGGTCAAAGGATTTACTTTCCATATGCAAAGTGCCGATAAAAAGGGAAGTAAACAAAAAGTAGTCCCGAAAACACAATTTTCATCGTGTATTTGGGGCTACTTGACGTTTACGTTGAAAAAGACATAGACGACTTCACAACTTACGGTTAAGAGTGCGCAGTGGTTTGATCATTTTTAATGTTTCTTACACAACTAGGTCAATAAGAAACTACTTTTGTCTTTTCAAATTTACCTGTTGTTCTTTGATGTATGTACGAAAAAGGTTGGAATCCCTGATAAATCAAGGTCTTAATCAGGCTACAGGGGCGGGTTCGAGCCCACCCCTGTAGGCTTTATCTTGTTCAAAAGACCTACATTTTGGATGGTTTAAAAAAGTTTGATCATTTTCTACCTGTGTCGCTCTACAATCGCACCTTTGCGATGACCCTTTGACCATACTATTTTTTTTGCTCTATATAAATTAATCGCTCCTAAAGCTACAGCGATTCCAACAATCTGTAATGCTAGCTGATAACTATCCAATATATTTACTAATAAACCGAATAAAGTAGGTGCGATGACAATAAATAGTTGATTTAATGTCAAGGCTGAACTCACTGTTAAGCCTATATAACCGGGATCAGATTGCTCTGTGACACAAGCAATAAAAATAGAATACCAACCAATAGCTACAACCCCTAATAAAAAACTGAATAGTAGCATAAATATTTTGTTTTCTATATGAATGATTAGTGGCAAAATTACTGTAAATATTACTGTAACAACCATCACAATAAGCAATAATCTTTCTCTATAATTCTCGAAGAATTGATCACTCATCCATGCAATGACTACCCGTCCAACCATCCCACCTATTAATACGAGGCTTAAATATTTCCCTGCCTCTGTTAGCGAATAGCTACCTTCTTGATGCAAATAACTCATAAAATGTGCAATGATAATCATCTGTAATGACATCATCACAACACCTACAATGTACATCGGATACAATTCTTTATTATTTTTAATAGTATTCATTTTCTGCTTAAACGATACCGTTGTCGATTCTGTAGCACAGGTTCTTTCTGGCTCACTATAAAATAATAAAAAAAGTAGACCTCCTATAATTGCTACTCCCCCTTGTACAACATGCGTGACCGACAAATTGAAATGATAATATGTAAAGGATAAAATAACAGACGCTAAAGCCCCCCCTAGCGGTATACCTGTCTGTCTTATTCCAAGAGCTAGACCTCTATGTTTGTTGGGGAACCATTTTACGATAGCAGTACTACCACCAGTTTGAGCACTGCCATACCATATCCCAACCCATAATAGTAAAAGAAGCAATACCATATAATTGTTAACAAAAACCAGCGTTAATGCTGAGACCCCTAATAAAATTGTACCCCATCCAATAATTTGTTTTTCCCCTTTTTTATCCATTAAGTAACCAAACACTAGCATTGAACACATCGGACCAATATTTACAGCTGAAACAATAAAGCCTGTTTGCAGTGGTGTTAAGTTCCATTCAATTTGATAGAATGTAGCGATAGGTCCCATGCCATATGTCACAAAGGTTGCTGCAGTTTGTGATAGCGTAGCCACCAATACGATTAACCATTTATAATATGTGTTCATTTATGTCCCTCCATTAGCTTGCTATTACACATACGTATTCCTTCCAGTTTATTTCGGCTAGGGATCTTTTTTATAGAGAGAGTAGTCACATAATCTATTATAAGGTTGTAGCATCATCTCGACTCCTTACTTATTAAGCTAACTAGAGTTTACTCTGCCTACTGAGAAGCGTAAAATGAAGGAAAATGATAGGAAACATAAATTTTTTTTATAGGGTGTGTAACAAACAAAATGAATATCGAAGAAATTGCAATAAAAATTGAAATATTAAATCGACAAAATTTAAGTAAGTCCGCAGAAATTACAAGCTATACTCAATCCGCCCTTACTGCTAAAGTAAAAAAAATGGAGTCTGAAATTGGCAAACCCGTTTTTAAACGTACACCCCAAGGATTGAAAATTACTAGCGTAGGTACCCAGTATCTAAAGTACCTTCAACTTATTACTCAAGAGTACCTAGAATTTTTGCAATCCATCGATGCTTATCAGATTAACTCTATAGTGAATTTTGGCACATCACATACAACCTTAAAAATCTACGGTGCCCCCATCGCCAACTCGTTGAACGCGAGAGACACTCAATTGGATGTAGACTTCGCAGTAGATTCTAGTAATGCTATAAATCAAAAAGTACACAATTCCGAATTGGATTGTGCACTCATTAGTGAACCTACTAAAAAATATCCCGATTTAGTATACGATATTGTTGCGACTGAAACATTTGAGATTATTTCAAGTAATGACCATATAATCAATTTCGATCAGAAAACACCTATAACATTGCTTGTATTGAGTAAAGGTTGTATGTATACAAGAGCTGTAGTTGATTGGCTTATGAATAATCAAATACAATATAAATTAAAGGAAATAAAATCAATTAGTAGTATTCATGATTTTCTACAAATCAGTAATACTATTGCTGTTTTGAATACTAAACTTATTGACTTATATAACTATACAAACATTCACTATTACAATTTAACCTTTAATAATGTCATTAATACCGTTTTCATATATAAGAAGAACGAAAGTAAGCAGAACAATATTTTACAATTAAAAAATGTACTCGAGACGATTTGTTAATCTTACTATAAATAATAGCATTTTTATTGTTGTGAAAAGTTTAATGATAATATCGCAAAAAAATCCAGTTTGAACAAAGAGTGTTCAAACTGGATAGGATGCAATTGGAAGTCATCGCTTAGTTATCCTTGCTGATTTCCATTGATCATATATTTGATTAAATTCTTCCATAATATTGGTTAATCAATCTGTTAAAACATACCAGATAGTTGTGTATAGGATAGGTAAACAAATAACATTGTACATAAAGGGGTACCGCCACATCACCATCAAGCTAAGAAAATACAACTACCCCCAGAACGAAAAATTGTGCTTACTTGTAATAAAAATCTCATTTTTTCGTTTTGGGGTGTTATAAAATCTTTAAGTTGATGGGCATATGGTACTACCCCATAATAAGTGTAATACTATTATATTTAAATTGAAATGCGGATGTATCAATACAATAAATAATATATAAAAAATAAGCCCTTACACATATGACGAATTCTTGAATATTTCTAAACAAACACATAGTAATCGTGATAACAGAGCATAGAATCCCTGTCACTTTACCTATAAGTTGGCCGTAAGTTAATTATTAAACCATAAGCTGGCCGTTAGTTTATGCAAATGGAGTAAAGGAAATAAAGACAATGATTGCTTTTAACCACTAATATAATGAGATGAATAAGAAACTGCATACGTATGTGAAGAGGATGTTTCACAGAATGTTGATAAGTCGGGAATTATTGATGAGGAGAACTTCTGATAATAATGTGTTATGTAAATTAGCGATGAATAGAATATACAATTTCATCGTGGTATTTTAATTATATAATAATATTAGAAAGTAGGTACGGAGTTTGAAAGAATGGATTTTGTTAAATGAACAAGAATATGAGAATGTTTGGGATAGATTTTATGATGAATTTGCTTTTAATCCTAATATAGATGGCGAACAATCATTTAAATTTTCTTGTCCATATATTACTTATGATTTACCTAATTATTTTGAAGGAAAATGGACTGATGACGATGATTATATTTTTGATCATATATTATTGGAGGCTCTTATTTTATGTACCGAGAAACATGAATATATATATGCATTAGATTGGCATCATGATAGCTATTGGATGAATCCTAGTTTAAATTTAAATCTAAACGAAAAGGATCATCAATGGAAAATCCCATTTTTTCCGGATGGAGATTATTATTTCTTTTTGCAAAAAGACTTTAAGTGGGGTTATTTAGGGCATCCATGGGAAAAAGTTATTTATATTTTCGGAGAAGAATTAATCAAGAATTTCAAAGAATTAAGGGATAGTAGATTAAAAAAGACCAATGATAAAGTATAAATTTCACTTCCCATATTGGGACGTTATGTTAACTCTATATGAATATAATATTCATATTTTTCTTTTGTTTTACTTAAAGAGGTACCGCCAGCATTTCAGAAAAACCCCACACTAAGCAAAAAATACAATAAACTGCCCATATGGACAGCTTATGTATATAATTCTAGGAAGCTAACTTTTAATATTACAGCAAACCCTTTATCACCAAAATACTCAAAATATACTGTATCAAAAATAATATACAGGAAAATAAATCCAATAATTGTGGTATAATTTTCAATGTTGTGTGGGATGGGGAACACTATTTAAATTAAGATTAAGCCTAAAGAACTAGGATAATTTAAGAGAGTGTGTTGAGTTGGGGATGATGAATTGAAAAATAATAAATTAAATAAAGCTTTAAAGATTGCAACTAATATCGTACTTATTTTATTACTTTTAGGTGCAGTCCAAATGTTTTTTGGTGAAAATTATAAAAATCACCACTTTGGTTGGTTATTTTTGATAGCTTTTTGGATGGTTAGAAGTATTTATGGTTTTATCATAAGTTTAAAAGAAGGAAATAAGAAGTTAGCATTAATTGATTTAGGTCTAGTAATTTTTGCTTTTTATTTTTTATTTTCCCAGAGTGTTAAATATTTTCTCTGAAAATAACTAGTTCATTAACAGGTCTTTAATTTGAATAAACCTCATATAAAAATAAAGCTTAAAGTCATATGAGAACTCTGAGCTTTTTTGGATAATACCGATAACGATGATTATGTAAATGAGCTGTCCAAAACCTTACAGTTGAAACGATTGAACATCGTTTACCTAATGAGGAACAGTTTTGTTCTTGCCGTGGTCAATGGATTTACCATCTAGTAGTAGAGTGCCGAATAAAAAGCACACTCGTTCTGATTAGGAACGAGTGTGTTTCTTTTTAGGTTATCTGAAAGGTACAAACTTCCATGAGCTAGGTTTTTGTGTTTTTTCACCTAGTACAATCCAACTTTTCTCTGCATTTATATTCTCATAATTTAATGGATAGCCATCTGTAAAAATATTATATTCTGTAGGATTATCCGGGTTAATTTGAATTTTAAAGTCAGCTAAACTATCAGATTTTTGAGCAAGGTGAATCCAACTGGAATAATTAGACCAATTTAAATATTGAAATTGATCATAATTCGAGTGCTTCATGCGAAGATATATACCCTCCCCATGGTGTAGCTTTGCATCATTTTCTTTGTAGAACTCAAATTCTATAGGTGTACCAGATAAAGCATTGTTCTCTTTATTTGCAAGTAAAACATAATCGTAACGGTTTACTGCATACCATTCAAATGCTAGCCCTTGATAAGGTGATTCACTTGGTACGATATAATAGCTTTTCCCTGCTTCTATGACGTTTCCTGCTATATCATGGATTAATGCAGTCTCTATACTTGGAGCTTGCACATTTTTAGCAAACGTCTTAAACCAAAGATTTAAGAAACCTGCTGTATTACGCTGAGCTTCTCCTAAGCTTCGCTGCACAGCTGGGGTAACCATTTCTTGCCACAATTGCGCCTTACCGCTATTGTAATACTCAAATGTTTTATCATTAGCAATATTTTGGATTTCAGGTTTAGCTAATTGGGCTGCATAATCAATCCATTCTTCAGGTGTAGATAGAGAGTCGTTATAATTCCCTCCAGTATTGACTGCAAATTGATTTTGAATGGTTGTAACATAATTTTCAAAGTAGCTATGATATTTTATAGCTCTCGTGTCAATTGCGGTAAAATTAGCTGCATGCATAGGTTGTGTCGCATCTGTAAAATAGTGCGTGGCAACCCCTAAGTAATAGAAAGCTTTTTCATAGTCTTTATTTCGTAAATGTTCTCCAGATTCATAAAAGTATTTCTTGCCTTGTGTAAGAGCGGTTGGATCTGTTTCTCCTCTATAATTTTCTTTAGTATCAGGATCATAAAAATGGGATTTCCATCCGCCTTTAAAAACGCCGCCTATTCCTGTTCCACCATCGTTAAACTCTGCATTATAATCTGCATCATATAATCCTTTAGAAAATAGATCTTTATATTGCGGATAATTTAAGAATTCCACAGCCTGCTTATTTGCTTCAACATTAGATTCTGTTTTCATAATTTCAATAGCTTGTTTTGCAATCCATAAATGTGTACTTTTATCAGAATGATACGGAGCTTCTGCAGACCATCGTGCAGTGATAGGATCAGTCTCAGTTAAATCAATTTGATCGAGATGAGCATAGCTACTTTGAGGGGCTACTCCTAAAATAGTTAAAGTCATTCCAGCTATACATAGTGTTGATGTGATTTTTTTCATTTTTTGTTCCTTTCTAAATATAAAGATATAATTATTTTAAAGGTAGTAATATAAACTTTTACTATGATACTTAACTTTATTTTCTTATTATTGATGTGATCGCCCATTTAAAATTGCATTATATAAAAACTGTGCATACTGTTCCCGTGTAACTTTCATATCTGGAGCAAATTTCCCTTCACCAATACCTGCTGCAATATGGTTCGATTGTATGGCACTAATTGCATCTTTTGCCCATGAATTCGCTGGAACATCGTTGAAGTTATGCGGAGCCTTCACATTTAATCTAAAAGCTTTCGTAATAACTTGAGCCATTTCTGCACGTGTTATTGCAGCTTTCGGTCTAAAGTTTCCTTGATTATCACCTTGGAAAATCCCTAGCTTAGTTAAAGCTAGTATTTCCTCAGAAAACATTGTTGAATTTTTATCGATATCTCCGTATGGATTTTCATATTTATCTTGTTTTTCTATATGCAAAGTACGGTAAATTAATGCAGCCACTTGTTCACGTGTTACATTATCACCCATACCAAATATTCCATTCCCATAACCTGCAATAATCCCTTCATTCGCTAAATGATGAATCGCACTAAATGCCCAGTGACCTTGTGGGACATCCTTAAATATATTTCTATTTACTCCAGCATCAATTGTTAAATCATCATGTAAAAGAGTAATCGTATCTGTTACCCCAGCCTCACTTACATTAGAGTCAACTGTTAGATCTTGCCCACTTTGTTTTGGCATGAATATATACCCGGTAAGCTTCTCTACCTGTACACGATATGTGTTTTCTATTAATCCATCAAACAAATAGTGGCCTTCTTTATCTGTTTTTACTTCTTTTAATCCATTCCCATCTTTATTTAACAGTTGAACACGAACGCCTTCCATTCCTTTTTCACTTTGATCTTGAATACCATTTTGATTACTATCTTCCCATACTCGGCCACCTAATTTGAGCACATTCGCTTTAACAGGCTTAGAATCAGTTGCTTCCCAAATAGGAGCGATTAATATTGGATAGTTCAAAGCTTCTATTTTTTGCCGCGTTTCTTGCGATGCTTTCAGACCCCATTGATCAAAAAATGGTAGTAAATTTTGTTTCGCTACTTTCGATGTATTATAAATAAATGCTTGCATTTTCTCTTCATCCGTTTTTGGAAGTTGATTTTCTGGTAATTCACGGTATAGTTTGTGAAGATTTGGATAAAAATCATCACCATATGCTAATTGAAGTTGCCAAATCATCACAAGCTTCACGAACAAGTCGTCAATTTTTTTATAATCTTTATCTGTTTGTTTTAAGTATGCAAAAGCTTTATCGTAATCTCTCTCTTTTTCTAAACGCGTCGGTTGATTCGGGAATAATTGCTTTTGTGCAGCTAAAGAGTATAAGTTAACTGTAACTTCAGTCATTCCTCTCAAATCATGATTCCACGTCCATGGGTATTGTTGTCTTGCGTGTCCCGCTTCATGCAGTTGTCCCCATCCAAATTTATTTACATTTAAAGCACTTTCGATTGCATTACCAGCAGTGGTAAATGCAGCTCCATCCAAACTTGCATACATACCCCAGTCTGGTTTGTTAGGATTTTCTACAAAAGCCCAAATGCGACGAGTCGAACGATGTAAAGGATTAGGGTCTTTTTCAGATAACCCTGATATCTTATCTTGTGCTCGAATCATTTCATCATATTTTTTTAATAGAGGAATAGGATCTTGATCCACAATATATTTCTTGGCACTATCCTGCGTAACAGTAAGTACTGCTTTTTCTGATTTCAATTGTACCGCATGTGCATCTGGATACTTGTTCATCATCGCAATCCAGTCTTCTTTCGTATGCTTCCCTAGTTCAAAGAATGGAACAGGGCTTCCGCCTTGTGTTACTTTTACCTTAACTGTTCCTGTATCTTGAGGATTATCAAATCCTATTAAACCACCGTTTGGAGAGGAGATGGTATTAGAACCAGGAGAAAGATTAACTTCTTTTCCCCATTCTTTATCATATTGATGTGTCCCAATAATCGCTCTAATCTTTTGTGTTCCTGATACTTCAATTGTAACTTGCTCATTCGGTTTTACATAAATTCCTGTTGGCATATAGGTTTTTTGATTACTTCTTCTTTCTCTTTTTGCTTCTTCCCCATAACTCCCTGTAGCTGGAAGATCAAACTCCCTCTGTTCATATTGGTTTGTATTCTGTGCAGCAATCGTTTCAGCATGAGCAATCAAGCTATTTGTCATGACAGGTGAAAATAATGTCGTTGTCAAAATAGCAGATGTCGCAAGTACTTTCATCGGTTTTTGAAACATATAATGATTCCTTTTCTGCATATAAATAATCCTTTCCTTTTCAATTAGTTCCATTAAAGTCCTTTCGCTGAATGAATGAAATTAATTTCGATTTCCTATCGGTTTAATTTTTTGAAAATTAAGAAATAATCGCTTGTGAATCTTCCTATAGTTTAATAAATATAAAACTTAACCGAAGAAAGAAATCTCTATCCTTATTCATACTAAATAATTACGAAAGGTAGGATATGGGAATGGAACGAACCCATTTCCTTTTTTCTTACTACTACGAACTTAACATCGAACAGGTCGTACATCAATAAAATTTGACAATTACAGCTATTTTTCGACATTTTCCCGCCTTACGCAAAAATATTGAAAGTACCTGAAGTTGTTACATCCCTATAAAAAAACATACAACCTTACCAACAAATACAAGGTTGTATGTTTTTAATAGTATTCAGGTGCAATCCGGTCCTGTTTGTGGTTGTCTTATTTGTGGTTCTCCTATTTGAACAATCTCTCCATTTTTTGCAATCTTAGCACCTTCATATAATTTATCCGAATAATTTTTAAGGTCCTGCCAATTATCCTTCGCTGTATTCAGATCTGCTCTTATAATCTCATCAAACAGGTCTAGACTAATGTTGTTAACACTGTCAATCAATGATTTATATTTTTTCTCCACTGTCCCCCACCGAGTCTTTATATTTTCAAGAGAAGTAACAGCTGTACCAACTGTTGTAGCCATATGTTCCGTTTTATTTTTGGCATCAGTCAAAATAACTAATTCTGCCTCTGCTCCAGAAATTCTGGACTTTAATTGTTCTATTTCTTGTTGTGCAGATGCGATATTCTTGTCAGCAGTGACAATCAATGGTATACCAACCGGAGGCATGAATACAGCCGCAGCTATATAGCCACCACGTTTATCATAGTTTTCTTTAATTGTATTATTACAATAATCGATTTGTTGCTTTAGAACCGGAATACCGGCGTTCGTACTTTCTAGAATAATCTCCAATCGATTGAAATCTTCTTTGAAATTTCTTGTATTTTCTGTCATTTCACTTTGGAACTTTTTCAAATTTTCTAACAGTATATCTAATTCTTGACTATTTTTCAAAATACTATTGTACAATTTTTCTAGTTCATATTTTAATTTTCCTGTATCTTTTTGATCTAGAGCAGTTAGTAAAAGATTATAACTTGCTTGAAACGTATCATTATAACTTACAATATTCTGATTCGCTCTCATAATATGAGGTTTTAAATCCCCTGACCAAAATCCGGCATTCGCTTTTGCATCCCATTGATGCTTAATCATGTTTGCTCGTAAATCACCATTTATAGAACTTATTTTACTTAAATCTGTCTGTTGTTGTTGAAAGATTGTTTGGGCATATGAATCCATTGTAAGGATACTTGCCCCCATTTTCTCCATTACTTCTTTATAGTTATCAGGACCAAGAGAATAGCTCTTAATCTCTTCTTGTTGTTGGGATACAGTTTGTTCTGCTGCCAAAGTATGAAGTGGAATTACATTACTCGCTGCCATTCCCGTAATGATTGTTGACAAAATAATTTTCTTATATAAATTCTTATTCATCTTTTTCACCTACTCTTTCACATGCATCACATATTTTATTAAATTCATAAGCTTCTATTCTTTACTTCAAATAAAGTACGATTATTGCAAATAAAACAACATATTAAAATAGAGATTCTCGTACTTTCTTATTCTATAATCTTTATTAAGCTTCATAACTATATAGGAAGTCTCCTGCTCAAACTGGAACAGGAGACTCACATTATATGTTCTTCAAAAGGGAAACTCAGTATATTATATTTTTCATTAATTCGGCAATTTCTTGAAGTAATATTATTTGTTCACGAACGAAATCTCACTATTTTGAATATTTTCAGCATACTTTCTAATCTGTTCCCAATGTTCCTTCGCTGTATCCAGATCTGCTGTTATATCCATAGCAAGGAATTCTGGGTCAACAGCTTTAGCACTCTTAATCAATGTGCCATATTTTATTTCCATGTTTTCCCATCCGGTCTTTATATTTTCAAGAGAATAAATAGCTTTATCAATTGTATCTGTTAAATTTTTAATATCACTTTGCACTACCGTTAACCTAGCTGACTGTAGTTTTGCCATTGAAATATTTTGTGTTAGCTTTATAATTTCTTCTTGTGCCTTGATTATCTGCTGCTGCGATGAAACAACTCCGTATATCGAGCCTCCTAATCCAGCTGCACCAATAGGCGCAAAAGGTGAAAGGATTAAGTATACACTAAAAGCAGTTGCAACCGACGATCCAATATAAATTTTGTTATTTTCATCAATTAATGCTTTATTTGCCTCGATTTGTTGCTGAAACAGTGGAATTCCAGCTTCTTGACCATTTAAAGTATTTACGATACTGAGAGCATTCCCTTTTAAATCTGTTGTATCTTTTTCTAATTTGCCGCGAAATCTTTTCAAATCATCCACTAATTTGGTTACTTGATCTTTATTCTGTGAAATTTCACCATTCAACTTTTCAAGCAAAGATGTTAGTTTGTCTGGATCATTTTTATATTGTAATAAATAACGAGAATAATTTTGGAATTTTGTATCATAACTGATAATATTTTGATTCGTCGTAATTATTCCTGATTTCAAATTATTTAACCAGTATGTTGCATTTTCTCTAGTAAGCTTTTGGTTGGCTTTAATGGCTGTTTTTAAATTATCGTCAACTGAAGGTAAACCATCCAAATTAATATCTGCTTGTTTAAGTATAGTTAAAGCATACAGGTCCATTACCAACATATTGGATTTAGTGTCCTTCATCGCATTATCAAGCCCTGTTGGTCCAAGGTAATAACTAGGATATTTAAGGTCTTGATTTGCATAAATAGGTGCTGGTTCCTCTGCTGAGGCATATGATGGCATAATGCCACCCGCTACGATTGTTGCTATTAATGTAGATAAAGCCATTACTTTATAAGGTTTTTTCATCACATTTTTCTCTCCTTACATTATATTATTAAGAATTATTGTTATTCATTCTACAAATTTCATCCTGTTACTTTTATTTTTGTAACACTCTCTTGATATTCCGTTGTTTGTTTTTTCAATTCATCCGTAAACTGTTTAAGCTCTTTTAATCGTGCTTGTAATGAATTAGAATCTATTTTCGCATCAGTATTAAGACTTGTCCCCGTTTCAATCATTATGTTATTAAAGGTGTCCCAACTACTTACTAGATTGTCAAAACTCTGAGTTTGCTTTTTAACTGTACTTGTAAAGTTATTTAATTGCTGCTCAATAAGTGTCATTTGAGTTGCTTGCACTTCAATATTCGATAAATTTTGTACCAATTGAATTAGTTTCTGTTGCTTCTGAGCAATATGTTTATTCAGTTCTGTTACTTTATCATTTTTGAGTTGTCCATATTGGTTATAAATCGCTTCCAAATTAGACAGGTCTACAGTTTTATCCTTAACTCCGTCTTTCAAAATATTAATAACCGTCTTTGTAATATTTAAAGAACCGTCTAGATTTTCTTTTGGTAGGGCTAGAAGTTTTTCAAAATCTTCTTGAATGCCTGCATTAAGTTGTCCGATTTCCGTTCTTAATTTTTGAATGTCTCCGTCTGAACTCTTATAAGATTCAAACGCTCTGCTAACTTTACTAGAAAATTTATTACTATCTTCAACCAATTCGTTTTTAGAATCGTTTAAGTCTTCTGAAGTTATTTTCATATTATACTGAATTTTTTGCACGTCACCTTGAAGTAAATTAAAAATACGTACAAATAATGCTTTTGCTTCCGGATCTTCATTCATTTTTCCAGCTAGTTCAATTAATTTATTGTAATAATTTGTAAATCTAACTCCAAAACTCTGTATGTCTTGATTTACAACGGATAATTTGTGGTTATTTACATCCAGGCAGTCTCGAACATGGTTTCTTACAGTACCTTGATCAGTTGTTATTCCATATATAGTATTTACCTCAAGATCTGGTTGCTGTAATATGATTAGCCCATATCCTTGAATTAATGGCGTCTGTGATCCTAATTTCGTAATCGAATTTGATAACCTATCCATAGCGGGTCCAAGTATACTACTTGGTTGTAAATAAGTTGTTTTACTTTCTGCAAAAGTATTTACAGGTGAGAAGCAACTTGTAGATACTGCAGTAATTAATAACCCTGCGACTAACGTTTTTTTCATGGTAATTCCTCCCATTAATTGGTATTTGTTGATAAAATAGTTGGACTAAATTTTAAAGGTTTCATTTTTATTTATATGAAATCTAGCCTTGCAACTATTTATGCTTTGATTAGCTTTCAAATGAATAGTATTATATTCATTTGAAAGCTGGAGGTGCTTCACTTGCAGGAAGCCCAGATAGATTGAGTCGTTGCTCCTATCATTAATCCTGCCATGACTTTTTTGATAGCAATTTCATAAGATCCTACAAGATTACAAAAAATGAAATTATACTTGTACATTGCTTATACTTTTACCTCGGGATAAAATAAGATCATTTTTGCTATGTAGAGACAGACTTAGAATGCTATTTTTTATAAATGTGATACGTTTGTGGCTCTAGATTGTTTCTAAACTCGATTAACTGATTATTCAGAAAATCATTTCGACATAATGTTACTTGCAACTTCACTGCACTTTGATTCGCATAATCTTCTTCTTTCTTAGTGGTCGTACCAATTACACCTTTATTAAAACATTAAATTTTTAATGCGTAAATAGTAGAATTTTGTCGAATACATCTGAAAATTCTACTATTAAGCATTGGTCCAACTGGCAATGTTATCCTGATAAAATTACTATTTAATCCCATTTATATTCAACCTTATTTAATTAATTATAATTATTATAAGTTAATATATATATTAAAAAGGTAGCTAGTTTAGCTTACAAGAAAAAAATAAAATGCGATTTAATTATATTAAAATAATTCAATCACATCCTGCATACTCATTACCTTTATTTGTATATGTAAAATTGCATGCTCTATGGTGATTTGCTCCAGAAGTCTTTCATCAAATTACCGAAACCTAGGATATTTCCACTTATATAGGGATAGTATCAGTACTTCCAAGTTCCGAAGATTCATTGCATACATTCTCTAGTTTTTGCACCAGAACAAAAAAGAGACCGTAGTGAAAGTATAAAATACTTTTGCTACAATCCCATTCATCTTCCAACCACTAATTATATAATTTTATTTCTGAAGCTGAAGCAAATCCACCGTGTCCTGATGCAACTTCTAGCTTTACATACTGAGCATTTACTTTACTGAAACTTGCATTTTTTGTAAGATTATTATCTTTCCACGTTCCAGTAGCAACCTTTGTAAAGTTAACTCCATCTAGACTTGTGTATATATTATAACTAGTTATGTTACCATTAGAGTTACTGTCTTGTCTTGGAACATAAGTTAATTGTGATATACTAGTAACTTCATTAAGCTTTATGGTAATGTATGGAGCCTTATCACTGCCATTCCATAACGTATGCCACATTGTTGCACCGTTTCCATCGATTGCATTTGCAGCGCCATTATTAGCCGACACTTCCTGACTTGAGACACCTGCAACTGATAAGTTTTTGTGCGGTATTAATCCCACTACAGCGGTATCAGTAAACTTTAAGTTAACAGCATTACTTGCTGGATTTGAACCAACAGCAAATTTTCTAACTGTTAATGTAACATTTCCTGTTAAATCCGGTAAATTAGGAGCAACTGGATTATATTTTGTCCAATGTGAACCTTGGTCTATACTAAATTCCATCGTACCGTCTAGACCAAAAACTAAGTTCTCATCATCATTTGAAGAAACATTGACTTTATCAGCCTTTCCAATCGGAATTAATAAAGGCTGCTCTGTTCCGACCACTCTTGTTAAAATGCCATCCGTTGAATTGATTGCAGAGATCTCTTCATTGCTCAGAAGCATATCATTGCTTGTAGCAGTTTTATACGTTTTTCCTCCATCGATACTGTATTCCGTATCGGGTTTAATTCCCATTAGTTTTCCTGCATTTGCTCCATCAAAACTAAAAGTAGCAAGGCCTAATCCTAAACTTGGCATTTGATCTTTAATTTTATTAGCTACTTGCTTTTGATTTACATCCGTTATTGCGTTAAATACATTTAATATATTTAACGTATACTGTTGCAGTTTTGCTCTATCATTTGTGTTCAGAACATGGCTTCTAATTTGAGTAAGAAGATCCATCATCGGTCTTGGCTCATTAGCAAAAGAAGAAATAATACTACTGTTTAATTCTTGCCACTCAGCATCTGTTACATTTGGATTTTGTAACATAAGAGAAACGTAATCTTTCCATACTAAAACATTAGTTGGTAAAAGTTTAGTAGTTATTTTATAAATTGCAATTTTCTTATCTGTGGAATTCATCGCTTTCGCTAACCAGCGTAATCGCTCTGATTTATCTAGTTTTACTGGGGTACGTTCAGCATCTTCAAATTGTAAGATGTAAGGTACTTGATTTCCCAAACTATTATTTGACCAAGGAATAACAGTTACATCATGACGGCCCGATTCACCCCATCCCGATATATCATTTCCTAAATTCCAAGAAAATGGTTTGTCATTCCATATGAGTGCACAATGCCCAGGTTGTGTAACAGGCATAGCGGCCACACCGAAGGCTTGACTTACTTGCACACCAAACTTCGAAATATTACCGCATACCCCGCCAAATCTGTAAATGGAAGAAAGATTCCAACCTACACCGTAGAATGCATCATTCCCAGCTTGAATGCTAACTCCATCCTTGTTATTTGTTACATACTGAATCAAGTATGCACTTGTTCCGATCTTATCTTGACTTTTAAGTTCTGGATGTTCCGTGTTAATCATGTTTCTTGCCCAAGTTAAATCTTCTTCTGGTGACCAAGTATTCACTACTAATCTTAAATGCCAAACATCATATGTTCTAAAGACTGGGAGTAACTCATTATTTTGATCTGCTGTTTTATAATATTGGTACCTCGTTAATGGATTAATAGGTTTATTATTTGTCCAATATTTTATAGGTTCAGCATGAGCTAACGATGTAGCTATCGCTAATTTTAAATACAATCCTTCGTGAGAATCTGCATCCGTATTCCAGATTGTATTCCATATCTCAAGTGCATTTACTGAATTCTTTGCAGTTGGACTGCCACCTTCAAGAAACGTATTCATTACCCCTGTATTTTTCATAACCCAGTTAAGAAAGCCCTGATGGGCAGCATCTTTTTTAGCGAATGTATCCATTGCTGCAGCACCTGTTTGTGATATGAATTGCCACTGAGCCAAAGCTGCTGCAAATACTGGGTCTGTAAGCTTACTTTTCACATTCACTTCAGTGAGTTCCCCAACCTTTTCATTTAAATATGTTGTAAGATAACTCAAATGATCTTCAAAATTACCATTTGCAATTGCCTGATCTGTCTTTTCTTGCAATGTTTTTTGAGTCAACGACACCGTTTCAGCTGAAACTTTCGTATAAGGAATCGTAACAAAGCTCCCTGAAATAAGTGACATAGTTAATACTAAAGATAAAGTTTTTTTCAAAATAATCCCCCCTATTTTTTGTTTTTAAACGATTACCCTTGTGTCTATCCTCCCTCATATAAAATAATTCTCGGACCTGAAATGCCTCTAAAATTTTTAAGATTCGGAATTAATTTGACATTTTTCGACAAGCGGCTGACATAGTGAATGAGATACACCTTAGCCCTATAGCTTTGTGTCATTAGCTTTCACTAATTTCGCTTTTACCGAGATAAATCTTTCAATTTTAATATACCAAAAGTCTAATTATATTTATAGAATTTTGTAATTAATGTAACTAAATACAAAAAAGTTACGATCCAAACCCAAGTCAAGATGCTCAAGTTTTTATTCTTTTTAGCATGCTATTAGCAATAATTGCATTTTTAAAAATCAAAATCACTAAAAAATAACATAACGATAGTAAGGGAATGCCTGTATACTGATCTATACTGCATTCCCTTATTGTAATTGTATGTCCACTATATTTTTATTCTTCCTTTTCCAAAATTAAAAAACTAACATCCAAATTTCTTATTTTTCAACTCTTGCTAAATCCACTCCATTGTAATAAAAACTCTTCATTAAATATCCAAACTATTAATAATCCCCCCTAAACAATAATGATTTTTAAAATAGTAATCCCAACTGTTATAAAAAACAAATTAAATCTTTACAAGAGAAAACAACTTGGATAAAAACAGGTTGTTTTCTTTTATAGGGTAGAACAAAGAAAGAGTGGAAAAGCAATACACAAATGTGTAAATCACATGGAGTAAACCGATAAAAATACTAAATATTCAGAAAATTTAATCGCTAAGGATTTTCGTGTACTCTTTCTTTGTTATTATGAGTTTAACATTAAAAATAACATAAATCAACAAAAAAATACAAAATTCTAATAAATTCGACATTTAATTCTTGAGTTAACATAACACCACTTATCAGTAGTCAATCTATCTAGAAACCCAGAAAAGTCCCTTTAGACGATCTAAAGGGACTTTTTATTCATATAATTCTACCTATCGATAATTAAACAAGTAAGATTGACTAAATCTAATTTTTTCTTGTTTTATTTAATAAATTGTTTAGGCATTTCTTTAATGTGATTGTCATCATCACGCCAATCATAGGTTTCTTTCTTTGAAATGTCTAAAGTTTGATCTCCAATTCTAACACTATCCTTATTTACCCATTCAATATATGGATCTGCATCTGGATAATTCCAATATATATTTTCCGCTGAATCCTTATTAAGATTAACTAATTCACCCCTAACAGCATCGGCGCTTAATGATCCTGCATTATGAAAATAAGTTTTTATGTGGTATTTTCCATCTGGGGATTTCACTGTTTGAATTAATTCGCCTTTTGGAACACCTTGCAAACTAAAAAATTTCCAATATCCGAACCCAATTGTAATTACTAACATAGAAAATATAATTATTAATGCTTTCCCTTTTGTTTTGTTTTTTTTATTTTATCCTTTGTATTTACATCATCCATTCTTTCAACTCCACCCTAAAGAATATAAACCATATTGTACCATTTATTAAAAGGTATAATATATCAAAAAATACATATTCCACCTTTTAATTATTATAAAAAAGGGCATTGTTCACATAATTCCCGTTGTTAGAAGTAAGGCTTTAAAAGTAACCTATCCATAGTGATACTATATCCATAGTGATACTAAGATTACTACTGACAGGGCAAGAAAAAATGTGATATTTCGAATCCACTTTTGTATATCATCAAAATACCGTTCTATAAATGCAACGTTGATATAAAACATGAGAAGTACAACAAGGAAGGTAGAGTTGCCAAATTTATTGTTCAATTTTTCATTGGTAAATGTGCTTACATGAAGGAATAGTAAAGCAAACGTTATTAAGAATAGCTCAAATAACCTTTTCTTGCTCAATCCACCATCCCCTTACTGTAGCTTCAGAATAAAGTTTGATTAAAATCAAACCGAACTCCTTATTTAACAGCAAATATAAAGACTCCATTTTAAAAAAAGAATAATCAAAATGGAGCTTCTCTATGAAATAAAATATGAATTTTTTCAAAAAATTTTGATTGTTTATATTAGTCTTCTTCACAGAAAGTCCTCTTGAGCACAATAAGGATAGTTTATTATTTTCATACTACCTCTATTTTATCTATTCAAAGTTATTCTTCTAACTTATCCATCCTTGTTAATGCTTTCTTGTAAATAGAAAAAATATATGTTTTATGATAAATATAGCTGATACATTGAAGTTTCATCATCCAAGGATTTTGCAATTTCAAATGCTTCTTGTTGACTCTTATTATTAATAATTTCATATATGAATCGTATTAAAAACAATAAATTTGCATTACCGTCTATATAATCATCTGGGCCTAAATATGAGTGGCAACCACTTTTTAAAAATGCAGAGGCTAATTGTTCTACACCTAATGTACAGCCTGCCGCAATAACCTTTACATCATTCAATTTTGAATACCGTATAACTTCTTTAGCACCAAAAAACTCCCCTCTTGGCTCGTTGACCTCATAATCGTTATCGTCCAGTTCAGGTATACAAAACCTCCCTTCATCGCCATGGAAGTATAAAATCAAATAATCCATTTTCTCCTCCCGATCTTCTGCAGAAAGAACATCAACTAAATCATTTGGTCGTCCTCCTATCCAATGAACATTAACTCTTGCTCCGAAGTATTCAAGTGCCGATCGCAAGGCAAATGCTGCCCCATCACAATTTGGCCCTACGGCTAAACTAACATATAATTCTGGTTTACTCATTTTAATCCCCTCTTTCTGTATATCCTTTTATTTGAAAATTAAGTTTAATCTACATTTATTATATATGACAAAAGTATCAAATGGGATGAAATTTCAATTTCATTTATCTTTTTAATAACGGTTATAAATCTTTATTTAAAGTTAACGAACTTTGTTATGAATTACTATTTTTTATAAAGTCATATTTAGAAAACTAAACTTTAAAGGATAAAATGGTTAAACTTTGTTATAAACGATTGAACTTTCCTTCAAGTCCACACTTACATTAATTTCCTTTTATTTTATCAGAATGTATTGTGTAGTAGACTATGAATATCCTATACATGCCCGGTTAACATAACGCATCATTATCGGGATTCAATGTATTTAGAAGACTATTAAAAGTCCTCCAGATTGTTTAACTGGGGGACTTTTGTGTTCACATAATTATCGTTAGCGGAAGTCATTTTAAAATTCTATGTGTCGATTTTTTCTTTGCCCTTACGGATAAACCACCATATCAAAGCCACAAATAGCACGAAAAGCGGTATTATTTGAATAAAGAAAAATCCTTTCCAAAAATAAAGTGGATTATTATATGTAAATTCTGTTGACGCCTCATTTGTATAAGAAACAAACGAACCTACCAAACAAGAAATTGGAATTGTGAGTAGATTTATCGCTAAACAGATTATTATCAATGATAGATTTTTAGCCTTAATTTTTGGTGAAACAGACATGAAAAATAAAAATATTGAAGTACCGGATATAAGAAAAAATGGTATTACATAAAAAATTAACATAATATCCCTCCATGATTTTGATAGTACCATCAGCAAAGACAATTTTGTGCATATTTGCATGAATAGGGTATTCATGTGAGGTTAACATAACGTCTCTTTATCGATAGCAAGAAAAAGGTGGATCCCTCCTCTAAAAAGGCATCCACCTATTCATTATGTACTTCTATACTTGTTTTGTTTTCTTTGTTAGTGCAAACTTCAAAAAAGCTGCAAGTAGTAGGAGGAGCGGTATTCCCTGAATAAAGAGAAATCCTCCAAAAAAATCAAGCGTAGTACTATCTGGAGGGGCTGTTGCCATCCCACCTATAAAAAAAGCCATTGGACTTGTGAGTAGATTTATCCCTAAACAGACCATTATCAATGATAGGTTTTTAGCCTTAATTTTTGATGTACCAGACAAGAAAAATAAGAATATTGCAGTGCCGAATATAAGAAACAGTATTACATAAAAAATCACCATAATATCCCTACATGACTTTAATTGTACCATCAGCTAGGACAAATTTGAACAAATAGGATATTTATATAAGTCAGATATAGTGTCTCTTTATCAGTTGTAATAAAAAAGCGGATCTCAACTCTCATAAGGAATCCACTCTTTCTTTTTCTACAACTCTATTTTTATACGTTCCTCTTCTTGTCCTTACCAGAACCTCCACCACTAGATCATTTACATAATTATCGTTATTGGAAGTGACTTTTTGTTTTATTTTTTCTCACTAATTTTAAGTCGTCTTGCATTTCCAAAACATGCGCTCCCAATTACGAATATAACAGAAGAGATATACAGTGTTATCCCTGAATATTCATTATCAAATATTGTAGTATTAAGAAAAGTAACAAACATCATCAATATAAGTGATATGTACAATCCATTAATATTTTTCATTTATGTTCCTCCCTTACTTTTTTCTTGTTCTTACGAATAAACCACAACACCACAGTTAAAAATAATAAAAAAATCAGTAAAAAGAGCGGTATTTTTTGAATAAAGAAAAATTCTTTCCAAAAATCTAACCTAGTACTATCAGGAGAATCTGTTGCCATCCCACCTATAAAAAAAGACAACGGAATAGCAAGTATATTTATCCCTAAACCGATCATTATGAATGATAGATTTTTATTCCGGATTTTTGGTAATGCAGCCATAATAAATAAAGATAATGCGGTACCAATTATAAGAAACAGTAATCCAAAATAAAATCCAAAATAAAATACAATATCCATAATAAATCCCATAATATCCCTCCAAGACTTTAATTGTACCATCAATAAGGGTAATTTTGGTTAAATATGATATTCATAGAAAGTTAACATAACGCAATATTATTGGTAGCAAGGACAAGGGCGGGAACCCTACTCTCACAAGGGAACCTTCTTTTTTTGTTCTATGGATCTATGCCTCTTTTTATACATTCCTATCCTGGCGCGGTTTTAGGGTTCTTGTTTGTTACTGGATTATCTGAAAAGTCGTATAAAGTCTTGCATACTCTTAGCATGGTTTTTTTCCAAAATGTTAGCGGTATCCCTAATAACATTTACTATCCGTCAATCCGAAGAACAAAAAGAACTTGTAGGAATCACTACAAGTTCTTTTTCAGATAATGTATAAAAGGTGAATCAAACTATCTCATTACTCGTAACGGGGAAACCATCTTACATATGGCTTGATTTCATTATATAACAAACATTAACATCCATAGATTTTAATTTTGAAAATTATGTGAATTAAGAAAATAGAATGGTTTATCATTTTCTCTTCCTAAAAAATCCATTTAGTTATTTCGTATAAATAACTTTAAATTAATATCTACATCATAATTAATTAGTAAAATTATAAATATAGGTAAATAGAGAAGAATATAGCATTCTTACAGATAGACCTATATTTATATTTAGAATTAATTAACTACAAGGAAATCATTTTCATATTGTAACTAAATATAATTCTTAAATATATGTAAATGAAATTTTCTTATATTTTTTTACTTATGATGAAGAAAACAGTTATGGAAAATTAGACAAGCGCTTATTTAAATATTTTAATTATGAATCAATGAGATATGAGGATGACAATTGTCCGCGTGGTTAAATTTCTTATTTATTATATAACTTTTATATAGCAAAGAAAAAAGAACCCGCAATGTTAAATATACATTGAGCCCGTAAGGGCTTGATAAGAAGAGCGCATATCTTAAATTACTAAGTAATAAAAGATATAGGGGTACCGTCACATTGCTATCAAGCTAAGATTCTTAAATGCCCCCATAACGAAAATGAGAAAACATTAACAAAATTATAATTAAAACATCACTTTATATTGTTTAATCTAGATGTTAAAATATCAATTATGTGATGAAATCCTTTTCCCTGGTACTACTATTACACAGAATTGCCCCTAGCTCTTGCTAGGGCTTTTTCTATATATCTTTATTTACATGAGAAACGTAGGTACGTTATAATAATTTCTTATTACATGCAAAGAGGTGCAAAAAATGAATAAAACCGAATTAACAAAAATGGTAGCAGAAAAAGCAGAACTTACACAAAAAGATGCAGCTGCAGCAACACAAGCTGTATTAGATGCTATAACAAATGCGCTTGCAAATGAAGAGAAAGTACAGATTCTTGGTTTTGGTACATTTGAAGTGCGTGAAAGATCTGCACGTACAGGACGTAATCCACAAACAGGTGAAGCAATGCAAATCGCTGCATCTAAAGTCCCTGCTTTTAAAGCCGGAAAAGAATTAAAAGTAGCAGTAAAATAATTATACATAGTGAAAAAGGATCTGATATGAATATCAGATCCTTTTTTTTAGTAGGGGTCTCGCCACATCACTATCAATCAACCAAAATAAAATACCTCTTAAAATGAAAAAATGCGCTTTCTTTCTGTTTCCTTATAGGAAAGGATGGCGTTTTTTTTACACTTGGGGGTAAAGCAAATTCTTAAGTTGATGGGCATGGTCTCACCATACCATTTCGGGAAAATTGTACGTTTAGACACAAATCGGACACATCTTAAGTGTTTTCTGTACGTTAAGAGACATCTGTCCAGAAAATCTTATGTTTATGAACAGAGGATAAAACTCAATAATAGAATATTAATATTCAATTTTTATATAAAAAAAATAAGATCCGAAGAGCTTATTTTAATAATAATATCAACACAATTATCAATGATATTATCGAAGATACAATCATAAATAATAAAGCTCAGTCATGAGTTAACGCCCTGTAACTGTCATTCCTGCTGTGTAAATTGTATCAATAGAACCATCTGCGCTTACAACTTCAACTTTGTATCGGTATGTGCCATTTTCATAAACATCATCGCCATATCCTGTGAAAGTTGAAATTTCATCATATGAGCCAGCTGGAACCCACTGATTGTTCCATTTGAAATTAGTTTCAAATTCTCCCCAGCTATCTCCGTTTTTCTTTTCGATGCTGACATTGTAATGAATTTCTTCAGCTCGGTCATTCGTGATTCTTGCAATTAAGCTATTACCAAAAGTAACTTGTGTAGAATGTATTTTAACCGTAACATCGTTTACTGTTTCGCCAGGACCACAGATATAATGACAGCCATCCCATTCCTCAGCTTGTGCCTTTGGTGTATCTAAATTCATAACCGTTAAACCGCCTAAAGCTAACGCACCAGTCAACGCAATTGTAGCTAATTTTTTCATGATAATTCCTCCTATTAACCGTTATAAGTGAATGTTTTTGTTTTTACGTATTCATTGCCAGCATAAAAAGATTTCTATGACTCATTTCTATCACCCTTCAGCTTATATAATTCGACAAATGGTGATAATTTCCTGCAAATAAAATAAATAAGCACTCCCGCAGGAATGCTTATTCAAATTCAATTTCTGTTTTATTGTCTGCTGTGAAGTATCTTATGGTTGTTTTGCCGTATTCTTGCAAGCCACTCTGCGCAACGGCGTCTTTTAACTTTATTCTCGTTCTGTAGCCGAAATTTTCCCGTAGGCCTTCGTCTGCATTTGACAATGCTGTTTTGTCAACGAAAACATATAGGGGTCCCACCACATCGCTATCAAGTTAATAAAAAGAAATGCCCCCTAAAATGAAAAAATACGCTATTCTTTCTGTAGAATCATAGGAAAGGATGGCGTTTTTTATGTCTGTTTCTGTGTCTGATGAATTACAACTATTTGCTCAAGAGATTCAAAGTTTTTTATCTCCAAATACCTTACGGAATCTTGCTAGAGATGTTGGTTTTGTACAACGAACCAGTAAGTATCAAGCAAAAGATTTAATAGCTTTATGTGTATGGGTGAGCCAAAATGTAGCTATGAGGGATACCGCCAGCATTTCGGCAAAAAACCACGCTAAGAGCATGCAAGATTTTATACAGTTTTTCGGCTAATCCAGTAACAAACGAGAACCCTAAAACCCATGCCAATATAGGAATGTATAAAAAGGTGAATAGCATTATAGAAAATAAAAAAGGGGATTCCTTCTGAGAGTAAGGATTCCCCTTTTCTTTGCTACCGATAATGATGCGCTATGTTAACCGCATATGTATAGAATATACATCAAAAAATGTACGACTTATTCTAATTTCTTCGTGATAGAATATAAATAATCCATATTTTAACAAAATATAAGGAGGAAAGCTTTTGTATAAAAAACTTAGAAAACACCTTATATTAGGTTCCCTAATTCTTATCATTAGTGGCTGCTCAATTTCAAAAGGATACGACACACAACAAGAAGCATTAAAACAAGGATTAAAAACAACAAATAATACAGAACTAGATAAATATAATGTTCTAAAACATATTATAAAAATAGATGGAAAAATAGCCTTTTTTGTTACACCTGAAAATTACATTTCAATAGCAGATTTAGAAATAGAAAATGGGAAATGGACTGTTAGTGGGATAACAGGAGCAACAAATGTAAGTGAGTTAGAAGTACAAGATTCTGGTATATCACCTACTATGGGAATATCAAATGGAAAAGTTATTTCTGGTTATCTTAAGAACCCATCTATTAGCAAGGTATCATATGAATCTACCCCAGGACATATTGTAGATCTGGATAAATTCTTACCAAATGAAACAAAGTATAAAGGATGGAGTTTATGGTACGTGATCCTTCCTAATAAACTAGATGATGATTTAAAGTCTTTTGATCTTATTACGACTGTTTTAGAATTTAAAGATACAAATGGCACTATTATAAAATATAAGAACCGATCATCTAAAAACAACTTCTGATAACGGAATTTATGTAAACACAATTACTCTTATCTTTTAGATAAGAGTAATTGTGTTTTTTAAAATATAAAAAATCAGGAAATCCTTTACATTGTAAGCGTTTTCTTTTATAATAATAATGGGTTGGATGGCACGAGTGGCTACCAGGGTATCTGGCGTAGGTGGGGCCGATACTATGGACAGGTTAGAAATATTGTTTTTTACTATTATGAAATTCTATATATATTATAAAAAAGAGTGGAAAAGGAACTGACTCATAATCTTATGAGTCAGTTCCTTTTCTGTTTTGCTACCGATAAGTGGGGTTATGGTAACCAAGTATGTATTGTTTTAATAAGCAAATGGTATAATTTAGAAGAATGTACCGAAATAGTTAGGAGGGAGTTTATGGGTAGAGAAATACTATTTGATAATGAAAGTGTAATTTTAAAGTTAAATGGGGTAACAGGATTCTTTGCTTTAAAATTAAAATTAAAAATTCCTTATAATATTATTAAGAATGTATATGTTGATCATTTTGATGCTCCACAATGGATGCTCCGTATGCCTGGAACCTCAATTTCTGCACTTAACATTTTTGAAGGTAGTTTTAAATATGCTGATGAATGGTACTTTCTTTCTTATGAAAATAGAGTACCACTCGTAATGATTGAATTAGAAGGACATGAAAAATATAAATATGTTTATTTTGAAATCAATGACCCTACTAAAATAGCTTCGGATATTAGAAAGCATATAAGGGATTTGTAATTATTTTTTTGTATTTAAGAGAGTATTGCTTGCGCTAATGTAATTTATTCAAACAAGTTAGATTAACTTTAGCTTGTTTTTTTGTTTACAGGTATTACAACCTCTTTATTTAAAGTATTTTGAATGTATACTTTTATTGTATAAATTGAGGATATCAGGGGATTCGGTGAGAAGTCAATATTTCCGGTGATATGAATGTAAACTAATGGGTAAAAGTTTACATTCGCTTTTTGAATCATTTATAGCTAATTTTGTAATAAATTTCTCAATATAGATATACTTATCAATTATGGTTTTAATATTCAAAATTAACAAAAATTGAAGTATTATAAAAATATGATGGTTATTCCTTTTGTTTACTCCTTGTGCTAAAGATAAGATTGTGTTCCCGATCTTATCTTTTTCTTTGTAGATTTTTGATACAAAAAAAGGAATCCTTATAATATTATAAGGATTCTGCAACAGGAAATAACAAAATATAAATAATAAAAAGAATTACTTATATTATAGTATATATATTAATAATATAATATCAGGAAATATTTACATAAGCCCAGTATATATTAAATAGCAAGTGTAGAGATTGCTTGTTTGTAGATTAGTTGTTGTTTACCATGAACCATCATTAGGACAGTAAATTTATCTATTGCAAGGATCTGCCCACGTACTGGAACGCCATTCTTTAAAAATACAGTAACTTCCCCTTTTTTCTCTTTCAATTGTTCATACAGGGGTAGCACGCACATTTTAACGATTTTATACTCTAAGGGATTCTCAAAACTCAATAACACAATTTGAATTGAGATTAAATGCTTTGCTTAGAGTAGTAAAATCAACGTTTTTTGATGTCGAAAATTGCTTAGCGTATATTTTCGTTAAAATGTTGGCGGTACCCCTTTATGATTTTACAAAAATAAAAAGCCTCATTATAAGAAGCCTTTTATTATAAATAGATTTACTTATTAATAATATTACCCCAGCCTTCAAAAGCACCTACCCATGTACCATCCGGTTCTTGCCATGCTTCTTTCAAGTTCCAATGAATACGATTTTGATAAATGCTGTCCGGTATAGAATATCTAGTAGGATACCCTGGTTTCATCATCACAAGCTTTTTCGCTGCCATGGTAACCTTTTCTTGCTTCGGACTTTCAGTATTAGGTGTTGCAGCCATCGCTCCACCTGCACCAGATAACATAATACCAGTCGCTAATGCTCCAACTACTAATTTCTTGAACATAAAAATTCCCCCTCAAGTATTTTTATAGCTTGTAAGTGCTATATACATATATAGTGTAACAACAAAAAAATCCAATTTGTTAAAATATGCAAAGATGCATTTTCTTGGAATTTATAGGTGCATATACCATATTTCATAATAAAAAATCCCCACACATTGTGCAGAGATCAGGGGTGAAATAGTCGGGTGACTACCTTCATACTAACTCATCATTCCCCCACCAGCAAAACAGTAAAAGCTTATTCTTCCACTAATAAAGGGGTACAGCCGAGATACGTGTGAAAATAGGTCATAGGCTTACTTTTATTTCCAGATGCGATTTATTGGGGTAGCACGCACATTTTAACGATTTTATACTCTAAGGGATTCTCAAAACTCAATAACACAATTTGAATTGAGATTAAATGCTTTGCTTAGAGTAGTAAAATCAACGTTTTTTGATGTCGAAAATTGCTTAACGTATATTTTCGTTAAAATGTTGGCGGTACCCCATACATATCTTCTTGTAAATTAAACATGAAATGCGCCCCCTGGTTTGTTTGGATTTACTTTTCTTCTAATACCTGTTGCTTTTCACTGTTAGATATTTGTGATTCCCATTCACTTTCTATTTTTCTAAACCATTTTCCTATTTTGCTTAGATAATATCTTTTTACTTCACCATAAGGAATCCAAATTTCACGTTCCTGTATTTGATTCATCACTTCATGAAGAATCTCATCATGTTCATACTTTCTAGGTTTTCTATAATGTGTTTTTACAAACTGTGTATATTCTCTACGTAGCCGATTAGAAATATGTTCTTTTTGTTTTTGCTTGAGATGTGACCATTTTTTATTTGTTTGAAGGATTTTTCCATTTACTTTTATGTGGTTTTTCATCGACACTCATCTCCTTTTACTAGCAAAACGAATATATAACTATCGTATCACATTTAAATTTAAATACTGCTCTAGGTACATATTTTGCAAGAAATTTATCCAAGACGGGGTACCGCTAGCATTTTGGAAAAAAACCACGCTAAGCAAAAACATACAATAAGCTGTCCATATGGACAGCTTATTTACATAATTATCGTTATCGGTAGAGAGGAAAAGGCAGACTCCTTGTAAGAGTAGGGATCTGCCTTTTCCTTTTTCTATGATTCTATTCATTTCTTTATACATTCCTATCCTGTCGTGGTTTTTGAGGTTTTCGTTTGTTACTGGATTATCCGAAAAACTGTATAAAATCTTGCATGCTCTTAGCTTGGTTTTTTCCCGAAATACTAGTGGTACCCCTTCTTATTCTTACCGGAACTTCTACCACGGCTTTTCTTCTCTTTCGCAGCAGTAACCTCATACCGATATTCCTGCATCTCACTTAGTGTTTTCATCAGAATCTCATCTCGATCTTCTAATCGTTTTTCTACGCGTTCATTATGTTGCTCTATACTCGCTTTGATTTTTTCGTTGCTGTGCTTTGCCTGCTCACTCAATCGCTTTTCCATCTCCAACATACCTTGATTCATTTCTTGCGCCATAACGTTGTATTGTTGCGGGAGCTGTTCTTGAATATGGAATGGGGTTAAGCTTGTTCCCTCCGGTTCTTCTTTAATCAGATCCGGATCAACTTTTTCTATTTGTTGCGCAATCATCTTCGCTGCCTTCTCTAGCGTCATATCGCCATGCTTACTAAGCTCAACTAATCTCTCAATAACTATAATGTCGCCTTCTGAGTATTCCCGTCTGCCGCGCTTATCTTTCTTTACAACAAATCCCTCTCGTTGCAAAACTTCCATGTACTTTCTAAGGCTGCTATCTCTTATTCCTAGTCGTTTGTATACTTCACTAGCAGAATAAACGATTTCGTCCGTCATAGCGTCACGGCATCTCCTAGTGAGAGTATTCAATGGTGGTAAAGAAATTCCTGCAAATAAAAAAGCCCCGATTAGGGCTTCTTATTCTGCTTTTACAGTAAGGTTCTCTATGAAATTACTAATTGAAGAAGCTTGAAAGATACGTAAGTTAGAAGAGTTAATATCATAATATTTATCAGTAATAATGAGAATTGATGGAAAAAATTTAGATCCTTTAGGCTGCCAAGATTCGTTATGCCATTCCTGACTATGAAAATATAGCTCATACCTGTTGATTTTATCTTGCATAACTTTTTTACTGTAAACTGACTTCTGGACCTCAATGAAGAATGGAGATCTACGCCAGATTGTAAATGCATCGGGTTCCATAAATTCTTTACCGTATTTCGGTTCAACTTTGAATAGTTTTGGTTTTTCATAATGGATAAGCTGTTTATATACGTCCACAACACCGAGGAAGTGGGGAATCTTTTGGCTAGTTTTTCGAAGTGTGCTAGGTTGAGGAAAATAAATGTATGGTTGCTGCGAGATGGTGGCATCCACATAACAATCTCTTCTTAATCGTTTCATTACCGTATTACAACAAGTCACTGCATTCTTTAATCCTTGAAAATGTAAATCTATAATATCATCCCTGGACATACATCTAAAGCGTTTCAAATCCTTCAAAATGGCTTTATCTCTACTCATCATAGTCTAACACCCCGAATAATTGATTCTCTTCTTGTAGAGGATTTTGGAGCATCATATCCTCTTTTGGAACGCGGTAAGGTTCAACAATTTGTTTAGCTTTGCTTAATTCTAAATATGGAGCTTGCACTTTCTTTAATCCATTCAATTTTAGAATCATCTGTCCTGATTGCTCTAAATGTTCTGAACCAGGTGTACCCATGATATTACTATTTATTGTACTATCACATTTAAAACCCATTCTTACTGTCATATTCAACTTTAACTTTCCGTCTAATACTTTTGCATCAGGGCGCTGCATAGAAAGCATGAGAAAGACTCCAAGCGACCTACCGACTGCCGATATCTTTTCAACTGTAGACATACACTCTTTTTCGTCTTGCAACATGACTACTTCATCGATAGTAAGTAAGATGTAGGGTTTCTGATTATCTGGATTCAATTTGTTATATTCGTCAATATGGTCCACTTCATACTCTTCCATCAACTTTCTACGTTCGCGTATTTCCTTCCACACTTTCTGAAGCATTATCTTCATTTCAATTTCTTCCATGCAAACATCTTTTACGTGTTTTACTCTTCGTAAAAAGTGAAATTCAGAGTTTTTTAGGTCGCCCAGGTACAAATGCAACTTATCGGGAGGCATGTATTGAATAAGTGTGGAAAGTACAACGCGTACCATACTACTTTTACCGCTTCCTGTTTCTCCTGCGACTAATAAATGTGGTGTATTTGAATCAACCATGTCATACACAATCATATTGCCAAATTGGTCCCGACCTACTACGACAGGAAGACGATGTTTCTTCAATAGCGGCTGCCACTTCTTATAACTGTAATTGTATGCTTGTAGTCCCGCATCTGAATGAAACACATTTAGTACAAACCGTTTAATATCACCTTCAATTGCTACATTGCGTCCTAATATTTGTTGAAAGCAAAACCATTTCTTTTCGATGGTTTTCGGATCTAAACCGTTTGGAATGGTAAAGATATATCGAATATTTTCTTGTGTGAACGAAATGTCATGTATTTTTGGATAAATGGGTACTTTACTACCTCGCGTTTGATGGTCCACATATAAACCAGCTTTTCTAAATACCTCTGTAAGTCGATTCTTCAAACTTTGTTTATGAAGCCAATCCTTTACAATTCCCATGTGCTTCCCTCCTTAAAACATCATTACAATTCGTACAAATACATAACCAATGAAACAAACTCCACCTATTCTCATTCCGTGATACATTCCATCACTTACAAGCTTAGCCGCTGCAACGTGATCGTTTTTAACAAGATGCTTCTCTAATATCGCCCCACCAATTGTAGTTGCTCCTAAAGCTCCTAAAGAAATAAATGTAGTTAACATATAAAATCCCCCTTTATAAACACAATTTTAAATGCTTATAACACATAGATTTATCGCCTCAAAACCAAGGTAGTTTTACTTTGATAGCTAACTTGATAGCTACTTTGATAGTTGCTTTGATAAAAAATATTGTGGATGGCTTGGACAATATGTAAAAAACTTTTTCTTCTCTGCGAATATTTTTTTACGTCTGTGTCCACAATGATGAAAAAAGAAATTTAGGAGTGGTAGAGGTGTTTTGGAAATTCGGAGGGAAGCAAAGAACAAAACTAGGTAAATTTATTGATTCACATGGATATAATCAAAGTGATTTAGAAAAGGTCGCTAAACTAAGCAGACCTACTGTATCTAAAGCTTGTAACGACAAAGAATACATACCAAGTCCAACGGTTATGAAAAAAATATTAAATGCTATTCGTCAAGTAAAACCAAACGCAAAGTCTTCTGATTTTTGGGATATGTAATTAATTTCACGAAAGAACGTATGTTTGTATAAAATGAACATAAATTACACGGTTCGGGGTATCATCATGGAAAATCAAAGTCGGGGTACACCCAAAATAAAGGTAGAGGGATGGTTAAGTAGCAAACGTTTGCTTCACTTCCGGAGCAGTTTATCGTTTTCTGACAGAATACTCCTTCTTCAAGCGTGTAAAAGTTGCACGAATCCATGAACATATTATAAATGCAAGAGCTGATTACTTACATAAACTTTCTACTGAAATCATCAAAAATCACGATGTTATTGGTATGGAAGACTTACAAATCAGTAGCATGCTCAAAAATAGAAAACTTGCAAAAGCGATTAGTGAAGTGTCTTGGTCACAATTTCGAACAATGTTGGAATATAAAGCAAAGTGGTATGGTAAGCAAGTGGTTATGGTATCTAAAATTTTTGCTTCTAGTCAATTATGTTCCAATTGTGACTACAAAAACAAAGATGTTAAAAATCTAACCGTTCGTGAGTGGGATTGTCCTTCTTGTGGCACACATCATGATAGAGATCGGAACGCAGCGCTCAATCTTAGAAATGAAGCAATTCGTCTCTTAACCGTAGGAACTACGGGGATAGCCTACTGAATTAGAAACCGTTAGGTTTCTCAGAGTGTTTGGAAACCCTTTAGTGTTCCTAACACTCTGGAATCTTTTTTGATTTTAGCGAATGAAAACAACATAAAATAATAGAATTTAGAAAAATAGCCCTCCACCAGCCCCTTTTTGGTCAGATGGAGGGCTATTTTTTTCATGTTTTGACAAGCTGCGGTGAGATAAGCCTGCATTTGGACAAACTTCAGCCCTCGAAACCGAGCATATCGATAGCCATGGAGTTCTTTGGTGTCCGCAAAGCTTCGCTCTATAGTTGAACAGCGTACTTTATACAACTTTTTCCCTGTAGCTGTTAGCTTGTTTTTTCTAGCGATATCTTTATATTTCTCCCATATATGATGAGTGATAACTTTTTGTTTTTGTTTCTTTGAAAAGCACACCTCACGTAACGGACAAACAGCGCAGTCTTCTGGATTCGATTTATATTGACGATATCCTTCGCGATCCGTTGTTGCATACTCTAAAATACATCCCATCGGACAAGCAAATGCATTCATTTCTTCTACATATTTAAATTGGCTTTTCGGTACTTCTTTATTTCGCTTTCCAAATCGGCGATACCCCATCACCATAAATATATTTCTTTCTGATAACTTCTTACAGATATAACCTGTAAAATAACCTGCATCAAGAGCGACAGCTTCCACTTCAAATCCGAACTTATCACTTTGAGCTTGTAGACGTGCTAAATACGGCTCGGAATCTGCCATATTTCCAGCCGTTATATAGGTATCTGTAATGATATTGTACTTCGCATCAGTCGTACGATGATCTAAGAAATGAAAACCGTTCGGTTTTCCATCTCTCATTAAAAATCCACTATCTGGATCCGTAGTACTTATACGAGTTTTTTTAGTAGGGGTATCACTTTCCTTTCTAGGTTTTAATTCTTTTTTCCGTGTACCTCACGATCTTCGATTACCGCAGCTTCTAGTTCATCTATATAAAACTTTGCCTTTTCTTTTTTATATTTGTGTACAAATTTATTTTTATTAGCATTGGCCTTAATATGTGTAGAATCTGTCATCAACGCACGTCCTCCGACCATCCTGTGCTCCGTCGCTTGCCTCACAATCTCATCAAAAATTTCTTCGAAAATATTTGTATGAATAAAACGGGTACGGCGATTCCAACTGATTGTAGAATGATCTGGGATAGTATCTGATAGAGAAAACCCTAAAAACCAACGGTAGGCAATATTCGTTTTAATTTCCTTTTCTAATTGACGCTCAGAACGAATACCATAAAAATATCCAATAAACATCATTTTAAATAAAACGATGGGGTGGATTGACGGACGTCCATTGTTTTCACAGTAATAAGGGCGTAACTTCTCCTCAATAAAATCAAAACTAATTGTCGCTTCAATCGCACGAAGGAAATGATCTTGTGGAACTAACTCTTCTACAGAAACAGATACACGTTCATCACGATGATTTTTTAAAGCACCCATCATAAGAAATCTCTCCTTTTCCTCTTTTTTATCAGTGTTGACACACAAAAAGAGGTTCAGACACAAAAACAGGCTATGGAGAAGACTTTCTCCACAGCCTGAGAAACCGTTAGGTTTCTGTACTTAGGAGTTTCCCACTTCAAATAGTCCGTAAGGATGTTAAGTGGTGAGTAGTTCAATGTATGATCTTTTTAAGTGATTCGAAAGTAAAATTAAAAATTGTAAATTAATCTTTTCAGTCATTTTAATAACAATGTAATTGAAGAGTAGTTAATAAAATCTAATATAAATATATATCTTATATATATTAAAAATATAAAGATAAAACTTATATAGGACTGGCAAATGTACGTATATCCTTACTCTAACAAAGCCTCTTAACATTTCATAGCGTAAAAAATCATAAAAAGTAGAATTTAACAATGGAAAATTAGGTATTATTATGGTTTAAAATCTACAAATAATCATAAATGGAATTTAGTATTCCTACATAAAAAATGAAACAATTTGATACATCATTAAACATATTTATTCAATCGTAAAATTTCATATGAAATCAATGAATCTCCACAATCTTATTATAGTTACCCACAAAAGATTCACATTATGTGTTATTTAATCAACATAATCCTAATTTCACACATAACTCACATTAATATTGATGATTTTTGATAGATGAAGGCATATAAGCCATTTATATCAATGATAATGACACTAAATTATTCACATTATGTGTTATTTATCTACTTATCCACGAAAATTAATTTTTTTCTTATGATTTCTTGTAGATATTTGAATGTATATAGACAGCTTATAACATGTTTTTATGGAAGTATGTGTGGAAATGTAGATAGATACTATCCTATTTTTGTATATGATTGCATAAAAAAAGACTCTATTTTGAATAGAATCGAGTAAAGTTACTTATTGTGAAGAATGAGTAAAATTCTTTTAAATAAACGTATCAACACGAATAGCCCTCTATCTTGAATTTTTTTCAAAAATAGAGAGCTGATTATGATTAGTTCGTTTTCATTGCTGTCAGTACTTGCTCAGCCGTTGTTACTGGGATACCAGCGCGTATTAACTGTTCAAAGGCGCGCATAAATGTAATTAAATTAAAGTTATCTGGTACTTCAATAACGCGAAGCTTTTCTTTCGGTAATCTATCTATCTTCTCAATGAACAATTCCCGAACATCACTAGGAATAGAGCGCTCTTTATGTCCTCTTACCTTTAAGAGTTCACGTATTTCTATTTCTAAAGCCATATAAGCGTTTAGGTTTGTACCTTGTTCATAAGCGTACTTTCTAAACAACGTTTCTTCTTGATACTTTAGATAGTTGCGGTGATACGATTCCTCTGTAACAGGTACAGCAAATTTGTAATTTAGTAATTCATACGTTTTGCGGAACAACTTTTTGATGTTTCTCAGAGAGTACATAGAGAAATGCAATCCGAAATCAAATACAGCTTGTTCTTTTTGTTCTTTTGGAACATGTTGTGCAATCAGAGGATAAATACCCTCTTTAGCTGCGGTATCAAGAATTTGATATTGTGATGTTTGATTTAATAATTTTTTCAGTGTATATACTAATTTGCTTGGATATTCTTCATTACGATCTATCATGTCACGTAGGCTATGAATTACGCTTCGAATTTGTCGATGGCATGTATATTTAAGTACATGGATAAATTTGTTCATGTCTTGTGTAAATTCACCAATATTCATTTCTTGTAGTACGGATTCGATAAAACGAGCTTTACGAGCATAAGTAAGCTTTGGTGTGAATGGATCGCGATACTGTACTTCTCCTGTTTCTTTTGCACATAAGAAATCCGTATGTAAGGATAGATATAGAGTCGTATATCTTTTTTTATTCTTAACCCCTTTTTGTAATTTACAAATTTTGAATAGTGGAGTCCCTGTACATGGTAATGCAGTTGTTAATTCCGTCATAACTGCGCGGATTTGATGTGGATATTTTTTATGTAAAAAGCGGTACATCCCACCAAAATGAGTTTTATTCCCTTTTTCATCTTGTTTGTCTAAGGAACGTTTTAGTGTAGTTTCACTGTGCTGTTGCATAGCAATATCTAAGAATAGCTTCTTAGATGCAACTGATAGCTCAAAGAAAGCTTTCGTAAATACCACCGGGCTAATATAAACATATGCATTCGCCTTTTCAGTTTCTTCATTCATAAAATGAGTTAATTTAATTGTATATCGACCATCTAATTCATTTTCAATCGTAATAATGTTATGTATACTTAATTTCTTTAATGCAATATAGAATTGAGAGTGCTGTATGTAAGCAAATTCTTCTTTATATAGTTTGTAATCTTCCCACATCATATGTATTGTTACATTTGGAATGACTCCATTCGTGTAACATTTTTTATGTAGATATAAGAAGACTTCCAAATCTGCGTTTGTAAGGCCATATAATTTATGCTTTCTTCCTATTGTTTCCGAAATAGCAGATAGTGTACGACGTGAAAAAGATGGTTTAGCCTGTGCTACGAAGCCATCCACATCGGCAATACGCTCCTCATATGTCATATGATCAACAATATCCTCAAGGTATGTATCTTTATAGCTGTAGTATTTCTCTTCGAAAGTTTCAACAAGTTTTTGCCAAGACTTCAGTGTTACTAAAACTGCATTTGTAGATTGTCCACTTAGACTACGTTGATTACGAATAATAAATGATTTTCCCATCTTTTTCACCTCCTACCTATAAATTCAGAAATAAATGTCAAAACACTATAAAATATACCAATTTTGATTATACCAAATCGAAATTTGCTGAAATGTGTTCCTTTAAGAGAAAAAATAAAAAGATGAAACGCCCTTTAATCCCTTGTGTATCAAGGGGTTTCAGGATTCCTGGATTTTTTTTTATGGACATGATATGGCTATGGATTTTCATATTGCTAGAAAAGAAGTAAAATAGCAAAAAAAACTTGTAAACATGATTAAATCAACAGTTATATCGATTTTCAAAAAAATAAAAGGGACATGATATGGCTATGGATTTTCATGTTTATAATTGTGAATTGAACAGATGAAACCCTTTAAACAGTGAAGTTAATGGGTTTTATCTGTAATTTTATAATTACAAAAGGAACATGAAGTGGCTAGGCGATTTTTCATGTTTGGGTAAAAAAGGGGACATCATACAGCTATGGATTTTCATGTTGCATAAATACATGAAAATAGAGTTAGAAACGTGTAAAGCCTTAATATGAAAGGGTTTAAGGGGGGGGTCACCTAAATAAAAGGGACATCATATAGCTATAAATTTTCATAACTAATAGTATAGGTGTAGTAGAAAAGCTTATATATCAAGCTTTAAGCACTTTGAGAAAAAAATTTCGAGTTAGTCAAAAGAGTTACATAATATCATTTTTGTTTCATGTTTTGATGGAAAGGGGAATGATATGGCTATAAATTTTCATTTTGATGAATTTTGGGTGTTCGAAGTAACATTAATATTTTAATCCTTACATTTTTTTATTTTCACTTCTCTTTTAAATGTAAGAGGTACTTTAGAGAGAGTGTGGATTTGAAGTAAAGTCACGATCTTTTTTTTGTTCGTGTATTAAGGTTAATTGCATTATTTCGATTAAACTTTATTTTAAAGCTACAGTAACTATGTTTTTAAGGTGAAATTAGAGCGAGATGAATAAAATGTCGAAAATATAAGAAATTTTTGTTTTTTTGTTGATTTATGCTATTTTTAATGTTAAACTCATAACAACAAAGAAAGAGTAAACGAAAACCCTTAGCGATTAAATTATCAGAATTTTCATTCTTTTTATCGGTTACTCCATGTGATTTACACGTTTGTGTATTGCTTTTCCACTCTTTCTTTGTTTTTTATAACAGTTGGAACTTCTATTTTAAAAATTATTGTTGTTTAGGGGGGATAGCTAATAACTTGGACATTTAATGAAGAGTTTTTATTACAATGGAGTGGATCCAGAAAGAGGTGAAAAATAAGAAATTTGGATGTTAGTTTTTTCATTTTAGAAAAGGAAGAATAAAAATATAGTGGACATACAATTACAATAAAGGAATGCAGTATAAATCAGTATACTTGCATTCCTTTGCTATGAAAACGTATGGTGTTTGTTTAAGAAGAATAAGATATTATAAAGTATGCTTTGTAGCGGCATTTAAATCCTTTTATCTTTATATACAACATATAATAGTTTTGTGTTTATAAATAATATTACTAAAAATCTAATAGAAAAAGAGCTAATGGATGAAAGATAGGTTATTGTATAAGTACTTGTATAATTGCTATTTGGATTTTACAAATTGATTCAGTCTTGTATAATCAGTTACAGAGTGTGCTATAAGTATGCAAACTAGAGCCCTTAACATGTTAAGGGTGAAACGAAAGAATTGAATATTCTGACTTTTTTTCTAGTTTTATAAAAAGGAACATCATATCGCTAATTATTTTCAAATTAAGATCAATAATAACTAAATGTATATAAGGAGCCGAATTTAAATGGAAGACGTTCTACAATTGTTTAGAGACGCACTATCAATAACTGAACAACTGTATAAACAAGATGAGCAATTGTGGCATAAATGGGTTTCCTATTATGTTGATGTTGAAGCAGATCAAAGTAAAATTGTGACTTCAGAATACCTTTCTCCATCATTTTCAATGCTTGTACAGTGGTTAGAGCAGCAACAAAGAAAAGGTGTTTCTCCTCTAGATATATTTAAAAATATAGATACTTACAGATTAATTATTCATGAGACCATAGGTGTCTTTATTGAACAAGAGTTTCGTAAAAATCAGACAGCTAGTACTATAGTGCATACAGCAACAAGTGAATCAGATGCGAACATATTGAATGAAAACTATTTAGAAGTAAATAACTCCGCGGTCTATTATAAGTTAAGAGATGGAATAGCTAAAAATCAATTTGAAGAAGATGAAAACACACGGTTAAAATCTTATCCTATTGAAACAAAGGATAGTAATGGAGTGGCACAGCTTTCCTCTCATAAAGATGAAGATCTAAAGTTAACGAATATTGAAGAGACAGCAAGATGGAATACATTAGTGGATGGTGTAATGAGTAATATGGATGATCTAACTGCAGATTGTTTAGATACCATCACGATTCAATGGTTGAATGAAGCAAAATCGCCTGATGAATTTATTGATTTTTCATATGAACAAGTTTTAGAAATGTGCAGTATTTCAAAGGCTAAGGCAAATGGTGTCGAATATTATAGGGTAGAAGATAAAATTAAAGTTGCAAAGCGGATTGCGGCCCTAGCGAGTATTTTTATATATCTAAATGATGACAACGAAGTAGTCGTATTAAATGATCGCGCTGAAACAGGTAAGCATTATGAAGTAAAACGCGAGGTAATTAAAAGACTATTTGTATTAGATTCCGTAGTTCTATGGAGAGATAAAAACACAAACGAATACATGGGGATAGAATCGTGTCGAATCAAACCGGGAAGTTTCTTATCCGGATATCTATATGGATCTAATAGTACTACAGCATTATTATCAAAAAAGGCACTTGAATATAATAGTTATAGACACAAATATCATAAAAGATTAATTCGATATTTGACATGGCAATGGAGAATACGTCAAATGTTTTCTAGCTTACAAAGACCTTATTCTATAGGTGGAGATAAAGGTTTGTTAGCAGTTATGGGTATAAATCAAAAACAAAAACCTAACCGTATCCGCGAACAATTAGAAAATGTTCTTAGTGATTTAGAAAAAGAAGAAGTAATTTCTCATTGGGAATATCATAATGGTTTAGAAGAAGAAAAACTGACAAAGAAGAATTGGTTTAAAAACTATTATTCACAGTTAGGAATAGTAATATTGCCACCCAAAGAATTAATTAGTTCAATGGAAAACTTAGCGAAAAAGAAAACAATTGATACAATACATGAGGAAAGTCATCCAGTAAAAATTGTAGAAAAACCATTAGATACGAATGAAAATGAAGAACTTATCAGGAAGAAAATAGAGTTTATTCATATGAAGAAGAATATAACTATGCGAGAACTATCAATAGAGATAGGTATATCACAGCCTACTCTTTCTAGATTCTATAATAAAAAAACAAAGCGTCTCTCTAGTACGGCGAGAAGCAAATTAAACCAATGGTATAAAAGACAAATGATCATCGATAAAATGTAAGTTAAAGCTAAAAATTAGTATTAAAAAGAGTCCTAGAAATAGGACTCTTTTTAATGTAGTTATTGAATTTGCCTGTTTTAAAATATACTAATCAATATAGAAATATCCCTATTTAGAAATAGGGATATTTCTA
>NZ_NULR01000013.1 GCF_002577405.1 Bacillus cereus | reverse complement strand
GGCAACACGGGCGCTACGGGTATCGGAGTTACCGGGCCTACTGGACCTTCTGGCGGGCCTACTGGACCTCAAGGTGTTCAAGGAAACACAGGTGCCACTGGACCTCAAGGTACTCAAGGGAACACGGGCGCTACGGGGGACACTGGACCTCAAGGCTCTCAAGGGAACACGGGCGCTACTGGTGCTACCGGTACTCAAGGTGTTCAAGGGAACACAGGTGCTACGGGAGCCACTGGACCTCAAGGTGTTCAAGGGAACACGGGCGCTACGGGGGACACTGGACCTCAAGGTGCTCAAGGGAACACAGGTGCTACGGGAGCCACTGGACCTCAAGGTGCTCAAGGGAACACGGGTGCTACTGGACCTCAAGGTGCCCAAGGGAACACGGGCGCTACCGGACCTCAAGGCACTCAAGGCAACACGGGCGCTACCGGACCTCAAGGCACTCAAGGCAACACGGGTGCTACTGGACCTCAAGGTGCCCAAGGGAACACGGGCGCTACCGGACCTCAAGGTGTTCAAGGCAACACGGGTGCTACTGGACCTCAAGGTGCCCAAGGGAACACAGGCGCTACCGGACCTCAAGGTGCTCAAGGGAACACGGGCGCTACCGGACCTCAAGGTGTTCAAGGCAACACGGGTGCTACTGGACCTCAAGGTAATACGGGACCAACTGGTGCTACTGGCATTGGCGTTACAGGTCCAACTGGGCCTACTGGAACTGGCTTCCCTGTAGCGACAATTGTTGTAACAAACAACATTCAACAAACAGTACTTCAATTTAATAACTTTATTTTTAGTACCGCAATTAACGTAAACAATATTATCTTCAACGGCATAGATTCAGTTTCTGTTATTAACGCTGGTATTTATGTAATTAGCGTATCCATCTCCACAACTGCACCAGGTTGTGCTCCTCTTGGAGTTGGAATTTCAATAAATGGAGCAGTCGCAACTGACAACTTCTCTTCAAATCTAATAGGCGACTCACTTTCATTTACTACAATCGAAACATTAGCAGCTGGTGCACGTATTTCTGTCAAATCTACCCTAAACGAAATTACAATTCCTGACACAGGCAACACTAACATCCGTCTTACTGTATTTAGAATCGCTTAAATTTCACTATTTATTATTTATGACAAATAAAAAAAGAGCGAGAAACTCGCTCTTTTTTTGTTATGTACAATAATTCATTACTACTCTAATTCAATTGAAACATTTTTTTGAGGTACAAATGTAGAAATTGCATGTTTATAAATAAGCTGTTGCTTACCTTCTGTTTCCAGTAGGACTGTAAAATTATCAAATCCTTTAATTAATCCACGAAGCTGGAAACCGTTTAATAAGTACAGCGTAACAAACGTATTCTCTTTACGGAGTTGATTTAAAAACTGATCTTGAATATTGATTGATTGCTTCATGTCGAATCCTCCTCTTTTTCTCTACTTACTATTATTCGACTTTAATTGTAACTTTCCTTCTATGTATCGTAAAATTTCCGACGTTTTTTCACCATCTGTAACATCAAACCACGTGACATCCATTTTATTACGGAACCACGTTAATTGACGCTTTGCATAACGGCGTGAATTCGTCTTTAATTGTGATACCGCTTCTTCTAAAGAGACACGATTCTCAAAATAATCATAGATTTCTTTATACCCAATCGCTTGAATAGATTGACAATCTCTTACCCCTCTATTATACAGCCCTTCTACTTCCTCTAATAGGCCTTGTTCCATCATCAAATCAACTCGTAAGTTAATGCGATCGTATAGCATTACTCGATCCATTGTCAAGCCAATTAATGACACATCATATAGTAACTCTTTTTCTTGTTTCTCAATTTGGTCACTCATCTTTTCGCCCGTCGTGTGGAAAATTTCTAACGCCCGAATGACGCGTCGCACATTATTTGCATGAATACGCTCTGCACTTTCTGGATCTACTTCTTGCAATTTTTCATGTACATATTCCACACCACGTTCTAAAGCTAACTTTTCCATTTGTTCTCGGTATATCACATCACCAGCATCATCTGTAAACTGATAATCGAATAAAACAGATTGTATATAAAGACCAGTTCCACCAACTATAATTGGTAATTTACCCCGCTCTGTAATCTCTCGAATATGCTTACGAACACGTTTTTGAAATTCAGCGACGGAAAATGAATCTTCCGGATCTTTTATATCGACCATATAGTGTGGAATTCCATCCATCTCTTCTTTTGTCACCTTTGCAGTTCCAATATCCATCGTGCGATAAATTTGCATGGAATCACCACTAATAATTTCACCGTTCAACGCTTTTGCAAGATCGATACTTAACTTCGTCTTCCCAACAGCAGTTGGCCCAATGATGACAGCAACTTTTTCACGTTGCATTTCTCCCATATCATTCAACTCTCTTTATGTAATATACTCCATCTATTGATTATATCCAATCTTAACAATTTTAACGGTACGATTGCAAGTTCTTTCATGTCGGTACATGAAATTTCATATTAAAAAAAGAACATAGTTTGTCCAATTCTGCATATACATGATAAAAAAATAGCTTTGAGAGGATGAGTTGACTATGAAACAATCCACCATCAATTTTTCATCTTTAACAAAAGACCTCATTTTTGCAACTGCTACAAAGGAACACAATTGTTCACAAGAGGAATTATACTTCGCTTTAAATTGTTTGCTACGTTCTTTTCATTCTACACTCCAAGAAACAACGTTACACCCAGAAAATAAAAATACAGAGTATATGCAAACTCAATTTTGCAGTGCATATAAAATTATTACAGGCAAAACTATTTATCCCTTTCAATAATCCATAAAAGGCGGTTGCTTCCATATTTTCAAGCAACCGCCTTTTATGTTAATACGTATACACTACTCTATAACTTTCACTTTTACAGACTTACGTCCCCAGCTATTAGCACTACCATCTGAACCTACTAATACATCAATACGATTTCCTTTAATCGCACCACCAGTATCTCCAGCAATTGCTTCTCCATATCCTTCTACCCATACTTTCGATCCAAGTGGAATTACTTTCGGATCAACAGCAATTACTTTCATGTTTGGGTTTGCTGTTAAATCATGCCCCATTGCAGTTAGTACACGACCACCATATGAACCATTCTCACTTGGATCTGCTGTATACGCTGTCGCTTCTACAGTTATTTCACGACCACCGGCAGGCGCACTAGTTTCAGTAGATTTCGCAACTGGTTTCGCAGCTGGCTTTGCTTTTGCTACAGGTTTACTCGATTCTACACTCTTAACAGATTCTTTACTCTTAACTGCTGTATTATTTTTAACCGGTGTTTTCACTCTAGCCGGTTCTTCTTGAGCTACGACTACTTTCTTTTCAATCACAGGTGCCGTTCCTGTTAAAAATGGCACGTGAACATATCCGACTTTTCCATTGTAGTCGAATTGTAACCATTCATTTTGAACTTGATTTGTCGTTTCAATTACATCATCTTTATTAAGTTTGCCAAGAATTTCAGAGTCAGTATTCGCTCCAGCACGAACATTTAATACGCTCGCCGTTACATAATACGTACTTTTCGTAAATTCAGTACTTACAAACGCTTCTTTACCATCTAATTTAATTTTTGTCCAGCCATTTTCTGTATTTATCACATCTAATTTATTTCCACTTAACATTTTACCTACAAGCTTTGACTCTACAGTTGGGTTTTCTCTAACATTTAATACATCTGTTGTTACAATCGTTTCTGCTTTCGCAGAACCTGCAAAAATCCCAAGACCAAAAACTGCTGCTGTTGCTATACCTAATAATTTTTTCATGAATAGCCTCCATTTGCTTTGTTTTCGTATTTTTATTATAGCAACAGATTTTTTCGTTTTTTAGAAATCACACAATTACAAAGCACTCGTAATATACGATTAATGAGTTGTAACATAAATTTCCATATTATTGGAGTGCATTTCCAATAGAATCTCCAATAGTTTTCATATATTTTCCACATACAAGCACTAGATTTTTTTTCCAAAAAAAATTACAGTATTACTTTTTTGTTACAAAAAATTCACATTTCATTACATCTTTTACCAAAAGACATCACTCTCCAATTATTAACCTACTTTTTTGTAATAAAAAAGAGCAGCTAATAGCAGCTACTCCTTTTTCATTCGTTATTTAACTTTCTTTTTCCAAATCCCCATCATAAGAGCCGAAACAACTGTCCCAATTAATATAGAAAAAATATATAGCAACGGTTTATTTACTAATGCAATAACAAACAACCCACCATGTGGTGCCGGTAATGTAATTTGGAATAACATAGATAACGCACCTGCAATACTTGAACCAACAACACAACTTACAATTACTCGAACCGGATCTGCAGCTGCAAATGGAATCGCACCTTCTGTAATAAACGACGCTCCCATAATATAATTTGTTAAACCTGATTTACGTTCTGCTTCAGTAAACTTCGATTTAAAGAATGTAGTTGCGAATGCAATCGCAAGCGGTGGTACCATACCACCAGCCATAACTGCTGAATGCACACCAAAGTTCCCTGCTGAAATTGCAGCGATACCAAATGTAAATGCTGCTTTATTAATTGGGCCACCCATATCGATTGCCATCATACCACCTAAAATTAAACCTAATAGTATAGCATTTGTGCCACCTAAACTATTTAACCAACTCGTTAACATTTCATTTAATGCAACTACAGGTGGATTAACTACTTTTAACATGATAACACCTGTAATTAATAACCCCAATACCGGATAAAGTAAGACCGGTTTAATTCCTTCTAACTGCGCCGGTAAACTTGAAAATAACTTTTTCAAACCAACAACAACATATCCCGCTAAGAAACCAGCAATTAATCCGCCTAAAAATCCAGCATTCGCTTGTGCTGCTAAAAATCCACCAACAACACCAGGCATAAAACCAGGTCGATCAGCAATAGAACTTGCAATAAATCCAGCTAGAATTGGTACAAGGAATAAGAATGCTCCTTTTTCTCCACCGCCAATAGCTATTAATATTTCAGCAATAGGGCCTTCCGCCTTAATTCCCCCGAACATAAATGCTAACGCAATTAAAATTCCACCACCAACAACGAACGGAAGCATATTACTTACACCGCTCATTAAATGCTTATAAATTCCTAATCCTTTTTCTTTCTCTGTACTTTCTGCCTCCCCATCCTCTTTTACCCCTTTAAAGATTGGTGCATCTTGTTTTACAGCACGATTAAGAAGGATTTCCGTTTTTCTAATCCCATCAGCGACTGGCACTTGAATGACATGTTTTCCAGCAAAACGGTTCATTTCTACTTGTTTATCTGCCGCAACAATAATCGCTGTTGCACGCTCAATATCCTCTTTCGTTAAACCGTTCTTTACACCCGTTGATCCGTTCGTTTCAACTTTAATCGCAATCCCTAACTCTGCTGCTTTTGCTTTTAAACTATCAGCAGCCATATATGTGTGAGCGATACCAGTCGGACAAGCTGTAACAGCTAATACATATGGTTCATTTCCTTCTGGCTTTGCAACTTCAACTTCTTCTTCTTTTTCATTCTCTTTTTCATCAAATAAACGAAGAAGTTCATCTTCATCCTTCGCTTCTAATAATTGCTTACGAAACCCTTCATCCATTAATAATGTAGATAAGCGAGACAGTGTTTCTAAATGAGTATTATTCGCCCCTTCACTCGCAGCGATCATAAAGAATAAATGTGCAGGTTGTCCATCAAGCGATTCATAGTTGATACCGCTTACACTTCTACCAAAACAAATCGCTGGTTGCTTAACAGCTTTTGTCTTCGCATGAGGTATAGCAATCCCTTCCCCAATTCCAGTTGTACTTTGTGACTCTCGCTTTAAAATAGCTTCTTTAAATTCAGCTTTACTATTTAAACGATTTGCTACGTTTAATTTCTCAACTAATTCATCTATGACAGCTTCTTTATTTGAAGCTGTCATATTCATAATGACTGTATCTCTTTTTAATAGTTCTGTAATTTTCATATGCTACTTCCCCCTATCGCTTAGCTACCATTACTTGCGACAATAGTTCTTCTACTTTTTCCTTTTCACATAAATCCGCCGAAAACGCTGTTGCACTCCCTGTTGCAACACCATATTGAAATGCTTTTTCAATATCTTTTGTCTGTTCATATCTACCTACAAATCCAGCAACGAGGGAATCTCCTGCCCCAACCGAATTAATAACGACACCTTTCGGAACAGTTGCTTCATATATACCGTCTGCTGTAAATAATAAAGCTCCATCTCCTGCCATTGAAACGATGACATGTCCTACACCTTGTTCAATTAACTTTCTTCCATACGGTAAAATGTCTTCTACTGTTGAAAGCTGTACTCCGAACAACTCACTAAGTTCATGATGATTCGGTTTTATTAAAAATGGTTTATTTTTAATTACATGCTGCAGCGCACTACCACTTGCATCTACTACTACACGAATACCTTTTTCTGCTCCAAATGCTGCGATTGATTCATAAAAGGTAGTCGAAATAGAAGCTGGTACACTTCCAGCTAATACAACACAATCTCCGGATTGCATACTTTCAATTTGTTTCATTAATTGCTCGAATTGCTCATTTGTCACAATAGGACCTTGCCCATTTAATTCTGTTTCTTCTTGCCCTTTTATTTTCACGTTAATTCGAGAATCTCCGTCTACTTGGACGAAGTTTGTTATTACACCTTCATCATGTAATACATCTTTAATAAATCCACCAGTAAATCCACCAGTAAATCCAAGCGCTACATTTTCAACACCTAAACGATGTAGAACACGAGAAACATTAATCCCTTTTCCCCCAGGAAACTTCATATCTTTCTCTGCTCGATTTACTGTTCCTAAATTGAAAGAATTAACTTGTACTACATAATCAATAGATGGGTTTAAAGTAACTGTATAGATCATTGTTTATCAGCCTCAATTACATTGGTTTGTCTTTTATATTTTTCTAAATCAATTTCTACATGGTTTGTAATAATACTTGCATCTTCAACATTTGCAATTTTCGCAAACGCAGCTTCTGAAAATTTACTTTCATCAATTAAGAAATATCCTTCATTCGCTAATGTTAATGCCATTTGTTTTAAAAGTGCCTCTTCTGGATCTGGCGTTGTAAAACCAAGCTGTTCATGTACACCATTCGCTCCTAAAAAACATTTATCAAAACGATATTTCTGCATACTTTCCTGCGCCATTGCACCGATTAAAGCTTTCGTCCTACTCTTCATCATCCCGCCTAATAAATATGCACGAATATTATTTTCAACTAAAGCTTCAATATGCATAAGCCCATTTGTTACGACAGTAACATCTTTATTTATTAAAAATGGAATCATTTCAAATGTTGTACTTCCTGCATCTAAATAAATGCAATCACCTTGTTCAACAATGCCAGCCGCATACTTGGCAATTTGTTGTTTTATATGAATGTTTTTGGATGATTTTTCAACCATCGTCGGTTCCTGTCCTTTTCCTGTTAAAACAGAAGCACCACCATGAACTCTTTTTAACAACCTTTGTTTTTCTAATTGCGCTAAATCACGACGAATTGTGGATTCAGAGCTTTCTGTTCTTTCAACTAATTGCTGTAATTTAACAACCTTCTGTTCCTTTACAAGTTGCAATATCATTTGATGACGTTCAGGAGTTAACATTTTCTTCACCTCTTCTTTGATTACAGTATAATGAAAACGATCACAAAAATCAATCACAAACAATCAAAAACAACCACAAACATTCAAAAACATTTATATATAACAAAAAGAAACCTATTTGATACAACAATCAAATAGGTTTCTTCTCTCTATTCACTTATAAAGAAGCTTTATATATATTTAGAACATCATCTTTATTTAATATTTTAAAGTTACCAAATTCACCATAAGCCATCGCTTTATCTGCCATTAAGTCAATTTCATTTTCCCCAATACCGTAATCAGCCAGTCTTACTGGTGCTTCAATTGAAGTCCAGAATTGACGCAGTGCCTCAATTCCTTCTAGCGCAATTTCTTTATCCGCTTTTCCTTCCGTTTCTATATTGAACACACGCACAGCAAATTGTTTAAAACGATTCACATTTTCATCTAGAACATGTTTCATCCAATTTGGGAATAAAATTGCTAAACCGCCCCCATGCGGTATATCATGAACAGCGGAAACTGCATGCTCAATATTATGAGTTGCCCAGTCTCCTTTTACTCCCATCGCTAAAATTCCATTTAACGCCATCGTGCCGCAATATAAAATTGTTTCCCTATGCTCATAATTTTCTAGATCATTTAACAGCTTAGGAGCTGTTTCAATTACTGTTCTTAAAACAGACTCACAATAACGATCTTGTAGTTCTGTATTTGTTCCATGGTGGAAATATTGTTCTAATACGTGCGACATAATATCTACCATACCGTAAATTGTTTGATCTTTCGGTACAGATGCAGTATGAACTGGATCTAAGATCGAAAACTGTGGGAAAGTAACAGGGCTACCCCATCCGTACTTTTCATTCGTTTCCCAGTTTGTAATTACAGATCCTGCATTCATTTCAGAGCCCGTCGCGGCAAGAGTAAGAACAGTACCAAATGGTAACGCCTCACTAGCAAATGCTTTCTTCGTTACAATGTCCCATACATCTCCATCGTACTTACTACCAGCTGCAATTGCTTTCGTACAGTCGATTACACTTCCTCCACCAACCGCTAAAATAAATTCAACATCATTATCTTTACAAATTTGAATCCCTTTCTTTACAGTTGATAAACGAGGATTCGGTTCAACACCTGTCAATTCAAATACTTCCGCATTTATATCTTTTAAAATAGAAATTACATTATCATAAATACCGTTTCTTTTAATACTTCCTCCTCCGTATACGAGAAGAACTTTTTTACCAAACTGTGGAATTTCGGTTTTCAACTGTTCTAACTGTCCTTTACCGAAAATAAGTTTCGTTGGATTACGAAATACAAAATTTTGCATATCCCTTTACCATCCCTTCCATATGAAAAACAACTATACTTTTATATACCATATTTTTTTCATATCACAAAAATATTTGCTTAACAAAAAAGCCCCAGCCTAAAGGCTGAGACTTTTTATTGGTAATAAGGTGAGATCATTAGGTAAACAATAACACCAGACAAACTTACATATAACCAAATTGGCATCGTCCAACGTACAATTTTACGGTGACGTGTTAATTGATTCGTAAAACCAAATACAAGTGCGAACAATGCAAGTGGTACAATAATTGCTGCAAGGAAAATATGTGTAATTAAAATGATAAAGTACACATATTTAATGAATCCTTCTCCACCGAAATGCGTTGCTGGTGCCAAGTAATGATACGATAAATATGACACACAAAATAATAAAGTCGTTGTAAATGCTGCAAGAATAAAACCACGGTGCATTTTTACATTCTTTTTAATAATAGAGAATAAAGCTGCTAATAAAAATACAAACGTAAAACTATTAAAAATTGCATTTAACATTGGTAAGATAGTTACATCAAAATGTAATTCTCCTTCATAGCCAACAGGTCCAAAGAACAAAAATAAAATAATCGCGTTTACAATTACAGAAAGCGTTATCACAATAGGAGCATAGCTTTTCTGATTTGTTGATTGATCCACCAAATTGGTCACTCCTCTTCTTTCAAATATGTATAATTAACCTCACTATTTTAACATATTATTCACGGTGTAAATGTGACAATAGTTTGACACAGTAAGACAGGGCAAAGAAAAAACCCTTCTTAACAATACTTCTTAAGAAGGATTTTATCGCTTTATTATTCAAATAGCAATGCGATTAGTTTTTGTTAAAAAACGTACTGCTATATGCTTGAAAAATTTCAGACACTTGATATCCCATTAATGTAATTGCTGTTAATGAAAAGAAACCAATCATAAGAAATCGAAACCACATGTAAATCTCCTCCTTGTATTTAGCTTAAAAAACGTTCGCTATATTACAAGTTGAGTGGCACTCTTCATCATCACTTTCCTTTTTCTTTACAATCGCTGTTATAAAACGAATCATAAAGAAGATAACAAAAGGAATTTGTTCATCATTTCTATTGGCATAGTTTAGCAACGGCTCACGTTGCAACTCGAACGGGGATGAGAAGGAATAGAACATACCTTGCTCTTCCACATATACGATTATAATTTTCATACAAAATACTATCCCAAGGAACGAAACAATATCTTGCCATTCTGTCGTATATAACAGGTTATACAGCTCTAATACGTACTCTTCCATTATCATCCCCCCTTCCTTTTTTACCATTCTGCTCTCCTTCATATAAAAAGTCAAGAAAAAAGTGTATTTCCACTATGACAATAGTAATTATTTATTTCTTTACTTATATATGAATCCTTTCTAGCAATGATTGGATGTAACTTTCTTGTTTTACTTATTATTTTTCTTCAATACAAATACTGCAAGTTCAGGTAAACTCCAAAATCTAACAGGCATTCGAGTTGTCCCAATACCGCGATTTACGTATAAATATAACGGCTTACCCTTTCCTTCTAATTCATACATTCCTTCAACGTACTTCTCAGCTAATTTTGTCGTAATTAAAGGACCTACAAAAGGAATTTGAACTTGTCCCCCATGACTATGTCCTGACATTTGAAAATCAACTGGATAACGACCTACTTTGTCTACGACATCAGGTTCATGTACTAATAACATATTAAAATCTTTTTGTTTCAAGTTTTTTAAAGTCGAATCTATTTGTGGTTTTCCTAATAAGAAATCATCCAATCCTGATATTGTAATGTAGTTTCCATTGTCCACTTTAACTTTTTGTACTTCATTTACTAACACAGAAAAACCAGCTTCCTCCATATATTTTTTATAAAACAAACTACCACCGCCCCCTCTGTCATGATTTCCGAATACAGCATATTTCCCTAGGGGGGCATGAATTTTCTGTAAGATACCTTTCGCTTCTTCTCTTTCCGCATTATAAGATCCAAACTTATCTATTAAATCTCCCGTAAAAACCACTATATCTGGACGTAGCTCATTCATTTTCTCTACCAATTTATCTAGTTGTTTCAATGAAAATTCTGGTCCTAAGTGTACATCTGAGAATTGCAATATTCTTTTATTATTAAACTCTTTAGGAATCGTAGCAGCTTCTATTTCATTCCATGTAACTGTTACTAGTTTTCGTTCTATTTCTGTCGCATAGAAATACAAACTTACTGTAATCATTACTATACTTATAAAACTAATAATAAATATCTTTGATGTTGATATTTTTTGTTCTTTCTTCACACGATGAGTATTCATGTTTTCACCTCTAGAAGTACTTTAAACCCTTATTGTTACATTAATGTGACAACATGAACAATGTCAGTTATCTCCAATTTCACCCACTAACTTTGACAAACTTATACAGAAGTCATAACATATTTTTATAATACATAGATTTTTTAAAGTATTTCTTCTATTCGTTTCATCACAATACTATGGAGGGGTTATTCATGTCTGTATACACACCAGAAGAAATTACAGAACTTGTTGCTAATTCTGGAAGAAAAAAAGCTCATTTATCATTACTCCCTATGCTAATTCTCGGTTTCTTTGGTGGTGCTTTTATCGCATTTGGGTATTTACTTGATATTCATGTTATTGGGACAATGCCAAAATCCTGGGGATCATTTACTAGTTTTATAGGTGCTTCCGTCTTTCCTATCGGTCTTATACTCGTTATTCTTGCAGGCGGTGAACTAGTAACTGGTAACATGATGACAGTTTCAATGGCTTGGCTTCAAAAGAAAATCACCTTATTCCGCTTACTACGTAATTTAGTTATTGTTACGTTTAGTAACTTTATAGGGGCTGTATTCGTTGCTTATTTCTTCGGTCATATCGTTGGATTAACGGAGGGAGTTTTTTTAGCTAAAACAATTTCTATTGCACAGGCTAAATTACAAGACACACCACTGCAAGCCTTCATTTCTGCAATTGGATGTAATTGGCTCGTTTCTTTAGCTGTTTGGCTTAGTATGGGAAGTAAAGAATTTATCGGAAAGATAATCGGTATTTGGTTCCCAGTTATGACTTTTGTCGCGATTGGCTTTCAGCACGTTGTAGCTAATATGTTTGTCCTTCCAGCTGCCATTTTTGCTGGTCATTTAACTTGGGCTGAATATTTTCCAAATTTCATTTTTGTTTTCTTTGGCAATTTAGTAGGAGGTATGTTATTTGTAGCATTACCTTATTTCATATCTTATAATAAGAAACTATCTTCCTCTACAGAGAAGACGGAAATAAAGAATAAATCTATATCCGCTTAAATTGAATGTCTGTAAAGTGCTTCTAAAAAATATTACAAATTTCATTTTTTTCGTGAATATATCTACGTACACTTGTTCTCGAATGTTTTATACGTTATAATAACAACTTAAATAGCATTATTTACATATGAGGTGAAAAACATGAATAAAACAGAATTAATTAAAAGCGTAGCACAAAATGCTGAGATTTCTCAAAAAGAAGCTACTGTAGTTTTACAAACTGTAGTAGAATCAATCACTAACACTTTAGCTGCTGGTGAAAAAGTACAACTTATCGGATTCGGTACATTCGAAGTTCGCGAAAGAGCTGCTCGTACAGGCCGTAACCCACAAACTGGTGAAGAAATGCAAATCGCAGCTTCTAAAGTACCTGCTTTCAAAGCTGGTAAAGAACTAAAAGAAGCTGTAAAATAATGAAAAATAGCCTTCTCATTTATGAGAAGGCTATTTTTTTCATAACATAATTAATAAAAAACTGACCATTACGCTGTTTCTTTTGTTCCTTTATGCAAATATAACCTTTCCTTTCAAAGAATGGTTTTGCTGTAATACTCGCCTCTGTATATATATCCCTATGCTGCAGCTTCACTGCTTCTTCTTCTAACTTCTGTAGTATATAAGAAGCTATTCCTTTTCCTTGATAATCTTTATGTGTAAACAATCGATCTATGTACTGCTCGTCATTATAATCTCCAAATCCCACTATCAAACCATTATTATCCGCTACATAACTAATATTCTTTTCTAAAGACTGTAACCAACTTTCCCTATCTAGTCGCTCTGGTGCCCATGCCTGTAACTGTAACAAGTTATAATCTTTTGCATTAACCGTATGAACTGTTTCATAGAACAATTGTAATACTTGTTCTAAATCCTCTTTCTGGAATGTTCTAATTATAATATCTTTTAACATATGTAAACCTCCCTCTCAAACAAACTCTTAACTTTTCTACTATATGTAATTCAATACTTATGCATTATATATCTTTTTATTTTCCATACGAACAAAAAAACAATACTTAATTCAAAGTATTGTTTTTTGTATAAAAGCATATTCAATTACTCTATAAATTTTTATTTTTATTTTTTTAATTTCACTCTTTGTAATCGTAGTGCATTTAATACGACTGATACAGAACTAAATGCCATCGCCGCTCCTGCAACCCAAGGTGCTAAGAAACCGAACGCCGCAATCGGGATTCCTAAGCCGTTATAAGCTAACGCCCAGAATAAATTTTGCTTAATATTTCTTATCGTCATCTTACTCATGAAGATCGCATCAACAATACTATTTAAGTCACCGCGGATTAACGTAATATCCGCTGCTTCCATTGCTACATCCGTCCCTGTTCCAATTGCCATACCAATGTCTGCTGTAGCAAGAGCAGGAGCATCATTAATTCCGTCTCCAACCATCGCTACTTTCTTACCACTAGCTTGTAGTTTTTTCACTTCTTCTGCTTTTCCTTCTGGTAATACCTCTGCAATGACATGATCAATACCAACTTGCTTAGCAATTGCCTGAGCAGTTTGTGTATTATCCCCTGTAATCATAACAACGTCTAGACCCATTTTCTTAAGCCTTGCGATAGCTGCTTTTGAAGTATCCTTTACAGTATCTGAAACAGCAACTATTCCAGCATACTTCTTATCTATCGCTATTAACATTGCTGTTTTTCCTTCTCGCTCTAGTTCTTCCATCGATTTAGTAACTTCTTCAATATCAATATTAAACTTCTTCATTAATCGACGTGTACCAATTAATAATTGTTTTCCTTCGACCACTGATTCGATACCGAATCCCGGAATTGCTTCAAACGTTTCTGAACTCGGGATTTCAATTCCCTTTTCTTTAATTCCTTCTACAATCGCTTCTGCAAGTGGATGTTCAGAATTTTTTTCTGCTGCACCGACTAATTTTAATATTTCCTTCTCATCAAATCCATCTGCTACTATTACATCTGTTAATACCGGTTTTCCATTTGTCACTGTACCCGTTTTATCCAGAATAACCGTATCTAATCGGTGCGTTGCTTCTAAATGCTCTCCACCTTTAAATAAAATTCCATATTCAGCTGATCTTCCTGATCCAGCCATAATAGATGTAGGTGTCGCAAGACCTAAAGCACACGGACAAGCGATAACAAGTACTGCTATCATTTTCTCAAGTGCCCCGCCAAAATCACCAGGTGTAACAAATATCATCCACACCGCAAATGTAATAATAGCAATCACAACTACAACCGGTACGAAAATACCTGAAATTTGATCTGCAACCCTTTGAATAGGAGCTTTTGAACCTTGAGCCTCTTCTACTACTTTAATGATTTGAGCTAATGCAGTATCTCTTCCTACCTTAGTTGCTTTAACTTTTAAAAATCCATTTTTATTCATTGTAGAACCGATTACCACATCTCCAATTGTTTTATCAACTGGAATACTTTCACCCGTCAACATCGATTCATCTATTGCTGATTTTCCTTCTACAATTTCTCCATCAACTGGTATTTTTTCACCAGGCTTTACATAAACGATATCACCAGCTACTACTTCTTCGATTAAAATTTTCATTTCTGTTCCATCTCGCACAACTATAGCTGTCTTCGCTTGTAACCCCATCAATTTTTTAATAGCTTCTGATGAACGTCCCTTTGCTTTTGCCTCAAATAATTTCCCTAAAATAATTAATGTAATGAGGACCGCACTCGTTTCAAAATATAAATCTGTCATATGTTCTGATGAACCCATTGATTGAATACTTAAATACACACTGTAAAAATACGCTGCAGACGTTCCAAGTGCCACGAGAACATCCATATTCGCACTTTTATTACGTAACGCTTTATAAGCACCAATATAAAACTGTCCGCCAATGATAAATTGAACTGGAGTTGCAAGAGCTAGCTGCACCCAAGGATTCATAAGCATATCTGGTAAATAAATAAAAGATGTAAATGAGAAATGACTCACCATTGCCCACAATAACGGGAATGATAAAATAAACGAAATAATAAACTTTTTCTTTTGTCGCTCAATTTCTTGTAAGCGATGATCAGTTGATGCATCTTGCTCATCTGATTTTATTTCTAATTTATACCCTAACTTTGTAATGGTACTCTTCATTTCGCCTACATTAATTTCATCCGGATTAAAGTCTACTGTTGCCGATTCTAAAGCAAAGTTAACCGTCGCTTTGTTCACACCATCTAACTTATTTAAACGCTTTTCAACTCTATTCGCACATGCTGCACATGTCATTCCTGAAACAGTAAACTCAGCTTTATCACTTACGATACCATACCCTAACAATTCAACTTTCTCTTTAAATTGTTGCGGATTCGTTTTCCCTGAATCGTATATGATTTTTGTTTTTTCAAGAGCAAAATTTACATTTGCATCATGAACACCTTCTATTTTTTTTAGACCTTTTTCAATTCTATTTGCACATGCCGCACATGTCATTCCTGATATTTGAAGATTGGCCTCTTTTTGTTCATTCATTTCATTCACCTCTACCATATACCCTCAAGAGGTATATTTTTTAGCAAAATAAATCGCACTTTATTTAAAGTACGATTTATTCCAGTATTTAAAAATTTTTATATAACATCGTATCCTTGATCTTCGATTACACTAACAATATCTTTTAAAGTAATGATTGATGAGTCAATGGTAACTTCAACTGTTCCTTCTGCTAATTGTACTTTTACTTGTTGAACACCATTTAGTTCTTTCACATTACTTTCAATAGAATTTACACAATGTCCACAAGACATACCTTCAACTTTTAATGTTAACTGTTCCATTTAAAATCCTCCTCTTGTTCATTCATTGTTTGTTAATCACAACCTCATCTTACCATACCCCCCTAAGGTAATCAATGGTTTTATATAATGATTTTTATATTTTTTTATATATTCCTTGTTTTCTCTTATCTCACACAGCATTCTTTAAAATAAATCCATTCATTCTACGACAAAACATACATATACCCCTTATAGGTATGTGGTAGGAGTTTAATCAATCGAACTATTACGTACACTCTGAAATCCCCTAGCCTTCTTGCTGTCACTAAACTTTACGGTAAAGGTCTTTAAATAAACAAAAAACAAGCTAGTTAGATACTAGCTTGTTTTTTTAAGCCTTTGAAAATCGTTCAAATACTGTCATTAATTCCTCAATTGCTTCGTCACCATTTCCATCTTTAATGGCTCCTGAAACACAATGACTTGTATGATTTTTTAAAACACCCATTCCTACTTTTTTCATCGCTGCATTAATCGCTGAAATTTGCACCAAAATATCAACGCAATAACGATCATTTTCAATCATATTTTGAATACCACGAACTTGCCCTTCGATTCTCTTTAATCTATTTATAATTTGCTCTTTTTCTTTTTCTGATCTATGTGTAGTTGCTTCATGCTCTTTATGCCCCATATTATCACCTTCTCAAAGTTTCTCTTCATCCAATAAAACAATTACTTTTACGAGTATATCAATTATAGCATTAAATATCTATGTATGATACCCCATATGAGTATATTCCCACTCTATGATTATTCTTAACAAATTATTAGCTTCTCAGTCTCAATTTTCAGTATACCCTTCCCTTTTTTCAAAAAAACATTAATAAGCGGGGATTGTCCATCCCCACTTATTATTTGTCTACAAATATAAAAGCCTCAATCTTCACATATTTAAATTGAGACTTTTTTCTTCCTATATATAGTTATTGCTGATCACATACTTTTGTATCATTCACTACTGAAGTTCCTTCAACGGTTACCGTATGAAAACAGTCATTTACTCGAACAGTAACAACATTATCTTGCCGATCAATGATATGATATTCATTAAATTGTTTATTCAGAGCACTGCGAATTTGTTCTCCTTCATAAATTGGAATGCCATGTGATAAAACCCAAATAAGCCCAGCGATAGCGAGAATTGCTTTCATACGATATACCTCCTTGATAATATAGTGAACTTTTAATCCGTTTTTTTTCAGCTCTACTAATCATGAATTGAATTAAACAAGCCTTTTTGGAAATAAGTTCATTTCGTCTATTTTATGTTTATGCTAATTGTGACGGAAATGTGACAACTTTTTGTCTCTTTAGACGAAAAGTTGAAACAAAACTTTCAAAAAGGACAATTCTACTTACACAAATAAAAGGCTATGGAGAAATTCTCCACAGCCTTTTATTTGCATTTTATTAAACAATCATTTCATTATGTGTAATTTTAAGCGTTTCAATTTGAATTGTAGCATGTCCAATATGGAACTGTTGTTTTAACATATCAATCATGTTTTGAGGAACTTCATGATCCTCCTGTTTTTATCAATCGTCCAAATATGAAGAATACGCATATCTCGTACACATTCTACACACAACTAATAAATCGTAATCCCTTACTTAAAGAAGTCGGTACAACAGATGCATGATTTTCTCCTTCAGCTTCATAAAACTTAAATTTAAATTTGTCGTGGTTGACTTGGAGAAGGCGTTCTGATAATTCATTTGCACCTACAACCATATGCTCTCGTTCTAATGACCCCACTGTAAGAAATGCACCTGTTTCAAACTGAGCATTGTTTAATTCATTTATAAGATTCTCTTCTTTTTCAAGCACAGATTGATTATTCCACCAAATAGATGGACTACTAATAAAATAGTTTTGAAAGGCCTTTATGTTTGTAAATAGTATATGTAAAGCAAATAGACCACCTAAAGAATGCCCAAATAACGTTTGCTTTCCTTTATCAATCTCAAAATTTTTTTCAATTTGTGGTTTCAATTCTTCTTCAATAAAAGTAAAAAATTTATGCGCTCCACCTGTTTTAGGCCACGGTTTGCCGTCCGGTTTTAAAGGGGCATCTTTTGAAATGATAGAGGGTGTAAAATCATAGCACCTTTCTTCTCCTGAAAATGCCCCTTCAATTGGATAACCAATACCAACTATAATGGCTGGTGAAACACCTGTTTTTTCCGCTCTAACCGATTGTATTTTAACCGCTTCGTGGAATGTTTGAAAAAAGGCATTGCCATCTAAGACGTATATGACTGGATATCCTGACTCTGGTGCTAGCTGCTTCGGCTTTGAAATATGAATTTGATATTCCTTACCTTCTAATTTTGAATAAATTTTCCACTGTTCTGTATTAGATGTAATAATTTGCTGTTTTTCAATAGTAGCATTCATTGTAAATCCCCCCTTTTTAACTTGTTACATACATTTCTACTTTTTCTTCTTGCGATATAACGCTATCATAACCGAAACAAACAGGAGCGCCGTTATACGGATCAATCATGACACGCGCATCAATATGAAATACTTCTTTTAATACTTCATTCGTAATAATTTCTTCTGGGCTACCAGTTGTAACAATTTCCCCTTCCTTCATTGCGATAATTTCATCTGAAAATCTCGCTGCGTGGTTAATATCATGTAATACCATTACAACCGTACAATTGTGTTCTTTATTTAACTTCTCTACAATTTGTAATACATCTAATTGGTGAGACATATCAAGATATGTAGTCGGTTCATCTAATAGCAACACTTCTGTCCCTTGTGCTAAAGCCATCGCTAGCCATACCTTTTGTCTTTGACCACCTGATAAGTTTGCAATTTGTCTCGTTCGAAATTCAGATGTTTTCGTTATATCTAGTGCCCAATCAATCATCTCTTTATCTTTTGAAGTTAACTTATTTACGTTATTTCGATGTGGATAGCGTCCATAAGAAATTAATTCTTCTACTTTAAGCTCTCCTGGTGCAATTGGAGTTTGCGGAAGTAAAGCTAACTGTTTGGCGATTTCTTTCGTTGGAATCGTATTTAGATCCTGTCCTTGCAAATACACTTTACCGTTTTTTTGCTTTAAAATTCGTCCCATTGTCTTTAATAAGGTTGATTTCCCGCACCCATTTGGCCCTATAATTGTCGTTACTTTCCCTTCTTGTATTTCCACATTCAAATCGCGAAACACGGTAAGCTTTTCATAACTCGTTTCTAAATTTTTTGCACTTAAAATACTCACTTTTATTCCTCCTCTTACGCTTTCGCCTTATAAAGTAAATATAAGAAATACGGTACACCGACAATAGAAATAACGATTCCAACTGGTAGCTCTACAGGTGTGAAAACTGTTTTTGCAATAAAGTCTGAAGCAATTACAAGAAACATTCCTATTACTCCGCACGTAGGAATTATATGTTTATGTTGAATACCGACAAGTCTTTTCGCTATATGTGGTGCCATTAATCCAATGAAACCAATACTTCCGGAAACAGCAACACATGCACTCACAAGCCCGATACTGCTTAATAGTAAAATCGATTTCTCTCGTTCTACTGAAACACCTAAACTTGTAATACTCGTTTCTTCCAATTGAAATAAATCTAATAAATAAGCTTTCTTTTGTATAAGAGGAATTAAGATAATAAGCCACGGTAACATGGCAATAATATACTTCCAGTTTGCACTATATATACTTCCTGACACCCAAACTGCAGCCATTTCAAAATCTGTTGACTTCATTTTGAGTGATAAATACATAGAAAAGGCTCCAAATCCTGATCCAATTGCAATCCCTGTTAATAAAAGTCGCTGCGAATCTAACTTACCTTTTTTCCAAGAAAACAGATAAATTATTATTGCTGCACCTAATCCACCTATTAAGCCAAACATCGGCATCATCATAATAGAAACCCAGTCTGTACTATTTAATTGTCCTTGAAAGAAAAACATAAAAATTACGATGGCTGTACCTGCTCCAGCATTCACTCCTAAAATACCTGGGTCCGCCAATCCATTTCTCGTAATGCCTTGAATAACAGCACCCGCAACGCCGAGGCCTAATCCTACTAATCCAGCAATTACAATACGCGGCAGACGAAATTCAAATATAACCAAATCATGGTCTGGTACTGGATCAATTCTAAAAAGTGTTTTAAATACATCTGTAATCGTAATATCAAACGTACCATTCGTTAAACTAATATACATAGCACATAGTATTAAAAATATAATAATCCCCATCGTCATTACAAAACGTTGATTTGAACTTTTAGGCATGTCTCTCTCCTCCTCTTGTACGGATTAAATAAAGGAAGAAAGGAATTCCAATTAAGGAGGTAACGACTCCAATTGGTGTTTCAAATGGATAGTTTACAAATCTACTTACTACATCACATAATGCTAAGAAAACTCCACCAATAATGCCTGAACATGGCAAGATCCACTTATAATCTATCCCAATTAAAAAGCGAGTAATGTGCGGAATAATTAAACCTACAAAACCTACTTTACCCACTAAAGCAACAGCTGTTCCTGTTAAAAAAATAACTGATAAAATGGCTATCGCTTTAACTAGTTTTGTACGCTGCCCTAGATTAATAGAAACCTCTTCTCCTAAGGAAAGAATGGTAATAGATTTTGATATTAACAGTGCTAAAATTATCCCAATTATCCCAAAAGGTATCGTGATTTTAATGATATTAGGATCCACTTGATCTAATTTTGCATTAAACCAAAAACTAACATTTTGAGAGATTTGGAAATACGACGCCATCGCGGCAGATACACTGCTTAAAAATGTTCCTATAACCGTTCCTATAATCGCTAACCGAACTGGTGATAAACCATTTTGAAGGAGCGAACCAAATCCAAACACGATACCGGCTCCTAGTGCGGAACCAATCATTGAACATAAAACCATACCAATCGATGACATTCCCGGAAGAAAAATCATACAAAGTGTAATAACAAAGGCTGCGCCATCCGTCACACCCATAATAGAAGGGGATGCAAGATAGTTTCTTGTCATCCCCTGCATAAGTGCTCCTGATATGGCTAGAAATGCTCCGACTAAAAGAGCTGCAACTACCCTTGGTAAACGTGAAGTAATAATAATATTATGATTTACATCACTTGAATCAAAATGAAATAATGCATTCCATACTATTTCAGCATCAATGTTTTTCGCACCATATAAAACAGAAAGTATGACTGTACATAAAATCAATATAGGTGCTATACATAAAATGGTTACTGGTACCGCATTCGTTTTCTGCATATCATTCAACGCACCTTATTTATTATATTATTTAGATAAATTTTTCACTGCTTCTTTTAAGAATGCTGTTTTACTCCAAGCAGTACCGCCTTGTGCCATTGGATCTACAACGTTTACAAATACTTTCTTTTCTTTCACAGCATTCATACTTTGCCAAATTGGATTGCTTTCAATATCTTCTAGCACTTTCGGTTTATTATTTTCGCTTGCTTCATATTGTAAGAAAACATAATCTGGATTAATTTCAGCTAGTTTTTCTAAAGAAATCTTTTCTTGTGCTTTTACAGTTTTCAGTTGTTCTGGAGCAGTTAATCCAAGATCTTTATAAAGGACAGGGTTGAAGTATACTCCTTCTGGATATAGGAATAATTCGTTTGCTCTTAGTCTAATGACAAGTACTTTTTTATCTTTTAACTTATCTCCCAGTTTTGCTTTTGCTTTTTCAGCGTCCGCATTGTAATCTTTAATAATTTTTTCTGCTTTATCTTTTTTACCAGTTAATTCTCCCATTAACTTCAAGTTATCTTCCCAATCTGTTGAAACGTGTGATACTGGGAATGTTGGAGCTACTTTCGTAAACTTTTCAGCTGTTTCTGCTGGGAATTTCGTACTTGATGTAATAACATCTGGTTTTAATTGAAGCAATGTTTCGAAATTCGGTTGCATTTTCTCACCAACAGATTTTGCACCCTCTAATTCTTTTTCAAGGTACTTCGGTAATTTCCCCCCTACAGTAATGGCACCTACTGGTTTAATACCAAGTACTGCCGCATCTTCCATTGACTCTAAACTAGCTGTCGCGATTTTATCTACTTTTGCTGGTACTGTATATTCTTTACCTAAATATGTAATTTTTCGCTTTTCATCTTTTTTCGTTTCAGTAGCTTTTGTTTGTTGCTTTTGTTCCCCAGAAGTTTTGTCCGCACTATTGCACGCTGCTAAACCTACACTTAAAACTGTAACCATCCCTAATGTAAATAATTTCTTGTTCATATTTATCTCCTCTCGAAATCTTTAAATATATTATTCCAACAATAAAATTTAATTATATGAAACATAATCCTCATCTATATTTCACATTGTTAACAAATCTACGTAAAATGGAGAGCCATTCTCGTTCACTTCCCCTAAACTATAATTCTTTTACACCCTCATCAAACGATAATCATTATCATTGATAATGATTATCGTTATTAAGTATATATTTAATATCAGATTATTTCAAGAATGATTTGAAAAATTTTAACAAACTGAACAAAAAAAGAAGTATCTCCTTTTTGCAGGAAGATACTTCTTTTTTAGAAATCCATACTTAATTCAACTGGGCAATGATCTGACCCCATCACTTCGCTATTGATTTTCGCATCCTTTATTTGATCTTTCATTCTTTCAGAAACAACAAAATAATCTAAACGCCATCCAATATTTTTCGCTCTTGCCCCCATACGGTATGACCACCATGAGTAGGCTCCTTCTTGTTCAGGATATAGGTATCGATATGTATCTATAAATCCTTCCTCTAAAACACATGTGAATTTTTCTCTTTCTTCATCCGAAAAACCAGGATTTTTACGGTTACTTTTTGGATTTTTTAAATCTATTTCTTTATGAGCAACGTTTAAATCACCACAAAAAACAACTGGTTTTTCTTCATCTAATCGCTTAATATAAGCCCGGAAATCGTCTTCCCATTTCATTCTGTAATCTAATCGTTCTAATCCACGTTTTGAATTTGGTGTATATAACGTTATCATGTGAAAATCTTCGAATTCTAAAGTAATGACTCTTCCTTCCTGATCATGCTCCTCAATACCTAAACCATATGTAACGGAAAGAGGTTCCTTTTTCGTAAAAATAGCTGTTCCCGAATACCCTTTTTTCACAGCATAATTCCAATATGTATAATATCCCTCTAAATTTAAATCAATTTGCCCACTTTGTAATTTAATTTCTTGTAGACAAAATATATCTGCATTAGATTCCTCAAGATATTCTAAAAATCCACCCTTTGCGATAACCGCACGCAAGCCATTTACATTCCATGAAATTAACTTCAATTATAGTCCTCCTCTTGATGTTCACTTTCAAAGTTCATGCTATCACAAAATAGAAAAACAATCATATTTTCATCTTTGTAATCTTGCTCTTACATTTGTGAATACGTACATACGCACATGATTCAGGTTATACTAATTTCAGAGGTGATGATCTTTGTACAATGAAGGATTTACGTTAACAAGTGAGTATTGGCAAGCAATTATTCACAATGATTCTTCCTATGATAACAAATTTTTTTATGCTGTGAAATCAACTGGGATCTTTTGCCGACCATCGTGCAAATCGAGAATACCGAATAAAAACAACGTACGAATCTTTCTAAATGCAGAGCAAGCATTGCATGAAAACTTTCGTCCGTGCAAACGTTGTAAACCAAATGGGATTACTTTACCTAATGAAGAGTGGGTAGAACAAATTAAAGACTATATTGAAAAACATTATGACGAAGGATTAACTCTCGACCTACTCGCGGAAATGTGCCACGGTAGCCCATTTCATTTACAACGCACTTTCAAAAGACTAATAGGAATAAGTCCAATAGAATATATACAACGATTCAGAATTGTTAAAGCCGCAGAATTCCTTTCACATACAAATCAATCCGTTAAGGAAATTAGTACTGCTGTTGGGATAGAAAACCCAGAGTATTTCGCAACTTTATTTAAAAAGAAAACCGGATTTACTCCTACTGAATATCGAAAAAAGAACGAAATGAAAGAGGGATACAATAATGAATTCCTATAAAAATAAATCTATACATTGGACGCTATTTACACATGAAAATTGGAACTTTCATATTGCTGCAACTGAAAATGGACTATGTTTCATAGGATCGCAAGACAAAAATTTTGAAGAACTAAATATATGGGCTAGAAAAAAACTGCCACAACATGTATTGGTCTGCAATCCAGATTACCTGCAAACATATACAAAAGAAGTTATCGAGTATTTAGAAAACAAGCGAGAAACTTTTACATTCCCTGTCGATGCTCACGGAACTGCATTTCAATTATCTGTTTGGAATACGGTACGTGAAATTCCTTACGGGAAGACATATTCTTATTCAGAAATTGCAGAAAGAATACAAAAACCTACAGCTGTGCGCGCTGTTGCTTCTGCTATTGCTGCCAATCCACTTCTTATTACGATTCCTTGCCACCGTGTTATTGGAAAGAATGGGAAACTAACCGGTTTTAGAGGGGGATTAAAAATGAAGAAAGAATTGCTTACATTAGAAAAGTTACAGGTGGAATCCATATGACAGCAGAGTATAATAGCACATTAACTTTAGCAGTTCCAAAAGAGTTTAGTTTCCATGAAAACTTACGCTATCTTTCCCGTTCTAATAATGAATGTATGTTTCATATTGAAGATAATAAAATTTATAAAGTTATCCCGGTTCAAGATGTAAACCCTTTGGTTGAAATTAGTATGAACACTGATGGCAATTTGGAAATACGTTTTTTAGGAGAATCATATATCTTTGGAAAATGTGTGCGCGACGCTGTAGCTAACTATGTAAAAGAGTGGTTTGATTTAACTACTGATTTAGCTCCCTTTTATAAATTAGCAAAACATGATCCACTCCTTAATGATCCTATTCAAAAGTATTACGGGCTCCGCACATTAGGTATTCCAGATTTATTTGAAGCACTTTCCTGGGGAATTATCGGTCAACAAATTAACCTCACATATGCCTATACGCTAAAAAGAAGATTAGTCGAGCAATTTGGGAAGTATGTAGAATGGAACGATAGAAAACATTGGATATTCCCCTCTCCTGAAACGATTGCAACTCTACATGTAGAAGATCTTAAAAAATTGAAAATGACAACTAGAAAATGTGAATATTTAATTGGTATTGCGAAGCTTATTACAGAAGGAAAACTGTCAAAAGAGTCTTTACTACAAACACAAGATGTAAAGCTTGCTGAAAAACAATTAACTGCTATCCATGGTATAGGTCCGTGGACTGCCAACTATGTTTTAATGCGCTGTTTACGATTCCCTTCCGCTTTTCCAATTGATGATGTTGGTTTGCATAATGCAATTAAATTTCTAACAGGTTCCGAAAGTAAACCGACTAAAAATGAAATCAAAGATTTTGCGGCAAATTGGATAAACTTTGAGTCTTACGCCACTTTTTATTTATGGCGAGTACTATACTAAAAAACCAAGTAGCACATCCGTACTACTTGGTTCTTTTTTAAGCTTGTTCTTCAAATCTTCTTGCGATTTCTACAATAACTTGAACGGCTTTTTCCATAGTATCTACCGAAACATACTCAAATTTACCGTGATAGTTTTCACCACCAGTGAAAATATTCGGTGTAGGTAATCCCATATACGATAATTGTGACCCATCTGTACCACCACGAATTGGGTGAATGTTTGGCTCAATGTCTAAACTTTTCATTGCTTCATACGCAATATCAACAATTTCTCTCACCGGTTCAATTTTTTCAAGCATATTATAGTATTGATCATTCATTTCTAAAACGACTGCATCTTGTCCATACTTCTCTTGCATTTGCTTCACGATATTTTTAACGTTATGTTTACGCGTTTCAAAATTTTCGCGATCAAAATCTCGAATAATATAATACGCTTTACTTTGCTCGACATCACCATTTAAAGAAAGCAAATGATAGAATCCTTCATAGCCTTCAGTATATTCCGGTGCATCTTCTACTGGTAAATGCCCATTAAACTCCATAGCAAGTTTAGTTGCGTTACGCATTTTATTTTTTGCTGTTCCAGGATGTGTATTCGTTCCATTAAACGTTAACTTAGCGCCTGCAGCATTAAAACTTTCATACTCTAAACCACCTAATGGACCTCCATCCATCGTATAAGCAAATGATGCACCAAACGCTTCTACATCAAAATGCGCTGGTCCACGGCCAATTTCTTCATCTGGCGTAAATGCAACTCTTATTTTCCCATGCTTAATTTGCGGATTATGTATTAAATAATTCATTGCAACCATAATTTCAGTCAGACCAGCTTTATCGTCTGCTCCAAGAAGTGTCGTACCATCCGTTGTAATAATCGTATGCCCTTTATAAGATGGTAATTCTGGGAACTGTTCTGGCGTTAGCACAACATTTAGCTCTTCATTTAACGTAATTGCATTACCATCAAAATTTTCATGAATTTGTGGTTTTACGTTTTTCCCTGTAAAGTCTGTTGCTGTATCTAAATGTGCTAAAAATCCGATTACAGGAACATCCTTATCCGTATTAGCAGGAAGTGTTGCCATTACATACCCATTATCATCCATCGTTACTTCTGTTAACCCAATTTCTTTTAGCTCTTCAACTAATAACTTACCAAATTCGATTTGTCCAGGTGTTGTTGGTACTGTATGACTTTCTTCATTTGACTGTGTATCAATCTTTACATATCTCGTAAATCTTTCAATAAGTTCTTGTTTCAAATTCGTCCACTCCTTTTATATTTCTTTCTCTATTATAATCCTTGAGACGAAATATTTTAACTTTTTTGACTGTAAATCCACGTGTTCTTTCATCCCCTTCTAATTTTGGCGATTCACCGTGCCTAACCATATAGATATATGTATTCATACGTCCTCCTTGAAAATGTTCATTCGTCTTTTATAAACTTTGCTGATTTGTTCGTTTAATCCATTCTCCTACTAAGCTCTCGAATAATTCAGGCTGTTCAATTTGCAAATTATGCCCTGCCATATCTAACACTGCTAATGTTGCTCTTGGATAATCTTCAATAATTTCTATAATATCTTGATAACCTACCGATATATCTTGTCTTCCGGCTAATAAAAGAACGGGTTTCTCATATTTTTTATGATGAAAATCCATAGTAAGAGAGTAATTATTTTGCAACCTTTCAATAAATTCATAATTAGCAATATCTAGTCCTGGCTTAATTTCTTCTTTAAATCGCTTATATGTATATTCATTTGCTACCACCGCTAACTCACAAAAACCCTCTCTTTCCGTAGAAGTGAGCTTATTTAAGAATTCCTCATCTTGTAAAATTACCTGTTTATCTGGAAGAGTCCTTTTTTCTTGATCCGCTACAACAACAGGACATACTAATAGTAATCCGCTAACTCTTTCAAACAGCTTTGTGAGTATTCCTCTGGCTAAATAGCCTCCGTATGACTCTCCTACCAATAAAAATTCTTCAGTAGAAATGATTTTCTCAATAAATGTGATAAGCACTTCTACTATACGATCTGAACTATTTATCCAATCTGGAGCATTCGATTTTCCCATTCCAGGTAAATCAATATATATTCGCTTATAACCTTCATATTTCTGAAATACCGCTTCCATACATTTCATCATTAACCTATGATCAGGAGTGCAGCCATGTATGATAATGACTGGTTTTCCTTCTCCAACGATTTCATAGTATATTTCTGCATCTTCAATTCGAAATAACATAAAAATCCCTCCCTATTTATACATTCCTTTTGAATGGCAACACTATCAAACTTATAAGAATACACGTTCTCAATTTATATCTCCCTACAATTAATTGTCAAATTAAATTTTTCAGACTACAAATAAAAAACTTCCTTCTATTTTTATTTCCTAGAAGGAAGCTAATTTATTTTTACCCTATCATAATTTGAAACCTTGTTCTTCTATTTTCATCAACACAATTCTCCAACCATCTGGATCCTCTATCGTTATCCCTTTATCTTTCCAATATGGATTTTCTGGTGCTACTTCATCGTACCCCATTGCAAACAGCCTTTTACTCACTTTTTTCATTTCACTATCTTCTCGCATATAAAATACTAGTAAATTATCTTTTGTTGGAGCCGGACACGGACTTCCATCTATATGTCTTGTAAATTCTAAATGATACTCTTCATCCGGTAGACCAAACATAACTCCATCGTACCTCTCATGACCATAAAAATCACCTATACGCTTCAATCCTAATCCTTTTTCATAGAATGCTATAACATCTTCAAATTTATCTGTTGGACGTGCTATTCTAAACTTCACCCAATTTTTCATGCCCTTCCCCCCATACAAACCTAATGATTGATTTCTTTTATTGTACATACGCAACATGTTACTGAAATCCCTCATTAGTATGAAAAGAAATACATACAAAGGTCTTGTTTAATACTCCATAATAAGAAAACACTCCTCTATCCAAAAGAATCCCATCATTTTATATGCATTTTCGCATATCCACTTGCAAACTACTAAAAAATCATTTAAATGTACGAAATGACTAATTATATAATCCTTATATAAATCTCTCATAAACCAAAAGTTGTTCACTGTAATTTCTCTTCAATTCTAAAATCATTACACTTTGGATTTTTTCGCTTATAAACATGATTTTTATAAGGAAATCTGATACAATCTTCAAACAATATCCTTACATATAGATGTTATATATTTAGTGCATACTTTAAGAAGGTGATCATTTTGACATTCAGCAAAAATTTACAATTACATATATTAATAACGACATTAATTTGTTACTGCAGCTATTGTTTTATATATTCCCTAATCATTTTTCTGATTTCAATGTACGCTTCTCTTCACTCATAGTTGAAGGCATTACATTTATTTCATTACTATACTCTTTATATTCTAAAAAGCTTCATGTAAATCTTTTCTGGATCTGTATTACCATTGCGATAGGCAGTTTTTTATTCGGGAAAATACTTTATACATTAAAACAATCATCACATTAGCACATACATTAGGAATGTCTGTCATTGCTGAAGGTGTAGAAACGAAAGAACACGTGAATTTCCTTCAAAAAAATAAATGTCAGTTTATTCAAGGTTACTATTATAGTAAACCTATTCATGCCGATTCATTTCCTACTCTGCTGGAAAAGGGAATTCATTCTCTATAGGTTTACGCAATAATTTTCAGCTCAAATAAATACCAAAAAGGAAAGAAGAGTCCGTCTCCTCTTTCCTTTTTCTATATTTTGCAACTTTTCATTTCCTTCACATATCATTTATTTAAGTAGGTATTAATACATTTATGATAACAGACTTGAATAGGAGGGAATTATATGCACCACGACAACCCACATAATAAATTTCACAAAAATACCCCTCTTTCCCTCTTCTCTATAAAAAATGAGCTAAAACAAAAATGTACCACTACAAATAGCCCCCTTTACACTCTTTCGAAAGAGGAAGAAATATTACTACATACAATTAAAGAACAAACAAAATTATTAAATCAAAATAATGTAACAAGGACTCGTGCTTACTTTCAGTTTCACAAAAAATACCCTGAAATACATTGGGCACTGCTCGGACATATGGTGTCACGTAACGGTGGTTGGAACATGACTGATTTAAAAGGAGATTTATATACAAAGTTATTATCTGAAAAAGATCAATTTACTTTCTTTTCTTTTTTAGAGCGCGGAAATTGGCTTATTTTTCAAGATGTATATCCACAATTTTTACTATATGAACAAAGTGTAAAAAAATCTACAAACCTTTTCCACCTTCTCTCTCACCTCCATGTTTCCACCTTTATGGAAACGATGTGGAATTCCTTTTGGAAAACTGGCGACAAAAAAACATTAGCAATCGCAACTATTATTAATGAGCAAAATTACTTAGAAAAAAGAGTCATTCAAAATGAACACTTCAAAAAAAATGTTCTGAACAGTATTGGATTTAAACTATTTGATTTCTTTCAGTTCAATCATATCCTCTTCCCTTTTTACGAAAGTAAAATGAATGCGAAAACATTACTCATTGGTGATACAATGAAGCACTTCACTTCACTACATGAACGAATTTTACTTGGAAAAAGATTATACACATTGTTATTTCATAATGAACATATTTTATCTCAAGTTAAACATTGGGCAGACAATACCCCTCATACAGGCTCAAGAAAAGATTACTGGCCACATTTATTTTCAAGTGTAAACGAATCCTTTTCAAGAGAGTTTTATAAACGAAGAATAAAAAATTGCCAATTAAGAAATGATTCCTATCGTATATATAGTCCTGCACTTATGTACGCATGGAAAAATGTAAAAAACGAAGAAACAAAACATGAAGATTGGTTTAATGACTGGCAAGTGATACATTATTTAACTGATAAGGAGGAACATATACTTGGGCAAATTACAGAAGACTACTGCAAAACACTCGAAAAAATTGAATTGGCAATTCTCGCAAAGAAAAATGTCCTCCTTAGAGAAGAAGAATGATTTTCTAGCATTAGCAGTTACAATCTTTCTCTCTACTGTTATCGGAACGTGCTTAGATGCTTTCTTTGTCACGAAACAAATATATTCCTTTCCAGTTAGACCGTTCCCATCCATATTTTCAGTTAACATAGGCTTCACGTTGCTTGTATTACCCATTTTAACAGCCACTTTCATACAAATCTCAAAAACATTATCTGCAGTTTCTAGAACTCTATTGATTATCTCAATAGGTATTTGTGCTAGTATTTTTGAACAAGTTGCTGAGAAACGTGGTTTATTTATTCATAGTGCAGACTGGCATCATACTTATTCTTTGTTTGGGTATATGATTTTTCTTTCTTTTATTTGGAGAGTATATAATTGGATACAAAAATAAAGAGACCATTATTGGTCTCTCCTTAAGCATAATCTTCAGTTAGCGCTAATGGTGCAAGAGTTTGGAGACTTTTAGAACGTAAACGATAGGCAACGACGTTCTTCTTATATTGCTTGATTACATCAACATGTTCCTCATAACTATATATCGATAATGTAATTGTTCTTTTCCCTTTCTTCGTTTCAATGATTATCGGTATCCCCTCACCGTGTGGTGGAAAATAATGTTTATCTAAAAATAAAGCCTCGTTAAATTCGTGAATAACTTGCGTTTTCTTTTCCCCTTCTATATTCTTTCCATCTAGCGATACAGTCGTATGTTCTTCATCAAGTTTTTGATGTAATTCAAATCTACTAATAATAGATTCTACAACAGAAGTCGGCATACTAGAAACTAGTACTTTAAGAGCACCAAAAATAAATAATGTAACGATAAACCATGTTGTCACTTTTATCACCTCCATATATTTCAAAATACCAATTTCATTCCATAAGGTATTAATATACTAATAAGTATTCCTGTTACAATCATCGTTACTGAACCAATAGTAGCTTCTTTCTCTCCTTCTTTCACTAGACGACTCACACCGATGATATGTGATGCACAGCCCATTCCAACACCTTTTCCAATCGTACTTGTTATACCACAAAGCTTAAGTACTGTCGGTCCAATAATAGCACCCGTTATTCCTGCAACAACTACAAAACTAGCAGTCATAGATGGAATACCACCAATTTGCTCCGCTAATGAAATGGCAATTGGCATTGTTGCTAATTGCGGGAGAGTTGTTAGTATAAGTTCCTTATCTATATTTAAAATTCTACCGAGTGCTACATTCATAATCGTTAAGGCTACTATACCTATCAATACACCGATTAGTATCGATAAAAAGTTTTTCATCAGTATCTTGCGCTCTTTAAATAAAGGTATCGCTAACGCTACGATTGCAGGGCTCAATAAGCTTGAAAGAATGTCTCCCCCATTTCACTATCACACATCCATATTATGAAATCTCATTTAACGTGTCAGCAAACCGGGTAATTCCAAACTTGATTTGTTCTATATTCGCTCTCCCAAACGTAAATCGTATATATTCATTTTTAGAGCCTAAAACACTGCCCGGAACAAATGCAACACCATTTCGTATAGATTCACCTAATAAGTGGTATTCATCAAACGTTCCCTTCACCTTGCACCATACATGTATTCCACCCTCTGGAACGAAATATTCAACTCGGTCTCCCAATGTGCCTTCAAGCTCTGCAATTAATACATCTCTTCTTTGCTTCAATTGTCCACGAAGCATCGTAATATGCGCATGGAAATCTTCTGATTCTAAAAATTGATTTGCTACCCACTGCGTAAATACGCTATGGCCAAAATCAACTTGCTGCTTCGCATCTGCTAGTCGTTCTATTACGCGCGTAGGACCAATTACCCAGCCTATACGTAATCCTGATGCAACAATTTTTGATAGTGAACTTATATAAAGAACATTCCCATTTGGATCCATCGATTTTAATGTCGGATTCACTTCTCCATTAAAAGAAGTTAAACTGTACGGATCATCTTCTACAATCGGTATCCCGAATTCAGAAGACAGTTCTAAAATTTTTTTACGTCTCGCTAATGAAAGCACAGTACCAGTTGGATTTTGATAATCCGGATTCAAAAACACCATACGAATACGATGCTTTTTGTGCAAATCGATTAAGTCATCTGGATTCATTCCATGCTCATCAACAGGTAAATGGAATATGTTTAAACCGGCCGATTTAAACATCGGAAGCGAGAAACAATACGAAGGATCTTCAATTGCAATCGCATCGCCAGGTTTTAATAAGCATTGAACGATAAGATTAAGCGCCTGTTGTGCTCCTGATGTAATAAGAATAGAACTTGATTCCGCTTCAATTTGTTTATATTGCTGAACATGTGCTGCAATTGTTTTTCTCAACATTTCATTTCCAAGTGGATGGTCATAACCGAGATTTTCCATAAATGTTTTCTCCGACAAAATCGTTCGAAACCTATCACTTGGAATTAATTCGGGTGACAATTCACCACTCGCTAAATTAATTAAGTCGTCTTTTTGCGTTTCTATTCGAATTTGTTGAACGAGTGGGACATTAGGTAAGAACGATCCATCCTCAACATACCTACCCCAGTTCGGTATTCGTTTATGTGAAACACCCCATATGTCTGTATTCACCCGTGTTCCGCTTCCTTTTTGCCGTTCTACTACTCCAAGTGATTTTAATTCTTCATATGCAGCTATTATCGTACTCCGGTTCACTTGTAATTCCTTTGCTAACATACGCTCAGAAGGTAACTTACTATCAGAAGGAAATTCACCTGAAGAAATGCCTCTTTCTATATAATCAGCAATTTGTTTATAAACAGGTGTCTTATCTGCACGATTTGGTTTCCATTCCATATAGTTCCCTCCTCTCAAAATGAACCATCCTCAATTTATTACTAACAGTATTCACTGTGATAATAGGATTAATCAGTCACATTTTCTTATCCTTAAATGAATAGATCCAAAACGGTTCTCTTTCTAACTACTAAATACTATCAAATCACTACCGCATACCATGTTACCCCCACCAGTAGAACAAAAAGAAGGAGAATATAAATAGCGGATAAATTTTTTACATTCTTCTTTGTAGACTTACCATAATTCTCCTCCACATTTCGCGCGACTAGTACGGTCCCAAATAGCGATACAATTACAATAATAACAACTAGTGAAATTGCAAAACTCATTGTCTTTTCACCTCTCTAAGGCCAGTCTATTTTCATAAAGAGCTTCCTTTTTAAAATTTCGATAAAATACTACCTTTCTTCTCTTATCATAATTGATGTTTGTCAAAAACGGACCAACCACTTTTGTATTTTTTTGCTCATCCACTTTATACATACAACTAAACCTTTGCTCATTATGTGAGTCATTAATTCCTTAAAGACTACTCCCTTGAATATTACATACTTTACGAAAACAAATACATTTTCCCTCTCTATCAATATAGCTAGTTCCTCCCTTTCATAATTTGTTATACACTAAGAAAATAACAAACAAACTATTCGTTAGCAGGTGAAAGAATATGTATGATGTTACAATTATCGGTGCTGGAGTAAGTAGCATTTTTATGGCTTATTCACTAGCTAAAAGTAACAAAAAGGTTTTAATTCTTGATAAAGGTAAAGCACTAGAACATCGGAATTGTCCTTTAAACCGAGGAAAAACATGTAACTGTTACACATGTGATAAATATTTCGGATTTGGTGGTTTAGGAAAATCTGAGGGGAAATTTAATTATACAAATGGATTTGGAGGCGAACTTGAACAAAAAGTCGGTAAAGAAGGCTTTATACAACTAATGGCTGAAGTAGATGAAATTCTATGTCAGTTTGGCGGAAATTCAGTTTCGAAATATTCTACAGAAAATCTGAATCTCACTAAGAGAGCTGAAGCGTGTGGTTTACAAATGCTATCGACGGAAGTAAGGCATCTTGGTACTGCACTTTCAAGTAACATTTTCCAGCAGCTCTATGAATTTTTACTTACGAAAATAAATATCCAATTTCATATAGATGTACAACATATCAGTAAACAAAAAGATCATTTTAAAATAGAAACAAATCAAGGAACAGTTCATTCTAAACAACTAGTATTTGCAACTGGGCGCTCCGGGGCAGATTGGCTAAAAAAAATGTGCGCTTCCCTTGATATTTCTCAGGAGCAGACTCGTGTAGATTTAGGTATTAGAGTAGAGATGAAAGAACATCAATTACGTTCTATATTAAAAGATACTTTTGAGACAAAGCTTTCTTATGAGCATGAACATTTCACAGCTACTACTTACTGTATGAACCCAAAAGGACGCATTATTCGAAAGTATGAAGAAGGTTTAGTTATGCCTGACGGTCAAAATTTCCGAGAGCGAGGAACTGGCACTCCTAACTTAAATTTCACTTTATTTATCCCGCGCTATTTTCCAACTCTCAAAGAAGCAAATGTATATGCAAGTTCAATTATTAAAAGTATTAACCAAGGACGAGATCGGATTGTTTTACAGCGCTTAGAGGACTTACTAAAGAAACAACCTACAGTGGAAAACAGTATAAAACATAATCGTATACAGCCTACATTACACGGAGATTATGGGGATTTGAATAAAGAAATTCCGCAATTATATATTGAAGCGCTCAAAGAGTTTTTATTACGCCTAGAACAATTTATCCAAGAACCTATCGATAAAGATACTTTATTATATGGAATTGATGGAAAATTCTATGCTCCTACAATACAAGTCAATAACCATTTTGAAACAAGTGTGGATGGGCTATTTTTAATCGGTGATTGTTCAGGGGTCACTCATTCATTATCTCAAGCAGCTGCAAGTGGTCTGTATGTTGGAAAATATTTATCTGCCCTTTAAACTCTTTCATTAAGATGCCAGTCAAATATTTTAAGTTTCACCAACACTTTACTTATCTAGTAATAACGTTAATGAAATTCTTATCTCTCTCCCGCTGATGATTAACCCACAAAGAATCAGTATTTTACGTGATACATGAAATATATACGAAGGGAGCAACTAACTACAGTTGCTCCCTTTTTACTCTCTTATATCACATGATGCAATTAAAGACCTGACATATTATATGGATGTAAGCAAAGAACAACTCCAAAATCCACTTTTACTGTATATTTTGGAGTTGTTTTACGTTTATTCTATAGTTGTTTCTAAAGTTAAATCTGTATAGGCATAATCCTCACCTATATTTAAGATTACTTCACATTGACGTAATCTCAATTCAAAGAGAGTTATAGAATCCTGATAGACTGCAGGATTTGATTTCATTTTATGTAATACCTCTTGTTTTTCTTGTATTTCTAAATGAGTATTTTCTACAGCTTGTTTCAAGGAATTAAATGGACTCCTAAAGAACATATTAATATCCCGCTCTTGCGTGTTTTCAAACAGCTCAAACTGCAAGAAAAATTTCTTCATAATAGAAGCCGTTACCTCAGTATAATCTTCATTTTCTAAATACTGTTTGTATTTGTTATATAGCATAGCTCTATTCTTTGGAAGAACCCCAAATAATTTACCGGCACTTTTCAGTAAAAATTGTGCTGGCGTAAATCGGCGTAAAATATTCACCTCTTCCATTTGTATTCCAGTCGTCATTCTATCAGTATCTCTGCGCCAGTCATCCAGTACTTTAAAGTCACATTCTAACTGTATTCGATTTTCTCCAAATAAAGAATTAAGTCCTTCACTGAGTTCTTCTAAGTACGATTGACTTTGAAGGAGCTCATTATTAGAAGTTGCAATCCAATTTTGCATAGAACGAGCAAAATTAGGTAATACAGTTTGTTCTAAATATTTGTGCACTCTTTCGTTCATCGCTGTATTTAGTTCCATATCAATGTGCCCGAAATCACTTTCCTCACTAATTAAATCAGAACAACTCTGTAATAGCTTCGGAATATGTTCAGTAAGATCATTAGTAATTTCAGTTTTCATTGCACGATATGATTCTGTAATTAATTGAATTTTTTCCTTCTCAAAAGCAGTAAGGTTATTAATACAACCATTTAGTTTAACCAACATATCTTCATTCCAATTAATAACATCCACTAGATTGTTTTCCTTCTCAACGCGTTTATCCAAAAGATATGTAATTGTTTTTCGAATGAAATACAATAGCTTTTCAGTACGTTCTGCATCGATATTTTTATGGTTAAAGTTAAAACGAATAAACTCAGTTAAATCATTTAGTTGTTGACTACTTGTATATAACGAAGAGTAAGGGAAAAGTCTCGCATGTGGGAAATATGTATTTATTCTCGCTTGCGTATCATGTAATACTCTTTTTACTTCTGCTTCACTGTAAATGTTATCTATTTTATTTAATAAGAAATGAATTTGTAGATTTGGTGTATGTTCTTGAATGCTTAATAGAATGTCACGTTCTTTGTCAGTAAAAGGTGAATCCGCATTCAATACGAACAATAATTCATCTACAGAATTTAGATATTCAAATATCTCATCTCTAGTGTCGTTATTCCTATTAAAACCAGGGGTAACTACGAATGTAAGTTTATTTTTGCTTAAAAATCTGCATGGTAATTTAAATTCAACACATGCTCTATCTCTATATGTTTGATGGTGCACTGCCATCATATTATGGTAATCATAGAAATTCTCAGTTGTTGTAATGGCTGAATCTGTTATAGCGTTAATCTCTGTATGAGCATCATTTTTTAAAACCACTACATTTGAGATTGAGTTTTCTAATATATTTTCTCCTAATATGGAGTTAATAAATGCAGTTTTTCCGTTTCCTGAAGTTCCCGTTACTAAAATACGATTTGTTCTTAAATCTGCAAGCTCGCCAACTAACCATCTAAATCTGTGACCCATTTCTATTTCATGCTTTTGTGCCCACTGTGTAATAGATTCAAAAAGATCTAAACTATACTCTAAGCCATTCACATGATTAATAGAATATAACAGTAGGTTTTCCGCATGTTTTATATTTGCTGAATCTATTTTGGAAGGGAAAATCTCATCCCATACCAATACCGCTGCTGATGGAAATACAGCATGAGACGGATTGACTACCTTTAACCAATTTGTTAACAGATTTGGGACGATATCGTGTAATTGTCTAAGCATATATTGACCTTGAATTAATTCAAAGTACGTTTCTTCGTAAAGAGAAGAAATTTTGTCCCATATATCGGACGAATGTATTTCGATATGTAAGAAAAACTCATTTATTGTGTTAAGCCATAATAAGTAATTTTGTTCATTTTTATAACTGTTCCAAAGTGATGAAACAATTTGCGTAAATTGCACTTGATCTACATTATTTAATGTAACTAATACTTCATAAAAATAATCTGGTGAAATATGTTTAGTAAATCCTTTATCGATATATCCTTTTAGAACCTCAAACCACGGATAAGATTCTATTCGAATTAACTCATTCACAGCAAGCTCTACTGCACTATCAAAATCTTGCTGTTCCTCATAAAAGGAACGGGCAATAATTGTGACGTTTGGATAATCAGGATTTAAAGAAACCGCTTCTTTAATAACAGCGAAAGCTGAATCAAAATTATTCTGCTCTATGTAAAGAGAAAGTAATTGCAGTCCAATTTCAGTCATCAATATTTTGTTATCAGTAGTAATGGAAGTATAAACATCTTCAGCAGCTGATAATCTGTTAAGTTCGAAGTAAGCATCCGCAATATTTTTTTGTGCCCATGGTGCTAATTCATTACTAACTTTCTCCCATTTAAAAATAGCCGCTTCAAAATCTTGATGGTGATAATAAAATTCACCCTGTGCAAAACGAATATAAGACCCATCGGAAATCTCATCTTTTTCTTCGTTTAAGTAAACTTCTCCAAGTACTTGAAGAGGTTGTTGTGTTTCATTCTCCATTAAGAATGTTTCATAGTACATCTTTTTTATTAATTGTTTTTCTAATCTCATCTTTTCCCCCACTATATCTTGAAAGTACGTTTTTCTCCAAATGTCAATACTTTTTTTGTATGTATGCCTTTTTATCTTAACAAAGAATTTCTATTGGAAAATTTCATTTTCCTTTCATTTTTCAAGTAAGATTGAATTTTTATGAGAAAAGTTTCAGTTCTTTTTCAATTCCCTTTCAGTTGTGAAACAACATTAAATGTTCCTAATAACCTAATAACAATATAATATTTCACATTATATTATCAGGAAAACCCCATATAAACAACATTATAAAAACAATCTATAACGAATATATATGCATTGTGTACTTCGCTGATAAACAAAAAAAACCCTCACATAATAGTTGTTAAATGAACCTGTATGCCATTTCAGATACATCACAATAACTAAAAAAACAACAATAGTAGTCAACGGCTATTCATAAAATATCTTTCTCAAATTGCTTTCCATTAAAATATCCCAGTAATTATGTAATTAAATTCCATTAACCTATATAAATAACTAGTCCCAAAAAAATCTATATGCATATCATGTTATAGTAAAGAATTTAGGAAATCCTAAAAAGGAGGCACTTTCATGTTTGAAGATAAATCTAAAATAAATTACCCATATGAATTTACTGAAACTACAACAATCCCTCTAAAAAACCCCATTGATAAAAAATTCAAAAACAGCACAGGTACACATAATTTCCCAATTAAAAAACATTATAAAGAGCAAGTTTTATATACTGAAAAAATTAATAATAATAAAAATAAATAATCCTATAGTTCTTCATTTTAACCATGCATAGTTACGTTTTAAGTATTAATTCTTATTATTCAGCTCATATCCCCTTTAAAAAGGAGAGTTTACTATCAAACTTTCCTTTTTAAAAGTGCTGATATACAGTGCCTTTTTTATTCACAAAAGGATTGCATTAAAACTAAAATATCCATAAAAAAAGAATTTTTATAAATTGTCCTTAAGTTTTTGTACCAGAACCGTTCTTTTCATTTAATATTTGTTTAATTTATCTACTCCAGTTACTTGAATATTCGTAAAAGGCATCTGAGAGTATGATAGTTCAGGATAAAAATCTTCTTCAAAGGTATTTTTTTCAATGATGACGTTGTTACATGCAGTAAACTCAAATGTTTTTGTTATTCTATTTGAATTTTTTCTCTCCCCGACTAACGTTCTATAAAGGGTATTATCTCTTTTTGGTTGGTACTTGAAAATTTTATTATTAGTAAAGATAAGCTGATCCACACTATTTACAGCTAATACTGACTCATGTTCCATAAAAAATTCATTATCTTCAATTCTAATGTTCCTGTGAATAGTATTTGTAAAATGAGGCATCGTTTCTCCTAGAGTGATTGGATCTATGCGTATTGCAGCATTTCGCCAGTTAGCATTGCCCGGATTAATAACATAGAACTTATTCGAACGGATAGTCATGTCACAAATCGGGCCAGATTCATACCAATACTGGGAATCATTAGATAAATAGATAGAATCCATTGCCATATGTTTGAAAGTATTATGTTCTATGATGATCTTTTTATTGGTTGTACATAGTATGCCTCTGGTTGATATCGTTTCAAAATGATTATTCTTAATATGTACCGATGGTGTATAGGTAACATTCTCAGCTACAAATAGCGGTTCTCCTCTATCATTTGTTAATTGCTCAAAAGGAATAGGTTGGTCAAATTTAACAATCATTGATCTTAGATCAGTATTATTTTCACCAGGATTCACCACATTTGCTACTGTATACTTTCTTCCTTGATCCCTTCCGTGAGTTAAGGATTCTCTAAGATAAAATACTACTTCATCCCCTAAATAGTATTGAGGAAAGCCACCTTGCTGCCTTTGGATATAACGAAGTAATAAAGTATAGTTGTCTATTTTTTTCTCGACCTGTGTAAATGTTCCGTGAACATTAATAGGGTCATCGTGAGCATGATTGAACGTACACCCTTCAATATGGATATGACCACTAGCACCCGACACATGAATCAAATCGGCATAACTAGAGGTATAGCGGTTACTCTCTTCTCTTGTTTTAAATGTACAATCGTAATAGGACACATTATGCGACATTTGTGTTAACCAGCCAAATGCGTGCATATAATGGACATTTACCTTATCAACAACTGTATCTGCGCTTTCCCAAATAAAAGCGCCTGCTGTTTCTCTTCTAGGTGTTGAACAGAATTCAAATACCAATCCCTTTTTATGAAGAAATGGTCTTTTTTTATCATAAAAAACTCGAATCGTTGATTTTCCAGTTTGCAGAATCTTCGCTCTATTCGAGGCGAAAGGCCCTAAGTCAAGTGAATATCGCCTTGTGATGTTTATATCTGGATGGTAAGCGACAAGTGTCCATGCATCCTTGTGATTTTTATCGATCCAATAATGTTCCCCACTAATTGGATTAATTTCACTGTACCAGATAACATCATTTTCATTTTCACTTATGGAAAAATGAAAGCAAGCGGGAATATAGAAATCGGTAAATTCTCCACCTTCCCATTCCCCAGTGTCAACTACTGTCATCTCAATGGTTGTAGGATCTACAAAGTCCCAAGAAAAATTGTGAAGATAGATTTCTTTTGATTGTATGACCGCAATGGCCATACAATCACCGTGTATCATAAATAGAGAACCATTACCATTTACGATTACTTGATTCTGTGCTTCTAGTAATAAAGCCACATGTTTTTCAGGGTATTCGATACTATTTGTGTTGGATGTATGATAAACTCTTTTTTGTGCTGTACCTTTATGGAGTTGATAGGTCCCCATCGGAAAGTCTATCACTACCTGTCCCTCGGTCGTCTTGGCTGATTCGAATGCCTCCCAAATGGCTTTGGTACTATCTGTTTGACCCGAAGGATCCGCCCCGAAATCCGTCACATCAATTACTGTTTTACATTCTCGGATCATCAAGTCAATATGAGCTCTTTGCAAAATAGCCCCCCCTTTACATTTCAATTGCCTGTGAACTTTTAATTTGAAAATATGGAAATACTTTACAAGATCCCCACATTAACAAAAAGGCTGTCACACTTCCTCCAAAAAAGAAGATTAATCCAGGCATTATTATAAAAGTTAAATAATGTATTAAAAAAATGGTAACGAGTAAAAACATTGTTAAGACCGGGTATAAGAAGCACATCATAAATGGTAAATTAAAGTAATATCCTATTTTAATTTTAAAATGGACAAAAACAGGAAAGAAGTACATTAAAACCATGATATATAAAATGAATTGAGCAATTACTCCAAACCTAGCAATATAATAAAAGGGGCCGATTGCTTTAATTAATATTTGAAATTCAATCGTAATCAAATATCCAATAATAAATAATATTATTCCAAGTAAATTTGCCTTAACGAATTCCCTCCGATAGGATTCCCAAAAAGTACTAAAAATCGGTACTTCATTATCACCCAGGACCCATTTCCTTATAACAGCAAACATTGCGGTTGTGGCAGGCATGAAACCAAACAATCCTAATCCAACTAACGTAAACACAGCCCATAATAAGTTGACATAGGCAAATCGAAAAACCCACTCACATACACGATAGATTCCATTTGTAATTCCCGTCATAACTATTCCTCCACTTACTAGGATAGATTCATATATAGATAGTAGTAGTTAGTTGGTTAAACTAGTTTATTCCTTCACAGACCCTATTAACATACCTTTAATCAAATACTTTTGAATAAATGGATAGATAATAAGTAGTGGTAAAGCTGAAACAATAATGACTGCATATTTCAATTGCGCAGCAATTTTCACTTGATCCATAAAGTTTTCACTGAGTCCTGAAGTCATCCCTTCTCCACCACCGTTACCAACATCATTTACAATAAGAATCTCTCTTAAGATCAATTGTAATGGATAAAGTTTTTCATCCGATAGATAAATTAATGCTGAAAAGTACTGATTCCATAATCCAACAGCATGAAATAGCGCCATAACAGTAATGATTGGTATGGATAGGGGAAGTACAACTCGCCAAAAGATTGTGAAATCAGAAGCTCCATCCATTTTTGATGCCTCAACTAATTGTACTGGTATATTTTGTTGAAAAAAGGTACGTGCCACTAGAATAGACCACGCTCCAACAACACCCGGTATGACCATTGCCCACACTGTATTTAGCATCCCCAATGATTTAACTACTAAATACGTGGGAACCAAACCACCGTTAAAGAGCATCGTGAACAGAATAAACCACAAGATTATCTTTTTACCTTTTAATTCTGTCCTGGATAATGCATAGGAACAAGGCAGTAAAACTAGTAAATGAAGTAATGTTCCTAGCACGGTGTATATGATGGTATTACGATACCCCAGCCAAATTGCATCATTTTGAAAGACCATTTTAAACCCTTTAAAAGTTATATCAACTGGCCAAAGCCACATTTTACCCGAACTAACTGCTAATGGATCACTTATAGAGGCACTTAACACAAAAATGATGGGATATAAAATGATCAGAACAATAATAGATACAAAGATGTTATTTATAATATTAAAGACTCTATCAGATAAACCAGTCCTCTTCATAGTCTGACACTCCTTACCATAAACTGTTGTCACTAGTTTTTCTTGCAATATGATTAACCATAACTAAAAGAATGATATTGATTACTGATTCGAATAAGCCAATAGCTGATGCGAAACTATATTGACCTTGCAATAACCCCGTGTTATAAACAAATGTTTGAATAACATCTGATGTTTCAGAATTTAATGTATTTTGTAGAAGTAATACTTTTTCAAATCCAACGGCCATAAAACTACCAATATTTAATATAAATAAAACAACAACAGTAGGCAGAATGGTCGGAATATTGATATGAATAATCCGTTGAAATCTTGAAGCTCCGTCTACTTTAGCCGCTTCATGCAGTTCTGGGTTTACTCCCGCTAATGCGGCTAAATAGATGATTGTTCCCCATCCTAGTGACTGCCATTGGCCTGACCAGACATAAATATGACGAAACCATCCGGGACTAGTTAAAAATGATATTGGTTCCCCTCCCAGCTTTTCTATAGCAATATTCACCAAGCCAGTTATTGGATCTAGAAAAGCAAAAACCATCCCAACAAGTACAACAACCGAAATAAAATGAGGAGCATAGGTAAACGTCTGAGAAAACTTTTTAAAGGCTCCATCCTTTACTTCATTTAAAGCAAGAGCAAAAATGATTGGCAGTGGGAACAAGATGAGCTGATAGAAGCTAAGAATCAATGTATTTTTTAGTAATCTCCAAAAATAATAAGAATCAAAGAAACGTTGGAAATGTTCAAATCCCACCCATGGACTTCCCCAAATACCTAGATTCGCATAAAATTCCTTAAAAGCAATTTGGACTCCGTACATTGGAATATAATTGAAAATAAAAAAATAAAGTAGTGCTGGAAGTAAAAAGACATAAAGCTGCCAATTTTTTAAGATATCTTTTTTTACTAATTTAAATCCTTTATTCGTTGTAAAAGAAGTACTAACCTCACTCCTTTTCAAATCCATTTCAGACTCACCCCTACTTCGTAAATGTTTCTTTAGGGAAACCATTTTATAGTTTCCCTAAAGAACTTAATAGATAAATAGCATTGTAAAATTAGTTACGTTTTTTTCATTAGGTCGTTTAATTTTTCTGATATCTCTTTAAAGCTTCTGCTTTTACTTTCATATAATCTTTTAAGCCCATTTTTTCTATCGTTTTTACATATTTATCCCATTCTGAAAATGGTACAACACCTGTAATAAATTTATCGCGCATTTCAGTAACATACTTTTCAATATCAGCACCAACAGTGGTCAACGTCTTATTTTCTTCAACAGTATAAGTAAATTGTGGCCATACTTCTTTTATTATATTAGGTTCTAATTTCCTAGCCGCTTCTCTAGCGTCAGGTGCGTTTTCAAGTCCTTTAAAAAATTCTTCCTTTACAATACCTGGATAGCCGCCGCCAGGCCATGTTAAATATTTTGCAAGTTCTTGCTCAAAAGATAATCCTTCTGAACTATGAGTGATTTTATCCAAATACCGAAGCTCGCCGTTTGGAGCTTTTTCGAACGTTTCCCCTTCAACACCCATTAAAAATAATTTTGAACCTTCATCGCTATAGAAATAATCCATCCATTTGACTGTAGCTTCAGGATTTTTATTTGCACTTGTAATAACAAATCCATCCATACTTGCTACTGAAGGAATTCTTCCTGTAATTAATTTATCTCCAAACGGACCTTCCAAAGCTGAACCGCCGGTATATTTATCTGCACCAAATAATTCTTTCGGACTATGTGAAACAGTACTTCCGTATAAACCTTGTGTAGCATTGGCAAGGAATTGACTCGTATCCTTCGAGAAAATATTTTTCTCAATAAGCCCTTCTTTGTATAATTTATGCACATATTGGAGCATTTCTTTATACTCCTTAGAGGTCTGAATAAAACGTAATTTATTCTCTTTTGGATTCATATCTACGAACGGTGAGGCATAGCCTCTATTTACCAATCCAAAGGAGCCATTTAACCATCTAGTCAACATACCGATTGAGTAACTACCAAAAGGAATCTCGTCTGCTTTACCATTACCATTCGGATCTTTTTCCTTTACCGCCTTGAGATATTCATAATACTCTTCAATTGTCTCAGGCATTTTCATTCCTAATTTCTCAAGCCATTCTTTATTTATCCAAGGACGTGGTCCAAGTAGCATGGAAGTAAAGTCCTCTGAAATAATGGTTGGAAACGAATAGATGTTACCATTTGGAAAAGTGATGGCATTTTTCACTTCTGGGTTTTCTTTCATAATTTTCTTTAAATTCGGTGCGTATTTATCAATCAAATCATTGAGCTTAATAAAGACACCCTGTTCTCCATATTTCAGTATTTCTGTCGCTGGAAATGAGGCGGTGTGAAAGGCATCAGGTAAATTTCCACCCACTAAGGCGAGATTTCTCTTTTCTTCTAGTGATGTATCCGGCACCATTTCCCACTTAATATCGACATTGGTCATTTTTTCATACTTATTAAAGATCAATACATTATTCCAGTCTTTTGCGGATTGAGCTGTTCTTCCAGCAAAAAATTTAAGAGTAATAGGTTCTTTAACAATAGGCATAGCTGATTTTTCATTAAGATTTGTCAGTGCCTTTTTGTCTGCTTTACTATCTACGTTTTCAACATTGTTTGTACATGCCGTTAGTGCCATTAATGCTATCGATGTAATAATTAAAGGGGTTTTCATTCGCATTGGATCTCCTCCTTTTCAAATTGAAAGCTATCTATACTCAGTCCTTGACTGACTTCTAAAACTTTTCACTGGGATTATGCCCGTACTTTGCAATACCACTTCGAAGTCCTGCACCTATAATACCAATTTTCACCATTTCTACTTGTAGTTCACTCCTATAGTAAATTAAATTTATTAATAGCTCTCTTAAGATTCACCTCCCCAAATATACTGGTAAACTTATTGATTTTCCTATTTTAAGGAAAGCGCTTTCCGAGTGATGATTAAAAAAGAACCGCTTTGGTTCGTTTTATATCCAACCATTCACGAAGGTCTAATTCAAATGACACAATCTAAATCTATTTAAGAAATATTCTATGATTTTTTGTTTTCTAAGAGGGAGGAATTTTCGTTTTGTAGAAGTAGTACATTTCTTTGAGTCGTTAACGTGGTGGTGATACAAGAGTGCTATTTCGGATTCACCTCCTAAAATATACTAGTAATTTTGTTGATTTTCCTATTTTATGGAAAGCGCTTTCCAAATGATGATTAAAAAAGAACCACTTTGGTTCGTTTTATATCCAACCATTCACGAGGGTCTAATTCAAATGACACAATCTAAATCTATTTAAGAAATATTCTATGATTTTTTTGTTTTCTAAGAGGGAGGAATTTTCATTTTGTAGAAGAAGCACATTTCTTTGAGTCGTTAACGGGTGCTAGTACAAGAGTGTTATAAACGATTTTATTTATAGATTGAATTTTTAGATTAATCAGAATATAACACTCGTATTTCGTTCTGTCAACCCATCAACTTAAACTAATTTCAGTTAGCCCTAGGGTCTATTGAGCACATTATCTAATTACTTGTTTTATACTCCACGTAATAGAGTGGAGAAATTAACAAACAATAAAAACTGAGGTTAAGGTTTGTATTCCGTAACCTCATATTAATTCTCTTTTGAAAAGCAGGATGAGCATAAGCAAGATTGCTTAAAATGCCCTGGTACGCCAACAATCATTAATTTATTGGGATATTGCAAAGCATATGGTGAATACGCTCTCCTCCCACTGAAGTCTTAATTATGATTCGTTTGTTGTCTCCTTAGAAATTTTCCGGTATTTATCCAAACGTTTTCCGAGTGGTGATAAAAAGAACCGATTAGTTCCGTTTTATTGATGATGATTCACGAATGACTAATTCAAATGGCAAAATCATCTTGATAGGAAGAGTGATTTTCCCTTCCACCATTTCCATGATGTTTTTGGCTGCCATCTTTCCCATTTCGTACTTAGGAGTTTCCACTGTTGAAAGCGGCGGTGTAAAATATTTACCCATTTCCATATTATCAACACCAAAGAAAGCGATGTCTTCTGGAATTTTAAGATTACTTTCAATCACGGCCCTCATGGCAGGGATAGCCATCCCGTCACTAGCACATATCATGGCTGTTGGCAAATAAGCCGTGTCTCTTTTAATGAGCTGCTTCATTTCCTCGTAACTATTTTTCATTTCCCACTTTGCATTGATGACCCAATCCGGGTAAATATCAAGTCCTGCTTCTTCCATAGCAGCTTGATACCCTTTGAATCGATGTTCCCCATGTAAATCTTCAAAGGTTTCACCAACACCTCCACCGATAAATCCGATGTCTCGATGTCCTTGATCGACTAAATGGTGAACCACCGTTTTAATTGCTACCTCACGATTGTAATCGACAATAGTCAGGTGCTTATCAGTATAGTAAAAGTCTAATCCAACAAGAGGAATCGTTTGCTGAATATACTCAATTAAGCTATCCTCAATCCTGTCAATAAGAATAAGCCCTTCAACACCAAGGTCATGAATTGTCTTAAGCAGCAGCGCCTCGTTTTCAATTTCATCCTTTGTAATAGTAATTAACGTGTAATCATGTTTCGTCAAGGTATCACGAATACCAGTATAGATACAACCAAAATATGGGTTTGTTTCTGATTGTCTTGGGTTGGCTACCCAGCCAATTTTCATAGTTCTTGTTTCACTTCTCTTCTGCCTATTATTCGCCAGATTTCGGGCATGCTGATTAGGGACATATCCTAACTCCTTCACAGCCTTCCATATTTTATTCTTTGTTTCCTGATTAACATTTCGTGTTTTGTCATTTTGAATGACTCTCGAAACAGTAGCGATCGAAACGCCTACATATTCCGCAATATCTTTTAGTCTTGCCATAAAAAACACCTCTTGGCTTGTTACTTATAATAAATTACTGAATTTTTAAAATCAATTCTAATATAGCCCCTTTGATAATTTATTGTCAATTATTTGGTTCTGGTGCAGGAAATCTAATAAACTTGGACATACTGATACTAGTACTTTAAAAAAGGGCGTGATTGGTAAGGAAAAGGAAAATTTGTTCAAATGGAAGCACTGTCAACCTGACATTATTTTGTTAACAGCAAGATGATACCTAAGGTACAACTTGAGTTTTCGCGATTTAGTGGAAATGATGGAGGAACGAGGTTTGTCTTTGCACCAGAACCGCTATTTCACCTTTGTTAAAGATTAACTTAATAGTTTTAAAGGAAATTCATTTTACCTTCTTTTATCGTACAACCATTATCTCTTTTATAGCAACATCATACTTTTGCGATTTAATTAAACTGCTGGGAGTGTTTATAATTATTCCTTCAATTTTCAATGCCCAACATACCATAACTAGTTCATTATTACTATACATAACTCTTTCATCTTCTCGGAATTCCTAATTTACTCAACGGTTCCTTAATCCGCCTTTCAGTTCAGATTTTCTTTTCACTATAAAAACTCCCCTTTAGATAAACAGATCCAAAGTGGCAAAACGTCGCGACTTTATTCACAACATCGCGTCTTTTTTATAAACACCATGGCTTTATTTAAAAGCGTCACATTGTTCTAACTCCTTCAAAGAAAGGCTTATTATTCAGTTAACTTAAAAGAAACACCCTCTTTAAATTCCATAAATTCCTAGATAAATCAAAAAGGAGCATATTTTTACAATCGCTCCTTTTTGATTTATCTTTTATTTTTTTACATAATAAAGCACTAAAGCATTAATCTCGCAATATTTTCCCTTTTATATACTATAATCTCAATAGTACAAGATGGTCCACTCTCTTTTATATGATCAGTAGCGGACTTTTTTCCCTTTGGACAGTACCCTACATAACCCTCTTAAACATCTTCTCCAACTCATAAGTAGAATGATGCACAAGAATCGGTCTACCGTGCGGGCATGTGTATGGATTTGTTGTTGTACGAAGTTCTTCAAGTAAAGCAAATATTTGATCATTCGTTAAATATTGATTTGCTTTAATCGATGCTTTACAGCTCATCATAATGGCTGCTTCTTCACGTAGTTTTTTAATATCTACTTTTTTTAGTTTAACAACTTGCTCCATCATTTCATCAATAATTTCAGTTTCTTGTCCTTTCGGGAACCACGTTGGATGCGAGCGGACGATAAAGGATTGATGACCGAATTGCTCTAAAAATAGTCCGACTTTTTTTAGTTCTTCTAACTGCTCTTCGACACGTAAAAATTCGGTAAGAGATAAATCGATACGATACGGTACAAGTAGTTCTTGTACTTCTTGTGCTACCCTTCCTACTTTATCACGGAAGTATTCATAATTGATACGTTCCTGCGCTGCATGCTGATCAATCATATATAGCCCGTTATCATTTTGAGCGAAAATATATGTTCCGTGCATTTGTCCAATTGGATAAAGCGGTGGTAAGTCATTACCGTTCATTTCAATTTCTTTTATTTCCCGAACTTCTTCTTCTAATTCCTCCAACTCAAAATCCTCTTCATTACCGCCCCACGATTTCTCTTCTCGAATTGGTTCTTCCATTATCGGTTTAGTAGATGGCTGCCAACTTTGTTCTTCTCTTACTAGCGACTGTGGTGGTTGCCATTCTTGCTTCGGCGGTTGCCAAAGTTGTGCTGGCTGTTTCACAGTCGTTGGTTCTTCTTGTTTCTCATCCATTCCTGTCGGTAAAACAATATTAGGCATGGATGGTTCTTTCGGTTTCGTATGCTCAAACTGGAACTGTCCTTGCACACTTTCATCTTTTTCTTTTTTCTTCGTTGTTACACCTGCATCTGGGATGAGCTGTATTTTTTTGAATGCAGCTTGTAATGTCTCTTCGATAAGCTTTAGCAACTCTTGTTCTTTACTAAAACGAACTTCTAATTTCGCTGGATGTACGTTAACATCAACAAGCATTGGATCCATTTCAATCGATAAGAAGCCGATTGGATATCGTCCAACTGGCAGTAATGTATGGTAACCTTGCTGAATGGCTTTCATTAATACGAAATTTCGAACGTAACGGCCATTTACAATCGTTGACATATAATTACGAGATGCTCTCGTTACTTCTGGTAATGTTACATAACCTTTAATTGTGAAGTCTAAAGATTCGGCTTCAATTGGAATAAGCTTTTTCGCAACTTGAATGCTGTAAATCGCCGCAAGTACTTGTCTTACATCACCGTTTCCTGATGTATGAAGCAATTTCTTTTCATTATGAAACAATTTTAGCGATACTTCTGGATGTGACATTGCAATACGATACACGATATCTGTAATATTCCCAAGCTCTGTATGAATGGTTTTCATATATTTAAGACGCGCTGGTGTATTAAAGAATAAGTTTTGTACTGTAATATCTGTTCCTTTTCGGCTCGCTGTTTTCTCTTGTTTTATAATGTCTCCACCCTTAATAATAAGGTGTGTACCAGGCGCATCACCTGTGCTAGTGATTAATTCTAATTCGCTTACAGAAGCAATACTCGGCAGGGCCTCTCCGCGGAAACCAAGTGTTCTTATACGAAATAGATCATTTTCATCTTTAATTTTACTTGTCGCATGGCGTTCAAAAGCGACTATACAATCTTCTTCTGCAATGCCATCTCCATTATCTATGATGCGAATTTTCGATAACCCAGCTTCTTCTAAGTGGATTTCAATAGATGTACTATTCGCATCGATGGAATTTTCCACAAGTTCTTTTACGACTGAGGCAGGGCGTTCTACTACTTCCCCTGCCGCAATTAAGTTAGAGAGTTGATCATCGAGTTTGCGAATTTTCCCCATCTACTTACTCATCCTTTCTTTAACTTTTTCTGCAAGCGATACAGTTCGTTCATCGCTTCTAAAGGTGTCATATCAAGTAAGTCAATTTTTTTAATTTGCGCAAGCACTGCCGTTTCTTTTGCATCTAAAACTGGCTTGTCTTGTTTTTTCGAAGACTGTTCTCCACCAAAGAAAGATAATTGTGAGTCTTCTTCATTCACTTCTTTCTCTTCTTGTACTTCTACTGGTGTTTCTTTTACAACTACAGGTGCTGGAATAACTTCTTGTACTTTCACTTCTGCACGCTTTGGAATAATAATTTCTTCTTGTCCTTCGAGCTGCGCTAACACTTCTTTCGCACGAGCGATTAAGCTATCTGGAAGCTCAGCAAGTTGCGCCACGTGAATTCCATAACTTTTATCTGCCGCTCCATCTTGAATTTTATGAAGGAACACTACTTTCCCGTTCTCTTCAATAGCTGAAACATGTACATTTTTCAATTGATCTAAACTTTCTTCTAACACCGTTAATTCATGATAGTGTGTTGAGAATAATGTTTTCGCACCAATTTGGTCATGAATATGTTCAATGATTGCTTGTGCAAGTGCCATACCATCATACGTAGATGTACCGCGTCCAATTTCATCGAATAAAATTAAACTTCTTTCTGATGCGTTTGCAATTGCATTTTTCGCTTCTAACATTTCAACCATAAATGTACTTTGACCTGAGATTAAATCATCCGCTGCACCAATTCTCGTAAAGATTTGGTCAAATACAGGTAATACCGCTTCTGTCGCTGGTACGAAACAACCGATTTGCGACATAACCGTTACAAGTGCTAATTGTCTCATATACGTACTTTTACCAGACATGTTCGGTCCTGTAATTAAAAAGACATCCATATTCTCCGGCATAATACAATCATTTGGTACATACAATTTCCCGTTCAATACTTTTTCAACAACTGGATGGCGACCATCTTTTATAAAGATTTCACGCTTCGTTGTTAAAACAGGTTTTACAAACTGCTCCTCTTCACTAACTGTCGCAAAGCTTTGTAGTACATCCAATTCACTAATTACTTTCGCTAAATGTTGTAATTTCGGAATGAATACTTTTACTTCTTCACGAAGTGCTGTAAATAAATCGTATTCTAGTTGTACAATTTTCTCTTCTGCTTCTAGAATTAACGTTTCTTTTTCTTTCAGTTCATCTGTTATGAAACGCTCTGCATTTGCAAGTGTTTGTTTACGCTCATAGCGACCTTCTGGAAGTGCTGCAAGATTCGCTTTCGTTACTTCAATATAGTAACCGAAAATACGGTTGTACCCAATTTTTAATGATTTAATTCCTGTAATATCACGCTCTCGTTTTTCAAGCTCAGCAATCCACGTTTTTCCGTTTTTACTAACGTAACGATATTGATCAAGCTTGTCATTATAACCGTCTTTAATAATATCTCCATCTTTAATAGAAAGCGGTGGGTTTTCTTGAATACTTCTTCCTAGTAATTCAGTTAAACTCTCACATGGATCCGCACCTTGAATCAACCTTGCTGCATAAGCATTATCTAAAAGACTGATCGCTTCTAAAATAGCTGGTACTTGAAGTAAAGAGCGTCTTAATTGTAATAAGTCCCGTGCATTTACATTACCAAATGCAACTTTCCCTGCTAAACGTTCTAAATCATATACCTCTTTTAACTTTTCTTTTAAATCTTCACGTAAGAAGTAATCATTTACAAATGTTTCAACCATTTCTAAACGCTCTTCCACTTTTTCTTTTTGGATAAGTGGACGTTCCATCCACTGTTTTAACATACGCCCACCCATAGCCGTTTTTGTTTTATCTAATAGCCATAATAATGAGCCTGTCTTTTCCTTCGTGCGAAGAGTCTCTGTTAACTCTAAATTTCGTTTTGAATGAACATCAATTTTCATAAATTGGTTCGTGTAATAAATTTCTACTGGTTGTAAGTGATCCAACGAACGTTTTTGCGTTCTTATCACATAGTTAAATAAGCGTCCAATTGCTTTAATTAACTTTGCTTGTGAAACATTTTTCACAAGATGTTCAAGTCCTTCTGGAATAGTTGTCGCATCTTCATACGAAATCGTCATCTTTAATGTTTCAGTTAATTTATTTAATTCATCTTTTGAAAATGTAGAGTCTACAACAATTTCTTTTGAACCAGTTGCATATACTTCTAATAAAATATCTTCTACTGAACCTGTTAATAACGTTACTGTGTTTTGTCCAGTCGTTAAATCATTACAAGCTAACGCATAGGACCCATCTTCAAAATGTGTTAATGCTGCTAAGAAGTTATTCTCTTTCTCATCTATTGTACGCCCTTCCATCATCGTTCCTGGCGTAATTAGTTGTACTACTTCACGACGTACTACACCTTTAGCTGTTTTTGGATCTTCCACTTGCTCACAAACAGCTACTTTATATCCTTTTTCAACAAGTTGTTCAATATAGTTTTTAGCCGCATGGTATGGTACACCGCACATCGGTATACGCTCACTACTACCACCATCTCGGCTCGTTAATGTAATTTCAAGTTCGTGAGCTGCTTTAACAGCATCTTCAAAGAACATTTCATAAAAATCACCTAAGCGAAAAAATAAAAAGGCATCTTGATAGTCTGCCTTAACCTTTAAATATTGCTGTATCATAGGGGTATATTGAGTCATACTTTTCCTCCATAATTCTTACATAATAATCTATTTTCACATATGTCACATTTCACGGACATCCATATCTCCTATTTCAGGAGTCTTTCCTCATTATAGCACATTTCATAAGGAATCATGTTCATTCAGCACCACTTATGTATTGTAAAAAGCTAGGAAGAACTTCTCCCTAGCTTTCTATTACTCTTCTTCTGCATCAACGATAAAGTTCGGATCTAATTCTTCAAACTCGTCATCATCGATTTGGAAATCCTCGTCTGATTCTACGCAACCTTCAGGATTTACACTTACACAAATTTTTGTTTCTCCAACTACTTCTGTTACAAATTCACGTTCTACCGTCACAACAATTTTATTACCATTTGGTGATACAAGAGCTTCTAAACAATTTGGCGGCTGAATTACACGAGCGATAATTTCTAAATCGTCACCAGAGAAGTTTTTATCACGATACCCTATGCTTACTTCATCAGTGTAGTTAACACGTTCTGTTACAACCTCAGTCTTTGTATTTCCATCAAATGAATACCAAGTGTTTACATCATAGAAACCTTCAATTTCCACATGCTTTCCATTCTTTCTAGCTTCGTACGAATGGTTAATTACCCAGCACCCTAAAATACTTGTTGGCTCATTATTCGATTCACATGTATGCGTTGACTTTGTATACTTACGTCCTTTTCCAACCACTGCTTTTGTAATAATCTCTCTAAATTCGGACATTCGTAACCCTCCTCAATCACTATTCACTTAATCATATGCGTGACAATAGCGGAATGTGTCATTCTTTTTTTGAGAAGAATTTACGATATAACCCACTAAAAAAAGAGATGTCAATAAGACATCTCTTTAACAACCACAATTTCCTTTTTTACTTTCTACCGCTGCACCAGTTTCACCCTTCAACACATCGCCGCCAGTTGAAACTAATATTTCATCTGTTACATTGTTAGAAATCGTACTAGCAACTAGCTGTAGTAAGTCATTTACATATGTTTGTGAAGATTTAAACTCCTGTACAACAGGGATATTATCTAACTTATCCTGAAGCGCATCGATTTCAGCTTCTACTTTTTTCAAAGCTTCCCATTTCCCGTAATGTTGCAAGTTTACTGCTTGTTTTTGCAATGCTTTAATTTCATCAATTGCGCGCTTTACATTTTCATTTTTATGAATTTGCGCCTCTGCTTGCTTAAAGAAATCAACTTCTTCTGTTTCAGAAATCATTTTTGCTAGTTCTTTCGCTTGTTCAACAATTTCATCTTTCGTATATGCTTTCATCTATTATTTCACCTCAATCGGCTCTTCAACTAATTCCCCGTTAAGAGACCAAGTTTTTGCGTCCGTTACTTTTACTTTGACAAGCTGACCAATTAAAGATTTTGAAGCCACGAAGTTTACAAGTTTATTCGTACGTGTATACCCCGCAAGTACTTCAGGATTATTTTTACTTTCTCCATCAACTAATACTTCTACAATTTGTCCTATATAACGCTTATTCTTATTAACTGCATATTCATTCACTAGTGTATTTAAGCGTTGTAATCGCTCTTTCTTCACTTCCATCGGAACATTATCTTTCATTTTCGCAGCTGGTGTACCCTCGCGCGGAGAATAAATGAATGTAAATGCAGTATCAAATTCTACTTCACGATATAGCGACATCGTTTCTTCAAACTGCTCATCCGTTTCATTTGGGAAACCGACGATAATATCAGTTGTTAATACTGCGTTTGGAATTGTTTCTTTAATTTTTTTTACAAGCTCTAAATAGTGTTCTCGTGAATATTTACGCGCCATAATTTTAAGCATATCTGTACTACCAGATTGAACTGGTAAGTGGATATGTTCTACTAGGTTGCCACCTTTTCCAAGAACCTCAATTAAATGATCATCAAAATCACGTGGATGGCTTGTTGTAAAACGAATACGGGCAATATCAATTTTACGGAGTTCGTCCATTAAATCGCCAAGACCATATTGTATATCTTCAAAGTCTTTACCATATGCGTTTACGTTTTGTCCAAGTAACGTAATTTCTTTATAACCGTTCGCTGCTAAATGGCGAATTTCTTTAATAATATCTTCCGGACGTCTGCTGCGCTCTTTTCCGCGTGTATACGGTACAATACAATATGTACAGAACTTATCACAACCATACATAATATTTACCCAAGCTTTAATATCACCACGACGTACTTTCGGAAGGTTTTCAATTACATCCCCTTCTTTTGACCAAACTTCAACTACCGTCTCTTTTGAAAACATTGCGTCCTTTAAGATATACGGTAATCTATGGATATTATGTGTACCAAACACCATATCTACATGCTGATTTTTTTGCATAATTTTATTTACAACAGATTCCTCTTGAGACATACAACCACATACACCAATTAAAAGATCCGGGTTTCTTCGCTTTAATGATTTTAAATGACCAAGTTCACCGAATACTTTATTTTCAGCATTTTCACGAATTGCACAAGTATTTAATAAAATCACATCTGCCTCTTCAGTTGAAAAGGTCGGCTCATATCCAAGTGTTGTAAAAATTCCAGCCATTACTTCAGTATCATGTTCATTCATTTGACAGCCATATGTACGAATGTAAAACTTTCTTCCTGCGCCAAAATTACGGAACTCTTCAGGTAAGCCAAAATCTCGTTCAATTTTAACTTCTTCTTTCCCACGCTTTTTCGCCAATTTCAAGGAAGGTGGTTGGTATACACTTTCAAAGTATTTACTATAATCTTTCTCTTCTTTTTTCGTAGAGGAATTTGCTTGTCGACTTGCTAATCGTTGTTGCTCGTTCATCGGTAATCTCCTTTCACCCTTAACCTATACATTCTGTAGTCCATTTTAATGCGCTTAGACTCATCTCAATGATGTTAGATAGCTTGAAAGATAGCTTGCCCTTTGAAACTTGAGTAACCGATCTAATCACCCTTAAGAATGAAGTCTTCCCCACACAAATAGACATTCCTTTTATTATTTCATCTTGTCCTATTGAAAAGCACATTGCTTTATCCCTATACACATTATCATAGTATAGAGCCCTTAGCCAACTTTAACGAAGAAGAATCCTTATCCTATATTACACTTCACAGTTAATGAACATGCTATTTCTATACAACGATTTATATATTATTTTATCATTCTGAATTTTCCAAGTAAACAAATCTATTAATTATTTTTATTCAATCAAAAAAGGTTGCCAAGTGGCAACCTTCTCTTTAATCATTACATAAATTCAGCAACAAGCTCATCAAACATTTTCTGATCCATATTCAAATCAGCTTGCACTAAAGGCTTTTCACTATAGTCTTTTACAAGCTCTTGGTAAGAAGGCTGCTTCGTATTTTGATAAATCAAACCAGTTACTAACCCGTTATTTTCCATTAATGTTTGCATAGCCATCATGCGGTTAGATGGATCATATCCTTCTACCGTACTTAGTTTCGTTAAATTCTCTTTAAACCAATCATAAGTATTTACTTTATTGTAAGTAACACATGGACTAAATACGTTAATTAATGAAAACCCTTTATGGTTAATACCAGCTTCAATAATTTGTGTTAATTCTTTTAAATCACTTGAAAAACTTTGCGCCACAAATGTCGCACCAGCTGTTAAAGCCATTTCCATAACATTTAGTGATGGTTCAATTGAACCTTGTGGTGTACTTTTCGTTTTAAATCCAGCTTCACTTCGTGGTGAAGTTTGACCTTTTGTCAATCCGTAAATTTGGTTATCCATTACGATATACGTAATGTCAATGTTACGACGAATAGAATGGATTGTATGTCCCATACCAATCGCAAAACCATCACCGTCACCACCGGATGCGATAACTGTTAAATCACGATTTGCCATTTTCACACCTTGTGCGATTGGAAGAGCACGTCCATGAATACTATGCAAACCGTATGAATTAATATAACCTGAAATACGACCTGAACAGCCGATACCAGAAATAACAGCTAGTTCATCTGGATTTAAACCAACGTTAGCTGCCGCACGTTGAATCGCAGCTTGTACTGAGAAGTCTCCGCAACCTGGGCACCAGTTCGGTTTTACACTGTTACGAAAGTCCTTAAATGTTGCCATTTAATACAACCCCTTTTTTACATTCGTTGTAAATCTCTTTCGGTAAGAATGGGTTTCCGTCATATTTTAAAAGACTAGAAATTTTCTCACCATTACCAAGATTCATTTTCATAATGTTAGCAAGCTGACCAGTTGCATTGTTTTCTACAACTACAACACGCTTCGCATTTTTCACAAGTGGATCGATTTCAGCTGTTGGGAACGGGTGAATTAAACGTATATGAGCATGGTTTACTTTCATTCCTTCTTGTTCCAAACGCTGCATTGCCTCTTCGATCGCACCACGAGTTGAGTTAAATCCAACTAGCAATACGTCTGCTTCTTCATGCTTAACATTTTTATAAACAGGGGTATTAAACTTTAAGTTCTCCATTTTACGGAAACGTTTGTCCATTTGATCTTTACGGTTTATTGCTGATTCAGATGGTTTACCCGTTTCATCATGTTCTACACCTGTAACATGGTGAATACCATTTTTCATACCAGGTAAAACACGTGGTGAAACGCCATCTTCTGTTACTTCATAACGTTTGAAGTATGCTTTATTTTCACGTTCTGGTAATTCCACTTCTAAATCAAGCTTACCACGACGAATTTCCACTCTATCTAACTTAAGTGGTTCTACAGTTTGTTTCCCTAAGGACAGCTGTAAATCTGTTAAGAAAATAACAGGTACTTGATATTCTTCAGCTAAGTTAAACGCTTCTACAATGTCATAGAAAGCTTCTTCAACTGTACTTGGCGCCATTACGATTTTTGGAATTTCACCATGCGTACCGTAAATCATCGCCATTAGGTCCGACTGCTCTTGTTTCGTTGGTAATCCCGTACTTGGACCACCACGTTGTGTATCAACAATTACTAATGGTGTTTCTGTAATACCTGCTAAACCAATCGCTTCCATCATCAAAGAAAGACCAGGACCAGCAGATGCTGTTAATGTACGAACACCAGCATAGTTTGCACCGATCGCCATTGTACAAGCTGCGATTTCATCCTCTGTTTGGATTACTGTTCCGCCGACTTTCGGTAATTTTTTAATTAAGTATTCCATAATTTCAGATGCAGGTGTGATTGGATATGCTGACATAAAACGAGCACCACCAGCTACCGCACCAAATGCGATTGCATCGTTTCCAATCATAAACATGCGTTTCTGACCATCAGCTTTTTCAAGCTGCATCATGTTTACTTTCTCACCTAGCAATTCTTTCATATATTGAGAGCCACGTTTAATTGCGTCCATATTCTTTTGAACGACTTGCTCTCCTTTACGACCAAAGATCTCTTCAACAACATCTAAATAAGCTGTTTCATCTAATCCTAATACCGCACTTGATGCCCCAACAGCCACCATGTTTTTCATTAATGATGTGCCTAATTCTGAAGCAATATCTGTAAACGGTATCACATATAGATTTACATCTGTATTATCAGGTATTGTTGGATTAAATTTCGCATCCGCAACTACAATTCCGCCCGGACGTAGTTCATGGAAGTTAAAATCAATTGTTTCTTGATCAAAAGCAATTAAAATATCTAAATCATCTGAGATCGCGCGTACTTCTGTTGTACTTACACGAATTTTATTATTTGTATGGCCGCCTTTAATACGTGATGAGAAGTGGCGGTAACCGTATAGGTAATACCCTAATCGGTTTAATGCAATACAGAAGATCTCCCCTGTACTTTCAATTCCTTCACCTTGTTGGCCTCCAACTTTCCATGAAAGTTGACTAATCATCTCCTACACCCCTTTTGGCTGCATTCATTGTAGTGTATTTTTTTACAGTAATAGTTTAGCATTTTTTATGCAAATAAACTACAACGGACGCAAATTATACCTCTTCTGATTTCCCTGAATCTTTAGTATAAAGCTATTTCGTTTTTCATTCTAGTATTAGGTCTTAAAAAAAGCAATAATATAGAATGAATTTATTTTAATTTTTCTGAATTTTTAAAAATAAGAATCAAAAACTTATACGTTCGACAAAATTATCATACAAAAATCGTTCTACAGTAGATGTATCATAGTGTTTATAAAGCTCATTAACTACGTTTTCATACTCCCTATACGCCGTTACATTTACAACCGTCTCCAAAATACCATCAAAATCCGAACCAAATCCTACATTCTTTTCTCCACCTATTGAACAGATATATTCGACATGTCTTAATATATCTGTTACATGTGCCTGTCTTTCACTTGTTAAAAATTGCGGTACAAACGTAACGCCAATCATACTATTTCGCTTTATGAGGGCACCAATTTGTTCATCATTTAAATTACGTGGATGCTGACAAAGTTTATAACAATTTGAATGGGACGCAATAGGATTTTTAGCAATTTCTATAACATCCCAAAAGCTTCTTTCATTCAAATGAGATACATCGGTCCATAAATGTAACACATTAAGTTCTTGTACAACCTGTTTACCAAAGCTCGTTAAACCTGCCGCACGTGTCTCTAGCGCACCGTCAGCTAATAAATTGGCATAGTTCCATGTCAGTCCAAAGGACCGTACTCCTAAGCGATAAAACAGCCGTAATTTCATTACATCTTTTCCAATGGCTTCGCATCCTTCTAATGTTAATAGTGCTCCGATTTCGTCCTGTTTTAACATATTAATATCATCTTTTGTCTGAATAAACTTCATTCCTGGTAGCGATAGAATTTCACTGTGAAAGATATCTATCATTTGTAGCGCAACTTCAAAACGCCTTTCGTAAGCCACTGTTTCTGGTACATATATAGCAAAACATTGTATACTTCCTTTTCTATTCTTTAATTGTTCAAATGTAATATGTAATTGTGAATCATTTCGAAAGTCTTTTTTTCCCTTTGCACTCCATAATTGAAAGAGCACATCACAATGAGCATCAAAAATTTTCATTTTCATTCCTCCATTATAAAAACAACCTGTTTGCATACTGCAAACAGGTTGTTTAAACTTAACGAGGTTCTACAATTAATTTTATTGCTGTACGTTCTTCCCCATCAATCATAATATCTGTAAACGCTGGGATACAAATCAGGTCCAAACCACTAGGCGCTACAAATCCTCTTGCGATTGCTACTGCCTTTACCGCTTGGTTCAATGCACCTGCACCAATAGCTTGAATTTCTGCTGTTCCGCGTTCGCGAATAACACCTGCAAGTGCACCAGCTACAGAATTAGGGACCGACGTTGCTTTAACTTTTAATATTTCCATTCCGCGTTTCCTCCTCGTTTCTATAAAAAGTATTAGCAATTATTTCACTTTAACTTATATTCACGAGGAATGGCACGTATTCCTGCTAAATCTTTGTAATTTTTCTAAAAAATTAAAATATAATAACTTATCTAAATTTTAATAAGACTTACTCAAAAAATGGTTGATCGTCATTGATTAAAATACGCTCAATTTTCTTAGCTTTCCCTGTGTTAGGATCCACATCAATTAGTACTGCACTTAATTGTGTTCTACCACTTGTCACTTCAAAACGTACTGGTAAGTTTGTTAAAAACTTCTTCAATACTGCTTCTCGATCCATACCTAAAATCCCATCGTATGGTCCTGTCATACCAACATCTGTAATATATGCCGTTCCGCTTGGTAAAATGCGATTATCCGCTGTAGGAACATGCGTATGTGTACCTACTACCGCTGTAGCACGGCCATCTACATACCAGCCTAACGCTTGTTTTTCACTTGTAGTTTCCGCATGAAAATCAATAAAGATAATATTCGTACGTTTTTTTGCAATGCTAATTAATTCATCCACTTTACGGAATGGACAATCAATCGGAGGAAGGAAAGTACGTCCTTGTAAGTTAATAACCGCAACTTCTGTTCCATTGCAATTCACAAAGATAAGCCCTTTTCCTGGAGTTCCTTCTGGGAAGTTAGCTGGTCTTGCAAGGTATTTTGCATCATCAATAAATTCAAATACTTCACGATTATCCCAAGCATGGTTTCCAAGCGTAACCGCTTGTGCCCCGCACTCCAAAAAGTTTCGATATATTTTTTCTGTAATACCACGTCCACCTGCTGCATTTTCTCCATTAATGATTGTTACTGTAGGTGTATATTTTTTCTTTAATGCCGGTACGTACTGTTGAATCATGTCTCTACCAGGAGATCCTACTACATCCCCAACAAATAATATTCTCATATGTCTTACCCTTTCTATGTACTGCATTTTTTATTACTATAGCTTCAAGTGATTTCCTTACAACATATTTATTATAAGTTTGTTTCACTTGTATACTAGGTATAACTAATTTCCTTTATTTTATCCAATTCCAACACAAAAAAATAAAGTGGTATTTCACCACTTTATTTTGCGTATTCCACTGCACGTGTTTCACGAATAACAGTTACTTTAATATGTCCTGGATAATCCAGTTCATTTTCAATACGTTTTCGAATATCACGAGCTAAACGATGAGCTTCTAAGTCATCAATTGTATCTGGTTTTACCAGAATACGAACTTCACGTCCTGCTTGAATTGCGAAAGATTTTTCTACACCTTCATAAGACTCTGAAATCTCTTCTAGCTTTTCAAGACGACGAATATAGTTCTCAAGTGTTTCACTACGAGCTCCCGGTCTTGCAGCTGATAATGCATCTGCTGCTGCAACTAAAACTGCAATGATAGAAGTTGGTTCTGTGTCACCATGGTGAGATGCAATACTGTTTATAACTACAGGATGCTCTTTATATTTCGTTGCGAGTTCAACACCAATTTCAACGTGGCTACCTTCTACCTCATGATCAATCGCTTTTCCGATATCATGTAATAGACCAGCACGTCTTGCTAGTTTTTCATCCTCACCAAGCTCCGCTGCCATAAGGCCAGTTAAATATGCAACTTCCATAGAGTGTTTTAAGACGTTTTGTCCATAACTTGTACGGTATTTTAAACGACCTAAAATCTTAATTAAATCTGGATGTAATCCGTGAACACCCACTTCAAACGTTGTTTGCTCTCCGACTTCACGAATATACTCGTCCACTTCACGTCTTGATTTTTCGACCATCTCTTCAATACGCGCTGGGTGAATACGTCCGTCCTGTACTAGTTTATCAAGAGCGATACGAGCTGTTTCACGACGAATTGGATCGAATCCAGAAAGGATAACCGCTTCTGGTGTATCATCGATAATAAGGTCAATACCTGTTAACGTTTCTAACGTACGAATATTACGACCTTCACGTCCGATAATACGTCCCTTCATTTCGTCATTTGGAAGATTTACAACCGAAACGGTTGTTTCAGCAACATGATCAGCTGCACATCTTTGCATAGCAAGAGATAAAATCTCTTTTGCCTTCTTATCCGCTTCTTCTTTCGCACGAACTTCACTTTCTTTTACCATAACGGCAATTTCATGAGAAACTTCACTTTCTACTTTACCAAGAATAATTGCTTTCGCTTGTTCGCGTGTCAGATTGGAAATGCGCTCTAATTCTGTTTGTTGCTTTTGAACTAACTCTCCCACTTTGCTTTCCAACTCTTCAATCTGCTGTTGTCTCGCTACAAGAGAATCCTCTTTCTTTTCTAACTGTTGCTCGCGCTTATCGAGCGTTTCGTCTTTTCGATCAAGGTTCTCTTCTTTTTGCATTAAACGATTTTCTTGTTTTTGTAATTCGCTTCTACGGTCACGAATTTCTAATTCAGCTTCTGTACGAAGTGTATGAATTTCATCCTTTGCTTCTAAAAGCGCTTCTTTCTTAAGTGCTTCAGCATCACGATTCGCTTCGTCTAGAATACGTTTTGCTTCATTAGCTGCACCATTAATCTTCGCTTCAGCAATAGACTTTCGAACAAAAAAGCCAACAACTGCACCGACTGTTGCAAGCAAAATGGAGATGAGTATCCAAACTGTACTACTCATGATTTCACCTCCCCTTGCTATGAATGAAAAAAGACTGTCGGCATGTACATTGAATTTCAACGTACAGCAAAGACCGTCGTCCCGCTTTTTTAAGGGACCTTCTTCATTTCACAATTAAAATGTCATATTATTATTTCGGCAAGATTTAAGTCTTACTCCGAATATTACTTCTCTTCTTGAGAAGAGTGTATCGTATATAAGAAAAAATATACATTCTCATTGTATCTATCGCAATTTTCATTGTCAAGCGTTGTCTACTTTTACTTTCTTTACCTTCAGCCCTGAATCTTATATGGATTTAAAAAACAGACGGCATATTATCCTGGAAAACCTTAGTAAATCCCAATTTATTCCGTTAAAACATATAAATATTCCCCTATGCACATTGCCTTTTGGATAGAATAAATATTTTATCTCCAGCTATATACAGCGCTTTCATAATGCATTAAAAAATAAAAGACACGCTACCGTGTCTTTTATTTTTTAATCTTGAAGAGTTGCATCTTCCGTGTCTTCAACACCAGAATCTTCACCAATTCCGTGATGTTCACGAACAAAGAAGGCAATTTCTTCTCTTAAATCCGTATTCTCTTTTAAGAATTGCTTCGAATTTTCACGACCTTGTCCTAAGCGTTCTTCATTATAAGAGTACCAAGCACCGCTCTTTTGAACGATGTCAAGTTCAGAAGCCATATCTAAGATTTCGCCTTCTCTTGAAATACCTTCTCCGTACATAATATCAACTTCAGCAACACGGAATGGTGGTGCTACTTTATTTTTAACTACTTTTACTTTCGTTTTATTACCAACGATGTCGTTACCTTGCTTTAATTGCTCAGCACGACGTACTTCAAGACGGACAGTTGAATAGAATTTCAACGCACGACCACCTGGAGTTGTTTCTGGCACTATCTATAGATTTTCCATCTCTATAGTCCGGACTATCTCTTCATCTCTTTACAGAGAGCCTTGCACTTCCAGCAGTAGCCTATCATCTGCCGTACCCTACTCAGTTAACTAAAAGTCCTTTTCGGTAGTCTCTACACCTTCCCCATATCACTATGGAGCTTGGCACGGTATTACCCTAAATAATGGTGGGCTTCACCGTTAGCAACTATATGAATAGTTACACCCTTAGGCAATAAGGTTCACAAGGTTTTTTAACATGCTATCACTAGCAAGGGAAACCCAAGGTAAACTCCTTAATCTTTACGATTAAGCAACCTGTAGTTGATTTCCGAACATAACCCCAACTTTTTCACGAATTTGGTTAATAAAGATTGCGATTGTTTTTGATTTGTTGATTGCACCTGAAAGCTTACGAAGTGCTTGTGACATTAAACGTGCTTGTAAACCAACGTGAGAGTCACCCATGTCCCCTTCGATTTCCGCTTTCGGTACAAGTGCTGCTACAGAGTCAATTACGATAATATCAACCGCGCCACTTCGTACAAGTGCTTCTGCGATTTCTAGTCCTTGCTCCCCTGTATCAGGCTGTGATAATAGTAATTCATCTATGTTAACACCTAATTTTTGTGCATATACAGGATCCATCGCATGCTCCGCATCAATGAACGCCGCTTGTCCACCTTGACGCTGCACTTCTGCAATTGCGTGTAATGAAACTGTTGTTTTACCTGAACTTTCAGGTCCGTAAATTTCGATAATACGGCCGCGTGGGTATCCGCCTACCCCTAGTGCCACATCAAGTGCTAAAGAACCACTTGAAATCGTAGAAATTCTACGCTCCGCTTGTTCTCCTAATTTCATAATTGAACCTTTACCGAATTGCTTCTCTATTTGTTTTAACGCCATATCTAATGCCGCTTGACGATCACTCATTCAAAATTCCTCCTTAACTGAATTGCTAATCTTATTATACCTATTTTTAATTCAATTTGCCAACAAAAATCGAACATTTATTCGATTTTTTTATTTTCCATCAAATAAAACTGAATTTAGCCATAAAAAAAAGCTAGAAGAAACTTATATCTCTTCTAGCTTTTTATATAAATGATAAAATCCATATTTTGCCGAGCGTTCCCTTATTTGTTGACGACTCCCACTTAAATTAAGAGGAAAGACTACAGTTCGTTCATCCTTAATCGCCAAGCCAACAAATACTGTTCCCGGCTCTTTATGTTCTGAAGTATCTGGTCCTGCTACCCCAGTGAAACTAATTCCGATATCTGCTTTTAATAATCCTTTAACATTTTCCGCAAGATAGCGAGCACATTCTTTACTAACCGCACCATCACTATGTAACACTTCTTCAGGCACATGTAAAATATGCTGTTTCACATCATTATGATAACAAATAACACCGCCTTTAAATACTGAAGACACACCAGCATGTTCTGTTACTTGATTTCCGAAGAGACCACCTGTTAAACTTTCTGCACACGCTAAAGTTAATCCTTTTTTCTTCAATAACTCTATCACCTTATGATGCAGAAATTCTTGGTCATATCCGTAGAAAAATTCTCCTACTCTTTCTAAAATCAAATCTTCCACATGCTGAATTAGCTTCTCCGCCTCATCAACATTTTGATGTTTCGCAGTTAAGCGCAATGTCACTTCTCCATCATTTGCAAGTGGGGCGATTGTCGGGTTTGTTTGTCCATCAATTAAATCTTGAACTTTCACCTCTAATTGGGACTCCCCGATACCAAAAAAGCGAAGCACTCGAGAATAAATGTTTTCTCCCGTTGTAAAGTTACGTAAAAACGGTTCTACATAACTTGCATACATGGGCTTCATCTCTTTCGGTGGTCCTGGTAATAAAATATAAACTTTTTCATTCTTATTTAAACCCATACCAGGTGCCATACCGTGATCATTCGCAAATACTGTCGATCCATTTAAAACGAGCGCCTGCTTTTTATTATTCTCCGTAAATTCACGGCCTGTACGCTTAAAATAATCGCTTATCGATGTTAATGCCTTTTCATCATACACAAGCTCTTCACCTAAGCTAGACGCTATCGTTTCTTTCGTTAAATCATCTTTTGTCGGTCCTAATCCACCTGTGAAAATAAGCATATCAGCGCGTTCTTCAGCAACTTCAATTGCCTTCTGTAATCGCTTGTTATTATCACCAACGACAGTATGATAATACACATTAATTCCGATTGAAGCTAACTTTTCAGATAAAAACTGGGCATTTGTATTTGCAATTTGTCCAAGTAATAATTCCGTTCCAACCGCAATAATTTCAGCATTCATCCCAATTCCCCCATAAACTTCTATTTTGAGTTTACAAAAGCAGCTCTATTTTTCCAGAAATAATCCCATCCTGAAATAACAGTAAAGAATAGTGCAATCCATATAAAAATATCAGCAACCGGAATATGGATTAAATTTAAAGGTACATCGTGTAATAAATATGCTGCAATCGCGATAATTTGTGTCCAAGTCTTAATTTTCCCTAGCTGATTTGCTGCAACTACTTCTCCTGTTCCAGCAAGTACAAGACGTAAACCTGTTACTGCAAACTCACGGCTTATAATTACAATGACGATCCAAGCAGGTACGTATTGCATCTCTACTAATGTGATAAGTGCTGCCGAAACAAGTAATTTATCTGCTAACGGGTCAAGGAATTTCCCTAAGTTTGTTACAAGATTATACTTTCTTGCGTAATGTCCATCAATCCAATCTGTAGCTGAAGCAACAATAAAGATCAGCGCTCCTACTAAATGTTGAATTGGTAAATCAACATCACCAATTCTATATGAGCCCCAATTAAAGGGCGCTAACATAATTACCATAAAAATTGGAATTAAGAAGATTCTAGATATTGTAATTTTATTTGGTAAATTCACAGCTATTCCTCCATCATATCAAAAACATTTGTTCATTGAAAAAAGTCATCGAAGCGATGACTGTTATTGTGCAGGTTGCCCTATCCCTTGGTTTTTTATCACCAATCTTTGGTGAAGTTCTTTTTCTGGATCCAATGGGTAAGCGACCACTTGGCCATTCAATTTAACTTCAACATTCATTGCATTTCCAATATTAAGTCGCACTTCTTTTACTGTTGATAAATCACGTTTTTCTGTTTGACCACTTTGCACTGTAGTGTTTAGAACTTCGTTACCCGCATCATCTTTAACATCTACATAGCTTGTACCCTTCGCTGTAATTTCCAGTTCTAATGTTTTATTATTATGAATTTCCAAAGTAGATACCTTACCACTCGTTCCAACCACTTTCACTTCTTGTTGTCCAGTTGGTTGTGTAGGTTCTTCTTTCTTTGGCTCTTCTTTCTTTGGTTCCTCTTTTTTAGGCTCTTCCGCTTTCGCTTCTTCTTTCTTCGTATCTAGTGGAGAGTTTTCCGCTTTTTTAACTTCAATTTTCTCACTTTGAGCACTCGGAACTTTCTCCTCATCTTTTCCAGTTAATGCTTGAAAAACAAACCAAACTACCACTCCAAATGCGATTACTAACAACGCAATCAACATTTTCGGCATATGATCTGCAATTGGCCATGATGAAGATTTTTGCATTGTTTCTTGTGTTTTTTGTCCAGTTGATACTTGTGGGACTTCACGTTTTTCAGATTGTGGTATCGTACTCTGATATTCTACAAGCAGTTCTTCTCCATTTAATCCAATCGCATCTGCGTATTGTTTAATGAACGCACGCGCATAAAAAGCTCCTGGCAATACATCATAATTGCCTTCTTCAATCGCTATTAAATGGCGTTTTTGAATTTTTGTAATCTCATGCAGCTGATCAATAGACAAGCCTTTCGCTTCTCTTACTTCTTTCAGCTTTTGTCCTAATTCTGTCACTACTAACACCTCAATATTTCTTTAAAAGTCAAACATAGAGAAATTATTTTGCGTACCTTGCTCAATTTCATCTACTAAATTATATTGAATTTCTTCATCATAATCGTTACGCAATTCGATAATATAATCAAAATCATCCAATGTGTATTCTGACTGACTCACAAACACATCAGGATGTTCCACAACTTTCGTTGCAGGCAGTCTCATAATTTCACGAACAAGTTGCCAATGTCTTTCATTCGCACGCTTTGTTGACACAATTCCATCTAGGATGAAAATATTATCGTCGCTATACTCATCTTCAATCAATTGGCTACGAACAGTTTGCTTAATAAGAGTAGATGATACGAATAACCATTTCTTATTTGCACACACACTTGCGGCAACAATAGATTCTGTTTTTCCAACACGAGGCATTCCTCGTATCCCAATTAGTTTATGACCTTCTTTTTTCATTATTTCCGCCATAAAATCTACCAGTAATCCTAATTCATCACGCACAAATCGAAATGTTTTCTTATCATCTGCATCTCGTTGGATGTACCTGCCATGTCTAACCGCTAGCTTATCTCTTAACTTTGGCGGACGATATTTCGTTACCGTTATGTTATCCATCGTATTTAAAATTGATTCAAGTCTAGAGATTTGCTCTTGATTATCACACATAAGAAGTAGCCCACGTCGTGCATTATCTACACCATTAATTGTGACAATATTAATGCCGAGCATACCGATTAACGAAGAAACGTCACCAAGCAAGCCAGGTCGGTTTTTATGTATTTCATATTCAAAATACCATTCAATCATCCAAGATCACTCCCCTTGCTTACTTTACACCTACGTACTATATTATATGATTTCACCTTAATAGGGAAGCTAAATGTATAATCTATCCTGTGTAATTATTATACAAAAAAAATAGAGAGGAGAATCTCCTCTCTATTTTTACTTATGTTGTACAAACTTCACCATTAAATTTGCGATTGTATGTTGCTCTTGTTCATCAGCAACTTTCCAAAGCTCAGACAATAATTTTTCTTGATCATTGCGCGCTTCTACTTCATTTGCTAAATAATCACCAACACGAAATGCCATATCTGATACGGCACCACCATCAAGCCCTTTTCCTCCCGCTTGTTCTAAACGTTCTCCTAAAAAGCTCTTCCACTGATCAAAATTATCTAACACTGACATGTTTAAGCACCTCACTATTGAGTAATAGAATCATACTTACTTTGTACAATTTCTTGTTTTTTTATGTAAATATTTTTAGCAATGCCAACCGCCATTGACTCCAATAATTTGCCCGGTAATATAAGAAGCTCCTGGTGAAACAAGGAAGGAGACTGTTTTTGCTACCTCTTCCGGTAGTCCTATTCTACCTAATGGAATATCTTCAGCAATTCCAATTTTTTCTTCTTCAGAAAAGACACTTAACATTTCAGTTTCAATTGCCCCTGGCGCTACTGCATTCACACGTATTCCACTTAAAGAAACCTCTTTCGCTAAAGCTTTTACATAAGAGTTTTGTGCTCCCTTTACCATTGAATATAGTACTTCACAAGAAGCACCTATTTGCCCCCATATAGACGAAACAATTACAATATTACCACTTCTCCTCCCAATCATAGGTGGAAGTGCCATTGAAAGCAGTTTATATACATTCTTCACTTGAAGTTCTACCATATAATCCAATTCGTCGTTTGTTACATCTGTTACTAGTCCAAAGATACTCTTCCCAGCTGCGTATACAATTACATCAATAGGATGTTCAATTTGTTTCCACAATTGCTCGGCCCCATCACTAGAAGCTAAATTAGCTTTAACAGGGATTACTCCATCCCATTCCTTCTGTAACTCAATTACCTTCTCTTCACTGTTATTGTAATGAACATAAACTGTATATCCATCTTGAATTAATTGTTTCGAAATAGCAGAGCCAATCCCTCCGCTCCCTCCAGTTACTAACGCATACTTTTCCATAAATTCCCTCTCTTATCTCTACAAGTTCAATTTTCACACAACTAAATAATACCCTCATCTTACAATTTTTCAATAATAAGATGAGGGTATCTTTAAAATTTTATTTTTTCGGTAAAACCTGACAAACGCTCATTTGTTCTTCTGATAATAATATTTTTGCTACTTCCTGTAAGTCTTGAACGGTTAGCCCTTCTAATACAGTCAATGCATCGAATAGGCTAGATTCATTAAACGCATATCGTGTAAACTGATTTGCAATATATTCTGGTGAATTCAACGAGCGTAAAAAACCACCAATTTTCTTTTTCTTCACTCGCTCTAATGCTGCTTCATCTAATTGATCATAATTTGTTTTTAATAAAATACCTTTCAAACGTTCTGCCAATTCATCTGGTTGCTTCGTATCGCCGCCAACCATCGCAAAACCGAAGTTATTTTCTTCCGTATAGTCATACGAGAACGAATCATCAATAAGCCCTTCATTATATAAAGATTCGTAATGAACGGAACTTTTTCCAAATAAATAATCTAAAAGTAAAGTAAGCGCAATTTCTTGCTTTAAAAGAGCTTTCCCTTTTTCTTTTAAATTTGTCGCTTTAATACCTACTAAACATTTCGGTGTTTGTACAGGCATTGAAATAATTTTTTTCTTTTCATTTACCTCATCTGGTTCTTCTTCAAATGAACGTACAATTTCTGGTTGGTTTTTATAATCTTTTTTCGCTTGATTTTCACGTATTAAATCCATTGTTTTCTCTGGATCAATTGCACCAACAACAAATAATAACATATTACTTGGATGATAAAATGTTTCATAACATTCATATAATAAGTCTTTCGTAATTTTACTAATAGACTCGATTGTTCCTGCAATATCAATTTTAATTGGGTGCTTTACAAACAAACTATCAATTAACCCAAAGTATAAACGCCAATCTGGATTATCTTGATACATTTGAATTTCCTGTCCGATAATCCCTTTCTCTTTTTCAACGGTTTTTTCAGAGAAGTAAGGCTCTTGTACGAAGTTTAACAATGTATTTAAATTTTGTTCTACATTTGATGTACATGAAAAAAGGTAAGCTGTTCGTGTGAAAGATGTAAAAGCATTTGCCGATGCCCCTTGTTTACTAAACAATTGGAAAGCATCATGATCTTCTTTTTCAAACAATTTATGCTCAAGAAAATGAGCAATTCCATCAGGCACACGAATCATTTCTTCTTTACCTAATGGTACAAATGTATTATCCATAGAACCATATTTCGTCGTAAACGTCGCAAATGTTTTATTAAACCCTTGCTTCGGTAAAACGTATACATCTAATCCATTAGGAAGTTTTTCATAATAGAGCGTCTCTTTTAATTGCTCATAAACTATTTTCTCCATTTATTCTCCCTCCGTTCCATGTAAAAAGTAAATTGTATCTAGTTCAATATTTTTAGCAATTTTCACAATTTCTTCTTTCGTCACACTTTCAATACCAGTAAGCCATTCTTCAACTGGACGCGTACGATCTGAAATAATGCCATGATACAGCATTTCCACAAATCCACGTGGTGTATCAATCGCCTCTAAAATTTGATTTTGAATGACACTTTTCGTTTGATGCATCTCTTCTTCAGAAAAATCTCCGTTTTGCATCGCCAACATTTGTTCTTTAATAATCTCAACTGCTTTTTCATAATTTTTCGCTTCGATTCCTGACATAACAAACAATAAGCCTTTATGACTTTCAAAGCGTGATGCTGCATAGTACGCTAAACTATTCTTTTCACGAACATTTACGAATAACTTCGAGTGAGAAAACCCTCCAAACAATCCATTGAACAATTGCAGTGCAAAATAATCTTCATCTTTATACGTGACAAACGTACGATAACCAATGTGTAATTTACTTTGTTTTAATTCTTGTTTTTCAACAACTTCTTTTTCTTCATTATTTCGCTTATGAAGAAGTACATTTCTCTCTTTCACAGGACGCGGTGAGATAGAAAAATACTTACTTACAAGATCGACTGCGTTTTCTGAAATATCGCCAATAATATAAAGATCCATTTCATCTTCCGCTAACACTTTTTGATAATATTGATGCAGACTTTCATTTGTAATAGAAGAAACACTTTCTTTTTTTCCATTTGCACTTAAGCGGTATGGTTCTACTTTACACATTTCTTCAATTAAACGTTCATTTGCATAACGCATTTTATCATCATAAGTAGCTTCAATTCGCTGTAAGAGTGCTCTTTTTTCACTTTCCACAATAGAAGGTAGAAAACCGTTCCCCTCCGTTGCCGGGTGCAAAACAATATCTGATAACATAGAAAGCGCTTTTTCAAATAACGGTGGTGCATCATGTAAATATACTTCATTTGCAATGTCTACATAAATGGAGATGATATGGTCTTCTCCTTTTTTACTTACATCCACCGCTAAAGAAGACCCGTATAATTCTTCTAAATATTGACGAAGACGAATCACAGAAGGCAATTTTTCTGTCGCACTTTGCAATACGTATGGCAATAGGGCACGCTCTGTCACCGTCTCCTCATTTAAAGGCGCTTTAAAACGAAATACAAACGTATTCGTTTTATATTTATCAGTCGGAATAATATGTACGCGCAAACCACCTAACTCATGTAGTTGTTGTTCCATTAGTTTCATTTATAGCCCTCCTTTACGTATATAGGAATATTCCTCTTCAATATACAGTTTTTAGAAATAAAAAATCAACTTTTCTTCCTTATTATGCTTACAAACGACTCTTTCTAAAAACTTTAATATGTAAGGAACATCGTAAAACTCCGTATTACATATATTCTATGTAAAAAAGCCCGCACTAATGTGCGAGCTTTTCTTATACTTTCTAAATACTCATCGTTTTCCTTTTTCATAAGGCGTTCCTAACGCTTTCGGCGCTTCCGAACGACCAACAAAGCCAACAAGTGCTAATATTGTGAATACATATGGTAATATCGTTAATAAAACACTTGGAATTTGATCTAATACAGGAATTGTGCCACCTGTTACGCTTAATGATTGTGCAAAACCAAAGAATAGCGCTGCACCTAATGCACCTAGTGGATTCCACTTTCCAAAAATCATAGCAGCTAAAGCTAAGAAACCTTGTCCTGTAATAGTTGCTCCTGAAAAGTTATTAGAAATTGACATTGCAAAAATCGCCCCACCAATTCCAGCAAACACCCCTGATATACAAACTGCAATATAACGCATTTTATATACATTAATCCCCATCGTATCCGCTGCCATTGGGTGTTCACCAACAGCACGTAGACGAAGCCCGAACGGCGTTTTATAAATAACATACCAAACAACGAACGCTAAAATAATGGCAATATACGACGTTATTGGTACGTTTGAGAAGAATATTTCCCCTATAACCGGAATATCCGAAAGGCCTGGAATGTCAATCTTTTCAATACGATATTGAATAAAGTCAGTCTGTCCTTTATCAAAAATCTTCTTAATTGCAAATACTGTTAAACCAAGAGATAAGAAGTTAATCGCTACACCACTTACAACTTGATCAGCTCGGAATGTAATAGATGCTACCGCATGAAGTAATGCGAATAATCCACTACCAATTGCCGCAAATAATAATGCAATCCACGGAGTCATCGTTCCCCAAGTATCGCCCATTAATAAGTTTGTAACAACTCCAATAAATGCACCAAATATCATTAGTCCTTCTAATCCGATATTTACAACACCCGATCGTTCACTAAATACACCACCTAGTGCTGTGAAAATTATAGGTGCTGATGTATATAACGTACCCGTCACAAGAATGGCTAATATATCTAAAAAGCTCATTTATTTCCCCTCCTTGCTCATGCGTGTAAGCGCCCATCTTAGCACATAACTACATGCAACAAAGAAGATGATGCACGCAATAATTACGTTAATAAGCTCTGATGGTACATCTGCCTCAAAGTTCATTTGAGGGGAAGCACTTTTCAAACCACCAAATAATAATGCTGAAAGAATAATACCAAACGGGTTATTTCCTCCAAGGAGCGCTACGGCAATCCCGTCAAATCCTACTCCTGTAAACGAAGACATCGCTGTCATGCTTTGGAATGTTCCTAGTCCTTCCATTGCTCCACCTATCCCTGCAAATGCACCAGCAATTGTCATGGAGATTACTACATTACGAGAAACTTTCATACCTGCATATTGAGAAGCATGTTGATTAAATCCTACTGACTTTAATTCGTAACCTAAAGTTGTTCGATCTAATAAGAACCACATTAAGATAGCTACTAAAATGGCCACAACAATTCCCCAGTGAAGGCGTGAACCATCGGTAATGGAAGCAAGCCAATCTGAAGATAATGACGCACTCTCTTTAATATCGTACGTTTTATCATTACCCTCGTGTAAGAAACGCTTAATAATGTCATATGTTACATATAACGCGATATAGTTCATCATAATTGTTACAATAACTTCATTAACTTGAAACTTTCCCTTTAAATATCCAGGGATGAAACCCCAAATCCCGCCTACCAATGCTGCGAATAAAATAGATAATGGAATATGAAGGAAAGCTGGTAGTGAGACTGCATAACCGAACCAAACCGCTGCAAGCCAACCAACTAACAATTGACCCTCTACCCCGATATTAAATAAACCTGTACGAAATGCAAACGCCACTGATAATCCAGCAAGAATAAGCGGTATCATTGTACGAAGCGTCTCACCAATCGCACTTGCGCTGCCGAACATCCCTGTCCAAAGTGCACTATAACCAACAATTGGGTCATAGCCACTAACTAGCATTACAATTGCTCCTACAAGTAGACCGAAAATAACGGATAGTACTGGGACTAAAATATTTATCGTTCGTTCTGTTAAAAGTTTTTTAGCCATTTGTACCCACCTGCTCCTTCTTTGTTCCTCCAGCCATTAACAATCCAAGCTGTTGTTCATTCGTTTCTTTCGCATCAACAATTGCTACAATTTTCCCTTCATAAATAACAGCAATTCGATCGCTAACATTTAAGATTTCCTCTAACTCTAGTGATAAAAGTAATACACCTTTTCCTTTATCCCTTTGCTCTATTAATCTCTTATGAATAAATTCAATTGCGCCTACATCTAAGCCACGTGTTGGTTGCGCTGCAATTAACAAATCTGGATCACGGTCTACTTCACGTGCAATAATTGCTTTTTGCTGGTTTCCTCCAGATAGAGCACGCGCTAACGTTTGCTCACTTGGCGTACGTACATCAAACTGCTCAATAAGCGCCTTTGCTTTTTCTGTAATTTTGCTAAAATTTAAAATCCCTTTCTTTGAAAACGGATTTTTATAGTACGTTTGCAGAACTATATTATCTCTAACAGAAAAATCAAGAACGAGTCCGTGTTTATGACGATCTTCTGGAATATGACCAATTCCTTCTTCTGTTATTCTTCTAACAGGCCAATTCGTTATTTCTTTCCCTCTAATTGCAATAGAACCTGACTCAACTTTTCGTAAACCAGTAATTGCTTCTATTAATTCACTTTGTCCATTTCCATCAATCCCTGCAATACCAACAATCTCCCCCGCACGAACAGTTAAGTCAAGGCCTTTTACAGCAGGTAGTTGACGCGCATCGTGAACAATAAGGTTTGCAATTGAAAGTACCTCTTCTTTTGGTTTCGCGTCTATTTTCTCTGTTTTAAAATTCACTTGACGTCCGACCATTAATTCTGCAAGTTTATGTTCATCCGTATTTACAACGTCAACGGTTCCAATCCCTTTTCCTTTGCGAATAATTGTACAACGATCGCAAACTTCCATAATTTCTTTTAACTTATGTGTAATAAGAATGATAGATTTTCCTTCTTGCACAAGCTTTTTCATAATTTGAATCAACTCATGAATTTCTTGAGGAGTTAACACTGCAGTCGGTTCATCAAATATTAAAATTCCCGCCCCGCGATACAATGTTTTCAAAATTTCAACACGTTGCTGCATACCTACAGAAATATCTTGTATTTTTGCATATGGATCCACAGATAAACCGTATTGTTCAGACAGTTTTTGAATCTCTTTCGCAGCATCTTCGATAGCAATTTTCCCTTTTTTCTTCGGTTCATTTCCGAGAATAATATTCTCTGTAACTGTAAAATTATGAACAAGCATAAAGTGTTGATGGACCATTCCAATACCTAGGTCATTTGCTATATTCGGATTTGTAATTTTTACAGTTTTTCCTTTAATTTTAATTTCACCTTGTTCTGGTTGGTACAAACCAAATAGTACATTCATCAATGTGGATTTCCCTGCACCATTTTCTCCAAGTAAAGCATGTATTTCTCCCTGCTTTACTTGCAGCGTAATATCATCATTCGCTACAATGCCTGGGAATACTTTCGTAATGTTATTCATCTCAATTACGTATTCCATTGTGTTCCTCCTTTTAACAGGGAACATTCCCCTATTACACTATTAACTTATTAAGCAATTTGGAAGTTTTATACATACAAAGGTTAGTTCTATGAACTAACCTTTGCTATTTCTCTATTATTTTTTTAGAGAAGCTTCATATTCTTTATACTCTTTATCTGTCGCTGGCACTTTAATTTCACCATCTGTAATTTTCTTTTCAAACTCTTCTACTTTTGTTAAAATTTCTGGATTAACTTTTTTCACGTTGTCAGTTGTTTTTGCAATACCAACACCGTCATCTTTTAAACCAAACGCTTCTACTTTACCGCCTTCTAATTTACCATCTTTTGCTTCTTGTGCTACTTTTTCTACAGCGATATCAACGCGTTTTACCATTGAAGTTAATGTTACGTTTTCAGGCATACCTTCTTGATGCTGGTCACGGTCAACACCGATTACCCAAACATTTTCACCTTTTTTCTTACGGTTTTTCGCTTCAGTGAACACACCATTACCTGTACCACCAGCAGCATGATAAATTACATCTACACCTTGACCGTACATTGCTGACGCAAGAACTGTACCTTTTTCAGGTTTATCGAATGCTTCTGCATATTCAGATACGATTTCAATGTTTGGATTTACTGCTTTTGCACCAGCTTTAAATCCATTTTCAAATTTACTAATTAAATCACTCTTCATTCCACCAACAAATCCTACTTTATTCGTTTTTGTTGACATAGCTGCCACCGCACCTACAAGGAATGATCCTTCATGATCTTTAAATGTAATACTCGTTACATTTGGTGCCTCTACTACAGTATCAACGATTGCAAATTGTTGTTTTGGAGATTCTTTTGCTACTTCTTTAATTGCACCCTCTAATTTATAACCAATTCCGAAAGTTAAATCATATTTATCTTTTGAGAATTTTTTTAAATTTGGAATATAATCAGCTTCTTTTTCAGACTGAAGATAACGATAATTTGTCTTTTCTTTTAAGTCATTCTCTTTACCAAACTTTTGTAACCCTTCCCAAGAAGATTGGTTAAATGACTTATCATCAACGCCCCCAACGTCTGTTACCAAACCAACCTTGAAGTCTTTATTGTCTTTCGTGTCTTTCTTGTCACTGCTCTCCTTATCCGAATTACCACATGCACCTAAAATTGTACTTGCTGCTAACGTTAACGATAGTAATAGACCTGTTTTTTTCTTCATACTAGAAACCCCTCCTAAAATAATATATATATCTCTTTATTCTTACGCTGCCGTCCCTAACTTCTTGCTGTCACCTCCCTAAAATGGAACTTGCCTACATACGCTTTCTTAATACGTGGAAGCTAAACTTATCAGCTCTAAAGTAATTGATAGAATACAAGATTGGTTCATCATTTTGATCATAATGCATTTGCTTTAAAACTAGCAGCGCCGTTTCAGGTTCACATTCTAAAATTGGTGAAATTTTCGGATGATAACCTATTGGCTCAATGTGAGCAACCGCGTACGTAATACGTTTGTGCGTATTATTATGTATAACGGTAAGCAACGATTCCTCATTGTATCCAGCTAAATCTGGTAAAATCTCTTTTGCCAGTTTATCAACGCAATATACAACTGGTTCTCCATCTGCTGTACGCACACGCTCAATCATTACTGCATTAAATCCATCTTCACAATTAAATTTCTCTTTTTCTTCTTCTGTTAAAGTTGTTGTAGATGATGATAAAAAGATTGTTCCCGGTGTTTTCCCCACACTAGAAATCATATCTGTAATACTAGAAAGTTGCTCAATTCCAGAAGAAAACAACGGTTTCGCATTTACAAATGTCCCCACACCGTGTCTACGAATGACAACATTTTCTTCCTCTAAAATACGCAGTGCTTCCCTTAAAGTTGCTCTACTTACACCAAGCTCTTTCGCTAAATCAAACTCTGATGGTAACTTTTGTCTTTCTTTGTAAGCTCCATCTTTAATTTTTTCTTTGATGTGATCTATCACCCGTAAGTATAGGTGACGACTATCGGATTTTACTGACATAGGACTCCCCCGCATTTCAATTATTCGACCTCTGATGTAAGACTTCTTTTCTCTTTTTTCAACTTACAACATAGAAAATTACTAAATACTAAAAATAAGCATAATTGTCGAATAAATATTAATAATTTTTCAAGAATAAATTTTCACTCTTTACTCTATAAAAAAAACTTTGCACCATAAACATTCCTCATATCGAGAAAAAGTTCGGCACAAAGATCCTTTACATCCTTTGTTACACACTTTTCCCCTCATAGTCCAGCAATTCATGGTTGCCAGGTAGAAACTTATGGACCTTATCTCCAAGATTATATGAGGCAGTGATTCTTTTCGAAGTAATCTTACCACTTGCTCCCATACGTGTCAACAAAATCTAACATTTTTCTACATCGAATATCGAACATTTATAAAAATCATACTCATAGTATTCGTATTCTAAAGATACTACCAAAATGTAAGCCCTTTCTTTATTGCTGACTATAGTATATAACAAAAACAGCATATAAAAAAGCCTAATTGTAAAAACAATTAGGCTTTTTTTTAAGAACTTTTTTCTTGTACATCATTAATGAGCACTTCTCTCGGTTTACTACCTTCATAAGGACCCACTACACCGTTCATTTCCATTGCATCAATTAAACGAGCAGCTCGCGTATAACCTACTCTAAACCTACGTTGCAGCATAGAAACCGATGCCGTTTGCATTTCCACTACAAGCTGAACTGCTTCATCATATAATTCATCTTCTACTTCCCGCTTTGTATCAGGAACATCTTGCGGAATCATATCTTCTTGATACTGTGCTTTTTGCTGTCCAATAACATATTCTACAACTCTTTCAACTTCATCATCTGATAAAAATGCCCCTTGTACACGTACCGGCTTTGATGCACCAATAGGTATAAACAGCATATCTCCTCGACCTAGTAATTTCTCCGCGCCACCACCGTCAAGAATTGTACGGGAATCCGTTTGCGAAGATACAGCGAATGCAATACGCGATGGAATATTTGCTTTAATAACACCCGTAATAACATCAACTGACGGACGTTGCGTCGCTATAATTAAATGAATACCAGCAGCACGAGCCATTTGCGCTAATCGCATAATCGCATCCTCTACATCTGAAGAAGCAACCATCATTAAGTCCGCTAACTCGTCCACAATTACTACAATATACGGTAATTCAGGTTGTTTTGCCTCTGATTGACTATTGTGTTCTTTAATATAATCATTATATCCTTCAATGTTACGTGTGCCGCTATGAGCAAATAATTCATAACGACGCTCCATCTCACTCACAACTTTTTTCAAAGCTTGTGATGCCTTTTTTGGATCAGTTACAACTGGCGTTAATAAGTGCGGAACACCGTTATATACATTTAACTCTACCATTTTCGGATCGATCATCATTAGTTTTACTTCATGTGGTTTTGCACGCATTAAAATACTAACAATAATACCGTTAATACATACACTTTTCCCACTACCAGTTGCACCAGCTACTAGTAAATGGGGCATTTTATTTAAACGAGCCAATACAGCTTCACCTGTAATATCTCGTCCAAGACCAATTAATAGCTTCTCTTCCGGATGATTATTAGCCTTTGAATCGAGAACTTCTCTAAGCGTTACCATCGAAACTTCCGAATTTGGAACCTCAATCCCTACAGCTGATTTCCCGGGAATAGGTGCTTCAATACGAATATCTTTTGCCGCCAATGCAAGCGCTAAATCATCACTTAAACTAACAATTTTACTTACCTTCACTCCCATATCTGGATACACTTCATACTTCGTAACTGCCGGACCTCTATGCACTTTGGTTACTTTCGCTTTCACACCAAAACTTTGGAATGTCCGTTCTAATTTACGAGCATTTTCATAAATCTCCGCATTTTCATTTGTTACTTGTTTATTTTTTGGGAATTTCAATATCTCAAGAGAAGGAAGCTTATAGTCTTTATTTTCCACATTTGAAAATTGCATAGGAGGTGCTTGCGTTTCACTCTCGAGTGATTCAACGATTTTTCCTCCACGTTTCTTTTGCGGTTGCTCTACTGGCGTAGACGGAGCTGCCTCTTCAATAAACGGCGAAGTAATTAAGTCATTTTCATTTTCTTCTATACGCTCTTCCGTCTCTTCACTCACTGGATAGTTCTCAGTAAAGTTCGAAATAATTGGCGGACCAATTTCTATCTCCTCTACTGGTTCAATAGCGTCTTCTCGCTCTACAGCACGTTCACGCCTTGTACTTCTTGTTGTTTTTTTCTTTTCTGTTTGTTCAGCGGTTCTTTTGGATCTCCAATCTTTATAATCCCCTTGCATCACTTCAAATTGACTTCTAAGAATTCTACCAACCGGAGCTAACACTTCTCCAATATGTTTATTTGTTATACAGAGTATTCCAAGAATAACTAAAATAATTCCAATGATATAGGCTCCTACTTCATCAAATAAGAAGTAACATGTTGCAAACATAAGTGCACCAAACATACCACCGCCTAAATGAACGCTATCTGGCCCCTTTTTCATTTCAAGAAAGAAGTTATCTTTCGTACTCACAATGACAGAAGTATTTTGCACTGCTCCATCTTTCGTAAGAAGGTTAAATAATGTAATATGACTAAACATTAATATCGCCAATACAATTAAATAAACTCCGATTAACCGTTTATTTAAAAGGTTTGGCCATCCACGTTTTATAACAAACGAAACAGATAAAGCTATCACACCTAACACACCAATTATGTACCACTCACCAAAGAAGAAGCGAAAAAACAACACAAACGATTTTCCTACAACACCTAGCTGTAAAATCGTAATGATTGAAAGTGCAAAAAGAGTTAAACCGACGATTTCATAATACAAAGTTGGCTTTATCGTACGTCTTGCCTTTGCCTTCGTCCCTCTTTGCTTTTGTTTTGCCATTTCTTCACCTCACGTTCTACATATAAGAAAAACTTTCTTTTAAAAGCCCTACTTACATGTCTGTTTTCTCTATTTTTTCAGGTCTTTATATCTTCTATTTTTACACTTCTTGTAAAATGTTAAATAAACAGAAGAAAGCAGCCTACTCATGGCTGCTCAACCGTCTTGTTTTTTATATTATACCATAGCTTCTAAACAAAATCCTTCTTTTTGCTAAAAGGTTATTTTCTGTCCAGGCTCATAATCTAAGTAGTCAAACGGGTTTGTACTTAACACACGTACAATAGAATAACATTGATTATTTTCCTCAGAAACCATTAATTCCACGCCATTTATATTCACAATTTTTTGGCTTTCGCATTGTGAATAATCGGCCGGATATACAAGTTGTTCTGGCATAATTGTATATAAAATCATTGTAACATTGTCCCTTCTGCACTATTGTCCGTGCGTTCATCAATTAATTCGTTTAATTTTCGAAGTGCACTACCAATACCACCGACATCATCTATAAGACCATACTTCACCGCATCTCCACCAATTACATTCGTCCCAATATCTCGCGTCAAATTCCCTTTCGCAAACATAAGCTCTTTAAAACGATCTTCCGTTACTTTCGAATGCTTCGTCACAAATCGACTGACTCTTTCTTGCATTTTATCCAAATACTCAAATGTTTGTGGCACACCTATGACAAGACCCGTTAAACGAATTGGATGAATTGTCATCGTCGCAGTTTCCGCAATAAATGAATAATCAGTAGAGACAGCAATTGGTACACCAATGGAATGTCCCCCGCCCAAAACAAGAGATACCGTCGGCTTTGAAAGCGAAGCTACCATCTCTGAAATCGCTAGTCCCGCTTCAACGTCACCTCCAACTGTGTTTAATATTAAAAGCAAACCTTCAATTTTCGGATCTTGTTCAATCGCGACAATTTGCGGAATGATATGCTCATATTTTGTTGTTTTGTTTTGAGGAGGCAACTGAATATGACCTTCCACTTGCCCAACGATTGTTAAACAATGAATACGCGATTCATTCATTTGTGGTACATTTGTTTGTCCAAGTTGTTGAATTTTCTCTACTATCGAAGCTTCTTTCCCGGTTTCTTTTGGCTCAGCTTCTTTCTCCTCATTTGTATAACGATCACGTTCTGTCATATCGCATCCCCTTTCACTCGTATATAACTATTATTTCTTAAGTTATAAATTTCATTCGATGGAGTTAGAAAAGAAAAAAGATCACCCGTAAAGGTGATCTTTTTTACACTTCCATAATAATCGGTAAGATCATAGGTTTTCTCTTTGTCTCTTCGTACAAGAACTGCCCTAATAACTCACGGATATTTTGTTTTAACATAGACCATTCAATCGAATACTCTTTAATTGATTGCTCAACAATCATACGTACAATCTCTGTAGATCGGTCAATTAACGCTTCTGATTCACGAACATATACAAAGCCACGTGAAATGATTTCTGGACCAGAGATTATTTTCTTTTCATCTTTACCAAGTGTTACAACAACTACTAAAATTCCGTCTTGAGACAACATCTTTCTATCTCGAAGAACGATATTTCCAACGTCACCTACACCTAGTCCATCAATTAAAACATTACCAGCTTGTACTTTACCAACTAAGTTTGCTTCATCGTCACCAAAAGCAATTACATCGCCTTTTTCTACGATAAAGATATTTTCTGTTGCAATACCTACATCTTCAGCTAAATATGCATGTGCTTTTTGCATACGGAACTCACCATGTACGGGTACAAAATATTTCGGTTTCATTAAATTTAACATTAGTTTTAATTCTTCTTGGCTACCGTGACCTGAAACGTGGACTTTTCTCTCACCATAATAAACAACTTCTGCACCAGCTCTAAATAATAAGTCAATAATTTTTGATACAGAAATTTCATTACCTGGAATTGGAGAAGCCGCAATAATAACAGTATCACCTTTACGAATTGAAATTTGTTTATGTGCTTGCTTCGCCATTCTAGAAAGGGCTGCCATCGGCTCACCTTGACTACCTGTCGTTAAAATAGCTACCTTTTTCTCTGGGAAATTATCTACTTCTTGCAGTGAAATAACCATACCTTCTGGAACATCTAAATAACCAAGACGTCTAGCAATGTCTACTACTTTCACCATACTACGTCCCACTACTGCTACTTTTCTTCCCGTTTCAGCAGCTGCATCAAACACTTGTTGAATACGGTGTACATTCGATGCAAATGAAGCAACGATAATACGACCTTCTGCGCCGTAGAATACTTTAGAAATTTCTACCCCAACTTCTTTTTCCGAACCTGTATAGCCTGGACGCTCAGCATTTGTACTATCAGATAATAAGCAAAGTACGCCTTCATTTCCGATTTGTGCCATCTTTCCAAGGTCTGCTCCACTATTTCCAATTGGAGTTTGATCGAATTTAAAGTCTCCCGTATATACGACAGCACCTTTTGATGTATGGAAACAAACACCAACAGAATCCGGAATACTATGTGTCGTTCCAAAGAATGACACTGTTGTAGTATTAAACTCTACTGTTGAATTTGAGTCGATTGTTTTTAAGTCTACACGGCCTAACATACCCGCTTCGCCAAGTTTTTCTTGTATAAGTCCTACCGTTAATTTCGTTGCATACACTGGAATAGATAATTTACGAAGTACGTAAACAATTCCACCAATATGATCTTCATGACCGTGAGTAATAAATAAACCTTTTACTCGCTCTTGATTTTCCACTAAGTATGTAATATCAGGAATAACGATATCAATTCCAAACATTTCATCTCCTGGGAACATTAATCCTGCATCTACAATAAAGATTTCAGAATCAATTTCAACACAGTACATGTTTTTCCCGATTTCACCTACTCCACCAAGAGCAAATACTTTAACAGACTCATTCTCTTTTCTCTTCATGTTGTTGCCTGGTTTAAAAATCTTGCAAACACTGATTTCACTAAAATTGTAGAGACACCAGGGGAAACTCTACAACCACCATATATTCACCGTCCAAGACGAATGTCCTTACCGTTATGCGATATCATGTCCTTGTTTATTTTTTAAACCAGGTTTCACCTCTCTTTCATTATATAAATCAAATATCTTATTCGATATGATATGAAAAATTAATTAAATTATAATTTTTTTCCAATTTTGCTAAGCATACCCGTACTAAGCTACTTAGCCATATTATACCTGATACAAGAAATAGAACACAAGTTAAATCGTGAGAAAGAAAAAGGAAAAGGAAGGAGTTACAATAAAAGTATTCAACATACTTACTTAGCTTTGATGCTCTATATTTTCCGAAGAAATCCCCCTACATGCTCTAAATTAATTTCATTCTATAGAATTTCTAGACTTATTCTTCTAGAATTGAACAAAAACACTTATGAAATGAAGCTTTTCCATGAATTACATCACATTTGAAACAATTTCTCCTAAAAACTTAACCGAAAGTTTACTACACTTACACAAAAGTATTTTCATTAATAACAACTACTTTTTAGCAAAACTAATAATACAAGATACTTTCCTTATAACCGTTGCAGCATGATGGAAAAGTTGTAGATAACAAAATTGAATACGAATTTAATAAAGTTAAATCTCACAGTTAGCTTGGCGAAGATGACAGCCACTACATAAATTAAAGGATTGCCTCCAAATTAATGTAAGAACAACATAATACTTTGACAAACAAAAACAAAAAACAAGTGGCATAATATAAAAAGTGGTTTTGATATTATAGGAGCATATACAGATGAGAAAGGAGAACCTAAATTTTTTTACAAAAAACTCCACTTTAAAGCAGATTCAAGCATTGTCATGCTAATAAAAAAACGACCTAGTTTCACACTAGGTCATTTTTCTTAACGAGGAATAGATTGCATTACAGATTGTAACGTCACTCTTTCTTCTTCTGTTAATGGAAGAAGTGGTAAACGTACAGAACCTACATCTAATCCAACCATTTGTAACGCTGTTTTTACTGGAGTTGGGCTTGGCGCCATAAATAATGAATCTGTTACTCTTACAAGTAATTGATGTAACTTTTGCGCCTTCTTAAATTCTCCTGCTTGGAATGCTGCAATCATTTCTTGCATTTCATTTCCAATAACATGAGATGCTACAGAAACGATACCTTTCGCTCCAACTACCATAGCCGGTAACGTTAAACCGTCATCACCGCTGTATACCGCAAAGTCGTCCGCTGTTTTTTCAATGATTTCTGTCATTGTTAACACATCGCCGCCTGCATCTTTAATCGCAACAATGTTTTCTATTTCTGATAAACGAACAACTGTATCAACGGAGATTTGTACAATAGATCGTCCTGGAACGTTATATAGCATAACCGGAAGTGGCGTGCTTTCAGCAATAGTTTTAAAATGCTGATACATCCCCTCTTGACTCGGTTTGTTATAATACGGCGCTACTAGCATTACTGCATCAACACCAACTTCAGTTGCCTTTTTAGTTAAGTCAACAGAAGCATGTGTATTATTGCTACCTGTTCCAGCGATTACGGGCACCCTTTTATCGACAACAGATACGACATGGCGATATAACGCTACTTTTTCTTCTGAAGTTAATGTAGGAGATTCACCTGTCGTTCCTCCTACCACGATTGCTGTTGTACCGTTATCAATTAAATAATTTACCAATTTCGTTGTCTTCGCAAAATCGATATTCCCGTTTTTATCAAACGGCGTTACCATCGCAGTTGCAATTGTCCCAAAATCTATCATGGTCTCACTCCTTATTGTTCCAGTTGCTTTTCTTTTGAAAGCTCAAACGCACTATGTAATGCATTTACAGCCTCCACTAAATCGGTTTCTTTTACAAGAACCCAAATTGTTGTATGACTATCTGCCGATTGCAGAATTTGAATACCTTTTTCAGCTAAAGCTGTAACGATTTTCGCAGTAACCCCTGGGTATCCTGCCATTCCAGCTCCAACGATAGATACTTTCGCACAATGCTCTGTCACAATTGGCTCATATCCAAGGTTCTTTAATAATTCAACTGCACGACTTGATACATTATCACTCACCGTATAAGCTACACCAGTAGGTGAAATGTTAATTAAATCGACACTTATTCCTTCGTTCGCCATTTCTTTAAACACATGCTGTTGCAAATCATATGCCGTTTCTTTTGCAAGCACTTTAATTTGCGTCACATTTGATACATGAGCGATACCTGTAACAGGACGTTCTTCTACATCACGGCCTTTTGTAGCACCGTCAGATGCTGAAATAAGTGTACCTTCACTATCAGAATACGTAGAACGTACACGAAGCGGTACTTTTGCATGCATCGCAATTTCAACTGCACGTGGATGAACAACTTTTGCACCTTGGTAAGCCATGTTACAAATTTCATTGTACGTTACAGTTTGAAGATGACGTGCATCTTTTACAATACGAGGATCCGCAGTCATAACACCTTCTACATCTGTGAAGATATCAATATATTCAGCATGAAGCGCAACACCTAATGCTGAAGCTGAAGTATCACTACCTCCGCGTCCAAGTGTTGTCGTATCCCCTTTTTTCGTTTGTCCTTGGAATCCCGTAACAACTACTACATCTACATTTTCTAACTCTTCATGTACGCGATCACAGTTCATTTCAACGATTTTCGCATTTGTAAAATCATCATTCGTTACAAAACCAGCTTGTGCACCATTTAATGCCGCTGCTTTTATACCGTTCTCATTCAACATATTAGAGAAAACAATTGCAGAGATTAACTCTCCGCATGATAATAATAAATCTTGCTCACGTTTAGAAATAGTAGATTCCTCTTGATTTACAAGACTTAATAACGTATCAGTTGCATATGGTTCGCCTTTACGGCCCATAGCTGATACGACAGTAACTACTTTATAACCCGCAGCTAACGATTTTTTTATATGATGAAGCGCATGCTTACGTCCATTTTCATCACGTACTGATGTGCCACCAAATTTTTGAACAATTATTTTCATATTTTGCACCTTCTCTTAGCCGTTTACACTAATTGTAATTTTACTAAGCGCTCTGCAATTTGAACAGAATTCCATGCAGCGCCTTTTAATAAGTTATCAGATACGACCCAAAGATGGAATCCTTTATCGTTATTTAAATCTTTACGGATTCTTCCAACGAATACTTCGTTTTTACCTACTGCAGTAGCTGGCATTGGATATAACTGCTCTTCTGGATTATCTTGCAGAACAATACCTTCCGCATTTGCAAGTAAGCTCTTGAATTCTTCTACTGTTACGCCTTCTTTTTCTACTTCGATGTAAACAGACTCAGAATGTCCTGATACGACCGGTAAACGTACACATGTCGCCGCTACTTCTAGTTCTGGCATATGCATAATTTTTTTCGTTTCATTAATCATTTTCATTTCTTCAAATGTAAATCCATTATCTTCGAATTTGTCAATCTGTGGAATCGCATTAAAAGCGATTTGGAAATGTTTCTTATCACCTGATACAGGTAAAACATTCGCTTTAACTTCTTCCCCATTTAAGATTGCTTGTGATTGTTCATGAAGTTCTTCAATCGCTGCAGCACCAGCACCTGATACAGCTTGGTATGTGGAAACGATTACTCGTTTTAAACCATATTGCTGACGAACTGGCTCAAGAGCTACTACCATTTGAATTGTAGAACAGTTTGGATTTGCAATAATTCCATTATGTTCTTTTAAATCATTTTCATTTACTTCAGGTACAACAAGTGGCACGTTTTCTGTCATACGGAATGCACTTGTATTATCAACAACAATTGCACCACGTTTTGCTGCTTCTGGCGCTAATTGTTTCGATACAGATCCACCAGCACTAAATAATGCGATATCTACTCCTTCAAAACTTTCAGGAGTTGCCTCTTGAACTGTAAATTCTTCGCCTTTAAATACAAGTTTCTTACCTGCAGATCGTTTAGATGAAAGTAACGTTAACTTCCCAATTGGAAATTCTCGTTTCTCTAAAGTATTTAACATTTGTTCACCAACTGCGCCGGTTGCTCCAACTACAGCGACATGAAAAGTTTTTTGCTTTTCCATCACTATGCCCCTTTCTAGATACCAATCCTTCTATAACTTAGAATCAGAAGGAGTATACAATACCCCTTCTAATCTTAATAACGTTAATTTTATCATATTCTACAGTAAGAATGATGGTTTCATCAAAAATTGTCCGTTTTTTTTCGTTTTTTAATTCATATATCTGAATTTTTCTACAACAACTGGTTGCAATTGCTTCCCTTGTAACGCTTCTAATACTGTATCTTCAAGTAGCTCCATGCGAGCTACCATTGAGTTCGGTTTTTTCTCTGGTGCGTCTTGACCGAATGGGACAAAGTAAATGTTTTTTGTGGCCATTAGGCGCATGAGATTTACCCCATTTAATCCCAACGCATCATTCGTCGAAACCGCCAATACAACCGGCTTGCCGTTTCTTAGCGTCGCTTTTGCCGCCATTAGTACAGGCGAATCGGTCATTGCGTTCGCAAATTTACTCATAGAATTTCCTGTTAGCGGTGCAATCACCATGCAATCTAATGGAATTTTAGGTCCTAGTGGCTCTGCTCCAACGATTGAATTAATTGCCTTAAAGCCTGTTATTTCTTCAATCTTCTTAATCCACTCTGCCCCTTCTCCAAATCTAGTATTTGTTGATTGAACAGTATAAGAAACAACAGGGCGCACTTCTGCTCCTTCAGCAATTAACTTCTCTAAATGCGGCATAACTTCCTCGTACGTACAATGTGAACCTGTAAACCCGAAACCAATTCGTTTCCCCTTCAAATTCATTTCTTTTCCTCCCCCTTTGCGATTGCGTCTGCTGTTAATAACTGAGAAAGAACGTTCGCTAAAATTTGTCCTGCCGTTTTTGGAGCAACAATACCTGGCAATCCAGGTGCTAACAACGCTTTGACTCCTCTTTTTTCCGCGTATCTAAAGTCGGTACCTCCTGGTTTAGAAGCTAAATCAATTACTAACGTATGAGCTGGCATTTTTGAGATAACATTCGCTGTTACAACGAGATGCGGAATTGTGTTAATCACAATATCGATATTTCCTACTTCTTTCTCAATATCTTGCATATGAAAAGGAGAAAACATCATTTCTGTAATACGTGCAATATGTTCAGATCGTCTTGCTCCAACTTTAACGTTGGCTCCTAATGATTGAAATGCTCTGGCAACACTCATCCCTGTTCTACCAAATCCTAAAACCATTACATTGGACCCATGAATTGTATAGTCGGTATGTTGAATTACCATCATTAATGTACCTTCTACAGTTGGAATAGAATTGTAGATTGCCACATCATCACGATCAAATAACTTGACAAGTTTTCGGTTTGTAGTAGATACGAGATTTTCCAAGTAAGGCGTACCAATACCTGAATATATAGTAAAGTGTTCTGGTGTATTTTCAATTTGTTCTTTCGTTATAGAAACTTTTTCGTTTGAAAAAATAGTATCTACTTCTCCTCTGGTATTTGTACCTGCAACTGGCAAAATAATTGCATCTACAGAAGTGAAATCTAAATTTTGTATACTTTCTTTTGCTGCCCCTGTGAAACCATGATCTAACTGATCAAACCCTATCAATGAAAGTTTCGCATCCAATTCAACTAGCTTGCGAATTACTTCTAGCTGTCTTGCATCTCCTCCTATGACAGCAATATGCATCTCAGTCAACATTCCCTAATTCACCTTCTTTTTCTGTCATTTATAAGAAAAGTGCCTACTTTTTCTTTTTCCTCCACATCATATGTAATGTACGAGTTTTAGGTGATTGAAAATCAAAAAGCACATATGATTTATCCCGCTTGGCGAAGGCTTTATATGTAGATAAAAAAAAGACGACCAAAATGGCCGTCATTCATTTCGAATTTGAATGATCTGTAATATCGCAAAGGATTATATCATGTCCCACCTTTTTAATTTGCCTCCACGCTACTCTTACTTCTTGTGGTTCCTTTTTAAAACCTCCCCATTTTCCAGCAGGTATTATAAGTGTTTGTATTTGTCCATCTCTCTCATTAATCTCTAAATCCACATAGCCTAAAACCCCCATTTTTTCTGCTCTCTCTAAATTTACAATCTCTTTACCACTTAATTCACTTAATCGCATACACTCTCCCCCTACCGAATTTTTCATTTAAGCTATCTATATTTAGTACCTATTCTGTATGGCTAAAAAAAATAACCGTATCTCATTTAAAAGAGATACGGTTATTTTCGAATATAGCATAAAAAGCAATTATAGTTTTATTCCTTTTGGAAGTTTTCCATCTGGACTAATAAGCGCTGCAGAGAATTCATCTGTAAACATGTTACGAATTAACCCGTCTACATTTTCTTTTGTTACAATGTTTACACTTTCAATAATCTCATCAAGTGAACGATGCTTACGAAGAAGCAATTCATTTTTACCATTACGGCTCATGCGACTATTCGTACTTTCTAAACTTAACATTAAGTTTCCTTTTAATTGTTCTTTACTATTTACAAGCTCTTTTTCTGTAATACCTGTATTTTTCAATGTCTCTAACGTTTCTTGCATTGTTTCATACAGTGTATCTAATTGTTGGCTACCTGTTCCACCATACAGTGTTAACATACCTGTATCTTCATAAGAAGAATGGTAAGAAAATACTGAGTAGGCTAACCCACGTTGCTCACGTACTTCTTGGAATAAACGGCTACTCATACTACCGCCTAAAATATTATTTAATACAATTAAGTTATAAATATCTTCGTGTCCCATTTGTAAGCCTTTATATCCTAGACATAAATGAGCTTGTTCTGTTTCCTTTTTACGTGATACCTTATTAAAATGGAAAATTGGGCTATGTACTTGTTCACGGTTTGTCGTTCCTTCATAACTACCGAAATATTGCTCCACTGTTTGTAAAAATGCTTCATCAATATTTCCAGCAATTGATACAACTACATTTTCAGGTGTGTAATGGTCTTTTATATATTGACGTAACGTATCACCTGTAAACGTATCAAGTGTTTCTTCTGTTCCTAAAATAGGATATCCAAGTGGATGCGTTTCATATGTCGCTTTCGTTAACATATCATGGACAATATCATCCGGCGCATCTTCGTACATTTTAATTTCTTCACATACGACATTCTTCTCTTTTTTCAGTTCTTCCTCATCAAATGTTGAATTAAAGAACATATCAGCTAAAACATCTAAAGCATATTTAGCGTGCTCATCTAACACCTTTGCATAGTAACATGTATATTCTTTTGAAGTAAACGCATTCACTTGCCCACCAATGCTATCAAATGATTCTGCAATTTCTCGTGCGCTACGTGTTTCCGTCCCTTTAAAGAACATATGCTCTAAAAAGTGAGAAATCCCGTTATTTTTTTCATTTTCATTTCTTGATCCTGCATGGATCCAAATACCAATCGCAACCGATCTCACAGTTGGTATATTCTCCATAACAATTCTTACACCATTTTTACACGTATATTTTTTAATCAAAAACTTTCCTCCTACTGCCAGTTTCTCTAAATAAATGCTATTATTTAATGATAACAAGTTTAAGGATGAATGTCATGCAAATGTATTTAATCTACACGTTTTTCATCCAATAATTCTGTTATATTCCCTACTTTATATCCTTGTTCCTTCAATTTTGTAATCATTGTGTCTAATGCTTCTGCTGTAGATGAAGTAGGATGCATTAATACGATAGCACCTGGATGTATTTTTCGCATTACTCTCTGCAATAGTACGTCTGGCTCTGGTCGTTTCCAATCAATCGTATCTACTGTCCACATAATCGTACCCATTTGAAAATCATCTGCTATTTTTACTACTTCATCTCGAAAACTGCCACTTGGCGGAGCAAACCATTTCACTTTTTGATTCGTAGCAGCTTCTATCATTCGATTTGTTTTTTGTAACTGATCTCGTATTTCACCAGACGATAGCGTTTTCATATTAGGATGTGTGTAAGAGTGGTTTCCGACTTCTTGATTTGCATCGACAATCATTTTTGCAAACCGTAAATTTTCTTTCACCCAACGCCCTTCTAAAAAGAAAGTCGCCTTCACATCATGTTTTTTCAATATCTCTAATATACGAGGTAAATACTCATTTCCCCATGCCACATTTATTGTTAATCCCACCATCTTTTTGTTTGGATGTCCCCTATAAATTGGAGCTGGTGATAAATCTTCTAAGTGGACACTTGGTGATACTTCCTTGAATTCAAGATATTCCTGATCAAATTCCTTTCGCTTCTTCATATTATTATAAGATGCTCCAATATCCACTTCTCTTCCATTATATCCAGGTGTTGCTTTCCATATTTTATCAATTATCGCATTTTGAGGCGCAATCTCATATTGTTTTGCATGTTGTTGAATTTCTTCATACAAATTATCCTGTGCAAAAACGGAATAAGAGCCTAAACTGACATATAAAGAAAATATACATATGTATGCCCATATACGAGCTTTCATATAAACCCTCCCATTAACTATATAAAAAACATTTTTCTTCTTATCTTTGTTAATTTGAGCGTTATAATGAAAACTATACCTATACTGACATAAAAATATATGTAAATCATATTTTTACATAACAAAAAAAGCCAGTTTAACTGGCTTTTACTTATTGCTGCTCTTGCTTGTTTTCTTCTTTAGCAGCTTCTTTTTCTTGCTCTTCTTTTAGCAATACTTTTCTAGATAGATTTACGCGACCTTGCTTGTCAATCTCGATAACTTTAACTGTAATTACATCACCGATTTTCACAACGTCTTCTACTTTACCTACACGTTCAAGTGCAAGTTCAGAAATGTGAACTAATCCATCTTTCCCACTGAATAATTCAACGAAAGCACCGAATTTCTCGACACGTTTTACTTTTCCTTCGTAGATTTCATCTACTTGTACTTCGCGAACGATATCTTCGATAATTTTCTTAGCTTTGTCATTCATTTCTTGATTTATTGATGAAATAAATACCGTACCATCTTGCTCGATATCAATTTTAACACCAGTTTCTTCAATAATTTTATTAATTTGTTTACCGCTTGGTCCAATAACGTCACGGATTTTATCTGGGTTAATTGTCATTGTAATAATCTTTGGAGCGTAAGCTGATAATTCAGTACGTGGCTCTGCAATAACAGATAACATATGATTTAGAATGTGCACACGACCAATTTTCGCTTGTTGTAATGCCTCTTCTAAAATTTCACGAGATAGACCATCGATTTTAATGTCCATTTGCAATGCAGTTACACCTTTTGCTGTACCTGCTACTTTAAAGTCCATATCACCTAAATGATCTTCCATACCTTGAATATCAGATAAAATTGTGTAATGCTCACCAGATTTAACTAGACCCATTGCAATACCTGCAACTGGAGCTTTAAGTGGAACACCAGCATCCATCATCGCTAAAGTACTACCACAAATACTTGCTTGTGAAGTAGAACCATTTGATTCTAACACTTCAGATACAAGACGTACTGTATATGGGAAATCTTTTTCAGATGGAATTACAGGCTCAAGAGCACGTTCTCCTAGTGCACCGTGACCAATTTCACGACGACCTGGTCCACGCATCGGTCTTGTTTCACCAACACTAAATGATGGGAAATTATAATGATGCATGAAGCGTTTTGATTCTTCTACACCAAGACCATCTAAAATTTGCACATCGCCTAATGCGCCTAATGTACAAATACTTAACGCTTGTGTTTGTCCACGTGTGAATAAACCAGAACCGTGTGTACGCGATAAAATACCAACCTCTGATGCTAAAGGACGAATTTCGTCACCTTTACGACCATCTGGGCGGATTTTTTCAACTGTAATAAGACGACGTACTTCTTCTTTTACAATTTTATATAAAATTTCACTTACTTGTCCTAATGTATCAGCGTCAACTTCCTGAGCTTCGTAATGCTCGATTACACGCTTTTTCACTTCATTAATTGCATCTTCACGTGCATGTTTTTCGTGCACTTGAATTGCAGAATGCATATCCTTCTCAGCCATTTCACGTACAGCTTGATTAAGATCAGCATCCACTTCATAAAGTTTCACTGCTGTTTTCTCTTTACCAACAGCTTGTACAATCTCTTCTTGGAATGCGATTAGACGTTTAATTTCGTCATGACCAAACATAATTGCCTCTAACATTGTTTCTTCAGGCACTTGATCTGCTCCTGCTTCAACCATGTTAATTGCATCTTTCGTACCAGCTACAACAAGGTGAATATCACTTTGTTCTTGCTGTTCTACTGTTGGATTAATAACGAACTCGCCATTAATACGACCTACTGTCGCACCTGCGATTGGACCTTCAAATGGAATATCTGAAATAGATAATGCTAATGAAGAACCAAGCATAGCTGCCATCTCAGAAGAACAGTCTTGATCAACACTCATTACGATGCTGACAACTTGTACTTCATTACGGAAACCATCTGCGAAAAGCGGACGGATTGGGCGGTCAATTAAACGACTTGCTAAAATTGCTTTTTCACTTGGACGGCCTTCACGCTTAATAAAACCGCCTGGGATTTTTCCAACTGCATATAAACGCTCTTCATAGTTTACTGTAAGTGGGAAGAAATCTACATTTTTTGGCTCTTTTGATGCAGTTGCTGTAGATAGAACTGCTGTGTCGCCGTATCTTACTAATACTGCTCCGTTTGCTTGTTTTGCAAGCTGACTTGTTTCAATTGTTAGCTGACGACCAGCTAAATCTATCGAGAAGACTTGCTTTTCCTGACTCATTTAAGTACCCCTCTCAATTTAAAATATTCAATTCTTCTATGTAAATGGATAGTATATCACAATATTCTTTCCTCTAGTATTGCCGAAAATTAAGTAAGCTATAAAGAGTAGAAAATATATTTTTACCTAACAAAAAAGCGGGAATATTCCCGCTTCTTTGACTATCGACGTAAGCCAAGCTTTGTGATTAATTCACGGTAACGTGTGATATCGCTATTACGAAGGTAAGTAAGTAAGTTACGACGTTTACCAACCATCTTTAATAGACCACGACGTGAATGATGATCCTTCTTGTGAGTACGTAAGTGCTCGTTTAGAGTGTTAATTTGCTCCGTTAGGACAGCAATTTGAACCTCTGGAGAACCAGTATCAGTCTCATGAGTTCTAAATTGTGCAATGATTTCATTTTTACGCTCTTGTGTTAAAGCCATCCTATTTCACCTCCTAATAATTAAACCCCCAGTTACCTAGCAAGCGTCGGTGAGTCGCAATGCCAAGCAATGGTTGTCATAAAGTACATAACATAGAATACTACTTTTCATTTGAAAAAGCAAGTATATTCTTTGCGCTTGAAAAATATTCTTGGGCAATTTTTTTATCTTGCGCGATTTGTGCAACTAACTCATCAATACCATTAAACTTTTTTTCTTCTCTTATGCGCATATGCCACTCCACCGTGACACTTTGATCGTATATATCTTTATTAAATTCAAATAGATGTACTTCAATAGATAATTGGCGCTCGTTCTCTTTAAAAGTTGGTTTATATCCGATATTGCATACGCCATCGTGCCATTCATCGTGAACTTTTAATCTCACTGCATATACACCTACTGGCGGAAGTAGATATTCATCACTTAACCCTACATTTGCAGTTGGAAAACCAATTTGGCGCCCACGCTTATCACCGTGCACAACTGTTCCTTCTACCGTATAAGCTCTCCCTAAAATAGATGGGATCTGCTCCATTTCGCCATTTCGAATTAATTTTCGTAATGAAGTAGAACTTACTTTTTCTTCTTGATATTCAACTTTTTCGATCACGGTCTGTGTAAACTCCCCTCTTGCATGAAATGGTAAAGTCTCCATCTTCCCTTTTCCTAAACGTCCATATGAATAATCAAACCCTGCTACTACATGCTTTACATTTAAATCAATAATATAATCATCTACAAATTGTTGTGGCAATAATCCTGCAAATGATTCATCAAATTTAATAACATATAATATATCGATTCCTAAGCTCTCGACTATTTTTTCTTTATCACGCATTGGTGTAATATACTCCACATGCGCTTCCTTTTTCCCTAAAATAACAGATGGATGAGGATGAAATGTCATAACTGCACTTTTATATCCCCGTTCATCCGCTATTTGTTTCGCAGTTCGAATCACACATTGATGTCCTAAGTGAATGCCATCAAAAAATCCTAATGCCATTACAGTGGGTGGTAACTCTAATTTATTTTGTTCATGTGGATGAGTTAAATGAATAAGTTTCACGCTTGAATTCACCTTTTTCTGTAATAATCCTTCCAATAATTCATTATAGCTTTAGTTCTTGATTATTCACAAGTACTTTCATTGGCTTTAACATACCAGGGTGTTTTGGGTGATGCTCATAAATTGCTAAGCAGCGATTATTATTATCAAATACTGTAATAAATGGGGCTGTTATTTCTAATTCATTCTTTAAGAACATACCATTTTTTATTTTCTCTGCTTGCTTTTCATCTACGACCATTTTTGGAAACTTACTTAACGCTTCATCAATTGAAATGAAGATAGACTCTACTGTTCCATTTTGCACGTTTTCTTCAATTTCTTCAAATGATATGCAATCTTCTAATAAAAATTCACCCGATGCTGTTCTTACAAGGTGAGACATATGTGATGGAAAACCAAGTTTTTCCCCAATCATTACTGCTAATGTTCTTACATATGTCCCTTTACTACACGTTACGCGGAAACGGAATGAAATATTTTCTCCCTCAAATACTTCTCTATCGTCTAATAAAACAAATTCATGAATTGTTATTGTGCGTACAGGTCGCTCAACTTCTTGTCCAGCTCTTGCATATTCATATAATTTTTTTCCGTTGACCTTTACAGCTGAAAACATAGGCGGCATTTGTTCAATCGTACCTGTTAATTCCGCAAGAACTTCCTCTACTTCCTTACGAGTAATAACACGGTCAACATTTTTTGTTTCAACAACTTCACCAGAAGCATCTTCAGTTGTTGTTGAAAACCCTAATGTCACTTCACCTTCATATGTTTTCGTCTCACTTGTTAGAAATTGTGCAATCTTCGTTGCTCTACCAACACAAATCGGTAATACGCCCGTTACATCTGGATCTAATGTTCCCGTATGACCAATTCTCTTTTCTCGCAATATCTTTCTTAATTTAAATACACAATCATGCGATGTCATGCCTTTTGGCTTATGTAATAATACTACACCTTCCATATATGTTCACCTCATCATAATTCTTTCATAGTAAATATCCAAAACTTATTTTGCATTGAAAAAATGGATAGACAATTGTCTATCCATTATTCTTCACGTTTACCTTCTTTATTAATTTCATGTAGAAGTGTATCAATTCGATGACCATATCCGATAGACTCATCAAATTCAAAGGAAATTTCCGGTGTTTTACGAAGACGAATACGCTGGCCAATTTCTGAACGAATGAAGCCTTTTGCCTTCGCTAAACCTTTTAATGTACTTTCTTTCTGTTCTTCATCACCTAAAACAGAAATATACACTGTAGCAATTTGTAAATCTCCACTCACTTGTACATCTGTTACTGTAACAAATCCGACACGTGGGTCTTTAATTTTACGACTGATGATGTCGCCTAATTCTTTTTTCATTTGCTCGCCTACACGGTTTGCACGTAATTTCATAACTCTTCACCTCATTCAATACCATTCCAATTGAGTTATCGTACGTTCAATTTCAGGAAATGAATCGATGTACTCAAGTACACGATTCATTTCTTTTTCACAGATAACACGATTTGAGGATACGGAAACAATTGCAATTTCTGTACGTTGCCATACATCTTGATGCCCTACTTCTGAAACAGCTACGTTATAACGCTGCTTCACACGAGTTAGCACTCGTTGCAAAATTGCCCGTTTCTCTTTTAAAGAATGTACATCGTAAATCATACACTCGAATGAGAGTGAAGCGATAATCATCGCTTCACTTCTTCCATAACGTATGCTTCAATGATGTCCCCTTCTTTAAGGTCATTATATCTCTCAATTGTAATACCACACTCATAGTTTTGTGCAACTTCTTTTACGTCGTCTTTAAAACGTTTTAACGTATCAAGTTGTCCTTCGAAAATTACTACACCATCGCGGATAATACGAACGCCACTATCACGTGTAATTTTACCGTCTATTACGTAACAACCTGCGATTGTTCCCACTTTTGTTACCTTGAATGTTTGACGAACTTCCGCTTGACCGATTACTTTTTCTTCGAATTCTGGATCAAGCATACCTTGCATTGCTGATTCAATTTCTTCGATTACTTTATAGATAATGCGGTGTAAACGAACATCAACGTTCTCTAATTCAGCTGTACGCTTCGCGTTCACATCTGGACGTACGTTAAATCCAATTACAATTGCATTAGATGCAGAAGCTAAAATAATATCAGATTCTGTAATCGCACCTACACCAGTGTGAATGATTTTAACTTTTACGCCTTCAACATCAATTTTACGAAGTGATGCTGCCATCGCTTCAACAGAACCTTGTACGTCTGCTTTTACGATTAAGTTGATTTCTTTTACATCGCCCTCTTGGATTTGTTGGAATAAATCTTCAAGGCTTAATTTAGATTTCTCACCACGTTGTGCAAGTAACGCTTCTTGTGCACGTGATTCACCGATTTGACGAGCTTTCTTCTCATCAGCGAATGCCATGAAACGATCTCCAGCCTGTGGCACTTCATTTAAACCTGTAATTTCAACAGGAGTTGATGGACCAGCAACTTTTACTCGACGACCAATATCACTTACCATTGCACGAACACGTCCGAATGAAGTTCCAACAACGATTGGATCTCCAACTCGAAGCGTACCGTTTTGAACAAGTAATGTCGCGATAGTTCCTTTACCTTTATCAAGCTGCGCTTCAATTACAGTACCAGTTGCATAACGATTTGGATTTGCTTTATATTCTTCTACTTCACTTACAAGTAGAATCATTTCTAGCAAGTTGTCAATTCCCTCGCCTTGAATTGCAGAAATTGGTACGAAAATCGTGTCTCCGCCCCAAGCTTCTGGAACTAATTCATATTCTGTTAATTCTTGCATTACACGATCAGGATTCGCTGCTGGTTTATCCATTTTATTCACAGCAACAATAATTGGTACTCCAGCTGCTTTTGCATGGCTAATCGCTTCAACTGTTTGTGGCATAACACCGTCATCAGCCGCAACAACAAGGATTGTAATATCCGTTACTTGCGCACCACGAGCACGCATCGTTGTAAATGCCGCGTGACCAGGCGTATCTAAGAATGTAATTTTCTTATCATTTACTTCAACTTGGTATGCACCAATATGCTGAGTAATTCCACCTGCTTCGCCAGCAGTTACTTTTGAGTTACGAATAGAGTCAAGTAATGTTGTTTTACCATGGTCAACGTGTCCCATGATTGTAACTACAGCTGGACGTTCTTTTAAGTTCTCTTCATCATCTTGCTCATCGATGAATGTTTCAAATTCAGTCTCACTTACAATTACTTCTTCTTCTACTTCAATACCGTAATCAGTAGCAATTAACTCAATTGTATCTTTATCTAAATCTTGGTTAATTGTTGCCATAATTCCTAGCATGAAGAGCTTCTTAATAATTTCAGATGGCTCTTTGCTTAATTTTTTAGCAAGTTCACCTACTGTAAGGCTTCCAGAGAAAGTAATTTTATCTGGTGTTTCTACTATTTGCGTTTGTTGTCTTCCAGCAAAGTTATCTTGACGTTTGTCTTCAGTTCCTTTGCCTTTTTTCTTCTTCTTATTGCTGTTCTTTTTACTGCGAACAACTTTCTCTTCTACTTCAAACTCATCTGCAACAGAAGGTTTTTCCGCTTCAGTGTTATATTCATTATCTAATTTGTTTACTACTTCATCTTCTAACATTGTCATATGATTCGAAACCTCGATATTCATCTCTTTTAGTTTTGTCATAAGATCTTTACTTGAGATATTATTTTTTTTTGCATATTCATGTACTCGAATTTTACTCATACCTTCACCCCCGGTAATTTGTATCGAGCATGCTACGTAGCTTTTTCGCAAAGCCTTCATCTAACACAGCTACAACGACTCGCTCGTCTCTCCCAATCGCATGCCCTAATTGTTGTCGATTTTCGACTTTTTTCATTGGTACGTTGTAGTACGTCGTTTTATCAGTGATACGTTTTGTAGTGTTCGCTGACGCATCTTCAGAAAGCAATACGAGCTTCGCTTTACCACTTCGTACTTCTTTTAAAACGAGTTCTTCACCCGAAATGAGTTTTCGAGCGCGATTTGCTAGTCCTAAAAACGATTTCCAATCGGACACTTAATTCGACTCCTTCTCAACAAGCTCAAGAAGCTCTTCGTACAGAGAACTGTCGATTTTCGCTTTTAGATGATGTTCCAAAATGTTTTTCTTTTGGGCTTGAATTATGCATTCTTTATCTTTTGACAAATATGCACCTCGTCCTGATTTTTTTCCAGATAAATCAATAGACACTTCGCCCTCTTTGGAACGAACAATGCGAACGAGCTCTCGTTTTGATTTCATCTCTTGCGTCGCAATACATTTTCGTAACGGAACTTTTCGATTGCTCATACTCATCACCTCTATTCGATTTCGTCTTCAACTGAATCGAATCCGAATGCGATTACGCTATCTTCTTCTGTCACAATACCAAGTTGTTTCGCATCAGACTCACTTTTAATATCAATTTTCCAGCCTGTTAATTTAGCTGCAAGACGCGCATTTTGTCCACGCTTACCAATTGCTAATGACAGCTGGTGGTCTGGAACAACAACAGTTGTTGCTTTTTCTTCTTCATCTACAAGTACTTTAACAACTTGTGATGGGCTTAAAGCATTTGCAACATATTCAACTGGGTCATTTGACCAGCGAACGATGTCAATCTTTTCACCTTTTAGTTCATCTACAACGCGTTGTACACGTTGTCCTTTCGGTCCTACGCAAGAACCAACTGGATCAACATCGATGTTTTCTGCATGCACAGAGATTTTAGAACGATCTCCTGCTTCGCGCGCTACAGAGCGAATTTCTACCGTTCCATCATAAATTTCTGGAACTTCCATTTCGAATAGACGTTTTAAAAGACCAGGATGTGTACGTGATACGTAAATTTGTGGTCCTTTTGTTGTCTTTTCTACTTTTGTAATAAATACGCGAATACGATCATGTGGTTTATATTGCTCATTTGGCATTTGCTCACTTACAGGTAATAAAGCTTCTACTTTTCCTAAGCTTACGTAGATGAAACGAGCATCTTGGCGTTGTACAATACCAACCATAATGTCTTCTTCACGATCACTAAATTCTGAATAAATAACACCACGTTCCGCTTCACGAACTCGTTGTGTTACAACTTGTTTTGCAGTTTGCGCTGCAATACGACCAAAATCTTTTGGCGTTACTTCAATTTCTAGTACGTCGCCATCTTGGTAGTTTGGATTAATTTGTCTTGCCTCTTCTACAGAGATTTCAAGACGTGGATCAAACACATTATCAACAACGTCCTTACGTGCTAAAACTTGAATTGTTCCCACTTGTGGGTTAAAGCTCACACGAACGTTTTGTGCTTGGTTAAAATTGCGTTTATAAGCAGAGATTAATGCTGCTTCAATCGCATCAATAATAATATCTTTACTAATACCTTTTTCTGACTCTAATACGAGCAAAGCATCTAACAACTCAGTGCTCATGAAGATCCCCCTTCTTACTAAAACGTAACAGCAAGTCGCGCATTTGCAACTTTATCCATTGGAATTTGGATTTCTTTTTTACGTGTTTTAATTGTTAATAGTAGTGTAATTGTAGTACCGTCGTAGGAAAGTAACTTTCCTTCAAACATCTTTTCGCCATCAATCGGCTCATATGTTTTAATTGCCACTTGTTTTCCTACCGCTTGCTGGAAGTCTTTCTCTTTCTTTAATGGGCGTTCTGCTCCAGGAGATGATACATCCAAAAAGTAAAGGTGAGGAATTGGATCCTCTTTATCTAAAGCTTCGCTTAAACGTTCACTTACCGCACCGCATTCTTCAATGTCGACTCCCTTTTCAGAATCGATGAATACGCGTAAGAACCAGTCTTGTCCTTCTTTCACATACTCTACATCTACAAGTTCAAGATTTAACTCTTCAACGATCGGCTGCGCAAATGCTTCTACAACTTCTGTGACTTTCTTATCCATAAACAGCCTCCTTCCTGCCGCCATGTACCATTCACAAGAAAAGATCCCGTTCATAAAGACGGTCTATCTTATTCTTTCTCGTTAGCTAACAAAAGCCCCTGCCGTTAAGCAGGGAATATCTGTCTTAGTATTACCAAATTTAAGAAGTAAAACTTGTAACAAAATATGTATATACGACAGAAATGTCTTTACTATCTACACGAATAAAATGTAGATAGTAACACGAAAGAGTGGGTTTCCCCACTCTCTTTTTCACAAAATATACATGACATGGTTATCTCGGTTTATAGTATACCATAGCAAATATTGATTTGCAAAGACTTTTCCTACCTATTAGAACAGTGATAATTGGTTTTGATCCGGCAAGTCTCCTAAACAACCTTGGCTATCTAAATACTCAATAATTGTTTTTGAAACCTTACTTCGCTGCTGTAAATCTTCTTTTGATAAGAAATCTCCATTTTTGCGCGCTTCCACAATACTTAAGGCTGCGTTTGTACCAAGACCAGGCACTGCATTAAATGGAGGAATTAAAGTATCCCCATCAATAATAAACTCAGTTGCATGCGAGCGGTATAAATCAACCTTTTGGAATGAGTATCCACGCTCACACATTTCAAGTGTCATTTCTAGTACCGTTAATAAACTCTTCTCTTTCGGCGCTGCATCCAATCCTTTTTGTGCAATTTCATCAATTTTTACACGTATAGATGCTGAGCCTTTTGCCATCGCTTCTACATCAAAATCATCTGCACGAACTGTAAAATATGCTGCGTAGAATAAAAGTGCAAAATGTACTTTAAAGTATGCAATACGAACAGCCATAAGTACATAAGCAGCCGCATGGGCTTTAGGGAACATGTACTTAATCTTTTTACATGAATCAATATACCAACCTGGTACATTGTTATTCTTCATGTCCTCTTCCCATTCTTCAGGTACACCTTTACCTTTACGCACCGACTCCATGATTTTGAAGGCTAATGATGGATCTAAACCTTGATAAATTAAATATACCATGATGTCATCACGACAACCGATAACTTCACTTAGCGTACATGTACCGTTATAAATTAACTCGTTTGCATTACCGAGCCATACGTCAGTACCATGCGATAGTCCCGAGATTTGGACTAGCTCTGAAAATGTTGTTGGCTTTGTCTCTTCTAACATCTGTCTTACGAATTTCGTCCCAAACTCTGGTATACCAAGTGTACCTGTTTTACAATTAATTTGTTCTTCCGTTACTCCTAATGATTCCGGGCCAGAGAAAATTTTCATTACTTCTGGATCATCCGTTGGGATTGTTTTCGGATCAATACCACTTAAATCTTGTAACATACGAATAACGGTCGGATCATCGTGTCCTAGTATATCAAGTTTCAATAAGTTATCATGAATCGAGTGGAAGTCAAAGTGCGTTGTTCTCCACTCAGCCCCAATTGAATCCGCTGGAAACTGTATTGGTGAAAAATCAAAGATGTCCATGTAATCAGGAACAACGATAATACCGCCTGGATGCTGTCCAGTTGTACGCTTTACTCCTGTACATCCTGAAACTAAACGATCAATCTCTGCATTTCGAATCGTTAAATTATGATCATTTGCATAACCTTTTACATACCCATAAGCAGTTTTTTCCGCAACCGTACCAATCGTTCCAGCACGATATACATAATCTTCACCAAACAATACTTTCGTATAGTTATGGGCACGTGGTTGGTATTCCCCGGAGAAGTTCAAATCGATATCGGGCACCTTATCTCCTTTAAATCCAAGGAATGTTTCGAACGGAATATCATGTCCATCTTTTACATATGACACATTACAAGTTGGACATTCTTTATCTGGCAAGTCAAAACCAGAACCAACCGAACCGTCATTAAAGAATTCTGATTGCTTACACTTTGGACATACATAATGTGGTGGTAATGGGTTTACTTCTGTAATTTCCATCATCGTTGCAACAAATGATGATCCTACCGATCCACGCGAACCTACGAGATAGCCGTCGACTAACGATTTTTTCACAAGCTTATGCGAAATTAAATAAATAACGGCGAATCCATGTCCAATAATACTTTTCAATTCTTTTTCCAAACGAGCTTCTACAATTTCTGGTAGTTCTTCACCATAAATGCTACGCGCCATTTTATAACTCATATCACGCGTTTCATCATCGGCACCTTCAATCTTCGGTGTGTATAAATCATCTTTTACTGGATGAACATCACCAATTAACGATGCAATCTTTTGTGTATTCGTTACAACAATTTCTTTCGCTGTGTCTTCACCTAAGAATGAAAAACACTCTAACATTTCATCTGTTGTACGGAAATGTACAGGCGGTAATGAATGACGATTTAATGGATTTGCTCCACCCTGCGAACTTACTAAAATTTTACGATACATTGCATCCTCTGGGTCTAAATAATGCACGTTCCCTGTAGCAACAACTGGTTTGTCTAACGTCTCACCTAGCTTTACTAAGTTAGAAATAATTGTTTTTAATTGTCCCTCATCTCTAACAAGTTCACGTTCTACTAAATGACGTAACACCTCTGGAGGCATAACCTCAATATAATCATAAAACTGTGCAATTTCTTCTACTTCTTCAGGTGCTTTTTGCATCATCGCTTCAAACACTTCACCTTTATCACAAGCCGTTCCAACTATAATACCTTCACGATATTTTTTTAATAGGGACCTTGGCACACGTGGTACACGGTAAAAGTAATTAAGATGAGAATATGAAACAAGTTTATATAAATTCTTCAATCCAACGTCTGATGTAGCAAGTAATGTCATATGACTTGGACGCCCTCGTTTATATGCATCCCCTTGTCCCATACTATCGTTTAATTGATCGTGATATTCAAATCCCTTTTCAATCACATCTTTTAACATTTTCACAAGTAAATATCCCGTTGCTTCTGTATCATAAATCGCACGGTGATGTTGTGTTAATTCAATATCAAGCTTTTTACACATCGTATTTAATCGATGATTTTTCATTTCTGGGAATAAGAACCGTGCAAGTTCTAACGTATCAATAACTGGGTTTTTCGTTTTTTCTAGCCCTGCCTTTTTAAAGCCTACGTTAATGAATCCCATATCAAAGCTTGCGTTATGAGCAACAAGAGTATGGTCACCCATCCATTCCTCAAACTTTTTAAATACTTCGTCCACTTCTGGTGCATCAGTTAACATATCATCTGTAATCCCTGTCAATTCAATAATTGTCGCAGATAATGGTTGATGGGGATTTGCGAAAGATTCAAAGCGATCGATGATTTCGCCACCTTTTACTTTTACAGCCGCTAACTCAATCACTGTATCATATACAGCCGATAAACCTGTCGTCTCAACGTCGAAAACAACATACGTTTCATCTGCAAGTAGACGATGTGCTTCGTTATACGCTATCGGTACACCATCATTAACTAAATTGGCCTCTACACCGTATATAACTTTAACCCCAGCCTTCTTACCCGCAGAGTATGCTTCTGGGAAAGACTGAGCAACGGCGTGATCTGTAACTGCAATTGCCTCATGTCCCCATTTCCCTGCTTGAGCAACAAGCTTAGAAACAGGAGTAACAGCATCCATTTGGCTCATCGGTGTGTGAAGGTGCAGCTCTACACGTTTTTCGCCTTCTGGCGCTTTATCTTTACGAGACGGTCCTGTTATTTCATTAATATCATTTGCAATCATTACTAAATCTCGAACGAATGTATCATTTTGAACAGAACCACGTGCTTTCACCCACATTCCTTTTTTCAAGGATTGCAGCATCGGAATATCTTCTTTGTCACGTGAGAACATTTTTATCATAATAGAATCTGTATAATCCGTTATTTTTAAAGTTAATAACGTACGTCCACTACGAAGCTCTTTTGTTTCTACATGGAAGACATACCCTTGAACTGTTTTTCTTCTTTCTTCATCTTGAATTTCTCGCATCGGTGTAATCTCTTCATCTGGCTTAATAAGATACCCGAGTGTGATCGGCCCTTCATGTACAACGCTACTTTCTTCAGCTTGCTTCTTCGCCATTTCTTCCATAGCTTGTATTACGCGCTCGCGGTCTTCTTGCTGCGTTTGCTCACGAAACTTTTGCATTTCTTCTGTATTTTGCTTTATATGTGTATCTAACTGAAAACGCGGAAATCCAAAAGCTTCATATTGATCACCTACTGGTTTCGCAACGTTTTTCTTTAATGCAGTAGATTCCAGATCATTATTCACATTTATTAGCAACTTCACGCCATTCACCTGCGGAAGTTGTTTTTTTAAGTACGCAAACATAGGTGAAAATGTAATTCGTTCCGTACAAAGCGGCCAATAAGCTCTCACTTCTTCTTCTGTAAAATGTTTATTCTCTGCTTCTAATGCAAATGTTGTTCTTGCAATATGAGAAAATGATTGCTTAAGCTTTGTTTCTAGCAATTCATATAATTCTGTCGGCAAAATACGTGGCACTTGTAAATCAAAATGCCAACTTTTATTCGCTTTATCAATAACTAGCCTTTCAATACCACCGCCATGTAAATATTGATTTATAAGGTCTTCTGGTATTTGCAACTGTTGGAGCAAGATTTGAAATCGCTCTTGTTGTTCATTTGTTAATGACATAAGCACTCTCCTTCCATTTGCTATTATAAATTGAAACGTACTACAAAGAAAGATTTCTCCTTTCTTCTTTTATAAAATACGTTTACAAAGAAAGAGAAGGTACCTCGTAACGAGGTACCTCTTCTTATTTTAAAATATTTGCAATATATGTTTGAAGTTCTTCTACCTTCACTTCTTCAGATTCGCCTGTAGCACGTACTTTCACTTCTACAATGCCTTCATCTGCTTTTTTACCAACTGTAACACGAACTGGAAGACCGAATAAATCTGCATCTGCAAATTTAACGCCTGCACGTTCTGCACGGTCATCTAGTAACACTTCGTATCCTTGCTCTTGTAATGAGCTGTAGATATTTTCACCCATTTCACGTTGTGCATCAGATTTCATATTTACTGGAATTACATGCACATGGAATGGTGCTACAGCTTTAGGCCAAACTAAACCATTCTCATCATTAAACTGCTCTGCAATTGCTGCCACTGTACGAGATACACCAATGCCGTAACAACCCATAATAAGTGATTGTGTTTTCCCATTTTCATCTAGGAACGTTGCGTTCATCGCTTCACTATAGCGAGTTCCTAATTTGAATACATGACCAACTTCAATTCCGCGTGCGAAAAGAATTGTTCCGTTTCCATCTGGAGATTGGTCTCCTTCTTGGATGAAGCGTAAATCTGTATATTGACTTACTTTAAAGTCACGTGCTGGATTTACATTTACATAATGGAATCCTTCTTCATTCGCTCCTGAACATCCGTTTACAATTGATGCTACAGCGTGGTCAGCAATAATTTCTACATCGCCTGTCACACCAATCGGTCCTAATGAACCAATTTCACAATTTAATAACGCTTTTACTTCTTCATGAGAAGCAAGTTCAACAACTGAAGCGCCGTATACATTTTTCACTTTTACATCGTTTACTTCATGATCACCACGAACAAGTACAACTACTAATTTCTCATCTACTTTAAATACCATAGACTTAATGCACTTTTCCGCTGCAATGTTTAAGAATGCAGATACTTCTTCAATAGCCTTTTGATCTGGTGTTGCTACTTTTTCAAGTGCCTTTTCTTCTTCGTCACTCTTTGTATACGTATCTACAACAGGAGCCATTTCGATGTTCGCTGCATAATCAGATGTATCAGAGTATGCGATTGTATCTTCACCAACATCAGATAATACCATAAATTCATGTGTATCTTTTCCGCCCATTGCTCCAGAGTCAGCAATAACTGCACGGAAATTCAAACCACAACGAGCAAAAATGTTAGAGTATGCTTTATATAAACGGTCATACACTTCATCTAAGCTCTCTTGCGTAGCATGGAAAGAGTATGCATCTTTCATCAGAAACTCTCTTCCACGTAATAAACCAAAACGAGGTCTTTGTTCATCACGGAACTTTGTTTGAATTTGGTATAATGTTAACGGCAATTTTTTATATGATTTTACTTCATCACGTACAAGATCAGTAATTACTTCTTCGTGTGTAGCTCCTAATGCAAATTCACGAGAGTTACGATCTTTCATACGCATTAATTCAGATCCGTAAGAATACCAACGGCCTGACTCTTGCCATAATTCTGCAGCTTGCATAGCCGGCATTAATAATTCTACAGCCCCTGCACGCTCCATTTCTTCTCGAACGATACGTTCTACTTTGTGTAGCACTTTTAAACCAAATGGTAGAAAACTATAAATACCAGAAGCATTTTGACGCATAAAACCTGCGCGAAGTAATAGTTGATGACTCTTAATTTCAGCATCAGCTGGAACTTCACGTAATGTAGGACTGAATACCATACTTTGTTTCATTTATTCGCACCTCTTCATTTTACTCTTACACGCAGTAAAACCCCTCACCTCGAGTTAGGTGAGGGATTTTATTCTACGAGCTCTATTTCATTATAAGTTTCACTTTATTTTACAAGAAAAACTTACGAATGTCATTCCATGTTACAACTAACATAAGTAACATTAATAATGCAAAACCAATAAAGTGAACCATTCCTTCTTTTTGACGGTCAATTGGTTTCCCTCGTAACGCTTCAATTAAGAAGAAGAATAAACGTCCACCATCTAAAGCTGGGACTGGTAATAAATTAAATAAACCAAGATTAATACTTAAAACTGCCGCTAAACTTAGTACACGCGTAAATCCATAATCTACAACTTGATCCGTTAGATTATAAATTCCTACTGGACCTGACAACTCATTAATAGAAAATTGACCAGTTACTAATTTCACAAGAGACTCAAAAATTAATTTCGTCCATTGGTACGTTTGTTCAAACCCTGATTTAATAGAACCCATTACTGTTTTCTCTACAGGAGAGTAAACACCAATTCTACCAACTTCGTCTTTTCCTTCTTTATCGAGTGTTGGCGTTACTTTCACATTAAGCTGTTCATTATCACGCTTTACCTGTAACGTAATTTCTTTATTCGGGTTTTCACGTACAATATTTACAACATCTTTCCATGTACTTGTGTTTTTCCCATCAATTGCTTGAATTGTATCATTTTCTTTTAATCCAGCTTGCTGTGCTGCACTATTCTCCATCACTTTTCCGACCATTGGTTTGTCAACGGGAACCCCTTGTACAAATCCAAGAATCACAAAAATAACAAATGCTAAAATGAAGTTCATTGCAGGACCCGCAAAGATTGTTAAAGCGCGTTGCCCCAGTTTTTTTGAGCCGAATTGTCTATTATACGGAGCGATTTGAATTTCTTCTCCCGCAGTAATAATACGAGCTTTTTCATTCACACGGAACGTTTGAAGCTCTTCCTCGTACTCTTCATAGCCCGAAATTGTTAGATTATGCTCTAAATCAGCTTGTTCGACTTCAATGACACGAACATTTGGATACTTTTCATACCCATCAAAAACTAATTTCACAACCTCGTCTTTTTCATTTAGTACAAGGCCAACCTTTTTTCCGGGCTTTAACTCAACTGTGTCTGCATCCTCGCCAGCCATTCTTACATAGCCACCAAGGGGCAGTAATCGAATCGTATACACCGTTTCATTCTTTTCAAATGAGAATATTTTCGGACCAAAACCAATTGCAAACTCGCGGCATAAAATACCTGCTCTTTTTGCGAAATATAGATGTCCTAGCTCATGGAAAAATACGAGTGCACCGAAAATTAATATAAAGGCAATCGCTGTATCCAATTCCATAACCACCTTTGCTAAATTTGTTCCATCACAAACCGTCTTGTGGCTGCATCAATTTCCAAAATTTCCTCTAAGCTCGGTCGCGCAATAACATTGTGATGGTTCATTGCTTTTTCAATGAGGTCTTCCACTGTTAAGAAACCAATTCTCTTTTGTAAAAAAGCTTCAACAGCTATTTCATTGGCTGCATTCATTACAGCTGGCATACTTCCACCTGCTTTTCCAGCTTCATACGCAAAACGTAGGCAACGGAAACGTTCTTGGTTCATTTTCTCAAAATGCAATGTTCCCATTTCCCATAAATTTAACTGTTTTGTGTCTGAAAGAGGTAATCTGTCAGGATATGTAAGTGCGTATTGAATTGGTACTCGCATATCAGGTGAGCCAAGCTGTGCCATTACACTACGATCTTCAAATTCAACCATAGAATGGATAATACTTTCTTTATGTAAAACAACATCAATTTGCTCGTAAGGGATACCAAAAAGCCAATGTGCTTCAATTACTTCTAGTCCCTTATTCATCATTGTAGCAGAATCAATTGTAATTTTCGAACCCATTGACCAGTTTGGATGTCGAAGCGCATCTTCCACGGTCACATGATGCAATTCATCCCTCGTTTTATCACGGAAACTTCCACCTGAAGCCGTTATAATTAGTCGAGAAATTCTTTTTTCATTTTCACCATTCAAGCATTGAAAAATAGCTGAATGTTCACTATCTACTGGAAGTAACGAAACATTATGTTTTCGTGCCGCTTCCATTACAAGATGCCCTGCAGTTACTAACGTTTCCTTGTTTGCAATTCCAATTGTTTTTTTCGCCTCAATTGCACGCAGTGTTGGTAACAATCCTACACTACCTACAACAGCATTTACTACAATCTCTGCATCTGGATGTAATGCTACTTCTAAAAGACCTTCACTACCATATACAATTTTTGTATTACCAGAAACAGCTTGTAATTTTAAAACATCTTCTTCTCTTTGCACCGAGACGATTTGCGGAGAAAATTCTTGAATTACCTTTACTGCGTAGTCAATGTTTTTCCCTACAGAAAAAGCAACGAGACGGAATTGGTCTGGGTGCGAGCGTAATACATCTAGAGTTTGTGTACCGATTGATCCGCTTGCACCTAATAAACTTATGTTTTTCATGATTCCAACCCCTCGTTCATTTATTAATTATATTGTAATAAAAAGTAGAGAATTGGTAAAACAAATAACCAACTATCTGTTCGATCTAATATACCACCGTGTCCAGGTAAAATTGTACCTGAATCCTTTACACCATAATGGCGTTTAAATGCAGATTGCACTAAATCACCAATTTGTCCAAAAATAGAAATGATAATCGTCAGAACGATTAAAATCCATACATTCGCTTCAACCGGGAAGAACATATTGTACACAAGTGCAACAACAATTCCACAAACAATTCCGCCTAATGAACCTTCAATCGTTTTATTTGGACTAATTTCTGGCCACAATTTTCTTTTTCCTATTGCTTTCCCTACGAAATATGCGCCTGAATCAGTAGCCCATATAACAAATAATGCGCAAAACACATATTTAATTCCTAATATTCTTGTTTCATTTAAATATAAGAATCCCATTGCAACATATGTCGTTGCCATCAGTAAAAATGAAGCATGGTCAAAAGTAAATGTATTCTTAGAAAGGACTGTATATGATAAAAGTAATAAAACAATCACAAATGTGATTTCTAATTTACCTAATCCAATCCACGTAAACAGTTCTGATGCACTACTTGGAATTAAAATAGTCCACAATAATATTGCAGCTAAAACTGTTGGTACTGAAATAAGCGTAAGCTTATTCATACGAATTAATTCATATAAACCTATAGAAGCAAGTGCATACACTAAAACCGTAAAAGGCACGCCACCGTAAATTACGATGGGAATGAATAGCGCGGCAGCAACCACTCCAGTAATAATTCTCTGTTTCACTACCAAACCCTCTCTTTCTACACGCCTCCGAATCTGCGCCCTCTATGCTGAAAGTCTGTAATTGCATTTAGCAAATGTTCTTCGGTAAAGTCTGGCCAATACACATCTGTAAACCAAAATTCCGAATAAGCAATTTGCCATAACATGAAATTACTAATACGTAGCTCTCCGCTTGTACGGATTAACAACTCTGGATCAGGTAACGAACTCGTCATTAAGTAAGAAGAAATCATTTCTTCACTTATTTCTTCAGCACGAATTTTCCCTTCCTCACTATCTTTCATCATATGTTGCACAGCAGAAACGATTTCATCTCGACTTCCATAGTTTAACGCGAAATTAAGAATTAATCCTGTATTCTCTTTCGTATCTTCCATGGCCTTCTCCATCGCTCTGCGTGTATGCGTAGGAAGACGATCTTGTTGCCCTATTACTCGGACTTGTACGTTTTCTTCAATCAATTCTGGTAAAAATGTACCTAGAAATTCTTCTGGAAGCTTCATTAAATAATCAACTTCCTTTTTCGGTCTTTTCCAGTTCTCAGTTGAAAAAGCATAGAGAGTTAATACTTTTACATTAAGTTTACTTGCAAATTTTGTAATTTTCTTTACAACTTGCATGCCTTCATGATGTCCCGCAATACGAGGCATCGCTCTCCTCTTTGCCCATCTTCCATTGCCATCCATAATGATGGCAATATGTTCTGGGATATATCCTTTTTTCACTTCTTCAACGAGATGATCAAACGATGTGTCCTTTTTACCTTTAAAAAAAGGAAAGTTTTTAAACATCATTCATACCCTCCAACAAGCAGACGTATGCCTAAAAGTGTAAAAAGACCCCCTTAAGAAGAGGGTCATATTTGCGAAGTTATCGCTATTACACTTCCATGATTTCTTTTTCTTTGTTTTTTGCGATTTCGTCAACTTTTGCAATATATTTATCTGTTTCTTTTTGGATGTCTTCAGTATATCCTCTTAAATCATCTTCTGTAATCTCGCCAGCTTTTTCAAGCTTCTTAAGATCATCGTTACCGTCACGACGTACGTTACGAACAGCAACTTTTGCTTCTTCAGCATATTTTTTCACAACTTTAACAAGATCACGGCGACGCTCTTCTGTTAATGCAGGGAATGCAATACGAATTACAGTTCCATCATTAGAAGGGTTTAAGCCTAAATCTGCTTTTAAAATTGCTTTTTCGATATCACCGATAGAAGTTTTATCATAAGGCTGAATTACAAGTAAACGTGCTTCTGGAACTGTAATGTTCGCTAATTGCACAACTGGTGTTGGTGCACCGTAGTAATCAACTTGTACCTTATCTAATACAGATGAGCTTGCACGACCAGCGCGAACTGTTGCTAATTCACGAGAATAAGCTGCAACTGCTTTTTCCATTTTTTCATTTGAAGACTTCAATACTTGTTGTCCCATATTTATTTCCCCCTTACAACTGTTCCAATATTTTCGCCTAAAACGGCACGTTTAATGTTACCTTTTTCCATAACTGAGAATACAATTAATGGAATATCGTTATCCATACATAAAGAAGAAGCTGTAGAATCCATTACACCTAAACCTTCTTTTAATACATCTAAGTAAGTAAGTGTTTCGTATTTTGTAGCTGTTGGGTCAATAGATGGATCCGCACTATATACGCCATCCACATTATTTTTCGCCATTAAAATAACGTCCGCTTCGATTTCCGCTGCACGTAACGCTGCCGTTGTGTCTGTAGAGAAGTACGGGTTACCTGTACCTGCGGCAAAGATCACAACACGTTTTTTCTCTAGGTGACGAACTGCTTTACGACGAATGTAAGGCTCTGCAACCTGACGCATTTCGATCGAAGTTTGGACACGAGTTTGAATGCCAATGTTCTCTAAGCTATCTTGAAGAGCTAATGAGTTCATAACTGTTGCTAACATACCCATGTAATCTGCTCCAGCACGATCCATTCCCATTTCACTTCCGATTTTTCCACGCCAAATGTTTCCGCCACCAACAACAACAGCAACTTCTACATCAAGTTCTGCAATTTCCTTCACTTGTTCCGCAACTGATTTAATAACAGCTGGGTTAATTCCAAATCCTTGTTCGCCAGCTAACGCTTCTCCGCTTAGCTTTAATACGACACGATTATATTTCGGTTTACTCATAATGAACCTCCAATTGCTTACATCTTTATTTTAAAAAAGGGAACACAAAGTGTTCCCTAATCTGTATTAGTTGCTACCTTTTACTTGGTTCATTACTTCTTCAGCAAAGTTGTCTTCGCGTTTTTCGATACCTTCACCAACAGCGTAGCGAACGAATCCTTTTAATGTTCCGCCTTTAGACTCAACGAACTGACGAACTTTCATATCAGGGTTTTTAACGAATGCTTGGTCAAGTAAGCAAATTTCTTCGAAGAATTTGCCAAGACGGCCTTCAACCATTTTTGCAACGATTTTTTCAGGCTTGCCTTCGTTTAAAGCTTGTTGTGTTAATACTTGACGCTCATGCTCAACTTCTTCAGCTGTTACAGCATCGCGGTCGATGTATTTAGGGTTAACTGCTGCGATGTGCATTGCTACATCTTTAGCAGCTGCTTCGTCAGTAGAACCTTCAAGAACTGTTAATACACCAATACGTCCACCCATGTGTAGGTAAGCGCCAAATGCATCAGCATCAGTTTTTGATACGATTTCGAAACGACGAAGTGTAAGTTTTTCACCAATTTTAGCGATTGCTTCGTTGATGTGCTCTTCTACTGTTTTGCCGCCTTCGATTGTTTGAGCCATAGCTTCTTCAATGTTAGCTGGTTTGTTAGCTAATAAGTGAGCAGCTAATTCTTTAATTAATGCTTGGAAACCTTCGTTTTTCGCAACGAAATCAGTTTCAGAGTTTAATTCTAAGATTAAACCTTCGTTACCGTTTGTTTCGATGAAAGTTAAACCTTCAGCAGCGATACGGTCTGCTTTTTTAGCAGCTTTCGCAATACCTTTTTCACGTAAGAAGTCAATTGCTTTCTCCATGTCGCCATTAGTTTCAGTTAAAGCTTTTTTGCAGTCCATCATACCTGCGCCTGTTTTTTCACGAAGTTCTTTTACCATTTGTGCAGTGATTGCCATGTTTTTCATCCTCCTAAAATATGTATTTATACCTTTTGAAAAGGTGTTTATACCTTAAAAAAGGTGATAAAAGGCCGAACCCCTTATCACCTTTCCAAATTTGTTACGCAGTAACAGTTTCTTCACCTTGTTTTGCTTCAAGGATCGCGTCTGCCATTTTAGATGTAAGAAGTTTTACAGCACGAATTGCATCATCGTTTGCTGGGATAACGTGATCGATTTCGTCTGGATCACAGTTTGTATCAACGATACCGATGATTGGAATGTGTAATTTGCGTGCTTCAGCAACTGCAATACGCTCTTTACGAGGGTCTACTACGAATAATGCACTTGGAAGACCTTTCATATCTTTAATACCGCCTAAGAATTTCTCAAGACGCTCTAACTCTTTTTTAAGTTGAACAACTTCTTTCTTAGGAAGTACTTCGAAAGTACCATCTTCTTGCATTCTTTCGATGTCTTTAAGACGCTTGATACGCTTTTGGATTGTTTGGAAGTTTGTTAAAGTTCCACCTAACCAACGTTGGTTAACGAAGTACATACCAGCACGAGTTGCTTCTTCTTTAATAGCTTCTTGTGCTTGTTTTTTAGTACCTACGAATAAGATGTCTCCACCTTCAGCAGCGATGTCGCGCATCGTTCTGTAAGCTTCCTCAACTTTTTTCACAGTTTTTTGTAAGTCGATGATGTAGATACCGTTACGCTCTGTGAAAATGTAACGCTTCATTTTTGGGTTCCAACGACGAGTTTGATGTCCGAAATGAACACCAGCTTCAAGCAATTGCTTCATAGAAATTACTGACATAATTTAGTTCCTCCTAAATGGTTTTTGATATCCTCCGTTTACTTCAACTCTAAGCGAAACTACAAACGTAGCACCAACACTTAAATCAGTAAACGTGTGTACTTTGTACTGACACCACTGCTTACTATATCATACTGAAATATTACAATCAAGTCGAAAATGCGAACAATGTAAAACTTTCTTTTTTCCATGCTCGAATTCTAGTATTCCCAATCTTTACTTTCTTTAAGCAAGGGGGTGACATTCATTTAATAGTTTCTAAAAGAACATTGCCATGATGCTTCACATAAGCAACATCAACCTCTTACAAAGCAAAAAACTCTCCTCAACCGAGGAGAGTTTTTTATAAATTAGTTTGTTTTTAATTTAGCAAGTTCTTGTAGAAACTTGTCGTTTAGCACTTTAATGTATGTTCCTTTCATACCTAAAGAACGAGACTCAATAACACCAGCACTTTCTAATTTACGTAGTGCATTTACGATTACAGAACGAGTAATCCCTACGCGATCAGCAATTTTACTTGCAACAAGTAAACCTTCTGTTCCATTTAATTCTTCGAAGATGTGCTCAATTGCTTCTAACTCACTGTAAGACAATGAGCTGATCGCCATTTGAACAACAGCTTTACTACGTGCTTCCTCTTCGATTTCTTCTGCTTTTTCACGTAAGATTTCCATACCTACAACAGTTGAGCTGTACTCAGCAAGGATTAAATCATCATCTAAGAACTCTTGACCAAGACGAGCTAATACTAATGTACCCAGACGCTCACCGCCACCAACGATTGGTACGATTGTAGTTAAACCTTGACCGAATAATTCACTGTTTTCTACCGGGAATGCTGTGTAAGCACTATCCACACCTAAATTTGAAGATGTTTCTGTAACATTGAATAAACTTTGCGTATACTCCTCTGGGAATTGACGCTCCGCTAGCATTTGCTTCATACGTTCGTTCTCAATTTGTTGGTGAATAGCATATCCTAGTAATTTACCACGGCGACTTACAACGAACACGTTTGCTTCGATTACTTCACACATTGTGTCAGACATTTCTCTAAAGTTTACAGGCTTCCCTGCTGCGCTCTGTAATAACGCATTTAATTTTCTTGTTTTTGCTAATAATTCCATTTCAAAAGTTCCTCCTACATATTACTTACATATTTTTTCATCACTTGGAAACTAGGGCGAGTCACCTGATGACACTATTACAAAATAAACTGGCTCACATCTTTATTTTTAGCAATTGTTGCTAATTTTTCCTCAACGTATTGAGGTGTTATCGTTATTTTCTCTAACGTAATTTCAGATGCTTCAAACGATAAATCTTCAAGGAGTTTCTCCATAATCGTATGAAGTCTTCTTGCTCCAATATTATCTGTATCCTGATTAACTTGATAAGCAATCTCAGCAATCTTACGAATAGCTTCGTCTGAAAATTCAATTTCTATACCTTCAGTCGCTAATAATGCCATATATTGTTTAATTAGCGCATTGTCAGGCTCGATTAATATTTTAACAAAATCATCTGTCGATAATTTTGTTAATTCTACTCGAATCGGAAATCTCCCTTGCAATTCCGGAATTAAATCCGACGGTTTAGACATATGGAACGCTCCAGCTGCAACGAATAAAATATAATCCGTTTTTACTGATCCGTATTTTGTCGCAACATTCGACCCTTCTACAATTGGCAAGATGTCACGTTGCACACCTTCACGTGATACATCTACGCTATTCGACTGCTTACCAGCAATTTTGTCAATTTCATCGATAAAAATAATCCCGAGCTGTTCAGCACGATAAACAGCCTCTTGTGTAACTTCATCCATATCAATTAAGCGCTGTGCCTCTTCATTTGTCAAGAGTTTTCTCGCTTCTTTTACAGAAAGTTTACGTTTTTTCGTTTTTTTCGGCATAAAACTTCCTAATGCATCTTGGAAATTCATCCCCATTTGTTCCATACCAGTTCCTTGTAACATATCAAACATTGAAGACTGCTGCTCTGTCACTTCAATCGATACAATTTCTTCTTCAAGAAGTCCTGCAGCAAGCTTTTTTTCTACTTCTAGACGTTTCTTTTCGATTTCAGCATCTTCCTGTGCATCAGATGTTTGATTCGAATTTTGAGCGCCGCCAAAAAGCATTTCTAACGGGTTTTTAAATCCAGATTGCTTCTCCGGACTCGGCACTAAAATTTCAACAAGACGTTGATTCGCTTGCTCTTCTGCTTTATCTTGAACTTTCACTACCATTTCTTCTTTCACGATGCGAACTGACGTTTCCACAAGGTCACGCACCATCGACTCTACATCTCTACCTACATATCCAACTTCTGTAAATTTTGTAGCTTCAACCTTAATAAAAGGTGCTCCAACGAGTTTCGCCATTCGTCGTGCTACCTCTGTTTTCCCAACACCTGTAGGTCCAATCATCAAAATATTTTTAGGTGCTATTTCATCACGTAAATTTTCAGCTAATTTACTGCGACGGTATCGATTTCTCAACGCTACAGCAACCGCTTTCTTTGCATCTTTTTGACCGATGATGTATTGATCTAATTTTTCCACAATTTGGCGCGGAGTAAAATGTAAATGCATATAAAATGCCTCCCTTACGATTCTACAATTCTTCAACAATTATGTTGTGGTTCGTATAAACACAAATATCGCCAGCAATCTCTAAACTCGCTTTCGCAATTTGTTTCGCTGTTAAGTGTTCACTTGCATATTGCTTTAAAGCACGACCTGCAGAAAGTGCATAATTCCCACCAGATCCAATTGCTAAAATACCATCATCTGGTTCAATCACTTCTCCTGTACCTGAAACAAGGAGCATAGTTGTTTTATCCATGACAATGAGCATCGCTTCTAGCTGACGTAACATTTTATCGCCACGCCATTGTTTTGCCATTTCAACAGCAGCACGCTGCAAGTTGCCATTATACTCTTCTAATTTTCCTTCAAACATTTCAAAAAGAGTAAATGCGTCAGCAACTGAACCTGCAAAACCAGCTAAAACTTTACCTTGGAAAAGTCTGCGAACTTTACGAGCTGTATGTTTCATTACAACAGCATTTCCCATTGTCACCTGACCATCTCCAGCCATTGCACATTCTCCATTATGATGAACTGCAAATATCGTTGTAGCGTGGAAATTTCCCATAGAAAAAACTCCTTTATATGTTTTTATAGCTTTAAAAGCAATTTATGCCCGCGGGTGATGCTTCATGTAAACAGAACGCAATCTTTCTTTAGAGACATGCGTATAAATTTGTGTCGTCGACAAATTTTCATGACCTAATAGCTCCTGTACAGTACGTAAATCCGCCCCCTCATCTAACATGTGTGTAGCAAATGTATGCCTTAACATATGGGGACTTATCCGCATTGTCAATGAAGCCTTCTTAATGAGCTCGTTTAATACATAACGTACACCCCGACTTGTTAACGGCGTACCTTTCGCATTTAAAAATACCATATGAGAATGTTCTTCAGTCTTGTTAGCTAACTGTTTTCTCCCGTTCTCTATATAAGTAATTAAAGCATCTTGTGCATAACTTCCGAACGGAATATACCTTTGTTTCTTCCCTTTTCCCATCACTAAAATCGTTCCCACTGCGAAGTCAATATCGGTAAGTTGCAAATTGATACATTCACTCACACGGATCCCAGTCGCATACATCAACTCTAATAATGCTTGATTCCTTTGACCTAGCGGCGTTTCTGTGTCAGAAACTTCAAATAATTCCTCTAATTCTTCAGCATATAAAAACTTTGGGATTGACAATTCTTTTTTGGGGAGTGACGCAAGTGCAAATGGGTTATCTTTCCGATAACCTTCACGCATCAAAAAACGATATAGACTTCGTAAGCTTGATACTTTTCTTGCGACAGATTTACGGGCTAACTTTTCATCGTGCAACGTCGTTAAGTACAAACGAACATCCGCGTATGTAACATCTAAAAAAGAGGATATGCTTTCTCGCTCCATAAATTGCACAAAATGTTCTAAATCATTTTGATAACTTGCAATTGTATATTTTGAATAATTTCTTTCAATTTGTAAATATCCAACGAATAATTGTAACAATTTCTTCACATTCACATAACTCACCTCAATAAAGGCTACTAAATCGTATCACAACTTAGTAGCCTTTGCAAGAAATTTAACTAAATATTTACAAAATTTTGAATTGTTTCTAAAGCGCGTGTAGCATACGCTTCATTTCGTTCTGCTTTCTTTTTAATCTTCTTCTCTAACGGTGCGAATAGACCGAAGTTTGCATTCATTGGTTGGAAGTTTTTCGCATTTGTTGCTGTAATATAATTCGCCATACTTCCCATTGCAGTTACAGGTGGTAATACAACTGGCTCTTCGCCTCGTACAAGACGAGCGGCGTTAATACCTGCCAATAATCCTGATGCTGCTGATTCAACATATCCCTCTACTCCAGTCATTTGACCAGCGAAGAATAAATCATCTCGTTGTTTATATTGATATGTTGGACGAAGCAAATTAGGTGAATTAATAAACGTATTACGATGCATTACACCGTAACGTACAATCTCTGCGTTTTCAAGTCCCGGGATTAACTGTAACACTTCTTTTTGTGGTCCCCATTTTAAATGTGTTTGGAAACCTACAATATTGTATAACGTTCCCGCTGCATCATCTTGACGTAACTGAACAACAGCATATGGCGTTTTCCCTGTTTTCGGATCTTCTAATCCAACAGGTTTCATTGGTCCAAATACTAACGTCTGTCTTCCTCTACTTGCCATAACCTCTACTGGCATACAACCTTCAAAGAAAATTTCTTTCTCAAATTCTTTTAAAGGTACTGTCTCAGCAGCAATTAAAGCTTCATAAAAACGGTCAAATTCTTCTTCTGTCATCGGACAATTTAAATATGCCGCTTCACCTTTATCATAACGTGATTTTAAATATACTTTATTCATATCAATACTGTCTTTTTCAACGATTGGTGCCGCAGCATCATAGAAATAAAAATAATCTTCACCCGTTAGTTCTTTTAATTGCGCCGAAAGATCAGGAGATGTAAGTGGACCTGTCGCAATAACAGTTGGTCCTTCTGGAATTTCAGTGATTTCTTCATTCATAACTGTTACGTTTGGATGATTTTTCACATACTCAGTTACTTTTGCCGCAAATTCATGACGGTCTACAGCTAAAGCCCCTCCTGCTGGTACAGAACACTCATCAGCTGCACGAATAATAACAGAGTCCATTAGGCGCATTTCTTCTTTAATAACACCAACAGCATTCGTTAATGTATTCGCACGAAGTGAGTTACTGCATACTAGCTCCGCAAATTTATCTGTGTGGTGAGCTGGCGTTTGTCGTACCGGTCTCATTTCATATAATTTCACTTGGACACCACGTTTTGCAATTTGGTAAGCTGCTTCACTTCCTGCAAGACCTGCGCCAATGACGTTTACTACTTGTGTTGTCATATATATCACCTTTCCTTTTCTTCCCGAAAAAAATGTGAGCAGTTACGCTCACATTTGTTGTTCTTCTTCATAGTCACACGAAATACATTGTACTTGCACGCCTTTTTTCAACTTCTTCTCTACGAGCATACCTTCGCACTTCGGACATTTACGGCCAATTGGCTTATCCCAAGATACAAAATCACATTCTGGATACGTACCGCATCCATAGAAAAGACGTTTCTTTTTATTACTACGACGTTCAATAATTTGTCCTTCTTCACACTTCGGACAAGTAACACCAATTTCTTTCACAATCGGCTTTGTATTACGACACTCAGGGAAATTCGAACATGCCATAAACTTCCCGTATTTACCCATCTTAAAGACCATTGGGTGATTACATAATTCACAATCTTCCCCAGCTGGTTCATCTTTAATTTCCACTTCACGCATTTCTTTTTCCGCTTTTTCTAAACGCGGTTCAAAGCCTACGTAGAAATCATCAACAATTTTCACCCAATTCGCGTTTCCTTCTTCTACTTCATCAAGGCTTTGCTCCATATTGGCAGTAAATTCAATGTTAATAATTTCCGGGAAAAACTCTAAAATAAGTTCAATTACTATTTCACCAAGTTCAGTTGGAACGAAGCGTTTATTATCCAAACCTACATATCCACGTTTTTGAATCGTTTCAAGCGTCGGTACATAAGTAGATGGTCTTCCAATCCCAAGCTCTTCAAGTGTTCTTACTAAACGAGCCTCTGTATAGCGCGGAGGAGGTTGTGTAAAATGTTGCTTTGGTTCTAAATCCTTTGAAAATACGGTTTCCCCTACTTCTAAAGGTGGCAACATCTTATCCTTTTCTTCAGCACCATCATCTTTCGACTCTACATACACTTTCATAAATCCTGGGAACTTTACAACCGAACCACTTGCACGGAACTGAACATTGTTATTAATGAGTCTCGCTGTAACAGTATCCATTATAGCAGATGCCATTTGACTTGCAACAAATCGCTCCCAAATCAGTTTATACAAACGAAGTTGATCACGACTCAAGAAAGTTTTTAATTCCTCTGGCTTTCTCATTATCGAAGTAGGACGAATCGCCTCATGCGCATCTTGTGCTTTCGACTTTTTCGTTTCTTTCTTCTTCTCTGTTCCTATGTATTCCTCACCAAACGCCTCAGTAATATAAGCACGAGCCTCTGTTTGAGCTGTTTCTGAGATACGCGTTGAATCGGTTCTCATATACGTAATAAGACCTACAGTCCCTTGTTTCCCAAGATCGATCCCTTCATACAGCTGCTGTGCAAGCATCATTGTTTTCTTTGCTCGCATATTTAATTTACGCGCAGCCTCTTGTTGCAAGGAAGATGTTGTAAACGGTAATGCAGGATTACGCTTTCGCTCTTTTCGTGTTACATTTTCAACCGAAAAAGCATTATCTTTCATCTTTTCGATTATTTCATTTACTTGTTCTTCGTTCGTTAATTGAACTTTTTCTCCATCTACACCGTAAAAGCTTGCCTCAAATGTGTCTTTTCCTTTCACAAATTCTGTTTTAATTGTCCAGAATTCTTCAGGTTCAAAGTTTTGAATTTCTCTTTCACGTTCGATAATTAAACGAACTGCTACAGATTGTACGCGTCCTGCACTTAATCCTTTTTTTACTTTCTTCCATAATAAAGGACTAATATTATAGCCAACAAGACGATCGAGTATACGCCTTGCCTGTTGTGCATCAACTAAATCCATATTAATTGCACGAGGATATTTAAATGATTCTTTTATTGCATCTTTTGTAATCTCATTAAATACAACTCGGCAATCTGATTCAACGTCCACATTTAACGTATTCGCTAAATGCCAAGCAATTGCTTCCCCTTCACGATCCGGATCGGCCGCGAGATAGACTTTCTTTGCTTTTTTCGCCGCTGATTTTAAATCTTTTAAAACGGGACCTTTACCACGAATGGTAATATACTTCGGGGTGAAGTTATTCTTTACTTCTATCCCCATTTGGCTTTTAGGTAAATCGCGGACATGTCCCATGGACGCGACGACTTTGTATTTTTTCCCTAAATATTTCTCAATGGTCTTCGCCTTAGAAGGCGACTCCACGATTACGAGGTAATCTGACATGCTAGTGCCTCCTTAAGAGGTGGATTCAAGTCTTCATTAATCTTATTGACTTCTCTTGTTTTTGTCAATCAAGAATGAATATACCATACAGCGACAATCTACCATTTGTCAATAATTGTTTAATAAAAACATAAAAATATAAGGTTAATTTTAAATTTCTTCGAGGATATCATCTGCATTTCGTACTAGTTTTGCCCCTTGTTGAATAAGATGATTCGTTCCCGATGCATTATCTGTAAATATAGGTCCAGGAAGGGCAAATACCTCTCTATTTTGCTCTAACGCAAGGTCCGCAGTAATAAGTGTTCCACTTCTCGATTTTGCTTCTACAACTAAAACTCCTTTACTTATACCACTAATTATCCGATTCCTTTTTGGAAAATACCATTTTTTCGGTGCATAGTGCGGGGGATACTCTGTTAATAACAATATATACTCCTTCCACATTTCATATAAATACCTATTCTCTTTTGGATACATATAAGATAATCCGTGTCCCAATATCGCAATAGTCGGGCACTGCTGTCTTACTGTAATTTCATGAGAAATTGTATCTATCCCTCTTGCAAAACCACTGACAATAAGCCATTCCCTTTGTAATAAGGGGTGTAAAATAAACTTTATACTCTCATGCCCATATAAAGTTGGTTCTCTCGTTCCAACAACTGCTAGTTTATTTGCTTTATTGAGAAAATCCTTCTCTCCTTTTCCATATAAAACAAATGGAGGGTCTTGTATTTCACGTAATAATTTTGGATATTCTTCATCCCATATAGTTATATAAAAGATTCGATTTTCCTCTAAATCAGAGATATATTGCGGGAGATTTGAACTTCGAAGAAAATTCACTAATTCTGAAGATTTTTTTGAGGATATTCCAGTGTAGTATTCAATTTTTTTGGAATTAAACGTGTATATTTTCTTCAATTCTGGATCGACATATAGTAGCCTCTCTATTGCCTTCCAATGATCTGCTAACATGTAATGAAGATGTAATAATCGCTCTCGTTTCATCTCGTTTCTCCTTACCCATAATTTTTATTATGTAAACAGAAGAAGTATAAAAAGACACCTCTAATAAGAAGGTGTCTTTCAAAAAGATTAATAGTTTTTACAAGTTTCAAATAATCCCTTTTCTTTTAAAACAGAGATTAATGTTTCACCCATAACAGCTGGCGTTTCAGCTACTTTAATACCACAAGCTTCCATTGTTTTAATCTTTTCAGCAGCAGTTCCTTTACCACCAGAAATGATTGCACCAGCATGCCCCATACGTTTGCCTTCAGGCGCAGTTTGACCACCAATGAAGCCTACAACTGGTTTTGTCATATTAGCTTTTACCCATTCAGCTGCTTCTTCTTCTGCCGTACCGCCGATTTCACCAATCATAATTACAGCATGTGTTTCTTCATCTTCATTAAATGCTTTTAACGCATCAATAAAGTCTGTACCGTTAACAGGGTCCCCGCCGATACCTACAGCAGTAGATTGGCCAATACCTTCTTGTGTTAACTGATGTACAGCTTCATACGTTAATGTACCAGAGCGAGATACGATACCAACATGACCTTTTTTATGAATGTATCCTGGCATAATACCAATTTTACATTCATCAGGTGTAATGACACCAGGACAGTTTGGTCCAAGTAAACGTGTATGTTTACCCGCCATATATCTCTTTACATTTACCATATCTAATACAGGGATTCCTTCAGTAATACATACTACTAAATCAATATTTGCATCAACTGCTTCCATAATTGCATCAGCCGCAAAAGCGGGTGGAACGTATACAACTGAAGCGTTTGCGCCTGTTGCTTTCACTGCATCTTCTACAGTATCAAATACTGGTACACCTTCAATATCAGTGCCACCTTTACCTGGTGTTACACCACCGACAATTTTCGTACCGTATTCAATCATTTGCTTTGTATGGAATAACCCTTGAGAACCTGTAATACCTTGAACAATAACTTTTGTATCTTTATTAACTAATACGCTCATTTTTCTCCCCCGCTTTCTATTAGCCCACTAGTGAAACAATTTTTTGTGCACCGTCTGCCATAGATTCTGCTGCAACAATATTTAAACCAGACTCATTTAAAATCTTCTTACCTAACTCTACGTTTGTACCTTCAAGACGTACAACTAAAGGTAACTCAAGACCTACTTGCTTCGTTGCTTCAATAACACCTTCTGCAATAACATCACACTTCATAATGCCACCAAAAATGTTAACGAAAATACCTTTTACATTTTTGTCAGAAAGGATAATTTTGAATGCTTCTGTAACTTTTTCAGCTGTTGCACCGCCACCAACATCTAAGAAGTTAGCTGGGTCACCATGGTAATGTTTAATGATATCCATTGTAGCCATCGCTAAACCTGCACCATTAACCATACAACCGATATTTCCATCTAAAGGAATGTAGTTTAAGTCATATTTAGAAGCTTCAATTTCTTTTGCATCTTCTTCCTCAAGATCACGAAGTTCTAAAATGTCTTTATGGCGATATAAAGCATTAGAATCAAAGTTTAATTTTGCATCTAACGCCATAACTTTACCGTCACCTGTTGTAACAAGTGGATTAATCTCAGCGATAGAGCAATCTTTTTCGATAAACGCACGGTATAAGCCCATCATAAACTTCACAGCTTGTCCTACAAGCTCTTTTGGAATATTGATGTTAAATGCGATTCGGCGTGCTTGGAAGCCTTGTAAGCCTACTGCTGGATCAATATATTCTTTAAAGATTTTTTCAGGTGTTTTTTCTGCTACTTCTTCAATTTCTGTTCCGCCTTCTTCAGACGCCATTAAAACAACTTGAGAAGTTGCACGATCTAACACAAGACCTACATAATATTCTTTTTTAATATCGCAACCTTCTTCGATAAGTAAGCGTTTTACTTCCTTACCTTCAGGACCTGTTTGATGTGTCACAAGTGTAGTTCCTAAAATGCTCTCTGCATATGTACGAACTTCATCTAAATTTTTTGCAACTTTTACTCCGCCAGCTTTGCCGCGTCCACCAGCGTGAATTTGTGCTTTAACTACACATACATCCGTTCCTAATTCTTTCGCTGCTTCTACAGCTTCTTCTACTGTAAATGCAACCTTCCCGTTCGGAACGCTAACCCCATAGCTTCTAAGGACTGCCTTACCTTGGTACTCATGGATATTCATGGTCCCATCCTCCCCTGTTTTCCTGTTTTACTCGAAAAGTTTTTTAATGTTTAAAAAACATTACATTGCCATTGTATAAGATGATTGGCACGCTGTCTACAATAAAGTGTCAGAAAACTGAAATCGCTTTATTCTTTTTTGAAAATAATAATCTTCATATACCAAAATAAAAAAATAAGCTGTATATTCACAGCTTATTTTTGAATCATATCTTTAATTGGCGCAAATGATTTCCGATGTTCCTCTAAAATACCATGCGCTTCAATCGCTTCTAAATGTTGTTTTGTTCCATATCCCATATGTTGCTCAAATCCGTATGCAGGATACTTTTCTCCAAGCTCTTTCATCATTCGATCTCTCGTTACTTTCGCAATAATTGAGGCCGCTGAGATCGAGACACTTTTCGCATCACCTTTAATAATTGAAGTTTGTGGAATTGGTGTCGGCAACTTCATCGCATCAATTAATAAATATTGCGGTATACAAGATAAATTCGCAACAGCATCTAACATTGCTTGTTTCGTTGCTTGATAAATATTTATTTCATCAATAATTTGTGGTGATACAATTCCAACTCCAATTGCAATCGCATTCTCTTTAATTTCATCATAAAAACGCTCACGTTTCGCTTCACTCAGCTTTTTCGAGTCATTTAACCCTGGAATATAAAAATCTTCCGGAAGGACAACAGCAGCCGTCACAACAGGACCCGCTAGCGGTCCACGTCCCACTTCATCAATACCTGCGATATATACGATACCTTTTTCACGTAATGCATTTTCATACTTTGACATTTCCAGAAATTTTTCTCTTTCCTTTTGTGCTAATTCTTTTTGTTTATACCACTTCAAAATTAGTTTTTGAACACCTTTTCGCTCATCCTTCAATAACAATTGAAAATGCTCATCTTCTTCACTTATAATTTCTTGCAGTATATTTTCCGCTTCTTGTATAGTCATTTTTTGCATCCTTTTACACTCCCTTTAAATGTATCCAAAAAGAAAAGACGCACAAACGCACGTCTTATATTTCTTCTATTTTTTCTACATCTTCTATCTGCTCTGCAAACTCTTCTGGTGTTTCAAACGTCATTTTCCCAAGTTTACCACCACGAAGCTCACGAAGTACAAGCTCAGATGTTTTATCATAATCAATCATTCCGCCGCCCATTAAACAGCCTCTATTTTTTCCAACCGCATCAAATAACTCCACAATATCTTCTGGAATGTCATTTAAATTATATCGCTCTTTCAAACGTTCTGGGTAATGTTTCTCCATAAAACGGAACGCATAAACAGCTACATCTTGTAAATTTAAAATGGAATCTTTAATTGCACCCGTTGTTGCTAAACGAAGACCTACTAATTCATCTTCAAATTTAGGCCATAGAATACCTGGCGTATCTAACAATTCCATTTCCTTCCCAACTTTAATCCATTGCTGGGCTGTTGTCACACCTGGACGATCACCTGTTTTTGCAATATTTTTCTTTGCCAATTTATTAATTAACGTAGATTTACCAACATTAGGTATCCCTACAATTAAAGCACGAATCGCTCTCGGTCTAATACCTTTAGCAACCATTTTATCAAATTTTTCTTTAACCAACACTTTACAAGCCGCTGCAATTTCCTTCATACCTTGTCCAGCTTGTGCATTAATTGAAATGGCCATATGACCTTTTTCTTTAAAATATGCGATCCATTGTTTTGTTAAACGGTCATCAGCCATATCCGCTTTATTTAAAACAACAAGCCTCGGTTTATGTGTAATAATCTCATCAATCATTGGATTTCGAGAAGATAAAGGTAATCGAGCGTCTACAAGCTCAATTACAACATCAATTAACTTTAATTTTTCTGTTACTTGGCGTCTAGCCTTTGCCATATGTCCTGGGAACCATTGAATTACCATGTTGCCACCTTCTTTTCTTTTATTTCACAATACGAGCATCTTTTAACGGCCAATATAGTATATTGGCTTTTCCAATCACTCGGTCCATTGGAATTGTACCAATCGAACGACTATCTTTACTAAAACGACGATTATCGCCTAGAACAAATAATTGACCTTCTGGAACAGTTTTCTTCCCTGTCATTTCTTCAAGAGTAAAATCATATGTAAGTGGCCCATCAGCAATTTGTTTTTTCTGCTTGTCTAGATACGGCTCCTCATAAGCCTTTCCGTTAACATATAGTATATCATTGCGATATTCTATTTCATCACCTGGCAGGCCAATAATACGCTTAATATAATCTTTATCTTCCGTCGCTCGGAATACGATAATATCAAATCGTTTTGGATCTCCTATGTGATAACCAATTTTATTGACAATCATTCGATCACGATCATGTAAAGTAGACGCCATCGATACTCCATCTACGAGAATTGGCGCAAAGAAAAACTGTCTAATAACGCCCGCTAATACAACAGCAATTAAAATTGCCTTGATCCATTCCCAAAGTGAACTCTTTTCTTTCTTCATGTATTTCCCCTCCACGGTTATGTAAGCTGCTCGTATTATATCAAAAATTTATATAGATTGGAAAAAGGGAGCTTGTGTATTTACAAGCTCCCATACATGTCTTATCGAATTTCTTTAATACGTGCTTTTTTACCGCGAAGGTTACGTAAGTAGTATAACTTAGCACGACGTACTTTACCACGGCGAAGTACTTCGATGTTCGCGATTCTTGGCGTGTGAACTGGGAATGTACGCTCTACACCTACACCGTAAGAAATCTTACGAACTGTGAATGTTTCACTGATTCCGCCACCACGACGTTTAATTACAACACCTTCGAAAAGCTGAATTCTTTCACGAGTTCCCTCAACTACTTTTACGTGTACACGTAAAGTGTCTCCAGGACGGAATGAAGGAAGGTCAGTTTTTAATTGGCCTTTTGTAATTTCTGCGATTAATTGTTGCATATTAAATTCTCTCCTTTAAACAGATGCTCTTATAAAGTCTTAATAAATTACAGCGGAACATCGTTAATACGGCTACTGATTTCAGTAACACAAATGTTATAATAGCATATTGCTAGGACTGTTGCAATAGAAAATATATCAAGCCCTTATTTGTCTTCTTTAATCTGTTTCAACCATTTCTCTTCTTGTTTAGAAAATTCTCGGTCTTCCAGTAAATCTGGTCTACGTGTATACGTACGACGCAAGGACTCTTTATGTCGCCATTCATCAATATTTTTATGATTTCCCGACATTAGTACATCCGGTACCTTCATACCCCGAAAATCAGCTGGACGCGTATAGTGAGGATGCTCTAATAAACCTGTACTAAACGAATCTTCCACTTGTGAAGCATGATTCCCTAAAACTCCTGGCAAAAGACGTACGACACTATCAGTAATCACCATTGAGGCTAATTCCCCGCCTGTTAATACGTAGTCACCAATAGATATCTCATCTGTTACAAGATGTTCACGAATTCGTTCATCGTACCCTTCATAATGGCCACATACAAAAATAACATGCTCTTCTTCAGCAAGCTCTTCTGCTTTCTTCTGCGTAAAGCGCTCTCCTTGTGGACACATTAAGACGATCCTCGGTTTACGGTCCGTTTCCTTCGTTAACTCTTCCACCGCATCAAAGATAGGCTGCGGGGTTAATACCATCCCAGCGCCACCACCATACGGATAATCATCTACACTATTATGCTTACTAGTCGTATAATCACGGAAATTGACAACACGAAGCTCTACAGCTTCTTTTTCTTGTGCTTTCTTTAAAATTGAAGACCCAAACACACCCGTAAACATATCTGGAAACAACGTTAAAATGTCAATTTTCATTATAGCAATCCTTCCATTACATGAATGGTTACTAATTTATTTTCAATATTAACTTGAAGTACCACGTCATCAATATAAGGAATTAAAAGATCTTGACCTTTTGGTCGTTTAATCACCCAAACATCATTTGCACCAGGAGATAGAATCTCTTTGATTGTTCCTAACGCTTCTCCTTCTTCCGTTACAACGCTGCAACCAATAATTTCATGATAGTAGTATTCACCTTCAGCTAGTTCCCCTAACTGCTCTTCTGGTACTTTTATTAAAGAACCTTTGAACTTCTCTACTTCATCTACATTGTTGTATCCTTCAAATGTTAATAAATCAAATGTCTTATGTTGACGATGAGAAGTTACCTTTACCGGGAGATAGTCTGTACTTTTCTCATTCGATATGTATAACGTGTTTCCTACTTTATATCGCTCTTCCGGAAAATCAGTACGAGAAATAACACGAATTTCTCCTCTTACGCCATGAGTATTTACAATTTTCCCTACGTTAAACCATTTTGTCATAAATAGTATGTCACCCCTGGTTTCTATATAAATTAAGCATCTCCATTTCATGTATGGAACATGCAATCTCTCTTTAAATGTTAAAAAAGGGAGAGGAAATAACTCCTCGCCCTTTTTACATTTATTGAATTTCCAGTGTTACTTTTTCATCATTATGATGTCCCACTGAATACAAGAGCATTCGAATCGCTTTCGCAACTCTCCCTTGCTTTCCAATGACTTTTCCAACATCCTCAGGATGTACAGTTAATCGATACTTTATCTCTCCGTTGTAAAGTTCCTGTGTAACTTTTACATCTTCAGGATGATCGACAAGAGGCTTGACAATCGTCTCGACTAACTTCTTCATAGTCATTGCCTCAATTACTTACCTTGCTTAGATAAGTGGAATTTCTCCATGATACCTTGGTTAGAGAATAGGTTACGAACTGTATCAGATGGTTTAGCACCGTTTCCTAACCATTTTAATGCTGCTTCTTCGTTGATCTTAACTTCAGCTGGTTGAGCAACCGGATTGTAAGTACCGATTTCCTCAATGAAACGTCCGTCACGAGGAGAACGAGAATCTGCAACAACTACACGATAGAAAGGAGTTTTTTTAGCTCCCATACGTTTTAAACGAATTTTAACTGCCATTTATAAAGCACCTCCGAATTTATTTCACACAGATAATTATATTAGCAAAAAGACTATTGCTTTGTAAAGTATTTTTTCTTAACAGAGCCATCTTTTTTCCTTACATGAATGGAAATTTCAATCCACCTAGTCCTTTTTTCTTACCTTTTTGCATTCCCGTCATCGTTTTCATCATTTTTTTCATATCATCAAATTGCTTGATTAGACGATTGATTTCTTGTACCGTTGTACCGCTACCTTTGGCAATGCGTTTTTTACGACTAGCATTGATTATTTCCGGTTGTTCTCGCTCTAATTTAGTCATAGAACGAATAATTGCCTCAATATGCCCAATTTGTTTTTCATCAACTTGCGCATTTTTCAGCCCTTTAATTTTATTTGCACCAGGAAGCATTCCTAACAATTCATCAAGTGGTCCAAGTTGACGCACTTGTCCAAGTTGTTCTAGGAAATCGTCAAGCGTAAACGAAAGCGTACGCATTTTTTGCTCAAGTTCTTTTGCTTTCTCTTCATCAACTGTAGCTTGCGCTTTTTCAATTAATGTTAAGACGTCGCCCATCCCTAAAATACGGGATGCCATACGTTCTGGATGGAACGCTTCAATTGCATCTAGTTTTTCACCCATACCAGCAAATTTAATTGGTGTGTTTGTTACAGCCTTAATAGATAATGCCGCACCACCGCGCGTGTCACCATCTAATTTCGTTAATACAACACCTGTTAAACCTAACTGCTCATGGAAACTTTGTGCAACATTTACCGCGTCTTGTCCTGTCATCGCATCGACAACAAGGAAAATCTCATCCGGTTTCGCAACTTCTTTCACTTTCGCTAATTCATCCATTAGTTCTTCATCAATATGCAGGCGACCTGCTGTATCGATTAAAACATAATCGTGATGATCTTCTTTCGCTTTTGCAATCGCTTGTTTCGCAATTTCAACAGGACTTACTTGATCTCCTAAGGAGAAAACAGGCATGTCCAATTGCTTCCCTAATGTTTCAAGCTGTTTAATCGCTGCTGGACGGTAAATATCCGCTGCAACAAGCATCGGTTTACGATTATGCTTTTTACGAAGCAAATTCGCAAGTTTACCTGTTGTCGTCGTTTTACCCGCACCTTGCAGACCAACCATCATTATAACAGTAGGTGGCTTATTAGCAACAGCAATTTTGCTTTGCTCTCCGCCCATAAGTTCTGTAAGTTCTTCCTGTACGATTTTAATTACTTGTTGTCCAGGTGTCAAACTTTTCATTACATCTTGTCCGACAGCACGCTCAGACACACGCTTTATAAAATCTTTTACTACTTTAAAGTTAACATCTGCTTCTAAAAGAGCTAGACGAACTTCTCTCATCATTTCTTTCACATCGGCTTCAGAAACTTTTCCTTTGCCGCGGATTTTTTGCATTGTCTGTTGAAGTCGGTCGGCTAATCCTTCAAATGCCATATTGCCGCCCTCCTAATCTAATTTTTCGATAGCTTCAACAACTTGTTTCATTTCTTCATTCACATGCTCTTCTTCGCTGATTAGCTGTTTTAGCTTTGCAACAAGTCGCTGTCGCTCTTGAAACTTTTGAAGTAATACTAATTTATCTTCATATTCTTCAAGCATCGCTTCAGTCCGTTTAATGTTATCATACACGGCTTGGCGGCTTACATCAAATTCTTCCGCAATTTCACCAAGAGATAAATCATCTAGATAATAAAGCGACATATAACTTCTTTGTTTTTGCGTTAACAACGATTGATAAAAATCAAATAAGTAGTTCATTCTCGTTGTTTTTTCGAGCATGTTGGATCATCCTTTGTTAAGTGATTTCCCTTTACATGAATTAGTTTACATGGAGTACAAAAGAGTGTCAAGTTTTTTTCTTAACATCACATATTTTTATAGAAAAAGAAGCGGAAATACCGCTTCTTTCACTTACACTTCTTCTGTTTCTACTAAGTTCGCAAATAAGCCATACACATATTGTTCTGGATCAAATTGCTGCAGATCATCCATTTGCTCTCCTAGTCCAACAAATTTCACCGGTACATCCATTTCGTTACGAATCGCTAATACGATACCACCTTTAGCAGTTCCGTCTAACTTCGTTAAAACAATACCAGTAACATTCGTTGCCTCGCGGAATGTTTTTGCTTGGCTTAAACCGTTTTGTCCAGTTGTTGCATCAATAACAAGTAATACTTCATGAGGAGCCCCTGGTACTTCACGTTCGATTACACGCTTCACTTTCTCTAATTCTTTCATTAAGTTCACTTTATTTTGCAGGCGACCTGCTGTGTCACATAGCAATACATCTACTTTACGTGCTTTCGCAGCTTGTACAGCGTCGTACATAACCGCCGCTGGGTCAGACCCTGATTCTTGTTTAATCACTTCTACACCAACGCGATCGCCCCATACTTCTAATTGTTCAATCGCCCCAGCACGGAATGTATCTCCTGCCGCTAATAAGACAGACTTGCCCTCTGATTTAAATTTATGTGCCAACTTACCAATTGTCGTCGTTTTCCCTACACCATTAACACCAACAAATAAAACTACTGTTAATTGATCCTCTTGTATATTAACTTCATTACTAAAGTCGCTATCACCTTTGTAAATTCCTACTAACTTTTCTGAAATAACAGCCTGTACTTCTTTCGGATCTTGAATATTACGACGTTGCACTTCTTCTTTCAACTGATCAATTAATTCCATTACCGTCGAAACTCCGACATCTGCACTAATTAAGATTTCTTCTAATTCCTCAAAGAAATCTTCGTCTATTTTGCGGTAACGATACACTAAATCATTTACTTTATCGGCAAATGAATTTCTTGTTTTTTCTAATCCTTGTTTAAATTTCTCTGTTACCGTATCCGTTTGTTTTGAAATTTTTTCTTTTAATTTTTTAAAAAAGCTCATACTTCCCATCCTTCCTATTTGCTTGCCACAAGTTCTTCGCCATCATCTAAACGAACAGAAACAAGCTTAGACACCCCTGATTCTTGCATTGTTACACCGTACAATACATCAGACTCTTCCATTGTACCTTTTCTGTGTGTAATTACAATAAACTGTGTTTCATCACTAAATTTCTTTAAATACTGCGCAAAACGAGCTACATTCGCCTCATCAAGAGCTGCTTCTACTTCATCTAGCACACAGAATGGAACTGGGCGTACTTTTAAAATACCAAATAAGAGCGCAATTGCCGTTAAAGCACGCTCTCCACCTGAAAGTAAACCTAAGTTTTGTAGTTTCTTCCCTGGCGGTTGCGCTACAATATCAATACCCGTATTTAATAAGTCCTCTGGATTTGTCATTACTAAATCCGCTCTTCCGCCTCCGAATAATTCAGAGAATACCAATTGAAATTCCGTTCGAATTCCTTCGAACGTAGTAGAAAAGCGTTTTTTCATCTCTTCATCCATTTCCGTAATAAGTTGATGCAATGTCGATTTCGCTTCTTCTAGATCGTCTCTCTGCTCTAGTAAAAATGTATGACGCTCCGCTACACGTTCGTATTCATCAATTGCCCCTAGGTTCACTGTACCTAACTCTTCTATGGATAATTTGATTAATTTTACTTTCTTACGTGCATCTTCTGCTGGCATCGTCATTGTATATTTTAGCTTCGCTGCTTCAAATGAAATCGTATATGTTTCACGTAAATGTTGCAGTCTATTTTCTAGCTCTACATCAAGTCGGTTTATTTTCACTTCTTGATCTTTCAACATCTCAAGAATATATTTATGTTTACCTAATGTGTCTTTCACATTGCGCTCTAAACGCTCAACTCTTTCTTGCAATGATACGCGTTGTTCACGGCGAGAACGAATCAGCTCCGAAGTTTGATTACGATCATACGCTTTCTTCTCAATCATATTCGTAATTTGTTCTTCACCACTTGAATTAGACGTCATTTCTTGTTTTAAGAACGCTAAATCCTCTTTTGTTTTTACAAGCGTTGCATCAGTCTCTTCTTTTTCCTTCGTCAATCGTTCAACTTTTTCTTTTTGATTAGATAAGCGTTGTTGCTTTTCAGCTGCCAGCACCTTTAACTCAGTCATTTCTTTTTGAACGTTTTCTTTCGAAGAGTGTTGCTCACTTTTTTGTTTTGTTAAAGCGACAATTTTACTATCCAACTCCGCAATATCAGCTTGAAGGTTCGTTAAAATACCTTCTAACTCCCCTTTACGCCCTTGGATTTTTACTCGATCTTGTAAAAATCCTTCAATCTCTAAATCATAAATAGATAAGCGATCGTTGATACGATGTTCTTCTAATTCTAAGCGATTAATCTCTTCTCTTAATTTTTGCTCATCTACACGCTCTGCTTCTACACTTTGCCTTAGTTCGCGTATTTTCACTTCTTTTTCTTGAATTTCTTGTTTTACTGCTTTAACAAAGTTTTCTAGCTTTGTTGTTTTTTCTTCCATATCAGTTAGCTTACTCGTCCACTCTTCTAGTTCGCGTTGACGTCCTAATAAAGACGATTTCGCTTGTTTTACCGCTCCACCAGTCATAGAACCACCAGGGTTCACTACATCACCTTCAATTGTTACAATGCGATAACGGTATTGCAGTTGTTTCGCTAACTCATTTGCTCCACGTAAATCTTTCGCAACTATAACCGTACCTAATAAATTTGAAACTACATTTTCATATTTATTGTTGTACTGCACAAGTTCTGCCGCCACACCTACAAACGACGGGTGTTGATTTACGATACGCAATTGCTCAAATGATAACGATCTACTTTTAATAACAGATTGCGGTAAAAACGTTGCTCGTCCATGTTTATTTTGTTTTAAAAATGTAATTGCATTACGAGCATGTTCCTCTTTTTGTACGACGATATGCTGCATCGCTGCACCTAGAGCAATTTCCATTGCAATTTCATATTCTTTCGGTACCGTTAACAGTTCTGCAACAGCACCCTCGATACCTTGCAACCTATTTTCTCTAGCTTTCAACACTTCACGTACTCCTTGATAGAAGCCAGAGTAGTCTTCTTGCATCTCTTCTAGCATTTCTTTTCGAGAACGTGCCTGTTGTACAAATTGATACGCTTGATACAGTTTTGTTTCATTTTCACTATACTGCGCCTTACATTTCCCAAGTGCCGCTTCTGTCTTCTGTATATTTGTAAGGATACCAGCTACTTTTTCTTTCACTTGTTCATAACTTTCCACAAGTTTCGTCTTTTTCGCTGTAATTTCCATACGCATTTCTACATATTTCGCATTTTCTTCATCAAGACGTTCGTTTTTAGAGCTTTGCTGTTTAGATTGTTCTTCAATCATAGATAACTCATTACGATGACTAGCTTGTTGATTTAAAAGTTCAATATAATCACCTTTTAAATTCTCAATTTGTTCCTCTAAATTATCGGCGAAAGTTGCAAGAAGTAGCTCATTATCATGTAGTTTTTTCTCTAACTCTTTTACTTGATTTACAAATTGCATCAACACTTCTGTACTTGATGCAATTTCACCATCATAACTTGTAGCTTTCTCTGTTAATTCAACAATTAACTGTTCAAGTTGTGCACAATGCGTTGTTGCATTTTGCTTCCTTTCTTTTAACAACTCACGCTGTCCTTCTAATTTTTCTAGTTCTTTACTAGAAAGAAGAAGTACTTCTTGCAAAGAGTCTACAGACTCATCTACCGCTTGTAATTGCCCTCGTAATTCCTCAAGCTCTTCTTCACCTTTTTGTAAATCCGTTGACATTTTTGCTTCTTCATTTTTATTATGCCCAAACTGATTTCGAAGCGCTTCCCATTTCTCATGTAATTCTTCAATTTCATGTACAATAAGCGCAGCTTCTACTTTCTCTAATTCTTCTTTATTCTCGAGATAATCTTTCGCAATAGAAGCTTGTCTTTCTAAAGGTTCTACTTGACTACTTAATTCGTGAATTATATCTTGCACACGATTTAAGTTTTCTTGTGTTTCTGCTAATTTCCCTTCAGCTTTCTTTTTACGAAGTTTATATTTCAGCACACCCGCAGCTTCTTCAAATACACCACGACGTTCCTCTGATTTACTACTTAAAATCTCTTCAACTTTCCCCTGGCTAATAATCGAAAAAGCTTCTCTTCCCATACCAGAGTCCATAAATAAATCGATAATATCCTTCAATCTACATGGTTGTTTATTTATATAAAAATCACTGTCACCCGAACGAGATACACGGCGCGTTACACACACCTCATTATATTCAATCGGTAACCGTTGATCTTCATTGTTTAAAGTGATTGTTACTTCAGCAACATTAACCGCTCTTCTCGTATCACTGCCCGCAAAAATAATATCCTCCATCTTTGCACCACGTAATGATTTTGCAGATTGTTCACCAAGTACCCAGCGAATTGCATCTGTAATATTACTTTTCCCACTCCCATTAGGTCCTACTACAGAAGTTACACCCGGAACAAAATCAACAGATACACGCTCAGCAAAAGATTTAAATCCTGCTATTTCTAATCTTTTTAAAAACACGAAAGGCCTTCCTCCTATTCTCCGTTTTTATAAATGTTGTCTGTATGAAAACAAGCTATTATACGGATTCCCTCTCCTTTTATTTACAAATAAAAGGAAAATTTTATTCTATGCACAAGGAATCCCCCTCGTTAAAAGGGGGATTCCTTATTGTTGTTCTTTTAATTTTTTCAACGCTTCTGCAGCAGCTTGTTGCTCTGCTTCTTTTTTCGACTTTCCACTACCAAGACCTAATGCCACGTTATTTAACGTAACACGAGACACAAATTCTCGATTGTGGGCCGGTCCTTTTTCTTGTAAAATTTGATACTCAATATTGCCACTACCATCACGCTGAATCAATTCTTGTAATTGACTCTTATAATCCATCACATGAGAAAAAGCACCTTCATTAATTTTCGGATATACAACTTCTTTTAAGAATCCCCAAACTGTTTCTAGCCCTTGATCAAGGTAAAGGGCTCCAATAAACGCTTCAAAGACATCCGCTAATAAAGCTGGTCGTTCACGTCCACCCGTCATTTCCTCACCTTTTCCTAATAAAACAAGGCTACCAAATGACAACTCGTTTGCAAAACGAACAAGAGATGGCTCACATACAATAGCTGCACGTAGTTTTGTTAACTCTCCTTCGCTCATTGTCGGATATTTTTGAAACAGATACTGTGATACAGTGAGTTCCAATACAGCATCACCAAGAAATTCAAGACGCTCATTGTCCTCATGCGGTTTTTTTCGATGCTCATTCACATACGATGAATGCGTAAATGCTTGAATCAATAATTTTTCATCTGAAAACGTAATACCTATCTCTTCTTGAAATACTTTAAACGCTTCACGATATTTTGTTTCGTATTTTTTTTCTCTATGTTTTCGGTACGGCATAGGTCCCTCCAGATATAAGCCGAGAAGCCCCGCTAAAAAACGGGACTTCACTTAAGCATTATAGATGACTCTCTATGTAAGTCACAGCATCGCCAACAGTAGCAATCTTTTCAGCATCTTCATCAGAAATTTCCATTTCGAATTCATCTTCCAATTGCATTACAAGTTCTACTACATCTAGGGAGTCTGCGCCTAAATCTTCTTTAAAGCTCGCAGCTGGTACTACTTCAGTTTCTTCTACACCTAAACGATCAACGATGATTTTTGTTACACGCTCTAAAACATCTGCCATTCCATTCACCTCCCCTCAAATATTATATTAAATATTGGCCAAAAAAACTAGTTGAAATCAATTCTTTTATTACATTACCATTCCGCCATCAACATTTAACGTTTGTCCTGTAATATATTTGCTTTGATCAGAAGCAAAAAATGTTACAGTATTTGCGATATCTTGCGCTTCACCAAACTGAGCTGCAGGAATTAATTTTAACATTTCGGCTTTTATATTTTCATCTAATACATCCGTCATATCAGTCGCAATAAACCCTGGAGCAATTGCATTCACTGTAATATTTCTGCTCGCTAATTCTTTTGCTGATGTTTTTGTTAATCCAATTACACCCGCTTTAGCAGCAACATAGTTTGCTTGTCCTGGGTTTCCGGTTACCCCGACAACAGAAGCGATATTAATAATACGTCCATGACGTTGACGCATCATATAACGAGATACTGCCTTCGTACATAAGAAAACACCTTTTAGGTTTGTATTAATAACTGTATCCCATTCTTCTTCTTTCATACGCATTAATAAATTATCTTTTGTTACACCAGCGTTATTTACAAGAATATCTACTTGTCCAAACGTATCTACAGTTTGTTTCACCATATTTGTAACATCATCAGTATTTGCAACATCTGCTCTTACTGCAATAGCATCTGAACCTAATTTCTTTATTTCATCAACTACTTCATTCGCCTTTTGCTCATTACCAGCATAATTTACTACTACATTTGCCCCTTGTTTCGCTAAATCAATCGCAATCGCACGACCAATCCCACGTGAAGCACCCGTTACTAATGCAACTTTCCCTTTTAACATCAGTTTTCTCCTCTCAAATTTGAAATGGTATCTTGTAATGTCTCTTCATCGTATATCGCATATGCTTTCACTGATGAATCAATCGACTTCATAAGTCCAGCAAGTACTTTCCCAGGTCCAATTTCAATAAATGTATCTACCCCTTGATTCACCATATATTCAATGGATGGATACCATAAGACAGGCGAATATAGCTGTTCAATTAGCTTTTCTTGAATATCTGTACCACGTGTAATAACGTCCGCTGTAACATTTGCGATAACAGGAATATTCGTATCTTGAATTGTAATTTCATTTAAAACGTTTTGGAATCTCTCAGCAGCTGGCTTCATAAGAGAGGAATGAAACGGTCCACTTACCTTAAGCGGAATTGCTCTCTTTGCACCATTTTCTTTTGCTCTTTGAGAAGCAATCTCTACTCCTTGTTTTGTTCCCGAAATCACAATTTGCTTCGTACTATTCATATTAGCGATTTGTACTGCATATCCTTCATTTGTTACTTCTTCTGTAACTTGTTTCAGCATATGTGGGTCAGCCCCTAAAATAGCTGCCATTGCACCTTCTCCGCCAGGAACAGCTTCCTCCATATATTCCCCGCGTTTTCTTACAGCATATACAGCTTCATCAAAAGTTAATGCACCAGCTGCTACAAGAGCGCTATATTCACCTAAACTATGTCCCGCGACAAAGTCTGGTGTAATATCATACTCTTTCAAAGCTGTCAAAATAGCAAAACTCGTTGTTAATAATGCAGGCTGCGCGTTTGTTGTTAATGTTAGTTTTTCCTGCGGCCCTTCAAAAATCACTTCTGAAAGTGAATCTTGCAGCACCTCATCTGCTTTTTCAAATACTTTCGCAACCTCTTTATTATTCTCTGCTAACTGTCTACCCATTCCAACTGCCTGTGAACCTTGGCCCGGAAAAAGAAATGCTAGTTTACCCATTTCAAATCCTCCTCTTATTGGAGTGGCTCTTTCTCCATTACACTTGAAATTGTAGGAATAATTTCTTTCGCTACCATTTCTCTCGTTTGACGAATCGCACTAAATATCGATTGGTCATTTGAAGAACCGTGAGCCTTAATGACAGGAGCTTTCAATCCAAACAACGCCGCTCCCCCATACTCCGAATAATCCATTTTATCTTTTAATACCATAAGTTTTGGTTTTAATACTGCTGCTGCTAATTTGCTCGTAAACGAACTCATTAATTGCTCTTTTAACATAGAGAATAATGCAAGCGCTGTTCCTTCTAGTGATTTTAGAGCTACGTTACCTGTAAAACCATCACATACAACAACATCTGCTACACCTTGCAATAAGTCTCTTGATTCAACGTTTCCAACAAAATTAATTGGTGCATCCTTGAGCATAGCAAAGACCTGTTTTGAAAGCTCGTTTCCTTTACCATCCTCTGTTCCAACGTTTAAAAGTCCAACGCGAGGATTTTTAATTCCTCTTACCTTCTCTGCATAAACAGAGCCCATTACTGCATATTGATATAAATGAATTGGTTTTGCATCAACGTTTGCTCCAACATCTAACATCACAAAACCTTCTCCATCAACAGTTGGCATTGTAGGCGATAAAGCTGGTCGTTCAATTCCTTCCATACGACCAACAACAAACAATCCGGCTGCCATTAATGCTCCTGTACTTCCTGCTGATATACAAGCATCCGCTACGCCGTTCTTTACTTGCTCTGCCGCTAGTACCATTGATGCTTGTTTTTTTCGGCGAACCGCTCTTACTGGTTCATCTGTCGATTCGATTTTTTCGTCTGTATGAAGTATAGTAATTCGCTCTTCACTGGTTAAGTATTGGCGAATGTCCTCTTCTTTTCCTACTAACGTAATATGTAAATCTGAATATTCCTTAATAGCTTTCATTGCCCCTAATACGACAGCCTTTGGAGCATGATCGCCACCCATTGCATCTATTGCGATTTTCATAAGTTGTTACCTTCCTCACTATAATTACTAGATCGATACATTTCAAAAGTGCCTGTGAAAACAAGTTCTTCTCCAACAAAGCTTCGCACTTTGACAACCGTCCGTCCTTTATCATTCTCTACATCTTCAACGCGCGCTTTTGCAACAACACGCTCTCCTAATTTTACAGGACGAATGTATCGAATGGTAGACTTTGCAGTTAAAGCTAATTCTTCATCAATAACCGCAACAGCTAGTGAGTTTGCTTGTGCAAACAAATGATGCCCACGGGCAATTTGATTTCTTTTAAATACATGTTCTACCTTTACTTCAAAGATAGAAATCGCATGTCTATCTAATTCTATATCGATAATTTCTCCGACAACCTCTTCTAACGGTAAAGATTTCACATCTTCTTCATGTTGTTTTGTAGCTACATGCTTAATTCGTTCTCTTAATTCAGGAATAGATAATTCCATACGATCAAGACGAACAGTTTGTATGCTCACTTGAAATTTTTCCGCTAAATCTTCATCCGTTATAAAAGGATTCGTTTCTATTGTTTGCTGTAATAATTCTTGTCTTTCTTTTTTGCTTCTTCTTTTTTTCATACCGCACCATCCGTTTTTTATGACTAGGTACTAACAGTAGTATATAATCATTAAAAGTAGAATGCAACAAAAATTTTTGTTGACTCCCTTTAATCGAGCTTCTCTCCCTGGAACACACCTGTTCCATCAAGATACGTACGCAAGGCAGCATACTGATCGTTGTGCCAAAACGCTTCTGAATCTACTAGTATCGCCGCATCTTGTCTTGCTGTTTCTAACGCTCGATAATCATGTACCATATCAGCGACCTTAAATTCTGGTAAACCACTTTGCTTACTTCCAAAGAAATCTCCAGGACCTCGCAACTCTAAATCTTTTTCTGACAATACAAATCCATCATTCGTTTCAGTCATAATACGCATTCGCTCTTTTCCCGTTTCCGATTTTGGATCTGCGATTAATAAACAATATGATTGTTCACTACCACGCCCAACACGCCCCCTCAGCTGATGAAGCTGCGATAAGCCAAAACGTTCTGCGTCATAAATAACCATAACAGTCGCATTCGGTACGTTCACACCAACTTCGACAACTGTTGTCGATACAAGAATTTGCACTTTATTTTCACTAAATTGTCCCATTATCTCTTCTTTTTCCTGAGATGATAATCTGCCATGCATTAATCCAACTTGACATTTACCTTGATAATGATGAGTCAACATACTATGTAAGTCGATAGCATTTTGTACATCAAGTTTCTCAGACTCTTCAATAAGAGGACAAATAACATATGCCTGTCTTCCTTTTTTTATCTCTTTCTCAACAAAGCCAAGAACACGATCTAACATATCATGTTTTGCCCAGTACGTTTCGATTACCTTTCTACCAGCTGGCATTTCATCGATTATAGAAACGTCCATCTCTCCAAATGCAGTGATAGCTAACGTTCGCGGAATTGGGGTCGCCGTCATAAACAATACATCTGGACTTTCACCTTTCTCCCGTAAAACCCGGCGCTGCGCTACACCAAATCGATGCTGTTCATCAGTAATAACGAGGCCTAGCCTATGAAATATAACTTCATCTTGAATTAAAGCATGCGTTCCAACAAGGATATCTACTTCCCCTTGCTCTAATCTTGCCAAAATCTCTCGACGTCTCGCACCTTTAACAGAACTCGTTAACAATTCAACCTTCATACCAAAATGAGAAAACGTCTCCGCGAGCGATTGATAATGTTGTTCTGCTAAAATTTCTGTTGGAACCATTAAGGCACCTTGATAATGTGCTAGTTTCGCTGCATAAAGACCAATTGCAGCAACGACCGTTTTCCCTGAACCTACGTCACCTTGCAGCAAACGATTCATCCGATAAGGAGATGTCATATCTTTCATAATTTCATCTACAACTCGGCGCTGCGCACCAGTTAACGGAAACGGAAGTGTATCGATAAACTCTTGTAATTCTGCCGAAGGAATTTCTTTCTTTGTTCCTTTTGAATTTTCCCTCTCCATTTTCCGTAACGTTTGCATTTTCAGTTGAAATAAGAAAAACTCTTCATATACAAAACGGCGGCGTGCTTGTTTTAAATCTTCCTGCCCTACTGGAAAGTGCAGGGCCCTTAGCGCTTCATAACGCGGTAATAATTTATATCGGCTTAGCAAACCATCAGGTAACACTTCAACTATAGAGTCTCCATACTCCTTTAACGCTTGGGCGATAAAACGACGCATCTGTTTCACTGTAAGTTTCCCTTTTACTGAGTATACAGGCTCTACTTCTTGTTGACGTACTACCGGTCCAAAATGAAGCTCTGATACCGCAATCGTTTGACGATGCTGATCCCATTTACCAGTAATCATTACTGTCTCATCTAGCTGTAACTTTTGCTTATAGTACGGTCTATTAAAACACACAGCAGTAATTAAATAACGACCGACAAGGACACGAACTGTAAGTCGTGACTTCTTCTTCCCATAATATTGTAGTAAAGGAGCACTATGAACTTTCCCCTCAACTGTTACACGTTCATCATGCTTTACTTCAGCAAGATCTTTCATCGCATAATCTTCATAACGGTACGGAAAATGCTCTAATAGATGAGAAACTGTATAAATTCCCATCTCGTGTAGTAATTCAGATGTTTCTCCTCCGATTCCCTTTACATCCGTAACAGGAACTTGTACAACTTCATTCAAGATTCTCACACTCCGTTACATTATTTTCTTTGTGTACTCTATCTGGACCTGGGCATCAATTAACATCTGTAATCGCTCTCTTTCACCTTATATATTCTATCATAGGCATTCTAAGAGAAACTACTCAAACCCATCATAAACAACACGAAAGAAAAGAGCCCCACTATTAGCAGCAAGGCTCTTTTTCATCTTCAATATGCTAGCCTTTTGAATAAAAACTAGTAATAAACTTCATATTACTACTTCTTAATCCATTAGCAAATAAGTAATCCATTTATTTTCAAAACAAATCTTTTCTTATTCTACAGAGAAGATGAAAGAATATACTGGTTGGTTTCCAGCATGTACTTCTACTTCTGCATCTTCAAAGTTTTCTTCTACAAATTCAATTAACTCAGCTACTTCTTCATCAGTTGCATCTTCACCTTGTAGAATCGTTACGATTTCAGAATCCTCATCAATTAGTGCCTCTAGTAATTGCTTCGCAGCTCCTACTTTTTCAGCGTTTGTTGATACGATTTTCCCATCTGCAATACACATGAAATCATCTTTTTGAATTGTCACACCGTCAATTTCCGTATCACGAACAGCATACGTAATTTGACCTGTTTTCACATGAGATAAAGCTTCTTTCATGTTTTCTTCATTCTCTTCTAACGTTCCAACTGGATTAAATGCTAACATTGCAGCCATACCTTGAGGAACTGTTTTCGAACGAACAACAATAACTTCTTGATCTACAACTGATGCCGCTTGCTCTGCTGCCATTACGATATTTCCGTTATTTGGTAAAATAATAATTTTATCAGCATTCGCCTCTTCAATTGCCTTCACGATATCCTCTGTACTTGGATTCATCGTTTGGCCACCTTCGATAACTTTCGTCGCACCAATGCTCTCAAATAAAGTTTTAATACCAGATCCCATAGCTACAGTTACAATACCGTACGGTTGCTTCTCTTTTGATTGGCTTGGTTGCTCAGGCACCATAGTAGGTTCATCTAATAAAGCAGTATGCTGTTCACGCATATTTTCTACTTTAATCTTAATTAAGCTACCATAACGTTGTCCGTAGTTCATAGCGTCTCCAGGATGCTCTGCATGGATATGAACTTTTACAATTTCATCATCAGAAACAACTAATAATGAATCACCGTACACACTAATATCTTCACGGAATTTTTGCTCAGAGAAATTGTGCTCTTTCACTTTTTCAGCCTCTAATTTCACCATGAACTCCGTACAATATCCATACTTAATATCTTCTGTACTCAATTGGCTTTGTACACTACGGTGATGTTCTGCGCGTACCATTTCATTCATAGATGGTTGCGTCGGCGCATCAGAAGAAATTGTTTCTCCTTTTAAGTCAGCTAAAAATCCTTCGTATACTACAACAAGACCTTTACCACCGCTATCTACAACGCCAACTTGTTTTAATACAGGTAATAAATCTGGCGTACGATTTAACGATGCATTCGCTTCTTTCACAACGTCTTCCATAAACAAAACAAAGTCGCGCTGTTTTTTCGCAACTGTTACTGCATATTTACCCGTTTCTCTTGCAACCGTTAAAATCGTTCCTTCAATCGGTTTCATAACCGCTTTGTAAGCTGCCTCTACTCCAGCTTCTAAAGCTACAGCAAAATCAACCGTTGTTAATTCTTCTTTTTGTTCAATGGATTTTGAAAAACCACGGAACAACTGAGATAAAATAACTCCAGAGTTACCACGAGCTCCCATTAATAATCCTTTGGCTAAACTTACGCCGACTTTACCAGCATGCTGTGAAGGATTTGCTTTCACTTCACGTGCGCCTGAAGTCATAGATAAGTTCATGTTTGTACCGGTATCGCCATCTGGAACTGGAAATACGTTTAATGCATCAACAAGCTGAACATTATTTGTTAAATTATTCGCTCCTTGCATGATCATTTGTGATAAACGTTTTCCATCAATTTTTTGAATTGACACAGATTTTCCTCCTTAATGCACATTACAAGTTTATTACTTTAACTCCTTGTACGTAGATGTTTACAGAATCTACTGCTAGTCCTACAGTTTGATCTAATGTATATTTCACTTTCGTCTGCACGTTATGTGCTACTTCTGAAATTTTCGTACCATAGCTCACAATAATATACATATCAATATGTACTTCATCTTCACCTTTACGAACAATTACGCCTCTAGTGAAGTTTTCTTTTCGTAAAATGTCTGTTAATCCATCTTTTAACTGATTTTTTGATGCCATACCTACGATACCGTAGCAATCTACTGCGGCACCTCCAGCAATTGTTGCAATTACATCTGTACTAATATCAATTTGACCGTACTTCGTTTTAATTTCAATTGACATCTCGTTTCCCCCTTCATAAATGGTGAAAGTGAGCTAGACTACTTTAGTTACTATCATATAATCTTTTCAAAGAAAATTCCATCGTTCTTTCTTTTCACTCACATATTTTATGTTTTATACTACACTTTTCTATGATGAGCAAAATAGTCCATTGTTATTATACAACATGTACCACTATAGTATGTCAAGTAATTTTTCTTGATTTCAACTTTTCCTCATTGGCATATGGTGTCAAGTAATTTTTCTTGATTTCTTTTTTCTACGGTGTTGCATTCTCTTTTTAGTTGTGTTAAATTATAGTAGTGTTTTTAGCATCGCATAAAAGACTAACATTGAAAAATTACGTATGGTAAGGTATCAAGGGAGGGAAATATAAATGGCTCGTGTTTGTGCTATCACTGGAAGAAAAGCTCGTTCTGGTAACTCTCGTTCTCACGCAATGAACGCTACAAAACGTAAATGGGGCGCTAACCTTCAAAAAGTTCGCGTACGCATCGACGGAAAAGTTCAACGTGTTTACGTTTCTGCTAGAGCATTAAAATCTGGCAAAATCGAACGTGTTTAATAATAAAAAAAAGAGCCACTAGGCTCTTTTTTTATTATACCAATGGAAAAAGCACCGGTAATAGGTGCTTTTTTTAGTCTTTTTTGAAGGTATTTAACATCGCGCGAACAATTCCACCAAGAAATTTAGGTAACTTAATTGTATAAAATCTCATGGTTTCCCTCCTAATCCCCATTACTCCACTTGTTAACTATATGATGCAAGGAGCAAAATTGTTTCTTCAATCAGTGCTTCTTATCATCATTAATATGCCAGAAGTAAATGAAAAAGTACCTTTTTCCACAATGAGTTCATTACTAATACAAAGTGTCGATCCCCACTCTATTGTTTTATTAATAAGAGGATACTTAAATCCATGTAATGTAATCCCTTCCACTGTTTCAGTAACCGGTACAAAAGATACATAAGGAAAATTTTTATTTTCTTCAATTATATGTGTACCAACTTTTTTTACTGTTATTTCATTTTTGTTGTCTACAATACTCATTTCTATCTCTACTTCTAACCCTTTTAGAAGCATCTGTATATTTGCTAAACCGTGATCAAGCCTTCCACCGGTAGCACCAAAAATACGAATGAGTGCCGGATTCTGTTCTAATGCCCAGTTAATTGCAATCTCTAAATCCGTTTGATCTTTTTCGCGCGGAACAATATGTAATTCATTTGTTTGTTGTCCCATCCATATTAGTTCCTCTTCTGTAACTGAATCGTAATCTCCAAACGCAACAGCCGGAGTGATTCCTCTTTTTAATAAACGGTATACTCCTCTATCAACGGCTGCCCACACTACTTTCTCATTTTCATATCGAGAAAAATCTGCGCAGTATTCTACAGGTCCTCCTGCCAAAATATGAATAATCATTTTTTCTTCCCCTTCTATTGTAAAAAAGGCAATCTGCCATTCGGTAGATTGCCTTTTTATATATTTTTTTCTATCCTGTGTAAATAGTGACATCTTGCTGAACTAAAAGATTCACTAGGCTAGTAATAAAATTTTGTTTATTATCCACGAATTACACGAATTGCTTCACCGCGGTCTTTTTGATTATATACCGCTGATCCAGCTACAAGTACATTTGCTCCTGCTTCAATACAAAGTCTTGCCGTTTCAGCGTTAACACCACCATCAACTTCAATTTCCACTTCTAGATCTCGCTCTTTAACCATTTCTGCGACTTGTTTAATTTTCGGTAATACTGAATGGATAAATTTTTGTCCGCCAAATCCAGGGTTTACTGTCATAAGTAATACCATATCTATATCTTCTAATACATGCTCAATCGTTGAAACTGGCGTATGCGGATTTAATACAACTCCCGCTTTAATGCCATGAGATTTAATTAACTGAATTGTACGATGCAGATGAGGACAAGCTTCTACATGAACAGTAATAATATCCGCTCCAGCTTGTGCAAAAGTTGGGATGTAATTGTCAGGATTTTCGATCATTAAATGTACATCTAACGGTAATGATGTAATCGGACGAATTGCTTCTACAATTAATGGACCAATCGTAATATTTGGTACGAAATGTCCATCCATTACATCCACATGAATGTAATCCGCTCCGCCCTTTTCTACATCTTTAATCTCTTCCCCTAATTTTGAAAAATCTGCTGATAAAATCGATGGTGCAATTTTAATCATGACTAATACCTCGGCTTTCTCTCTCTAATTTCTTCTACGAATTGTTTATAATTCTTATAGCGATATTCGGTAATTTTCCCTTCTTCAACTGCAGCTTTCACCGCACACTTCGGTTCAGAAAGATGTGTACACCCTCTAAATTTACAGTATTGGCTTGCTTCTTTCAACTCTGGAAAACAATATGTAAGATCTTCTACTTCTATATCTATGAAATCAAGTGAACTAAAACCAGGCGTATCCGCAACAAGTCCACTTCCAACTGTGATTAATTCCACATGTCTTGTCGTATGTTTCCCGCGTCCTAAATGTGAGGAAATATCATTAGTTTTCAGTTCTAAATCTGGACGTAATACGTTTAACATGGAAGATTTCCCAACACCAGATTGGCCTGCAACCACAGAAACACAACCTTCTAAAAATGGCTTTAAAATATCAATACTTTCAGATGTATTTATAGAAGTAAACAATACATCATAACCCATTTCACGATAATCATTCGCATAAGCCTCAACGGTTGTTTTCATCTTTTCATCTACTAAATCCATCTTGCTAATACAAATAATCGGCTTAATGTTATGGTATTCAATCAACACTAAAAATCGATCTAACAGTCCCGGATTAAAATCTGGTTCTACTGCAGAGAAAACGAGAATCGCTTGATCAACATTAGCAATAGGAGGCCTAACAAGTTCATTTTTTCGATCAAATACTTCAAGCACGTAGCCTTCCGTTGGGTTATCTGCTTGAAAAACGACTTGGTCTCCTACAAGTGGTGTAATTTTATTCTTTCTAAATACACCACGCCCGCGACATTGTGTAATCCCTTCTTCATGCTGCACATAATAAAACCCACTTAGAGCTTTTACAATTTTTCCTTCTGGCATATAATTCTCCTTTATTTTGTATAAAGTGAAGCTGTAATTAATATTGAATGGACTAGGATTCTTTAAACAATTAGTTTAAAACCCACCAAAGTTAATATATTTAATCTACCATCAAATTCGAAATATTATTTATAACAGTATCACCTTTATAACTTTTTGAATCATATATTTTTGCCTGCTATACCATCCACTTTGTAGATAACATAACAGGCAAGGGTAGTACCTCATATTTCTTTATAGAAAGCGATAGCGTTCACTATTATTGAGTTGGATATGGTACGTCATTGTCAATAATCGTAACTCCATCTCTTACGATTTTATAGTGTCCCTTTGTACCTTCTTGGATGATAAATTCTAAAGAAATTGTTGCCGACTCTGTAATCGTTCTTGTTTCAATTGGTCTATCCATTTTTTGTTGCATATCTTCTTTATAAATTTCTATTGTTTGCGGTTTTTTCTCACCTATTATAGAAGACTCATATGGGATAGAAATGTTATCCACTTTTACGGTTTTCGTTACTTTCGGCTTAGGTCCATCTGAGATGATAATCGTCACTTTATCACCTTCTTTTAACGGTGTTCCTGGCTTTGGTGATTGAGAAATTACAAGTCCTTTATCGACAGTATCTGAATACTCTCGTTTTACATCTGGGGTTAGTTTTCTCTCATTCAAATAACCATTTACGCTATTTTCAGTCCATCCTGAAAAATCACCTGGTCTAATTTGATAAGGACCTTTGCTCACCCAAATTTTCAGTTCTTGCTCTGCCTCTACTACCATTTGGTCAGGCGTCGGGATTTGCTCTACGATTTCACCTTTTGGTCGATCATTTTCAATATAATTTATTGTAACTTTTTTATATTTTTCTTCTAACTCAGCCCTTATACTCTCAAAATCTTTTCCTGTGAAATCACTCATCTTACTTTTCTTTTTTCCACCTGATTGATAGATAGTAATTTTAGAGCTTTCTTTCACAACTCTGCCTGCTACAGGGTCTGTTTTTATCACATCACCTGCTTCAACATCATCTGTATATACAATATTGGGTTCCGTCACTTCAAAACCTTTTTCAACTAATGTATTTACAGCTGTCGTATACTTCATACCAGCCACATCAGGGACTTTTACATCTTTCGGAATAAAGAATCCCGGAATAACAGTAAACGCTAACGTTATTCCAATTGCTAAAAGTAAAAATGTTGTAATTAAAACTTTGAGCCATTTGTTACTTCGTTTTTTCTTCTTACTTAATTCAGCTTCTTCTCTTACTTGTTCGTCCACTTTACTCCCTTTTAAAACAATTGTTTCATCAGTTACATTTTCAAATAATTGTTCTTGTTGAATAATCGGAATCGCTTTTGTCGCTTCCATATCTTCCGGTATGTAAAATGGTTGCTCATTTATCCTCTCTGGATATAGCGCCGTTTCAATATCCCGTTTCATCGCATTGGCAGATTGATATCGATGGAACGGATCTTTCGCAGTCGCCTTTAATATAATATTCTCAACACTTTGTGGAATATTTTCATTCCATCTTTTTGGAGACGGAATTTCATTTTGTAAATGTTTTAAAGCTATAGCCACAGCAGATTCACCAGAAAATGGTTGTCTTCCTGTTAGCAATTCAAACATAACAATACCAAGAGAATAAATATCTGATTGTTTATTCGCTATCCCGCCTCGTGCCTGTTCTGGTGATAAATAATGCACCGAACCGAGTACCGAATTTGTATGTGTAATTGTTGTTGCACTTGTAGCTGTCGCAATTCCAAAATCTGTTACTTTCACTACTCCATCAGCTCGAATTAAAATATTGTGCGGCTTTATATCTCGATGCACAATCTCAAAATGATGGGCGTGTGCCATGGCGGACGTTAACTGCTCCATTATATCAAGAGCTTCTCCTATCGGTAACATCCCTCGATCAATTATGTATTGCTTCAATGTTCGTCCGGGTACATATTCCATTACAAGATAATATATACCATCCTCTTCTCCAACATCATACATATTCACAATATTTGGATGCGACAACGTTGTAACAGATTGCGCTTCTCGATGGAAACGTTTAATAAACTCTTCATTATTTGAATAATCGAGTCTTAATATTTTTACCGCTACATCTCGGCCGAGTATGTCATCATGAGCTAAATATACATTGGCCATTCCTCCGCCACCAATCATTTTCAGTAGCTTATAACGGTCATTTAAGCGTTTTCCAATCAGCACGTTGCACTTCACCTACTTTCGTTTGTCGAATCCGCATAATCAATAAGAACAAGGGTGATGTTATCTTCCCCACCACGATCATTTGCCAATTGAATGAGACGTTGTCCCTTTCCTTCAAGCTGTTCATTTAACTGTAAAATTTGTTTCATATCAGCAATAGAAACTTTATTAGATAATCCATCAGAGCAAAGAAGTAACTGATCATCTTCTTCTAGCACCAATGTTTTAACATCTAATCCGACTTTCTCTTCTGTCCCTAATGCCCGTAACAAAACATTCTTTTTCGGATGATATTCTGCATCTTCCTTTGAAATTTCACCATGTTTCACAAGTTCGTTTACAAGGGAATGATCTTCCGTTACAAGCGCCATTTCACCCTCTGATACCATATAGCAGCGACTATCTCCTATATGACCTATTGTCACAAAGGTTGGTGTACAAATTGCTATTATAAGTGTTGTTCCCATACCATTACATTCTACATGTTGCTTAGAGTATTCATGTATACGTTCATTAATAATTCCAACACTTGTATGTAACCACTCTTCTACTTTTTTCGGCTTATTCATATTATGCGTTTGCTTCCAATAATCATGGAATAATTGAATAGCCATCGAGCTAGCTACATCACCAGCTCGATGACCTCCCATTCCATCTGCTACTACCGCTAAAATATTTCCATCTAAATTGTGAAAAACTCCTGCACTATCTTCATTATGTTGACGAACTTTCCCTTTATCCGATAGAAACACGGCTTTCATCTCGTCACCTCGTCTCTTCTTTGCGCTCCTTTGCACGCAACTGACCGCAGGCTGCATCAATATCATGACCTTGTTCACGGCGAATTGTTACATTCACTCCACGATCTTTTAGCGTCTTCTCAAATAAGAAAATTTGCTCTCGTGGCGTACGTACATAATCACGTTCTGGCACGTAGTTTACCGGAATTAAGTTTACATGACATTTTACACCTTTTAAGAGCGCAGCAAGTTCTTCAGCGTGCTCAACTTGGTCATTTTCTCCTCCAAATAAGCCATATTCAAATGTAATACGACGCCCTGTTCTATTTACATAGTATTTAATAGCCTCCATTAAATCCGGTAGCTTATAAGCACGGTTAATCGGCATTAATTTTGAACGTAACTCTGTATTTGCAGCATGCAATGAAATCGCAAAATTAATTTGCATATCTTCTTCAGCGAACTTATAAATTTTTGGAACAATTCCACTTGTTGAAACTGTCATATGTCTTGCACCAATATGAAGTCCTTTTTCATGGTTAGTGATGCGTAAGAATGACATTAAGTTATCGTAATTATCAAACGGCTCTCCAATTCCCATAACAACAAGAGAACTTACACGTTCTTCCGTTTCATCAAGCGCACGCTGCACTTCTACTACTTGCGCTACAATTTCTCCAGCTTCTAGGTTTCGTTTTAGCCCACCAAGTGTAGAAGCACAGAACGTACATCCAATGCGGCATCCAACCTGTGTTGTTACACAAATGGAATTTCCATATTCATGTCGCATTAATACCGTTTCAATAGAGTACCCATCGTATAACTGGAATAAGAATTTAATTGTTCCATCCGAAGACGTTTGTTTTACTAACGTATTTAAAGTAGTAATATCAAAGGAATTCGACAATTTATCACGCAATCCTTTAGAAAGGTTTGACATATCCTCATAATTTTTTACACGTTTTTTATATAACCAGTCAAAAATTTGTCCAGCGCGGAACTTCGGTTCTCCTTGTTCCTTTAACCAATCTTGCATTTCATGAAGTTGTAATGAGTAAATTGATGGTTTTTTCGTTTCTACATTTTTCTTTTGTTTTCTTACAGTCGTTTCCATGATGCTACACCTTCTTCCTTAAACAAGCAATATAAAAGCCATCTGTTGCAAAATAATGCGGTAAAATTTGTACTTGACCTTCATCAATATACGGACTTAACTTTTCTGGCATACGCTCTTTTATCGTAGTATCCCACTCAAATTCAGGATTCTCTTGTAAAAATCGCTTTATTACTTGTTCATTTTCTATTTTTTCAATTGTACACGTACTATAAACAAGGCGACCACCTTGTTTTAGTAACGGTGCTATTTTTTCTAGTATGGCAAGTTGAATCGTCGATAATCTTTCACTATCGCCTTTATCTTTACCTAACTTAATATCAGGTTTACGTCTAATTACACCAAATCCAGAACATGGTGCATCTACTAATATTTTATCAAACGTTTCATTTGCAAAATGCTCTTGCACTTTTCTAGCATCTAATGCCTTTGTTTCTACATTCTCTAAACCAAGTCGATCTGCTTGTTGTTTAATTAAACGCACTTTGTGTGCATGTAAATCAAGAGACATGACCTTACCAGTTCCTTTTAATCGCTCTGCGATATGCGTTGTTTTTCCGCCCGGAGCAGCACAACTATCTAGAACTACATCTCCCTCATTCGGTTCTAAAGCACGTGCTACAAGCATAGAGCTTTCATCTTGAATAGAAAGAAAACCTTTTTTGAACGCATCTGTGTGCGCTACATTCCCTCTTTCAATTTGAATTGCATCATCTGACAAATCACCACGTTTTGCATCTATACCTTCACTTGCCAATAACTCAATCGCTTCTTCTACTGTTACTTTATCAACATTTACACGTGCTGTTGGTACAGGCGGTAACATGTTTACTTCACACATTTTCTCTGCAGTTTCTAAACCATATTCTGAAGTCCACTCTTGGACAAGCCAAACTGGATGACTTGTTGCAATTGCAAGACGTTCTACTGGATCCTTGATTTCATCTACAGAAGGTACACCTTCCCTTTGAATCGAACGTAATACACCGTTCACCATACCAGCAATTCCTTTATGCCCACGACGCTTTGCAATCTCAACCGCTTCATGAATAGCCGCTCTTTCTGGCACTCGGTCTAAATAAATCATTTGATATAAAGATAAGCGAAGCAATACTCTTACCCACGCCTCAACCTTCTTTTTTAAAAAAGGTTGTAAATAATAATCTAATGTGTCACGACGTTGAATCGTTCCATATACAATTTCAGTTAACAAGCCAATATCTTTTCTATCAATTGTACTTTTTTCAATTAGATTATTTAAAAGTAAATTACTGTATGCACCACTTTTTTCTACTTGAATTAAACCATCAAGAGCTAACTCACGAACATTTTGTCTCATTCATTTTCTCCTAACTTCGTTCCAATTTCAGGTTTTGTACCACGTAAAAATTGCGAACAACTCATACGCTTTTTACCAGAAGGTTGCAACTCAGTAATTTTAACACCCGTTTCATTACCAGTTGCTACAACAAAACCGTCTTCTTCGATCGCAACAATCGTACCTGCTTCAGCTGCTTCGACTACGGGTACTTTTTCTCCCCACCATACTTTAACAACTTGTCCTGCTAAAGTTGTATAAGCAACTGGCCATGGGTTCAATCCACGAATGTGATTGTATACTTCCTCACCTGTTTTTGTCCAATCGATTTGCTCTTGCTCACGTTTTATATTATATGCAAACGTTACTTCTTCTTCGTTTTGTTTAATTGGTTCTAACTTACCTTGAATTAATAAAGGTACTGTTTTAGATAGAAGGTGTGCTCCTGCTTCACTTAACTTATCAAATAACGAGCCTGTCGTTTCACGTTCTTCAATTTCTACTTCCACTTGCGTTAAGATATCACCAGCATCCAATTTTTCTACCATATACATAATTGTAATGCCTGTTTTTTCTTTACCTTCCATAATCGCATAATGAATCGGTGCACCACCACGTAGTTCTGGAAGTAAAGAGGCATGGACATTAATACATCCGTACTTTGGTGCTTCTAAAATTTCGTTTGGTACAATCTGACCGAACGCAGCTGTTACAATTAAGTCTGCCTCTAGTGCTAATACTTTTTCATATTCGTCTTTTTCACGAATTTTTAATGGCTGTAATACTGGAATACCATGTTTTTCTGCTTCCACTTTAACAGGAGTAGGTGTTAAAACCTTTTTTCTGCCTACTGGACGATCAGGTTGTGTTACAACACCAACTACGTCATATCCGTCCTCGATAAGACGACGAAGCACCGGAACAGAAAAGTCCGGTGTTCCCATAAATACTACTTTCATCATTCAAAAACCGCTCCTTTTAACCCTATTCTAATTCGCCTTCTTCATAATATCTCGTCACTTTCGATGTAAATAAAACACCGTGTAAATGATCGATTTCATGTTGAATTGCACGCGCTAAAAATCCTTCCGCTTCTAATAAAAACACTTTACCTCGGCGGTTCTGCGCACGTACTTTAATATAATCCGCACGTTCCACTTCACCATAAAGTCCCGGGAAGCTTAAACAGCCTTCGGGACCTACTTGTTCACCACGTTTTTCTAGTATTGATGGATTGATTAACTCGATTTTTCCAGTATCATCACCAATATCAACTACCGCTACTTGCAAGCTTACACCTACTTGAGGCGCAGCTAAACCGACGCCGTCTGCAATTAACATAGTTTCATGCATATCTTTTAACAATTTCACTAACTTTTTATCAAAATTAATTACTCTTTCACATGGTGTTTCTAACACTTCATTTGGATGCTTTACAATTTCTAATACTGCCATATTTCCCTCCGCTACATTAACATTGTTGGATTAAAATCAATTGAGATTTGTAGCTCTTTTTGCATTTCTGCTTGATAATGTTCATTTACCATTTTGAGCACGTTCTTTAAGTTTGGTTCCCGTTTGTATTTTATCATGCATTGATAACGATATCTATCTTTTATCCTTGGAATTGCTGAAGCAACTGGCCCTAACACCATTGTTTGCTCCGTGCAATGCGTTCGTAAATGTCCAACAATTTTTTCTGTCACTTTGACTGCTTTTAATAATTCTGGATGAGACACCGTTACAAGCACAACGTAATAATACGGTGGATATTGTCTTGTTCGTCTCATTTGCATTTCTTGTTCAAAAAACACATCATATTGTTGATTCTTTGCTAATTCTACACTGTAATGTTCCGGTGTATACGTTTGAATTACAACTTCTCCTGGCAATTCATGTCTCCCCGCTCGTCCACTCACTTGCGTCAATAGCTGATAGGTCTTTTCACTCGCCCGAAAATCAGGTAAGTGAAGCATCGTATCTGCCGTTAAAACACCAACAAGCGTCACTTTCGGAAAATCAAGTCCTTTAGCGATCATTTGTGTTCCAAGTAATATGTCTGCTTTCTCTTCACCAAATGCCTTTAATAATTTTTCATGCATTCCTTTACGGCTTGTTGTATCCACGTCCATTCGAATAACTCGCGCCTCTGGGAATAATTTTGTGATTTCTTCTTCTACCTTTTGTGTTCCCGTACCAAAGAAACGAATATGAGTACTATTACAAGCAGGGCATGCAGTTGGCATATTTTCTTCGTGACTGCAATAATGACATTTTAAACGATGATTCATTTTATGATAAGTTAACGAAATATCACAATGCGGACATTGTACAACATACCCGCAATCACGGCACATAACAAATGTAGAATGACCTCTTCTATTTAAAAAGAGTACCATTTGTTCTTTCTTTTCTAATCGATCTGCTATTTTTTCATGCAGTGCTTTCGAAAACATTGAGCGATTACCCTCACGAAGTTCTTCACGCATATCAACAATTTCTACCGTTGGCAAAGCTTGCTCATTCATGCGTTTTTCCATTGTCAGTAATTCATATACACCTTTTTTCGCTCTTGCAAACGATTCAAGCGTCGGTGTTGCACTGCCAAGAACGATAGGACATTTATGATATTGTCCTCTCCACACAGCTACATCCCTTGCATGATACCGCGGATTATCTTCTTGCTTATAACTCGATTCGTGCTCTTCATCGATAATAATAATTCCTAAATTTTCAAAAGGAGCAAAAACCGCTGAACGCGCACCAACTACGACTTTTACTTCTTTTCTTAAAATCTTACGCCATTCATCATATTTTTCTCCAACAGACAGCGCACTATGAAGAACCGCAACTTGCGAGCCAAATCTGCCTTTAAAACGATCTACCATTTGAGGCGTTAGCGCAATTTCAGGAACAAGTACAATAGCTTCTTTTCCTTTCTTGAGCACTGCCGCTATAGATTGTAAGTATACTTCTGTCTTTCCACTTCCTGTAACACCATATAGTAAAAATGGATTGTAAGTTTCATTTGTAATTGATGTTAAAATCGGTGTAATAACTTGTTTTTGTTCCTCAGTAAGTGGAAATGGTTTCGTTTGTTCAAAATCATCATCGTCATACGGATTTCGGTATACTTCCACATACTTTTCTGAGATTAGCCCCTTTTTAACAAGTGCTTTTATTGGAGCATCTGTTATTTGTAATTCTTCTGTTATCACTTTCAATGGTACACTTTTATAATTTTCCACAAAATAATAGAGTACATCTTGTTGTTTTTTACTTTTCAGTTCAAATGCCGCTAATTCCAATTTATCTTCTGGCAACTCCGGCTGAACTACTCTTTGTTTCTTCTTCTGCACTTTATCCTTCACTTGATAAACGACTTCAATCGTGCCATTTTTAATTTCTTGTTGAATTATTCGGTATAAATGCGGCTGCGCCTCGATCACTTCAAAATCTAGCACTTCCTTATCTTGAAATAAGTATAATATTTCAGGTGCTACTTCTTCTTGTGTACGAAGTTGTAGACGCTTTTTATACGTTGCTTTTATCGCTGTGGGAAGCATGACTTGAAAAGCTGAAATCATATAGCATAACGTTTCACTTGTAAGCCAATACCCAAGCTTTAATAATTCCTCATTTAAAACCGGTGTTACATCTAGTATTTCATGGATTGTCTTTAATTTCTTACTTTCTACATCAACCGAATCTTTGATCCCAATAATAAATCCTTGCAACTTCCTTGGGCCGAATGGAACAACTACACGCATTCCTGTCTGGACAATATCTTCCCATTTTTTTGGAATAATATAATCAAATGGGCGATCTGTCTGACGAGCAGGTACATCAACAATTACACTCGCAAATTTCATAAATGATCATCTTCTAGCATCATTTCGATTTGCTTTAATATTTCACGAGCAACCTCTTTCTTCGTTAAAAGTGGCAACTCAATAACTTCTCCATCTTTTCTATACATTGTTACAATATTCGTATCTGTACCAAATCCAGCTCCTTGCGCTTTTACATCATTCGCAACAATCATATTTGCATTTTTTTCGCGTAATTTTCTCGTTGCGTATTCTTCTACATTTGTCGTTTCAGCCGCAAAACCGATAAGTAACTGTTTATCCTTCTTTTCACCTAACGTTTTTAAAATATCTACTGTTCTCTCTAATTCAATTACAGCATCACCGTTTTGCTTTTTCATTTTATTGTCATGAACATATTTCGGGCGATAATCTGCAACTGCTGCTGTTTTGATAACAACATCTACATTTTGATAATGTTGAAGGACCGCTTCTAACATATCTTGTGCAGACTCTACTTGTATCGTTGTTACATGTAATGGCAGACTTAATGCTGTCGGTCCTGAAACAAGTATGACCTCAGCACCTAATTTTGCCGCCACTTCTGCAATCGCATATCCCATTTTCCCAGAAGAAAAATTCGTCATAAAACGAACTGGGTCAATCTTTTCACGTGTTGGGCCAGCAGTTATTAATATTCTTTTTCCTTGCAATGGTTTTTGTTCCGAGAAAGCCTCCTCTAACCGTGCAATAATTGCTTCAGGCTCTTCAAGTCTTCCCTTCGCTACATAACCACACGCTAAAAAGCCTTCCCCAGGCTCAATAAATGTATATCCTAACTCTTTTAACGTCATCATATTTTTTTGAACAATTTTATTTTCATACATATGCACATTCATAGCAGGTGCAATCCACACTGGGGCTGTAGTAGCTAACAAAGTAGTTGTAATCATGTCATCCGCAATACCGCCAGCTAATTTTCCAATACAATTGGCTGTAGCAGGTGCAACAAGTACAACATCTGCCCAATCTGCTAAATCGATATGCGCAATAACAGCTGAGTCTTTCTCATCGAATGTATCTGTATATACATCATGGCGAGAAAGTGCTTGGAATGTAAGAGGCGTAACAAATTTCATTGCTGACTCACTCATCATTACTTTTACAATGGCCCCTGCCTGTGTCAATTTACTTGTTAACGCTGCTGCTTTAAAAACCGCAATACCTCCTGTTACACATAGAAGTATTTTTTTCCCTTTTAGCATATGACTCGTCCTCTTTCTTTTTCAAACTTATTCTGCTGAAATGGAACTTTTCCAGCTCGTCAGTGCTAGCATTTCGTTTCTTCTTTATCCAAGTTCTTTTCAGCTCTGTCGTAAAAAAATAACAACCTACTTGTAAATAGGTTGTTACCGTTACATAGAAAATTATAAAGTCTATGTTTTAATTTGTCGAAAAGAAGGTCTTAATCAATTATTTTTTCTTCACTTGGTACATATTTTAATACTTCTGCATCGATTTCTTCTAATGATTTACCTACACATTTATGAGAAACAGGCTTTTCAATAACACAATTGTCCGCAAGTTGCATTTCACGTGCACGCTTTGCAGCTACTGTTACAAGCGTATATTTAGAATCGATTTTTGTTAATAATGAATCAATTGATGGATTTAACATAATTATAGACCCTCCGTCATTTCTTTATAATATTTTGCTACTCTTTCGCGGCGGCAATGTTCCCCAACCACAATTGCTTTAATTCTGTCGCAAGCTAATTCAACTTGATCGTTTTCTACAACATAGTCATAAGCGTCCATCATTTCGATTTCTTCTTTCGCTACAGTTAAACGATTTTCAATAACATCTTCAGTTTCTGTACCACGACCGACAATTCGGTTCTTTAGCTCAGATAAACTTGGAGGTGCTAAGAAAATAAAAACACCTTCAGGGAAGGCTTTCTTAACTTGAATTGCCCCTTGTACTTCAATTTCTAAGAACACATCTTTTCCTTCTTGTAATGTTTTTTCAACATAATCAATTGGTGTTCCGTAATAATTACCAACGAACTCAGCCCATTCAAGTAATTTTTCATTACGAATCATTTCTTCAAATTCTTCTCTCTCTTTAAAGAAATAATCCACACCATCTACTTCACCTTCACGCGGTTTACGTGTCGTTACTGAAATAGAGTACTGAAAACGTGTATCCTCATGGCTAAACAGCTCTTTTCGAACCGTTCCTTTCCCGACACCCGAAGGTCCTGAAAGAACGATGAGCAATCCTCTTCTACTTCTCATAAATATGTAAAACCTACCCTTCCTCACTTAAATCTTCTTTATTATTCAAACGATGTGCAATCGTCTCTGGTTGAATTGGACTTAATACAACATGCCCATCATCCATAACAATAACCGCCCTTGTTTTTCTCCCATACGTAGCATCAAGCAAAGCATTATGTTCACGTGCTTCCTGTACTGTTCGTTTAATAGGAGCTGACTCCGGACTTACAATAGCAATAATTCGATGGGCAGATACAATATTACCATATCCAATATTTAAAAACCGCATGGCCATAGTTTGCGCCTCCTAGTAAGTCTTTCCGATTTCTCCACCACGTATAACTTTATATATTTTTTGAAAGCTACTCAATATTTTGTACTTGTTCACGAATTTTTTCAAGGTTATTTTTCATTTCTACAACATATTTTGAAATTGTTAAGTCATTTGCCTTAGAACCAATCGTATTAATTTCTCTATGCATCTCTTGCACGATGAAGTCCATTTTCCTTCCAACAGGCTCTTCAATCTGCAGTGTTTCACGAAATTGATCTAAATGACTTTGCAAACGAACTAACTCTTCATGAATATCACAACGCTCTGCAAACATTGCGACTTCTGTTAGCAATCTTTGTTCATCTAGATCTTGATTATGTAATTCTTTTAAGCGATTTTCTAATCGTTCACGATATTTTTGTGTAACAATTGGCGCATGTGGAATAATTGCATCTACACAATTGTGAATCTCTTGTAAACGGTACGCTATATCTTTATGTAATCGTTCTCCTTCGCCATCTCTCATCGTTTTTAACATTTGAGCAGCTTGGCGAACAGCCTCATATAAACTGTTCTCAAATTGTTCATTTACATTTTCTACTTCTTCAATTGCCGTTACTTCTGGCATTGCCATTAGTTGTTGCAATGTAATAGAATCTTGTAATTGAAATTTTCCTTTTATATCTTCCATAATGGATTGGTACTGCTTGAGAAGCGCCCAATTCACACTTAATTTTCTTTCAACAAGCCCTTCACCCACTATGCTAATGGACACTTCAATACGTCCACGGCGAACTTGCTTTGCAATTATTTTACGAATTTTGTCTTCAAACATTATCATTTGCTTCGGAAGTCGAACACTCATTTCTAAAAAACGATGGTTCACCGACTTCATTTCTACTGTAATTTGAAAAGTATCATTCTCTACTTTTGACCTTCCAAATCCCGTCATACTACAAATCATCTTTATCACATCCAAGCCATGAAATAACTCAATGAAAAAGGTAATAGAGACAAGGCTCTACTACCTTCTGTAAATTATATCACATTTTCATTTCATTGACTATTTGAAGTTTAATCCCTTCTTATATAATACTGGCTTTTTCTTCTTCCCTTTTTTCCCTGTTAATAAAGATCCTACTAGTAAGAAAGTCGGAATTGATGACAACCCTCCAATTAACAACCAATCTCTTGCTTGTATTGGCATTGTGCTAAAAATTGGTTGTAACGGTGGATAATATATAACCACTAGCATTAACAGTAAAGAAATGATAACCGCTCCAACTAAATACACGTTCCCAAATGGATTGCGGTGGAAGACAGAATGTTCACTACGACAATCAAACACATGAATAAGTTGAGCAAGCACCAACGTCGCAAATGCTACAGTTTGCGCATATTTCAGTTCATTTGGATGTTGATTATATGCAATAATAAACGCCACTAAAGTCACTGCCCCAATGAGAAATCCTCGGCTAATAATTTTCCACGCAAGCCCTCTAGCGAATACTCCTTCTTTCGGATGGCGTGGCGTTCTCTTCATCACATCTCCTTCAGCCTTATCCAAGCCCAATGCCATCGCTGGTAAACCGTCAGTAACTAAATTCACCCATAGAATTTGAATTGGAACCATCGGTAGCGGTAATGCAAGTAACATTGCAAATAACATTACTAAAATTTCTCCAACGTTTGACGCTAGTAAGTATCGAATAAACTTACGTATATTCTCGTATATATTTCTACCTTCTTTAATTGCTGATTTTATCGTAGCAAAATTATCGTCTAGCAAAACAAGTGAAGAAGCTTCCTTCGCAACATCTGTCCCTGTAATTCCCATCGCTATCCCGATATCTGCTGTTTTTATGGCCGGGGCATCGTTCACTCCATCACCTGTCATCGCTACTATATGCCCTTTATTTTGCAGCGCCTTAACAATTTTCAATTTATGTTCAGGTGATACGCGAGCAAATACATACGTATCTTCTACAACATTTTCTAGTTCCTCTACATCCATATTCGCGAGCTCTACTCCTTCAACAACACGCCCACCAGGTGGTAAAACTCCTAATTGTTCCGCAATCGCCATCGCTGTCACTTTATGATCTCCTGTAATCATCACTGTTCGAATACCAGCTTCTTTACACTCTTTTACCGCCTGCTCTACCTCTGGTCTTGGTGGATCAATCATCCCTTGTATCCCGACTAACATAAAATCTTTTTCAACGTCTCTTTCATGTTCAATAGAATCAGTTGCTTTTAATGGCTTAAATGCAACTGCAATTGTTCGAAGTGCTTGACTGCCTAAACTATGAATAGCCGCCTGTACTTCCTTTCTATACAACTCACTTAATGGTTGCTGCTTATCCGCCCATAAGATCGTTTGACTCATTTGCAAAAGGACATCTGGCGCTCCTTTTGTCACAACAAACTTTTTCCCCTCTCGATCTCGCACAATAATACTCATCATTTTTCGGGTCGAATCGAATGGGAATTCACGAATAATTTCAAATTTCCCTTTCAGTGCATCACGTGTTATCCCCGCTTTCATCGCTGCAGCTACAAGTGCTCCTTCTGTTGGATCTCCATCTAACACATACGCCTTTTTCTTTTGAATAATATTTGCATTGTTACATAGTGAACCAAATGTAAGTAATTGATAAAGTGCTTTTGTCTTAGCTGGATCCACTTCTTTTTCACCTTTCATAAAAGATCCATTAGGTTCGTATCCTTGACCTGTCACTTTCCATAACTCTCCACCTGACCACATATGTGTTACCATCATTTTGTTTTGCGTCATTGTTCCCGTTTTATCAGAACATATAACAGAAGCGCAGCCTAACGTTTCTACAGCTGGTAACTTCCTTACAATTGCTCTCTTTTTTATCATACGCTGTACACCAAGCGATAAAGCTACTGTAACGATTGCTGGTAATCCTTCTGGAATAGCAGCAACAGCTAGCGACACGCCTGCTAAAAACATATGGTATACTTCATTCCCTTGATACACACCGGCTAATACAACGAGCGCTGTCAAAATAAGAGCCACAATAATTAATATTTTTCCGAGTTGCTCTAACCTTCTTTGTAGTGGTGTTTCCATTTGCTCTGCATTTTGTAACATATTTGCAATTTGGCCCATCGCTGTATTCATACCAGTTGCCACAACGACTCCTGTTCCAGACCCTCGCGTAATCATCGTACCCATAAAAGCCATATTTTTTTGATCACCAATTGAAACGTCTTGCCCCTGCAATGCTTCTACCTTCTTTTGCACAGGTACTGACTCTCCTGTCAAAGCAGACTCTTCAATATATAAACTTGATGCCTCAACGAGACGTACATCAGCCCCAATACGATCGCCACTGGAAAATTTAATAACATCACCTAAAACAAGCGCTTTAGATGGTGCCTTTACCCACTTTCCATTCCGCAGTACAGTAACTTGCGGGGCGGCTAGCTCTTTTAAGGCTTCCAATGATTTCTCGGCCTTTCTTTCTTGAAAAAAACCGAGAATACCATTGATAATAACAATGGCAACAATAGCGATAGAATCAATATATTCACCTAAAAAAGCAGAAACAATTGTTGCGCCAAACAAAACGAGTACCATAAAATCTTTAAATTGCGCTAAAAATACCATTAGTGCAGAAGGCCTTTTTGCTTCATCTAATTCATTTGTACCAAATTTCTTGATTCGCCCTTCTGCTTCTTTCTCCGTAAGTCCAACCTTCACATTCGTATTCGTTCTTTCTTCCACTTCATGTGCCCGCATTCCATACCAGTTCATCCTACTATCGACCTCCTGATTCCAGACATACTCTATTGAAAGCTTATTCAGCCTCGTCCAAAAAAATGCTATAATTAACTTTTAGTTAGAAAGGAGTGTTCATTTATGGCATTCGATGGATTATTTACAAGAGCGATTACACATGAAATTGCAAATTCTCTTTACACGGGAAGAATTTCAAAAATATATCAACCTTCAAAATACGAAATTTTATTACATATTCGAGCAAACGGAAAGAACCAAAAACTGATTCTCTCCGCTCACCCGACATATGCGCGGTTACACTTAACAAATCAAAATTACGATTCACCTGCACTTCCGCCAATGTTTTGTATGCTTCTCCGTAAGCATTTAGAAGGTGGCTTCATTGAAAAAATAGAACAAATCGATTTAGAGCGTATTATTCAAATCACAGTGCGCAGCAGAAATGAAATTGGTGACGAATCACAAAAAACATTAGTAATTGAAATAATGGGACGACATAGTAACATCATTTTAGTAGATACAAAAACAAATAATATTTTAGATAGCTTAAAACACGTTTCTTTAGCAGTAAACCGACATCGAACTGTATACGCTGGAGCTGAATATATTGCGCCGCCAGCACAACATAAAATTAACCCAATTCAGATTGAAACAGATGCTGAATTTATTAGACCTCTAGACTTTCTATCTGGAAACATGGATAAACAGCTTGTCGGCACTTTTACAGGAATATCACCGTTATTCGCAAAAGAAGTTGTGAAAAGAGCAGGTATGGTAAATGAAAAAGCTTTATCTGAAGCATTTTTCTCCATACAAAAACCATTACTAACTCATACATATACACCAACAATGATTACTGCAAACGGGAAAGAATTCTTTTATCTTTTCTCACTTACACACTTGCAGGGAGAAGAAAAAACTTTCTCATCTGTTAGTGAATTGTTAGACCGGTTCTTTTTCGGAAAAGCAGAGCGCGACCGTGTAAAGCAACAAGCTCATGATTTAGAACGCTTCATGCAAAACGAAAAAAACAAAAATGAGAAAAAACTCATCAAACTAGAAAAAACATTACAAGATGCTGGAAAAGCAGATAAATATCAACTATTCGGAGAACTACTTACAGCCAATATGTATGCTTTAAAAAAAGGTGATAAAGATATTGAGGTCGTTAATTATTACGATGAAAATGGCGGAACTGTAAAAATCACATTAGATCCTTTAAAAACACCATCTGAAAATGCGCAACGTTACTTCCAAAAGTACCAAAAAGCAAAAAATTCGGTTGTAGTTGTAGAAGAACAAATCGAAAAAACAGATGAAGAAATCCTTTATTTTGATAGCTTACTTCAACAAATGGAAGCTGCTTCTTCAAAAGATATTGAAGAAATTCGTGAGGAGCTAGCTGAAGAAGGTTATATGCGGAATCGTAAGACGAAAAACGCAAAGAAAAAGCCTACAAAACCAGTATTGGATAAATATTTAGCAAGTGATGGTACAGAGATTTTCGTTGGTAAAAACAATAAACAAAATGATTATTTAACAACGAAATTCGCCCGTCGCGATGAAATTTGGTTACATACGAAAGACATACCTGGCTCTCACGTTGTCATTCGTTCTTTAGAACCTGCTGAAGAAACTTTACTGGAAGCTGCAAAAATTGCCGCTTATTACAGTAAAGCAAAAGAGTCTAGCTCTGTACCTGTTGATTTCACAAAAATACGCCATGTGAAAAAACCGAGTGGTGCAAAACTTGGTTTTGTTACGTACGACAATCAGCAAACCGTATATGTAACACCTGATGCTGATACTGTAATGAAATTAAAAGCATAAACATTAAAAAATGCGTTGCTTGCTAGCAACGCATTTTTTTAATGCTTTCAAGTTAGTTCATATATCATCCATTCACTAATTCATAACATCTTTCTTTTGTCATCTTATATTTTTCATCTGCAGCTTCGATATATCTCATCGTTCCACTATTGTCATCTGTAGCAATTGCTTTAACTCTACTTTCCTTTTCTAACTTCAATATTGTTAAAAAAATTTGACAGCTCCACTTCGGATTTGCATATTTTTTTTTACAGTGTGTAAAGAAAGTGAGTCTTGAGTTGATATTTTTTCATTCTCCCACTGTGCTAATTGAAGGAATATGTATTTCACAAGCAGCCCCCGTCCACAAATACTGGGCTAAATTTCTTATCTTCTCTAAAACATATGTAATTCTCACTATCTTTTCTCTAAAGATATTTTTTGGCACGCTATTTGCTTTATTCAATACTGTGAATAGGGGGAGGAATTAACATGACTTTACAAATTAATAAAATCCAAAAACAACTACAAAACTATGGGATTGACGGGTTACTCATTACAAAGAAAGAAAATCGCCAATATGCAACAGGCTTTACAGGTAGTGCCGGCGTCGTCTTAATCTCTGCGGATACAGCTGTTTTTATAACTGATTTCCGCTACGTAGATCAAGCAAAATCACAAATAAAAGAAGCTGAAATCATTATGCATAATGGGAATTTAGAAAAGGAAGTGGCAAATCAAGTATCAAAATTAAATATCCAAAAACTTGGAATTGAAGAAAACAATATAACTCTGCAACAATTTAAGAAACTACAAAAATATATACATACGGAAATGGTTCCAGTTTGCGAAATCATTGAAAATATTCGCCTTATTAAAGACACACCTGAAATAGAAACAATGAAAATTGCAGCTACTATCGCTGACGATGCATTTCACCACATCCTTACGTTTCTAAAACCGGGAATAAGCGAAAATGATGTAAGAGATGAATTAGAATTTTTCATGCGAAAAAAAGGCGCTACATCTTCATCATTCCAAATCATTGTAGCTTCTGGCGTTCGTTCGTCACTTCCTCATGGAGTTGCATCTGATAAAATAATCGAGCATGGCGATATCGTTACATTAGATTTTGGTGCACTTTACAATGGTTATTGTTCCGATATAACACGTACTATAGCAATCGGTGAGCCATCAGAGGAATTCAAAAAAATATACAATGTTGTACGAGAAGCGTTAAAACGCGGAACTGAAGCAATTAAGCCTGGAGAAACTGCGAAAAGTATCGATGATGTAACGAGAAATTACATTGCAGAACATGGATATGGTCAATATTTTGGTCACTCTACGGGGCACGGCCTTGGTTTAGAAATACATGAACCTCTTCGCCTATCCCAAGAAAGTAAAGCTACTTTAGAAGAAGGTATGGTTGTTACAGTAGAACCAGGTATTTACATACCAAACTGGGGCGGTTGTAGAATTGAAGACGATATCGTCATTACAAAAGACGGATATGAAGTTATTACAAAATCAAATAGAGAGCTAATTGTTATTCCTTGTTAAAATTATGAACTTTTTAACAGGAATTTCCCTTCGCACATAGAATTCCTACTCTGGAGTATTCGTCTAAAGAGGGGGAATTTTAATTGAACTTTGTAATCGATAAAATAGGTGGTTTACAAGTTGAATTTTCAAAACTTGTTTCCATGATGAATTACGCTCGTTACACAACGATGCAAGCGGTGGAAGGTTTAACAATTGAAGAACTTGATTATTTATATGATGATGAAGCAAATTCAATCGGCATGCTATTGTACCATATGGCTGCTGTTGAATTTTACTACCAGATTCATACTTTTGAAGACCGTGAACCGACAGATACTGAATTAGAACGGTGGTTACCTGGCGTCGAGCTGGGGAATCTTGGACGTGAGAAAATAAAAGGAAACTCTATAGAATTTTACATCAATACATTACAAGAAGTACGCTCTAAAACAATTGAAACTTTTCAATCGTTACCTGATGAATGGCTATTTAAAACGACAGATTTTTGGTATGACAAACCAGCTAACAATTATTTCAAATGGTTTCACGTATTTGAAGATGAGATCAATCACCGCGGACAAATTCGTTTGATTAAGAAGATGCAAAAAGCTCATGCAGTGAAATAAGAAAATGCCACCGAATAAGGTGGCATTTTCTTTTATTCATTTACAGTACATGAAATTTCACTTTTTTTCTTTTTCCTATACTCACATACTTTCACTGCTTTCATACAATGAACTACACGAACGCCTAAAGGATGTGAATGTTATGGGAGTTGAATTAACGCTTTTACATGCTCTCTATGTTCTTTGTTTACTGACTATTATTACTTTCTTTATTCTCAGGAAAGATACAACGATCATTTGTATCATTTTTATCTTTTTGTTAGCACTTACCGCAACAAGTTCTATCCCTCTTGCCATTAGCGGTATTTTTCAAAGTTTCATTTACGCCATTACTGAATTATTACCAACTATATTAATCATCTCCATTATCGTTTCAATGAGCAATCTACTCGTTCATACCGGCATAAATGATACGATGATTTCACCGTTTACAAAGATGATTCGTACCCCTACCCTCGCCTACTGGATTATCGGTCTTTTAATGATGACAATTTCTTTCTTCTTTTGGCCCTCTCCTGCTGTCGCCTTAATGGGAGCTATTTTATTACCAGTCGCTGTACGCGTCGGCCTTCCTCCGATTGGAGTCGCAATTGCTATGAACTTATTTGGACACGGCATCGCCTTATCTGGTGACTTCGTTATACAAGGCGCTCCAAAATTAACAGCGGACGCTGCTGGTCTCCCTGTTTCCAGTGTCGTATCTGCAAGTGTTCCCCTCGTTATTGTTATGGGCGTTGTTACAACTTCTGTCGCTTTTTTCTTCTTACGAAAAGAATTTCATACTGGATTATCGTTGCAAAATTCCTCTTCATCAACTGAACCATCTAAAACTACTATTTTTTTATCTCCTCGCATAAAGAAATGGCTCGCTATATGTATCCCTATTGTATATATCATTGATATCCTTTGTATGATGCAGTTTAAACTACAAGGAAGCGATGCTACAGCGCTTATTGGCGGGACGACTGTTATTATGATTATTATCATTTCCCTCATCGCCTACAAAGGACATGGACTCAATAAAACGACCGATTATTTTATAGAAGGGCTCCAATTTGGATTTAAAATTTTCGGCCCTGTTATTCCAATTGCTGCACTCTTTTATTTAGGAGATAGCGGATTTGTGAAAATTATTGGAGATTATTTACCGAAAGGTTCACATGGAATCATCAATGACTTAGGAATCGCCTTATCTCAAACTGTTCCTTTAAATCAATATGTATCTGCAGGGACATTAACTATCGTTGGTGTTATTACTGGTTTAGACGGATCTGGCTTTTCCGGTATTTCGCTTGCTGGTTCGATTGCAAACCTTTTCGGAACAGCACTTGGGCATGGAACAGCTACATTAACAGCACTCGGACAAATTGCAGCCATATGGACCGGGGGCGGAACGTTAATTCCTTGGGCGCTTATTCCTGCCGCTGCCATTTGTAAAGTAGATCCGTTTGAACTTGCACGCCGAAACTTTTTACCAGTTATTATCGGCTTAATTGTCACCACGATCGTTGCGATGTTTATCCTATAACGTAAGCAAATATTCTCTTGCTTACGTTTTTTTATTGTACAATTCATCATAATGTACTGACTTTCAAAAGGAATTAGTTATTACTTAGCGAAATTATATTAGGAGAGTAATTCTTTCAAAACGTTTACGAAAAACAGATTACTGTGATTAGAAAAGGGGGCATAACTATGAATGAATTGATTTTCTTCTTATTAATTTGTCCATTACTTATCTTTATCGTTTCTGTTATTGGAACACGTAGAACGAAAACGTATTACGTAATGCCGATTGTAACGTTTGCTAGTTTTTTAATAATAGGTGTTTTCGCCTTTACTTCAAAATTTTTCTTTTGGGTTGGTATGTATAGTATCTTCTCATTTATCGTTTCTTATATGACTCTATTATTTGTGAAAGGATATGAAGTTGTAGAAAGCAATAAGTAGTTATTAGTAAGGAGATTGTAATATGATTTTTTTACAATGATATAAAAAACGACTGCGTTTCCCCCCGCAGTCGTCTTTTTTCGTGTTACGCTGTAACCCAAGCCTCGTCAGCTGGATTTTTACGCCACTCTTGTAATTTTTTCGTTTCAGCTTGTCCGATCATACCTTTTTCTGCTGCAACTTCAGTTAATGCGCTGTAGTCACTTAAAGAATATGACGCTACGTTTGCTGCTTCAAGTTTCTCTTTTCCTGACTCAAGCTCGTATGTGAAGATTGATACGATTCCTAATACTTCACAGCCAGCTTCGCGAAGTGCTTCTACACATGTAATTGCACTACCACCAGTTGAAATTAAGTCCTCTACTACTACTACTTTTTGACCTTTTTCAGCTTTTCCTTCGATTTGGTTCCCTTTACCGTGGCCTTTTGCTTTACTACGCACATAGCACATTGGTAAATCCATACGATCGCTTACCCATGCAGCGTGCGCAATACCAGCAGTTGCTGTTCCTGCAATAACTTCTACAGTTGGGAAGTGCTCTTTAATTAACTCTTCTAATCCAGCTGCAATCGCTTGACGTACTTTTGGATAAGATAAAGTTAAACGGTTATCACAATAAATTGGTGATTTCATACCAGAAGACCATGTGAATGGATCATTCGGTTGTAAAAATACTGCTCCAATTTCTAATAAATGCGATGCGATTTCTTTTTTCATACTGTTACACCTTCCCACTGTTGTTTTACTGTTTTATACGCTTCAAGCGGATTTTCTGCTTTTGTAATACTACGTCCAACTACGATGTAGCTTGAGCCAAGTTCCCTCGCACGTTTCGGTGTTGCTACGCGCACTTGGTCATTTACATCATCACTTGCAAGACGAATCCCCGGTGTTACTGTTACAAATTCATTTCCGCATACTTCGCGTAATTTTGGAACTTCAAGTGTCGAACAAACAACGCCATCAAGTCCACTTTCTTTCGTTAATTTTGCATAATGAGCAACCGCTTCTTCTAACGTTTTCTCAATACCGATCTCTTTTTTCATCATAGCTTCCGAAGTGCTTGTTAGTTGTGTAACTGCAATACAAATCGGTCTCTCTTTTCCTTCTTGCTTACCTTCCTCTAATCCCTCAATCGCAGCTTTCATCATGCTACTTCCCCCAGCAGCATGAACATTTACCATATCAACCTCTAGACTAGCTAGGCTACGCATAGCGCTTTTTACTGTATTCGGAATATCATGAAGTTTTAAATCTAGAAAGATTTTATGTCCTTTTTCTTTTAAGTACGTAATAATTGCAGGGCCTTCTTTGTAAAATAACTCCATACCTACTTTGACAAATAGCTCTTCCCCTTCAAAGTGGCGTAAAAATTGTTCTACATCTTGTTTCCCTGGAAAATCTAGTGCAACGATTAACGACTGTGACATGTTTGCTTCCAGCTCCTTCCTTGACATTCCGAAATGTGATCAAATCCTAATTCATCTAGTAATGCTGGTAATTCTTCAATAATTGTTGGACATACGAACGGATCGATAAAGTTCGCTGTACCTACTGCAACTGCGCTTGCGCCAGCGTAGAAGAATTCGATTACATCTTCAGCTGTTTCAATACCACCCATTCCGATAATTGGAATGTTAACCGCTTGACTTACTTCATGTACCATACGAATTGCTACTGGCTTAATCGCAGGTCCTGATAGTCCGCCTGTACGGTTTGCTAAAATTGGTTTAGCTGTTTTTAAATCTAGACGCATACCAAGCAATGTATTAATCATCGTTAAACCGTCTGCACCTGCATTTTCAATCGCTTTTGCAATTTCCACTATGTTTGCCACGTTCGGTGACAATTTCACGTATACAGGTACTTCAGAAACCTCTTTTACTCGCTTCGTTAAATCAGCAGCAATTTCAGGATTTGTACCAAAGGCGATACCACCTGTTTTTACGTTTGGACAAGAAATATTTAATTCTAGTGCATGAACATTAGGCGCTTTAGAAATTTCCTTTGCAACCGCTACGTAATCCTCAGCTTGTGAGCCTGCAACGTTCGCAATAATCGGAAGGTCAAATTGCTCGAGAAAAGGTAATTCAGAATTCATTACTTTTTCTAGCCCTGGGTTTTGAAGTCCGATGGCATTTAACATACCGCCTGGTGTTTCAGCAACACGAGGCGTTGGATTTCCATAGCGTGGTTGTTCTGTCGTCGCTTTAATCATGATTGATCCTAGTACACTTAAATCGTAAAACTGTGCATATTCACGACCAAATCCAAAGCATCCAGATGCCGGTATAATTGGATTTTTTAATGATAATCCTGGTAATTCAACTTGCAATCTGTTCATAGTACAACCTCCCCGATTGGAAATACTGGTCCGTCGCTACACACCTTCTTGTAAGAATGTCCACTTGGATCTTCTTGTAAGTGGCATACACATGCGAAACAAGCTCCAATACCACAACCCATACGTTCTTCTAATGAAATATAGGCTTTTTTCTCTTTGTAACGTCCTTCTAATGCACGAAGCATTGCTAACGGGCCACATGAATAAAGAATATCAAAGTCAATTCCGTAATTATCAATTACATCTGTGACAAATCCTTTTGTACCGTGTGTACCGTCTACTGTCGCAACGTACGTATCACCAAGTTCTGCAAATTTTTCTTCATAGAAAACAACATCTTTCGTTTGAAAACCTAAGATGTGAATAACACGCACACCTTTTGCAACGAGGCGCTGTGATAATTCATAAAGTGGTGGTACACCAATTCCCCCGCCTACTAACAAAGCTGTTTGTCCAGTTTCCGCTTCTTCTACAGGAAAACCGTGTCCTAGTGGTCCTAGTACATCTACCATTTCACCTTGTTTTCTAGTTGCTAATGTTTTTGTCCCTTGTCCTTCCGCACGATATAGCATTGTAAATTCGTTCTTCTCTTGATCTACATTACAAATACTAATTGGGCGGCGCAGAAGGGGCGCAATGCCCTCTGCTACCTTAATGTGTACAAACTGCCCTGGTTCGTTCATTTGCTGTACTAACGTTCCTTGAAGCACTAATTCGTAAATATTTTTTGCGATTTCTTTTTGGTTAACGACGATCATATTTTGCTTTTGCATCATGCATGTACCACCTCGTGACGCTTTGTTTGCGTAATTTCTTTCATTGAATGAGCTGAGAATGTCATAGATTCTAATACTCGTAAGATTGCTCTCGTTGTATCAAGTGATGTTAAGCAAGCTACACCATTTTCTACTGACTCACGGCGAATGCGGAAACCGTCACGCGCTGGCTGTTTTCCTTTTGTTAATGTATTGATTACAAACTGTGCTTTTCCTTGACGGATAATATCAAGTAAGTTGTATTCTTCAGAATCAATTTTGTTTACAACTTGCACCGGAATATTTTGCTCTGCTAACGATTGTGCTGTTCCAGCTGTTGCTAATAAGTTGTATCCGATTTCGTGGAAACGTTTTGCAATTTCCATTGCCTCTTCTTTATCTTTGTCCGCTACTGTGATGATTACTGATCCGTGCGTTGGAATGTTAATTCCAGAAGCAACTAGACCTTTGTATAATGCTTTTTCAAGCGTTAAGTCTTTACCCATTACTTCCCCTGTTGATTTCATTTCAGGTCCTAATGTTGTATCAACTGAGCGTAGTTTCGCAAATGAGAATACCGGAGCTTTTACATATACTTCTTTCTCTTCTGGGTGATAGCCCGTTCCGTATCCTTGTTCTACTAGGTTTTGACCTAAAATAACTTTCGTTGCAACATTCGCCATCGGTACGCCTGTAATTTTACTTAAGAACGGTACTGTACGGCTCGCACGTGGGTTTACTTCAATTACGTACACTTGATCTTTGAATACTACAAACTGGATATTTAGTAATCCAACAATGTTTAATCCTTTTCCAAGTGCAATTGTATGTTCAATGATTTGTTCTTTTAGTTTTTCAGATAAACTTTGTGGTGGATATACTCCAATTGAATCCCCAGAGTGAACTCCAGCGCGTTCAATATGTTCCATAATACCTGGAATGAATACATTTTCACCGTCTGAAATTGCATCTACTTCAATTTCTTTACCAACCATGTAACGGTCGATTAATACCGGATGATCTGCATGAACTTTAACTGCATTTTTCATGTAGTGCAGCAGTTCTTCTTGACGATATACGATTTCCATCGCACGTCCACCTAGTACGTAAGATGGTCTTACTAATACTGGGTAACCAATTTCTTCAGCGATTGCTACCGCTTGTTCTACAGTCGTTGCTGTTTTACCAACTGGTTGCGGGATACCAAGCTTTGTTAAAGCAGCTTCGAATTTATCACGATCTTCCGCACGGTCTAAATCTTCAAGTGATGTTCCTAAGATTTTCACACCGTGTGCTTCTAATTTAGCAGCTAAGTTAATTGCCGTTTGTCCACCGAACTGAACGATAACACCTTCTGGCTTTTCTAAATCGATAATGTGCATTACATCTTCAATTGTTAATGGTTCAAAGTATAATTTGTCAGAAATACTGAAGTCTGTTGAAACCGTTTCTGGGTTGTTATTAACAATGATTGCCTCATATCCAGCTTCTTTAATTGCCCATACAGAGTGAACTGTTGCGTAGTCAAACTCAACACCTTGACCGATACGGATTGGACCAGACCCTAGTACAACCACACTCTTACGATCTGTTATAACCGATTCATTCTCGTCACCATATGTGCTGTAGTAATATGGTGTTGCAGATTCGAACTCTGCCGCACAAGTATCTACCATTTTATAAACAGGAGTCATATTGTTTTCTTTACGCATATCGTAAATTTCGCGCTCCGTTTTGTTCCAAGCAGCTGCAATATAGTGATCGCTGAAGCCCATTTCTTTCGCAGTTTGTAGTACTTCCATATTTCCTACATTCGCTTTTACTTCGCGCTCCATATTTACGATGTTTTCAACTTTTTGTAAGAAGAAGAAGTCCATTTCACACCATTCGTTGATTTCCTCTTTCGTTACACCTTGACGGATTGCTTCTGCTACAATAAACAATCTCTCATCATCAGCTTTTATAATACGCTTTTTCATCGTTTCTTTATCAAGCTCTTTTAAGTGGTCTAACTCTAGGTGATAAATGCCAAGTTCTAAAGAACGAACCGCTTTTAATAATGATTGTTCTAAGTTACGTCCGATTGACATAACTTCACCAGTTGCCTTCATTTGTGTACCAAGTGTTCTGTTTGCTGATTCAAACTTATCAAATGGCCAACGTGGAATTTTTGAAACAACATAGTCTAATGCTGGCTCGAAGCAAGCGTATGTTTTTTGTGTTACTGGATTTATAATTTCATCTAATGTTAAACCGACTGCAATTTTCGCCGCTAGCTTCGCAATTGGATATCCAGTTGCTTTAGATGCTAGTGCAGATGAACGACTTACACGCGGGTTTACTTCGATTACATAGTATTGGAAGCTATGTGGATCAAGTGCAAGCTGAACGTTACATCCACCTTCAATTCCTAGTGCGCGAATAATTCTTAATGAAGTGTTACGTAACATTTGATATTCACGGTCGCTTAATGTTTGGCTTGGTGCTACTACGATAGAATCACCTGTGTGAACCCCAACTGGATCGATGTTTTCCATGTTACATACTACAATCGCGTTATCATTCGAATCACGCATTACTTCATATTCAATTTCCTTACAACCAGCAATGCTCTTTTCTAATAAACATTGTGTTACTGGACTATGTTTTAATCCACCTGATACGATTTCAATTAGTTCTTCTTCATTACTACAGATTCCGCCACCTGTTCCTCCCATTGTAAATGCTGGGCGAACAATAACTGGATAACCAATTTCTTTTACAAATTCATGTGCTTCTTCCAGCGTATGAATGATCGTGCTAGATGGAATTGGTTCATTTAAATCCTGCATTAATGTACGGAATAAATCGCGATCCTCTGCTTGCTCGATTGCTGATAGTTTTGTTCCTAAAATTTCAACTCCGCACTCTTCAAGTATGCCTGATTTCGCAAGTTCAACAGCCATATTTAAGCCTGTTTGACCACCTAATGTTGGTAGAATTGCATCTGGACGTTCTTTACGAATGATACGGCTTACGAATTCTAATGTTAATGGCTCTATATATACTTTATCTGCTGTCGCAGTATCTGTCATAATTGTTGCTGGGTTAGAGTTAACAAGGATTACTTTGTAACCTTCTTCTCTAAGAGATTGACAAGCTTGTGTACCAGAGTAGTCAAACTCTGCTGCTTGCCCAATTACAATTGGTCCTGATCCGATTACTAAAATTGTGTTAATGTCTAGGCGTTTTGGCATAACTCTTCCCCTTCTTTCTTGAAGTTTTCAATCATTTCTAAGAAATCTTCGAATAAATCATTTGCATCTTCTGGTCCTGCTGAAGCTTCTGGGTGGTATTGCACTGTAAATGCTGGGAACTTCGTATGACGAAGACCTTCTACCGTTCCATCATTTAAAGCAACATGTGTAATTTCAAGCTCTGTATTTTCAACTGATTCTTCTTCTACTGCATAACCATGGTTTTGAGAAGTAATTGCTACTTTTCCAGTTGCAAGATTTTTCACTGGATGATTTAAACCACGGTGACCAAATTTTAACTTACTTGTATTTGCACCAGATGCTAGAGCGAACAGTTGATGTCCTAAGCAAATTCCGAATAAAGGAACTTTACCGATAATGTCTTTTAACATTTCAATTGCTTCTGGTACATCTTTTGGATCCCCAGGTCCATTACTTAACATAATTCCATCTGGGCTAAGGCGTAAAATCTCTTCTGCTGTTGTATTGTAAGGTACTACAATTACATCACAGTCACGCTTATTTAATTCTCGTAAAATACCATGTTTCATTCCGAAGTCTACAAGTACAACGCGATGACCACGGCCTGGACTTGGGTATGGATCTTTTGTTGATACGCGTTTTACATGATCTGTAAAGACAGTTGCTTTCAATTGGCTAACGATGTCCTCTACATCCACATCCATGTTACAAAGACGTCCGCGTAATGTACCGTATTGACGGATTTTTCTCGTTAATTTTCTCGTATCAATTCCTGCTAATCCTGGGATGTTTCTTTCTTTTAAATAATCATTTAACGAAATTTCATTACGGAAGTTTGATGGATGATCACAAATTTCGTTTACAATTAAACCATTTACAGACGGGTGAATTGATTCAAAATCGTCACGGTTAATGCCGTAGTTTCCGATTAATGGGTACGTAAATGTTACGATTTGACCGCAATATGATGGATCAGATAATGTTTCTTGATATCCAGTCATTCCTGTTGTAAATACAACCTCACCTGACTTTTCGATTTCTCCTCCGAAACCTTTTCCAATTAATACTGTTCCATCTTCTAAGATAAGTTGTCTTTTCATACTAATGCACTCTCCTTTTGCCATGCGATCTTACCACCAACGATTGTCATTACCGGCCATCCTTGGCATTTCCAACCTGCGAATGGTGTATTTTTTCCTTTTGATAAGAATGTTGTTGGATCAATCTCTTCTTCTTGTTCTAAATCAATGATTGTAATATCAGCTGCTCTACCTTCTTTCAGGCGACCTGCCTCTAAGCCAAATGTATCAGCCGGCTTTTCTGTTAAGAATTGGATTAACTGTTCTAGTGTAATAATTCCTTTTTTCACAAGGTTTGTGTATAGAAGTGGGAATGCTGTTTCGAAACCAGTAATTCCGAATGGTGCTCTTTCAATTCCTTGTGCTTTCTCTTCCGCTGTATGCGGTGCATGATCAGTTGCGATCATATCAATTGTTCCATCTAATAATCCTTCAATTAACGCTGCGTGATCTTCTTTTCCACGAAGCGGTGGGTTCATTTTGAAGTTTGGATCAGCTGATGGGATATCATCTTCACATAACACTAAGTGATGCGGTGTTACTTCTGCTGTTACTTTAATTCCAGCTCGTTTTGCATCACGGATTACACGTACAGATCCTTTCGTACTTACGTGACATACGTGATAGTGACAATCTGCCGCTTCAGCAAGCAAGATATCCCTTGCAATATGTACAGATTCACATACTGATGGGATACCGTTTAATCCGTGTTTCTCAGAAAACTTCCCTTCATGTACACAACCTTTATTAATAAGTGTATTTTCTTCACAGTGTGCAACTACTGCCATATCCAGTTTCGCTGCACGCTTCATAGCAGCTAACATCATGCTCGCATCTTGTACGCCTACACCGTCATCAGTGAAAGCAAATGCTCCAAGTTCTTTTAACGTTTCGAAATCTGTCATTTCAGAACCTGCTTGGCGTACTGTAATTGCTCCGTATGGTAGTACGTTGACATGCGCTTTTTCTTGAATACGTTTTTGCAGGTCTTCCATATGTTCTCTGCAATCTGGCACCGGGCGTGTGTTTGGCATTGCGCAAATTGTTGTAAATCCACCTTTTGCTGCTGCCAGTGTTCCTGTTTCAATTGTTTCTTTATGTTCACCACCTGGTTCACGAAGATGTACGTGTACATCTACTAATCCAGGTGCGATTAACTTTCCGTTCACATCGATTACTTCAGCATTATCTGCCGTAATATTTTCTGCTACTTTCGCAATTTTACCGTCTTGTACGAGAAGATCTGTTGCTACGATTTTTCCTTCTTCATTCATATAACGACCATTTTTAAACAAGTAATTCATGTTTCATTCCTCCTAATACATTTGGTAAGGCGCGTTTTAGTACAGCCATTCTTACGTAAACTCCATTTTCCATTTGTTTGAATATGCGTGAACGCTCACACTCAACAAGCACACTTGCAATTTCAACATCACGGTTTACAGGAGCTGGATGCATAATAATGCTTCCTTTTTTCATACGCTTTTCTCTTTCTACTGTTAATCCATGTTTCTCATGATACTCTTTCATAATGTCTGTTTCATAATGATCATGGCGCTCATGTTGTACACGAAGTAACATCATTACATCCACTTCTGGAACAAGTTCATCTAAGTCTTTGTAAGTTCCAAATGCGTTTTCTTCATCTTTCCATTCTTCTGGGCTTGCAAAGTAAATTGTTGCACCTAGCTTCGTTAACGCTTCTGCATTAGAACGTGCTACACGGCTATGCCGAACATCTCCAACTATCGCAATCTTCAATCCTTCAAAACTTCCAAACTCTTGTTTAATCGTTAAAAGATCTAGTAAACATTGCGTTGGATGATTTCCACATCCATCACCTGCGTTTAAAATTGGGATATTTACCTGATCTTTTAGCTCATCGAAGTAACGATCCTGCTCATGGCGAATGACCACTGCTTTTGTTCCGATTGATTCTAGTGTTCTTATCGTGTCGTATAACGTTTCTCCTTTTTGTACGCTAGATGAATCTGCTGAAAAGTTTAACACGTCAAGTCCTAATCTCTTCTCAGCAACTTCGAAGCTAAATCTCGTTCTCGTACTATTTTCAAAGAACAAGTTTGCTACAAATGTTTGCTCTGTTGTTTTTCTCTCTTTTCCATTCGCAAAATCTTCTGCGTCTTTTAGGATTTCTGAAATTTCTTGCTCCGATAATTCACTCATCGTTAACAAATGGCTCATCGTCATCCCTCATCTTTCTGATTTTTATGATAGCACTTATGAATTTTTATAACAACATTTGTATAAAAATACCCTAGTCATGTAAGACTAGGGTGCAAGGAAGAAGCCACCCTTTTCTGTCTCACAGGACTGATTTAAAAGGTTGTTTTTATGAAGCAATCTGCTTAGATTGTTTTGTATTTTTTACTTGTTTTGTTTCTGGTAGTAGTAGATTTAACAGTACACCTACAATTGCTGCTAGTGCCATTCCTTCTACTTGGAACGATTCTCCTACTTTAAGTACCGCTCCACCAATGCCGATTACTAGTATTACTGATGCAATCATTAAGTTTCGTTTGTCACTTAAATCTGTTTTATCATCTACCATCATGCGTAATCCGCTTGATGCGATTACACCGAATAGTAAGATTGATACCCCGCCCATAACTGGTGTTGGGATCGAATGAATCAGTGCAGAAATTTTACCGATAAATCCGAACATGATTGCGAACACTGCTGAACCGATGAATAAGTATACACTGTACGCTCTCGTAATTGCTAGCACACCGATGTTTTCACCGTACGTTGTATTCGGTGGTCCACCGATTAGTGATGCAATCAATGTTGCTACTCCATCACCAAAGATTGATCGATGTAAGCCTGGTTTTTCAATTAAATCTCTTTTAATTACATTTCCAAGTACAATTTGATGTCCGATATGCTCTGATATTGTTACGAGTGCAACTGGTACCATTAAGAGCACAATCTTCCATGAAAACTCTGGTGTGTATGTTACAAATGGTACTGTGAAATCTGGTATGACAAACCATTTTGCCTCAGCTACCGGCTTTAAATCTACTAGCCCTTGGAAGTAAGCAAAGATGTAACCTCCGATGATTCCAAGTAAAACTGGTATGATACTGAAGAATCCTCTCCCGAATATGGAGCAAATGATTGTAATTGCTAATGTTACTAACGCTACTGAAAAGTGTGTAAAGCTGTACTTACCATCCGCACCGTTCATTGCCATGTTCACTGCTGTATGTGCTAAAGCTAAACCGATTACCATTACGACTGGACCAACTACGATTGGCGGAAGTAATTTCATAATCCACCCTGATCCCGATTTCTTAATTCCGATTGAAATTAAGATGTACACAAGTCCTGCAAATAAACCACCAAGCATTGCTGCTCCCGGTCCACCTGCTGTTTTTGCTGTTATAATCGGTGCGATAAAGGCGAATGATGATCCTAGATAGGCAGGTACTTGACCTTTCGTTATAAGAAGAAACGCTAACGTTCCTAATCCGCTTGATATTAATGCTACTGATGGATTCAATCCTGTTAAAAACGGAACAAGCACTGTTGATCCAAACATCGCGAACAAATGTTGTATACTTAAAAATAACCATTTTCCCGGTTTCGGTACTTCATTAACGTCTAACACTGGCTTTTGTTCCATTGTTACATCCTCCTTCAGTTTTAATTTTTGCAATAAAAAAACTCTTTGCGCCTGTGCACAAAGAGTCCTACACTTTCGTATGCCAAATTTGACATATGAAAGTCAAGACCCTTTGGCAGTCTCACAGGACTACATTTAAAAGGGCTTTACTTATCGTATATGCTTACTCGATCTTGTTGATCTGTCTCTTGCAAATCAACTTCGATACGCTCTTCACTCGATGTTGGGATGTTCTTTCCTACATAATCAGCGCGAATTGGTAGTTCGCGATGACCTCTATCAACAAGAACCGCCAATTGGATTTGTGATGGTCTACCTAAATCCATTAGAGCATCCATTGCTGCTCGAACTGTTCTTCCTGTATACAATACATCATCCACAAGGATAACTTTTTTCTTCGTAATATCTACAGGAATGTCAGAACCTTTTACAAGTGGTTCTTTGTTTTTTGATTGTAGTGTTAAATCATCACGATATAACGTAATATCTAACTCTCCTACTTCCATCTCTTTTCCTTCAATTTGACCAATTCGTTCTGCCAAACGTTGTGCAATAAAAATTCCACGTGTTTTAATTCCGACAAGAACACAATTATCGACACCTTTATTTCGTTCCACGATTTCATGACTAATTCGTGTTAAAGCGCGGCGAATCATTTGGTCATCTAAAACGACAGCTTTCTCTTGCATGCTCTACACCTCCAAGCTTTTTTTCTTGCGTGAGAGGAATGGTATAAAAAAAAGTCCTCTCAGCGTGTGCGAGAGGACTTTTGAAAAAAGGGTACAGCATACCCTAAGTATTTCAAACCGTTACCTTCTCAACCTCACGGGGCTGTGTTAAAGGATCATTATTTAACTGTTGTCAGTATCTCAGTTTTCTTATGATTTGTCAATACTATTTTCGTAAAATATTTAATGCATCTTCAAACACTTCTGGAATAGGTGCTTCAAACTGAATATATTCACCAGTACGAGGATGATCAAATCCTAAAATACCTGCGTGAAGTGCTTGTCCATTCATATCCAATGTTTTCTTCGGACCATACTTTGGATCCCCTGCAAGTGGATAGCCAATATATTTCATATGAACACGAATTTGGTGCGTACGTCCCGTTTCTAAGCGACATTCTACAAGTGTAAAGTCTTTAAAGCGTTCTAACACTTGGAAGTGCGTAACAGCATTCTTACCATTTTCATCAACTGTCATACTTTGACGTTCTTTCTTATCGCGACCAATTGGAGCATCGATAGTTCCCTTATCATGCGGAATCACGCCGTGTACAATCGCTTTATAGCGTCTCGTTACCGTTTTTGCTACAAGTTGATTTACAAGTGATTCATGTGCCATATCATTTTTTGCAACCATTAATAGTCCAGATGTATCTTTATCAATACGATGTACGATACCTGGACGCATTACACCGTTAATACCTGATAAATCTGTACAATGGTGCATAAGTCCGTTTACAAGTGTACCTCTTGTATGCCCTGGTGCTGGATGCACAACCATACCACGTGGCTTATTTACAACTAGTACATCTGCATCTTCATAATAAATTTCTAAATTCATATCTTCTGGTTGAATATCTAACTCTTCTGGTTCAGGAATTGTTACTGTAATTTCATCATTTCCTTTTACTTTATAATTCCCTTTAACCGCTTTCCCATTTACTGTTACAACAGCATCTTTAATCCATTGCTGTACTTGTGAACGTGACCATTCACTGTTTATTTCTGCAACGAATTTATCAATTCGCTCGCTTTTTTGTTCTTCTGCAACTGTTACTTGTACTACTTCACTCATTCAATTACTCCTTCGTTTTCTTTCCTTCTAATACTGTTTGAATAATAATTAATACAACTCCAATACATAATGCTGAGTCAGCTATATTGAATACTGGATAGTTGTACGAGAAAATATACACGTGAATGAAATCCACTACTTCTTGTCTAAATACACGATCAATAAAATTGCCAATTGCTCCGCCTAAAATGAGACCTAGTGAAATACCTAGAAGTTTGTCCGTTTTTGCATATTTTTTCATATAAAATACGATAAATACTACGAAAACAACTGTAATAATGTAGAAGAACCACATTTTATTTTCTAAAATACCCCAGGCAGCTCCTCTATTTCGATGTGATGTTATGTATAATACATTATCGATAATCGGAATGCTCGTACCCAATTCCATGTTCTTTACAATTAGCCACTTCGATATTTGATCGATGGCAATGACAAATAACGCTATTACATAATATATCATTTTCATTTCCCCCATAAAGACAGTGTACCTCAAAATTTTAGCATAGCTGCTATCTTTTCACAATGAACCTTTATAGAAGAATAAAATAAATTAAAAAAAGGTAATATAATATCGTTGTGCGTATTCATACATTTATACATTTACCTTTTCATAGAAAAATTCATGAATCGTACGAGCAGTCGGCATTGTTTTCATTTGTTTTGTAGGAATCACTCTTCCCGTTTCTTCACAAATACCATACATATCTATTTCCATTTTAAACAATGCACGTTCTACATCTTTTAAATCCTCTTTTATATCATGTAATAGCATTTTTTTCTTTATCTCTTCCTTAACTTCATATCCAAGCTCCCCGCTAAACTCTGTATCATATTTGTGCATGACTTCTTTAGCTAGTCTCTCTTGCAACTCTTTTCTCATCAATTGCAATTCTTCTTTTATTTCCATGTAAATTTCATTCACGTGTACATTCCTCCCAGCTGCAATGTACAATTAGTGTGTCCGAAATTCTCATGCTTACCTCACACACATTTTTCCTTCATACGGAAAGAGAGTGGAAATTATTTCAATATACCGTTAATAATAAAAAACTGACTGCACCTTACGCGCAGTCAGTTTTTTATTATTTTACATAATTTTCTTTAACAACTGCTGCACAACGCTCACATAATGTTTCATGTTCTGCATCTTTACCAATTGTTTCTGAAACAACCCAACAACGTTCACACGTTTCACCAGTTGCTTGAGCAACAACAACCGCTGTATGTTCATACTTAGGCGCATCTGCTGGCGCTTCTTCCATCAGACCACCAAGCTTATACTCAGAAACGATGAATAATTGCTTTAAGTCTTCGCTAATAGACTCTAACATAGCTTTCATTTCTGCAGTTGGATATAGCGTAATGCTTGCATTTAATGACTTACCAATTACTTTCTCATTACGAGCTACTTCTAACGCTTTTAAAACGTCATCACGCAGTGTCATAAATGCGTCCCATTTCACTTTTAATGCTTCTGCACCATCTACTTCTACAGCGTCTGGCATATTAGTTAACTGTACGCTTTCTTCTTCTGCACCAGGAACATATGGCCATACTTCATCAGCTGTATGCGGTAAGATTGGCGTTACAAGTTTCGTTAATGCAACAAGAACATCATATAATACTGTTTGAATCGCGCGGCGATCTTCGTGATTTGCACCTTCAATGTATAAAATGTCTTTTGCAAAGTCTAAGTAGAATGAACTTAAATCGATTGTACAGAAGTTATGAATTGCATGATATACAGCAGCAAAGTCATATGTTTCATATGATTCTTTTACTTTTGTAATTAAGTCATTTAATTTCACTAACATGTAACGATCTACTTCACGAAGTTCAGCTACCGCTACTGTATTTTCACTTGGCTTAAAGTCATCTAAGTTTCCTAATAAGAAACGGAATGTGTTACGGATTTTACGATACACTTCTGCTACTTGTTTTAAAATATCATCTGAAATACGTACATCAGATTGATAGTCAACAGAAGATACCCATAAGCGTAAAATGTCTCCGCCTAATTGATCCATAATTTTCTTCGGTACGACGATGTTTCCAATCGACTTACTCATTTTACGTCCTTCACCATCTAATACGAAACCATGGCTTAGTACGCCTTTATATGGAGCTTTACCTGTTACAGCAACCGCTGTTGATAATGAAGAGTTGAACCAACCACGATATTGGTCAGATCCTTCTAAATATAAGTCTGCTGGACGTTGTAAGTCTTCGCGCTCTTCTAATACCGCTTGGTGAGAAGAACCTGAATCGAACCATACATCCATGATGTCTGTTTCTTTACGGAATTCACCATTTGGGCTACCTGGATGTGTAAATCCTTCTGGTAATAGATCTTTCGCTTCACGCTCGAACCATACGTTAGAACCGTGTTCACGGAATAAATCTGCCACATGATTAATTGTTTCATCCGTAATAATTGGCTCACCATTCTCAGCATAGAATACAGGAATTGGCACACCCCATGCACGCTGACGAGAAATACACCAGTCACCACGGTCACGAACCATATTATGAAGACGAGTTTCTCCCCATGCTGGTACCCATTTTGTTTCCGCTACAGCTTCTATTAATTCTTTACGGAACGCTTCAATAGATGCAAACCACTGTGCTGTCGCACGGAAAATAATTGGTTTTTTCGTTCTCCAATCATGTGGGTATGAATGCGTAATGAATGTTAGTTTCAGTAACGCGCCTACTTCTTCTAATTTTTCTGTAATTGGCTTGTTAGCTTTATCATAGAATAAGCCTTCAAATCCAGGTGCTTCATTTGTTAATACACCTTTATCATCAACTGGGCAAAGTACTTCTAATCCATACTTTTTACCAACAACGAAGTCATCTTCCCCGTGTCCTGGTGCTGTATGAACACAACCTGTACCTGCATCTGTTGTTACATGATCTCCTAGCATAACTAAAGAGTCACGATCGTAGAATGGATGTTTTGCAACTGTGTACTCAAGTTCGCTACCTTTTACTGTTTTCACAACTTCAGCATTTTCCCACTCTAACGTTTTTGCAACTGTCTCAAACAGCTCAGAAGCAATGATATATTTCTCATCATTTACTTTTACAATGCTATATTCAAGCTCTGGATGAACAGAAATACCTAAGTTCGCTGGTAACGTCCAAGGTGTTGTTGTCCAAATGATAAATTTCTCATCACCTTCTAATACGTTCTTTCCGTCTTTTACAGGGAATGCTACGTAAATAGATGCTGATTTTTTATCTTGATATTCAATTTCAGCTTCTGCTAAAGCAGATTCACTCGTTGGAGACCAGTAAACTGGCTTTTGCCCTTTATAGATATAACCTTTTTTCGCCATGTCACCAAACACTTTAATTTGTTGTGCTTCATAAGCTGGCTCTAAAGTAATATATGGATTATCCCAATCTGCACGTACACCTAAACGCTTAAATTGTTCACGTTGACGTTCTACTTGCTCATATGCATACTCTGCACATAACTTACGGAACTCAGCAACTGTCATTTCTTTACGTTTTACACCTTTATTTGTTAAAGCTTGTTCAATTGGTAAACCGTGCGTATCCCAACCTGGTACATACGGTGCACTGAAACCAGTCATTGATTTATAGCGAACAATAAAGTCTTTCAATACTTTATTTAATGCATGTCCCATATGAATGTCACCATTCGCATATGGAGGTCCATCATGCAATACAAATAAAGGACGACCTTTTGTATGTTCTTGTACTTTTTCATAAATGTTCATTTCAGCCCATTTTTCTTGCATTGCAGGCTCACGTTTTGGTAAATTCCCACGCATTGGGAACTCTGTTTTTGGCATTAGTAATGTATTTTTGTACTCCATGCTCAATTCCTCCTTACATGTATAAAAGAAAGACCTAAAAAACGGAATAAAAAAGAGACTTTCTCATCCCAAAAAGGGACGAGAAAGTCTCCCGCGGTACCACCCTAGTAGATCCTATACATATGTATAAAATCCTCTTTATATTCTTAACGCGAATATACGCCTACGCTTACTCCATTTGTTCAGCGCGGAACTCCAGGGTGATATTCCCATATCTCCTTATCCTGAGCTTACACCATCCTCAGTTCGCTATATAAGGTATGAAAAAGGTACTTATCCCTATCTTCGTTTTTCTTAATAAATATGTTGTTTAAAATTATATGTAATAATGAGAAAAACGTCAAGCTTACACTGTTTCTTCTTTTTTCAACAGCTCATCTACTTCGTCTTCTAACTCAATTAACTTGTCCCAATCATCGTTGTTTAACATTTCAAGTTGTGTTTCTAATAACATACGGAAACGAGTTCGGAATACTTTCGCTTGTTTCTTCAACTCTTCAATATCAAAAGCAACTTTTCTTGATTTCACTAACGCTTCGTTAATGATACGATCTGCATTTTTTTCTGCTTCGCGTACAATTAATTTCGCTTCTTTTTGTGCATTACGCTTCACTTCTTCAGCAGCTTCTTGTGCGACAATGATAGATTTGTTCAGCGTATCTTCAATATTAGAAAAATGATCTAACTTTCCTTCTAATTGTGCAACCTTTTCTTCTAAAGCTTTTTTCTCACGAATGACTAATTCATAATCTTTGATAATTTGATCAAGAAACTCATTTACTTGATCTTCATCATAGCCACGGAATCCGCGACCAAATTCTTTGTTATGAATGTCTAATGGTGTTAACGGCACAACGCCACCTCCAAGTAGTTATCTAAATTTCCTCTTTCAATTATATCTTTTCTTCGACAAAATAGGAGGATTTCCTTCTAAAAAACCAATCATTTTAGTATACCATACAAAATTCTCCATTTGTCGCGTTTTGTTCTACCTTCTACAGAAAATAATTTACTTCGTCCATACCCTCTCACTGAAAAAACATCTCCTGGATAACATTCATAAGAAGTTTGTTCCACTGTTTTCCAATTGACTTTTACTAAACCATTTTTTATTAAAGGTTGTATTTTCTGTCTGGATATATGTAACATTTCAGCTAACATAACATCTAAACGAAGTGAAGAAACCGTTCCAGATTTCTCTCCCCACGTTTCATTAATTTGGAGAATTTGTTCTCCTAGCACTGATGATAAGGAGACTTTTACTTTCCCTATTGATTGTAAGTTTATCTCAATATACGATACGATTTCTTTTGCAACTACAATTTGGGCACGATTTTCTTGAAGCAAAATATCACCACATTTTTCTCTCGTCAAACCAAGTGACATAAATGTACCTAATATTTGCCTATGCTCTAGCGTATAAAACTTGGAAGGATAGTCAATTTCTAATACTTCTAGTTGAAATTCTTCATCATTTAATTCTAGATAGTCTGGATAAATGAGTGCTCTTTTACGCTCCGCATGAGGCGTTGCACCATCGAATTGCACAGCAACATCTCCTTGTCCTATTACCATAGAGACAATTTGTTGCTGTCTTGGATCAAGGAAATCTGTTAATTTCACTTGATGGTACTCCGCCGTTCGCTTCCACTCTAACACTTTATCCACAAAGACCTCTTCATCAGGTCTGAAGTGTTCATAAATGCTCATGTATTTAACCTCTTACTATAAGAAATAGCCGAACAAACTGAACAAACCAATTTTAGCAAGTTTTAACGCAAAAATCGCAACAAGTGGAGAAATATCAATCATACCAAGCGGCGGAATAAATCTGCGAAATGGTTCTAAATACGGTTCACAAATACGCGCCAGGAAATCACCGAAAGATGATTCCTTTGCACCAGGAAACCATGATAGGAGAATATAAATAATAAGTGCCCACGAGTAAATCTCGAAAGCATAATTTAACACCATTAAAACTGTTGTCATGGCGTATTACCACCTCTTTATATTTGTTTCTTCTTCTTCACCGAATAACTCTGAAATTGCACCAACAATATCTACATTTTCAGGTGTACACATAAATGTTTTCGGTCCTATTTTTTGAATATCCCCGCCTATAGCGTATACAGTACCACTTAAAAAGTCAACGATACGTACTGCTTGATCAGTAGACATTCTTTGCAAATTAATTACAACAGCTCGTCTACCCTTTAAATGGTCCGCAATCCCTTGTGCTTCCGAATATGTGCGTGGTTCTAATAAAACAACTTTTGAAGATTGCTTTGCCGTTTCAATGCTCACAACATTTTGTTTCGTTTGCGCTTTTGGAAACGTAACATCTTGTTGTTCTGGCGGATCTTGCTGTTTCTTCATGTCTGTTTGCTCCTTTTCATAGCTATATTGAGCTGCTTCTTTTTCTTCTGGTGTATCAAAAAAGAAGTATTTTACTTTTGACCAACTCATAATAAGATTCTCCTTCCTTTTACGCTTTTCCTACTAAAATCGTTCCCAAACGAATATATGTAGCACCTTCTTCAATTGCAATCGTGTAGTCATTGGACATTCCCATAGATAATTCTTCACATGGTGCATATGACAATTCTAGCCCCTGCACCTCTGATTGTAGCATGCGTAATTCTTTAAAACAGCGCCTGATTTCTTCCTCTTCTTCTGTAAATGGAGCCATTGTCATTAATCCAACCACTTCAATCTTATCCAATTCTTGCAAACTTTGAATAAAAGGAACAATTTCTTCTATTACCAATCCTTGCTTGGACTCTTCAGAGGATGTTTTCACTTGGATAAAACATTTCACTTTCTTATCAGCACGTTTTTGAATTTCTTTCGCAAGCGAAAGACGATCTAATGAATGTAAATAATCAATTTCATTAATGATTTCTTTTACTTTTCTCGTTTGTAATGAGCCAATAAAATGCCAATTTACTTTTGAACCGAAATGTTCGTATTTCTGTAAGAAACCTTCATTTCTATTTTCACCTAAATCAATAATTCCGGCTTCAATTACTTCGTTTGTTTTTTCAATTCCTACAGTTTTTGTAACTGCAACGAGTTTAATATCTTGCAACGAACGTCCAGCTCGTGCGCAAGCTTCTTTAATAGCTTCATTTACAGTTACTAAATTTTCTTGCACTGTCATTTTTTTCCTTCCCCCTTAAAACCTATGAAACTCAACATTCTTCCTGTCTTTCCTTGATCACGACGATGAGAGAAAAATAGTTGTTCTTCACAGCTTGTACAAAGAGATGACATTACAATATGCTCTTCTTTTATGCCTGCTTGTACACATAATATACGATTAATTTCTTTTAAATTAATTGCGTACTGCCCATCAGAAATTTTTTCATACGGGACAGACCCGTTTACTACTTGCTGTGCTGCAGTTAATACTCTATCATCAACAACATAACAACAAGACCCTATTGCCGGTCCGATCGCAACATGAATTTCATCACTTGAAATCCCTTCTGCATTCCATTTTTGAATCATTTCATTTGCAATCTCTTTTACGGTCCCTTTCCACCCAGCATGCGCCAGTCCTATCATACCATGTGATGGTGCATAAAAATAGAGTGGAACACAATCCGCGTAACAAGACGTTAAAAGAACATCTTTACTAGTCGTATAAATGCCATCTGTTTTTGAAATGCCATCCTCATATGAATAGACGCCACTTCCTTTTTCTTGTTGTCCTACTTTTTCAACATGGTGATCATGGACTTGTTCAGAGCAAATCCAGTTTTCCAATGGTTTTTGTAACTTATTTGCTAAAATGCGTCTGTTTTCATGAACGTTCTCCGCAATATCATTCACATGTAACCCTAAATTCATCGCATGAAAGGAGCCCGTACTTATCCCACCATCTTTTGTCGTAAATCCAGCAGTAATGTTTCCAAGTTCTTTCCACGCTTGTAAATACAGTATACCGTCCACATATTTAAATGGTTCTCTCATAACACAGCGGCTGCTACTAAAAATATAGACAAATGTTTATTCTTAGAGTATTCCTGCTTCTCCGTGTCCTGTCTCGCCACTCACTCGCTACTGCAGTTTACTGTAACACTCCACAGGCGTAAATTCCGATGTAGCCCACCGTATATACAATCTATTTACGTTAGTATTGTATATTCTTTTGCTTGTAAAAGGTTGTTCGCTGCGTTCAAATCCCTATCCATTGCATTACCACATTCACATTCATATACCCGGTCAGATAATTTTAAATCTGCTTTCTTTTGACCACAATAGGAGCACAACTTTGAAGATGGATAAAATCGGTCTACTTGACGTAATTCAATTCCATATTCCTCACATTTCGTCAAAAGCCACGTTTTAAAATTATAAAAAGACTGCTTGGAAATTGCTTTAGATAGATGTTTATTCTTCAGCATATCTCTTACATTCAAATCTTCCACTGTAATAAACGTTGGCTTGGTTTTCACCACATTCGTTACAATAGACTTTACATACTCTAGTCGAATATTCGCTAATCGAGCATGCAGCTTTTGCACCCTAAGAACATTTTTATCTATATTCGCTCTTTTAATAGTAACAGATTTTCCACCTCTCTTTTTTAGATTTTCATATTTTCGCGATAAAGAGCGTTGTTCACGTTTTAACCGTTTTTCTATCTTTTTTACTTTTACTGTTTTATTTATATTTTTGTGAGTCTTTCCATCACTACGTACAGCGAAATCCTTCAACCCTAAATCAATCCCTAGACCTATATTATTCAATATTGGTTTTACCCTTACTTCTTCTCTTTCACAAAGTACAGATACAAAATATTTTCCTGCTCTTTGATATACTACGCCACTTTTTACAGTTGCATCTTTAGGGATATATCCATATTCTTTTAACCTTATCCAACCAATTGTAGGGATTTTTACTCTATGCCTTTCTACTGTCCAATCTGTTTTGTTGTTTTTAGGAAAATAGCACTTCACATCTTGCTTCTTCTTTTTCTTATATCGTGGAAATTTAGATAAACCTTTAAAAAATCGCTTAAAAGCTTTATCCCCGTTCATAATAGCTTGTTTTACAGCTTTACTGGATACTTCTTTTATCCACTGATCACATTCTTTTGTATGGACATTGTTCAACCATTTAGAAAAGTCATACCCACCTAGAAACTTTCCTTCGGCTTCATACAGCTCTTTGTTTTTAGAGATATACAGGTTGTAAACATACCTACACACACCAATCGTCTGATTTATTTGGGTTATTTGTTCTTTTGTCGGATGGATTTCTATTAGATATGCTCTTTTCATACAGCTTTATCCTCCGATATTTTCTTTTTATACTTCCTTAACCCATAAATTCTACAACTAAATACATGAACGATAGATAGTAAGTCTTGAATAATCTCTTTCTGTAGAGATTATTTTTGTATATTTTATATAACTGTATTTAGCTCCTTTTTAATTAAAATAACAGAAAAAAGCATGGTACTTCCTGTCTATTTTACCATACTTTTATTTTTTCATAATACGAACAGAAAAAAAAGAGGAATTTGTAATATTCTTTATGAAATTGTCGGTGTTTGTATTGATTCTGTTACAGAATTAACAGGATTTACTCTTACAAGTATGACATCTTCTCCAATTTTCATGATTTCCTCCCAAGGAATTACAATTTCTATGTCTTTTCCAAAAATCCCTAGCATACGTGCCTGTTTGGAAATAATAATAGACCCAATCTTACCGGTATTCATATCAATTTCAATATCTCCAATATTCCCTAGCCTTTTTCCATCTGAAATATTTATAACATCCTTCATCTGTAACTCTGAAATTCGTATCACTTTCATCCTCTCCCTTATATGGTGAATTGGAAGTACACAGATCACTGCTTCTCACATGAACAGGACTCACCCTCTACTAAAATCCATATTATTTTTCATTATATGAACACTGCATACCTACTATGAGTGCAAATAAAAAGGTCTCACCATAACTGGTGAGAACCTTATCCTTGAATCGTTTTATTCATTTGTTTAATAGCTGATTTCTCTAAACGTGATACTTGCGCTTGGGAAATTCCAATTTCTTCCGCAACTTCCATTTGTGTCTTTCCTTGAAAGAAACGTTTTCGAATAATCATTTTCTCTCGATCATTTAAACGCTTCATCCCTTCTTTTAGCGCTAATTCTTCAACCCACTGCTCGTCCTTTTGTTTTTCATCACTTAACTGATCCATAACAAAGATAGGATCTCCCCCATCGTTATAAATTGGCTCAAATAATGAAACTGGATCTTGAATCGCATCTAAAGCAAAAACAATTTCTTCATGAGTCACTTCAAGAACTTTTGCAATATCCATTGCTGTCGGTTCTTTCGAGTTTTCTGCAATCAACTTTTCTCTTACTTGCAACGCTTTATACGCAATATCTCGTAATGATCGAGATACGCGAATTGGATTATTATCACGCAAATATCTGCGTATTTCCCCAATAATCATCGGCACAGCATACGTTGAAAATTTTACATTTTGGCCCAAATCAAAGTTATCAATGGATTTCATAAGTCCGATGCAACCAACTTGAAATAAATCGTCAACATATTCTCCTCTGTTATTAAATCTTTGGATGACGCTCAGTACAAGACGTAAGTTTCCATTCACTAATTTCTCTCTTGCGCTTATCTCTCCACTTTGCATTTCACGAAATAATTTACGCATCTCTTCATTTTTTAGTACTGGAAGTTTAGCTGTATCAACACCGCAAATTTCTACTTTGTTTCTCGTCAAAGTGTTCCCTCCTATCGGGAGTTGCTGTACAGTGTAAAGTATTTCCTTTGAAGGGGATTTTATGCATGCGGTTTTCTCTTCATTTTTCATTTTAGTTATCTATCCTCATACAGCTAAATAGAATAAGACCAGCCTAGATAACGGCTGGTCTTATTCTTTACACCATTTTATTAAATTCTTTTCGTAATCTTTTTATGATTCTTTTTTCTAAACGCGAAATGTATGACTGTGAAATCCCAAGCATATCCGCCACATCTTTTTGCGTCTTTTCCTCTTCCCCAGCAAGCCCAAACCTAAGTTCCATAATTTGTTTTTCACGATCATTTAATTGGTGCAATGCCTTCATTAGTAGATGACGATCCACAGTGGCTTCCAGATCTTTTGTAATAATATCATCATCCGTACCTAATACATCTGATAACAACAATTCATTCCCATCCCAATCAATGTTAAGTGGTTCATCAAAAGAAACTTCTGAACGATTTTTATTATTTCGACGCAAATGCATTAAAATCTCATTTTCTATACAACGAGATGCATAAGTTGCTAATTTTATTTTCTTTTCTGGATTAAATGTATTGACCGCTTTAATAAGACCAATTGTTCCTATGCTAATCAAATCTTCAATATTTATCCCTGTATTTTCAAACTTTCTTGCTATATATACAACTAGCCGTAAGTTACGTTCAATAAGTAATGACCTTGCCGCTTGATCTCCTTTTGGCAATTTATTCAAAAGAACTTCCTCTTCTTCTTTCGTTAATGGTGGTGGCAACGCTTCACTTCCACCAATGTAATAAATTTCATCGGTCTTAATTCCTAATTTCAGCAATACTTTATACCAAAGGTATACTAAATAAAATTTTAATTTCATCATATTATCCCGCCCTCTCATAATTAAGCAATTACCATCTTTTGTGAAATCAACATTTTCGGATGCACAATGCATTGGTACTCTCCGTTGGTAGACAATTGTTGTGTATTTAAACCAATTAATACTTTGTTTACAACAATAGAACTACCTTCATGATCAACTTGCACACTATCTGGCTTAATTGCCCATAAAAATTGATTATCGACTCCAACTGCTCGGAAAGGAATTAAGCGTAATTTTGTCGCCCATCCAGAATCATTTTCTGGTATTTGAGGAATTTCTGTTTTGGAATAAATTTGTTCTGTTAACCAAACTGGTAAACAATACTCTAATGATGAAATATGCATAATCATAACTGGTGTTTTTGTTAACGGATCGTAAAGCTGATTTCCACTATCAATTAAACCTGCTAGTTCTAATTCTTCTTCCCCTACTCGAATCTTCACTTTCACAATTTGATCATAGTGTATTTTCGTAACCTCTACGCTTTCAATACGCTTTTTAGAAAAATAATAAATCACTGGAAAACCAAAAATAACAAACAACCAACTAATTGGATCACCGTAAGAAATTGATTGAGATTGAACCAATCCATTTACCATTTCATTCGTTTGCAAAAAGAAATGAGTTCCAATTAATCCTCCGCCAACCATAAAGGTTACAAAGTAAAACGTAAAAACAGTCTGTGTATAATTTCTAAACGTTGTAAACCCAAATGCCGTATACACAATAAGTAACGAGTACAGTAATTTCATAATTGGATGTGTCATCATAGAAGCAAAAGGAGTAAAGGCAAAAATAACAATGGTTGAACCTATAAATGCCCCTAACACAAGCCTCCATCTCTTGATCTTCTTTTTTAACACGGTAGCCGTTAATAAAAGTAAAAGAAAATCAATGCAGGCGTTTAACAACCAAACAATGTCGGCGTAAACAACCAAACAATTCACCTCTTTTTTTGAGTTGAGACTAGTATAATGCATATCCAATAGGAAAGTGTGTCAATTTGCGGAGGTGTTTTTTTGTTATTTTGTGATTTCTAGACATAATCTGTCGGTAAAAAATAAAAGTATAGTTTCATAGAGTGATATAATTTTATTTTTTATCAACAGATCGACTGAACTATATGTAACCAAAGTTAAATATCCTTTACTTACACCTATGAAGCGAAACTTTAATCAGTGGGTTTTGTTCATCCGAACTGAGTATTTGCCTTCACCAAGCGGGCTTTTATGGGCAATTATCTCCCACCTAATTTCCTCGCAATCGCCGAATCTTGAGGTGAGAGTCTTACTGCCCGCAAATAGCGGGATAAATTGAAATATGCGAAATAAAAAAAGACCTACTTAGTAGATCTTTTCCATTTAGAAAACAAAAAAAGGAGCATGGAAGCTCCTTTTTTTATCGTCTACGACGGTTACGTAAAAATGCTGGAATATCGATATCATCTGAATCTGAATGACGCTCATGTACAACCGGCTCTTCACGCTTCATTTCACGTTTTACTTCACGTTGTTTTGAAGGTTGAGCTACTGGTTGTTGTGTATGATTCGCAGTCGGACGGATAATTGGTTTTGGTGGCTGCGTCGCAGCGCTATCATCAAAACCAGTTGCAATTACAGTTACAACGATATCATCTTTTAATCCTTCATTAATAACAGAACCAAAAATCATATTTACTTCTGGATCCGAAGCTGAAGCCACAATGTCTGCTGCTTCTTGTACTTCGTATAAGCTTAAGTTAGCTCCACCCGTAATATTCATAATAACACCTTGAGCTCCATCAATAGATGTTTCTAGTAATGGACTAGAAATCGCTTTTTTCGCAGCTTCAGCAGCACGATTTTCCCCATTACCAGAACCGATACCCATTAAAGCAGAGCCTCTATTAGACATGATTGTCTTTACGTCTGCAAAGTCTAAGTTAATTAAACCTGGTGTTGCAATTAAATCAGAAATACCTTGAACACCTTGACGTAATACGTTATCTGCTTCACGGAACGCTTCTAACATCGGCGTATTTTTATCAACAATCTCTAATAAACGATCGTTTGGAATTACAATTAACGTATCTACATTTTCTTTAAATGCCGCAATACCAGATGCTGCTTGCGTTGCACGCTTACGTCCTTCAAATGTAAATGGACGTGTTACAACACCAACTGTTAACGCACCTAATTCTTTTGCAACTTGAGCAACAACCGGAGCTGCACCAGTTCCAGTTCCGCCGCCCATACCAGCTGTTACAAAGACCATATCCGCACCACGAAGTGCTTCTTGGATCTGCTCTTTACTTTCTTCCGCAGCTTTTTTCCCTACTTCAGGGTTTGCGCCTGCACCAAGTCCACGCGTTAATTTTCCACCAATTTGCATTTTCGTTTCAGCTTTTGATAGATTTAATGCTTGTGCATCAGTATTCACAGCGATAAAGTCTACACCTTGTACACCGTGTTCAATCATACGGTTTACAGCATTGTTTCCGCCACCGCCGACACCGATAACTTTTATATTCGCTAATTGATCTTGAGTAGTATCAAACTCTAACATGTCGAAATCCCCCTAGAACCTCATTTTTCGTGTCCAATTTTAATCCCATAAATAACGGAATACACGTTTTACTTTTGACATCATACGGTCATCATTTTGATTATTATTGTTTTGATTACGAGTTTTTTGTTTCGCAGGTTGCTGTTGTACCGGCATTGGTGCTGGTACTGGTTCAAAATGCTCTTGCTTTTCCTGCACGTTTTTTCCACGTAATTTAGCTTTTTGATAAGAGTGTTTAATTAAACCTACTCCAATTGTATATTGTGGCTCACGCACACCAATATAATCTGGAGTTGCTATACGAACATTTTCATGTAAAATATCATATGCAAGATCAAGAACACCTGGCATAGAAGCAATTCCGCCAGTCAGTACGTAGCCAGAAGCAACTTGCTTTATTCCCAACTTACGTACTTCTTCCTGAACAAACATTAAAATTTCCTCTACACGAGCCTCTATAATATCCGATAATTCTAATTGCGAATACTGTTCTGTTTGATCACTTCCCATAATAGGAACCGTAAACATTTCTTCTTCAGATGCTGTATCATAAAAAGCATGTCCATATTTCAACTTAATTTGATCTGCATTTTCTGTTGAAGTTTTCAACCCAATCGCAATATCCTTCGTTATATGGTCTCCACCTAATGGCAATACGCTTGTCGCCTGTAACTCTCCATCTTTAAAAATAGATAAAGTTGTAGAGCCCCCCCCAATATCAACAAGGGCCACTCCTCTATTCTTTTCATCTGAAGATATAGCAACTGTTGCAGCTGCTAAAGGTTGAAGACAAATATCTACAATTTCAAGACCTGCTTTTTCTACACAACGAAGTAGGTTATGTAGTAAAGTTCTCGAGCCTGTAATAAGTGTACCTTCCATTTCTAATCTTACACCGATCATCCCGCGTGGATCGTTAATCTCGTCAAGACCGTCTACAATGAACTGTCGAGGTACCACATCAATAAATTCACGTTCAGGAGCAATTGACACAACTTGTGCTGCATCTAGAACGCGTAAGACATCTTCATTTCCGATTTCACGATCTTCATTTGAAACAGCGACTACTCCGTGACAAGGAAGCAGCTGTACCTGGTTTGCATTGACACCTACTACAACTTGCTCAATGTGGATTCCCACCATGCGCTCAGCTTGTTCAATTGCTTTTTTAATTGATCGAACAGTCTCATCTATATCGACTATCGATCCCTTCTTTAAACCATTTGATTTTACATTTCCAACACCAATTATGTTTAAGCTGTCATTAACCATTTCACCAATGATGACTTTAACATTGGATGTACCGATGTCAAGACTAACATATATTTCATTGCTGTTCATTCTTTGGCACCTCCTTCTTTATTTATACCATACAACTCAATATATGGAACAACAATCGCAACTTTACTATTTATAAGAAAAATATTCAACGTCTTTATACGTTTCCCTTTTTTAACCCTATATTTTTCTTATTTTTATTTAACATTCGTTTAAGAATATCGCAGTAAACTATGAATAACTGCTTATCTTGAAATAATTCTATTTCAAGTGTAAAGATTACCGCCAAGTATAAGTCTACACTAAGATGTACTCATAGAAAAGTGAAACTTGTACCAATCCGAGTATGAATCTAAGAATTTCTGCATATTTTTCATCAAATGAACCATTCTTGTAAATTCATATACAGACAACAGAACGTTTGTTTCGTTTTTTCTATAAATAACGTAGTAAAAACTATCGTTCTATTCTTTTTTTTCCTCCGCACCTAACTCTTTCGTATATGCCCCTACTTCTAAGTCAATTAATACCTTCTTACCTGGCTCAATTGTTTTTAAAATAAGAGGATAAGCTTCCATACGCTTTGCAAAATTTTGAATCGTAGTGCTCACTTCATACCCTTCATTCATATATAAAGTAAGATGGTCTTCATTCGCATTCGTCGGTGAATAACGAATCTCAGAAATAGACCTTAAAATAGTCGGTGTTAATTTTTCTAACTCCGCAATTAACTCCTTCATTTTCTCCTCTTTAAACGGTTCAAAAATTGGTGCTGCAACAGGAAGTTTTCCGTTCGGGAGTACTTCAAGTGTTTTCCCATTTTCTAATAACGGTTGTAATTTTCCATCTTTGTTTATATAACCAATGGTTAAATATTCTTCAATATGAACATCAATTTTGTTTGGGAAACGTTTTTTTACATTTACTGCTTTAATTTCTTTTCGTTTCGTTAAGTTTTCTTCTGCTTTGTGTGCTGTTACTCGGAAATAACTCGTATCATATGTCACACCTGATTCCTTCATCACTTGTTCATCTGTCATATAATGATTTCCAAACACACTTATCTTTTTTATATTACTAAGCGGAGACCGAAAATAAATTAAAAAGAGTACTAATAAAAATAAAATTGATATGTATAAAATCAACCGATGATTAACATTTTTTTTGTTTTTTTTCTTTTGATTTTTCAACTTTGGTACACGATCTTGTAGTTTAATCACTTTACTATTTTTCATGTACGATCCCCCTATGTAACATAAAAAACGGCATGTTCCTCATGCCGTTCTTATCTTCTTATTATAACATAAATGATAATGAGCGGAACGAATAACCGTTATCTTCCAATGATTTCTACTTCTGTATGCATATCTACGCCAAATTTATCCTTAATTGTGTGTTTTATCAATGCAATTAAGGATAATACATCTTGCGCTGAGGCTCCCCCAGTATTAATAATAAAATTCCCATGCATTTCAGAAATTTGAGCTCCGCCTATTCGATAACCACGAAGCCCTGCTTTCTCTATTAAATTCCCTGCAAAGTATGGAGTTGGATTCCGAAATACACTTCCTGCACAAGGATAATTCCACGGCTGTGTTTCACGACGATAATCTTTATTCTTTTGCATGTTTCTTACAATTTCCCCACGCTCTCCTACCTGCAATTGAAACTCAGCTTCCAAAACAACACCAGGACGTTTCGTTTGCAATACAGATGTACGATAAGAAAACTCCATTTCTCTATTCATTAACCACTCAATTGTTCCGTTTTCAAACAGAATAAGAGCCTTTGATAATATATTTGATATATCTGATTTATGTGCTCCTGCATTCATATACACTGCGCCACCAACACTTCCTGGAATACCACTTGCAAATTCCAGTCCAGCTAATCCTTGGCGACTAAGTAAAGTTGACAATTTAATAAGGGGATATCCACCACCAACTCTTACTCTATGGTTTTCGACCTCTAAGTGGTCTAATCCTTCTCCTAAACGAATAACAACACCTTCTATACCTTGATCTGATACAAGAAGATTTGAACCCCGACCAATTACAGTCCACTTTGTTTTATATTTCTTTACTAACTGCAATGTTTTCTCAATACCGGTAACATGCTTTGGCACAATTAAAATATCAGCTGGTCCACCTATTTTCATAGTAGTGTAACGCGCTAACGGTTCGTTAACTAACACTCGGCCAACATTCGCTTTTATAAGCTCATTTACTAATTGTTCCATAAACGATCTCCCCCATATAAAGTCTCCTTATTACAGTAGTATGCAGGGCGTTCACCTAACGTTATTTTTTTACAAGCTTATTCATTACTTCATACAGCTTATTTGCTGCATCTGGAATACCTAGTTGCTTAGCAGCTAGCTTCATATTTTGTAATGTTTGTGCATCTAATAAAATCTCATCAATATCACGAATTAGCGTTTCAGATGTTAAATCTTTTTCAAGTAACATTTTGGCTGCTCCTTTATCAACAACTGAACGTGCATTCTTTTCCTGATGGTTATTTGTTACGTACGGACTCGGAATTAACACACTTGGCTTACCTAACGCTGTTAATTCTGCAAGCGTTGTAGCCCCTGCTCTTGAAACAACAAGATCTACACCAGTCAGTACCTCTGGCATATTATGAATAAAAGGTTTAATAATAACATTATTCGGATTCCCTTTTTGTTTCACGGCTTCCATAACTTTATCATAATGTACTTCACCTGTTACATATAATACTTCGTAACTTTTATTCCCAAATTGTTCAATCGCTTCTACGAAAGCATCGTTAAGTGGTCTAGCCCCGCGGCTCCCCCCGAAAATAAGTACGGATTTTTTAGGAAGAGATAAACCTACTGAACGTTTTCCTTTCATTCCATTTTGATCCATCACCTCAGATGCACGTGGGTTACCTGTCATAACCACTTTTGACTGCGGAAAATGTTCTGCAGCTGCTTCAAAACAAACAGCAACCTTATCAACATAACGACTTAAAAATTTGTTCGTTACACCTGGTACACTATTTTGTTCATGTACAATAGTTGGAATACCTAATTTCGCTGCAGCATACACAACCGGGCCACATACATATCCACCCGTTCCAATTACAATATCCGGATTAAAACGACGAATATATCGTTTACTATCTTGTACACCCTTTAGGAAACGCATTACAGTTTTCACATTATCTAACGATATTTTTCGTTTAAATCCACTTATAACAATAGATTGAAACGGTATACCTGCTTTTGGAACGATAGTACTCTCTAAACCATTTTCCGTACCAATATATAAAAACCTTGCTTCCGGATTTAATTTTTTTATTTCTCTAATTAAAGCAAGGGCCGGATAAATATGCCCTCCAGTGCCTCCACCACTTACTAATACACGCACTACTAACTCCTCCGCTTCTCTTTTCTTATTTCAATCATATTTATTTCTATATACATATTGTATTTTCACACACATACGAAAAACCCTGTCTTATAAACAGGGTTTAGTAGCGAGAATGGCGACTTATATTTAATAATACACCTACTGCCATTAACATTAATGTCAAACTTGATCCACCATAACTTAAAAACGGCAAAGTAATACCCGTAACAGGCATCAGTCCTGTTACAACACCAACATTAATCATTACTTGAATCGCAATCATCGCCACAATACCTACTGCTAAAAACGTACCATATAAATCTGGCGCTCCTAATGCTATCCGAATCCCGCGCCATAATAATAGACTAAATAATAATAACACAAATGAACCACCAATAAAACCTAATTCCTCTGATAAGATTGCAAATATAAAGTCTGTTTGTGGTTCAGGTAAATAAAGAAACTTTTGTCTACTTTGTCCAAGTCCAAGCCCGAATAACCCACCAGGCCCAATTGCGAGTAATGATTGGATAATTTGAAATCCACTTCCAAGTGGATCCGACCACGGATCTAAATAGGATGTAATGCGTTTCATTCGATACGGTGCTGATGCAATTAACCCTACAAACCCTGCTACGCCAACCAAACCAAACATTGCAAAGTGAAAGACCCTTGCTCCCGAAATAAATATCATAATGATACAGGTCCCAACCATTACCGTTCCTGTACCAAGGTCTGGCTGTAACATAATCATCCCAAAAGCAAGAAACACAAAACTAAGAGCCGGTAATAAACCACGTTTAAAAGATGTAATTAATTTTTGCCGTTCCGCTAAAAATTTTGCCAAGAAAATAATCATCGCAAACTTCATAAACTCTGACGGTTGAATCGAAAATGCCCCGATTCCGATCCAACTTCTCGCTCCCCCACGAACAAGACCTACTCCAGGAATAAGAACGAGAATAAGAAGAATGAAGCAAACTAGCAAAATTACTTTTGAATACGTACGCCACACCCAATAATCAATTTTCATGATAAAAAACATAGCCACTACACCAAGACCTGCAAATAGTAATTGTCTTTTTGCAAAAAAGAATGAATCCCCCATTTTATAAGAGGCCCAAACCGCACTCGCACTATAAACCATAATCATTCCGATTGTCAACAACGAGAGTGTAACGATGATGAGAATAAAATCAGGCGTTTTCTTCATTACCCATAAACACCACCTCTTTGGACAGACACTTTTGCCCTATGTAACAAAACATCAGTAGGTGTTAGCCTACTGATGTTTTGATTTACTTTATATAAGTTTATGCACAGCTTGTATAAAAATGTCTCCTCTTTCTTCAAATGTTTTAAATTGATCCCAGCTTGCACATGCTGGAGAAAGAAGAATTACATCACCATCTGTAGAATGAGCATAAGCTTTCACTACTGCTTCATCTAGAGTATCGACACTTTCAATTATATCTAATCCCGCTTTTTCTGCCGCTCTTACTAATTTTGGTGCTGTTTGTCCAAATGTTACAATCGCTTTTACATTTTTGAAATATGGAATTAAATCATCAAATTCATTTCCACGATCAAGCCCACCTGCTAATAGTACAATCGGCTGTTTAAACGCAGATAAAGCTTTCTCAGTCGCTAACATATTCGTCGCTTTTGAGTCATTATAAAACTTACGGTTGTTAATAGTTGTTACATATTCTAAACGATGTTTTACACCTGTGAAACGCTTTAATACTACCGTAATCGCTTCGTTAGAAACACCTAATAATTTCGCAATACTCATCGCAGCTAAAATATTTTCTAAACTATGCTGACCCGGTAAAACGATATCACTTACTTCAACAACTTTTTCCCCTTTAAAATAAAGAGCATGATCTTTTATATACGCACCATCTTCAATTTCTTTCGTTGTCGAAAACAGTATTTTTTGACCTTTAGTATTCGCAGATAAGGCCATCACATCTGCATCATCTGCATTTATTACACTATAATCGTTTTCTGTTTGGTTTTTAAAAATATTTGCTTTTGCTAAACCATATTCCGTCTTCGTCCCATGATAATCTAAGTGGGCTTCAAATAAGTTTAAAAACGCAGCAATTTTAGGTTGGAACGATTCTACTCCCATCAGTTGGAATGATGAAAGTTCTGTAACTACAACTTCATTTTCTTTTGCATCCTGTGCCACTTCACAAGCTACTGTCCCTATGTTTCCTGCAATAACCGGATGCTTTTGTCCTTCTTTTAACATTTCAAATGTAAGCATTGTCGTTGTCGTTTTACCGTTAGACCCCGTGATCCCAACAAATGGCGCTTCTGAAATACGATATGCCAATTCTACTTCCGTAACAATTGGAATTTGCTTCCCTTTCGCAGCGACTAATATTGGATTAGAATACGGAATCCCTGGATTTTTTACAACAAGAGAAATATTTCTCTCTAACAATTCTAAAGGATGACCACCACATACAACGTCCATTCCTTTTGCTTGCAATTCTGCAGCAAGCACATTTTCTGCTAAAGGCTTCCCATCATTTACAATAACATTTGCACCTAATTTTTGTAACAAGGTAGCTGCTGCATAACCACTTTTTGCAATGCCTAATACAAGAATATTTTTATTTTGAAATTCAGTTACAGTTTTCAATTACATCCACACCCCGATATAAATTCCTAAAACAGCTAATAAAAATCCTACAGACCAAAACGTTACAACGACGCGCCACTCTGACCAACCACATAATTCATAATGATGATGTAATGGACTCATTTTAAAGACACGTTTTCCTGTTGTTTTAAACGAAATAACTTGAATAATAACAGATAAAGTTTCCGCTACGAATACGCCGCCAATAACAACAAGTAGCAATTCTTGTTTTAATAAAATTGCCACAGCTGCGATTGCACCACCTAAAGCTAAGGAACCTGTATCTCCCATAAATACTTTTGCTGGATTCGCATTGAATACTAAAAAGCCAAGTACAGCTCCTACAACTGCCATACAGAATATCGCTACTCCAAATTGCTCTTGTGCTACAGCAATAATACTAAACGCTCCGAATGCAATAGCAGCTGTTCCTGATAATAAACCATCTAAACCATCTGTTAAGTTAACCGCATTTGATCCACCAATAAGCATAAATAATACAAGAACAAAATATGCCCAGCCTAATTCAAATTTAACATCAGTTCCCGGAATCATGATATAAGTGTGAAATGCTTGCCCTTTTCCAATTAAAAAGAACGCAATAGCAATTACAAGCTGACCAATCAATTTTTGTTTTGATGTTAAACCAAGATTTCTTTTCTTTACTACTTTTATGTAGTCATCTAAAAATCCGATTAATCCGTATCCAAATGTAACTAATAATAACAATGATACTTCTGCACCTAAATGGTTAAATTTAATCGCCATAATAAGCGTAGTCACCATCATAGATACATATATGACAATACCACCCATCGTTGGTGTCCCTGATTTCTTTTGGTGTGACTTCGGTCCTTCGTCACGAATACTCTGTCCGAACTTTAACTTTCGTAAAAATGGAATAAATAATGGCGAAAGGGCAACAGAAATTAAGAATGCTACCCCAGCCGTTACTAATAAACCTTGTTCAAGCACATGTAGTCCTCCTCTCATGCTGTTACACTTCGTTGTTTAAACGCTCCGTAATTGCTTCTTTAGTGACTTCACGATCATCAAAATGATGAACTTCTTTACCAATAATTTGATATGTTTCATGACCCTTACCAGCAATAATAATGATATCTTCAGCTTTCGCTTTGGCAATTGCATGGTGTATCGCTTCTTTTCTATCAATAATTACTTCATAATTATTCCCATTTGCACCATGTACCATATCATCTAAAATAGCCACTGGATCTTCACTTCTTGGATTATCCGATGTATAAATTGCATGAGTTGCATATTTTGTTGCCACACTTGCCATTATTGGTCTCTTCGTTCGATCTCTATCACCACCGCAACCAACAATACAATATACATCACCTTTCGCAAACTGCTTTGCTGTTTTTAATACATTCTCTAAGCTATCTGGTGTATGAGCGTAATCAACAATAACTGTATAACTTTGTCCACCATCAACCACTTCAAAACGCCCAGGAACCCCAGCTAGTTTCTTTATAACATCAATGATTGTTTCTAAACTCACACCAGAAACAAGTCCCGCTGCTGTTGCCGCTAGTACGTTATATACATTAAATTTACCAATCAATTTCATCGTAACATTTACACTTTCATACGGTGTTACAAGCGTAAATGTAGTCCCGCCACTCGTCATAACGATATCTTTTGCCATAATATCACTTGTTGTATCAATACCATATGTTACAACAGTTGCGGCAGTACTTCTCATGTACTCCTCTGTTACAGCATCGTCGTTATTCAATACAGCGTACTTTTCACGATTATGATTATAACTATTGCCAAGCTGTGCAAATAGCAACCCTTTTGCATGTTTATATTCTTCCATCGTTTTATGATAGTCTAGATGATCTTGTGTTAAATTTGTAAACACCGCTACATCGTAATCACATCCGTGTACACGACCAAGATCTAAGGCATGCGACGAAACTTCCATTACTGTACTATCCACACCTTGTTCAACCATTTTTGAAAACGTCTGTTGAAGTGTTAGTGCATCTGGTGTTGTATTTTTCACCTCAAATGTTTCATCACCGATTTTCATATTAATCGTTCCAATTAACCCCGTTTTATGACCATGTGCACGCATAATTTCATCCATAATATGCGATGTTGTTGTCTTTCCATTTGTACCTGTAATTCCGATTAAATGTAACTTGTGTGTTGGTTGACCATAAAAATAATCAGCTAAAACCGCTAACGAACGAAAAGTATTTTTCACAAGTACAACTGGAACGTCAACATCAATTGGTCTTTCCGCAACAATAGCAGCCGCTCCTTGTGCCGCTGCTTTCTTAGCAAAATCATGGCTATCAACCGTATACCCTTTCATACATACAAATAAGCTTCCCTCTACCACTTTACGGGAATCAGCTTCTATAGATGTGATTTCTGGATTTTCTTTTGGAACAACTGGAAAATCATGCAAACATGATACAAGTGTATGCAACTTCATTTCACTAAACCCTCTCTACATTGTTTATTTATTTCTTTTTTAGTAAGCAACACGTTACCTCCTAATTATATAAAAATAGGAGGTAAGTGCTACTTCGTCTAATAAATAGACTTATTAATTAATGAGACACTTACTGTCTCAAATTAAGTAACGATTCTATAAAGAATTCACTTCCACCAATTGTACCATAAAACGTACTATGTTACCTTTAATTCCCGAAGTAAATTCTAATTTTTGAGCCTTCTTTTACTTTCGCTCCAGCTTCTGGTGATTGTTTGATTACTTTCTCCCCATCACCACTTATATCAAGCTTCAAATCGACAAGTTGCGTCTGTAAATCTTTCTTTTTCATACCAATTAAATTTGGGACTTCCACAGTCGGTGTATCGCCCCATTTATATTCTTTTTCAACTTGTTCTTTTCTCGGTTTCACTCCCATAACAGGAAGTGCATCCCGAAGAATATTCCCAACAATCGGAGCCGCTACTACTCCACCAAATTGCGTGACTCCTTTTGGGTTATCAACAGCAACATAGACAACAATTTCAGGATCATCTGCTGGAGCAAAACCGATAAAGGATACAATATAGTTATTTTCTAAATATTTTCCATCCTTTACCTTTTGAGCGGTTCCTGTTTTTCCACCTACGCGATATCCATCAATATATGCACCTTTACCAGACCCTTTCGCTACAACATTCTCTAATGCATAACGAACTTTTTCTGAAGTTTCCTTGGAAATAACTTTTCTTTTCTCGACAGGTGTCTTTTTACTGACAACTTGATTATTTGTCGGATCAATAAATTCCTTAGCTATATACGGTTGATACAACGTTCCGCCATTTACAGCTGCTGCTACTGCTGCTACTTGTTGTATTGGTGTAACAGAAACACCTTGACCGAATGAAGTCGTTGCTTGCTCGACTGGACCGACTCTATCTAAATTAAATAAAATCCCGCTACCTTCACCTTGCAAATCAATGCCTGTTTTCTGTCCAAATCCAAAATTTCGAATATATTTAAACAATCGGTCTTTGCCAAGACGATCACCCAGTTCAATAAATCCTGGGTTACACGAATTTTGAACTACTTCTAAAAACGTTTGGCTACCGTGACCTCCTGCTTTCCAACATTTTAATCTAGCCCCACCAACTTCAGCTGCTCCATCATCATAAAACGTATCTTTCTCTAGGTCTACTAAATTTTCATTCAAAGCGGCCGCTAATGTTATGATCTTAAATGTTGAACCAGGCTCATACGTACTCCATACAGGTAAGTTTCTGTTATACACTTCTGGAGAAACACTTTGAAAATCTGCTGGATCAAAACTCGGTCGGCTTGACATGCCTAAAATTTCACCATTTTTTGGATTCATTGCAATTGCGATCATGCCATCTGGATTATACGTTGACTCCGCAATATTCATTTCTCTTTCCATAATTCTCGTAATGCGTGCATCAATTGTTAGTCCCAAATTCAAACCAGCTTCTGGCTTTTTGAAATCATCACCTATATTAGGCATTCTCTGCCCTTTCGCATCTGCAAAAAAACGCACATGGCCTTTATCACCATTTAGCTCTTTATCATAATATTTTTCTAGTCCCATTAACCCTTGATTGTCACTACCTGCAAACCCTAATACATGTGATAAAAAGTTCCCAAATGGATAGTACCGGATAGAATCCTCTGCAATATACACACCCTTTAAACTTAATCCTCTTACCTCTTTCGCTTTGTCATGTGATATTTTTCTTCCGCCTTTATCTAACCTTACAATCGATTCTTTTTTTGTAACCCTCTTATAAATCTCATCTTTTTCCACACCTAATACTGCAGCTAATTTCTCTGCAGTCTCTGCTGGTTTTTCAATTTGCCTCGGTACAACAAAGACAGTTGGGGCACTTTTATTCGTGGCAAGTTCCACACCGTTTCGGTCTAAAATCTTCCCACGTTCAGGTTCAAAAGTAATATTACGACTCCACGAATCCTTCGCACGATCCGTTAACATATTCCCAAGAAAAAACTGCACATATCCAAGACGAATATCGATGATAGTGAAAATAAGTATACCTGATATGAGTATAAAAATAAGTCTTTTTCTAACCGTTACATTTGATACACGCATATTGGAACAAGCCTCCCTTACGCCTAGCTTGTTCCAATATATGCTTGTACTTATTTAATTAGAACTTCTTCTCTTTTACCATTACGGTTTTTCAGCCTCTTGTTGTGGTTCAAGGGGCGGTACGAGTGTGACAGCTAACTCTGTACCAGGTTGCAATAACGTTCCTTCTGCCACACTTTGCTCTGTTACGTATCCGGTACCAGAAGGTTTTAAGTTAAGCTGTAATGTTTTTGCTAAATTCATAACATCACGCAGTGCCCAACCTTGTATATTTGGCATTGTAGGCTTATCTCCCACTAAGAAGACTCGATCACCTTTCAATGTTTGTTCAGTCGCTTTCGGTACTTGTTGTTGTACTTTCCCTTCACCTAATACGATTGGACGGAGTTTTGCTTTATCAATTGCTTTCCCAGCTTCAGCCATCGTTTTACCAGTTACATCTGGAACAGTAGTTTGTTGTTCTTTCAAATATTTTTTCGGATCTTTCACTTCATTTGGCTTAATCTTTAAATACTCTAAACTATTTTTTGTTACATATTTAAAGATATCAGCTAAAGGCTGCGCTCCATTCTCATCATCTTTTAACTTCGGCTGTTTAACAGCTACGTATACAACAAGTTGCGGATCTTCCACCGGTGCCATACCTAAGAATGAGAATATATAATTCTCTCTTCCTGTCATATAGCCACCTTTCCCATCTGGAATTTGCGCTGTCCCTGTTTTACCACCAACTGAATATCCATCGATTTTATAAGCAGTTCCTGTTCCTTTAGGAGATGTAACAACGCGTTCTAATAATTGTCTTACTTGCGCTGCTGTTTCTTTTGTAACAGGCTTTCCTACTTCTTCTGGTTTATGTTCTAATTTTACTTTCCCTGTTATTGGATCTACAATTTTATCAATTGTATAAGGTTTCATCATTTTCCCATCATTTGCAATAGCTGTTGCAGCTTGTACAAGCTGAATTGGCGTTACAGTAGAACCTTGTCCAAAAGCTGTTGTTACTTGCTGTATTTGCTGATCAAATAAAATTGTATTTGAACCTTCACCAGGTAAATCAATATTCGTTTTCTCGTCTAGCCCAAAAGCGTGAATATATTTACGAAAACGTTCTGGACCAAGTTTTTGATCACCTAAAATTGCAAATGCTACGTTTGAAGAGCGCTCTACACCTTCATCAAACGTGATAGAGCCCCAGCCAGCACCGCCGTTATGATCTTTTATTTTCTGGTTACCGACTTGATATGTACCAGACTGATAATAATCTTGCCCTTTATACACACCTTCATTAATGGCTGCCGCTAACGTGAAAATCTTCATTGTTGATCCAGGTTCAAATGCATTCGCAATTGCATCATTATAAAAATATTTATTATTCTCTTGGTTCGGATCATAACTAGGTTTACTAGACATCCCTAATATTTTCCCTGTTTTTGGATCTGCGACAATTCCTATTAAGCTTTCTGGTTCATAATGTTTACTCGCTTCTTTCATTGCGTCTTCTAAATAACTTTGAATACGTTGGTCAAGCGTTAAATATACATTATCTCCATTTTTAGGTGCCTTTACATTCACTTTTCCACCGTCAAGAGATACACCTTTACGATCGCCTGTATAAGCTACTTCTCCATTAGCAGCACCTAAATACTTATCCAAACTCTTTTCTAAACCAAATTGCCCTATAGCAATTCCGTTGTCATCAGGTCTCGCATGACCTATGACATAAGATGCGAAATCACCGTTTGGATACACTCTTGCATTTTCTGTAATAAAAGATATTCCTGGCAATTTCAATGCTTCTATTTGTTCTTTTTGTTCTTTCGTCAAGCCCTTACCTAAATTTCCAAATTCCACTTGACTTTTACCTTCTTTATTTAACGTAGCTAAAATCTTATCTTCGTCTTTTCCGAGTACTCCCGCGATTTTCTTCGCAGTATCCTCTTTATCCTTAACAGGATTAGCACCTTTTAATTCCGCTACAAGTTTATATGAGTTTGCATCTTGTGCTAACACATGACCGTTTTGATCATAAATCGTTCCTCTATTCGCTTCGAGAACACCTGTTTTGCTATGTTTTTGCTTAGCAAGTGCATCCAAATCATGATTATGCACTGTTCCTGTTGCTTGTATGTAAAAAAATCGGGCTAATAACAGCAAAAAGAGCAGGAGGAATAACATCATAAAATAACCTGCTCCCTTATTGGTATGAAATTTAGTCATATTTCTCTTCATCTTTCCTTCACACCTATTGCCTTACTTGAGGCCTTTCACATTATTCGCATTAATTTCTAGCCCGTGTTTTTTTGCAACTTCAGCGATTCGTTCATAACGACTTAACTTCTCTACTTCAGCTTGTAACTCTTGATTTTCTTTTTGCTGATTCACAATTTTTTCTTCTATTGTCGCTGCTTCTACATTAACTTGATAAAGGCCTGCTTTATTTCCAATAAACGCTACACAGGCATACAATAAAAAGCCAATAAACGCTACATATAACAGTTTTTCGATTCTTGTAATCTTCGCTTTAGCCTTTGGCTTAATCATCTGCTGTGGGGGTGTTTGAATCTGTACCTCTTCTTGCGCTTGTTGTTTGTACTTTACAGCTAAGTTAGTCATACCTCTCTCCCCTTTTTATCGTTTTTCAGCGATTCTCAACTTCGCAGAACGCGCTCGATTATTTTCTTCTAATTCCATATCAGAAGGTAAAATCGGTTTTCTTGTAATAAGCTTTAATTTCGGCTTAAATTCCTCAGGAATAATCGGTAATCCTGGCGGCAATTGTGGCGTTGTACTATTTCGCTTAAACGTCGTTTTACAAATACGGTCTTCTAAAGAATGGAATGTTATAACACTAACTCTTCCACCAGGCTTGACCATCTCAATTGCAGATTCCAACGCTTCTTCAAATACTTTCAATTCATCATTTACAGCAATACGAATCGCCTGGAACACTCGCTTCGCAGGATGTCCACCAGTTCTACGAGCAGGAGCCGGAATACCTTCTTTAATTAGTTCTACTAATTCCCCTGTCGTTTCAATCGCTTTATTCTCACGATACGCTTCAATTTTCCTTGCTATTTGCTTTGAAAATTTCTCTTCGCCATACTGGAAGAAAATTCTTACGAGTTGTTCATATGACCAGCTATTTACAACATCATATGCTGTTAATGGGGCATCTTGATCCATCCGCATATCTAACGGTGCATCATGATGATAACTAAAGCCACGCTCTGGTGTATCTAATTGTGGAGATGAAACACCTAAATCGAATAAAATGCCATCTACTTCTGTTATACCTAATTCCTGAAGCTTTTCAGATAAATATCGGAAATTGCTCTTTACCGTTACAAACTGCTCACCGTATGAAGAAAAATTTTCTTTCGCATTTTGAATTGCTATCTCATCTTGATCAAACGCTATTAATTTTCCACCATCAGTTAATTGGGATAATAGATAAGAACTATGTCCTCCTCCCCCCAGTGTACAATCTACATATGTACCATCTGGCTTTATATCTAAGCCGTCTACTGTTTCTTTCAAAAGTACTGTTACGTGTTTAAACATTGTTGCACCTACTCTTTTTCCAATTAATTATGTTGAATGCATTCCTTCCTCTACACGTGTATTTCACGATTAGAGAACGAAATACTACTAAAGAACGACTCATTTAACTTGCCTACAAAGGCAACATACTATACAAATCGCTATTTTCTTTTATTATATACTAAATTTTATCATCTTTTGCGGGAAATTAAATAAAAAACTGTCGAAAAAGATAATAATACGTTTACATTTTGTGCTATTTTGTCATATATTTAAGTATCCTGCCTAAATACAAACTTCAATGTTTTTAAATTGATAATTCAGAAAAATTTCACTTCACAGTAAATTCAACAGGATAAAAATAAAATCCTGCTCCAAAGAGCAAGATTCTATAGTTTTATAACATGATGTTTTCCATCCCAAGAAAATGAGTTTTCCATTACTCGATCAACAAAATCCAAACCGAACTGGTTTAAATAATAGCATACATTCCAAACACGCTCTTGCGGCGCCCCTAATGGACGAAGCGCAAATTGTATACGACGAAATTTATTTAGCTGAACCTCATGTTTTTTCTCAACATTTTTTTTCAACATTCTTTCCAATAGTTCAATTTGTTCATTAATTTTCAACTCATTTTTCTCTGCGAATGTACTTAATCCTGGTTCTATTTTCTTCACAAATTGCTGTAACGATGTATGAATATCACTTATTTCCTTTTTCGCCTCTACAAATCGATCATCTATCGGTTCCTCTATTTGATTAGATAACCAGTTTTCACGCAATTTATCTACATTATTTAAAAACGGATCACTCTCTTGCAATTGTAAGTCGGATACATCTGTCGCTATATCCCTCTCTACATAAGTAATCGTAATACGTGGAACGACCGGCGGCATACGGAAACCGACAGTATGAAATACTTGTTGCAATTCACTCCAGTAAGCTAATTCTCCCGGACCTCCAATAAACGCAAGTGTAGGAAATACATACTCTTGCATAAGCGGGCGTGTTACAACATTATTACTAAAACGTGCTGGATTTCTTTCTATCTCGTTGATCAATTCTTCATACGAAAAGGAATACGCTCCATCTTTCCCAACAAACTTCCCTTGATTATCTTCAAGCAGTACTCGCTCATTATCAATTTCCATAAATATATGCACCGCATTAAACTTTGTTTCAATAATCGGTTTATATCCTAATTCTTTAATTATTTCCTGTTGATTATGAAGCCCCTCTTGCACTTCTTTATACTTGCCAATAATTTGTTTAAAGAACGGTACTTCTAATTTTCTCAATTCAGGATGATGCGAATCGACAAGAATTAAACCAGAGTTAGCGAACATTTTAGTAATAAGGTAACCAAAGAAATCTACATACGTATTCGATTTTTCCAAAGAATCATCAATAAATTGCAATACGTCCTTTGTAAAATTCGTTTCTGGATATGTTTTAAAAATTTCTTCAATCCACTTTCTACAGTCTTCCACAGAAAGCTCAGACTCTGATGCACTCGCCTTTTTCGGATTACGATCATGAAAAATAGTCTTTTTTATTTTTTTATTTTTCGTTACAAAAGTATGATTAATTTCATCCATATCATGGTCTTCACCAGCAATCCAAAAAACAGGAACAACTCTAACACCTAAACTTTCTTCCTTTTCCTTCGCAAGCTGTAAAATTGAAATAATTTTATGAATTGTATAAAGCGGCCCAGTTAATAGTCCAGCTTGTTGTCCAGCTATAACAACATATGTATTTTCATCTCCAAGCGCTTTTACATTTTGAATTGTAGCTTCTCCTGCTTGTAATTTTGTATTATATTCTAATAAATGCGCTACTAAATCTTGACGAAAAAACTCCCTCTCACGCAAATCATGTAAACGCTGTTTAAAAGCATCTTCTGTTAACATGTAATCAAAACACGACTGTATCTCTTTTTTACCGTTCATATAGTCCGCTACAACACCTTGTTGCGGAACAGAGATTTCTTTTATCTCCATATAATTCTTCCTTTCGTATCCTGTTCTCTCACCAACCCACATTGTAGTCAATGTTTCACGTAAAAGCAAAGAAAAACACTTATACTTTTCCTTCTAATCCTTTTATTGCCTCAAACAAAAATTGAAGCGTCGGAACTGGTCGTTGCTGTTTCTTAGCTTCTTCTAATACATATCCAATAATCGCATTGATTTCCGTTTGTCTATTTGCTCTTACATCCGCCAACATAGATGATGTATTACGAGACGTTCTTTCACATACACGTTGTACCATTTGCCATACAATTTCTTTTTCTTCTTTAACAAGAAAAACGACTTCCTGAAATACTTGCTCCATCATTTGATAAAAAAAAGGATTAGAAATCAACTCTCCGTTCTGAACTCGTAATAACGCTGTCAACGGATTGATACATACATTAACTACTAATTTTTTGTGCATAACGTCCTTCCAATCAGATTCGAGTTGAATCGGAAAATAAGGAAAAGAAAAGCAATTAAATATTTTTTGAAAATGTATAGATGGACCGCGCACTACTCCAAACTTCGTAACACCTATACCAGTATGCTGAACTGTATGTATACCTTCCTTTTTTGCACCATGCTCCACAATCCCAACAGCTATATTTTCATTCTCTATTTTCTGCATAGCATGAAGATGTGACATCCCATTTTGTAAAAAGATTAATGATGATTCTCCCTGCACAAAAGGTAGTATGTCAGTTATATGATATTGTTTCACGGCAATAAATATATAATCTAACTTCTGATTTGGCATACTTTCTATTGGTAAAACAGATGGGAATACCGTTTCACGTTCCCCATCCATAACACAGGTTACACCCGTTACATTCAATTCCTCAGACTGTTTAGCCGTTCTTGTAAACAACGTAACATCTTGATTACTTTTTTGTAAATAAAATGTATACAATAGACCAATAGCTCCTGGCCCCACAATTCCAATTTTCATCTTCACACAAGGAACTCATATTAACAAGTTATATAAGTTCTCTTGCCCTCCCTCCTTTATATCTTTCTAAATTACACTAATGCATCTATTGATTTCACTGTATCCCGACAAACAAATGCAACCTCTTCTTTCACTATGTATATACTACCTATTAATAGGCTTCTCTTCTTAGTTTAGCAAATCCTCAAAAAAATAATAAAAGAAATATACTATCTTCTTCATAAAAATAAAAAAATGAGTTATAATATTATTATAAATATTTATACTTTTCTGCATTCAACAAGATAAGAAAAGGATGTGACGTAATGGGATTTCCAAAAGTTGAGCGTTTGCTCATCAATTATAAAACATTAGATGAATTTAAAAATTTTAAAGGTTGCGGAGCTCAAGAACTATCCATGCTAGAAGAATTACAAGCAAACATTATTGAAAATGATAGTGAATCTCCATTTTATGGCATCTATTATGGCGGATCACTAATCGCACGTATGAGCCTGTATATGAAAAGAAACGGTGGAGAACCATTCGAAATTACAGGTACTTACCTAGAACTCTATAAACTTGAAGTATTACCGAATTTTCAAAAACAAGGCTATGGACAAATGCTTGTAAATTATGCTAAACAACTAAAATTCCCAATTAAAACGATAGCGCGTATCCATTCAGCTGGTTTTTGGGATAAATTAAATTTCAACCCTGTATCAGTAACTAATGGTGATTTTTATGTTTGGCACCCAGAAACAAATTTGAATGCGGTTACAAATGAAGAATCTGCTTAAAAAATAAAAAAACAGCTACATAGCAGCTGTTTTTTTATTTCTTTACCTTCTCTAATTCCCCATTCGAACGAGCACTATTTCTTTCCGCTACCATTACACTTCTTTTTTGATCAATATAATCAAGTAATGTTCTATATTCTTCCTCATATACTGATAATCGCTCCAAAAGACGTTCTCTCTCTGTTTGTAGCGATTCAATTTGTTGTTGTAATACCATCAAGGAGTTTTCATCTTTATAATTTTGCAAGAAGTCAATAACATCATTCAATGTAATTGACGTAGGCTCTAATACCTTCGTCTCTTTCACTTCATAATTTTCCACTTTACGAAGTTGTTTTGCTTCTTCGATACGCTCTTTGTATTGCTTTCTTACATACGAATTCCACCTAAATCCACATGCTGCTGGTGTACGAGACAAATGTCTTCCCACTTCTTTAAAGGCAGAAAGTTGCGTTCCGCCTTCTCGAATATGCCGGAGTACTACTTCTGCCAGAAGCAAATCTTCATCATCAGTCCAAGCATCTTGTCTTGTTGTCGCCATCTCTCTAGTCCTCCCTATGCATTTTTTATTAAGCATATGCAGTTACTAGAAAAGATAGAATACTACGACTAAAGAATAAGACAAAAAAAATAAACGCAGAAGATATCTTCTGCGTTTATTTTTTGCAATTACTTGCTGATTACTTCTTTACCTTTGTAAGTACCGCATGCTTTACATACACGGTGAGCTAATTTCGCTTCACCACAGCTTGGGCACTCTACCATACCAGGTACTGATAATTTGAAATGCGTACGACGCTTTCTTTTTACTGTTTTAGAAGTTCTTCTAAAAGGTACAGCCATTCTTCCCACCTCCTTAAAAGAAATAGTTATTTTCATATGAAGGCCTAAACCAGTCTTCCGATTATTTGTCAAAAAACTTTGCAAGTCCTGCTAATCTTGGATCAACAGTCTTTTCTTTGTTTTCTTCCGAAATCACTTGCCAGTCTTGACCTTGCATCGGTGCTCCACCAGAAACATCATCACTGAAAATTTGCATTGGAATCTCCAAAAGTATATTTTCCTTGATTACGGGCAGTAAGTCAAGTACTTCTCCTTCTAAAGAATGAATTTCAGCTTCTGTTTCAAATTCTTCTTCTGAAGTTTGGAACACCTCAGTTGTTTTAATGTCAAATGGTAATGTCACATCTACTAAAGAGCGAGAACATGGTAAAACCATGCTTCCAGTTATATGTAGATGAAACGTAAACTTACCGGAGCCAAAATCAACTCTTCCTGTTACATGAACAGGATTAATTTCACGAATATCTTTTTCGACCTCTTTTAGCTCACTTACATCTACCATCTCATCCAATGTCAATCCTTTATTTCTCAATTTATTCAATTGATGGATGGACCATTTCATATCATATCACCTCAAGGCAACAAACAAAATTATAGCTAGCCATTTTATATTTGTCAATGTTTTTTCTTTACACTATAATGAAGTCATCATAGTAAATAATATATAGAGTATCACGTTTTTCAAAAAGATGCTACATCGAAAGGAGAGATTACCATAAAAGCTAGTGGTATTGTTGTTGAATATAACCCTTTTCATAACGGTCATGATTATCATGTGCAACAAACAAAAAAGTTAACACACTCTGATATTACAATTGCCGTTATGAGTGGCCCTTTTTTACAGCGTGGTGAGCCGGCACTCCTATCCAAATGGTATCGTACCAAAATGGCCTTAGAAAACGGCGTAGACCTCGTTGTAGAGCTCCCATATGCCTTCGCCACACAAAAGGCTGAAACATTTGCAAATGGCGCTATTTCCATTTTAAACGCCCTACACGTTTCTGAAATTTGTTTCGGTAGTGAAGATGGACAAATCGAAAATTTTTATAATACCATCTCTGTACAAAAAAACGAAGAAGAGACTTTTAACCGTCTTGTAAAACAATTTATGGATGCTGGTAATAGTTATGCAAAAGCTACATCCGAAGCTTTTTCACACATTTTACCACCGCAAAAAAACATAGATATGTCACAGCCGAATAACATTTTAGGCTTCCAATACATAAAGGCCATTCTCTCGCAAAATAGTTCTATGCAAGCACAAACTCTAAAAAGATTTGCTTCTCATTATCATGACGAAACATTTAACGACCAACATATTGCAAGCGCGACAAGCATTCGTAAGCAACTCTTTAGCGAAGAGGGAGCATTTACAGCAATTGAACCTTTTATCCCGAAAGCAACCGCTTCGATTTTAGCAAATTACAAACAACAGTACGGGATATTACATAATTGGGAACAATATTTTTCATTTTTCAAATACAAACTCATGACGATGTCTCCTAAGGATTTACGCCATATATATGAAATAGAAGAAGGTTTAGAACATCGTATTTTATCAAAAATACAAAATAGTTCCTCCTTCTATTCATTCATGGAAGCATTAAAAACTAAACGGTATACATGGACTAGATTGCAAAGAGCTTGCACGCACATTTTAACAAACACCACAAAAGAAGAAATACATGAAGCAAATATACAGCAGCATGCACCGTATATTCGTCTACTCGGCATGTCACAAAAAGGACAAACTTACCTTTCAAAAAACAAGAAAAAAATAGAACTTCCAATCCTTACACATACAAAAACTTTTAACCATCCCACTTTAGATATAGAGCGAAAAGCGAATTCTGTATATTTCTCCATCATGCACGAACCATTACGAACACAACTACTAAAACAAGACGTAACACACCATCCAATACGTTATGATGAAACGACAGCAAGATTTCTATAAGAAAAACCTCTCTTTTCAGAGAGGTTTATTTTTTACCATCCATTTTTTCCAAATACATTAATGCGTCATCTAGCGTATCAACTGGAACAATTTTCATTTTTGTTTTAATATCTTTCGCAGCCTCAAGTGCATCTTTATAATTCGATTTCTCCGCACCTTTTTCATTTGGTGCAAAGAACACTTCAGCCCCAGCATCGCTAGCAGCTACCACTTTTTGCTGAATACCACCAATTGGACCGATTTCTCCTTTTTCATTGATTGTACCCGTTCCAGCTATTTCATGGCCTTTCGTTAAATCTTCTTCTACAAGTTGATTATATATTTCTAATGTAAACATTAAACCTGCTGATGGGCCTCCTATTTCATGGGAGTCGATTTTCACTTTCGGATCTACTACTAATTCCCTTTCCGTAACGATGGAGACACCTATACCAACACGGCCATTCCCATTTGGGATTGTCTTAACATTTAAATTTTCTTTCAGTTGTTTTCCGCCTCTTTTGTACTCAATACTTACTGTATCACCTTCTTTTTTCCCTGTCATATATTCAATAAATTGCTCCGTCTTTTCGAATGTTTTTCCATCTACAGCTATGATGACATCCCCAAGTTTAAGCTTTCCTTCTGACGGCATCCCCTTCGACACTCCGGCTACTAATACACCTTTATTTTCAAAAGAAACAGAACGATTTGCCCGTTTATAAGCATTGTAAATCGCTGCATTTTGTGAATCTTTCATTGCATAATTTTGGCGGAATTGATATTCTTCATCACTCTCGCCTCTTTGCAATATTTCTTCTGCTTTCGATACATGTGTATATTTATTAAACTGCGCTGCTATTAAATTCACAACATTTGCTGGCCCCATCGAAACCGTTACAAGCATAAAATCACCAGATTCCTTCGTTCCACCCTCAACTTGAACATACGGCTCTAATTTTGCAGCCATTCCTGGTTTTGTTACATAATACGGTAAACGCACATAAACAAGTAACATCGCCAATATAACCCCTATTAGAATTGCATATATAAACCGAAAACGCTTAAACATTATGTTTCTCCTTCCACTGCTCAATTAATAAATTAATGTTTGAAATATGTTTTTCCGCTTCTACTTCTCCAACTCGAATAATATCTTCAATATTTGTAAAAGCACGCGAACTAAATTGTTCTACAGCTGGTCGCATCATTAAATCCGATGCAATTTGTCGATTCATCACAAGCTCATGTTGCATAATTTCAATACTCTGCATAATTACATCGTAAATAGACGTAACCTCTCCATTCACCTTAATTGGAGATACATCAACAGCGATAACAATATCCGCTCCTAACTCTTTCACAACTGATACTGGAATGCGATCAATAACTCCGCCATCCACTAATAATCGTCCATCTATTTTTTCTGGTACAAACACCCCAGGTACAGATATGCTAGCCCTCACCGCATCTGCAACAGGACCACTTGTAAAAACCACTTTTTCCCCCTTCAAGATGTCAGTCGCCACAACAGCCGTCGGGATATCTAACTCTTCTAAATTTTTATTATATGTAAACATTTTAATCATATCTTTGACACGTTTTCCAGCAATAAATCCCATTTTCGGCACCGTGAAATCTAAATAATATTTCCTCTTAAAAACAGTCGCCAGTTTATACAGTCTTTCAATGTTACAGCTAGCCGCATAAAATGTACCTACTAAAGCCCCCATGCTACTTCCTGCAATCATGTGAATCGGTATACCATTTTCCCTTAAAACTTTTATAACGCCAATATGAGCAAATCCTTTCGCCCCACCAGATCCAAGAGCTAAACCGATTTTAGGTTCTTTCATTTTTCTCACCCTTTAATTTTTTTCATCCCTTTTTCATACTTATGGTCTAAATTCACCACGTATCCACGTATACTGAAATGAACGTTTTTTGGGACAAAGGGGGATTTACTTACATGTATGAAAAATGGAAAACGGCTTTCCTTACCATATCAACACTATTTTTAACCTTTTCTCTTGTACTCCACCCCCAAGCTGCTTTGCAAGCTTCCATTAGAGGGTTAAATATATGGTGGGAAGTTGTATTCCCTTCACTATTACCGTTTTTCATCATTGCGGAACTTCTAATTAGCATTGGTGTTGTAAAATTTATCGGCGTTATATTAGAACCACTAATGCGCCCACTTTTTCGCGTTCCAGGGATAGGTGGATTTGTTTGGGCGATGGGAATGGCTTCAGGATTCCCCGCTGGCGCCAAATTAAGCGCTAGACTACGTAAAAGTAATCAACTCACACAAATTGAAGCAGAGCGCCTCGTATCTTTCACAAACTCTTCTAATCCACTTTTTATTTTCGGAGCTGTTTCTATCGGTTTTTTCAATAATCCGAAATTAGGAATTGTATTAGCTGCTGCACATTATTTAAGTAACTTCGCCGTCGGGCTACTAATGCGTTTTTACGGTAATAACACCATTAACACAAATGATAAACACACTACTAAAAAACGTCCTTTTCAAAATCCTTTTTCAATCCTCCACCAGACACGTATGCAAGAAAAAAGACCAATAGGAAAATTACTTGGGGACGCTATCGTTTCTTCTATTCAAACGTTACTTATGATTGGTGGATTTATTATTTTATTCTCTGTTTTAAATAAAATGATTACTGTATTTCATATTACAACAGCCCTTTCTTTTATTATGCAACATATTTTATCATTCTTCCAACTAACTACCGAATTTAGTATTCCGATATTATCTGGCATTTTTGAAATGACACTCGGAAGCCAAATGATTAGTCAAATAAATGAAACACCCCTTCTGCAACAAGCTATGGTAACAAGTTTCATTTTAGGCTTTAGCGGCCTTTCTATTCAGGCACAAGTTGCTAGCATATTAGCTGAAACAGACATCCGATTTAAGCCATATTTTTTTGCACGAATTATCCAAAGTATTCTCGCTCCTATTTTTACTTTTATATTTTGGAAACCATTTTATGAAAAAGTGAGTTCTTTCTCACCTATGCAAAAAAATATTCCCGTATTTTTATCGAATCATTCTTCAATACCGCATGAAATTTGGACATCTTTCGTACACTACGGACCGATATTCACATTATTTTGTTTATATTTATATGTTATCTTGCTATTTTTCCGTAACAATAAAGTGAAACTTTAATCAGCGGGGGTTTTCTTCATCCCCCCACTAATTATTAACCTTCACCAATTGGGTTTTTACGGGCAGCAGGGCTTCCACCTAACCTCTTTGCTTTCGCTGAATTTTGAGGCAGGAGGCTTACTGCCCACAAATAGCGGGATAAAGAAAAACCCCGTTCACTTTGACGGGGTTTGAAACTTTTCTGTTAAAGCACGCTCTACAATAGGAGGCACAAGATCTACTACACTTCCTCCATATCTCGCAACTTCTTTCACAATACTCGAGCTTAAAAATGAATATTGGTTGTTTGTCATAATAAAGAAGGTTTCAATGTTTTCATCTAATTTTCGATTCATAGAAGTAATTTGCATCTCATATTCAAAATCAGATACCGCTCGTAAACCACGTAAAATCGCATTTGCATTACGCATTTTTGCATACTCCACCAATAATCCACTATGTGAATCCACTTTTACATTCGGGATATCTTTTGTCGCTTCTCGAATTAATTCTAAGCGCTCTTCAACTGAAAAAAACGGTTTTTTTGATGAATTGTTTAAGACAACTACGTACACCTCATCAAATACTTTTGCTCCCCTTTTAATAATATCCAGATGCCCAAGGGTAATTGGATCAAAACTTCCTGAAGAAATAGCTATACTTGTCATTCTGTCCCCTCACCTTCATACTTATAAATCGATATTGCTGTAATGCCATAATTCTCAGCTCGTACTTTGGCAAGCCTGCCTATAGAATCAGGTAAAACTACGTCATTACCATGCTCCGCCATAATTAGTCCATCACTATGTAGCAATCCATGTTGATCCATCACACTAATTAAAGATACAATTTTTTGCTCTTTATATGGCGGATCAATTAATATAAGATCGAATGATATTTCACGTTTTATAAGTGCCTTTACCGCACGCTCCGCATCATTCCGATATACTTCCGCTTGTTCCTGTATTCTACAACTTTCTAAATTTTGATGAATTACTTTTATTGCTTTACTATCTCGATCAACAAAGATCGCTTTATCAATCCCTCTACTTATGGCCTCAATTCCAAGACCACCACTACCACCAAATAAATCAAGGGCAATACCACCATCAAAATAAGGACCTATCATATTAAAAATAGATTCTTTCACTTTATCTGTCGTTGGACGTGTTGTATTACCAGGCACCGCTTTAAGTGGGTGTCCTTTACATTTACCTGAAACTACTCTCATCTGTTGTCACTACCTTTATTTCAATCTATCGAGCGATTATAGAAAATCCTTCTCAATTCGGTAACCGCTACCAAACTATACTATTCCATGAAGCGTTTCATTCACCTTTCAACTTACAATAAGGAACTTTGGCTTAAAATAACCGCTCGTCATTTTATATATATTCATCTCACCATTTCCTAATACGAACCCATTACGTATATTAGTTCCACTTTACCTTTTTTATCCTATCATAAAATAAAAAAAAGAAAAATAAAAAGCCTAACATAAATTTTAATTTCATTATGTATATCTTCATTTAGATTGGACATAAATAAATATAACAACATCACCTTCGATGTTGTTGCCAACCGCGGAGAAGACTTACGTTTCCCCATAAGTTCTTCCTCCGGTTTCTCCTCTCCCTTTGCCTTCTTGCTAGTACATACTAGTATAAGAAGGGCCCTGCATTGCAGGGTTTTTTTCTTTGTCTACTTTTCATTTAAAAAGTGAGATGGTACAGTAAAAGAAAGAGGAGGAAAAAATATGATTCAACGCTTTATAGAACTCGGAGAAGGCTACTCTGACTTATATGAATTACTTGAAATTGCCAAAGCAAACAAAGAACGCATAACACATATGTTACAATTTGAAACTGTAAAAAACGAACAAAAAGTATGTTCACTTGTTGTAATACTAAAACCTACAACTACTGGTGATTTCCAGCCATTATACATATGTCGTGAAGGCATTCCTGTACTCGAAAATAAAAAAAGCAAACGTGTCGTTTTATTTGAAGAAATGGCAGAACAAATAGGGAAAAAAGTCACTACCTTTACTGTAAAACCGTCAACAACTTTCCCTGAAAAAGAACTATTTTTTAATCATCTAATTGGTATTTTGCGAATGAACAACTTCATTCCTCCAATGAAGTAACACGTTATTTCAAGTGAAAAAACCCCCGCTAAATTTAGCAGGGGTTTTTTCACTTAACTATAATCGTATTCCTTTGCCCGATCAGGACGGGAATTTTCAAATTCCGTTTTTAAAAACGGACGGTACGACTGTTCTATCTTTTTCACAAAAGGAAGTTTGTTCAACTTATGCATCATATGCTCAATTTGTTCCATATCACAATATACAACGGCATATTTTAATCGTTTTGATATGTAATGTATGTTTCCATATTTCCTTAAAATCTTGGCATGTTTCAATGAATGTAAATAAACAATCATACTTTGTCGTTGCCCGAACATAATCTTCTCCATCTTCTCCTTTTTAAAACTTATATTTTATATTATATGAAAACCAATCAGAAATTTATGACACGATTGGACAAACTCTGTATACGTTTTCTTCCATCTTCTAAAAAACGGGGTACATCACCCCGTTTTTTTACAACCGCAACCGCCGCCAGTACCACAGCCTCCACCACAGCCACCAGCATCAAAGAATGGATTTCCTGTTGGCACTTTAATGGAAGAAGATACCTCCGAACCGATTGCTACACTTACTTCATCCAATAACTTTTGCAAAGCAGTTTCTGCTCGTTTAAAAGTCGCAATCTTATCATGCAAGTCTACAGAACGCTTTAATTCTCTCATTTTCGTTGACACGATAGTATAGTCAGGGTGGTATTTCCCAAAACGTTGTACTTCCTCATACCGTTCTTTCATCGCTGTAAATTGCTGAATTAGCGCTTGAACTTCCATATCTTCATGCAATTCTTTATAACACTTACGATAATCTTCTGCTATATCTGAACAGATAATCACTTTTGCAAGTTGCTCTGCTTTATCTAATATTAATACGCTTTCTAGCGTCGCTACAATCATGAGAGACACCTCCGAATATCCATCATACCACATTTAGAATAGAACTACTAATTGAAGCGCCTCACTTAAAAGAAAGATAGGATCATAACTATTCTTCACATAATATCCATATAAACTTATGCATTAATATGTTCCGCTATATTATATTTAAGAACATCCCATTCCCCACTACTTTGTTTCACATAACTAATACACGCGTTTTTTAATGGTGTCTTAAACGTAATTTCATCTGGTGCAATTGCATGTAAAATCGCTTTTATTGCATGTGAATGAGCAACAATAATAATACGTTTACCAAAATGAGTTGCTGCAACATCTTCTAAAGCAGCAAAGCAACGAGCTACAATCTCTTCATCTTGCTCCATACCTTCCACTTTGCCCTCTGCAATTAACTCTCTGACAGCCGCAACTGGCTTCCCTGAAGCTTCTCCAAAGTTTCGTTCAACAAATCGCTCATCTAATAAAATCGATTGCAATCCAGCTGCCGCTGCGATTTCCTTAGCTGTCTCTTGCGCTCTAATTAACGGGCTACTTATAATTATATCCCACGGTTCTGGTTGTAAAGCAGCTGCACTTTGACTCGCTTGCTTCTTCCCAACTTCATTAAGCGGAATATCTTCTCGTCCCTGAATAATTTCTTGAAAATTCCAATCAGTTTGTCCATGTCGCACTAAACAAATTTCCGTCATGCTGCAACTCCTTTTTAAATAATCCATTTCTATTGTAACAAAAGTTACGCATGACGGACATATTTTTCATTCCCAATTATGTCGCATTTTGCTGCTTCATATACTGAAACATATCAATCATAATCGAAGCAACAGACAATTGATTTTGAAATTTTTCTACTTTATCTGGTATCGTTTTTTTGAAATGTTGCATTGCGGCTAGCTCAAAAGCCTCTTTTTCTTCGGGGTTTCGCGTTAATTTCCTATACCAGTACGGCTGCTCCCTAATGTAGCGAGATAAATCCTCATCAGCTTTTATAAACTCCATAAGTTCTGCTCTCATCATCTTTCCCCCTAATCCTTCTGAAAGAAAAATGGATTATTTTCTGAAGTACTTTGTTCTTGCTGCTCGCGCTTTCCTTGAAACTGTTGAATGACTTGCTGTACGCTACCAATTGCACTTGTCACATTGGCTAAATGGTGCTGCATTTGTTCCACATCTAGCTTTTTAAAGAAAGAAAGCATTTGCCCCATCACATCAGCAGTTTTTTCCTCTTCAGTTCGATTATCTTTTTCTTTTACTTTCTCATTTTTTTTTGCTGAAGAAAATGCAGGCGCTCCATCAGGTCTATAAGTTGCCCAAATTGGATCTTCTTCACCAACTAAGTACCATTCTTCATAAAATTGTTGCCAAGTTTTTCCACCACTTCTAACCTCATGAACCATTTTAGGGTGATGGTTTACAAACTCTTTAAACTGTTGAACCGATGGATGTAACGGCCCTTTTGTTGTTGGCATAATCCTCACCTCTTCATGTGTTTCTACTATATTGTAAGAAAAAAAAGGCGCATGGTTCGCCTATTTTTAGACGATTCATGCACCTTTTTATCCCGCTATTCGCATACGGTAAGATACCCACCGTACAATTCGGTGAGTCCGAGGGAGTTAGCCGGGGGATTACTTACCCGTAACAGCCCGCTACTTAAAGTTTCACTTTATTTTCGAATAAAGTTTTGTGTATAAAATTTATCATATACCCCAACACCTAATCCGGTAAATTGTTCATTTAATAAATTTTTTCTATGGCCCTCACTATTTAACCAGCCCTGTACCGCCGCAATCCCATCACTATGTTGCGCGGCTATGTTCTCACCAGCAAGTTGAAACCCTACTTGCCCGCGTTGCAAACGATCTCCTAACGTACCTAATGTAGGTGAATCGTGTGAAAAATAATTATTGTCCTTCATATCTTTACTATGACCAATAGCAACATCTGCTGTTGGTTGATCCCATGTTAACAACGGCAATTCATGACGACTTCGAATAATATTTGTTAAATCAAAAATTTGTTGCATATTTCCATTATCTACTTGTTTCATTTTTTCTGGCGTCAATGGTTGTTCTTCCAATAATTCACCTGAATAAACAAGCTGATACGGTCTTTGTCGTAATAACGTTTCATCATCCATATAACGAACACCAACAAGCTCATGTGTAAAATGATCAAAATATAATTGTGCCCACCCATCTTCTACAGATATTAACGGCTGTTCCATTACTTCGGTATCAGATAACTCAAATTGATAACTATTCTTTCCTCTTTTTAATGAAATCTCATGTGAGAACGGATTCTTTTTATATACTTCTTCATACTTTTCATTTATATAATAAGGCGTCACCTTAACTTGTTCACCAGCAACATACGCCGTTACAACTTTACGTTCAGCAACCCCAAATTGAACATAATGAGCTAAATCTTGATTGTACACCCACCATTCATATCCGTAAGCAGATGGCTCGATTCGAGATGGTTCGCCCCACTTCGCTAATAAGTTTTCAGAATCCCCACCAATCATATTTAAAACAGTGTCTGATGAGTCTTCAATTAATTTCTTTTTCTTTTTCACAATCTTATTTTCTTGCTTTGATTGCGAGGGGGTTAATATATATTGTGAAACGAGTAATTTCCCGTATAAATCAACAGCTAAAATTAAAATTGTAATCATTACGATACGCAATAATTTCTTCAAACGATATACCTCCTGCAAAAAAACATAAAATTGAGATATACACAAATCCTTTTATTTCCTTTTTTGTGTGTACCGTACTCTTCTCACTATATCATATTTTCGTGAAAAAAGTCTGGATTATCCCTTTTCTCTCAATATGAATTGCACTTTCTTATTATTCATACTATTATAAAAATAATGGTGTAATATTAAAAAAGGAGGTATTCTATGCAATTTACAAATACGAAATTTAACGGGGCAGTCATTGATTTAACACTTTTAACCGAAATTATGGAAAATAACCATTTTGTACTTGCTGGACAGTGGGATTATGAACGGGTTACATACGATTATAAATTTGAGATATTAACAGATGTTTATTATTTGCGAGTGCAAGGTATTGCTATTGAAGGTGACATCGGCAGCAGACACGCTGAAGTAAAACTACTCCCTCCCTTATTAGGAAAGCATTATTATCCTCATGGCGTTGAATATGGTGATGATGAGACTTTCCCAACGAATGTACTCCAAAAAAGTGAACAACTCCTTCAAAATGTCGAAAAAGAATTAAAAGAATTTCAAATTATCGAGTAACCAAAAACGAGTGCATCATACTGATGCACTCGTTTTTTATCCCGCATTAACGCCCGATTGGTTCAACTAATAGTCAGTGGGGATGAACAAAACCCCACTGATTAAAGTTTCACTTTATTTCGTCTGCAAATAGGGTGGTAATTGTTGCAGTTGCTCTTTATCCTTTTCACGTTCTCTACGTGCCCATCTAAAGAATACATAGCCAATAATCGTACCGTACACTATTTCCTGGACAATTTTCATAATGATACCGCCAGTTTGTTGATCTTGTACTACTGGCATCCAGTGCAAAAATTCTGGTCCCGTTATATTTAAATCTGATAAAGTTCCTGCTGGTACACATAGTTCCATCGCTTTCATCCAAGCAGTTGAATCCGTATACGTTGCAAATAACGGGGCAGTCGCAAAAATGATTAATGCACAAGCTGGCGTTAATAATATACCGTTAGCAAACATGTAACCCAGTTTTTTTATATCACTTAACGTTTGATATTCTGGTAATGGATTTAGCATCGGCCACCACATCATCATTGCTGCAAAAAACAAAATAGCAAGGCAAATAGGATGTAAAATTTGACTTTGTTTTACAGTATCAAACACAACTGGCAAATGATAAAAGGAAAATAAACCATTAAATACAAACAAAGCAATGAGTGGTTTTGCAAAGACTTTCAGCATAATTTGAATAAACTTAAAAGAAGTAATATAACGATATAACCAAACTGGTATACCAAGTAGTAATAATGGCGGTACTGCAATATACATAATCGCCATTTCAAACATATGTGCACTAAATACAATATGTCCTATTAAATCGATTGGTCCCCCCTTTACAAAATACAAAAGAACAATTCCAACCGTAAAATAGAAAATCTGTTTTTTACTTACTTTAGTCGCATTTTCAAATCGGTCTCTATACGGTCCAATAATTAAAAAGTACCCTGTCAAAATAGATATCATAAACAACATAAATATAGGACTCCATAAAGCTTGAAAACCGAATATCCATAAGTTACCCATTTTCCACACCTACCTTCTAAAAACTGTTTTCTGTTTTCACTTAACGTGAAGAGGGGACTGTGATAGCACAAGTCCCCGATTTTTCACTTTTTAAATCCATACAATTGTCATAAAAGCTAATATTGTAATTAGCCCTATTAACAAGCCCGAATAGAGAAAGAAACTCGCCGCCTCATGTCCTTTATGGCTCATATGCATAAAATAATACAATTGAAAAATTACTTGCACCACTGCTAATAGTAAAATAAACGGAACAGAGAAAATCGGACTAAAAGTTTTTGGATATGCCACTGCTACAAATGCAACTAATGTTAGGAAAATCATTAGTGCAAACGTAATAACTTGATGTCTCATTTCCTCTGCACTTTTTCTCTTCCGATAAACAAGATCAACTTTAGGGTTATTCGTTTGTTTGATTACCATTGTTTATCCCACCATTCCCATCAAATATACTACAGTGAAAATAAACACCCAAACTACGTCAATAAAGTGCCAATAAATTGATGCAACGTAAAACTTTGGTGCATTGTATAAATTTAAGCCCCGCTTCGCATTTCTGAAGATTAAAGTTAATATCCAACAAAGTCCAAACAATACGTGGAGCCCGTGTGTACCAACAAGAGCATAGAATGCAGACCCAAATGCGCTACTTCTCATAGTATGCTTGAATTCATGCGTATAATGATAAAACTCATATATTTCAAATCCCAAAAAGCCTAAACCAAGTAACACTGTTATAAGTAGCCAAAACTGCATTTTTTTGAAGTTGAAATTTTTCATATGATACATTGCATATACACTCGTTAAACTACTCGTTAATAAAAGCATTGTCATGATGAATACAAGCGGCATTTGAAACATTTCTTGCGATGTTGGTCCACCATTTGTAGAGTTTTTTAATGCTAAATATGTGCCAAATAAGGAAGCGAACAACACTGTTTCGCCTCCAAGAAATAACCAAAAACCGACAAACTTATTTTTGCCCTCAAGGGTTGCTTTTTCAGGCTCTGCTGGAAATGTTTCATTCGTTAATTTTTCATCTACATGCATTATGCCTTGCCCCCCTTATCCTCTAAATCTTCCTTATGAATATGATATCCATGATCATCGATTACCGAACGTAGGAACATTGTGCCAAATGTAATGATTAAACCAATAATTGCTACTAACAACCAGAACTTATCTTTTCCGCCTTGCATATACATTGCACCAAACGCTGCTATAAATAAGCCTAGAGAAATAGTAAATGGTGCAAATGAAGGATTCGGCATATGGATATCACCAACTGGTTCCGCCGCTGTCATCTCTTTATTCCCTTCACGTTTTTCAATCCAGAACGGATCTAACCCGCGAACAAATGGTAATTGTTTAAAATTGTATTCCGGTGTAGGTGCTGGCATTGTCCATTCTAATGTACGTCCATCCCATGGATCACGACCAGCCTTCTCTTTTGATACTGTTGTTTTAATTACATTGAATAGAAGAACAATTGTTCCAAGAGCCATAAAAATTGCTCCAATAGAACTAATCATATTTCCCATTTCCAATCCTTGCCCCTCTAGGTATGTGTAGTAACGACGTGGCATACCAATTAATCCAAGGAAGTGCTGAATAAAGAACGTTAAATGGAAACCAATGAAGAATAACCAAAATGTGATTTTTCCTAACGTTTCATTTAACACTTTATTAAACATCAGTGGCCAATAATAATGAGCCCCCGCAAGTAAACCAAATACCACACCACCAACGATTACATAATGAAAGTGCGCTACTACGAAATAGTTATCATGAAATTGATAATCAGCTGGTGCAGATGCAAGCATAACGCCAGTAACTCCACCCATTACGAATGATGGAATAAAAGCTACTGCCCACATCATTGGTGTTGTAAAACGAATACTTCCGCCCCACATTGTAAAGAGCCAGTTGAATATTTTAATACCTGTCGGAACTGCAATCGCCATTGTTGCAACCGAGAAAATAGCATTTGCAACTGGACCAAGGCCTACTGTAAACATGTGATGCGCCCATACCATAAAACCTAAAAATCCAATCAATACTGTCGCAAACACCATCGATGAATAACCAAATAATCGTTTTTTCGAAAACGTCGCGAAGATTTCTGAGAATATTCCGAAAGCTGGGAGTATAAGAATGTATACTTCTGGATGACCGAAAATCCAGAATAAATGCTCCCATATAATTGTATTTCCGCCTAATACTGGATTAAAGAAACTTGTTCCAAATAAACGATCTAACATTAAAAGTCCTAATCCTACAGTTAACGGTGGAAAAGCGAATAATATAAGCGAAGATGTGACAAATGTTGTCCATGTAAACATCGGCATACGCATATACGTCATTCCTGGCGCACGCATATTTATAATTGTAACAAGGAAGTTAATACCACCAATTAATGTACCAATACCAGATATTTGTAAACCGAGCACATAAAAATCAACACCATGGCCTTTAGAGGCTAACGCTAAAGATGCATAAGATGTCCAACCTGCATCTGGTGCTCCACCTAAAAACCAACTTAAATTTAAAAATACTCCACCAAAGAAAAATAACCAAAATCCAAGTGAATTCAAAAACGGGAACGCTACATCACGCGCACCAATTTGCAGTGGTACGGCGGCGTTCATAAATGCAAACACGAGTGGCATAGCTGCGAGGAAAATCATTGTTGTACCGTGCATCGTTAATACTTGATTATAAGCATCCCCAACAAGAAATGCATTGTTAGGAATCGCTAATTGAAGGCGAATAAATAATGCTTCTATTCCGCCTATTATAAAAAACAATCCACCTGCAATTAAATAGAGAATGGCAATCTTTTTATGGTCTACTGTCGTTAAATAATCCCATATGACAGCACCCATCCCCTGTTTTTTTGCTACAGAACTCACGTCTTCAACCTCCCCTTCGCGAATAATCCCTCTTTACTTTTCAACTTTTAACGTTTGTAAATATGCATTTAATGCATCAATTTGATCATCCGTTAAGTTGCCATATTTACCAGTCATTTTATTTCCTGGCTTCATATTTTCAGGATCTTTAAGCCATTTTTTTAAATTTTCTTCATTGTTTTCGGCAATACCGGCAACCATATCGCGATCAGCAAAGTTCGCTAAGTTTGGTGCGATACGAGCGGAAGGTGGTCTACTATCATTAGATCCAACTGCATGACAACCAATACAACTTTTATTAAATATTTCTTGGCCCTCTTGCGCTTTTGTTGAAGCTACTTCTTTTTTCCCATCAATCTTTTTCATATCAGCAAGCCATTTTTTGTACTCGCTTTCATCTAAAGCTTTCACTTTAAATTGCATTAAAGAATGTGATGGGCCGCAAAATTCTGTACAAAAACCATTATAAGTGCCTGATTTATCTGCCTTTAACCACATTTTGTTCACATTATCTGTGTTGGTATCCATTTTCCCAGCTAAAGATGGAACCCAAAATGAATGTTTAATATCGGCACCCTTCAAATTCAAATACACTTTCTTACCTGTGGGGATGACTAAATCTTGAGAAGTGACTATTTTTTCTGATTTATAAGAAAATTCCCACCAATAAAGATTCGCTGTTACATCAACAACGATAGTATCTTTATCAATATTCTTTTTCTCCATCGCACTTACATCAGCAAGTTTGAATGTATATGTAACCGTTGGAACAGCTAAGATTAGTAAAAGAATAATCGGAATAACTGTCCATATAATTTCTAGTTTGTGATTTCCTTCAACTTGCTCTGGAATATAGTCTTCCTGACCTTTCTTTTGTCGGAAACGCACAATTACATATAAGAAAATAATAGTAACTACTAGTACTACTCCTACCATGATCGCACTTGCTAGTAAGAGCAAATCATATTGCATTTTTGCTACTTCTCCTTGCGGAATTAAAGTAGATTGAAAGGCTTTACCGCATCCCCCTAACAGTAAAGCCAGCAGTGAAACGAACGAAAGCAGTCGCCACTGTTTCTTCATACAAACAACCCCCACTTTCTTTGTGAATTAGATTGTACTTTATAGTTAAGTAAAGTAAATCTCAACGTAAAGAAATCCAATTATGTCGTTGTCTTAGAAGAATGTAACTACAATCATTGATACAAATAAGATTGTTAAATAATTTAGGGAATAAACAAACATTTGTACGGACCATTTGATGTCATCTTTCTTACGGAAGCCATAAAACCCTAAAACGATCCATCCGATGTTAAGCAATGTTGCGATTACCATAAATGTTATCCCAAGTCCACTCATATAAAATGGTAGTGGTAATAAACATACTGTCCAAATCATGATTTGGCGTTTCGTAATTTCAAATCCATGAACTACAGGAAGCATTGGGATTCCTGCATTTCGATATTCATCAACACGCTTCATCGCTAATGCGAGGAAATGTGGGATTTGCCAAATAAACATAATTAAAAATAACATCCAAGCAATTGGATGGCCTAAAGTTGGATCAACTGCTGCCCATCCAATTAAAGGTGGAACTGCTCCAGATATACTACCTACAACAGTATTTAATGTATACTTTCTCTTTGTCCATAAAGTGTATAAGACAACATATGTGAAAGCACCAATAAACCCCATTAATACTGCCATCGGTGTTGTTAATAATAAGAATACAAATCCAAGAAGTAATATAACTAATCCAAATGTAAGTGCGAATCCTGGTTTATACTTTCCAGTAACCGTTGGACGTGTTTTTGTTCTTTCCATTAACGGATCGATGTCTCGATCAATATAGTTATTTAAGCAACATACCCCTGCCATAATTAATCCAGAACCAACGATTGTAAAAAATAGCTTATCCAGATTGTCCATCACACTTAATCCATTAAAGTGTAACGCCAACCAAAATCCTGTAAATACAGTAAGTGTATTTGAGTTTACAATCCCCATTTTAACGAGCGCTGATAAATCTTGTAACCGAGTTGTTTCCGGTACACTTGTTACAGCTGACTCATCATGCAGCTCACTTGTTGCATGGTTCATCACTTTAACCCCCTCTTAAAACTTTCATCTTTCTTTTTGCGCCTATTTCAAATGAAATAATTCGCTTCTATATAGCAATATTATTACAGTAGAAATATTGTTAACCCATTCTACTACTAATCTACGCCCATACTCCAATATATTAAATCACATTTCCCGAACATTTTGTGAAGAAAACATGAACTTTTTGTGTCGAATATAAAAAACTTAATTCTTACCTACTTTTATCATAACATGATGTTACCTTCTATAATAAACTATTTTGTCATATTTAACACGTATTCTCCCCATTTCTTTTCAAAATAGCCTGTTTTTCACCTAAAAATTTCCTTATAAACCCTATTTTCACACCCGTTTTCTCTAGCTTGTCATCCCCCGCCATTTCTTTGCTATTTTATTATTTTTTATATATCATAGGAACTAGCGCGTTTTATTCTATACATAATGGAATGAAAATATTTCGCAATAACTTCATAGCAGAAAGATGGTGAAAGAGATTGCAACGCTTTATTAAATGGTTAGCAGTCATTACAAGCCTTGATTTATTAGTAGTATTACTAGGAGGCGCTTTAGTTACAAAAACAGGTTCTGGCCAAGGCTGCGGTAAATCATGGCCACTTTGTAACGGTGAATTAGTTCCATCTAATTTATCCATGGAAACTATTATTGAACTAAGTCATCGTTTAACATCAGGATCAGCAGGGATTCTCGTCACTCTCCTTTGTATTTTATCCTGGAAATATTATAAACATGTGCGCGAAACAAAAACGTTAGCAATTTTATCCTTCGTATTTTTAGTTGCACAAGCATTGATGGGAGCAGCAGCAGTTGTTTGGGGTCAAATGCCGGCTGTACTTGCTATCCATTTCGGTATTTCCTTAATTTCATTCGCTTCTGTCATTTTGTTAACGTGCCTTATTTTTGAAATTGATCAGAAATTTGATGCACGCTCACTTATTATGGACAAAAAGATGAAATTCCATATTTATGGTGTAACAATTTACTGTTATATCGTTGTCTACACAGGAGCTTTAGTACGTCACGAACGAGCTAGCTTAGCCTGTCCAGACTTCCCTTTATGTAGCAAGAATAGACCTATGCCAACTCAACTACATGAGTGGGTTCAAATGGGACATAGATTTGCAGCAATGTTAATTTTCGCTTGGATACTATATGCAATGATTATTGCTATTCGCCATTACAAACAGCAACGTGTAGTATACTGGGGATGGGTCATTTCATTTATCCTTGTTACACTTCAAGCTGTAGTAGGAGTTTTAGTCGTATTTACAAATGCTAGTTTGCCAATGGCATTATTACATTCACTCTTCATTTCTTGCCTGTTTGCTGTACTGTGCTATTTAGTTATGTTAAGTACAAGAAGTACCGTGAACGCAAAAGAAGCAGAGTTGACTTCTAAGCGAACAAAATAAACATTAAATACCTTGCCATTTTGGCAAGGTATTCTTTGTAATACAGTAAAACTTACGTCAGTGACAATTTCGTCCTCGTTCGCCGATTATTTGTTAACACCAATCGAGGTTTTACAATATAAAAAGAGCTGTGCTTTCACACAGCTCTTTTTATATTTTAGTGATCTAATTCAATAAGTAAGTCACCCGTTTGAATTGCATCCCCATCATTAACATATACTTTCTTCACTTTACCATTGAATGGCGCTTGAACTGTCGTTTCCATTTTCATCGCTTCCGTAATTGCCATAGAATCGCCTTTTTTCACTTCATCGCCTTCTTTTACAACTACTTTAATAACCGTTCCTGGCATTGTTGCGTTAATATGATTTGGATTTTCACGGTTTCCTTTCATACGTTGGGCAACTGTTGCTTTCACACTTTCATCTTTCACAACAATTTCACGTGGTTGACCGTTGAATTCCAAGTAAAGAACACGATTTCCATCCGGCTGAGGTTCTCCAATTGATACTAGTTTAACCATCAATGTTTTACCTTGTTCAATTTCCACATCGATTTCTTCACCAAGTCTCATACCATAGAAGAATGTCGGTGTATCAAGCACAGATACATTACCATAAATCTCAGCAACTTTTTCGTAGTCCATAAATACTTTTGGATACAATGCATACGCCACTACATCAAAAATCGTTACTTCGCGTCCGAGTTTATGGAATAATTCTTCTTTTAAAGCGTCAAAATCTACTGGCTCTAGTAATTCACCTGGTCTTACTGTTAACGGCTCTTTCCCTTTTAAAATAATTTCTTGTAATTCTTTCGGGAAACCACCGTATGGTTGTCCTAAATCTCCTGAGAACATTTCAACAACAGATCCCGGGAAGTCCATAGAATGTCCTCGTTCTAAAACATCTTGTTCTGTCAGGTGATTTTGAACCATAAATAATGCCATATCACCAACAACTTTTGATGATGGCGTTACTTTTACAATATCCCCAAACATGTCATTCACACGACGGTACATTACTTTTACTTCATCAAAGCGATCTCCTAAACCAACAGCTTTAGCTTGTTGCTGAAGATTACTATATTGTCCGCCCGGCATTTCGTGCATATATACCTCTGTGTGAGGTGCATTCATACCACTTTCAAACGGTGCATAGTATTTACGTACATCTTCCCAATAATGAGATAATTTTTCTAATGAATCTATATTAACATCTGGTTGTCTTTCATTTCCGCCTAATGCATAGTATAGTGTATTCGCACTTGGTTGTGACGTTTGACCAGCCATAGAGCTCACTGCTACATCGACAATATCTACACCAGCTTCAATCGCCTTCGTATACGTTAATATACCATTTCCACTCGTATCGTGTGTGTGTAGGTGAATCGGAATCGATACCGTCTCTTTTAATGCCGAAACTAAATCATATGCCGCGTTAGGTTTTAGTAAGCCCGCCATATCTTTGATTCCTAATATATGAGCTCCTGATGCTTCTAATTCTTTTGCTAAGTTTTTATAATAATTCAAATCATACTTGCTACGTAACGGATCATGAATATCCCCTGTGTAACACATTGTCGCTTCTGCAATTTTACCAGTATCTCGTACAGCATCAATCGCAACTCTCATACCTTCTACCCAGTTTAAGCTATCAAAAATACGGAACACATCAATTCCTGCTTGAGCAGAACATTCCACAAATTTTTGAATTAAATTATCTGGATAGTTTTTGTAACCTACTGCGTTTGAAGAACGAAGTAACATTTGGAATAAAACGTTTGGCATTTTTTCACGAAGATCTAGTAATCGTTCCCATGGATCTTCCTTTAAGAAACGATACGCGACATCAAACGTTGCACCGCCCCACATTTCCGCTGAGAATAGGTTTGGTAACATTCTCGCTGTTGGCTCTGCAATTTGATGTAAATCTTTTGTACGAATACGAGTTGCAAGTAATGACTGATGTCCATCACGGAATGTTGTATCCGTTAAAAGTACACGTTTTTGATCTTGTACCCACTTTACTAATCCATCCGCTCCACGCTCATCCAAAATTTGTTTCGTTCCATTTTGGATTGGCTCTGAGTGTTTTACGCTTGGTATACGAGCATCAGGGAAAATTGGCTTCTCTTTTTTCCCTACTCCTGGGAAACCATTTACTGTTACTGAACCAATATAATTTAACATTTTCGTTCCACGGTCTTTACGTTTCGGGAACAAGAATAGTTCAGGGGACACATCAATAAACGAAGTATCATATTCTCCTGATAAAAAGTTTTTATGTTTTACTACATTCTCTAGGAATGGAATATTTGTTTTAATACCACGAATACGGAATTCTTTTAAGTTACGTTCCATTTTTGCAGCAGCTTGTTCAAAAGTAAGCGCCCAAGTTGTAACTTTTACAAGTAAAGAATCATAGTAAGGTGTAATAACTGCACCTTGGAAACTATTACCTGTATCAAGACGCACACCAAAACCACCACCTGATCGGTACGCCATTATTTTTCCTGTATCCGGCATGAAATTATTTAGTGGATCCTCAGTCGTTACACGAGATTGGATTGCAAATCCATGTACAACCACTTCCTCTTGCGTCGGTACACCTACTACCTTACTATGTAACGCATGTCCATCAGCTATTAAAATTTGTGATTGAACGATATCCACTCCTGTAATCATCTCTGTAATCGTATGTTCCACTTGAACACGTGGATTTACTTCAATGAAATAGAAATCATTATCTTTTACAAGGAATTCTACTGTTCCTGCGTTTAAATAATTCACATTCTTCGTCAATTTAACAGCAGCTTCACAAATACGTTGACGCAAATCATCTGAAAGTGACACACTCGGTGCAATTTCTACAACTTTTTGATGACGACGTTGTACAGAACAGTCACGCTCGTATAAATGAACAACATTGCCCTCTTCATCTGCTAAAATTTGTACTTCTATATGTTTAGGTTTTTCAACGAATTTTTCTACATATACTTCATCATTACCAAAGGCTGCTTTTGCTTCTGACTTCGCTCGATTATACGATTCTCTTAATTCTTCACTAGTACGTACAATACGCATGCCACGACCGCCACCGCCAAGGGACGCTTTAATAATAATCGGATAATCATACTTTTCAGCAAATTCCACGACTTCTTCTATTGAATTTACTGGACCATCACTACCAGGAATAACTGGGATTTGTGCTAGCTGCGCTTGTGTTCTTGCTTTAACTTTATCTCCAAACATATCTAAATGCTTACTTTTTGGACCGATAAAGATGATCCCTTCTTCTTCACAACGTTTTGCGAATTGAATATTTTCTGACAAGAAACCATATCCAGGGTGGATTGCATCTACATGATTACTTTTCGCAATCTCAATAATGCCCTCAATATCTAGATAAGCATCAATTGGCTTTTTTCCTTCCCCAACTAAATAGGACTCATCGGCTTTATAGCGATGATAAGAACCACTATCCTCTTTCGAATAGATTGCAACTGTTTTTAATCCAAGTTCCGAACAAGCTCGAAACACACGAATTGCAATCTCTCCACGGTTAGCTACCAATACTTTTTGAATACGTTGCAGCTTTGTCATGATTTTCCCCCTCTACTTTCCTACCACTCTAGAGATAAAATATGTACACACCCTAAAGAGCGTGAAGTTCTTCACTTTCCACATTATATTATACTTAGAAAGCTTCACTTTATTTTTATCCATCATACCTTATTTTTTAACAAATGATAAGTTTTCTGATCAATTTGTTTCACAAAAATAGTATAGCATACCTCTTACTTTTCTAACAACTTAATTGTATATCACATTTAATTAAATGTGATATATTTTTTAACATATTAAAAAAATAATATATCATATTTAAACTTATTAAAAAAGAAAAAAACACATCGTGCTCTAAAGCACAATGTGTTTTTTATTTTACAACTACAAGATGTGGTCCACCTTGTTCTCTTTCCTTAATTAACTCATTCTGTTGTTTCTCTTCTCTTTTTACATGACTAGCAATATTCAATAATATACCCATCGCAAGTAGATTAGCTAATAACGAACTCCCGCCATAACTAACAAACGGTAAAGGCACTCCCGTAAGCGGTATTAATCCAGACATACCACCGACATTAACAAAAGTTTGTATTCCCAGTAAACTCGCAATACCAATCGCAATTAAACTTCCAAATGGATCTTTACACTTTTGCGCCACTCTAAACGAACGAATTATTATAAGTAATAAACAGATTAAAATGATAGCTACACCTATAAAGCCTAGTTCTTCAGATATTATCGCCATAATAAAATCCGTTTGCGGCTCTGGTAAGTAACCATACTTTTGCACACTATTCCCCAACCCTCTACCATTCAGCCCCCCAGAAGCAATTCCAATAAATGAATTTACTAATTGAAACCCATCATTTTGAGGGTCGTTAAACGGATCAAGAAATACTGAGAATCGAGCTTTTTGGTATGGACTTAACTTGTAACTTCCAATAAAATACAACGCCGGTATCCATATGATAGACGTTAAAAAGAATCTCTTTATCCACAAATTAACATTAACTCCTGAACAAAAGAACATAATCAGTACAGTTCCACATATTAGTATATCGGTCCCTAAGTCGTTTTGAAGCAAAATGATTACTACTGCTCCACCGACAACAGCTAGTGGTGGAATGATTCCTTGTAAAAAAGGCGTTTGCATCTCTTGTTTCTTAGCAAAAAAGTTTGCTAGTATAATAATAACTGCTATTTTTACAAACTCAGCCGGTTGTATACCTAGTATCCACCCTTTTGCACCATTTACATTCTCACCGAAAATTAAGGCTGCTGCTAGTAAGACAAGACTCCCTAATCCCATCGCTGACAAAATTATTCGTTTTCTCCAAATTTTATAAGGTATTACAAGGACAATCACTAACAGTATTGTTCCAATAGCTAGAGCAAGTAATTGTTTTTTAAAAAAGTAATTTGCTGGCCAGTTATGCCTCGAGATCGCAACAATGGAACTAGAACTATATACCATTATAACTCCCAACACACATAAGATAACAAGAGGAAGTAATAATGAATAATCCATCGATTTCCATACTTTTTTCATTTCATTTCCTCTCTCTGTTTCGATTTAATTATTGTTGTATTCCATATGTATAAGGGTTCTTCCTGCTTTATTATACAAATAAAAAGCTCAAACTATTTTAGTTTGAGCCCCCTTATTTGAACCCGTTATTGTTGTTTGTTTGTAAATGCTTCATGAAGTGCAGATAACTCACGTTCGAGCTCACCTAACATTGCTTTCCCTTGTTCTTCTGCAATAAGACCAAGGCGAACTGCAAAATCGACCTCGCGGGATAGTCCAAACATCTGCGTGTCTAACACTTCTTCATATAATGGACATTGCGGCATTGTAAGATGGTCCATTTGCACCTTAATAAGTCTTAAAATCTTCTCTGCATCCGCTCGTAGAAGGGCTAGTGCCTTTTCCTGATGATTTGATACTGTCTCAGACGCCAAATTGATTCCCTCCGTTTCCGTCCTACTCTCTCCTATCTATTAATATTAGCGATAGTTTTAATAAATTGCAATAGAAACATTTTTTGTGACAACAGTGTCTAATACTATTATACTGAAAAGTGGGAGTATAACACAAATGGGGGAACAACAATGAGCGAAATTTTATTTATTAACGGAAAAGTTCGTTTTCCAATTACTATAGATCCAACTGTTTGGATTTTTGATGACCGAAAAGTAGATTTAACAACTTTCTTTGATGAAACTAGAGAAGAACCGTCAGAAATGGAGACTTATTTAAAACACACTTCAGAACATTGGGATCGTGAAATCCGGGATGGAGCTGCTTTCCCACCAATACAACAAAGTGTAAAGAAATTTAAAAAAGAGCAACTGATTACCGGAACATTTGGTATACCATTTCATCCTTTCCTTACTAACGCTGAAATTCTAGAAGACGCTATGCAAGTTGAAATTGAAACAGTAGATACTACCATTACACTTCCATTAGAAACGGCCAGCAAGGCCATTCTTGGTTTTTCAAAAGAAGGAAAACCATTAAAAGAGGACGGACCTGTGCATCTATATTTCAATGATGGATCTAACAGACAAAATCCGATCCGTAACATCCGTAAATTTACAATTATTTAATGTGTATAAAAAGGAGTGAGCCTAGGCTCACTCCTTTTTATAATAAATCTGCTGCTAGTTGAGCTAGATTAGAGCGCTCCCCTTTCACAAACTTCACATGACCACTAATTCGTTGCTCTTTAAATTTCTCCACAACGTATGTTAAACCGTTATTATATTCATCTAAATATGGATGATCAATTTGCTGAGGATCTCCCATTAATACAATCTTACTTTTTTCGCCTACTCTTGTTAATATCGTCTTCACTTCATGCTTCGTTAAATTTTGTGCCTCATCAATAATAATGAATTGGTCTGGAATACTTCTGCCCCTTATATAAGTAAGCGCTTCTACTTCAATCGAACCCATTCCAGCTAAAATAGCATCTAATTCCCCTGGCTTTTTCGTATTAAATAAATACTCTAGATTATCAAAAATTGGCTGCATCCATGGTCTTAATTTTTCTTCTTTTTCTCCTGGTAAATAACCAATATCTTTTCCGACTGGAACAATTGGCCTTGCAACAAGTAGTTTTTTATATAACCCTAAATCTTCCGTTTGCATGAGTCCCGAAGCTAATGCAAGTAACGTTTTTCCTGTACCAGCTTTCCCGGTTAACGTTACAAGTGGAATATCTTCGCGAAGCAACAATTCTAATCCCATTATTTGCTGCACGTTTCGTGGCCGTATTCCCCACACTTGCTCATTGTGAAAAATAAGTTTCTTCACCTTCTTACCTAAGTGATCCACAATTCCAAGTGCAGAACTAGAACCCCCTAGTGCATCTTTCATTACTACAAACTGATTTGGATAAAAAGGATGGTTTGCAATTTCAGATAAAGGTAATTCACCTTTTTCATAAAAATAATCCAATTGTTCTTTTGATATATATCCTTCTAAAAATCCTGAGTATATATTATCTACTTCAATTACGCGATCGCTTAAATAATCTTCCGCCTTCAATCCAATTGCATCAGCTTTTACCCTGACGAGCACGTCTTTACTTACTAAAATAACAGACTTCCCGTCCTCTTTTTCTTGTTCTTCTAAAGATAGATTTTTTGCTACAGCTAAAATTCGATTATCATTTGTTTTTTCTACAAAAATATCTTGTAGTTGAACAAATGAACGATGATTTAATTCAATACGAAATGTACCGCCGTTTTCTAACGGAATACTTTCATGCAGCTTTCCTATTTCACGAAATTTGTCTATTAACTTGGATACATAACGAGCGTTTCGTCCTACTTCGTCCATATAACGTTTTTTCGAATCAACCTCTTCTAATACAACTGCCGGAATCACTACTTCATTGGTTTCAAATGAAAAAATAGATAAAGGATCCTGCAAAAGCACATTCGTATCTAACACATAAATTTTATCCAACCTGTTACCCCCTGACTCCACTTTTAATTTGTAGAACAAGGGTTTCATCCATAAAATATGGACGAACCATTGTTATAATTATATGTACCGTATAAACGAGGTAGAATCGAAAATCATAGCAATTAAACCTTTTCTTTATTATTTTTTATTCATTTCTATTCAATATATTACTTTTAATTATAATTATTAACATTAAATCACAATAATCGATTCCAAATGTTCATGAACAAGTTTTTTTTCATCTCATTTATAATTCTTTCATTCCTACCAACACTTGGTTATCCAGCTTTTTTGCTGCCCGAAGATCGTATGTTTTTTCATATGTTGGTTCAATTGCGAGTTTCGCTCCATAAAACATAACATCACGCACTTCTTGCACATTTACTTCTATTACAGTCAATTTTAGAGGAATGCCTTCCATTCTATCTGTCAAAATTTCACCTGCACCACTTATGGAAAATACGGATTCATTCGCCATTATAGTCAATACTACTCCTGTATTGCGCCTTATATTTTCCACAATACGTGAACGTTGATCTACCGCAAATCGAATACTAGTTTCACTCACTGCATACACCCAAGAAATAGCACTTACGTTAGGAACTTGTTTTTCAAAATCTGTTGTCGCTACCATAACTATACATTCTTTACGGAACGTTTGTACTAAATCGTCTGTTAATGTAGGCTCTACTACATTCGCCATATTTCCACCTCCAAATATACTTAATATATCCTTATCATAACTTATTTTTCGAATTGCGAAAATATTATTTTTTCCTGCTATTATTCAAAAACATTACGCTTCCATGATATACTTATACTGATAGAATTCGTATTGAGGTGACGAAATGAGAGTCAAGTGTATGATTTGTGATAAAAAAGATATGTTAGATGATGAAAATCCTATGGCAAAAAAACTACGTAATCGCCCTATTCATACATATATGTGCACGGAATGTTCGGAACGCATTGCAGAGCGTACGATGGAACGTCATGCAAGTGGTACTTTTCGACTATATCGTGATAAAAAAGTAGAAGACGATTGGTAAAATATAAATAAGTCCTTAATCATATAGATAAGGACTTATTTATATTTTTCGGGTTCACGATCCATCTGGTCTAAAAAACAGTCAATAGCTTCTAACGGAAACCTCACAGATTTTCTTTCCTCATTAATTTCGTATGTAATCAAATACATTTCCTCGTTCTTTTTAACTTCTACATTCCTTAATTTGTATTCTTCATATATCATATTTTGAAATAATAAATACGTTTCTTCTGCAGCACTATCATCCGGACGTGCTTCAGCAACTGTTTTAATTGTTAACCAATTATATAGTGCATCTTGTACTGAACGCATGAAACCTCCCCCTTCTCATCCTACTTTTTGTTGTTTCGCTTGACGTAAACGTAGCCTATAAATCCCAAGTACAATCGCCGCCACAACAAGCCCCTCTCCAACAGGTAAAAAAACTGCAAAGAAAGTTAAAACCGTGCACCCAATTGCTAAAGATATATATATCACTATATTTTTTAATACCGATAGCTTCCTTGCAAATCCTAAATTGTATACAAGTGCACTTAATATGATAATCGTTCCATACAACAACCACATCCCTAACTCTGGATTTTCATCCACCTTACATAATTTAGCAAAAAAAGACATCCTCTCTAACACACTCTTCCCCCCTAGCAATAAAAATAAGTTTTCTTTATGTACTTAATACAAGAGTACCTCGTGAAAAAAATACTGTCCACAAAAAAAGAGTAAATATTCCAAAAAATAAGCGTAATAAAAAAAGCAGCTACCTTTATTCAAGGTAGCTGCTCTATTATTTTACGCTTCTACAGATTTCTTTTTCTTAGCAGCTCTTTCGCGCTCGCTCTTATCAAGAATCTTTTTACGTAAACGAATTGATTCTGGAGTTACTTCACAGTATTCGTCTTCGTTTAAGTACTCTAATGACTCTTCTAAAGTCATTAAGCGTGGTTTTTTCATTGTTGAAGTTTGATCTTTCGTCGCAGAACGAATATTAGTTTGTTGTTTCATTTTTACAACGTTAACTGTTAAATCATTCTCACGTGTATGTTCTCCTACAATCATACCAGCATATACTTCTGTACCTGGTTCAACGAAGATTACACCGCGATCTTCAACTTGCATAATACCGTATTGTGATGCTTTTCCTGTTTCAAGTGAAACTAGAACACCTTGGCGACGTCCACCAACTTGCCCAGCGTGTACTGGTTGGTAAGAGTCGAATGTGTGGTTTAAAATACCGTAACCACGAGTTAATGTTAGGAATTCTGTAGTGTAACCAATTAAACCACGTGCTGGAACCATGAAAGTAAGGCGAACTTGACCGTTTCCGTTATTCACCATATCTAACATTTCACCTTTACGCGCACCCATAGATTCCATAATAGAACCAGTGTACTCTTCAGGTACATCGATTTGTACACGCTCTACAGGCTCACATCTTACGCCATCAACTTCTTTAATGATTACTTCCGGCTTAGATACTTGTAACTCATAACCTTCACGACGCATGTTTTCGATTAAGATAGATAAATGTAATTCTCCACGTCCAGATACGATCCATGCATCAGGAGAATCTGTATTATCTACACGTAAACTTACGTCTGTTTCTAATTGTGAACGAAGACGCTCTTCAATTTTACGAGATGTAATAAATTTACCTTCACGACCTGCAAATGGGCTGTTATTTACAAGGAATGTCATTTGTAGTGTTGGCTCATCAATACGTAATAGTGGTAAAGCCTCTTCATGCTCAACTGGGCATACCGTTTCACCTACGTTAATGTCTTCCATACCTGAAACAGCTACTAAATCTCCAGCTTTTGCTTCTTCAATTTCTTGACGTTTTAATCCAATGTAACCAAATAATTTCGTTACACGGAATTGTTTTACAGTTCCGTCAACCTTCATTAATGCAACTTGTTGTCCTACTTTCATTGTACCGCGGAATACGCGTCCAACACCGATACGGCCAACATAGTCATTGTAATCAAGAAGTGCTACTTGGAATTGAAGTGGCTCATCACTGTTATCAACTGGTGCTGGAATATGTTCAATAATTGTGTCAAACAATGATTTCATATTCTCTTCTTGATTTGCTGGATTCGAATCTAAGCTTGCTGTTCCGTTCATTGCTGATGCAAATACTACTGGGAACTCTAATTGATCTTCGTTTGCACCAAGTTCGATGAATAAGTCGACTACTTCATCAACTACTTCATCAGGGCGAGCGAAGTCACGGTCAATTTTGTTTACAACAACGATTGGAGTTAAGTTTTGCTCAAGAGCTTTCTTTAAAACAAATCGTGTTTGCGGCATACAACCTTCATATGCATCAACAACAAGTAAAACACCATCAACCATTTTCATGATACGTTCTACTTCTCCACCGAAGTCAGCATGACCAGGTGTATCTAAAATGTTAATTCTTTTATCTTCATAGTGAATCGCAGTATTCTTCGCTAAGATTGTAATACCACGTTCTCTTTCTAGATCGTTTGAGTCCATTGCGCGTTCTTCAATATGTTCATTCGCACGGAACGTCCCCGCTTGACGTAATAACTGGTCAACAAGTGTTGTTTTACCATGGTCAACGTGGGCAATAATTGCTATATTTCGTAAATCTTGTCGTTTTTTCAACATGTCCAACTCCTAATGTCTTTTTAATCCTTCTCTATTATAAGAGCGAAGGGGATACAATGGCAATCAAAATAAAAGCAAGAATGAAAATATAGTTGTATTCTTACTTTTGTGAAAGTAAAATGAGATTGGAGGGTGAAGAAATGGAACACATTCAATATCGCTTTTTATTAACCGCAATTATCGGTGTGATTTTCTTAATTGGTATCGGCATTATGATTGCTGAAAATAGTCCCATCGGTGTTATTATTTGCATTATCGGCACATTTGTTACAGTTGGATACGGTTTTGTAACAAAAAGAAAAATGCGTAAATCGCAATAACGTTAAAAAGTAAGAAGCTTCTTTCATAGCCTCTTACTTTTTTTGTTATTGCGATACGAATGGTAATATTTCTTCATATACCCTTGGTTTTCCAACTAACACACTGCTCTTCTCTACGATAGAAAGTGGATTTCCGGAGAATGTTGTCACCTTTCCTCCAACTTCCTCTACTATTATTTGTCCCCCAGCAAAATCCCATGGTGATAATCTCGGTGTTACATATGCATCTAGTCTTCCTGTTGCAACGTATACCATTTCTAACGCTGCACAACCATATGACCTAGTGCCTCTCGCTTTCTTAACAAGCATCATCATTTTTTCCATATTAAGCAACGGGTTGTCGGTAAGCCATATTGCATTTAGAGCAATAATCCCTTGCTCTACTGTCCCTTCTTCCAGCATCGGAATAGATACATCATTACAAAAAGCCCCTTCCCCCTTTACAGCATGATATAATTCATCATGAACTGGATCATAAATAAGACCAATTCTTCCGATACCGTTCTCATAAATTCCAATTGAAATTGCGAAATTTCTTTTTTGATGAACAAAGTTCATCGTGCCATCAATTGGATCAATTAACCAAACAACCCCATCAGATGAAGTAACCTCATCTCCGTAACCTTCTTCGCCTAAAATATAATGGTCCGGGTATGTTTCTTTAATTTTCCCAATTAAAAACTGCTCCGTTTCTCTGTCCATATTCGTTACTAAATCCGCTGCATTTGATTTTGTTTCTATAATAAGTGCTTTTTTCATTGTTACCATTAAACGCTCTCCTGCGTCTCGAATCCATTGTTTCGCGTGTGTATCGATGTCTTTCCATACCTCGTGCATGTTTAAACACTCCGATCTTTACTGTTCACAGAAAAAACGAACCCTTTATAAGGTTCGCACCAACTAATTTTTTATACATATACTATTATTACGCTTCTAAACGAATCATTTCAAGTCTTAACACTTCTAACTTTTGTACACACTCTTCTTTTTTCTGTTTATCGTCTTCCATCATCGCATCATATAAAGTTGCTAATTCATAATCTAGCTCCAAACGTAGCACCGGAATTCTCTTTTCAGCATCTGTTCTCTTTAACGCATTAATCACCTGTCTCATATTATTTGCCTCCTCCCAATATTCGTTTGCCCTCGGACTAGAATTAATTCAATTTTCTGATTTTTTGTTTTATACTATACTATGTTGGATAAATCATCTATGCAACAAAATTATATTTTTTTATTTAAATTTTTTTGTGCTGTTTTTTTTATGAATAGTACAAGCTATGCTAAAATAAAAGCAAAATAGGAGTTGGAGGAACAATCATGACACTACAAACATTCAAATCAACTGATTTTGAAGTATTTACAGTTGATGGTCTCGAAGAACGAATGAGTGCAATTAAAACGAATATTCATCCTAAGCTAGAAGCTTTAGGGGAACAGTTTGCAGAGTATTTATCCAAGCAAACTGATGAAAACTTTTTCTATCATGTAGCAAAACATGCACGCCGCAAAGTCAATCCACCAAACGATACTTGGGTTGCTTTTTCAACAAATAAACGCGGATATAAAATGCTACCACACTTCCAAATTGGGTTATGGGGTACCCATGCCTTCATATACTTTGGTTTAATTTATGAGTGTCCACAAAAAGTGGAGACGGCTCACGCCTTCTTAGAACATTTAAATGATTTAAAAACAAATATTCCAAATGACTTCGTTTGGTCCATTGACCATACTAAACCAAGTGTAAAATTACATAAAACACTTGGAACAGAAGACTTACAAAAGATGATTGAACGTTTAGCTACTGTGAAAAAAGCAGAATTATTAGTTGGTATTCATATATCACCAGAGGAGTTTTCAGCAATGACCAACGAACAATTCCTTGCTAAGATTGAATCTACGATGCAATCACTCCTTCCCTTATATGCACTTTGTAATCGATAGTAGAAAACGGACAATTTATATTGTCCGTTTTTAGTTGTTATCACATTATATCACTTCAGTTTTTATTTTTCAAAATATTTTTTATATTTTCACTAACTTTTGTTCTTCTACTTCTTTGGCCTTTTGAATGGCACGGTATATAGAATATCCACTTACTTCTTGAAACTCTTTATCAATTTTCTTTTCTTCTGCTTTTGATGGAACAATCTCTTTAAAACGACGATATAGCCCCATTAATTCTTCTCGTTTAATTCCTTTTTCATATACTTTCTCTATTGCTTCATAAAACTTCACAATTGTAACCATTTCCTCATTTGACCAATTATAATCTAACGGATATTGATATTCCATTTTGCACCTCATTTATCATTTCTTATTGTTTCATTATGCTATCTTAAAGAATTTTTTCCCTCTCCACTATAGACACTTTGCATTATACACTATTTATTCATTTTGATGGAATTGTCTTCCTCTATTAATTAGTTGAACTTTAACTATTAAACATACTCACCTTAAAAACATTTTTTTCTATACATCTATAATTATTGGTGATATAATGCTTTTGTTTTATAGAAAATAAAGTGAACCTACCATCTCAAAAACGCTTTTGTGAATGGCAGAAAAACAAGTCTCATTCTAAAAAGAACTTAACTTTTTTAGAACAAGATTATATAAAACAAGTTATACTAAATATTATGAAGAAGAAGGGGTGTATAGATTGTCCCAATACGAAACACCATTGTTTACCGCTTTAGTTGAGCACAGTAAGCGAAATCCAATTCAATTCCATATTCCTGGTCATAAAAAAGGACAGGGCATGGATCCTATATTTCGCGAATTTATTGGGCATAACGCATTAGCAATTGATTTAATTAATATTGCGCCACTCGATGATTTACATCATCCAAAGGGTATGATTAAAGAAGCACAAAATTTAGCCGCTGCTGCATTTGGTGCAGATCATACTTTCTTTTCTGTTCAAGGTACAAGTGGCGCTATTATGACAATGGTGATGAGCGTTTGCGGTCCTGGTGACAAAATCCTAGTACCAAGAAACGTGCATAAATCAGTAATGTCAGCTATTATTTTTTCAGGTGCAAAACCTATATTCATGCATCCTGAAATCGATCCAAAACTCGGTATTTCTCATGGAATCACAATTCAATCTGTCAAAAAGGCACTTGAAGAACACCCAGATGCGAAGGGCTTACTTGTTATTAACCCAACATACTTTGGCTTTGCTGCAGACTTAGAACAGATTGTACAATTAGCACATTCTTACGATATCCCTGTACTAGTCGATGAGGCTCATGGTGTTCATATTCATTTTCACGATGAATTGCCGATGTCAGCGATGCAAGCTGGTGCAGATATGGCAGCAACAAGTGTACACAAATTAGGAGGATCTTTAACTCAAAGTTCTATTCTGAATGTGAAAGAAGGCCTTGTGAACGTAAAACATGTCCAATCTATTATTAGCATGCTTACGACTACATCAACTTCTTACATCTTATTAGCATCTCTTGATGTTGCTAGAAAACGCCTTGCTACAGAAGGAACAGTGCTCATTGAACAAACAATACAATTAGCTGAACATGTTCGTGATGCTATAAATGCTATTGAGCATCTTTACTGTCCTGGAAAAGAAATGTTAGGTACAGACGCTACTTTTAACTATGATCCTACAAAGATAATTGTATCTGTGAAAGATTTAGGTATTACCGGCCATCAAGCTGAAGTATGGCTTAGAGAGCACTATAACATTGAAGTAGAACTCTCGGATTTATACAACATACTATGTCTTATCACTTTAGGAGATACAGAAAGTGAGACAAATACACTTATTGTAGCATTACAAGATTTAGCAGCAACGTTTAGAAATAGGGCAGATAAAGGTGTTCAAGTACAAGTAGAAATTCCAGAAATACCGGTGCTAGCACTTTCTCCTCGAGATGCTTTTTATTCGGAAACAGAAGTCATTCCATTTGAAAATGCAGCAGGTCGTATTATAGCTGATTTCGTTATGGTTTATCCACCAGGGATTCCAATCTTTACTCCGGGGGAAATTATTACACAAGATAATTTAGAGTATATTCGTAAAAATTTAGAAGCAGGTTTACCTGTACAAGGTCCTGAAGATATGACATTACAAACATTACGTGTTATTAAAGAGTACAAGCCTATCAGTTGATAGGCTTTTCTTTCACCTTTTTTTCTTTTTTTCATACGATACTACAGAATGTAACGTATAGGTGGGGATACCATTATGATTGTGATAGGCCGTTCTATTGTACACCCTTATATCACAAATGAATATGAGCCATTTGCAGCTGAGAAGCAACAAATTTTATCCATAATGGCGGGAAATCAAGAAGTTTATTCCTTCCGAACAGCTGATGAACTCAGCTTTGATCTAAATTTGCGAGTAAATATTATTACTTCTGCATTAGAACTGTTTCAGAGTGGATTTCAGTTTCGTACGTTTCAACAATCCTTTTGCAACCCACAATACTGGAAAAGAACATCACTAGGTGGGTTCCAGCTCCTTCCAAACATATCACCTTCTATTGCCATACAAGATATTTTTAAAAATGGAAAACTATATGGGACTGAATGTGCTACCGCTATGATAATTATTTTTTACAAGGCTTTACTATCCTTGTATGAGGAAGAAACTTTCAACCGTCTATTTGCAAACCTTTTACTTTATACATGGGACTACGATCAAGATTTAAAACTCATAACAAAAACAGGTGGCGATCTTGTTCCAGGTGATCTCGTTTACTTTAAAAATCCCCAAGTGAATCCAGCTACGATCGAGTGGCAAGGTGAAAATACAATCTATCTAGGGAATTTCTTTTTTTACGGACATGGAGTAGGTGTAAAAACAAAAGAGGAAATTATCTACTCATTAAATGAACGACGAGTCCCTTATGCTTTTATTTCAGCTTTTTTGACCGATACGATTACTCGTATTGATAGCCGCATCATGAGCCACTACGCTTCTCCAAACACACCACAAACAGCCATAGGGTTTATTCCGATTAGAGATGATGCAATCGTTGCAACAGTTGGCCATACAACTACAATTTATTAAAAAAAGCGCCTACACATGTAGGCGCTTTTTTCTTGTTATTAAGCTTTTGTATGTTCTTTATGGTCACATTCGCAATGAGATCCACATTTCCCATATAATACCGTTGACTTTTCATCTTCAAAATGTGCAATTGTTCCTTCACATACTTGGCATACGATTGTTCCCATTTTCATTTCCCCCTGAGTTTTAATAGTGATCTACTTATTTATCATTAAGCTTTCGCATTATCTCTACTAGCACAGTCACAATTTGTACCACATTTTCCGTAAAGTACTGTCGTTTTTTCATCTTCAAAATGTCCGATTGTTCCTTCGCATACTTGGCATACGATTGTTCCCATTTTTCATTTCCCCCTAAGTTTATGGTCCTAAAAACTTTTAGCTGTCCATGTTCTATCAATTATTGGGCTTTTGTATGCTCTGTGTGATCACATCCGCAAGATCCACATTTCCCGTAAAGTACCGTTACTTTCTCATCCTCGAAGTGTGCAATTGTACCTTCACAATCTTGACATACGATTGTTCCCATTTTTCATTTCCCCCTAAGTTTATAATCCCAAAAACTTTTGTAACCGCTTAACTTTCTGTCTTTATTTTAATATGTTATACTTTTTACGTCAATAGGTTTTTAGTATAACACATTAAATATTTTTAATTTCAATTAGTATACGATATTCATACAAAAAAACAGCCATATCCATACGTACGACTGTTTCACATTAATTATTCTTCATATTCTGCATGCAGTGAAGTAGACGGAACAAGAAATTTAAAAAACTGAGCTAACTCCGCTGCTTCTTCTTCCGATCCTAACTTAAAAATTTCCTGCATATATTGAACATTCTCTACATCGTCTTGTCCAAGCAGAGTAGACCTTCCCGTTTGCATGCAAACAATAAGTGGCTTTCCAAAAAACATATTTGTATAAATAACCCCAAAATCATAACGCGTATCATGTGTCATAAACCCTAAAAATCGTACCTTCACACTTTCATGCTCATCATACAATTTTTCAAACATCGGTTTCCACCTTTCTACATCACCTTTCCTACTTAATACTATATTAAACAAAAAAAGTAATACTCCTTTTAATTGTCAAAAAATTCAGTGGGATGTAAAATTATATTATTCTACTAATTTAGGGGGAACTTATATGCAACATGCTTTTATTACGCTTGTACCTAATTCCAATCAACAATCTGTTTCAATAGAGGATGTAAAACACCTTTTTCACAACTATAAAACCGTCACTTCCAAGACTGGTGATCAAATTAATTATGATTACACAAATACAGCTTTTCCCTATGAAATATTAGATACATCTACGACAACATTAAAACTCCAATCGAGTCACGATCGATATGATTCTATTTATGTGGGGATTGGAATAGAAAAGGAACAATCTTTCATTCAAATTTCTTTACCTACTACAGCAACATTTGGTGATAAAGGAAAAGCAAATGAATTTAGTCGTTTTCTAGCGAAGAAGTTAGAAGGAGAGTTACAACTATTTAATGGAAGAACAATGTATTTCTATAAACGTTAATTTAAAAACAAAAATAAACGATTAGAAAAATCATACTATTTGTGCAAGTAAGAAGCATTGCTTTTCTCCTTGCACTTAGTATGACATACGCTATGATATACGCTAAGTAAAAAAATATAAGAAAAAGAAAAATTTTATAATGAATTTTATCACGACTTGACAATAATAACACTGCTGAAAATCCACTCCATAAAACTAAATGTAAAAATGAAACCAGCGTAGTTTTCATAGCGTTACCTCCTATTTCTTCTATTATATTGTGTAATCTATCCCTCTCAGCATTTTATACTATTACTTACTCTATGATTTACCTTCTACCATTTATGTAATTCCTTCATTATTTATATGCAAATACTCCCTTATTTTTACGTTATATTCTCTTTAGTTACTAATAAAATAGAATATTTTATTAGTAACATGGTATAATCATTTTCACTTAACTATAGAAAGGAATCATGATATATGGTATTTAGTAATCTCTTTTTTTTATGTCTTTTTTTACCTGCGATTCTTTTAGTGTACTATTCCGTACGTAAAGAATTACAAAACATCGTTCTTTTATTATTTAGTTTATTATTTTATGCATGGGGAGAGCCCATATATGTCTTCCTTATGCTTTTTTCTATCTTCATAAACTATTGGTTTGGCATTTGGCTTAATAAAGACCGACTATCTGACGCAAATAGAAAATTCATTCTTACTTTAGCAATTATTATCAATACTGCTATACTTGGATATTTTAAATATGCTAACTTTTTAGTCGATAATATTAACGGGATTTTTCATACAAACATCGTACTCGAAAAAATCCCATTACCAATCGGGATTTCTTTTTTCACTTTCCATGCAATGAGTTATATTATTGATATTTATAAAAGAAAAGTAGAGGCTCAGCGAAATTTGTTTGATTTGGCGCTTTATTTTACTATTTTCCCTCAATTAGTTGCGGGACCAATCGTTCGATATAACACAATTGCTCATCAATTACATGTTAGAACAGTTAATGCTGATAAGTTTTCAGAAGGTATTCGCCGTTTTATCATTGGATTAGGAAAAAAAGTTTTGATTGCGAATCAACTAGGAGCTATTGCCGATGAAATATTTGCAATGGATCCAGCAACAATGAGCGTATCTACTGCTTGGATTGGTGCGATCGCTTATACATTACAAATTTATTTCGATTTTTCAGGTTACAGTGATATGGCCATTGGATTAGGAAAAATGTTCGGGTTTGATTTTTTGGAAAATTTCAATTACCCATACATTTCAAAATCAATTTCTGAATTTTGGCGTCGCTGGCATATTTCCCTTGGCTCATGGTTCCGTGATTACGTCTATATCCCACTAGGTGGAAACCGAGTATCTGGCTGGAAAATTTATCGTAACCTCTTTATAGTATGGGCACTAACAGGTTTTTGGCATGGGGCTAGTTGGACATTTATGATTTGGGGTATTTATTACGGATGTTTAATTGCTTTAGAAAAGGCTGGTTTCGAAAAAATATTACAAAAATTATGGTGGCCAATTCAACACGTATACGTCTTGTTTTTAGTGATTATTGGTTGGGTGTTCTTCCGCGCTGATAACTTTAGCTACTGTTCTAAATTTTTACAAGCAATGTTCGGATTAAATGGATCATTGACTGACATTACTAGTTATTTCTATGTGATGAATTATTGGGGAATCTTTATACTTGCAATTATTACGTCAGCTCCAATTTTCTCTTGGATCAAGACTGTATTAGCAAATAAAAAGGTCGTTATTTTATCTCCACTTTATTACTTGAGTGTATTAATCATAACTATGATGTACTTAACGAATGCAACTTACAATCCATTTATTTACTTCCGCTTCTAAAGGAGGGCTAACTATGAAAAATTTCACTAATCGTATATTAATTGCAGGATTTCTCGCTATTATTTTTGGAATGTGTATATGGACCGGTAAAATAATATATTGGGACAAAAAAAGTTTTTCTGATTTTGAAAACAGAGAATTAGCTTTGAACCCAGTCCTAACTATAGATACTATAAAATCCGGAAAATATTTTAAAGATACTGAGTTACACTTTACAGATCATATCGCAGCACGCGACAGATTTATTGAAACATATACAAAGTTACAATTGAAATTCAATCGAACTTTTGTAAATAACAATTACGTTGCAGATGACGGTTTCATTTTATCTGCACCGACAAAAATAGATATGCGTGATCAAATTAAGCAATCTGTTAATGAATTAGAAAACCTAAAAACTCAATTTCCAAAAACAGAATTTTATTTCTTGTTAGCTCCAAGTAAACTAACGGCACTTTCGTATAAATACCCGCCATATGTAAATCGTGGGTATGATCAAAAACATCGTGATTATTTTGTACAAGAGTTACAGAAAATAAATTTCCCTGTTATTGATGTTCTTCCTGCTTTTCAAAAAGAATTTACTCACGAACAATTAGAAGAGCTATACTTTAAAACGGATCACCATTGGAATATGAAAGGTGCATTTTATGCATACGAACAAACAATGAATTACATTGCTAACCATTCTAAAGTATTTACTGGCAATGCTGTTAATCGAGATGATTATAAAACAACTTTAGAAGAACCAAATGGACAATTTATCGGTAGTTGGAACAAACAACTATATAATTTAATAAAAACACCTGAAACAATCCCATATGTACAATTTAAACAAAATCCAAATGTGTGGGATAATTATACGGTCTATCTTGGTCCAAAATCAGAAGAGAGCATTAAAATACCGATGAAGGAATTCTTTGCAGTTGATAAAAATAAGTTTTCACCAGAGTATTCATCCGTTTATCAAACAGACTATGCACAGATTAATATCTTAAATCCAAATGCGAAAAATAAACTACATGCTGTCATTATTAAAGATTCTTATGTTGATGCAGCTTATCCTTTATTTGCACAAGAGTTTGAACAAACGACATTTATCGACCCACGATTTGGGGCAAGTAAAAATGTAAAAGAGGATTTAAAAAAACTAAATGCTGATATCGTCTTATTCCTTTATAATGACACTAGTACAAATAAAGAAATGTATCAATTTGAAAATAAAGAATAACAAACAAGAGGTGAATCAAAAAGATTCACCTCTTGTTTTTATTTGTACAGCATAGAAAAAAACGCCTCCTAAAATTAGGAGGCGTTTTTTGTTATTTTACAATGTGAATTGGCATTCCAAGAGCAACTTCAGCTGCTTCCATTGTGATCTCACCTAATGTTGGGTGAGCGTGGATTGTTTGAGCGATATCTTCTGCTGTCATACCAGCTTCGATAGCTAAACCAATCTCAGAAATAATATCAGAAGCGCCTGCACCTGCAACTTGAGCACCTACAAGAAGACCATCTTCTTTACGTGTTACAAGTTGTAAGAAACCGTCAGTGCTGTTTAATGATAATGCACGACCGTTTGCAGCGAATGGGAACTTAGATACAGCTACAGTCATTCCTGCTGCTTCTGCTTCTTTCTTAGTGTAACCAACAGATGCTAATTCTGGATCAGTGAAACATACTGCTGGAATTCCGATGTAATCGATTGCTGATGCATGGCCACTAATTGCTTCAACAGCTACTTTACCTTCGTAAGAAGCTTTGTGAGCTAATGGTGGTCCAGGAACGATATCACCGATTGCATAGATGTTTGATACGTTTGTACGGCATTGCTCATCGATTTCGATGATGCCGCGGTCAGTCATTTTAACTCCAACTTGCTCAAGACCGATTTCTTGAGTGTTTGGACGACGACCTACAGTTACTAATACGTAATCTGCTTCTACAGTTTTCACTTCGCCGTTAACTTCGAAGCTAACTGTTACGCCAGTTTCAGTTTCTTCAACGCCTTTAGCCATAGCTTTTGTATGGATATTTACGTTGCCTTTTTTCTGAAGGGCACGTTTAACAACAGAGCTCATTGATTTTTCGAAACCAGCTAAGATTTCGTCGCCAGCTTCTACTACAGTAACTTCTGTACCGAAGTTAGCATATGCAGTACCTAATTCCATACCGATGTAACCGCCGCCGATTACAACAAGTTTTTTAGGAATTTCAGGTAAGCTTAGAGCGCCTGTAGAGTTGATAACACGTTTAGAGTATTTGAATCCAGGAATTTCGATTGGTGTAGAACCAGTTGCAAGAACAGCATTTTTAAACGTATAAGTTTGAGCTGCTTCTTCAGTCATTACGCGTAATGTGTTAGCATCTACGAAGTAAGCTTCACCGCGAATGATTTCAACTTTGTTACCTTTAAGAAGGCCTTCAACACCGCCAGTTAATTTCTTAACTACGCCGTTTTTCCATTCTTGAACTTTTGTAAAGTCAACTTTTACGTTTTCTGCAGTGATACCCATGTCATCAGAATGCATTGCATTCTCATAACGATGACCTGCATTGATTAACGCTTTTGAAGGAATACATCCAACGTTTAAGCATACGCCACCAAGGTTAGCTTTTTCAATGATTGCTACCTTTTGACCTAATTGTGCTGCACGAATTGCCGCAACGTATCCACCAGGACCTGCACCAACAACGACTGTATCTAATTCAATTGGGAAATCTCCTACTACCATTGTTATTACGCCTCCATTACTAATAATTGTGGGTCATTCAATAGACGTTTAATTTGGTTTAATGCTTTTTGAGCAGTTGCGCCGTCAATTAAACGATGGTCAAAGCTTAGAGATAATGCTAATACTGGAGCTGCTACAATCTCACCATTTTTCACAACTGGTTTCTCAGCGATACGGCCGATACCAAGGATTGCTACTTCTGGGTGATTGATAACTGGAGTGAACCATTGTCCACCTGCAGAACCAATGTTTGTAATTGTGCAAGAAGCACCTTTCATTTCAGCTGGAGCTAAACGACCATCACGTGCTTTACCAGCAAGATCGTTGATCTCGTTAGAAATTGTGAAGATTGATTTACGATCTGTATCTTTAACAACTGGTACTAATAGACCTTTGTCTGTATCAGCTGCGATACCGATGTTGAAGTAATGTTTGTGAACGATTTCTTGAGAAGCATCGTCTAAAGCAGTGTTCAACATTGGGAATTCACGTAATGCAGATGTTAAAGCTTTAACAACGTATGGAAGGTAAGTTAATTTAATACCTTTGTCAGCTGCAACAGCTTTGAACTTCTTACGGTGAGCAACAAGCTCAGTTACATCAACTTCATCCATTAATGTTACGTGAGGAGCTGTGTGCTTAGAGTTAACCATTGCTTTCGCAATCGCTTTACGGATACCACTCATTTTCTCACGAGTTTCTGGATATTCACCAGCTGGGATTGGTTGTGCTTTTGGTGCTGCTTCTTTCGCTGCTGCTGGAGTAGCTTCTACTGCTGCTGGAGCCTCAGTTGCTGCTACTGTTTGTCCACCATTTGCAAATGCATCGATGTCAGCTTTCACAACGCGGCCATTCTTACCAGAACCAGCTACTTTATGAATGTCTACACCTTTTTCACGAGCATATTTACGAACAGATGGCATAGCGATTACGCGCTCATTTACTACTTCTGCAGTTGCTGCTGGAGTAGCTTCCGCTGCTGGAGCTTCTACTGCTGCTTCTTCAGCTTTTGGAGCTGCATCATGATCGTCACCTTTAAATTTAAGGTTTTCGTATCCAGGAGCATCAAATTTAATTAATGTATCTCCTACAATTGCAACTGTTCCTTCTTCTACAAGTACTTCAAGTACTTTACCTTTAACAGGAGAAGGGATTTCTACTACTGCTTTATCATTTTGTACTTCAAGAAGTACGTCGTCTTCATTTACTTCATCGCCTGGTTTAATAAACCATTTTACGATTTCACCTTCGTGGATACCTTCACCGATATCTGGTAGTTTAAATTCAAATGCCACGGAATTCAGCCCCCTGATTCATTTCATTATTATGGAATATGGCAAAAGAAATCAGCATGCGCTGATTTCTTTTGCACATGAGTAAGTAAAAAATTAGAAGTTCATTACTTTGTTAACAGCTTCAACAATATCTTTGTGGTTTGGTAACCATACGCTCTCAGCTTGAGAGAATGGGAATACTGTATCAGCAGCTGCAACACGTACAACTGGAGCTTCTAAGTTTAAGATTGCACGGTCGTTAATTTCCGCTACAACGTTAGCTGCAATACCAGCTTGTTTTTGAGCTTCTTGAACTACAACTACGCGGCCTGTTTTTTCAACAGATGCGATGATTGTTTCGATATCTAATGGTTGAACTGTACGTAAGTCAACAACCTCTAAAGAGATACCTTCTTTTTCAAGTTCTTCAGCAGCTTTTAATGCAGCGTGAACCATAGCACCGTAAGCGATAACAGATACATCTGTACCTTCACGTTTGATATCAGCTTTACCTAAATCAATTGTGTATTCGCCTTCTGGTACATCTTGACGGAATGAACGGTACAATTTCATATGCTCTAAGTAGATAACTGGATCGTTGTCACGAATCGCAGAGATTAAAAGACCTTTTGCATCGTATGGAGTAGATGGGATAACAACTTTTAGACCAGGTTGTTGAGCCACTAATCCTTCTAAGCTATCAGCATGTAGTTCAGGAGTATGAACACCACCACCGAATGGAGAACGAACTGTTACTGGAGCAGTCCAACGTCCACCTGAACGGTAACGCATACGAGCTAATTGACCAGAAATTGAATCCATTACTTCATAAACGAAACCGAAGAATTGGATTTCTGGAACTGGACGGAATCCTTCAAGTGCAAGTCCAACTGCAAGTCCACCAATACCAGACTCTGCAAGTGGAGTATCCATTACACGATCTTCACCGAATTCAGCTTGTAAACCTTCAGTAGCACGGAATACTCCGCCGTTTACACCAACGTCTTCACCAAACACAAGTACGTTAGGGTCATTTTTCATTTCAACGCGTAAAGCATCAGTGATTGCTTGAATCATTGTCATTTGAGCCATGGCTTACTTCGACTCCTTTTCTTTGTAAATTTCATATTGTTCAGCTAAGTTGTAAGGCATTTTTTCGTACATGATTTCCATTAAATCAGTAACTTTTTGTTTTGGAGCTTGGTCAGCCTTAGCAATTGCTTGTTTGATATCTTCTTTTGCTTCTTCGATTACTTTCTCTTCAACTTCTTGAGACCATAGGCCTTTGTTTTCTAAGAAAGCACGGAAACGTACGATTGGATCTTTTTGTTCCCATTCGTTTTCGATATCTTTTGTACGGTAACGAGTTGGGTCATCACCAGCCATTGTATGTGGACCGTAACGGAATGTTAAAGTCTCGATTAAAGTAGGGCCTTCGCCGTTTACTGCGCGCTCACGAGCGAAAGCAGTTGCTGCGTATACAGCTAATGGATCCATACCGTCTACTTGAATTCCGTAAATACCTGCTGCTACTGCTTTTTGAGCTACAGTTTTAGCTGCAGATTGCTTTTCTACTGGAGTAGAGATCGCATAACGGTTGTTTTGTACAACGAAGATTGCTGGAGCTTTGAATGCACCCGCAAAGTTCATACCTTCGTAGAAGTCACCTTGTGAAGCACCACCGTCACCAGTGTAAGTAATTGCAACAGATTTTTTGCCACGTAGTTTCATACCTAACGCAACACCAGCAGTTTGGATGATTTGCGCACCGATAATGATTTGTGGAGCAAGTGCATTTACATTCTCAGGCATTTGGTTACCCATGAAATGTCCACGAGAGAATAAGAATGCTTGGTATAATGGTAAGCCGTGCCATACTAATTGTGGCACATCACGATATCCTGGTAAGATGAAGTCTTCTGCTTCAAGTGCGAAATGACTTGCTAACTGAGAAGCCTCTTGTCCAGCTGTTGGTGCGTAGAAACCTAAACGTCCTTGACGGTTTAAAGAAATAGAACGTTGATCTAGTACGCGAGTATACACCATACGGCGCATTAACTCTTTTAATTGATCATCAGATAATTCAGGCATAGCTGCTTCATTCACAACTTCGCCTTTTTCATTTAAAATTTGTAATGTTTCAAATTGAGCTGCGATAGCTTTCATTTGCTCATCAACATTAAATAGGGTCTTTTTTGTTTTAGTACCCATTCCGTTCACCTCTTCCTCTCTTGAACCATATTCTGAAACGCTTTCACCAGCTATTAGCTAAACTGAAAACGAAACAATGTAAACCAACAAATTTATCTGTCGGTTGAGAATAATTTTGTGTACCTAACAATCTGTACTAATGTTTTTTCAAAAACATATTAATACAATCTTGATCACGTTTTTTAGTTTACAACTATTCTAATTGCGATGTCAATTACTTTGAATACGTTTTTTTATAAATAATCTGCAGGTTTCTTCTCCACAAACGTGTTTTTATTTTTCACATCTGTATTAGTAAGCATTAACCTGCTGTTATATTATTCCCTTTTTAACTTGTTTTTTCTCTTAGAATAATATGTAAACAATTTAATTCTCTTTAGTTTTTCTCTCTTCTCCACAAAAATATACAAACTCTTCTTCCTTTTATAGGTAAATACCTATACATTTCTACTCTTCCCTCCATACATTATAGTAACCGCAGTATTAGCGGGAAATGATAAAGGAGGTCATCTCATGTACGGATACTCATATTGCTATCCAACTTGTTCATATCCTTCCTACGGTTATGGCGGTTCTTGTGGCGGGTCTGGACGCGGCTTTGCCTTAATCGTTGTGTTGTTTATTCTTTTAATTATCGTTGGTGCTGCTTGCATTCGCTAATGTAAAATGAAACAACTATGGAAAGAAACAGACGGCTTTGCCGTCTTTTCTTTTTCTCACATACATAACTAATCTATATTAGAACGATTTCCATAGTCGTCCCCCTTACTTGTCGATGACTTTTTCCATCTCCTTTGGTAGACTAAAGAAGAAAGGAGAGATTACATATGCTTACAATGAATGATGTCATTCGCGAAGGAGATCCTATTTTGCGAAACGTTGCAGAAGAGGTATCCATACCGGCGAGTGAAGAAGATACAAATACCCTTAAAGAAATGATTGAATTTGTAATAAATAGCCAAGATCCTGCAATGGCTGAAAAATATAGTTTACGCCCTGGAATCGGATTAGCGGCTCCGCAAATCGGTATTTCAAAGAAAATGATTGCGGTTCATGTAACTGATACGAACGGTACGTTATATAGCCATGCATTATTTAACCCAAAAATCATTAGTCATTCTGTTGAACGTACATATTTACAAAGTGGTGAAGGCTGTCTATCTGTAGACCGTGAAGTACCGGGTTATGTCCCTCGTTACACAAGAATTACAGTGAAAGCAACATCTATTAACGGAGAAGAAGTAAAATTACGTTTAAAAGGTTTACCAGCAATCGTATTCCAGCATGAAATCGACCATTTAAATGGTGTTATGTTCTACGACCATATTAATAAAGAGAATCCATTTGCCGCTCCTGATGATTCGAAACCTCTGGAGCGATAATAATAAAGTGAAACTTTAATCAGTGTGGACTATCCACTCTGATTATTAGCCCACACCAAAAAAGGCGGAAGTTAATCTTCCGCCTTTTTTATATAAAATGGGTTCCATATCCACTTATAACAATCCAGCCCATTTTAATCCATGGTATATACCATCTTCACTAACATCCTTTGTCACATGATTCGCAAGTTTTTTCAAATCTTCATGACCATTACCCATCACAATACCTGTCCCAACTGCTTCAATCATTTCCAAATCATTTAAACCATCCCCAAATGCATACACTTGTTCACGGTTAAATCCTAATTTCTCAATGAATTTCTCAATCCCTTTCGCCTTAGAACCACCATTTGGAATAATATCCATTGAATAAGCATGCCAACGAATAAAATGAAAATCTGGGTACTGATTAATAAACTTTTCCTCTTCATTTACTTCGCAGAAAAGAAGTGTTTGATAAATATTACGTTTCTCATAAAAATCAGGTTCATATGCTGGATGCTCAAAGTTTAAGCTTCCGAAGCCTTCTTTCACATAATCATGATATTCCAATGATGCTCTCATATCTTGATGATCAAGATATACAAGTGGATACCCTTCTTGTTTTGCAAACTGAGTAAACTTATGTAGCGTTGCTGAATGTAACGGGTTATTAAATATTACCTCATCTTCAAATACAACATACTGACCATTAAAACTAACATAATTATGTATATTGAGTTCCTTACGAATATCTTCAAACATAAATGGTGCACGCCCTGTCGCAATGGCTACATGCACACCTTTTTCTTGTAAGTGTCTTACTGCATCTCGTGTAGATTGCGGAATTTTTTTATCATGATCTAATAATGTTCCATCAATATCAAAAAAGACAATTTTATCATTCATTAATCAAAACCCTTTCTGGCACTCTATATTCCTATTTTGATTATCGCTTTTCAAATTCTAAAAAAAAGTATAACATATTAAACATCTGTGAAGAAAGCGTTCACTTTCTGACCTTATTTATGAAACCTGCATATATATATTAGTAAAAAATGTGGATCCTTGTTCGTATGAATTTTCTTTTCCATTCTTTCTCATACTAAACCTATAACTAACGGCTACTAATCGTTACTATAGAATAACTTTCCCTGCATGAGAAAGGACCAAGATTCACCTTTGTTCTCTTTCTTATATCAGAGACGGAGTTTTCACTAGTAATATGCATGTTTAAAATAAGGAAAGGAAGGAGTAATCATGCTGAAGAAGCTGAAGAAAAAGCTCAAGCGTTATTTAAACGATCTAGTCCGTAAAAAGACAATCGCTTAAATTGTGCCCATTTCGGGCTTTTTCTTCATTCTCATTCGAAAAAACATGAAAATCGTGACTGTTTGCTTTATAATAAGTAACAGATAATGCAAAACATAGACAAGGAGAGGTTTTCCAAATGATTTTTAAAGTATTTTATCAAGAAAAAATGACTGAGGTTCCAGTACGTGAAAATACAAAAGTTTTATATTTAGAGGCTACGTCTGAAAAGGATGTTCGTAAAAGATTACAAAAGTTCGCATATAATATCGAGTTCGTTCAGTCTGTTACTGGTGCCCATCTTGAATATGAAAAACAAAACGCTGATTTAACATTAGCGGCGAACGTATAATCATATGAAATTCCTAAAAAATGATCAGGCTGCTGTTTTTGCTTTAGGTGGACTTGGTGAAATCGGCAAAAATACATACGCTGTTCAATTTCAAGATGAAATTATTATAATTGACGCTGGAATTAAATTCCCAGAAGACGAACTCCTCGGAATCGATTATGTAATACCAGATTACACTTATTTTGTGCGAAACGAAGATAAAATTAAAGGTTTATTCATTACACATGGTCACGAAGATCATATCGGTGGAATTCCTTACCTATTACGTCAAGTGAACATTCCAATTTACGGCGGTAAATTAGCAATTGCCCTAATTAAAAACAAATTAGAAGAGCACGGATTACTTCGTAAAGCGAAACTTTATGAAATTCAAGAAGATGATGTTATCAAATTTAAAAAGACATCTGTTTCCTTCTTCCGTACAACTCACAGTATCCCAGATTCATACGGAGTTGTTGTGAAAACACCTCAAGGACAAGTTGTTCATACTGGTGATTTCAAATTTGATTTTACCCCAGTCGGTGAACCTGCAGACTTAACAAAAATGGCTGAAATCGGAAAAGACGGTGTACTTTGTCTCTTATCTGACAGCACAAACAGTGAAGTTCCAAACTTTACAATGTCTGAGCGCCGCGTTGGTGATAGTATTCAAGATATTTTCCGCAAAGTAGAAGGTCGTATCATCTTCGCAACCTTTGCATCAAATATCCATCGTCTACAACAAGTTATTGAAGCAGCTGTTGAAAACAATCGTAAAGTGGCTGTATTTGGTCGAAGTATGGAAGCAGCTATTGAGATTGGACAAAACCTCGGTTATATTCGCTGTCCGAAGGATACATTCATAGATGCATCTCAACTAAACCGCCTACCAGCTAATAAAGTGGTTATTTTATGTACTGGTAGTCAAGGTGAACCAATGGCGGCACTTTCCCGCATTGCGAATGGTACTCATCGTCAAATTCAAATTATCCCTGGCGACACAGTTGTTTTCTCTTCTTCACCAATCCCTGGTAATACAATTAGTGTAAGTCGTACAATTAACATGTTGTATCGTGCTGGTGCTAATGTAATCCATGGTAAGCTGTCAAACATTCATACGAGTGGACATGGCGGACAAGAAGAGCAAAAACTAATGCTACGTCTAATTAAACCGAAATATTTCATGCCAATTCATGGTGAATATCGTATGCAACGTATGCATATGAAATTAGCGAATGATTGCGGTATTCCAGAAGAAAACTGTTTCATCATGGATAATGGAGATGTTCTTGCCTTGCGTTCAGATGAAGCAAGCGTAGCTGGTAAAATACCATCTGGATCTGTCTATATCGACGGAAACGGTATTGGAGATATCGGTAATATCGTATTACGCGATCGTCGTATCCTTTCTGAAGAAGGACTTGTTATTGTAGTTGTAAGCATTGATATGAAAGAGTTTAAAGTTGCAGCAGGACCTGATATCATCTCACGTGGTTTCGTTTATATGCGTGAAAGTAGTGATTTAATCAACGATGCTCAAACATTAATTACAACTCATTTAGAAAAAGTAATGGAACGTAAAACAACACAATGGTCTGAAATTAAAAATGAAATTACAGACACATTGGCACCATTCTTATACGAGAAAACGAAACGTCGTCCAATGATTTTACCAATCATTATGGAAATATAAAAAAAAGGACAACACCATGAAGGTGTTGTCCTTTTTACTTATCTTAAAAAATGTTTAAAACGATCTACTTCATCGTCATGACCAATTACAATTAATATATCTCCTGCTTGAATATTTTCCGTAGCTCGAGGAGATACGATAACTTCTTTACCACGTTTAATTGCTACAATATTCAATCCAAACTTCGCACGAATATCTAATTCGATTAAAGAATGACCATCAATTTTTTTATTTGCAATAATCTCTACAATACTATGCTCATCTGAAAGCTCAAGGTAATCTAACACGTTACTTGATGCAATATTATTAGCAATCCTTTTTCCCATATCACGTTCTGGATGCACAATATGATCTGCACCTATTTTACTTAACACTTTTTCATGGTAATCATTTTGCGCTTTTACAGTAATATTTTTTACACCTAACTCTTTCAAAATTAATGTTGTTAAAATACTTGAATTTAAATTGTCTCCAATAGCAACAACTACATGATCAAAATTACGAATACCGAGACTTTTTAATACCATCTCATCTGTTGAATCTGCAATTACAGCATGCGAAGCTATATTTGCAAACTCATTGATCTTATCCTCATCTGAATCAATTGCCATTACTTCCATACCTAATTGAGCTAGCTCTCGGCAAATACTTCCACCAAAACGGCCAAGCCCAATGACAGCAAATTCTTTTTCTTTCTCACTCACAGGAATTCCTCCAATAACTTCAAGTACTATGTATTTTCATTGTAACATACTTTATATGCGTCACAAAAACCTATAGTTAGCTCCTATTTTTGTTTTTGCATATAAAAGTATTGTTGTAAATAAAAGGCGATACCAACAAGCAACATGCCAAATACAAATATATTTCCAAATGAACTAAATGTTTCAAAAACGAATAATAATGTTTCTTGACCGAAAAAAGCGAATAGAAGCTGTATGAATGCAAATAACAGCGCCCATATGTAATGATGTTGATGGAATAAATAATGTGTTGCGCCTAAAAACGCGACAAATGAAAAGATAAAAATCCACCAATTTTCTAAAAACAGCTGCCAATCAGAAAATTGATATCCATTTACTAATATCGCAATAATTCCTATAACGGCCATCGTTGGCACACTCCAAAATAATGCCCGTCCTCTAAAGAAGCGAGTACCTTTAACATCTCCTTTTTCATGTGCAATGTATGTTAGTACTACCGTACTTATATACAAAACAGAAAAAATTGTTAAAACAATAATAAGCCAAAAATGCAATTGATAATACTCATGTTCTATATTTGTCACGATTGCAGCTAGCATGCACGGGATTAACATCCCCGTCCAACCATCTATTTTTCTTTCATTCCAAAACACCGTATTACCAATCCGTATTCCTAACAACATAAAAATAATGATACCTAGTACAAATAACGTAGTTTTATTCCCTACTAAACTCGTTGAGAAAGCAATTAATCCAATAAATAAAAAGAGTACAAATCCATTCATAATTTCTAGTACAGGTGATAAATATCTCTTCACCCATTTATATGTTTCGTCATATTCATTATTATCTACTAAACGGTAGGCATAAAAACTTATCCCAAAATAAACCGCCGCAATAATAACATACGCATATAAAACAAAACACAACATTGCACTGCTAATTTGCACGTAATTCCCCACCCTTTTTTCTATGTTTCACATTGATTTTACACACTTCCCACATGAAAAGTAAACATATATACATTAGTTCTCCCTAATGACCGACAATTAATAATGAGCAGCGGCTAAAAAACCTCTGCTCATTATTAAGACAACTACTTGAACTATTAAAGTAAGGATTCATATTCCTTCACTTGTATACAAATGCCCAACCAGTATTTACAAATGTTACTTGCAACTCAGTACAAACAGCGAATTTGTAACCGTTAAGAAAGTAAAAATTTTAATTTCTATTTCCTTTCCACTTTACATATTGGTCTATACATACAATCGCTTTTTCAATTGCTTCTTCATCTGGTTTTAATTTCGCGTGATGTAAACCATATTCTGAATTTACCCCGAGCCAAAACATAAATCCAGGAATCTCTTGAAGCATATAACCAAAATCTTCACCTGTCATTGCCTCAGTACATGTAATGACATTCATATCAGTCTGTTCACTTACAAATTGCATAAACTCTTTCGTTAACTCTTCATGGTTATATACTTGATGATACATTGCTCCATAATCAATAACCGCTTCACACTGGAAAGAAGCTTCGATACCTGCAACAATTGCCTCAATTCTACTTTTAACACGCTTCATTGATTCAACTGATAATGTTCGAATCGTTCCTTCTAGGCGAGATTTTTCTGCTATAATATTTTGAACTGTACCACCTGTAATTTTTCCAATTGTAATTACTGCACTATCAAGAGGATTCACATTACGACTAATAACAGATTGAAGTTGTGTAACAAGGTGACTCGCTGCAACAATCATATCATTTGCAGTATGCGGGTAGGCTGCGTGTCCACCTTTTCCTTTTAAATCAACATATAACTCTGATGTATTCGCAAATAACAGCCCTTCTTTTGTTGCAATTGTTCCTACAGCGTATTCAGGTGCAATATGAAGACCAAGAATTATATTCGGTTTCCATTCTTTTAACTCTTCACTTTTTAACATAGGAAGAGCTCCTCCTGGCCCCTCTTCTGCTGGTTGGAACAGAAATACAAGGTCATCATCTATTCTTTCCGTCACAGCCGCTGTTAGAAGGCCTAAACCGATTGTTGTATGTAGATCATGTCCACATGCATGCATCATTCCCTCATGGATAGATGCAAATTCATATCCAGTTTCCTCTGTAATTGGTAAACCGTCTATATCTGCACGATAACCTATAATTTTTTCCGGATTTTTTCCATTCACTTTAACAATGACACCCGTTTTCCATACTTTCACTTCCACATATTCATTCGAAAGCGTTCTTATATAATCTAAAATATACTGTTGTGTTTTCCACTCTTTAAATCCAATTTCCGGTATTTTATGTAACTCTCTACGAATTTGGACGAATTTGCTCAATGTCATTTTTGCACCTCTATCTATAAAAAGCGTAAGAGCCTGTTTATGCTCTTACGCTTTTTGGTTTTTTATTTCTCTGGGTTTAATTGACGAAGCTCTTGTTTAATTTCAGTTTTTGCTTTTGTCTTCTCATCAATTTCTTTAATTACACGTGCTGGAGTACCTGCAACAACTGTATATGGAGGCACATCTTCTGTTACAACAGCTCCTGCTGCTACAACTGCACCCTTACCTACTGTAACTCCCTCTAATACAACTACGTTTGCACCGATTACAACATCATCTTCAACGATAACTGGTTTTGCAGAAGGTGGCTCGATAACACCTGCAAGTACAGCGCCTGCACCTACGTGACAGTTTTTACCGACAGTTGCACGTCCACCAAGTACTGCGTTCATGTCGATCATAGAACCTTCACCAATTACAGCACCAATGTTAATTGTTGCATTCATCATAATAACAGCGTTGTCACCGATTTCAACGTGGTCACGAATAATCGCGCCTGGCTCAATGCGAGCTTTAATACCTTTTAAATCAAGCATTGGAATTGCAGAATTACGACGATCGTTTTCTACAACGTAGTCAACGATGTACTTGTTATTCTCATCAAGAATTGTCTTAATTTCAGACCATTCTCCGAATAATACACCCGACTTTTTATTTACAAATGCTTGTACTGTTTCAGGGAATGTTACTTCTTTTAAATCCCCTTTTATGTATACCTTTACAGGAGTTTTCTTTTCACTTTTTTGAATAAACGAAATAATTTCGTTAGCGTCCATCATTTTCATTCTTGTTGCCTCCTAAATCCATTTATAATGTTACTCTACCAAACGAAAGAGCGAGTAGCAAGATAATAATCCTATTTTTCCATTTGAATTTCTTCTATAATTTCTAAAAATGCTTGTACTTGCTTCAATTGTCTTGCTGATTCACTCGTCAACAACCATGTTTCTCTCGTTAATTGAACAGGTGTTTTATACATATTTTCCTGTACTTCTTTTAAGACAGTAGAAGGTAATAGAGCATAACCTATACCATTTAAAACGAGTTGTTTGCATGTCTCAATTTGGTCAACTACAATGGTACGCTTAGGTGGATTAGAAAATAAACCATACCACCAATTTTGTATTTGTCCATAATAAGTCGAATCACTTTTAAATTGAATAAATGGTCTATTTGTTTCTTTTAACATCGAAATATCTTTTATTTCTTTATCAACTAAATATAATTCATCTTCAAATAATTGTGTCTTTTGTCCTTTATATTCCTGTGATCCCCTTAATATAGCAACATGAACGTCTCCTTCATAAAATTGCTTTTGCACTTCACTACTCCAGCCCGTAAACAGCGATATCTTCACAGAAGGATATTTATGCACAAATTTTTTCAAAACAGGTGGGAGCCAATATTGGCCAATAACCGATGCAACGGCTATTTTTAGCGTTCCGTGAGTTTCTGTTCTAAAAACAGCTAGCTCACTTTTAATATCCTCTTCCCTTTGCAACATTTCCTTTGCATAATTTGCGACTTTTTCCCCTTCAGGTGTAATTGTCAATCCTTTTTGTGAGCGAATAAAAAACTTCATTCCCCATTGTTTCTCCATAGATTGTAATCGTTGACTAAGCGCAGGTTGGGAAACAAATAAACGTTCCGCCGCTTTTCTCATATTTGATTCCTGAGCTAACACAACCATCATTTGAAAATCATCAATTTGCAACTTTCTCCCTCTTTCCTTAGCTTCCATACACCTTATTTCAATAAGCTTTTCATTCCTAATTTAATTAAATGCTTTTATAGAGAAAATACGATTTTTTGTTCAAACTTTTCTTATGCTTTTTATCTTTTTAAATATAATACATACACAACTGATATGCACGAAAAAAAGTGACTTCTCCGTTTCTATGAAGTCACTTTTTTCATATTATCGATTATGTTGTCTTACTTTTTTATTCAACAATTTTAAAATAGCTCGGCGCGTTAAGATCCCCTCAAAATAGCCATCTTCATTGACAGCGCAAATAAAGGGGTGATCAATTGTCATTTCTAAAGCTTTTGCAAATGAATCTTCTAACTTAAGAACCGGAATATCTTCCTTCATCACTTGTTCTACTTTCATATCATCAAGTCTTTCAAACTCAATGCGCTCTAACCCTAACATACCGTCTAAAATCATAGCAGTACTAATCAACCCATGCAATTTATACATTGGGTCTAAAACAGGTATTGCCGAATATCCAGATTTCACAAGAACGAGTAAAGCATGCTCTAAACCATTCCCGATTTGGACATGTGCTACTTTTTCTGATGAAATCATTAAATCCTTCACAAGAATTTGTTGAAACTCATCTTTCGGAATACTTATCATATTACATCCCCCATTCTCCCTTTTTCCTGCTTATATTCACCGACTCTATCCATATTTTATGACAGCGTTTTCATATTATTATTTTGTCCTAACTTTTTTTCACCAAAAATACAATTACACAGCTATTTTAGCATACAACACAAAAAAAAGACTACCATTCCGGTAGCACTTAATACCCTTTGTTTTTTAATCTGTAAAATAACCTTGTGATTTTTTTATATTGCGTCGCATCTGTCTTTTTCAAACCATTCTCAATATCTGTAAGTTCCACAGCTAAAATTTCACTCGCATAATTTTGCTGAAATAAAATATCTAGCAACAAACTTTCTTCTTCTTTCGTTAAAACAAACTCCTTTTGCATATGCCCCTCTCCTTATACTCGCATCGTTATTCTCATTATATAAAATTTTCAACCTATTTAATAGATGTAATATTCAGTTTCTAATAAAATACATAAAAATTATTTCGTATATCGATTTGCATAACTAAACGCCGCATAAGCATCCGGCTTAATCTTTGCAGTTAATCCCATCGCTTGAATTTTCGCTGTCATATCTAAAATAAATTCTTTTGTTAAACCATCATTCCCGATGTCTAAATGAATTTCCATTATAAATCCCGCCCCATCTTGAGCATGTGGGTGCAATAAATCCCATATTGTTTGTATGTGATTAGGAGTAAACAGACATGCGATTTCTTGACTAAACTGCGTTTCTAAATATATTTTCTCACGTAAAGTTGCTGGTTTATCCTTTACTGATTTATGGTGTAAGCAGCCCCAGGCTCCTTTCCCAACGCGATGAATATGAATTGCCGTAATAAACCTCGTATCCTTTTGATGTGCTTGTGAGTCTGTCCCAATGGATAATCGATATAAATTTCGTGGATCCCTTTCAATGAAGCTACAAATACGGTTAAAGACCATATCAAAATTCAAATGTCTCTCTGAAACATTATAAAATGTATGTTCACCGTCCACATAGTCACGTCCTTTCAATTAGACAGACTTTTCGTATTCTCATTGTATGGGACAAAAACAAAAATTATAACTCCCTATCCTTTATTTGTTTCAATATTCCGAATGACAAAGTGGCATACTTGACATGTATAAATTACATTTTGATTAGATTGAGCCGTTAATACATGAATAATCTCAGCTGAATCATCGCAATTAGGACAAATCACAACTGGTAAACGTTCCACATAACACACCTCCTAGTTATTTTTATCACGCTATTTGTGGGCAGTAAGACTCCTGATTGGTGTAAGCCAATAATCAGTGGATAATACACACTCCCCACCGATTAAAATTTCACTTTATTACCATTGTAGGAAAAATAAAAAATTCCTATACATATATGCCGGAAAGTAATAGAACTAAAAAAGGTACCGCCATATGGCAGTACCTTTTTTATATGTATCAAGAAATGATATCGTAAATCTCAATTGCAACCATGTCGATATTATCGAATTGATACACTTGAGGTTTTTCACCTTGTTGATACACTTCTAACTCATACATTTCACTTTTATCGAAAAATTTCACGCTACATTTGCGCTCACCGTTCACTTCAAAATAGCGTTGTGCTACTTCACCGCTTTCAGCTTGTTCTTGTAGACTAACAAGTCGAGTTAAAATTCCTTGGAGTAGAGACATGAAATCTCTCCTTTCTCTGATCTTCCTACCAATAGGTTTTACAGCTATACTCATTCTATCCGTCATAACAGAAAAAATGTTCCACAGTCTAGGATAAAGGTTATTGGCCAGAAACTCAACTAAAAATTTGTCGAAATACGAAGGAAAAAACAGAAAGAACATATTTTCCCTTCTTTATTGCGATTTTCATACTGGAAGAATATAATAAAAAACAGAAAAAAAGGAGGAATTACAATGAAAAAAATTGAGGTTTACACACAACCTGATTGTCCGCCATGTGTTATTGTGAAAGAATTTTTAAAGCACAATAACGTTGCATATGAAGAATTTGACGTAAAAAAAGACTCCGCTGCTCGCGACCGTCTTTTATACGACTATGACTCCTATTCAACTCCAACAGTTGTAATTGACGGGGAAGTTGTTGCAGGTTTTCAAATCGAAAAATTACAACAGCTACTCAATATAGAATAGGAATAGGTAAATACCTATTCCTATTCTTACAATTGTTGTAACCTTTTTATTTCAGTTAAAAGTTCCTGACTCTCATGATATCCTGCTAATTTCCATTTCCCTTGATCCCTTTGCAATGTCACTATTTGATATTGCCCACTTTTCGCCCGCTCATATACGTATAAATTTTTATGCTCTTCATCATACGACATTTTTGTTTCTGAATTAAAAGAAAACGGCGCTTCTTTTGCTGGAAGTAAATATTCACCACTTTGTTTATCGCTTCTACTATTTTCATCTGTAAATACTTGAAGGAAATTATCTGTAAAATACGGTGATAACGTCTCTATCATCTTGTTTACTGGCAACTGCTTCCCACGAATTGAAAATTGGGTTTCATAACCTTTTTGTATCGTTGTAAACACTTCTTTCCGATCAATTTTCACTTCCTCTTTTCCTAAAACAGTTGTCACACTATAACCAACTAGAAAGGCAACACATACAAATAGAACAAACCATATTCCATATTTCCTCATTTTTTCACCTTCCTTTTAAAAGAACTTGTCTTTGTAGTATTCATTGTAACAATGATTATGCAAAGAAAGGGATTGTTTCGTTCGTAAAATCTTTACAACGATAGACAGCATTTTCATCACCATTTTCACTATTACCAATTTATGATAAAAACAAACAAAAAAATGCACGAATCTCTTCGTGCATTAAAATAAAACATCTTCTTCATATAAATATTCATAAGATAAATCTATAAATAAAAAGTTTTCATCGTCAATTGGGAAAGAAAATGTTCGGACCATTTCACCGGTTTCAATATCGGCATATAAATCTGAAAGCCTCGCCTTATTCTCAAAACGCATTTTCATAATATTCTCTAAAAAATACGGACGCCAACTCCAGTTCTTCATATAATACTCCGGCATCACAATCCATTTCCCATCTTTTTTCATAACATTGCCTGATTGTTGGAAACCATCTTCATTACAAATAAATATACGAAAACTACACTGTGATACACTTTGGCTAAATTGTAATAACCAATCATTTATATCTTCATTCTTTTTTTGTTTTGATAGAACATCACCAATTCGATCACGTAACATCTCTGTTAAATTATAAATTTTTTGCAATTTCTTCTTCTCATGCAGAATAAATTGATGACACTCATTACCAAGTCGTTCTTTTAAAACATTCGTTTCAATAAAATCAGGTAAACACTCTTTTAAATAATTACCTTGATAAAATCTCCCACCATTTTTCCAAGCATATTGCAATTGGTAGAAAGCATCTATTTCTTCATATAACAATGTTGCGCCAATTCTTCTTGCGAGTAATGATAAAGAATATAATATATCTTGATAAGATTGTAAAAGTGCGGTTTGCCTTAAATTTGTTAAATCTACTTTTAATATATCTGGCGCTAATACGCTAATACGCTCTAAATTACTTGTACCCGTTCCGACTTTATTAATCGAAATTTGAATACCATATGTACGATAATACATAAGCAAATGATTAAATTGTTCTATATCTTCTTTGCACTCATGTTCTGTAATTTCAAGAACAATGTTTTTCAAATTTAAACCTTGTTTTTCATACATCAATAAAAGTTGAAGTAAACTTTCATCCTCATCATTCATTAATACGTTAGCATTCCGATGTATAAATAATAATAATTTTTGATTGCTTTCTAAATAACGATTTAAAGCTTTTTCTACTATAATGTTATCCGCTTCCAGTTGAAACTCACTTGGAATAGAATCATCATGAAAGAACGAAGCTAAACTTTGTATACCCTCTTCTGTTTGAATACGCCCTACTACTTCATATCCAATTACTGTATGCTCATCAGCACTAAAAATTGCTTGATAATAAGGAAGGACTTTATCCAAGTTACTCATTACATCTAATGCATCTATCAATGTGCTTCCCTCCCTTTACTTTTCAAAAATTATAACACGATATTTACGGAAAAATAATAAAAAATCCCTTCAGTTTTCCTGAAGGGATTAGAGGGGTAAAATGCTAAGGGGAATTAGCAATTCTACTATGAAGAAAAAAGAGGTCTTAAATATAACGTATATATGACCTCTTGTAAACACTTTTCTTTCATATGTCACAAATCCGTCACATTTTACCATAAAAAAATGAATTAAACATTCATTTTCTAAGCCCTTTTAAAATGGATATTGATGCAAATGTTGTCCTCCATCCATTGTCATACAAGTTCCATTTATGTACGCAGCATCATCTGAACATAAATAATAAGCTAGACCCGCGATTTCTTCTGGCGTACCCAGTCTTCCAAGTGGAACACTTTGTAGTGTACGCTTAGCCATTTCTTCTGAAATCCACAATTTATCAGCACCGCCCGTGCGTTCAATTGGTCCTGGTGCGATGGCATTAACTCGTATTCCATATTTACGTCCCCACTCAACCGCAAGTGTTTTCGTCATTGCTAATACGCCTGCCTTCGCTGCAGCCGAATGAATAACTCCTGGACCTGCATCCCATGCATATGTCGCTACCATGTTAATGATATTTCCTTTTATGCCTTTCTCAATCCAATATTTTCCGACAGATTGACTACAATAAAATGTACCATTTAACACGATATTAATGACCGAATTCCAGCCATTCACAGATAAATCTTCTGCTGGACAAATAAAATTTCCAGCTGCATTATTTATTAAAATATCAATTCGACCAAACTTCTCATCAATATGTTCAATCATTTTCTGAATGTCATCAATATTTCTCACATCCATTTGAACAGGTAATACTTGCCCAGGAAACTGTTCAATTTCTTGCTTTGTTTCCTCTAATTTTTCCTTTGTACGCCCTGTAATAACAACTCGTGCCCCTTCTTTTGCAAAACGAGTTGCCATTCCTTTTCCCATTCCACTCGATCCACCTGTTATGATAACTACCTTTTCTTTCACATACATCCCCTCCTAAAAATGAATACACATTCATTTTATCATTTTATTTAATAGAAATCTTTATATTTTTGAATTTTTCTGATATTTTAACGTAAAGAGGTTTCTTTCCGTTCATTTTTTTTCGTAACCTATACTACTTTTTATTACTTAAAATATATTTTAAATAAAACTGAAAGGAGAGTTGAGTAACCTGAATACGTAACATATACATTTTATATACGTCGAATAGGGTATACTCATATTTTTATGAAGCAAATTACTAGAAGGAATTTTTTAAAAACTGGAATGCGTACTTGTCTATATTCATTTATAAGCGCTAGCATTGGCTACTATTATGCTAAATATATAGAGCCCCATTGGCTCTCTTTTACACAACACACACTAAAATCACAGCTCATACCAAAAAGTTTTCATGGCATGAAAATTCTTCAGTTTAGCGATTTACATCTCGGATACTATTTTTCACTCCAGCATTTATCTCAAATCGTTTCTAAGATTAATACTGAAAAACCAGATATTGTCCTTTTTACTGGTGATCTCATTGATAATTACCAAACGTATACTGACACTCCTTTCGTTGCAGCTATTTTAAAAAATATAAAAGCTCCCTTCGGCAAATTTGCTATTTATGGTAACCACGATCACGGCGGGTATGGAACTGAATACTATGATCACATCATGCGTGAATCTGGATTTGAACTATTACAAAATAAAGAAAAACGAATTCGTTTACTGGATAGTAATGAAATTTCTATTTTCGGGCTTGATGATATACTACTAGGCAAACCAAAAATAGAGAAAACATTGCAGCATGCACAGAAAAATATTTATAACATTGTTCTTGTTCACGAGCCAGATATCGCGCCACAAATCGCAACATATCCAATCAACTTGCAACTTTCCGGTCATAGCCACGGCGGACAAGTACAAATTCCTTTTTTAGGCGCTATTATTACCCCGTCGCTTGCAGAACACTACATCGAGGGCTTCTATACAATCCAAGATTTAACTCTCTACGTTAATCGAGGTTTAGGGAGAACACGCGTTCCGTTTCGATTTATGTCAAAACCCGAAATTACGATCTTTACACTACAACATTCGTAGCAATTCGCCTATTTTCTTACATATCCTTTCTTGTACGCGCTCATCCATGTTTCGTTTACCATATGATAAAAGTGAGTCCAATAAAGGAGGTTTGTTCATGTATCCATATTATCAACCAATCCCAGTTCGTTCAGCACCTATTGGCCCAGTAGGCGACTCGCGATTCTTTCCATTTTTTGGCGTTCCATTTCTAGCTGGCATTGCTGGTGGATTGCTCGGTGGAGCATTAGCTTTCGGTCCTAGACCGTTTTATCCGCCTTATCCGCCACCTTTCCCACCGCCAGCACCTTATCCTTGTTATGGTGGACCTTGTCAACAACCATACTATTATTAATCAACAATTCTACCAATATTATTCTCTCTTGACCAACCCATTAACATGCTTACAATAAAAACTATTCTCTCTACTCATTCTTCCATTTTGAGAACGTATAATAAGTAGAGAACAAAGTAAAAAACCTCTTTTAAAAGAGGTTTTTTACTTTGTTCTCATTATTCAGTGTCTGTATTTTGATACGCCATCTTAAACAACTTCACTTGGCTATCAATTTCTTCTGTAATACCATTAATAATATAATAGTAGTCACCGTCTTTATTTTGTTCGCGCGTTTTCACATTATCAGCTAAAATCAGTTGTAAAATTGCATTTATTCTTGCTTTCATTTCAATATCTAAAATTGGAAAAGATATTTCCACTCTCTTTTCCATATTTCGCGTCATCAAATCAGCTGAAGATAAATATATTTTCTCATCGCCATTGTGATGGAAATAATAAATTCGGCTATGCTCTAAATATCTTCCAACAACACTGACTACTCGAATATTTTCACTTACATTTGGAATACCAGGCCGTAAACAACATGTTCCTCGAACGATGAGCTCTATCTTTACTCCAGCTTGAGATGCTTCATACATTTTTTTTATTAATGGTTTATCTGTTAATGAATTCATCTTAGCAATAATATATCCATTCCCATATTGTCTATGATAACGGATTTCTTCATCGATTAAGTCCATAAATTGCTCTCTTATATCAAATGGAGCAACCGATAAATGATGAAAATGTGGTTTTGTTGTATAACCACTCAAATAATTAAAGAAATTTGTTGCATCGACCCCAAAGTCTTTTCTTGATGTAATATATCCAAAATCAGTATATAACTTCGCTGTTGCATCATTATAATTTCCGGTCCCGAGATGTACGAACCTTTCAATTTTTCCGTTTTTTCTTCTTACAACTAGCGTAATTTTACTATGTGTTTTCAGGTGACTTACTCCATAAATAACGTGGCATCCGGCCTGTTCTAGTTCTTTAGCCCAATGAACATTATTCTCCTCGTCAAACCTTGCCTTTAATTCAACTAATACCGTCACTTGTTTTCCTTTTTCAGCCGCTACTTTTAACGCCTGAATAATCGGGGAATCGCCACTCACTCGGTATAATGTTTGTTTGATTGCAAGTACATCCTCGTCGTCTGCCGCATCACGGACAAAATCAACAACTGGCTGAAATGACTCAAAGGGATGGTGTAATAAAATATCATGTTCTAGTGCTTTTTCAAATACATCTTCCTCATCATCTAAATCTTGAGGAGGTTGAGGAATAAGAGCCGGATACACAAGATGCTCATATAAAGGTGCTAATTTTTTATATAAAGAGAATAGACATGTTAAATCTAACGGTCCATCCATCATGTATACATCTTCATCTTTTACTTCCAACACCTCATACAATAACGCCAGTACTCTTTCGTCAATGTGTTCTTTACCAATTTCTAAACGAACGGCCGCTCCCCACTTACGCTTTTTCAATTCTTTTTCAATTACTTTTAATAAATCGCGCGCACCTTCTTCGTGAATTGTTAAATCTGCATTGCGTGTAATACGGAAACGCGTAACAGATGATACTTTATATCCTGTGAATAATTTATGGGTAAAGCCACTAATTATATCTTCTAATAAAATAAATTTATGCTTTTGTCCTTCACTCGGCAAAAATATGAAACGCTCAAGCAATGAAGGTACTTGTACAATCCCTAACTTCGTACGGTTTTCTTCCTCAGCTTGCTTCTCATCGTATAATATAGTAGCTAAATTCAAGCTTTTATTTAATAACATTGGAAATGGACGATACGCATCGATAGCTACAGGAGTTAAAACTGGAAAAATTTGCTCGTCAAAATACTCTTCTATAAATTCTCTCTGCTCTTTCGTCAAATCATGGAATGTTAAACGCTCAATCCCCTCTAACTCAAGCGCTGGCAACACATAATTTTTAAACGTGTTATATTGTACAGTCATTAATTCATGGGCCTTTATCGCAATCTTATTTAATTGCTTTTTTGGTGTTAAGCCAGCTTTATTTTCTGGTTGGTTAAAGCCAGCACTCACTTGATCTTTCAATCCTGCTACGCGTACCATAAAGAATTCATCTAGATTTGAACTAAAAATACTAATAAACTTTAATCTTTCCAAAAGCGGGTTATTCTCATCTTGTGCTTCTTGTAGTACACGTTCATTAAAGGCTAGCCAACTTAACTCTCGATTGTTGTAATAAGCTGTATCATTTAAATTTACTATATTCCCCTTCGATAATTCCATTCTCTTCACACTTCCCTTGAAACTTTTTTACTATAATTTAGTTACTTTTATTTTATCAAATTACAATATTACAAAGTGTAAATTTTTCGTAAAGACATCCGTACAACTTAATGTTTTAATTCAAATGATATATTAATATTCGTTTTTAATACTCTTTCTAGCTGTTTTTTTTGTTTTTCGGCTTGCACTTTTTCTGCTAATGCAGACTGTTTACATAAAACTCTAAATGTTAATCCGTCTTCACTTTCTGTTATAGATATCGTATCAACAAGCGATCTTTGTCTTACATTTAAAGCAGCTGAAAACTGTAACACGGCTCCTAATAGGCGGATTTTCTTTTGTTCGCTTTTATCAAACCAATCTTCAAATGGAGATAAATGTTGTTTAAATAGCATTTTTGATTTATAAGATGCAATAAGCGCTAACCTCACTCGATCTTTATGCATCATGCCGTCAATTGTTTTATTCGCCAATAAATAAAACGTGTGTAAACGACTCGCTTCTTCTTCTATATATTTTCCGATATTAAATACTTTCGCTGCTTGATGGAATGCTTCCCAGTCTTTTATTGAAACAGAAATAAGTCCTATTTCTTCAAGCTGTTGACAAATCAATCTTCCATGTTTAATAAGTTGAATGACAAATTCCATATCCATTTCGTATTCGTGTGATAATAAATGCAAGCTTTCTTCAACTACATTCGGATAATACGAAATCCCTAAATCTTTCGTCAATTCTTCATAGAAAACACCTTCTCTTAATCCTTTTCTGCTTAATACAAATGCCGTTGCTTCTATAATATTCACAAGCTTATGAAATACTTCAACCGCTGGAACAATTGTATCAGCTCGATCTTTTGCCAATCCTTCCATTTTCTGAAGTTCGATAAATGATAGTTTTTCCAATTCATTTTTCACATTTTCAATATCTTCTTCTTTCATTTTGTATAAATGTATTCCTGCTATAGGATAGCTTATTAAATTTTGGTGAATTTTCGCTAAGTTCCTCGCACTACCACCAATTGCGATAAGAGGCAATTTCTTATCAATCAACCATGGTAACGTTCGAAATTGACACTCTAAATACTCTTGAAGTCCCTCTAATTCATCTTTAGTAGGAATAGCACCTTTAATAAATTGTTGTTTTAAAGAAAGCGCACCAAAAGGAAAACTATGGTACTCTAAAATCTCTCTATTTTTAAAATATGTAACTTCCGTACTTCCGCCACCAATATCTACTGTTATTCCTTCTGAAAACGAAGTAGAATTCATTACTGCCAAATAGCCGTAACGCGCTTCCTCATATTCTGATAATACTCTAAGAGTAAAGTCTGTTTGTCCTTCAACAAGCTTTTTAATTTCTTCTTGATTCTCAGACTGTCTAATTGTTGCTGTTGCAACACAAAGTACATGATGCAGCTGATGGAATCGTGTACTTTCTTGAAATTGAACTAATGTTTGTAACAATACTTCTTTTCCTTCTTCAATGAGCACACCATCAATTAAGTAATTCCTTAACCGAGCAACCACTTTCGTATTTTCAATCTCTTTATAGAACCCTCCATTTTGCTTTTCATAAATAACTAAACGCATTGTATTAGATCCAATATCTATAATGGCATATTGTTGTTTTAATATTTCTTTCAAACTTCTCACTCTTTCATTATCAAATTTCTAAAACACATTCTATTACTATTATACAAAATAGTTGTTTTTTGTAACAATATTGCTTTAATATTGAAAATATATACAATCACTTTTTGCATATAATAAAAACCTATTTTATTTATGGTATAATAATGAAAAATTGAAAGGAGATTCATTATGAAACCTTCACAACCACAATCTCAATTACAAAACCAACATTCTATTAATCGACTAGCTCAATCTGTTTTCGTTGTGAATCGTCATGCTAAAGCTGCAACTAATCCTAAGTATTTATACTGGTTAAAAAAGACGGCTTTAGAACGTTTAATTGTTGAAAAAAAAGCAATTAAAGAAGGATTACATTTTTCAAGAAATCCACGTTTTAGCCAACAACAATCTGATGTTCTTATACGTTTAGGCGATTATTTTTTCCATATCCCTCCTACGAAAGAAGATTTTCGAACTCTACCACATCTTGGTCACCTTGAATCCTCCTATCGAAACCCGAAAACAACCTTATCTTTAACAGTAGCAAAAAAAACACTTCAAGATTATATTGGTCCTGAAGCACTGAAACAAGAAAAAAAATTAAGTGAACCTGTTCCATGGTATAGCCGTACCTATACAAAAAAATAAAACAGTTTGGCNNGCCAAACTGTTTTATTTTTTCTCTTCTTTAATTTTAATATTTGCTTGTTTATAAAAAGCTACTTTTTCTGTATTATAAGATTTTGTGAATTCATTAAATTTATCTTTTTCTGATTCAATATCCTTATAAGATTGATTTACTACTTTTACTTTTTCACTAATATCTTTTAATTTTGCATCTTTATCTTGTAACATTGTATATAAATCTTTTTCTTGTTTTAAAGATTTATTATAGCTGTCATACATCTTGTTAAATGAATCGTGTCGTTTCTCATACGTACTTTTAACTTTATCTGCTTGATCTTTCAATTTCTTATCTTCAATTTTCTTCACATACTTATCAGCTGATTTCACTTCTTCTTGCGCTTTATTTAAAACTTCTTTTTCTTTTGCAAGCACTTTTTCTCTTTCAGCTGTATTTTTCACTGCTTGATTCAGCTTTTCTTTAACAGCCTGGTTATTATCTTTTCCTTCCTGAACAATCTGGTTATATAATTCTTGTCCTTCTTTCTCTAAAGTTTCAAGTTTTTTTGCATCTTCAAACATTGTTTTTTCTTGCTTTGCAGCATTTTCAAACGCAACATATAATTCCTCTTCTGGTTTCGGTCCGAAACAACCAGCTAGTAAAGTCATTGATAATGCAGTTACAATTGCTAATTTACTATATTTCAACATCTTTTCCTCCTACTTATAAACAATCATCGTATAAAAAACCTATGAAAATTATGTAATCTTTCTATACACTTCACACTCGCATCTTTTTTTACGAAGATCATTGGTATTATTTATAATGCTTGTACAAATTTATTACTTAAAATTACGTTTTACGTCATTCTCTTTGAGCTATCTAGCAGTTTCATACTTTAAAATTTTACTTGATACTTATAAAAGCTAATCACACTATGTATTAAATTAAAATACAACGGAATTCACCCGAGCCATAATAATTTGAAGAACAACAGTAATAATTCACCTGATAAAAGATGATCGTTGGTCTCTCACGTCTATCATTCCCTTTCCCCGTTTTCTATCAAATAATCCCTTTGTTCATTTTACACAGTATAAATGCTACCTTGCAACAACTTACAAATATTCTTTTCATTTCCTAAAAAGGAAAAGTGTAGAGCATGCTTTCCTCTACACTTTTAAAATGAAACACATTGTGCAAAATGCATTGACACATCCATTATAATTATATGCTTATTTCATATATTTTTAAAGACTTTTATTACAAAAGGAACTTTTTTTGTAATAAAAGTCAAAAAAATGTTACAATAAAAACTTCTTTATATCATACTTCTTTAAATCAAAGTTTCACTCATTTCCTTGTGAATTTCTATAATGGTACAATTGATTTTGTGCCTTTCTTAACAATTCTTCAAAAGCTTTTCCTTCTACTGGATAACTAGCCGCTCCAAATAATAGAGTCACACTTAATAAATCATTTTCTATTTCATTTGCAATATTTTTCATTAATCGGTTTGTTATTGTTGATTTTTCATGACCATTATCAATCGCTACAATCACATACTTATTTTCATCCCACTTCGTAACGACATCACCTTTTCGAATTGTTTTTACAATGGTACGCTCCAATTTTTGTACTAATACTTCCAACTTTTTTTCCTGTACTGTATCTTTTAATTCATCCCATCCTTTGACGGAAAGAATATATACTGTAATATTATGAGAATCTCGTTCAGATAAAGCTGCTACCTTCCCAAAAAAATCAACAACAAAATCGTTACTTGCCATTCCTCCTACTTCCGTATTCATATTCCCACTCGCTCTTTTATCATACCAATGTCCAAAATAATAGCTTAGTATCATTTGCAATATATAAATAATAAAGACGGTATAAAATGATCGCGAATCCAATTTTGTAATTACATCCTGAAGTGCAATCCATTCTGTAACTGCCACTGTATTCCCAAGTAATAATCCACTAATTTTCCCTTTATGTTTCATACTTCTCCTCCTTTCTATACTAATATATGTTTCTATTACAATAATGTTTTTCTACAAAATAAAAAATGTACATATTCAATGTACATTTCCGCTTAAGCTTGTATACCTTTTTTATTCTATTTCATATTTATACTATATATCGTTTTTAGAAAGGAGTGACTTATATGCTACAAAAAGAAAACCTATCAGATATTATGCGTTTACTAGCAGGCTTTCTGTTAGCATTAAAATTACTATTTAACTCTTTCGGAATAAACTTTATTACAAACGACCAAATTGACGCTATTGTAAATGTTGCTTCATTTCTATTTATTCTATATTTTGGCTATAAAAATAACTATGTAGGAAAAAAAGGAATCGAGCAGAAAAAAATACTCAAAAAACACAACCTTCATTAAAAAGGAACCTTTCGCACAGGTTCCTTTTCGTCATTGGCGCACAACCACTTCATTTGTTTGTAGTGGGCCATATGATACCCCTTCATATTGATATGTGTATGTAGCCTGAAATAATGCGTTTTTGAGAGCTTTATCTTTATTTGCTTTTATTTTACAAATTAGTTCCACTTTCTCATTTGGTAATAAATTATCGATTCGCCACCTTACGAGCTGGAATAGAAACTCACTTATCCCCTTATCAACCTTTAAGGAATTTGGAATATATGCAAAATAATCTCGAATCATATGACTTACAACAACTCGCGAAATCATTTCAATTCCTTTATTTTCAACTTCAATTTGAATAATAAGTATGTCGTTTACATCATAGATCAGTTCATATGAAAATTTTTCTTTATACATACTACGGATTTGTAATGTAACGGCTACATTAGGAAGTTCTTTTGCCTTTTTTGAACCATCAATCCACAATACTGGTTGTAGCGGTATCAAACACCTTTCTTGATCCGAAATTCGCTTCCATATTTTCATAATATAATTCACCTCATTTCAGATGTACCATCCATACAAACCTATTCTTCCTCTCTGCACGATAAACTCCAAAAATTATAACGCTTGTTACAAACACTATTTAATATTTCTCTTCCTTTTATCCTATTCGACAATATAAAGAAAAAACCATTTTTCATCTATTAACAGAGGAGATTCTTACTGAAATATTTTTTTACAATTTCCATCATTGACTTTATAACAATATTAAGTATTGCTCACTCTTTTTCTTTCCATACAAAAGGAAATTTTGGCGAAAGAAAAAGTTTGCCTTTTAGTCAAATTTGACTATAATATTCTTTATGGCATGTCAGTGTACTTATAAAACTATGCTTTAGATTTTTATGTGCTACATTCAAAACTTAATGTAGTTTACTTATCATTAAAGGAGGGAAATATTTGGAAACTCAACTATCAAAAACAGACTCCAACAATACAAAATTTGTTGTTGCTGGTTTACTACTTGGTATTTTAATGGCTGCAATGGATAATACAATCGTTGCAACCGCAATGGCAACGATTGTCGGAGACTTAGGAGGATTTGACAAGTTTGTTTGGGTCACATCGGCATATATGGTAGCAACAATGGCAGGGATGCCTATTTTCGGAAAACTTTCTGATATGTACGGAAGGAAACGCTTTTATATTGGTGGACTCATTCTTTTCTTATTCGGTTCTGCACTTTGCGGGACAGCTTCAAGTATTGAGCAACTAAGTATATATAGAGCCATTCAAGGAATTGGTGGCGGCGCTCTTATGCCTATCGCATTTACAATTATGTATGATATATTCCCGCCTGAAAAACGCGGAAAAATGACTGGACTATTTGGTGCTGTTTTCGGAACATCTAGTGTATTCGGACCTTTATTAGGTGCTTATATTACAGATTATATAAGTTGGCACTGGGTCTTCTATATTAATATTCCATTAGGGCTTATCTCCTTCTTCTTCATCACTAAATACTACAGCGAATCTCTAGAATTTAGAAAACAAAAAATTGATTGGGCTGGTGCTATTACACTTGTCGTTAGTATCGTTTGCCTAATGTTTGCATTAGAACTTGGTGGCAAAAAATATGCATGGGATTCCACTGTAATTATCGGTTTATTTGCAACTGTTGTTATTATGCTCATTATTTTCTTCTTCGTAGAACGAAAAGCAACTGAGCCTATCATTTCTTTCCATCTATTTAAAAAACCTTTATTCGCCGCTAGCCAAGGAGTTGCCTTTTTCTATGGTGCCGCTTTTATCATCTGTACAGTGTATATTCCTATATTCGTTCAAGGTGTTCTCGGCGGTTCAGCCTCAAATGCTGGATTAATTTTAACACCTATGATGGTCGGCTCTGTAATTGGAAGTCAAACAGGCGGACAGTTAGCTTCACGAACAAGCTATCGTAACATTATGATGGTATCTGGTGTTTTCTTCGTTCTTGGTATTTATTTACTAAGCACTTTAACAATGGACACACCACGTCTACTTGTAACGCTATTTATGATTCTCGCTGGACTTGGGGTTGGTTTCTCATTCTCAGTTTTAAGTATGTCTTCTATTCACAAATTAGAAATGAGAGACCGTGGTTCTGCTACATCAACAAATTCATTCTTCCGCTCACTCGGTATGACGCTCGGTGTAACGATTTTCGGTACAATTCAAAATCATATCTTTACGGATAAACTAAACACTGTGTTCCCTCCCGAACTAGCAAAATTGGCTCCAAAAGGCGGAGACACAAGTTTCTTATTATCACCAGGTGCTACCGAGAAAATACCAGCTGAAATATTAACTGGTATTAAAGACGCTCTCGCTACATCTATTGCCAGTACATTCTTCTGGGCACTTATCCCGGCTGCGTTAAGTATTATTTGCATTTTACTTATGGGAAATGAACGCCTCTTTACAGGGCCAAAAACGAAACAAAAACAAAAGCAAGTAAGTTAGTATAGGAAAAAGAAACGGCATATCCCTTTATGAAAAAGGATATGCCGTTTATAATATGTAGAAAGTGAAACTTTAATCAGTGGGTTTTATCCATTCACACTGACTATTAGTCTTCACCAATCATGATAAAGTTTTTATGTATAGGAGTTGAGACAGCATGAGCATGAAATTAGTCATTCTCGGCTTGCTACTCGAGGGAGATAAACATCCATATGAAGTGCAACACATAATGAAAGAGAGACAAATGGATTGTTATATTAAATATGCAAAAGGATCACTTTACTACGCCTTCGAGCAATTAGAAAAGCAAGGTGCAATTCGTATTACAACTATTGTTCGAGATACGAATAGACCAGATAAAACAATCTTTCATATAACAGAAGAAGGTAAACAGTTATTTCACAAGTTACTATTAAAACAATTCGAAGCAAAAAACCAAATATATAAACCAATCTATTCAGCACTCTCTTTCGCCCATTTTGGTAATGATCAAGAGTTAGTTCCTATCTTAGAAAAAAAGAAAAATGATACCGTTCAATATTTACATAAAATGCAAGCTATATACGATTGTAGCAAAGGACAAATCCCGCGCGCGCAACTATATATTTTACAAAGCGTTATTGAACATATTACCGTTGAATTGAAATGGTTAAACACTCTCCTTACAGATGCGGTTGCAGGACGCCTTTCAGAAATTGATATAGATAAAAATTAATCCTATAAAGAAGATATCCCTCTTCTTTATAGGATTAATCCTCACTTTATTTCAATTTTGCAACTCTCTCTTCACTTTTTAAAAGTCAGAAAATACAAATAATAAGAAATGAAAACTTTAGAATTTTCTTATTTCAAAACAGTAGACAAAATTCTAAAAATTGTGTTAGAATTTGTTTCAATATCATATCGCTTGTTAAATTCCTTTCAAAAGGAAAATAGGTACACGAACATTTCGTTTCGTGTTTAAAAGGGAAGATTGGTGAAACTCCAACACGGTCCCGCCACTGTAAATGCCGAGATTTCTTTTTGGTGCCACTGTGAAAACGGGAAGGTGAAAGAAATTATATGAAGCATAAGTCAGGAGACCTGCCTATTTTAACAACACTGATAGATTCACGGATGATGATGAGGTGTTAAAACAAAAAGGAAGGCTTATTTTCTATGCCTTTGTGCTTTTTGTTATAAGTATTTCCTAGTAAACGGAAATGCTTACTTTCAATTAGGGAGGAATTTAAAATGGCAATTCAAACAAGTAACTTAGGTTATCCACGTATTGGGCTACAACGAGAGTGGAAAAAAACATTGGAAGCTTTTTGGTCCAATAAAATCAATGAAGAACAATTTTTAACAACAATGAAAGAAATTCGCCTTCAACACATAAAAGTACAGCAAGAAAAAGGGATTGAGCTCATTCCAATTGGCGATTTTACATATTATGATCACGTTCTGGATACTGCTTATATGTTAGGATTTATCCCATCACGTTTTTCAGAGTTTACATCTTATCTTGATGTATATTTTGCAATGGCACGTGGCTCTAAAGATCACGTTGCATCTGAAATGACAAAATGGTTTAACACAAATTATCATTATATAGTTCCAGAGTATGAAGAGGGATTACAAATCTCTTTAAAAGACAATCGCCCACTTCGCTTATATGAAGAAGCAAAACAAGAATTAGGTGTAGATGGAAAGCCTGTTATTTTAGGCCCATATACTTTCTTAAAATTAGCAAAAGGATATAAACAAGATCAATTTGCTACTATTTTAAAACAATTAGTTGCACCTTACGTACAACTTCTTTCAGAACTACATGCAGCTGGTGCACAAATCATTCAAGTTGATGAACCCATTTTCGCTTCTTTAACAAAAGAAGAAATTCAACAGGCAAAAGAACTTTATGAAGCCATTCATAAAGAAATTCCAACCGCGAATCTTCTTTTACAAACATATTTTGATAGTGTCGAAGAAAACTATGAAGAACTTATTACATTCCCTGTATCTGGTATTGGATTAGATTTCGTTCACGGTAAAGAAGGTAACCTAAATGCTATTTCAAAATATGGATTCCCAGCTGATAAAACTTTAGCAGTTGGTTGTATAGATGGCCGTAACATTTGGAGAGCTGATCTTGATGAAGTTCTTACGTTATTTACAGCGTTACAAAATCAAGTTCAAACAAAAGATTTCATCGTTCAGCCTTCTTGTAGCTTGTTGCATTCACCAATCGATAAAACCGAAGAAATCCACTTATCGACTGAGCTATTTGATGCACTAGCATTTGCAAACCAAAAATTAGAAGAATTAGTTCTTATTCATTCTGCTCTGACTCAAGGTACAGACAGCATTAGTAAAGAGCTGGAAACATATCGCACTGTACATCATACAATTCGTTCATCTGCTGCACGTAACCGCGACGATGTAAAAGCAGCACGAACTGCACTAAAAGAAGAAGATTTTTCACGTCCTCTTCCATTTGAAAAACGATACGAATTACAACAAGTTGCTTTGCAGTTACCATTATTACCAACAACAACTATCGGTAGCTTCCCACAAACAACTGAAGTTCGTCAAACGCGAAAAGAATGGCGTAACGGCATTCTTTCAAATGAACAATACGAGAAATTTATTGAAAAAGAGACAGAAAAATGGATTCGTTACCAAGAAGAAATTGGTCTTGATGTTCTTGTACATGGTGAATTTGAAAGAACGGACATGGTCGAATATTTTGGCGAGCGCCTTGCTGGTTTCTCCTTCACTAAAAACGGTTGGGTACAATCATACGGTTCCCGCTGTGTGAAACCACCTGTTATTTATGGTGATGTAGCCTTTATTAACGGAATGACTATTAAAGAAACTGTTTATGCACAAAGTCTAACAGATAAAGTTGTAAAAGGAATGTTAACAGGACCTGTTACTATTTTAAATTGGTCCTTCGTTCGAAATGATATTTCAAGAAAAGAAGTTTCATATCAAATTGCATTAGCTCTTCGTCATGAAATCGAATTACTTGAATCTTCTGGAATTAGAGTAATCCAAGTCGATGAGCCAGCGCTTCGTGAAGGAATGCCACTAAAAGAAAAAGATTGGGACGCTTATATTACATGGGCAGTACAATCCTTCCTTTTAGCAACTTCTTCTGTAGCAAATGAAACACAAATTCATACGCATATGTGTTATAGTAACTTCGAAGATATTGTTGATGCGATTCGTGCATTAGATGCAGATGTGATTTCTATTGAAACATCAAGAAGTCACGGAGAATTTATCGATACACTAAAACATACAACATATGAAAAAGGTATCGGTCTAGGTGTATATGATATTCATAGCCCACGTGTACCGAGTAAAGAAGAAATGTTTAAAATCGTAGAACAATCTTTACAAGTATGTGATCCTAAATATTTCTGGATTAATCCTGACTGCGGTTTAAAAACAAGAAGAACCGAAGAAGTGATTCCAGCTTTAGAACACATGGTGCAAGCAGCAAAAGATGCTCGTTCCCTGTTAAAAACAAACGCATAAAAAAAATGGGTTATCCTTTTCTCAGGATAGCCCATTTTTTTATTCTTTACTTTCAAAAAAGAATTCATATTGTATTTTATATAATTCATCATCCGTTGGCTCTTCAAGAGGAATTGCCTGTAATACAACTGTATATTCACCATTTGGAATAGTGATTTGAAATTTATTTGAAAGAATACTCGTTACAACGATACATTCATTTTCAACTACAAAAGGAACCGTAACCGTTCTAATCGCTTCTTTTTTCTCAATATGTTTCCCACAAGTCACTTTTACTTCACAAGTATAGTCAGAGAGCGCTTCAAAAATAACAGTTCCATCCGCCTTAGCATAACCTCTTTCAAAATCTTCATCTGTCCAGTCTACGTAAGGCTGTTCACCGTCATAGTTCATCAACATTAATTGTGAATAAGAAATTGTTAACTCCATCGTTCCCTTCTCCTTCATTATGAAATGTGCAACTACTATTTCACTTCAAATTTCACACGCGTACCATCTGGGTATTTATCTAACTTATTCCCTACCCAAGAACCTGCTCCTCGGTTATCTGCTGGACTTATGTATTCAATATGTGCTCCTTTGCCGCCCTCTTTACACATCGCCATTGGCCATTCATCGCGATCATACCCTTTTTTTGATGGGTATGGCGCTAACGACAGTTTTCTTCTATCCGCAGCACCACCACGGTCAATTGTACAAACTTCTGAATGCCCTTCTTTTATAGCATTCGTAATATGTTTCCCTGTTTCGGGATAACGTTCTTTCGGAAATTCTAGTACTTGATCATACGTATTCGTTTTTTTTATACTTGTTTCCTCTGGCACAAGTACTTCATAGACCGCTACTAAAATAGAAAGAATTGCAATAATTGAAATGATAATACCCTTTAATTGCTTCATGTATACCTCCATGTTCCTACCAGTTTCTTTTCCTCAGTTATTATAACAAACTTCTCCTGTATATGTTTTCAGACATTATTGTAGCGTAGCCTTGCTATTTCGCCAAAAACACTCATTTTTCCTCATCATTTCTCTAATGCTGTAGAAAACTAATAACCTTCCGACATTCTTTTTCAAAGGAAGTCCTCATAAAAGATTGAAATGATATATACGATACTTTTTGGGGAGGAAATCTCATGGAAGCTATTTATAAAACGAAAGATGTTACAAATAAAACAGGCATCCCAAAACATATAGTTCGAAAATATAGCCAACTATTAGAGGAACACGGTTATATCATTTCAAAAACTGCTGATGCTCGTATTTATAAATTGGATGATTTAAAGCTATTGAAATCTATACATGAAAGAGCTGCTACATTACAAGAAGATATTTCAGAAACGATACCTATTATTTTAAAAGAAAAAGAGACCCCTCCTGTACCAATTATTCAAGATAAGCAAGAAATACAACCAAAAGAAAAAGAAGATGGACGGAACTTTGAGGAGTTCATGTTAAAACTTGAAATGCTCGCTCAACTAAATGAAGCAATTATTCATCAAAATTCTACCCTAATTACACAAAATCGTTTAAAAGATGAAAAGTTAGATGAATTGATGCAACAAGTGTATGTAAAAGAAGGATCACAAGAAAAAATGCTACAAGAGTTAGTTGATCATGCAGCTCAAACAGATGCACTACAAAAAGAAAAGATGGACTTATTAATGAATCATATGTATAAACGAGAATCCAAGCAAGAAGAGAAAATGAATAAACTCGTAAATCAAATTTATAATAGAGACAGCAATCGTGATACACAACTTATGCAAGTTATCCGTGAAATTCAAGAAACAAAAAGATTAGTCGCCGCCTCAAAAGAACAAGGCTTCTTTCATTCATTTAAAAGTTTATTTAGTCGAACAAAACACGAAAGAACAAATGAATAAACAATATAAAATAAAAAGTTACCTTCAACCGGTAACTTTTATTCCTTATTTCTTACAGCTGGTAATATAATAATCGCTTCAGTGCCTTTTCCACTTTCACTTTTATATTCCAGTGTACCATTATGCGCTTGTAAAATACTAAATGTTACCATAAGCCCTAATCCTGTCCCTTTTTCTTTTAAAGAATAATACGGTTGCCCAAGCCTTGCTAACTGTTCTTTCGTCATACCAACACCACTATCTTTAACTCTTATTACAATTGTTTCATCTTTTTGAATAGCCGTTACTTTTAAATATCCTTTGTTTCCTTGAATTGCTTCAATACCATTTTTAACAACATTCATAATCGCTTGCTTCAATTTTGTCTTATCACCGATAGTATAAAGGCTCTCAGAGATCTCAACTTGTAAATATACACCTTGCATCGCTGCAAACGATGACATAAGAGTGGTCATTTCTATTAATTGAGCGGATAAACAAATGTGTTCTTTTTTCTCAATTTGTGGTCTTGCTAAATTCAAGTAATCTGAAATAATTTGTTCTGCCCGATCCAATTCAGCTAATACGAGACGCATATACTCCTTATTCTTCACATCTTCCGTACCTTCTAGCAATTGGATAAATCCACGAACAACAGTGAGCGGATTTCGAACTTCATGTGCAACACTTGCCGCTAATTCACTGACAATATTAAGCTTTTCTGACTTTTGCATCTCTGTACGCAGCAATGCATTTTCGTTTAAATATTCTGTTAAATACACTTGAAATACCGTTGTCATGACCATAATCAGTGAGGCGAATATATATCCGCTATATATTTGCGAAATATACGGTGTAAACCCTGTTTCTAATAGAACATTAATCATGCCTAATAGTAAAGAAACAAGCACATAAAATGCTGAAATCATAAATGCTAAAATTAGCTTCTTATCCCTTGAAAAAAGAGACCATTTCTTTGATAAAAACAATGGAACTATCAATAGAAATAGTACTTCTACAACTGGAAGAAAGCTTATTCCCTTTAGTACCCATTCATATGCAACAAAAATAACCGCTGGGATTAAACCAACAATCCCACCATATAAAAAACCACTGACAATTGGAATCGGGTGAAAATTATACCCGCAAGCATTTCCAAAACAAATAGAGTATGTCATGGAGAGAACGAGCGTTACGCTAGATAAAAACATAATAAAGTAGCGATTCGGCTTCGGAGGCATTTCTTGATAGCGATTTAAACGAATCGCTTCATATAAAAATAGCGGTAAAATTATGATGGCAATTTGGATCAATAAATCACGGACAAGCTCCATAGCCCCTCATCCCCTATATGTATTTTGATATGATTATATCATTTTATAAGTTCCTTTGTTTTAAAATTTTGATTTTTCTTAACATTTTTGTTAATTTTTTGTTAACAACCCATAATAATTGTTACAGATTTCCGAAATGATTGTAAACCCTGTACCAAATTTTCTTCGTGCGGTATACAATGAATACGGATTACAAAGAAAATATAAAATACTTCACTAGACGGACAATTATAGCAAACTACAGCATATAATCCATACTATCTATGTTTACAAATAAGTGATCATTACTTTAGTAGGAGGAAGATAAATATGGCGGGTACTACGCTTGTTTTAAAAGAAGAAAATTTGGTTGTTCTAGAAAATGTTGAAAAATCAGTATATGAGGAGTTACAACATAAAGCAGGAGAAGAAAATTGCACATGTGCTGTGAACGAATCAGTTGTTCAGCTTGGCAAAGTATCCTCTGTACTTTGGAACGAAGATGAAATAGATTGGGAATACGGATACTAAAAAGTCGCTTACAGCGGCTTTTTTTCTGCTCTCTCTTTCTAAATTTCATATACAAAGCGCAATTATAGAAAATATGATAAAATGAACTTAATTTTCAAACGGAAGAAAGGGAGATACAATGGAACAATTCATTAATCCTAGAGTGAAGGACATCCAAATTTCTGGAATCCGCCAATTCTCTAATATGATTCAAAACTATGATAATCTTATCTCTTTAACAATTGGGCAACCCGATTTCCCTACACCTTCTCTAGTAAAAGAAGCGGCAAAACGGGCCATTACAGAAAATTATACAAGCTATACACATAACGCCGGTTTACTAGAATTACGCAAGGCAGCTTGTAATTTTGTAAAAGATAACTACGATTTACATTATTCACCTGAAAACGAAACCATCGTTACAATCGGTGCTAGCGAAGCAATTGATGTTGCATTCCGAACAATTTTGGAGCCAGGAACAGAAGTAATTTTACCTGCTCCTATTTATCCAGGGTACGAACCTATTATTCGATTATGCGGGGCAACGCCTATCTTTATAGATGTTCGTGAAACTGGATTTCGTTTAACAGCTGAGGCGCTAGAAAATGCTATTACAGAAAAAACTAGATGCGTCGTTTTACCGTATCCTTCAAACCCAACTGGTGTAACTTTATCAAAAGAAGAACTAAAAGATATTGTAGATGTTTTAAAAGATAAAAATATTTTCGTTCTTTCTGATGAAATTTACAGTGAACTTGTTTATGAAGAAAAACATACATCTATTGCCCATTTCCCAGAAATGCGTGAGAAAACTATTGTCATTAACGGTTTATCAAAATCTCATTCCATGACTGGCTGGCGTATCGGACTATTATTCGCACCAAGCTATTTAGCGGGACATATTTTAAAAGTTCATCAATACAATGTAACGTGCGCTACTTCAATCGCTCAATATGCTGCAATCGAAGCATTAACAGCTGCTAAAGACGCACCAAAGATGATGCGCTACCAATACAAAAAACGCCGTGATTACGTATATAATAGACTCACCCAAATGGGATTAAAAGTTGAAAAACCAACAGGTGCATTTTACTTATTCCCATACGTTGGGCATTTAACATCTTCATCATTTGATTTTGCACTTGATCTTGTAAAAGAGGCTGGGCTAGCGGTCGTTCCTGGGACAGCCTTTTCTGAATATGGTGAAGGGTATCTTCGCCTTTCCTATGCGTATAGTATCGAAACTTTAAAAGAAGGCTGCGATCGATTAGAAGCCTTTCTAAAACAAAAAAGCTAAGAGTTGAACTCTTAGCTTTTTTATACGTAATGCTCGCAAGTTTGACGCTTCAGTAATTTATGCGGAATAATGATACACTTTGCAGTAGACTCAGCATTCTCTACTTTATCAACTAAAGCTTTTGCTGCCTCATATCCTAGCTGATATATATTCACATCAACTGTCGAAAGCGGAGGACTCGCAATTTCTGATAATAAAGCATTATTAAAGCTTACAATAGAAACATCATTCGGTACAACGAATCCTTTTTTAGAAAGAGCACTTAACACACCAAGTCCAATTAAATCATCCGTTGCCATAATTGCCGTCGGCGGTTGCTTCAGTCCCATTAATTCCTCAACGGCTTGTTGACCACTTTCCCTTGAAAAATCAAAATGTAAAATATACTCTTTCGGTAATACAATATCTGCTAATTTTAAAGCGTCACTCATACCAGCTAAACGCTCTCTCGTTACAAGTAAATCTGAGCCCCCACCAATGAACGCGATTTGTTTATGGCCTAATGAAATCAAATATTCCGCTACTTCTCTTGCAGCTGTATAATTATCATTATCTACATATGTAATTTCATCTTTTCGATCATATGGTTTTCCTATTAAAACAAATGGGAAATTTTGTTTATGCAAATATTGAATGATTCGGTCGTTCTCTCTTGAATATAAAAGAATAATACCACCAATTTGGCGCCCTTGTACCATCTTTACAACACCATTAAAAATTTCTTCTTCCGTCTCACCTGTCGACATATAAAGCGCATAGCCTTCCACGTGTGCAAACGAACTTATCCCTCTTATAACTTCCGGGAAAAATGGATTTTGAAAAGCTTTACTCGCAGAACTCGGCATAACAAGACCAAGTGTTTTCGTTGTTTGGTTCGCAAGATTTCTTGCATTTAAATTTGGATGATACCCTAGTTCACTCATCACTTTCCGAACACGGCGCTTTGTTTTTTCACTTATACTTGGATTATCAGCAATTACACGGGAAACCGTCGATGGTGCTACGTTCGCCTTCTTCGCCACATCTTTAATTGTAACTGTCATAAAAATCCCCTCCTTTCACTTCTCTGTCATATTTCATATATTTTTATCTTGCACTTGTTGCAAGTAATAGGAGAAGTCATATACTTTCATTTATTTATTCTATCTTTCAAAACTTATCATATTCTCCCTCTTCATGTATTGTAAGGGATATAGCTCTTTTTTCCTATACTATAATATACTATTTATTGCACTTCTTTTCACATGTGATGTCAAATCTCTTTTCATCTCCCTACAACTTTTTATAGGGAGATGAAAAGAGAAATGGGACGTAATGTCCCATTTTCATCCTTTCGTACCTCCAGCTGTTAAACCAGAAACAAAATATTTTTGCAGGGATAAGAATAAAATAGAAATCGGAATTGCAATTAATACTGATCCAGCTGCAAATGTTGTAAATTCATTACCAAACTTTTTCGCTACCATTTCATATAATCCAACTGCTAAAGTATAATTTTCTGGTGTGCGTAAAATAACACTTGCTAAAATAAAATCTGTAAATGGACCAATGAAAGTGAATAACGCTACAACCGCTACAATTGGTTTTGCAAGCGGCATAATAATTTGCCAAAATATACGAAAATGCCCCGCTCCATCCATTCGAGCTGATTCATCCAGCTCTTTCGGAATCGTATCAAAATACCCTTTCATAAGCCATGTATTCATCGGAATTGCTCCGCCCACATAAATTAAAATTAATGCAAGATGTGTATCAATTAATCCTGTTAACTGCGCTAATATATATAGCGCGATTAACGCTGCAAAATTCGGGATCATTTGAAGAATTAAAAATGTTAATAAACCATTCTTCCTTCCAACAAATCGATATCTCGAAAATGCATAAGCAGTAAAGCTAATGGCTAACACAGAAAAAATCATCGTCATTACGCTAACTTTTAAAGTATTTTTATACCAAAGTAAGTAATTACTTGAATCGGGATCAAGTAGCTTGCGATAATGATCTAACGTGGCATTTTTCGGAATAATACTCGAACCAGACAAACTATCTCCTGGATTAAACGATGAGCCAATGATCCATAGTAATGGATAGAAAATAATCGCACACATTATGAAGATAACTAAATAACTTAATGAAAGACGTAACATCTTTTGTCGTTTAATATTCATTTACATCATATCCTCTTCTTGGAATGATTTTGTTCTCTTAAATTGCCATAACGCGACTGTAATAACGATTAACGATAAAATCATCGTAAGCGCTGCCGCTTTTCCGTACTGAGCCGAAGTCATCGTTAACTTATAAATCCATGAAATTAAAATATCTGTTCCACCTGCATTTTGTCCAGATACGGCAGGTCCCCCAGCATTAAATAGATAAATAATACTAAAATTATTAAAGTTAAATGTATATTGCGTAATTAATATTGGCGCTGTTGCATATAAAACAAGTGGCAATGTAATTTTGCGGAACTGTTGCCAAGCAGTTGCTCCATCTACTGTAGCCGCTTCATATAATTCTCCTGGAATCGATTGCAATATACCTGTAGTCATTGCAAAGACGAATGGGAATCCAAGCCACGTTTGGATCATAATTAAAGCAACCTTCGCCCAAAACGGATCTGTCATCCAAGCAACTTTTTCAATTCCGAATAAAGCTAATACTTGATTGTTAATTGCTCCAAAAGTTTCATTAAACATACCAGCAAATACAAGAATAGATACGAATGCCGGAACAGCCCACGGTAGAATAAAGATTGTTCGAATAATTGCTTTACCTTTGATACCGGGCTGATTTACGATAATCGCTAAGAAAATACCAAGGGAAACTTGTAACGTTGTTGCAACGAACGTCCAAATGACAGTCCAAGAAAATACACTTATAAATGTATCTCTCCACATTGGTAATGTGAAAATATCAATAAAGTTTTTAAAGCCAACCCAATCTACTAATTTAGCTGGAGGCGAGTGATATAAATCATAATTCGTAAATCCAATTAAGATAACAAAAATGATTGGAAATACAACAACAAAAATAAGTAATAGAAATCCTGGTGAAACCATTAAATATGGGAAACCTTGATCTAATAAGTTTCGATATTGCTCTTTTACAGAGTTTAGTGGTGTTCCTATATCACGTTTCTTCCCATTTTGGTATGCATCATATAAGTTAAATGCATATATTCCTAGTCCAAATACTATGACGATAAGTGCCAAAATCCCTTCTACTAATAGAAAGACCGAATGGTCACGCGGAACTTCTGTACCAAGCGTTACAATTCCCCATAATCCTATATTTAACAAATCAGCAAATGCTACAATAAATGAACCTGTTAATACTAAAAAAATAAGACCTTTTACATATTGTTTATTATATAGCTGACCGATACCTGGAATAATCGATAACATGGTCGCCATTTTCCTATGCTTTGAACCGTTTAACTCTTTCGCTGGTTCCATAGATGTTTGCATGTTCCTTCCCCCTTTTTCCTTCCTACTTGGAAGGGAGAGAATTCGTGCCTCTCATGTTTAGAGGCACGAATTTCACCTTATTTTTTCTCACTATGATTTGCTTCAATATTACCTTTAATTTGTTTCACTGCATTATCAAGTGCTGCTTTTGGCTCTTCTTTATTTGATACAACTAATTGAAGCGCATCCCCAGCTGGTTTCCAAACTTCCTGCATTTCTGGAATATTCGGCATTGGAATTCCATTTTCCGATTGAGCCGCAACCGCTTTTGCAGCCTCATTTTCTTTAATCATTGGATCTTCCATTACTGATTTTACTGGAGGAATTTCTTTCGTTTTCTCAAATCGAATTTTCGCATTTTCTTCATTTGTAACCCACTCAGTGAATTTTGTAGCTAAATCATTTTGTTTAGAGAAGCTTGTTACATGCCATCCTTTTACACCAACGAACGTTTTCATCGGTTGACCATTTGGTAATTTTGGCATCGGGGCAACACCGTAATCAATTCCAGCCTTTTCCATCGCTTGGAATGCCCATGGACCATTCATAATAGATGCTGCTTTTCCTTCATTAAATAATCCATCTGCAGCTGATCCACCAGATTCACCGATAATACCTTTCGGGAATAACTTTTCTTTGTACCATTTTTGAATATATTCAGCACCTTGTACTGCACCGCTATTATTTAATCCAATATCATTTGCATTTGGCTTTCCGTCTTTCTCACCAAATACATAGCCACCCATACCTGCCATAAATGCATTAGCGAAGTAGAAATTATCTCCAAGCGCTAAAAATCCGTACTTGTCGTCTTTCGTAAATTCTTTTGAGAAATTAAACAACTCGTCCATCGTTTCTGGTGCTTTTGGCATTAATTTTTTATTATAAATAAAGATTGGTGTTTCAACTGCTTTTGGTAAACCATATAATTTTCCGTTATATGTTTGTGCTTCTATTGATAAATCTGTAAATTTACTTTTTACTGTATCATCCACTTTCACCTCTGAAAGTAGCCCTTCTGTTACCGCATTACCAATATGATCATGTGGCAATGTTACAACATCTGGCCCTGTACCAGCTGGACCGTCGAGACGAAGTTTTTCTATTTGTTTCGTCATCTGAACCTCTTCAACTTTTACTTTCACATTATATTTCTTTTCAAAGCTTTTCACTGCTGGCTCTAAACCAACGCCTTTTTTCTCATCTTCCCAAACAAGAAGATCATAGTCTTTCTTCGCTTTACTTTCCTCTTTTTTCCCTGAATCTTTCGGTCCACATGCAGATAACATACCAATTGATAATGCTGAAATCGTTAATAATGATAATGCTTTCTTCATCCCAAAAAACCTCCCTAAATTGTCTATGTACCTTAATTTTGAAAACGTTTGCATTCAATAGTTTAATAGAAGCGCAAACAATATCCAAATCTATGAAAACGTTTGCGCTATTTGTCTATCATTATACATTCTTTTATTCATTTTGCAAATATTATTTTTTTAAAAAATATCATTATGGCTCTTTATACATTGACTTTATATGAAATGAATACTACTCTTATAAGCAATATTAAAGCTATGGGAAAGGAAATCGTTTGCAATACAGGCTTTATTATTACACTTAAGGGAATACTATGTATAGAGATATTAAAGGGGGATTTTCTATATGCTTAAAGAAGCCATTTATCATAGGCCAAAAGATAATTATGCATACGCTTACGATGAAAAAACAGTTCACATCCGCATGCGCACTAAGAAAGACGATGTTCACAGTACCTCTCTTATTTACGGGGATCCTTACGAATGGAAAGACGGGAAATGGATTTCATCAAGTGCACCAATGAAAAAAACGGGTTCTACTGCACTATTTGATTATTGGTCCATTTCAATCGAACCAAAATTTAAGCGCTTACGTTATGGATTCGAATTAAAAACAGATTTAGAAACTCTTATTTATGCAGAGCGAGGATTCTTCTCTACTATTCCAAATGATGATGTTGGTAACTTTTTCTGTTTTCCGTTTCTTCATGCAGATAATGTATTCAAAGCACCTTGCTGGATTAAAGATACTGTTTGGTATCAAATTTTCCCAGAACGATTTGCTAATGGGGATCACGGACTAAATCCAGAAAACACCCTTCCTTGGGGAAGTGCTGAGCCCACTCCAACTAATTTTTTTGGAGGGGATTTTTCTGGTATTATTCAAAACCTTGATTACCTTGTTAAGCTTGGAATTTCCGGAATATATTTCACACCTATTTTCAAAGCTCATTCAAACCATAAATATGACACAATTGACTACATGGAAATTGACCCACAATTCGGAACGAAAGAAACGTTTAAAGAACTCATTGAAGAATGTCATAAACGTGATATAAAAGTAATGCTCGATGCCGTATTTAATCATAGTGGATACTTTTTCGATAAATTCCAAGACGTACTAGAAAATGGCGAGAAGTCTGCATACAAAGAGTGGTTCCACATTCACGAATTCCCGATTATAACCGAGCCTCTTCCTAATTATGATACTTTCGCATTTACACCGTATATGCCTAAATTAAATACAGCACACCCAGATGTAAAAGAATATTTACTTGAAGTTGGGCGTTATTGGGTAAGAGAATTCAATATAGACGGTTGGCGCCTTGATGTAGCAAATGAAGTCGATCACAGCTTTTGGAGAGAATTCCGAAGTGAGATAAAGTCATTAAATCCTGACGTATATATTTTAGGTGAAATTTGGCACGATGCACTCCCTTGGCTACAAGGAGATCAATTTGATGCTGTTATGAGCTATCCTGTTACAAACGCTCTACTTTCTTACTTTGCTAATGATTCCATTACAGCAACTGAATTCATGAAACAAATTACAGAATCTCTACATTCCTATTCTATGAATGTAAATGAAGCTGCATTTCATTTATTAGACAGCCATGATACACCAAGAATTTTAACAACATGTAACGGGGATAAAAATAAGTTAAAGTTACTCTATGTATTCCACCTTTCTTTCATCGGCTCTCCTTGTATTTATTACGGAGATGAAATCGGTATGGATGGTGGCATGGACCCTGGTTGCCGCAAATGTATGATTTGGGATACAAAAGAACAAGATCATGCATTATTTACACATATACAAACATTACTTTCATTGCGGAAACAATATAAAGCATTTGGAGGACATGGTGCTTTCCAATTCATTGAAGCAAATGATGAACATAATTATATTTCTTACACGAAAACACATGAAGATGAAACTATCTTCTTCGTTTTAAATCCTACTAACGATGAAATTACTGCTTCACTCCCTATTCATATTACAGGGAAGAAAATAGTCAATATATATACAAAAGAAGAATTTTCAGCGGAAGCAAGTGTATTACAAGTCACACTTCCTCCATATGGATTCTCAATATTAAAGTGGTAATTGAAAAAACCTTATGCCAAGGCATAAGGCTTTTTCTTATTTTAATTTAAATACCATTGCTTCATACGGACGTAATGTAATGGTATCTATCGATCCGACTTCCACGTCATAATTGTGTATTAACAACTCTAAGTCACTGTAACTAATATCCTCAGGCAATTCAAATACACATTTATCCGCAGTAAAGTTTGCAATAACAAGGAGTTTTTCTTCTCCATATGTTCTTATATAAGCAAAAATAGAAGGATTATTTTCGAGTATTAAATCATATGAGCCATACACAACAATTTCATTATTTTTACGTAGCTCAATTAATTTTTTATAGTAATAAAAAATTGAGTTTTCATCTTGGATTGCACGTTCCACATTAATCTCTTTGTAATTAGGATTTACCGCAATCCATGGCTTACCTGCTGTAAATCCAGCATGTTCTCTATCATCCCACTGCATCGGAGTTCTAGCATTATCTCGGCCTTTTATATAAATAGATTCCATTACTTTTTCTTTATCTTCACCACGGTCTACCACTTTTTCATTGTACATATTTAAAGTTTCAATATCTCGATATTCATCAATTGTTTCAAATCGAACGTTAGTCATTCCGATTTCTTCCCCTTGATAAATATACGGTGTTCCCTTCATCATATGAAGAACTGTTGCTAACATTTTTGCAGATTCAGTACGATACATTCCATCATTACCGAAACGAGATACAACGCGAGGCTGATCATGGTTATTCCAATACAGACTATTCCATCCTGTATGTTCTAATGCTTTTTGCCACTTTGTTAAATTCTCTTTTAAAGTAAGAAGTGAACATGGTTTTACATCCCATTTCCCACCTTCTCCTGAATCTAAATCCATATGTTCAAATTGGAATACCATTTGTAATTCTTTTCTAGCTTCTCCCGTATACAATTTAGCCTCTTCTGTTGTTACACCAGGCATCTCACCAACTGTCATAATATCATAATGAGATAATACTTCTTCATTCATTTCATGTAAGTATTTATGAATGTTTGGGCCGTTCATAAAATGCTTATGCCCTGAAACATATCCCTCTTCATCCGTTTCAACAGTTGGTAAACCTTCTTCTTTAGAAATAAAATTGATTACATCCATACGGAATCCATCAATTCCTTTTTCTAACCAAAACTTCATCATTTCATAAACATCTTTTCTTACCTTTTCATTATCCCAGTTTAGATCTGGCTGTTTTTTAGAAAACAGATGTAAATAATATTCATCTGTCATTTCATCATACTGCCATGCAGATCCACTAAAGGCCGCTCCCCAGTTATTCGGCTCTTTCCCTTCTTTTCCAGGGCGCCATATATAGTAATCTCTATATTTATTATCTTTTGATTTACGTGATTCAATAAACCAATTATGTTCATCAGAAGTGTGATTAACAACTAAGTCCATCATAAGTTTCATATTACGTTCATGCATTTCATGTAATAGCTCGTCCCAATCTTCCATTGTTCCGAACTCATTCATTATTTTACAATAATCACTTATATCATAACCGTTATCATCATTTGGAGATTCATAAACCGGTGATAACCAAATTACATTAATCCCTAATTCTTTTAAGTAATCTAGCTTTGAAATAATACCACGAAGATCACCTATACCATCACCGTTACTATCCATAAAGCTACGAGGATAAATTTGATATACTACACTTTCTTTCCACCATTGTTTTTCCATTATGCTACCCCATTTCATTAGTAATTCGATTTTCTCTATTTTTCAAGGCGCAAACGTTTTCATTAATGAATGATAACAGATTCTCTCTCAATTTAAAATAGCGCTTACAATTTTTATCCTTCTTTTTCTAATAAAGCATACACAAATCACTAGCATTCCTCTAAGTAAATGAAAACGTTTTATTTTTTTATTTATTTTTTGAATCTATTAGTTTATAATGAACTCAAAGAAAACGTTTGCATAATTATTTCTAGGGGGAAATACCATGGCAGAACTGAAATTAGAAAACATTTATAAAATATATGATAATAACGTAACAGCTGTAACAGATTTTAATTTACACATTCAAGATAAAGAGTTTATCGTATTTGTTGGTCCTTCTGGATGCGGAAAATCTACTACTTTACGAATGGTAGCTGGACTTGAAGATATTTCAAAAGGAGAATTTTCAATTGATGGTAAGCTAATGAATGATGTTCCTCCAAAAGATCGTGATATCGCAATGGTCTTCCAAAACTATGCTCTTTATCCACATATGAGTGTGTATGATAATATGGCATTTGGATTAAAACTTCGAAAGATAGCAAAAGATGAAATCGATCGTCGTGTGAAAGATGCAGCGCGAATTTTAGGACTTGAACAATATTTAGATAGAAAACCGAAAGCTTTATCAGGTGGACAACGCCAACGTGTTGCGTTAGGTAGAGCAATCGTTCGAGATGCAAAAGTTTTCTTAATGGATGAACCTTTGTCAAACTTAGACGCAAAACTCCGCGTTGCAATGCGCTCAGAAATTTCTAAGTTACACCACCGCCTTGGAACAACAACAATTTATGTAACACATGATCAAACAGAAGCAATGACAATGGCTTCTCGTCTTGTTGTTATGAAAGACGGAAAGATTCAACAAATCGGAACTCCAAAAGAAGTATATGAAACACCTGAAAATATTTTCGTTGGTGGGTTTATCGGCTCCCCAGCGATGAATTTCTTCCGTGGTAAATTAACTGAAACCGATTTCGTTATAGACAACGCAATAAAAGTCAAAGTATCTGAAGGAAAAATGAAACTGCTACGTGAGCAAGGCTATGTAAATAAAGAAATTGTTTTAGGTATTCGTCCTGAAGACATTCATGATGAACTATTATTTTTAGAAGCTTCACAATCTACTACCTTCACAACAAAAATCGAAGTTGCTGAATTGTTAGGTGCTGAATCTATTTTATATATGAAACTAGGCGATCAAGATTTTGCAGCACGTGTGGATGCAAGACATACATTTTCACCTGGTGATCAAATTAAACTCGCATTTGATATGAATAAAGCGCATTTCTTTGATAGTCAAACCGAGCAACGTATTCGTTAAAAAATTGTTTTCTTCTATATAACATACAAAAAAACCGTCCACATTTATACTGAGGGCGGTTTTCATTATTATACTAGGGCTTCAACTGTATAAAATGATTGTCCTTTCGTGCTAATAATACCGAAAATCGGTAAATCACTTAACACTACTTCTTCTTGCTGTTTCATAAAAGATGACGTTAATTGTTTTATCTCTATCCAAACGTCATTAATATAAAGTGCATTGGAATCGATTACTTTTTCACTCCTTCTTTTTTCTTACTATTACGCTGATCAAACACTAAACCAATAAATATTAATATCCCCCAAAAGATTATGCTACCTCCTGTCATTTCAACTTCCCCCTTATTATATATAAGATATTATTTTTAATAATTATATCATTTTCTTAATTTTCAATCTATTTAAATTAAGAAAATGAACCTTTACCTTCCTCCTAACTTCCTCGCATTCATTGAATTTCAAGTTGAAAGTCTTACCGCCCACAAATAACGGGATAAAAAAAAGACCTTTTTATTTAAGAATAAAAAGGTCACTGTGTATTATACAAGACTGATCACTTTTGTCTTTGCAATTAAATCATGAAAACCACAATTATCTTTGCGGAACAACATCATGTATATGTTACATAATAATGGAATTCCAAGTAGCAATATGTTCGGTAATAACAATGCAAAAAACCGTATTATTAATGTTTGTAACGTTAGCTTTTCACTCGTCAATGAAATTAATTTTGTTCTCGTTATTTTTTTACCAAGTGTTACACCGTTCCAAATAAAAGGTAACAATATAAAATATAGGGCCATTAATATGAACACTACTGTGAGATCATATCTATAGTCTCCAAAACTTATATTAAAACGATTAAAAATAGCACTATAGTTTCCAGTTATCACAGCTACTACTGCACCATACATAAGCGAGATTAAAAACATATCAATTAGGGAAGCACCTATGCGATTCATTACAAGCGCCGGGCGATGCACCTTTAACTTCATTTTATGTCGACTCCTTCATATCCTTTTTTACCCGTTTCATCGTACCACTTCTAAAAAACATTGTAAACTAGCGTTTCTCTTACTTTTCTTGTACAATGTGTTACAACAGCATTGTAAAGGAGGTTCCCATATTGAAAAAATGGATAATCCTATTCCTCGCCTTCCTATTAGTTGGTTGCGCTGGGAATACAAGCCACTTAACTTATACGATTAATGATGAATACGAACTCATACGTACTTCTGGAAATGCATTTGAACTTTTCCCCTCGCAAGATGCTGTATATGCCACACAATACATTCCTGCCAAAATTACAGACATTGGTTGGGATGATAAATACATTATTGCAAAACAAACTGAGGAAAAGTCAGATCCGAATAATCCTGATGGGGCAATTGCAAATAAAAAAAGTGAGCATTATTGGATTATTGACGTAAAGCACAATAAGCGTTTTGGTCCCTATAATGAAAAGCAATTTAACGAACAAAAAGATGCATTTAAAATTAAGGTACCTTTTCAAAATGTAGATTCATACATAAAAGAAATGAAAAAACAGTCAGCATAATGTTTTGAATGCTGACTGTTTTTACTTATGTTTTTAAAAACACCTTACTCAGAAAGTGAGATGTTAAAAGTTTGTGCCTCTTTAACAACATCCTGTGTCTCTGTATCTCCTGCAATTAAATCATCTGTTGTAAACTTAATATCCTTTACCTTTTCTTTTCCATCATCAAGTATTAAACCGATAATTCCATCTCTTGTTTCACCAGGCTTATAGTCTTCTCTAGATACATTTTTTGTACCAACGAGCGTATCTTCATCATATAAAAAGTTTTGCGTCGCTACTTTAAAGTGTTGTTTATCATTAATCGTAACATCATTCATAGAGAAAAATTGCATATTTTTATTTCCGCTATTTTCTACTTTATATGTAATCTCAACGTAACGAATCGTATCACTAATCTCTGTCCCACTTAGCGATGCATATAATTCTGCATCTTCTTGACTTACTTTATCGCCTAATCTACGCTTTACTTCTTCAGGAGTTAATGCCGTATATGCTTTCAATGTATTTTTTGCATCTTCACTCATCTGTGATAAAGAGATTACTTTCACATCTTGCACATGAATTTTCATTGGCGCTACTTCAAATGTTTGATTCACAGAATGCATCTGCTCTAACTTGAAAGTACCCCATCCTGTTTCTTTCACTTTTTGTCCTACTTTGTTCAGCTCACGTCCACCATATTCTTTCGTTTCCGGAATAGATTCTTTCTTCTTCGGTTCAGCTTTCTTTTCTTCTTGATGGAAGCAACCACTTAACATAAGAAGAAAACTACATAATACAAAAATACTTTTCCATGCTTTCATCATTTAATTTCTCCTAACACTATCATTCATTAATATACATTAGTCCCTTGCTTTGTAAACTATAGAAACAATAAGAAGTCCACAAAACAAACTTGTCAATCCAGATACTATTATACCTCCTATTTGGAAAATATGAAAATAGGGATCTACGAACGCATGCACGATAAATATAATTGCTGAAGCAATAATTACTGAAACCCAATATTTCCTTTTTTCCGAAGCTAAAATACTATCTTTACCCGTTTTATCTCCATAATTCCATAGTACGTATAGTAGTAATAGGAAACCAAAACATGTACTCCCGTGCTGCATATAATTATAAACTGGAATACTATGTAATTCTCGTTGCAACAGTGGTATTTTCATAACAAAATAACCTGTCCTATGAGTAAATGCATCCCAAACGACATGTGTTAACATACCGAATAATGCAGAATAGATAAATACAAAAAAATCCTTCCATGTACGAACCCCCCACCTCTCATCCACTGCATATGTATAGTAGCCAGCAAATGGTTTAGGTAAATGTGTTATAAAAGGCTTTTTTAAGATGGAATGGTACCCGTATGCTAACAACAAGACGAGCGGTAAATTGAAATATAAGAACCCAAGCCATGTATGGCCAATAACACCATACGGTCTAAAGTGTAAAAAATATTCAAAGTCAGGTGCCATACTACCTAATATAAGAGCCGTTACTGAAATATAACTAGCCTGCTTTTTAGCAAAAGGAAGAACAGCTGCTGGATGCGCGAATGTAAACGGCATGTTTTAACTCCTTTTCATAATTTCAATAGAATACATACTATCATAACGATATGAATAATCTCCATGCAATATTTATTTTCACATTGGAATATGATAGTTTACATGTTATAATCCACATGAAATATTCAGAAAATAAGGAGAGGTTCACGTGTCATTAACACTTGTCTTTTTTCTTTTTCTGTTTATCTTGTTTTAAGTACATACATCGGATTTTTTCTATGGAAGCATTTTAAAGTCGTAAAATACATTCCCGCTTTTATCGGTTTCCGTATCACCCTTGCCATCTTCTTATTAAAACGAACAACTTTTGGCTGAGAAGGACTTGGTTTTAGTACATTACAACATACAATACTATTTACAAGTCTACTCACCCTCGTATTCGCTACGTTATTAGAAAAAAAATCTTCTATGAATTGAGGTTTATATATTGATTGACGTACCCTTTTTAAAAAATGTCACATTAAAAAAAGAAAATATCCCTAGTTTTTCCGCATATCCTTACTGCCTACCCGCTATCCGAACATTACAATCACTAGCTTTCCATCCAAATGTAACATTCATTATTGGAGAAAACGGAACGGGTAAATCAACATTACTCGAAGCAATTGCAATCGCTTTAGGTTTTAATGCAGAAGGTGGAACAAAAAACTTCCGCTTTAGCACAAACGATTCGCACTCATCTTTACATGAATACCTTCGAATTTCCAAAAGTTTCAATACACCAAACGACGGTTTCTTTCTTCGCGCTGAATCATTTTATAACGTCGCTTCTTATATTGATGAAATAGATGCTGATTTGGAAGCACGTGGAAATCCAGTTATTGATTCCTATGGTGGTGTCTCATTACACAAACAATCACATGGTGAATCATTCTTCTCATTATTCATGAACCGTTTTTCAGGACAAGGTTTATACATTTTAGATGAGCCTGAGGCGGCTTTATCCCCGATGAGGCAACTTTCAATGCTCATTCGAATGCATGAATTAGCTAAGCAAGGTTCACAATTTGTTATCGCGACGCATTCTCCTATTTTAATGGCTTATCCTGAATCTACTTTATACTCTTTAACGCAAGAGGGGATTCACGAATCGACATTAGAAGAAACGGAGCATTATCAAACGACGAAACTTTTTTTTGAAAATCGCGATCGATTATTTCATCACTTATTCGAGTCGTAAAAAAAGAAGCAGCGATTGCTGCTTCTTTTTTATAGTGCTTCTATAAATAATGCTACTCCAATACCGCCGCCGACGCATAGAGAGGCAATTCCTTTTTCTAAGCCACGTCGTTTTAATTCATGAATTAAACTTACCGTAATACGAGCTCCTGTACAACCGATTGGGTGCCCAAGTCCTACACCACTACCGTTTACATTCACTTTTTCACGATCTAAACCTAATTCTTTCTCTACTGCTAAATATTGTGCAGCGAAAGCTTCATTAATTTCAAGTAAATCTGCATCTTCTAATGACCAATCTACTTTTTCTAATCCTTTTCGGATTGCTGGTGCTGGCCCAATACCCATAATTTTCGGATCTACTCCGGCTACTGAATATCCAACAATTCTAGCTAACGGTTGTAAGCCCTTTTCTTTCGCTTTTTCTTCACTCATTAATACTAGAACCGCACTTCCGTCATTAAGACCAGATGCATTACCTGCAGTTACAGATCCATCTTTACGAAAAGCTGGTTTTAATCCTGCTAATTTTTCCGCTGTAATATCTGCACGCGGATGTTCATCCTTCGAAAATACAACTTCTTTTCTACGCTCTTTTATTGTAATAGGAACAATTTGATCATCAAAATATCCAGACTCAATCGCTTGTAGTGCTAGTGTGTGACTACGAAGCGCAACTTCATCTTGTTCCTCTCTTGTAATTTCATATTGGTCAACTAAATTTTCCGCTGTTTCACCCATCATAATATGATGCAATGGATCTTCTAATATTTCCCACACTGTATCACGGATTTCTCCATGTTGTAGACGTTGTCCCCAGCGGTGTTGTTTTAATGCATAAGGGCTTGAACTCATTGCTTCTACTCCACCTGCAACAACAATATCACTTACACCTAATTGGATTTGCATTGCAGCTGACATAATTGCTTGCATACCTGAAGAACATTGACGTTGAATTGTATAACCAGTAACTGTGTCAGGAAATCCTGCCGCTAATGCAGCTGTTCTTGCAGTATTTGCTTCATCAGTTCTTTGAATACAATGACCTAAAATTACTTCATCAACTTCATGTGGTTCTACTCCGCCTCGTTTTACAGCTTCCTGAAGTACAGGAACAGCTAATTCTACTGGCGTTACATTTTTTAGCGCTCCCCCAAAAGTTCCAATTGGCGAACGAACTGCAGCTGTAATAACAACATTATGCATTTTGTACTTGCCCCTCTCTTATGTACCCTAGTAAGTTTTTAGGTGAAATTCCATAAGATGTATGTCTACAACTATCATACTATAAAGATAGCAAAAAATCAAAATATTTAATATAATAAAAATAGAAGGAATTAACCTTCTATTCTGTCAATGCGTATAAAAATTTTTGTAAGATTTTCTCTGTCGTTTCATTCAATTTTGGTAACTTATCTACTGGAAAGTATTGAAGTTGTAACCCTTCATGATCGAGCTTTAATTCACCACTCACATAATGCCCCTGATACAGATGAATGACATTAAAGATTTCATCTCCATTTGGATAACGGAAATATACTTCCTTTCCTGATAAGACACCAAGAAATTGCATGATTTTTGCTTGTAGCCCCGTCTCTTCAAATAATTCTCTACGAGCAGTTTCTTCTGTCGTTTCACCTAGTTCCATTGCCCCACCAGGTACACCCCAATCATATGTATCTGAACGGTATTGAAGTAATACTTCTTGCTTATCATTTAATATAATGATTGCTGACCCTACTAGAATAAGTGGCCTTGTACCAACGACTTTGCGTAACTCTTCAATATACCCCACTATGTAAACTCTCCTTTCCTCATCCTCCCTTATCATAACAAAATTTTTCTCCTTTTGTTGATGTAATTTTAAAGAAAAAAAAGGAAGCTTCCGCCTCCTTTTTTCACCTTTTATTTCTTAAAACTTTCATATTTTACAGCTTCAAAAGCTTCCTCAATTTCATCATTACGATAATGGACATATGTGAACCGTCCCAATTCTACTAATCTTGCTATTTCTTGTAACGCGTTATGCTGCTCATATGTTTCTTTAAGCTTAATATGTACATAAAACTTCATTAAAGGATGTTCATATAAAGATTCTCCCACCTCTACATATACATCCTCAACCCCTTGCACAACTCTTACATAACTTGCAAATTGATAAAGAGCTTCTCTGTCTGAAACGATTTTTAATGTATACATATATTCTCCCCCTTTCCTTTACTATATCAAAAAGATGACCACACTACGTTATAGAACTATGAAATTTTTTCGAATTGTAGTCTACATATATTCATGTAGCAAATAAGGCGTTTATCCATACATAGGACCTTTTCTCCACATATATTATAGGAAGAACTTTTTCATTTGAGGTGTTCCTTATGGATCCATACGTCAATATATGTATTTGTATTACTCCAGGCGCCGATATTTCTGATGACCGTATCGCAAAAGATTTAGCTGTTGCAGAGTCAATTTGGCACCCCATTACATTTCAAATTCAAGAAGTAATTGTATTAAATGAGCTTTTCCGTTTTTCTGACCGTGAAATCAGTTATAAGAATTCCATTCAAAGTCAGGAAAAATTAGCATCCTTTTTTCAAACGTGTGTAAATGAAGCTCCAAAATGTGACCTTTACATTTGTTATATTGGCAGTGATTATTTCAAAGAAACAGCAGTAATTGCCTGTGCTTACTCTTTAGCAAAACAACAGCAACTTACTGGTTACATCGTTTTAACAAATTCAGCAGCTCCTACGAAAAATATATATACGCTCGCCCACGAAATCGGTCATATTTTATTTACAAGACGTGTTCATGGAAAGCTTACTCATGCAGATCCTCATTCTCCAACTGGATCGGAGCATCATCCTTCTCCAACAAATCTTATGTATCCTATTGTTCCTCGCCCTGAAAACGTCCATATTCAGTCCCTAGTAACAAACGAGCAAAAAGCACTCTCATTACAAAGCTCTTTATTACAAAGAAAAAAACAGTAACAATCTTATTACTGTTTAAAACAACATATTCCAATCTACAAACCAAATACCGGCTGCAAAGGATAAAAATATACTATTAACCGTAAAGATAATCCCTCTAAAAATCACAATATAATATTTCTTTGGAAATAATTTTTTGCATATCCAGAGCAGCCACTTTCCAATTAAACCGAAGAACAAAATATAACCTGTTGTGCCATCTATTAAAGTATCGAAGTAGTCATCATGTACCTTTTTCGAAAAGGTAGTATATAGCCCAAAAATCGTTAAACCTAAAAACATAATAGACAATATACCTAGAAATATACTTTGCACATTTGTTCCCCTCTTAATAAAAAATTCAGTTCGCTCACTATTAGCATAAAACTAGTTTACAGTTTTTTTCTCTTCATTTTTTAAAGACCATCGCATTAATACATATAAACTTCCATACAGAAGTAAAGGCTCTAGTATTACCAGATATGGGTTTTGCTTTCCTAATTCTTTAAATACAAACATAATTAATAGCGGTATGATAACAGCTAAAATTCCAATCCATCCAAGTATGTACGCTTCCCCAATTAACAATACTAATAAGACAATTCCGGCTAGTATATAACTTTGTATAGTAGTTAATTGTAATACAGGTGTCCCATACCATTTATTCATAAACATTAATAACACTAATAATAAAATAGGAACCATTACTATTACATAAATAATTCCAAACTCTACTAGTTTACTTTTAAAAGAAGACATTCTAAACGCGACAATTGTTCCAATAATTGTAATGATTAAGATGATAGGATAACCAATTAACTGTACATTTGTTAACGTAAACTGCTGATTTGGACTTCCAAATAAAATATTTGTCAGTAACCAATATCCACCAACACCAATAATCATTCCTAAAATACTTTTTATACTCCCGCTTTTATCCTTCTCCATCTCATTAGCCAACTCTTCCGCATACTCTTTCGGTGAATTACCAAATATATCACTTACCGTCTTCCCTTTTTTCTCACCCTCTATTAAATGAAGCTCTGCATCTTCGAGAAAGGCATCCACATCTTCTTCTTTAATTCCTTTTGTTATTAAATACACTTTTGTATCGATTAAAAACTTTTCACCTTCTTTAGAAACCTTCACTATAACCCCTCCTTTACTTAACCGTTTCTCTTCTATTCGTCTTCATCATAATTTCAATAAAAATTAAAACAAATAAACTTCCGTATAAACATATAATTTGAAATAACATTGGCATAAGACCTTCTGATGTAAATGTTTGAAACACTAACATAATAGAAAGAGGAACAATTAAATATAAGTTTTTAAACCATCCTTCAAAATATATATTTATAGCTACTGTGATGATAAAGATCCCTCCAGCTAACATATAACTTTGCACTTGGGTAAATGTAACCATCTTTGTAGGATATATTACATCTAATATCGTAATAGCTCCTAATAAAAACATTGGAGCGATCATGACTAAAGACCACATAGAAAACCATGTTTTTGTAAAGCCTGTTACGAAGTTCTTTTTACGGAGCAAAAAATTAGGACCTATAACAGCTAACATTAATGTGAAACTATAACCAATACACTGAATAAGTGAAAGCTGTAAAATTCCATTATTCACTACTAAGATAGAAGCAATAATCCAAAACGCAACGATATTCATTACCGTATAGCCAATTTGCTTCCACGTTTCTTGTCTATCCTTTTCCATCACTTTTACAAGTTCATTTGCATATTCTTTCGGTGAGCTTCCAAAAATGTCTGCTACACTTTTCCCATCACTCTCGCCCTCAATTAAATGGAGTTCTGCATCTTCTAAAAAATTATGAACATCACTTTCTTTAACACCCTTTGCCGTCAAAAATAATCTCATATCTAATAAAAACTTACGCGCTTCATTTGATAGCATTATTTTCTTCTCCCCTTCCCTTCAAGTAGACGTTCCACACTACTTTGCATCGTTTCCCAGCGATCCATAAATTCATTAAGTGCTTCCTCGCCTTTTTCTGTTAATGTATAATATTTTCGCTTTGGACCAGATGGAGATTCCTTCATTACACTTGTTATTAATCCTTCTTTTTGCATTCGTATTAATAACGGATAAATACTTCCTTCACTTGCCATTGTAAAACCATACTTCGCTAACTTTTCACTCATTTCATAACCGTATATTTCACCTTCAGAGATAATAGCAAGTAAGCATCCTTCTAAAATCCCTTTCAGCATTTGACTTGTTGACATAATTCAAATCCTCCTACTATCTTGTTTTACAAGATAGATAAGCGTAAGTATCTTGCTTTACAAAATAGTATAGCAGAGACTATTTTGCAAAACAAGATAGCCAGTTATGTTTTTTCCAAATGTTTGCAGGATTTTCATGATTCCTCCTCTAAATAGAGCAATAAGAGAATTTTTATATAAAGGAGTGTTTTTCACCATGGTTACAAATCAAGTTGTCTTTTTAACAGGTGCTGCCAGCGGTATTGGATATGAGATGGCGAACGCTTTTGCAAAGGAAGGCGCAAAAGTTGTTATTACTGATCGTCTTGAAGATCGTGCGAAGGAAGCTGCTGAACAATTACAAAAAGAAGGCTTTCAAGCGATCGGTTTAAAATGTGATGTTACATCTGAAAAAGAAATTACAGCAGCAATTTCTCAAGCAGTTACTCACTTCGGTTCATTAGACATATTAATTAATAACGCTGGAATGCAACACGTTTCACCAATTGAAGATTTTCCAACTGAAAAATTCGAGCTGCTAATTAAAATTATGCAAATCGCTCCGTTTATCGCAATTAAGCATGCCTTTCCGATTATGAAAAAACAAAAGTATGGCCGGATTATTAACGTCGCTTCTATTAACGGTCTTGTTGGATTTGCAGGGAAATCCGCCTACAATAGCGCAAAACATGGCGTAATTGGATTAACAAAAGTTGCGGCTTTAGAAGGTGCTACCCATGGAATTACTGTTAATGCCCTTTGTCCTGGTTATGTCGATACCCCTCTTGTACGTAATCAACTAGAGGATTTAGCCACTACACGAAATGTACCACTTGAAAATGTTTTAGAAGATATCATTTATCCACTTGTACCCCAAAAGCGCTTATTACAAGTACAAGAAATTGCTGATTATGCTATGTTTTTAGCGAGTGAAAAAGCAAAAGGAATAACGGGTCAAGCTGTCGTTATCGATGGTGGTTATACCGCTCAATAAAAATAAAGTTTGCTCACGAAGAGCAAACTTTATTTTTTATCACGAGGATCGTCATACTTTGGTAATTGCTGTGGCAGTTTTTCTATTGCAACAATTACTCCATCTAATTTACTTTCAATACGATGGAGTAAATATAATGTTACAACAATTGGAAACCCTACATTACCTATCATCTTGATCCACTCTTCCATCTTTTTCGCCCCCCTTTCATTATATAAATAAGAGAGACTAGTCAATTTAGGCACAAAAAAACAAGCTATTATTTATTAGCTTGTTTTTCAAATAATGATGCAATTTCTCGTTTATAATCTCCGCGTATAATACCTTTCTCAGTAATAATCCCTGTAATTAATTCATTCGGCGTTACATCAAATGCAGGATTATAAACATTAGTTCCAATTGGTGCTACTTGTTTGCCAGAAATTTTCGTAACTTCTGTTTCATCTCTTTCTTCAATAATAATTTCAGCGCCTGTTTGTTTCGTAATATCAAAAGTAGATAACGGAGCTGCAACGTAAAATGGGATATCGAAATACTTTGCTAATATAGCTAAATTCATTGTTCCTATTTTATTTGCCGTATCTCCGTTTGCGACAATTCGATCCGCCCCTACAATAATCGTGTTTATTTCTTTCGTTAGAATGGCATGTGCTGCCGTATTATCTGTAATAAGTGTGACATCAATATTTGCTTGCCTCAATTCCCACGTTGTTAAACGACCACCTTGTAAAACTGGTCTCGTTTCACACGCGTATGCATGTAAACGCACACCTTTCTCTTTTCCGATATAAAAAGGGGCTAATGCAGTTCCATATCTTGCAGTTGCAATACTTCCAGCGTTACAGATTGTTAAAATGTTATCACCGTCTGCAAAACATGTTAACGCATGTTCCCCAATACTCCGGCACACCTCTTCATCTTCCTGCTGAATGCGAAGCGCTTCTTCTTCTAATATTTTTTGCGCTTCTTTTATTGTCGTAATCTCTCGAATAGATTCTCTCATGCGATCAATTGCCCAAAATAAATTCACTGCCGTCGGACGTGATGTCCCTAAATAATTACAATCTCTATTAAACTTCTTTTGAAATTCCTCAATATGTACAGTATTATATTTTTTTGCTGCCAGTACCAAACCAAATGCTGCTACAATTCCAATTGCAGGTGCTCCGCGTACTTCTAGCAGTACAATACTTTTCCATACCTCTTCAATAGTCGTTAACGTTTTGTATTCCGTACTATGTGGCAACTTTGTTTGATTTAATACCGCAATTGCATCACCTTTCCAACTGACAGATCTCGGAATAGTAACAATCGTACTCATGCTTTTACTCCTCCAGAAACTGTCTGCTGAAATAATGTTCGGAACAGTTGAATATCAGCGCTCTTAGATTCATATTTAATTAGTTCTTTACCTAAGGATAGCGCTTGTTTCTTTGCTTGAATTCTCTTTTCTTTATTTGCTATTTCATCTAAATCAGCTACATGAGCTAAGCCAATTGTTCTTCGGATAAGCTCACATCCTGCAAATCCGACAGCATCAGTAAAAATATTTTGCAAAATAATTGGCAACCATTGTTTCTCTTTCGTATATGCTTCTACTCCTTCTCCAATCCATAACTTCGTAAAAGCTTCTACAAAGTAACTCCATGTCTTTTCTATATGGAAAAATAGTATACTTCTCTTTTCTTCTTCCCTCGATAAAGCATTTAATAATAGATTTGCAATAAATTGACCGATGTCAAATCCAAATGGACCGTACGTTGCAAATTCTGGATCAATCACTTTCGTTTCAGAAGGTGATGAAAAAATACTACCAGTATGTAAATCCCCATGAATAAGCGTTTCTTTTCTCGTTAAAAATTTATATTTATATTGCGCTACTTTTAGTTTTAAAGTTTTATCACTCCAAAGTTCATCAACAGCTAGTTGTAAATCTGGTTCATAATCGTTCGTATCGTAATGCCCAAACGGATCTGTAAACACTAAATCTTCTGTAATTTTACAAAGGTCTGGATTTACAAATGTAGCTTCTAGTACCCTTTTCTCTTCTGACTGTAGACCGAAATCTGAAGTATAAAATAAAACATTTGCTAGAAAACGACCGATATGCTGGGATAAAAGCGGATATGCTTCCCCGTCTATTAATCCTTTTCTTGTAATTGTTAGTCTTGATAAGTCTTCTATTACCGTCACTGCCAACTTCTCATCATGACTATATACTTCCGGAACGTATTCTGGTACATACTTCGCAAAAATTTGTAATGCCTTACTTTCAATCGTTGCTCTTTTTATAGACAACGGCCAGCTCTCACCAACTACTTTCGCATATGGAAGTGCTTGTTTTATTATAATTGATTTCTCTCCATCATCTAATTTGAACACGTAATTTAAGTTTCCATCTCCAATTTCATGACAGATGACATTTGATTTCTTTTCAAAATAGCCATGTTCTTTCGCATATTGTACAGCCGTTACTTCTGTTAATGAATAATATCCCATCGTCTTCTCCCCCTTTTTTTAATTCAGAGGTTTTTCTGACGCAGAAAAACCTCTTTCCACAAAGAAAGAGGTTTGAAGTTAATCTTCTCCCCTCTTATCTGCCAGAAAGTATACTTTCTGCTGGAATTAGCACCGTGCCTTTTGGCGTAAATACACGCCCCATTTCACAATGGTATTACGGTCGGTTGCTGGGCTTCATCGGGCCAAATCCCTCCACCTGCTCTTGATAAGAGTTGTATAATTTTTTGAATTTTTAACTTTATGTTGAAGACTATACCAAGAATAAAAATCACTTGTCAATATTTTATTTGTATAATTCTGGACGACGATCTGCAAAAACTGGAATCCCTTTACGAACCTCTTGAATTTTCTCGAATTTAAGCTCGCCAAACAAAATGGATTCCTCTTCATTTGCCTCTACCACAACTTCACCCCAAGGATCGACAATTAAAGAATGACCTGCAAATTCATTATTTGGGTCCTTCCCTGCCCTATTACAGGCAACAACATAACACTGATTTTCAACTGCTCTGGCCTGCAGAAGCAAGCGCCAATGTGCTAAACGAACTAATGGCCATTCCGCTACAACAAATAAAACTTTTGCACCTTTAGCAGTATGAACACGCATCCACTCTGGAAAACGAATATCATAACAAATTGTGCCAGCACACTCTACATCATCTAGCTTAAATTCACCTGTCTCATTACCCGCTATTAAATATTTATGTTCATCCATCAGTTGAAATAAATGCACTTTACTATATTCATTGACTAGATCTCCTTCCTTGTTTACAACATACATTGTATTTGTAACACCTTGCTCTGTTTGCTTTGCAATCGAACCACCAACAATATGTACACCATATTGCTTCGACCATTCTTTCAACTTTTCTTTCGTTTCTAATCCATTCTTATCTGCAATTTCAGAAAGTCTCGTTAAATCATATCCTGTTGTCCATAGTTCTGGTAAAACAATAACATCTGGTCTTTCCTTCATCGCTTCACTAATTTTAGTTTTAGCGTTCTCAATATTTTTTTCTACATCTCCAAAGACAATATCCATTTGAATACATGCGACTTTCATTTTGTCAGCCCCATTCTTATTTTTTTCTTTACAAAATACTGGAAAGATTATATCATTTGTCACTAGAATTGTAACAACTTTCAAAAGAGGTGGAAAGTATGAAATTATTTCAACCTTCTGAGATAGTAACATCATTGCCAACACAATTTTTTGCTTCACTTGTTGCAAAAGTTAACAAAGTCGTTGCAGCTGGTCACGATGTTATTAATCTAGGTCAAGGTAATCCAGATCAACCAACACCGCAGCATATCGTAAAAGCTTTACAAAATGCTGCCGAAAAGACCATTCATCATAAATATCCGCCATTCCGCGGACATGAAAGTTTAAAAGAAGCCGTGGCAACATTCTATCAACGTGAATATGATGTAGTAGTAAATCCCAAAACTGAAGTTGCTATTTTGTTTGGTGGAAAGGCTGGATTAGTAGAATTACCAATTTGTTTTACAAACCCTGGTGATACTATTCTCGTTCCAGATCCAGGCTATCCAGATTATTTATCCGGAGTTGCTTTAGCAAAAGCAAAATTTGAAACAATGCCGCTTATTGCAGAAAATAACTTTTTACCGGATTATACAAAGATTGATGACTCTATCGCCGAGCACGCAAAGTTAATGTTTCTAAACTATCCAAACAATCCTACTGGCGCTACTGCATCAAAAGATTTTTTTGATGAAACCATTCATTTTGCTAATAAACATAATATATTAGTTGTTCATGATTTTGCTTACGGTGCTATCGGATTTGATGGTCAAAAACCCGTTAGTTTCTTGCAAGCAGATGGCGCCAAAGATACAGGAATTGAAATTTACACATTATCAAAAACTTTCAATATGGCTGGGTGGCGTATTGCTTTTGCAGTCGGGAATGAAAGTGTCATCGAAACAATTAACCTATTGCAAGATCATATGTATGTTAGTATTTTTGGTGCAGTTCAAGACGCAGCACGCGAAGCACTATTAAGTTCACAGTCTTGTGTAACAGATCTTGTAAATAGTTACGAATCTAGGAGAAATGCTCTTATTTCAGCTTGTCACTCAATTGGTTGGAATGTTGATATTCCAACAGGGTCATTCTTCGCATGGCTTCCTGTACCAGAAGGATATACATCTGAGCAATTTTCTGATATTTTACTAGAAAAAGCACACGTTGCAGTTGCTCCTGGGATTGGATTTGGTGAGCACGGCGAAGGGTACGTCCGTGTTGGTCTCTTGCATACAGAAGAACGATTAAGAGAAGCTATTCATCGAATTGATAAATTAAATTTTTTCAAAAAATCGTTGACAACATAAAAAATATCTGACAAAATTCAGTTATCTTAAAAATTTAAACATTTCTAAATACTTCTTATCAAGAGCAGGTGGAGGGACGAGCCCGACGAAACCCGGCAACCGATCTACAATCGTAGACACGGTGCTAATTCTCGCAGCATTACGCTGACAGATAAGGAGCTGGTTGTAAAAAAACCTCTCCTTAGCTGAGAGGTTTTTTTATTTAACTAGGAGGTTATAACAATGAGCGGAATCATAGCGACGTATTTAATCCATGACGATTCACATAACTTAGAAAAAAAAGCTGAGCAAATTGCACTCGGTTTAACAATTGGCTCTTGGACTCATTTGCCACACTTATTGCAAGAACAATTAAAACAACATAAAGGCAATGTCATTCATATTGAGGAATTAGATGAGCAAGAACATATCAATTCGTATCTACGGAAAAAAGTAAAACGCGGGATTATTAAAATCGAATACCCATTACTAAACTTCAGTCCAGATTTACCAGCGATTTTAACAACTACATTCGGAAAGCTATCACTTGATGGCGAAGTGAAATTAATTGATTTAACTTTTTCAGATGAGTTAAAAAAGCATTTTCCTGGCCCGAAGTTTGGTGTAGATGGCATTCGAAACCTTTTACAAGTGTATGACCGCCCCCTTTTAATGAGTATTTTTAAAGGCATGATTGGACGAAATATTGGATATTTAAAAACTCAATTACGCGATCAAGCAAGTGGTGGTGTAGATATCGTAAAAGATGATGAAATTTTATTTGAGAATTCATTAACACCACTAACGAAGCGAATTATATCTGGAAAAGAAGTTTTACAATCCGTATATGAAACACACGGCCATAAAACGTTATATGCCGTAAATTTAACAGGACGAACTTTTGATTTAAAAGAAAATGCGAAACGTGCAGTACAAGCTGGTGCTGATATTCTATTATTTAACGTATTCGCTTACGGACTAGATGTACTACAATCACTTGCCGAAGATGACGAAATCCCAGTTCCTATCATGGCACACCCTGCTGTAAGTGGTGCTTATTCAGCATCCAAGTTATATGGGATCTCGTCTCCACTATTACTTGGAAAGCTGCTTCGTTATGCTGGTGCTGATTTTTCTTTATTCCCGTCTCCATATGGCAGCGTTGCGTTAGAAAAAGAAGAGGCTCTTACCATCTCAAAATATTTAACTGAAGACGATGCATTTTTCAAGAAAAGTTTTTCTGTTCCGTCTGCTGGTATTCACCCTGGTTTCGTTCCCTTTATCTTGCGAGATTTCGGTAAAGATGTTGTTATTAATGCTGGTGGCGGTATTCATGGGCATCCGAATGGAGCGCAAGGCGGTGGTAAAGCATTCCGTACTGCAATTGAAGCAACTTTGCAAAGTAAACCACTCCATGAAGTAGATGACATAAATTTGCGTAGTGCACTACAAATATGGGGAAATCCCTCACATGAGGTGAAATTATGAGTATTCAAGTGTTTTGTGATTTCGATGGTACGATTACAAATAACGATAATATCATGTCCATTATGGAAAAATTCGCACCACCAGCAGCCGAAGAAGTAAAGAATAGAATTTTATCACAAGAGCTATCTATTCAAGAAGGTGTTTCTCAATTATTTCAATTAATACCTACTAATCTGCACGATGATATTATTCAATTTTTAATAGAGACTGCTGAAATCCGTAGTGGTTTTCATGAATTTATACAATTTGTAAATGAAAATAATATTTCTTTTTACGTAATATCAGGCGGAATGGATTTCTTCGTCTATCCACTCTTACAAGGAATTATTCCAAAAGAGCAAATTTACTGTAATAAAACAGACTTTTCAAACGAATATATTGCAGTTAATTGGCCTCATCCTTGTGATCATCACTGTCAAAATCATTGCGGATTATGTAAATCATCTTTAATCCGTAAATTAAGTGATACAAATGACTTCCATATTGTAATTGGAGATTCAATTACTGATTTACAAGCGGCGAAACAAGCGGATAAAGTATTTGCCCGTGACTTTCTTATTACCAAATGTGAAGAAAATCGTATTGCTTATACACCGTTTGAAACATTTCACGATGTTCAAGCTGAATTAAAACATTTGTTGGAGGTGAAATTATGAAACAACTTTTTCGTCAATGGTATGACTTAAGCGAGATTAAAAAAGAGTTAACAACACGAAATTGGTTTCCAGCAACAAGTGGTAATATTTCTATAAAGGTTAGTCATGAGCCACTTACTTTTCTTATTACAGCAAGCGGTAAAGATAAAACAAAAACTACTCCCGATGATTTTCTATTAGTAGATCAACTAGGAGTTCCTGTTTTAGAGACTGAGTTACGTCCTTCAGCAGAAACAGTATTGCATACACATATTTATAACAATACGAATGCCGGGTGCGTACTTCACGTTCATACAACTGATAACAATGTCATCACAAATTTGTATAGTGATGCAGTCACCCTTCAAAATCAAGAAATTATTAAAGCTCTTGATATTTGGGAAGAAGGTGCAACGATTCACATTCCTATTATCGAAAACCATGCCCATATCCCAACTCTTGGAGAAAACTTCCGAAAGCATATACAAGGAGATTCGGGAGCAGTATTAATCCGTAACCATGGTATTACCGTATGGGGCCGAGATAGCTTTGATGCAAAGAAAAGATTAGAAGCTTATGAGTTTTTATTCCAATTTCATATAAAACTATTATCAATTCAAGGAGGCGTTTCTAATGGCGCAAATTCGTATTCATGAAGTAAATACTCGCATTGAAAATGAGGTGGAAGTATCAAAATTTCTACAAGAAGAAGGCGTTTTATATGAGAAATGGAATATTTCTAAACTTCCTACTCATTTAAATGAAAATTATTCGTTAACAGATGAAAACAAAGCTGAAATATTAGCGGTGTTTTCAAAAGAAATCGCTGATGTTTCAGCACGCCGAGGTTATAAAGCACATGATGTCATTTCACTTTCAAGTAGCACACCTAACCTTGACGAATTATTAATTAATTTCCAAAAAGAACACCATCATACAGATGATGAAGTTCGCTTTATTGTCAGTGGTCATGGCATCTTTGCTATTGAAGGAAAAGATGGGAAGTTCTTTGATGTTGAACTTGAGCCCGGCGATCTAATATCTGTTCCTGAAAATGCAAGACATTATTTTACCTTGCAAGATGATCGTCAGGTTGTAGCCATTCGTATTTTTGTTACAGCTGAAGGCTGGGTTCCAATTTATTAAGGTAGTTAGTTGAATAAAAGGAATTGGATCCCCTTTTCCAACCTTTTATTCACTCTACATATATACATCCTCCTATGGAACAGACTTATTTCATCTTCTGAAATAAGTCTGATTTTTTATTTACTCAAAAACTTCTCCCTTTCCTTTTTAAGGTGAAATTATCCTCTTCGATTTTTTAACACTTTTTGAACATTTATTGAACTTTTTTTGAACTTTTTCTGAAAATTCTGTTTTACGTATGATATACTACAATTACTAATAAGGAAAATAATATCGCGAACAGAGGGGGATAATCATGAGTTTACTTATTGCACTTATACTTGGAGTTACATGCGGGGCTATTCCTGTTATTTTAGGCGCTATTATGGAAGAGTTAGAAGTTGGTGTTTTAGGATTTGTTGCATCTTGTGTAAGCGCTTTATTGTTTGGTTTATTCGGGGCTATTCCTGTTTCGATTCTGTGTGCATTTTATATATTACGCCATGCTCGAGCGAAACGATTTGGTTCTAATCACATTGCGCAAGTTATTCCATTCCCAATTGAACGGTGCCGCCGGGCTTCTAACTTATAATTATAAGAATTAAATACATCTTCATAAATAAAAGTCCTCAAATGAGGACTTTTATTTATTTTCTTCTAGAAATTGAAACAACTCGTGCAAATGAAGTGCATCTTCACTATAGCTAACAGATACATGACATGTCCCTTCAATCTCAGCATGCATATAAAGGGCAATTCCATCCCGATCATATTTCAGTGCCAAATAAAACTCCATTTCCTCTAACATCTTTTTCGAAGTTCGAATAACATAATGCCCCTTCTCATCTCTTCCATATTCGAATTTCGGTTCAAAGTCATATTTTTGTTTAAATGCTTCTTTCTGCTTTTCATTTATTTTTATACAAGTTACTCGCTGTACAGTGTCAATCATCTCGTCAAACTTTTGAAGATCCATCTCATTTACCCCCTTATGTATTTTTTGTATAACACTTGTGTTCCACTATCCTCTTCTCCATCTTCCATTAACTCATCATACAATTCCTTCGCCAATCTTAAACCTGGTACCGGTAATTGTAATTTTTCAGCCTCATCTAAAGCAATCTTCATATCTTTCATAAAATGTTTCACATAAAATCCTGGTTCAAAATCTCCTTTTAACATGCGAGGAGCTAAATTACTTAATGACCAACTACCTGCTGCCCCCGTTGAAATGCTCTCTAATACTTTATCTGGATTCAGTCCAGCCTTTTTCGCATAAGCAACGGCTTCACATACTCCTATCATATTGGAAGCAATCGCAATTTGATTGCACATTTTTGTATGTTGTCCACTACCAGCTGGCCCTTGCAACTGAATATTCGTTCCTAGTTTTTCAAATAACGGTAAACATCTATCATATATTTCTTTCTCTCCACCGACCATAATTGCGAGTCTAGCTTCTTTCGCACCAACATCTCCCCCAGATACAGGTGCATCCAGTGTATATACATTCTTTCTTTTACCAAATTCATTAATACGTTTTGCCAATGTTGGAGTAGATGTTGTAAAATCAATTGCTATCGTGCCTTCATTTGCATTCTCTAAAATTCCATCTATCCCAAAGTATACTTCTTCTACGTCATGTGGATATCCAACCATAGTCATTACAACATCAACTTGCTTCACTAACTCTTTCGGTGTATCGCACCAATTTGCACCATCTTGCACTAAAGAATCTGTCTTCGCTTTCGTTCTATTATATACATACACCTTATGACCTTCTTGCATTAAATGATGAACCATACTTTTTCCCATTACACCAATACCGATGAAACCAATTGATAAAATTTTGTTTTCCATATTCTTATCCCCTTTGTTCTAATAAATCACTTACCATCTTTCGGAACTCTTTATTAAAATCATCATCCATACTATTTTTCACATTTGAAAATAAAATAACAAAAATCCCTTTGTCTTTATTAAAATTATTGAAAGTATTCCAGCCAGATAGTACACCATGATTATGAAAATAATCCGGATATATATAAAAGCTAAATGCATATTTCCGTTCTGCTGGAGGTGAAAACATCGCTTGTATACTTTGTTCAGAAAGAAGTTTCCCATTTATAATTGCTTCATCTAACTTCTTCATATCTCCAACTGTCGTATACATCTCACCGCAACCATACAACCAATCCATTGATAATTTTTGTGCAGATTCAAGTACATTATCTTTCTTTACGTAACCTTTAGTAAAATGCTGATCTCCTGGGGTCATATTTCCCATACCAGATTCGTGCATTTCTGCTTTCGTAAATATATTTTCTTTTACGTAATCCCCTAAAGTTTTTTTTGATACGCTTTCTATAATATAGGCAAGCACCATATAATTATAATCTGTATATCTCCAACCTGCCCCTGGTTGAAACTCTAATTTTTGACTTCCAATCCAATTTACTAAGTTTATACGAGAAGCAACATTCACTTTTCCTTTCCCTTTTTCTGGTAAACCTGATGTGTGCGTTAACAAATGATATAAAGTGATATTTTTATCTGCTGGGAAAGAAGGAATATATTTATTTACATTATCTTGAATATTTAACTTCCCTTGTTCCTGCAGCTGTAAAATAGATGTAGCAACAACTGTTTTCGTAATAGAACCGATACGATATTTTGTTTGAGGCGTATTCTCTATTTTATTTTGAACATCAGCATATCCATATCCTTTATTCAATATAACATGCTCTTTATCAGTTACTAAAACTGTTCCATTAAATTGCTTTCCTATTAAATATTGATCTAATTTTTGAGATATGCTAGCATAATCAATTTGTTGCTCTTCTTTTTCTTCTATATTCTCTTGTACTTCTGATTCAATAGCAGGATTCGCCTTAGTTGTTAATACAGTTCTTTCCTTTATATTAGGATTATAGAGAAAATAGTATACTCCACCGCATACTACAGCAAACAGTGCAGCCATTATTATTATTTTTTTTATCATATTGTTCCTCCATAATTCCTTCGTTCAAAGTGCCCCCCATATTCTATTATCAAAGAATAAAAAAAAATCGCAACAATTTGTTGCGAAAAATTACATTTTTTCTTTTCTATACACACATACTTGATTTTTTCCATTTTTTTTCGCTTCATATAATGCAATATCCGCTCGTTGCATTAATTCTTCTCTTGTAATCCCTTTTTCATATAACGCAACTCCAAAACTTGCTGTTAATTTCGAAATTCCAGAGAAGTGCTTTGTTTCAATGAAAAATCGTAATGACTCCGCAACTTGAAATGCTTCTTTTTCCACTGTATTTGTCACTAGTATAATAAATTCTTCTCCTCCCCATCTTGCAAATACATGTTGCTGCTCCACTTTAGATTTCATAAGCTCTGCAAGTTGGATCAATGCTAAGTCACCAAAATCATGGCCATATGTGTCATTTACTGTTTTAAAATTATCTATATCAAATAAAATAAGTGCCATTTTTTCATCATTACGTACTACCTTCTCCCACTCTGTCTCCAATATTTGTTGGAATTTTAAACGATTATATATTTCTGTCAATGAATCTATCATAGCCAATCTTTCTTGCTCTTGATAGATTTCATCTAATTCTGTAATTTCTGTACACTTTACAATAAATCTCGATAAGTCTTCTGGCAAAGGTGTCGCACGCAATAAAAAAGTTGATATGCCCCCTTCATAATTGGACATCTTAATTCTTCTATCATATGATAATGTATCATCTAACCATGTTATATCATGAGTCGTCGAATAATATCCGGTTTCTCTAATAAAATGTTCAGCAAATACTAAATGTTGCTCACGATAAGCAAACAAATTTTCATATCCGAAAAACGCTAAAAAATTTGTATTACAATCAACAATCTCATCATCTTCTACTATAAATAATAAATCATTATGAAAATCAAACATCGTTTGAAGTAGTTCTTGCTGCAAACTTACTTGCTGCACTAAAGAAAGTTGATACAAACTCTTATTCACTTCCTCTAATACTACTTGTGGAGTTACGGGGGCTATCACAATATTACGTATTCCTAACGTAAGCACCTCTGTAAACTCATTTGTTATCTGTTGATCCCAAATGACAATGAATGTACTATGTGGATTATACATATTCTTTATATATTTTATTTGAGAAAAATCTGTTACATACATAATTACAATATGTGGTCTAGTCTTATGAAACAATCGTTCTCCTTCTTCAAAACTATTTGCTATAAACATACATTTTGGATGGATATTTTCTATCGTTTGTTGATGTGTGCATCCATTTTCTATATAAAGGACATTTAACTGAAGATCTTGTAATACATTTTGGAAAACCGTATTCTCTAATAAAAAATGTAGTATGTTCATCACTAGTCTTCACTCACTTCATATATCTTGTTCTACTGCATTCCTCACAAACATTTTATAATAGACTGTTCTCCAAAAATATTAATTAGTGAGGTATACATGTTAACAAGCTAATTGAGAATGTTCTCTTTTCTTTTTTCACTCTATAAATTCCTTTTTTAGTGTATGATTACAGGAATTAATTCGTTTGTATGAATGCCCTAGCTTACTCTTTAAAACTTGACAATTAAAATAAAGGTATTATATTCTTAAATTCGACAACTTACAAAATGTAAGTAGAATGTATTACATGTATTTTTTAATAATTTGATTTGCAATTTGGAGGATATATTATGACAAACGATAACTTTTTTAACGTTCTATATGAACGCACATCTACACGTGCATTCAACCCAGACAAAGAAATTTCTTCTACAGAACTACACGAAATTTTAAAAGCAGCTGCACAAGCACCATCTGCTTGGAACTTACAACACTGGAAATTCCTTGTTTTCCAAGGCGAAGATGTACAAAAAAGATTACACCCAATTGCTTATAACCAACAACAAATTCTCGACGCTTCTGCAGTAGTCGCTATTTTAGGTGATTTAGAAGCCTATAAAAACGTTGAACCCGTTTATGGTCCAATCGTAGAACAAGGATTTATGAAAGAAGAGGCAAAAGAGCGTTTAGCTAAAAACATTGAATCTGCATACGCTCGTGAGCAATTCCCAAGAGATGCTGCCTTTTCAAATGCCTCTTTAGCAGCAATGCAGCTTATGCTTGCAGCTAAAGCAACTGGATGGGATACTTGCGCTATTGGTGGTTTTAATCCACAAGCACTTACAGAAGAATTCAATGTTTCATCTCGTTACGTACCAATTATGCTTATTACAATTGGTGAATCAACTTTAAAAGGCCACCCTGCACCACGAATGAGCGTAGAACAAGTGAGTGAATGGGCGAAATAATAAAGTGAAACTTTAATCAGTGGGGGTTTTATCCATCCCCACAAATAGCGGGATAAAAAACGAAGGTAATTTCATTATCTTCGTTTTTTTATACTTTGTTACACATCCGTAATATTACAATGTATTATTCGACATCTATACATAGAGAAACGATAAGTTTCATACTATTCTCATAAACAAAAATGACGTTTCATGTCGAAATTTGTTAAACCTCCGAAATATAACCGTGTATTTTTGTTACAATTGTGATACAATGATAACAAATAGATAACAAGAGAGGGATTTTCATTGAGTTCATACGGAAGCTTTATCGCACTTTTAAGTTACATAGTGACTGTACTACTTCTTTATTTCATTGGCGATGCTGCAAACATATCAATGCTACAATTCCCAAAAGAAGAAGCGTTTCAATTAGAAGCAGAAAAACATACTGCTCAATCCATTGCACCACTACTCTTAGCTCTTCCTGTATATATCATCGTTTTATATAAAAGCAAAAAAGTGTAAAGGCTACCTATTTCATTCATTTCGGTGGTCTTTACATTTTTTTTGTGATATTTGCCCTATTTTAAACATCATTCCGTAATAAACACCCATCTAGTCCTTTAAAATGAGAAAATCCCCTAGAAAAATTTCCCTTCTCTGTCCAGTCACCAACAGCCGAACTTACATAGATTATAAGTGTGAAGGGGGTGATGAGGATTATGTTTGGATCATTTGGATGCTGTGATAACTTTAGAGAATGTCATCATCATGAAAGAGAGCGCGACCACCGTGAGAAGGAGAAAGAGAGAGAGGTTAAGCCGCAACAATCAGCTGTATGTAACGTACTTGCTAGCATTTCAGTTGGAACAGAACTTTCTCTTTTAAGCATTAGAGGTAACGGAACATTCAACAATGTAATTTTTGAAGGTTTCGCTAACGGAGTTGCTCTTTTCTCTGCTTTAGCTCGTAATAACAATGAAAAAGATGACAATAAAGATGATAAGAACAATCAAAATCGAAATACTTTTACTGGTATTTTACGTGTATGCCCAACTGATATCGTTGCTATCGCTATCTAATTCCGTCCCTTATCCTCTATAGTAAGAAAATAAGATTTATTTTTCTCATAGAAAAAACCTGAGACCGATTTCAAATCGACTCAGGTTTTTTTATATTTATATGCTTTTAACTAATTCAACAACTTCTTCAGCAGTTGACATTGTTAATGCTTTTTCTGCCAATGTTTCCATTTCTGCTTTTGACAACTTACTTAGTTGTGTTCTTGCAGGAAGGATAGATGTTGCACTCATACTGAACTCATCTAAACCTAATCCTAATAATAACGGGATAGCAAGTGAATCTCCCGCCATCTCACCACACATACCAGCCCATTTGCCCTCTTTATGAGCAGCATCGATAACCATTTTTACAAGACGTAAAATAGATGGGTTATATGGTTGGTATAAGTAAGATACTTGTTCGTTCATACGATCTGCAGCCATTGTGTATTGGATTAAGTCATTTGTTCCGATAGAGAAGAAATCAACTTCTTTTGCGAATTGATCTGCTAATACTGCTGAAGCTGGAATTTCAACCATCATACCAACTTCAATAGAATCAGAAACAGTTGTACCCGCTTCTACAAGTCTTTCTTTCTCTTCTAATAAAATTGCTTTCGCTTGACGGAATTCATCAAGAGTCGCAATCATTGGGAACATAATTTTTAAGTTACCGTATACGCTAGCACGAAGTAATGCGCGAAGTTGTGTACGGAACACATCTTGCTCATCAAGACATAAGCGAATTGCACGGTATCCTAAGAATGGGTTCATTTCTTTAGGTAAATGTAAGTATGGAAGCTCTTTATCTCCACCGATGTCAAGTGTACGAACAACGACTGGTTGACCTTCTTTTACACCTTCAAGAACTGCTTTATATGCTTCGAACTGCTCTTCTTCTGTTGGAAGATTGTCACGGCCCATATATAAGAATTCTGTACGGTATAAACCAACGCCTTCTCCACCATTATCGATAATACCTTGTACATCATTTGGTGTTCCGATATTTGCAACAAGCTCAACGTGATGTCCATCACTTGTTACAGTAGCTTGATCTTTTAATTTTGCCCATTCCGTTTTTTGCTCTTCAAATTTCGCTTTCTTTTCTTCAAAAGAACGAAGAGTTTCTTCAGATGGGTTTACAATTACTTCTCCATCTAAACCGTCGATAATTACGATATCGCCATTTTGGATTTTCTCCATTACAACTTTCGTACCAACAACAGCTGGAATTTCCATAGAACGAGCCATAATTGCAGAGTGAGATGTACGTCCACCGATATCAGTTGTGAAACCTTTTGCGTACTTACGGTTTAACTGAGCTGTATCAGATGGTGTTAAATCTTCAGCAATGATGATTACTTCTTCAGAAATTGTACCAGGATTAGAGAAGTTAATTCCTAGTAAATGTGCAAGAACACGTTTTGTTACGTCGCGAATATCCGCAGCACGTTCTTTCATATATTCGTTATCCATGTTTTCAAACATAGAAATAAACATTGATGCAACTTCATCCATTGCAAATTCAGCATTTACTTTTTCGCTGTTTACTTTATCTTTTACTGGATTTACTAATTCCGGATCATTTAATACTAATAAATGTGCTTCAAAGATAGCAGCTTTATCAGCACCTAGCTCAGCAAAAGCGTGATCCTTAATAGCTTCTAGTTCAGATTTTGCTTTCTCAAGCGCAGCGTCTAAGCGTGCAATTTCAGTAGCTTCGTTTGTAATCGATTTCTTTTCAATGTTAAATTCAGGATTTTCAAGTCTGAAAGCCTTCGCAATAGCAATCCCACTTGATGCAGCGATCCCTTGAATGTTAAGAGTCATTATTCTCCTAATCCTTCGTTTTTCATAGTTTCTTCGATAGCTGCTAGTGCTTGAGCTGCATCATCACCATTTGCAGTGATCTTAATTTCCGCGCCTTGTTGAATTCCTAAAGACATAACACCCATGATTGATTTTAAGTTAACGTTTTTTCCGTTATACTCTAAGTTAATGTCAGAACCAAATTTGCTTGCAGTGTTTACAAGTAGAGTTGCTGGACGTGCGTGAATTCCTGAGTCGCTAGTTACTTTAAAGATTTTTTCCATGATAATTTATCTCCTTTAAATTACAGTATTTTTTAGTTGTATAGACGTGAGTACTACACCATCTATTGTATATAATAGGCGATGCTCGGTCAACCACATCGCCTATTATAATTATAAACATTTTGCGTCAAATTCCTACTGAATGTCAATAATAGCGTTTTCGCCCTTCTTAACATTTCCATCTTTTTTCAATTCGACTTGTTGTCCTTGTTGTAAGTTTGTAAATACAATTGGTGTAATGATAGATGGCGCATTTTCTTTTACAAATGCAAGATCTACTTTTAATAATGGTTGTCCTTGTTTCACCTTGTCGCCTTGTGCTACAAGTGCCTCAAATCCTTCACCATTTAATTTTACAGTATCAATACCGAAGTGGATTAAAATTTCTTTTCCGCCTTCAGATTGAATACCAATCGCATGCTTTGTAGGGAATACATTGACAATCTCACCGTTAACTGGAGAAACTACTGTTCCTTCAGTTGGCTCAATTGCAAATCCGTCTCCCATCATTTTTCCTGAGAATACTTGGTCAGGTACTTCTGTAATCGGTAAAATTTTACCTTCGATTGGTGATACGATTGTTTCGTTTTCATCAACCTTTTGAGGAGCTTCTTCTACCTTTACTGGCGCTTCTTGTTCTACGTGAGGTGTACGACCTGACATAATATCATGAATTTGTGATTTTAATGTGTCAGATTTCGGTCCAAAGATTGCTTGAATGTTATTTCCAACTTCAAGTACACCAGCTGCCCCAAGCTCTTTTAAACGATCTTTGTTTACATTTTTTTGTTCGTTAACTTGAACACGTAAACGAGTAATACAAGCATCTAATGACGCAATGTTTTCTTTACCACCAAGTGCTACTAATACTTCGCGAGGAAGTTCACCCGCTTCTGTTTTTCCTGCACCGTCATTTGCATTTGCTACTTCACGACCAGGTGTTTTTAAATCCCATTTACGGATTGCAAAACGGAATCCGAAGTAGTAAATAACTGCTAGTACAAGACCAACAATGATTACCCACCACCATGCTGTACGGCCCGGTAATACACCGAATAACATAAAGTCAATTAAACCACCAGAGAATGTCATACCAATTTTAACACCTAAAATTTGCATTGTCATAAATGATAGACCCGCAAATACAGCGTGAATTCCGAATAATACTGGCGCTACGAATAAGAATGAAAATTCAAGTGGTTCTGTAATACCTGTTAAGAAAGATGTTAATGCAGCAGATCCTAAAATACCAGCTGCTAATTTTTTATTTTCTGGACGTGCTTCATGGTACATTGCTAACGCTGCTGCTGGAAGACCGAACATCATGAACGGATACTTACCAGTTGTAAATGTACCAGCTGTTAATTCTACACCGTCTTTTAACTGTGCCATAAAGATTTTTTGGTCACCACGGATTAATTCGCCAGCCGCATTTGTATACTGACCGAATTCGAACCAGAACGGTGAATAGAAAATGTGATGTAGTCCGAATGGAATTAATGAACGTTCAATTAAACCAAAAATAAATGCTGCTAACGTTCTATTTGCATCAATCATTTGATGTGAGAACGTATTTAAGCCACCTTGAATATATGGCCAAACGAAACACATGATAATACCTACTACTAATGAAAATGTTGCAGTTGCGATCGGTACGAAACGCTTACCTGCAAAGAAACCTAAGTATGATGGTAATTCAATATTGAAGTATTTATTATAGCAATATGCCGCTACTATACCGATGATAATACCACCAAATACCCCGGTTTGCAGTGTTGGAATTCCTAATACATTGGCATATGCAGGATCTGCAAATCCAATTTTCACTGGATCTGTTCCAGTGCTTGTTACTTTCACTAACTTATCTACTTCTAAGAACACACTCATCGTTTTGTTCATAATTAAGTAACCAACGAACGCTGCTAAACCAGCTACTCCGTCACCGCCAGCTAAACCGATTGCTACCCCAACTGCGAATAGTAATGCAAGGTTAGCGAAAATAATATCACCAGATTGTTCCATAATTTTTGCAACCATTACGAACCAATCTGCTTTTAAAGCAGGAATAACATTTGTTAACTGTGGATTTTGAAATGCATTACCAAATCCAAGTAAAATACCTGCCGCCGGTAAAATCGCTACTGGAAGCATAAGCGCTTTTCCGACTTTTTGAAGAACACCAAAGATCTTCTTAAACATGGAAACCCTTCCTCTCTTATCTATATTGATACTTTTCGACAAACGCCAAAAAGGCATGAGGAAAAAAAGATAGAACGATAGCTATACAAAGGGTAGTATATCCCTTTCTCTAGCTTACATTCCTTACTTTTCTCCACTCATGCCTGATCGAATCAGTAACACGTGTCAAAAATAGGTTTACGTATAAGTTCACTATAACTAAGGCAAACGTTTTCGTTACTCACCTTAATGTGTTTGTCGAATTTTGTATAACTTTGCAATAGTTATTATACCTAACTATTGTAAGCGATTCAATGATTTTTTTTAACGTTTTCATTTTAGACAAAAATATATGTCTTTTTACACATGCTCCGCTTTTACTAATCGTTGCAAGTGCATCGTTAAATATATACTCTCCGCCTCATATACAGGAAGTTGCAACTCTTTTTGCATGACCTTAACTAGCTTCCAAGCTAAGTTATAACAGACTGGATATTCTGCTTTTAATAAATCAGCAAAACTTTGTGATTCCTCTACCTCTTCTCCTTTTTTCACCCGTTCAATAGCATATTGCAGATGACGAATAAGGCGTAAATAGTGAATACTTTCTTGATCTAATGTAATTTGTAAGTTTGTCTCAATTAAAGACACAAGCTGCGCAATGAGACGAGAGTTTTGATTAATCGAAGATAAATCCGAATTTGTAAGTGAACTGTAAATATGAAGTGCGATAAAACCAATTTCTCCTTCTGGCAATGTAATTTGCAAACGAGAATTTAAAAGATCTACAACACCTTCAGCAATTTCATATTCCTCCGGATAGAGCATTTTCGTTTCAACTAAAAAAGGATTATCAATTGTAAGTCCTTGTTTTAACCGCTTAATTGCAAAAGAAATATGATCTGTTAAAGCGATATGAATATGTTCATTTAATGGAGATTTTGCCTTTTCTTGAATGTAGAACATAATGTCATTCATCAATTCAATTAATTTTTCACTCACATGTGGCACTAACAATTTGTATTGCTCACGATCACGTTCATTTTTTAATATAAACATTTTTTCAACTTGTTCTTGCTCTAGCACATCTTTCGCTTTTTTTCCAAAACCAATCCCTTTACCAATCACTACTACTTCCTCATGTTCAGGATGGCTAGCAATGATGACATTATTATTTAAAACTTTTTTAATTTCTAGATAATTATTCATATAACACCACCCTCGTACTTAAATAGCCTACTTTTATGTTACAGAACATTCTTCTTTGTCGTCAATGTAAAACATCTACCATTTAATGAAAATTCATTTTTTAGACATGTTTGTGTATGATGCGTATAATGTAAAGGCAACTGTACATAGAAAGGAGACCGCAATATGATAAAAATGTTTGTGAGTGATATCGATGGTACAATGATGCAACACGGAGGTCTAATTGACGAACAGGATATCGTCGCACTTCGTAGTCTGGCTGAGCAAAATGTGATTCTTTGTTTCGCTTCTGGCCGACTTGATAATGAAATTGCAAATTTAATGCAAGCTGTAAATACAAATTTCCATCGCATTAGTGTAAATGGCGTTTTCGTATATACACATGAAAATAAGCAGCTGTTATCTGCGACATTCGACTCGAGTATTCTACCTGATTTGTTAGCAATGACAAATGAAGATCCTTATTTCCGTTATGTAAGTGATGAGCATAATTATTACATTGAAGAGAAAACACCGTTTATTCATGAACTGGAACAACAAGTAACAATGACTTCTGTTGAAGAACCTAATTTATTACAGAAAATAGATGATACAATTTTTCCAAATAAAATTTCTGTTGGCGGAACAAAAGAAAGCTTACAACTCCTTCAGAAAAAGATTGATGAAAAATTCCATGGAAAAGTTAGTACGTTCATTTCCGCAGAACAATGTTTAGATGTAATGCCACCAAATATTAGTAAAGGTTCTGCTATTTCTGTTTTATTAAAAGAATTTCAATTACAACCAGAGGAAGTTGCTTGCATAGGGGATTCTTACAATGATATTCCAATGTTTTCTTTAACTCCTCACAGTTTTGCTATGTCTCAAGCAGATGACGCAGTAAAAAAACACGCTCACTATGTAGTAGATGCGGTTAAAGATGCCGTTAACCACGTGATTGCTCATAATAAAAATACGACTCACTCCTTATAAGGATGAGTCGTATTTTTATTCCTTTACATGTTAAACACTTTAAAATTCACTGTACTTCACAAACTGAAATATATTATTTGTTACGTGCGATATTTGTAATAAATTTATAACGATCCCCACGATAAATACATTTCACATACTCTAACGGTATCTCACCTTCTGAATATGACCATTGACGCATTACAAGAACAGGCGCCTTTTTAGGAATATGCAGATGTTCAGCTTCATTATCTGTTGCAATTGAAGCCTCAATTGATTGAGTAGCGCTAACAAGCTTAAAGCCCAGTTTTTTCTCTAAATGTTCATATAAAGATTGTTGCAATATTTCTTCATTAATATCCTTTACAAGAGCTGGCGACAAATATGTCGTCTCAAAAGCAATCGGCTCATCATCAGCTAAGCGAATACGCCTCACTTCATAAACCGACTCTCCCTCCTGTATTCTAAGTCGATCTGCTATTTTCACAGTAGCTGGAACGAGGCGGAAACTAAGTAATTGACTACTTGGATTCATCCCGCGAGATATCATATCTTCTGTGAATCCCGTCATTCCTTGCAATTTTTGCTCCACTTTCGGAAGTTGGACAAACGTTCCAATTCCACGTTTCCGATATAAATAGCCTTGTTCCACTAAATTATTAATCGCCTGTCTGATTGTCATACGACTCACTTCGAACTTATCACAAAGTTCATTCTCAGATGGGATTTTATCTCCCGGCTTCCATTCGCCGGCCTCAATTAGCTGTTTCACCCACTCTTGAATCTGATAATAGATCGGAAATGGTGAATACTTGTCGATGTTCATCAGCAATCGCCTCACTGCATAAAGTTAGAGCTTCTTGATCAGCAATTACGGTTACATTCGGATGACGTTGTAAAACTGTAGCAGGACACGCTTCATTATATTCGCCTTGTAATAACTCTTTAACAGCTTCTGCCTTTTTAGAACCCATAGCAACAAGTAGAATTTGTTTCGCTTTCATAATACTTCCAATTCCCATTGTAATCGCATGAGTTGGCACATCTTCTTCTTTTTCGAAGAAACGAAGGTTTGCTTGGCGTGTAGACTCTGTTAATTCAACAATATTCGTTGGAGAATTAAACGATGTTCCTGGCTCGTTAAATCCGATGTGACCGTTTTCACCGATTCCAAGAATCTGTAGGTCAACTGGGTTAGCAACTAGAATGCTCTCGTAACGTTTGCACTCTTCCTCTAAATCACTTGCCATCCCGTTTGGTACATAAGTTTGTTTAAATGGAAGATGCTTAAACAACTGTTCTTGCATGAAATAGTGATAGCTGTTTTTATCTTCGTGTGGTAAATTTACGTACTCATCTAAGTTTACAGTGGTTGTATGGCTTGTATCAAGTTTATTTTTTCGCATTTCTGCATAAATACCTAATGGAGAGCTTCCTGTAGCCATTCCTAATGTTGGATTTTCTTTTGTTTTTACAACTTCTTCAATTAATTTATAGCCTGCTTCTGCTAATTCTTCTGGAGTTTTCACAACAAGAATATTCATTTAATTACTTCCCTTCCTTCATATGAATTCCTAAACGAACCGTATCATATACATGTAATTTATCAGTCATGACAACAAAGTCTGCATCTTTTCCTACCGCTAACGCACCTTTATTATTTAATCCAAACTCTTCTGCCTGGTTAACTGATGTCATGAGTACTGCATCCTCGATTGAGCATCCTGTAAACTCAATTACATTTCGGAAAGCCTGATCCATTTTTAGAATACTACCTGCTAACGTTCCATCCTCTAATCGAGCACTACCATCTTTTACATGTACTGGCTGTCCGCCAAGCTCATATAATCCATCTTCAAGACCTTTTGCACGCATTGCATCAGTAATGACACTTACTTTTTTCGGTCCTTTTAATTTATATGCTAATTTCACCATATCAGGATGAATATGAATACCATCTGTAATTACTTCAACCATTACATCTGGATTTAATAACACATGACCAACAACTCCTGGTTCACGGTGATGTAATCCACGCATTTGATTGTACAAATGTGTTGCATGTGTAATTTTTCTATTTTTTAGTTGTGCATCAATTGCATCTGTATGCCCCATTGTGCCAACAACACCAGTTTCAGCAAGATACTGTTCAAACTCTAACGTGCCCTCTTCTTCTGGTGCATATGTTACTAATTTAATTAGATTCCCGCTTGCTTCCTGCCATTGTTTAAATTGTTCAATATTCGCAGGAACAATATGTTCAAGTGGTTGTGCACCTGCACGTTTTTTTGAAACATACGGTCCTTCTAAGTGAATATATTCGAAATGCGCTCCTTTTTCTTTCGCTTCCTTCGCAGCACTTAGCGCCGCTTCGATCGCTTCTGGAGCTTGTGTCATTGTTGTCGGGAAGTAAGTTGTAACTCCTTCTTGTAACATTTCTTTACCTAGAGTTACTAAACCATCGCTATTTGCATCCATCGCATCAATATCGTATCCACCGTGAATATGAACATCAATCATACCTGGAATGACAATCTTCCCTGTAGCATCAAAAACAGTTTCATTTTCTTGTGGTACATATTGAGCCATCAAACCAATTTCTTGAATTGTTTCTGCGTAACGAATAAATCCGTTTTCCACTACTTCTTGACCTGTATAAATTTTGGCATTGATGACAATTTGCGTTTTCATTTTCATCGATCCTTTCCCATGAAATACCTACTTGTTCTTATTACCTTATTCGCCTAATTCTATCTTAATATATGCACGAGTAGTTGTCTATACATTATAGTGAAATTTCCATTTTCCTTAACAAAAACGGAAACTTATTACGTCTCTCATAAATTATAATATATGTTATTCATTTTTTCCAAAAAAGGACAGTATCCACCTCTAATATATAAAGGGAAACTATAATCAGTGGGGGTTTTGTTCATCCCTACTGATTATTAGCCCACACAAATAGCAGGATAAATCACTTCAATAATGGCATTAATCCACTAGACCCTATCGTAATATGTTCGCCATCTGTTTCCATTTCTACAGTTCGTTTATTTGTACCATATATCATTATACCATGCCGTTTTAATCGCTTTACTACACTTTGGTGAGGATGCCCATACGGATTGCTACTCCCGTATGAAAGAATAGCGAACTGCGGTTCTACTTTTTTTATAAACAATTCATTTGTTGAAGTATATGAGCCGTGATGTCCCACTTTTAACACATCTGCATGAACATCAAATTGCTTTATTATTTCTGTTTCCGTCCGCACATCAGCGTCGCCCATTAATAAAAAATCTGCTTTTCCATATCGAACCTTTAACACGATTGAAGATTCATTGTTTTCATCTTTTGATTTCCCATTGTTTAATACTTGTATGGAGACATGTGGATCTAGCGGTATGTATTGCCCTTCTTTAACAGAAACAAATGGAATTCCTCTTTTTTTAATATTGTTACGATACGTATGATAAGTAAAAGAACTATATGTTTTCCCACTATCTAATATAAGGGAGACCGGCATCTGTTCTACAATCGGAATGAGTCCTCCTATATGGTCCATATCAGGATGCGTACTGACGATAACATCTAAATGGTTAATCCCTTTCTCGATTAGTTTTTGAATGATAACCTCTCCTGCTTCATAAGGTCCACCATCAATTAACATCGTTTGTCCATTTGGCAAGGTGATAAGGGTCGCATCCCCTTGTCCAACTTTTAAAAAACTCACTTTCATTTTACTGAGATGCTGCCGCTGCATATGTAAAGAAGACGCAGTATGAATAGACATCATGTACCTTTGAGCCGATGCGCTATTTAAAGAAAAGCATAACAAAACAGAAACTAATAATAATAATATATTTCGCATACCTTTCATAACTCGTCTCCTTTTTTCACTTAGTATGGCACGGTATATAATTGATATACAAAAAAAGCTTAGCAAAATGCTAAGCTTTTATTTTGATATTTCTTGTAAAGAACCGAAGAATAAATCTGCTTCATTCATTTGTTCGTTTTCTTCAGAAAGCGACGGTAAATCATCTAATGTTTTTAATCCGAATGTGTCCAAAAATTCTTTCGTCGTTCCATATAAAATAGGACGCCCTGGCCCTTCTGCTCTTCCTGTTTCTTTAATAAGTAAGTGGGAAACTAACGTTTGTAACGCCTTGTCCGTTTTCACTCCTCGAATCTCTTCCATTTCAGTCCTTGTAATCGGTTGGCGATATGCAACAATCGCTAACGTTTCAAGAGCAGCTTGAGAAAGTGAAGCAGCTGTTGGGATATCTATTAATTTTTGATAGTACGGAGCGTGTTCTTTCTTTGTAGCAAAGCGAAATACTTTTGCATACTGTACAATTTGCAAACCACGATGTGCACCTTCACATTCTTTTTGCATTTCTTCTAAAGTACCGATTACTTCGGTTACTTCAATTTCAAGAACTTTCGCTATTTGTTCTGGATAAATCCCTTCATCACCAGAAACAAATAAAAGCCCTTCAATAATCGATTTTTGTTCTTTCCTATCCATTTTATAAGCTCCTTCCTCCTGTTTTTCCATAAAAATACACATCAAAAAACCGAATCACAGTTAATGCGTTCGGTTCAATATTTCTTCTCTTGTTCCAAACGATACATTAAAACTTAGCATGAGATAACATGTTTCTATCCCATTTTCACATGCTGGCTCTATGCAGATTTATTAGAGCTTGATACGAAAATTTCATCAAAATTATGTTCTTGCTCAATTATGATTTGTTGATTTTTCATAAGCTCAAGAACCGCTAAAAATGTTACAACCATGATTTCACGTTCATCATCAGCAAACAAATCATAAAAACTTTGACGACCACCTTGTATTTCTAACTGCTTTAAAATATCAGTCATTCGCTGTTCAATTGGTATTTCTTGACGAGTAATACGTGTTGTTACAGGTTTTTTTGCTTTTTTACGGCGCATTAGTTTTTGAAATGCCGCTAGCATATCATATAACGTAACATCAAGAGGTAAGTTTGTATCCTCTTCTTGTTGCAACGATGTAAAATCAATTGGTGGACGTGTATATAGCTGTGCTCTTTCTTGTTCTCTTTCTTTTAACTCAGTAGCAACTTGCTTATATTTCTTATATTCAATTAACCTCTCCATCAATTCCTGACGAGGATCATCTATAAAATCATCACCGTTATCAAGTACATCTTCTTCGTGTTTCGGCAACAACATTTTACTTTTAATTTGTAATAACGTTGCAGCCATTACTAAATACTCACTTGCAACATCTAATTGTAGTTCCTTCATCGTATGAACATAAGATAAATATTGCTCTGTAATTTCCGCTACAGGAATATTATATATGTCAATTTCATAACGATGTATTAAATGTAACAATAAATCTAAAGGCCCTTCAAAAGCCTCTACTTTAAAATTATACTGCACAAAGCATCCCACCACATTTTTTCTATAACAACATAAGTATAGAGCATACTCATGTTCTATCCAACCTTTTTAAGAAATTTAATTAAAAATAGACCTATGCCTATGTCATCATGCCCACCGCTTCATATGATAACAGTGTAGTAAGAACAATGTAGGAGGTCAAAAAACTATGGGTCACGTTGATTGCGGTTTTAGCGGTGGGTTCGCATTACTTGTTGTATTGTTTATTTTACTAATTATTGTAGGGGCAGCTTGCTTCTGCTAATATGAACAATAACGGCTAGGGAAATCCCCTAGTCGTTTATTGTTTGTATTTCTATGATACACTTGTATTTATAACCGTTAGACAGGAGCGAAAAAAATGTATCCTACTGAATACATACAATTTTTAATTCATTTTCACGGAGATTATGATTATTTTGAATGTCATGAAATACTGGAAGAGTATTGGAAGACAAAACCTAGAGGGAATCGCGATACTTACTTAGTTGGTCTCATTCAAATTGCAGTTTCCTTATACCATCAAAGACGCTCTAACTGGAATGGCGCTGAGAAAATGATGAAAAGCGCAATCACAATTTTAGAAAAAAACAATGCACCTTTACTACGTTTAGGAATAAATCAAACACAACTTCTATTCTTACTCAACGAAAGAGTGCAATCTATACATAAAAAAGAAGGTTTTACACCGTTATTTTTACCGTTATCAGATGCATCGTTAGAAAAGCGCTGCGTACAATTATGCCAGAAACAAAACCTACTTTGGAAAAACTTGAATGCTACTCCTAGCGAATATATCATTCATAAGCACACGTTACGTGATCGAACAGAAGTCATCACTGAACGAAACGAACAATTACAAAAAAGAAAGCAGAGATAATAAACTACTTATCCCTGCTTTCACGAATGTATATTTTGTTCAAGCCCTTTACACTTTTCGCAAAAACTTGCCGTTTGCTCATTCCCACAAATTGTAAAATCAAGAAACTTACTCTTTAACTCTTGAACCATCTTCGTCCCAATTCCCATATGGCGGTGAGACGGGTTCACACTCAAATGCTGAATTTCTAATACTTGATTCTCTTTCTTTACAATCCCCATTATTCCAACAAAATCTTCATTTTGTTTCCACAAATACAATTGCCAATCATCTTTTGCTTCATATTCTTTCATTGTCAATTGTAATGTTTTCACATCTTTTTCAGTTGGCATAAACGAAAGAAGCCCCATTGCAATTTTTTCATAACTTTTTTTAAAACGAATTAACATAACCCTTATCCCTTCTTACAAAAGTTACAAACTATGAATCCCCTCAATCACTCTTTTCATATCACATTCATTTTACAATATTTTCAACAGAGTGAGAAGAGTCTAAAACAACTTGATAATCATACAAAGTGAAAAGAAGAAAGTCAAATAGATGTTTCCACACTATCCCTTTAATAAGTAGATTCCAAAAACAAGACAATTTTATATAAAGTGAAACTTTAATCAGTGGGGTTTTTGTTCCTCCCCACTGATTATTAGCCCTCACCAATCGGGCATTTACGGGCAGCCTGCCTTCCATCTAACTTCTTTGCTCCAGCCGAATTTTGAGGTGGGAGTTTTACTGCCCACAAATAGCGGGATAAAAAGGAGGAGAAATTTGTCATCTAGCAGCAGTTCATTATCAGTCAAGCATAATTCTAGCAAAATTAATATAATAAAAAATATTTATTGAAACATATAAATTTAATGTATTCTATGTAATTTGTTAAAAGTTTGTTCTCATGAACAATATATTTTCACAACAATACTACTCGTATCATGTACTGCAATGGAAATATCCATTCCTATTTAAAAATAAAAAAGAGAGCAAAAGCTCTCTTTTTTTCCATAACTTATTCTTCCCAAACTTTAACTTCTTTCATTACATCGCCTTGACGCATGTTTAATACTGTTTCAATACCGCTTGTTGCTTTACCGAATACAGTATGTACACCGTCTAAATGCGGTTGTGGCTCATGCACAACAAAGAATTGGCTACCGCCTGTGTTACGACCAGCATGTGCCATAGAAAGTGAGCCAACAAGATGTCTATGAGGATTCCCATCAGTTTCACATGGAATAGAGTAACCTGGGCCACCTGCTCCTGTGCCTGTTGGATCTCCACCTTGGCTTACGAAGCCAGGAATAACGCGGTGGAATGTTACGCCATCATAAAATCCTTGCTCTGCTAATTTTTTAAAGTTTTCTACTGTTTTCGGTGCCTCTTCTGTGAAAAATTCCAACTCGATTTTTTCACCATTTTCCATTAATATGTATCCTAAAGTTTTCATACGTATATGTCTCCTTTCAACTATCTCAGCACTATATTACCACATTCATGACTAGAAACAAAAAGAATCCGACAATCTACATACTTCTTTTTTGAAATGTGGAAAAAGCTAGGTGACAAATAAAAAATATATACTATAATAACTGTGTTGCCCGAAAATTTTAGAAAGAGAAAGGGAGCGATTTTTCGTGAAAACGAAATTACTAGCTCTGCTATTAGCTGTAACGGTATTTATGATGCCAACAGCTTCATTTGCAGACATCATTGAAGGAGAATCAATTGTTACACTAGGAGAAAACTTATCTGAACAACAAAAACAAGATCTGTTAAAAGAAATGAAAGCACCAAAAGATGCTACAATCATTACTGTGTCTAATGCGGAAGAACATAAATTTCTAGATGGAATTGTTCCAAAAGCACAAATTGGTACGAGAGCAATTTCCTCTTCTATGATTACATACACAAAGCCAGGATCTGGTCTCATTGTACGTTCGAAAAACATTAATTCCATAACAGATGCAATGTACACAAATGCACTTATTACAGCAGGTGTGAAAGATGCAGAGATTCAAATTACTGCGCCATTCAAAGTTTCAGGAACTGCTGCTTTAACAGGTTTAATGAAGGCCTACGAAACAACATCGAACAAAGAAATTCCTGAAGAAGTAAAAAAAGTAGCCAATGAGGAAATGGTGCAAACAGCCCAGCTCGGCGATAAAATTGGTGAAGAAAAAGCAGTTCAACTTGTTGCAAAAATTAAAGAAGAAATTGCAAAAGAACAGCCAAAAACAACAGAAGATTTACGTTCATTAATTCAAAAAATTGCTGATCAACTCGGCATTACATTAACAGATGAACAGCTAGATAACTTAGTAGCGTTATTTGATAAAATGAAAAATCTTAATATCGATTGGGATCAAGTTGGCAGTCAATTAAATAAAGCAAAAGAACACGTTTCTGCCTTTTTAGGATCTGAAGAAGGTCAAGGTTTCTTAGATAAAGTTAAAGATTTCTTCTCTAGTATCATTGATTTTGTTAAATCTTTATTCCAGTAAAAAAAAAGCTCGTCACTGACGAGCTTCTTTTTATACAAGTAATGGTAATTTCATAACAGCTTCTTCAACCGAACGAACAACATGATTCGCTTTCTCCTTCACATAAGGATGAGCATGATGAAGAGTAAATGAATGTGGGGTTACTTCAAACATAGAAATGTCATTAAAAGAATCTCCAATACATGCCACTTCTCTTGCTTCAACTTGCAAATGTTCCATTAGTTGCTTTAGAGCAGTTCCCTTACTTACGCCCCTTGGCATAATATCAACATAGCGTTTACCTGATATAAAGACTTCCGCTTCACCATGAAACGTATCCCGTAACTCTTGATCTAACGCTACAATTTTTTCTTCTTCCCCAAATACAAATAATTTCGCAGGATGTACTGTTTTCCCAAATTCCTCTTCTAACTTTTCTATCTCAGCAATATGCACCCCCATATACTCTTCAAAAGTATGATGATGCTCATTCTTCTTTTTTGTATATCGCTGCTCATTTGCACAAACAATATCTGCTAGTCCTTTTTTATGTATATATCGATATATTTCCTGGGCAACCTGATTTTCAAAACTTGATTCATAAAATACGTTTCCATCCGGTAGTAACATTGTTGCTCCATTTAAACCCGTTGTGTAGTATGGGAATGCAAACCTTTTTACGACTTCATCGATTCGGTGCGTAAAACGTCCAGAGGCAAAACAAATATTTGTCCCTTTTTCAGCTAACCAGCAAAGTGCCCGTTCATCTTCTTTTTGCATATGATTCACATTGTAAACGAGCGTATCATCTAAATCACTTACAAATAATTTAATCATGTCCTCTTCCCCTTCCATACACAATATCTACTCTAAGTGTACACAAAAAATGTTTGGTTTTTGTTAAAAAAATAATAAATTTTCAATAAAAAAATAAACGGGAGTATAATCCCGTTTATTTTTGTCTTCTTACATTTTGAGGTCGCACAATACTAGGACGCACTTTTAAACTAGACATAGTTGGACGGAGTATAATTTTCGTTAGCGCGCCCCAATCAAACGGTAAAAACGGCCATAAGTACGGTGTTTGTAAGCTTTTTATAGACGTTAAACATAGAATCAATATCGTCATTCCTATTACAAATCCCATTTCATGAAAGATGCCTGTCAAAATAATGACAAACAATTTCCCAACCTTATTCCCAAGCCCTAGTTCATAACTCGGCGTTGCAAATGATCCAATCATAGAAACCGCTACATACAAAATAACTTCTGGTACAAATAAACCTACATCAATTGCAATTTGACCAATTAATATGGCAGAAATTAATCCTGCTGCTGACGACAATGATGTCGGTGTATGAATGGCAGCCATCCTTAAAAATTCGAGTCCGATTTCCGCCATCAAAACTTGTAATAAAATCGGTAAATGTGTCATCTTATTTGGCCCAATGAAAGCCAGGTTTTCCGGTAAAAGAGTTGGATCAAATACAAACACTAACCAAAATGGCAGTAAGAATAGAGAAAATATAACACCTAAAAAACGAACCCAACGTAAAAATGTACCTACAGCTGGATTTTGTCTGAATTCTTCTGCATGCTGTAAATGATGGAAATATGTTGTTGGCGTGATCATAGCACTTGGTGATGTATCAACAAGTACTAACACATGTCCTTCTAACAAATGATTTGCTGCTACATCTGGCCTTTCTGTGTATCGAATAAGCGGGAAGGGATTATAACCTTGTTTGACTACAAATTCTTCTACCGTTTTATCCGCCATCGTAATCCCATCTACTTCAATGCTATTTAATTCTTGTTTTATAATCTTCACTAAATCCGGATTTGCAACATCTTGAACGTATGTAATACAAATATCCGTTTGCGATCTATCCCCTACTCGAATCATTTCATTTCGGAGACGTGGATCTCGAATTCTTCTACGGATTAATGCTGTATTTACAACGATATTTTCAACAAATCCATCTCTCGCACCGCGTACTACCTTTTCAGTATCTGGTTCTGTCGGTGTTCGCCCTGGATAACTACGAACATCAATTGCGAACGCTTCCGTTTCACCTTCCACAAATATAACGATAAGTCCTGATAATACTTGGAGCATTACCTCATTCATCGTTTTCACTTTACTTACTTGTTGATGAATTAAGCGATTCTCTAAAAGCTTTACTGTATCTTCTTCTACATCCCTTATTTCATTTGTATCCACCGCTTCTTCTAAAATAGGGATAATATAATTCGTATCACAAAGTCCATTTACAAATAACACACCAATTTCTTTGTTTAAAATTTGAAATTTACGAATACCAACATCGTATGTGACACCCAATCCAACTGTTTGCTTTAAATAATTTTCGTTGTCACTGATAAAAGCTGAAATAGGGATATTCACTTTTTTAGGATTCGTCATAAAATCCACTCCTTTCCAAAATTAATTGAATTGCCTTTTTAGTAATAGGTGACCCTCTCTCCCATTCATCATTGCCACACATCTTTCCAATATCACCAACACCAACAATGACAGGCACATTTAAATCATCTAGACAATAAATCGTATCTCCGCTAATCCTGCCAACTTCACCATCTGGAAGTCCAAATTTATCAACACCGTATTCCGTTAAATTCCCATTCCGATCTACACTTACATCCACACGCGCCCATTCCCAATGATGTGTATTAGATGCAACCGCTAAAATACCAAGTACATCAATTTGTTTATGAGTTGCTACATATTTTAAAGCCTTTTCACCTGATCCTTCTCCAATAAATCCACTGTCATCAAACATGACAAATACAGGGTCATATGGCGTTTGCATAATAAGCTCAACAACTTTCTTCCCTGTCAATTTGGTTGGATTGCTTTGCGATGCTGAAATACACCTTCCCCCAAATTCCTTAGTTAACAGCTCAATTGTCCGCTTTGCATATTCATCTCCATCTGTAACCAAAACAACCCTTCGTCTCATTTGATTTATCCTTTCGGTTTACATATAAGTGCTACAAAAAACGAAAATAATATTGCTGCGGAAATACCCGCAGACGTTAAACTAAACATGCCAATGCCAATTCCTATATATCCATGCTTCTCTGCCGCATGCATGGCCCCGTGCAACAGGGAATGCCCAAAACTTGTAATCGGAACTGTTGCCCCAGCGCCTGCGAATTTTATAAGCTTATCGTACAATCCGAATCCGTCTAAAATAGCTCCAACAACTACAAAAGTTGCCATTAAATGAGCCGGCGTTAACTTTGCAAAATCTAGCAACACTTGTCCAATTACACAAATAGCTCCTCCTACAAGAAATGCATATATAAAATCCACAATTCACTCTCCTTTAACTCTTTCAAACACAACACCATGCGCAATTGTTGGAATCGATTCCTTTTGTTGTATCATCATTGGGCTTAATAAAGCTCCAGTTGCAACGACAAGAATGCGTTGTAAATTCCCTTTTTGCATTTCACGTAATAAGTGGCCGTATGTTACAACAGCTGAACAAGCACAACCACTACCTCCAGCAAACACCTCTTCTTGATTTGAATTGTAAATCATTAACCCACAATCGTTATATATATTGCCTAAATCATACCCTTCCTCAAGTAAAAGTTGCTTCGCGATTGGTGTCCCAATAGCTGATAAATCACCCGTAACAATCAAATCATAATCAGCTGCACTTCTCCTCAAATCATCAAAATGCTGTTGGATTGTATGAGCAGCAGCTGGCGCCATCGCCGATCCCATATCTAAAGGATTCACAATTCCTAAATCCTGCACTTTCCCAATCGTAGCTGCCGTAATTTTAATTGCACTTTTTTCTTTGCTAATTAATATGGATCCTGCCCCTGTGACAGTTGAATTTGCTGTTCCCGGCTTTTGCCCTCCGTATTCTGTTGGATAACGAAACTGCCTTTCAGCCGTTGCATTATGGCTACTTACCGTAGCTAAGACACGATTCGCAAATCCACCGTCTATAAAGGCTGATCCAACCGCTAAAGTTTCCATTGATGTCGCACAAGCGCTAAACATTCCTAAAAACGGAATCCCCCACTTACGCGCAACATAATTTGCTGTCACTGTTTGATTTAATAAATCGCCAGCTAAAAAGAAATCAATTTGTGATGTTGTTATATTTCCTTTTTGCACCGCTTGTTGAATTGAGTCTGACATTAACCTTCGTTCCGCAAGTTCCCAGTTTTCCTCTCCACAATGTAAGTCATCATATGAAATATCAAAATCCTTCCCAAGGGGGCCTTCAGCTTCTTTCGGACCGACAGCAGTACCAGTTGCATTCACATAGATATCATTTTGAAATACCCACGTTTGTTTTCCTGTCAATCTCATACCTATCCCTCCTTTAAGACATAAAAATTTTAAAAGTATATCTTATTAATCCAATAATGTATGCACCAACAACACCAAACACGATAACACTTCCTGCAAGCTTAAACATATTAGTAGCAATCCCTAGAACAATGCCCTCACTCTTATGTTCTAGCGCAGCACTCGCCATAGAATTCGCGAATCCCGTAACTGGTACTGCCGATCCTGCCCCAGCAAATTGACCGATTTTATCATATACACCACATCCTGTTAAAATCACCGATAATAAAACAAGAGTTGCAACTGTCGGATTTCCTGCCTCTTGTTCACTAAAGTGAAAATAATGTATATAAAATTTCATCAATACTTCTCCGACTGTACAAATGAGCCCACCTACAAGAAATGCCTTGACACAATTTATGAGATAGTTTGGTTTTGGATGGTACTCCTTCACTTTATTTATGTAATCATCCTTCAGTTTTCGCCTTGTCATTTATATATTGCCTCCTACTTTACGAAATAAATCCAGTGAAACAATGAGCCTATTACTTTTCCAAGTACAAGAGCAACGAGTAAAATAACAATTTTCCCCTCTACCCCGACTCGTTTCGCTAAAATAGGTAAAACATTTAATACTTCTGTTAATGCCGCCGCAAGCATTCCAATGAATGTGCCACAAAATAACCCTAATATTACGAGCCAATATTGCGATGTTTGAAATGTAATGTTTTTCAAACTACACCAAGCTCCTGTTAAAGTACCCGCAATGACAGCCCACTCAAAATATTGAATATGCTTTCCACTTCTCGTTAATTGAGCTAAACGAGGGATTATACCGAGTACGGCTAAAAAGGCAACATATCCGCTACCTACTGCAATCCCGCCAGCTAAACCAATTAATATAACAAACCCACATTCAATCATCGGCAAGCTGTTTCGTGTTATCCTTGTTTTCATTAACAATTACATATTGATCAAGCGACTGTTGATATTGAAACATTTCGACTTCTAACGGACTGGGCTCTTCATTAATTCGCTTTTGAAATACATGATTAAAAAATAAAACCATACCTAATCCAAGTCCTACTGAATATGGAACTTGAAATAATAGTGGTTGCTCCTTAAACTCTCCAGTAATCATGTAATATAACCGTTGATGCACTTGTTGCATACTTACATCCTCATGGAAATAAATGATGGCAAGAGCTGCTCCAATAAAAAGTAATAACCAGACAAGTCCAAAGAAAACCGGGTGCACTTTCTTTTTTTCGTATATAATTTCAACAAGAGTTTGTCCAGAACCGAGTAAATTAATTTGTATGTGCGCCGCTTTTTGTTGAATAATCTCAATCACTTTCATAACATCAATTACAACATGCGTTTTATCAAGCGCTGTTATGTTGTAAACTATCTCATTTTGTAACGAATCAACTATTTCAGAATCACCAACAAGTTGAGCCACATCGCTCAGCTTTACTTCATAAGTAGGAGAAACTTTTAAGCGATTGCGCATTTTAATATAAATCGTTCGTTCCAATGTCGATCCACCCCTTCACTCTTCCTCGTAGTTGTAGTATGGTTATTGGAATTTTTTCTAATACAATTTTTTCATAAAAAAACATCTGTACCGTCTCGGTACAGATGTTTTTAGCTTATGCCTTTTTCTTAAATAAATTTGCGATGCTTAATGCAAGTCCTCCCCAAATGACTACCATTCCAATAACCATCATCATAATCGCTGATCCACTCATCATGAAACACCTCGATCTTTCCATTCTTTTTCAAGCTTAGCAGAATCTGAATGTATTTGTGCATCCCATTTTTTCAGACTAATGATTATTGCAACTATTAGGAATGCCGCTGCAATTGACCAACCATAAGTTACTACAAACTCGGTTGGGTAATCTCCGTAGTTCTTTTTAATATTTTGGATTGTGCCATCAATTAACATATATCCTAACATAAGCGGAGTAATAACGAGTAAACTCACTCTCCAAAACGTCCCTAACTTTATATCAGATACAAAGTTTGCGTGATTTTGGTAAACTGGTAAACGGCGCAAGATAAGTCCTATTGTCACTACTTCGACAAGCGCTATTGAAATTAATCCAAAATTGTTAGCGAAATAATCAACAACATCTAGGAACATAAGTCCACCACGCGTTGCAAATACAAGAGAAACTAACACGAGAAGCGTTCCCATAATTCCTATCGTTTTTTGACGACTTAAGCTGAATTTTTCAGATACAGCAGCAAAGCATACTTCCGCAAGTGAAATAAGTGATGTAATTCCAGCAACCGTTAACGATAAGAAGAATAATACACCAAACAACGGTGACATCGGCAGTTCATTAATAATTTGTGGGAATACTACAAAAGCAAGTCCTACACCAGCACTAGCTACTTTATCAACCGGTACCCCCATGTTATTCGCCATAAATCCAAGAGCTGCAAAGACCCCAATACCTGCTAATAATTCAAATCCTGAATTTGCAAATCCAGTAATAAAAGCATTATTTGTTGTGTCTGAGTTTTTCGGTAAATAACTAGAATACGTAATCATAATTCCGAATGCTAACGATAAACTAAAGAAAATTTGACCGTAAGCAGCAAGCCATACTTTTCCATCAAAAATACGACTCCAATCTGGTTTGAAGAATGCATCTAATCCTTGCATTGCACCTTCCATTGTCACTGCACGAACAACGATAATAAGGAACATAACAACTAATAACGGAATAAAAATGCGGTTAACAACTTCGATTCCTTTCTTAACGCCTTTAAATGCAACACCCAGTACAATAATCCAAACGAGCGCTAATGGAATTAATACTTCTGGCACAAGCCCTCCAAACTGCCCTGGCTTATCTGCAACATGTAAATATTCTTTAAATAAAAATGATTGCGTGTCTTTCCCCCATGCCCCAGTAATTGCAAAGTACGTATATGAAATAGACCAAGCAATAATTACTGCATAATATGTTGAAACGATAAACGTTACACACATTTGCCACCATCCAATAAACTCAGCACGTGGATGGATACGGAAGAACGTAAGTGGTGCCGAACCACGATGGCGATGCCCAAGAGCAAATTCGAATGCTAACAATGAAATACCAGTCGTTAATAATGCGAATAAGTACGGTAAAAAGAATGCGCCTCCTCCATTTTCATACGCTGTATAAGGAAAACGCCATATATTCCCTAATCCAACTGCAGAGCCGACCGCTGCGAAAATAAATCCGGCCCTCGTTCCCCATTGTTGCCTCGTTTCCATGTTTCCTTCCCCCTTTGTGACAAGTTCATACTTGGATTATATTTTAAATTTACTAAATTATCAATAAATTCTGTAAACTTTTTAACAATAATTGGAATCTTATCCTTTTCATCACAATAAAAAAATCGAATAGATAGCTATTCATCTATTCGATCTTTCATCTGTTTTAATATTTTCTTTTCAAGTCTTGAAACTTGTACTTGAGAAATGCCTATGCGCTCCGCTACTTCTGATTGGGTTTGGTCTTTATAATAGCGCAAATACACAATGAGGCGTTCTCGTTCATCCAATTCTCTAATCGCTTCTTTTAAAGCAATTTTATCAAACCATTTCGTTTCAGATTGATCTGCAATCTGATCTAAAATAGTGATCGGATCTCCATCGTTTTCATACACCGTTTCATGTATCGATGAAGGGGCCCGGCTCGCTTCTTGCGCCAGAACAACTTCTTCCGGCGTTAGTTCTAGCGCCTCTGCTACTTCATTAATCGTTGGATTCCTTCCGAACTCTTTCGAAAGCTCGTCTCTCATCTTTCGAATTTTATTTCCAGTTTCTTTTAAAGACCTACTTACCTTCACTGATCCATCATCACGTAAAAAACGCTGTATTTCACCAATAATCATTGGAACTGCATATGTTGAAAATTTCACGTCGAAAGATAAATCAAATTTATCCACCGATTTTAAGAGTCCAATACATCCAATTTGAAATAAATCGTCTGGTTCGTATCCTCGATTAAGAAACCGTTGCACAACCGACCATACGAGACGCATATTACTTTGAACAATTGTATCTCTCGCTTGTTGATCTCCATCTTGACTTTTTTGAATTAACGCTTTTAGCTCGTGGTCCTTTAACTGAGGTTTCTTCTTTTCATTTTTGACCTCGATGTCCATAGGCTATTCTCCTTAATTGCATAGAGCGCTACTATTTGATAAGTATTTTGTCAAATGGATTGTTGTCCCGAAAGATTCGTTTGAAATAACTTCTACTTCATCCATAAAATTTTCCATGATAGTAAATCCCATTCCGGAACGCTCTAATTCAGGTTTAGTTGTAAAAAGGGGTTGTCTCGCTTCATCTAAATTAAAGATGCCAATCCCTTCATCTCGAATCGTGAGTTTCACCATTGCTTCTTCCAAAATCACTGAAATATAAACAACACCTTCTGCATTTCCTTCGTACCCATGAATAATTGCATTTGTAACTGCTTCTGATACAACTGTTTTAATCTCTGTTATTTCTTCCATCGTCGGGTCTAGTTGTGCAATAAAAGCAGCTACTGTAACACGAGCGAATGATTCATTCTGACTTAACGCTGAAAATTGAAGGTTCATTTCATTTCTCATTTATGCCACCCCCAACGTCGCGAGCGCATGCGCTTCACTTTCTTCTAAACGAACAATTTTGAATAGGCCTGACATTTCAAATAAACGTTTAACAGGCGGCGAAATTGCACAAACAACCATTTCTCCACCTAATCCCTTTACATGTTTATATCGGCCTAATATAACACCTAAACCAGAACTATCCATAAATGATAAGTTCTCTAGGCTCAAAACAATATGATGAACACCATGCGTCTCAATCATATCTGTTACTTTCGTTCGCAACTCTTCAGCAGTATGATGATCTAATTCACCCGCTAGCCTCACACATAAGACGTCACGTTTTACTTCTAATTGCATGGAAAGACTCACACGATTTCCTCCTTATGCTCAAACTTTACTCATTAGCATACATAAGATTTTCGTGACAAAAAATAAGAATCCTTCCTACTGACAAAAGAAGTACTATTTCGCCATAATGTGAAACCTTTCAGCAATTATTCACTTACATATGAATAGAAAAGCGGCAAAATTCCCGCCGCTATTTTGATGTTGAAAACATCCCAAAACTTCTTTTAAATAACTCCCACCAGCTTGCTGCAGCAACATCTTCTTTTGCTACAATTGTTTGTTTTAATAAAACATCTTTATCTTTTTTAATAACAAGTGTGCCAAGTGCATCACCTTTTTTGATCGGCGCTTTCACTTTCTTTTCAGCAATTACTTCTTGTTTTACTTTGTCCATATTTTCGCCCTTCTTCATAAGAAGAGATACATTTTCTGACGCAACTAAATCTACTTTTTCTTCTTTCCCTTTTCCTACTTGGACAGTCTTAATTTTTTCGCCACGCGTATACAATTTCTTTGTCATATATTGTCCAAATGCATAATCAAGAAGCTTTGTCACTTGATTGTTCCGTTCTTTTGATGTAGGTGCTCCCATAACAACTGAAATGACACGCATTCCATTTTTTTCAGCCGATGCTGTTAAACAATATTTTGCTTCTGTCGTAAAACCTGTTTTCACACCATCTACTCCAGGATAAAAACGCACTAGCTTATTCGTATTAACGAGCCAAAACTTCTTATCCGTATCTTCACGTAAATAGTCTTCGTATTTACCCGTGTATTTGCGAATAAGTGGATACTTCATCAACTCTTTCGCCATTATAGCCATATCATTTGCTGTGGAATAATGATCTTTTGCCGGGAGACCTGTTGGGTTTTGAAAATGAGTATTTTTCAGTCCTAAATCTTTCGCTTTTTTATTCATCATATTTACAAAACCTTCTTCTGAACCAGCGATATGCTCCGCCACTGCAACAGACGCGTCATTTCCAGATGCAATTGCAATACCCTTTAGCATTTCATTTACAGTCATCTCTTCCCCAGGTTCTAGAAAAATTTGTGATCCACCCATTGAAGCTGCACGTTCACTTGCTCTAACTTTATCGGTCAGTTTTAGTTTTCCTTTTTCAACTTGTTCCATAATTAATAGCATTGTCATAATCTTTGTCATACTAGCAGGTGGTAACTTTTCATTCGGATTTTTATCAAACAAAACTTTACCGGTATCTTGCTCAATTACGATTGCTGACGACGCTTGTTCCGCTAACTTTGGCGCGGTTTCTTCTGTTTTCTCCTGCTTCGTTTTCTCAGATTGTGCGAAACTAACTGAAGTACCAGAAAGCAATAACATGAAACAAACAAGTATTCCAAAAACTCGCTTCATGACTAACCCTCCATTCTATATCAAACCTATTTTTTCCAATTTATTCGTTTTTAATACCATATTTTTCTATCATTTTCAGTTGACAAATAAATTCATTGCTTATATTGTATTAAGTGTATTACACACAGTAGTACACTTAATACTCATCAGGAAGGAGACATTGCTCTTGCATATTCAACTTGATCCAAGAAGCAACACTCCGATATGGGAACAAATTGTTCATAACATAAAAGAACTCGTATTAAAAAACATGTTAGCTCCTAGTGATAAGCTTCCTTCTGTACGCGAGCTTGCTTCTTTACTCGTTATAAATCCAAACACAGTTAGTAAAGCGTATCAAGAATTAGAGCGACAAGGGATTATTGAAACATTACGAGGAAAAGGAACATTTGTAGCCCAATCGATTACCCCAACATTAGACGAAAGGAAAATCGCTATGGTTGAAAAGCAATTTCATCAATTACTACTAGAAGCCTCTTATCTTGGGATTACGAAAGATAAAATTCACGATTGGATAGATTCATACTATAAAGAGATTGGAGGAAGTACAGATGTTGAAAGTAACAAACCTGAAGAAAACAATTGATAATCAAACGATTTTAGACGATGTTTCTTTCACATTACAAAAAGGTAGTATCGTCGGATTACTCGGAAGAAACGGGGCGGGGAAAACAACCTTATTACGAACGATGGTCGGCATTTTGGACCCTGATGTAGGAACGGTTACATACGAAGATACAGACATTCATAAGCATCCTGAAATGAAGCAAAAAATCGTATATGTTCCGGATTCTACTAACATACTGAACGGATATACAATAAAAGAAATTGTAAAGTTTTATAAAGCTGTTTATACAGCATTTGATGAATCATATTTCTACGAATTGCTAGAACGTTTCAACTTACCAAACAAGCGAATTCGTAGTTATTCAAAAGGAATGAAAGCACTGCTTGCGATCATTTTAGCCGTTGCTGCAAAGGCAGAATATATTATTTTAGATGAACCGACAAATGGACTTGATCCTATCGTTAAAAGGCAGATTTTACAGTTTCTCGTTGGAGAAGTTGCAGAAAAAGAAATTACCATTTTCATCTCCACTCACCATTTAGATGAAGTGGAACAAATTGCAGATACAATCATTATATTAAAAGGCCATACCGTATCTTCTATTACTTCACTAGACGATGCAAAATCACGATTTGCTAAAATCCAAGTCGCTTATGAACGTTCACTACCTCAAAAACTAGAAAACTTAAACAATATTAAAATATTAAATCAAACAGGAAAAGTATATACGATCTTAATTGAGGGAAATGTGGCTACAACACTGGAGAAATTTTATAAAGAACAACCAATACTCATTGAAGAATTGACGATGTCACTTGAAGATGTCTTCGTTACGACACTTGAGGAGGATGAGTATGTTTCATAAGGCGTTATGGATGTGGAATTGGAAACGCGGGAAATATGCTGTGTTACTGTTTTTCTTTAGTTCGCTTTACTTGCTATCTTTTGGCTACTATCGAAGTGCTCAGATGGAACTTGCTGAATATTACGAATTACAAGAGAAAGGGAAACAGTATTATTATTTTTATTCCTTTTCTTCAGGAGAAGGTAATAGTTTTTGGTTAACAGTTCTTATCATTGCTTTAGCCTGCTTATTGATAGGATGGGAGCGTAGTAACCAGTCTAATAGCACACTTATGGCAATGCCTTTTAATAGAAAAGATATTTTCTTAACTAAATGGGCTTTTGGTTCATTTTGTATTGTAGGTTCATTACTTATAAACTGGATTCTTATGTACGCTATTTATAGAACAACCATTCATTTTGATTATCAATCATTTAGTCCATTTCACCGATACTTTCTTTATGCGATTGTTTCTTATGTTGCAGTATATACAGCCGCACTATGCATCGGTACTTTTACTGGAAGCGTTGTTTCACAGGTTGTTTTTTGTATTCCTTGGCTACTAATGGGACTTACATTTATTCCACTAGTGTACACTTTTACGATAAACCATTTAGAGGCTACCGATACTAAAAATTATAAGCTATATGAACAATTTTATGAAATCAATCAAAAAACAAATGTGGTCGCACCAATATATAATTTCACGCTTTATTACGAGTATGATCCTGAATTACGTAAAAAAGAAAATGCCCCAACTACTTTAAGAGACCCAGCATCTTATACGTATTATTCAGCTAAATCAATGTTAGTCCCTATTTTGTATACAATATTTTACCTACTCCTTGGCACATACTTATATACACGATCACCTAATGAAAACACTCAAAAGATATTTATTTTCCAAAATCATTTACGGATGTGGATATGGGGGGCAACCATTTACTTTGCATTACTAGGTGGCTATAAAATAACTCAATTTAGTTTCCTATTAAACTACTATATCGGTTTGTTTCTCGCTGGAATCATTACTTATGTTGTATTATCACGCCTAACAAATTATAAAGTTTTTTAAAGGAGAGATCCTATGTTTCAAAAAGCACTATGGCTAAGAACGTATCAACAAAGTAAATATGTTGTATGGCTATTTTGGCTCATCAGCTTCTATACTTTGTCGTATAAATACTATATGACTTCTATTGAACAACAACACTTTCTAAATATGAATAAAAAATGGAAATCTATATATCATTACAACTTTGATTTATCACTTATGGACTCTGTCATACTTCAAGGTGGTGCACTTATCGTTCTGGCCTGCACATTAATCGGCTTGGAAAGACAAAATAACTCTAGTGACTTGTTATGGTCTATGCCCTTTAAACGTTCACACCTTTATATAACAAAATGGTTATTTGGTATTTGTAACATTGTAGTAGCTGTTAGTATAAACTGGGGACTATTTGCTATTATGAAAAAGTTGACTTTTCATAATAAATATCAAGTATTTTCCCCATTTCATAGTTACTTTATATACATGTTAATTGTATTAATCGCTATTTATACACTTGCCTTATGTATAGGAACAATTGCAGGGAATGTTATATCGCAAGGATTTCTCACGGCAGCTATATTAATGTTCCCAGTGTTACTTCCATCACTTATTGCAGGAGTCATTGCTGTTCACTCGAATACTGAATTTCATAAAGACAATGGCACTATACAACATCTTATGGAAAACATACGTATTTCTGGTCCAGCAGAAGAGTTTTATATTCACTTTAATTATGATCCACAAAGCGCTTATACCGATCGAAATGGAGTGAGGCATAACGAACCGAACTTTACAAAAATCCCTCCAGCAAAAACATTGATTGGACCTATTGCACATATCATCATTTTATTACCGCTTGGTATATATTTATATGTTCGTTCAGTGAATGAACGAAATGGTAACCACCTATTATATCCAAGATTACAAAAGTTAGTTATGGCTTGTGCGATTTTCTTTGGTGGGATCGCTGGAGGTTTAATGCTAAGTCGAGCGCAGTCATTGTCCAGCTTTTACATCGGATTTTTGATAACTAGTTTTATTACGTATTTCTTCCTAGCTAAAATATTAAAATGGAAAGTCTCTTGGAATTTCAAATGAAATAACCTCCTCTTCGTGAGGAGGTTATTTCACATTCTCTCTTCTTTTCCCATACTCTTTTTCTTGCTTCGTTCCAAATCCGTCTCCATTTGCTACGATTTGATCTGTTGGAGCAACTATACTTTCAGCAATTCTCCATTCTCCCCCTTGCTGAATAAATACTTGCATAAAATAATTCATTCCATTTAATTGATACGGATTCTCTTTTTTCACTTCATAACGAGCTGCCACATAATACACCTGCACATTTTCAGCTTCAAACTTAGAAATATACTGTGATAATCTCGGGATGTACTGTGATGCTTTCTGAAGCGGAAGTTGTTTTACTTTTACAAGAGAAGACTTTGTCACATTACTTATCGTATCTTCATGCCGAACGTTGTCGCTATGATGAAATAAAATCGTATTCTGCATAGAGCGAATCCATAGTTTCGAATATAAAACAGGTTGTTTATTTGAAATATGTTGTAATTCTTTTTGAACGACTTGAAGAGGCGTTGCGGCATCCACGAATTGATTAAAGCAGAAAATGCTTCCAATCATAATGAGAAGCGTAAACATACGTTTCATAAATTTTCACTCCGATTCTTTTTAATTAAAGTATTGGAGTTTCAAAATGTTTTTATTCAAAAGAAAAAGGATAGGAAAGCTTTCGCTTCCTATCCTCATTTATTATAATACGCGACCAAATAGCTCTAACACCATTTCTACTTCTTGGTCGCTCCAATCTTTAAATCTCTCTTTATAATATTCTTTACGCACAGCTTCTAGTTTTTCAGTTACTTCTCTTCCGTGTTCTGTAATTTCTAAGTACACGATACGACGATCTGAATTTGAACGTTTTCTTTCTACAAACCCTTTTCGTACGAGACGATCTGTAACAGCTGTAATATGACTGGAGGTTACGTTTACTTCACTCGCAATTTGCGAAGCCATTTGTGGACTTTTTAAAAATAACGCGCGTAATACAGAGAATTCATTATATGGCATATGTTCTGCAAAGCGTGTATTAATATCATTTTGTAATAAACGTATCATCTTTCGAAATGATCCGGATAACTCTAAAATCAATGTTTCTCTTTTTTCGTTCACTAGCCTCGTCCCTTTTTTATCATATTTACACATATTATAATCTATAAATACCCATGTTGTATATGCTTTCTTTCCTTAACATTCTCATTTATGTAACTTTTTCATACAAATTTCTTTTTTGTTCACACATATACATATAAAAAAGGATGGTGATGGAAATGCAAGGTGGAATGAATCCGTACTTACATAATATGCGCACGACAAATACTGGTAAAGAAGCAACGATTACTGTACAAGGAGAAGGAATCGTAAAAGCAAAACCAAATGTTGTCATATTAACACTCGGAATTCGAACAGATAGTAAAAATGTAAAACAAGCGCAAGAAGAAAATGCAGTGCAATCAAAACAATTGCTGGATGCACTGAAACAACTAGGTATTGCCGACAAAGATATCGAAACCATTTCGTATACAATTACTCCTCAATACGAATATGTAAATGATAAAGCATTACTACAGGGATACCGCGTGGAGCATTTGTATGAAATTACCGTTTTAAATGTACAAAAAGCAGGGGAAGTATATGATATAGCTGTTTCAAATGGTGCAAATGTAGCAAAAGGATTACGTTTTCGAATATCTCATCCAAATAAATATTATGAGCAAGCTCTCATCCAGGCCCTGCAACAAGCAGTAGAAAAAGCTCGTGCTATTGCGAGTACATACAATTTAAACATTAATCCTGTTCCACTCTCATTCGTTGAAGAATCCGCCCAATTACCAAGAGAAATTACATCTTATGCTACATTACATGCGCAAGCAGCTCCACCCATTCAATCGGGAGAATTAGAAATTATATCTTCTATCCGGGCTATTTTTACGTATTTATAAGTAATTTCACTTGTAAGTAACCGTTATCATTTTTATTGTTGTAAAAACATGATGTTCTGATATAATAAAGGTCGGTGAGCTCTTACAGAAGAGATATCACGGGTGGGAGAGGGATATGAAAAAGAAGGTTTAACATGAAAGGAATACTTGAAAGAACATTTAAATTAGGTTTACACGAAACATCACCAAAACAAGAAGTTTTAGCTGGCGTTACGTCATTTTTCACAATTGTATATATTATGATTGTAAATGCGTCAATCTTATCAGATGCTGGCATTCCTCTTGAAGCTGGAATTTTAGCAACTGTTTTCAGTTCATTCGTCGGATGTCTGCTCATGGCATTTTGGGCAAACGCACCTGTTATTCTTGTTCCTGGTATGGGTGTAAATGCATTCTTCACGTACACCGCTGTGCATACGCTTGGGTTAACTTGGCAGGAAGCATTAGCAGCTGTCTTTATCTCTGGTATTATTTTTGCAATTGCTGCTTTTACACCAATCGCTCGCGCGCTCTCGGTATCGATTCCAAAGTCATTAAAGGAAGCTATTACTGTCGGCATCGGATTGTTTCTAGCATTTATCGGATTACAAAAAGGTGGTTTAGTCGTTTCGAATCCAAATACTGCTGTTGCAATGGGGAAATTAAGTAATCCTGTCGTTCTTGCGACATTACTGACTCTTATCGTTGCACTTGTATTATTTATTCGTAATGTACGTGGAAACTTTTTATGGACGATTGCAATAGGAACTGGTATCGCATGGCTATTCGGTCTTGTTGATACGAGTCAAATGGGAAATAGTTCATTCTCATTCGCTAATTACGGTGATGTGTTTGGAGCTATGTCATTTGGGAAACTTTCTTCCTTACCGTTTTGGATTGCAACATTCTCCTTAAGCATGGTGCTTATTTTCGAGAACATGGGACTATTGCACGGTTTATTAGAAGATGATCGTAAATTCCCACGTGCTTACCAAGCCAATGCAATTTCAGCAATGACATGTGGTCTATTTGGCACAAGCCCTACCGTTTCAACAGTAGAAAGTGCCGCAGGTATTACTGCAGGTGGTAAGACAGGTCTGACGTCTATCGTTACAGGGTTGTTATTTTTCGCATCACTGTTTGCGCTTCCGTTTGTCAAATTAATTCCTGATAGTGCCATTGCACCAATCTTAATTATTATTGGCGGTCTGATGATTACAAGCATTCAACAAATTCCTCTGAACGACTTTTCAGAAGGATTTCCAGCGTTCTTAATTATCGTCATGATCCCGCTCACATATAGTATCGCGGATGGCATTGCGTTCGGATTTATTGCCTATCCTATCTTAAAAGTTGCTCTTGGAAAGCGTAAAGAAGTCGCACCGTCTATGTATATCATTACATGCTTATTCTTAGCCATGTTTGTATTACATGCTATTGGTTAAGTAAAAACACCGAGGATTTTCCTCGGTGTTTTTTTACTTAAACCATCCTTTTTTATAAAACCAGGCCATCATTCCGCCGCCAATTAGCGCCATGATAAGTAGGCAAATAAAATAACTATACTGTCCGCCTAACTCTGGCATATGCGAAAAGTTCATTCCGTATACTCCCGCAATAAATGTTAATGGCATAAAAATAGTGGAGAAAACAGTTAATGTTTTCATAATATTATTCATATGGTGCGAGTTTAATGAAAAATAGCTATCTCTAATATCTGCCGTTAACTCTCTGCTCGCTTCAATCATTTCAGTCAGTTTAAGTAAATGATCATGTATATCTTTAAAATAAATTTCATGATCACTTATACCGTAAAATCGAGTTGAATTTAAAATACGATATAATAAATCACGCATTGGAATAATCGTACGCCTTAGCTTAGATAAATCTGCACGTATATCAAATACCTCTTCTAGTACACTTCCTGCTGTCTCACCCGTTAAATTATCATCAATTGCATTTAAATGATCCTCAATGTAGTAAACAGGTGCAAAATAGTCATCGACAATTTGGTCTGTAATCGTATGCGCTACATGTAAAGGCCCCTTCTTAATCCGTTTTTTTTCACCAAGCGTTTTCCATACTCTTTCAATCGCATTGTTATGAGAAAAATGGAAAGAAACAATATAGCGATCACTAACAAATAAATCTATTTCATGTGGTTCAAGCCCATCCTCACCAAACGCATGGAGAACTAAAAAGTTATATCCATCATAAAAATCAACTTTTGGCCTCTGTACATATTCTATACAGTCTTCAATTGCCAGGGGATGGAACTTAAAATGATCTTGCAAAATATATGTATACTCTTCTTTCGTTGGCTTATATAAATCGAGCCAATACCATACAATATGGTCTTTCGTTGTTTCTTCTAGCGAAACATCATATAATACTTCATCTGTTTTTGTTATTGCACAAATTCTAATCATAATTTCACCCATTATTATTATAAACAAAAAATAGTAAAAAAAGCCAAGGAGAAATCTCCTCAGCCTTTTTTATTACTTCGTTACGATACCGTGTACTAAAGTTGGTGCATCTACGTGTTCTTTAGAGATTTTCATGTTCTCATAAATTTTCGCTTTTACATCTTCAACATTTTCGCGGTTTGCGTAAATTGTAACTAGTGAGTCACCTTGTTTCACGCTATCGCCTACTTTTTTGCGAAGCATTAAACCAACTGCTAAATCAATTTCAGACTCTTTCGTTGCACGTCCTGCTCCTAGAAGCATTGCTGCTGTTCCGATTTCATCTGCAACGATTTCTGATACATATCCGTCTTCTTTCGCTTCCACTTCAATTTTAAATTGTGCTTGTGGCAATTTAGAAGGATCATCAACAACAGATGCATCTCCGCCTTGTGCTGATAAGAACGTTTTAAATGATTCTAACGCTTTACCGTTGTTCATTACTTCAATTAGTTTTTCACGTGCATCTTCTAAAGATGAAGCTTGTCCAGCAAGGTATACCATTTGACTTCCAAGCGTTAAACATAACTCTTCTAAATCTTTCGGTCCTTTACCTTGTAATGTATCAATTGCTTCTTGTACTTCTAATGCGTTACCAATTGCTTCACCAAGCGGCTGACTCATATCAGAAATAACTGCCATCGTATTACGACCAACATTATTACCGATGCGTACCATTGCTTCTGCTAAACGTTTTGCATCTTCATCCGTTTTCATAAATGCGCCTGCTCCAGTTTTTACATCAAGAACAATTGCATCTGCACCAGCAGCAATTTTCTTACTCATAATCGAGCTTGCAATAAGCGGAATTGAGTTTACTGTTGCTGTTACATCACGAAGTGCATATAACTTTTTATCAGCAGGTGTTAAGTTTCCACTTTGGCCGATAACAGCAATTTTATTTTCATTAACAAGACGCATGAATTCATCATTTTCAATTTCCACATGGAATCCTGGAACTGCTTCTAATTTATCAATTGTACCACCAGTATGTCCTAAACCACGTCCAGACATTTTTGCAACTGGTACACCTAAAGCAGCTACTAATGGACCTAATACAAGTGTCGTTGTATCACCAACACCACCTGTTGAATGCTTATCTACTTTTACCCCTTCAATAGCTGATAAATCGATTGTATCACCGCTATTTACCATTGCCATCGTTAAATCAGCACGTTCTTGATCGTTCATATCTTGGAAGAAAATTGCCATTGCAAGTGAACTTACTTGATAATCAGGAATATCACCATTTGTATATCCTTCAACGATAAAGTTGATTTCTTCTGTCGTTAATGCATGTCCATCACGTTTTTTTGCAATTAGGTCCACCATTCTCATTGTGAAGTCACCCCTTCATTTGTTTTACAATTGCTTTTACTAATGCTAAGAAATTAGCTTTAACACGTTCTGTCGTTTCAATTACTTCATCGTGGTGAAGTGGCTGATCTAAAATACCAGCTGCCATATTTGAAATACAAGAAATACCTAGTACTTTCATACCTGCATGACGAGCTACAATTACTTCAGGTACTGTTGACATACCAACTGCATCTCCGCCAATTGTACGAATCATACGAATTTCAGCAGGTGTTTCATATACAGGACCTGTCATTCCAACGTATACACCTTCTTGTACTTTAATATTTAAATCTGCTGCAACTTGTTTCGCCATTTCGCGAAGTTCTGTCGTATATGATGTAGACATATCAGGGAAACGTACACCCATTTCAGAATCATTTGGTCCGATTAATGGATTTGTACCCATGAAGTTGATGTGATCTGAAATTAACATAAGATCACCTGGTTCGAATGATGTATTTACACCACCAGCTGCGTTCGTTACAACAACTGTTTCTACACCTAGTTCTTTCATAACACGAACTGGGAATGTTACTTTTTGCATATCGTATCCTTCATAGAAATGGAAACGTCCTTGCATTGCTACGACTGTTACACCTTGAAGTGTACCGAATACTAGTTGACCTGCATGGCCTTCTACAGTTGATACTGGGAATTCAGGGATTTCACTATAAGGTACTGTTACTGCATTCTCGATTTCATCTGCTAATACACCTAGTCCAGATCCAAGGATTAGTCCTACTTGTGGTGTCTCTTGAAATTTCTCTTTTAAGTATGAAGCTGATTTTGTAATAAGTTCACGATTCATTTGTTTATCCCCCTATTTCTTTAGCTCGTTTAAGAAGCTTGTTCCGTATTCTGGCATGTTCACACCGAAGTTTTCTGCTACTGTTGCACCAATATCAGCAAATGTTTGACGAATTGATAATTCTTGTCCGCCTTCTTTCATGCTTGGGCTATATGCTAATAACGGTACATATTCACGTGTATGATCAGTACCAGGATGTACTGGATCATTACCGTGGTCCGCTGTAATTAATAATAAATCATCTTCTTTTAGTTTTTCGAATACTTCAGGAAGACGTGCATCATATTCTTGCAGAGCTTCTCCATATCCTTGTGGATCACGGCGGTGGCCAAATAATGCATCAAAGTCAACTAAGTTTAAGAAGCTAAGACCTGTAAAGTCCATGTTTAATGTATCTACAAGTTTATCCATTCCATCCATATTAGACTTCGTACGAAGTGATTCCGTTACCCCTTCACCATCATATATGTCAGAAATTTTACCGATAGCAATTACATCATAGTCACTATCTTTTAATTCATTCATTACTGTGCGGCCAAATGGCTTTAACGCATAGTCATGACGATTTGGTGTACGTGTGAATTTACCTGGTTCTCCAACGAACGGACGAGCAATAACACGTCCTACCATGTACTTCTCATCTAACGTTAATTCACGGGCAATTTTACAAATTTTATATAACTCATCAAGTGGCACTACTTCTTCGTGTGCTGCAATTTGTAATACGCTATCTGCAGAAGTGTAAACGATTAAAGAGCCTGTTTCCATTTGCTCTTGACCAAGCTCATCAAGAATTTCAGTTCCAGAAGCTGGCTTATTACCGATAATTTTACGGCCTGTTTTTTCTTCTAATTCATCAAGTAATTCTTTCGGGAACCCTTCAGGAAACACTTGGAATGGTGTATCAATGTAAAGACCCATGATTTCCCAGTGGCCAGTCATTGTATCTTTACCAGTAGATTTTTCTTGCATTTTTGTATAATATCCAAGTGGCTTTTCTACTTTTGAAATACCCTTCATTTCGCGAATGTTACCAAGACCTAATTTCACCATGTTTGGCATTTGTAATCCATTCATATGTTCAGCAATATGACCAATTGTATCAGAACCTAAATCACCAAATTGTTCAGCATCCGGTGCTTCACCAATTCCCACTGAGTCCATTACGACTAAGAATATACGTTTATATTTATTCATAACTGCGACCTCCTATAAGTTCCGTTCTACTTCTTGTAGTATGTTCAAAACGCTATAAAGTGAAACTGTTATCCATAAGAATTATCTTTCGTTCTCATTGTCAAACAGTGCTTCTTTAAATCATTCTCTAACCTATTTCGGTTTAATTTAAACGGCTCAAAAACATTTCTAGTTTTTTCTAAGTCAGATGTCAGACATCTGATATTGATATCATAACATGTTTACGCTTTCTTTTTAATACATTTTCATAGAATTTCTCATTTTCTTCACACTTCTATTGTAATCCATTATGCAAAGAAGTGCTAATTATTTTGTGACTTATTTCTTAATACAAAATAAAAAGCAGCTCTAAAGAGCTACTTTTTATTTTACTTCTACTGTTTCTTCTTTATGTTCATGCAGTTCGCCTTTTCTTACATGCACTTTCACTTTATAAGCACCATTCTCTTTGAAAGTATATTTACTTTCATATTCCCCTTTATTCCCCTCTTTTGCTGGAATAAATTCATGCTTTTCAACGCCGTCTTTCCAAATTTCAAGTTGTACTTCAGCACCAGTTAATGCCTCTTCTTTTTGCTTTAAATGAACTTTCATTGTTGACTCAGCATTTGCTTTAATATCACCAGCCATTAGATGAATCATTGTGTCACTTTTATGTTCGCCATGTCCTGCACCGTGATCGCCATTTTCTTTCTTCGCATCTTCAACTTTTGCATTTCCCACAGCGATTTTCACTTCTGGCATAACGTGCATTTCACGCGCATTTGTATGAGCAATAATATGATATACTCCGTCCGTCTCGAAAGTTTTCTCTACAGCATAAACACCTTTCCCTTTATGCTTACCTTCTAACATCTCGTGCTTTTCATCGCCAGCTTTCCAAATTTCAAACTTTACATCATCAGCGTCTGTTACTTTTTCTTTTCCTTGTGTAACAAGTGCTTGTACTTCTGTTTTTTCACCTGGTTTAATTTCTTTCGGATTTGTTTGAACTGCTACTTTTACAGCTTCAAGTTTCTGTTCTTTTTTCGGTTCTTCTTTGTTTGTATTACAGCCAGCCAACGCTAGCATCGCGATAAATAAAGTCATAATAAGTTTTTTCATCATCATTTCCTCCTTCATACTATATTTAGTATAGAGGAAACACATTGTAATATTCCAGTCTTCCGCTGAAAACAATATACGAAATGTTTGTGAAGTTTTTGTGAAGCGTTTTCCCTTTTGAATCTATGAAAAAAAGAGCATAGGCACTATGCTCTCGGATGAAACTGCTTATATACATCTTTTAATCTAGTTTTTGAAACGTGCGTATAAATTTGCGTCGTCGAAATATCTGCATGTCCAAGCATTTCTTGTACAGCACGTAAATCTGCCCCATTTTCTAATAAATGCGTAGCAAAAGAGTGACGCAACGTATGAGGTGTAAGCTCTTTTTCAATATTCGCTTCTTTCGCTAAGCGTTTTAAAATTTTCCAAAACCCTTGTCTTGATAATCGATTACCATGATGGTTTAAAAAGAGTGCATCTACTACTTTTTTTCCCATCAATTCTCTTCTTCCTTTTTCAATATACTTTTGAATCGCTTCCGTCGCTAAACTTCCTAACGGAATAATTCTTTCTTTATTCCCTTTCCCTATGCAACGAACAAATCCCATCGTTAAATGTACATCTTCTAAATTTAATGCGATTAATTCTGAGACACGAAGCCCTGTCGCATACAATAACTCCAGCATCGCCTTATCACGAACCCCAAAAGCACTCGTCATTTTTGGTGTCTGAAGTAACGCCTCTACTTCATCAACTGATAATACTTTCGGTAATTTCCGTTCCCCTTGCGGCGTTTCAATATGTACTGATGGATCGTGCTCTACCACTCGTTCACGAAGTAAAAATTGGTGGAACGAACGAATCGACGCAATATGACGTGCTAATGTTTTCGAAGATTTCCCGTTTTCTTTTAAGTGCTGCAGAAAGTTAACAATGTGTAAGCGTGTCACTTCATGAAAGGTTTTTGTCTGTTCTACATTTTGCAAATACTTTACATAACTTTTCAAATCACGTTCATAAGATACTACTGTATTTTTCGCTAATCCTTTTTCGACAACCATATAATGAATAAAATCTTTTAATTGATCTTCCAATCTACACTACTCCCCATTTTCATAGAAAAACATCATTCTATTTACGAAAGCATCCTTTGCCGGTTCTTCATTCCCTGATACTTTTTCTACAGTCTCTTCTTTTGGCTTTTCATAACGATGATAGCTTTCATATTCTTCATTTATCCATAGTATAGCGAAATAAAACAAAATCGTACAACTTGTAAATAATAAAAATACTTTTATTCCATCAAAAGTTATTTTTAAAGCTCGGCGCATTGTAAATTCCTCCAAAATATAAGTTATTACAACATATGCCAAGCTTTCACCAATTTATACCTTATTCAAATAAAAAACCTCTTCCTAGATAAATAGGAAAAGGTTATTTTTCATCCGTTTCATTTTCTTGACAATTTTTACAAATCCCATGGAATGTTAAACGATGATCTTTCACCTTAAAGCTCCAGTCTCGTTCTACTTTCCTCTCCACTTCACCAAGTAAATCTTCTTGTATTTCTTGTACAGCACCACATTGTGTACAAATCAAATGATGGTGAAAACGCTGCGCACCTTCTTGGCGTAAGTCATAGCGTGAAACACCGTCTCCGAAGTTAATCTTATCGACAACTTTTAACTCAGATAATAGTTCTAAAGTTCGATAGACGGTTGCTAATCCGATCTCTGGCGACTTTTCTTTTACAAGGAGGTAAACATCTTCTGCGCTTAAATGATCTTCTTCATTTTCTAGCAGCACACGAACTGTTGCTTCACGTTGCGGTGTTAATTTATAGCTCGCTGCATGCAATTGCTTCTTAATTCGTTCAATTCTTTCTTCCATTCGGTACTACTCCCTCCTCGCCACTCTTACACCATTATATCAGAAGAAGGGCTTCTGTCAAAAGAAAAACAATAAAAACAAATTGATAATTATTCTCAAAAAGTATTTATTTTTTATTAATAGTTTCAACGACTTCTTTCATTAAAACTGGCGATGCATAAGCCTCTACACTAGAAGCGAGCGCTAACACCGCTCCAATCACAAGAAAGAAGCATGTGTAGCGAATTAATAACGGTAATAGTGGTTCGGTTATTTTCCGGATAAATTGATGCCTAATCATGCGTAAGGAAAAACTTGCAGCAATTGTTGTCATAACGAGAAATACTGGAATTATAATTAGGTTTTGTGGCAATACAGATACAAATGCTAATAATAATCCGTTCCATCCGTGCTGACTTACTAAAAAGCCTACTGTAAAACCAACAACAACTCCTTTTACAAATAATAAAATAAAAATGAGTGGCAATCCAATAATTGAAATCCCTAAAATCCAAATAAATCCAATGTATTTTAACTGCGAAAAGTAACTTTCTCGAAACATTTCGCCCGCGATAGCAAATTCTCCTTTAGAAACTTGTCCAAAAAAACGCTGTAAATAAAAAGATAAATCTTGTTTTTGATTTATTTGTAAACTATTCACAAGGATAGCTCCAAATATTACTCCCATCAATAATAAAACAGCGTTAAATATATATAATGAAGAGTTTTCCTGTATATGAGACATTACACGGTCTTGCCAAGTTTTTCTCCACATTTTTCTTCCCTCCGTTCACACTATTACTAAAAATGTATGAAAGAAAGAAAAAAAGTATGACGAATTAACATTGAAATTCCGCTCTACTTTGCTAAACTAAAAGGTAGAGAATAGGAGGGATTTCTCTTGAAACCATTATTATTAGATTTTCCAACATTATTTCAAACTGAACGCTTACAAGTTCGTAAACCGTTTCCAGGTGATGGTGCCGAAGTGTATGAAGCAATCCAAGCTTCTCTAGAAGACTTAGTACCGTGGATACCAATTAACGCTGAAACAGAAGAGAGTGCTGAAGAAATTGTTCGTAACGCTCATGGACAGTTTTTACTTCGTGAAACACTTGATTTTCACTTATACGATAAAGTATCTGGTACATTCATCGGAGCTATTACGCTCAAGCCTGAAAACTGGGATATTCCAAAGTTTTCACTTCACTTCTGGCTACATAGCGCTTATACAAAACAAGGCTATATGACCGAAGCTGTTAAAGGAGCGATTCAATTTGCCTTTGATAAGCTAGGTGCTAGAAGAATTGAAATTCGTACTGATGCAACAAATGCAAATGCATGTAACTTAGCAGAACGTTTAGAATTTATTTTAGAAGGTACAATGGAAAATGATTTCCTAGCGCCAGATGGTAGCTTACGTGATGCACGTGTATACGCAAAAATCAATTAAAAAACACTCGCCTTTGGCGAGTGTTTATTTTTGTAATTGTAAATATTGTACTGCAAACATCGTCTTCGCATCATGAATACGAAGATCTTTCATAAGTGTAATCGCTTCTTCTAATGATACTTCCATTAATTCCACAAACTCATCTTCATCTAAAGCCGCTTTGTTTTCTTTTTTCGTCAAACCTGTCGCTTTATATACATATAAAATTTCATCTGCGAACCCTGGAGATGTATAGAAAGAAGTAATGAGCTCCATATTTTCACATACATACCCTGTTTCCTCTTCTAATTCACGAACTGCTGTCATCTCAGGTTTTTCACCAGGTTCTAGCTTACCAGCCGGAATTTCTATAATTGCCTTTTCAAGCGCTTTACGATACTGCTCAACAAGCACAATTTTCCCCTCATCAGTAATAGCAATAATAGCAACTGCACCAGGATGATTTACAATTTCACGTTTACTCATTTCTCCATTTGGTAATACTACATCATCAACACGAACTTTTATAACTCTACCATCAAAAATCGGCTCAGTTTTTACTGTTCTCTCTGCAAGATTGCTCATACTACTTCATCTCCCTGTTCTATTTCCTATTCTTTCTTCATACATTTTACCACATTGAAAGGAGCGTGATAGAAATGAAAGTTTATATTTTACCAAATCGCGTCACTTTAGTCGGCAAAGCATGGCAAATTCGCCATAAGCTAAAACAATATGGCAAAGAGTATACAACCGTACAAGAGTGGATTACAGCAAATAAAAAGTAAACGTTTGTCAACCTCTTTTCCCTCTCGTACAATAAAGGTAAGGAGGTTGACCTATGAAAAAACGTCAATTAGGAAACTCAGATTTGTTTGTTACAGAAATGGGCCTTGGCTGTATGTCTCTCGGTACATCTGAAGCTGAAGCTATGCGTATTATCGATGAGGCAATCGATTTAGGTATTAACTTTTTTGATACAGCAGATTTATACGATTATGGATTAAATGAAGAATTTGTTGGAAAAGCCTTAAAGGGAAAACGGGACCAAATTGTTCTTACAACTAAGGTTGGAAATCGATGGACAGAAGAAAAAAATGGCTGGTCTTGGGATCCTTCTAAAGCTTACATAAAGGCTGAAGTAAAAGAAAGTTTGCGTAGACTTCAAACAGATTATATTGATCTTTATCAACTACATGGCGGGATGATTGAAGACCCTATAGATGAAACAATTGAAGCTTTTGAAGAATTAAAAAAAGAAGGTATCATTCGCTATTACGGTATCTCTTCTATACGTCCAAATGTCATCCGTGAGTATGCAAAACGATCTAATATCGTTAGTGTTTTAATGGAGTACAGCCTTTTAAATCGTCGTCCTGAAGAATGGTTCCCGATGCTTAATGAGCATCAAATTAGCGTTATTGCTCGCGGACCACTTGCGAAAGGCATTTTAACTGACAACAATGCAAGAAAGATAGAACGAGTAAAAGAAAAAGATTACCTCTCTTATTCTTACGATGAATTAAATACAACACTCGAGAGTGTAAAAAAAGTTATCGGAGAAAACTCTTTAACAGAAACAGCTATTCAATATTGCTTACATAACGAAACTGTTGCAGCTGTTATACCTGGTGCAAGCTCTATTCAACAACTACAGGCAAACGTACGAGCTAGCCAACAGTCGCCTTTAACAAAAGAAAAGTACGTACAGCTTCAAAAAATCGCCAAATATGATTCATATGCTTTGCATCGTTAAAAATATCGATTTACCGATAAAACAGAAGACTGCCCCGACATTAGGAGGCAGTCCTTTTTTATAACGTATCATATTTATCAGGATTCGTTCCTACATGTAAATTACGATTTAACGTATTAATTTGATCCATCTCTTCTTCAGTTAATGAGAAATCAAAAATAGTAAAATTCTCCTGAATGCGAGATGGTGTAACAGATTTAGGAATTGTAACAATTCCACTTTGAATATCCCATCTTAATATAACTTGCGCAGGTGTTTTTTCATATTTATTAGCAATCGTTTGAATGATTGGGTGCTGGAACACTTCGCCGCCTCTCATTAATGGACTCCATGCTTCCATTTGAATTTGCTCACTTTGACAGAAATTACGCAATTCAAATTGCGCTAACATTGGATGAAGTTCCACTTGGTTTACCATCGGCTTTACTTTGCAATTTGGTAATAACAGCTCTAAATGATGTTTATGAAAATTAGAAACACCGATCGCTCGCACTTTACCTTCTTCGTATAATTTTTCTAAAGCACGGTACGTATCAACATACTTCCCTCTAATTGGCCAGTGGATTAAGTATAAATCTACATAGTCCATTTGTAATTTTTTCAAACTTTTTTCAAACGCCTCGAGCGTCTCTTCATATCCTTGATCGTCGTTCCAAACTTTTGTCGTAATAAATATGTCTTCTCTTGGAATTCCTGATTCACGAATCGCTTCTCCGACACCGCTTTCATTTTCATATACAGTTGCTGTATCAATTGAACGGTATCCAACTTCTAACGCTGTTTTTACTGCCTGTTTTACTTCGTCGCCTTCTTTCGCTTTATAAACACCTAGACCAATCATTGGCATTTTCACACCATTATGAAGTGTAATTGTTGGAATATGCACAGTCGTCTCCCTTTCATTCTTACATTTTTATAAACCACAACTTTATTTCAACAATATTCATCCAAAAAGTCAAAACATACGTACAGTTTACATAATAATTTTATACCCTTTTAAAAAGTAACATGAATTCAGTCGTTCACGTTACTTTCTATCCATTCTTTCGCTTTTTCATCCACATTACGTACAAACTCATTTTTCCCTTCTGTATACAACGTGCCATCATATGTATATTTTTCAGCTAGTTCTTTCTTTAAAGTCGCATACGCCTCTGCTTCTTCACAATGAGCCATCATATAATCACGAAATGCTAAATGCCTTGTAATCTCAGGGTTTCCTTTTTCAAATACATGCAAATGATACGAGCGTTTCTCCTCAGTTCCATGAATAAAAAAACGACGGCCTGAAATACCATTTTCCCCTTTCACAATGTAACCAAGCTCATCAAACTTTTCATTCCAATGATCTACTCTTTCAATATTATCTACTTCCATTATCATATCAATGATAGGCTTTGCCGCAAGCCCCGGCACTGACGTACTGCCAATATGATGGATTTTCACCGTTTCTGGCATCGCTGATTTTAATCTTTCGGACTCCATTTGAAATTTTTCACCCCAATGATTTTCATGCGGAACGACTACAATTTTTCTCATTTAAACTCCCCTTTTCTTACAAGCTCGTCAAAAAAATGATCAGCGGTATTTCACTGATCATTTTCGTTATTATTTAAAGTCTTTCCAAGTAAGATTACTTTCACTTAACAGTTCTTCAAATGATTTATTCTTTTCACGCTCTTTTTGTTCCTGACGCTTTCTTTCCAGTTCTGCTGCCTCTTTTTTCTCTTCTCTCACTTGCAACTCTTTCTTCTTATTCTTTAATTGCTGCATGAGTGAATCATTTAATTGATCAGCTAATGTAAGCGATTCTTCCTTTGGTTGATTCACTTGCGATTGTCTTTGCATTTGTCTTTGTTTCTTTTTCTTCATGCTGCTCACCTTTTACTTTTTTCTCCATTATAGAGGATACATGATGGAATCGACAATAAAAAAGGTTCCTTACTCTATTATTCCTTTTTTGTAAATATGTTAATTTTTCGAAAAAACTAAATTTTTGTATAGATATAATCCTATGAATCTATTAAAATTATGTCGTATGATGTCAGATTATAAAAAAAGGAGAAATGAATCATGTGGAAAAAAATTATTCCTGCTGTTGCTGTTTTAAGCACTATTACCTTTTCAAGCGTATTCGCCGCTCCCCCATCTCAGACTCCAGCTGAACAAAACCGCTACATAGACGTACAGATGCTTGGTATTAATGATTTTCATGGACAACTAGATACTGTAAAAAAAATTAATAACAAAGAAGCTGGTGGTGCTGATTACTTAGCCACTTATTTAAAAGAACGTAAAAAACAAAACCCTAACACCCTTCTCGTGCATGCTGGCGATGTCGTCGGAGCTAGTCCACCAGTTTCAGCATTGTTACAAGATGAACCGACTATTGAATTTTTAAATGACTTAAAATTTGATGTTGGTACAATTGGAAACCATGAATTTGATGAAGGCATCGATGAAATGAAACGCCTCATTTATGGTGGCTATCACGAAAAAACAGGGAATTTCAAAGGTGCTAACTTCCCTTATGTCGCTGCAAACTTCTATAACAAATCAACTGGTCGCTTATTTTTACCACCATTTACTGTAAAAATGGTAAATGGTGTTCCTGTAGGATTCATTGGCGTTGTTACAACTGATACACCCAATGTCGTTATGCCTACTATGCTTAAAAATGTACAGATCACTGACGAAGTGGAAGCAATTAATAAATCAGCGCAACAATTAAAACGTCTCGGCGTTAAATCCATCGTTGTCCTTGCTCATGTCGGCGGAACAACTGATGAGTCTGGTATAACAAATGGCGACCTTAACCGAATTGCAAATGAAACAGATCCAGAAGTTGATGTTATTTTCGGTGGGCATAGTCATACGTATGTAAACGGTACAGTAAATAATAAACTAATTGTCCAAGCGAACTCTTACGGAATGGCTTTCTCTGATGTAGATGTAACGATTGATAGAAAAACAAAAGATATTGTGAAGAAAAAAGCTGAAGTTATTACAACATACCATGAAGGTGTAGAACCTGATAAACAAGTAAAACAAAAGTTAGATCAATATAAAGAAAAAATTGCACCACTTGTAAATGAAGTTGTTGGAAAATCTACAGCACCTATCGATCGTAAGCAAAATGATGCTGGTGAATCTACTCTTGGAAATGTAATTGCCGATGCCCAGCGCCAAACGATGCAAGCTCAAATCGCACTTATGAATCCTGGTGGCATTCGTAATGACTTAGATGCTGGTGATATTACATGGGGCGAATTGTACGGCATTCAGCCTTTTGGAAATCAATTGATTAAAGTAGATTTAACAGGTCAAGATATTCGCGATATTTTAAATCAACAATGGCAAAAAGGAACAACAAGAATGCTTCAAATTTCAGGTATTCAATATACTTGGGATGCAAGCAAACCAAACGGTGAAAAGGTTACGAATATACGCTTAACAAATGGAGAAGAATTATCCCCATCTAAAACGTATAGTGTAGTTGCAAATGCTTTCTTAGCTTCTGGCGGTGACGGATTCGTATCATTTAAAAATGGGAAAAATGCAGAAACTGGTCCGAACGACTTTGAAGCGCTAGTCGATTATGTAAAACAATTAAAAGAACCAATTCAGCCAGTTATTGATGGAAGAATTCAAAAAGTAAATTAAGTATTTTCCTAACAATCGATCCATATTTTTTCATTATAAGGAATATATACTTATCACTTTGTATTATCCGTAATATACATGAAACCTAAAAAGGATACTCGTTCTTACAATGAACATAGTATCCTTTTCTTTAGTTATCAAAATGTGATGTTTCGTTAAAATCATATTGTTGTAAAAATTGCTGCAGTGCCTCTTCGACAAGTTTAGATTTTTGAACTCCTTTCGATTCTGATATAACATCTAATCTTGCTAATACTTCTTTATTAATAGAAAAGGTTCGTTTCTTTTTCTCTGTACTTTTACTCATAATTGGTGCACTTACTTCTTCTCTTTTTCTTAGTAATTCATAAATACTTTGTAATTGCTCATAAATTAATAATTGATAATCTGTTTTCTCATGTTGAAGGGCGGTCGCTTCTTGGAGTTGTAAGTGACGTGGTTCTTCTCCATCTCCTACAAAAATACGTTTCTTCTGCTCTCCGTCATATTCATATCCAATTAATCTTAATTTCTTCGATAGTGTATATGGACTTATTTCAAGGCGTTTCGCTATAATAGCGATTGATTCACGTCTATTTAAACAATCTATAATTTCTCCAATCGTCACAATTTCCCCTCCTCCCATGTTGAAATGACACTAGTATGGTATGTTACAATGATTTTCTAACAGTATATGCAAAATAAATAGCCTGTGCGATTCATACGATTTCAGAAAAGGAGGTTTTCAATATGCTTTTTCGTAGCTATACCCCACAGTTCTATAATGAAAATAAACAACTCATTCCTAATAGTATCGCTACGATGGAAAGCGTTATGATTAATAATCGAAAACAATCTCTCCTTATGCGCGGGCAAAACATAGAACAACCTATTTTATTATGCTGTCACGGCGGACCTGGCATGGCACAAATCGGATTTATTCGCCATTTTCAACAAGAATTAGAGAAACACTTTATCGTTATTAATTGGGATCAACGCGGGGCAGGTAAATCCTTTTCAATGAAAGATTTCGGGGCAAATTTTACAATCGAACAATTCGTTTCCGATGCACAAGAAGTTATTCAGTATGTACTTAAAAGGTTCAACAAACAAAAACTATTTCTCGCTGGTCATTCTTGGGGAAGTATTATCGGACTTAACATAGCACATCAATATCCAAAGTATATCGAGGCTTACATTGGTATTGGGCAGATTGTACATATGAAGCAAAACGAAGAATTGCTATATCAACATTTAATTAATTCTGCAAAAAAGCATGATCATAAAAAAGCATTAGCTTCTCTTTTAAAATTAGGTAAACCACCATTTTTAGATACGAGACGTCTCATTATTCAAAGAAAGTGGCTTGGCACATTCGGAGGAGCAATCCAAAACGGATCTTCCTTTTCTTTCATACGAAAAGGTTTTTTTTCTCCTGAATACACGCTATTAGATTGGTTCAAGTTTCTCGCAGGAAACTTGAAATCTGGCGTTTTATGGGAAGAAATGCTAACAATCGATTTCTTTTCGTCCATTTCAAGTTTATCTATTCCTGTTTACTTTTGTTCTGGTCGCTATGATTATCAAACTCCTTATGCACTCGTTCAAGAATATTGCGATGTTATTGAAGCACCCATAAAAAAAATGATTTGGTTCCCAAATTCAGCACATTCTCCTGATTTAGAAGAACCAGAACTATTTGCTAATTCTTTACAATCCATCAAACAAGAGCTATCTTTTCAACATTAAATACAAAAGGCTCTTTTACATTTCATAGAAAACATTTTATAATAATATGTCGCAAGTATGTATAAATATAGCAAACTGCTTCATATTTACTTGCCTTAACAGAATAAAAATTAGGGAGATTATATCTATTATGAACGCTGTACTCGTCGCAGTAGCAGTCATGCTATCGCTTAGTTTGTTACGTGTCCAAGTCATTGTCGCCATCATTATTGGAGCTCTAACAGGCGGACTTATCGGCGGACTCGGTATTTCAGAAACAATTAACACTTTTACAACTGGTCTCGGAAACAGTGCCCCAATCGCATTAAGCTATGCAATGCTTGGCGGTTTCGCTATTTCTCTTTCTAAAACAGGACTTCCAGATGCCATGATTCAAACCGCATTAAAATGGGTCAGCAACGAACAAGACACAAAAAAACAAGTTTATTCTAAAATACTTATTTTATTCATCATTTTAACAATGGCTTGTTTCTCACAAAATGTTATCCCTGTTCATATCGCTTTCATCCCAATCTTAATTCCAGCACTTTTAAAAGTATTAAACGAGCTGAAAGTGGATCGCAGACTTGTTACATGTATTATTACATTCGGGTTAATTACACCTTATATGTGGATCCCTGCAGGATTCGGAAAAATTTATCATGACGTATTGCAAACAAATGCTGCCCAAAGCGGTCTTACATTTGATGTCGCGCTTATCCCAAAAGCGATGACTATTCCGGCAATCGGTATGATTATCGGATTATGTGTAGCCGTATTCATTACGTACCGAAAACCTCGTACGTATGAAACAGAACAAATCCATACTGCCGAAAATGAAATCGTTCCCTATACAAAGCGAAGTATTACTTTCGGATTATTATCTATCATAGCTACATTAACAGTTCAATTAGCAACAGAATCAATGATTTTCGGTGCTTTAGCGGGGATTATTGTCTTATCAATTAGTGGTAGTCTCCCTCTTAAAGAAGCAGATGCAATATTAACAAGTGGAATGCGTATGATGTCCTTTATCGGATTTGTTATGATTTCTGCCGCTGGATTTAGCGCCGTTCTTCGAAAAACAGGACATGTTGAATCACTTGTGCAAACGAGTGCACATATAATCGGAAATAACAAACCACTTGCTGCTTTTCTTATGCTCGTTATTGGGCTTCTCATTACGATGGGAATCGGTTCATCTTTTTCAACCATCCCTATCTTAACAACAATTTTTGTACCTCTTTGCATCCAGCTTGGATTTAGTCCAATGGCCACAATCTCAATTATCGGTACAGCAGGAGCGCTAGGGGATGCAGGATCTCCAGCATCTGATAGTACACTTGGACCAACATCAGGTTTAAACGCTGACGGTCAACACCATCATATATGGGATACATGTGTACCAACTTTTCTGCATTATAATATACCGTTACTTATATTTGGCTTTATTGCCGCAATTACATTGTAAAAGGTGCGTATAAAACGCACCTTTTACTTTTTTATTTTTCCTTTTAATTGTTGAAAAGCTATTTCCGCTTCTTCTTCGACGTAATTTTCAATTACTGGTAGTGATAGACCTATACATTCACACTCTATACTCCCATTAGGTCCAATAATTTTTAATTTATCTGGTATATGTATATTTAGAGATTTCGCTGCTCGGATTAACTCAATAGCAACCCTATCACTTGAGACTACAATCCCATCTATATACGGATGATTTTGTAATAATGTAATGAACTGTTTATTCGTATACCCTTGTACACTTTCTTCTCGATAAGAGATTCCTTCCTCCCAAACAGCGTCTAAAAATCCTGATACATGTTCTTCCATTTCTTCGCTTTCATCTCTCTCACTGATATAAGCAAGAAAATGACAGCCTTTCTCTTTCAATAAAGAAACAGCTCTCTGTCCACTTTCAAAATAATTTGCAAGAGACTGTTTTTCCTCAATCACTACAAATGGAAATGAAACTTCTCCTATACTTTTAAAAACTGATTTTGTCAAAATAACACCTGCAACGTTATTTTGCTTCAACATATGTATGTACCTATCTTTATTCTCTATATTACAAACAATTATTTGATATCCTTCTTTATATGCTATTTCCTCAATACAATGTAGCAAAGTAATGTTTGATAGATTACGCAAATTATCTACAAGTAATGCAATTATCGTTGAATTTTGCTTAAATAATGGCTTTGCTGCACTGTTTGGCCTATAGCGTAATTCCTCAATTGCTTCCTTTACTTGTTTTACTGTATCTTCATGGACGTATCCTTTTTCATTAATAACTCGTGAAACGGTTGCGACTGAAACACCTGCCAATTTTGCAACATCACGTATAGTTGCCACATCGTCACCCCTTAATATGGTAATAGATTACAATTTTACGGTAACCTAAATTATAATATTCGTCAAGGTTAATAACTTATATTTCTGAAAATTGTTACATCATTTCACTAAACGCTGCTCCAACTGAATTTCATGTAAAATTGGGATATTATCATACCCAATGCGTGGAATTTCTTTCTTTATTTTTCGTGCCTCTTCCACTGCATTCACATATAAATTAGTCATCATGAAATTACGTTTTTGGTAAAAACGTAACGCGTTCATATTATCATTTGTTGTAATGAGCCAAACCTTCAGGCACTGCCTTTCTTTTGCAACTTGCAATACACAATTTACAAGCTTCGTCCCTATTCCCTTTCTTTCTTCAAAGCTATCTAACGATACAATTTCACACATATTTCCGATCACTTCATACGTTATAATTCCGATTATTCTGTCATCGAATAATGCAACAAATCCTGATAACTCTTCTAACTGATGCGCCCTCCCACGTGAAACCATCAATGAGCTTCCCCAATTCTCACACATGAACATTCGAATTGTTTCTTTCATCGCTGGCGTAATTTTTTGTATATACACCATTTCCTATTTCTCCCCTTTTATATCCATGTGATACAATGTAAGTGTATCACATGTAACGGTATTTGGAGGATGAGGTAAAGTATGAAACGTTTTTTTGCAGCATTGTTTACTATACTAGGTGCGATAACTGCCCTTGGGATTTTCTTTACAAATAAAGTGATGTACTTAAAGAAAAAAACTGAGGAAGAAGTACTTGAAAGAGAAACGAAAAAACATTTTCGTATAGAAGATTTTGATGCTCTTCATAAAGAAGAAATTCATATCCCTTCGCAATTCGGATATGATCTTCACGGATATTACATTCCTGCTGGTCATTCCAACAAGTTTATGGTTTTCTGTCACGGTGTAACTGTAAATAAAATGAACTCTGTAAAATATGCAAACTTATTTTTGAGCAGAGGATATAACGTCCTTATTTACGATCATCGTCGTCATGGTAAAACTGGTGGGAAAACAACAAGCTATGGATACTATGAAAAACATGATTTAAAATCCGTAGTTGACTGGCTAAAAAGTCGTTTTGGCACAAATATAACACTTGGTATTCATGGTGAATCGATGGGAGCTGCAACACTCCTTCAATACGCAGGATTTGTAGAAGATGGTGCTGATTTTTATATTGCAGATTGTCCTTTTTCTGATTTCTACGGGCAATTACAACACCGTTTAAAGGTTGAATTCCATTTACCAAAGTGGCCTTTATTACCTTTAGCAAATGCTTTTTTAAAAGTTCGTGACGGTTATACAATTCGTGAAGTTTCACCAATCGACTGTATAAAAAATATTAACAATCCCGTTCTCTTTATCCATAGTAAAGATGACGATTATATTTTAGCTGATATGACAAAAGCGTTATATGAAGCAAAAGAAAATAATAAACAACTTTATATTGCAGAACACGGTGCACACGCTTGCTCTTATAACGAAAATAAAGAAGAGTATGAAGCAGCCGTTGACCAATTTTTAAACACATATGTAAAAGAAACAAAAAACAGGCTTGCATAAGCCTGTTTTTTTATTGCGCTAAAACATCTGTAACTTGTTCCATATTTTCAGATATCCATTGCACCGCTTCATCTAGCGTTGGAAATTCTGTCGTTTGAAACGTTACCTCATCTTGAAGTAACCAAACATCTTTCACTTCTTGTCCTACACCTGCAATGGACCAGTGCAACAAGCTATAAGGATGATTATCATTCAAAAATGATGCCCACGTGCGCTCATTTGCAATATTTCGTAATGTATGTAATTGTTTATCCATCTTTCGTCACCTTACTCTAGTCAGTTATAAAAAACATTATAACACTCTCTTCTATATCAAACAAAGTGCTCTTTTTATCCCGCTATTTGCGGACAGTAAGACTCCCACCTCAAAATTCGGCTGTGGCAAAGAAGTTAGGCACTGCCCGTAAACGCCCGATTGGCGTGGGCTAATAATCAGCGGGGGATGAACAAAACCCCCACTGATTAAAGTTTCACTTTATATTGCCAAGTACTTCCCTTGATTATATGATGAAATTAAGCGTTTGGGAAGGAGGGATAACATTGACAAAAGTACAAATTAAAGTAAATGATAATGGCTCTTTTCGCGTTACAGGGGACGTGGAACTAGTTGACTCACAAGGGAATGTATTTCCTGCAAAACCGGCATTTTCTTTATGTCGTTGTGGTTTATCAAAAAACATGCCTTATTGCGATGCTTCGCATAAAGGTAAATTCGAATCTGTTGTTAGAGCACCAGAGGCAGAATAGTTTTGTACGTAACATGCACATTTTTTTGTGCATGTTTTTTCTTTCTATTAGCACCGCATACTTACAACATTTCTACTGATTTTATCTCCATTCCTATTACATCTATTTTCACACAATTCTTCACATTCGAATATTTTTTACTAGCCTTTTTTCTTTTTTGTGCTATAATTTGAGCAAACAACATCCTTCGGGGTCGGGTGAAATTCCCAACCGGCGGTGATGAAGCCAACGCTTCTAAGTCCGTGACCCGTTTTCAACTCGAAAACGGTGGATCTAGTGAAACTCTAGGGCCGACAGTATAGTCTGGATGGGAGAAGGATATGTTTTCTAGTAATTTTATATAGCGAATACACTTTTATTTCAGCATGCATATTTTTAAAGATTCAATTTGAGTCTCTATATATGTTTTATTTTATATGCTTTTGTTTCTATGCTGAAATAAAAAGATGCGACTAGCGTTTGAAAAATTCGATATTTTGCTAGGTTTTTTCCTTATGCAAAAATATCAGTCATCGTTAGGTTTCTTTCCTATACTTTCGTATTCGAACTATATTTCTAGAAATCACGTCTCCCAAACCCCAAGGATTTTATATCCTTGGGGTTTTTTGATTTTTTCAGGAGAGGTGAAGAGAATGACAGATCAAGAATATATGAGGATTGCCTTGCAGTTAGCACAAGGGACATCAGGACAAACGAGTCCAAATCCAATGGTTGGTGCTGTTGTTGTAAAAGATGGAAACATCGTCGGTATGGGCGCTCATTTACGTGCTGGTAAAGAACACGCAGAAGTTCATGCCCTTCAAATGGCTGGTGAGAACGCCAAAGACGCTACCGTTTATGTAACACTGGAACCGTGTAGCCACTTTGGAAAAACACCACCTTGCTGTGAATTGCTCATCGAAAAGGGAGTTAAGCGCGTTGTAATTGCTACCCTTGATTGTAACCCGCTCGTTTCTGGTAATGGAAAAAGAAAATTAGAGGAAGCTGGAATTGAAGTAACTACCGGTGTTCTTGAAGCAGAAGCAGTTTTACTAAATCGCTACTTTTTTCACTACATGAAAACGAAACGCCCATTTGTAACAATAAAAACAGCAATGAGCTTAGATGGGAAAACAGCAACTGTAACTGGTGAAAGCAAATGGATTACAGGTGAAAAAGCACGAGCTGATGTTCACCAGTATCGCCATACTCATGATGCGATTCTTGTAGGGGTGAATACAGTTGTAGCTGATAACCCCCATTTAACAACAAGAATTCCTAACGGGGGTAAACATCCTATACGTGTTATTTTAGATACCCATTTACGAACGCCACCATCTTCCCATGTCATGACAGATGGTTTAGCACCGACATGGATTATTGTCGGTAAGGATGTAAATAAAGAGAAAATAGCTTCTTATGAATCTGAAAATATAGCTATATTCCAAATGAAAACGAAACAAATTGAAATCCAAGATGTCTTATACCTACTCGGCGAGAAACAGATACTTTCTCTTTTCGTCGAAGGTGGTCAAACAGTTCATGCAAGTTTCTTACAATCAAATAATTTCAATGAAATTGTAACGTATATAAGCCCGAAATTAATTGGTGGGAAAGATGCTCCTACTTTATTTGGAGGAAATGGTTTTTCAAAATTACAAGATGCACTTCCCTTGAAAATTCAAGAGATGAAACAAATTGGCGATGATATAAAAATCGTTGCGAATGCTCAAAGTGAGGTGACGAAATGTTTACAGGAATTGTAGAAGAATTAGGAACGATAACAAACATGCAACAAAGCGGAGAAGCGATGAAGTTAACGATCCATGCAAACAAAATTTTATCAGATGTTCACTTGGGTGATAGTATCGCGGTTAACGGTATTTGCTTAACCGTAACGAGTTTTACACCTACTTCCTTTACAGTTGATGCAATGCCTGAAACGATGAAATCAACATCACTTCGCCTGCTTAAATCACACTCTAAAGTAAATTTAGAGCGGGCCATGGCTGCAAATGGACGATTCGGTGGACATTTCGTTTCAGGACATATTGATGGCATCGGAACGATTTTAACTAAAAAACAACACTACAATGCCGTCTATTATAAAATAGCAATTTCTGATGAATTACTACGCTATTGTTTGCATAAAGGATCCGTTGCTGTTGATGGAACGAGTTTAACGATATTTGATATAGACGATTCTTCTATTACCATTTCACTCATCCCGCACACAGTAAGCGAATCTGTTATCGGGGACAAGAATGCTGGAGATATCGTAAACATTGAGTGTGACATGATTGGTAAATATATCGAACGCTTTATTACTAAACCTGTAAGAAGAACAGGATCAATGACCGAAAGCTTTTTACAAGAAAACGGATTTCTATAAGGGGGAAGTATAATGTTTCATCGTATTGAAGAAGCTCTAGAAGATTTAAAACAAGGAAAAGTCGTTATCGTATGTGATGATGAAAATCGAGAAAATGAAGGCGATTTTATTGCTTTAGCAGAGTATATTACACCAGAAACAATTAATTTTATGATTACACATGGTCGTGGTCTCGTTTGTGTGCCGATTACAGAACAATACGCAGAACGTCTACAATTAGAACCAATGGTATCTCATAATACAGATTCGCATCATACTGCGTTTACAGTGAGCATTGATCATGTTTCTACAACAACAGGGATTAGCGCTCACGAACGTGCAACTACGATACAAGAATTGTTAAACCCGGCATCAAAAGGTGCTGACTTCAATCGTCCTGGACATATCTTTCCATTAATCGCGAAAGAAGGCGGTGTCCTTCGCCGTGCGGGTCATACAGAAGCTGCTGTAGATTTAGCAAAGCTTTGCGGAGCAGAACCAGCTGGGGTCATTTGCGAGATTATAAATGAAGACGGCACGATGGCACGTGTACCTGATTTAATAGAGTGCGCAAAACAATTTGATATAAAAATGATTACAATAGAAGATTTAATTGCTTATCGCCGCCATCATGAAACACTTGTGACGAGAGAAGTGGAAATTACTTTACCTACAGATTTCGGTACATTCCATGCAATTGGCTATTCTAACTCATTGGATACGAAAGAACATATCGCGCTCGTAAAAGGTGATATTTCAACAGGCGAACCTGTACTCGTGCGCGTTCATTCCGAATGCTTAACAGGAGATGTATTTGGTTCGTGTCGCTGTGATTGCGGGCCACAACTTCATGCTGCACTTTCTCAAATTGAAAGTGAAGGAAAAGGTGTTCTTCTCTATATGAGGCAAGAAGGACGAGGCATTGGCCTTCTTAATAAGCTTCGTGCTTATAAATTACAAGAAGAAGGCTTTGATACTGTAGAAGCAAATGAAAAGCTCGGATTCGCAGCTGATCTTCGTGATTACGGTATTGGCGCTCAAATTTTAAAAGATTTAGGCTTACAAAGTTTACGATTATTAACGAATAATCCACGAAAAATTGCTGGCTTACAAGGTTACGACTTAGAAGTAGTCGAGCGTGTACCATTGCAAATGCCAACAAAAGAAGAGAATAAAACGTATTTACAAACGAAAGTAAACAAATTAGGACATTTATTAAATTTATAATTAAAGGAGAGATTTATTATGGTATTCGAAGGTCATTTAGTTGGTACAGGGTTAAAAGTTGGGGTTGTTGTTGGACGTTTTAATGAATTTATTACAAGCAAGTTACTTGGCGGAGCTTTAGATGGATTAAAGCGTCACGGTGTAGAAGAAAATGATATCGATGTTGCTTGGGTTCCAGGTGCATTTGAAATTCCTTTAATCGCAAAAAAAATGGCGAATAGCGGAAAGTATGATGCCGTTATTACATTAGGTACAGTAATTCGAGGTGCTACAACGCATTACGATTACGTTTGTAATGAAGTAGCAAAAGGTGTTGCATCTTTATCACTACAAACAGACATCCCAGTTATTTTCGGTGTATTAACAACAGAAACAATCGAGCAAGCAATTGAACGCGCGGGTACAAAAGCTGGTAATAAAGGCTATGAATCGGCAGTTGCTGCCATTGAAATGGCTCACTTATCAAAACAATGGGCGTAATAAAAAAGAGGCCACGGCCTCTTTTTTATTTTTCCACCTTTTTCCGTACATCTTTTATTAATTCATCCATCGTTTTTCCTTCTGTTTGTATACGAAGAATTTGCGCTGTTCTCCATACATTCTCTCTTTTTTTTGCTTCTTCTATAATAGTAATTTCTTTTCGTACTTCTTTTAAATCTTTCCCTTCCGTTTTCAAGCCAAAATGTTCAGCTTTCGTTCGAAAATGTTGTTCAATTCTTTGTTGCATTTCTTTTTGTTCAGGATTTTTGGCGGCCTTAACTGGATCAGCACTTATTGCTTTTATTAAAATTAGACAAATCATAATCGCTAATACGTATTTATGCATGTAAAATCCTCCAACCCAATATAAATTACATATTTACTATGTACAACTAGGGCTTGGAAAATTCGTCCACAAAAATTCTTTTTTTCGCTCAAAAACCAATGGTATCAAGTGTTACTGGCTTGTTATTACATTTTATTTACAAAAAAGCAAACCCTTTAAAGAGTTTGCTTTTCATCTATTTTATAACGCACATTCCTCAATCTCGAATCCTAAATCTTCAATCATACCCCAGTCTGCAGTCGGCTCCTGTCCAGCTGTCGTTAAGTAATCGCCAACAAAGATAGAGTTTGCTGCAAATAAACCGAGCGGCTGTACAGAACGTAAATTAATTTCTCGTCCTCCTGAAATACGAATTTCTTTTGTTGGGTTTACAAAACGCATCATCGCCAGCACTTTTAAACATTCTACAGGTGTTAACTCTTTTTGCCCTTCAAGCGGCGTACCCTTTACAGCAACAAGGAAATTACAAGGAATAGAATCTGCATCTATACGTTGTAATTCAAATGCAATTTCAGCACGCTCTTCAATTGTTTCTCCCATTCCAAAAATCGCTCCTGAGCATGGTGAAATACCAGCTTGTTTCGCTTTTTGAACTGTATCAACACGATCGTCATACGTATGAGTTGAGCAAATGCTCTCGTAATTGTTTTCATGTGTATTTAAGTTGTGATTATAACGATGCACACCAGCTTCTGCTAAACGTCCTGCTTGATCTTCGTTTAAAAAACCTAAACAACAACAAATCTTCAAATCTGTCGTTTCACGAATCTCCTTCACTGCTCCAATTACGTGATTAACTTCTTTATCCGTCGGACGACGTCCAGATGCTACAATACAATATGTACCCGCTTTACGGCGAATTGCTTCGTGTGCTCCTTCTACAATTTTCTCCTGCGTTAACCATGCATATTTATCAATTGGCGCTTCAGAAATAATAGACTGTGAACAATACCCGCAATCTTCAGGACATAAGCCAGATTTCGTATTAATAATCATGTTCAACTTGATCTTCTTACCAAAATGATGATGGCGAATGATGTAGGCCGCATTCATAATTTCTAAAACCTCTGTATCGTCAGCTTCTAATATTGCTATTGCATCCTCTTTCGTAATCATTTTTTCTTCTACTACGTCGTATGCAAGTTTTTTCCAATCCCTTTTTGTTTGTACTTGTTTCATTTCATCTCTTCCCCTCTTTTGTTATATGCACAAATAAAGCATGATACGTTGCCATTATCCCTTCATTTCCCGTGAAGTCTCTTTCGTATATACGAAGCATTGCACGAAAGAGTGAGGGACTTTGACAATATGATCCTTCATTACTATTAGTCGCTCCTACTTTTCGAATAGAATGTAGAAACTCCTTAACTTCTGTAAAACTCTCTATGTAACATGTTTCAGAAACATGTACATCCCCTGTTTCTATCTCGCATATATGGCGCAACTGATCTTTCGAATAAAAACGTTGACCAATCGCTGTTTCATTTCTTATATTTTTTTCTTCTTTCGCCCTACGGAACGAAGTGTGAAGCTCTTGAAAAGTTTCTTGTCCAAACGTTGAAAAGAGTAATATGCCATCTATAGACAAATGATGAAATAAATTTCTTATCACTTGTTTTAAATCATTTAGCCATTGAAATGTAGCATTTGAAATTATGACATCATATGAATCTTCTAATTTTAATTGTTCAATATCTTCACATCGAAACATCACATTCCCCACATTATGTCTAGCTTTCGCGACTGCAATCATCTCATCAGCAAAATCCACAGCTGTAATATGTGCTTGCGGAAATAACTTCGATAATTGCTCTGTGACATACCCTGTCCCGCATCCAAGTTCTAAAATACGTATCGATGATGTTTCACTATATCGCCGATTCAATGTAGAAAGTAACGAATGTGCCATCTTTTTTTGTACGTTTGCATATTGATCGTAAGATACGGCCGCCCCGTTAAACCGTTTTTGCAGTAACGTTTTGTTGATCATGTCGTATCCCCTCTACAAATTGGATAATTTCATTCGCGCAATATTCGAAATTCGTTACACATAATGCATGACCAGCCTCGCTTACTACTTTTAGCGTAGCATTCGTATTCTCTGCCATACTATGCGCTGCGGATACTGGACATATCACATCCTGTTCTCCATGAAGAAGTAACAACGGGACTTTGACATTTGTTAATTCGTTTCTCACATCTGTTTCTATTAAATAGTCTAAGCCTAATTGTAATGACTGAATCGAGTCTCCTTTAAAATTCAGCGCAATCTCTTCAAAACTCGTATTCTCCTTCAGCTCATTTTTTGTAAACACATTTTCATAGAAACGCTTCAAAGTATCTTCTTTCTTTTTCATTAAATTCTTTTTCATACGTTCTACATGCAAGGAATTCCATCCACTTGTATAGTCACTTGTATTGGTAAATTTAGCGGTACCACCGATTATTACGATACCTTTTGCCTTAATCTTTTTATAAGCTTGTACTGCTGCTAACGCTCCTAGTGACCATCCAACTAAAATTACATTTTCATCATGCGCTACCTCTATTATTCGTCCCGCAAATTCACTTTTCTCTTTCACGTTACGCCAATCTATGCATTGAACAGAATATCCTTTAAAATACGGCAGAACTAAAGTCCAAACACCTTCTTCCATTCCCCACCCAGGAATAAAAATAATCTTTGGCTCTTTCATACGAAAAACCCCTCTTCTTTACCAATGCGTATAATATGCTGAATAGCCCATTTCAAATCAGCTATTGTATGTTGTGACGTAACTGCAAAGCGAATTCGGGAACTCCCCACCGGAACAGTTGGCGGACGAATTGCAATGGCTGCGATACCTACCTCTTGTAATCTTTCACTAAACCGTAAAGCATTTTCATTTGAACCGACTACAATTGGTACAATATGAGTTGAGCTATTCCCAATGTCAAAACCAGCTTCTTGTAAATGCGTCCTGAAATATGCACCATTCGCTATAAGCTTCTCTCTTCTTTCTTTATCTTCTTTTACAATCTCAATTGCTTTTTGCACTGCGCCTAATGTTCCTGGTGGTAAAGCTGTAGTAAAAATAAAGCTTCTCATCATATTTTGTAAGTACTCTATATAAATTGTATCACCTGTTAAATACGCACCATAACACCCTAAAGCCTTACTAAACGTCCCCATATGTATATCAATTTTTTGAGCAATATCTTTTTCCATATGAGATAATCCAGCTCCGCCGATTCCATATATTCCACTCGCATGCGCTTCATCAACTATAATGATCGCTCCGTATTTCTCTTTAAGCTGCACTAAGCCTCTCAAGTATGCAGTATCACCATCCATACTAAAAACAGTATCTGTTACGATTAATTTCCTCTTTTCAGGTGACGCTATTTTCAACATCTTTTCTAAATGATCCAAATCATTATGACGATATCTTTTATGCTCTGCTCCGCTTAATATAATTCCATCAACGATACTTGCATGGTTTAATTTGTCACTAAAAACAATATCATGGCGACCAACTAACGAAGAAATCGTTCCAACATTCGCGGTATATCCACTATTTACAATTAAGGCTTTTTCAGTGCCTTTCCAATCGCATATACTTCTCTCAACCTCTTCATACAGCGGATAATTTCCTACAACGAGACGAGATGCTGTCGCTCCAGTTCCATATTTTCTCGTGCAGGCAATAGCAGCTTCTTTCAACCTTTCATCTCCAGCTAACCCTAAATAATTATTTGACGCTAAATTTAGCATCCTTTTCTGATTTCGAATAAGCCATGTCTCTTCTGATCGCTCTGTTACATACAAATTGCGATACTGCCCTTGTTCATGTAATTGTTGTAATTTAGATTGAAGATGTGTGCGCCACATTTGATTCATTTTGAATGAACTCCTCTAATTTCGAGATCATAATATGTTCTTTTGCAGATTCTACTACTTCTTCCCGAGTAAATTCATCTGTAAAGAATGGTAATAAACCTAAAACCGGTACTCCGCTTAACTCTTCAATCATCTCTTTATTCTCTTGCACTCTTTCCATTTCAGACTCTTTACAACCAGATAAAATTACACCTGCTACTTTTAAACCATGCGCTTTTGCATAAGAAATTGTTAAAACAGTATGATTAACTGTCCCTAACGTAGGACGTGCTACTACAATAAGAGGAAGCTGTAATTCTATTGCAAAATCAATTACTAGAGCATCTTCTGTATATGGGACTGCAAGCCCACCAGCCCCTTCTACAAATAGGCTATTAAACTCTTTTAATAGTCCATTGTAGTGCTCAGTAATTTCTTTTAACGTTACTGTCCTTCGAGCTCTTTGCATAGCAAGTCTCGGAGCAAGTGGTTCTTCAATAGAATACGGACAAATTTCTTCTTCTCTTGTCGATACACCCGATAAGGCTTTTAACCTTGCTGCATCTCCCTCTGCGTTTGATGCAGCATGTCCACTTTGCAACGGTTTATATACCCCTACGTTATATCCCAATTCTCTAAATACACCTGCTAACGCACCAGCAACCACAGTTTTTCCAACTTCAGTATCTGTTGCTGTTATAAAGAAACCACTCATTACTCTCCCTCCGTTATGTCCGAGATTGCTTTATATAAAATGCGTAACATCTCATCAATTTCAGCAATTGTAGATGCAAGAGGAGGCATAAATACAATGGTGTTACCAAGCGGACGTAAAATCATGCCTAACTCTCTTGAGCGTTTACACACTTGAACACCGACTCTTTCTGTCCATTCGAACGATTCTTTCGTTTCCTTATTTTTCACAAGTTCAATACCAATCATTAACCCGCACTGACGAATATCTCCTACGTGCTTATATTCATTAAGCGCTTCTAATTGCTCCGCTACATACTCTGTTTTATGCGCAACACCTTCTATTAATTTAGTTTTTTCATATAGTTCTAAATTCGCGATTGCTACGGCACACCCTAACGGATTACCTGTGTAACTATGTCCATGGAAAAATGTTTTTTGTTCTTCATAGTCTCCTAAGAAGGCATTATATATTTCGTCTGTCGTTACTGTAACTGCAATTGGTAAATATCCACCTGTTAAACCTTTCCCAGCCGTTAAAATGTCTGGCGTCACATTTTCATGTTCACATGCAAACATTTTCCCGGTACGCCCAAATCCAGTCGCTACTTCGTCTGTAATAAATAATACATTGTATTTTGTACATAAATCGCGAAGCCCTTTTAAGTATCCTTTTGGCATTGTAATCATCCCGCCAGCACCTTGCATTAATGGCTCCACAATGATAGCTGCTACTTCTTCATGTTTTTCTTTTAACAACTCTTCCATTTCTTCTAAATGTTTTTTTACAATTTGTTCCTTATTATCTCCATAGGGAGAACGATATGTATATGGATACGGCATTTTAATTGCCTCAAATAATAGTGAACTATACACTTGGTGAAACAAGTCTATCGCTCCTACTGAAACCGCTCCAATTGTATCGCCGTGATACGCTTCTTTTAATGTAACAAATCTTTGTTTTCTCGGTTTCCCTTTGTGCTGCCAATATTGAAAAGCCATCTTAATTGCAATTTCAACAGCTGTTGAACCAGAATCTGAATAGAATACTTTCTTCAAACCTTCTGGTACAACATCAATTATTTTTTCTGCTAATAAAATAGATGGAACGTTAGCAAGTCCTAGCATAGTAGAATGAGCGATTTTATTTAATTGCTCACGAATTGCCTCATCTAGTTCTGGCACTTGGTGCCCATGAACATTTAACCAAATAGATGAGACACCGTCCCAATATTCATTTCCATTTACGTCGTATAACTTTCTTCCCTCTCCACGTTCAATAATGACAGGATCTTCTTCTAAATAATCTTTCATTTGTGTGAATGGGTGCCATACATAAGCTTTATTTTTCTCCGATAATTCTTCATATGTATAAGATGATTTTTCAGTTGTTTTACTATTAACAGTCACAATTGTCACCCCTAATGTTAACTAGTTTATAAATATAGTTAACATTAAAATTAAATGACTGTCAATTATTTTTAAATCAAATAGTTCTTAAAAAAGAACAACTTATCATACGATAAGTTGTTCTACTTTCCATGTTGTATCTTGCCAATTTCTAAAATAATCTCTTCATCTTTTTTTCCTTCTGTATCAATTCCAAGTTGTTTTGCATGTTCAATTAATAATTCATGGCGCTGCTCAAATCTTGCAGTATTTACTTCTTTTGTAATCTCTTCTTTTGTTTTTCCCTCAGTAGAAACTCCTAGTTTCGTAGCTGCTTTTTCCATCGACTTCTTCTCTTCAGTTTCTTTCACTTTCTTCACTTCTGACTGCTGTATTTGCTTTTGTTTCGACTGCTCTGCTTCAGCTGCAAAAGCTGTGTAAATTCCAGCACTTCCGCCAACGACTAGTAAGGTGGTAAAAAGAATTATTTTTTTCTTCACTCTTTCCTCCCCTTTCAAATTCATTATAACGCACATTTTTGTGGTATTAAAACATTTCTCCTTTATTTCCCTAAAAAAAACATTAAACATTTTTATTGACATGTAATACGAATATATGATAAAAATTTAACTAACATCATATGAATCGGCGTTGATAGGATTTAGTAGTATTTCGATTTCTGATTTCAGAGAGCTGGTGGTCGGTGCGAACCAGTACAGAGCGAATTATGAATTACCCCCTGGAGCTTCTTTTACGAAACGTAAGGAGTAGTGAAAGACGGTTATAGACCGTTATGTCTAAAGAGTGGTGAAACGACACTGTTTCACAATTTAGGGTGGTACCGCGAATTTTTCGTCCCTGCATATATTGCAGGGGCGTTTTTATTTTATTAGCGTATATCATATGACCCTTTATTTTGTGATACATTCATTTTACAAGCTAGGGTGGTACCGCGATTTCTTCGTCCCTGCATAATTATATGCAGGGACGTTTTTTTATCCAATCATTTCCGTATCATATTGAGATATTGACAATTACCGGTAATTTGTCACAAAATTCTAAATTTTAGAAGGAAATAAACAGCATTGGCGAATTTTATATAAAAAAGAGCTATTTTAGATTATTTAGGAGGGGAAAACAATGGTTTCAAAAATTGAATCTGTTCTTTTAACATTTTTTATCTTTTTCTGCATTGGCTTTAGTGTTATTCAATTAGAAGTTTCACCGCATATCCCAATTTTATTTGGTATCGTTCTTTTATTAGCATTTGGATTTATGAAAAAAATCTCTTGGTCTACTATGGAAAAAGGAATGATCAGTAGTATTTCAGCTGGTATTCCATCTATATTTATTTTCTTACTTGTAGGAGTATTAATTAGTGTTTGGATTGCAGCTGGAACAATTCCAACTTTAATGGTATACGGATTCCAACTTGTATCTCCAAAAATTTTCGTTCCTACCGTTTTTGTTGTTTGTGCGATTGTTGGAACAAGTATCGGTAGTGCATTTACAACTGCTGCAACTGTAGGACTTGCCTTTATGGGAATGGGCACTGCCCTTGGATACGACCCAGCTCTTATCGCTGGCGCAATTATTTCTGGTGCATTCTTTGGAGATAAAATGTCTCCTTTATCTGATACAACAAATTTAGCTCCAGCTGTAACGGGTGTAGATTTATTTGAACATATTCGTAACATGCTTTGGACAACAGTTCCTGCTTTCATTATTGCTTTTATTGCATATTTCATTTTAGGAAGCGGCACTGGAGGAGACGTTGATTTCACAAACTTTATTAGCACGTTAGAAAAAAACGCAACGATTTCTATCGTTACACTAATTCCAATTTTATTACTATTTTTATTCGCATTTAAAAAAGTTCCAGCCGTTCCAACATTACTTGCTGGAATCGTAGTGGGGATCATTATTCTCTTTATTTTTAAACCTAGTACTTCTTTAGCTGATTTAATGAAAATTATGCAAGACGGTTACGTTTCTAAAACTGGTATAAAAGATATTGATAGCCTATTATCTCGCGGTGGTTTACAAAGTATGATGATGTCAATTGCTCTTATTTTCCTAGCTCTTTGTATGGGAGGTTTATTACAAGGAATGGGTATTATAGCGCAGCTAATGAATATTATCTCTAGCTTCGTAAAAAATAGTACACGCTTAATTATCTCAACTGCATCAACTGCAATTGGTGTAAACTTCTTACTTGGTGAACAGTACTTATCCATCGTTTTAACTGGACAAGCATTCGCTAACAAGTACGATGAAGTCGGTTTAGAACGTCGTAATTTATCACGAGTATTAGAAGATGCTGGTACAGTAATTAATCCGCTCGTACCGTGGGGCGTAAGTGGCGTATTCTTAACAAACGTCCTTAGCGTTCCGACACTCGATTACCTTCCATACGCAATTTTCTGTTTAGCTTGCCCAGTCTTAACGATCATCGTTGGATTTACTGGATTTGGCCTTTCATGGAAGAAAGAAAAAGCAGTACCAGTTTCATAATATGCATATAAAAAAGGATTACCGATTACGGTAATCCTTTTTTGCGTGCAACATTTTACTATCTATTCGCTTTCTTTCTTCTAAATAACATAAGTACTCCTGCACCAACAAACGCCAGACCCGCTCCGATTGTAGACGCAACACTTGCACCTGTTTTCGGTAGATCACGTTCCTCTTTATCTGCTTCTTTATTTTCACTTACAGTTGTTTCTTTTGTATTTTGATTGTCCGTCGTAGTTTGTCCATTTCCTGCGTTATTTCCATTATTACCTTCATCCGTTGGTGGTGTCGTTGGATTTTCTCCATTATTACCTTCATCCGTTGGTGGTGTCGTTGGATTTTCTCCGTTATTACCTCCATCTGTTGGCGGTGTCGTTGGATTTTCTCCGTTATTGCCTTCACCTGTTGGTGGCGTTGTTGGATTCTCTCCACCAGTTTCCTTATCATCATTCTTCTTCGTTATATCAATTGTATATTTAGCAAATTCGTTTTCAGATGGTCCAACATATGATATTTTCCCATCTTTCTTTATATACTTTTGTGCATTTGGTGAAGAATCAAATGTTGTATTTAATTGATCTGCAACAATCGGTTTGAACGTCCAATTTTGATCAGCAGCTGGATCAATAACTGGCGTTTCTTGCATATACTTCACAATGATTTGACGTGTTTCATCTTGTGACTGGTATACAACTTCCCCTTTACTTACACCAGGGAACGTTTGGCTACTCCCGCGATAGTTATTTGTAGCAACGATGAACTCTTGATTGTCAGCTACAGGCTTACCTTCATACGTCATATTTATAATACGATTCGTATTTGCATTTACAACTTTTCCATCTTTATCGTATTTCGCCGGTTGTGTCACATCAATCTCGTATTTTAAACCATCTAAAATATCAAAGTTATATGTAGGATAGCCTATATTTACTAATGGCTGTTCTTCTGTTTTCTTTGGATCAATTTGATTAAATTGGCCTGCAGACATTTCAAGCCATTCTTTCACTTGCGCTCCATTTACTTTGACAGCATATAATGTATTTGGATATACATATAAATCTGCAACGTTTTTAATCGCTAACGTTCCAGCTGGAATATCAGTGTAATATGTAGCACCGTTTCGGCCACCTGCTTTAAATGGTGCTCCTGCAGATAAAACTGGAATTCCTTTATATTTGCTATACTGTCCATTTTCCGCAAATAGCTTTTCTACATACCATTTCTGTGCATTTGTCACAAGTTGTACAGAAGGATCATCTTGTACTAATGAGAAATAACTATTAATTGGCGCTGTCGTTTTTCCTACAGCTGTATTCACATAATCAATTGTCGCTTGATGATCGTCTTTAATTTCATTAACTAATTTTTCATCAGATTGTACTAATGGGTTCCCTTTACTATCAGCAATCGGACGAAGTTGCGGCTTCGATTGCTCTTTTTGTACTTCCCATTTTCCGTTTACCTTTTTCAATTGCATATCAATAATACCTAAGTTACTTCCAAAGACACCAGGCATTACAACTGGAACACCATTAAATACATCCTTCACTTCAGTATGTGAATGTCCCATTAATACTGCATCTACACCAGGAACTTCTGTTAAATAATACGACGCGTTTTCCATGCCAACGTTGTATCCACTCTTATCGACACCTGAATGCGCTAGTGCCACGATAACATCTGCACCTTCTGCTTTCATTTTCGGCACCATTTTCTTCGCTGTTTCAACAATATCTTTCGCTTTTACTTTTCCTTCTAAATTTGCTTTATCCCAGTTCATAACTTGAGGTGGAACAAATCCCATTACACCAATTTTCACCTTTTGTTTTTGACCAGCTTCATCTTCTACTTCTTTTTCAAAAATATGATATGGTTTAAAGTAATTTTGGTCATTCTCTTCATTATTATCCTTATCGTCTTTATAGACGTTCGAGTTAATAACCGGGAACTCTGTTTTACTAATCACTTTGTTTAAGTAATCTAAACCGTAGTTAAATTCATGATTCCCAAGAGAGATGACGTCATACTTCATTAAATTCATTAAACGATATAATGGATGTACATAACTAGGATCCACAGGCTTCTTCGGATCATTTATTTTATTCGCTACGTAATCTCCAAGTGGCGTCCCTTGTAATGCATCCCCATCATCAAATAGGACAGAGTTTTTCGCTTCTTCACGCGCTTTATTAACAAGTGTTGCAGTTTGTACGAGACCTACTTTATTATCTGTTTTCGTTTGATAATAATCGTAATTCATTAAGTTAACGTGAATATCTGATGTTTCTAGAATTCGTAAGTTAACTGTACTCTCCCCAGTTTTCTCATCCGCATGAGCTGTTGTTGGCAACACTTGTGGTGCTATTACACCAATAGCAAGAGTTGCTCCAGCTAGCATTTTTTTTGACTTTTTCACAAAAAATCCCCCTTATACAATTCCCCAATATAATGAAATAAATCTCTATCTGTCTCTAATCACATACCTTTTTGCTTCTATTAGAGATTCGACCTTTATTTCATCTCACGTTAACGGACAGTACCCATAAACGCCCGATTGATGAAGACTAACAATTAACGGAGATAGAGCTCCCATTAAGTAAAGTTTCACCTTATCTGACATTATCATATATAATGTACTTTCATATCGTCAATATTTTTTGACATACTTCTACAAATTTTCTGTAAAGTTATTGTAAAATTTTCATAAACATATACTATGCCCTTACATTACTAATACTGCTGAATATGATACAATTACCAATTACAAGGAGGATGAATTTATGAAAAAAGTCATCTTAACAATTGTTTGTCTCCTCCTTCTAATCATTTCTTATTCTTATTTTGAAAAGAACGATGAGACAAAACAAAATGAACCCGAAGGAAAAACTGAAAAAACAGCTGCTCCAAGTTGGATTGATAAGCAAACAAACGACTCCTTTTATCACCTTGTTTTAGGTGATTCACTCGCCAAAGGATATGGATCTACACAAGGGGGATTTGCCGAATTAGCTTCGAAGCAACTAGAAGGACAAATTCATAAACCAATTACGGTAGAAAACCTCGGTGTAAACGGTCTCACTACAGATCGTCTCGTTAAAAAAGTTCAGTTAGAAGAAGTACAACAAAAAATTAGAGCAGCAAATATCATTACAATTAATATTGGAGGAAATAATTTATTCCGTTTAAATCGTGATGTCGGTGTTATAGATGGTATTAAAATGTTAAATAAAGAAAAAGCTCTTTTTGAAGCGGATATAAAAAGTATTGTAAAGACAGTTCGAGATCAAAATCCGAATGCTTTACTCATTCTCTCCGAACTCTATAACCCGTTACAACTTGATGACTCCATCGCAAGTTATGCAGATATGTTTTTAGATGGCTGGAATGAATCCGTTTATTCCATTTCCAAAGCAAATCAACCGTCTATTGTTTTACCAATTCGCAAATTAATTTCAAATGATAAAAAAGAGTTACTATTTGACCAAGTACACCCAAATGATAAAGGTTATACGATTATTGCCAATACATTTACAAAGCAAGTGTTATCCTACAAATATTAAGGCTACCATGAAACAATTCTATTTTTATACCTTGTCTTTTTTGTTACAATGATAGTGGAAGGGGGCCTTTATATGGAATCACGCGAGTGGGAACGTATTGTTGATCATCTTCTTTCGCTAGTGCCTCTTTTTTATCGCAAATTTATGCTTCCTGGAGAATTTTCTTCTCAAAGACATATGCCGCCATCACATACACAAGTATTACTGCTTCTGCATGAAAACGGCACATTAGCAGTTTCCGAAATTGGCAAGCGGCTAGCGATTTCAAGGCCTAACATGACACCTCTATTAAACAAACTTATTCAAGAAGAACTAATAGAGCGTCATTATAGCGAAAAAGATCGACGGGTCATTTTAATTTCCCTAACAGCTGAAGGGAAATTGTTAGTAAATCAGTACCAGCAATTCATTTTAGACAAACTAAAAGAAAATTTTCAAACATTATCTGAGGAAGAGCGTGAAAAGCTCATTCATTCTCTTCAAACCATTCAAAATTTAATTTTGAAAACAAACGCATAAAGCTGCTTCTAAATAGAAGCAGCTTTATGATTCATAATAATTACCATAGTATACATTTGAATATGGCCATGTCGTTAAATATGGTTTTTGTTCTTGCGTAGGCTGTTGTAGTGGTATTTGTGATAATTGCTGCAAATGTTGCTGTCGATACCATTCGTATTGTCTACTCATATCATATACAGGATAATAATTTACATATGGATATACTTGAGGTACGTAATAATAATACATCCATTCTCTCCCCCTTTTTCTTAAACATATTCACAGGAGAAAATGAATGTGACATTCTTTATATTTGTACAAGTGGTTCTCTCACTCGTTTTTTTCTTTTCTTCAAACGTAACTTACGATTCTTTTCATATAAATAATGCACAACGAAATATGAAATTACCCCAAACACCACTCCTATTATCGTCATACCAATCAATACATACACTTCACTCTGTAATAAACTCTTTAACATCGTGAAAATATGGCTGGAAAACAAATCTGATATCGTGAATGGTTCATGATGTATTTTCTTTACATGAAATGGATAAATCACTTTCCCTAACGCGTAAGCAAATGGAAATAAAAATACCGGGAGAAACGATATTTTCCCAATAATATTGCCAATAACTGCAGCTGGAAACGATCCTTTTGCTAACCTGACGATCGGATAAAATATTAAATATACGAGCGATGCTGTATAAATCACCAACATTTCTAAACCGAATCCAATAGCAAAACCTAACGATACTTTCTTTGCTCCTTCTGGTGATCGAAGCAACTTATAATATTGAAACTTTAATATTCTCCACATTCGATGAAAAAACGAATGTGCTTTCTTAGTTGTTTTCAAATTCATCATCTCTTTAACTATATTTTTATATGTAGTATGTCCTTACACACTCTGAAAAACAAATTTAGTTTTCTCTTTTATTATAAATGATATCAAAATGTTTAACTAAATATACATATGACATTTCAATATAAAAAAGTGCACCTCAAATTGTTATTCGTGTCTAAAAATTTGAGGTACACTTTAGTTGGGCGGCTTTTTTCTTATTTATTCTCCTAATGTTTGTCCGATGTCATTTATTTTTATATCAAGACGAAAAAGCACTTGTTGTCTTTAATCGACAATCAAGTACTTTCAGCTCATATTGTTTTTAAGTTGCACTAGATTTTATCGTAACCTTAAAACTTGTACATCTTGACAATTAATATCTATTTTCTTTTCTGTTCACTTCAAATATATTTTGCTTTAGCTGTATTAGTATTTATGTTTTTATAGCTGTACATTAACATACACTTAAAAAATATGATTGCATAAACTACCCCTTTAAAGCTAATATCTCTTCTCTATTATAATCGATCATTGCTAAAAAGTACTCGTCAAAATTCTCAAATCTATCTATTTCTTCACCAGCAAACCAAATTATCTCTCCTGGTCTAGAAGAATTAGGTAAACATAAAACAAATAAATCCCTATCAAATTCCGAAACTGCTATTGGTAGTAGCTCATGTCTTAAAACACCGCTTTCTTCTAAAACAACATCATCTATAGCTTCTAATAGTACCTGAGCATAATCCATTATAGCCGATTCCTTTAATTGCTCCGTACCAAATAAATCCACTGTTTGATAAAAGCCTGCCCATCCATTGGCATATTGAAGAAATTCTCGATACATTAAATCAAGTTTATATCCCAATTCTTGTTCAATAGTGCAAATAGATTTTTCATTTGCTCCCACCTCTGGAAAATGGTGTGGCCATATTTTTTCTACATCTTGTTTCATTAGCTCCTGCTTCACTAAAATCATTGTAGCTATCTTATCTTTCCGATTATTCATCGTCTACTCCTCCTCTACAAACTTAAATTTTGTAGGTTTATAACCAATTGGATATTTATTAACCTGCCCACCTATGCTCATATTAACTTTTGGGTCAAGGTCTAACCAACTATGAGGATCCGGTTTCCCCATCCAAGTTGTATCAGGAACATGACCAACATGTCCCTTGTATGCTTCTCCATTATCAGCAGCTCGCTTACCTTCTAATCTTGCCGCACGTGAAGCTTCTTGTCTTAATTTACCTTTAGTTGATACTCTTCCTGTTGATGCTAAAACACCAGTTTTACCCGTACCCTTAGTAGGTACTTAAACACAAATTCAAAAATCCACAGTGTAAAAGTTTATCACTGTGGATTCTTACATTTATTTTTCTTGGTAATGCACCATATCATAAGGGGAGCATGAAGTATCTTTCAAAGTTGAGTCATCTAATTTTTAAATTTTTTCGATTGCTCCATTTTCAAAACTCCAGTAACCACTATAAATGTCATGTTTATTTTCATGTTTTATTTATCAAATAAATGCGGATATAGCTCTTTGTTTCTTTTTATAACTCCTCGTAAACCTTCTCTTATCTCCTCAGTATATAAACCATCTTTTATATAAATTCTTCGAGCAGCCAAACTATCATGAGCTAAAGTTTAAATACTTCTTCGATTTTCTCCTGATAGACCATATGTATATGTTTCACGATTTCTCCCACCAGTTTCAGAATGAGGTTGCCCCACATTCATACTCACACCAAACTACCACTTAGATTGCATTAAAAAATAAGTAATGATTATCAAACTTCTTTACCAGTTAAATTATCAACAAATTTTATTTTTCCATTTTCACAAACTAATTGTAAATCACTACCGATCGGTAGTTCGTATATTCCCAAAATGGCCGGTTCAATATTTGCTACAGTATTAAAATCACATAATACTAAATTTTCAGGATTATTAATATAATCATCATCATCAATTTCCGAAAAAAACCTCCAACCATTATCTACTGCATCTATTGATTGCTCTCTCAATATCCATTTCAATTTTCCTGTTTCATTAATTATATTTTTTGAAACAATACAGGCCCCAGCTTTTTTAATAAATTCAATAGGTTCTTTTTGATTCATATTTTCCCATCCTTTCAATTAAACTTGATCTCAATAGGAATTTTCTAGCATATTCAACAATTGAACATCCTGTGCTATCTTTAGAAGTTAAATCTAAGTGTCATTGAGAAAACCGCAAATTGTATAACTTTTCTATTTGCGATTTTTCTTCTTTTGAAAAAAATGAATCAAGTTCTCTATTACACCATCTCGAACTAAATAGTTTTAATGGTGGCAGGTGATTCTTACTAGTCAATCCACTATTAGTTGACGCCATTCGAATAATAGAGTTCGTTTTTATTTAGTTTAAACAATTCTGTTTCTAAAGATATAAATACTAAGACTGTGTATTTTGTTGTAAAAATGCTTCTAAAATTCTCTTAACTAGCAGACTCGATTTTTTCAGTAGATTCTCTGCCTTATCCATTATTTGCTTGTTGGAAGCGATTATTTTTTTATATTCTTTATTGTTAAAAGAACGCAAAGAGTCTATTACATATTCAGCTAATTCATCATTCGTATTGAGTAAATCTAGCAATAAATTGAATCCATTCATCCCAGTATCTTCATCTATACAATATACTAATCTAATTTTATATTTGTCATCTCTGTCCTTTAAATTTTGAAGCAATTTATCCCAATCATTTTCAGCAAATTCACTTATCAATTTTTGTACATACATAAATTCATCATCATAGAAGTAGTTATCTGAGCTATTTTCAGATAATACTGCATCTACTTTTTCATACATATATGTTCCTCCTCTATTTGATAAATCCACCTGGTAATGGTGCATTTATTTGACCTGTTGGCTATCCACTAACCACATTGTCACCTATTTTTATTACATCAATTTCTACGACGTCAATACTTTCCCTATGAAAAGTTGCTCCAACTCTTCCTCTAATACTTGACGGAGAAGAGTTACCTATATCAGTTATACTACCTAAAATCTTTGTATCACTCCAACTTCCTGGAAATATTGTACTATTTTTTATTTTAGCCAATTTCCCATCAGGGAATTGAGTCGTATAGTTGATATCTTTCGTACCATTCAATGCTATTAACCGTGATAAAAGAACGAAAAAAAGAGCATTTTCCTTTCGGAATTGCCCCTCTCACCTAAGCCCGTACCTCGTTTTCTATTCTAGAATTGCACACAGTACTTCATGATGGTACAACCATCATAAAGTACTTACTTTCAAACACTTATTTCTTTTTCTAAAACACTAGCCTTTATTCTGCTTTTTAATCATTTCCATCCCGTTCATAAATCTCTTAATAGAATCCTTATTCTTCAATAATTCACTTAAGTATAGCAATACATCAAACTCTTCAGGGTCTGCATCATAATAAATCATTCCTGGATCAATAAAAGGCTCATAAACTATATTACAGATATTTTGTCCTCCTATTGTTACACTAAAACATCTTTTCAATTTTGAAACATAACTATTTATACAAATTAGATTTTCTATAGATGTTTCAAATGATTTTCCATTGTAGAAAAAAAATAGTTTGTTATCTTTAACATAAATACCAACTACCTGTCCATCTTCACTAAATCCTCCGACGCCTTGTCTAACCAACTGTACTTTATTTTTTTCAACTATTGAATATCCGCTAGGCTCTAATATAATATACGTCCTTGTCTTAGAGTAATTATTCATTATTATCATAAGTTGCTCCTCCTAATGCTTTAATCCTAATAGTGTATTTATTACATCATCTTTTTGCATTGATTTTTGAATTATAATTTCCAATACTTGTTCATCGGATTCATAAATTCCTTTATCAATGTACGAATCTTTTATCTTATTAAACATACTCTCAGCTGTTGGTCCTATTGGATTACCGTATTTTTTTATATTTCTTTCCTCTAAACCGGCTCTCTCCTCAACAGTCATATTTTCCCTTGCTGCATTTTTTTGCTGATTACGTGCTTCTACAACATGTTCAGCTATTTTTTCTTTAGAAAATCCTTCAGATGTCATTTTTTCTATATCACTTTCTAATTGTTTAGATGCTTCAAGATAATCTTTTCCTACTTTAGCTATCTTTCCAAAGGGGGTAAGCCCTGCTACTGCCATTCCTCCTGCAAATACTCTATCCAAAGTAGATAGTTTTTCGCCAGTAGATGGATCAATCCCATCCCAAGCACGACGAATATCATACTCACCACTTATTTCACCCACTATATCCCTAGCAAGTTTTTCACCATCAAAATCCTCTTTTTCTGATGATAGTGGTCCACACATCGCCCCTTGTTCCATTGTAACATCTTGATTATCTGCATTGCGGAATTTTTCAGCAATTCGTTTCAAATCTTCTTCTACTTTTACAAGTGAATGAATAGATGTAAAAGCTTTTGGTCTCGCATCATTGAACATTTGAATGAACTGTTGATTAGAGGCACCAATCCACTGAAAACACAATTGATCTATTTCATTACATAAATTATTATGTATAGATTCTAATGCGATTCGGGTATTACTTGCACGATTCGCAACTTCTTCTAGCATTTCAGGTGTCACTTTAATTTGAACCATTTTTTTCCTCCCTCTCCCAATTAAAATTATGAGATAAAAAGAAAAAATGTAAATACAGAAATTTCAGACCAACCAAAAGTCTTTATATAACATAAAACCTGCTTAACAGCAAACGAAGCCTATGTTGTATGTGAAGTAAAGGAAAGAGCCTTCCTGGTGAACTAGGCACAAAAAGGTTAGACAAAAAATTAAGTACATTCAGTGTATACTCAAGGTAATATCTTTTTATTGAATTCACTTTTTCTTCCCGCTAGAATTTAACCATAAAAAAATACACCGCCACTTGTTATTCGTGTCTAACAAGTGGGGTGCACATCATTTAGGAAGGCTCTTCTACATTTTTAAATAAACTTACTAATAATGATTTTTGCGCATGCAATCGATTACCAGCTTGCTCAAAAACGATAGACTGCGGTCCATCTATAATTTCTCCTGTTACTTCCTCTTCACGATGGGCAGGTAAACAGTGTAAGAAACGATATGTTTGCTTCGCATGCATAACAAGTTCTTTATTGATTTGGTAAGGTTGAAATAAAGTATATTTCACTTCTTCTCCCTCTTGCCCCATACTCATCCAAACGTCCGTATAAATGAAATCTGCTTCACGTACCGCTAATTCAGGACTATGCAAAATTTCAATTTCAGCTCCTGTTTCCTCAGCAATGGCTAATGCTTTTTTAACAATTTCCTCATTCGGTTCATATCCTACGGGAGTGGCAACTGCCATATTCATTCCGACTTTTGCACTCGCTAACAACAATGAATGACATACATTATTCCCATCACCTACGTACGCCAATTTAATTCCTTTAAATGTATTCACTTCTTCATATATTGTCATTAAATCTGCCAATGCTTGACAAGGGTGATGATCATCCGTTAATCCATTAATAACAGGAATGCTTGATTCTTTTGCAAGCTCTTCTACATCCGCGTGTGAGAATGTACGTATCATTATCCCATCAATATAATGGGATAATACTTTTGCAGTGTCTGAAACAGTCTCCCCTCTTCCAATTTGCATTTCTTTCCCACTTAAAAACATTCCATGTCCTCCGAGCTGTACCATTCCTGCTTCAAAAGAAACGCGAGTACGAGTTGAATGCTTATCAAAAATAAGCCCTAATATTTTGCCTTGTAGTAAAGGCTCCTGCTTATTCTTTTTTAAATATATAGCAAACTCAATTAAAGAAATGATTTCTTCTTGCGTCAGTTCTTCTAGTGTTAAAAGATCTTTCGTATTTAATTTCGGTACTTGTACAGTTGACATGAAACTTCCCCCTTATATGATTGATACGTTTTTTGTACAAACTACTTTTTTTATCATATATACTGCCTGCTCTAGCTCTTCATTCGTTACAATAAGTGGTGGTAATAGTCTTATAACATTAGGACCTGCTTGTAATACGAGAAGTCCTTCTTTTTCTAGTTGTTCTATAAAACTTGCAACTTCATGCTTACACTCAATCCCAATCATAAGCCCCTTACCACGTATATTTTGAATACAGTCGACATGTCGTAATTCCTCTCGCAACTTCTCTAATACGTACTCGCCCTTTTCCTTTACTTCTTTTAAAAATGATGGTTTCTTACTTACTTGCAATACTTCTTTCGCTGCAGCCATTGCAATATAATTTCCACCAAACGTTGAACCGTGTGATCCTGCAGTAAACGATGTTCCGAGTTCTTTCTGGCCGATCATCGCTCCAACAGGAATGCCATTTCCAAGAGCCTTAGCGGTAGTAACGATATGAGGATTTATTCCCATTTGTTCATAAGCAAATAATGTCCCTGTTCTTCCAATTCCTGTTTGTACTTCGTCTATAATAAATAAGGAACCGAACTTATTACATAATGTTTCAATCGCTTTCAAAAAAGATAGATCAGCAGGTATGACTCCTCCCTCTCCTTGAACAACTTCTACCATTATCGCCGCAACTTCTTCATTCATTACTTCCTCTAATACCTTAATATCGTTAAAAGGGATATGTAAAAAAGACGGAAGTAGTGGACCAAATCCCTCTTTCACTTTATCTTGGCCTGTTGCACTCATCGTTCCAAAGGTTCTACCGTGAAAAGATTGCTCACATGTTATGACGAGAGATTTTCCAGTATGCTTGCGTGCTAACTTTAAAGCTGCTTCATTTGCCTCTGCCCCGCTATTACAAAAAAACACATAATCTAATGCTATATCTTCTGTTAATAACGAAGCGACTTCTTCTTGTAAGGTATTTGTAAATAGGTTAGAGATATGCCATATATCACCAAGTTGATCTTGTACCGCCTTCATAACAGTAGGATGACAATGTCCTAAGTTACATACTCCAATACCAGAAGTAAAGTCTAAATATTGCTTACCATTTTTATCAATGACTTTCGTTCCATTAGCCTTTACAAACTCAATGTTCCGTCTTCCATACGTTTGAAAAAGATGACTTGTCATACAATACTCACTCCTTTCGTTACCGTCGTTCCGATAAATCCACCTGTAACCTCGGTAAAATCCTTCTTACCATTTACGATACTAACCTTTTGCACTCCCATTTTTAATGATGTAAGTGCCGCCTGTACTTTCGGAATCATCCCACCTGTAATGACACCTTTTTCTATAAAAGTAACAATTTCAGATTCATCCGTTTTCTTTATCAATTTCCCTTCATGTAATACCCCATCTACATCTGTAATAAAAATGAGTTCTTTTGCAGATAGTGCGGCCGCAATTCCAGCTGCAGCGGTATCCGCATTTATGTTATAAATCTCATTATCATTTATCCCGACCGGAGCAATAACAGGAATATAGTTCATATCTATTAATCTTTTTAATAAGACTGTTTCTACATAACTTACTTCTCCTACATATCCTATCTCTCCGCCAACAGGTTGGACTTGAAGTAAATTACCATCACACCCTGCAAGACCTACCGCAAGTAAATTATGTTTTTGTAAATTCATGACACACTTTTTATTTATACTTCCGCATAGCACCATTTGAACAACATCCATAACTTCTTTTGGTGTTACTCGTAATCCATTTCTTTTTTCTACTTTGATATTATAGTCTTTTAATTTGGCATCAATTTCTGGACCACCGCCATGGACAATCACTACCTTATACTTCTGTTGCAATTTCTTTATACAATCAAAAAACACATGATTTAACTGATCCAACATACTACCGCCGCATTTAACTACAATATATTCGCTCATCTGCTCTCTCCTTATGTACGATAACAAGCGTTTATTTTCACATAGTCATAACTTAAATCACAGCCCCAAGCTGATCCCGTTTCTTCTCCTAAATGTAAATACACATCAATGACTATTTCATGTTCTTGTAATCTCCTTTTCATTTCCTCTTCAGAAAACATTTGAGGCTCACTGTTTTTTAACACAGCGATAGATTGCAGAGTCATACCAATTGTATTGGGATTAATAGCTACTTCACTTTGTCCAATACTACTAATAATTCGCCCCCAATTTGGATCCTCACCGTATATCGCTGTTTTCACAAGACTTGAACCGACTATTTGTTTTGCAATTTTCTTTGCTTCTTCATTTGTTCGAGCCCCTAACACGTTTACTTCTATTAACTTCGTAGCCCCTTCACCATCTTGCGCAATTTTTTTTGCTAAATCTTCACATACCTTCTGTAAAGCAAATACGAAAGTTCCCCATTCTTTATGTTCCATACTCATCGTGTTCGTTTCTGACAATCCACTTGCCATAACAATGACCATATCATTTGTAGAAGTATCCCCGTCTACCGTAATTTGATTAAATGTATGATTCGTAACTTGTGATAATGCTGTTTGCAATACTTCATGCTCTATATTGACATCTGTTGTAATAAAACTAAGCATCGTTGCCATATTCGGATGGATCATCCCTGAGCCTTTAGCGACACCAGCAATGGTCACTTCTTTTCCATCAATGATGAACTCATAGCAAGTGGCTTTCGTTATAAGATCCGTCGTTAAAATCGCTTCAGAAAAAGAACGTGCCCCACTTACGTTTTTTGTTGGTATAAGAGTTTCAACTCCATGCCGAATTATATCCATCGGTAAAGGGACACCAATTACACCTGTTGAAGCTACCGCGACGTAATTTTCTTTCACACCAAGATGTTCTGCTCCTAATCCGCGCATCTCGTATGCATCTTGTAGCCCCTTCATTCCCGTACAAGCATTTGCATTTCCGCTATTGACGATAATTGCTTGTAATTTCCCCTCGGCTGCTATACTTTCTTTCGTTACTTGCAGGGGAGCTGCTTGTATTTGATTTGTTGTATACACAGCGGCACATGCTGCTGGTACTTCACAAACGATTGCACCTAAATCCTTTTTCTCTTTTTTCAGACCATTTGCAGTACCAATTGCTGAAAATCCTTTCGGCGTTACAATTGAACCATTTTCTAATTTTGTAATAGACGATACTTTAATCATAATGTCCCCCTTATGGATAAAGCGGCATATGTTGTAAACCTGTTGTCTCTTCCAATCCCGCTAATACATTTGCATTTTGAATCGCTTGCCCAGCTGCACCTTTCATCATATTATCTATAACAGAAACGACCGTGACTCTTTCTGTTCTTTCATCGTAAGCTATCCCAATATCACAATAATTTGAGCCTCTTACTTCTTTCGGACTTGGAAATTCTCCTTGAGCGCGAACTCGAACGAAAGCTGAATGTTCATACGTTTCTTCATAAAAAGTTTGAAGTTGCTTTATTTTCATTTCCTGTTTCACTTTCGCATAAAGCGTAATCATAATCCCCCGCGATATCGGTATTAAATGTGTACTAAATGTAATTGGTTTCATTTCACTATTCCACTCTGTAAGCATTTGCTCAATCTCGGGAATGTGCTGATGTTGATTTACTTTATAAATGTGTAAGTTATCATATAGCTCAGGAAAGTGAGTCATTGTTGTTGGCGTTTTGCCTGCTCCAGATACCCCTGATTTCGCATCAATAATAACGGAATCTTCTTCGATCATGCCGCTACGTACTAACGGCGCTATCGCTAATAATGCGGCTGTAGCAAAACATCCTGGGTTTGCAATTAAATTTGCATTTTGAATCTCGGACCTTTTCCATTCACTTAATCCATATACAGCTTCCCTAAGAACTTCTTCTTTTGCAGCTACCCTTTTATACCACTGTTCATATGTCGAAGGATCTATCATGCGAAAGTCTCCAGATAGATCAATTACTTTTAAACCTACTGCCAATAATTTTGGAGTTAACTCTGCCGATACTCCTGCCGGGGTCGCTAAAAATACGATTTCCGCTTCCTTCTCTATTGCCTTTACATCAATTTCTTGTAATGTATGTACGAAAACATTTCGAAAATGCGGGTATACATTTGTTATACACTCGCCAACTTGCGAAAAAGAATGGAGAGATGCTATCGAAAAATACGGATGTTGCTCTAATAACCGAATTAACTCAATTCCTCCATATCCAGTTGCTCCAATAATTGCGACTTTCATAAGCTCCTCCTCATATCGATTCTTTAAATTAAGTATGATTATAATATTGTATATTTATAGAGTCAATTAAATATTTATAAATTTTTAAAACTTAAAATTCTTAATTTTACTAGAAAAATAATATACACAATCGAATTTTTATGCAAAAATAATGTATAGTAGTATTTCCATTACACTTCAAGTACAATAAAACAATACATGTATACATACAGGCGGGGAAAAACATGAATGAAAAATTAATCGAGAAAATGATTACAAAAAGTTTTCGGCAATATCAATGTAATCCTGTGTCAAAAGAAGATCAGGAAATGCTAATTAAACATATTCAAACGATAATTCATTCAAATACTGAAATTGATGTATACGAGGCAGTTGAGGATATCGTTTACGATTATGTGACTGGAAAATAAAAAAATAGGAGATTTCCACATGGAAATCTCCTATTTTTTACTTAATGATTTGCCTGCAACACGTTCAAATAAACCTGGGAATAATGCGTAGAGCTTTGGCCCAATTCCCATCCACTTCGGCAAGTTTACTTCACGTTTTTTCGTTTGCATCGATTTTACGATTTGTTCTGCTACATATGTTGGTTTTAACATGTAACGTCCCATATTTTTTACATATGTACCTGATTGATCGGCTATTTCAAAAAAGTTCGTATCTATCGGACCTGGATTAATTGCTGTTACATAAACATCTGTATTCGATAATTCCATACGTAAACTATTCGTAAATCCTAATACGGCATGTTTCGTTGCTGCATAAGCACTCGATTTCGGAGTTGCAATTTTTCCAGCAAGCGAAGCGATATTAATAATATGCCCTTCGTTCCTTTTTACCATATAAGGTAATACCGCTTTCGTACAAGCTACTAAACCGAATACATTTACTTGGAACATATCCTTTACCTCGTTCATTGATGCATCTTCAAATGTTTTAAAAATACCAAATCCCGCATTGTTTACTAATATATCAATACGTCCCACTTCTTGTAATACCTTTGCGAACACAGTTTGTACTTCCGCCTCATTACTTACATCCAATACATAGTAGTAGCAAGGCGTATTATAAGTTTCTTTAATTTTTTTTGCTAATGCTCGTAGTTTTTCTTCCGTTCGAGCTATTATTACTGGAGTTGCCCCTTGCTCTGCAACTTGCATTGCAACTTGCTCTCCAATTCCACTAGAAGCACCTGTAATGACGATTACTTTTTCTTGTAAACGTCCCGTCATTGCTGTCACCTACTTTGCATAATAAATCAATTGTTGCGAAGACTCATCAATCATCACTTGTTGATTATATGCTAAAAAGTCTAATTGTCCAACAGTTTCTGAGATAGTAAGTGGCAATTGCTCCTTATATAATACCGGGAATAGTTTTACACAGACCTCAAATGCTGTCATTGGTTTTTCCTTCAATAACTCAAGCACTTTAAACGCACGTGTTTCTTGCTTTTGTAACCTCGTTTCAATAAGTTGTTTCACATTTAGAACATCTTCCCCATGTCCTGATAAAATACGTGAAATATTCATTTCACTTAAACGTTTTAACGTTTGATTATATTGTAGTAATGGACGTGCCCTTTCTGTTTGCCCTTCATATGGTGGTTCTAAGATTGGATTCGAAGAAATATGACTAATGAGAGCATCACCACCAATTAATATTCCATCAGATTCTCTATATAAAGAAATATGAGTAGAAGCATGACCTGGTGTTTCAATTACTGTAAACCCAGGCAGAGAATCAATACAATCTCCCTCTCTCACAGTATGCGTTAACGATCTATTACAAGAATATTTTAGTGTCTTTGTCGTCAATAATTCCTCATCTTTCAAAAATGCCGCTGGAACGCCGAACTGCAAGGCTGTCTCTTTAAAAAACTCATGATACCACTTTAAAAATTGTGGATTTTGTGTGATCCAAGGCTCATTCCAAGGGTGTCCAATAATATTTGTTTTCTCAGAGAATATATTTAACAGCCCACAATGATCCGCATGATGATGTGTAATCACTACCGTTTTAATATCTTCAATCGTATATCCTAATGCACCTAATTGGCTTTCTAACGCACTCCTTGCTCCTTCTGTATTCGTCCCTGTATCAATTAGCGTTAATGTCTCCCCCTCAACTAAAAACACATTCACTGTCTCAACTGCAAATGGTACAGGAATCTCCATTCGGTGAATCGCCGTCATGCCTAGCCCCCCTGTCTCTTTCCGGTTCAAAAATGAATACCTCTTCAGTTTACAACTTCCTTATTAATTTGTCATTATTTTCAGATAAAAAGAGGTGTTTTCTATAAAAAAACGAATGTATGTACATTTATAAGAATTTCTAACCAAATTTTAAGGAGGAACATCATGTCTATTCAAAATATTTCCTTTCTCGGTGCAGGCTCCATCGCCGAAGCGATTATTGGTGGCTTGGTACAAGCAAATGTTGTTAAAGGCGAACAAATTACCGTAAGTAATCGTTCTAACGAAACAAGATTAAAGGAACTACATAAAAAGTACGGTGTTAAAGGTACGCATAACAAAAAAGAACTACTTGCTAATGCAAATATTCTTTTTCTAGCAATGAAACCAAAAGATGTTGCAGAAGCAATTATCCCGCTGAAAGAATATACGGAGCCTAATTTGCTTATTATCTCGTTATTAGCAGGTGTTTCTACTCATTCAATTAGAAACCTACTTCAAAAAGACGTTCCAATTATTCGTGCGATGCCAAATACATCTGCGGCTATTTTAAAATCCGCTACCGCTATCTCACCTTCAGAACACGCAACGGCGGAACATATTCGCATTGCAACATCGTTATTTGAAACAATCGGTCTCGTCTCTGTTGTAGAGGAAGAAGATATGCATGCTGTCACTGCATTATCCGGAAGTGGACCAGCTTATATTTATTACGTAGTAGAGGCGATGGAAGAAGCAGCAAAAAAAATTGGTTTAAAAGAAGATGTTGCAAAATCCCTTATTCTTCAGACGATGATTGGTGCTGCTGAAATGCTAAAAGCAAGCGAAAAACACCCTTCTATTTTGCGAAAAGAAATTACTTCTCCCGGGGGAACAACTGAAGCAGGTATTGAAGTGTTACAGGAGCATAATTTTCAACAAGCATTAATTTCATGTATTACACAAGCAACGCAACGATCACATGATCTTGGAAAAACATTAGAAACAATAGCAAAAGAAAAATAAAAAACGGAGCTCAACTTTATTTGAGCTCCGTTTTTATTTTGATCATATGCTTTTAGTTATTACTCTTCCCAAAAATCTCTTCTTGCAGACGACGACCTGTCGGTGTTGCTGCAAGTCCACCTTCAGCTGTTTCACGAAGTGCTACTGGCATCGTTTGTCCGATTCTAAACATTGCCTCAATTACTTCATCACATGGAATTGTACTCGTTACACCAGCTAATGCTAAATCAGCTGAAATCATAGCATTGGAAGCGCCCGCTGCATTACGTTTTACACAAGGTACTTCTACAAGGCCTGCAACAGGATCGCATACTAAACCAAGCATGTTCTTTAATGAAATCGCCATCGCTGTAGCTGCTTGATCTTGTGTTCCACCAGCCATCTCAACTGCGGCTGCGGCTGCCATCCCACTTGCTGAACCAACTTCAGCTTGGCATCCTCCCGCTGCACCAGAAATACAAGCGTTATTCGCAACAACCATACCGAAGGCTCCTGCTGTAAATAAAAATTCAATCATCTCTTCACGTGTAGGCTGTAATTTTTCTTTCAGTGCAAACAGTACACCTGGCACTGTTCCAGCAGAACCTGCTGTTGGTGTTGCACAAATAATTCCCATCGCTGCGTTTACTTCATTTGTTGCAACAGCTTTACTCACTGCGTCCAAAATCGTATCCCCAGATAAACCTTTTCCACTCTTCATATACGCTTGAACTTTTACAGCATCTCCACCAGTTAAACCAGTCGGTGATTTCACACCGCGAATACCACGTTCTACTGCTTGCTCCATCACAACTAAGTTCTTTTCCATACCAGCAATTACTTCTTCACGTGAAATACTTCTTGTTTCCATTTCACATTGAATCATAATTTCTGCGATTTTTACATTTTGTTCTTTAGCTTGCGCCACTAGTTCCGCTGCGTTCCGAAACATGGTGTGTCCCCCCTGCAATTATTCCATAATAGTTACTTGACAAATATTTTGTTGCTCATTTATCTCTTTAATCACTTCATCTGCTAACAATTCATCTGTTTCGATGACCATAAGTGCTCTTCTTCCTTTTTCTTTACGAGAAACACTCATTGTACTAATGTTAATCTCATGTTTCGCAAGGATTGAAGCTACTGCTGCAATAGCACCAAAGCGATCGTTATTTACAATAAGAAGTGCTGGACTCGTTCCTGATAATTGCAGATCAAAGCCGTTTAACTCTACAACCTCGATCTTACCACCACCAATAGAACATGCAACAACTTCGATTTCCTCTTCACCTTTATACAGACGAATTTTCGCTGTATTCGGGTGCGGAGCATTTGCATCTTCTTCAATGAATTCCACTTCAATTCCGCGTTCTTTTGCAATGTCTAAAGCGCTTGGAATACGTAAATCATCCGTTTCAAATCCAAGTATTCCACCAATTAACGCTACATCCGTACCGTGCCCACGATACGTTTTTGCAAATGATCCGTATAATGAAATGCTAACTCTCTCTGGCTCATGACGAAACAGCTGGCGAGCAACTTGCCCCATTCTTGCTGCCCCTGCTGTATGAGAACTTGATGGACCAATCATAACTGGACCAATAATATCAAATACCGAGCGATACTTCATTATAACTCCCCCTAAACCTCTATGAAAATTATTTTCTACTATTCTATTAAGCTACCGCATCTGTTGCTTTTCCAGCCGTACCACGAATTTGCTCCGCTGTACGAATTGGATAGTTTTTGAATAAAAGTGAACCAATATATCCTGAAATAATACTAGATACCATAGTACGTAAGAAATATAGCATTACTTTCATTTAAAATGATATAAAATACCAGCAATAAATCCTGGTAGCAATCCAAAGTTTAACACAGAAGCCCCTACAAGCATAGCATAAAAAGGTGATACACCCATTACTAATGTAACTAAAGTTACCCCCACTACTCCGCTTAGACTACCTACTGATTTTTCGACTTCTTTTAAAGAATGGTATACCAATTAAATCTCCACCAACGTATAATTGAAAAGCTTCTACTAAGAAACTTGCAACAGCTACACTTGCTAAAGATCCTATCGCTTTCATATCGTTTGCGCTTTAAAAATAAAGAGTGAAAAAAGGTATAGTACAAATAATAGTAATATCTTTCCTTATAATAATCTCCATGTTGCTCTCTCACTATTTAGTCAATTTCGCTTGCTACAAAAAATGGCTAACACGTATGATGTAAATTATAATGTGCCCTCATTATAGCTCGTTTTTTATTAAACGCTTACTTTTATTGAATTTTAAAGTTTCTGAATAAAAGTCTTCTTTTCTTCTTTGTATCACTTGTACGTACATCTTCTTATATAACAGTTTTTCTACATAATCGTTATAATGTATTTTTATCTTATATCCTCAAACCATTATAAATTTCTGTATCATCCAAGTATAAGTATAAAATGATAACAGTTTTATTTTAAATTTTTTTTAGAAATAAAAAAATGGTAAACCGATGTCACCATTTTTTTACGAAATTATTATTTTTATACTGGAAATGATTTCAAATCCGTTGCTATTTCCGTATTAGAAAATAACTCCCTTGCTTCTTCCAATAGTTCCTTATATGTATCTCCTTGATAACGAGAACTAATATGAGTCAATATTAATCGTTTCGCATTTGCTTGAAGTGCAATACTCGCAGCTTGCTTAGATGTGGAATGGAAATAATCATACGCTTGTTGTTCGTCTTCTGCCGCAAAAGTTGCCTCATGAACAAGTACATCGGCGTCTTGTGCTAGCTCTCTACTCGCTTCGCAGTATCGTGTATCACCTAAAATGGTAATAATTCTCCCTTTTTGAGGCGGACCGATAAAATCTTTTCCATTTAGCATTGTACCATTCTCTAACTCAACTACTTCTCCATCTTTTAAACGTTTGAAAATCGGACCCGGTTTCACACCCATTTCTAACAGCTTATCGACTAAAAGTGCTCCTTGTATATCTTTCTCTACAATACGATATCCAAAACATTCAATGCCATGTGAAAGTCTTTTCGTTTCCACATAGAACTCATTATCTTCAAACACGATGCCTTCTTCCTCTATCTCAACAACTTCAAGTGGATATTTGACATGTGTCGTACTTACCGATAATGCTACTTCAATAAATTGTTTAATTCCTTTTGGTCCGTACACTGTTAACGGTGTTATTCCACCTTGAAACGAACGGCTGCCCAATAAACCAGGTAATCCAAAAATATGATCGCCATGTAAATGCGTAATAAATATTTTTTCAATACGGCGCGGACGTACAGACGTATGTAATATTTGATGTTGCGTCGCTTCACCACAGTCAAATAACCAAGTCTGTCCTCGTTCTTCTAACAATTGCAAAGCAATTGCTGAAACATTCCTTCCTTTTGAAGGAACACCTGCACCAGTTCCTAAAAATACAAATTCCACTTTCTTTCCTCCAGCTCTTTATATAATCTATCTTTCATCTTACGGAATGTTATTTCAAATGGCAAATTGAATTTATATAATCAATCATCTAGACAACTATATAACACGAACGTTACAATCGAAATTTTATCAATCGTTCGTATTTTGTGTTAAAATGATTGTACCACATTTAAAGGAGCATTTTATTATGAAAGAAGTATTTCGTTTACAAACTGATTTTTCATCTCCATTTGATCGCTGGGTAAGTTCTTTCGTTTCTGATCACCCAGCACAACTAGAATGGACGACTTTAAAAGAATTAATTCATGAATATACAACATCACATACAAATGAGACGTTGCCAACATATATTTCTTCCGCTTTAACATATTACGCACAACGCGTTTCAACAACAAATAGTTCAGAGATTGTTATTTTTGCAAATCCTACAATTTCATAATCTATAATAAAAAGCACTGTAATCAGTGCTTTTTATTTATATCCATACTCGTTCGATCTTTTTGTTTTAACTTGGCATGGCCCCCAAAAAGGATTTGCCCGCTTCTACGCATGGCCGGATCCTCTCTTCCATCTAAAAAAGAAGGGTTTAAATCCATACCTCCTTCTACATAAACTTATTTTCTAATTTTTGTTGAAACGACTTTTCTTGTTTACGCAATAATTGGCTACCGCGTTGCAGAAGTGGTATTCCATACTTATCATTAATTTGATCAATGACAGCAAGTAGCGGTTCTTTTTTTGCATCCTCTTCAAACGAAAACAAATCTAATTGTTTCACCGATTCTGTCTTCCACTCTATTTCAGTAGCTGTAACACCTAGTAAACGAACGGAATCACCATCCCAATGTTGCTTCCATAAACGGGAGGCTGCTTGAAAAATATCTCGTTCTTCCCAAATCGCATTTTTCAATTGCTTACTCCGTGTTACCGTCCGTCTATCATGGTATTTAATCGTAATTTGAATATTATAGCTGACAAGAGTTCGCTTTCGTAATCTTTTACTCACTGATTTTGATAAACGTTCTAACATATCAAGTAATTCTTTCTCTTCATCCATATCCTTTGAAAAAGTCGTCGAATTACCAACGCTTTTATGTTGTCCCATTTGACTCGGATCAACTTCCCTATCATCCATGCCTTTTGCACGCCTTTGTAAATCAACTCCATGCTTTCCAATTTTAGCACGGATGATATGCTCGTCTCCTTTTGCTAACTGTTCAATTGTCAGTATATGAATGTCATTTAATTTTTCAGCTGTCTTCTGTCCAATTCCATGCATTGCTTCAACTGGAAGTGGCCAAATCATTTCTGGGATATCACGTTTTCGAAGTACAGTAATGCCAAGAGGTTTTTTCATATCAGAAGCCGTTTTTGCTAGGAAAAGGTTTGGAGCGATTCCAATACTACATGGAAGCTGTAACTCTGTTAATAGTGCTTGTTGAATCATCTTTGCTATTTCAAGAGGCGAACCAAGTGCGTAGCAATCTGTAATATCTAAATATCCTTCATCTATAGAAACTGGTTGTATTTTTTCTGTAAAACGGGAAAGTATTTGAAACATTTGAAATGAAGCTTCGCGATATAATGTAAAATTAGGACGCCTTACAACTAATTGTGGACATAACCTTTTCGCTTCCCAAAGAGGCATCGTCGTACGTACACCATATTCTCGCGCCTCATAACTACATGTTATGATAATTCCTTTTCTCTCTTTTTCATTTCCTGCAACCGCTAGTGGTTTTCCTTGTAATGATGGGTCATGAGCAATCTCAACAGATGCGAAAAAACAATTCATATCTACATGCAAAATTACACGACCATTTTTTGGATACATTTCTCGCATAGTACTCACTCCCTAATCAGAACGTTCGTTCTTTTATTATATCAAATTTTGCACAATAGTTATAATAATTAATAGTTCTTTTCTATCATACTTTTGCTACAATTTATATAAAGTGGATATATTTGTAAAAGGGGCTGATTATTATGAAATCAACTAACAAACTCAACTATACGTTTCTTATAATTATATTAATCATCGTAATCAATTATTTATTACTTCCTATTTTTGATATTAACGTAGCTGGATTCTTCCCTCGCCTAGTTCATATAGTAACAACTTATATATTGCCATGGATTTTCTTATATTGGCTTATACGTCTTGTAAAAGCAATTGAATCAAAATAAAAAAAGACATGTAAACCATAATTGGTTCACACGTCTTTTTTACTTTATTACTTACTTCGCTACTTCTTCAATAATCGCAACAACTAATTCTGCTGTTTTTGCTAACTCTTCAACAGGAATCTTCTCGTTTGTTGTATGAATTTCTTCATAACCAACTGCTAAGTTCACTGTTGGAATACCATGTCCTGCAATTACGTTTGCATCACTTCCGCCACCACTTTGGTGTAGAGAAGGTGTACGACCAATTTTTTCAGCTGCACGTTTTGCAACTTCTACAACATGATCGCCATCAGCAAATTTAAAACCTGGGTACATAACGTTTACTTCAACGTCTGCTTGACCGCCCATTTCTTTTGCAGTTGTTTCAAATGCTTCTTTCATTTTCGCAACTTGTACTTCCATTTTCTCATTAATTAAAGAACGAGCTTCTGCAAAGATTTGTACGTGATCGCAAACGATATTCGTTTGTGTACCACCTTCAAAACGGCCAATATTTGCAGTCGTTTCAGAATCAATACGACCAAGTGGCATCTTTGCAATTGCTTTCGCAGCGATAGTAATTGCCGATACACCTTTTTCCGGTGCTACACCAGCGTGAGCTGTTTTCCCGCGAATAATTGCGTTCACTTTCGCTTGTGTTGGAGCTGCAACAACGATTTCACCAACTTTTCCATCGCTATCTAATGCGTAACCATATTTCGCTGTAATACGCTCACGGTCTAACGCTTTTGCACCAACAAGACCTGATTCTTCTCCAACTGTAATAATAAATTCAATTTTACCATGAGGGATGTTTTTCTCTTTTAACACGCGAATTGCTTCAAACATTGATGCTAATCCCGCTTTATCATCCGCACCTAAAATTGTAGTACCATCTGATACGATATATCCATCTTTAATAGAAGGCTTAATGCCATTACCAGGAACTACTGTATCCATATGAGAAGTAAAGTAAATTGTATCAACACCATCTTTTGTTGCTGGTAAAGTACAAATTAAGTTACCTGCACCATGACCAGTTACAGCCATTGTGTCATCTTCAAATACTTCTACACCTAAAGCTGTAAATTTCTCTGTTAATACTTTGCAGATTTCTGCTTCAAATTTCGTTTCAGAATCTACTTGTACTAATTCCATAAATTCATTTACTAAACGTTCTTGATTAATCATAAGACTGCGCCTCCTGCACTACCATTATGTATGTAACACTACTAATTATAACAGAATTTCGCAAAAGTTTCGAAATACAAGACAAAAAACAGATGGTTTATATGTCTAGATAACCATCTGCTTCCTATTACTCATTTAACAATACCCAGCGCATATGATCTTCCCACACGCCATTTACCATTAACATCTTCCTAGATACTCCCTCGTATTGAAAGCCTATCTTCGTCACTACTTGTATAGATGCTAAATTACGTGGCATGATCGGCGCTTCTATACGATGTAAATGAGATTCCTCAAAAGCAACTTGAATTGCTTTTCTAAGCGCTTCTGTCGTATATCCTTTATTCAACTCTTCTTTATCTAATTTGTAACTGAGTACACAAGATTGATAAATACCACGAACGATTAAATTAAATGAAATACATCCGATTATTTTCGTATCATCACCCTTTTTAAAAATCCATAGCCTAATAATCTTTCCTTCTGCAAACTCTTTTCTATCCTTTTGTAACCTTTTCTTTTGATAATCTAATGTAAAAAAATCCTCCGGCCTATACTCTTCCCAAGCTTTTAAAAACTCACGATTTCTGTCGTAATATTGAAGAACTTTTTCCGCATACGACTCATCAATTTCCCTTAAATGTAAACGATTTGTTTCATATATTTTCATCATCGTATCTCCATTCTTCAGCTTGCATAAAAAAATTAACCATCTATCTTTTAATATATTCTCTACTCATACGCAAATTTCCTGTTATATTTTGCAACCCCTTCCCGAATTTTGTCCTTGCTCTCCCCTTGTCCATAATTTCATTTCTCGTTACAATGAAATGGTACTGATTTGCAAGGAGGTTTAACGATGCATAAAAAAGCTCAAAAAATTATGGTTTATATAATGCTAATTTCTATACTTGTAACAACACTACTTACTGGCGCAAGTATGTTTTGGTAAAAAGGACGACTCACTCGTCCTTTTTCTACTTTTTACACATCATAAAATAAACCATCTCGAAATCGAGATGGTTTATTTTATATAAATCATAATCGCTACAATACTAAAGGAAAATGCCATTACTAATGCTATTACAAAACTTGTATACTGTTTCTGCTGAAATGCACCAATAACAAATGTAAGGTTAAGCAGTGCCATCAATACAATTGCTACAACATAAGAACATATATTAAAAGTTGCCAATATGAATGTAATCACAAATAGAAAACCAATAAAAAACTGCATATACGAGATTTTTGGATTCAAATACATATGAGCAACCCCTTTTTCTTTTTTTATCTTTCTATATCTTCATTAACGCATGCTTATGTACACATGTCAAGACAACTTATAATAAAAGAAAAAGCCAACCTTTTCGTTGGCCTTTTCATATGCAATGGCACCTTTTTCTTTTGCCAATTGCTGAAAGGATTTTTTTGATTTCACAATCCATACTTTCGTTCCAATTGGAATACGATCAAATAAATATTCCACATCGTTTTTCTTCATTCTTATACACCCTTGTGAAATATACTTTCCAATTGAACTAGGTTGGTTTGTTCCATGTATTCCATATTTACTCCCATCAGTTTCTCTTGCATTAAATCCCATCCACCTTGATCCAAGTGGATTTTTAGGGGATCCCCCCGGAATATCCTTTGCAATATAATACGGATCCTTCGCTTTCATTACAATATCAAAAGTTCCTTCTGGGGTTAATTCATTCGTTTTCCCCGTAGCTACTGGAAAAACCTTTTGAATCTTTCCATCGTCAATATAAGCTAGTTTATTCGTCGCTTTATTTACAATAATGAAAGGATCACCGGCACGTGGATTATCACCAAGAGGCCAAATCGGTGATAAAGAAAGACATAATAATAAAGAAAGAAGATACGGCATACATAATTCCTACCTTCTATATAAGTTCTTTTATATTATCCTTTCCCTTAAAACGACTTTTAATGAGTAAATATTGCTCCATCTCATAAACAAGTTGAACGAGTTTTGCACGTATTTCAAATTCTTCTCGTGTGACTGGTAAAGGCATTTCTCTAAATACTTCTCGCATTTCTTGCAGTTGTCTTAACGAAATGACCCCTGTACTTTCAGGACGAATAGAATTCCCTATATTTTCAATTACGTCTGCAATCATATCAGCTTGTTCATACGTCCAAGATAATGACGCAGCTAATGGTATCATCCGCTCCAAAATTTCAAATTGTTGCATGCGCATATTGAAATAACGATAGTAATAGTCATCTTCTCGCATAAATGCATTCTCAAGTTTCTTAAACGATAAATCTCTTGCTTCATTTAGCATGTTCTCGGTTTCGATGAGTTCTGCCCCACTCCAACTACTTTCTCTATTTCGCAAATAAACAACCATTTCAAACAAAATTGTTTTAAAATTACTTTCTATTGTATCCTGATACTCTCTTAGCTTATTTTCACTACTTGGCATATACATATTCACTAATAGCGCCACGCTAATCCCTATCGTTAATATAGCAATTTCATTTCCAACTATAAGCCATGTAATGTGTTTCAATGAATATAGATGCATGACAATAACTGAGCTCGTGACAATCCCTTCTTGAATTTTAAACATAACTGCAGTCGGGATAAATGTAAGTAATAATACACTAATCGCAAGTGGTGTATAACCAATTGTTTCAAAAATACAAAACGCGAATACCATTGATAATACACAAGCTAAAAAACGATGTAACGATACTTGAAGTGATTTACGCTTCGTATTTTGTACACATAATATAACTAAAATACCCGCTGAACTATAAAATTCTAATCCTAATAACTGAGCAAGAAAAACCGCTGCCCCTGTTCCAAGCGCTGTTTTGACTGTACGATATCCAATTTTAAACATATCATTGCTCCTATATGTATAAATGTATTTAAAGTTAGTATAAAAAAAGGATGACACAATGTCATCCTTTTCTACTTATTATTCACATAACCTTTTCATATTACAATATCTTTTGTAAAAATTGTTGCGCACGTTCACTCTTCGGTGCTGCAAAAAATTCTGCTGGCGGACTATCTTCTACAAGTTTTCCTCCGTCTAAGAAAAGAACACGATCTGCCACTTCTTTTGCAAATCCCATTTCGTGTGTAACGATTGCCATCGTCATTCCTGTCGTAACTAATGATTTCATAACTTCTAATACTTCTTTCACCATTTCTGGATCTAGCGCAGATGTTGGTTCATCAAATAACATAACTTCCGGTTCCATCGCTAGCGCTCTTGCAATTGCTACACGTTGCTTTTGTCCTCCTGAAAGGCGATTCGGATACGTATCTTTTTTATCTAATAATCCTACTTTTTCTAAAAGTTTCTCTGCTTTCTTTTCCGCTTCTTGCTTCGTTACTCCTTTTACATGAATAGGAGCATACGTAATATTTTCTAATACCGTCATATGAGGGAATAGGTGAAAATGCTGAAATACCATTCCGACATTTTCACGAACATGCATGATATTCGTTTTCGGATTCGTTACTTCTTCCGTTCCAATCCAAATGTGACCATTTGTCGGTGCTTCTAACATATTCATACAACGTAAAAATGTTGATTTCCCTGATCCCGATGGCCCGATAATTGCAACAACTTCTCCTTTTTCAAGCGTTGTCGTAATTCCTTTTAATACTTCATTTTTCCCAAATGACTTATGAAGGTTTTCAATTTTAATCACTTTTTTTCATTCTCCCTTCAATGGCTTTCCCGACTAATGTAAGAATAATGACTAGCATATAATAAATCAGTCCAACAAATAGTAATGGCTCAAGATATTTAAACGTTTCACCGCCTACAATGTAAGCACGACGCATTAAATCTGTCGCTCCAATTACAGTTACTACAGCGGATTCTTTCGTAAGAGTCGCAAACTCGTTTACAAGCGCTGGTAATATATTTTTTAAAGCTTGAGGAAAAATAATATTTCTCATCATTTTTCCGTAAGGAACCCCTAAAGCCATAGCCGCTTCTGTTTGTCCTTTATCAACCGCTTGAATGCCGGCACGAATTACTTCTGACATATATGCACCTGAATTTAAACTAAATGCAAGTACAGCTGCTAAAAAGGCTGGTATTTCATATCCAATCATTTGCGGAACACCGAAATAAATAATCATTAATTGCAATACAAGTGGTGTACCACGAAATATTGATGTATAAATATCTGCTGCAATATTTAATGCTCGTATTCTAGCAATTTTACAAAGCGCTAATAACGTTCCTAAAATAAATCCTGCCAAAGCTGATGCCGCTACAATTTTCAAAGTAACTTCTAGGCCTCTTAATATATATGGTATGGAAGGCGTAATTGCCGAAAAATCTAAGTTCATTCTGTTCATTCCCCTCACTGAAAAGTGAAAGGCAGCTTATTTTGAGCTGCCAAACCATTTCTTCACTAATTTATCCATTTCTCCATTTTCTTGCATTTTTTTAATCACTTTATTAAATTCAGCTGTTTTATCGCTGTTTTTTGGAAGGGCAATTGCAGATCCCACTTCTTCTGGTGCTTCTTTAATTTCAATTCCTTGTAAGTCTTTCATTTTCTCTAAATAATTTCTAGCAACTGTGTCTTCTATAATTGCAGCGTCAAAACGACCCGCTTGAATTTCTTGTACGATTTCTGGTATACGGTCACGTCCCTCAACTTTGAAATCGACTTGTTTTTTAAATTCTGCCGCTTTCTCTTCTTGAATAGATCCTGTTTGTACCCCTACCTTTTTCCCTTTTAAATCTTCTACTGAGTTAATGTTAGAATCTTTTTTAGAAACAATCATATTTTTCGCAACAAAATATATATCTGTGAAATCAACATTATTTTTACGCTCTGCAGTTGGTGTCATACCTGCCATTACGAAATCAACTTTTCCTGAGCTAAGAGATGCTAATAAACCACCAAAATCCATATCTTTCACTTTCACTTCATAACCAAGTTCTTTTCCGATATATTTAGCAACATCAACATCAAAGCCGATAATTTCATCACTTTTTGACGCTTCCACATATTCATAAGGTTTATAGTCCGCTGAAGTACCCATAACAAGTACTTTTTCATTTTTTTCAGTAGCCTTTTCTTTCCCATTACTACAAGCACTGAACATACTTACAATTAAAATAAGTGCAAACGATATTGATAAAAACTTCTTCATCTTTCTTCCCCCTAATGATGTATATTTAAAAGTTAATTAGAATATTTATTCGATGTTTGTATTGTATCAGTAGTTTAATTTTTATGCAATATATAAAATAAAAATAAATAAAATTACCTTAAATATCCTGTTTTAAATGCATAAAATAATGCATAAATCGCAATCCTTCTGTATATTTCATCATTTTGAATAATAAATAAAAAAGGCGGTACACCCACTTATTCGTGGGCATACCGCCTTTTCACTTATTTATAGTTCTTCACAATTCTCTTCGAAATACGATTGTAGTTTCGCAATGACTTGCATCGGTTCATGACCTTCAATTTCATGGCGTTCTACCATCGTTACAATTTTCCCATCTTTTAATAAAGCGAATGATGGAGAGGAAGGTGGATATCCTTCGAAATACTCACGTGCTCTTGCTGTCGCTTCTTTATCTTGGCCTGCAAACACCGTTACAAGATGGTTAGGACGTTTATCATAATGTACGGAATGCGCAGCAGCAGGACGAGCAATACCACCTGCACAACCACATACAGAGTTTACCATTACAAGTGTTGTTCCATTTCTTTTAAACGCTTCTTCTACTGCTTCTGGCGTCGTCAATTCTGTATATCCAGCAGAGACAATCTCTTCACGCGCTTGGCGGACAACATCATTCATAAAAAAGTTAAAATTAATCAATCTTTTCCCTCCTCTTAAAACTACCTATTTGTATCTTACCAGTTAATGTTTATGAAATACAAGTAAGTTTACTTGTATTTCAGCATAGAAAAGGTGTTAGAGCAGGGCTCTAACACCTTTTTGTCACTTTTCCATAATCTTCATATATTCAGCAATCATTTTTTTATGCGATCCTACAATATAGTCCGGTAGTTCTGTTACGGGGAAGAATTTAAGCTGAACTGCTTCTTCTTTATTCATAACAAAATCCCCTTCGTATTCATCCGTATAATAGGCCGTCGTTACAGATTGAAATTCATCACCATTTGCTAATTTTGTAAAGTAGTTCGCTCCAGAAAATACATTAATTAATCGTAAGTTCTTCACTTTTATTCCTGTCTCTTCGTACACTTCACGGTAAGCTGTTTCTTCTGGTGATTCACTAAGCTCCATTAGTCCGCCTGGTAGCCCCCATTTTCCGTACGGCTCTGTTCTTTGCTGTAATAATACATCTCCATGTTCATTTATAACGAGTACAACAGCACCAACTAAAATTAAAGGGCGATGACCAACTATTTTTCGTAATTCTTCTACATATCCCATCGTATTATCGCCTCCTTTTTCGTTGTCCACACTATTGTATCATATGTATGAAACGACAAAATGCGTATATTTTTCATTTTTTTAACAAAATATTTATTTTATATGCTTCATCTACTGTAGCTAACATAATCGATTCGATTTCCGCATTCTTCTCTAAAAACCCTTTCGCCCACTCTTCTGTTTTTCCTAATAAAGCGAGAACATCTCGCTGAATTCTTCCATCTTTTACTAAAACAAAAGCAACTGGTGACTTTTTCCCTGCCACGTTAAGATCAAGCCGAGACACCGCCTCATATTCAGGATACTGAAATATAGAAACAACACCGCTAGCTTCCCATAATGCTAATTTTATCGTTTGAATATCGCTCACATTTTGCACACGAAGTTCTGAAAATAAATATTCCACTGTAATCCTCGCTTTTTTCAAATTGCTAAAATCAATTGAACCATTGTGTATAAGAATAATAGGCGCCGGCTCTAAAAAGCGTCTCCATCTATCCCATTTCAACATTACAACAGAGCTTATGATGTGAAGTACAACGAGTATAAATGTTGTAATCATCGAGCCGAGTAATCCGACTTTTTCATCAGATAGCGCGTTAGAAATATTCCCACCAAGCAATAACACTAATACAACATCTAAAAATCGAAGTTGCGCGATAGACCTTTGTCCCATCGCTTTCGCAACTAATATTAAAAATATGTACGCTATAATAGCTCGAACAACCCATTCGCTATTAGAAAGGTGCCGTGCTCCTTCAAAAATATGCATATGCATCACATTGCACTCCTTAAACGTTGCAAACTACAAGTCTGTTTTAGTTTGCAACGTTTAAGAACATATATGTAAAAAAGCTAGTTCGTTTTTACACGAACTAGCTTTTTTACTTAACTGAAAACATATACTTTTTATACGTTTTCCGTACCGATAATATGAGCCCCATCATAATCATATTCGAGAATAAGGAACTTCCCCCGTATGATAAGAAAGGCAACGCAATACCTTTTACAGGCATTAATCCAACGATCATACCGATATTTTGGAATATTTGAACCGTTAATATTCCGATTGACCCAGCACATAATAATGTACCGAATAAATTATCAGCAGAATAACCAATAATAATTGTTCTATATAGTAGTAATAGGAACAAGAATACAACTAACGCTGCTACTATAAATCCACCTTCTTCGGCAATTGTAGCAAAAATAAAGTCAGTATGCTTCTCTGGGATATAGACGTTCCCTTCGCCAAATCCTTTCCCTTCCATACCTCCACTACCTACAGCTAAAATCGATTGCTGCGTTTGATACCCTTGATCTGTATGTTCAAATGGATCTAACCAGCCTAAAATACGTGATTGTTGGTGAGGTTTTAGTAAAGTAACCAAATTATTAAAGAAGAAATCCTCATACCTTACGTAAATAAATATTAACGCGGTTAATATGGTCACTGGAATAACTGTACATATTGCTATCAATTTCTTCTGAATACCTGACATAAATAAAATACATGCAATGGCAGCAGCATATAAGAACACCATACCTGTATCTGGCTGGCTATATACAACGGCCATAGGCGGGAGAGATACTAGCATAATTTTACCTACTAGTTTTAAATCCGTCTGGAATGTCCTCGCCATATACTGCGCATTATGTTTCACTGCAATACTTGCTACCACAAGCAGCAATGAAATTTTGAAAAACTCAGACGGCTGGATTTGTCCAAATACTGGGAAAACAAACCATCTTTTTGCACCTAATTTTTCAGGTGTGAAAGCGGAAACCGGTAGTATTTTCAACAGAATAAGTGAGCCAAATCCAACGATATAAAGTGGCCAAGACAATTTTTGTAATTGATCTAAGTCGATGCTTGCAACAAGAAGTAACAATACAGCTCCAATTATGTAGTTCAAACCTTGTTTCATAGCAAAGTTCGCTTCTCCATATTGTCCGGTTTGCTGACTGCTATATATAGCAGTTATACTTATAACACAAAATGCACACAAAATTAAAATTAATTTTACATCTAAACTTCTTAAAAACTCGGTACTTCTTTTCATGACATCCTCCTGAAACATTGTTACGGCAAAATAAAAAACCAGGAGTCAATACTCTTCATGTTTTGACGACTGATTACACATTATCTATAAAACACTTATATAGAATAACTCTCTTTTTCATACAATACAATATATTATACTACAGTTTCGTCAGTAAGATTTGCCAAAAAAATTATTCTTTTTTTATTTTATATCCATATACCATATATCAGCAATGTATTTTCGTAAATTCCTAATACATAATCGTCCATTGTAAGATTACTGGGAAAAGTGTTGTACATATAGTAGGAGCAGAAGAAGAAATAAGATGATAAAAAGCTCGCCTAAGCGAGCTTTTTATTAATATACAGATGTATTATTTTCTGACGTATTTTCTAAAATTTCTTTTACACGTCCTAAGAACTTACCACAAATTAAACCATCAAGTACACGGTGATCAAGTGATAAACATAAGTTAACCATGTCACGAGCACCGAACATACCATTATCCATAATTACTGGTCGTTTTACAATTGATTCAACTTGTAAAATAGCCGCTTGTGGGTAATTAATAATGCCCATAGATTGAACAGAACCAAATGATCCTGTGTTATTAATTGTAAATGTTCCGCCTTGCATTTCGTCCGCTTTTAACGATTTTGTGCGTACTTTTCCTGCAAGTTCTGTAATTTCACGAGCGATACCTTTAATCGTTTTCTCGTCTGCTTGCTTAATTACTGGTACAAATAGTTCATCCTCTGTTGCAACAGCGATAGAAAGGTTGATGTCTTTCTTCTGAACGATTTTATCGCCAGCCCACATTGAGTTAATTTGAGGGTACTCTTTTAACGCTTGTGCTACTGCTTTTACGAAGAAAGCAAAGAATGTTAAGTTAAATCCTTCACGCTTTTTAAAATCACCTTTAATTGAATTACGGTATGACACAAGGTTTGTCACATCTACTTCAATCATCATCCAAGCATGAGGTGCCTCGTGCTTACTACGTAACATGTTCGCTGCAATTGCTTTACGCACACCTGTTACTGGAATTTCGATATCTCCAGGCATTGTCGGTACAGAAACTGGTTTCGCAGCTTCTACTTTTTGCGCTACTGGCGCTGCTTTTGGTGCTTCTGGACGCGCTTCTACTACTGCTGCTACCGCTTCCTCTTTTTTCGCACCTGCTTGCGGAATATTTCCAGATTCCACTAGCTTTAAAATATCTTTACGAGTAATACGACCATTTGATCCTGTACCTTCTACTAAATCTAAATCAACATTATGCTCACCCGCAAGTTTTAACACAGCTGGTGAAAAACGTGGTTTTCCATCAGTTGGTTGTTTCGCTTTCGGTGCTTTCTCAGCAGTAGTTACTTCTGCCTTTGGTTCTTCTTTCGTTTTTTCCTCTACAGCTGTTGCAGCTACTTCATCTGCGCCTTCTACTTGAATGACACAAACAACTTCACCTACAGCTAACGTATCGCCTTCACCAGCGATTAACTCTTTCACAATACCAGTGAAAGAAGATGGTACTTCTGCATTTACTTTATCAGTCATTACTTCTGCAAGCGGATCGTATTTATTTACGTGATCGCCAACATTAACAAGCCATTTACTAATTGTGCCCTCTGTAACGCTCTCCCCGAGCTGAGGCATTGTAATATTTTCTACAGCCATGTATAGTCCCCCCGATTAAAATTCCGCAAGTTCACGCATTGCTTTTTCAACTTTATCTGGATTTACCATAAAGAATTTTTCCATTGTTGGTGCATATGGCATTGCTGGAACGTCTGGACCTGCAAGACGTGCAATTGGTGCATCTAAATCAAACAGGCAATTTTCAGCGATAATAGCTGCCACTTCACTCATAATACTTCCTTCTTTATTGTCTTCTGTTACAAGAAGAACTTTACCAGTTTTTGAAGCCGCTTCAATAATTCCTTCTTTATCTAATGGATATACAGTACGTAAATCAAGAATGTGTGCAGAGATGCCATCTTGCGCTAATTTCTCAGCTGCTTGAAGAGCAAAGTGAACACATAATCCGTACGTGATAACAGTAATATCATCACCTTCACGTTTTACATCTGCTTTTCCGATTGGTAATACATAGTCATCTTCTGGCACTTCACCTTTAATTAAGCGATATGCACGTTTATGTTCAAAGAATAATACTGGATCTTCATCACGAATTGCCGCTTTTAATAAGCCTTTTGCATCATATGGTGTAGAAGGGATAACAATTTTTAAACCTGGTTGGTTTGCAAACATCGCTTCTACAGATTGTGAATGATACAATGCACCGTGAACACCCCCGCCAAATGGTGCACGAATTGTAACTGGACAAGTCCAATCGTTGTTAGAACGATAACGGATTTTTGCTGCCTCAGAAACGATTTGGTTTACTGCTGGCATGATGAAATCAGCAAACTGCATTTCAGCGATTGGACGCATACCATACATTGCCGCACCAATTGCTACCCCAGCAATTGCAGATTCTGCAAGCGGTGCATCAAGCGCACGATCTTCACCAAATTGATCATACAAACCGTGTGTCGCTTTAAACACGCCACCTTTTTTACCAACATCTTCTCCTAAAACGAATACTTTCTCATCGCGTTCCATTTCTTCGCGCATTGCTAATGTAATAGCATCAATATAAGACATTACAGCCATGAAACGTTCCCCCCTATTCTGCGTATACGTGCTTCAATGCATCTTCAGGTGCTGCATACGGAGCATTTTCTGCATATTCTGTTGCTTCATTTACGATATGCATAATTTCGTCTAACATTTGTTTTTCAATTTCCTCAGTTAACACGCCAGCTTCTTTTAAATAAGCTGCAAATGTTATAATTGAATCTTTTTTCTTTGCTTCTTCTACTTCTTCTTTATCACGATAAACACGATCATCGTCGTCACTAGAATGTGCTGTTAAACGATATGATACTGTTTCAATTAAAGTTGGGCCTTCACCACGACGGCCGCGGTCTGCAGCTTCTTTTACAGCTGTGTATACTGCAAGTGGATCGTTTCCGTCTATTGTATATCCAGGCATACCGTAACCAATTGCACGATCTGATACGTTTTTACATGCTAATTGTTTTTCAACCGGAATAGAGATTGCATATTTGTTATTTTCACACATGAAAATAACAGGTAGTTTGTGTACACCAGCGAAGTTTGCCCCTTCATGGAAGTCACCTTGGTTTGAAGAACCTTCTCCAAATGTAACAAACGTTACTAAATCTTTCTTCTCCATTTTTCCAGCTAGTGCAATACCAACTGCATGTGGTACTTGTGTTGTTACTGGAGATGATCCTGTCACAATACGATTTTTCTTTTGACCGAAGTGACCAGGCATTTGACGACCGCCAGAGTTTGGATCTCCAGCTTTCGCGAAAGCAGACAACATAAGCTCTTTAGCTGTCATACCAAACGCTAGTACAACACCCATATCACGGTAATATGGTAATGCATAATCTTTCTCTCTATCAAGAGCGAACGCCGCTCCAACTTGCGCAGCCTCTTGTCCTTGACAAGAAATTACGAATGGAATTTTACCTGCACGGTTTAATAACCACATACGTTCGTCAATTTTACGTGCAAGTAACATCGTACGGAACATTTCTAATACTTGCTCATCACTTAAGCCAAGCTCTTCATGGCGCTTTTCTTTTACTTCTGCCATTTTTCATAACCTCCTAAATCCACATTTTTATGCGTGTAACGCTTTTCCATCTACAGCTAATGCTGCTTCACCAATCGCCTCAGATAATGATGGATGCGGATGAATTGTATGTGCTACTTCCCATGGTGTTGCATCAAGTACTCTTGCAAGACCTGCTTCAGAAATCATATCTGTTACATGTGGCCCAATCATATGAACACCAAGAATATCATTTGTTTCTTCATCAACTACAAGTTTTACAAATCCATCTGATTCTCCGTATACAAGTGCTTTTCCGATTGCACGGAATGAGAACTTACCTACTTTTAACTTATAGCCTTTTTCTTTCGCTTCTTGTTCTGTTAAACCGACAGAAGCAACTTCTGGACTGCTATATACGCATTTTGATACCATAGAGTAATCAATTGGTGTAACTTCTTTTCCTGCAATATGTTCTACTGCAACAATTCCTTCATGAGAAGCAACGTGAGCAAGTTGCAGGCCACCGATTACATCTCCAATTGCGTAAATATGAGATTCTTTCGTTTGATAAAACTCATTTGTTTGAATGTATCCTTTTTCCACAACGATATCAGTATTCTCTAAACCAATATTTTGCGTATTGGCTTGTCTTCCTACAGATACAAGCATTTTTTCTGCTTTAAATTCTTTATTCTCACCGTTATGTTCAGCTTGAATTGTTACTCCATTATCTTTTACCAATGTTTCTGGTAATACTTTTGCACCCGTTACCACTTTAATACCTTTTTTCTTGAATAGACGTTGCATTTCTTTTGAAACGTCCTGATCTTCTAGTGGTAATATCGTTTTCGCATACTCTAACACTGTAACTTCTACACCGAAGTCAGCAAGCATAGATGCCCACTCAATACCAATTACACCGCCGCCAACGATAATGATTGAACTAGGAAGCGTTTCCATTTTTAGGGCATGATCGGAAGACATTACGTACTCTCCGTCTAACTCTAAACCTGGTAATGAATTTGGACGAGAACCTGTTGCAATAAGTACATTTTTTGGAATTAACATTTCATTTTCTTCTCCACTTGCAAGTTCAACTGAAATTGTCCCTGGCATCGGAGAGAAAATAGATGGGCCAAGAATACGGCCAATACCTTCAAACACATCAATTTTACCTTGTTTCATTAAATGTTGAACGCCTTTATGAAGTTGCGTTACAATCTTCTCTTTACGCTCTTGTACTTTCGCAAAGTTTAGTTCTACATTACTTGCAATAACTCCGAACTCTTCACTTTTTTTAGCAGTCGCGTATACTTCCGCACTACGTAAAAGAGCTTTACTAGGAATACATCCTTTGTGTAAACAAGTACCACCAAGATTTTCTTTTTCAACAAGTGCAGTTTTTAAACCTAGTTGTGATGCTCGAATAGCAGCAACATATCCACCAGTACCGCCGCCAACGATGACTAAATCATATTCTCTTGCCATTATCTCAACCCCTAGCTACTGTTTGTTTTTCTCTTACAACATACTCTTTCGCCGCTTCTTCTTCACGTAATACACGAAGTGCTCCTTCTGCTAACGCTTCTAACTCATCTTCCCCTGGATGTACGATAACATCTGCAATCCAGTCCACTCGTTCTTTTATTTCATCAACAAGAATTTTACTGTACGCAAGTCCACCAGTTAATACGATTGCATCGATTTTCCCGTGAAGCACAGCACTAGCTCCGCCAATTTCTTTTGCAACTTGATATGCCATTGCTTTATAGATAAGAGTTGCTTCAGGATCACCTTTTTCAACCATTTGTTCTACTTTAATCGCATCATTTGTACCGATTAGACTTACAAGTCCACCTTGTCCGACAAGCTGTTTCACCATTTCGTCACGGTAATACTCACCAGAGAAACACATTTCAACTAGTTGTCCTACTGGTACTGTACCAGCACGCTCTGGGCTAAATGGTCCTTCTCCGTTTAAGCCATTATTTACATCGATAACTTTTCCTTTTTTATGAGCACCAACTGTAATACCGCCGCCCATATGTGTAACTAATAAATTTAAATCCTCGTATTTATGATTTAATTGATCAGCTACTTTACGAGCAACTGCTTTTTGATTTAATGCATGGAAAATACTTTTGCGTTCCATACCAGCAATGCCACTTATACGAGCAATTGGCTCCATCTCATCTACAACGACAGGATCCACAATGAATGCAGGAATATTTAATCCAGAAGCAATTTCATAGGCTAAAATGCCTCCGAGGTTTGAAGCGTGATGACCACTAAACCCATTTTTTAAATCTTCTAACATCGCATCGTTTACTGTATACGTACCGCCTTCGATTGGACGAAGTAATCCACCACGTCCACAAACAGCATTTAATTTTGAAATGTTAATACCGTGAGAATGTAGTACTTCTAAAATCGTTTCTTTACGAAACTCATATTGGTCGATAATTCGCTTATATTTTCCAATCTGTTCTACGTCATGACGAATCGTTTCTTCTAGAACAGGTCTTTCATTATCAAAAACACCAATTTTTGTGGATGTACTACCTGGGTTAATAACAAGAATTCGATTTACAGACAATGTTGCTACCTCCACTAATAAATTCAAAAGGAAGTGGAAACCTCATAAGAGGTAACCACACCTTTTGTAAAAGTTATATATGAATGATTAGCGACGGCTAATAATGTCGTGACCGTTGCGTAAGTATGTGCTACGAGTGTTTTTCAAGCTTGCAATGCGCTCTTCAGCTAGACGATCTGCTGCTACATAAGTTGCAATGCCATCGCGTTTTGAAATTTCGATTACTTTTGCAATTGTGTCATAAATTGACTCAACGCGTTTTAATGCACGTTCTCTATTATATCCATATAACTCGTCTGCTACGTTAATTACGCCACCTGCATTAATAACATAGTCTGGCGCGTATACAATACCCATTTCATGAATGATGTCGCCGTGACGATCTTCTTTTAATTGGTTATTTGCAGAACCTGCGATTACTTTTGCTTTAAGTTGTGGAATAGTTTCATCATTTACTGTTGCGCCTAATGCACATGGTGCGTAAATATCACATTCAACACCGTAAATTTCATTTGGTTCAACAGCTGTCGCACCAAATTCTTCTACCGCACGTTGTACAGCTTCTTTATTAATATCTGTAACGATTAATTTTGCTCCTTCAGCGTGTAAATGTTTGCATAGGTGATATGCTACGTTACCAACACCTTGAACAGCAATTACTTTTCCTTCTAAATTATCAGTACCGAAAGCTTCTTTTGCAGCTGCTTTCATACCACGGTAAACACCGTATGCAGTTACTGGAGATGGGTTACCAGAAGAACCGAATGATGGTGAAATCCCTGTTACAAAGTCAGTTTCTTCGTGGATAATATCCATATCATCTACAGTTGTACCAACATCTTCAGCTGTAATGTAACGTCCGTTTAATCCTTGAATGTAACGGCCTAACGCACGGAACATTGCTTCGCTCTTATCTTTACGTGGATCACCGATAATTACTGTTTTTGCACCACCTAAGTTTAAACCAGCTGCTGCGTTTTTGTATGTCATCCCTTTTGCAAGACGCAATGCATCTTCAATCGCCGCTTCTTCAGAATCATATGTCCACATTCTTGTTCCACCAAGAGCCGGTCCAAGTGTTGTATCATGAATTGCAATAATTGCTTTTAAACCTGATTCTTTATCTTGACAAAATACTACTTGCTCATAATCATATTTTTCTAAGTATTCGAAGATTTCTAATGTCATTGTCGTTTCCCCCTAATGTTTTACCCTTTTTGGTTTATTTTGAAGCAGTCGCAACTGCCAATGCTAATGAATATACTTTTGTTTCTGCTGAGTCAGCACGAGATGTTAAAACAATCGGTGCTTTTGCGCCAGCAATCATTGCTCCTACTTTTGCATCTGCAAAGTATACGAGTGATTTATATAGCACATTTCCAGCTTCAATCGTTGGGACGAGTAAAATGTCTGCCTTACCTGCTACATCACTTACTATGCCTTTATGCTCTGCTGCAATTTGTGATACTGCATTATCTAAAGCAAGTGGTCCATCAACGATACAATCTTTGATTTGTCCGCGGCGATTCATTTGTGTTAACATCGCTGCATCAATTGTCGCCTGCATCGCTGGATTCACAACTTCTACTGCTGCGATTGGTGCCACTTTTGGCAACTCAATTCCTATTGCCTGGGCAACTTCTACAGTATTTTGTATAATAGCAGCTTTTTGTGTTACGTCAGGTGCGATGTTCATCGCTGCATCTGTAACGAAAATAAGACGATTGTAATTTGGAACTTCAAACGCTGCTACATGTGAAAGTACGCTACCTTTACGTAGCCCCCACTCTTTGTTTAATACAGCCTTCAAAATATTCGCTGTTGGGATGTTACCCTTCATAAGCACATCTGCTTCACCGTTTCTCACAGCTTTAACAGAAAGTTCTGCAGCCTCAGCACTTGATGCTACCGCAATCACTTCAATGTGTTCTGAAGTTTGTAAACCATGTTCTTGTAGCATCCCCATTATTTTTTCTTGATTTCCATATAGACGAAATTGAGCTAGCTGTAATGTAATTGCTTTCGCTACAGCTTCAATTACTTCATGATCTTCAGCTACTGCTACAGCCACAGTTTTTTTAGGCTGTCCTGCTGCTTGATCAATTAAGTGTTCTAACTTCATATTTTGTAATCAACCCTTTCCGTCGTCCCTCGTCTATTTATAAAGCAAATACCGTGCCAACTTTTAAAAGTGGTCTTACCAATAATGAAAACGCATTCAAAATGCAGTGAAATCAATACTTTGGAAAATAACAAAATATTCTGTCTTATTTTGTCGCTTTTTGTATACCATGCAATAAATTGCATGGTACGCAATTTATTGCATGCTATTTTTTGCATGGTCATACTTTTCTAGCTTGTAATATAAATTTCGAACTGAAATTCCTAACGCTCTTGCAGTTTTTGTTTTGTTCCCATCAAATTTCTCTAAATATTCACGAATGATATTCCCTTCAAACTCTGTCACTAAATGTTCAAGTGGCTTTTCTTCTAATTCAGGTAATAAATTAGTTTGCTTTAACTCCGTCTGCTCTTCTTTATGTAAAGATGGTAAATGATGCACATCAATATATATCTCGTTATAATTCATAAAGATAATAGCTCGCCCTAAAATATTTTCAAGTTCCCTCACATTCCCAGGCCATTCATATGATTGTAAATATGAAATAGCCGAATCGGTAAGCCCCTCAACATTTCGGCCATAATCTTGATTTATTTTTTGAATTAATCTTTCTGCGATCGCCGGTATATCTCCTTTACGCTGACGAAGAGATGGAATTTGAATCGGAATTTTATTTAAACGATAATAAAGATCCTCCCTAAATTCTCCTTCTAAAATGGCCTTTTCTAAATTCACATGTGTCGCTGCAATTACCCGGACATTAATAGGTATCGCTTTCGTCCCACCAACTTTTACAATTTCTTTTTCTTGCAACACGCGGAGGAGTTTCGCTTGTGTATTCGCAGACAGTTCTCCTATTTCATCTAAAAAGATACTACCGTTATTCGCTTCCTCAAAGAACCCTCGTTTCCCGCCTCGTTTCGCCCCAGAAAACGCACCTTCCTCATAGCCGAATAACTCACTTTCTAACAGTGTCTCCGAAATAGCCGCACAGTTCACACGGACGAACTTATTGTACTTTCGATTACTTCCATTGTGGATTGCATGCGCGAATAGTTCTTTACCCGTTCCAGATTCTCCGCGTAGTAATACTGTTGCTGGTGTATTCGCTCCAAGTTTCGCCTGTTCAATGGCTGCCGTTGTTTCATCTGAATTTCCTACAATATCATCAAATGAATATTTCGCTTCTAACGTTCGAATAATTTGCCTCGCTCTATTCAATTCATTTGTTAACTTTTGAATTTCTGATACGTCACGAATTACACCGACGCTTCCTTTCAATATGCCATCAACAATAACTGGCGCTACGTTTACAATTACATCCCGCTTTTTTTGACCAATTTTCATATGTATTCCACGTACCGCACGGCGTGTTCGAAGTACTTTCATATGCATACTTTCACCTTCTACAATATCTGTTGTAGCTGGTTGGCCAAGTATATCTTTTTCTGTCAATCCAGTTAATTTCGTATAAGCAGGGTTAATTACTAATCCTCTTCCTTTTTCATCCACGACCGAAATCGCTTCTTCAGATGAGTTAATAATCGCCTCAAGTAACGTTTGAATCTCTTTTAAATCTGTAACTTCTTCCGCGAGATCTACGACTTCTGTAATATCTTTAAAAACCGCAAACGCTCCTTGTACCTCTCCCCCCTCTTTCAATATCGGTATACGTGTTGTAATAATTTTTTTTTCATTCTCTAACGTCAGTTCATAATTCACTTCTATTTGTTTCGTGCGTATGATACGAAGCAACTTACTCGTTGGAATAACGTCTAAAATATGTTTCCCTATTGCATTTTCTTTTTTATATCCGATAATACGCTCTGCACTTTTATTAAAAAGACGAACTTGCCCTTCTCGATCTATTACGATCATACCGTCGTGGGTAGAATTTAAAATTAAATCCCCTTGTTGTGTTTGTTCCTCTAGTTTTCCTATTAAACCTTCCTTCTCATGTGCTAATCTCGTAACAATTTTTGCAATATCTCCTGGTATAAGAAGGGTATCTTTATGCTTTTTCTCCAATAAAACTTTATGTAAATCATAATCACCTGTCATATCAAACATTACATCAATATGCATAGAAAGAAACGGAGTTACACTCTCTCCAATTGTAATCCCATATTCCTTAGCAATTTGTAATCCTTTCGCTATCGGATTTATATCAATAATCCCTATAATTTGAAATATATTTGAACTTTGTAACAGATTCAGTAGTGTACTTCCACCTTCACCTGCACCAACAATTAACACCTTTTGTTTCATATCGTACACTTCCTCTCGAAGTATCTCTGCAATTTTTTTCACACCCTTATCTTACTCGTTCAGCAACCTCTTGACAAACCCCCTTCTCATATAACATCATTAAAATATACTAAATAATCTGAAAAGGAGCGTTATGTATGCAGCGTTACCTCGCTCTATTATTAGCACTCATTCCTATTTCATTAGCTGTGCTTGGCATTAAGTTGATGAGGGATACTTTATTCGGCATCTTATTTCCACCAATCTCTATACTATGGTTACAATTTTTAATCGGAGTTCTCTGCTTCGCACTCGGCTTCTATATATTTGGTGGCTTCGTATTACATCGGGACCGCAAACGAAATAAAGTTCAAGCCCGCTTTAGAAGATAGAACAAAGTTTTCTTCTATTAATAAATAAAAAAATGAGACCGTTATATTTAGGTCTCATTTTTTTATCGACAATAAAGTCCTTGCTGTTTCGGGATAATCAGTAATAATCGCCGATATGTTCATATCAAAATATTTACGCATAAGCGTTTCTTCATTTATCGTGTAAGGACGAACCTCTACACCACTTTCCATCGTTAGTTCGGCAATGGTATCTTGAAGATAACGATAATTCGGATGCACTGCTGTAGCCCCCATCTTTTTTGCATATGCCCACGGGCTATGCAAACCTTCGCGATACAAAATAGCTGTTTGAATATCAGGGGCCATCATATGGCACCGTTTCATACTATAGTGGTTAAATGAAGAAAATATAACCCGATCCTCCAGACTAAACTTACGCACCAGTGTTATAACCTCTTCTTCTAAACCTCTGTATGGAATTTTATCATTTTTAAGTTCAATATTAAGTAGCATTTGCGTTTTGTCAAGCCATTCTAATACCTCCTCTAGAAGAGGTATTTTGCAAAACCCTACTTTTCCACTAAATTTATAACTCGCATCTAACTTACATAAATCCTCATATACATAATTTCGAACCGCACCTTTTCCATTTGTTGTCCGGTTCACCGTTTCATCATGAATGACGACAACCTTTCCATCTTTCGTTAATTGAACATCAAGCTCAATTCCATCTGCTCTAAAAGACTCTGCCGCTTCAAACGAAATCATTGTATTTTCTGGGTATGTTCCCGCTGCACCACGATGTGCAAATATAAGAGTCATCCTCACTCCCCCAATCTTATGCTATACTATACGAAAAAGGAGGTACTTCTATGAAACCATTACAAATTTCTCCAGACACTGCAGTTCGCCTATCAAAAGCGCTAGGTGTTCCGCTTGAACAACTTATGCATATGCCACAACACATTTTAATTCAAAAGTTAGTTGAATTGGAAAAACAAAATAAAGACGAAGAGTAATATGGTCCTGTTTTGCAGGGCTTTTTATTATTCTCTATTATATCATGATGATTTCCCTACTAAAATCCTTTAACAGATATACTACGATGCGATTTATTCTTTCCTGCATCAATTAATAATGCATTATAAATTAAAATCTTCTTATAAAAAGAGGTTTTCTTTCTATTCTCAACAAAATAAAAAAACCAATGAATTCTAAAATTCATCGGTTTTTAAATAACAAGTTTATTGTTTTTTAAATCGATACCGAGTATAGGTTGCAAGAATTCTTCGGCTTTACTACAGCTTAAATCCCTTACTATCTTTACTCTCAGCTAGCCTTATGTTCAAGTCTCAGCTTATCCGCAACCATCGCGATGAACTCAGAGTTCGTAGGTTTTGCTTTTGACATGGATACTGTATAACCAAATAAGGACGAAATAGAATCAATATTCCCACGGCTCCACGCTACTTCAATCGCGTGACGAATTGCGCGCTCGACACGACTTGCTGTTGTATTATATTTCTTTGCGATATCCGGATACAATACTTTCGTAATAGACCCTAACAATTCGATATCATTGTACACCATAGAAATCGCTTCTCGTAAATACATATATCCTTTAATATGAGCAGGTACACCAATTTCATGGATAATGCTCGTAATACTCGCATCTAAATTTTTCGGTTTTCCATCTATTGTTGTTGCTGATCGGAAAGATGGTAATGGACGTTTAATAGTAGCATTTGCCTTGCCACTCACTTGACGAATATGACTAGTTAAATTCTCCATATCAAATGGTTTTAATATGAAATATGAAGCGCCTAAGTCAACAGCTTTCGTCGTCACATCTTCTTGTCCAAATGCGGTTAACATAATTACGCTAGGCTGTCTTAACCTTTCAATATGTCGCATTTTCTCAAGTACAGCTAAACCGTCTAAATGTGGCATAATAATGTCTAAAACGAGTACATCAGGTTGCTTATCTTTTAATAAGTTTAAACACTCTTGACCATTATAAGCAGTACCAATTACTTCCATATCATCTTGAGCAGCTACATAACTCTCTAGCATTGATACTAATTCTTTATTATCATCCACAAGACATACTTTAATTTTCTCCACAGCTTTTCCTCCCTTACCGAATGGATTCTCCGACATGTGTATCCTTCTAGGCTACATGAATTGTTCGACAATTGTGTGAAAATTCCCTTTTAAAGTTTCTTACTTTCCGATAAAATCACAAAAAAATATGTTTATCGTTCATTTATTCCCTTTCACAACACATTCCATCATAGAAATACAACGAAACGTTCAACCCTTTCCTTTTATTTTACAACAAAAAACACCTCTTGCGGAGCTTTTACAAAATTTCAACGAATTTTTCAACAGAAAAGCGAGCTAATTAATAAATTAGCTCGCTTTTTTCTCTTGATCATAAATATTAATTCCAGCCTCATGTAACATCCATTCAATATGAACGCCGTACCCTGATGTTGGATCATTTACAAATACATGTGTAACGGCACCAATTACTTTCCCATCTTGTACGATTGGACTTCCGCTCATTCCTTGTACAATACCACCTGTTTTCGCCAATAAACGTTTATCCGTTACTTTTATTACCATACCCTTTGTAGCTGGAAACTTTTGTGGCACCGTACTAACAACTTCAATATCAAATGATTCCACTTTATCTTGATCAATAACTGTTAATATTTTTGCCGGTCCCTCTTTTACTTGATTTGATAAGGCGATAGGCATTGCTTTATCCATTATGCCATTTGTCATATTTGTATTTAATTTCCCAAAAATACCAAATGGACTGTTTATTGTAATATTGCCAATTACTTCACGATCTGGCGAGAACCTTGCTAATTTCTCTCCCGGATTCCCATGACTGCCTCTTTCAATCGATGTAACTGTCGAACGCATAATTTGGCCATCTTCCACTTGAATCGGTTTTTTTGTATCATTATCAGAAATAACATGACCGAGTGCCCCATATTTCATAGAATCCGGATGAACAAATGTCATCGTTCCGATTCCAGCTGCCGAATCACGAATATATAAACCAATACGATAAGACGATTCCCCGCTGTCTTTTTGTGGTGTTAACTTCGTTCGAATGTATTTTCCATCTCGTAACAAAACAAGATTAAGCGGCTCACCTGTTTCACCACTACTATGAACAAATGGTGCTACATCACTCATTCTTTCAATTGTTTTACCATTAATTTCAGTAATCATATCCCCAATTTGCACACCAGCTGTTTCACCAGGAGATATTTTACCTTTTTCAGTTTGAATTAAATGATGGCCTACAACAAGTACACCTTTTGTATTTAATTTCACACCAATCGATTGTCCACCTGGAATCACTTTAAAATCTTTCAACACTTTCACATTTACTTTTTTCACTGGAAAACCAGCAAGCTGAAACACCATATCTGCCTCACCATTTTGATGAGAATTTACCATAAGTCCTTGTTTTTGTTCATTTGAACTCACTGTAAATACATGACGATCTGTAGATGAAGCTTGAAAAACTGGTAATGAAGCGACTTCTGATTGTTGTCCTTCAAAAACAACAAGTTGCTTCGGCGATGAAATAAACGTCCGAAGCGGTTTAAAACATCCAATAAAAACTAAAGAAACAAGGAGACAAAGACCTATTATTTTGCGAAATCTTTCTAATTTCAATTTGTTCACTCTCCTCGCTCCTACCCCACATTCAGCCTCTTGGCTTCACTTTTTAATCTCTCCTTGCAGTGCTTTATTTATAACCGGAAGAATTAAGAAATCGTCATTTGAGAAAAAAAGCTATCCATTACTGGATAGCCTCTGCTGTCTCTTTAAAATGATGCGCTTGCGTAAGTAGCTCTTTCGCATGTTCTGTCGTTAAATCTGTAATTTCCACACCAGAAATCATTCGAGCTATTTCTGTTACTTTATCCTCCATAGTTAAAACAGTAACTGATGTAATTGTCCGATCATTCGCTACCTGTTTTCGAATAAATAAATGTGAGTCCGCCATTGAAGCGACTTGAGGTAAGTGCGTAATACAAAGTACTTGCGAGTTTACTGATACACGATAAATTTTTTCTGCAATAGCCTGTGCAACCCGACCACTCACACCCGTATCTACTTCATCAAAAATAACAGATGCAATGCCTTGATGCTTAGAAAAAATGCTTTTTAAAGCTAAAATAATACGAGATAACTCTCCGCCAGAAGCGACCTTTGAAAGTGGCTTTAGCGGTTCACCTGGGTTCGTTGAAATATAAAATTCCACATGATCATAACCATCCGCCGTCAGTCTTACCGGTGAACCTTCCACAAGTGGTTCTTCTGTATTCCCTTCTCTCTTCATGATTCTCACTTCAAATTTCGTTTTTTCCATATATAATTCTTTCAATTCCTGATGAATGGCATTTGTAAGATGATCTGCAAGTTCATGACGCATATTACTTAACAACGTTGCTTCTTTTAGAATCACACTTTCTAATTCCTTTAACTGCTTCTTCGTTGTTTCAATATGAACATCTTTATTTTCAATCGTAAAAATTTCTTGTTCAATTTTATCAGCATACGCTAAAATCTCTTCTACAGTATTTCCATATTTTCTCTTTAGCATACGAATTTCATTTAAACGTGTTTCTATTTCATCTAGACGATTCGGATCGTATTCCATCATATCAAGCTTTTCTCTAAGTTGATACGCAACTTCTTCTAATAAATAATAACTATTTGCAATCGAATCATGATTTTCTTGATACCCTTCATCTAAATGTGTAATACTCTCCATTTGCCCCATTGCGCTTCTTACATTATCTAATCCGTGTCCATCAGCGCTTAACGAACGATATGCATCACCTAACGCTTTATAAATCTTTTCAAAGTTAGAAATCTGCAATCGTTCCTCAGTTAATTCATTTTCTTCATCCATTTTTAAATCCGCCTTACAAATCTCTTCATGTTGGAATTGAATTAAATCTAAGCGATGGGCCATTTGTTGTTCATTTTCACTTAAAGATTTCAACTGTTTTTTTAATTTCTCGTAGTCAGCGTATACATTTTGATATATATCCAATTGTTTAACAATACGCTCTCCATCAAAATGATCGAGCATAAACAGATGCCGCTCTTCATTCATTAAATCTTGTGTTTCGTGCTGCCCATGAATATCAACAAGCGTTTTTCCAAATTCTTTTAATATACTAAGGGTAACAAGCTTTCCATTTACGCGACATACGCTCTTTCCGTTTGAAGCGATATCTCGCTTCAAAATAATCATGCCATCTTCTATTTCTATATCCAACTCTTTTGCCTTTTCAATACATGGATGCTTATCATCTTCTATATAAAATAGCCCCTCTATCTCAGCCTTTTCTGTTCCGTATCGAACAAATTCTGCTGAACCACGGCCACCTACAAGCAAACTAATCGCATCAATAATAATTGATTTCCCGGCTCCTGTTTCACCACTTAAAACCGTTAAACCTTTTTGAAAAGAAATATTTAATGCCTCAATAATAGCAAAGTTTCTAATCGATAATTCCGATAACAATGCCCCATTCACCTCGTTATAAACTAATCCCCTACTAAGGGCTTTTTCAGTTCTTCATTCAAATAGTCATACTGTATGTTTGTATGTATAGATTACTTTTCTAACCCGCTCCATTGTACCAAACATTTGTTTTTCGGGTCAATCCACCTATTTTCTAACTTTATTCAAACAAAATAGTATATTACAATTGAAATTTCATATCTTTAACCCATAAAAATATCCTGTTTGCTTTCCACTTTACAGGGGAAAGCAAACAAGATTTTTTTATTACAGCATATTTAAGAAACGATCAGAGACAACACCTGTATCTTCAGGTGTACGGCAAATAATTAAGCAAGTATCATCACCACAAATGGTTCCGATGATCTCATCCCACTCCAAGTGATCAATAAGTGCTCCAAGTGAATGAGCGTTACCAGGCAATGTTTTTAGCACCAGCATATGTCCTGCCGTGTCTAATTTCACAAATGAATCCACTAGATTTCGTTTTAATTTTTGTAACGGGTTAAATCGTTGATCTGCTGGCAAGCTATATTTATAGCGACCATCCTGTAATGGCACCTTCACTAAGTGCAGTTCTTTAATATCGCGCGATACTGTTGCTTGCGTTACATTAAATCCCTCATTACGTAAAATATCAACTAATTCATCTTGTGTTTCAATTTCTTTGTTTGCAATAATTTCCCTGATTTTAATATGGCGCTGACCTTTATTCATACATTTGCACCTCACACTATCTCTTACCATAGTTTAAACATTGGTATACTTCACTTATTTATGTTAACGTATAATTCGTTACTTGTACACAATTGTTTTTACAATCATTATACAATTACAACAAAAAGAGGAACAACATATGTTATTCCCCTTTTCCTTTTTGTTTTAGAACGTCATGTGCTTCTGTAACAACTTGCTCTACAGAAATTGGAGAATGATTTTCGCCATTCTCACGTTCACCATGCCATTTTAGATGAATTAAAAATTCGATATTACCATCTCCACCCGTAATTGGTGAAAATGTTAAACCTTCGACATCATAGCCTTCTTTTAAAGCAAAATCGACAATCATTTCTACGACAGCCTCATGTACTTTTCTATCACGGACGATGCCTTTTTTCCCAACTTGCTCTCTTCCAGCTTCAAACTGTGGTTTAATTAACGCTGCTACATCGCCATTAGGCATAAGCATTGTTTTTAAAACTGGCAGTATAAGTTTTAATGATATAAATGAAACATCGATACTAGCAAATTGCGGTAAACCACGTTCTAAGTCTGCTGGTGTCACGTAACGGAAATTTGTGCGTTCCATTACGACAACACGCTCATCTTGACGCAATTTCCACGCAAGTTGATTGTATCCTACATCTAATGCATAAGATAATTTCGCTCCATTTTGAAGCGCGCAATCTGTAAAGCCACCAGTTGATGAACCAATATCTATCATAACTTTATCTTGTAAATTAAGATGAAATGTCTCTAACGCTTTTTCAAGTTTATAACCACCACGGCTTACATACGGCATAACTTGTCCCTTCACCGTAATCTCCGTGTCTTGCGAGATTTTCTCTCCTGGCTTATCCAGTCTCATCTCATTCGCATATACAAGTCCAGCCATAACAGCACGTTTTGCTTTCTCACGAGTTTCTATAAGTCCTCGCTCTACTAATAGTACATCTACTCTTTCTTTTTTTACACTCATTTGTTACGCCCTTTTTTGTTTTGATGGAATCATTGTATGAATACGGTCTACAACAGCATCTGTCGTTAAACCAATTTCTTCTAATAATTTTGTTACACTACCGTGCTCTATGAAACGGTCTGGAATACCCATTCGTTCAATTAATGCACTATGGTATCCGTTCTCTGACGAAAATTCAACTACTCCCGTTCCAAAACCACCGATTAAACAAGCTTCTTCAATCGTTAATATCGGTATATTCTTACCTAAGAGATCATGCAAATATGATTCATCCATTGGTTTAATAAAGCGAGCATTCACTACTTTCACTGAAATTCCAGCCTTTTCAAGACGTTCAGCTGCTTCCATTGCCATTGGTATTGTTGTACCAAATGTTAAAATAGCTGCTTGTGTACCTTCTTTTAACGTTTCCCAAGTACCGATTGGAATCGCCTTTAATTCTTCATCCATATGAACGCCAAGTCCATTACCACGCGCATAACGTAATGCGATTGGCCCATCTTTATATTGCATCGCCGTATATACTAAATGTTGCCCTTCATTTTCATCTTTCGGCATCATCAGCACCATATTCGGTAAGTGACGTAAAAATGAGATATCAAATACGCCTTGATGCGTTTCACCATCTGCTCCTACTAATCCAGAGCGATCTATCCCAATGAAAACATTTAAATTTTGGCGGCATATATCATGAACAACTTGGTCATATGCTCTTTGTAAAAATGTTGAATAAATTGCTAAGAATGGCTTCATTCCTTGCGTTGCCATACCTGCTGCCATTGTTGTTGCATGCTGTTCTGCAATACCTACATCAATCATGCGGTTCGGAAATTCTTTTTGGAATTTCTCAAGTTTCGATCCAACAGGCATTGCCGGAGTAATCGCGACGATACGCTCATCCGTTCTCGCTAGCTTTAGCACTGTTTCACTAACAACAGCACTCCATGCTGGTGCAACTTCCTTCGGTTTAACGAAGTCACCTGATTCAATTTTATATGGTCCTGTACCATGCCAAGTTCCAATAACATCACTCTCAGCTGGTTTGTAACCTTTTCCTTTTTTCGTAATAACATGTACAAGTACTGGGCCTTTTGTTTTCTTTGCATATTGTAACGTTTCGAATAACTTTTCATAGTCATGCCCATCGACCGGACCTAAATACGTAAAGCCTAACTCTTCAAAGAAGACGCCTGATACTAGTAAATATTTTAAGCTATCTTTTATTTTCTCTGCTGTCGCAGCAACTTTCCCGCCGACTGCTGGGATTTTCTTTAATATATACTCTAGTTCATCTTTTACCCAGTGATATTTCCCTGCGGTACGTAAACGACCAAGTACATTATGAAGCGCACCGACGTTTGGTGCAATTGACATTTCATTGTCATTCAAAATAACAATCATGTCTGTTTTTTCATGTCCAATATGGTTCAATGCCTCTAAAGCCATTCCGCCTGTTAATGCACCATCGCCAATGATTGGTATAACGTATTCTTCCGTTTTCTTTAAATCACGTGCTAGAGCCATTCCCATTGCAGCGGATAAAGATGTCGAGCTATGACCAGTTTCCCATACATCATGCTCACTCTCGCAGCGTTTTGGGAAGCCACATAAGCCTTGATATTGTCTTAATGTACCGAATTCTTTCGCACGTCCTGTTAAAATCTTATGTACATAGGATTGATGTCCTACGTCCCATAAAAATTTATCTTTCGGACTATCAAACAATTTATGCAGAGCAATTGTGAGTTCTACTACACCTAAATTAGGTGCAATATGTCCACCTGTTTGAGAGAGCTCTTCAATTAAAAACTTACGAATATCCTCACTCAATCCCTCTAGTTCACTGATAGACATATCTTTCAAAAAACTAGGGTTTTGAATTTGCGTTAGATCCACATGGATCACTCACTTTCATTTCATAATCTGTCAACATGTCAAATACTATAAAGCATTACACAACACAAGAAATTCTCTTTTCTATTTTTCATCTCGTTTTGCTATTCACCAGTCTATTGTACCCTAATCCTATTATAAACCATATTTCTTTCGGCGATGAAAAAAATAGCCGCTAACACGAAGTGATAACGGCAATGTAATCTACATATATTTTTGCCAATAACAAGAAAAGAAAAACCTTTTCCTACATTTATATCATAAAATGATAAATGACTCAACAAATGAAAACGCTGTTATATTAGTTATTACGTTTTGCGATTACATCACAAATAGATAATAAATATTCATCTTGTAATTGCAAGGAGCTAATAGCGTTTTTTGCTTTTGCAATTGTTTCTTCTAAAATAGCCTTTGCTCGGTCTACAGTAAATAACGTCGTATATGTGCTCTTTTCATTGGAAACATCACTACCAATCGGTTTTCCGATTTCCTCTTCGTTTCCTTCTACATCTAAAATATCATCTCGAATTTGAAAAGCTAGGCCGAGATTTTTCGCAAACACAAGTAATTTTTCTTCCTGCTCTTCTGTAGCATCAGAAAGTATCGCTCCTGCAAGTACCGCATACTCTAGCAATTTCCCTGTTTTATGTTTATGGATGTACTCCAACTCATCAATTGTAAGTCGTTTCCCTTCCGCTTCCATATCTGCCACTTGCCCGCCAACCATTCCTTCTGGTCCTGCTGCTTTTGCAAGTTCAAGTACAAGTCTTACTTTTTTTTCAGCAGAGATTTCTTTTTGCTCATATGCCATAATGACTTGAAAAGCGTACGTCAACAAACCGTCTCCCGCTAAAACTGCCATCGCTTCACCAAATACTTTATGGTTTGTGGGCTTTCCTCTTCTTAAATCATCATCATCCATACAAGGTAAATCATCATGAATTAACGAGTATGTATGAATCATTTCAAGAGCACAAGCTGCTCCTACTCCAAGATTTCTTTCTTTCCCAAACGCTTGTAATGTTGCAAATAAAAGTAACGGGCGAAGACGTTTCCCACCCGCTTCCAAAGAATATGCCATCGCTTCACGAAGTACATCTGGACATTGTAATTCATTTGCATAGCTTACAAGTTTCTCTTCTACGAAAGTTTTACTTTCTTTCAAAAAAGTATCAAAAGCGATAGTCACTATGCTTCATCTCCTAAAGCAGTAAACGGTTCAAGCTCTCCATCTTCCCCAAGAATAACTGCCATTTGTTCTTGTACATTCTTAAGCTTCTCATCACAAAACTTAGATAATTCCATACCTTCTTTAAAGTAAGAAATTGCTTCTTCTAACGGTACGTCACCTTGTTCTAGCTTAGAAACGAGATTCTCAAGTTGCGAAATTGCCTCTTCAAAGCTTAATTTATTTTTCATTATTCAATTCACGCTCCTCTATGCCTGATACGCTACAATCTAGTATTCCATCTTGTAATTGAACTGAAACAGCATCTCCAAGGCTGACATCTTTCACACTTTTTAACACTTGCTTCTCTTCATCATATACAAGCCCGTACCCTCTCATCATTACTTTAAGCGGACTTAACACTTCAAGTTTTTGAGCAGCTCTTACAAAGGCAAATTCTTTCGTTTGAAGTAACGTTTGCATTTCACGTTGCAATTGTTTTTGCAACGTTTCAACAGCTACCTTCGTTTGCATAATTTTTTGAGACGGGTGGTGCTTCTCTAAATGAAATGAAAGCTGTTTTAACTGATTTACTTTTTTATCAATATAGCGCTCTTTCGCTAAAACAAGCTGTTCTAATGCGCGATCTAATTGCTCTTCCTTTTGTTCATATACTTGTCTTGGATAACGGAACGCATAAGATTTTTGCAATACTTGTAGTTTTTCTTCTTTTTTATGTACTAACTCCCTCATCGCTCTTTGCAATCTCAGAGTTCTTTGTAATACCTTTTCTTGCAACTCTATAATATTAGGTACTGCTAGCTCAGCTGCTGCAGTCGGTGTTGGTGCACGTAAATCCGCGACAAAATCTGCAATTGTAAAATCTGTTTCATGCCCTACAGCCGAAATAATAGGAATTTCACTCTTAAAGATCGCCCTTGCAACCACTTCTTCGTTGAAAGCCCACAATTCCTCAATAGAACCTCCGCCGCGTCCAACAATTAATACATCTATATCTCCCATTTCATTCGCTGTACGAATTGCTTGTACAATCGAGGGAGCTGCTGACTCCCCTTGTACAAGTACCGGAAATACAATAATATTCCCAATTGGATAACGACGTTTAATCGTTGTAATAATATCACGAATTGCTGCTCCTGTTGGCGACGTGATTACACCTATTGTTTTTGCATACGGAGGAATTGCTTTTTTATAAACTTGAGAAAACAAGCCTTCTTCCTCTAAACGAACTTTTAACTGTTCGTAAGCTAAATGCAAATTTCCGATTCCATCAGGTTGCATGTCTTGAATATAAATTTGATAAGAACCACTCGCCTCGTAAACAGAGATTTTCCCTTTTACAAGCACCTTCATCCCATTTTCTGGTCTGAATTTAATATTACGATTATGACCCGCAAACATAACCGCCGCGATTCTTGCATTTTCATCTTTCAATGTAAAATACATATGACCACGGCTATGATTTTTAAAGTTGGAAATTTCACCTTTTAACCAAACAGACTGCAAATGCGGATCGTATTCTATTTTTGTTTTTATATAGCGTGTTAATGCTGTAACGGTTAAATATTGTTTCTCCATTTCTCTCTCCTCATAGCCGACTCAAATTATTTACAAACGACACCTGCACGCTTGGCAGACTCAACAGTATTATGAAGAAGCATTGTAATCGTCATTGGACCGACACCTTTTGGCACAGGCGTAATGTAACCTGCAACATCTAACATGTTGTCAAAATCAACATCACCACAAAGCTTACCTGTTTCTAATCGATTCACACCAACATCAATTACAACCGCTCCTTCTTTAATATAATCAGCTGTTATCATTTTAGGTCGTCCAACTGCTACGATTAAAATATCAGCTAACTTCGATAACTCTTTAATATTTTGCGTCTTAGAATGACAGTATGTGACAGTTGCATTTTCATTTAAGAACAATTGCCCAACTGGTTTGCCGACGATATTACTTCTTCCAATTACTACGACATGTTTTCCAGAAATATCAAGATTCGTTTCTTTTACTAATTCTACAATGCCATGTGGTGTACATGGAAGGAATGTATCTTGTCCCGTCATCATACGTCCCACGCTGATTGGGTGAAATCCATCTACATCCTTTTCTGGTGAAATTCTTTCAATGATAGCTTTTTCTTCAATATGTTTTGGTAAAGGTAATTGCACTAATATGCCATTAATGCGGTCATCTCCATTTAAGCGATCGATTTCAGCAAGCAAACGCTCCTCAGTAATTGTTTCAGGAAGTTCAATTAGCTCTGAATAAATTCCTACTTGTTCACAGCCCTTTTCTTTTCCTTTTACATAAGAACGAGATGCTGGATCTTCTCCAACTAAAATAACTGCTAATCCTGGTACAATCCCTTGCTCTTTCAACTTCACAACTTCTTCTTGTAATTGTGCTCGTTTTTTCTCCGCAACTTCATTTCCTTTGATGATTACTGCTACCATTTTAAGATTCCCCCTTAAAGAAATTACAGTGTATCTTTTATATTAGATAAAACGCCGTTAATAAAACGACGAGATTCCTCATCCCCAAATGTTTTAGCAATTTCAATTGCCTCATTAATTGTTACGTTGTGTGGAATTTCTTCCATGTATTTCATTTCATACACAGCTACACGTAAAATACTGCGATCAACAATACTAATACGCTCAAGCTTCCACTTTTTTAAGTTTTGACGAATTGCTTCATCAATTGCTTCTTTATTTTCTACAAAACCTACTACAAGTGATTCTAGAAACTCATTTGTTTCTTCACCTTCATCTAGCGTGTTTTCCACCGCTACTTTCGGTTCTAATTCACCTGTAATATCCATTTGATATAATGCTTGCATAGCTCTTTCTCTAGCCGTCCTACGTTTCATTGTAACTCTCCTTTATGCTTCAAGTCTTTCCTTATGCTTTGTTATATTATTATAATTTATAAGCCGTCAATTCACTTACTCTTACAGTTTTCATTGATTTTCCAACCTTATAATACAATGATAATAACACAATTTATCGTTTCACACACGGGTTACAAGGCTGAAAAATAATAAAAAGATTAACTTCAAGTTCCATATCTTATCACAATGTACGTTTTTTGGTAAAACGAAATATTTTCTTCTTTATTTCTCATTTTTTGAAATAGTATAATAATTAGAGGGTTGTAATTTGTGAAGAAATAAAACGTTAAAAAAGATGCCTATGTTACTAGGCACCTTTTTCATTCTTACACTGGTTCGATTTCTGTTTTTTGTGTTTCGAATGTTACGCCAACGATGTGAACATTCACTTCTTTTGGCTCAAGTCCTGTCATTGTAAAGAGTGCTTGGCGAATATTGTCTTGAATCTTTTGTGCAACAACTGGAATTGCTACGCCAAAATACATTACAACATAAAGGTCAACGATAATATCTTCGTTTGCTAATTCAACCTTTACACCTTTACCATGATTTTTCTTACCTAACTTCTCAACAACATCTGTAGCAAAATTACCACGCATTGCCGCTACACCTTCTACTTCAGCAGCTGCGATACCTGCAATTACTTCAATTACTTCTGGTGCAATTTCTACTTTACCAAGAGTTGTATCTTGACCCATATCTAACATATGTTCAGCCATGAAAAAAACCTCCTTTAATGTATCACTGCGTCACAAGTTCATGCTCTTCCAAAAATTTCGTATTAAACTCACCTTTTACAAAATCAGGATGATCTAGCAATTGCAAATGGAACGGGATTGTTGTATGTACGCCTTCAATGACAAATTCACTAAGCGCTCGCTTCATTTTTGCAATTGCTTCTTCACGTGTTTTTCCGTGAACAATTAATTTAGCGACCATCGAATCATAGAAAGGTGGGATTGAATATCCCGGATATACAGCTGAATCGACGCGAATACCAAATCCGCCTGGTGGCAAGTACATTTCTACTTTACCTGGAGATGGCATGAATTTTTTGGCAGGGTTTTCCGCATTAATTCGACATTCAATTGCCCAACCATTAAATTGTACTTCTTCTTGCTGTAACGATAACTTTTCTCCAGAAGCAACAAGAATTTGTTCTTTAATTAAATCCATCCCTGTTACCATTTCAGTAACTGGATGCTCAACTTGAATTCTCGTATTCATCTCCATGAAATAAAAGCTTTTCGTTTTATATTCATAAATAAACTCAACCGTACCAGCACCTGTATAATCAACCGCTACCGCCGCTTTAACTGCTGCTTCACCCATCTGCTTACGAATATTTTCATCCAGTGCAGGTGATGGGCTTTCTTCTAATAGTTTTTGCAAACGGCGCTGAATTGTACAATCACGCTCTCCTAAATGAATGGCATTTCCGTGTGTATCTGCCATTATTTGAATCTCAACATGGCGGAAATCTTCAACGTACTTTTCTAAGTATACACCAGGGTTCCCAAAAGCGGTACTAGCTTCTTGCTGTGTAATTTGAATTCCTTTAACTAACTCTTCTTCATGGCGCGCAACACGAATACCTTTTCCGCCGCCACCTGCAGTCGCTTTAATAATAACTGGATATCCAATTTGCTTAGCAAGCTCGATCGCTTCTTCGGTATTTTTAATAATCCCTTGTGAACCTGGTACAATCGGAACCCCTGCTTCTTTCATTGTATCACGAGCAACGTCTTTTGTGCCCATCTTTGAGATAGCTTCTGGGCTTGGACCGATAAAAATCAAGTTACACTCACGGCATAGTTCAGCAAAATCTGCATTCTCTGCTAAAAATCCGTATCCCGGATGAATTGCATCGCAGCCCGTTAACTTCGCAACGCTAATAATGTTCGTCAAATTTAAATAGCTTTCTTTTGAAACCGTTGGTCCTACACAATACGCCTCATCTGCAATCTGTACGTGAAGTGACTCTTTATCTGCTTCTGAATAAATTGCAACTGTTTCAATATCCATTTCTTTACAAGCACGAATAATTCGTACAGCAATTTCCCCACGATTGGCTATTAATACTTTTTTTATCATCACAAAGACTCCCTTATTACGCTTTTACAAGAAATAGCGGTTGTCCATACTCAACAAGCTGTCCGTTATTAACAAGAATCTCAACGATTTCGCCTTCTACATCAGCGTCAATCTCGTTAAATAACTTCATAGCCTCAACAATACATACGATAGAATCTTTCGATACTTTGTCTCCAACACTTACGTATGCAGGTGTATCAGGTGAAGATGAAGCATAAAATGTACCTACCATCGGTGATGTAATTTTATGTAGGTTTTCATTTTGAACAGCTTTCTTCTCTTCTTGTTTTGGCGCTTCTACTTGTGCTGCCGCTACTGTTGTTTCAACTTCAACAGGTGCTACTGGTTGCATAGCTTGTTTTGCTACAGGTGCTTGCATCGCAACAACTTCATTCCCACGCTTTTTCATTTTAATTGTTGTACCGTCTTTTTTGTATTCAAATTCATCAATATTAGAGCTATCAATTAATTTAATTAATTCACGAACTTCTTGAATTTTAAACATGTAAAATCCACTCCCATACTCTTGTTTGTCCCGTTTTTACAGGTACTAAAACTAGATTGCCTGTAAAAATACGATGTATTCTATTAGAAAATTTATTTCATTTACTAATAGAAATATTTACTATTCCTATCTTACGATAAATTTTTTAAACATTCCAATTTATTTTTCTTTATAATAAATCGAAACTCCTGTAAAAATATTATTCCACTAAAAAATTAACACCTAGTAATAATACCAAGTTTCACACAAAATTGGCAAGACCACTTCCTAAAAAACATTCCTTACTTTTTCAAAACACTACATAGTAAACTTACAATTCCCTCCCCACTCTTTCCCTCATCTATGGTCAATAATATATTTTTACCAAATATTATTTTTTTGTTTACACACCGTTCATCCTTCCTTCATATAAAAATAGTATGTTCAAAGTGTAGAAAATATATTGTATCGAGGTGTGGACATATGATATGGCTCATTCTTTTCTTACCTGCCGTAATGGTCTGGGCATTCGTTCTCTTCATCCACGTCAAATCTGGGAAAAGCAATCATCATTACCATGAACCGTTAATCTTTTACTCACAGCGTATTTCTCCGTTCCGAGTTGAACATAATAAAAACAACTACAAAGACGAAATAGAAAAAAGCTATCGAAAGCGATAGCTTTTTCTATTATTCTATTTATCTAACTGGTTTAAGAAAATCTCCACAGATTAAAGTTTCACTTTATTTTGTTGCCGGATCAAATTTTACTCCTACATTTTTTGAGCCGCCTTCACTTCTTACAAGCTGAATAATTTTATTCGCTTCTTTTTGTGAATGCTTTGCCGCTTTAACAGTTACTCTAATGTCTGTTCCATCTGCTCTTACAAGGGCATCTTTATATCCACCTTGAGCTTTAATAACTGTTTCAAGTAAACCTTCTTTTGTTTCCATTGTAGCAATTGCATCCATACCATCTTTTGCCTTACTTCTTTCTTCCGCTGTAGCGTTAGATGATTTTATTACATTTTGTAATTTTTCTTTTTCAGCACTACGCTGATCTTCCATTTGCATACGTAAAGCTGTGAAATTCTCATCGCTTGATTGAATTGATACATTAGCCTCTTTTTTACTTGTTTCTTTTTTCTCTGTTTCTTTTTTAGCATTTTCTTTATTTGTTGTTTCCTTACTTGTATTTTCTTTGTTTGGAGATTCTTTTGTTGTTTCTTTATTTGGTGTTTCGTTTGTTACTGCTTTGTCAGTACCTTGCTTTTCTTGCCCAATTTTTTCACCTGTTGTTGGTGCCGCTGTATTCATTTTGTCAGGAGTTGTTACATAATAAACAGATAGTACAACAACTAAACTTAACATCGTTAATAACCAAACCGTTTGTTTTTTTAACACTTTATTTCCTCCCTATCAATTTTTCGGTGACACTGAAACGCGATGGGCTGGTACATCTAGCAGCCGTATCACAGCTTCTTTTACCATTGCTTTTATTTGTATATTATCCACTCCCTTTGCTACGACAAGAACACCTCGTACTTTCGGTTTCTCTGTTCGTAAAACAATAGGAGTTTCTTTATCACCTTCACGTATAATGACGGTCTTTTCATCAAGTGACTCGTCCTCTACTTCCCTCTTACCGCCTGCTTTATCTGTTTCACCTGTTGTTTGTGAGCGTTTCACTGTATTTTTTTCTAATATTTTTTCTTCAGATGAATCTAAATTCACTTTAATCGTTACCTCTTTTACTCCTGCTATTTCTTCTAAAGCTGCTTTTAATTCTTGTTCATACGCTTTTTCATATTTTTCTACATTCGACATACTATCGTTACTTTTTTGCCCGAAAGTTGGTACGTCTTTTTCTTGATTTTGAGTTTTTTGTTCTTTAAATACAGGTACTTCTTCTTTTTTACCCGCAAAGAAATTACTAGAAAACATAAGCAAAATCCCAAGTATGAGTAGGACAAGTAAAAACTTAGGTGTTACCTTTTTCCCCTTCTCATTGCTTTCTTTTTCATCCCCATTCAATAAGTTTCGAAAAAATGAGAACTTCGAATTTTTATCTTTATTGTCCATTTACTCTACCTGTCCCCCTTCCATTTGAACTTGGATTTGTTTATTCTCTAGTTGCCACCTGCTTGAAAAGAAATCTTTCATTTCTACATTCGTTTCTTTTACTTTTTTTGGAGGCTCTTTCGTGTTAATTTCAATCGGCTTTACTGTTTCGATTGCGTCATTTTTATTACGTTCTTTTTCTTTCAGCGTCACAACAACGGATTGAATATCTTTTGCTGATTTTACTTCTTCTGCACTTTCCGCTGCGACTATTTGTATTTCAGAGACTGTCATACCATATTTTTTCTCGAATTCTTTTCCTACTTCTTTTTTCATTTTGGTAGCCATCTCTTCTAAACTATATGCACGTGTTAGAGCTTGTATTTCTTTTTTCTTCGAATCTATTGAATTTTTTACAGATCCATCTGCTACGTACTTTTCTTCATTAAAATTTGCGATTACTTCATTTACATCTGTTTGCAACAGTTTAAAAAGAGGCGTTAAAATTAATACAATTAATAATAGACTTACGACGAATTTAACGTACTTTTGTAAGTTCGAATTTGGAAGAATAAGATGAAGCATTGTCGCTAAGAGTAAAAAAACGATAATATTTCTAATCCATTCTGTAACAAATTGCATACTCTTCACCTCCTACCGCATCATAAGTGTAATGTTCCCGGCAGCAATAATAATTGTGATACTTAAAAAGAACATAAATGATACGATAGCTAAGCAAGCAAATACGTAAGTGATGCTTCGTCCAATGATATCTAAACATTGAATAATTGCTCCGCCGCCAACTGGCTGTAATACTGCTGCTGCGAATTTATAAATAAATGCGATACAAAAAATTTGAATCGCTGGAAAAGCGACAATTAAGCATAAAATGACGAGCCCCATAATTCCGACTGTGTTTTTTAATAATCCTGATGCGCTAATAACAGTATCTGCCGCCTCTGTAAACATCCTTCCGACTACTGGAATAAAATTCCCTGTTACAAACTTAGCAGTTTTCACAGCTATTCCATCAGCAACAGCTGTCGCTGTTCCTTGTACAGATAATACACCTAAAAAAATCGTTAAAAAGATGCCGATAATCCCAACGCTAACGTTTTGCAGAAGCTTGGACAATTTCGTAACTTTATATTGATCACTCATCGTACTTACAATACTTAATATCGTTGCAAGTAATAAAAGTGGTAGAACGATATAATTCATAAGAAGCCCACTCGTATTCATCAAGAAAATGATAATCGGATGAAAGAACGATACAGATACAACACCGCCCCCAGTTGCTATGAGGGCAAGTAAAATTGGTAATAGAGCTAGTATGAAATCTACCATTGTTTGTATCGTTTCTCTTGCATATGTCATGACGACATAAAAACTATTTAAAGCGAAAATAATAAGTACCATATATACAACTGCATCAGCAATTTTACTTACGCTGCTCTTTGAAAAGGAAGATTGCAGCGATTGCAACAGTGCACTAAAAATTGTAAGCATAATGAGCGTTCCAAGTAGTTTTCCATTTGCAACAAGCTCGTGAAATAAATATTTTAATAAACCTATCATCCACTCTTTTATAGAGAATTCTTTTTCTCCCTTTACAAATTCCATAAAGCTTCCTTTTTGGCTCTCTGGTAAGTAGCCTCCATATTTCGTAACTAGCCCGTCCCAAAATTGCTTCACATCTTCAATTCCGAGCTTATCCAATTGTTGATCGACGACGTTTGTTTCTACAGGAGAAGCTTGTACAACAACCGGTAAAGAAAAGAAAAGGAAGCAAGCAAATAGCAGCTTAGCTCCAAACCTCCTCAACATTCACTCCCCCTTATCCCGTCGGTAAAAATCCGAGAATAGTTTCAATTACAACCGTCAAAATAGGAATTGCCATAACGAGAATTAAGATTTTTCCAGCTAATTCAATTTTCGAAGCGATTGCACCTTGACCAGCATCTTTTGTAATTTGCGCTCCAAACTCAGCTATATAAGCAATCCCAATAATTTTCAATAACGTTTCTACATATACGTTGCTAACTTTCGCTTCACTCGCCACTCTCTCAATCATTTGTAAAATAGAGTGAATTTGATCGATTAAAAGAAGAAACATCACACTACCTACGAACACAATAAATAACGATGTAATGCTAGATTTATGTTGATTTAAAATAGCTGCTAAAAACGTAGCAACGAGGCCTAATCCGACAATTTGTATAATTTCGATTCGAACCGCCTCCTTTACTGGAAGAGAAAGACACTTTTAATCTTGTCGAACAGCGTATTAATTAAAAATGCAACATGAAATAAAATAACGACAAAACCGACAAGGATAACCCAATTTGCAATATCCTCTCGCTTTAATTCTTTTAATACAGTATGAATGAAAGCTAAAACAATGCCGATTCCGGCGATTTGAAATATTAATCCAACATCAATGGACATCGCCTTTCTCCCTCCTATAGCAGTAAAATTACGATAAGTAGCCCTGCTAGTACCCCTAAACTCTTAATCATTTTTTCGTATTGCAGTTGTAATGCTTTCGCTTCTCCTTCTTCTCTCTCCAAATGTGTAATACATAAACGAATATGCTTTTGTTGGGAGTCGCGGTCATGTTGCCCGAGCGTTTCACCAAATTGTTGCAGTATTTCATACTCGGTTTGTTGAAATGCGGTTAATTTCCAGTTCTCTTTCAAACTATCTATCCAAGCTTCTCTTACTGTTTGTTCCCCGCTTTCTAATTTTTTGGCGAAACTTTGAAATATCCAATTCAGTGGCTTCGGCATTTGTTTTACTAATCGCTCAGCAGCTTCAGATAAAGGTGTGTGTCCATACATAATTTCTGCTTCTAGTGATTGAAGTGCCGATTTTAATAATCTAAGTTGCCGTGGTCTCTCACTGTATCTTTTAGCATATGAAAACCCGAAAAAGGTACTGACAGCAACTATTAATACCGCACCAAATATTTTCACCATACGCCTTGCGCCTTTCTATGAGGTAATACTGGTTTTCCGTATCTATCTTTCACTTGCATAACTGTTCCTGGGCCTCTCGCTTTTGATAACTCCACAAACCTATCAAATATGCCAAGCTCCAGCACCGCCTTTAGCGATGGCCGTTTCACAACATCATCATAGGAAAATCCGTGTGCACTTATGAAAAGCTGCACCCCCGCGTGCACTGCCTCCATAATCGCTTCACTATCTTCTTTACGCCCAATTTCATCTACGATTAAAATATCTGGACTCATAGAACGAATCATCATCATCATTCCTTCAGCTTTTGGACAAGCGTCTAACACATCTACTCGTGTGCCAAAATCATATTGCGGGATTCCTTTCACACAGCCAGCAATTTCTGACCGTTCATCAACAATCCCCACTTTACAAGAAGGAATTTGCGAAGCACTTACACCTTGACTCATGCAGCGTGCCACATCTCTTAAAAGTGTTGTTTTTCCTGTTTGTGGTGGTCCAATTACCATCGTGTTTAACCACCTTGATTCATACAAATATGGCAAAAGTGGCTCTGCAATTCCTATTTTTTGACGGGCAATACGAATATTAAATGAAGAGACATCACGAATCATTTTCACTGCGCTTTTTTCTGTAATGACTTTTCCAGCTAGCCCAATTCTATGTCCCCCTCGAAGTGTCACATATCCGCGTTTCAATTCCTCTTCCATCGTATAAATTGAGAATTGACTTAACTTATTCAATAAGTAAATAGCATCTTCTGCTGTAGCAATATAGTCATAAAAAAACACTTCTCCATGCGCAATACACTCTAGCGGTCTTCCAATTCGAACACGAATTTCCTCTAAAGTATCGTATTGCTTACAACCTTCCACTAACTGTTTCATCGTTTTCGGTAAAACTTCTAATACTTCTTTCATATGCTTCTCCCCACTATACCTGGCTTACTTATTTCAACAACGCGATAAAAATACAGCCGATTCCAAGTGCTAGAAAAAAGAGTTTCAAGAAGGAAATCTCACTTGCCACACTCGCTATACCAACTGTCATTGTTAAAATCAATACGGTCGGTCCAACAAACGCCAACATACCATTTATAAACAATGCTTTCTTCGCATCATTCACGTACAGCATAAGCAAAGCAGCAAATATTTCCGCGCTTCCTGAAAACAACCGAAGTGCTCCCATTACAAGCACGGATGTTTCCATTGCCGCTAGCCACTGTTTCATTCTCCCACCTTCTCCCGTAACGGTTACTAATTCTGCATCCCAAAAAGAATATATTTGTACAACCATATGCACAGGTTGTCTATTTCAGAAGTAAAAACATAATTTTCTATACCACCCTATATATTTCTGAATATTCTTATTAATGATGTGGGATTTTATGGTATATTTAATGAAAAGGAGGATAGACGATGCAGCAAGTTACTTTATTACCACTCGATTTACAATATGCAGATGTGATTTTCAAACTATCAAGTAATCCACATGTAAAAAACGCGCTAGGAATAAAAGTAGAAAAACTCGAAGATACAAAAGCATTCATTTTATTTACACTAGAAGAGGAACGAAAAAAACACTCCTTATCTAGAGTGATCCTAAATGAAAAAAATGAAATAATTGGTCTCACCACGCTTAAGCATATTAATTATGAGAAAAAGAAATCTCACATTGGCAGTTGGCTTGGCCATCCTTACTGGGGAAAAGGCTATAACGAGGCTGCTAAAAAAGAAATCTTTAAAATCGCCTTTTTAGACTTGCAACTTACATACGTATTCGCTGGTGCTAAAACAACTAACATTCGTTCTTTAAAAGCACAAGAGAAACTACCTTATATTTCATTGCATGTGGAAGATAACTTTCCTGATGAACATACTGCTTTAGAAAAGGAAGTAAAATCATCTTGCATACTGCATGTTGTATCCCGCGAGAAATTTTTAAATTGGTTGAAAGTTCAAAATGAGGGGGGAAAATATGAAAGCATTGAAAATTAGTTTAACAATTGTAGTAGAATTAGCCCTTATTTATCTTTTTTCAAAAATAGTCAGTTGGTCATTTATGGAGACCTTTTTCCTTGGCAGTTTAGCCATATTTGCCATCACATGGTTCATTATCATGAGTAATCATAGAAACAACATTATGGATCACGCAGTAAGTAAGACATTAACTGGCGTTGAGACTGGTGAAATAAAACCATTTCAAATTGTTTTGACTCCATATATTATGGGGACTCTTTCACTTGTCTTAGTTAGTTTTGTTATAACTGCGATTTACTACCTGCCCTATTTCTTATAAAAAAAAGCACTCGTGATGATCACGAGTGCTTTTCTACTATGCACGAGATACGTATTTACCTTCACCAGTGTTGATGATAAGCATTTCGCCTTCGTTAATGAAGATTGGTACTTGTACAACAAGACCAGTTTCTAATGTAGCTGGTTTTGTTACGTTAGAAGCTGTGTCACCTTTAATACCAGGCTCTGTTTCTGACACTTTTAATTCAACTGTGTTCGGAAGTTCAACACCAAGTACTTCGCCTTGGTATGTCATAATTGCTACTTCCATGTTTTCTTTTAGGAATTTAAGCTCGCGCTCGATTTGGTTTTCACCAAGTTCGATTTGCTCATAAGTTCCGTTATCCATAAATACGTGAGCCTCACCGCTCGCGTATAAGTATTGCATACGACGGTTTTCGATATGTGCTTTTTCTACTTTCTCACCTGCACGGAATGTTTTCTCTTGAACAGATCCTGTGCGAATGTTACGTAGTTTTGAACGAACGAAAGCAGCACCTTTACCTGGCTTTACGTGTTGGAAATCAAGTACTTGCCAAAGGGCATTATCCACTGAAATTGTTAAACCTGTACGAAAATCGTTTACTGAAATCATGTAAAAAAATCCTCCTGTGTATTACAAAATAATAAGTTCTTTTGGTGATTTCGTAATTACTTCATTACCTTCACTTGTTACAATAATATCATCTTCAATACGTACGCCGCCAATACCCGGAATATAAATACCTGGTTCTACTGTTACAGCCATACCTGGTTCAAGTACTGTATCAGAACGGAACGCTAAACCTGGTGCTTCATGGATTTCAAGACCGATTCCATGACCAGTAGAGTGCCCGAAGTATTCACCGTATCCTTTTTCCGTTATGTAATCACGCGTTAATGCATCAGCCTCGCGGCCTGTTAAACCAGCTTTAATACCATTCACACCACGTAGTTGTGCTTCTAAAACGATATTATAAATTTCTTTTAATTTATCAGATGGTTCACCGACTGCAATCGTACGAGTAATATCAGAGCAATATCCTTTGTAATAAGCGCCGAAGTCTAATGTAACGAAATCTCCTGTTTCTATCACTTTTTCAGATGCCACGCCGTGCGGTAATGCCGAACGAAGACCTGAAGCAACGATAATATCAAACGAAGAAGATGTTGCTCCTTGTTTTCTCATGAAAAATTCAAGTTCATTTGACACTTCAATTTCAGATACTCCCGGGCGAATGAATGATAGAATATGCTCAAAGGCAGCATCTGCAATCTGTGCAGCTTCCTTTAATATCTTAATCTCTGAATCAGTCTTTATCAAGCGTAACTTTTCTACAAGCCCAGAAGTTGGGATAAATTCAGCTTCAATCGCTTCATTATGTGTTACGTAAGAGCTATATGTAAGAGTATCTTGCTCAAATCCTAACTTTTGAATTCCAAGTTCTTTTACTTGTTTCGCCACTTCATCAAGAATTAATCCTGTATGCTGCACGATTTCATATCCAACCGCTTGCTTACTAGCTTGCTCTACATAACGGAAATCAGTAATAAATAGCGCACGCTCTTTTGAAATTAGTACAACACCAGCTGTTCCTGTGAAGTTAGCCATATATCTACGACTATGTTCATTTGTTAACAAAATACCGTCAATACCAGCCTCATCAAACGCACTTCTTAATCTCTCGATCTTCTCCATTACTTTATGCCTCCCTCAATTTCTCCATTAATGCAAATAACGCTAGCTTATAGCCATAAAAACCAAATCCAACAATTTGTCCCGCACAAACAGCCGCTGTTACAGATTCATGACGGAACGACTCACGCTGGTGAATGTTAGAAATATGTACTTCAATAACAGGAATCGAAACGCTCGCAATTGCATCCCGAATCGCATAGCTATAATGCGTAAATGCTCCAGGATTTAAAATGATCCCTTCGTATATATCTTCAGCCTCATGAATACGATCGATGATCGCACCTTCATGATTCGATTGGAAACATTCTAACTCCACTCCCATTTTCTCTGCTTCTTGTTTCATATCTGTTTCAAGCGTCGCTAACGTTCCTTTTCCGTATACATTTACCTCTCTGACACCAAGGCGATTTAGGTTCGGACCGTTTACGAGGAGTAACTTTTTCATTTTCTTAAAACTCCTTAATATTAAAGAATGTCTATACGACATTTTACCACACGAATTACTTATTTGAATAGTTTGTCTTCTCGTCCCCTTCTTGCTCAGCTTTATTACTATTCACTGCGTACGAAACGGAATATGCAATAAACACACCATACAATATAAAAATACATATTGTCGTCACAATCGTTTCTTTCGGCAAATTGAACGCACTTTTAATAGTAGGCGCTATTAACCCCATCCCGAAAAATAGTAATGCCCACCAAAACAGACCATAAATCACCCCTGAAACAACCCCTTCAAACTTTGCAAAAAATGCTTTATACAAAAAGGCAATTAAAATCGAAAGAAGTCCCATACAAACAATCCCTGACACATTGCCCCATACCCCTTCTTTCCAACTTCCAAATGCAAATGGTAAAAGGAAATAATTCGGTCCCGCTTCCGTGAATGAAAATATATGAAGGAAATACCATATCCCTCCCCAAAAGATTCCACCAAACAAACCAATTTGTACAAAATTCCTTGATCCTAATTGTTCTTGATTCACATTGACACCTCCGCTCAATAGTATGCCCGAAACTATTTTGAAGCATGTTTAAATACTGCGAAATTTGTCTATAAAAAGAATAAGAAATGTCCGACTCTCGTAACATTTTTTCTTGTCATCCACTTGTATTTGTCGATAAAATAAAGGAAACTCGGTGATTGTCTTATTTCAAGATGACAGAACCCAGTATGACAATTGCCTCTTTTTCTACATAAGAGAGAAACAAATACAGGTTGGTGTTAACATGGCAGAAGAGTCAAAGCAAATATATGGCGGGCAAGCAGTCATAGAAGGAGTTATGTTTGGCGGTAGAGAATATACTGTTACAGCGGTTCGTCGTAAAGATAAATCGATTGAATTTTATCGATTACCACGCGTTCGTAATAAAGCATTATCTATCCTAAAGAAGATTCCCATTTTACGAGGAATTGCCGCTATTGTGGATGCAAGCGCGAATGGAGCAAAACATTTAAACTTTGCTTCAGAACGATTTGATGTCCACCCAGAAGAAGATGAAGAACTTGAGAATAAAAAAGAAGATCAATCAAAATTAACGATGGTATTAGGAGTTGCAGCAGTTGGCGTTTTATCGTTCATATTCGGTAAAGTCATTTTCACAGCAGTTCCTGCACTATTAGCTGAATTAACGAGACCGGTTTTCCCATCTCATACAGGGCAAATCATTGTCGAAAGTGTCATTAAGCTCATGCTATTATTGAGCTATATATACTTTATTTCTTTAACTCCTCTTATTAAGCGGGTATTTCAGTACCATGGTGCAGAGCATAAAGTAATCAATGCTTATGAAAATAATCTTTCACTGACTGTAGAAAATGTTCAAAAACAAACTCGCCTCCATTATCGCTGTGGTAGTAGCTTTATTATATTTACAGTCATTATTGGAATGTTTGTTTATTTCCTCGTTCCTACAGATCCACTTTGGGCACGAGTTATCAACCGAATTTTATTAATTCCAGTCGTACTTGGTATTTCGTTTGAAGTATTGCAATTTACGAATCGATTACGAGATATTCCTGTATTACGCGTACTTGGATATCCTGGATTATGGCTGCAACTATTAACAACGAAAGAACCGACAGATGATCAAGTGGAAGTAGCCATTGCATCTTTTGAAGAATTATTACGTTTAGAAAACAAGCAATAATTATTTTAAAATGGTGTTCAACTCCTCTCCTCATCGTTAATATACTAATTTTAATATATGTTTTTAGGAGGTGTTCCTTATGAATGGTCGTTCGTTTACTTTCGCTATATTTGTGCTTATTATCGGATTAGCAATATTCGGCCTTGTTTCATCTGTAATTACAAATCCAATGGGTGTATTAAGAAATATCGGGTACATGTTACTTGTTGTCGGTATCTTTTACTTGCTATACAAGATGTTTACAAATTCCAGTGGTTCTGCAAATTCGCAAAGCTCATATAAGCGCGCTGCAAAACAATCGAACCGCAAACATGGGAAACAAAATGTAGCACCCCTAAGCAATTCTTTCTTTAAGTCAAATGCTTCTAATGACAAGAGTAAAAAAGGGAATTCTTCCACTTTAAAACGAAAAAGAAAACAATCTCATTTAACTGTCATTGAAGGTAAGAAAAACAAAAAGAAAGACCGTGCTTCCTTTTAGGAAATACGGTCTTTCTTTTTGTTTTTTAATATGGCTGAGAAAAACCCAGACTAATCAAATTTTCACTTTATATGTTGAAGTACTTCTTTCAAACTTTTTTCTTTCATACTTTCGATACGAAGGTGATGGTTTTCAAATTGTAAATTTCTTGTCACATCATTAGGCACAACGACGCATTTTAACCCTGCTGCAATCGCTGCTTTCAATCCATTTAACGAATCTTCAAATACAGCAGCTTCAGACGGTTCAATGCCTAAATCTTCTATCGCAATTCGATAAAGCGCTGGATCTGGTTTTACCTTCTCAACATCTTCTCTCGTTTTAATTACTTCAAAATAACCTCGAATCTGTAGCTCTTCTAAAAAACGCATAACCCATTCTCTAGACGAACTAGAAGCTAATGCGATTTTCAATCCCATTTCCTTCGCTTCTTCTAAATATTCTTTTACCCCATCGCGCGCTTTTGGTATTTTCATTTTCTCTTTATGTAAAGTAGTCACTTTTTCTTTTAATGCTCGCTTATTAAACTTCTCTTTTAACTGCTCTTTTAAATATGCATAAAGTACATCATCTGTCGTTCCAATACATTTTGCAAATTCATCTAAAGGTAACTCTCCACCGTACTCACGAACAGCGTCTCTGAAAGAGTGAAACCATATTGTTTCTGTGTCCACAATTAATCCATCAAAATCAAAAATAATTGCTTTCATCATTCTCCCGTCCTTTTCGATAGAAATAAAAAAGGAAACGCCATACGTTCCCCTTAATTACTTTTCTCTTCATTTGCCTTTTGAACACCACGAAGTGTGTCTACTCGAACTTCATCTTGTTCAAAGTATTGTACTAAATCACCAATGCGGTCAATTGCTTCCCAACTTAAATGATGTTCAATTCCTTCTACATCATTGTAAATCTTACTTTCATCCACACCGATAATACGCATAAATTGCTCTAGCAAGTCATGACGATATACGAGACGTTCTCCGATCTTTTTACCTTTTGATGTTAATACAAGCCCTCTATATTTTTCATAAATTAGATATTCATCTTTGTCTAATTTTTGCACCATTTTTGTTACAGAGGATGGATGTACACTAAGCGCTTCAGCAATATCAGATACGCGGGCATAACCCTTTTCATCAATCAACAAATAAATTTGTTCAATATAATCTTCCATACTAGGGGTAGGCATCGGTTTCCTCCATCCAATTTCATTTTGCTTATTCCGTACGAAGCAATCAATAAAATGATACACCAGAAAGAATAACGTGACAAGGTGAAAACGAGCCCAAATCTACAAAAGAGAAAAGAACCCGCATTCAAATACAAGTTCCTTTCATGTAAAATATTGAATTTCTGCATTAGAAAAAAAGTGTTGAATATATCCTCGAATTGTTTCTTCCAATACTGCCGCATCATCTTTTTTGTATACATATTTTCCAATGCCATATCGTCCCCATTTATATTTGCGCTTTTCTTCATCCATTTCAAGCTTCGTATTTGGATAACGCTCTTGGATGACCTTTTTTGCTGGTTTTGTAAAGCGATGTTGAATTAATTCAAATGTTAAATTCGGTATCGACAAATCTTTTAGTGCATTGTACAGCCGCTCAAATAGTTCACGATATCCTTCTTCCCATCCTTCATGCATATAAAGTGGCGCAACTATAAAGCCAAGTGGATAACCCGCGCCTGCTACTTTACGAGCAGCTTCAATTCTTTCTTCAAACGGTGATGTCCCTGGCTCAAAATTTTTAATCACATACCGTGAATTAATACTAAATCGAAAACGGGTTTTCCCATTATGTTTTGCATCTAACAAATGATTAACATGCGAATATTTCGTAACGAAACGTAAACGCCCATGCTCACTTTCTCCAATGAATTCGATCGCCCGCTTTAATGCATGTGTTAAATGATCAATTCCAACGATATCTGATGTACAAGCAGCTTCAAACCTTGTTATTTCAGGTGCTCTTTCATCCATATATTGCTTTGCCTTCTCAAATATCTCATCAAGATTAACATACACGCGAACGTAAGGCTTACTCCCAAGTGTCGTTTGCAAATAACAATAATGACAATGTCCCATACATCCTGTTGCAAGCGGAATTGCATATTCAGCTGACGGTTTTGACGTATCAAACTTTAATGTCTTCCTCACCCCAACGACAAGCGTTGCTTTTGCATTTCGATACTTTTGCAGATCATTTTCACCTGGTAAATTTCTAATTTGATTATGGGATGTCGTTTCACGAATTTCTAATCCCATCTTCGTAAACTTCTCATACAGCTCTTTTCCAAGCGGATATTCAAGCGCCTTCGGTTCAAAGTAAACGAGTTTTGGCATAAATGGTTTCATACGCTTCCCTCCTCTCGTTAGTATGAGAAGCGTTAAAAAATTAACACTCACTAAAGTTTTCCACGTTTTAACAGCCCTTCAAAAGGCTGTTTTTCTTCTGTCTAATTTTACAAATTGAAAAATTTCATAAAGAAAATAAGAAAAATGCAAAATAATTAAAGTTAATTGTTGACGTGATGCTTTTATTATCGGTATCATAAATCTTCGTGAGCAATTATTTTTCGTTATACGATTTTTTTATATTACTGAATTTTTGAGAGGAGAAATTTGATGTCAGTTAAGAAGAAAACGCAAGTACGCACCGGCAAAATGGTACGTGAACTAATGTTAGCAGACGAAGATGTAAATGCTTCGCTAATTATGGTATATAGTGAAAACGGTGTAAACGCAGAAATTAAAATCGAGGGCTTAACGCCGAAATGTAACGAAGAATTATTTTTGAGCGGAAACGTGGATTGGAACAAGAGTGTTATTTATAAAATTGTTGATTTCACTGGAAACGCTGAGGTTGGTAAAGTTACATTAACAGCGATGAACAAAAACAATGTTTCTCTAGAAATTGAACGCGTTATGTGGAGCAAAGAAAATAAAGAAGCTGCTGAGCAAGAAGAAACAGTTGTAGAAGCTACTCCGAAAAAAGAAGTAGTTGTAGAAGCTCCAAAAGCAGTTACACCTGCTCCAAAGCCTGTTACGCGTGTAGAAACACCTGTAGCGCCTAAGCCTACTCCGGTACAAACACCGAAGCCAGTAAGTGTAGAAGCAGCTGTAGAAATATCTACTCCAGCACCTGTGAAAAAAACAGTACCTACTCCAGTTACAAAGCAAGAGACAACACCGGTTACTCCTGCAAAACCGAAGCAACCTGCTTTGACTGAAACAAATACAAAACTACAAGAAAATTATGTTAAACTTGTGAAAAAGACAATTGAAGTTTGTCAAGATTACGAGCTTGGCATCGACATAGATGATTCTATTGAAGGATTAAAAGAAGAGCTACAAAGCCAAGGTATTAGCGTTACATTCGACAAAGAAATTATGGACGTTGTAAACCGCCTTCGTTCTTTACAAGATAAAGGAATCAAAGTAGAAAAAGTACTTAATTTACTATAAAAAAATAAGAGGTGGCAATTGCCATCTCTTATTTTTTATAATTCCATTCATCACTTTCATACTTTTCTTTCGCTACCGTTTGAACTTCATGTAACTGTTCTTCCGTTAATTCATACGGAACAAGCTCTATATCTAACCCTTTTTCAAATCCAACTTCAAACGCTTTAATTAACTGTTCAATCGTAAATGTACGGTCTGTTAATTCATTAATCGCTACCGCTTTAGAAGAAAACATGTTTTTCATGCGCTCTTTTACACGTTCGTTTGGGAATAAAAATAGGTCGTATAATTCGTCTAAATCTATTTCTAACGGAATCGATCCATGCTGTAAAATAACACCTTTTTGACGTGTTTGAGCACTACCTGCGATTTTTCTTCCTTCCACTACAATTTCATACCAAGATGGTGCATCAAAGCATACGCCTGAACGTGGATTTTTCAAATTTTCACGATCCGCTTCTGTTTTTGGAACCGCATAATACGCTTCTAATCCTAATGCCTTAAAACCATCTAATAAGCCTTGCGAAATAACGCGGTACGCCTCTGTAACTGTCTTTGGCATATTCGGATGATCTTCAGACACAATAACACTGTACGTTAATTCTTTGTCATGTAGTACACCCCTGCCGCCTGTTTGACGACGAACGAATCCATATTTCTTTTCGTTAACTACATCCATATTGATATCTTTTTCAACACGCTGGAAATACCCAACTGTTAATGTTGGTACTTCCCATTCATAAAAACGAATTGTTGGTGGCATTTTCTTTTCACTTTGCCAATTTAATAAACATTCATCTAACGCCATATTAAATGCCGGTGAACATTGACCAGAGTTAATATAACACCATTTTTCTTTTCCCATCCTGCACCTCATATAACCAATTATTTTTCACATTCTCTAGTCTACCAAATTCGACAAAATTTGTGAAAGAATACGAAATTTCTTCGTATATACAAATGAATCTGTTGCATAAATACATATGGGCATTATAATATTGAAAGTAGGATAAGAAAAAAGGGAGCGATAGAATCGTGTCAACAAACTTGATTATTATACTAGCCGCAATTGCAGCATTCATCGGCTACACTGTATGGATGTATTTCTATCAGAAAAAATTAATTAAAACTCTTACAGAAGAAGAATTTCGCGCTGGCTACCGTAAAGCACAGCTTATCGATATTCGCGAAGCAGACGAATATAACGCAGGGCACATTTTAGGTGCACGTAACATCCCGTTATCACAAATTCGCCTTCGTCATAAAGAACTGCGTCAAGATCAACCTGTTTACTTATACTGCCAAAGCGGATTCCGTACAGGTCGTGCAGCTCAATACTTAAAAAAGCAAGGCTACAAAGATTTCTACCAATTAAAAGGTGGATTTAAATCTTGGACAGGCAAAATAAAAAAGAAATAACATACAAAAACTAGCTGCATAATACAGCTAGTTTTTTCATTCCATTTTGTTCGCAATGTATAATAAATTTTGCTTAATTACATCTGTATCATTCTCTTCTACATTACGATACAGTAGCTGATATTCATTTCCCTTCTCTTTCCATATAAGCGTAGCAAACTCGTCTCCTCGTTCAAAGTCATCCTTATTTTTAAAATAAGCGGATGCGCCATTATTCAATTTCATTTGCTCTTGAAATTGCTTCTCTTCCACAAAATATGGAAAACTATAAGAGAAATTCGCAATATTTAACTCAATATACTGATGCCTACCTTGCTCCTGCTGCTTATATTTAATCGTTAAGACAACGTTCTTTTTTCCAATCGTCCTTACTTCCCCCTTCACATCACTCGTAATATCGTACGGTAAAAACGTCGGAACTTTAAACTTCACTGGAAAATATTTTGGGAGCTCCTTTAGCGGAATAGGATCCGTAACCCGATCCATAGCCCCGCCTGTTGTTCCCACAAAGTTTTTTTCTTCTTGCATCGTTTGCTGAAATGAACATGAGCTAAGTAATACACTAGAAAACACGAAACAAATGATGCTTTTTTTCAATTTGTTTCCGCCCTTTCATACCGCTCTCTTAACGAACGAAGCGTTTATATGTTGTTCATATTCGCCTGAATGTCACACTCCACCTTTGAAAAATTTCCTCGTTATTCTCACACATTTTGACAAAACTGTTTTTAAACAAAACAAAAAGACCTCTCTATTCTAACGCCCAAATGAAATGGTTACGCGAATAAAAAGAAGCCTTATTTATAACATAGATTGTGAAAAGCTTTTCAGGTCAAGATTTTTTCTTTCTTATTATTTTCCCCTTATAATAAAGGACAGAGGTGATACATATGGCCAATATAAAACAAATTGCAAAAACTGCTGGTGTATCTATATCAACCGTTTCTCGCGTCCTTAATAATCACCCTTACGTAAAAGAAGAAAAGCGGAAACGTGTTTTAGATGCTGTTGAAGAATTAAACTATGCAAAAAATATAAATGCTATCCATTTAATAAAAGGGAAAACATATACAATCGGGGTTATGCTCCCTTTCATTAATGTTCCTTACTTCAGTACCATTATTGAAGGAATCGGAAACGAAGCGTTAGCAGCTGGATACCACATTAATTTATGTCAAACAAATTACGATAGCATTGAAGAAATTCGTGTTCTTGAAATGATGAAAATGAAACAATTCGATGGGATGATTATTTGCTCTCGAACGAGTTCTTGGGAACAAATTGAACCTTTCGCAAAATTTGCCCCTATTATTTCATGTGAAAAAATGAACCATCCCCTCATTTCATCTGTCTATGTAGATCATTATGAAGGCTTCCGTCTCGGCACTACATATTTACTAAGCAAGGGCCATAAAAAAATTGGGATCTGTTTAGCAAGAAAAACAAGTGTAAATTCTATGGAGCGTGAAAAGGCGTTTGCTGATACACTTCGTAACGAAGGTATCACAGTACACCCTGATTGGATTTTTCATCAATGCTATACAATGCAAGACGGCGCACAAGTACTCCATCGTATTTTAAATATGAAAGACCGTCCAACCGCTATTTTCACCGCAAATGATCAAGTTGCGACCGGTTTATTAACCGAGGCTAGAAAACATGGTATTCGCGTCCCCGAAGATCTCGCTATTTTAGGATTCGATAACCATGAAATTTCAAAGGCTTTAGAAATTTCGACTATTGAACACCCTGGTCTTACAATGGGATCGCGTGCTTTTACCTTATTCCATAAACAGATGCAAGACGAACAAATAACCGGGAACTCAGAAGAACTTCCATTCCATTTAATCGAACGGAAAACAGTCTGAACAGGAGCGTTAACTATAGCGCTCTTTTTCAGCTCTTCACCTATTGACTTTGTATTTTTTATCTCATATAATGAACCTAACGAACGGTAGGTAGGGGATGAAAATGACAGCAAACCGCATTAAAGCTGTAGCACTTTCTCATTTCGCACGCTACGGCTACGAAGGAACTTCATTAGCAAATATTGCTCAAGAAGTCGGGATTAAAAAACCATCGATTTACGCACACTTTAAAGGAAAAGAAGAACTGTACTTTATATGTTTAGAGGCTGCTCTTCAGAAAGATTTACAGAGCTTCACAGACGATATCGAAAACTTTTCAAATTCGTCCACTGAAGAATTGCTCTTAAAATTATTAAAAGGCTACGCAAAACGATTTGGTGAAAGTGAAGAATCAATGTTTTGGTTACGAACTTCTTATTTTCCGCCTGATGCATTTCGCGAACAAATTATCGATAAAGCGAATACACACATCGAAAACGTCGGAAAACTTTTATTCCCTATATTTAAACAGGCAAACGAGCAAAGTGAACTGCATAACATTGAAGTGAAAGACGCTCTAGAAGCTTTTCTATGCTTACTGGACGGACTTATGGTTGAACTACTATTCGCAGGTTTAAATCGCTTTGAGACTCGTTTAAACGCCTCTTGGCAAGTATTTTGGCGAGGCCTTTCAAACTGACGGATTGCTCCTTTGCAATGCGTCGTTTTTAAGCCCTTTACCTAACGACTGGTAGGAAGGAGAAATGACATATGGCATGGATTTATGTAATCTTAGCTGGTATTATTGAAATCTTTTGGGTAATTGGATTAAAACACGCAGAGACACCACTTGAATGGATAGGTGTCGCTCTATTAATTGCAATAAGTTTCGTCTTATTATTTAGAGCTTATAAAGATTTACCTGTTGGTACTGTGTACGCCGTCTTTACTGGAATTGGAGCTGGCGGAATCGTTCTTACAGAGATTTTCGTTTTCGGAGAGCCATTCTCTATTGTAAAAATATTATTAATCGGTTTAATCTTCTTCGGCGTAATTGGTTTAAAACGAGTAACAGAAGAAAAAGAAGCGAAGGAGGCTGCATAAAATGGCTTGGGTATTTTTAATTCTAGCTGGTATTTGTGAAATTATTGGTGTACTCTTTATGAAAGTAGCCACTGAAAAGAAAGGCTGGGCACCAAAAGTTATTTTAATCGCTAACTTCGGCGTAAGCTTCTTCTTCTTATCCCTTGCGATGGACACATTACCAATGGGAACTGCTTACGCGATTTGGACTGGAATCGGCACTGCAGGAAGTGCACTTCTAGGTATTCTTATTTTCCGCGAATCAGCGGATTGGCGCCGCCTTGCCTTCTTAAGCTGCATTCTATGCGGCGCTGTTGGCTTAAAACTATTAAGCTAACGTGAGGTGAATGTCATGCGGAAAGAAAAAGGAAAACAAATCTTAACATGGATCACACTCGGGATCATCATTCTATTGCAAGTAAGTTTTCATATAATAGAATGGTTGTTTCATAAGGTACTATCCATTCTTACGTTCCTTCCTAACATGGCACTTGAAATTGCATCTATCGCTTGGTCAATTATCGCTTCCATTATAATCGTAATTATATGGAGTATCGCCAAGCTATGGAAGAAAGTATATAAAAAGGACAGTTACTCTGAAAAAGAGTAACTGTCTTTTTTTATATTCATTCAGACTTTCTGTAGAAGTTTGATGTGATAAGACAAATAAGACCAACTATGACAATACTGATACCAATTCCTTTATGCAAATTAGGAAATGGTGATGGTATGTCTGAGTAAAAATTTGCTAATATGAGACCGATTGAAAGTCAACTACCCCCACTGAGATAAAACGTTTCAGTGGGGGCTTGAGTTTGAATGCTAGGTCTTTTCGTCTATCACTAGACTGTTTGACGCTCTAGCATTCATGCCACCTTATGGTAACACCCCAAGTATGTTTTTGGTTGGTACTGGCAACGAACGATTGTTTTCCCACTTGCACCACCCTTTCGAAAAAGAGCAATTCTTCCTTATGGAAGAAGCCACCACTCAGATGAATCCGGCGTGTGCTACAAGCCCCGACAAGTCGAGTACACATGGATGGTTGACGCACCCACTAAGCTATGCGCGAAGCAACAGCCTTACGTTTTTGCACTTCTAATAGAATCGGCGTTTTTACCTTGAGATTGTCATCTAATTCTACAACTTTTGATTTTTCCAATGTATTCAGCGCACCATTAATATCAGCGTGGATACATGTTCCTGCTTTACTTTGGTACAGACCACGCGTGATTCGTTTGCCACTAAAGCGATAATGAGTTCTATCATCCTTAGACCAAACTGGAACCGGATCTTTATCAAGAAAACTAGCTTTTGAAGTATAGCTTTCTTCTTGTTTTAAAAATCGTATACCTTCTTTTACACATTTATTCTCAATCGCTGCCATCAGTTTATGAAATGGAATTTGAACAAATGTTTGATTATTCTTTTTTCCCATATCAGATTTTTGTTTCCAACCAGCGTTATACCCTACGACAATTGTATCTACGTTACATGCTTTCACTTTTTTGAACAACAAGCCTACCGCTTGTGAAATATAACCATTTATTTGTCGTTCCCGTTTATGCCAAAGTGCAGCCATTTGATTCGTTACAATACGTTTTGAAATTCCATTGTCCATATTTTCCTGTTGCAGATTACGTATCATTTTGTTGAAGTACTGGTTAATAGATTTTAGTTTTTTTCCATCAATTAAAAATGTATCACCTATATTTGTTACGCAACTTACTAATCTATCTACACCTAAATCGCAACTCAAAGCGTTACTAGTGGTCGTGGGTGGTTTCTTCATTTGAGAAACGTGCATCTCATATGTATAATGCACCTCAAAGAACCGACCTTTTTGCTTCGGTACAATCTCAATGTAGGAGATTTTTTTATTTCTCAAGTTTTTAGGCATACGTATTTTAATGGAACCGAATTTTTTCCTGAATGCAACATTCATCGGAATGATCCAATATCCGTTCTCATCCACTTTTGGCACTTGATAGATTTCAATAATTCGTTTGTCAGTGGAACGAGAATAATTTGGAAACTTCGGACGACCTGTGAACTTCTCAGGATTTTTCTTCCACTGTTCCAACGCTTTAAAAAAGCTTTTCACTTCTGTAAATAAAGCTCTACGAACGGCTTGAACAGAGTTTGATTGAACACCCCAGTAGTTCATATCAGCCTGCATGGCATTGTCCACTTCTTTTACAGTAGCCATTTTATTATGGGTCAAATAACTTTGTTTAATGGTGTACAATCCAACATTTCGTAACGCTTTTGAACTATGCGACATGCGCTGAAGTAAACGAAATTCTTTAGCTGTGAGGCAAGCTCCTCCGATATTCTGTTTCTGCGTGAATCGTTGCATGGTTTCTCTTTTCTTTTGTTTCCGTAATACTTTCACTGCTTTCTTTCTAGCCATTGTTTTCACCACCTTTCTCAGAGAGTTCATTACAATTATTTCTTTCCTAAGATCGTGTTTTTTCTTAGGAAAGAAATATTTTTGTAACTGTTAATTACTTTTGACAAATCAATATTTAAAACGGAACAAAATGTGAACATGGTCTTCATCGTAATTCCTTTTGGTTCAAGCAACCAAATGATTATGATTATCATTATCTAATTTCGTTATCCTACGACATATTCCCTCCTTATCTAGGGCAAATTATATCGTAAGACAAAAGAAACAAAATTGTTTCGTCTACCTGCTGACGGCAATTCATCTCCACCTGAATTGTTGGGCTTCACCCGTAACACAAATCAGATGGAGTCTTCTTGCCGAAAAGGATAAAAATACCCCTATTCTATATAACCATTTTCTTTTATTCATCATTCTCCCTCCTAAAATCTTTCATACGCTCCTTTCTTTTGGACATACTACCTAAAAAAGGAGTGAATAATATGCAAAATTCTATACATAAGCAAATCCTATTTTTATTTTTCCTCTTTCTCATTCTCGTTATCGTTTTCAGCTTTATACTACATACTCCGAAAGATGTACCGAATAGCCTCTCTGTTTACAAACTCTTACTTTCATATTGTCGTTATTGAGGAAGGTGCCTTCTTAAATTTTTGGCAAGAAAAAAAGACCAACATTTTCCTGTTGGTCTTTCGTATATGTATCACTTTTCAAAGCGATCTAACATCTCGTCTCTCATTCCGAAACTAACTACCGCAATTCCTACATACATAAATAGAAGGAATGCCGGATGAACTGTGTTGTACCAGCTGCTATCAACGATTAAATAAATCGTTAATGCCACAACAAGAACAAACGCTAAGATAAACATATAAAAGTGTCTTGTACTACCCATGATAAACTCCTCTCTTCTCACTTCACCATTCAACAGTATATTGTATCGAATAATTCGATATGACTCAAGGTTAACTTTCTGTTATGTAATCAAGTTCTACCTTTACAATGTCCTCACACGCTATTGAAATGATTGTTCCCTGTTTATCAATTGCTGTCACTTCTCTATTGTCCATTACACGATGCGCGACTCTTTCTAGCACTTTCCCTTGGTCTCGGTAACAAAATTCTTTTATGTCTTTAATTGTTTCTCCATTTTCTAAATGGTATACCATTCTATAACACCGATATCCCACGCTTTCACCCCCAAACTTGTTCGTTTTTTCACATATACATAAAAATGAGTAATTTTTGCCTCATCACATCTTCTTAATTTCAATAAAATTCTAACAAAAATAAATACTTTTATCAAACCGACTTTTTCAACAAAATCACCTATGAAACTGCTTCTTTACAGCAATATGAAACAAAAAATATAAATTTTTAACATTTTTTCACTATTTCTGCACAAATTCTCCAAACAAAAAAAAGAACCCGCATATAGCGAGTTCTTTTCATTCCCATCAAACTTGTACAGGAGCTAGCTTTTCATAACGTAAAACAGGTTTACGTGCAGCCATTGTTTCGTCTAAACGTTTAATGACTGTAGTATGCGGTGCTTCTTGTACAACTTCTGGATTTTCTTCTACTTCTTTAGCAATTTGAATCATCTTATCAATGAAACCGTCTAATGTTTCTTTTGATTCTGTTTCTGTTGGCTCAATCATAATACATTCTTCCACATTTAATGGGAAGTAAATTGTTGGTGGATGGTATCCGAAATCAAGCAGACGTTTTGCAATATCTAATGTACGTACACCAAGTTTCTTTTGACGACGACCTGATAATACAAATTCATGCTTACAATGTCTATCGAATGGAAGATCATAGAATGGAGCTAATCTTCTCATCATATAGTTTGCATTTAATACAGCATACTCAGTTACTGCACGTAATCCATCTGGACCCATAGAACGAATGTATGTGTATGCACGCACGTTAATTCCGAAGTTACCATAGAATGGTTTCACACGCCCAATTGCTTCTGGACGATCGTAGTTGAAGTGATAACCATTTTCTGTTTTCTCTAAAATTGGTTTTGGTAAGTACGGAATTAAATCAGCTTTCACTCCTACTGGACCAGAACCTGGGCCGCCACCGCCGTGAGGACCTGTAAATGTTTTATGAAGGTTTAAATGCACAACGTCAAATCCCATATCTCCTGGGCGCGCTTGGCTTAATACCGCATTTAAGTTTGCACCATCATAGTATAATTTACCGCCTGCATTATGGACGATTTCTGCCATTTCTAAAATGTTTTCTTCGAATAGACCTAATGTATTTGGATTTGTTAACATAAGTGCTGCTGTTTCTTCGTTTACAACACGTTTTAAGTCTTCTAAATCAACAAGGCCATGTTCATTTGATTTTACTGTAATTGTTTCAAAACCAGCTACTGTTGCAGACGCCGGATTCGTTCCGTGAGCAGAGTCAGGAACAATTACTTTCGTACGGTTAAAGTCACCATTTGCTTCATGATATGCACGAATTAACATTAAACCTGTCCATTCTCCGTGCGCACCCGCTGCTGGTTGTAATGTAACAGTATCCATACCTGTAATTTCAATTAAATGTTCTTGTAAGTCGTACATTAATTCCATTGCACCTTGCACTGTTTTTTCATCTTGAAGTGGATGAATATTTGCAAAGCCTGCGAAACGAGCTACATTTTCATTAATTTTCGGATTATATTTCATCGTACAAGATCCAAGTGGATAGAATCCAGAATCTACGCCGTGGTTACGGTTTGAAAGCGCTGTGTAATGACGCATAATATCAAGTTCAGATACTTCTGGAAGCTCTGCATCTTCAACGCGAATATAATCGCTCTCAAACACATCTTCTAATTTCACTTCTTCTACATCCATTTTGGGTAAGCTATATCCTACGCGTCCTTCTTTACTCACTTCAAAGATAAGTGCTTGGTCTTGGTTCTTCATTGGATAGCCCCCATTTCGTTTACAAGTGTGTCAATTTCCTCTTTTGTACGAAGCTCAGTTACTGCTAAAAGCATATGATTTTCATGCTCTTTATAATCACGGCCTAAGTCGTAACCACCGATAATATTCTTTTGGAGTAATGCATCGTTTACTTCTTTTACTGGGCGTTTGCAATCTACAACGAACTCATTGAAAAATGGTCCAGCAAATGTAACTGTGAAGCCTTTCGCCTCAAATTGACGTTTTGCATATTGTGCTTTAGAAATGTTTTGACGTGCCATTTCTTTCACACCTTGTTTACCAAGAGCCGTCATTGCAACTGATGCTGCTAATGCATTTAATGCTTGGTTTGAACAAATGTTAGACGTCGCTTTATCACGGCGAATATGCTGTTCACGAGCTTGTAACGTTAATACAAACCCACGTTTACCATCTGAATCTACAGTTTGTCCAACAAGACGTCCTGGAATTTTACGCATAAATGCTTTCGTTGTTGCAAAGTAACCACAGTGCGGTCCACCAAACTGTGTTGGGATACCAAATGGTTGTGCATCACCGATTACAATATCAGCACCAAATTTTCCTGGTGGTATTAATGCGCCTAATGATAATGGATTTGAAGAAACGATAAATAATGATTTTCGTTGATGAACGATTTTTTCGATATCAGCTAACTTTTCAACTTGTCCGAAGAAGTTTGGATATTGAACGATTACACAAGCAACTGTATCGTCTACTTCGCTTTGTAATACATCTAAATCTGTTACACCATCTTTATGATTAATTTCAACAACTTCAAGATGTTGACCTTTTGCATATGTTTCAAGTACTGCTCTTGATTCTGGATGAACTGCCGCTGATACAAGAATTTTCTTTTTACGAGTATGGCCAGCTGCTAACATTGCCGCTTCAGCTAAAGCTGTACCTCCGTCATACATAGAAGAGTTTGCTACATCCATTCCTGTTAATTCACAAATCATTGTTTGGAATTCAAAAATCGCTTGTAATTCCCCTTGTGAAATTTCTGGTTGATATGGTGTGTAAGCTGTATAAAACTCTGAACGAGAAATAACATGATCAACAATTACTGGAGCGTAATGATCGTATACACCTGCTCCTAAGAAAGAAGCGTATTCTTTTAAATTAGCATTTTTACTAGCCATTTGAGATAACTCTTTTAAAAGCTCTGGCTCTGATTTTGCTTCTTTAATTTTTAAATCCCCTTTAAAACGAACACTCTCTGGAATATCAGAGAATAACTCATCAATCGTTTGAACGCCGATTGTTTGTAACATTTCTTTTTTGTCTTCTTCTGTCATTGGAAGATAACGATGCAACATGAAATCTACCCCTCTCCCCGTTACTTTGAACGTTTATAAAATGGTGTTGGAACAACTACTGCTTTGACGCGTTTATTACGAATTTCAATTTCTACTTCTGTATCAACTGCTGCGTATTTTACATCAATTAGTGCTAAACCAATGCTTTTCTTTAACGTTGGAGATTGTGTACCACTCGTTACTTCCCCGATTTTTTCTTCTCCTACAAATACAGGGTAATGCGTACGAGGAATACCACGTTCGATTACTTCGATGCCGACTAATTTACGAGATGCACCGTTTTCTTTTTGCTCTTTTAACGTTTCTTTTCCAAAGAAGTCTGCTTCTTTATTTGGTTTTACCGCAAAGCCAATTCCAGCTTCAATCGGTGTAATGTCTTTTGATAATTCTTGACCATAAAGTGGTAATGTCGCTTCGAAGCGAAGTGTATCACGAGCACCTAAACCACATGCTTTTAATCCTTCTTCTGCTCCCACTTCAAGAAGTTTCTCCCAAAGTTTTGCAGCATCTTCACTCTTACAGTAAATTTCAAATCCATCTTCACCTGTGTAACCAGTACGAGATACAAGTGCAGGAATTCCATCTACAAGAATATCATTTTTAAATTTAAAGAACTTAATTTCTTTCAAATCTTCTGACACAACTTTTTGTAAAATGCCTTCTGCTTTTGGTCCTTGAATTGCAAGCTGTGCAACTTCACTAGAAACATTGACTACTTTCGCATCGCCAATTACATGACTTGCTAACCATTCGTAATCTTTCTCGATATTTGATGCATTGATTACTAATAAATAGTCTTCTTCACCACGTTTGTAGATTAATAAATCATCTACTGTACCACCATTTTCGTAGCACATAGCTGTATATTGTGCGCCCCCTACCTTTAAGGTAGATACGTCATTTGTAACAACACGTTGTAAAAATGCTAAACTATCTACACCTTTTACCTCAACTTCTCCCATATGAGACACATCGAACAAACCTGCCGCTGTACGTACAGCTTCATGTTCTTCTTTAATGCTTGAAAATTGAACTGGTAATTCCCAACCACCGAAGTCGATTGTTTTTCCACCATACTTCGCGTATACATCAAATAACGGTGTACGTTGTAATGTAATCATGCTCTTTCCCCCTTATGCTCTGACAAATCAATAAAAGTTGTTTCCCATATCTAAACATTTTCATTCTGAAAAGATAGGATATACGGAATCTCATCATATTTTTTTATGAAAGCGTAAATAAAAAGTTACTTTCTTGGATAAAATACGAAAGATTCCACACATTTCACACCATTATCCTAACATTATTCGCTATATTTCATCAATATTCTAGCATAAAAAATAATTTAGAATTTTTTATTCTTAATCTTATTAAATACAACTTTTGGGATTTACCCCTTTATTCTTTAACTTTTAGTAATTGTGATAGTGCCTTATTACGAGGCTTATAATAAAGATTTTTTTAATAATCACTTTAGTTTATAAAAGGTGGGAGCGTCTGAATGAATGTCGATATTTCCGTAGATCGAACGTGGCAAAATAATTTTTTAAAAAGAATTGATGAAGATGGCCCTTGGACAAATTGGGATTTATATCAATTGGCTTATAAAACTGAAAAATCATTACTCGTCCCTACTTTTGATGGATTACAAGCACCAAAACACTTATCACATTTCACGCCACTTCCGCATCAATTAGAAGTCGCTCAAAATGTTATTGAACAAATGAATGGTAAAGCGATTTTAGCAGATGAAGTTGGACTTGGGAAAACGATCGAAGCTGGTCTTATTTTAAAAGAATATATGGTGCGGGGACTTGTCAAAAAGGTACTTATTCTCGTTCCAGCTTCTCTCGTTTCTCAGTGGGCATATGAACTAAACACAAAGTTTTTCATTCCTGCGGTCGCTCAAAAGAAAAGTTATTCTTGGGAACAAGCTGACGTCATCGTTTCATCAATCGATACTGCAAAACGTTCGCCGCATCGCGATATCGTTTTAAACTTAGAATATGACCTTATTATTATCGATGAAGCACATAAACTAAAAAATAATAAAACAAAAAACTATGAATTTGCGCAACGATTAAAAAAGAAGTTTTGTTTATTACTAACCGCTACTCCTGTTCAAAATAAAATTGATGAAATCTTCAACCTCGTTTCTTTATTAAAACCAGGGCATTTAGGTAATCAATCTAATTTTGAAGAATATTACGCTTCAAAAAATCGTTCAGCTGAATCAGATGAAGATTTAAAAGCTCTCATCAACAAAGTAATGGTCCGAAATAGACGCCATAATACTGGCATTGATTGGCCAAAGAGGCATGTACGAACAATATTCGTTGAATTTAATGAAGAAGAGCAAGCTTTGTATAATGGGATTGAAAATTGGCGGGGACAAGATGCCTTCACATCCGCTTTTTCATCGTTAACTTTAAAGCGGGAAGCGTGTAGTAGTCGTGAAGCTGTGTACTATTCATTAAAAAAACATGTAGAAAAAAGACAGAAAGAAAATGAACATTACATAAAAGATCCGCATATCGATGTACTTATGGATAAAATTAATCATATTCCTTTCAACTCAAAAGCAAATAAAGCTTTGGAAATTATAAAAGAAATCAACGATAAAGTCATCATTTTCACTGAATATCGAGCGTCACAAATGTATTTGCAATGGTTCTTACAACAACATGGTATTTCTTCTGTTCCATTTCGCGGTGGATTTAAACGTGGAAAAAAAGATTGGATGAAGGAACTTTTCCAAAATCGTGCTCAAGTGTTAATCGCAACCGAAGCAGGCGGTGAAGGAATTAACTTACAGTTTTGTAGCCATATGATTAATTATGACTTGCCATGGAATCCAATGAGACTCGAACAAAGAATTGGGCGGATTCATCGTCTTGGACAAAAAAATGATGTTCATATTTATAACTTAGCAACAAAACATACTGTTGAAGAGCATATTTTAAAACTACTGTATGAAAAAATTAATTTATTTGAACGAGTAATCGGTGAACTCGATGAAATTTTAACGAGAATCAACATGAAAAATATCGATGCGCATATTCAAGAAATTTTCGCACAGTCAAAAAGTGAAGGAGAAATTCGAATCAAAATGGAAAACTTAACATCTATTATCGACTTTGCGAAGCGCAATGAAGCTGAGGTGCAGGACTATGCAGCAAAATGAAATTCATAATTACTTATATAACTTTTTTGAGGCGAATAACTGTGAAATTTTAAAACGTTCTCCTCACTTATTAGATGTACAGTTAACAATTGAAATGGATAAATTATTAATGAACCGCCCTTTTTATTGGCACTATCTTGAGAAAACAGGAGGCGTACCGAATCCGATGCGCCTTACTCTTATTACAAATCCAGAAAATGAAGAAAATGACGGTGAGCTTATTCACTACGGTTCACCACGTCTACATCAAATATTCCAGACAACGAAAGAATTAGGCTCTTACATACGATTATACGAGGAAGTGAAACATAACGGGGCAACACATACCCCACTCCATCCTTGGCTCGGTGTAAATATAAAAGTGTCCTACCAATGTGATCGAAAAAAAGACATCCTTCACTCCATTGGTATTCATCTCATCTCTGGAACAATGATTGCAAACTTTCATGAAACATTAACAAGCATTAAACTTATACCAAAAATACCTGACTTTTGTTTTACGCTCTCCCCTATCATTAAACCTCAAAGCGGTTTACAGCGTATAGAGGACGCTTTAAAAAATATAATTGCAGAAGATGACCATACGTGGGCAAAAGAAGCTAGAGTGCGTTGGAATCATGATCTCGACCTTTTAAATCGATTTTACGAAGATAACGATGAACTTCCTGAAAGCTATGAAATTGAAAAGCAAGCATTGCAAGAACAGTACGAACCACGCATTACAGTGCAAATAATTAACGGTGGTCTTTTTTATGTTACCGCTAATCATTTTCTCTCTTAAAAAGCTCCTTCTGCTTTAGAAGGAGCTTTCTTTTGAGTTATCCTCTATCACCATTACGCTCTTGCTGTTTTTTCTCTGCCATACGTTTCTGATATGCACGATCCTTTGCGCTCACATGATTTGCATCAGTTGGAAGATTTTCTTTTGAGCGTCCAATTCCATTACTCATCTTTTCCCCTCCTTTTTTCATGCTTTAAAATACACCTTTATTTTCAGCTAGAGGCACAATACTTATACAAAAAAAATAAGAGCAGCTATTAGCTACTCTTACTTCTTATTCATTCACATATTTTTGAAACATATCATGGATGCCTTGATTTACTAGATTCGAGATCTGCGCGTCAGATTTATTCGGATAACGATCGCGCAATCTGATAGATGCCTTCACCATTAAATTTTCTAATACAGAACGGCCACCTTCTCCATAAATAATTTCAGCATACTTAACAAGCCTTCCATCCTCTAATGTTGCTGGATTATGATTGAAGAAAAATTTACTCATTGTCTCCACCTCTCTCTTTGATAACGTTTACATTTATATAATTTATTTATGTTATTTATTTCACAATATTGTATGCGTGTATATATAATTAGTTTCATTATAAAATAACATATCGATAGTAAGTATGTGATTTTTCGTCCATTTTGTGAACAAAACCAAAAATGAAAGCGTTTCCTTTATTATATACTAAAAAAACTTACTACGCTAGGGGCAATTTTCTCAATCTACTAATCATATACTTTTTCTTTTTCCAACAAACCTTATATAATTTTCAGAAATTATATTATAAAATATATGTATGACTTAAGGAGGAACTATATGAATCAAAATAAAAAAGCTATATTAGATCTTGTCTTTTATCTCGTAATCCCATTCCTCATTTGGAAATTTGCAAAACCTTATATCGATCCTTATTACGCGATGTTACTTTCCTCTGTTCCGGGGATTATTTATACACTGTATACCTTTAAAAAAGAAAAACAGTTTAACGTGACAGGGTTCTTTATTTTAATTACACTCATTTCTAATACAACGGTAGATTTATTATCTGGATCAGCTGAACGAATGTTGTGGAACGATGCGTACTATCACATCGTACTCGGTATTATCGTCATATGTACAATATTTATAAAAAAACCACTTATGTTATATTTCGCTGCAGATATTGCCGCATTGCAAGGGCATGACCGTGATAAAAGCCGTGAGCTGTATCGTGATAGTCGTATATATCCAGCATTGCAATATTTAACGCTATTTTTCGGCCTGCAATTTATATTAAAAAGCTTTTTAAAAATTTATTTCATCTCTGTTTTCGGTGTAGATGGCTACGGTGAAATGAGAGCGATTATGACTGCTGTCGGCTGGGGCATTTCCATTTGTATCGGAATAGGGTTCGTATGGGTGAACAATAAAATACATGCAGTTACTGAAGAAAAAGAATCCGTGCAGTAAATAAAAATTCCCAAGTAGTATGATACTACTTGGGGATTTTTATTTTGCTAGACATATGACTAAAAGTTAACTTGATTTTTTCCTTTTATTTTTTACGTTTCGATACAACAACGTAGCACTCAGCGGCATAACACCAAACCATTTATTCAAAAATGGCTCTTTTTCAGCACGACGTTGTTCCTTCTTTTGTTTACGATCTTCTTTTGGCGCATCCATATACGACACAAACTGCTGCGTCACAAAGCGAACATAATCATTAGTAGACATATTATCATCACCTCTACTTGATTAGTATGTCCACTTTTTTATTCATTAATCTTTTCCTTTAACTCATTCATAATTTGCTTTACCGACTTATTTGTCGTATCGATATGAATATGAGCTTCTTCATAATAAGCTCGGCGCATTTCAAATTTCGTTACAAATGCATCAATATCTTTCTTCTGAAATAGTGGACGTGTCGTATCTTCACGAAGTCTTTCTGCAATTACATACGGATCGCAATATAAATACACGACAGTTCCGTTCTCTCTCATCCACTTTCGATTTTCCGCTCGTTCAATAATTCCCCCACCAGTTGTAATAATGACATTATGAACCGGTAGTGAACGTAACATTTCACTTTCATAGTCCCGAAAAACCATTTCGCCTTCTTCGGCAAAAATATGCCGAATCTCCTTCTCTTGCTTCTCTTCAATTTTTTGATCTGTATCTACAACATCCATATGAAGCTCTTTACTTAACGCTTTTCCAATTGTTGTTTTCCCAGCTCCCATATAGCCGGTTATGTATATAGATTTCATTCTCGTCCCTCTCAATCGTCCTTTATTAATTGTTATTATAACGAAAGATGTTTCTTTATTTAATCAAAAAAACGTTTTGTTCTTCTTATAAAATGAAGAACAAAACGTAATATACTCACTTTTACTTATAAGTACCTCTTCTCACCCACTGCGTTGCAATCCATTTCTCGCCTTTCGTTACAGGTGCTCCTCCATGTAACGTAAGCTCATTTAGTGATTGATCTTGATAAAAATACTCAAAGTATACTGCCATTCCTTTTCTAGGATGTACAGAAAGATTTAATTTCGGAAAGAATGTTTCTCCGCCCTCTTCTACATCATTTAAGTACATCACAAGAGTACTTATACGATTATTAGCAGCTGACCTACTGTGTTCCGCAAAATAATCATAGTGAGCTTTATATTGTTGATCCACTTCATAATTTAAAATGTGTAATCCTTCTCCATGTGCTACAGGAACATTCATGATAGATGAAATTCGTTTTTCAATCTTCGAAGTAAGCTCGTTGTCTTCCAAAAATGCACCGCTACTCGTTCGAATATCATTTACATCACGTGATGAACCAACTTTAGAACGCTTCATTTTGTTTTTAGACAATTCAATTAATTCTTCACACTCTTCATCACTTAGTACATTCCCTAATACGACAATAAGAGGTTCTTCGAATTTTGAAATAATTTGTATTTCTCTATCCTCTGTCATAATCGTATTTCCTTTATGATCAAAAATAGTTTGTTCCTTATGTTCACCTATTTGATTGTTATTTGTCATTTCCTTATCTCCCTAGAAAAAATGATTGGATAGCATGAATATATCATATTCTTTCTACCTTTCTCTTATTTGAGAAAATTTAAACTTTTAATCGTTGTATTTATCCATTTCTTCTACGAAATTCCCTCACTCACTAATAGAAAATCATGGTTTTTATCTATATATTTTACATATTATCCTTCTATCCAATCGAATATTTTCTCATCCTTTTTTCTATACCGAAAGCTCACTGTATAGAAAACTTCCTGTTTGATTTTGCACTGCAATGAAATGAGGACCATATCATTTTCAAAGCCGTACTTTCCACTTGCTTCTCCCTTTTCATATTGAAAGAAAAATGTACCATCTTGTTCTGTTTTCTGTAGGTCTACTTTTATATCTGTAATTGCTCGATTCATTAGTTCATCCATTAATAACTTTTGCTCTATTTCAATATAAAAATTTTTATCTGTAAGCAGCATATTCGTTTCGTACACAAAAAAAGAAGTTAATAAAGCAAGTAGAATAATTGTTCCTGGCATTATAAACCCCTCTTGGTTTCTCATACATCCATTCCCATTACGCTGTATCTTACAGCCACACCTTCATGTGTTTTTCCGCTAATATCTTTCACATATATAGATAACAAATGAGGGGTTAATTTATACGAAACCATGCCAACCTTTTGTAATATAACTTCCCTCCCGCGCATATTTATTTTCCTTATAAGTTGACTATTTTCTTTTTCATACGTCACTTCATCCCCATTACGCAGCTGGAAGCGCAAAACACTATCTCTATTTTCAAAAGTCATAATTTCCCCAAATGATACTTCACGGAACTCCAATTGTACTTGACCTAAAAACACGTCCCACTCCCAATCACTCAATCCCTTTTGTGCATTTTCCATCCCTATAAACTGAAGACGTGGCAAGAGTAAAAAAAACATCGATAAAAGAAACAAACACACTATTATTTCTAGTAATGTAAAGCCCGCTTCTAATTTATTTTTTTGCCTGCATAAAAGCATTGTTCCATCGCTCTTTCTTTCACATCTTTCCACATAGCACAAACTTCATTTCCTCCCCAATATGTGTAATATATAATTCCATTTACAACTTTTTCCTTTACTCGTTTTTCTTCATTCTCGTACATATATAAAGCTGCTTCTTTTTTTAATAATACAAATGCCTTATAACGGATTTGTATATTTTTTCTTTCTTGCATAACCAATACTGTTTGCGGTAGTAGTAACGATACCGCCATCATTAATAAACTTAATGCCACAAGCATTTCCGCCATTATCGACCCTTTTTGGCATTTCACGATACGTAAATCTCCCTCTTCCAAGCTGAAATACAATTTCATATTTATAATTTCGATATGAAAGTAAAATCGTACCACCTCTGTTAATATTCCCGCTCGGATTATATGTCATTGGATTTGGAAACGTATGCAAATCAATCTGCATATCATTATCATAGTCCCTCTTGACGATAAAATGCTTCGTACCTGATTCCCTTATATAATACATATTTTTCTCTTTATGCCATCGTAATGTATAGTGTTTTTGACGGTTTATCGCTAATTGCTGCATATATAATATATCATTCGAAAACTGTCTCAAAAATTGTTCGATTTTTTGTCTTTCATATAATGACTGAACGTTAAAATACGTAACTATACTTAATACAGAAATAGCAAATAAAACGAGTAACATTTCTAACAGAGTAAATCCTTTTTGTTTCACAATGCCCTAATTGATACTGTGCCATCATCTGAAATATGAATAGATTCACCATTTGGACACTTATCAGCTGTAATATACTTTCCATCTGTTAATTCTTTTAACGAAGGAATTTTATTATGTTGTAATTGGTATACTTGTATTTGTGCTTCTATAGACTTCACGTAGGCCGTACATCCTTTTCCTTGAACCGATGAGCGCTGTGTAACTACATTCGGAATAATTAATAGTAATAATACAGTTATGACAACCATAACTAATAGCATTTCTAACAGAGTAAATCCTTCCTCATTCTGCATGTAAATGCCTCCTAAATAGAATTCATCATTTGAAACATTGGCATAATCATCGCTAAATACATAAGGACGACGATTCCTCCAATACATGTAAATAAAATCGGTTGAATGATAACTAATATACGTTTAATTTTTTGTTCCATCTTTTCTATAATAAGATCGCTATAGTCACCTAATTCAATCGCTAAATTGCCGTTCGCTTGTCCATGTGTAATAACATAAGAAAGTTCTTTCTCGTAATAACCACTTTTAGCAATAATAGACTGTAACGGTTCTCCTGCAATTAATTGTCTTTCAATCCGACTCGCTTCATACTGAAAGAACGGATGATATTTTTGCTCCATCATTATTGTTAAAGCTTCGAACACTGATAGTCCGCCGTTTAATAAACCACTTAATTGAGTGGAAAAATAATGTGAATGCTTTAAAATGAGAAATGTTTTTATGAGGGGCATACGAAGCATGATTTTCACCTTTTGAATAGGTGAGAGTTTCCGAAAATACAACATATATAAACTACATCCAATAATAACGATTAAAATAGCGCTAAAAATAAGGTTAGGTAACAGTTTTATTGCACTTAAAATTTGTTCTGTAAGTAGTGGCGCGGTAGAACCGAACGAACTATAAATCATTTCCACTTGAGGTAATAAGATGAGGTTAAAAATAAAAAGCATAATCATTAAAAAAAACACCAAAAACATAGGGTACTGCATTATTTTCATCATATCTTTCCTATACTTATCCTTCTTATACAGTAGTGCACTCCCTTGTTGCAATGCAAAAGAAATATCACCATGTTGCTCGGCATAAAATAAATAACTTAACATCTCCTGGTGAAACATTAATTGATGAAAAGAATCATGTAGACTTTTTCCATCTTTTAATCCCTCAATCATATGCTGCAATTGCACTTTCTTTTCTAAAGATAATTGAAACCGCAAAAATTCTAATGCCTGTAAAAGGGAATATCCTTTTTCTAATAGTTCTCCTAACCTTTTCAACAATACTACTTGCTCACTTAAACGCCATGTTTTCTTAAACATAAACATCTTCTTCTAAAAATCCTAAAGCGTATCCTTTTCGTATCGAAGATTCTAATGTTTCATGCTTATACGTAACGCATTCTCCATCCGCTCCTTTAATTGCTTGTTTTAGCTCAGATCCATATAACAACTCATAGACGCTCGCTTGCCTTACTCGCCTCATTGATTTACATAAAGTGGAGCACTTCCCTCTGCAAAATGGACATTTCAATTCAACAAGCCTCTGTGCAGCTACAGCTAATAAAGATTGTTCAATTTCTTGCCTTTTGATGCCATAATCCATAAATCTTAGTATCGCTCCTTTCGCATCATTAGTATGCAGAGTCGTCATTACTAAATGCCCAGTCAAACTTGCTCTTATAGCTATTTTTGCTGTTTCTTCATCACGTATTTCACCGACTAAAATAACATCTGGATCATGACGTAAAACCGCCTTTAATCCCGCCTCATATGTGATACCGGCCTTTTCATTTATTTGAATTTGTAATAAATCGTCATTTCTCTTTTCAACTGGATCTTCTAGTGTAACGATGCGGCGTGTTTTCCTTTCTCTAATTACCTCTAATAAAGCATACATTGTTGTTGTCTTTCCCGAGCCTGTTGGTCCAGTAAATACGAGTAATCCATGTGAATAATGTAAAAAAGAGAGTAGTTTTTTCGTCGCACTTGGAAATAATGAAAGATGTGATAACGGCTGAACAGATGCTTGTAAATGAAGGCGAATAACAAGACTTTCTTGATATACTGTTGGAAGTGTGGAAAGACGTAAATATGCTTCTTGTCCATCAATTTGCAAATACAATGAACCATTTTGTGGCTTCCGCCTCTCACCTATATCCATAGATGCTAAAAACTTAAAATGCGAAACAAGTTTTTCTCCAAATTCCTTTTCAATGCACTGTCTTGTAATTAAATCTTTTCCTATACGTAGTTGAATCACTACATCCTTCTGCCGGGGCACAATATGTAAATCCGATGCTTGTACCCTACACGCTTCTTTCAAAATCGTATTCGCAAAATTTTCGATCCCATTCATCACTTTTCCCTCCTCACTATGTATATAACATGAAAAATCACGCAAGAAAAATTAGAACTTTTGTATTTTCAACAGAATAAAAAGGAAAAATATGTTTGTGAAATTATGAACAATTTCCGAATTATTGTCTGAAATTACCTATACTCATGTTTATCTGTATTATAATGTTATTATCTTGGATAAAGTGATAAAGGTGGAGATCCTAATGGAACAAACTTTAAAAATTACAGGTGTATTATCTGACCCGACTCGTTATTACATTTATAAATATATTTCTCAAAAACATAGTTACGTAACTGTACAAGAAATTGCAGATGAGTTTGACATTCATCCGAACGTAGCACGTTTACATCTTTCTAAGTTAGAGGATGTTCATATGCTAAAATCAGAAACAAAGAAAACTGGTAAAGGCGGAAGACCAAGCAGATTATATGTACTATCTGAAGATGTTATTCAACTACAATTTCCGTTTCGCGATTATCAACTATTAGCAAAAATAGCATTCAATTCTCTGCTTAGCCTTGGCGCTGCTGGTGAAAAAGCGTTATATGAAACAGGAAAACAATTTGGGACCGAATTAATGCAGCAACATATGCATCGCTTAAATGTAAGTGAAGACGCATTGACAGTTGAGCAAAAAGTTCAAATCGCAAAAGAAGCTTTCTCAACAGCTGGCTTATCACCAGCCTTTGAATTAAGTGCAGATGGAACAAAAATTTTCTATGATGTACACAATTGTCCATTTAAAGAAGTTGCTGTTCATCACCCAACTGAAATTTGTAATATGCATGGAGATATGATGAAAGGGATTTTTGAAATCCTATTCCCTAACATGGAATTAACTCGGCACGATAGTCTACTAGATGGATGTAAATCTTGTAATTATAAAATGTCCATTTAAATTTCGTATAAAAAAGAAGCCATTGAAATTGGCTTCTTTTTTATATGAACGAATATTTACAATAGTAAGAAAAATAAACTATAATGAAGAGAGATTTTACTTTTTCTAGAAAAGGAGGGAGATTGCATGGAGCGCATGTTTCGCGTTCTCGGCTTTTGGACTGGAATTTTCTCGGTTATGTTTTACGTAGGGGATATGCAACAGACTGCACTACTATTTTTAGGACAAACAGGTTTCTTCGTACTTTTAAGCTATTTAAAATTAACAGAGCGTATGTATATATACGTATTCGGGGCATACTTAACTGTTTTCTTCATAGGATTTACATACTACACGACGTTTTTACTTGTCCCTGGAGCTGGACATTAAAAGATGGCAAATTGCCATCTTTTTTTTAATTCCGCAATTTCCTAGTTGACTTATAGGTTTTATTACCTTATATTCTATATAACAGATTGGAATTAGGGGGAATTAACATGAATACACTGCTTGTCGGAATTAACGTTGCAGTCATGCTCATTTTAGTTGGCGTATTATATTATATGCAACGTAAGCATGTATCTTTTAATAAACGTGTATTTACTGCTTTAGGAGTCGGAATTATATTTGGTCTTATCTTACAATTTATTTATGAGCCTACTTCTCAAGTAATTATTGAATCAAATAACTGGTTTGGCTTAATTGGTAACGGTTATGTAAAATTTCTTCAAATGATCGTTATGCCACTTATTTTAGTATCTATTATCTCTGCCTTTACAAAATTACAATTAACGAAAAATCTTGGTAAAATCAGTGGTCTTATTATCGGAATTTTAATTCTTACTACAGGAATTGCTGCCGCTGTCGGTATCGCTGCAAGTGCAGGATTTGATGTATCAGCAACAGGCTTACAACAAGGAGATGCAGAATCTGCTCGTCTGAAATTAGTAGAAGAAAGATTTACTTCTATCGAAAAGACAACAATTCCAGATAAATTATTAGAACTTTTGCCTACAAATCCATTTCTTGATTTAACTGGCGCTCGTCCTACATCAACAATTTCGGTTGTAATATTTGCGGCCTTTATCGGTATTGCCTTTATAGGAGTAAAACGGAAATACCCAGAACAAGCAGAGCTATTTAAGAAGATGCTTGATGCTGTATATGCAATCGTAATGCGCATGGTAACATTAATTTTGCGCCTTACTCCATACGGCGTATTAGCTCTTATGGCAAAAACAGTTGCTGGTAGCGATATAAATGCTATATTAAAACTTGGTAACTTCGTGTTAGCCTCTTACGTAGCACTTATCGTAATGTTTATTATTCACTTATTATTAATCGCTCTATCTGGTTTAAATCCAATTCAATATTTGAAAAAGGTGTTCCCTGTATTAACATTTGCATTCACGTCTCGCTCTAGTGCTGGTACAATGCCATTAAATATTGAAGCTCAAAAAGAAAAACTTGGTATTTCTGAAGGGATTGCAAACTTCGCAGCTTCATTCGGGGTATCTATCGGTCAAAACGGTTGCGCAGGTATTTATCCAGCAATGCTTGCAATGATGGTCGCTCCGACTGTAGGAATTGATCCATTACAACCACAATTTATTTTAACTTTAATCGCTGTCGTTGCTATTAGCTCATTCGGTGTTGCCGGCGTTGGTGGCGGTGCAACATTCGCAGCGTTAATCGTACTATCTACAATGAACTTACCAATCGGTATTGTCGCTCTTGTTATCTCAGTTGAGCCATTGATCGATATGGGTCGTACAGCTCTTAACGTAAGTGGTTCTATGACAGCAGGTCTTATTTCTAGTAAATGGCTTGGTGAATTAGATCAAGATACGTACAATCAAGATGATACAAAAACTGGTGAAATTGCTTCATAATAAAAGGGACGCTAACCTAAAACTGTTAGCGTCCCTTTTTATTTCTTCCCAGATAGGAACTGTGTAAAATTCAATCATCGCTCCTTCTTCATCTAATACAGCTATCGAAATGGATGAGGAATATCCTGTTTCAAAAGGATTTTCTTTATCTCTGATGAGTTCCATAAATAGTTCCATGTTTTTTCTATGTATAAATGTGAATAACCTTTAAAAAGTTTAAATGATATTCTCTCTATTTCATTTTCCATACTTTGAATCTACTCTTTTAACTCCAATGTAAACTCCTGTTCTTTATACTTCATTCCCGCCTCCTGAAACACTGAGAAAGAGAATACAGTCTTGTATTCTCTCATTCTTATATTGCTAAAATTATTGTTATTACCTCACAGCCCGTCCCTTTCACAAATAACCATTTTGCTCGCACCATTTATGAAATTGTCCTACGTCTACGCCAACTAATACGATATCCTTCAGCTCGATATCAATACTTTGTTCTCCAATTATAATAGCAAAATGTGATTTTAATTGTTCTTCGTTTTTCCTTACAATTCCAATTCGGTTCCGATACGGTCCATCTTTTATATATGCTTTTTGTCCTATAATATCAAAGTTCAAGATTCTCACCTCTTTTATTGCGCTCAAATTGGAAATACGAACTCAACTTCGGAAAATTTCCTTTCCTTGCACTATTTCTCTATATATATGACGAAACAATAAAAGAGTCCTTCCTTCTTTACAATTATTTTTTCTTTGTTTCATTTTTATGATTGAAACGTAAAGTTTATAATAAAATACACTTGGAAGCGCTTTCTATGTAGTTTTTTATGTTATAATATATAAGTAGAACTTCGTAAAGAGGGTTAAAAAATGAATACAAAAATTATAAAAAAAGTAATTGAAGCATTAAAAGTATATGGATTTCAAAATGTATCATTCTGTGAAGAAACAAAACAATTTTTATTTCATAACGAAACGGATATTATGAGCGGCTATGCAGAAATAACATATAGTAGTCAATTCGAGAAATTTAACGTACAAATTCATCCAATTGAAACGCATCACCAAGCAGAGTTACAAGAGGTTGAAAGACATATACAAGCTTGTATAAGAAAAGTGGAATATTTAAACGCACTTCTTACTGGGCAAACAAAACTAGATGATAAAATTATTATTATGTAAAAAAAGAACGTGATATCCTCACGTTCTTTTTTCATTATACGTTCATCTTTTCCTTCAGTTGTAATCCTGTAATAGATTGTAATGCATCTATTGCTTCTCCAAACGTCATATCAAAAATCGTCTTCTCTTCTATGTATGGAAATTGTCTGAAACGCTTTTCTAACATTTTTACAGCATCTGACGTAAAGTTTGCACTATCAATGCCAAATTCTGTTTCAAGAAGCACGATCCAATCTAGTACATGAAAACCTAGTCCATTTACGAATGAAATGAGTTTCTCTTCTGGTTGTGAAGATAAGAAGACGTATCGCTCCATCTCACTGAACAGTTCTTCACCTAACACTTCTGCTAATTCATCATCATGTTCGCGTTCAATAATCTCTTCATATCCGTAATCATCAACAAGCTCTTCTACTTCTTCACTATCTGCAAAAAGCAATTGGCTAAGAAGCGCATCTTTCTTAAATTCACTCTTTTGTACCACTTCTAAAAAGCTCGTTTCCCATCCATTTTCTAATTTCATATTATGTAACTCCTTTATATACTTTTCTTATCATCACTGTACCCAAAAGATCACTTTTATAACCTTTTAGGTAATTACTATTGTTCTATATGATTCATAACATAAGATGCAAACTCCGCTGCATCTCCTTCAAAAATATTTACTTCGGGCAAATGATAAAACGTTGTTTGGAGTGGATTGCCTTCATGATGAAGGTATATCTTTTTCTCTAACGCAATCGCCATTCCAAACTCTGTATGGCTCCCATTTCCGCCATCCAATATAAGCAAAAAGACATCGGCTTCTTTTATAGCGTTCTTTTCTGCCTGACCAATTTCTCTTAATTGTTCTTGATTAACTGCTCTTTCGTTTCTTGTCCAATCATATGTATGGTTCCATCCTGCATTTTTCAGTTCATTTGCTATAGAACTTACAAGATGTTTATTTTTGAATCCTGAGGCGATATAAAAATTCATTTATATACTCTCCTTAATTATGTATGGGAAACTCCTTTTTAGCGTTTAAAGAACAACTTCAAAAAAAAATCCCCATCTTTAAAACTTATTTGCGTTTAAATGATGGGATGCTTCATGGTCTTCTTTTATTTTTTTCTTTTTATAACTTTCATCAGCTAACATTTCTAATTCAGCTGTTATTTCTGACTTTTCAAGCTCTCGTTCTTGCGAAAATTTCCTTGAAATATAAACAATAACACTACCAACGTACAACACAAAGCATATAATAAGTGCAGTATTTTCATAGAGACTTAGCTCCAACACAGTCACTCCTAATCCATTCGTATTTTCACGCTTCATTAATTGGAATTTCCCTATTAACCATTTGTTATTGTAACATAAAAATATCAATTCTTGGAATCTTTCACTCTATTAAAAAAGACATGATTGTTTCATCATGCCTCTGAAATATGTTGAATGATCGTTTTAATTGCTTCTTTTCCATTATATTTTTTTAATGCCGTTTTATACGTCTCATTATCATGAGATAGCTCCTCTATATGCTTTATAAGCGAGTTCACCGTTACATCCTCTTCATATAATACCGATGCATATCCTTGCTTTTCAAAGGATTCAGCATTTAAAATTTGATCTCCACGGCTTGCAAATTTCGATAACGGAATTAAAACCATCGGCTTTTGCAATGTTAAAAACTCAAAAATTGCATTGGAGCCCGCACGCGAAATAACAAAATCTGTTGCCGCTAATATATCCGGTAACTCTCCATGTACATATTCAAATTGTTTATATCCTTCTTTATCTTGTAAACTTTCATCAAGATTACCTTTTCCGCAAAGATGAACAATTTGATATTTTTTAAGAAGTTCTGGTAACGCATCTCGAACCGTTTCATTAATTTTCTTCGCGCCCAAACTTCCTCCCATGATTGTAATAACTGGCTTTTTACGTGAAAAACCTAAAAACTCTAAACCTTTTTCTCGATTTCCTGTTAGTACTTCTTCACGTACAGGCGATCCCGTATATGTTACTTTTTCTTTTGGTAAATGTTTCGCTGCTTCTTCAAATGTGACAAATATTTTCGAAGCGAAACGGAGCGCAATTTTATTTGCTAGTCCTGGCGTCATATCAGATTCATGTAATAAAACTGGTACTCTATTTAGCCATCCTCCAATTACGACTGGTACAGATACGAAACCACCTTTTGAAAAAATCACATCTGGTTTTAATTTTCGAATCCTTACATACGCATCCATAACGCCTTTCATTACAAGAAAGGGATCTTTTATATTTTTCAAATCAAAATAACGACGTAGCTTCCCGCTCGAAATACTATAATACGGAATGCCTTCCTTTTCTATAATCGTTTTCTCAATTCCTTGATGAGAACCAATGTAAGATATGTCCCAATTTTGTTCTTGTAAATGTGGAATAATGGCTAAATTAGGTGTTACATGTCCTGCTGAACCGCCACCTGTAAAGACTATTTTTTTCATACGCCTCCCCCTTCTAGACTATAATACACTAAAATATCTTGCCTCAGGGTGAGAAAATACCATAGCTGTTACAGATGCTTCTGGCTCCATCATAAATCCTTCTGTTAATGAAATTCCTATTTCCTCTGGATGAATTAGACGGAATAATTTTTCTTGATCCGCAAGTTCCGGACATGCTGGATAACCAAATGACACGCGTATTCCTCTATATTTCGTGCGAAAACGTTCCTCCATCGTCAGTTCAGGTGCGTCTGGAATTCCCCAACGATCACGAATGAGCATATGTGTTTTTTCCGCAAGCCCTTCTGCTAATTCAAGCGCTAACGATTGAATAGCATGACTACGTAAATAATCACCCTTCGCCTTCCACTCTTCAGCGATGTCCCGAACTCCTTCTCCAACTGTAACAGATAAGAAAGCAACATAGTCCATCTCATCTCCAATTGGGCGTAAATAATCCCCTAAAGTACGGTATGGTGCTTTTCCTTGCCTTGGGAATGTAAAGCGCTCTATAACACGCGTATGATCTTCTGGATCATATATTACAATGTTTTGTCCGTCGCTTTGCGCTGGGAAAAATTGATAAACTGCTTTCGGTTTTAACCAAGATTGTCCTTCCTGCAATAACTCGTCTATTAAATCATTTAATTCGTGCGCTCTTTTATCTCCCTCACGCAAAAGCTTCTTCACATTTCCTTTTAATCCAAGGTGATGTCCAAGTAGCATTTGTCTATTTAAAAACGGGGCAAGATGGAGGGCAGGAACATCACGTAATACAATTCGTTTTGTTGAATCTGGCACCATAACCGCTGATTTTGGTAATGGCTCAATTACTGCTGGAATTTCTACTTTCTTCTCTTCTTTTTTTACGATATGAAGATGGCGTTCTTTTTTATCTTGTTTCATCTTCTCACGCTCTTCTTCTTTTTGAAGCTTGTTAATAATATCAAGCCCCGTCATCGCATCACTTGCATAACATACGAGCCCTTTATATGATGGCGAAATACGATTATCTGTAAACTTTCTCGTTAACGCTGCGCCACCTACAACAATTGGAATATCGATATTTGCTGCTTTTAAATCTTCAGCAGTTGTTACCATTTGTTGCGCTGATTTTACTAGCAAACCAGAAAGACCAATAATATCAGGCTTCTTCTCTTGTACTTCTTGGACGATTCGATCCGAACGTACATTGATTCCTAAATTAATAATCTCATATCCGTTATTCGATAAAATAATTTCAACGAGGTTTTTCCCAATATCATGTACATCACCTTTTACAGTTGCTAATAATACCTTCCCTTTTTTCGCACTTTCGCTAGATTCCATATGTGGCTCTAAATAGCTTACAGCAGCTTTCATACTTTCAGCACTTTGTAATACTTCAGCAACGATAAGCTCATTATTATTAAATAGTCGTCCCACTTCATCCATTCCTGTCATAAGTGGACCATTTATAATATCAAGAGGTTTTCTTCCTTCTTCCAGCGCAAGACTTAAATCCTCGTGTAACCCTTGTTTTGTACCTTCTACAATATAATTTGCTAGTCGTTCATCTAGAGTTAACGTTTCTTGCACAACGACATCTTTCTGTTTAGCAACTCGGTAAAAGTTTGTAAATTCTTCTAACGTCTCTTTCGTCGTTTCAAACAGTAACGCATCTGCAAGACGTTTTTCTTCTTCTGGAATTGACGCATAGCGTTCTAATTTTTCCGTATTCACAATTGCGTAATCTAATCCTGCTTTCGTTGCATGGTATAAAAAGACAGAATTTAATACTTCACGGCCAGCTGGCGGTAAACCAAATGATATATTACTTACACCTAAAATCGTTAAACATTCTGGTAACGCTTCTTTAATAAGGCGTATACCTTCAATAGTCGCTGCCGCTGAACCGATATATTCCTCATCACCTGTCCCTACAGGAAATACGAGCGCATCAAAAATAATATCAGATGGGCGTATACCATACTTCTTTGTTAGTAACTCATAGCTTCTTTTCGCAATTTCTATCTTTCGTTCTGCACTAACGGCCATACCATCTTCATCAATTGTTCCTACAACTATAGCGGCACCGTATTTCTGAAGAAGCGGCGTCACTTTTTCAAAACGCTCTTCTCCATCTTCTAAATTAATTGAATTAATAACAGCTTTTCCTTGAATATAAGTAAGGGCTCTCTCCATCACATTTTCATCTGTTGAATCAATCATAATCGGTACTTTTAACACTTTCGTAACTTCTGCCAAGAAATTTTCCATATCTTCTATTTCATCACGATCAGGGTCCGCCATACAAATATCAATAATGTGAGCATTTTTCTTCACTTGTGCTCTTGCCACTTCAGCAGCCTCTTCAAATTTCCCTTCCGCTACTAATCGTTTAAATTTACGTGAACCAATAACATTTGTTCTTTCACCTACAAATAATGGTCTCATAGAATCATCATATTGCAATGCCTCTAATCCACTAATTCCATGTCCATCTCGTTCTTTGTGCTCACGCGGATTAAGCGATGCTAATGCTTCTTTCATCGCTCTTATATGTTCTGGCGTTGTACCACAACAACCACCGATAATATTAACCCACCCTTCCTCAGCAAAGCGCTTCACTTTTTCAGCAAGAGAAGATGGAGATTCATGATAATGTCCATCTTCATCGGGAAGACCTGCATTTGGATAACAAGAAATGTAACACTCCGATAAATCAGATAGTGAACGAATATGGTCTCTCATAAACTCCGGACCAGTCGCACAGTTTAATCCAACAGATAACGGCTTCATATGCTCTACCGATAAATAAAAAGCTTCAATTGTTTGCCCTGCTAGAGTCGTTCCCATCGGTTCAATCGTTCCAGAAATCATAATAGGAACCGTTTTTTTGAGTTCTCCAAAAGCTGCTTGAATTCCAATATAAGCAGCTTTCACGTTGCGCATATCTTGACTCGTCTCAACGAGTAATACATCAACTTCTCCTCTTAATAACCCTCTCGCCTGCCTTGTATAAGCTTCAATTAGTTCTTCAAATGTAACGCCTCCTGTAACACTGATTGCTTTCGTTGTCGGCCCCATTGCACCTGCAACATATACTTCCTTCCCGCTTTCTATAACAGCTTGCTTCGCCAAAAGTGCTGCCTTTTCATTTAGTTCTTCATCTAAATGAGACAACTCATAATCACTTAATACAATATTCGTCGCACCAAATGTATTTGTTTCAATAATGTCAGCTCCGGCTTCAATATAAGCTTTATGAATCTTTAAAATTACATCTGGCCTTGTTTCTACTAAATATTCATTACAGCCCTCGTACTCTTCTCCCCCAAAATCTTCCGCAGTTAAGTCTTCTTGTTGGATCATTGTCCCCATTGCACCGTCTAATATTAAAATGTTATTTTGCAATCTCTCTTCTATACACTTCATCAATTAATCCCTTCTTTCACTTCTTGCTTTTCTCTTACATATTTAACGAGATGCTCTGTAATTTCATATTTTAAAAATGGTGTGATTAGGTATATACCATTAAAGTATTTTAGTGCCGCATCAATTAATTCTTCTGAAATACGAATCCCTTCCTCAATAGCTGCTTCTTTCGTTTCATGTCCATCCATTCTCTCTCTTATTTCTTCAGGAAGAGTAATTCCTGGTACTTCAAAATGAAGAAAATCTGCATTTCGCTTACTTACTAATGGCATAATCCCAATAAAAATAGGTTGTTCCAAATGCTTTGTCGCTTCATATACTTCTTTAATTAAAGCAACATCATAAATCGGCTGTGTTAAAAAGTATTCTGCTCCGGCATCTATTTTTCGTTCCATTCGTTTTACTGCTGCTTTTAAATGTCTTACATGTGGATTAAACGCACCTCCAACTGAGAATCTTGTTGCCGGACCAATTGATTTCCCTAAAATAGAACGACCGTCGTTCATCTCTTTAATCATTTTAATGAGCTCGATAGATGACAAATCATATACAGAAGTTGCACCTGGAAAATCACCAACGCGCGCTGGATCACCAGTTAAAGCTAACACTTCTTCCATACCTAATGCTGATAATCCAAGCAAGTGAGACTGCAGTCCAATGACGTTATGATCTCTACACGTTAAATGCGTCAATACTGGAATATCGTGCTTCGTTAATAACGCACCCATAGCCATATTCGACACGCGAGGAGATGCTAATGAATTATCTGCTAGAGTAATAGCGTCTGCCCCAGCTCTTTTCAACGCTCTTGCTCCCTCAAAAAATCGCTGTGTGTCTAGCGTTTTCGGTGGATCTAATTCCACTACAACCGTCGTTTGTTTCTTTGCCTTCTCTGCAAGAGTGACATGTGCTTTCGAACGTTTCTCGTGTGTATGAACTACTTTTGGTCTTTGAATCGTGTCCTTTTCTATTACAGGTGTAATATTCGCAATAGCATGCTTCATACTTGCAATATGTTCCGGTGTAGTGCCACAACAACCACCCAATAACCGAATACCTTGCTCAATAAATTTTGGTGTCATCGCTTCGAAATATGCTGGACTTCCCTCATATACGTAACGTCCCTCCACATAATTTGGGAGACCTGCATTCGGATATGCTGACAAGTAACCATTTTGAGGAATCGATATCATTTTGAAAGCTTCCGTCATATGAAGCGGTCCTAGTTGACAGTTCAATCCAACAACATTTGCACCGCAATCTAAAAGCTGTTTTAATATTTCATTTACATCATTTCCATTTTGAGTCGTACCTGCCTCATGTAACGCTAACTGAGCTACAATCGGAATATTCGTTTGTTTACGCAATACTTTAACGGCATGCAATAATTCAAATTCATCATAAAAAGTTTCTAATAGTAATCCATCAACCTGTTCGTCTAGTAAAGCACCTGCCTGCTCAAGTAGCATAAATTCTCGCTCCATATCAGTCGTTGTAACAGCTCCAATATGTTTCATGCCACCAATTGTTCCTAAGATTGCATTTTTTTCTGTCACAGATGCTTTCGCCAGTTTTACTGCCGCTCTATTAATTTCGATAACTTGATTTTCTAAACCATACATACGTAATTTCGCTTCATTTGCTCCATACGTATTTGTTTGAATAACATCCGCTCCAGCAGCTACATATTGTTTATGAATCGATATAATTAAATCCGGATCAGATATATTCAATTCTTCGAAACTACTTTGCAAACCATGCGAATGTAATAACGTTCCAACCGCACCGTCACCTATTACAATTCCTTTTGATAATAAATCTAGTAATCTCACGAATCTCCCTCATTTCTATCAATATAAAAACCCCCTCTTCACCTTGAAGAGGGGGACATAATTGTTCCTCCTCTTATTATGCAAAACATTCGTTTTGCAGGTATTAGCACCGTTTCAAACATTTCGTTTAAAGGTTGCCGGGTTTCACAGGGCCTTTCCCTCCACCGCTCTCAATAAGAGTTTGTCTATATATTTTATTTATGTAGTTAAAAGGAAATGCGTTCCCCTTTTAACAATGTTTGTTAATTTTTTAATAAATTTAGCATGCACAAAAATAAAAGTCAATGATAGTTGCGGAAAAATAAAAATTATTTAAAATAAAGTTGCAATTCAATTATCTTTTGTTGTAAAGTTAAAAACATAATAAAATTTCATACGAACATTCTTATCTAGAGAGGTAGAGGGACTGGCCCTATGACGCCTCAGCAACCATTAACGTTCATTCGTTAATAAGGTGCTAATTCCAGCAAATTGTGAAAGATTTGACAGATGAGAAGAAGACTCTATTCAAACCGAAAGCCTTCTTCTTAGAAGGCTTTTTTTATTTATATTCACTTAATTGTTAATTTAAAAAGGAGGAATTTTCACATGTCAACTATTGAAACAAAACTAGCACAAATCGGAAATCGTAGCGAAACTACAACAGGAACTGTTAATCCACCCGTTTATTTCTCAACTGCTTATCGTCACGAAGGACTTGGTAAATCTACCGGCTTTGACTATTCACGAACTGGCAATCCAACTCGCGGTATTTTAGAGCAGGCAATCGCAGAATTAGAGCATGGTGAACAAGGTTATGCCTGTAGCTCAGGAATGGCAGCTGTTCTCCTCGTCCTTTCTTTATTCCGATCTGGAGACGAACTTATTGTATCTGAAGATTTATACGGAGGAACGTATCGCTTATTTTCTGAACATGAAAAAAAGTGGGATGTTCGATGTAGATACGTAAATACACAATCTATTAAACAAATCGAGCAAGCACTCACACCTAAAACGAAGGCTATTTTCATAGAAACTCCGACTAATCCATTAATGCAAGTTACCGATATCGCTGCTGTCGCAACTGTAGCGAAAAGACACGGACTACTTCTTATTGTAGACAACACATTCTATACTCCTTATATACAACAGCCATTAACAGAAGGCGCTGACATCGTTCTTCATAGTGCAACAAAATATTTAGGTGGACATAACGATGTACTAAGCGGACTTGTCGTTGCAAAAGGGAAAGCACTTTGTGAAGAAATCGCTCATTATCATAATGCTTCAGGGGCTGTCTTAAGTCCATTTGACTCATGGCTATTAATTCGTGGTATGAAAACTTTAGCTCTTCGCATGAGACAACATGAAGAAAATGCGAAAGCAGTTGTTGCTTATTTAAATGATGAAGACGGTGTGACAGATGTATTTTATCCAGGAAGAGGCGGTATGATTTCATTTCGTCTTAAAGATGAAACATGGATTAATCCATTCTTACAATCTTTATCCCTAATTACATTTGCTGAAAGTCTTGGTGGTGTAGAGAGTTTAATGACTTATCCAGCAACACAAACACATGCTGATATTCCTGAAGAAATCAGAACGGCAAACGGTGTATGCAATCGCCTTCTTCGATTTTCCGTCGGCATTGAAAATAGTAACGATTTAATTCAAGACTTAAAACAAGCCATTAAACTTGTAAAAGAAGGTGTACAAATATGAGTTATTCTATAGATACACTTTTACTACACAACCAATATAAACATGACTCGCAAACAGGGGCTGTTAACGTTCCCATTTATAACACATCTACATTTCACCAATTTGATGTAGATACGTTCGGAAAATACGACTATAGCCGATCTGGCAATCCAACTCGTGAAGCTCTTGAGGATATTATCGCTTTATTAGAGGGCGGAACAAAGGGATTCGCATTTGCATCCGGCATTGCAGCAATTTCTACTGCATTTCTCCTTCTTTCGCAAGGCGATCACGTACTCATTTCAGAAGACGTGTATGGAGGCACTTACCGAATTATAACTGAAGTGCTCTCTCGTTACGGTGTTTCACATACATTTGTTGATATGACCAATGTAGAGGAAATAAAGAAAAATATTAAATCCAATACAAAACTCTTTTATGTAGAAACACCCTCTAATCCACTTCTAAAAGTGACAGATATTCGAGAGGTTTCTAAACTCGCAAAATCTATTGATGCTCTTACTTTTGTTGATAACACATTTTTGACACCGCTATTCCAGAAGCCACTTGATCTCGGGGCCGATGTCGTTCTTCATAGTGCCACAAAATTCATTGCTGGTCATAGTGATGTTACTGCCGGATTAGCGGTCGTAAAAGATGCCGAACTCGCTCAAAAACTTGGATTTTTACAAAATGCATTTGGCGCTATTTTAGGACCTCAAGATTGCTCTCTCGTGCTTCGCGGTCTAAAAACATTGCATGTACGTCTTGAGCATTCAGCTGCAAACGCCAATAAAATTGCACACTATTTACAAGGGCACGCTAAAGTGCAAAATGTCTATTATCCTGGATTACAATCACATCCTGGATTTGGTATTCAACAATCTCAAGCTACATCAGCCGGAGCTGTCCTATCTTTCACTTTGCAGTCAGAAGATGCACTCCGCCAATTTTTATCAAAAGTAAAATTACCTGTCTTTGCAGTTAGTTTAGGAGCTGTCGAATCGATTCTTTCCTACCCAGCTAAAATGTCACATGCGGCACTGTCTCAAGAAGCTCGTGATGAAAGAGGGATTTCTAATTCATTACTCCGGTTATCAGTCGGCCTTGAAAATGTTAATGATTTAATTTCCGATTTTGAAAATGCTCTTTCTTACGTAGAAGAACCTGTAAATGCATAGGACGAAGAGAAGATATGAAATTAAGTTTTCATATCTTCTTTTTATATAGTTCATTAAAAAATAAAAGTATACCATCTATTTCCAAGCGATGGATTAATTGATATATTAAGAAATAAAAGGGGTAAAAATAATGGATACTTGTGCAGATATTTTAATCGTTATCGATTTACAAAATGGGGTATGTTATAGTGGTGAGCATTTATTTGATTTACAAAACTTGCTTACAAAAGTAAATAAAAGAATTTCTTCATACAGAAAATCAAATAAACCAATCATTTTTGTTCAACATTGTGATGATGATTTAGTACCCGAAAAAGAACTTTGGGCTATTCATACCGATCTAGATGTTCAAGAACAAGATTTTTTTGTAAGAAAAACACATGCAAATTCATTTTATAAAACAAACTTAAAAGAACTTTTAGATCAATTATCTGTACATCGTATTGAATTCTGTGGTGCCCAAACAGAATACTGTATGGATGCCACTATTAAATTTGCCCACGGACTAGGATACGAAAACTTCATGGGGCAGAAAACAACCTCTACGTTAAACAATCCATTTATGTCCGCAAAAGAGACAATTGATTTTTATGAGAATATATGGAACCACAGATTCTTAAAGTTGATAAAAGGTGGGCTCTAGAATAAATGACTCATGACTGGACCATTTTAAGATTTAGCAGCTACACTCAAATGTCTCATTATCATCATAAAGAAGCTGATTACATTGGGCTTCTTTTAACCTGTTTTATATTCTATATATATCATTACAATTCCTTTGTCATATTATTTTAAAAATTTTGTATATTCATTTGAAAGAATAAGAAAATCATGATAAAATTGTGTTACAAATATATCTATATCTTTCAATTTTTAAAACGCATCAAAATTTTCACCCAAAAGTGTCATTTTACAAAACCATGCAATTTTATCTATTTTATTTACATCAGGGTCTCTTTTCTTACAATTTCTTTACTTTAGGACTTTTTTTCTGCAACAACTGTTTTCTTTTCTTTAATTTTTTGGTATGTATAGTATGGTATAACAGCTCACACGGAGGTGGAAAAGAACATGTTAGAAACCTTTCAAAAAGAAATAGAACTATATGAAAGCAATGCAGAATTATTGAAAGTGCTTGCTCATCCTGTTCGTTTATGTATTGTAAAAGGATTAATTGAACGTGGCCCAAGCAACGTTTCTACAATGTACACAGGCTTAAACATGCCACAATCTACAATTTCACAGCATTTAGCAAAGTTAAAAAGTGCTAAAATCGTTTCTAGTGAAAGAAAAGGATTAGAAATTTACTACAAAGTAGAAAATGAAACAATTATTCAACTCGTTCGCGTATTATTAGGTTAGGGACTAATAGACAGAGAAAAAGAACGTATTCTATATTTTTCATCTCATATCTTTAATATAAATATATATCATGAGAGAAAATATACAATGCTACATAAGTCGTATGAAAAAACAAGACACANNTGTGTCTTGTTTTTTCATACTGTTAAATATTGATTCAAATGTAAATTATGCATATCTTTTGTATGTATAACAACATCAAAAGCACTCCCTAATCCTCCGTTCAAAATCATAGAACGAACTGCTCGATTTTGTTTTTGAATTTCAGAAAAAGGATTCGTATCTTGATGACTCGTAAGCTGTTCTAATATTCCTGCAGCTAACAAAAACTCAGATTGCTTCTTATGCCATACTATACTCATTCCTTGCAGGCTAAACATCTCCTTCAGCTCATCCCAATGAATATGAGTAGTAAGATCCATTTCACCTGGATACGCTAGAGGATTACGTATTAGCTTATGCTGATAATACCCCCGTAAACTTCCTTCGTAATGAGCAGGATGCATCCATTCTTCTTTTGTGTAGCCATAATCAACTGTAATACATATACCTTTTTGAAACCATTTCGCAATTTCTTTTATATATCCTTCCATCGCAATCGGCACTTCAAAACGCTGCCCTTCCGCAATATGAATATTATATTTCAATAAGTATCGACCAATCGTTTGTTCTAACGGTCTACATACTTCTGCAAGTTTCCCTTCCTCTGTATACGTAATACGCACTTCATACAGCATGCCATTTCTCTTCTCAATTACTTCAACAGGAAATGCATCAAATAACTCATTCGAGAAAAGGATCCCTTCAAATGATTCTCCCATTTCAGTATAAGATGTATAATACGAAACATTATCAAATGAGCGAAGATTCTCTTGCTGTAATTTTCTATGAAAAGGGCTCACTTCAATCATTGAATAGTTTAAATCAATAAAAGTTTCCGGAGATAATTGCTTCCATTCTTGCAAAATGTCATAAGCAAACTTTCCTGTTCCCCCGCCAATCTCACAAATATTCGAAGCAACTTCTCCATTTTCAACAAGACGAATAAAAAACTTAGCAAAAGTTTTTGCAAAAACAGAGGATACGTTGCTACTTGTAAAAAAATCCCCTTGCCTTCCAATCTTTTCTCGTTCCTTCATATAATATCCATGTCCTTCTGTATACAATACGAGGTTCATATACGTACTATATGAAATTGAATAATCCTTTTCTTTTCCCATCCATTCTCTTAAAATGAGCTCCATCCCCATAATGACTCCTTATTGTAAAAATGGATTATTTTCTTTTTCAAAACCGATGCTTGTTTCAGGACCATGTCCACATAGTACCGCTGTTTCATCTGGTAATACAAATAATCTCTCTTCAATACTTCCAATTAATTCAGCAAAACTTCCACCAGGTAAATCCGTTCTTCCGATGCTCATTTGGAATAATACATCTCCAGAGAACACCGCATTCGCCTCTTTACAATAATAAGAAATACTTCCTGGAGAATGTCCTGGCGTCTCAAAAATTTCAAAACTAAATGAACCAATTGTTAACGTACCTTCTGCTTCGATAATATGATCTGCTGGTTTCGCTGTAATACTGCGGTTCATCATAAAAATTTGCGAGCCATTTACAGTTGCATCCTCTAACCAGTCTGCTTCTTCTTTATGTACGTATACAGGAATATGGAAAGCGTCTCGTACCGCATCGACAGCACCAATATGATCAAAGTGAGCATGTGTTAATAAGACCGCGAGTGGTTTTAATTGTTCTTCTTGTAAATATGTAACGAGCTTTTCTCCTTCATGACCAGGATCAAAGATAATACACTCATTTTGATCGTTCGTTAAAATATAAGCATTTGTTTGTAATGGGCCTAACGGCATTTGTGTCCATTTCATATGAAAATCTCCTCCAGTTATTAAACTTACTTTTAATGATACAACATTTCTTTCTCTGAGGAAAAGAAAGGATGCTATCTCGACAATCATTTTTAAAACATGTACAATATAAAAGAGTAAATATTCTAAAAACTCATATTAAGGAATGAGTAGACAGAGGAGGATATTGTATGGGCCTTGTTATTATTTTTACGCTTGTCACTCTGTTAGCTGTATTTGCTACGCTTAGAACACTTCGCGAGAAGAACTTTTTCGCGGGCGGCTTTGCAATTGCAACTGTACTCGTTTTCGGATGGTTTACGATTATGACCGTTCTATATAACGGGTACCCTCCAGCAGCTTAATTCATTTACATGCTATTCTTCATCAAGATTTTGCACAAAAAAGGAAGGGTCTCCCCTTCCTTTTTTCATATTTCACAACTTATATCATCTTCGCTTCGTGTTTGTGCTTTTTTACAAGCCAAGCTCCTCCGATAACACCTGCGTCATTACCAAGTGTCGCAATTGCTAACTTTGTGCTCTTTACAGCGCGTGAGAAAGCATATTGCTCGAAATAACGTTGAATTGGTTCTAATAGTGCATCTCCAGCTTTAGACACGCCTCCACCAATAACAATTTTCTCTGGGTTCAACGTGCTAGAAAGGTTCGCTACAGCTAATCCTAAATAAGAAGCTACTTTTTCTATTACTTCACCTGCTAGCTCATCACCTTGTCCATGCGCTTCAAATACATCTTTTGATGTAATACGCCCTTCTTCAGCTAACATAGAACGTAACATACTCTCTTTATTAGTTTCTTGTATTTTTTGCATAGCAACGCGCACAATACCCGTTGCAGATGTTACTGTTTCTAAGCAACCAGACTTTCCGCAATTACAAGGGAAAGGGTTCTCTGTAACTACTGTGATATGTCCAATCTCACCAGCAGCACCACTAATACCGTGTACAATCTCACCATTAGCAATTACACCGCCACCAACACCAGTGCCAAGTGTCATACAAATTAAATCTTTTGCTCCTTCACCAGCACCTTTCCACATTTCACCAAGCGCTGCTAAGTTTGCATCATTATCAATCACAACAGGTAATCCTGTTTCTACTTCTAGTAAATCTTTTAACGGATAATTTTTCCATCCTAAATTAACCGCTTCATAAATCATTCCTGATGCCACATGTACAGGACCAGGAGCTCCCATACCAATACCTATTAACTTACTTTTTAATTCACCTAACTCTTCTAACTTTTTATCAATAGCTTTCGCCACATCAAGTGTAATATGTTTGCCTTGCTCATTTTTATTTGTAGGGATTTCCCACTTATGTAAAATTTCACCGTACACATTAATAAATGCTAATTTAATCGTTGTACCACCAAGGTCAACACCAACTAACCATTTCTCTTCCATGTTGCTTACCTACCTTTATCTAATTCTTATTTAGCTCTTTTTGAATTTCTTGCTTCAATAAAAATAAAGCTGTTTGATAGTCTTGTGGATCGATTAGCTGTGATTGATTTAATTCACGCAATTCATCTTGCATTAATTGTAAATCTGCAATTCGATCACCCGTATAAATAATCGTGCCAAATTTCTTTAGCAATTGCTGAATATCATAAATAGATGCCATTTCATCACCCTCTATGCTCACTTACTATAAAAATTATAATAAGAAAACGTTCACATATTTTATTATAATCAAGAAGAAAAAGCCTCGTCAATTTTTATTTGTCTATACAAGCCCATTTATAACAATTGTTCCTTTTTCTGTAATAATTTTTTCTACATTTTTATCAAATGGCTCTACTGGAATATGTTTTACCATTTGAAAATCATAAGCTAATGATAGCGTTTTCCCTTTATATTGCAAAAGATAACGATCATAATAGCCCCCACCATATCCAATCCGTTCTCCTCGCTCTGTATAAGCTACGCCTGGCACGATTTGAAGATCAATTTCATCCGCATCCACTTCTTCCGTAAACGCCGGAATCGGTTCACGTAAATTCATATACACGGTTTCTAATTCATCAAAATTACTAATTTGACGGAAGGACATTGTTCTTGTCCCTTTATTACATTTCGGAACAACAACTTTCTTTCCTTCTTCCCAAGCTTTTTCGATAATAGGATATGTATTCACTTCATGTTCCATCGAAAGAGTGATTCCAATTGTTTTAGCTTCAATCCACTCTTTTTGCGCATACAACGAAACTGCAATTTGCTCTGATAAAGTTGTATACTGTTCTTCTGATAAAGAATTCATGTGCTCTATTATTTGTTTACGCAAACGTATTTTCTCTTCTTTCACACATCTTCCCCCTTACAGTGACACTTCACTCTACGATGATAGTGTATCACTTTTCACATAGGAATCGAATAAAAAAAGAAACAGTAGGAAAATATTCCTACTGCTTACTTTGTTTCACGGTGTAACGTAGACTTCTTGTCACGCTTGCAATACTTTTTAAGCTCGATACGCTCAGCGTTGTTACGTTTATTTTTCTTTGAGATATAGTTACGATCTCCGCATTCTGTACATGCTAGAGTAATATTCACACGCATTCTTATTTCCCTCCAGTACTAATAACTTAAATCAGACTATACCATAATACCACTTTTAAAATAAAAATTCTACACCTTTTGATATTGTCTAATTTTTTCTATAAGATTTTTCATGTTTTCCCTTGCTATCACTGGATTTCTAGCATGTGAATACACTAAAAATTTTGGTTGTTTTGTGTCAGAAACGATATAAGACCACTCTTTTTCTGCATATTTGAATTGTACTCCTTCAAATATCGCTTCTTCCTTTCTTTCCATATCAGCCAATAATTTCCTCATCACTTTCCCTTTTTCGTTCCATGAACAGACAACTTCATCATACAGTAAATAAAGTGGCGGTGATTGCTCTACTATGCTGTGAAACGTTTTCCCTTGCAGTGCTATTAACTCGAATAATTTTCCAATTCGATATAAAATATCTCGCTTCCATCTTACTTGAAAAGACTTCTTTTCATCATGCGTATAAAATAGAAGGTAACATTCTCCTAATTTCAAAGACATAGGGTAAATATTTCCTGCTGATTCAAGTAATAAATCTGGAATATCTACTTCTTCAAAATCTGTCCCTTGGTAAATATTACTATGATTGTCATATAACTCGAAATAATTTCCTTGCTCAGAAAACATAAGCGCCATATTTGCTTTACTTGATTTCATCAAAGCTTTCACATGATCTTTTTGTTCCCCTGCATAAATCCATGTAACTGTGCACCCAAGCCTTTGCAGAAAGAGCATAAGTAAATGCTGTAACATATCGTTTCTCTTATTAATTAAAAGATGAAACTTCTGTTTTTGTATTTTCTCAATATCAATGTGCTCTAATACAGCTTCTATATAATCATTTAAAGAAACGTGGACCAGCTTATTTCGTCCCATTTCTTTCTCGCATACGTAATAAAACGACTCAGACATATAAACTTGTTCTATCGCCTTTTGCTGCTTATACGTTAACAGCCTCCCATCCTTACCGTACAACTTTATAACAACCTCTTGTTCATTTTCCACTTGAACGAAAACCCCACCTGCACATTGCAAATTCTGAATGCTATATTGAAAAAGTGACTCGTTCATTTCCTTGCATTCCATCGTATGAATCCCGATACCATGGATAGCATGGAGGAATAAATTTTTATAAGAAGTTGTCTCGATATTTTCTTGGCTTCCAATTAATATACTTTCCCCTTTTGCAAAAAGAGATCCATACGCCATCGCAACTTTCACAATAAATTGAGGAGTAATCTCAACATTGCCTCTTCCTACAATACGACTTTTTTGTAACCATCCTGCACTCTTTTCACTTTCTTGAACACCAGCCGATCCTACAACCGAATGACTATCAATAGCCTTATAAGGCCATAGTTTTCCTTTTTGTTTAATTACCGTACTTTTCCCTATATGACAATGGTCCGCTACAATGCTTTTTTGAAACAGTGTGACATCATCTTCAACCATTGTGCGCTCTCCTATTGTCGTTTCTAATAGCTCGCAATACTTCCCAATGTGCGTATTTGCAAAAACAATGCTTTTTTGAAGATGAGAATAACTTGAAATAATACTATTTTTTCCGATAATAGAATAGGGCTCAATTACAGCTCCCGCACCAATCGTTGCTCCTTCTCCAATAAAAGAAGGACCATGAATTTTCGTTCCCTTCCCAATCGTTACACCTTCTCCCATCCATACCATTGGTAATACTTCCGTATAGGGAATAGGTACTTGTAATTTTTTCGTTAACAAGTCAAATTGCGCTTGTCGATATTGATCAAATGTACCGATATCTAACCAATAGCTTTCTGACAAATATGCAAATAACGCGTTCTTATTTGCTAATAATGGAAATACATCTTGACTGAAATCAAAAAATTCTTGGGGCGGTATGTAAGAAAAGATTTCTGGCTCCATAATATAAATTCCTGTATTCACAATGTTAGAGACTACCTCATTCCAACTCGGTTTTTCTATATATCGTATAACCTCTTGTTCTTTGTTCATTACAACCAAACCGAATGAGAGTGGATTTTCTACTTCCTTTACAAACATGGTTACCATTCTTTTCTTTTGTTTATGAAACGTAATTCCTTCTGATAATTGAAAATCAGTTAATGCATCCCCGCTTATCACAACAAATGTTTCATCTAAAAATTTCTCCGCTTGTTTAATACTCCCTGCGGTTCCAAGAGGAGGAGAGTCTTCAAAATAGTACAAATTAACTCCCCATTTGCTTCCATCACCAAAATATCGCTTAATGGCCGTACTCATATATTGAACTGTAATTGCAATTTCACGAATACCATGCCGACGTAATAATTCAATATTATATTCTAATACTGGTTTTTCTAATAATGGCAACATTGGCTTTGGAGTATTACATGTTAACGGTCTAAGGCGTTTTCCTTTTCCTCCAGCTAAAATAACCCCCTTCATATACTTCAGCCTCCACTTATATAATGTTCTGCAACTCCATATACGATATGTATATTATCTACCCCGCATTAACTAGCAGTATAAGTTTGATTGTTTAACGAAACATCACTACGGAAAAACTCTGATTAAGATTCTCTATACAAATGTATCTTTTAAACCACAAAAGAAAGCGCTTACGATTAACTTGGTAAAATAAAACTTACTACGTAACCAACATATACGTACTCATTTTTCGATTACATTATGATACATCTTATCATCATAAACTAAAGGAAACAACGAGCTTTTTTTGTCATGTTTTGACTAAAAAAAGCAGGTGATGTCTCACCTGCTTTTTTATTTATTCATTTAATAAGTAATGCTTACCTTTTACTAAATAAAATACATTCTCAGCAATATTTGTAACATGATCTGCTACACGCTCAATATATCTCGCCACAAAGGATAATTGCGTAATTTGTGTAATTGCTTCTGGTTGTCCCGGAATTGAAGATATAAATTCACGAATCGCCTTTCCATATATTTCATCAACTGAATCATCCATTTCAGCAATTTGTTTAGCAATAGTTAAATTTTCTTGTTCGTATGCTTCCAATGCTAAATTTAGCATTTTATGAGCAATCGCAAACATTTCATCAAGATTTTGCAAACTAACTGTCACTTCTTTTTCCCCAAGACGAATTGTAGATTTTGCAATATTAACAGCATGATCTGCAATACGCTCTAAATCTGTCGCTGTTTTAATTGAAATAAAAATTCTTCGTAAATCACTTGCTACAGGCTGTTGCTTCGTAATAAGCATAAGCGCAAGATCATTTATTTCCTCTTCTAAATTATCCATACGATAATCACCATCTATAACTTCTAACGCTTTCTCTACATCCCTTTTACGAAGGCCTTCCATGGCAATCAATAAAGCTTCCCTCGCTAACTCACCAAGCTCAATCACCTTTTGCTGCAACGTTTTTAAATCACATTGAAACTGCTCTCTTACCATTGTTACTTCCCCCTCAATATTATGTGCCATTATATATAAATCCCCTACCTAGCCTCTTATGCCTGTAGTAAAGCTTTAAGATAGGAGAAGTATACTTCCCGATTAAAATAAGAAATGCCCTCTGTTAAGAGGGCATTTACTCTTATCCTTGCAACGATATCACCCAAATCGACCTGTAATATAATCTTCTGTTCGCTTATCTGAAGGTGTCGTAAATAATTTGTTTGTATCTGTATATTCCACAACTTCTCCACTTAAGAAGAAAGCAGTTTTGTCTGAAATACGTGCCGCTTGTTGCATGTTATGCGTTACGATAACAATACTAAAGTCTTTCTTTAACTCTTGAATTAGTTCTTCTACTTTTAATGTTGAGATTGGATCTAGCGCCGATGTTGGTTCATCCATTAAAATAACGTCTGGCTCAATTGCTAAGCAACGTGCAATACATAAACGTTGTTGCTGTCCACCAGATAAACCATATGCATTATCATGCAAGCGATCTTTTAACTCATCCCAAATTGCCGCCCCGCGTAAACTTTTTTCAACAATTTCATCCAATGTTTTTTTGTCACGAATACCATGGATTTTCGGGCCGTATGCTACATTTTCATAAATAGACTTTGGAAATGGATTTGGCTTTTGGAATACCATTCCTACATGCGTTCGTAATTCTTCAACTGGATATGATTTATCAAATATATTGCGTTCTCTATATTCAATTACACCTGTAGTTCGAACGATAGGTACTAACTCTACCATACGATTGAGTGTTTTTAAGTACGTTGATTTACCACAACCACTTGGGCCGATAATTGCTGTAACTTCATTCTCATGAATACTTAAGTTAATATCCTTTAAAGCATGGTCTTCTCCATACCATAAATTTAAGTTTTTCGTATCAAATACTACTTTCTTTGGCGCAGTCTCGATTTTCTCTTCGTTTTTCACCTGTACATTTACTACTGTTGCTACCATTTGAATTCCCCTTTCATCCACTTCCAACTTATTTTCGATTTCGTAACCATAAGACAAATATATTGATAAAGAGCAACAACCCTAGCAAAACAATCATCCCAGCTGCTGCTACATACTGAAATTCTTCTTGTGGTCTACTCATCCAATTAAAAATTTGAATTGGTAAAACTGTAAACCGATCAAACATACTAAATGGAACATAATTTGCAAATGCAAGCGCTCCGATAACTAACAGCGGTGCCGCTTCTCCAATTGCTCTTGATATGGCTAACGTACAACCCGTTATAATTCCTGGGAAAGCTGCCGGCAATACAACCTGATACATCGTTTGCCACTTCGTAGCACCTAATCCGTAAGAAGCCTCTAATAATGAACTTGGTACAGATCGGATTGCTTCTTGGCTAGCTACAACAACTGTCGGTAAAACGAGTAAACTCATCGTCAGTGCCGCCGCAATAATACTCTCGCCTAAATGAAGAGCATATACAAAAATAGTTAAGCCGAGTAATCCAAATACAACGGAAGGTACTCCCGCTAACGTTTGATTATTAATTTCTATTACCTTTTTAAATATAGAATCCTTCGCATATTGCTCTAAATAAAGCGCAGTTCCGACTCCAAATATAAACGAGACGGGTATAACAATACTCATAAATAATATTGTCCCTGACAAAGCTGCAACAATCCCAGCTTCTCTCGGATTACGTGAAGCGAAGTTTGTAAAAAAATCTATTGAAAGATAACTTATACCTTTTTCAAAAATTTGAAAAAGCAAAATAAACAGTATTACTATTGAAAACAAAATTGCTATATAAAATAACAATTTGTAAATTCGATCTTTTAAAAAACGGGATGCCATATTTTCTTGTATTTTTTTATGATTCAACATTCGCATATTATGTCATCCTCCTAAAACGGCGCATAATAGACTGCGAAATGATGTTCATTATAAAAGTAAATAGGAATAACGTTGCACCCACAGCATACATGCTGTAATAAGTAAGCGTTCCATGCGGAGCATCACCTAAACTCACTTGCACAATATAAGCTGTTAACGTTTGAATCGAGTGTGTCGGATTGAGCGATACATTCGGTGTGGATCCCGCTGCAATTACAACGATCATCGTTTCACCAATTGCCCTGGAGGCCGCTAATATAATCGCTGCCATAATGCCCGTAAAAGCCGAAGGAAACACTACTTGTTTTACCATCTCAAAGCGAGTTGCTCCAAGTGCTAAAGAAGCCTCTTTCGTTCCTTTCGCTACAGCTCTCATCGCGTCTTCAGACAGAGACGCAATTGTCGGTATCATCATAAATCCAATCACAATCCCTGGACTAATTGCATTAAAAAACTGTAAATCTGGTATCATTCGTTGTAAAAGTGGCGTGACAACTGTTAATGCAAAAAAACCATATACAATTGTCGGAATGCCTGCTAATAGTTCTAACATCGGCTTTAATATTTTCCGTGCACCGTTTGAAGCATATTCGCTTAAAAATACGGCACAAGCTAAACCAATCGGAATTGCTACAAACATTGCAATTGCCGTTACAAGGACTGTCCCACATATAAGTGGTAATATACCGAATTTAGGATCTTCAAAAAAAGGTAACCATTCTTTCTCCGTTAAAAAGGAGTATAATGATATTTTTTGAAAAAACATGATTGTTTCATTTGCGAGTGTGAAAATAATTCCAAGTGTTGTCACAATAGACACACTAGCAATCACTTTTAGTAATAACGGAACGATTCGATTGATTCGCTGCGTTTTTTTCCTTTGTTTTGTATTTCTTTCAATCAAATGTTGTACAGAAAATGTAATTTGACTTTTGTCATTATGAGCCAAAGATGAAAACCCCTTTCCACCCTGACATTACCTTTTTATTTCTGTTAACATTCGTAGCTGTTCGTTATATTTTTCTTTTGGTAATTTTACATATCCTACCTCTTCAGCGAGGTTTCCAACATGCTTAATCATAAACTCAACATAATTTGCTACATTCTTTTTTTTTCGGATAGATGCATCATTCACATAAGCAAATAGCGGTCTAGATAAAGGCTTATACTTACCTGATTGAATGGTCTCTTTCGTCGGAAATACACCATTTACTTTTATCGCTTTCACCTTATCTCGATTGGCCATATAATAAGCATATCCTACAAAAGCAATGGCATTTTTATCATTCATTACTCCTTGCATAATAACTTGATCATCTTCAGACAAAGAGACTTTTTTTACAATGCGACTTTTTTGTAAGATGACATTTTGAAAATAATCATAAGTACCAGAATCTACACCTGGCGCATAAAACTTCACCTGTTCACGTGGCCATGATGAATGAATTTGTGACCATCGCTTCTCTCTTCCATCTTCACTCCATAATAGACGTAACTCGTCTACTGACATATCGTCTACCCAATGATTTTGACGATTTACAACGATCGTAAGACCGTCGTAAGCGACTTCAAACGGTGTAAACTGAACGGAGTTTTTCTTCATTTCATTTTCTTCCACTTGTTTCATTACTCTTGAAGCATTATTTATATCTACTTCTCCTTTACTGAAACGATTAAATCCTCCTCCTGTTCCAGATACACTAATCGAAATTTTCACGTTTGGATGCGCCTTTGTATATTCCTCCGCTACTGCTTCTATAATAGGAAAAACTGTTGAGGATCCATCAACTCTCACTTCTCCCATTTCATTCACAGCGAATGCAGTAGTCATGCCAAAACAAAGGAACATTGTCGATAGTATGAAAACTTTAATCGATGTACTCATCCATTTCACGTGTTCTTCCTCCTAGAAGTCACCGGAAATAACAGGATTACAGATATAAGAATACTGCTAAACTATTAATTCGGTTTTAATTGTTTGTAAAAGTTTTGTAAAGTTCCACAAAAATCAACAGACAGTAAAACTTTAATCAGTGGCGGGCTGTTCATCCCCACTAAGGAGATTACCCCATAAAACAGTTATCCTCCTATCACACAATACAAAAGTATCATTTATGAAGCCGCATGCTTTTTCAATATTGTATACTTGTCCACATTCATTACACGATATGCATAAACTATAAAAAAAAGCACACTATCTTTTCAGATAGTGTGCTTTTTTTACAACTTTTTTATTCATCATCTTGATTTTTATTTTTATTATCTTTTGCACCTTTTGGAGCTTCACCATTTTCTTCCTTTTTCAAATCATAGTAAGCGTCCATAATATCACGACTGATATAACCGTTAATACCTGATTTATCATCTACCCAAGGTACAACAACAGAAAATGCTACTTCAGGATCTTCAAGTGGTGCATAACCTACCATTGTTAAGTTATATGTCTCTTTGCGCTCACCTTTTGCATTTCTACCAATCTCTTTATCTCCGCCATACACAGTTTGAGCTGTACCTGTTTTACCAGCAGCTTTATATGGTGCACTCGCAAAGTATTTCGTAGCTGTACCACCTGAATCGTTAAACACTTGTCTAAATCCTTCTTGAACACGTTTAATTTGTGATTCAGGCATATCAACACGATTTAATACTTTCGGTTCCATAGCTTGAACAACTTTTCCAACTTCTTCTGGTTTCGCAGCTGGCTCGCGAATTTCCTTTACAACTTGCGGCTGCATACGGTAACCACCATTTGCAATTGTTGAAATATACTGCGCTAATTGGAGTGGTGTATACGTATCATACTGTCCGATTGATAAATCTAATAAGAAACCTGGCTGAGTGCCTTTACCCATTTGGCCCGCAGATTCATTCGGTAAATCAATACCTGTTTTTACACCAAGTCCAAACTGACCAAAATAATAACGCATCGTATCAAATGCTTTTTGTGGTATATCTAACGTACCACCTCTCACATATTGAACACCTGCAATATTCATTGCTGTTTTAAACATATAAACGTTAGAAGACATTTTTAACGCTGTCAGATCATTAATATATCCCATTGTCTTCCAAGAGGATTTTTTTGGCGTTCCTTTTAATACGATCGGTTCATCCAGTTGAACTGAACCTGGTTGAATCGCACCTGTTTGATATCCTGTAAGTACTGTCGCACCTTTTACAGTCGATCCCATTGGATAAGAACTTGTCATCGTTCCTAACGCGAAATCTTGTACTTTCGTTTCACCGTTTTCATTCACTAATTGTTTCCCAGCCATAGATAAAACTTCACCATTTTTCGGATTCATCATTACAACGAATGCACGATCTAATAGTGGTTGTCCACCTTGATATTTCAATAAATTTTTGGTGATAATTTCTTCCACGCGCTTTTGTAATTCCATATCAATTGTTAAACTCAGGTCATTACCTCGTTGTCCTTGCGATACATTAATCGTTTCTAAAATATTACCATCTTTATCTGTAACATTTTTCACTTCTGCTTTCGTACCATGCAGGCTATCTTCATACTGCTGCTCAAGATAACTTTTCCCTACGCGGTCATTTCGATTATAATCACGAACAAGATAGTAATCTAGTTTTTCCCTTGGTAAACCTTCATCAGATGTCGACACCCCGCCAAGAACACTTCGGAATAAATCATCATACGTATATTTTCGTTCCCAATCAACATTCGTATCTACACCTGGTAATGTCGCTAGATTTTCACTAACAATCGCATATTCTTCTTCTGTGGCATCTTTTTTAATAATTTGAGGTGTCATTGCATATCCGCCATCCATCTTACTTCTAATCGCTAGTATTTCTAAATCTTTTGCGGATAATTGATTCATCTCTTCTTCCGTCACACGACTTCGTTGACGCTCGTCTAATTCTTTATCGTCAATTTTGTTATTTTTCAATTCTTGACGATCTTTATTCGTAATTTTTTCTTTAGCTTCCTCTTTATGCATAGCAAGCCAATAGTCCTTTTTATCACGATCTGTTAATTTATCTATCGGTACCTCAATCAAATCTGCTAACTTTGTCGCTGTTTTTTGGCGATCTTCCGCAGTTGACCCTTTCATTTTCGTAAATGTAATCGTACGAACAGCTGCATTATCCACTACTGGTCGCCCATAACGGTCAAATATTTTCCCACGTGGTACAGGATTGCTTATCGTTGAATTTTCTTTCTTCTCGACTTCATTCTTATATTCCTCACCGCGAACAATTTGTACATATCCGAGCCTTACAATAACCGCGGAGAACATTATAAATACGCAAAAAAACAACACGTTTAATCGAAAAGGAACGTGGGTCTTTTTCTTTGCTTGCTTCTGCTTCTTGCTCATACAAACCCCCTCTACCAACAGCTATGTAATGTGAAAGGGACACCTTCATACAGGTGTCCTCACTGCTGTCTTACATCTTTTTCTATTCTAGCATAAAACAAACGAGAAGTTAACCTTCTGGTTCCGTTTGATTTTGCGCATTTCCTTGCGCTACAATACTTGTTTTACCCGCATTTCCCTCATCATATTTGACATTTTTAACCGCAAAATAAATAAGGAAATGTCCAGCTCCTAAAATACATAGTAAGAAAGGTAAACTTTTTTCAGGTGGAAAAAATAGTACAGCACACAAAAAGCTTAAAATGGAACAAATTCTGCCGGCATTTAACCATAATTCCCTGACAACTACATACTCTACACGCCACTCTCTCGCATTTTTCGCTCTACCAATTACGTCATATGTCATTGATCCGTATGGAACGAGTAGAATAGGGTAAGCAACCGCAATGCATGCTGCATAAATAAGTAATTTTGTATATGTAACATTGAATATAACTAAAAATACGACCGCATATAAAATAATGCCTCCAAGCAAAATTGCTTTTTTTCGCCACTCTTTCTTTAACATACGAGCGACTAAGTAGTAACATACAAATGATACAGCCGAATTTACTAAGCTATATTTCCCTAATGCGAGCTCACTATCAGTTGCTAAATACACATATACTGAAATAACAAAAATAAATGTTCCTTCTCTCAACCCCTGAAAAAAATGAGCACGTGTAATTCTTCCCCAATTTTTATCAATCCGTCGCTCTTTCAATACTTGCACGATTTCATAACGTCCTTCACATTCTCTCTTAGATAAAAAAAAGCTTAAAACGACAGCAATCGCGAATAGCACTAACGAAAGAAAGAATATGACTGTATAACCACTCCATTTTTCCATACGTGAAATTGTGTATCCTGCTGCTATTGGTCCAATCATTCCAGAGAAGGATGTAAGAAGCCCAAGAAACCCGTTAAAGAAGTCTCTTGTTTCTGGTTCTGTAATCTCAAATGTTAATAAATTGAATGCTAACCAATAAAAACCATATCCGACTCCTAAGAGAGCCCCCATTAATAAAATATAGTGAGAAGCGCTTTTTCCCGCTACTAAAACAACGATAAAAAAAACAGCTAACGTGCCTACGCCTATTCGTAACAAGATTGAGCGATCAATACGTTTCGCTAATTTCCCACCTATAAGAAATGTGAGAGGCTGTAATACAACGCTGGCCAAATTATACAAGCCAAGATTCACATAATTTTGTGTTTGTTTCCATAAATAAATGTTAACAAACGTATTCGATAAAGAAATTGCGAGCGTGTATAAACCTCCAATGAGGAGTAATAACACTAAATCCCGATTCACTTCAACATCACCAATTATATGTTTCCACTTCATACACAACTCTCCTTTACTTCATGTTCTAGTCTTCCAAAGACAAGCCCAATTATGTAAAAGGAGAGCATAGAAAAAGCTAGGAGCATTCTCCTAGCTTTTTTCTTTAATTAATACAATTATTTTGCTTCTTGGTAAAGTTTTTCAGCAACGTTCCAATCTACAACGTTCCAGAATGCACCGATGTAGTCAGGACGACGGTTTTGGTAGTTTAAGTAGTAAGCATGCTCCCAAACATCTAAACCGATAACTGGAGTTTTACCTTCAGTTAGAGGAGAATCTTGGTTTGGAGTGCTTGTTACTTCTAACTCACCATTGTTTACTACTAACCAAGCCCAACCAGAACCGAAGCGAGTTGCGCCAGCTTTTGCGAATTCTTCTTTGAATGCATCGAAGCTACCGAATTTCGCTTCAATTGCAGTTGCAAGTTCACCTACTGGTTGTCCACCACCGTTTGGAGATAGGATTGTCCAGAAGAATGTATGGTTTGCATGTCCTCCACCATTGTTACGTACTGCTGTACGGATTGCTTCTGGTACTTCATTTAAGTTTGTAACTAATTCTTCAACGCTTTTATCAGCTAACTCTGCATGACCTTCTAAAGCAGCGTTTAAGTTTGTAATATACGTGTTGTGATGTTTTGTATGATGGATGTTCATTGTTTCTTTGTCAAAGTGAGGTTCTAATGCATCATACGCATAAGGTAAATTTGGTAATTCGTGTTTTGCCATTGTTATATTCCTCCCAGTTTATGTATTGCCACTCATATGTGACATACAACTTCATTCTACCCTAATTGCCATAGGGTGCAAACAAATAGATCACATTGTCTTGCTACCATTAAAGTAGCAAAATTCCCACTTCTTTTCAATTAAAATGCTCATATATTCCGTAAAAAAAAACTCCCTTCTACAAGGAAGCTTCCTACTAACGTAATAAACTTATGAAATGGATATGGACCCTGTAGGACTCGAACCTACGACCGGACGGTTATGAGCCGTCTGCTCTAACCAGCTGAGCTAAGGGTCCACAATTATGTATGTAATAACATATCAAATAACTGAATTCCTATCGGATATATCCTTTAAGAAATGTAAGATAAATTTACCATATACAAAAGAAAAGTGTCAATTGTATTTTTCTCTTTTAAAAGTAGAAAATTAATAAAAGAGAAATCCAGTTCTCTCCACTATATATAAATATAATGTAACTTGAGATTCCCTAGATTCGTACGTTACAATGATTTTATACATACATAAAGGAAGTGAATTTATGTCCATATTTACCCAATTTGCAAAAAGTATATACTCGCCTAAAGATATGGCGCTATTCCGTTTTCAAAAAATCGGTAAAACCATTTTGTATATTATGCTACTTTGCTTAATTACTACTATTCCAAGAACATTCTTGTACGGTAGTTTGATCCAGGATGGTGTGAGCATGGTAAATCAAGTCATCGATAAAGATTTACCTGATTTTAAAATTGAAAATGGCGAACTACAAGCCGATATTGATCAACCTATTGAAAAAGAAGAGGGCAATGCACTTTTCGTATTTGATCCAAATTCAACAGACTTAGAAAAATATCAAAATAAAACAGGTTTATTTGTTTTAAAAGATAAAGTAGTCTCTATGGGAAATGGTCAAACACAAACGTATTCCTATAACGATTTGTTAGGTGCATCCCTTGAGAAAAAAGATCTACAAGAATTCATTTCTTTATTCGATAATATTTATCCAATTTTATTATTTGTTATCGGATTTTTAGTGTACCTATTCCAATTATTCATCACTTTTTTAGGCGTGACTTTACTTGCATTCATCGGTTCTGCCATGAGCGGTCAACGCAAACTATCTTATAAACAAGTTTGGACACTAACCGCATACAGCTACACAATCCCAACAATCTTCTTTATGATTATGGATTTATTCAAGATCGTCGTACCTGGGGCAACGTTCATTTATATCGCAGTTGTTTTAATCGTTCTATACTTAACGATTAAAGAAGTTCCAAAACCAAAAGAAAAATAAAAACGATAAAAAAATGCCTAAGTAGGCATTTTTTTTTTGGACAAGCATATATTCCTAGCAAAGGAGTGAAGAATATGAAAAGATTAGGTATATTCTTATTCGTGCTTGTTCTCTGTTATATATTTTATTACGATATAAAAATCGGCACTTTACCGATGTTAAGTTCATATAAAAAAACAACCGCTGCCCAAACGATTAAAAAAGAAGACACAGGTACAAAACAAATTAAAGAGAATGCAGCAGAAAAAGAAACGGATGTAGCTTATAAAACAATCGAAGTAAAAACTGGTGAAACCGTCCTTTCAATTACAGAACAAATTAATAAGAAAAAAATTCCTTCTATTGAAAAAGTAATTGATGACTTTAAACAATTAAATAAAAGTACATCTGCTACAAAAATACAAATTGGAAAGTCTTATAAATTCCCGTTATATCAATAAGCAATCACTTAATCCTTGTCAATTACATAAAGGCGCTGATACAATAGTAAAAGTGAAACCGAGCACTTCGGTTTCTATAGCCCTGTATCACGTATACTATCATTGATATGAGGGACTAAATAAGAAACTTCTTTTATAAGGAGAGCGATCTATTCGTGAATGAAATGACTCATCGTACAAAAACACGTCCAGTTAAAGTCGGTAATTTAACAATTGGCGGTAATAATGAATTAATTATACAAAGTATGACAACAACAAAAACACATGATGTTGAAGCAACAGTTGCTGAAATTAAACGTTTAGAAGAAGCAGGCTGTCAAGTTGTTCGTGTTGCCGTTCCAGATGAACGCGCAGCAGATGCTATTGCTGATATTAAAAAACAAATCAACATTCCACTTGTTGCTGATATTCATTTTGATTATCGCCTTGCTTTAAAAGCAATTGAAGGTGGCATTGATAAAGTACGTATCAATCCAGGTAACATCGGTCGTCGCCATAAAGTAGAAGCTGTTGTAAATGCAGCAAAAGAACGCGGTATTCCAATCCGTATCGGTGTAAACGCTGGTTCATTAGAGCGTCACATTTTAGAAAAGTACGGATACCCAACTGCAGATGGTATGGTCGAGAGCGCACTACATCACATTAAAATTTTAGAGGATTTAGACTTCCACGATATTATCGTATCTATGAAAGCCTCTGATGTTAACTTAGCAATCGAAGCATACGAGAAAGCTGCTCGCGCTTTTGATTACCCATTACACTTAGGTATTACAGAATCTGGAACATTATTTGCCGGAACTGTAAAAAGTGCCGCTGGTCTTGGAGCAATCTTAAGCAAAGGCATTGGAAATACATTACGTATTTCATTAAGTGCTGATCCAGTTGAAGAAGTAAAAGTTGCGCGCGAACTATTAAAGTCATTTGGTCTTGCCTCTAATGCAGCAACACTTATCTCTTGTCCAACTTGCGGTCGTATTGAAATTGACTTAATTAGCATCGCTAACGAAGTAGAAGAATATATTTCTACACTTCAAGTACCAATTAAAGTTGCAGTACTTGGTTGCGCTGTAAACGGTCCTGGTGAAGCTCGCGAAGCTGATATCGGTATTGCCGGTGCACGCGGAGAAGGACTATTATTCCGTAAAGGGCAAGTCGTTCGTAAAGTACCTGAGGAAACAATGGTAGAAGAACTGAAAAAAGAAATCGATGTAATTGCTGCTGAAATGGCTGCTGAACGAGAAAAAGAAAAAGAAAAAGAAAAAGAAAAAGAAAAAGAAACACAAGAACAATAAAAAGAAGGTTGCCCACAATATTTGTGAGCAACCTTCTTTTCTATGCAAAAAAGCTCGTCAGTTATATAACCGACGAGCTTTTATTTTGCACATTTTGGACAACGGCCGTATATTTCAAATTTATGACCGGTTACTTCATAACCGTTAAAATCTTTATTCATAAAATCCATTGGGCAGGAAGTAATTTCTTTCGTACCACCACAATCCAAGCAAATAAAATGATGATGATGTTCCATAATAGAACATGTAAAACGAAAATGTTTTTCACCATTTAATTCCGTTTGTTCTAAAACACCAATCTCAGCAAAAACTGTTAAGTTACGATAAATCGTATCAAAACTAAGCCCTGGATAATCATCCTTCATATGCTCCAAAACGTCTTTTGCAGTTAAATAACGATTGTGAGCCGCAAATAATCTGAGCATTTCTTCCCTTTTTCCAGTATGTTTGTATCCTTTGTCTTTCATTAGGCGTAAAGCTTCTGTTAGATTCATACCTATCCCTACTTTATGCAGTTTTTTTCTTCTTCCATAAAATTGCACCGATCAAAATAAGAACTGCTATCACGACAATTGTACCACCTGGTGCTAGATCAAGTTGATACGAAGCAAACATTCCACCAATTACTGCAATTTCACCAAATATAATGGAAAAGAAAATTGTTTGTTTAAATCCTTTAGCAATACGAATACTTGCTGCAACTGGTAACGTCATTAAAGATGATACGAGAAGAACACCTACAACACGCATGGATACTGCAATAACAAGCGCAACTAAAATAATAAAAATAAAGTGAATCCACTTTGCACTCAAACCGGTTGATACAGCGTATTCCTCATCAAATGATAGTAAAAACAACTCTTTGTATAATAAACCAATCGTTGCAAGTACAACAATTGCTACAATACCAATAATAATTAAATCCCCACTTGTAACAGCACTTACACTACCGAATAAATAACTAAATAAATCTGTGTTAAATCCATTTGCAAGTGAAATGAAAATAACACCGATGCCCATTCCCGCTGAAAGAATAATTGGAATTGCTAATTCTTGATAATGCTTATATACAGTTCGTAATTTTTCAATTAGTAGCGCTCCACCTATCGAGAAAATCATCCCCATATATAGCGGATTTAAAAATCCACCTGTAAAAATTGTTTTTTCAAGTAATAAACTTGCAGCAATACCTGATAACGTCACATGACTTAATGCATCTGCAATAAGCGACATGCGGCGAATTACAACAAACACACCGATAAGCGGCGCAACAAGTCCTATTAAAATCCCCGCATATAAAGAGTTACGTAAAAAGTCATATTGTAAAAAATCTTGTATCATTATATCCTCCCGTGATGCTCATGCTCGTGTTCTAAACGGTGAACATGATGCCCATATAAGACGGACATTTCCGCATCTTCTAACTCTCGGAATTTCTCTACATTACCATGGAAATGTAGATGTTGGTTTAAGCATGCAACATGTGTTACCTTCTCGGTAACTGCTCCCATATCGTGTGTAACAAGAATTAACGTGATGCCCAACCTTTTGTTTAAATCCTCTAATATCTCGTAAAAGCTTTCTACATTTTTCACATCGATCCCAACAGTAGGCTCGTCCAAAATAAGCAATTGTGGATCACTTACAAGTGCGCGAGCAATAAATACACGTTGTTGTTGCCCACCAGAAAGTTCTCCAATATTGCGTCCTTGAAACTCACTCATACCTACATCAGCAATTGCTTTTTCTACTTTTGCCTTATCATCTTTCGTAAAAAAGCGAAAAAGACCTTTTTTCGAAACAAGTCCCATTGACACGACCTCAAAAACTGTTGCCGGGAAACCTGAGTTAAAACTACTTGCCTTTTGGGATACATAACCCACTTTATTCCATTCTTTAAACTTCTTACTATCAATACCAAACAATCGAATGCTTCCTTGCTTTGGCTTTAAAACACCTAATAAACATTTAAGCAAAGTCGATTTCCCTGAACCATTTGGTCCAACTAAACCTAAAAAAGCTCCCTTCGGAACTTGCAAATTAATATCTTCTAACACGTTGCGATCTTCGTATCGAAACGTTAATCTTTCTATTTCCAATATATTATTCATAGCATCTCACCTATTTTAATTCAGAATGATTCCGATTTATATCTATTTGAATTATAGTACAGCTTATTATAGTTGTAAACCAATCTGCCCAAAATATATCTTTTATTTCAGGAAACCTTACTATTATAACAAAAAGCAGAGAAAAATTCTCTGCTTTCAAAAAATATTACAAATAACTTTTTAATGAATAGCTGATTTAAACTTACCACCGTTTGTCTCTTGCGTACTCATAATAGTAACAAAAGCATTTTCATCAATTTCATGCACAATTGATTTTAACTTCGTCACTTCCAGGCGGGTTACAACTGCATAAATAACTTCTTTTTCTTTATCTGTGTAACCACCTTTTGCTACAAGTTTTGTAGTTCCACGACCAAGACGATGTAAAATCGCATTTGATACTTCCTCATATTGATCTGATACAATTAAAACTGCTTTTGTTTCATCTAACCCTTGAATTACTGTATCAATTGTTTTGAATGCGATATAGTACGTCATAACAGAATACATTGCTTGTTCAACGCCAAATACAAATGCCGCCCATGCAAAAATAAATAAGTTCACAAACATGACGAATTCACCAACAGAAAACGGTAATTTCTTCGTTAATAAAATCCCCATAATTTCTGTTCCGTCCATTGATCCACCATGACGAATAACAAGCCCTACACCAAGGCCTAAAATAAGACCACCAAACACCGTTGCTAAAATTGGCTCTGTTGTAAATGGCGGAACAGCATGTAGCGTTGATTCAATAAATGCTAAAGCTACAATACCGAATGCCGAAGATAACATAAATGTTTTTCCAATTTGCTTATAACCTGAGTACATAAACGGAATATTGAGAACAACAACCAAAGTAGAGAAACTTAACCACCAAATATTTGGAGTCAGATAATCCAAAATAAGAGAAATACCAATAATTCCACCATCAATAATTTTATTTGGCATTAAAAATAGTTCAATTGCTACCGCCGCGCACGCTGCACCAAAAATAATCATAACTAAGCGATAAACGAGATGAATAACACTTTCTTTTCGATGTTGCTTTTGCTCCATAAGTCCTCCTTATACTCTTTCTCTGTAGTTTTGTCCCTTTATTATAACATACGCTTCTTTTCCTCATAAAAAGAAACTCCATAAGAATATATACAAGCTATACGCTCATATATTTCGATAGAAGAACGTGTGAAGGAGGATAACACGATGAATCTCATTAAACAAATTGTTAACAAAAAATTAAATCATATTTCTACAAAAGAGTTATTGAAATATAGTAAAGAATATGAAGTTCCCATTACAGCTGCACAAGCTGATCAAATTGTTTTACTTATGAAAGGAAAAAATATTAATATTTATGATAATAACGAGCGACTAGAGCTCTTAAAACAAATTGCAAAACTCACCTCTCCTGCTACCGCCCAACAAGTAAATACTTTATTTCAACAACTACTAAAATAAGGAGGGGGAAAAATCCCCCTCCTTATTATTGCGCTTTAATTTTTTCAAGAATTCCCTCATCGAAAATACCATTTTTCAGCATTTCAATTTCAAACTTATATGGTGGCTTCTTGTCTTTTTTATCTTCACCTACATACGGTGTTTCAAGAATTTTTGGCACGTTCATTAACTGCGGATGATGTACAATATGATGCAATGCTTTATAACCGATATGACCGAAACCGATGTTTTCATGACGGTCTTTTCCTGCTCCGCACACATTTTTACTATCATTAATATGAAGTACTTGTAGACGATCAATTCCAACGATCTTATCAAACTGATTTAATACACCGTCAAAATCATTTACAATATCATATCCTGCATCGTGCGTATGGCACGTATCAAAACATACAGATAACTTTTCATTATATTTTACGCCATCAATAATTTTTGCAATTTCTTCAAAACTACGGCCGCATTCCGTTCCTTTTCCTGCCATCGTTTCTAACGCAATGTTAACCGTCTGGTCTGGCGTTAATACTTCATTAAGCCCTTTAATAATTTGTTGAATACCAGCATCTGCTCCTGCACCAACGTGAGCTCCCGGATGAAGAACAATTTGTTTCGCTACACCTAATGCCGATGTTCTTTCAATTTCCATGCGAAGGAAATCTACACCTAATTGGAATGTTTCTGGCTTCGTCGTATTCCCAACATTAATAATATACGGAGCATGGACGATAATTTCCTCAATACCATTCAGTTCCATATGTTTTCTTCCTGCTTCTATATTCAATTCTTCAATTGGTTTTCTTCGTGTATTTTGCGGTGCACCTGTATAAATCATAAACGTTGTTGCACCGTATGAAACAGCCTCTTCACTTGCTGCTAATAACATCTTCTTACCACTCATTGAAACATGAGATCCAATCTTTAACATACAATCACCTCTTCAATATACAATAGATATAATGATAGCATAATTTGTAGAAATATGTAGTGAATTGTTTTTTCCATTCTCCACTGATTATTACCCCCGCAAATAGCGGGATAAAAAAAGATAAGGGAAGTCCCTTATCTTTTTTTATTGCTATATTTTCTCTTCACTTTGTCACGTTCTGTTGCAAGTTTGCGTTTATAGTTCGGTTTTACTTTTTTCGGCTTTTTAACAACTTTTGTTGCCATAACGTCCATTTCATCATTTGGTTTTTTACGACTCTTACGACGACGACGTTCACCTAAATCTGCCCACTCATCTCCGCGTAAATCTACATGTTTGAACTCGATATGACGTTGTTTTTCTAAGCTATCTAACGCTTCTTCGTTTGCTGGATCATAAATTGTCACTGCAATACCTGAATGACCCGCACGTGCTGTTCTTCCAACGCGGTGAACGAAGAAATCTAAATCTGATGGAAGCTCATAGTTAATAACATGGCTAATTCCTTCAATATCAATACCACGTGCTGCTAAATCAGTTGCAACAATATATTGGAATTCAAGGTCACGAATTTGTTTCATCATTTTTTTACGATCACGCGGTGATAAATCTCCGTGAATTCGTCCAACTTTTAAGCCACGTTCCATTAATCCGTCAGCAACCTGATCTGCCATCTTTTTCGTATTCGTGAAAACAACTGCTAAATACGGTTTAAATTGAAGTAGCATTTTATTCACTAAATCAATTTTATTACGATGTTTAGAAGGCACTAAATAGTGTTCAATGTTTCCAGCTGCAACTTGTTTTGGATTGATATGAATATGCTCTGGATTCTCCATATATTTCTTCAGAAACGGTTTTAGTTTTTGAGGAATTGTTGCAGAGAAAACTAGCATTTGCAAGTTTTTAGGCATGCGTGCTGCAATTTTATCTACATCATGAATGAATCCCATATCAAGCATTAAGTCAGCTTCATCGACAATAATCGTATTTGCTTTATGAACAAATAATGCTTGTTCTTCTACTAAGTCTTTAATACGTCCTGGTGTCCCAACTACGATATGAGGTTGTTTTTTCAATTTTTCAATTGAACGTTGTTTATCAGTTCCACCAATTAAACAACGCGCTGTAATCATTTGATCTTCCGCACAGAATTTTGTTAATTTCACAATCTCTTCGTAAATTTGTTGTGCTAACTCACGAGTAGGTGCTGTAATAACAAGTTGTACTTCTTCACGACTTGGATTAATTCTGTTCAGTGTAGGAAGTAAATATGCGTGTGTTTTCCCAGAACCTGTTTGGGATTGTCCAATTACACTTACACCTTTTTTCACGACCGGGAAAATTTTCTGTTGAATTCCTGTCGGCTCTGTAAAGCGTAGTTCACGAACTGCATCTATTAAAAATGGTTTAAAATCATACTGTGTAAAAGTTTGTTGTGTCATAAGTTACACCTTCTTTCTAAAATTTCTACTGCGCGCACAAATCAGTCAAGTCTACATTATATCGAAATCTACAAATAAAAGCCATCTTTAGTTTAGGTTTTTCCTTTAAAAACTAACCTTCTTCCCTTTCATTGCATATTGTATGTGTATATACCTAACTGAAGAAAGGAGGATTTCTCACATGTTTCCGAAATCCCCTATAAGGCAAATGTATCCGAATCCAGGACAGCAACCTTACACACCATATCCAATTCCACAACTACCACCGATGGCACAAAAAAAGAAAGGATTTCTTGCTAAACTCTTTAAAAAACACGATCCAACCGAACCTTTCATGCAAATGGTTCCGCCTTATCGACAAATGGAAGGACCACCGCCAATGATGCACCAGCAACCGCCCCCCCAATATCGACAGCAATACCAACAACAATACCCGCAGCAATACTCACAGCAATATCAACCATACATGCAGCAGCATCCTGAGCAAATGATCCCCCCTCAAATGTATGAATCAAATGAAACGCGCGGCGGTGCAGCAACTACAGCGACATCAAGTAGCGGCATCGGTAGTTTTTTTGTGAATTTAATTTCGAATCCAACTAATATGATAAATAATATCGAAAAAGTATCACAAGTCGTTCAATCTGTAAGCCCTGTCGTCGAACAGTACGGTCCCATTATGCGTAACCTACCAAGCATTGTTAAAATCCTCACCTCTGGAAAAAGTACGGAAGAAGATCCAACCGAGGATCAAACTGAAGACCTAACAGAAAAGGTTGAGGTAGCACCCCCACCTCCTCCGCAAAAAAAAAGAAAAAGAAAAAAAATAGTGATTGAGCCAGTCATAGAAAAAGAAGTACGAGAGGAACCTGTTCAAAAAATAGCAACAAAACCAAAACTATATGTGTAACAATCCTTTGTTTTCTATCCACTCCTCCTTTATAATGTAAAAGACTATGCACAAAAGTATCCCTTGTTTAGAAGGAGAGGATTACTCACATGAAGATTGTTAAAATTTCCCCTCGTGGTTATTGCTACGGTGTTGTTGACGCGATGGTTATTGCACGTAACGCCGCATTAGATACATCATTACCGAGACCTATTTATATTTTAGGCATGATTGTTCACAACAAACATGTAACAGATGCGTTCGAAGAAGATGGCATTATTACATTAGATGGTCCAAGTCGATTAGAGATTTTAGATAAAATCGATTCTGGTACTGTTATTTTCACTGCACATGGTGTTTCTCCAGAAGTTAAACAACGTGCAAAAGAAAAAGGTTTAACAACAATCGATGCAACTTGTCCAGATGTTACAAAAACACATGATCTTATTGAAGCAAAGAAAGCTGAAGGTTACCATGTCATTTATATCGGCAAAAAAAACCATCCAGAACCAGAAGGTGCAGTTGGTATTGCACCTGACATCGTTCACCTTATCGAAAGAGCCGATGATTTAAAAACATTAGAAATTCCAACGGATAAAATTTTAGTTACGAATCAAACAACGATGAGCCAATGGGACGTTCAACATTTAATGGAAGACATTCAGAAAAAATTCCCAACAGCAGAATTCCATAAGGAAATTTGTTTAGCAACTCAAGTTCGCCAAGAAGCTGTCGCTAAACAAGCTGATGTTGCAGACTTAACAATTGTTGTTGGTGATCCAAAAAGTAACAATTCAAATCGCTTAGCACAAGTATCACAAGAAATCGCTGGTACAAAAGCATATCGTGTTGCAGATGTAAGCGAGATTCAATTAGAGTGGCTACAGGGTGTAGAAAACGTAGCTGTTACAGCCGGCGCTTCTACTCCAACACCAATTACAAAAGAAGTTATCGCTTTCTTAGATCAATATGATCCAATGAACCCAGCTACATGGGAGAGAATTCGAAAAGTACCACTTCAAAAGATATTACCTCGTGTAAAAGTAAAAAAAGAACAATAGTAAAAACCGTTGCCTATATGAGCAACGGTTTTTATTTTTCTTATACAAATGTAAATGGGTCTGTATGTAACTGAGAAGCATGAATATGTACATTAAGTTTTTTCGCATCTACTTGTTCTTGCAATTGCTTTTGCACACCTTGCTTCATTACTTTTTCAACGTTATGTCCTGGGTCAACTATATTTAAACCGAGCATCATCGCATCGTGAGCAACATGATAATACATGTCACCTGTTACATATACATCTGCTCCTTTAAATTTCGCTTGATTGATATATTTATTGCCATCTCCACCAAGTACAGCGACTTTACGCACTTTATCATCTAACTTGCCGACAACTCTTGCACCCTTCACGTCTAATGATTGTTTCACATGTTCTGCAAATTGACCAAGTGTCATTTCTTCTTGTAAATATCCTATTTTACCAAGACCTAAAGTTTCACCTTTATTATCAAGCGGATATACATCATACGCCACTTCTTCGTATGGATGGGCTACCAACATCGCTTTCATAACTTTTCTTTGTAATGAAGCTGGAATTATCGTTTCGATACGCACCTCTTCCACACGTTCTAACTGTCCAGTTTCCCCGATATAAGGCTTTGTTCCCTCTTGAGGTACAAATGTGCCTGTCCCCTCACTACTGAACGTACAGTGGCTATAATTGCCGATATGGCCCGCACCTGCATCTCCTAGTGCTTTACGTACTTCTTCTGCGTGAGTTACTGGTACAAACACAACAATTTTTTTCATTTCTTCTGCATATGTAGGAACTAATACTTCTGTATTTTGTAACCCTAACGCATCGGCAAGTAAATCATTTACTCCGCCCTTAGCGATATCTACATTTGTATGTGCCGCATAAATTGCAATATCATTTTTAATACACGTTTCAATAATTCTTCCGTACGCCTTATCTGTATGAATCGCTTTTAATGGATTAAAGATTAAAGGATGGTGCGCAATAATGATATTCGCTCCTAGTTGGATTGCCTCGTCTACAACTTCCTCAGTTACATCTAATGCGATTAATACGTGCTCAACAGATTTATTAAGCGCTCCAATCTGTAAGCCAATCTTATCCCCTTCCATCGCTAAATGCTTCGGATACATACCCTCAAATAAAGAAATAACTTCATAACCATTCGGAATTTTACTCATGATAAAACATCCCCTATCATTTTCATTTTCGCTTCTATTTCTGCACGCTTCGCCTGTGTTTCTCCAGATTCTGCCGCACGTTCTAACTGTTTTAAAATATTTTGGAAGTTTTTCAATTCTCCTTCCCATTTCTCAACAAAAGCCTCACGTTTTTCTTTTATTAAAAATGGCCCCATAAATAGTTCGGCTTGCTTATTATCAGAATAAGGTGCCCCAATCTCTCCTCGTTCTCCAACTAAAATTTCGTAAATTTTCCCGTCTTCTTTTACAATTTTCTCATGGATAAGCTCCCATCCATTTTCAATAAACCATTCGCGAATATGATGCGCTGCAATATTCGGTTGTAAAATTAGACGCGTTACACCCTCTAATTTTTCTTTACCAATTTCTAAAATATCACGAATTAGCGCTCCACCCATTCCAGCAACCGTAATAACATCTACTTCTCCTGGCGCGATAACAGCTAATCCATTCCCTTTACGAACGTCTACTTTATCTTGTAAGCCACTTTCTGCCACAGTTGCTTGCGCAGAGCGAAACGGTCCATCTACAACTTCTCCTGCAACTGCTTTTGTAGCAATATTATTTATAATTGTATAACACGGTAAATACGCGTGATCAGATCCAATATCAGCTACTGTAGATCCTACTGGAATCTCCCGTACAACTTCTTCTAATCGTTTTGAAAGCTTTACTTCATTCATGTATTTCCATTACTCCTTCTCTTGTCAGTCTGTCTCCATGATAATGAATTTATAGTAGTTGTTGCAAGTCCATAACAACACTTTCATTCTCTATTACTCATCGTATTTTAGAAAACATAGAAAAACAAGCCCTTTGCAAACGCAAAAGACTTGTGATACAGAACTTTATTTTTTCTTCGATAACCAATCAGCTACTTTAGCTGCTTGATCAGCTGGAACTATATTTGGTGGCATATTTCCTTTTCCTTTCGAAAGAATTTCTTTAATTTCATCCTTTGAAAGTTTCCCACCAATTTTTTGTAGATTAGGCCCGACTGCCCCTTGTAACTGATCACCATGACAGCTCGTACAGCTTTGCTTCACAATATCCTCTGGCTTTGATGCTGTTTGCGCTGGCTTCCCGCCATTTTTTGCATCAGCTAACTCTTTAGATTTATTTAGCCCCTGAAATGAAAATACAAACATAACGATAATACCTAATGCTGCAATAAGAGCGAACGGAATCAGCGGATTACGTTTCATATCTCTTCTCCCCCCTCTATACCCCTAAATAGTTAGATGATTCAGTCATTTCCATTGTACTTGAAAACGCTCTATCAGAAAAGAGTAAACTATTACTTGTTAAAAATATTCCATAAATTCAGTTTATTGTTTTTTATTGTTATATCGCTTATTATTTCGATAATTACTAACGTTTCTCGTCATATTTTTCGTTTTTCTACATATGTTTTTGTATAGAATAAACAAAATTAATCGAAAAATCGAAAAATGAGCATTTGCAAATCAAAAGACAATTCTGTAAAATAAATTACAAGAAATTGTAATCGTTGCTGATAGCTAAATTTTAACAAAAATTAACAAAATAAAAAAGTTTACTTCACAAAAGTGAAGTAAACTTAAAGGTAGCCTATTCTAAGAAATCCTTAAGGCGCTTACTACGGCTTGGATGTCTTAATTTACGAAGTGCTTTTGCTTCAATTTGACGGATACGTTCTCTCGTTACACCGAATACTTTCCCAACTTCTTCAAGCGTACGAGTTCGTCCATCATCTAAACCGAAACGAAGACGTAGAACATTTTCTTCACGATCTGTTAGTGTATCTAACACATCTTCTAATTGTTCTTTTAGCAACTCATACGCTGCATGGTCCGCAGGCGATGTCGCTTCTTGGTCTTCAATAAAGTCACCTAAATGGGAGTCGTCTTCTTCACCAATTGGTGTTTCAAGAGAAACTGGCTCCTGTGCAATTTTTAAGATTTCACGTACTTTTTCTGGTGCAAGATCCATTTCTTCACCAATCTCTTCAGGAGATGGTTCGCGTCCTAAATCTTGTAATAATTGACGTTGTACACGAATTAACTTATTAATCGTTTCAACCATATGAACTGGAATACGAATTGTTCGCGCTTGGTCTGCAATAGCACGTGTAATCGCTTGGCGAATCCACCAAGTTGCATACGTACTAAATTTGAAACCTTTACGATAATCGAACTTTTCAACCGCTTTAATTAGACCCATATTCCCTTCTTGAATTAAGTCTAAGAAAAGCATACCACGACCCACATAGCGCTTTGCAATACTTACTACAAGACGCAAGTTCGCTTCTGCAAGACGACGTTTCGCTTCTTCATCGCCTTCTTCAATACGCGTTGCAAGTCGAATTTCTTCTTCAGCAGATAGTAAATCTACACGACCAATTTCTTTTAAGTACATACGAACAGGATCGTTGATTTTCACTCCAGGTGGTACACTTAAGTCATTTAGGTCGAACTCTTCTTCTGTTTTTGTAATTTGGCGATTATTAGGACCTTCGTCGTTGTCATTGTCACCAACTAAGTCAATCCCTTGTTCACCTAAATATTCATAGTATTCATCCATTTGATCGGATTCAATTTCAAATCCATTCATGCGTTCTGCAATCTCTTCATATGTAAGAACGCCACGTTTTTTTCCGAGCTCAGTGAGTTGTTCTTTCACTTGCTCAAGGGTCATTTCAGTTTCAATTTGTTTAGAACGAGCTGGTTTGTCAGCCATCTGTTCCCCTCCTTACGCGAGATACAAACATTCATTATACTAAAATTTTATCAAAAAAGCTATTTTCTCGCTTTTTGATTTTGTAAATATGCTACATAATATTTAGCAGCCTCTACAGGATCTGTTTTTTCCATTTGCTTTACTTTAAAGATGATTTCCATCTTTTCAAGTTTTTCCTGATGACGTCTGAGCGTCTCCAAATGGCCTTGTAACACTTCTTCTGTGTATTCTGGATTAATAAATTCATCCGTCGAAATATCGGTAATAATATTTTTCAACTTTTCATCAGAGAGCCAACTTAAAAATGTTCCGACTGAAGGTTCATTTCCCTTTTCATAATATGCGTATAGTTCATATAAAATCCCTTTATGTTCTTCTGTATGAAAATCTTCTATATGGGGTTCCATACGAACGGCCACTTCTGCACTTTGCAACATATGGTAAATAATTTCTCTTTCTGCCCTTTCAAAACCTGTTAACTTCGGTTTTGTTTGAACAATTTGAGATGGCTTAGAAACCTGCTTTACTTGTTTTTGCTGTACCTTTTGTTCTTTGCGATATTGGTGCAATTGATTCAAAAGTGTTTCCATTGAATACGAAAATTCTTGCGATAATGACTTCAAATATGATTCTGCCTGCATCGCATCCTGTAACAACGATAACTCTTTTAAAACACTTTTCACATATTCTTCTTTGCCAGACTCATCTTGCAAATTTTTCCCTAAACGCAAATAATTTATTTTAAAACCAACAAAACTTATACTTGATTTCACAAGATTTTCAAAAGCGGTAGTCCCATATTGTTGCACATATTCATCAGGATCAAGCTTATCTGGCAAGGATGTAACTTTCACTTGGCAACCAACTTTTAGCAATAATTGCCCTGCTTTCATCGTCGCTTCTCGCCCTGCTTTATCACCATCATAGCAAAGAACAACAGTTTCAACGTTACGTCGCAGAAGTTTTGCTTGTTCTTCAGTTAAAGCTGTCCCCATTGTCGCAACAGCTTCTTCCACACCACTTTTTACCGCAGCTAGTACATCAGCATACCCTTCAAAAAGGACCACTTGCCCACGCTTTCTAATAAACGGCCTTGCTTGGTGGAAGTTATACAACAATTTACTTTTGTGAAAAATCGGTGTTTCAGGGCTATTTAAATATTTCGGAGTGTCATCTCCTAACGCCCTTCCACTAAACGCTATCACCTTACCTTGTAAAGTATAGATTGGAAACATAACTCTTCCACGGAAGCGATCATAATGACTACCATCCTTCTCACTTCTTATTAGAAGACCTGCTTGTTCCATGCTAGACAGCGATAAACCTCTTTTTTGTAAAATTTTTGTTGCTGCATCCCAAGCTGGTGATGCATAACCAATTTCAAACTTCTCAATCATCTCTTTTGTAATACCACGTTTTAATAAATACGAAAGTGCTTCATTTCCCTCTTCCGTATTTACTAATAAATGATGATAATATTTTTTCAAAAGTTCATGAGCTTGTTGCATGATGACAGTGTCATCAGATATGTCTTCTTGTTGTCCTTGCCCTGATGTATATTCTGCAACCGCAATTCCATTTCTTTCACCAAGCTTTTGAACAGCTTCGGTAAAAGCCAGTCCTTCCATTTTCATTAGAAAGGAAAATACATTTCCACCTTCTCCACATCCGAAGCAATGAAAAATTTGCTTATCAGATGAAACGGAGAATGAAGGAGAATTCTCACCATGAAATGGACAAAGGCCGAAATAGTTACGCCCCTGCTTTCTAAGTTGAACGTATTCACCAATCACTTCAACAATATCGGATGATGTCCGAATCTGTTCAACAACTTCTTCGGGAATTCTGTTCCCCATAACTCCATCTCCGTGTCGTATTTTGTATTCGATATAAATTAAAAAATTCCTTTATAATTCGACAATATTTTTTCTAAACTTGTTAGAAAGTGTTGTCGATCACGTATCGCAAACGATTTTGGACCTTTCGTATCGGTCCCTTCTCTGCGTAACTTCGCAGATACATGCTTACTATATAAAATTGTATTCATTGGCTCATCTGTTACAAAAAGATTGGCAAGTCCCATTTCCTGCGTGATCACGAGATCTGTTACTTTTACATGTTGATTAATATAAAAATCAACTTTATCTTGTTCAGAATCTACATAGATCCAATTACCTTGCTGTTTTCTTGAACGATGAGTATACGATGTGACAAACAAAATCTTGACATAAGTTTCCGTTTCAACTTGCACAATTTTAGTTTTCACGGGACATGCATCTACATCAAATAATATCTTAATTGATGTTTTGCATATTTCTGTATTCTACATCCCTTCTGTGAATCCTTCCATAATGTGCGTTTTCTTGTATAGATTTTGTCGATTTAACGTAATTACATGTCTTTTTCGTAAATCCTATCCCTAGTTTATTCTGAAAAATTAAAGTCTAAACGTAAAATATAGGTTTTTATCACAATTTTTTATTATAATATATTTTCTTCAACTACGCTACATATCCCTTTATTTTTTCAACTGACCTTTCAGAATAACTAACTTCTACTTTTAACATAATAAAAAACAGAAGAATATAAGTATAACCAATCCGCTATATTCTATTACGAGGTTAACAAGTATTGCGTTTCCCACGAGCGAAAAAAGCACATTCACCTTTGGTAAATGTGCTAAAACATTTTTTGGTTTTGCACTGCATTCACAATAATATTTGCTGTTTCTTCAATCGCCTTATTTGATACATCAATTACCTGACAATTTATTTTACTAACTACATTTTCAAAGTGATCAATTTCTTCTTTAATACGATTAATGTTTGCATAAGTAGCTCCATCACTTAATCCAAGTGATTTTAATCGTTCTTTTCGAATATGATTTAACTTATCTGGTGTGATTTTCAAACCAAAACATTTCTCTTTTGCCACTTGATATAATTCCTCAGGCGGATCCACCTCTGGTACAAGTGGTACATTGGCAACTTTCAAACGTTTGTTATGTGCTAAATATTGAGAAAGTGGTGTTTTTGATGTACGTGAAATTCCGATTAACACGATATCCGCTTTTAAAATACCACGCGCATCTCTGCCGTCATCATACTTAACTGCAAACTCAATTGCTTCAATTTTTTTAAAGTATTCTTCATCTAATCTCCGAACAACACCTGGCTCATACCTTGGTAATTGCCCTGTAATTCCTTCAATTTGATCAATAAGAGGTCCGATAATATCGTATGCCTCTACTCCTTCTTTTGCCGCTTCTGTCAATAAATATTGACGCATATCAGGTTTTACTAACGTAAAGCAAATAAGCGCTTGATTGCTCTTCGCAATCGAAATCACTTCTTTTAATGTCCCTGTATCTTCTACATATGGTACACGTCTAATATCAGGAGCGAACGGGAACTGTCCCATCGCTGCTCGAACAACCAAATCAGCCGTTTCTCCTACAGAATCAGATACGACATATACGATTTTATTATCCATTACATTACCTCACTTTAAACAAATTACACTTATTCGTTATTTACTAAGTTTACAAACGCACGTGTAATATTTGTTTTTGTAATTCGTCCAATCACTTCTAAACCTTGCTTTGTATCTTTTACAACCGGCATCGCATCAATCTGTCTTTCTATTAATTCCATCGCAATATCATATAAAGAATCCTCCCTACGACACATCGCAATGTTTGGCATCCTTGTCATGATAATATTAACCGGGAGAGAGGTTAAATCCTGCTTTCCTAAGCTAGCTCGTAATAAATCTTTACGCGATACAACGCCAACTAATAAAGTAGATTGATCGACAACAAATAATGTACCAACATCCTCCAAGAACATAGTACAAATCGCGTCGTATACTGAAACATTTTTATCAATTACAGCCGGTCTAGATTGATAATCTTGCACTTTAATTTTCTTAACAGCTTCAGATAATAGCTGTCCCCCAGTTTTACCCGTATAAAAATAACCTACGCGTGGACGCGCTTCTAAATAACCAGCCATTGTTAAAATTGCTAAGTCTGGTCTTAGCGTTGCGCGTGTTAAACCCAATTGCGCAGCAATTGACTCCCCTGTAATAGGACCGTGATCTTTTACAATCTGAATGATATGTTCTTGCCGTTTATTCAGCTCTATGATAATCACCACCTTTAATGCACAACGAAAAAAGTTATACTATCTCTTAAATATTATATACTAAATATGCTATTCGAAAAAGAAAGTATGTAAAAAGGACCGTATACGGCCCAAATTTATATTTGAAACTTATCAAGTTGCTCCAGGAAACGTCTTGATTTCAAATAAATCCCACAATATTCATCATAATATGTATTCAGCACTGTGCGCATTTGCTTCTTTGTACTATCCTTTACTGATACATTACCGAGCCGGTGTAAATCGAAGTGATAAAAGAGACGTAATAATTTATGAACAGCCTCTCCTACCGGTATACGGTACTGATCTTGCTCCGCATGACGTGAGCACAGAAAACCGCCTTCTCTGACAGAAAAGGCGACAAAATCTGTTTCTTGATGACAAATAGCGCATGTATCAAAGTACGGGCGCATCCCTAATACCGGAAGCATTTTCGTTTGATAAATTAATGCTAATACTTCTGGATCAACACCCTCACACATATAATGCAACGTTTGATATAACATTTCAAATAAATACGGATTATGTTTCTTATCTTCTGTTGCTTTATCAGTTAATTCAATAATAAATGATGCATAAGCAGTTAAAAATATATCCTCACGAATTTCCTTCATAGATGAAATAATCTCGCCTTGTTGCAAAGTTCCAAGTCCAGATCCCATTTGAATAAGAAAGTGTCCATGTGTCATAAGTTGCGAAATAGCAGCTAACCGACTCTTCGGCTTTTTCGCCCCTCGTGCCATTGCACTTATCTTACCAAATTCCCGTGAGAATATTGTAACAATCTTATTCGTTTCTCCGTAATCTGTCGTACGGATAACAATGCCCTCAACTTTTTGAAACATGTTCGTCACCATCCAAGGTTTGAACAAAACGGGTCAAGAAATTGGAGAGTCTAGATGCGCTAGCTCCTCTTCATGTTGATCCATCTCATCGTTTACGTCTTTTTCCATTTCTTTCAAAAGCAAATACGTTTCAATGCTTCCTGTTTTGGAGAAAAACTTCCAGGTAAAATCTAGCATAAGAATCCACCTTTCTCAATAAGCGTAGCCTGTAAACCAATTTCTTTTGTTGTTATTAAATTGACCCATTTTGTCCATTTTCATGTGAGAAAAATTTTTCCTAATTTATCAAGATAAAAACCAATAATCAGTGGATGAACAAAACACCCACTGATTACAGCTTTTCTCCATATTAATACTCGTCTTCACGGAACCCAAGGTCACGAAGCTGTGACATCTTATTGCGCCAATCTTTTTGCACTTTCACCCATACTTCTAAAAATACTTTAGAACCAAGAAGTGCTTCAATATCAAAGCGAGCTCGCTTACCGACTTCTTTTAACATCTTCCCTTGCTTACCTATAATAATTCCTTTTTGTGATGCGCGTTCAACAACAATCGTTGCATTTATATAAACTGCCCCGCCCTCGCGCTTTTGAATTGCATCAATAACAACAGCTACAGAATGTGGCACTTCTTCACGTGTTAAATGTAATACTTTTTCACGAATAAGCTCTGCAATAATAAATCGCTCTGGATGATCTGTTACTTGATTATCTGGGTAGTATTGCGGCCCTTCTGGTAAATATTTTTTAATTGTATTAATTAAAGCGTCAACATTATTACCGTCTAATGCAGAAATTGGTACAATCTCTGCGAACTCATGTAGTTTACGGTATTGGTCAATTAACTCTAATAATTGCTCTGGATGAAGTTGGTCAATTTTATTAATTACTAAAAATACTGGTTGCTTCGTTTCTTTTAATTTCTCAATGATGAATTCCTCACCACGACCAAATCCTTCAACTGCATTAACCATAAACAGAACAATATCAACTTCTTTTAATGTCGTTTGAGCCATCTTCACCATGAAGTCGCCTAGTTTATGTTTAGGTTTATGTATTCCTGGTGTATCAATGAAAATTACTTGTGAATCATTTTCTGTATATACGCCTTGAATTTTATTACGAGTCGTTTGTGGCTTGTCACTCATAATGGCAATTTTTTGACCGATAATACGGTTTAAAAATGTAGATTTCCCAACATTCGGTCTGCCAATAATAGAGACAAAACCTGATTTATAACCTTTTCTATTCATGTAAATCCTCCGCTAAAAATGCTCCTGGTAACAATTCTCCGACTGTCGTCTCTTGAACGTCACCATGTAAATTTGATAGGTATACTTTTGTATCCTGTTTACATAATTCTACCATAACTTGTCGACATGCTCCACAAGGAGGTACTGGACGCTTTGTATCTGCTACAATCGCAATAGCTACAAACTCTTTATCTCCTTCAGAAACAGCCTTAAATAATGCTGTTCTTTCTGCACAATTACATAAGCCATATGACGCATTCTCAACATTACATCCACGATATACTTTTCCATCCCGTGTTAATAATGCTGCACCTACTTGAAATTTAGAATATGGTACGTACGCTTGTTTACGCGCTTCGATTGCTTCTTGAATTAATTGTCGACTATTCATATTCCCGCATCCTTCCTGTTCACAGTTGTGAATAGATACACTCTCTCATTAAAGGCCTGCACGGCACTTCCAAGGCTTAATAAAAGCTTTGGAATGCAACTATACCACATACGGTAAAAAGATAATAGCACCAATTATAACGGCTATTATTGCAAACAATAAAACCGCTCCCGCTGCGACATCTTTTGCAATTTTCGCAAATGGATGTATATCGGTAGTCGCTAAGTCTACTGTTTTTTCCACGGCCGTATTTACCATCTCTAAACTCATTACAATTCCTATCACAAGCAGTAATAACACCCACTCTATTTTCGTAATATGGAAATAAAAGCCGCAGCATATTACAATGACTGCGGCTAAATAATGAATTTTCATATTTCGTTCATGTCGAAGACAAAAAAATACACCTGCTATAGCATATCCAAAACTATTTATAAGTTTTCCTTTTTTCATCGTCCTAATCCAAACGTTTCTAAAATTTCTTTTTGTCTTCCAAACATTTCTTTTTCATCCTCTTCTGTCATGTGGTCATAACCAAGTAAATGTAAAAAGCCATGTAACGCTAAAAAGCCAAGTTCACGATCAAAAGAATGTCCATACTCTTCAGCTTGTTCTTTCGCTCTCGGAATAGAAATAATAAGATCACCTAACATACGTGGCATCTCTACACCTACAATTTCCATTTCCCCTTCTCCCATTTCTTCCATGGCAAAGGAAATTACATCAGTAGGTTGATCCTTACCTCGGTAATCACGATTAATCTCACGAATGCGCTCGTTATCTACAAATGTTACTGATAACTCCGTACCATCCTCTATGTTTTCCATTTGAGCTGCTTTTTCTAATATCTCACGAATTAAATTTACATATTCTTCTTTCACTTCTTCTGTTTCATCAATGAAATCAATTAATAAACTCATTCTTTCTCCTTCTCTTCCGGTGGTTCCGGATACGTAATACGTGAATGGAAAATACCATTTAACGTTTCACATAAAGTTTTCCCAACGATTTGTAGTTCCTTAAATGTCAAATCACATTCACTAAATTGTCCATCTTGCAGGCGATCTTTAATAATACTTTGCACCAAATTATTAATTTGATCTGGCGTTGGATGATTCATAGAACGTACCGCAGCCTCTACACTGTCAGCAATACCAACAATTGCGGACTCTTTAGAAGTTGCTTTTGATCCTGGATAACGGAACATCTCTTCTGTATATTTTTCTTTATCTTCTTTAATCGCCTTATAGTAAAAATATTTAAGCAACGTTGTACCATGATGTTGTCCAGCAATATCAATAATTTCTTGCGGAATATGATATTCTTCGAGCATCCTTACCCCATCCGTTACATGAGCAATGATAATATCTTTACTCGTTACAGGGTCTAACTTATCATGCGGATTTTCAATTCCCATCTGATTTTCAATAAAGAATTGTGGTTGTACTGTTTTTCCTACATCATGATAATACGCCCCTACACGCGCTAACACACCATTTGCTCCGACTGCTTCGCAAGCAGCCTCAGAAAGATTCGCTACCATTACACTATGGTGATATGTCCCTGGCGCTTCTAACAAAATTTTACGTAAAAGCGGATGATTCGGACTTGATAGTTCCATAAGCTTCATGCTTGATACAATTCCAAGTCCACTCTCTAAATATGGTAAAATCCCCATAGCTAACACGGAAGAGATAATCCCTGAAAGTGAAGCCATTAATAATTGCGTACCAATTTCAAGAGGTGAAAAATTCCCATTACGTAATAATAATAACGCCGCCAATACGACTACATTTAATACAGAAACGAGTACACCAGCTTGTAAAATCATCGTACGACGATTTTTTTCTCTCAAGAAAATACTCACTGATAATGAACTTAATAACACATAAATACCTACACTATAATTTAGCGTGCTCGTTACCCCTTCATTAAACATAATACTTCCGCACACAGAAAAAATCATACTTGTTAAAAATACAAACCGATCACCAATCATCAGTTTTACAAGTATTGTCCCCATCGCGACTGGGACAACATATGCGATCCCTGCATATTCAAGCTTTTGAAACAAACTAATGATTTTCATTAAAACAATTGTAATAGACAAAATTGTAATATACGCTAAAATGTACGGTCTATCTTCTCTTCTCCGCTGTAAAAACAATTCAAATTGCTTATGCATAAAGTATAGTAGTACACCAATGAGTATCACTAAACCGACATAGGGCTGGAAGCTATTACCTTTCTCTAACAAGCCGACTAATTTCAACTGATTATACATATCACTTGAAATCGTTTCACCTTCTCTAACAAGAACTTGTCCTTGAAGAATATAGACGGGCGGAACTAAATCTTCCTCCGCTTTTCTCTTCTCTTTTGTTAAAGCCGGATCATAAAAATAATTCGCCGAAATCGCATATTTCCCTAACGCCTTAATAGATTCTTTCAAACCATTATCCACATTAACACTATTCATCTCACTGACATATCGATCCTTCGCATCCTTCAATTCGTCCATTTTAATATGCCCGCTCATAATACTATTAATAGCTGTAACTGCTGCATCTTTCGCTAATACTAACTGACTCGGTTCTGCATTAATCAAGTTCAGTAAGTTTGAATCAGATAACTCTTTCGTTAATTCGACAGGTAATTTCTTTTTCAACTTGTCCACTTTTTCAGCATCAGTTATCTTTTTTTGTTCATCTGGCCCAATAGCTTTTATCTCTTGCACCACTTCATCTACTTTAGCAAAGACGTCATTCACAATATCCACTTTATTTTGTTTATACTCACTTTTATATGTATATTGATCTTCAACTTTTGTAGCGGCTTCTTTTTTCTTTTTTTCCGTTGTAACTTTATCTTCAATTTTCACAGGAGAATGGATTGTCTTTTTCGCAATAGAATATATTTCAACATCTAATTGCTCCGGTTTTACATTATTCATAAGTGCAAAAAACAGCACCGCTCCTAATACAACGTAAGAAATCCAATTTAGTTTTTTCGAATGTTGTAAATTACGAAACCACTTATAAATTTCTTGAGATTTTGACATGATTTCAATACCTTCTCCTCTCCAGAAATAAAGTGAAACTATTTATAGCTGTCATTTCTTCTAGCCAACGATACTTTTGGACAACATTTTATACACCAGTACCTATAGTTTATTTCCCTTATCTTTAATGATAGTAAAAAATATGCCGTTCGCCAACCTTATCATACAAAAAGAAATGATCCTGACAAATAGGATCATTCCATTTTATCATATGCCTCAATAATACGTTGCACCAGTGGATGTCTCACAACGTCCGTTTGTTCTAATGTAATGAACGAAAGACCCGATACACCAGATAAAATGTTAGAGGCAAGAGAAAGTCCTGATTTTACCCCTTTTGGTAAGTCTATTTGTGAAGGATCTCCTGTAATAACCATTTTAGAACTAAAACCTAGTCTTGTTAAAAACATTTTTATTTGGGCACCCGTTGTATTTTGCGCTTCATCTAAAATAACAAATGAATCATCAAGTGTACGTCCTCTCATATAAGCAAGAGGTGCGATTTCAATCACTCCACGTTCCATCATACGCTGCGTGTATTCTTGTCCAAGAATATCGTGCAGTGCATCATACAGCGGACGTAAATACGGATCTACCTTCTCTTTTAAATCCCCTGGTAAAAAACCTAAGCTCTCTCCGGCTTCTACAGCAGGTCTTGTTAAAATAATTTTCTTTACATACCCTTGCTTTAAAGCTCTCACAGCCATTACTACAGCTAAGTATGTTTTCCCAGTCCCTGCAGGTCCCATCCCAAATACAATATCATTCTTCTTCATTGCATGAATATATCTTCTTTGCCCCATCGTTTTTACACGAATTGATTTACCTTTTGCAGTTTTAAAGATTTCTTCTTCATATAACTCTTCAAATTGAGCAATTTTCCCTTGTTGTGCGAGCTGAATCGCATACGCGACATCTCTTTCTGTAATTGATACACCTTTACGAATAACAACAAGTAATTGCTGTAAGATTTTTTCTACGAGTATTACAGTTTCATCCGTCCCAGATGCATAAACAGTTTCTCCTCTAGTTACAATCGATACATTAAGTTCTCTTTCAATTACTTTTAAATGAGCATCATTTACTCCAAAAAGTGCGATTGCTTCGTTAGAATTTTCCAGTTGCTGGTTCATTTCTACTAATTGTTCTGCCATTACTCAGTCTCCTTGAATATCGGATTCAGATATTGGTTGTGGCTCTGCAATATTTTCGATTACCGTATAATGCAATGTAACTTTTAGTTGATCCGCCTCAACCTCTTTACTCAAAATCTTATCACTTACAATCATAGCATGTTCATCCAATTTTTTCTTCAGTTCTTTTTCTGCCATCTCTTTCGCTACTTTCATTGCTTGTTTTTCGGTATATTCTCGATTCGCTTCTTCCTCTTCTCGCACTATATCTTTTTCGTATGCAATCGGTAACGTAAAACCAAATAATTTCACATCATGTTTTACACTTTCAGTACGAGAGCGTTTATACTTATCATGTTGAAATCCCCATATTTTTATTTCCACACTTCCAAATCTAAGAAAATGCTCATTGTATGCATTACCAGTATATACTTGAAATTGTGTCTTTAGCGGGACATTCACCTCAGATGTATACCACGTTTCTCCATACACAATACCTTTCGCTGAAACAATCGTCGGACTCTCCTCATTACCATATATTCCGGATACAAGAAGCTGCCCCTTTTCTACATGATCATTTTTCAGGACGACTGGTTTCCCAACTTCAACAAACGTTTTTGTAACAATCGCTTCTTTTTTTGCCACTAAATTTTGTGGTTGTTGTTCCTTTTCTTTTTTCGGCTCGTTTTTTTCAACAATTTTAAAATGGTATGTCGTTCCTCTTATTTCGAGCCCCGCCCAAGTAATCGCATTAATATTATCTGTCAAATGACGTTGCACATCTTCTACACTAGGCATTTGGAACTGTAATTTCCCTTTTTTAATACCCATTTTGTCCAATTCTTTCATCAATATATATTCTGTTTCAGGTTTGGCCCCTGTAATTTCAATTTTCCAAACCATATTTGATAATGCAATCATGCCAAAAAAGAAAATTAGAAACCCAATTAAAAATCCACTATTTTTAATTAAACGCTTATTCCAAAAAGGAAAGCCGTAACGTCCAATAAAATATAATTTACATTCATTCTTTCTATAAATTGGTTTTATTTTTTTCACATCTCGTAATAACATACAAAAAACTAACGTTTCATCAGCAATCTTCTTAACATCCCAAACCAATAATTTTCTACGTACACATTCGTTAACGAACCGTTCCGCTCCTCTACCTTCAATTCGTACTTTTACATATCCAAGCCATTTTATAAACCATTTATTTTTCATCTACTACCTTCACTACCTTTCCAAAAGTAGACACACTACTTTTCACTTTAATTAGCAAAATAGCTCGTACGAAAATGAAATAAAGAGTTTTACTATCCTAATAACGAAATAAACTAAATAGTAAAGTCGCATCACGAGAATAAAGAAGAAAAACTTCACATACGGAAGTTTCCCTCACTCTTCTTTCTTTTCGTTTTCTAAAAACGTCACTTGTTCAATTATCCCTTCTAGTAAAAGTTCTTCGGGAAGGATTGTTTTAATAACAAAGGACTGCCCTTTAATTAATAACTGACCATGCTTTAACAACAACCTTACTTCTTTATCTGAAAACACTAATAAACCTCGATGATTTTCTATATAGATATGCACTTGCCCAACAAGCGTGATCCGAGGTAGATCCATTAGTACATCCACTGGCAGGTCTATTTGCTTCGTTAACCAATTCTTCATTTGTTCTAATTTCTTCATCTCCAAAAGACCCCCTCTCATCCCATATGTATGAAAAAAGAGCTTGTAATATCACGTCCAAACTGAAAAAAAGCATAAAAAAACGTCTCATACGAAATGAGACGTTTTTTTATGCTAATAGCTGGATAACCAGCTTATTCACTAATGATCCGTCTGTTTTACCTTTTACTTTCGGCATAACAGCAGTCATCACTTTACCCATATCTGCTTTAGAAGTAGCACCAACTTCAGAAATAACTTGCTTAATTACATTCGCTAATTCTTCTTCTGTTAATTGCTCCGGCAAATATGCGCTTAAAATCTGAATTTCACTTTGCAGTTTATCAACAAGGTCTTCACGACCAGCTTTTTTAAATTCAAGGAGGGAGTCCTTATACTGTTTTACTTCACGAGCTAAAACTGTTAATTCCTCTTCTTCAGTAAGAGTATGTTGCAGTTTAATACCTTCATTTTGTAAAGCAGCCTTAACCATACGAATAACGGTTAATTTTTCTTTTTGTTTATTCTTCATCGCTTGTTTCATATCATCGTTTAAACGACCGAGAAGACTCATAACTTACACCCTCTCTTAGAATTTACGCTTTCTTGCCGCTTCAGATTTCTTCTTACGTTTTACACTTGGTTTTTCATAAAACTCGCGCTTTCTTGCTTCAGCAAGTGTACCAGTTTTTGAAACCGATCTTTTAAAACGGCGAAGTGCATCCTCCAAAGACTCGTTTTTACGAACGACTGTTTTTGACATTCTCTTTCCCTCCCTCCGAAACATCACACTTACATACTAACTTCAGCATGCAAAAAGAAACACTTCTTCAGCATGTCTTTTACGATTATAATACATTTTATCACTTCAGGTCAACTATTTGACAGAATAAAAGAAGAATGGATGCTCTTCTTTTTTCAATACTTAACTTCTCCACGAACGAAAAAAGCATGCAAACCCTTGTCGTTTGCATGCTTTTTATTATGCGCTTGCCGATTCTTTTTTTACATCATCTTCAAGAACACGAACAAATTGCGCTTCATTATATGGGTAACCAGCTTTCGTAATTTTCACTTTCACTAGTTTACCAATTAAGTCTTCTGATCCTTCAAATACAATTTTCAAGTAGTTATCTGTATAACCTACATATAACCCTTCACGGTCGCCATCTTTAAATTGCTCTTCTGGGATGATTTCAAGTACTTCGCCTTCGAACTGTGACGCATACTCTTTCGCTAACTGATTAGATAATTCAATTAAACGATGGACACGATCGTTCTTCACATCTTCAGGAACTTGATCTTCCATACGTGCTGCTGGAGTACCTGTACGTTTTGAATAAGGGAATACGTGTAATTCAGAGAAGCGGTTCTCTTTAATGAAATTGTACGTTTCCATAAACTCTTCTTCTGTTTCACCTGGGAAACCAACAATTACGTCACATGTAATTGCAAGACCCGGTAACGCTTCTTTCAAACGATCTAAACGCTCTTGGAAAAATTCCATCGTATATTTACGACGCATACGTTTTAATACTGTATTAGATCCTGATTGCAACGGAATATGCAAATGACGTACAACTACTTCAGATTTATCTAACACTTCAATTACTTCATCTGAAATTTGACTCGCTTCAATAGAAGAAATACGAAGTCGTTTTAATCCGCCTACTTCCGCCTCCATATCACGAAGCAATCCAGCTAAGTTATAATCTTTAATGTCTTCACCGTATCCACCTGTATGAATACCTGTTAATACGATTTCTTTATAGCCTGCATCTACTAATTGCTGCGCTTGTTTAATAACTTCTTTTCCATCACGAGAACGCATTAAACCACGCGCCCAAGGAATGATACAGAATGTACAGAAGTTATTGCAACCCTCTTGTATTTTTAAAGACGCACGTGTACGATCCGTGAAATAAGGTACATCAAGTTCTTCGTATACACGTGTTTTCATAATGTTGCGGACAGCATTAATTGGTTGACGCTCTTTGCGGAATTCTTCGATGTAACCTAACATCTTTTCACGATCCTGTGTACCAACTACAATATCTACACCTGGAATCGCCATAATTTCCGCTGGAGATGTTTGTGCATAACATCCCGTTACACAAATAACCGCATCTGGGTTTTGACGAACAGCACGTCTAATAACTTGACGGCTTTTCTTATCTCCCGTATTCGTTACTGTACATGTATTAATAACATATACATCAGATTTCTTTTCATATTCAGTTCTTTCATAACCACCTTGTTTAAACAATTGCCAAATCGCTTCTGTTTCATAGTGGTTTACTTTACAACCTAACGTGTGGAACGCAACAGTTGCCATTGATTATCACCCCATCAATTCAAAATGATAAGAAGCGGCACTTAACGCATAAAGCGGAGCCGTTTCTGTTCTTAAAATTCTTGGTCCTAAACTACATGGTACAAATTTATGTTCACGAAGTGCAGCAATCTCTTCCTCTGCTAAACCGCCTTCTGGGCCAAATACAACTAATAGCTTTTGACCCGGTTTCATTGTCGTTAAAGCTTTTGCAAAATTAGATTTCTCACCTTGTTTTGCTTCCTCTTCGTACGCAACAAGACATACATCATACTCATTACTCATTGAAAGCAATTGCTTAAACGATGCCGGAGCATATACTTCTGGAACTTCGCTTCTATGCGATTGTTCCGCAGCTTCTTTCACAATTTTTTTCAAACGCTCAACCTTTTTATCAGCTTTTTTTGCATCCCATTTTACAATCGAGCGGGATGCTTGAAATGGTAAAAACGCGGCTGCCCCAAGCTCAGTTCCTTTTTGAAAAATTAACTCTAGCTTGTCTCCTTTTGGCAGTCCACTTGCAATCGTCACGAAAACAGGAAGTTCACTTGACGCCTCTACCCATTCTACAATAGCCGTATTAATAAATTCACTGGTAATTTCATCAATTGAACATACTGCTGTTTTTCCGTTTACACAGCAATAAATTTGATCGCCAGCTGTCATACGCATTACTCTCGCAATGTGATGTACATCATCACCTACAATGCGAATTTTCGCTTCACTTACATGTTTTTCTTCTACAAAATAACGTTGCATATAATCACCTTAGTAGAGTTTCGTTCCTTTCGTAAGTCAACACTTACGAAAAGAACGAAACGTTATCATTTTTCATATAACAAACGGCAAGTCCCTCACCTTATAGTGAGAGACTCCCCCTTTTCATTATAGACTAAAATCTATATTACGCATTTCGTGCAATAATTGCTACCCAATCTTCCATTCGTAACACTTCTTCAATTGTAAATCCAGCTTTTTCTAGCGCCTCAGAAATTATTTTTTCCTTCGCAGCAATAATGCCCGATGTAATAAATAATCCGCCTGACTTCACAACTCTTGCTGCATCTTCAGGGAATAATAGAATAATTTCTGCTAATAAGTTAGCTACGATTAAATCAACAGGACCTTCAATACCTTCTAAAAGACTATTTTGTCCAACAGATACGATATCATCTGTTTTATTTAAACGCACATTCATTTCTGCACTTTCAACTGCAACCGGATCTAAATCATACGCTTGAACAGAAGACGCACCTAATTTTGCCGCTGCAATACTAAGTACACCAGAACCTGTTCCTACATCAATGATAGTGTCACCTGGCTGGACTGTTTTTTCTAAAGCACGAATACACATCGTTGTTGTTGGATGCGTTCCTGTTCCAAACGCCATACCTGGATCTAATTCAATGATTTTTTCATCCGGAGAAGATGGTGTATACTCTTCCCACGTTGGCACAATCGTGAATGTATCAGAAATTTGTACTGGATGGTAATATTTTTTCCAAGCAGTAGCCCAATCTTCTTCATCGACTTCGTTAACGGTAATATTTCCAGTACCGATTTCGATGTCGTAAGATGGAAGCACATCAATAGATGATTTTACACCCGCAATCGTTTCCTGTAAAGAATCCGTTTGCGGGAAATATGCTTTAATTAATACACCTTCTGCCGGGTATTCATCTGGGTTCAATGCATAAATTTCACCATATTGTTGCTCGCGCTCTTTCGTTAACTCCGCTGGATCCTCAATCGCAACTCCGCTCGCACCAGCTTCATGTAAAATATGAGAGACAGCTTCTACTGCTTCTTCTGTTGTATGAATACTAACTTCTGACCATTTCACAATTTACCAACTCCATTTTTTATTTCCATTATTCCCCTTTGAAAGCACGTTTAAGCTTTCCGAATAAGCTATCATCTTGATTTTCCTGACCAGCGAACTCACGCAATAATTCTTTTTGATGCGAAGTTAATTTCGTCGGTACAACAACGCGAACGACTACGTATTGATCTCCTTGACCATATCCACGTACGTTCGGAGCACCTTTTCCTTTTAGACGGAATTCCGTTCCTGTTTGTGTTCCTGCCGGAATTTTTAACTTCACTTTTCCGTGAACTGTAGGCACTTCTACTTCAGCACCAAGCGCTACTTGTGCGAATGTTAATGGCATTTCGCAAATAATGTGATCTCCTTCACGCTCGAAGAATTCATGACTTCTTACATGAACGACTACATATAAATCTCCTGCTGGTCCGCCATTTACGCCCGCTTCACCTTTTCCAGATACACGAATTTGTTGGCCATTATCGATACCCGCTGGAATTTTAACATTAATTTTTTTACGTTTACGTACTTTACCTGAACCGTGACATGTCGTACATTTTTCTTTAATCATTTGACCAGTTCCTGAACAATGACCACAAGCTTGACGGTTTACAATACGACCAAACGGTGTATTTTGTTCTACACTTACTTGACCTGATCCTGAACAATGTTTACATGTTTCTTTTGAAGTTCCTGGTTTTGCTCCGCTACCTTTACAAGTATCACATGGATCTTCTACTGGAATCTCAACATTTAACTCTTTACCAAAAATAGCTTCTTCAAACTCTAAAGTAACTTGGTATTGTAAGTCAGCACCTTGGCGCGGAGCATTTGGGTCACGACGTCTGCCTCCACCGCCGCCAAAGAATGAACTAAAGATATCTTCAAAGCCGAAGCCACCACCGAAGTCTCCTCCGCCGCCAAACCCTTGATTTGCACCAGCATGACCAAATTGATCGTACTGCGCACGCTTTTGATCATCGCTTAATACTTCGTATGCTTCTTGTACTTCTTTAAACTTTTCAATTGCGTTTTCTTCTTTACTTACGTCTGGATGGTATTTTTTAGCCAAACGACGATACGCTTTTTTTATTTCATCTTTAGAAGCACCTTTGCTAAGGCCAAGGACCTCATAATAATCTCGTTTACTCATAAATTTGCAACCCCCGAATCTTTCACATAAACGTAATTTTAACACCGAAAGAAAGTGCTTTGCAACAAAGTTTCCTCACTTACAGTATGCAAAGTAAAAAACTTAAGATCCTCACACATTTCTTCTCATTCATGAAAAAAGCCAAAGCCAAGGCACGCTTGACTTTGACTTTTTGTCATCTTACTTATTTATATTACTTGTCTTCTTTTACTTCTTCAAACTCAGCGTCAACTACATTGTCTTTCTTCGCGCCAGCGTCTTGTGCTCCTTGCGCACCTTCTGCTTGCCCTGCAGCCGCTTGAGCTTGCTCGTATAATTTAACAGTTAATTGTTGTACGATTTCTTGTAGAGCATCCTTTTTCGCACGGATTTCTTCAAGTTCGTTTTTCTCGATTGCCGCTTGTAATGCTTCTTTCGCTTCTGTTGCTTTCGCTACTTCAGCTGCATCCACTTTACCTTCTAAATCTTTTACAACTTTATCCGTTTGGAATACAAGTTGGTCAGCTTCGTTACGAAGTTCAACTTCTTCCTTACGTTTTTGGTCAGCATCAGCATTTGCTTCTGCTTCTTGTACCATACGATCTACTTCTTCATCAGAAAGACCTGAAGAAGATTGGATTGTAATAGCTTGCTCTTTGCTTGTTCCTAAGTCTTTTGCACGTACGTTAACGATACCGTTCGCATCAATATCGAATGTTACTTCGATTTGAGGAATACCACGTGGTGCTGGCGGAAGGTCTGTTAATTGGAAACGACCTAGCGTTTTGTTGTCAGCTGACATTGGACGCTCACCTTGTAGTACATGAATGTCTACAGCTGGTTGGTTATCAGCAGCTGTTGAGAATACTTGTGATTTACTTGTTGGAATTGTAGTGTTACGCTCGATTAATTTCGTGAACACACCACCCATAGTTTCGATACCTAAAGAAAGTGGAGTCACGTCTAATAATAGTACGCCTTCTACATCACCAGTAAGTACGCCACCTTGAACTGCAGCACCTAATGCTACAACTTCATCAGGGTTTACACCTTTATATGGCTCTTTACCAGTTTCACGTTTAATAGCTTCTTGTACAGCTGGGATACGAGTAGATCCACCAACAAGGATAACTTTATCTAATTCACTTGGAGCAAAACCAGCGTCTTTTAATGCACGACGAGTTGGCTCTAAAGTTCTTTCAACAAGACCTGCTGAAAGCTCTTCGAATTTCGCTCTTGTTAACGTTAATTCTAAGTGTAATGGACCAGCAGCTCCAGCACTAATGAATGGTAATGAAATTTGCGTTTGTGTTACACCTGAAAGATCTTTTTTCGCTTTTTCAGCTGCATCTTTCAAACGTTGAAGTGCCATTTTATCTTGGCTTAAATCAATGTTATTTTCTTTTTTGAACTCAGCTACTAAGTGATCAATGATAACTTGGTCAAAGTCATCTCCACCAAGACGGTTGTCACCAGCAGTTGAAATAACTTCGAATGTGCCGTCTGCTAACTCAAGGATAGATACGTCAAATGTACCGCCACCTAAGTCGTATACTAAGATTTTTTGTTCTTCATCTTGTTTTTCTAAACCGTAAGCAAGTGCTGCTGCTGTTGGCTCGTTAATGATACGCTCAACTTCTAAACCAGCGATACGACCAGCATCTTTTGTTGCTTGACGTTCTGCATCGTTGAAGTATGCAGGTACTGTAATAACAGCTTTCGTTACTGTTTCACCTAAGTATGCTTCAGCAGAAGCTTTTAGGTTTTGTAAAATGATTGCAGAAATTTCTTGAGGTGTATAATCTTTACCTTCAACTTCTACTTTATAGTCTGTACCCATATGACGTTTAACAGACATAATTGTATTTGGGTTTGTAATTGCTTGACGTTTCGCAACTTCCCCAACTTGACGCTCTTCATTTTTGAAAGCTACAACAGAAGGTGTTGTACGGTTTCCTTCTGGATTTGGGATAACCTTTGGTTCTCCACCTTCCATAACAGCTACACAAGAGTTTGTTGTACCTAAGTCAATACCGATAATTTTACTCATGGCGATTCCTCCTACTTTTATGTAAATTATTGATTTACTTTTACCATTGATGGGCGAATGACACGGTCTTTTAGTTTATAACCTTTTTGGAATTCCTCCACAACCGCATTTGATTCAAATTCACTGTCTTCCACTTGCATAATAGCTTGGTGCTCATTAGGATCAAACTGTTTACCAACAGATTCAATCACTTCAACACCTTCTTTAGTCAACGCTTCTAGCAATTGACGATGCACCATTTCCATACCTTGTAACAAGGATTTCGTTTGCTCATCAGCTGCTTCCACTTGCATCGCTCTTTCAAAATTATCAAGAGCTGGCAAAATATCTGAAACTAAACTTTGTGCTCTATATTTTTCAGCAGCCTGTTTATCCATTTGGACACGGCGCTTATGATTTTCAAAATCAGCTTGTAGACGTAATGTGCGACCTTCCGTTTCCGTTAGTTTCGCTTGTAACTCATCTACTTTTTCTTGTAAAAGAGCAGCCTCACTTTTTTCTTCTACAGTTTTTTCACTGTTTTCTGGCGTGACAGCTTCTTCAACTTGCGCTTCTTTCACTTCTTCTACCACTTGTTCGTTACGCTCTTCCACAATTTTCACCTCCTTAAAAGGTATTAGGTATCATGTATAGCATGATTACCTAAGCATTATATATTACACACAGCAATGAAAACTTCATCACTTGAGCGAATGTATTACTCTCATTTACTTTTTAAGTCCATCAGTAAATTGTCTCGTAAATAACTGTAACAAACTAATGACACGAGAATATTGCATTCTCGTTGGACCTAAAATTGCAATTGTTCCGAGTTGCTCTTCTCCAATCGAATACGTTGCAGAAATCAAACTACAATCTTCCATAGCAATCGAAGAATTTTCCCTGCCAATTTTAACTTGAATACCTACTTGTTTATGACGCAAAATATCATAAAATTCAGCTTCGTTATCAATCATTGTCAGCAAGGATCTTACTTTTTGAATGTCATGGAACTCTGGTTGCGAAAGCATATTTGCTTTTCCTCCAAAGTATATCTTTTCCGATAACGGAACTTGAAATGTACCATCTAACATTTTTATTGCACTATCGTAATTATGAACATACCCACGTAAAACTGTAACAATCTCTTTAAAGATTTTATTATGAAGTTCTGCCATCGGTACGCCAGATAGCTTTTCATTTAAAATATTAACCATTTTTTCTAAATCTGATAAATCAACAGATTCCGGAACGGTAATCGTTTTACTTTGTACATGCCCTGTATCCGTTACAATAATAGCGACTGCAGTTTGACGATCAAGCGGCACAATTTGTACGTTTTTAAGTTTATTTGTACTTAACTTCGGTCCAAGAACAATGGCCGTATAGTTCGTAAGTTCTGATAAAATTTGAGCAGATTGCTGTGCAATTTTTTCCGCTTCAAAAATTCTTTCAGCAAATAAATCTTTAATTTGTACAACCTCATCGTTCGGTAAGTTTTGCGGGGCTAAAAGGTGGTCTACATAAAATCGGTATCCTTTCTCAGAAGGAACACGTCCAGAAGAACTATGCGTTTTTTCAATAAAACCTAATTCTTCCAAATCAGCCATTTCATTTCGAATAGTAGCTGAACTAAATGTAATTTCCTCTTTTTTAGCCAACGTTCTAGACCCAACGGGCTGCGCTGATCCAATAAAGTCATCAATAATTGTTTGCAAAATTAAGAGCTGACGTTCCGTAAGCATCTCATCATCACCTCTGTTAGCACTCTTTGTCTTCGAGTGCTAAATCTATTAATAACTTACCAAAATTGACATTCAATTGTCAACGGAAACGTCACGAAATAATGAAACTTTTTCACGTTTATGGAACATTTAATTAGTCAATCAAAAATGACTGGAATACTTCATTCCCTAATAATTTTCCTTTTCGCGTTAAACGAACATATCCATCTCTCTCTTCAAGCAATCCTTGTTCTTGATTGGTTTGTAACTGCTTCGCGAAAACTTGATCCATATCCATATTAAATTTCTTTTGAAATGCTATTTTAGACACACCTTTTGTTTTTCGAAGCCCTAAGAACAACTCTTCTTCCATTCTTTCTTTCTCCGTTACTGTGTGAACGTCTAAATACGGAAATCCAGTTTCATCAATTTTATTGAAATATTGCTTGAGCGGCCCTACATTTTGGATACGTTCTCCATTTACATAACTATGCGCTCCAGCTCCAAATCCATAATACTCTTCATTATTCCAATATGTGAGGTTATGTCTACTTTCATTATCACCTTTTGAGAAATTGCTAATTTCATACTGGCTATAACCATGTTTCTCCATTTCATCCATTACCATTTCGTACATTTTCGCTTCGTGATCTTCACCCGGAAGTCTCAACTTCCCTTTATTCATTAAGTTATAAAATACTGTTTTCGGTTCCACAATTAATGAATATGCCGAGAAATGTTGTACACCAAGCGTAAAAGCAATGTCTAATGTTTCTTTTACATCTTCTATCGTCTGTCCTGGCAAAGCATAAATAATATCTACATTAATATTTTTAAAGCCAACTTCCTGCGCTTCTCGAATTGCCACAAACGCATCTTCTCTCGTATGCTTGCGTCCAATTCTCTCAAGCAGTTCATCACGAAACGTTTGTACACCAAAACTAATTCTGTTCACGCCGCCTTCTAACAATACGTTTAACTTCTCTTTCGGTAAATCACCTGGATTCGCTTCAAATGTTAATTCACAATTCGGAGCAAATGGACGTAAACGACGGTTAATAATATCAAGTAGTTTTTTTGTCTGTTCCATATTTAATGCTGTCGGAGTTCCCCCGCCAACAAAAATCGTTTTCATACTATCAAACGGTACTTTTTGAACCGTGTTTATTATTTCTTTCTCCAAATACTCTAAATATTGATCTACCGGTTGGCGTTCAATAAACACTTTATTAAAATCACAATAGTGACAAATATGCTGACAAAATGGAATATGAATATATGCAGCTTGTACCAAATATAACCCCTACCTTTCTAAAAAGAAAACCTCCGCACTCCGGAGGATTCTCTACTTCTCTAACGTATTACGGATTTGTTCCATTCGCATTTTTCCCCAATCATACATCATTTCAACGATTGGTAAAAGCGACATGCCTAGTTCCGTCATATAATACTCAACGCGAGGAGGAATTTCAGGATACACTGTTCGATTAACAATCCCATCCTCCATTAACTCTTTTAATTGATTCGACAAAACTTTATGAGAAATGCTTGGGAATAATCGTTGTAATTCACTAAAACGATGAGGCCCTTCCACACCAAGATGCCACAGTATCACAACTTTCCACTTTCCGCTAATAATAGAAAGCGTCAATTCCTTTTCACAATTAAAATTACCATTTTGTATTTTCTCGTGAATATCTTTTCGAATATTTTCGGACATTAACAATCTCCTAACTCTGTATGAACTAAAAAGCTCTCTCACCATTGTAAATGAGAGATGCTAAGATGTCTAAAAAGTAATTATACAGAAAAAAGAAGCCGCATAAACGACTTCTTTTTTTATTTCAAATATTAGTTGTCATCCATTTTCAGTACAGCCATGAATGCCTCTTGCGGTACTTCTACAGAACCAACAGACTTCATACGTTTTTTACCTTCTTTTTGCTTATCAAGAAGTTTACGCTTACGAGAAATGTCACCGCCGTAACACTTCGCAAGTACGTTTTTACGCATTGCCTTAATTGTAGAACGTGCTACAACTTTGTTTCCGATCGTCGCCTGAATTGGCACTTCGAACTGTTGTCTTGGAATTAATTCTTTTAATTTCTCTACAATTACTTTACCACGGTCATACGCTGAATCACGGTGCACAATAAATGATAAAGCATCCACTTGTTCATTATTTAAAAGAATATCCATTTTCACAAGTTTAGATGGTTTATAACCGATTAACTCGTAGTCAAATGATGCATATCCTTTCGTATTTGATTTCAATTGATCGAAGAAATCATATACGATTTCTGATAACGGGATATCATATGTCAATGTAACACGTGTTTCATCTAAATATTGCATATCAATAAACGTTCCACGTTTACCTTGGCAAATTTCCATTACAGCTCCAACATAGTCATTCGGAACCATAATTGCAGCCTTTACAAACGGCTCTTCTACGCGATCGATAGACTGTGGATCTGGCATATTAGATGGATTATCAACAATAACATCTTCACCGTTTGTTAAATAAACTTTATAAATAACGCTTGGCGCTGTTGTAATTAAGTCAATCTTAAATTCACGTTCAATACGTTCTTGAATGATTTCCATGTGAAGAAGTCCTAAGAAACCACAACGGAAACCAAATCCTAGCGCTTGAGATGTTTCAGGCTCAAACTCAAGAGCAGAATCGTTTAACTCTAATTTTTCTAACGCATCACGTAAATCGTTATAACGAGCAGAATCAATCGGGTACAGACCACAGAATACCATCGGGTTTAATTTACGGTAACCTGCTAACGCCTCTGCAGCAGGACGTTTCGCATGTGTAATCGTATCACCAACGCGTGTGTCACCAACATTTTTAATCGATGCCGCTAAGAAACCTACATCACCTACTGTTAGCTCGTCACGTTGCGTTGTTTTCGGTGTAAATACACCTACTTCTGTTACTTCAAATTCTTTTCCAGTTGCCATCATACGTACTTTATCGCCAACTTTTACAGTTCCATTTACAACACGAATGTATGCAATTACACCGCGGTACGGATCATATAAAGAATCGAAGATCATACATTGTAACGGCTCTTCTGAATCACCCGTTGGAGCTGGTACCTTTTCAACGATCTGTTCTAAAATTTCTTCAATACCAATGCCAGCTTTCGCTGAAGCAAGTACAGCTTCCGATGCATCTAAACCAATTACATCTTCTACTTCTTGACGTACGCGTTCTGGATCCGCACTTGGTAAGTCGATTTTATTAATAACTGGTAAGATTTCTAAATTATTATCAAGCGCTAAGTATACGTTTGCTAACGTTTGTGCTTCAATACCTTGCGCTGCATCTACTACAAGAATCGCGCCTTCACAAGCCGCTAAACTACGAGATACTTCGTACGTAAAGTCGACGTGTCCTGGTGTATCAATTAAGTGAAGAATATACTCTTCACCGTCTTTTGCTGTATAGTTTAATTGTACTGCGTTTAATTTAATTGTAATACCACGCTCACGCTCTAAATCCATAGAGTCAAGCAATTGAGCTTTCATTTCACGTTGTGTTAACGCGTTTGTTTTCTCTAAAATACGGTCTGCTAAAGTTGACTTTCCGTGGTCAATATGAGCAATGATAGAGAAATTACGGATTTTGGACTGTCTTTTTGCTCTTTCTTCTTTGTTCATCTATGTTCTCAACTCCTAATAGTCTCGCCAATATACACTAGCACTGATTATATCAATAGAGCAGCAAAGATTCAATGAAAACTCGTGCTGCTTACAATACAAATCATTCTATCTATATCTTATGCGAACAAACCATAAGAGACAAACCTTTTTCAAATTAAAAAACGGCTGTCTTACAAATATGTAAAACAACCGTCCTCCGTTTGACTCTTAACTAAAAATTTCTTTTACTTTCCCGACAACTATATCTGTCCCAAACTTTGTCATTTCATAAGCAACACTCGCTATTGCCATACCCATTCCTTCTACGACATTAAAACTTCTTAAACTTTCTAGTTGTTTTTGTTTTTCAATAGTTGAAAACGAATTCCCCAAAATTTCTGATTCAGCACCCGCACCCTCTGTCCCTGTCATATGAGCTATTTGCTCATATGACAACTGCTGATAACCTTTCATACTTTTCAAACCATGATTAGCAAGCGCCACTCCCGCTATCATCATAAGCAGGCATAATGCTGCACTACATATACACAAAAGCGCAAAGCGGCTTAAACCATTGTCGCCTCTTTCCATCAGTGTGTATATGCTCCTGTATTATCTTGATCAATTTGATGATGCAGCGCTGCATTTAAACCACCCGCTATTACATTGGCCATATCCTCAATAAATGCATCTACTTCTTTTGGAGTCACCATTAAATTATGACCGAGAGGAGATAGTACTTCATAAATCAATTTTCTTTTTTCTTCTTCTTCCAGCGTACCAATAGCTCCTAAAAACATATTCCTACTCTTTTCATCTGGCATATCTTCTTCTGTTAGTTTTTTCTTTTCTCCAAATGAAAATCCCGCCGGTAATAAAGAACGTGACGGCTTATGCCCCTCTTTCATCTCTCTTCCAAAGTGCTTCAAAATAAAATCGATTGTATCACTCGTAATAGAAACTGCATCAACCACAGTCGGAACACCAATTGCAATAACAGGAATACCTAATGTTTCTTTACTTAATTCCTTACGTTTATTACCAACACCAGACCCTGGATGAATTCCTGTATCAGAAATTTGTATCGTACTATTTACTCGTTCAATAGAACGGGCAGCTAATGCATCAATCGCAATTACAAAGTCTGGTTTCGTTTTTTCGATAATCCCATAAATAACATCGCTCGTTTCAATTCCTGTAATTCCCATTACCCCCGGCCTGATTGCACTAACAGGCCTAAATCCTTCTTCTACGCTTTCCGGCTGCAATTGAAACAAATGTCTCGTTACCAATACGTTTTCTACAACTATCGGTCCAAGCGCATCTGGTGTTACATTCCAATTCCCAAGCCCGACGATTAAACAACTCGCTTCTTTTGTAACGCCAACCTCTTCTAAGAAATAAGAAAACTCTTTGGCAAAAACACGCTCTACTTTTTGCTGGAGTTCCGTATCTTGCTGACGTATCCCTTGCACCTCAAGAGTTAAATAATTTCCAGGTTTTTTACCCATCGATTCAGATGCAACCTCATCAATCGTTACTTTTGTAATTGTAATACCCTCTTCTTCCCTCTCTTTTACAATAACTCCCTGTATCCCTTTTTGTTCTTTTTGTTCTCCTTGTCGCTCTTGCAGCATTTGATGCGCCTCTACAGCAAGGTCCGTTCTAACACTATATTTACTTAAATCTAATGGTTCTTTCATCGTATCTCCTCCGTAATTCATAGTAAATATCGTTAGATTTCCCAAAGTTATATAAGGTCATTCTTTCCTTTACGTGAAATTTCATTGATATACTATTGCAATTCTCTTCACCGTTTGATAGAATATCACTTGTTCTATGTTATGAATCGAGTCATTCGATTGCACCAGGGAGGTGAAAAGTATGGCAAACATCAAATCTGCTATCAAACGCGCTAAACTTAGCGAAGAGCGTCGTTCACATAACGCTTCTATCAAGTCTGACATGCGTTCTGCTGTTAAAACTGTAGAAGCTTTAGTTACTAATAACGATCTTGAAAATGCTAAAGAAGCTTTCAAAACTGCTTCTAAAAAACTTGACAAAGCAGCTCGTAAAGGTCTTATCCACCAAAACGCTGCAGCTCGTCAAAAATCTCGCTTAGCGAAACAAGTAAACGCGTAAGGCGTTTAAAAAACGATCCATTTGGGTCGTTTTTTTATATACAAAAAAGTTCACGTACTAAGTACATGAACTTTTTTGTATCACTACATATGATTTAACCGCATTAAGAAAAACTCGAGTACAAGCTTCTTATCCATCTTTCCCGTTTTCATACTATAATCAGCTTCCGCTAATTCTATAATGACTTTTTTTAATTCTTCAAAGGAGAAAAACTTCGTTTGATTCATCGCCAACTTTACACGATACGGATGCACACCAATATGAGACGCTATTTGATTTTGCCCATAACCACGTTGCTGTAACTCTTTCACTTGATGCAGCAAGCGGAATTGACTCACTAATAACGCAAGCAGTTTAATTGGTTCTTCCTGTTGCGTAAATAATCCATCCAAAATTTGCATCGCACCTGCGATATCTTTTTTCACCACTTTTTCTGTCAAAGCAAACACATTTTGCTCAACAGATTTCGGCACAAGCTCTGCAACAAGCTTCGGTGTAATCTCTCCGCCCATACCGACGTATAATGTTAACTTATCCATTTCCTTCGCTAACATCGTTACATTACTTCCCACAAGCTCTAACAACAAACTAACAGCTGCATTGTCAATGTGCACATGCACCTCATCTGCACGTGCAACAATCCATTTTTGAACATCCTGCACTTGCATCGCATTCGCTTCTACTATATCCGCTGTTTTCTTTAATAGTTTTGTAATTTTTTTACGTTCATCAAGCTTTTCGTAAGGCACAACAAAAACAAGAATAGAAAACGGAGAAGGTTCACCAATATATTCTTCTAAAATTTTTATATTTTGTTCTAACTTTTCTTTTTGTGAAGTTAAAAATAGTGGTGATTTTATTAATAACACTTTCCGTTCTCCAAAAAAAGGAAGCGTACGCGCATCCTCAACCACATCTTCTAAATACGCCTCTTCCAAATCGTATGTCACAACATTAAACTCTCGGTCTTCTTCTTCAAGCGCTTCTGTTGTAATAAGCTTTATCGTTTCATTTATAAAAAACGCTTCCGTTCCATATAGTAAATATAACGGAGCAAACTGCTTCTTTTTAATTTTTTTATGTATATCACTCATACTTTTTCCTACTCCCTAACTTGGCAATATATATTTATACTAATGCCCTAGCTTTTGTTTTACAAGTACAAAGGAACAGGCTGTATAAACCCGTCCCTTTATTTATATAAAACGCCACGCAATAAGTCCCGGGTTTCTTATTGGTGTGCGGTAATCACCTTCCCTTTATTATTCACAATAAAAATCCGAGTATAAGTGCCAACTGTTAACAAGCTTGGAAACGAAAAACTTACGTTAGTTAATGAACTAAAAAACAGTAAAAATACTCGATTCCTCTTCATGTGGAAATTGTAGATTTTTTTCTGACAATATTTTATACTAAAGTGGAATGTTGGGGAGGGATTCTAAATGAATAATTTTGAACAAAACGTTCAAAGTAAACGCAATGACGCTATTGATTCAGGAGTAGGATTTATCGTCTCATTTGGTTTTTTCGCAACACTTTTCATTATTGCAACTGTTATTAAATTTATCGGTTCTTAAAGGCTGCCACTTTATGGCAGTCTTTTCTTTTTCATCTACTATGTGTTTCATCATATGTCATTTTACTTTTAAAGGTTCCGTTTTCTCCTTTAAAAACATAGGAAATAGCACCTTGTTTATCCGTACGCCATATTTCAATGTCCATCTTCTCAAAACGCTCTATAATCTCCTTATGAGGGTGCCCATATCTATTGCGTTCTCCTACAGAAATAATCGCTACACTAGGCTGTATAAGGCTTAAAAAGGAGGATATAGACGACGTCTTACTCCCATGATGAGCAACCTTTAAAACATCCGCCCGCAATGCGGGATATTTTGATACTAAACGACTCTCTCCACCTTCTTCTAAATCTCCTGTAAACAACCACGTTACCCCTCCAAATTTCGCCCATATTACAATTGAGGAATCATTTTCATTAGATTCCTTTCCGTTTGGAGCTAACACAACAAATTCCGCTCCATTTACACTCCAACTTTCCCCTTCCTTCACTTTACTTATGTTCACTCTCTTTTCTAATGCCTTTTTCTTTAATACTTTTTCTAATACTGCATCTTGCTCCTTCTGGCCAAATACAACTTCCTTTACAGTAATAGATGATAATAAATCCAATGCGGCACCTATATGATCTGCATCCCCGTGCGTTACAATTAATTTGTCAATCGTTTTTATACCTTCCTTTTGTAAAAAAGGAACGAGAATATCGTGCCCAACAGAAAATTCATGTTTTTTCCGTTGCCATTCTTCTTTATTGAGTTGAAGCGTTCCACCTGTGTCAATAAGATAAACTCCTTTATCATATGGAAGGCGAATTAAGATTGCATCACCTTGTCCAACATCAATAAATGTAACGCTGCCACTTTCACGAAAATATGGATATACATAATGACATGTACAAACAAAAAGAAATACACCCACAACTATGAACATAATCCTTTTTGACATCCTCCTTTCCCAAACTATCAATACACTAACAATAATTACACAATATACCGCTACTAGAAGTATAGGTGTTTGCCCGAAAATAAGCCGGGTAAATAGTAAATTTTCACAGTAACTTAAAAAATCATTAGAAATACTCAAACCAATTGATAGTACATTCGCAAGTCCTTTTGCGAGAAATGGGATAATCGGCATACACATCAGAATAATAATGCTACACGGTAACACAATTATAGATAAAAACGGAACATATAGGAGATTGAGGAAAATACTATAGGGAGAAAAATAACCGAAGTGGTATAACAAAATCGGCGTACTAACGAGCTGTGAAATAATAGAAATGTAAATCGAATTTCGGATTACTCCATTACTACGACCTAGTAATATCGAAGCAGACAAAATTAAAGCGAAACTACCTACAAATGAAAATTGAAATCCAATATTAAAAACAAGATACGGATCGTATATAAGCATACATATAGCTGTTACACTTAAAGCGTCTAAGCTAGATAAACGAATAGAACACATGAAAGCAATCAACAACAAAACTCCTGTTATAGAAGCCCTTATTACAGACGGTGACGCCCCTGCTAAAATCATATACAAAGGAATACAGACGATAAGACAGACGGTCCCTACCTCCCTCGTCACACCACTTCTTAGCAAAACAAAGTACACGATCACCATTAACAATACAATGTGCGATCCCGAAATCGCCAACAAATGCACAAGGCCAAATTGTTGGTATTGCTCTTCAACTTCAAACGTCATTTGTTGTCTATCACCAAATAATAACGCATTCATAAAAGCACCTGATTGCTCAGGGAACATTTCTGTAACTTTTGAGATTGCTTGCTGTCTCAAAAGGAGAATCCATTGCATGAGTGACAATGATGTTTTATGACATTCAGAAATATATGTAGCATCAAATATGAAATGAATATTTTGCTTATATAAATAATCACGGTAATTAAAACCATGAAAATTCCTAGCTGTTTGCGGTTCTTTCCTCTCACCTTTGAATACACATGATACCCCTGCATATAATTGTTGCAATTGTTTCTTTTCCAAGGATGATTTAATTTTGTAACTTAACTGCACTAAATTTTTATGCTGATCCTCAATTTGAAATGATAGGCGATCTCCGTTAATAAGAGGTGTATTTTGTATCACCCCTCGTGTAACTTCGTAGAGCTCTCCTAGAGACTTATTTTGCCCCTGAACATATGAAGTGTACATAGCGCCACTAAAACACGCTACCATACAAAAAAAGAAGGTTTTACGCGAAGTACGATATAAACAAAATAAGACATAGAAAGCAAGACAACAAACAATCAAAAAAGACGACGTGGAAAAGGCAATTGCAATCCCCATTACAAACGAGATTGCAACATAGCCCCATTGTCCATTCAACTCATACTCACTCCTTATAGCATCATTTTTGCTTGCGTGAATACATGCTGTAATTCTTCCATCGATAAATTATCTTTTTCTAAAGATGCAAATAGTTCTTTCAAATCCATATGACGCTTTTGTTCCTCTAGTGCTGTAATATCATATTCCAGCGGAACGTGCTTCACCGTTACATTTGCTTGTTCAAATAACTCTACGGCATACGGATGGTTTTTATAATCCTGTGCATAATAAACTGCTGTAATACCACTTTGAATAATTGCCTTACAGCATTGTAAACAAGGGAAATGCGTAACGTAAATTTCCGCTTCCTCTGTTTTCGCTCCAAACTTTGCACATTGTAATAAAGCATTCATTTCTGCATGAATTGTACGAACACAATGATTATCAATTACGTAGCATCCATCATCTATACAATGTACGCCACCTTTAATTGAGCCATTATATCCACCAGCAATAATTCGTTTATCACGAACGATTGTCGCTCCTACCGCAAGCCTTGTACATGTACTACGTAAAGATAACAGATGGCTTTGCGTCATAAAATATTGATCCCATGAAATTCGTTCCATATTTTTCACCTTCTTTTTTGTCTACTTGTAGTGTAGCGAAAGAAGAAAAACTTCGTCAATCTTTTACGGAACAATAATTTGATCTTTTATTTTTTCTAGAGACTTCGCCCCAATTCCATCAATCTCTAATAAATCTTCTATTTTCTGAAACGGACCATGTTCCTCTCGGTATTTCAAAATACTTTCTGCTTTTCGAGAGCCAATGCCTGTGATTTTTTCGAGTTGCTCTTTAGAAGCTGCATTTATTTGAATTTTCCCCTCTTTTTTTGGAAAAGCAGCATCCTCCTGTACTTGCTCATTTTTATTCGGTACATAAAGGATCATTTGGTCTTGTACAATTTGTGCTAAATTCACCTTCTTCATATCTGCCTCTGGCAAAAAACCACCCGCCTTTTCAACTGCATCCTTGACTCGGTCCCCTTCTTTCATTTCATACACACCCTCTTTAACAATAGCCCCTTTCATATCAATGATTATTATTTTTTTCTGCTCCTTTGTATCCGGTATTTTCGGTTTACTTTTTTTCTCCACATTTTTCGCTTGCACATCCATTGTAATAGGCGATTGTTCTGCACTCTGGCTCGTTTTCCAAAAAACAAGAAAAAATAAAGCTCCAATAACAGCTACTAAACCCAACCATTTTTTCGGAAAATCCCACATCAAATTACACCTCTAATCATAAATTTATAACATCATTCATATTGTTTAGGAGAAAGCCGTTACGAAGGAGGGATGAAACATTGAACATAGGAATTATAGGGACAGGGAACATGGGGAATATACTAATCGACGCATTTTTAGAAACCCGTGCTGTCAAACCTTCGTGCCTTACAATCATTAATCGAACGCCCGCCAAAGCATATCATATAAAGGAAAAATACCCTTCTGTTCATATAGCCAAAACTATCGATGAGGTAATCGAACGATCACATCTTATTTTTATTTGCGTGAAACCGATAGATATATACCCTATCCTACAAAAATATGCTGACCATTTTTCTGATGAAAAGTGTTTAGTTTCTATCACAAGTCCAATATCTCCATCACAATTAGAGACACTTGTACCATGCCACGTCGCACGTATTATTCCGAGCATTACAAACCGTGCCTTATCTGGCGCATCACTATTTACATTCGGAAGTAAATGCTCTGAAGAGTGGCAACAAAAACTACTGCGTCTATTCAAAAACATTTCTACTCCCCTTGTAATAGAAGAAGATATAACACGCGTTTCATCTGATATAGCAAGCTGTGGCCCTGCATTCTTTAGTTATTTATTACAATGTTTCATTAATGCTGCTGTAGATAAAACAAATATTACGCATGAAGAAGCCACTACTTTAGTAAGTGAAATGGTCGTTGGAATGGGGAAATTACTTGAAAAAGAAATCTTCACATTACCTACTTTACAAGAAAAGGTATGTGTCAAAGGCGGCGTTACAGGAGAAGGTATTCGTGTTTTAGAAGAACATGTCGGAGATATGTTTCATAAATTAATCGAGCGGACACACGAGAAATTTGATGAAGATTTAAAATGCGTTGATCAACAATTCAATAAACACACATAATAAATACGTCACCAGCATTCCAAATCCTTTTTATCAATACTTATTTTTTATACTAAATTTTCACTTAAACTTGCATTTTCACACTTCACACATAGCATCTTTTTATTATTCTAGAACTAAAATAACATCTTTTTTACAAAACAAAAGCAACCTTCTCGGTTGCTTTTGTTTTATCTATTTTTCTTCGCCATGAAGAAAATACGCTCTGTTTGTTCTGTCACTTCGATTCGTTCGAAGTCACCAGTCACGCGAAGCACTGTAAATCCAGCTTCTTCAAGCCATTTCGTTAATTCTTCAACCTGATATGCACGTTGCATGTGACATTCGTCAAAACGATGGTATACATCTTCTTCTGGATCTTGAACAAAGAATGTTAAATCATGTTCTACACTATCTGGTTCTTCACCAGGGAAACAATTCCAAATAAGAGATATTTCTTCTCCATTCACTGTGTATGTTTCATTTTGAAATATATGATGTATTTTATATAGAGAATGTACATCAAATAAAAACAAACCATCTTGACGTAAATGGTGAAATACTCTTCTAAATGTTTCTTGCACTCCATCTTCTTGCAATACATAATTTAATGAATCACAAAAGATGGTTACACAGTCAAACTCACCTGGAACATCAAGCTCTCGCATGTCCTGTTGGTAAAAAGGAATAAAGTACCCTTCTCCTCCTAGTTTTTGCTGTGCGACAGTCAACATTTCTTCCGAAAGATCTACACCAATTAAGTCATAGCCTTTTCGCACAAGTGGAAGTGTTACGTTACCAGTTCCACATGCTACGTCAAGAATCTTTGCCTCTTTCATGGATGCCTGTTGCAAACTTTCTTCTGTGAATTCCACCCATTTATCATAAGGGACATCATTCATCAGTTCGTCATACAGCAAAGCAAATTGTTCGTATTTCATTGATCTAGCTCATCTGCGATATCTTCACGCGGTACATCGCCCCATAGACGCTCTAAGTTGTAGTGATTACGCTCATCTTTATGGAACACATGCGCAACTACATCACCAAGGTCCACTAACACCCAACGCGCTTCATCAAAACCTTCCATACGTTGCACGTTAATTTCGAACTCATGTGCCTTCGCTTTAATTTCACGTGCAATTGCTTGCACTTGCTTGTCCGAATTCCCGTGACAAATAATAAAATAGTCTGCAATTGGTGAGATACCTTGCATATTTAGTACAACCATATCTTCTGCTCTCTTATCATCAGCTGCTTTTGCCGCTAATACTAATAAATCTTTATCTTTCATTTAATAATTTCCTCCTTGATAACTGCATTGTATGTTTGGAATGTTAATGGATAAATCGTTTGATCTTTTTCCATTAAAAATTGAATTGTTCGTTTTAAAGCAAACAATAAAGCTTGATTTATATCTTTATATGCGAGTTCCCTCGCTTCTTCTACACCTGGAAACTTACGTCCTGGTTCAATGTAATCTGCTACATAAATAACTTTATCTAACATTGTCATTTTTTCATGACCACTTGTATGATATGTAATAGCTTGCAGAATTTCAGAATCAGTAATGCCTACTTCTTTTTCTACTAAGTATGCCCCCACAGGTGCATGCCATAACTCTTTGTTATAGTGAAGTAGATCCTTCGGCAAATCTTCTCTCTTAATAATCTCTTCCATTTCTGAAATCGCTCTACATTTTGCATAATCATGAAAGATAGCAGCTGTCTCTGCCTTTTTCTCATCTACACCATATAAACGAGCAAGTTCAATCGCTGTTTCCATTACACCAATCGTGTGTATATAACGTTTTTCATGCATTTGTTGTTTGACAATATTAAGTGCTTCCTCACGATTCATACAACCCATTCCTCTCGATATATACCTGTACTTTTTCAGGTAGCAAATATTTACATGTTTTCTTCTCTTTATATCTCTCACGTAATAAAGATGAAGAAACTGCAAACTCCGGAATTTCCACTTTTACGATATCATAAGGCGTATTCAATGTATAACCTGGTCTCGTAACTCCAACGAAAGTTACAAGTTTAAGTAACTTTTCAATGTTATACCACTTTGGCAAATACTCAACCATGTCTCCGCCAATAATAAAGTGGAACTGCACGTCCGAATACTTCTCCGTTAATTGTAACATAGTGTCATACGTATAAGATGGGCCTTCTCTGTTTAGCTCTTCTAAACAAATTGAAAAGTATGATTCTTCCTCAGTCGCCACTTGTAGCATATTTAATCGACTTTCCACACTCGTAATGTTACGGCCTTGTTTGTGCGGTGGAGTTTGGTTCGGCAAAAACCATACCTCTTCCAAACCTAAAGCATGGTACACTTCATTTGCAATTAACAAATGCCCATTGTGAGGTGGATCAAATGTGCCACCAATAATGCCAATTTTTCTCAAAAGAAACGCTCCTTCCTTTTACATACAGCAACTCTCCCCATAAACATTTGAAGAGAGTCTACTGTTAATAAAAGTCCAATTGGTTTCGCTCAATATATATTAAGCGTCAACTACGAAACAACTCACGTATACCGTTTATCGTGGAAGCTTAATTTGCTTATTTTCTCTTGATTCTTTGTATAAAACAATTGTGCTTCCGATTACTTGAACGATTTCAGCTCGTGCGCCTTGTGCAAGCTCTTCTGCAACTTCACGACGATCAAATTCACAGTTTTGTAATACGCTCACTTTAAATAGTTCACGAACTTCTAACGCTTCTCCAATTTGTTTCACCATATTCTCATTTACGCCGCCTTTTCCTACTTGAAAAATTGGTGTTAAATGATGTGCTTGTGCACGTAAAAATCTTTTTTGTTTTCCTGTTAACATATATGTTAGCCTCCAAGCTTTTTTATAACTAATTGTTTCATTCGATCAATATTTGGTATGCGTCCTGTCCACATTTCAAATGCAAGTGCCCCTTGATAAACAAACATATCAATACCATTTTGAATGATTGCACCTTGCTCTTTTGCCTCACATAAAATTCTCGTTTCAAATGGATTATAAATTATATCTGATACAATCGTTCCTTTTTTTAACGAACAAATGTGTAATGGTGTATGTTCAACGTGTGGATGCATGCCTATTGTTGTCGTCTGAATGATAATATCATAATTTCCTTGTTCCTCTGTTGCTTTTTCTAGCGATAAAGCAACAGAATTAACATTAGCCGTACATGCAGCAATAAGTTCTTTCGCCTTATCTACTGTACGATTGGCCACATCAATCTCTTTTACACCTACATCAGCAAGAGAAAAATAAATAGCTCGGCTAGCTCCACCTGCGCCAAGTAGCAAAATACGTTTCCCTTGAAGTGGTTCATTACTAATTGACTGTAATGCTCGAACAAAACCGATTCCATCTGTATTGTAGCCAATTAATTTTCCACCCTTATGAACCACTGTATTTACTGCACCAATTTGCCTTGCTAGCGGGTCAATCTCATCCAAATACTCCATAATAGCAACTTTGTGCGGAGTTGTTACATTAAATCCTGAAATACCTAATGCTTTTAAACCTCTTACTGCTTCCCCTAGCACTTCCTCTTCAACAAGGAATGCATGATAATGGGCATCCATATTCAAGTGTTCAAATGCATCATTATGCATAACGGGTGATAATGAATGTCCAATTGGATTTCCGATTACACCATATAATTGTTTCATAAATCCCTCTCCATATTAAATTAAAGATTTACGCAATGAAACACTTACTCCTTTTGGTACGTGTGCAACAATTTTCGCTCCTGGTTCGTTCACAGTAACCCATCCTAAGCCAGAGAATACAACATCCGTTTTTGGTTCACGAATATTAAACTCGTATTTCACTAGTTCAGGCATATTTGCTAATTCTTCTGGTGTTGGCGGGCTTAGTAAATCCCCAGCATGATTTTTATACAATTCATCTGCTTTTTCCAGCTTTGTACGATGGATTGTTAAACGATTCGAGAAGTGACAAGTAAACGCACGACGACCACCACTTACATAATCAAAACGTGCCAATCCACTAAAGAATAACGTTTGTTCTTCATTTAATTGGAACACCATCGGCTTAATCTCTTTTGTTGGTGTAATAAGCTTTAAGCTTTGTTTTCCAACATAATGAGCCATTTGATGATGGTTAATGATACCTGGCGTATCATATAAAGAAGATTCTTCGTCTAATGGAATATCAATTAAATCAAGTGTTGTTCCTGGGAAATGAGATGTTGTAATTACATTTTCAGTCTCATCACTAAATTCTTTAATCATACGATTAATAAATGTTGATTTCCCTACATTCGTACATCCAACAACATAAACATCTTTACCATCGCGATAATACTCAATAGCATCCGCAAGTTCAGCAATCCCTTGTCCCTTCGCTGCACTAATTAAAAAGACATCTTCTGGCTTTAATCCTAGCTGCTTTGCACTATAGCGCATCCAATGCTTTACTTTATCATCTTTTACTGACTTAGGAATTAAATCAGCTTTATTTCCAACAAGTAATACTTTATTATTTCCTACGAAACGATGTAAGCCAGGTAACCAGCTACCATTAAAATCAAAAATATCTACAATCTTAACTACTAGCGCATCCGATTTTCCAATTCCATTTAGAATACGTAGGAAGTCATCATCCGTTAATGATACATCTTGAATTTCATTGTAATGCTTCAAGCGAAAACAACGTTGACAAATTACTTGTTCTTTCTCTAAAGATGAAGTAGGAGCATACCCCACTTCGTTTTTATTTTCTGTTTGAATTTCTACACCGCAACCAATACATTTAATTGTTTCAGTCAAACTTTATTCCTCCCAGTTAATTAAACCTTTTTTCTTCATGTTTCTCATGATTCTGCGTTCAATTTTTCGATTAAAGCGCGTCACTAATCCGTCTGTTTGTGCTACCGGTACAACTAAAATTGTATGAAGTCCCACTCGATTTCCACCAAGCACATCCGTTAGTAACTGATCCCCAATTACTACAACTTCATCTGGTTGTAAACGCATCTCTTGTATCGCACGCTTAAATGCGCGAACAAATGGTTTACGCGCACTATGAATAAATGGAATACCTAATGGATCAGCAAAGTCTTTCACACGTTGCTCATTATTATTTGAAACGACCGTTACTTGGATGCCTTGCTCTTTCATTTCCAAAAACCACTTTTCTAGTTGTGGCGTTGCATTTGGACGATCCCATTCAATTAAAGTATTATCTAAATCAGTAATAACGCCTTTAATCCCACGTTTTTTCAAATCTTCTGGTTGAACATGATATACATTTTTCACGTATTCATTTGGTAAAAATAACTTCAATTTCTTTCACCTCTTTGAGGAGTTTTCATAAAATTTTTCGACAACATTTTTCGATATATAACCTGTGGATAAAATTGTACACATTTTCCACGTTAATTTTTCAGTTAATTTGGAATTTACTAACATTCTATTCACATTTTATCCACCTAGGCATGTGGATAACCCATCGTTTGTGACTGTCATATTTTTTTGGTACATTAAATGCAACAGCGAATCAATCCTTATATTATTAGGAGGTGACTCACCTTGAAAACAAAACATATGGAACAGTTATCTACTGAGTTACTCACTGAGTCTTATTATAAAGCAAAAGAACTAAAATTAAATCCCGACTTCATTTTACTTATAAAACAAGAAATAATTAGACGCTCATTAGAGGACAAGCTTGTCAAATCGTCTTAATTACATATAAACTACTGGCCGACCTGTAAAAAGAGCCATCCTACGATGGCTCTCGAATAAACAAGTACTCCCATCTAGGGGGCATCATTAAGCATCTTTGTCCATAACTCTTACTTACAGTTATAAAATCTTTCCTTTATTTATGAACTAATCGAGTAGCAATTTTTTCACCAAGACGAAGTTCTTGTCCACTTGTTAATTCCGGCACCACTTCTATCATATCTTTTTCAAACAATAACACAACTGTTGAACCAAATGTAAAGTATGCCATTTCTTCGCCTTTTTGAACAGTACTTCTTTCATGAAGGAGCTCAATACTATTCACAAACATAGCACCTACTTTTACAAGAGCCATATGTTCACCGTCACTATTCACTTCAGTAACAGAGCGATAATTTTTTGACAATGGTTCTTTTCCATATTCCATACCAGCTGCATTTACCGGATATGATTTTCTACCGAGTACAAATCTTTCAGTCACAGAACCAGAAAGCGGACTATGAATGCGATGATAGTGACTTGGGCTCAAATAAATGACCATATATGTACCGCCTGCATATCGCTTCGCGCGTTCTTCATTACCTAGCATATCCACAATTGAATAACGCTTGCCTTTAATATCAAATGTTTTTGTGTCCTCAATAGGACCATGATCAGCAAAAACACCATCAACAGGACTAACGATACTCGATGTATCTGTATCAACACTACGCTTTCCTTCTTTTAGCCTACGCGTAAATAATTCATGCAATGTTCTATATTCCTTTAAACCCTTTTCCATCTCATCTTGGTTAATTTGAAAAACTTTCGCATACGATGGAATAATGATCGAGCTCAAACGAGATTGTGCAAATTTACGTAATATATAAGAAGTAAAGCGACCATTTGTAAGTTCAATCATAAGTCGATATAATGTACGTCGCAAATTGCGAAACCTCCTAATCAGTCTATAACTTTAGTTTCCCCTTCTTTCCTTTCTATATCATATGGAAAATTGGTTCTTATTCCCACATATCAGATGAAAAACTAAGGTATGATATTATTCTTAAATTGTTTAGCACCTTCTAATATTACAGATAGAATCCGTCATTTTCAACAGTGAACATGTATTTCTTTCCTATCACAACTCGTTTTCTTCCCTTATTTACAAAAATAAAAGCAGCCAATTTTAAAATATGGCTGCTTGCAATACACATTATTCTTTTGCTTTTTTCTCTTTCTCTGCCCTTACAAATTCGTGGAACATTTTCATTAAAGCACGCTTTTCAATTCTTGATACATAGCTTCTTGAAATACCAAGCGCCTTCGCAATCTCCCGCTGCGTTTTTTCTTTATCAAGCCCAAGTCCAAAACGCTTTACGATAACTTCTTTCTCTCGTTCATCTAAAATATCGATATACTCTTTAATCTTTTCTAACTCCATACTAAGCTGAATCATATCAATTACATCTTCAGACTCTGATTTTAATATATCAATAAGCGATATTTCATTCCCCTCTTTGTCTTGCCCGATCGGATCATGAAGTGAAACGTCTTTTTTCGTTTTCTTTAGTACACGTAAATGCATCAAAATTTCATTTTCAATACAGCGTGCCGCATACGTCGCAAGCTTTGTTCCTTTCCCTGCTGAATAGCTTTCGATTGCTTTAATAAGCCCAATTGTGCCAATTGAAATTAAATCTTCTGCATCTTCACCGGTGTTCTCGAATTTTTTAACGATATGAGCTACAAGCCGTAAATTATGTTCAATTAAAAGATTTCTCGCTTGAGCATCACCTTGCTCCATTAACTCTAGGTACTTTCTCTCATCATCTGATGATAACGGCTGTGGAAACGCATTGTTCTTCACATAAGAAACAAAGACAAACACTTCTCGAACCATATATCCAATTGCGGCGAATAGACTCAAACCTTTCACCTCCGCCAAAATAGTGGTCTTTATTATGTGTATGTGGTCGTGGGGTTGTTTGTGTCTGTACAATGGAAATATGGAACCCTCAGACTATTAGAGAATTAAATAAACCATATTATTTGAATTATATTTTCGTTATATTATAATTTATAAAGAAATAAAAATTTGAAAGAGGTGTTTTTTATGCAATACTCAACCGTAAAAATAAGAAATTCTATCGTACTCATTTTATCATTCTTCCTACTTTCAGCTTGTGAACAACAAAATGGAAATACACAAAATGATAACACTAAGAAGGAAACTGTAACAATAAAAGATAATACAAACACTGAAAACGGGGACAAACCGGAAGAACAGGAAAAAGCTAAAGATCAAATAAAACCAGAAGAACAAGCAAAGCCTCAAGAACAGACAAAAATTAAAGAAAAGCAAGAAAACGCTACAAATATAAACATAACAGCAAGCAAGGCTAAAGAAATTCTTATTCAAAAATTTGGAACATTAAACGAAAATGAAGTTACATACAAGCTCCTACCTAGTGAAAACTCTGCAAAAAATAAAATTAATAATAAACCAGGTACTGATTACTATACTTTCATGCCTCAATTTGATAATCATAGTGCTGATTTCACCTTTTCTGTTCATAAACAAACAGGAGAAATTATTGTTAATTGGAGTGACGGTAGCACATTAACTGAATCAGAATTTAAAAACACGCTGGAAGCTCAACAAGTCAATAAACAAACAGGGAAACAATCGAATAAACCAGTAAACAACCAAACCGATATTACTGAATTCACAAGTGAAGATGCCATAAAAATCTTAGAAAAAAGAATGGGATCTCAAACAGCTCAACTTCACTATGGCGCTACAAATGAACCTATCGGTATAATCAACGGAATTAAACTATACGATGTCTTCTATGCACGTGGAGAGGGCGAACGTCAACGCGTTTACAACTTTGCAGTAGGTTCGGATGGAAATATATATGATTGGTATGAAGCTCAAAAAGGCGTACTTAAAATCCACTGATATTTCTACTTTATTCATATAACCAAAAGCCAATCGAGACTCTCGATTGGCTTTTAATAACACTATTCACTCCAAATTTTCTCCCCAGTATGCGCATCTATGTAACGAATCCCCTGTCTACAATCAACGGATTCTTTATGATCTTCATTCGTCGTTTGTTTATAAATCAGCTCGTATTTTGTTTCCTCTGCATCATTATCTAAATACCATTTTAATTTCACTCGGATGGCCTCTTTGTATGTTTCTAACGCTTTTTCTTTTGTTACTTTTGGTGTTGTTTCATATGTAAGTAATTCTTTTATAAATTTGCTAGACTCTCCAGAGTAGTGCATCACTGCACCATTTTCTGCATTGATGTTGATCATAATATATTTCCGCTCTACATGAATGTTATTTACATACATTGAAAAGGAAAACCTCTCTATCCCCTCTTCCTCTTCATAGTCATCCCAAAGCTGAATATACTTTGTCGCATCTGGGATAGTATACTCTAAAAATTGAAGTGCTTTGCTTAAACATTGCTCTCTTGATAAGATTGTTCTTCTTTTTTTCTCATCCTTCCACATAAAAAAAGAAAGTAATTGATTTGTTTCTTTATCTAGAGTAATTACAACAAATTCATCATGCTTCAGCATTGGAAAATGTTTTTTATAGAACTCATCCATTGAATATGAATCCTGCTCTTCTATTTCTTTTTGTAATTCTTCTTTTAATACAAATTTTATCCGCACTTCATCCTCATCTACTTTTTCATCTGATTTTACAAATTTCTCCTTGTCCCAATCAAATAAATCAAGCACATCTTTTTTAGGACTACTCTTTAACGGTTTATCGACAAGTACTGTAGAAGGTAATTTATAATGTTCTGGCCCATATAAATCTTTACCTGTACTTGCATTAATAAACGCATGACTAGGTGCTGGTTCATATACAAGATGATGCCCTTTTATTTCCTCACCATTTTCATATTTACATGAAGAATATGTTAAATCTACAAATACAAGTCTCATATCTTGTCTAGCTTTCAAACTTTCTAAAACGATGTTCTCCTCAACAATTTCACTTGGCCATAACGGTTTTTTCTCTATCGCTTTTTGTCCATTATAATGGAAATTCACAACATTCCCTGAAGGATGGACTCGTACAACACATCCCGTATTCGGCAATGGATAGCCATTCACTTCTTGCATATAATTTACTTCTTTCCAGCCACGCCTGTCGCCCTTAACCTTCACATATGTATAAAATTCTAATCCTTCTTGCACATATTTCTTTATAAATACATTTGCAATTTCTCTTGCCTTATTCTCCTCTATCGCTGCCTTACCACTTGAAAAATAATTTTCATCACCTATCCTAAATTCAATTAAATTACCGGTATGTCTATTCAGCGTAATCTGTACCGTTTTCTCCTCAGCCTCTTTATGCTCCCACCATAATAGATGATGAGGATCATCCACTCCTTCTTGATCATCTACAACAAGCTTATATTCATCTGGAATTTCAATAATATGAGCCACTTGTTCTTTTCTTTCATTATCTTTTTGATTCATTCTACCTCTCCTCTATTACAATTTAAGGTAATTATAACAAACAAAACCAATACACATTAATAAAAAAAGACTAGAGAAATCTCTAGTCTTCTACTTCGTTTCACGATGTAACGTAACTCGCTTTAATCGTGGACAATATTTTTTTAGTTCGATGCGTTCTGGATTGTTTCGCTTATTTTTTTTAGAAATGTAATTACGATCACCGCACTCCGTACAAGCTAATGTAATATTTACACGCATATGTAATTCTCCTTTCTTTCAAAGATTACAACTAAAACGTAATGATTACGATTTAAATATTATACAACTTCACTTAATTTGTCAATTGCAAACAAAAGACAAAAAACTGAAACAATTAGTTCATACGAAATTCACACGAATCTATTACTATAGAAATTGTACATAGTGAACTTATTAACAATCACGTTTATTCATATAGAATCTTACTAGAAAGGAGTTGATAGTATGAAAACTAAATATCGTTTTATGATTTCATCATTTGCTGCTTGTGCTTATATGATTTGGTGTTTAGTATAATAACAACCTCACTTGTAAATAGGAAAAGGTGTGTATATAAATGGACTATAATCAATCAACAGTTAACTACTGGAAAGCTTTTGTATTACCGTATACATTTGCTTTAGAAGAGTTAAAAACTAAATTTGAAATTATGAACCGGGAAGCTCAATTTCTAGAGGATTACAACCCGTTTGAACATATAAAAACTAGACTAAAACAACCTGCAAGTATTATTAAAAAACTAGAGCGTAAAAACTTATCACCAACAGTTGAAAATGCTCAAACACAGTTACAAGATATTATTGGTATTCGTATTACATGTTGCTTCGTAGAAGATATCTATCATTTAAAAGAAGTAATTGAAAATCGTGAGGATATGGAAGTCGTAGACGTAAAAGATTATATTGCTAATCCAAAAGGAAACGGATATAAAAGTTTGCACATGATTATTAAATATCCTTTATCACTAAATTCTGGTACAAAAGATGTATTTGCAGAAATTCAGTTACGTACACTTGCGATGGACTTTTGGGCAAGTTTAGAACATAAACTTTATTATAAATATGAAGGCAATATACCTGAGTATTTAAAAGAAGAGCTCCATGATGCAGCAATGAAAGCTGAAGATCTTGACAATAAAATGGCAACAATTCGCCAAGATATTGATGACATTGAAGCATGCTCAAATCAAATTATGTTACCACTATAAAAAGGTTCTCTCCTATGAGAACCTTTTTATTTCTTTTCAATCGTGCGAACCTCTTCGATTTTCCATTTATCCTCTTCTTTTCCAAGCGCATACTGTACTTTCTTCTGAAGAGTGACATCCCCATCTGTCTCCTTTTCTTTCGTTTCAACAATAACATATCCTGCGTTACTAGCCTTCATATCTAAATGTTCCAATTCAATTTTCTTATTCCCCTTTTGAAAAGCAGCTTCCTTTTGTGTTTTTAAGTCTTCAGCACTAGGCATTTTCTTTGAAAATAACTCCATATGTTCAGCAAGATTTTTCTCATTCGTCGTCCGTACAAATGTTTCAATAACTGCTTGAATGGATTTCTCTTCTTCTGTTGTTATATGTGCCTTTTCCTCAGTTTTTTTAGTAGTAGGTTTTTGTTCTATATTATTCTCGTCGGGTTGACATCCAACTAGCAATACTACAAATACTAGAAGAAATCTTAATTTCCTAAATTGTTCTTTCATATTTCCATCTCCTAAAAAGAAAAGTGAGGCATTTTGCCTCACTTTCGCTCTTAATTAGCGTCTTCCTTTATTCGGATCGCCACCGCCAACAATATCGAATACACGTTTTGCTATATTTGTATTCTCTTGAACACCAGAGAATAAGTATTTACCTGGTCCAAATGCATACACGTTTACATCTTCACCTGTATGTCCACCAGTTGTCCAGCCTGTAACCGAGCGCTTATTGAAAATATCTTCAATCGCATTATCAATCTTTGTTACATCTTTTGATGGAGCTATATCATTTACCGCTTTAATTTCTTCTGGTGTTAATTGTAAATCAATATATTTTTTCAATGTTTCTTCTACATTTGCACCTTTTGCAATCTCATTTGCCATAAAGTCTGGTGTGCGTTTTGCAGCTTTAATTGGATCTACTTTAAAGTTATATTCACCATTTGCACCTAGAGATAACCCACCTGTAGCGTGGTCTGCAGTTGCAACAACTAATGTATTTTTATCTTTTTTTGCAAACTCAATCGCTGCTTTGAAAGCTTTTTCGAAGTCTTCCATTTCACTCATTGCACCAACGATATCATTATCATGTCCAGCCCAGTCAATTTGACTTCCTTCAACCATTAAGAAGAAACCATTTTTATTTTTGTTCAAACGCTCAATTGCTGCATTTGTCATTTCTTCTAATGAAGGTGTTTTCTCATTACGGTCAATCATTTTATCTAATCCGCCTGGTGCAAATAACCCGAGAATTTGATCATTCTTATCATTTAACAATTGATCTCGATCTGTTACATAGCTATAACCAGATTTCTGAAATTCTTCTGTAAGATTGCGATCTTTTCTAACAAAGTTATTTACACCGCCGCCAAGCATAACATCTACTTTATGCTTCCCTTTAATTTTCTCATCAAAATAATCATTTGCAATTGCGTCCATATTTTTACGGCTAATGTCATGCGCACCGAAAGCTGCTGGTGTTGCATGCGTAATTTCAGAAGTCGCTACTAATCCTGTTGATTTTCCTTTTTCTTTCGCTTGCTCGAGAACAGTTTTCACTTCCGCTTTATCGTTATCAACCGCAATTGCCGCGTTATATGTTTTAATCCCTGCAGACATAGCTGTTGCTGCTGATGCAGAGTCCGTAATATTTTCATGTTCATCTTCTGGATATGTTTTTTGTGTTCCTACAAGATGCTTATCAAATTCTGTAGATTCCATCTCGAATGTTTTTGGATTATCTTTCATATAACGATGAGCCGTCATATATGAAGGCCCCATACCGTCCCCAATTAATACGATAACATTTTTAATCTTTGCATTGTTGCCGTTCTCATCTGCATTAACCTCACTAGAACGAGTAAAATTCCATGTTGCTACCGAAGTAACTGCTAATGATGCAACAACTGCAAATGGCCATGCTTTTTTTACAAACTTTTTCACTGTCTTGTCCCCCTAATTAGGTTATTCATTTCCCACTATCAAATTTAATAGAAGACTATTAAGAGAAAATTGGTTATATGTAAATTTTTTGTTAAGTTATGTAAATATCAGTTATAATTTGTATAACTTTGTCTTTTCATATCAAGCTTCATTGCCTTTACAAATTACATATAAACAAGTTGGATTTCATATAACGTAAATCTCGTATTTTTAATTTCGAATCTATTTCCATGAAAATAAATAGAAATGTGGTGAGCTTTTATGAAAATAGTAAAGCTAAATAACTCTTTCATTTTTGATTTACTCGACCTTTGCAAATCTGTTGGATGGTTACAAAATAAAACCTTTATGAAAAAACAATTCGAAATGTACCTTTCTATCGGCACACTTCTCGGCTATTTTCACGAAAACAAACTAATTGCAACTGGAGGAGTATTTCCCTTTAAAAATAGCTTTTCCTCCATTGGTATGTTAATCGTACACCCTAATTTTCAAGGGAGGGGGATCGGACGGATTTTGCTAAATCGTTGTTTGGAACACACTCATCAAAATCAACCCGTTGTACTTATTGCGACAAAAGCTGGCGAGCCTCTATACACATCATGCGGATTTCAAACGGTAACAACGATTCATCGTTTTGAAAAACAAACTACTAAAACAAATACTTCTTACACACGACAAATAGAAGAAAAAGACCTTGTCTCTCTCACTTCTCTGGATCAAATTGCAATCGGTGCGAATCGCTCTCTACTTTATTCATTACTATTACCCAGAGCTGTACACTCTTTTAAAATTGAAAGAAACAATTGTATAGAAGCTTTTTCCTTCTGCATACAAAAAGATAATATATTATGTATCAATCCACTTATCGCAAAACAAGAGGAAGATGCTATTCAATTATTAAAAAAAATTTGCGAATGTTGGAACGGCACAGTACGAATTGATGTCCCACATTCACAATTTACATTTCGTAAATTTCTTCAAACGGACAATTTCCAAGAAACGCTCCTTTCACCTCTTATGATAAAAAATGGTAGCCAACTTCCTGGAAATCGTAATATGCTATTTGCTATGATAGATACAGCGTTATGTTAGAAAGGGGACACCTAATTGAAGCGATTTAGCTATTTTATGGTAGGTTGTCTTACTCTTACACTATTAGTAGGATGTAGTGCAGCAGAAAAGCCAGTAGAACAAGTAAAACAAGTTAAAAATACAATTAAAACGAAACTAACTACCGAGGAAAAAATGGTAGAAATAGATGGTCAAACCATTTACTTTAAAAAGATTGGTAATGAAAAACCACCTTTACTTATGATTCATGGATTTGGAGGATCATCAGATGGCTTCCAAAAGATTTACTCAGATTTAGCAAAAGATCATACGATTATTTCTGTTGATGCTTTAGGATTCGGGCGCTCATCAAAGCCGATGGATTTTTATTATTCTTTTCCAACTCACGCAAACTTGTATTATAAGTTAATGAAAAAACTCGGCTATGATTCATTCGCAATACTGGGGCATTCAATGGGCGGAGAAATTTCTCTTAATTTAACATATTTATACCCTGAAGCAGTTACCCACCTTATCTTAACTGATGCCACAGGCGGTCCTCATACACTAGTTAATAAAAAAGGTTCTCCGAAACCACAATTATCGACTGATTTAAATACTGTTTCTTCTGTTAAAGACTATGATGAGAGCCAAGTGAAGTTTAAGCGTGACGATGAAGAACATTACAACAAAATGAAATTATGGCCTAGACGTCTTCAAATCAATGCAAATGAAATCAAACAACCAACTTTAATTATATGGGGAAGAAATGATAGTAGCGTTTCTTGGAAAGAAGGGGAAACGTATCATCAATTCTTAAAAAATAGTACTTTCCATATTATCGAAAAAGGTTATCATGCACCATTTCGTCAAGAGCCACAAGAGTTTGTAGGATATGTAAAAGATTTCTTTAAAAACAATCCTATTCAATCTGAAAAATAATATAAACGGGTATCTCATTTTGAGATACCCGTTTTCATATATTAAGCAGCTTGCTTTTGACGTTTTGGCGTTTTTGATCCTAATACTTTCGGAATAATGAAGCCATCAATTCCAAATTTTCCAGCATTCATACCAGAAACAAGAACAAACATAGATAAGATAACCATTTCAGGGTTCACACCAATTGACCCACTAAACATATAGGAAAAGTTCATTAAAAGACCGAAAAAGACCGCTGTTTTTGTTAAACAGCCTACAATTAAACCAATTCCGACTAAAATTTCTCCCCATGTTACAAGTGTATTAAATAGATCAACATTTGGAATTGCGAAATCTTGTAAAAATGATGCCCACCAAGATTGGACAGCCGGTTGCGCTCCTTTAGATTTTTCAATTGCACCTTGTAAATAACCAGTTGCATCGAATCCTTTTCCTTGTAGTTTACCGATTCCAGCCATTACCCAGGTGTAACCAAGATACACTCGAATTATCGCTAATACAAAAGAAACTGCTTTGTTTTCTCTTAAAAATTGAATAACCATATCTTCCTCCTAAAGTTGTAATTAAGTCAGTTACAGATAATATAATAACATTAGTTACTTATTTTTCAAATGTTAATTATGAATAATTTGTGAAATGCTCATTAATCATTAAAAACTAACGTTTATATAGTAACTTTTATTAACTGTAAAAACTTGAACATATCATACCATAAATGATAATCATTTTCATTTAAGGAATTGTAAAAAAATTGTGTGCTAAATGTGAAACGTGTTTATTCTATATTTGAATAAACACGTTTCACACTACTTATATAGTCGAAATGTATGTGTCTTTTTATCAATTAATCTCGATTCTTGAAAAGCTTCTTCTAACGTTTTTTCATGTTTAATACTCCCTCATTAATCAGACTTTTACTGGATAAATTCATTTCATATATACCCGTTTCTTTCAAAAAATCTGATCTCGTTAAAACGACTTTCTGCAAGTATTGCCTATATGCTGTAATTGTTCCATCGTGAGAGACGATGCAAATTCTTTCAGCTCTTACCTCAAAACACCAGCTAACAAATTCATCTACTATTTGCTGAAGACTATTCTCTGAAATAATATTTATACCTTCCATCCATAACTGCTTATTTGCACTTTTCTCTAACGAAAAATGTGGAAATAACTTTGTTACCATTTCCTGATCTACTATGCGATCACATGGTAATGTTTTCGCTCCTTCTCGATAAGGAAAAATACGTGGAGATACATATGGATGGACGATTTTTTGACAACCAACTTTTGCACTCCATATTGCCGCGGTTTGCAGGGTTCGAAGTGTAGGGCTAACAATTAATATATCCGTTTCTTGTAACGGAACATCTCGTTGAAGTAATTTAGCCTGATTTCTCCCTTCCTCCGTCAACCGGGGATTCAACAATTGTAAACTTGAAGGTAAATTCTTTGTATGTTCCCCTTCTCCATGCCGAACAAAAACGAGTTTCATACCTCTTCCCCTCTCACTTTAAAATAAGCTCACGTATCTCTTCCCTATTTCATTCTTTATTCCTGCTACACGAACAACCTATATGTAAAAAACGTTTGACACACATAACTGGAAAACATTACAATTATGTGTGTCAAATACTTTTTACAATAAGAGGAGGATCACAAATATGAAATGGATTATCGCCTTTATCGGAATGATCATATGGGGATACATAAATGGATTTTTTAATAGCGATAAAACTGCTAATCCTTGGATTACAGATGATGAACGTGAAACAAAAATTAAAAATAAAGCAATTATCGCGAGTTGGTCTGGTGTTTTCATGTTTTGTATCATTAACCTCTTAAACAACTGGTTAGATTTAGGAGGTAATGAAAAATCACCTTTCTTACCTGATCCTGTCGCAACTATTTTAAAAGACAATGTAGAGTTACAAGTTTTACTCATGCTACTTATTATGTATGGACTATTTTACTTATACTATCGAAGAAAATTAAGCGCCTAACTTCTAACTCATGATTATCCTCCTAAATGGTTATAGTAACTATGAAGAAATGAAAGGAGAGATATACAAATGAGTAACTCAAATGACTTTTTAGATACACTACATGAAAGACAAGCAAAAGATGAACAAAATAGAAAACGTCAAGGGAACGGAAACCCGGCGAAGAAAAAGCCAAATAAAACACATAAATAACAATAAAAAACCTGNNCAGGTTTTTTATTGTTATTTCACCGAGATGACATTTTCCCAATTCCAGCTTTCATAATACCACTCTGGTACATCTATATTTTCAATCCACTTCTTTTCATGCTTTCCATCACTATGAGCTATCCATATATCAGCTTTTTTACGGTCTGAACGTATCCATATTAATTGATTATTCTTCTTCAAGAAGATGGGGTGGTAATCACCTTGCTTCTTAGATGGATTTATAATTTGATGTTGTTCATCGCTTGTACTATCGATTTCATATAAAGATGGTAGTGGTCTTTTTTCTGGTGGAGTTTCAATCCCTGCCTCTTTTGCACGTGAAACGATAATAACTTGATCATTCTTCCATGTGAAATCCCAATCGACATACCCTTTCGGTGTAAATGTATTCTGCTGGAGTGCTGGCAGTTCCTTTATTTTTAAATGTTTATTTTCTAATGCAACTCTCCCGCTTCCTTCAATATAGGCTAATATATTTTTTGATGGTGCCCATTGGAACCATTGTGTGTTTAATAACATTTGATCTACTTTTTCAAACCGACTGCCATCTGCTCGAATTAAACAAAGTGTATTACTATCAGCTGACCAAGAAGCTGTTGGCACCGCTAAAAACGAAATCCATTTTTGATCTGGTGACCACTTGAATCCACTTGCAACTAACGCTAAAAAATCATCATGTTCATTTGGTAATGCATATATATGTTTCATTTTATGCGGATTCATGTTTGCATCCTTTTGCACTTCATATAGCTGGGCTCCTGTCCATCCTGTTGGAAGCAAGTACGCTTCAGAAGAAACAAAAAACCTCTGTCCGTCTGGATACCAAGCATAATCCCCTACACCATTGGATACATTTTCAAAAGTGGCATTCTTTTTTTCTACATCATATGTACTTAATGTACCTGTGAATATAAATGCAATTATATTCTCTTTTGGTGACCATTGATAATTCGATGTTTCTGAGTGAAACGGTGTAACTTTCTTTCCATTTTTCAATCGATACAATTCCAATTGATTTTGTTTCTCACCTTTCGCATATGCAAGCCACTCTCCATCATAAGACCACTTTGGCCCTGTTATGTACTCTCCTTTTGTAAGTTGTTTTTCTTTCCCATCAACTTTAATCCAAAGGTCATGATGACGAATAAAAGCAATTTTCGCTTCATTATTTTCTGCGCTAGTAATAGTGATGGAACATAAAAACATGAGTAACACTGCGCTGCCACTTACTATAAGCCTTTTCATAACACTCCTCCATTTCCCACATAGCATTCCTCACTTCCCGCCTACAATATGTGAAAAATCCCCATTCGACATAATCAGAAAAAATTTCCCAAGAAATTTTCAATCCAAAGAGGATTGGTATGAATTATGTCGAAAATATATTTTAGCTAACATCCGATTTTATAATTCTGAATAAAAATGTAAGATTATTTTTCGGAATATTGGCACTTTTTATTAGGGGGAGTTTCAATGAAAAAAACGACATCTACACTATTAAGTATGGCGCTCGTCTTTTCAAGTTTTGGAGCTTTAAGCGCCCATGCTGAATCACTGCAAAAAGAGAAGCAATTTAGTCCACAGTTAAAAACGAATATTGAACAATGGGGAGAAAACAAAATCGCGCAAAGTGTTGAAACAAAAACATCAAAAGAAATTTCAGTCATTGTAGAATTGCAACATGCTCCTCTTGCTGCGCAAAGTAATATTCAGCATGCACCCGATTTACAAAATAATAATGCGCAGTCTTATCATGCACAACTTAAAAAGGCACAAGAAGATACGACTAAGAAAATAAAAGAAAAAGCACCTGGTGCAAAAATTAAAGAAGTTTATAATACTTTATTTTCTGGATTCTCTATTTCAGTTCCTGGAGATCAAATTACCGCTCTTGCTTCTTTACCTGAAGTAAAAGCAGTCTATCCGAACTTAACATATAAATTGCATGAAACATCAAAAAGTGCTACTAACGAAGAAGCACCAAACATCGGCGGACCGACAATTGGTGCACCTGAAGCATGGAATTTAAAAGATCCGTCTGGCAAACCTCTTGATGGAAAAGGTATGAAAGTAGCGATTATCGATTCTGGCGTAGACTATACACATCCTGACTTAAAAGCAAATTATATCGGTGGATATGACACAGTCGATGAAGATAACGATCCGATGGATGGTAACGTACATGGTACTCATGTAGCTGGAATTGTTGCCGGTAACGGAAAAATTAAAGGCGTTGCTCCAAATGCTTCCATTTTAGCCTATCGTGTAATGAATGATGGCGGGACTGGTACAACAGAAGATATTATTCAAGGTATTGAACGAGCAATTCAAGACGGTGCTGACGTTTTAAATTTATCTCTTGGGCAAAGTTTAAATACACCTGATCAACCTGTAACATTAACGCTTGAGCGTGCGGCAAAGCTTGGAGTTACTGCAGTTGTTTCAAATGGAAATGATGGACCACACCCTTGGTCTGTTGATGCACCTGGTAATGCAAGTAGTGTTATATCAGTTGGAGCATCTACCGTTTCTATCCCGTTCCCAACATTCCAAGTAGCCGGTTCTAGCAAAACATATCAAGGGTTACCATTATCAAAATCTGATTTCCCAATAGGAAATGATTCCCCTCTTGTATATGTTGGGTATGGTTCGCCAAGTGATTATGCAAAACAAGATGTAAAAGGAAAATTCGCCCTTGTCCTACAAGGAACTTCTAGTACGCTAGTAAAAGCAGAACAAGCGAAGCAAGCAGGCGCCCTCGGTGTACTATTAATTTCTACTGAAAAAGAGATTAATATTATGCCTGAATACTTTACACGTGAAAATCTAGCCCTTCCAGTTATGCAATTATCAAATGCAAATGGTGAAGAGTTGAAAAACTTAATTACTAAGCGCACGAAAAATATAAAAATCGGACAACCAGTTCCAACTGAATTAATTGGTAACTTTAGTTCCAGAGGACCTTCACAAGGAAGTTGGCTTATTAAACCTGATATCGTTGCACCAGGAGTACAAATTACTAGTACAGTACCGAGAGGTGGCTATGAATCCCATAATGGGACAAGTATGGCTGCGCCTCAAGTAGCTGGAGCGGTTGCCCTCTTGCGTCAAATGCATCCTGATTGGACGACAGAGCAATTAAAAGCATCCCTTGCCAATACCGCAAAGACTTTAAAAGATGTGAATGAGAATACATATCCTATTATGACACAAGGATCTGGTTTGATTAACATCCCAAAAGCAGCTCAAACAGATGTATTGGTGAAACCTAACAATATCAGTTTTGGTCTTATTAAACCAAACAGTGGAAAAATAAAACTGACACAAAATATTACGTTACAAAATCTTTCTAATAAAAAGAAAAGCTTTTCAACTCGTGTAGAATTACTAGATGCAAATACAAATACAAAAGTAAAAACTTCTGTACCTTCATCGATTAGCGTACAGCCGAATAGTAGTACCGAAAAACCATTTACTATCACTGTCGATAGTTCATTGCCTCAAGGTGTATATACTGGAAATGTGTATGTAAAAGAACAAGGAACGAAGGAAGAAACTCGCATTCCATTTACATTTAGCATCGATCCTAAAGATTACAAACGTATAGATGGACTTGAAATTATTAATTCTACGTTTAGTCCAAATGGTGACCAAATATTAGACGATAATCTCATCAACTACTATTTAGTTGCACCTGTGGATGATGTAACATTGCATGCAAATTTAGTTACAAAAGAACGTGTAACATACCAAGGGGTTATCCATCAAGCTAAAAATGAAACTCCTGGATACAAACCTTTCAAATGGAATGGTACAAAAGCAGATGGTACTCCGTTAGCTGATGGTCTATACCAAATCGAAGCAGTTGCCTCTAATTCTGGTGGGGAAACAAAACAAACAGCTGCTGTATTTCTTGATAGAACTGCACCTAAGTTAACATACGAAGTTGACCAAGAAAACCTTGTGATCACAGGAAAAGTGGACGATATTCTACTAGATTGGATGTCAGAGTCTGGTTGGATAGCACCTGGTATTCCAGTGAGCATGCAATATGAAATCAACGGAAATGGTGTATGGGAAAGTGCATTCCTAAATCCTTGGGAGAAAAATTACGGCATTTATTTCGATCGTAGTCAATTACAAGAAGGAAAGAATACAATTCATATTGTAGCAACTGATGCAGCAGGAAATACATCTAAGTTAAATGTTGATTTGGAAGTGAAATAAAGTAGTACCCCCATTCTTCTGCCCCTATCGGATGTTCCGATAGGGGATTTTTCTATTTCTCACGTAACAAATATTAAATAATTCAGAATTTTATGATAAAATTATAAGCGCTTACAATTTTAAAAGTGGCTGGTACAAGCTATACAAAACCGATATTCAATTTTATAGAAAAAAGGAGGATGTCTAAATGACAAAGAAAACAGAAATTCCATCGCATTTAAAACCATTCGTATCCACACAACATTATGATCAATACACACCGGTGAATCACGCTGTTTGGCGTTACATCATGAGACAAAATCATAGTTTTTTAAAAGACGTTGCTCATCCAGCCTATGTGAATGGACTACAATCATCTGGTATTAATATAGATGCAATTCCAAAGGTAGAAGAAATGAATAAATGTTTAGCACCAAACGGCTGGGGAGCTGTAACGATTGACGGACTTATTCCCGGCGTAGCATTCTTTGATTTTCAAGGTCACGGATTATTACCAATTGCAACAGATATTCGCAAAGTAGAAAATATCGAGTATACACCGGCTCCTGATATCGTTCATGAAGCTGCAGGACACGCACCGATCTTACTTGATCCTACATATGCAAAATATGTGAAACGATTTGGACAAATTGGAGCGAAAGCTTTCTCTACAAAAGAAGAACATGATGCGTTTGAAGCTGTTCGTACATTAACGATCGTAAAAGAAAGCCCAACTTCTACACCTGAAGAAGTTGCAGCCGCTGAAAATGCTGTAATTGAAAAGCAAAACTTAGTTTCTGGTTTATCAGAAGCTGAACAAATTTCACGTCTTTTCTGGTGGACGGTAGAATATGGATTAATCGGAAATATGGACAATCCAAAAATCTACGGTGCTGGTCTGCTTTCCTCTGTCGGCGAAAGCAAACATTGCTTAACAGATGCTGTAGAAAAGGTTCCATTTTCCATCGAATCATGTACAGGGACAACTTATGACGTAACAAAAATGCAACCACAACTATTTGTTTGTGAATCGTTTGAGGAATTAACAGCAGCACTTGAGAAGTTCTCTGAAACGATGGCCTTTAAAACAGGTGGTAAAGAAGGATTAGAAAAAGCGATTCGCTCTGAAAACCATGCAACAGCCGAGCTAAATAGCGGATTACAAATTACAGGTACATTTACAGAGACGATTAAAAATGATATTGGTGAAGTCATTTACATGAGAACAAGCTCACCAACAGCATTAGCAATTCACAATAAACAGCTAGCGAATCATTCTACATCTGTACACAGTGACGGCTTTGGAACACCAATTGGATTACTCACTGAAAATATTGCATTAGAAAATTGTACAGACGAACAACTACAATCATTAGGAATTGCAATTGGAAATATTGCAGAGTTTACTTTTGCAAGTGGTATTCATGTAAAAGGAACAGTAACAGATATTGTAAAGAATGATAATAAGGTTGCTCTTATCTCATTTATAGATTGTACAGTTACTCATCAAGATCGTTTATTATTTGACGCTTCATGGGGAGCATTTGATATGGCGGTTGGTTCAACAATCACTTCCGTATTCCCAGGTGCAGCAGATGCAGCATCGTTTTTCCCAGCGGATGAGGAAATAGAAGAAACTCCAACACCTCTTACATTAACTGAACTAGATCGTATGTATCAAACAGTTCGCGATATTCGTAATGAAGGTATTTTACACGACGCTCATGTCGATCAATTAGCAGCTATTCAAGAAGTATTAAATAAATTTCATCCGAAAGAATGGCTACTTCGCCTTGAAATTTTAGAATTGCTTTTAGAACATAACAAAGGTCACGAAACATCTGCAGCATTATTACAACAACTGTCTACTTTCACAACGGACGAAGCTGTAACACGCCTTATTAACAATGGTCTTGCATTACTGAAGGTAAAGGATGTGAAAAATGATGCAACGATTAACTGAAGAACAAGTTCAAGAGGAATTATTGAAGTTAGATAAATGGATGGTAAAAGATGAAAAATGGATTGAACGAAAATACATGTTTTCCGACTACTTAAAAGGAGTCGAATTTGTCTCTGAAGCCGCCAAACTATCAGAAGAACATAATCACCACCCATTTATCCTTATACAGTATAAGGCAGTTATTATTACTTTGTCATCTTGGAATGCAAAAGGTTTAACGAAACTAGATTTTGAGCTCGCTAAGCAATTTGACCAACTATTTTTACAAAATGAAAAAGCAATTATAAGAAAGTAAAAAAGGAGGAGCCTTTTTAGGCTTCTCCTTTTATTTTGAAATGTATACAGTGTCCAAATGGATCTTTGGCCTGTAATACTCCGTCTTTGTACGTAGCAATCTTGCCAATATTTTTTAAGCTTTCACATACTTGCTCTTTTTGTTTTTCATCCGCTAGTACAATTGTGAAATATTTCAAACCAACGGAATTTGGCATTTGCGGTAGTATCCCTTCACCTTGCCATGTATTTAAGCCAATATGGTGATGATAACCACCTGCGGATACGAACAGCGCTCCATTACGAGCTGGGATTGTTACATCAAAACCAAGACCATCAACATAGAAACGTTTCGCTTCTTCTAAGTCAGCTACATGTAAATGAATATGTCCCATCACAGTACCCGCCGGGAACCCATTCCATACACTTCCTTGCTGCAATAATTCTTCACCAGCTAACGGTTTACTAACAAATGGTAGCTCTCCATTCCCATCACGCCAAACTTCTTTTTGGCGATCATGATAAATTTCAATCCCATTTCCATCTGGATCAGCTAAATAAAGAGCTTCACTAAAGTAATGATCGGCTCCACCGTGCAGTGGATATACCATCTCTACAAGGTGACGAAGAATGTTCGCTAAGTCTTGTCTATTTGGTAATAAAATTGCGTAATGATATAACCCTGTTCTTCCTCTTTGTTTCGGAAAAGCTTCTTTCTTCTCTTCAATGATAAGGAGTGGTTCATCATTTTCATTCCCAAATGTAACGACTGCTTCCTCTTCTTTTAGCACTTTCATGCTTAGTACTTCCGTATAAAAATCTAGTGATTTCTTTATATTTGATACGTATAAATGAACAACACCAAGTGTTGTTTCGGGATGAAGTTGAAAGCTCATCTTGTTATACCCCCATTTAAATTAGTTCTTCTTTGACATTTTCTCTTTTAAGAAATTATCTACAAAACCATCAGCTTTCGCAACAAATAAGTATGCACCCATTGCTAATAGTGCAAGTTCTAACTCAAATCCAGGATTTTTTCCGTCTCCTAACAAGCCAGCTGACCATTTTACTTTTACAATCGCTCCGACCATAACAAGTGCAAATAATAATCCAATATATCTTACACCTAAACCTAAAATTAACAATAGACCTCCAACTAATTCAACAGTTGCTACACCGTATGCAAGTCCTCCTGGTAAACCAATGCTTGTAAACCACCCTGCAATATTGTCAATTCCCGATTGGAATTTTGTTAAACCGTGCATAAAGAATGTTACTCCTAACACGATGCGAATAATTAAGTTACCGATATGTTGATTCATTTCTTTCTCTCCTTTATAGTTTTCTTATACAAAACTTTTATTTACATTACAAAACATACACTAATTTTTTTTATTCGTCAATTCATTTTTTATGAGAAAAAATATATTTTTTTTGCTATGATACAAATAGTTGTTTACAAAAAGGAGCTTGATTTTATGAATATCGGTTCTGCAATTCGTGAAATTCGTCAACGTAAAGGTATTACGATTGCCCAAATTTGTGAAGGCACAGGTCTTTCTAAAGGATTTATGAGTCAGGTTGAAAACAATAAAACCTCACCATCTATCTCAACTTTAGAAACGATCTCTCATTTTTTAAATGTTCCCCTTCCCTATTTATTGTTAGAACAAAAAGACCGTTTAAAAATTGTTAAAAAAGAAGAACGTAAATACAGTGTGTATGGACAAGATGAACAAAGAATTGAACATGTCGCTGAACAAGGTGGCCTTCGCCTAAATCTCGTAGAAATTCCTGCTGGATTTCCGAAAGAAAACTCACCGAATGCTCATGAAGGAGAAGAGTGCCATCTTGTATTACGCGGAAAACTAGAAGTTCAACATGGAGAAGACATTGCAATTGTTGGAGAAGGTGATTCTTTTTCCTGGAATGCGTGCGTTCCTCATATTGTTCGTAATATAGGGGAAGAATCTGCATTATTACTTATCTCTAGTCATGCAGAAAATCGAAAACGCGTTTACTAAATAAAGAAAGAAGCCTGATTTAGAGGCTTCTTTTTTTGACTGATTGGAAAGTAGTTGTTGGTGAAGAGGCAGCTTATGGTAGTATAAGTGCAGAGGCTACATTTGGATTGATGAATGAACTCAATGTGAGTTTGGAGTTGAAAAAGGTTAAATATCTTTATTTTTTATTAGGGGGTTAAAAATGTTGTCTTTGGATGTATTTAAGAAGATTTTAATGATTTTTTGTGCTATTGCTGTTCCATCTAGTTTATTAGCTATATGGTTTGGAGCAGAGGCTACATTTAAAGAAAAAATTATTTTATCTTTTGTATTTGGTGTAGTAATGCCGTTATTTACTTTTATATTTTATAAGATTGTTTCGTTTTTTTTAAAGAAATCTCACTCTTCGAAGAGATATTAATTTTATAATTATCAAGAGGAATGTTTAATTATGGTATATATATATATACCATAATTAGTTATAGGACAGGATTTATTACCAATTGGTTCAGTGGTTCTTGTTAAAGAGGTGAACCAACCTCTTATGATTTATGATAAAAAGCAACAACAAGTAAGTGAAGATAAAATGTGGGATTATGTGTCTTGTCCATATCTTCATAGAAATTTGCCTGAAGAATATAATATGTTTTTAATCATAATCAAATTGAAAGTTTATTTTTTAAAGATTTTGAAAAAGTTGAAGAATTGGAGTTAAAAGATAAATTATCACAATTTTAATGAAAAGGTAGATTAATTATATGTTTTTAGGATTCTCTCTATCAGATATAATTCCAGCTCATTCTACAATTATTTGGAATCGCCGTACCCGTTTTGTTCATACAAATATTTTCGAAGAAATTTTTGATGAGATGGTGGGAGGACGTACGCTGATGGCAGATTCTACACATATTAAGGCGAACGCCAAAGAACTACATGGCTATCGGTATGCTCCATTTCGAAGGCTGAAGTCTGTCCAAATACAGGCTTACCTCAACGTTGCTTGTCAAAACATGAAAAAATAGCCCTCCATCTAACCCAAAAGGGGTTGGTGGAGGGCTATCTTTCTAAATTCTATTATTTTATGTTTTTTCTTTTGCTAAAATCAAAAAAGATTCCAGAGTGTTGGAAAAGAAGCCTGATTTACAGGCTTCTTTTTTATCCCCTTATAATCCCGTAACTTGTCCCCACTAGCACAGTCTTTTCATGTTGATTTCGATAAACTGACTCAATTGAAACTTTTTTATATCCTTCCATTTGTTCAATATTTGTTAAAGTTAATTCACAAGTGATCGTATCTCCTGTAAAAACTGGTCTAATAAACTCACTTACTAATTCTCTTGCTATGTAATGTAACTCTTCGCCTACTTTCGTCCCAATGCTAGCAGTCAATAAACCATGAACCATTAATTGTCCATTCTCATCATATTCCATATGATGTCTACCTTTATCTCCTGTAATATTTGCAAATTCGAAAACTTCCTCCTCGGTAAATCTTCTTTCATATTTAAATACATCTCCAACTTTAATACTCATTTTTATCCCCCTAATAATAAACAGAATTTTCTTTCATTTTATCATAAAATGAGTCTGAATTCATTTTCTATTACAAAAAGAATTAGAGATACTAATAACTGTAATTTTTCTTTACTTTTCGCTCATTTATCGATGACCATCCCTTTTTGCAACTTGGTATCCATAGTACGCACATGTTCCATTTCTTGATAACTCTCTCACTTCAAAACCACAACTTTTATAAAAATCAAAATTGTTAGCAGATGTATGTGCAAACCAGTCACCATGCGGCAGCTTTTGTAAACAAAGAGCGACTAGTTTCTTACCCAATCCCTTCCCTCTATACTCACACTTCACAACTAAATTTACTATGTTTGCGACCATAATTTGATCAGAAATGACTCTAACCATAGCGATCATCTCTTCTTCATCCCAAATTGTAAAAGCCCATGTTGAATTTTCAAATGCTATCGTGAATTTCTCAATTTGCCAAGAAGGGATATTATGATTGCTCCAACCAGCATCTTCAAACAAAGCTTTAATTGCATATGCTGGTACACCACTCGTTCCCTCACGAATAATCAATCCATTATGATAAATGTACATTTAATCCCCCCTTTATTTTTATATACCATTCTTCAAAAGATTCAATTTACCTTTTAAAAAGTATTTTTTCATCCAACTCGCTTAATGGAATAAACGAGAACATCCATCCCATGAAATGAAGTTGTTTTCTCATAACTGAGCCCTGTTTTTCGAGCAACAAATATCGAGGCGGGATGATTCGGGTTAATAAGAGAAATTAACTTATTCATTTGTAATGCTTGGAAACCGTAGTCTCGAAATGCTGCCGCTGCTTCTTTTGCATATCCTTTTCCCCAATACTGCGGGAGTAACCAATACCCAATTTCAATTTCCTCTTTTCCATCTATATTCTGCTTTACTAATCCTGCATGACCAATTCGTATTCCCGTTTCCTTTTCAATCATTACAAATAAACCAAGGCCATTTTTATAATTAGGAAGCACCCACTCCTCCAAGCTTTTTTTACATTGCATATATGTTTTTAACGTTCCATTTCCAATATAACGCATTACCTTCTCATTCCCCCATAACGAAGCGTAGAACTGTAAATCATCTATTGTATATTTACGAAATTGCAAGCGATCTGTATGGAACATTTTTAAACTCCTTCCCACCATTTTGTTCTTTATTACACGATCATATTTTGTATGTATAATAAATGTTACTCTCTATTATAAATGAACCAGCATAAAAATACAGAATATTCACTCTTTATAGAAATAAAAAAGCAGTAGACAAATATTGTCTACTGCATCCATATCATAACTAGCATAAAGAAAACTACAATTGAGGGGGTGTAGGATTTTCAAATATACTAGATACTTATCCCGTTCTAACGGGCGGTAAACTTTTCAATTATATTAAAGTGAAAAGTTTACCGCACATAAGAACTTCCTTCGTTCATTAAGAAAGCGCCGCTAAGTAATCATATACACGCTTAGATTCTTCTCCACCCATTCTTGCATGCTGAAGGAGAGAAATGCCGTGAGGGCCAGATGCATGCAATGCTTCTGGTTGTGCTACTAAAATCGCTTGTACAACTTCTAGCTCTCCAAGCATAGCTGCTGCAAAAATATCCATTCGAGCACCCTTTTCCAGTAAATAAAGAGCAATGTCTTTACGGCCCACATGTGCCGATGCCCCTAACGCACTTTCCCAATCTGATCCACCCCAATTATAAGAGGCATGAAGTAAGCTTGGTGATTCAGCCAACAGTTCCTGTACTTTTTCTAAATTCCCGTGAGCCGCCATAACAAATTCTCTTACTAATTCAGTGGTAATACGCTCTTCTGTTTGCATCTCGCTTCTCCTTTTTTAGAAATTCGTTTCGGTGTAAAAAATGGCTTGTCGCTTCCCTGAAAAATATCAACTTCTATGCCAAATACGTGTTGAAACATTTGATGACATAAAACTTCTTCTGGTACACCATCATACTGAATCTGCCCTCGCTTTAATACGAGTAAACGATCGCTATATTGAGCTGCTTGGTTAATGTCATGTAAAACCATTATAATTGTCATACCAAACTCTTCGTTTAATCGTTTTACAAGTTCCATTACTTCTAACTGGTGAACGATATCCAAAAAGGTTGTTGGTTCATCTAGCAATAAGACATTTGTACGTTGTGCTAGCGTCATTGCAATCCAAGCCCGTTGTCTTTCTCCTCCTGACAAAGACTGTAAAAGACGATATTCATACCCTGCAAGATTTGTAACAGACAATGCCCAATCAACAATTTCTTCATCTTCTTTATTTAAGCGACCGCTCCATGATTTGTGGGGACCTCTTCCAAATTCAATTAATTCTTTCACTGTTAAATCTAATTGGTGATCATGCATTTGTGGTAACATTGCTAATTGCTTCGCTACATCAGCACTCTTCATCGTATGAATATTTTTTCCATCTAAAATGATCTCTCCTTCGCTTTGTTTAAGTAGTCTTGCCATTAAACGAAGCAAAGTAGATTTCCCAGATCCATTCGGTCCAATTAAACTAACGACTTCTCCAGCTTTAATATGTACATTCATATTTTGCATTTGAAATCTTTCGGAATGTGCGTAAAACACTTTTTCAACGGAAATCACTTTGTTTTCCTCCTCTATGAATTAAATATAAGAAGAACGGACCACCTAAGAAGGATAATAAAATACCAACAGGCAATTCGATTGGATCGAACCAACTTCGAGCTATCGCATCCGCGAAAACAAGTAATATCCCGCCGGCAAGGCATGATAATGGAAGTAAATATTTATAGTCATTTCCGACTAATAAACGTAGCATATGCGGTACAACAAGACCAACAAACCCAATAAGTCCAGAAACACTAACTGCTATTCCAGCTAATAATGTGCTTACTACGATTAAATAAAATCGGCTTTTTTCCACGTTATGACCTAATAACTTCGCCATCTCATCTCCAAGCATTAATACTCGGATATGCTTAATACCAAAGAAGGCTAATATAATAGCGAATATTGCATAATAAATAATCATGTTTAAATGTGCCCAGCTTACACCACCAATGCCACCAGCTAACCACGGTAATACGGATTGTACTTTATCACTATGTAGTAACATTAATGCTGAAGTTGCTGCACCAATTAATGCATTGATTGACACACCTACTAAGACGATTCTTGAAGGCGGTGCCCCTTTTTGCCATGATAAAGCATAAATGACCATCGCTGTGATGAAAGCTCCTAAAAACGCCCCTAGCGGTAAAAAAGCCATATGCTGAGGAAATAAGATCATAATTACAATTGCTACAAGACCCGCTCCAGATGAAACCCCGATAATACCAGGGTCTGCGAGAGGGTTTCTCATAACCCCTTGCAGTAATGCACCAGATGCAGCTAAACATGTTCCTACTATAAACCCAACAAGTACTCTCGGTATACGAAGATCCCATACAATTCGATGAACTGTCGAACTTTCATCTTGCATCCCTACCAGAATATCTCGTAAAGAAAAGGATAAACTTCCTGCGAAAAGACCGTAAAAAAGACTTAGAATCGTTAATATAACTAAAGTAACTGCTATGATCCATCTTTTTTTCGCAAAAGGATGTTCCTTTTCTCTTACTACTTCACTACTCTCCATACTTATCATTTCCTTACATCTTGTATACTTTTATACATAAAGTCCATCGCTTCTGTAACTTTTGTTCCTGGATTTGATCCAAATAAGTCTGGTGGTAAAATCACTACACGATTTTGTTTTACTGCGTCTAAATTTTTCCACGCTTCATTTTTCATCATTTCGCCTTCGAATGCTTTTTTCACACTATTTGGATCTCCATGTGTAATTAAATAAATCACATCTGGATTCGCCTCAATAATGCGTTCTACACTTAACTGCGCATATTGCGGATATTCTTTCATTTCTGGAAAATCAGCTGCAATATTTTTCCCGCCTGTTTTTTCTAAAATATCACCTGATAACGATGTTGGTAATGCTGCTAAATAAGTACCTGGTGCGCCATACACTAGCAATGCTTTCACATCGCTCTTTTTCTCATATTTCTTCATTTGATTATTAATTTTTTGATTAAGTTCTTTTGCTTTATCCTCTTTCTTCATTACTGTTCCGTATAGTTCAATATTCTTTTGAATTTCTTGTACAGAATTCGCAGAAGAAATCATTACTTTCGTTCCTTGTCCTTCAACCGTTGGAACATTCTTTTGGAATCCATTGTTAGCAACAAGTACATCAGGCTTTAAGCTAGCAATTTGTTCAAAGTTCGGTTGATGCGCATTCCCAATTACTTGCGCTTTCTTTAACTCTTCTGGAAGAGTTAATTTCGTATCCGGACGACCTACTATTTTTCCACCTAAAGCATGAATAATATCCATGTCTCCCATACTTAATGTTGCAAAACTTTCAGGTGTTTTATCGAATGTTACCTTTCTTCCTGACAGGTCGGTAATTTCGATTTTCTCTTTTCCCTTTTCCGTTTTTGTTGCAGATGCTTTTTCGTCTCCTTTGGCACTGCAACCTATTAATAAGAAAAAAATAGATAGAATCGCTGTGAATAGCGTAATAGATTTCTTCATTCTTTCACCTCTAATTGATAATGATAATCATTAATTACTATTCTACTTTAATTGATAAAGATTATCATTGTCAATATAAAACGCATACATTTCTATAAAAAACAAAAAACGCTACAAAAAGACTCTTTCTTTTCGTAGCGCTCTATTCATCAATATTACTCACATTCATTTTCCTCTAACTGATTACGTATCACTTTTACACGCTGAAAGAAAAAGAATGATAAACTTAAAAATATAACGATGCTGCCCATCATAACGAAAGATTGTATCGTTTCTTTTGCTCCATTCGGAATCAATAAGCCAACCATTAACAATGTACTTACAGCGAGAAGGATTTGTCCGAACCGAGTATAATCTTCTATTTTCCCTTGCAATTCTTTCATTATATTCTCACTCCTCCATTTCACTGTATCATATTCTATTAAACTTAAAGACAAGTAAATACAGCCAGTGAGGGAGATGTTTTCCAAAAGAAAAAGAGTCGCAATGAAGCGACTCTTTCATATCCATTACACACCTTTATATGCTTCCATATAAATTTCTTTCAGTTCTGAAATGAGCGGTAATTTTGGATTAGCTGTTGTACATTGATCTTCAAAAGCTCTTTCTGCTAATATGCCAACAACCTCTTCAAATTGCTCTTTATCGACTCCCTGCCCTGCAATACTCATATTAATATTCAAACTTTTTCCAAGTACAATAATTGCTTGGACGAGTGATTCCACACCTTCTGCCGCTGAACTTGCTGGAAGCCCGAGCATTCTCGCAATCTGTGCATAGCGTTCATCTGCTACAAAGTGCTCATATTTTGGGAACAATGCGTGTTTTCTTGGCTTAATAGCGTTATACCGGACTACATGCGGCATAAGAATGGCATTTGCGCGTCCGTGCGGAATATGGAATTCCGGTCCAATTTTATGTGCTAAACTGTGATTAATACCTAGGAAAGCATTTGCAAATGCCATCCCTGCAATTGCAGAAGCGTTATGCATTTTTTCTCGTGCTTCTTCATCATTTCCATCTTTAAATGCTCTCGGTAAATATTTAAATACGAGATCAATGGCTTTTAATGCTAACCCATCTGTATAGTCATTTGCCATAACAGATACATATGCCTCAATTGCATGTGTTAATACGTCCATACCAGTATCTGCTGTTACATGAGGTGGTACTGTCATTACAAATTGTGGATCAACAATTGCTACATCTGGTGTTAATTCATAATCCGCGAGCGGATATTTTATATTATTTTTCTTATCTGTAATAACCGCAAATGGCGTTACTTCTGATCCTGTCCCTGATGTTGTTGGAATGGCAACAAATTGCGCTTTATTTCCTAAGTTCGGATATTTACATGTACGTTTTCTTATATCTAAAAACTTCTGTTTAATGCCATAGAATGTTGTTTCTGGGTGCTCATAGAAAAGCCACATCCCTTTTGCTGCATCCATAGCTGAACCGCCACCAAGCGCGATAATTACATCAGGTTTAAAGCTTTTCATCATTTCCGCACCTTTAAAAACAGTTTCATCTGATGGGTCTGGCTCAACCTCAAAGAACACTTCAACTTTCACATCATTTGTATGTTTACGTAAATAGTGCGTGACTGTATCTACATATCCGTGCTCAACCATTCCTGGATCGGTTACAATAAATGCACGTGAAATGTTAGGCATGTTTGCTAAATACGCTGTAGCATGTTTTTCAAAATAAATTTTTGGTGGCAATTTGAACCACTGCATATTCTTTTTTCTATTTGCCAGCCTTTTTATATTTAATAAATGTGTCGCTGTTACGTTTTGGGAAACTGAGTTTTTTCCGTAGGATCCACAACCAAGCGTAAGTGATGGAATAAATCCATTATATATCTCTCCTATTCCACCTTGTGATGAAGGTGCATTTACAATGAGACGGCAAGCTTTCATTCGTAATCCAAATTGTTTTTGCACTTCTTTGTTTGCAGAGTGGATGACTGCTGAATGTCCTAACCCACCAAGGTTCAACATTTCTTCGCAATATGTAAATCCTTCTTCTAATGAATTTGCTTTTATACAAGCTAATACTGGGCTCAGTTTCTCACGAGATAGTGGATATGCTGGTCCGATACCTTGTATTTCAGCTACAAGCATTTTTGTATGTTCAGGCACAGTAATTCCAACTAATTCAGCAATATACTGCGCGGATTTCCCTACAATATCACTATTTACTGCACATGTATTTTCATTTATAACTAGCTTTTCTAATTTGCTTCTCTCTTCCTCTGTTACAAAGTAACAATTGTTTGCAATCATTTCTGTTTTCATATCATCATAAATTTCCTTATCGACAATGATTGCCTGTTCCGATGCACAAATCATACCGTTATCAAATGTTTTCGATAAAATTAAATCATTAACAGCTCGTTTTACATGTGCTGATTTCTCTATATAACATGGTACATTACCAGGGCCGACGCCTAGCGCTGGTTTTCCAGTAGAATAAGCTGATTTCACCATACCAGCCCCTCCAGTTGCTAAAACAAGTGCCACACCATCATGGTTCATTAATTGCTTCGTTGCTTCAACAGACGGTCTTTCAATCCATTGAATACAATGCTTTGGCGCACCAGCTTTCACTGCTGCATCATATACTGTTTTCGCCGCTGCAACGGAACAATTTTGTGCAGAAGGATGAAAGGCGAAAACAATTGGATTTCTCGTTTTTATCGCGATTAACGCTTTAAACATTGTGGTCGACGTTGGATTCGTTACTGGCGTTACCCCAGCTACTACACCGACAGGTTCCGCAATTTCTATTATTTCTTCATGAGGATCTTCGTGAATAATTCCTACCGTTTTATCTTTCTTTATACTATGCCAAATATATTCAGTAGCAAAAATATTTTTAATGCATTTGTCTTCATATATACCACGGCCCGTTTCCTCAACAGCCAATTTTGCCAATGGCATATGTTGATCAACACCCGCTAGTGCCATTTCATGAACAATGTTGTCAATCTGCTCTTGTGTAAAACTTTCTAATGCTTGTAAAGCCTCTTGACCGTTATTTACTAACGTATCAATCATCTCTTTTACCTCTTGCATTTCATTTACAACTTTCTCTTTGACTACCATGTAAATTTCCTCCTATTCTGTTATCACGGTCTTTATAAGTCCCTATAGGTCATAATAAGTCCCGATTATCGTAAAAAAATAGAGTTACCTTCCTACATGAATCCCATTGTTTGTGAAGTATTTCACAAGTTTATTCGTGAATAATATTTCATGAATTCAATATACATGAAATCATTTCGTTTGTGTATGTCTAATTTGTGAAATGTTTCACAAATTAATATAATAAAAACACACTGCTCTATATTAGCAGTGCATTTTTTACTATGCTAGCGCTTGTGCTAAATCTTCCATTAAATCTTCACCATCTTCAATACCGACAGAGATACGAATTAATGTATCTGTAATTCCTAATTCTTTACGGCGATCTGCTGGGATTGATGCATGTGTCATTTGAGATGGGATAGAAATTAAACTTTCTACCGCTCCTAAGCTTTCAGCAAGTGTGAAGTATTGCAGTTTCTCAAGTACGTTATTTAACGTTTCTTCACTATCTACATCAAATGAGATAATGGCACCAAATCCATTTGCTTGTTCTGTTGCCAATGCATGGTTTTGATGTGATTCAAGACCTGGATAATATACTTTATTTACTTTTGGATGGTTATTTAAAAACTCAGCAATTGCACGTGAATTCGTTTCATGTTCTTCCATACGAATTCCTAATGTTTTTAAACCACGAAGTAATAAGAAGCTATCTTGCGGCCCTAGAATACCTCCTGTCGAGTTTTGTACAAAGTGAAGGTCTTCTGCTAGTTGCGGGCTATTTACAACTACTAAACCTGCAACTACGTCACTATGACCTCCTAAATATTTCGTTGCACTATGAAGTACAATATCTGCTCCTAAAGAAATCGGCGACTGCCAATATGGCGTCATGAATGTGTTATCAATAATTGTTAATAAATCTTTCTCTTTAGCAAGAGTAGATATTTTCTTAATATCAGTAATTTTCAGTAATGGGTTCGTTGGTGTTTCCACATAAATCGCTTTCGTATTTGGACGAATTGCTTCTACAACTTCCTCTAGGTTTGTTGTATCTACAAATGTATGCTCAATGCCAAAACGGTTTAATACTTTCGTAATAACGCGATACGTTCCGCCATAAACATCATCTGTTAAAATGACGTGGTCACCTTTTGAGAACAACATAATTGTCGCTGTAATAGCAGCCATTCCTGAACCAAATGCAAATCCAGCATGACCGTTTTCTAATACAGCAATCATTTCTTCTAAAGCTGCACGTGTAGGGTTACCTGTACGTGAATATTCATATCCTTGATGCTTACCAACTGCTTCTTGTTTATACGTACTTGTTTGATAGATTGGCACGTTTACAGATCCAGTTGATGGTTCTCCTATGCGAATACCATGAATTAACTTTGTCTTTGCTCTCATTTTTTATTCCCATCCTTTGTATATGTCTTTACTTAAATAACGCTCACTACTATCAGGAAAAATCGTTACAATATTTGTACCTGGTGCCGCTTTCTCCGCCTCAAGTAAGCTTGCATGAAATGCTGCTCCTGAAGAACTTCCAACGAGAAGACCTTCTTTTTGCGCCAATTCTTTCACGCGTAAAAATGCATTTCGATCAGAAATCGTATGAATTTCATCAAAATAAGATGTTTTTAAAAATGGTGGAATGAATTCAAGACCAATGCCTTCTGTTTCATGTGAACCAGCTTTACCCCCATTTAAAATAGATCCTTCCGGTTCTACAATAACCGTCTTAATATCAATGTTTTTCTCTTTTAAATAAGACGCAGTTCCCATAAACGTACCGCCAGTTCCTGCCCCTGCAACAAATATGTTAATCTCCCCATTTAGTGCCGACCAAAGTTCAGGACCTAGTGTTTTGAAATAAGCACGAGGGTTTGCTTCATTCGCAAATTGGCTTGGAGAGTATGAATTCGGTATTTCCTTTACTAATTCTTTTGCCTTTGCAATCGCGCCGGTCATTCCTTGTTCAGTCGGCGTATGCACAACTGTTGCACCTAACGCTTTCATTAACTCTTGTTTTTCAATACTAAATTTCTCTGGTACACATACAATGACGCGTAAATCATGTTCTAACGCTGCAAGTGCCAGTCCAATGCCAGTATTTCCAGCAGTCGGTTCAATAATTGTTCCGCCCTCTGCAACAAGCCCTTTTTCTAGCGCATCCTTGATTAATTCTCTTCCTAAACGATCCTTAACGCTTCCACCTGGGTTATAAAATTCAAGCTTTGCAAATAAACGGACCTCTTTTGGAAGTGAAAAACGAGTAATTTCTACAATTGGTGTATGACCAATTAACTCATGAACTCCACGATATACATTCATCGTGTTCTCCCCCTTATTTGCCAATAAAGAAAAGGCAACTGTATGTATTTTCTTTATATGAGACAGTTGCCTTTTTGTTACATTACTTTAACTCTTCTAGTACTTTTACGATAAAGTTTGTAGAATGAAGAGCTGCTTGATCTAAAAATTGATCAAATGAAACATTTGATTCTTTACCAGCAATATCAGAAAGTGCACGAATGATTACAAACGGAACTTCATATTGATGGCATACTTGCGCAACAGCTGCTGCTTCCATTTCTACTGCATAAAGATCTTCAAATTTATCACGGATTGCTGCAACGCGGTTCGGATCACTCATAAATGAATCTCCTGTTGCAATCATACCTTTTACAACTTGAATGTTTTCTTCAGTTTGCATACATTTTTCAGCTAATGCAACTAGCGCCTCATCAGCTTTAAATCCAGGCGGCATTCCTGGTACTTGACCATACTCATAGTTAAATGCTGTTACATCTACGTCATGGTGACGAACTTCTGTTGAAATAACTACATCACCAACATTTAGAGAATGGTGGAAGCCACCAGCTGAACCAGTATTAATTACTTTTTCAGGCTTATATTTTTCTAATAAAATTGTCGTTGACATCGCTGCATTTACTTTACCAATACCAGACTTTAACAAGATTACTTCATGTCCTGCTAATAGCCCTTTCGTAAATTCACAACCTGCAACCGTTTCTGTTTCTGCTTGTTCTAATTTGTCACGTAAAATACGTACTTCTTCTTCCATTGCTCCAATTACAGCAATTCTCAATCTAATCCCTCTTTCTATTGCTTAGTTGCCTCCATTACCCAAACGAAATGATTTAATCTCGTAAACGTTACATGGAAGCCATTGTTTTCAAAAATAGATTGCATGATAGGAATACGTGTATAGTATTCTGTTTGCAAATCGTTTGCTAACTGATGAAAACCTCTTTGTTTTGCTACTTCGACAGTTTTATCATATGCATCTTGATCTGTAAATATCGTATCAGCAAACACTATTTTACCACCTTTGTTTAGCAATTGACTATACTTCGCAATCGCTACGTCTTTTTCTTCATCTGTTAAATGATGAAATGCATAGGTGCTTACAATGGTATCAATTGAATTTGGAACTTCAAAAGAAAGAAAATCACCTTCTGTAATGGAAAACTCTTTTGGCAATTTCTCTTTAGCGATAATGCGCATTTCACGTGACGGTTCTATACCGTAAACTGTGCGGCCAGCAAGTAATAATTTATTTGTTAAATTACCAGTACCAACACCAAATTCTAATACATTACCAAATGACTTGTTAACTACATCCTCTAAAATGTCCTCATAACGAGCGAAAACCTCTTTATATTGTATATCTTCGCCTTGTACGAATGAGTCGTACGTATGAGCCCACTCATCAAATAAACCATTAAATTCTGTACCCATAAAAATTCCCCTTTTTCTTATCGGTTTTATCAGTATAATATGCCCTCTTTCTAAAAATGTCAATTGAAATGCACTTGGAATTTCCTTCTTTTCTTTGTTACACTATAGGTGATTACATAGGAGAGGGGGCGTCTTCATGTCATTTACCTTTGAAATGTTAGAAGATAAAGTAGAATTTTTTGAAGCGGGGGACTTAGCTTCTTTAGAACGAAAAATTAGTGAACAAATCGATAATAATAAAGCACTTATGCTTGAAGTTCATCATATCTCGCATCAAATGGTTATGGATTCTGAAAGCAAAAGACCGTACTATAGTGCGGTTGTTCATTTTAAATTAAAGAAATTACGCTAACTAAAAAAGAGAAGCTCATAAGAGCCTCTCTTTTTTAGTTTAGAGTTTGAACAAGTACTGGTTTCCAGCCTTCATTGTCTACCCAATCAATATTCACATAATATTTTTTACCTGATTGCTTATCTTGTACGTTGCCGTAAGCTTTATTCTTACCGTTATTTCCGATTCTATGAATAACTAATTGCTCTACCGGAACGTCAATTGCAGCTGAAATCGCTTGATTCATCTCATTCCAATCTGCTGTGCCTTTTTGGAATGTCATCGCAGGTGTTGCACCTTGCTGCGTACCTACTGGCTTCCAAGAAGATTTCGTATAAGCATCTGTTGCCTTTGGCTGTGTTTTTTCAGCTGGTACTTTCTCATTAGCTTTCGCTTCTTCTTCAGCTTTTTTCTTTTCTTCTTCAGCCTTTAGTTTCTCTTCTTCTTCCTTCTTAGCCTCTGCCTTCTCTTGCTCGTTCTTCTTCGTCTCTTCTTTACCTTTAGCTTTCTCAGCTTTATTCTCTTTTGTTGTTTGCTGAGCTACTTTTTTATCACTAGAAGACGCTTGCTCTTTCGTATTAGGAACAAACAATTGATATGCTACAATAGCTACCGCTACTAATACAATAGCAATCGCAATATTTAAAACACCGTTTTGACGACGTTTTTGTTGTTTCTGTTGAAATCTAGATCCTCCTGCCATTCTTCAAACCTCCATGCAGTTTTTCATACTTGCTATTGTAACATTAAATCTAGAAAGGTTGAACATTTACAATAATATTTTCACGAAATGAAAACATTTCATAAATAATTGCAAGATTACTGTTCATTTTCTAATCTATGAATTGCTTCTACCAGTTCTGTAAAAACTGGTGTAACTACATTTTTGTTACTATCTGTTTCTATATCAACTACAACTAAAGCGTATCTTGGATTTTCGTATGGAAAATAACCTGCAAACCAGCGATTTACTTTCGTTCCTTTTCCTGTTTGCGCTGTCCCAGATTTTCCTGCGACACTTAGTGGCAACGACCTGAATGCTGATCCTGTTCCTTTCTCCGCTAGTACAACACCTCTTAATAACTCTTGTAATGTTTTCACTGTTTCATACGAAAGCCGTTTTCCATTTAATGTATGGTTTTCAAATGTAAAATAATCCGTTCCATTTTTATACACTATTTTTTCAACAGCTTTCACTTCCATCTTTTCTCCATTTCTAGCAATTGTCGCCATCATATTTGCGATCGCTAGAGGTGATATCCGTACATCTTTCTGTCCAATTGCTGTTTGCGCTATCGCTTTTTTACTATTCTTATTTACTTCATTCCCCCAAATAATAGCACTCTTCTCTTCTGGTATTTGCTCAAAACGAGCTATATGAAATACCGAACCTTTCCAACCAACGTTTCCAGCGGCCCCTAAAGCTGCTACGTACGTTTCTAGCACCGTCTTATCCTTTTGTATTAGCTCGTTGCCTAACTCTGAAAATGTCCTGTTACAGCTTCTAGCAAAGCTCTCTTTAAAACTAAGTGTACCCATCATAACTTGCGGGCGGTTTTCACCATATAAATCTTTATTACAATTAAATGTACGATTAAACACATTTATATTTTGATCAATTGCTGCCGCTGCAACTACTGTTTTAAAAACAGAGCCCGGGAAATGTGGTGTTAACATTTGATTTTCAAGTGTAGTCTTATATACACTCTCATCTTTCACCTGTACAGATGGTTTGCTGATCATCGCTAAAATTTCATTTTTCTTCACATCAAGTAATACTAATCCCCCCTTCTTTATTTCACTTGCTTCAATCACCTCTTCTGCTTTTTGCTGCAACTCTTTATGTAAAGTAGTTTGAATCGTAACCGGATAAAATGGATTTCCGGGTGAAGTATATTTTGCTTGTTTTCCAAAAATCGGTTCTCCTTGTCGATCCACTTGATACAATACTTTTGCCTCTCCATCGGTCAATAGAAATTCATCAAATGATTGCTGTAATCCAGAAATACCAATTGGCGTTTGCTTCGAAATTTTTTTCACTTCTCCATATCGCTTTTGAAATTCTTGCTCATTCTCCCCCACATCACCAATTAAATGATTCATCGCTCCAGTTTGCTTTAATCGAACGTCAGTTGCTACAATCCCTAATACATTTAATTGGTTCACCTTCTCCATCTGCTCTCGTTCCAATCGAAATGGACCGTTTCCTCTTTGCAGTATAAATGCATTTTTCTTATCTTTCATTTGGTTTTCAATCTCTTCTCTTGACACACCAATGATATGCGCAATTTTCTCTAACATGCCATTTTTTATTTGTAAAAATGGAAAAACAATCAAAACTGGATATTTCTCTTCACCAACTTCCTTACCATTTCGATCTGTAAAATGCCCTCTTCCATTATCTACTGTAAGTGATTGTGTTCGTTGCGTAACACTTTTCTCAATTAAATTAATCTTACGATCAGTAAATGATTCTGTATCTATAATTTGTATTTGAATTAAACGACAAAGTAATAAAAACATGACACATATAAAAACAATTAAAACAATTGTAATTCTCCGTTTTATTCTCATAAAAAACACCTCGTCTATTGTAGTTTAGACGAGGTACTATTTTATTTATACAAGCTACAAAACAAAAAAAGATATTATATAAGCTGTTATTGATTCTTTGGCTTCTCTAGAAAGTTCATAAGAAGCGATCTAAATTCTGTTTCATTCACTCCAGTGTTTTTGGCAACTTCAATTACAGTAGTTGTTACGTTAGCCGCTACTTTTAAATATTCCTTACTTAAATTATTCATTTCATTTCTTTTTTCTTTAGCATTCTCGACTGTTACAGAATCAATACAAGCAATCATCTTATCTACAATTTGTAAGTAATTATTTTCTGCATCTATTATTTTTTGAATATCATCTTTATTACTTACTTTCGATTGTTTTAAATATGTATAGGCTTGATTCACTTCATCCTTTAAAATTTTATCATTATTCTTCGCCTGTTCTAGCAACATATTCTTCATGTCATCTATTGTTTTTTGATCCATTGAATCTCGCAATAAATAATCTGGATTCCCAATCGCATAATCATACTTAATTGTTACATTTTGAAATAATTTCATCACAATAGCTAATTGATACGCTACATCAAAATCATCAAATTCCTTTTTATCTTGTGGATTTTCTACGCTTTTTGAACTCTCAGCTGCTCTAGTATCCTTTTTTTCTTCTTGCTTTACTTTTTCGCCCTTTGATGATGTAGTTTCCTCATTCGTTCCACATGCAACGAGCCCTAATATGGATATACTACAAACCAGTCCTGTAAAGATTTTATGTTTCATAATTAGCCCCTTTTCTCCATTGAAACCTATAGTTCCTAATTATGATATCAAAGCTTAAAGTGATTTTTTGACATTTTTTGTCGAAGCATTCGAATGTTCATACAAGTTCTTCATTCTACAGATAAAATAAAAAAAGATTCTCNNGAGAATCTTTTTTTATTTTACAGAGATAATCTCTACTTGCATTTCTCCACCTGGTGTTTGGATTGCTACCTTCTCACCAATTTGCTTACCTAATAAGCTTTTTGCGATTGGAGAGTCGTTAGAAATTCTTCCTTCAAATGGATCTGCTTCTGCACTACCTACAATTGTGTAAGCTTCTTCGTCTCCACCTGGTAATTCTTTAAATGTTACTGTTTTACCTAATGTTACAACTGTAGACTCTTCACCATTGTCTTCAATGATAACCGCATTACGGATCATGTTTTCTAGTTGTGTAATACGTCCTTCTACGAATGCTTGCTCATCTTTCGCTGCGTCGTACTCAGAGTTCTCTGAAAGATCCCCGAAGCTACGTGCAATCTTAATGCGCTCTACAACCTCTTTACGTTTTACTGTCTTTAAATCCTCAAGTTCGTTCTCTAATTTTTGCTTACCCTCTTGCGTCATAGGGTATGTTTTTTCTATTGCCATATTTTCCACTCCTTTTATATACCAATCCCCTGAAAAAAGAGGAGTTCCATATGAAAACTCCCCCGCTTATATGTGTAGCGGAGGTTTCTAGCACGCCTGTACTAGCGGAGTTGTCACATACAACCCCGGATTCCCAATTCTTCTTTATATAAAGAAGATATGTATGGAGAGTTGATATAAATATGCCCTCACCTATATATAGATGAGGTTGCATGTTTCATTGTATTCGATAGGAAGGGAAAAAATCCCTTCCTATCGTATATCTTTTACTATGCTATTACAAATTTACTTTTTGTTCAAGAATTGTTGCAATTTTTGTCACCATAATATCAATTGCAACGTGGTTTTGTCCACCTTCAGGGATAATAATATCCGCAAATTTCTTAGAAGGCTCAATAAATTGATTGTGCATTGGACGTACAACACTTACGTATTGATCAATAACTGAATCCATTGTACGACCACGCTCTTTAATATCACGCTGCATACGGCGCAGGATACGAAGATCTGCATCTGTATCAACGAATAGCTTAATGTCCATTAACTCACAAAGACGTGGGTCTTCTAAAATAAGAATTCCTTCTAAAATGATTACATCTTTCGGCTCAACTGGAATAATGTCTTCCGAACGTGTATGCAATGTATAGTCATATACAGGCTTATCAATTTGCTCATATGCAAGCAACTGCTGCAAATGTTCAATTAACAGATCATTATCAAACGCAAGCGGATGATCATAATTTGTTTTTAAACGCTCTTCCATTGGTAAATGGCTTTGATCTTTGTAATAATAATCTTGCTCTAAGATTAAAATAGAATGACCTTTAAAATGGTCAAAAATCGCTTTCGTTACACTCGTTTTACCTGATCCCGAACCACCAGCAATTCCAATTACAACAGGCTTATTCGTCCCCATTCGACTATCACTCTTTCTTATTGAAGTATGCTTTTGCGCATCATATTATTCACATACACTGGTTGATCCACTTTGAATTTCACGATTTGCAACGGATGTCTCGCTGCATCTAATTCGTTTCCATCCTCATCCCAAATTTTCTCCACCGTCTGCGTAAAGTTTTCTATTTCCGGTCCAAAGAACTCCACTTCATGTCCTGGTTTGAAATGATTACGTTGCTCAATCGTTACGATGCCCGTTTCTTCATTATAATCTAACACTAAACCAGCAAAATCATACGTTGTTTTCTTACTATGATTTCCAAACATTTGCTCTTGATGTCCTGGAACCCCTTCAAAGAATGCAGGAGCTGTATCACGATTTGCACATTTATCAAGCTCATCTAACCATTCTTGTTTAAACTCAAAGTTATCTGGATCCGCACAATACGCATCAATTACTTTACGATATACAGTTGCTACAGTCGCTACGTAATGGATAGATTTCATACGTCCTTCAACTTTTAAGCTGTCAATTCCAATTTCAATCATTTTCGGAATTGATAAAATTAAATTTAAATCTTTTGGACTCATCGCAAAGTGAGCATCTTCTTCTTGGAATAGAGGAAGCTCTTTTGCATCTTTATGTTGTGATACTGTTTGAACTAAATCATAGTCCCAGCGGCAAGATTGACAACAACCACCACGGTTAGAGTCACGCGCTGTCATATGGTTACTTAATGTACATCTTCCTGAATAGGCGATACACATTGCACCATGGACGAATGCTTCAATTTCAATATCCACTTTTTCTTTAATTTCTTTCATCTCTTCATAGCTTGCTTCACGAGCTAATACAAGACGATGTAAACCTTCTTCTTTCCAATACTGTGCTGCTTTCCAGTTGGATAGTGATTGTTGTGTACTTAAATGCACCTCAACAGAAGGTGCTACACGTTTACACGTCTCAATGATAAGCGGGTCAGCAACGATAATTCCCGTTACGCCAGCTTTTTCAATCCCTTTTAAATATTCCTCTAGCCCGTCCATATTTTCATTATGTGCAAAGATATTTGTTGTTACGTATATTTTTGCTCCATATTTCTTTGCAAATTCAACGCCTTCTGCCATGTCTTCCAGCGTAAAGTTACCTGCATTCGAACGAAGACCAAATTCTTGTCCACCTAAATATACAGCATCTGCCCCATAATGGATAGCTACTTTTAATTTTTCTAAGTTACCCGCAGGGATTAACAGTTCAGGTTTCTTCACAATAACGCGTTTGCCATCGATCACTCGTGAAATTTCTTGTACAGTCATTTCCTACACCCTCCTCGTTTAGTAAACCGTTTCTTTAAAGAAGAATCCTGTATCTAACGGACGATTTACTGGTTGCATTTCTTCTATCTCTTTATATAAATCCTCTTTCACGTCATAATACGTATCACGATCTTCTACACATAAATCAATTGCTTTACGATATTTCTTCGTAACTTCAATAATGTATTCAGAGCTTTTTAATACCCCATCAACTTTTAAGCTATCGACTTCAGCATCAATTAGTTCTTCTAATTCATCAATGAAACAAATATCGTTCGGACTCATAATGTGAGTACCATTTTCATCTTCATAAATTGGGTATTTATTATTACGCTCTGGATCATGTAAGAACATATTCTCTTCATACTTTTTCTTTTCGATGTCAAGATTACGCCCTTGATACTCAAAATAGTTTCCTACTAATGAACGCTTCGATTGGAACATACAAGTCATACCGTGAATTTGTACTTCAAGTTCTACTTCAGCATTTTCTTTTAATTCAACAATTTCATCTAAGCTAAGCTCGCGAGCTAATACAGCGCGTTTTGCACCTCTTTGCCCCCAATAGTTACAAGTAAACCAGTTTGTTGCTGTCGTTTCTGTATTCCAGTGCAATTGCATGTTTGGTGCAACTTCACGAACAGCCATTAATACCGCTGGATCTCCGAAGACAATTGCATCTACATTTACTTCGTTTAAAAATGCAACGTAATCTGTCAATTCTTCCACCTTATCATTGTGGAACATCGCATTCATAGCTACGTATACTTTCATACCATTTTCATGTGCAATATTCACAGCTTGTTTCACATCTTCACGTGAAAATTCCCCCGCTAAGCGTAAACCAAACTTTTGCTCACCGATTATTACCGCATCTGCTCCTGCTTTTGCAAGAGGTTCGATATCCGCCACTGCTGTTGGCGTTACTAACAATTCAGGTTTCTTCATACCTTTGTCACCCTCTCTTTTTACTAACAGCTACTCCATCACCAATTGGGAAAATCGTTGTATCGTATCCTTCATGGTTCATAAGCCATTCATTGTACGTCTTAATACGGCGGATTAAACCACGTGTACGTCTGTTTTCAATCTTTTCTTTTGTCGTTACAAGACCATGGTACATAACATTATCTGAAATAATAACGCCACCAGGATTTAATAACGGTTCGTATAAGTCAAAAAAGCGACGGTATTGCCCTTTCGCTGCATCAATAAAAATAACATCAAATGTTCCATGTTCTTTCACTTGTTCGCCCGTTTCTAAAGCATCACCATAAATAACAGAAATGCGATCTGTTACTGGGGAACGTTCTATATATTCAAGTGCCTTTTCATATCGTTCACGATTGCGCTCTACTGTCACAATACGCGAATTCGGAATAGCTTCCATCATACGAATACTAGAATAACCGATTGCTGTTCCAAGTTCTAAAATGCTTTTCGGTCCAATTAACCGTAAAAATTGCAGCATAAATTCCATTCCAAGTCGATCCATAATCGGCACATGATTTTCTGTTGCATATTCTTCCATTTCAAGAATTAATTTATCTTTTGGATCAATAAATGATAATAGGTACTCGTTAACTGCATCCTCCATAAATGGTCCTCCTTATTTACATGGAGAAGTGCCTCTATGACGTCTTTTCGCACATAGAATGCAATAAAAATACAAGCCAGCTTTACCCTTAGCTTGTACGTCCCGTTTTGATATTAAAAACGATTCTTCTGCCAGTTTTTAACCCGATATATTTTACCACAAAAAAGAGGGATGTGCGACACTTTTCGCTATCCCTCCCCATTTCACTGTTTTTTCGTAATATATTTTTGCTTTAATGCATTATGCTCTTCTAACGTTTTCGCATAGTACACTTCACCACTTGGTGCTGCTAAGAAATAATAATAATCTGTTTGTGCAGGTTCTAACGCTGCTTCTATTGATTGTTTACCAGAGTTTGCAATCGGTCCAACCGGCAACCCTTTCACAACGTACGTATTGTACGGAGAGTTTACTTTTAAATCCTCGTATAATACACGTTGTTTATGCTTTCCAAGTGCGTATAATACCGTTGGATCGGTTTGCAGCGGCATACCTTTCGCTAAACGATTATAAAAGACACTTGAAATCTTTTGACGATCAGTAAAGCCCGTTGCCTCTTCTTCAATAAGTGAAGACAATGTTAAAAGCTGGTGAACATCCCAGTTCTTCGCTTTCATTTTCGCCTCGTTTTGAACAATGATTGCATTCGTTTTCTCAAGCATTGGAATTACGATTTCTTCTAACGTCGTATCCTTCTTATAGAACGAATACGTCGCAGGGTATAAATAACCTTCTAACGGATATTTAATATTACTATCAAAAATTTTATCCGTTAATAACTTCGGATACTTTTGCTGCATTTTTTGAACGAATGCTTTATCGTTTAATTGACGCACAACGTCATCTTTATTCCACTTTAATTCTGCAGCAATCACTTCTGCTATTTCAGTTACTTGCGCTCCTTCTTTAATCGTCAGTTTATAAAGAGCTGGACGATGGACATTACCCGATGACATTTGTTCAATGACATCTTTAGCACTCATTGAAGGATTCAACAAATATGTACCAGCTTGTAAATTTTTCGATTTAGCCTTTGTATAAAAACTAAAAACTGTACCGTTTTTCACAGCACCTTTTTCTTCTAAAATCTCACCTATTTTACTAGTAGATGATCCTTTTGGAATCTCTACTTCAATCTCTTTTTTATTCCCGCTATCAACTGGTCCTAATGCCGATGAAATATACGCATAGACTGAACCACAAACTAAAAGCAGTGCAATAATCGAAAATAAAAAAATACGTCTACGCTTCTTTTTCACTTGATTCTCTATCAAAATTCTTCCTCCTTATTCAATTGTAGGCCATATGTACATATTTCTATACAACACGATGAAAAACCACAACAAACTTACCTATCTTTTTTTGATAGGCATTTTTATTTTTCTACAATCCGTCTCATTATACTACAAAGGATTACGCAGTTTCGACAAAAAACCTTTCATTTTACATATGAAAACAAAAAAGATGGACTATATGTCGTCCATCTTTTCAGTACTTACTATTCTGCGTCTTGTTCTGCCTCATCAGCTAGAGTGTTAAACATTTCTTGTACCATTTCCCACTCTTCTTCAGATTCGATTGGAAGTAAAGTTCCGCCCTCTTCTTCATTTTGCTCATAAGCCATTGCATCATAAATTTGGTCTCCATCTTCGTCTACTTCACCGATTGGAGAGAAGACTACGTATGATTTTTTACCAAATTTTTCAGCATCAAAAGTGAAAATAATTTCACATAAATGTTCGTTACCTTTTTCGTCTACAATTGTAATTTGATTTTCTTCCATTTTGGTCACCTCTTATTTACTATCTAAAAATCCTTGTAAGATTACGACTGCAGCCATCTTATCGATGACTTGCTTTCTCTTCTTACGACTTACATCAGCTGATATGAGCAGACGTTCCGCTGCCATCGTCGACAAACGCTCGTCCCACATTACAACTTCTAATTGTAACAGCTCTCGTAGGTTTTCTGCAAATTGCTGGCACGCTTCACCACGCGGGCCAATTGTACCATTCATATTTTTAGGTAAACCTACTACTATTTTGTCCACATCATACTGTTTTACTAACTCAGAAATACGGTCAAAACCAAAATGACCTCTTTCTTCGTTAATCTTAATTGTTTCCAGCCCTTGTGCTGTCCAGCCCATTTCATCGCTCATTGCAACTCCGACTGTTTTTGTACCTACATCTAAACCTAATATCCGCATAAACTACTCCTCACGATGATGTTTCAAGTAAGACTTCACAAGCTCTTCAATTAACTCATCACGTTCAAGCTTGCGAATGATGCTTCGTGCATCTTTATGGCGAGGTATGTATGCTGGGTCTCCACTTAATAAATAACCGACGATTTGGTTAATCGGATTATAGCCTTTTTCTTGAAGTGCATCATACACAGTTAAAAGTACATCGTTTACATGGACACTCTGTTTTTCATCTTGAATGCTAAACTTCATTGTTTTATCAAAACCGTCCATTTCAAGCACCTCACTTATATAGTAAGTATAGGGAGAAGAACTTCTCCTCTCCCTACCATTGTACACTACTATCTCTTTATTTTGAAACAGATTTAACGTACTCTTGTACAAATGCTAAAGCTTCTTCAACTTGAGCTGGGTTTTTACCGCCTGCTTGCGCCATATCAGGACGGCCGCCACCGCCACCGCCGCAACGAGAAGCTACTTCTTTCACAAGCTTACCAGCATGGTAACCTTGACTAATTAAGTCTTTCGTTACGCCAGCTAAAATGTTTACTTTATCATCATTTACAGACGCTAAAACAACAACTGCAGACTCTAATTTATTTTTCAGGTCATCCATCATCGTACGTAAGTTGTTCATATCTGCAACATTTACTTTCGCAGCTAATACGTTCACGCCATCAACAGTCATTACTGAATCAGTTAAGTTTCCAGCTTCGATATTGCTTAATTTCGCAGCAAGAGATTCGTTTTCTTTTTGCAGTTGTTTCACTTCAACAAATAAACCATCAACTCTTGTTAAAATATCTTTCGGATTTGTTTTCATTTTTCCAGCTGCTTCTTTTAATAAACCTACTTGATCGTTCATTAATTCGTATGCAGATTTACCAGTTACCGCCTCAATACGACGAGTTCCTGCACCGATACCAGACTCAGCAACAATTTTGAAAATACCGATAGAAGCTGTGTTATCAACGTGACAACCACCGCAAAGCTCTAAGCTGTAATCGCCAACTTGTACAACGCGTACAACATCACCGTATTTTTCACCGAATAATGCCATTGCACCCATTTCTTTCGCTTCTTCAATTGCTTTTTGAGAAATCTCAACATCAATACTTTCCCAAATTTTCTCGTTTACGATACGCTCAATTTTTTCTAATTCGTCAGCTTGTACTTGACCGAAGTGAGAGAAGTCAAAGCGTAGACGTTCAGAAGTTACAAGAGAACCAGCTTGGTTAACATGCATTCCTAGTACGTCTTTTAATGCTTGGTGTAGTAAGTGAGTTGCTGTATGGTTTTTCACAACGCTACTACGATTCTTTGTATCAATAATAGCTTTCACAGCCGTGTCTTTCGTTAATGTACCTTCTTCCACAACAACTTTGTGTAAGTTTTGACCGTTTGGTGCTTTTTGTACATCTTTTACAAGCACTTTCACGCCATCTGCAAGAAGATAACCACGGTCTGCAATTTGTCCACCGCTCTCAGCGTAGAATGGCGTTACATCAAGCATTAACTGTCCTTCTTCACCAGCTTGCAAGCTATCTGTGTATTCACCATTTTTCACAAGTGCAACAACGTTACTTTCTGTTGCAACTGTACCGTAACCAACGAATTCACTTCCTACTTTAACTTCTCCAAGGACACCGCCTTGAACTTGCATAGAATCAACGTCTTGACGAGCAGCACGTGCACGCTCACGTTGTTTTTCCATTTCAGCTTCAAAACCTTTATGGTCAACTGTCATACTAGCTTCTTCTGCATATTCTTCTGTTAATTCAATTGGGAAACCGTATGTGTCATATAGACGGAAAGCGTCTACGCCAGAAATAACAGTTGTTTTTTCTTCTTTCGCTTTTGCAATTACTTCAGCTAAAATTGCTTCACCATCATGAAGTGTTTCATGGAAACGCTCTTCTTCGTTTTTCACAACTTTTGCGATGAAATCTTTCTTCTCCAGTACTTCTGGATAGAAATCTTTCATTACTTCTCCAACAACCGGCACTAATTCAAACATGAATGGACGGTTGATGTTTAATTTCTTCGAATAACGAACAGCGCGGCGTAATAAACGACGTAATACATAACCACGGCCTTCATTAGATGGAAGAGCACCATCACCAACAGCGAATGTTACAGTACGGATATGGTCAGCAATTACTTTAAATGCCATATCTTTTTCTAAATCGCCATTACGATACTTCTCACCAGAAATTGATTCTGTTGCGCCAATCATCGGCATGAATAGGTCTGTATCAAAGTTCGTAGGTACATCTTGAACGATAGATGTCATACGCTCTAGACCCATCCCTGTATCGATGTTCTTCTTAGGAAGTGGTGTATATGAACCGTCTGGATTATGGTTAAATTGAGAGAATACAAGGTTCCATACTTCTAAGTAACGCTCGTTTTCTCCGCCCGGATATAATTCTGGGTCACTAAAGTCATTACCGTAAGCTTCTCCGCGGTCATAGAAAATCTCTGTATTCGGTCCACTTGGTCCTTCACCGATATCCCAGAAGTTTTCTTCTAAGCGGATAATACGCTCTTTCGGAACACCCATTTTCTCATTCCAAATTGTGAATGCTTCCTCATCTTCTGGATGGATTGTAACTGATAGTAATTCTTTATCGAATCCGATCCATTTGTCGCTCGTTAAGAATTCCCAAGCCCAAGTAATTGCTTCTTCTTTGAAGTAATCACCGATTGAGAAGTTTCCTAACATTTCAAAGAATGTATGGTGACGAGCTGTTTTCCCTACGTTTTCAATATCGTTTGTACGAATTGATTTTTGAGCATTTGTAATACGTGGGTTTTGCGGGATTACACGGCCATCAAAATATTTTTTTAATGTTGCTACACCACTGTTAATCCATAGAAGAGATGGATCTTCATGTGGAACTAGTGATGCACTAGGTTCTACTGCATGTCCTTTTTCTTGGAAAAAGTCTAAAAACATTTGACGAATTTGTGCGCCTGTTAGTTGTTTCATTGTATTTTCCTCCTTAAATATAAAAAACTCCCGTCCCTATAAAAGGGACGAGAGTTAACTCGCGATACCACCCTAATTATGAATTGATTATTATAACAATCAATTCATCACCTCATGGTGCCGTAACGTGGCAAGACGGCAGTGATTAGCTGCTCTCAGGATTAGCTTTCTGTTACCCTTCATTTAAAGCTTCTCTCAGCCATTGGAAGCTTCTCTCTATAAATGGACTGTAACGTACTTGTTCCGTCATTGATTTAATGTATTATATGACTAAATATAATAGAATTCTCTTAAGTTTGTCAATGTAGATAATCATTTATATTGTATCAATTGCTCATTAACCATAGTTATTCTACTATTCATTCTTAACAGCCTTTTCATATATTATGCAATCCATTAATAAATCGTACTATTTTCATGAAAATATCTACATAAACTTTTCTGAATATTATATTTTTGTTACAATTAATTATTAATAGCAAAGGAGCGATTACTATGACAACCGTATTGAACAAAGCTAAAAATATATTAACGGCTGACGAAACAATTTTGTTTTACGCAGCATGTTCATTAGATATATTTATATATCGTTCCGTCGCAAGGCCCGGGCTGTTAATTTTAACGAACAAAAGACTCTTCTTTTATGGACCAGATATAAGCAAGAATCCAATATTTGAAGAGTACTCTTTCGCAAAAATTTCTAATCTAAAAGAACAAAAGCGTCTTTTCAGCAATCAAATTGTATTTATGTATGATACGGAATGGAAAAGAATAAAACATATTCAAACAAATGATGTGAGCTCACTTGTTCAAAAAATACAAGAACAACTCCCTAAATAAGCATATGATTAGCCCTCTATTTATAAAAATAGAGGGCTAATCATTACATATCTTCTCTTTTCCAAAGAGGCCTCACATGAACAATCACTGTACGAATCACAGCTAAAATTGGAACCGATATTAGTAAACCTACAATCCCAGCTACCTCTCCTCCAACTAGTAAGGCAAGCATAATAATAACTGGATGCATACGAAGCGACTTACCAACGATGTAAGGCGATAAAATGTTACTTTCCAAAAATTGCAAAATGGCAATCGTAATCCCCGCCTTAATGAGTAAACTCGTTGATACCGTTGCTGCAATCATCAACGTCGGAATCGCCCCTAAAATAGGACCAAAGTACGGGATTATATCCGTTACCCCAATAATAATGCCGAGCAGCAATGGATATTTCATACCAATAAACCAAAAAGAAAGAACAGATACCCCTCCTAATACTAAGCAAACAAATAACTGTCCTCGAATATAACTTCCAAGTGACTTGTCAATTTCTTTCGCAAGCATCTGCCCCGTACTTCGCCATTTACTCGGGACCAGTTTCCAAAAGATATGATAAAACTCACCGTAGTCTTTTAATATGTAAAATACAATGAACGGTATTAAGAAAATAATGAGCAACGAATCAAGTACACCACGAGCTGTACTCATCACTTTATTTAAAAGCGCTTGAATCTTCGTTTCTACACCACCAAAAATTTGTTTCACCTTTTCATGAATAAATGACGGGAAGTTCGCTGTTTGTTCTGTAACACCATCCATCCAGGAATCATACATTTTAGTAAACTGCGGAAACTGTTCATTAATCTCTTGCAACTGCTTAATAACAACTGGCGTTCCTTTATAAATCCCATAACCAATCCCGCCAAAAAAAAGAATGTAAATGAGTAAAATCGCAAGCGTGCGAGGCATTCCCTCTTTATGAATTTTTTCAATTAAAGGATGCAATAAATAAGCAATAAAACACGCGATAAGAAAAGGCGTAATTGCCACTTTAAATACAAAAATAATCGGCGCCCATAGCGGCTTAATTTTTAAAAAAACGAGCAAGCAAAGAAAAACGAGTAACAATAATCCTAAACGATATATCCAAATGATTTTAAGATTCTTCACACGAAAAACCTCCTCCACCTTTATTTTGAAAATAAATAGGGTAGGTTATGTGCAAAACTTTTAAAATCTTTTCATACGGACAATACTGTTTTGTAAAGACGTACATATATTTAACATAACAAGGACAACCACCCCTGAGAATGCAACCTGGAACAATATAATCAGGAGGGCTAATTATGGTTTTGTTTATGCTCGTATTATCCGCACTTTTTATGATTCTTGAATGGGTTTGTATCGGGTTTGGTATTTGGAAAGGATTCTTTATTCGTTCCCCGCGAAAAGAAAGAGCGAAGCAATTATGGTATTACGGAATACTTGGCGTTGGATGCTACGGTCTATCTTATCTTTTCTCAGAAATCGGACTTTTATATTTGCATATGGGCACGTAAAAAAACTCCCTCAGCAATAAGGGAGTTTTTTACTTTATCGAAATGATTATAAATAAGACTTAATCATCTTACGCGCCTTTTTTATGTTGCGTTTTGAAAACACATCTTGCTTACGAGCATATTGATATGCTGCAGCCCCAACACTTAATGCGATTAATGAATTGCGTAGATTCAAAGTAAATCCCCCTTTTCGTTATCCGATTGTTCTTTCATTCTCATCAAATAAATCATCAAGAGAGCTTAATGAACCATCTTCCTCTACTTGATGCGTATGGATTTTCCCCTTTGAAACCGATAATTCGATATAACAATTCCAGCAATAAAATTGGTTGACACCTATTTTTCCAATGTCTTTCCCTTTGCAATTTGGACAACTGAGCATATGGCTTTCATCTCCTTACAGTCTCCCAGATTCTATTCGCCATTATGTCCAAACTGCATTCATTTATACATTGCTGAAGCCTTTCAACGTTATACGTTTGAAAGTGTCACTATATAATTTCACCTTGTTACATGAAATCATACGGTGAAATGTTTTCCACGTCCATTTCTTCGCCATTAACTGTTACCAGTTGTACTTCCCCTTGTGATTCTTGCAAGCGACTAGCTAAAGTCGTTTGACGCATTGCATCATCAAGGCGATTTACGCCAGATTTAAAAGCTGTTTCCTCCCCGCAAATAATAAGGAATTTTTTACTTCTTGTAATACCTGTATAAATTAAATTACGGCGTAACATACGGTAGTAGCTCTTTACAATCGGCATAATAACTATTGGGAATTCGCTACCTTGTGATTTATGAATCGAGCAACAATATGCATGCGTAATTTGATTTAAATCCGGCTTTGTATATGTTACTTCAATTCCGTCAAATGAAACGATGATCATATCTTGTTGCTCGACATTTTCTTTCGCATAAAACACTGAAACAATTTCTCCAATATCACCATTAAACACTTGGCTTTCCGGCTGATTGACTAATTGAAGTACTTTATCACCTCGCCGGTATACAACGTCACCGTAGGCAATTTCTTTGCTCTTTTCTTTTTTCGGATTAAACACTTCTTGAAGAGCTTCATTTAACACATTAATACCTGCTGGTCCGCGGTACATAGGTGCCAATACTTGTACATCTCTTGCACTAAAGCCTTTTGTCTTAGCATTTTCACAAACCTTTTTAACAACCTCAACAATTTGAGCCCCTGCACAACTGATAAATGAACGATCTTTTTTATTTTGTGCTAAATCTGGTGGGAGCGTCCCGTCTTTTATCGCATGGGCAAGCTGAATAACAGACGAACCTTCTGCCTGACGATAAATTTCTGTGAGTTTTACCGTTGGGATGGCACCTGCATTTAATAAATCTTTCAACACTTGTCCAGGTCCTACCGATGGTAATTGGTCTTCATCACCTACAACGATTACTTGGATGTTCGTCGGCAAGGACTTAAACAATTGATTTGCCAGCCAAATATCTACCATCGAAAACTCATCAATAATAAGGAGCTTCCCTTGGACAGGGTCTGTTTCATTTCGCTGGAAAGACCCTTCTGGCGTCCATCCAAGCAGACGATGAATTGTGCAAGCTGGAAGTCCTGTGGATTCACTCATTCGCTTCGCTGCTCTTCCTGTTGGAGCCGTTAATAGTATTGGAAATGGATTGTCATCACTATATTCATTTAGATTTAGTGATAATCCGTGCAACGACGCATACATTTCAACAATTCCTTTAATAACTGTTGTTTTCCCCGTTCCTGGTCCACCTGTTAATAACATCATCGGCTTATGAAGTGCAGTTTGAACTGCTTCTTGCTGAAGCGGTGCATACTGTACCTTTAGCTGTTCTTCAATTTCCCCTAATGTTTTTAACACTTCTGCTTCAGGGAATGCAGGGGTTTCTTCTTGATTCATAAGACGACGAATGGACTTTACAACGCCTTTTTCAGAGTAAAATAACGAAGCTAAATACACTCGCTCTTCTTCTATGATGACTTTCCCTTCACCTTGCATCATTTCAATGCAACCTATAATATCTTCCTCAGTCACTCTTCCTTCTTGATTGTTTAAAAGTGACATCGTTTCTCTTACAAGTTGATCTTTCCCCATGTAAACATGACCGAGTTGCAATGAAACATTCTCTAGCGTATAAAAACATCCCGCACGTACACGGTCATCATGATTGCCTGATATACCTAATGCACGTCCTATATCATCTGCTCTTCCAAAACCAATCCCATCGACTTCTTCAATAAGCTGATATGGATTATTACGGATCACTTCTAATGTCATTTCTTTATATTGCTGATAAATTTTAATAGAAAGCTTCGTCCCAAAGCCGTAACCATTTAAAAAGCTCATCACTTTCTCTAGCCCTTGATGCTCAATAATCGTCTCATATATTTCCTGCGCCTTTTGCTTGTTTACAACGCCATTTAACGCATCGGGATCATCCATAATTTTAGAAATAGCATGCTCACCAAGATGATCCACGATTTTTTCAGCTGTACGTTTTCCAATTCCTTTAAATAAATCGCTCGCTAAATATTGCACCATGCCCGCTTTCGTTTGCGGCAATTCTTTCTTAAACGTTTCAACTAAATATTGTTTCCCATACTTTGGGTGGTCTTTAAAGTGACCTGTTAATGTAAACACTTCATCTTCGTGCATACGGGGAAAGTGACCGTTTATCATCACTTTTTTTTCGTCATATGTTTCATTCGTTTCAATGATTTTCATACTGACAACGGAATAGAGGTTTTCTTCGTTGTGGAAAATGGTATGAAGAACTTGCGCTTTTATAAATTTTTTCTCTTCTTCAAACAAATCCATTGCATGTTGATTTCCCATCTTTCCTTTCCTCTCCTTTCCGATTTTTTCACTTTAATGAGCAGTACATCCCCCACCTCTTTAGATGAGGGATAACTACCCATTAAACTATATGTTCATCTTATTCAGCTTCTTGCTCTAATAAACGAATACCATTACCAGCTAAAAAGTGATCTGGCTGAATGTCAGTTGCTTTCTTAAATAAAGTGAGAGCTTTCTCGTTATTTTCTTCAAATACGTACGCAACACCTAAATTATAATATGCATCTGCATGCTCTTCATCCATTTCTAATACCTTTTCAAAATAAGGTTTCGCCTCTTGAATATGTTCTAGTCGCGCGAAGCAAAGTCCGCACTGGAATACAGCTTCTACATCGTTTTCATCTAATTCTGTTGCCCTTTGTAAAAACGGCAATGCCAGACGATCATTTCCAAGTTGTACATGTGTGATCCCTAGCATAAATGTTACATCAGCTGATTGTAATCCCGCTTGCATTGCTTGTTCAAATACAGCCTTTGCTTCTGTAAATTGCTCTTGACCGTAATATACATTTCCTAAGCCATAATAAGCAGCCGCAGATTTATCATCTAACTCTAATGCACGTTTATAAAATAAAATTGCTCGCTCACTATCACCTAATACATCTAATAAATTCGCAAAGTTAATGTAGCCAAGCGCATCTTTCGGATTTTCTTCGATTGCTTCTGTAAAATTTTTAGCTGCTTCTTCCCAGTTTCCTTCTTGCATATATTGAATACCTGTTTCAAGTTTGTTTGACATGTCCTTCACCTCTACAACAAATTATAACAAAGAATGTATTTTCCAAGCGAACGAAAATTCGCTTTATGTAAAAGAAACCTCTAACCGCTAATCGGCAGAGGCTTCTCTTATTATCCTAAATAATCTAATTTCTTACCACTACGGTATACTTCATCGATTGTAGCGCCGCCTAAACACTCATCTCCATCATAGAAAACAACTGCTTGTCCTGGTGTAATCGCACGAATTGGCTCATCACAAAGAATACGAACTGTATTTTCATCAACGATTTGAACCGTTACTTTATTGTCAGCTTGACGATAACGGAATTTCGCTGTGCATTTAAATTCTGTTTCTTTTGCTTTGTTACTTACCCATCCTACATTCGTAGCAATAACTTCATCACCATATAGGAGTTCGTTATGGAATCCTTGGTCAACATATAAAATGTTTTCTTTCAAGTTTTTCCCAACAGCGAACCACGGATCACCGTTACCACCAATACCAAGACCATGACGTTGGCCAATTGTATAGTACATTAAACCGTCATGTTTTCCTTTCACTTCACCAGATAATGTTTGCATTACACCTGGCTGAGCTGGTAAATAGTTACTTAAGAAATCTTTAAAGTTACGCTCACCAATGAAGCAAATACCAGTACTATCTTTTTTCGCCGCTGTTGCTAAACCAGCAGCTGTCGCCATTTCGCGAATTTGTGGTTTCTTTAATTCACCTAATGGGAACATTGTTTTTGATAATTGCTCTTGGCTTAATTGATTTAGGAAGTACGTTTGATCTTTGTTATCATCAACGCCGCGAAGCATTTTATATTCGCCGTCCATATAAGCAACACGTGCATAATGGCCTGTCGCTACATAATCAGCACCAAGCGCAATTGCATGCTCTAAAAATGCTTTAAATTTAATTTCTTTATTACACATTACATCTGGGTTTGGTGTACGACCAGCTCGGTACTCATCTAAGAAATACGTAAATACTTTATCCCAGTATTGTTTTTCAAAGTTTACTGCATAATACGGAATACCAATTTGGTTACACACTTCAATTACATCATTGTAATCTTCTGTCGCTGTGCAGACACCATTTTCATCTGTATCATCCCAGTTTTTCATAAAAATTCCGATTACATCATAACCTTGCTCTTTTAATAAAAGAGCTGCTACAGATGAATCGACGCCACCGGACATCCCGATGACAACGCGTGTTTCGTGAGGTAGTTTGTTCATCATGTCACCTCCCATGCTAATTTTGTGTTAATCGCTTCACGATTTTCACTGTTTCGTACGCCGCTTTTTCAATTTGCTCTTTCGTATTTCCAAGTCCGAAACTAAAGCGTACGGATGAACGTATTTGATCGGAGTCTTTTCCGAACATCGCAACTAATACATGTGATGGATCAATCGAACCAGCTGTACAAGCAGAACCACTTGATACTGCAATGCCAGCTAAGTCTAAGTTTACAAGAAACGGTTCAATGTTCATTCCTGTAAAACTTATATTCAACACATGTGGTAAGCGATATTCTAAGTTTCCGTTTACCTCGAAAGTAATGCCTTCATTTTTGAAGACAGATACCATTATATCTTTAAACTCTTCATATTGGGCATTTTTTTGCTCACGAGTTTTTTCAGCTAGTAAAATTGCATGTTGAAGTCCCACGATACTAGGTACATTTTCCGTACCAGCGCGGCGTTTTCTTTCTTGCTCTCCGCCTGTTACTAACGGTTCAAATTTTACATTTGTGCCTGCATATAGGAAGCCCACACCTTTTGGTCCGTTAATTTTATGAGCTGAAATTGATAATAAATCAATACCAAACTCTTTTACATCAATCTCCACTAGCCCGTAAGCTTGTACCGCATCTGTATGGAAATAAGCTTGATGCTCTTTTAGCAGCTTTCCTATTTCCGCAATTGATTGCATTGTCCCTACTTCATTGTTCCCAAACATAATGGATACAAGAATCGTTTCTTCTGTTAATGCCTTTTGTATGTCAGAAACTTGAACGCGCCCTGTTTCATCTACAGGTAAATATGTCACTTCAAATCCTTCACGTTCTAGCACTTCACATGTATGCAAAATCGCATGATGTTCAATTTGCGTTGTAATAATGTGGTTACCTTTATGACGATTCGCACGTGCTACACCTATAAGCGCTAAATTATCAGCTTCTGTACCACCGCTCGTAAATATAATTTCATTTGGGCTCGCGTGAATGCTACGTGCACAAACACGTCTCGCCTCATCTACTGCATGGCGCGATTGACGTCCATAAAAATGAATACTAGACGGATTTCCAAACGTTTCTGTCATATATGGAATCATCTTTTCGACCACTTCTGGGTGAGTCGGAGATGTCGCAGCATGATCTAAGTAAATGCGTTCCATTAAATCTCCTTCTTTCCAAATCGTTTCACAAGGAATTAAATGTAAAACATATAGCCCCCATGATTTTCTTCCTCATAACGTACTAAATCTTCTAAAGTTGTACTATCTAATACTTCTTGCACCGCATCACGAACACGCATCCATAATTGGCGTTGTGCAGGTTCTTCTTCCTCTATCATTTCTACCACACTAATTGGACCCTCTAGTACACGAATTACATCCCCAGCTGTAATGTTAGCCGGCTGATCAGATAATACATATCCGCCATATGCCCCGCGCGTACTCTTTACAAGACGAGCGTTACGAAGTGGTGAAATTAATTGCTCTAAGTAATGTTCTGATAAGTCATGTGCCTGTGCGATTGATTTTAACGAAATCGGTCCTTCACCAAACTTTTTTGCAAGATCGATCATAATTGTTAAGCCGTAGCGGCCTTTTGTTGAAATCTTCATCTATTTTGCACCTCTTTTCAAATTTTCACTTCTATTGGTTATATCTTATTTATCCCGCTATTTGCGGGCAGTAAAACTCCCACCTCAAAATTCGGCTGGAGCAAAGAAGTTAGGTGGGGGATGAACAAAACCCCCACTGATTAAAGTTTCACTTTATAAAAGAACACAATTTAAAATCCTATGAAATTATAGCATAATATAGTATTATAAGAAATTTCAACTTGTGTATCAAAATGATAACATAAAATCACATTGAAAAACTCGGGAATTATTACAATTGATAGAAAAATGAAAATATTAATATTCATTTTTCCCATAAAACAGCATCTTATTTCAAATTCCATTACAAAAAATGATACGATAGAGTGAGATTATACATTAAGGGAGAAGGTCAAAATGAAACAACCACTCGCACATCGAATGCGCCCTACGAATATTCAAGAAATTATCGGACAACAGCATTTAGTTGGTGAAGGAAAGATTTTATGGCGAATGGTCCAAGCAAATCATTTTCAATCGATGATTTTATACGGTCCTCCAGGCACAGGAAAAACATCGATTGCTAGCGCAATTGCAGGAAGTACTGGTACCCCGTTTCGCCTATTAAACGCTGTTACTCATAATAAAAAAGATATGGAAGTTGTCGTACAGGAAGCAAAAATGCATCGACACCTCGTTTTAATTTTAGATGAAGTCCACAGGCTAGATAAGGCGAAACAAGACTTTCTATTACCTCATTTAGAAAGTGGACTTCTTACTTTAATCGGAGCAACGACCAGTAATCCATTTCATGCGATAAACTCTGCTATTCGAAGTCGTTGTCAAATCTTCGAATTACACGCCTTAACAGAAGATGATATTTTAATTGGTTTAAAACGAGCTCTTGAAGATAAAGAAAAAGGGCTTGGGGAATATAATGTAACTGTTACGGATGAAGCATTACATCACTTTGCAAATGCGTCAGGCGGAGATATGCGTTCCGCTTATAACGCGCTTGAATTAGCTGTTTTGTCTAGCTTTACAACTGACGACAAAGCCGCAGAAATCACGCTAGAAATCGCTGAAGAGTGCTTACAAAAAAAGAGCTTCGTTCACAACAAAGGCGGGGATGCACATTATGACGTGTTATCAGCATTTCAAAAATCAGTGCGCGGAAGTGATGTAAATGCAGCGCTTCATTATTTAGCACGCCTTATTGAAGCCGGTGATTTACAAAGCATCGGTAGACGCCTTCTTATTATGGCATATGAAGATATCGGACTTGCTAGCCCGCAGGCTGGACCACGTACACTAGCCGCAATTGAATCTGCTGAACGAGTTGGTTTTCCAGAAGCACGCATACCACTTGCAAATGCCGTTATCGAGCTTTGCTTATCACCAAAATCAAATTCAGCTTATAAAGCGCTTGATGCTGCATTACACGATTTGCGCAACGGTCAAACAGGTGACATTCCAAGTCATTTAAAAGATAGTCATTATAAAGGCGCAGAATCATTAGGTAGAGGTATCGGATACTTATATCCACACGATCAGCCAAACGGCTGGGTACAACAACAGTACTTACCTGATAAAATAAAAAACAAACAATATTATAAACCGAAAACGACAGGAAAATTTGAACAAGCGCTTTCTACCGTGTATGAAAGATTACAAAGTTCGAATAAAACGAAAAATAAAGGGTAACCTAAGCGAAAACGTCACCATTATGGAGGCTTCGCTTATGAAAACACGTCAAGATGCATGGACAAAAGAAGACGATCTCCTTTTAGCAGAAACTGTTTTACGACATATCCGCAGCGGAAGTACACAAATAAAAGCATTCGATGAAGTTGGCGATACATTGAACCGAACTTCCGCAGCTTGCGGCTTTAGATGGAATGCTGAAGTAAGACAAAATTTTGAAAATGCAGTGCAACTTGCAAAAAAACAACGTAAAGAGTTAAAACGTTCTGAAGCTCACATAGAAAAAGAGCAGTTTACAAAAACTCGGCATCAGCTCGTAATTGATGCCGAGTTTTCAGAAGATATTCTGCCAAATAAACAGGTTCTTACAATGCAAAACGTCATCTCATTTTTGCAAAACTTGGAGCACAATCACCCTTCACTCGCAAAGTTAGAAACTGAAAATGACTTACTACAAGATCAGCTCACTTCCCTGCAAAAAGCGAATCATGAACTTGAAGTAAAATTAGCTGTTCTCACAAAAAAACAACAAGCAATCGAAGAAGATTATGCAATGCTAGTTAGAATTATGGATCGCGCTCGAAAACTTGTTTCGGTCGAAGAACAAGACGAACAAATTGCCCCCATTTTCAAAACAGATCAAAACGGGAATTTAGATATTATATATTCAGCAGAAAGCTAAAAAACAGGGATGTCACTTTTTCAACTTAGTGACATCCCTGTTTATTTCTTCGGCAAACAGCGCACCGATAAATGAAATTATATTAACGATTTTTCAAATATATCTATCACAACTCAAAATATATCAACGATTTTCCGAATATATCTATCACAACTCGAAATATATTAACGATTCGACATGGAATATCGATTTACCGATAAAAATTGCCATTAACAATATTTCTTTAAAACATACAAAAAGCATATACCCCAGGCGGATATATGCTTTCTTTTTTATTCTTGCCCTACACGCTTCACTTCTACGTTTTTAATACGTTCACGTACAACGTGACTCGCCATAATTAAACCAGCCACAGATGGTACGAATGCATTTGATGAAGGTGGTAATTTCGCTTTACGAATTTTTGCATTTTCGTCTGGTACGATTTCTTTACGCACTTCCTCACGAATTACGATTGGGTTTTCGTCAGAGAAGACAACTTTTACACCTTTTTTAATACCCTCTTTACGAAGCTTCGTACGAATTACTTTCGCAATTGGATCTGTATGTGTTTTAGAGATGTCCGCAATACGGAAACGAGTTGGGTCCATTTTATTTGCTGCACCCATACATGAGATAATTTTAATTTTACGACGTAAACATTGTTTAATTAAATGAATTTTGAACGTAATCGTATCAGATGCATCCACTACGAAATCCAAGCCGTGTTTAAAGAACTCTTCATATGTTTCATCTGTATAAAACATCTCTAATCCAATTACTTCACACTCTGGATTAATGTCTGCAATACGCTCTTTCATTAATTCTACTTTTGAACGTCCTACAGTAGATACTAACGCGTGAATTTGACGGTTTACGTTTGTAATATCTACAACGTCTTTATCAACTAATACAAGACGCCCCACACCAGAACGCGCTAACGCTTCTGCCGAAAACGACCCTACGCCGCCAATACCTAAAATACCGACTGTACTATTTTTTAATATTTCAAGGCCTTCTTTTCCAAAGGCTAATTCATTACGTGAAAATTGATGTAACATTCAGCTCTACACTCCTATTACAAAAATGGTCTACCATGTATTCTAGCGTTTTTCCGACTATTTGTATAGAAAAAGTTATAGAATTCCTAAAAATACATATTTCAAAATGAAAACATAGTGTACACCGGGCTTTTTTAACTTCCTCTTCAATATACGTTTAAAAAGGAGGATTCAGAGAACCGAGCAGATCGAGGCACGTACGCTAGGAGGGGCGCAGTGTAGGAGCACTACTCGAGCACCGGACTAGCGTACGTAACGATGAGATGCGACAGTNNACCGAGCAGATCGAGGCACGTACGCTAGGAGGAGCGCAGTGTAGGAGCAATACTCGAGCACCGGACTAGCGTACGTAACGATGAGATGCGACAGTTATCTGAACCGGACTTTTTAACTTCCTCTCAAAAAAAGTCTAGACGGCTATAGTATAACCATCTAGACTTTATTCTTACTTCTCTTCTTTCAAGCTCAATTTTAAGTTTAACTCTTCAAGCTGTGCTTCTGCAACTGGGCTTGGAGCTTCTGTTAATAAGCAGCTTGCGCTTGCTGTTTTTGGGAATGCAATTGTATCACGAAGGTTCGTACGACCTGCAAGTAACATAACAAGACGGTCTAAACCTAATGCGATACCGCCGTGTGGTGGTGTTCCGTATTCGAATGCTTCTAATAAGAATCCGAATTGCTCTTGCGCTTCTTCTTGTGAGAATCCAAGTGCTTTGAACATTTTTTCTTGTACGTCACGCTCGTAAATACGAAGTGATCCACCACCAAGCTCATAACCGTTTAATACAAGGTCATATGCTTGCGCACGTGCTTTTTCTGGTGCTGTTTCTAATAGTTCAACATCTTCACGGAATGGCATTGTGAATGGATGGTGAGCTGCGAAATAACGATCTGCATCTTCATCGTACTCAAGAAGTGGCCAATCAGTTACCCATAGGAAGTTAAATTTACTTTCGTCAATTAACTCAAGTTCTTTACCTAGGCGTAAACGAAGTGCACCTAAGCTGTCTGCAACAATGCTCTTCTTATCTGCTACGAATAGTAATAAGTCGCCAGCACTTGCTTCTAATGTACTCATTAACACGTTTGCATCTTCTTCACCGAAGAATTTCGCAATCGGTCCTTTTAGGCCGTCTTCTTCAACTTTAAGCCAAGCTAGACCTTTTGCACCGTATACTTTTACGAATTCAGTTAATGCATCGATGTCTTTACGAGAGTATTTGCTCGCAGCACCTTTTGCATTAATTGCTTTTACTTGTCCGCCGCTTTCTACAGCACTTGTAAATACTTTAAAGCCACAACCTACTGCAAATTCAGATAGGTCTGTTAGTTCCATTTCAAAGCGTGTATCTGGCTTATCAGAACCATAGCGAGCCATCGCATCAGCATATTTCATACGAGGGAATGGTGCACTAACTTCTACACCTTTCGCATCCTTCATAACTTTCGTCATCATGCGCTCCATCATTTCTAAAATTTCATCTTGCGTTAAGAATGATGCCTCGATATCGATTTGCGTGAATTCTGGTTGACGATCCGCACGTAAATCTTCGTCACGGAAACAACGTGCTACTTGATAGTAACGCTCAAATCCGCCGACCATAAGAAGCTGTTTAAATAGCTGTGGAGACTGTGGTAATGCATAGAATTCACCATCATGCACACGACTTGGTACTAAATAGTCACGAGCTCCTTCTGGCGTGCTCTTCGTTAAAATTGGTGTTTCAACTTCTAAGAAATCTTCTGTATCTAAGAAGTTACGAATTGTTTTTGTTACGTCGTGACGCATTTTGAATGTGTTGAACATTACAGGACGACGTAAGTCTAAGTAACGATATTTTAAACGTACATCTTCTGATGCATCTGTATCATCAGAGATAATGATTGGCGTTGTTTTCGCTGCATTTAATACATTTACCTTCGTTGCTTGTACTTCAATACGGCCAGTTGCCATATTGTCATTAATTGCACCTTCCCCACGCTCAACAACTGTACCTTCTACGTGTAATACGTATTCGCTACGAATTGTCTCTGCTACTTCTAGTGCTTCTTTTGATGTTTCTGGGTTAAATACAACTTGTACGATACCTGTACGGTCACGTAAGTCAATAAAGATTAATCCACCTAAGTCACGGCGTTTTTGTACCCAACCTTTTAATTGAACTGTTTGTCCAACTGCTTCTACTGTTACTTTTCCACATGCATGTGTTCTTTCAGCCACTGTAAGTTCCCCCTATATTAATTTCTCTGCTACGTATGAAGCAAATACATCTAATGCTACTTCTTCTTGTCCACCTGTTGCCATATCTTTTAAGTTAATGACACCTTTGTCTAGCTCATCTTCCCCTAATACAGCTACAAATTTCGCATTTAAACGATCTGCTGATTTAAATTGTGCTTTCATTTTGCGATCTAAATAATCTTTTTCAACTGATAAGCCAGCTTTACGAAGATCGAACGCAACTTTTGCAGCATGGTCTTTCGCTTTTTCACCAAGAGCTACAACGTAACAATCAATACTATGTTCAATTGGCAACTCAATGTTTTCAGCTTTTAGCGCCATAATTAAACGCTCAATACTCATTGCAAAACCGATACCTGGCATTTCCGGTCCACCGATTTCTTGTACAAGTCCGTTATAACGGCCACCACCACTTAATGTAGTGATAGCACCGAAACCTTCTGCCTCACTCATAATTTCAAATACAGTGTGTTGATAGTAGTCTAAACCACGTACTAAGTTTGGATCTTTTTCAAATGGAACATCCATCATCGTTAATAGTTCTTGTACTTTGTCGTAGTATACTGCTGAATCTTCATTTAAGTATTCTGTAATAGATGGTGCTGTACCCATTAATTCATGGTTACGGTCCTTCTTACAGTCTAAAATACGAAGAGGATTCTTTTCTAAGCGAGATTGACAGTCAGAACAGAACTCACCGATACGTGGCTCAAAATGAGCAATTAATGCATCACGGTGCGCTTGACGGCTCGCTGCATCACCTAAGCTGTTTAATACAACTTTAATATTTTTTAAGCCCATGCCGCGGTAAAACTCGACAGCAAGTGCAATTACTTCTGCATCAATTGCAGGGTCGTTACTTCCGATTGCTTCAATACCGAATTGTACGAATTGACGATAGCGACCTGCTTGTGGTCTTTCGTAACGGAACATTTGACCGATATAGTATAATTTTGTTGGCTGTGTTGCGTCACCGAACATTTTGTTTTCAACGTAAGAACGTACAACAGGTGCAGTACCTTCTGGACGTAGTGTTAAACTACGCTCTCCACGGTCTTGGAATGAGTACATTTCTTTTTGTACGATATCTGTCGTATCACCAACACCGCGTAAAAATAGCTCAGTGTGTTCAAAAATTGGTGTGCGAATTTCTTTATAATTGTAACGACGGCAAATTTCGCGCGCTTGCCCTTCGATATACTGCCATAACTCAACGCTACCCGGAAGAATATCTTGCGTTCCGCGTGGGATTTGAATAGACATATTCAGTTCCTCCTCAAATTGTTTTAATCTTAATAAAAATAAAAAAACTCCCGCCTCTACTGTTTGAACAGTAGGGACGAGAGTATTATACCCGTGGTGCCACCCTAATTGAAGCACGTATGCTTCCACTTTTTTAATAACGCTTAAATGTGCGTTCATCCCTACTAAGCATATATGCCGTTCAAGTTGAAACCTCTAGAGTGTCATTCAATCAGTCATCATGTAGAAATGTTTTCAGCCTAAGACATTTCTTCTCTTTCCATGTGTATCTCATTTACTCTTCTCTATCAACGGTTCTATTCATATGTAAATATAAAATTACTATACGTTTGTTCAGTAGGATTGTCAAGTGCTCTAAGAGCGCTCCATTTGCTTCTTTAGGCGCTTTACATCTTGTAGCGAAATGCCAAATTCAGAAGCAAGCTCCATTGAAGTATTGTTTTGTTCTTTCGAAATAAAATCATGTAAATTAACATTAAACAGTTGATTTGCACCATTTGTAACAGAATGCCCTTTTTCATTCATACGCATACGTATATCCCTCACATTCAATATGGATGTTTTACTTTTTATTGTTCCATATTGATGAGAGAGTTATACGTAAAAACGAATAACGTTATTCCATAACGCTCTTATATAAGTAATTAGCTCTTTGAATCATAAAGAATGTTACAACCATCGCTGCCATTACAAATACTACCCAAGTACCATAACTTAACACTGCGAAAGTAACTCCTAATGCATGTAAAAGAATAGCTAAGCTAAATCGCAATAAAAATTTTAAATCTTTAAAGACTGACCAATTCATATACTATCTCCCCTTATCACACATACATTCAAATATTTTTACCATTTTTTTCATGATACTATATAATTAATAACCCGAGCTATTGATTCCAAACAAACATTAGCATTCGATTTACAACAATAATAATAGCCAGTCCACTCGCCAGCATAGGATGCTTCAAATGATACAACGCTGCAACACCTGTTCCAAATACGATAATTTCTAAAAGTACATGTAATATACCCTGTACTTCACATTCTGCGTGCGGCGCTCCAAATAGCGCCCATATGACAGCAACAATAATTGGAAGAATAATCGCAAGTATAATTTTTATAGCCGTTATTGTTCCTACTCGAAATCCCCAGTATCCAACAATCCCAAGAACACATAACTCTAGCATAAAACGTAAAGCTATATTAAATTCTTGAAGCATGCTACACCTACTTTTCCTTTTATTCCCCTTCAAAATTATCCTATATTAAATGAACGAAACATACAACAATGTATAAAAAAGAGAGGATTATATAATCCTCTCTTTTTGGGCAACACTATTTACTTTCCACAATTAAGGTCACCGGACCATCATTGATTAAAGAAACGTCCATCATCGCTCCGAACTTCCCTGTTTCGACATGCAACCCTTGTTTACGGACCTCTTCATTGAAGAAATCGTATAAACGCTCTGCATAGTCAGGTTTCGCAGCATCCATAAAGTTTGGACGTCTTCCTTTACGGCAATCTCCGTATAATGTGAATTGCGAAATAGATAGAACTTGTCCTTCTACATCAAGTACAGAGTGGTTCATCTTTCCGCTCTCATCTTCAAAAATACGTAAGTTTGCAATTTTTTCTGCAATGTAAGTTGCATCTTTTTCTGTATCTTCATGCGTAATGCCAACTAGTAATGTTAAACCGAATGGAATTTGTCCTACAATCTCACCATCTACTGTGACGGACGCTTCCTTTGATCGTTGTAAAACAACTCTCATTTTTTCTACACTCCCTATTAATGCATCATGCGTCGTACTGCATAAATTTCTGGAACACGCTTAATGCGCTCTACTACTTTTTTCAAGTGCTGTAAATTTCGAATAGAGATCGACATATTAATTGTCGCCATCTTATTACGGTCACTTCTACCAGAAACAGCTGAAATGTACGTTTTCGTCTCTGTAACAGCTTGCAGTACTTCATTTAATAAACCACGGCGATCGTAACCTGAAATTTCAATATCAACGTTATATTCAATTTCTTTTTCAGGACTACCTTCCCACTCTACTTCTAATAAACGCTCTACAGCTTCTTCTGTATGAACATTAACGCAATCACGACGGTGAATCGATACGCCTCGGCCCTTCGTAATATACCCAACGATATCATCGCCTGGAACTGGGTTACAGCATTTTGATAAACGAATTAATAAATTATCCGCACCACTTACTTTAACGCCAGAATCCCATTTTCGAATTTTCATCGGTTTACGAACTTCTTTAACTTCGACGATTTCTTCTTCTTCACGTTGCTTACGGAACTTGTCCGTTAATCTCGTAACAATTTGCGAAGCTGTAATTCCACTATATCCAACTGCTGCAAACATATCTTCTTCATTTGCAAAGTTAAATTTCTCAGCGACACGTTTTAAATTATCAGGAGCTAATACTTCTTTCATCTCATACTCTAAGCCACGTACTTCTTTTTCAACAAGCTCACGGCCTTTTTCAATATTTTCATCTCTACGTTGCTTCTTAAAGAATTGACGTATTTTATTTTTTGCATGAGATGTTTGAGCAAGCTTTACCCAATCTTGACTTGGGCCATACGAATGTTTCGATGTTAAAATTTCAATGATGTCACCAGTTTTTAATTTATAATCAAGTGTCACCATTTTCCCATTTACTTTTGCACCAATTGTTTTGTTTCCAATTTCCGAATGGACACGATACGCAAAATCAATTGGGACAGAGCCAAGAGGTAATTCCATTACATCGCCTTTCGGTGTAAAGACAAACACCATATCAGAGAATAAATCAATTTTTAATGACTCCATAAACTCTTCTGCATTAGAAGCTTCATTTTGCCATTCTAATATTTGACGGAACCATGTTAGTTTCTTCTCTAATGTACCCGTTGTTTCTGCTGTTTTTCCTTCTTTGTACGCCCAGTGTGCCGCGATCCCGAATTCTGCAATTTCGTGCATTTCTTTCGTACGAATTTGCACTTCTAGCGGGTCACCTTTCGGCCCAATTACAGTCGTATGAAGAGATTGATATAGATTCGCTTTTGGCATTGCAATATAATCTTTAAAACGACCTGGCATTGGCTTCCAGCACGTATGGATAATCCCAAGTACTGCATAACAATCTTTAATGCTATTTACAACGACACGTACAGCTAATAAATCGTAAATTTCATTAAACTGTTTGTTTTGCAGTGCCATCTTACGATAAATACTGTAAATATGCTTTGGTCTTCCAGAAATCTCAGGTTGAATTGCAACTTCTTTTAATTTCTCACGAATGCCAGTCATTACTTCATCTAAATATTCTTCACGCTCTGCACGCTTACGCTTCATTAAATTCACAATACGATAATATTGCTGTGGGTTTAAATAGCGAAGTGACGTATCCTCTAGCTCCCATTTAATAGTACTAATTCCGAGTCTATGTGCTAAAGGTGCAAAAATTTCTAACGTTTCATTTGCAATGCGTCGCTGCTTCTCTTGAGGTAAATGTTTCAATGTACGCATGTTATGAAGACGATCAGCTAGTTTAATTAAAATAACTCGAATATCTTGAGCCATTGCGATAAACATTTTGCGATGGTTTTCTGCTTGTTGTTGCTCATGAGATTTATATTTAATCTTTCCAAGCTTTGTAACACCATCGACAAGCATAGCAATTTCTTTGTTAAATTCCCGTTCAATATCTTCTAATGTAATTTCCGTATCTTCCACTACATCATGCAAGAAACCTGCCGATACCGTAGCCGGATCCATGTGTAAATCAACTAAAATACCTGCAACTTGAATTGGGTGAATAATATATGGTTCACCCGATTTTCTATATTGTTCGCTATGTGCATCGCGCGCATATTCATAGGCACGTGCCACTAGCTCAATATCTTCATCCGCTAAATATTGACTTGCTTTCTCGAGTACCTGTTCAGCTGTTAGTACCTGCTCATTTGCCATCGAATCACCTTTTATTGAAAATTGACTTTATCTTTATTAAGTAGAATAAATTATATTCTATCATTATAACCCAATGATTGTGAATTGTGAAAAGGAAAAGATTTTACTGACATTTCACCATATTTTTTTGTTCAATTATACAAAAGTACCCGCTCCTCTCCAAGAGATTCACGGGTACTTTTTATCACCGTAGTTTTACCTATATAGTGATTAGTATTTTTCTAATACTAATACATCGTAACCATCTAACATTTTACGACCATCTAAGTAAGTAAGCTCTACTAAGAATGCAATTCCTGCTACAACTCCGCCAAGTTCTTCAACTAGCTTAATTGTCGCTTCAATCGTTCCGCCTGTAGCTAACAGATCATCTGTAATTAATACGCGTTGACCTGGCTTAATTGCATCTTTATGGATTGTTAAAACATCTTTACCATATTCTTTACCGTAGTCAACTGTAATTACTTCACGTGGTAATTTCCCTAATTTACGAACTGGTGCAAAACCTACTTCTAATGCATAAGAAACCGGGCAACCGATAATAAAACCACGTGCTTCTGGTCCTACTACAACGTCAATATCTCTTTCTTTTGCATATTCAACGATTGCATCTGTTGCTGCTTTGTATGCTTTACCGTCGTTCATTAAAGGTGTAATGTCTTTAAACACGATACCTTCTTTTGGATAATCCGGTACAATTGCGATATGTTGCTTGAAATCCATATTTCTGAATCCTCCTCAGATATAAAAGGTTTGTAAATACAAATCCTTTACCCTAACTGTTCTACTTATTTATGATTACGAATCGTTTCAAACCATGTATATAGTTGCTGATATGTGCTATAAACCAATTCTTTTTCTAATTGTAAGTGGTTCATTTTCTCACGATATGTGTTCGATTCAATTAAATCACGCTTTTGTTTTTGTTCGGCCATAAAAATGACACCGTCTTTTATTGTAACAAATTCTAACTCAAAAAACACCTGTGTCATGAAATTTACTGTATCTTTCGACCAACCTTTATGACGACATAGTTGTTCACCATATTGTCTTAAAGAAAATGGTGCTTTTTGGTTCAAGAAAGAATAGTACCATTTAAAGTGTTCTCTCGTTGGGACTGTACTAAATAAATGATTATTCTCTTGATAAAAGAGCGTGTACATTCGAGATGGGAACCCTACTTTAAATACATCACGTAACTCATCTGTTCCTTTCGGCAAATCGAGTAACACAATGTATTGATTATCTAAATGTGTTACATCTGATGCATGCATGATATGCTCTTTATATTCTTCTAAAGAAAATTTATTCAATACCTCTTCAGAAAAATACACCATCGTTATTTTATCTTTCGGAAGTTCTGCTAAATTCGCTTCTACATTGCGCATACTACGCCAATCAAATAATTGCCATGCCTCTACAGCAATATCTTGTACCATTAATTGTGGCTTTTTAAAATTATTCCATTCATTAATGGAGGCTTCTCCTATTACAGATACCTTTGCAACTGGGGAAATCTCTTTTGCATACGCACCAAATCCGAATCCAATTGTGTCTAGCGTTGCTTGCCCATCACGAAGAGCCATTTTCAAATGAGAACCGTCTGATCCGATTGCACGAATACTTTCTAACTCAGCATCTTTCACTGCAATACGCGGTTTCGGGTTTCCAACACCAAATGGCGCTAACTTTTGCATATCTTCAATTGCTGTCAGTGTTACATCTTCCACTTTACAAAATGCATCCACCGCTGTAATTGGAATAAAATCTTCTTCTGTTAAAATTGCATCCGCTTGCTCATTTAAGCGGCGGCGTAATTCATCTACATCATTCATATGTAGCGTCATACCCGCTGCCATTGGATGTCCCCCGAAGTGTGGTAATAACTCTCTACAATCGGACAAATTCGCAAATAAATCAAATCCTGCAATACTACGTGCTGAACCTTTTGCTGTTTCTTTTACAGGATCAATACTTAATACAATTGTCGGTCGATAAAAACGTTCAACTAATTTAGAAGCGACAATTCCAATTACACCTGGATTCCAACCTTCTTTTGCAAGCACTAACACTTTGTTTTTTTCTGGTGGGAATTTATTTTCAACTTCAGCAATAGCTTCTTCTGTAATTTGCTTTACAATATCTTTTCGTAGTTTGTTCAGCTCATCAATTTCTTCAGCCAGCTCTTTCGCTTCCTCTGGGTCATCTGATAATAAAAGGTGTACAGCAGGTGTTGCATCTTCCAAACGCCCAACTGCATTAATACGAGGTGCAAGCGAGAAACCAATGCTCTCTTCAGTAATTTCACTTTGCGAAACGTTAGCAACTTTAAACAATGCCTTTAAACCGATATTTCTCGTCATACGCATATGCTTTAAACCAAGCTTCACAAGTAATCTATTTTCACCATGAAGCGATACTAAATCAGCTACTGTACCGATTACTGCTATTTCTAATAAATGTTCTGGCACGCGGCCTAGTAGTGCATGCGCAACTTTAAAAGCAACACCTACACCAGCTAAATAGTGAAATGGATACACACCGCCATCTAGTTTCGGATGAATAATCGCAAGTGCTTCTGGTAATTCTGGCGGCGGCTCGTGGTGATCTGTAATTATAAGATCTATGCCAAGTTCCTTCGCTACCTTCGCTTCATGTACCGCTGCGATACCAGTATCGACAGTAATAATGAGTGAGAACCCTGCACTATGTGCCCAGCGAAACGCTTCTTCATTTGGTCCATAACCTTCTGTAAAACGGTTCGGAATATAAAATTCTACATCTGCACCTAATTCTTGCAGAGCAAGATATAAAACCGTTGTACTACTTACTCCGTCCGCATCATAATCACCAAATATTAATATTTGCTCTCCATTTTGAATCGCCTTATTTACACGTTCTACTGTTCTGTCCATTCCTTCTAATAAAAATGGATCGTGGAATTCTTGATTTTCTGTATTTAAAAAATCTAAAATCTTATCTTCTGTATCTAGTCCTCTACCGAGGAATAACGAAACGACAAGTGGCGATAATTGCAATTTGCTTGCTAATTCACTTACTCGCTCTTCATTATATTCTTTTTCTTTCCAACGCGTCTTCGGTTGTAACACGAAATCACCCCTTAACCTGTTTATTATACAAGACAGATTAAGGGGTGACAATATAATGCAAACTACGATGCAATATCTGCATACTAAAATGTTAACAATGTTTAATTTGGTGAATACGGATTTATATGTACAAAAACATTTTGTACGTTATCTTGTTTCATAAGCGTTTCTTTCACATGCTTTCCGATGCTATGTCCTTCTTCTACAGTGATATATGGATCTACAGAAACCTTAATATCAACAATGACATAGTGACCATGTTCTCTTGCATATAAAGAACCTATTTTTTTCACACCATTTACTTGAAGGACTGCTTCTCTAAGCGGAATAACATCTTCCTCATGAAGAACGTGATCAAGCGTTGCATGAATTGCATCCGCTCCAATGCTCCACGCCATCTTTACAACAAGAAGCGAAACAAATAATCCTGCAATTGGATCAGCATATACAAGCCAATCTTGGCCTAGCTTACCACCAATAATAGCCGCACAAATACCGATTAAAGCTGCAATTGAAGAAAATACATCTGAACGGTGCTCATATGCATTTGCAATAATTGCATCACTATTTACCCTCTTCCCTAACCGAAATTTATATTGAAACATCCCTTCTTTTACTACAATCGAAAGAATAACCGCAAAAATTGTAATTCCCTTTGGTGGTTCTAATTCTTGCGAAAAAGCTTTTATAGACGAAATCGCTATCTCGATTCCCACAATAAATAATAATACCGCAACAATAATCGCTGAAATCGATTCCGCTTTACCATGACCATACGGATGATCTTCATCAGGCGGCTGCTTTGCTGCTCGCAATCCAAAAAGTACAGCTAGCGAACCAATTACATCTGATGCAGAATGCACGGCATCCGCTAACAGTGCTTTACTATTCCCAATATAACCAATTACCGCCTTTACAATCGCTAATATAATATTACCAACGATCCCGACAATAGCACCAAACTCGGCCTGTTTAAAACGTTCATCTTTTTCCATAATTAAAATCCCTTCTTTTCTTAACCTCTCTTTTTCATTGTAACAAAATCGACGATAACACCACCACTTTCTTCCATTTTGTTCTTTCAAAGTCGCTATCTTATTGTATCCACAAACGAAAAAAGAGATGCCTCATAGTGAGGCATCACCTTTTTTATACTTGCGGTTCAGATACTTCTTTCTCAACCTTCTTCTTGTTTTTACCCTTTTTCAAACGACGGTTTTCAAGCATTAACCAAATTTGAGAGGCAACGAAAACAGAAGAATACGTACCTACAGTTAATCCAACAAGTAATGCGAACGAGAAGTTACGTAGTGACTCACTACCGAAGATAAGCAGCGCAATTACTGGGAGCAACACTGTTAATACGGTGTTAATCGAACGACCAAGCGTTTGGCGAATACTCATATTTACGATTTCTTCTAGGTCTTTTATGTCGCGAACTCGTTTTTTCTGTTTGTATAGCTCACGGTTTCTATCAAACGTAACAATCGAGTCATTAATAGAATAACCAATGATTGTTAATACCGCAGCAATAAACGTTAAGTCTACCTCTAGCCCCAAAATACTAAACATAACAATCATAACGAATGCATCATGTAATAATGCAAGTACTGCAGATAATGCATACGTAAATCGGAATCGAATACTTACGTATAAGATGATAACTGCAGAAGCAATTAGTACTGCGATAAATGCATTTCGTGCAATCTCTTTACCGATTGTCGGTGAAACTGTACTTACGTTTGGCTCTGTACCATATTTATCACTGAAGAATGTTTTTGCTTTCGCGATTTCATCTTTTGATAAAACTCCTACAGTACGAACAGCGAATCCTTTATTGTCATCCCCAGTCGGTACAATATCTTCTTCCTTCACATCAATTTTCAATTCTTTCAAATCTTTATGAACATCAGACACAGTAAGTGCTTGTTTTGACTGCAAGTCCATACGTGTACCACTCGCAAAGTCAATTCCAAGATTCAATTTGAAAATTGGTAGTATAATTGCACCTGCAATTACAACTACAATCGAGAAGATAAGGAATTTATGACCGATGTTTACGAAGTTAATACGATCAAATTTCGTTGGTGGATGTACTATACCTTTTGTTAACGGAATAATATCCTTTTGTTTCACACCAAAATATCCTGGTTTTTTATCAAAATAACGACTCTTTACAAGTAATCCTAATAAGAAACGAGTACCAAATACATTTGTAACAAAACCAACTAAAATACTTACAATTAAACTTGTTGCAAAGCCTTGCACTGAGCTTGTACCATATACGAATAATACACCTGCAGCTGCAAGAGTCGTAACGTTTGCATCTAAAATTGTCGCTAATGAACGATGGTTACCAGCACGAAATGCTGACATCATCGACTTACCAATTTTAAGTTCTTCCTTCAATCTCTCGTACGTAATGATATTCGCATCAACTGCGATACCTACCCCGAGCACTAACGCCGCAATACCTGGTAATGTAAGAACCGCGTGCATCCAGTTAAATACGAGTAGCGTAACAAAAATGTATAGCCCTAACATAATCACAGCTACAAGTCCTGGTAAACGGTAGTATACAAGCATAAATAAGAAAATAAGAGCGATACCAATCGCACTAGCGAAAATCGTTTGGTCTAATGCTTGTTGACCAAATTTCGCTCCAACAGATGTTGAATACATTTCTTTTAAATCAACAGGAAGTGCACCTGCATTTAATAAAGATGAAAGTTCTTTTGCACTTTCCACTGTAAAGTTTCCACCTACGATAGATACTTCAGCTTGATTAAATACTTGGTTTACTGTTGCTGCTGATAAAAATTTCGGATTCGGTTTTTCAGATTCTGCTTTATATGAATCTTTTCCTTCTTCAAAATCAAGCCAAATTACCATTAAATTCGTTGGTGGTGGCATTTTTGAAATTTTTTCAGTTACTTCACGGAATTTGTCAGCGCTTTTTAGTGTAAGGCCTACGCTCGCACGACCTTGCTCATCAAATGTTTGCTTCGCTCCGCCGCCTTTTAAATCCGTTCCGTCCATAAGAAGATTGTCATTCACATCACGGAATGTTAATTTCGCTTGTGTTGATAACATTTCACGTGCTTTTTGCTGATCTTGTACACCAGCAAGCTGTACACGAATTCGATTTTCTCCTTCAATTTGGATGTTCGGCTCACTTACACCGAGAACATTGACACGATTTTCAAGAGCACCTACTGTACTTACAAGTGCCTCTTTGTCAATTTTATCGCCTTCTTTGGCTGGTTTTACTTCATACAGAATTTCAAAACCACCGCGAAGGTCTAGTCCTAGACTAATTCCTTTTGCTATGTCTTTTCCTGCCGCACCAATTACTCCACCAATTAATAAAACGATGAGGAAAAAGGCGGCGATTCTTGTACCACGCTTTGCCATATGTACCCTCTTTCTGCTACTAACACTTTCAATAAATCTTTTACGATTCACTTTTGCACGTGTGCATACGCCTAGTTAGTAGACTTCCTTTCTGTAAAATACATGTTTTTTGCTAGTTCCCACTAGCTGTATAGGTATGCGCTTCACAATACCTATACTTTTATTATTTATTTTTCTTTTCGCTACCTCCTTTACATAGAATCTCTGACATAATTATTTCCTCTTTATCAATACCTATCATTATACTGCAAAAGGAAGAACAAACCAATTGCAGTCGGTTATTTATTTTCATATTCATCAAACGACCAAAGTGGTGCTTGATATGCTTCAACAGTTAAATAATTCATATATTCATTAGTACTTACTCTTAATACATCATTTACTAATTCATATAACCTAACATCACTGTCGATTTTTTTCCACTTTTTCACCTTGAGGAATTTCCAAATATCATTATCTGTCACCCGGTCGTAACCGAACATTCGAAACTCTTCTACTTTACTTTCTAAAACGACTTGTAACTGTCCGCGGTATGATTCTACCAAAGCCTCTTTATCCAACATATATAACATCTCCTTCTGATTTCAGCACGAAAAGTCGCTTTTATTCCCGCTCTAATGGACAGCAATAACCACTTTCAAGAGTACCCTCAATACTGCACTCTCTTAAATGCTTGTCATTCTTGTCTCATACGTGCATATAAATTATTGTAAATCATTCCACTGATTTTGAGAAGGTAGGAGAAGACCATGACGAGACAAAGCTTTTTAAAAGGTGCATTTATTTTAATGATAGCTGGCTTTATTACAAAAATCCTTGGATTTATTAACCGCATTGTAATGGCACGTATTTTAGGAGAAGAAGGCGTTGGCCTTTATATGATGGCTGTTCCCACCTTCATTTTAGCAATTACATTAACACAAATTGGCCTTCCTGTTGCAATCGCAAAATTTGTAGCAGAAGCAGAAGCAGTGAACGATAAACAAAGAGTCAAAAAAATATTAACTGTCTCCTTAGCTGTTACATCCGTTATTAGTATCATTTTAACAATTGGGATCATGCTCCTCACACCTATTTTAGCGAAAACATTATTAACTGATGAAAGAACGTACTACCCATTAATGGCCATTTTACCTGTCGTTCCTGTTATTGCTGTTTCCTCTGTTTTACGCGGTTATTTCCAAGGGAAACAAAATATGAAACCTAGCGCATATGCTCAAGTTATAGAACAAGTTGTCCGCATTACAATTATCGCTGTATGCATTCGTTTATTTTTACCTTACGGCGTAGAATATGCTGCAGCTGGCGCCATGCTATCAGCCGTTCTTGGCGAAGTTGCATCTTTATTATTTTTACTTACTTTATTCCAGCGCGAAAAACATTTATCTATACGCTCTGGTTTTTTCACTACGGTAAAGGAGAGCAAAAATACATTTTATTCTCTTATGGATATCGCACTTCCAACTACAGGAAGCCGTTTAATCGGTTCCGTTTCCTATTTCTTTGAACCTATCGTCGTTATGCAAAGCTTAGCAATTGCCGGGGTTGCCGCTTCTGTCGCAACACAGCAATACGGTATATTGAACGGTTATGCCTTCCCGCTTCTATCACTACCTGCCTTTATTACATACGCTCTTTCGACAGCACTCGTCCCTTCAATTAGTGAAGCGATGGCAAAAAGACAACACAAATTAGTGGAACACCGTTTACAACAAGCACTTCGAATTTCATTAATCACTGGTGGATGGTCAGTCGTTATTTTATACGTATTTGCTTCACCCGTCTTAACGCTTATGTACGGATCCGACAGTGCAACAGCATTCATCCAGCTTCTTGCACCTTGCTTTCTATTCCATTATTTCCAAAGTCCCCTTACATCTGTTTTGCAAGCTTTAAACTTGGCACGAGCTGCAATGATGAATACTTTTATTGGCGCCATCGTGAAATTAATCGTCATTTTTGTACTAGCTTCAAGGCCAGATTTTCAAATGATGGGGGTTGCCCTCGCAATCGCAGCAAATATAGTGACGGTAACATTCCTTCACTACGCTACTGTTTTGAAGAAAATTAAATTTACTATTTATGCAAAAGACTATATTTTTGGCGGACTTGCTATCGGTATTGCAGGCGCCTTCGGTTTTTACCTTCATAAGTATGTTATTTTCTCTCGTTCACTTGGCGTACAAACATTATGGGAAATCACTTTAACAACAATCGTTTATATTTTTCTCCTCTTTGTTTTCAAACTCATTCGAAAAGAAGAGTTGAGTCGCCTCCCTATCATTCGGAAACTTTCATTTTTGAAGTAAATAGGCTTACTATTTAATACGGTAAGCCTCTAGTTTTCTTTCGAATCAACAAAAAATTGGCCGTTTTGAAAGCTGCAGTATAAAATTTGTGTTATATCGTTATAACCTAAGTTTTTTAATTTTCCAATGAGCCATTCATCTGTATGTTCAATCATTTGCAAATGATTAAATTGAATTTCTCCATCAATAATTAATGGGAGTGTAAAAATTGGCGTATCATTTTTACTCTTTTTACTTTTTTGTTTTTGAAAAATAGATAACTTCCCTGACGGTTCTAAAATAGCATATTCCACATCCCGCACATCTCCGACCCCTTGCTCCCTTAGTTGCATCATTAAATCATCTATATTATAGCGCTGCTTCCTCATCTTTTTTTCATCAATTTTCCCCGCATTTATAAGAATAGCTGGCTCCCCTTCTATTAAATGCCGAAATCGTTGAAACTTTAAAGAAATAACTGACAAAACAATTTGTATGCACATAAGAAAAGTCATCGGAACTAATTGATGTAAAAGGGATTTATCTGTATTTTCAATGGCAACAACAGCCATTTCACCGAGCATAATAAATACGACTAAATCTAATACACTTAATTCTCCTATTTCACGTTTTCCCATCAAGCGAAAAATAATTAATATGATGACATACAAAAGCATCGTCCGACCAATTATGGATACCCATTCCATTTCAACATCTCCTTTTTTTACTTATAGGTTCTCCGACTAAAAAGAAACTAGTCTAACTTGGGCAAAAAGACAATATGCTTGTATTAAAAAGGGGGAATGTATAATGGATGGAACGAAAAAATTATCAACTGCAATTGGATTCGGTATAATTACCTTATTAATCCTCGCATCTATTATAAGTATGATCATGGCTCTTTTATTAAAATTTACAAATATCAATGAAGGATCATTGACAGTTACTATTTTTATACTCGCACTTCTATCTACGCTTATGTCCGGATTTATTGCCGGTAAAAAGGCGCAAGGAAAAGGTTGGCTTGTAGGCTTCACAACAGGCCTCACATTTGCTATTCTTGTTTTCCTCGTTAACTATTTAGGCTTCTCTCAAACTTTATCGGACTCACAGTTACTTTACCAATTAGCATTAATGGGCACGAGTACACTTGGAGGTATTTTTGGTGTAAATATGTCAAAGCAAAATAACTAAAAAAGGCCCTGCATATTTCATGCAGGGCCTTCATCATTAGTTTTTCACAACTTCACGAATCGCATTGCGATCGAAAGTTAAGTGTGAACCACCAGATTTAACAACAATTTTAGTTTCGTCTACTGATTCGATTGTACCGTGTAAACCACCGATTGTTACGATAGCATCACCTTTTTTTAACTCATTTTGCATTTGAGCAACTGCTTTTTGACGCTTTTGTTGCGGGCGAATTAATAAGAAATAGAAAATCGCAAACATCGCAACAATCATAACGATATTCATCATACCTGCATTCATTTTTTGTTCCTCCTTTTAAATTATGTATTAAAAGTTTTTAGCATTCGGTTTATTAAAGCCATACTGTTCAAAGAATTCTTCACGGAAATCGCCAAGACGGTCTTCACGAATAGCTTGTCTCACCTGCTCCATTAAGTTTAACAGAAAATGAAGGTTGTGATAAGATGTTAAACGAATTCCGAATGTTTCATCACATTTCATTAAGTGACGAATGTACGCACGAGAGTAATTTTTGCATGTGTAGCAATCACAGTTTGGATCAAGTGGACCGAAGTCTCTAGCGAATTTTGCATTTTTCACAACTAAACGACCTTCACTTGTCATACATGTACCATTTCGAGCGATACGAGTTGGAAGTACGCAGTCAAACATATCAATACCACGAATTGCACCATCAATTAACGAGTCAGGAGAACCTACCCCCATTAAGTAACGTGGTTTATTATCTGGAAGAAGTGGTGTTGTGAACTCAAGTACACGGTTCATAATATCTTTTGGCTCTCCAACAGATAAACCACCTACAGCGTAACCAGGGAAGTCCATTGAAACAAGATCTTTCGCACTTTGACGACGAAGCTCTTCAAACTCTCCGCCCTGTACAATACCGAATAAACCTTGGTCTTGTGGACGCTCATGCGCCTTTAGACAACGCTCTGCCCAGCGGCTCGTACGTTCTACAGACTTTTTCATGTATTCAAAAGTAGCAGGGAACGGTGGACACTCGTCAAATGCCATCATAATATCTGAACCTAATGCATTTTGTATTTCCATCGCTTTTTCTGGTGATAAGAATAATTTATCTCCATTTAAGTGGTTACGGAAGTGGACGCCTTCCTCTTCAATACGGCGGAAGTCACTTAAACTGAATACTTGGAAACCACCAGAGTCCGTTAAGATTGCACGATCCCAGTTCATAAATTTATGCAAACCGCCTGCTTCACGAATAATTTCGTGACCAGGACGCAGCCATAAATGATACGTATTACTTAAAATAATGCCAGAATCCATTGCTTTTAATTCTTCTGGTGACATCGTTTTAACTGTTGCAAGCGTACCAACTGGCATAAATGTTGGTGTATCAAATGAACCGTGCGGCGTATGTACTCGGCCTAAACGCGCGCCCGTTTGTTTACAAGTTTTAATAAATTCATAACGAATTGCTGTCATAATTTACTCCTTTTATTTGTTTCTTATTTTAGCGTGAGATGCAACGAACATCGCATCACCAAAGCTAAAGAAACGATATTTTTCTTTTACTGCTTCATTATAAGCATGAAGTACATTATCTCTATTTGCAAATGCACTTACAAGCATAATTAATGTTGATTTCGGCAAATGGAAATTTGTAATTAAACCATCAATTGCTTTAAATTCATAACCTGGGTACATAAAAATATCTGTCCATCCAGAAGCAGCGCAAAGCTTACCGTCATGATCTGTCGCAATTGTTTCTAACGTACGAGTTGATGTCGTACCTACTGTAATAATACGTCCACCATTCTCTTTTACGCGATTTAATAATGCCGCTGTCTCTTCAGACATATGGTAATATTCTGCGTGCATATGGTGTTCTTCAATCGTGTCTGCAGAAACTGGTCTAAATGTTCCAAGCCCTACGTGAAGTGTAATAAATGCTAACTGAACGCCTTTTTGCTTTAACTTCTCAAGTAACTCTTCTGTAAAGTGAAGCCCCGCTGTCGGTGCTGCTGCTGAACCGATTTCTTTCGCATATACCGTTTGATAACGATCGCGATCTTCCAACGTCTCTTTAATATACGGCGGAAGTGGCATTTCTCCAAGCTCGTCTAAAATTTCATAAAAGATGCCGTCATATGAAAATTCAAGTTGACGTCCACCTTGGTCTGCTGTTCCAGTGCAAGTTGCTTTTAGCTTTCCTTCACCAAAAGAGATGACAGTTCCTTCTTTTACACGTTTCGCTGGCTTTACAAGCGTTTCCCACTTATCTCCATCCTCTTGTTTTAAAAGAAGCACTTCGATATGTGCGCCTGTATCCTCTTTCACACCGTGTAAGCGAGCAGGCATAACTTTTGTTTCGTTTAAAACTAAGCAATCCCCCTCATGTAAGTAAGAAAGAATGTCCGTAAAATGTTTATGCTCAATATCACCGGTTTCACGGTCTAACACCATTAACCTTGATGTTTCACGCTCCTCTAGCGGGACTTGTGCAATAAGTTCTTCTGGTAAATGAAAATCAAACAGATTAATATCCATAACTGTATCCACCTATTTCTTATTTGAATCGATTTATTATATACATAATAAAAGATAATGCAATACTTAAAACAATACATGTGATGATAGGAAAATAAAAGGTAACGTTACCTTTTTTCACAAAAATATCGCCTGGAAGCCTTCCAATGAACTTCCAAGCTAGACCAACAACAATAAGTAAAACACCCGCTGTAATAAGGAGCTTTGGCATCTCCGTCATACTTTTGGCATTTCCATTCCGAAATGTTCATATGCAAGTGGCGTTACAATTCGGCCCCTTGGCGTTCGTTGTAAAAAGCCAATTTGTAATAAATACGGCTCATACACATCTTCAATCGTATGAGATTCTTCTCCAATTGTTGCCGAAACCGTTTCTAATCCAACTGGACCACCACGGAACTTTTCAATAATACCTAGCAATAATTTATGATCGATATGATCAAGTCCTAATTTATCTACTTGCAATAGTTCTAACGCCATTTGCGTAATTTCCATTGTAATCGTTCCGTTACCACGAACTTGTGCAAAATCACGTACACGTCGTAATAGACGATTTGCAATACGAGGTGTACCACGAGCACGTCTTGCAATTTCTAGTGCAGCTAACGAGTCAATTTCAACTTCAAATACTTCTGCTGTACGTTCAACAATCGCAGAGAGCTGATCTACTGTGTAATACTCTAATCGTGAAAGTACACCGAAACGGTCACGAAGCGGCGCTGACAATGCCCCCGCACGCGTCGTTGCTCCAACTAATGTAAATGGAGGTAAGTCTAATCGTACAGAACGTGCCGACGGTCCTTTTCCAATTACGATATCAAGGCAAAAGTCTTCCATCGCAGGATATAGTACTTCTTCAATTGATCTATGCAAACGATGAATTTCATCAATAAATAATACATCCCCAGGCTGAAGTGCTGTTAATACCGCTGCTAAATCTCCTGGTCTTTCAATTGCGGGACCTGACGTCGTTCGAATGTTAACGCCCATTTCATTGGCAATGATATTCGCGAGCGTCGTTTTACCAAGTCCAGGTGGCCCATATAAAAGTACGTGATCTAACGTTTCTTCACGCATTTTCGCCGCCTCAATAAACACTTCTAAATTATGTTTCGCTTTATCTTGGCCAATATACTGACGGAGCGTCTGTGGCCGTAGTGAATACTCTAAATCCGCATCTTCGTATCCAGATTCCCCTGAAAGGAGACGTTCGTCCATTATACTCACCTCTTACCATTTAGTAAAAGACTAAGTGCCTTTTTAATATACTGATCCGTCGTTAATGATTCTTTTAATAACTCTGGTACAACGCGAGAAACTTCTCGTTCTGCATATCCAAGTGCACGCAGAGCTTCCAGCGCCTCATCAAGCTCAGCTGATGAACCTTTCTTCTCATCAAAACGTTCTGCATCTGAGAATAAATCAACAAATGCATCTGGTACGACATCTGCTAGTTTTCCTTTTAAATCTAAAATCATTTGGCGCGCTGTTTTCTTTCCGACGCCCGGGAACTTCACTAAAAACTTCTCATCTTCATGTTCAATCGCTTGAACGACCTGTCCTGTTTGACCAGAAGCTAAAATTGCAAGAGCGCCTTTTGGCCCAATGCCAGACACACCTAACAACTTTGTAAATAATAAACGCTCTTCACGTGTTTTAAACCCGTAAAGTGCCATAATATCTTCTCTCACATAATGATATGTATAGACACGGATTTCTTGCTTACTTCTTTGAAATACATACGGATTCGGTGTGAAAATTTGATAACCAATTCCATTATGGTCAATTACGACATATTCCGGTCCTACATACTCCACGTAACCTGTAACATATTCAAACAAAATACGATCTCTCCCTCTTAAATCATGTATTCCATTTTAACATATTTAATGATAGAAAAGCGAGACTGCCCCAACAAATGTTCTCCATATAAAACTTCTGTTATTTTCCATTGACAGAAAGTATAAAGCCCCTTAATATACAGAAGTCGATAATGATTATCAATATTAATTAAAGGGGTTACATAGGGATGAAACGCAAATTATTTATTTTATTTACTATCATGCTAGTCGTTCTTTCTATCGTTGGCTGTTCTTCCAAAAAAGAAGAATCAAAAGCAAAAGAACAACCGAAAACAAAAGTTGTAAAACATGCTAAAGGAGAAACTACAATTCCAGTAAATCCAAAGAGAATTGTAGACTTATCTGGATCAACAGAAGAATTATTACTTCTTGGACATAAACCTGTTGGTACGGCAAATACGTATAAAGATAAAATTCAAAATCACTTAACAGAAAAGCTAGACGGAGTAAAAGCAGTTGGCTGGTACTGGGCACCTAAAGTTGACCTAGAAGCTGTCACAGCTTTAAAACCAGACTTAATTATTTTAAATAACCGTCAATTAAAAATTTATGATCAATTAGAAAAGGTTGCACCGACAGTTGTTCTAGAAACAAACTTAGAAGACTGGCGCGGTAAGTTTAAAGAAGTAGGTAAGCTATTTGACGAAGAGAAGAAAGCTGACAAATGGATTGCAGACTACGATAAAAAGGCCGACTCTTTATCTAAGAAAATTAAAGAAAAAACAAAAGATGAGAACTTTATGTTCGTTGCAGTAACACCACAAAACTTCCGTGTATACGGTAGCTTCGGATATGGTGACATACTCTTTAACGATTTAAAACTTCCAGCAACAAAAGGTACAGATTTAAAACAAACGATGGCACAAGTATCACTAGAAGGCCTTGTTGCATTCCAACCTGACCAAATGTTCGTTGTAAACTTCGGCGGAGAAGCTGATAAAGTATACGAAGACTATAAAAACAGCGCCGTTTGGAAAGATAATAAAGCAGTAAAAAACAATCACGTATATGAAGTATCGAACGAAGTCTTCAATACGAAAGCATTCAATCCAATCGGAAAAGATATGCTAATTGATGAAATCGCAAAAGAAATTTTAGCTAAGAATAAATAAGAAAAAGCAGCTCACCATGAGCTGCTTTTTTTCTTATTTTGCACTGCGTATTGTTTCATTTTTTCAATCGTCTTCACAAAACCTTCTTTTGATTTAATACGAATACCACGCTTTAGTTTCGCACGATCATAACTCTCAAGCTTTTTCATATCAATTTGAAAGAAGGAATGAATTGCGTTATCGCTTTTCGGCACTCCTTTGAAAATTTGTAATATCCCTTCCTCTGAAACACCGAAGTAACCGCTCGTTTTTAATAAAGGAGAAATATCATCAACTTTCTTTTGTAATACAATTTGCACATCATCACGATCAACGAGTTGCCATTCTTTATATTGCTGTAAAAACTTTTCTAAATTCGCTACTTTTTCTGTAAATATTTCTTCACTTACTTCTCCATCAACATACATACGCTCTAATAAAATTGTAACTTGAGGTTCTTTCTCTGTTACTTCTGGTACTGGCCCTTCTGCCCTCACATTCGTTTCATAAACTAAACAAAACATCATCACGAAAGCTTGTACTGCAATCAGTATCCATTTCATTTCCGTTCACCTCTTTTAGGCAAGATCATACTTTCATTTGTAGCTTTTCCGGAAATGGGGGTTTTATCCCTAATTCATAGATTGCTCCCATTAAGATTTATAGAGTTCAATATTTTCTGACTTTAAAACAAACAAAAAAGAGAAGCTTGGATTACTCCAGTCTTCTCTTTACATTCATATAAAATGAAAGACGCCTGCAAAGCAGGCGTCTTGATGCGTTTACGGCGAGAGACCAGGCGACCACATTCGCGTGTTTAGCACTTAAGCATATCTCTCGTCTTACGTAAATTAGCTCATCGCTTTGCTAATATAACATTAATAGAGTATGAGCGCAACATATTTCTAAAAAAATTTTTTCCTCTTTCATCCAAATACAATTTATGTAAATTATAAATTGATAAATGCAATATATATGTTACAATTATTATGAAAGCAAAATCATAATAAACAGGGGATGGATATTGTGAAGAAAATAAAGGATGAACGTCTTATACTGCAAACGTTAAAAAACATACGTATTGCTTTTCTTTTTCAATCCATTGGTATAATCGGTATTTTGGGTTATATCGGATTCGCGGAAGGAATGGATCAAATTACGAAATCTCCATTATGGTTATTATTTATTCTTACAAGTATTGTACTTAGTTATTTACAGTTAAGCATTTCTATCGATGTTGAAGAAGGCGAAAAGGAAATACAGTTAACTCCTTATTACAAACTTGTTTTACGCTCTTTTATTGTGGGAATGATTATGGCTATTATTTATATTATTTTCAGTCCAGAAAGACCTCTATTTGAAGCTATTCTAACAGGTAGTATTCTCTTCATATGCTTTTTAGTTTCTTATTCCATTAGTTATTTTATTAAAAAGCGTCGTTTACAAGACCACGATGAATAAAGAGGAAGGGATATCCCTTCCTCTTTTGTTTTCCTATCGTACTGTACCAGTTAAACCGTAACGAATGTCTTTGAACATATTCGCTATGTCACGATTAATGTCGTTTGTAACTGTACCGTTACGCAAACGCATACTCATTGCATCGACACGAGTAAACATGTCATTTCTTACAGAAACATATACATTTCTGTTTCCAACTTCATTTGCAACAGCTTGACGAATTTCGTTCGCCATCGCTGTTTCATTTGTCACTGTATTACGTGGCTTTACCGCAATTGCTACATCGTTTCCATATACAACTGTAGACACGCGGTCTACGTTATTCATACCCTTCACACGATTCGTAATTTTTTCTGCAGTTTTACCATCATTGTTAGTGTATGAATTATTCGTCGTAATATTACGAGTTGGATACGGATTCGCAATTTGCCCGTTATAGTTTACATCACGATAATAATTATATCCTGTATCGTTACGACCATTTTTATATGTTACATAATCTGTATTATAACGGTCGTTACGCGTTACATTATCGCGATCATTATAAGATGTATGTTCGTAATTGTAGTTGCGTCCATCCATTGCATTGTTATCTTTTGGTGTACCACATGCAGCTAACGCACTGGTAACTAACAAAGAAGCAGCAATCACTTTTACTTTCGTATTCAATACAAAAACCCCCTCTGTTAGGATGAACTTCTCTTCTGAAAAGCTCCCTCTTATGATGAGTAACAGAGTGGTTTTTTACACTGTTAATATTTCACTAGGAATTTTCTAACACTTAATACAAACCTTTATTGTCTTAGTTAACATGAATACAAAAAAGGCGGGAATAATCCCACCTTTTTTAAACTTCTTCTTTGTCCTCTTCCTCTTCTTCTGAAACTGGCTCGCCAAATACATTTGGTGGATCTGGTTGGTAATACATCGTTCCTGGCTGCGGCGCATATGCTGACTGAGTTGGTTGATAATATAAAGGATTCGCGTATTGTGGCCCTCCAGGTTGCGGACTATATAACCTACTCTCTCCTCCGCATCCACAGTCTTCTTCACCTTGCACGAGTGGCGGCATATTATTATCCATTGGCATCATATTTGGATTTGGCATAGACGTATATTGCGGCCCAAATGGTGCTCCTTGCTGATATGGCATATTATAGTACGGATTTTGTTGTTGATAATATGGATTCGGCGGCATCATAGGCTGTTGATACGGCATTTGATATGGCATCATGTTTGGTGGTTGATTATTATCCATGATCGGCATCATATTTGGCATTTG
>NZ_NULR01000012.1 GCF_002577405.1 Bacillus cereus | reverse complement strand
TCATTTGACTCGTGTTTTTTCGTGTTTTCTTTTATAATCTATAGTAATCAAAAAATGTGTTTAAAGAATTATTATTTTGATTAAATACAGGGAAATGTGGCTAGGATAGTGAATAAGCAAAAGAGTTGCAAATATTATTAATACGTATATAATTAAAGTCAAAGATAGTCAAAGTCAATAAAGGTGGCGGATAAATGAGAAATATATCTGATATCATTGAGAAATATCTAAAGCAAGTTATTGACTTAAGCAATAATAATGTGATTGAAATCAAAAGAAATGAGATTGCGGATCGATTCGAGTGCGTACCATCTCAAATCAATTATGTAATCAATACCCGTTTTACGTTAGAAAGAGGATTTGTAGTAGAAAGTAAACGTGGTGGAGGAGGTTACATTCGCATTATAAAAGTCAAACTGCATGACGATATAGACATTATTGATCAAATGCTTCATATGATTGATCATAGCGTTGCGCAAGGGAATGCAGAGAGTATGATTATACGTTTAATAGAAGAGGGAATCATAACAAATCGTGAAGCAAAACTTATGTTAAGCGTACTAGATCGTTCTGTATTATCAATGGATGTTCCTTCTCGGGATGAACTTAGGGCTCGAATATTATGCGCAATGTTAAGAACACTGAAATACAAATAAATATAGCTTTTGTAAAAGAATGATAACTAAGATAAGGCAGTTGAATATTGTAGAGGTTTTGAAAAAAGAACATGCACTTTTATCTAAACGGATTAAGAAAAGTGAACAATCTAGTAATGTATGAAAAGAACCATGAGATAGATCGTTCCTGTTGTAAAGGTGGGATAGTGATGACTTGTCAAAACTGTAATATAAGACCAGCAACTTTACATTATACAAAAGTAATCAACGAAAAGAAGGCGGAAGTTCATCTTTGTGAGCAATGTGCAGAACAAAGTGGCTATACGTCTTTCTTTCAATCATCGCAGTCTAACTTTTCATTCCATGATTTATTTGCTGGGTTATTACACGGTGAATCAACAATGTTTGAAGAAGGAAAAAATGGATTTTCGAATACAAATACACTAAGATGTCCAGATTGTAAGATGACATATGAGCAATTTACAAAAGTGGGACGCTTTGGATGTGCTTCTTGTTACGATACATTTAAGGAGCATTTAAAGCCGTTGTTAAAACGTCTTCACGGTGGGCATACAGATCATTGTGGAAAAATTCCAGAACGTATAGAAGGAAATATTCACTTAAAGAAAGAATTAGATGAACTAAAACTCATTCTGAAACAATACGTACAGAAAGAGGAATTTGAGAAAGCCGCTGAAGTAAGGGATAAAATTCGAGGTCTTGAAAATCAGCTTAGTGAGCATAGAGAGGGGGAATAGTTCTATGTCACTGGACAAAATTATGAATGAAGCGATTAGTCCATGGATGAAGGGGGATGGCCCTGATTCTGATATTGTTTTAAGTAGTCGAATTCGTTTGGCTCGTAATTTTAAAAAATATCAATTCTCTACTATGCAAAGCGAAGAAGAAGCTAAACAGATTCATGAATTATTTAAAAAGGAATTTATAAATAAAACAGTAGAACCTTTTGGAGAGTTTGAACTATTAAAAATGAATGAATTAACTCCTCTTCAAAGGAGGGTTTTGGTCGAAAAGCATTTAATTAGTCCCAACCTTGCAGGAACAGAATATGGAGCATGTCTATTGTCAGAAAGTGAACATATTAGTGTTATGCTTAATGAAGAAGATCATATTAGGATTCAGTGCCTATTTTCAGGATTGCAGTTATCAGAGGCGCTTCAAAGTGCCAATCAAATAGATAATTGGATTGAGGAAGAGGTTGAATATGCTTTTGATGAATCCCTTGGATATATTACGAGTTGTCCTACTAACGTTGGTACAGGATTAAGAGCTTCTGTAATGATCCATTTACCGGGACTGGTTTTAACGAAAAGAATTAGCCGTATTATACAAGTAATTCAAAAATTAGGGTTAGTAGTAAGAGGAATATACGGTGAAGGTAGCGAAGCGTTAGGTAATATATTTCAAGTGTCAAATCAAATGACGTTAGGGAAATCTGAAGAAGATATTATTGTAGATTTACAGAGTGTCATTCAACAAATCATACAACAGGAAAAAATGGCTAGAGAATTAATTGTACAAAATTCAAGTATTGAACTTGAAGATAAGGTTTTTCGCTCTTATGGCACACTAGCAAACAGTCGTTTAATTCAATCTGCGGAGGCGGCTACTTGCTTATCAGATTTACGACTTGGTATTGATCTAGGTTATATAAAAGGTATATCGAGAAATATTTTGACTGAGCTAATGGTTCTTACGCAGCCGGGTATTTTACAACAATATGCAGGAGGACCTTTAGGGCCAGAAGAAAGAGATTATCGAAGAGCAACCTTGATCCGTGAGCGATTACGTATTGAAAAAAACTAAGCGCAAGTAGGAGGCGATTTCTATGATGTTTGGAAGATTTACAGAAAGAGCACAGAAAGTATTAGCTTTATCTCAAGAGGAAGCAATTCGCATTGGGCATAATAATATTGGAACAGAACATATTTTACTTGGGCTTGTACGCGAAGGTGAAGGAATTGCAGCAAAAGCGTTAATTGCCCTTGGATTAAGTCCAGAGAAAGTTCAAAAAGAGGTAGAAGCGTTAATCGGGCGTGGGACAGAAGCCTCACAAACAGTACATTACACACCTCGTGCTAAAAAGGTTATTGAGTTGTCTATGGATGAAGCACGTAAACTGGGTCATTCCTACGTTGGAACAGAACATGTTTTACTTGGATTAATCCGTGAAGGTGAAGGGGTAGCGGCACGTGTTTTAAATAATTTAGGTGTAAGTCTAAATAAGGCAAGACAACAAGTGTTACAACTTCTTGGAAGTAACGAAGCTAGTTCTGGCCACCAAGGCGGTTCATCAACAAATGCAAATACACCGACGCTTGATAGTTTAGCACGTGATTTAACAGTCGTTGCACGTGAAAATCGTTTGGATCCTGTTATTGGACGTAGTAAAGAAATTCAACGTGTAATTGAAGTGTTAAGCCGTAGAACAAAAAACAATCCAGTATTAATTGGAGAACCTGGTGTAGGTAAGACGGCAATTGCGGAAGGATTAGCACAGCAAATTGTAAATAATGAAGTTCCTGAAACTTTAAGAGATAAGCGTGTTATGACATTAGATATGGGTACAGTTGTAGCTGGAACAAAATATCGCGGTGAATTTGAAGATCGTTTAAAGAAGGTGATGGATGAAATCCGTCAAGCTGGAAACATTATTCTATTTATCGATGAGCTTCATACATTAATTGGTGCAGGTGGAGCAGAAGGTGCAATCGATGCATCAAATATTTTAAAACCATCTTTAGCTCGTGGTGAATTACAATGTATTGGTGCAACAACTTTAGATGAGTATCGTAAATATATTGAAAAAGATGCGGCATTAGAAAGACGTTTCCAACCAATTCATGTTGATGAACCAAACTTAGACGAATCAATTCAAATTTTAAAAGGTTTACGTGACCGTTACGAGGCGCATCACCGTGTATCTATTACAGACGATGCAATCGATGCGGCTGTAAAACTTTCAGATCGTTACATTACAGACCGTTTCTTACCTGATAAAGCAATCGATTTAATTGATGAGGCTGCATCAAAAGTGCGCTTACGTTCTTATACAACACCGCCAAACTTAAAAGAGCTTGAAGTGAAGCTTGAGGAAATTAGAAAAGAAAAAGATGCAGCTGTACAAAGCCAAGAATTTGAAAAGGCTGCTTCCTTACGTGATATGGAACAACGTTTACGTGAAAAGTTAGAAGATACAAAGCGTCAGTGGAAAGAACAGCAAGGAAAAGAAAACTCAGAAGTAACAGTAGAAGATATTGCAAATGTCGTTTCCACATGGACACGTATTCCGGTTTCTAAACTTGCACAAACAGAGACAGATAAATTATTAAACTTAGAATCAATTTTACACGATCGTTTAATTGGGCAGGATGAAGCAGTCGTAGCTGTGGCAAAAGCTGTTCGCCGTGCGAGAGCGGGATTAAAAGATCCGAAACGTCCAATTGGCTCATTTATTTTCTTAGGACCGACTGGTGTAGGGAAAACGGAACTAGCAAGGGCGTTAGCAGAATCTATGTTCGGTGATGAGGATGCAATGATCCGCATCGATATGTCTGAGTACATGGAAAAGCACTCTACTTCTCGTTTAGTTGGATCACCTCCAGGATATGTTGGATATGAAGAAGGAGGACAATTAACAGAGAAGGTTCGTCGTAAGCCGTATTCAGTTGTCCTATTAGATGAAGTAGAGAAAGCTCATCCTGATGTGTTTAATATCTTACTACAAGTATTAGAAGATGGTCGTTTAACAGATTCTAAAGGACGTACAGTTGATTTCCGTAATACAATTGTTATTATGACATCTAACGTTGGTGCAGAGGCGTTAAAACGTAATAAACATCTTGGATTTAACGTACAAGATGAGAGCCGCGATTATTCAGATATGAAAGGTAAAGTAATGGATGAACTGAAAAAGGCATTTCGTCCAGAATTCTTAAACCGTATTGATGAAATTATCGTATTCCATATGCTTGAGAAAAAACATATTCAAGAGATTGTAACACTTATGGTTAATCAATTAGTCAATCGCTTGAAAGAACAAGAAATTGAATTACACTTAACAGAAGGGGCGATTTCAGCAATTGCTGATAAAGGATTTGATCGTGAGTACGGTGCTCGTCCGCTTCGTAGGGCAATTCAAAAACATGTGGAAGATAGACTATCAGAAGAACTGTTAAAAGGCGCTATTGAGAAAGGACAAAAAGTTATCTTTGATGTAGAAGGAGAATCATTTGTCATTCATAGTGCGGAAAAGGTAAAATAAGTATAGACAAACAAAGAGGGCTACGCGATAGCCCTCTTTCTTGTACGAGAAGGATAAACGTTTATAGATGAAAGTGAAGTGAACTATAAAAAGATATGGCTAAAAAGAAAACAAAATTTACATGTCAAGAGTGTGGTTATCAGTCACCAAAATATATGGGAAAATGCCCTGGATGTGGTCAATGGAATACACTTGTTGAAGAGATGGAACCGGTTGTATCATCAAGGCGCCTTAATTATGCAAATGCGATTCAATCAGAAGTAACAAAACCAAGACGCTTAACAGAAGTAGAAACAAAATCTGAGGCGCGTATTGAAACAAAATTTCAAGAGTTTAACCGTGTACTTGGTGGCGGGATTGTAGATGGATCCTTAGTACTTATTGGTGGAGATCCTGGGATTGGAAAATCAACATTGCTATTACAGATTTCATCGCAATTAGCAGATTCTTCATATGATGTACTATACATATCAGGAGAGGAGTCAGCAAAGCAGATTAAACTTCGTGCAGATCGTTTGCATGTAAAGGGTAGTAATCTATTTGTTGTAGCAGAGACTGACTTACAGCGAATTGCAGCACATATTGAAGAGATGAATCCAGCTTTTGTTGTTATTGACTCTATTCAAACGATACATTTACCTGAAGTGACGTCAGCTCCTGGAAGTGTGGCACAAGTACGTGAATGTACAGCAGAATTAATGAAACTCGCAAAAACGAAAGGGATCCCTATTTTTATCGTCGGGCATGTGACAAAAGAAGGGGCAATTGCAGGACCCCGTATGTTAGAACATATGGTCGATGCAGTTCTTTACTTTGAAGGAGACCGTCATCATACATATCGTATTTTGCGAGCTGTGAAGAATCGTTTTGGTTCTACGAATGAAATGGGTATTTTTGAAATGAAAGAGCTTGGTCTTGCAGAAGTCTTAAATCCTTCGGAAATTTTCCTTGAGGAAAGGCCAGTCGGGGTCGCAGGATCAACAGTGGTTGCCTCAATGGAAGGAACAAGACCGGTTTTAGTAGAAATACAAGCATTAATCTCCCCTACTAGTTTTGGAAATCCTCGAAGAATGGCGACGGGAATAGACCATAACCGTGTATCGCTTATTATGGCAGTATTAGAAAAAAGAACAGGTTTATTATTGCAAAATCAAGATGCATATTTAAAAGTAGCAGGTGGTTTGAAATTAGATGAACCAGCAATTGATTTGGCTGTGGCTTTAAGTATAGCTTCAAGTTTCAGAGATAAACCCACTGCACCAACCGATGCGGTAATAGGAGAAGTAGGACTAACTGGAGAAATAAGAAGAGTATCAAGAATTGAACAACGTGTACAAGAAGCAGCCAAATTAGGATTTCAACGCGCTATTATCCCTAGAAAAAATTTAGGAGGATGGACAATTCCGGATGGGATTGAGGTAGTAGGTGTATCTAATTTAGGGGAAGCGCTTCGTTTGACATTAGGAGGCTAGGCTATGGAAGAAAACAAGCAACGTGTTAAAAGTATGATTAATATTTTACAGCTCGTTGCTCCAGGAACACCACTGCGCGAAGGGATAGATAATGTACTTCGCGCACAAACAGGGGGATTAATTGTTCTTGGATATAATGAGCAGATTAAAAGTATTGTTGATGGAGGTTTTCATATTAATTGTGCATTCTCTCCTGCCAGTTTATATGAATTAGCAAAAATGGATGGGGCACTTATTTTAAATGAAACTGGAAGTAAAATTTTAATTGCGAACGCACAGCTAGTTCCAGAGTCATCTATTGATTCTATTGAAACGGGTATGCGTCACCGAACGGCAGAGCGTGTAGCAAAGCAAACAGGTAGCCTTGTTGTGGCTATTTCACAAAGACGTAACGTAATTACCCTATATCAAGGGAATTTGCGTTATACACTAAAAGATATAGGGGTTATTTTAACAAAGGCAAATCAAGCTATTCAAACGTTAGAAAAATATAAGGCTGTATGGAATGATGGTATTACGAATTTGGGAATTCTAGAATTTGAAGAGGTCGTTACAATGTCCGAGGTGGTTCATGTTTTACATAGCGTTGAAATGGTACTGCGTATTAAAAATGAAATATTGAGCTATATTCATGAGTTAGGAACAGAAGGTAGGTTAATTCGTCTGCAACTGACAGAATTACTAGCTGATTTAGAGGCAGAGGCAGCGTTATTAATTAAAGATTATTATCAAGAAAAAACACAAGACCATCATCAAATTTTGAAAAAGTTACAAGATCTTGCAAATACACAGCTTTTAGAGGATAGCGATTTAGTTAAATTGCTTGGCTATCCAGGGCAAATGAGTTTGGAAGAAAGTGTGACGCCTAGAGGATACCGAATCACAAGCAAAATTTCTCGTGTTCCGCCACTTATCATTGAAAATTTAATTAATCGATTTAAAACATTGCAAGGTGTTTGTCGTGCGACTATTAATGAATTGGATGATGTGGAAGGAATTGGGGAAGTTAGAGCGAAGAAAATACGAGAGGGTCTAAAAAGAATTCAAGAGCATCTCTATATGAGTAGACACAATTAAGAATATTACATTGATTCCATAATATAACGACACTAGAACATTTTTGGTATATGATATGGTATATTGGTAAATAAAACTATTTACAAAAAAAACACGTCCGCTTTTGCATTCGGCGTTTTGATTAGCAAAACAATGGTTAATAATGAGTAGGAGGTGGTTGGATGTTAAAACGGATAGTACAGCTCTTCTTTTTAGTGATTGGAGGAGCGTTAGGGATTTTCTTAATCCCAAAAGTTATTAATGTAATGGACATCGGTGCTGTTCCATGGCTAGAGGGATCGTATGTTCGCGCGATTATTGGTGCAATTATTTTATTTTTAACCACATTTTGGCTTGTGGATTATATTGTTCAACTTATTAAGCATATTGAGGAGGCACTTGTAAAGGCGCCTGTAGCGGATGTTTTATTCGGTACTCTAGGGTTAATTTCTGGTCTTATTGTTGCATATTTAATTTTGATACCAATTCGTGAATTTACAATCCCAGTCATTAGTACAGTATTACAAGTGTTCTTTACCCTTTTACTTGGGTATTTAGGATTCCAAGTAGGGTTTAAAAAGAGAAATGAATTACTGGGTTTATTTACATTACCACAACGTGGCGGTAAGAAAAAGAACAACAGTGAGAACGAAGAGGTCGAGGGAGAAGTAGAAAAATCTACAGCTCATTGGAAGATTCTCGATACGAGTGTAATTATTGACGGACGTATTGCAGATATTTGCCAAACGAAGTTTTTAGAAGGAACCATTGTGATTCCTCAATTCGTATTAGAAGAGCTACAGCATATTGCTGATTCTTCCGATGCTTTAAAACGTAATCGTGGCCGCAGAGGATTAGACATTTTAAATCGTATTCAAAAAGAGATGCCGATTCCGGTAGAAATTTATGAAGGTGATTTCGAGGATATCCAAGAAGTGGATAGCAAGCTTGTAAAGTTAGCGAAAATCACTGGTGGAACTGTTGTAACAAATGATTTCAACTTAAACAAAGTTTCTGAATTACAAGGAGTAACAGTGTTAAACATTAACGATTTAGCAAATGCAATTAAACCAGTTGTACTCCCTGGTGAAGAATTAAGTGTTTATGTTGTAAAAGATGGTAAAGAGCAAAATCAAGGTGTTGCATATTTAGATGATGGTACGATGATTGTAGTAGAAGATGGTCGAGAATTTGTCGGTTCACAACTCAATGTGCTTGTTACAAGTGTGTTGCAAACATCGGCTGGTCGTATGATTTTCGCAAAACGTAAATTATTAGAAAAAGCATTATAAGTAGAGGATTATTAATATGTATACATTAATTATTCCAGCAGCGGGTCAAGGAAAACGGATGGGTGCTGGCAAAAATAAGTTGTTCTTACTTATAAATGAAGTACCGATCATTGTGCATACATTACGTGCTTTTGAAAAAGATAAAGCATGTAAAAGTATTATTATGGCAATTAATGAAGAGGAACGTCCTTATTTTGAGGAGTTAATGCAGAAGTACCCAGTTGGAAAACCGGTACAATTTATTCAGGGCGGAGCTGAAAGACAAGATAGCGTGTATAATGCGCTACATCATGTGGTCGGAGTTGAATATGTTCTCGTGCACGATGGTGCTCGCCCGTTCGTAACGAATAAAATGATTCAAGATGTATTAACTGCAGCGGAAAAACATGGCGCTTCCATTTGTGCAGTGCCAGTGAAGGATACAGTTAAGAAAGTAGAACAGGGTGTTGTTGTTGAAACGATAGAACGTTCTCAGCTTAAAGCTGTCCAAACGCCGCAAGGATTCTCTGTTCCTCTTTTATTAGAAGCTCATAGAGGTGCAAAGCAGGGCTGTTTTCTTGGTACAGATGATGCAAGTCTCGTAGAACGTATTGGGAAGCAAGTAGGCGTAGTGGATGGGAGTTATTATAATATTAAAGTGACGACTCCAGAGGATTTACTAATTGCTGAAAGTTTCCTTCATGTTCATAAGAAATAGTAGTGATGACATTATAGTAAAGAAAAGCTCGGCAACGGCCGGGCTTTTCTTTATAGGGATAGCGATATAATATAGAATCATAAAGCTCAGTAGTTTAGCTTGAGGAGGATGTAAAGAATGTTTCGAATTGGACAAGGTTTTGATGTACATGAATTTGCGGAAGGTAGACCATTAATTATCGGCGGAATTACAATTCCTCATGAGAAAGGGTTAATTGGTCACTCGGATGCGGATGTATTGTTACATACGATTGCTGACGCATGTTTAGGAGCAATTGCAGCAGGAGATATTGGGAAGCATTTTCCTGATACAGATCCTGCCTTTAAAGATGCAGATTCAGCTATATTGTTACAAAAAGTTTGGGAATTTGTGCGTGAACAAGGTTATGAGTTAGGAAATCTAGATTGTACAATTATTGCTCAAAAGCCAAAAATGGCACCGCATATCGAAAGTATGCGTAAACGTATTAGTGAACTATTAGAAACGTCTATTGACAATATTAATGTAAAGGCAACAACAACAGAAAAATTAGGATTTACAGGTAGAGAAGAAGGGATTGCTTCTCAAGCAGTTGTATTATTACAGAAAAAATAATGGTTTTTAATTCGTAAGATGGATAATCACATTTTTTTGGTGTACAATTATAGAATGTGTTGACATTAAGAATGGAAGGTGTACCAATTATGGAAAAGCAAGTGAGAGTGCGCTATGCGCCAAGTCCAACAGGACACTTACATATCGGAAATGCGCGTACGGCATTATTTAATTATTTATTTGCTCGTCATCAAGATGGTAAGTTTATTATTCGTATTGAAGATACTGATGTAAAACGTAATGTTGCTGGTGGAGAGGAAAGCCAATTAAAATACTTGAAGTGGCTCGGTATGGACTGGGATGAAGGTGTTGATGTTGGTGGTGAATTTGGGCCGTATCGTCAAACAGAGCGTTTAGATATTTATAAAAAATTATATGTAGATTTATTAGAGCGTGGTTTAGCTTACAAATGTTATATGACAGAAGAAGAGCTAGAAGCAGAGCGTGAAGGGCAAATTGCTCGTGGTGAAACACCTCGTTACGCTGGTAACCACCGTGATTTAACTGAAGAACAAGTTAAAGAATTTGAAGCTGAGGGACGTATTCCAAGTATTCGTTTCCGTGTACCAGCTGATCGTGATTACACATTTAAAGATATCGTAAAAGATGAGGTTGCATTCCATTCAAATGATTTCGGTGATTTTGTTATCGTGAAAAAAGATGGAATTCCAACTTATAACTTTGCGGTAGCAGTAGATGATCACTTAATGGAGATTACACATGTACTTCGTGGTGATGATCATATTTCAAACACGCCAAAACAAATGATGATTTATGAAGCTTTCGGTTGGGATATCCCGCAATTTGGTCATATGACTTTGATTGTAAATGAAAGCCGTAAAAAGTTAAGTAAGCGTGATGAATCTATTATTCAATTTATTGAGCAATATAAAGAGCTTGGATATCTTCCAGAAGCAATCTTTAACTTTATTGCATTACTAGGTTGGTCACCAGTAGGGGAAGAAGAAATCTTCTCTCAAGATGAGTTTATCAAAATGTTTGATGCAGCTCGTTTATCAAAATCACCTGCATTATTTGATTCTCAAAAACTAAAATGGATGAACAACCAATATATGAAAAAACAAGATTTAGATACGGTTGTTGAACTAAGCTTACCGCACTTAGTGAAAGCAGGTCGCGTGGGTGAAAACTTAAGCGAACAAGAACAAGCTTGGGTTCGTGATGTTATTGCTTTATATCATGACCAAATGAGCTTTGGAGCTGAAATTGTAGAGCTTTCTGAAATGTTCTTTAAAGATCACGTTGATCACGAAGAAGAAGGACAAGAAGTATTAAAAGGTGAACAAGTACCTGAAGTGCTTCGTGCATTTGCTGGTCAAGTAGAAGCTCTAGAAGCAATGGATCCAGCAGCAGTTAAGGCAGCTATTAAAGCTGTTCAAAAGGAAACAGGACATAAAGGTAAAAACTTATTTATGCCAATCCGTGTTGCGACTACTGGGCAAACACACGGTCCAGAACTTCCTAATGCGATTGCTCTTCTTGGAAAAGAAAAAGTTTTAAATCGTATTCAAAAAGTAATTGGTTAACATTTTCTAGGTTTAGAAATATAATAAGTATACTTAAAACCTAATAAGGAAAAGCGACGAGAAGGAGAAGTAGAAAATCAGGCTTTTTACAGAGAGAACCACCTTTAGGCTGGAAGTGGTTTATAAGCGGATTTTTGAAATGCCCCTTCGAGTCTTCTGTTGAACAGCGAAGTATTTCGCGGAACGTCTTAGGGCGCCAAAGTAAACAGAAGCGGTGCAAACCGTTATCATGGATGAGTTTGAGGCTTTCTTTAGCCTAAACAGAGTGGAACCGCGCTTAAAAGGCGTCTCTGTCAATATGACAGAGGCGTCTTTTTTTTATACCATATAAATAGGTATGAGTATAAGTTTTATCTCCTTGTATAAAGATTTAGAGTATAAATGGGGAGTTAAGGTAGTTAGTTCACTCGAAAAAGCAGCCCATAAAGGGGAGGGGACATCGATGTTTAAGAGGCTTCGAGAAGATATTGAAGTCGTTTTTGAACAGGATCCAGCGGCACGAAGTTATTTCGAAGTCATTTTGACCTACTCTGGATTACATGCAGTTTGGTCTCATCGAATTGCACATGCTTTTTATAAAAAGAATTTCTTCTTTATTGCACGTTGGATCTCACAAGTTAGTCGTTTCTTTACTGGCATCGAGATTCATCCAGGAGCAACTATTGGTCGTCGTTTTTTCATTGACCATGGAATGGGTGTTGTAATTGGAGAAACGTGTGAAATTGGTGATAATGTAACGATTTATCAAGGTGTTACATTAGGTGGTACGGGTAAAGAGAAGGGGAAGAGGCACCCTACAATTCAAGATAATGTATTAATTGCAACAGGTGCTAAAGTACTAGGTTCTATTACAGTTGGAGAGAATTCTAAAATTGGAGCAGGATCTGTTGTATTAAAAGAAGTCCCTGCGCATTCTACAGTTGTAGGTATACCTGGTCGAGTCGTTATTCGAAATGGAGTAAAGATTGGTCAAGAATTAAATCATTCTGATCTTCCGGATCCGATTTTTGATAAATTAAAGGTTATGGAAGTAGAACTTGATAAATTGAAAAAGCAACTTGAAGTAAAGGTAGAAAGGAAGGATAAAAATGACTATTCACATTTATAATACGTTAACACGTCAAAAGGAAGAGTTTCTTCCATTAGAAGAAAATAAGGTAAAGATGTATGTGTGCGGACCTACAGTTTATAACTACATTCACATTGGGAATGCAAGACCACCTATGGTATTTGATACAGTACGCCGTTATTTAGAATATAAAGGATATGATGTGCAGTATGTATCTAACTTTACTGATGTGGATGATAAATTAATTAAGGCGGCAAATGAATTAGGCGAAGATGTGCCAACAATTGCAGATCGTTTTGTTGAAGCTTACTTTGAAGATGTAACAGCGTTAGGTTGCAAACATGCAACGGTTCATCCACGCGTAACGGAAAATATGGATATCATTATTGAGTTTATTCAAGAACTTGTGAATAAAGGGTTTGCGTATGAATCAGAAGGTGATGTGTACTTTAGAACGAAAGAATTCGAAGGTTACGGTAAATTATCGCATCAACCAATTGCAGATTTACGTCACGGTGCGCGTATTGAAGTAGGAGAAAAGAAACAAGATCCTCTTGATTTTGCTTTATGGAAAGCTGCGAAAGAAGGAGAAATCTTCTGGGAAAGCCCTTGGGGTAAAGGACGTCCAGGGTGGCATATTGAATGCTCAGCGATGGCACGTAAGTACTTAGGGGACACAATTGATATTCATGCTGGTGGTCAAGATTTAGCATTTCCTCATCATGAAAATGAAATTGCACAGTCAGAGGCGTTAACAGGAAAAACATTTGCACGTTACTGGATGCATAATGGATATATTAATATTAATAATGAGAAGATGTCTAAGTCGCTTGGAAACTTCATTTTAGTTCACGATATCATTAAGCAATATGATCCGCAGTTAATTAGATTCTTTATGCTATCAGTACATTACCGTCATCCGATTAACTTTAGTGAAGAGTTATTACAAAGCACGAATAACGGACTAGAAAGAATTAAAACGGCTTACGGTAACTTAAAGCATCGTATGGAGAGTAGCGCAAATTTAACAGATCATAATGAGAAATGGTTAGCTGAAATGGAAAAATTCCAGGGTGCATTTGAAGAAGCAATGGATGATGATTTCAATACGGCTAATGCGATTACTGAATTATATAATGTAGCAAATCACGCAAATCAATACTTGTTAGAAGAACATACTTCTAAAGTGGTAATTGAAGCGTATGTAAAACAACTTGAAACATTATTTGATATTTTAGGTTTAGAATTAGCACAAGAAGAATTGCTTGATGAAGAAATTGAGGCACTTATCCAAAAGCGTATTGAAGCTCGTAAAAATCGTGATTTCGCATTATCCGATCAAATTCGCGATGATTTAAAAGAACGTAATATTATTTTAGAAGATACCGCTCAAGGTACAAGATGGAAAAGAGGATAAGAATGATTGATGCAAAGCAATTAAACAGCTTAGCGTTAGCATATATGGGTGATGCGGTATATGAACAATATATCCGCTATCACCTCCTTCAAAAAGGAACAGTTCGCCCTAATCAATTACATCGCTTAGGGACGAGCTTTGTTTCGGCAAAAGCACAGGCGAAAGTTGTTTATCATTTATTAGAGACGGCATTTTTGACAGAGGAAGAAGAGGCGGTATTAAGAAGAGGACGCAATGCGAATTCAGGTACCGTTCCAAAAAATACGGATGTACAAACATATCGACATAGTACAGCTTTTGAAGCATTAATCGGTTATCATCACTTATTAAATAATCGTGAAAGATTAGATGAAATTGTATATAAAGCAATTGCTGTTTTAGAAGAAAAGGAAGGGGGCACATCATCATGAGTAGTGAATATATTATCGGACGTAACCCTGTAATTGAAGCGTTACGATCAGGAAGAGATATTAATAAGATTTGGATCGCAGAAGGTGCTGCCAAAGGGCAAGTGCAGATTGTACTAGCATTAGCGAAAGAGAATAAGATTATTTTACAACATGCACCAAAGAAGAAGTTAGATCAATTAGTTGAGGGTAACCATCAAGGTGTAATTGCTCAAGTGGCTGCATATCAGTATGCTGAGTTAGAAGATTTATTTAAGGTGGCAGAGAAACGTAACGAAGATCCATTCTTCTTAATTTTAGATGAAATTGAAGATCCGCATAACCTAGGTTCTATTATGCGTACTGCTGATGCAACAGGAGCTCATGGGATTATTATTCCGAAAAGAAGGGCTGTAGGACTTACCGCGTCAGTTGCGAAGGCATCGACTGGGGCAATTGAATACATTCCTGTTGCACGCGTGACAAATTTATCTCGTACAATTGATGAATTAAAAGAACGTGGACTTTGGATTGCTGGTACAGATGCCAAAGGGAAAACGGATTATCGTCATTTAGATGGAAATATGCCAATCGGCTTAGTAATTGGAAGTGAAGGAAAAGGTATGAGTCGTATTATTGGTGAAAAGTGTGATTTCCTAATCACTTTACCGATGGTTGGTAAAGTTACATCCTTAAATGCTTCAGTAGCCGCAAGTTTGTTAATGTATGAGGTATATCGTAAACGTAACGAAATTGGTAAATAAGAAATGAACGACATTTTAATCGTTGATGGCTACAACATTATCGGAGCTTGGGGAGACTTGAAGAAACTGCGGGATGTAGATTTGCAATCATCAAGAGACGCACTGATTGATAAGATGGCGGATTATCAAGGTTATACAGGAACAAAGGTAATGATAGTTTTTGATGCCTATACAGTTCATGGTATTGAAAAAAAGGTGAAACAATCGCGTGTGGAAGTAATATTCACGAGAAAGAATCAAACTGCGGATGAAAAGATAGAGCAACTTGCGATTGAGCTTAGAAATATAAATACACAAATATACGTTGCGACTTCTGATTATACAGAACAATGGATTATATTTGCGCAAGGTGCCCTTCGGAAATCTGCACGTGAATTAGAGTTGGAAGTGCAGGCGATGGAGCAACAAGTAAGAAGACGTACAACAGACACGAAAGAAAAGCAACCCGTCATGCGAAAGATATTTAGTAAAGATATTACAGAAAAATTAGAAAAATTAAGAAGAGGAGAGCGTTGAAGCATTGACGCTCTTTATCTTTTTACTGTATAATATTGCTAAATAAATAGCGGTCGGAGGGATCAAAGTGGAAGCAGGCTTCGTAAGTGTAGGCGACGTTACATTTCGTGATTTAGAGGATGAGGCAATCGTTGAGTTAGTTCGAAAAGGTAATACTGACGCTCTAGAATATTTGATTCACAAATATAAGAACTTTGTTCGCGCGAAATCAAGATCTTATTTCTTAGTGGGTGCCGATCGAGAAGATATTGTTCAAGAAGGTATGATTGGATTGTTTAAAGCAATTCGTGATTATAAAGAGGACAAGCTGTCTTCATTCAAAGCATTTGCTGAACTATGTATCACTCGACAAATTATTACCGCTATTAAAACAGCAACAAGGCAAAAACATATTCCATTAAATTCATATATATCTTTAGATAAGCCAATCTATGATGAGGAATCGGATCGAACGCTATTAGATGTTATTTCGGAAGCGAAAGTAACTGACCCTGAAGAAATGATTATAAGTCAGGAAGAATATACAGACATAGAATCGAAAATATCTGAATTATTAAGCGATTTAGAAAGAAAGGTACTGTCTTTATACTTAGATGGACGTTCCTATCAAGAGATTTCAGAACAGTTAAACAGACATGTGAAATCTATTGATAACGCATTGCAGCGTGTAAAAAGGAAATTGGAAAGATATATGGAGATGAGAGAGAGTACAACTTTAAATTCATAGCAAGTAGCGCAGGTGTAAAGTAATTCACCTGTTTTCTTTTTGTGAAGAGAGTAAGAGTCATGACATTGACATTGTCTTTTGTTGTATGATACATTTTTAGGGACATAATGTTACAAGGCTGGTGTAACTGATGAGGAAAAAAGTTGTACTCTCATGTGAAGAGTGTAAAAATCGAAACTACTCTACGATGAAAGATACGAGCTCAGTAGAGCGACTTGAGATAAAGAAGTTTTGTAAAACATGTAATAAGCATACAGTTCACAAGGAAACAAAATAAATAATTGAAATAATAAATTGGAGGTCCCGTAGATGCGTTTAACGAACTTTTTCGGCGATGTAGGTCGCGAAATGAAAAAAGTAAGTTGGCCTAAAAAAGATGAATTACTTCGCTCAACAGCGACAGTTATTGCTACAGTTGTCTTCTTTGCGATTTTCTTCGCAGTAGTTGATATGGGCATTTCTTCTTTAATTCGGTTAATTCTTGGTTAATTCTTGAATAAGAAGCACTTATCCATGATATAATGTTATTTATAAGAACTGTGTAAAAGCCCGGTGAACGGGTTTTTTCATTTGCGCAAAAAAATGCACGTCAGGGAGGGAAGGACGCTCGTCCTAAATGAATGGAAAAAAGTTGGTATGTTGTCCATACTTATTCTGGATATGAAAATAAAGTAAAAGCAAACCTAGAGAAACGTGTAGAATCAATGGGTATGCAAGATAAAATTTTCCGTGTTGTTGTCCCGGAAGAAGTAGAAGTAGAAATGAAAAACGGTAAAGAAAAATTAATGAAAAGAAAAGTGTTCCCAGGTTACGTGTTAGTAGAACTAATCATGACTGATGATTCTTGGTATGTTGTTCGTAATACACCGGGTGTAACAGGTTTTGTTGGTTCTTCAGGCTCTGGATCTAAACCATCGCCTCTATTAGAAGAGGAAGTCGTTACCATTATGAAGCATATGGGAATGGACAATGAAGTGGTTGATTTCGACTTTGAACTCCATGAGACAGTACGTGTAAATGAAGGTCCATTCGCCGATTATACAGGTGCAATTGAAGAAATTGATGTGGAGAAGAAAAAAGTTAGTGTGCTTGTAGACATGTTTGGCCGCGAGACTCCGGTTGAACTTGACTTCCATCAAATTGAAAAATTATAAAATGAAACTTGAAATGAATTGTAAAAAGTGATAATATCTTTTAAGTCAGTACGTCTTCGTTATCGGAGACGTTTTTTGAAAGATTTTATCGCTACGATAAAATATGACGTGGGAGGGCAAATCACTGTCCAATTGACCACATCACGGACTTAAGGAGGTGTGTCTCGTGGCTAAAAAGGTAATTAAAATGGTAAAGCTTCAAATTCCTGCAGGTAAAGCTAACCCAGCTCCACCAGTTGGTCCAGCATTAGGACAAGCAGGTGTTAACATCATGGGCTTCTGTAAAGAGTTTAACGCTCGTACAGCAGATCAAGCTGGTCTTATCATCCCTGTTGAAATTACGGTATTTGAGGACCGTTCATTCACTTTCATTACTAAAACTCCTCCTGCTGCTGTTCTTCTTAAGAAAGTAGCTGGTATTGAGTCTGGTTCTGGTGAACCAAACCGTAATAAAGTGGCAACTGTTAAGCGTGATAAAGTACGCGAAATCGCTGAAACTAAAATGCCTGACCTAAACGCTGCTAGCGTAGAAGCTGCAATGCGTATGGTTGAAGGTACTGCACGCAGTATGGGCATCGTTATCGAAGACTAATTCGATTTGTTTTTTTTAAAAAGGTTGCGGGTCTGGAATTCCAATTCGCAACCTTTATTATCGTAAATGATTATTGTTTTTAAATAAATGGATGGCGCGCATCCTCAGGTTATACCTGAAAATAAGCGTAAACGTGGGAGGTTATTCCGCTAAAACCACATTCGAGGAGGAAATAAAAATGGCTAAAAGAGGTAAAAAGTACGTAGAAGCTGCAAAGCTTGTTGATCGTGCAGCTGCTTACTCTGCAACAGAAGCAGTAGAATTAGTAAAGAAAACAAACACAGCTAAATTTGATGCAACTGTAGAAGCTGCATTCCGTTTAGGTGTTGACCCTAAGAAAGCTGACCAACAAATCCGTGGTGCAGTTGTTCTTCCACACGGTACTGGTAAAGTACAACGTGTATTAGTATTCGCTAAAGGCGAAAAAGCTAAAGAAGCTGAAGCTGCTGGAGCTGACTTCGTAGGCGATGCTGATTACATCGGTAAAATCCAACAAGGTTGGTTCGATTTCGATGTAGTAGTAGCAACTCCTGACATGATGGGTGAAGTTGGTAAACTTGGTCGCGTATTAGGACCTAAAGGTTTAATGCCAAACCCTAAAACTGGAACAGTTACTTTCGATGTAACTAAAGCTGTTAACGAAATCAAAGCTGGTAAAGTTGAATACCGCGTTGATAAAGCTGGTAACATCCACGTTCCAATCGGTAAAGTATCTTTCGAAGATGCTAAACTAGTAGAAAACTTCAAAACAATTGCTGACACTTTACAAAAAGTTAAGCCAGCTGCTGCAAAAGGTACTTACATGAAGAACGTAACAGTTGCTTCTACAATGGGACCTGGCGTACGTGTAGACGTTTCTACATTAGCGTAAAAATTGGAAGTTGACTTCATAAAGAAGTTTTTATATAATCATTTATGTTGTGAATTTAAATAGTGTACCGTAGACAGTAGGTGTCAATAGACTTAATTTCCTACCTAGGTGTTAATATACGAAGCGGAATTTTTTTCTGTGACTATATGCCTCCATGTCTACAAGTTGGGCATGGAGGTTTTTAGTGCACTTTCGGTACATCTTCTATATAATCTACAGGAGGTGTAATAACATGAGCAAAGTAATCGAAACTAAACAACAAGTTGTAACTGAAATCGCGGACAAACTTCGCGCTAGTAAATCTACAATCGTTGTTGACTACCGTGGTTTAACAGTTTCTGAAGCAACAGAATTACGTAAGCAATTACGTGAAGCTGGCGTTGAGTTCAAAGTTTACAAAAACTCTTTAACTCGTCGTGCTGCAGAGTCTGCTGAAATGGCTGAGTTAAATGAATTCTTAACAGGACCAAACGCAATCGCGTTCAGTAACGAGGATGTAGTTGCTCCTGCGAAAGTATTAAACGACTTCGCTACAAAACACGAAGCTTTAGAAATTAAAGCGGGCGTAATCGAAGGTAAACTTGTAACACTTGATGAGGTTAAAGCTATCGCTACTCTTCCATCACGTGAAGGCTTACTTTCTATGCTTCTTAGCGTTCTTCAAGCTCCAATCCGTAACCTTGCACTTGCTACTAAAGCAGTTGCAGAACAAAAGGAAGAGCAAGGCGCTTAATTTTTTAAAAGATAATTACTTGTTATCTATAAAACAATACAAACCTATTTAAGGGAGGATATTTACAATGACTAAAGAACAAATCATTGAAGCAGTTAAATCTATGACTGTATTAGAACTTAACGACTTAGTAAAAGCTATCGAGGAAGAATTCGGCGTAACTGCTGCTGCTCCTGTAGCTGTAGCTGGTGGCGCTGGTGAAGCTGCTGCTGAGAAAACTGAGTTTGACGTAGTACTTGCAAGTGCTGGCGCTCAAAAAATCAAAGTTATCAAAGCTGTACGTGAAATCACTGGTCTTGGCTTAAAAGAAGCTAAAGAATTAGTTGACAACACTCCAAAAGCAATCAAAGAAGGCGTTTCTAAAGAGGAAGCTGAAGAAATGAAAGCTAAACTTGAAGAAGTTGGCGCTGCTGTAGAAGTTAAGTAATTAACTTTTGATGCTTTAAAAAAGCTCGCTCTCATGCGAGCTTTTTTTTTAACTGTAAAGAAAAGAGGTGGCCATATGGCAGACCATTATTTTTCTAACGACCCTTCTAGTAAAAGTGATCGTAAACGATGGGAATTTGCACTTCGTGGATCTCAATTTACTTTTTTATCTGACCATGGGGTGTTTTCGAAAAACGAGGTGGACTTTGGTTCCCGTCTTTTAATTGAAGCGTTTCAAATGCCGGATATTAAAGGTGATATATTAGACGTAGGTTGCGGATACGGTCCTATTGGTTTGTCGTTAGCGAAAGAGTTTCAAGGTCGTGAAGTTCACATGGTGGATGTGAATGAAAGGGCGCTTGGGCTTGCGAAAGAAAATGCCGCTAATAACAGAATCGAGAATATACGTATTTTTCAAAGTAGCGTCTATGAAAATGTAGATGGCAAGTATGCTGCTATTTTATCTAATCCTCCAATTCGTGCTGGTAAAGATATCGTGCATGAGATTTTAGAAAAGGCTGAGGAGTATTTAGTTCCAGGTGGAGAACTGTGGATTGTTATTCAAAAGAAGCAGGGTGCACCATCTGCGCTGAAAAAACTAGAAGAAGTATTTTCTGAAGTTGAAGTTGTAGAAAAGAAAAAAGGATATTATATCATAAAATCAAAAAAACGTTGACGGTTATTTTTGGCTATGTTAACATTATACAATGCCAATATATGATTTTCTGCGTTGAGAAAGATGTATATTTTTGTTTCTCTTGGAAAAGATAGTAAAATCAGCAGATTATGAAACAGAATGATGGTTTTCTTATAGAAGCCATTTTTCTTTTTTGAGCAGGTAGAAAGACTCAACGTATTTATCTTTAAGAGAAAAAAACTACGCTAATAGCAGTAGTTGTATTTATTTGTGATTTTGCACAAATTTTTTTGTGCATTTATAATACTCATGATTTGAGGGGTGAAGCAGTTGACAGGTCAACTAGTTCAATACGGACGCCACCGCCAACGAAGAAGTTATGCCCGTATTAGTGAAGTATTAGAGTTACCAAATCTTATCGAAATTCAAACCTCTTCTTATCAGTGGTTTCTTGATGAGGGTTTGCGAGAAATGTTCCAAGACATTTCTCCGATTGAAGACTTTACGGGAAATCTATCGCTTGAATTTATCGACTACAGCTTAGGTGAACCTAAATACTCTGTAGAAGAATGCAAAGAGCGTGATGTGACGTATGCAGCACCACTTCGTGTAAAAGTGCGTCTAATCAACAAGGAAACTGGTGAAGTAAAAGAACAAGATGTGTTCATGGGAGATTTCCCACTCATGACAGAGACTGGAACATTCGTAATTAACGGTGCAGAACGTGTTATCGTTTCCCAGTTAGTTCGCTCTCCAAGCGTATACTATAGTGGCAAAGTGGATAAAAACGGAAAACGTGGTTTTACTGCTACTGTAATTCCAAACCGCGGAGCTTGGTTAGAGTATGAAACAGATGCTAAGGATGTTGTATATGTGCGTATTGACCGTACGCGTAAACTTCCTGTAACTGTTTTGTTACGCGCATTAGGGTTTGGCTCTGATCAAGAAATCACCGAGCTTTTAGGTGATAACGAATACTTAAGCAACACGTTAGAAAAAGACAACACAGATAGCACAGAAAAAGCATTGCTTGAAATTTATGAGCGCCTACGTCCTGGTGAACCACCAACAGTAGAAAATGCAAAGAGCTTACTTGTGTCTCGTTTCTTTGATCCAAAGCGCTACGATTTAGCAAATGTAGGTCGCTATAAGATCAACAAAAAGCTACACATTAAAAACAGATTGTTTAACCAACGTTTAGCTGAAACATTAGTGGATCCAGAAACTGGTGAAATTTTAGCGGCAGAAGGAACAATCTTAGATCGTCGTACACTGGATCGCATTTTACCTTACTTAGAGAAAAACATTGGATTCAAAACAGCGAAACCAATGGGTGGAGTGGTAGAAGGCGATGTTGAGCTGCAATCTATTAAGATTTATGCTCCTGAATCAGAGGGCGAACGTTCTATCAACGTAATTGGGAATGCAAATATTACTCGCGATGTAAAACACATCACACCAGGTGATATTCTTGCTTCTATTAGTTACTTCTTTAACTTACTATACAAAGTAGGGGACACAGATGATATTGACCACTTAGGAAATCGTCGTCTGCGTTCTGTAGGAGAACTATTACAAAACCAATTCCGTATCGGTCTTTCTCGTATGGAACGTGTTGTTCGTGAGAGAATGTCGATTCAAGATACAAATGCAATTACGCCACAGGCATTAATTAATATCCGTCCTGTTATTGCATCTATTAAAGAGTTCTTCGGAAGTTCTCAGTTATCTCAGTTCATGGACCAAACAAACCCATTAGCAGAGTTAACTCACAAACGAAGACTATCTGCATTAGGACCTGGTGGTTTAACGCGTGAGCGCGCAGGCTTTGAAGTACGTGACGTTCATTATTCTCACTACGGTCGTATGTGTCCAATTGAAACACCAGAGGGACCAAACATCGGTTTGATTAACTCATTATCTTCGTTCGCGAAAGTAAATGAGTTTGGTTTCATCGAAACACCATACCGTCGTGTCGACCCAGAAACTGGTCTTGTAACAGGGCAGGTTGATTATTTAACAGCAGATGAAGAAGATAATTATGTTGTAGCCCAAGCGAATATGAAATTATCTGAACAAGGGGAATTCCTTGATGAAGATATCGTAGCTCGTTTCCGTGGTGAAAACATTGTCACAAATAAAGAACGTATCGACTACATGGATGTATCTCCAAAACAAGTAGTGTCGGCAGCGACAGCTTGTATTCCGTTCTTAGAAAACGATGACTCTAACCGCGCACTTATGGGAGCGAACATGCAACGTCAGGCGGTTCCGTTAATGAATCCGGAATCTCCGATTGTAGGTACAGGTATGGAGTACGTATCAGCAAAAGACTCAGGAGCTGCAGTAATCTGTAAACATCCTGGTATTGTTGAACGCGTAGAAGCACGTGAAGTTTGGGTACGTCGCTATGTAGAAGTTGACGGTCAAACAGTAAAAGGCGATTTAGATCGCTATAAAATGCAGAAATTCATTCGTTCTAACCAAGGAACTTGTTACAATCAACGTCCAATCGTAAGTGTTGGAAATGAAGTTGTAAAAGGTGAAATCCTTGCGGATGGTCCTTCTATGGAATTAGGTGAACTAGCACTTGGACGTAACGTGCTTGTTGGCTTTATGACATGGGACGGTTATAACTATGAGGATGCGATCATTATGAGTGAGCGCCTTGTAAAAGATGATGTGTACACTTCTATTCATATTGAAGAATATGAATCAGAAGCTCGTGATACGAAGCTTGGACCAGAAGAAATTACACGTGATATTCCGAATGTTGGAGAAGATGCACTTCGTAATCTTGACGAGCGCGGTATTATTCGCGTCGGTGCTGAAGTAAAAGATGGAGACCTACTTGTTGGTAAAGTAACACCTAAAGGTGTAACAGAATTAACAGCAGAAGAACGTCTATTACATGCAATCTTCGGTGAAAAAGCACGTGAAGTACGTGATACATCACTACGTGTACCACACGGTGGTGGCGGTATTATCTTAGACGTAAAAGTATTCAACCGTGAAGATGGCGATGAATTGCCACCAGGCGTGAATCAACTTGTACGTGCATATATCGTTCAAAAACGTAAAATTTCTGAAGGTGACAAGATGGCCGGACGTCACGGTAACAAAGGTGTTATCTCTCGTATTTTACCAGAAGAAGATATGCCTTACTTACCAGACGGTACGCCAATCGATATCATGTTAAACCCATTAGGGGTACCATCTCGTATGAATATCGGTCAGGTATTAGAGCTTCATCTTGGTATGGCAGCAAGATACCTTGGTATTCACATTGCAACACCAGTATTCGATGGTGCTCGTGAGGAAGATGTATGGGGCACAATTGAAGAAGCTGGTATGGCAAATGACGCGAAAACAATCCTGTATGACGGACGTACTGGTGAGCCATTCGATAACCGCGTATCTGTTGGTGTCATGTATATGATCAAACTTGCGCACATGGTTGACGATAAACTTCATGCTCGTTCTACTGGACCATACTCACTTGTAACGCAGCAACCTCTTGGAGGTAAAGCTCAGTTCGGTGGACAGCGTTTCGGTGAGATGGAGGTTTGGGCACTTGAAGCTTACGGTGCTGCTTATACTCTTCAAGAAATCTTAACAGTGAAGTCGGATGACGTTGTTGGACGTGTTAAGACGTATGAAGCTATTGTTAAAGGTGAAAATGTTCCAGAACCAGGCGTTCCTGAATCATTCAAAGTATTGATTAAAGAACTGCAAAGTTTAGGTATGGACGTTAAAATGATGTCAATCGACGATACAGAAATTGAAATGCGTGATACGGAAGATGATGATGATCATCAATCAGCAGATAAATTGAATGTTGAAGTTGAGACAACTAAGGAATAATTGGGATAACCTGTAGACTAAAAGGGAGGTAGGCCCCTTGATAGATGTAAATAACTTTGAATATATGAAGATTGGACTTGCTTCACCTGACAAGATTCGTTCTTGGTCATACGGTGAAGTTAAGAAACCAGAAACAATTAACTATCGTACGTTAAAGCCTGAAAAAGATGGCTTGTTCTGTGAGCGTATTTTCGGACCACAAAAGGACTGGGAATGTCATTGCGGAAAATACAAACGTGTACGTTATAAAGGTGTAGTTTGTGATCGATGTGGCGTTGAAGTAACGCGTGCAAAAGTTCGTCGTGAACGTATGGGTCATATCGAATTAGCTGCTCCTGTATCTCATATTTGGTATTTCAAAGGTATCCCGAGCCGCATGGGACTTGTCTTAGACATGTCCCCTCGCGCGCTTGAAGAAGTAATTTACTTCGCTTCTTATGTTGTAACAGAAAGTGGAGATACACCACTTGATAAGAAGCAATTACTTTCTGAAAAAGAATACCGTGCATATCGTGATCGATATGGTAGCACATTCCAAGCTGCTATGGGTGCAGAAGCAATTAAAAAACTACTACAAGACATCGATTTAGATAAAGAAGTAGACTTCTTAAAAGAAGAATTAAAAACAGCGCAAGGACAACGTCGTACTCGTGCTATTAAACGTCTAGAAGTATTAGAAGCATTCCGTAACTCTGGAAATGAGCCATCTTGGATGATCCTAGATGTTCTACCAGTTATCCCACCAGAACTACGCCCAATGGTACAGTTAGATGGTGGACGTTTTGCTACTTCTGATTTAAACGACTTATATCGTCGTGTAATTAACCGTAACAACCGTTTAAAACGTCTATTGGACTTAGGTGCGCCAAGCATCATCGTTCAAAACGAAAAACGTATGTTACAAGAAGCTGTAGACGCATTAATCGATAATGGTCGTCGTGGCCGTCCAGTTACTGGACCAGGTAACCGTCCATTAAAATCACTATCTCACATGCTTAAAGGTAAACAAGGACGTTTCCGTCAAAACTTATTAGGTAAACGTGTTGACTACTCTGGCCGTTCTGTAATCGTTGTAGGACCGAACTTAAAGATGTACCAATGTGGATTACCGAAAGAAATGGCGCTTGAATTGTTTAAGCCTTTCGTTATGAAAGAGTTAGTTGGAAAAGGATTAGCACACAACATTAAGAGTGCTAAACGTAAAATCGAGCGTGTACAACCTGAAGTTTGGGACGTTTTAGAATCTGTGATTAAAGAGCATCCAGTACTTCTAAACCGCGCACCAACACTTCACCGTCTTGGTATCCAGGCGTTTGAACCTACATTAGTAGAAGGTCGCGCAATCCGTCTTCATCCACTTGTATGTACTGCATACAACGCTGACTTTGACGGTGACCAAATGGCGGTTCACGTACCTTTATCATCAGAAGCACAAGCAGAAGCTCGTATTCTTATGTTAGCGGCACAAAACATCTTGAATCCGAAAGACGGTAAGCCAGTTGTTACTCCATCTCAGGATATGGTATTAGGTAACTATTACTTAACACTTGAGCGTGAAGGTGCAATCGGTGAAGGTATGGTCTTCAAGGATGCAAACGAAGCAATACTTGCATATCAAAACGGATATGTACATCTGCACACACGTGTTGCAGTTGCTGCAAGTTCAGTAAATAACGTAACATTTACTGAAGAGCAAAAAGGTAAGCTTCTATTAACAACAGTTGGTAAATTAATATTTAACGAAATTTTACCAGAGTCGTTCCCTTATATTAATGAACCAACAAACTCAAACCTTGAAAAAGAAACTCCAGCGGAGTATTTCGTTGAAAAAGGTGCGAACATTAAAGAGATTATTGCGAGTCGCGAAGAAGTGGCGCCATTTAGCAAGAAAATCCTTGGTAACATTATTGCGGAAGTATTTAAACGTTTCAAAATTACAGAGACGTCTCGTATGCTTGACCGTATGAAAAACTTAGGATTTAGATACTCTACAAAAGCTGGTATTACAGTTGGGGTATCTGACATTCTTGTATTAGGTGAAAAAGATGAAATTCTCCACGAAGCACAAGCAAAAGTTGATAATGTAATCAAACAATTCCGTCGCGGTTTAATCACGGAAGAAGAACGTTACGATCGCGTTATCTCTATTTGGAGTAATGCAAAAGATGTTATCCAAGGAAAACTGATGAAATCCTTGAATAAACGCAATCCAATCTTCATGATGAGTGATTCCGGTGCCCGTGGTAACGCATCGAACTTTACTCAGCTTGCTGGTATGCGTGGTCTGATGGCCAATCCATCTGGTCGTATCATTGAACTTCCAATCAAATCAAGTTTCCGTGAAGGTTTAACAGTACTTGAGTACTTCATCTCTACGCATGGTGCACGTAAAGGTCTTGCCGATACAGCACTTAAAACTGCCGATTCTGGTTACTTAACACGTCGTCTTGTTGACGTGGCACAAGATGTAATCGTTCGTGAAGATGATTGTGGAACAGATCGCGGTTTATTAATCGGTGCGATTAAAGAGGGTAATGAAGTTATTGAGTCGTTATATGATCGTCTTGTTGGACGTTTTGCAAGAAAAACTGTAAAACATCCTGAAACAGGTGAAGTATTAGTTGCTGAAAATCAATTAATTACTGAAGATATTGCTCATATCGTTGAAAATTCGGGTGTTGAAACTGTAAACATTCGTTCAGCGTTTACGTGTAACACTCGCCACGGTGTATGTAAGAAGTGTTACGGTCGTAACTTAGCAACTGGTACAGACGTAGAAGTAGGAGAAGCGGTAGGTATTATCGCAGCCCAATCTATCGGTGAGCCAGGTACACAGTTAACGATGCGTACGTTCCATACAGGTGGGGTTGCCGGAGATGATATCACTCAAGGTTTACCTCGTATCCAAGAGATCTTCGAGGCTCGTAATCCGAAAGGTCAGGCGGTTATCAGTGAAATCGACGGTGTTATCGCAGCGATCAACGATGTTAAAGATCGCCAAGAAGTAGTTGTACAGGGTGAAGTTGAAGCTCGTACGTATGCTATTCCTTACGGTGCTCGTCTGAAAGTAACTCCAGGACAGCCAATTAGCCACGGTAAAGAGTTAACAGAAGGTTCTATTGATCCGAAAGAATTACTAAAAGTAACGGACATTACAGCAGTTCAAGAATACTTATTACGTGAAGTTCAAAAAGTATACCGTATGCAAGGGGTAGAAATTGGTGACAAACACGTAGAAGTAATGGTACGTCAAATGCTGCGTAAAGTTCGTGTAAGTGATGCAGGTGAAACAGATGTATTACCAGGAACATTACTAGATATCCATCAGTTTACTGATGCGAATGCAAAGGTGTTACTGCAAGGTAAACAACCAGCAACAGCTAGACCAGTTCTACTTGGTATTACAAAAGCTTCACTTGAAACAGATTCGTTCTTATCTGCAGCTTCGTTCCAAGAAACAACTCGTGTTCTAACGGATGCAGCAATTAAAGGTAAACGCGATGAGCTTCTAGGATTGAAAGAGAATGTTATTATCGGTAAGCTTGTTCCTGCTGGAACAGGTATGAATCGTTATCGCAAAGTGGATCTTGTAAAAACAACACAAGATAACATGAATGTAGAAAACGATGAAGTTTATGTGGAACAGTAAAATTTTCCGTCGTAAATTTTGTATAAAAACAGCTAATCCTAGTTGACATTGTATGAGTCAAAATGTTACTATAATCAAGGTTGCTCCTGAACGATGCTTTGGAGGATATTTATATGTCTTATCAAAAAGTGTCAAATGCTGAAAATGTAGTCGTTGGTCATAAACGCACATTGGAAGCAATTAAAAATGGTATAGTTAAAGAAGTTGTCATTGCGGAAGATGCTGACGTGCGGTTAACCCATGTTATCATTCGTACTGCATTACAACATAACATACCCATAACAAAAGTTGAATCAGTTCGTAAACTTGGAAAAGTTTCGGGGATTCAAGTGGGAGCTTCAGCAATAGGAATAATAAGTTAAAACTGTTTTTGTGAGGAGAGAGCATTTGCTCTCCCTTGCAAAAACTTTGTTTTCAACTAATAATGAACCACCTGGATATGTGGTCATACAAACATGCGAAGGGAGGATAATCAAATGCCTACTATTAACCAATTAGTGAGAAATGGTCGTACTGATAAAGTATGGAAATCTAAATCACCTGCGTTAAACAAAGGGTTCAACTCTTTAAAGAAAAAATCAACTGATATCTCTGCACCTCAAAAACGTGGTGTATGTACTCGTGTTGGTACAATGACTCCAAAGAAACCTAACTCAGCGTTACGTAAATACGCTCGTGTACGTTTAACAAACGGTATTGAAGTTACAGCTTACATCCCAGGTATCGGTCATAACCTACAAGAGCATAGCGTAGTATTAATTCGCGGTGGTCGTGTAAAGGATTTACCGGGGGTACGTTACCACATCGTTCGTGGTGCGCTTGATACAGCTGGTGTTGACAAACGTATGCAAGGACGTTCTAAATATGGTACTAAGCGACCAAAACCTGCTAAAAAATAATAAATTTAAAATGAAAGGAGGAACTCAATATGCCTCGTAAAGGACCTGTTGCAAAACGTGACGTGTTACCAGATCCAATGTACAATTCGAAACTTGTAACACGCCTAATCAACAAAATGATGGTTGACGGTAAAAAAGGTAAATCTCAAACAATTCTTTATAACGCTTTCGATATCGTTCGTGAACGTTCAGATAAAGAACCAATGGAAGTATTCGAGCAAGCTCTTAAGAACATCATGCCTGTTCTTGAAGTACGCGCTCGTCGTGTTGGTGGTGCTAACTACCAAGTTCCAGTTGAGGTTCGTCCAGAACGCCGTACAACTTTAGGTCTTCGCTGGTTAGTAAACTATGCTCGTCTTCGTGGTGAAAAAACTATGGAAGAGCGTCTAGCTTACGAAATCTTAGATGCAGCTAACAACGCTGGTGCATCTGTTAAGAAACGTGAAGATACTCATAAAATGGCAGAAGCTAACAAAGCATTTGCTCATTACCGTTGGTAGGATTCAACGTAAAATAAATGTAAGCATAAACCGCTTTATTTGTCGCTTATGAAAGTGTGGAGAGGGAGAATGCCTCTCCCTTTCGTTGGGCGCTCGTTTTACATAATGAGGGTACTGGACATACTGACATATGTAACAATATAAAGTGGCTTTTTTGCTACTTAAAATAAAAAATCCAATCCATATATGGAAGGAGCAAGACACCAAATGGCAAGAGAGTTCTCTTTAGAAAACACTCGTAATATTGGTATCATGGCTCACATCGATGCTGGTAAAACAACAGCTACTGAGCGTATTCTGTATTATACAGGACGTATTCACAAAATCGGTGAAACTCACGAAGGTGCATCTCAGATGGACTGGATGGAGCAAGAGCAAGAGCGTGGTATCACAATTACTTCTGCTGCAACTACAGCACAATGGAAAGGTCATCGTGTAAACATCATTGATACTCCTGGACACGTAGATTTCACAGTAGAAGTAGAACGTTCTTTACGCGTACTTGATGGCGCGGTAGCAGTACTTGATGCACAATCTGGTGTAGAACCACAAACAGAAACTGTTTGGCGTCAGGCTACTACTTACGGCGTACCTCGTATCGTATTCGTTAACAAAATGGATAAGATTGGTGCAGACTTCTTATACTCTGTAGGAACAATCCACGATCGTTTACAAGCAAACGCACATCCAATTCAGTTACCAATCGGTGCTGAAGATGAGTTCAATGGTATCATTGACCTTGTTGAAGAGTGTGCTTACATGTACGGTAACGATTTAGGAACAGACATCGAGCGTGTCGAAATTCCTGAAGAGCATAAAGAATTAGCTGCAGAATACCGTGGAAAACTTATTGAAGCGGTAGCTGAGCTTGATGAAGAAATGATGATGAAGTACCTAGAAGGTGAAGAAATCACTATAGAAGAGCTTAAAGCTGGTATCCGTAAGGCTACAACTTCTGTAGAATTCTTCCCAGTAATCTGTGGTTCTGCATTCAAAAACAAAGGTGTTCAAATTCTGTTAGACGCAGTTATCGACTACCTACCATCTCCATTAGATGTACCTGCTATTAAAGGTACTCTTCCGGATACAGATGAAGAAGTAGAACGTAAGTCTAGCGATGAAGAACCATTCGCAGCTCTAGCATTCAAAATCATGACTGACCCTTACGTTGGTAAGTTAACGTTCTTCCGTGTGTACTCTGGTGTGTTAAACTCTGGATCATACGTGAAAAACTCAACTAAAGGTAAGCGTGAGCGTGTAGGTCGTATCCTACAAATGCACGCTAACAGCCGTGAAGAGATCTCAACAGTTTACGCTGGTGACATCGCTGCTGCTGTTGGTTTAAAAGATACTACTACTGGTGATACTCTTTGTGACGAGAAGAGCCTTGTTATCCTTGAGTCTATGGAATTCCCAGAGCCAGTTATCTCTGTAGCTATCGAACCAAAATCTAAAGCTGACCAAGATAAAATGGGTACAGCATTATCTAAGCTTTCTGAAGAAGATCCAACATTCCGTGCTCACACTGACCAAGAAACTGGCCAAACTATCATCGCTGGTATGGGTGAACTTCACCTTGATATCATCGTTGACCGTATGCGTCGTGAATTCAAAGTTGAAGCAAACGTTGGTGCTCCTCAGGTAGCATACCGTGAGACTTTCCGCGCTGCTGCGAAAGTTGAAGGTAAGTTCGCTCGTCAATCTGGTGGTCGTGGACAATTCGGTCACGTTTGGATTGAGTTTGAACCTAACGAAGAAGGTAAAGGATTCGAATTCGAAAACAAGATCGTCGGTGGTGTAGTTCCACGTGAATACATCCCAGCTGTTGGAGCAGGTCTTGAAGATGCACTTAAAAATGGTGTACTAGCTGGTTATCCACTAGTTGACATTAAAGCTGCATTAGTTGACGGATCTTACCATGATGTCGATTCATCTGAGATGGCGTTCAAAATCGCTGCATCTATGGCACTTAAAGCTGCGGTTTCTAAATGTAGCCCAGTAATTCTTGAGCCAATGATGAAAGTTGAAGTTGTAATTCCTGAAGAGTACATGGGAGATATCATGGGTGACGTAACATCTCGTCGTGGACGTGTAGAAGGTATGGAAGCTCGCGGTAACGCACAAGTTGTTCGCGCTATGGTTCCACTTTCTGAAATGTTCGGTTATGCGACAGCATTACGTTCTAACACTCAAGGACGCGGAACATTCTCAATGACATTTGATCATTATGAAGAAGTACCAAAGTCTGTTTCTGAAGAAATTATTAAAAAAAATAAAGGTGAATAATTGATTTTTATCGATTGTTCAAGTATAACTACTTATGTAAGCTTAGAAAGTGAGACTTAAGTTTCACTTTCTAGTCTAAATATAAAATAACCTATATAAACTAAGGAGGAATTTAGAATGGCTAAAGCTAAATTCGAACGTTCTAAACCCCATGTTAACATCGGTACAATCGGCCACGTTGACCATGGTAAAACTACATTAACTGCTGCGATCACTACAGTTCTTGCAAAAGCTGGTGGTGCTGAAGCACGCGGATACGATCAAATCGACGCTGCTCCAGAAGAAAGAGAGCGCGGAATCACAATCTCAACTGCACACGTTGAGTACGAAACTGAAACTCGTCACTATGCACACGTTGACTGCCCAGGTCACGCTGACTATGTTAAAAACATGATCACTGGTGCTGCTCAAATGGACGGCGGTATCTTAGTAGTATCTGCTGCTGATGGCCCAATGCCTCAAACACGTGAGCACATCCTTCTTTCTCGTCAAGTAGGTGTTCCTTACATCGTTGTATTCTTAAACAAATGCGACATGGTAGACGACGAAGAATTATTAGAATTAGTAGAAATGGAAGTTCGCGACCTATTATCTGAATACGGATTCCCAGGCGACGACATTCCTGTAATTAAAGGTTCTGCTCTTAAAGCTCTTCAAGGAGAAGCTGATTGGGAAGCAAAAATCATCGAATTAATGACTGAAGTTGATGCTTACATCCCAACTCCAGAACGTGAAACTGACAAACCATTCTTAATGCCTATCGAGGACGTATTCTCTATCACAGGTCGTGGTACAGTTGCTACTGGTCGTGTTGAGCGCGGTATCGTTAAAGTTGGTGACGTAGTAGAAATCATCGGTCTTGCTGAAGAGAATGCTTCTACAACTGTAACTGGTGTAGAAATGTTCCGTAAACTTCTTGACCAAGCTCAAGCTGGAGACAACATCGGTGCTCTACTTCGTGGGGTTGCTCGTGAAGACATCCAACGTGGACAAGTTCTTGCTAAAACTGGCTCTGTAAAAGCTCACGCTAAATTCAAAGCTGAAGTTTTCGTATTATCTAAAGAAGAAGGTGGACGTCACACTCCATTCTTCGCTAACTACCGTCCTCAGTTCTACTTCCGTACAACTGACGTAACTGGTATCATCCAATTACCAGAAGGTACTGAAATGGTAATGCCTGGTGACAACATCGAAATGACTATCGAACTTATCGCTCCAATCGCTATCGAAGAGGGAACTAAATTCTCTATTCGTGAAGGTGGACGTACAGTAGGTTACGGTGTAGTTGCTACAATCGTTGAGTAATCTTAACTGATATAAAAACCCAAGGGATTTTCCCTTGGGTTTTTTGTTTGTGTTTATATAATGAATGAGATCATTTTTATGTTTTGACGAGTTTCTTCTATAGTAATATAAAATCAATAAAACAAAACCCAAAAACTGTAAAATGAATTCTGTTAGATGAAAACTTGAAATTCTTTAAAGTGCCATGTATAATAGCAAAAGTAGAGAAAAGCAGATGCAAACAAAAAGATGCTTGCATCTAGACGAATAACATTGTATAATAGACAATGTTGGTCTTTGACTGCGATGAAGTGGAAGGTTGCTGACACACCCGGCCGCTTTGCCATGGCATGGTGTGGGGAAATTTCCATGGAGAAGGTCTATTTTAGAAATAGGCGAACGAAGGAGGGAAAATAATGGCAAAAGAAAAAATTCGTATCCGTTTAAAAGCTTATGATCACCGTATTCTTGATCAATCAGCTGAGAAAATTGTAGAAACAGCTAAGCGTTCTGGGGCAACAGTTTCTGGTCCGATCCCATTACCAACTGAGAAGACTATTTACACAATTCTTCGTGCTGTTCATAAGTACAAAGATTCTCGTGAGCAATTCGAAATGCGCACACACAAACGTTTAATCGATATCGTGAGTCCTACTCCACAAACAGTAGATTCATTAATGCGTTTAGACTTACCGTCTGGTGTAGATATCGAAATCAAACTATAATTTATATAACTTAAAAAATGTAGGAGGTGTAACTCATGACCAAAGGAATCTTAGGAAGAAAGATCGGTATGACTCAAGTATTTGCTGAGAACGGTGAGTTAATCCCAGTAACGGTAATCGCTGCTAATCCAAACGTTGTTCTTCAAAAGAAAACAACTGAAACTGATGGCTACAACGCAATCCAGTTAGGATTCGAAGATAAACGTGAAAAGTTAACTAACAAACCTGAACAAGGCCACACTGCTAAAGCATCTACAACTCCTAAGCGCTTCATTCGCGAAATCCGCGATGCAGACGTGGACGGATTAGAGGTTGGTCAAGAGGTAAAAGTTGAAGTTTTCGCTGCAGGTGAAATCGTTGACGTAACAGGAATTTCTAAAGGTAAAGGTTTCCAAGGTGTTATCAAACGCCACGGACAATCTCGCGGACCTATGTCTCATGGTTCTCGCTATCACCGTCGTCCAGGTTCAATGGGGCCAGTTGCTCCGAACCGTGTATTCAAAGGTAAAAAACTTGCTGGACGTATGGGTGGAGACCAAGTTACTATCCAAAACTTAGAAATCGTTCAAGTTGACACTGAGCGCAACTTATTACTAGTAAAAGGTAACGTTCCAGGTGCTAAGAAATCTCTTGTAGTTGTTCAAGGCGCTGTGAAGGTTAGCAAATAATTCACAATAGGAAGGAGGAATTCCAATGCCAAAAGTTACTGTATATAACCAAACTGGTTCACAGGTTGGTGAAATCGAATTAGCTGAAGCTATTTTCGGTATCGAACCAAATGAAGCTGTACTTTTCGAAGCTGTAATGATGCAACGTGCATCTTTACGTCAAGGTACACACAAAGTAAAAACTCGCTCTGAAGTTCGCGGTGGTGGTCGTAAACCATGGCGTCAAAAAGGAACTGGACGTGCTCGTCAAGGTTCTATCCGCTCTCCTCAATGGCGTGGTGGTGGTACGGTATTCGGACCTACACCAAGAAGCTATGCGTACAAACTTCCTAAGAAAGTTCGTCGTTTAGCAATCAAATCTGCATTAGCTACTAAAGTAGTTGAGAACAACATTGTAGTTCTTGAAGACCTAGTGTTAAATGCACCAAAAACAAAAGACATGGTAACAGTACTTAAAGGATTAACTGTTGAGAAGAAAGCTCTTATCGTAACTGCTGATGCAAACGAATCTGTAGAGTTATCTGCTCGCAATATCCCTGGAGTAACAGTAATCACTGCTGATGGCGTAAACGTGCTAGATGTGCTTCATCATGATAAGTTAATCATGACAAAAGCGGCAGTGGCAAAAGTAGAGGAGGTGCTTGCATAATGAGAGATCCTCGTGATATCATTAAGCGCCCAGTTATCACTGAACGTTCTATGGAAATGATGGCTGAAAAAAAATATACGTTCGACGTGGACGTTAAATCTAATAAAACAGAAGTTAAAGACGCTATTGAAGCGATCTTTGGTGTTAATGTAGACAAAGTAAACATCATGAACTACAAGCCGAAAGCAAAACGTGTTGGTCGTCACGCTGGTTTTACTAGCCGTCGTCGTAAAGCAATCGTTAAGCTAACTGCTGACAGCAAAGAAATCGAAATCTTCCAAGGCGTTTAATTCTTACTAAAGAAGGAGGGAAATTGAGATGGGAATTAAAAAGTATAATCCAACTACTAACGGTCGTCGTAACATGACTACGAATGATTTCGCTGAAATCACGACTGACAGACCAGAAAAGTCTTTACTTGCTCCTTTAAGCAAAAAGGCTGGTCGTAATAACCAAGGTAAAATTACTGTACGTCATCAAGGTGGCGGACATAAACGTCAATACCGTATCATCGACTTTAAGCGTAACAAAGATGGAATTCCAGGACGCGTTGCTACGATCGAATACGATCCAAACCGCTCTGCGAATATCGCATTAATTAACTACGTTGACGGTGAAAAACGTTACATTCTTGCTCCTAAATCTTTAGAAGTAGGTATGGAAGTTATGTCTGGCCCAGAAGCTGACATCAAAATCGGTAACGCATTACCATTAATCAACATTCCAGTAGGTACTGTTGTTCATAACATCGAGCTTAAGCCTGGTCGTGGCGGACAATTAGTTCGTTCTGCTGGTACATCTGCTCAAGTACTTGGTAAAGAAGGTAAATACGTACTTGTACGTTTAACTTCTGGTGAAGTACGTCTTGTATTATCTGCTTGTCGCGCTTCAATCGGTCAAGTTGGTAACGAACAACACGAACTTATCAAAATCGGTAAAGCAGGTCGCTCTCGCTGGTTAGGTAAGCGCCCAACAGTTCGTGGTTCTGTAATGAACCCGGTTGATCACCCACACGGTGGTGGTGAAGGACGCTCTCCAATCGGACGTAAGTCTCCAATGTCTCCATGGGGTAAACCAACTCTTGGATTCAAGACTCGTAAGAAAAACAAAGCGTCTGATAAATTTATCGTTCGTCGTCGTAAAAAATAATGGGATTGTAGTACGGTTCATTTCAAGAACCGTACGCCAATCACGAAGGGAGGCACCAAAATGGCTCGTAGCTTAAAAAAAGGACCATTTGTCGATGATCACTTAATGAGCAAAATGGAAAAATTAGTTGCATCTGAGCAAAAACAAGTTGTTAAAACTTGGTCTCGCCGTTCAACTATCTTCCCTCAGTTCATCGGACACACAATCGCTGTATATGATGGTCGTAAACACGTACCTGTGTACATCACTGAGGATATGGTTGGCCATAAGTTAGGTGAATTCGCACCAACTCGTACGTATAAAGGTCACCTTGCTGACGATAAGAAAACTAGAAGATAATGAGAGGAGGCACTTCAATGCAAGCTAAAGCAGTAGCGAGAACAGTTCGTATTGCTCCTCGTAAAGTTCGTTTAGTAGTAGACTTAATCCGAGGTAAGCAAGTGGGTGAAGCGATTGCTATCCTTAACCACACACCAAAAACTGCTTCTCCAGTTGTAGAAAAAGTTTTAAAATCTGCAATCGCAAATGCAGAGCACAATTATGAGATGGATATTAACAACCTAGTTGTTGAAAAAGTCTTCGTTGACGAAGGTCCAACGTTGAAACGTTTCCGTCCACGTGCAATGGGTCGTGCAAGCCAAATTAACAAACGCACAAGCCACATCACAGTTGTGGTATCAGAAAAGAAGGAGGGATAATCGATGGGTCAAAAGGTTAATCCAATTGGTCTTCGTGTCGGTGTTATCCGTGACTGGGAATCTCGTTGGTTCGCTGAGAAAGATTACGCTACATTATTACATGAAGACATCAAAATCCGTGAGTACATTACTGTACGCTTAAAAGATTCTGCTGTTGCTAAAGTAGAAATCGAACGTGCAGCAAATCGTGTAAATGTTACAATTCACACTGCAAAACCTGGTATGGTAATTGGTAAAGGTGGTACTGAAGTTGAAGCACTTCGTAAAGCTCTTAACCAATTAACAGGCAAGCGTGTACACATCAATATTTTAGAAGTTAAGAGAGCTGATCTTAACGCTAAATTAGTAGGCGAAAACATCGCTCGTCAATTAGAAAACCGTGTATCATTCCGTCGTGCACAAAAGCAAGTTATTCAACGTGCTATGCGTGCAGGTGCTAAAGGTATTAAAACACAGGTTTCTGGTCGTCTTGGCGGAGCTGATATCGCTCGTGCAGAATCTTACAGTGAAGGAACTGTTCCACTTCATACACTTCGCGCTGATATTGACTATGCAGCAGTTGAAGCTGATACAACATACGGTAAATTAGGCGTAAAAGTATGGATCTACCGTGGAGAAGTCCTTCCTACAAAAAAGAAAGCTTCTGAGGAAGGAGGAAAATAATATGTTAATGCCAAAACGCGTAAAATATCGTAGAGAGCATCGTGGTAAAATGCGTGGTCGTGCAAAAGGTGGAACTGAAATTGCTTTCGGTGAATTCGGTTTACAAGCACAAGCTGCTTCATGGATTACAAACCGTCAAATCGAAGCTGCTCGTCGTGCAATGACTCGTTACATGAAACGTGGCGGTAAAGTATGGATTAAAATTTTCCCTTCTAAGCCTTACACTGCAAAACCTCTAGAAGTACGTATGGGTTCCGGTAAAGGGGCACCAGAAGGCTGGGTAGCAGTAGTAAAACCTGGGAAAATTATGTTCGAAATCGCGGGTGTATCTGAAGAGGTAGCACGCGAAGCATTACGTCTTGCAGCTCACAAGTTACCTGTGAAATGTAAATTCGTAAAACGTGAAGAAAATGGTGGTGAATCTAATGAAAACTAATGATATTCGTGAATTAACCACTGCCGAAATCGAAACAAAAGTTAAAGCTTTAAAGGAAGAGTTGTTTAATCTTCGCTTCCAACTTGCTACAGGACAATTAGAGAATCCAACTCGCATTCGTGAAGTGCGTAAAGCGATTGCTCGTATGAAAACTGTAGTTCGTGAAAGAGAGATCGGAATTAATCGATAAATTGAGGGGAGGTTTGCATAGTGAGCGAACGTAACCAACGCAAAGTTTATACTGGTCGTGTAGTGTCTGACAAAATGGACAAAACGATTACAGTTTTAGTTGAAACTTACAAAACTCATTCCTTGTACGGAAAACGTGTTAAGTATTCTAAGAAGTACAAAGCCCATGATGAGCAAAACCAAGCGAAACTTGGCGATATCGTTAAAATCATGGAAACTCGCCCGCTTTCTGCTACTAAGCGTTTCCGTTTAGTTGAAATCGTTGAAGAAGCGGTTATTATCTAAATAGACGAATCGGAATTTTTAGTCCGAAGGGAGGTTTCATAACATGATCCAACAAGAATCTCGTTTGAAAGTTGCTGACAACTCTGGTGCACGTGAACTTTTAACAATTAAAGTATTAGGCGGCTCTGGTCGTAAATATGCTAACATTGGTGATATTATCGTTGCTACGGTAAAACAAGCAACACCAGGTGGCGTTGTTAAAAAAGGTGACGTTGTTAAAGCAGTAGTAGTACGTACGAAGAGCGGAGCTCGTCGTCCGGACGGTTCTTATATCAAATTTGATGAAAACGCAGCGGTTATCATCAAAGACGATAAGAGCCCACGTGGTACTCGTATCTTCGGACCAGTAGCTCGTGAATTACGTGATAGCAACTTCATGAAGATCGTTTCTTTAGCTCCAGAAGTTCTATAATTTAAGGTATTGCCTTGCTAAGGAGGTGCAGAATTAAGATGCATGTAAAAAAAGGTGATAAAGTACAGGTAATCACTGGTAAAGACAAAGGAAAACAAGGCGTTATCCTTGTGGCTTTCCCAAAGCAAAACCGTGTTATCGTTGAGGGTGTTAACATCGTTAAAAAACACTCTAAGCCATCTCAATTAAATCCACAAGGTGGAATTATTACTAAAGAAGCACCTATTCACGTTTCTAACGTTATGATTTTAGATCCGAAAACAGGTGAACCTACTCGTGTAGGCTTCAAAGTAGAAGATGGTAAAAAAGTTCGTATTGCAAAAAAATCTGGTGAATTATTAGATAAATAATTTTCTTAAGAAAGGAGGTCACTTCATTGAATCGCCTTAAAGAGAAGTTCCAAAAGGAAATTACTCCTGCTCTAGTGAGCAAGTTTAACTATAAATCTGTGATGGAAGTACCGAAAATCGAAAAGATCGTAATCAACACTGGTGTTGGTGACGCGGTATCTAACTCAAAAGCTTTAGACAATGCAGTAGAAGAATTAACACAAATCGCAGGTCAAAAACCTGTTGTAACTCGTGCTAAGAAATCAATCGCTGGTTTCCGTCTTCGTGAAGGTATGCCAATCGGTGCGAAAGTAACTTTACGTGGCGAGCAAATGTATGAGTTCTTCGACAAATTAGTATCGGTTTCTTTACCACGTGTACGTGATTTCCGTGGTGTTTCTAAGAAATCATTCGATGGTCGTGGGAACTACACATTAGGTGTTAAAGAGCAACTTATTTTCCCTGAGATTGATTATGATAAAGTAAGCAAAGTCCGCGGTATGGACATCGTAATCGTTACTACAGCGAAAACTGATGAAGAAGCTCGTGAACTTTTAACACAATTCGGTATGCCATTCCAAAAATAATGGAAACCAACGCTAAGTAGAGGAGGCGAAAACGTGGCTAAAAAATCTATGATAGCGAAACAAAAGCGTACTCCTAAGTTTAAAGTACAAGAGTATACACGTTGCGAACGCTGCGGTCGTCCGCATTCTGTATACCGTAAATTTAAGCTTTGCCGTATTTGTTTCCGTGAACTTGCATATAAAGGTCAAATTCCTGGTGTTAAAAAAGCTAGTTGGTAAAACCCACAAATGGGAAGGAGGTAAAACACATGGTGATGACAGATCCAATTGCAGACATGCTTACTCGCATCCGTAATGCGAACATGGTACGTCATGAGAAATTAGAGGTTCCTGCTTCTAAAATCAAAAAAGAGATCGCTGAACTTTTAAAACGTGAAGGTTTCATTCGTGATGTAGAATACATCGAGGATAACAAACAAGGTATCCTTCGTATTTTCCTGAAATATGGTGCAAACAATGAACGTGTAATCACTGGATTAAAACGTATCAGTAAACCTGGCTTACGCGTTTACGCTAAAGCTGATGAAGTACCACGTGTACTTAACGGATTAGGTATCGCTCTTGTTTCTACATCTAAGGGAGTAATGACAGACAAAGATGCTCGTCAATTACAAACTGGTGGAGAAGTAGTAGCATACGTTTGGTAATATATATTTAAAACGAACGGAGGTGTGACCACATGTCTCGTATTGGTAAAAAGATTCTTGAAATCCCTGCAGGTGTTACTATTACAATTGCAGAAGACAATACTGTAACAGTAAAAGGCCCTAAAGGTGAATTAACTCGTACATTCAATGCTGATATGTCTATCAAAATTGAAGAAAATACACTAACAGTTGAGCGTCCATCTGAACAGAAGGAACACCGTGCATTACACGGTACAACTCGTGCTTTAATCGGAAACATGGTTGAAGGTGTAACTACAGGTTTCGCACGCGGACTTGAATTAGTCGGTGTTGGTTACCGTGCTCAAAAACAAGGAGATAAACTTGTATTAAGCGTAGGTTATTCTCATCCAGTAGAAATGACTCCGGAAGCAGGTCTTGAAGTTGAAGTACCTGCACCAACTAAAATCGTAATTAAAGGTATCGACAAGCAACGTGTTGGCGAATTTGCTGCTAACATCCGTGCTGTACGTGCTCCTGAGCCATATAAAGGTAAAGGTATTCGTTACGAAGGCGAAGTTGTTCGTCGTAAAGAAGGTAAAACTGCTAAGTAAACCCGTTAGGTGAGAGAAAGGAGTGACAAGAATGATCACTAAAGCTGATAAAAATGCGACTCGTAAGAAAAGACATGCACGTGTACGTGCTAAACTTACTGGTACTGCAGAACGTCCACGTTTAAACGTGTTCCGTTCTAACCAACATATTTACGCTCAAGTTATTGATGATGTGAATGGTGTAACGTTAGTAAGTGCATCTACTCTTGATAAAGACCTTGCTCTTAACGGTACTAGCAATACTGAAGCTGCTACGAAAGTTGGAGAATCAGTTGCTAAGCGTGCTGTAGAGAAAGGCGTTAAAGAAGTAGTATTCGATCGCGGTGGTTACTTATACCATGGCCGTGTTAAAGCTCTAGCTGAAGCTGCTCGTGAGGCTGGATTACAATTTTAATGGTCAAAGGAGGGAAAATTGATGCATCGCATTGACCCAAGTAAATTAGAACTTGAAGAACGTGTAGTTACGATAAATCGTGTCGCGAAAGTTGTTAAGGGTGGTCGTCGTTTCCGCTTTGCTGCACTAGTTGTAGTTGGCGATAAAAACGGTCATGTTGGATTCGGTACTGGTAAAGCACAAGAGGTACCAGACGCAATTCGCAAAGCTATCGAAGACGCTAAGAAAAACTTAATCACTGTACCATTAGTTGGTACAACAATTCCACACACAATCAACGGTCATTTTGGAGCTGGTGAAGTATTCTTAAAACCTGCTGCTGAGGGTACTGGTGTTATTGCTGGTGGACCTGTTCGTGCGGTTCTTGAATTAGCTGGTGTACAAGATATTCTTTCGAAATCTCTTGGTTCTAACACACCAATCAACATGATTCGCGCTACTGTGAACGGATTAAGCGAACTTAAGCGCGCTGAAGATGTTGCAAAATTACGCGGTAAATCTGTAGAAGAGCTACTAGGTTAAGGAGGGAAAACAAATGGCGAAAAAGTTAGAAATTACCCTCACTCGTAGTGTAATTGGTCGTCCACAAGATCAACGTGCGACGGTAGAAGCTTTAGGTCTTAAAAAGTTGAATTCAACTGTAGTTAAGGAAGAAACTCCTGCTATTCTTGGTATGATCAACAAAGTTTCTCACCTTGTAACTGTAAAAGAAGCTTAAGGATAACTCATTAATATAAGGAGGTGCCTGGGAATGAAACTTCATGAATTAAAACCTGCAGAAGGTTCTCGTAAAGTACGTAACCGTGTCGGTCGTGGTATCGGTTCTGGTAACGGTAAAACTGCTGGTAAAGGTCATAAAGGACAAAACGCACGTTCTGGCGGCGGTGTTCGTCTTGGCTTCGAAGGTGGTCAAACTCCATTATTCCGTCGTTTACCAAAACGCGGCTTCACAAACATTAACCGTAAAGAGTTTACTATTGTAAACTTATCAACGTTAAATCGTTTTGAAGATGGTACAGAAGTAACACCTGAATTATTGCTGGAAACTGGCGTTATCAGCAAGTTAAACGACGGTGTTAAAATTCTTGCAAGCGGAGCAGTAGAGAAAAAATTAACTGTTAAAGCGCACAAGTTCTCTTCAAGTGCTAAAGAAGCAATTGAAGCAGCTGGCGGATCAGTTGAGGTGATCTAATGTTTCGTACAATCTCCAACTTTATGCGCGTTGCTGAGATAAGACGTAAAATATTATTCACTTTAGCGATGTTAATCGTATTCAGGATTGGCACGTTTATCCCAGTGCCATTTACAAATGGAGACGTACTGAAAGCACAAGATCAATTAAATGCCTTAGGTATTCTAAATACATTTGGCGGTGGCGCCTTGAAAAACTTCTCCATCTTTGCGATGGGAATCATGCCGTATATTACAGCATCCATCATCGTGCAATTATTGCAGATGGATGTTGTTCCTAAATTTTCGGAATGGTCGAAGCAAGGTGAAATGGGCCGCCGTAAATTAACGCAATTCACGCGTTACTTTACAATTGTTCTTGCGTTTATTCAGGGGTTTGGTATGTCGATCGGTTTTAACGGTATGGTAGGTGGACAATTAATTTTGAATCCTGGTTGGAGCACTTATTTATACATTGCTACGGTACTGACTGCTGGTACTGCATTTTTAATGTGGTTAGGCGAACAGATTACTACTAAAGGTGTAGGTAATGGTATTTCCATTCTTATCTTTGCTGGTATTGCCGCAGCGATCCCAAGTGTTATATCTCAAGTGTATCAGCAACAGTTTCAAAATATCGGAGATCAATTGTTCATGAGTATCGTTAAAGTTGTATTGATTTTACTAGCTGTGCTAGCAGTTGTTGTGGGTGTTATTTTCATTCAACAGGCTGTTAGAAAGATCCCAATTCAATATGCGAAGCGTGTAACAGGAGCGAATGGGAATCATGCTGGAGCACAAAACACACATTTACCACTTAAGGTAAATAGTGCGGGTGTTATTCCAGTCATTTTTGCTGTTTCATTCTTAATTACACCTCCAACTATTGCACAGTTCTTCCCGGATCATGATATATCGCAGTGGATTATTGCAAACTTTAACTATTCTCACCCTGTGGGAATGATCATATATGTTGCGCTCATTGTAGCCTTCACATATTTCTATGCATTTGTTCAGGTTAATCCAGAGCAAATGTCAGAGAATCTAAATAAGCAAGGTGGATATGTTCCAGGTATTCGTCCGGGTAAGAATACAGAACAATATCTAACAAAAATTTTGTATCGTTTGACCTTTGTAGGATCAATTTTCCTAGCAGCGATTGCAATCTTACCAGTTATCTTTACGAAATTGGGAAATCTTCCTCCATCTGCACAGATTGGCGGAACGAGTATGTTAATCGTTGTCGGCGTTGCTTTAGAAACAATGAAGCAGCTAGAAAGCCAATTAGTAAAACGCCATTACAAAGGGTTTATCAAGCAGTGAGTAAGTGGGAAGAATTGTCTTCCCTACATGCTCATGTACTGAGGGGGAACAAGGATGAACTTAATTTTAATGGGGCTTCCTGGTGCTGGTAAAGGTACACAAGCCGAACAGATTGTTGCCAAGTATAACATCCCTCACATTTCAACAGGAGATATGTTCCGTGCAGCTATGAAGGCTGAAACTGAAATGGGCTTACAAGCAAAATCTTTTATTGATAAAGGTGCTCTTGTACCAGATGAAGTGACAATCGGAATCGTTCGTGAACGTTTAAGTCAAGAAGACTGCGTAAGAGGCTTCTTACTAGACGGTTTCCCACGAACTGTTGCACAAGCATCAGCTCTTGAAGAGATTATGAAAGATCTTGGCAAAAAAATCGACTATGTTTTAAACATTAATGTGGATTCAGGGTTGTTATTAAAACGCCTTACAGGCCGTCGCATTTGTAAAGAGTGCGGTGCGACTTACCACTTAGAATTCAATCCGCCAGCAAAAGCTGACGTGTGCGATAAATGTGGTGGCGAATTATATCAACGCTCTGATGACAATGAAGAAACTGTAGCAAATCGTTTAGATGTAAATATTAAGCAAACAAAACCTTTGCTTGATTTCTATGAGGAGCTTGGTTACTTACAAAGCATTAATGGTGAGCAAGATATCAATAAAGTATTTGCTGATATCGATGTTCTCATCGGAGGCTTAGCGTAATGATCATCTGCAAAACTCCTCGCGAGATAGAAATCATGCGAGAAGCGGGCAGGATCGTTGCTTTAACTCATCAAGAGTTGAAACAGCATATTACTCCAGGAATTACAACGAAAGAGCTCGATCAAATAGCGGAAAAGACGATTCGAAAATATGGTGCTACGCCATCTTTTAAAGGATACAACGGATTTCCGGGGAGCATATGTGCTTCTGTAAATGAAGAGCTTGTACACGGAATTCCAGGGAAGCGAAAGCTCCAAGAGGGCGATATCATCAGTATCGATATTGGTGCGAAATACAATGGGTACCATGGAGATTCTGCATGGACGTATCCAGTTGGAAACATTTCTGAATCTGTTCAAAAGCTACTTGATGTCACAGAAAAATCGTTGTATCTTGGTCTAGAACAAGTAAAACCAGGCGAAAGATTATCAAATATCTCACATGCGGTTCAAACCCATGCTGAAGAGAATGGATTCTCGATCGTTAGGGAGTATGTTGGTCACGGAATCGGGCAAGACTTACATGAGGACCCTCAAATCCCGCACTATGGTCCACCAAATAGAGGCCCTAGATTAAAGCCGGGAATGGTCATCTGTGTTGAGCCGATGGTGAATCAAGGAAGACGATATGTAAAAACACTATCTGATGACTGGACAGTGGTAACGGTAGATGGTAAATGGTGTGCCCATTTTGAGCACACGATTGCTCTTACAGAAGCAGGATACGAAATCCTTACCACTTTATAAGTAGCTGGCTCTCCGGGATTTCAGAGCAGTGTAAAATGTTACTGATTTGAAGAAGGGAGAACTATTGAATGGCTAAAGATGATGTAATTGAAGTCGAAGGTACCGTTCTTGAAACGTTGCCAAATGCTATGTTCAAAGTAGAATTAGAGAATGGGCATGTCGTATTGGCTCACGTTTCTGGTAAAATCCGTATGAACTTCATTCGTATTTTACCAGGAGACAAAGTTACGGTAGAATTATCTCCGTACGATTTAAATCGTGGTCGTATTACGTACCGTTTTAAATAATATAGCACTCCGTAATCTTTAAGGAGGTTCGAGACATGAAAGTAAGACCGTCAGTTAAACCAATCTGCGAAAAATGTAAAGTTATTCGTAGACGTGGAAAAGTAATGGTTATTTGTGAAAACCCTAAACATAAACAAAAACAAGGTTAATCAGAAGGAGGTGCATTCAGAATGGCACGTATCGCAGGTGTAGATATTCCTCGAGACAAACGCGTTGTTATTTCTTTAACTTACGTATTCGGCATTGGTCGCACAACTGCTGAAAAAATTCTTACTGAAGCTGGTATTTCTTCAGAAACACGAGTTCGTGATTTAACGGAAGACGAACTAGGACGTATCCGTGATGTTATCGATCGTATTAAAGTTGAGGGAGACCTTCGTCGTGAAGTATCTCTTAACATTAAACGTCTAATGGAGATCGGTTCTTACCGTGGTCTTCGTCACCGTCGTGGTTTACCAGTTCGTGGTCAAAACTCTAAAAACAATGCTCGTACACGTAAAGGTCCACGTCGTACAGTAGCAAATAAAAAGAAATAATAAGTAAAGGAGGTTGAACTAACAATGGCACGTAAAACAAACACTCGTAAAAAACGTGTGAAAAAGAATATTGAAGCTGGTATAGCTCATATTCGTTCTACTTTCAACAACACAATCGTAACACTTACAGATACTCACGGTAACGCACTTTCTTGGTCTAGTGCTGGTGCACTTGGTTTCCGTGGATCTCGTAAATCTACTCCATTCGCTGCACAAATGGCTGCAGAAGCTGCTGCTAAAGTTGCAATGGAACACGGTTTAAAAACTTTAGAGGTTACTGTTAAAGGTCCTGGTGCTGGTCGTGAAGCTGCAATTCGTGCTCTTCAAGCTGCAGGTCTAGAAGTAACAGCAATTAGAGATGTTACTCCAGTTCCTCATAATGGATGTCGTCCACCAAAACGTCGTCGTGTGTAATTTTTCTGTATAGAATTTTCCCTTTTGTCTATAATGGATATGATGCATTATCGAGAAATTTCGTACAGAAACATCGCTTGTTGTGCACAATCGGGAACTGCCTAAGGGGGACTTTCGGTTAGACAGGGGTTATACCTTTGTTTAACCGGGGTTTCGACGTTTTGAAGGAGGGTTTAGTTAATGATTGAAATCGAAAAGCCGAAAATCGAAACGGTTGAACTTAACGAAGATGCTAAATATGGCAAATTCGTAATTGAACCGCTTGAGCGTGGATATGGTACTACTTTGGGTAACTCCTTACGTCGTATTCTTTTATCCTCACTCCCTGGTGCCGCTGTTACTGCTATCCAAATCGATGGCGTATTACATGAATTTTCAACAGTTGAGGGCGTAGTAGAAGACGTTACGACGATCATCTTAAACTTGAAAAAGTTAGCTCTTAAAATCTACTCTGAAGAAGAGAAGACGTTGGAAATTGATGTACAGGGCGAAGGTATTGTCACAGCTGCTGATATTACTCACGATAGTGATGTTGAAATCTTAAATCCAGATTTACACATTGCAACGTTAGCAAAGGATGCGCATTTCCGCGTGCGTTTAACTGCAAAGCGTGGCCGTGGGTATACGCCAGCTGATGCAAATAAAAGCGAAGATCAACCAATAGGAGTAATTCCTATTGATTCTATTTATACTCCAGTATCACGTGTGACTTACCAAGTGGAAAAGACACGTGTCGGACAAGTGGCTAATTATGATAAGCTTACGCTTGATGTATGGACGGATGGAAGCATCGGGCCAAAAGAAGCTATCTCTTTAGGTGCCAAAATCTTAACTGAGCATTTAAATATCTTTGTTGGTTTAACTGATGAAGCACAAAATGCTGAGATTATGGTCGAGAAGGAAGAAGATCAAAAAGAGAAAGTTCTTGAGATGACTATCGAAGAACTAGATCTTTCTGTTCGTTCTTATAATTGCTTAAAACGTGCAGGAATTAATACTGTACAAGAGCTTGCGAACAAAACAGAAGAAGATATGATGAAAGTTCGTAACTTAGGACGTAAATCCTTAGAAGAAGTTAAACATAAACTTGAGGAATTAGGTTTAGGTTTACGTAAAGACGACTGAGGATTTAAACCCATCAACAAAGGAGGGAACTACGAATGGCATACAGAAAATTAGGCCGTACAAGTGCGCAACGTAAAGCTATGTTACGTGATTTAGCTACTGATTTAATTATCAACGAGCGCATCCAAACGACAGAAACTCGTGCAAAAGAACTTCGTTCTGTAGTGGAAAAAATGATCACTTTAGGTAAACGCGGAGATCTTCATGCTCGTCGTCAAGCAGCAGCTTTCATTCGCAATGAAGTTGCAAACGCTGAGACTGGTCAAGATGCACTTCAAAAATTATTCGCTGATGTAGCTCCACGCTATGCTGAGCGCCAAGGCGGATACACTCGTATTGCAAAAATTGGTCCACGTCGCGGAGACGCAGCACCAATGGTAATTATCGAGTTAGTATAATGATAATTAAAGGGGCAGGACAGTTCTTTTCAAGTAACTGGTCATGGCCCTTTTTTTTTAAATATAAAAATTAGGCTAACTTGGCGAAGGAAAGGGTGCCTTGTATTGAAAAAAGAGAAACTTCGGACAGAAAATATATCATTTCAATATCCTGGGGCAGCCTCTTATGCATTAAAAGATGTTTCATTTTCCTTATATGAAGGAGAATGGGTATCTGTTATCGGACAAAACGGTTCAGGAAAGTCTACACTTGCAAAATTATTGAATGGTTTGTTTTTACCAGAATCAGGAACTATTACAGTGAATGACACGATGGTTTTATCAGAGGAAACGGTATGGGATGTTCGAAAACAAATTGGAATGGTATTTCAAAATCCGGATAATCAATTTGTTGGAATAACAGTGCAAGATGACGTTGTATTTGGCTTAGAGAATGTTGGAATGCCAAGAGAACAGATGATAGAAAGATTGGAACAGGCTCTGCGACTTGTCCGTATGGAAGAGTTTCTTAACGATGAACCTCATTCACTATCTGGTGGGCAAAAGCAGCGAGTCGCAATAGCAGGCGTTTTAGCGCTTCAGCCATCTATTTTAATACTAGATGAAGCAACGTCAATGCTAGACCCTCAAGGGAGACGTGAAGTAGTAGAAACGGTTAGACAACTTGTTAATCAAAAAGGTATTACCGTGTTATCAATTACGCACGATTTAGAAGAAGCGGCACAATCAGACCGTGTTATTATTTTAAACAAGGGAGAAATATTAGAGGAAGGGACCCCAGAACAAATGTTTAAGTCCTCTCATATGCTCCAAGAAATTGGGTTAGATGTACCATTTTCAGTGAAAATAGCAGAATTATTAAAAAGAAATGAAATTCTCTTGCAAAATACGCATCTTACAATGGAAAGCTTGGTGAACGAACTTTGGAGATTACATTCCAAAAAGTAGAACATCGTTATCAATATAAAACTCCATTTGAAAGGCGTGCACTTTATGATATAGACGTGTCGTTTCCAAGTGGGGGCTATTATGCCATTATCGGTCATACTGGTTCAGGTAAGTCGACGATGATTCAACATTTAAATGGTTTATTGCAGCCGACAAATGGTACAGTTCAAATTGGTGAACATTTCATTTCGGCAGGAAAGAAAGAAAAGAAGCTAAAACCACTACGTAAAAAAGTAGGGGTTGTCTTTCAGTTCCCAGAGCATCAGTTGTTTGAAGAGACTGTGGAGAAAGATATTTGTTTCGGTCCTACGAATTTTGGAGTATCTGTAGAGGAAGCGAAGCAAAAGGCAAGAGAGGCAATTGAACTTGTAGGGTTAGAGCCAGAACTATTAACACGTTCTCCGTTCGAGTTAAGTGGTGGGCAAATGAGGCGTGTTGCGATAGCGGGCGTACTGGCGATGGAACCTGAAGTGCTTGTATTAGATGAACCTACAGCAGGACTAGATCCCAAAGGACAGAATGAACTTATGGAGATGTTTTATAAGCTACATAAGGAGAAAGGTCTTACAGTTATCCTTGTAACGCATAATATGGAGGATGCTGCTAAGTATGCAGAGCAGATTGTAGTCATGCATAAAGGAACGGTCTTTTTGCAAGGAAGTGCAGAGGAAGTATTTTCACATGCTGATGAATTAGAAAAAATTGGTGTGGATCTTCCTATGTCTTTAAAGTATAAACGTGCAATTGAAGAGAAGTTTGGTATTTCAATTCCAAAGGCTACCTTATCTTTAGAGGATCTTACTCATGAAGTTGTGCAGGTGTTACGAAAAGGTGGTCATGAATCATGCAGCAGTTGATTATTGGGAGATATATCCCAGGGAATTCACTTATTCATCAACTTGATCCACGTACAAAGCTGCTGATTGTCTTTTTATATGTATTTGTTGTTTTCTTGGCAAATAATGCGATTTCATATGGATTTTTATTTTTATATGCACTCATTGCTTTATTTTTTGCAAAAGTGCCGATTCGTTATGTACTTTCGGGCTTAAAACCAATTTTATGGATTTTTCTTTTTACATTTTTCCTGCATATTTTTACAAATAAAGAAGGGGATGTACTATTCCAACTTGGTTGGTTTTCTATACATGAAAAAGGATTAGAGCAAGGAATATATATTTCTATACGCTTCTTCGTTATTATTCTAATGACGACATTATTAACGTTAACGACGACACCTATTGAAATTACAGATGGTTTGGAGACGTTATTAAAGCCGTTGAAGCGCATAAAAGTTCCCGTTCATGAAATCGCATTAATGATGTCAATTTCACTTCGTTTTATCCCGACACTAATGGATGAAACGAGTAAAATTATGAAGGCGCAAGCGTCACGTGGTATTGATTTTGCTGGGGGACCGATAAAAGATAGGATGAAAGCTATTATCTCATTACTCGTTCCGCTATTTATTAGTGCTTTTAAGCGTGCAGAGGACTTAGCAATTGCGATGGAAGCCCGTGGATATCAAAGTGGCGAAGGACGTACTAAATTTAGGCAACTACGCTGGAAAACAGGCGATACAGTAACAATTATAAGCTTACTTTGTTTAGCTTGTATTTTGGCATGGGTGCGATCGTAATGGAGAATAGAGAAATGGATAGAATAAAATGTACGGTTGCATATGATGGCATGCATTTTTGCGGTTATCAAATTCAGCCGCAGCATCGTACTGTTCAACAAGAGATAGAGAAAGCATTGCAGAAATTGCATAAAGGAGAACTTGTTCGTGTTCAGGCATCGGGCAGAACGGATTCTACCGTTCATGCCAAAGGACAAGTAATACACTTTGATACCCCTTTGTCTCTTGAAGAGTGGCAATGGAGTAACGCTTTAAACACAATGTTGCCGGATGATATTGTTATCAGACAGGTAGAGAAAAAAACAGAAGAATTTCATGCCCGTTACGGTGTTGAGAGAAAAGAATATCGTTATCGTGTATTATTATCAAAGACTGCGGATGTATTCCGTAGAAATTACGTATATCAATATCCATATCCGCTCGAAATAGATTCTATAAGAAAAGCGATTCCTTATTTTATTGGAACGCATGACTTTACTTCTTTTTGTTCGGCAAAAACTGACAAAAAAGATAAAGTGCGAACAATTTATGAAATCGAATTAATTGAGCAAGACGATGAATTAATTTTTCGTTTTGTAGGTAATGGATTTTTATATAATATGGTCAGAATTATTGTTGGTACGTTACTTAGCATAGGGCAAGGAAAGCTTGATCCTGATAGCATTCCAGAGATTTTAGCGAAACAAAATCGCCAGTGTGCTGGAAAGATGGCTCCAGGTCATGGACTTTACTTATGGCAGGTAAACTATAACAACTAATCCTGGTGTAACATTTGCTTGACATTAGAAACTCAAAAGTATATCATAACATATGGTATTGTTTCTAAAACCACGATTAGCCCCGGAAGGAAATCGTGTTTAAGATAAACAATAGATTTTTTCTATGGAAAAGATAACGAGGAGGGAAACACATGCGTACGACTTTTATGGCAAAAGCTAACGAAGTTGAGCGTAAATGGTATGTGGTTGACGCTGAAGGTCAAACTTTAGGTCGCCTATCTACTGAAGTAGCATCCATTTTACGTGGTAAAAACAAACCTACATTTACACCACACGTTGACACGGGTGATCATGTAATTATTATTAACGCTGAGAAAATTCATTTAACAGGTAATAAATTAAACGATAAAATTTACTACCGTCACACTAACCACCCAGGTGGACTTAAGCAAAGAACAGCTCTAGAAATGCGTACAAACTACCCTGTACAAATGTTAGAGCTTGCAATTAAAGGGATGCTTCCAAAAGGACGTTTAGGACGTCAAGTATCTAAGAAATTAAACGTGTATGCTGGAGCAGAGCATCCACACCAAGCACAAAAACCAGAAGTTTACGAACTTCGCGGATAATCAATTAAAGGAGGGCTTACTTTGGCACAGGTTCAATACTATGGCACTGGACGTCGTAAGAGTTCAGTAGCGCGCGTACGCCTAGTTCCAGGCGAAGGACGCGTTATCATTAACGGTCGTGATTTTGAAAACTATATCCCATTTGCTGCATTACGTGAAGTAGTGAAACAACCTCTAGTTGCAACAGAAACTTTAGGTAACTACGATGTACTTGTAAACGTAAATGGTGGTGGATACACTGGTCAAGCTGGTGCTATTCGTCACGGTATTTCTCGCGCTTTATTAAAAGCTGATCCAGAATACCGTCTAACACTAAAACGTGCAGGTCTATTAACTCGTGACGCACGTATGAAAGAGCGTAAAAAATACGGTCTTAAAGGCGCACGTCGTGCACCTCAGTTCTCAAAACGTTAATTTTTGCGAACTACAAACCCCAACCATTTTGGTTGGGGTTTTTTTATGTTTCATTCCTCTTTTTTAATTTTTGTAGTTTGGAATATTTTAGTGCTATCGCCTCGCGTATGCTTCTTCTTTAGAAGTTTAGACTAATACGTATTAGGGAGGTTTATAAGTACTATGAATGTCATTGTCAGCTTACAAGAAAAACAAAAAGAAAAGCAGTTGAAATATGAGCGGAAGATGCTGCGAGAATTATCATTAAAAACATTGCGTTCAAATATTCGTGATGCTTTTCAGATGCAAGAGCTTCATCGTCAGTATGAAGATTACTGTATTGAACTAGGAATAGAATCTTATTTATTAGGAGCGAGATACAGTAAATTTGGTTATTATGGTGAATCATTTTTTGATGTAAAATATAGAGCTTTAGAAGAAGAGCAACAATTAACTGAAACGCTATTTCAATTTTTAACGAGTATGACTATACGAGAAATTAAATTAAAAGATGAGGAATTACTTTTTGAATCTTGCCAGCAGTTTATCGGCTTATGGTGGCAGGAAGGATATGAAAAAGGTGAAAGAAGATATCGATTAAAGCTTCATTAAGACAAGCATAAACTTTCCTCTTGTCCCATATAAGTAATTAGAGGGACTAGCTGGAGGAGGAAAGGTATGAAGAGAATTCGAATTATCTCTTTTGCGCTCGCTGCGGTTGTTTTGTTTTTTTTAGTTAAACAAGAATTTCAAATTACAAAATCGTGGCGTGCTTGGAATTTACCCTTATCAGGGAAAGTGATTGTACTCGATGCTGGACATGGGGGGCCAGACGGAGGGGCTGTTGGTGGAAAGGATATTATCGAAAAAGATATTACGCTTGAGATTACAAAAAAAGTACAAGATTATTTACAAGAACAAGGTGCGCTAGTTATTTTAACACGTGAGGGAGATTATGATTTAGCTAACAAAGATACAAAGTCGTATAGTAGACGTAAAGCGGAGGATTTAAGGAGGCGTGTGGAGATTATTAATAAACCAGATGTCGACTTCTTTGCGAGTATTCATTTAAACGCTTTAACTAGTAGTGGATCTAAAGGAGCACAAACGTTCTACTACCGTTCTTTAATTGAAAATGAACGCGCTGCGAAATTTATACAAGCTGAATTGAGAACGAGTTTAGAGAATACGGATCGTTCTGCTAAAACGATTTCTCATGTATATTTATTAAAGTATGCGAAAACACCAGGTGCTTTAATTGAAGCTGGCTTTTTATCGAATGTGAACGAAAGATATATGTTAAATTCGGAGAAATATCAGCAAAAGGTAGCGGCAGCTATATATCGTGGGATATTACGTTATTTCACGGAAAAAGGAAATCCTCCAGAATAAGGAGGATTTTTTTCGGGTTTCTCTCGTTAACGAAGTTTTCGGAAAATATGTTATACTGGAAATGTAAACGCATTTATTTCAGAGGTAAAGAGAGATAAATTCAATTAACATTACGTTATTTTTCATACAGGGGGCTGGGCTAATTATGGTAACGAAAGAGCAAGTAGTGGAAGCGTTAGAAGGGATTGTAGATCCGTTTTTACATAAAACGTTAAAAGAAACAAATGCAATTAAAGAGGTAACAGTCAAGCCGGATAAGGAACATGTGAGTGTTAAAATTGCAATTGTAAAAATGGGTACAGCGGAGCAAATGCAATTGCAAGCTGGAATCGTAAAGTTAGTAAAAGAACTTGGGGCGGCAACGGTTGGACTTCGTTTTGCAGAATTTACGGAAGAGGAATTAGCTCAGTTTGCGCCACCGCAAGAAGAGAAGAGCGAATCTTTATTATCACCAAACTCAAAAACGACATTTTTAGCAGTGGCGAGTGGAAAAGGCGGGGTAGGAAAATCAACAGTTTCTGTTAACCTTGCCATTGCTTTAGCTCGTCTAGGAAAAAAGGTTGGTATTATTGATGCGGATATTTACGGTTTTAGCGTACCAGATATGATGGGGATAGAAAAACGTCCTATCGTAAGAGGCGATAAGATAATCCCAGTGGAGCGATTAGGTGTAAAGGTAATCTCAATGGGATTCTTTGTAGAAGATAATGCACCAGTTATTTGGAGAGGGCCAATGCTTGGGAAGATGTTAAATCACTTCTTCACAGAAGTAGAATGGGGCGATTTAGATTATTTAGTATTAGATTTACCTCCAGGTACAGGTGATGTTGCGCTAGACTTACATTCGATGTTACCGGCTTGTAAGGAGATTATTGTAACGACGCCCCATCCAACAGCGGCGTTCGTAGCAGCGCGTGCTGGAGCGATGGCTTTACGTACTGAACATAGTATCCTTGGTGTGGTTGAAAATATGGCGTATTTTGAAAGTAAAGTAACTGGAGAGAAAGAGTATGTATTTGGAAGAGGTGGAGGAGATAAATTAGCTACAGAACTTCAAACGGAGGTACTTGGCCGAATCCCGCTTCAACAACCCGATTGGAATAAAGAGGACTTTGCACCGTCAGTATATGAAGATACTCATACAACGGGTCTTATTTATCGTACGATAGCTGAGACAGTGATTGATAAAACAGCTGTCGCGCAAAAGTAAAGTAATAATGAGTGGACGATACATATATTGTCCACTCATTATTATAGTTAGTATTTTTACTGTTGTTCTTTGTTCCCGTCTTGGGAACCACCTTCACCGCCTGCTTCTTTCTTATCAGACCCGCCTTTTTCAGCTTTTTGTACACCTTTACTAATAATGTCAATCATCTTAGCTTGGAAGAGTGGGCTTTCAGCGGTTTCTGTTAGTACTTGTTGTAAATATTGACGGTATTCTTTGCTTTTCATTGTTTGTAGCATCATTTTTTCTACTTCAGGATTCTTCATGATTTCTATAACGCCTGATTGGTATTCAGGATCTTTTAGGAGAGTTTTCATTAAGTTTGTCTGTTCTTTCCCCATACTTTTAGCAAATTTAGATGAGAACTCAGGGTCTTTAAAGAGCTTTTCCCAGAATTGTTGCCCTTTGTCGGATACCATTGCATCTTCAATTGTTTTCTTTACTACCGTTTCATCTAGTATGAGTGCTTGTTTCATTTTTTCGTCTGTTAATACATCTTGAATGGCTTTCTTTCCTTGGTCGGTTTTTAAAATATCAATAATCATTTTCTTTGTTTGATCGTAATCTAGTTCGGATTTAGCTTCTTTTTCTTGTGCACATGCTACAAGTGCGATAAATAGAAAAGAAGAAATCAAAACGAGTAGCATCCGTTTCATAAATTGGAACTCCTTTCAACACAGTTCTCTTTTTTAATATAAATATCTTTAAGGAATTTATACATGAACATGGCTAGCTTTTTGAAATTGTCATTGATACAATTTAATTAGAAATATACGAATAATGGGGGATGTGTTTTGAATAGCCGCAAATGGGTACGACTATTTTTAACGACGTTGTTTCTTGGTGGGATTAGCACGGTCTTTATTGGATTTGTTTTAGAGTGGGACAAGTACGCTAAGTTTTTTCAAAATTTTGACGTCGGGGAGATTTTAGCGGTCTCTTTCTGGTTGATGGGTGTAGGATTTATTTTTAGTGTTATAAGTCAGATGGGATTCTTTGCATATTTAACAATCCATCGTTTTGGATTAGGGATGTTTCGGTCACCTTCTTTATGGAATGCAGTACAGCTTTTCTTTATTGCATTTGTATTATTTGATTTTGTGTATTTAAGATCCGTACTTATTGCAAATGGAGAAGTTTCATTAGGGAATAACATATTTGTGGCTGGGATGTTATTTGTATTTGGAGCAATTGTTGCTTATATAAAAAGTAAAGAAACGAATAAAAAAGCCTTTGTGCCCGCCCTGTTTTTTATGGTTGTTGTAACAATTCTTGAATGGGTACCAGCGCTTCGAATTAATGATACAGATTGGTTATATTTAATGGTTATACCACTTTTATTATGTAATGCATATCAGTTACTTGTATTACATCGTTTAATTGGAAAAACGAGTAAATCAGCTTAGTTTAAGAGGATTCTCTTGGATTTTTACATAGCGGTAGTTGTACTACTGCAAACATCGAGATAAAAAAGCTCTATTACCTTAGTGAAAGGTAGTAGAGCTTTTTATGTGTGAGGGATAGTAGGGAACTTACTTTACATCTTCACTCTTTGTACTGGTGTTGGAAATGAGCTGTGATACGGATATTTGTTCATATCCGTCACTCTTTAATTTTTGCAGGAGCAGTGGTAAAGCTTTATTTGTTTGAAGGGCAGAGTCGGATGCATGTAATAAGACGATATCTCCACCTTTCAAATTATTAGAGACGGTGGAAACGATGTTACTTACACCGGGGTTTTTCCAATCGTTCGAATTGTTACTCCAATGAACAACTGTGTATCCGAGTGATTCTGCTATTTTAAGTGTTGCTTTGTTAAAGTCTCCACTAGGTGGACGTAATAGCTTGACTTGTTTCACACCGAGTTTTGTAAAAACATCTTGTGCACGTAAAAGATCTCTTCGTATTTCATTTGTTTCTAGAGAAGTGTAGGACGTGTAATTATAGCCCATACTACCGATTTCATGTCCATCTTTCAGGATGCGTTCAACAATATCTGGGTGTCTTTCTGCCCATGCAGCAGAAATAAAGAAGGTTGCATTTTTAATGTCTCTTTCTTTAAGTGTATCAAGGATTGGAATAGCTTTTTTGTCTCCCCAACTAATATCAAACGTGAATGCAACTTGTTTTTTAGCTGTGTCTCCTTTGTAAATCACCTTAGGTCCTGTAGCGGTTGAAAAAGCAGACTCATGTGAATATGTTTTTAAAAAGAGAAGCCATGCCGTAAATAAGGAAAGTATCACTATTAAGCTAATGTGTTTAAAAGTTCTTTTACTCGTAATAAAAAAGAAAAACATAATATTACGCCCCTTTGTCCAATCCTTTTCAGTTACATATATGCTTAAAATATAAAAAAGAGAACAAGGGATTAACATCGTCAGTAGTGGATATAATGAATGATAGGATTTTGATAAGTGAAAATGAGCGGAACGTTTATTGCTCTGTAAGGGATTATTGAGGTGATGATTTGCTGGGGCTTATGCTGACGAAAGAAGAGAGAAAAGAAATGGAATACATATTGAAGAGAGAGCTAGAAGAACTTTTATTTGATTTTGAAGATGAGCGTATTCATGCCGTTGTAAAAAAAGCGATGGAAGAAAGATATAAAATCATTTTTTGTTTGTTTCGAAGAATTGCTAACGCAGAAGAATGTATTCGTTATGTAAGAAAAAGAAATTTTTATTAAAAAGTATTGACGTTAATAGTTAGTATATGATAAATTAATAACCGTCGCTGATGCGGAAACGCAGAAAACGACAAAAAAGAAATTGAAAAACTTAGTTGACATCGAAAAACGAAGATGTTAACATAAGGGAGTCGC
>NZ_NULR01000011.1 GCF_002577405.1 Bacillus cereus | reverse complement strand
TACAAGTATGAAGTGAAAGAACAACCGGTAGATGGGTATAAATCGGAAGTAAAGGGTTATGACATCACGAATACAAAAGTAGGTCAAACAAAAGTAGAAGGAACAAAGACGTGGAAAGATGATAACGCAACAGATCGTCCGAAAACAATCAAAGTAGACTTACTACAAAATGGTCAAGTGATTGCAACGCAAGAAGTGAGTGGAGCAAGCGGCTGGAAATATGAATTCAAAGATTTAGCGGCATATGATGTAGAAGGTAAGGCCTACAAGTATGAAGTGAAAGAACAACCGGTAGATGGATATAAATCTGAGGTAAAAGGTTACGACATTACGAATACAAAAATAATAGATGTAACAGTTGTTGATCCTATAGAAAATGCACCTCCAAAGGTTGATAAAGAAGTTCCACCAACAACAGAAAATGCACCTCCAAAGGTTGATAAAGAAGTTCCACCAACAATAGAAAATGCACCTCCAAAGGTTGATACAGAAGTTCCATCAACAACAGAAAATGCACCTTCAAAGGTTGATTCGGAAGTTCCGCCAACAAAAGAAAATACGTCTTCAAAGATTAATACAGAGGTTTCGCCTACTAAAGAAAATAATAAGATGTCAGCATGGCTTCCTAAAACAGGTGGAACATCAATGGAGATGATTTCTATTATCGCAGGTATGGTGATGTTGATTTTAGGTGGAGTCCTATTCGCCCGTCAACGGATGAGATAATAAAAAAACTTTAGCTGGTATAAGGAATTTATCAAGTGTGAAAATGTTCATACTATCAGCTAAGTAATATGTTGTTAACGGTAAGCGACTTAGTAAAGATAATAGGGAAATATAGATTGTTTTTTGTTTGTACAATGATTATAAACTAAGTTTATAAGTATGATTTAGAATTAATTAGTTTATATATAAAAGTAAGAGGGTAATAGATTTACTTATAGCGTGCCGTTGATTCAGAAAGAAATACAATTGATTTTTATTTTGGTGAAACAAGAAAGTATAAGGCCGCAGAGCGTTTTTTAAGAAAGCTTTGCGGTCTTTTATGTTTTAAACTCTTGTTTTATTACTCTATACAAGTACGCGGTTAATCCTATGGTAATTCAGAACAAGAGTATCATTGTAATAGGTAATTGTTTTAGTTTGAAAAGTTATATGGGGATTCTTAAAGATATAGTAAATATAAAGGAGATGGGTTAAATAATGAAATACACACTTAAAGATCTTATAAATATAAACGAGTTTAAGAATATAACAGAGCAATTTTATAATTTAACTAAAGTTCCATTCTGTCTCCTTGATAATAATCAAAATGTTATATTTTCCAAAGGTAACCCTTTTTTTCGTAATCAAAAAATCCAATTATCCCAAGAAATGCATATCCCCATCATTATTGAGCAGGAACATATAGCAACCTTTGTTATAGGAACAAGTATTAATAAAGAGGTTATTGCGAATTCTCATATAACACATTTTAAATGCATTGCAAATCTAATTGAAGAGATGGCAACACAACAATTACACCTTAAAAAAATCCATGAAAAAGATTCACAAATGAATGCGATAACAAATCATGAGGAAAATTGTTTAGGCAGTATATTACAAAATATGCCGATTATGATTAATGCTATTGATGAAAAAGGAAATATTATCATGTGGAATCGGGAATGTGAATTAGTAACTGGATATAATGCAGATGAAATAATTAACAATCCAAAAGCGATGGAATTGCTACATCCTAATAGACCTAATCGTAACGATTTGTTGCAAAATGGTCACGATTTTAGAGATTGGGAGATGGATATCACATGTAAAAATGGTGAGATAAAAACTATTATGTGGTCCAATATTTTACATAGTATTCCAAATTTAGGATGGAGTATCGGAGCAATTGGAATTGATATAACTAAGCGTAAGAGGATGGAAGAGAAACTTAAACAAACCTCGACTGAACTAGAATTAATTTTTAAAGCAATTCCTGATTTGTATTTTTTATCAGAACTTGATGGGACCATTAAGGATGGTAAAGTAAATTCTATATCCAAATTTTATGTTCCAATTGAAGAGTTTATAGGGAAGAAATTTCAAGAGATATTACCAGTTCCTATCATAAAGCAATTTGAGAAGGCTATTAATCAAATGAAAACTTCATCCGATCCTGTATTAATAGAATATTCTCTACAACTAGATGATGAAACTTATTATTTTGAAGCAAGACTTTTACCGCTTTTTGAGGATAAAATTATGATTGTTGTACGTGATATTACAGAGCGTACAATAACGACGGAATTATTAAAGAAATCAGATACCCTTAATGCAGTAGGGCAATTGGCAGCTGGGGTCGCTCATAAAGTTCGTAACCCATTAACAGTAATTAAAGGGTTCATGCAATTATTGCAGCAGGAAGTAGGAAAGGATAAAGAATATTTAAACCTAATACTTTCTGAAATCAGTAGTATTGAAACAGTTCTTCAAGAATTTTTATCTATTGCAAAACCGAATGCTGTAGTATTTGAACCGAAAAACCTTTGTACTATATTAGATAATGTAGTCGACTTAATAAGTACACAAGCAATTATGAAGAATATTCGTATTGCATTGAATATGGATGTTGAAAACTTATTGATTGAGTGTTGCGAAATTCAATTAAAACAAGTCTTCTATAGCATTTTACAAAATTCTATTGAGGCTATACAAAATGGTCAAGAAATCATCATTAATGTGAAAAAACATAATAGTACCGAGGTTAAGATTTGTATTTTAGATAAAGGCGTAGGTATTCCCTCAGAAAGAATTAAAAGACTAGGTGAACCTTTTTATAGTATAAAAGAAAAAGGTACGGGTGTGGGGCTCATGATGAGTTACCGAATTATTGAAAGTCATGGTGGGAAAATAAGTATAAAAAGCCAAGTTGGGAAAGGAACTACTGTTACTCTGTTTTTCCCAATTTATAACGGTGACTCAGCTGGTGATGTTAGTCCAAATAGCATGTAATCATAACTAGTAAATAAATCTCTGAAAATGAAAATTAAACTATTATCTTGTAGAAATATAGGTGGTCTGAAGTGATTTGATCAGGCAAAGAAAAATGGATTTAATAGAGATAATGAAACTTGAATTTGAAGTACAACTCCTAGTTTCAGTAGACGTTATATTTTATGCATAGAAGTAAGAGGCTCCTTTCAAAATTCACTTAAAAAGTTAGATTCATAATGTAACGGGAGATGAAAATTAATTTAGGGAAAAGAAGGGTGCTCTAAATACCATTTAGGTTATGCTGCATATATATCTAAAAAGTGAAAAGTTTCTTTTTCTCAGCTATAGAAAAAGAAACTTTTTTACTTGAGTAACAATTTTTATGATATTTGTGAAAGGGTTTTGTTATATTTTTGAAAGAAAAATGCAATATCTATGAACTAAGATGAACTTGCGCATATTGATTTTATATCAATCGCCATTGATCAAGGAACCGAGGAGATTTAATGTATGAAAACAAGAATTGCAATTATAGAAGATGAAGATAATATACGTGAGATATGTAAACGGTACTTAGAAAGGGAAGGATATGAGGTATACACTGCTGTGAACGGAGCAGAAGGATGGAATGTATTTCAACAATTTCAACCAGATCTAATTATTTTAGATTTGATGATGCCAGAAAAAGATGGTTGGGAACTATGTGAGGAAATTCGTCAGCATTCCAATGTACCTATTATTATGTTAACTGCGAGAGGAGAAGAAAGGGAGCGGATTTTAGGATTAACAATGGGGGCGGATGATTATGTAACAAAACCCTTTTCGCCTCGTGAATTAGTATTAAGGGTACAAATTATATTAAGAAGGGGAAATCAAGTAACACTTCAAGGAATAGAGCCTGAATCAGGAATGATAGAGTTTCTAGATTTGAAAATTGATCCAACGAAAAGACGTGTATTTGTTTGTCAATATGAAATTGAGCTAACGGTGAAAGAGTTTGAGGTGCTTTATCTCATGGCAAAACATCCTAAACAGGTGTTTTCACGGTCCCAACTTCTTGAACAAATTTGGGGATTTGAGTATGAAGGCTGCACAAATGCAGTAACTGTATTAATGAGTCGTTTACGTGAGAAATTGGAGAAACATACAACAAAGAATCGTTGGGTCCATACGGTTTGGGGCATCGGTTATTGTTTTGAACCAGATGGAGGAAACGATAAATGAAGTTACGATATCAACTGTTATTGATGAATCTATTAAGCACGGGTATCATGGTGATTTCTATATGGTACAGTGAAAGGCAAATGCTACTTAGACCAGAACAGACACGATTATTAATAGTAATAGTAATTGTAGCAATGATTATTTCTACGATTATTTACTGGTTAATGACACGCCCTATTATGAGATCTATTCAAAATCTAATTGCCTTAACCAAACAATTTAGTGATAGACAATTTGGAACGATGTACATCATAGGGAAAGAACCGGAAGAATTTAAAGAATTAGCGGAAGCTTTTCAAGAAATGGCCAAAAAACTAGACGAAAGCTTTGCAGAGTTAGAAAAAGGAGAAAAAGCACGTACAGAGCTGATTGCGAATATTTCCCACGACTTACGAACTCCTATGGCTAGCATACAATTGATGGTAGAAGCGTTACAAGATGGATTAATTGAAGACCCTGATATGAAACAACAATATTTAAAGACAATCCTAAATGATATACAACGATTAAGTGGACTAATTAATGATTTATTTGATCTTTCTAAGTTAGAACTTGGACAAGAAGTTTTTCATCCAAGTTTAATACATGTGGATAGCATTCTATTAAAAGTAATAGATTCACATGATATCTTATTGCAAGATAAAGAGATTGATCTACAATTGCATGTTTCAGAGACATTACCACGAATTTGGATTATGCCATGTAAAATAGCACGAGTTATCAATAATTTGTTGCATAACGCGATTCGGCATTCTCCTACATGTGGGACAATCGAATTAATTGTAGAGGAAAATAAACAGAAGCAGCAAGTTCAATTCACTTTGTGTGATGAAGGGGAAGGGATTTCTTCAGATGATCAATTGCGTATATTTGACCGTTTCTTTAGAACGGATCCATCAAGAAGTTCACAATCTGGAGGTTCTGGACTTGGTTTAGCCATTGCAAAATCGCTAGTTGAACTGCATAAAGGACAAATTGGTGTTCGGGACCGCCAAGATGGGAAACAGGGATGTGAATTTTGGTTTACTCTTCCTGTTACACCAGAAAAAAATGAGTCGGTTGAAAGACTTTTGTAACATTTACGAAAGGGAATTGAAAGATATATAAAGAATACTGTATCGAAGGTGATTATATTTTAATCTGAAGTGATTGGATAAAAATAATATATATTTATCGGAATCTCCACTTGCAGTAGGGATAAAGCAAATTTGTGGTTTAGCTTTTTTTGCTTGCTTTAATATATATAAATCTAACAATGGGTTATCTGGTTCCATTGAAAACCCACCACCACCAAGAGTAATTATTTGTCTCATATACGTACTCCTTTCAAAACAAAATATTAAGTGATAAGTTCTACAAATAATAAATAATCCCTTGTTGAACTAACCTATCCGTTAGTTTAATAAGAGTAGGTGATGCCTTTACGTACATCACCTACTCAAATGATTCAAAGTAACTCGAAACCCATTTAGTGTTATTTTCTGCAATATATTCTTTTGCAAGAATTAGTCTTTGGACAAGTTCTTCCTTAGTTAATTTCATATATTTCCATCTCAGATTATCCAGATTAAGATTGGACGGATGTATTAGGTATGCAAAGCTAGGTAATTTTACTAATATACTAAATCTTCAGGTGATATATGAAAATAGGATTTTTACGTGATAGTAGCAAGGGAAATAAAATGCATTTAAATGGTAGGAAATGACGTTATCAACTATAAATATTAAAGTACATGCGGTATGAAACCGAGGAAGATATGCTTTCCTCGGTTATTTATATTGTAATAATATTTATACAGGAATCATATTGAATAGATGTATTTTATTGTTAAATTAGTTAAAGATTAATTAGATTTATGAATAATAATTTATTGAAAAAATAATTGAATTTTTCAGATAAATAAATTAATATAAAGTAATAAATTTTCAGATTTATAGAAAATCGGAAAATGAGAGGTTTTGGAAATTTTATAAGAGGCGATAAACGATTTTAAGATAGCTTTAAAGCTATCTTAAAATGACGTTTGCTTCATCATTTTCGAGCCGAAAGGAATTAGGGTACAGCATCTTGTTTTAAAATGCGGCTATGAATCATCTAAGAGGGGGAAATGAAGTGGCAAACAAAGAATTGAAAAGAGGTTTAGAAGCACGTCATATTCAAATGATTGCTTTAGGCGGAACAATTGGTGTTGGTTTGTTTATGGGATCAGCCAGCACGATTAAATGGACAGGTCCGTCAGTAATGCTTGCTTATGCAATTGCAGGTATTTTTATCTTCTTCATCATGCGTGCCATGGGAGAAATGTTGTATATGGAGCCAAGTACAGGTTCATTTGCGACGTTCGGTCATAAGTATATTCACCCGTTAGCTGGTTATATGACAGCTTGGAGTAACTGGTTCCAGTGGGTTATCGTTGGGATGTCAGAGATTATCGCGGTTGGAGCGTATATGCAATATTGGTTCCCGGATTTGCCAGCTTGGATACCGGGTATTATTGCAATGGTTATTCTTGGTGCAGCTAACTTAATTTCTGTTAAGTCATTTGGAGAATTTGAATTTTGGTTTGCGATGATTAAAATCGTTACGATTTTATTAATGATTATTGCGGGATTTGGTCTCATTTTCTTCGGAATTGGTAACGGCGGAGAAGCGATTGGTATATCTAATCTTTGGGCAAACGGCGGTTTCTTTACAGGTGGTTTTTCAGGATTCTTCTTTGCTTTATCACTTGTAGTTGGAGCATATCAAGGTGTGGAATTAATCGGGATTACTGCTGGTGAAGCGAAGGATCCGAAGAAGACACTTACAAGAGCGATTCAAAGTACAATTTGGCGTATTTTAATTTTCTACATCGGTGCGATTTTCGTTATTGTAACTGTGTATCCGTGGGATCAATTAAGTACAATTGGTAGCCCGTTCGTAGCAACTTTTGCGAAGGTTGGTATTACGGCTGCTGCAGGACTTATTAACTTCGTTGTTATTACAGCGGCAATGTCTGGTTGTAATAGTGGTATTTATAGTGCGGGACGTATGTTGTATACGTTAGGTGTAAATGGACAAGCACCGAAATATTTTGCGAAAATTTCTAAAAACGGTGTACCTTTATTTGGTACAGTTGGCGTAATTATCGGTTTAGCGGTTGGTGTTGTTTTAAGCTACATTGCACCAAAAAATTTATTCGTATATGTATATAGTGCGAGTGTACTTCCTGGTATGGTACCATGGTTCGTCATTTTAATTAGTCAAATTAATTTTAGAAAAGAAAAGGGAGCAGAGATGAAAGATCATCCGTTCAAAATGCCATTTGCTCCTGTTACAAACTACTTAACGATTGCCTTTTTAATTATGGTATTAATCGGAATGTGGTTTAACGATGATACTCGTATTTCACTAATTGTAGGTATTGTTTTCTTAGCTATCGTTACAATTAGTTTCTATGCTTTCGGAATAGGGAAACGTGTTCCGTTAGATGTTCAAAATAATCAAGAGGTTTCAAGTAAATAAAGATAGTAAAAAAGTCCGATTTCTTATTTAGAAATCGGACTTCTTGTTATTAAAATTTCTCTAATACAATCTTCCCAATTGTACGCCCACCCTCAAGTAATGCATGTGCCTTTTTAAGATTTTCTGCATTTATCGGTGTTAACGTATCGTTTAAAGTTGTATGAAGGATACCTTCATCTAATAATTCGCTCACTTTGTTTAATAACTCGTGCTGCGTAATCATATCACCAGTTTCATACATCGCTTTTGTGAACATAAACTCCCAAACGAATGTAGCGCTTTTACTTTTTAAAATTCCCATCTCAAGAGGGTGCTCATTTTCTACGATAGAGCAAATTTTCCCTTGTGGTTTAATGAGGTCACCGATTGCTTGCCAATGTTGATCTGTATTATTTAAGCAGAAGATGTAATCGACATCTTTTAGCCCAAGTTCTAATATTTGATCTTTTAACGGTTTGTGATGGTTAATTGTATGGTCAGCACCAAACTTTTTAACCCAGTCTATCGTTTCACCGCGGGAAGCAGTTGCGATAACATTTAGTCCAGCCCATTTCGCAAGCTGAATTGCGATTGAACCTACACCACCAGCTCCGCCGATAATTAAAATGTTTTTAAATGTATTTTCACTTTTCTTAGCGTAATCAATGCCTAAACGTTCGAATAAACCTTCCCACGCCGTAATAGCTGTTAAAGGAATTGCTGCAGATTCAGCATCGCTTAAAGTTTTTGGTTTTTTACCAACGATTCTTTCATCAACTAAATGGTATTCACTATATGTACCTTGTCTCGTAATACTTCCAGCGTAAAACACTTCATCGCCTTCTTTAAATAATGTACAACCTTCGCCAGTTTGTACGACAACACCACTAGCATCCCAGCCAAGTATTTTCGCTACATTTTCTTTTTTATCTTTCGGAGAGCGAACTTTTGTATCAACTGGATTAACGGAAATCGCATTAATTTTAACAAGTATATCTCTTCCTATCGCAACAGGTCTTTCAATTTCCACATCAATTAAACTGTTTTCTTCTTCAATAGGTAAGTATTCATGTAAACCAATTGCTTTCATTTTAATTTCCTCCATTAAAGTAAGAATCTTATTCTCTTTCATTATAGGGGGGAAAGGTTGTTATGTAAAAAAAGGATACGCTAATTGTTTTTTGGTAATTTAGAAACTATTTTAAATATTAAGTGTATATGGTGTCCTTATGGTAGAAAATATTGTGAGGTGAATGGCTAATGACAATACAGTCAAGAATTAGCAAAGTACATAGCATAATATAATCATAAAAGAATTAAGGGGAAACTAAAAGGCATGAGTCCGGTACAATACCGGACCCATGCCCAAGAAGCTGCCTAATGAAATAATGTGTCTAACTTTTTGGGGTCACTGCAAACAGGATGGCTCTTCTTTATTTCACATATACATAGGCTTTATTTACAATTAAGCAGATTTTATTTTATATAAATATTACTATACTAATCTAAAATTTCTGTGTTTACATTTTTTTCTTTTTATCTCATAATTTTAATTGGGAAAAGGGAGGAAAGAAATGGTTCAAATCAAAGTGACACCTGAAATGCTAGAAGAAGTTGCTAATCGTGCAAGTAATACCAGAATCGCATTAGAATCTATACATAATAATTTATGTAATGAAATAGATCATTTGTGTTTTCAATGGATTGGAGCCTCTAATCAACAGTTCGTTCAAATGTTCAATGATGCGAAACCAAAAGCTTTTACATCTATCAATTCAATTATGCAAGTAGAAGAAGATTTGAAACGAATTGCTGAAAAATTTCGTAATACAGATAATCAAGATGTTACAATGGAAGAAGATGCAATGTGTGGTAAACCTTCTTCGGAGGAAAAAGGATTTGATGGAAAAAAATTAGCCAGAGATATAGCTGGTGAAATAAGTGGTGAGTATGATATTAAAAGAGCGTGGGATGGAGTTGATCCATCCACTGGCGAAAAACTTTCAACCTGGGATAGAATTTTTGCAGGTGGAATGGCAGTAGCTGGTCTTACACCAGTCGGGAAACTTGCTAAAGTGGGAAAAGGCGTTAAGATGACGCATGCTGCAGTAGAAAGTAAAAATCTTTTACGAGGAGAGGATTACTTAAAATCAGCAACACGACCAAACGGCATTGGTAAACCGCATATTGGTGAGAATGGAAACTTAATTCCAGCAAATAAAGAAGGGATGTATAAGGGCCGACAAGTAACTGTCACTGAACATATCTTAGGTGGATATCGAAGGGGAGCAAAACATAATAGCCCTTATACTAGTTTCTCAATAAATCCTGAAGTTGCAAGCAATTATGGTAAAAATATTATTGATATTGACTTACCTGCTTTAAGAAAGGGTATTAGAGAAGGAGAAGTAACAGACGTTGCTATTTTGAGCCCTAAGCAAATAGAACGTTTAATAAAGCAAGATTCCGCAACTACAGATCATTGGAAAAATCTCGCTTTAAATTGGACTAAAAGGGATACTGAATACCTTATAAGAGGAGAAATTCCTAGTAAGTACTTTAACATTAAGAAATGAGAGGGATATTCGCTATGAAACTATACTTTAAAGACATACATTTAGGTGATATTTCAAATGCAAATGGTGATGGTTTTTGGATGTATGGGGATATTAACTTCACTAATAATATTTCTGATTTCAAAGAGTTTCTTAACAAAATGGTAGATGAAAATAATCCATCTTTAGATGATGTAAATCCAATTCTATTGGATGAAAACAATTGGTTTGTATCTAAAAATGATCAATTAGAGGGAATTGGAATACCCGCTGTCTATTTTGATTCAAATGAAATAGAATGGCGTTGGAGATAAATAAAAAGGTTCTCAGTTAAGAGAACCTTTTTCACCTCACTTCACATAAGATGAATTTTGTTGTCGCTAACAGGGGGATAACAAAATCAATTTTAATTTCTTCTATATTTTGTTCAAGGGATGAAAATAAAAAATGAAAAAACGTGTCTAACTTTTTGTGGTCACTTCACATTTCGCTCATGACTTTTTTAACTAAATAATCTTTTTAAATAAGTTATATACTTTTTTTGAACTATCTTCATTTAATTGATAATACGTAAGGTTTAAATCATCAGGAGTATCTTGCTGAGCGATCATCACTTCGCCATTGTCGTGATCAACTACCCATATGAAATATTTTTTATAAGTTCCATCTTCAAACGTAATCCACATATCACAATCTATTAAATCTGAGCCTTCTTCATCTAATGTTAATTTCCCTTTTTTCGCGGTATCCATACTCGTAATGAACGTTTTTAATTCATCTGTTTTTGTGAGAAAGATATCCTTTTTCGTCTTAATTGATTCTACATGTATATCTTTTATTTCCTGTTTTCCTAAAAAAAAAGGGGGTTCATTTGGATCTCGTGAAGTTGAAATAATAGTCACTTTCTTTTTCGGTTTGTTTGCTGTATAGAAATCTTGAATAGATTTCCCAGAGTTTATAAACCACACGATTCCAGAAATAATCAATACGCTACCTAGCAGTAAAATGATTTTTTTAATAGGGTATTCTCCTCTCTATTACTTCGTGTGAAAGGCTTTTCTATTAATATATGATAGGTAAGCGTAAAGTATTATAGTTGTACGTGGCTATTTTTCACAGTTTTAATAGGGCGATCAACGAATAAATTGTAAGTAAGCCCTATTAATACGAGAATTCCACCGATAATTTTGCCAATTGATAGCTCGTTTGTCATGAAGAAATCAATGATAGTTCCCATAAACAATTGTCCGATAAAGATGAGTAACGTTAAATAAAATGCTGATATTTTAGGAGTAATATAGTTTGATAATGAAATAACGATAACGCCAACTAGGCCACCTAAATAGACTACGAAAGGGATTTTTTGTAGTGTATGACTTGATATATATATAGAATCTGAACTGAAAATTAAAAATATCATGGAGAAAAATAATCCAGTAATATAATTGAAAAATGTACCTTCCCAATTTCCAATTTTCTTTGCTAAATTCGCATTAATAATTCTAGCAACAACGATAGAAACTCCAACTAAAATAGCGATACAAATATATAACATTTTCTTGCCCCCATTAATAAATTGTCATGATAATAATTCCAGAAGAAATGAACACTAATCCAATTAGTTTTTTCTTTTCAAACTTTGCAACCTTCATTCCTAATAAACCGAAATGATCAATTATGATAGAAGCAATGGATTGACCGAGTAGACTTAATGCGATTGTAATAGAAGCGCCAAGAGCGGAGAAGCTTATATTGCTAAAAAGTACTGTGAATACTCCAATGGCTCCGGCGCTATATAAATACAGCGGAATTCCTTTCTCAAAACGAATTTTATTTTTGTTGATAATTAAGACGACAATAACTGCTACTAAACCTACGAGGTGAATGACAACGCTCGCTGTGTAATTTCCAATTATCTCGGATAAAATTCCATTAAGTGGAATCATAATAGCGATAAGTGCCCCAATAAAGACAGAAAGAAAGTTATACAATGTAATATCCCCTTTATATTTCATGTTTGTAATGACTGTATCACGCTGAAATTGTATATTGCTATGACATATGTCATAGTGAAAGAAGAAAATTTTGATTACAATGGGGATGAGTTGTAAAGGTGGGGGAAGTATGAAGAAAGTATGTAACACAAATAAATTAGCAGAGTATATGAAACAAAATAATATTGATTCATTTTTTAGTAATGATATGAAACCATATATGGAACTTATATTTTTTAAAAAGAATGAGTTCATTTGTAGGGAGAATGAAGAAATAGATTATTTATATTTCTTTGTGGAAGGAAAAGCGAAAGCGTTTAATACATTAAGTAATGGGAAATCTGTATTGCTATGTTTCTATGATAGTTTGCAGCTGCTTGGAGATGTGGAATTAATTCACTCTCAAAAGATTACGTCAAACGTACAAGTAATGGCAGATTCATATTGTGTTGCTTTGCCTTTAGGAAAAGTGAGAAACCAACTATTTCATGATGCAAAGTTTTTAAGATGTATTTGTGGATCATTAGCACATAAGTTAAATCGACTATCAAAAAACAGTACAATTAATTTATTATACCCGCTTGAAAATCGACTTGCGAGTTACATGTTAGCAGCAGGGGAACGAGCGGTTCAGCACGGAAATAGAATTGTGTTTAGCGGGAATTTAACGGAAATAGCTGAATTGCTAGGAACGAGTTATCGGCATTTATTACGTACATTAAATGTTTTTTGTGATAAAGAGATTATAAAGAAAAACAATGGTTGCTTTGAAATGATGAATGTAGATGTATTGAAGGAATTGGCTGCGGATGTATATAAATAGGAGGGGACTATAAATGATTACGCCTATATTTAGAATTTTTGATATTGAAAAAGCGCAGTTGTTTTACTTTGATTTTTTAGGATTTAAACTTGATTGGGAACATCGGTATGAGGAAAGATTGTAGAAATGTAAGAACTTAATATACAAGTTTTCATAAATTGAGTAGTGTAATTACGTGTTAAATGAATGGAATGAAGAGTAGTTCATAAAGTAGTGAACTGCTCTTTTTTATTTTGTTAAACAGATTGAATTATTAAAAAATAAATCGTATGATAAAACATATGAACAAATGAGCATATATTCATGTGTTTTAAGAAGGAGGAAAAAGATGCTAGATGCAATTATTGTTGGAGCTGGTCAAGCGGGATTGGCAATAGGATACTATTTGAAGCAGGAACGTTATAACTTTCTGTTACTAGACGCTGGAAACCGAATTGGTGATTCATGGAGAAAACGCTATGATTCTTTGCAACTTTTTACCCCGAGGTCATATAGTAGCTTGCCAGGGATGGCATTAATAGGAGAGGAAAATGGCTTTCCATATAAAGATGAAATTGCTAATTATTTAGAGAGATATGCACAGCATTTTCAATTCCCAGTACAAGTACAAACTGAGGTTTTAAAAATAAGAAAACAACAAGACATATTCGAATTACATACTCCTACAGAAATTCTACAAACGAAAAAAGTTATTATCGCAACAGGAGGTTTTCAACAGCCATTTATCCCCTCATTTTCACAACATCTTTCATCACATATTTTTCAAATACATTCATCACAATATAAATCACCATTGCAAATTCCAAAGGGAAAAGTACTTGTAGTAGGTGGAGGGAATTCAGGAATGCAAATAGCAGTAGAACTTGCAAAAAACCATGAAGTTACAATGTCTATCAGTCATCCATTAACGTTTTTACCGTTACATTTTTTTAGAAAAAGCATTTTTAATTGGCTAGAAAAAATGGGTTTACTATTTGCTGAAATAAATACAAAGCGAGGAAGATGGTTTCAAAAGAAAAAGGACCCCATTTTTGGTTTTGAAGGTAAGGAACTCATTCGTAATGGAGCAATTAAACTACAGGAAAAAGTGATAAGTGCATCAGAAAATAAGATTATGTTTCAAAATGGTGATACATATAGTGCGCAAAGTATTATATGGTCAACTGGTTTTATTCAGGATTATACATGGATTGAAATAGAAAAGGCAGTGAATGAGGATGGATTTCCTAATCATACAAAGGGAATAAGTCCAGTAAGAGGATTGTATTATATCGGATTACCGTGGCAATCGCAAAGGGGTTCTGCACTTATTTGTGGTGTAGGAAAGGATGCAGCGTATTTGATTTCTGAAATCAAAAAAATAGATCAGTAGCAGCAACTACTGATCATCCATATGTACATGAATTAGGAGAGGTCAAACATTTATTAACTTTATTATAATAGATTTTCATGGAATAAAAAACTGAAAATTCTTGTTTTTTTATTGAGAAAGTTTTTTGTATCGAAATATATGAAAAAACAGGGATTTTTATTAAAAGGAACAATGATATTTATATTTTCGTAAATTATGATATAGTCTGAATTAGAGGGGTTTCCATAAATGTAATTATTTTCATGCTAATTTCGTTTCTGTTGTTTCATTTCATTATGGAACTCCATAGGTATTATTATTTACGGAAGCATATAGAAGATGGAGGGAGAACGCATACAATCTTTTAAAGGGGCTGTAATGTATTTCGCAAAAGATTTGGTCGCTTTATGTTTATGTACGGATTTTAGAAGTCGATAAAAATATTATGTAAATAATAAAAGTGTCACAAATTTTTATATATTATTGTGATTGATATCACATCCTTTTTTCTCAATGGATATTATGCTTAGGTTGTAACGAATGATTGGGAGAGGGTGGGATGATATGTTTTGTTATCAATGTGAACAAACGCCAACAGGTGGATGTAAAATAATAGGTGTTTGCGGTAAGAATGAAACAATCGCAAGTTTACAAGATACGATTGTGTTTGGATTAAAAGGAATTGCGGCCTATCGTACTCATGCTGCTCAGCTAGGGTATACAGATGCATTTGTAGATGCTACAACTCAAGAAGCGTTATATATGACATTAACAAATTCTAATTTTAATGAACAAGAACATATTGATATGGCTATGAAAGTAGGGAAATCGGCTTTACGAGTGATGGAGTTGTTGGATGAGGCACATACGAATCACTTTGGTGTTCCAGAACCTGTTCAAATTACACAAAATCATGTAGAAGGTAAGGCAATTGTAGTTACTGGTCATAATTTATTTGCATTAGAGGAATTATTAAAGCAAACAGAAGGAAAAGACATTAATATTTATACGCATTCTGAAATGCTACCAGCGCACGGATATCCACAATTGAAAAAATATAAACATTTAAAAGGAAACATTGGTAAGGCGTGGTATGATCAACGACGTCTTTTTGAAAAATTCACTGGTGCGATATTGGCTACAACGAACTGTGTTATGCCAATTAAAGGCTCATACTCTGATCGATTCTTTTCATATGATATTGCTGGGTTAGAGGGCGTACAGAAAATTGAAAATGATGATTTTGCACCACTGATTCAAAAAGCGCTAGAACTTCCCGAAGTACATATGGAATCGGATGAACAGTTAGTAACAGGGTTTCATCATAATACAGTATTATCATTAGCTCCAGAAATCATTGAAGCAGTAAAGGAAGGGAAAATAAAGCGTTTCTTTGTGATCGCAGGTTGTGATGCACCAGGAAAAGGCGGAGAATATTATCGTGAATTAGCAACATCACTTCCGCCAGAAACGGTTATTTTAACAACTTCTTGCGGGAAATTCCGCTTTAATGATGTAAATTATGGTGTTGTACCTGGTACGGAGATTCCGCGTTACATTGATTTAGGACAATGTAATAATTCAATTTCTACAGTAAAAATAGCGGCTGCTTTAGCAGATGCTTTCCAATGTGAAGTGAATGAATTGCCAGTGAGTATTGTCCTATCATGGTTTGAACAAAAAGCGGTTGCGATATTACTTGGGCTATTTAGTCTTGGGATTCAAGACATTCGAATTGGTCCAAAGGCACCTGAATTTATTTCGCCTGGTGTGCTTGATGTATTACAAGAAACATTTGGTTTAAAACTGATTACAACTGCAGCAGAAGATATAGATATGATGTTATCGTAAAAAAAAAGGATGTTTTCATACAGTAGTGGAAATCATTTGTAGGTGAGTTAGTAGAAGAATAATTAAAGGATTCATTTTATTAATAGAGAGAATCCACTATATCCATAAACTTCAGAAGTTTAAAAAGCTCCACAACAAAAATATGTACATATTTTTGTTGTGGAGCTTTCTTTAGCTTACAAGGTATATGGATAGTTCGCCATAAAAAAGTAGACTGTATCCAATTGGGATAAAGCGGATTTGAAATTTTTTGAAAATAAAGTTGACATTCACAACTACTTAGTCATACAATGTACTTGTAATAAGTAATACCGAATAGTGAGGTTAATCGAAATATATTCAGTAAACAATAGGGAATAGCGGATTTTAGAAAAAATTAAAAATCCAGTTGACATTCACAACTACTTAGTCATACAATGTACTTGTAATAAGTAATACTGAATAGTATGGTTTCTCAAAAGCTATTCAGTAAAAAATTCGCCTTAGTACTCTGTGATACTGAATATAAGTCAGACAGAATAGGGGGTAGAGGAGGATCAGAATATGGAAAATTTAACTGAAATGCTGAAAGGTTCACTAGAAGGATGTGTGCTGGAAATCATTAGTCGCCGTGAAACGTATGGCTATGAGATTACCCGTCACTTGAATGATCTTGGGTTTACCGAAGTCGTAGAAGGAACGGTTTATACTATCCTCGTACGATTAGAAAAGAAAAAGCTTGTGAATATTGAAAAGAAACCGTCAGATATGGGGCCGCCTCGTAAGTTTTATTCACTTAATGAAGCTGGCCACCAGGAGCTTGAATTGTTTTGGAAAAAATGGGATTTTGTATCTTCAAAAATTAACGTCTTGAAGTCAAATTAGCCTCATAATATAAAATGTTCCGGCTCATATTTGGAGAGTTTCTTGTTCTGCTTTATAAAAAAGGAGGAAAATAAGATGTTGGAAATGTTCAAAAAATTAATTGGTGATAAAAAAGAGTACAAAATGATGATGGGACGTGTTGAAGCACTGCCAGAGGACTATCAGTTTGTGTTTAAGAAAATTCAAAACTACATGTGGAATTTCTCGGCGGGTAACGGGATGGATATGTTACACATCCAGTATGAATTAATCGATTTGTTTGAAGCTGGTGCAGCGGAAGGCAGACAAGTGCTTGACATTACTGGGGAGGACGTAGCATCGTTTGCTGACGAACTAGTGGCAAATGCTAAAACGTATGTCTCTAAGTATCGTGAAGATTTGAATGAAAGTATTATGAAGAAATTGGGGAAAAAATAAATGCAATAAGTAATACTGACTGATTAGCTGGTTATAAATGTGAACTGCCGCCATCGCTATTCAGTTATATTTTCAAGCTCTACTAAGTAATACAGATTATCAGTGATACTAAATAGAGGTGTAGGTAATTTAATTTTATAAGGGGGAACAAGTATGAGTCATGCAGTGATTTCTGTAAAAGGGTTAAAAAAATCTTTTAAAGATAAAGAAGTCTTAAAGGGAGTAGATTTTGAGGTGCAGCGCGGTGAAATTTTCGCGCTGCTGGGATCAAATGGAGCGGGAAAGACGACAACGGTCAATATCCTTTCGACGCTGATGAAGCAAGATGGTGGTGAAGTAAGTATTTGCGACTTTGACGTTCAGTGTCAACCGGATCATGTTCGTCAAAGTATCAGTTTGACAGGGCAGTTCGCAGCTTTAGACGGCATGCTGACTGGGAGGGAAAACTTAATAATGATTGCCAAGTTGCGCGAGGTTCCTAATCCTACTCAAGTCGCTGACAATTTGCTTGCAAGATTCAGCCTGACTGATGCAGCAAACCAAAGGGCAGACCAGTATTCGGGAGGGATGAAACGCCGACTTGATATTGCTATGAGTTTGATTGGGACGCCAGCAGTCATTTTTCTCGACGAACCAACGACAGGGCTTGATCCTGAAGCGCGGATTGAAGTTTGGGATACCGTTAAGGAACTTGCCGGCGGAGGCACAACGATCTTATTGACGACTCAGTACTTGGAGGAAGCAGAACAACTGGCGGATCGTATTGCGATCTTGCATGGCGGAAAAATCATTACGACTGGTACTCTTACTGAACTTAAAGAAATGTTCCCTCCAGCAAAAGTGGAATATATCGAGAAGCAGCCGACATTAGAAGAAATTTTCCTTGCGATCATCGGCAAAAAGGAGGAGATGTAAATGAAAAGCAAAACAGGAGTATTACTAGGTCGTTTAATGCGCAACATCATGCGTAGCCCAGATACGATTATTACAGTAGCGATTACGCCGATTATGATGATGTTGTTGTTTGTTTACGTATTTGGTGGTGCCATAAAGACAGGAACGGATAACTATGTCAATTATTTATTGCCGGGAATTTTGCTGATGGCTATTGCATCTGGTGTTGCTTACACATCCGTACGATTGTTTACGGATGTAAAGAGCGGGCTGATGGCGCGTTTCATTACGATGCCAATCAAGCGCTCGTCGGTATTATGGGCTCACGTATTAACCTCTCTTGTTGCTAATGTTCTTACTATGGTGGTGGTTATTCTCGTTGCGCTTTTAATGGGCTTCCGTTCCAGTGCTAATATTTTAGATTGGCTCGCGGTAGCTGGGATACTCGGGATGTTTACGCTGGCGCTAACATGGCTGGCTATAATTCCAGGGTTGACAGCTAAGTCTATGGAAGGGGCGACAGCCTACTCGTACCCGCTCATTTTTCTACCTTTTATTAGTTCGGCCTTTGTTCCTACCGAAACGATGCCAAAAATTGTTCGTGCGTTTGCAGAGAATCAGCCTGTAACTTCAATCGTGAATGCGATCCGTGCTCTCTTATATGAAGGGACTGTTGGCAACGACATTTGGATTGCACTTGCTTGGTGCGTGGGCATTATGATTATCGCTTACTTCTTCGCGGGTAAAGCATTTAAACGTCAGTTAGGGTAAGTACCGAGGTAACTAAACCTTCCGGAATAATATATATGTTTTGAAAAGCACGGAAGATTTTCCGTGCTTTTATTTTTATAGGGCCCATTGAATTCAGCAAGAAGGAAAATTTATTAGATAAAGAGAAATACAAGTTGATTGGCAATTGAGTAAGTTAAGGAGATCATATTTATAATGAATACTATAAAAACCACAGGGTGCTTCACTATTGTTGATAATAGTGAAGGGAAAATATTACTAGTTAAACGAAATGATTATCCTATCTGGGATTTGCCTGGGGGAAGATTAGAAGAAAATGAACAGTTAGAGAAGTGTGCTATAAGAGAAACTAAAGAAGAAACGGGCTATATAATTGCTATTGAGCGTAAAATAGGAGAATATCACCAACCTGAATACGATGATATGCAACATTTATTTTCAGGAAAATTACTAGGGGGAGAGCCAATAAATAATGGACCTGAAACTGCAAAAATTGGGTGGTTTAATCCTAGTAGATTACCTTTGTTAATGGTTCCAAATAGACGGAAACAGATCAGTAATTTTATGAGACACAAAAATTCACTAATAAAAGAGACATTAAAGACATCATTTATGGTAAAGGTATTGAAAAAAATTATGTGAGATGGCTATTGAATTAACGGGGGCTTTAGTTGAGGGAGGCTCATTGAAACGCCCCAATTTTTTTATAAAACGTTGGAGCAATTAGATGAAATAAGAGCATGTTTTGATTAATCTTTTTTCAAAACATGCTCTTTCTATTTGTCTTTTAGCAACGTCATTCTCATCAATTTGCTCAAACTTTATTTTAAAGTTATAGTAGCAAATACAATGTTTCCCCTAGGTATTTGAAAATAGGGAAAAGTAAAGCCAAATATCATTTTGGGGTATACTGTTCACTGCTTATGGACGGTATAAGCATAATCTCTCTTGTAAACCTTCCAACACTTCTTCAGGTACTTCCCTGATTTTAATATCTTTACCTAGGAAAAGTATCCAATTCGTGATTTCTGCCAATTCATCGGCATTGTTAACATTGATAAAAGTTTTTAGAATGGCTGTGGATTGAAAAGGGTTTGTGTAGGAAACCGAAATTTTTAAAGGATGGTATTTTTTGAACTGAGCAATCGCTTTTGGACCAAGTTCTAGTACAAGGTTGATTACTTCATCCTGTTTACTTAGTTTTTCTAAAATCTTTTTCTTACTTAAACTTTTTTTCGGCGTGTAGGGTTCGATATCGATGAGATGGTCGACAGGAAACATCTTCTTTTTTTCTTTTTCTAAGTCAAAGCCTTCAATTATCCAATGGCTTATTTCTTGATAAAGGTGCAATAGATAAATTGGATAAGATTTAATTGTTTTCTCTTCTTTTATGGTAATCAATAAATGGCTGTCCAAAAGAAGGGTTTGGATGAGTTTTTCTAATATTGGATGGGGGAGGTCAGAAAGCTCAAGTAGGTCGGGATTATTGGGATTAGTTCCTCCAAAAAGCAAGATTTGATTTAAAAGAACAAGATCATCTTGCTGGGTTTCTGAGATGAGTCCTAGTAGTTTTTCAGCTAAAGACTGACGGCTTTTTAGATAGGGAAGTTGTTGATTTCTTGTGGCCATAAAGGCAATAAAAAGAGCTTTAACCTCGTTATCAGTAAAGCGAACAACGGGCAGGATAGAGTTATGCATAACAAAATATCCTCCATCCCTTCCAACTTCAGCGACAAGTGGCATTCCCATGGCTTCAATTTCTCTAATGTCTCTAATAGCTGTTGATCGTGATATATTAAATTCTTGTATAATTTCAGAAATTGTAAAGTGGGAGCGGTTGTTGATATACCGCATGATGGTATTAATTCGTTCAACTTTTTTCATTTTGGTCTCCTAAACAGTATCATTTTTTGACATGATTTAAAGATATTATAAACTTATCAGATGAAAAGATAAATCATTTGATTAATTAAAAAAGAGGAAGGTTTTGAATATGAAAAATTATACTTTAGAAGAAAAAGATAGCTTTATCGTGTTAGGTATTGGAACTGAAATAAAGAGCGCATACACAGACTTTGCTGGAATAAATAAAGAAAAGGAAGATTTTTGGTCGGCTGTTAAAGAAGATGGAAGGCTGGACACTTTAAAAGCTATAGCTACAAATGAATACATTTTTTCTGTGAGTGAAGCGGTGAATAATAAGATGATGTATTATGCTGGTGTCATGACAGAAGCACAAATACAAGAAGAATCTAGAGTAATCCAGTTTCCGATGGGGGAATACTTAGTAGTTAAAGGAGAAGGTAAGACTGCTGAGGAGCTAAGTAATAAGCTTACTGGCATTGCCTTTGGTCAAGTTTTACCTGAAGCAAAGGATTTTGCCTATGTTGGTGGGCCAAATACAACGGTTGAGATGGGGCAGCGAAACGGCTTAGTTTTTGGTGAAATGTGGATTCCAGTTGTTAGGAAGTAAAGAGTTAAAAGGAGAGATGGAATTGTCCAATATCGTTGATTTTAAAAATGTAACTACAGCTGGTTTAGAGTCTTCACCTGTAGCAGAAGCGCTTGCTGGTTTACGTGCCCATGAAGCCCGTTACTTTATGAACAAATACAAACATGAATTTAAGGTTGTTCCAGCTAGTGAAAGCGAGGAGACCCTTGATTATGTGAACCGTATTTTGAAAGAAGAACGTGATATTGAGTTTACGGCCCAACCTTTAGAAACATCGTGTTTTCAAGTGGAAAATATTAAATTTTCCTATGTCTTTTATGAGGATGGTCTTGCAGTCAACGTCATGTATACATTGGATAACCCGAAGAAGCGAGCTGTTGGATTTAAGCTTTCTGAGGGAATGGAGATACCAAAGGAGTTAGAAGAGAAGTTTAAGTTTGCTAGGCAGAAGTCTAAACTTGCTGGAACAATTCGAGGCTCGTTTTTTGTAATTAAAGGAGAATATATTGTAAGTTAAAGAAACTAGTCGTTTGTTGTATTTTAACAGGCGTGAATATGAAAGGTAGGGCTAATAATCTTGAGTTGTTAGCCTTTTTTATATTGTTCTAAATAGGGGAAGCATCACATTGCTTTAAGTTAAATTTATAGATTAAAGAATACATTGAGTTTTGCTAATAGTATGTTGTGTTAACCTCATATGTATAGGTATACATTAATCTTTTCTCTCGTCAATCATGATAACATGAACAATAAGAAAATTTGTGTAAGATAAAGGGGGAATATTATGACTGAAACAAACGGATTTTCAGGAATCAATTTAAAAAAAGATGTGAAGTTTTCTATTATAATCCCTGCACACAATGAAGAAAAGTACATTAGAAAATGTTTGGATTCAATTGCAAAGGCATCAGAGGTATATAAAGATCAAACGGAAGTCATAGTTGTTTTAAATCGTTGTACAGATAAAACAGAGGAAATAGCAAAATCTTATAACTGTATTACATTAAAAAATGACGATAAAAACTTATCTAAAATCCGAAATGCAGGGGCCAAAATAGCTAGCGGAGAAATAATCGTTACTATAGATGCTGATACCCAAATGACAGAGTCTATGCTGTCTAATGTAGATAAATATTTAGCTTCAGGTAAATACATTGGGGGTGGGGTAACTGGGAAGTTTGAAAGAATATCTTTTGGAATATTCTTTTCCGCAATTTTAATAATAATCCCCTTACTTTTTAAGTATGGAGTTATATCTGTAGGGATTTTTTGGTGCTATAAAAAAGACTTTATGGCAATCAACGGATTTAATGAAAACATGCTTATGGCAGAAGATGCAGATTTTGCTAAACGGTTAAAAGGATGGGGAAAGCAAAATAATAAGAAATTCGGTACAATTAAAAATGGAATGATAACCTCGTGCAGAAGATTTGATAAATATGGAGACTGGGCTTTACTTAAAAATCCAAAAGTGATTTTAGCATATCTAAAAGGAACTGATAAAAAATACGCAGATAAAACCTACTATGATAATCAAGAAAGATAGCAATGGAGAAAATCGGCAGGGAATAGTGAGAACAGTTGATACTATTGTAGATACATTGAGAAACCAACTAGATTTAACAGGTGTGAAACATGGATGTGAGGCCGATAAAATCTTGTATCATGTTTGCAATAGAAGCACCAGAAAAAAGGATATCAACTATTGAAGAATTATATGATTAACCTTAGTTATAAAAAATAATAAATATAACGAGAAAGCCATCAATTTGATTAATGTTTTTTTCAAATTGATGGCTTTTATTTTTGAAATAAATAGCTATTTTATAGAACATGTTTTTTTGACCCCCATAAATTTTTTTGTTCCTTCGAATATATAGTGAGGACAAAAACATTCCTGCCACACAACATCAAGGGAATGAAAAGAAGAATCCATAGAATATTGAAGATGGAGATTCATTTCATGTTAGGACTGATATCATTTTGTGCAGCAACCTCACGAAATGGTGGAATTCATTTGTAAGTTATTTAGGTTAGTTGTTTGATTTCAAAGCTAAAAGGAAGTTATTATTCTATATTCCTATTAAGCTATTTTTGTATCAAAACCTTAGAAGGTTAGAGTTTGTATTTATACTTAGAGTAAGAAGAAAAGGAGCATGTGAAAAATATAATGGAGAAAAAAATTCAACAAGAGAAAGATAAATCAAAGCCTGTTTTTTATGATCCTAAAGGAAGAAGAAAAAAAGCTTTTAGTTGGTTTCTATGTATCTCAATAGTTAGCTTAAGTATTGTATTTTATTTTTTCTTTCAAAGTATTTTTTCGACACCAGAAATTCCAAATATAAATCCTTCTGTAAAACAAGATACTAAACTGGTACCTATTAATCAAAAACTCAGCGACGAGCAGTTAAAGAAAGAAGAATTTAAACCTAATACCGAAATGAAAAACACTGAAAATTCGGTTGATTCAACGAACGATAGCAAACAACCTAAAGAAGTGTATGGTTTTTATGTAAACTGGGATGAAAATAGTACTGCTTCTTTAAAAGAAAATATCGATTCCTTAACTATGTTAGTACCAGAATGGTATCACTTAAAAGCAGACTTAACAATTAGTAGTGAGATAAAACCTGAGATTGTTAAGTTAGCAGAAAAAAATCATGTGAAAATTATGCCTTTACTTACTAACTATACAGAGGAAGCTTCTGGTCCTGATAGTGAACTTATTCATAAGTTACTGAATTCACCAGATCATGTAAAGACAAAGTTTATTAACGATTTAGTAAAGCAAGTTGAAAAGAATCAATTTTCAGGTATTAATATTGACTTTGAGGCAATACCTGAAAGCGATAGAGAAAACTTAACCAATTTCATGAAAGAACTTACTACGGTCTTTCATAAACATCATTTGCTCGTTACGCAAGATGTTCCTGCTAATGATAAGGCCTTTGATTATGGTGCATTAGCCAAAGTAATAGATCGTATGATTGTAATGATGTATGACGAGCACTATGGGGCAGGGGTACCAGGACCAGTTGCTTCAAATAAATGGTTTGAACATACGCTCAATGAACTAGACATTCCGTCTGAGAAACTTATAGTTGCTTTCGGTAACTATGGATATGATTGGGAAGTAAATAGCAAAGAACCTGCGAAGTCTGTAACTTTCTCAGAAGTTATGACAATGACTCAGGATTCAAATATAAAAATTCAATGGGATAATATTAGTGGAAATCCTTATTTTCGATATAAAATAGGAGAGAAAGAACATACCGCTTGGTTCTTAGATGGTGTTACTCTTTATAATCAAGTAAAAATCGCAATGAACAACAATGCGAAGGGATTTGCGTTATGGAGACTAGGAGCAGAAGATCCTACTATATGGAAAGCTTTAAAAGATCCTATTGAGGTACAAAATAATCCTGATGCATTACATAAAATCGCTAGTTTAGATGAAGTGAATTATTCTGGACAAGGCGAAATTTTACAGATTGAGAATGAAAGACAAAATGGATCGAGAGATTTTAAGGTAGACAAAAATGGTTATCTTACAGATGAAGTGTATCAATCACTATCATCTGCATACGAAGTGCAACGATATGGAAAACCAAAAGGCAAACAAGTAGTATTAACATTTGATGATGGACCGGATCCTAAATATACGCCGGAAATTCTAGATATATTAAAAGAGTATAAAATAAAAGCTGCCTTTTTTGTACTTGGTGAAAATGCGCAACTAAATCCTAGTATTGTTAAAAGAATATACGATGAAGGGCATGAAATTGGCAATCATACCTTCAAGCATCCTAACGTCGCTGATACATCTTTACTACGTACAAAAGTAGAACTTAATACAACTCAGCGCCTAATTCAGGAAATAACTGGACATTCTACGGTTTTATTTAGGTCACCATATGAAGCAGATGCTAACCCGGATTCATCAAATGAAATACTGCCTATTTTGCGTGCACAAAATATGAACTATACAATGGTGGCAGAAAATATTGATCCTGAGGATTGGGCGACTCCATCCACAAATGAATTAGTAAAGCGTACTCTTGATCCCATTTATAAGGGGGAGGGAAATGTTATTCTTCTCCATGATGCAGGAGGGAATCGTACCCATACGGTAGAGGCGCTGCCGATGATTATTAAAGATCTTAAAAAGAATGGATATAGTTTTGTAACAATTTCAGATTTAATGGATAAAGAACGAGATGAAGTTATGCCTCCCGTTTCTTCTGAGGATAAGCAATATGCACTTTACAATAAAGCTGTTTTTTCAGGAGTAGGATATTCTAAGCATATATTAACAACTATTTTTTATATTGCTATTGGATTAGGTATTTTTCGATTCCTATTTTTAATTTATTTTGCATTCAAGCAAAAAAAGAAAACAAAATCTCGTTTATTTGCTAATTCGTCTTATCAACCTTTTGTTAGTGTTATCATAGCAGCATATAATGAAGAGAAGGTTATAGTTAAGACTATTCGCTCAATTTTGGATAGTAATTATAGAGAGTTTGAAATTATTGTCGTTGATGACGGATCGAAAGATGATACGTCAAAAGTCATTCAAGAAACATTCTATAAACATCCTAAAGTTCGTTTAATTCAGAAAGAAAATGGTGGAAAATCATCCGCAATGAACTTAGGATTTCAAAAATCACGTGGCGAAATAATTGTTACCTTAGATGCGGATACAATTATTGCGCAAGATGCTATTTCTCTAATGATTAGACACTTTGAAGATCATAATGTAGCGGCAGTTTCAGGCAATGTCAAAGTGGGAAATAGACGAAATTTGTTAACTACTTGGCAACATGTTGAATATATTACAGGATTTAATTTAGAACGCAGAGCTTTTGATGAGTTAAATTGTATTACGGTAGTTCCTGGAGCTATTGGAGCATGGCGTAAAAAGAATGTAGTCGAATCTGGATATTTAAGTGAAGATACATTAGCAGAAGATACGGATCTTACTATAACATTTTTACGCGAAGGGCATAGAATTGTATATGAAGAAAGAGCATACGCTTATACGGAGTCACCTGAAGATGTGAAAAGTCTTATTAAACAGCGATATCGTTGGTCGTATGGTACACTCCAGTGTCTTTGGAAACATCGAAAAGCATTGTTTAATGCAAAACATAAAACATTAGGGTTTATTGCATTACCTAATATGTGGTTATTCCAATATATTTTGCAATTCATTGCTCCTTTAGCAGATATACTAATGATTATAGGGTTATTTGGTAACGATCCGCTAAAAGTTTTAGGCTTTTATTTTGTATTCTTTTTAATGGATCTTCTCGCTTCTCTGTTTGCATTTAAATTAGAGAAAGAGAACCCTAAACCACTAGGATGGTTAATTTTACAACGATTTATTTATCGTCAATTTATGACTTATGTTGTAATTAAATCTATATTTTCATCCATTCGAGGGGTAGCGGTAGGATGGAATAAACTAAAGAGAATGGGGAGTGTTAAGCATTCTCCTGAACATAAGGAGGCATCATAAGAGAGAAGATAATCTGCTCTCTTTTTGTTATTGACTTTAGTCAGTTGAACCTGGAGAAGGCAAAATATAAAACCACCCGTTAAACTGGAAAAATAAAATCTCCTATAACGAAATTTCTATTCATTATTGACTACTCATAGTGAGACATTATAGTAAGAAACCCCTTTAATTTCGGACTGAAGGGGTTTCTTACTATTTTTTTAAAATGACGGACACAAAATTGTATATCCTTTCGAATTATATATATGGATATCATTAATATTTATATAAAAGGGGAGAAAAAATATGAAAGAAATGTATGAAGAGATTACTGAAGTATTGAAGGTATTGGCGCATCCTGTCCGTTTATCCTTAGTAGAAATAATGCTTGCAAAAGGTCCTACAAATGTAACAACAATGTATGAAACATTACAAATGCCTCAAAGTACAATTAGTCAACATTTATCCAAGCTAAAAGCTACTAAAATCGTTACAGGTACTCGTAAAGGGTTAGAAATTTATTATGAAGTAACGGATAATCGTACAAAAGCGATATTATTAAGTTTGTTGTAAACCCATTATCCGAAAGAAGTCGATTCATTAGCACTGGCCAACGCTCAATTAAACTCGCAAACTGCTTATAAGAATTTTTTAGTGGTCAAAGTACTATCATCATAAAAGAATTAAGACAAAACTAAAAGGCATGAGCCCGGTACAATACCCGGACTCATGCCTTTTAGTTTTGCCTAATGAAATAATCTGTCTAACCGTAAACGTCCCGATTGCTTTAGCTAATAATCAGTGGGGGATGAAGAAAACCCCCACTGATTAAAGTTTCACTTTATGGGATCACTTCAAGAATTGCGGCTTTTACTATTATTTTTTTGAACGGGCAAGTAACCAAACAAAGTATGGTCCACCAATAAGTGCTGTAAAGACCCCAGCAGGAATTTCTAAAGGAGGTACGAGCCCTTTTCCTAAAGTATCAGCAAGCAGTAAAACAATAATCCCTATTAAAGCAGAGGCCGGAAGGAGTACATAATATTTTCCTCCCACAAGCCTTCTTGCAATATGCGGTGCGATTAACCCTACAAAACCAATTGTTCCGACAATGGCAACGGTAGCGGCGACAAGTAATGCGGATAAGAATAATAGAAGCATCCTTGTGCGATCCACGTTTGCTCCTAAACCTGTCGCGAGTTCATCTCCTAATGAGAGTACTTCAATGCGAATCGAGAAATATATGACAAGTGGTACGAGAACGACGATCCATGGTAGTAGTTGATAGACGTGATCCCATTGTCGTCCCCAAAGGCTCCCAGCTAACCATGCGAGTGCAGTATTAATTTCTACTGGGAATTTCACCATCAGTAGTTGTAATCCTGCCTGACAAAGTGCTGAAAGGGCAACTCCGGCAAGAGCTAAAGTCGAAGTTTTTAATTTGTTACCTCGTGCAAAAAAGTATAAGCATACTGTAACAAACATGGCACCAATAAATGCAAAAATGGGCAGGGTATAAGCAGGTGCGCTTGGGAAAAGCAAAATAACAATTGCAGCACTTAGCCCAGCACCTTTAGATACACCAATAACATCAGGAGATGCCAGTGGGTTTTTTAAAATTCCTTGCAAAACTGCTCCAGAAATAGAAAGGCCAATTCCTGCTAGAATAGCAATAAAGTACCTTGGTAAGCGAAATGTAATAAGAATGTTTTTAACTGAAGTAGGCTCTCCGGTAAATAGACACTGAATGATGTCGAGAGGGGAAATCCAAATGGCTCCAGCCCCTAAACTAAGTAAGCTCGCAATAATTAAAAGAGCTAATAAAGTTGTAAAAGTAATGAATAGTTTTTTTCTATGATTTACGTTTGTTGTTTTCATTTCGTCTCAAGTCTCGCTCCTTTCTTAGCTAAAAATAAGAAGAATGGAGAGCCGATAATCGCTGTTACAATTCCGACAGGTGTATCGTAAGGGTACGAAATAAAGCGTGATAAAATATCGGCATATACTAATAGCACACCGCCTAGTAGAGCGGTAAATGGAATGAGTCTTTGGTAAGACGATCCGATAAGTGAACGCGCAATATGGGGTCCCATTAATCCAATAAATCCAATAGGACCAGCAATTGCTACAGAAGAGCCTGATAGTAGTACAACGCTAATTGCAGCTAGAATTTGTGTTCTTTTTACATTCGTTCCAAGTCCTTTTGCTACTTCTTGTCCCATATTTAATAGAGTTAAAGATTTAGATAACCAAATAGCAAGGATTAAACCAAGGATATACCAAGGCCAGGCCATTTGTACTTTAATCCAGCGAGCTCCATCTACACCACCAGCCATCCAATAAATAATACTATCTGTAGAATTTTCATCGATTAGAATTAGTGTTTGTGTAAATGAAGATAAGATCAAATGAATGACCATTCCGGCTAGTGCGAGGCGTACGGGTGACATTTCTTTTATATTGGCTAACATATAGACGATACAACCACCAAATGCCGCACCGATAAACGCAGCTATAACCATTCCAGTGCTTGCAACAGAAGGGAACAATACCATAATTGTAACGACCGCAAGGGAAGCACCTGCATTTACTCCAAAAACTTGTGGTGAAGCAAGGGCGTTACGAGTGATTGCTTGCATAATCGCACCAGATACGGCTAAGGCGCTACCAACGAGAAAGGTAACAATAAGGCGTGGCAAACGAATATCTCGGATTATTAAATATGTTTTATGATCTTTTGGTGCCCATAAATCTTGCATTTGTATATTTGTAGCGCCGATTAAAAAGCTACCCAATGCCCCGATAATAAGTAAAAGAAAAAGTAAAATATAAAATATGATGGCACGTTTTTGATTAGTGCTCCTCATGCTCTTTAATCGCTCCTTTTATCATCAATAAAAAAGTAAGGTATATACGTAGATGGAAGTCACTACTCCGCATACACCTTACTTTGTTTACTATTATTTCTTTTCTATCTTTTTCAGTGTATCAATTGTTTGATCCATAATGATTTCGGCTGGAATTAATCCACGGAAACGAGCCCATGTCATACGGTCAAAATAGTAGATTTGTTTGTTGTTTGCGACTTTTGTTTCTTTCCAGAGCGCTTCTGTTTCCCAATCTTTCTCAACTGTTTTTTCGCCATCTGTCATTAGGAATAGGACATCTGGATTTATTTTTAAGAATTGCTCTAGGTTAGCATTATAGTATGGTCCACCAGCTGTTTCTTTAAATGCTTGTGCATCTTTATCTTGTAGTGCAGTTGGAAGGCCAAGCTTTTTAAAGATTGTTCCTACATATGAAATGTCTGAGTGTAAAAACATTTTATCTACTGTTGCGTGAGCTGGAGCAATGACTAAATCTTTAAATTTACTTTCATCTAGTTCTTTTTGGAAATTCGCTACTTTTTCATTATGTTTTTTTAATACTTCGTCACCTTTTTGGTCTTCTCCAACCGCATGCGCAATTTGTTTAAACTGTTCGAGTGTTTGGTCATAAGTTTGATTTGAACTTTGGAAGCCAATTGTTGGTGCGATAGTACTTAATTGCTTATAAATATCTTTATGACTTTGACGACTAGAGTCGATAATAATTAAATCTGGTTGCAATGAACTAATCACTTCAACGTTTGGTTGTTTACGTGAACCAACAGATGTATAATCCTTTACTTTATCTTTTATTTCTGGAATAATGCGTTCGGGCTTACCATCATCAGCGATTCCTACAGGAGAAATATTTAAGTTAGCTAAAGCGTCTAAGAAAGAAAACTCTAGCACAACGATTTTTTTCGGTTTTCCTTTTATTTCTGTAGTACCTAAATCATGTTTTACAGTAATTGTTTCTGCATTGCTGTCATCTTTGTTGTTGGCCTTTGCGTTTTCCTTATCCTTATCGCTACCACATGCTGTTAAAGCAAAAAGTAGAATAGCGGCTAAAATAGAAAAGGCCCACTTTTTTCCCCTCATTCTAAAACATCTCCTCATTACTATGTATAAATAGATATTGAAAATCATTTTCAATTATAATGTTAATTTTATGCAAAATCAATGTATTTATTTCACTAGGTGTATTTTTTTTATATAATTTTAATTTAGAAGATTCCTACTTTAAGCTTGTTTAGAGATAGGGGAGATAGTTCAATTCGTAATATACAAAGAGGAGATTGTGAAGATCTTGTTCGTATAAAGTTCATTTATTTTTATATTTTTGTAATAAAATAAATGAACGTGCATTGAATCGTCAAAAGTATACTTGTTCATAGATGTAAACTCCTTTTAGGAGACATACAAACCATTCATGATAAAGAGATTAATAAAAGTGCACCGGAGTACGTGCGATATGTGATGAATAAAGAGTATTCTAATATATAAGGAAAATTAGTATCCAGTTATGTATAAAAAGCATAACTGGATTTTTATTTATAAACATAATAATTTACTAGATTTTGTATTTTGTGTAAGATAATAAAGAATATTCAATTAATAATCAAAGGAAGAGATATAAATGAAGCTGCCACTATTACAAGTAGAGACAGAGAGACTTATTATTCGTCCATTTCAAAAAGAGGATTATGAAAGTTGGTTAGATGGATTCAATAAGAGGTTACCATCTCAATATAAATACGATGATGGCTATCATGATATGTCGTCTTCAAAAAAAGAATGGTTCACGGAATGGATAAGAGGATTTGATGAGGCGGCACGGCGGGATGAAATGTACGTTCTAGGTATTTTTCAGAAAGAAAATGGTGCCAATATTGGAAAGCTAGAACTTATAAAAATTTTACGTATGGATTATCAATGGGCGATGATGGGATATTCAATTCATAATCAATATTGGAAAAATGGATACGGAGTAGAAAGTGTAGTAGCTGCGCTGCCGTTATTTTTTTATAGTCTTCAATTTCATAGAATCGAATTACATATACATGTTGATAATGAGCCATCCGTTCGTCTTGCAGAAAGAGCAGGTTTTTCATTTGAATGTAAGAGAGAAGCATTTTCTCAGGAGAATGGTAAGTGGGCAGATTTTCTTATTTATTATAAAAACAAGGAGCTAGATATATGAGGGTACTTATTACAGGTGGAAATCGAGGATTAGGGTTACAGTTAGTAAAGGTATTTCATGAAAATGGACATATCGTTTATCCGCTAGTTAGAAGTGAGGAAGCGATAGAACAATTAAAACAGATGTGTACTTCTAGATGTTTTCCTATATTAGCAGATTTATCAGCCGATGATAGTACTGAACGTATTAAGGAGCAGCTTGAGAAATATACGGAGCATATTGATCTAGTTATAAATAACGCTGGGATACCTGGAAAGGAAACCGAGATTTTACGGACAAATTCAGAAGAGTTAACGGAACTATTTAATATTCATTGCTTAGGTGTAATTCGAGCTATAAAAGGTACATATATGGCTTTAACTAGGTCGAATCATCCGAGAATTATCAATATGTCCTCTCGATTAGGTTCATTACATAAAATGGCGACCAAAGAATTTTCACAAGGTCAGTTTTCGTATTCATATCGAATTGCTAAGGCTGCACAAAATATGTTAACACTCTGTTTACAACAAGAGTTTGAAAATAAAGGAATTCGTGTAACTGCAATTCATCCAGGAAAATTAAAGACTGAAATTGGAGCTTTTGATGCGGATATGACTCCGGCTCAAGGAGCTCAAAATATATATAAGTGGGTTATAGATTCGAATGAGGATGTTTCAGGAAAGTTTATTGAACCGGGTGTAGGGGAGTTGAAGTGGTAATGTACGATTTTATAGTCATTTAAAGTACATTTGGATCTTAAAAGTAACGAATGAAGAAAGCCTGGCATATAGCCAGGGCTTTACGTTATCTATTCAACACTTCAATATAAGAAGCATCTCCAGTTGTTCGAATTGTAGAGCGGAAATTGTTATGTTCTAACGTTTCTGCAACTTGTTTTAGTTGCTGTGCATCATCATGATGAATAAGTAAGCTGTCGGAACCACTTTCTTCTATATGAATGTGTTCGACGTTTCCGATCGCATTATGTATAGCTTTTAAAAATTCAGGCTTCATATTGTCCTCCTATATGTATGTAACGTCGTTATTAGTATTTCCTTATTTTTGAAATATAAAAGTGGAAGAAGGGAGAAATAAAAATGAATATAACGCAGTTTAAAGAACATATTACATCACTTTTTGAAGAGCATCTTCATAAATACGGTGATGACGAATATGGTTTTACTCATATTAGTAAAGAAGAATTTCACAAAATAGGTTACACAACAAATGTAACGTTAGAAACGATTGAAGAAGCGTATCGAAATGGAGTCGATATGATCGTTACACATCATGCACCTTGGAGTTTTTTATTTGGTATGGAAGAGGCTTGTATTGAGAAATTAAAACAATACGAAATGAATCATTTTTGGATTCATTTGCCGTTAGATTTTGTGGAATTTGGAACGTGTACGTCGCTATTTCATGAAATTGGGATAGATACAATTTTAGAATACTCTACGTATGAGGAAGAGGAATTACCTGGAATAGGTGAGTTTGAAGAAGCGATTCCCTTTTCAAACTTAGTTGGAAAACTGGAAGAAAGAATGGAAGAGAAAGTGAAGAGCTGGAGGAATCATGATAAACCAGTAAAACGAATTGCGATTTTAACTGGTGCAGGAAACAATACAAATTTGATTGAGCGAGCGTTAGAAAAAGGTTGTGATACGTACATAACAGGAGAAAAAACATTATATACGGTGCAATATGCGAAATTTAAAGGCATTAACTTAATTGTAGGTAGTCATACGTTTACAGAGGTGTTTGGTGTGGAGAGCTTGGCTCGTAAGTTAAAGGGAATAGATAAATCAATAGAAATTACTAGATTAAATGAAGATCATTTGGAGTGAGGGAAATGGTAACTATATACGCAAATTATGGGGAATCAAAAGTGAAGTTAACATGGAAAAAAGATTGTATATTGCCAGAATACGAAAGGATCACGAGTGTTCACGGTTTTTGTTTTCATAAAAATAAGGTTTTACTAATAAACCATGAACAGCGTGGTTGGGACTTTCCTGGTGGGCATATAGAAGAAGGAGAACTACCAGAAGAATGTTTTAAAAGAGAAGCATGGGAAGAAGGGTATGTAAAAGGAGAATGTGCTTTATTTGGATATATTATCGTTGATCATAGTGATAATCCTAATTGGAATGAAAATAGTCCGTATCCGAAAGTGGGATATCAGCCATTCTACCGGATGGAGATTAATGAAATACATGAGTTTGATGGGGAGTATGAATCTGATAACAGGATGTTTGTTAACGTAGAAGAAATTGCGTCGCATTATCATAAATGGAATGAATTCTATGAAGAAATATTGAAGGAAGCCGCTGCAATAAAATAATATTGTTTTTTGTTACATTAAGATGTCCCGAGAGGATTCTCCTTATTTTTATCAAATAGTAAAGTTGTCTTTTGAATTGAAGGAATATTCGGAATTAGGAGTGGAGAAATGGAAATTTCAATAATAGCTGAACAACTAGTTAATGAGAAAGTTATTTCACATTATCCAAATAGTATAAAAGCGTTGAATGGAGGAACGACAAGTACAGTATATTTGTTGGACGAAAAATATGTAGTAAAGCTGAATGAATCGGAAGTGATGCGTGAAGAAGCTAATTTTTTCTCATTTTATGAGGGGAATACTTTGTTTTCAAAGCTTTTGTATAAGGACCCTTTACATACATATATTGTGTATTCTTTCCTTGAAGGGAGTACGTCTTGCGAACGAGGACATAAACGAAGTGCACTACGTACACTTGTAAAAGAAGTTATCAATAAGTACAAAATTGTTCCAGGGGCAGAGGGGTGGGGGTGGAAAGAAAGTCCGGTTCAATGTTGGAATGAATTTTTAACGAAAAATGTGATGGAGGCTTATGGAAATGTAAGACGGTATATAAGTGATGAAGAGTATGAAACGGTTCTTAAACTAGCAAATAGTCCGAATAGGGGAACTGGAATAAATCAGCCATTTTTATTGCATGGTGATTTTGGATTTCATAACTTTATATTCAGGGAGAATAAGCTATATGGTGTAATTGACCCGTTACCAGTCCTGGGAGATCCTATATACGATTTAATTTATGCGTTCTGTTCAACCCCGGAAGATTTGACAAAAGAAACAATTAATTATGCGATGAAACAGTGTGTATTTCATAAAAAAGACCGTAATTTACATGAAGAAATAGTCATAGGATTATATTTGCGTATAGATACATGTGTAAGACACCATCCGAAAGATTTAGAAGATTATTTAGTAGCTTGGCGTTATTGGATGGCCGAAATTGAGCCGACTTTGGGGGGGATAGTGAGATGAATGTTGCAGAAGCGAAAAAGGATTTAGCAATAAAAACGAAGAGAGGCTTACCAATTATATTAGCTGGCGTTTTATTTTGGATAGTTATGAGTATAACGGGCTTTGTTCTTCCAGAAAAACAAGTGGTGTGGGTATATTTAATCGGTATGGGATGTGTGTTTCCTTTCGGCTTAATGATAGCTGCTATATTGAAAATTGACATGTTTGCGAAAGGAAATCCGTTAGGGATTTTAGCAGGATTAATTGGTGGGATAAATGTATTAAATATTCCGCTTGTATTACTTGCCTATTTTCAATTTCCAGAATGGTTACCTTTTGTAGTAGCAATGTTAATAGGTGTTCATTTTATCCCGTACGTATGGATTTATGAAAGTAAAAGTTATGGTTTATTGTCAGTAGGGACTGTATTCGTAACGTCAGTTTGCGGGATTCTTTTTGCGGAAAAAGGATTTACTGTAATTCCATTATCGGTTACAGCTGTTTATTTACTTACTTTTATAAGTTTATTAATTGAAAATAAAAAAGCAGATCATTATCAACAAAAATCAGCTTAATAAAAATATAGGGATAGGGGAAATGATTATGAAAAATTACGTTTGTACAACGTGTGGCGTACAGTATGCGGCGAGTGTAGAAGAACCGGTGAGTTGTCATATTTGTGATGAAGAAAGGCAATATGTTAATCCAAAAGGACAATCTTGGACGACACTAGAAAGCTTACAAACGAGTGATACATACAAAAATGAAATAATCGAAGAGGAAAACGGGCTTTATAGTATTACGACAAAACCAGGGTTTGCGATCGGTCAAACGGCATTTGTAGTGAAAACAGAGTCATATCGTTTATTATGGGACTGTATTACTTATTTAGATGAAATGACAATTGAGAAGATAAAAGAGGGGGGCGGGTTAGATGCGATTGCACTATCTCATCCTCATTATTATTCAACGCAAGTAGAGTGGGCAGAAACGTTTGATGTACCAATTTATATACATGAAGACGATAAAGAGTGGGTGATGCGCCCGAGTAGTCGCATAATTTATTGGTCTGGGGAGAGTTTACAATTGGCCGATGGCTTAGTTATTCATCGTTTAGGAGGACATTTTAAAGGGGGATCTGTGTTACATTGGGAAGAAGGAAATGATGGAAAAGGAATTTTATTAACTGGTGATATTATTCAAGTTGTAGCGGATGAGCAGTGGGTAAGCTTTATGTACAGCTATCCGAACTTAATTCCATTACCAGCGAGAAAAGTGGAGGAAATGGCGAATCGAGTGAAGCCGTTACAGTTTAATCGTTTATACAACGCTTTTCATCGGGTAGTAAAAGAAAATGCAAATGAGGCAGTGGAACGGTCTGCTGAAAGATATATGAAGGCGGTAGAAGGAAAGTTGTTTCATACGTAAAAGGAGAGTTAGCTTCATGAAAACGTTAGTATGTTTTGGAGATAGTATTACAGCTGATGAAACGTTTTTTGATGGAACGCCGAGGTTAACACCGCGTTTGCAAGAGATGTTTCCGAAATGGAAAGTAGTGAATGCAGGTGTTCCAGGTGATAATACATTCGATGCGCTAAATAGGATTGAAGAGGATGTATTGTCATATGAACCGGAATTTGTAATAGTTTTTCTTGGTACGAACGATGCCGTTTCTTTTGCTCAAGTACCATTACAAATTTATAAAGAAAACTTAGAGAAAATTGTGAACCAGATTTCATCACATAAAGTATTGATTATTAGTCCTGCACCAGTTGATGAAGAAAGGCAGCATAATAGAACGAATAAAGTGCTCGGTCAGTATGCAGACGTGGTAGAGGAAGTGGCGAAAGAAACAGGAAGTCATTTTCTAAATTTGTATGCTGAAATGATTCAAGAAAAGGATTATAAGAGGTTTGTAGAAGATGAAGAGAAGGATGGATTACACTTTGGGCAAGTGGGTTATGAGTATTTAGCGGGGCTAATGGGTGAAAAGTTAAAAGGGATTCTGTAAAAAGCAAAGCGTGGGCGCTTTGCTTTTTTGTTCCATGTAGCTTTGGCAAGTAATTGTCTCAAGCTGTTTATTTATGTCCACGAGGGAATCCATCCAGCATTTACCGGTTGATTAATAGAACTGTAAAGTTTAAATTTACAGTATGATTTTTGGAAGTGAATTGTCATCGTTTGGAAAATGAAGTGCCGATAATTTTATAGAAGTAGCATTTTTAAAAGAAACGAATAGTCTAAGATAACTTAAATATTCTCGAATAAATAACATTACGTGTATTTGATTCTAAACTGTAACTTTTTTTAATACATTTCAATAACACATATGTAAATGAATTGTGCATTTGATAAAAAACAGTAAAGGAGTGTGTAAAATATGGTGATTCTATATACGACAGCAAGCTGTAGTTCATGCCGAAAAGCAAAAGCATGGCTTGAAGAGCATCAAATTGATTATACCGAAAAAAATATCGTATCCAATTCTCTTACAGTCGATGAACTTAAATCCATTCTTCGTTTAACTGAAGAGGGGGCTACTGAAATTATTTCAACTAGATCTAAAACTTTTCAAGAGCTAAATATAAATATCGAGGCGCTTTCGCTTAATGAATTTTATAAATTAATAATTGAGCATCCTCAAATGTTGCGTCGCCCAATTATGTTGGACGAAAAAAGATTACAAATTGGTTTTAATGAGGAAGAAATTCGTAAATTTTTACCGCGTAGCGTTCGAACAGTTTTGAATATTGAATTGCAAAAAATGGCTAATTAATAAGTAATATTTTTTAAGGGGAATTTTTTTGAAAGGAGGAAACAGGAGATGATTGAAGTATTAGTTACAGTCAATTATAACAATAGAAATTATCAAACAAATGTTATTGTGAGTAAAGATACGATCTGGACAAAAATTAAACAGTTGGCAGAAGAACAAGTTAAGAAACAGTGGAGTGTTTAAATGTATTTTTAACTTAAAAAGCTAAATGAAGTGATGAGATATAGGGGAGTTCGGATAGAATATAAAGGGATTTATTTTTATAGCAAGAATTATTTATATATATTTTAACGTTCGACTAACCTATCTGTAATATTTATGGCTACAGTATGTGAAGTAGCGAGAAATCATATTTTTTTATCGTAGGAGGAAAACAATGAACAGCGACTTTACCTTGGCCATTCACAGTTTAACTTATTTAGCTTTACAATCAGACCGGATGTCAACAAGTACTGCTATTTCAGAGAGTGCGGGTGTTCATCCAGTACGTATTCGCAAAGTGCTAAGTTTGTTGAAAAAACATAAGTTTATACAATCAAAAGAGGGGACTGGCGGAGGATTTATTTTTGCTCGCAATTTAAGTGAAGTTAATCTTTGGCATATTTATCAAATAACTTCAGAAGGTGCTTTGCAGCCTAAGTGTCCTGAATCAAATGGTCAGTGTATTGTAGGTTCGAATATGAGAAAAGTTCTTTTCACTATTTTCTTAGGTGCTGAAGAACATCTAGGTGAATATTTAAAGAATTATACAATGAAAGAAGTTGTTGATCTTATCAATCCAGAACGTTAAGTGGCTGAATTGTTATATAGCCGTGAGCTCTTAACATTTAAATGTAATGAAAAATAATACAGTTTAGTTTTTATATTTTGTTTATCGTCACGAAAAAATAAATTGTAAGAAGGTGGAAAGTATGATGTCAAATAATAACCATGTTTTAAAAGTTGGAGATTGGGTTCGTGGAATATCAAATGAAGGTGAATTCATACTTGGTTACATTGCATCACTTGATGACGTAGAAGGTGTAGTTACAGTTATTATTGTGAAACGTGACAACAAGTACACAAAAAATGAAGCAATTTTACTTCTTAGTAAACACGTTACGAAACTCCCTGAATCAAAAGCAATCAATAAGGAGCAAATCCTTTATCTTATAGACCTCGCATTATTAACAGGAGATGAAGAGTGGTTTATCGAGCTTTCTTCAAAATTAAACTCGATAAAAGAGCTAGTTAGTGGGGGATTTTAAAAAGTTTATAATAAATATAATTTCTTTCAGAATCTTTAGCTGTAATACAATCAATTCTTTAATTTTAAAAGGCCCATTACATTAGGGAATCGGGAAGAAGCGTAATAATATGATTTATAAGTTTAAGTTAAGAGCATGCAGGATTTTATACAGATCTAGTAACAAACGAGAACACCCAAATGTATAAAATCTTGCATCTTTTTTATATCAAAAAATGAGATAATTCCCTCGGTATAGAATGATTACTGATGATATCCAACTGTTTATAATGAGGTGATATGTTAACTTTACATGAATAAGATATGTATATTTCTTTATTTATGGTAATTGTCGTACAATCAAGACAGTAGTATGAATTGTATGAAGGAGGGAGAGATGAAAAAATTTATAGTTAGTTATTTAGTATGTCTCCTGTTTTTTTCTATATTTACATCTAGCTTGCAATTTATAATAAATGACCCAGAAGGGATGGAAGGATGGGGTTCTCCCTGGTCGATGGCTCTGCTTTACATTATGTACGGCAGTATACCTGTACTTATAGGTAGTCTATTAGGAGAATTCTTTTATAGGAAAGTAAAAAGAAGTTACAAATTAAATATTGGAATTCCGCTGTTTATAGTATTAGGTTTTTCTTATGCATATTTAATGGGTATCGGGTTATTAGGAGGATATGTATCTTACTCTATAATGGATTTTATTAAATTTAGTCTTCCAATTACTTTGTCTTCCATAGTTTTCTATTTTATAAGACGTATCTAATTAATTGTCGATAACAAAGATATGTAAGTTGAAAATCTATACCTTCGATAAATGTATAGATGATAAAATAGATTAATTAGGAAAATTAGGAGGTCTTACACATGACCGTTATATATTTAGTAAGACACGGTGAAACGGATTGGAATTCTGTGGGGAGACTGCAAGGAAGAGAAGATATACCATTAAATGAAAAAGGCAAAAAGCAGGCTAATGATTGCGGTCTACATTTAAGTAAAAAAGAATGGGATGTTATTATTAGCAGTCCTTTAAAAAGGGCAAAAGAAACAGCACGGATTATAAATGTATATACTAAAACATCGATTGAGATCGAAATGAAAGAGTTTGTGGAAAGAGATTTCGGTAAAGCTTCAGGATTAACTGTGGAAGAACGTACAAAACTTTATCCTAATCGAAAGTATGAAGACCAAGAAGAGAAAGAAATCTTTACTCAACGTATAATAAATGGGCTAGAAAAAATTCAACGATGTCATAAAGATAGAAATATAATTGTTGTAGCACATGGAGCTGTTATAAATGCCATCCTTGCTTACTTGTCAAAAGGGGAAATTGGCTCTGGAAAAACTGTACTAAGAAATGCCTGTATAAGTCATATTTATTACGAAGAAAATCAATGGAACATACATACATATAATCAAATTACTCACTTGTCTTAATGATTTATATAATGTTCACTCTCCATAATTATGCAAATAAGCTGTCCATATGGGCAGCTTATTATATTTTTTTGAAAAGTGTATATGAATTCAATATCAATAATATATATCCTAAAATTTGGTTTGTGTACGTTTGAATATATTTCTTTTTAGTCATATTAATTGTTTATTAGAATATCTTTTGTGTCTAAAAAAGATTTTATAATAAAAGAGGGATATAAATATCTTCATAATGAGTAACCTTGATAGGTAATGTGTTATTGTATTTTTTTATTAACTAATCCAACTTTAAACACTTGAAATAATTGCTACATACTAACTGTAAAACATTATCCATGTAAAATTATGGTCGTTAAATATTTCTGAAAATATAAAAATATTAATTTTATAAATATACACGTTATAATGAGGGCGTCGAGAGAAAATTTATTATCTCTGGAGAAAATACAAAAAATGCAATTACTAGTAAGAAAGGTGTGTGATTAGAGGCGAAAGGTATTTAAAATGCTTTAGTGGCTTGTGTAAGCAATAGCATTTATGCTGACGAAGTTATTAAAGTAATGCACAGAGTCGAGAGACAAATGCCTCACAAATTAAGAGAGGCCGGTTTATCTGAAATTACTGTTAAAAGTAAAAAGAGAGAAACCATTAAGGTAATAAACAGTTAGTAGAAACGTTGTAACGCATTTAGGAAATCTATTCTATATTGTTCTCTTAGCGGGTCTTTATATAAAAGGTCAGTATTATGAGTAAACTATTTTGTGAACGCTAACAATTATATAATGAGGCCGACTAACGAATGTTTCAATTTGGATTCGTTTTGATGAAGGACATACATGTGGGGCAACTTGTAAGTCATTCATTTTTTCAAAAGGAAAATATTCGTTAGCGATAAAGAGAGACGTAAGAATAGGAGATAAGGGGGATTTATTATATGAACGGGAATACTGCAAAAAAAATAGAAGTTCAAGAAAATACCGCAATCAAAAATGAGAACTATCTAGATCCTAAAAAGTGGCATAAGCAGGATACTACATGGGCATTAAGCCTTTTTGGAACAGCAATTGGGGCAGGAGTACTCTTTTTACCGATTAATGCAGGTTCAGGTGGTTTATTATCATTATTACTGATTACATTACTTGCATACCCAGTTATGTATTATTCACATAGGGCGCTTGCTAAAATGATATATGCTTCTAATTCTGCTGATGAGGGGATCACAGGTACAATTAGAGAGTATTTCGGAAATAAAGCAAGTATTATTTTTAACATCGTATATTTCGTTTCAATTTATACAATCGTATTAATGTATTCGGTTGCGCTTACAAATACTGCAAGTAGTTTTATCGTGCATCAATTGCACATGCCGGAACCTCCAAGAGCCATTTTATCACTTGTATTAGTGCTTGGTCTTATCGCTATACTAAATTTCGGTCAAGATATTACCGTGAAAATAATGAGTATGCTAGTGTATCCTTTCATAGCTTCTCTACTGTTTATTGCAATATCTTTAATTCCACAGTGGAATACGTCAATGCTTAGCTTTTCAGCTGCTTCTACTGCTTCAACAGGAACAGGATATTTTGGAACGATATTGATGATTCTACCAATCATCGTATTCTCATTTAATCATTCACCTATGATTTCATCATTTGTTGTGAAGCAGAGAGCTACGTATGGAATCGAAGCCACTGATGCGAAATGTGCGCAAATACAAAAAGTTTGTTATATCATGACATTCGTTGTTGTTATGTTCTTTGTTTGGAGTAGCACACTAAGTTTGACTCCAGAGGATTTAAAAATGGCGAAAGAACAGAACTTATCAATCCTTTCATATCTTGCTAATGAGCTTAATTCGCCTGTAATCACAATTGCAGCTCCTATCATTGCTTTTGTGGCTATAACAAAGTCGTTCCTTGGCCATTATATAGGAGCATATGAGGTAATGCGTGACGTAATTATTAAATTCGGTAAAACACGCGGAAAAGATATCGAAGAAAAAACAGTTAAGACAATGGTTCTTACTTTTGTCGTATTAACATGCTGGTATGTTGCTTATGCAAATCCAAGTATTCTTGGAATTATTGATGCTCTTAGCGGTCCGTTAGTTGCTGCCATCTTATGTCTATTACCAATGTATGCGATTCGTAAAGTACCAGTACTGGCTAAATACAGAGGGAAAATGAGCAATGTATTTGTCGTTATTATAGGTATCCTTACGGTCTTAGCAAGTATTAAGTCATTATTCTAATTCACGATAGTTAGTTCTAATGTAAAATAGAACGATCTTGGGACAAGCTTCTCCGTTTGGAGAGTTTGTCCCTTTTTAAATTAGCGACAAAAGGTCAAATTTCACATAAGCTCTTTTCGTAAATAAGGTTACTTTAAGGCGTAACAATTTTATCCGTATTGATTTTATGAGATTTTTCCGCATAATTGTAAATAAGGGGGATGATTCCAAATTGAGTAAGCTGAATATCAGCACAACAGTTTCAGGAGATATAGTTGTTACCCGTCTTATCGGCAAGATTAAAATAGAGGATGTTTATGAATGGTTTAATCACTTCGAGCAGGTTTGTCAACAATTCATTTCCGAGGGACGGAAATACAAATTGTTGGTGGATAGAAAAGGATATACGCCAGATCATTTTTCTGTTCAAAAAGTATGGAAAGAAAAGTTTTTCAATGAAAAGATTTTGAATCACAGTAAGGCAATTGCTTTTCTTCTTGAAGAGGGAGAGATAGTGAATTATCTACAACAATCCAATACAAAAGAATCTGTGGGATTTTTTGATGATTATGAACAAGCGTTCATTTGGTTGAATGAATATCCCATATGAAACTTTTAGCGAACCAGTTGCTCTATCAACTGGTTTTTTTATGTCCTTAATGTTGTCACTATCATAATATTTACTTGCTGACAAGCTTTCAATGCCATTGTTTTTCTTCGCATATTCTTGTCCATTTGCTTGTGCAATCAAAAAAACGAAAACAAATAGTTGTTCATATACGTTTTGCATGCCTAAAGGACACTTTAGAGCAATAAGCTTTAAAGTATTACCATCAGTGAAAAACTGCTGTACGAAATGTTTAGTACGTATAGCATTTTAAAGGACATACATTTTTAACGCGTTAAATATAATTCATAATAGCACTGATAAGAATACGCTTTAAGGTATTCGTTATATGGAAAGGTCGCACTATAGAGTCACATAATTTCAAAAATACCAATGTGGTAGAAAGTAATTAGGGAGGTTAAAGATATGAGTACTTCAAATTTGAGTGAAATAAGTAAACAAATTTTAATAGAGGAGGAAACACTTCAATTTTCCTCTTTTACAAATGAAGATGCATTGCAATTAGGTTTATATATCATTGAAACAGCAAAGCGCGAGGGAAAATTGATTGCTGTTGATATAACCAAAAATGGTGTGCAACTATTTCACTTCAAGATGACAGGGACAACTGAGGAAAATACGAAATGGATTGAGCGTAAAAAACGGGTCGTTTCTCTGCATAATCATAGCTCGTATTATATGCAGATAGAAAGTGAAATAAATGGAATCCCATATCATGAAAAATACCGTTTAGATGGCTCGAGATATGCTGCGTTTGGTGGATCCTTTCCCATCCAAATAAAAAACGTAGGGGTTATTGGAATGATAACAGTCTCAGGATTACCACCAGAAGTAGATCATGAATTGGTTATAAGAGCAGTTAAAAATCATTTAAAGCAATAATAAAAAGGCAAAAATGAACATATTCTTGTTCGTTTTTGCCTTTTTATTATTTGGCTACCAGCATTTAATAAACAGACAAAAGCGGAAAATCTTTAATTCGAGATATTTTATATTAATTTCAATAAGTAGGTAGGGTGTAGTAATGCTTTGAATTGCCGCTATTAATGTTGGGGACAATTAGAAAGCGACAAATATAAAAAAATAGAAGCTAATAGCTTTTTGCATTGTATAAAACTGTGAATTAGCCTTCTGTACAATTCATTTTTACCATATTGACAATGACTATACACCACGAGGGGGACTGAAATTGGAATCAATGACCTTTGTTTTATTTGGAGCAACAGGGGACTTAGCTAAAAGAAAAATTTACCCCGCATTATATAACTTATATATAGATCAAAAACTTCCAAAGCAAATATCCGTTATTGGGCTTGGAAGACGTGAAGTATCTCATGAAGATTTTCAAGGGAAAATAAAAGACTCAATAGAAACTTTTTCTCGTCCTAGGGAAGAAGGTACTCCGGAAATGGAAGGTTTTTTAGAAAATTTTCGATATTGCCCATTAGATGTGAGTAAGCCGGAAGACTATGAGAGGTTATTACAAGTAGTTCGTGAAAGGGAAGAAGAACTAAATATAACAGGGAATAGAATGTTCTATCTTTCAGTTGCACCTGACTTTTTTGAGACAATTGCTATAAATATTAAGGAAAGCGGACTTGATAGAACGGATGGATGGAAACGCCTAATGATTGAGAAACCGTTTGGGCACGATCTTAAGTCTGCTCGTGAGCTTAATGATAAGCTTAGTCGAACGTTTGAAGAAGATGAAATATACCGTATTGATCATTATTTAGGTAAACCGATGATTCAAAACATTGAAGCGCTTGAATTTGCAAATCCAGTTCTCCAATCGATTTGGAATAAAGAACATATAGCGAATGTACAAATAACAGCTAGTGAAACGGTTGGGGTTGAAGAAAGGGCCGGATATTATGATCAGGCAGGAGCCATTCGTGATATGGTTCAAAATCATATGTTACAAATATTAATGATGACTGCTATGAACCTTCCGGAAAAGATTAACGCCTCTGAAATTCGAGAGGAAAAACGAAAGGTAATGGAGACTCTTCGTAGAGTGAAAAAAGAAGACGTTCAGAACCATATCGTTCGTGGTCAATACGCTTCAGGTGAGATAAAAGGCGGGCAAGTTGTTGCGTATAGAGAGGAACCAGGAGTAGATCCTTCTTCTAAAACAGATACGTTTGTTGCTGCTCGCTTATGGATCGATAATCCATTTTGGACTGGCGTTCCATTTTATATACGAACAGGCAAAAGAATGAAAGAAAAATCTACTCGTATTGTAATTGAATTTAAAAATACGTTAAAACAACAATATCAATATACGAATCCAAAGGCAGAGCCTAATTTGTTAATGATTGAAATTAGCCCAAATGAAAATGTTTCACTGCAATTAAATAGTAAAAACCCGTTGAAAAATGGAGAGCTTGAACCGATACGTATTCATTTTACTTGTGAGCAAACAGGAGTGGGAATACCGGAAGCATATGAAAGACTCATCTATGATGCTGTATGTGGAGATTCTACATTTTTTGCACACTGGAAAGAAGTCGAGTTGTCATGGGAATGGGTGCAGCCAATACTTGAAGCATTCGAGGAGGACATATTGCCTCTTCATGAATACGAATCGGGATCATTTGGTCCAGATTCGGCGAATGCTCTATTACAAGAAAGTGAATTTAAGTGGTGGTTAGATGAGGAATTGAAAAAATAAGTACGTTCTTAAATGAAGGTATTTAGAGTGAAGTTTACTATTGAAACATGTGCAGGAGCTGAAGCTAAGGTCATGCATTTACGACAGAAAATGTTGTCTAATACGTAAAAGTTATATGAAAAAAAGGTATTCATGATTTTAGTGATATGTATTTATGATAAAGGGTAATTTAAGTGGGAATTATATTATGAAAGTAGGATTAATTGGCTTAGGTAAAATGGGATTGAATTTAGGAAAAAATTTAATTGCTCATAAACATGAAATAGCAGCTCTGCGCAATGAATTCGGCGGACATGCAGTCGAGAAGTAATAAAAACCCTAAAATTATAACTCGTTAACGTTTAAAAACTGGAGGGAATTGATCATGAAATTTTTTATTGATACTGCAAATCTTGAGGACATAAAAAAAGCATATAAACTAGGAGTTTTAGCTGGTGTTACAACGAATCCTTCTTTAGTAGCAAAAGAGGGCATTAAGTTTGAAGACCGTATTGCAGAAATTTGTCAGGCAGTACCTAAAGTTGAATCTGTTTCGGCAGAAGTAACTCCAGATGCTGTTACAGCTGAAGAAATGATTGCTCAAGCAGAAGAGCTTATTAAAATTAACGGTGGCGATAAAAACGTCACGATAAAACTTCCGATGACGCTAGCAGGGCTAGAAGCTTGCCGCTACCTTACTGAAAAAGGTGTTAAAACGAACGTTACACTTATTTTCACTGTGAACCAAGCACTTTTAGCTGCTCGAGCAGGTGCAACGTATGTTTCTCCATTTTTAGGTCGCTTAGATGATATTTCTGAAGATGGCGTACTATTAGTTGCTAAAATTGCTGAATTATTCGATATTCATCAATTAGATGCACAAATTATTGCTGCTTCTGTTAGGCACCCAGATCATGTAACTCGTGTAGCGATGGCAGGTGCTCACATTGCAACAATTCCTTATAAAGTAATTGAGCAACTTGCTATGCATCCATTAACAGACCAAGGTATTGAAAAGTTTGCTGCGGATTGGGCAAAAGCGCCTAAGTTATAATGAAGTGAGGCTGCCATTCTTCAAAAAAACACTATAGTTATGAAAAGGACCTCCTTATGAGAGTGAAGTTTGTTAAAACATATCCCTCATAAGAGAGAGTCTTTTTTCGTATATAGTAGGATAATATGGTAAGTTATAAAGAGGGACTCCGACTTTTTAGGATATTTTTTAATATAAAATAGTTTAAAGCTTTAGTTACGAAGTAGGATGAACAAAAACGATAGGGAGAGAGTTATGAAAATGACTGATAACAAAAAATTTATTGGATATGTTGGAACGTACACGAAAGAAAAAAGCGAAGGAATATATACTTTTACTTTAGACACGGAAACAAAAAAAATTAGTAATGTAGCACTTGCGGCCAAACTGGATAACCCTACATATGTAACCATTAACCGAAATAATCAATATCTCTATTCTGTTGTAAAAGAAGGAGAAACTGGCGGGATAGCTGCTTATTCGATTGATAGTCATACTGGAGAGCTTAAGGAGAAGAACAGACAAGTAGTAGAAGGTGCATCTCCTTGTCATATTAGTGTTGATAGTGGAAATCACGTGGTAGTTACAGCAAATTATCATAAAGGAACGATTGAGTCTTTTGAAGTAAATGAAGAAAATGGAACGGTAAGTCCTGCTGCATCTATTATGGCACATGAAGGTTCAGGTCCGAATAAAGAAAGACAAGAAAAACCACATGCACATTACGCGGGATATACTCCTGACGAAAAATATGTGGTGGGTGTCGATTTAGGAATAGATAAATTAATTACATATGAAATGAAAGATAGTACATTAATAGAAGTGAATAGCTTGTCTGTGAATCCAGGAAGTGGTCCAAGACATATTACTTTTCACCCGAATGGAAAGTACGCGTATGTGATGACGGAACTTAGTTCAGAAGTCATTGTGTTAACGTATAATCCTGAAGGAGGATCCTTTACCGAATTGCAGTATATTTCTACCATTCCAGAACAATTCGATGAAAATAGTCAAGGAAGTGCGATTCATATTTCTTCTGACGGCCACTTTGTGTATGCAGCTAATCGAGGTCATAACAGTATTGCTGTATTCAGTGTAGATCAACATTCAGGTCAGCTTACATTTGTTGAACATACATATACAGAAGGAAATTGGCCGAGGGACTTCGTGTTAGATCCTACTGAAAAGTTTCTTGTTGCGACAAATGAAAAGTCGCATAATCTTGTACTATTTTCAAGAGATGAATCTACAGGGAAGTTAACGCTCATCCAATCTGATGTTGTTGTACCAGAGCCTGTTTGTGTTAAGTTTTTAAATGTTTAAGTTGTGTTGAAGCTGAATGCGTATAGAGATGTCGTTATTTGTCGAAATGTCGATATATTAAAAAAATCGTTGATATAATTTCAGATACCCGGAAAATAGTAAAAAGCAAAGCGATATCGCTTTGCTTTTTACTGTTTCTTTTTCGGCCTACGTACTAACTCGCCGCCGCAGTTTGGACAAACGTTTTGTCTTTCTTCTGTACATGGTGCACAAAATGTACATTCATACACGCAAATGTATGCTTCAGAATCTTGCCCCAGTGATTGATCGCAAATTTGACAGTTTGTTTTCATTTCTAGTGCCATTATAGCTCTCCTTTTAGTTCGAATATTTACAATTTAATTATAATTCATCGAATAGAAGCTGTCTTTTTCAATTGAAAGGAAAATGACTGATAAAGTTATGAATTGAGATGAAAAATGCCTGTTTCTATTAAAATTGATTATTTATTGTAGTTGGAATATTATGAAATAGTCAAAAGACAACAGGGGGTATAGATTTTGACTATTCATAACGATCATTTAAAAGCGAACTGCGAAACATGTTTCGGTCTATGTTGTGTGGCATTACCGTTCGCAGCATCGGTAGATTTTGCAGTGAATAAAGATGGTGGTAAACCGTGTTCCAACTTACAATCAGATTTTAAATGTAGCATACATAAAAATCTGAGAGGGAATGGTTATAAAGGTTGTACAGTATTTGAATGTTTCGGCGCTGGACAGAAAATTTCTCAAGTTACGTTTAAAGGGATTGATTGGCGGAAGGATGCTGAGCATGCAAGGAAAATGTATGATGCTTTTCCGGTTATGCATCAGCTCCATGAAATGCTTTGGTATTTGAATGAGGCTATTCTTTTAAAGGCGACGCAGTCAATTCATAAAGAACTAAGTAGAGCGATGGAAGAGACGGAGCGTCTTTCAAATTTAAATGCGGACGAGTTAATGAAAGTAAATATTCCCTTACACCGTGCAGAAGTAAATGTTTTACTTTTAGAAACGAGTGAGCTAGTTTGGAAGGAGATGAATGCCGCGCGTAAGAAGCGAATTAGTCACCGCGGAGCAGACCTTATGGGAGCCAATTTGAAAAAGAAAGATTTACAAGGCGCGAATTTAAGAGGCGCATATTTAATTGCGGCTAACTTAAATGGTGCAGACTTACGAGGAGCAGATCTCATCGGAGCAGATTTGCGAGATGCAGATATTCGCGGTGCGGACTTCACCAATAGTATTTTTCTTACGCAAGTTCAAATTAATGCGGCGAAAGGGGATACACATACGAAATTACCGAAATTGTTGTCCCGTCCCGCGCATTGGAGTGCGTAAAGATGATGGAATACAAAGTAATATACCGATTTGCATTGGTTTTCACGATCAAGACCCAATTATACGAACAGGCAGAGAATAAAAATCTCTGCCTGTTTTTTATTTTTTTTCAAGAGTGGTAATTAAAACGCTACATATAATAAGAATACCACCAATGAAAAAGTTACTATTTAATGTTTCATTTAAGAGAAACCAACCAAGTAACGATCCAACGATAGGTTGGAAGAAGAAAAATAATGAGCCGATGCTTGCATCCATTAATTCTAATCCTTTATTCCAAAGGAAAAATGCACCTGCTGTTGAGACGATTCCTAAGTATAATACGCCTAGTATTACGTACGTATTTACTGCTTCGATAGAGGTTGATTGTATTTCCCATATCATAAAAGGTGTAATGAAAAAGAGTGAAAAGAATATCGCGTACGTTGTAATAACTAAAGATGAAAATTGAGCTGAAGCGATTTTTACATAAATGGATAGTAAAGCCCATGTGATAGCGGCTCCAACTAATATGATTGTACCGATAAAATAAGAGCCAATTTCAATATCCCATCCAATTACGATAATGACACCGATAGTCGCTATTATAGTAGATAACAGTCTACGGGCAGTTAGTTTTTCTTTTAAAATGAGCGCTGCAAATATAACCATAAATGCAGGTGTAGCTGATGTTACTAAAGAGCCTGTATGAGCGTCGGATAATTTAGTGCCAATGAATTGACATGTGATCGAAATGAAATATCCGATAAATCCAATCCAAGCGAATAGGAGCCAATCTTTTTTACGAATGGTTGCTTTTTTCTTTTGTTTTTTCTCAGTGATTTTCAAAATTGCATATAAAACAACAAAAGCGATAATAAAGCGTAACCAAACGAGTGTAAGCGGTGGGATAAAGTCGAGTACATATTTGCTAACAACATACATACCGCCCCATATACTTGCTGCTAGTGATAAACAGATAGCTCCTAAAATTGTTTGTTTCATTTGAATTACCTCCGTCTATTTTTAGGGTATTATCAGTTCCCTAAGACGAGGCATAGTGCATTTGTTATATGAATGCCCGTCTTAGTTTATAGACGGCCTACAGGTTGATCGTTTTCGAATGAAGTGTTGTAGTACATGTGAATCTGCCCCCTTTCTATATGTTATAACGTTATTATAACTTAATTTTCAGTTTATTTTGGTATTTATTGTACTGAATTGATTTTTTAGAAATGGAAGGGCATGTTCTAAAATAAGAAAGGTTGAAAAGAATAGGTGATTTCATGAATATATTTCGTTAGCACGTCACTTATTAAATTTGATAATCTAATTATAAAGTTGAAACTATAGTCTGTAAGTTTAAAAAAGTATGTGGAGTTGTGTATAAATTATGAATAACAAACCGTCACGTTTGACTGTACAGTTTATGTATTGTATGATGTTAGTAATATAAACAAGGGGGGAAGATCGTTGGGAAGGTGTATCGAATCGGACAGTTGGCTCTCATGGCTCACGTGTCGAAACGAACGATTGATTATTATACGAATCTAGGTATCTTAAAAGCGGAGCGATCTCAATCTAATTATCGCTATTACGACGAAACAGCATTTGAGACATTACAATTTATTGAGAAGTGCAAAGAAATGCATATGCCGCTTTGTGAGATTAAAGAGAAAATCGAGGAGAAGAAGAAGCTGCTCGGTATCAATGAACACGTTTCGAAACAAGTGAATGAAGTGACAGACCATATTCATCGATTAGAAGCAGAGTTAACGGAATTAAAGCCGCTTTTAGATGAGTTGACTGATTCACAACGTGAAAAAATATCGAAATCTTTATCTGGTCAAACGACAGCTTTAATACAGACACTTGCTCTATTATTATAGAAAAAGTGAAATCCGACCTCTTTAATTTTTGTATCGGGCTATGTTTTCTCATGAGCACATAAGAAAACATTATAGTATACAGGAGGTGGACACCTTAGTTTTTTAACTAAGGGGATTCATTGGGAATATTTAATTTAGTCATGGTTGCGATTTTAATCGCATTTACTGGATTTTTCGTAGCAGCAGAGTTTGCGATTGTAAAGGTGCGTTCAAGTCGCATTGATCAGCTTGTTGCGGAAGGGAAACGCGGTGCTTTAGCAGCGAAAAAAGTAACATCAAATTTAGATGAATATTTATCAGCTTGTCAATTAGGTATTACGGTTACAGCGATGGGACTAGGTTGGTTAGGTGAACCGACGATAGAAAAATTATTACATCCGTTATTTGAGAAATTGAATTTAAATCCTTCTATTTCATCAGTATTAACGTTTGGTCTTGCATTTATGACGATGACATACTTGCACGTTGTAGTCGGGGAATTAGCTCCGAAAACGATGGCAATTCAAAAAGCTGAAAAAGTGACATTGTTATTTGCGGGTCCGTTAATGATGTTCTATAAAGTTATGTATCCGTTTATTTGGGTGTTGAATAGTTCTGCTCGTGTAGTAACTGGTTTATTCGGTTTGAAGCCAGCTTCTGAACATGAAGTAGCTCATTCAGAAGAAGAGTTACGTCTTATTCTTTCAGAGAGCTACGAAAGTGGAGAAATTAATCAAGCTGAATACAAGTATGTAAATAACATCTTTGAATTTGATAATCGTATTGCGAAAGAAATCATGGTACCGCGTACGGAAATCGTTGGTTTCTATCTTGAAGATTCAGTAGAAGAGCACATGAAAGTAATCCAAAATGAACGATACACACGTTATCCGATTTTTGGAGAAGATAAAGATGATATTATCGGTATGGTCAATGTAAAAGATTTCTTTATTCGATATATGAACAACGATAAAGAAGATTTATCATCGATTCGCACGTATATGCGTCCGATTATTGAAGTGATGGAAACAACTCCAATTCACGATTTATTACTGCAAATGCAGAAGAAGCGAATTCCGATGGCTGTTTTATATGATGAGTACGGAGGGACAGCTGGAATTGTAACGCTTGAAGATATATTGGAGGAAATCGTCGGCGAAATTCGTGATGAATATGATGAAGATGAAGCACCACCAATCCAGCATGTGAACGAGCACCATAAAATTGTTGATGGAAAAGTGCTCATCACAGAAGTGAAAGATTTGTTTGGATTACACATTGAAGAAGATGATGTAGATACAATTGGTGGATGGATTATGATGCAAAACCATGAAATTGAAGAAGGACAACACGTTGAAGCAGAAGGTTATGAATTTAAAGTGTTAGAAAAAGATGCTTATCAAATTAAACGTGTTGAAATTCGCAAAATGGATCATGAACAAGAACAAGAGAAAGCAGCAACTGTGTAAGTTGCTGCTTTTCTTTTAAAGTATAAAAAATGTGAAATTAGGAGCGGATATTTTGATTCAAGCAGCCTTACGTGTATATCGATTACAATTGTATGTGATCTTTAGTGGTTTACTACTTATGTGGACGATTACTCCGTTTGGAAAACAAGTAACAGGGTTTGGTATCGGATTAGCTGTAAGCGCATATTGCCTTTGGTTATTAGCTCGCAGAGTGGAGAAACTTGGGAAAAGTATCGTAATGAAAGAAAAGGCTCCTGGATTAGGAGTTTTAAACCGGTTTGCAGCTGCTATATTAGGGGCTATCATTATGTATGAAATTGAGCATGAAATGGAAATGTGGGCATTTGGTACAGGTATTTTAGGTGGTCACTTTTTAATGATTGTGAATTTAGCTTATGCAAATATGCAGTTAGTGAAAGAAGAAGAGAAGCGAAGAGAGAAGGCTTCTAAAAACATAGAGCTATGATAAAGGGGCCTAATGGAGGTTCCTTTTTTGATTTTAAGAAAGTAATCATAACTAAACGACAAATATAATACGCTTCTTTTTTTCGTTTTTCAATAGTATGAAAAATAATAAAAAAAAATTTAAAAACCCATCGATTTCTAAAGCTTATGTATGTTATTATGACAAAAGACTTTTGGAAAGAGGTGGATATCAATGTTACAAGCTCTACTTATTTTTGTGCTTCAAATTATTTATGTTCCTATATTAACAATCCGTACGATTTTGCTTGTAAAGAATCAAACAAGATCCGCTGCTGGTGTAGGATTGTTAGAAGGTGCTATTTACATTGTCAGTTTAGGTATTGTGTTTCAGGATTTATCAAATTGGATGAACATTGTCGCCTATGTCATCGGCTTTAGTGCGGGACTATTATTAGGCGGTTATATAGAGAATAAATTAGCAATTGGATATATTACGTATCAAGTTAGTTTACTAGACCGTTGTAATGAATTAGTAGATGAATTACGACATTCAGGATTTGGCGTTACAGTATTTGAAGGTGAAGGTATTAATTCTATTCGTTATCGTTTAGATATCGTCGCAAAACGCTCTAGAGAGAAAGAACTTTTAGAAATTATTAATGAAATTGCACCGAAAGCGTTTATGTCTTCGTATGAAATTCGTTCATTTAAAGGTGGATATTTAACGAAAGCGATGAAGAAGAGAGCGTTGTTGAAGAAGAAAGATCATCATGCATCGTAAGAAAAGGGAATGGTGCAGCTTTAAAATTCAGTTTAATCAAGGCGCACTATGATCTTATATTTAAATGTAAAAGAGAGGAATCTATTTTGAAAAAGATTCCTCTCTTTTTTATAAAAAGATCTCTCAGATAATCTGAGAAATCTTTAAAATATGTATAATTATTTTTTACTGGCAACATAAATAAAGGTTACTTTATTTTCATCAATGCCCTCGGTCTTAATTTCTAATTGATTATCTTTTGTTGTAATCGTTAGTGTTAATAATTCAATATTGCCGTTTCCAGTTTCTAAAGAATCTCCTGTGAAAATAGTTGTAGTTCGTCAGATACAGAAATAGACATACAAAAAACGCCATCCTTTCCTATGATTCTACAGAAAGAATAGCGTATTTTTTTCATTTTGAGGATATTTCTTTTTATTGCGATGGGGTTCGTCCTCACAAGGCAAGCTAGCATTCTAGCTAAAATGCTAGCTCTAGATCAAAAAATAAGAATAAAACTAATAAATATTTAATTTATATTTTTTTAATCTCATTTTCATAATCATCAAGTTCCATATCTGTCATTACATATGAGGAGGAATCCTCTTTTATAAACCGTACCGCATTTAGTCCGATCATCTGAGCAGCGGCTGACGGCTGACCGTCCGGTAAAAGAGGCGAAATAGACAGGTCGGCAACCTTAAGATTTTGTGTACCAAACACATTAAGGAATCCATCGACAACCCCTTCTTGAATCGTCTGTCCCATCCGACACTGCCCGCCTATAGAGAAATTCGTGTAAGCGGCTTTGACATAATTCTCAAGCTGACGTTGTTTGTTAGGATCGTTGTCAGGTAGCTGGAATATACTCTCGGGAGGATAAACAACTTTCCCGATGCCGTTATTTGGGTATTTCAGTGGATCTCTAGCTTCTACAATAATATTATAAATTCTCTTATATTGATCGACCATATACGTTAGGTCATTGGGATTTTCTAACGGATGAAAGTCAAGAGATGGATAAGCCTCTGGATCGCTATGCTCCACTAGCACTGTCCCTCTGCTTTTTGTATTCACGTCTATAATACCGAAACTCATGATACTTGGAGTGGTTTGGAAAGTTAAATCAAAACTCCAACCATTGCTGATCACATCTGAAGCAGGGAGAAAAAATGGGATAGGAGCCCCTATTAATTGGAGACGACGACTTTCTAGTAGATTCAGTGGATTCTCTGCTTGAAAAGCACCTAGGATTAGTGGATAGTTTGGATCAGCAAAAAATACCGGAAGAAGTTGAGGGGTATCTATCTCGACTCCCAATCCAATATAACCTTGAATTTGAAGATTGTGACCAACATGTGGACTCTCTATCAATGTTGATATACCTGCTTTAGCCAAATCATCCGATTTACCGATTCCTGAACGTTGTAGAATGAGTGAAGAAAAGAATCCTGCAGAGACGATAATGCCTTTTCTTGCAAACTTTCTATGTGAAACGCCATCCTTGACAAATTCAACACCAACCGCAATGTTCAATCCATCTTTTTTCTTAAATAAGATTTTGTTAACGGTTGTTTTAGTTAAAATAACCAACTTTCTTCCATCAACTCCAAATTCATCTGAATTGGACTGGTTTCCTTGGCTGACAACATGGTCATTTAAATACCCTGTTGCGGTTGAGGATCGGACAAATTCACCGGGGCTAACCTCTTTTTGAATAATTTGCGTTTGATGAAATGTACAATCCCTTATGCCGGTATTATAGTCCGTAGCAATCGGTGTTCCCAATACAGTGTTTGTTGCTTGAACTAGCGTATTAATCAATCCATTAGGGGGGATACTCTGTTGCCTAATAAAAATCGGCCCTTGTGTTCCCCGTTCACTAGGGTCTTGTGTTGATCCTGTATAGGTTTCATTTTTTATGAACAAGGAGCTAATATTATCATAACTCCATTGATTACCAACAAGGCTTGCCCAATGGTTATACAACTCTTTACTCCCACGTACGGCGTACATGTCACTAATTTCTGAGCTTCCCCCTATGGTGCGACCATTTGTTGCAATAAGTGTACGTGCAATAGTTGACTCTAGTTCAGAAGTAACATTAAAACTAAACCTGTTACCACGGGTTGTATTAATGGCGGCAATAACGCTAGGGTCACTTAGCTCATTCGTCATATTTGTTCCTGCTTCAAGCACTAGTACAGAAGTACTTTTGTCATCCGTTAATTCTTTGGCTATTACCCCTCCAGCAGTTCCAGCACCAATCACGATATAATCAAATTTGGTAGGGTCAGGGTTTATCGGCTCTGGAATGGCGCAAGGAAATGCACAAGGAAATAATGAATAAGGAAATGCACAAGGATTGAAACAATCTCTATTTTTTGATGGCATAAATAATCAAGCTCCTTTTTTTGCATTTAGTATATTAAATGTAAAAAAGAAGTTGTCTCTTGTACCAGTGTCATTACTTTTAAAAATAATGTATGTTCTATACATGTAAGGTTATAGGGGGATTTTGATTCTTTAGGTTGGTGAGCATGGGATATCGCCAGCATTGCGAACAACCTAACAATAGAAACTATCCCATCGCCATTAAGTTAACGGTGCTAAAAGGGGATATGTGAGAGTTGTTTTTTAAAACTTCTACGATTGTACTAAAGATGGGCATAACAAATAAACCTTAACGTGGGTTGTATATTAGTGAGTTAGCTGCACTTCGTTAATTAATAAATAAAAATATGTAATTTTATTTATTAATTATAAACAAAGTGTTATTATTTTATTCTGAATATTAATCCTAATAAGAACTGTTATAAACACAAAAATAATTAAATCCACAAAAGGATAGTCTTAACATCGGAGGGATATTAAGTTGGTTTTTGAATTGTTTATCAAGGGAATAATCATTGGCATTAGTATAGCTGCTCCTGTCGGACCTATTGGAGTTTTATGCATAAGACGTACACTTGAGTACGGAAAATTTATTGGTTTTATTTCGGGTTTAGGCGCAGCAACAGCTGATGGTCTGTATGGGATGATTGCTGGACTCGGTTTAACAGTTGTAACTAATTTTTTAGTTGAACAACAAGGTTGGATTCATTTTATTGGTGGTGTGTTTTTATTATATCTAGGACTGAAAATTTTCATTTCAAAACCGTCAAAAACATCAGCTAAAGCCAATGGTAATACTGTTTTTGGAGCATATACTTCTACCTTTTTTTTAACCATTACAAATCCGGTAACCATTTTATCTTTCTTAGCCATTTTTTCTGGGTTAGGAATTTCTAATCCAAATGATGATACTATGACTGAATTGGCTGTAGTATTAGGAGTTTTTTTAGGTTCTACATTATGGTGGTTAACTCTCAGTAGTGTAACTGGAATATTGAAGAATCGAATAAAAAACTTTCCTTTCAATATTGTAAATCGTGTTTCTGGATTAATTATATTAATGTTTGGTTTATGGTCTATGTACAATTTATCGAAAGGATTTTTTAGTTAAAACAAAGTAGATAAGCTAGAATGGTGCCAACGACGTTTATTATTAAGGCGAGAAAGTAATGTACTAAGAAGAAGCCAATTGCAAAAGCTGCGTAGTCAATCCATCTTATTTGATGAGTTGTTATTTTAGGGTATATTATAATAAAAGATGATTAATAGTTAGATAGGAAGTGTTTATTTGATAGTATACACAGTAAAACCTCTTCATATATATAGGAAAATGCGAGACGACGGTTTTTATAAGGGGAATGAAAAATATGTTTGGCCAGAATTTAAATCTTCGTATGCTTGGATGATGGGACAGATGAAGGAAAGGCTTCCTAATTATGATGGTTCAACTTATCCTGTATGGCTTTGGCATAAAAGACCAGATCAGAACCGACCAGGGATGCTACCTAAAGGTCAAAAAGGTGTTATCATTGCATTAGACATACCGGAAGAGGATATTCTTTGGTCATGTTTTGATTCTTGGCATTGTGTTTTAAACAAATGGCTATTAACTCAAACAGAAGAAGAGTATAACCAATTAGAAGAAGGTTATTCTGAAGAAGAAATGATATCTTCATGGTCCAATATTTTTGATTTTGATTGGTTAAAAAACTCAGAAGAAGATTGGCTTAGATTTGATCCAGATTGGATTCAGGGCGTAACACCACGTATTGAAATGAAAAACGTAATTAAAATAAATCGATTTATTGCTAAATAGAGGAGAGGATTGACACTACAGTGACCTCTTTAAAAAGGGCAACTAAGCAACCTGAGTTCTATATTTATATGGGCTCAGGTTATTTGCTTTCTTTTGAAACCTTTGATGATTATAAAAATGTCTATATTTGTGTACGGCAAGTTTAAATGTAGTGAGGATATTATAAAAGAATAGGAAACAAAAAAGACAAGGAACGTCTTTATAGACACACCTTGCCTTTTTTGTTTTAAATAAATGGTGTTTTATCTTTTCGGTTGAAAAATATGCTGAAAGAAGTATTTGTGATGTAAGTTATCTACAACTTTATTTGCTTGATATGTGCGGTGTTGTTCGAGTCGAAGTCTTTGCTCCATCATTTTTATTGCGTGATCAGATAAACGTAACATAATACATATCTCCTTTTCTATAAATATAGGTGTCTATTTGATAACGATTCCATATTTATAATTAAGGAGGCAAAATGTGTAACATAGGCAAAGAGCACCTTCCTCTCCCATTACGCTTACGAGGTTAGCTGTCGGACTCGGGAAGTGAGAGTTTCCCTACTTAAAAAAGATTCGCCCCAAGTAGCATAGCTACAAAAATGGTTCCCCCGCTCCAAAATTTGGACTCAGCAAAAGGTTATATAAGGTAAAAAATAACATAAATAAACGAATGAGTCAAACTATTTTATTTTTTCTTTCTTTTTAAGTTGTGTAAGTACTAGACCATCAGGGAGTTCTGTATTTGTTACTTCAATGAAGCCGTGTTTTTTATATAATGCGATAGCGGGAGTATTTGCTTTTCCTGTTTGTACAATATATGTCATGGAAGAAGGGAACATGTTAAATATATAAAGTAATAGTTTCGTTGCGATTCCTTGTTTGAAAAAATCAGGCGATACAACTAGTCGGTGAATGTCAATTACTTCTTCTTCTATAAAAGAAATAAAGCCGACAAGTTTATTTTCAGAAAAATATCCATAGAATGTTTCGCCGCAACTTTGAATATCGTTTACAGTATCATATAAACGAGGGATTGCGGTACTGTTTATATAGTCCGTTTCAATTGTATAAGCTGGTATTTGAACTTGTAAAATAGATGTTGCTACTTCATAAGAATTGGAAAGTAATTTGTGAATCATAAATAATGAATCCTCCTTCAAATCTTCTATATTAATATAATTTATTGATGGATAAGTTTGACAATGTTTTTCTGTTTTGCATATAATATATGTATCTCCATACATATATTAGTAGTAGGTATATTTCTATAGTGAAATATGGTTGGCGTTGATAAATACATATTTTTGTATTGAATCATACAAACCATAATAGAAATGGGGGACTAAAAATGGGATGGATTATCACATTAATAGTTGGTGCTATTATAGGTGCAATTGCTAGTTCTATAACGGGTAAAAATTTTCCGGGTGGCATGTTCGGAAATATTATCGCAGGTTTATTAGGTGCTTCGTTAGGTAGTAGATTATTTGGATCTTTTGGGCCATCATTTGGCGGTATTCATGTCGTGCCAGCATTATTAGGGGCAATCGTCTTAATTCTTATTGTATCATTTGTAGTGAAATCTGTAAGGAAATAGAGATATAGATTATGATGAAAAGCCCTGACTAAGGGCTTTTCATCATTCAAAGAGGTGGTTTCGTTGGATAGAGAAAATGTAAGAAAAAGAGATAAGTTGAAAAAGTTTTTTAGGGAACAAAATTATTTAGCGGTGTTACTTGGATTTGCATTATTGTTCATTAACATATTATTACTAACAAAAATCTCCTTTGTATTTACCCCGTTTATTGTCTTTTTAAAAACAATTTTCTTCCCAGTATTATTGGCGGGCGTACTATTTTATATTTTACATCCATTCGTTTCACTTTTAGAAAAGAAAGGTGTTTCAAGAATCGTATCAATAGCTTCTATATATATAATAGTACTAGGATTATTTGTATTTTTAGTTGTGACAGTAATCCCGATTATTAAAGATCAAATTGATGCGTTAATACGTAACTTACCATATTTCGGTCATGAAATTGAACGCGCGGCACGTAGATTTGGGGAAAGTAATGTACTCGGTAAAATTCAGGAGAATTTAAATATTGATGTAGCAAACATGGTAAAAGACTACACAGTTGATTTTACAAAGTCATTATCATCAGTAACTGGGAATGTAACTGGATTTTTGAGTACTGTTACAGAGGTTGTGTTAACATTTGTAATGGTTCCGTTTATATTGTTCTATCTTTTAAAAGATGGTGAGCAATTACCGAATCACTTTTTGAAGTTTATTTCAGAGCAAAGACGACCAGCAGCGAAGAACATACTAGATGATATGCATTATGCGATTAGCTCGTATATTAGAGGCCAAATTATCGTTAGCTTATTTATCGGTATTATGCTATTAATCGGTTACCTTATTATCGGTATTAAATATGCTGTATTACTTGCTATTTTGGCAATGATTGTAAATATCGTTCCGTACGTAGGGCCAGTTATTGCAATTACACCAGCTTTAATTATTGCATTTATTGACTCGCCAGCAATGGTTTTAAAAGTAATTATCGTTATGATGGTTGTACAATTAGCAGAAGGGAAATTTATTTCTCCTCAAGTTATGGGGAAAAAGCTAGATATTCATCCGATTACAATTATATTTATCATATTAACTGCAGGTAACTTATTTGGAATTATGGGGATTATTTTAGCAATTCCAGGATATGCGATATTAAAAGTGTTAGTTACGCATAGTTATAGGTTTGTTAAGTTAAATACGTGAAAAAAGAACTAAAAAAGAGAAGATAGATTAATCTTCTCTTTTTTTATTGGCTACATGAATAAAAATAGTGCGAAACATTTGTCTCATGCAATGTGAGTTATCTTTCGAGATTACATTAAGGGAATATTTTCCAATTTTTAAAAAGAAATTTGATTTGATAACGTAAAGAAAAGCGTTTTTTATTTTATGGATACAATTTCTAGCTTGGTTGTGATGTAATGTTACATATATAAGTAATACTTAGCGATTATTATAATTAATAAATATTCCATGTATTATATTTAAGGGTGTAAAATGAAAGGGTGTTCAAAAAAAAGAAAATAGTACAAATTCAATTGAAAATGGGGATATTCTAGTATTTTTATAATTAGTAAAAGTTATTCTAAAAGGAGTATGTTGGGTGAATCATAGACGAAAGAAAAAGAAACCGAAACAAATAAGAAAAGAAACGGTTCAGATAAAACCGAAAGTAGAAGAAAAACCACTAAAAGAGAGTAGTAACAAGTTAGTTGACATTCTCCTTGGCATTCTTCTTTTCCCAATTCTTATATGGGCTGTCTTGGAAGGTTCTAAAACACAAGTAAGCAAAGGAAAGACTTTCCTTATTATCGTTTTCTTTATCTTAATTGCAATGGGGTTATCTATGATCGGAAACAAGTAAAGGGGTAGTTCAGATGTTTAGGAAGAAGGAGAAAAAAAACATTTACGTTAGACTCGTTAACAAACAAGGGGAAATCATTCGAGAGTTTGATTGTACAGAAAAAGACTTGCAAGAAGTAAAAGAAAATGGTGCTGAAATTCGTGTGGTTGGAGATAACTCATATGAGATGGTAGCAACCGATGAACAATTAGAAAAACTAGCAAGAGTCGAAGCAGAAATCGAAGCAGAAATCAAGGAATGGGAAGACGCTTTAAATGAGAGTTTGGATGAACGAGAGGAAAGAGAAGCAAGACAGAAAGAATTGAAAGAAAAGAATAAATGGAGTACAAAGAAGAAAGTAATCGTATTTGGACTGATATTTTTTGTATTTATTGGATTACCTATTATCGAGGGGTATCAGAATAGTAAACTAGTTGAAGAAGGTACATCAATAAATGCAGAAATTGTAGGTAGGCATGTAGAGAAGGAATTCCTGTTTACACACCCCACATTAGTAGTTGAGGTAGACGGTAAAAAGCATAATGTATGGGTAAGTGAAGAGACATATAACGGAGCAGAGTGGTTAGGTAGACTAAAAGTCATCAAAACAAAAGATGGTAAAGTTGATAAAGACCCTAGGTATGAGGGCGAAGACTTAATCACGAGTTATTAAGCAGTATGTTTTTAATAACCTCCTATCATATTGTTGAGGGGAGGTTATTGCTTTTCTGAAGATAAAATTAAATAGCTTTATTATCTCGATACAACTGGAGAAATGTGTTGATACAAAATGATATTTCGATAATTGAAGGGGTTCACATTTTCTTTCGAAACTTATAAGTTGCATATATGAAAAAGTATGCTAATATAGGGTTACTTATTAAACGTGTTTAATAAGTATAATTAAAGTCACTTATTAAAGGTATTTAATAAGTAGGGCTCATTCGATAATAAAGGAGATGATTGTATGAAAACAGAGAAAGAAAAGATGGTGGCAGGGGAAATGTATATGCCAGATGATGAAGGATTAGTAGCTGATAGGATTGAAGCAAAACGGTTAACGCGTCTTTATAACGAGGCTATGGAAACAGGAGATGAGTTGCGTTTTACTTTATTAAATCAGCTTTTAGGTTCTTCAGCTGACGGAATATCACATATTAAGCCTACTTTTCGTTGTGATTATGGTTACAATATCCATATTGGAAAGAACTTTTTCTCCAATTTCAATTGTGTGATTTTGGACGTTTGTGAAGTTCGAATTGGTGATAATTGTATGTTTGCACCTGGTGTTCACATTTATACTGCTACGCATCCGTTACATCCAGTGGAACGAAACTCTGGCAAAGAATATGGAAAGCCGGTAAAGATAGGTAACAACGTTTGGGTTGGCGGGGGAGCGATTATTAACCCTGGTATTTCAATTGGAGATAATGTTGTAATTGCTTCAGGGGCAGTTGTGACAAAAGATGTACCTAATAATGTAGTTGTTGGTGGTAACCCAGCTAAAATTATTAAAATGATAGACGAATAAAGGGCGTTTTCACCAGTTCGTAAATTATCGTATAGACAATTTGAAAGGTGTTTCATATGAAGAAATATTGTACGGACAATCATACAAAGACATTACTTGCCGCTAGAAATGCTCTATTCCTCTTATTTGCTTTACCAGGTGTCGCGTTTGCTACATGGATTTCAAGAACAGCAGCGACGCGAGATATTTTAGCAGTGTCAAATGCAGAAATGGGCTGGATTTTGTTCGGACTATCTGTTGGCTCAATAATTGGTTTATTGAGTGCAAGTCATTTCATTGGCTATAAGGGAGCTAGAGACGTTATTATAGGCAGTATGTTTTTGATGATTGTTGGATTACTATGTTTAGGTATTACTATTTATTTTGTTTCCAGCATGGGGGCTTTTAGTAGCCTACTAGTATTTGGAGTAGGATATGGATTGGCGGAAGTTTCATTGAATGTAGAAGGTTCTTCCATTGAGCAGAAACTAGGAACGACACTTCTTCCGAAATTCCACGGTTTTTTTAGTATAGGAACTTTAGTAGGTGCGCTTAGCGGTTCTGTTGCTGCCTCGCTCCATATCCCTATTATATATCAATTTTTTGCAGTTTCTCTTGTGTCTTTATTACTTGTATGTATGTTGTATCGTTTTCTTCCGCATGGAACAGGAAAGAAGGAGATATCGCCGAACAAAAAGCGAGCGAAGCATACGTCCTTACGTATGGAAAAAAAGGTGCTTTTAATTGGTCTTTTTGTGCTCGGAATGGCATTTGCAGAAGGAAGTGCAAATGATTGGCTACCTATTATAATGGTAGACGGACATGGACAAAGTGTAGTGACAGGTTCTATTATGTACACTATTTTTGTATCGGCAATGACGTTAGCTCGTATGTGTAGCAGTTATTTCCTTGATCGGTTCGGTCGTGTGGCTGTCGTACGTGCTACGATTATGATGGCGATTATAGGAATTTCAATCGTCATATTTGGGAGTAACTCGTATTTTCTAGCATTTGGTGTCGTGCTGTGGGGGACTGGTGCGGCGCTAGGTTTCCCGATTGGTCTTTCAGCCGCTGGAGATGATAGTGAAAACGCGACTTCTAATGTTGCTGCAGTTTCTATAATCGGTTTTACAGCCTTTTTAGTCGGACCACCATTTTTAGGTATACTGGGGGAAGCATTCGGAATACGCAATGCCTTGCTAGCTGTTTTATTATTTGTTCTCTTGTCCGGAATCGTATCGTCTGTTACGAGAGAGAATACATCGAGCTAAATAAGGAGTACATGCTAGCGGAAATATATCATCTCTATTGCTTTAGAAAATGATGTATGATATATTGTCAACGCAACTTATTAAAAGTGTTTAATAAGTATGTTGATTAAGGTGGTGAGCGATTTGAGTGAACAATTTGTTACTCAAAAATCGATTAAAGAGACGATCCTTCGCGGCATTCGTACAGCTCTTCTAGAGCGAGGTAGTGCAACGAAAGTTGAACTTAGTAATACATTAGAAATTAGTTTTCCAACGATAAGCAAATTTATAGAAAAAATGAAACAAGACGGTGAAGTCACTTTAGTCGGTTTAGATGATTCAAGTGGCGGAAGAAGAGCAAAACGATATGCATATAATCCGGAATATATGTTAGGAGTAGCGATATTTTTAGAAAAAAATGAGACGAACTATACAATTTTTAACTGTTTAGGGGAAGTGAAAGAACAAGGCAGTACGTCAAGTGTATTAATGGATACGGGCCTAAGTCTATTAACAGAACATATAGAAAGTCTAATAGCTACATTTCCGAAAATAAGTTCAATATCAATTGGTGTGCCTGGTGCAGTCGATAATGGGCGTATTTTCTACATTCCTGGATATGAAAAGTTTCAAAATTTTAATTTGAAAAATCACTTGGAAGAACGGTTTTCTATACCTGTAGTAATAGAAAACGATATGAATGCTGCAGTGCTCGGCTATCATAAAAACTCAGGAAGTAATGACAATTCATCTCTTGTATATTTGTATGCAGGTCAAAACGGTCCAGGTGCCGGGATTATGGTAAATGGAGATGTCGTACGAGGAAGTACCTTTTTCTCAGGAGAGATATCTTTCGTTCCGCAGTATGATAATAAAAATTTCTTGCAAGCTTTGAGAAGTGGGGACGAAGTGAAAAAATCCGATAATCCAGAGGAATATAATATAGATGCTATGACCCGTTTAATAGCTACATTTATAGCTATTATTAACCCTCATGCTTTTATTTTCTGCGATGATGAAGTGAACCAATTTGTAATAGATCAAATTATAAAAAATTGTCCGCAGTACATTCCAGCAGAGCATATTCCGAAAATAACAGTGAGTGATTGGAAAGAAGATTATTTATATGGATTAAAAAGCCTTGGACTTGATCTCATGATTACGAAAACAAACAAAGAAAGTTAAATGTACTGGCAATGAAGCATCCAATTGCCAGTTGAATAACATAAAAGAAAAGGTGTCGATTATGAAAATTGAACATGTAGCAATTTGGGTGAATGATTTAGAAAGAATGCGTGATTTTTATAAACAATACTTCGATGGTGAAGAAAATAGCTTATATCACAATCCGAAAAAGCAGTTTAAATCTTATTTTATAACTTTTGAAGGTGGAGCACGCCTAGAACTTATGAAGCAGGTAGGGATAGATGATGCATTACAAACACAAACAATAGGATATGCTCATATTGCTTTTTCTGTAGGTAGTAAAGAAAAAGTGAATCAATTAACGGATATGTTAAGAGAAGCAGGCTATTCTGTGTTAAATGGTCCACGCACTACAGGAGATGGTTACTATGAAAGTGTAGTAAGTGACCCTGAAGGAAATCAGATTGAGATAACAATCTAACATTCTATTAATAATTGATAAAAGTATAAAACCTTGTTGTTCCCCCAAATGTTTGCGAGAAATCTATTATTTCTTTAGAAAGGGGGACATAACAGTGAGTGAGTCAATTTTGATTTTCTGTATATATCCATTGCTTATTTGTATTTTTTCAATTGCTGTGACATATAGAATAGGTACACTTTACGTGATGCCAATGGTCACATTTTTTATTTTTCTTATGTTAAATGTTACATTGTATGATCCATCATTTTTCTTTTGGGTTGGCATGTATACTATTTTTGCATTTATTGTTTCTTATATAACTATACTTTTTGTAAGGGGATATAAAGTTGTAGAAAGAGAACGGTAATATCATTTTGGGGGAAATAGGGATTTACGGTGAACGGTAACAACCTCATTTCGCGTTATCATGACGGGAAATGAGGTTGTTTTATTTCTATATAAAATTATGTAACGTTTGTTAATTGGAGTGCTGAAACTCCTTAATAATACGCTTAATAACTGGATGAAGAGTACTAGGCAATTCATCAAGCGGGAAAAAGCGTAATTCTTTTGACTCCGTTTGATCACATATAAGTTCACCATGAAATTCGCGGCAAATATAAACAACGAGTACACCGTGTACTTGATCGCCGTTTGGATAGATTTGAAAATAATCTGGTCCAGAGTATGTACGGAATAGTTCTGGATTTTCAATGATAAGCCCAGTTTCTTCAAATACTTCTCGTTTTAAAGCGTCTTCTAGTGTTTCGTTATATTCCAAGGCGCCGCCAATAATACCCCAGCGGTTAAAATCTGTACGAAGCTGCAATAATACTTCATCGTTTTCATTTAATATAATGGCGTGTGAGCCTATCAAAATAAGAGGATGATTTCCTACTAAATTTCTCATATCTTCAATATAACCCATAATATTTCTCCTTACATTTAATAATAATTAGGAAGTTCTCTTAACATTTTTTCTGTTTTACGTGCTGTGAAGGCTAAGTTATGATCATCTTTTGTTCTAAAAAATAATGTGCGTAAAAAGATTTTAATGTTCGCACATAAAATACAATACTCATTAAGCGAAAGCCGTTTTCTAATTTGAGGAAGCCTTTTTATTTTTTTATAAATAATAGAAATTAACGCATCTTGCGGGAAGTCATGATACAGCATTGCTAGTAATGGAGTAACGATACGTTCATCTTCGTTATTATGAAAAAGATCAGACGGAATGAAAATTTTATTTAATAAACAATGAATTAATTCTTCATACCACTGAAAGGTCGTATAGGAATTGTGAACAATTTCGGTGAAGGCATCAGATACGTGGGCAAGGCAATGAGCCCATCCTTTATTTTCAATATAGCCTCGAAAATCCATTTCCAAGTTTGTATATGTAATGAGTTTGTTTTTTATTTCCTCGATATCCTCCTCTGTAAAAAAGTAGTGCGAGTTAGCGAATTGGAGTATTAATGCAATTAACGAAACAGTGTAAGAACGTGTGAAAACCCCATCTGTTTGTGGGGAGTGAATGTCACAATATAAATACTCATCACTTAAACAAGTATGTAAAAGCAATTTCAGCTGATCGTCCATAAGGAATTCATGATGAATAAAATGAGCAAAACATTTATATATAAGTTGGTAACGAACATAACTGTCAGTCGTTCCGATATATTGAAGCATGTTTAAAGTTAACTCATTTATATCTATATGTTGCAGTTGCGTATAGTCATTTTGTTGTATGAGCTCTAACTGTTGTTGCAGTGCTGTAATATCCAATGGAGAACCTCCTCCGCACTTTAAAGATGCGATCTTTTCTAGTATTCTATATATTCAGGGACAATCCTGCTCATGCAAGGAGAACGAGTAGAAATTCGAGTATGACATAGATGAGGGAAGAATATGACGACTATAGAACTGTTAGAAAAACATTTTAAAATAAGAAGAAGCGCTTCTTCTATAATGATAAAAGAGAATAATGCAGAGGTTTTTACAGAAGAGCAATTGGAAGAGATGCTGCAGTATTGCGTTGCTGAGGCGGAGAAAGATGGAATAGAAATACATATTGAGATTTCTTCAAAAAGCCCAAATTATGATGTGTATAAGAAATGTTTCGAAACGTATTCAATTGAATATCTTATTGAAAACATTATTGTATTTAAGGATATATACGAAGTAAAGGATGTAGAAAGTGAAATTGATTTTAAACTAATTGAAGAGGTAGGAGAAGACGCTTTTTATTCCCTTTGGAAGGAAGTGACGGGAGAACAAGTCGCTTTTGATCAATTTGTAAATATGATGGAACAAGAAATTGACGGGCAATGGAAAGAACATTGTTTAACAGTAGTTGTGGGTGAAGAGTCAATAGGAATTGTAATCCCGCATATTGAGAGAGGTACGTTAGAAGAAGGGAAACTTATGTATTTCGCAATCACTCCAAATATGCGAAATAAAGGGTACGAAGCAGCATTCTTTACAGGGGCGATGTTCGTTTTAAAAGAAATAGGCGCATCTTATTATATTGGTGAAGCAAATGTGCAAAATGAGTGGATGAAGGATGTTTTTGAAAAGAACGGATGTCAGCTGCTGAGTTCAACTGAGAGATATGTGAGAAAGTTTTAGGAGGATGAATGATGTATACTCTCGAACTCGTATAGCGGGAGGGGACTATATATGTTAAAGCAATCAATGCATTCATTCGTTTTATTGTATCCAGATGTATTGTTAGAAGGCTGGAAAGTTGAAAAAGTTTCAGAACGTTATGAAGGTGAAAAGTGGGAAACTTTTTGGTTTCAAGTTGTTACGCCAACTAGTATGTTTCGGGTAAAAGAGTTTTTTCTCGATATTATGGAACCAGTATTTCCGGATAGCTGTATTTCTCAAGCAAAAGGAGATTGTTTTCAATATAAAAGGCTTGTGTATTGGAAAGGTGTAAATTATAAGGGAAAAGAAAGTTATGTTACATCTAGATGGAAAACACAAATTGAAATTTCTATTGATCATGGATATGTAAACCAAGATGAAATGGAAAGATTTCTATTTGGGTTACAACCGGTAAATATGGAGTTTGTGAAAACGATACTACATACACCATTTCACTTATTAAGCTTTCAAGCGAAAAAAGGTGGAAGTGGTGAGATAGGAAGATGCAGAGAGTGGAATTCTCCAGATGACGTATCATATTCGAAATTACCACTTCATGAAAAGTTAAGCTGGGAACTTGAATCGGTCGGATTCGGAAATGATGAAATGCAGTATGTATATTGGGACGAAGATAATAAACTATATGCGCTTTGGGTTTGTCGGCATAAAAACAAAGCGTATTATCCTGTGTCATCATGGACAATGAATTATGGCGTGAAACAGATTATAAACGGGATAGAGTTTTATTCGCATAAAGAGCGCGGAACAGTTGTGTATGAGGATTTAGGTAATGAACAAATCGCATATGTATTTCGAGGGAATCCGTGTACAAATTTTGAACAAGTAAAAGAACTTTTCACATGTTTGTAAGATAAATAGAAGAATCGAAACGACAAAGTATGCTGTTCTATAATACAATAAAGAAGGATTAAACTATACTATACGAGGAAAGCGTTGGTGAAAGAATGGAGCAGCAAAGACTTTGGCTACAAGCAACTGTAGAACGAAATGCAGATGATACGTTACATATAAAGTGGAAAAATAATATAGAAGAAGTTCGCATTTATTGGAGTACTTCACCAGATCATATTGAAGAGGATGGGGAATTACTTGCAACAGTAAATGGGGAATCATCATATACAATTGAAACCCCGAGTGAAAATGAGCGTCCATATTTTAGACTAGTAGGAAGTAATGGACAAGCAGTAACAGTAGCTGAGCGTAGATTGCCATTACAAGGTGCGTTTAACTTCCGTGATATGGGCGGATATGAAACGACAGATGGCCGTAAAGTAAAATGGGGCAAGTTGTACCGCTCTGAAGAACTAGCAGGACTAACAGAGTCGGATATCGACTATTTACAAAAATCTGGTTTAAAGTTAATTTGTGACTATCGCACAGACTTTGAGGTAAAGCATAAGCCAAACCCAAGTATTACAGGCGCTCGTCAAGTGTGCTTACCAGTTATGCAAGAGTTGGCGAAAGACTTAAATATAAATGAGTTTTTCCAAGTGGGTGACTTATCTATGTTAGGGAAACCAGGCGAATATCTTGTGAACATGAATCAAGATTTCGTCGATGGCAACGAGGCTTTCGTTAGCTTTTTAAAACTCGCGCAAAATCCGGAAAACTTACCGTTAGTAAACCACTGTACAGCTGGAAAAGATCGTACTGGATTTGGCTCAGCGTTATTATTACTGTTACTAGGTGTACCGGAAAAAACAGTAATGGAAGACTACTTACTAAGTAACGGCTTCCGTGAAAAATTAAACGAAAAAATGATGGCCTTTTTAGGTGCAAAATTACAAAACGATGAAAGTAGAGCAATATTAGGTGCAATGTTTGAAGCACGCGCCGAATATTTACAAGCTGCGATTGATGAAATCCAAAAGCAATACGGATCAGTTGAAGAGTATGCTGAAAAGGCTCTTGGCTTTACGAAAGAGTCGTTAGAGGAAATGAAAGTGTTATTGTTAGAGGATAAATAATGGAGAGGGAGGCTGATTGGATTAGCCTCCTTTTACTATTGTTGCTATAATTTTGTTCCATAAAGTAATTGATAACCGAATTGCGTTGTCCATATTATGAAATTTTTCTTTGCCTTATTATTCCTATGACAATTGGAATAGCTGTCCCGATTAATAATATCGGTAAAAATAATTTTCCAAAACCGCCGCTCCACTCTAAAGCTATTGAAATTGTTTCAAATTGGATAAAAACAAAGATAAGTAAACAGACATTTTTTAATTGATTAAGCATTTTTCTACTATTTAAATAAAACTGCTCAGCATTCGATTCATTAAGTCTTTGTGGATAGTTATGAACTTCTGGAAACTTTTCTAAAGTCTGTATTAATAGGAGTATGAATGCTCCTACTCCTGGTAGCTGCAGAAGTTCCCACTTTGATCCCCAGCGATCTACAACCCCATATGCGTTATAATGTGCAGGTACTTCCTCGGGTAATTTTCCCCAAATGATGATCAAAAAAATGATTGACCCAAAGAATAACGAATATCCAATGATATCTCCAATCCATTCACTTTTTGTTTTTGGGATATTTATTTTTGGTCTTTTCCATGAATTTACTATATTTTCCCGCCCCTTTCTATAGTATCCATTATCCAAATTATCTCAAATTTATAGTATTTTCACAATTAATTATTTTTGAATAACATGACTCGTGTGTCTTAAGCAAGTGTAAAATTTCTGTACAGTAAAAACAAAAAGTTCGACTTAAGAGACAATTAATGAGAAACTACAAGTTGTAAATAACGTAATAATTGAGGAGAGAAAAATGAAATACAAAGTTATATTATTCGACGTAGATGACACATTATTAGATTTCCCTGAAACGGAAAGAAACGCATTACATAATGCGTTTGTACAGTTCGGTATGCCTACAGGCTATAATGATTATCTTGCAAGTTATAAAAAGATTAGTAATGGATTGTGGAGAGATTTAGAAAATAAAGTGGTTACGCTAAGTGAATTAGCGGTAGATCGATTTAGACAATTATTTGCCCTTCATAATATAGAAGTAGATGCGCAGCAATTTAGTGATGCATATCTTGAAAACTTAGGAAAAGAAGTACATCTTATAGAAGGTGCAGTGCGATTATGTGAGAATCTTCAAGATTGCAAGTTAGGTATTATTACGAATGGATATACGAAGGTGCAACAATCTAGAATTGGAAACTCGCCTTTATGTGATTTCTTTGATCATATTATTATTTCTGAAGAAGTCGGCCATCAAAAGCCGGCACGTGAGATTTTTGATTATGCATTTGAGAAGTTTGGTATTACTGATAAATCAAGCGTACTAATGGTTGGAGATTCGCTAACTTCTGATATGAAGGGCGGAGAAGATTACGGCATTGATACGTGTTGGTATAATCCGAGTTTGAAAGAGAACACGACGAGTGTTAAGCCGACGTATGAAGTGGAGAGTTTACTGCAAATTTTAGAAATTGCTGAAGTGGCGGAAGAAAAGGTAGCCTCATTTTAATTGTATTGAAATTTGACGATTCGTCGATATAATTTCATATACTAAGATATGGAACAAAAAAGATGGCACCAAGTCAAAACAATTTTACTGAAAGAAAACAGAAATAACACTAAATAATAAGCTGTTTGTAATTTGTCATTACAAACAGCTTAAAAATAAAAAAAGATTGCCTCTTAGGATATGAGCAATCTTTTTTTATTTTTTTAGGAGATGAAATGTATATTTTTCTACCCTATCTCCATCAAGTAAAAAAATGTTTGTTCCCCAATAATGAAAAAAATGAATTTAATTCTCATAAATAACTTAAAGTGGTAAAAATTTCGTTTTGGAGGTAGTTCAAAATCTTAAGTTAATGGCATGGGTTGGAACCTTTTCCTTGTTTAGACTGGATATCCGCCTGTTGGCGGTGGCCACGCACTAAATAATCTGCGAATCAGCACAATTTCTCCTAAATGGTAGGAGTTGTGAGATGCAATATTGCGTAGAACACCACCAGTGGTTTCACCAGGCCATTCCTCCAATGTTGTGCCCAATTGAACAGTTTGGGCAATTGTGCATGCCTGTTCAATCCCTTGAAGAAAATACTGAATAATCTGTCGCCACTCTTCCTCACTGGCAGGCCCTTCTTCTTCAGGCCAGCTCTCTTTTACATGGGCAGGTAATGCAGGCTTCTTCCCCTGGGCGGATAATAAGAGAAAATCTTGCCAGTAGGTCATGTGTTTTACTAATTGATAAATAGAATAAGGCAGTTCCTCTCTGCGTTTTCCCGCAAGCGCCATGTCTATATCCGACAAAGCATTTTTGATGGGAAGATGTCCTCGTTCTCCTCTTAACGATTTTACTAATGCTTGGCTAAATGCTTTATTTGATTGATCCATAATAATTGACTCCCATCCTGTTTTATTTTCTAATTTGCTGATTTTAAGGTTCCGTCTCTTTTATCCCGCATTAACGGGCAGTATGACCCCCACCTCAAAATTCAGCGAAAGCGAAGAAGTTAGGTGGGGGATCAACTGCCCCTAAAAGCCCGATTGGGTCAACTAATAATCAGTGGGGGATGGACAAAACCCCCACTGATTAAAGTTTCACTTTATATGTACTAAATAAATTATAGAAGATTTACGACTATTAAGAGAAAGTAAAATAGGGCAAAAATAACAAGAATCACTGACTTCTTAACGCACAGGAAATCGTTGGTTTTTATTTGAATAGTACTTTAATGTACAATTGTAGTAATAGATAAATCAAAGGTTAGAATGACAATATCCAGGTCTGCAATAATGTCAGCCACTTTTGATTTTAGCTTTTCCGATTCCTCCTGAATTTTATCCAATTGATTTTACTGTGAATGAACTATGAGTTGATTATAATGATTAGAGTGAACTCTAAGTCAAGAGAAAAATAATAAAAGGATAGTTATTCTATTATGAGGGAGTTCGTAAAGCAAAAATAGTATTTCTATACTAAGGTCATTTACGTGTTATAATACATGAATTAAATGTGTATATATACATAGTTTCTCAGAGTGATGCAATGTTAGGTATGAGCTGTGTAACAACTAGAGGTGAGTAAAGGATGTTAACGTTTTTATTTGAGTTAGACAAAAGTATTCCAGATAAGGATGACCCACGATATGCTGCTTATGCAAAAGGCTTTATTGAAGGTGATGTAACGATTTGCGCGAGTGACAAAGTATTTTTTCAGAAGTCACGCATGAAAGTTGCAGAGCTTGGCATTTATTTAGGACAGTGGATGGAACAAGTGCAGCACGGGCAGAACGAACAGATGAATTATGAAACGCCTGAACGTGATGAAGTCATTCTCAGATTCTTCTATGAAGAGGACGATCAGTGGAAGATTTATTCTAGTTGGCAACAATTTGAAATTCAGGAGAGTATCTCTACTACAACATTAGTAGAGAGCGTTCAACGCTATTTATATGATCTAAATAAGGAACTGCGCGCGATAGAATATCCTGTGACATTTGATCAGTATTTAAGAGGAGAGCGAATGATGCAGCTCTCTTACAAACGATTGTGTGATAGTAAAGCGGATACGACGCCTATTGAGGTTTACAATGAAAGCAAACAAGTAGGCGTAGTACGGGGCTATTATAAAAATACGTTGATGAAAGTACTAGATTTCATTCCAAAAGTTGGTAGTAATATCATTTATGAAATAAAGGATAGTAAGGACAATATTCGCGTCATTGCAAAGGATGTAAGTAGGCAGCGCCAAAGAAAGATTTTAGTAACGTACATCGATAATCATGATGCAAAGCATGAAATACTTGTATGTGACGGAAAGTTATTAGATGCAAATTTCTTATTTACCTTTACATATAAGACAGAAGAATATGTTGTTCAAAAAACTTCAATTGGGCTTGGAAAGTTATTACGAAAGGGCTATGTAATCGCAGATTGGAATATTCGTCTTGAGGAAGATATGTATTATATTGAGATGAATGTATTTGATGATGATTATATAGAGGATCAATACTTACTGTTAGGCGTATTTCATGCGGTATTGTATGGGTGATAAATGAGAAATACCTGTATTCTTCATAGGAAGGATACAGGTATTTTTTATGTCGTTCTGGTGACTTGGTGCCCTTTGTTAATCCTCAAAAATAAAAATCTCATCAATCGTACTATGTAGTACCCTCGCTATATCGTGAGCAAGTTGTAAGGAAGGGTTATACTTTCCTTTTTCAAGGTGGCTAATTGTTTCACGACGTACACCAACTTGTTTCGCTAAATCTTCTTGTGTCATGTTCAATTTGGCACGGTATTCTTTTATTTTCGTTACGAACGCCATGGCGCATCTTCCATTTCATCAACAGGTTTATCGTAAAAGAACATAGAGAAACCGAAAGTAAGAATGAGTGTGCTGAAAATAATCGCGATATCCACTTCTTGTAATGTACTAATTGGAAATAGCATTTCAATAAACATAATGATAGCGGTAGTTAGTAACGTAACGATAAACGCATTGCGGCAAGATTTATTGACGATTTGTTCAAAAAGTTCATCATGATGAACTTTTCTATACGTTGTGAAAAAGGAGAAGAAACAGAACATAGTAAACAATCCTTTTTCATAAAAAAATCCGAGAAACCCAAAGAAACCAAGAAATCCTAAATATTTAATCCAAGTCGTTTTCATGATAGGTCCTCCTTATAATATTAGAAATAAGTCACATTATGTTATAAATATATCACATATAGAAATTTATGGTAATAATAGTTTTCCAGTTCTCTTCATAATAATAGTAAAAAGAGGAAATATGCTGCGAAATAAAGAGGATAATATTGTAAAATGGTTGTAAGGAGGGGGAGGAAGAAATGCTAACTGGGATCATGATCGTTGTATTACTTGTAGTGATTACTGTAATTGCGACAGTGTTAATTGGGCGGAATGGTGATGCGAATTATAGTAAAGCGACAAAAGGGAATATTAAACGTCTTACGATGATTTATATTATACTAGCTGTCGTTTTAATCGTTGGATTAGGAGTTTACATTTATTTTAAAGGTTAAATAAACTGAAAAATACAAAAATCTAAAAATAGAAGTATGCTATAATATCAATATAGTTATTTGGTAATTAAGGAAAGGATTGGATGTAATGATTGAAATTACGAATGTGTCAAAAAGTTATAATGGATCTACTTATGCAGTAAAAGATTTAAGTTTATCGGTACCTAGTGGAGAAATTTTTGGGTTTTTAGGACCGAATGGTGCGGGTAAATCAACGACAATTAAGATGATTACTGGTATTCACGGAGTGGATAAAGGGACTATTACGATCAACGGCAAAGATATTATGAAAAATCCAATGGAAGCGAAAAAGACGTTTGGTTATGTTCCGGATAGTCCAGATATGTTTTTGCGATTAAAAGGAATTGAATATTTAAACTTTATGGCAGATATGTATGAAGTACCGAAAGAAGTAAGACAAGAGCGAATAGAGTCTTTAGCGAAGAAGTTTGATCTTTATAATGCGTTATCTGATCAAATTCAAAGTTACTCACACGGTATGAGACAAAAGATTGTTATTATTGGTGTGCTCGTGCATGAGCCGGACGTATGGATTTTAGATGAACCGTTAACGGGGCTTGATCCGAAGTCTGCATATATTTTGAAAGAAATGATGAGAGAACATGCAGATAAAGGAAAGATTGTATTTTTCTCTACGCACGTATTAGAAGTAGCTGAAAAAATATGTGACCGCGTTGCGATTATTAATAAGGGGAATCTTCAGTTTAAAGGAAATTTAGATGAAATGAGAGATCATTTTAAATCCAATGAATCACTTGAAAAAATGTTCTTGGAGATGACGGGAAATGAGTAAAATATGGACGTTAACAAAGGTATTATTGAAATTAAATTATGCAGATTTTATAACAGATAAGAAGAAGCGATGGGCGTATTTATTTTCGTTTGCAGCAATATTATTTGTAGGTTTTTTAATATTTGGTTCGATGACCCACGGAATGTATGAAGGAATGATACATCTCGGACAGAATCCAGCGATTATAATTGCAATGGGATTAGCTATTGCTAGTATATGGGTGTTTTTGATGAGTATTATGAACATTTTAACAGTGTTTTACTATAGTAATGATGTTGAAATGTTACTACCGTTACCGTTAAAACCCGCGCAAATTATTTCTGCAAAATTCTTTACGGTGTTAATTACACAATACGTAATGAGTTCGTTTATTTTATGGCCTATCTTTATTACTTACGGTTTAAAGAGCGGTGCATTCATTACATATTATATTTATATGGTTGTCATTTACATATTCTTCCCGATCGTTCCGTTAGTGTTAGCTTCGTTAATTATGACACTTATTATGAGGTATACGAATATAGCAAAAAACAAAGACCGAGGAAATATATTTATTGGAATCGTAAGCATACTATTTATTGTAGGAATTAATGTATTTATGCAGTGGAGAAATAAAAGTGCAGTATCTGGAGCTGGAGATTCAGTTGCGAATTATCTTGCAAATAATCAATCCTCCCTCTTCGTACAAATGACAAATTATTTTCCGACTACATATTTTGGTGCAATGGGATTAGTAGAAAATGCAAATTGGAAGGGTCCTTTATATGTAATGATCTTTGCAATTATTTCATTTGTATTTTTTGTGTTGTTTTATTACATTGCAGAGCGTACATATTTAAAAGGGGTTATTGGACTTTCAACGAGTACAGCAAAAAAAGAGGTCATTTCAGCAGAAGGTTTACAAAAATCAACGGTACAAAGTTCTCATTTAAAAGCATATGTGAAAAAAGAATTTAAAACGTTATTCCGTACACCGCAATTTTTCTTAAATTGCATTGTGCAAACTTTTGTAATGCCGATTATGTTGTTCTTTATTTTATTCGTGCAAGATGGAAATTTAAAGTTTATTACGGAATATGTAAACAATCCAGAGAAAGCGGGTTTTGCAATTGGTGCTGGACTTTGTGCATCGTTATTTTTAATGGGAAATAACGTAATTGCAACGACGTCATTCTCTCGAGATGGAAGCGCATGGTTTGTGAATCGTTATTTACCAGTAAAAGCTTCGGATATCTTTTTTGCAAAAGCGATAACTGCCTGGTTAATTAATATAATCATTTTAGCAGTATTCGGTATTACAATGGCAGTTGTAGCGGGAGTTTCTCCAGTCTTCATGATACTTTGGTTTTTACTAAGTGCGAACGGTTTATTGTTAATCAATTTAATCGGTACACGCTGGGATGCACAAACTGCAGATATTCATTGGGATACAGAGCAGAAATTATTTAAAAGCCGATATACAACTTTGTGGAATTTTTTAGCTAACATTTTAATAGCTTTAGTTATTGTAGCAGGTGTAAGTGTATTATACTTCGTCCTTCATGTAGGGCTTTGGGTTATGTTTATTGTTTTATTTGTACTATTTACGATTGTAAATTATATCTTTATTAAAATTTTGAAATTAGGCGCAGAACGTATATTGTCAAATATTCAATAAGAAGATAGATCCTCTGTATTCGTGCAGGGGATTTATCCATAGATGGAGGAGAAATGGTGAAGAAAATAGCAATTGTAACAGGGGCAACTCGTCTGAATGGAATTGGTGCGGCTGTATGCAAGGTGCTTGCTCAAAAGGGGATAGACATTTTTTTCACGTATTGGCCTCAGTATGATAAAGCGATGCCGTGGGGAATGAATGATCAAGAACCTTTTGTGTTGAAAAAGGAGATTGAAAGTTACGGTGTTCGATGTGAAATGGCAGAAATCAACTTATCACAGTCTTATTCACCTAATCGTGTATTGTATATGGTATCAGAACGCTTAGGTGAGCCATCTATTCTTATTAATAATGCGGCATATTCTACTCATACGAAAATTGAAGAGTTAGATGTAGAACAGTTAGATAAACATTATACGGTCAATGTTCGTGCTCCTATGTTATTAAGTTCATTATTTATTAAACATTTTTCACGCAAAACAAGTGGAAGTGTTATAAATCTTACTTCTGGGCAGTCACTGGGACCAATGCCAGATGAACTGGCATATGTAGCAACGAAAGGAGCAATTGAAGCATTTACAAAATCAGTAGCACCAGTTGCGATGGAGAAAGGGATTACAGTGAATGCTGTTGATCCAGGACCGACGAATACAGGATGGATTACAGAGGAGTTACAGCATCATTTAGTGTGGAAGTCCCCGCAAGGTAGAGTTGGAGAATCCATGGATGCTGCACGTTTAATAGCTTTTTTAGTAAGTGAAGAAGCGAAGTGGGTTACTGGGCAAGTCATACATTCAAATGGTGGTTACTCATAAATATATTATGTTAACAAATGTTGAGAAACAAAAAATGAAAGAAAATTTTATTTTTTTGTATAAATAAAATGTCAAGAAAGATAAAAATTTGATAGGAGAGTATATCGTCATATGAAGATAGTAATACTTCATGTGACAATATACTCTTTTTCTTTTACAACAGAGCAGAAAAATGAAGTAGAAGAAACTCGAATATTAAAATGAGTTTATCAGTTTTTGTACGTATTATTATGAAGATTACTGTCGGAAAGATGGTGATTTATGTGAAAAGGGATTTTTTAAAGGGAAATCGAATCGTAAAGGGGAGGATAAATTAAGTAAACATAGGGGGATTTATATGAAAATGAAAAAGGTCGCTATCGCATCGATAACAATTGGTACAATGCTTACTATGGCAGCTTGTAGTCCTTCGGCAGATAAAGAGACAGAAAAGAAGGAGCAAGTAACGGCGCAAAATGAAGGTGAAGCAAAAACGACAAGTACAGATGAAGCGTCAAAAACAACGAAAGATACTGAAAAAGAAACAAATACTTCTTCAAATGAAAAAACAGATAAAGATGCAAAAAATACGAAAGAATCATCTGGAACAGAAAGTAACGGCAAAACATCAACTCAAAACGAGAATGTGAAAACAAAAGAAAAAGAAACGACAGGTAAAACGAATGAGCAAACGACTAGTGGAAAAGCAACAGATCAAAGTACAAGTACAAACTCAAACGGAAAAACAACGAAAGATCCGAAGAAAAGCGTAGCTGTGAAAACAAATGTAAAAGAAGTTGTTGCTTTAATTGATAGCTTAGACAAGCAACTAGCTGCTAATCCTAAATTGGAAACAGTGAATAAGCTTGGAAAACAAATTAATGAGAAATGGGATGTAATTGAGAAAGATTTAGAAGCATCGCACCCAACTGACTTTAAAACCATTGGCCAAAGTATGTACCCGTTAATTGTAGGAGCGGAGAAAGAAAAAATAGATGTTACTAAAATGAAGTCATTAACGACGAAAACGAAAAAAGATTTAAATCTTTTATTGACGAAGTTATCGTAGTGTGAAAAGAGCCTACTCGTGTGAGTAGGCTTCTTTTAGGTTGAGAGTTTATTTTAAAGTTAATGGGAAAACTATCTAAAAAGGATGGTGACAAAAATGACAATCGATCGAATTTGTACAATTGGGCCAGCAAGCAATAATAAAGAAACGTTAGCGCAGTTAATAAAGAACGGTATGAAAATTGTTCGGCTAAATTTATCACATGGCACGCATGAAAGTCATAAAGACATCATTCGTTTAGTGAAATCTTTAGATGATTCTATTAAATTTTTAGGTGATGTACAAGGTCCTAAAATAAGATTAGGTGAAATGAACGGAGAACAAATTACACTTCAGGCGGGCAATTCTTTTATTTTACATACACAACCAGTTACAGGGAGCAATACAGAAGCAAGTATCGATTATGTTGGAATTGCGAATGATGTGAAAGTTGGAAGTAGAATTTTAATTAATGATGGAGAAGTTGAATTAATTGTTGAAAAGGTAAGTACGGAAAAAATAGAAACAAAGGTCAAAATAGGTGGTATTATCTCATCTCATAAAGGGGTGAATTTACCAGGGGCGATCGTTAGCTTACCAGCTATTACAGAGAAAGATAAAAAAGATATTCAGTTTCTTTTAAAAGAGAATGTTGATTTTATTGCGTGTTCTTTTGTGCGAAAACCTAGTCATATAAAGGAAATACGGGATTTTATAAAGCAGCATAAAGAATCTTCCCCGAGTTTAATTGCAAAAATAGAAACGATGGAAGCAATCGAGAATTTTCAAGATATATGTAAAGAGGCGGATGGAATTATGATTGCAAGGGGCGATTTAGGAGTAGAGTTACCGTTCCAATTTATTCCGCTCTTACAAAAAATGATGATTCATGAGTGTAATCGAACGAATACATATGTCATTACAGCAACACAAATGCTTCAATCTATGGTAGATCATTCTATTCCTACAAGAGCTGAGGTGACTGATGTATTTCAAGCTGTACTGGACGGGACGAATGCAGTTATGCTTTCTGCTGAAAGTGCATCAGGAGAACATCCAATTGAAAGTGTGAGAACACTACGCCTCGTTTCTGAATTTGCGGAGCATGTGAAAAAAGATGGTCCTTTTGCGATGAAAGATGTACTGGAATTGCTGCATAAATCTTTCGGTGAGTGATGAATAAACACGAGGGGAATATGCATCCCCCTCGTGTTTTTAACTCATATTAATCTTGCTCTTGCTCATCCAAAATCTTATCAAAAGCAGCAGATACTTTGTCAAACTCTTCGTCATTTTCAATGTATGAAAACTCATTATCTTCTTCTACTTTTAAAAAGAAGATATCAATGTCTTCCTCAGTTTCTGTTTGAATGTCTTCTACGAAGGCAACTGCAATATATTCTGCGCCTTCGACATCCATAGCTCCAAGTACTTCTACTTCCTGATCCTCATTATTCTCATCACTAAGTGTAAACACTTCGCCAACTTCAATATCAGACATATTCATTCTCCTCCTGTTAGACTCTAAAAAATTGAGCGCTCAAACTGTATACATACTAACATATCTTTCCATGAAAAACCAAATTCATACGTAAGAAAAACAACTGATTCTTCTTTAGTATGAGTATACAGCTATAAGGAGCATTATTTTTTGTGTGCTATATTACTAAATCCATTCAACAATTGTATCCATAGTCTGTCTTGTTTTATTACGCTTTGGCTCTTCTTTACGGTAACCAAAGGCAACCATAACAGATACTTCAAGATGATCGCCCTGTATAATGCCTTCTTGGTGAAGTAAAGAATCTACTTTCTCTTTATCAAATCCTTCTATTGGACAAGAGTCAATGCCAATTTGAGCTGCACTCGTCATCATATTACCTAAAGCAATATAAGATTGTTTAGATGCCCAATCAAATACAGCACGATCGGATTGTAACAAGTTAAAATCTGATTCCTGGAACTTTTTGAAGAATTCATATCTAATTTTTTGAGTGTCTTCAGGTAATCCAATAATATCGTTCATCATATATTTAATATATTTTGCATCATAATGCATATCTTTAATGTTTCTTGAAAGAACAATGACAAAGTGACTTGCTGTTGCAAGTTGTCCACCAGCTCCCCATGAATAAGGTTCTAGTTTTTCTCTTAATTCTTTATTTTGTACGACAATAAATTTCCAAGGCTCATATCCAAAAGAAGAAGGAGATAATCTTCCTGTTTCTAAAATAAATTTAAAATCTTCTTCTGAAATTTTCTGCATAGGATCGAATTCTTTACATGCATGTCTGAAATGAAAAGCCTCCATAATTTTTTCTTTTGTCATTTGTTTTGTATTTGTCATAAAAGTTCCTCTTTTCATTATTTTATTTTTGTAAGTAAATTATATTTTTAAAGTAACATAGAAACAAGTACGCACATTTATGTGGTATAGTATCAAAAAAGATACTATTGATAAGGGAAGGGATTTCTTATGGATTGTGCAAACGAAAATAATATAAATTACCCATTTTTAAATAAATATTCTTGTCCAGTCGAAGCGATGGTCGAGGTGATTGGGGGGAAATGGAAAGGGGTTATTTTGTATCATTTATTAGATGGTAAAAAGAGGTTTAATGAATTAAAGAGATTAAAACCTAATATCACACAAAGAATGTTAACACTGCAGCTGAGAGAACTTGAAGCAGATGGCATCATACATCGTGAAGTGTACCGTGAAGTGCCTCCAAAAGTAGAATATTCGTTAACTGAGCTTGGTGAATCACTTCGTCCAATGATTCTATTAATGTTGGAGTGGGCAACTCATAATATGGAGAAAGTTTTGGAGAGTAGAAATATACAAAATAATAGTAAATAGTTGAATTTGGTATAGTAGAGACGGACAGGGATTTTTCTTGAATTGGTAGTGGGGCTGGAAAACCGTATATTATCAAAATAGGTAATGGGAAGCTTTGTAGGATTAAATTGATTATAATTATTTTATGTAAACTAATTGCTTGGTTATCTATAAAATGAAAATATCTACTTATCGTTGATATAGTGTAAGTAATGATAGATATATTCGAAAAATCGTTAATATAATTTCACTTACGAAGGTGTTGTTCGTTTAGGAAAAGGGGCTGTCATGCGCGGACAGCCCTTTTTTAATTTACCTGAGTTACATTTTGAGCACATTTCACAATCATAACGTGCTAGGCATATTACAATAATTATCAAATGTATCATCTTTCAAAGAAGAAAGCGGAACCTTCACCTCACTACCTTCTTTCATATTCCGCAGCACAACAGTGTCTGTACTAAGTTCTTCCTCACCAATAATAAGCACATACGGGATATTTTCTTTGTTTGCGTAATTAAGAGCCCGTTTTAATTTACGTCCTGCCAGTTCTAGTTCGACTTTTAATGAAGTAGTAGCTCGTAATTGCTGGGCAATTTGCAAGCATTGTAATTCTGTCCCGAGTGGGATGATAAATAAATCGGCTGTAGATGATGTAGTTTCTTTTTGTGATAGTGCTGTATAAATAACATCCAAACCGAATGAAATACCAACTGTTGGATAGTTCATATTATCACCACGGAACGCTCCAATAATATTATCGTATCGACCACCGCTACCGATGCTAGATGTAATTGAGCTATTTTTTAAAAAGATTTCATACACAGTGCCTGTATACATTGTGAGTCCTCGTGCTAAAAACGGATTGAATATCGTATTTTCGTTTATTCCAAGGGCAATCAAATATTGCTGTAATTGTTGCAATTCGTTTATTCCATCGGTAACGAGTGGATTATTAAATGCTTCTTCAAATTCAGTAAGCTTAAACTTCATACAAGATAAAACGGTATTACATATCGTATCGGCCATTTCTACAGTAATTCCTCGCTCCAATACATCTTTCCGTACACCATCAATCCCAATCTTTTCGATTTTGTCTAATGATAAAATTACGTCACTTGTTAATTCGGCAGGGATGTTCATAGACTGGAGAATACCGTTTAATAATTTTCGGTTATTATATTGAATGGTTACTTCTAAGTTTAACGTTCGAAACAGTTCAAATGCCATGCTCATAAGTTCCGCTTCCGCCATGACAGACTCTACACCAACTATATCAACGTCGCATTGAATGAACTCGCGAAATCTTCCTTGTTTAATCGGACCATCTCGAAATACTTTCCCAATTTCATACCGTTTAAAAGGGAGGCGGATGTTAGGATTCATTGCCACAACTTTTGCGAATGGAATCGTTAAATCGTATCGTAAGGCAAGTTCGCGTTTTCCTTGATCCTTAAGCGTATATATTTCTTTTAGTATTTCATCACCACCACCGTACTTGTAAGACATAAGTTCATACATATTTAACGTTGGTGTTTCTAACGGTTTACAGCCATAACGTTCAAACGTATCTTCACACGCTCTTTTAATTTTATTTCGCAATACTTGTTCCTCTGGTAAATAGTCTTTCGTTCCTTTTACATTTTTCATTTCCATCATAATCACTCCTTTTTTAAATTAAAAAAAGCTATGCAGGTATAAAAATACCCACATAGCTTTATGAACGCTTCGTGGGTCAACAGGAAAAGCCCTGTACCCACGAAGAAAAAAATTTCTCCGGATACACGGCGTTACGTATGATGATGAAGTTGGAAAGAAGTATTAAAATTTCGCATTGCAAATCTCTCCTTAACATAAGTTTTTCCAAATTATATCAGATGATTTTTGAATTATCAATATTTTTAGTTTTGAAATATACGTGAAGTTATGTAGGAGAAATGGAAAAGGGTGTATAATAAAAGAAAACTTAATAATATGAAATAACCTTTTAAGGAGACCACTATGAAAAAAGATAAAACAAATGCGATGCGAATATTAGATAAAGAAAAAATTGAATATTCGATGATGTCATATGATCCGGACGATGGAAAAATTGACGGCGTATCAGTAGCTGAGAAAATTGGACGAGAAGTGAGAGAAGTATATAAAACGTTAATCGCTCAAGGGAATAGTAAAAATTATCATGTGTTTATCATTCCAGTAGATGAGGAATTGAATTTAAAAACTGCGGCAAAAGCAGTAAGTGAAAAGAAAATTGAAATGATTGCTGTAAAAGATATTACGAAAGTGTCAGGATACATTCGCGGCGGTTGTTCACCAGTCGGCATGAAGAAGTTATTTTCTACATGTATTGATGAGAGTGCTCAATCACTTGAAACGATCATTGTAAGTGGAGGGAAAATCGGTATACAAATTGAGCTGAAAGTTGAAGACTTGGCGAAAGTGACGAGAGCGCAGTTTGGTGAGGTAACGAAGTAAATATACATAGGGAAAGAAGTTCTATAAAATTTTATATTTAGGTTATAGATGTTAAACTCAATAAAATCAAAGGTAGGAGCATATTTGATATGTACAAAATGTTCCTACCTTTTTATCATTATTTTATTATCAATTACTTTTTCAAAATAACCAAACTTGATTCGTACGATCCTTACGTTATTTGAATTACGATTTAGATTTAGATCTCAACATGATTCCTCTTTTAGTAATAACATAATTCTCTGGTAAGCAAGTTGTGCCTGGATGATTTTCGCAACGTGAAAAAAGCTCTTTTAAATCTCGTTGAAAATCACTACGTGGACGCTTTGGTTCTGCAATTCCCCATTTATCCATGCACTCTAGAATCAAAGATTGAGCCTCCGGGTATATCCTTGCAGTTTCAAGAAGACAGCCGACTGCAACTGAGCGGGTAGGTTCCTCGTATCTTTTCTTCAGTTTATCAACACAGCTTGTAGTCATATTCCAAAGCCATACGTGGTAAGTTAGATTACTATCAGGGATAGGTGTATCAAAGAATCCCCTGCGAATGCATGCCCATAAAGTTAGTATACTATTATTAGTAAGAGTAGAAGATTCGTGGTTACCAACATTGATGACAAGTGAACTTATATGATTGGATATATTAATGCCTCTTTCAGCCAATCTCCGCCATATATTGCAAATGAACTCTTGTGTCGGTATATCCTTTCTATAATAATCCGATAACACCAGCTCTACTACTTCCGGTGGCAACGAAACGTTTAAGGAAATTAATTCATCCAACATCACAGCTGCCCGGTATTGAACATATCGTTCAGAATCTAATGTATCTCGTTCCTTTTTGTCAATATACAATAATCGTGCGATTTGCGTAACGTATGGTTGCAGATCAGCATCCTTACTCAAACTTTCATAAGCCACTTCTAATAAATCAGCAATTAATTCAGGGTTGTTCATTTGAGTGTAAACACCCTTATCATGCTTGCCATGACATAAGCTCTCGATATAGCTAACTATCCAATTTGCAGCTTTCGACGTTTCACCAGATGACAGTATAAAATCAGCAAGGCTAGTCTTCATACTTTGGCGTTGAATAGATTCCCCAGAAACAAATTGCTGCAGCTTATCCAAAATAATATCATCTTTTAACATATCGAATACAGATCCCCCTTCACTGACCAGTAAAATTAGTTTTTTCAGATACTAAACTTATCGCTAGTCTCTCCATCCCTACACATTTTACCTTATTTTAGTAATTATTGATGGGACAACTAAATAGTAACACATATTGGCACAGTCCTGGCAAACAACCCCATGAGGGATAGCACATCACCCAATGTTTAATTAAGATACTATCCTGCTGAAACGTCAGTTCTTTTTCGCCACTAATCTGAAAAGATACCATTTTTCTTTCAAACTTTGGTTGATGAGGTTTTTGGTGTTTTTTTACATTAAATGTATGTAGATTTAGCCGAAGACTAGTTTGACAAACGGAGGCAGCAAGCAAAGGTGAAAAAGCTACAGTATACGAAGAAAAGAATGGTTGGCTAAGAATTGGTACAGATGAGTGGATTTATAATGAGCCTAGCTACATCGTCTATACGAAAGATAAAATTTAAATAGTTAAGAAGTAAGTCATACATCACATATTTCATTTATTCCCAGGCAATGGACAGCATTTTCTCCATTGCCTGTTTTTGTGTTTCAGTTTTTTAATAGTTATATAGAAATTTGAAATGGAGTTAGAAGGAAGAGTAATTGTCTGTAAAATATTGGACGTTTTAGGTTGATTTAGTATATGGGTTTTTAAGTTTTTACGTGATTTTACATTTGTAAATGAGGGTTTTTGTTGTTTGATGGCGATAAAAACGAACATTTTTAAAATATTTTCGAAAAACATTCATATTTTAATTGCGAATATACAAAAAGTTTGTTATATTACCAATATAATAATTTTAAATAACATCACTCGTATATACTCGGTAATATGGTCCGAGCGTTTCTACCTAGTTCCCAATGAAAGAACTGGACTACGGGTTAAAGTATTCGGTCGCTCTATGTAATGTGCGCTACCGATTTATAATTTTGCATATGCTTAATTAACTTTGACTACCGTAGTTCTAGAAAGTAGAGATTCTTCTACAATTTCTAGAACTTTTTTGTTTGGACCAAAGCATCGAGTATAGAAAACAACAAGAGAAAGAGGAGATTATTTATGAAGAAGAATACGTTGAAAAAATGTGCTGCCCTAGTAACTACTGTTGCATTGTCATTCTCGATACTTGCGGGATGTAATGCGAGTCCGAAACAAGTTGAGGCAAAAAGCAATCAAAAACCAATCTTAATTCAAGGGCCAATGCCGATAGAAGCTGAAAATTTTGCAAAAAGATTAAAAAATGTGAAAGAAGAAAAGTCTGGAACTTTCGTATTTTATAAAGGAACTGTCGACAATTATCCTGTAATCGTAGCGAAAACAGGTAAAGGAATGGAAAATACAGCTGCCGCTACAGCAGTAGCTATTGAAAAATATAAGCCTCAGGCGATTATTAACCAAGGAACATCAGGTGGACATGATCCAAATTTAAATGTATTTGATATCGTTTTAGGAAAACAAGTAGCAAACATAGGTTCATTAAAAACAACAAATATGGATGAGAATCAAGGAATTGAGCCGACAAAATGGATATCTATGGACTTAATGGCTTCTGAAGGAAGTGCAGGAGAAGATCCAAATGCTGAGAAAATCCGATACTACGAGGGAGATAAGGATTTACTTGCAGCGGCGAATGCGGTAAAAGATAAATACACAAAAGGTAAAGTGGTGGAAGGTACGATTGGTTCAGCAGACGTTTGGAATAATGAAGTTGATAGAATTAAGTGGTTCCATACAAAATACGGTACATCTGTAGAAGAAATGGAAGGTGCAGCAGCAGCACAAATCGCAAAAGCGTATGATGTACCATTTTTAGGAATTCGAGTATTATCTAACAATAAAACAAACGGCGGAAAATATAATCCAAATACAGCAGCAGCAAATCAAGAATATGTATATGAAGTAGTTAAAAAGTATATTGATACGTTGCCAAATAAATAAAAGTATTTCTAGTAAAGAAACGTCAAGTAACCCCGAAATAAACGACAAAAGTTGTTTGTTTCGGGGTATTTGCTGTTTTCTTATTCACTACTGAAGTAGTTCGTAACGTTTCAATAGTATAGAAGGTTTTGCGGAAGAAAATTGCAATCTAGTTTTCTAAGATCGTTCGTCTACATACAAATTATTGCAACATTAGACAGGGAAACGAAAATAATCCAAGAATATGTTATATAGAAAGAAAAAGGAAAAGAGGGAAAATGATGTGGAAAACTACGGATCTATGTGATGAGTTTGAAAAAGAATTACAAATATGTCGCCAGTCTTTTCGGTCTTTTGGGAAGAAAGAACAATTCTACGGGAAAATTGCAACGGTAAAAGTGAAGGATGATAATGTACTAGTGAAAGAAGGACTGCAAACATTACCGGAAGGAACGGTATTAGTTGTTGATGGAGGAGCCTCTACGAATTGTGCGTTACTCGGTGATAATTTGGCAGCTATTGCAGAGGAAAGAAAGTTGGCAGGCATTATTGTGAATGGATATGTTCGTGATTCTAGTGAACTAAAGAATATTAATATTGGTATTTTAGCGTTAGGTACGATGCCAAATAGAAGTGTAAAAGAAGGGAAAGGAGAACGAAATATTTCATTACAATTTGGACAAGTGGAATGGAAGCCAAATGAATATGTTTATGCTGATGAAGATGGCGTTATTATTAGTGAAAAGAGTTTGCATAGTTAGGAGATTGGAAGTTAGTATTCTTAGAAAATAAATCCGATAAAGCGTGGACAAATTTCTTTGTCAATAGTAAAATAATACAGAAATTTAAAATTTACAGAATGTATAGGTTTATCGTTTTACGATAACTTAAATGGAAGTTAGTTTTACCTTGAAAAGTGAATGTTATCACAATGATACGTTCATAAACGAAATTGTTTTTCCTATACAAATATAGCCACGAATTATGTGGGTAGGAGGTGTTGCGCATTTTTGTTCGGCACTTACAAAAAGAGAGTGTCAACCGCACGCCCTTGAAGGGCCTTTTTTTGTGTAAATGGTAGTAAGGGAGGAAATTTTGGGATGGCAATGTTAAAAAAATGGCTGCTTACGTCGTTAATGGCAGTTACACTTGTATTTGTTTCTTTTGCGAATACAGTACATATTACGTTTGCTGAAGGAAATACAGCAAAACTTGCAATTATTGGTGAATCACAAAAGGGCATTATGTTATGTCCGAAAGAAGCGCAAATTGAAGATGGGGAAACAGCTTTAAGTTTGCTGCAAAAAGTCATGGGGGACAAAGTAACATCTGAAACGATGTCGTTTGGAACGTATGTAAAAGGCATTGACGGCTTAATGGCTGGGGACACAAGCGGTTGGATGTATGATGTAAATGATAAATCTGCACAAGTTGGAGCAGATAGTTATAAATTAGAGTCTGGAGACGTTGTTGTATTCCGCTTCGTTTCAGACTGGAGCAATATGAGTCAAGAAACATTACAACAAACATTAGATAAATTTGGTACTTGTAAAACTGTTGAAGAACCAAAGACAGATGATCCAAAACCAGAAGAACCAAAGCAAGAGAACATTCAAGTTCCAGCAGCACAAGTAAACGAAGCAATTTCCAAAACGTCTGAAAAGATGTTACAAGATGGAATTGAAAGTGATTGGGTAGCTTTAGGGCTTTCTCGTTCTGGAAAGAATGTACCAATTGAGGCGAAATTAAATTATGTAAAGGCAGTAACAGAAAAAGTGGAAAAGCGTATAAATCGTTTTTCAGCAACAGATTTAGCTAGAACGATTATTATGATGAATGCAATGAATGCAGATCCTAAAAAGGTAGGCGAACATAACTTAGTTCAAAAATTGTATGAATCAGATAAAGTGAATTCTGTTACAGGTTATGCATTTGCTTTACTTGCATTTGATACGAAAAAATATGAGATCCCAGTTGAATCAAAATGGAATCGAGTTGCGTTAGTAGAGTCACTTTTACAATCACAACACACAGATGGTGGCTGGACTTATGATAGTGCAAGCAGTAAAGAAAGTGCTAGTAGCGTTGATGTAACGGCTATGGTTTTATCAGCATTAGCTCCTTATCAAGATCGACCAGATGTGAAACCAGCTGTGCAAAAAGCTGTTGCGTATTTATATAAAGAGCAGCTAGAAAATGGTGGGTTTTCTGCAGATGGACAAGAAAATTCAAATAGTACTGCGCAAGCAATTATTGGATTATCACTTGTTAAAGATGTAGATCAAAATCGTCTTCATAAGGCAGTGCAAAATCTACTGTCATATCAACTTCCAAATGGTGAATTCAAATGGTTACCAAGTGATCAAAATGGTAGCGGAATGGCTACAGAGCAAGCGTTATTAGCTTTAATTCAGTTTAAAGAGCCTGGAAAATCAATTTATGATTGGTCAAATGTATCTGTTCCTGAAATCGATACAAAACCTAATGTGGATTCAGAAAATGTTGTAGTAGAAAAAGAAGTTACTGAAGAACCACAAGAACAAAAGCAAGTGCAACAAGAAACAAAAAATGAAAATGTAAAAGTTGTTGTAGATAACGAACCGGCTAAAAATAAAAAATCCGGAAATGATAACATGCTACCAAAAACAGGAGCATCTTCTCATAGTGCGGCTGCAGAAGTAGGTATGGGTGTATTATGTATTGCTTCCGCATATGTATTATGGAGACGTAAAGCAGCTTAACCAAAATTAGGAGCAATCATTTGCTCCTAATTTTCGTATGAAAGGTGAGAGATAATATGAGTAAGGTGAAATGGTTCATTTCTTTAATGCTTTCGCTCGGGCTACTTGCCGGATGTGAAGAGGCAGCTGTACAGCCAGAGAAGAAGGTAGAACCAAAGCAAGAAGAGGTAGCGAAACAAGAAGAACCGAAAGAAGAAGTGAAACCGGAAGAGAAAAAAGTTGAAGCTGAACCGGAGCAGAAACAACAAGAAGAGAAACAAGAACAAAAAGTAGAAGAGAAGCCTCAGGAACAACCGCAGGCACAACCAGAAGTAAAGAAAGAAGAAAAGCCTCAGGAACAACCGGCCGCTACTAAACAACCAGAACAACAAAAAGCACAAGAAGAGAAACAACAGCAACCGAAAGCGCAAGAAGAAGCAAAGGTTGTTAATCAGCCGAAAGAAACACCGAAGCAGGAGCAAAAGGTTGATCCGAATAAAGAGGAGAAAACGATACCGACTCCGGTAGTACCAACTCCTGAACAAAAAAAACCAGATCCAGTGCCAGAACCTAAAGCAAAACAAGTTACTATTTCCGTAAAAGGTAATGAAGGATACTTATTAGGTGCGAAAAAGATTGATGTACAAGAAGGCGATACTGTTTATAAAGTATTGCAGCGTACGGGATTAGATGTTGATGCAATGGGTTCTAAAGACGGTATTTATGTAAAAGGGATTAATGATTTATATGAAAAAGATGTTACCGCTACTAGTGGATGGAAATATCGTGTGAACGGTGCTTTTCCAAACTATAGTGCTGGTGTAGCTACAGTAAAACCAGGAGATACAATCGAGTGGGTGTTTGTATTAAAATAAGAAAGGCATTCGGTAAAGGACTATGAAAATAAGTTTTTCTTCTTTACATCCTTTTGTGAATTTTTTCTATTATATCGGGGTGATGATACTATGTATGATGTGTCTTCATCCTCTTTTTTTAATTGGAGCGATACTATTAATTGTTAGTTTAAACGTGATGCAAGGAAATGGCGAAAAGATAAGAAAAATGTTACCGAGCACAATCGTTTTCTTTTTTATGGTAATTTTATTTAATTCGTTATTAACACATAGAGGTCGAACTACGTTATTTTGGTTAGGTGATAATCGTATTAAACTTGAGGCGATTATGTTTGGACTAGTAATGGGGTTATTACTAGTTGCGGTTATGTTCACGTTTGCGTCGTATAATGATATTATTTCGAGTCATAAATTTTTATATTTGTTTTCAAGAATTTCACCGAAAGTTGCATTGTTAACGATGATTACAGTGAGGTTTGTTCCTTTGTTTATTAGGCGATTACAGAAAATTACACTCGTCCAAAAAACGAAAGGTGTACAAGTTGACGCAGGTTCCATTGTGGAGCGAGTGAAAAATGGTATGCAGTTGCTACAAGTGTTATTAATTTGTTCGTTAGAAGATGCACTGCAAACGGCTGATTCTATGCAAGCTCGTGGATTTGGTGTAACGAAGCGTACAACGTATATTCGATATAGAATGGAAAGACGCGATTGGTATATGCTCAGTTATTTAATAATTCTATTTATAGCTGCTGTCATCTTTAGTAATTATGGCGGAGGAAAATTAATTATTTATCCGAAAGTCGAATCTATGCTATTTCAGCAATACGACGGGATGATGTTTGTAGTATTTACGATGTTTATTAGTTTACCAATTATGATGGAAGGAAGGGAGTGGATATGGTGGCGCATGCAGAAATAAACAATTTATCATTTGTATATGCTGATGAAAACGAAAAAGCGTTACAGCATATTTCTCTTTCTGTTCAAAAAGGTGAGTTCATTACACTTGTGGGCGGATCGGGTTCTGGGAAGACGACTTTATTAAAACATTTTAAAAAGGAGTTACTTCCAATCGGTACGCGTTCGGGAGAGTTGTTTTATGAAGGTGTTTTATTAGAGGAAGTACCAGATTTATTATCTGCACAAGAAATTGGCATGGTGTTTCAAAATCCAGAAAACCAGCTCGTAATGGATACAGTAATTCAAGAATTAGCATTTTCTTTAGAAAATATCGGGTTACCATCTCATATTATTCAAAAACGAATAGCTGAGCTTATTAGTTTCTTAGGATTTCAAGATTTATTGCACCAATCTGTTCATACGCTATCTGGCGGGCAAAAGCAACTTGTCAATTTAGCTGCGGTATTAGTTATGCAGCCGAAACTACTATTATTAGATGAACCGACAGCGCAGTTAGATCCGATTGCTGCAAAAGAGTTTTTAGGATTGTTAAAGCGTATTAACGAAGAACTTGGAATTACGATTATTTTAAGTGAACATCGTTTAGATGAAGTAATTCCGCTCGCAACACGCGTTGTTTGTATGGATAACGGCCGAATTGTGTATGATGGTAGTCCGAAAACGGTTATAGCGAAAATGTGGGGAGTTGAAAAGTTCCGTCCATTTATTCCGCAAATTCCAAGGTTGTTTTTAGAGTGGAATGCGAAAGATATTCCATTTACAGTACGAGAAGCACAAATGAAAATGAATGATTTTTCAGCGATATCATTTAGGGATGAGCAAGAGGAACAGTGCGAAAAACAAGAAATAATTTTAAATGCAGAGCATATTTCTTTTCAATATGAAAAAAATAGTCCGCTTATTTTACGAGATTTAACAGTTGCGATTGAAAGAGGGAAATGGGTAGCTCTCGTTGGGAAAAATGGTACGGGTAAGTCTACACTGTTAACGATTTTAGCGGGGTTACAAAAAGCGAGAAGAGGCAAAGTGAAGTGGAACGGGAAAGTGGTACATAAAATTGATTCGAAAGAACGGTTTAAAAGGATCGGGTATGTGTCGCAACATCCGTATTATCATTTTACATTTGATACAGTGTGGGATGAAGTGTATGAACGTGCACGTGAATTATACGGAGAACAAGGAAGAGAAATGGCAGAAGATATGCTAAAACAGTTTTGGTTACATTCGCTTAAAGAACGCCATCCGCATGATTGTAGCGGGGGAGAGCAACAATTACTCGCGTTATGTACAACGTTATTGTCAAAGCCAACGTTATTATTACTTGATGAACCGACAAAGGGACTAGATCCATGGAAGAAAAAAAGAGTAGGAGAGCTATTTAAGAAGTTGCAAAAAGAAGGGACAACAATTGTAATGGCAACGCATGACATTGAGTTTGCGGCGAAATACGTGGATCAATGCATGATGTTATTTGATGGAACAGTTATTATGAATGATGCACCGAAAGAGTTTTTTAGCGGCAATTTCTTTTATACGACATCGATTAATCGATTCATTCGAAAAGAATTGCCATATGCATTAACGTGGGAGGATGTGTACGAAGCGTGTCCAAACGATATGTTGCATTCATAATATGTATTTTTGCACTACTAATAGGCACATTACTCTTTACGACACTTATTATGGACGGTTATTACATGTTAAGTAGTTTGTTTGTATTAGCTGTTATTATATTACCTTTCTATGTCCGATTTGAAAGGAAAGCATTTGTTTCACGTGAAATTGTTCTCGTTGCCGTATTAGCAGCAATTGCAGCAGTAAGTAGGGTACCATTTTCTATTTTACCAAGTGTACAACCAACTTCTTTTGTCATTATCGTTTCAGCAATTGTGTTTGGGAGTGAAACTGGTTTTATGATCGGTGCAACAGCGGCGATTGTGTCTAACATCTTTTTAGGACAAGGTCCGTGGACGCCGTGGCAAATGTTTTCGTGGGGTATGATTGGCTTCATAGCAGGATTACTCCGAAATACATTTTTGATGAAAAAACTATGGGGACGACTCATATATGGATTTGCCGTTGGATTTCTATTTGGCTGGATTATGAATTTTTGGGGTCTTCTTGGGTTTATACAGGAAGCAACGTGGGAAACAGTTATTGCTTACTATGCTGCAAGTTTTTATTTCGATCTTAGTCACGCGATATCGAATGTTATTTTTCTACTACTATTTAGTACATCTTGGATTACGATCCTTACAAGATTTAAAAAGAAATACGGCATATTAGATGAGCATAACATGACATAGATAAGCATACTCATATAAGGTAGGGTCGCGACTTACATATTCGTTTGCCTCTTTCATGCTTCTTACATATTGTAGGGAGCATTTTTCTGTATATTTTCTAATTATAACGGCAATAATAATGAAGTATGCCATTTGAAAAAGCTTCCCACCGTATGATGGGAAGTTTTTTCAATCTTGTTCTAAAATGTGAACGGTGTAATCGCAGCGTTGAATAGCTTGTTCGACAGCATAAAGAGATTGCTCAATACGAGCGCGATTAAAATCTTTTTCAACAGTTTGAAGCGCTTCTTCTAAACAATGTTTTGCTTCTTGTAATGATTGAAAAGAATCTTGTACATATCCGCGAGCATTTTCATGCATTTCATAATCCTCCTTGAATGTTCATATATGTATAGTATGAACAGTAAGGAGAAAAATATAATTTGTTATATTTTTTATATTTATTTGACAATTAAAACGAAATTACGTATAGTTAACTTTAAAGTGAATATTTTCTTATCCAGAGAGGTGGAGGGACTGGCCCGATGAAACCCAGCAACCGCGATGCAGGTGCTAATTCCAGCAGAACATATTTGTTCTGGGAGATAAGACGAAGATATACGTAACTTCTTCTTATCGGAGAGGTTTTTTTGTTGCAAAAAAACCGATTACGAAAAACATTTAATAAGAAGAAAGGGGTTGCGAAGTACTGTGACACTCGAAAAATACGTAAAACTGCGTAGTACAGTTTATGAATATATGATAGAGCAAGATAAGCCAATATCATTGTTAGATATTCAAGAACATATCGTTTCGCATCATGAAGGAAAATTCACGAAAAAGATGTTACATCAATTTTATTTATCAAGGCTATTAGACGAACTAAAACTGGATGGGAAAATTACTTTAGCTGATGATGAATATCTCTATGCTGAAAAAGGGGTATTTTATAAGGCGAGAAAAGGGAGCTAGGCTCTCTTTTTTTTGAAGTATGTAGTGTAAAAGACTGCTAATGCAGCCTGATACAGGGAATGGTGTTGAGTGTGTAGTGTCAAAGATTGAATGTGCCTGAAAGAGGCACTTCATATCGGCTGCAAATGAAAAGAGACACCTCCGCCGAATAGGTGTCAGTCGTTTTGTCATATAGACTCGCTAGTTGACAGTTATTAGAATAACATGCAGGGTTTTGGAAGTCAAAAGGGAATTAAAGGAAGAGGGAGGTGCTGTTATGTACGCTTATTTATTAAAAGAACTATATAAGTATATTCCGAAATATATTGTTGATAGAGGATATGAATATTATGAAGATGGACATGTAGAAGATGTTGAAATACACGACAAGAAAGTATTTGCTTTCGTTACTGGAAATGCAGGAAACTATGAAGTGGTTATTGATCTTGAAGATTTTACAGAAAGTAGCTGTGAGTGTCCATATGAAAATTATTGTAAACATATGGCGGCAGTTGTTTATGATATTCAAGGTGCTGGTGAGAGTACGGTTAAAGCGAAACTGCAAGGTTTAGAAAAAGAAGAGTTACTTACAGTATTAAACCGATTGTTGCAAAGTTCGAAAAACGTGCAAGTTGTAGAGAAGATGTTAGAGAAGGGGAAGCTTTAACTATGAAAGAAAAGGCTCGTACATTATGAATGAAATCGATCGTATTATAAAGTGTTGTCAGTATGATGATGAACTTTTTCGGACGTATATTATGTGCTTACTTCAATTGAAGAAATGTAGCGAAACGTTCGGGCAAATTCAAATACAATTAAGAAATGATTATTTAATAAGAGGAATTTGTGAAAGAGAAGTGGATGAGATAGTACGGGGAAGTAAAGAATATGAAACATATTTTCTTCCTAAATCGTTACGGTGGAATTTCTTGAGGGGAAATCCACATCTGATTGAAAAAGTATGTGAATATTTTTTTGCGTTTGAGGCATTAAACCTTACGGAGATAGAGTGGAAAAAGATTATAAATTGCATGGGAAATAAATGATTTATTATATAAAAAAGCTAGTATAAAACTAGCTTTTCGTTTAAATAAATAAGAAGCATAGACTAATGATAAAACCTGCATATAGTAAGTTAACAACGCAAAATCCCATAATATCACGAGCCCCTAAACCAGCTATCGCTAATGCTGGTAATGCCCAGAAAGGTTGAATTAAATTCGTCCAAGCATCGCCCCACGCAATGGCCATCGCTGTTTTTGCAGCAGGTACACCAAGTTCAGCGCCAGCTGGAATCATAATTGGTGCTTGTACAGCCCATTGACCGCCACCAGATGGAAAGAAAATATTAACGATGCCAGCACTTAAAAATGTAAAGAGCGGGAAAGTCGTTTCGTTTGAAATGCTAATAAAGAAATTAGAAATAGCTCCTCCAAGTGAAAGTCCTTCACTATTTGCTCCAATCATCATACCCATAATTCCTGCGTAAAACGGAAATTGAAGTAAAATGCCAGAAGCACTTTTCGTAGAATCTGAAAAAGCGCGAATGTATTGAATCGGAGTCCGGTGGAAAATAAGACCGGCAATCAATAACATAAAAATAACGATATCTAGTGTAAGGTTAAAGCCTTTCGTATAAAAGAAATATAAACCTGAAAAGTTCCGATATCTCTACAATGTATAAAATCATGAATAGCACGATACAAAGAGAAAACGGACAAACCCAATTGTATCAAAGGTTTGTCCGTTTTCCTTGCTCCGATAATTTGACTTATGTTAACTAGATTTGTATACAGTATTCACTTAGTGGAAGACAATGTTTGTTATTTGTGCTTAGGTTTAGGAGGTTTAGGAGGTTTAGGTTTGCCTGACTGTATTTCAGCGAAAATATCTTGGTTACCAGTTCTAGTGTCTGTCCAAACCGTAACCAATCCATCATGTGGGAGAGCTGCTGCAAAAATATAGTCACCAATAAATAATGCGTTTCCTGTATTAGGGTTGAAGGATTGATCTGTGACTCGTTTATGTTTAGAGAAAGAGTTTCCACCATTGGATGATTCGGAAAGGAAAACATCTAAATTAGTTGCTCCGGAAACTCGATTCGTATAGTAAACGACTTTGACTTTTCCAGATGACGGATCAACAACTGGAAACGGAAGGAAATTCTGGGTATTAGCAGGATTTTCACTATTTACTCTCACAGGTGTTGACCAGTTAGCGCCATTATCGGAGTGAGAAGAAAGGATCTGCGCATTTCCGGTTGAATAGTCATTCCATACAGCATACACTCTCCCCTTATTGTGGCCTTTAGAAAGATCTACAGCAAGAAATGCATTAGTAGGGGTTCTGAATTGCCAATTGTTAACATTTGAGTTCAAAGTAAAAGGAAGGGCAGTAATTTGGGCAACGGTAATGGTTGGACCAAAAGTAACCCCACCGTCATTAGAACGACGAATTCTAAAGAATGCATTGTTACCTAAATTGAATTGTTGCCGCTCAATCCATCCGACATAAACCTCGCCATTTGGCCCTACTGTAATATTGGAGCCTTGAACGAACGTATTACCTGTGATGACTCCAGTGATTGCAACGGGTGCAGACCAGATTACGCCACCGTTCGTAGATCTGTGAAATAAAATTTGTGAATTAACATTATTCGTAAATTGGGTGTAGCTGACATAGGCCCGACCTCTAAATGGACTTTTACTGGATATGTCAATTGCAGAATAGCTTTTATCGTTATGTTCAGCTATACCATTTCCTTGATTGACAATGATTGGAGTCGAAAAGGTTTGTCCATTATTAGTAGATCGATATACCACAATGGTTCCGTCTACTCCTTCACCAGCGACATTTCTATTAAAAACAAGTCCTGAAACTAGGAAGAAATTATCACCTCCCCAGTTTACAACAGCATCTGCTGCCGCCGTGAATCCAGCAGGTATTGGTAAAATATTGTTTGTCCAAGTTTTTCCCTTATCAGTCGATCGATACAACCCTGTTCGGGTATCTCCTAATCGAAAGTCATTTCCTGTTGCGACTATGGTATTCGGATTTGACAAATTAACAGCTACACTGGGTTCATTTTGAGAGGAATTATTTGATGTCACTCTTACATTCAATTTATAATCGTCTTTCCTTTCATTTTAGAATTGTTATTTATATTAATATAAATATGTTCGTGCTAGAAGATCCGTCTGTGTGAAATGGTAGATTTCAGAAAAAGGGCAGTTTCATAGAATTGAAATAAGTTAAGACTTACATGGGGGTTTCCGCTTTCATAATATGCAAAAAATGTACAAGCTACATTTAATAGTAGAGAGAATAGAAAACATTTTCTAATAACTAGAAAGGAGAGTTATATTATGTGTGGATCAATTAGTCTACTTCTTTGTTCCTCCACCATGTTTCAAATGCGCCAATTACTCCTCATCAAGAAGAAACGAGAATTAAGCGAATATAAAGCGATTTATATCATAAAAGATTATTTTCCGCTAATATATCACTCTCTACAAAAAGACACTCAAGAATTAACAAAGATATTGTTTCGCCTGTTCAATCTCTTACAGAAAAACGGACGGAAATTTCATAGGTATGAGAAGAAAACAGTCTTTGATATCTTAGGTGTCGTATACAACTTTTCTATATCTCAAAATCATGTAGCGTAATCAAAAAAATGAAACCCGATAGGATTTATTTCGTATGCAAATTTTTAAAGAACTTACACTGGATTTTTAGAAAAAAGAAAAAATCTCATATGAAATTAAACTTATATAAGCTTAGCTTGATGGGTATGGGGTAGCACCATTATCAACCTAACAGAAAAAGTTGCTTATCCACTCAATATGTAATATTGCATATAAAAATGAATTGATGCAAATGCAAAAGCTTATTATAATGAAAGCATAAATATTCAACACATTTTAATACAACAAAGAGGAGGAAGTAATATGGAAATCGCAATGGCAGTTTTGAAATTTTTAGGTGGAGTAATTCCATTAGTTCAAGAACTTTTAAAAGCATTTATGTAAGTTTATTAATTAGCAATCATTTATAAGTCATTATCATATCTTAATATAAAAAAAGAACGAGGTGATTATTCTGAAAATTAAGAAAAATAATAAAAGAATAAAATTCCTAGCATGTTTATTAGTTAGTTTATGCACTATTAATTATTCATCTATTTCCTTCGCAGAAACACAAACAGGCAATGCAACTGATGCAACAAAAAATGCTAGTGACATTAATACTGGCATAGCAAATTTAAAGTATGATAGTAGAGATATTTTAGCAGTAAATGGTGATAAAGTAGAGAGTTTTGTTCCGAAAGAAAGTATCAATTCAAATGGTAAATTTGTAGTAGTTGAGCGTGAGAAAAAATCACTTACAACGTCACCAGTTGATATTTCGATTATTGATTCTGTGGCTAATCGTACTTATCCAGGAGCAGTACAACTTGCAAATAAAGCTTTTGCAGATAATCAACCTAGTTTATTAGTGGCTAAGAGAAAACCTTTGAATATTAGTATAGACTTACCTGGCATGAGAAAAGAAAATACAATAACTGTCCCAAATCCGACATATGGTAATGTGTCTGGAGCAGTAGACGATTTAGTATCTACTTGGAATGAAAAGTATTCAACAACACATACGTTACCTGCAAGAATGCAGTATTCAGAATCTATGGTTTATAGTAAATCACAAATAGCAAGTGCTCTTAATGTTAACGCTAAATATCTTGATAATGGGCTGAATATTGACTTTAATGCGATTGCAAATGGAGAGAAAAAAGTGATGGTTGCGGCATATAAGCAAATATTTTATACCGTAAGTGCTGAACTTCCTAATAATCCATCAGATCTTTTTGATAATAGTGTTACTTTTGGTGAGTTAACTCGTAAAGGGGTAAGTAATGTAGCTCCGCCTGTTATGGTGTCAAATGTAGCGTATGGCAGAACAATTTATGTGAAATTAGAAACAACATCTAAGAGCAAAGATGTACAAGCTGCCTTTAAAGCCTTACTTAAGAATAACAGCGTCGAAACGAGTGGACAGTACAAAGATATTTTTGAAGAAAGTACCTTTACCGCTGTAGTATTAGGCGGAGATGCAAAAGAGCATAACAAGGTTGTTACAAAAGATTTTAATGAAATCCGAAATATTATTAAAGATAATGCAGAATTAAGTCTTAAAAATCCAGCATACCCAATTTCATATACAAGCACTTTCTTAAAAGATAATTCAACTGCTGCTGTTCATAACAATACAGATTATATTGAGACTACAACTACAGAATATTCAAGTGCTAAAATGACGCTTGATCATTACGGAGCATATGTTGCTCAATTTGATGTATCTTGGGATGAATTCTCATATGATCAAAATGGAAAAGAAGTACTAACACATAAAACTTGGGAAGGAAGCGGCAGAGACAAAACTGCTCATTTCTCTACAGTTATACCACTTCCACCGAATTCAAAAAATGTAAAAGTCGTAGCGAGAGAATGTACAGGTCTTGCATGGGAATGGTGGAGAACAATAATTAATGAACAAAATGTTCCATTAACAAATGAAATAAAGGTTTCAATTGGAGGAACAACATTATACCCAACTGCTAATATTAGTCATTAGGTTGGAGCGAAGCGCCCTGTTTACAGGGCGCTTTTTTACTTAGTTGAAAGTATATCATAATTAATTCGCAAATCTTCTAACCATATTTTAAAATTTATAGCGATGTGACGGAGCCTCATATAGCCATTTAATAATAATTTCTATTACCTTTAAAGGATTTTAATTATGAATACAGTAACCATGACAAGTAGGTTATATATCAGATTCATGCTCGGTTAACATAACGTCTCATTATTGGTAGCAAGAAAAAGAGATCCTTTATTCTCACAAGGAATCTCCTTTTTCTTTTTCTATAACTCTATTCATTTTTTTATACATTACTATTTTGGCGTGGATTTTAAGGTTCTCATTTGTTACTGGATTAGCCGAAAAACTGTATAAAATCTTGCATGCTCTTAGCATGGATTTTTTCCGAAATGCTGGCGGTACCCCATGCCCATCAAGTTAAAAAATCTGTTGTTCCCCAAAACGAAAAAATGAGCTGAATTCTTATAGACAGCTGCGGAGGGGGGATTTTCGCTTTTTGGGGGGGATTTCAAAACCTTAAGTTGATGGGCATGGGGTAGCACCACACATCCACCAACTTAAAAGACTATTCTTGAAGTTGAAATCACGTTGCTATTTTCTCATGTTATTGAGAATAGCAACGTGATTTTTATGAAATATGTACCAAAAACTTTATAGTAATAATTCGCATGTTACCTCTCTAGTTAATAGGATATTTTTTCTTAATATATGCATACTAAACATATCATAAAAGGTACATAGAAAGTGAGGGAATCATGGCTAAATTTTTGAAGCGTTTAAAATATAGAGACAATCCTAAGTCATTTTCAATACGAGACAATACTCATTTTCAGAAAAAAAATATTGAGGACTCCCTCTTAGGCACTGATTTATCGAAAAACATAGCTGATATTCAGAATATATTCCGTCAAGCACCTGATTTAGTAATTCGTCGGTTTCAAATGAAAGTAGATGGATTAGAAGCAGCTTTAGTATATTTGTCTGGATTAACAGATAAAGAATTGATTCAAAATCATGTTCTAAGTCCTTTGATGAATAGTGATTTTGATACCAATAAAGAACTTCCAATTCCATTAGGACAAATTAAAATTATTGATACGTGGAGTCAGATTGAAAATGCTATTTTTGGAGGAGATAGTGTTTTATTATTCCACAGTCGAACAACAGCACATCAATTGGATACGAAAGGATGGCCACAAAGAAATGTTGAAGACGCTCATAACGAAATAGCTCTAAAAGGTGCGCATCAAGGGTTCACAGAAACTGCAAGTCAAAATATCGCAATGATTCGAAGATATATTCCCCATCGTGAGTTAGCAGTAAAAAAAATAATAATTGGTGTACGAAGCAAAACGAGGATTTCTATTTTATATTTGAAAGATGTAGCTTCTGAAGATGTGCTAAAGGAATTAGAAACACGGATTCAAAATATTACAGTCGATGCTGTTGCTAGTAATGGCGAACTTATAGAATTCATTGAAGATAACCCGTACTCACCGTTTCCACAATTTATATTAACTGAAAGACCTGATTTGGCAGTATCTCACATTCTACAGGGCAGATTTGTAACTGTAATGGATCATTCGCCCAATGTGTTAATTACTCCAACAAATTTTATTTCCTTTTTTCAAGGCGTGGATGATTACGGTACAAGGTGGTTAGTTGCTTCGTCTATTCGGATGCTTCGTTTTATCTCCTTTATGATTGCTTTATTTTTGCCTGCGAGTTATGTTGCGTTTATTTCCTTTAATTTTGAAGTTATTCCTGTAGAGCTGTATTTATCTATTGCAGAATCAAGAACGCGCGTACCCTTTTCTCCAGTAATGGAAGCATTACTTATGGAAATAACATTGGAAACGATGAGAGAAGGGGCTTTACGGATACCTACTCCGATCGGTCAGACAGTTGGAATTGTAGGTGGTATTGTTATTGGACAGGCGGCTGTTCAAGCGGGAATTGTAAGCAACATTATGATTATTGTTGTTGCTGTTACCGCCATCTCTTCCTTTGTTATCCCTAATTATGATATGGGAGCGGCAGTAAGACTTTTACGCTTTCCGATGATGCTTGCAGCTGCCTTATTTGGAATTGTTGGACTTGTTATCGGGTGGATGACTTTAATTGGACATCTAATTAGTCTTGAATCGCTAGGTACTCCTTACGGAACGCCATTAGCACCATTTCGCTTTGCGGATATGAAAGATACTTTCATACGCCTACCTTTATGGGCATTAAGAAAGCGTTCTAAAGGTACCAGAGCCATTCAATCTATTCGACAAGGAAAGAATCAAAATAAAAGGTGAAACTATGAAAAAGTATGCCTATAATGACATTACGCTTATACAGTACATTCTTTTAATTAATGGAATGCAGGTGGGCACTGGCGTTTTATCGCTTCCACGCTTGCTTGCAGAAAAAGCTGGAACGGATGGATGGATAGCTATAATGATTGGCTGGATATTCTCCACAATATCAGGTGTTTTTATGGTGAAGACTGCTGCTAGATATCCCGAGGACACGATTTATGACATTCTTATACGATTATTTGGAAAAATAGTAGGAAAAGCATTCGTTGTTATTTACATGATGTACTTCGCTTTTTATTCTTGTAGCGTTCTTGTGAACGCTATGCTCTATCTTAAAGGATGGCTTCTTCCAAAAACACCTGACTATGTCGTTATCTTTTTATTTTCGATTCCTACCTTCATTGTTGCACGTAACGGTCCTCGTATTTTAGGGCGATACTCCGAACTTATTTTTTATATGTTTCTTTGGATTCCGTTATTTTTTTTGATCCCTCTTAAAGGGAACGGAAGTTGGATGCCATTTTTCCCACTTTTAAAAGAAGGGTGGAAACCTGTATTCATGGCTGTACCGACCACTATTTTTGCTTATTTAGGGTTTGATATTGCCTTCTTTTTATATCCCTTTTTACAAAAAAAACAGTATGCAGTCCATGGAATGGTTATTGCAAACACTTTAACGATGTTATTTTATTTATTTGCTACTATTGTTTGCTTTGCCTATTTTAGCCCTGAGAGCATTACGCAATATAATCAACCGGTACTAAATTTACTGAAAGTAATTGAATTTCGTTTTTTAGAACGTTTTGACATGATTTTATTGGCCATTTATTTACCCGTTGTATCCACAGCATGGATTCCCGCTATATATTGCGCTGTATTTTGTTCAAGCCAATTAATTAGAAAACAAGATTACAGCTCGCATGTAGTTGTTCTCTTATTGTTCATTATCGGCCTCATATTTTGGACTCATCCTAGTTGGAATGAAGCCGAAACTTGGCAACAGACATTATCGAATGCTGGTTTTGGATTAACCTATATATCACCTATCGTTTTATGGCTGTATTGCTGTCTATATGAGAAGTTTCGCCAGGGGAGGATACATTGACATTGAAAAGAAAAGTACTATGTTTAATTTTGTTATCGGTGTTCATGATGACTGGATGCTTTGATCAAACAAATGTTGAAGATGTTTCTCTTACTCTTATTCTTGGTATCGATTTAGATCGTAATGATAATTTATTAGTGTATATGTCAAGCCCTGTTTTCAATAAAGAAGCAAAGGTAAAAGAAGAAACCACTGGTGTAAAATCTGCTACGGTTCGAAAATCTAGAGACCAATTTGATGCTACTGTTATGGCGCTTACCGCGGGAAGTAAAACACAGATTTTTTTAATTGGAAAAAGGCTACTGAAACGAAAAGACTGGGAAAATTACCTCGATCCATTTTATCGAGATCCCAAAAATACAGTTACCGCAAGGGTTGTCGCTGTAGATGGACCTGTTTCGGACGTCATCTTCCATAGCCCAAAAGAAAAGCCGCGGCTTCCTATATATTTAACGAAACTAGTTGATACCGCTGCTTTAAGAAACATCACAGTAAAAACAACGCTTCAAGAATTACATGAACAAAGAGCAGACAAAGGGGTAACAGCAAATATTACTGAGGTGAAAAAAAAGAATAAAATATGGGTGACAGGTACAGCTTTATTGGATGAAAAGGGAAGGTATAAATTAACGCTAAAACCTGATGAAAACAAACTATTACGTATTTTGCAACAAGGAACTACAGGTGAGTTTTCATTTACAATGCCAATTAAAATAAAGGCGGACAGCCAAGATAAAGATTGGATAAGTTTTACTGCTTATGGTATTAAAGTAAAGACAAAAGCAAGATATGATGATCATTTTATATTTGATGTAGATGTAAAGATGAGAATCGGTATTACAGAACGACTTTTTTCGTTTAATACAAGAAAGGACGCAGAAAAATTACAAAAGGCGATTGAAACTAAGCTGGAAGCTGATTTCAAGCAATTAATAAAAAAAATACAAACTGCACAAATCGACCCTATTGGTCTTGGAAGATATGCAAGTACTTACACATATCCAGAATGGAAAAAAGTCCAAAATAAATGGAATAATGAATTAGCAAAGGGAGATGTAAACGTTAAGGTAAATGTGAAAGTTGGTGCAATGGGAACGATTAAGTAACATGAATTCAACTGGAATTCGTACTAAAATTGCAAGTACCTTCTATTTTAGTACGGGAAATGCCTTTAATAGGGGTTCCGCCCCACATTGCTATCAAGTTAAAAATCTGTTGTTCCCCAAAACGATAAAAATAAACTTCGGTACCATAAAAACACAAAATCTCCATTTAAGGGGTACTTTAAAATCTTAGCTTGATGGGTATGGGGTAGCACCGCATCGCTATCAAGCTAAGCTCATACAAAGTCAATTATAGTAGAGGCTGTTTCTTTTTTCTAAAGGCTATGCGTAGGGAATTTAAAGATTTGCATACGAAATAAACCCTAATGGGTTTCCTTTTTTGAATTAAGCCGCTTGATTATCAGACATGGTACAATTGTAAACGACACCTAATATATCAAAGACTGTTTTCTTCTCATATCGATGGGATTTCCGCCCGTTTTGCTGTAGGAGGTTGAACAGACGAAGTAACACCTTTGATAGCTCTTGGGTGTTTTTTTGTATAGTTTGGAATAGAAGAAGAAAATAGTCTTTAATCATATATATGGCTTTATACTTACTAGTTCGTTGTACAAAACCAACATCTCTAGCAAGGTCCCGTAAGGTATTTGGAGATAAAAAACTTTGAATCTCTTGAGCAAATAGTTGTAATTCATCAGACACAGAAATAGACATAAAAAACGCCATCCTTTCCTATGATTCTACAGAAAGAATAGCTTATTTAGGGGCATTTCTTTTTATTAGCTTGATCGCGATGTGGCGATACCCCAAATATAAAAATACTAAGACTGTTTATTTTGCTGTAAAAATGTTTCTAAAATTCTCTTAACTGGTAGACTGGCGTTTTTCAGTAAACTCTCTGCTTTATCCATTATTTTCTTGTTGGAAGCGATTCTTTTTTTATATTCTTCATTGTTAAAAGAACGCAAAGAATCTATTACATATTCAGCTACTTCATCATTCTCATTGAGTAAATCTAATAATAAATTGAATCCATTCATTCCAGTATCTTCATCTATACAATATACTAATCTAATTTTATACTTATCATCTCTGTCTTTTAGACTTCGAACCAATTTCGCCCAATCAATGTCAGCAAATCCACTTATCAACTCTTGTACATACATAAATTCATCATCATAGAAGTAGTTATCTGAACTATTTTCAGATAATATTGTATCCAATTTTTCATACATTAATATTCCTCCTCCATTTGGTAAATTCACCTGGTAATAGCGTATTGATTTGACCTGTTAGATATTCACTAACCACATTATTTTTAGTTTAACTATAAATAAGATTATGTGAATGAAAAGTCTCTTTAGAAAATCTAAAGGGACTTTTTTATACTGAATTTAATCACTTATTTCACCTCTACGATTTCAATCTAAACAACTCATTTCGGGGACTCCTCCTTCAATAAATTGATTCAGAAGGCGATATATTGATAAAAAAACAAATAATTAATTACAGTACTTTTTGTCATTACAACAGGTATTTATCCAATCCATATTAATTACCTCTGAATATTTTATAGCATTCGACTTTAAGGAGATGAGAAAATGACAGTTCGTTGTCTAATAATTGACGCATATAAAGCACCTGGATCGAATATGACTCAAAAGGAATTCAGTAGACATGTAGCACAAGTTCAAAAAATTTGGGGAAAGCAATGTAATTTAGATATAAGATGGCGTTTCCAAGATCAAAATCACACACCAATAATGCAAGATATTGAAGGACCAATCGTTACAACTGGACGCATTCCAGATGGGCTTATACCAGATGAAGCTAAAGAATTCGCTCCACGGGAACTTTTTCCAGAAACTCCAAATGTGCTTACTTGTGTTGATTATAATTCGCTTCCTGATAATATTCAAAACCCTGGTAGTGATCCAGGTTTTATCAAACAATGGTTAGCCAAGAGACCAGGAAAGGATGATTCCCCATTTGGTCAAACAAGACCACTAGATATCGCTGTATACTATGTACAAGGACCATTCCTAGGCGATGGAGCCCTAGGATGTGGCGGTTATTATACTCCTTCTGGTCCAGCCATTGTTATAACAAACAGTCTACCCGACATAGTTACCCCGGAAAACAACGTCTATATATACCCTCGCTCTGAACTAATCCTCGCTCATGAATTAGGACACGTTTTATTGAAATATTCACCTAATGCCGGCCATGTTGATACTGACGACAACATTATGTATAAAGGTTTATTAAAAGATCATTCTATTGGAGTAACAGAAGCTCAATGTACTGAAGCTAAAAAAAGCGAATATTTTCAAGATTGTCCATAAAAATCACAAACAATCTAAATCAATAATAAAGAAAGGAAGACTAAAATGTCCCCTAAAAACCACAAAATCTATAACAAGTATTTTATATTAATATCACCTGATGCAGCACATATTCAAATGCTATCATCTAATGCAGCACCACCTAAGACAATGTCATTTCAAGCACCACAACATATAAAACGATTTAATACAGTATCAACTCAACCACCTCAACTACCTCAGAATGAAATATCAACTCAACCACCTCCTTATGTAACACCATCCTCTAATAACAACAAGTGTAATTGTCCACCACGTAATAAAGATTAAAACTCTAAATACTTGTTTTAGATGTCAAATTATCTTATTTAATTTAAAACAGCCCTTCCCGAAGAGCTATTTATCTTTTGATCTGAAATTTTCTTTTTGTCTGTCGGCTTGGTGAGAAAAGTACACGAGCCGAAAAAAAATTTGATTCTAAGGGTGGAGATTTTTGAGTGTTTTTCTCAAAAATACAACCCGTTCCTTACGGAACCTTTAGCATAAGAGTGAGATAGGGAAAGTAAAAAAGTGAGTGATATCAAGAGTTTATAGAAGATGGAGTGTCAAAAAATTGCCTTTACCTCAAACCGAGACGGTACAATGAGATCTATGTGATGAATGTAGATGGAAACAACCAGACTCGTCTTACGAATAATGCAGCAGCTGACTTTGCTCCTACCTGGTTTCCCTTTATGCATCCCTAAATAACACCGCTTATGAAATGTTTATGTTGAATTATCAAGTATCAATAGCAATGGAACTTCATCTGTTTTAAGAGCGTTTCTGATCGCATCAGGTCTGTCTTTTCCATTTATAAAGATAAATAATAACACCGATTTATAGTACGGTCATCACAATACCAATTAACTATCGATAACGATAATTATATGGGCAGCTTATTATATTTTTCTTAGCATGGGGGGGAAATGCTGGCGATACCCTTCAATGAGCAATATAACTTAATGGAATCCTGTTCACCCAGGTTGGGATGTCCACTCCAGCCCCATCGCATCTTATCCAAGACTTCTGGACAACGGTCTCCCAAGCAATCGAAGACTGAAACCAAACTTAGGTATTGTTTAAAGAAAAACGCCAAGACGGATGCATAATCATACGCATGATGGCCACCATCAACACTGTGGTTAAAAGCTATGGCAGGACTGGAAGTGTTAGAAGTACTACGAGAACAGTTAAGCATTATGAATAAGAGCCAATAAAAAAATCCTCTTGGATGCAAGAGGATTTTTTTATTGGGAATAGTAAGGAGGAGGGGAGGTGCATTACATATGGGAAAAGGTAGAAGTAATAATGCTGGTAAAAAGCAACCGAATTTCGATGATTCATCTAATTTCGCTAAACAAAGTCAACCGACAGAAAAGAAAAAGAAATAAAAAAAGAATCTCTCTTCATCAAGAGAGATTCTTTTTTTAAATGGTATTTCTTGTTGCAGTATCTTCTAATAACTTATAGGTTTGCTGTAAATAAAACACTCCAATAAAAAAAGCTTCCACTACTGTGGAAGCTTCTCCAAATGATGGGCAATATCAACATACATATCGGAATAAACCGAATGTATTTCATTACTTGGCGCAGCGTTAGAAGAGAAGTGGACGATTACCATGTTTGCTTTCGGATCGATGTAAAGCGTTTGTCCGTAACTGCCTAACACTTCAAAGGCACCTTGCTCGTTATGCGGAATCCACCATTGATTATGATAAGAAATAGATGCACCGTTGCCGATTGCTAGTTCACCTTCTTGTACATTTTTCACACTTTCAGTAATAGAGGAAGGGAGGATTTGTTTTCCATTATATTGACCGTTATTTAATAATAGTTGACCGAATCTTGCCATATCTCTAGCAGTTGCATTTAAACCAGCGCTTGCTTGTTCTACTTTTGTTTCATCTGTAACGTAATAGGCATTTTCTTCCATACCAATTTGAGACCAAATTCGTTCGCTTACATTTTCAGCTAATGATTTACCAGTGATTGTTCGAATAACCCAAGCGAGCGTTTCAGCTGATCCGTTATTGTAAGAAAAGGCAGAACCAGGCGGTGCAGTTTCTTCAGCTTCTCGTAACATATCATAAATGTTCATAGGACCATCGTAATTTTTGCCGCGGGGTAAAATATTACTAGCTAAATATAGTTGCGCATCTTGATTTTCTAGTCCAGGCTGCACATATCCGTGAGTCGGGTACTCTGCAGAAACTTGCATGTCCATTAATTGCTGAAGTGTCGCTTTCCCGAACGGTGTATTTTTTAATTCTTTTATGTACGTGTCAGCTGTCTTTTCTACATCAATCAGGTTTTCTTCAGCGAGAGATTGTATAATTGCCCCGGTAAATACTTTTGCTATTGATGCCATTCCATGAGGAACATTCTCGTTATATCCATTGAAATATCGTTCATAAACAAGTTGTCCATTATGTACAACGACAAAAGCATCTGTTTTGTTTTCGTCTAACAGTTTTTTTAGGGGAGTTGTCTTTCCAAATCCACGCTCCACAGCAAAATCGTCTAAGTTTTGTAATGCATTAGGGAAGTGGGAAATTTGATTAGGGTTATTATTTACCTCGTTAATTAAAGTGAATTCTTTCATATGCGTGTACGACCAACGTAAGTACGGATCGTCTAACCAATTTTTCTTAGTGACATTATCTTTAGATGGAGTCATTTTATTATGTTTGAAGTAAGTAAAACCAAGCCCTGTAATTACAAATAAAAATGTGAGTAAGAGTAAGAGTAGGGGAGATTTTTTTAGTTTCATATAGGTCCCTCCTTGTCGTTTCTATAATAAGTATACGCTCCTATTGAAAGAAATACAAAATAAGGAAAGTAAACGGAGAAGTTTACTTTCCTTATTTATGTTAAGCGGATACTTGTCCGTCTGTACGTTGTTTCTTGGATTTTTGTTTTCGTCCGTGTAATCCATAATATAGAAGTAAAGTGAACGCAACGATAATAGCTGCGATAAAATACATATTATGATAACTTGATTTCGCAGCGACGATACCTAAAATGAAAGAACCAAAGCCAATGCCGCTATCAAAGAACGAGTAGTAAGTAGCTGTCGCAGAACCACGTCGATGGTTTGGAGCGGCAGAAATTGCAATCGTTTGGAAGCTAGGAATTAATGTTCCGTAGCCTAAACCGATTAATACGCCCGCGCTTAAGAACCAAAACGGAGTTTGTGCTTGACTTAAAGCGAACATCCCAATTGTGAAAATAATGATAGCTGGATAAATAAGTACATTTTCACCGAAACGATCAAAGATTTTTCCTGTAAATGGACGAGAAATTACAACAACAAGTGCGTATACAATAAAGAAGTAACTAGCAACCTCTCCTAAACCGAGCTCTTTTGCATAAATAGGAATAAAGGATAAAATACCACTATAAGAAAAGGCTAACACAAATCCTGTTAGAGCGATTGGAATAGAGGATGGTTCAATTAAGTCTTTCCATTTCATTTTTTCTCGTTTTTGTTTACTTACTGGTTTTTCATGAGGAATATTCACTACTAATCCTAATAAAAATGCGAGTAATGAAAATACCGAACAAACAATAAATAGTACAGTAAATGAAAAATGAGAAATAATTGTTAAACCTAAAAAAGGACCAATTACCATTGGTAGACTCATAAATACACCGTAATAAGCAAGTGCTTCACCACGTTTATGAGCTGGTGTTACATCAGTTACAATGGTTCCCGTTGCCGTCGTTGCCATCCCGAACCCAATGCCATGTAAGAAACGAAGGGCAAGTAATAAAAATAAACTTTGCGCACCGAAATACATAACAGTAGCGGCTAAAAATAGCGATAGTGAAATAAATAATATTTTCTTTCTTCCTAAATCATCGAGCCATTTTCCTGTAAATGGTCTACATAAAACAGATGAAATAAGAAAAACAGTTGCAACTAAACCAATTTCCTCAGGTTTTCCTTTTAGACCGTCTATAACGTAGACGGGTAGAGTAGTCATAAGCATGTAAAATGTTAAAAAGAGAAATAGACTACTAAAACAAGTTCCGAGGAAATCCTTCGTCCAAAGTTTTTCACTTTGCATCGTCATCCCTCCAATTTAATCTAAATTTTTAATAATTTGTTGTAACACTTGAAAAGCTTGATGTAAGTCTTCTTCTTTAATACCTTCTAGCGTCTTTTCTTCAAAGGAATCAACTTCTTCTTGCCATACGGGAATCATTTCTAGTGCAGTATCAGATAATGAGATCAACTTTTCACGGCGATCTTTTCCTTCAGTACGTATAATCCAGCCCATCGTTTCCATACGTGTTAACGTACGAGTCATCGTTGGTGATTCAACATTTAAATACTGACATAATTCTGTTTGGGTACAAGATCCACTTTGATTAATGCGGAAAATAACAGCCCATTGCGCACTAAATAATCCTGTTGGAGATACACGTTCATTAAATTTCTTCGTGAACTTACGAGAAGTTTGACTAACAATGTGGAAAAAATGTTGTTTTTCGTCCATGTATTTGGATCCTTTCAAATTAGTTACCTAGCTAACTATATACTTTTTTATAGTAATTGTCTAGTAATAGACATGTTGATTTATGTAAAAATTTCGTAGAGGTTTTATGTTGAGAACATATATTCTACATGGTATTCTTTAATTAAATAAAGAATTTTCTTTCTATTAAAAGAATGGGGGAACTTGTGATGATTAAGCCTGCAACAATGGAGTTTGTTTCACTATCGAATGGAGAAACGATTGCGTATCAGGAAGTTGGAAGGCGAAATACAGAAACTCTTGTACTCATTCATGGTAACATGACATCGTCACAACACTGGGATTTAGTCATTGAAAAACTGCAAGGTCAATATCATATTTACGCTCTTGATTTAAGAGGATTTGGAAAATCAACATATAATCAGTCGATAGATTCATTACAAGACTTTGCTGAAGATGTAAAACTATTTATCGATCAATTAAAACTAGAGAAATTTTCATTAATGGGCTGGTCAATGGGCGGTGGTGTTGCGATGCAATTTACAGCAAATCACCCGACTTTTGTAGAAAAGTTAATTTTAGTAGAATCAGTAGGAATGAAAGGTTATCCAATCTTTAAAAAAGATATTAACGGGCAACCAATCGTATCAAGTTTAGTAAAGACGAAAGAAGAAATTGCGCAAGATCCAGTACAAATCGCTCCAGTACTAGATGCGATAAAAAATATGAATAAATTATATTACCGTACAGTATGGAATCTATTAATATATACAAATAACCAACCTGAACCAGATCGTTATGAAAAGTATTTAGATGATATGTTAACGCAGCGTAATTTCGTAGATGTGAATTATGCGCTCATTACATTTAATATTTCAGATGAACATAATGGAGTTGTAGAGGGAAATAAACAAATTCATCGCATTAAAGCTCCTACACTCGTTATACAAGGTGACAGAGATTACGTCGTACCGCAAGTAGTCGGTGAAGAGTTAGCACAGCAATTGCCAAATGCGGAGTTGAAGGTATTAGAAGACTGTGGTCATTCACCGTTTATTGATTGTTTAGATGTGTTTATAAAGCATGTAGAGGATTGGTTAGAACAGGAATAATCCCCAAAATGAAAAGTATTGCATATACTATAACATTTGTAGGTAAAAGGGGAGAACATCAATGCATCAACCAGTCTTAATTGCTCATTCACCATATCATTATCACTTATATACAAAAATAATGATTGATCCGATGTATATGCACGTTTCACCAGCTGTAGTTCCTATGCAAATGCAACAACCACTAACAGCTCATGTGCATCATTACTTATATGGGCCTTCATTTTATGAAAATCCATATTTTAAACACTTTCATTACAATGTGAAAGCGCAAGTTTGGGAGGGATAGGAAGCTAAAAGGTTCATTCTTTTAGCTTCTTTTTTTATTGTGAATATTCGTACACGCATTTACAGAAACCGTTTATAATGAAAGGTGGAAAGTGTGAGAAGGAGGAAAGAGGATGTCGATGCGTTTTACTTTTTGGATTATGGTTGGAATTGTGGCAATCTCAGGTTTGTCACAAGGTATGCTCTTACCTGCCATTGCAATGATTTTTGAACAAGAAGGGGTTAGTTCAAGTATTAACGGTATTCATGCGACGGCATTATACATTGGGATATTAGTTATCTCCCCGTTTCTTGAAAAACCGATGCAAAAGTTTGGAATGAAGCCAATTATCGTTATTGGTGGGTTTCTCGTTATTATTTCATTATTCTTTTTTACACAAACATTTTCATTTTGGGTATGGTTTATTCTTAGATTTCTAGTTGGAGTCGGAGATCATATGCTTCATGTCGGAACGCAAACGTGGATCACGACAACATCCGATCCGAGTAAAATAGGGAGACAAGTATCGATATACGGTGTATTTTTCGGAATTGGTTTTGCCGTTGGTCCGTATTTAGCGAGTACCGTTCAGTACGGCCTTGCAACGCCGTTTATGATATCTACTATACTTTGCTTAATAGGTTGGCTTTTACTATTACCAACGAAAAATGCATTCCCAGCACAAGATGAAACGAAAACTGAAAGTGAATCATCATTTTCTCGTTATAAACAAGTTGTTGGATTAGGATGGATTGCATTACTGGGACCACTTGCATACGGTGTGCTTGAAGCGATGTTAAACAGTAACTTACCAGTATACGCGCTTCGTAAAGGGTGGTCTGTTTCAGATGTATCCTTCTTATTACCAGCATTTGCAGTTGGGGGTATTATTACACAAATTCCGCTTGGTATATTGAGTGATAAATACGGAAGAGACCGTATATTAACGTGGACGTTCAGCATAAGTACGGGCATTTTCCTACTTGCAGCAGTATTTGATCAATATTACTGGATCGTCTTTGCCTGTATGCTGTTAGCAGGTATGGTTATTGGATCGTGTTTCTCCTTAGGACTTGGATTTATGACTGATTTATTACCGAGACACTTACTACCAGCAGGTAATATATTATCTGGAATCGCCTTCAGTTTAGGAAGTATTATGGGGCCTGTATTAGGAGGCGTATTTATAGAAAAAATACAGTATACAAGCTTTTTTATTGCGGTTATGATTATAATGGGAATTCTCGCAATGTTATATATGATCTACATGAAGAATCAATTCGCATCAAGAAAAATAGAAAGTAGGTTAGGTCATGACAAAACAACCTAATAAAAAGAAATTTGAAGTACTCGAAAATGAAACAATTACAGACTGTTTAGCGCGTATGGAACAAGAAGGCTACGCACCATCACGTCGTATGGAAGAACCAATCTTTCATGAAGTGAAGAAAGACGGAAAAACAGTAGTTGAACCGTGCGGTAGGAAGATTGTTTTTGAGGGGAAATTGAAGTAAAACAAAATAACAAATTTTCTTTATAGTATAAAGCCATCCAATTCATTTGAGTTGGATGGCTTGTTTTTTTACTGACCAATGAAAGACTAAGCAAAGCGATCTTTGTTAGTAAAGGTAGTAGTGAGAAAAATTAACTAAATAAAAATGTAAAAGTAAATTGAACGATGCTTAATTTATAGAATTTCAGCGTTGGGACATGAAGTATAAATCCGGAATATTTATACTTATACCATTGTAGGAAAGAAAAATGATACAAAAGTAGGATGATTTAAAATATATTTATTTGTATTATAAAAACAAGATATACTTTTGGGAATTGGAATGTTGCGTATGTAGGGGAGGGAGAAATATATAATGATACAAAGCATATATGAAACTCATTTACATGTAAGAAATTTAGAAAAAGCGATAGATTTCTATCAAAATAAGTTAGGTGTAGCATTAGCAAAAAAACTATCGAAAAGACGAGTTGCGTTCTTTTGGGTAGGAGAAAATAAAAAACAAATGATCGGATTATGGGAAGTACATACTAATGAAGATTTTGAGACGAAACACTTCGCTTTTCGTGTAGATTTAGCGTTTTTAAAGACTGCTAAATTGTGGTTAGAGAAGCGTGGAATAGAGGTAGTAGGGAGTCAGGGGAAAGGGAATGAAGAGCCAATTGTTCAAAGGTGGATGCCAGCTGCAAGCGTATATTTTCTAGATTGTGATGGAAATAAATTAGAGTTTATTTCTATGTTACATGATGATCCAGATGAATTAGAATATGCAACGTATTTAAGTGAATGGGATGCGGAGCATCAAGAAAAATAAAGTTTAATCAGTAGGAGTTTTATAGCTTTGTATTATGTTAAATAGATAGAGACAAATAAAATCCCTCAAGAAAAGGCATGTTCTTGAAGGATTTTTTATGTTTTATATATTTATATTGTTTGTAACTTATTAATTATATTCATGTTTAGATATTTCAGCGCGTTGAATATAACCATCAGAGAAGCTGAAATAAAGATAATAGCTTCCTCGATTATATACAAAGCCTTCGCTAGTCATATCCCCTCCGATTTCATCTGGTTCACCAAACCACTCTTTTAATTCATTGATAGTTATATCCATTTTTACCCATATATATCTTGCGTCCGAAGGGTACATGTCAATATTATAATTTCCGTATACCGCTGTATTAGGTGCATCACATTCTGTACATGATGCTTTTTTCAAAACATCAGGCACTCCATATTCTTTTTTTACATCAGATAGATCTTTACCCAATGAATTTAATTTAAATGGACCAAACGTCCCATTCTCTAAAGCTGTTGTTAACATTTGTTTCAGTTCTTCTTTTGAATTGATGTTGAAATTATAATCTCTGTTTTTTGCTATTGCATTATAGAAAAATTGTGCATACTGCTCACGCTTCACAAATGTGTTTCCGTTAAAATTACCTGCCTCGTCACCTTGTGCTATACGGTTACTACGCAGTGTATTTACAGCTTCATAAGCCCAATGACCTTTTGGTACGTCTTTAAATTTTCCTTGTTCTTTTGATTCTAAATGAAATGCTTTTTGTAATATTACTGCCATCTCATATCGAGTTAATACATCATCTGGACGGAATGTACCTGTTCCATCACCTGTCATAATTCCAGCTTGCGCAATGGCTTTAATATCTTTTTCAAACATATGATTTGCAATATCACTAAACATATTTCCTTGTTTATCGTCTGCTATTAAACCTAAATGTCTATTGACTAAAGAAGCTACCTGTCCTCTAGTGATGTTGTCCCCAAAACCAAATTTGCCATTTCCATATCCCTTATAAATCCCTGCTGCCGCTAAGTAATCAATAGCATCTTTTGACCAGTGGTCCTTTGGTACATCTGTAAATACAGTATCATTGTTGCTAACTACCTTATAGCTATTTTCATTAAAGTTTGTTTTCGTAGTTGTTTCTGCATTTACTGTGCCTACCATCGTTGTAGTTGCTAGTGCTGCGGTGATTACTAATCCAAAAAAATTCTTAGCTTTGCTTGTTTTCTTGCCCATTTGTGAAAACCTCCCCAATTTATTTTAAATGTATTGAATAACCAGATTACGCATCTAATATAACTGAATACTTACATCGCGATTATAACATATAAACGATGATTATTTACCATAAATTTCTATAATGTGGCTACCTATTTTAATTTTAATAATCTCTATGAAACTTAATCATAATATTTAGGTGAGGAATATTCATCGCTATTTAAAAATGGTAGAAACAGTGAACCGTAAAGTAACTCCAAAATATACAATAAAAGTTGATTTTGAAGTTATTGTTTGTGTAATTCATTTTTATAAATCCATTCAACAAAATCATACAAATTCCTTTTTCATATGTGATTTGTATAGAAGGGTTCTCGCATGTACAACTTGATGACCTTGTTTTGTTGAAAAGCAAATCCATCAAGAAGCCATCCTAATTGTCGTCTTGATATGGTAAGTGCACACTCGGATGACCACCTGGGCAGTAAAACGTTCCCTTTTCCAATCTACAATAGAAGACAGAACGTATATTTGGTATAATCAAAACATACTATATGAAATGATGTACATGAGTTTGAAATTCATGTAATAAGGTAAGTACTACATAACAATAAATAATATTTAAAGTTCCAGTACATATAGGATTCAGTTCATGTTATATAAACCAATTGTTAGAAAGGAAAAGGTGTAATGGATCAAATTTCATTTGAAGATTTATTTGAAGAAGAAAAAGAAAAGGTGGAGGTAGCCGAGATCCCTGTACCTTTATCGCCCTTACAAAAGGATATTTTAGAATTACTTAATTCTGAAGAAATAAGTGCACTTGAGTTATGCGAACAATTAATACAAGCTGGTAAAATATCAGATGAAAGATTCACAACTGATAAGCCGAAAGCATATGGGCAAGTATGCTTACTATTAGAAGGTTTTGTTAAAGAAGGAAAGCTTATTTTTATCAAAAATGATGAAAAAAGAGATAGGGTATATAAATTGAAAGAAGAAGTTTCTAACGCATAAAATGTATAAAGTATAGTAATGAAATAAGGAAGTCCTCATATTTGTGTTGAAAGATTGTGTGAACTACTCGCCACTTAGCAAAGCTTGAAGTGGGAGCTTCTCAGTTCCACGACGAAAGTAACCTTTCGTCTCCCTGAGCGTTACTTCGGGGTGTTCCATCCCTAGATGTCCAACGCTTGGACGCTCTTTTCGTACGGTTGATATTTTAAGCAGGAACCGAATATGGCTTGGTTTTCGCACTCTATTTTCTTCCTGCAACCTTCTATATCAAGTTATCAAAGAACTTCATATAGTTAGTTTATCAAAAGTTTTTGGCTATGCCAAAACGAAATTCATCTCCCACCTACCGTTGGGCTATTGCCCTTCACACGGTTGAGGAAGGAGAGTTCTTTCGGTAAATTCGTTAAAAATTCAATAAAAGAAGATCGAACTAGATAGTCTTTCTAGATTGATCTTCTTATTTTATATTCTCAAGGGATACTCCCCTTCACTGCAACTCATTGTAATATGTCTACTTCTGTGACACATTACACAATTGTACAGAGATAATGAAGTAATATGAAAAATAATATAAAGATTTTAATTTAATCCTATATATTTTTTATAAATTCTAAAAGTAAATCCCTTATTTTTGGTATGATTGACAGAGACTATTTAATTTCTTGTGAATATTCTTAAAAAGGGAGTAATGCTGTATGAAATCAATAAATGTAAATGGGAATATATATCATATTGAATCTGTTCCTTTTGAAGATAAGAGTGAGCAGGATGAAGAGGGATACTACGAATATTTTTACAAAGGAGTCAATTTATCGTTTCACACGGACAAAGAAATAATTAAAGCCCGAATTTATGACGACGAAGAAATAATATATTTCTTAAAAAATCCATCTCTCGCTTTTGGTAAAGATTTTGAAGCTATAAAAGTATATATAATTAAAGAATATGATGTAAATAAATTTAAGATTCCAGGTGAAAAAAAGCCTATATAGAATTATAGCTATAATTCTATATAGGCTTTACCATGACCAATTATAATAAAACAGGAAAACTCACAAAGTACTTATGCCTGTGGGTGATGAAAGGAATGTATTCGAAATTGAGTAAATCAAGTCAAATAAGTAAATTTGAAAATAGATTCTCAGAAAATGTGATTGAAATAGCAGCTGTCACAGGGGCATTAGGAATCGGTGCATCAAAAGGCGGTGACAACATTTTGTGGACTGCGTCAATTGATTTGATTGCGTGGAAAGACTTACATAACAATGAAACGATTACAAAAGAAGACATACGAATCGCATGGTTGGTTGATGATGCAGAAATGAATTGTTAAAGCTTGGTGATTTCTCTGTAAAGGGGTTACTAATCGAACTTATGAATAGTACTCGAGATGAGCTTGTTTTGAATTTATGTACTAGACTATTTTGCTCAGTAGCTACTCACGATGATTTATTAGAAACGAATAATTTGAAATTCCTTTCAAGTGCTTCAGAGGATGGAGTTCATAATTTTGTAGTAAGTGCTGGTGAAACTCTTTCATATCATGTAGTACCATATCTTTTAGCATTACTAGAAGAGTGGGAAGATACCTTTGTTGAAAAAGCTATTAGAAATGAACTTTCATGGATGCTTGGAATTGAGGACGAGTATTATGAAGTATCTTTAGAAAAATTTAATGAAGCTTATTCTGGGTTTATCGAAAATAATGATACGCAAGAATATTATTATCATAATAGACTATCTTTTCCTGGAGACTTGGCAAAGGAATTAGTGTCGGAAGTTATGAGTTCTTTAAGAGATAGAACTACTTATAATGTTGTTACTATACCTTCCGTTTTATCAATTTGGAGTGGAATCAAATGTCCAATTCAATACGATACGATTATAACAAATGAAAAAAATAGAGAGTTGATGTCATATATTGATGTTTTAACAAAGAAAGAATGGAAGATTGGTAAAAAGTATTTTTACGGATATGTAGTCGTATAGGGAGTTTTAGTGAATAAGTGTAGATAATAATAGATGGTATTTTTTTATGTGGAAAAAATAAAAAAACAACTAGTAGCCCAATTAAATCTTAAAAGATATAAACACGTCAAGAAGGTGAAAGAATGATATTACCAGAGGATTTTCGAGAGAAATGGGATGTTAATAAAGATGGCCCACTTATTACATTTCATGAAAAAGAATTAATGGACAAAAATTTTTCTGATGAAGTGAAGAGGTTTTTGTCTATAGGAGGCTTACCAGAAACACCGTCACCATATTTAGAGTTTACTTCATCTCAGTCTTTCATAAGGTCTATTATAAATGTATTTCATATGCCAGAAGAGTTTCGAAAATATTTGTATTTAGGAACAACAAGTTCTGGAGATCCAATTTGTATAATTGAAAAACAAGAAAATATAGTATTTCTAAATAAAAGTGATGAGTATAAAGAAGTGTTTATGAATTCTTCTATACATCAATTTGCAGAATGTTTATTAGTATATTCAAAAATGATCGATAAGGCAGTAGAGATAAATGGTGAGGATGCCTTTATCGATAATAATATACCAGAGTGTACAATAAGTTGGTTGAAGGAAGAGTTGAAAAAAATTGATGATAAGTGTATGGAAAAGGGTTCTTTTTGGTTTATTGAAATTGAGAATTTATATGAATAATTGAAAGTGAAAAGGGAAATGTATGGTGCATTGAAGAGGAGTATGGTGATAGTGAAGAATGCTGTGAGTACATATTTTAAATGTTAGGTGTTAACAGAAATGAATAATAAACAGGGACATCTTTACGAGTAACATTAAAGAACCATTATTGAAAATAAAAAATGAAGATACTGATATGTTTAGTGAATCTATTAATGAAGTTATTGAGTTTATCTAATAGTTGAATAACAAAAAAGGTGTCAATCTTTCTCGAATTGACACCCCGATACGAATCTGATTAACACCTTACATATTTACGCTTAAAACCAAGTCTTCCTCTATCAAGTTCTTTCTGAATACTTTCGGAAGCATTAAGAAGGCTGCTTTTTTTCTTATCACGTTTCACTTCAACTATACCAACTTCTTTTGCAGTCTCAACTGCTTTTTCATGTAGTGGTACATATGAAATTGCTACAGTGTTTAGGAAATTATTCATAGCGGATTTTGTTCGTTCTGGTGAATCATGAATTGTATTTTTCACCATTTCAAGCATATCGGAAATTTTGCTTTCGGAAAACTCATTGTCTTTACGATTTCCTAAAAGCCAACAGTAGCAACTCCATCCCGCTGACATTCTCAGCTCGTCCCCACTTGTAATCCATTTATCAGCAACGTCTTGAGCAATATTAGACTCCGATAAAGTTACTGCCACCACATAATCGGATAGCATATAAAAATATGCTCCGTCTATCCAGCGATCAAAATCAGATTCACTCATAGCTTTTGGATCTGCGATAATGCCTGCAAAGTACATAGCATCGTAGTTGCCAGTGGCATACAGTTCCTCGGCTAACTCTTGATTTAATTTTATTTTCTTAGCGATTGGTTTCATAGCGCCTGTAGCTACGCCAAAAACTGGTTCGTGTGCACCGTTAGATATGTATATTTTTTTCGTTCGTTCCTTACCGAGGGATTCAAGCTCTTGCATAACTGTTTTAAAGTCCATAGATCTATTCTTCCTTTCTAAACTATTTAAGTTCTTTTTCGTTGTAACTACTTAGTTTATATGTATCATCAAGTGTTCCGTACTTCTCAAGTTTAATACTAATCGTATACGAATAGGTTGTCTACTTTCTATAAGGGTTCGGTAATTCGTCCTTAGTGTTGCATAAAAAGATTCTGTAAGAGGGAGCAGTGCGACTTTTTTATAATCGTTTCAAGGTTGAATATACTGCGCAAGTAATAGAGTGAAAGGAAGTTGTATTTGCTACAGTATAGGGTTAAATTTTGATTGTTGTAAGTGTTTTTGACGGTAGTTACAATTGGTTGTAAAATAATGTTTGTTAAGGGATTTTGTAGAAAAAATTAAAAACTATGATTCTCCTACTGGGGATAGAATGAGAGTATTAATAAAAGGATGAAAAAAGGGTTGTTAGAAGTACATAGTAGATTCATAGTCTTTCAATAATGAGAAAATAAAGGGAGGTTGAGATACTTACACGAAATGTGTAGGTGTTTCATACAGCAATGAAAAAAATAATTAAAAAACAAGTAATCGCACTATCAACAAGTTTTGTAATTTTAGGAGGAGTACCTGTAGCAACATCAGCAGAAGAGATAAACAAATCTCATACTGACCAACTTAGTGTTGCCAAAGGGGAACGTGGAACGAGCGGATTAAGTCATTCTGATTTCAATCTAGAAACTCCTAATCACGTACAAATTAACGAAGCGGAAGTATCAGAAAACGAGAAAATTCTTCTAGAAGAATATAAGCATAAACATGATGAAACAGAAGAGTTAAATAAAATGAAAGAAGCTAAAAAAGGTCAAGTGGCGGAAGATGAAGCTATTTCAAACATTGAAAAGGCATTTGAAAATGTAGACGGTCGAAATGATGGGTCTACTCGTGAAATGAAGCCGGTTGAAAAGCCAAGAGCTATTCAGTATAGTGCATCGATGACTACAAAGAAATATGGAACACTTGCAGGTGTCCCATTTGTAGAGTGGATTGTTCCAGCAGGAAATCCTGATATTCGCCCTGCCAATCCGATGAAAGCACGTTACATTACAATTCATGAGACTGCAAACACAGCCCGCGGTGCTAATGCTGAAAATCATGCGAAATATTTGTATAAACAAGCAACGGAAGGTACGTTCCGAACAGCTTCTTGGCATTTTACAGTGGACGATAAACAAATTTATCAGCACTTACCAACAAATGAAAACGGTTGGCATGCAGGAGATGGTGATGGCTCAGGAAACAGAGAGTCTATCGGTATCGAAATTTCAGTTAACCAAGATGGAGATTATAATAAAGCGTTAGAGAATGCAAAACGACTTGCAGGTTACTTAATGAATAAAGAAGGAATTAGCGCGGACCACATTTATAAGCATCAACAATGGAGTGGGAAAAAATGTCCAGATATTTTAATTTCTCGTGGGAATTGGACTGGCTTCGTACAAGGTATTCAATGGTATGCAAATGTTAACGCACAAATTGACTCGCCTTTACAAGAAAGAAATGAGTTATTTGATTCAAATGAATATAATCCAGCTGAACCTAGCATGGAGCTAGTCGTTAATGGTGACGGTATAAACGTACGTAGCGGTGCAGGACTTGAACATCAAACCGTTCGTAAGGCTTCAAACGGAGACCGTTACAAAGTGTTAGCAGTTAAAAATGGTTGGTACAAAGTAGGAAATGGAGAGTGGATTTTCTATAATCCAAGTTGGATTAAAATTAACTATAATGTACCAAGAGAAGAAGTACAAAAGCCAAAAGATGATATTACAGGTGGATGGTTTGAGGGACATATTCGCAAACTACATAGTCTTGGTATTATGCATGGGGAAGGAAATGGTGTATTTGCTCCTTATCGTAATGTAACAAGAGCTGAGTTTGCCGCATTAATTTCAAATGCTCTTCAACTACCAGAGGGAGATAAGTCATTTGTAGATATTAACGAAGCGCATCCATCACTTCATAACGGTATTAAACGTAGTGCAAGTGCAGGTATTGTTAGCGGTCGTGGCGGGGGGATTTTTGATCCTAACGCACACATCACTCGTGAAGAAGCATCTATCATGATTGACAAAGCATTACAATATAAAGGTGTTACAGGTGAATTAGTCGCATTACCATTTACAGATCAACATTTGATCACATACAAACAGCCTGTTCAACGATTATACAGCTTAAAGGTAGTTACAGGTGTTGGAAATAATGAGTTTAATCCTAAAGGTACAACAACTCGTGGTGAGGCAGCTGCCTTTTTAGTGAAGATGTTAGACTCTATGCAGAAATAAATGAATTGTATGTAGAAGTTTGTACTGATACAAGAAAAAGTAATAAGGATTTTAAAGGAGCTATCCAAAATGAGAATTTGGAACAGCTCCTTTTTATATTAGCCACTATTAAGCCCCTTCCAAGCCCCTCATAAGCACCTACCAAGTAATAAATCACTAAGAAAAAACAAAACAAAAACAACTACAAGAACAAAAAGCGCGAAAAAATAAAACCGTTGTTGTAGTAGTTGTAAAAAAATTTGAATTCAAACGCCCAAACCATCCCCACAATCCTACATTTATATTGAAGAGTTGAATTTTATCTTTTTACGAATGAAGGGAGGAGGCAAACATATGGCGGTGTACCGTAATGTGCGGGTGAACTTTTGGCAAGATGAATTTATTTTAGATTTAACACCAGAGGAGCGTTATTTTTATATATATTTGTTAACGGGTACGAAAACGAAGCAATGTGGAATTTACATATTACCGAAACGTTTGGCAGAGCTTGAAACAGGTTACAGTATGGAAACTGTGGAGGAGTTGTTGAACCGCTTTGTTGAATACGGGAAGATTTTATATGATACAGAAACGAAAGAGTTATATATTACAAATTGGCTACGCTATAACCCTATTTTAAATACGAATGTAGAAAAGTGCGTATTACGTGAGTTAAAGGCTGTGAAGAGTAAAGAGTTCATACATATGTTTTTACGTAAGTGTCTTGAAGAAGAATGGAAGATTCCATTATTACTGCAGCATTTTGGTATGCCGAAAGAAGAGGATAATAGTAGTTTACAAGAAGTTGTTGAAGAGGAGGAAGATGTGGAAGTTATAGAAACTGTAGAAGAGACTACTCTGCATAGTGAAGTTTATAAGTTTTACGAACACAATATAAGTAGTCTCTCTCCATATATTGTGAAGGAATTGAAGGGTTGGATACAAAGAATTTCAGGAAAGGTAGTACTAGAAGCACTTAAAGTTGCGTTTGAACATAATAAGCGAACGTTCGCTTATGTGAAGGGGATTTTGAGGAATTGGTGTAAGAAAGGACGAGTATATTTCAGTGAAGCAAAGGAAGGAGTGCATAAGAGAGAGGTATTTAGTTTGTATGATCCATAACATGAGAAAGTAAGGTTTTTTCTTTTCTAAAAGGTTCTTTTACGATAGAAGCGAATAGTTTGAGAAAGGAGGGATTGTATGGAAGTCGTCATAAAAAAGAAACGAACTAGGGGTAAGAGAATTTTTCTTTGGTCTAGTAGTATCGTTCTTTTATTCGTTATCTGTACAGCGATTTTTTTGAACATATATACGCTTAGATCTGTGCCAAAGATAGATGGAACGATAAAGCTAGAGGATTTACAACATGCTGTTACGGTGAAAAGAGATAGTAAAGGGGTACCTCATATTAAAGCAGAAAATGCACATGATTTATATTTTTCACAAGGATATGTACAAGCGCAAGATCGTTTGTTTCAAATGGATTTAAGTAGAAGGCAAGCTTCCGGGATGTTGAGTGAAGTTGTAGGGGAAGCGGCTGTTGATCGAGATAAGTTGTTTCGAACGCTCGGTTTACGGCGAGCAGCCGAAGCGTCTGTTAGTCAATATGACGGGGAAGCGAAATTTGCCCTGCAGTCATTTGCTGATGGGGTGAACGCTTTTATACGTGAGGCGAAAGCAGACAAGAAATTTCCAGTTGAGTTTACTCTATTAGGCTATGAACCTACTGAATGGTCAATTGTGGATTCTTTAACGATTGGAAAGTATATGGCGTTTGATTTAGGGGGACATTGGCACGGACAGGCGTTTCGATATTGGGCGCTGAAAAACCTTCCGAAAGAGCAAGCAAATGAGCTATTTCCAACATATCCGAAAGATGCTCCTAGATTGCTAGCTGAACTGCAAAATACAAATGTGAACGTAGCACAAAGTTTTTCAAAAACAATCATTCCGCCTGAGTTTAACGGGAGTAATAACTGGGTTATAAGCGGTGAGAAGAGTGCATCTGGTAAGCCAATTTTAGCGGATGATCCTCACCTTTCTCTTGCGACACCTTCCATTTGGTATCAAACGAAACTAGAAATGAAAGACTTACATGTAAGTGGCGTTATTTTCGCTGGCGTACCAGGAGTTATATTAGGCCACAACGACAAAATAGCATGGGGTGTTACGAATACAGGTCCTGATGTGCAAGATTTATATATTGAAAAAAGAAACCCTACTAATGAAAATGAATTTCTGTATAACGATAAATGGGAAAAAGCTACTGTTGTTGATGAATCTATTAAAGTAAAAGGCGGAAAGACAATTCCTTATAACGTTACGATTACGAGGCACGGTCCAGTCATTTCAGAGTTTGCGGATAAAGGGAAAGAAAAAACGAAAACAGTATTCTCTTTAAAATGGACTGCTTTGGAGCCTTCAGCTGAATTAAAGGCTGTTTTAAATATGAATAAAGCAAAAAATTGGAATGAGTTTGAAACGGCTCTTCAAGATTTTCATACACCGACTCAAAACTTTGTATTTGCATCAAATGATGGCACGATTGCTTATAAAGCAAATGGAAATATACCAGTGCGTAAAAAAGGCGATGGTAGTCTGCCAGTGCCAGGATGGACAGATGAATATGAATGGGAAGGGTATATTCCGTTTGATCAATTGCCAAAAGTAATAAATCCGAAAGAAGGGTTTATCTCAACTGCAAATAATAAAATTGTTGATGATAATTATCCGTACCATATTAGTAATACGTGGGCGCAGCCATATAGGCAAATGCGTATTCAGGAGTTTTTGCAAGAGAAGGATAAGTATACAGTAAAAGATTTACAGAAGTTACAGATGGATCAAAAAAACTTATACGGGAAAGAATTTACTCCTATATTTTTAAAAGAGTTAAATAAAACGGATTTAACTGAAGCAGAGAAGGAAGGAGTAAAACAGTTAACAAAGTGGAATTTTTACGATAGTAAAGATGAAGCGGCACCGTTAATTTTTCATTTGTTAATGAAAGAGATTTCAAATACGTTATTTTCAAAAGAAATACCAAAAGATGTGATGGAGTTATTTGAAGGAAAGTCACAAGTTGTTGATGAATTAATTCGAAAACAAGTAGCGGGAGAAAATAGCGCTTGGTTTACGAAGTACGGAGGTTTCACGAAAGTTGTGCATACTTCGTACGAGAATGTAATGAAGAAATTACAAAAGGAATATGGACCTGATGTAGCGGAGTGGAAGTGGGGCGATTACCATCAACTTGCTTTTACACATCCAATCTCAAAATCATCTAGTATGTTAGCATTACTTGCATTTAATCGTGAGAAACCAGTTCCAATTGGCGGAAGTCAAGTTACCGTTCAAGCAGCGAATTACGATGATAACGGTATTGTAAATCATGGGGCGTCTTGGAGATTTGTTATTGATACGAAAGACATGTCAAATGGTTATCATATCGTAGGACCAGGACAGTCAGGACATTTTAGAAGTGACTGGTATCATGATCAAATAGATGATTGGGTAAATGGCACGTATCATACGACTACACTTAATATGGCGGGGATAGAAGGGAAAGTGTTAACTTTACAACCTAAATGAAACTATGCTTATATTAGCGGATGGCTTGAATCCTGCCACTAATGAAAGTTTCATATTAAAAAGGATAAAATATAAAATATCTTTTTTATAGAGATGTGACAAGTTTTGACAAGAAAATACAAAAGAGCTTGTTATAATACCTTTTGGAATATTATGTTTAGCCCGCTATTTGCGGGCTAATAATCAGTTGGGGATGGACAAAACCCCCACTGATTAAAGTTTCACTTTATTAAAATGGGAATGGATTAGTACGCAACAAGGGAAATTTCTTAATAGTTGCAGTGAAATCTAATAGGGGGATTTAATATGAGTATTAAAGTAATAAGGGCAACAGGAATGATGGGCGGAGCAGCGAGAGTCGCTGTAAAGGTAGATAATGAAGTAGTAATGAAACTTGAAAATAATGAAGAATATACGCTTCCTTTTGAGTTAGATGAAGCAAATATAAAAGTGAAACAATTCTTTTTTGGGAGCAAAGAAAAGAAGGTAAAGGATGGCGATATAGTAGAAATTAAGATTAATAGTATTGCCATACTACTCATGATTGTGTCAATGATGGCTGTTTTATTCGGGTCTTCAATGGGCATAAATATTGTTGTTTTTGGTGTTATAGGAGCGTTAGTTACGTTAGCATATGGATTGAATAACTGGTTTAGTTTAGAGGTTAAATAAGTATTGTATCTATTTTTGTGTTGATTCATTTAATTTACTATACATGAAGTGTAATGGTTTTTTATAGGGAATGGGGTAGGATCATTATGAAGAAATGGATGCGTTTAATGTTGAATATATAATAACAAAAGATTATAAATTTGAAGAGATGCGCACAACTGTAAAAGTGAGTGAACGTAATGCAGATAAGAAATCTAGCGCGGACAAAGAAAAGATGGATGCAGTTGTGAGTATAAAAATTGATTCATATGAAAAATTTGATTCAATTAAGTTACCAGAGGGAATTCAATAATTTCAATTGTAACAGGAATAAAAGGAGCGGAAATACGCTCTTTTTTTCATTTACCTTACTATTTTTAGGAGGTTAGTATGAATAAGGGATGAATACTCATTTTTTTGAGGAGAATTCATTAATTTTTTTATGGAATATATGTGAAACGTTGTATAGAATAAGCAAGTATGCCAAAATTTATAGGAGGAAAGTTGTGAAGAAAAATAAGAGTGTATTAAGTTTTTTAGGAGTGTGTATTATGCTGTTTTCTTTTTGTTTTCAAGGAAATGTACAGGCAGATGTAAATACTGTTCAGTCTGGAAAAATAAAAGCAGGAAACGTAACGGTATGGGAAGTTGGCAATGTAGCAAAAGTGTTAGCGGATGTAGAACGCTTAAATTTAAATACAGTAAATGTACCGATCCAAGTTGATATTCCGAATGTAACTTCTACTAATATGGTAATTAATCAGGAACAAAAGAAACAGGCTATTATTTTAATTCAAGAATTATTAAAGCGTAATATTCAAGTTATAGTGGAACCGTTCCCATTTATTCAACAAGGAAATGTAGGAGAGACGGAATGGAATCCTAGTAATATGAATAATTTCTTCTGGAATTGGAAAACGGTTGTACTGCAAGATATTTTTAATTCCATTACTAGTAAATACAATGTGTATGGATTAAAGATCGCTTCTAATTTCGTTAATATGGAATATGCAGAAGGATACTGGAGCGATACGATTGATTTTGTTCGTAAGCAGTATAAAGGAAATGTTTTGTATCAAATGAATTGGTGGTTAACGGCAAGCTTTGATCCTTCTTATGAAGCGAAGTTTGTAGAGAAAATAAATCGTCCGTATTTAAAAAAGGTGGATATTGTTAGTATTGATAGTTGGTTTGAAGTGTCAGGAAATAAAAATCCGTCGTACGAAGAAGTGAAGCAAAGTTTATTTGCAACAACAGTATATAATCGTGGACAAAATGTTGTGAAGCAATTGGAACAGTTACATAAAGCAACTGGGAAGCCAGTTTATTTTGGTGGATTTAACGTTCCAGCGCGTGAATTTGGCTTGCAAAATCCGTGGAACCCAGACGTTTCAAATGTATTTTCAAAAGATGTACAATTAAATGGATGGCGTGCTTACCGAGATGTATTAGAACCGATGCCGTATTTTAAAGGTTTTTCAATTTGGTTTATTGGCTCTAATAATAGTACGCATGCGTATCAAATTCAGAGTAAAGAAGCAGAGGAAGTTATTAACAGTTGGTATCGAAAATAAATTTTTGAAAATAGGCAAGTTTTTAAGTATAGTACATATATTTTTAGTGAAAGGCCTTTCACCATCTTATCACCTAGGGGGCAATCATAATGAAATTTTTGTCTTACCTTACAGTAATTTTGGTGATTCTTGGCGGTTTGAATTGGTTATTTGTAGCGTTAGATTACAACGTAGTTGAGAAATGGTTTGGTTCTATGCCGGCGCTTGTGGACACTATTTATTGGCTCTTTGGTCTTTCTGCTATTTATCAAATTTTTGATCGGTTCTTTACGAACGATTAGCTATTATTCTTTTATTACTAGAGTGTTAAGTACGATTATGTACTTAACACTTTTTTGTATGTCTATAAAAAAGTGTTTACACGTGCAAGCGATTCCATTGCGTCTTACGCCGTAATAATAGAAAAGAAATTGACCGTATATTGCATTGTGAGGTATAATTCAGAAAGTTTAAAAATTCATAAAAATGAGAAATAGGGAGGTCATCCGGGTGATGGAGAGAGTGTATAATTTTTCTGCAGGACCATCAATACTCCCTTTGCCAGTTTTAGAGAAAGTGCAAAAGGAGCTTGTAAATTATAACGGGACAGGCATGTCTATTATGGAAATGAGTCATCGATCTTCTTATTTTCAAAGTATTATCGATGAAGCGAGCAGCTTACTTCGTGAATTAATGAACATTCCTGATGAGTATGAAGTTTTGTTTTTACAAGGCGGTGCTTCATTACAATTTTCTATGATACCGTTAAATTTAATGAATACGTATAAAAAAGCTGGATACGTACTGACTGGCTCATGGTCTAAAAAGGCGCTGCAAGAAGCCGAAAAAGTTGGGGAAGTACAAGTGATCGCTTCTTCTGAAAAAGAGAAGTTTACTACGATTCCGAAAATGGATGATTTGCAGCATGATGAAAAACTAGATTATGTACATATTACAACGAACAATACGATTGAGGGGACAAAATATGTGGAAATACCGCATTTAGAAAGAGTGCCGCTTGTTGCGGATATGTCCTCCAATATTTTATCAGAACGATATGATGTTTCGAAGTTTGGTCTTATATATGCGGGAGCGCAAAAGAATTTAGGACCAGCTGGTTTAACGATTGCGATTATAAAAAAAGATTTAATTGGCGGGGCAGACCGTTCTTGTCCGACAATGTTAAACTATGAAACTTACAGTAAAAATAACTCCTTATATAATACACCGCCATCCTTTAGTATTTACGTAACAAAACTTGTACTAGAGTGGTTGAAAGAGCAAGGCGGGGTATCTGCGATTGAAGAACAAAACAGAATGAAATCGTCACTTCTTTATCATTTTTTAGATGAATCTAAATTGTTTACTTCACCAGTTGATCCTACGTATCGATCACTTATGAACATACCGTTTACAACACCGTCAGAAGAGCTTAACAATCAGTTTTTACAAAAAGCGAAGGAACGTGGTTTCGTTACGCTAAAAGGACATCGCTCAGTCGGCGGTATGCGCGCTAGTATTTACAATGCGATGCCAGTGGAAGGTGTAGAGCAATTAGTAAATTATATGAAAGAATTTGAGCTTGAAAATAGGTAGGGAGATGGAGATATGTTTCGTGTTCAAACGTTAAATCAAATTGCGGAAAAAGGTTTGCAAGTCCTTGGCGGAGAGCGTTATGAAGTAGGGGATCGCATTGATCACCCAGACGGTATTTTACTTCGTAGCTATTCTTTACATCAAGAAGAGTTTTCAAAAGATTTAAAGGCAATTGCAAGAGCTGGTGCTGGTGTAAATAATATTCCTGTAGATCGATGTACAGAAAAGGGAATTGTAGTATTTAACACACCAGGGGCAAATGCAAACGCAGTAAAGGAACTTATCATCGCGAGTCTTATTATGTCTTCACGTAACATTATTAATGGAGTAAGCTGGACGAAAAATTTAGAGGGTGAGGAAGTACCTCAGCTTGTTGAATCAGGAAAAAAACAATTTGTTGGATCAGAAATTGCCGGGAAGCGTCTAGGGGTTATCGGCCTTGGCGCAATCGGTGCTTTAGTGGCAAATGATGCATTAGCGTTAGGAATGGACGTTGTCGGATACGATCCTTACATTTCAGTTGAAACAGCTTGGCGTCTTTCTACACATGTGCAAAGAGCGTTTAGCCTAGATGAAATTTTTGCAACATGTGATTATATTACACTGCATATTCCTCTTACGAACCAAACGAAGGGGATTATTGGTGAACACGCTATAGAGACGATGAAAAAAGGAATGCGTCTATTCAATTTCTCTAGAGGAGAACTTGTAGATGAAAAGGCTCTTCAAAAAGCGTTAGAAGAAGAGATTATTGCACATTACGTAACTGACTTCCCAAATGAAAATGTTATAAAGATGAAGAATGTAACAGCGACACCTCACCTTGGTGCATCTACGTCTGAATCGGAAGAAAATTGTGCGGTCATGGCAGCTCGTCAATTACGTGAATATTTAGAGACAGGAAATATTCGTAATTCAGTAAACTATCCAAACGTAGAACTGCCGTATATCGGTAAGAAACGAATTACAATTATGCATCAAAATGTACCGAACATGGTAGGACAAATTTCAGGATGTTTAGCTGAACATCATATTAATATTGCAGATATGATTAATCGTAGTAAACATTCTTGGGCGTACACAATGATTGATATTGATAACGGAATTGATGATATAATAAAAGAGAATATTGTGGAAAATATAAGCAAAATTACAGGTGTTGTAGCCGTTCGAATGATTGTGTAAAGGAGAGAGGAATTTGGCAAAAATCCGACCGTTTCGGGCCATTCGTCCAGTAGAAGGTAAAGCATTGCAAGTTGCAGCTTTACCGTATGACGTATTAAATAGTGAAGAAGCAAGAGAAGTTGTAAAAGGAAATCCGTATTCTTTTTTACACGTTGATAAAGCAGAAATCGACTTAGATCCGGCACTTTCACCATACGATGATCGTGTATATGAAAAAGCGGGTGAAAATTTAAAGCAATTTATACGAGAAGAAGTATTCATTCAAGATGAAGAGCCGGCACTATACATTTATGAGCTGACGATGCAAGGAAGAACGCAGTCAGGCCTTGTTGTTTGTACATCGATTGATGAGTATGAAGATGACACAATAAAAAAACATGAGAGAACGCGTCATGAAAAAGAACTAGATCGTATTCGCCACGTTGATGTGTGTGACGCAAATACGGGTCCTATCTTTTTAACGTACCGTACGAAAGATGAAGTGAAACGCCTAATTAGCAGCTGGAAGGAAGAACATGCGCCAATCTATACATTTACAGCAGAAGACGGCGTTAGACATGTTGCATGGAAGATTGCAGATGAAGAAGTAATTACGACTTTAGTAAACGCATTTGAAGACATTCCGAACTTGTACATTGCAGATGGACATCATCGTTCCGCATCAGCTGCAAAAGTTGGACTTATGCGAAGAGAACAATATCCGAATTACACAGGAGAAGAGGAATTTAACTTCTTCTTATCCGTTTTATTCCCTCACGATGAATTATCAATTTGGGACTATAACCGAGTTGTAAAAGATTTGAATGGCTTATCAGAGGAACAGTTTTTAAAGCAAATTGCGCAATATTTTTATGTGGAAGAAGCAAATGTTTCTCCGTATAAACCAAATGAGCCAAAATCATTTGGCATGTATATAAACGAGAAGTGGTATAAGCTTACTGTGAAAGAGGAAACGTTTGATGCGAACGATCTTGTGAGAGGTTTAGATGTATCTATCTTGCAAGATCATTTATTAAGCCAAGTACTTGAAATACATGATCCGCGCTCTGATTCCCGTATTGATTTTGTCGGCGGAATCCGCGGGCTAGAAGAACTAGAACGTCTTGTGAACAGCGGTGCATATAAAGCGGCATTCGCATTATATCCAACGTCAATGGAAGATTTATTAGCAATCGCAGATGCTGGGGAAGTCATGCCACCAAAATCAACGTGGTTCGAACCGAAACTGCGCAGTGGGTTGTTTGTTCATTCGTTAAAGTAAATATAGACTTCTTTAGTTTGAAAAACCGAACTGATTTTTAGTTTCGGTTTTTCTTATTTAAGAAAGGAAATTGAGGAGGGGTATCAATGAAATTGCAAGTAGGGGAGAAAATCACCTTTGAGCGAACGTTTACAAAAGAGGATGTTGCGTTATTTACAGAGGTGTCTAAAGATGAAGGAGTTCATCATGTTACACCAGATGAGCAGGGGAGATTTGTTGTACAAGGACTTTTAACATCAACGCTGCCTACAAAAATTGGTGGTGATTATAACGTACTAGCTCGCAAAATGGATTTTGAATTTTTGCGTCCTGTTTTTAGCGGTGATACAATTCGTTGTGACGTAACCATTGAACAATTTGAACTAGATGAAAAAAATCGCACGAAAATTATTACGACGTTTACATGTAGAAATCAACTAGAAAAGGAAGTAATGAAGGGGAGTTTTTCGGGGATTATTCTTTAGTTAGTAGGAAAAGTAATGAATAGGTGAATAAGCTCGTTAACAAAAAGGACATTCCTAGTATTACAAGGAATGTCCTTTCCACTAAATTATAGGATATTTTGCTGAAATTCAAACTCTAAAATTAGTTTACTGGTTTGACCTGTAAACTGATAATTATAGGACCCTCTCAGACTTTCTAAGTTACCGGTAGCTTTGATAATTGTTCCTGGGGAATCTAAATTCCTTTATCGAATATTCCTTGCTCTATAGCTGTAAATGTTCCTTCTTGCCCCTTATAAATTCCTTCAAAGTGTAAAAATCCAGAAATTTTAGCAGTAGCCAAGTGACCATCATTTATATTTGAGTCTAAATAATATAATAAGTATTCAACAAAAGCTTTTCCTTTTAATTCACCATCAATATCATATTCAACATGGGCAATATTAATAGGGAAATCTTTTCTAGTATCATCGATTAGTTTTTCATCCCATTTACTTACTGTAAATGTTACTTCCATACACGTAAATCCCCCTTTATTATTAGGTAAGTAATCTCCGTATCATTTAAAAAGTACCAATTCACTGTCATATCTCATAGAAGTGTTTTTATTTATTTGAGTGCCGCCATATCGTTATCCAGCTAATAAAAGATGCTATTCTTTCTGTAGGATCAGGAACCATAATTATAAAACTTAAGGCTCTACTTATTTAAATTTTCACTCCACGCCACTTTCTAAAATAGAGAAAGATCTATTTTCACAATCAATTTCTGCCATCGCGCCGTAAGGTAAAATAAACTTTGGTTCAGTATGACCAAAATTTAAATTATAAAGAATCGGCAAATCTTCTAAGGTATATTCCTTCATAACTTTCAGTATTTCATGTTTATATTCTTCGTAATATTGTTCGTCTTTTGGTTTACCAAAAATGATTCCCTTTGCTTTTTGCAGAATGCCTTGCGCTGCATAGTTTCGTAACCAATATTTTATATAACTTGGTTCTGGATGTTCTTCAGATGTTTCAAAGAAAAGGATACTATTCTCCCAATGTTTTTTCTCAGGCCAAAGTTCCGTTCCTTTTACAAATTCGAGTACTTCTATACAACCACCAATTAAACGCCCTTGCACAGTGGTAGAGCCTTGAAGGACCTCGCATCCATTATTCTGCTGCATTGTACGCCTTGTATTCTTATTTATTTCTAGCCATTCCAACCGCTCGCTCGTCCATTCATTAGCTGATTGAATTTCGCCAATCATCTCATTTGAAAAGAGAGTACGATTCACCATCTCAATCGTATATGGATCCATCTCCACATTTTCAGCAAAATCGGTTAAAATTGCTGGACCGTAAAAAGAAGAAATACCTGCTTTATGACAAAGTAAATGTGAAACGGTATCGTCAGAGTACCCCATAAAAATTTTGGGGTTGTCACGTATCACATTAAAATCTATATAAGGAAGCAAACGGATGCTATCGTCTCCGCCAATATTCGTAATAATTGCTTTCACGCGTGTATCTTTAAATGCAGTCATTAAATCTTCCGCACGAGCTTCTGGGTTGTTATAAAGGTATTCGCTACCTTTTAAACTATTCGGCATTGGGATAACGGTAAGACCGAAAACTTCTTCTAATCTTTTTACTCCTTGCTCATACCGCCATCGTAGCTTAGCATCACCTGCGCCTCCCCACGAAGCACTTACTGTCGCCACAATATCTCCTGCTTGTAATCTTTTTGGTTTTATTAACATTTTAATTCCGCTCCTACATTATGTAATGGACTACGATTATACAAACTGTATAGTTAAAAAACATTGTATGTGACATTAGTTTCTGCATCATGAACCGATATACCTGCTGAGATTCAAGAACATCGCCTTATTGCTGAATATGGAATAATCTATAATGTTAAGCAAGCATGGCATGTGAAATCAAAACTGTACTTGCAGTACATAATAAATAAAGTTACAGCACTTTTTTTATGCCATACAGATTTAGAATGAATTTTAATTAAAATAAAAATAGACTACTGTTCGATTTGAATATTCCACGATATAATAGTGAGAGTTTATGGCAGAATAAATATTTACATAAGAAGTGAGGTACTGTATGAAAAAACGAACGACAGACATTATTTTTATTATTATTGGTGCATTCCTTTTTGCGCTAGGTGTGAATTTGTTTGTTATCCCGAACGAGTTCGGTGAGGGCGGGGTAACAGGTATCACGATCATTACGTACTATTTATTTGAATGGTCACCAGGTTTAGTCAACTTAATTTTAAATGCGATTTTATTAATAGTTGGATACAAATTTTTGAATAAAATCACAACAATTTATACGATCATTGCTGTAGTTACTAACTCGCTATTTCTTCATTTGACAGAGGGCTGGTACATTACTTCGGATGAAATGCTTGTAAATGCCATTTTCGGCGGAATATTTGTAGGGTGTGGTATCGGTCTAATCATTCGCGTTGGCGGAACAACTGCAGGTACTACCATTTTAGCGAGAATGACGCATAAGTATTTAGGTTGGAGCATTAGCTATGGTCTATTGTTCTTCGATTTAATCGTTGCGTTCTCATCTTATTTCATCATTGGTGCAGAAAAACTAATGCTGACAATTATTATGCTATATGTAGGAACGAAAGTAATGGAATTTGTAATTGAAGGTTTGAATCCGAAAAAGGCTATTACGATTATTTCTGATAACCCGAATGAAATTGCCAAAAAGGTGACTACCTTAATGGACAGAGGGGTTACTGTGTACTCAGGTCATGGTTATTACACGAAAACTCCGAAGGAAATTCTTTATATTGTTATTAATAAGCAAGAAGTAGTGAAGCTAAAGCGGATTGTTCAAACTACGGATCCTACTGCTTTCATCGCTATACACGATGTTCGTGATGTGTTCGGAGAAGGATTTGTTGATATTACTAAGGCTTAATAAGAGTTAACAATTGTTTTTGATTAAAATAATCTTAATACTAAAATGTGAGAATCTATTTTGAATAATCTTTTTTCAAAATAGATTCTTTTTATTTATCGTAAAATGTTGGGTTGTAGGGGATTATGTATCAACTCTTATACAAAACAACTATTTTATAGTATTTTGTTTTTCTTTTTCTTGCAAAAAAACCAATTGTTTCTTAATGTAAGAATGTAGAAGGATGAACGAGAGAGGGTTTAATGAAGATGATACATATTTTATTAGCTGATGATGATAAGCATATTAGAGAGTTATTACATTACCATTTACAAAAAGAAGGGTTTAAAGTTTTTGAGGCTGAAGATGGAAAGGTAGCGCAAGGCGTGTTAGAGAAGGAAAATATTCATCTTGCGATAGTGGACATTATGATGCCGTTTGTGGATGGCTATACGTTATGTGAAGAAATCAGAAAGTATCATGATATACCGGTTATTTTATTAACTGCAAAAGATCAGTTAGTGGATAAAGAAAAAGGATTCCTTTCTGGTACGGATGATTATATTGTAAAACCATTTGAACCAGCTGAAGTGATATTCCGTATGAAAGCGTTATTGCGCCGTTATCAAATGCTGAGTGCTGATATTATTACGTTGCACGGAACGACAATTGATCGTAAAGGTGTTGAAGTAAAATGTAACGGTCAAACGATTTTGCTTCCATTAAAGGAATTTGAATTATTATCGCAACTTGCTAGTTATCCTGGAAGAACATTTTCAAGAGAAGAATTAATTGAGTTAGTGTGGGGAATAGATTTTGAAGGAGACGAACGAACAGTCGACGTTCATGTGAAGAGACTGAGAGATCGTTTCACAAAACGAACAGATGATTTTCAAATTAAAACAGTACGCGGACTCGGTTATAAGTTGGAGTTGAAATAAGATGAAATCATTATATTCTAGATTTGTTTTTATGACGGTTGGTATTATGCTACTGAGTAGTATTATCGGCTTTTTATTAACAAATGTGTACTATCAAGTAAAGCTAAAACCGTATAACAGTGAAAAGATTTTAACGTATGCTGAGGAAGTAAAATCATTATATGAAAAGCAAAGTGAAGAGAATAAAGAGGCATACTTACAGTCTATTGCAAAATTAGGATATGAAATTTATATTGTCGATGACCAAAAGAATGGAAGGCGTATCGGCAATGCGTTTCGTAAGACGACAATAAGTGATGATACTGTTCAGAAAGTATTGCATGGCGAAACGTTTAATGGCGTTTCCACATATCCGACTCGCCTATTTATTACAGGTTTCTTCGATAATGAATTAATTAATAGCGTCGGTGTACCAGTGCAACATGGTGATAAACAGTACGCTTTATTTATTCGTCCTGACATTCAGAACCAATTTGGCGAGATGCGAATTTTCTTAGCGGTATTACTTGTGTTTATCGTGCTATTAAGTATCATTTTTATAGCAATTGCAGCAGGTTATATCGTTCGTCCAATTCGAACATTTACGAAAGCGACTCAAAAGATTGCAAGTGGTGAATATGATATTGAATTAGATGAAAATCGAAAAGATGAAATTGGTACGCTAGCAACTAATTTTCAAAAGATGACGAAAAGTATTAAAGAATTAGATGAAATGAGACAAGAGTTCGTTTCTAACGTTTCTCATGAATTTCAATCACCGCTTTCTTCGATACAAGGTTTTTCGAAAACATTACAATCGGAGAATATGAGTGAAGAGGAAAGAAAACGTTACTTGAAAATTATTGAGGGCGAAAGTAAGCGGATGTCTAGTTTATGTAAACAGTTACTTACGCTAGCTTCTTTAGATAAAGAAGAGAAAGTATTACAGATCAAAGAATTCAATTTACAAAAGCAAATTAAAGACGTCATTTTTATGCTCGAATGGAAATGGCGTGAGAAAGATATCGCCGTTGAGTTTGATGTGCCGGACATTACAATACAAGGTGATGAAAACTTACTTCATCAAGTATGGAGTAATATTTTTACGAATAGTATTAAGTTCTCAAACGATGCTGGGACAATTGAGTTTGTTGTGGAAGAGTTAGAGTCCAGTATTGTAATTTCTATATCAGATAATGGAATCGGTATGGAGAAAGAAGAAATGGACCGTATTTTTGATCGTTTTTATAAAGTGGATACAGCAAGGGCAAGAAACGTAGAAGGTAGTGGCTTAGGATTATCGATCGTACAGAAAATCGTTGAACTGCATCAAGGAACCGTTTCGGTATATAGCAAGAAAGGGGAAGGGACGACCGTTCGGGTTGAGCTTCCGAAATAGATGTAAGGGAAGAGGCTGTTTTTGGAACAGCCTCTTCTTTTTTGTTCGTTAGTCTACGTGTAAAGTGAAAAAATGTGAGTCATTTTAATTACATAGTCGGACGAGTTTTATGGAGTGAGATTAGCAGGAAGTTTATTTGAAAATGTAGAATCCCTACAGAGTTATAAGGGTCTGATGAGAACTGTAACTATTTAGGGGGAGATTATTTTGAAACGAGTTGACTTGTTATTAAACGCACTAGATTCAACATTCGATAAAGAGAGTTGGTACGCACCGTTTAAACATGCTATAGAGGGACTTACAGCCGAACAGGCTATGTGGAAACCATCTGGAGAGGTAACGAATACCATTTGGGAGAACGTTAATCATCTCACTTATTACAAAGAGCGACTTGCTGCAAACTTGGAAGGTCGTGAATGGACAAATAATCTCGATGGTGGTGAAACCTTCTATCTTACCAATCAATCTAATGATGAGAAAGAATGGAAGAAAGTCGTTGAACGTTCTGAAAATGCTCAACGTAATTTAAGACAGGTGTTGAGTGCAATTTCTGAAAAAGAGCTTGAGCAAAATTCACTTGAGGGGAAATTATTGGACATCATGCTTCATGATGCTTATCATACGGGCCAAATTATTCAATTAAGGAAAATGCAGGGGGCATGGCCAGCAAATCGTTGATAGAACGTTCTAGTTCGTTCTATTAAAGAGCGTTATTATTGAATAAAACTTACATCCGAGCATAACCCCGTTCTAAATTTAGAACGGGGTTATGTTTGTTTGCTATAAAGCCGCACCTTTCCCACGTTCTTCCTTAAACCGCACTCCAAAAGTATCTGCTGTAATTTCATCAGCTTTCGGCAATGCCCGTAATTTCGGATGAAGTAACCATACGAGAGAAATAAATAAAATCCCGATGCTAGCGAGCGCGAAAATGAGTTGGCTACTAAATACGTTCGCAGTGTATCCGCCAATTAAAGAACCAAGCGGCATCGCAATTGTACCCATACTTCGCATGACAGAGTTGATGCGTCCAATATATTGATTTGGAATTACAATTTGACTAATTGTCGCAAATAATATGTTGGTCGCACCAATTGGTATCCAAGCTATGCCGAATAAGAAAATGGATAACCATTGAAACGGTACAACCGTAGAGAGAAACCAAAAGAAAGCGCCTGCTGCAAAGCTAATAATGGAAACACGGCCAACATGACGTTTACCAACCCATGAACTGAATAATGCTCCAATTAAACTACCAGCTGATATAGCGGCTAAATAGAAACCATATAATTTCACACCGCCTAAAGAATCAGCGAAAGAAGGGAGTATTGCCATCGTCATACCGATTGAAAAATTAGCGACAACTGAACCAATTAAGAAGACGCCCATTAAGGAACGAAAGACGATTGAAAAACCTTCTTTTAAATCAGAGAAATATTGCTTAGTTGAAAGTGCCGCACCTGTTTCGGTTTGTTTCGGCATTTTTAATGAAAAGAACAAAAGGGCAGTAATCGCAAATGTAAAGGAGTCGATCACATATAAAGTAATTGCGCCAAATAGTGCTACTAATATTCCAGAAAGAGTCGTACAAATTAAATCAATACCTTGATATGCAAATGAAAAGAGTGAGTTTCCTTTTAATAATTGTGTTTTATGCAGTAGAAGTGGTAAAGCTTTCGATTGTGCGGGATAGGCGAATTGTTCGATAAAGGCTACGATGGGCATAATGATGAGTAGTAGTTGGACTGTTAATAGGTCGAAGTAGTATGTAATTGGAATGATTAAAATAAGAATGCATTGCAAAACTTGTGTGATAACGAGGGTGTTTTTAATTGGCCACCTATCAACGAATGGACCAGTAAGAAATTGAAGTGCTGAAGGTAATAATGTAAGGAAACCAGCTAATCCAGAATAAAAAGGATTACCACTCAGCTTATATACGAGCCACATAGCCGCTACGTAATACAAACTATCTCCTATGTTTGTAAAAATTCTCCCTAAAAATAATAAGAGGAAATTCCTGTTTTTTAATACGTCCACTTTATCTACTCCTTTATAAAAATTTTAATCGGTAAAATAAAATTGACCGTTTATGTAAAAAAAAATCGAATTACGATTTTTCTTCTTTTTTCACAAACCGCTGCATTGCTTTTTCATCGATTTGTAGTGCAGTAGTTGAAATGTAGTAGGATTTACTATTTGGATCTTTTTCCGCGTCTTTTGTGATCTCATCTAATTCATACATTAATTCATAAAATTTTTTCACCCACACTTGAAATTGTTCTGGCGTGGCATCAAACTCCCAGCAGGATGAAACGTAATTCCACTCAGCTGGGTCTTCGCTTATTTTTCGTAATGTAAAAGCTTCTTCTGGTGCAGCGAGAATATGGCTTTTCGTTGTCTCCGTCATTTGTAAAAAGATTTGGCGACTTGATTCACTTAATATTTCTAGATGAGGTAATAACTCTGCGGCAGGGGTAAAGCCTCTAGCGACAGATTGATAAAATTTTTGAACGATGCCATTTTTTTCTTCTGTATATACGATTTCTATAAAACCATTCTTCTCTAATTCTTTTAAATGATAATGAATTTTCGCCCTTGAAATGCCGAATTTCTCAGATAGTAATTGTCCTGTATAAGGACGTTCACATAGACGCATCATCATTTCGACACGTAGTGGATCGCTTATTGCTTTTAGTTGGCTATAAGTAGTGAGTGTTAACATGGGCTTCAAAATGATCAACTCCTTAAATAAAATTACTCGGTCAATATTATTTGACTGAATTGTATCAAGGATTCTATTTGTTTTCAATACTTTCAGAAAATTTAATCTTTATTTTTTGATCTTCTGTTCATCTTCCGTTCATATTTCTTTTTTATTATAAGTGCATAGAAAGTAAGAGAAAGGAGCGAGCGAAATGTTTTTAGCTCTGCGTGAATTAAAACAATCAAAATTAAGATACGGATTAATCGGACTTATTATGGTGTTATTATCATTTTTAGTCCTTGTGATTTCAGGATTAGCAAATGGATTATCATATGATAATGCTTCATCGATTCAAAATATGGAGGCAAATAAGTTCGTTTTAGCAGATGATGCGGAAAATAAATTACTTCGTTCACAAATTAAGCAAGATGAGGTAGATAACGTAGTAAATCAAGTAGGCGAGAAAGAGGCCGTTCCGTTTCGTGTGAAAAATTCAACTTATGAAAAGAAAGGTAGTTCGAAAAAAGTTGATGTTGCTATTTTCTCAAGTGAACGCGATTCATTTTTAGAACCGAAAATTGTAGAAGGTGAGAAATTAGGTACAGCAAACAACGAAATGGTTGCTGATGAATCAATTAAAGAAAAAGGAATCGATATTGGGGATACAATTATTGATCCTGTTTCAAAGAAAGAATTTAAAATCGTTGGATTTACGAAAAATCAAATGTTTAGCCATACACCAGTCGTTTATGTAAATGAAGACGTATGGAGCGCTATTTCACAACCAAACCAAAAAGATTATAGTGCAATTGCACTTAATACAGATAAAGAAATTAAAAATGCACATGTTATCGACAAAAAAGAAGTATTACAAAGTATTCCAGGATTTAAAGAAGAACAAGGAACATTAACGATGATCATTGCGTTCTTACTTGTTATCGCTGCGTTACTAATTGGCGTATTCTTCTACGTAATTACATTACAAAAAACACAGCAATTAGGTGTATTAAAGGCAATTGGTACAAAGAACACTTATTTAGCAAATAGCTTAGTTGTACAGGCGTTATTCTTATCAGTTGTGGCGATGATAATTAGCATCGTTCTTGTACAAGGATTAGAACAAATTTTACCAGCAGGTATGCCATTCTTATTAACAACACCGATGATTGCACAATATGCAGCAATCTTTATCGTAATTAGTATTTTAGGAACACTTATTTCGTTATATCAAGTATTAAAAGTTGATGCATTAGAAGCAATTGGAGGCGGGATGTAATGACTTCATTATTAAAATTAGACAATGTAAGTAAAGTGTACGGAGAAGGGAATACTGAAGTAACAGCCCTTCATCCGATATCGCTTGATGTGAAAGCTGGAGAGTTTATCGGAATCGTCGGTCCTTCTGGATCAGGGAAAAGTACGTTATTATCAATCGCGGGTGCATTACTCTCACCATCAAAAGGGGATATTTACATTCGTGAGCAAAATATTACGAAGTTATCAGAAAAGGAAATGACAGACATTCGTTTGAAAAAAATCGGCTTCATTTTCCAATTCGCAAATCTCGTTCCATATTTAAATGTAAAAGAGCAATTACTATACATTGCAAAGCTTAAAAAAGATAACAAACAAGAATCTGAACAGCGTGCGAATCACTTATTAGCAGCATTTGGATTAGGAGAAAGAAAAAATCATTATCCAAATCAACTATCTGGTGGGGAAAAACAAAGGGTCGCAATCGCTCGTGCGTTCATGAACAACCCAGATTTAATATTAGCAGATGAACCAACGGCAAGCTTAGACTCAAAACGCGCACGTGAAGTCGTAGAAATGATGAAACGTGAAGTGAAAGAAAGTCAAAAAGCAGCAATTATGATTACACATGATGAAAGAATGCTTGATGTATGTGATCGTATATTGACGCTTAGAGATGGACAGTTAATACAAAATTAAACAATGAAAAAGGACAACAGTATATATAAACGCTGTTGTCCTTTTTATTAATAATTTAAGATAGTTATAATAGCATTATTTTGAGAATAACGTTTTAATTTTATTGCGTGTTACTAATAAAAGTCCACCTAGAATAGATAACATTCCTAAAGCCATATTACTTGATTGCTCACTACCAGCGTTAGGAAGTTCTCTAGCATTGTTTTTTGCTGGAACAGTAGTATTGTTATTATCCGCTGTCGTTGGTTTAGGTTGTGATACTTCAGTAATTTTGTTATCTACATTTTGCTGCGTTGTATGTAACTCAGCTAAATTGTCATCAATTTTTTTCTCAGTATGTTTAAAATCGTTTATTTTAATGTCTAAGTCTAGCTTTTTCTGTGTTAAATCATCTGAAACAGTTTGTTTAGATTGCTTAATTTCATTTAATTTATTTTCTAAGTCTTGTCTCGCTTTTTGTAACTCAGCAAGTTTATTTTGTACATCTTGTTTAGCTAGTTCTAAGTTAGCGGAAAGACTATCTAAATTACCTTTAATTTTCTTCAGTTCTTCTAACGTGTTACCAGTATTCGGCTTATTTTCTTTTAACTCAGCAAGTTTATCCTCAGCAGTTTGTTTCGCCTTCTTTAACTCAGCTAATGTTTCATCCGCATGTTTTTTTACTTCCTTCAGTTCAGTAACCTTCTGATCGATGTTCTCTTTATGTTGCTTTATTTCATTCACTTTTTCATCGACAGTTTGTTTATGTTCTTTAATCTCATTAACCTTTGTATCGATAGCTTGTTTATGCTCTTTAACTTCAGCAATTTTCTCATCGGCGATTTGTTTGTCTTGCTGAAGCTTTGCATCTAACTCTTGTTTATGTTGTTTAATTTCGTTGATTTTTTCATCAGCAACTTGTTTATGTTCATGTAGTTCATTCGCTTTTTCATCGACAGTTTGCTTAACTTGGTTAAGTTCTTGTAACGTTTGATCCACATTTTCTTTGTGCTGCTGCAACTTTGCATCTACCTCTTGTTTATGTTGCTTAATTTCAGCTAATCGATCTCCTGCGCTTTGCTGAGGAGTAGCCTCATTTACTTCCGCATGAGCCGAGTTTGCGCCAGCAATCATTGCTAAAGCTAGTGTAGACGCAGCGATTGTTTGTTTTGTTTTCATATTTTGTACCTCTTTCCTATGGATGAATTCCATTGTGTAAAATTGAGCATATAAAAGCAGATTATTATATCATTATATACCATGTTCGGCGCTTAGAGGAATTATTTGCATAATAATCTATCATTATGTAATGTTTAAAATCTATTATTTAGGGGGAGGGGATGAACCTTCAGCGAGATGAACAATTTCTTCTATAGTAGAATTTACATCCTTACTGTCGTGAATAACAAACAAATAATCAGCTTCATTTTCTACAGGGTCTACTACATCTTCATGCAGTGATTCAGCTTGTTGGCGATGGAGTACTTCTTTGAAGCTAGAATAGTTACCCCTAAAAATAGTTGTGCTTCGTTTACTACGAGCCACTCTTTCATAAATAACATCACTAGGGATGTCAAAATGTACTAATATACGTACATATTCGTTTTGTGGAAATACTTCGTTTAGTAAATATAATCTCCCGCTTTTACTGCGATTGGAGTTACAAATAATAAGATGTAAATTTGTATATTCTTTTGCATAATCAACAATGAATTTAGAAAGTCTGTGTTTTAATGTATTCGGTCCATCTGTTGGCTGCAATTTTTCATAATACGTGTTAATAAATTCAGCTTGGTTATCTTGATCCATAATGAAAGAGTGTGGTAACTCTTTTTCTAGTTCCTTTGCAAATGTAGTTTTTCCGCTGTGGGTTTTTCCTACTGTAATGATTACGAACCTTTTCATAATGACCTCCATTTGTATTGTTTTCATCAGGAATATTCGGTGAAAATCGAAATATTCCTGCTAGGGAATACACAAATTGTTGGAGTAATAGCGAGCTGGAAACTTGACAAAAAAACTTATTTATGCTATAATTTACCAATACAAAAATAGCGTGTATAATAGGGTTCTCCTGGCCAGGGGAACCCTATTTTTGTTGTGAAAATGAAGGAGTGTATGTGCGTGAAAAAAGGTGAAGCAAGTATAACGTCGTTAGTATCAGCTTTTGGAAGGGCGTATCATAGTGAGTTTGATAGTCCTAAAATTTTTGACGATTATATCGCCAAAGAGTTCATTTCACAAAAAGAACGTCATGATATTGAAACGAACATGGTTCAAGGGATACATTTTTTCAATAAAGACATTGCACAGCAGTTTCAAAACAATCCGAAAGAAATATTAAAATGGATTACACAAGTGCAGTTATCACCAACACCGTTAGCACGTGCAGCATATTGTGAAAGAGTATTACTACATGAAATGACACTGGGAGCAAAGCAATACGTCATACTGGGGGCGGGCTTAGACACGTTCAGTTTTAGACACCCAGAATTAGAAAATAAAATAGAAATATTTGAAGTAGATCATCCTTCTACGCAACGGTTTAAGCAGGAAAGAATAAAAGAAGCAAAACTTGAAGTTCCAAATCACCTTCATTTTGTTTCAATGGATTTTACGAAAGGATTTTCCTATGAACAGTTACGTAATGAAGGGTTCGAAAAGAAAAAAACTTTCTTTAGCCTTTTAGGTGTTACGTACTATTTAAAGAAAGAGGAACTTGCTAGTTTAATAGAATGTTTATTCGAGATGGTTCCAGAGGGGAGTTCTATCGTTTTCGATTATCCCGATGAAAACTTATTTACGGAAAAGGGATTGTCCAATCGAGTTGAAAACATGGTGAAAATGGCTGCGGTAGGCGGAGAACCGATGAAGTCATGTTATTCTTATCGCGAAATGGAAGGATTGTTAGAGAAGTCGGGCTTACTCATTTATGAGCATTTATCACCAGAGGACATAAATACATTATATTTTGAAGGAAGAAATGATTATTTGAAAGCTTTTGAGACGGTGCAGTATGTGCATGCGGTGAAGAAGTAGATAATTAATATTGTGAATTTTTAGGAGGAACAATTGGGATATTTTAAGAAAGAAGAGATTTTGTCTTTTTATTGTATATACGAATCAGTTTACTTTAATAGGTAGATTAAAATAAACTATAATATGATTAGCACTGGATTTCTTAATAAGGGGGTTTTTAAATGACGCCAGAACAAATTGTTAGAAAGTTTTTTGAAGAAGTACGTTCAGGAAATAATCCTGATTATTCAAATCAATTAATGGCAGAAAAAGTATTGGCACATCAAATTGTATCTGAAGAAGAACAAACAGTTTGCAGAACACCTGAAGATTATGCGGAACATGTAAGAGAGATGATTGAAGTATATGGTAATTTTTCTTTAGAAATTCAAGAATTTTTAGAACAAGGAAGTAAAGTATATGTACGTTGGAAACAAGTAGGTATGCATGTAGGAGAAATCGATGGATATCAACCTACAGGACTCCCAATCATTCAAATGGCAAGTGCAGTGTATAGAGTAGAAGATGGAAAAATTGCAGAGTATTGGATTCAAATTGATAGGTCAGGAATTCAAAACCAATTAGAGCGCAATAAAAATATACAGTAGTTAACTTTTAAAGTTACAAGTAGGCATGGGGAGAAATCTCTGTGTCTTTTTTTATAGGAAATAAGGAAAAGAGATGTAGTGATGGAAAGTATAATGTTATCAAACGACTACATGATGATAACGTTACATTGCTATAAATTTAAGGTTTTACACTAAAAAAACGCTATTCTTTCTATGATTCTACAGAAAGAATAGCGTATTCCTGCGAAGAGATGGACATATAGCGGGATCCCATATATACTGGTCAATTTACATTTGACAAAATTAATATTTAAGTGTGCGTAACCATATGTCTCTTTTTTTGTTCGCTATGAAAATTAGTTCTTTATTTCCATAAACTCCAACAAATCGTCCAAAACTTCTTGTTGATTCTGCCAGAGTTCAGGCAAGTTATCTAAGGGGAAAAACTTTAGTTGTAAGCTTTCTTCGTTATCAGTATGTAATATTCCATGAAAATCTCTGCAAATATAAGTCAATTTCACTAAGGAAACTTGATCACCGTTTGATAGAGTTCTTTCGTATTTTTTTCCGGAATACACATTAAAGAATTCAAGTTTTCCTAGTTTTAAACCAGTTTCTTCAAATACTTCTCTCCTTGCTGTATCTTCAACTGTTTCGCCGAATTCCATAAAGCCGCCAGGGTGTCCCCACTTCCCATTATCAGATCGTAATTGCAGAAGTACTTCATTCTTTTCGTTCAATACAAAACAACCTGCAACTACCATAATTACTTTTTCATGTCCAACCATATTTCTTAAATAACTTATATAATCCATGTGTTTCAGCTCCAATATGAATTTATATTCATTATAAATAATTTCATAGAAATTTGTTTTGTTCATTGCAATACCAATTGTAACATACAATTTACTCCATGCTATCCCTCGATTACCTTAATTGTACCATGAGCAAGGACAAGGAGTAACCGTACTCTTATAAAGGAATCTCTATTTTTGTTTTATGTATTTTTATAAAAGTAACAGATTTAACTTTGCATGTAGCAACAGTAGAAATTTAATTATGTATAGAATTGATAAATCGCTCTTTTTAGAATTTTCTTAAAGTAATTTTGACGTACTACTTTTTTCATTATAAAATAATATTCGGACAACCAAATTTAACCAAAAACATGTGAAAGCATATATCTTTCTAGCAGTTATATACTTAGATATGTCCTTTTTTGTAGTTCTAAGGGGTAAGGGTTAACATGAAAGCTAAGAACTAAGTTGATGGATGTGCGACAAGCTGTCTAATGTTTGTTGAATCCGGCTATTTACATACGATGAAACTGTTTGAGATTTTATCTGAAGTGAGATTAACGATTGAAATGGTTATTGTACAGATGTAGTGCATGTTAGATTAAAACCCTAGGGCAGGGGCAATATAGGAGGAAGTTAAAATGGAAAAGGTTGAAATGTTTCAAGATTTTAATTTTAAGTTAGTGGTAATTGAAGCTTTATTAGATAAAGAGCCACTATTTCTAAAAGAATTGAAAGACTTAATAGATAAGCATACGAATAATTTTGAATGGTATGCAGGAGCTGGACCAATTGTTGAAATCAGAGATTTTTTAGAAGAGTTAACTTTAGAAATAAGTGATTTGGAAAAGGTTGAATCCCTTTGCTTTGATGGAGGGAATGAAATTTATCATATTTTAAAACCTGATTGGGATGGCGAAGACAGTTTATTTGATGTTATATCTGTTGAAGGGTTTCAGAATCTGAAAAATTTAAAAACAGTGGAATATATTTCACTGTGCTATCCAAAAGTATTAGAACCATTAAAACAAGCTGGAATAGAAATTGAGGATTAATGAGAGGCAAGTTATGTACGAATGGAGGATATTATGATAACAATCGATAGAAATGGTGAAGCCTACTGGAATAAAACTGTTGATTTAGGCATTTTAGGTAAATTCAATAGCATTTTTATAGATTTAGATGGATGCGATATAACAGGGGCGACGGATACTATGCCTCAAGAAGAGAAGATAGAAAAGGCTACAAAATATTATGGTAATAGATTCAAAGAGTTAGAAACAAATGTGGGGTTTATAAATGAGCAATTTCTAATGTGGGTTATAACGCACTTATGTGACATAGAATATCCATTTTGGGAATTTGGTGATGAAAATGAAAGTAGTGAAGATTATCCAGATTATATAGTAAAAGAAGAAATAAAAAAATTCGAAGATAAAAATGGACAATTGCAACATGATCCGTATAGTCCAAGTCCGATTTATAGAGAAATTCAGGAATATAATGCATATAACAATGAAGATAATTTATCCAGCTATGAAATTATAACAAAATATTTACCAGTTCTTGATTTCAAAAAACTTGTAGATACAATTAGAGCTAATAGTATAAATACATTTGAAGATAACATAAACTTTCAAGTGAGTAGTGAGGTTTGTGGCGGAATGTTACTTTGTGCTACTTACGGAACAATCTATGCTAATAATGAGTTAGAAGTTACGCATAACTGTTAATATAAAGATTGCTGATAGGGATATCGCTACACATCCATTAACTTTAAAATATTAACTACCTAAGAGTAAAAAACGCTATTCTTACGAAAAGAATAGCGTTTTTTACTTATTTAAATATGATTTCATCTGAATTTAATGGAGAGAATTTAAAATGGTAAAGTACTTTATTGAAATTGTGTAAAGGAAATTAAAACACAACATATTAAGCGAGGTGATTTATCGTATAAATTTACATTCAGTTAATATTAGTAGGTTAATAGAAAAATTAGTGTTACTTGTTAAATGGGGCGTGTAAAAAAGACAAAATCCCTTAAAAAACACTTCATTTTTTAACCAATCAATCTTTACAATCTCCGCCTATAATGTGAATTGGACAAGCATCTAAGAGAAAGCAGAACATGTCAGTTTGAACATTCTACTATTAGGGGGAGAATTTGTATGAAAAAGGCAGTTGCTTCATTAGCTGTTATGACGGCGTTATTACCGACATTTTCAGCACATGCGGAAGGGAAAGAGCAAATTCGAAAATCAGCTACAACTTTTAACGTTATTAGTGATATCCAAGGGGATTTAGGGGATTTTGATCATGTGTTAAAAGATATGAACAAAGTGACGCCACTCTCTAGAGCACTTATTATGAATGGGGATATAACGTCAACTGGACAGCAGTCACAATATGATGATGTTAAGCGTGTGTTAAACAAAAATAAACTCCCGGGAAATGTATGGTCCACAGTTGGGAATCATGAGTTTTACGCTGGTAAATGGACGGCGGATGGGCAACTTTCTCAAAGTACATGGCCAAATGGTGTTACTGAGGAAACACTATTTAACCGCTACCTGAAATTTAGTGGGCAAGAAAAGGTATATCATAAAAAAGAATTAGACGGTTATCCGCTTCTATTTTTAGGAACTGAAAAATATATGAAATACCACGACTCAAAAATGTGGGACGAAGTATATATGAGTGATGAGCAACTAGGTTGGTTAAAACAAAATTTAGAGGAGTACAGCCAAAAAGATAAAAATAAGCCAATTTTCATTTTCTCTCATCACGTTTTACCTGATACTGTGTCTGGATCAAGACAATCACCATATTTACAAGACTATTTAAACGTCGATAAATTGTACGATATATTAAAAGACTATCCGCAGGTCGTTTTCTTTACGAGTCATACGCATTGGGATTTAAACTTACCAGACTGGGCTGGTAAAAAGAAAATTGCAGGCGGAGATGAAAAAGGATTTACAGTTGTAAATACGGGCGGAATTGAAACTGGCTGGATGTCGGCTGGACCGAATGGCGGAGAGAAAACTGCTCCGGATGGATATTCATTTAAACAAGGATTACAAATCAAAGCATACGGTAACGATGTAGTAGTAACAGCTTACGATTATAAACGTGATAAGGATATTAAGAAACTATTAATTAGCGATTCGAAAATTGCACAAATGGCACCAAATGTTACAGCAGATGACAGTAAAAACGTAATCGTCGGTGCAACAGAATACATGGAGTACTCTATAGAAGGAACGAATGAGTGGCATACGTACAATTCAGGAAATCCTCCGAAATTTGATGGGGACAAAATCGTTTACGTCCGTCATAAAGGAGAAATGAATTTACAGCCGGGATTAACACAGCTACTTCGTTTTTCGGTAAATAAGTAATAGGAAGAGGGCCCATCTAATGAGATAGGGCTCTTTTTGTTTTATCGTATTTGTCGGTAAATCGACATTTTATGTCGAATCGTTGATATATTCCAAGTTATGAACGATATATTGAAAAAATCGTTCATGTAAATTTCATGTACCGTATTGAAGTTAAAATCATTCATGTAATTGCATTTACCGAACTGACATTCAATACATTTTCAATTCAGAAAGATGACTTCATCATTTTTCCATGTAATAATAGTATCGTTACATATATTGTGAAAGAAGTACAAAAGGAGCGTCATTGATGAATTTAGCTAAATTCCCGAGAAAAAAATATACAGAGTCATATACACCAATTGAAAAGTTAAACAACTTTTCTGAAGCACTTGGTGGCCCAACTATTTATTTTAAACGAGATGATTTACTTGGTTTAACAGCTGGTGGTAATAAGACGAGAAAGTTAGAGTTTCTAGTTGCGGACGCACAGGAAAAAGGTGCAGATACGTTAATTACAGCAGGCGGTATTCAGTCTAACCATTGCCGTTTAACTCTTGCGGCTGCGGTAAAAGAAAAAATGAAATGTATCCTTGTATTAGAGGAAGGACTTGAGCCAGAAGAGAAGCGAGACTTTAACGGTAACTATTTCTTATATCACTTATTAGGTGCTGAAAACGTAATTGTTGTACCGAACGGAGCAGACCTGATGGAAGAGATGCAAAAAGTAGCGAACGAAGTGAGTGAAAAGGGTAATACACCATATGTAATACCAGTTGGTGGATCGAATCCTACTGGCGCAATGGGATACGTTGCTTGTGCGCAAGAAATTATGGCGCAATCATTTGAACAAGGAATTGATTTCAGTTCAGTTGTTTGCGTAAGCGGTAGCGCTGGTATGCACGCTGGTTTAATTACTGGTTTTTCCGGAACGCAAAGCCAGATTCCTGTAATCGTAATTAACGTAAGTAGAGGAAAAGCGGAGCAAGAAGAGAAAGTAGCAAAACTTGTAGATGAAACTTCAGCTCACGTTGGTATTCCAAACTTTATTTCACGTGACGCTGTTACATGTTTTGATGAATATGTAGGACCTGGTTACGCGTTACCAACAGCGGAAATGGTAGAAGCAGTTCAGTTACTTGCGAAAACTGAAGGTATTTTACTTGATCCAGTGTACACAGGTAAAGCAGTAGCGGGACTAATCGACTTAATTAGAAAAGGTAAATTTAATAAAGAAGACAACATTTTATTCGTACATTCAGGTGGCTCGCCAGCTTTATATGTGAATACTTCTCTATTTGCGTAAGCGTGAAAAAGCATTGGGTATCCAATGCTTTTTTTATATAATGGAATTATCAGGAAGTGGGAGGGGAGATTATATGAGTTCAAATTTGAAATGGATCATATATACGGTACTCAGCATTTCTATTCTATTAATTTTATTTGTAGCCTATGGAGTTTATTTGTCTTTCACATTTTAAAAGAAAGATCAGAATGGAAGTGAACTTTTATATACACTAAAGGCGGAGAACGATATGCGAATTAGAAAATTATTTTTAGTCTTCATTATGATTTGTTTATTTGAAGTAACCGGCTGTTCAAATATACTAGGAAATGAAGAACAAAGAATCGAAGTGCAAAAACGTGTTGATAGTGATACATATGAAGATTTGAAGGTAGTTACAGAAAATAAGCAAGTTCGGCAAGTAAAGAAAATATTAAATGATACTCATTTTGAAAATAGAAAAGTGGACATGTCTCGTTTACCAGATTACCGATTTATTTTTCAGTTTGAAAATCCGAAAATAGAGGCGAAAGCTGTGGTATATAATATTTGGATTAGCCCTAATAAGGATAAAGTGGAAATAATGGCGGGGGATAATCGGTATGCTCAATTAACAGAAAAAAACGCAGCCGTTTTGGTTGAGATTATTACTGATGAGAAATTATTTGAATAACAGTATATGGAACTTAACTTTTTGGCTTCCTCCGGGAAAAAAATATATACGACAAATTATGACAAAGGAATACATATACTTTTGTTATACTATGAAAGTTATTGATTTGTAATGTATATATAGGAGGATTTTTTAATGTTAAAGAAATTGTTATTATTTGTACTTATGAGCTTGTGTGTAGTTGCTTTAAGTGCTTGTAAAGGTGATGAAGAAAAATTAAAAGCAGCAACAGATGAGCAAAAAATAGATGAGGAAAAAATGGATGAAGGTAAAAAAGTAGCAGAGGAAGAAAAACGTAAGCNNCAACAAAGAGTAGAGGAAGAGAAGCGTAAGCAAGAAGAGCAACAAAGAATAGAGGAAGAGAAGCGTAAGCAAGCAGAACAGCAAAGAGTAGAGGAAGAAAAACGTAAACAAGAAGAGCAGAAGGTTCAGCAACAGCAGTCAATGCAACAAGCGAGCACACAAAAACAAGAAAAAACAACACAAGCAACAGGTGGGAAACCAACAAGATCACAAATTTCAGTTGGTTCACATGTAGTTATTCAATTGGATAATGACTATAGTAAAACTGTAAGCGGTGTTGTGAAAGATATTTTAACAAATAGTGAAACACATCCGTACGGAATTAAAGTTCGATTACAAGATGGGCAAATTGGTCGTGTTCAAAGTGTGAATTAATGAAAAAATATATACTATTCTCCTTTTTTATCCCGCTATTTGCGGGCAGTCCGATTGGTGAAAGCAAATAATTGGTGGGGGATGGAGAAGACATCCACTGATTAAATTTTCACTTTATGTATCAATCTATTAAAAATCTAAAATTTATCAATTTAATGCGATAAAATCTAGTAAAAAATAATGAAATTTCAGAGGAAATCAGGTACACTAGTCAATGGTTTTGGTTTAAAATCGATTGACGTTAATGTATACGGGGGAAAGATTGATGAACAACAATCAAGTAAATGAATCAGTTGAAGAAGTGGATAAGAAACGGGTAAGATCAAGAAAACGTTTTACAAATTGGAAGCTAATCGCAGCGGGTATTGGTATAATTGCACTTCTCATTGGGGGAATGAGTTATTATCAGGCAACGCATTTCAATTCAAATGTTATGATTAACGACACAAAAGTCGGTGGTCTGAGTGCTGATCAGGCAATGCAGAAATTAAAAACTTCTGGACTAGCAAATAAAGTCTATGTCGATCAACAGCAAATTTTAGATGAAAAAGATACAAAAACGGAACTTACGGAAAAAGATTTGCCGCAAGTTGAGAAACTATTAAAAAGCCAGTGGACATTTTTCCCTTCTGCAAAGGAAAAAAATTATTCATTGCTACCAGAAGAGGCAGATCAGTATCGTAGTGAAACGATGAAAAAACTTGTAGAAGAAAAGCTCATCTCTATGAATAAAGAATTAAAAGCGCCTCAAGATGCTATGGCGAAGCTTGAACAGGGAAAAGTTGTTATCTCGAAAAGCGTTGAAGGAAAACAGTATGACGTTACTAGTCTACTGAAAGATTACGACAAGCAGAAATATAAAAGCGAAATTCATTTGAAGTCTGCATACATACAGCCTATTAAAGAAGACGATCCGATTATCAAAAAAGAAGAGAAAGCACTACAGAATCTTCTTGGGCAGTCCGTTGAATATAAAGTGCAGAATGAAGTGTATCCTTTAAAAGCGAAAGATTTAATTCAAAATGCATCCATGTCAAAGGATATGAAAGTTACAATCGATGCGAGCGATATTAAGAAAAAGATTGCTGAAATTAATAATGCGAAATCGACATTAAATAAAGACTTCGCTTTTAAAACACATTCTGGTTCGGTCATATCAGTAAAAGGACAAGGATACGGCTGGGCATTAGATGTTGAAAAAGAGACAAAACAAGTTGGGCAAGCCTTTGAGAAAGGCGAAAAATCGCTATCTGCTTCTAATATTCACGGGAATGGCTGGGATAAAGAAGGTATCGGTTATGAAACAACATCGAATAATGGCATCGGAGATACGTATGCAGAAGTTTCGATTGCAGATCAACAAATTTGGATTTATAAAGATGGGAAATTAGTCGTTACAACAAATGTAGTAACTGGTAAACATAGCACAGGTGAAGATACATCACCAGGTGTGTGGTACGTCCTATACAAACGAACACCATACACGCTAAGAGGTAGCGCAGTAGGGAAAGCTGATTATGCAGTTCAAGTAGATTACTGGGTTCCATTCACAAATAGCGGTCAAGGATTCCATGATGCCGGCTGGCGAAAAGACTGGGCAAATAATGCCTATTTAACAGGAGGATCAGGTGGGTGTGTTAACCTTCTTCCTAATGTTGCAAAAACTGTTTATGATAGTTTGAGCACGTATGATCCAGTTATCGTGTACTAGAAAATAGCTACGTATCAATAACTTAAACGAATAAACAAAGCAGGAAATCTTACCTGATGGTACATGAAAAAACACCTCTTGCATTCGCATACTAAGTGCAAATGCAATAGAGGTGTTTTTGTTTGAAGACAACAGTTTATTGCTTATAAGAAACAAAGTGGCAAGAGATTGAGATGAAAAAATAAGTGTTCAAATAGTCAATAATAATCGATAATGAATATCGCATATTTTAAAAAACTCCTAACAAAATTTGTTAGGAGTTTTTTCATGTTTCTACTCTACTATTTTAAAAGTGGGACCACTACATTGCTATCAAGCTAACAAAACAAAATAGCATCTAATATGAAAAAATACGCTATTCTTTCTGAAGAATCATAGGAAAGGAGTACTTGATATATCACCGCTATAAAAGTATCGGTCCAATCCAAGTGTATAGTTGTGACGTGTTGAATTCAAACTTGATACCTTAGATTCACAGGTTTTTCTCCAGTCGTGCGAATTTGATTACGTATAATTACATCACAACTTGTCATTGTAACTTTGTTATCTTGCTGTTACATTCCAAAATGCGTACAACAGCGTACCTTCAAGGTTATACTGAGTCTGGAGGTGATTCAAAGTGACATACGATCGGAAAATGAATTCGAAACAAACTAATTCATAAACTGATTTTTACAAGTAAATTCCATCCGTATTTCAATTGGTTATAAACGAATGCGGAATTATTTTTCGGAAGATGAGCTTTTCATTAGCCAAGAGAGTTTTAAAGATCAAGTCTTCATTTTGAAACTAAAATCGCTTTTATATTAGGCTTCGAATTTTTATGTGGTACAGACATTAGTTGAAAGATAGGTTTTTCCTGTTCTTATTTATATCGTTAACTTGATAATTTATAAATATGAATTTAATGGGGGGATATTATGAAAGATAGCAAACGTTTTAATTTTCACAAGCTTTGGCTAGGACAGTCTATAAGTTTATTAGGTACTCAGTTTACAATAGTAGCTTTGCCGCTTTTTGCATTAGAGGTGTTACAAACAAGTGAAGCAAATGCCGCTATGATTCGCGGGGTTATATTCGTCCCATACCTAATTTTTGGGTTAGTAGCCGGTGCTTTAATAGACATTTTTCATAGGAAAAATGTCTTGTTAATTTGTAGTTTATGTCAAGGAGTATTGTTTTTATCAGTATTCATACTGACTGTAACAAATATTATAACGTTCCCTTTACTGGTATTTATCATGTTTTTAAATGGAATATTCACCACATTTTACAACATTGCCATTCCTTCTTTCTTACCAGAAATACTAACAGATAAAGACAACTTAAAAAAAGGAAATGCTCAACTAGCACTTTCGGAGTCTCTTTCTATAGTAATTGGTCCTATGCTTGCTGGAATCGTCATTACTCTAGTTGGATTAACAGGCTCATTCACTGTTGACGCAGTAACGTATTTTCTTTGTTTTATGTTTGTATTATTTATTTCAAAGTTTAAACCACATACAGAAGGTTCTTTAAAAGACGTAAATTTAAAATCTATATACCAAAACATATATGAAGGTTTGGTATATTTCAAAAAACACCCTGTATTGGAACCAATTGTGACATGTGGTGCTGTTTATGGTTTTTTTAAATACATATTAAATAGCATTTTAGTAATATTCCTTTATAAGGTAATGGGTCTATCTGAAATTGAAATAGGATTTGTTGTAGGTTCAGCAGCGGTGGGATTTTTAATAGGTAATACGATACTCATGAAAAAAAGTCAACAAATTAATAATACAAAAATGCTTATTTATAGTGCCACTGTATCAGTTACCGGTTTGGCTTTTATACCGATAATGGGATATATGGGAACAGTTTACGGAATAGTAGCCGCAAGTATCATACATGGTATGGGAGAAGGTGTATTTGGCCCTTACGCTGCAACTATACGACAACTTGCCTCACCAAATCACATGCTAGGCCGAGTCAATGCTGTACAGCGTACGCTGAATTGGGGAGCTTGGGCATTAGGAAGTTTTGCTAGTGCATTTTTAATTTCTATATTTGGGCTTCAAACTACGTTATTTATAGGGGGATTCGGAACAACATTGTGTTTAGTGGCGTTGTTAAGACGAGGTGTATCAAAAGGAAATGATATTGAATATACGAGTTCATTTTAGAGGAGATGATTATGATGCATAAGGTATTAAAAGGAACTGACATAGAAAATAAAACACACATTTTATTTATAGGGGGATGGACAAAGCCTATACAAGATGCATTAGACAGTGGCTATACTGTTTCGTACATAGGATCGTACGCTAAACACATATATTTTGATGGGACTATCTTAGGAAAATGTTTCTATAAAAAAGAATTAGACACGACAAACATACCCTTGTCTATATACTATGCTGAAGAATTATTCAAAGAGAAACCCTTTGATGTGGTTGTATCTTTCAACGAAACAGCATTAGATACAGCTTGCATAATTGCAAAGATTTTTAATGTTAAAGGGCCTTCTTACAATGCTAATATGATAACTCGCAATAAAGACATGATGCGTGAAATGCTAGCAGGTAAAGACTTTTCGATAGATTCGACAGTTTGCAATAACATTAAAGATATTAATGAATTTTTGAACAAAAAAGATAGTATTATAATAAAGCCCTCGATTGGCGCAGGTGGTAAAGGTGTATCTAAGCTAGACACGGGAGATGACGTAGAGGTATTTATTAAAAAAAATGGTATTGAACTACCTGTTTTAGTGGAAGAGTACATTGAAGGTGATGTAGTTTATACGGTTGAAACCGTTTCGTATAACAAAAAACATTCTATACTAGCGATATCAGCTGAAGTATTTAAAGAAGATACGTTTATAATAAACTATACTATTATGCCGGCACCTATAGATGAATCTCAAAAACAATTAATTATGGAAAAAGTAATGCTATTTTTGGACGACATGCAAATGGAAAATGGCATTACTCATACAGAAATAAAGTTAGACAAACAAAATAAGCCAATAATCATAGAGTCTCAAGTTAGAATAGGTGGCGGCAACATCTGGAAGATGGTGGAACTAACAACTGGCATATCTCAATTTGGATACTATTATGATGCATTAGCTACTGAGAATATAGATGAATTTAGATGTGTACCTTCAAAATGTCAAGCTATGTCTTTAAGCTTAATTCCAAAACCAGGTTGCTTAAAAGAAATCAAGTATAAAGGGTTAGCTAACATATCCGAGGTCGTATTAATTGATCTATTAGTAAAAGAGGGCGACACCATACCAAATATTGTGGATAGTACTCAGCGCAAAGGATGTATATTATTTACGGCTAATGATATAAAACATTTGTACGAGGTTGCAGAGGAGATATGTGACAATATAACGTTTGTTTATCAGGATTTATCAGAATGGAAACCTTCTTTTAAAAAATATATGTAAAAAGAAATGTAGCAAATGACTGGTCTATATAAAAAAGAGAGATTTTGAATTTTCTGATAGTTCTAAACCTAAGCAAGATAATTAACCATCCAATGCAAGAAAGTTTAGGTAGCTAATCGCATATGTTTTATGGAAAGGATGTGATTGAACTATGGAACGGCCGAATTGGGGAATTGGAGGATTAGTATTCGTTGGCTGCATGTTTCTTGGCGGAGGAGTGGGATCTATATTAGGTGATACTCATGCTGGATGGCTAATAGGGATGGGTGCTGGATTTATTGGGATGGCTTTAACGAGACTGATCAGAAAGTAATGTAACTGGGATTCTTCTTCCGGTAAATAAGGAAATATGTAAGTAATTCATGACATAAGAGTTCTATAAATTATAGTTAGCATCTTCTCTTTTGTATTTGTCTTTTCTAAATTTCTCCATACATAGATACGATTCTCACGTTGGAGGATGGCACCTTAGGGTGTCTTTTTTATGCTCTTTAAAAATGTCTTACCATATAATAGCTGAGTTTTGCTTTCAGTCTCCGATGCCCATTAAGCATAAAATAAAAATTCTGCACCATTTAAACTCTGATAACAATTCATACGATCAAGAATAATTGAGTTAATAGCTTTCGGTAGATTGCCATCATCTTTTTTATAATAGAATAGATTCATTACCGTTTCAGACATATGTATGAATTCATATCCTAATAGTAAAAGGGGGGATTTAAGGTATGGCATGTAATGATGAATCAATTTGTCAACAATTTGCAAGAATTATCGGCGGACAAGAAGGATTCGCCGGCGGGAAATGTGTGGCAACGATAAATCGGGATGAAATACAAGCTACAATCTTAGGAAAACGTTTTAGAGTAACAACTTCCTTCTCATTTGAATCACGAGATAATAAAACTGGACGAGCATTATGTCTAGGGCGGGTAGCGCTCTTACAAAAGGAAGTTACAGAATTTGTTGCTGCAATTATTAAACAAGGAATAATCGTTTCGTCTATACACAATGAGTGGTTATGTGATAATCCCAATTTGATTTACATTAATATCGAAGACGTTGATGATCCACTACATTTCGCTAGAAAAGTAAGACGAGCGTTATGTAATTAACAAATTTATTTTGTTAAATGAGTGATTAGTTTAATTAGAATATTTTAGAGTGTCAGATGTTATATTAAGAAAATAAATTTAAGTGAATAGTTTTATAAAATAATAGAGGGCATTCCATATTTGGAATGTCTTTTCTTGTTGGAAATAAATAAAATGATAGGACTTGTAAACAATGGGGAACCGTGATAATATCAAAAACGAACTTATTGACTATATTGTCCAAAAGGTCATTTGGAGGTGGAGATGTGGCAGTAGATCGAAAACATTCTATTATTGAAGCTGCAACAAATTCTTTTTCAACGTTTGGCTATAAGGCAACAACAATGGACCAAGTTGCAAAGTTAGCGAATGTTGGGAAGGGAACGATTTATACGTTTTTCAAAAATAAAGAAGAATTGTTTGGTGAAATCATTTTTAATTTGATTACAGAAATGAAGCAAGTAGCAGAAATGACTATCGATTCAAATGCACCATTTTTTGAAAACGTACATAGTACTTTATATAGTATTTTAGAGTTTCGAAAAGATCATCAACTTATGATTAAGCTTATTCAAGAAGAGCGAGATATGGGAACAAAAGAAGTGCAAGATGTGATGAAGCAACTGGATGCTACAATTATTACGTTTGTTAAATCGTGTCTTGAAGATGCCATTGCTAAAGGTGAAATTATGGAATGTGATCCAGAAATTACAGCATTTATTATGGTTCGTTTGTATGTAGCTCTTATTTTTGATTGGGAAAAACACCATGAACCGTTAGAAAAAGAGCATATTGCTAAACTTTTTGAATTATATTTATTAAAAGGATTGTCAAAATGAGATAATCCTCTTATTATTATAAAATATGACCAATTGAATAATTCGGTCATGTGTCAGTGGGGGAGGAAATGTAAGAAAATACAAACATATACGAGAAGATGAATTGTTCGTTATTTTCTTCTTTTTTTTGCAAAAATTGACTATATGAACAAAGTGGTCAATTATTTAGGAGGAGGAGTAAACAATGCGAGGATTGAAACTGCTTGGAAAAGAGTTTGCTACCATTATGAAAAACAAAAAAATCTTAATTCCAATTATTGCAGTCTTATTTATTCCAGTATTGTACGCTGGTATGTTTTTATGGGCGTTTTGGGATCCATATGATCAATTAGAGGATTTACCAGTTGCAATTGTAAACCTTGATGAAAGTGTAGTGTACAATGGAAAACCGATTGAAGCCGGCAAAGAACTTGTTAATAATTTGAAAGAAAAAGAGGGAGAGGGCTTCAAATGGGAGTTTGTCAGCGAGAAAACAGCAAAAAAAGGAATGGATGATCGCAAATACTACATGACGATTCGCATTCCAAAAGATTTCTCGAAAAATACAACAACATTGATGGATGCAAACCCAAAAAAATCAGAACTAGAGTACATTCCAAATGAAAGCTTAAACTTCTTATCTTCACAAATTGGTGGATCAGCTATTGAAAAAATTAAAGGAGAAGTTTCAGCTGCAGTAACAAAAACATATGCTGAAACAATGTTTGATTCATTACAAGATGTTTCTAAAGGCTTTGCGGATGCGAGTGAAGGTGCTGGTAAGATTTATGATGGCACAGGGAAATTAAAAGACGGTTCTGGGAAAGTAACAGATGGATTGAATAAGATAAATAGTAAGACTGGTGAAATGCAAACGGGTGTTGGAAAACTATTAAGTGGATCTCAGCAAATCGAGGGCGGCTTAGGAAAATCAATAACTGGCTCCCAGCAAATTACGGGAGGTTTAGGACAGTTTGTCGATCCAAAAGGAGAGTTTCAAAGCGGTTTAGGGCAATTATCAGGCGGTTCTAAACAGCTAGCAGATGGGCTTGTTCAATTTCAAGAAGGACAAGGAAAGTTAGATGGTGGAGCAAAAGAAATTCAAAAAGGTATTAATGATTTACATGGTGGTTTAGAAAAATCATCAGCTGGCGTTCAAGAAATGCAAAAGAAATTGCCAGATTTAACAAAAGGAACTGAAAATCTTAGCACAGGTGCTTCCGAGTTAGCGCAGGGTGCAACAAAGTGGCAACAAAAAGCAAATGAGTTAAGTGGTGGCGCTGATAAAACAGCAAAAAGCGCTCAAGACGTTGCGAACGGTTTAGTTGCTTTAAATGAACAAATCAAAAATCTACCTGATGGTGAAGCGAAACAACAATTACAAGCAACTGTTCAACAATTAGAAGCAGGTAGCAAAGGTGTGGCAGCAGGTACAGAACAAGTGTCACAAGGTGTGAAAGGACTTGCTGGAAAAACAGATGAAATTAAAGGCGGTGCTACAAATCTTGCCGGTGGCGCAAATGCGATTCATGCTGGTCAGGTAGCGCTTCAAAATGGTGTTGATCAATTACAAAATGGTCAACAGCAGCTTGTTGCTGGCGCCGGTAAATTAGCAGAAGGTCAACAGTCATTTGTAACGAATTTCGAAGTGTTTGGTGAGAAATTAGGAGAAGCATCAAAAGGTGCAAGTGGTTTAAATAGCGGTTTAAATCAACTGTCTAGTAAAGCAACAGCAGGTCTAGGTCAGTTATATACAGGCTCCAATCAATTAACAGGTGGATTAGGTCAGTTATATACAGGCTCAAACCAACTAGCAGGTGGTTTAGGTGAATTATCTTCTGGTTCAAAACAAATGGCAGACGGTATTAGCCAGTTAGCAGACGGTTCTGGCAAAGTAACAAACGGTCTTGGCGAAGCAAATGACGGTTCAAAAGAACTAGCAACAAAACTTGGCGAAGGCGCTGAGAAAACAAGTGAAACAAAAGGTGACGAAAACAAATATGACATGTTCGCGAGTCCTGTGAAAGTGGAAACTGAGAAAGTAACAGAGGTTCCAAACTACGGAACAGGCTTTACGCCGTACTTCTTATCTCTTGGTTTATTCGTTGGGGCATTGTTATTATCTATCGTGTTCCCATTACGCGAAACAGTTGGTATACCGAAATCAGGATTTAGCTGGTTTATTAGTAAGTTTGGTGTACTACTTGCCGTTGGTGTGATGCAAGCACTTGTGGCAGACGCAGTGTTACTGTTTTGGTTAGGTGTTGAAGTACAAAGTGTCCCATACTTCATATTGTTTAGTATTATTACAAGTTTATCGTTTATTGCGATAGTTCAATTTTTAGTAACAGCTTTCAGCGATGCAGGACGTTTTATTGCAATCTTGACATTGATTATACAATTAACAACAAGTGCGGGTACATTCCCACTGGAGTTAATTCCGAAACCGCTGCAAATCTTTAACGCATGGTTCCCGATGACATATTCTGTATCAGGATTTAAAGCAGTGATTTCAAGCGGAGACTTCAGTTATATGTGGCAAAACGCAGGTATTTTAATGATCTTCATTGTTCTGTTATCACTTGGAACAATTGGTACATTAACTTGGATGCATAAGCGTCAATATGGAAAGCTTGCTGATGGAATTAAATAAAATAAATAAGACGAACAGTCCTTTACTTGATTTTTCTAGTCAAGTGAAGGACTTTTTTATATGTAAGGAAAAAGTATGACGATTACCTTCACGGCAGCTTTACGACTTCCACTCCAATAATCAAAACTCCGAATATTTAAGTATAGAAACAAACTTTAAAACTTTTTCTTATAGAGGTCACCATACATGTCCATCAAGCTAAGATTTTGAAGTACCTCAAAAATGAAACTTTTCTTTCTCTACAGTTAGTTACTTTGAGAAGTCAGCTCTATTTTTCGTTTTGGGGTATTTACTTTTGTTAGCTAGATAGTGATGTGGTGGTACTCTTTATAAAACATGTAATTATTTTTAATCATCAAATTTATTTTTTTATAATATTCAAACCAATTTGTCCATCTGTACGTTTACATAGAACGAAGGGATAAAAATTCAGATACGATTACAATAGGAGGGAATCAAAAAACGTATAGTAAGTATATTTGCAAAGATTCAAACACCCTGTTTACCTGCTGATTTTGCGTGTACCTATGAAAGTTATTCATGTATCTTGAAGATTTATCATGTGAAAAAAATTAATGAGGTGAAGAAATGTTAAAAAAAATGAAATTTAAAGGTGTATTGGTTGTAGCTTTGATGTTTGTTATTATTTTTCCGACTGCCATTTTTGCTTCATTTACTGAAAATAAAAGCTCTATGGTAAAGGAGAGCTTCGATGGAAGTATCACTAACAACTCCCTCGCTATAAGTCCCGATGAGCAGATTGCGATTGTTTCAGATAGTCGCGAACAATCCATCCGTATTTATGACCTTGCTAAAGGTACTTTACGCAAGAAAATCGATGGCTTTGTTACACCGAGAAACATCGTGTTCGTTAACAATGGTTCAGAATTTGTTGTCTCGGACAGTACGCTAGGCACTTTACGATTCTACAACGCAAAAAGCCTAACCTTAAAGGATGAAGTCGTAGTCGGTCCAGGTGCATTCGGCACCAGTGTCAGCCCTGATGGAAAGACGCTGTACGTGAACAATCAGGCACATAGTTCTGTAACCGTTATAGACCTTGAGAAACGCAAACCGACTGCAGTCATCACTGGTTTCTCCCAACCACGCCAAGGTATTACAGTCTCTCCGGATGGAAAATATGTGTTTGTAACAAACTTTAAAGGAGATAAGGTGTCCGTAGTTGATGTAGCGACTAAGAACATCGTACGTGAGATTATTGGTTTCTCTATGATTCGTGGAATCTCCGTGACTGCCGATGGTCAAACATTGTATGCTGCAAACAGCGGTCGTGACAGCATTTCCGTGGTGGACATCTCTCTAGGACAAATCGTTAACGAGGTAAAAGTTGGACGTGAGCCATATGGTGCAGCCTTGTCGCCCGATGGTAAACTGCTTTTTGCAAGCAGCAAGGCGGACAATACTATCGATGTGATCAACGTCTCTGATAACCATGTGATTAAGACAATCGGTGATTTCACAGAACCCCGGCAAGCCATTGTCTTTAGCCAGGACGGAGAACGCGCTTATGTCCTTAATCGTGATCTCTCCATTTCCCGTGTGAATGTAAAAGACTTATCCATCACCGATACGATTCGTGATAAGTCAAACAAATAGGTTCTTGTGCAAAAAAATAGAAATATATGGAAGTTATATCTTAAACTTGGACATACTGATGCTAGTACTCTAAAAAAGGACGTGATCAGTATGTTCAAAACCAGAAAAAATTCATCCATCAATTGTTTGGACTAACAGCATAAAATACAATTCCGCTAGAAATATATGCGCTATATTCTCTTTTATTTTATCTTTGTACCAGAACCCTTCAATATACTTTCTCCAAAATTGGTACTTATCTATCATAAAAACATACATTACTTACTTTGTTTATCTCTAAACCAAATTTTCAATGATTGTTTTAAATTAATATGAATTTTTTAAAAGAAACATATGTTCGCATCCGAATTGATATGATATACTAATAATGTAAATATATTCCGAATTTTCGTATCTGAAATTTCGGATTTGTGAGAGAATAGGTATTAGTATATATAAATGATATAACGATGAATTCATAAAAGAACTAGGGAGGCAGTGAAGATGGCAGTCAGTACATATCAGTTGTTTCAACATCTTAATATAACAGGGGAACAAGAAGAATTAGCGTTGCGTTACTTGCAGACGAGAGATGAAGAAGTTTTAAAACATATAGAACAAACGACGATTCGCGAAAATAAGCGTAGTGATTTTTCTTGGCAGTTTATGAATGATTTTAGGAAAACGTATAAGCAAGATTCTGGGTTTTTTCGGTTATTTTATCATTTGCTAGAGGATCAACTGTTGAATGTTCTTCTCGTGCGTTTTTCATATATGAGTTTTCCAGATATAAAGGTTTATTTCGAAAAAAGCGGTCTTTCATTCGATAGACTTGTAGTATGTGCATGTAAGTATTTAACGAATCTTTCACGTTCTGTAAATGAAGCGGATGTTTTTCTTAGACAATTAATAAAGGAGAATCCGAAATATATAGAAGAGCAGTTACAAGTTATAACAGGACAGCAAAAATTACTTTTACTTCTCGTTATGTTAGATTCAGATTATGAGAGATTTCTACCTTATCGTTCTTTACTGGAAGATGAATTGCAAGAGCAAGCGGAGTATATATTGAGGTTAAGCGGAGCAGAAGAGAAGATTGAAGCAGCCAAAAGGTACGTTCGAGGTGAATCTGTTAGTAAGGTATTAGCTGGTGGGTCTTTACCTGATTTTACTTGGCAGCAAATCTTTCGTATATATCCGCATTCGGATGTTGCAAGAAGATATATGGAATTGTTAATGAAGTGCTCTACTAAAAATTTTATGAATTATGCAATTTCACATGTCAGCCATACTCTTGAACAGTCTGGAAATTACAAAAAAACAAAAGGTTTTTATGCACAATTGTATGAAACAACCCGAGATTTGTGTGAGCAATTTGGTATTTCAGAGGAAAGGTTTTTCGCATATCGCCTTGCGCAGCATCAGTTAGGTATTGTTGATTTTGATCGCGTATATGAATACCAATTGTTGTTTCGTATGGTGGAAGAGCAACCGGAATTTGTGAAGCGTACACTGCAATATGTAAGTAAAAGTCATTACCTTTTTGTATCAATGCTTTTAGCGGAAAAAGGGTACGAGTTACATAGAAACAGAGTACGTGAAGAGTTTTTAACGGTTGTCCTTCAAACGAAATCATCTGACGTACGTGGTACATATCGTGACTATTTATTAGGCAATGTATCATTTGAGGATATGAAGCAACTATTCGAAAGTTCGAAGTATAGAAATAATTACTGGAGAATGCCTGTTTTAGAAATTGCATTACTTTGGGATATAGAGGAAGCAGCAAAGAGAGAAGCGGCTCTTACGCTTCAACTTGGGAGAAATTACAGCTATCACTATAGTTTATACGAACTGCTGCAGCGGTATGCTGCGATGGAGAACTCACCAGAACAGGTGCTAGAAGATCTGATTTCCTACGGTTTATCGATGGAGAAACTCGTTTCTTATTCCATTGAACAAGCTTTCGGGCATAGTGAGAAGCGAGATAAGGCGACGGAGGCACTCGTTCGTTCGTTTGTAAAAGAACGGACATATGTAACGGAGAACTTCGCGGAGTATTCTGCAGATGAACGAATTTTTATTTTGGATGAGTTGACAAAGGATAACGCGGTTCAGACACGTGATCTTCTTATTCAAAGTCTTGGGGATTCTTCTAAAAAGGTACGTATCGCTGCAGTTGAACTTCTTACAAAAGATACGGAAGCTGCAGAAGATGTAGCAAAGGAATTGAATCATAGAAAGAAAGTTGTACGCGAAAATGTAATGCAAACACTTTTATACTATAAATCTGAAAAATATACAAAGCTTGTACAAGAGGCTTTACAAGAAAAGAAAAATGCTTCTTTGATGGAGAAATTTGCTCCATTGCTTAGCGATGGAGACTTAGAAGGAGCATCAGGAAATATAGAAGCTCTTTGCGCACGTATTTTAACGCTGCAAAAAAGGAATGCACTTGTGCAGTGGCTCGAATTTGAACCACAAATTCGTCTTCGGGATTCCGAAACAATTGCAGATGCAATGATTCCACTTGCATATTTTCAGCAGTATATATCAGATTCTGTTATTGAGAAGAAGGAAGTAGCAGAAGCGATTAGCGCTACCCTTAATGAACAAGACTTGAAGGAAAATATACAAGCAATCTATCAGCTATGGGTTTCGCAAGGCGCGGAATCGAAGAAACGCGGTATTCTTTCGCTATATGGTATGTATAGTGATGATGAAATGGCGATGCAGCTCAAAAAGCAGATTGATGAGTGGGCACTCGGCATGCGCGGAGCTATTGCTGCTGCAGCTGTTCAGGCGCTAGCGTTGTCCCCGTCACATATTGGACTTATGTCTATTCATGCGATGTCATTTAAGTATAAACATAAGCAAGTGCGTAATGCTGCGAAAGAAGCGCTGAATCTCGCTGCTAAAACGCGTGGTATTACAGAAGAAGAGTTAGAAGATCAACTTGTTCCACACCTTGGTTTTAATAAACGTGGTGAAAAGACAATTGATTACGGAAGCAGGACGTTTACTGCCTATTTAACTCCTAACTTGAAAATCGAATTAAAGACAGAAGAGGGGAAACGACTGAAGTCGCTTCCGAAACCAAATGCAAAAGATGATGCGGAAAAAGCGGAAAGGGCTAAGGCGGAGTTATCTTCTATAAAGAAACAGCTTCGAGGTATGATTACGATGCAAACTCAGCGTCTTGAAACAGCGCTTTCTCTTAATCGCTATTGGTCACAAAATACATGGCAGTCTCTGTTTGTAGAAAATCCAATCATGCAGCAGTTTGCTATCTCCCTTATTTGGGGTGAGTATAAGGAAGGGAAGTTGCTTGCGATGTTCCGCTATATGGAGGATGGCACATTCAATACGATTGAGGAAGAAGAGCATGAACTTACGCCAGATACCGTTATTGGTTTAATCCATCCGCTAGAATTGTCCGAAGAGGAACGGGAATTATGGAAGGAACAGCTAGATGACTATGAGGTGACTCAGCCATTTCCGCAAATTGACCGTGAAGTATTTCAGGTTGAGGAAAATGAGGAAGTTACTGTGGAGAGGTTTGCTGGTATTGAGATGAATGGTCGTTCGCTGTTTGGTAAGATGACGAAGCACGGTTGGAGCCGTGGATCGGTTCAAGATGCCGGTGTATATTATACATTCTATAAAGAAGATACTCGCGCTGGATTAGGGGCGGAGCTTGCGTTTGAAGGGGCACCGGTTGGGTATGAAGGCGAGGAAGATGTGTGCGTCTTTGAAATTCAATTTTACAAAGCAGGTACGGTGAGCCGTGGTTCATATGACTACGACGAAATTAATCATGAGAAACGTGTTTTACCAAAACAAGTATCGGAACGCTTTTTCAGCGAAATCTTATATGATATAAAACGGGCAACAGAATCGAACCTTGGCCGTGATGAAAACTGGCGCAGTAAGCGATAAGAAAGGAAATGACATATGCAGTCTATTAAACCATTAATGGAAGAATTATATGAAATAGAATTGAATGCGTTAGAAGCGAATGATTCGTTTCCTAAACCACCTAACTGGCGATTGTCACCACGTGCCGTCCGTACGTTTATTATCGGACAAGAAGAACCACTTCTTTTAGAAGGGAAGGAAGTAGAAGTTAGTCGTAAGTTTTATGGGAATGATGCACTTGTGGAACGAGCAATTGTCACATTAGCGGGAAATCGCGGACTTATGTTAATCGGAGAGCCAGGAACAGCAAAGACAATGTTGAGTGAGCTACTTTCTGCTGCGATATGTAGAAATAGCCGCAACACTGTGCAAGGAACAGCTGCTACGATGGAAGATACAATTAAGTACTCGTGGAACTATGCGCTTCTTCTTGCGAAAGGACCTGTAAGAGAGGCGCTTGTGCCAGGGCCACTGTTCGTTGGTATGGAACAAGGGATATTAACTAGATTTGAAGAATTGACGCGATGCCCGCAGGAAGTGCAAGATTCATTAATCAGCGTTCTAAGCGATAAGGTGCTGAATATTCCAGAGTTTGGAGAACAAGGAATTCTTACAGCAAAGCCAGGCTTCAATATTATCGCGACGGCTAACACACGCGATCGCGGTGTGAATGAGATGAGTAGTGCATTGAAGCGTCGTTTTAATTTTGAAACCGTACATCCAATTAAGGATGTAAAACTAGAAGCAAAAATAATAGAGTCACAAGTAACGCGTCTATTAGGAGCGTCGGGTATCACGCCAGAAGTGGATGATACGGTTGTTCAGCTGTTAGCGACTGTTTTTCATGAATTACGAGAAGGTGTAACCGCTGAAGGGAAACGAATTGATCAACCTTCTTCTGTAATGAGTACTGCAGAAGCCGTATCTGTATATTATCAAAGTGCAATGGATGCGTACTATTATGGAAGCGGACAAGTGAAAATGGATGCGCTGGTTCGGTATTTATCGGGCACAATTGCGAAAGAAAATAAGGATGATTTAGAAAAGCTGCGCAGTTATTTTACAAGCATCGTTAGGGCGCGAGGTCAAGTAGGGGGAGAGGTATGGAAGTCGTTTTTCGAAGCTCGCAATCAGCTGAAGTAAATGCATTGTTTCAAAGAGCTTACAATTTAGATCACAACGTCGTATACGTGCCAATTCGCCATCATAGTCCTGCGTGCTCTTTTCATGTACAAAAGATCGTTTCGTTATATAAACCAGATGCAATCCTTATAGAAGGACCGATAGATTGCAACCCTCTTATTCCGCATATTGTGAGTGCAGAAAGTGAGACCCCGATTTGTATATATTGCAGTTATGATGATAAAACGGATGTGCTTGAAAGAGGAGAAAGTGGAAAGTACCGTGCGTACTATCCCTTTCTTGACTATTCACCGGAATTTGTCGCGCTGCGGGAAGGAACTGCACAGAGCATTCCTGTTTCATTTATTGATCTTCCTTATAAAGAATATTTATTTTTAGCGAAAAATGAGGAAGAGAATGGGAAGTATGACGAACAATACTTTCGACATAGTCAATATGTCCGTATGCTTTCGGAAAAAACTGGGTGTCGAAGTTTCCATGAGTTTTGGGAGAAATACTTTGAGTTGCAAGGCTTTCATATGACAAGTGAGGAGTTTGTCCGTCAGTTATTTCATTATTGTTACTATACACGCGCAGATTACACGCAGGAGATGCTGACAGAAGACGGTTGCGAAGCTAGGGAGATACACATGGCCAAGGAAATTGAAAAAGCGCGTAAAGTGTATGATAAGGTGCTTGTTATTACCGGAGGCTTTCATGTGAAAGGACTTCTTGAATTGGAAGGAAAACAGAAAAAACTGTCCAAAAGTCCATTGTCTAAAACATATGCCAAAAACTGTCTTATGCCGTATTCTTTTTTAGAAAGCGATCAGACCCGTGGCTATGAAAGCGGTATGCCTGCACCTGCTTTCTACCAACATATTTGGGAGAACAGGGATGAAGCGGTAGCTGAGCAATTTATGATACGAATTGCTAGGCAGCTAAAGGCAGAAGGTATATCAATAGCAGATGAGATTGAAGCTGCGCGAATGATACGTGAACTTGCGCTACTTCGCGGAAAGATGCAACCGGGATTGTATGAGCTGATGGATGCAGTCCGTAGTGCATTTGTGAAAGGTGAGATATCCTCGGTAGATAAGTCTTTAACGATGCTTCAGACGAGTTTGCAAGGGACAAAGCGAGGCAAAGTGTCAAAAGAAGCGGATGTACCGCCGCTCGTACATGATTTTCGTGCTTCTGTTCGTTCGTTTCGTCTTCCAGCGCGTTCTACTGTACCACACGAGACGATTCTTGACATATATAAGAAAGAACGACACCAGCGTTTAAGTCAATTCTTTCATTGCCTCACTTTTTTAGGAGTTCCATTTTGTGAGAAGTTGCGCGGTCCTAATCTTGCGAGAAAGCAGAACATCAATCTTATGCGCGAAACTTGGAAATATCGTTTTTCAGCACAAGTGGAAAGTGCTCTTATTGATTTATCTGTGTATGGCGGAACGGTGAGGGAAGCCGCACAGGAAATGCTAAGAGCAAAGCTACACAAGGCAAAGGGACGAGCTGGTGAGGTGGCCCTTTTATTACTAGAATCCTACCTAAGTGGTTTGTTTTCCGACTTTTCTATATACATCCAATTTATAGATGAAGCTATACAAGAGGATGGAGATTTTGCTTCAATGGCAGATTGTGCTTACTATTTATCACAAATAGAAAAAGCAAATCAGCAAGCGGATCATGCTAGACATAAAGCGCTTTCGTTATTTTCTGTTTTAGATGGAGGCGAACCAGCAATTATTGCGGAAAAGCTTATCGATTTGTATACAATGCAGCCTGCAGATCAGCAATTTATTGAAGCGTTGGAGCTTTATTTGCAAAAGGAAAAACGAGAAAGCCAAGTAGAGGGAGCAGTATTTGGGCTGTTAACTTCCTTAGCGAAGCGGACGGTAGATGAGGTCATACAAGTGGCAGAAGGATATTTTTATGGAAGTGGCGATATGCAGAAGCAGGCTCCGGTATTTTTGAATGGTTTATTGGCTGGCGCAAAAGATATCTTTTTATATAACGAGTCACTGCTTGACGGGATGTCTCATGTTCTAGAAGTACTTGATGAAGAGACATTTTTACAAGTGTTGCCGCACTTGCGCCTTTTGTTCAGCCAATTCACGCCGCTTGAGGTGGATACGATTGCTAGACAGGTGGCCCGGTTATATGGCGCGACAGAAGAAGTGATAAAAGAAGAAGCAATTTCAGAAGATGCGCTCGCGTATGCAATACAATTAGATCGGAAAGCACGGGAGATTTTAATGAGACGGGGGCTAGAAGATGGAGAATAACATTTCTTTAAATCGCTGGCGTCTTGTCCTTGGAAAATATGCGGATGACCAAATCACATTTCAGGAAGAAAACCATGCATACAGGGAAATGGATGAGGTGCTGGAATTTTTATACGAACGGGAACGCGGAGAGGAACGTGGCGGGTCGCTGGATCCTTCTCAGTTAACAGTGCCTACTTGGGTTTCGAAAGTGCGGGAGTTATTTCCTCAAGAAACAATTGAAATTATGGAAAATCATGCGCTGGAAAAGTATGAATTAACGGCTCTATTACAAGATAAACAAACACTTGAAAAAATGGAGCCGAATATGAATTTATTAAAATGTATTTTGCAATTTAAGGATTATGTAAAGCCGGATGTATTAGACACAGCTAAACGTATTGTAGCGAAAGTCGCTGAGGAGTTACGCCGTAATTTAGAGCAAGAAGTGAAGCATGCTTTAAGCGGTAGACCGGACCGGAATCGCTCTAGCCGAGTGCGCATGATGCGTAACTTTGATTTTAAGAAAACGATTCGAAAGAACTTAAAGCATTTTGACAAGGAAACGAGCACCATTCATATTGAAAAACCATACTTTTATGCTGCGACAAAGCATGTTAGCCTATGGCGTGTGATCCTTGCAGTAGACGAGAGCGGAAGTATGATTGATTCTGTTATTCATAGTGCAGTTATGGCAGGCATTTTTGCAAGTTTACCGACGATTAAGACAGATCTGTTCATCTTTGATACAGCTGTTGTTGATTTAACGGATCGTATTGAAGACCCGGTGGAAACGCTTATGAGTGTACAGCTTGGGGGAGGTACATATATTGCTCAGGCGCTGCGCTACGCAACGAATAAAATCGAGATGCCTCATAAAACAATTGTCGTGCTTGTAACGGATTTATATGAAGGTGGCAGTTACGCTGAAATGTACCGAGAAGCGATGAAGATTGTAGAATCAGGAGCAAAACTGATTGTGCTTACTTCTCTTGATCCGACTGCACAGCCTTTTTATGATAAACAGGCAGCTAAAAAAATGGCGGCGCTCGGTGCTCATGTAGCCGCGTTAACACCAGGGAGGTTGGCACAGTGGATCGCAACAATCATTTCTTAAATGTTCTTTCCTCTATTGATGAAACATATTTAATCGCCATGTCCAACAAAGGAACATATAAGAGAGCAGTGAAGGATTTGGCTGTTGCAACAAATATCAAAATGGACGTAGAAGAGGGTGCAGCGCAAGTACATCTTGATGATGAAACTACTGTAACGTTTACGGGAGATATACGCAGTTACTCCTGCACTTGTGAAGCACGCTCGATTTGTAAGCATGTCATTATGGCTTTATTAGAAGCAAAGAAGATGTATGAAGGTGAAGAGAACATAAAAGTTGATTTCTCTGCCCTTTTGAATGTGGACGTTCGCAATATCGTCCCCGAAAAAATGTGGGCTGAAATGATGTTCCGCGAAACATTTCAGCAAAAGTTTGTTTTGGAAGAAGAGGGTGCTTTAATTACCTCCTTTCCAGAAGAAGATATAACGGTTCGTTTTCTGACAGCTGAATCGGTAGCTGATGCGATTTGTACATGTAAAGCAGAGGGAATATGCCGGCATAAGGCGGAAGCGATATATTGGTATCAAAAAGAGAGAGGAATTTCGCATGAAACGAAACAGATGCAGCCTCTTATTATTGCACCGGATAAGCTATCTATTTTCAAAGAGATGATTGAGCAAATTGTTCACTTTGGATTAACACGTCTTACCGAAAATACAATCTATGAAATAGAACAACTTTCTGTAAAAGCGCGTTCTTTGAAACTAGCAAAGTTAGAAAATTTATTTCGTAAGCTGGGGGCCGATATTAGGCTATACAGGATGAAACATGCATCTTTTCAAATGGCATCCTATCGGCAAACGCTGTCCGCGATTTATGAATACATTGTGTTGTTAGAACGTCACCGTCTGCAAGAGAGTCCGTTTCGTTCGGAATACTATGAAGTTCCACCGCTTACTTTGCATGCCTTTGGCGCATCCGGCTGGCAAACGAAGTCCGGTTATGTTGGTGTGACATATTATTTCTATAATCGAGAACAGGAAAAGTGGATCACATACACACAGTCACGCCCCATGTTTTATGAAGGGGGCAACACAACTTCTGAAGAGCTCCATGAAAAGCAAGTTCCATGGGAAATTGCAGGGAAAGGATACGAATTGTCTCGTTCATCTTTCGGGTTAAAGCATGCAAAACTTAACGCCGATTTTCAACTGTCATCTAGCTCACAGACGGTAGGAGAAGTGGAAGGGAAAACAAATGTGGCAGAGTGGCAATCTCTCTTTTTAACCTCATGGGAAGACTTACTAAAAAAAGTAAAAGAGAACAGGTTAGAGACAAATAAACAGGGAGTCTTTTGTATCGAAGTTGCGGAAATAGGAGATTGGCTGTTTCAGAAGCAAGAACAAAAATGGATCGTACCTCTTATCGATAAGAATGGTAAAACATTGCAAATGCAAATGATGAAACGACCAGAAAACGAGCGGATGATTCGACTTGTAAAAATATATTTGGACTCGCTATATGTAAAGAAAATGTTAGTCCATCCTTATCAAGAAGGAACGAAGCTCGTTGTTACACCTGTTATTTTATATACAGAAACAGGAGAAGTTATAAATATTACACTCAATGAAGGGGAAACGTTTTATGATAGAGTTAGTACGCATAATCGATGAATTAGAACAAGTTCTAGATGAGATGCTTATTTCAGGAGCGGGGACTATACCACTTTCTTTGTTCCATGATATAAAACGGGAATGCGAAAAGTACGGACTAACTTATGCTGCCGTGCAGCTGCTTGTCATAGAGGAAGAACGAAACAAAGCCCGCTTTCTTCATAAAGAAGAAACAGGGAAATTGACGGAAGCGTTTTGCAAGTTGCAGGAATATATTCAAGTTGTAAAGGCTGAAATGCTACATTTATAAAGATGTGATTGAATAGGAATTTAATTTATCCCGTATTAACGGGCAATAAAATTCCCACCTCAAGATTTAGAGAGACATGAGGAAGATAGGTAGGAGAGGAACTGTCCGTAAAAGCCCGAATGGTTCAACTAATAATGAGTGGGGAATGAAGAATCCCCCACTCATTACAGTTTCGCTTTATTCATCATATTAGCAGTGGAGAACAAGTAATCGGAATACTCAAGCCTAGACACCCTGACTTTGGAGAAACTTTCTAAACACCTAATCAGTATTTATCGAAAGTCCTTTCGGATAAGAAATCTGTTGATTTGTTATAAAAACGATTATTAAGCCGTTGTAAACCAATAAACGGAAAAATAACTTTCTTCCGTTTCCATAACAAAAAATTCATCATTCCATTCTGGTTCATAAGCATAAGCAATTCGGATTCCTTCAATAGGGAACTCGATAGGTTTAATAAGTGGGGCATATCTGTTTCTCAATTCTGTGAATTCTTCTTGGGATATTGTTTTCAGTTCTTCTTGTTCAGCTCTAAATTTTTCTTCGAATTCCCAAATAGGCATATCTTCAACGTGTTTTCCTTTATACCAAAACCAATGCGTATTTCTTCGTTCAATGAATTGGCATGTTGCTGCAAAATCTTCCAAGGTTTTAATCGTGTCGTAACTGTTTTTTCCTTTGCTATGTTCAAAAACATATATTGTCTCTTCACCACAGCTTGATAATTCATCATCTTCTATTACAAAATATTTCATATGTAACATCTCCTAGCTTCTTGTCTTGTAAATAATCAATCTTTTTCTATACCATATTGAACAAGAATAAAAACTAAAAAACTGTTTTGGTAATGGATTTTATGTAGCAAGTATATTCACTGTGTTTTTAAATAAATTACATGATTAATAGATTGAAAATAAACATACTAAAATTAGTCAAGTAGTGTTAGAAAAACATTAGAAGTACTGAATTTGATACTTACTTAAAAATAACACTTTTGGAACAGTTTCACCATTCATTTAGATATTAATGGAATTATATTTAATGTAAATTCTGTTAAAATATTCTATTTCCCCTTATGTAAAAGTAATTCATATAAAAGGAAAAAATTGAAAGGTTGGATCAAAATGATTAGTGGCTTAAAAAAAGCTGCCGTATCTTCATTAAAAGACAAATGGGGATTGGCGGTATTGTCATCGTTTCTTTATCATATTATTTCTAGGGTTTGTATGCTAATTATAGGATTTCCACTGTTGTTCCTGGGTATCTTATTAAGTGAAACAATGAATGCTAGTTATTCCATTACAGGAGACGAAAAATTAAATGCAGCAGGTGCTTTTTCTTATTTACTTGTTTTGGTTGTTCTATTTATTTGTTTAGTAGGTGTACAAGGCGTTATGAATTATGGGTATCTTAAAGTTACATTGCGTTTAGATCTATAAAGGTGACTACTTTAATGACTGTATACACACTTTTATGGAGTGTATTATTAATTGTACCAGGTATTATAAAATTTATCTCTTATTCTATGGCTTACTATATTTTGTTAGATCATCCAGAATATACGGCGAGTGAAGCAATTAAAAAGAGCCAAGTACTGATGAAAGGACATAAATTAGATTTATTTCTACTATCGTTAAGTTTTATCGGGTGGTTTATTTTAGGGGTTATCATCGGATTTTTCACATTTGGTATCCCGTTTCTTTGGATCTTTCCATACTACATTACAACAGTATCGCATTTCTACTTGAAAATAGTGAATAGAGATACTGTTATGGAGGAAAAAACAGTTATCTAGAAGGAGAATATAGTTTGTTTTATATTGCTACACGAGGATAGTATAATTTACGAAGAAACTTTGCTGGTAAAGAATTAGTAGATACCTAGGGTTTTGAGAAAGACGGTAATTTTACACATTTTCAATATGAAGATGTCGATTTTCTTGTTTTTGGATGGTTGTTTTCTCGAGAATAAAAAACACTCTTAAACTGCTAAGGAAAGGAGTCAAGAGTGTTTTTATTCTTTCTATTGTTTTAGAAATTATCCCATTATGTCCACTGCATCACTAATTTTATCTTTTGAAAAACACTTTATTTCTATAATAAAATATAATTATTAAGTCGAAAGTAACGATAGTGATTAGAAGTAACAAGTGTATAAGTGCATCAGTTTTCCCATGTTGTAAAGACTTTATAAAGAAACCCCATTCTTCTTCATAGGGAGGCTCTACCCAATTTCGTTGTAGTCCTAAAATCATTCCGTTTATAAAAAAGACAATACTGAATAGGATTCTTCCAACTAATATGGCAACTACTTTTATATTCCAATGCTTGATCTTGATTATATAAAGGATTGGAAATAGTATAAGCACCCAAAACAACAAAATATAGACTGTATTCATCATTTTTTACTCCTCGCAAAATGATTGCTTCTTAATCTAGATGAATTTTCAGGGTGTATGGTACTTGCGAAAAAAGGAGTCAGAATCCCGGCTCCTTTTTTCTATCTCTCCGTCTCAAAAAACTCAATCCATTCTCCATCAGGGCCAGCGAAAAATATGTAACGTGTTCCATCTGGTAATGTTTCGATTTCTTCTCCTAGTAAAAAGGTTACGCCGTGTTTCTGTAGTCTTTCAATTTCATCTTCTAATGAATCTACTTTAAAGCAAATGTGATGCACTTTTCCTTCTGCCGGAAGGGAAGAGTTATAACCTTCAATGAGTTCAAGTATCGTTTCCTTCGATTCTTCCACACCTAAAAAAGCGAGTTTTAAGTTTGGGTTTGGATGTCCCATACGTTTAATAAGCTGTAAGCCAACTACTTTTTCATAAAATGAAATAGATGTTTCTAAATCTGCAACCATAAGTCCTACGTGTTCAATTCTTCTAACTGGCATGTAGATTCCTTCTTTCTGAAAATTATATATAAAATAATATTGAAAATTAAGAAAATAAGCAAGATATAATTGTTACAATTTTTAGGGTGTTATATGGTATAGTGAGAAAGTATGTTTGGGGAGAAGGAAGGAGATTATACGATGAATACACCTACTCAAACTCCTTCATTATCGGAAACGATGAAAGAGTGGCATTATGCATTAGCGTATGAAATTAAACATTGGAAAACGATTGGCGGTAGTAAAATTTCTATCATGAACGGTCGTTTTTTATATACAGATTATGAGAATACAGTATACGTATTTCAGCTTATTTCGGAAGTAAGCTTACCTGAAGGTTCACCAATTCGAATTGAGTTCGATGGTGAGGAAGCGACAGGGGAAGTATTATCTGTACATGGATTAGAAATAGAACTGAAATTAAATGATTATATACAAGGTGAAATACGAGAAGCGGTTTTATATAGTGAACCGTGGCAACTTTTAGAACAGCTACAAGAGCGATTAAAAGAAGCTCGTCAAGATAAGCAAAGACGTCAACGAATTAAACGTTTAGTAGAGGGAACGAGCAGTCCGAAGCATCTTGAGAAGATGAAAAATCCGAAAAATGAATTGGCGTATCGTTCTTTTTACAATCCGACAACGTACGTGTGGGGACCACCTGGAACAGGGAAGTCGTACAATTTATCACGTATTATTTCGGCTCATTATCAAAAAGGAAAATCAGTACTTGTGTTAGCTCATAGTAATGCGGCTGTTGACGTATTAATGAGTGAAGTAACGAAGCAAATTGAGAAGAAAAAGAAATGGACGCCTGGCGAAATCGTTCGTTACGGTTATAGTCAACATGAGCATATACGAAATCATGAAACGTTACTCGCGTCGAAGTTAGTTGAAACGACGAACGGGTCATGGGGAGAAGAAAGGCTCTATTTGGAAGAAACACGCCAAGAGCTTCGTGAAAAGATTTTATCGTATAAGGCAACGTCCTCTGATAAGAAACGTATGCAGGAGATTGAAAGCGATCTTCGAAAACAACGAGCGAAAATTAAAGAAGTAGAAAAAGAATACATTGAAAATGCACAAGTAATCGGTGCAACTTTATCGAAATGTGCCATTGATTCACTTATTTATGAGCGTACATTTGATTTAGTTGTCGTAGATGAAGTGAGTATGGCGTTCGTTCCGCAAATTGCATTGGCTGCTTCACTTGGAAAACGTATCGTCGTTTGTGGTGACTTTTTACAGTTACCTCCGATTGCGATGGCAAACCATGAACTCGTTCGAAAATGGCTCGGCGAAGATATGTTTTACCATGCCGGGATTGTTGATTCTGTAAATAAATCAGAAGCACATCCGAACCTTTTCATGCTGCAGGAACAAAGACGTATGCATGCGGATATATCGAAGTTTACAAACTCATTTATTTATAAAAATAGAGTATACGATCATCCGTCTGTTTCAGAACGGAAAGAACTTGCGCAATTGCAGCCGTTCGCAAATGAGGCGAGTGTTTTATTTGATACGAGTTTAATGGGAGCATTTTCGTTAAAAGACGCGGCTTCTGGTTCTCGTTTTAACATTATGTCTGGTTTAGTAGCGATGCAAATGATGTTAATCGGACTGTTAGACGGTGTTCAATCGATTGGTGTTGTTACACCTTACAGGGCACAATCCCGCTTTTTATCAACGTGTATTCGGGAAATGTTGCAAAAAACGAAGTATCATCACATACCAGTATTAGCGGCAACGGTTCATAAGTTCCAAGGGTCTGAAAGAGATATGATGATATTTGATACGGTGGATAGTTATCCGCAAGAACGCCCTGGCGTGTTATTCTTCGACCATAAAAACCATCGCCTCGTCAATGTAGCGGTAACGAGAGCAAGAGGGTAACTAACTGTTACGATTTATTTA
>NZ_NULR01000010.1:92026-186057 GCF_002577405.1 Bacillus cereus | reverse complement strand
CCCGGTCGGGACCGCCATTTTAATAAGGCTCGGTAGCTCAGTCGGTAGAGCAGAGGACTGAAAATCCTCGTGTCGGCGGTTCGATTCCGTCCCGAGCCACCATTTTGAAGTCGCAAGCCGGCTTAGCTCAATTGGTAGAGCAACTGACTTGTAATCAGTAGGTTGGGGGTTCAAGTCCTCTAGCCGGCACCACTTTCAAAATGAGCCATTAGCTCAGTTGGTAGAGCATCTGACTTTTAATCAGAGGGTCGAAGGTTCGAATCCTTCATGGCTCACCATTTTCATTTTAATGCGGGTGTAGTTTAGTGGTAAAACAAGAGCCTTCCAAGCTCTGGTCGAGAGTTCGATTCTCTTCACCCGCTTTTCAATTATGGGCCTATAGCTCAGCTGGTTAGAGCGCACGCCTGATAAGCGTGAGGTCGATGGTTCGAGTCCATTTAGGCCCACCATAATTATTCCGCAGTAGCTCAGTGGTAGAGCTATCGGCTGTTAACCGATCGGTCGTAGGTTCGAGTCCTACCTGCGGAGCCATATTATAGAGAAGTACCCAAGTGGCTCAAGGGGCTCCCCTGCTAAGGGAGTAGATCGCGAACGCGGTGCGAGGGTTCGAATCCCTTCTTCTCTGCCAGAACTGGCCCGTTGGTCAAGTGGTTAAGACACCGCCCTTTCACGGCGGTAACACGGGTTCGAATCCCGTACGGGTCATACTAAAAGAGATAGCATAATCTGCTATCTCTTTTTTGTGTGCGCCCAGCATGCGCATAGTCTCTAGGATTCAAGTCCCGAATCGTGAAGGCAGTAGTAACGATTAGCTTAAGACAATTTTCAAAAGTATAAATTTTATTTTTACTAAAAGTTTTAATTCTAGGAGTAAATCGAAATACTAACATATGAAACATGGCCAAAACCTCCACCACGGCTTTTTCACCTCCTTTGTAGCTGCTACTTAGGGGGACCGCCAGAATTTCGAAAAACCCCACGTTAAGCAAAAAATAAAATAAGCTGCCCATATGGACAGCTTATTTACATAATTCTCTTTATAGGTATTGAAAAAAATCTGTTTCACTTTAATTGTATTTAATATTTCCAATCTGAGTTTCTTTGTATATTATCAGTTGCTTTATCTATATCCTCCATAAACTTTTTCAAGTTAAATAAGCCATTTTGTACTTGTTTTTGATATGTATCAATCCGATGTGCCATTATTCTTAATGTTTCTGGTTGAGGTGGGTTTGAAGCTGAAGAAAGCTCCATTAGTTCTTTTTCAATTCCATCGAATCCAATTAAAGCATTATTAATCATATCAACTGCAAATGATGCTTTATCTGCAATATGATCGACTTTATCAGCTGTACGACTTGTCTGATGCGTATTCCAACCACCATTCATATAGTTCGGAGTCTGTCCTAATGGGGGAGTCCAGTTTTTGGTCATTTGTTATACCTCCATTAACCTTGGAATTTATCCGTAAGTTCATCTATTTTATTCGTTAATGAATCAATTTCATCAGTTAATGAATCAATTTCATTTGTATATTTATCGACGTCTTTGATATTACGTTGCACTTCTGCTTGGTTTTCGATTGAACCATTAACTTTACTCATAACTTCTTGGGCAATTGACTGTACAAGAACTTGAACATGATCAGGAGCATTTTGACCGACTTGGGCAACTAATCGATCCATCAAAGCTTTAATTTGTTGTAATGTTTGAATTGAGTTCCCTAATTCTCGACCACAAGAATTTAATTCAGAGTCAATTCTATCACAAACTCTGTCAATTTTAGATTGAGTAATATTATCAATATCAACCAAAATCTTATCAATTTCATTTCCTGCAACACGAGTTGTTTTCTTACCTATAAACATACTTCCATCCCCTTTTAAAGATAAAGAATTATAAGACAAGTAAGTCTCACACTCTAATAATATATTAAAAATAAGCTTATGGATATGTAAAAATATCAAAAAATTTCCTTCTTTATCCCATATTTCATACATCCCTGTAATGATATGATTACTCGTCTTCTATTATTAAATCTATAAAGGTTTTAAAAGGGGTACCGCCACATCGCTATCAGGTTAAAGTTTTATAACGCCCCTAGAGGCTTCCTGCTATCCATAAAAGTCCCATATTTATATCAGTAGGATGTTTGACAATTATATATTGTATGCCTGTTTGAAAAATAGCTCCTAAAGCAATACCAATTAAAGAAAATGCAATAGGATTTAAAGTGAATTTCTTACTAAAAAATAAAAGTAAGAGAAATGTGAAAAGGGCCCCTAAAAAAGCGAACAGTGGTAGTGCATAACTTGGCGCTCCAGGAAATAAGAAAATAACAGGAGTTGCTGAAAATCCAGCTCCTTTCGTAATACCAATGACATCAGGACTTGCTAATGGGTTTCGAATTAAACTTTGTAACTAAGCCAAAGCCAGAAAGAATGCCGACAATGACACGTGGTAAGCGATACTGAAGTACAATATATGAGAATTTAGAATCCCCTTGCGGTAAGCTCGTCCATATTTCATGAAAAGAAATCCCTTTCACAATCTAAAGAAAACGCCTCCATTAAAATTGATTCCACACCTATTCCAATAACTTTACACTCTATGTGAAAAAGTTCACAAATAGGTCATAATTTGTGAAGTAATTCACAATAATCCATGCTACAATATGAATGTAAAGAAGTTAAACAACATTAAATTAGTATTTTAATTAATTACTTAAACAATAATAAAAAATATATGTAAAACACTTGAGAGGGGAAATTAAAATGAAAAAAGGTATCAATCGTGTAGTATTAGTAGGAACAGGAGCTGTAGGTTGTAGTTATGCTTACTCAATGATCAACCAAGGTGTAGCTGAAGAATTCGTACTAGTAGATGTTAATGAAGCAAAAGCAGAAGGGGAAGCAATGGACTTAAGCCATGCAGTACCATTCTCTCCAGCAGCAACAAAAGTTTGGAGCGGTAGCTATGCAGATTGTAAAGATGCAGATTTAGTTGTTATCACTGCTGGATTACCACAAAAGCCAGGCGAAACTCGTTTAGACTTAGTTGAAAAAAATACAAAGATCTTTAAACAAATCGTTCGCGGTATTATGGATAGCGGATTCGATGGAATCTTCTTAATCGCAACTAACCCGGTGGATATTTTAACTTACGTAACTTGGAAAGAATCTGGTTTACCAAAAGAGCGCGTAATTGGTTCTGGTACTACTTTAGACTCTGCTCGCTTCCGTTACATGTTAGGTGATTACTTAGATGTAGATCCACGTAACGTTCATGCTTACATCGTTGGTGAGCACGGTGACACTGAACTTCCAGTATGGAGCCACGCTACTGTAGGTGTACAAAAACTAGAAACAATCTTAGCGAACAACGAGCAGTATAACCAAGAAGATTTAGATAAAATCTTTGAAAATGTACGCGATGCAGCTTACCATATCATCGAACGTAAAGGTGCAACTTACTACGGAATCGGTATGTCACTACTTCGTGTAACTAAAGCTATTTTAAGCAACGAGAACAGCGTATTAACTGTATCTGCATACCTTGAAGGTCAATATGGTGAGAAAGATGCTTACGTAGGTGTTCCAGCTGTTATTAACCGCGAAGGTGTACGTGAAATCGTAGAACTTGAATTAAACGAAGAAGAAAAAGCGAAATTCGCTCATTCTGTAAAAGTATTAAAAGAAACAATGGCACCAGTACTATAATAATTGCTAAATAATTCAGAGGCGGGAAACTGCTTCCTACCTCTGAGTTTTTATATAATTTAATATAAATTCCTTTTCCGGTTTCCCTTGTATATCCCCAATATACCCCTTTTGCTGGATAAGGGTCGTTTATAGAAAAAGAGCACTCTACCTTAAATAGAGTGCTCTTTATTATTATTTTTTAGGTGTTAATCCTAATTTCGTTAAAATATCTGCGAGTGTACCGCTTTTTGACTTTTCAACAGACGTTTGTGATTTAGATGCATTTGGACCTTTTTTAAGAAGTTCTTTTCTACGAAGGGAATGTTTTTTTGTCGACAATGCTGTCTTTTGCAAATCCTCCTTTTTTACCATAGTTATTGGCAAGCAACTTACCATCTTCTTCAGTATCCAATTTCGTTGTGAGACGGCTTGAAATAGGCGAATACACCACCAAATGTAAGTGATAAACAGTGACAGCTCCCATTCCTATTTTTTGTTTTAAGGATATAAGAAAGCCCCCTAATAAATTTTTTATATCAGCATTTCAGTATGAATTGTAGTTGTAAAGGTGCGTTGTTCTTTACTTAGAATAAATGTGTGCTTATGAATTTTACATTTCAATAAACTTTGTGACAAAAAATGTTGAGAAACATTTTTTATGAAGGATTATTTTGTTTGTAATTCATGTTGAAAATTGCGTAAAAAACAGGTGAAAACCAATAAAATAAATATTGAGCAATAATGAAGGTGAGAAAGAGTAAGGGAAAATAAAGCGTTTGCAATGAATATTCGTCAAAATTCGATATTTTATATAGAAATGTGAAAAAAAATATACGTTTTTAAGAAAAAAACGTATATTTTTTATAAATTAACAAGGATATTTCAGTTTTTCGCAGAAATGATTTAAAGTATAAAAAATTCTGTCATCTTAGTGAGGTGAGCATATTGAGTGTAATAAATTGTGAAGAAGTGAAACGAGATGAGTTTCATACAGAAAAGTACTATGAAAGTTATAACATCTTTGGCGCACATGTTGTGACGGAAGATGAGATGAGAGGTGTACGATTTACAGTATGGGCTCCTCATGCGAAAGCAATGAGTGTTGTTGGAAATTTTAATGAGTGGGATTATGAGCAACATAAGATGCTACAAGTGACAGAAGAGGGGATTTGGTCCTTGTTTGTACCGCATATTGCAGAGAATGAGATATACAAGTATGCGATTGAAACACTGGACGGTGCTGTTATTTTAAAAGCAGATCCTTACGCAGTATATGCAGAAGTAAGACCGAATACGGCATCTGTAGTTTTTGATATAGAGGGATATGAATGGAATGATAAAAACTGGAATCGTAAGAAAAAGAAAAAATCGGTTTATAAAGAAGCGATGACAGTTTATGAATTGCATTTTGGCTCTTGGAAAAAGAAAGAAGATGGAGCTCTGTATTCTTACAGGGAAATGGCAGAAGAACTCATTCCTTATGTGGTGGAACATCAATTTACACATATTGAAATTATGCCACTGGTTGAGCATCCGTATGATCGTTCTTGGGGATATCAAGGAACGGGATATTATGCAGCGACGAGTAGATTCGGCACGCCACACGATTTGATGTATTTTGTCGATGAATGTCATAAATATGGAATCGGTGTCATTTTAGATTGGGTGCCGGGGCATTTTTGTAAAGATGCTCACGGTTTATATTTGTTTGATGGGACACCGACTTATGAATATAAAGATATAGATGTACAAGAAAACCAGGTATGGGGAACTGTTAATTTTGATTTAGGAAAAAGGGAAGTACGTAATTTCTTAATTTCAAATGCGTTATTTTGGATGAGGTATTTCCATATTGATGGTTTCAGGGTGGATGCAGTTGCGAATATGTTGTACTGGAAAAAAGAAGGACAAGAGCAAAGTAATGAGCATGCTGTTTCATTTTTACGTGAGTTAAATGAAGCCGTATTTGCAGAAGATGAAGACTTTCTTATGACAGCAGAAGACTCAACAGCTTGGCCACTTGTAACAGCCCCAACCTATGAAGGTGGGCTTGGATTCAATTACAAATGGAATATGGGCTGGATGAATGATGTGCTGAAATATATGGAGTGTGCACCTGAGTATAGGAAACATATTCATGAGAAAATGACATTTTCTTTAATATATGCTTACTCTGAAAACTTCATATTGCCGCTTTCTCATGATGAAGTCGTTCATGGGAAAAAGTCGTTATTAAATAAAATGCCGGGAGATTACTGGGATAAGTTTGCTCAGCTTCGTTTATTATATGGATATTTTTTTACTCACCCAGGCAAGAAGCTACTCTTTATGGGTGGAGAATTTGGGCAATTTGATGAGTGGAAAGACCTTGAAGATTTAGATTGGAATTTACATGATTTTGAAATGCATCGTTATATGCATGATTACTTTAAAGAGCTCATAGCATTGTATAAGCGTTCAAAACCACTTTGGCAGTTAGATCACTCACCTGAAGGATTTCAGTGGATTGATGCTAATAATAATGAGCAAAGTATTTTCTCGTTTATCCGCCAAGGGGATAAGCAAGAAGATGCGTTAGTTGTCGTATGTAATTTTACGAAAGCTACATATGAAAACTATAAAGTAGGTGTACCAGATTTCGAGTATTATAACGAGATTTTAAACAGTGATGCCCAGCAATATGGCGGATCGGGGCAAGTGAATAAGAAACGTCTCAAGGCGATTCTAGAACCGTATCATAATCAAGAGGCACATGTAGAAATTACAATTCCACCATTTGGCGTATCCATATTACGACCAGTGAAGACGAGAAAGGGGAGCAAAAAACAAGATGGCTCAAAAACAAAAGTGCGTAGCAATGTTACTAGCAGGGGGAAAAGGTAGTCGTTTAAGTGCATTAACCAAAAATTTAGCTAAGCCAGCTGTTCCATTTGGTGGTAAATATCGCATTATTGATTTTACGTTAAGTAACTGTGCAAACTCCGGTATTGAAACGGTGGGGATTTTGACGCAATATCAACCGCTAGAACTTCATAATTATATTGGAATCGGAAGCGCTTGGGATCTTGACCGTGTAAATGGTGGAGTCACTGTGTTACCTCCTTATGCGGAGTCTTCAGGTGTGAAGTGGTATACAGGTACGGCAAGTGCTATTTATCAAAACTTAAACTATTTAAGTCAGTATGAACCAGAATATGTCCTTATTTTATCAGGCGATCATATTTATAAAATGGATTACAGCAAAATGCTAGATTACCATATTGAGAAAGAAGCGGACGTTTCAATTTCTGTTATTGAAGTGCCATGGGATGAAGCAAGTCGTTTTGGCATTATGAATACGAATGAAGAGATGGAAATTGTTGAATTTGAGGAAAAACCGCAATTTCCACGAAGTAATCTTGCATCAATGGGAATTTACATTTTTAACTGGGCCATTTTAAAAGAATATTTAGAGATGGATGCAAGAAACCCTGAATCTAGTAATGATTTCGGAAAAGATGTACTTCCGCTTTTATTAGATGAAGGGAAGAAGCTGATGGCGTATCCGTTTGAAGGATATTGGAAAGACGTTGGAACTGTGAAAAGTTTATGGGAAGCAAATATGGATTTACTTCGTGATGAAACATCGCTAAATTTAAACGATCGTAATTGGCGTATTTGTTCTGTGAATCCAAATGAGCCACCTCAATATATTGCAGAACAGGCAAAAGTAGAAGAATCACTTATTAATGAAGGGTGCGTCATTGAAGGGGACGTGAAGCATTCTGTTTTATTCCAAGGAGTAACGGTGGAAGAAGGTAGTATGGTAATCGATTCCGTCGTTATGCCAGGAGCGAAGATTGGTAAAAATGTTGTGATTGAAAGAGCGATCGTTGGATCGGAAATGGTTATTGAAGATGGAACAATAATTCGTCCAGAAAAAAATGTTGACGATGTAGTACTAATTGCTGAAGGAAAATAGAAAAGGGGGATGAAATGAATGGGAGAAAAAATGTTAGGAATTATTAATGCAACGGGAAGTTTTCCTTCCCTAAAGAAAGTAACAGGGCATCGCTCACTAGCGGCGTTACCGTTTGGGGGCCGTTATCGACTCATTGATTTCATGCTTTCAAATATGGCGAATTCTAATATTCATAGTGTGGCGGTGTTTACAAGTCATAAAAACCGTTCATTGATGGACCATGTTGGATCAGGCAAACAGTGGGATTTAGATAGAAAACGAGACGGGCTGTTTTTATTCCCGCCAAACTGCCAATGTGATCAAGATGAGTTTGGGTCTTTTGCACATTTTAGAAGACATATTGATTATTTTCTTAGAAGCAGAGAAGAGTACGTTGTTATTACGAATAGCCATCTCGTAACAGCAGTAAATTTTCAAGCGGTGTTAGAGCGACATATACATACGTCAGCTGATATTACCGAAGTTTGTCATAATGGTGTTTCGCTTCAAACATATGTGTTAAAGAAACAATTATTATTAGATTTATTTGAGACATATAAAGATGTGGAGCAATATAGTTTATTTGATGTAGTGAGAGAAAAGCGCGGAAAATCACTGCATATTGCTACGTATGAGCATACAGGGTATGTAGCTATTATTGACTCAATTGAAAGTTACTATAAACATAGCTTAGAAATTTTGCAACCTGCTATTTGGAAGCAATTATTTAAGAAGGAAGCACCAATCTTTACGAAAGTAAAGGATGAACCGCCAACTCGTTATCTAAAGGGAGCAGTCGTGAAAAATACAATGATTGCAAACGGCAGTATTATCGAAGGTGAAGTAGAAAATAGTGTTGTCTCCCGTTCTGTTAAAATTGGAAAAGGTTCAATTGTTCGTAATAGCATTATTATGCAAAAGAGCCAAATTGGAGATAATTGTATAATAGACGGTGTTATTATTGATAAAGACGTGAAAATTGGTGACGGTGTCGTGTTAAAAGGAAATGCAGATAAGCCGTATGTTGTTGAAAAAGGAAGCGTTCAAAATAGTACGATTAATAGTTATTCTTGAAGAATCAGTGGGGAGTCCCCCACTGATTAAAGTTTTAATTTAAATGAAAACTCGAAGGGAGGAAGCTGCAAGAGAAGCAGTATAAGCTTTTCGCGCAGTGGGACAACAAGTGAATATTTTATTTGCAGTATCAGAATGTGTACCGTTTGTGAAATCTGGAGGATTAGCTGATGTAGCGGGTGCGCTCCCAAAAGAGCTGAAAAAATTAGGTGTGGATGTTCGCATTATACTTCCGAATTATAGTCTTATTCCGCAAAAATTAAGAGATGGATGCACGCTTCATAAAGTAATTAACGTTCCTCTTGGTTGGAGAAATCAATATTGTGGGATTTTAAAAGGCGAACAAGACGGAATTACGTATTACTTAATAGATAATGAATATTATTTTAAGAGAGATTCTCTGTACGGTCATTATGATGACGGGGAGCGTTTTTCTTATTTCTCGAAAGCAGTTTTAGAGTGTATTCCGCATCTTGATTTTGAAGTGGATGTTCTTCATAGCCATGATTGGCATACGGCTATGGTTAATTTCTTGCTTCGTGAAAAGTATCAAGATAACCCGTTATATGAGCGTATTAAAACGGTATATACAATTCATAACTTGCAGTTCCAAGGAGTATTTCCTTCTGAAGTGATGCATGACTTATTAGAGCTCGGTGATGAATATTTTCATAGTGAGCAGCTAGAGTTTTATGGAAATATAAACTTTATGAAAGGCGGCATTATCGCTTCTGATCAAATTACAGCAGTTAGTCCGACATATAAAGAAGAAATTCAATATGAGTTTTTTGGTGAGAAGTTAGATGGATTGTTGCGAAAATATAATGATAAGCTTAGCGGCATTGTAAATGGCATTGATACGAGCGTATATAATCCAGAAACGGATTCGTATATTACAGCTCAGTATAGTGCAGATTCATTAGATGAAAAGAATGAAAATAAACGCGCATTGCAGCGTTATTTTGGTTTGCCAGAAAAAGAAGATACACCAATTATTTCAATGGTAACGAGATTAACGAAGCAAAAAGGTCTTGATTTAGTGCGTACTGTATTCCGTGAAATAATGGAGGAAGATGTACAATGTATTATTTTAGGATCGGGCGATTCTGAATATGAACAATTCTTTGAGTGGATGGCATATGAGTACCCTGAGAAGGTAAAAGTTTATATCGGATTTAATGAAGAATTAGCTCACCAAGTATATGCAGGAAGCGATCTATTTTTAATGCCATCATTGTTTGAACCGTGTGGACTTGGACAACTTATCGCATTAGCGTACGGTACGATTCCGATTGTCAGAGAAACAGGTGGATTAAACGATACGGTACAATCTTATGATGAAGAAACAGGAGCAGGAAATGGTTTCAGTTTCACGAACTTTAATGCACATGACATGTTGTATACCGTTCGCCGTGCACTTGAATTTTATCACGATAAACTAGTGTGGGAACAGCTTGTAAAGCAAGCGATGACTGAAGATTATAGCTGGGGGAAATCAGCTCTTGCCTATAAGAAATTGTATAAAAGTCTCATGGAATAACATGTAGGTGGTGAAAAAATGTTTACTCATGTTGAAAGTTTCAAATCAACTTTTTTAGAAAAGTTAGAGACGATGTATGGGAAAAGTTTCAAAGACTCTACAACACGTGATCAATATAATACGCTTGGTCATATGGTACGTGAGTATATGAATAGTCAATGGATTGCTACGAATGAAAGTTATCGGTCTGGAGAGCAAAAGCAAATGTATTACTTATCCATTGAGTTTTTACTTGGGCGTTTGCTTGGAAGCAACATATTAAATTTAGGCATCAGGGATGTATGTGAGCAGGGACTATCTGAGCTTGGGATTTCTTTGCAAGAGTTGGAAGAGGTGGAAGCAGACGCAGGTCTTGGAAATGGTGGGCTTGGACGTCTAGCAGCCTGTTTCCTTGATTCACTCGCATCTTTAAACTTACCAGGACACGGCTGCGGAATTCGTTACAAGCATGGCCTATTTGATCAAAAAATTGTTGATGGTTATCAAGTTGAATTTCCAGAACAGTGGCTTCTTCATGAAAACGTATGGGAAGTAAGAAGATATGATCAAGCGGTAGAAGTAAGTTATTTTGGCAGTGTTGAACCGCTAGACATTGACGGGCGTTTAGAGTTCAGGCATACAAATGCTGAAGTCATTATGGCGGTGCCATATGACGTTCCAGTAGTAGGCTATGAGACGAGCACTGTAAATACGCTTAGGCTTTGGAATGCTGAACCAGTTCCTTTCCCGCAAAACTGCAAAGATATTTTGAAATATAAGCGCGAAACAGAGGCGGTATCGGAGTTTTTATATCCAGATGATACACATGATGAGGGGAAAATACTTCGTTTAAAACAACAGTATTTCCTCGTATCAGCAAGTTTGCAAAATATCGTTCGTATGCATAGAGAAAGATACGGTGATCTTCGTCAACTACATGAAAAAATTGCGATTCATATTAATGATACACATCCGGTTTTAGCTATTCCAGAACTGATGCGTATTTTATTAGATGAAGAAAAACTAGCATGGGAAGAGGCTTGGCACATAACGACGCAGACGATTTCTTACACGAATCATACGACGTTATCAGAAGCGCTTGAGAAGTGGCCAATTCACATTTTTAAAACGTTATTACCGAGAATTTATATGATTATTGAAGAGATTAATGAACGTTTCTGCCATGAACTTTGGGAACGTTATCCTTATGAATGGCATCGCATTGAAGAGATGGCGATTATTGCGCACGATCTTGTGAAAATGGCTCATTTAGCAATTGTCGGAAGCCATAGCGTAAACGGTGTCGCAAAAATTCATACGGAAATTTTAAAGCAGCGTGAAATGCGATTGTTTTATGAATTTTATCCAGAAAAATTTAATAATAAAACGAATGGAATTGCTCATAGGCGCTGGCTAATGAAAGCAAATCCACAGCTAACAAATCTCATTTCAGAGGTGATTGGAACAGAGTGGAAGAAAGAACCGATTAAGCTTCAAGCGCTGCAAACATTTCAGCACGATGCTAGTTTTCAAGAGAAGCTTGCGGGTGTAAAACAAGAGCGTAAGGTGATTTTAGCGGATCGTATTTATAATAAAATGGGGGTTACGATTGATCCAAATTCTATTTTTGATGTGCAAGTGAAAAGACTGCATGCTTACAAGCGACAATTATTAAATGTTCTTCATATTTTATATTTGTATAACCGTTTGAAAGAGGATGCTAGTTTTACATTTTATCCGCGTACCTTTATTTTTGGAGCGAAAGCGTCACCTGGCTATTATTATGCGAAAAAAATTATTAAATTAATAAATGAACTCGCAAGAAAAGTAAATAATGATCCGTACGTAAGTCAATATATGAAAGTTATCTTTCTAGAAAACTACCGAGTTTCTTTAGCGGAAGATATATTCCCAGCGGCGGATGTAAGTGAGCAAATTTCAACTGCGAGTAAAGAAGCATCAGGAACAGGTAATATGAAATTTATGATGAATGGTGCGATTACACTTGGAACGTTAGACGGCGCTAATATTGAAATAAAAGACCGAGTCGGTGATGAAGCCTGTTTCATTTTCGGCTTAACAGCAGAAGAGGTTCTTCATTACCATCAAAATGGTGGATACCGTGCAAGTGATTACTATCACCACAATATGCATATTAAAAAAGTAGTAGATCAGTTAACGAATGGTTTCTTTTCACAGTCAGGAGCTGAATTTGAAGCAATTTACGATTCTCTCGTTATTCAAAACGATGAATACTTCGTTCTGCGAGATTTTAGTCCATATGCTGAAAGACAAGAAGCTGTCGGTAGCGCTTATGAAAATAAGACGAAATGGCTAGAAATGTCGATTTTGAATATTGCACAATCTGGTCATTTTGCGAGCGATCGAACGATTTTGCAGTATAGTAATGAAATTTGGGGTATTGGTAATGCAGTTAAATTGTATTAAGTGAAAGTCCCTGTTGAAGGGACTTTTTTTATTATGTTGAAATGTGCTGAACTGTATATGAGAGGACTTTGGGTTGAAAATAAATACAAAAATTTAATCGCTTAGGAAAATAAAACGAGCTTAATGGGATTAAGCTCGTTTTATTTATTTTGCTTAAGAAAGAAATGGAATAGCGGTATATATTATACCTTTTCCACCATATTCTCCTGTCGCAAAGTATGAAAATGTAAAGAAACCTGTAAACGAAAAAATTACAATGAGCAAAAGTGCAAAGATAAATTTTAGCATGTAAGGTCCCCTCATCCAAAAAATAAATTCATAGATTATTATAGTATACGAATATATAATTTCCAATTGTTTACTGCTTAAAAATGAGAAGTCAGACATGTTTTGTATGTTGTAATGGAATGATTATTTATAATGGATTTTGTATTTTTCGTAAATGTCATATTGTGATGAACGTGTGCATATTCCCAGTTTTGATCGTTAAAATTGACATTTCGCGGAGGGAGAAGAGGAACGACATCAAATAAATTGACGAATCGAAAGCTACTAGCTACTTGTAGTTTATAATAATTTCGAAAGGCAACATCTCCAACTTTTGGAGAGGCGAATGTATAAAGTCCATACTGTGAGAAGGCGGTGTTGATCCGTGCATCTAGTATGTGTAGTGTGGCGAGTGCCCCTCCCAAGCTATGGCCTGTTGCAAGAAGTTTCTTATGGGCCGGTAATGATACGAGCATATCCATAATAGAATCTCGGCAGGATTCATAAATAGAAAGGAAGCCGTTATGGACATTTCCGCTATTTAAAGCGTATGGGTATGGTCTTTGGTTGACGAGTGAATCGATAATCCAGTCTGTATCTGTTTGTGTCCCTCTAAAAGCTACAATAATCGTATCCTCAGACTCTAGTATGAATCCAAACCAATCTGTCGTTTGAATGGTTTTTCCTTGAAAGCCTTGTACATATTGAAAACCATCCGGTATTTCGAAAATCCCATTTTGTTTATATTGTTCATACGTTAGATCGCAGCAAGATGCTAACAGTAGGGCAGTATCTTTATCAAAGGATAAAGGAGTACGCATTAGAAGCCCTCCTTAAGAAAAGGTATAGTTCAATATATGCAGTGAGGGACTTGATTCATTCTTTTTGAAAAAAGGCTTGAACCTACAGTTACGTGAGGGAGTATGGTTTTTATAAATACATCGTTAGGAGGAATGTAGGGTGGGAAAAAAGAAGGCTATTCAATTGGTGAGTTTTCAAAGAGAACGGGCATATCAATACGGACGCTACAATATTACGATGAAATTGGATTGCTTAAACCTGAAAAAATATGAGTTCAGGACACCGTGTATATAGAGGAAAAGATATTTTAACATTAAAAAAGATAGTTCCCTATGAAAGGGACTATCTTTTTTAGTGTTTTACTCTTTCCCATCTAAAAGGCGACCAAGTCCACCTAAAACGCTGCCTTCACCGTTGCTTTGAGCTCCTGGGCTTGTCAGGCGTGCTGCTAAGCGGCTAAGTGTTAAGGACTGAATCCAAACAGTTCCAGGACCTTCTAGCGTTGCGAAGAATAAACCTTCGCCGCCAAATAGAGCCGTTTTTACTTTTCCTACGAATTCAATATCATAGTTAACGTCTTTTGTCATAGCAACGAGACAACCTGTATCAATACGGAGTTTTTCACCAGGTTTTAATTCACGTTTATAAACAGTTCCGCCAGCGTGCATGAAAGCAAGGCCATCACCTTCAAGTTTCTGCATGATGAAACCTTCACCACCGAAGAAACCACTACCTATTTTTTTCGTGAATTCAATACCGATAGAAACACCTTTTGCAGCGCAAAGAAATGCATCTTTTTGACAAACAACTTTTCCTTGGTATTCTGTTAAATCAACAGGAACGATCTTTCCTGGATAAGGAGCGGCGAATGAGACGTGACGTTTGCCATGACCTGTATTTGTAAATACAGTCATAAACATGCTTTCTCCCGTAACAAGACGCTTACCTGCACCCATTAATTTACCGAATAGACCACTAGATGGTCCAGAACCATCACCGAAAATCGTTTCCATTTCGATATGATCTTCCATCATCATCATTGCGCCAGCTTCAGCAATAACGCTTTCTTTTGGGTCTAATTCAATTTCAACAAACTGCATATCATCGCCATATAATTTATACTCGATTTCATGTGCTTGCATTTTTTCACCTCATCATATGTAGTAATTATATTGTACAGAAATTAAAGAAATTAGAATACTGTAGTTTTGTTAATTTTTGAATAAAAATAGAATAGGAATTTATGATGATAGTAGGGTTATAAAAAACGATGGGATGAAAGTGTTCTCATTTGACGTTTTGGATATGGCGTGATATAGTGGAGTCACTATTGAGCTACATAATGTGGTACGGAAATAAAGCACGTTGTATTAAAGGCTGTAAGCTTGTTATACATTCATGTCCTTTATATCCACCTTTTCATGTGGATTCATAGTTTCATTTTTATTTAGGAGGTACATGACATGCAAACAGGTAAAGTTAAATGGTTTAACGGCGAAAAAGGTTTTGGCTTCATCGAAGTTGAAGGCGGAGAAGACGTATTCGTACATTTCTCAGCTATCCAAGGCGAAGGCTTCAAAACTTTAGAAGAAGGTCAAGAAGTTTCTTTCGAAATCGTTGAAGGCAACCGCGGACCACAAGCAGCTAACGTTACAAAAAACTAATTAGCTAGCGAAAAAAAAGCATTCCGAATTTCGGAATGCTTTTTTTATTCTTTGGAACTGGACTCATTTGAAGATAATTCGCCTTTAAAGCTACGTTCTTCAAAGTCATCAAGCATTTGTTCATATTCTTCATGTTCTTCTGTAGCGAAAACTTGCGGATTTTTCCCATACATATCCGTACCGATAAAGTTTTCAAAATCCTCTACGTAGCCTACGTTTTCCTCACTATTTACGTACATGCCATTATAGTTTTTTGAATCTTGTCTTTCTAAGTCAGACGGTGTTTCGGACGTTCCGTAATTTGCGACATCTTGCCAAGCATCTTCTGCATCATACTCCACAGAACGATCTTCATCATGCTTGTGGAAAGAAGGAGCCAATACTTCTTCTTCAATGGGTCTCGTCTCCATATTTAACTTATTTGTAGTGTGCTGAATACACGTTGTAGCAGTTGGCATTGCTTCTAATCTTTCGAGCGGAATTTCTTCACCAGATACTTCACAAATCCCATACGTACCTGCTTCAATTTTTTGTAGTGCATGTTTCGTATCTTCTAGTTGTTTATGCCAAAATTCGATGAGCCCGAAATCTTTCTCACGTTCGTACAATTCTGTAGCCATATCACCTGGATGGTTGTCATAAGCGGATAATTCTCCCACTGAATCACGTTCAGAAGCACGGTCTGTATTCTCATGAGTTTGTAGTGTTTGTTCAACTTCTTGCTGTTGTTTTTCTAAAATAGATTTAAATTGATTTATTTGTTGTGGAGTTAACATAGTCGTCCACCTTCCTACAATTCAGTTTCTTTACATAGTATGAACGTTGGAGGTGGGAATTATGAGGTGAATTTTGGCTCGGAAGTCGGTAGATGAAAAAAGGAGCTGCGTAGGCAGCTCCTTTCTATAGGAAGTATCCAAGTAGTAATCCGATTCCCATTAGGAGACCGAAAATTGTATTTGTTTTTGCTGTTGCGATCATAGCAGGGACCATTTCCATTGGAATGCTTTTGCCGATAAAGCCTTTCGTCGCTTTAAATGCTTTCGGTACGCTTAAGAATACGATTAACATCCATGGAGATACGATGTTCACGATAATTAAAGCAACTGTCCAAATGTAGGAAACGATGAACATAGAAGCAAGTACACCAACTGCTCTCTCGCGTCCAACGAGAATCGCCAATGTTTTACGACCATTTTCTTTATCACCATCTAAATCACGAATATTGTTAGATAGTAAAATCGCACCGATTAAAATGGAGCTTGGGATAGATAATAAAATCACTTCAGATGTTACTGTTCCAGTTTGAATAAAGAATGAAATACCAATAATAATGACACCCATAAATAATCCTGCTGTAAGTTCTCCAAATGGTGTATAAGCAATTGGAATTGGGCCACCGGTGTAAAGGTAAGCAACGGCCATACAAATAAGACCGATTGCAGCAAGCCACCAGCTAGAGTTCATACAAATATAAACACCTAATAGCGTTGCGATACCTAAAAATCCGAATGCTAAGTTCAGTACTGTTTTTGGCTGAATACCATCGCGAACGATAGCGCCGCCGATACCAACTGAACCTTCGTGATCGAGTCCTCTTTTATAATCAAAGTATTCATTGAACATGTTTGTTGCTGCTTGAATGAGAAGACAAGCAAGAAGCATCATAAGGAAAAGAGGAAGATGTATTTGATTTATACCTCCGACCTGCATCGCATACGCTGTTCCGATGAAAACAGGAACGAAAGCGGCTGTTAATGTATGGGGACGTAGTAAACTCCACCAAATGCGCCAGCCTGTTTGTTTACTTGGCTTTGGCGCCGTAGGAGAGGAATTCGTTTTGACGTTCATTTCCATGTTGAATCCTCCTTAGGTCACATATTGTACACAATTAAGTGTAGAAAAAGCATCATTTAGTGTCAACTTTTATTTTCTAGGAAGAGAAGGTGGATTTCTCAGAAATGCTAAACGTTGACAGGCCTTTCGTTTGAGGTGTATCTTAAAATCAAGCGTAATTATGACTATTTTTCGCCCATAGGGGGGAGACAATTGTGATTCAAACGAAACAAAAAGGCTTGCAAGAAGTTCTGATTGCAGCCATTAAGCGTGCAACTAATAAAAAAACATTAGTTAGTTTTGTAAAACAAATAGACTGGGTGGATCCACTTCTGTTTTATGCAGCAGGAAAAAGGACTTCATTCGAAAATAGATGTTATTTTGCAGACCCAGCTCAGCATGTAATATTTGCAGGGATTGGTTCTGTTTTCACTATAGCAAATTCTTCTCATAAGCGCTTTCAAACCGCTCGCGACGAGTGGGAGAAAGTAAAAGAGAACGCATTTGTGCAAAGAGATGAATATGAATTTGGCACCGGTCCTCTTTTATTTGGTGGATTTTCATTTGATCCAGAAAAAGAGAAAACGGACTTATGGAAAGAATTTAAAGATACGACGTTTTCACTACCAGCATTTTTATTAACTGTAAAAAATGAAAAAGCATGGTTAACGATGAATACATTTGTTTCAGCAACAGATTGTGCAGACACTCTTTATAAGGAAATGATTTCTTTAGAAGAAAAGATTTTAACAGAGAGTAAATTTGCGCTAGAGGAATCAAAATTAACAGTTACTTCTAAAATGGAAGTTGATCCACAAGGCTGGATGAAGGCCATTGAGAAAGTACAAGGTGAGATGAAGCAGGGGAACGTGCAGAAGGTTGTATTAGCGAGGGAGTTAAAAGTAGAGATGAATCATCGCATTGATTCTGCTCTTGTTTTAGAAGCGCTTCGCATTGGCCAACCGGATTGTTACGTATTTTCTTTTGATTATAAAGGAGCATGCTTCTTAGGAGCGACGCCAGAACGATTAATTCGTAAGGAAAATGAGAAGTTTACGTCGATGTGCCTTGCTGGTTCAATTGGTCATGGTCATTCTATAGAAGAAAGTAAACAAAATGGTAATACGCTTCTTCATGATGAAAAGAATTTAGCTGAACACGGTTATGTTGTTAACATGATCCGATCGGTATTAAATGAGCACTGCGAATCTGTTAATATTCCGGAAAGTCCGGGTCTATTAACAACGAAAAACTTAATTCATTTATATACGCCCGTAGAAGCAAAAGGTGATGCGAGTCTTTTAACGATGGTAGAAGAACTGCATCCAACACCAGCTCTTGGCGGGACACCTCGTTTGGAAGCAATGAAATTGATTCGTGATGTGGAATTGTTAGACCGAGGATTGTACGGTGCGCCGATTGGCTTTATAGATGATGAAGGAAATGGTGAATTTGCGGTTGCACTTCGCTGCGGATTATTAAATGGCGAGAAAGCATCCTTATTTGCCGGTTGTGGGATTGTAATAGATTCAGTACCACAACTTGAATATGAAGAAACAAGTTTGAAGTTTAGACCGATGCTTGGTGCTTTGGAGGAATTAATGAAATGAACAATCATATAGAAGCATTATCATATTATTTAGGCGCGTTCGTGGATGAACTGACGCGTCTAAATGTATGTGATGTTGTCATTAGTCCAGGCTCACGGTCAACGCCGCTTGCTTTACTAATGGAACAACATGAAGGAATGAACACATATTTACATGTAGATGAAAGATCAGCAGGATTTTTTGCGCTTGGCATTGCAAAAGCAAAAAAACGTCCTGTTGCATTATTGTGTACGTCAGGAACGGCAGCAGCAAACTATTATCCAGCTGTATGTGAAGCTTTTCATTCACGAGTGCCACTTGTCGTCTTAACAGCAGATAGACCGCATGAATTAAGAGATGTGGGTGCACCACAAGCGATGAATCAATTTAATTTATACGGCACTTTTGTGAAGCAATTTACAGAGATGGCACTTCCAGAAGCAAGTGAAGCGATGTATCATTACGCTCGTATGACGACGCAGCGTACGATAGCAAGTGCGTGTTTAGCGCCGCAAGGACCTGTTCATCTCAATTTTCCAGTTCGCGAGCCGTTAATCCCAGATTTCTCATTAGAAAATCTATGGGATAAAGGGCGTGGTGAATATACAGGAGTAGTTCAGCAAGGGAACGTGACGATGCCGAGTGAATATGTAGAGTCTCTTGTAGGGCGCCTTTCACATATGGAAAAGGGGCTTATTATTTGTGGAGATGATAGTCATCCGAAACTCGCAGCATCGGCGATAGAACTAGCTGAGAAAACGGGATATCCAATATTAGCGGATCCACTTTCTAACATCCGTAGTGGACATCACGATAAAACGATGGTAATCGACTGTTATGATACATTTTTACGAAATGAACTATTAAAAGAAACGTGGAAGCCAGATGTGATTATTCGCTTTGGTGGTATGCCTGTTTCGAAAGCATTAACGCAGTTCATAAAAAAACAAACGAAAGCTATTCATATCGTTGTCGATGAATCAGGGCAATGGAGAGATCCAGCTCTTGTTGCGACAGAAGTAGTGCAGGCTGGTGACATTGAATTTTGCAGGGCATTAATAGAGAAAATACCAGCTACGAAAAAGAATGATTGGTTCGGAATGTGGCAACATATAAACGAAAAAACGAAGGAAACGCTTCGTGAGATGGAAACATATGATACCGCATTTGAAGGGAAAGTCATTACGGATATTGTACGCGTATTACCAGAAGGGGCAACATTATTTGCGAGTAACAGTATGCCAATTCGCGATACAGATTCATTCTTCTTCACATCGGATAAAAATATTCAAGTGATGGCAAATCGTGGTGTGAATGGTATTGATGGAATCGTTTCGACTGCTTTAGGAGCGAGCGTTATTTGTGATCCGCTCGTATTAGTCATTGGTGATTTATCATTCTATCATGATTTAAATGGCCTGTTAGCAGCGAAATTACACGAATTAAACATAACAATTGTCGTTGTAAATAATGACGGCGGTGGTATTTTCTCATTCTTACCACAGTATGAGAAAAAGGAACATTTCGAATCATTATTTGGAACACCAATTGGACTTGATTATGAGCATGTTGTCAAAATGTACGGCGGTTCATTTAGCCGTGTAAACGGCTGGGAGCAGTTCCGAGAAGAGGTACAAAAAGGAACGACGACAGACGGTTTACACGTTGTGGAAATTTGTACGAATCGTGATGAAAACTTAACATTGCACCGTACATTATGGGCTAAAACGATGGACGTAATTACTACATCTCTGCAAGGTGAATCACGATGAAAGTAACGCTGCAAGGTGTATCGTATGAATATGAAGTAGTCGGAAGCGGAGAACCACTTCTACTTCTTCATGGTTTTACGGGAAGCATAGAAACGTGGCGTCCTTTTATATCTTCATGGAGTGAGCAGTTTCAAATTATTGTAGTGGATCTTGTTGGGCACGGAAAGACCGAGAGTCCTGAAGATGTCACGCATTATGATATCCGGAATGTAGCGCTACAAATGAAAGAGCTACTAGATTACCTTCATATTGACAAAGCGCATATACTCGGCTATTCAATGGGCGGTAGACTGGCGATTACGATGGCATGCTTATATCCAGATTATGTACATTCTCTTTTATTAGAAAATTGTACAGCTGGACTTGAAAGTGAAGAGGATAGAAAAGAACGCCGTGAAAAAGATGAGCGACTTGCCGATAAAATTGAGCGAGAAGGCATCGAAAGTTTTGTATCAATGTGGGAAAATATTCCGCTGTTCGAAACGCAAAAACGTTTAGCTCCAAACTTACAAGAAGCGGTGCGAAAAGAACGACTTGCTAACAGTCCAAAAGGGCTTGCAAATAGCTTGCGCGGTATGGGAACAGGGGCCCAGCCTTCCTGGTGGCATAAGCTAGAACAGTTTAGTATGCCTGTTCTTTTAATGAACGGGGAATACGATGAAAAGTTCTTTCGCATATTAAAAAGCATTGAAAAATGCGTCCCTCACGCGAAATTTGTCAAAATTGATGGTGCTGGCCATGCAATTCATGTGGAACAACTGGAAAAGTTTGATACAATAGTAAAGGGATTTCTAAAAACTATGCAGTGATGCTTTTTTCATCTAAGAAGGAAGTTGCACTTGTAGAGGAGATCAGAAATATACAAGGAGGTAATAGTAATGGCTATTGAATGGGTAACAGAAGGCAATTACGAAGATATTATTTATTCAACATACAATGGTATCGCAAAGATTTCGATTAACCGCCCTGAAGTACATAACGCATTCCGTCCAAAAACGGTAATGGAGTTAATCAATGCATTTGCACACGCTCGTGATGATGCAAATGTTGGCGTTATCATTTTAACAGGTGAAGGTGGACGTGCATTCTGTTCTGGCGGCGACCAAAAAGTTCGCGGTCATGGTGGATATGTAGGTGAGGACCAAATCCCACGTCTAAACGTATTAGACTTACAACGTCTAATTCGCGCAATTCCTAAACCAGTTATCGCAATGGTAGCAGGTTATGCAATCGGTGGAGGACACGTACTTCATATCGTATGTGACTTAACAATCGCTGCAGACAACGCTGTATTCGGGCAAACAGGTCCTAAAGTAGGAAGCTTTGACGGTGGATACGGAGCTGGTTACTTAGCTCGTATGGTAGGTCACAAGAAAGCTCGCGAAATTTGGTACCTATGCCGTCAATACAACGCTCAGGAAGCGCTTGATATGGGCTTAGTAAACACAGTAGTACCATTAGAAGAGCTTGAAGCAGAAACAGTACAATGGGCACAAGAAATTTTAGCAAACAGCCCAATGGCACTTCGTTTCCTAAAAGCTGCATTCAACGCAGACACAGACGGTCTAGCTGGTATTCAACAACTAGCTGGAGACGCAACGTTATTGTACTACACAACTGACGAAGCAAAAGAAGGCCGCGACGCGTTCAAAGAAAAACGCACTCCGGACTTCGGTCAATTCCCTCGTTTCCCTTGATGAAAGCGAAGCCGACTGTTTAGCCCCGTTGGCTAAGGTTCTTTCGCACAGAAAGTGTTTTTTACTTTCTCGTGCGGAAGGTTCTTAGACGGAAGGGGCTAGGAGGCGCAGCTGGATGAGATCAAACCGGAAACAAAACAACTAAGAGACTTGATGTCATATCAAGTCTCTTTCTTTCATGAAAGGAGAATGGATGATGACGACGATGCCGAATTGGTTAAAGCAGCGTGCATTTTTAACACCAGATCGTACTGCAATTGAAATAGAGGAAGAGAAAGTTACTTTTATGCAGCTGCATGAAAAAGTGGTATCTGTTTGTGAGCACCTCACGCATGTAGGAGTGAAACGCGGGCAAAAGGTGGCTGTTCTGATGAAAAATGGTATGGAGATGATTACAGTAATTCACGCCCTATCGTACGTAGGGGCAGTAGCTGTACTTTTAAATACACGTCTTTCAAGAGAAGAGCTACTTTGGCAAATGGATGATGCTGAAGTTATTTGTTTAGTGACGGATCAAGATTTTGATGCTAAGGCTGTTCCTGTATATTCATTCGCTGAAGTGATGAATGGACCGAAGGCGGAGGCGGCTATACAAGAAGAATTCTCTTTAGAAGAAGCGATGACAATTATTTATACGTCTGGGACGACAGGAAAACCGAAAGGCGTTATTTTAACGTATGGAAATCACTGGGCAAGTGCAGTCGGTTCTTCGCTTAATTTAGGACTTCGTGATGATGATTGCTGGCTAGCTTGTATGCCGATGTTCCATGTTGGCGGGCTATCTCTTTTAATGAAAAACATTATGTACGGCATGCGCATTTTACTCGTTCCAAAGTATGATGCGGACTTTATTCATAAAGCACTTCAAACGAGAGGCGTAACGATTATTTCTGTCGTTTCTAAAATGTTAACCGATTTATTAGAACGACTTGGAGAAGGAACATATCCATCTTCTTTACGATGCATGTTACTTGGCGGAGGACCAGCGCCGAAACCGTTATTAGAAACGTGTGTAGAAAAAGGAATTCCTGTTTATCAAACGTACGGCATGACAGAAACATCATCGCAAATTTGTACGTTATCAGCAGATTACATGCTAACGAAAGTAGGATCAGCTGGAAAGCCACTATTTCAGTGTCAACTTCGTATTGAAAAAGACGGTGTAGTAGTGCCGCCGTTTGCGGAAGGCGAAATCGTAGTAAAGGGACCAAACGTAACAGGCGGTTACTTTAACCGTGAGGATGCGACGCGCGAGACTATTCAAAACGGATGGCTTCATACTGGTGACCTCGGTTATTTAGATGAAGAAGGATTTTTATACGTATTAGATCGCCGCAGCGATTTAATTATTTCTGGCGGAGAAAATATATATCCGGCTCAAATTGAAGAAGTGTTGCTTTCTCATCCCGCGGTAGTGGAAGCTGGTGTTGTCGGTATGGCTGATGAAAGATGGGGACAAGTACCGGCTGCTTTTGTTGTCAAAAGCGGAGAGGTAACAGAAGAAGAGATACTTCATTTTTGCGAAGAGAAATTAGCGAAATATAAAGTGCCGAAGAAAGCATGTTTCTTAGAGGAATTACCACGAAATGCTTCGAAGAAATTGTTAAGACGAGAGTTAAGACAATTACTGGAGGAGATGTAAGTGGAAATAAAAAAAGCGACCCTTTATATAACAGAAATGCCACTCGTCATCCCGTTTGCTGCAAGCTACGGGACTTATGAAAAGCGTGAGAGTATCGTTGTTGAATTAGAAGATACGGACGGGTACATTGGATTTGGCGAAGTTGTTGCGTTTTCTGAACCGTGGTATACGGAAGAAACGGTGAAGACTGCGCTGCATGTACTACAAGATTTTTTATTACCTGATTTATTAAAGGCTGAAATTTCTCATCCAACTGAGGTACCGTCTTTATTCCAGCATATAAAAAGAAACCGAATGGCAAAGGGCGGAATAGAAGGAGCTGTTTGGGATTTATATGCGAAGCGTCAAAAGAAATCGTTAGCGACCTTACTTGGCGGAACGAAGCCTGAAATCGAAGTCGGTGTTGTGATCGGGATCAATACGATTTCGGTTATGTTAAAACAAATCGAGAAGTACGCGGAAGAAGGATACGAGCGTTTTAAAGTGAAAATAAAGCCAGAGCATGATTATGAGTTATTGAAAGAGATTCGTAAAGAGTTCCCGAATATCCCGTTAATGGCTGATGCGAATTCAGCATACACATTGGCTGATGCAGAAAAATTAAAACGGTTAGATGAATTTCAATTAATGATGATTGAACAACCGTTAGCGGATTATGATTTTCTTGATCATGCACAACTGCAAAAGAAAATTGAAACGCCGATTTGTTTAGACGAAAGCATCCATAGTTTAGAAGATGCGCGCGTTGCGATTACGCTTGGTAGTTGCCAGATTGTGAATATTAAACCAGGGCGAGTAGGCGGATTAACTGAGTCGGTTCAAATTCATAATTATTGTATGGAGCATAACATACCCGTTTGGTGCGGCGGTATGGTAGAGATGGGGATTTCACGAGCGCAAAATGTTGCGCTTGCTTCATTGCCAAACTTTACAATTCCAGGAGATATATCAGCTTCTAGTAGACATTGGGAGAGGGATATTATTTCACCGGAAGTGATGCTTGAGGGCGGGAAAGTGATTGTGCCGCAAAGTATGGCCGCTGAGTATGAAGTGAACCGCGGGAGATTAGAAGAAATCACAAAGCAGCGGATTGTGTTTGAGAGATAAGTTTGTCACTTTGTGTCGATAAGTCGATATTCCTTATCGGAACGTCGATATAATTCAAGGTGTGTTCGATATATTCGATTTTGCGTCGATATAATTTGAGTTATGTTCGATATAGTTCACTTTGCGTCGATATAATTTTATTTACTAAGGTTACTCTCATGAGTAACCTTTTTGTATTGTACAAATGGGATAGACTAGTTTACAATCGAGCGTCTATACACGTTAAATGATGCGCCATATATTCATTATACGTACTATTTCTCAGCGCAAATGGCGGAACATATATCGTTATCACCAATCGTACTGGCTTTCATGGTAGCCGGTTTAATTCGAATAGCGACCGAATCAGCTAGTAGCATTAACGACAGCGGCAGGAATTATTTCGCCGGTTATTCAGCACATGTCTGGTGTGAATTTAGAGTTACTTGTTATTGCAACCGGAGCAGGCTCATTAATGTTTTCTCACGTAAACGATGCAGGGTTCTGGCTTGTAAAAGAGTATTTAGGTTTGACGGTGAAGGAACCGTTATTATCATTTATTGCATTTGGTTTTGCCCTTGTATTGAATATGTTTTTTTAAAGGATACCTTATAATAGGTATCTTTTTTTGAGCAAGCCCATTTCCAAAAACAAGCCCGTTTTTTAGAAAGCCAAGCTTCTTATTCGCCCTGAAAACATACTATAAATGGAATCCCCTCATTTAGAGCAAGGTGAACTTGTTATGAATGATACTAAAGGAGGAATAGAGTAATGAGCGAAAAGTGTGAACACAGACATGATGATTGTCACCGCAGACATGGAGGCGGTTTTGCGCTTCTAATCGTATTGTTTATTTTATTAATCATTATCGGTGCTAGCTGCTTCGGCGGTGGCGGTGGTTGTGGTTACGGCGGTTATGGTGGATATGGCGGCGGCTATGGTGGATACTGCTGCTAATTATTAAAAACTATTGAAAATGGCCTTGTGCGTATTGCACAAGGCCATTTTATTCATATTTTTATATGCTGTGATAATTTATTAATGTACAGAGAACGGATTAAGAAGAAGAAAATAATCTCGATAATTCCGAACAAAGTAAGTATAATCACTAATTCTTTTAATAAAGAGAAAGAGAACATGCTTTGTAAAAACTGAATCGCAAATATTGTATGAATACCAGCAACGATATAAGGAATGAAAAATAAAATTCCTAATTGAATCGTTGCAGAACGAAACATTTCTGATTCTGTTAAGCCGAGTTTTGTAATTGTAATGTACTTTTGTTTTTCAGTTGTTAAATCATTATACATACGGAAGTATAAAACACTGGCTGCCCCGATAAAGAAAATAAAGCCGAGAAATGTCCAAATAAAGAAAGTAGCAATTGAATTTCCTTTACTGTAGTTTAGAGTATCAGCAGCTGTATAAATATCAAATGGGGCGCGAGGTGCAGTTTTCCTATCTTTATATGCCTCATAGAATCTATCTGTATCATTCCAAATATGTTTTAATATATTTTTCGTCGGAACAATTGCACTTTCCCAATTTTCAACGAAGTAGTTATAAACTGTGGTCGTTTCAATATGAGGAATCATATTATTAAATGCATAATCTTGTACAACAATTATATGTGGGAATGCATAGGCTGGTTCGATCCCTTTATTAATAAATCCTTTAATATGAAATTCCTTTTTATTAGATCCGAGTGTAATTGTATTTTGTTTTACAAATGGATTTGATACAAGATTTAAGAGTTCTGGCGAGTAACGAGAAATAATATAAACTTGTGTAGAATCAAGGGTTATTTCCGGTCTCTGTAATTGTTTCGCAAGTGTGTTATAGTCACTCATTGTCATAAGAGTAATGTCTTCTTTTAAAGCTGTATCTTGTAACACTGTGAACTTATGCTTATTGTATTGAAAATTAGCATTTGTAAGCTCCGTTTCAATTGTAGTAATGTGCTTTTGTTCAAATGGATTTTCACCTTTGGACGTATATGTGAAGGGGAAAGGATATTGTTCTAATGTCGATGCTTTCGTATTATTATTAGCAGCAAATAGCCCAATAATAATTGTAAATGCAAGTGCTGACAACATAGAAACGATAAAGAGCACATTAATATTACTACGCGTACGGCTAGCTAAATCTGAAATCCATAACATGTTTATTTGTTTCATATAAAACTTTCTCCGCTTTTTTAAGATAAAGATAAAGAGGAGGAATGTTTGTGAAAAGAATAAATATGTCCCGACTACTACGAGCGGTAAAATGGATAAAATAATAAGGTATACAGAGCCGTTTTGTACATTTTTTTCTGTGACGTAGCTTTGTGGATAACCGGCGATATAATAGCATAGCCCTAAACAAATTAAGGCAAACAATGAAATGAGTATAGACGGCCTTTTTTCGTCTTTTTCCTTTTTATTATTTTTAATTAATCGAGTTGTTTTACGAGTACGAATGAACATCGGTGTAAATGTAGAAACGATGAAAAATAAAATAATAAAAATTACTGTTGTAACGATAATTGCTTCTGTTGGCCAATATAAATAGAGGCCTTTTGCATTTGTTAATTTAGAAGTAACGAGTAAGAAAAAGTTAGAAAACACAAGACCGCCTTGAATACCTGCAAAAATAGCGAGCATTCCAATGATCATATTTTCAGTAAACAAAAGCCGTTTTAATTGTTTTTGAGATATACCGAGAACAGTTAAAACGCCAAATTGTTGTTTTCGTACATTTAAAAATGTCCCGATAGAATATAAGAGAAAGAAGAACGAGAACAAAACGATAACAAATTGTGCCATGCCAGCTAAGTCCATGAGCGGATCTTGTTCATGCAATTGATTCATAATTTGTAACCGCGGATGATACGCGTATACAGTAAATGAAAAGAAAACCATGATAGAAAACGCACTACTTACAAAGTAGGCGAAATATGCTTTTGAATTACGCGAGACATTTTTAAATGCAAATTGCCAAAATGTCATCCACGTCTTCCTCCTAATAAGGCTAAAACATCTAATATTTCTTGATAAAATTTCTCACGGTACAATCCGCGGTGCAGTTCATTGTAAAGTTCTCCATCTTTAATGAAAATAACACGGTTACAATAACTTGCTGCAAATGGATCGTGCGTAACCATTAAAATCGTTGCATCTTCTTCTTTGTTTAGCTTCGTAAAGAGCTCCATTACATCTATAGCTGCTTTGGAGTCCAAGTTTCCTGTCGGTTCATCAGCGAGTAAAAGAGAAGGGTGATGAATAACGGCACGTGCCACAGCAGTACGCTGTGCTTGTCCACCTGACACTTCAAAAATACGCTTATTTAAAATGTGATCAATTCCTAGCTTTTTTGAGATATTATCGAGTTTTTGATCCATTTCTTTTAAAGGAACATTATCTAATGTTAAAGGTAGTACGATATTTTCACCGATTGTTAGTGTATCTAGTAGGTTAAAGTTTTGGAAAACAAATCCTAACTCTTGGCGGCGGAAAATAGCTAATTTCTCTCTACGAAATGTATGTGGTTTTTTTCCGTTAATAACGACATCACCAGAAGTAGGAGAATCAATTGTGGAAATAACGTTTAAAAACGTAGATTTACCACTTCCAGACGGCCCCATGATCGCAACGAATTCACCTTTATCGACGTGTAAATTTATATTTTTTAAAGCGGTATGAGGGACTTTCCCCTCATACACTTTTGATACGTTTTTAATGTGTAATACTTCTTCCATAGTAATCACCTTTCTATTTCTTAAAACTTAATGTGTTGTGATAATTTTTGCATATAAAAGGAACGAATTAAAAGGAAAAATAGAATTTCAACTGTTCCAAAGATTACAAGTACAACCGTAATCTCAGCGAATAATGAGAGATTCAATATTTCTTGCAACATCTTTGTCGCAAACATCGTATGAATCGATGCCATAATGTAAGGAACAAAGAAAAGAATCGCAAGTTGAATGGTAGCAGATTGTTTCATCTCATCTTCTGTTAAGCCAATTTTCGTAACCGTTATATACTTTTCTTGCTCATTTGTTAAATCTGTATACATGCGGAAGTAAAGAACACTACCAGCACCGATAAAGAAAATAACGCCAAGGAAAGTTCCGATTAAGAAAAAGGAAGATACATTTAGTTTTGTTTCGTATAGTGAGTTGCTCGCTTCACTTGCATGAAACGGCGGGTGTTCTGCTTGAATCGCTGCATTGTCGTTATTGATTTTTGTTATAAACGCTGAGCCAATATTATATGCTTTTTCCCAATCTAGAACTTTGAAGCTATATACACTCATTTGTTTCGAAATAGATGATAATGCTTCTACATTTTCATCAGATAGTACGAGTAAGTGTGATATTAAACTATTTGGGAAAGGGTTATAACTTTTATATTCTTTCACTTGTAGCTGTAAAGAGTTTTGAGAAAGCGTAAGAGTATTTTTCTTTTCTTTATCATAAATGGTTCCAATGAATTGATCATCTATGTCTTTAATAAGGATATAAGATTCATTATTCTTCACGTTGAGATGTTCCCAGTTTAACGCCTTAGCAAGTATATTATAGTCACTTTGTTTAATGGCATAATAGGGCTGCGTGTTCTCTTCTGCTGAAGATACTTCATATATATCCGTTTTAAATTTTGTATAAGTAAAGTGCTCTTCATTAAATTTTTGCTCTAACCAGTTTAAATGTTGATCAGCTAACGTATTTTCAGTATGAGATAAATACGTAAACGGGAAAGGGTTTTGCCTAATTTCATCAAACTTTGTAAATTTCCCGAATCCATATAAGAATGTAATCATTGTGAAAGCGAGCGTTGATAGCATCGCTACAATAAAGAGCATATTAATATTTGTTCGAATTCTTGTTGCTAAATCGGAAATCCAAAGCATATTAATTCGCTTCATATAAAACGTTCTTCGTGTTTTTAATATACGAATGAGCAAGAGACTAATTTGTGAAAAGAAAAAATATGTTCCAGCTGCAATGAGTGATGGAATGACAAATATACTAGAGATGGCGTACAAAATTCCAATTATGTCACCTAGCGACATAAAATACAGCGGATTTGCTGCTAACGCATATCCAGATAGTAAACATATCGCGCCAAATAGAGAAATAAGTACAGATGCTTTTTTTTCTTTATGTTGTTTCCCTTCTTTTAAAAGTCGTACAGCTTTTCTCGTACGGATGAGCATCGGCGTAAAGGACGATACGAGAATAAAGAGTCCGAGAAAGATTACCGTTGTTAAAATAATAGCTGCTGTAGGCCAATATAAATATAAACCAGGTACATGTGTAATTTTGGCGGTAACTAATAAAAAGAACTGTGAAAAAACGAGTCCAAGTTGAATGCCGAAAAATATGGAAAGAACACCGATTAACATATTTTCTATAAATATGAGTCGTTTTAATTGTTTTTGAGATATACCAAGTACAGTTAAAATCCCGAACTGTTTTTTTCGTACTTTTAAGAAAGTACCAATCGAATATAGTAAAAAGAAAAATGAAAAGAACACAATGACAACTTCTGAAATTGTCATTAATATGCTTAGAGCATAATTCACGTCTGTCGTATGCAATTTAGGGTGAAATAAATAAACTGCAAATGAGAAGAAAATCGCAATGGAAAACGCACTGCTTACAAAATAGGCGAAATAAGCTCTGGCGTTCCTTGTGACGTTTTTAAATGCAAACTGCCAAAATGTCATTCACCTAAACCTCCTAATAGAGTAAAGATGAAAAGAGTATAAGAGATACTCCTTTCATCAAGTTTGCTTTAAATATTTTGTCCATTCGTATATTGTGATAACTTTTGCATATAAAGCGAACGAATGAATAAGAAAAAGAGGATTTCAACTACGCCAAAAATAATAAGAACGGCTGAAATTTCTTTGAATAACGATAAACCAATTACATCTTGTAGCATTTTTGTCGCGAACATTGTATGAATGGATGCCATAATATACGGAACGAAAAATAAAATGCTAAGTTGAATGGTTGCAGATCGTTTCATCTCTAAATCTGTTACACCGATTTTAGAAATCGTTATATACTTCTCTTGTTCATTCGTTAAATCGGTATACATTCTAAAGTAAAGAACGCTACCAGCTCCAATGAAGAAGATAACCCCTAAGAATGTCCCAATTAGGAAGTATGCGGCACTTCCTGATGTGATTTTATATAATGAGCTTGCTGATTCAAAGTAGCGAATGAGAGCCCCTTCGTGCTGAGAATTCTGTCGGTCTTTTTGTATTTTTTGTATAAAATCATCGGCAATTTTATACGTCTGTTCCCAGTTTTGTATTTTGTAATTGTACGCTGATATATGTATTGTTGTATTTGGTAAGTTGTTTATAACAGCGTCAGGTACAACCAACGTTTGATAGGAAAAACTAGATGGAATTGCATTGACAGGTTCATAGCCTTTTACTCGTAATTTCGTATTTGTACTAGAGAGTGTAATGTAATCTCTGTGGTAGCTTTGCTCAAATTCGTTGAATATAGTGATATAAGATGTCCCATTTAAAACATATGCTTCGTTATCATCTATGAATAGTTGTTTCATTCGTAAAGAATCTGCAAGTTTGTTATAGTCACTTTGCTTAATTGCGTATACGTCATTATAAATAGCTATATCTTTATCTTCTTGTAGTGGTGCTTCATATATATCAACTTTTATTTTCTCATAAGGAAAATGCTCTTTTTGTAATTGTCGCTCAAGCCAATTTAAATGCTCTGTAACAAAAGGATTCGCATCATAAGAAAAATAAGAAATTGGGAAAGGAGAAGTTCTACTAACCTCTAGTTTAATAAATTTCCCGAACCCATATAGGAACGTAATCATCGTAAAAGCTACAGTAGATAGCATCGCCACAATAAAAAGCATATTAATATTCGTTCGAATACGGCTTGCTAAATCAGAAATCCAAAGCATATTAATCCGTTTCATATAAAACTTTCTTCTCGTTTTTAAAATATAAATAAGTAAAAAACTAATTTGCGAAAAGAAAAAATATGTTCCAATTGTAACAAGTGTTGGAATCACGAAAATACTTGAAACCATATATATAACACCTATTTGTGGGCTTACTGATACGAAGTATTTAGGATTTCCAGCTAAAGCATAGCCGCCTAATAAACAAATTGCACCAAATAAAGAGATAAATATGGATGGTTTTCTTTCTTTTTGTTTTCCACCATTTGCTTTTAAAAGGTGTACCGTTTTTTTTGTACGAATAAGCATGGGTGTGAATGCAGATACAATGATAAAAAGACTAAGAAAAACGATGATTGTTAAAATAATCGCGTTAGTAGGCCAGTATAAATATATACCTGGTACGTGCGTAATTTTCGCTGTCACTAATAAGAAAAATTGCGAAAAGACAAGCCCAAACTGCATGCCGAAAAAGATAGATAAAATACCAATTAACATATTTTCCGTAAAAACGAGACGATGTAATTGCTTTTTCGATATACCTAAAATGGTTAAAATCCCAAATTGTTTTTTTCGAACTTTTAAAAATGATCCGATTGAATATAGTAAAAAGAAGAAAGAGAACAATACAATGACGACTTCTGAAAAAATCATTAATCCTGAAATTTCAGAGATCATACTGAAATTTTGTAATTTCGGATGGAATAAATAAACGGCAAACGAAAAGAAAACAGCAATTGAAAAGGCACTGCTTAAAAAGTAGGCAAAATAAGCTCTTGAGTTGCGCGTTACATTTTTAAATGCAAATTGCCAAAATGTCATAATATGTGCCTCCCGTTAGAAGGCCAATATGTAGTTTTATTGCAAAAAATGTATGAGAGTAAGTTCTCATACATTTTGCTAGCATATGTTACGATCATGCTTCGGTCACCTTCTCCGTATTTTCTGCTTGATTATTTGCAGCGTTGTGGAAGATGATTTTAATCGTCGTTCCTTTACCAACTTCAGAATCTAGTTTGACAGAGTGACCTAAATAATCACAAATTTTACTTACAATATAAAGTCCCATACCAGTAGATTCTCCGAACGTACGACCATTTTTCCCAGTGTAAAATGGTTCAAATACTCTTCGAATATCTTCTTGCGGAATACCTACGCCTTCATCACGAACTTCTAAAATGATATCTTTTCCGTTTCGATAAGCAGATAAGAACACTTTCTTTCCACGCTCACCAGAATAACGAACAGCATTTGTCATTAACTGATAGATGATGAATTTTAGCCATTTTGCATCAGAAACAACCTTTAAATCAGAATGTACTTCTAAAACAGGGAAAACGCCATTACGGATAAATAGTTCTTTTAGGCCGTTAATATTTTTTGTTACAGTATCTTTTACTGAAATCGTCTCGACATGGAAGTCTTCATGGAAGTTATTTAATCTTGCCATGTATAAAGCCATATCAAGCCCTTGGTTTAGACGATCTAATTCCTGTTTAAACTTTGGAATTAAATGTTCATCTTCCATTTCGAGCACCATAAGTTGCATGACGGAAACAGGTGTCTTCATTTGATGCACCCAGTGATTAATAAATAATTGATGTTCTTGTTGTTTTACTTCGTACGATTGTAGTTCTTTTTGGAAGAGACGGTACTGCGTACGCACGAGTTCATTTACACCGTGAGGCATCGGAGCGCTCGCCCTTTCAATAAATGCGTCTTCCATTTTTTCAGGCGGCTCACTTAATCTATGGTACATTCTACGATTGCGAACGTAACGGTAAGCGAGGAAGCAAATAAATAAGTATAAGCTTAAAACAACGAAGTAAAACTTATTATTTTGGAATCCATCTACTGCATCATAGAGAACGAAAATAATTCCGAAGTTTAATACATATAGTAGAAAAAATGCAAAATGATCACGTAAAAATAGCTTCATGCTTATTCACTCCAAGTTGCGTTAAAACGATATCCAAGTCCACGTACTGTTTCAATAGCGTTCTCAATACCAAGCTCATTAAACTTCTTACGAAGACGCGTAATATTTACGTTTAATGTATTTTCTTCAACGAAGCTTTCATCATCCCAAAGCGCAGCTAATAAATCTTCGCGGCTTGCTGTACGAGGGAACTTAGATAATAACATTTCTGCTAAAATCGCCTCTTTCTTCGTTAAAAGAACTTGTTCAGATCCAAAGTGAATTTCTGGACGCTCAGGGAATAACTTTAAACCTTCTACTTCAACGATACGTTCAGAAATATTAGGTGCATAATCACCGTAAATACGGCGTAATTGTCCTTTAATTTTCGCCATTACAACGTCATAGTGGAACGGTTTTGTAATATAATCATCTGCACCGCTTTCAATCGCCATGATTTGTTCCATCTCACCAGCACGCGCTGAAATGAAAATAATTGGACAAGTAGATTCATGACGAATTTGACGGCACCAGTAGAAACCATCGAATTTCGGTAAGTTTACATCCAGTAAAACAAGATGTGGTTTCACAGCGTTAAACGATTCCATAATATCATCGAAATTCTCCGCTACAACAGCTTCATAACCGTATTTTTGGATGTGAGATTGTAGTAATGATGAAATATTTGGATCGTCTTCAACGATTAAAATTTTGTACATATGTATATTCCTCCTAAAAAAACAATTGTAGCTATAGTGTATCATGTGTTTCAAGTCTTTTCATTATGTTGAAAGATAAGCTAGTAAACAGTATAGGTCAAAAGTGTGAAAAGTAAAAAGGGCGCCGGATATGATTGACAAATATTAGTAATCGCTTTAATATTTAGATAAATATCTAAATGTCTAATTAGCGAAAGGGAGAAAGACATTGAATCAAGCATTCAAAGCATTAGCAGATCCAACAAGGCGAAAAATTTTAGACTTATTAAAAGAAGGTGATTTAACTGCTGGAGAAATTGCTGAACATTTCAATATGACAAAACCAAGTATTTCACACCACTTAAACGCACTTAAAAATGCTGAACTTATTCAAGATGAGAAGAAAGGGCAATTTGTTGTGTATTCATTGAACACAACTGTATTTCAAGATTTATTGACTTGGGTATTTACGTTTACGAATAAGGGGGAAGAAGGGAAATGAGAAAACATCTTTTTGCAATTATATTAATTGTTATAACTTGTTTAGCTTGGGCGTTTGCTTGGCCGCATTTGCCGGATACAATTGCGACGCATTGGAGCGGTGGTAAGGTAGATGGATATTCGTCTAAATTATATGGAATGATTTCTATGGTTGGAATTATGATTGTTTTATATATTTTTCTAAACGTGTTACCAAAGATTGATCCAAAGAAAGCAAACTACGAGAAGTTTTCTAAAGCTTTTATGATGATAAATAACGGGGTACTACTGCTACTATTTGTAGGGAATATAGACATTATTACAAGTGGATTAGGGTACAATTTATTCATTAATCGTGTGCCGGAATTATTAGTTGGTATTTTATTTATAGTCATCGGAAACTATTTACCACAATGTAAACCAAATTACTTTGTAGGTATAAAAACGCCGTGGACGTTAAGTAACGAAGAAGTATGGAGAAAGACACACCGTTTTAGCGGAAAGGTGTTTGTTGCAGTAGGGATTATTATGATTTTAAGTGTTTTTGCACCAGTAACATGGAAATCGTTCGTAATGGTTGGAATTATTATTGGTGCAGTAGGATTAACGATGGGATATTCATATGTTGCTTATAAAAAAGAACTAAAAATGTAAATAAAGCTGCTTTTCCTTTTATGGAAAAGCAGCTTTATTTTTATCACTTCTTCAAAACCGGTATCCAAATTTCACTTTTGAAGTTTGGTGATGTTACATCTTTCTGTTCATTCCACAATATTTCCGGTCCTTCCGCGAGTTCATAATTCGAAGAAGGGAACCATTCAGAATAAATACGTCCCCATACATTTTGCAGTGCATCAGGAAATGGACCGACCGCTTCAAATATAGCCCAAGTTGAAGCCGCAACTTCAAGTTGGGCGAATTGCTCTGGACAATCTTTCGTTGTGGCTACTCCAATGTAGTGATCGAGTTCTCCTTTTTCCTCCATTCTTCCTTCAGAAAAGTTAGTAGAGGCACTAATGATTCCATTCGGTTCCACGTTTGAAAGCATCTTTAATGCTTGAATGGACTCTGGGTTTAGACTTTTCCACATCGAAGCAATTTCTTCATTTACACCATTAAAAACAATAGGGACGCGTTTTTGTATACCAATAATTCGAAATGAGTCTTTTTCTTCAATTCGATAGTTCATTTCATTTCCTCCTTGAATGGATAGTTGGAAGGTCATCGGTGAATATGCTTTCAAAGAATGGTTACTATTTCGAGCCTCTGAAGGTGTTATGCCGTGTAAGTTTTGAAATGCACGAGAGAATGAATCTGGTGAGTTGTATCCATATTTTATAGCGACATCAATGACCTTTACATTGCTGTTTTTTAGTTCAAAGGCAGCGAGAGTAAGACGTCTACAGCGAATATAATCAGATAGTGATATGCCAGCTAGAAAAGAAAACATTCTTTTAAAGTGATATTCAGAGCAGAGAGCTAGCCTCGCAACTTCTTTAAAATCAATTTCATCTGTCAGGTTGTCTTCAATATATTGCATTGCTGCATTCATATTTTTAAGTGAATCCATACTATGACCTCCTCTGTACATAGAATAGCAGGAACGAAATAGCCCCATCCGACATTTCGTGCACAACTTTGTAGGTAGTTTTTTCACCTTACAAAAATGTAATGTTCCTGTAAGGAGAATGAATGGATGGTATGTTATCCCAATGTTATAGTAACAAAGTACTTTCATTCATGAGGTTAAATTTTGATGTCTTTACTTATGCGCCTTACATAACTGTCATGTTTGTGTAAGAAACATCGATAGTGGCAAGGGTAGAGAGTGTATATAGTTGAAAATAGAGAATAGAAGAAATGAGGGATGTCGAGATGAAAACAGTGTTAGAAGCAAAAAATATTAAAAAAGTATATGACACAGGTGGAAATAAATTTGAAGCGTTAAAAGGTATTAACTTACAAGTAAAAGAAGGAGAGTTCGTTGGAATTATGGGACCTTCTGGTTCTGGTAAGACGACTCTTTTAAATGTTCTTTCTACAATTGATAATGCGACGGACGGTGAAATTTTAATTGATGGAAAAGATATCGTGAAGATGAATGATGATAAGTTAGCGTTGTTCCGCCGCGATCATTTAGGTTTCATTTTCCAAGATTATAACTTATTAGATACGTTAACGGTGAAAGAGAATATTGCTTTACCTCTTGCATTATCGAAGGTGAAAGCAAGCGAAATTGACCGCCGTGTTCTTGAAATCTCCAAGAAGTTCGGTATTGATCATATTTTAAGTCAGTTCCCATATCAAGTATCAGGTGGACAGAAGCAGCGCTGCGCGGCATCACGTGCAATCGTTACAAATCCGAGTATGATTTTTGGGGACGAGCCAACTGGAGCGCTGGATTCTAAATCTGCAACAGATTTACTTGAAAGTATGAAGTCGTTAAATGAATATGATAACTCAACAATTTTAATGGTAACGCACGATGCATTTGCGGCAAGTTATTGTAAACGAGTTATTTTCATTAAAGATGGTGAGTTATATAAAGAATTGCACCGCGGTGAATTAACACGTAAACAGTTCTTCCAACAAGTCGTTGACGTAATGTCTTCTATTTCTGGAGGTATGGCTGATGACCTTATCTAGCATTGCCCTCCGCAACATACAGCGGAACTTTAAAGACTACTTTGTATATTTTGCATCTATGATTTTTAGTATCGTTATTTACTTTACATTTAAAGCACTGCAATATAATTCACAAATGGAAAAAGCAGCGGAAGCCTCTAAAAAGATTAGCGGTGCGTTTCAAGTTTCCAGTGTGATGCTTATCATCTTCGTAGCAGTGTTTATTATATATTCAAACGGATTCTTTACACGTAAACGTAAAAAAGAAGTTGGATTATATTCTTTACTAGGTATTCGTAAAAGACAAATTGGTAAAATGCTCTTTTATGAAAATATGTTAATGGGGTTAATGTCTTTAATTATCGGGATTGCGATCGGTAGCGTCCTTTCAAAATTATTCCTTGAGTTATTAGTAAGTATGATGGGACTAAACTTAAATGTTCATTTTGAAGTACCGATGGGTGCGATTATTGATACAACAATTATTTTCTTTGTGATTATTTTATATACATCACTTCAAGGATATCGTTTAATTTATCGCTTTAAGTTAATTGAGCTTTTCCGGGCAGAACGCGAAGGGGAAGCAATGCCAAAGGGATCAGTCGTTATGGCATTAATTTCATTGTTCTTAATCGGTTCAGGTTATTTCTTAGCGTTAATGTATGTGAAGGCACTTAAGTATGCAGACTTTATGGCAGTCGCACTTTACATTTTGCTGGCGACAGTATTAGGTACGTACTTACTATTTATGTTCTTTACAGTATTCGTATTAAAACGTGCACGAAATAATAAATCGTCGTTTTATAACGGTATGAATATGGTAACAACGTCACAGTTACTATATCGTATTAAAGGAAATGCAAAGTCACTTGCAACAATTTCTATTTTAAGTGCGGTGACGTTAACAGCGGTTGGTACGTCCGTTACGATGTATTACAACACATTCACGCAATCAAAAGCAGTTGCACCGTACAGTTATTCTTATGAGAAGAAAGATGCAGCACTAGATAAGAAAGTAAACGAGATTCTTGCGGGAGAGAAGCAGAATCATCCTGTAAAAGATCAATTTGAGATTGAGACAGTTCCTGTAAAAGGGAAGTTCGAAGGAGAAAAAGTTGATTTCATTCTTAATATGAATTACACGATTTCAGAGAAATATCAGTTTATGTCTCAGTCTGAATTTAACAAACTAGCTAAAAAAATCGATGCAGAAACAGTGAATGTAGCTACTGGTGAAGCATTTATATATGATAGTTCGTATATCGAGGGGCATGAGTTTAGCCCACAATATAAAGGAAATAAAGCGGTATTCCAAATTGGAAACGAAACGAAGCAATTAAAGATTCAAGGTGCAAACGATATTGCAATTACAAATTTAGGTGAATTAGTTGTTATCGTATCAGATGAAATGTATGAACAGGCGAAGCAAGCATTTGGAACACGCGTTGTAAAAAATATTGATGTAAAAGATGAAAAAGATAGTAAAGTGTTAACAGAAAAATTAACAAAAGTGATGCCAGCTAGTGAATCAGAAATGGTACCATCGTTTAGAGATTTCTATACTGGTTTCCATATGGGGCTTGAAGGAACAGGCCTAATGATGTTCATCGGAATGTTCTTAGGACTCGTATTCCTACTAGCAACAGGTTCTATCATTTACTTTAAACAATTAACAGAAGCGAATGCAGATCGTGAGCGCTACGTTGTACTTCGTAAAGTCGGAGTAACGAAACAAGAAATGAAAAAAGCTATCGCAAAACAAGTAAGCTTTATCTTTGCAATCCCGTTAGTAATCGGAATTCTGCACAGCTTATTTGCATTAAAAGGTTTAGCAAACTTATTACCATTTGAGATTATGATCCCGCTCCTAATTAGTATCGGAGTGTACAGTGTTATTTATATTGGATATTACTTCATAACAATTCGTTCTTATTATAAGATTGTGAGCGCGAAGTAATAGGAGATAACTGTAAGAAGCTAAAAAGCCATTCACCCAATTTTTTTATGAGGTGAATGGCTTTTTGCTTTTGTATATAAGTGCGACTAAGAGGGAGACATAATTAACGCGCATCAATTATGTCTATAAGACTAAAAGCATGTTTATGACCAAAGATATCTATGCATATTACAGTACGTTTTAAAGGATGTATTTCCAATACGGTCATGTACATTGTAGGAAAATAACCATTTTTATAATACGTGATTAATACTTCTACTTCTGAAATGAAGGAGCGCAATAAAGTGTCTTCAATTCTTTCTCTATCATCGTATGGTGATACTTTCCGCGATTCTTTCATGTCAGCAGATTGTTTAGACATAATAGTCATTTGAGGCGACTTGGATATATTTGTACTGCTCATGCTTTCTATTCTCCTAACAATATATTTTCTATATAGGAAGGTTAATTACTATGGAAGTAGCTGCTACTGATAATTCGTAAGTACTTTATTTTAGCTTTACCATGTATAGAACGAAAAGATTATGGATTATTGGAAGAGTAATTTGCTTAGTATTAAAAAATTACCAAATTCATTACCGTATTTATAGTAATTTATTTGTCATTTTTGTACTTTTTTGAATGGGGTTAAAACTTTATTTGGGAGGAAGGAGAATAAAATGAATATGAGGTGAGATAAGTATTATACTTATCTCACCTCATAGTAAGAAAACGTTTTTATATAACGGTATGATTTTCACGATATTGTCTAGGTGTCATATTCGTGATTTTTTTGAAAACTCGTGTGAAATAACTTTGGTCATTAAAATTAAGCCATGTACAAATATCTGATAATGGATATGTCGTTAATGTTAATAACTTCTTTGCTTCTTCTACTCGTTCTCTCTGGATGTATTCACTTAAAGGAATTCCCACTTCTTTTTTAAATATTTTTGATAAATAAGTAGGAGAAATATGTAAAAGATTAGCAAGATCATTAAGAGATATTTCATCGTAAATTTGTTTGTGAATATGATTTAGGCATGTAGTAATAGAATTAGAATATACCTGATTATTATATTCTTTAACACGTTCTGCAAAAGTACATAATGCATCTTCAATTAATCTATTTACGGAATACATGTTATCTAGCTTTTCAATGGTTTGGATATATAAAGTACCGAGTGAAAAAGCAATATCTGACGGAAGGTTGCCATCTATCGCATACCGAATAGCTAACGTAATCGCGATAATTCCATTGTTTTTTTGATTTCTAAGTTGATCTCCTTTTGATACAATTGCCGCATCTTCCTGAGGAAATGAATACGCATATTGTATTACTTTTTCTTTATTTCCTTCTTTAATTGCTGAGAAAAATTTACGTTCTAATGATATGTTGTAATTTTGCGGGTCGTTTCGGCGACGTTTTGAAATATATAGATCAGGATTTACAATTTTGTAAGCAATATCTTCTAGCACTTTGTTTTTTTTCCAAACAATATCGCTATCTAATTTTTCATTGAAGATTACGTAATATAACCAAATACTTATATCAATTAGAGTGCTTTTTTTCACCTCAGGTAGAAATTGATAGTAGTCTACTCCTTGTTGCATTTTATTAGTACAGTTGAAATACTTCATAAGTTTAATCGCCATTTCATCAGATACTTTTGGATAGGTAGTAGGGCCGATTATAATCGTTCCTTTTATATGTTCATGATTTGTTATATGGATGATGATGAAATTTTCAAGATACTTATTCCCTTTAAAAAGTGGGAAATTACAAGGAGCATTTTCTTGATACATCTCACTAAGATGTTCTTCCTTAGAAGCATAAAAAGGACTACCAATAGTATGAGAAGTAGCTTCATATAAAATTTTTTTGTCAGTAGATAAAAACTGAACAGGTACATGAAAAGTTCTATGCACAAGATCACATAAGTATTGTAGGTCGATGGAATTATTCATTATTTTCTCCTTTTAAATAGTTCGTGAAATACCACATTAAATCTACATCCTTTTCTATAAGATACAAATTTCTTAGTATTTAATTGTTTTTACTTGCATAAAAGGATTGTATATATTTACAGATTAATTTACATAGGTGCTTTATGACAATAAATGTAGAGATAGCGTATCCCATAAAAGCTCTCTATTATATTTATTATATCAAATAAATAAATATAATAGATGAATAGTTATCGAAATACTAGATCGGTGGGTGTTTTTTAGTAAATGATGATAGTAGGGATGAGTTTGAGCTATTGAAAAAGCTTTGCGAGGATACGCAAAGCTTTTTTCTATATTTTATTTTCTTTCGATTCACATTGTAGATAAGGAGAAAGAGAATCCTCTATTTTTCAGTTTATAAAAGATGAAGAGGACGGTTATTATTCATGTGGAATGCAAGCGTTTAATCTGCCAGACGTTGTTTTAGATGGAGGAATAGATCCGAAAGTAGCTGTAGATTTATTAAATGATTTTAACCTACATAATATATTTGAAAAACCTAATTTGAAAGATGGAGATACAATTAGCTTCACAGAAAATTCTCCAGTGTATCGTCTATCTCATGATATAGATAATCGCTATGAACAAGAGGATCCATTTTATAATCCGTGCGGTGTATGGAAGTTAGAGAGTGCTTCGGCAAAGAAATCTATATTTCAGAAGTTTGGGAGTGTGCTAAAAGGGTGGAAGAATACATAAAAGAGCTTGAAATAATTCAAGCTCTTTTTCATGATTATTTATGCTCTAAAATACGTTCAATCTCATATATACTTAATTGACTGGCTTTAGCAATCGTTTCAAGTGGTACACCAAGTTCATACATATCTTTAATCATTTGTATTTTTCCTTGTAGAATCCCTTCTTTTCGTCCTTGTTCCATGCCTTTTTCCAAGCCTTGTTCCAAGCCTTTTTCTATGCCTTTTTCCAAGCCTTGTTTCATCCCTTTTTCCATGCCTCTTTTCATTCCTTCTTTTTCTGCGTGGGCGAATTTTGCAGCCTCATCCATTAAAACCTTTTCTCTTGCGTCATAGGCTTGTCGGAAAGAGGAATCTTGACTCATACGTTCCCACTTGTTTATTGCTTTTTGTAAAATAGGATCTCGATTCATAGCAATGTCCTCCAATGTTTTAGTTAAGTGCTCATCCTCATTTGCTGAAAGCAATAAAAGCCAACGAGCAAACGGATCTTTCCACGGATTTACTTTTTCTTCATGCCATTGTTCGGTTAACTTTGGAATTTCTACAATGTGAATTTCTATGTCATCACTTAAGAGTTTCTGTTGTTGAGTATTCCATAATATGCTCGTTGTATGGAAGGATTTTTGTTCGGAAAACATTATGAAGTTTAATAAGTTTATGGTGATGGTTTTATGGAGTGAGCTATATGGCATGCCCTTTTGTAATTGAGATGTGTATAGTTTCCCCCAATAATATAAACTGCGTTTAATCATATCGTGATTATTATTGAGTTGTATTTCTACATTTACTTTTGTACCTGTGTTTAATGTCGCTGAAATGTCTAAAATAGATAACTTATCTTCTTCGTGTTCCCTGTGTAAATGTGGATCTTCTAGTTGTAGAGAAGCAATGGGTGACTCTAAAGATTCTTGTAACATAGCATTTAAAAATGCAATTAGAATATCTTCACTACCATTCGTACCAAACAATTGTTTAAATGCAAAATCAATGCGTAAATTAACTAACTGTTGGTTGAACACAGTTTGTCCTCTCCCTTGTCTCAGGTTGTTTCTTTCCTTCATTGTACCTAAAAATAACTAGGGCATGCAAACAGACTATTCTTCTATTTTTTAGTAGTATTATTAGAATGTCACAGACAAATATGCCTATGTTATACTCTAGTGAAATTAAAACATGTTTATATTGAGGAAAAGGTGATGTATATGCAAAAAGATATTTTAAAGTTATTAGATACAAAGCAAAGTGATTATGAATTTCCTGCCTTTGATAATGAATATATGGATATTTCACAAGTGAAGTTCTCTCACTTTGTCTTTTACGAATCGTGATAGAAAATAAACTTCCATCAGTAATTGATGGAAGTTTATTTTGTTATATTATTCCGTTACAACTGAAGCGATAAATGGTAAGTTACGATATTTTTCTGCACAGTCGATACCGTAGCCAACGATAAATTCGTCTGGAATTTGGAAGCCAACATATTCAGCTTTTAAGTCCACTTTACGGCGCTCAGGTTTATCAAGTAATGTACAGAATTTTAATGCCTTTGGTTTATGCATAAAGAAATGATCTTTTAAGAAATGAAGTGTTAAACCAGAATCGATAATGTCTTCTACGACAATTACGTTTTTTCCAGTAATGTTTACATCGATATCTTTTAATAGCTTTACTTTACCAGTTGTTTCTGTTTGATTTCCGTAGCTAGATGCAGAGATAAAGTCGATTGTTACATCGTTTTTAATGTGACGAATTAAATCAGCAGCAAATACGAATGAACCTTTTAATACTGCGATGACTACGATTTCTTCTCCTTCAAAGTCACGTTCGATTTGAAGTGCTAGTTCTTTTACTTTTGCTTGTAATTGTTCTTCAGAAATTAAAGTGTCTTTTATTTCAATATTCATTGGAATCCTCCTACAGTGTGTAAAACTTGTGAACATTTCGACTGTAAAGGATAGAATAGAAAAAGTCAAAGAGGATAGTATTTTTCTACAAAAACAACGACAAAATCATCTGATGATATGATATACTAATCACATTAAGAAAACGCTTCCATAAAAGGGTGATTATGATGAAAAAGAAACAGTACACAAGTGTAACATTTATAAAAGCATTACTTTTAACAATTGTTCTTGGCCTGTTGGCTTACATAATTGATGTACCTGCAATTCGCATTTCACTAATTGGAATGACTTTAGTATTAGGCGCAATTTCTCATGGCATGATGTCGCAGCTAAAAGAAGCTGAACTTAATAATATGAAAGATCATATAGATAAGAAATAAGAAACCTTCACATATATAGAGTGAAGGTTTTTTCGTTTCTTACAAAAATGTAAGGTAGTTGTAAGACAAATCGATAGTTGCATAGTAGTGTTTTGTATAAACTATAAGTGTAAGGTAAAAGGCAAGCATATTTTAGGTAAATTAAGTTTTAGGCACTCTATATGTGAAGAAGGAGTAGGAGGGCATGGAGAAACGTTGGACAACCTTTTCTTTTTTAGCGACTAGTAACACCGTAATGCTAGCTGGAGAAATGGATTTTTTGCACTTGTTTGATCAAGAAGACGATCATTCTTCTTCAAAATTTACAATGAAATGGTGTAAATGGAGCGAAAGTTGTAGATTGGAAGAAGAGACCCCTAACGAAGAGCAAAAAATTATTTTAACAAATCCTATTAAAGCGTGGGTTGCTCAACGTAGTAAGTGTAACGTCAAAAATCACTTCAAGAAAACTGAGCCGAGACAATTAGTTATCGCTCCGGCCAATTCTACTTCTAAATCACGCGAAAGTAACATGTAAATATTGAGACACACACCCGAAAAGAGCATTGTATGATACAGTGCTCTTTTTCTTTTTTGTAAAAAGTCTTTTGTTTGAGGAAAAATTTGCTATGATTATGGAGGAATCTTACATTTTACATATAGTTCGGAAATATGAGTGTAATAAAATTTAAAAAGGTGTGTGTATGATGAAAAAGTATAGTGTAATTGCAGTAGCGAGTTTGTTAGCAACAAATCTATTAACCTTTCCTTCTAGTTCTCTAGCGGAAATTGAAAATAAAACGAGAAATAGTATAGAAACTCTACCACATATACATAGCAATGAGAAAAGTGAACTACAAAAACAATTAGAAGCTGTAAACGAGCGACAAATAGAATTAGAAAAAAGAGAAGAAATTTTAAAACAGCAGGAAGTATTATTTGTTAAGGTAGATGAACTAAAACAGAAAAAAGAAGAGCTATCGAAACAAGATGGTGAACATAAAGTACAGTTGGAAGAAGTACAGCGAAAATTAGATGAATTGAAAAGGCAGCAAGCAGAACTTGAAGGGAAGAACCCGTTACAGGTAAAGAGTGACGATCAAGGGAAAGCTGAATTAGACAAACAAGAAGTGCTTGAAGAGAAAAATACATTAGAAGTAAAAGAAAACAATAGCCACGAAGAAAAAGTTCAGGAAGAATTAGAAGAACAAAAAAAGAAAGAAGAGCTAAAGAAGCAACAAGATGAATTACGAAAACAGCAGGAAGAATTGAAGAAGCAACAACTAGAATTGGAGCAGAAAACAAAACAAGAGCTTGAACGAGAACAAAAAGAGGAACAAGCGAAACAAGAGTTTGAATTAAAGCAAAAAGAGGAACAAGCAAAACAAGAGTTTGAATTAAAGCAAAAAGAGGAACAAGCAAAACAAGAACTTGAATTAAAGCAAAAGGAAGAACAGGAAAAGAGAGAAGCAGAATTAAAACAAGCTGTTACAATGCAAGCAGCGCCGCAATCATTTCCTGATGTTCCAAGCTGGGCGGAAGAGTCTGTTTATTATTTAGTTAATAAAAAGGTGATTTCTGGGATGCCGGATGGAACATTTTCACCAAGCCAAGTATTAAGCAGAGCTGAAGCAGCTACAATTATGGCGAAAATTTTAGGATTAGAAGTTAAAGAAGGTGAAAAGCCAACTTTTACAGACTCTCAAGACCATTGGGCAACTTCTTATATTGCTGCGGTGGAAAAAGCAGGTGTCATTAAAGGTGAAGGAAATGGGAAATTTAATCCGAATGGTCAAATGACAAGAGCTGCTATGGCAACGATGCTAGTCCAAGCGTATCAATTAGACAAAAAGGTTAATGAAGAATTACCAACATTATTTGCTGATGTGAAAGATCATTGGGGTGAGAAATTCATTAATATTTTAGTAGGCATGGGTATATCCAGTGGTGTTGATGGAAAGCATTGGCAACCGGATAGATCCATTACGCGTGCAGAGGCAGCACAGCTCGTCGCAGTTACAGATAAGTCTAAAGACAATGAAGTGAAGGTAAAAAAGATAAACATTTCGAAAAAATTCTTTACGTATAATGGACCATCTTTATCATCTGGAATTTCAAAGGAATATGGACCTAGGGAAGTAACAGTGTATGAAGAACGAGAAGACGGATGGATTAGAATTCATACGGAAGAAGGTTTTAAGTGGGTTTGTTTAGTTGAAAAGAAAATAAATATGAATAATAACTTTTTGACATACAATGAGGCATCCTTATCTTCTGGTATTTCAAGTGAGTATGCTCCGCAAATAGTAACGGTTGTTGAAGAGCGAGAAGGCAATTGGATTAAAATTTATACTAGTTTAGGTTACAAGTGGGTATGTCTAACAGAAAAGAAAATACAGATTGAAAGAGACTTTACTACTTATGATGCTCCTTCCCGCTCTGCGAATATACTAGATTATTATGGGCCTCAATTAGTAACTGTTGTAGAGGAAAGAGGTACGTGGCTTCGTATACGTACATATGCAGGCTATCAATGGTTAGATACGAAAAAAGAAGCGAAGTATTTATCTAAAGTATTCTTTGCTTATGATAGCCCGAGTTTTGTATCCCGTGTATCAGGAAAGTATGCACCGCAGACAGTAGAGGTTTATGGTGAAAGAAATGGTGGCTGGATTCAAATCCAAACTAGTAATGGATTAAAGTGGGTTAATGAAGGAAATATTAATAGTAGTCAAGTAATATTAAACGTTCCGTCACTGTATCAATTCCCAGAGTTGCATAATGGATGTGAAGTCGTTTCTTTACAAATGCTTGTGGAACATCAAATTGGTCGCTCGTTAAACAAAGTGACGTTTGCGTTTGAAATGCCGTTTGATCAAACGAAGTTAAAAAATTATAAAACGTCATCACAAATTTGGGGAGATCCAGATGTAGGATTTGTAGGTGATGTAACAGGCAATACGCCAGGTTATTCTATTAATCCAGAACCATTAAAACGATTGTTAGATAAATATGCAAGAGGAACGAATTTAACCGGTAACGATCTTTCTGTTTTAGAAGACTATGTAAGAAATGGAAAACCAGTAGTGACATGGGTAACTGTAGCACTAAATAATCCAAGACCAATTACAACGTGGAAAACAGCAGGTGGAAAAACAATTTATGCAAGAATGAATACGCATGCAGTAGTATTAACAGGAGTGGATGATAATTACGTATATTATAATGATCCATTTTATGGGACGAAAAATGTAAAAGTGAGTAAGAGCCGCTTTGCAAGTATTTATAACCAAATGGGCAAGAAGGCTTTAAGTGTAGATTAAATTTAGAAGGTTATCCAAAGAATATTTTGGATAACCTTTTTTTCTACAATGAAATCTTTAAATGAAATATATTTCATCTGCATCTTATATTTATATCTGTTGTTTGTTCTAGTGATACATCCGATGCGAGTTGATGTGAATAAAATATAATGTAGCAATGATGGCATTGAGCGCTTGTCTTGTCGCAATAGGTACATTATTTGGTTTGAATCGTCGCAATAAAGTTAATGCGGGATAAAATATTGTCCTATAAAGAATGGGATAATTTCACATATTAAAAATGGTAGGTTATTCCTACCATTTTTTGCATGGAGGGATGAAACATGAAGTTATGCAATTATATCGGTATCATATTGATGGCTATAGGGCTATTCATGGGATCGTATTACGCTTTGGAGTGGTCTAAAGGAAAAAGCTCTGCTCAACAATTAACGAAAGAAGAAATAAAGAACCTTGAAAATATACAACATAATCAACTTTCTCATGAAGAACCTGTAACTTTCCAAGTGCCTTCTTCTCAAACAGAACATAAAGAAGGAGAAAAGGTAGCGATGCTAAATATACCGAAAATAAAGAAGAAGTTTTCTATATATTGGGAAGCGAATGATGTGACTTTGAAAAAAGGAGTTGGTATGTTCGTTAGTGATTTAACGACAACGCCATCTGGAGGAGGACATACTGTACTGAGTGGGCATCGAGATACTGTATTTACGGATTTGGGGGAGTTGAAAGAAAAGGATACCCTTATTTTAGAGTATGATAATAAAACTTACACATATGAAATTCAAAAAATATGGATTACCCATGCGGATGATCGTACTGTTATTATAAAAAAAGAAGAACCAATATTAACACTGACGACTTGCTATCCATTTGATTATATAGGGGATGCACCAGATAGATATATTATTGATGCGAAATTAACTGCTAGTTATTCAAAATAAAATTGTAGTTTTTGAAAGCGGGAGGGGGTAGAGAATACAGGGGATGGTGTGTTATTTTACTTCTATTTACCGAAAAAAGCGTAGCCAATATGATCTACGCTTTTTTTATTTATTTTTATATTATCTTTATCTAATCTTTATTTTTAAAGGATATAATTTAGTTAGAAAATGAGGTTATGTAAGGAGTCGATAAACCGTGCATAGCAAGTGGCTAAGTATAATGGTATTTATTTTCTTTTGTGCATTTATTGTATTTTTAATTAATATTACGATATGAAAAAAAAGCGCTTATTAAGCGCTTTTTTTGTTTGCATTTATTTGAGAAGCACCGATGCTTTTGAATAAGCGTGGTGAAGTTCTGAATAAAAGGAATAGTAATACTGTACATAAGGCGAAAGAAGCAAGCATTGTACTACCGTTTACAATTAATGAATATAGCACAGCTGATTGACCTTTCGGTGCATATTGTCCCCAAAAAATAATACCGGCGATAAAGTGACAGAAGTAGCGAGCTAGACTACCGATAAATGTAGCAAGGATAATATAGGAAATTGTTTTCTTTCTTTCACCGTTAATTAAGGTCTGCTGAATTTGCTTATAAAAGAGTCCAGCAAATCCGATAAAAGCAAAGGCAATGAAGTATTCAATGAATGCTTGAATAGGTGTTAAAATGTAAGCATCACCTACGACGATTTGTAATAGTCCCCAAATTAAGCCTCCTAAGAAAGCCATTTTGAAGCCCCAGCGGTATGCGATAATAAAAATAGGAATCATAGCAAATGAGATGGAACCGCCTGTTGGAAGTTTAATTGATAATGGTAAAATGTCGATAATCATGGCGAAGGCTGCAAGAATAGCAGATTCGATCATCGCTTGTAAATTGGTGTTACGCATGTTGTTTCCCCCTAAATCCAAGTTGTACAAAAAAGAACATTATCATAGGAGGATACGAAATACGTAAATAAAAAAGAGGTGTGTATTTCGGACGTTTGCACAATCCCTGCGTTAGCATTAACTAACAGGTTCGAAGGGTCGGAACGGAAATGTTCCCTCTCAGCAGCATGGCTCCCCCTGTGATAACGAGATTCTTTATTTGCTATTGTTTATTGTAAGCGAAATGGATGAGAATGGCAAACGAATCTGTTATGACAATTATTGCAATATAATTGTATTGAAATGTTAATAAATATGAAGCAAAAAGATATAGTCCAAGTGAAATAGAGTATGATATAATTTGTCTGAAAATAATTATCATTCTCTTCTGAGGGGGAAGGTTATGAGTTTAGTAGATATTAAAATTGGTGAGAAAGTATTAGTAAAAAGTATTCAGTCGTTAGATCATTTACTAAAGAGAAGACTAGCTGCTTTCGGTCTCGCGGAAGGAAGCGAGCTTCGCATAAAACAGAAAGCGATGTTTAAAGGTCCTTGTACATTGGAGTGTCGCGGACAATTAATTAGTATTCGTCATTGTGACGCGAAAATGATAAAGGTGGAATTAGCGTGAATAAGGTAGCTTTGTTAGGAAATCCGAATACAGGGAAAACATCATTATTTAATGCGCTTACTGGTTCTTATGAATACGTAGGAAACTGGAGCGGTGTAACAGTAGAAAAGAAGGTTGGTAAATTAAAAGATAAGCAAGGGACACTAATTGATTTACCAGGCGTTTATGATTTAAATCCAGTTTCACGTGATGAAGGTGTCGTTACAAACTTTCTACTAACAGACGAATTTCATCATATGTTAAATATAGTGGATTCTTCGCAATTTGAGCGAAATATGCATTTAACGTTGCAATTACTTGAATTTGGTAAGCCGGTTTCAATTGGTTTAAATATGGTTGATGTGGCAAAGCAAAGAGGAATTGTTATTGATGTAAAACGATTATCAGAAATATTAGGTGTAACAGTCGTTCCTGTCATCGCAAGAACCGGAAAAGGCTGTGAAGAATTACTTACTACTCTTCATGAAGAGAAACAAAAAGAGAAAAAGCCATTCATTATTTCATATGGTGTACAAATGGATGAGGGGATCGGCGAGGTAATTTCTCTTTTAGAGACAGCGAATTATGAGCATCCAAGATGGTTAGCCCTTCAATTTCTAAGCAATAACGAAGTAGTAGAAAAAGAAATGAAAGCACTGCCAATTTATAAGGAACTTGTAGCCGTTCGATCTCGCTTAGAAGGAAAACTTGATTGTACGTTGGAGGAGCATATTTATAAGACTCGTGAAGCGTATATTGAAAAGTTAAAAACAAATGTTATGAAGCATGAGAAAGAAGGGAAAATTCCTTTTTCGGAAAAAATTGATAGGTTAATTACACATAAAATTTTAGGACTTCCAATCTTTTTAGCAGTTATGTTTTTTATTTTTCAGGTTACGTTTACGTGGATTGGGACACCGTTATCTGATATGTTAGATGGTTTTTTTGGTGGGCAGCTTACGGATTGGGTAACAGCTGGACTCACAACTGTTGGGGCTTCTGATTTTATTCAAGCGCTCGTTACAGAAGGTATTATTGCCGGTGTTGGTGCAGTATTAGTATTCGTTCCACAAATCTTTGCACTATTCTTTTTCATTTCATTATTAGAAGACTCAGGATATATGGCGCGAATTGCAGTTGTTATGGATAGAATTATGGAGTTTTTCGGTTTAAATGGAAAAGCGTTCATTCCGATGATTATCGGTTTTGGATGTAATGTGCCAGGTATTATGGCCGCGAGAACGATTGAACAAGAGAAAGAACGTTTACTTACGGTTTTAGTAACACCATTTATGTCTTGTTCAGCACGTTTACCTGTATATGCATTATTTGCAGGAGTGTTCTTCCCTCATAGTCAGGCAACTGTTGTGTTTTCTTTATATGTTGCAGGTATTGTTCTTGCATTACTCGTTACAAAAATTATGTCTCTTACTATTTTAAAAGCGGAAAAATCTATTTTCGTAATTGAATTACCTCCTTACCGCGTGCCGCAAGCGAAAACGTTATGGCTGAGCACTTGGGAGAAAGGTAAAGGGTTTGTTCGTAAAGCGGGTACATTTATCTTCGGTGGTTCTGTTGTCATTTGGTTATTAAATTATGCAGGTCCATCAGGATTTGGTGTTGATATGGGAGACAGTTTCTTAGCGATGATTGGTGGTTTTATCGCGCCACTATTCGCACCGCTCGGCTTTGGAACGTGGCAAGCTGCAGCATCTCTTTTAACAGGATTTTTAGCGAAAGAAGTTGTCGTTTCTACAATGGCAATTATTTATGCAGTGAAAGAAGATGTGCTTGGTAATGTCATGGGGGCACATTATACGGCGCTATCAGCGTATGCATTTATGTTCTTTATTTTATTATATGTTCCGTGCTTAGCGACAGTAGCTGTCATTAAACGTGAAACTGGATCGGTGAAATGGACAATTTTCTCTGTCGTTTATCCATTAGTTGTTGCTTATGTATTAACGCTCATTATATACCAAGTTGGATCCTTACTCGGATTCTAGAAGGAGATGTATTAAGGTGATGGTCAATATTATAATTGGAGCTATCATTTTTGGCTATGCAGCATATACGTTAGTGAATTTTGTAAAGAGAAGTAAAAAAGGAAAATGCGCAGCATGTTCTTTAAATAAGTCATGTCAGTCACAAACGTGTAGTCCGGATATGGAGCAAATTGCTCACAAATAGAAAAAAGCTTTGCGATTTCGCAAAGCTTTTTTGTTTTACTTTTTAAATTTTATAAGTTGAGGAGATTGTTTGTTGCTTCTCGTATTAGTGTATAAGAAATATGGAAACGTAATTATCGAATTAGCTTTCACTAAATTACATTTATATCATTTAGTGAAAGGGCACAAAAGTAAGTTAATTTTAAAGAGAAATAATGAGAATATATTAGGAATACAATATTATGTATGGAATGTCATATTATATTGGATGTATTTTGGAAATAACATGTAAGGACATCTTCGTTTTGTTATAATGAACACATAGGCTTTAAAAATGAATATTCTTTACTGAAAAGGAAGATTTTTACGTTTTCCAAGTAGTGAATTTGAAATATGAGGTATATCATAGGAGGAATTCGGATGTCTGTATTTAAACGATTACGAGATTTAACAATGTCAAATGTGTATTCATTAATTGAAAAAGCGGAAGATCCAGTTAAGATGACGGATCAATATTTACGTGATATGCAAGCGGATGTACAAGAAGCTGAGAAAAGTGTAGCAGCTCAAATCGCACTTGAGAAAAAGTTCAAATTATTATTTGAAGAGCAAGAAGCACTTGTGAAAAAACGTGAAGAACAAGCTCATATGGCTGTTCAAGCTAGCAACTTAGACCTTGCGCGCCGTGCACTAGAAGAAAAACAAAATGCAGAGCAAAAGATGAATGAGTATAAAGCAAGCTATGAACAAAACAAAGCTGCTGCGGATAATCTTCGTGCGAAGTTAGAAGAGATGCGTAAGCAATTAACAGAGCTAAAAAATAAACGTGAAACACTTGTAGCGCGTGTAAATGCAGCGAAAGCTCAAAAGAATATTAACCAGGCGATGTCTGGATTTGATTCAAATTCAGCAAAAGCTGGTTTAAGCCGTATGGAAGAGAAAGCTCTTCAATTAGAGGCTGAAGCAGAAGCAAGCGGTGAAGTTTACAAAAAAGAAAAATCATTAGATGATGAATTCGCAAGCTTAAACAAAAATTCTGCTGTTGACGATGAATTAGCTCGTATTATGAAGCAGTACGAGAAATAATATAGAATAGAGACAAATGAACCGACATGTCTAAATACATTCATGTCGGTTTTCTATTACAGTTAGAGGAGGTTTTGCAATGACATGGATGAATGTAGTAGCCATGCTTGTATGGACTGGAGCGAGTGCAGCACTTTTATTTGCAATTATGTGGGTTGATTCGATTTTTACAAAATACAATGATTTAAAAGAAATAAAAAATGGGAATACCGCTGTAGCTACTCGTTTCGTGATGAAATTATTCGCGCAAGGGTACATTTTATCTCAATCGATAACGAAGGCAAATGACTTATGGCAAGCACTTCTTGCTTCAGCAGTTTCTTTCGTTATTTTATTAGTGGTCGAAATGTTTATTGAATTTGTATTAAAGAAAATGGCTGGTCTTGATTTAGAAGAAGGTACGAAAGAAGGCAGCGTAGCACATGCGATGTTAGCTGGATCATTACATATCGTTGGGGCACTTATTTTAGGTGCTTGTTTATAAAGAGAAAAGGAGGGGTAAATCATGAGTTTATTTAAACGTATTAAAAATATAATGAAAAGCCCAGAGCCGCCGAAACCAGAAAAGAGTCTTTTAACGTTAGCTCCTGGCGATATGATTGAAGTTTCGTTAGTCATGTACGAGTTAACTGGGAAAACGAGTATGCATTCTCGCAAGGAAATTGTTTTAACGTTGCAGGACGGGAAAGATATTCGTTATTTAAAAATTGAAGATCGTGAAAATACGTATTACAAATTATATACGCCGATTGATGGTCGTTTAGATTCAATTGAGGAAATTCCGACGACAATTGAAATGGATGATACGGAGTACCATATGGAAGAACAATATAACGGACGTGTTGTTGTGATGGGGAAAACACCATTTTCTGCTTCAGAGGAACAGTACGTATGGGAATTCCAATCTGATAACCGAAAATTATTACGTATTGAATGGCAAAATGGTCGCACAATGATGTATGAGGGAGAAGCAATCATTCCTGCTGATGTACAAATTATAAGAGCAACGTAAGGGGGCGTAATCATGTCAAACCGATTGTTTACCATGATTAAATCGTTTGTGATCCCTATACTTGCTATCGTTACATTACTTGTTGTTGCTGGTTATGCCTTATCAGGTTGTCAAGGCGGGCAGACAAAGTCGATTCAAGATCGTTACCCACTTGAATCTGTCGCAAAGGAAGGTAAACAAGAATCTTACGTGTATAGGGCCGCCAATCGGTCAGTTCCTGAAGTCGCGAAGGAACTTATAGCCGAAAGGAAACCGAAGCAAGCATCTAAAGAAGACGAAAATCAAATGTTTCTCGTTTATTCGGATAAAATGTATAACCTTCAAAAGGATAAAGAGAAACCATCTGATACGTTAATTGAAATAAGTAATGAAGAATTTGTCCGTCAAAATTACCAACCGTCCTTCCTGCAAGGATATCTTATGGGAAGTATATTAAACGATATATTCGGTTCAAAAAAATCATCATCTGGTGATTACCGAGGATATAATGACAGACAAAATCATAAACCAGTTATCCCGGAAAGGCCACCTACGAAAGAAGAAAAGAAAACCCCGCCTCCAATTACGAAGGAAGGGAAAGGATCTATTATTAAGCGAGGCGATAATGTAGATTCGAAATCTTCTGTAGGAGATACAGGAAGTATTACGAAAAAAGGAAGTAACACGCCTCCGCCTTCTACTGGAAGCAAAGGGAAAATCACGAAAAATCCAGGTGGTTCAAGCGGATCAGATGTGAAGCCGAAATCATCTATTAAAACGCCGCCAAAGAATACATCTCCCCCGAAAACAAGGGTTGGTGGTTCAGGGAAAGTTACGAAGAGAAGATAAAGGAAAACCCAAGGAGCAGGTAAGCGCTTCTTGGGTTTTATTATTTATATGTCATTTATTTTTATTTAAAAATTGTATGGTTTTATCGAATGTTTCTTTTCCTGCTGGTGTATTCATGTTGAACTGAAATTCATGTGCTAACTCGCCAAAAATACTTTTATCAAAGAAAAGACCATCTACAGCTACATTTTTGCTTTGTAAGGTTGAGAATAATTCCTTACCTTGATCTTCGAACGAAGCGGTATTACCATCTGTAATAAACGTTGGCGGATAATCTTTTGTTACATGTTTTGAAATTGAAGAAATGTTCATTTCTGGTAATGTTTCGAAGTTTTTTGTTCCAAAGTATGCCCAACCAGTCGTGCGCATAAAATCTTGTATTTGTTTAGATGTTTCCATTTTAGCTAATGCAGGCATGTTATAAGGACCACAATATAACAAAACACCTTTTATAGTAGAAGGGTTAATAATAGCATCAATCTTTGTTAATTTTGCATATTGTGAGGAAGTTTGAATTGTAACAAATTGACCAGATATTTGTGCCCCAGCAGAGTCCCCCGCAAAATAAATAGTATTTAGTTTTAAATTATATTTCTCTTCATTATTTTTTATATATGTATAAGCTTCACCTAGCTGGAGTACAGGAGTAGGATATTTTCTTTTAGGAGCAAGGGCATAGTTAATATTTACTACGGCATAACCACGAGCTGCTAATTCTACTGCATAACCAGTAATTTGCGATTTATCTCCACCTACAAATCCACCACCATGCATCCAAAAAATAACAGGTGTTTCTTTCGTATGATTTTTAGGATAAATAATATCTAATGTGCCATCTGGAAATTTAGAATGATAGTCAATATCTTCAATAATTTTTGTTTCTTTTAAAGCATTTTCATAGTTATCAGATTGAAACATCAGGCCTTTTTCAAAGACTTTTTTTATAATAAATGCTTTTGGATTTGGTGAAAGAAACCAATAACTTAGTCCTAAGAGAATGAGTCCTAAAATAATTAGAAGAGCGATGATAATCCTTTTTTTTAATACTCCTTTAGCTTTTTGTTTTTTCATTATCAAATTATCTCCATTTCTTATTTTTATCCCGCTATTGGTGGACAGCAGAGGGCTGATAATCGGTTAAGATGGACAAAAACGCCTATTGATTAAAGGTTCGATTTATATAAAGGTGAAATGTATTTTTTGCAGCCTTCTTTAGTACACTCTTGTTAATCATATTATGAAGTTTTTGGAAAAGTCTACCTGTAAATGTATTTTCCTTTTCGTTTATGATTGCTACAATTAATGTATAAGGAGGAGATTGTTATGACTATGTATAAAAGATTTAGTGTAATTATGTTCCTCGTCTTATTCCTCAGTTTGTTTATTAGCGCAACGATGAAATTTCACTTTGTAGTAGGTATTCTATGGATATTATGTACATGTACTCTCTTTCTATATATTCCGCTTCGCTTTCAACAGGAAGTGCCCGCCTTTCAAAAATACGTAGCATGGATTAAACGGGGGAGTCGGTGGGGAGAGTAAAAATATATCAGCGATTATCGGAATATATCGACCGCAACTCGAAATATATCAGCGATTATTGAAATATATCGACTTACCGACAAAAACTGACAACGATAACAGAAGAGGGTGTGCCAACATATTGGCACACCCTCGTTTTTCATAATGATTAATGAATATCACGTTTCTTAAAGTTACCGCCTTTTACTTCTGCTACGTCATAAACTGTAATAAAGGCATTGGGATCAATTTCATTAATAAGGTCTTTCATTTTACTTTCTTCTAAACGGTTAATTACACAAGAAATTTCTTTAAATTGCTCTCTTGAATAACCACCATACACTTCATTGTATGTTGCACTTCGGCCTAAACGATCGCGAATGGTTTCTACCATTAATTCAGGCTCTTTTGTGATGATTTTAAATGTTTTCGAACCACTTAAACCAACTTCAACGATATGAATCACTCTTGAAGCAATAAAGTAAGCAATTGCCGAAAGGATAGCGCCTTGAAGACCGAATACTGTTGATACGAAAATAAATACGAACATGTTTAAGAATAAAATAAGGTCACTTGTTCCGAAAGGTAATTTACGAGAAAGTAATACAGCTAGCATATCGATTCCATCTAATGCTCCGCCGTTACGTAATGCTAGTCCCATACCAAAACCGATAATAATACCGCCAGCAACTGTAACTAATAATGTATCGCCTTCAATAATAGTTGGTATTCCGTGCATGACAACGGTACCTACTGCTAATGAAGCAATCCCAATAATGGAATAAATTGCAAAGCTTCTACCGATTTGCTTATATCCTAACCAAACGAAAGGAATGTTAATAACTGCGATTAGAGCCCCTAATGGCAATCCAAATAATCTTGAACTAACGATACTTAAACCAGTCACACCACCGTCGGATACGTTATTTGGAATTAATACCGCTTCTAATCCGTACGCTGTGATAAGTGCCCCAATAATAATCATCAAAGATTTTGAAGCGAATTTTAGCTTATTGGGCTTGTTTTTGATAGTTTTTTCCATATAATTTCCTCGTTTCAAACTAGTTTCTTATGTGTTACATCATTCACACTTAAATTTTATTTTAACATTATATTTGAAAAAATTCTCCTTTACTGGGTGTATACAGGAGATATTATTATTTGAAATACACTCGTATATGATTAATACGTATAAAAATAGGAATGTTTTCAATTAAAAAATAATAGGATGATATGTATGTTTTGGCTACTGATCTTAAGGGGGAGGTTCTTTGAGATACTGTACGAAATGTGGGAATGAAACGAATGAGGATAACAAGTTTTGCGGACAGTGTGGGGAGAGTCTTAGCTATAAAACGGTAGAGGGAAGTTTTGTAAATAGTAATTCTAATAGTAGTATAGAAGTTTTTTCTTTAGTTGGTTTCATTACTGGATTGATATCATGGTTTATTAACTTATGGGGACTTATTGGCACTATAGCTATTGTATTTTCTATATTAGGTTTAAATAAACAAGTGACAGGTACGAGTAAAACATTTGCTATTGTTGGAATGGTTTCTGGAATTATTAATGTTTTGTACGCTGTTATATTATTGATTTAAATTTGATGAACTGAAAGGTGTAAAAAAGTCCCCTTTTCATAGAAGGGGACTTTAATAGTTGTTATGAAAATAAAAAACTAATGACTGTTAGGAATAAAGCGAAACCTAAGATTGTTCCGCACACTTTCATATGTCGCTTACGTCCCATCACGACGATTGCGACATATTCGCGAATCATTGCATTAGGCCAATAATAAAAGGCTGTTTTTGATCCGATTCCTTGGCTATTAAGACCAGCTTGTTTTGCATATATGCCAGCGCGGAAAAGATGGAAATTATTCGTTGTAAAAATACTTCTATACTTACCTTCTGGTTTTAAAGAATCCATGATTTCTTTAGAGAACGACATATTTTGATATGTGTTGACAGAGCGATTTTCCTGCACTGTATGTTCAATTGGAATTCCTTTTTCAATAGCGTAATTTTGCATTGCTTCCGCTTCTGGAAGGCCTTCATCTGGCCCTTGTCCGCCAGAGAAAATGATTGTTGGTGGTGTATTCACAGTAGCTTGTTTCCAATAAAAGTCGATAGCTTTATTAATACGACTTGCAAGTAAAGGGGGTACTTTGTCATTAATTAAGCCACTGCCAAGAACGATGATGAAATCTTGATTACGTCTCGGTCTATTGAATTGATATAAAAAATATGCGCTTAAGAAGTTAGATAAATGTACAAAGAAATACATAGTTATAAGAGAAATAGCAGCAAAAATAAATTGAAAATGCTCTGAGAATAAACTTGCCGGATTTATGATAGGGATTAGCATACAGAATAAAATCCCTAAAGCAGCAATTAAAGTTAAAGAATTTGTGAAGCGTCGTCCTTCGCGCCTCATCAAGATCCTCGCATTAAGAAATAGTCCAAACATTAAAGCGACTATAGCAAAAGGTATCATTAAAATTAGCGCTATCATCGGAATAATAACGATAAAACGTAAAGCGTTATTACCAGATGCAAATGAGGCTATAGCACAAAATAATAGAAATGAACAGAAAAAGGCATTAAATAAAAAGCCGTTGATTATTTTTCGTGGATCTTTTAAATATGAGATAAGAAAAATAATAAACAATATAAGAGGAATAATTCCAAAATACATAAATATAGTACACCTCAATTTGTATAAGAATTTGACATATCTTTTATATTACATGATTTCATAATTGAAAATGAAAGAAAAAGGATTTTGAATTTTCTTAATTAAATATATGGATACATATGTTAAAACATATTCAAGGCGATATATTAAAAGTAAAATGGTTGAAAAAAGCACTCAGCCTGAGTGCTTTTTCTTATTTATACATGCTATTTTTGTAGGCGATGTTCATAAAATGAAAGTAACGAAACGAAAGTAGGTGACAAAATGCCGGCAGTCGTGGAAGGTGTTATTATTGAAAACTGCAATGGGACAATTAATTTAGGTGATAAATACAACGTACAGCCGATTGAAAAGACGAAAGCTTATAATGGATCGGGATCATCGAATACAGGAATAAAAGTCCAAACATTTAGTGGTATTAGTACAGCAGATGTAGGGGATAATGATGTGAATGACCAAGAAATACAATTTACTTTATAGTGCAATATGCAAAATTGCATAAAATGATGAATTTATTGTGTGCTACAATCTAGCTGTGAGCTGTTAGTGATTCTTCTGTATCATAGTTGTTAGATTGTAAATATAACATCTTATCGAAAATCATACGTAAAAAAAGACACTTCAAAACGAAGTGTCTTTTTTCATTTTAGTGATATCCTTTAGCAGAGTCTTTATGAATTTTATTTTTAAATATGCTGTAGCTCCAAAGTTGGTAACCGATAACGATTGGTACCATGACCATTGCAACGAAGAACATAATTTTTAAGTTTAATTCACTACCTGCTGCGTTGTATAACGTTGTACTATACGCATCGTTAATACGAGATGGTAACATTCTTGGGAACATACCTGCAAAGCCAGTTGTCATAAACATTGCGATTGTTAAGCAAACGAATGTGAATGCAAGGCCGATTTTATGTTTGTACACCATAATAAGTGCGAGTACACTCATTAACATTGCAAGTATTGGAAGAATGAATAGTACAGGATATTCCGTGAAGTTTTGGAATAAGTTTGTACGGTTTGCAGTTGCTACATAGAAGATAGCTAAAATGATAGCAGCTGCCATTGAAAATGGTCGTGCGATTTTATAAGCGCGATCAGATACTTCGCCAGTCGTTTTAATCATAACCCAAAGGGCACCAGATACGACGAATATAGCGGTGAAGAAAAGACCACCTAAAATACCATAATGATTTAATAAGCTAAGTAAGTTTCCTTCATAACCGTTTTTTCCGATTTCTAGTCCGTAATATAGATTAGCGAATGTAACACCGAATAAGAAAGCGATTAAGAAACTACCGATTGTAAATGCCCACTTACAAGTTTTTTGCCAAATTGGTGAATCGTCTTTATGCATAAATTCGAGTCCAGCGGCACGAGCGAATAGTGCAAGTAATACTAAAAATAGTGGTGTATATAGGTAACTAAACATATTTGCATATGTGATTGGGAAGGCAGCAAATGTTGCGCCACCCGCTGTAATTAACCATACTTCATTACCACCCCAGAACGGGCCAATTGCTTCTTGTAATTGATTTCGCTCTTGTCGGTCTTTCGCAACGAACGGGAAAATCATCCCGTTACCAAGTGCGTAGCCATCAAGAATGAAGTAAACTGTCCAAATCACACCCCATAAACCGAACCAGATGATTGCAAGTGTATCATGAGACATGAGCCGCACCTCCTTCAGCAGGTTCTTCTAATGCAGCAGGTCCTTTTTTCGCGAACTTCAGCATTAAGTATACGTCTGCAATTAAAAGTAAAGTGTAGAACAAGATTAAACTAATTAGTGAGAACCAAATTTGTGGAACGGATATAGGTGATACAGATTCTGCTGTACGCATCAGTTTATATACTGTCCATGGTTGGCGACCTACTTCAGCGACAATCCAACCAGCATTAATCGCAATGTATGGAAGTAAGACAGACCACATTGTAATTTTTAAATAACGTTTTGAGTTTTCTAGTTTTCCTTTTCTATTTAAATAGAAACCATACCAAGTTAATGCCATAAAGAACATACCAAGTGCAACCATTAAGCGGAAGCTATAGTACACGAGGTTAACGTTTGGACGATCTTCTTTCGGAATATCTTTTAAACCAGTAATTTCACCATCAAATGAGTTTGTATAGAAGAAACTTCCTAGTTTTGGAATAGTAAGGAATTCAAAGTTCTTTTCATTTTTTACATCAGGAATTTGAATGATTGAGAAGCCCTGTCCTTTGCCAGTTTCCCAAACTGCTTCCATTGCAGCACCTTTTGCTGGTTGATATTTAGCAGCTGATACCCCTGATTGATGTCCCATAAAAGGTGTAACAGTTGCGGCGAATAATCCTAACATTAAACCAAACTTAAATGATTTTTTGAAAAATTCCACTTCATTTTTACGTAGTAAGTGATATGCACTAATTGCCATAACGAAGAAAGCACCAACGATATAACAACCAATTACAGTATGGAAGAACATATTCCATGCATATGGGTTTGTAACAAGAGCCCAGAAGTCATTTAATTCAGCGCGGCCGTTACGTACTACGTAGCCAACAGGATTTTGCATGAAACCGTTCGCTGTAATAATCCAAAGGGCAGAAATATTTGTTCCAAGTGCGACCATCCACATACAGAAGGCACGGAACTTTGGTGAAATTTTGTCTTTACCGAATAACCATATCCCCATGAAGGTAGATTCTAAGAAGAAGGCAACAAGTGCTTCGATTGCGAGAGGTGATCCGAAAATATCTCCCATATATTTGGAGTACTCAGACCAGTTTGTTCCAAATTGGAACTCCATCGTAATCCCGGTTATAATCCCCATAACGAAGTTAATTGTAAATAATTTACCCCAGAAATTTGCCATTTTGCGGTATGTTGGATTCAATGTGCGAGCGTATTGAGTTTCCATACATGCTACTAAAATAACAAGTCCGATTGTCAAAGGTACAAATAAAAAGTGATAAAAAATAGTAATTGCAAATTGAAAACGACTCAGTAACAGAACGTCGGACATAATAAATACTCACTCCTTTTTACATTATCTACAATTAGTTTATAGTGAAAATAGGAGTAAGGTATGTGAGACTTGTTACAAAGCTGTGTGTATATTTTGAAAGAATTATGTCGGTTATCTGAAAATATATTGCTTTTATAATAAAACAATATCCTTTTTGAGTTTTTTAAATTTTGGTACACTATATATGTAATGTAAATGAGAGAAAAGAGGGTCCTTTACTATGAAGTCATTAGAAGAGATTTTACAATACAATGAAAAATTCGTTGAAGAGAAAAAATACGAAGAGTATGAAACAGGGAAATTCCCAAACAAAAAAATGGTGATTATTTCTTGTATGGACACTCGTCTTGTTGAATTATTACCGAAAGCGATGAATATGCGTAACGGTGATGTGAAGATTATTAAAGTAGCAGGCGCAGTTATTTCACATCCATTTGGAAGTATTATGCGTAGTATTTTAGTTGCTGTGTACGAACTTGGTGCTGATGAAGTTTGTGTAGTTGGTCACCACGATTGTGGTATGGCAAAAATTCAAGCGAGCAGTACGATTGAGAAGATGAAAGAACGCGGTATAACAGAAGAGAAATTAGATACACTTCGTTACTCAGGAATCGATTTAGAAAAATTCCTGCGCGGCTTCTCTAGTGTAGAAGAAAGTGTAGAACATAGCGTATCAGTACTTCGTAACCACCCGTTACTTCCGGAAGAAGTACCTGTTCACGGTCTTGTTATAGATCCTGACACAGGAAAATTAGATTTAGTTGTGAATGGTTACGACAATTAAGAATTTACTTTGTCATCCTTTTTATCTGGGACAGGATCAAATCCTCCCGGGTGGAAAGGGTGACATTTTAATATACGCTTACAAGTCAGCCAAAAACCTTTGAGGGCACCGTGTTTTTGAAACGCCTCTAATCCGTAATGAGAACAAGTCGGATAAAAGCGGCACGTTGGTGGTGTCATCGGAGAAATGAACTTTTGATAAAAGCGTATAATGCCAATAAAAATCTGTTTCATAATGGTCTCCTTTTCAGCATAGTCTTAAAGTATTATAGCACGACCGTACATAATTCTTTACTAATGTCGATTTCCGTTATATCATATTGGATATAACGGAATTAAATTAAAAGCGGGAGAGATGTTGTATGCCATCAGTAGAAAGCTTTGAATTAGACCATACGATTGTAAAGGCGCCTTATGTAAGACATTGCGGAGTTCACAATGTAGGTAGTGACGGTATTGTAAATAAATTTGATATTCGTTTTTGCCAACCGAATAAACAAGCAATGAAGCCAGATGTTATTCATACGTTAGAACATTTATTAGCATTTAATTTACGTAAATATATTGATCGTTATCCGCATTTCGATATTATTGATATTTCACCGATGGGCTGCCAAACAGGATACTATCTTGTAGTAAGCGGAACACCGACAGTTCGAGAAATCATTGATTTATTAGAACTAACTTTAAAAGATGCGGTTCAAATTACAGAAATTCCAGCTGCAAATGAAACACAATGTGGCCAAGCGAAGCTTCATGACTTAGAAGGAGCAAAACGCTTAATGAACTTCTGGTTAAGCCAAGATAAAGACGAACTTGAGAAAGTGTTTGGATAAAGAGAAACTGCCTGTGAAAGGGCAGTTTTTTTATTGTGTTAAGAGCTTCCGTACGCTTCTTTTTTATGAAAATATACTAGATAATCCAGCATATAAAATAAAGATGGAACCGAAAAAATAACCAAAGGCTTTCGTTTTTTGCTGCTTCTTTATTTCATCGATTCCCAAAAGGATACACATCATACTTAAAAGGAGTAACACGTATGGTAAAAAAAGTATAGTGAAGTTTGTAAAGAAGCCAAATAGAGCGAGAATAAGGGCAATCGTTGCTATTATTATTCGAATGTTCTTTAACATGGAATCCCCCTTTTTAAAATTATCCTCTATTTTATTACGTGCTTGTAAATGCTAAATTGCTCAAGATTTCATTCTATACGTAGTGAAGATAGTTTGATATGAGAACGAAGAACATAAGAATAGAGATGAAAAAAAACGGAATACTCATTGATTTTCGTCCGGATTTAATTTCGTTAATTCCGACAAGAATAAAGAAACAACTGAAAGTAACTTGCATGTATGGGAGAAGTGTCAAATTATCGGTAATAAGAGAATAAGTGCCCAGAGCGAGTGTGAGAAGTGCTAAAAAAATCCGTAAGCCAGTTAGCATTTTACAACCTCCTTTAAATAGCATATTTACCGGAAGATTTCTGACAAACTAAGAAATAAAGCACCAGCTCCAGCAGCAATGCAAATAACTCCTGTTCCTGAATCCTTCTTTTTTATTTGTTCAATTGCAATGAGGAACATTAAAACTCCTAATAGAAATTGTGAAAGTGGTAGAAAGTTATTTTGACCTGTATATAGACCGATTGCAGACATAATGATCACAGTGATCGCAATTACGATGCGAAGTACACGAAGCATATTATGAATTCTCCTTATTCTTTTTTGCATAAGGATTATCTTCTGGTTTATCAACGGAATGTTTGTAGCCATAGCCTTTATTAATCGTCATGACGGAGAGTACTAGTATGACTAGGACGATGATAATCCCGATAATTAATATTTTGAACATAAAATCCCTCCTTTTCTTTATTTTACATAATTTTGTAATTGCTGAAAACAATAGAAATTAAAAGGATGAAAGAAGGATGTTACATGGAGAAGAAAAAAACATATTATATATCAGTTGGAAATGGTCAAATTTCACAAGTAAAGACGGCAGACACGTATAATTTTGAAATTTATGCAGATGACGAGGAGATTACGGAATTAAGAGAGTACTTCGATCAAGCATATGTAGAGGATTTAGGTTCATTTGTACGCTCCCACGTTCCATTTGTTGAGTATCACCACGATTCAAATAATGACAGATATGATGAACAACTACAAAAAGCATATAAAATGATTTACGATTTAGGAAATCATGAGACGAAAGAATTAGTCGCGCAAATGGGAATAATCAATGGATTATAATTGGATAATATTATGCAGAAAAGCGAGAATATGCTACAATTTGTGGTAGGAAAAACTTGTAACCATCAATAGGGGAGTAATGGCATGTACAAATTTAAAGATTATTACCACAACACTGTACAATTATCGTTTGAACGTTATCCATTTTCTCCTGAGCCAAAGCATGTTTGGGTTGTATGCCGGTACGGGGATCAATGGTTATTAACGCACCATTTACGTCGCGGTCTTGAATTTCCAGGTGGTAAGGTAGAATTAGGGGAAACACCGGAAGAAGCGGCGGTTCGAGAAGTTCATGAAGAAACCGGCGGCATAGTTTCTGATTTAACTTACTTAGGACAATACAAAGTATCTGGAAAAGACAAAATAATCATTAAAAACATTTATTTTGCAACAATTAGTGCGGTAGAAGCACATACGCATTACGAAGAAACGAAAGGATCTGTTTTATTAACAGACATTCCTGACAACATTAAAACGGATAGAAAATTTAGCTTTATTATGCGCGACGATGTACTAGCGCGTACGATGAAACATATAGAAGAAATCGGCTGTTTTACGAAGTAAAATGGCCGGTTTCTTTTTTTGTATTCAAAATGTAAATATATCTTTAAATTCATTTGGGTATATTATACAATTTCGTAAAGATATATTTGTGTTTTAGGAGGAGAAATATGGATAAAGGAAAAGAAACAACAGTTTCTGTTTCTATGGTTAAATTAAATGTCTATTCGCTTCTTATAATATTTGCTTTGGCGTTTGGTATTAGTTATTTGCATACTCTTATTTCAGGTGAGTTTCAAATTGAAATTACGTTACCGATCATGTTTCTTTTTATTATCGCAATGATTGTTCTCGTTTGTATTCATGAAGCGATACATTTAATAGGGTTTCGCTATATCGGAGGCGTTCCGTGGAGTGAGCTGAAATGGGGCGTCAATTGGAAATTAGGTGTTGCATATGCGCATTCTAAAAAGGCGATTACAGTAAAGCAAATGAAGAAAGTGTTAATGCTTCCGTTTTTACCGACTGGAATTTTGCCAATCGTAATCGGATTAGCTATGAATGTTCAATCGCTCTCATTTTTAGGGATTCTACTAACAGCAGGTTGTATCGGTGATATTGCCCTATATCAAAAAGTTTCAAAGTTTCCAGATGATGCGCTAGTTAAAGATCATCCGAGTAAACCACAGTTTACAGTATATGAATAATAAAGGAAGAGGAGGCGTTCGAGAAACGAAGCCTCCTTTTACTATTGTCTTGTTTTAATCTCTGCCTCTAAAAATGAGAGAACCTCCAGTAAATCATCCGCCATACGTGAATGTTCAAAGTCACCCCAAAACGAATCTTTTTTCCAAACTCCAAGAATCCCTACTTGTTCAGCGCCCATTACATCGTTCTCTGGATGATCTCCAACGTAAATACATTCTTCTGCCTTAACACCTAGCTTTTGCAAAGCTCGTTCGAAAATTTCAGGATGTGGTTTCTTAATTCCTTCTGCTTCTGAAATGAGAATTGTATTTGTATACGTATGTATGTTTAAGGCACGAAGGTTGTTCATTTGAAAATTAGTAAAGCCGTTTGTAATGATACCGATTTTTATATTTTGCTGAGTTAGTCGTTGAAGTAATTCATGCATGTTTGGGAAAGGAATACAGTGATGTTGAAAGTTTGTAGTGTAGTCATGCAGCAGTTGTTCTTGCGTTAAAGTAGTAATGCCGTATTCGCAAATGAGAGTAGCATATACTTTATCCTTCCAGGTGTAGCCATTGTTGTCGAGTTCGAGAAAACGAGAACAATACTCGGATTGTTCAATGTTCATAAAATGAAGAGAAAAGCGATTGTATTGGTCATGAATAAATCGCTCTAAAGATTGTCGTCGATCTAATAGTGTCCCATCTAAATCAAATAGCACAGCATGAATCATATGTAACCTCCTCAAAGTTTTTATAAATAATTATCGCATACTTGTTAAAAAATGATTATCATATTTTTGTAGACTGTAAAGATGGAGGTTCAAATGAAAGAACTGTATGGAAAATTAGTTTGTTTTATAATTTCAATTGGTTTAGTCGCCGGATGTGACATGGCGGAGCAAACTTCGAAAAGAGAGAAGAAAGATGTGTGTGAAACGACAGAAGAATGTACAGAAATAGGCGATAAATCGCTCCAAAAAGTATATAAAAAGATAGATGGACTTTCAGAACTTGAAGTACCAGAAGAGGATGGAACGGAACAACATACCACAAGTAATGATATGAAAAAAGCAGAGCAGAAAAAAGACGATGATGAAAGTTATTTCTTTTTAGCTTCTTATTATATTGATGGGGACGCAATTGTAGATCCTTATTTTGAAAAAATAGAACGGAAACGTTTAAATAAAGCATTCGCTGAAGATAAGGAAGCGAAAGAGGAGGTACTACAACAACGTCAAGATAGAGGGTACCATGAATCGTTATGGGAGATGTACAGTACTCTTATTCCAGCTAAATATCGTAGTGATATAAAAGAGTTTGACATGGTAACAGATGGATACGATGGAATCGTGGCTCATGTTATGCCAAGTATGGAGTATCCGAAAGAGTGGACTCTTAGTTTAGATACGCTTGATTCTGCGGTAAATATCGATGAAGTGATGAAAACATTAATTCATGAGACCGCGCACGTATTGACGCTCGGACATAAACAAATACCAGTAAATGAACAATACTTAAAGGATTTTGAAGAAGATAAAGATATTTCCTCATACCAAAATAAATGTAAATCTCTTTTCTTACAAGAAGGGTGTGCGAAGGAGAATTCTTATATAAATCAATTCCATAATTCGTTTTGGAAACCAATTGAGCAGGAGTGGACAGAAAAGCAAGTGGAAGAAAGTGAAGAAGCTCAAATGCAGTTTTTCAAGGAGAAACAGGATGAGTTTGTATCTGAATACGGAACAACAAATGTAGCAGAAGATATTGCAGATACATTTACAGCGTTCATATTACAAGATTCAAAAAAGGTGAAAGAAGGAACAGAGTTAAAGTATAAAAAAATTGCATTCTTCTATCAATTCCCAGAGCTTGTAAAAATGCGTGCAGAAGTGTTATCAGGATTATATGATGTTTCGAAAACGATAGAACAACAAAGTGGGGATTAATACGGGTTATATGTTCATATATTTTTGAACGATTCAACGAAAACGCGAGGACATTTAGTTCTTTGCGTTTTTTTACATTAATAAAATTGAAAATTCTGTCTTTTTTAACGGAAAGAAGAAGGAACTGGCACTTTAAAATAGAATTAGTATAAAAACGTCACAAATTAGACACAATTATAATGCGCGTGTTGTAGGGGCTATAAGTTTACTCTCGAGGAGGTAATGAAACGTATGAAAACGATTCTTGCTGTTGCTGGTCTCATTTGGGTAATGTCTCACAGTTTTCCGATATTTGAAGGGGAGCAAATTCGTAGTGCATTAAATAAAAAGTTCAATGATTATCATGTGATAGATCGAAAAGATAATGTCGTTACAGTACGTGTGAAAGACTGTTTCCATACAGTTACGGTTGCGGATGGAAATGTTACAAATGAAACAAAGATGTGTGATAAAAGATAAAAGAAAGAAGCTGACTCTAGTGTATCGCTCTAAGTCAGCTTCTTTTTTGTTTTCCGATTAGAAGTTTTTCAAATGCCTCTACAAATACATACATAAGTGTTGCGAGAACACATGTGAGTAGTACACTCAGTAAGACGAGTGTGAAGTTAAAGACTTGGAATCCATAGCTAATTAAATAGCCAAGCCCTTGTTTAGAAACGAGGAGTTCCCCGAAAATAACACCGACCCATGATAATCCAACGTTCACTTTTAGTGTTGAAATAATTGCTGGGAAGGATGAAGGGAGAATAACGTGCTTATAGCATTGCCATTTATTTGCGCCAAATGTGTCCATGACTTTTATATAGTTGGAATCTACTTCTTGAAATGCGCTGTAAATAACGAGAATGGTAATGATGATGGAAATGATCACGCCCATTGCGATAGAAGATGAAATGTTTGGACCGAAAATAACAATGATAATCGGACCGAGTGCAACTTTTGGCATTGCATTTAGGACGACGAGATAAGGATCAAGCACGCGAGCGAGAAGAGGTATCCACCAAAGGAAAGTAGCGATAATCGCTCCGAGTACAGTTCCGAGAATAAAACCTACTCCGGTTTCAAGTAATGTCGTCCATATGTGAATCCAAAGTGAACCGTCAATCCATTTCGTTAAGAAGAGATCCCAAATGCTCGAAGGAGAGCTAAAGAGTAAAGGATCAATCCACTCTTTTTTACTAGCTATTTCCCATAGTGCAAAAAAGAGGATGAGCAGTAAAAGTTGTAAAGACCATGCTAACCATGCTTGCCTGCGTTCTTTTTTTCGAAACTGTTCATGTAGTTGTTCTATATTATCCAAGGCGTTCCAACTCCTTCCATATTTCTTGGAAGAGGAGTGGGAAGTCATGGTGGTGGCGTGCTTCTAACGGCGATAGGGACCGAATACTTTCTGGGACGATGAACGTTTTTGCAATTTTTCCAGGGTTCGCTTGGAGTAAATAAATACGATCACTCATCGCGATTGCTTCTTCAATATCATGTGTCACAAGTAGTGATGTTTTCTTATAGTTACGTAGTAATGTGAAGACGAGATCCTCTAGTTTCAACTTTGTTTGATAATCGAGGGCGGAAAATGGTTCATCCAGCAATAATATTTTCGGATCAGTCGCTAACGTTCGAACGAGTGCTGCACGTTGGCGCATACCACCGGATAGTTCACGAGGATATTGCCCCTCTATATCATGCAGGCCGACTTGTTTTAAAAGCTTTAATGCGTGTTCTTTCGTATATTCGTCATAAACCTTTCGAACATGAAGTCCGAGCATAATATTTTCTTCAATTGTTTTCCAAGGAAACAAGTAATCTTGCTGGAGCATATAGCCCATTGATGAAGTTTTCGTTGTGATTGGTTCACCATCTAAAAATACGATACCTTCTATTGGATCAAGTAGCCCTGCGATGATGGAAAGGAGTGTTGTTTTTCCACAACCACTCGGACCAAGGATTGAAATAAATTCTCCTTCTTCCACTTGCAAACTCATATCTTCAAGAATTAGTTTGGCATTTTTTTTTGCAAAGAAGCAGTGAGAAACGTTACGTATTTGTAAAAAGCTCATACACTTCGCCTCTATTTCTTAATAACGCTTTCGGCAATTTTTGTATTGACGAGCGCTTCATGTGGGACTTCTTTTTGTAATTCGCCAGCTTCTTTCATAATGGTTTGAAGCTGTTTCCATTCTTCAGCATCTAATAGTGGATTTGTCGCATAAGAATGTTGCTTTTTATAACGTTCAATTACTTTTACTGAAATGTCTTTGGAAGTGTCTTTAAATAGCGGAGAAACGGCATCAGCGATTTCTTCTGGACTATGTGTATCAACCCATTGCTGCGCTTTATATAGTGCGCGTGTGAATTTTTCAGCAGCAGCTTTATCTTTCTTTAAGAAACTTTCTTTTGCCATGAACGTTGTATACGGAACAGTGCCAGATTCAGCTCCGAAAGACGCGACAATATAACCTTTTCCTTCTTTTTCAAATATACTTGCAGTCGGTTCAAAGAGCTGTACAAATTCTCCTGTACCAGATGCAAAGGCATTTGCAATATTAGCAAATTCGATATTTTGAATTAAGTTCGTATCTTTGTGAGGATCAATGCCATTTTTCTTTAAAACATATTCTCCAACCATTTGCGGCATGCCACCTTTACGCTGTCCTAAAAACGTAACGCCTTTTACGTCATTCCAATTAAAAGAGTCTAATTTTTTACGGGAAACTAAAAATGTACCATCTGTTTGTGTAAGTTGTGCGAAGTTAATAACAGGATCTTTTGCTCCTTGTTGGTGAACGTAAATAGATGTTTCAGAACCGACAAGAGCAACATCAATCCCGCCAGATAATAGGGCAGTCATCGTTTTATCTCCGCCAGCTGTTGTTTGTAAGTCAATATTTAATCCTTCATCTTTAAAAAATCCTTTTTCAATCCCGACATATAACGGGGCATAGAAGAGAGAATGGGTAACTTCACCGATGCGAATGTTTTGAGTTTGTTCTTTCTTATTTTCTTTTGTGCTACTACAAGCAGCGAATGTGAAAACAGCTAGTAACATGATGCAAAACACAGCTATTAATTTTTTCACTATATGGCACCTCCTAGAAATTAATCTACAAGCATGATATGTAGGTAAGTGCCCATATGTGAGGATAGATAGCAGGAATTTTTTGGGTGATAAAGAAGTAAACATATAAGGGGTGATAAAATGGAGTACGAATATGATGATAGTGTTCATTTACATCTTGATTATTTTGGAACTGAATGTGATATGGAATCGATTGCTTACAAGAGAAAGCATGAAGACGTATGGGACGTGTATTTTAATTTCGGAGTATATGGTATTCAGAAAAATGAGGTAGAGACAGGTAGGTTTATGGACGAATATGCCGGTTATTACGTTTTTTCTGTACATGCTCGTGATTTAAGCTGGGAATTTGGAAGTGCACAGTTTGAAGAATGGGTTTTGAAGAACCATATCGTAGAAAAAGCGCTGCAAAAATAGGTAGGAATTTCGTGATTGATTTTCTCATTCTATTGTTCATGTTTATAGTTGGATTTTTCATGATGCAATTTCTTGGTTACCAATTTGCAAAGAAAAATATTCATAAATACGAGGAAGTAAAGTGGGTTCATATGTGGTTAGATATGACGATGAAAAAAGGGGCCGAGATTAGATTTTTTTGATTTTGTATGTATAGTACTCGTATGTATTATATGGAAAGTATCGGTATATTCTTTCATAAAATGAATGCACAAATGTCTGTTAGAATGAAAAAGAACCTGTCAGTGGACGGGTTCTTTTCTTATAGCAATATTTGTATGAAGTATAGTTCATTTATGTTAGTAGAATAGAGATTAACGCATTATCCGAAAGAAGTCTCCTTCCTGGGGCGTGTGAAAGACGATAGTCTAGCGGTAGGTGGGAGATGAATTTCGGTTTGGCGTAGCCAAACATTTGATTTTCCTATTTATTTCGCCTCTGATATACTCAGTCTTATAAGAGGTAAAGTTTGGTATAACAATGAAAGTAGATAATAATCATGTTATTGTTCAGGTTGTGTGATCACCGTCATAGCTTATGGGAAATGAAGCGAAAAGTGGGATGAATTGATATGACAAAGCATAATAAGGCGTACAAATTTCGTCTGTATCCAACAGAAGAACAAGCACATCTCATTCGTAAAACTTTCGGGTGTGTACGCTTTGTGTATAATAAAATGCTGGCTGAGCGGAAAGAAATATACGAAACATACAAAGAGAACAAGGAAGAGCTAAAGAAACAAAAATTCCCTACTCCTGCGAAATACAAAGTGGAGTATGGATGGTTGAAAGAAGTCGATTCCTTAGCATTGGCTAACGCTCAATTAAACTTGCAAACTGCCTATAAGAATTTTTTTAGTGGTCAAAGTGATTTTCCTACATTCAAAAGTAGAAAAAGTAGAAAATCTTATACAACGAATCGAGTAAACGGAAATATTATGTTATTTCATGGTTATATCAAATTACCGAAATTGAAAATGGTGAAATTGAAGCAACATAGAGAGATACCGCAAAACCATATCATCAAATCGTGCACGATTTCGATGACACCAGCTGGTAAGTATTACGTGTCTATTTTGACCGAATATGAAAAAGAAATCGCTCAAAAAGAAGTAGAAAGTGTAGTTGGATTAGACTTCGCAATGGCTGAATTGTACGTGAGTAGCGAAGATGAGAAAGCCAATTATCCTCGCTTTTATCGTCAGATGTTAGACAGATTAGCAAAGGCACAACGAGTATTAGCAAGACGTGTAAAAGATTCAGAGCGCTGGAATAAACAACGCATTCGTGTAGCGAAGTTGCATGAAAAGGTCGCCAATCAACGTAAGAATTTCCTTCATCACAAGTCTAAAGAATTAGCTACGAGTTTTGACGTTGTAGCAATCGAAGACTTACATATGAAAGGAATGTCACGAGCACTTCGCTTTGGTAAGAGTGTAGCGGACAACGGTTGGAGGATGTTCATGACATTTTTAGCATATAAGCTACAAGAACAAGGAAAACAGCTTGTAAAAATAGATAAATGGTTTCCTTCTACAAAGATGTGTAGTCGTTGTGGAAACAAAAAAGAAATGCCATTATGTGAACGCACGTATGCGTGTTCGTGTGGACTCACAATCAGTCGTGACTATAACGCAGCTATCAATATCAAAAAGGAAGCCATGCGGTTATTAGCATTGATATAAATCGTAAGAAATAACCTTTGGAACACGGGAGTTAGCTCGGCTGTCCTAGGACAAATTCGTTAGCTATCAAAAGTAGCGATAAACCGAGAAGCCCCCACTTTGGGGTAAGCTCGTAAGAGATACTAAGTGGTGGGTAGTTCACGGGGAAATTAAAGATACATGTGTACAATACAAACACAACGTGAGACTAAATGCATACAAATATGGTATTTTGTATAGGACAGTATGTTTGCTGATGCGAGGCGAAGGGGTAAAGGAAAGAGGGAATAAATTGCGTTTTAATGTTTTAACACAGCAACGAAGAAGAGATGAATTTCATTTTAGTTTCTCGGCTCAGCAACCGAAAAATAACCTATTAATTTCAATCATTCTGAGTGGAATGTGGGCAATTTGTTTAGAAACGTTATTTTTTGTTATGCTAAGGTCTTTCGAATTCGAGAGAACTAAGGAATTTTTTAATGGGAAAATACAACTCAGTATACTCATTACTGTTTTGTGGGGTGTACTACTCTACACCATTCATTTAAATAAAGGTATCAGTCATAAGCTTAGGCCGGCTATTCGAGTTTACGTCTTATTATTTTTAATCGCGCATACAATGAATTGGTTGTATATTATGATACAGGAAAATATGAATCTTCTATCAGTAAATACGTGGGTTTATTTACAATATGGACAGTATATGTTAAGTCTATTGTTTATTTATATGGTATATATTTTTGTGTATAGTTTGCTTGGAAGAATTTTCTTAAGTACAACGATAACTAGTGTAGTCTTACTTGTTTTTGTGATGGTGAACTATTTTAAAATCATGTTTAGAGGAGAGCCATTTTATCCGTCTGATTTCACACAGATCGCTCATATGGATTCCGTTATACCGATGGTTATGGAATCCTTTAGTTTTTGGAATATGTTTCTCGTAATAGTTGGTATTGGGTTGCTTATATGTGTAGTTATGTATATACGAAAGTACATTCCAGTTATAAAATCTCATATTATTATAAGGATTATTTTAGTATGTGGATCTGCGTTTATGGTGTATGCATATAGTAATTATCCTAATACCTTTATGAATAATTTATTCCAAAAAGGTGGGGTAGACATTCGTGCGTGGAATCAAGCTGCAAATTATAATGTGAATGGTTTTGTTTTAGGATTTATAAGTAACTTAGATACGACAGTCATCAAAGAGCCTGAGGAATATTCAAAGGAAAATATGCAGCAAATTGCAAAGAATATAGAGAAACAATATAGCAGTAATATAAGTGCACAAAAAAAAGTAGAGAAGCCGAATATTGTATTTATTATGAGTGAAGCTTTTTGGGATCCGACAAAATTAACGAATCTTTCGTTTAGCGAAGATCCAGTGCCAAATTTACATCATTATATGGAGAATTTTCCAGGGGGACAAACGATTTCCCCTACATTTGGAGGAAATACAGCGAATACAGAATTTGAAGCATTAACGAGTTACTCGATGAGTCTTTTAATGCCTGGTTCTATACCGTATCAACAAGCCATTCCAAGTCAGAAAGAAATTCCATCTATTGCAAGTGAATTGAAAAAACAAGGGTACTATGCAAGTGCCATTCATGCTTTTAATCGATCGTTTTATAAAAGAGACGATGTATATAAAACATTGGGATTCGATAATTTTAATGCAGAAGACACGATGAAAAACACAGAAGTAGTGGGAGACAATATCGGTGATTTATCTATGAGTAAAGAAATAATAGATGAATTGAATAAGAGAAAACAACCGACGTTTATTCATGCGGTGACGATGCAAAATCATTTTCCATATACACCAAATATGTTTGGAGAAAATAAAATAGAAATTAGTGGGTTAACAGAAGAGGAATCGAAGGCGGAATTAGAAGCATATACGGAAGGCGTAAGACTGTCGGATGAAGCGCTGCAATATTTAGTAGAGCAGCTTGACGATTTAGAAAGACCTACTTTAGTAGTTTTCTTCGGAGACCATTTGCCTTTGTTAGGGACTAATAAGTCTATTTATAAAGAAGCAGGATATATAGATAACGAAGAAACTGTAAGTGAAAGATTAGCTATGGCAGAAACACCTTTGTTAATGTATGCAAATTTTGATTTGCCAAATGATAATTTAGGTTTAGTAAGTCCAATTTATTTCTCTAATCTTGTTTTTGATTATGCAGGATTAAATAAATCACCGTACTACCAATTTTTATCAGAAATGCATAAAGAAATACCAGTACTTAGAGATGAATTAAAGGTTAATAAAAATGGAGAAGAGATAAAAGATTTAACTAAGAAACAAAAAGAAATGCTAGAGCAGTATAAAATGATCCAATATGATTTACTCGCTGGAAAGCAGTATAGTAAAGATATACTCTTTAAATAGAAGAAACAAAAAGAACTTGTATCATGGTACAAGTTCTTTTTTTATAGTATTTAACGGGGTAACCAGACAAGCTGGGTTTAGGGAGTATTACCTGTGCCTTTAGTATATATGAAAATGTAATCGTATTATTTGTTGATTTGTGAGAAATGTGTGAATTATCACCTCTTTTAAAATTATTGATTAAAGAGCTATAATAAATCCCTTTAATTTCTAGTTAAAAATTTGATTTTAGGAAAGTACTTTTCATATATAGTTTAAATTATCGGAAAAATCAATTAAAATGAATGAGAACTTAAAAAATTGTAAAAAGGGGTGAGATGTTGAAGAAGTTTCTTGGTGGGAAAATAATAGAATTTCTTATTAGTATCGCAGTTATCCTTACAGTAAGCTATTTACCATTCTCTTTGTTTTTAGGGAATAGTCTTGATTTTATTACATATTTAGAGAAATTAGCCTCCCCAAAGGACATTGCACATATTAATATGACTACGATGCGCCCAGCTCCTTTTTTTGAAGGTATTATTGAACCTTATAAGTATTCGATGAGCATTCTTTTTATCGCTACAGCTTTAACAATTGTTCTTTCGGTTGGACTTTCATTCGTGTACTTATTAGTTTCTTCTAAAATTAAAAATTGGATTGAGCGTTGTTTAATTTTAATAGAATCAGTTCCGGATTTATTATTAATTTTTAGTTTACAATTATTTGTTGTATGGATTTATAAACAGACAGGATATCGCATTATTACCATTTATGCGTTTAATGATGAACGTGCCTATTTCTTACCTATTATTTGTATGACAATCGTTCCAACCCTTCATTTTTTCCGTATTATCGTTTTATTTTTAATGGAAGAAAAGAATAAGCCGTATGTGGAATTCGCCCGTGCGAAAGGATTGAGTGATAAGTATATACTCTACGTGCATTTATTACGTAATATCATGTATCATCTATTAAATCACTTGCAGCCGCTGTTCTTGTTCATGATTTCAAGTCTCTTAATGGTAGAGGGGGCATTTAATATTTCGGGATATATGTCTTTCTTGTTAAAGCCGGGTTCCTTAAATCCTTTAACGATGGCATGGTGGATTCTTTTATTATTTGTTCCATTTTATATTCTATTTACTATTGTGCATTACAGGGTGAATCGTATTACAGGAGGAGCTTCTCATGATATATAGAAAATTTCGCTCCAAACGTTTTTGGTTTGGTGTCCTTTACTTTGTAGGGATCGTTGTAATTAGTTATCTTATTACGTGGTTTGGTAAGGACTTATATATGAGTAAGACAATCTGGTTAAAAGATGCGAATGGGGATGTTGTTGCTGCAGCGCCGTTTAGCCCACTAACAATACCACCACTCGGTACAGATCGTAACGGTTTTAATTTATTTTTTCAATTATTAGTAGGGGCAAAGTTTACCATTTTATTTGTATTTGGCATATGTGTTGTACAAGTATTTCTCGGTACGATATTAGGTGTAGCATTATCGCATACACCATCTATAGTTCAAAGTTTCTTTCAAAAAGTATGTAAAGTATATTTCTTTATTCCGACAGTGTTATGGGCAATTTTGTGGATGTTCCCACTCATGTTTCACAGTCAACTAACGGGTTTTAATATGGATATCATTATAAAGCAGTTTGCTGTTCTTTGTTTTGCACTGTTACCAGCTGTTATTCTTTATGTGAATCAAGAAATTAATTTATTTATGAAAAATGAGTTTGTTACAACGTCGAGAATATTAGGTGCTTCAAGGTTTCGTATTATTAGAAAACATATATGGTTGTATTTAAAAGAAATTCTTCTCGTTCTTTTTTTACAGCAGTTTGTTCAATTATTTACGCTATTAATTCATTTGGCATTTTTCGGGATTTTAATTGGCGGAAGAGGTGTAGATTATGAAACACAGAAGCCATTCTCGCTTACGAATGAATGGGCAGGTTTAATTGGACTAAACAAAAACGAACTGCTAACAGCGCCGTGGATTGTCATTGCGCCACTATTATTTTTTACTGTTTCGATATTCGTTTTACATTTGATGATTAAAGGGATAAAGAAAGAGCAGGAAGGAAAGCTCTACTCTATGGATAGGAAGAAAAAGAAGACGCGATATGAATTAAAAGAGGAGAAGAAGGAAATCGATAAATCATTATTCATTCCAGTAACTTCCAAACCGATAGAAAAAGGTAGCTAGAAAAAAAGAATTTGCCGTAAGGGCAAATTCTTTTTTTATGTAAAGGAACTATGAATTTAAAAATTTTATAAGTTCTTTATTTAATTCATCTGCTTGATCGATTGGGGAGCCATGACCACTATTTGTAAGAGCATATAGCTGAGAATTTTTAATCCTTTGTTGCGTGAGTTCGGCACTTTTGTAGGGAATCAGTTGATCATGAACACCGTGGAATATTTTTGTTGGGACGTTAATTTTACTTAAATCTTTCGTTACGTCTTCGCTTGCGGCTGCTTGTAAGATTTTGATGAGAGCATAAGAAGCAGACTGCATACCGAGATAAGAAAACCATTCTAACGTAGCAGAGCCTAAGTTTCTATTAAAAAATGATAAGGATACATCATTTAAAAATTTAGGTAAATTTGCATACATTTGATTAATAAGGGTGTCTGCTTGTTCTTTTGATACACCGTAAGGAGATTCTTGATTTTTAACGAAAGAGGGGGAGACAGCATCAATTAAAGCAAGCTTAGAAATGCGGCGACCGTTATAGCGAGACATGTATCGAATGGAAAGAGCACCGCCGACTGAGAAACCGACTAACGTGGCGTTATCTACTTGGAGTGCTTCTAGAACAATTGCGATATCATCGGCTAATCGATCATATGTGTAACCAGTCCATGGTTTATCAGATTGCCCATTTCCGCGTATATCCATGGCGATGCAGCGAAAACCGCGCTCTGGTAAAACATTGAGTTGATATTGGTACATTTGGTGATTTAAAGGCCATCCATGGACGAAGAAAACAGTCTTACTACCAGGACCAGGATTAACATCTTGCACGAAAATATGCACATCTTTTTCGACGGTAACAAACATGAAGTATCCCCCTTTTGTGTATTAAAATGCTCTATCCCAAAAGCGGTGTTTCTTTTGAAGGATCTTGTAAAAAGTGGGCCATGGTTAGCTCTTCTAAGGATTCATATAGTTAGAAAACGCCATGTGCTCCGTATCCACGTGCATGAACGACTCTTTCAGGAATTCGTTCACGGTCAAAATGAGCAAGCTTTTCTCGCATAAGGAAATCTTCTAGAAGGGTAGGTCCACAATCGCCGACGGTTAAAGAGTTTTCATCATTTGAAATTTTAACACCTGTATTTGTTGTCATCTCTTTTCCTTCATTTTCACGTGTAAAGGATTGGAGTTGTTCTGTCTTTTTATTTTTTTACCGTCCATATAAAACACCTCCCATAATATACGTATTATATTTTGTTAGTTTTATGCGTACATATAGCATGGTGATATTACAGTGTTGGGGAGATTTTCCTTAATTGTACGATTTATTTTTGTGTGTCTATGAAAAATCATTTATTATAATAATGGTATATTCAATGGTATATTCAATGGTATATTCTTCGAAATATCATTTTGAAGGGGTGTTGAGGTGAAAGAAAGCTTTTTAACAGCTAAAGAAGAAAAGAAAAATGCTAAAATTTTCTTGTGGACATTGCATGTTATTTTAATTGTTTACGAGGTTTCATATGCATTTATGTTAGAAGACACAATCCCGTTAGGAGATTGGCATAAAGGACTCTGGAAGATTACATATATTATGACAATATTAGGTATAGGTGTGTACGTATTTGAGCAAGGAAAAGCACATTTAGTTAAATATATATATTTATTTGCGTACGTGATTGCAGAGAGTTTTAATATTGGATGGTATGCTTTTAATAATAAAATAGCTTTTGATGAAGGGAATATAATCGAATTTGTTTTCATTTTCTTCGTGCCGATATTTTTAAGTAAACGATATGTATTTATGTTAGCTCCGTTTCTTATAGGAAAATATATGATATACCTATTTGTATTTGATGAACTTAATTTGTTTATTGCGCTAATTATAAATATAGTGTTGCTTTTTGTAGCGTATATTATGTTAAACCGTTTTTTACAATATTTTTCAGCGGTAAAGAAAAGTATTGCAGAGGCTAGTCAGGCACAAAAGTTGGCGGTTGTCGGAAAAATGGCAGCGACAGTGGGACATGAAATTAAAAATCCACTTGCTTCATTAAAAGGCTTTACACAATTACAAAAAGAGAAACATGAAAAAGATGCAACCTATGGACAAATGATTACTGAAATAGAAAATATGAATAATATGGTTAGTGAATTAATGGAGGTTGCTACATGTAAACCTTCTGTATATGAAAAACATATTGTAAGTGATGTTTTAGTGCAGGCAGTAGAACATATGCATGAAAAAATGAAAGAGTCACATATAAATTTAACTTTTGATGAAGAGCATAATAAAAGTGAAATAGAATGTGATAAAAGGAAGTTAAAAGGTGTCTTTTTATACATTATCAAAAATGCCTTAGAGGCAATGGAACATGGCGGAGTATTACAAATACAAGTTGAAGATAAAAAAATGGATTACGTACTAGTTAGTATAGTAGATAGTGGTTTCGGGATAAAAAAAGAGAATTTAGGAAGAGTTACAGAAGCCTTTTATACAACAAAGCAAGATAAAGTTGGATTAGGTCTTACAGTAGCGGAGCGAATTATTAAAGAACATCTTGGAGAATTACATATTTCTAGTCAAGTACAGAAAGGAACGAGGGTAGAAATACTGCTTCCGAAAAAACTTGAGGATAATAGGATACAAGATTAAGAGGTGTTGTTAAAGGAGCTATCATATGAATGAAGGCTATATATTTAAAAAAGAAGAAATAAAGGCGTTAAAAATATTTTTAAGCTTATTCTTTGTTATATTTTTTGTGTACGATTTTGCTGCAAAGGCTGTTGTCCTTTTATCCGATGAAAATCAAAAACTAGCAGATGTTTTAGGAGAAGGATTAGGTGTAGGGCTATATAGTTTGATGGTTGGATTATTCTTTATCGGACTTTATTTTTTGAAATGGAAAAATCCGTATGTTGTGAAGTATATTATTTTAATTGGCTATAATATATTGGATTTTATTAATAACTTCATTATTTATTACGGAAGTGATGCGGAATTTGATAGCGGTAATCTAGTAGAAGGCTTCTTTATTTTATTTGCACCAATCTTTGTGAATAAAAGATACTTTTGGTTAGTTGCCGGAATTATTGTTGGAAAATATGCACTGATGGGATTTGTTGTTCAATCTTTTATTGTTCTTATTCCAATGGCATTATGCAGTGGGTTTGTTATTATATGCTGGATTATATTTTTAAGATTCCAGTCCTATGTTCGCACACTTGAAATGATGGATAAAGAAATACAAAATGTAAAAAAACTAGCGACAGTTGGACAAATGGCGACAGTAATTGGCTATAAAATTAGAAGACCTCTAGAAAAAATGAAAAAACTAGTGGATAAGCAAGCAAAAAAGCATCCAGAAGATAAGATTTATAGTGATATTATGAAGCAAGAAATAGAGCGAATTTATACCATTGCTACAGAGCTAAGTGGATTTGAGAAATCTAAATCAATTGAAGCAGAAACTTATAATATAAAAGAAATTATCTCGTATGTTATCCGAGTTATGGAAAAGCCAGCAGTAGAACAAGGCGTACACATACAGGCTATTTATAGTAAAGATATCCCTCCAATTACATGCGATGAAAAACGATTGAAACAAGTATTTTTTAATTTAATAAAAAATGCTATTGAAGCAATGCCAGTTGGTGGGAATATTACTGTAAAAGTATTAGTAGAAGATGTTATTATCATTCAAATAAAAGATGAGGGCTGCGGCATTCCTAAAGATAAAATTCCAAAGCTCTATGAAGCTTTTTATACAACGAAAGAAACTGGAACAGGCTTAGGATTGGTAGTTACAGAGAAAATTATTAAAGACCACAACGGTAAGATGAGTTTTGAAAGTGAAGTTGGAGTTGGAACGACTGTTGAGATCATGTTGCCGACATAATGATAAAATATTTAAAAAGGGAAATCACTTATTTGAGAGTGTTTTCTTTTTTGTAGATGGAAGTGCGGCATTATAATGATGAGAGTGTATAATAAAGTTGTCTGTTATTTGTTTTAATTTATTTGTAATTTTTTTGGCCTCGGTAGCGAGGCCTTTTTTTATCCCGCTATTTGCGGACCATCTTCAAACTTTGTGGATACGAGAGAGTGATGTGGGAGTCACTGATTGAAGGCTCACTTTATATAATTTTCGAGAAAAATGATGGTACAATATATGAATGATAAGAGAAGAGAGGATGAAGATTGACGTATGTACGTTACTGTAACAGAAGCAGCATATAAAAAGATTATGGATACGATTCCAAGCGAAGCGAAATATATAAAGTTATTTTACGATAATGAAGGTTGCGGTTGTGTTATGAGCGGAATTATCGATTTAGTAGCTGTAGCAGAAAAAGATGAGCGTGATGTAGATATTGAATCAAGTACACTTAGCTTTATCGCAGATCGTACAAAGCTTGTATTTATGGATGATAAGTTAACGGTTGATTGGCATGAAGGTGGAGGGACTTTTCAGCTGAAAAGCCCGAGCCAGTTTTATAATCCAAATATGAAGTTACACGTTCGAGTGTAACAAAGAAAAGACCGTTCAAAAATATTTTTGAAGCGGTCTTCTTTAATTATATAAGGTGTTACTATTTTCTTTTTTGTTGATAAATCGATATTCCTTTTTGAATCGCCGATATAATTTCGTTTACCAAATGAGCTACTTAATACAATGAAATGTACATATGATTGAATTTTCTGTATAATACTCTTTGCGGAGGGGATACGCATGAGAAGATGGGGAATTGAATTATTAATTTTAAGTGTTGTTATTATTTGGGGCATTAACTATACGATTGCAAAATACGGACTTTTAGAATTTACCGCAATTGAGTTTACCGCGCTTCGAATGATGGCTGCGGCACCACTACTGTTATTACTTACATTTTTTATTGAAAAGTCGCTTTACATGGAGCGAAAAGATATACCAAGATTAATCATTGTTAGCGTTGTAGGGATTGTACTGTATCAAACGCTATTTATGGAAACTGTTAAATATACATCCGCTACAAATGCCTCTTTACTCATTTCTATTTCACCAATTTTTACAACTGTATTTGCGATTTTCTTGAAACAAGAAAAGTTTTCTTCTCGAAAGTTCATTGGTTCTATCATTGCCTTTGCCGGTGCTGCATTAGTTTTAGTAGCCGGGCATTCACTCGCTAGTTCTTTTTACGGAAATGGAATTGGGCTAATTACATCGATATGTTGGGGGCTTTATCCCGTTTTAGCAGGGCCATTAATTGAAAAATATTCAGCACTTCGTGTTACAGCATGGTCGGCATTAGTTGGAGCGATTCCGCTTGTATTGTTAAGTGGTCCACATGTATTTGTCATGCCATTTCACATTACACACGGAATGACACTATTTGCCTTACTATATTCTATTTTCTTTGTAACAGTATTCGGTTTAGTGATGTGGTATGTTGGTATCCAAAAAATTGGAGCATCACATACGATGGTATATATGTATATTACACCGCTTGTAGCTGTTTTATTTGCTGCAGTATGGACAAAAGAATATGTATCGTTACAACAAATAATCGGTGGAATTATCATTTTCTTCGGTCTATGGTTTGTGAAATCAGAGAGGGTACAAGTACATGCTACTGCGGGGGAACCTATATCAAAATAGGAAAACAGATCACCAATGATCTGCTTTCCTATTTTTTTATTTTTGGTAAGAAGATAAGAAATAAGATCGCAGTAATAAGTGGAATTAAGTTTAAAAATGGAAGACGGAAGAGTGTAATAAGAATAATGCCTGGAAGAAGGACACCGAGGACAGCGTAGAAAATACTATGTTTTTTTGTGTACCAATACAATGAAAGTCCAATAAGTGCAGGGACAATGAGGTGAATGAGAGCCATTAAAAAATAAGTCATTAGACGCCCCCTTTATTTGTGTGCTTATTACATCATATCCGTATTTTCATAGATTGATATCACTTTTTTCATAAATGGACGAAAAATGTTTGGAAAAACGTCACAAATTATGAGGGTATGATGTTTAAAATCTTGTATAATATTATTTCATAAAAACATTTAAACAACATAAACAGCGTGTTTATGTTGTTTTTAATTTGAGTGAAATGGATTTTTAAGTAGTATGAGCTCGAAAAAATGAGTTATACAGCTTTTGTTGGATAGATGAAAACTACTGAAGAGGAGTACAGCATGATTAGTATGTCATTAAAATCGTTTAAAATTCAATCGTATTATTTACTAGCTATTCTATTACTAGGCTGGATGTTAACACCATTTTCAGCGCATTTTTTAGGTGCTGGAATTGGACTTATTGTAAGTATGTACTGTGTTTGGCTTTTAGGAAGACGGATTGAGAAGCTTGGAGATAGTATTGTAAAGAAGACGAAAGCACCGACGCTCGGTATGTTCAATCGTTTTGCAGCTGCCATTTTGGGCGCTGTGATTATGTACGAAATTGAGCACCATATGGTTATGTGGGCATTCGCAGTAGGGATTATGGGCGGTTATTTCTTAATCGTTGTTAATTTAGGTTACTACAGCATGAAGGATGAGAAGGAATTAACGAAGAGCTAAAAGAGCTTCTTTTTTAGATGGAACAGAGGATCCAGCGTTGGATAGAAGCGGTCAGAGCCTTTTTTGTTCCCATGCGGCGTAAAACCAGAAGGATGTAGTGAGTGGGAAAATAGTTTATATGTTCGAAGCCATGATTTGCATGTGTGGAAATCTAAGTATATAAATTGGTTTTTTGTAGATGGGATGATCCAGCGATGGGTAGAAGCGGTTAGGGCTTATTTTAGCCTCATGCGGTGTGAGACCAGAGGGATGTAGTGAGTAGGAAAATAATTTATGTGTTCGAAGCTGTGATTTGTATGTTTGAAAATCCGAGTATATAAATTGGGTTTTGTAGACGGGATGATCCAGCGATGGGTAGAAGCGGTTAGGGCTTATTTTCGCCCCATGCCGTGTAAAACCGGAAGGATGTAGTGAGTGGGAAGATAGTTTATATGTCTGAAGCTGTGATTTGTATGTGTGAAAATCTAAGTATATAATATGAAAAATATAAAGAAAGAAGCTTACGTGCAAACGTAAGCTTCTTTTTTATGTAAGTGTGTGTAACCGTTAAGCCGCATTGGGTTTTGTCGGTGAGTACGCGAAACTTTACGGTTACACGACACTTATTCATATGAGTAAAGGGTTATTTCAACAGAAAACTTGTAATTAAGCGATTGGACCGCCTAAGTTAATAATGTCTTCAGAAACGCTTTCGAACTTTTTGAAGTTCTCTTTGAATTCATTTGCAAGTTCAAGTGCTTTTACTTTGTAAGCAGCTTTATCATCCCAAGTTTGTTCAGGCATTAACACTTCGTCAGGTACGCCTGGTACGTGAAGTGGAACTTCAAGACCGAAGATGTCATGTTTAGCTGTTTCAGCTTTTGCAAGTTCGCCGCTTAGCGCTGCTTGAATCATTGCACGAGTGTAACCTAAGTTCATACGCTTACCAATGCCGTATTCGCCACCAGTCCAGCCAGTGTTTACTAAGAATACTTTCGCATCATGTTTCTCGATTTTTTCACCAAGCATTTCAGCATAGCGAGATGCATCAAGTGGTAAGAATGGTGAACCGAAGCAAGTTGAGAATGTAGCTTGCGGAGATGTAACACCGCGCTCTGTTCCCGCTAATTTACTAGTATAACCGCTTAAGAAGTGGTACATAGCTTGCTCTTTTGATAACTTACTGATTGGAGGCAATACGCCAGATGCATCAGCAGTTAAGAAAATAATTGTATTTGGATGTCCTGCAACACTTGGCAGTACGATATTGTCAATCGCATGCATAGGGTATGCAGCACGTGTATTTTCTGTTAAAGTAGTATCGTTATAGTCAGCGATACGTGTTTGGTCATTAATGACAACGTTTTCTAAAACTGAACCGAATTTGATTGCATCGAAGATTTGTGGTTCTTTCTCATGAGAAAGGTTTACACATTTCGCATAGCAACCGCCTTCAATATTGAATACGCCGTTATCAGACCAGCCATGCTCATCATCCCCGATTAATTTACGGTTTGGATCAGCAGATAATGTTGTTTTACCTGTTCCAGATAAACCGAAGAATAGTGCTACGTCGCCTTCTTCGCCTACGTTTGCAGAGCAATGCATAGAAAGAATATCTTGTTCAGGTAGTAAGAAGTTCATGATAGAGAAGATTGATTTTTTCATTTCACCAGCGTATTCTGTACCACCGATCAGTACGATACGTTTTTCGAATGAAACCATAATGAATGCTTCAGAATTTGTACCGTCAATTGCTGGATCTGCTTTAAAGTTCGGTGCAGAAACAATTGTAAATTCTGATTCATGATTTGTTAATTCTTCTTCAGTTGGACGAATAAATAATTGGTGTACGAACAAATTATGCCATGCGTATTCGTTAACAACTTGAATTGGTAGGCGATAGTTACGGTCAGCGCCGGCAAATCCTTTGAAGACGAATAACTCTTCTTTTTCCTTTAAGTATTCTAAAACTTTCGTATATAATTTATTAAAATGTTCTTCAGAAATCGGTTGGTTCACTGCACCCCAAGCAATTTTGTCAGCAACCGATGCTTCTTTCACAATAAATTTATCTTTAGGAGAACGTCCTGTGTATTTTCCTGTTGAAGCAGAAACTGCACCAGTAGAAGTTAATTTCCCTTCATTTCGCATTAATACTTTTTCCACTAATTGCGGAACACTTAATTGAATCTGTGCATTGCTTCCGTTCAATAATTCATGTAAACCAATTTGGACATTCACAGTACTCATATTTATATACCATCCTTTTCATTTAATGAAATATTTCTCTCGTAATCCCTAGCAAGAGTATAACACAATTATATAAATAATGTATACTATTTATTTATTTTTGTTTGTGTGAATGTATTATTTCCTTATTTATATTTCATTCTATACTTATGGAGAAAAACTTTTAGGAAAATGTGAATATTAATTGACAAATGAATATCATTTCTTTAGTATAGGTTGGGACGGATACTCTCTTATCCCGAGCTGGCGGAGGGACAGGCCCGATGAAGCCCAGCAACCTCACTTGTAGTGGTAAATACAGGTGAATAGGTGCTAAAACCTGTGCGAGGCTAATGGTCTCGAACGATAAGAGCAAAGGGCAAAAAGCAGTATGCAAGTAGCAAATTAAACCTTTCCTCTATGTTAAGTGGGAAAGGTTTTTCTGTATGCTTGTGTGGGAGAATAAATGTATGTCGCAGTTTGTGGCAAATTAAGGATGAGTTCCGTACAATATATACAATTACTGTAGGGAGGTTTACCACATGACAAAAAAACGTCATCTGTTCACATCTGAGTCTGTAACTGAAGGACATCCAGATAAAATTTGTGACCAAATTTCTGATTCAATTTTAGATGCGATCTTATCAAAGGACGCAAATGCACGTGTAGCTTGTGAAACAACTGTAACAACTGGTTTAGTATTGGTAGCGGGGGAAATTACGACTTCTACTTATGTAGATATTCCGAAAATCGTTCGTGAAACAATTCAAGGCATTGGTTACACACGCGCAAAATATGGATTCGATGCAGAAACTTGTGCAGTTTTAACATCTATCGATGAGCAATCTGCTGACATCGCTATGGGTGTTGACCAAGCGCTAGAAGCACGCGAAGGTCTAATGACTGACGCTGAGATTGAGGCAATTGGTGCGGGAGACCAAGGTTTAATGTTTGGCTTCGCATGTAATGAAACACAAGAATTAATGCCACTTCCAATCTCGCTTGCTCACAAATTAGCTCGCCGTTTAACTGAAGTACGTAAAGATGACACATTATCATACTTACGTCCGGATGGAAAAACGCAAGTTACAGTTGAGTATGATGAAAATGGTAAACCTGTACGTGTAGATACAATTGTAATTTCTACACAACATCATCCAGATGTTACATGGGAAGAAATCGATCGCGATTTAAAAGAACATGTAATTAAAGCTGTAGTTCCAGCTGAATTAATGGATGGAGAAACGAAATTCTTCATTAACCCAACTGGTCGCTTCGTAATTGGTGGACCTCAAGGTGATGCTGGTTTAACAGGACGTAAAATCATCGTTGATACTTACGGTGGATACGCTCGCCACGGTGGCGGTGCATTCTCTGGTAAAGATGCAACGAAAGTTGACCGTTCTGCAGCATATGCAGCTCGTTATGTTGCGAAAAACATCGTAGCAGCTGGTCTTGCTGAAAAAGCAGAAGTACAACTTGCATACGCAATCGGCGTAGCACAACCAGTATCAATTTCAGTTGATACATTTGGCACTGGTAAAGTATCTGAAGACGTACTAGTAGAACTAGTTCGTAACAACTTCGATCTTCGCCCAGCTGGTATTATTAAAATGCTAGACTTACGTCGCCCAATTTACAAGCAAACAGCAGCTTACGGCCACTTCGGACGTACTGATGTAGATCTATCATGGGAACGTACAGACAAAGCTGCAGCTTTAAAAGAGCAAGCTGGTCTATAATATATGAAAAAAAGCTTTGCGCGGTGAGCGCAAAGCTTTTTTTATTTTGTTTTACTTATTATTTGGATACATGAATTACAATATGTTTTTCCTTCTAGCTCAATATACTTTTTCATATTCGTCATGCCGCTTCCTGGAAAGGGCATATGAATCCATGCTTTTTCGTACGTTTGTATTTCTTTTTCACATGATTTACAAACAGTTGGCTTTTTTTGAAACATGTGAGATCAACCTTTCATTTGACGTGCTTTGCCCGCGCAAAATGCACTGCTCAGTAAGAAGAGTGTTGCGAATATAATGCTCACTAATGTGGCGTATGGAATTGCTCCTTTTAGAGAAAAGCCAACAGTAATGGAAGCGACGAATAAGAGGATGAATGTTGTTGTTAATTTTTTATAAAGTTCCATAATAGGTAGACCTCCTTATTTAGAAATAGAACGCTTAAAAATAAAATCTACTATATAGGCAAGGGCAAGTGGAATGGCCGTGCTAGTCAAATAGTAACGAATACCACCATCAGGCATCAGTACATACAATTTTAAGAAATTTATATCAAATCCGTAAGCGATGCATTGAAACAGGGATAAAATAATAAGGAATGGTATAATAGGTACATATCGTTTTATGTTATAAAACATAAAAAAACTCCTTTATATGGATAAATATACTTATATTGTATCATATTGAATTCTTTAATTTATACATAATTTTACAAAGTTAAATGAAAGGAAAGATGAAAAATGAGCGTAACCGAACATAAAAAACAAGCGCCAAAAGAAGTGCGCTGCAAGATCGTTACGATTTCTGATACGCGTACGGAAGAGACAGATAAGAGTGGACAATTATTACATGAATTGTTAAAAGAAGCAGGCCATACAGTGACTTCTTATGAAATTGTAAAAGATGATAAAGAAAGCATTCAGCAAGCAGTGTTAGCTGGCTATCATAAGGAAGATGTAGATGTTGTATTAACGAATGGCGGTACTGGTATTACGAAGCGTGATGTCACAATTGAAGCAGTATCAGTTCTATTAGATAAAGAAATTGTCGGATTTGGTGAGTTGTTCCGCATGATTAGTTATTTGGAAGATATCGGAAGTAGCGCCATGTTAAGTAGAGCAATCGGCGGCACAATTGGACGCAAAGTAGTCTTCTCAATGCCAGGGTCTAGCGGAGCAGTTCGTCTTGCAATGAATAAGTTAATTTTACCGGAATTAGGTCATATTACATTTGAGTTGCATCGCCAATGAGTAAGTTTGCTGGAATTGTATTAGCGGGTGGTATGTCGAGTAGATTCGGTGAACCGAAAGCGTTGGCGAGCTGGCAAGGGAGTACTTTTATTGAGCATATTTTAAAAGGGATGATAACTGCGATGCAAGAAGTTGTAGTCATTAGTCACTCCGATATAAAAGAGCGAGTAGAGCAATTCGTACAAGTTCCTGTTATAGAAGATATTCCGCATTATAAAGGAAACGGTCCACTTGCTGGAATTGTATCAGGAATGGAATATATCGAAGCAGATTGGTACGTGATTATGCCTTGCGATGCGCCAAATGTTTCAAAAGAGTGGTTTCCTATTTTATTAAAGCAAACGAGTGATGAGTATGATGCGGTTGTACCTATTATTAATGGAAGAAAACAGCCGTTACTTGCAGCGTATCATAACCGTGTGAAAGAGAAGATTTACACTTTACTTCAAGAAGAGAAAAGAAGTATGGGGCAGCTTTTATCACAATGTAATGTGAAATATGTTGCTGGAGAAGATGTACAAGCGAATGCAGATTGGTTTATGAATGTGAATACGAAAGAAGAGTATGTACAGGCTCAAAAAAACCTTTTAAATGAATGAAAGGTTTTTTTGATATACAGAAATTGGGGAACAATTACTGTATAAAGGTATGTGAGTAAGTTGATTTTAAGGGGAATTTCTTAAAATCATCGTACAGTAAAAATTACTGTATAACCATATATTAATTTTTATGGGTTTTTATTACAAGTCTGTTTGTTTATATGTCTTTTTGATATAATGAATATAGAAATAAAGCGATATTTCACCTTATGTATCATTTAGTAAACGAAATTTTATAAGTGTGTAATCAACTCCCTCTGTCTAGTTGAAGGGAGTTTTTTGTTATGAAATTGATTCATATACATCTTTAGTTCTATACGATAGACATAGAATATATTTACAAATATAACATTTGATGGGTAGCTGAATGGAGAGTCCTGTTTTATACTAATATTGTGTCACCCCTTCTAAGGGACAGTGCACAACCGGTGATTGGCTAATGGGAACATTCTCATTTTGCCAGTGCCGGTTTTTTATTAGATAATGATGGTAATAAATTTTTTGAGGGAGGGATCGTTTTGAAAAAGATAGATTTTACTTCTATGAGAGAGAAAGTAGCTAGTTTTTATATTTATTCTATCTCTTTTCTTGGTTTAATTGCTGTTGTCATTTCCTTATTTTTAAGTGAAATGCCTTCCCATTTTATACTACTTTTGTTGTTAATTATGTTTATGGGAATTACTGAGTATTTTCCTATCCGCATTTGGAGAGGGGGGATCACACTCAGTCTTACGCTTATTTATACAATGAATTGGCAGTTTGGAATACATATAACTGTTGTTTCGTGTGTGGGTGTGATGTTATGTATCCAATTGTTGCGCCGATTACCTATGCAAAGGACGGTATTTAATTGTGCGCAACTTGCTCTTAGTATCGTATTGGCAGAATGGTTTTCCAGTGGATGTTTCTCATTGTTTATTTCTGGAATGAATCTTTCATTTTTATATGAAAAATTCATAATTTTGTTTTTATTCAGCGCATTCCTTTGCCTTTTTAACAGTTTATTTTACGATCTTTTAATCATACTGCTTCCTCAGCCCTATCCACTAGAAGAGTGGCGTAAAAAGAATATGTTAGTACTCTTGAGTTTGAGTTTTTGTTTATTTTATTCTTCACTGATACACATGTTAGATTACCGATATCGCGGAGTGATGGATGAAATTATGGTCCTGTTCTTCTTTTTCCCGCTTGTGGCAATCTGTATCATTAGCTCTTTCGTTAGACAAATACGGGTGGAAAAAGAACGATTATATAAGCTTTTTTCCATTACGACGGAATTAAGTCGTGGACTATCTGCCGGCAACTTACAGCAGATGAAACAATCACTGAAAGGATTTCTAGGAATACAGGCATATGTTTTATGGGCGAAAGATGAAGAGAAATGGACACTTTTATTAAAGGATGGAAAAGTACATCGTGATATTTCTAATTATTCTGACCTACATAAGGAGTTTGAAGAGATATCAGAAACTGTTGTTGTTACTGATTGGAAAACAGGTATGGCTCCGGGAGATGAAGTGTTTGAAAATACGATGCGCTCTCTTGTGTATTTACCTCTTAAGGTAAATCATGAATTAGTTGGAATGTTTGTGGCAGGGAAAAGCAGGAGTGCGAGTTTTATTACTGAAGATGTGCAAACTTTAGCTACGTTTGCCAATCAATTAGGTAGCTTGCTTAAAACACGGACACTCATTTCTGAACAGGAAAAAAGAACGATTTTAGAAGAAAGAAATCGAATTGCTCGTGAAATCCACGATGGAATCGCACAAGCATTGGCCGGAGTGATATTTCAGATGGAGTCAGCTCAGAAAAAATATGCAGATCGACCAAAAGACATGCAGCAAGTGGTAGATACAAGCATAAAAAAATTACGGAAGAGTTTAAGTGAAGTTCGTTATTCTATTTATGCTTTAAAGCCATATCCAACACAAAGATTAGGACTAAAACAAGCAATTATAAATAAAGTTCAATCCTTAAAACAAGAATATGGTCTAGCCATTACATATCATGAAAGAGGCCGTTCTCGAAAACTTAGTTTTACGAAAGAACGAGTTATCTTCGATACTTTGCAGGAGAGCTTGCAGAACATTATAAAGCATGCAAAGGCAGATAAAGTTGACATTTTATTAAGCTATCAACGGGAACATGTACTTTTAAAGGTAAAGGATAACGGAATTGGTTTTTCTCTTTTTGAATCGATGATTAAAGCAAAGCATGAGCCGCACTATGGTATATTACATATGAATGAACAGGCTGAACAGCTAGGGGCTGTCCTTCAGATTGATAGTTCAGCAGGAAAAGGGACAGAAATCACATTGTTAATTCCAGATTCAGAAATGGGGGAGGATTATCATGATTCGAATATTAGTAGTGGATGATCATACTGTTTTGCGTGATGGAATTCGAAGTATATTGGAACTCGAATCTGATATGCGAGTAGTTGGAGAAGCTGTTTCCGGGGATGAAGTAGTAAAAAAAGTGGAAGAGTGTAGGCCTGATTGTATCTTAATGGATATTAATTTACCAGGAAAAAATGGTATTGAGGCTACAGCACTCGTGAAAGATCAGTATCCGAACTGCCGTGTTCTCGTATTGACTATGTATGAACATGATGAATACTTGATGGCTGCTCTTCGGGCAGGTGCAGACGGTTATTTACTGAAGGATTCATCATCCGAGCAGGTAGTGGCGGCAATCCGAATGGTATTACAAGGAGATTCTGTGATTCATCCGCGTATGACTAAAAAGTTGATTACATATCATCAGCAAACGAAATCAGAATCAAATGAAAATGAACTAACAGAGCGTGAAAAAGAAATACTGTTTGAATTGGTTAAAGGTCTTAGCAATAAGGAAATTGCTGAAGCTCTATATATCAGTGATAAGACAGTTAAAATCCATATTAATAAGATTTTCAGAAAACTGAATGTAAAAAGCCGTTCACAAGCAGTCATATATGCCGTGCGAAATCAGCTTGTTCCATTTTCTTAAATAAAAATCATTTAAAAGAACTACCCCGCACTT
>NZ_NULR01000010.1:0-92019 GCF_002577405.1 Bacillus cereus | reverse complement strand
AAGTGCGGGGTAGTTCTTTTGTACTATACGGTATAGAACTAATAACTAAAAAAATATTACTTTTTGATAATTTTCAGAAAACTTTTAATTTTATAAGATAAGAAAGTAGATTTGTAGCCTAATAGCTTCGGAAATTTATGTTATGCAATAACTACAGATATAAATAAATTTAGATGGGGGAACTTGTATGAAGAGAGGGAAATTTGGGAGGGTTCTTACAGGAACGTTAGTTGCTGGTATGCTATTGTCACAAGGTGTTCCGTATAATGTATTGGCAGAAAGCGCGGTTGAACTGAAGCCAGTTGATAATGCGGAACAGGTACTAATGAATCTGTCTTCAGAACAAAGAAAGGCGTTGGAACAGTTAGATGTAAGTCCTAATTTTACGATTTCACCTGATATTGACTCTAATAGTTCTGAATTAGTTAACGTTATCGTGGAGTTCAATCAGGCTCCAGCAAAAATTGAAGTGATGAAACAAGCGGCGAAAGGGAAGAAAATAGCTGCTACTACTGCGCAAGCAAAAGTGGATGAAGAACATAAAGTGTTTAAGCAACATGTCGAATCTTTAAAATCGAAGAAGGATGCTAGCACGTACGATATGAAAAAAGTGGAAATTACACGCGAATATAAAAATGCAATCAACGGCGTAGCGATGACGTTACCGGGTGTGGCTGTGCAAGAGTTGATCGAATCTGGAGTCGTAAAACGCGTCTTTAAAGATTACGAAGTAAAAGTGGAACCTCCGGTAGAAACGAAAGAAACGGTTGATCCGAAAATGGCGGACAGCATTCCACAAATTGGCGTGGACAAGCTTCATGCAGAAAATATTATGGGTAAAGGAATTAAAGTTGGCGTTCTTGATACAGGTGTGGACTACAATCATCCTGACTTAAAAGATGCTTATAAAGGTGGGTATGATTTTGTAGATAACGATGCAGATCCGATGGAAACGACTTACGAGGATTGGATAAAAGCTGGTAAGCCAGAATATCCAGGCTTAGTGTACTATACAAACCATGGTACACATGTAGCGGGGACAATCGCAGCTCAAAAGAAAAACAATGCAGATTACGCTGTAAAAGGTGTAGCACCTGAAGTTGACCTATATTCTTACAGAGTATTAGGCCCTTGGGGCGGAGGGAATTCTGCGGGGATTCTTGCTGGAATCGATAAAGCGATTGCAGATGGTATGGATGTCATCAACATGTCGCTAGGTGCGCAGACAAACGATCCGTTATATGCCACTTCTGTTGCAGTAAATAATGCCATGCTTTCAGGTGTGGTGACAGTTGTTGCTGCAGGTAACGCCGGGCCAAACGAAAAAACACTAGGTTCCCCGGGAACGGCAGCTCTTGGTATTTCAGTAGGGGCAAGTGATGCTGCCATGTCTATTCCTACATTCAGCGGGAGTGTATCTAACGAAAAGTTTGAAAATATGCAGCTATTAGGTAAAGATTTTCCTGATAAGTTAGAAGATTTAGAGGGACAATCGTTACCAATTGTATTTGCGGGACTTGGTAAACCAGCTGATTTTACGGGGAAAGATCTTAACGGAAAAATTGCGTTAATTCAGCGCGGAGAAATTACGTTTGATGAAAAAATTAAAAATGCTAAAAAAGCCGGAGCAAAAGCGGTTATCGTATATAACAATGTTGACGGACAAATATCTGCCTACTTAGGTGAGGGGGTAGGTCTTATTCCATCTTTCCGTCTGTCAAAAGCGGATGGAGAACGGTTAAAGGCGCTAGGTGAAGTATCTTTCAAATTTGAAACGCTGGGCAATACAAAAACGGAAGGCGATCACTTAGCTGATTTCAGCTCACGTGGACCAGTAAACGGAAATTATGACATTAAGCCGGATGTAGTCGCTCCTGGTGTGTCGGTTTTCTCTACTGCACCGGAATACCTCAATGATCCGCAGGACGGTATAAATTATGGCAATGCATATGTACGCTTGTCTGGTACTTCTATGGCGTCTCCTCACGTAGCGGGTACAGCTGCATTGATTTTGCAGGAGCATCCAGAATACACACCTTTCGATGTAAAAGCGGCTCTTATGAATACATCGGATGATTTGAATGGCCAGAACTCCGTATACGAAGTAGGTGCGGGGCGCATTGATGCGTATCAAGCTGTTCATACGGATACATCTATCAAAGTATTGGACAAAACAAAAAATATTGAGAACGGAAATGTTGTTGAAATTGACGAACAAACAGGTTCTATTATGTTTGGCAGACATTTTAAGCAAGATGATAAACCAATTGAAGCAAGCAAAAAAGTAAATGTCCAAAACAACGGTAAAGAAGAAAAATCCTTTAAAGTAGAAGTAGAGTATCACGGTGAACGTACAGGCATTCAAGATGCAGTGAAGAATGGAATACAAGTTGAGGTGCCTGCATCTCTTACAGTGGCAAGCGGACAATCGCAGGAGCTGCAGCCAAAAATTACGATTCCTTCTAGTGCAGCGAAAGGCAGATATGAAGGATATATTCATGTAACGAATGCGAACAATCAGGCTGAAACATATCAAATCCCATTCGCTGTCATGGTGACGGAAAAGGGATTTGAATATATAAAAACGAGTACACCATCCGTAACGAATAATACACCTTTCTGGGATCTTTTAAACACTACGGTCCACGGAATAATGAAGTTGAATAGTCCGATGCAAACAATCGATGTGCTTGTTAAGGACAGTAAGACAGGGAAAGCTGTAGGTTTTGTAGGAACAGCGAACACTAGTAAGTTGCAAACGGACAAAGAAACTTTTCTTGTAGGAGCATTCAATGGTATTGTCTATCCATTTACAAATGATCCTTCCAAGCCGATTAGCGATATTCCTGTGAAGCTTCCAGAAGGCGATTATATACTGGAAACGATTGGGCACGATGAGGACGGGAAATCATATGTTGCACATAATCCGCTTATTTTGGACAATACAGCACCAGAAGTGAACATGGATAAAAAACCGGGTGTAATTGAGGTTAATGATTCCATGTTTACGGAAGAAGATGGAAAGAAAGCAGTATGGGTGCATGGAACGGCTAAGGATGCGACAGTGGATCTATTGAAGTCCAAAGGCTTGAACGTTGATCAATCATCCAACACCATGGAGTACTATGCAAACTCTGGAATGGTAGGTGGAAGCTTCCCAATCCAAGCAAATGGAGATGTGAAATTCGGTATTGAGGCAAATGATATTGCAAAAAAACCTCTAAATTTGACTTTGAATACGTTTGATATTGCAACGACATTTAATAAGCAAAGCTATGTCTTCGTAAAAGAAGGTACGGAATATACGACTTCTAGTTATGATAAGAAAGCCGTAAGAGTCGGCGATACAGTTACGATGACACTTAGTCTCAATAATGTGAAGCAATTTGTATCTGGGGAATTCCAGGTGGAATTCATGAACGATTTATATAAGTTTGAGAATGTGAAATTGAACAATGCGGTAAATGAGTACGCGAAGGAAAAAGGCTTGGAAGTATCGCTGCAAGAACCTGTGGTAAAAGAAGGAACTAACACCAATACGGTGAAAGTCGGCGCATCTATGAAAGGGAATGCATTTAACGGTATGGACGGTGATATGCCTTTCCTTGATGTAACGCTCAAATTAGTAAGTGATGCATATTACAATAATGCTACCAAATTTAATGTACCACAGGCGTCTTATATGAAAGCGGGACAAACAGCTGCTACTGCCATTTCTTATTTAAATACGGAGAGCTTTAACATCATTCCAACGCATTCGAGAGTGCTGGGTCCTATCAAGCCGGAAGCATTTTTGACAGCAAGCGGTTCTTTGAAATCAGGAGATTATACAAAAATAGGTGCCGAAGTATATGTGCTGTCCCCAAAAGGTAAAAAATATAAGGGAACAATTGATAGTAAAGGGGCATATACGATTAATGGTATCCCAGCTTCTACTGAAGCACACACAGTTGTTGTCGATGTTCCGGGACATCTGAAAGCGATGAATAAATTTATTCCTGGATATTCTGTAAACGGTGAGGTGCGCGGGCAATATTTCAGATTAGGCACTAAAGGTCTTGCAGGAGATGTGAATGGTGACAGATTGATTGATATTCGAGATATGCAAAGTGTAGTTGATGTATACGGTAAAAAGGATGCATCCATCTTGCCGCAAGATCTCAATCAAGACGGTGTCGTAGATGAGACAGATGTCCGCTTCATTGAGAAAAACTTCTTGCAAAAAGAAGTCGATGTTCCAGAAGTGGTTAAGCCGAAAGAAACAATCGGTAAAAAAGGTCTGGCAGACTTCCTGCGTCAGATTGGTTTAGAACCGAAATCAAAGTAATAGAGTGAAACTTCTATTAGTGGGGGATTTTCTTCATCCCTCACTAATGATTTCTCACTTAATCTAATGATAGATTGTATCTACTATATTTTTATACAAAGTAAGATCAATAGCTTTAAAGGTTACTTCTTTTGTTTGATTTTCAGAATGGCATCTTAGTTTACTAGTTTCACGGATTGTTTGTAAAACAATTATATGAAGAAAAGAGGATGAGCTATGAAGAGAAGAAAAAAAGGGAAGCTTCTTATAGGAACGTTAGCTGTAGGTATGTTATTGTCACAGGGTATTCCGTATAACGTATTGGCAGAAAGTCCGGCTGAACTGAAGCCAGTTGATAATGTGGAGACAGTCCTGAAGGGCCTATCGGCAGAACAAAGAAAGGCTTTAGAGCAATTGGATGCAAATCCTAACTTTACGATTTCACCTGATATTGATACGAATAGTTCTAAATTAGTTAACGTTATCGTGGAATTCAAGCAGGCTCCGGCGAAAATTGAAGTGATGAAACAAGCGGCGAAAGGAAAGAAAATAGCTGCTACTACTGCGCAAGCAAAAGTGGATGAAGAGCATAAAGTGTTCAAACAACATGTCGAATCTTTAAAATCGAAGAAAGATGTTGGCACTTACGATACGAAAAAAATGGAAATCACACGCGAATATAAAAATGCAATCAACGGTGTAGCGATGACTTTACCTGGTGTGGCTGTGCAGGAGTTGGTCCAATCTGGAGTAGTAAACCGTGTTTTTAAAGACTATGAGGTAAAAGTGGAACCTCCAGTAGAAACGAAAGAAACAATTGATCCGAAAATGGCGGACAGTATTCCGCAAATTGGTGTGGACAAGCTTCATGCAGAAAACATTACAGGTAAAGGGATTAAAGTCGGCGTTCTTGATACAGGTGTTGACTATAATCATCCAGATTTAAAAGATGCTTATAAAGGCGGATATGATTTTGTAGATAACGATGCAGATCCAATGGAAACGACCTACGCTGATTGGATAAAAGCTGGTAAGCCACAATATCCAGGCTTAGTGTACTATACAAACCATGGTACACATGTAGCAGGAACAATTGCAGCCCAAAAGAAAAACAATACAGATTACGCTGTAAAAGGTGTGGCACCTGATGTAGATTTATATGCTTATAGAGTACTAGGACCATGGGGCGGAGGAAATACAGCGGGAATCCTTGCTGGGATGGATAAAGCAATTGCGGATGGTATGGATGTCATCAACATGTCACTAGGTGCGCAGAAAAATGATCCGCTATATGCTACTTCTGTCGCAGTAAATAACGCCATGCTTTCAGGTGTGGTGACAGTTGTTGCCGCAGGTAACGCTGGACCAAACGAAAAAACACTCGGTTCTCCTGGAACGGCGGCTCTTGGTATTTCAGTAGGGGCAAGTGATGCTGCCATGTCTATTCCTACATTCAGCGGGAGTGCATCTAATGAAAAATTTGAAGGTATGCAGCTATTAGGTAAAGATTTTCCTGATAAGTTAGAAGATCTTGGGGGACAATCCTTCCCGATTGTATTTGCAGGACTTGGTAAAGAAGCTGATTTTACAGGTAAAGATTTAAACGGAAAAATTGCGCTGATTCAGCGCGGGGAAATTACGTTTGATGAAAAAATTAAAAATGCTAAAAAAGCTGGAGCGAAAGCGGTTATCGTGTATAACAATGCTGACGGACAAATATCTGCCTACTTAGGTGAAGGAGTAGGTCTTATTCCATCCTTCCGCCTGTCAAAAGCAGATGGTGAACGGTTAAAGGCACTAGGTGAAGTATCTTTCAAATTCGAAACATTGAGCAATACAAAAACGGAAGGTGATCACTTAGCTGATTTCAGCTCACGCGGACCGGTAAACGGAAATTATGACATTAAGCCAGATGTAGTCGCTCCGGGTGTGTCGGTTTTCTCTACTGCACCGGAATATATTAACGATCCGCAGGACGGCATAAATTACGGCAATGCATATGTACGCTTGTCTGGTACTTCTATGGCTACTCCTCACGTAGCGGGTACAGTAGCATTGATTCTGCAGCAGCATCCAGAATACACTCCTTTCGATGTAAAAGCGGCTCTTATGAATACATCTGATGATTTGAATGGCAAGAATTCCGTATATGAAGTGGGTGCTGGGCGCATCGATGCGTATCAAGCCGTCCATACGGACACATCCATTAAAGTATTAGACAAAACACAAAATGTCGAGAACGGCAAGATTGTCGATATTGACGAACAAACAGGTTCCATCGTGTTTGGCAGACATGTTAAGCAAGATGATAAACCAATTGAAGCAAGCAAAAAGGTAGTTGTCCAGAACAATAGTAAAGACGAAAAATCCTTTAAAGTAGAAGTGGAGTATCACGGTGAGCGTACAGGCATTCAAGATGCAGTAAAGAACGGTATACAAGTTGAGGTGCCGGCGTCCCTTACAGTGGGAAGCGGACAATCACAGGAACTACAGCCGAAAATTACGATTCCTGCTAGCGCAGCGAAAGGCAGATACGAAGGATATATTCATGTAACGAATGCGAACAATCCGGCCGAAACGTATCAAATCCCGTTCGCTGTCATGGTGACGGAAAAGGGATTTGAATATTTAAAAACGACTTCACCAGCCGTAACAAATAATACACCTTTTTGGCTATATTTAGCCCCTCCTGTGGTTCACGGAATAATGAAGATGAATAGCTCAATGCAAACAATCGATGTGCTTGTTAAGGATAGTAAAACAGGGAAAGCTGTAGGTTTTGTAGGAACAGCGAATACTAGTAAATTACTGACAGACGTAGAAACTTATCTTATGGGAGCATTCGGCGGTACTGTCTATCCATTTACAAACGATCCTTCCAAGCCGATTAGCGATCTTCCTGTGAAGCTTCCAGCAGGCGATTATATACTGGAAACGATTGGGCACGATGAGGAAGGGAAATCATATGTTGTAGACAATCCGCTTATTGTGGACAATACAGCACCAGAAGTGAACATGGATAAAAAACCGGATGTAATTGAGGTTAATGATTCCATGTTTACAGTAGAGGATGGACAAAAAGCGGTATGGCTGCATGGAACAGCTAAAGATTCCACAGTAGATGTATTGAAATCGAAAGGTTTAAACTATGATCAGTCTTCCAACAGCATGGCTTACGCTGTAAACCCTATGTTCATAGATGATGGGTATTTTCCGATTCAACCGAATGGAGATGTAAAATTCGGAATTGAAGAAAGTGATATTGCAACAAAACCGTTACAATTGAAGTTGACTACGTTTGATATTGCAACGGCAGTTGATACACAAAAATATGTCTTTGTGAAAGAAGGTACGGAATATACGACTTCTAGTTACGATAAGAAGGGTGTAAAAATTGACGATACAGTTACGATGACACTGAGCCTCAATAATGTAAAGCAGCTTGTATCTGGAGAATTCCAAGTCGAATTCAGCAAAGATTTTTTCAAGTTTGAGAATGTGAAGCTGAACAATGCGGCAAACGAGTACGCGAAGGAAAAAGGCTTGGAAGTATCACTGCAAGAACCTGTGGCGACAGAAGGAACTTTCAAGAATACGGTGAAAGTTGGCGCATCTATGAAAGGGAATGCATTTAGCGGTATGGACGGCGATATGCCTTTCCTTGATGTAACATTCAAATTAGTAAGTGATGCAGATTTCGATAATGATATTAAATTTGATGTAAAGCAGGCGTCTTATATGAAAGCAGGACAAACAGCAGCTACTGCCATTCCCAATTTCAGTACGGAAAGCTTTAAAGTCATTCCAACGCATTCGAGAGTACAGGGTTCTATCTGGCCGGAAGCATTTTTGAATCGGGATGGGAGCTATGAATATTTGAGAAAAGTGGATTATACAAAAGTCGGTGCTCAAATATATGCGATGTCTCCAAAAGGGAAAAAATATCAGGGAACAATTGATGATAAAGGACGATACGTCATTAACGGTATCCCAGCTTCTACTGAAGCATACACAGTTGTTTTAGATGTTCCGGGACATCTTAAAGCGATGAAGAAGTTTATTCCTGGATATCCTGTAAACGGTGAGATGCGCGGACAACATTTTACATTCGGTGCTTCTTCTCTGAAAAATCTTGCAGGGGACGTGAATGGTGATAGATTGATTGACATTCGCGATATGCAAAGTGTAGTTGAAGCATACGGCAAGAAAGATGCATCTATCTTGCCACAAGATCTCAACCAAGACGGTGTCGTAGACGAGACAGATGTCCGCTTCATTGAGAAAAACTTCTTGCAAAAAGAAGTCGGTGTCCCAGAAGTAGTTAAACCAAAAGAAACAATCGGTAAAAAAGGACTGGCAGATTTCTTACGTCAGATCGGTTTGGCGCCAAAATCAAAGTAATGCAGTGAAACTTCCATTAGTGGGGCCTTTCTTCATTCCCCACTAATGATTTCTCGCTTAATCTAATGATAGATTTTATTCGCTATATCTTTACACAAAGTGAGATCAATAGCTTTAAAGATTACTTCTTTTGTTTGATTTTCAGAATGGCATCTTAGTTTACTAGCTTCACAGATTGTTTGTAAAACAATTATATGAGGAAAAGAGGACACGCTATGAAGAGAAGAAAAAAAGGGAAGCTTCTTATAGGAACATTAGCTGTAGGCATGCTATTGTCACAAGGTATTCCATATAACGTATTGGCAGAAAGTCCGGTTGAACTGAATCCAGTTGATAATGTGGAGAAAATCTTGATGAACCTGTCGGCAGATCAAAGAAAGGCTTTAGAGCAATTAGATGTAAATCCTAACTTTACAATTTCTCCTGATATTGATGCTAGTAGTCCTGAACTAGTCAAAGTTATCGTGGAATTTAATCAAGCTCCAGCAAAAATTGAAGTGATGAAACAAGCAGCGAAAGGAAAGAAAATCGCTGCTACTACTGCGCAAGCAAAAGTGGATGAAGAACATAAAGTGTTTAAGCAACATGTCGAATCTTTAAAATCGAAGAAGGACGCTGGCACTTATGATACGAAAAAAGTGGAAATCACACGCGAATATAAGAATGCAATCAACGGTGTAGCGATGACTCTACCTGGTGTTGCAGTGCAAGAGCTGATCCAATCTGGAGTCGTAAAACGTGTTTATAAAGATTACGAGGTAAAAGTGGAACCGCTGGTAGAAACGAAGGAAACAATCAATCCGAAAATGGCAGACAGCATCCCGCAAATTGGCGTGGACAAGCTTCATGCAGAAAATATTATGGGTAAAGGGGTTAAAGTCGGCGTTCTTGATACAGGTGTTGACTACAATCATCCTGACTTAAAAGGTGCCTATAAAGGCGGATATGATTTTGTTGATAACGATGCAGATCCGATGGAAACGACATACGAGGATTGGATAAAAGCTGGTAAGCCACAATATCCTGGTTATACGTATTACACAAATCATGGTACACATGTAGCGGGAACGATTGCAGCTCAAAAGAAAAATAACGCGGATTATGCTGTGAAAGGTGTGGCACCTGAAGTAGATTTATATGCTTACAGAGTGTTAGGCCCTTGGGGAGCAGGATCTACAGAAGGAATTCTTGCAGGAATTGATAAAGCGATTGCAGATGGTATGGATGTTATCAATATGTCACTAGGTGCGCAGACGAACGATCCATTATATGCCACTTCTGTTGCGACAAATAACGCCATGCTTTCAGGTGTAGTAACAGTCGTTGCCGCAGGTAACGCTGGACCGAACGAAAAAACACTCGGTTCTCCGGGATCGGCAGCTCTTGGTATTTCAGTTGGGGCAAGCGATGTTTCCATGTCCATTCCTACATTCAGCGGGAGTGCTGCGAACGAAAAATTTGAAGGTATGCAGCTATTAGGTAAAGATTTTCCTGATAAGTTAGAAGATTTCGGAGGACAATCTTTCCCAATTGTATTTGCAGGACTTGGTAAAGAAGCTGATTTTACAGGTAAAGATTTAAACGGAAAAATTGCGCTGATTCAGCGCGGGGAAATTACGTTTGATGAAAAAATTAAAAATGCTAAAAAAGCTGGAGCAGAAGCGGTTATCGTGTATAACAATGCTGACGGACAAATATCTGCCTACTTAGGTGAGGGGGTAGGTCTTCTTCCATCTTTCCGCCTGTCAAAAGCGGATGGCGAACGGTTAAAAGGACTAGGTGAAGTATCTTTCAAATTCGAAACGCTGAGCAATACAAAAACGGAAGGCGATCACTTAGCTGATTTTAGTTCACGTGGACCGGTAGAAGGAAACTACGATATTAAGCCAGATGTAGTCGCTCCGGGTGTGTCGGTTTTCTCTACTGCACCGGAATATATTAATGATCCACAGGACGGCGTAAATTACAGCAATGCATATGTACGCTTGTCTGGTACTTCTATGGCTACTCCTCACGTAGCGGGTACAGTAGCATTGATCCTGCAGGAGCATCCGGAATATACACCATTTGATGTAAAAGCGGCTCTTATGAATACATCTGATGATTTGAATGGGGACTATTCCGTATACGAGGCGGGTGCTGGGCGCATTGATGCGTATGAAGCCGTTCATACGGACACATCCATTAAAGTATTAGACAAAACACAAAATGTCGAGAATGGAAATGTTGTCGAAATTGATGAACAAACAGGTTCTATCGTGTTTGGCAGACATGTTAGGCAAGGGGATAAACCGATTGAAGCGAGCAAAAAAGTAAATGTCCAAAACAACGGCAAAGAAGAAAAATCATTTAAAGTAGAAGTAGAGTATCACGGCGAACGTACAGGTATTCAAGATGCGGTGAAGAACGGTGTACAAGTTGAGGTGCCGGCATCTCTTACAGTAGCAAGTGGAAAATCACAGGAGCTACAGCCGAAAATCACGGTTCCTTCTAGCGCCGCGGCAGGCAGATACGAAGGATATATTCATGTAACGAATGCGAACAATCCGGCCGAAACGTATCAAATTCCGTTCGCCGTCATGGTGACGGAAAAGGGATTTGCCTATATGGAAACGGAACGACCATCAGTAACAAATAATACGCCTTTCTGGCAATACATGAGGCCATTCATCTTTGGACTCATGAAGTTGAATAGCCCAATGGAAACAATCGATATCGTTGTCAAAGACAGTAAATCGGGGAAAGCTGTAGGATTGACTGGAACGATAGACGCCAGCAATATGATGACAGATATAGATTATGCTGGAATAGTATTCAATAGCTATGTCTATCCATTTACAAATGATCCTTCCAAGCCAATCGGAGATGTCCCTGTAAAACTTCCAGAAGGAGACTATACAATTGAAATGATCGGGCATGATGAGGAAGGAAAATCATATGTGGTAGGCAAACCGATGATCGTGGATAATACAGCACCAGAAGTAAACATGGATAAAAAACCAGGTATAATCGAGATTAACGACTCCATGTTTACAGTAGAGGATGGACAAAAAGCGGTATGGCTCCATGGAACAGCTAAAGATTCCACAATAGATGTATTACAATCGAAAGGCTTAAACTATGATCAATCTTCCAATACAATGGCTTACTATTTAGAGTCTGGATTTATAGGTGGATTCTTCCCGATACAAGCAAACGGAGATGTGAAATTCGGTATTGAGGAAAGCGACATTGCAACAAAACCTTTAAGTTTGAAGTTGACTACGTTTGATATCGCAACGGCAGTTGGTAGACAAAACTATATCTTCATGAAAGAAGGTACAGAGTATACGACTTCTAGTTACGATAAGAAGGATTTAAAAGTCGGCGATCCTGTAACAATGACACTGAGCTTGAATAATGTAAAGCAGCTTGTATCTGGGGAATTCCAGGTAGAGTTCATCAAAGATTTGTTCAAGTTTGAAAATGTGAAGCTGAACAATGCGGCAAACGAGTATGCGAAGGAAAAGGGCTTGGAAGTATCACTGCAAGAGCCTGTAGTGACGGAAGGAGATTACTTTAGCACGGTGAATGTCGGCGCATCTATGAAAGGAAATGCATTCAGCGGTATGGACGGAGATATGCCGTTCCTGGATGTCACGTTCAAAGTAGAACATGATGAATGGTATTTCGGCGATATCTTTATGGATGTAAAGAAAGCATCTTATATGAAAGCGGGACAAACAGCAGCTACTGCTATTCCTTTTTACAACACGGAAAATGTTAATATCATTACGAAGCATTCAAGTGTGTCAGGCTATATTGGACCGGAAGCCTTTTTGACAGAAGGCGGTTATTTGAAAAAGGGAGACTATACAAAAATTGGTGCCCAAGTATATGCGCTGTCTCCAAGCGGTAAAAAATATAAGGGAACCATTGATAAAAAAGGAGAATACCGTATAGTGGGTCTCCCGGCTTCTGATGAAGTATTCACAGTTGTTGCCGAGGTTCCGGGACATTTTAAAGCAATGAGAAAGTTTATTCCGGGATATTTTGTAAACGGTGAACAGCGTGGGCAAAACTTTAACTTTGCTTCCCTAAAAGGTCGTGCAGGGGACGTGAATGGTGATAGATTGATTGACATTCGCGATATACAAAGTGTAGTCGATGTATACGGTAAGAAGGATGCATCTATCGTGCCGCAAGACATCAATCAAGACGGTGTCGTAGATGAGACAGATGTCCGGTTCGTTGAGAAAAACTTCTTGCAAAAAGAAGTCGGCGTCCCAGAAGTGGTTAAGCCGAAGGAAAAAATCGGTAAAAAAGGCTTGGCAGATTTCTTACGTCAGATCGGTCTAGAACCGAAGAAATAAAATAGGGTGACCTAGGAGTGGTTGTTGATAAATGAAGGGAAATTTTCATCTTCTGCAAATATCGATAGTCGCTCTTAAATAAAACACTAAGTTCTTTATTAAGAACTTAGTGACTATCTAAAAGGCATCAAATAAGGAAACAATTCGTTTTTACTTCATATGGGCTTATCAGCTTTTGAGTGGTTTAAATATTATAAAAATAGGGGGAGTATTAAAATGAGTCTTAAGAAAAAAATTGGTATGGGTGTTGCATCTGCAGCTCTTGGTTTATCTTTAATCGGAGGCGGAACGTTTGCGTACTTTAGTGATAAAGAAGTATCAGAAAACACGTTTGCGGCTGGTACGTTAGATTTGAGCATTGATCCACAAGTTATCATCGATGTTGACAAAATCAAACCAGGTGATCAAATAGAACGTGATTTCCACTTAATCAACAGCGGTACTTTGAAAATTAAGGACGTTCATCTTCTTACTGATTACACTGTAACAGATGCAAAAGGTGATAATGGAAATGCTGATTTCGGTGATCATGTCAAAGTGGAGTTTTTATGGAACATAGACAAAAATACAGTTCCTGTATGGGAAACTACTTTGTCTGAATTGAAACAAGCTACTGTTGATGGCAACTTGCCTGATCTTGTAGAAAAAGGTGTCGTAAACTGGGAAGGAAACGGACTTGCTCCAGGCAAGGATGACACTTTCTATGTGAAATTTATATTTGAAGATAATGGAGAAGATCAAAACGTATTCCAAGGAGATACATTGAAATTGAACTGGACTTTCGATGCGGCTCAGACAAAAGGGGAAGAAAAATAAGTTCGAATTTTATTCATTATATCTATGTACCAACTGAACCGCTAAATAAAAGCGCAAGATAAAAAGAGGTCACACTTCGAAGTGTGATCTCTTTTCCTATATTTTGTACAATATAGGAGTTTCACTTGTAAATTGATGATACATAAGCTGAGTTTAAGCCAGCATTTCCGTTTTTCGACTTTGAATCACATCATCATAATGCATGAGTAAATCATTGAAAATTTCATCCCAGCTTTGTGTAGCGGCATAAGAGTGAGCATCTTGGCTCATTTGTTTACGTGTTTCTTCATTATTTAATAATTCATAAATAGATGATAAAAATGAGTCCTTGTTTTTAGGTTCACAAAGAAAACCTGTTTTTCCATCTTTAATAATATTTTTAACCCCACCACTATTTGCACCAATAACAGGTGTGCCGCATGCAAGGGATTCAAGTACAACATTTCCGAATGTTTCAGTAGCAGATGGAAATACCATTAGATCAGAAGAAGCATAGGCTTCAGCTAAATGCTCACCTTGTAAATATCCAGTAAAGGTTACATTTGTTTGCGGAACAGCTTCACGTAAATTTGGTGCTAGAGGACCATCTCCAGCGATGAGCCAATGAATATCGTCACGTTCTTTGTTTGTCGTTTGAATAAGTGTTTGAAGAGTGTCGATATCTTTTTCAGGAGCGATCCGTCCAACATAGGAAAGAATGTACTTCGCTGTAATATTATATTTTTTTCGGAATAGGTCTGTATTGTAAGATGGATGAAAGATTGTGCAATCTACCCCGCGTCCCCATATAGAGAGGGCCTGAAAGCCTTTATTTTTTAATTGATGTAATGTTTCAGAGGATGGAACGAAATTTTTTTGCATATGACTATGAAACCATTTTAAATAGTTCCAAAGCATATTGGAGAGAAATTCGATTTTGTAATAGCGTAAATAGGCGTCAAAATCAGTATGATAAGAACCGACAACCGGGATGTTCAACTTTTTTGCGTAATATAACCCACAAAGTCCCATGTTGAAAGGTGTGGCAATGTGAATCATATCAGGTTTAAAAGCAAGAAGTTCCCGCTTAATGCGCGGAGTAGGAAAAGAAAAGCGACATTCTGGATATAATATTGTTAACGGGATACTTCTCATTTTGTTCACATTCGCTACGAAATTATCTTCAGCCGTATGCTGAGGGGCGAAAACAGAGTAGGCGATATTTTCTTTCTGAAAATATCGTGTTAACCGTTCTAACGTTTTCGCAACCCCGTTAACTTGTGGTGTAAAAGTATCGGTAAATATGGCGACTCTCATCATATCGCTCCTTTATGTGAAAAGTGGGATGAATTGATAATAAGAGATAATGCCAGAGCAAGTGCCGAGGCACATACCGACGAATACATCTGACGGATAATGAAGTCCTAAATAAATACGAGAAATACCGATGCATAGTGCTAGCGGTAATAGAAAAACAAGTAAGCTTGGATTAGAGCAAATAAAAGGAATGAAGACCGAGAAAACAGCTGTTGTATGACCAGACGGGAAAGAGTGGTCTTTTAATGGATGGACTGGATATTTCGCATCTTGAATCGTTAAATAAGGACGTTTTCGTGGATACCATCTTTTTAATATTTGCACTGGAATATGGCTAATTGCTAACGAAATAGCGGTTGCAATTGCAGCTTGGTGCAAAGTCCCTTTTGCAAAAATTAAAAAGAGAAGTGTAAGTGCAATGGAGAAAGTAGCACCACCGATATGAGTAATGTTGCGGAAAAAGATATTTAATGTTTTTTGATCAAAGTAGCGGTTAATTCCTTTAAAAATGTAACATTCTATTTTATATAATCCACTGACCTTCATGAAATTTTTTCCTCCCTCATTTACATATATATGGAGATATTAGCTTTTATTTTAATAAGATTTTGTTGAGGGAGTAATAATGTTTTGTAAAGAAAAAGTTAGATTTTTTCATGAAAAAAGCTGCCAGTTTTATGGCAGCGATAAAATCACTTTTGCAGTGATTTATAATATTGTCCTTTTTCAACGTATTGTGTGCGAATACGCTCCATGTCTTTACGGTCTTCTTCTGTTAATTCACGAATGACTTTCGCGGGGCGACCGAACGCTAACGTATTTGGTGGAATTTTCTTTCCTTGTGAAACGAGACTTCCAGCACCGATGAAAGCTCCTTCGCCAATTTCAGCACCATCTAATATAATAGAGCCCATTCCAATTAAAGCATCTTTCTTAATGTGACAGCTATGTAAAATAACTTGATGCCCAACTGTAACGTCATCTTCTAAAATAAGAGGATACTGTGGGCTTTGGTGAAGCGTACATTGATCTTGTACATTTACGCGATCTCCGATTATCGTTGGTGATACATCGCCACGGATGACTGTATTAAACCAAATACTTGATTCCTCGCCAATTGTCACATCACCTGTAATGGTAACGTAGTCAGCGATAAAAGCACTACTCGCAATTTTCGGATTTTTTTCTTTATAAGGATATATCATGTAAAGCCTTCCTTTCCTAGAGACTAGTTTAAGTGTATCAAATTATGAAAAAGAGTGAAATGGAGGAGGTCTGTATGTGGAATTATGAAGCAGAGGAAGCGAAAGCTGTAGTTGTTATTGTGCACGGTGCTATGGAGTATCATGGACGTTACGAAGCAATCGCGGAAATGTGGAATCATATCGGCTATCATGTCGTGATGGGGGACCTTCCGTCACATGGAACGACTTCAAGAAATAGAGGACATATTGCTTCATTTGATGAATACATAGAGGAAGTTAAAGTATGGGTGAAAGAAGCAAGAAAGTATCGGTTACCCATTTTTCTATTCGGTCATAGTATGGGTGGTCTTATCGTCATTCGTATGATGCAAGAAACAAAGAGAGAGGATATAGACGGTATTGTTCTAAGTTCACCATGTTTAGGCGTATTAGCTGCACCTGCTGCTCCGCTTCGAGCGGCGTCAAAAATATTAAACATCGTTGCTCCAAAATTGCAATTTGCAACAAATCTTACAGTGGAAATGTCAACTCGTAATCATGAAGTGAGAGATGCGATGGAGAATGATTCATTGTTCTTGCGTAAAGTATCAGTACGTTGGTATAGTGAATTAATTAAGTCTATCGAGATTGCTCATAAAAAAATAGGTGATTTTCCAGACGTTCCACTCTTGCTAATGCAAGCATGTGAGGATAAACTTGTAGATAAAACACGTGTCCGCACCTGGTTTGATAATGTTAAAATAAGTGATAAGGCATATAAAGAATGGCCGAATTGTTATCATGAGTTATTAAATGAGTATGAGCGTGATGAAATTTTGAATTATATTCAGGCATTTACTGAAATACGTATCCATAACATAATAGAAACAAATAAGTAAATTATTTGTACATTGAATAGAGGAGATGAAGGAAGAAGTGAACGTACCGAGTAATCCCATAACGCTCATGGCGAAAGTATACCGTGATGTGTTTCCGGTTGTACACCATGAGCTAGCGATGTGGAAAGAGCGTGCCTACCATATTCCGAATGATGAGCTTCATAGTCAGGCAATCGCAAGTATTGAGCATAAAACGTTTCATTGCGAAGGCGGTGGCATTTTAGCGCTATTAGCGAATGAACACCGAGAGGAATGTATTCGTTTTATCGTCGCATATCAAACGATTAGTGACTACTTAGATAATTTATGTGATCGCAGTACATCACTTGACCCAAATGATTTTGCCGCGCTGCATGAATCGATGTTAATGGCATTATCACCTGAAGTAGAAGGTGGCGGTAATTATTATCGTTATCGTGATGATCAAGATGATGGTGGTTATTTAGATGAACTTGTTGAAACGTGCCAAGATGTTTTAAAGAAAACGAAGCATTATGACAAAATCGCTCCTGTTCTTCATGAACTTGCTTGTTATTATTGTGATTTGCAAATTCATAAACACGTGAAGTTAGAAGAAAGAGAACCACGCCTGAAAACATGGTTTGAAGCGCACAAAGAAAACTTACCTGAGATGAGTTGGTTTGAATTTTCAGCATGTGCCGGTTCTACGCTTGGAATCTTCTGTCTTGTAGCATATGCATTCCATGATGAATTACATGATGAAGATATTGCGAAAATTAGACAAGGATATTTCCCTTATGTACAAGGACTTCACATTTTACTTGATTATTTCATCGATCAAGAAGAAGACCGCGCCGGCGGGGATTTGAATTTCTGTAGTTATTATGAAAACGAGCAAGCTATATTAGATCGCATGAAACATTTTGTAGAAGAAGCAGAGAAGAGCATTGGTGATTTGCCTCATGCGAAGTTTCATCGTCTCATAAGCCGAGGGTTACTTGGTATTTATTTATCAGACCAAAAAGTATCAGCACAAAAGAATATGCACAAAATGGCACGGCGAATCGTAAAATACGGAGGTCTCACTTCACGATTCTTCTACTGGAACGGGAAGATGTACCGAAAGAAAATGGCGCAGTGATGAAGAAAACCACTCTTATAGAGTGGTTTTTGTTATAATATGGTAAAGGGGTATTGGAAATGAAGCGTGTGTTTCAAAAGCTATATGACCATATTGAAGTAACATTACCCGTGCTACTTTCCATTTCATTTGTAACTGGAATGTATATGATGATGAATAAAGCCGGCGGTCCTACAACGATGGATTATGTAGCTCAAGTTATCATTGCATTGATTATTATAGTAGATATTTTCTTTTTAATAAGTGGTAGAAAAAAAGAAAATAGTAAATAAAAAAGCATTTGTACAAGGTAGTACAAATGCTTTTTTATTAAAATCGTATTTTTGAAAATACGTATATAAGAAGTTCAATCGCAAAAATAACTAAAACAGAGAGCCCGAATAAAGGCATGACAGCGCCTAGTATAACCATCATGATAAAGAAAACGAATATACTTTTCTTATCTCTTTGTTTTGGGGGTGCTGCTAATTTTCCTTTCGGCTTTCTTGCTAACCACATTTTTATTCCGTAATAAATGAGAAGTAATAAAGATAATGTCGTTAGTAAGCATAATATTTTATTTGGCCATCCGAATAAATGTCCTTCGTGAAGCGGGATCCCGTAAGTGAACCATTGTGCAAATAATCCGTAATCACGATAGTCTGTTTTTGAAATGAGTTCTCCGCTATATTGATCAAAGTAAGCTGTTATTTCTTCATTCGGTGCGACATGCATACCTGTAATACCAGAACCGCTCGATTTTGAAACAGTGAATACACCTTTCGGATCAGTTGGTAGAGAGATAACATATGGCTTCTTTATTTCAATTCCTTTTTGTAGTTCATCGACAGAAATTGCTTTTGGATCACTTGAATTAGATTCAGGCGGAGCTTCTTTTCTTGTTGCCCACGGTAATTCTTTTACCTTCGATTCAGGCGGTACCATATACAATTTAGGATACCCGATTGATTCATTCGATGATGCGATTTTATAAATTTGGTTACCCATAAATCCTGACCACGGCAATCCAGATGCGACTAGCAGAACGAGAGGAATTGTAAATATAATACCGATAATAGAATGACGTCGTTTTGCTTTTTCTCGCTTATTGGATGATGGTGTGTTTTTGAATTGGCGTATACTCATATACAACCCAGTCACAATTAAAAAGATTGTCCAGCATGCCGCAAGTTCTACAATATAGTTAACGACAGTGCCCCCAACTAAAAGAGAACTATGTAATTCCCTCATTATATTGGCAAACGTTTCACTTGTGTTTTGATCTCCGACAATTTGATTATTGCTATCTAAATACACATATTTTTGTTGTCCAGTATATTCATTTGCAATGGTAAGGCGTGTATTATAATCCCCATTAAACTCACTAATTTTCGCCACACTGTAATGTGGATATTTTTTCTCTGTTAATAAAAGCGAATCAGCCATCGAAATAGATTCTGTTTGGGCACTCTTCCCAAAATATAAATCTTTATAGATGAAATCTTCAACCTCTTTCCGAAATAAATACCCAATTCCGCTCAGTGACAACGTAATAAGAAGCGGCGTAATAAAAAGACCAGCATAAAAATGCCAACGCCAAAAAATGTAATGAAGTGAACGATTTACTTTCATACTTTCAGTTCCCCTAACCTTCCCTATATGAATAGATTACTCATTTAATATAGCGAGATTAAGTGTGGATATTTTGAAAGAATTGTGAAAAAAGTTAAAAGTTTTTGGGGAATGGGCACGAGTAAATCATCATATGAGGAAAGTCTATATCATATTTTGCTCCGTATATTGTTTGGCATTGTGCTACAATTTTATCTTTATTTGCTAATATTGAACGGAACTATATACTGGGAGAACACAGGCTGAACGTATGAAGTATGTAGAAAATGGAGGGAAACTGGGGAGAACGCCTAAAATCAATAAGTCTAAAACTGATTTGATACTCGAGTTACTCGATCAGGGAAAAACGAAACAGGAGATTGCTGATTTTTTAAATGTTGATAGAACTACTATTTATGCATCCAGTGTTCAAAGAATATTTGGCCATTAAAAACAGTACCTCCAATTGTTAGTTATGTCTAAGAATTAGAGGTACTGTTTTTTTTCTATTTACATACGTACAGCCGTACTACTTACCGCAACCATTAACATTCCGTCGCGAACCACTTCGTAGTCTACATCGATACCAACGATTGCATTTGCTCCTTTTTGTGCTGCAAGTTGTTTCATTTCTTCCATCGCAATGTCACGAGCTTCTTTTAAATATACTTTTTTGTATCACTTATAGCCTTTGTGTCCATGGCTGTCAAAATTATAGGTTTTCCCATTAATTTCAACCGTGGTATCTGTATAAATAGAACCATCCTCTTTAGCATAATAAGTAAAGTATCCGTAATCAGGGAAGTGGTATCCGCCACCAACTTGGAACCATCCTATTTTAGCTGCTCCAGACTCATCGAAGTAATACCACTTGCCATCGATTTCTTGCCATCCTGTTTGCATGACGCCTTTATCGTCATAATAGTATATCTTGCCCTTAACTTTATCAAACCCAGTTAGCTTAGCTTCTCCGTCCTGATTAAAATAATATCTTTTTCCGTCAATAGGTTCATGACCATCGAAAGTATAGTGTTTGCCACCCACGAAATGATATTTTTTACCATCAATTTCTTTCCAACCAGTAAAGGCAGGCCCTTCTTCGAAGTTGTAATAAACCAGTACGGGTTGATCCTTTTTATCAAATAATCCAGGTAAAAAGATTTTAGAAACACCGTTTTTTCTAATTGAACCATCTTTTTCAAACACTAACGTTTTCTCATCAAGAGTAACATAAGTTATGCTATTTAGCGCTTTTCCATTCAGATCAGTAGCTCTCTCAAGCACACCTTTGTCAGAAAAGTGAAGAATGACCCCTTGATCTTCTAGACGCAGTTCATTTGTAGTAGCATAGGTCTCTTTAAAATAATAAATTTTATTATCAATTTCTTTTAAGCCTTCTTCAATAAACGCTCCTGAGGCATCGGAATATCCTAGATCATTCCATGCTGATTTCTGCAGAACACCGTTATCGTTGAAGTTATACACCTTCCCGTCAATGAATGCGTCAGATCCGTTAGATCCTTTGACCCTGTGATTAGAACTTGGACTAAAATAATACGTATTCCCCTCAAATTCTTGCCAGCCCTTTAAAAGAATTCCTGAAGAATCCGCATAATAATGATCTCCCTGTCTCTCTATCCAACTATTCGTTATCAATTTTCCGGAATTGTATGCAGTCCATATAGAGGGATCTTTTTCATCAGGTTTGAACTCCAATCCGGCATATGTCATTCCTTCGTGTTTCTTTGTCTCATTTACCTTACTAGGATGCCAATCAACTAACCAATTATGAAGTTCATTGTTGGTTTTTTCAGTGAAACGAAGGTTAGATGGCCGTTCCTTATCAGTAGTGAATTCAGCACGGTTGTTAGTAAATGTCAAACGTGCTCCATTCTTGTTTATCAAATCAAATTGAAGTTCATTGCTACCAGAATTTTCGATTGGGACAAGTTCTAATATTTCGTCAGCCCCGATTGAACCTGAATATTGAAGCTCAGTTCCTTCTTTCCCTGAAAGATACTCTGGACCTTTTTTTACAACTACTTTATTGCTTCCTTTTTTAGTCGGGATAATTTGATAAGGTTTATCGTCTAATACAGAATTTCCTACTCCAATAAATGTTTCTAGAATCAGTTTCGTATCTGCTAACAGATTCACTGATCGATCATGAAAATCTGCAAAAGCTTCAGAATCGCTTGTGAGATAATTCCAAAGAACATCTTTACTTACCGGCTCTGAAGTAGCTGTTCCTAATTTTCGCTTATCTTCTGGTAGTTGGTTAAAAAGATCCCTAAAATTATAACGAATATCAAGCACACCACCTTTGGTATAAGCACCTGGGAATTCTTGTCTTACAAATTTATCTGCTAGACTAGTGTAATGACCTTCATTGCTACTTTCTAGATAAAAGGTTTGCCAGTTTGTAAGAGCAACACCTGTCTTTCCTTCATCTAATTGTTTTTGTGTAATATACAAAAGATTATGTTTAGATAATTCTGGTTCATCAGGAGTTAAGTCTACTATTGTACCAGCTTGCTTAATACGAAGTTGTTGCCCATGCTTGATTGTTTTATATTCAACCTTCCCATCAGCATAAGCAATTTTAACCTTCTTGCTGAAATTTTGATCTTTATAATAATCAAATACAGTAATACCAAACTCTCCTTTTTGAAAAGTAGGAGCTATGTAAGCACTGTTTTCAAGACCACGGTTATAAAGGGATTTTGCATCGACTTCCTCTAACCACTTCCCAAATGGCTCTGCAAGAAACGTATTATATATTTCTCCAAATGTTGTAATAATTGTTGCGGCCGTATCAACATCTGCTTTCACTTTATGTTCTGTTACTGGAGCGGAGCTGAATAAAATCCCCATTGCAATTCCTACAGGGAGGATTTTTGGTATCCTTTTTTTGTATTTTTCATTCATAACGTCATTCCTCGCTTTGTATTTGTGTTTTTTCCTACTTATTAAACTAAATGTAATGCTCGGAAGTTCATTTTAGTTTAAATGTCTTTCAAAAGACTTTCGTAAATGTTACAAAAGTCTTTCATGAAATTTCTGCTGAATTTCTCAATACCGTAAACGAATTTTGATCCCTTTAATTCACTAACAAAGAGGCTGCTGTCAAACGATGCTTTTGCTTCTCTTAGTTGTTTGTAAGAATTTAACATGTTTTTTCTTTTTGAGAACAGCAAATGTTTTAGTTTTACGATATTGTAAAACTCGTATCATAAATAATTAGATTCTATATGCACCCATTAAATTTTCCGACATATAAATCGTTGCTATGCAGTAATAAAACATATATCGCCATTTGGATGGGAACATATTACGTTAATAGGTGATTATGTGTGGAATTTAAACCAAAAAACAAATTTTAATAATTTACGACCATTATGGGAAAAAGCTCAGTAAAAAAGCAATAAAATGAATAGCCGGTACCTTAACGTATAAGGTACCGGCTAATTTTTGTCTAAACGTACAATTTTCTTTTTTTGATATGGTGACCCATAGTATGTAATTAAAAACGTTTTTTGCGAATGAGAAAAAGAAATAAAGTAAGTAATAAAAATGAATATACGATAGCCCAAGCTGTGAGCCATAGGGTGTGAGTAAGTATATTATATTTGTATTGCCCAAGCGTTAAAAAGCTTTCGACAGGTGGTAAAAACCACAGCAGTTCTGTTTTAAAACGGATTGAGGCAATAGTTATAAGTAATATGAATGTAAGGCTAAGCCAAGCGGTGCTTGCTTTTTGAATAATATTTCTAGTAAATAATGTTGCGATTGAAATCCCTAGTATAGAGAAAGACATGTGAGCGAGAAATCCGACTAGAAATAAAGAAGCTGTCATTTTTTCATTAAACATTTGCAAAATAATTGGATAGATTACGGATATAAAAGATAACACAGTACAAATGAGAAGAGCCGTAATATATTTACCAACGTATAATGCCGAAATATTATTTGTGTGTGAAATAGTGATTTGCTCTTGTACAGGGTCTTCTGTATGGAAAATCGTGATTGTAATCCAGGCGATAATAAATAAAGTGCTTCTCCTTCTCCTTCTGGAATGGATAAATCGATGTTGTCTAGTATAAGTGATTTGCCATACTTCTTTTGAATTCCCCTTAGTTCTACTAGCAAAGTTCTATCCTTCTTTCTTCAAATATTGTATACATCCATTATATAGGAGAATAAGAAAAAGACGTGCAGTGAGTGCACGTCTTTTTTTGTTACGTTTTGTCGAACAATCGATATATCCGAGAAATCGTTGATATATTGTAAGTTATGATAGATATATCGAAAAAATCGTTGATATATCCCGAGTTACGATAGATATAATTGAAAAATCGTTGATATATTATCGCTTCTCAATCGCCACAATAAATGGCGGGTTATTTTGCTGGTTAATGAAGCCGTATCGCAAAACGTGAGCTTGTTTTTGATCTAGTTCTTCGGCAAATTTGAGAACAGCGTCACGTTCTACTTGGCCTTCTGGATGTCCGTGGTAAATGACAAGGACGATGATACCTTCGGGTGCCATTACTTCTAATAGTTGTTCAATCGCCGAGAGTGTTGAGTTCGGTTTTGTGACGATATGTTTGTCCCCGCCTGGGAGGTAACCTAAGTTGAAGATTGCGCCTGTTACTTTTCCTTTTGCATCTTCTGGTAGTACAGATAAAAGCGTATCGTGACTATCGTGAACTAAAACAGTGCGTTCGAAAAGTTCTTTTTCTTTTAGGCGGACAGTAGAGCTTTCAATCGCCTCTTTTTGAATATCAAATCCAAATACTTTTCCGTTATCTCCAACGATTTCAGCTAGGAAGCAAGTGTCATGTCCATTACCGAGTGTTGCATCTACAGCGTAATCGCCTTCTTTTACTGCCGTTTGCAACAGTGTGCGTGCAAACGGTAATACACGTTCTAATTTCATTTTTGTTTCTCCTCATTTGCATATTTTCCTTGCCAGCTTCCGCGGCGTACAAATTCTGCATCGATGGAATTTAATACTTCCCATTTATTTAAGCTCCACATTGGGCCGATCATTAAATCAGGTGGACCGTCACCTGTGATGCGGTGCACAATTACGTCTTCTGGAATAATTTCAAGTTGGTCAACAACGAGACTTACGTAATCTTCAAGAGATAGGAATTCTAATTGCCCTTTTTCATATTGCTTCACCATTGGCGTTCCTTTTAATAAATGAAGTAAATGAATTTTAATTCCTTGTACGTCAAGCTTTGCTACTTCACGAGCTGTTTCCATCATCATGTCGTAATCTTCAAGGGGAAGACCGTTAATAATATGAGAGCAAACTCTAATGCCATGCTTGCGTAATTTATTTACGCCTTCAACGTAAGATGGATAATCGTGAGCGCGATTAATAAGATTTGCAGTACGTTCATGGACAGTTTGTAGTCCGAGTTCAACCCAAAGGTACGTGCGTTTATTTAAGTCCGCTAAATATTCAACGACATCATCCGGTAAGCAATCTGGACGAGTTGCGATAGAAAGACCGACAACGTCTTTTTCTGCTAGAAGCGGTTCGAATTTTTCTTTTAACACTTCAAGTGGAGCATGTGTATTTGTGTATGCCTGGAAATAAGCGATACATTTTCCGTCTTTCCACTTTGAGCGCATTTTTTCTTTCATTTCATGGTATTGCGTTATAACATCATCGCGGCGATCACCAGCGAAGTCACCAGATCCAGCAGCACTACAAAACGTGCAGCCACCGTAAGCAACTGTACCGTCACGGTTCGGGCAATCGAAGCCAGCATCTAATGAAACTTTAAAGATTTTTTCACCAAATTCATTTCGTAAGTGGTAATTCCATGTATGATAACGTTTATTGTCGTTTGTATATGGAAAAGGGTTTTGAACCTTCATTACTTTCCCTCCTAAGACGAGTCAAAATGAAACAAATAAAATCCATTATAACATACTCATAAGGTTGAGATGGAAGGGACACACTAAAGGGGAATTGAAGCAAGGAGGGACAATTATGGCAGAGCGTCAATCACTTGAATCGTATATTACACAAGCGGAACAAGCGGTGGAATATGCGAAAGAACAATTAGACCAAGGTATGAGACAAGAGCATTACAATACGATGGAGTATTCGGATGCGCAGTTGAAATTAGAGCAAGCATATAACGATTTACAAACGATGCAACAACATGCGAATGATGAGCAACGTGAGCAGTTAAATAGAGCACGTATGGCAATCCGCCAATTGCAACATCAAATGATTATTACACCGCACTAATAAGGAGTGAATGTAATGGCGAAACGTTCAGATCAAAATAATCCAGAGCAAAAAACACAAAATGGACATAACGCTGAGTTTTCGAATGAGCTTGATCCAGTTGTTCAAGTGAAGCAGCGTAATAGTAAAAAGGGACAACCTCAAAGATCGAAGCAATCAGAGTAAACCAGGTCGCGTTATGACCTGGTTTTATTTTATTACAAAACTGTAAGGTAAATGTAATGTTAACAAATAGCAGTTCATCTCCAAAAGGCGCAAAATAGGTAATGGAAAAACAAGCGTAGGAGGATATATATGACGAAACCAGTTGTAGATGTGAAAAACGTTCAAAAAGTGTACGGTAAAAAAGGTGAGAACCAATCACACGCGTTAAAAGGTGTTTCATTCTCAATTCAAGAGGGTGAGTTTGTTGGAATTATGGGACCATCTGGTTCTGGTAAAACGACACTATTAAATGTAATTTCAACGCTTGATAAAGCGACAGGCGGCGTTGTTGAGATTGCCGGTACGGATATTACGAAAATGAAGCAAGGTGAGCTTTCAGATTTCCGTTCACAAAAGTTAGGATTCATTTTCCAAGACTTTAACTTATTAGAGAACTTATCTATTTACGAAAACATTGCACTTCCACTATCTCTCCAAGGTGTCCCGTCACGAAATATTGGACCGAAAGTAGAAAAAGTAGCAGATATGTTAGGGATTTCGGCCATTCTTCAAAAATATCCATCTGAAGTATCTGGTGGACAAAAGCAACGTTCGGCAGCAGCGCGTGCATTAGTGCATGAGCCAGCAATTATTTTAGGGGACGAGCCAACAGGAGCGCTTGATTCTAAAAATGCAACGAGTTTACTGGATGCGATGACAAATTTAAATAAAGATCAAGGCGTATCTATTATGATGGTTACACATGATCCATATAGTGCAAGTTACTGTCAGCGTATTTTATTCATTCAAGATGGTGAGCTATATAAAGAAATTCACCGCGGTGGTACGCGTGAAGAGTTCTATAAAGAAATTTTAGATGTACTTGCAGATTTAGGTACACAAAAAGCGTAAGAAAGGAGGTCTAGGGTATGTTATTCAAACTTTCCATGTCAGGGCTGAAAAGTAAGTTGAAAGATTATATCGTCTTACTTGTTGGTCTTGTCATGTCCATTTCAATTTTTTATATGTTCCAAACATTAGCGTTAAACGAAGCCTTCCTTAAGGAAAATTCTACTATTGGCCAAATTGGATTTGTATTCCAAGCAGGTTCATTTTTACTAGCTATTATAACGTTCTTCTATATTTTGTATGCGAACTCTTTCTTACTATCTCTTCGTCAAAAAGAGTTCGGTATGTATATGATGTTAGGAGCAAAAAAACATAAAGTTACGTTACTTATGTTTATTGAGACAATTGTATTAGGCGCTGCGTCTCTTGCGATTGGACTTACAGTTGGTGTAGGACTTGCAGAAGGTATCGGGCAGTTATTAATGAAACAACTCGAATTTGCTGGTGAAGGCTATAAAGCATTTTATCTACCATCTATGACTGTTACTTGCATCTTCTTCTTTGCACTATTTGTATTATCAGCAATTATGAACAGTATTAAATTATCACGTATTTCTGTACTGCAACTTGTACATGCAGACGCACAAACAGAACGTGTTGCAGTAAAAGGGAAAATGACAGGTTTAGTTGCATTCCTTGCGGTTATTTTATTAGGCATTGGCTATGCATCAATGATTTACATGGAAAAACTAAGAGAAATGGGAATCATTATTGCATTAATTACAACGACAGCTGGTACTTACATGCTATTTGGATCACTTCTTCCGGTTATTATTAAAAAGCTAAAAAGTAATAAAAAGCGTAGTGAAAAAGGGCTTAACGCTTTTACATTTGCACAATTAAATTTCCGTATTAATAGTTTAACAAAGGTACTTGCAACGGTAGCGATGTTAGTTGCTCTTGGAGCCGGTGCAATTTCAGGTGGTATGGCGTTTAAAAATAACGTTATAAAAATGGTTGATGGTTTAGTAATATATGATTCAGTTGTTCATAATCCAACAGCTGAAGAAAAGAAAATTTTAGACGGTATTACATTTAAAGAGAAAAATGAATATCGTTACAAAGTTGATGATAAATACGTTTACTATGTAAAAGAAGATTTAGAGAAAAATCGTCCTTTAGTAAAAGATATGTCAAATATGAAATCAATGAAGGATTTAGTGAATACGAAGAAAGTTTCAGCAGAACTGCCAGTAGGTGCAGTTTCTAGAGAAATGAATGAAAAAGATGCGAACGCTAAAGAACTTCCAGAAGAATGGATGGATGCTTTTAGTACAATCCATCCGTATTATATATACGAAGATCATGCAATTAAAATTGTAGATCAAAAAATGTACGATGGGATAAATGGTAAAGAAGGTATAGCATTTATCGGAAAAGCAGATGATTTCTTAACATATACAAAAGAATGGAAAAAACTTGACGAGTTGCAACTAGATAAATATAAAAATGTAACAGCTGAAAGAATGAACAGTAAATATCAAGCTTACGACATGTTCTACGGCGTTGCGAGCGGAACAGTATTTATGGGATTCTTCCTTGGAATTGCTTTCTTAGCAATGATGGCAAGCTGTCTCATGTTTAAAATTCTTTCTGGTGCATCAAAAGATATTACGCGTTATCAAATGCTTCGTAAAATTGGTGTGCGCCGTGAATTATTAACAAAGTCTATTTATAAAGAGTTATTCTTAGTATTCTTATTCCCAGCAATTGTGGGTATTGCTCACGTATTAGTTGGTATGAATATTTTCGGATTTATTTTAGTCGATCCGTACTTCCGTATTTGGTTACCGATTGTTATCTTCGTAGTCATTTATGCGATTTATTACTTCATTACAGTTCAATTGTATAAAGGAATTGTTCTTCCTAAGGAAGATTAATGATAAAAAACCGAGCGGGTATGCTCGGTTTTTATTATTTTCAACCATATTTGTATAACAGTAAGTTTCTGCATTGAAAATTATTATGAACATTAGGCACACCGCGTGAAAATAATGGATAATACATGGAAATCCAATAGCATGATAAGGTAAAATGGACAACATGATGAGAAAATTATCGTTCATAAGATGAGGAGAATCTATGCATGGAAGTTGTAGAGGCATTAAAAGATATAAGCCAAATTGAGGCTATGAAAAAATATTTGAAAGAGCATTCGCAGCGAGATTATCTTTTATTCGTTATTGGGATTAATACGGGATTAAAAATTACAGAGCTGCTGGGTATAAAATTCGAAGATATATTAAATGAAGATGGAACTGTTAAAGAGTTTTATTCTCTTCCTGTGAAAGATGAAAAGTTTAAACAAGATATTTATTTAAATACAAAAGTAAAAGAAGCGCTGTTAGATTACGTACAATCTATTGACGTTAAAAGAGAAAATTACGTATTTCAATCTAATAAAACGACGAATTCAATTACGCGCCAACAAGCGTATCGTGTAATTCATCGTGCTGCGGAAGCAGTTGGAATTATTGGGAAGATTGGAACGAACTCAATGAGAAAAACATTTGGGTTTCATGCGTACAAAAGAGGAATAGCGATTGCACTATTGCAAAAACATTTTCATCACGCGACCCCTTCAGAGACATTGAAGTATTTGGGAATCTCAAAAGATGAAGAATTTAAAACAGAGATTGATGTAGATTTATAAGAGGAACAGTGCGAAAATCAATTTTCGCACTGTTTTTTTAGTGTTAAGTTGCTACTATTGGTCATTTTTCGCGTATATAATTTCATTTGTTGTTTTTTTATTATCTGAATTTCATCAACTATTAATCAGTTGCCTTCCTATTTAAAAACGACTACAATTTTACTGTTATATATATGAACGAAAAAAATAGAATAGGAGGGGAGACTATGCCAAGGAAAGTATGGCTATTAGTAGCTGGGATGATTATTAATGTCACGGGTGCTTCTTTTTTATGGCCTTTTAATACAATTTATTTGCATGATCACCTAGGGAAATCTTTATCTGTGGCCGGAATGGTATTAATGATCAACTCGCTTACTGGTGTAATCGGAAACTTGCTCGGCGGTGTTTTATTTGATAAATGGGGCGGATATAAATCAATTTTAGTAGGGATTGTTATTACACTTGTATCGATTTTAGGCCTTGTGTTCTTCCACGGCTGGCCGTTATATGTTGTGTGGCTAGCGTTAATCGGTTTTGGTTCTGGAATGGTCTTCCCATCGATGTATGCGATGGTTGGTACGGTGTGGCCAGAGGGCGGCAGACGAGCATTTAATGCGATGTATGTTGGACAAAACGTTGGGATTGCAATCGGAACGGCGTGCGGTGGTTTAGTTGCATCTTATCGTTTTGATTATATTTTCTTAGCGAACTTTATTTTATACTTTATTTTCTTCTTAATTGCTTTTATTGGATTCCGTGGTATGGAAGACAAAAAGGAATCAGAGGTGCAAAAAGAAGTCGAAACGAAAAAAGGGTGGTCACTTACACCTGGATTCAAAGCACTTCTTATCGTGTGCGTAGCATATGCCTTATGTTGGGTTACATACGTACAGTGGCAAGGGGCGATTGCAACATATATGCAGGAATTAAACATTAGCCTTCGTCATTATAGTTTATTATGGACGATAAACGGAGCGATGATTGTTTGTGCACAGCCGCTTGTTAGTATGCTAATTCGCTGGATGAAGCGTTCTTTAAAACAACAAATTATGATCGGAATTGGTATTTTTGCGGTTTCATTTATTGTACTAAGCCAAGCACAGCAATTTACGATGTTCCTCGTTGCGATGGTGACATTAACAATTGGTGAGTTATTCGTATGGCCAGCAGTTCCAACCATTGCTAATATACTTGCACCGAAAGATAAACTTGGGTTTTATCAAGGGGTCGTAAATAGCGCGGCGACTGTAGGAAAGATGTTCGGACCGGTTGTTGGCGGAGCGATTGTTGATTTATACAATATGGAAGTATTGTTCATAGCAATCATGGTAATGCTTGTAGTAGCGCTTATGGCAGCGAGTATTTACGATAAACGAGTAAAAGTAGAAGAAACAGTTGAAGAAAAAATTGCAGTTTAGTTTGACGGAACATGCAACATGTTTTAGAATGGATTTAATTAACTCATATTTGTAATAACAGTGAGAAGGAGTAGTAGTAATAGAAGCTGGTTTAGAGAGTTGACGGTCGGTGCAAGTCAATCCACGTTTCGTTATGAACTCGCCTTTGAGTTGCAGTTGCGAACATTTAGTAGCAATTGCCGTTAATCCACGTTACGGATCTAAGCGAATGTATTTTTTACATTAATTTAGGGTGGTACCGCGGGAATCTATAACCTCTCGTCCCTTTCTAGGGATGAGAGTTTTTTTGTATTTTAGGCGGTGAAAATAAATAGAATTTCAAGGAGGTTATCTCATGAGCTTTAATCATCAAGAAATTGAGAAGAAGTGGCAAGGGTATTGGGAAGAGAATAAAACATTCCGTACGCCAGATGAGACAGAAAAACCAAAATTTTATGCACTAGATATGTTCCCATATCCATCAGGTGCAGGCTTACACGTAGGTCATCCAGAAGGTTATACAGCGACAGATATTTTATCTCGTATGAAGCGTATGCAAGGATATAACGTTCTTCATCCAATGGGATGGGATGCATTCGGTCTTCCAGCAGAGCAATATGCACTTGATACTGGAAACAGCCCGGCAGAATTTACAGAGCTTAATATTAATACGTTCCGTAATCAAATTAAAGCATTAGGCTTCTCTTATGATTGGGATCGTGAAGTAAATACAACAGATCCAAACTACTACAAGTGGACACAATGGATCTTCCTGAAACTATTTGAAAAAGGCTTAGCTTACGTTGATGAAGTACCTGTAAACTGGTGCCCAGCACTTGGTACAGTACTTGCAAATGAAGAAATCATTGACGGTAAGAGTGAGCGCGGTGGACATCCAGTTGAACGTCGTCCGATGAGACAGTGGATGCTAAAAATTACAGCTTACGGAGATCGTTTATTAGAAGATCTAGATGAGCTTGATTGGCCAGAAAGCTTAAAAGATATGCAGCGTAACTGGATCGGTCGTTCTGAAGGTGCAGAAGTACACTTCAACATCGATGGTACAGATGAGAAGTTCACAGTTTTCACAACGCGTCCTGATACACTATTTGGTGCAAGCTACTGTGTACTTGCTCCAGAGCATGCGCTTGTTGCTGACATTACAACAGCAGATCAAAAAGAAGCTGTAGAAGCTTACATTAATTCGGTAAAAATGAAGAGTGATTTAGAGCGTACAGAACTTGCGAAAGAGAAAACTGGTGTATTCACTGGTGCTTACGCAGTTAACCCAGTAAATGGTGAGAAATTACCAATCTGGATCGCTGACTATGTTCTTGCAACTTACGGAACAGGTGCTGTAATGGCGGTTCCAGCTCACGATGAGCGTGACTATGAATTCGCATCAACGTTCAATCTTCCAATGAAGGAAGTTGTAAAAGGCGGAGACATTACGAAAGAAGCATATACAGGTGATGGTGCTCACGTAAACTCAGCATTCCTTGATGGTTTAAATAAAGAAGAAGCAATTGTGAAAATGATTGAATGGCTTGAAGTAACGAGCGCAGGAAATCAAAAAGTAACGTACCGTCTACGTGACTGGTTATTTAGCCGTCAACGTTACTGGGGTGAGCCAATTCCAGTAATCCATTGGGAAGATGGCACAATGACAGCTGTGAAAGAAGAAGAATTACCATTAGTTCTTCCGAAAACAGATAACATCCGTCCTTCAGGTACAGGTGAATCACCACTTGCAAACATTGATGAGTGGGTAAATGTAGTTGATCCTGAGACTGGTAAAAAAGGTCGCCGTGAAACAAACACAATGCCACAATGGGCTGGTAGCTGTTGGTACTACCTACGCTACATGGATCCAAACAATAACGAAGCACTTGTAGATCCAGAAAAAGTAAAACAATGGCTTCCAGTTGATATTTATATCGGCGGAGCGGAGCACGCTGTACTTCACTTACTATATGCTCGTTTCTGGCATAAAGTATTATATGATATCGGTGTAGTTCCAACGAAAGAGCCGTTCCAACAATTATTCAACCAAGGTATGATCTTAGGTGAAAACAACGAGAAAATGAGTAAATCAAAAGGTAACGTTGTAAACCCTGATGATATCGTAGCAAGCCACGGTGCAGATACACTTCGTCTATACGAAATGTTCATGGGACCATTAGATGCTTCAATCGCTTGGTCTGAAAATGGTCTTGACGGAGCTCGTCGTTTCCTAGACCGCGTATGGCGCCTATTCGTTCAAGATAACGGTGAATTAAGTGAGAAAATTACTGATGCACCAAATAAAGATCTTGAAAAAGCTTACCACCAAACAGTGAAGAAAGTAACAGAAGACTATGCAGAGCTTCGCTTCAACACAGCGATTTCTCAAATGATGGTATTCATCAACGATGCATACAAAGCTGAAACACTTCCGAAAGAATATGTAGAAGGTTTCGTAAAAATGATTGCACCAGTTGCACCTCATATCGGGGAAGAGCTATGGAGCAAACTTGGATACAATGAAACAATCACATATGCAAGCTGGCCAACATTTGATGAGTCTAAACTTGTAGAAGATGAAGTTGAAATCGTTGTTCAAATTATGGGCAAAGTTCGTGCGAAATTAACAATGAGTAAAGACGCATCAAAAGAAGAAATGGAACAACTTGCACTTGAAGCAATTCAAGAACAAATTGAAGGGAAAACAGTTCGTAAAGTAATTGTTGTTCCTGGAAAACTTGTTAACGTTGTTGCAAACTAATTAATGCTAAATAAAAGCTCAGGGCGTTTATGCTCTGAGCTTTTTTATGTGAAAAATAAGTTTTGGATCACCTTCATCAATGAAGAACGAAGAAATAAGTGCGGAATTCCCATATAGACAAACACCTATTCTTCTATAGAAAATATGATAAAAAAGGTAGGCTAAATTGAGAAGAAGAGGTGAAAGGAATGAAAGGGATGGACAATAATGCACCGCATGGCTTCTTCGGGGGCGGATCGGATAGTTATGGACAAATGATGTTCATGGGAGGAGATGGACATCAAGGATATGGCGGAAACCCAAGTTGGATGGGAGGAGAATCTGGAGGGTTTCCAACATCAGTAGCTGGAGCACAAACAGGAATTCCGACATTAGTAGGAGGAGCACAAGGAGGAGTGCCTGTAGGTATGCCAACTACATTTCCATCTTTCGGAGGAGGAGCACAAGGAGGAGTGCCTGCAGGTATGCCAACTACATTTTCATCTTTCGGAGGAGGAGCACAAGGAGGAGTACCTGTAGGTATGCCAACTACATTTCCATCTTTTGTGGGAGGCGTACAAACAGGATTTCCTGTACCTGGAATCGGTGTTGTAGCTGGTGGAATCGGCGGATTCCCTCAAGGTGTTCACGGTCATCATCAGCATCACGGTCATCATCAGCATCACGGTCATCATCAACATCACGGTCATCATCAGCATCACGGCCATCATCAACATCACGGCCATCATCAACATCACGGTCATCATCATGGCCATCAACAACAAGTACATCACCAAGGCCAGCACCATATTCATCCGCAGGCTGTCCTTTATCAAACTCATCAAAGTCATCATCATGGTCACCAAGGCCAGCATCACCAACACGGTCATCATGGTCATCATCAACACCACGGCCATCATCAGCAACAAGTACATCACCAAGGTCAGCATCAAGTTCACCCGCAGGCTGTCTTGTATCAAACACACCAAGGTCAACAGCATCACCAAGGTCAACAACAATATCAGCAACAACAACAACAGCCTTGGGCTAGTGGGATTGGTGCTGGAGCAGCGGGGGCGGCAGGGACAGCGGGAGCAGCGGGGCATGCTGGACATGTGGGACATTAATGAATTACATGAAAAATTCTCTTGTGCGCAAGGGGATTTTTTATTTTGTGGGAAAGTATATTTGGATTTTGGAATATGATATGGAGTAATGAAATATGAAGTTCATGATTTGTGAATGAGAGTACAAAAAAACTGCTAAGAATATTCCTAGCAGTTCCTCTTGTATTATTTACTAGCGTTTGCTAATACTTCTTGACGTTGGCGTTCGATTTCAGCGCGAAGTTGTGGTTCTGGTGCTTGCCAGCCTTCCGGTTTTAGAATTTTGCCATCGCCTTCACGGAAGCGAGGTTTCCCATCAGGGAATAATTTTGCCATATTAGCGTTGTTTACAATTTCAAATCCTTTATCTGGACGTACGCCCATTTCTGCAAACGTTCCGAATGCAAAGTAAATAAGGTCAATAAGTGCATCGTATTGATCTTCAACAGTCGTTGCTTCTAGAAATTCTTCTAGCTCTTCTTGCATAAAGCTAGCACGAATTTTTGCGCGCTCTTCTGTTAATTTTGTTGGAGTATTTGTTACAGGATGTCCGAATACTTCGTGCATTTTTGCAACAAGTTCGTACCCTTTATCTAAACCTTTTTCGTTTGTCATGTTGTTTCATCCTTTCTCGCTTTGTGCCGAATTTCATTGTAACATAAGGTGATTATGAAATGAAAAGAACATCTTATAGAAATAAGATGTTCGCTCGTTATTCTTCTTTTTTAATTAAAATAGATAAAATAAGGTCGATGCCAAACATACCAACAAGTAACATTGGTATAACAACAAGCAAATAACGTGTGAAGGAAACATTTTTTAAGTATGTATGAGCAAATAAAAAGACGCCGAGAAATAAAATACCGTTTAAAATAGGCTTTACTAATTTTTTAGACATAAGCTCCCCCGTAAATATCCCTTTTCTCTATTTAAAAATAAAAACTCCCCTCTCCGTTGTACCATGCCAGAGAGGGGAGTTCAATCGTTAACTTATTCAATTACACCAGAATTTGTAATATTCACGGTATATTTTACTTTAACAGAGACATCTTTGTACATTTTTTTCCACTCTTCTAATTTAAATGGACGATAATGTTGTTTATATTTTGCTCCTAGTCCAAGAGGATCGACACCTAAAGATTTAAACTGCTTAATTAATTTGGCAGCCTGTACATCTAATTGTTTTTGGACGGCTTTTTCAATTTTTTTTGTGTTCTTAGCATTTTCTAAGTTAATTTGTTTCGATAATTCTTGAATACGGGCATCAAGCTTAACGTGAATGAGAAAAGAAGGTTTTCCGTTTTTTATTTTGATATCGTAAGTTGGAACAGAACGAATATTATTAATCATTACGTACGCAGAATCTGCTTTAAATTCATGTGAATCTAATTTATGTTTTTCTAACAGTCCTTTAAATATGAACATATCTCTTTCAGCGATTTTACCGATATATTTATCCTTTTTAAAAAGACCAATTCCGATGATTTTTATTTTATCGGCATGTTTCTTTAGAATCGGAATATAGTAATCTTGGCCTTCTTGATAATAACGGAATGCTCCTACATGCAGGTTATCCCTTGGTAAAGGACCGGTTTCCATGTTATGTTCTAGCAATTTCTTTATATAAATTGCAACGTTGGACGAAGTCGTATATTTTCCTTTTAAAAGTTCAGTACCACTTCCCTCTAATAAAGCAACATATAAAGCGTTCCCTATATTTACATCTCGAATTAATGTGTCAAATGAAGTGGACATTCCTTTCTTTGCAAGTTTTATAGTAAATAGCGAAACCCGCATTTGTCCGCTAGCAAATGGTTGAGAAGATTCTAAAGATGTATTTGCTTTTACTTGTTTTACCGCATTTGCCGTTCCTTCAAAAACTTGAACCTTATTTCCTTTTTTCTGAATGGGACAAACGAATGTCACTTTTACTTTATTATCCTTTGCTACATCAAATACGGTTCCTTGAATAAGCTGTATATCATCGATGATGTTTTTTTGTAAACATCCAGTAAGACTGAAGAGTGTTATGCAAGAAATAAGTATTAATTTGCTTTTGCTTTTGATTTTTTCCATTTTCTTTTCACCCACACAATGATAAATAGGATTGGGATGTATACATAAATGAGCCAAAAACTAACTTTTGATGCATTACTAGTAAAATTATTAATGTCGTGTCTGTTTGTTAAAAGTTGTGAAACAATGAGGATGATAAGCAATAAGGCAAGTAGTACACCTCTTTGTTTTACACGAAATATTTCATGGATTCCTCTTGTTGTTGCCCATAAAGGAAGAATTGAACTCGTAACAATAACGAGTGCATAAGCTGAAATAGCAATATATTCTAGCCTTTCTATGAATGGTAATTGAATTACTTGGGTTATAGAAAGTTGTGACCATATCGTTTTTAACAATTGTTTCTCACTAAAAAATGTAAAGGCCAAAAGGGTACTAAATAAAAATAGAAGGTTTGAAAAGAGTGCCCCGTATTGAGCGAATTTATGCGATTTTTTAGGTTGTTTTACAAATGGATATACCATAAGATAGATCTCAAATCCGGTCATACTATAGATTGAAAGATGAGCGGCTTTTAAAATATCTGAAAAAGAGTGTGTAAACATAGGAAGTAAATTATCCCAATGTGAGTATTTCAAAACGAAAAGGCTAAGAAATAAATAACCAAGTGTACCGCCAACTGAGATGACGCAAATACCAGTAATGACACGAAATCCGGAAGAAATAATATAGTAACTGACTAGGCATAAAAAGAGTGTTAACATCCAAGTGGAAGCGGTAGGAAACATCCAAACTTGAATAATTTCGACGTATGTTCGAATGACAGAAATACTAATAATTAAAAAATACGCCATAAAAATGAGGTTGATCCCGTTTCCTAACCATTTTCCAAATGTTTGGCGTTGTAAATCAATTAAATTCCCATTTGTTTCTTTTAATAAAAAATACATCATCCATATTAGAATATGGATACAGATTCCTGTGATTAGAACTCCCATCCAGCCGTCGTATCCAGCAGCCTTTGCAATAATTCGAGCAAACCCGAGAACTCCGGCACCAAACTGTGCACTGTGAATTAAGAAGAAAACAAAGATAGGGGATATTTGATATTTTTCTTGGACTTTACTCATCAATGCACCTCATTTCTTAATCGTCAAAATCCGATCTATGTTTTGTTGAAATCCCTTTTGCAGATTTTTTTACATGTTGTGGTCTCGCTTGTACATCTCTTGTATCAATCATCGTTAATGGAAAACGAATCCATGAATCTTTCATTGATTGTTGTCTGGTTGGATAAAAAAGTGCGTACGGTTTACGTAAAGAAGTTAGTCTAAAAAGATGGGTAAATAGAAAGATAAATCCAAGAGAGATACCAAATAGACCACCTATTTCTGCAAACATGAGAAATGGAAAACGAAGCAAGCGAACGGCATTACCCATTTTGTAAATAGGTGTAATAAAGGAAGCCAGTGCTGATAATGCAACGATAATCAATAAAATATTACTCGTTAAACCAGCTTGTACAGATGCTTGTCCGATTACGATACCTCCTACAATACCGAGTGTTTGACCGACCTTCATCGGTAATCTCGCGCCAGCTTCTCTTAATAAATCGATGGCAAGTTCTAAGAAGAGCGCTTCAATTAAAGGTGGAAACGGTACTTGTGCCCTTGATAAAATTAACGTTTCCAATAAATCACTAGGAATTAATTCATAGTGATAGTTTAAAGTGGCAACATATAATGGTGTTGCGCAAATTGAGAATAAAACAGCGATTAGCCGTAAAATTCTTGAAAATGTAGCGTATAGCCAAGAGACGTTATAGTCTTCTGGTGAAATGAAGAAATCAAAATATGATACAGGTGTTAGTAAAACACTTGGAGAGCCATCAACAAAAATAGCGATTTTCCCATCAATTAGTGCTTTTGTAACTCTATCAGTGCGTTCTGTATTGATATAGAGAGGGAAAATTGACTTTTCCCCCATCAATTCTTGTATATAAGCACTATCATTAATTTGATCATATTCAAGAGCCCGTAATGATTCCTCTAGAAAATCTACATTCTCTTTCTCAGCTAGGTTATTTAAATACATCATAACGACTTTTGTTTTTGAGAACTCTCCGATAATCATCTCTTTTGTTTGGAGATCTAAAACAGGAAGGCGTTTTCGTACTAAATTAATGTTTGTATCAATATCTTCTACAAAACCTTCTTGAGGACCAATAACAGTCGATTCATTTAAAGGAGGAGTTGGTGCACGATAATTATCAATCGCAATATTCGCAAGCATACACTTTTGGTCTTGCTGATTTAGTTGAATAATTGCATGCCCTTTTAAAACCATGTCCTCAATCTTTTGTAAATCGTTTGTAATTGTAATGCCGCTCATTGGAATATGTTCTTTCAGCTCTTCTAGTGAAGCATTAGGTCGTTCCAAAAGGGTAGGCATTAAATACTTTTGCAATTTCTCACCATCAAGTGAAGGACGATAATAAGAAATCCAATAAGGCATCGTTTCATCGTCAGATGTATGGTAATTAACAAAATCGCTAGACTTTTTTAGCTTCTCTATTAAATCTTGGAGCGAATGAATATGGTCTTTTTCTGGTTTTGTAAAATCATAAATACTATTACTTCCAGAGCTTTGTTGTTTATTTTGAGACGAGTCATCTTGCTTCGAGCTTTGTTGTTTACTTTGAGACGAATCCTTTTGTTCTTCTTGTTTTTGCTCTTCATTGTTATTTTTATTATGTTTCATACTTCTAGTCTGTTCTTTGGTAGAATCCTCTTGCTTGTTAGGTTGCTGCTCTCGGTTATCTGTTTCGTTTGTTTCTGTTGTAGTTGATTTTTTTTTCTTACGTAACCAATTCCAAATCATATGTATGCCCTCTTTGATTTTGTAATATAGTGCTATTTTGTGGCTAATTTTGTATATTATTCATTTATTTATGAAAAGAAGAAGGAGATTGGTTTGCATAGAAAAAAATCCTTTAGTAAGCAGTTCATACTATAGCGGGAAGAAGGCGAGTCTGTGCAAATTGTAAAAAAGGAGAAGTTTATTTTAACAGAGTTTACGTTTGAAAATGGTAGGGAAATTCCTGTTCAAATGGGGTATGAGACGTATGGCGCTTTAAATAGAGAAAGATCAAATGCGATTTTGGTTTGCCATTATTTTAGTGCAACAAGTCATGCGGCAGGAAAATATACAGAGTATGACGAGGAAGCTGGTTGGTGGGATGGATTAATTGGGCCTGGAAAAGCAATTGATACAAATAAGTATTTTATTATATGTACTGATAATCTTTGTAATGTGCAGGTGAAGAACCAATACGTGATTACAACGGGCCCGAAGTCGATTAATCCAGAAACAGGGGATGAATATGCCGTGGATTTCCCTGTGTTTACATTTCTTGATGTAGCTCGTATGCAATATGAGTTAATAAAAGATATGGGAATCTCAAGATTACATGCTGTTATGGGACCGTCGGCGGGTGGAATGATTGCACAGCAATGGGCTGTTCACTATCCTCATATGGTAGAGCGGATGATTGGCGTTATTACGAATCCGCAAAATCCAATTATAACTTCAGTAAATGTAGCACAAAATGCGATTGAAGCAATTCAGCTGGATCCAAATTGGAAAGGCGGTAAATATGGAGAAGTGCAGCCAATGAAGGGGCTTCATTTAGCAAATAGAATGATGTTTATGAATGCGTTTGATGAACATTTTTATGAAACGGCATTTCCGCGGAACAGTATAGAAATGGCACCTTATCAACAATTTTCTGCATTAACATCATTTGAGAAAGAGATAAATCAAGTAACATGTAAAAGTATAGATTTAGTAGATGCAAACTCATGGATGTATACTGCGAAGGCAGTTTTATTACATGATATTGCGCACGGATTTTCTTCTTTAGCAGAGGCTCTTTCTCGGATAGAAGCGAATGTACTCATGATTCCGTGTAAACAAGATTTACTTCAGCCATCTCGTTACAATTATAAAATGGTAGACATTTTGCAAAAACAAGGGAAGTATGCGGAAGTGTATGAGATAGAAAGTATAAATGGACATATGGCGGGAGCATTTGATATTCATTTATTTGAAAAGAAAATTTATGAATTTTTAAATCGGAAAGTATCTAATTTTGTGTAGGAAATAAATAGTGTGAAAAAGGTGCAATATGTGTAGTAGGCACCTTTTTTTATATGATTTGTAGACGGAAAATATATGTGGCGATTGCTATACCGAAGAACGCTATACTAAATAATAGAAATAAGAATGCCATTTCTTGTGGGGATTTTATCTTTTTATTATTTTTCATACTAAGCGCAATAATCGCAGTGATTAAGAAAATGATGCCCATAATGAAAAGAAAAAGTGTCATTTTAACTGGCTCCTTTCATAAAACAAGTATATTGAGGATACAATGTGCTAGTTATGTTTGTAAAGAATAAGTTTTGCGAGAAAATTGAGAAATAAAATTTCCATTCTTTGCGTTCCTTCTTTCGCATGCTAAAATTAATTAGAAACGGTTGTTTAAAGAAGAAGCTAAAGGTTTTATTGTATATAAGGAGGAATGACATATGACAGAAGTTAACACGATTACTACAGAAGAAGTGCAAGAGCGTTTAGAAAATGGTGAAACGTTATTTTTAGTAGATGTAAGGGAAGATGAAGAAGTAGCTGCAGGAAAGATTCCAGAAGCTGTACATATTAAAATGGGCGATATCCCACATAAAGTAGATTTCTTTGATAAAGAGAATGAATATATCTTTATTTGTCGCTCGGGCATGCGCAGTGAGAATGTATGCCATTATTTAAATGAACAAGGATTTAAAACAGTGAACATGGTTGGCGGTATGCTTCAATATGAAGGTGAAACGAAATAGTTAATAGTTAAAAACTTGAAACGAGTCTGTTTCAAGTTTTTTTCTTTTGCATACAGTATACAAAAGGGGGAGGGATAAATGGGGATTAACTTGCGTAAAGTGAAAATTATTAATAATACAGGAGCTGTTAATGTTGGCGACTGTTATGATATTTCACCTTTAGCGGTGGCGAAAATATATGCGGGTGCTGGAGGATCGAGTACTGCTGTTTTTTTAAATGGGAAACGTCAGCCAGAAGCGGTAATTAGAACATCCGTATTTCTTCCACCATTAGCAACGAGTACACGTACATTAGGAGCGTAAAAGAAAGGTAGAGTGTAATTATGCCTGCGCATATAAAAGAGTTTATTATCGTTAATAATACTGGGAATATATTTACGGGTGATAATTTGAGTGATACTTCATTTACTGCTTCGAAATCGTATAGTGGTTCAATGGGATGCACTTGGATTGACGTTGTTACAGTAATAGGGACGGAGACGAAGCTTTGTTTACAGCCGGGAGATTCTGTGACGACAACATATACAAGAGGTACTCCTGCTGGTACTGTAACAGGAACAAATACAGGGCAAGGTACAAATGTATCGGGTATAGCACAAGCTGTTCCAAATACAGATAATATAGATTCGATTGCTGGACTCCCTTAAGGAATTAAGGGGGTTTTTATTATTTGAAATAAAAATAGTCTTTGAGATTGTTTTTGTAAATAGATATTAAGAAGAAGAGGTTTGTTTAATGTAAAAAAGATGGTATGTAGGTGGTGAAAGTGTGAGAGAGCGCGATAAACAAAATTCATTAAACTCTAATTTCAGAATTTCACCAAATCTTATTGGACCTACCTTTCCTCCCGTTCCAACGGGATTTACTGGCATTGGGATTACAGGCCCAACAGGTCCACAAGGTCCGACTGGCCCTCAAGGACCAAGGGGATTTCAAGGTCCAAGGGGAGAGATGGGCCAACAGGTCCACAAGGTGTGCAAGGAATTCAAGGACCGGCTGGACCAATAGGTGCAACAGGACCACAAGGACAGCAGGGGCCTGAGGGATTGAGGGGACCAGCAGGGGATACAGGAGCAACAGGTGTGCAGGGTGTACAAGGAATTCAAGGTCCGATTGGCCCAACAGGAGCGACTGGAGCACAAGGGATACAGGGTATACAGGGATTACAAGGACCGATTGGAGCGACTGGACCTGAGGGGCCTCAAGGAATTCAAGGAGTGCAAGGGGTCCCAGGAGTAACTGGTCCCCAAGGGATACAAGGAGTGCAAGGGATACAAGGCCCAGAAGGACCAAGTGGAAGTGCTGGAGTAACCGGAGCGACTGGTCAGGGGATAACGGGTCCGACTGGAATAACCGGTCCAACAGGGATAACAGGTCCATCTGGAGGACCTCCTGGTCCGACGGGGCCAACTGGTGCGACTGGTCCAGGAGGTGGACCGAGTGGAAGTACAGGAGCGACGGGAGCAACGGGAGCAACGGGAAATACAGGGGAAACAGGAGGTACAGGAGCAACTGGAAATACTGGTCCGACGGGAAGTACAGGGGCACAAGGTCAGCAAGGAATTCAAGGTATACAAGGGCCAATTGGCCCAACAGGTCCAGAAGGTCCACAGGGTATTCAAGGTATTCCTGGTCCGACCGGAGTAACTGGTGAACAAGGAATCCAAGGTATTCAGGGGATTCAAGGGATAACGGGAGCAACAGGTGATCAAGGCCCACAAGGAATACAGGGGGCTATAGGATCTCAAGGTGCGACAGGAGCAACAGGCGATCAAGGTCCACAAGGGATACAAGGAGTAGCAGGTCCATCAGGGGCAACGGGATCACAAGGAGTTCAAGGAATTCAAGGTCCGATGGGTGAGATAGGACCGACAGGCCCAGAAGGTCCGGAAGGGCTTCAAGGCCCGCAAGGAATACAAGGGATACAAGGACCAGTAGGTGCAACGGGTCCAGAGGGTCCGCAAGGGATCCAGGGAATACAAGGGCCAGTAGGTGCAACAGGCCCAGAAGGCCCACAAGGAATACAGGGAATACAAGGGACCCAAGGGATAACGGGAGCAACTGGAGCACAGGGTCCGCAAGGCGTTCAAGGAATTCAGGGAAACATAGGTGCAACAGGTCCAGAAGGCCCGCAAGGTGTTCAAGGTACTCAAGGGGAAATAGGCCCAACAGGTCCAATGGGGCCGCAGGGAGTTCAAGGGATTCAAGGGGTTCAAGGACCGACGGGTGCACAAGGAGTGCAAGGTCCACAAGGGATACAAGGAACCCAAGGACCGACGGGAGTAACCGGAGATACGGGAGCAACAGGGGAAGGAACTACAGGCCCAACTGGAATAACAGGTCCTACAGGGGTGACTGGTCCTTCTGGAGGACCAGCAGGACCGACTGGTCCAACGGGGCCATCAGGACCGACGGGAGTGACAGGTCCATCCGGTGGTCCACCTGGCCCGACAGGAGCAACCGGTTCGACAGGAGCAACCGGAGATACCGGGGCGACAGGCTCAACTGGAGTGACAGGAGCGACAGGAGAAACGGGAGCAACCGGAGATACGGGGTTACAGGGCCCACAAGGAATTCAAGGTGTGCAAGGAATCCAAGGCCCAACAGGTCCACAAGGTGTTCAAGGTCCCCAAGGAATTCAAGGTGTAACGGGAGCAACAGGTGATCAAGGTTCACAAGGAATTCAAGGTCTACAAGGAATCCAAGGTCCAACAGGTCCACAAGGAATTCAAGGAGATCAAGGCCCACAAGGAATCCAAGGAGCGACAGGTGCAACCGGAGCACAAGGTCCACAGGGAATACAAGGGATACAAGGGATTCAAGGTCCGACTGGTTCACAAGGCCCGACTGGAGTGCAAGGAATACAAGGGGAAATAGGTCCAACAGGTCCGCAAGGTGTGCAAGGTTTGCAAGGCCCACAAGGTCCAACCGGGGGCACGGGAGCCACGGGAGCCACGGGAGCCACGGGAGTAACGGGGGACACGGGAGCAACAGGTGCAACTGGAACGACCGGAGTTAGTACCACTGCAACGTATGCATTTGCGAATAACACGTCAGGAAGTAGTATAGGAGCTGCTGCAAATGTTAATTTACCGAATAACCAAAATATAGGTCCAGGAATAACTGTTAGTGGTGGAAATACTATATTTACAGTTGCGAATGCAGGGAATTATTATATAGCCTATACAATCAATTTAACAGCTGCTGTAGCTGTGGGTGCTCGTATAACTGTAAATGGAAGCCCGCTCGCCGGAACGATAAATTCTTCTTTAGTTGGTGTGAGTTCATTGAATGCGACTATTATTACTAACTTGCTTGCCGGAGTCGCTATTAGCTTGCAATTATCTGGATTACTTGGAGTTACATTATCCACGACAGCACCAGGGGCTACTCTAACGATTATTAGATTAAGTTAATAAGCAGAAAACCTTGAAACTTGTATGTTTCAAGGTTTTTTCATCCTAGTATTTGAGAGTAAACCTCTTTAATCAGAAAGGGGTGGATATCTCTGATTGTTGAAAGTTTCACTTTATTCACGTGAGTAAAAACATCGCAGTTCGAAAATATATTATAATAAAATGAAAAGAGAAAAAATTGGCAGAAAGGGAGGGTGGCGATGCAGGAGAAGGTTAAAGATTTTTTTGGACGCCCACTTCAAGATTTACGCATCTCTGTCATTGATCGTTGCAATTTTAGATGTACATATTGTATGCCGGCGGAAGTATTTGGGCCTGATTATGCTTTTTTAAAAGATGAGTTTTTGCTGACGTTTGATGAAATTGAGCGTTTGGCAAAAGTATTTGTTAGTATCGGTGTACGAAAAATTAGACTCACTGGTGGTGAGCCACTGCTCCGTAAAGATGTAACAAAACTTATTGCACGTCTCGTGAAAATTGACGGTTTAGTAGATATAGGGTTAACAACAAATGCGATTCATTTAACGAAACAAGCGAAGGCATTAAAAGAAGCTGGATTACATAGAGTAAATGTTAGTTTAGATGCAATAGATGATGATGTATTTAGGGGCATTAATGGCCGGAATATTAATACGAAACCTGTGATCAAGGGAATTATAGCTGCAAAAGCGGCAGGGCTTGAAGTGAAAGTAAATATGGTTGTGAAAAAAGGGATGAACGATCATCAAGTACTTCCGATGGCTAAGTATTTTAAAGAACAAGGAATTTCACTTAGATTTATTGAGTTTATGGATGTTGGTAGTACGAATGGGTGGGATTTTGATCAAGTAGTTACAAAGCGGGAATTAATTGAGATGATTCATAGGGTGTATCCACTTGAGCCAGCTGAAGCGCATTATTTCGGTGAAGTTGCGAAACGATATCGGTATGTTGGAACAAATGTTGAAGTTGGTTTTATTACTTCAGTCTCTGAGTCATTTTGTTCGTCTTGTACGAGAGCAAGAATTTCGGCAGATGGAAAGTTTTATACTTGCTTATTTGCGACAGAAGGATTGGATATAAGGAAACTTCTTAGAGGAAATCTTTCGGATGAAGAGTTATTAAGCGTTATACAAGATGTATGGATGAATAGAAAAGATAGATATTCAGATGAACGGACAGAAGAAAGTGCAAACAATCGTCCAAAAATTGAAATGTCTTATATAGGAGGATAAGGAAGGGGGCTATCGTATGCAGGAGCGATATTCAAGACAAATATTATTTCCTGGTGTTGGAGAAGAAGGGCAGCGAAAAATAAGAGAGAAGCATGTGCTTATTATCGGCGCTGGTGCCCTTGGTGCGGCGAATGCAGAAGCGATTGTTAGAGCAGGTGTTGGAAAAATAACGATTGCTGATCGTGATTATGTAGAATGGAGCAATTTACAAAGGCAACAATTATATACAGAAGAAGATGCAAAACAGTATAAACCGAAGGCTATAGCAGCAGCAGAACATTTAAAAGCAATTAATTCTGAGGTGGAAATGAATCCGGTTGTGACTGATGTAACGGTGCAAGAAATGGAAGAGCTAGTGCATGATGTAGATTTAATATTAGATGCGACAGATAATTTTGAAACGCGTCTTCTTATTAATGATATTTCACAAAAGTATAATATTCCATGGATATATGGTGGTTGTGTCGGAAGTTACGGGGTAACGTATACAATTTTACCAGGAAAAACACCGTGTTTCCGCTGTTTAATGGAACATCCAGCAAGCGGAGCAACATGTGATACAGCCGGTATTATACAACCAGCGGTGCAATTAGTAGTGGCGCATCAAATAACAGAAGCGTTGAAAATATTAGTTGAAGACTTTGACGCGCTTCGTGAAACGATGTTATCGTTTGATCTTTGGAATAATCAGCAGATGGCATTTAAAGTGAATAGGCAGAAAAAAGATACGTGTTTATCTTGCGGAAGATTGCGTACATACCCGAGTTTAACATTTGAGGCACAAACGAAAACAGAAGTGTTATGTGGACGAAATACAGTACAAATTCGCCCAGGTATGCGGAAAGATTTTAATTTAGAAGAAATTAAAAAGCGCTTACAAAGAAGTGTAGAGGTAAAGGCAACACCTTATTTATTATCATTTCCGGTAGAAGAATATCGTTTTGTTCTATTTACAGATGGTAGGGCGTTTATTCATGGAACGAATGATATGAATGTAGCGAAAAGTTTATATGCAAGATATATAGGTTGAACCTAAAGGAAACCCTTTAGGTTCAACGGAGAGCGGATTACGAATTTCTCGTATAATCTCCACTTTTTCCGCCTGTTTTTTCAAATAAATATGTTTCGCCAATAATCATACCTTTATCAACAGCTTTACACATATCATACACAGTAAGAGCAGTAGCAGAAGCAGCTGTTAAAGCTTCCATTTCGACGCCAGTGCTACCTTCTGTTTTAACTTTTACTTCAATAAGTAGTCGATATTGTTCTTCTGATTGTTTCCAATCGAAAGAAACGTCAACACCTTTTAATAATAAAGGATGGCACATTGGGATAATATCAGAAGTGCGTTTCGCAGCCATAATACCTGCGATTTGTGCAACTGCTAATACGTCACCTTTTCCAATTTCATTATGAGAGATTTTATCGTAAATTTCTTTCGTAACGACGATGCTAGAGCACGCAATCGCTGTTCGAACGGTTACTTTTTTGTCGCTTATATCAACCATCTTCGCGCGTCCTTGGTCATTAAAGTGTGTGAATGAAGACATGGAATTCCTCCTTGAAGTAATTTCTATTTAATATATAAAGTTTAATCGAGATAAAAAAAATTGCAAATATGAGGTGAGAAATGATGGTAGAAAAAAGAATTCCAATTCAAGTTGCTGAGGCAGTAGAGCGAGTAATGAAATATGCGAAGCATGGTGAAGTAGAAGAAGTTTCTATTACAGAAAGTTACGGGAGAATTCTTGGGGAAGATGTTGTCGCAGATCATGACGTTCCTCATTTTCATCGTTCTCCTTACGATGGTTTTGCAATTCGAGCAGAAGATACGAAAGAAGCAAGTCAGGAGAATCCGGTTGAATTTGAAGTAATAGGGGAAATCGGAGCGGGGTCTGTTTTTTTAGAGGAAGTAGGGTCTTTTAAAACGGTTCGTATTATGACAGGAGCGGCTATTCCAGAGGGTTGCAATGCAGTTGTAATGCTAGAACTGACGGAAGGGTCCGAGAAGAACGGAAGTACATATATGAAGTTAAAGCGTCCTTTTAATAGTGGTGACAATGTGTCATTCAAAGGAGAAGATATAAAACAAAATCAAGTTCTTGTTAAGAAAGGTGTTGCAATCAATCCTGGTGTTGCCGCCCTATTAGCTACGTTTGGATATAGTACGGTGAAAGTTGTAAAACAGCCTGTTGTCGGTATTGTAACGACAGGAAGTGAATTATTAGAAGTACATGAGCCGTTAGAGGCAGGAAAAATTAGAAATAGTAACTCTTATATGATCGCCGCTCAAATTATGAAAGTTGGCGGGAAAGTTCGGTATTATGGCCAACTTGCCGATGAGTTAGATGCATGTTTTACAGCTGTTCAATCGGCGATGGATGAGGTTGATGTTTTAATTACAACGGGCGGTGTATCGGTAGGAGATTATGACTATTTACCAGCTATTTATGAAAGGCTACAAGCGAATGTACTCTTTAATAAAATAGCGATGAGACCAGGAAGTGTAACGACAGTAGCTGAAGTTGATGGAAAGTTGCTTTTCGGTTTGTCAGGGAATCCATCCGCTTGTTATGTAGGATTTGAATTATTTGTGCATCCAATTATAAAAACGTATTTGTATGCGAAGGAGCCCCATGTATATAGAGCTGATGCTATTTTACAAAAAGATTTTCCGAAGCCAAATCCGTTTACTCGTTTTGTAAGAGCAAACGTGACAATCGCGGATGGGGCATTACACGCGATGCCGGTTGGATTAGATAAGTCGAGTGCGGTCTCTTCACTTGCGGATGCAAATGCTTTTATCGTATTGCCTGGAGGGACAAGAGGATTTGAAACAGGAATGAAAGTATCCGTATTATTGCTAGAGCATTCTGAGGGAAGTGAATGGCCATGGGCAAAGCCCCTTCAATCTTACAAATAGTAGGATATCAAAATAGCGGGAAAACAACACTTGTAGAGAAAGTTGTGCATGCATTAGCAGAAAGTGAAATGAAGGTTGCCACAATTAAACATCACGGGCACGGAGGTTTTCCAGAAGTAGCGCAAAAAGATAGTGAAAGACACCGTAAAGCTGGTGCTATCGTAAGTAGTGTAGAAGGTGCTGGATTACTTTCACTTACTTCGCTAAGAGAGGAATGGTCCTTGCAGGAAATTATTCGCTTATATGAGTTTTTTGAAGTGGATACGATTTTAATAGAGGGCTATAAAAAAGAGGATTACCCGAAAGTAGTGTTACTTCGTTCTGCGGAAGACGCTGAACTTTTACATAAAGTAGAAAATGTAGTCGCGGTTATTACGTGGCATGATGCTTCGGTAAAATTAAGAGAAGAATATAAAGTATTTCATATAACAGAAGAAGAATTGTATATAGACTGGTTTGTACAAACGGTTAGGAGTGCAAAATGAAAAAGACGTATGAAGTCATTGATACAGAAATCTCGATTGAAGAGGTAGCTCAGAAGGTAATTCGCCGTGAATGCGGTGCTGTTACAACATTTATTGGAACGGTTAGGGAGTTTACGAAAGGGCGTCGTACATTATACTTAGAGTATGTGGCATATAAGACGATGGCAGAAAAGATGCTCGAGAAAATTGGCTCAGAAGTGAAAGAGAAATGGCCAGGTACACACGTTGCAATTACACATCGCATCGGTACACTGCAAATTTCTGATATCGCGGTTGTTGTTGCTGTTTCAACACCGCACCGTAAAGCGGCTTATGAAGCGAATGAATATATTATGGAACGCATAAAACAAATTGTTCCGATTTGGAAAAAGGAGTTTTGGGAAGATGGTGACTCGTGGATTGGTGATCAATTAGAAAAAACGCCATATCCGGCGGGAGAGCCTGGGAAGGAGCTACAAATATGATTCGAGTATTGTTATTTGCGCACTTGCAAGAGGAAGCAGGGACAAGTGAATTACAAATAGAGAAAGAAAACATTACGGTCACGCAGTTAAAAGAGATTGTTGCGAATGAATATAATGTACCAGTTTCAGAGCCAATTATGGTTGCGATTAATGAAGAATACGCAAATGAAGATGACAGGGTCCAAGATGGTGATGTTGTTGCACTCATACCACCAGTGAGCGGTGGTTAATATTGGATTCATTAAAACGACTTTCCTGAATAGGGGAAGTCGTTTTTTTATGGCATTTTTGAGAACACTAATTTATAGAACAAGGAGGGCGTTATGAAAAAACTATGTGTAATGATGACAATGGTATGTTCTATCTTTTTCTTTTCTCCAAGTTATTCGTGGGCAAAAGAATCGAAGGAGCAGCTGTTAGAGAGTGCGTTATTGAATCGGTATTACTCCGTTATAAGGCAAGCGACAGAAGATCAATATGAATGTGATTCAGTTATAAATATAAAGCGTCTAGGTAAGAAAGATGAGTTCGTTCCTAGATTTGAAGTGACGCTACAATTTCTTACTTTTCAAGGTGCACACAATCCGCCGAATGACAAAGTTACACTTACTTTAGAAGATAATTTAGATCACATAAAGATAAAGAATGTGGAACGAGAAAAAAATGTTTCTAGTGCGATTGCAGAAAAGGTGTGCGCACGAGCGAAGGAAAAAATGAAAGCGCATTCTAATGGTGTAGAGCGGTAACGGATGGTAGAAACGTTAGCAGGGTAATAGAAAAGGACAAAGAGTTTTATCTCTTTGTCCTTTTTTTACAAAAAAAAATAGCGGCCAGCTATTTTAAAATTAATGATTAATTGTATCTTGAAGTAATTCTGTTGCTTGATTTTCAGAAACATTTTGTACGAGAGCAACTTCGCTAATCATCATTTTACGCGCATTATCTAGCATTTGTTTTTCGCTCGCATTTAATGCTCTTTCTTTATTGCGACGAAGTAAATCACGAACAACTTCTGCATTATCTTGAAGATCGCCGTTCTTCATTTTTTCCATATTCATTGTATATCTTTGTTTCCAAGAGAGAGAGGGATCGGATTCCCCATGATGAAATTCAAGAAGTATACCATCTAACGTACCTTTATCGACGATATAACGTATACCTGATTTTTGTAATTGATCCATCGGAAGCATTACTTGCATATCTTTATTAAGGATGCGTATCACACAATATTGACGCGTAGTACCTAATATTTCTTTCTCTTCAATTGCTTCGATGATTCCTGCACCGTGCATTGGATAAACGATTTTATCACCAATTTGAAACAAATCATCCACCTCCATATGTGGTAACCATTTTTAATGATAACACACTTTGGTAAAAATATCAAATTTTATATAATATCATATCTGATACATCATAGTCAATATGTGAAAGTTATTTTTTTAGATGTTTTTTTGCCTGTATATGTGGAATAAAAAGGGGAGATTTTTTTAGAAAAATAGTACAGGCTAAAAAAGAAGGCATATCCACTTATTTTTTAGCATAAAATGTAAAATCGCTAATACAATATACCTAAATCCGTTCTTTACAAGGGAGGGAGAGAAGGTGGGGCGCACAATAAAAATTGATATTACAAATAAAGTGGTAGCTAGATTTAGACCAGATTATTTGGAATTATATACGAGTAAATTTATGATAGGTAAGTTTTATGTCTATACTGAAGATAAACAATATGTGTTAGAAGACGGATATATATATGAAAATGGAAAGTTTTATCGCATCATAGATACGCACCGTGGCAATAATCAAGCGGCGGAGGGCTGCGATCTAGGATGGTGTTAACATGATTCGTGTGAAAGTATTTGATGAAAGTCACGAAAAAGATTTAGAAGATGCAGTAAATGTGTTTTTAAAAAAGATTGATGATAGTAAATTTGTAGATATTAAGTATCAAGTCGGTGTTTCCATTAATGATGATGAGAATCAAATTTATTGTTTTTCAGCAATGATCGTTTATAAAACATAAAAAAGAGCTNNAGCTCTTTTTTATGTTTTATGTTGGGACAACATGTGTTGGTAATACGTGCATAATAGATTGAGCTGTGCCTAATTTCTTTGCCGTTAAAAGAACTTCTCCTGTTTCATGATCCTGAGCATCAGTGCACATACCGAGGTGATAACAATCACCTAAAAATGGATCAATATAAAAACCGTTTTTGAATACTTTATCATTCGGGTGTTTTTCATGGTGAATGTCAGAACAGTTAATGCAATAGAACATAGCTCTCATCCCCTTTTTATTTTTGTTTGAAAAAGTAAGTGGGTAGTCATTTCGCTCCTAAGGAAATGTTGAGGAGAAGAGAAATAACTACCTACTCAAATGGTGGGCATATTCCTTCTGATTTTTCATATCTCGCGCATTGCCTCTGAGGGAAGGAGGAGAGACGAATTACGCATGATATAAGTTAGACGCATCTTTCAATATGAATGATGGAGTTTCATGTTGAGAGAAGTTTTTATTTTTTAGTGCCTTTGTGAGTATATTATGAGGAAATGCTGAGAGGGTGTTTGTCCTGTTGAAAAAATGTTGAGAATTTCTCAACAAAAAGAGCCTTTCTTGACATGTAACCAAAAGGTGTTATATTATCAAAAATGAAACTAAAAGGTGTTGCTTTTATGCCGAATAAAGGAGAATGAAAATGGAACAACAAAATACATTAAATGATATTAAACAAACAATCGTTTTTAATGCGTCTATTCAAAAAGTATGGAATGTAGTATCAACTGCAGAAGGAATTGCGTCATGGTTTATGCCAAATGATTTCGAATTAGAGGTAGGACATGAGTTTCATGTGCAATCACCATTTGGGCCATCACCATGTAAAGTGTTAGAAATTGATGAGCCAAACCATTTATCTTTCTCATGGGACACAGATGGCTGGGTTGTTTCATTTGATTTGAAAGACTTAGGAGATAATAAAACAGAATTTACGTTAATTCACGGCGGTTGGAAACATCCTGATGAAATTCTTCCAAAAGCGAATGCGAAGAGCTCTATTATTCGCGATAGAATGAGTGGTGGCTGGGTAGCGATTGTAAATGAAAAACTGAAAAAGGTTGTCGAAGGCTAAGTGTCCTCGTCAGCAGCGAAATATGATGTATTTCAAGCAATTGCTGATCCAACCCGCCGAGAAGTATTACGGTTATTAAGTGATAAAGAGTTGCCAATCTCCAAAATAACGGATCATTTTCCAATGAGCCGTACAGCTGTTGTAAAGCATCTTCATATTCTTTCAGAAGCGAATTTAGTAAGTGGGAGAAAAAGCGGAAGAGAGAAGATATATCGCCTGCAACCAGAGCCTTTAGAGGAATTACAGCAATGGCTCTCGTATTATGAACGATTTTGGGATAATAAATTGTCCATGCTTAAACATATTGTGGAGAATGAAGAGTAGATTTTATAAAAAGAGGATGACCAAAAAGGTCATCCTCTTTTTACTGCTCACTTGTTTGTTTAGCTGGCTTTAATAAGATCCAAGCGATAATTAATGTGAATACTGCTAATACGAAAGTACTCATATAAATGACGTGTACACTTGCAGCTAATGCGGATTGAGACTCGGTTGCTACGTTTGCTGTAGCTCCGCCGTGTCCGCCAGAAGAAACAAGATCAAGATTTTTAATGCCGCGTGCATGAATCATCGTATTGAAGACCGTGCCGAAAATTGCAGCACCTAGCGTTTGACTAAATGTATTAATAAATGTGTTTAAACCAACTGCCGTTCCGCGCGTATGAGCCGGTACAGCTGCTTGAATTGTAACCATGTAAATTGGTGTAACAAGTCCCATTCCTAAACCGAATAATCCGACTGCAACATAAATAAGGAATGATGGTGAATCTATTGATAATGTAAATAATAAGAAGGTAGCAACTGATAAAATGCTAGCTCCAAGTAAAATAATTTGTTTCGTTTTTAATTTGCCAACTAAGTTACCTGAGAACATGGCACCAAATGTCCACATAACAGGAATCGGCATTAAAATGATTCCGGCTTCTGTCGCATTTTTTCCTAAAACACCTTGGCTCCAAATTGGAAGATACACTGTAATACTAATAATCATTGCACCAGCAATAAGCGTTAGTATGTTTATTGTAGATAATGTACGGTTAGAGAAAAGTGCTAGCGGAATTAATGGTTCCGGAGATTTTTTCTCGATGTATAAGAAAATAATGAATGAAACAGCGGCAAAGATTAATAGGCCGATAATTGAAATATCTCCCCAGTTTTGCTTACTGCTACCTGTTAATAATGCGTATAGTAGAGCAATTGTACTTAATGAGAAGACTGTTGCACCAAGGTAATCGATATGTTGCTTAGTGGCGGATTTAACAGATTCCTTATAAGAAGTGGCAAACATTAGGCAAGCGATAATCCCAAAAGGAACGTTTAAGAAGAAAATATAGCGCCAAGAAAGAGAATCAACTAAAAATCCGCCTACTAACGGCCCGATAACACCAGATACACCCCAAACGGCACTCATCCAGCCTTGTGCTTTTGCGCGGTCTTTCGCTTCGCTATATAAGTCTCCGATAATCGTCATTGTGATCGGCATAACAGCGCCAGCGCCTATACCTTGAAGAGCACGGAAGAAGATTAATTGTTCCATTGATGTAACGACTCCGCAAAGTGCAGAACCGATTAAGAAGATAGTTGCTCCGATGAGCAGAACTTTTTTGCGGCCGAATAAATCAGCTAGTTTTCCGTATATTGGAGTCGAAACAGCTGTTGCAAGCATATAAATTGCATATACCCAACTAACAAGTTCGACGCCTGACAAGTCACTCGTTATACGAGGTATTGCTGTACTAACAATCGTTCCTTCTACCGCAGAAAGAAACGTCATTAGCATTAAAGACATCATGACTTTTTTTCTCATTTGTTTTCCCCTTACCCTTTTTAAATATTCAACAATATAAAATATAAAGGTACTAAGGTGTATAAAGCAATAAAAAAGCACAGGAAGTTAGGGGGAGGGGATTTGTCTTTCTTTTTTGTAAGTTGATATAACTTGCAGAATCGCCGAAATAATTGCATGTACCTACAAAAAAGAAACAGGGAAGCCCTGTTTCTTCTCTAATATTGCATTTTCGCGTTTTCTCCAGCTGTCGTTCCGGCAATTCTACCAGTAACAAGGGCGGATGTAATGTTATAACCACCAGTATAACCGTGAATATCAAGAACTTCTCCGCAGAAATATAAGCCATTCGTGAATTTAGACGACATTTCTTTCGGGTTAATTTCTTTAACGGATACACCGCCGCCAGTAACGAATGCTTTTTCAATTGACTGCGTACCATTTACATTCACAGTAAATTCTTTAAAGTCTTTCACAAGTGCACGAATCTTCTCATGAGAAACTTGTCCAGCTTGTTCGCTGCCATCAATTTCATTTTTTTCTAATAAGAATAGGAAGTAACGTTCAGGAACATAACCTTTTAAAACGTTTTTAATTCCTTTTTTCGGATCTTCTTTCATTTGTTTCAGCATGCGCTGGAATAGTTGTTCACTATTTTCTTCTGGCAATGCATCGATACTCATTTGTACTGTATTCGTTTTAAATTTTTTCAACGTTTTTACAACGAATTGGCTACAACGAAGAGCAGCAGGGCCTGATAAACCGAAGTGAGTGAAGAGCATGTCCATTTTATGAGAAATGACAACTTTTCCTTTCGGGTTTAATACGCTTAAATTTACATCGCGTAAAGCAAGACCTTGTAATGAGCGGTCGCGAATAAATGGTTCGTTTGAAAGGATTGGTACTTCTGTTGGGAAAAGTTCTGTAATTGTATGACCAGCTTTTTCAGCCCAAGCGTATCCGTCTCCAGTAGAACCAGTTTGAGGAACTGATTTTCCGCCAACAGCGATAACGACGTGATTCGTTTCTAACACTTCGCCTGTTTGTAATACAACTGCTTTCGTTTGACCATTTTCATATTCAATTGTTTCAACAGGTGTATTCGTACGTATTTTTACACCTAAGTCTTTTAATCGTGTTAAAAGTGCATCTACAACAGATTGCGCTTTATTTGATACAGGGAACATGCGACCATGGTCCTCTTCTTTTAATTTAACACCTAGATTTTCGAAGAATGTAATAATATCTTCATTATTAAAAATAGAAAAAGCACTGTATAAGAAGCGCCCGTTTCCTGGTATATGTTTAACGATTTCATCAAGTGGTAGACGGTTTGTTACGTTACAACGACCGCCACCAGAAATCGCAAGTTTACGTCCAAGCTTATTTCCTTTATCAAGAAGTAAGACGCTTGCGCCTTCTTCTGCAGCACCGATTGCAGCCATTAGCCCAGAAGGACCGCCACCGATGACAATAACATCATAATGCATAATATATCGACCTCATTTTCTACATTTCCTGCCTAAAAGAATAGCATGTTTTCTCTTAAAAGAAAAATAGGGTGAAGTACTGCTTGATGGGAGAATTGTGGTACAATACAAAAGTTAGAGTTCAGCACTATCCTGCTATTTGTGGGCAATAAGACTCAAACCTTAAGACTTAAGAGAAGTAAAGAGGGAGGTCACTGGCCCGTAAAAGCTCGAATGGTTCAACTAATAAGGAGTAGGAGAGGAGTCTCCTGCTAGTAATAGTTTCACTTTATCTAGATGTAGGAGGATTTTTGTATGTCCGATTCAAAATTTCTGCGCGGAACGCTTATCGTTACGTTAGGAACATTTTTAGTAAAGTTCTTAGGCATGATTTACGTCTTTCCGTTTCATGCATTGGTAGGCACAGAAGGCGGAACGCTCTATACATATGGATACATTCCATATACGATCTTTTTAAGTATCGCAACGGCAGGTGTGCCGCTTGCTGTTTCGAAATTCGTTTCCAAATATAATGCACTTGGTGATTATAAGACGAGCCGGAGAATGTTCCGCTCGGGAATGGTTATGATGATAGTATCAGGGGTTCTTTCGTTCCTAGTACTGTATATGACGGCACCATGGTTTGCAGAAGCAATGCTTGGTAAACAAAGTTTACAAAATAAGATAGAAGAAGTTACGACGATTATTCGTCTTGTAAGTTTTGCGCTTATTGTTGTACCGGCAGCGAGTTTAATTCGTGGTTATTTCCAAGGTCATCAATCGATGGGGCCAACTACTGTTTCGCAAATTATTGAACAAATTATTCGTATCGCCTTTTTATTAACAGGTAGTTTTATCGTTATTAAAGTACTTGGCGGCACAGTTGCAACAGCAGTTGGGGTAGCGACATTTGCCGCGTTCGTTTCAGCAGTTGGAGCGCTTGGCGTACTCATTTGGTACTGGCTAAAACGTAAAAAACATTTGGATCAATATTTAATTGAACAAACTGTACCAGAATCGACAGTAAGTACTGTTCAATTATTTAAAGAATTATTTGCATATGCAATTCCTTACGTTGTAATTGGGTTAACAATTCCTTTATATCAACAAATTGATACATTGACATTCAACTCAATTATGCAGGCGATTGGTCAAGGCGATATCGCAGAGCGAGCGCTTGGTATTTTCACAATGTGGACGCATAAATTAATTATGATTCCTGTATCACTTGCAACAGCGTTTAGTTTAACGCTTGTGCCAGCGATTACAAAATCATTTACTGAAAAACAATATCGTTATTTAAAATTACAAATTACACAAACATTTCAGGCAAATATGTTTTTAACATTGCCAGCAGTTATCGGTATTTCTTCACTTGCATATCCAATTTATACTGCGTTTTACGACTCAGATCCACTAGGTGGACAAGTATTAATGTGGTATGCGCCAGTTGCGTTGTTATTCGCTTTATTTACAGTAACAGCAGCGATTCTGCAAGGGATTAATCAACAAAAACATGCGATTGTCGCGCTTGTGATGGGTGTTATTTTGAAATTCGTATGTAACGTAATCTTTATTCGTTATTTCGGTACAATAGGAGCAATCCTGGCGACAGCAGTTGGCTTCTTAGTTTCCGTATGGTATACGAATAGACAAATCAAAAAACATGCACACTATTCATTTGGTGTTGTATATAAGAGAACATTCCAAATTGCAGTATTAACACTTATAATGGTTATTGCTGTAAAACTATCACAATGGCTTCTATCCTTCATGATTTCGCCTGATGGCCGTATGGGTGCTTTAATTACAGTTGCGATTTGTGCAAGTATTGGTGGCTTTGTTTACGTAATGTTAGCAATCCGCACAGGAGTACTTGAAAGAGTATTTGGCGGAGAAGCGTTAGATAAAATTCAACGTAAACTTGGTAGTAGATTTAAAATAAAGTTGAAATCAAAAGGGGCGTAATTACGTCCCCTTTTCTATGATAAACAAAGAAGGTGAAAAACGTGAGATTAGATAAATTATTAGCGAATATGGGATATGGAAGTAGAAAAGAAGTAAAGAAATTATTGAAAGACGGCGTTGTAAAAATTGACGGAACGCCAGTGAAAGATGCGAAGGTTCATGTAAATGTAGAAGAGCAAGAAGTTATGATTCACGGTGAAGTTGTGGAATATAAAGAGTTTGTTTATTTAATGATGCATAAACCACAAGGTGTTATTTCAGCGACGGAAGATGATAATCATGAAACAGTAATAGATTTATTAGAATTAGAAGATGCGATTTTTGATCCGTTCCCAGTTGGACGACTTGATATCGATACAGAAGGTTTCTTATTGATTACAAATGACGGGAAGTTATCGCATCAATTATTATCTCCGAAAAAGCATGTGCCAAAAAAATACTATGCACACGTTGCTGGAGTAGTAACAGAAGAGGATGTAAAAGAGTTTGCTAAAGGTGTTATTTTAGACGATGGTTATGAAACAAAGCCAGGTGCACTTACAATATTAAAAAGTGATGATATTTCTGAAATCGAGCTTGTGATTACAGAAGGAAAGTTCCATCAAGTAAAGCGTATGTTTGAAGCGGTAGGGAAAAAAGTTGTTTACTTAAAGAGAACAGAAATGGGACCGTTAGTATTAGATGAAGAACTAGAACTTGGACAATACCGCGAGCTATCAGATGAAGAAGTAGAAATGTTAAAAACGTATCAAGTAGATACTGAAAAATAGTGCCTTTTTAGGTGCAGAAAAGACCCCTTTCTAATAGTTAGAAAGGGGTATGTATTTATTTACATACAATTATTTTTTCATTATGAGGTCATTCTCACTTTCTTTCCTGTTGTTGTCCACTTACCGCGGCAAGGGCTATACACGAGTTCATTAAACTGCAACACATTTAGATCACGTTGTATCGTTCGCGGTGTGATCCCGAACTCATCTACAAGGTCTTTCGTCGTTACCGTTCCGTTTTCATTGATGTACATATAAATTGATTTAATGCGTGTTAGCATACGAGTAGTTGTAGGTTTCAAGAGAAAACCACTCCTCTACTAGTTTTTTTGACCCCATTCAGGAAAGAAGGTCGTTACTACCATTGTACTCTACATGATAAAATTCATGCTTTAATCTACTTAAATTTTACAAAAGTTTAACAAATATTCATATAGAAAAATATTGGTAGTTGACATTGTATATATGGTCAGTCAACTAACACATAAAATTCTACGTAAAACGCCAAATTCCTGCAAATTTTTTTAAAAAAATAAAAGAAAAATTAATAAGAAATATCTGAAATATTACAATTGTTCGGTATTTGGTTTTCGTGTATGGCATAAGAGATTTCGGTTTGTTATGATGAAAGAAACAATATAGTGAAGGATGGATGCGTGATGTCAGCGATTAATTGGACAGAAGAAGTTGCAAAAAGAAAAGATGATTTAATTCGTGATACACAACAATTTTTACAAATTAAAAGTGTATGGGAAGAAGAATCGGCGAAAGAGGGCGCACCATTTGGTGAAGGTGTAGAAAAAGCTTTATCTTTCATGTTACATAAAGGAGAAGCAGAAGGTTTTGCTTCTAAAAATTTAGAAGGGTATGCAGGTCATTTGGAAATGGGACAAGGAGAAGAATTAGTAGGTATTCTTTGTCACGTTGACGTTGTACCAGAAGGAGATGGTTGGACGACTCCTGCATATAGTGCGGATATTCGCGACGGAAAGATTTTTGCACGCGGTGCAATTGATGATAAAGGCCCGACGATGGCAGCTTATTATGCGATGAAAATTGTGAAAGAATTAGGTTTGCCGCTTTCCAAACGCGTTCGTATGATTTTAGGAACAGATGAGGAAAGTAATTGGAAATGTGTAGACCATTACTTTAAAAATGAAGAAATGCCAACAATTGGTTTTGCACCAGACGCAGACTTTCCAATTATTAATGCGGAAAAAGGAATTTCTGATATACAAGTTGTGCAAAATGGTAGCGAAGAGAAAAACGGTGCATATGAACTTGTTTCATTTGAGTCAGGTCGCCGTTTAAATATGGTTCCTGATTTTGCAGAAGCTGTTGTTACAGGAGAAGATGTAAATGCACTTACAGTAGCATATGAAGCGTATTTACAAATTGCTAAAAAAATAGGGAAATCAACTATAGAAGGAAATACAGTGACGTTGCAAATGGAAGGAATTTCAGCACACGGATCTACTCCTGAAAAAGGAGAGAATGCAGGTTTATCATTAGCAAACTTCTTAACTACAGTTTCACTTGATGGAAAAGCAAATTCATTTGCGAAATTTGTAACAGAAACATTTACTGGTGATATTTTTGGTGAAAAGGCTACTATTGCTTATAAGGACGAAATTAGTGGTCCGTTAACAGTAAATGTCGGTCGCCTTTCTTATTCGAAAGAAAATGGTGGCAATTTAGGATTAAACGTACGTTACCCGGTTACGACTAACTTTGAAGGAACAATTGCGAAGTTAAAAGAATATGTTGGCACTCATGGGTTTGAAGTAGCCGACTATTCTAACTCTCGCCCGCATCACGTTGATAAAGACCACGTATTAATTCGTACACTACAACGTGTATATGAAGAACAAACAGGAGAAAAAGCAGAACTATTAGCAATCGGCGGAGGTACTTACGCTCGTTCATTAAAAGCTGGTGTTGCATTTGGTCCGCTATTCCCTGGAAAGGAAGAACTTGCGCATCAAAAAGATGAGTACATTGAAATTGAAGATTTATTAAAAGCGACAGCAATTTATGCGCAAGCCATTCATGAATTAGCGAAATAATGGATATGTAAATAATGACCGCTCTCTACTTTAGAGGGCGGCTTCTTTTTATCTGAATGAGATAAGAAAGAAAAGCAACAATAAAAGGAAGGAGACGATGTATATGGATCTGCATTATTTTGTCGCAATCACTTTACCAAATCATATAAAAGAAGTGCTATCTAACTATAAAGAGGAAAGGAAAGAGGAATTACCATTTCGCTCGTGGGTACATAAGGAAGATTATCATATTACCCTTTCCTTTTTAGGAAGTGCGACAGAGGAACAATTAGAAGGAATAAAGAATGGATTACAAACACTTACAGAAAAAAAGGAACTATCGTTCAAGTTACAAGGGTTTTCAACGTTTGGTAGGGAAGATCAGCCACGTATTTTTTGGGCGAAGGTAAGTGAGAATCATGATTTGTTTCAGTTACAAAAGCAAGTTCATGCCATTTGTGAAGACAATGGATTTTCTCTAGAAACGCGCCCGTATCATCCGCATATTACTGTTGCCCGTAAATGGATAGGAGAAGAAACGTTTCATTTAGAACATATAAAAGAAGTGTCTGAAATATCATTCCAAGCAGACACGATTACTTTATACGAATCTCACGTGAAGGAAACACCGAAGTATAAATCGATTGCTGAAATAAAATTACAAAAATAGAATGTATGAAAACGTTTTTTATACAGGTGAATATACTATAGAGAATAATGTGTTACTGTGTAGAGTCTTGCTGATAAGAAAAGCCTTATCATTTGCAGCTCGTTTCATTTTAATTTTGAGAATGATGGTGATTTTTTATGTTGAAAGTAAAACGTCCATTTGATGCCTATTTAGATGAAATGAATAAAATTACAATTTTGCTCCCACATGCGTATGGAACAAGCCGGACATTTCGTTTACAAGAAGGAAGCAATGTGAAAGAATTACCGATTGCTCATACTATTGCGCTTCCGGATGCAACGAAGTATGAGTGCTTTATAGAAGAGCCGCTAGATGTGGGGAAATATTATACAGTACGAGATGAACGGAACGAAGAAACAGATTTACAAATAGGCGCTGTGATTCGAACAGCAATTTTCGATGAAAAGTATTATTACGAAGGTACAGATTTAGGTGCTGTACATCAAAAAGAAGAGACAACATTTAAAGTGTGGGCTCCAACTGCAAGGCTTGCGAAGGTAAGAATTTATAAAAGCGATAAGGAATATACCGATCATGAAATGTACAGAGGAGAAAATGGAGTTTGGGCTCATGTATTACAAGGTAATTTAGATGGTGCACAATATACATTTCTTGTTTGTATTAATTTAATATGGAATGAAGCGGTGGATCCTTACGCAAAATCAGTGACTGTAAACGGGAAATACGGCGTTGTGATCGATTTAGAAAAGACGAGTGTCGCAAAACGAGTGGAATTACCACCATTACAGTCAATGACAGATGCCATATTGTATGAACTGCATATTCGTGACGCTACTATTCATCCGAACAGTGGAGTGAATCAAAAAGGAACATATAAAGGGCTGATGGAAGAGGGAACAACGGGACGAAATGGGACGTTAACGGGATTATCTCATATAAAAGATTTAGGTGTTACACATGTTGAACTATTGCCTTTACATTGTTTCGGTGGTGTAAATGAGGCGATTCCTTCCTTCGCATACAATTGGGGTTACAATCCACTATATTACAATGCACCAACGGGATTTTATGCGACAAACCCTTCGGACCCATATAACAGAATTGTAGAGTGTAAACAACTGGTTGAAACATTTCATGAGCACGGCATTAGGGTGATTATAGATGTTGTATATAATCATGTTTATGAAAGAGAGCTATCGTCATTTGAAAAGCTTGTCCCAGGATATTATTTTCGTCATGGTGAAGATGGTATGCCTTCTAATGGGACGGGAGTTGGAAATGATATAGCATCTGAACGGAAAATGATGAGGAAATTTATTATAGAATCTGTTTTATATTGGCTTACTGAATACAATGTTGATGGGTTCCGATTTGATTTAATGGGAATTTTAGATGTTGATACAATGAATATGATAGAAGAAGAAGTGCGAAACATAAAGCGCGATGCATTGTTATTAGGAGAAGGGTGGGATTTACAAACACCGCTTCCTCTTGAGGAAAAAGCAACATTAAATAATGCAAGGAAAATGCCATATATCGCGCAGTTTAATGATCAATTTCGCGATGGGATAAAGGGAAGTACTTTTCATATAAATAAACGCGGCTTTGCATTTGGTGGGCATGTAGACTGTCATCATTTGCAGTATATAGCATCAGGTAGTCTTTTAAGTGTGAAAGAAACAGGGCTATTTTTAGAGCCAATGCAAAGTATTAATTATGTAGAATGTCATGACAATATGACGATGTGGGATAAACTAGTGTGTAGCAATGAGGAGTCGGAAGAGGTTTTGAAAAAACGTCACCTACTAGCGAGCGCAATGGTGATTCTTTTACAAGGGATTCCTTTCTTACATGCTGGGCAAGAGTTTTATCGTACGAAGAAAGGAAATGAAAATAGTTATAATGCAAATGATGAAATTAATCAATTAGATTGGGATCAAAAAGAGAAAGAGATGGAGACCGTTACGTATATAAAAGGATTAATTGCGATTCGTAAAGAGCACGGGGCATTTCGATTACAAAACGCAGACCTTATAAAAAAGCATATGACTTTTTTGCAAACATCTAAGGAAGTACTCGCATACCACCTGCAACATGCAGAATTGTTTGGACCATGGAAAGAGATTATAGTTTTATTTAATAGCGGTTTGGAAGCTAAAACAGTGCAGCTTCCAAAAGAAGAAACGTGGCATGTGTTAGTAAACGAAAAGCAAGCGAAAGTAGAGCCAATTTCTTCATTTAGAGGAAAGGAACTTCAATTGGCTCCAATTAGCACGTATATATTGACGATAATGTGACAAATCGCTACTTGACGATGAGAATGTAATAAATGTAGAATTGACAAAGGTGACGATTTTGATAAGTTGTCATTCTATGAGTGGTTTTGTAAAATAAAATAGAGGATTTTTGACTGATGTCAAGTTTTCTTTTCATTTACAGTAAAATATATATGAATCCACAGCATGTGTAGAAATGTTGCGGTTTTCTTTTCATAACTATAAAAGATAAGGATTTGTTAACGGGTAATGGATATGGAATGGTTGGAACAATTATTAGGAAAAGAGTGGAGTCTTGTACCGGCTGGTGGAGTAACGGGCGATGCATATATTGCGCAAAACGGACAACAGAAGTTATTTTTAAAGCGGAATACATCGCCCTTTTTAGCGGTATTGTCAGCAGAAGGAATTGTTCCAAAATTACTTTGGACAAGAAGGGTAACGAACGGTGATGTAATTTCTGCTCAAAAATGGCTTCCGGGACAGAAGCTAGAGCCAGAGGATATGAAACTAGAACGTGTTGCAAAACTTTTGAAGAAAATACACTCCTCTAAAGCGCTTGTGCAGATGATTCAAAGACTTGGGAAGCAGCCGCTTCACGCGCAAGAGTTATTACAACAACTGCAACTTGTTTTAAGAGGAGATATAAGGGTTGATGAAACAATTCAGCAAGGCCTTCAATATTTAACGAATTCATTAAAAGATATTGAATACAATGAATTCGTTGTATGCCATTGTGATGTAAACCATAACAACTGGATATTGTCGGATGAAGATGAGTTGTTTTTAATTGATTGGGATGGAGCTGTAATTGCTGACCCAGCTCTAGACCTTGGTATGTTATTATATTGGTACATTCCGCGTCATGAATGGAGTGAGTGGCTCGGATATTATGATATTGAAATGGATGAATCATTGCTTAGGCGTATGAGATGGTATGTGATCGCACAAACAATTTTGTCTATTCAATGGCACACAACAAAAAAACAGCAAGCAGAAGCTGAATATTGGCATCAATATTTACAGCAACTACTTGCTTCAGAATAATACTTAAGAAAAATTGTCCATTCCAGCAATCCACTGAGTAAGTTGTTCTTGATTATTGGAAATATGGTTGTCCAAATTAGAGGAAGATTTACCCGATTGACTATAAGAATATACATCGTTTAGCATTGCTTTAGCGTCACTATTTATACTATCATTTGCGAGTAATGATTGAATGAGACGTTCTAATTGCTCGCATTCAGAAACTGTTCCGCAGCAATCACTTTGGTGATTGACTAAAATATCTTTCAGTACTTCTAATTGATGTTGTTGATTAATTGGCATGAACGGATCATCCTTTCGATTGTTTTTCTCTTCTCGGGAAGGTAAGAGAAAAAGCTGTTTCGTCATGGAATGTTTAATGCTGTATGTAGTTTTTATCAAAATGGTACATCTTATACTTGAAAGAAACGGACCGAGTGCTCGTACGTACTTGGTTTTTTGTTTGGTAGATTGATTAAAACAGAAAGAAGGAATTATTCCTTTAAAATAGTTTTGTAAAGAGAGGGAGACATCTATGCGTTTAAGACATAAACCGTATGCAATGGATCGAATTAATGAGTATTCACATATCGTAATTGGAAACCCCGAGGAGCGCGCTGGTAGCTGGAAAGAAGTATTTGGAAATGAACAACCAATTCATATTGAAGTAGGTACAGGTCGTGGCCGTTTTATGTATGATATGGCAAAAGCAAATCCTCATATTAACTATATCGGAATTGAAAAGTTCACAAGTGTTGTTGTAGATGCGCTTGATAAGTTAATTGAAGAGGAATTACCGAACTTAAAGTTAATTAATAAAGATGCTGAAGATTTAACAGTTTTCTTTGCAAAAGGTGAAATTGACCGCGTTTATTTAAACTTCTCAGATCCATGGCCGAAGAATCGTCACACGAAGCGTCGTTTAACGTATAAAACGTTTTTACGCAATTATGAAGAAGTGTTAGTAGAGGGTGGAGAAATCCATTTCAAAACAGATAACCAAGGCCTATTTGAATACTCTCTTATGAGTATGGCTGAATACGGTATGTTACTAACGTACTTAAGCTTAGATCTTCATAACAGCGACTTTGAAGGTAACATTATGACTGAGTACGAAGAGAAATTCTCTAGTAAAGGTCATCGTATTTACCGTGTAGAAGCAAAATATCGCACAGAGCCTATGCAGTAATGCATAGGTTTTTTTACGACTAAAACAATCAGAATTTTATGTTAATATAAAAAGAAAGGGGGATGACAGATGGAACAGTTACAAATTGGAGATATAAAAGTGACGTGGCTAAAAGGCGGGAACACACATTTAGACGGAGGGGCAATGTTTGGCGTTGTGCCGAAAGTCCTTTGGTCACGCAAATATAAACATAATGATACAAATCATATTTATTTACGAACAGATCCGTTACTTTTGCAAACGAAAGACGGTAATATGCTCATCGATTCCGGTATAGGAAACGGTAAATTGAATGAGAAGATGAAGAGGAATCAAGGTGTAACAGAAGAATCATCGGTTTATGAATCATTAGAAAAACTAGGATTAAAGCCTGAAGATATCCACTATGTTTTAATGACACATCTTCATTTTGATCATGCATCTGGCTTAACGAAATGGGCAGGTGATCACCTTGTACCGGCGTTTCCGAACGCAAAAGTTTACGTAAGCGAAACAGAGTGGAATGAAATGAGGAACCCAAATATTAGATCCCGTAATACATATTGGAAAGAAAATTGGGAGCCAATTGTAGAGCAAGTCGTTACGTTCCAGCAAGAAATAGAAATCACGGATGAAATAAAAATGGCGCATACAGGCGGCCATAGTGATGGACATGCAGTTATTGCTTTGGAAAGCCAAGGTGAAACGATGCTGCACTTAGCAGACCTATTGCCGACACACGCACATCAAAATGTATTATGGGTAATGGCATACGATGATTACCCGATGACATCGATTGAAAATAAGCAAAAGTGGATGAAGTACGGCGCTGAAAAAGAGGCGTGGTTTACGTTTTATCATGACGCGTATTATCGTGCAGTAAAGTGGAATGAGGAAGGGCATATCATAGAAAAAATAGAGCAAAAAACGAGTATAGAGGCTTAAAAAGAGGAGGCTGTCCCAGAAGTCTTGGGCAGCCGCCTCTTTTGTTGTCGGATTTTGTCGGTAAGTCGATATATTTAAAAAATCNNCCGATATAATTTGAGTTGCGATCGATATATTTAAAAAATCGCTGATATAATTTGAGTTGCGGTCGATATATTTAAAAAATCGCCGATATAATTTGAGTTGCGGTCGATATATTCGAAAAAATCGTCGATATAATTTGAGTTGCGGTCGATATATTCGAAAAATCACCGATATAATTTTAATCAATATCCGTGATTCTTCAAAAAAAAGAGGTTCACCAAATGGGAAACCTCTTTTTATGCTGCTATAACCTCTAAAACAGTACCTGTTTTAGCATCAACTAAAAATTCAAATCGTTCTTGTATATCATCTAACATCGTTGTAAGACCGCCGCGATAAACTTCGTATGCGACATCATATTTTTCAAATGTCTCTGGAACCATATGTACCCAAGAGCCAGTAATTTCACCTTTATGACTTAATGCTTGTTTCACCATTTTCAATGCTTTTTCTGAAGAAATATGGGATTGTTCTTGTACTTTGTTTGCAACGAGATAACCAGCTGCGAATCCAACGCCAAGACCTGCTACTAAACCTTTCCAGCTCATATATTCACCTCAATTCTGTAAAATAAAAATAGTGTACCAATAATAATTATAAAGCAAATACAGCTAAAAAAGAAGAAACTAGAAACATTTCGAAAATTTCGTTACAATAAAAGAGGTATTCTACTAAGGTTTGAAAGAAGGGGACTTCGTGAATAAAGAGACATTACAATTATTTCGTACGTTAACAGAATTACAAGGTGCGTCAGGTTTTGAACATGATGTACGCCGTTTTATGAAGCAAGAATTAAGCAAATATGCTGATGAAATTGTGCAAGACGGGTTAGGTAGCGTATTTGGTCTGAAAAAAGGGGACGAGACTGGCCCACGTGTTCTTGTAGCAGGTCATATGGATGAAGTAGGTTTCATGGTTACGCAAATTACGAAAAACGGGATGCTTCGTTTTCAAACGTTAGGCGGCTGGTGGAGCCAGGTGCTATTAGCGCAGCGCGTACAAGTTATGACGAAGAACGGTCCTGTTGTTGGGGTTGTTGGATCTATTCCTCCTCATTTATTAAGTGATGCGCAACGTGCAAAACCGATGGATATAAAAAACATGTTAATTGATATAGGTGCAGATAGTTATGAAGATGCGATTGAAATTGGTGTAAAACCAGGACAACAAATCGTGCCAATCTGCCCATTCACGCCGATGGCAAATGAAAAGAAAATTATGGCGAAAGCTTGGGACAACCGTTACGGCTGTGGACTTGCAATCGAATTATTAAAAGAATTAAAAGATGAAACATTACCAAACACATTATATTCTGGTGCGACTGTACAAGAAGAAGTGGGTCTTCGCGGAGCACAAACAGCTGCTAATATGATTCAACCAGACATTTTCTATGCGCTTGATGCAAGTCCAGCAAACGATGCTTCTGGTGATAAAACGCAGTTCGGTCAATTAGGAAAAGGTGCTCTTCTTCGTATTTACGACCGCACAATGGTAACACATAGAGGGATGCGTGAATTTATTTTAGATACAGCTGAAACACACAACATTCCGTACCAATACTTTATTTCACAAGGTGGTACAGATGCAGGCCGTGTACATACAAGCAATTCTGGTATTCCATCAGCAGTAATTGGTGTTTGCGCACGCTACATTCATACACATGCTTCAATTTTACATGTTGATGATTATGCAGCAGCGAAAGAACTAATTACGAAGCTTGTAAGAGCGACGGATAAAACGACGTTAGAGACAATTAAGAATAACGCGTAAAGAGGAAGGGCTAAAAGCTCTTTCTTTTTTTAGGTAGAAGAGATGACCCAGCGATGTGTGGTGGCGGTCGGTGCCTAATTGGTGCTCGAATGATGTATTAAGACCACGGGTAGGGAGAGAGAATAAGGCTGTTTTTGAGTTCGAGGTCGGCAATGTTGTGAGAAAAATCCTTCTTTTTTAGGTTGAATAGATGGCCCAGCGATGAGTGGTGGCGGTCGGTGCTTAATGGGTGCTCGAATGATGTATTAAGACCGCGGGTAGGAAGAGAGAGGAAGGCTATTTTTTTGTTCGAGGCCGGTAATGTTGTGGGAAGCCACCTTCTTTTTTAGGTAGGAGAGATGGCCCAGCGATGAGTGGTGGCGGTCAGTGCTTAATTGGTATTCGAGTGATGTATTAAGGCCGCGGGTAGGGAGAGAGAATAAGGCTGTTTTTGAGTTCGAGGTCGGCAATGTTGTGAGAAAAATCCTTCTTTTTTAAGTTGAAGAGGTGACCTAGTGATTGGTGATGGTGCTCTCGTTTATAAAGAGTAATTTGATTAAGGTGAAATGATGAATTTATATAGAGGTGATTGAGATGAAGGTAGTAGTTGGATCGAAGAATAAAACGAAGGTTGGAGCGGTGGAGAAGGTTTGGGGAGATGTTGAAATTACATCCCTTTCTGTTCCTTCAGGAGTAGCAAGCCAGCCATTTTCAGATGAAGAGACGATGCAAGGAGCGATAAATAGAGCGAAGCAGGCATTAAAAGTAGGTGAAGCTCAAATTGGTATTGGACTAGAGGGCGGCGTAATGAAAACAGAGCACGGTTTATTTATGTGTAACTGGGGCGCGCTTGCAACAAGTGATGGTAAAACATTTGTTGCAGGAGGCGCTCGTATTAAGTTGCCAGATGACTTTTTAACGCCACTTGAAGACGGAAAAGAGTTAAGTGAAGTGATGGAAGAGTTTGTACAGCGAAAAGATATTCGTAGTCACGAAGGTGCTATCGGTATTTTTACAGATGATTATGTTGACCGGACGGAATTATTTGTACACGTGGTTAAGTTACTTGTTGGGCAATATAAGTATGATGAAAAGCAAGCATAAACCTTGCACCGTGCGTGATGTATGGTAGTATAAAAAGAAAGATTATAACATGAAAAAATGTACTCGTTAGAGGAGGAAATATAGATGAAATCATTAGAAAGCATGGAGCAATTCCAAGAGTTAAAAAATGAAGAGAATGTAGTCTTTATGTTCTCAGCGGAATGGTGCCCGGATTGTCGCTTTGTAGATCCATTTATGCCAGAAGTAGAAGAGAAGTATAGTGATTTCTCATTTTACTATGTAGATCGTGATGAGTTTATTGATCTATGCGTGAAATTAGACGTATTTGGCATTCCGAGCTTTGTAGCGTACAATAAAGGTGAAGAAACTGGTCGCTATGTAAACAAAGATCGTAAAACACAAGAACAAATCGAAGAGTTTATTGAAGGTTTAAAATAAGGCAATTTGCCAATTGAATTGTAAAACAACCTCTACCTTCGCGGGGGAGGTTATTTTTTTGGAAGGGAGGAAACAGAGATGAAGATGACAAGTAAAAAGATGAAAGATGAGTTAATGAAAAAATTATCTCGCCCAGAATGGGACTTTCATTATGATAGCGAGAAAGAAGTTCTACGTATTGAACAGAAAGACTCGAAAAAAGGTATTAACGTATCACTTCCAGGAGTTGTAGCAAAATGGGAAGTGAACAAAGAAAAAGCGATTGAAGAGGTCGCTTATTACGTACAAGAAGCGTTAATTGCGATGCATAAAGAAGAAAATAGCGAGGCGAAAATTTTACCTGTTATTCGCTCTACTTCTTTCCCAAAACAAGCAGAAGAAGGAAATCCGTTTATTATGACGGATCATACGGCAGAAACACGTATTTACTATGCGCTAGATTCTAATAAAACGTATCGACTAATTGATGAGCGTCTATTACAAAAGTTAGAGCTTACAGAACAACAAGTACGTGAAATGGCATTATTCAATGCTCGTTCATTAGGCTATGAATTTAGGCAGGACACAGTAGCAGGTAATACATTCTACTTTTTAAACACAAATGATGGGTATGATGCGACTCGTATTTTAAACGAATCGTTACTACAATCGATGCGTGAAAAGATTTCTGGTGATATGGTTGTTGCTGTTCCTCACCAAGATGTATTAATTATTGCTGATATCGTCAACGAAATCGGTTATGATATTATTGCACAAATGACAATGAAATTTTTTGCCGAAGGGCATGTTCCGATTACATCACTTTCATTCGTATATGAAGATGGACACTTTGAACCAATCTTTATTTTAGCGAAGAATCGGAAGAAGACAGATGGAAAAGAGAAAGGATGAACGAAGTGAACGTTTTTTACAACCTTGAAGGAATTGGTGACACTTTAATTGTTGCCTTACAAGATATTAATTTAGAGACTCGTACTTTTGATCGCAAAGGAGATGTTGCTCGCGTTTATGATCGTGAAAGCAACGTAACGGGAGGATTCAACATCTTTAATGCATCTTCTTATTTAGAAGTAACAGAAACAGGTAACCTTACATTAACGAAAGAACTTGTTGAGAAAATCAACGAAATTTTAGCGAAGAACGGCTTTGAAGAAACAGTAGAAGCAGATCTTTCTCCGAAATTTGTTGTAGGTTATGTAGCTGAAAAAGAGAAGCATCCAAATGCTGATAAACTAAACATTTGTACAGTAGAAATCGGTACAGAAACATTACAAATCGTATGTGGCGCACCAAACGTTGACGCAGGACAAAAAGTTGTCGTTGCAAAAATCGGCGCTGTAATGCCAAGCGGTATGTTAATTAAGCCAGCTGAGCTTCGCGGTGTTCCTTCTTCTGGAATGATTTGCTCTGCACGTGAATTAGAGCTTCCAGACGCTCCACAAGAAAAAGGTATTCTTGTATTAGAAGATAGCTTTGAAGTTGGACAAGAATTTAAATTTTAATTGATGTAAGAAAAAATAGCCTCGCATATGTGGGGCTATTTTTTTGTGTGAAATTCCTAAGATTGTAACGTTTCTCTTTATAAACTATATTGTATTTTAAAAATGAATTAGGTAAAATTTAGAAAAAAGAAGGGGATAGACGTATGAAACAACAACCAAAAATCGCAGCACTTCTGAAACGAATTGAAACTTCCAAACAGCAAGATATTGAGCTAGGTTCCAATGAAATATATATATTTAGCGAAAACGAGTTAGAAAAAGGACAAATCGGTTATCGATATGATAAACATAAAAATTCATTAATAAGTAAAGAAAATGGAAGATGGCAAGAAGGATGGATTGTTATCGGATATGAAACGGATATGGGCGATCCAGTTTTCGTGAATGTCGATGATGATGCGTATCCAGTTTATACGGCGGAGCGCGGTACAGAAACGTGGCAACCTGTTAATATTGGAAGTATAGATGAGATTATAGGGCAATTATAAGAAAAACTTTGATTCCGGTGCAAAGTGATGGGAGAGAAATATGAAGTATATAAAAATAATGAGCGTGATTGCATTCATTGGCATATATATGGGAGGTTGTTCGCAAGCGCAACCGAAAAAAGAAACATCATCTGCTGTACGAGAAACAAGGGAAGATAAAAAGGAAGACGCACCGGTAGAAAAGCAGCAAGAAGAACAAGAAAAGAAAGAAGAGCCCCAAGCTGTTCAAACGAATGAGCAAGTAGAAGTGAAGCAGGAAGAAGCGTCGGCCGAGGAAAAGAAAGAGGAAACTACGCCGGTGCAGCCAACAGAGCAACCAGCGCAAAATAATGAACAAAAAGTAGAAAGTAAGGAGAAACAAGAAAAGTTTCTCGTTGTTATTGATCCAGGACATCAACAAAAAGCAAATTTAAATTTAGAACCAATTGGTCCAGGAGCAAATACTCAAAAATATAAAGTGACAGATGGCACAACAGGCGTTGTGACAAAAAAGAGAGAGTCTGTCCTTGTATTAGAAATGGCTTTTATATTAAAAGAAAAGCTGGAAGCAAAAGGTATACAAGTATTAATGACGAGAACGTCACAAGATGTTGATATAAGCAATAAAGAACGTGCGACATTCGCGAATGATCATAAGGCGAATTTATTTTTACGTCTTCATGCAGATGGTTCTGAAAATCCAAACCAAAGTGGATTTGCTGTATTGACGCCGGCAGAAGGAAGTCCGTATACGAAAGAGATCTATGCTGAAAGTCTTCAAATCTCTCAAACGATAGTAAATAAAATGAGAGAGAATCATCAAGTGAAAGTAAATGGAATTAAATTTCGAGATGATCTTTCGGGATTTAATTGGTCAAAAGTTCCTGGCGTGCTATTAGAACTTGGGTTTATGTCAAACCATGAAGAAGATAAAAAATTATCTGACCCGCAGTATGTAAATTCTTTATTGCAAAGTGTAACAGATAGTGTAGATGAATATCGGAAGAGTAAAGCTTAAACGCAGTCTTATATGGAAGGCTGCGTTTTTCCATATGAAAACGCTCGTAAATTAGAATATTATGGATAAATGTAACGTGCTTAATTTTACCTGCACTTTTTGCCGAATGCTGATACAATAAAGGTTGTTACTATTTAGTAGAAAGAGTGGTAAGCATGTTAGATTGGATGAAAAAGCTGTTTAACAAAGAGGAAGAACAAACAGCGATGAATAAAGAAGTACCGAAACAAGTTGAAAGTCAGCCGAAAATTCCTCGTGTAAACCACTACACTGAAGCAAGAGAAGCACAAATGGCAAGTAGGAATGCAGGTAAATGTCGTTTTCCATTAATACCAGATGATGGATTTGAAGAGGATGATGTAAGAGAATTACCTCACTTTGAAGAGCAACCTGTTCAAAGAGGTATATATGAAAATCAGCCTACTCAAAGAGGAGTAAAAGTGGAAAGAAGTAGGCGACCGTATGTGGAGAATGTAGTTTCTACATATGAAGAGCCGGAAGTGCAATATGAACCGGAGCCTGTCGTAAAAAAAGCATCTGTACCAGCGCAAGAAAGTAACCGTAGACCATTTCGTCCAACAGAAATGATTTCGCCAATTTACGGATATAATCGTCCTTCAGTAGAGCAAAAAGTTGTAAAGCAGGAGGAAGAAAAGGAAAGAGAAGATCTTGAAATATCTGTAGAGGGAAAATCGGTCGTTGATGCATGGTTAGAGAAAAAAGGATATGCATTATCTGATTTCTCAGAAGGGCAAGCAACGCCTTCTTCTAGTCATGTTGATCAGCGAGGTCAACAGAGTAAAAAGGAAGAAAAATCAGTTGTCGATCAATGGCTAGAGAAAAATGGTTATGAAATTGAGAGCCAAGTACCTTTAGTAGAAGAAAAAGAAGTGGTTCAAGAAATTAGTGCACCGCAGGAAGTTTCAGCGGATGAATTACTTCATAAAACGGTAGCTGAGCGTATGGAAGATGCAAAGCAAGAAAAAGATGTAGTGGTGTTAAACGAAAGCATTCTACAAGAAGAATTAGTAGATTCTAAAGTAGAGCATGAGGATACAATTTTATCAGAAGAAATTAAACGTAATACAGAAATAGAAGAAGCTACTATTGAAGTAGAACAGAAAACTCCAGAAGAAGCAGTGATTGTCAAAGCAGAAGAAAAACTTGAAGAAACAATCATAGTGGAAATACCAGAAGAAGTTGCAGAAGTGCCAAAAGTAGAAGTAATTGCAGAAACGGAACAGCTTGAAGAAGTAGAAGTAGAAGTAGTTATGGAAACAGAGGAATCTGAAGAGATAGAAGTAATTACGGAAACAGAAGAGTTTGAAGAAGTGGAAGTAATTGTAGAAGCAGAAGTAGTTATGGAAATAGAGGAATCTGAAGAGATAGAAATAATTACGGAAACAGAAGAGTTTGAAGAAGTGGAAGTAATTGTAGAAGCAGAAGAAGTGGAAGTAATTGCGGAAGCAGAAGAGTCTGAAAAGGCAGAAGTAATTGCAGAAACAGAAGCACCTGAAGAAGAAGTAATTACGGAAGCAGGGGCATTTGTAGAACTTGAAGAAACTCAGCAAGAAATGGTGTTAGATGAAGCAATTGAGCAAAAGAGCGAATTCATACATGTTGCTGAAGCGGATGAACAAACGAAGAAAGATGTTCAAAGCTTTGCGAATGTTTTAATTGCAGAAACAGAGGAAAGTAAACTAGTTGTGGAAGAAGCACCAATTGCTGAAGAAAAGCCAGTTGTAGAGGAAGTACCAGTCGCGGAAGCACAACTAGTTGTAGAAGAAGCACAAATCGCCGAAGAACAATTAGTTGTAGAAGAAGCACCAATTGCTGAAGAAAAGCCAGTTGTGGAAGAAGCACCAGTCGCGGAAGCACAACCAGTTGTACAAAAAGAAGAGCCAAAACGTGAGAAAAAGCGTCACGTACCATTTAATGTTGTTATGTTGAAACAAGACAGAGCGCGATTAATGGAAAGACATGTAGCAAGAACGAGTGCAATGCAATCTTCCGTGGGCGAACGAGTAGAAAATAAATCAGTACACAAAGTGGAAGAGCAACCAGTGCAACAAGTGGTGGTGGAGCCACGAGTGGAAGAACAACCAACGCAGCAAGTGGTAGTGGAGTCACGAGTGGAAGAACAACCAACGCAACAAGTGGTAGTGGAGCCACGAGTGGAAGAACAACCAACGCAGCAAGTGGTAGTGGAGTCACAAGTTGAAGAACAACCAACGCAGCAAGTGGTAGTGGAGTCACGAGTGGAAGAGCAACCAGTGCAACAAGTGGTAGTGGAGCCACGAGTGGAAGAACAACCAACGCAACAAGTAGTAGTGGAGCCACGAGTGGAAGAACAACCAACGCAGCAAGTGGTAGAGCAAGTACAAGAGAAAGCATATGTTGTAAATCAAAGAGAGAACGATGTGCGAAATGTATTGCAAACACCACCGACATATGCCATTCCGCCATTAACATTGTTGTCAATTCCGCAGCAAGCGGCGTTAGATAATACGGAATGGTTAGAAGAACAGGAAGAATTATTAAATACGACATTTAATAATTTCCATGTTGGAGCACATGTTATTAATGTATCGCAAGGTCCAGCAGTAACTCGTTTTGAAGTGCAGCCAGACCCAGGTGTGAAGGTAAATAAAATCACAAACTTAAGTGATGATATTAAGTTAAGTTTAGCTGCGAAAGATATTCGTATTGAAGCGCCAATTCCAGGGAAGAGTGCGATTGGAATTGAGGTTCCAAATAAAGAAAGTAAGCCAGTATTTCTTCGTGAAATTTTAAGAAGTCCTGTATTTACAAAGAGTGAATCACCGCTTACAGTTGCACTTGGACTCGATATTTCAGGTGATCCAATTGTAACGGATATTCGAAAAATGCCGCATGGACTTATTGCAGGCGCAACTGGTTCAGGAAAAAGTGTGTGTATTAACGCAATTTTAACGAGTATTTTATACAAAGCAAAACCACATGAAGTGAAGTTAATGTTAATTGATCCGAAGATGGTTGAGCTTGCACCATATAATTCTGTTCCGCATCTTGTAGCACCTGTTATTACCGATGTAAAAGCAGCGACGGCTGCGTTAAAGTGGGCAGTTGAAGAGATGGAGCGTCGTTATGAGCTATTTGTGCACGCAGGTGCTCGTGATCTAACTCGTTACAATACGATTGTAAGTGAGCGAGAAATTCCGGGAGAGACATTACCTTACATTGTTATTGTCATTGATGAGTTAGCTGACTTAATGATGGTAGCACCTGGTGATGTTGAGGAAGCGATTTGTCGTATCGCGCAAAAAGCACGTGCTTGTGGTATTCATTTATTAGTTGCGACGCAGCGTCCATCTGTAGATGTTATTACAGGTTTAATTAAATCAAATATTCCAACGCGTATTGCATTTACAGTATCATCTCAAGTTGATTCGCGTACGATTATCGATATTGGGGGCGCGGAAAAATTACTTGGCCGTGGTGATATGCTGTTTTTAGGGAACGGTACATCTAAACCAGTTCGTGTACAAGGTGTATATGTATCGGATGATGAGATTGAAAAAACAGTTGATCATGTGAGAAAGCAAATGAAGCCGAATTACTTATTTAAGCAAGAGGATTTATTAGCGAAAACAGAACAGGCTGAGTCGGAAGACGAATTGTTTTTGGATGCATGTCAATTTGTTGTAGAACAAGGGGGAGCGTCCACATCTTCTGTACAGCGAAAATTCCGCATCGGTTATAATCGCGCGGCCCGTCTCATTGAAGAGATGGAATCGCAAGGGATTATTTCTGAAGGAAGAGGAACAAAGCCGAGAGATGTCCTTATTTCTGAGGATGAATTTGCTGCTATGCAGGAAATGAATGTATAGTACACGGTTTTGCTGTATACTAATAGAAAATGTTGGATAGTAAAGTAGGGAGTAAAGCGACATGAAAGAAATTGAATTGAAATTAAAAGGTGAAATAAATCGACTAACGAATAAAACATTTAAATTTGATGAGCGTGTTGGAGAAGGTTGGTTCTCTGCCGTTTACTTTTTAAAGACTAGAGAAATCATTGAAGAATTTCGCCCGAAAAGTGTTGTAACGATGCAGTTTTTCCAAAAAGAGAATGCCGTTCTTTGCGGAGCAGATGAAGTAATCGCATTGCTACAAACATTTGCCAAAAATCCTGAGGAATTAGAAATTCATTCTTTAAAGGATGGCGATAATATTAGTCCGTTTGAAACAGTTTTAACAATTCATGGTCCTTATGAAAACTTCGGATTTTTAGAAGGTGTCATCGATGGAATTTTAGCTCGTCGTACATCGGTTGCGACAAACGTATATAACGTTGTCCAAGCTGCACGTAGTGTAGATAAAGAAAAACCAGTTATTTTCATGGGAGATCGTGATGATCACTATACGCAACAAGCTGGTGACGGTTATGCGGCATACATCGGAGGTATGAGCGCACAAGCGACGCATGCAATGAATGAGTGGTGGGGCAAGAGTGGTATGGGGACGATGCCTCACGCATTAATTCAAATGTTTAATGGTGATGTCGTTGAAGCGGCAAAAGCATATCATAAGAAATTCCCAGAAGATGAATTAGTTGTACTAATTGATTACAACAATGATGTTATTACAGATGCACTTCGCGTAGCGCGTGAGTTTGGGTCAACATTAAAAGGTGTACGTGTAGATACGTCTCGCACAATGATTGATCAATACTTCATTCGCCACCCAGAAGTACTTGGAACATTCGATCCGCGTGGTGTCAATCCATCGCTTGTATTCGCACTTCGTAAGGCGCTTGATGAAGAAGGATTCCAACATGTAGATATCGTTGTAACTGGTGGATTTGATGAGAAACGTATTCGTGAATTTGAAGCTCAAAATGTTCCTGTTGATATATATGGAGTAGGAAGTAGCTTATTAAAAATGAATATTGGATTTACAGGTGATAACGTAGAATTAAATGGAAAACCAGAAGCAAAAGCTGGTCGTAAATACCGTCCAAATCCACGTCTAGAGCGTGTTCAATTAGAAACAAAAGAAGATATGTAAAAGCGAGAAAAACTGATAGGTGATTGACCCTGTCAGTTTTTCTGTTATCATAGTATAACAGCTGGTTTTTTGCTATAATAAGTTTGTTATGGACATAAAAAGAAGTACGTACGTGGTTATCCTGATAAGTGAAGATTAAAGAAAACTTCGCTTCATCAGAAATGTATGATGATTACCAAAATAAGAAAAGATTCATATACTGTCTTATAGATAGGCCGTTGTATTAGTTCGAAATGTTGGAGGTTCTTTAAGATGACAGTTTACCATTTTGTAGGAATTAAAGGGACAGGAATGAGTTCATTAGCACAAATTCTTCATGACATGAAGCATACTGTTCAAGGGTCTGATTATGAAAAGCGTTTCTTTACACAAACAGCATTGGAAAAGCGTGGTATTTCCATCCTTCCTTTTGATAAAAATAATATTAAAGAAGGACAAGTGATTATCGCAGGAAACGCGTTTCCTGATACGCATGAAGAAATCGTAGCAGCAAAAGAATTAAATATCCCAGTACATCGTTATCATCACTTTTTAGGTGACCTTATGAATCAGTACACAAGTGTTGCTGTAACTGGTGCACATGGAAAAACATCAACTACAGGTTTGTTAGCTCATGTAATGCAAGGCGCACACCCAACATCTTACCTTATCGGAGATGGAACGGGGCATGGGGTAGAAAATAGTAAGTATTTTGTATTTGAAGCTTGTGAGTATCGTCGTCATTTCTTGTCTTATTATCCAGACTATGCAATTATGACAAACATTGATTTCGATCACCCAGATTATTTCTCAGACATTAATGATGTATTCAGTGCATTCCAAGAGATGGCATTGCAAGTGAAAAAAGGCATTATTGCATGTGGTGATGATGAAGAACTTCAAAAAATTCAAGCGAAAGTACCTGTTATTTTCTATGGATTTGGAGAAGATAATGATTTCCAAGCACGTAACATTCAAAAGAGAACAGATGGTACAATATTCGATGTATTCGTTCGTAATACGTATTATGATACGTTCAAAATTACAGGATACGGCAATCATAGCGTATTAAATGCATTAGCAGTAATCGCGCTTTGCCATTATGAAAATGTTGATGTGGAAGCAGTTAAACATCAGCTAACAACTTTTGAAGGCGTAAAACGTCGCTTTAATGAAAAGCCAATGGGAGAGCAAGTTATCATTGATGACTATGCACACCATCCTACAGAAATTAATGCAACGATTGAAGCAGCTCGTCAAAAACATCCAGAGCGTGAAGTTGTCGCTGTATTCCAGCCACACACATTCTCACGTACAGAAAAATTTTTAGATGAGTTCGCAGAAAGCCTAAGCAAAGCTGACCAAGTATACTTATGTGATATTTTCGGATCAGCGCGCGAAAACAAAGGTGAATTAACAATTGAAGATCTGCAAAAGCGTATCGACGGTGCAGAATTAATTACAGATACAACAACAGATGTATTAAAGAAACATAAAAAAGGCGTTCTAATTTTCATGGGCGCAGGTGACATCCAAAAATTCGAAGCAGCTTACGTAAAAGAAGTTCAAGTTGCAGAGAAGTAATAGAAAAGACGCACAGCTTGGCTGTGCGTCTTTTTTATTTACGTATTGACCTAGAGCTAACTCTAGGTTGTAAGATAAATATGTAAAAACAAGGGGGATAAAAACATGTATAAAATCGGTGAAGTGGCAGAATTAACAGGGATGGGTATTCATACTTTGCGTTACTATGAGAAATTAGGATTATTACCACCACCAACGCGAAATAGCGGGATTCGCCAATATACAGAAGGTGATGTGCGCCTATTAAAATTTTTATATTCGTTAAAACAAACTGGAATGTCATTAGAAGAGATGGCTGAGTTTGCAAGTGATGGATGCATTATAGAGGAAATTAGGCAGAGGAAAGAAGAAGTACCAGCGAAAGTAAAAAAAAGAATTTCAATTTTAACAACTCACTTGGAGCGGTTAAAAGAACAGCAGGAACAATTGCAAAAAGTAGTTCAGCTAACGGAGGAGAAGTTAGAAATTTATTACGGTTTTCTAGAAGGAAAAGACTTGGAGGCCGGAAATGAAAAATAAAGTATATGCGCAGTTATTAGGGTTTGCGATATTTACTGGTGGGACATTTAATGCTTCGAAATATGCGGTGCAGTATTTCGAAGCAATTCATATAGCGGCATGGCGTTTTGGGATTGCTGCATTTGTGATGTTATGTCTTTTAAAAATACGAAAAGACTTTGAGGTGGAGGTATGGAGGCAGAATAGGGTTTATTACCTTTTGCTAGGGATTGTTGGTGTATTCGGCTTTAACTTCTTTTTCTTTTTAGGTATGAAACATACAGAAGCTATTAATGGTGCGCTTATTATGGCAACCAATCCGCTTGTTACGACATTATTAGCAAGTGTCATTTTACGAGAGAAGATAGTGAAGCGCCAAGTAATTGGAATGTTACTTGCATTATTTGGTGTTGTTTTTGTACTTACACAAGCTTCATTTACAATACTGCAAAATTTATCTTTTTCAAAAGGGGATTTTTATATATTATTAGGGAATATTTGCTGGGCGTTATACGGTGTACTAAGCAGAAGGTTTATTAAAACTGGTAGCCCAATACAAACTACGACGTATACGATGACTATTGGTGCCCTTGCTTTTATTATGATATCTTTCACGCAAACAAGTATAGTACCAGTTTTGGAAATTCCTATATTAGCTTGGGGAGCGATTCTCTTTATGGCAATCGGAATGAGTGTGCTCGGTTACTTATGGTGGAATAATGGAATTGCACAAATTGGAGCAGCAAGAACATCTTTATTTTTTAATTTAGTGCCTGTTGTTACAATGTTTATTTCTTTTATAGAAGGAGTAAAGATAACACCTGCACAATGTATAGGGATGATATTAGTTATTACTGGAGTATTGTGTTCTTCAGGTTTTATACAAATAAAATCGAAAAAAGTGTGAATATTTAACATTTTCTATCCGTAGATGTTAGAATAATAAGAAAACTAAAAAGGGGCTAAAAACCATGTTCACACTCCGAGTAGACGACGAAATCGAACTACAACTATTAGAAAAACATCATAAAGAGGAATTATATCAATTAATAAATCAAAACCGTAATCATTTACGAAGATGGCTTCCTTGGATAGATGGGACGAAATCTGCGGATGCTTATGATGAAATTTTCCCGATGTGGTTAAAGAAATTTGCAGAGGGAGACGGTTTTGAAAGTGGTATACGCTATAAAGGAAAGCTCGTTGGGATGGTAGGCATTCATCCAGTGAGCTGGGGGAAGAAAGCGACGAGTCTTGGGTATTATCTTGCGGAAGATGCTGGTGGGAAAGGTATTATGACGCGTAGCGTGAAGGCTGTACTTCACTATGCATTTGAGAATTTAAAATTGAATAAAATTGAAATCAGATGCGGTGTTGAAAATGCGACAAGCCGCGCGATTCCAGAGCGTTTAGGGTTTAAATTAGATGGTATTTTAAGAGATGAACAATGGATATATGATCATTTTCAAGATATTGCTGTTTATAGTTTACTAGCTTCAGAATGGAAAGAGATTCAAGGTAAGTAAGAAATTTTATTACAGATTGTTTAAAAAGGTCATTTGCAAATGGCCTTTTTTTATGAATTAAAATGGAATTAATGGTATAATTTGGTTAGGGGTGTAGGTATGAACTTTCCAATTCAAAGAAGTAAATTAGCAGTAATTTTCGTTAGTCTTACGTTAGCTTTTATGTTTGTGTATCCAATTGTCATGCTTTTCACAAATCAAGAGCAGTGGATGTCAGCATTGATTGGAATGGGGTTATGCTTTATTGTAAATGTTCCACTTGTTTGGGAAGTATTTATTAAAAAGCATAAAGTAGAAAATGGTGTATTAAAATACGGCATCTTAAATGATGATGTTGTATTAAAAGACATAAGAATTATTCGGCAAGTTGGGAAGTCCCTTGAAATTACGACGAATGCATATAAAGTACATATGATTGCGATGCCTCAAAATATGACAAGTTTTTTGTCACTTGTTGAGAAAGAGAATCCACATGTAAAAATAGAAAAATAACTTTATATAGCGCAGGGGGATTAGAAATGAAAAAAGTCTGTATATTATTTTTGCTGCTACTAACCGTATCGATTCTTGTAATAGGATGTAGTACGAAGAAAGAGAAGTCTGATGTTAGCTTAGAAAAAGCACAAAAAATTGAAATTGAATCGTTTATTGATTCGAGTGATAAAAAAACAATTACCGATAAGAAAGAAATTACAAAGTTGTTTGAATCAATCAAAATGGATGAGTGGAAAATGGAATCGGCTCCTTTAGATACTCCGCAAGGGAAAACATTTAAAATGTATCAAGAGGATACACAAAAATTATTGGATTCGAGTAAAGATAAAAAAGAGTTACATGAAATTGGTACGATGACAGTATATAAAGATGTTCCTTATGTTGAGGTTGAATTGAAAATGAATAAAATAAAAAATAAAAATAGTTTTAAAGTACCAGAAGATGTGGCTAAAAAATTATTAGAGTATTAATGTGAATTTTTGTCGATAAATCGATATATCTTGATTTACGATAGATACATTTGGAAAATCGTTCATACAATTTCATTTACTAAGAAGTTGTTCAAAATGAAAGGGATGTTACCTAGTCGAAAAGTTCGACTAGGTAACATCCCTTATTTAATATTATTTTAAGTTCTCTGGGTTTAAAGCTTCTAATTCAGATACAACGAAGCGTCCGTCTTTACGGATTAATACGTCGTCGAAGTAAATTTCGCCGCCGCCGTATTCAGGGCGTTGGATGCATACTAAATCCCAGTGAATGTTCGAGTTGTTGCCGTTCCATGCATCGTCGTAAGCTTGTCCAGGTGTGAAGTGGAAGCTACCGTCGATTTTTTCATCGAATAGGATGTCTCCCATTGGATGTAAGATGTATGGGTTTACGCCGATTGCGAACTCACCAACGTAGCGTGCACCTTCATCTGTATCGAAGATTTTGTTAATGCGCTCTGAATCGTTTGCAGTTGCTTCAACGATTTGACCGTTCTCAAACTTAAGTTGTACATTTTCAAATGTATAACCGTTGTAAGGAGATGGTGTGTTGTAAGAAACTGTACCGTTAACAGATTCACGAACTGGTGCAGAGTATACTTCACCGTCTGGAATGTTTAAATGACCTGAGCATTTAATAGCTGGAATGTCTTTAATAGAGAATGTTAAATCAGTTCCAGGACCAGTTAAGCGAACTTTATCTGTTTTATTCATTAATGCAACAAGGCTATCCATTGCCTTATCCATTTTACCGTAGTCTAAGTTACAAACTTCAAAGTAGAAGTCTTCGAAAGCTTCTGTGCTCATTTTAGCAAGCTGTGCCATAGAAGCATTTGGGTAACGAAGAACAACCCAGCGCGTTTTCGGAACGCGGATGTCTCTATGAACTTTCTTGCCAACTGTTTGGCCGTGAACTTTCATTCGTTCACTTGGAACGTCAGCTTGTTCGTTAATGTTATCGCCAGAGCGAAGACCGATATACGCATCCATATCTTTCATTACGCTTGCTTCATATGCAGCGATTTGTTCGAAATGTTCTTCAGTAGCACCCATTAATAAAGAGCGATCTACTTGATGATCTTTTAAAGAAACGAATGGGAAACCACCAGCTGCATATGCTTCTTTCACAAGTGCAGTTACAAGTTCTTTTTGTAAGCCAAAGTTTTCAATTAACACTTTTTCGCCTTTTTGTAAGCGAATAGAGTAGTTGATTAAATTGTATGCTAACTTTTCAATGCGTGGATCTTTCATATGTAAAGCCTCCCTACTAATTATGTATCCTCTCCTATTGTAACCTACTTAGTGGAATTTGTTGAATCATTTATGTTAAAGTTAACGAATAAGTATGAAAATTCTAATGGAATATAGGGGTTAGAATGAAACGGTAAATGATTGTATAATAGGGGAAAGTATGAAAAAGATAAAGGAAGTGATGAAATGCAAGTTCTTTTATATGTAAGTGCGGCTATTATCGCGGTTGCTTTCGCTGTATTAGTAGTGTATGTATGCAGAACGTTGTTATCGGTTCAGAAGACGTTAGAAAACGTTGCAAGCACGTTAGAAGGTTTAGAAAAGCAAATGCAAGGAATTAGCGTAGAGACGGAGCAATTATTACATAAGACAAATGCGTTAGCTGATGATATTCAACAGAAGTCGCAGTCATTAAATAAAGTAGTAGCAGGTGTAGATGGGATTGGAACGACAATCCATTCTTTAAATACGAAACTTCGTAATGTATCAGAGTCTGTTACTGACGAGATTGAAAATAATGCAGATAAAGTAGCGCAAGTTGTACAGTGGAGCAGCGCAGCAATTGAAGTATACAACCATTATCGTGCGACAAGACAAGAGAAAAAGGTTGAAAAAGAAGAGCGTAAACTAGAAAGACTTGAGCAGAAAGCTGAAAAGAAAGAGAAGCGCTCTAGACTTCGTATGAGAGGTGAATCGTGATGAATATGACAAAACTGGAAACAATTGAAGAACTTGAAGTACTAGTGGAAAAGAACGAGCCTTATGTGCTATTTAAACATAGTACGACGTGCCCGATTAGTCATGGTGCATATACAGAATTTCAAGCGTATTGTAGTGAGGAAAGAGCAGTACCAGCTTACTATTTATATGTACAAGATGCGAGAGATGTTTCGAATCGTGTCGCAGAACAGTACAGTATTAGACATGAATCTCCACAAGTGCTATACATAAAAGACGGGATGGTAGTGTGGAATACGTCTCATTGGAATATTAAAAAAGACGCTTTAGAAGAGAATATTAAGTAAAAAGAAGCAAGCTAAAGGTGCTTGCTTCTTTTTTTTGTTTTTGTTGAAATATATTTAATGGTACACTATTAATAGTTCAAACTAAATAACTAGATTGTTGAAAGTAGGTTTTATGTAATGAAGAAAATGGCATTATCCTTCGCGGTCGTAAGTTTATTACTGGGAGCTTGTAGTAATGATACGATTAGTAAGAAGGATGAAGTTATACAAGAAGATACGAAAGAAAAAAGTATGATTCCGAGAACGGCTGTTTCTAAAGATTATTATAGAACTGTTATTCCTTTAAAAGAACAAAAGGTTATTAATACAGCTAATATAAAAACAAATTCTAAATTAGATTTAGCAGAGTATGAAAATGGTTTAATGAATATTGCGAAGCAACAATTTGATACAGAAAATCATGTACTGCAATTAAATCAGTATATTCCGGAGAAGCTAATAGATGAACTAGTTGCGAAAGTAGAAGCGCCAGTTTTGACGAATATTATAGAACAAGACTATTTCGAGAAACAGAAGTCAAATGAATTAAGTTTATCTGGTGTTGTGATTGGTTTAGCTATGTCTTCAAGTGTATCTAATGAAGAAGCTATTTCTAAAGGGACTGAAGTTGCTAAACAACTTGTAGAAGCTATTAATAAAAATGATAAATATAACAAATCGCCAATTACAATTGCTATCTTTAAGCAAGAAAACACAACTTCTTTAAAAAATGGTACGTATATTGCTAGCAATACTGTTCAAAAGAATGATACAAATATTGGGGAATGGAGTACGATTGATGAAAAAGCGTATTCGTATCCTTCCGATGAATTTACACAAGCACATGGAGAAGATAATAAAAAAATAAATGAATTTGCTGATTTAATAAAGCAGTTTTCTCCTGAAGATTTTATCCCAGTCAATGCTAAAGTTTCTTATAAGAAAAATCAAATGGACATGTTAAATATGAATATTGTTATTAAATATAACGGTAAAACAGAATTAATGGCCCTTACCCAAATGGCTACTCAAAGTATATTAGAGAAATTGCCTAAAGATGCGAAAGTACAATTGCAGATAAAATCCGAGAGTAAAATCGAGGCGGTTATTATAAAAGAGAAAAACAGCGATAAACCGTTTGTTTCCTTCTTGTAAAAAAGACAGTTTAAACACTGTCTTTTTTTTATTGCAAGTGAGAATGTACGAAGTTTTTTTGTAGTGATTTATTGTTATATTTCGTGTGAATATCGTATTTTGGTGCCATGGAAGATGATTCAAGATTAAGAAGAAGTCATTGGAAATGGTGTTATGACAGGTAAGTCAAATCAAATTCAAAAAAGTAAGAGGGAAATAATATGAACTTAAAAGATTTAAAAAGTAAACATATTAAGTATGATTGGAAAACTATTTTTGTAGGCATCCAAGGAAATTATTTTAGTAAAGACGTTATTTCTGATTATGCAGTAGAGTTGATGGGAATTGGTGATGAAAGCGGGTTTGTTAGTGAACTTACATGGGGAGTCTCTAATGAAAATTTAGGTAAGGTGATGTTAGAAATAAAAACTAATTATTTTCCTCAATTAGATGAAGAAAGCCCATTGTTAGTAGAGGAGAAAAGAAAATTAAGATTTATTTGTTTATCTGAAATAAAAGAAAGATGTAAAGAAGATAATGAGTTATTAAATGAAATTGCAGAGTTTTATGGAAATCACAACTACCCAGAAGATATGGTGAGTTTTGTTAATTATATGCCTCAAGAAGTTCCAACTACGAAAGAAGCTTTGGTAAATAGGTTTGAAAAATTTTTAAAATTAGAGGAAGAGAGATTTAAATATTAAATATATATAGTCACTACCAATAGGTAGTGACTTACAATTAGTTTCTGAAACGGGAAGTTGAGTTATGCTGGATTTAATCGCAGAGAATAATAATGGGCCATTTAAAACATAGACGTTACAACATATTTTTAAACAAATTTTCCAAGATGGTTTAGAGTTACAAGAAGACAGGATTGTTGAAATTAATGGTGATGGAAATCAGTATTTTATTGTGGGACCATACGCAGTGAAAAGTTATGAACAAGTACATCAAGTTGATGAAGCAATGAAAGAGCGCCGCATAATACACTTCATATTTCCGCTGTACCAATTTTAAAGAAAGAAACCTATTTCCCCCTGTCGTTGTCGATATAACGCATTCTATAGGACGCCGTGATCTTCTATTGCCAGTTGTGAAATGCTTCCAGATCCAGCGCATCAAATGACTATCATTGTCGATTTTTGTTGGTAAGTCGATATATTTAAAAAATCGCCGATATAAATTCCATTTACTATCGTACTGCTTAAAAATAAAGTATTTACCTATGGGATATCTATTTTTTTACAAAAAATGCCCTTTTTTTCATAAAAAATACGAAAATACGAGAAAAGAAGCGAATTTTTTCGAAACTTTTGCGGGAAAATATTGTATGAGCCTGCGTTTTTATCGTATCATTAGTAAAAGGAAGAACTCGGGACGATTGGTGGCATCTGCAAATAGAGTTGATGTCTTTTTTTCATTCAAGTAACCGATACATAAAAATAGATAACAAAAATAGAAGGAGTGTGCGATGAGATGAACGTAACAATCTATGATGTAGCGCGCGAAGCGAACGTTTCAATGGCTACCGTATCACGCGTTGTGAACGGTAACCCAAATGTAAAGCCTACAACAAGAAAGAAAGTATTAGAAGCAATTGATCATTTAGGATACCGCCCGAATGCGGTAGCACGTGGACTAGCAAGTAAGAAGACAACTACAGTGGGTGTTATTATTCCTGATATCTCAAATACGTTTTATGCAGAACTTGCTCGTGGAATTGAAGATATCGCAACAATGTACAAATATAACATCATTTTAAGTAACTCTGACCAAAACAAAGAGAAAGAGTTCCATTTATTAAATACGATGCTTGGAAAACAAGTGGACGGAATTGTTTTCATGGGTGAAGATATTACAGACATTCACATTGAAGAATTTAAAAAATCTCCAGTACCAATTGTATTAGCAGCGTCATTTGATGAGCAAAATGAAACACCATCAGTAAATATTGATTATACACAAGCAGCATACGATGCAATGAAGCACTTTATTGAGCAAGGCCATACGCGTATCGGTTTCGTCTCTGGTCCTTTCATTGATAAAGCGGCAAGCGCAAAGAAATTACAAGGTTATAAAAAAGCTTTAGAAGAAGCAGGTATTTCATATGATGAAAATCTTATAATCGATGGAGATTACACATATGATTCAGGTATCGAAGCATTTGAAAAGCTTTGGAGCCTTGATGAAAAACCAACAGCAATCTTCGTATCTTCTGATGAAATGGCACTAGGTGTAATCCACGCAGCACAAGACGCTGGATTAAACGTACCAACTGATGTAGAAGTACTTGGTTTCGATAATACACGCCTTGCATTAATGGTACGTCCTCAGCTTTCAACAGTTGTACAACCAATGTATGATATCGGTGCAGTAGCAATGCGTCTACTAACGAAATATATGAACAAAGAAAAAGTGGAAGATCACACTGTTATCTTACCTCACCGTATCCAATTTAGAAATTCAACGAAGTAAGTATAAAAAAGCTCACAGCGATTGCTGTGAGCTTTTATTCATATTCAGGATAGTATTTTTTAACTACTGTATCCACAGTTTCGTTTTTCTTAACGTGTAAAAACTTTGCGTACAATTCTTTCCCTGTTTCAAATGGCGTATCGTCTAATTCAAACACGTGTAACACTTTTCGAAATTTCCATGTGACTTGCTCCTCGTACACATTGTCGTATGTTAATTCAGATTGTATAGCGAGCTTTTCACCTAACTTATGCGCTTCCTCTAAACTGTTCGCTTTAACGAGAATGATGCTTTCTTCAAAAAGTGTATCGTGATTCTCTTCATAATGCTCATCTATTTTACTAGGATTAGGCTCACCTGAATGGACAGATTCAAACAATAATTTTACAGCGTACATATAGAAAGAATCTCCTTATGCTGAATGTTTAAATTTATAAATATGCTACTTTGATAATGATAATGTATTTGGAACTCTTCATAAGATATTCGCTATAGATGGGGGGATTCCTTGTTATATGTCACATAAATGCAAATTCAACTATTATAGGGCAATGTCATGTATAATAGAAAGAAAAGGCTTGTGAGGGGGGAGAAGAGATGATCATTCTTTGGATAATTACGCTTTGCATGACTGCTATTTTTGCATATATGACGTTAAAACAAAATGGCTTAAAGCGATTTGTTCCAGGAGGTACTCTTGCAGGGATTGCCCTTATCACATATGTAATTTCTATTTTTACTGAAAGTATTTCGATAGATGTAAGTGCGAACTTCATGTTTATTGGTATTACGTTATTTGCAGGGAGTATTATGGTACTGATGGTTGCAGGTATTATTTTATTTATTCATATGAATTCGGAAACGTTATAGCATATAAAAAAAGGCATGCCCCGAGAGGGCATGCCTTTTGTCCGTTCAATTATGCTCTATCTTTAGAAGAATTTTGTTGTTTTAGTAAGTCGCGAATTTCGCCAAGAAGAACTTCTTCTTTTGTTGGTTCAGGAATTTTTTCCTCTTTTTCTTCTTCTCTTTTAGATGTTAGTTTGTTGAAAACTTTAACAAACATAAAGATAGAAGCTGCAATAATTAAGAAATCAAAAATAGTTTGGATGAAGTTACCATACATAATAGCTGATTTACCGAATGTAATTTTTAAATCTGTAAAGTCAACGCCACCTAATACCATACCAAGTAATGGTGTGATAATATCTTTTACTAATGAACTAACAATTTTACCGAATGCAGCACCGATTACAACCCCGACAGCTAAATCAATTACATTCCCTTTGAACGCGAACTTTTTAAACTCGTTCCACATGTGTTAATCCCACCCTTTCCACGATTTATTATAAAATTTATAATTCCTATCAACATATTCTATAGAAATTTGTGAGAGAAATAAAGAGGAAATGGGAATGAAAGTAAATTCTGAAAAATGTATCCGTTTTAATTTTTACTTGTAGCGTCCAGTAGGGATTGCAACAGCTGCTGCGTTTTTAATGCTTCTAATCCATCTACAACAGGCTTTGTATCTCCATGTACACATTCGATAAAATGATGAACAGCATCTTCAAAACCACGTTGTTTTAACGTTGTATCCCATGATGGTGAACCGCTTTGTGAAACAGAGTTTTCCTGTTCGACTTCAAATATATTCATATTTTTTACGCGAATGATTTTCCCAGTCGTTACAAGTTCAATTTGTTCTAAATTTGTACCAGCATGGCGATGCATCGCGGTAGAAAGTAACAATCCACTTGGAGTTGTATATGTATGATGTCCGTACAGAAGTTCATTCTTTTCATTCATTTGCATCATATTATGAACGACGTTAAGATCATCATTAGCTAACCAGCGAGCAGTATCTACAATATGTAAGTAATCATCTAACATAGTAAAGTCGTACGTATACGGCCCCACTTTATTTGTGCGGTGCTTTTCAATTCGAATCCATGAAATATGATGAGCTTGTTTTTTTGCAGCAACATACATAGGAACGAATCGACGATTAAATCCGACCATTAACTTTCGATTATACTTTTCGCTCAACTCGACTAGTTTCTCAGCCTGTTCTACTGTAGCTGCTAGCGGCTTATCAACATAAACGTCGATTCCTTTTTTCAGAAGTTCAGAAACGATTTCATAATGTGTAGCAGTTGAACTGTGAACGAAGATTGCATCACATTCCGAAGCTAACGTTTCAATAGAATGAAAGTCTTGAATCCGGTATTGCTGGCAAACTTGTTTCCTTTTCTCCGCGTTAGGTGTAAACGCTCCTACAAAATTCCAATCTGTTTCTTTTGTAAGTGTTGGAAGATAGGCTTTTTGCGCAATACTTCCAAGTCCAATCATCCCAATTTTAGGTTTGTTCATATTTATTCCCACCGATACGATAAACTTAACT